>NZ_CP136997.1:0-4800000 GCF_058344915.1 Streptomyces sp. PL-25
CTGCTCGCTCGTCGTTCTTGACGAGGACGGCCTGCTGGAGATCGGCGACTTGGCACATGGTCAGCTCTCCTCGTGGGGCGATGCGGTTACCGGGGGGTCGGTGCGGGCGGTCCATCGGACTTCGGCGATCTGCAGTTCCCGTCCGGACACCAGGTCGGCCGCGGAGCCCCGGCACCTCGGGCACCACAGGGACGGGGGCACGCCGGTGGCCCACTCGGTGTCGCAGCTCGCGCACCGCGCCCGCCCCGGCACCTGCTCGATGCACAGCCGGGCGCCCTCCAGCACCGTGCCGGCGGCGGCGAGCCCGAAGCTGAAGCGCAGTGCCTCCGGCACCACGCCCGCGAATTCCCCGAGCCTCAGCGACACGGACGAGGCGGCATCGTGTCCGTGTTCCGCCGCGGCTTCCTGGACCTGCTCCACCACGGCCATCGCGATCGACAACTCGTGCATGCGGATTCCCGGGGTGTGTGGGGCGGCCGGTGCCGGGCCGGCCTGCGTGCCGTGAGGAGGAGGACCTGCGGAATCGTCCGGTGCGAGCGTCGGTGCCGGACCGTCAGGACAGGAACGTTACGACCCGTACGGCGGCTCGGTGCTCATGTGACACGCCGCGCCGCCGATCGCTCCGGTCTGTCGCCGGTCCGCTCCGCCGGGCTTTCCAGCAGCAGGGCCAGCAGTTCGTCGACGGCCAGGAGCGCGGGTCCGACGGCGGCGGCGACCGGTGCGGACAGTCCCATGTGCTCGTCCAGCGAGGCCGGTTCGCAGCCCACGAGGAGGATCCGGCCCACCGGGCGGCGGACGCCGTTGGCGGTGGCGAGCTCGCCGAGGAGGGCCAGTACCGAGCCGGGGTCCATGCCGTGTCCGTCGAGGCCGCTCCCCCGGGCCGGGGCGTCCGGGTCGTGCTCGATCCGGTAGACCGTGCCCGGCGGGCCGTCGCCGTGCATGGTGTCGATCAGCAGCAGGCCGTCGTAGCCGTCGAGGAGCCGGTAGGCCAGGTGCATACCGCGGATGCCGATGTCGACGAGTTCGACGCCCTCCGGCAGTGCGCCCCGGATCCGCAGCCGCCGCGCCACCTCGACGCCGAAGCCGTCGTCGCCGAGGAAGACGTTCCCGATGCCTGCCACGAGTACCCGCACGTCTTGGCCACCTCCTGAGGACGACGACGCTCACGGCGGCCAGGATCCTCCGGGGCGGGGGTGCCGGCGCCTCCCACCACCTGGTTGCGCGCGGTCTTCACCCGTCTGCGCCGGGAAGAGTCGCGGGCGCCCGTGATCCGCGGTCCTGCGGCGTACGGCACGGGCCCTGTCCGGCAGCCGATCGCGGCACGCCGCGGCTCGCCCCCCGCCGCTCGCGCCGGTCGTTCCCCTGAACGGCTCAACGCGAAGACGCCGGAGGGGCGGGAACGCGTGAGCGGGGTGACCGTGGTGGAAGGAATGGCGCACGCACGGTGACGAGGAGGCGGGATGGCGAAGGTTCCGGTCGAGGACGGTTGCGCGCGCACCGCCGCGACGACCGGCCCGGCTCTGCCGCCGGACCGGGCAGGACGCGACCTGGAACTGCTCGGCGCCGTCGCCGACGCCGTCCTCTATGAGGGGTACCTGCTCTACCCGTACCGCCGGTCCTCGCCCAAGAACCGGGTGCGGTGGCAGTTCGGCGTCCTCTTCCCCCGGGACTGGGTGGAGCGGGACGGCCCGGTCGTTCCCGGCATCTCCGGGTCCGCCGACTCCTGGTACCAGCAGACGGAGTGTCTGCTGCGCGTCGAGCGGCCCGGCGCGGTGGTGCGGGTGCGGGTGCGCTACCTCCAGTGGCAGCACAAGCAGGCCGAGGAGGTCGTCCGGGGAGAGCGCTGCCGTCCGGTCGCGTCGATCCGCGCGGACGACGGCACGACGCATCTCACCTTCGACGAGGCGGTGCCGTGCGAACACGACATCGTCGTCCCGCTCGACGACCTCCTGGGGCGCGAGAACGTCTTCCCGGTGGGAGCGGCGGACGGCGAGGACGTCGAGTCGCTGCCCGGGGGCGCCGGACGGGTGGTGCGGCGGCGCGCAGCCGTCCAGGCGTCCACCGGTGTCCGGGCCGAGCGGGTCGCCGACGGTGTCTGCCGGCTCCGGATCCGTACCGAGAACACGGGCCCCGCTCCGGTCACGGGCGCGCCGCGCGGCGAGGCGCTGCGCACCGCGCTGATCGCCGCGCACACGCTCGTCGGCGGGGACGGTGTGCGGTTCGTCTCGCTGATCGACCCGCCGGAGGAACTGCGGCTCCACGCCCGCGAGTGCCGCAACGCGTTCACCTTCCCCGTGCTAGGCGGCGAGCCTCCCACGGCCGGTCGTCCTTCCCCGGATGTCGCGGGCACCGGAGCCGGAGACGGGTCCACCGCGGGCGCCGTGCTGTCGGCGCCGATCATCCTCTCCGATCACCCGCAGGTGGCGCCGGAGAGTCCGGGTGACCTCCACGACGCCGCGGAGATCGACGAGATCCTGACGCTGCGCACCCTGCTGCTGACCGACGAGGAGAAGCGCGAGGCGCGCGCCACCGACCCGCGTGCCGCCCGGATCCTCGACCGGGTCGAGACCATGCCGCCGGAGATCCTGACCCGGCTGCACGGCGCCATCCGCTCACTGGATCCGGCCCCGGCTCCGTCCGCGCCCGTGACCCGGCCGGTGACCCCGGCCGGCCCGGCCGGTGCCCTCGCCGGCCGGCCGGTGTGGTGGCAGGAGGGTGCCGACGACGGGCTGTCGCCGACCACCGACACGGTTCTCGTCGACGGCACGCCCGTGCGGGGTGGCAGCCGGGTGCGGCTGCGCCCGCGCGGCCGGGGCGCCGACGCCCAGGACATGTTCCTGGTCGGCCGTACCGCCGAGGTCGCGGCGGTCCTCCACGACGTGGACGGCAGCGTGCATCTCGCCGTCACGCTGGACGACGACCCGGCGGCGGAACTGAACAGCTGGTACGGCCGCTACCACCACTTCCGGCCCGACGAGGTCGAGCCGCTCGGACCACTGGCCGACGGGCCGGGGAAAGGACGGCCCGATGGCTGCCCCTGAGACGCTGAAGCGCGATCACCGGACGGCGTGGCGGCTTCGGCAGGCCGAGCACCCGGGACGGGACCCGCGGCAGGCCGAGCAGGCCGCGGCGGTCCGTCCGCACCCCGGCGTGCCGGATCCGCCGCCCGCGCCCGCCCTCGTGGCACCGGTGCCCGCGGCCTGCGACCGGCGCCACGACCGACTGGAGCGGAGGCCCGGAGCATGAGCACCGACAGCGGCACACACGACGCGGCCCCCGGACCGGGCGGCTCCGAGGAGCGTGGCGGCTTCGACGAGGTCACCGTCCTGTGGATCTCCGAGGGCATGAGCTGCGACGGCGACACCGTCTCGCTCACCGCGGCCGGCCAGCCGGCCATCGAGGACCTGGTCCAGGGCCTCGTCCCCGGCCTGCCCAAGGTGAACCTGCACAACAAGGTCCTCTCCCCCACCCTGGGCGGCGAGGAGTTCCTGGCCCCGTTCCGCGCGGCGCTGCGCGGCGAACTGGCGCCGTTCATCCTGGTCATCGAGGGCTCGATCCCGAACCAGGACATCATCCAGGGCGACGGCTACTGGACCTCCTTCGGCAACGACGAGGTGACGGGCGAGCCGCTCACCCTGAACTGGTGGCTCGACCGGCTCGCCCCGAAGGCGTGGGCGGTGGTCGCCGCCGGCACCTGCGCGACGTTCGGCGGCATCCACGCCATGGCGGGCAACCCCACCGGCTCGATGGGGCTGGCCGACTACCTGGGCTGGGAGTTCAGGTCGCAGGGCGGCCTGCCCATCGTCAACGTCCCCGGCTGCCCCATCCAGCCGGAGAACTTCATGGAGACCCTCGTCTGGGTCCTCTACCACGCGGCGGGCACCGCGCCGCCGCCCCCACTGGACCACATGCTGCGCCCCCAGTGGCTGTTCGGCAAGACCGTGCACGAGGGCTGCGACCGCGCCGCCTACTACGAGCAGGCCGACTTCGCCAAGGACTACAACTCCCCCAAGTGCCAGGTGAAGGTGGGCTGCTGGGGACCGGTCGTCAACTGCAACGTGCCCAAGCGCGGCTGGATGTCGGGCATCGGCGGCTGTCCGAACGTGGGCGGCATCTGCATCGGCTGCACCATGCCCGGGTTCCCGGACACCTTCATGCCGTTCATGGACGAGCCCGCGGGCGGCAGCCTGTCGTCCCTCCTCATCAAGCCGTACGGCGCCTTCATCCGGCGGATGCGCGGCATCACCAACGCCGCCGTCAACCGCGAGCCCAAGTGGCGCCGCAACGAGCCGGCCCTGACCTCCGGCTACGACCCGTACTGGCGCGCGTGAGACCGCGCGCCGCACCGACCGACGACCGCACCGAGCAGCGAGGGCAGGAACACACATGACCACAACCGAGGACCGG
This sequence comes from Streptomyces sp. PL-25, assembly GCF_058344915.1. NCBI lineage: Bacteria > Bacillati > Actinomycetota > Actinomycetes > Kitasatosporales > Streptomycetaceae > Streptomyces > Streptomyces sp. PL-25. The sequence continues at coordinate 4,408 of NZ_CP136997.1, forward strand.
GCCGGTACCGCCGGGCGGAAACCTCCGCAGATCGTGGACATGAACTGGGACCCGATCACCCGGATCATCGGCAACCTCGGGATCTACACGAAGATCGACTTCGCCAACCGCGAGGTGGTGGAGTGCCGCAGCACCTCGTCGCTGTTCCGCGGCTACTCGGTGTTCATGAAGGGCAAGGACCCGCGCGACGCCGGTTTCATCACCTCGCGCATCTGCGGCATCTGCGGCGACAACCACACGACGTGTTCCGACTACGCCCAGCAGATGGCCTACGGCGTCAAGCCGCCGCCGCTGGCCGAGCACATCGTCAATCTCGGCGAAGCGGCCGAGTACATGTTCGACCACACCATCTTCCAGGACAACCTGGTCTTCGTGGACTTCTGCGAGGCGATGGTCAAGGCGACCAACCCCGGTGTCCTGGCGCGGGCGGAGCGCACCGAGGCACCGCGCGGCCAGTTGCACGGCTACCGGACGATCGCCGACATCATGCGGGCGTTCAACCCGTTCGAGGGCGAGGTCTACAAGGAAGCCCTGAAGATCAGCCGGGTCACCCGGGAGATGTTCTGCCTGATGGAGGGCCGGCACGTCCATCCGTCGACGCTCTATCCGGGCGGCGTCGGCACGATGCCGCAGCCCAGCACGTTCACCGACTACCTGTCCCGCCTGATGGGGGTCCTGGACTTCGTCAAGCAGGCCGTGGCGATGAACGACGACGTCTTCGACTTCTTCTACGAGGCCCTGCCCGGCTACGAGGAGGTCGGCCGCCGCCGCATCATGCTCGGCTGCTGGGGCGCCTGGCAGAACCCCGACGTCGTCGACTACCGCTACGAGACGATGAACGAGTGGGGCAAGGCGATGTACGTCACCCCCGGCATCGTCGTCGACGGCAAGCTGGTCACCAACAACCTCGTCGACATCAACCTCGGCATGCGCATCCTGCTGGGCAGCTCCTACTACGAGGACTGGGCCGGCCAGGAGCCGTTCGTCACCCACGACCCGCTCGGCAACCCCGTCGACATGCGCCACCCGTGGAACCAGACCACGGTGCCGCTGCCGCAGAAGCGGGACTTCGACTCCACCTACAGCTGGGTGATGAGCCCGCGGTGGTACGACAGCAGGAGCGGCGACCACCTGGCCCTGGACACCGGCGGCGGCCCGCTCGCCCGCCTGTGGTCGACCGCGCTGAACGGCCTGGTCGACACGCCGTACATCAAGGCCACCGGGCACAGCGTCCAGATCTCGCTGCCCCGGAGCGAGAAGCTTCCGGAGGCCACGCTGGAGTGGCGCATCCCGCAGTGGAGCAACACCATCGAGCGCAACCGCGCCCGTCCCTACTTCGTCGCCTACGCGGCCGCGATGGCGCTCCAGTTCCTGGAGGAGGCGATGGGGCTGGTGCGGACCGGGCAGACCAAGGTGTTCGAGAACTTCGAGGTGCCCGACGAGGCGATCGGCTGCGGCTTCCACGAGGCCGTGCGCGGGGTGCTCTCGCACCATCTGGTCATCAAGGACAAGAAGATCGCCAACTACCACCCGTATCCGCCGACCCCGTGGAACGCCAGCCCCCGCGACAGCTACGGCACTCCGGGGCCTTACGAGGACGCCGTCCAGGGCCAGCCGATCTTCGAGGAGAACGGTCCGGACGACTTCAAGGGCGTCGACATCATGCGCACCGTCCGCAGCTTCGACCCCTGTCTGCCCTGCGGGGTGCACATGTACCTCGGCAAGGGCAGGACGCTCACCACCCAGCACTCCCCCATGTACGGAGCCTCCCATGGCTGAGCCGGTGCGCACGCCGCCGCGGCTCGGCGACGGCGAGGTCGCGGCACGGATCGCCCGCGTCGACGAGCTGCTGGAGAAGGTCGAGAACGCGCCCGGTCCCACGGCCCGCGCGGCCCTGGACGCCGTGCGCGCGCTCACCGAGGTGTACGGCGAGGCCCTGGCCCGCGTCCTGAGCCATGCCGAACACGCTGAACACGCTGACCGCGCGCTCACAGAGCAGCTGGCCGCGGACGAGCTGCTCGGTCATCTGCTGGTGCTGCACGGCATCCACCCGGAGCCGCCCGCGCGCCGGGCCGCCCGCGCCGTGGAGCGGCTGCGGCCGGTCCTGCAGGAGCGTGGCGGTGACGTGGAGCTGGTCGACGTCGACGAGCGGGCCGCCCGGGTCCGGCTGAAGACCCCCGGCTGCGGCTCCGGCTGCGGCTCCGCGTCCACCGACGTCGAGGAGGCCGTCCGGGAGGCCGTACTCGCGGCGGCACCGGAACTGACGGCGGTCGAGCCGGTGCCGGAGGCCGGTGCGGGCGCGTTCGTCCCCATCGAAGCGCTGACGCGCCGGCCGACCCAGCGCCAGGGCGTGTCGTGACCGGCACGTTGGCCCGGCTCATCCGCTCGTCCGCCGACCGGCCCACCGGCGGCCCCGAGGAGCGCTGTGACCTGTGCAGCGAACCCGTCACCGCCGACCACCGCCATCTGTACGACACCGACCGTGAGGAAACGCTGTGCGCGTGCCAGGCGTGCTCGCTGCTCTTCGCGGAGAAGGAGGCCGGTGACGGCCACTACCGGCTGATCCGGCGGCGGCGACTGCGGCTGCCGCCGGTCGAGACCGGGCCGCTCGGGGTGCCCGTGGGGCTGGCCTTCTTCGTGCCCCGGGCGGACGGCACCGTGTCGGCGCACTACCCGAGCCCGGCAGGGGCCACCCGCTGGGAGGTGGATCCCGCGGCCTGGCGGCAGGCGGTCGCGCGGTGTACCGATCTCGCCTCCGTGGCACCCGAGGTGGAGGCGCTGCTGGTGAACACCGCCCGCGGGCTGCGCCACCACTGGATCGTGCCGGTCGACGACTGCTACCGGCTGGTCGCTCTGGTACGCCGGGAATGGCGGGGCCTGTCCGGCGGCGGCCGGGTCTGGCCCGCCGTCGAGCAGTTCTTCTCGGAGTTGACCGAACGGCCGTGACGGAGCGGCGGCCCGCACGGCCCGCGGGCACCGGAGGCCGGGAGATCCGACAGGAAGGAACATGTCATGGGCGAGATCAGGATCGGCAAGCCCGATGTGCGACCCGACACAGCCAGTCATGTCTCCGGTATCCGGCAGGGCAACGCGGGCCCGTACCGGAAGCAGCCCGGACACCACGAGGACGGCACCTCCGACGCGCGCAGGTCCACCGGGGTGCACTGGAAGCGGCACGACACGATCATGGAGGTCATGCCGGACCTCTCCCCGGGATGACCGGATGAGATGACCGGCTGACCGGACGCGGCACGGCGTCACAGACACGAGCGAGCAGGGAGAGGCGATGACGGCCAAACGGATTCTGACGGCTGAGGCGGTGCTGCTGGGCGGCGCCCTCCTGGCCCTGCTGATCTCCGAGCTGCCGGGAGTGCGGCGTGAGCTGCGCATCTTCCGCATGGTTGGCTTCCGCGGCGCGGCCCGAGGCGCCCGCTAGCGGATCAGGTGCCGGTCGGTTCGGCGGCGCCCGTGGGCCCGGGACACCGGGAGGTCCCGGTGTCCCGGGCCCACGGGCCGGTGCTCAGGCGGCCTTGACCAGCTTCACCGGCTCCGTGCCCTCGGCACTGTGGCGTGCCGCCCAGTTCTCCAGGGCCGTACGGCAGGCGTGGTCCAGGGTGCCCGCGCCCCGCGCGACGAGTTCCCGGTTGTACTGGGTGCGCGGCCCGGAGTACAGCCGGTCCACAGCCGCCGCGCCGAACAATCACTCGGCGGACGCGATCAGGGTGAAGGCCACGACCGTGCCCAGCAGCCCGGCCCCGGCCAGCTCACCGAAAGCGCTCAGCGGCGGGGGCTGGATCGAGCCGCGTAGGCCCCGCACCTCCACCGCGGCCACGGGCAGCTCCAGCGCGAACGCGGCCAGCGCGGCGAGCCCGACCGCGGTCGGCGGACCGGGTACCGCGCGCACCTTCGGCGGGGCGTGCTTCCACAGCAGCACCGCGATCGTCCCCGCTGTCACCGCGAGCGACGCCAGGGAGTCGTCGCCGCCGAGGGCGTCCCACAACGCACCGGGCAGTGCGGTGATCTTGCCGAGCCCGGATTCGGGGGCCTTCGCGGCCAGCGCCGGGTACAGCTGTCCCGCGACGATGACCACGCCGATTCCGGCCAGCTTGCCCTCCACGACGGAGACGGAGACGGCCCGGAAGCAACGGCCGAGCCGCAGCAGACCCATGGCCACCTGAAGCACTCCGCTGACCAGCGCGATCACACCGAGCACCGGCAGCCCGGACTCCTTGACCGCCTTGAGGACCAGCACGGTCATGCCAGCCGCCGGGCCTGACACCTGCAGGCTGCTGCCGCGCATCAGCCCGGTCACGATGCCGCCCGCGATGCCGGGGACCAGACCGAGTTCGGCCGGCACACCGGAGGCGACGGCCACGCCGACGCACAGCGGCAGCGCCACCAGGAAGACGACGAGGGAAGCGGCGAGGTTCTCCTTCGGGAAGGGGAGACGGGGTTTCTTCCGCCCCGGAACGGCGGCGATGACTCGCGGTTGCGCAGGGTGCAACTCCTGTTGCGGCATGTGTAGTTGCTCTCTAGATTTCATGCGTGCGGCGTCACTACCGTGCGCCGCAGGGTTATTGATCGGGAGGACTCCGTGAACGGAAAGCTCGCGACAACCACACTCGCCGCAGTCGCGGCGACCCTGCTGGCCGGGGTGGCGCTCGCCGCCCCGGCAGCGGCCGCCGGTGCCGCACCGGCTCCGGCGGCGGTGACGGCGGGGGCGGCGAACGCGTCCACCTACTACGTCTACGTCACCGGGGTCGGCAGCTCGCTGGACGGCGCCCGCGCGAACGCGGACTACAAGCTCCCGGCGGGCTGCTACTCCACGGTGGTGGGCAGCGGCACCACCGGCGACGGCAACATCTGGGTGACCGTCCTGGGCACCTGCTCCGAGGAGCAGTGACCGGAGAACAGCACACGCGCGGCGCCGGCCCGGCACTCGCGCGGCGATGAAGGACCGAGGGGCGCCGACCCAACCGGCGCCCCTCGGGGCTCTCTTCGGTCATCATCTCAGCAGAGCCGGCCGCGCTGCGGGATGATACGGGCGGTCAGGCGGTGCAGCAGGGGAACGCACTCCCGGAGTCGCCGCTGCTCGTCGGGGCTGAGCGTGTCCCGGATGGCCGTGTTGAGCCAGACGGCGCGCTGCGCGCGCTCCCCCTGGAGGCGGGCGCGGCCGGTGTCCGTGATGTGCAGCAGCAGCTTGCGGCCGTCGGTCGGGTGGGGTTCGGCGCGCACCAGGCCGTCGCCGAGGAGTGCCTTCACGGATTTGGCGGCCGCCTGGTGGGTCACACCGCGCAGCTGGGCCAGGTCGGCCGTGGTGAGCGGGCCGCCGCGGTCGAGATGACCGAGGAGGGCAGCCTCTCCGGAGGGCATGGTGTCCGCGGCTCGTACGGCGCGGACCAGCTCGCCGATCGCCTGCCGCAGGTCTTCAGCCAGCGCGTCATCGCTCATGACCCCACCTTAGCCGAAGTATGTAACCCCTCTGTGTAAGGTAGCTGTACAACTAGGTTGCACACTTGCCGAGGGGTCAGAGACATGTCCATGCAGCTCACCAAGTTCGGCCACGCCTGCGTACGCGTCGAGAAGGACGGCCGCCGCCTGGTCGTCGACCCCGGGGGGCTGACCGACCCGCGCGCGCTGGACCGCGCCGACGCCGTCCTGGTCACCCACGAACACTTCGACCACTTCTCCGAGGAGACACTCCGCTCAGCCGCTCGAAGCAACCCGGCGCTGAGAATCTGGACCAACTCCTCCGTCGCCCGGCACCTGGACGGTCTCGGCTCCCGGGTCACGGCCGTCGGCGAGGGCGAGACCTTCACCGCGGCCGGCTTCGACGTGAAGGTCCACGGGACGTGGCACGCGCCCATCCACCCCGACATCCCCCGCATCGGGAACATCGGTTTCCTCGTCGACGACGCCCTGTTCCATCCCGGTGACGCCCTGACCGTCCCGGACACCGGCGTCGACACCCTTCTGCTGCCCGTCCACGGCCCCTGGTCCACCACCGGACAGCTCATCGACTACGTACGGGCGGTGGCACCGCGGCAGACGTACGCCATCCACGACGGTGCCCTCAACGACATCGGCACCGCGATGATCGAGGGCTTCCTGGGAGACAAGGGCCCCGGCTCCGGGGCCCCGTACCGCCGTCTGGCAGCGGGTGAGTCCATCGGGCTCCGCTGACCGCCTGGGCGGCCTTCGGCGGTGATTTCCTTCACCGCGGCCCGGCTGCGGTGACCGGGGCGGGCCGACGCCTCAGCCTCGCGTCCCGAGCGGGGCGAGGTGAGGGGTCGGCCCGGTGCGGGGCGGTCTCAGGCGGTGACCAGTGCGGTCACACCGTCCGGCGCCGAGGGGACGTCCGTGAGGCGGCTCGCCAAGGAGCAACGTGCTCGTGACACACGCGAGCGCACGGTGCCGACCGGGCACCCGCCGAGCGCGGCGGCCTCCGCGTAGGACAGGCCGAGGAGCTGGGTGAGGACGAACGCCTCCCGCCGGTCCGGCGGCAGTCCGTCGACCAGCTCCATCAGCGCGACACCGTCGTCGAAGCCGGGCAGCCCCTGGGGCTGGGACCGTTCGGCGGCGCCCTGCCAGTCGGACGTGTCGGCGATACGGGGTCGTACGGCGGCCTGCCGCAGGCTGTCGACGACCACACGGCGTGCGATGGACAGCAGCCATGTGCGGGCCGACGACCGGCCCTCGAAACGGTGCAGGCTCGACAGGGCGCGCAGGAACGTGTCCTGGGTGAGGTCGTCCGCCGCTTGCGCGTCCTTGGCGAGGTAGGTCACGAATCGGCGTACGTCCCATTGGAGGGCGCGTACGAAGCGTTCGCTGGCGTCGCCGTCACCGCGCGCGGCGGCGAGGGCGATGGCGGTGACCGTGTCGTCGGCCACCGCGGGCGGGGCAGGAGTCATTGCCCGAGGTCCCTTCTCGGATCCCGCCGAGCGCGCGGCAGGCCGACGGCACAGGTGTCCGCAGGTCCAAAAGCGCGTCGCGGGAAGGCGGAGGAAAAGCCGTGCCGCTCAGGGCGCGTGCACGGGAGCGCATCCGGGCAGCGTTCGGCCGCCGGACGCGTGGCACGTACTGTCATGCGACAGTGAGCGCTCCCGGGGGACCTCGGGTGGCGAGGGTGTGGACGAGCAGCCGCGAGCGAAGGCGTCGTACGACGGCGACGGCGCGACGGGGCGGCGGGGGCACCTGGGCGGTCGGCAGTACGGCGAGGACCAGCCGCAGCGGTACGAAGGTCCGGTCGGCCACGGCCCGCAGGACGCGGAACACCGCGCGCTCCCCCTGGGCCAGCCACACGCCGCACACCAGGGCGGCCAGCGCGTGGGCGGCGACCATGCCCCATGAAGCCGTGGCCGACATGCCGCCCATGTGGTGCATGCCGGCCATGGTCGTCTGGCCGGCCATGGCCGCCATGTCGTGCGCCATCGCGCCGTGTCCGTGCGAGGGCGGCATGGGCGTGCCAGGGGCGAGTCCGGTCCGTACCGCCAAGTCGTGGGCGCGGGCCGCCACTTCGGGCGACGGGTCGCCGCACAGCATGCCGCGGGCCCACTCCCGGGCGCCCACCGAAGGGGTGCCTAGTGGTGCCGCCGGCACACTCGCGGCCGACTGGGCCAGAGTGAACACGATGTGCAGACACGTCTGTGTCGCCAGCGTCAGCGCGACCACCGTGCGCCGACGGCGCTCGCTTCCGGCGAACGCCCAACCGGCCAGAGCGGTACCGAGGAGGGCCAGGGCCAGTACAGGCCAGGGCAGTGGGGAGCCGGACATCAGTACGTGGCCCGCGGCGGCGAGCACGACGCACACGGCCGCGAACATCGCGGCGCGCGAGACGCGTGACACCCGGCTGACGGACACGGCGACATCTTGGCACCACCCGTGCGCGGCGAGCCGTACCGGGTGGGGAAAACACCCGATCGGCCATGTATCCGTCCGGAACGCCGCGCCGGACCCGCGCGGCGGGCGCACGTCGTCGGGCGTAGCCCGTCGGAGTGACGCCCGCGGCACAGGGGAACCGGGTCGCGGTCCCGGCCGACTCGTGGAGGACCGGGGCCGGCCGAGAGCCGGACCCTCACGCACACAGCCGGAGACCCACGCACGTCTCCCCGTTCCAGGAGTTGCGCCATGAAGCGAATCGACTACCGCGTCAGCGGCATGACCTGCGGGCACTGCGCCGCCGGTGTCACGGCGGAGGTGAACGCCGTCCCCGGCGTCACCGAGGTGTCCGTCGACCTCAAGAGCGACACGGTACGGGTGACCGGGACGCGCCTCGACGACGCGCTGCTGCGCTCCGCCATCGAGCGCGCCGGGTACGAGGCGGCTTCCTCGGGCGCTGTCTGATTGCGGCGTACGGTCCCCGTCCATCCGTTCAGCGCGGCGCCGGGGACACGGAAGCCAGCGGTTCGGCGGCGTAGCTGATCCTGACCACGCCGTCGGCCTCGCGGCGCGCGGACGCCGACACACCGAAGACCTCGGCGAGCACGCCCGGGGTGAGCACGTCGAGCACGGGACCGGCGGCCACGACGGCGCCCCGGTCCAGCACGACGAGGTGGTCGCAGAAGCGTGCCGCGAGGTCGAGGTCGTGCAGGACGGCGAGCGTGGTGGTGCCGGTGGAGCGGATCAGGTGCAGGAGCTCGAACCGGGCACGGATGTCGAGGTGGTTGGTCAGTTCGTCCAGCACCAGCAGACGGGGCTGCTGGGCCAGTGCCCTGGCCAGCAGCACCCGTTGGCGTTCGCCGCCGGACAGTGACGCGTGGTCGCGGTGGGCCAGGTGGCGTACGGCGCACAGGTCGATGGCGTCCTCGACAGCCCTCCGGTCCCCCGGTCCGTCACGTCCCAGCGGTCCGTGGTGGGGGGCGCGGCCCAGGGCGACGGTCTCGGTGACGGTGAGCCCGCCGGTGTGGCCCGTACCGTCCTGGAGGACGGCGGCGGTACGCAGCGCGGCGGCGCGGGGGCTCAGCTCCCAGATGTCCTCACCGCCCACCCTGACCGCACCGCCGTCGGGCCGCAGGGAGCGGTAGACGGCGCGCAGCAGCGTCGACTTGCCGCTCCCGTTGGGCCCGACCAGGCCGACGAGGTCGCCGGGGCGGGCCCGCAGTTCCACGCCGTGGAGGATCGGGTGCCGGTCGAGCGTGACGTGGAGGTGGTCGACGGTGAGACGCATCGTGTGTTCAGTCCAGACCCTTGTCGCGGCGCAGCAGCCACAGGAAGAACGGGGCGCCCAGGAGCGCGGTGAGGATGCCCAGCGGGAGTTCATCGGGTCGGTTCAGCGTGCGGGACAGCAGATCCACCAGGACCAGGTAGACCGCGCCGAGCAGGGCCGACAGCGGCAGGAGTCCGCGGTGGTCGGCGCCGACGGAGAGCCGTACCAGATGCGGGATCATGAGGCCGACGAAGCCGATGCCGCCCGCGACCGCGATCACCGAGCCGGTGAGCAGCGCGCTCACCAGCAGCAGGACCGTACGGAGCCGGTTGACGTCGGTTCCCAGGGAGGTGGCGGTCTCGTCACCGGCGAGCAGTACGTTGAGCCGGCGGCCGAACAACGTGAGCAGCACGGCGGAACCGACGACGACCGTGGCGACGGCGGGCAGTTGGTGCCACTGCGCGCCGGCCACGCTGCCGAGCATCCAGAACATGGCCGTGCGCAGCTCGGTGGGCGTCGCCCGGAGCTGGACGTAGCTGGTGGCCGACAGGAAGACGTAGCCGACCGCCACCCCGGCCAGGACGAGCCGGGTGGGGGCCATCCGGCCACGGCGCCGGCCGAGCCGGAACACGAGCGCACCCGCGACGACCGATCCGGCGAACGCCGCGGCCGGGACACCGAGGCCGTACAGGGCGGCTCCGCCGCCCAGGGTGATGACGAGGACGGCGCCGAGGGCGGCTCCGTAGGAGAAGCCGAGCACGGTGGGGTCGGCCAGCGGGTTGGCGACCACGGTCTGCAGCACCCCGCCGGACAGGGCGAGTCCGGCTCCGGCGAGGGCCGCGAGAACGACGCGCGGGGTGCGGAACGTCCAGACGATCTGGTCGGTGGCGATGTCGTCGGACGCCGGTCCGAGGCCGGTGACGTGGTGCCAGACGATCCGCCACACCTCGCCCAGCGGGACGTCGACCGCGCCGATGCTGACGGCCACCAGCATCACGGCCACCAGGGCGACCGGGAGGACGCAGAGCGCGAGGACGGCGCGGTGGCGGCCCGGCGGCGTCAGAACGCTTCGGGGTGGAGCTTCCTCGCGAGGCGTTCCACGGCCAGATCGTTGTCGGGGCTCAGATAGATCGAGTCGGACAGCGTCACGTACATGTGGTTCTTCGCGGCCGGCCACTGGGGGAACTCCTTGAACAGTTTCTCGGCGTAGGCCGCGGGGTTCGGGTCCTGGTAGGCGATGACGACGAGCGCGTCGACGGCGGTGGCCGCCACCTTCTCCTTGCTGAGGTCGGCGAACGACGTCTTCGACGCGTTCTCGAACACGTTGGTGGCGCCCGCCCTGCCGAGGATGTCGTTGTAGATCCCCTTGGCCACGACGGCGCTGAAGTCGTTGCTGCCCATCGTCATGTTCGTGAACAGCATCATGACGTTCGGCTTCTTCCTGCCCTTCACCTTCGCCGCGACGGCGTCGATGTGCCTGCGCGAGGCGGCGATGATCCTCTCCGCGCGGTCGGGCACGTGGAAGATGCGTCCCATGTCGCGCAGCAGGCGGTAGCTGTCCTCGATGGTGAGCTTCGAGTTCTCGTCGTGGCAGCCCTGGGGAGATATGTAGGAACGCGCACCGACGTTCTTCAGTTCGTCGCGGGTGGCGAATCCGTTCTTGGCGTCGAAGCCGTACGACGTCGTCGACAGGACGAGGTCGGGGCGCAGTCCGATCATCGACTCGCGGGGGATGCCGAAGGCGTCGTTCTGCCGGACGCCACCGGTCGGCAGCTTCTTGATCGCCTCGGCGCGGCCGGGTACCTCGGACATGCCGTACGACTGCTGGTTCGCGGTGATCCTGTCGCCGAGGCCGAGGGCGAGCAGCGTCGAGACCTCGGCGACGGAGGCGCCGTTCATCACGACGACCCGGCTGGGCGCCTTGTCGAAGACCTGGGTCGTGCCGCAGTTCTCGATCTTCACGGGGTATCCGGAGCCCGGGGCGGCGCCTTGCTGGGCGGCCGTTCCGTCGCCGTCTGACGTGGAGGATGCATCCGATGTCCCAGATGTGCCGCCGCACGCGGCGGCGGTAAGGCTCAGGGCCAGGGCGGCCGCTGCGGCGGCCAGTCGTCTCGGGACGGGCATGTGTGTGCTCCTTCGGCATACGGACGGCAGGGGGTGTGCGACGGCTCCCGAATCAGTGGTCGGGCCGCGCCCGGGAAGAGTTCCCGGAAGAAGGAGATCCTGCCGATCGCTCGGATTCGTGCGTTCGTGCGTTCGTGCGTTCGCGGGAGCTATTCCGTCAATCGAGCGGTCCGGGGCGTACGACCCGTGCGCGCACTCGCACCGTGCCGCTGTGCGCGAAGCGCAGTTCGAACCAGACGCGGTCGCCCACCCGCCACTTCGGGTTCGCGGGCACGGTCACGTCGCTCGACAGCGGTGACATGTCCAGCGTGCCGTGGGCGGGCACGGACAGCCGGTCGGCCCTTTCCCGGTAGGCCGCGCCGTCCGGTGTCATCCGGTGCCGGCTGAGCGCGATGCCGTCCGGCACCGACGGCGCCGTCACCTCGATGAGTTCGTCCGCCGTGCCGCCCTCGTTCGTGACGCGGAAGAACGCGGCCGTGTCCGGGGTGCCGCCGGTCGGCTGGAAGACGCGGGCCCGGGTCACGCCGAGGTCGGGAGGCGAACCGGCACAGCCGAGCGAGGTCCAGAGGGTCAGTGCGCCGAGCGCGACCAGGCACGCGGCCACGGGAGCGGCGGCGGCGAGGGCGGACGCCCCGAAGCGCCGTACCGTCGCGGCAGCCGACGCGGTCCCGCATGCGGACACGCTCACCGGTCGCTCCTCGCCCGCTGACGGGTCTGGTGCGTCCTGCGGGCGGCGGCGGGCACGGGCTGCCAGGTGCGCAGCCGCAGGCTGTTGGCGACCACCAGCACCGAGCTGACCGACATCGCCGCCGCGGCGAGCATCGGATCGAGCAGGCCGACCATGGCAAGCGGCACGGTGACCACGTTGTAGCCGAACGCCCACACCAGATTGGTGCGGATCGTGGCGAGTGTGGCGCGGGCCAGGCGGACCGCGTCGGCCAGTGCTTCGATGTCACCGCGCACCAGCGTCACGTCCGCGGCGCCGATCGCCACGTCCGTACCCGCGCCCATCGCGATCCCCAGGTCGGCGGAGGCGAGCGCCGCCGCGTCGTTCACGCCGTCGCCCACGACGGCCACCCGGTGCCCCTCGGCCCGCAGGGCGGCGACCAGCGCCGCCTTGTCCTCGGGGGAGCAGGCGGCGTGGACGGTGCCGATGGCCAGTCGCGCCGCCACCGCTCGGGCCGGGGCCTCGCGGTCGCCGGTGGCGAGGACCGGACGCACGCCCAGTCGGCGCAGCCGGTCCACGGCCCGGTAGCTGCCCGCACGGACCACGTCCCCCACCGCGATCAGCGCCACGGGCGCACCGTCGACCCGCACCTGTACGGCGGTGTGCGCGGCCTCCTCGGCGGATCGCAGGGCGTCCACGAGTACGTCGGGGAGATCAGCGGTGACGGTGCGCACCTCGACAAGACGCTCCGCCACCCGGCCGCGGACCCCGAAGCCGGGTATCGCCTCGAAGTCCCGTACGGCGGGCGGCGTCACGTCGGCCGGCACACGCGCCGCGTGCGCGGTGATCGCCCGGCCCACCGGATGCTCGGAGGCGTCCTCCACCGCAGCGGCCAGCCGCAGCACCTCGTCCCGCGCGGGTCCGTCCGGCACGGACGTGACGGCGGCGACACTCATGTGACCCGAGGTCAGCGTGCCGGTCTTGTCCAGCACCACGGTGTCGATGTGCCGCAGGCCCTCCAGCGCTCGCGGCCCGGTCACCAGCACGCCCAGTTGCGCGCCCCGGCCGGTCGCGGCCAGCAGAGCGGTGGGCGTGGCGAGCCCCAGCGCGCACGGACACGCCACCACCAGCACCGCCACGCACGCGGTGACCGCCGCCTGTACTCCCGCTCCCGCGCCCAGCCAGAAGCCCAGCGTCGTCACCGCGAGCGCGAGGACCACCGGCACGAACACTCCGGCGACGGAGTCCGCGAGGCGCTGGACACGTGCCTTCCCGGCCTGCGCGTCGGCCACCGAGCGGGCGATGCGTGCCAGTTGCGTGTCCGCGCCGACCGAGGTGGCCCGTACGAGGAGCCGCCCGCCCATGTTGACGGCGCCGCCGGTCACGCACTCCCCCGGCCCCACCTCCACCGGCTCGCTCTCGCCGGTCACCAGGGCCTGGTCGACCGCCGAGCTCCCCTCCACCACGACTCCGTCGGTCGCGACACGCTCCCCCGGACGTACCAGGAAGGTGTCGCCCACCGTCAGGTCCTCGATCGGTACACGCCGCTCGACGCGGCCTTCGCGGACCGATACGTCCTTGACGCCGAGGCGGGCCAGTGACCGCAGCGCGGCCCCGGTGCCCCGTCGCGCACGCGCCTCCAGGAGCCGTCCCGTCAGCACGAACAGCGGCACCCCGACCGCCGCCTCCAGATACAGGTGCGCGACCCCGTCGGAGCCGGACGGCACCAGGGTGAACGGCATCCGCATCCCGGCCCGGCCCGCGCCGCCGAGGAACAGCGCGTACACCGACCAGGCGAACGCGGCGCCCACCCCGAGCGAGACCAGGGAGTCCATCGTCGCCGTGCCGTACCGGGCTCCGCGCAACGCCCGCGCGTGGAAGGGCCACGCGCCCCACAGGGCGACCGGCGCGGCCAGCATGAGGCACAGCCACTGCCAGTCGCGGAACTGCAGCGACGGCACCATCGACAGGACGATCACCGGGAGCGACAGCAGGGCCACGATCGCGAGCCGCTGCCGTTCGACGCGCTCCGCGTCGGACCGCTCGTCGTCCTCCCGTCCTCTTCCGGTCTCCGGCCCGGGGAGCCGCGCCGTGTATCCGGCCTGTTCCACGGCCGCCACCAGTCGCAGCGGGCTGATGTCCGCCGGGTGGCTGATCCGGGCGCTGCCCGTCGCGAGGTTGACGCTCGCCTTGACCCCGTCGAGCCCGGCCAGCTTCTTCTCCACCCGCCGTACGCACGCGGCGCAGGTCATCCCGCCGACCGCGAGGTCGGTGACCGCCAGGGACGGCATGGTTCCGGCGCCCATCAGCCGCCGTTCCCGTGGTCCATGGTCATGCCGCCCATGTCACCGGAGCCGCCCCGGCCGCCGGAGCCGCCGCTCCCGGTCCCGTGCAGGCCCGGCGCGACCGGCCCCGCGGTGCGCCCGACGCCGTAGGCGGCACCGAACATCAGCACCAGCAGCAGAACGAAGCCGAAGAGGGCGGCCGGCGGCGCCAGGCGCCCTCCCCGGCCGTCGTCGGAAGGCGGGAAGGCGCTGTCGCCTTCGGGGACTTGGCTCACTGTGGCTCCTGATCGCACGGGCCCGGGGAAGCGCGGTGTTCCGCGGTGTCCTGTCAGTAGTCGGACGCGCGAGCGGTCCCGCTCCCGGCAGCCCACGTGAGGTGCGTCACCACGTTCCTGCGCGGGTCTCGGTGCGCCGCCCGCCGGGGCGGGCGGATGCACCCGGCTCAGCCGAACGCGCGCCGGTAGGTCTGCGGGCTGACACCGGTGGTGCGCTTGAAGCGGTCGCGGAAGGTGGTGGACGACCCGAAGCCGACCTGACCGCCGATGCGTTCGACGGAGTGCTCCGTGGTTTCGAGCAGGTGCTGCGCCTGGCGGACGCGGGCCCGGTGCAGCCATTGCAGCGGGGTGGTGCCGGTCTGGTCGCGGAAGCGCCGGATCAGGGTGCGGGTGCTGGTCCCGGCCCGCTCGGCGATGTCGGCCAGGGTGAGATCGCGGGCGAGGTTCTCGCGCAGCCAGGTGAGCAGCGCCTCCCACTCGGAGCCCTGCGGCACGGGAACGTGGTCATGGGCGATGAACTGCGCCTGCCCGCCCTCCCGTTCGAGAGGCATCACCGACAGGCGGGCGGCGTCGGCGGCGACGGCCGAGCCGTAGTCACGGCGGATCATGTGCAGACACAGGTCCATGCCCGCGGCGGCGCCGGCCGACGTGAGGAACTGGCCGTTGTCCACGTAGAGGACGTCCGGGTCGACCTCGATGTCCGGGTGGAGCTCGGCCAGCAGCCCGGCCGCACGCCAGTGGGTCGTGACGCGCAGCCCGTCGAGGAGCCCGGTG
Organism: Streptomyces sp. PL-25; assembly: GCF_058344915.1. Lineage (NCBI taxonomy): Bacteria > Bacillati > Actinomycetota > Actinomycetes > Kitasatosporales > Streptomycetaceae > Streptomyces > Streptomyces sp. PL-25. The sequence continues at coordinate 19,678 of NZ_CP136997.1, forward strand.
GCGGCCAGAGGGAAGGCGCCCACACAGAGGGAGGCGATCCGGGTGCCGTCGGCAGCCGCCGACCGCAGCGCGTCGTGTACGGCGGGAGAGAGCGGGGCGGTGACGTCGGCGACGCCCGGCACGATGATCGTGTCCGCGTCCCGGAGGGCCGACAGGTCCCAGAGGGCGCGCAGGGTGAAGGCCCCGGCGTCGATCTCGTCGCGCTCGCCGCACACCCGGACCCGGTAGCCGGGCCGCCCGTCGGGCAGGCGTGTCCGGGAGAAGACCTCGATCGGGGTGGACAGGTCGAACGGGATCACCTGATCCAGAGCGAGAACCGCGACGGTGTGCATGGCCGGAACCTATCTCCTCACGGCACGGGGTTCCCGAACCGGTGCCCGGGTGGGACCAGGTCACCGCACTCCGGAGGCCCTGGGAAGCGCATGGCGTTTTCCCGTCGAAGCCTGTCACTTGTGCCACTGGGCGACCGGGGCGGCGGACGGTTGACTTCTGTGGCGTCACAGCCGGAACCTTGTCGAAGGAACCCCTCCATGCACATCCAGATCGTCCTGTTCGACGGCTTCGACCCGCTCGATGTCATCGCCCCCTATGAGGTGCTGCACGCCGGCGGCACGGCATCGGACGGCGCGGTGACCGTGGAGCTGGTCTCCGCCGAGGGTGCCCGCGAGGTGATCAGTGGCACCGGGGGGCTGGCGCTGCGCGCCGTCGGCGTCCTCGACCCGGGGCGGGCGGACGTGCTCCTGGTGCCCGGGGCCTCCGGCCGCGTCGGCGGACCTGGCGAGCCGCCGGAGGAAGAGGCGGGCGTCGGCGGGTCGAAGCAGGATGAGACGGGCACTGGCGGATCAAGGCAGGACGAGGCAGGCGCCGACGTGTCGCAGCAGGACGCGTCCGTCCCGGTGCTCCTGGGCCGCACGCTGACCACCGGGCTCCCCGCGCTTCTGCGGCAGGCGATGGACGACCCGACGGTCACGGTCGCCACCGTCTGCGGTGGCTCGCTCGTCCTGGCCATGGCCGGTCTGCTGGAGGGGCGTCACGCCACCACCCACCACCTGGGCCTGGACATGCTCGACGCCACCGGCGCCCATGCGGTCCGCGCTCGTGTCGTGGACGACGGCGACCTGGTCAGCGGCGCCGGTGTCACCTCGGGGCTCGACCTCGGGCTCTATCTGCTGGAGCGCGAGGTCGGTCCTCGTATCGCTCACGCCGTCGAGGAGTTGTTCGCCCACGAGCGGCGCGGCACCGTGTGGCGCGCCCGGGGAGCGGCTCCCGCCGTTCTCTGACCACACACCCCCACCCGTTTGTGACGTACCGTCAGAAAGGACACCAGCATGTCTGTCGAAGACACTTGGCACCTCGCCGTCTCCACCCCGATCCGCCGGATGGAGGCCGTGGTCGAACTCCGCCGACGCGTCTGCGTCCTGACCGCAACCGCGTACGGAGCCGGTGCGGAGGTACCCGTACCCCTGAACGACGTCGTCCAGGGCGGCGACCGGCTCACCTGGACGCAGGCCGTCAGCAGGCCCATGCGGCTGGACCTGGCGTTCGACGTCACGGTCGACGGCCGCACCCTCCGGGGCGCCTGCGGAGCGGGCCGCCTTCCGGCCCCGGAGGTCACCGGCGAGCGCCGGTCCACGTCGGAGCGCCGGGCGTGAACAAACTCCTCCTGTCCTTGCACGTGCTCGCCGCCCTCGTCACCGTCGGGCCGGTCACCGTGGCCGCGAGCATGTTCCCCGCGGTGCTGCGCCGCACTCCCGGCGATCAGGACGCCCGTACGACCCTGCGGACGCTGCACCGCATCTGCCGAGTCTACGCGGGCATCGGCATCGCGGTGCCCCTGCTCGGCCTGGCCACGGCCAGCAGTCTCGGCGTCCTCGGCGACGCCTGGCTGATCGTCTCGATCCTGTTGACCGCGGCGGCCGCCGGTGTCCTGGGCCTGCTGATCCTGCCCGCCCAGGAGCGTGCGCTGACCGGGACGACGGATGCCGACTCGTCGGCTCGACTCCCCTGGGAGCCCGGCCGTCTCGCCATGGTCACCGGCCTCTTCAACCTGCTCTGGGCCGCCGTCACCGTGCTGATGATCGTCCGGCCCGGTTCCACCACGGGAGTGTGACCGTGCGCCTCCGCTCGCCGCGCCGTCTGCGCCTCGCGGCGCACGCCGAACTGATCTCCCTGATCGTGATGCTGGCCAACCTGTTCACCGTCCACCTCAAGCCCGTCTCATCGCTGATGGGCCCCACCCACGGCTGCGCCTACCTGTTCGTGGTGATCGCGACCTGGCGTCTTCGGCGGGCACCGGCCCCCGCCAAGGTCCTGGCCCTGTTACCTGGCGCGGGCGGGCTGCTCGCGCTGCGCCACCTCGACCGCGTAGGGCCGGTCCGTCCAGTCCGCCCTGTCCGCCCTGTTCGTCCTGTTCGTCCTGTTCGTCCGGGGGGGCCGGTGTCGGGAGTCACGCCGCCGTCCGCGGACTGAATCCGACGGCAGCGGACATCCGTAGAAACAGGCCGTCCCTGGGAGGAAGCATGGCAGTGGTGAAGGCGGGTGTCGTGGTCCTCGACTGCGCCGAGCCCGAGAAACTCTCCGCGTTCTACGAGCAGTTGCTGGAGGGCGAGCAGACAGAGGCCTCCGCCAACCTGGTGGAGGTGCGCGGCGCCGACGGATTGCGGCTGGCCTTCCGCCGCGACCTGAACGCCACCTCGCCCAGCTGGCCGCGCCCGGAGAACTCCCTCCAGGCCCATCTGGTCTTCTTCGTCGAGGACTTGGACGAGGCCGAGCGGCGAGTGGTGGGCCTCGGCGGCCGGCCGGTCGAGACCAAGGACCCGGCGGGCCCGTACGAGGAACGCGGATACGCCGATCCGGCCGGTCACTCCTTCACACTGCGGCTGATGCCCATCACGGCCCCCAAGCAGGGCTGAACACTCCGTGGCCCGGCCACGGAGCGTCGCGACGTCGTGAAGTGAAGCACGCTCCGTGCGGCAGGCGGTGTTCATGAGTCGCGGTTCTCACCGCCCGGCGCGACGGGGCGTGACCCGTGGGCCGCCGCGTGGAGGGAGCCGAGGAGGGTGAGGGCCTGGGCGGTAGGGCTGCCCGGTTCTGCGTGGTAGATGACGAGTTGCTGGCCCGGGGCGTCGCGGACGTCGAAGGATTGGTAGGTGAGGGAGAGCGGCCCGACCTCCGGGTGGAGGAGGCGCTTGGCGTCCTGGGTCTTGCCGCGCACGGTGTGCCGCGCCCACAGCCGCCGGAACTCGGCGCTGTGTTCGGCCAGTGCGTCCACGAGACGGCGCAGGCGCGGGTGTTCGGGGTCGAAGCCGCTCGCCTGGCGCAGATTGGCCACGGCGGCCTGCGCGGCCCGGTCCCAGTCCTGGTAGAACTGCCGTCCGGCCGGGTCGAGGAAGGTCATGCGGGCCAGGTTGTCCGCGGGGGCGAAGGGGGCGTGGAGCGCGTCGGCCAGGGCGTTGGCAGCCAGGAGGTCGAGGGTGCGGCTCATGACGAACGCCGGGGTGTGCGCGTAGCCGTCCATCAGCTGGCGCAGCGCGGGACTCACCCGCTCCGTGGCGTGGAGGGAGCCGCCCTGCGGTGCCACCCCGGCCAGGCGGTGCAGGTGGGCGTGGGCGTCCGGACCGAGCAGGAGGGCGCGGCCGAGGGCGTCCAGGACCTGGGGCGAGGGGTGCCGCTCGCGGCCCTGCTCCAGGCGCGTGTAGTAGTCGGCGTTGACGCCGGCCAGGACGGCGACCTCCTCGCGGCGCAGCCCGGCGACCCTGCGTACGCCGTGACCGGCCATGCCGACGTCCTGCGGCCGCAGGCGGGCGCGGCGCGCGCGGAGGAACTCCCCCAGGTGGTTGTCGTCCATGGCCCCCAGGCTAGGCGGTGTCCCCGCGCGCTGCCTGGGTGTGCCGCACCCAGGCAGAGAGGACCCTGGTACCCCTTCGCCGAGCCGCGCAGACTCGGCCGGGCACGACAGCCGACGCCCACCGACGAAGGGAAGTCCGATGACAGACGACGCGCGCAGCGGCGACCACACCCGCGGGAACGCCGACGTGGTCGGCATGTGGGTGACCGCGGACGGTCACATCCGCCAGGAGCTGCTGCCGGACGGGCGCTACGACGAGGCCCGGGGAGACCGGCGCAGCGCGTACACCGGCCGGTACACGGTGACCGGCGACCACCTCGACTACGTCGACGACACCGGATTCACCGCCACCGGCGACATCCGCGACGGCGTCCTCCACCACGAGCACCTCGTCCTCCACCGCGAGAACCGGGCGGAGAGGCCCTCGTGAGGAAGCACAGCGGCAGCGCCCTCGTTCCCCGTACCCACCTTCACGGACACGCCCAGGTCTCCCCAGCACCCGGTCACCCGGCCCTGCTGGTGCTGTGCGCGGCCCATTTCATGGACGCCATCGACCTGTCCGACGTGGGCGTGGCCCTGCCCGCGATCCAGCGCGACCTCGGCATGGCGCCCGGGTCCCTGCAGTGGGTCGTGTCCGCCTACGCGCTCGGTTACGGCGGGTTCCTCCTGCTGGGCGGCCGGGTGGCCGACCTGTTCGGCCGGCGCCGCGCCTTTCTGACCGCGGTCGCCGTCTTCGGCGCGGTGAGCGTGCTGGGGGCGCTCGCGCCGACCGGCGGTCTGCTGGTCGCGGCACGGCTGGTGAAGGGTGTCGCCGCGGGCTTCCTGGCACCGGCGGCCCTCTCCCTGATCACCACCGGCTGGCCGGAGGGCCCGCGGCGCGGCCGTGCTCTGGGGTGGTACGCCACCGCCGGTGCCTGCGGCTTCGTCGGCGGGCTCGTCCTCGGCGGTGTACTGACCGAGGCGTCGTGGCGGCTGGTGCTCGCGCTCCCGGTGCCCATCGCGGTGGCGGCTCTGCTCGCGGGGCTGCGGCTGCTTCCGGCGGACCCCAGGGGCGGCGACCGCGAGAGGCTCGACATCCCCGGCGCGCTGACGGCCACCGGAGCACTGGTGCTCCTGGTCTACGGCCTCACCCGGGCTCCCTCGCACGGCTGGCTGTCCCCCGGCACCCTCGTCCTCTTCTCCGCCGCGGTCTGCCTGCTGGTCCTGTTCCTCCGTGTCGAGGCCCGTGCCCGTCGGCCCCTGGTGCCGCTGTCCTTCCTCGCCCGGCGCGCGACCGCCGGCGCCAATCTGACGATCTTCGCCATGTGGGGCGCGTACACGTCGTTCGCGTTCCTCGCCACGCTCTACTTGCAGAACGTGCTGGGCTGGACCCCGCTTCAGACCGCCGGGGCCTTCGTCCCGCTGGGCCTCGCCAACGGCGCGCTGGCGCCGTTCGCCGGGCGGATCGCGGCCCGGCTGGGCACGCGCAGGGTGATCGCCGCCGGGATGCTGCTCCTCGCGCTGTCCTACGCCCTGTTCTTCCGGATCGGCCCCGGCAGCCCGTTCCTCACCGTGGTCCTGCCGGTCATGGTCGTCAACGGGATCGGCACCGCCGCGACCTTTCCCGCGCTGAACATGAGCGCGGTCACCGAAGTGCCCGACCGGGACCAGGGACTGGCGGGAGCGCTGCTCAACACCTTCATGCAGATCGGCGGTGCCGTCGTCCTCGCCCTCGTCACCGCGGTCGTCGACGCCGGGCGGCGGACGCACCCCGGCGACCCCCTGGCGGGCTACCGCCCCGGCACCGCGGTCATCGTCGCCACCGTGCTGGCCGGGCTGGGCGCCACCGTCCTCATCCGGCACCGGCCGCACCGGCCCGGCGGCCGGGAGCGCTGACGACGGTCCCGGTCCCGCCCCCCCCCCGCCACGCCGTCGTCCGTGAGCGCCGACCGCGTACGGACACCCGCCCCGACCTACCTCGCAAGGAGCACCGTATGACCAGCACGCCCCCGTCCACCGAAGCAGCCGAGTTCGCCGGGCGGACGGCTCTCGTCACCGGCGCCGCGCGCGGCGTCGGCAAGGAGACCGTGGCCCTCCTGCACGCCCGCGGCGCACGTGTCGCCGCCCTCGACATACGGCCCCAACTGGCTTCGCTGGAGCAGGAGTTCCCCGGAGTCGTGACCGTGCCCGGCGATGTCACCGCGGAGGAGACCGCCGCCCGTGCGGTACGGTCCGCCGTCGACGCCTTCGGCGGGCTGGACATCCTCGTCAACAACGCCGGACGCACCCTGAACAAGCCCGTCACGCGGACCACCGCCCAGGACTGGGACAGCGTCATGGACGTCAACGCCCGCGGTGCCTTCTTCCTCGCCCGCGAGGCCTTCCGCGCCATGGAGGAGCGCGGGGGTGGCGGCGCCATCGTCAGCACCGGCTCCTACGCGTCCACCGTCGGCCTGCCCTCGGGTGCCGCGTACAGCGCGTCGAAGGGCGCGCTGGCCCAGCTGACCAAGGTACTGGCGCTGGAGGGCGGCCCCCTGGGCATCCGCGCGAACCTCGTCGCCGCGGGTGTCGTCGAGACGGACTTCCTCGACACCTTCCGCCCCGACAGCCGCGCCTACCTGGCGTCCTTCGCGGACGCCCACCCCCTGGGCAGAGTGGCGCAGCCCCGCGAGATCGCCGAAGTCCTCTGCTTCCTCGTCTCGCCGCGGTCCTCCTTCGTCACGGGCGCCGTGCTCGCCGCGGACGGCGGTTTCACTGCGGCCTGATCCGGCGTCCGGCGTCCGGCGTCCACCGTCTGCGGGGCGCGGATACCGAGATAAGAACGTTCGTTCCTAAGGTAGGTGCTGGTCGACGTCCTGGTGGAACTGGTGCGGGGCGGGCCGTGCCGGGACCGCAGCGCGGTGCTCGGCTTCGAACTGCATCTGGCCGCGCTGCGCGATCCTGCGCTGCGCGCGCTGACCCAGGAGTGGACCAGGTCGAGCCGGGCGGCGCCGGCCCGCTTCACCGGGACCGAGACCGCCGCCCGCCTCGACGCCCTCCTGGAGGCAGGATCACGCACACGTTGCTGTCCACGGAGCGGGAACCGCGTGCGACGACCCGGGCGGCCATCGTGCAGACGGTCGTCCCGGCCGGCGGACCGGACACATGCGCACCCGTACCGGGAGCCTGTGCGGCGCCACGCACACCACACGCCGGGACGCCGCCAACACCTCCGCCGTCACACACCCCCTGAGCACCGACCCGCCGAGGAGCACACCCTGCTGGCCGCCGCCCCCGTCATCAAGGTCAGCGACGCCGATGTGGAGGACCTTCGTGCCCGGCTGCGCGCGACCCGGTGGCCCGAGCCCTGGCCGGTCGACGGCTGGGAGGCGGGCACCGACGCCGCCGAACTCCGCCGCCTCGTCCGCCACTGGGCCACCGACTACGCGTGGCGGACCCACGAAGCCGCCGTCAACGCCCTGCCGTCCCGCTTCGCCGACATCGACGGCACACCGGTGCACTACCTCCAATACGACGCCGAGCATCCGGACGCCCTGCCGATCGTGCTCACCCACGGCCGGCCGAGCACCGTCCTGGCACTCACCGCCCTCGCCGAGCGGCTGGCCGCCCCGTCCCGCCACGGCGGTGACGCCCGGGACACCTTCACCGTGATCGTCCCCTCGCGCCCGGGTCCCGCCGCCCCGGAAGGATCTGGTGTCACCCGGACCGCCCGCCGCTTCCCGCGCCCCTGAGGGGGTGGACCGGGGCCGGCCGCAGCAGCACCGGGCGCAATCTGCTGTACCCGCGCACCGACACCGGGCGGAGCGCCTTGAGTTCGTACGCGTCCACTCCCGCGAGTTCACCGGCGAACGCCGTGTCGGCCAGGACGGTGCCGGGGCGTGCCACCGCGGTGAGCCGGGCCGCGATGTTCACCACGGTCCCGTAGACGTCGCCGAAACGGTTGAGGACGGCGCCGTGGGCCAGCCCGGTCCTCACGTGCGGCAGTACCGGCTCCGCCTCGGCGCGGGCGGTGAGTTCCAGGGCGATGTCGGCGGCCGCGGACGCCGACTCGCTGGTGAAGAGCACCTCGTCGCCGATGGTCTTCACCACCCGGCCCCGGCCGTCGGCGACCACGTCGCCGGTCAGGCTCTCGAACCGGTCGAGGACCGCGAGGAGTTCACCGCTCTCCAGTCCACGGGTCATGCGCGTGTAGCCGACCATGTCGGTGAACCCCACCGCCAGGTCTCGGAGGCCGGCGCCCTCGCCGGGAGGCACCGCCCCGCCCCGGGCCGCGCCGCCGGGCTGGTCCTTCCCCCGTGCCGGTCCCGGTGCCGGGCCGCTCTCCTCCGCCTCGGCCAGCATCCGTTCGGCGTACGCCGCGAGATGGCGGCGCCACACATGCCGCTGCACCAGTTCCATCTCCGGCAGCAGCGCCGCCGCGCGGGCCGTCAACTCCCCACCGTCCAGGGGCGCGTCCGAGGCGCGGTTCATCCAGGACCAGAGGGTGTACACCTGCCACTCGGCGAGGCGGGACAGATGGTGTCCGAGGGCGCGCGCCATCATCGCCTCGCTCTGCGCGGTGATGAGTCCGGCGCCGATCATCCGCTCGCCCGCGCGCAGCGCCTCGATGTCGGCGTCGGTGAACACCCGCGCGTCGTCGTCGACCACCGGGAAGCCGAGCGCGCGCCAGATCTCCATGGTGCGCTCGGCCCCTGTCCCGACCCGCTCGGCGACCTCCCGCCTCGTCCAGGTGCGGCCGCCGCCGAGCAGCAGTGCCTCGATGCTCCGATGCAGTTCGCCGATGCCGGACGGAGCGCCGGGTTCCGCCGCCGGCTCTGCCGCACTCATGTGGTGTGGACGATCAGCACGTCGACACCGGCTTTTCTGGCGACGTCCGCGGGGACGGAGCCCAGGATGCGGCCGGCGATCGAGCGCAGCCCCCGGTTCCCGACGACCAGGAGGTCGGCCGAACATTCTCGGGCGACCCGCACGAGCGCGGCGACCGGTTCGTCCCGTACCGCGACCGTCCGCACGTCCGCCGCATGCTGTGCGCGGGCCCGGTCGCCGGCGACCCGCAGGGTGTCCTCGGCGGGCGCGGAGCCCACCACTTGGTATGCCTCAGCTCCTAACTGGTCCTGGGCCAGGTCGAGTTCGGGTCCGCTCATGGGCGTGTACGCGCAGGCGATGACGAGTTCGGCGCCGCAGGCGGCGGCGAGCCGGGCCGCCCTCTCGACCGCGGCGAACGACGACTCCGAGCCGTCGGTGCCGACCAGGACAGTGCGATAGGCGGCCAAGGCAATCCCCTTACTCCTAAGTAAACTTACTGTCGAGTAAAATAGGATGCGGCCGACTCGTCGGGCAAGGGGTGCGACACGTGGTACGGACGTGCTGTTGCCAACAGCACACCGGTGGATGCGGGGAGGGCGGCGTCGCCCCCTCGGGCGGCGCGGCGGGACCAGGGGGACCGTGGAGCGGGCTGCCGCCCCTCACGCCTGACCGGTGGCCGTCGCCGCGTTGCGGAGTGCGAGTTCGGCGAACGCCTCGGTGAGTTGCGGTGGGCTGATGACCGTGACGGCCGTGTCGAAGCGGTTGAGGGAGGCCGCCAGAGCGATCCAGGACCATGATCCCGCGGTGTAGCGGCACTGGTGGGGGCCGAGATCCTCGACAGTGCCGTCGCCGGCGAAGGGTGCGACGGCGGCGGCGGGCTTCCCCAGGACGACGGTGCCCACGCAGGGCCAGGTGTTGGCCCCGTCCGAACCCTTGAAGCGCGCCGAGACATAGTCCTGGACGCTGCCGCCGGGGATCTCCCGAGGGGTGAAGCGGGGCCCGGCCGGGGTGCGCGGGGAGATGCGGTCGGCGCGGAAGACGTACCAGTCGCCGTGTTCGAGGTCCCACGCCACCAGGTACCAGCGGCCGTGGGACGTCACGAGGTGGTGGGGCTCGACCCGGCGCGGTGGCACGGGCTCGTCACCCTCTCGCCGGGGAGAGGCGTAGTCGAACCGGAGCACTTCGCGGGCGCGGACGGCGCCGGAGAGGGTGACGAGCACCTGAGGGGACACGGGGAGCGCGGGTCCGTCGCCGGGGCGGGGGACGGCGGTGAACTGGAGCTGGTCGATCCGGTGCCGCAGGCGGGCGGGCATGATCTGGCGGACGGTGGTCAGTGCCCGAAGGGCTGCGTCCTCGGTGCCCGCTCCGATCACGGTGGCGGCTTGCAGGGCGACGGTCAGGGCGACCACCTGCTCGTCGTCGAACAGCAGCGGAGGCAGTTCCGTGCCGGCGTCGAGCCGGTAGCCGCCGTCCGGGCCCATGGTCGTCCGGATGCTGTAGCCCATCTCGCGCAGCCGGTCGACGTCCCGCCGCACGGTGCGGTGGCTGACCTCCAGTCGTTCGGCCAGCACGGCGCCGGGCCAGTCGCGCCTGGCCTGCAGCAGCGACAGCAGACGGAGCAGCCGGGAAGTGGTCGTCGCCATGTTCCCGACCGTAACGCGAGTGTGGGACACGACCTGTCCTCCACTGCTGCGAGAGTCGGTGGTGCCGGGACAGGCCCGGACACCACATGTATGTGCGCAAGGAGCAGTTGTGAGCATCAGGACGACCCCCCACCTCAATTTCCGGGGCGAGGCCCGCGCGGCCCTGGAGTTCTACCAGGGCGCCTTCGGTGGCGAGGTCACCCTCGCCACGTACGGCGATCTCGGCATGCCGAAGGACCTCCCGGGCGCCGGGAACGTGGTCTTCGGCCAGGTCGAGACCGCCGAGGGGTTCCGCGTCATGGCCTACGACATCCCGGGTCCCTCCGGCGGCCCGGCCGGCGGCACGGGCTCGACCCGCCGGGAGAACGGCACCACGATCACCACGCAGCCGTTCTTCGTCTCGGTGCGCGGGGAGACCTTCGAGGAGGTCGAGGCGTACTGGGAGAAGCTGTCCGCCGGCTCCTCGGTCGTCGAGCCCCTGGCCGCCTCGGCGTGGAGCGCGGGCTTCGGGATGCTCACCGACCGCTTCGGGGTCACGTGGGTCCTGGACGTCGCCGCCGCCCACCAGGCGGAGTAGGACCGCCGTCGGAGAACCGCTCGCCGGTGCGGAGCGTTCTCTCGCGGGGTGTCACCACGACCCGTCGAAGAAGACTGCCAGGGCCTCGGCCGGGGCGAGCGCGTTCTTGGCGTCGGCGAGGGGACGAGGACGGCGAACGCCGACGCCGGCACGACGCTGGAGCCGCCGGGCCACGCCGCCACGCGCCGCACGCGCCGGTCGGCCGGGGCGGACCGCCGGAGGGCGCGCCACGCGGGCACGCTCGCGGCGAGGAACGCGAGCGCGACGGCCGCGGCGAGAGCGGCCAGGACGGCGCGGTACTCGGCGAACCGGGAGACCCTGGCGTCCAGGGGCGGCGGCGTACGGCCGTACGCTCCCCCGGGTCGTCGTGCAGGCGCTGCTCGGCCTGGGTGAGAGTGGCGGCGAGTTCACCACGGGGGGATCCGCGGGTCAGCATCGGGAGCAGCGAGGCGAACGGGGCCGCCGCTGCCTGGACGTTGGCCATCGCGGCCACCAGGGCGGCCAGGGTGAGCAGCGCCGTCCCGGTGGCGGACGCGGCGGGGACGTAACCGCCAGCTGCGGCGGAAGGCGTTCCACAGGACGGCGCTCGGCAGGCCGAGGCTGAGGAGCAGCAGGACGGAGACGGCGGCCTTGAGCAAGTGGTAGTGGAACCAGTAAGGGACCGCGCCGTGCAGATCACCGGTGACCCGGCTGTCGCCCGGTCTCCGGTACGTGACGAATCCGCCGCGGAAGACGCGGGCGGGCGGGCAGGGACCCGGGAAGCGTCGGTGTCAGCGGGCGGCGCGCGCGGACGTGGGCGGGCAGCACCCTTGCGGTGCGCCGATGGTCACGGCGCCGCGGAAGCCGCCCGGCGCGAGGACCGACATCGAGTCGAGCGACGCGTCGGGAACGGGCAGCAGGTGTGCGTCGACCCAGGTGTCGCCCGTGGCCGCGTTGGCCCAGGGGTCCTCGATCACGACGGCGCCGGGGACCGCCCCGTGGCACAGCACCCAGTGCGGGACGTCGAAGCCCTGCATCGCGGCCAGCGAGACCAGGAGCAGCACCTGCTCCCCCCGGCCGAGCGCGCCCCGGATCTCCGCCATGGGGAGGTGGCGCGGGTCGACCGGGACGCCGGTCCGCTCGGCGTCCGTCCGTGACGCGTGCTGGAGCAGGGCGCGCCATTCCCGTTCGTGCTCCGGGTGATGGTCGAGCAGGACGGGCCGGTCCGTGTCGAGGTGGACCGTGACGGGGGACGCCGGCCACGCCCGGCGCACCGCGACCCCCAGTCCGACGGGTTCGCACGCGGGGAAGTTGGTCGCGCCGCGCCACAGTGTCAGTTCCCGCTCGCGGTCCAGGGCCTCCCGCGGCAGCGCGCCCGCGTGCGCCTGCGCGACCAGGGCGGTGACCGCGCCGCACGTGAAGTGCGTGGTCTGGCCGTAGTACGGGGGTTCGGCCACCGGGTCGTCGCCCAGCCAGCGCACGTAGCCGGTCCCGGGACCCACCGCGTCCGCCGCCTGCGCGAGCGGGGGGTACAGCGGGGTGAAGCCGGCTGCGGCGGTGGTCTCGGGACTCGCCGTCCAGCCTTCCCACTTGACCTGTGCGAGCCCTTGGCGGCGTGCGTGGGCGACGACCGCGGCGACGGCTGCCGGCACGTCGCCGACCGCGTCGACGATCTTCAGATAGGACGTGTGCGGGCGCGCCGTCACCAGCGCGGCGGCGCTCCACTCCTCGCCGTCGCCGTCCGGTACGGCCACGAGGTGCGGGGCCTGGGAGGCGCGGTCGGTCGTGCGCCAGCGCTCCAGTACTTCAGGAGGGCCGAGCCGCCGCAGCGGGGGCGGCGGCACGTCGGGCACGAACGGGAGGACGATGCGCTGGTCCACGGTGCTCTTCTTCACGGGTGTTTCCTGCTGTGTGTTTCCTGTTGTGGTGTGTCTCGTCGTGACGGGTCTCGCCGCGGCGTGTGTGTGTCGGCGGCCCGCCTCATGCGCGCGACCGTCGGAGCACCCAGACGAAGTACGGCGCACCGACCAGGGCGACCATGAGGCCGGCCGGCAGCTGGGACGGGGCGATGAGGGTGCGGCCGAGGGCGTCGGCCACGCAGACCAGCAGCGCGCCGAGCAGCATCGAGACCGGGATCGCGCGGACGTGCCGGGCGCCCACCAGCGACCGGGCCAGGTGCGGGGCGACGAGACCCACGAATCCGACCACGCCGACGGCGACCACGCTGAGCGCGGCGAGCACCGCGGCGATCGCGAGGACGGTGAAGCGGGCGCGTTCCGGGCGGACACCGACGATGCGCGGGGTGTCCTCGTCGACGGCGAGCAGGTCGAGCCGGTCGCGCAGGGCGAGCAGCACCGGGAGGGCGAGGGCCAGGGCGACCGCGACGGGTACGACGTCGGACAGCGTACGGCCGTAGGTGGTACCGGAGAGCCAGGTGAAGATCCGGGGCGTGTTCCACGGATCGGCGCGCAGCAGGAGGAACGTGGTGACGGAGCTGAGGCCGTACCCGCAGCCGATGCCGATCAGCACGAACCGGTCGGGCAGGAAGCCGCCGCGCCAGGACAGCAGGGCGATCAGCGCGAACGTGGCCAGCCCGGTGGCGACGGCGGCCACGATGAGCAGCGGCCGCCCGCCGGGAAGGCCGGAGGTGACGACGGCCGCCGCGCCCAGTCCGGCACCCGAGGTGATGCCGAGCACGCCCGGCTCCGCCAGGGGGTTGCGCACCGCGCTCTGCACGACGCAGCCGGCCAGTCCGAGCGCCGCTCCGGCGACGACCGCTGCCGTCACCCTCGGGACCCGGTCGTCCAGCGCCTGACCGATCAGGTCCGGGGCAGCGCCCTGTACCCAGAGCGCGAGGTCGCCCGTGCGCAGCCAGAGGCTTCCCGCGAGGACCGCGACGAGGGCCGCGCCCGCCAGCAGCGCCGTGGCGCCGCACACGACGAGGACGAAGGCGCGACGCGACCGTACGGCGACCCGTGTGTGCGGGGTCTGCCGCAGCCCGCCCGTGTCGCGCAGGCGGAGCGCGAGGGCCACGATCACCACGGAGCCGAGCAGTGCCGTGGGCACGCCGGTGGGGATGGAGGCGGCGCCGTCCGCGCCCTGCACCGCGCGCAGCGAGGCGTCCGCGAGCAGGACGAGCAGCGCACCGAACAGCCCGGCCGCGGGCACCAGGTACAGGTGTCTGCGCAGGGCCCGGACCCGTCCGGCGAGCAGCCGGGCCAGCACGGGGGCACCGAGGCCGACGAAGCCGATGGGGCCCGCGAGGGTCACCGCGGTGGCGGTCAGCACCACCGCGCAGAGCACCGCGGCGACACGGGTGGACCGGATCGGCACGCCCAGGGCGGAGGCGGCGTCGTCGCCGAGGCCCATCACGTCCAGCCTCCTGGACAGCGCGAGGGCGGCGCACAGCACCGCGGCCACCACGGGGAAGGCCCGTACCGAGGCGTCGATGTTCAGCTGCGCGAGCGAGCCGCTCCCCCAGGCGAAGAGGCCGGTGGTGTTCTGGCTGAACAGGATGAGCAGCATCGACGTCCCCGCGTCCAGCGCCATCGCGGTCGCCGAACCGGCGAGGATCAGCCGGGTGCCGGTGGTACCGGCGGCCCGGCCCGCGAGGAGCAGTACGAGCGCCGCCGCGGCCAGCCCGCCCGCGAAGGCGACGGCGCCCGACGCCCACAGCGGGACGGTGAGACCGGCGGCCGCGACGAGCGACAGCGTGAAGTAGGCCCCGGCCGTGACCGCGAGCGTGTCCGGGGAGGCGAGCGAGTTGCGGGTGACGGACTGGAGCAGCGCTCCGGCGCAGCCGAGGGCGAGGCCCACCGCCACGCCCGCGAACAGCCGCGGCAGGCGCGAGCCGGTGATGATCTCGGCGACCGGCGCCCCGCCGCCGTCGCGTTCCCCGGCGAGGTAGCGCACCAGGTCACCGACGCCGACGCCCGACGTTCCCTGGGTCAGATGCCACAGGCCCACCAGCACGGTGGCGGCCAGCAGCACCGCGAGGACGGCCGCCCCGGCGGGGCCGCCGCCGCGCTCGGCGCGCGGCGGCGTGCCCGTCCGGGTCGCCGTTTCCTGAAGGGCGTTCACTTCTTGTCGAGGACGTCGACGTACGCGTCGATGGCCTGCTCGCAGGAGCGGGGGCCGCCGGCGCCCCACACCCGCGCCGGGAAGGCGTGCGCGCGGCCTTCCTTGACGGCGGGGATGGTCTTCCAGATCGGGTTCTTCTGCAGCGCCGCCACGTAGCCGCCGGCGCCTTCGTCGTTGGCGTAGAAGAAGTTGGCGTCGCCCACGGCGGTGAGCCCTTCGACGTCGGTCTGCGCGAGGCCGTAGGAGGGATCGACGCCCCCGTCCCCGTGTGCCTTGTTGACGGCGTCGGTCCAGGCCGGCTTCATGCCGAGCTGCTCGCCGATCTCGGTGAACAGGGCGCCCTTGCCGTAGGGGCGGACGGTGAGGTTGCCGCCCTCGAGCCAGCCGTCGAAGAACAGGAAGTCCTTCGTCGGCAGAGCGGCGTCGGTCACCTGCTGCTTCGCCTTGGCGAGGTGGTCGTCGAACTCCTTGAGCACCTGGTCGGCGCGCTCGGTGCGGCCCGTCGCCTTCCCGATCATGCTGAAGACGTTCCGCATGTTGCCGATCGGGTCCTTGGGGTCGGCGCCCTTCGTGGCCATCACGGGGACGCCCCGCTTCTCCAGCTTCTTGATCATCTCGTCGTCGGCCTTGAACGCCTCCACGACGATCAGGTCGGGCTTCGCGGCGTAGAGGGTGTCGAGGTCGGGCTCCTCGCGGGTGCCGATGTCGGTGACCCCGGCGGGCAGCTTCTCCGCGCTGACCCAGGTGCTGTACCCCTTCGCGTCGGAGACGGCGGCGGGGGTGACGCACAGGGTCAGCGCGTCCTCGACCTGCTGCCATTCCAGGACCGCGATCCGCCGGGCGGGCTTGTCGAGCTTCACCGTGCGGCCCACGCCGTCCGTGAAGGAGACCGGCTTCGTCGAGGTGGTCGTGGTGTCCTGGGCGCAGCTCTTCGACACGGGCGACGCGCTCGCGGTGGCACTGCCGGCTGCCTCGGGCCTGTCGACGGCGGTCGTGCCGCAGGCCGTTGCGGCGAGGGCGAAGAGCCCCGCGGTGGCGGACGCCGCCAGGCGGTGGGCACGGTTCATGGAGGTTCCTCTTTCTTGCTTTCTTGCTTTCTTGCGTTGTCGCGATGGCGCGTGGGCGCGTCACGGCGGTGGATGCGCCGCTTCGGGTGCGGCCGGGGGGGACGCCGCTTCTGGTGCGAGGACGGTGGCGCCGGTTCAGGCGGGGTGGCGTCCGAGGGGGTCGATGCGCAGCCGGCCCGTGCGCGGGTCGAGGGCGACCTCTACACGGATGTCGTAGACCTCGCCGATGTTCTCCGCGGTCAGGACATCGACCGGGGCTCCGGCCGCGTGCACGCGGCCGGAGCGCATCAGGACCAGCGTGTCCGCGACGCGGGACGCGTGGTCGAGGTCGTGCAGCACGATCCCGACCGCGATGCCGTGGTCCTCGACGAGGTCGCGCACCAGGTCGAGCGTCTCGATCTGGTAGCGCAGGTCCAGGTGGTTGGTCGGTTCGTCCAGCAGGACGACGCCGGTGTCCTGGGCCAGACAGGCGGCGAGCCAGACGCGCTGCATCTCGCCGCCGGAGAGTTCCCCGACCGGCCGCCCGGCCATGTCCCGTACGCCGGTGACGCCCATCGCGTGCTCGACGGCGCTCCGGTCCTCGGCACTCGGTCCGGCGAAGCCGCGCCGGTACGGGTGGCGGCCGAACGCCACGACCTCCGCGACCGTCAGCCCTTGCGGCGCGGGGCGCGACTGGGAGAACAGCGTGACCTCGCGGGCGAACTGACGGGCGCTGAGCAGGGCCGTGTCGCGCTCGGGCCGTCCGGGGGCGGCGCCGAGCGCCACGCGGCCGCCGTCCAGCCGGTGCAGTCGGCACAGCGCGCGCAGCAGGGTGGACTTGCCGCTGCCGTTCGGGCCCACCAGTGCGGTGGCACGGCCGGGTTCCAGGGCCAGGGAGACACCGTGGACGACCGGGGTGCCGCCGTAGCGCAGGACGAGGTCGTGCCCGGTGAGGGCGGATACCGGCTTGGCGGGGCCGGCGTCGGCCGCGGGGCCGGCGGGCCGGGAGGGGCTTGTGAGCATCGGTGGGTCCGGACGGTCGGAGGGACAAGGGCTGTGGGACAAGGGCTGTGGCACCCTCCGTCCGGCCGTCTCCGGCCGGGCAGCGGACTCTCCCCCGAACGGCGGTGCCGTGCGCGGTGAGCAACAACTAAGGGTTACCTAACTCCGAGCAGGTTATATTCCGCTCGCCACGTCGACAATCAGGAGATCTGGACACCCGATACGGGATTCCGGACACCGCGGGAAGCGGCACCGGGCGGCGCGGAGCGGCGGGCCCGGCCATCGCGCCGGGACGTGTCGGGCCGGGTCAGGCCGCGTCGGTACGGCCCTCGACCGAGTCGGCCGCACCGGTCGGATCGGTCGAGCCGGCCGCACCGGTCGAGCCGGCCGAGCCGGTCATGCCAGCCGCATCGGGCGAGTCCGCCGCGTCCGTCGAGCCCGTCGAGCCCGTCGAGTCGAAGAAGGCTCCCGGTGTGGTGCCCATCACCCGTCGGAAGGCGGCGATGAAGGTGCTGGGCTGCGCATAGCCGAGCGTCTCGGAGACGGTCATCACGTCGAACCCCTCGGACAGGAGCGTCAGCGCCCGGTGCACACGCAGCACCTGCCGCCACTGCGCGAACGACAGTCCGGTCGCCTGGCGGAACGCCCGGGTGATGGTGCGGTCGCTCATGCCCAGGCAGCCCGCCCAGTCCTCCAGCGAACGGCCGTCGGCGGGGTCGTCCAGCAGGGTCTCGGCGATCGTGTCGATCCGCGGGTCGCCGGGCAGCTGCAACGCGAACCGGTGCCGCGAGGGCCGGAGCACGTCGAAGACGACCGATTCCGCCCGCGCCCTGGCCGCCGTGTCGAGATCCGTGCGGGACAGATGGGTCAGCAGCGCCTCCAGCAACGGCGTCATCGCGATCGCCTGCGGTTCCGCCGACGCGAACGGTGTGCGGTCGGGCGCGAAGAAGGCGTCGTGGAACCGGGCGCCGGCCGTCGCCCGGCCCGCGTGCACCACTCCGGCGGGCAGCCACAGCCCGTGCCCCTCGCACACGGTGAAGACGCGGTCCGCCACCCGGGACGTCAACGTGCCCCCGCGTACCCAGACGAGTTCGTGCAGGACGTGCGAGTGCGGCGCCCATTCCGTGGGAACGGAGGGCACATGCAGCCCGGCGGTGATGACGAAGGCGTCCTGCGCCCGAGCGGGCATCGCGGCGGCCCGGCGCACCACGGTGCCCTTCTCGCGCCGCCACATCCCGGGGTTCGCTGCACTGCGGGACGAGCGGACCATGCGCCCGAGTCTATCCGGGGGCGCCGAGCCCCCGGCGGACGGGGCGCTCGGGCGGCGCCGCACCATCGCGTCGACAGCCGTCCGCCGACGCGGTCGTCCTCTCGGCCTCGGCCCTGCGTGGCCGCTACTCTCGACGCACCTGCGACGAGAGCGAGGAGGCGGTCCCGTGCCTCAGGACCGGTCGGCCGGTGGGGGCGCGGCCCCGGCGGCGGTGGACCAGGAACGGCGGCTGCGCCGGGACCTGGGCTTCTGGGGACTGACGGCGATCGCGTTCTCCAACATCGTGGGCTCCGGGTGGCTGTTCGCCGCGATGTACGCGGCGCAGACCGCGGGCCCGGCGTCCTTGCTGTCGTGGGTGGGAGCGGGGCTGCTGTGCGTCCTGGTGGCGCTGGTGATGATCGAACTGGGCGCCTCCCGGCCGGAGGGCGGCGGCACGGTGCGCTGGCCGCTGTATGCCGGAGGACGGCTCGTGGGCACGCTGATCGGCTGGTCGGTGCTGCTGTCGGTGGGCGGTACCGCGGCGGAGATCAGCGCGATCATGCAGTACGCCGGGCACTACCTGCCCGGCATCTACCGCGGCGGTTCCCTGACCGCCGCCGGTCTCGGCGTGGCCGCGGCGCTGAGCATCGTCCTGACGGTGCTGAACTGGTTCGCGGTGCGGTTGTTCGCCCGGCTGAACAACCTGCTGTCGGTCTTCAAGATCGCGGTGCCCGTCGTCACGGTGGTGGCGCTGCTGGCGTCCGGCTGGCACGCCGGGCGCCTCACCGACCACGGCGGATTCGCGCCGTACGGTTACGCCGCCTGCCTGTCGGCCCTCGCCGGCGGCGGCATCGTGTACTCGGTGAACGGCTTCCAGGCGCCCCTGGACTTCTCCGGCGAGACCCGCGACCCACGGCGCACCGTGCCCGCCGCGGTGCTGACCGGCATCGCCCTGGCCGTCGCGATGTATCTGGCGTTGCAGGTCGCGTTCCTGTTCACGGTGCCGGAGGGGGCGCTCGGGCACGGCTGGCACGGCGTGGACTTCGACTCGCCGTTCGGCCAGCTGGCGCTGCTGCTCAACCTGCACTGGCTGTCGGTGCTGCTGTACGCGGACGCCGTCGTCTCGCCGGGCGGTTCGGCGTACGTCGGGGTGGCGCTGGACGCCCGGCACACCTACGCGCTGGCCAAGAACGGCACCCTGCCGCGCTGGTTCATGGCGGTGGAGCCGCGCTCGGGAATCCCGCGCCGGGCGCTGGTGCTGAACCTCGCGGTGATCGTGGTGTTTCTGCTGCCGTTCGGCGGCTGGCAGCACATCGTGAGTGTGATGGGCGACATGTATCTGCTGACCTACGCGGCCTCCGCGGTGGCGGCCGCGGTGTTCCTGGCCGACCCGGACAGCGGCACCGCGGGCTGGGTGCCCGGACTGCGCTGGATCGCTCCGGTGAGCTTCGCGGTGGCGGCCGAGTTCGTGTACTGGTCGGGCTGGCACGATCTGCGGCTGGCGCTGCCGCTGGTGCTGGCCGGGCTGCTGGTGTTCCTCGCCATGCACCGCGGCACCGCGGCGGGGCGGCCGCTCGCCGCGGAGCTTCGCACGGGTGCGTGGCTGGTGGTGTTCCTCGCGGTGCTCACGCTCCTGTCCTGGCTCGGCTCGTTCGGCGGCTCCGGACGGCTCCCGGCACCGTGGGACTCACTGACGGTGGCGGCGTTCGCCTTCGCGGTGTTCTTCTGGGCGGTACGGGCGGGCACGGGCTGGCTGCGGGAGTCCCGGCGCACGGGCGGAGGCCCCTTGCCCGGCGCCACGTCACCGGAGGGCTCCTCACCGCGCCCGTAGGCGTACGAGCAGGAGTGGCCGGCCATGTGTCGGGGAGGGTGAGGAGCGAGAAGGGCCCGGGGAACGCTCACCGCCTGCGCCGGACCCCGCATCCGGGACCCGGCACCCGATACCCGTCAGGACCGGGAGGCGTTCTCCCGGCGGATCGCCGAGATCAGTCCGCCGGGCTGCTCCGCGCGCCGCGGCGGGGTGCTGACCGGGCGGCCGTAGGCGGCGGCGCGCTCGCGCAGGGTGTGGCCGACGGCCTCCCAGCCGTGTCCCGCCAGCCAGGCCACCGGGTCGTCGGGCATCTCCGAGACCCACATGGAAGCCGCCGAGCCCGGCGCGGCGTCCGCGCCGAAGCGTTCGATCGTGCCGCGCGAGCCCAGGGTCAGCCCCATCCGGCTGCCCGCCGCCGACTGCGTACTGATCCGGGCCAGCAGCAGTTCCACCGCGTCCTCGGGCAGATAGATCAGGAGACCCTCTGCGATCCATACCGTCGGGACGGCAGGGTCGTGCCCCACGGCGGCCAGCGCGCCCGGCCAGTCCTCCCGCAGATCGGCCGCGACGGTGATCCGCTCGCAGCGCGGGACGGCCCGCTCCCGGCGCAGCACCGACGCCTTGAAATCCAGGGGCGCGGCGGTGTCGACCTCGAACAGCCTGGTGCCCGCGGGCCAGTCGATCCGGAAGGCCCTGCTGTCCATGCCGGCGCCGAGCAGCACGACCTGCCGGATGCCGGAATCGGCGGCCTGCCGCACCAGGTCGTCGAGGAACTTCGTCCTGATGACGATGGAGAACGACACGGCCGACCGGCGGCGGCGCGCGGCCTCGTCGCCGGGCGGCGGCGAGGAGGGCCACAGGCCGCCGGCCGCGGCGAAGGCCCGTGCGAGCGGGTCGCGGAACAGCGCGTCCTCCCGCTCGGTCTCCAGCGCCCGGACCCTCGCCACCCCCACGGCCGTGGCCCAGACCCCCGAAGGCCGCAGCCGCTCCTGGTCATCAGTCACCGCGTCAGCGTAGACGGCGGGCACGACGAGCGGCCCACCGGGCGTCGCTCGTCGTGCCCTGGGCTGCCGGATCGGTGCGATCCGGCAGCGGCGGAGTCAACGGTCGTACGGGGAGCAGGGGACCTCCGGGTGCGGGGTCAGCGCAGCCCGGCGAAGAGGTCGTCCTCGGGCAGGGCCGCTCCGGTGGTGTCCTGGACGCGTACGAAGGTCTCCATGCCCATCAGCTCGCCGAACCGCTCCTGGCCCATCTTGAGGAAGAAGATGTTCTCGCCCTGACTGGCGTGCGCGGCCAGCGCGTCGAACTTCTGGCCGCTGAACGCGGTGGTGTCCACCCAGGTGGTGACCTCACCGTCGGGGAGACCTATCTCGGCCATCGCGGCGGCCTCGGCGGGATCCGGTTCCGGCATGTCCTCGTGGAACTCGCGCATGGCCTCCTCGAAGCGCCGCATCGTCGAGTGGGGCATCGTCGTCCAGTACACCTTCGGTGTCAGGTCGGTCATCTTCACTGCCGCCATGGTGATGCGGTGGGCCTGGATGTGGTCGGGGTGGCCGTAGAAGCCGTTCTCGTCATAGGTGACGACCACGTCGGGCCGGTAGTGCCGCATGAGTTCCGCGAGCCGGGCGGCGCCCTCTTCCACGGGGGTCCGCCAGAAGGATCCCGGCGCGTCGTTCCCCGGCCAGCCCATCATCCCGGAATCGGCGTAGTCCAGCATCTCCAGGTCGCTGATCTTCAGGATCTCGCAGCTCGCTTCGAGTTCTCGACGGCGCATCGCGACGACGGTCGCCGGGTCGTGTCCCGGATCGCCGGGCTTGACACCTCCCGGCCCGTCCCCGCAGCCGCCGTCGGTACACGTCACGAGAACCGTGCGGACGCCCTCCGCCGCGTACCGCGCGAGGATCCCCCCGGTTCCGGTGGCCTCGTCGTCGGGGTGGGCGTGCACGGCCATGAGCGTCAAGGGCCGGTCGGCCATAAGGTCCTCCTGCGTATACATGTGTCGGTTCGCGTGTGCGGCGGGTCTGCCGCGGGTCGCGAGGGCCCGGATCCTGCCGGGACCCGGGACGACGGTCCTGTCCTCCGTGTCCCCGCCCGTGCGGTCCCGCCCCCTCGGTCCATGCAACAGCGCCGGACGAACCGGCTGTTCCCGGCCGCACCGAACATCTTGGCACCGGATCGCGGGGTGGCCGGCGACACCGGGGTCAAGAGGTGATCTCCAGCCGATCTGGGCGCCCGGCACGGCGGAGCGCCGACGCGGGCTACCAGTCGTCCGGCCGCCGACCCTAGAGTTCGGGGACGGGTGCCGTCGGCGCCGTGTCGGCGGTACGGGACCCACCGGACCGCTGCGCGGATGCGCCGGTCGCCCATGTATCCGCGGCTGTTCGAACAGGTCGGCCGGTGGCCGAGAGGTGGGGGCAGGAAATGGCAGGAATCAGTCGACGGGGGCTGCTGCGCGGGGGTGTGGTGGCGGGGGCCGTCACGGTCCTGGGGGGCGCGGCCGCGGGGGCCGGAGCCAGTGCCGCGGGAATCAATCCGACGGTTGCGGGTGAGGCGGCGCACGTCCGGACGCTGCGCAAGGCGCTGGACGACGCGGCGGCGGGCATCGTCGGCCCGCACGGTGTCGACGGCAAGGGCCGGATCATCGTGAAGGCCGGGTACGCGGGTGTTCCCACCTACACGCTGCTCAAGACCCTGGTCATCGGCGGCAACACGGCTCTGGACGCCACCGGTGCGCGGTTCGTCGCCAAATTCGGCACCGTCATGCGGCAGTACAAGCTGGACCGGACCAATCCGCACTCCCCCAGTCCCGCGTACGTGACAGACAGCCAGGGCATGTTCACCGCGCCCGCCGTCAGCGGCACCAGGTCCACCATGCTGATCAACCATGTCGCCGCGGGCACGACGGGCTATTCGGCCCCGGGCAACATCATGGTCAAGGGCGGTGAGTGGGACCCCATATCGGCGTGGGTGTGGGCGGATTCGGGGGCGGCGCGGGCGCGTGCCGACAAGGCCCCGCCGATGAACGTGCTGACCTTCACCCACACCCAGGACGTGGAGGTCGAAGGCGTGACGGTCTGGAACGTCAAGTGGTGGCACGCGGTGGAACTCAACGCCGTGCGCCGGGGCGCGGTCCGGGACTGCTTCTTCAAGGGCTGGGTCGAGAATCCCACGTGGGGCCTGTGGCAGGGTGAGGCCGTCCAGCTCGACCTCCCGCTCGCGAACAACACCTGGGCGGGGGCCAGTGACGGCACACCGACCGTGGATGTGCAGGTCCAGCGCAACTACGCCGGTGCGTCCGGCTCCCAGCCGTCCTGGGCGAAGCTGGTCGGCTCGCACACCGGCGGCGAGAAGGTCGGCCAGGTGCACGCGCGCGTCCTGATCGAGGGCAATGTCGTGGACAACGCCAAGTGGGACGCCATCGGCGCGATGAACACCACCCAGATCACCGTCCGCGGCAACACGATCAACAACAGCGTCGGCGGGGTCTACGTCAGTTCCGTGTCGGCGAGGACGGGCAGCCAGCCGCCCGTCCAGGGGGGACCGAATCCCATCTCCGGGATAGACATCGTCGACAACCAGGTGACGATCACGCCAGGCGCTTCGGGAGTCGCGCGCAACGCGGTGCGCGTCAGCGCGGACACGGTCGGGTTCGTCTCACCGGTGAGCGATGTCCTGGTCACCGGCAACCAGGTCAGCGGCGGGAGCTTCTACTACACCCCGAACGTGACGTTCCGGCCCGGCACCACACCCCAGCGCTGAGCCCTTTCCCAGCAGGTCCGTTCGAGGCCCCGGTCGGGGTGGCCGCCCGGAGGACGGCCACCCCGACCCCGTACGCCCTCGCGGTCCGGGCCACTCCGGGCCGGCCGTCCGGCACCACGCCCCCCTTGTTGACGGTGCTTACATCCACGGCTACCGTGATGTAATCACCGCTAACATGCGAGCGAGGGAGCAGCGCCATGTCATCGCCTTCCGGCGGCTGCCCAAGACACGTGTCGACTCCCCCATCGGCCCCACCCTCACCCCGAACTTCTACTACCGCGTCTCGACCGCCCGGCTGACGATGCTTGCCCCGTCCCGCGCGGTCCGCTCCCGGCTGCCCCGGGAGCTGGCGCCGCTGGAGGTCGCGCCGGGTCTGGGACTGGTGTCGGTGATGTTCTTCCGGTACGACGTGTGCGACATCGACTTCTACACCGAAGCCGCCGTGGGCGTCGCCGTGAAGCCGGCACGGCACGGCAGGCTCGGGTTCGTCGATCTGGTCGCCGACCTCAAGAACGAGCACCTCGACACCTACGTCCTGTCGCTGCCGGTGAGCACGGAGATCGCCCAGGTGCGCGGCCACGACGGCTACGGCTTCCCGAAGTGGGTCACCGGGCTGGACGTCGGCATCGGCACCGACCGGACGACGGCGCGCGTGGCCAACGACGCCGGCGGGACCGACCTGGCGCTCTCGGCGGCGACACCGGCCCAGACCACCCACCGCAGCGGTGAGCGGGTCTCGTCCCTGACCTCGTACACATCGATCGGCGGGGCGTGGCACGCGACGCTGAGCCAGACCCATGTGCTGTCGGCCGGGACCGCACTCCTCCCGCGCGGTGTCGCGCTCCAGGTCGGGGAGGGCCGGATGGCCGACGACCTGCGTTCCCTCAGGCCCGTCCGGCCGGTCCGGTTCGACGTCATGACCGAGGGTCAGCTCGCCCTGCACATGCCCGTCCCGACCTCGGTCCGGAGCCCGGAGTGAGGAGTCCCGTCATGGCCACCTCCCTCTGGCTCGGCGCACACGGCTACCGCGCATGGGGCCGCTGCGCCGCACCCTGCTGCGACCTCCGCTTCATCGACACGGGACGCCGCGCCCCGCAGCGCTCCTGCTCGACCCGCTGCGGAACGCGGGTCCGGGTCGCCGCCCACCGCCGTCGGAGCCGGTGACCCGCGGCGACGCCGCCGTCCGCGTGGGCCGGGCCGGCGCGTCGGCGCCCGACGCCACTCCCGCTCTCCCGGCATCGGCCGAGGGCGCGGGTCCCCGCTACCGCTTCGTCTGGCCTCGCTCGAAGTACGCGGCCAGTTCCGGGTCGAGGGCGGGGACCTCGTGGGGTGTGCCGCCCGCGCGCAGCGACTCGGTGGCCCGCACCCCGGCCGCGACGGCCATGCGCGCGGCGACCGGCGAGGTGTCGGTGACACCGCCGTCGCGGGCGAAGCGCACGAACTCGTCGATCAGGAGGGGGTCGGCGCCGCCGTGTCCGGCGTCGTCCGCGGCGTCCGGGACGGGGTACTCGGCGTCGGCTTCGGGGCGGTGGACGGAGCGGCGGGAGTTCCACACCTTCACCACCGCCCCGGGGCCGTCCCCGAAGTTCTCCAGCCGTCCCGCGTCCCCGATCACGGTGTAGTTGCGCCAGTAGTCGGGGGTGAAGTGGCACTGCTGGTAGGCCGCGAGTACGCCGTTGTCGAGGCGCATGTTGACGAGGGACACGTCCTCGATGTCGATGACGGGGTTCAGGCCGCGCTGGGTGTGCGGCGGCCAGTGGCCGTCCTTCGTGTACCAGTCCTCGTGCTTGGGTTCACCGGGTGCACGCCGGTGCGGACTGTCGCCGTAGACCATGAGGTCCCCGAGGGCCTGGACCCGCTGGGTGTAGCCGTTCGCGAGCCAGTGCAGGACGTCGATGTCGTGGGCGGCCTTCTGTAGCAACAGGCCCGTGGTGTACTGCCGTTCGGCGTGCCAGTCCTTGAAGTACCAGTCGCCTCCGTAGCCGACGAAGTGCCGTACCCAGACCGTCTTGACCGCGCCGATCTCGCCGCGCGCGATGATGTCGCGCATCAGCCGGACGACGGGCATGTGGCGCATGTTGTGACCGACGTAGAGGCGGCTTCCCGTGTCGTGGGCGGTGCGCAGGAGGGCGTCGCAGCGTTCGACGGTGATGTCGAGAGGCTTCTCGACGAAGACGGGCCTGCCCGCTTCGAGCGCTTCGCGGGCGATGTCGGTGTGGGTGTGGTCGGGGGTGAGGACGAGGACGGCGTCGACGTCCGGGTCCGCGATCACCTTGTGGTGGTCGCCGCAGATCAGCGCGCCGGGGAACGCCTGGGCCGCGTCCGCCCGCGCGGCCGGGTCGTGGTCCGCGAGCGCCGTGACCCGGGAGCCGGCTCCCGGCCGGTGCGCGGTGCGGGCGATGCTGCCGCGCAGTCCGTATCCGATGACGCCGAGGCGCAGGTCGCTGGGGGCGTCGGTCATGACGTGACCGCCTTTCCGTTGAATCGTGGATCGAGTGGTGCCGTGCGGCGAGGGAGCAGGGAGCGTGCGTGCGCCGCGGACCCGGTGAGCGGTCCGCGGCGCGTCACTGCGGGGGCGGGAGCTACGGATGCGCCAGGACGTGGGCGAGCGCGACCCGTCCGGTGCCGGTGAGCCGGACGCGGAGGTAGCGGGCGTGGGTGTCGGTGTCCAGGAGGGTGGGGCGCAGTGCCTTGCCGGTGATGTGCGTGGTGACGGCGTCGGAGAAGTCGGCGGAGGCGGCGAGCTGTACGTCGAAGTCGGTGGTGGTCATGGCGCTGTCGTTCCATATCTCGACCTGTCCGACGTGGTGGACGGCGCCCAGGTCCACCTGCCACCAGGCGCCCGCCTCGGAGAGGGTGCGGGTGTCGGTGGAGGTGTCGCCGTCGGTGGCGCGGGCCGCTGTCGCCGTGCCGTCCGTGGACGACTGGGTGGCGGTGGCGGTGCCGGTACGGGCCAGGTCGGGGCGGAGCTGTTCGACGCCGCCCGCGCGTCCGGCGCCGGCGGCCGCGGCGACCCGGGCGGCTTCGGCGGGGAGCCGGTCCAGCTTCGTGCGGTTGCCGGTCATGGTCGAGCCGGTGCCGCCGAGAGTCGGGGCGTCGGTGTCGGTCCAGTTCCCGGTGGCGTGGTTGTCGATGCCGTAGTCGGCCCAGTTGGACACCCACTTGTAGCCGACACGTGTGATGACGTTCCGGGCGACGGTGATGTGGCTGGACTGCTCGTCGAGGTAGATGCCGTTGCCGTCGCGCTCGGTGTTCCCGTACGCGCTCCGGTTGATGTAGTTCCCGGAGACGACGGTGCCGGGCTGGGCGCCCTGGGTGTGGCGGCCCCGTCGTGCTGTGCGTCCTCGACGAGCATGACGTCGGTGATCCGGTTGTCCGTGATGCGGTTGTCGCGGAGCACGGACTGCCGGGCCTCGGGCTGGTTCCAGCCCCAGCCGACGGAGATGCCGGAGTAGGGAAGGTGGTCGAGGGTGTTGTGGTCGATGACGGTGCCGGCCTCGTAGCCCGCCCACATGCCCACGGAGTCCGTGTACTCCACGCCCGTGCGGCTGACGGTGTTGTAGGAGACCGTGTTGCGGGCCCCGGTGAGTTCGGGGGCCGGCATGGGTTCGGTGTCACCGATGTAGGCGGCGCCGGAGGAGAGGTCGGTGAAGCGGGAGCGGGTGAGGGTGGAGTCCTGGGTGCCCTGTTCGAAGACGACGCCCGCACCGCCGAGGTGGGTGAAGCTGCCGTGGTCGATCACCACATGGCGGCCGGCGCGTACGGTGAGGGCGGCGGCGGGCTTGGTGTAGAAGCGGCCCGCGTGGTCGACGGGGCCGGTGGCGCCGGTCAGGGTCAGTCCGGCCTGGGTGCCCGCGTAGCCCTCGTCGGTGTCCGGCTGCCGGTAGGCGGCGTAGGCGAAGCCGATGCCGCTGACGCGGACGTCATGGGCGCCGTCGAGGACGAGGAGCCCCTCGGTGACCGGGGTGACGGCCCGGGAGCGGCGCGGGTTCTCGCCCTCGCGGGGCAGGTAGGTGACGGTGTGCGCGGCCGAGTCCCATACGAACTCGCCGGGTGTGTCGAGGAGTTCGCGGGCGTTCTCGAAGTGGGCGACGCCGCTGTAGCGGGCGGAGTCGACGGTCGTCGTGTCCCAGGACGGTCCGGTGCGGTCGGTTCCGGAGGCGGAGTTGGTCCAGCAGGGCTGGGCGAAGGTCAGGAGGTCGCCGGTGACGGCGGCGATGCGGCAGTGGTAGTTGCGCCAGCGGACGCTGATGACCGCCTCGGCGTCGGTGGGGCGGGCCCAGTGGGCGATGCCGGTCTTCTCCGCGCCGGTCATACCGGACTTGGTGGCGTCGCAGACGGCGGCGGCGCAGGCCCCTCCCCGGGCGCGCACGGCGCGTCGCCCGTCGACGAACAGCTGGCGCGGCGCGACGCCCCCGGGCACCTTCGCTGTCCAGGTGCCGTCGGCGTTCACGGACCAGCCCGTCAGGGTGCGGCCGCCGGAGAGCACGGGGTGCGCGCCGCGCGCGGCGATCCAGATGACTTTGGAGTCCTGGGCACCGAGCCGCAGCGGCGCGTCCAGTTCGTATGTCCCGCCGGCGAGTTCGACGCGTACGTCCCGGCCGCCGATGGCGCGGGCGGCGTTCCGCGCCCCCTCGACGGAGCAGGGGTGCCCCTGGGTGCAGCGGGATCCCGAGCCATGGGGTGCGGCGTGCAGGACCTTGGGCGAGGGGGCCGCCTGGGCGGCGGGCAGCGGGCCGAGGAGCAGGGCGGCGCCGGTGAGCAGGGCGGCCGCGGCGGCGCGGGCCGCGGGGGTGAATGGTCGCATGCGAGGACCTTCCGCTCGGACGGCCCGCCGCACAGGGGCGGGCCGGGACGATGGGGTGCGGCGTTCGGGTGCGAGGGTGGGGCACGCTTCTTTCGCGCGGGGCGGGACGGCGGGGATGCGGCGGGGCGGGTCCTGCCGGGTCAGCCGGCCATCGGCACCGGCCGGTGGCAGGTCGTGCCGGGGCCGGAGAGTCCGGGACCGGTGAGTCCGGGACCGGTGAGTCCGGGACCGGTGAGTCCGGGACCGGTGAGTCCGGGACCGGTGAGTCCGGGACCGGTCACGCCATGGCCGGTCATGCCGGGCTCGGTCATGCCGTGGTCGTCCAGTCCGGGTGTCCCGGCATCGGCGGGTTCTTCGCGCCGAACAGCCAGTCCCGCAGGAACCGGTCAAGCGACCGGTCGCCCGTCACGGTCACGGCGTGGGCGATGAAGTCCTCGCTGGTGACCGTGCGGCCCTTGAAGCGGCGCGGCCACAGGCCCATGATCCGGTCGAACTTCCTCGATCCCACACGGAGTCGCAGAGCGTAGAGGACGAGTGCGCCGCCGTCGTAGATGTTGGTGCCGCCGAGGGCGGCCGGCAGTCCGGGCGGCCCGTCGCTCGCGCGGACCGCGTCGAGCTTGGCATACGTCGCCTTCATCTTCGCGGCCATGTCCGACCAGCCGCGCTCCTGGCTGTAGAGCGCGGCGTAGTACACGGCCGGCCCCTCGTTGAGCCATGCCTGTTGCCAGTCGTGCGGCGTCACGCTGTCGCCGAACCACTGGTGGGTCAGCTCGTGCACCATGGTGTTCTCGTACGTGGGGTGGCCGTCGGCGTCGGGCTTGAACCAGTTGGTGCCCATCAGGGTGAGGGTCGTGTTCTCCAGGGCGTCGGTGTATCCGTCGTAGATGTGGATGCCGTACACGGAGAACGGGTAGCGGCCGAACTTGCGCTCCAGCCAGGCGAGATGGTCGGCCGTGCGAGCCACGACCGGCGCGTACTCGTCCTCGCGGCCCCGCGGGACGATGTGCCGCAGCGGCAGCCCGGTGTGCGAGGTGCCGTACAGATAGGTGCCCTTGACGACGGCGATGCCGAGCAGTTCCGTCGGCATGCGCTCGCGCAGGGCGAAGTGCCAGACGGTCGCGCCGTCGGCACGCTTGTCCTTGCGGGTCAGGACACCGTTGGCGGCCGCGACGTATCCGGCGGGCGCGGAGAGGTGGAAGGTCCAGGTGGCCTTGTCGGAGGGTGTGTCGTTGCAGGGCAGGAAGGTGTCGGCCCGCGACGACTGCGCGGCGCAGGCGAAGCCGCCGTCCGAGCCGAACCGCCAGCCGGTCAGCCCGGACCGCGCCGCCTTGCCGTTGCCGTGGTAGGCGACCGCGACCTGGAACGGGGCGCCCTTGCGGAGCGGTGCGGCCGGGGTGACCGTCAGTTCCTGGCCCGACATGCCGAGGGACAGGGTGTGGGAGGCGCGGCGGCCGTTGACGGTGACCGAGTCGATGGTGTGGCCGTCCGTGTCCAGGTTGAACGCCGAAAGGTCCTGCGTCGCCCGCGCGTTCAGCTTCACCAGCGCGGTGAAGTCGTAGGTCACCGGGGTGAAGTCGAAGGTGAGGTCGTAGTGGTCGACCTGGTAGCCGCCGTTGCCGAGGGTCGGGAAGAGGGGGTCGCCGACGCCGTCGGAGCCGGGGCGGGGGTCGAAGCCCGCGGCCTGGGCGGGCGAGCCCAGCACCGGTACGGTGACCGCGGCGGCGACCGCCGTCTTGGTGAGGAACGCGCGTCTGCTGGTGGTCACTTCTTCCCCTTCTGCGAGGCCTGCTCGAACTCGGCGCGGCAGGTGTCGCCTCCGGCGCGGCGCCACTTCTTGACCAGCGCGTCGTACGCGGACATCGGCTTGCGCCCGGTGATCAGGTCCTTCAGGCCGTCCAGGTGGATGGTGTAGAGGCTGCCGGACCCCTTGGAGTCCCAGGTCGGCGAGGAGTAGCCGAGGGTGGGGTCCTCGATGAGCCTGGGGATGAGCACCGTGTACGCCTCGTGTACATAGCGGGCGGCCTCGGGATGCGTGGCGCTGAAGAACGCGGGTGTCGCGGAGGCGAGTTTGCCCCACGGCACGGTCACGTCCTGGGTGCCCTGCTTGGTGAGGACGGGCGTGCCGTTCGCGTCGCGCCGGTAGTCGGTGTTCTCCACGCCGTAGTTGATGAGCGTGTATTCGAGGGATCCGAACGGCGAGGCGGCGAAGTCGGCCAGGCGCAGCAGCTCCTTCACCCGCTGCTCTCCGGCCTTGGTGATGTAGCAGTTCTGGAGCGAGACGTTGTCGGTCCAGGTGACCGCGTCCTTGCCGACGGGGACCATGGGCCGTACGTCGAAGGACTTGTCGATGGCCGCCATGGAGTCGACGTAGCCGGTGGCCGTGGTCAGGTACGAGGGCATGCCGTCGTAGACGTAGGCGGCCTTGCCGTTCTTGAACAGGTCCGTGTACTGGGCCTTCTGGGCCCCGGACATCTGCACGGTGCCCGGGTAGAAGCAGCCCGCCTTGTAGAGCTTGGCGGCGGTCTCGACCGCGTAGCGGTACTTGTCGTCCTCCAGCTGGTAGCGCCACTTGCCGGTCTGCCGGTCGAAGTGCCAGAAGTGCTGGGCGCCGGCGGACATCGCGAGCAGGATGGTGCCGCTGCCGGTGAAGAAGTACTGCCTCTTGCCGGTGTCCGTGAGGTCCTTGGCCAGCTCGACGAGCCGTTCGATGCTGTCGATCTGGTCGAGGCCGGTGACACCGGCCTGCCGCAGCAGGTCGGCCCGGTAGAAGCCCGCGCCGCCGGTGCCCGAGCGGGCGATGGGGATGCCGTAGAGCTTGCCGCCCTTGATGGCGTCGCGCCAGGCGTACTGCGGGACGGCCGCGAGGTTCGGGTAGTCCTTGACCTTGTCGCCGGAGAGGTGGGGGCCGAGGTCGGCGCACTTGGCGGCGAGGAACGAGCCCATGTTGTCGACGCCGCCGGTCTCCGGGTACATGAAGATGTCCGGCAGCTGGTCGCCGGCGACCATGGTGGAGAACTTGGCCGGGTAGTCGTCGGCGGGTACGGCCGTGAAGTCGACCTCGGTGCCGAGCAGTTTCTCGATCTCCCGCCAGGCCGCGTTCTTGCCGCGCTCGGGCGGCAGCGGCGCGAAGGTCTCGGTGACGGCGGTGATCTTCTTCGCGCCCTTGAGCGGGGTGCCCCGGGTGGCGCGGGCCAGTTCGGCCGGGTACTTCAGGAAGGCGTTCGGGACGCCCGCCGCGGTGCCGGGCAGGTCGGCCTTGATGCCGATGTTGCGCACCGTGGTGCTCGGCAGCAGACCGGCGCTCTTGGCCTCGGCCTTGGCCGCGGTGCCGCCGTCGCCGCACGCGGCGAGCAGCGGTGCCGCGGCGACGGCGAGACCGGCGCCCGCACCCCAGCGGAACAGGGTGCGGCGGTCGACGGATGTGGTGCCGGACATGGCGGGACTCCTCAATACGAGGCGGGCACGGGAGGATTCGGGGTGCGGGGGATGCACGGGGCCGCGGGGCGGTCCGGGTGGTGCGGCCGGACGCGGCGGCCCCGCCCTTCGGCGGCGCGGTCAGCCCTTGACGGCGCCGGTGAGGACGCCCTTGGTGAAGAACCGCTGGAGGAAGGGGTAGACGAGCAGGATCGGTACGACGGCGATGACCAGTACGGCCATCTGGACGGCCTGCTGCGGGGCGACGACCTCGCCGGCCGCCGCGGTGTCGAGGTTCTGGCCCTGGAGGATGAAGGTGCGCAGGACCATGGGCAGCGGCCACTTGTCGTTGTCGCCGAGGTACAGCAGCGCGTTGAAGTACGCGTTCCAGTAGGCGACGGCGTAGAACAGCCCGACGACGGCGATGACCGCCTTGGAGAGCGGCAGGACGACGCGGACCAGGGTCCGGAAGTCGCCCGCGCCGTCCACCTTCGCCGCGTCGTACAGCTCCTCGGGCAGGTTCATGAAGAAGGCCCGCATCACGACGAGGTTGAAGGCGCTGACCATGGTGGGCAGGACGAGCGCGGCGAAGGTGTTGTAGAGCCCCAACTCTTTGACCAGCAGGAAGTTGGGGATGACGCCCGCGTTGAAGAGCATGGTGAACAGGGCGGTCATGAGGATGGACCGGCCGCCGACGATGCCCCGGCGCGACAGCCCGTACGCCATGCCGATGGTGGCGAGGAGGCTGCAGGCGGTGCCCACGACGGTGACGCCGACGCTGACGAACAGGGCGCGGGTGACCCGTCCGCCGGTGAACGCGGTCCGGTAGGCGTCGAGGCTCGGGTGGTCGGGCCACAGGACGAGCCCGTTGGACTTGATGATGTCGCTCTGCGAGGCGAAGCTCGTGCCGATCACCCCGAGCAGCGGGTACGCCACCAGGCCGACGACGAGCACCAGGGCCAGGCCCTTGAGGACGAGACCCATCCGGGTGGGTTTCTCCATCCACGGGGGACGGGCACCGGAGGGGCGCAGCTCTCCCGCCTCCGGGGCGGGCCGGGCGGCGCGCACGCGGCGCGTCTTCACAGCGGACGTCTCAACGGTCAGCACCGCGGTACACCCCTTCATGGCCGAGCCGGTGGGCGAACTTGTTGGCACCGATGACGAGGACGGTGCCGATCACTGCCTTCACCAGGCCGACGGCGGCGGCCGTTCCCCACTGGTTGTCCTTGATGCCGTGGAAGTAGACGTAGGTGTCGAGGACTTCACCGGCGTCGGGTCCGACGGCGTCGCGCTGGAGCAGGATCTGCTCGAAACCGACGGTGAGGATGTTGCCGAGGTTCAGGATGAGCAGCAGGACGAGCACCGGGGAGAGGCCGGGCAGGGTGACGTGCCAGAAGCGGCGCCACCGGGCCGCGCCGTCCATGGCCGCCGCCTCGTACAGGCCGCGGTCGATGGAGAGCAGCGCCGCGAGGACGATGATGGTGCCCCAGCCGGCGTCCTTCCACATCACCTGGAGCGCGAGCAGCCAGGGGAAGGCGTTCGGGTCGGTCGTCATGTCGTAGCGCGGCAGGCCGAGCGATCCGAGTACGTCGGGCACGACGCCCGCGCCGCCCAGGATCTGCTGGAAGATCGAGACGATGATCACCCAGCCGATGAAGTGCGGCAGATAGACGACGCTCTGCACGAAGCGGCGCAGTCTGTCGCTGACGATGCTGTTGAGCAGCAGGGCGAGCGCGATGGGCACCGGGAAGAACAGGACGAGCTGGACGAGCGCGATCTCCAGCGTGTTGCCGGTCGCCGACCAGAAGTCGGGGTCGGCGAAGGCCGTCGAGAAGTTGGTGAAGCCGGTCCAGGCGCTGTGCATGTAGCCCAGGTAGGGCTGGTAGTCCTGGAAGGCCACCAGGTAGCCGAGCAGCGGTACGTAGTGGAACACCACGAAGTACAGGAAGCCGGGCAGGCACAGCAGCAGCATCACTTTGTCGCGCTTGACGCGCTGCCAGAGGGTCTTGCGGGGAACGCGGTCGACGGCGGTCGGTGGTACGGAGACAGTCATGGAGCGGTCCTGTTCGGCCGGTTGGCGCAGGAACTGGTATCTGCGGCGGCAAGTTAGTAAGCGGTTAACCCCACCGTCAATAGATCCGTCGATCTGACGGGTCGTGATGACGGCGCGAACAGGCCAGTTATGCGGGGTATTTCTGCTGCAAACGGGGCAACTCGGCTGTCAGATTTTCTTCCCGACCTTGACGGTCCAGCGGCGCGCTCCCTAGCGTTCGGTCCGCCATAGAACACGTTTACTGTCCGGAGGCAGGGTGCGTACCACTGACGAGGCGCCGGTCGAGGCCACGGCCGCCGACGCCACACCGCCCCCGCGGCGGCCCCGCACGGTTCTCGCGATGGACTCCTCCGTCGTGGACGACGTCTTCCCGCCGTCCGTACGGGCGCGCCTGGAGGAGACCGCGGACATCCGGCCTCCGTCGGTCGTGGCGGAGTTCACCAGCCCGTCGGCGCGCGCGGCCCTCGCCGAGTGCGAGGTCCTGCTCACCGGCTGGGGCTGCCCGCCGGTCGACAGGGCCGCGCTCGACCGGGCGCCCCGGCTGCGCGCGGTGATCCACGCGGCCGGCACCGTGAAGACGTTCCTGGGCCGGGAGGCCTACGAGCGCGGCATCGCCGTCTCCTCGGCGGCGGCGGCCAACGCGGTGCCGGTCGCCGAGTTCACGCTCGCCGCGATCATCCTGGGCGCCAAGCGCGCCTTCCCGCTCGCCCGTCTCTTCCAGGACCGGCGCACCCACCGCACCGACGCCGACCTGGACCGCCACCACTGGCTCGGCACCCGCGGCATCACCGTCGGCGTGGTCGGCGCCTCCCGCATCGGCCGCCGCGTCACCGAGCTGCTGCGCACCCTGGACGCCGAGGTGCTGCTGTACGACCCGTACATCGGCGACGCCGAGGCGGGGCTGCTCGGCGCCACCCGCACCGACCTGGACACCCTGGTGGCGACCAGCGACGTGGTGACCCTGCACGCGCCGGACACCCCGGAGACCCGGCACCTGCTCGACGCCCGCAGGCTGGGCCTGATGCGTCCGGGCGCGCTCCTCGTGAACACCGCGCGCGGTCCGCTCGTGGACACCGCCGCCCTCACGGACCACCTGGTCAGCGGCCGGATCGACGCCGTTCTCGACGTCACGGATCCC
Source organism: Streptomyces sp. PL-25 (assembly GCF_058344915.1). Classification (NCBI taxonomy): domain Bacteria; kingdom Bacillati; phylum Actinomycetota; class Actinomycetes; order Kitasatosporales; family Streptomycetaceae; genus Streptomyces; species Streptomyces sp. PL-25. The sequence continues at coordinate 54,867 of NZ_CP136997.1, forward strand.
GAACCGCTGCCCACCGGGCACCCGTTGTGGGACCTGCCCAACGTCTTCATCACCCCGCATCTGGCCGGCGCCCAGGGCAACGAGGTGGGCCGGCTCGGCGCGCTCGCCGTCGACGAACTGGCCCGGTACGCGCGCGGCGTGCCGCTGGCGCACGCCGTGCTCCTGGAGGACCTGGAGCGGATCGCGTGAGCGCAGCCGCGCCGCACGCCATAGTCTCTGGGGCGGCGGGCCGAGCACAGGCAGACCAGCACGACCATCAGGGGGTGGACCGGATGTCCCGGCAGAGTTCCACGGCACCCGGGCCGGACGGCGAGGCACAGGGCGACGGGCAGGGGGAGCGGAGCGGGCAGCGCCGCGCGACCGTCGTCGACGTCGCGCGGCGGGCCGGTGTGTCCACGGCGACCGTCTCGCGCGTCATGAACCGCAACTACCCGGTCGCCGCGGCCACACGCGAACGCGTCGAGGCGGCCATGCGGGAGCTGGGCTATGTGGTCAACGCCCATGCGCGGGCGCTGGCCGGTGCCTCCGGCCGCACCGTCGGCATCATCGTCGGGGAACTGATCGACCCGTTCTACGCGTACATCGCGCGCGGCGTCGAACGCGAGGCCACCGCCGGTGACCGGCTCTGCCTGGTGTGCTGCACCCAGGGCGACCCGCAGCGGGAACTCGCCTTCATCGAGCTGATGCACGAGCGGCGCGCGGATGCCGTGGTGCTGGTCGGCGGCAGCGTCGAGGACCGCGCCTACAAGGCCGAACTGGCCCGCAGGGCGCGCGAACTGGACGCGGGCGGTTCGAAGCTGGTGCTGTGCGGACGGCCCTCGCTCGGCGAGGACGTCCCGACGGTCGGGGTGGAGTACGACAACGAGGGCGGCGCCTTCGCGATCACCGACCATCTGATCACCCAGGGCCACGAGCGGATCCTCTACCTGGGCGGGCCGCCCGGCCTCTCCACGGCGCGGGACCGGCTCGCCGGACACCGGCGCGCGCTCGAACTGCGCGGCATCCGGCGGGACCCGCTGCTGGAGCAGCCGGGCGCCTTCAGCCGTGCCTTCGGTCACCGGCGCATGACCGAACTGCTGCGCGACGGGCCGGAGTTCACCGCCGTGTTCGCCGCGAACGACATCGTGGCGGCCGGCGCGGCGCAGGCCATGGAGGAGGCCGGGGTGCGCGTCCCGCAGGACATGTCGCTGGTCGGCTACGACGACATCCCGGTGGCCCAGGAGCTGCGGCCCCGGCTGACCACCGTCCGGATCCCGCTGGAGGAGATGGGCCGGCAGGCGGTGCGGGTGGCGCTCAACGGCGGGGACGAGGACGACTGGCGCGCCCCGACGACCGGGACGCTGCGCCTGGGTACGCACATCGTCGTGCGGGAGTCGGCGGGGCCGCCGCGGAGCGGGGTCGCGGGGAGCGGGGGCCCGGGGAGCGGGCGGGCACGCCGGGGCTGAGGCGCGCGGTCTCTGTGACCGCGCGCCTCCTGAGACCTGGGTGCGCGCGGTCTCCGGGCCTGCTCGCACACCCAGGTTCCGGGGGCTCAGGGGACCCGGCGCCTGGGCCCCGGGGACGCCTTGACACTCGTACCGCCGGTCTCCTGCGGTGTCGGGCACATGAATGTGCTCGATCCTGCTCGCAAGAGCGCTGGTTCGCATAGTAACGAGCAGAAACTCGCCGCACCCCCTTGCGACCGGACAGCAAACGCTTACATGCTGACGTGCAGCGCCGCCCGCTCGTCCCGCCCGTCGCCCCGACGCCGTTCGTCCCCATGGGAGTTCCCGGATGCGCCCTGCCCACAAGCCTCTCCCCGTCCCCGCCGCGCCGCCCGTCGCCGGCCGTCGTGCCGTGCTCGCCGCACTGGCGGGTGCCGGTGCGGCCGTGGCCCTCGGCGGCGGATCCGCGGCCGCCTCCCCCGCGTCGGCCGCCTCCCCCGCGCCGCACGGCGCCGGGAGCGGCGACACACTGCTCGTGGAAGCCTTTCCGGACGCCGAGACGGAGCGGCTGCGGCTCGACCGGTCGCTGCGGGCCAGTGAGTTCATCCCCACCGGCCGCTACGCCGCGCCCGGCGCGACCGTCACCCTCCGGGTGCGGCCGGGCCACGGGGTGCTCCCGGTGCTGCACATCGGCACCTTCGACGACTACAACACGAACACGGACCTCAAGGCGCCCCGGGTGTTCCGGCTCCGTCCGGGCCTGAACAAGGTCGTGGACCGCTACGGCGGGCCGGTGTACCTCAGCTTCGCCGGGCACGGGCAGCGTGCCGCCGTCACCTTCGTCTCCGGCGCCCGGCCGATGGCCGTCTTCGAACTGGGCCGGACGAGCGAGCGGGAGTTCCAGCGGCGGCTCGACACCGTCACCGACGTCCCCTGGGTCGAACTCGTCACGGCACGGGCGGTCCTGACGCTCACCCGCGAGGGCGCGCTGCTGTACCGGGACGAGGACCACACCGCCCTGATGTCGCTGTTCGACACCGTCATCGGCTCACACGACCGCGTCAGCGGCCTCGACGGCCGCCGGCCCCTCGACCGGCCCAAGGCGGGCCGGTACCACTTCAACGAGGTCAGCGTCGTACCCAACGGCGTCGGCGCGTACGCCTGGCACGGCTTCAACGGCTTCCCCCGCGCCTATATGGACCGCCTGTGCACGGTCAGCGGTCTCACCACCCGCGGCTGGGGTCTCTACCATGAGCTGGGACACCTCAACCAGCAGGCCGCGTACCAGGCCGGCAGCCTCACCGAAGTCACCGTGAACATCTACTCGCTGGCGGCGCAGCGCACCCTGGGACAGCCCTCGAACCTTCTCACGGTCGACGCGAGGACGGGCCTGAACTGGTTCCAGTCCGCCCGCGCCAAGCTCGGTACCCCCGGTCTCTCCTACGTCGACGACCTCGGCGCCTACGAGCAACTGGTCCCGCTGCGCCAGCTGGAACTCGCCTTCGGCGACGACTTCTGGCCCCGGCTGCACCGGCTGGTCCGCACGGAGCACCAGCACGACGCGCCGGTGGAGGACTACGACCATCCGCCGGAGGTCGAAGCCCGCCAGTACCGCGCCCTCGCCACCTACGCCTCCCGCACGGCGGGCCGCGATCTGACGGACTTCTTCGTCGGCACATGGGCGATGCCGATCGACGCGCGAGGCATCGCGGAGATCGCCGCCCTGCGCCTGCCGAAGCCGGGCACGGACCCGAGCACGCTCTCCGACTGACGGCACTCCACCGCGCCATCCGTGTCCCCGCCCGCGCCGAGGACGCCGCGACAACCGGGCCGTGGCGCGCCACTCCCCCAGCCCACCGTACGGATCGCCCCGAGGAGACGATGTCCATGCGCACCCCCGCATCCCCGTCCCGCCGCTCCGCCCTCGCCGCGGCCACGGGCGCCGCGCTCGCCGTCGGCGGCCTCGGCGCCGGTGCCGCCCGCGCCGCGGGCCCGGCCGGCGCCGCGAGCACCGCCCATGGCCCCGGCGACCTCGTCGTGCCGCTCGTCGCCCGTCCCTCCGCCGAGGCGGAGCGGCTGCGCCTCGGCCAGGCCCTGCGTGCCAGCGAGTTCCAGCCGACCGGCCGCTATGTCCCGCCGGGCACCGCGCTGCGCTGCGACGTACTGCCCCACCACGGTGCGGTGCCGACCCTGTGGATCGGGCAGTGGGACTACTACGGCACCGTCACCGCACCGCGCAGCTATCCGCTCGGGCCCGGCGCGAACACCGTGACCGACCCGCACGGCGGACCCGTGTATCTCACCCTCGAAGGCGACGGGCAGCGCGCAGCGGTCCGGCTGCGGAGCGGTTCCGTGCCCATGCCGGTCTTCAGGCTCGGGCGCACCTCCGAGGCCGGCTACCAGCACCAGTTGGACACCTGCACCGATGTGCCGGTCGTCGAGCTGCACGGGCCGCGCTCGATCGTGACGCTCACCCGGGACGGAGCACTGCTCTACCGCGACGAGGACCACGCGGCGCTGCTCACCCTCCTGGAGCGGATCATCGACGCCGAGTCCGACATCAGCGGTCTGGACGGCTCGAAGCCGGTACACCGGCCCAAGGCCGGCGGCTACCACTTCACCGAGGTGTCGGTGGTGCCGTCCGGCGTCGGCGCGTACGCGACACACGGGTACAACGGGTTCCCGCACGCCTATCTCGACCGGGCCACCACGGTGGAGGGACTGCTCACCCGCGGCTGGGGGCTGTACCACGAACTGGGGCATCTGCATCAGCAGTTCGCGTACAAGCCGTCCGGGCTCACCGAGGTCACGGTGAACATCTACTCCCTGGCCGTGCAGCGCGCCCTCGGCCGGCCCTCCAACCTCCTCACCGTCGACCCGAAGACGGGCCTCGACTCCTTCCGGTCCGCGCGGGCCAAGTTCGGCACGGCGGGGCTGACGTACGAGAAGTCCTTCGGCGCGTACGAGAAACTCGTGCCGCTGCGCCAGCTGGAGCTGGCCTTCGGCGCGGACTTCTGGCCCCGACTGCACAAGCTGGTGCGCGAGGAGAACCCGCAGTCGGACTCCACCGAGACGGCCCGGCGCTACCGCGCGCTCGCCACGTACGCCAGCCGGGTCGCCGGACGCGACCTCACCGACTTCTTCGTCACCACCTGGGCCTTCCCCATCGACGCCGAAGGCCGCGCCGAACTGGCCGCGCTCCACCTCCCCGCACCGTCGACCGACCCGGCCGCGCTGACCGACTGATCCCGCAGGAAGAGATCCGCCATGGAACTGAGCAGACGCCAGACCCTCGCGCTCGCCTCGGCGGGCGCCGCCGCCGGACTCGTCGCCCGCGCGGGCGGTGCCAGCGCCGCCGCCGCATCCGGCGACGACCCGTACGAGCCGCTGCTCGCACGCGCCGCGCAGCAGCTGACCGGCGGCGCCTTCGACCCGGCGGACCCGGACTTCGCCGCCGCGCTCACCGCCCTGGACACCCAGGCCGCCGCCTGGTGGCGGCAGCTCGACACCTCCGCGAACCGCACCGCGCTGTGGGCGGATCTGTCCCCGGCCTCCGATCCGGGCATGTTCGGCCAGAGCTACCCGCGGCTGCGCACGATCGCGACCGCGTGGGCCACGCCCGGCACCTCGCTCACCGGGCAGGCGGCGGTGCGCGACGGCCTCCTGGACGCGCTCCGCTTCCTGCGCACCGCCGGCTACGACGCCTCGCGCCGCGAGACCGGCAACTGGTGGTTCTGGGAGATCGGGGCGCCCCGCGCGCTGATGGACGTCTGCGTCCTGCTGCGCGCCGAACTGCCCGCGCAGGACCGCGACGCCTATGTGGCGACGGTGGCCCGCTTCGTCCCCGACCCGGACCGCCGCACCAACTCCCCCACGCTCGCCGAGACGGGCGCCAACCGCACCGACAAGGCCGTCATCGTCGCGCTGCGCGGGCTGCTCGCGGGCGACCCCGCCGCGCTCGCCCTGGCCCGCGACGGCCTGTCGGACGTCCGGGACAACGGGAAGAACAGCCTGTTCCAGTACGTCACCTCGGGCGACGGCTTCTACCGGGACGGCTCGTTCGTGCAGCACTCGGACGTCGCGTACACGGGCACGTACGGCAGTGTCCTGCTCGGGGGCGCCGGTCAGCTGATCGCGCTGCTCGCCGGCTCCGACTGGGCCGTCACCGACCCGGCGGTCCAGGTGCTGTACGAGGCCGTGGAGCGCTCCTTCGAGCCGCTCCTGTTCGACGGCGTGATGATGGACGCGGTGCGCGGCCGCGCCGTCTCCCGCGAGCGCGCGCGGGACCATGCCGACGGGGCCGCCGCGGTCGCGCACATCCTCCAGCTCGCCGAGGGGGCACCGGACGCGTACGCGGACCGCTGGCGCGCCGCGGCCAAGGGCTGGATCCTGCGCAACACGAGGACGCCGTACCGGACGCTCGTCGGGATCCCGGACCTGGCCCGCGCGAAGGCCGTCCTCGGCGATCGGACCGTGCGGCCCGCCGACCGCCCCGACGGGCACTTCGTCTTCGCCGACATGGACCGGGTGGTGCACCGGCGCCGGTCGTGGGCGTGCGCGCTGTCGCTGTCGTCGCGGCGCATCGCCGCCTACGAGGCGGGCAACGGCGAGAACCTGCACGGCTGGTACACCGGCGACGGCATGACATACCTGTACGACGGCGACGACACGGACGCCTTCGGTGACGCCTTCTGGCCCACCGTCGACCCGTACCGGCTGCCGGGGACGACGGTGGACGCCCGGGTCCGGGCCGATCTCGGGACCGGCGGCGGGACCGGCACCTTCCGTCCGCGGAACGCGGTCGCGGGCGGGGCGGTGCTCGACGCCCGCTACGGTGCCGCCGCGATGGAGCTGATCGCGGACGGGTCGACGCTGCGGGCCAAGAAGGCGTGGTTCTTCCTGGACAACGCGGTCGTCGCCCTCGGCGCCGGGATCACGGCGAGCGACGGAAGGACCGTCGAGACCGTCGTCGAGAACCGGAACCTGCATGCCCAGGGCGCGCCCCGGCTCGTCGTCGACGGGCGCCGGCAGTCCTCGCGGCAGGGGTGGTCGGCCGCGCTGGACGACGCCCGCTGGGCCCATCTGGAGGGCACGGGCGGGTACGTCTTCCCCTCCGGCGGCCCGCTGCGCGCGCTGCGCGAGGAACGCACCGGGACGTGGAGCGCCCTCAACACCGGCGCGGACACCGCGGGCAGCACCACCCCGGTCACACGCCGCTACGCCACTCTCTGGTTCGACCACGGGCCCTCCCCCGTCTCCGCGTCCTACTCCTATGTCCTGCTGCCGCGCGCGACCGCCGCCGCGACCCTGGCCTGGTCCCTCTCCCGCCCGGCGCGCGTGCTCGCCAACGACGCCACCGTCCAGGCCGTCGCCGCACCCCGCCACGGCCTGCTCGCGGCGCACTTCTGGGCGGCGGGCTCGGTGGACGGGCTCGGCACCGACGGCCCCGGCACCGTCCTGGTGTGCCGCCGCGGCGAGGGCGTGACGGTGGCGGTGGCCGATCCGAGCCGTACGGTGACGGAGCTGACCGTCCGGCTGCCCTTCGCCGTGCGCACGGTGGTCCACGCCGACGACACCGTGTCCGTGGTGCCGGGCCGCCGCCCCGTGCTCACCGTCCGCGTGGGCGGCTCACGGGGTCATACACACACCGCGCGGCTCCGGTGAGACCGGTCCGGCCGGACCTCGGCCCCCTCTGCCCCGCCGGCCCACGAGGCCCGGGGTGACGGGACCGGCAGGGCAGCCACCGGACCGCCGCCCCCGGTCACCCGTATCGCACACCGTCCGACGAAGGAGCCAGCGAACCACCATGCCCGCCCCGCACTTCCCCCTCCCGCCCACCGACCGTGTCCGCTCCCCCCTGACCGGCTGGACGCGGGCGCACTGGGAGGCCCTGGCCGACCGGCAGCTCGCGGCCCTGCTGCCCTACGCCACTCCCGGTTTCGCGCAGTACCGGCTGCCGGGCCGGGCCAGTTGGTCAGGGGTCGTCTCAGACGGCCTCGAAGGGTTCGCTCGGACATTTCTGCTGGCCTCCTTCCGGATCGCGGGCGCGGGCGGCGAGGACGACCGCGAGGGCACTGATCCCACGGCCGTCTCCCATCTCATCGAAAGGTACACGCGGGGTCTGACAACGGGCACGGACCGTGACAGCGACGAGGCCTGGCCCGTGCTCACCGACTGCTCCCAGCAGATGGTGGAGGCCGCCTCGGTCGCGCTCGCCCTGCACGAAACCCGTCCCTGGATCTGGGACCGGCTCGACTCCCGGGTGCAGGAGCGGGTCGTCGACTGGTTCTCCGGCTTCGTCGGCGCCCGGACCTGGGACAACAACTGGCGTCTCTTCCAGGTGGTGTCGGAGCAGTTCCTCGCCTCGGTCGGCGCGCCGTACAGCCAGGAGGACATCGACGCCGGGCTCGACCGGATCGAGGACTGGTACGTCGGCGACGGCTGGTACACGGACGGCGACGGCCGCAACTTCGACTACTACATCGGCTGGGCGATGCACCTGTACCCGCTCCTGTGGGCCCGCATGGCGGGACCGGACGGGGACGGCGGGCGCGGCGCCGTCTACCGGGAGCGGCTGGCCCAGTTCCTCACCACCTACCCGCAGTTCTTCGGCGCGGACGGCGCGCCGGTGCACCAGGGCCGGTCGCTGACGTACCGCGTCGCGGCGACGGCGCCGGTCTGGCTGGGCGCGCTCGCCGACTGCACCCCGCTCGCCCCGGGCCTGACCCGGCGCCTCGCCTCGGGCGCGGCCCGGCACTTCGCCGAGCGGGGGGTGCCGGACGAGCGGGGGCTGCTGCCGCTGGGCTGGTACGGGACGTTCCTGCCCGCCACGCAGGCGTACTCGGGGCCAGCGTCGCCGTACTGGGCGAGCAAGGGGTTCCTCGGCCTGCTGCTGCCCGCCGACCATCCGGTGTGGACGGACCGTGAACTGCCGCTCCCCGTCGAGCAGTCCACGCAGTACACGGCTCTGCCCGCGCCGGGCTGGCTGCTGCACGGCACCCCGCACGACGGAGTCGTCCGCCTGGTCAACCACGGCAGCGACCACAACCCGCCGGACGGACCGGGGAGCGACGATCCCCACTACGCCAAGCTCGCCTATTCCACGGCCACCGCGCCGGAGTCGGCGCCGCACGCATGGGCCCGCACGGTCGACAACCACATCGCGCTGCTCTCCGCCGGCGGCACCCCCTCACGGCGCCGCCGCATCCTCCCGCTCGCCTGCGCGGGACGCCGGGCGTCGTCGCGTCACCTCGCGCAACTTGCCGGTTCGGACGAGGAGTTCCCGATCGAGTCGACCAGTGTGCTGCACGGTCCGTGGGAGCTGCGCGTGCACCGGGTGCGGGCACCCGAGGGCGTGACGGTGCGCGAGGGAGGATACGCGGTCGCCGACGGTGCGCGTCCCCAGGTGGAGCGGGGGCCCGGCTGGGCGCTGGCCCGTACGGAGTCGGGGCTGACCAGCGCCGTGGCCGCGCTGTACGGCTGGGACGAGGACGCGGGCGTCGCGCGCGAGGCCGAGGCCAACGCCTGCGGTCCCCATTCGGCGACGCCGTACCTGCGCGCTGTGCGCCACCCGGGCGGGGAGAGCGTCCATGTGACCCTGGTGGTGCTGACCCGCGACGTCGTGCACCCCTGGGTCCTGCGCGAGTCGGTCCGGTGCGAGCGCGGGGACGACGGGCTGGTGACGGTCACGTTCCCGGACGGCGAGACGGTCACGGTCTGACGAGACGGTCACGGACTGAGGGGACGGTCACGGACTGAGGGGACGGTCACGGACTGGGGGGACGGGACCGGCCGGTGCAGCAAGGGCAGTTGATGTCCGTGCGCGCGAACGCATCGGTGGCTACCGCGGCTCCGGGAGCCGGTACACGGAGACATGGGACCGTGACTCGGCGGTGAACTCGGCTCCCGTCCAGTCCGCGTACCGGGCTTCCCGTTCGAGACCGGCCAGTTGGGCCATGAGGTCGAGTTCGGCCGGCCAGATGTAGCGGTGCGGGCTGCGGGCCAGCCGCGCCTGCCTGGTCTCGTCGAAGCGGAAGTGGTGCGAGACGACCCGCTGCCGCAGGGTGTCGTAGGTGTCCAGGCCGATGTAGCCGGGCTCGGACTGCCAGACGGTGGCGGCCTGGCCCGGGGGGAGCTTGCGCAGCTCGGGCACCCACAGTTCGACCACGAACCGCCCGCCGGGTGCGAGGTGGCGGGCGGCGTTGCGGAAGCACTCGACCTGCTCGGCCTGGGTGAGCAGGTTGGAGATCGTGTTGTAGACGAGGTAGACGAGGGTGTGCTCCCCCGGTACAACGGTCGTCGCCATGTCACCGATGACCACCGGGATCGTCGCCTCGTCCGCCTTGGAGCGCAGCCGCTCCACCATCGGCCGTGACAGTTCGATGCCGGTGACCGGGACTCCCCGCTCCGCGAGCGGGACGGCCACGCGGCCGGTGCCGACGGCGAACTCGACCGCCGTCCCGTCCCCCGCGAGCCGGGCCAGGAACTCGACGGCCGGTCCCAGGACCTCCGGCGCGAACATGCCCGAACCGGGTGTGTCGTAGCTCCGCGCGGTGTCCTCGTCCCAGATCTCCGACAGCTCTGCCTGCTCTGCCTGCTCTGCCTGCTCTGCCTGCTCCATGCCTCCCACGCTTGCCGCTGCCCTGCGCGGTGTCCAGCGAATATCAGCCGCCCCGGTGTCAGTCCCGCGCCGGGGTGATGACCCACAGGCGGTGGTCCCAGCCGATGTCCCGGCAGGTGCGCACCGTCAGACCCGCGCGCTCGGCGAGGCGGGCGACGTGTTCCGCGTCCCGTACGCCCGAACCGAAGGCGCACTTGAGACGCAGATGGTGCACGACGGCGTCGATGTCGTCGGGGTCGGCCGGTGTCACCTGTTCCACCAGGACCAGTGTGCCGTCGGCGGCCAGTCCGGCACCGGCCTCGGTGAGGACCTGTACGGCGTCGTCGTCGGGCAGCCACTCCAGCTGCCGGCACATCAGCAGGGTCTCGGCGCCCTCGGGTACACCGGAGGCGCGCGGGACGAGTTCGACGCGCGGCAGCACATCGGTGTCGAGCAGTTCCTCACGCAGCACCCGCAGGGCGGAGGGCATGGCGACGATCCGGGCGCGCAGCCGGGGGAACGCCTTGGCGAGGGCGTTGACGACGGTGGCCGAACCGTGTCCGGTCGCGGTCAGCGCGGGCACCGAGGCCCAGTCGTGGGCGCCGACGACGCCGGGGGCGACCCAGCGGGCGTGGTCCTCGACGGCCGCGCGAGCGGTGCCGGCCAGGCGGGGATCGTCGGTCATCGCGCCGGCCAGGGTCCGGCCGTCGTGGGTGCGGTAGCCGGCCTCGCCGGTGCGCAGGGTGTGCAGGAGTCCGCTGAAGGAGGCGTCGAGCGCGGCCTGGGCGCCGCCCAGGTGGTACTCGTAGGCGGAGTGGTCGTCGTCGACGAGTTCCTCGCCGACCGGGGCCAGCCGGTAGCCGCCCTCTCCGTCGTCGGCGAGGACGTCGAGGGAGGCGAGATAGGCGAGCAGCGCGGTGAGCGTGGCGGGGTCGGCGCCGGTGCGGGCGGCCAGTCGGCGGGGGTCGCGGACGCCGGAGGCGACGAGTTCGAAGACGCCGAGGGTGACCGCGGCGCGGATGGCGTAGCCGGGGGCGAGGTCGGTCAGTTCGTGCAGCCGCTCGTGGGCGTCGTCCTCCTCGTCCTCCTCGGCCGCCGGGGTTCCGGCTGCGGTGGGTTCGGTGCGCCGCCAGTAGCCGGTGATGTCCAGTTGCTCGCGCGGTACTTGACGCTCCGTCACCAGATGGCGACGGATGCCCTTGAGGGTGACGGCCTCGCCCGCCACCCAGGCGAAGACGGTGCCGGGCAGCCACTCGGTGTCCCGGACCGCCTGCTCCAGCAGGCCGGTGGTGCCGACGGGGGCGCCGTCGCGGGAGAGCCAGACGATGTCGGCGTCGGCGCGGGTGGGCAGTTCCTGGCGGTGGCTGTCCTCGCCGATCTCGACGAAGACCTTGGCACGGGTGCCTTCGGGCATCTCCGCGAGCCAGCGGCCGATGGCGGGCAGCGCGGTCTCGTCGCCGGCGACGAGCAGCCAGTCGGCGCCCTCGGGATGGCTGTGGGACATCTTGGGTCCGGCGATCCAGGCGCTCTCGCCGGGCTTGACGCGTTCGGCCCAGCCGGAGGCGATGCCGCCCTCGTGCCGGACGAAGTCGAAGTCGATCTCTCCGGCGTCGGGGTCGAAGCGCACCGGTGTGTAGTCCTTGGAGACCGGGCGGCCGTCGGCGGGCCAGTCCAGGCTGCTGACGTTCTGCCGGGGCAGCACGAGGCGCCCGTGCTCGTCGGTGAAGAAGAACTTGACGTGGTCGTCGAAGCCCTCGGTGCGCAGTTGGGGCAGGGTGAGGCCGTCGCGGGTGAAGGCGCGGAGCTGTTCTCCGCCGAGGGTGAGGCGGCGCATTCCCGGGGTGATGTTCTCGGCGCGCAGCACGGTCAGTTCCCTGAGCACGATGGGGAATGTGGCGACCGAACGGGGGCTGCGGGTGGGCATGCGGGCTCCTTCGTACCACGGGCGTTCCCGTGGGGGCGGGGTGTGGTGCGGCCGGTGGCGCGGCACCCGTCGGCGGCCGGGTCCCGGGCGGGGTCCGGCCACCGGTGCGGGTGCGGTCCGGCGGACGGCGGTGGCGGTTGGCGGGGGTGCTACTTGCCGGCGACGGCGTCGGCCAGGATCGGCGTCAGCTTCTGGGCGACCCAGGGCGAGCTGAGCGCGTCGGGGTAGGCGACGGCGGAGGCGAGGGTGTTCTCGGAGGGTACGACGGCGTAGTGCTTGCCCTTGACCACGTTCAGGGACGCGAAGAGCTTGTTCTTCTCCAGTTCGGAGGCGGACACCAGTCCGTTGTCGCCGAACGGGTAGGTGATGAGCAGGACGTCGGCCTCCAGTTCGTCGAGGTTCTCCAGGCTGACGGCGTTCTTGTCGGCGCTGTACTTCTTGGCGTTGGGCGCCTTGGTCAGGCCGAGTCCCTCGAAGACGCCGGGGTCCTGGTCGGCGTAGGAGGCGTAGGTGATCTGCTCGGGGTGGACGACCGCGTAGGTGTACGTCTTGCCCTTGAACTCGGGGTGGGCCGCGGCCGCGTCGGTGAACGCCTTCTCGTTGGCGGCGATGATCTGTTCGGCCTTGTCGGTCATGCCGAGCGCCTTGGCGGCGATCTTCAGCCGGTCCTGCCAGGTGAGGGTGTCGGCGTCCTTCTTGTCGGCGTAGGTGACGACGGGGGCGATGGGCTTGAGCTTGGCGTAGTCGGTGTTCATCGCCCAGGTGTTGACGCCGAGGATGACGTCCGGGGCGGCTTCGGCGACGGCCTCGTAGTCGGTTCCGTCGGTGTCGTCGTACGTCTTGAGCTTGGACTTGCCGAGCTTGTCGATGGCCTGCTGCTTGTACGCGGGGACGGGGCCGCCGTCCTCGGCGTCCGGGGTGATCACCGGGACGATGCCGAGGGCGAGGGCGATGTCGGTGTCGCCGTCGGAGACGGTGGCGACCCGGACCGGCTTCTTGGCGACCTCGGTGGTGCCCCAGGCGTTGGTGAGCTTGACGGGGAACGCCGCGGAACCGGCCGCGGTGGCCGCGGGCTCGGAGCCGGTCTTGTCGTCCCCGGATCCCGAGCAGCCGGTGGCGAGGGCCAGGGCCGTGGCGACGGCGAGGAGGGTGCGTACGGCGCCGCGGCGGCCGGCCGCTCTGGTCAGGCGGTTCACGTTCTGTTCTCCTGGATGAGGTGGCGGCTGCCCAGCGGGAAGATCTGGGGCCGGTCGGTGCGGGGGTGGGGCACGACGACGCAGTCCAGGCCGAAGACCTCGGCCACGGTGCGTTCGTCGAGCACATCTGCCGGCGGGCCCTGGCGCACGATGCGTCCGTCGCGCATGGCGACGATCGTGTGCGCGTACAGGGCCGCCTGGTTGAGGTCGTGGGAGACGAGGACGATGGTCTTGCCGGTGCGTTCGTTCAGGTCGGCCAGCAGGTCCATCACCTCGATCTGGTGCGCGATGTCCAGATAGGTGGTGGGCTCGTCGAGCAGCAGGGTCGGGGTGTCCTGGGCCAGGGCGAGGGCGATCCACACGCGCTGACGCTGGCCGCCGGAGAGGGCGTCGACCGGGCGGTAGATCAGCTCGGCGGTGCCGGTGGCCGCCAGCGCCTCGGCGATCAGCAGGTCGTCGGCCTCGGTGCGGCGCTGCCCGAACCGGCGGTGCGGGTGGCGGCCCCGCCACACCAGGTCGCCGACGGTGATGGACTCGGGTGCGATCGGGGACTGCGGCAGGATGCCGAGCCGGCGGGCCACTTCCCGGGTGCGCAGGGAGTGGATGTCGGCGCCGTCGAGCAGCACCGAGCCCTGGCTGACGGGCAGCAGCCGGGCGACGGACTTCAACAGGGTGGACTTGCCGCAGGCGTTGGGGCCGACGAGGGCGGTGACGCGTCCGGTCTCGACGGTGAGCGACAGTTCCTCGATGACGGGGGCGTCGCCGTATCCGGCGGTGATGCCGCGTGCCTGGAGCGTGTGCGGCCCGGTGGTGAGGGGCTGTTCGTTCACGAGACGGCTCCGTGCCTGCGCCGAAGGATCAGCCAGACGAAGTAGGGCGCGCCGAGCAGCGCGGTGAGGACCCCGGTGGGCACCGGGCTGATCAGGGGCGCGTTCTGGGCGAGGACGTCGGCGCCGACGACGAGGACCGCGCCGACCAGCGGGGCGAGGGCGAGGGCGCGTTCGCCGCCGACCAGCCGGCCCGCGATGGGGCCGCTGATCAGCGACACGAAGCCGATGGGTCCGACGACGCTGGTGGCCAGGGCCGCGGCGGCGGCGCCGACCAGCAGGGCGGCGGCGCGGGCCGGCCGGACCCGGGTGCCGAGACCGGTGGCGAGCTGGTCGCCGAGTGCCATGCCGGACAGCGGCCGGTACAGCAGGGCGGTGCAGACCAGGCAGCCGGCGAGGCCGAGGGCGAGGGTGCGCACGCCCTGCCAGTCGGCGCCGTTGGTGCTGCCGATCAGCCAGCGCATCACCACGGCGAGGTCGTTCTGGTCGGCGATGGTGAAGAGGTAGTTGGTGTAGGCGGTGCACACGGCGCTCAGTCCGATGCCGACCAGGACCAGCCGGTAGGTGTCCACGCCGCCCCGGTGGCTGAGCGCGTACACGGCGCCGAGCAGGGTGAAGGCCCCGGCCAGCGCGGCGAGCGGCGGGCCGGAGGTGAAGGCGGCGGGAGCGAGCAGCAGCACGGTGGCGGCGCCCGCGCCGGCGCCGGCCGAGATGCCGACGATGTCCGGGGTGGCCAGCGGGTTGCGGACGATCCGCTGGTAGAGGGCGCCGGCGAGCCCGAACAGGGCGCCGGACAGCAGGGCGGCCAGGGCGCGGGGCATGCGCAGCTGGAAGATGAGGTAGTCGGCGAGTCCGGTGCGCAGGCCGAGGGCGGCGGGCAGGACGTCGGCGGCGGCGATGTGGGCGACCCCGCCGAGCAGGACGGAGGCGGTGGTGAAGCCGAGCAGGAACACGGCGAGCACGGCGGTGACCACAGCGGTCCTGCGGTTGTGCGCGCGGCGCCGGGCGCGCAGCCGGGCGGCGGTGGCCCGTGGGGAGACGGTGGGTGCGGACGGTATGTCGCGGATCGCGGTCGCCATCACACCCGTACCAGGTTGCGGCGGCGGGCGAGCCATACGAAGAAGGGGGTGCCGACGGCGGCGGTCATGACGCCGACCTGGATCTCGCCGTGGTCGATGACGAGCCGTCCCGCGGTGTCGGCGCCGGTGAGCAGGACGGCGCCGAGGGCCATGGACAGCGGGAGCGACCAGCGGTGGTCGGGCCCGGCGAGCATGCGGGCGCAGTGCGGGGCGACGAGGCCGACGAAGGCGACGGGGCCGGTGGCGGCGGTGGCGGCGGCGCACAGCAGGACGGCCACGGCCGCGGCGGCGAGGCGGGCGCGTTCGACGGGGACGCCGAGTCCGCGGGCGGTCTCGTCGCCGAGGCTGAGGACGTTGAGGGTGCGGCCGAGGGGCAGGGCGAGCAGCAGTCCGGCGGCGGCGAACGGCAGCACGTCGTCCAGCACGGCGGCGCGGCCGGTGAGTTGGCCGACCGACCAGAATTGCAGATGGGCGTAGGCGGCGTCGTCGCGCACGACCATCAGTGTGATCAGTGAGGACATCACGGCGGCCAGGGCGACCCCGGCCAGGATCAGGCCGATGGTGGAGCTGCCGGTGTTGGTGCGGGTGCCGATGAGGTAGACCAGTACGGCGCTGAGCGCGGCGCCGGTCAGCGCCATCCAGAAGTAGCCCTGGAGGTCGGTGACCCCGAGGTAGAGGATGCCGACGACGACGGCCAGGGCCGCGCCCTGCTCGATGCCGAGGAGGCCGGGTTCGGACAGCGGGTTCATGGTCAGGGCCTGCATGATGAGTCCGGAGGCGCCCAGTGCCGCGCCGACCAGCAGCCCGAGGAAGGTCCGCGGAATGCGCTCGGTCCACAGCACATGGGAGTTGTACAGGTCGCCGTTCGGGTGGAGCAGGATGTGCACGATGTCGAGCGGGGAGATGTGGCGTGAGCCCAGTCCGATGCTCGCGATCAGGGTCGCCGCGACCGCGACCGCCGCCAGCACCATGCAGGCGGCGCCCCGGGAGAAGCGGGTCCTGGCCGGTGGTGGCGACGTCGCCACCGGCGGGGACGTGGTTGTCATGATTTCTTCCGCTCCTCACGAGTCGTACGGCAAGTTAGGTTACCCTTACCTTGCCTGGCGTCGATACAACGCAGAGGCACAGGCCTCGAAACCAGGGGTCGCATGTCCGGCCCCGCACACCTGGGGGATCTCGTGACACAGAGCGCGGTTCGGACGGAGTCGGCGGAGCACACGGACACGGGGGCGTCGGCGCACGGAACGCCGGAGCACACGGACGACTCGTGCGTCACGACGGAGGGGCACCCCGTGCACGTGCACGACTTCCACCAGTTCCTGTACGTGCCGCTGGGCCGGATCGTGGTGACGGTGCGGGACGCGGACCATGTGCTGTCTCCGGCGGTGGGCCTGTGGATACCGGCGGGCGTGCCGCACAGCGCGCGCTTCGACCCCGACTCGCTGGTGGTCAGCGAGAGCTTCGAGGCCGAGCGCTACCGGCTGCCCTGCACACGTGCGTCGGTCGTGCCCGTCGGAGAGGCCAGAAGGCGGCTGCTGCTGGCCCGTATGCGCAGTTCGGGGGCGACACCCGAGGACACCGCGCTCTTCGCCGAACTGGCGGGCGACGAGCGGCGGCTGCCCCTGCCACGACCCGTGAGCACGGCGGCCCGCGCGGTGGCCGTGGCACTGCTGCGCGACCCGGGCGACCAGCGGACGGCGACGGAGTGGGCCGAGGCGCTGTACACCAGCTCGACCAGTCTGCGCAGGGCATTCCGGGTGGAGACCGGACTGTCCTTCTCGGAGTGGCGCACCCGGGCGCGGCTCAACCACTCCCTGGTTCTGCTGGCCGAGGGACACCAGGTGGGAGCCGTGGCGGCCCGGGTCGGCTTCGTCAGCGCGAACGGCTTCATCCTGGCGTTCCGGCGCCACTTCGACCGGACCCCGGGCGCCTACGTCCGGGAGCGGACGGCGCCCGTCGTCGGATAGCGTCCGCACACCACGGCGTGCGCCGCCGTACGGCGGCGTGCCCTCGCTCTCCCGGGGCCCGGCCAGAAGTTGAGCGCGCAACAGCTCCTTCGGGGCGCATGTCACACGGCCGGGGCGGGGCTTGACACCTCCCCGAACTTGGGAAATGTTAGGCCAGCCTTACCTAAGTAAGAATCTTGTGCGCGATCTGTGCGCGACCCGGCGGAGACCGCCGATGTCGCCGGGCCGGGCCGGACGGACCCGGCCCGGCCGCACCTTCCCTCCCGCACACACGACACCCCCATCCCCACGAGGAGATCCCCCATGGCCGCCACCAACCCCTTCGAGGACGACGACGCCCGCTACCTGGTCCTGGTCAACGACGAGAACCAGCACTCGCTGTGGCCGGCCTTCGCCGAGGTTCCCGCGGGCTGGACCGTGGTCCACGGCGAGGACTCCCGGCAGGAGTGCCTCTCCTACGTGGACGAGCACTGGACCGACATGCGCCCGGCGAGCCTGGCCGGGCGGTCCTGAGGCGGACCGCCCCGCCCCGCCGGGTCAGAGCCGCAGGCTCAGCACGCTCGACCCCGGGCGGGGATCGAGGCCGGCCGGCCAGGCCGCGGTGGCGGGGTCCACCACGGTGAAGCCGTGCCGCAGGAAGAGGGCGGCCCCGCCGCTGGTCGCGGTGAAGACCGTGCCGACCGAGCGGGCCGCCGCCTCGGCGAGCAGCGTTGCCAGCAGGGCCGTACCCACACCCCGGCCCTGACTGGCCGCCGCCACACAGAAGTTGTAGACGACCGCGGTACGGGCCGCCGCGCCCTGGCCGCATCCGAGCCCCACACATCCCTCGACACCGCCCGCGGCGGACTCGGCGATCAGGAAGTCGCCCGTGTCGCGTGCGTACTCGGTCGCGGACCGCGCGCGCAGCTCTCCCGTACGGGCGAACGCGCGCGAGAGGCGGTACAGGGCGGCCACGTCGCCGGGTCCGGCCGCGCGCACCACCACCGGGTGCGGGGGACGGAGCGCGGTCGGCGCGGGACGGAGCGCGGAGGGAGGAGTCACCGTGTCATCGGCTCTTTCACTCGGGGGTTTCGCCGGCACCGGCCGCAACCGGGGCGGGAACGGACCGACTTGACCGGGCCAAGAATAGATTGTTAGGTAAGCCTTACCTAACCGGAACGCAGCACTGATCAGGAGAGGAAGCACCATGACCGACACTTCCGGGCCGCAGCCCTTCACCCTCGACCGCCTCCGCGACGACCTCGCCGAGCTCCTCTACGTCGAGGCCGAGGAGGTGGCCGTCGACGAGAACGTGTTCGACCAGGGCCTGGACTCCGTCCGGATGATGACGCTCGTGGAGGGCTGGCGTGCGCAGGGCGCCGAGGTCGGCTTCGCCGAGCTCGCCCAGCGCCCGACCCTCACCGACTGGGCCACGCTCCTCGCCCCCGCAGGAGCGCCCCGTGCGGGTGCGTGACCTCCTGGTCGACGTCGAACCCCTGCGCACCAGCAGGGACTTCCGGGCCATCTTCGTCGCCCGGGTGGTGTCCCTGTTCGGCCTGGGCATGGCGACCGTCGCCCTGTCCGCGCAGGTGTACGACCTCACCGAGTCGACCTTCAGCGTCGCCGTCGCCAGCATGGTCATGAGCGTGACGGTGCTGCTGGGCTCGCTGTGGGGCGGCTGGATGGCCGACCGCACGGACCGCAGGAGGCTCATCCTGCGGGCACGCGCGGCCGCCGCGGCGGCCTTCGCGGGCCTCGCGGTCAACGCGTTCCTGGCCGACCCCAGCCTGTGGGGGATCTACGGCTGTGTCGCCCTGGACGGGCTGGCCACCGGAGTGAGTGTCACCGCCCTGATGGCGGTGGCGCCCACCCTGGTCCGCCCGGACCAGCTCCCGGCGGCCGGCGCGCTGATCTCCCTCACCGGCGAGATCGGCTCCATCTGCGCCCCGCTCCTCGGCGGTGTGCTGCTCGCCGCCGGGGGTCCCGGGCCGGTGTTCACGTTCACCGCCGTCACCACCGCCGTGACCGCCCTGCTCATCCTGCGCGTACGCCCCCTGCCGCCGGTGGCGGACGAGGACGCCGACGAGGACGGCGAGGACGGCGGCTCCCCCCTCGTGGCCTTCCGGTTCGCGCTGCGCAACCGCGTGGTGGGGGCGCTGCTGGGCCTGGGCGGGATCACCGTGCTGTTCAACCTTCCGGTGGTGCTCTTCCCGGCGCTGGTCGCCACCCGCTTCGGGGGCGGCGATGTGATCCTCGGTCTGCTCTACACCGCCCCGGCCGTGGGCGCCGTCCTGGTCTCCGCCACCAGCGGCTGGGTCACCCGGCACGGGCGGCCCGGACGGCTGCTGCTCACCGCCGCGCTCACCAGCGGCCTCGCCACCATCGGCTTCGGCCTGAGCCACAGCGTCTGGACCGCCGTCCTCATGCTGGCCGTCGGCGGCGCCGCCGGAACGGTGTACGAGATCCTCGAGTACGCCCTGGTCCAGCACCACACCCCGGACCGGCTGCGCGGACGCGTGGTGAGCGTCGTCACCGCGCAGGGCACCACCGGCAACGTGCTCGGGGACGTCGAAGTCGCCCTGGTGGCACGCTGGTTCAACCCGGCCGGTGCCGCCGTCGTCAACGGCGCGGTGTGCGCCGTGGCCGCGGTGCTGGCCGCCGTCCTGGTCCCGGGACTGCGCCGGGCCACCCTCCCCCGCGACGAGGACGAGGCCGAGGCGGACGCCGTCGAAGGCCCGTCCGGCACCGGATCCGGCCGGGACGCCCCGACCGTCGTCGGCTGAGCCCCTCGACCGCCGCCGGAAGAGCCCCCGGCCGCCGTCATTGTCACCGGATCGGCGGACACCGGCACTGGCACCAACACCGACACCCACCCGGGCGGAAGAGCCTGCGGGCCCTCCCGTCCGTTCCGCCGCGCCGCGCGTCCCACCGCGGCGCCCCGACCCCTGCCCCTCCCCTGCGGACGATGCCCCATCGTGCCGCGCCCCACCCTGGAGCGAGACCCATGACCGAGCGTGCCCAGCGGCGACTCCCCCTCACGGGAGCCCAGACCGGCGTCTGGTACGGCCAGCGGCTGGCCCCCGACTCCCCGGTCTACAACGTCGGGCAGTACGTGGAGATCAACGGTCCGGTCGAGGTCGCCGCCTTCGAGGCGGCCGTGTGCCGCACGGTCCGGGAGTGCGAGGCGCTCACGGTGCGGTTCGAGGAGGACGGGGCGGGCCAGCCCTGGCAGTTCCCCGCCCCGCACGGCGCCGCGCTCGACGGCCCGGCGCTGCGGGTGGTGGACCACCGCGACGCCACGGACCCCGACGCGGCGGCGCTGGAGCTGATGCGCTCCGACATGGGCCGTCCCGTCGACCCGGCCACCGGACCGCTGTTCGCGTACGCGCTGCACCTGGTCGGCCCGAACCGGGCCCTGTGGTACCAGCGCGCCCACCACATCGCGCTCGACGCCTACGCCTTCTCCCTGGTCTCCCGGCGCGTCGCCCAGGTGTACACCGCCCTGGTCCGGGGCGAGGAGCCCGAGCCCACGCCCTTCCGGCCGCTGGCCGACGTGGTCGCCGAGGAACAGACCTACCGGAGTTCCGAACAGGCCGTCGCGGACCGGGAGTTCTGGTCTTCGCGGCTCGCCGACCGGCCCGAACCGGAACTGCTGGCCGGTGCCGCGCACCCGGCCTCGCAGACCTTCCTGCGCGACGGCGCCGTGCTGACCCCGGAGGCGACAGCCGGCCTGCACGCCATCGGCCGTGCCGCACGGGCGAGTTGGGCGGACACGGTGACGGCGGCGTTCGCCGCGTTCCTGCACCGCTCCACCGGCTCCCGGGACGTGCTGCTGTCCCTGCCCGCCATGTCCCGGCTGGGCTCGGCGGCCCTGTGGGTGCCGGCGATGGTGGTGAACGTGCTGCCGCTGCGCGTGCCGGTCCGGCCCGGTACGGGCATCGGCGAGCTGACGGCCGGGACCGCCCGGCTGGTCCGCGAACTCCGCGCCCACCAGCGCTACCGGGCCGAGGACATCCGGCGCGACCTCGGACTCGTCGGCCGGGAACAGGGGCTGCTCGGCCCGATGGTGAACATCAAGGCCTTCGACTACGCCCTGGACTTCGCGGGCGCGCCCGGCACCGCGCACAACATCGCCGCCGGACCCGTCCACGACCTCACCCTCGGGCTGTACCACGACGCGGCCGACGGACACATACGCTTCGAGCTGGACGCCAACCCGCTCGCCTACGGCGCGGAGGAACTCGCCGCGCGCAGCGCCGAGTTCAACCGCTTCCTGGCGGAACTCTCGGCCGGTGGACCCGGCACCCCGGTGAGCGCGCCCGAGCTGGTGGACGGCTGGACCCGGCGCGCCCTGCGGGACGCGGCCGAGGCCACCGCCAGGGAGGTGGAACCGGGCACGGTCGTGGACGCGGTCGCCGCACAGGCAGCGGCGCACCCCGCGCGGACCGCCGTCGTCGCGGACGGACGGGAACTGACCTACGCGGAGCTGGACGAGCGCGCGAACCGGATCGCCCGGCTGCTGATCGCGCGCGGTGCCGGGCCCGAGTCCTACGTCGGCATCGCGCTGCCGCGCACCGCGGACCTGCTGGTGGCCCTGCTGGCGGTGCTGCGGACGGGCGGCGCCTATCTGCCCCTGGACCTGGACTACCCGGCCGACCGGCTGGACCACATGGTCCGCGACGCCCGCCCGGTGTGTGTGCTGACCACCCTGGCCGCCGCCCCCTCGGCGCCGGACGTGCCGGGCACCGAGACCGTCGTCCTGGACGCTCCCGACACCCTGGCCGCCCTCGCGGCCCTGCCCGCGCACCCGGTCGCCGACGCCGAGCGGCTCGGCCCGCCGGACGGCGCGCACCCCGCGTACGTCATCCACACCTCCGGCTCCACCGGACGCCCCAAGGGCGTGGTGGTGCCGCACTCCGCGCTCGCCAACTTCCTGCGCATGCAGGCGCACCAACTGGCCCTCTGCCCCGGTGACACCCTGGTCGCGGTCACCACGGTCTCCTTCGACATCGCGGCGCTGGAACTGTGGGTGCCGCTGATCAGCGGCGCCACCGTGGTCCTCGCCGACCGGGACACCGTGCGCGACCCGGCCGCCCTCTCCGCCCTGGTGGACGCCCACCGGCCGGCGGTGATGCAGGCGACCCCGTCGCTGTGGCAGGCACTGCTCGCCGAGGGGGCCCCGGCGGCCCTGGTCGGCACGTCCGTGCTGGTCGGCGGCGAGGCGGTCCCCGCGGACCTGGCCGAGCGGCTGACCCGGACCGCCAGGAAGGTCACCAACGTCTACGGCCCGACCGAGGTCACCGTATGGGCCACCTCCGCCGCCCTCTCCCCCGGCCACACGGGCACGCCCGACATCGGCACCCCGTTCTGGAACACCCGCGCCCATGTCCTCGACGGCTCCCTGCGGCACACCCCGAACGGGCGGCCCGGGGAGCTGTACCTGGCCGGCGCGCAGCTCGCGCGCGGCTATCTGGGCCGCCACGGTCTGACCGCCGAGCGGTTCGTCGCCGACCCCTACGGGCCGCCCGGGACCCGCATGTACCGCACCGGCGACCTGGTGCGGCGCCGCCCGGACGGGCGGATCGAGTACGTCGGCCGGGCCGACGACCAGGTCAAGCTGCGCGGCTTCCGCATCGAACTCGGCGAGATCGAGAGCGTGCTGGGCGCGGCGGAGTCCGTGGGCCGTGCGGTGGCCGTGGTCCGTGAGGACGTGCCCGGGACACAGCATCTCGTCGGGTACGTCGTCCCGGCGGGCGAGGGCCGGGTGCCGGACCCGGTCGCCCTGCGGGAGCTGACGGCCGCCCGGCTGCCGGAGTACATGGTGCCCTCGGCCGTGGTGGTCCTGGACGCCTTCCCGCTGACCGCCAACGGCAAGGTCGACCGGCGCGCGCTGCCCGCCCCCGACCTGTCCGGGCTGACCACGGCCGGGGCGCGGGCGCCGCGCGGTGCCCGGGAGGAGATCCTGACCGGGATCCTCGCCGACGTGCTCGGCCTGCCCTCGGTGGGCCCGGACGACGACTTCTTCACCCTCGGCGGGCACTCGCTGCTCGCCGCCCGGGTGATCGCCCGGGTGCGCGGCGCGCTGGGCACCGAGTGCGGCATCCGTGACGTGTTCGAGGCGCGAACGGCCGCGGCGCTGGCCGAGCGGCTGGCCGGGCGGGACGGCTCCACGCTCCCGCCGCTGACGGCCGCCGCCCGCCCGGAGCGGCTGCCCCTGTCGCACGCCCAGCGGCGGCTGTGGTTCCTGCACCAGATGCAGGGCCCGAGCGCCGCCTACAACATCCCGTTCGCGGCCCGCTTCACCGAGCCCCTGGACCCGGGCCCCCTGGACGCGGCGCTGGGTGACGTCGTGGCCCGCCACGAGACACTGCGCACCGTGTTCGCGGAGGCGGGCGGGGAGCCGTATCAGCGGATCCTCTCCCCCGGAGAGGCGGGCGTGCGGCTGCGAGTCGTGGAGACGTCCGAGGCCCGCTTCGACGCTGAACGCGAACGGGCCCTCGGGCACCTCTTCGACCTGGCGGCCGAACCGCCCGTCCGGGTCACGCTGCTCCGCGACCCGGCGACCGGGCAGCAGGCGCTGGTGGTGCTGCTGCACCACATCGCGAGCGACGAGTGGTCCATGGGCCCCTTCCTGCGCGACCTGGAGACGGCCTACGCGGCGCGGACCACGGGGGCCGCACCCGAGTTCCCGGAACTTCCCGTGCAGTACGCGGACTTCGCGCTCTGGCAGCGCGCCCTGCTCGACGGCGGCGACGACTCGCCGACCGCCCGGCAGGCGGACCACTGGCGTGCGGTGCTGACGGGTCTGCCCGAGGAGCTGGCGCTGCCCGCCGACCGGCCGCGTCCGGCCGGGCCCGGTCAGGCGGGCGGCATGGTGCACCGCGCGCTTCCCGCCGAACTCGCCTCCCGCATCCGCGGATTGGCGCGGGAGAGCGGCACCAGTGTGTTCATGGTGGTGCACGCGGCGGTCGCCGCCCTGCTGCACCGGCTCGGCGCCGGTGACGACATCCCCCTCGGCACCCCGGTCGCCGGACGCACCGACACCGCGCTGGACGACCTCGTCGGCTTCTTCGTCAACACCCTGGTCCTGCGCACCGACCTGAGCGGCGACCCCAGCTTCGCCGACCTGCTCCAGCGGGTCCGGACCACCGACCTCACCGCACTGGACCACGCCGACCTGCCCTTCGACAAGGTCGTCGAGGCCGTCAACCCGCATCGCGGCCTGGCCCGCCACCCCCTCTTCCAGACGATGGTGTCGCACAGCACGGTCACCCAGGACGTGCGCCGGCTGTTCGGCCGGGACACCCGCGTGGACCGGATCGACCCCGGCACCACCAAGTTCGACCTCGACTTCACGTTCTCCGACACGGCACACGCCGACGACATCGACCTGGAGGTGTTCTACGCCGCCGACCTCTTCGACCGCCCCACGGCCGAACGGCTGGCGGACCGCCTCCTGCGCCTGCTCGCACAGGCGGTCGCCGATCCCGCGCTCCCCGTCTCCGGGTACGACCTGCTCGACGCCACCGAGCGCGAGCGCCTCGCGGAGTGGAACGCCACCGCCCGCCCGGTTCCGGTGGAGACCGTGGTGGAACTGCTCGCCCAGCGGTCGGCCCACACCCCCGAGGCGACGGCCCTGGTCTGCGGCGCGGACCGGCTCAGCTTCGCCGGCCTGGACGACCGGGTGGAGCTGCTGGCGCGGACACTGTCCGCCGAGGGCGTCGGCCCGGACACCGTGGTGGCGCTCGCGCTGCCCCGCTCGGCCGACGCGGTGGTGGCCGCCTTCGCCGTACTGCGTGCGGGCGGCGCCTACCTTCCGCTGGACCTGGACCACCCGGCGCACCGGCTGGAGTTCATGCTCCGGGACGCGGCACCGGTGTGCGTGCTGACGTCCACGGATGTCGCCGCTTCGGTGCCCGAACTGCCGGGCGTGACACGGCTGCTGCTGGACGAGCCCGCGTTCACGGCCCGCCTCGGCACGGCCATGGACCTGCCCGCTCCCCGTGCTGCCGGCCCCGGACACCTCGCGTACGTCATCTACACCTCGGGCTCGACCGGCCGCCCCAAGGGCGTCGGACTGCACCACGCCGGGCTGACGAACCTGTACCGGGACCACGAGCGCGCCCTGTACCGGCCGGTCGCCGAGCGGCTGGGCCGGCGGGTGCGGGCGCTGCACACGGCGTCGTTCGCCTTCGACTCCTCCTGGGAACAGTTGCTGTGGCTGGTCGCCGGGCACGAACTGCACATCCTGGACGAGTTCGGCCGCCGGGACGCGGACACCGTGGTCGCGTATGTCCGCGAGCACCGCATCGACACCCTGGACGTCACCCCGTCCTACGCCCGTCAACTGCTCGACGCCGGACTGCTGACCGGTACCTGGCGGCCGCCGCTGTTCCTGCTCGGCGGCGAGGCGGTGCCGCCCGCGCTGTGGTCGGAACTGGCGGCGGTTCCGGGGGTGGAGACGGTCAACTACTACGGTCCGACCGAGTTCACGGTGGACGCGCTCATGGCCCGGGTCACCGACAGCGCCACCCCGGTCGTCGGCCGCCCCCTGGACAACACCCGCGCCCAGGTGCTGGACGCGCGGCTGCGCCCGGTGCCGCCCGGGGTGCCGGGCGAGCTGTACCTGTCGGGTGCGCAGCACGCGCGCGGCTATCTGGGCCGCCATGCCCTGACCGCCGAGCGGTTCGTCGCCGACCCCTACGGGCCGCCCGGCACCCGCATGTACCGCACCGGCGACCTCGCCAGATGGCGCCCGGACGGCCTGCTGGAATTCCTCGGACGCGCCGACGACCAGATCAAGCTGCGCGGCTTCCGTATCGAACTCGGCGAGATCGAGCAGGCGTTGGCGGCCCGCCCCGGTGTCACCTCGGCCGCGGTCGTGGTCCGCGAGGACACCCCCGGGGCGCCCCGCCTGGTCGCCTACGTCACCGGCACGGCGGAGCCCGCCGCGCTCCGCCGCGATCTGGCGGCCGAACTGCCCGAGTACATGGTCCCGGCGGCCGTCGTACCGCTGGAGGTACTGCCGACGAACGTCAACGGCAAGCTGGACCGGGCCGCGCTCCCCGCCCCGGTGCTCGCAGCGGCCGAGCCCTCCCGGCCCCCGCGCGGACCGGTGGAGGAGCGGCTCGCCGCCGTGTTCACCGAGGTCCTGGGCGTGTCCGCCGTCGGCGCCGACGACGACTTCTTCGCCCTCGGCGGGCACTCGCTGCTCGCCGCCCGGGTCGCCGCCCTGGTCCGCGACGGGGGCACCGCCTGCTCCGTGCGGGACGTCTTCGAGACCCGTACGGTCGGATCGCTCGCCGCCCGGCTCGCCGAGCGGTCGGCCACCGCCCGTCCGGCGCCGTCCCGGGCCGCCGAGCGTCCCACACCGGTGCCGGTGTCGTACGCGCAGCGCCGGCTGTGGTTCCTGCACCAGGTGGAGGGACCGAGCGAGACCTACACCGTCCCGGTCGCGCTGCGGCTGCGCGGCGCGCTCGACGTACGGGCGCTGGAGGCGGCCTTCGCGGACGTGGTGGCCCGGCACGAGGTGCTGCGCACGGTGTTCACCGAGGTCGACGGGGAGCCGTACCAGCGGGTGCTGGCCCCCGAGGAGTGCCGGGTGCCGTTCGCGGTACGCCCGGTCGCCGCGGCGGATCTGGAGCAGGCGGTGGAGACCGCCGCCACCGGCACCTTCGACCTGACCGCCGGTCCGCCGCTGCGGGTGACGCTGCTCGACGTGGCGGACGACGATCATGTGCTGGTCGTGCTGCTGCACCACATCGCCACCGACGAATGGTCGACCGGCCCCCTGCTGACCGACCTCGACACCGCCTACCGCGCCCGGCTCACCGGCACCGCCCCCGACTACCCCGAACTGCCCCTGCAGTACGCCGACTTCGCACTCTGGCAGCGCGACCTCCTCGGCGACCCCGACGACGCCAGCTCACCAGCCGCACACCAGACCGCATACTGGCGCCAGGCCCTCGCCGGGGCGCCGGAGGAACTCACGCTCCCCACCGACCGGCCGCGCCCCGCCGTCCCCTCCCACCGGGGCGGCACCCTGACCGTGGAGCTGTCCGAGGAGGTGCTGACCGGGCTGGAACGGCTCGCGGCGGACTCCGGGGCGACCATGTTCATGGTGGCGCACGCGGCGGTCGCCGCCCTGCTGCACCGGCTCGGCGCCGGTGACGACATCCCCCTCGGCGCCCCGGTCGCCGGGCGTTCCGACACCGCGCTGGACGGCCTCGTCGGCTTCTTCGTCAACACTCTCGTGCTCCGTACCGACCTCTCCGGCGACCCGAGCTTCACGGACCTGCTGGCCCGGGTGCGGGCCACCGACCTGGCCGCCCTGGACCACGCCGATCTGCCCTTCGACCGCATGGTGGAGGCCCTCGACCCGCACCGCACGCTCGCCCGCCACCCCCTCTTCCAGACGATGGTGGCCTACGAGGGCGGCGGCCCGGACCACAGCCGGCTGCTGGGCGCGGACACGGTGGAGTGCCCGGTCCGCGCCGGTGCGGCCAAGTTCGACCTGGAGATCCTCTTCCGGCGGCTGCCGGGCGCCGACGGCCCGGTGCTGACCTGCGGAGTCCGTTACGCCCTCGACCTGTTCGAGCGCTCCGGCGCCGAGCGGCTGCTGTCCCGGCTGGTACGGCTGCTGGAGCGGGTGGTGGCCGCACCGGACGCCCCCCTGGCGCGGCTGGAGCTGCTGGACGCGGGCGAGCGGGAACAGGTGCTGCGAGGCTGGAACGACACCGCTCGTACCCTGGACGGACCCGCCACCCTCGCCGGTCTGGTGGCGGGCGGCGCCCGCGAGCCCGAGGCCGTCGCGCTCGTACACGAAGGCACGCCGGTCAGCCGGGGAGTCTTCGAGGAGCGGGTCAACCGGCTGGCCCGGCTGCTCATCGGCCGGGGAGTCGGCCCCGAGTCCGTCGTCGCCGTCGCCCTCCCCCGCTCCGTGCACCTCCTCGTCGCCCTGCACGCCGTCGTACGCGCGGGAGGCGCCTACCTGCCACTCGACCCCGCCCTGCCCGCCGACCGGCTCACCTATATGACCGACACCGCCGCACCGGTGTGCGCGGTCACGGACGGGTCCTCGCTCCTCTCCCTGCCCGAACGCCTCCGAGTGGCTGCCGTGCTGCTCGACGCGCCGTCCGTGGAACAGGAGTTGGCGGGGTTCGCGGCGGACTCGGTCACGGACGCCGACCGGCTCGCACCTCTGCTGCCGTCCCACCCGGCGTACGTGCTCTTCACCTCCGGATCCACCGGACGTCCCAAGGGCGTACTGATCGAACACGCGGCCATCGTCAACCGCCTCCAGTGGATGCAGGACACCTACCAGCTCACCACGACGGACCGGGTACTGCTCAAGACACCCACCACCTTCGACGTCTCCGTGTGGGAACTCTTCTGGCCGCTCGCCTTCGGCAGCACCCTCGTGATCGCACGACCCGAGGGGCACAAGGACCCGCACTACCTGGCCGCGCTCATCCGCGAACAAGGCGTCACCGTCTGCCACTTCGTCCCGTCGATGCTCGCCGCGTTCCTGGCCGACTCCGACCTCAGCACAAGCCGGAGCCTGCGGCTGGTCGTGTGCAGCGGGGAGGCCCTGCCGACCGACCTGGCCGCCAGGTTCCACGCCTCGGCCGCACCGCGCCCGGTCGCGCTGGAGAACCTGTACGGCCCCACCGAGGCGGCCGTGGACGTCACCCGCGCCCCGGCCCACACCACCGACAACAGCTACTCCATACCCATCGGAACACCCGTCTGGAACACCCGCGTCTACGTCCTCGACACCCACCTCCAGCCCGTCCCCATAGGCGTCCCCGGCGAGCTCTACCTCGCAGGCACCCAACTCGCCCGCGGCTACCTCACCCAACCGGCCCTCACCGCCGAACGGTTCACCGCCGACCCCCACGGCACCCCCGGCACCCGCATGTACCGCACCGGCGACCTCGCCCGCTGGAACCCCGACGGCACCCTCACCTACCTCGGCCGCACCGACCACCAGATCAAACTCCGCGGCCAACGCATCGAACCCGGCGAAATCGAAGCCACGCTGACCGAAGCACCCGGCATCGCACAAGCCGTCGCACACGTCCACGAGGGTCAGCAGGTGGTGGCGTACGTCGTGCCGGTGCCGGGCAGTGCCCATGCCCCGGACCACGGTGCGCTGCGGGCCCACGCCGCCTCGCGGCTGCCGGAGTACATGGTGCCCGGTGCCTTCGTGACGCTGGACACCCTGCCGCTGACGGCCAACGGAAAGCTCGACCGCCGCGCCCTGCCCGCACCGCCGCAGGCGGAGACCGGCGTGTTCCGGGCGCCGCGCACCGCACGCGAGGAGGTGATCGCCGGCGTCTTCGCCGCCTTGCTGGAGAGGACGTCGGTCGGGGTGGAGGACGACTTCTTCGCGCTCGGCGGGCACTCGCTGCTGGCCG
The DNA here is from genome assembly GCF_058344915.1 of Streptomyces sp. PL-25. Classification (NCBI taxonomy): domain Bacteria; kingdom Bacillati; phylum Actinomycetota; class Actinomycetes; order Kitasatosporales; family Streptomycetaceae; genus Streptomyces; species Streptomyces sp. PL-25. The sequence goes on from NZ_CP136997.1 coordinate 84,281, forward strand.
CGCGCGCGGTGAGCCGACTGCGCGCCGCGCTGGGGGTGGAGTGTGCCGTACGCGACCTGTTCGAGGCGCGTACGGTGGCCGGGCTGGCGGCGCGGCTGACCGAGCGCACGGCGTCGGGCCGGCCCGCGCTGACGCGGGCGGCCGAGCGGCCGGCGCTGCTGCCGCTGTCGTACGCCCAGCGTCGGCTGTGGCTGATCGACAGCGTGCAGGGCCCCGGGACGACCTACAACGTGCCGCTCGCGGTCCGGCTGCGGGGCCCGGTCGACACGGAGGCGCTGGAAGCCGCCCTCGCGGACCTGGTCGCCCGGCACGAGGTGCTGCGCACGGTGTTCACCGAGGTCGACGGGGAGCCGTACCAGCGGGTGCTGGCCCCCGAGGAGTGCCGGGTGCCGTTCGCGGTGCGCGCGGTCGCCGTGGACCGGTTGGCCGAGGAGGCCGTCGCGGCGGGCGGGCACGTCTTCGACCTGGCGCGGGAGATCCCGCTGCGGGCCGCGTTGCTGAGCGCGGCGGACGACGACCATGTGCTGGTGGTGCTGCTGCACCACATCGCCACCGACGAGTGGTCGACCGGCCCCCTGCTGACCGACCTCGACACCGCCTACCGCGCCCGACGCACCGGAACCACCCCCGACTACCCCGAACTACCCCTCCAGTACGCCGACTTCGCACTCTGGCAGCGCAACCTCCTCGGCGACCCCCACGACCCCCGCTCACCGGCCGCCCGCCAGACCGCGTACTGGCGCCACACCCTCGCCGGTCTGCCCGAGGAAGTACCGCTTCCCACCGACCGGCCGCGCCCCGCCACCCCCTCGCACGAAGGTGACGTGGTGTTGTTCGAGGTGTCCCCGCGTACGGGTGCGGAGCTGGCCCGGATCGCGCGGGAGAGCGGCGCGACCGTGTTCATGGTGGTGCACGCGGCGGTCGCCGCCCTGCTGCACCGGCTCGGCGCCGGTGACGACATACCCCTCGGTACTCCGGTGTCCGGGCGGGAGGACGAGCAGGTGGACACCCTGGTCGGGTTCTTCCTCAACACGCTGGTGCTGCGGGCCGATCTGTCCGGCGATCCCGCCTTCGCCGAGCTGGTCGAGCGGGTGCGGGACGCGGATCTCGCCGCGTTCTCGCACGCGGACCTTCCGCTGGAGGCCGTGGCCGACGCTGTCGGGCGGTCCGCCGGGGCGCGTCACCCGCTGTTCCGGACGATGGTGACCTATCACTCGACGACCACCGAAGTGGCGGAGCTGTTCGGGGTGCCGGCGGACGAACTGCCGGTGGAGATCGGCGGGTCCAAGTTCGACCTGGAGTTCGCCTTCGGCGGCTCCCCGGTGGACGGCCGGATCAGCGGTGGGGTGCGGTACGCGACGGACCTGTTCGAGGCCGCGAGCGTCGAGCGGCTGGCCGGGCGGCTGGTCCGGCTGCTGGACGCGGTGGCGGGCGACCCGGGGCAGACGCTCTCCGCCCTCCCGGTCATGGACTCGGGCGAGCGGGAACAGGTGCTGCGAGGCTGGAACGACACCGCTCGCGTCCTGGACGGTCCCGCCACCCTCGCCGATCTCGTGGCGGGCGGCGCCCGCGATGCCGAGGCCACCGCGCTGCTCTTCGACGGCGCCTTCCTGACCCGCGGCGGCTTCGAGGAGCGGGTCAACCGGCTGGCCCGGCTGCTCATCGGCCGGGGAGTCGGCCCCGAGTCCGTCGTCGCCGTCACCCTCCCCCGCTCCATGGAACTCCTCGTCGCCCTGCACGCCGTCGTACGCGCGGGAGGCGCCTACCTGCCACTCGACCCCGCCCTGCCCGCCGACCGGCTCACCTACATGACCGACACCGCCGCACCGGTGTGCGTCATCACGGACCGGGCCTCACTCGGCACACTGCCCGAACGCCTCCGGCCCGGTGCTGTACTGCTCGACTCGCCCGCTGTGAACGAAGAGTTGGCGGGTTTCGGGTCCGATGCCGTCACCGACGCCGACCGGCTCGCACCTCTGCTGCCGTCCCACCCGGCCTACATACTGTTCACCTCCGGATCCACCGGACGCCCCAAGGGCGTACTGATCGAGCACGCGGCCATCGTCAACCGCCTCCAGTGGATGCAGGACACCTACCAGCTCACCACGACGGACCGGGTACTGCTCAAGACACCCACCACCTTCGACGTCTCCGTGTGGGAGCTGTTCTGGCCGCTGGCGCAGGGCGTGCCGCTGGTCGTCGCCCGGCCCGAAGGGCACACCGACCCGCACTACCTGGCCGCGCTCATCCGCGAACAGGCCGTCACCGTCTGCCACTTCGTGCCCTCGATGCTCGCCGCCTTCCTGACGGAGACCGAGCTGTCCGACTGCCCGAGCCTGCGACTCGTGGTGTGCAGCGGGGAGGCCCTCTCGGCGGACCTGGCCGCCAGGTTCCACGCCTCGGCCGCACCGCGCCCGGTCGCGCTGGAGAACCTGTACGGCCCCACCGAGGCGGCCGTGGACGTCACCCGCGCCCCGGCCCACACCACCGACAACAGCTACTCCATACCCATCGGAACACCCGTCTGGAACACCCGCGTCTACGTCCTCGACACCCACCTCCAGCCCGTCCCCATAGGCGTCCCCGGCGAGCTCTACCTCGCAGGCACCCAACTCGCCCGCGGCTACCTCACCCAACCGGCCCTCACCGCCGAACGGTTCACCGCCGACCCCCACGGCACCCCCGGCACCCGCATGTACCGCACCGGCGACCTCGCCCGCTGGAACCCCGACGGCACCCTCACCTACCTCGGCCGCACCGACCACCAGATCAAACTCCGCGGCCAACGCATCGAACTCGAAGAAATCGAAACCGCGTTGACCGAAGCACCCGGCATCGCACAAGCCGTCGCACACGTCCGCGAGGACCGGCCGGGGGTGCAGCAGCTCGTCGCCTATGTGGTGCCCGCGCCCGGTGCGGCCGTCGTACCGGACGAGCTGCGTGCCCATGCGGCGGAGCGGCTGCCCGCGTACATGGTCCCGGCGCTCTTCGTGGCTCTGGACGCCCTGCCGCTGAGCACGAACGGCAAGCTCGACCGCCGTGCTCTGCCCGTGCCCTCGGGTGCGGCCCGGTCCGTCTCCTCGGGAGCGGGAGCGGGAGCGGCGCAGGTGCTCGCCCGGCTGATGGCCGAGGTGCTCGGGCTGCCGGCCGTGGACGTCGAGGACAACTTCTTCGAGCTGGGCGGCGACAGCATCGTCTCGATCCGGCTGGTGAGCCTCGCCCGCAAGGCCGGGCTCACCGTCACGGCACGCCAGGTGTTCCAGCATCCGACACCGGCCGCGCTCGCCGCGGTCGTGGCGCCCGAGGAGACCGGTGCGGCTCCGCGCCCGGCGGACGTGGGCACGGGGCCCCTGGTCCTGCCTCCGGCCGCGCACTGGCTGGCGGCCCGGGGCGGCCCGTACGAGCGCTTCTGTCAGGCCCGTCTGGTGCGGCTGCCCGCCGGAGTGCGCGCGGCCGATCTGGTCACGGCACTCCAGGCGGTGCTGGACCGGCACGACGGGCTGCGGCTGGCGCTGTCGGTGGCACGGCCGGGGCTGTGGAGCGCCGAGGTGCGGCCGGTGGGCGCGCTAGAGGCCGCTTCGGTGCTGCGTACGGTGGACGCCGTGGGCCTCGGTGACGGGGCGCTGCGTGAGCTGGTGGCGCGCGAGTCGGACCGGGCGGCCGGGGAGCTGGATCCGGTGGCCGGACGGACGGTGCGGGCGGTGTTCCTCGATGCCGGTCCGGCCGGGCCGGGCAGGCTGCTGCTGGTGGCGCACCATCTGGTGGTCGACGAGGTGTCGTGGCAGATCCTGCTGCCCGATCTGCGGGCGGCCTGGGAGGCCGCGGCGACGGGCCGGGCGCCCGCGCCGGAGCCGGTGCCGACGTCGTTGCGGACCTGGACGGCCGGGCTGCTCGCCGAGGCGCACAGTGCGCGGCGGCTGGCGGAGCTGGACCGCTGGCTGGCGGAGGCACCGCGCGGGCGGCTGCTCACCGACCGGGCGCTGGATCCGGGGCGGGACACCGTGTCAACGGCGCGCAGGCTCGATGTGCGGCTGTCGGCCGAGCGGACGGCACCGCTGCTGGAGCGGGTCCCCTCGGCGGTGCACGGCACGGTGAACGACATCCTGCTGACCGCGTTCGCGGTGTCCGTGGGCGACTGGGCGGCCCGTGCGGGCCGGTCCGCGGAGGCGGCCGGGTTCGCGGTGGACCTGGAGGGGCACGGCCGGGAGCAGGATCTCGTGCCGGGCGCCGATCTGACCCGTACGGTCGGCTGGCTGACCTCGGTGTATCCGCTGCGGCTGGGGGCGCGCGCCTATGACCCGGCGGCCGTGCTGGCGGGGTCCGAGGACGCGGGCGCGGCTCTGAAGGAGGTCAAGGAGCAGGTGCGCGGTGTGCCGGACGGCGGGGTGGGCGCGGGTCTGCTGCGCCGGCTGAACGCCGGTACGGCGGGGCTGTTCGGTCCCGGCGCGGCCGAGGTCCTGTGGAACTACCTGGGCCGGCAGACGGCCCGCGCCACCGCCGACTGGGGTCCGGCCCCCGAGGCGGACGCCCTGGCCGTGGCCCCCGATCCGGCCCTGCCGCTCTCCCACGCGCTGGAGGTCGTCGCGGAGGTGACGGGCGGACCGGAGGGGCCGCAGCTCGCGGCGTCGTTCGTGTGGGCGGGCGAGGCCCTGTCCCAGGGCACCGTCAGCGCGCTGGCGGACGGCTGGCTGGACGCGCTGGACACCTTTGCCGCCTGGGCGGACGGCGGGACGACCGCCGGGCACACGCCCTCGGACCTCGACCTGCTCGAACTCGACCAGGACCAGATCACCATGCTCGAAGAAATGTGGAGGGCCCAGCAGTGAAGCAGGCTCGGATCGAGGACATGCTGCCGCTGTCCCCCTTGCAGCAGGGCATGTTGTTCCATTCCGTCTACGACGCCGGACGCGGCGCCGCCGACGTGTACACCGTGCAGGTCACGGTGGCGCTGGCGGGGCCGGTCGACGCGGCCCGGCTGGAGCGGGCGGCGGTCGCGCTGCTGCGTCGGCACCCCAATCTGCGGGCCGGGTTCTGGCACGAAGGGGTGCCGCAGCCGGTGCAGTTCGTGCCGGCGGAGGTGCGCATCGGTGTCGATCGCGCCGATCTGTCCGCCGCCGGGGAGGCCGGGCGGGCGCTGGCCGAGCTGGAACGCGCCGAGCTGGAGCGGCGGTTCGAGCTGCACCGGCCGCCGCTGGTGCGGCTGGTGCTGGCCCGGGTCGCCGACGACGACCACCGGCTGGTGATCACCGTGCACCACATCCTGGTGGACGGATGGTCGATGCCGCTGCTGGTGGGCGATCTGCTGGCGCTGTACGGCAGCGACGGCGACGTGTCCGCGCTGCCCGCGGCGCGTCCGTACCGGGACTATCTGAAGTGGCTGAAGAAGCAGGACGTGGCGGCGGCCGAGGCCGCCTGGCGGAGGGCGCTGGCGACGCTGGAGGAGCCGACGCTGGTCGCGCCGGCCGACCCGGCACGTCCGGCGGTGCGGCCGGGTGTGCACGCGCTGGAGCTGTCGGCCGGGGCCACGGCGCGGCTGACGGCGGCCGCGCGGCGGCTCGGGACGACGCCGAGCACGCTGATCCAGTGTGCGTGGGGCCTGGTCATAGGTCAGGTGACGGGCCGTCAGGACGTGGTGTTCGGTCTGACGGTGTCGGGCCGCCCGGACGAGATACCGGGGGTCGAGTCGATGCTCGGTCTGTTCATCACCACCGTGCCGGTCCGGCTGGTGACGCGCCCCGAGGAGAGCGTGGCGGGGCTGCTGCGGCGGTTCCGGGACGAGCAGAACGCGCTGCTCGCCCACCACCACCTGGGGCTCGGCCCGATCCAGAAGCAGGCGGGCGGCCGGGAGCTGTTCGACACGCTCGTGGTGATCGAGAACTATCCCGTGGACCCGGGGGCGACGCGCACGGTCGGCGGCGGGCTGCGGGTGACCGGGGTGGAGGCGCGTGACGCCACGCACTATCCGCTGACCCTCGCCGTGGCGCTGGAGGAGCGCGCTCTGCTGCGTCTGGAGTACCGCCCCGACCTGTTCGACGCCCGGCACGCGGAACTGCTCGCCGGGCGTCTGGCCCTGGCGCTGGAGCGACTGTCCGGGCCTCCCGAAGTCGCTGTCGGCACCCTGGAGCTGCTGCCGGAGGCGGAGTCCCGGCGGGTGCGCGAGAGCTGGCGGGGCGCGGTGCGGGAGGTACCGGGCGGTACGGTCGCCGACCGGTTCGCGGAGCAGGTGGCGCGGACGCCGGACGCCGTCGCGGTGGTCGCGGGCGAGGTGACGCTGACCTTCGCCGAGCTGGAGCGGCGGGCCGCGCGGCTGGCCTCGCTGCTCGTCGCGCGCGGGGTGGGCCCGGAGTCGGTGGTGGCGCTCGCCGTGCCGCGGTCGGCGGAGTCGGTGGTGGCGATCCTCGCGGTGCTGCGGGCCGGTGGTGCCTATCTGCCGCTCGACCTGGACCATCCGGAGGACCGGCTGGCGTACATGCTCGACGACGCCGCTCCGGTGTGCGTGCTGACCACCTCCGACGCGGTCGGTCTGCTGCCGCGGACGGGCGGGCCGGAGCGGATCCTGCTGGACGCGCCCCTGACCGGGGTCGAGGCGGCCGAGACGGTGCCCGTGCCGCCGGACGTGGTGGCGGAGCATCCGGCGTACGTGATCTACACCTCGGGTTCGACGGGCCGCCCCAAGGGCGTGGTGCTCACCCACGGCGGCTTGTCCAACCTGTACGCGAACCACATCGGCGAGGTCTTCGCTCCGGTGGTCGCGGCGGCGGGCGGGCGCACCCTGCGGGCCCTGCACACGGCGTCGTTCAGCTTCGACACCTCCTGGGAGCAGCTGTTCTGGCTGATCGCCGGGCACGAGCTGCATGTGCTGGACGAAGTAGGCCGCCGCGACGCGGAGTTCGTCGTGGGATACGTCCGCGGGCGGCGCATCGACGCGATGGACGTGACCCCCACCTACGCCCGCCAGCTGCTCGACTGGGGCCTGCTGGACGCCGCGCACCACCGGCCCGCGCTGCTGCTGCTCGGCGGCGAGGCGGTGCCGCCGGAGCTGTGGTCCGAGGTGCGGGACGCCGGTGGCGTCATGTCGGTGAACCTGTACGGGCCGACCGAGTACACGGTGGACGCGCTCGCCGCCGACCTCTCCGTGCGCGGCACGCCGGTCGTGGGGCGGCCCATCGGCAACACCGGCGCCTATGTGCTGGACGGCGCGCTGCGCCCGGTTCCGGCGGGGACGACGGGCGAGCTGTACCTCGCCGGTCACGGCACGGCGCGCGGCTATCTGGGCCGGTACGCGCTGACCGCCGAGCGGTTCGTCGCCGACCCCTACGGCCCGCCCGGCACCCGGATGTACCGCACCGGTGACCTCGTACGGCTGGGCACTGACGGGCAGTTGGAGTATCTGGGGCGGGCCGACGACCAGGTGAAGATCCGGGGTTACCGGATCGAGCCGGGCGAGGTGGAGTCCGCGCTCGTCGCGCTGGAGGGCGTGGCGTCCGCCGCGGTCGTGGTGCGCGAGGACACTCCCGGGGTCAAGCGGCTGGTCGGCTATGTGACCGGCGTCGCCGATCCGGTCGCGGTCCGCGCGGAGCTGGCGGCGGTGCTGCCCGATCACATGGTGCCGGCGGCGGTCGTGGTGGTGGAGGCGCTGCCGACGACGGTCAACGGCAAGCTGGACCGGGCCGCGCTGCCCGCTCCGGTGCTGACGGGGACGGCGGTGTCCCGGGCGCCTCGCGACGCCCGTGAGGAGACGCTGTGCCGGGTCTTCGCGGAGGTTCTGGGTCTGGCCTCGGCGGGTGTGGACGACGACTTCTTCGCCCTGGGCGGTGACAGCATCGTCTCCATCCAGCTGGTGACGCGCGCCCGCAAGGAGGGCCTGGTGCTCTCCCCGCGTGATGTGTTCGAGCAGCGCACCCCGGCGGGTCTGGCCACCGCCGCCCGCGCTGTGGACGCCAGCGCCGCACCGGTCGTGTCCCGGGAGCCGCTGGTGGTCCCGGACGCGGCCGGGCGGGCGGTGCTCGCCGGTGCGTTCGGTGAGATCGCCGAGGTGCTGCCGCTGGCGCCGCTCCAGGAGGGCCTGTACTTCCACGCGGTGTACGACGACCGGGCGCTGGACGTCTATCTGATGCAGAACTTCGTGGAGCTGCGGCACGCCGTCGACATGGCCGCGCTGCGGGCCGCGTTCGACGCGATGCTGCGCCGGCACCCCAATCTCCGCTCGGGCTTCTGGCACGAGGGTCTGCCCCAGCCGGTGCAGGCCGTCCCGGCCGCCTGGGAACTGCCGTGGTGCGTCGAGGACTTGACCGGTCTCGACGAGGAGGCGCAGCGGTCCGCGCAGCGTGAGTTCTCCCTCGCCGACGCGGCGACCCGCTTCGACCTGTCCGCGCCGCCGCTGATGCGCGTGACACTGCTCAAGTTCGCCGAGGACCGCTGGATGCTGTGTGTGACGCAGCATCACATCCTGACCGACGGCTGGTCGGAGTCGCTGTTCTTCGAGGAGCTGTTCGCGCTGTACGGGCGCGGCGGCGACCTGGATTCACTGCCCCCGGTGACGCCGTACCGGGACTATCTGCGGTGGCTCGCGGACACCGACTCCTCGGCGGCGCTGGACGCCTGGCGGGCGCATCTGTCGGGGCTGGACCAGGCGACCCTGGTCGCACCGGCCGACCCGGCGCGGCAGCCGGTCACCGCCGAGGTGGTGGACATCGCGCTCGGCGCAGAACTCAGCGACGGGCTGCGGCGGTTCGCCCGTGGCTGCGGGGTGACGCTGAACACCGTGCTGTCGGCCGCCTGGGCGCTGTCGCTGGCGGCGCTGACCGGCCGGGACGACGTGGTGTTCGGTGCCACGGTCTCGGGCCGCCCGGCGGACGTGCCCGGCGTCGACCATATGATCGGCATGTTCATGAACACGCTGCCGTTCCGGGTGACGCTGCGCCCCGACGAGTCGCTGCGGGACCTGCTGGTACGGGTGCAGCGCGAGCACGCCGAGCTGCTGCCGCACCACTACCTGGGTCTCGGCCGTATCCAGCGGGCCACCGGGCTCGGGACCCTGTTCGACACGCTGTACGTCTTCCGGAACACGCCGCTGGACGACGCCGCCCGCGAGGAGGCCGTCGCCCGGTACGGCATCGGCTGGACGCACAGTGTGGACGGCACCCACTACCCGCTGACGCTGGCGGTGACGCCCGGCGCCTCGCTGGAGCTGAGCCTCGCGTACCGGCCCGACCTGTACGACGCGGCGACCGCCGGGGAGCTGGCGGCCCGGCTGCGCCGACTGGTCGGGCAGTTCGCGGCGGGCGGTGCCACCGCGGTGGGCCGGCTGCACGCGCTGGCGGACGAGGAGCGGGCGGCGCTGCTGGAACTGGGCGACGACACGGGGCACTCGGTGCCGGACGTGTCGCTGATCGACCTGTTCGCGGGGCAGGCCGCGGCCACTCCGGACGCGACGGCGCTGGTCTTCGAGGACGAGCGGCTGAGCTACGCCGAGCTGGACGAGCGGTCCTGCCGTCTGGCGCGGGTCCTGATCGAGCGGGGCGCCGGTCCCGAGCGCACGGTGGCGCTGGGCCTGCCGCGCTCGGCGGACTTCGTCGTCGCCCTGTTCGCGGTGCTGAGGACGGGCGCCGCGTATCTGCCGCTGGACCTGGACCATCCGGTGGACCGGCTGGCGGCGATGGTCGAGGACGCCGCGCCGCTGTGCCTGGTGACCTCGACGGCGGTCGCCGGCCGGGTGCCGAGCGTGCCGGGTGTGCCGCCGCTGGTGCTGGACGCGCCGCCGACCGCGGCGGACCTCGCGGGCCGCTCGGGCGCGCCGGTCACCGAGGACGAGCTGATCGCGCCCCGGGACGGCCGGCACCCGGCCTACCTGATCTACACGTCCGGTTCGACGGGCCGCCCCAAGGGGGTCGTGGTGCCCTACGCCGGACTGGTCAACATGCTGTTCAACCACCGCGAGCGCGTCTTCGGCCCCGCCGTGGAGCTGGCGGGCGGGCGCCGGATGCGGGTGGCGCACACGGTGTCGTTCGCCTTCGACATGTCGTGGGAGGAGTTCTTCTGGCTGGTGGACGGGCACGAGGTGCATGTCATCGGCGAGGAGCTGCGCCTGGACCCGGCGGCGCTGACCGCGCACTACGACCGGGTCGGCATCGACGTCGTCAACGTCACCCCGTCCTACGGGCAGCAACTGGTCGACGCCGGTCTGCTGGACGCGGACCGGCACCGGCCGACGCTGGTGCTGCTCGGCGGCGAGGCGGTGCCCGACTCGCTGTGGACGCTGCTGCGGGACACCGAGGGCACCATGGGCTACAACCTCTACGGCCCCACCGAGTACACCATCAACGCGCTCGGCGCGGACGCGGAAGCGAGCGCGTCCTCCTGCGTCGGCCGGCCCATCCACAACACCCGCGCCTATGTGCTCGACAGCGCGCTGCGGCCGGTGCCGCGCGGGGTGCCGGGCGAGCTGTACCTGGCGGGGGCGGGGCTGGCGCGCGGCTACTTCCGGCGCCCGGCGCTGACGGCGGAGCGGTTCGTGGCCGACCCGTTCGGCGGGCCCGGCACGCCGATGTACCGCACCGGCGACCTGGTGCGCTGGCGGGCGGACGGGCAGCTCGACTACCTGGGCCGTACCGACCACCAGGTGAAGATCCGCGGTTTCCGGATCGAGCTGGGCGAGATCGAGTCGGCGCTCACCGGCGATCCGGCGGTGGCCGCCGCCGCGGTCGCCGTGCACACGGGTCCCGGCGGGGTGAAGCGGCTGGTGGCGTACACCGTCGCCGCCTCCGGCGGCGCGGACGCCCCGGACGCCCCGGGGGCGGGCGCGCTGCGGGCCAGACTGTCGGCGCTGCTGCCGGAGTTCATGGTGCCGTCCGTGTTCGTCCCGCTGGACGCGCTGCCGCTGACGGTCAACGGCAAGGTGGACCGCGCCGCGCTACCCGCGCCCGCCTTCGGGGACACGGGCGGGGGCCGCCCGCCGAAGGACGCCCGCGAGGAGCTGCTGTGCGGGCTGTTCGCCGAGGTGCTGGGGCTCGAACGGGTCGGCGTGGAGGACAACTTCTTCGACCTGGGCGGCCATTCGCTGCTGGCGATGCGGCTCGTGGGCCGGATCCGCGCCGAGCTGGGCGTGCCGGTGCAGGTCGGCACGGTGATGTCGGCGCCGACGGTGGCCGGGGTGGCCGCGCGGATCGGCACCGACGCCCGCCGTGACGCCCTGCGGGTCCTGCTGCCGCTGCGCGAACGGGGTTCCAGAGCGCCGCTGTTCTGTTTCCACCCGGCCTCCGGGTTCAGCTGGCAGTACACCGGTCTGCTGCGGAACCTGGACCCGGAACGGCCGGTGTACGGCGTGCAGTCACCGGGCCTGTCGGGCGAACTGCCCGCCGTCGCGGACGTGGCCGGGCTGTGCGAGCTGTACCTGGCGGAGATCCGCGCCGTCCAGCCCGAGGGGCCGTACCACTTCGCCGGATACTCCTTCGGCGGCACGGTGGCGCACACGCTGGCGGCGATGCTCCAGGAGCGGGGCGAGGACGTGGCGTTCCTCGCGCTGCTGGACGCCTACCCGCCCGAGCGGGAGGACTGGTCCCATCTCGACTCCCCCGACTGGCGGGAGCGGCTGGAGCGGGAGGAGAGCGGCTTCCTGCTGGCGGTGGCCGGCCTCGACGGCGACAGCGGCCGTGCGGTGAGCCGCGCCGAGGCGGTCGCCGCGATCCGGGACAGCCAGGGCCTGCTCGCCGGGTTCGACGAGGAGCTGCTGCACGCCGTCGTCGACACCAATGTGCACTGTGTGCGCCTGCTCTCGCGCAGCCGTACGCGCCACTTCCGCGGCCCGGTGCTGTTCTTCACCGCCGCGCGCTCCACCCCCGCTGAGGACGCACCGGGCCTGGTGTGGCCCGCCCACATCGACGGCCCGCTGACCGAGCACGTACTGGACTGCGGTCACGACGAGGTGATGTCGGCGCGTGCGCTGGACGAGATCGGTCCCCTGCTGGACGCGGCCCTGCGGGCCGTCCCGGACGGGGGCCCGCAGCGGCCGCCGACGGCGATTGACCCGGCGTCCGCCAGCCAACTAAGGTAAGCCTTACTTGCGTTGCCGGGCAGGTCGTCTCCGGGCCCCAGGCCCCGTTTCCGACACCTCCTTCCCCACGGCACATGTCCCGCCGCCCCGCCGGACGGCCCCGCCCGATCCCCTCGGGCGCCGCCGTCCGGCCCGTGCGGCCCGCACGACACGCAACCGCCAATCCCACCGGCTCCGGCCGCACTTCCAGGGAGAAACACATGTCCACGCCCGAGCACGCCACCGACACCACCACGGCGGGTCCCGCCGGCTCCTACGACGTCGTGGTGGTCGGCGGCGGCCCCGGCGGCTCCACCACCGCCGCCCTGGTCGCGATGGCCGGCCATCGTGTCCTGCTGCTGGAGAAGGAGTCCTTCCCCCGCCACCAGATCGGCGAGTCGCTGCTGCCCGCGACGATCCACGGCGTGTGCCGCTTCCTCGGCGTGACCGAGGAACTGGAGAAGGCCGGCTTCATGCCGAAGCGCGGCGGCACATTCCGCTGGGGCTCCAACCCCGAGCCGTGGAACTTCCTGTTCGCCTACTCCCCGCTGATGTCGGGCCCCACCTCCACCGCCTACCAGGTGGAGCGCATGAAGTTCGACAAGATCCTCCTGGACAACGCCCGCCGCCTCGGCGTCGAGGTCCGCGAGCGGTGCACGGCCGTGGCCACGCTGAGCGAGGGCGAGCGGATCACCGGCCTGCGCTGGACCGACGAGGACGGCCGCACCCACGAGACCGCCGCCCGGTACGTGGTCGACGCCTCCGGCAGCAACAGCAGGCTCGCCCGCACGGTCGGCAAGCGCAACTACTCGGACTTCTTCCGCAACGTGGCCCTCTACGGCTACTACGAGGGCGGCAAGCGGCTGCCCGGACCGGACGCCGGCAACATCCTGTGCTGCGCCTGGGACGACGGCTGGTTCTGGTACATCCCGCTCACCGACACGCTCACCAGCGTCGGCGCGGTCGTCAACCGCTCCCAGGTCGGCACCCTCTCGCGCGACCCCGAGGGCGCCATGGCCCAGTTCATCGAGCAGGCCCCGATGATCAAGGAATTCCTCCAGGACGCCGAGCGCGTCACCGAGGGACCCTACGGCGAACTGCGCGTCCGCAAGGACTACTCGTACGCCATGGAGCGCTTCTGGCAGCCCGGCCTGGTGCTGGTCGGCGACGCGGCCTGCTTCGTCGACCCGGTGTTCTCCACCGGCGTCCACCTGGCCACCTACGGCGGTCTGCTGGCGGCCCGTTCGATCAACAGCGCGCTCGCCGGCGGCCTGGACGAGGAGCGCGCCTTCGGCGAGTTCGAACGCCGCTACCGCCGCGAGTACGGCGTGTTCTACGAGTTCCTGCTCGCCTTCTACGACATGCAGCACAACGAGGAGTCGTACTTCTGGCAGGCCCGCAAGGTGTCCCGGGCCGAGGCGACCGATCTGCGGGCCTTCGTGGAGCTGGTCGGCGGTGTCTCCTCCGGTGAGTCGGCGCTGACCGACCTGGAGGGGCTCAAGGAGCGCTTCGGCGGCTCCTCCAGGGAGCTGGCGGACGCGGTCACCCGTACCGGTCCCGCGCAGACCGAGAGCGGCGAGCGGATGGGCGAGCTGTTCGGCACCCAGGTGGTGACGGAGGTGATGCAGGGCATGAACGAGGTCCAGGCCCGTGCCTCCATGGGCGGTGCGACCACCCTGGAGAAGCCGCTGTTCGAGGACGGTCTGGTGGCCTCGTCCGACGGTCTCGGCTGGGCCGTGCCGGCGACGGCGGACGCCGGGGCCGCCGTGTCCGCGCAGGGGGGCCCGGCCGCATGACCGCGCCCGCCGTCGCCGGTACGGGGGCGCTCCGGTGAGTGCGGAGGAGATCACGTCGAGCGTGCTGGCGGCCACCGGTGTGGTCGTCGCCCTCGCCGCCGGGCTCTCGACGCTGGCCCGCCGGGTCGGGCAGCCGCCGGTGATCGGCCAGGTGCTGGTGGGCATCGTCCTCGGGCCCAGCGTGCTGGGCCGGTTCCCCGGCGACCCCAGCTCCGCGCTGGTTCCGGTCGAGGCACTGCCCCACCTCGGGGTGCTCGGGCAGGTGGCGCTGGTGCTGTTCATGTTCTCCGTGGGCTGCGAGCTGGACACGTCCCTGCTGCGCCACCAGGGCCGGGCGGTCACCTCGGTGTCCGCCGCCGCGCTCGCCGTCCCCATGGCGGCGGGCGCGGGGCTCGGCTGGCTCGTCCTCGGCAGCGACCTGGCGCCGCAGGGCGTTCCCGACGGCTGGGCCTTCCCGCTGTATCTCGCGGTCGCGCTCTCCATCACGGCGATGCCCGTCCTGGCGAGCATCGTCCGCGACCGCGGGCTGTCCACGACGACGCCGGGCACGGTGGCCACGGCCGCCGCGGCGCTGACCGACGTCGTCGGCTGGCTGCTGCTGGCCGGTGTCGTCGCACTCGCCGGTTCGGGCGGCCGCTCCGCGGCGGAGCTGGTCGGGCTGCTGGCCTGCTATCTGCTGGCGATGTCCGCGGTGGCCCGGCCGGTGCTGCGGCGCGCCGGCGCCCTCCGGGGGGCGCTGCGCGACGGACCGCTGATCGCGGTGGCGCTGCTGTCCGGGTGGGCGACCAGCGTTCTCGGCCTGCACGCGGTGTTCGGGGCGTTCCTGGCCGGGCTGCTGATGCCGCGCCGTACGGACGGCACCCCCGACCCGGAGCTGGTCTCGTGGGCGGACCGGGCGGGCAGCCTGCTGCTTCCGGTCTTCTTCATCACCACCGGCTGGTCCGTGGACATCGGCGGGCTGGGCGGCGTGGACGTGCTGCTGCTGCTCGCGCTGTTCGGGACGGCGGTCGTCGCCAAGCTCGGCGGCTGCACGCTCGCCGCCCGCCTGAGCGGCGGGAGCTGGCGGCAGAGCGCGGTCATCGGGGCGCTGATGAACACCCGGGGCCTGACCGAACTCATCGCACTCAACGTGGGCAAGCAGGCGGGCCTGCTCGACGGCCGCTGGTACTCGCTGCTGGTGGTGGTGGCGGTCGCGACGACCGCGATGACGGGCCCGCTGCTGACCTGGCTCGGGCGGGACGGGGACGCCGAGGACGGCGGGAACGACGCAGACGGCACGGGCGGGCGTCCCGTCCCCGAGGTCGCCCACGCGGGGACGGGCTCGGGGAACTGAAGGACGGCACGGCACCCGGGCCCCGCACCCGCGTCCAGGACCCTGGGGCGGGGCCCGGGTGCCGTGACGGTGCGGTGCGGTGCGGTGGGCCCGGCCTTCCCTCCTACGGCGTACGACCGGTCGTGCCGGGCGCGGGGTCCGGGTGAGGCTGGCCGTGGTGACCGTGGTCCGTGCCGGATCCCGTCGCGGTCCCTGCCGGTCGCCACGAGGAGCCCGAGATGTACCGGAACACCGCAGCCGAGTCCGACGCCGGGCGGCGTGGGCGCCGTCCACGCGGTCGCCGCTGCGCGACGCGCCGCCCCGGCGCCTGCTGAGCGGGCCATGGCCCACCCCGGCACCCTCGTCCTGATCATGGCGGCGGCCGTCCTCGCACCGGTCCTCGCCGAGGCGGTGACACGCCTGGTCCGGGTGCCGCTGGTCATCTTCGAGATCGTGCTCGGTATCGTCATCGGCCCCGCGGTGCTCGGCTGGGCCCACCCCGACCGGGTCGTCGACACCCTCTCCGACCTGGGCCTGGCCATGCTCATCTTCCTGGCCGGGTACGAGATCGAGTTCGCGGCGGTCCGCGGGGCCACCCTGCGCCGCGCCACGGCCGCCTGGCTCGTCTCCCTCGCCGCCGGCATCGGGCTCGGCTTCCTGATCAGCGGTGGAGCGGCCTACCAGGCGTTCGTCATCGGCACCGCGCTGACCAGTACGGCACTGGGCACGGTGCTGCCGATCCTGCGGGACCAGGGGGAACTGCGCAGCCGCTTCGGCACGGTGGTGTCCGCCTTCGGCGCGGTGGGCGAGTTCGGGCCGGTCGTCGCCATGGCGCTGCTGCTCAGCGGACGCGGTCCGGGTAAGTCCACGGTGCTGCTCGTCGCTTTCGCCGTGATCACCGCGGGGGCCGTCGGGTGGGCGCTGCGGCCCCGGCGGGCCTGGTTCTCCCGGCTCGTCGCCACGACCCTGCACAGCAGCGGCCAGTTCGCGGTCCGCTTCGTCATGCTGCTGCTGGCGGGCATGCTCGCCCTGGCGCAGGCGTTCGGCCTGGACATCCTGCTGGGCGCCTTCGCCGCCGGTGTTCTCACCCGGCTCGTGCTGCACAGCGCCTCGCCCGCGCACGGCGCGGAGGTCTTCGGCAAGGTCGAGGCCCTCGGGTTCGGGTTCCTCGTGCCGCTCTTCTACGTGGTGACCGGGATCGAGTTCGACCTGCGCGCCCTGTTGCACGACGGGCGCGCGGCGGCGCTGGTGCCCGTCTTCCTGCTGCTGTTCCTGCTGGTGCGGGGCGGCCCGGTCCGCCTTCTCGCGCCACCGGGCCTCGGTCCCGGCGACCGCCGGGCGCTCACGCTGTTCGCCTCGACATGTCTGCCGCTCGTCGTGGCGATCACCACCATCGGTGTCGACCAGAAGGTGCTCGGCGGGGACCAGGCCGCGGCACTGGTCGGCGCCGCGATGGTCTCGGTACTGGTCCTGCCGCTGCTCGCGACGCGGCTGCGCCGAGGCGGCCGGCGAACGGAACGGGCCTCTGCGTCCTCGGCGGAGTCGGAGGCGTGGTGACGGACCGCCGCAGCTCCCGACGGCGGGCGGGCACGCCGGGCGACCGGCACCGGCCATCACCGTAAGATCTTTCGGAAATACGTCTGCGCCGCACAATGGACTCACCCGCAACGGCAGTCACAGGAATTCACGACACCAGCCTTTTTCGGGCGCGGTGGAGATCTGTTGACCGATTTCCGACTCCACGGCAATTCCGCGATGCCGCAGAATAACCACGGACTCGCACCAGCCGGTCGATGCGGGATCAAGAACACACCTGTACGCGTGCTCGGTCCGCACGGACTGACAACCTTGTCACCGCCGATCCGTTCGATTTTCCCGCCTCCCGAACGATTCGAACACACGGATTACGAGACCGGCTTTTCCCCCATGCGCGGAACGGCCGGAACTCCGCCCTCCCCGTGAAAGGCGAACAGATGACCGACGACGCCGGAAAGCCCGCCGCGCAGCCCACCGACTACGAGACCTTCATGGCCTCCGTGATCTCTCTCGACGGAAAGTCCCTGATCGCCGACCTGCACAAGGCCCATGCCGAGTTCCCCGAGCTGATCACCGCCTTCACCTACCTGAGCATCCACGCGGCGGCCTCGGTCATCGCCGGCAACAGCTTCCGGCGCGGCAATCTGCTCGCGGACTGCGGACCCGCCGTCGCCGAACTCGCGATCACCGCTGCGAACTCCGTCGTCAAGAGTCCCGATCTGGCCAGGAGCGCGCTCTCCCGTATCAATGCCCACTACATCCAGGCCGCCATGGAGAAATCCATGGAGGAAGGCCGTGTCGTCGCGCCCACGGTGGTGCAGGCATCCGATCTCTAGACCAGCAGGCCCCTACCGCAAGGAAATGAACGAGGTGACTGCTGTCGTGAACCCCATCAATCTCGTCGATTTGGCGAAGCTGTTCGAATCCGCCGTCTCTTCCGATGCCGCGAAGCGGCGGGACGTGCTCGAATCGGTCCCCGCGGCCGAGCGCACCCGGATCGGACGCGTCCTCGGGGAACTGCTCGCCAGCCCGGAGGACGAGCGCATGCTGCGGCTTCCCATGACCGACACCGACATGGTCGACTTCGAGATCGCGGAGGAGGTCGGACACGGATGAACGCCCCCGTGCGCGACGGCATCGAATGGAACCTGGCCGAACACGCGGCGTCCTACCCCGCGTTCGACGGCCATCCCGCCATCAAGGCCGAGTTCGCCCGCTCCCTGCGCAAACGCACCCGTCTGTGGGAGCCGTTGCTGACCCTGCTCGCCACGGAGTTCGGCCACCGGCCCTCCCATGCCTCCGCGCGGGTCCTGAGCGGCTGGTTCACGATGGTCCACCTCTCCGCGCCGATCGACCAGATCGTGGACCGCGACCCGATGTCGGAGCAGTGGCGCGAGCTCGGCGGTGCCGGCGCCATCGAGCTGGTGCTGGCGCTCAAGGACCAGGTGCTGCGCGCCCCCCTGGCCGCGCTCGACCCGGCGGCCGACACGGCGACGGTCCAGGCGGTGTCCCGGGCGACCGTCGAACTGGGCTCGGCGTGCCTGACGGCGTCGATCGGCGAGTACCTCGACGTCGTGGGCTATTCCGAGCTGCGTTCCGAGCCCCCCTACCCCGTGCGGGCCGCCACCCGGGTCGCGCTCTTCTACGAACAGCTCGTCGGCTGGAAGTCGTCCGTCATCTACGAGTGCCTGCTGCGCTGCGCGGCCCTCACCATGGACGCACCGGACGCGGCGGCCGAGGCGCTGGCCCGCTTCGGCCACCACATCGGGTTCGCGGTACAGGTGCTCGACGACGCCGGCGGGGTCTGGGGCGGCGGTGACGACCTGGAGAAGGACCCCGTCAAGGTCACCTCCCCCCTCGCCTACGCCCTCGCGCTCGACCACCCTCGCCGCGACGAGCTGGTCGATCTGCTGCACACCCCGGCCGCCGACCGGGACGTGGCGAGAACACGCGACATCCTCGACGGCGTCCAGGCCCGCGCGTTCCTCGAATTCCTCATCCGGGACCGGATCTCGCTGGCCGTCGACGCGCTGTCCGAGGTGCTGCCCAAGCTCGCCGACCCGCTGGAACGCTGGGCGGACGCCTACTTCCGGCGGACGCCGGAGACCGTCCGGTGACCGAGACCGCCGCGCCACCGGCACCCGCCGGCCGGGCGCGTCCGGCGGCCATGCCGGGGCTGCCGTACTTCGGCGGCATCGCCCGGATGAGGAAGGACCCGATCGCCTATCTGAGCGAGGCGAGCCGCCGGGGCCCGGTCGTCCGGCTCGGACGGATCGGCAGACGGTCGTACTACCAGGTCAACGATCCGGACCTGGTGCGGACGGTCATGACCGCGCCGTACGCGGACATCGGCATGACCCGCACCAACGACGTGCTGGGCACCCTGTTCGGCGAGTCGGTGTTCACCATGCAGGGCGAGGTGTGGCGCAAGCGGCGCGACGAGTTGCAGCCCGCCTTCCGGACCTCCAACCTGCCGGAGCTCTTCGGTTCGGCGGCGGACGAGATCGACCGGACCGTCTCACGCCTCGCCCCGATCGCCGAGGCCCGGGGATCGGTCGACTGCAGCGCCGCGTTGCTGGACCTGCTCCAGCGCATGATCGTACGGATGATGTTCGGTGTGGCGGTCCCGGAGACCGCCGCGCAGCTGACCCGTGCCTTCGACTACGGCCTGGAGTACCGGCAGCGCCGCCGCTGGGCGCCGGCGGGTCTGCCGCGCTGGTTCCCGACCCCGGCGAGCCGGCTGTTCGACGACGGGGTGGCCCGGCTCAACGCCAGCATCACCGAGATCATCGACGACCACCGCGCCCACCCGCCGGAGCGGGCCGGCCTGCTCCGGATGCTGATGGAGTGCCGCGACGAGGAGACCGGCGCGGGCTGGACGGACGACGAGCTGCTGGCCGAGGTGAAGACGACCTTCGTCGCCGGATGGCTCACCACCGCGACCGCGGCGGTCTGGCTGTTCGACCTCCTCGGCCGCCATCCCCGGATCACCGCCCACGTGGTGGACGAGCTGGACCGCCTGCCGTCGGACCGGCCGCTCCGATACGAGGACCTGCACACCCTGGAGTACACGGAGGACACCATCCTGGAGGCGATCCGGCTCTTCCCGCCGGGCTGGCTGCTGAGCAGACGGGTGCGGCGGACGTACACCCTGGGCGGCCACCGCCTCGGCCGCGACACGGTCCTGCTGGTGTCGCCGTACGCGCTGCACCGGGATCCGGCCCACTGGACCGAGCCGGAACGGTTCGATCCCGGCCGCTTCCGCCACGGCACCCACGGTGAGGCGCACCGCGCCGCGTACCTCCCGTTCGGGTACGGACCGCGTGTCTGCATCGGGCGGGGTGTGGCGATGATGGAGCTGAAGCTGATCGTCGCGACCCTGCTGCGGCGGTTCCGCTTCACGCTCGCCGACACCGCTCCCGCGAGACTCCAGCCCGTGTCCTTCCTGCGGCGTGCCGACCCTCTCGTTCTCGGTGTCGCTCCGCGCTGAGCCCTTCACGTCCCTTCGAAGCCCTCGCGTCCCTTCGCGTTCCTTCGCATCCCTTCGACCGGGATCCGCCGTCCGCGCCGTCCACCGCCGCGGGCCGGTCCGGCAGGCACACCCCCCATCGGCTTCCGGCCCTGCCGCCGCCAGGCGGAGAGCGGGAGTCGCGCCGCCACTCATCGTGACGAGGTACTGGTATGAGAAAGGTCTCGCTCGACTCCGTCGAAGCGCAGCCGAGTGAATCAGCGGGCGGTCGAGCCGTCGTCGACACCGCCTACGAGCGGGAAGTCGCCCGGATGTACGACGAGAAGCAGGACGACTTCAACCTGCTGCTCGGCAAGGAGACGAACCTCGTCCACCACCACTTCGGGATCGGGGACTTCGACCGGACGCCCGGGGCGCTCCGGAACGAGGCCGCGGTGCAGCGCCGGCTGCACGAGCTGGAGAACGCGCAGACCGAGCGGCTGCTCGACCTGCTCGGCGGCCTGGGACCCGAGCACCGGGTCTTCGACGGCGGCTCGGGCCGGGGCGGCACCGCCTTCATGGCCCACGAACGCCTGGGCTGCTTCGTCGACGGCGCCACGATCTCCCGGTACCAGCAGGGGTTCGCCGAACGCAGCGCCCGCGAGCGGGGCTGCGACGCCAAGGTCCGGTTCCACTACATGAACATGCTGCGCACCGGGCTGCCCCGCGCGAGCGTGGACGCCGCGCTGACCAATGAGGTCACGATGTACGTCAGTGATCTGACCGCGCTGTTCCGGGAGTTCGCCCGGATCGTGAAGCCGGGCGGGCGCTATGTCTTCGCGACCTGGGCGGTCGACGAGAGCGGTTCGGCGGACGATGTCATCGCCGCGATCGACCGCCACTACGCCTGCACCATGCACACCCGCGGGGCCTACCTCCGCGCGCTGCTGGACGCGGGGTTCGTGCCGTACCACGTGGCCCAGATGGACGACGACGCGCTGCCGTACTGGGAGCTGCGACGGCGCAGCGAACACAGCGACACGATCGAGCAGTTGTTCATCGACGGGTACAACGCCTCCTCGATCGCCTATCTCATGGTCGCCGCGGAACGGATCGGGACGTGATCCCCGGGGCGCTGCTGAACCAGTTCGACCAGGAGCTGTTCGCCTTCCTGCACCGCGAGCAGCCGCGGTCCGAGACGTTCCGGCGGATGGTCAGCGATCACATGGCCTGGCGCTCGTGGGACGACGGCGAGCCGGCGGGGGACGACTCCCGCGGCAAGCGGGTGCGGCCGCTGCTGGCGCTGCTGACCGCGCGGGCGATAGCCGGTGACCACCGCAGGGCGGTGCCGGCGGCGATAGCGGTGCAGCTCGTCCACGACTTCAGCATCATCCTCGACGACATCATGGACGGCGACCGCACCCGTCGGAACCGCCCGGCGCTCTGGGTCAGTTACGGCACCGGGCACGCGATGACGGCGGCGGCCGGGATCTACGTCGTCGGACTCGACGCGCTGCAGGACTACCTGGACGGGGCATGGCCCCATGTCGAGGCGCGGGACCTGTCGAGGACCCTGCTGGACTCGTGTCTGGAGATGGCCGACTCCCAGCACATCGACCTGGACTGGGAGCAGCGGCTCGACATGACGCTCGACCAGGTCAGGACGGTGGCTCTGGGCCGCTCGTGCCTGATCAGATGCGGGATCGAGCTGGCGGCGGCCGTCAGCACCCCCGAGCGCGAGGTCCGCGCGGCGTTCCGGGAGTTCGGCGCGCTGGTGGCCACGGCGTTCTCGGTCATCGACGACTACCGCGGGCTGTGGGGCAGTGAGGAGCGCAACGGCAAGCCGCTCCGCAGCGACCTGCGCCAGCACAAGAAGACGTTCCCGATCGTCGTCGGACACCAGCGGTGCGCTCCGGCCGAGCGCCGCCGCCTCCAGGCCCTGCTCACCGTCCCGCATCCGGGCGACACCGAGATCGCGGCGATCATGGAACTGCTGGACGGGGCCGGCGCCCCGGGCGCCACCCTGCGCGAAGTCGCGCGCCTGTCCGAGCTGGCCGTCGCGTGTCTGCGCCGGCCGCCGCTGGACCGCTTCGCCGTCTCCGATCTCGTCGAGCTGACGGAGAGCCTGTTCGGCGGGCTCACCGGTCCGGCTCCCGCCCTGCCGCAAGGAGGATTCACGTGGTGACGCACTCGTCGGCCGACGGAGCCGCGCCGGCCGTCCCCCCGTTCGCGACCCTGCCGCCGCTCACCTCGGCCCGGCTGCCCGAACTCGCGCCCCGCATCAAGGAGGCGTGGCTGCGCCATCCGGTCCTGGTGTTCCACCGGTGCGAGCTGTCCCCCGACGACCTGGTGACGTTCGGCGCGCTGTTCGGCACACCGGTGCCGGTGCCCACCCAGGAGGCGATCGTCGACACCACCGGGCTGCCGCCCGAGGTCATGGTCATCTCGAACATCGTCGAGGACGGCCGTCCGCTCGGTCATCTGGGCGGCGGCGAACTCGGCTGGCACACCGACATGTGCTACGTCGCCGAGCCCGCGCTCGCCAGCGCGCTCCACGCCGTCGAGACACCCGAGGGGCACGGCGACACCTGGTTCCTCGACATGTCGGCCGTGTACGACACCCTGCCCGCCGCCCTGCGCGACCGGATCGGGTCGCTGTCGTGCAAGCACGACGACAGCCGCACGGCGGCGGGCGACCTGCGCCACGGCCGTACTCCCGTCACCGACATCACCACCTCCTCGGGCGCCGTCCACCCCCTGGTGCGCGTCCGGCCCGAGAGCGGGCGCAAGGCCCTGTACCTGGGCCGCCGGCTCAACGCCTATGTGCCGGGTCTGCCGCTCGCCGAGTCCGAGGCACTGCTGGACGAGCTGTGGGGGTACTGCGACAACCCGGCGGCGGCCTGGGCGCACCGGTGGCAGCCGGGCGACCTGGTGGTCTGGGACAACCGGGTGACGATGCACCGCCGGGACGCGATCCCGGACGGGGCGCGTCGGCTGATGCGCCGGATCCAGGCGAGGTGACCGTGAACGCGACGTCCGCGCCCGAGGACACCCCGGCCCTGGACCCCGACCTCGTCCTCGACACACTGCTGGCCCGGGGCTACCGCGAGATGGCGGCGGTGCCGTGCAGCTATCTCGGGCCGCTGCTGGCGCGCGCCGCCCGGCGCCCGGACGTCACCTACTTCCCGGCGACCTGCGAGAGCGAGGCGGTGTCGGTCGCCGCGGGTGCCTGGTTCACCGGCCGGCGCGTGGTGGTCGCCCTGCAGAACTCCGGGCTCGGGGACGCCCTCAACCCGCTCGCCTCGCTCTGCCTGCCCTACGGCGTGCCGGTGCTGCTGCTGATGTCGGTCCGCGGCGAGCCGGGGACCCGGGACGAGCCCCACCACGACGTGATGGGACGCACCACGGCGCGGATCCTGGACGACGTCGGGATCGCCCACGCGTGGGTCCCGGCCGACTCCGCCGGGTTCGTGCGCGCGGTGGCGGAGGCCGAGCGGACGATGGACGCCTCCCGACGGGCCTACTGCCTGCTGATCAGGAAGGGGACCTTCCGGGACGGGCCGCAGACCGTGCCGCTCGGCCGGAGCGTGCCGCAGCAGGTGCCGGGCACCGGCGACCGGCTGAGCAGGGCGCAGGCGATCAGATGGCTGCGCGAGCGGCTGCCCGAGGAGCAGGTGGTCGTCACGACGACCGGGCTGACCGGCCGTGAGCTGTACGCCGCCGGGGACCGCCCGACCCATCTCTATCTCAGCGGCTCCATGGGCTGCGCCTCGGCGGTCGGTCTCGGCATCGCGCGCTCGGGCGGGCGGCCGGTGGCGGTGTTCGACGGCGACGGTGCGTCCCTGATGCGCTTCGGGACCCTGGTCAGTGTCGCGGCGTCGGGGCCGGACCTGCTCCATGTCATCTACAACAACGGCTGCTACGACTCCACCGGCGGGCAGCCGCTCCAGGGGCCCGTGCCGTTCGCCGCGACCGCCGGGCTGCTGGGCTACGCGGCGACGGCGTGCTGCGCCGCACCGGCGGAACTCCCGTCCGCGTACGACAAGCTGATGGCGCAGCCGGGGCCCCGGCTGCTGGAGATCAAGGTGACGACCGATCCGGTGCCCGCGCCCCGGGTCCCCCTCGCCCTCCCGGACATCGCGGCCCGGCTGCGCGCCCTGTTCGGCTCCCCCGTCACGACGGCGACGGCCTCATGAGCGGCACCGGTCCGGCGCCGAACAAGACAGCCATGCTCAGGCACCTGCTGGACCGCCCGGAGATCAGTTTCCTGATGGAGGCGCACAACGGCCTGTCGGCGAAGCTCGTCGAACGGGCCGGCTTCGAGGGCATCTGGGCCAGCGGTCTGTCGATCGCCGCGGCGCTGGGGGTGCGCGACAGCAACGAGGCGAGCTGGACCCAGGTCCTGGAGGTCGCCGAGTTCATGAGCGACGCGACCGGCATCCCGATCCTGCTCGACGGGGACACCGGCTACGGCAACTTCAACTCGGTACGCCGTCTCGTGCGCAAACTCGAACAGCGCGGGATCGCCGGAGTGTGCATCGAGGACAAGCTCTTCCCGAAGACGAACAGCTTCGTCCGCGGCGGCACCCAACCGCTCGCCGACGCCGAGGAGTTCGCCGGGAAGATCCAGGCCGCGAAGGCGTCCCAGCACGACCCGGACTTCGTCGTCGTGGCCCGCACCGAGGCGCTCATCGCGGGCGAGGGACCGGCCGAGGCACTGCGCCGCGCCGAGCTGTACCGGTGCGCCGGCGCCGACGCGATCCTGATCCACTCGGCCCGCTCCGACGCGAGCGAGATCCTGTCGTTCAAGGCGGAGTGGGGCGACCGGCTGCCGGTCGTCATCGTGCCGACGACGTACTACACGACGCCCACCGAGGTCTTCGCCGAGGAGGGCATCTCCACCGTCGTGTGGGCCAACCACCTCATGCGCTCCGCCCTGCGGGCCATGCAGCTCACCGCCGCCACGATCCACTCCGAACAGCATCTGCGGAACGTCGAGGTCACGGTGGCGTCCCTGGCCGAGGTCTTCGAACTGCAGGGCCAGGACGAGCTGGCGGAGGCGGAACAGCGCTGGCTGCCCAGGCGCAACGCCCCGAGGCGCTGAGACACGATCACGCGGGACGACACGGCCGCGCTCCCCTCGGTCCCCGTCCCGCGCGGATAGACTCCGCGCGAGCCGAGACGTCCGAGCCGAGCCGAACGGTCCGGGACCGGCACGCGGCCGGACCGCACTCCTGCCCGCCCGGCCCCGTCGGGCGTCGCTGTCCCCGAGAGGACACAGGACTTTGAGCACACCGGTCCCCGCCGCGGCCGACCGCCCCTCCCTGACGCACGAGGGCACCGGCCGCGAGCCGCGCCGCACCGCGGTCCTCGTCGTCGTGCTGACCGCCGTGCTGCTGGTGTCGATGGACAACTCCATCCTCAACGTGGCGTTGAAGACCCTCGCCGAGCCCGCTCCCGTCGGTCTCGGCGCCGACCACAGCCAGCTCCAGTGGGCCGTCGACGCCTACACGCTCGCCTACGCCGGCCTCCTGCTCGTCTCCGGGCTGCTCGGCGACCGGGTCGGGCACAAGAAGCTGCTCGTCGCGGGCGTCGCCCTGTTCGGTGTCTCCTCCGCCCTGTCGGCATACGCGAGGACACCGGACCAGCTGACCGGGCTGCGCGCGGTCATGGGCGTGGCCGGGTCGCTGATCATGCCCGCGACCCTGGCCATCATCTCCGCGGTCTTCCCCGGCGAGCGGCGCACCAAAGCCCTGGGCATCTGGACCGCCGTGGTCGGCGTGGCCGTCGCCCTCGGCCCGATCATCGGCGGCGCGCTGCTCGAACGGTTCTGGTGGGGTTCGGTGTTCCTGGTCAATGTGCCGATCGTGGCCGTGGCCCTGGTCGCGATGGTCCGGTTCGTGCCGGCCGCCCGGAGGTCCGGCGCCGCCGAGGGCCGCCGTATGGATCTGCTGGGCGTCGCGCTGTCGGGTCTGGGGCTGCTCGGCGTGGTCTACGGGGTGATCCGGGCCGGCGAACTCAACGACTGGACGGGCCGCGACGCGGGGCTGCCGCTCGCCGCGGGGGTGGTGCTGCTCGCCGCCTTCGTCCTGTGGGAGCGGCGCGTCGCCCAACCGGCCCTGGACATGCGCTACTTCCGTGAGCGCGGCTTCGCCGCGGCGGCGACCTCGCTGGCCGTGCTCTACTTCGCGCTGGTCGGCGGCACCTTCGTGATCACCTTCTATCTGCAGAGCGTGCGCGGCTACGGGCCGCTGCTCACCGGGGTGTGCGTGCTGCCGCTCGCGGCCTCGCTGATCATCTTCGCGCCCCGGGTGCCGAGGCTCGTCGCCCGGTTCGGTGTGCGCGCCGTGTGCACGTTCGGTCTGGCGACCATGGCGGCCGGTCTGCTGGGGCTCGCGGCGGTCGGCCGGTCCACGCCGATCTGGCTGTTCGAGATCTGGCTGTTCGTCTTCGGCACCGGGACCGCGCACGTGCATCCGCCGTCGACCGCGACGGTGGTCTCCACGTTGCCGGCCGGCGAGTCGGGCGCGGCCTCCGCGGTGAACAACACCTTCCGGCAGGTCGGCGGCTCGCTCGGGGCCGCCGTCCTGGGCTCCGTGCTCAACGCGGCCTACCGCGCCCGGATCGACCCGGCGGTCGGCGGCCTGGGCGACGGACTGGCGGAGCGGGCGCGCGGATCCGTCGCGGCGACGCTCCAGGTCACCCAGGACCTGGCGGCGCACGGCCACGGCCCGCAGTCGTACTCCGTCGCGCAGGCGGCGTACGGCGGCTTCCTCCACGCCATGCGCACCACCTGGCTCGCCGCGTCGGTCGTCGTGCTCGTCACCACGGTCTTCGTGTTCCTGGTGATGGGTCCCGGGCCGTCAGGCGGGGCCGGTCAGGCGGTAGCCGATCCCGCGGACGGCCTGGATCAGGTCCGGGGGACCGAGCCGCCGGCGTAGCCGGACGATCAGCGCGTCGACCGTGTGAGGCTCCGCCCGGTGCTGTCCGTCGGCGCAGCACTGTGCCAGGCGGTCGCGGGTGACCAGCGCGCCGCCGGCCAGCACGAGGGCGCGGAGGACCGCGGCCTCCGGACCGGTCAGGGACAGCGGCGCCCCCGCACGGGTGAACCCGCCGTCGTCCGGGCGCTGTTCCAGGTCGCCGAAGCGGGGCGGGTACGCCCGCCCGGGTACGACGGGCGCGCGGTACAGGGCGCGTGTGCGGGCGGCCAGTTCGGCGCCGGTGAAGGGCTTGACGAGCCAGTCGTCCGCGCCCTGCTCGACGAGCGCCGCCCGTTCGGCGCGTGTGTCGAGCGGGGTGAGCATCAGGACCGGGCGGGTCCAGCCGGCCCGGCGGTGGGCGGCGACCAGGCGGAGGACGTCCCCGTCGGGCTGCTCCCGGTCACCCACCAGGCCGTGGCAGACGGTGCCGCCCAGCATCCGGTCGGCGGTGGCGAGGTCGGCGGCCACGTCGGCGTCGAAGCCGAGCCCGAGCAGCACCGCGGACATCATCGCGGCGAGGTCTGCGTCGTGCTGCACGACGAGTATGCGCATGGCATCCGACTCTAAGGACCTGCCCGGCCGATCACGGCGAAGACGCGGGGTGTGGCACGCACATCCGCCGCGTTGTCGTCGGTTGCCGACGCTCCGCGTCGACGCCCTCCTCCGCCTTGCGGCCGCACGCACCACACCCCGCTCACCCGTGCCCACAAGGCACTGTCGCCTCCCTCCACCATGATCGGCCGGACAGGTCCCAGGCCCTGCCCCCGGCCATGCCGAAGACCCCGCCCACGGTGTGCGGCGGCGCGTACGCTCGGCTCATGATCGAGCATCGCGTGGTCCATGTGAACGGGATCCGGCTCCACATCGCCGAGGAGGGCGAAGGCCCCCTGGTCGTGCTGCTGCACGGCTTCCCCGAGTCCTGGCGCTCCTGGCGCCACCAGTTCGGTCCCCTGGTCGAGGCGGGGTACCGCGTGGTCGCCCCGGACCAGCGGGGCTACGGCAGCAGCGACCATCCCGCCGACGTCGCGGCGTACAGCATCCTGCACCTGGTCGGTGACGTCGTCGGGCTGATCCGGGAGCTGGGCGCGGAGAAGGCGTACGTCGTCGGGCACGACTGGGGGGCACCGGTCGCCTGGCACACCGCGCTGCTGCGCCCGGACCTGGTCCTCGGGGTGGCCGGACTGAGCGTGCCGCCGCCGTTCCGGGGCAGGCAGCCGCCGCTGGTCGCCATGGAGAAGGCGTTCGGCGGGCGCTTCTACTGGAACTACTTCAACCGCCCCGGTGTCGCCGACGCCGAGTTCGGGCGGGACACGCGCACCGCGCTGCGGAAGTTCGTCTACTGGGCGTCCGGCGATGTCCCCGGCGAGATCAAGCAGCCGCTCGTCGATCCCGAACGGGGCTGGCTCGCGGCCATGCCCGACCCGGAGACGCTGCCCGAGTGGTTCACGGAGAGCGACCTCGACGCGCTCACCGAGAGCTTCTCCGAGGGCTTCACCGGGGCGCTCGACTGGTACCGCAACCTCGACCGCAACTGGGAGCTGACCGCTCCTTGGGCGGGCGCCGTGGTGACCTCGCCCGCCCTGTACGTCTACGGGGACCGGGACCCCGTCGCCGCCTTCCCCGGCACCCCCGAACTCATCCGGACGCTGCCCGACCGGATGCCCGGCCTGCTGCGCCCGCCCCTGGAGCTGACGGGCTGCGGGCACTGGACCCAGCAGGAACGGCCGGCCGAGGTGAGCGCGGCCCTCGTCGACTTCTTCCGCTCCTGTCCGCGGGGCGCGTGACGGGGCCCCGTGCCGGTGTGCCGGTGTGCCGCCGGGGGGCTGCTCCCTCCCGACGGCCCCCCGGCGGGACGCGCGTCGGCACGGGGCATCAACTCGGGAGCGTCCGCTGCTGGTCGGCGCTCGCGTAGCAGGTCCGGATCTGGAGCCGGGTGCCGTCGGCGGAGCTGGGGCCGGAGGCGTCGAGGCACTTGCCGGAGGCGGGATTGGCCAGTTCGCCGTCGGAGCGGTGCTGCCGGACCTGGGCTCCTGAGCCGTTGCAGGCGTACAGCTGCACCTTGGTGCCGTCGGCAATTCCCGCCGCGGTCACGTCCACGCACTTGCCGCCGTAGCCGGTGATCCGGCCCGAGCACCGCCGACGGCACTCAGCTGCGGATCTGAACCTGCGCGGGGACCGCCGACCAGCAGTGGACGCTCGGCGGCACCGTCGTCCACGCGTCGCCCGGTGCCCTCCGCGCACCCCCGGTCGCGGAGGGCCCGCGGGAAGGGCGCTGCCCGCTCCTCACCGCCGGTGGACGCTGACGGCGTAGCCACCGCCGTCGTACGGTTCCGCGTCCCAGGTGGCGAAGCGGTCGACGAGGGTGAGGCCGGCCGCGGCGCAGTGGCCGTCGTAGTCCGGCAGCGTGATACCGGGCGGCACGGGCAGATGAGCCTCGTCCAGGCCGAAGCCCGCGACCAGCAGACCGCCCGGACCGAGGGCCGCGGTCAGGCGCCGGACCACCGCGGCCTCGGTGTCCGCGGCCAGCAGCGGAAGGACATTGCCCGCGGCGACGACCAGGTCGAAGTCTCCCGCGATGCCGAGACCGG
This sequence comes from Streptomyces sp. PL-25, assembly GCF_058344915.1. NCBI lineage: Bacteria > Bacillati > Actinomycetota > Actinomycetes > Kitasatosporales > Streptomycetaceae > Streptomyces > Streptomyces sp. PL-25. The sequence goes on from NZ_CP136997.1 coordinate 113,972, forward strand.
CCGGGTCGAACCCCGCCAGATCGGCCTGGAACCAGGGCAGCCCCGGGGCCTCGCGTCGCGCGACCGCCAGCATCGACGCGTCGAGATCCACGCCGACGCAGTCGTAGCCGAGTTCGGCGAGCCGGATCATGACCCGTCCGGTGCCGCACCCGGCGTCCAGCACGCGCGCTCCCGGCGGCACGAGCGCGGCGCACAACCGGGCCTCGCCGTGCACGTCCTGGCCCGCGCGGGCCAGGGCCGCGAACCGTGCGGCGTAGTCCTGTCCGGACTTCTCCCCGGTCACATCCCTCCAGCGGCTCATGGGGGCAACTATAGGCCGGGCCCACGGCCCGCTCCCCCTCATGCCCGCAGGGCCCGGCCGTCCTGCGGCCGGGCCCTGCGAAGAGCGGGGGCATCTGCGGTGTCAGATCACCATCGGTACCAGCGGCCGCGGCCGCCGCCCGCGTTGGTGGAGCGCATGAGGAATCCGAGCAGCCACACGACCAGGACGACGAGAGCCACCCACCACAGGACCTTGAGGGCGAAACCCGCGCCGAAAAGGACGAGGGCGAGAAGCAGGACCAGCAAAAGGGGAACCATAGTTATCAACCTCCTGGACTGCCGTGTGCCCTGCATCCCGTCGCGCATTCCTCGGAAAACCTTTGTTTGTGGTGGGGAAGCAGGGGCACGAGGGGGTCATCGCAACACCGGACGACTCTTCGAGGAGGTGCCTGTCATGACCGCGGGCGAGAAGGCCAAGGCGAAGACCGAGCAGGCCGGGGGCGCGGCCAAGGAGGCCGTGGGCAAGGCGCTCGGCAATGAGCGGATGACCGCCGAGGGAAAGGCCGAGAAGAGCCTGGGTGATGCCCGTGAGGCCAAGGAGAAGACCAAGGACGTCTTCAAGGACTGAGATCCCTTTTCCTTCTTTCCTTCGCCCGACCCTCGGAAAGGGGCCTCCCGTCCAGGGAAGGCCCCTTTCCGCTGTGTCCGAGGCCGCTCTGCGAGGTGTTCCGGGTCAGCCGCCGTGCACGGTGAGCCGATATCCCTCGGGGCCGGTGAAGGAGAACATCGGGCCGAACGGACTGTCCTGCAAGGGGCTGACGTCCTCCGTGCCCGCCCGCACCAGTTGTTCGCGTACCGCGCTCGCGTCCGAGGCGCGCAGCCACAGCGCCACGCCCAGGCCGGGGCGGGCACCGCCGTCCAGGTCGACGCCCGGAAGCGGCTCGCGCACCGCGAACGCGACCGGGCTGGTGGTGAACACCACCGCGCCGGGCGGAGAGGCGGGCGCGCGGCGCAGTCCGAGGCGCTCCTCGAAGAAGGCGGCCGCGGCGGGCACGTCCTTCACCTGGAGAGCGATGAAATCGGGGCCTTCGACGGTGGCGGACATGGTTCCTCCGGAAGTGAATGTCAGGACTTTGACATAAGAGACCGTAGGTGCCCGCTCCGGGTATGTCAAAATACTGACATGGATGACCGCTCAGCCGTGCCCCCGCCTCACCCGGCCCAGGACGTGACGGAGCATGTGGGGTACCGCCTCAAACGTGCCGCGGCCGCGCTGCGCGGCGCCATGGACAGGGCCCTGCGCGAGCACGGCCTCACCGTCCCGCAGTACTCCTGCCTCGAACTCCTCGATCAGCGGCCCGGCCTGTCCAACGCCGACCTCGCACGCGGCACCTTCGTCACCCGGCAGTCGGCCAACGTCGTCCTGCGCGGCCTCAGAGAGGCCGGCCTCATCACCCGGGCGGCCACCACCGACCACGGCCGCGCCCTGCCCGTCCACCTCACTCCGGCCGGACAGCAGCGCCTGCACGCCGCCCGCGGCGCCGTGTACGCCGTCGAGAAACGCATGATCAGACACATACCCGAAGACCGCCTCACGGCGCTGCTCGCCGACCTCGACGCGATGACGGGCGCGCTCGACGAGTGAGCGCCCGCCCCGCCGCCGGACCTACGCGCCGACGGCTTCCTCCACGGTCGCCCGCGTGTCCAGCACCGCGTCGGCCCCCGTGATCTCCAGGAGCCGCCGGAGCTGGGGCGGCGGTGCGGCCAGCCGCAGGGCGACGGAGCGGCGGGTGCGGAGCATCAGGTTGAGCAGGGACGAGTCGGCGAACCTCACGCCGGAGGCGTCCAGGACCACTCGGGAGCACTCCCCGGCCGCGGCGGCGAGCGCCTCCTCCAGGGGTACGATCGAGTGCTGGTCATAGGCACCGTGCATGACGACGACCCGGACCCCGCGCAGCTCGTACTGCATCACCGCGGCTCCCGCCGAAGCGCGCGAGCCGGTCCGCTCCGGCACCCCCTCGCCCCGCCCGGCAGCACTCGTCATGTCGGACATCGGGGCCTCTTCCCAAGGCACTCTCGGGCTCCTCACTGTCGCCTCCCTCCACAGGAGCCGGTCAGCCATTGCACGAAAAGTATGTCACGTATCCGCGTTCCGGAAACGACGTGCTCTAAAATGCTGGGCATGGTCGCCGTACCCGAATCCCACACCGGCTGGACGTTCATCACCAACCACGCGCGTGTGCTGGCGGCCATCGCCGACAACCCGAACGTCCGGATCCGCGACATCGCCGCCCACTGCCGGCTGACGGAGCGCGCCGTCCAGCGGATCATCTCCGATCTGGAGGAGGCCGGTTACCTCTCCCGCACCCGCGACGGCCGCACGAACACCTACCGCATCGAGCCGGACAAGGTGCTGCGCCACCCGGCTGAGGCCGGCCTCTCCGTGGCCTCCCTGCTCTCCCTCCTGGTGCGCGACGAGACCGAGCGCGGCGCCCAGCCGTCGGCCCGGTCCCCGCGCATGGCGCGCAGCAACGGCTCCTAGGGCGAGGCACGTTCGGGAGAAGGACAGCGGCAGAAGGACGGCTCAGGAGGCGACCGGCGCGATCTCCCCCGCGAAGACGATGACCTGGTCGATGAGGCTCCGCCGCAGATGGACGACATCCGTTCCCGCCAGACGGGGGCCTCCGTCGGGCGTGGTGAAGACCCACTGGTACCGGGCCCATTCGTCAGGCATGTCCACCGCCGAGCAGCGCACCATCGTGCCGGCCCCGGCCGGGTGGCGTCGGATGTCCAGCACGAACCGCTCGACCGCCTCGATTCCTTCACTGCGGCCCAACGGCCCCCAGAAGACCACGTCCGAGGTCAGGGCCTGGGAGAGCAGGGCCGTCACATAGCTGTCGTCCGAGGCGTTGAACGCGGAGATGAACGTGTCGATCGCGGAGCGTGCGGTCTCTTCCTGCATGCCTCAGTAATACCAGCCGGGCCGGCCGGCGGCGAAGCTTGAGGGCGGGGGGGCGTCGACCGCGGCCTCATGGGTCCGTGTCAGGCGCCGCGATCCGTCCGGTCGCCTCCGTCAGGGGCACCCGCAACTCCCATGGGAACACCAGTGCTTGACAGAGGAGCAAGCGTTCCCATCGGGTCCGGAGATCACACGAAAGGTTCTTCCTGGCACCGAACCTCCTCCGGGTGCCGCGCATCTTCAGGTGCACAGGCGCGCACCGACCTCGCGCGCCGGTCCGTCCTGCGAGGGGAACGCGAAACTCCATGAAGAGCACACTGACCACCGTGGCCCTTGCGGCCGTCGTCGCCGCCGGTACCGCCGCAGCCGCCGTCCCGGCCTCGGCCGCCCCCGCCGCGGCCCGGCCGACCCGCTGCCACACCGCCGATCTCAAGGCCGGCTTCGCCACCGGGGAGGACGCGACGCCGGAGATGAAGCAGACCAAGAAGCAGACGCAGGCGCACATCTGGTTCACGAACCGGAGCAAGCGCACCTGCACCCTGTCCGGCTTCGCCGGCGTCGACATGGTCGGAGCACAGAAGACCGACGGCACCTGGTCGCTGGTGCGGTCCTCCGCGAAGCCCGTGAAGATGACCCTGGAGCGGGGCGACACGGTGGACTTCAGCATCACCCTGCTCCCGGTGGCCGCGTCCACGCCGCGGAAGGAGAAGTTCGTCCCGGCGACGTTCCTGGTCACGCCGCCGGACGAGACGCGGCACTTCACGCTGAAGTGGCCGTTCGGCGGCCAGATCCTCAAGCAGGACGGCGCCACCCACCCGGCCACCTACCTCAACCCGGTCGGGCTGTAGCAACACCGCTGTAGCGACACCTCAGGGCCGGCGGACCCGCCAGAGCCATGCCGCGGCGCCGGTCAGCAGGGCGAGCATCGCCAGGTTGGCCGCCAGGGCCGGGGCACCGCCCGACGGGCCGCCGCTCGACAGGTTCCAGGTGGCGATGACGGCCGTCGGCAGGACGGCGGTGACCAGGACACCGGTGGACTTCTGGACGGCGGTCCAGTGCACCGAGGTGCACAGGAGCACCGCGCCGGTGATGCGGAACAGGACACCGAACAGCGGGCCGGGCAGGCTGGGGAAGACCATCACGAAGGGCAGCGACAGGGTGAGCATCGCGAGCGGGACGAGGGGGTGCACCTTGCCCCGCCGCGCGGGCGTCGGGGCACCGCCCGCGGCCTGCGCCCCGGTGGTCCGCTCCCCCGCCTCGGCCAGTGCCGTCGCCGCGATCGCACGGGGGTCACCCAGCTCCGCCAGGACCGTGCCGACGGCGACACCGGGGCGCTCGGCGCGTGTGACCTCGATGTGTTCGGCGAGGTCGGCGAGGAGTTCCTGGCGGCGGTCGGCGGGCAGCGCGCCGGCCTCGCGCTCGACGGCGGCGAGGTAGTCGCGTACGGGGTCGGCGGTGGTCTTCATGCGAGGTCTCCGGTGGGGTGGTGCGGGTGGTGCGAAGTGGCCAGGAAGGTGTCGACGGCGTCGCGGAAGCCCGGCCAGACATGGGTGAACTCGTCGAGCGCGGCCCGCCCGCTGTCGGTGAGCGCGTAGTAGCGGCGGGGCGGCCCCGACGCGGACTCCTGCCAGGTGGTGGTGACCAGGTCGTCGCGGCGCAGCCGGGAGAGCAGGGGGTAGACGGTGCCCTGGCTGGTGGCGAGGGCGCCGGAGTCCTCCAGGGCGTGCAGGAGCTCCACGCCGTAGCGGGGACGGTCCCGCATCAGGGCGAGTACGCAGTACTCCAGGACCCCCTTGCGCAGCTGGGCGGCCGCCCGAGCCTGCTTGGTCGAATCACCTGGTTCCATGCGATGCAAGATACCTGGTCGGACAAGTGCCGGGGAAGGGGGGCCCCGCACACCCGGCCGGTGCGGATTCCGGTGTACCGGGGACAGGTGTCCCCGGCCGCCCCTAGGCTCGGTCCGTACGCACTGCGCACGGGGGTGGGTGGCGGATGGAGCCCGCGGTACTCGGAGGCAAACTGGTCTCCGGCCTGGTCGGCTCACTGATCAGGAAACTGTTCGTGGCGGACGGTCCGGGTGCCGGCCTGGTCGACAGACCTGTGCGGCTCAAGGACCTGGTCTCCTTCCGCGGCGAGAAGCGCGCGCTGGGCGAGAAGGACGTGCACAAGCTCGCGGAGCACCTGGTCCAGCAGGCGATCGACTCACCCGGCGAACGCCCGTTCCGCAGCCGCGAGCGGGTCGCCGTGGCGGACGCGCTGGCCCGGCGGCTGCTCGCCCTCGGTGACCTGGACATGGACGATGTCCAGGCCGTACGGCTCGGCCACCGCGAACTGGCGCGCAGACTGCGCCAACAGGGCCATCAGGGCCATCAAGGGTCTTCACCGGACGGGCTGTCGGCCGACGCCCAGGTCTTCCTCGACTCCGCGACGGAATGGGCCTGTCTACAGATCCTGGAGTTCTTCACCCGCCGTTCCACCTTCGTGGCGCGCACCCTGGTGGAGCAGACCCGGTCTCAGGCCGATCTCATCGCCAAGGTCGACGAACTGCTGGCCCGCGCCCCGCGCCCCGACGCCCGCGACACCACGTTCGAGCGCGCCTACCTGGACCACCTCGCCACCAAGCACGGCAAGCTCACGATCTACGGCATCGATCTCAGCAACTCGCCGGACCGCTGGCCGCTCGACGCCGCCTACCTCAGCCTGAACGTGATCGGGCACGCGGAGGAACGCGACCGCGACCTCGGGCCGGTGCCTCCCTCCCGCGTCCCCCTCCCCGCCGACCAGGCGCTGAGCAGCCATGAGCGAGTGCTGCTGCGCGGAGTCGCGGGCTCGGGCAAGACCACGCTGATCCAGTGGCTCGCGGTGTCCGCGGCGACCGGCCCCACGGACGACATGGCCTACCTCACCGGCCGGATCCCCTTCGTGCTCCCGCTGCGCACCCTCACCCGGCACGGCGAACGCCTCCCCTCCCCCGCGCGCTTCCTCGCCTCGGTCGGCTGCCCGCTGTCCGGCACCCAGCCGGAGGGCTGGGAGCACCGCGTCCTGTCCGGCGGGCGCGGCCTCGTCCTGGTGGACGGTCTAGACGAGGTCCCGGAGTCCGAACGCGAGCGCGCCCGGACCTGGCTGCGCGACCTGGTGGAGGCGTATCCCGGCAACCGCTGGCTCGTCACCTCGCGTCCCCCGGCCGTGCGCGAGGACTGGCTCGGCGCCGACGGGTTCACCGAACTCGGCCTGTCCTCGATGAGCCCGTCGGACGTGGCCTCCTTCATCCGGCGCTGGCACCGGGCGGCCATCACCGGCGCACCCGACGACGACGCCCTTCTCACCTCCTACGAGGCCCAGTTGCGCGACGCGGTCCGCACCAAGCCCGACCTGGGCCGCCTCGCCACCAACCCGCTGATGTGCGGCCTCATCTGCGCCCTGCACCGCGATCGGCGCGGCTACCTCCCGCACGGCCGCAAGGAGTTGTACGACTCCGCACTCTCCATGCTGCTGGTGCGCCGCGACCGTGAACGGGACATGACGACACCCGAGTTGAGCGAGGAGCCGCAGTTGCAGCTCCTCCAGCGGCTCGCCCACTGGCTCATCCGCAACGGCCGTACGGAGCTGGACCGGAGCCGGGCGGAGCACATCATCGCGCAGGGGCTCCCGGCGGTCCCGGCCGCCCAGGTGCTCGGGGACGCGGGCGCCGTGCTGCGCCACTTCCTGGTCCGCACCGGACTGCTGCTCTCCCCCGCGCCGGAGACGGTCCACTTCGTGCACCGCACGTTCCAGGACCACCTGGGGGCACGGGCGGCCGTGGAGGCCGGTGACTTCGGCCTGCTGGCCGAGCACGCGGCCGACGACCAGTGGTCGGACGTGATCCGGATGGCGGTGGCGCAGGCCCGGCCACGTGAACGGGCCGAGCTGCTGGACCTGTTGACGGCCTCCTCGGACAAGCGGGTGCTCCTGCTGGCCCTCGCGTGCCTGGAACACGCCACGGAGCTGGACCCTGCGGTGCGGCGCCGGGTCGAGGAGGTGACGGCCACCCTGCTGCCGCCCCGCACGGAATCCGACGTCAAGGAACTGGCCGAGGCCGGGCCGCTGGTCCTGGAGCTGCTGCCGGGTCCGCAGGGGCTGTCGGACGAGGAGGCCGAGGCGGTGACCGCGACGGCCGCGCTGATCGGGACGGATGCGGCGGTGCCGGTGCTGGCGCGGTTCCGGGGGCATGCCGCCGTGCGGGTCCGGGTCAATCTGATGCGGGCGTGGGGATTCTTCGACGCGGAGATGTACGCCGACGAGGTGCTGGCCCATGTGGACAGCAGTGACTTCTTCGTCTTCGCCGATTCGGCCGCCCAAGTGAGGGCTCTGCCACGCCTCGGTGATCGGCTCCGTATCGGCGTGGCAGGCGACCACACCCTCGCGGACATCCGGCGTGCTCTGCCCGAGCGGGTGGAGCACATCGGCCTCTACCAGAACACGGTGCTGCGCGATCTGCGTCCGCTGCCCTCCTTGTCCTCGGCCCGCGACCTGAACCTGTCGTACTGCCCGGCGGTGGAAGACCTCTCGCCACTGGCGGAGATGGGCTTGACGTCCCTCTACGTGAGGGAGATCGGCGGGGTGAAGGGGCTGGGCCGCCTCCGCACACTCCGTAGCGCCACCATCGCGACACACCTGCCGCACGGGTTGGCCGCCCTGCCGCAGGACGCCCCGTTCACCCGGCTGGCTCTGGAGGGCGAGGCCCTCAGCGAGCACGGGCTACGCGGTCTGAGCGCATGGCCCGAGCTGACCAGCCTCGAGGTACATGACGTCATCGGCGGCCTCACCCCGGGGGACTGGGCCGAGGCCGCCAGGCTGCCGCGCCTCACCGGGCTGTGCATCAGGACGGAACACCTCTCCGGGCTCGCGCACGCCCCGCGACTGCCCACGGTCGAAGCCGTACAGGTCCTGAACGTCCGGCACGACACCGACCTCACCCCGCTGTCCCGCTGCTGCCCGCAGGTACGCACGGTTCACCTCTATCCGGAGCACAACTCCGAGGATCTGCTTCCAGCTCCCCACCAAGCCCTCTTCCCCGGCGCCAAGGTCACGATTCAGCCATCCCGTCCCTACTTCTTCTGACGCTCCCCGCCGTACTGCTCCTCCGTCACAGCCTCGGCCCACCGGGTCTCCGGGGTGTCGTCACCCGTGCCTTCCCACAGGGCGATGTGCTCCATGAAGCGGTCGGGGGCGGCGCCGTGCCAGTGCTCCTCGCCGGGCGGGCAGGCGACGGTCCGGCCGGGGTGGGCTTCCAGGACGGTGCCGTCCTGGGTGCCGATCAGGGCGATGCCGGAGACAACGTAGAGGGTCTGGCCCACGGCGTGCGCGTGCCAGTGGGTCCGGGCGCCGGGGGCGAAGCGGACGAGGTTGGCCCGCATCCGGGAGGGTTCCCGGCCGGCGACGATGACGTCCCACCACACGTCTCCGGTGAACCAGTCCGCGGGTGCCTTGCTGGTGGGCTGGGGATCGATGAGTTCCATTGGGTGCTTCCTGTCGGGTCGGACGGGTCGGCTTCGTGGTACGGCCACAGGTCCGAGCGGAACTCGCCGCTCGGACCGGTGGGCGCCGGGTGCCGTCCCTTCCAGGAAACCGCTGCTCCGGGCGGGAAGCGAGTCACCGGTGAAGGGTGTACCGGCAGTACATCGCTCAGGGGGCCCGCGGGACGTACCGTCGAGGCATGGACAACCGTGATGAGGTCCGCGACTTCCTGACCTCGCGGCGCGCCAGGATCAGCCCCGGGCAGGCCGGCCTGCCCGAAGGACCCCGGCGCCGGGTGCCGGGCCTGCGCCGCAGTGAGGTCGCGGCCCTGGCCGACATGAGCGTCGAGTACTACGCCAAGCTCGAACGCGGCAGCCTCGCCGGGGTCTCCCCTGCCGTCCTGGAGTCCGTGGCCCGCGTGCTGCGGCTGGACGACGCCGAGCGCGCCCATCTGCTGAACCTCGCCCAGGCGGCGGACGGCACCGACGTCCTGGCCCGCCCGCGCCGTCGGCGCACCGGGGACCGGTGGAAGATCCACCGCAGCCTCCAGTGGACGCTGGACGCCGTCACGGCGGGACCGGCCTTCGTACGCAACGGCCGCCTGGACGTCCTGGCGACGAACCAGCTCGCCCGCGCCTTCCACCGCGACCTCTACGCCACCCCCGGCAACCAGGCCAACCTCGCCCGGTTCCAGTTCTTCGACCCGGCCTCCCGCCGCTTCTACCCCGACTGGGACATGTTCGCCGCGGTGACCGTGGCCATCCTGCGCACCGAGGCGGGCCGCAACCCCCACGACCGGGACCTGCACGACCTCATCGGTGAACTGGCCACCCGCAGCGAGGAGTTCCGTACCCGGTGGGGCGCTCACGACGTCCGCCACCACGGCACCGGGACCAAGCACTTCCACCATGACATCGTCGGTCAGGTCACGCTCGCCTACGAGGGCCTCGAACTGGCCGCCGAGCCCGGCCTGACCATGACCGTCTACGCCGCCGAGCCCGGCTCGGCGTCCGAGGAGGCCCTGCGTCTGCTCGCCTCCTGGGCCGCCACCCACGAGAGCCCGGCACCGGACGTGCGGGCCTGAGAGGACGGGTGGTGTTGAATGCGGGCCGGTGGTGCCGACCGGCGCCACTCTGCTTCGGCCCACCGACCCGGGGAGAACGATGACCACTGGGAACGAGACCGGTGTCCGCGAGCGGCTCACCGGCCACCGGGACCGCTTCGACGCCGGGTTCGCGCGCTACTTCGACACGGTCGCCCGGGAGCGGCCCTCGCGCGGGGTGTTCGTGCCCGAGGCGCTGGAGCTGGTGCGGGACATGTCGTTGCGCGGCGGGAAGCGGCTGCGGGTCGCCCTGCTGTACGAGGCGGCCCGGCTGGTGACCCCCGAGGCCGTGGCCGGGCTGGAGGAGGCCGCGCTCAGCATGGAGTTGCTGCACACGCACGGGCTGATCCACGACGACATCATCGACGACTCCCCCGTGCGCCGGGGGGCTCCGTCGGTGTACTACGCGTACCGCGAGCGCTTCCCCGGCCGGCCGCAGACGGCCCTGGGGCTGGCGGTCCTGGCCGGGGACCTGGCCGCGTTCCTGTCGCTGCGGGTCCTGCTGACCGCGCCCGTCTCCCCCGAGCTGCGGCAGGCGATGGCGGCCGTCCAGGCGACGGCGGGGGCCGACACGGTCGCCGGTCAGATCCTGGACCTGGAACGGGACTTCGGCCCGGTTCCCGACCGGGAGATGCTGGACCTGGTGTCCGAGTACAAGAGCGCCCGGTACTCGGTGCTCGCCCCGCTGCGGCTGGGTCTGCTCGCGGCGGGCGCGGATCCTGCCGCCCATGACAAGGACCTCTCGCGGTACGCGACGCTGGTGGGGATCGGCGGACAACTGCGCGACGACTACCTGGACCTGTTCGCGGACTCCGACACGGTCGGCAAACCGGCCGGGTCGGATCTCCGGGAGGGACGCCGCAGTTACGCGGTGTGCGCGGTCCTGGCAGCGGCGACCGGCCGCGAGCGGGAGGTCGTGGAGGCCGCGCTCGCCGGTCCCGGCTGCCGCCCGGAGACGGTCGGACAGGTCCGTGACATCGCCCGTCGGCACGGGGTCGACGAGCGGATGCGCGCGGACCTCAACCGGCTCGCCGAGGAGGCGGCCTCGGTCGCGGCGGGCTGGCGGCCGCGGTGGCGCGAGGAGGCCGTGGCGTTCTTCGAGCGGCTGCCGCTGTGGGCCGCGCGCCGCGCCCGGTGACCTGGGGTGCCGCGGCACCGGGGCGGGTCGGTCACTGGCGGCTGATCGACCGGGAGATGCCGGTGGCGGTGGTGGTGGCCAGGATCCAGCCCGCCGCGGTCAGCGCGTAGGCGAGCCACTGGCCGGTGCCCCGGGGGGCGAAGGCGGTCTCCTGGCCGAAGGCACTGATCGGGATGAGCAGGTCGAGGGTGTAGAAGAGGGCGTTGAACGGCGGTGCCTTGCCCGCTTCCAGGGGCGCGGGGTGGTGGGCGCCGAAGAAGAGCGCGCCGCAGCAGAGCAGGGCCAGGAGCCAGAGTCCGGCGCGGAGCGGACGGTAGCCGTAGCCGATGGTCGCGTCCTGGACGTAGCCCCACAGGCGGGTGTGCGGGGGCAGCAGGGAGCGGCGACGGCGCTGCTTGGCGAGCAGGACCGTGCGTGCCTCGTCCTCGTGCCCGAGCCGGCGGTAGGCCGCCGCGAGCTGTTCGTAGGGCTGCGGATGGTAGCCGTCGCTGCCGCGCCGGAGCCAGCGGAGCCGTTCGGCGGCCGTCAGCGGGGCGGCGAGGGCCGTGTAGGCGGTGTCGGCCAGCCGCAGGTCGGCGGGCCAGGTGGCCGGGGTGTCGTAGAGGGTGCCCAGGTGGGCGTTGCTCGCGTCGACGGCGCCCTCGGCCGGCCGCCGGGTGCGCAGGTCGGTCTCGCGGGCCTGGGTGAGCCGGAGGGAGAGGGCGGTGCCGCCGGGGTTGGTCAGTGTGGCGTCCCGGAGGCTGAGCCGGGTACCGATGCGGCTGCCGTCGAGCGTGACGCCGCCGTTCACGGTGAGGCCCAGGCCGAGGTCGAAGTTGCGGGCGACGCTGACGTCGACGGCCTCCAGCGCGATGTCACCGGCGTTGTCCAGCCGGGCGCCGCAGAAGCCGATCGCCGCCGCGACCGTGGCGCCGGAGAGGATGACCCGTCCTTCGGCGCTGAAGCCCGGATGGCAGGTGAAGTCCTCGGTGACCTGGACGTGGTAGGCGTCGAGGGCGTGGCCGCCCGGGTTGCTGAGCGTGGCGCGCTCCAGGTCCAACTCGCCCGACAGGGCGGCGCCGGTGAGCCGGAACGCGCCCCGGACGGTGAGACCGGTGCACAGGACGTCGCCGCCCGTGGTGAGGCGCACCGCGGAGATCGCCACGGCGCCGGGTGCGGTGATCACGGCTTCGCGGAGGTCCAGGTCGCTGTGGATCTGGGCGCGGGTGAGGACGAGGGGTCCGGTCAGGCGGGAGCGGGACAGGACCAGCCGGCCGTCGATCCTGGCCGTGTCGGCGGCGAGGCCCGGCAGGGCGCAGCCGGTGAGGGTGAGGTCGCGCAGGCTCGCGCCCTGGAGCAGGGGCACTTCGTCGAAGGCGCACTCGTCCAGGACGACGGGTGCCGTGATCTCGGCGAAGCGCAGGTCCAGCCGGCCGGTGACACGGGCTCCCCTCAGGCGCAGCGCCGGGCGGTCGCCGGGGGCGGGGGCGGCACCGGCGCCCGTCAGCAGCGCGGCGACGGCCTCGGCCCGTATCTCCGGGTCGTGAGCGGGTGGGCCGTCGCGGACGTCGACGGTGCCGCCGTGGGCGAAGGCGTGCCACAACCGGCTCTCGCGGGGGCTGAGTTCGTCGGGACGCATGGTCGTCGATCATTCCCGTGCGGGATGGGCCGGGGCAAGGTCTCGTGCGGGCGCCGCGCCGAAGTGCCCGGCGTAGGGTGGGCTGTCGTGGGCGGCACGGGGCGTATCAGCATCAGCTATGAGGAGCGTGCGGGCATCGTCATCCCGCTCGCGGCGGGCGGCGGACTGCCCACGCACAGCCATCCGCAGCACCAGTTGGCCTGGGCGCCGGACGGTGTGCTGACGATGGGGGCGGGTGACTTCCGCTGGGTCGTTCAGCGGTCGCGCGCCCTGTGGATCCCCGGTGGGGTGGAGCACGGGGTCCTGCCCGGCGCGTCGGGCGCGATGCTCTCGCTGTACTTCGAACCGGACGGCTGCCCGCTCCGGTGGGTTTCCCCGACGATCGTCGACGCCACCGGGCTGGTGGGGCCGCTGCTGTCCTACCTGATGGAGCTGGACGGCGGTGTCGGCACCGGGGACCGGCGGACGCGGGCCACCGCGGTGCTGTGGGACCTGCTGGAGCCCGTGCCGGTCGCGACCCTGCCGGTCATCCTTCCCGACGACCCGCTGGCGCTGCGGGTGGCGCTCGCCATCCGTGCGGATCCGGCCGGCTCCCGGGATCTGGAGGAGTGGAGCCAGGAGGTGGGGGCGTCGGCGCGTACGCTCTCGCGCCGGTTCCGCGCGGAGACCGGGGTGGGTTTCGCGAGCCGGCGGACGCTTCGGCGGCTCGATGCCGCGCTGCCGCTGCTGGGCGCGGGACAGCCGATCGCGCGGGTCGCTCGCGCGGTCGGCTACCGGACCGCGAGCGCCTTCATCGCCGCGTTCCGGCGGGAGCTCGGCACCACTCCCGCCGCGTACTTCGGCGCGCCGTAGACGCCGATCGCCTTCGCCCGTGCGGCGGGCTCGGGGAAGGCGGCCGACAGCAGGGGCAGCGCGGTGGCGAAGAGCATGGCCGCACCGACGCTCTGCACCGCGCGCAGGATGTCGAGCTGCACGATGCCGCCGGCGAGGGTGAGGGCCAGCGACGCGCCGGTGAACACGGCCATGCCGGCCAGGAACACGCGCTTGCGTCCGAACCGGTCGCCGAGTGTGGCGAAGGTCAGCAGGAGGCCGGCCAGCGGGATCGAGTAGGCGTCGACGACCCACTGGAGGCCGTCGATGGAGGCGTCGAACCGCGTGCGGATGTCGGCGAGTGCCGCGGTGACGACGGTCGCGTCGAGCATCAGCATGAAGATCGCGGCACAGACCATGAACAGCACCGTGCCGGGGCGGCGTGGCATGTCGACGGGTGGTGTTCCGCGGGTGTCGGTCGCGGTCAAGGCATGGGTTCCCCCTGGTGGGCGGGTATGGGATGCGGATGCGGGGACACCGCCGTGGGGTGGGGGCCGGTGCCGCACCGATCACGCTAGGGGCCGGCCGGTCCGACGGAAATGACGTACCAGGACGGGCAGTGTCGCGCAGCGGACAACCTGGGGCCGGGCCCCGCCGGGCCGCGCCGGGCCGTCGGTTCCGGCGGCGGGTGGCGCGGTCGCCGGGTCGCCCTCCTGACCGGTCGCCGCGTCGCCCGCGTGACCAGTCCCACACCGTCCACTATTGCATGATCGTTGCAATTGCTTATTGGATGCGTGTGCCGTGGTTCTGGAGCAACAGGCTGAAAGGGACGTCCACATGCCGGTCACCCCCACCCGCCGGAGTGTGCTCACCGCGGCGGCCGCGGCAGGCGCCGGGCTGCTCACCGGCTGCTCGGCCGCGGACTCCGGGTCCTCCTCGCCGAAGAAGGGCGGGACGTTGCGCGCGGCCTTTCCGGGTGCGGGGGTGAAGGAGACGATGGACCCGCACGCGCAGCGGCAGTTCGTCGACATCGCCCGGCACAAGGCCGTCTTCGACAAACTCGTCGAACTCGACTCCACGCTGCGGCCGGTGCCGCGGCTGGCCCGCTCCTGGTCGAGCGACGCCGAGGCCCGGGTGTGGCGGTTCGAGCTGCGGGAGGCGCGGTTCCACGACGGGCACGCCCTCACCCCGGACGACGTGCTGTACAGCCTCTCCCGGATCCTCGACCCGCGCGCCGCCGACCATCTGGCGAAGAACTCCCTGGCCCACATCGATCTGCCCAACTGCCGCAAGGTGGGCCGACGGAGTGTGGAGATCGCGCTCACCCGGCCGAACGCCGAACTGCCCGGCCAGTTGGCGATGACCGGCACACCCGTCGTCCGCGACGGCTGGAACGACCCGCGCCACCCCGTCGGCACCGGCCCGTTCCGGTTCGTCTCCTTCACCGCGGGACGCGAGTTCACCGGGCGCCGCTTCGACGGCCACTGGAACGGCGCCCCGCACCTGGACGAGGTGCGGATCCTGTCCGCCGAGACCGAGGCGCGCGCCGCCGCGGTACGCAGCGGGGAGGTGCACTTCGCGCACGAGATGACGCCGACCTTCGCCCGTACGGTGCAGCACGACAGCCGGGTACGGGTGGTGGCGACCAGACGCAGCGGGGTCCAGGGCTTCGCGCTGAAGACGGACCGGGCGCCGTTCGACGACCCGCAGGCGGCGATGGCCGTCAAGCTCCTCGTGGACCGCAGGCGGCTGGTGGACGTGGTCTGCTCGGGCCGCGCCGAGATCGGCAACGACGTGTACGGCAAGGGCTACACGTACTACCCGGACGGTCTCGAGCAGCGCGAGCGGGACGTGGCCGAGGCGCGGCGGCTGCTCAGGCGCACCGGTCTGTACAACAAGAAGGTGACCTTCTACACCTCCACGGCGGCAGACGGATTCGCGCAGGCCGCCCACCTGTTCACCGAGCAGGCCGGTGAGGCAGGGCTGAGGGTGGAGGTCGTCGACGGGCCGCCGGAGTCGTACTTCACCGACGTGCTGAGCAAGGGCACCGTCACCAACCACCGGTGCGGTGCCATGACCATCCCGACCTACCTCAGCGAGCGGCTGCTGAGCGACGCCCCGCAGAACGCGACGGCCTGGAGGCACCGGGACTTCGACGAGGCGTTCACCGCCGCACGGGCCGTGGCGGACGACGGCAGGCGCACCGAGCGGTACCGCGCGGTGCAGACGACGCTGCGCGACCGGGGCGGTCTGGTGCTGTGGGGGCATCCGGAGTGGCTGAACGCCGTGTCCCGCACCGTGCGGGGTGTGCGGGAGGCGCCGCCCAACACGGTGGACTGGGCGCGGTTCGACACGGTGTGGCTGGGCTGAGCACGGGTGCTGCGCCATGCCCTGCGGCGGTGCGGGTGGACGCTCGTCCAGCTCGCCGCGCTCAGTGTCATCGTCTTTCTGCTGACCGATCTGCTGCCGGGGGACGCGGCCACCGTCGACTTCAACGAACAGGCCGGGCTCGGCCAAGTGGCCCAGTTGCGGGAGCAGATGGGGCTCGACCGGCCGCTCGCCGAGCGGTTCGCCGACTGGGCGCACGGCCTGCTCACCGGTGACCTCGGCACGTCGCTGGTCGGCGGTGGCCCGGTCGGTGCGGTGCTGTCGTCGTCGGTCCCGGTGACGGCGGCGCTGGCCGCCGCCACGGTCGTGCTGCTGGTGCCGCTGGCCGTCGCGCTCGGACTGCTGACGGGGCTGCGGGCGGGCAGCAGGACGGACCGCGTGGTGTCCGCTGTGACGCTGGCGCTCACCTCCGTACCGGACTTCGTGCTGGCGCTGCTGCTGGTCGGTGTCTTCTCGCTGCGCCTCGGATGGCTGCCGTCGACCTGGATCGGCGCGGACGGCGTGTGGTGGCGGCGGCCGGAGCTGTTCGTGCTGCCGGTGGCGGTGCTGCTGGCCCGCACCGTGTGCGTGCTGTCCCGGCAGATCCGGGCCGGCACCGTCACCGCGCTGCACTCCGGCTACGCGGTGCAGGCCCGGCGGCTCGGTGTGCCGCCCGCCCGGCTGGTGCTGCGGCACGTCCTGCCCAACGCGGCGGTCCCCGGCGTACAGGAACTGGCCCGCACCGGTGACCAGTTGCTGGGCGGTGTGCTCGTCGTCGAAGCGGTCTTCGCCGTCCCGGGCACCGCCACGGCACTGGTCGCGGCCGTGCAGAACCGCGACGTACCCACCGTGCAGGCCCTCACCCTGGCCCTGGCGGCGGTGGCGTGCCTGCTCAACCTGGCCGCCGATCTCGTCGGCCAGCGCCTGGCTCCCCGTACGGAGGTACTGCGATGAGTGCCCGCGGACGGTCCGGGGGCCGCCGGGCGGCCGGGGGCGCGCTGCTGCTGGCGCTGCCGGTCACCGCCGCGGTCGTCGGTCCGCTGGTGACGGACCCGGGCATCCCGTCCGACGGCATGCCCTACGCCCTCGGCGACGGCCATCCGCTGGGGACGGACGCCCTGGGCCGGGACGTGCTGACCCTGGTGCTGCGCGGCGGGGCCAGCGCCCTGGGCGTGGCCTGTGCCGCGGTGGCGCTGGCCGTCGCCGTGGGCGGCGCGCTCGGTCTGACCGCCGCGGCGGCCCGCAGCCGCCTGCTGGACGACCTGCTGATGAGGCCGGTGGAACTGCTGCTGCCGCTGCCCTCGCTGCTGGTGATCAGCGTGGTGGGGGTCGGCTGGCGGGGGCATCCGGTCGCGGTGGCACTGGCGGTGGCCGCCCTGAACGTGCCCGCCGTCGCCCGGTTGCTGCGTGCGGCGGCCCTGGACGCCGCCAGCGGTCCCGTGGCCGAGGCGATGCGGCTCCAGGGCGAGTCGGCGGCGCGCGTCCTCGTCCAGCACGTCGGGCGGGCCGTGCTGCCGGTGGCCGCCGCCGATGCCGGGACGCGCGTCGGCGGCGCGGTCTTCACCGTGGCCGCCGCCAACTTCCTCGGTCTCGGTCTCGATCCGACCTCGCCGGACTGGGGCGTGGTGATCGCCGCGAGCCGGGAGGCGCTGTTCGTGCAGCCGTGGGCGGTGCTGGCGCCGACCCTGATGCTGGTGATGTTCACCGTGGGCGCCAATCTGCTGGCGGACGGGCTGCTGCCGCACGCGGCGCGGTCCGGTGCGCGGACGGGCGGCGGGAAGGCGGTGCCGTGGAACCGGTGATCGAGGTCAGCGGCCTGACGGCACACGCCGGGACGGCCCGGCTCCTGGACGGCGTCGGCCTCACGGTCGCTCCGGGCACGGTGACCGCCCTGGTGGGACCTTCCGGCAGCGGCAAGACCACCGCGGCGCTGGCCCTGC
Organism: Streptomyces sp. PL-25; assembly: GCF_058344915.1. Taxonomy (NCBI): domain Bacteria; kingdom Bacillati; phylum Actinomycetota; class Actinomycetes; order Kitasatosporales; family Streptomycetaceae; genus Streptomyces; species Streptomyces sp. PL-25. The sequence continues at coordinate 131,663 of NZ_CP136997.1, forward strand.
TGGGCGAGGCGGCGCCCGGTGTACGGCTGAGCGGCACGGTACGGGTCGCGGGCGTCCCGGTGGTGGGGGCCGGCGGACCGACGGGCGCCGGACGGGACGTCCGCGGCCGGGTCGTCTGCTACATGCCCCAGCACCCGGCCCACGCCCTCAATCCGGCCCGGCGCATCGGCTCGGTCCTCACCGAACTCGCCCGTCTGCACCGGCCGGACGCCCGCGGCCGGGCCGTCGCCGTCCGGTACGCCGCCGAAGCGCTGCACAGCGCCGGGCTGCCGGACGAGCCGGCCCTGCGGCGCCGCTTCCCGCACCAGTTCTCCGGCGGCCAGCGACAGCGTGTCGCGCTCGCCCAGGTGCTCGTCTGCGGCCCCCGGGTGCTGGTCCTCGACGAGCCCAGCACCGGTCTGGACACGGTGGCGCGGCTGCGGCTGGCCGGGCAGCTGACGCGGCTGGCCGCCGAGGGGTACGCGCTGCTGCTGCTCAGTCACGACCACGAGCTGGTACGGGCGGTGGCGGGCCGCGCCGTGGTCCTCGAACGCGGCCGGGTCGCCGCCTCGGGCCCCACCGCGGACGTCCTCCCGCCGCTCCCGGAGGCACCGCCCTCGCCCGCCGCTCCCCCGGCGCGGGCCCCCGCCGCGGGCGCCGGAGCGGTGCTGGAGGCGCGGGACCTGACCGCGTGGCTGCGGCCGGGCGGCCGGGGCGAGGTCCTGCGCGAGGTGTCCGTGCGGGTATCCGAAGGCGGCTGCACCGGCGTCGTCGGGCCCTCGGGCAGCGGCAAGACCGTGCTCGCGCGCTGCCTCGCCGGACTGCACGAACGCCATCGGGGGCACCTCGCCTTCCGCGGCTCGCCGCTGCCCGTGCTGCGCCACCGCACGGCCCGGCAGATCCGGGGTGTGCAGTACGTCTGGCAGGAGGTGCGGAACTCCTTCGACGAGCGGCGCACCGTCCTGGAACAGGTCGCCCGCACCGCCGTACGCCTGCGCGGCCTGACGGCGGCGGAGGCGGAACGGCGGGCCCGGCAGGTGTGGGAGCGGCTCGGCCTCACCCCGGAGCAGACCACGCGGCACGCCGCCTCGCTGTCGGGCGGGGAGCTGCAACGGGCCGCGCTGGCACGGGCGTTGCTCGCCGAGCCCGATGTGCTGGTCTGCGACGAGATCACCACGGCGCTCGATGCCGTCAGCACCGGACTCGTGACCGCGGAGCTCGGCCGCCTGCGCGAGCGGAGCGACACGGCCGTGCTGTGGATCGGCCACGATCTCACGCTCGTGGAGCGGCTGGCCGACGACCTGGTCGTCCTCGACGCGGGCCGCGTCGTGGAATCTGGCGACAGCCGTACGGTCCTGTCCGCCCCGCGCTCCGAGACCACCCGCCTGCTGCTGCGGTCCCGGCACCTGGGCACCGCGGGCACGGCGCCCGTCGAACCGGCCCCGTCCGGCGTCCAGCGAAAGGAACACCCCCACCCATGACCACCACCTCGACCGCGTCCGACTGGCAGCGGTGGCAGACGAGCTGGGACCGCCAGCAGGAGTGGTACATGCCGGACCGGGAGGAGCGCTTCCGCGTCATGATCGACGCGGTCGAGGCCGTGGCGGGCCGTACTCCGCTCGTCCTGGACCTGGCCTGCGGCACGGGCAGCATCTCCGACCGGCTGCTGCGGCGGCTCCCCGGCGCCCGTACCGTCTGCGTGGACATCGATCCGGCGCTGCTGACCATCGCCCGCGGCCACTTCGCCGATGACGGGCGTGTCACCTTCGCCGAGGCCGACCTCACCGACCCGGACTGGACCGCGCGGCTGCCCGTCGCCTCGTTCGACGCCGTCGTGACCGCCACCGCCCTGCACTGGCTGGACACCGGACCGCTCCGCCGCCTCTACGGCAGCCTGGCCTCACTGGTGCGCGAGGGCGGTGTGTTCCTCAACGCCGACCACATGTGCGACGAGTCGGCGCCCCGGCTCAACGCGGCCCTGCACGCCCTGCTGCTGGAGGGCCGGGAGCGGCGGCGGCGCGAGGGCGCCCTCGACTGGGTCGACTGGTGGAGCCGTGTCGCGGACGATCCCGTCCTCGCCGGACCGGCGGCCCGCCGCTTCGCCCTGCTCGGCGATCCGCGCGAGCCCCGCCCCGCCGGTGCGCTGCCCGACCGTCCCACGGCCACGAGCTGGCACCTGGACACGCTGCGGGAGCAAGGATTCACCGAGGCACGGCAGTTGTGGTGCTCGGCGAGCGACGCGCTGGTGGCCGCGCTGCGCTGAGCCCACGGACGCCGGGACACCGCGCCCGGCACGCTCACCGCTCCCGCGGGCCGAACACACCCGCGCGGTACGTCCCGGGTGTGGTGCCCATGGCCTGGGCGAAGATGTCGACGAAGGCACTGGCGGATGCCCAGCCGCAGGCGTGGGCGGTGTCGGTGACGGTGGCGTCCTCGGCGAGCATCACCATGGCGTGGAAGAGGCGGACGCGGGTGCGCCACTGGGGGTAGGTCATACCGAACTCCTCGCGGAACAGCCGGGACAGGGTGCGTTCGCCGACGTGGGCGTGGCGGGCGAGTTCGGCGAGGGTGTACGGGCGGCTCAGATCGGCCTCCACCAGTCGGCAGACCTGGGCCAGCCGCCGGTCCCGCGGCACGGGCAGCATGATCGGCTGCTCCGCGACCCGGCGGAGCCGGTCACGCAGGACCGCCTCGATGTGGCGGGTCTCGGCGCGGGTGAGGTCGGGGCTGGTGAGGGCGATCAGCAGTTCGCGTACGAGGGCGTCGACGGCGACCACGGCCGGTGTCCGCGCGTCGAGCACGGGCTTGGGGTCACCGGCCGGGAAGCCGACGGTGTGGAAGCGGCTGCGGCCGTAGAAGCGGTGCTCGTGCCAGGTGTGCGCCGGGATCCACAGGGCCCGGTCGTTCGGCGCGATCCAGGAGCCGTGCTCGGTGCGGATCGCGAGGACGCCCGAGCTGACGTAGATCAGCTGGTGGTCGTCGTGGCGGTGGCGGTCGATGACGTCGCCGCCCGCGCGGGACTGGGTGCTGGTCGGCGCGACCGGCTGGTGTCGGATCTCGGACATCGAGGGGAAGGATAGGTCTTGTCGGTGCGGGGCGTGGGGCCCGGCGCCGGCGGGGCAGGTGGCCGCGCCCGTACGGCTCCGCGGCGGCGCGGCGCTCACCCGGTCACCCGGTCACCGGGGGGCCGCTCCGGGGGCTGGTGCGCCGGGTCCACCGGGGCCCGGCTCGTGCGCCGGCTCGTCCGCCGGGTCGTGCGCCGGTTCGCGCAGCGCGGTGGAGAGCAGGATGGCGAGGACCGGGACGACGGCGAGGACCACGAGCGCGCCGCGCGGTCCGTGGTGGCCCGCGACGAGGCCCAGCAGGGGCATGAAGAGCCCGCCGGCGCTCACGGCCAGGCCGAGGGTGACACCGGCCGCGGTCCCCGGACGGCTGGGCAGGTAGTCCTGGCCCAGCTTGATCAGCACGGCGAACGGGATGTTCGAGATCAGACCGACGAGCAGGGCCAGCGGAAGGGCCGCGTACTTGTCGTCGCAGGCCAGCATGGCCCACAGGGCGGGCAGCATGGCGGCGTTCCCGATCTGCACGGTACGCACCATGCCGATGCGGTCGGCGAGCCGTCCGCCGAGCAGGGTGCCGAGCACACCGCCGCCGAGTTCGAGGGTCAGGGCGGTCCCGCCGAGTCCGCTGCCCGCGCCGAGGTGGCGGATCCAGTACAGCGAGATGAAGGTGTTCAGACCGGTCGAGACCGTGGACCGGGCGACCTCGACCGCGGTCAGCGCGGCGAAGCGCCCCGGCTGGTCCTTGCCGCGCGGCCCGGCCTTCCGCACCGCGGTCTCCGCCGTGCGGGTGTGGTGGCGCAGCAGGACGAAGCCCATGAGGACGGCCGGCGGGATGAACAGCGCGGTCGCGCCGATGCCGAGCCCGTCCAGGGCCGGGGTCACCAGTGCCGGTCCGACGAAGAAGCCGACGCTTCCGCCGGCCGCGAAGTAGCTCATCGCGGTCGCGCTGCCGCCCGCCGCCCGGCGGGCGTCGCGTCCGGCGGGCGGGTGGAACATCGCGATGCCGACACCGGCGAGCAGCAGCAGCGCGAACACCGCCGGATAGGCGGGCGCCAGACCGGAGAGGCCCGCCCCGACGCCCGCCAGGCTGATCCCGAGCGGTGCCATCCAGCGGAGCCGGTGGCGGTCGGCCAGCAGCCCGATCGGCACCTGGGGCAGCGCACTGCCCAGCGTCGCGGCCAGCGCGAGCCCGGAGGCCTCGACATAGCTGAAGTGCCGTTCCAGCACGAAGTAGGGGACGGCGGCGGGCACGAGGCCCTGGTAGAAGTCGTCGACGGCGTGGGCCGTGGCCCACACCCTCATCCGGCGCCAGTGGCCGGGCGGGGCGCCGACGCCGCGGGAGCGGGTCGTTTCCTGGGTCGAAGTCACAGCACCACGATGGTGAATCGGGGGCAGGCGCGCTTCCCATATTCTGCCCATCGATGTCGGAGAACCGCCGGACGGCGCCACCGGCCCGTCGCACCCGGCCCGGGAGCGATGCGATCCGTCATGCACGGGACGGTGCTTGGCTGGAAACCAGGCATCCGTGTGAGGGGACGGGACCTCGAAATCCTCGCATCCCAGCACATTGTGACGGTACGCCAGTCAGGCGATGTCAGGTCTGTGCATGTCAGCCGGGTCAGGATCCGGCCGCTCCCACTATCACGCCGACGGAAACGGAACGGCGAGTTCGCGACGAAGTCGAGCCGACGAGGGACTGTACGGCTGGACCGAACGTCTCGTGCGGTGAGGATGGCTAACATGAACCGGAGTCCGGTCGGAAGATCGTCCTCCTCTTGGGGCGTGTCGCGACGACCTGCGGCCGTAGTCCACGGGCCGCACCGTTTCTCCCCCACTCACGGACCGAGGGACCGCGGAATGCCAGTGCCTGCACCGCCCAGCCAGCACCGATCGGCGAAGGAGCCGCACACTTCACCGGCCGTCCCCGTGGCCGTGACGGCGGTGAGCGCCGTGGCGGCCGGCGCGGCGGTCGTCCTGGCGCCGGCCGGCGCCCGCGCCTGGACGCTGGGCGTGGCGGTGACCGGCTGGGTCTGTGTGACCGTGGCCGTGCTCGTCGGCACTCGGCTCGCGCGCCGGGCCCGCCGCGCGGCCGCCGCGCAGGAGACCGAGGCGGCCAGGCTCCGGGCCCAGCTCGCGCAGTACTCCGCTGAGACCGCGCATCTGGTCAATGTCACGCTCCCCGCCGTGGCCGTACGGGTACGGGGCGGCGCGAGCGCGGCGGAGGCGCTGCGGGACGTGTCGCCCTCGGGCGGCGGGCAACTGGGCGGGCTCGCACAGGCGTTCGCCGCCGCGGTCGAGGAGGGCGCCCGGCAGGCGGCGCTGCTGGACGGCGAGCGCCGGCAGGCCCGGCACGAAGTGGGCGCCGTCATGACCGAGTTGGAGCGGCTGACGCGGGAGACGCTGCCGGCCGCGGTCGCCCGGCTGGGCGAGGGCGAGTCCGCCGACACGGTGCTCGCGGAACTCGACCTGCCGCGACTGCCCGCCGTCCGCACGCTCGCCGAGTCGTTCGTCCGTGAACTCGCCCGCAGCGAGCGGCGCGTGGCCGCGGCGCAGGCCGCCTCCGCGAAGGCGCTCAGCCGGGTCCAGGCCAAGACCGTCAGCATGCTCGCCGATCTGCGGGACATGCAGGAACGACACAGCGAAGAGGTGTTCGGGGACCTGCTGAAGCTGGACCACAACACCTCCCAGCTCGGTCTGATGACCGACCGGCTGGCACTGCTGATGGGCGGCCGGTCCAGCCGCGCCTGGAACAAGCCGATCGTGATGGAGAGCGTCCTGCGCGGCGCGGTGGGCCGCATCGCCGCCTACCGCCGGGTGCGCCTGCACTGCTCGGCCACCGCCGCGATCTCCGGCTTCGCCGCCGAGGGCGTCATGCATCTGCTCGCCGAACTGATGGACAACGCCGCGAACTTCTCCCCGCCCATCGACGAGGTGCACGTCTACGTCGAGGAGCGCAGCGCCGGTGTCGTGGTCACCATCGAGGACAGCGGTCTGAAGATGGCGGACGCGGCGATGCGCCGGGCCGAGGAGGCGGTGTCCGGCCGGATGAGCGACCTGGCCTCGCTCCAGGGCACCCGGCTCGGCCTCATCGTGGTGGGGCGGCTCGCGCTGAAGTACGGCATCAGCGTCAACTACCGGCCCTCCTCGCGCGGCGGCACCGGTGTCGTCGTTCTGCTGCCCCCGCAACTGCTCGCCCAGCAGCGCGAACCCGCGCCGCGCGAGCCGGTCCGCCCGCCGGTCACCGCCGCCGCGTCCGCTGCGGGTGCCGCGCCCTCCGCCACGCGCACGGCCGTCCCGGCGCCCGCGCCCGCTCCCGACCTCGACGCGCTCCCGAAGCAGCCGCAGGCTCCCGCCCCGGCGGGCCGCCCCGCCCTCGCGGCGCGGCCCGCCGACCGGTCCGACCCCCATGAGCCGGGGCGGCACCGGCGCCCCGCCGGGGCGACCCCGAACGGCCTGCCGGTGCGCAGCCCCGGCCGGACCATGGCGGAGGCCGAGCGGGAGCGCGAGCAGCGCCGGTCGCCGTCCCAGGCGGCACAGGCGACACAGGCGGCACAGGACGGCCGTCCGGAGCCCCGTCCCGAGCGCCCGCCGGGGCAGGACGCGGGCGCGCGATTCGGTGCCTTCCACCGCGGGCGCCAGTCCGCGGGCGGCGCCGTGGGACCGGACGGCGAGGAGCGGCCCGGTTCCCGGCCGCCGGCCGCGTCCTAGCCCGCGCGCCCCGGCCGCGCCCCTCCCCCGCTCCGTGGGCGCCCGCGCGCCCTGCCCGTACCCCTGCCGCCTCTTCCTCCTCTTCCGCTTCCCTGCCCTTCCCGCTTCCCCGCCCTCCGCTTCCGCGCCACACGCGGGGCTCCCGGCGCCCACCTCCCCGTCGAGTTCATGAGACATGAGATTGGAGGAACGGGCCGGTGACCGGCCAGCCGGGCACCACCGTCCCGACACCCGTCATGCAGACCACCGACAACAGCCTCACCTGGCTCCTCCAGAGCCTCCTGGAGCGCACCCCCGGCACCCGGCACGCGCTGGTCCTGTCCCGGGACGGCCTGAAACTGTGCTGGACCGAGCATCTGTCCCTCGACCAGGCCGACCAGATGTCGGCGATCTGCTCCGGCATCCAGGCGCTCGCCCAGGGCGCCTCCGCGGAGTTCGGCGACGGCAGCGGCGGGGTGCGCCACTCCATGACGGCGTTCCACGGCGGGCTGCTGTTCATCGTGGAGGCCGGCGAGGGCGCGCACCTCGCCGTCGTCGCCCGGGAGGACGCCGATCCGGGCGTGGTGGGCCACCAGATGACGGAGCTGGTCGAACAGATCGGCGACCATCTGCGCGCGGAGCCCCGACAGCCCGCCCGAGGGAGCGGTGCCTCATGACGCGCAGGCCCGTGGACATCGGCGACCCCGACCGCCTCTACACGGTCACGGGCGGGCGCAGCCGGGCGAGCGACTCCTTCGACCTGGTCACACTCGTCGTCAGCGAGTGCCGTCCGGCGGCGGGGATGCAGTCGGAGCACGTCCGGATCCTGGAGCTGTGCACCCACCCGACGGCCGTGGTCGAGATCGCGGCCGAGCTGAGACTGCCGATCACCGTGGTGCGGATCCTGCTCGGCGACCTGCTCGACACCGGGCGGATCACCGCCCGGCACCCGCGCGCGGCGCCCTCCGTCGCCTCGCTCCCCGATTCCGCCCTTCTCAAGGAGGTGCTCCATGGGCTCCGCAACCTCTGAGACGTCCGACGCGTCCGTACCGCCTCGGACCTCCGAGCCGCCTTCCCACCGCACACCGCTGGCCGACACCGCGGAGACCGGCCTGAAGATCGTCGTCGTGGGCGGGTTCGGTGTCGGCAAGACGACCCTGGTCCGCTCGGTGAGCGAGATCCGGCCGCTGAACACCGAGGAGGTGATGACGCAGGCCGGTGTCGGGGTCGACGAGATCGGCGCGGTGTCGGCCAAGACGACGACCACGGTGGCGTTCGACTTCGGACGCATCAGCCTCAGCGAACGCATGGTGCTGTATCTGTTCGGCGCGCCGGGGCAGGAGCGGTTCTGGTTCCTGTGGGACCGGCTGTTCTCGGGCACGCTGGGCGCGGTGGTCCTCGTGGACACCCGGCGGATGGACGACTCCTGGTACGCGATAGACCGGCTGGAGCACCACCGGACGCCGTTCGTGGTCGCCGTCAACCGGTTCGACGATGCCTCCCCCCACTCGCTGGACGAGATCCGGCAGGCGCTCGCCCTGCCCGAGCGGGTGCCGATGGTCGACTGCGACGCACGGGTCCGGCAGTCCGGCAAGGACGTGCTCATCACCCTCGTGGACCACCTCTACGACATCGCCATGGCCCAGGAGACGACACCGTGACCGACACCGGTACCCCTTCCGCCCATCCGGCACCGCCGGGCTGCCCCGCTCACGAGGACGCGGTCCCGCTGGCCGGTCTCGAGTACCAGCAGACGCCGTCGCAGCTGTACCGCGAACTGCGCCGGGAGCACGGGCCGGTCGCGCCGGTGCTGCTCGACGGGGGCATCCCGGCCTGGCTGGTGCTGGGCTATCCCGAGGTCACGTACGTGACCCGGCACGACGAGCTGTTCGCGCGCGACTCGCGGCGCTGGAACCAGTGGACGAACATCCCGCCTGACTGGCCGCTGCTGCCGTTCGTCGGGTATCAGCCGTCGGTGCTGTTCACCGAGGGCGAGGAGCACCGGCGGCGGGCCGGTGTGATCACCCACGCGCTGGAGGGCGTCGACCAGTTCGGGCTGGCCCGCGACTGCCGGCTGATCGCCGACCGGCTCATCGCCGGCTTCGCGGGCAGCGGGCAGGCCGAGCTGATGACGAGTTACGCACACGCGCTGCCGATGCGGGCCGTGGTGCAGATGTGCGGGATGCCGACGGCGGGCGCGGACACCCAGCAGCTCGTCGACGACCTGCGGATCTCGCTGGACGCGGCCGAGGGCGACGACCCGGTGGCGGCGTACGGCCGGGTGGGCGAGCGGCTGCGGCAGCTGGTGAAGGACAAGCGGGCCGAGCCCGGTCCGGACGTCACCTCGCGCATGCTGCTGCATCCTGCGGAGCTGACGGACGAGGAGATCGTCCAGGACCTGATCTCGGTGATCGCCGCCGCGCAGCAGCCGACGGCGAACTGGATCTGCAACACGCTGCGGCTGCTGCTGACCGACGAGCGGTTCGCGGTGAACGTCTCGGGCGGCCGGCTCAGTGTGGGCGAGGCGCTCAACGAGGCGCTGTGGCTGGACACTCCGACGCAGAACTTCATCGGGCGCTGGGCCGTACGGGACACCCAGCTGGGCGGGCGGCACATCCGGGCGGGCGACTGCGTGGTGCTGGGTCTCGCCGCGGCCAACACCGATCCGCAGATCTGGCCGGAGTCCCATGTGGGTGCGGAGAACTCCGCGCATCTGTCGTTCAGCCACGGCGAGCACCGCTGTCCGTATCCGGCGCCGCTGCTGGCGGACGTGATGGCGCGTACGGCCGTCGAGACGCTGCTGGAGCAGTTGCCGGACCTGGTGCTCGCGGTGGAGCCCGGGGAGCTGCGCTGGCGTCCGTCGATCTGGATGCGGGGGCTGGTGTCGCTTCCGGTGGCGTTCACGCCGGTGGTGAGGTAGCCGGGCGGTGCGGTACGGCCCTTGGTGCGGGGATCCGGTGTGGTGATCCGGTGTGGTGATGTGGTGCGGCGAAGTGGCGCGGTGCGGGCCCGTGGTGCGGTCGCCGGGCCCGCCGCTCCGGCCGGGGGGCGGGTCAGCCGCCCACGGGGGTGAAACGCACCGGCAGGGACTGCGGTCCGCGGGTGAAGACGCCCTGTTCGGCCGGGTCGAAGCCGTCGGCCAGGCGCATGTCGGGCATGGCGTCGAGGAGTTGGTTCACGCCGGTCTCCACCTCGGCCCTGGCGAGCAGCGCGCCGACGCAGAAGTGCCGGCCGAGCGCGAAGGCGAGGTGGTCGGCGGCCGCGGAGAAGGCGGTCGTGGTGGTGAGGTCGTCGCGCAGGATGTCGAAGCGGTCGGGGTCGCGGTAGCGGTTCTCGTCGCGGTTGGCGGCGCCTATCAGGCAGGTGACGGTGGCGCCGGGGGGCACGGTGCCGCCGCTGAGCCGCACCTCGGTGGCGGACTGTCGCATGATCATGTGGACGGGCGGGGTGTAGCGCAGCGTCTCGGCGAAGGCCCGCGGGATCAGGGCGCGGTCCGCGCGGACGGCGGCGAGCTGGTCGGGGTGGCTCAGCAGGTTGGCGAAGATGCTGGCGATGGCCTTGTCGGTGGTCTCGCCGCCGGCGGCGAGCAGCAGGCTGCAGAACGCCTTGATGTCCTCGTCGCTCATCCGTACGCCGTCCACCTCGGCGGCGCACAGCGTGGACAGCAGGTCCTCGCCCAGGTCGTCGCGGCGCGCGCGGATGATCGGCAGCATGTACTCGGCGAACTCCACCCGGGTCCGCTCGCCCGCCGCGGTCACCTCGGGATCGCCGGAGAGGTTGCCGAGGAAGGCGATGACGGCCGTGTACCAGCGGTGGAAGCGCGCGTGGTCGGCCTTGTCGAGGCCGAGCATGTCGGCGATCACGTTGACCGGGAAGCGAGTGGCGTAGTCGCCGACGAGGTCGGCTGATCCGGTGTGCCGGAACGCGTCGATCAGTTCGCGGGAGTTGCGCTCGATGACGGGCAGGAACTTCTCCTGGAGGTCGCTGCCGCGAAAGGCGGGGGCGACCAGGGCGCGGCGCACGGCGTGTTCCCGCCCGCTGAGCTGGAGGATCGTTTTGCCGTGCACGGGCTCGATCTGCCAGTCGTAGTTGTCCGTGGTGAACTCGTTGTTCTTGTCCTTGAAGACGCGTTCGACGTCCTCGTAGCGCGAGACGATGTAACTCCGGGTGGCCTCGTGCCAGATGAGGGGCGCGGTGTCACGCATCGCACGATAGGCCGGATAGGGGTCCTTCGCGAACTCCGGCGAGAGGATGTCGGGCACCTGCTGCGCGGTGGACATGATGCTCCCTCAGATAAGGAACCGGCTGTTCCTCTCAGGCTATTGATCATCTGTCCGGGGGGACACCCCCGGAGCGAGTGCGGTCGCCTTGGATGCCGCCGTTGGCCGAAAAGCGCCCTCCCCGGTCTCCCGCCCGGACGGTTCGCGTACGACGCGCACGGCGGCGGCGCGGACACTCTGGCGCACCGACGCGCGAACCCTTAAGTTAATCCCTGCCTTAACTCCACTTACTTCATGGGTTAATCGGGAACTCCAGTGAGGTCGCCGTGCCGCATCGCAGGAAGCCGTATCCGCGTTGGACCGCCGCCGTCGTGGCCGCCCTGGTGAGCGCGGCCGCGCTGGTCGTGGGCGTGGACCCGCCACCGGCCGGGGCCGCGACCGGTTCCGGCGGGCACCGCCAGAACGTCGAGTACTTCCCCGATCCCTGGTCCGCCCCGCGTCAGGTGACGGTGACCACGGACACCGCTGACACCACAGCCCCGAGCGCCCGCGCCGCGTCGCCCGCGGCCGGTGCCGCGTCCGCCGTGCGCGCCCTCCAGCAGACCGGCCCGGTCTCCGGCCGGCTCGACCTCGTGGTGCTCGGCGACGGCTACACGGCCGCCCAGAAGGACGACTTCACCGCGGACGCCGAGGACAAGCTCGACCAGATCTTCCGGATCGAGCCGTACCGCAGCTACCGCGGCCTGTTCAACATCTGGCTCGTCGACGCCCCCTCCCCCGAGTCCGGCGTCTCCGGCGATCCGACGGCGGACGTCAAGCGGACCACGGCCCTCGGCTCCTCCTTCTTCTGCGACGGCCTGGAACGTCTGCTGTGCGTCGACCCGGACAGCGTCACCCGCTACGCCGCCGCGGCCCCCGCCGCCGACATCGTCTTCGTCATCGCCAACTCCGCCAAGTACGGCGGCGCGGGCTACTCCGCCGTCGACCTGCCGCCGGGCACGCCCTTCCACGGCGTGGCCACGATGTCGTCGGACAACGACCGCTCCTACCTCATCGGGGCCCATGAACTCGGGCACTCCATAGGGCACTTGGCCGACGAGTACCAGTACGCCGGATACGGCCCCTACCCCTCCGCCGACGAGCCGGAGGCGGCCAACCTGACCCTGCGACGCGATCCGGCCGCCACGAAGTGGCGCCGCTGGCTCGGCGCCCAGGACCCGACCGGCTCGGCCGTGGGCACCTACGAGGGCGGCGGCTACTACGAGACGGGTGTCTACCGTCCCACCGAGACGTCCCTCATGCGCGACCTGTCCTCGACCGACTTCAACGTCGTGGGCCGCGAGGCGATGATCGCCGGTTTCTACGCGGACGCCGACGCCCTGACCTCGCCGCTCGCCACCTCGCGCCCGGTCGCCTCCGCCCGGAACATCACGGTGCGGCTCGCCCCGCTCACCGGTCTCGCCCGGCTGCGCCTGGACTGGTACGCCGACGGGAAGCGGATACCGTGGGCCACCGGGCGGATGGCGGTGACCCCGCGCGAACTGGCCGGCCGTCGCTCCGTCCACCGCGTCACGGCGGTGGTGAGCGACGGCACCGGCGCCGTACGAGACCCCCGGGTCCGCCAGGCGGCGTCCAACTCCCTGACGTGGACGGTGCGATGAGGTGACATGAGCCCTGTCCGCGCCCGCGGGCCGGGAACCGCCGCCCGTCGACGGCTCACGGCGGACCCGCGCGGGGACGGGAGGGGCCGGCCCGCTACGATGCCGGACCGGCCCCGACCCTGGAGATGCCATGAAAAGCGCCCTGCTCGTGATGGACGTCCAGCGGTCCATCGTGGAACTCACCGACGCCGGACCCGAGTTCCTGCGCCGGGTGCGCAGGGCCATGGACGGCGCTCGGGCCGCGGACATCCCCGTGATCCATGTGACCATCGCCCTGCGACCGGGCTTCCCGGAGGTCGGCACGCACAACAGGGCGCTCAGCGCCATCGCGCAGGCCGGGCTCTACGTCGAGGGCGCCGCCGGTACCGAGATCCACCCCGAGGTCGCTCCCCTGCCCGGCGAGGTGGTGATCACCAAGCGGCGGGCGAGCGCCTTCTCGGGGAGCGACCTCGATGTGGTGCTGCGGGCACGCGGCATCGACGGCCTGGTGCTGACCGGCATCGCCACCGGCGCCGTGGTGCTGTCCACCGTGTGCCAGGCCAACGACCTGGACTTCGGCCTCACCGTCCTCGCCGACGCGTGCCTGGACCCCGACCCCGAGGTGCACCGGGTCCTCGCCGAGAAGCTGTTCCCGCAGTGGGCGCGGGTCCTCGGCGTCGACGAGTGGGTCGGCGGCCTCGCGGCCCGTTAGGGCCACTCCGGCCGATCGTGGTGGAGGAGAGCAGCAGTGCCTGGCCGCGCCTCACAGCGCCGCGGTCGTGCCCTCGCCCGACGCGCTGCCCGCCAGCCACTGGTCCCAGCCGAGGTTGAAGTCGGCGTAGCCGTTGTCCGGGTCCGCCTTGGCCCGGGACGAGCCGGTGATGGTCACGGGGTCACCCTGCTTGACCTGGCCGTAGAACCACTCGGCGTCGGACATGGAGAGGTGGACGCAGCCGTGCGAGCCGCGGGCGCTGCCGCTGCCCGGGTTCGGGTCGCCGGTCGAGTAGTGCACATAGGTGCCGGACTGGGTGAGGTGGATGTCCCAGGGCAGCGTCAGGTCGTAGTAGTCGGGACTGCCCTTGTCGCAGGTGATGCCGGCACTGCAGGAGGTCATGTGGACCTTCTTCTCCTTGTCGATGACGGCCATGGTGCCGTTCCAGGTCGGGTACTGGGCGCTGCCCGCGTTGATGGACAGCGTGCGCACCGCCTTGCCGTTGCGGGTCACCTTGAGGGTGTGGCCGCGCACCGAGACGTCGGCGCGCACGTCGTCGCCGACCTTGAAGGTGTGCGTGTACTCGCGCACGCCGTACCGCCCGTTGCCGTTGGCCACGCCCCGCATGTCGACGTCGACCTTGACCTCGGTGCCGGACGGCCAGTACTCCTTGGGCCGCCAGTCGGCGCGCTTGTCCCCGAACCAGTGCCAGGCGCCGGCCACCGGCCGGGAGGCACTCACCTTCATGTGCTTCTCGACCGTGGCCCGCGCCTTGGCGGCCACCGGGTTGCTGAAGACCACCGAGACGGGCATGGCGACACCGACGGTGGCCTTCGACTGCGGCATGATCGTGTCCAGCAGCATCGGCGGCCCCGCGGGCTTCGTCGGCGACGGCGAGGCGGTCGCGCCCGGCTTCGCCGGGGCCTTCGCGTCGTCCCCGCCCGCCCGGTCGCTGCCGCCGCCGTGACCGCAGGCGCTCACGCCCACCAGCATCGCGCCCGTGACGAGTGCGATCCGTATGCCGCCCCTGCGCCGTCCCATGACCTGCCCCACTCTCTCAACTCTCGCGCCCCGAGGGGCTCACTCCCCTGTCAGACGGCCCATCGCGGCCGCCGGGTTCCGGGTACCGCGCAAAGTGTCTCCCAAGACTCCTCCGGCGCATTTGCCGGGGGCCGCTCCCGCCCACCGGGCCGCGGCGGGCGGCGTCCCGGCCGTGCCGCACGGGCTGCGGCGGCCCGCGCCACGGACGGGACGAACCGGACCGGACTTCCGATCGTCCAACCCCCCTTTCCCGCACGCCCCTTGACCCGCCGATTGGCACAGTCCAATAGTGGTCCCGTAGTGGTACCGCTCCCACTCCCCTTTCTCTCCCCTGTCTCCCCCGTCTCTCCTGTCTCCTTGAGGCGACCACCCCCACACCCACCCCGGAGGCCGTTGTGCTCTCCCGCCGTGCCCTTCTCGCCACCGCAGCGGCCACCGCGGCCGCCCTCCCCCTGACGGCCGCCGGCACCGCCGCGGCCCGCTCCGCCCCGCGCGCCCTCGCCGCGGCGCTCCCCGTCGCGCTCGCCAACAACTCGGGCGGCTCCGCGCCGGTCTACGCCTACATCTCCGGTGCCGACACCTCCGGCTGGCCCGGCTTCGTCACCGCGGACGGCGTCTTCCACCGGCTGCCGAGCCCGTCCTCGGTCCTGACCCCGATACCCGACTACGCCATCCCGCTGGGCGCTTCGGGGTCGGCACCGACCCGGCTGACGCTGCGCGACTACGTGATCGGCGGCCGGGTCTGGTTCTCGACCGGCCGGAAGATCCAGTTCTTCGTCAACCCGCCGGGAGGCAACGGCGGCGTGCCCGGCCTGGTGCAGCCCGGCTTCACCAGCACCGACCCCAACTGGACCACCAGCTGGACGTTCTGCGAGTTCACCTACAACTCGGCCAACCTGTACGCCAACATCAGCTACGTCGACATGGTCGCCCTGCCCGTCTCGATGGCCACCACCGGGGCCGCCGGGAACCAGTCGGTGCCCGCGCTGCCCTCGGGTGCCCTGGCCTCGATCGCCTCCGGGCTGCGGGACCAGCACGCGGCGGACGGCGCGCCCTGGGACCAGCTGGTGGCGACCGACTCGGCGGGCACGGTCCTGCGCGTGCTGGCGCCCTCCCACGCGCCGGTGGACTTCGGCGCGTACTGGCGGCCGTACCTGGACCGGGTGTGGGACTACTACCGCACCCACACCCTCACCGTGGACGGCCAGGGCTCGATCGGCGCGTACTCCGGGACCGTCAGCGGTGACGTGCTCACCTTCGCCGGGCTCAACACCAACGGGGTGCCCTTCACCAGGCCCTCCGCCGCCGACATCTTCGGCTGCGCGAGCGGCCCGCTGTACAACTCGGGAGCCGACGCGCGCTCCGCCGTCGCCGCCCGCCTCGCCGCCGCCCTCAACCGCTCCAGCCTGCTGGTCTCCGGCGGCGCGTCGCAGCCCAGCGGGGTCACCCCCGCCCAGTACTACACGGAGTCGGTCACCAACCACTACGCCCGGCTGGTGCACCGGTACGCGAGCATCGGCTACGCCTTCCCGTACGACGACGTCGGTCCCACCGGCTCCGCCCCGGTCGACGGGCACCTCCAGGACCCGGCGCCCGCCTCCTGGACGGTCACCCTCGGACCGGGCGGTGGCGGGACGACCCCGCCGGGCGGAGGCGGGACGAGCGCCTACTCCACCGTCCAGGCGGAGGACTACAGCGCGCAGAGCGGCACGCAGACGGAGACCTGCGCCGACACCGGCGGCGGCCGCGACGTGGGGTATCTCGCCGCCGGGGACTGGCTGAAGTACGCGTCGCTGGACTTCGGTTCGGCCGCCCCGGCGCAGTTCCTCGCCCGGGTCGCCTCCGGGGTGGGCGCCGGTGTCAGCGGCGCGATCCGGGTGCGGGTGGACAGCGCCACCGGGCCGCAGATCGCCGAGATCGACCTCGGCGACACGGGCGGCTGGCAGAGCTGGCGCACCGTCCCGGCCAACGTCACCCGCGCCGTGACCGGCGTCCACGACGTCTATCTGACGTTCGCGGAGAGCACCGTCGAGTTCGTCAACGTCAACTGGTTCACCTTCACCCGCTGACCGTCGCCCGACCGTCCGCCCGGCGGCAGCCGGCGGATTGAGGCCGTGGGGCGGGGGCACGTGCTCCTGCACACGGCGGTCGCCGCGGCGGCCGGGACGAGGAAGGACGGCACAGGATGAGCGAGGGACCGCGAGCGGCGCGGGAGCAGGGGGCGGGGCCCGGCCCCGAGGACGGCGTACCCACCCCGCCGCTGCGGCCCGGCGGCTACGAGCCCGCCGACTACGCCGCCACCGTGGTGCGCAGCGCGCGGCAGGCGGGCATCTCACCGGTGCTGCTGATGGCCGTGCTGCACAACGAGGCGTACAAGCCGCACCATCCCCTGCTCGAACGTCTCTGGCAGTGGTGGAAGCGCGACGCGTCGTTCGGTGTCGCCAACATGCACCGGGCGACGTTCGAGAAGGTGCGGCGGGCGCACGCGCTGCCGGGCCGCTGGCAGGACCTGCGGGACGACCCCGCGTTCGCCGTCCGCACCGCGGCTCTCCACCTCGGGGATCTGGACCGCGCCCTGCCGCGGCGCCACCCGCGCCGCTACCGCAGGGACGAACTGCTCGCCCTCGGCTACAACGCGGGCGAACGCAACATGCGGGCCTTCGCCCGGGGTGTGCCCCCGGGCCCGATGGCACGGTCGTATCTGCGCCGGCTGCGGGCGCACTGGCCCCGGGCCGCCCGGGTGGTGTCGGAGCGGGCCGGGGAGCGCGGGGCGAGCGGGAACGGCCCGGTGGCGGCGCCGGACGGTACCGCGCCCGTCACCGGACCCGGATCGTGAAGACCCGGACGAGTGCGGCCACGGTCAGGATGCGCAGGGTGTGCGAGGGGACACCGGTCAGTCCGATGCCGGCCCCGGCGGCAAGAGCGTGCCGACGTGCGGCGAGCAGGCCGCCGGGATGAGCGGAGGGGCCGGCGCGGCCGTCGGCCCGCAGGACGAGGGCCGAGGGGTGGCCGCCGGAGGTGAGGCGCGCGGTGCGGTGGCCCGGTTCGGAGGTGGGTTCGACGACGCCGAGGACCACGGTGCGGCACCGGGGCCTCCGTCTGCGGAGCGGCGCTCGTAGTGCACGGTGTCCAGCGTGGTCAGGGCCGAGGCGGGCGCCGCGTCGTGCAGGGCGGCGGCGCGCGGGGCGCGGCGGGTCAGCCAGGTCGGGGCGGCGGCTTCGGGGCCCATGCCGCACATGTCGCCGACAAAAGCGCCCAGCGGGCCGGCTTCCCCAGGAAGTCCGGGATGGTCCGCTAGGTGGCCGGGCCGGTGACCGTCACGTTGGTCCTGCGGCGGATGTCCGTGCGCACCGTCCTCCCACCCGGCCGCGCGGGTACCGCAGGCGGTCCGTGATCGCTCACGGGGGCGCCGGTGCCGCGGCCTTCGGGCCTGTCATGGCGAGCGGGCGCGCGGCCGAGCGGCCAGGCGCCGGGCGGGAGGGGGTCTCAGCGGGCGGGGATCTCAGCGGCCGGCGGGCCGCGGCGCTGGCCGCCAGTCCCGGGCGAGGAGCCCGAGCAGCACCTCGTCCAGGAACTCACCCATCACCCATGCCGAGGAGCGCAGTACGCCCTCGCGGACGAAGCCGTTGCGCTCGGCGGCGCGCAGCATCGCGTCGTTGTCCGCGAGGGTCTCGATCTGGAGCCGGTGCAGACCGCGCACGACGAATCCGTAGTGGCACAGCACCTCGACCACTTCGGTGCCGTAGCCCTTGCCGCGCGCGGCGGGCAGCAGCCCCAGCCCGATGTGCGCGGTGCGGTTGTGGGTGTCGATGCCCCACAGCGACGCGGTGCCGATCAGGGTGCCGCCGTCCAGCTCGGTCACGGAGAACGGGACGTGCTTCTGCTCCGTGTCGTCCACCACGAGCCGTGGGTCCTTGGTGCCGGGCGTGACGGGCCGCCACGGACCGGCCTCGGACCGCGAGGCGTTGACCACGTCGTCGTACAGCTCCGTCCGCAGGACCGGTATGTCGTCCTCGTGCCGGGCCCGCAACCCGACCTTGCCGCCCTTCAGCATGTGAGCTTCCTATCCGACCGGGCCGGGCGGCGGCAAACGATTTCGGCGCCGGGTCAGGCACGCGGGCGCGGCACCTCGATCTCCTCCAGCCGCGGGGCGTCCCCGTCCAGGGTCCGCCGCCATGCCTCGTGGTAGAGATCGGCGACGGGCCGGGTGGGCGCGACGACGCCCAGGGGGACCCGCTCGTCGTGGAGCAGGTCGTACAGGGGCAGCTTCCAGCGTTCCAGCGGGGTGTGCGGCTTGGCGAGTGCCAGCCAGCCGCCGGGCAGGAACAGGGAGCGTCCCGCTCTGGTGCGGGTGCCCCGCACCACGAGGCCGGTCGCGGCGAGTTCGGCGCGGGCGGCGCGCAGCCGGGCCGTGCCGCCCCGCTGCCTCGCCCAGCCCGTCCAGCGGCCGGTGTTGCGGTCGGTGGGGTCGGGCAGGGCGAGCAGCATCAGGTAGAGGACGGCGGCGTCCTCGCCGATACCGTGGCGTGCGGCGGCGTCGGCGACCAGGCCGGGCACGGACATGGCCGGGTTCTGCGGCCACCACAGGCCGTGCTCGTCGCGCTCGCCCGCCGCCGGTTCGCCCGGGTCGGCGAGCAGGTGCGCGAACCGCTCGTCGTGGGCGACGCGCAGGGCCGTCTCCTCGGCGGTCGGGCCCTCGCCGGGGAACAGCAGCGGCAGTACGGGATCGCGTCCGCTCTCGTCCAGGAGCGCGGGCCGGACCGCGGGATGGACCGGTCGGCCGCTGCCCGTGTCCAGGGTGCCGGTGCACAGGACGACCGCGCCGTGGCGTTCGAAGTCCTCGGCTCTCTCCGTGGGCTCGCCGAGGATCCGCCGGAAGTCGTCCAGGCCGTTCCACCGGTCCATGCGGATCAGCAGCCCCGGGTGGGCCAGGCGGGCGCGGACCGCGGCCAGGACGCCGGGGAGCGCGGCCCGCAGCGGGTCGCCGGACGGGAGTCGGTGGGCGAGCCAGGCGGTGAGGGCCACCGAGCCCTTGAGCGTGTCCGCGTCGAAGCCGGGGCCTTCGGCCGTGGGGGCGCTGTAGCCGGTCAGCCGCCAGGTGAGGTCCCGGGTCAGCCTCGGTTCCTCATCGGCGCGCAGAAACGCGTGCAGCGCCTCGTACGGGTCCCACCACGACGGGGACACGGCGCGGACCGTGTCGTGCAGTACGTCCTCGGCGAGGGGTGTGCGCCGGCCCACCCGCTCGTTCCAGATCTCCGCCGCCGCTGCCGCGTCGGGGCCGTCGGTCCACAGCCGGGACGGTTCGGCGGGCAGCAGGGCGGCCACGACCGCCCGGCGCGCGTCGGCGTCGACGGTGCGCAGGATGTCCTTGGCGATCCGCGCGTCGGCGGCCTGCACGCCGAGGGTCTTCAGCGTTCCGGCCGGTACGGGCGCGCGCTCGTCGTCGATCATGGGCAGTCCGGCGACGACCAGCCGGGCCATGGCCGGGGTGACTCCGGTGCGCCGGGCGAACTCGCCGGCGGCCTCCGGGTGCCAGGGGGCCGGGCCGTGCCCGGCCAGTTCGGCCCGGAAGGCGGCGAGCCAGCCGGGCGCGCGGACCGGACCGGAGAACGCCTCGCTGTGCACCAGGGTGTAGGGGGCGGGTGTGCGGAACCGGCCCCGGGGGTCGTGGTGGACCGCCTCGAACTCCCTGCCGTCGGTCGCGGACCGGGCCGGCCGGTCGGGGAACCGGTACCGGTCGCCGGGGAAGAGCAGGAACTCTCCGTCCCCCAGGTCGAGCAGGGCCGCCGAGGACGTGGCCGGCGGCAGGGCGTCGGGTCCCTCGAACAGGCTCGGGTCCAGGCGCAGCCGGGTCCGGCGCCAGTGGCCCGGGTCGGGCGCCGACAGCCGCTGGGCGTCCAGCTCGGCGAGGTAGGCGTCCAGTGCGGCGCGGTCGCTCTCCCGGGTGGCCGCGCCGGCGGCCCGGAGTGCCAGCGTGGCGGACAGGGCGGGCAGGCCCCGCCAGTTCAGGAGGTCCAGGGGCGCCTCGCGGACCGCGCAGACGTGGGCGCGGCCAGGCGGGGCCGGTTCGGCGTCACCCCGCACCGAGCTGCCGATCAGGCGCAGTGCGTCGACGAGGTGGTGGTACTGGTCGTAGCAGACGCCGCGGCCCATGAAGGTGCCGAGCAGGCCGAGGCCGTCCAGCGCGGCGGCGAGCGTGGCGTCGCCGGGGACCGGGCGCGCCGGCTGTTCCGGCCCGGGGCCCTCCTCCCCTGGGCTGTCTCGCGGGTCCCCCTCGGGGGCCGTCCGCTTCCCGTCCGTCGCCGTGTCCGCGCCCGCTCCCTCGTGCGCCACCGCCACCGTGTCCGCGCCGGCGCGTCCGGCCGCCGTGTCGAGCCGGGCGAGCGCCGCGTCGATGGTGCGCTGATGGCCCGCGGCGAGCCGCACCACCCCGGCGATGCCCGCGCGCAGCGCCGCGTGGGTGACCTGTGGCAGCAGGGCGCCGATCGCCTCGGTCACCGGATCGGAGGCGTGCGCGCGGGCGCCGATCGGTTCGGACACCGGATCGGAGGCGTCCGCGCCCGGCTGCTCGGGCCGCGGGGCGTCGTCCGGCCGCGGCGGCGCGTCCTGCGGCGGCTCGGCCACCGCCGCCGCCAGGAGTGCCGCGGCGGTGTCCTCGCCGATCCGGCGGAGCGCTGCGGAGCCCTGCGGGTCGCGCGGCCGGAGCTGCTGCCAGTGACGCAGGGGCGGCAGCAGCGCGGTGCCCGCGGAGAAGCCCGCTCCGCGGCCCTGTTCCAGGGTGACGGGGGTCTGCTCGGGGAACTCGGCCATCAGGGTGCCGTCCGCGTCGAACAGGCCCAGGGAAGAGCCGTCGAGGACGACCGCGCATGGCCGGTCCGTGCCGGGGAACTGGAGCGCGTGCCACAGTTCCCGGTTCGTCCTGCGCGACGGTGCCGGCGGGAGGACGACCGACCGTCCGGCCAGGTCCTCGCCCCGCAGGGAGCCGTCGGGCAGTTCCAGCACCCGCCAGCCGACCAGTCCGCCGACCGGGGCGCACAGCGGGCCGGGGACTGCCGAGGGGGCGGGCAGCAGGCTGCTGTTCCGGGCCAGGGTGCTGCCCGGCGGGGCGTCGCGCAGGCCCTCGGCGAACCAGTCGGGCAGGCCCGGTCCGCCCCGGGCGCCGCTCAGCGGGTCGTACGTGTGCCAGTCGCCGGCGCGCACCCAGTACGACGTGCCGTCGCTGATCACCGGCAGGGCCGCCGGGACGGTGGTGTCCCCGGGGCGCAGCACTCCCGTCCCGGTGGTCAGGCCGCCCCCGCGGAGCGGCAGGGCGACCGGGGGCATGTTCCGGCCGAAGTCCCGCATCGGGGCGCAGCACAGGGCCTCGGGGTCGGTCGGGAACGGGTCCGGGGCGGTGCGCTCCCAGTAGCCGCGCTTCTCGGCGGGGAACGGCGGGTCCCACCAGACGAGAAGCTCGCCGTCGACATGGCGGCAGCCCACCGCGCCGAGGCCCCGGACCGATCCGCGGTCGGTCACCTCGGGTGGCAGGCGCAGGTCGTGGGTGTGCACCGTGCCGTGCGCGTCGATGACCCGGGCCCGGGTGCCGGCCAGGACGACGAGACGGGGCCAGGCGTCGGTCACGTGGACGGCGGCCGTCCGGTGCTGCGCGGCGGCGTCGGCGACGGCCTCCTCCCAGGCGGGCCAGCCCAGTTCGTCGATGATCCCGCGGCGCAGTGCGCGGGCGAGCGCCGGGGCCGTCCCGGTGCTCAGGGCCTCCCGTACCTCCTCCTCGGCGAGCGCCAGGATCTCCCCCGGCAGCCAGGCGACCGGTTCGAGCGGGTGGGCGTACGGGGCGGAGTACCCGGCCAGTTCCACCGGGAGGTAGGCGCGGGCGGCCTCGGCCACCCAGTCGGCGAGCAGCCGGCGTCCGCCCGGGGAGCCGGCCAGCGTGGTGAGGGTGTGGAGGTCGTCCTTGTGCCGGTAGGTGGGGCAGCTGCGGCGGAACGCCCGGCGGAAGCGGGGGTCGGCCGCGAGCGCGCGCAGATCGCGCCGGTTGCTGTCGGTGGCCCACCGCCGGAGGGACAGGGAGTGCCGGGGCGGGGGGTCCGCCACCGGTACGCCCAGGGCCAGCAACCGGTCGAGGAGGTTCATGTCGTGGACGGCCGGCAAGGGGTCGCCGCCGTCGCGCAGTTCGGCGCGCAGGGCACCGGCCATGCGCTCGATCAGCGGCGCCACCTCGGCGGGTGGGTGCGTCCCCACCAGCGACAGCAGTCTGCGGGCCCATCCGGACGCGCCGTCGGGGGGACGTACGTCGGCGGGCAGCGTGGTGTCGCACAGGCCGGCGGTGGCGCCGGTGCGCTCCAGCAGGTCCAGCCACTGCGGCAGTTCCTCGCGCTCCCACTCCGAGGGCATCAGTCCCAGCAGGACGCCGCGGAAGGCGGGCTCGTGCCGGGTCAGGTCGAGCAGGGCACGGCGGTGCGTCTTCCACCAGCCGGGCGGTGCCTTCCGGGTGCCGGGCCGCACCAGCATCTCGCGCAGATGGGCCTTCTCCTCGTCGAGCGCGTCCTCGCCCGCGACCTGCCTGGCGAGCCTGCGCAGCTCGCTCGCGCCCGGACCCGAGGGTGCGAGGCCGTGCTCGGCGAGCCGCACGAAGAGCCCGCGCAGGTGCCGGAACGCCGTCCGCGGCGGGACGCGGGAGGACAGTCCTCTGGCGTAGCCGGTGAGCATGGTCGCCGGTACGGCTCCGGCCAGGGAGAACTCCAGGAAGACCGCGTCCATGCGGTCCTCGTCGAACGGCAGCGCGTACGCCGTCTCGGCCTTGCGGGCGCTGACGAACATGAGTGACGCGTACCGTGTCTCGTCGGCGGCCAGGAACACCCGGCCCGCCTGCTCGTAGAAGACCGGCAGGAGGTGCGGTACCGCTCCGGCGAGCCGTGCGCCGATCGCCTCGTAGGCCGCGCGCGCCTTCTTCGGCCGGGACCGCGCGGTCCGGGCGATCCGGTCCATCTCCTCGGCCACGGACATGGCCAGGTGGCCGTCCGCGGGGTGGTGGACCAGCGCCCATTCGGGGAAGCCCAGCGACCGGGGCCGGCCGAGACCGACCTCGGCCGCCTCGCCCACGGGTTCCAGGCCGAGGAAGCCGGTGGCGGGGTCCTCGCCGGGTTCCGCGGCGACCAGGCGGACGACGGTCCGGTCGTCCAGGGCGGGGTGCCGGTACGCCTGGGTGAGCATCGGGACGGCGCGGGCGCCGCCGCTGTCGGTCCCGGGCGGCAGTACCGCACCGGCGCGCAGCAGTTCCTCCGCCCGCGCGTGCGGTCCGTCAGCGGTTGCCGAGCCGTTCATCGACGTGTGCCTTCCGTGCGTGTGCCGTGTGCCGTGTGCCGTGTGCCGTGTGCCGTGTGCCGTGTGCCGTGTGCCGTGTGCCGTGTGCCGTGTGCCGTGTGCCGTGTGCCGTGTGCCGTGTGTCGTGTGCGCCGTGCCGGTCGTGGCGGTGTACGCCGGAGGTGTCGCCGGCCGAGCGCCCCGGTCCGTGGTGCGGGGGCCGCCGGTCATGCGGTGTCCTCGGCCGGGACACGGCCGCCCGCGTGCAGGGCGGCGGCCATGCGCATGCCCTCGGACCAGGCCACCGGGCCGACGTCCGTCGGCGCCATGGCGGTGCCGGGGCGGTCGCCCCAGGTCAGTCCGCCAGTCCGGGCACGCTCCTCGGTGTAGGGGTCGCCGATCGCGACGGACGCGGTGACGACCCGTCCCGCCTCGCGTACGCGGTCGGTGACGTACGTCCCGGTGACCTTGTAGCCGAGCGCGGTGGCGTGGGCGGCGAGACGGAACCAGGAGCTGTACTCGGCGCCCGCGAACTCCTCGACGGCGCGGGTGCCGTGGTCGGTCGCGGCGGGCTTGTGCCATACGGCGCGGTGCAGTTGCTCCACGCCCTGGACGGCGCCGAGTGCGGTGGCCTGTGCGCGCAGGGCGGGCAGGCCGGGGAGCAGGACCGGGTGCGGCACGGTCACGGCGGGCGCGGAGAGGTGGCGCGTCCCGCCGTCCGGGGCGACCAGCAGCAGCCGCCCGGAGGGGGCGACGTCCCTCAGGAAACCGATGTCGCCGGGGTGTTCGCCGGTCACGACGAGATCGCGCAGCGCCGCCCGCCATGCCTCGTCGGGCCACACCTGGGCCAGCAGCGCGGTGGGCACCGGCAGCGAGGACACCATCCAGGTGTCGACCCGCGCCGCGCAGTCGGCGGCGTGCCGCTCCAGCCACTCGGCGAACCGCTGCAGCTCGATCACCTCGGGCCGGTCCCGTATCTCCTCCGGCAGGGTCCGCGACCCCGCCGCCGGGGCCGCGCCGGACACGGGCCGAGCGACCACCCGCCCCCGGGCGAGGGTGATCTCGTGGTCGTCGCCCGCCGCCAGCCAGCCCATGGATGTCCTGCCTCTCGCCCGTCCGGAGATCACCGCGGTGCGCCGGGACGGCGCGGGCCGTCCCGGCGTACCGCGATCACGGCGAAAGACTAGAGGCACCCACTGACAGTGCCGGGAGGACGGGTCACGTCACGGGGCTCCCTGTGCGGAAGAACGTCTTCGACGCGATCCGCCACTGCCCGTCCTCGCGGACCAGGGAGAAGTGGTTGGTGAAGTCCTCGCCCTGGTAGCCGTGTTCCTCCAGCACGGCCACCGCCACCTCGCCGCTCACCTCGATCGAGCGGACGGCGTACGTGTACGTCCGGGTCCAGGCGCGCTCGCCCGAGTCGGCCGCGACGACCTGGCAGAACGCCCCGATCGGGGCGGAGACCAGTTCCGGGCCGAGGTAGCCCCACATGTACGCCTCGGGCCGGAAGGCTTCGCGTACGGCCTGCGGGTCCCCGGCGCACACCGCCGAGACATACGCTTCCACGGCGGCCCGGACACCGTCGTGCGCGGTGGTGGGGTCGGTCATGCGGTCTTCCTCTCCGGTGGCGGGTGTGTCAGCCATGGTGGATCCACACACCCTTCGTCTCGGTGAACACGTCCAGCGCGTAGGAGCCCATCTCGCGGCCCCAGCCACTGGAGCGGAACCCGCCCCAGGGCGCCGCCGGGTCCGGGACCGGGGGCATGTTGACGAACACCGCGCCCGCGCGGACCTCCGCGGCCAGCCGGTGGGCGGTGGACAGGTCCCGGGTCCACACCGCGGCGGCCAGGCCGTAGCGGGTGTCGTTGGCGCGTACCGCCAGTTCCTCGTCGTCCTCGTAGGTGAGCACGGGCAGTACGGGACCGAAGACCTCCTGCCGGGCCACGGCCATGTCGTCGCGCACCGAGGCGAAGACGGTGGGCCGGTAGAAGTTGCCGTGCTCCAGGGGGCCGTCGGCGCGCTCGCCGCCGGTGACGACCTCGGCGCCGGCGGCGACGCCCTCCTTGACCATGGTGTCCACCCGCCGCAGGTGTTCCTCGGTCACCAGCGGACCCAGCTGGGTGTCCGGGGACATGCCGGGCCCCAGGCGCAGCGCGGCGACGGCGGCGGCGAGCTTCTCGGTGAACTCCTGGGCGCGGCGGCGGTCCACGTAGAAGCGGGAGTAGGCGGCGCAGACCTGGCCGCTGTTGAGCAGCGCGCCCTGGACGTTGCCCCGGACGGCGGCGTCGATGTCGGCGTCGCGGGCGATGATGCTGGGTGCCTTGCCGCCCAGTTCCAGGGTGACCCGTTTCAGGTCGTCGGCCGAGGCGCGGACGATCTCCTGTCCCACCTCGGTGGAGCCGGTGAAGGAGACCTTGTCCACGCCGGGGTGCGCCACGAGGGCCCGGCCGGTGGCGGGGCCGCCGGTGAGGAGGCTGACCGTGCCCGGGGGCAGGCCGGCCTCCGCGCAGAGCCGCACCAGGTGCAGGGCGGTCAGCGGGGTCTGTTCGGCCGGTTTCAGGACGACGGTGTTGCCGCAGGCCAGCGCGGGGGCCAGCTTCCACGCCGCGATCATCAGCGGGAAGTTCCAGGGGGTGATGAGCGCGCACACCCCGACCGGTTCGCGGCGGGTGAAGTGCAGGGTGCCGGGGAAGGAGACCGGGCTGACCGCGCCCTGGATCTTCGTGACCCAGCCGGCGTAGTAGCGGAAATGCTCGGCCGCCCCGGCGACGCTCACCCCGCGGGCGACCTGGAGCGGCTGCCCCTGGTCGCGGGTCTCCAGCTCGGCGAGCAACTCGGCGTCGCGCTCGATGAGTTCGGCGACGCGCCACAGCAGCCTCGCGCGGTCCGCCGCGGTGAGCGCGGCCCACGCGGGGTCGGTCAGCGCCCGCGCGGCGGCGTCGACGGCGGCGTCCACCTCCGGCTGTCCGGCCTGGGCGCAGGTGCCCAGGACCGTCCCGGTGGCCGGGTCGCGGGTGGTGAACTCCGCGCCGTCCGCGGCGGCCGTCCACTCCCCGTCGATGTAGAGCTGGCCTCGCACATTCATGAACGATCCTTTTCTGGGCGGTGCGTACGGGGGGCGCGGGGCACGGCGTGCCCCGCGCCCCCGCGGGTCAGTCGCCGGTGATGTCGCGCATCAACCGGTCGACGTGGGCGCGGTGTTCGGGGACGAGCGCGCCGTCGGGGAACATCAGGGCGGTGACGTTGGCGCCGATGGTCAGGCCGATGACCTCCCCGGCGAGGCCGGTCACGGCCGGGTCGTCGGGCGGCTCTCCCCGGCCGCGTGCCGCGGCGATACGGGCGGCGAGCAGCCGGCGCCACCGGCGCAGGTGGTCACGGTACAGCTCGGCGAGTTCCTCGTTGGCCACCGAGTGCTCCCACAGGGCGAGCAGCACGCGGGCGCCGTCGATGCGGTACCGGTCGAGCGGCAGGGTCGCCTCGATGTCGTGGCGCAGTGCCTCCTCGGGGTCGGGGGCCGGTTCACCGGCTGCTGTCATCGGTTCGTTCATCTCCGCCAGCACGCTCTCGAAGGTGGCCGCGACGATGCTGTCCTTGCTGGGGAAGTAGCGTTTGAGGGCGCCGTTGGCGAAGCCCGCCTCGGCGACGATGCTTCTCATCGTCGCGGCCTCGAACCCGCCCTGGACGATGAGTTTCCTGGCGACCGCGACGATCTCGCGCCGCCGCTGGTCATGATCGATGATCTTCGGCATGGTCGCGCCTACGGTACGGGTGAGGCGCTCACCGCTCGCAGCCCGAGCCAGCTTCTCCTGCGCTCGGCCTGCCGGGCCGGGTCGGCCACCGGGGAGGCCAGCAACAGCCTGCGGGTGTAGGGGTGTCCGGGGTCGCGGGTGACGGTCTCGTTGGGTCCGGACTCCACGCACTCGCCCTGGTACATGACCGAGACCCGGTGGCAGATGCGCCGGACCACGCCCAGGTCGTGGGAGACGAACAGGTAGGAGACGCCGGTCTCGCGCTGGATGTCGATGAAGAGGTCGATCACCGCCGCCTGGGTGGTGAGGTCGAGCGCGCTGACGGGTTCGTCGCAGACGATCAGGCGCGGGCGGCGCACCAGCGCGCGGGCGATGGCGACGCGCTGGCGCTGGCCGCCGGAGAACTCGCTGGGGTAGCGCGTGACGGTGTCCGCGGGCAGGCGTACGTGGTCGAGCATCTCGGCCACCGCCCTGCGCGCCTCGGCCCGGCCGGTGCCGGACGCGGTGAGGGGTTCGGCGAGGATCTGGCCGACGGTGAGGGTGGGGTCCAGTGAGCCGTAGGGGTCCTGGAAGACGACCTGGAGGTCGGCGGCCAGGCGGCGCCGTTCGGCTCCCTTGGCGTGGGTGATGTCGCGGCCGTCGAAGCGGATGGTGCCGGAGGTGACCGGGGCGAGGCCGAGGATGGCCTTGCCGAGGGTCGACTTGCCCGATCCGCTCTCGCCGACCAGGCCGACGCACTCGCCCGCGCCGATCTTCATGGAGATGCCCTTGAGCGCGCGGAACGTGGTGCGTCCGCGGTGGTAGTCGACGACGACGTCGTCCACTTCGAGCAGCGCGTCCCCGTGGGTGTCCGTGGTCATGAGTGCACCGTCCGTCCGGCCGTGTTCCAGGCCGCGTCCAGGTCGGCGCGGCTCTCGGTGTCGTCCTGCGAGGCGCGGAT
Organism: Streptomyces sp. PL-25; assembly: GCF_058344915.1. NCBI lineage: Bacteria > Bacillati > Actinomycetota > Actinomycetes > Kitasatosporales > Streptomycetaceae > Streptomyces > Streptomyces sp. PL-25. Next base: position 159,993 of record NZ_CP136997.1, read on the forward strand.
GAGTTCCGCGGTGTACGGGTCGCCGGGGTCGCCGAAGATCTGCTCGACCGGGCCGGTCTCGATGATCCGGCCGTCCTTCATGACGGCGACACGGTCGCAGATGTCGGCGACCACACCGAAGTTGTGGGTGACGATCACCAGGGCCATCCCGTACTCGGCCTGCAACTCGCGGAGGAGTTCAAGGACTTCCGCCTGGACGGTGACGTCCAGCGCGGTGGTCGGTTCGTCGGCGACCAGCAGGCCGGGGTTGCCGGAGACCGCGCCCGCGATGAGGACGCGCTGTGCCATGCCGCCGGAGATCTGGTGCGGGTAGGAGGCCAGCACCCGGTCGGGGTCGGTGATGCCGACGCGTTCGAGGATCGCGCGGGCCCGCTCCCCCGCCTCGGCCTTGGACAGCCCGTGCACCGCGCGCAGGGGTTCGGTCAGCTGGTGGCCGATGGTGTAGCAGGGGTCGAGGTTGCTCATCGGCTCCTGGGGCACGTAGCCGATGCGGGTGCCGAGCAGGGCGTGGCGCTTGGCGCGCGGGAGCGAGCCGGCCTCGCTGCCGCCGACCCAGATGCCGTCGGCGGTGGCGGTGCCGTCGGCCGGGAGCAGGTCCAGCGCGGAGAAGACGGTCTGCGACTTGCCCGAGCCGGACTCGCCGACGATGCCGAGCACTTCGCCGGGTGCGACGTCCAGGCTCACTCCGTGCACGACCTGCTTGTCGCCGTGCGGGGTGCGGTAGGTGACGCGGAGGTTCTCGATCCTGAGCGCGCTGTCCGCCGCGGAATGCAGCAACTCGCCGGTGGCGCCGCCCTCCTGGCGGGGCGGCGCGGCCGCGCGGGAGCGCCGGGGGGCCGGTGCGGTGCGCGAGTTCACCAGGTCGGCGAGGGTGGAGCCCATGAAGGCGAGGGCGGCGATGGTGATGCCGAGGGCGGCCGAGGGCCACAGCAGGATGAGCGGGTGGGTCAGCATGGTGCGGAACCCGTCGTTCATCATCTGTCCCCAGTCGGGGTTCGACGCGGTGCCGATGCCGAGGAACTGGAGGCCGGTCTGCAGGCCCATGGCGATGCCGGCGGTCAGCGCGGACTGGATGATGACGGGTGCGTAGACGGCCCGCAGCATGTGGGCGCGCAGGATCTGGGTGTGGGTGAGGCCCGCCACCCGGGCCGCGTCGATGTACGGCTCTTTGCGCACGGCGAGCGCCCTGGAGCGGGAGATGCGGTAGTAGCCGGGTGCCATGAAGGCGCCGACGGTGATCATCAGCACGGTGAAGTCGGCGCCGGTGCCCGCGGCGACGATGAGCAGGACGATCATGCCGGGCACGGACTGCGCGGCGTCGCTGACCCAGGAGAAGATCCGGTCGGCCGGGCCGCCGAAGTAGCCGGCGGCCACGCCCGCGGGGACACCGAGCAGGGCTCCGGCGAGGCAGGCGACGGCGGCGCCGTACAGCGTGGTGCGCGCGCCGTACAGGAGCCGGCTGAAGATGTCGCGGCCGGCGGAGTCGCCGCCCATCAGGTGGCCGTGGCCGGGCGGGGCCTGGGTGAGGTTGAAGTCGACGAAGTTGGGGTCGTGCGGGGCGAGCAGCGGCGCGAACAGGCCCACGAGGACGACGAGGAGGAAGACGGCGAGCGCGGCGACGCCGACGGGGCGGCGCAGATAGCGCGACCAGAGGCGCTGTCTGGCCTGGACGGGCTCGGGTGTGGCGGGGAACGCGGCTTCGGTCATTTCTCGCGCACCTTCGGGTTGACCCACCCGAGCACGAGGTCGAGCAGGAAGTTGACGACGACGACGAAGACGACCGTGACGACGGTCAGTCCGAGCAGCACCGGGATGTCGCCGATCTGGCTGGCCGACTGGGTGAGGCTGCCGATGCCCGGGAGGTTGAAGACGATCTCGACGACGATGGCGCCGCCGAGCAGTCCGACGAACATCACGGCGAGGACGGTGAGCGCGGCGGGCGAGGCGTTGCGCAGCACATGCAGGGTGACGCGCCGCGAGGACAGGCCGCGGGCCCTGAGGGTGCGGACGAAGTCCTGGTGGGTGACCTCCAGGAAGCCGTTGCGCAGTTGTTCGGCGATCATCACGATCGCGCCGAGGGCCAGGGCGATGGACGGCAGGGTGATGGAGCGCAGCCATTCGGTGCCGGAGTGGGCGAGGGGGACGTAGCCGACGGCGGGGAACCAGCGGAGTTTGATGGCGAAGGTCAGGACGAGGATGAGGCTGACCCAGAAGCCCGGGAGGGCGAACAGCACGACGGAGGCGACCTTGAGGACGCGGGCGAGGACGCCGCGGGGGCGCAGTCCGGTGGTGATGCCGACGGCCAGGCCGATGAGGGCGGCCAGGACGGTGGCGGCGATGACGACGGACAGGGTGACCGGGACGCGGATGGAGATCTGGTCGGAGACCGGCTGGAAGTTGCGCCAGGAGGTGCCGAAGTCGCCGTGCAGCGCGTGGGAGAACCAGTCCCAGAACTGGACGAGCAGGGGCCGGTCCAGGCCGAGCTGATGGCGCAGCGCGGCCCGCTGGACCGGGGTGGCGCTGTCGCCGAGGAGGGCGGCGGTGGGGTCGCCGATGGCCAGGTGTGCCAGGAAGAAGGAGGCCGAGGTGACGACCACCAGGAGGACGGCCCCTGAGAGCAGGCGCCGCAAGGTGAATTTGATCATGTGGGACCCCTCTGGGTGCGGCGGCCGGCTGTCGGGGCGGGCCGCCGCCGGGACGGGAACTAGCCGCGCTGGATGAACCGCAGGGTCGGGAACATCATGCCGGTGATGGGGGTCACCGTGATTCCCTTCATGCTGAAGTAGGTGTTGTTCGCCTGGTACCAGACGTCCTGCCAGGCGGTGTCGGTGACCTTGGCGTCCAGCTCGCGGATCAGCGCGGTCTGCCGGTCGCCGGTGGCCGCCTGGATCCTGCCGAGCAGCGACTGGATCTCGGGGAACGCCTCGGTGGAGGGGTTCGGGTTGAACCACTGGCGGGAGGCGATCCGGCCGTCCACCGACGCCGCCGAGTTGGAGTCGAGGGCCACGACCGCCACGAACATCGGGAAGGTGGAGGCGTTCTTCTGGTAGTCGGCCGGTGACATGTTCTTCCAGGTCACCTTGATGCCGAGCTGGCCGAGAATCTGCTGGACGGCGGGCTGCCAGGCCTGGAAGATCGACGACATCGGCATCGTCACCCGGAAGCCGTCGGGGTAGCCGGCCTCGGCCAGCAGCCGCTTGGCCTTGTCCATGTCGAACGGGTAGCGGTCGTTGAGCGAGGCGTCGTAGGCGGGGTCGCCCGCCGGGAACACCTGGTTGGTCGCCACGCCGGAGCCCTGTCCGACGGACTTGAGGATGGCCGCGCCGTCGAAGGCGTGGTTGATGGCCTGGCGCACCCGGACGTCGCCGAGCGGCTTGAGCTGCTTGCCGGTGCGGTCGGTGAACTGGATGCCGACCCAGGTGGCGACCTTCGAGGCGACGTTCCAGCCGTTGCGCTCGGCGTACGGGATGTCCGCCGCGTTGGCGTAGTTGACGTCGAGCTGGCCGGAGAGCATGGCGTTGAAGCTGGCGGTCGGGTCGGCGATCGGGAACACCTTCACCGTGCGGTACGGGTAGGTGGCGCGGTCCCAGTGCCGGGGCTTCTCGGTGAACACGTACTGCGATCCGGGTGTGGACTCGCCGGCCCGGAAGGTGTACGGGCCCGAGCCGACCGGTGCGGCGGTGAGGCTCTTGGCCTTGATGGCGGCGGGCGAGGCCATCCAGCTGCGGCCCAGGCCCATGTAGTAGAGCAGCGAGTCGTTCTTCTTCTTGAGGTGCAGGGCGATGGTGTCCGCGTCCACCTCGGTGACGCTCGTGACGTCGGCGTACGTCTGGCCGGAGCGGACTCCGGACCTGAGGTGCTCCAGGTTCCGCACCGCGGCCGCCGCGTCGAAGCGCTGTCCGTCGCTGAAGGAGACCCCGGTGCGCAGGTGCATGGTGAGGGTCAGGTAGTCCGGGGAGTAGGACCACGACGTGGCGAGTGCGGGGACGGGGCGGGAGTTCTTGTCCAGGGCGACCAGCGGGTCGTAGACGGCGGACAGATAGGGCCCGTCGAAGCCGATGTCGGCGTTGGCCGGGTCCCAGGACGTGACGTCCAGGAGCGTGCCGATCCTGAGTTGGTCCGTCGATGTGCTGCCGGACGTGGCGGCGGCGTTCGTGCAGGCGGCGAGCGCGAGCGCGACGACCGCGACAAGTGCGGCTCTCCAGATCCTCTGCATGGAATCTTCTCTCGGGTAAGAGGGGCGCTGATGCCAGATCGAGCCGGGAGAGGATCGCCGGTTCTCGTCGCCGTCGCAGCGCTCGGCCCATCGATCGACGAGAGCGGGTGCGCGGGCCAGTGTTCCCCCGCACGCCACCTCACGTGTCGTGGCCGTTAGTCTACGGATGTCGGCTAAAAAGACAATGGCCCCGTCGCAGCCGATTGGCGAGCGAGGGGGCCATGTCGTGGCCGGAGGGTCCGGCCGGGGGTGTCACCGCAGGTCAGACAGCTTCCGCGACGACCACACGGGGGCTTCCGGGCAGCGCCAGGACCTCCCGCGGACGCCAGCCGGCGGCCGTCAGCCACTCCTCCACCTCGGACGCCGGGTACACCACCGTGCCGTCGATGACGAAGTACTCCCCGGCGTGCAGCGCGTCGATGGAACGCTGGCGCTCGTCGTCGTCCAGCAGGAAGTCCAGCAGGAGCAGGGTGGCCCCGGGCGCCGCTGCGGCGCGCGCGGCGGTGAGGATCGCCCGGTTCTGCTCCGCGGTGAAGCGGTGGATGACGTGGTTGACCATGACGAGATCGTGCTCCCCGCCGGGGTCGGCCGTGTCGGTCGGTGCGGGTTCGACCGTCGCCCGGTCGGCGACGCCCGCGGCGGCCAGCGCCCCGGTGACGGCGTCGGTGGAGGCGGGGTCGAAGACGAAGCGGGCCGTGAGAGCGGGGTTGGCCTTCAGGGCGCCGATGGCGAAGTCGGGCGAGAGGCCGCCGAGGTCGAGCAGGCTGCGGAAGGGGGTGAAGTCGAAGGAGCGGGCGAGCATGGCGGCGTGCAGGGTGTTGTAGCGCATGACCCCGGCCATGAACGCCTTCCACCGGTCGTCGTCCATCTTGAGCTCGCCGGGCTCGGTGGTGTCGACGGTGGTGTCGAACTGGAGCCAGTGGCCGTAGCTGATCTCGTTCAGGAAGGCGAGGAAGGGGTGCAGGTCGAGGTCGCCGTCGCCGGTCAGGTACGCGGCGGCGTCCGGGGCGAGCCGGTAGCGGCCGTCGCGGCGCTCCAGCAGCCCCAGGCCGTTCATGGCGTCGGCGAGGATCCGCGTCATCCGCTCGCTCAGGCCGGTGGCCGAGGCCAGCGCCGGCACGTCGCGCTCGCCCTCGGCGAGGGCGCGGAAGAGGCCGGTGCGCGCCGCGGCGAAGAGCTGCTTGGCGCCCATGTAGCCGGTGGCTATCCCGACGATGCGGTCGGGCGTGGCCGGTGTGCCGGATGCGGTCATGGTGTTCTCCTGAGGGTGTGGTGCGGCTGTCGGGGGTGGATCCGTGCGGTGGCCGGTGCCGACCGGTGTCACCAGGTGCCGTCCGCGGCGACGTCGCGGTCGAGCCAGAGGTCGGCGGTGGCCCGGCGCAGAGCCTGCGCGCCCACCCGGTCGAGCAGGGCCAGCGCGCCGACGTTGTCCTCCAGCTGGCTCTGCCGGGAGACGCCGACCAGGACGTTGGCGGTGGCGGGGTTGGCCAGGCAGAAGGCGATGCCGAGCTGGGCGGGCGAGGCGCCGAACTCGTCGGCCAGGCGGCGCACCGTGCCGTAGGAGGCGGCGACGCGTTCGCGGATGCCGCCGACATCGGCGCCGATCTTGCGGTCCGGGATCAGCTTGCCCGCCAGCATGCCGCCCTCCAGGACGTCGGAGGCCTGGAGGGCGATCTCCCCGGACGCGAACAGCGGCGCGTAGTAGCCGCCCTCCGCCATGGACCTGCGGACCAGGCCGTACTTCAGCTGGGCGAACGAGGGCGGTACGAGTCCTCGTTCGCGTGCGACGTCGATCGCCCGGCGCAGGTCGTCGTAGCGCCAGTTGTTGACACCCCAGGTGTCGAAGCGGCCCGCCTCGATCTGCTCGGCGACATCGGTGACCACGCGCTCGACGTCGAGTTCGCCGAAGTAGTCGCCGACGACGACCGAGTCGGCCCGCTCGGTGCCGACGCGTTCGAGGGAGGTCTCCAGCTGCCGGGTGAACCCGGTGGCGGGGTAGTCCCAGAGCCAGAGCTTTCCGCAGAAGTGCCAGTCGGCGCGGGCGAGCCCGGCCTCCCGTACGGCCCGCCCGAAGATCAGGTCGGTGCGGGCGTTCTCCGCGTGCGGGCCCATGTTGTAGTGCGCGACGTCGAAGAAGGCGCAGCCGAGTTCCGCGGCCCGTGCGATCAGCGCCACGGCGTCGTCGAACTCCATGCGGTCCCAGGTATTCCACGATCCCAGGGCCAGCACCGGGACCTCGGGTCCACCCGGTCCGAGCCGGCGGCGGGGAACGGTCTTCGCAGCACTCAAAGTTCCTCCCGGAAGCCTCGGGTTTTTCGTCTACAACCGTATACTATACGGCCGACGCCGTGACGCGGGTCACGCTGTGAGGAGAGTGGACGATGAACAAGACACGCACCGTGCTCGTCACCGGTGGAGCGGGCGGGATCGGCCGGGGCGTCGCCGCGGCCTTCGCCGCCGCGGGCGACACCGTGGTCGTCGCCGACCGGGACGCGGAGCGCGTCACGCGCACAGCCGCGGAACTCGGCGTCCACGGCCGGGTGCTCGACATCACCGACGCGGCCGCGATCAGCCGTGGACTCGACGCGATCGAGGCCGAGTCGGGCCCGGTCGAGGTCCTGGTGAACAACGCCGGGCTGCTCACCGTGCACGGCGCGCTCCTGGAGCTGGCGGGCTCCGACCTCGACACGATCCTGCGGACCAATGTGCTCGGTACGTTCCTGATGACCCAGCATGTCGCCCGGCGGATGGTCGACGCGGGCGTCGCCGGAGCGATCGTCAACATCTCCTCGATCGGCGGCCGCCAGCCCACGCCCGGCATGGGCGGCTACGAGAGCAGCAAGGCGGCGGTGGACGCGCTCACCCGGTGGGCGGCGATCGAGCTGGCGGAGCACGGGATCCGCGTCAACGCGGTGGCGCCCGGCCCGGTCCTGACCGAGATGCTGGCCACGGGGATGCCCGAGGGGTCGCCGCAGCGCCAGGCCTGGGAGAGCCGCATCCCGCTGCGCAGACTCGCCGCCGTCGACGACGTCGCCGCCGCAGCGGTCTTCCTCGCCGGCGACTCGGCCGCGCACATCACCGGCACCAGCCTGCCGGTGGACGGCGGGCAGCTCCTCACCTGAGGGGCGGCGCGGGCCTCGGCCGGATGCCCGCACCCTCTGCGGAGGCGAAGGCCGAGGCCGCGAGGCCGCTCATGCCAGAGGCGGCGGACGGTGAGGCGCTCCGGGCCGGGACGCCGTGGGAACTCGGCCGCGGTCTCGGGCCCGGGTCCGCTGTTCTGCCTGCGGCGTGGGCCGGACCGTGTCCGCCCCCGGACAGGCCCGTCAGCTCAGCAGTGCGAGCAGCCGCCCCAGCGCCTCCATGACGGGCCTGCCCACCTCGCCCACGGTCGCCGCGATCTGCGAGACGTGCGCCAGGATCATGCCGCGCTCACGCAGGGCGGCCCGGTCGGGGGTGAGCGCGGGCAGCGCGTCGTCCACGGTCCGGGCCTGCTCCGAAGTGAGCACCGGGCGCAGGTCGCCGAGGAGGCGGGTGAGGTCCGTCACGGCGGCTCGGAGCTGGGCGTCCTGGGCGGTGCCGTCGTTGTGGACGACGGTGCCGCGGTTGATGCCGACGACCTGCTTGCCGCCGTTCACGTTGACGACGTCTCCGTAGTAGTTCGACGTGTCGCTCACAGTTTGATCCCCGTGTTTCCCCTGCCGCCGTTCATGTTGACGACGGAACCGAAGTTGTTCGTGGTGTTGTACTGCTCCAGGACGGCGGAGAACTCGTATTCCGGGTGGTCGATCGCGTACACGACCTGTCCGGCGATCGCCCGCAGTTCATCCATGGTCGGCAGGGTGAGGACCACCCTGGAACCGCTGTTCAGCTCGACGACCAGCACCGGCTTCCTCGACGAGAGCAGGACGGCGCAGACAACGACCAGGGCGGCCAGGGCCAGGACGCCCGGGGCGGGGCCGCCGCTCCCGCCGCCCCCGCCCGTGGAGCCGAGCCGGTCGGAGACGAAGAAGGCGATGCCCGCGAGCAGCAGGAGGTAGAGGCCGGCCTTGCCCCAGGCGGGCTTCAGCCTGAACACCTCGACCCAGCTGACATTGCGCAGCGGTACCGCCGCCGACCCCACCCACAGGATCTGCCGCTGGACCCGGAGTTCCAGCGGCTTTCCGCTGCGCGGAGGCAGCGGCATCGGCGGTATCTGCGGAGCCGGCTGCGGGGGCCGGGGTGGACGCTGGGGCGGAGGCCCGGGGGGTGGTACGCCGGTGTCGCCCGCTTGATCCATGGTCCCCCCGTGCTGTCGTCACCACCCGCGCGGCGCGTGGCGCGGGAGCATCATTAAGCCTGTGCGGGTCGTGGGACGGCAGACGAGATACGGCCAATGTCCTCGTCCCTCGCCGAGTCCCCGGTCAGGCGATCTCCGCCGCCTCGACGGTCTCCGGCATCCCCGTCGTCCCGGGCGTCTGCGCCGCCTCGATCGCGCCGACGGCTCCGGCCGCCCCCCGCTCGTAGACGATCCTGCCGTCCACCACGGTCAACTCGACGCTGACGTCAGGGAGTTCGGCCGGTGCGACCGAGTACGGGTCGGTCTCCAGCACGCACAGGTCGGCGGCCATGCCCGCAGCGAGCGTGCCCTTCCAGGAGGCGGCGCGGTCCTGGCGGGCCGGCTCCACGGTGTAGCAGCGCAGCAGCCGGTCCATGCGCCGCCGCGGATCGGCGGCGGGGCCCATCCACGCGTCGGCGGCGGCGATCTGGCGCCGCCAGTCCGGCGAGAGCACCGGGGCGTCGGAGGTCAGGCAGAGCGGCACACCCGCGTCCAGCACGGCGCGCAGCGGCCAGGCCGCCGTCGCCGTGCCCTCGCCCAGCGCGGCGTCGACCAGGGGGTGGGTGCGCAGTGCGATCTCGGGCTGGGTGTCCAGACCCACTCCGAGGGCGGCCATCCGGCGCAGTTGTGGCACGGTCACCAGGTCGCCGTGGATGACGTAGTGCCCGAGGTCGACGTCGTGCTCGCGGCGGGCCTGTTCGATCGCGTCGAGCATGACATCGATGGCACGGTCGCCGGTGGCGTGGACGCCCACCTGGAGGCCGAGGCGGTGGGCGGCGAGGATCATCCGGGTCAGGTTGGCCTCGCGTTCGGTGTCGTCGGCACCCGCCACCAGCAGCTCGGGCCGGACGCCGTCCGTGTAGCAGTGGTGCGTGTAGGCCGACTTCATCGGGGGGATGCCGTCGGCGAATATCTTCACGCCGGCGAAGCGGAGCCAGCGCGGGTCGCTCGTGGTGGCGTCGGTGGCGGCGAGCCCGGCGAGGAAGTGCTCCAGGTCGCTGGGGCCGTCGAGTTCGCCGTAGAGCGAGAGCACGGTGACCCGGGCCCGCAGCAGCCCCTCGGCGGCGAGCGCGCGGTACTCCCCCACGACCGAGGCGCCGAACGCGCCGGTCGCGCCCTCGTCCTCGCCGGGACCGAGGCCCGGCTCCGTGTAGCTGGTGATGCCGAGCGAGGCGAGCAGGTCCCCGGCGCGCAGGATCGCCCGGCGGCGCTGCGCGGCGTCGAGCAGGGGGCGCTGCGGTCCGGGGCCGGGTCCCGCGTGCCCGCCGAAGAGGGTGTCCGGCCAGAGCGCGCCGAGCCAGGTGGCGTGCAGATGGGCGTCGTTGACGCCGGGCAGGACGGCCCGGCCGCCGAGGTCGACGACCGTGGTCGAGGGGCCGGTGAGCTCCCTCATCGCGCGGTCGTCGCCGATCCGTGCGACACGTCCGTCGCGGACGGCGATCGCGGTCGCCTCCTCGCCGCCCGCGCACAGGGAATGGACCACCCCGCCTCGCAGGATCAGGTCGGCCGATGCGTTGCGGGCGTCGCCGTCGGCTGTGCGCACGGGTGCTCCTCATTGCTCTCGGGGGTCTCGACATTTGAGTCGACAACCGTAGACTAACGCATCGTCGAGCCGCCGCGTGCTCGATCCGAAGGAGCATCCGATGGACCTTCCCTCCGCCACACGCGCCGCCGTCCTCACCGCGCACGGCGCCCCTCTGGAACTCACTGACCTGCCACTTCCGGCGAAACCGGAGCCGGGCGCCGCCCTCGTGCGGATCCTGTGCACGACGCTGTGCGGCACCGACATCGAGATCTGGTCGGGGAAGATGACCTTCCCCGGCATGCTGCCGATGGTGCTCGGCCACGAGATGGTCGGCGAGATCGTCGCGGTCGGCGAGGACACCCGCGACGCGCTGGGCCGCGCGCTCGGCCCCGGCGACCGCATCGGGTGGTCCGAGTCGACCTGCGGCGCCTGCCACGGCTGCACCGTGCTGCGCGAGCCGGTCGCCTGCTCCGCCCGCGGCTACGGGTTCCTCCAGCGCTCGGACGCCTGGCCGCACGCCACGGCGGGCCTGTGCGAGTACGCCTATGTGGTGCCCGGCGCCGCCAAACTGCTGCTGCCCGCCGAGACACCCGACACCTGGGCGGCGATGGCGGGGTGTGCCGCCAAGACGGTGCTCCGGGCGTTCTCCCGGGCCGGCGGGGTGCGGCCCGGCTCCCGTGTCGTGGTGCAGGGTTCGGGCGCGCTCGGCCTGTTCGCCACCGCCGTCGCCCGGATCAGTGGCGCGGGCAGCGTGGTCACCGTCGGCGCTCCCGCCTCCCGGCTGGCCCTGGCCCGCGAGTTCGGCGCCGACGAGACGGTGGACATCGCCGAGGGCTCGGCCGCCGTCGTGGACCGGGTGCGGGAACTGACCGGCGGCCACGGCGCCGACCTGGTCCTCGACTTCGCCGGCGCGCCCTCGGTCGGCCGGGAGGCCGTGGAGATGGCCGCGCAGCGCGGACGCGTCGTGATCGTCGGCAGCACCGGACCGGGCTCCGAGGCCCTCGCGCTGGGCACGGTCATGGGCAAGGAACTCACCGTCGTCGGCTCGCTCAACGGCGACATCGCCGACTACCACGACGCGATCGGCTTCTTCACCTCCTTCCGCGACCGCATGCCGTGGGACCGGCTGTTCGGCACACCCGTCGGTCTGTCCCAGGCGTCCGCCCGGATAGAGGCGATGAGCCGGCACGAGGAGATCAAGGCCGTCGTCGACCCCCGGCTGCCCTGAGACCGCCCCGACCTGCCGCGGTCCGTACCCGCACGGCGCACCCATACGGCACACCCGTACGGCGCAGCACACCCGCACAGCCGCACACAGCTCCGCACCGCTCCGTACGCCCGCGTACGGGCCCACGAGAGGAACCCACACGTGTCCCCCACGCTTCTCCCCCGCCGCCGCATCGGCAGCAGCGACCTGGAGGTGTCGCAGCTGTCCCTCGGCTCCTGGCACACCTTCGACCGGATGGACTTCGCCGACGCCGTCGCCATGGTCCGCCACGCGCTCGACCAGGGCGTCAACCTCTTCGACGTCGGCGTGTACGGCATGCCCGGCATGCCGCCCGTCTTCACCGACGTGCTGTGGGGCGCGATCATGCGGGCGGTCGGCGTCCCCCGCGCCGACTACCTGGCCTCCGTGAAACTGTGGATCGAGGGCTTCGGCGCCGAGGGCTTCGCCCCGCAGCTGGAGAACGCGTTCCTGCGCACCGGTCTCGAACACGCGGACCTGGTGATCCTCGGCGACCTGCGCCGCGACGACGTACGCCTGGAGGACCTGGTCGGCGACCTCGCCGCGCTCACCGAGGCCGGGCTGATCCGCGCCTGGGGCGTCAACAACTGGTCGGCCTCGAACGTACGCGCCCTGCGCCGTATCGCCGCCGAGCAGGGGGTGCCCGGACCGCAGATCGCCCAGCTGAAGTACAGCCTGGCGCGCCGTTCCATCCCCGACGGGGAGCCGTTCGCCGAGCTGTTCGCCGACGGGTTCGCCATGCAGGCCTCCGATGTGCTGGAGGGCGGCATCCTGGCCGGGCGGACCGCCCCGGAGCGCGAGATCGGCCGCGATCCCGGCGGCATCCGGGACGCCATCGTGGCGACCGTCCCGGCTCTGACCCGGCTCGCCGACAAGCTCGGCACCACCTGCGCCCAGCTCGCCGTCGCCTTCACCCTCACCCACCCGGCCAATGTGACGACCCTGGTCGGTGCCAGCCGACTGGAGCAGGTGCGGCAGAACATCGGCGCCCTGGAACTGCTGCGCCGGGTGGGCGCCGAGGAACTGCGCGCCCTGGCCGAGCCGTTCTGGGCCGACCGCGACGCCGTCGACCCGGAAGGCCCCTGACCGTGACCACGACCGCACCGCGCACCCCGGGCGGGGAGCGCACACCACGCCCGCGCCCCGTCCCCTACGACCCGGAGCTCGAACCGGGCCTCGCGCACTGCCGCGAGCTGATCGAACGCATCCCGCTGCGCGCCGGGACGATCCTCGCCAACCGCGCGCACTTCGCCACACTGGTGCCCTCCGCCGAGGAGGTGATCGGCGACCTGCCCGTCACCTACGAGCATGTCGCCGCGCCCGGTCCGGCCGGGGCGCCGGACGTGGAGCTGACCGTGCTGCGGCCGCGCGGCACGGTACGCGACGCGCCGGGCCTCTACTCGGTCCACGGCGGCGGCATGGTCCTCGGCAACCGGTTCTTCGGGCTCGCCGGTCTCGTCGAGGACGTCCTGCGCTACGGCGCGGTCGCGGCCACCGTGGAGTACCGCCTCGCCCCGGAGCATCCCGCGCCCGCCGCCGCCGAGGACTGCTACGCGGGTCTGCTCTGGTTCGCCGGGCACGCCGCCGAGCTGGGCGTCGATCCGGCCCGCGTCGTCGTCGGCGGCGCGAGCGCGGGCGGCGGCCTGAGCGCGGCGGTCGCGCTGATGGCCCGGGACCGCGGCGGCCCCGCCCTCGCGGGCCAGCTGCTGGACTGCCCGATGCTCGACGACCGCAACGAGACGGTCTCCAGCCGGCAGTACGACGGCATCGGCATCTGGGACCGCGCCAACAACGACACCGCCTGGACCGCGCTGCTCGGCGCGGACCGGGGCACGGACGCGGTGTCGCCGTACGCGGCTCCCTCGCGCGCGCGTGACCTGTCCGGGCTGCCGCCCGCCTTCGTGTCGGTCGGGGCCGCCGAGGTGTTCCGCGACGAGGCGGTCGACTACGCCACCCGGATCTGGGCGACGGGCGGGCAGGCCGAACTGCATGTGTGGTCCGGCGGCTTCCACGGCTTCAGCGGCTTCTCCCCGGACGCCGAGGTGTCCCGGGCGGCCGGGGCCGTGCGCCACTCGTGGCTGGAGCGCGTCCTCGGCGTCACCGGCCGGTCCCGATGACGGCGGACACGATCAGCGGCGCGCGCCCGATGAGCGCGCGCCGCGCCGCGTTCGTGCTCGGTTCGCTGGAGGTGTTCGGGCCGCTGTCCATGGATCTGTCGATGCCGCTGCTGCCCCGGCTCGCCAGGGACCTGCACACCAGCGACAGCCTCGCCCAGGCGTCGATGTCGGTGTGCATGCTGGGGCTGGCCTTCGGCCAGTTGGTGGCGGGTCCGCTCAGCGACCGCCTGGGCAGGCGCCGGCCGCTGCTGTGGGGCATCGCGCTGTTCGCGGTGTTCTCGCTGCTGTGCGCGCTCGCCCCGACGATCGAGGTGCTCCTCGTGACACGTTTCCTGCAAGGTGTCACGGGCTCGGCGGGTGTCGTGATCGCGCTGGCCGCCGCGCGGGACATCGCCTCGGGCATCGAACTGGCGCGGCTGCTGAGCCTGCTGGGGCTCGTCGGCGCGCTGGCGCCGATCCTGGCCCCGGTCGCGGGCGGGCAGCTCACCGCGGTGCTGGACTGGCGCGGGCTGTTCGTGGTGCTCGCCGCCGTGGGCGCCGCCCTGCTGGCGGTCGCCGCGACGCTGCTGCCGGAGACGCTGCCCGCCGCCCTGCGGCATCCGGGCGGGTTCGGCGACACCGGGCGGCGGTTCGCCGTGGTGCTGCGCGACCGCCTGTTCGTCTGCTATCTGCTGGTGGGAGCGTGCACCGGTACGGCCTTCTTCACCTACCTCGCGTCCATCAGCTTCGTGCTCCAGGACGGTTTCCACCTCGGCCCGCGTGCGTTCAGCGCGGTCTTCGCGGCCAACGCGGTCGTCGCGGTGCTCGGTTCCCTGTGCAACCGTGCCGTGGTGCGCCGGGCCGGGCCCGTGCGCATGTATGTGGCGGGCACGACGGCGACGGCCGTGGCCGCCCTGGGACTGCTGCTCGCGGTGCTCGCCGGGGCGGGCCTGGCCGTCGTGCTGGTGCTGCTCGCGCTGGTGCTGTTCTGCTACGGCGTCATCAGCCCGAACAGCTCGGCGCTGGCGCTCGCCGGGCACGGTGAGCGCGCCGGGACGGCGGCGGCCCTGCTCGGCATGTCGGCCTTCGCCGTGGGCCCCGTGGTGGCGCCCCTGGTCTCGCTCGGCGGCAGCGCCGAGACGACCATGGCCGTCACCATGGCGGCGGCCACCGCCGTGGCCGGTGTGCTGGTCTGGACGACCGTGCTGCCCCGGCTGCGCCGCGCCGGGGAAACCGCGCCGGCCGGCGGGCCCGGGGACAGGAACACGCTGAAGCGGCCCGGCGTGCCGCGCTGACGGCGACCTGGGCGCAGGCGAAGACACGTGTGCCGGGTGGCGGAGCGTTCCGCCACCCGGCACATCCGTGTGTCAGTCGTCCTGCTTGACCGGGTCGACGATGCCGAGGCCGTCGGCGCCGACCTGGACGGCGGACTCGTCCAGCACGGCCTCGACGACGGGCTGGGGCCTGCCGTCGAGGTCCAGGACCGGGGCCGCCTCCTTGTACCAGGACTCGATCACCGCGTTGCCCCAGAAGTCGCGGCGGCGGTCGTCGTGGACGTTCCACCGGTACGTCTCGTGGTCGGGGTCGCCGGTGTAGTAGTCGGAGGTGTAGATCTCCACCCGGTGGCCGTCCGGGTCGCGCAGATACAGGTAGAAGGCGTTGGAGACACCGTGCCGGCCGGGGCCGCGCTCGATGTGGTGCTCCTTGCGCAGGGAGCCGAAGATGTCGGCGGTGCGCAGCACGTGGTGGGACTCGTGGGTGGCCACACCCACGTGGTGCAGCCGGGGTCCGGCGCCGCCGGTGAAGGCGACGTCGTGGACGGTCTGCTTGCGGTACATCCAGGCCGCGTACAGCTCGTGCTCGTCGCCCTCGATGGTCTCCGAGCAGCCGAAGCCGAGCGCCTGGTAGTGGGCGTAGGCGGCGGGTATGTCGGGGGTGCAGATGTTGAAGTGGTCCAGGCGGGCGATCTCGGCGCCGCGGCGCAGGTCGTAGCGCTGGATGAGGCGCTCGGCGCGGTCGATGTCGTGGAAGAACTCCACCGGGAAGCCGAGCGGGTCGACGACGCGTACGGCGTCGCCCACACCGGGGGTGCCCTGTCCCCTGGGGACGCGGCGGACCGGGCGGCCGAGCGCGGTGAAGTACTCCTCGGCGCGGTCGACGTCCTCGGGGGTGCGCACCCGGTAGGCGAGGTGGTCCAGGGCGGCCGTCCCGCCCTGCCGAAGCACGAGCGAGTGGTGGGTGAGTTCGTCGGTGCCGCGCAGGCAGAGCATCGCCTCGTCCTCGTACTGGACGTGGAAGCCGAGCATGTCGCACCAGAACCAGCGCGCCTTGGCCAGGTCGGTGACGACGAGCTGGGCGTAGGCGGAGCGGACGACGTCGGGAGGTGTACTCATGGGGGTGCTACTCCTTCGCGGTCAGGACGCGCCGAAGCGGGGTGTGTGCACCTCGCCGAGCATCACATGGACGATCTTCGACTCGGTGTAGAAGTCGATACTATGCGCGCCGCCCTCGCGTCCGAGGCCCGAGGCCTTCACTCCGCCGAAGGGAGTGCGCAGGTCGCGGACGTTGTGCGAGTTGATCCAGACCATGCCGGACTCGACGGCGTGGGCGATGCGGTGGCCGCGCTTGAGGTCGGACGTCCACACATACGCGGCCAGTCCGTACTGGGTGGCGTTGGCCAGGGCGACGGCCTCGGCCTCGTCGTCGAAGGGCGCGACGGCGACGACCGGGCCGAAGATCTCCTCCTGGAAGATACGGGCGTCGCGGGGTACGTCGGCGAAGACGGTGGGCTGGAGGTAGTTGCCCTCGGGCAGGTGTGCCGGACGTGTCCCGCCGGCCACCAGCTTGGCCTCCTGCTGTCCGATCTCCACGTACTCCAGCACACGTGCGTAGTGCTCGGGGTGGACGAGCGCGCCGACCTCGGTGGCCGGGTCGGCGGGCGGGCCGACCTTGACCCGCTCGGCGCGCTCGGCCAGGCGGCGGGTGAACTCCTCGTACACGGGGCGTTCCACGAGGACGCGGGAGCCCGCGGTGCAGCGCTCGCCGTTGAGCGAGAAGACGCCGAAGACGACGGAGTCGAGGGCCGCGTCCAGGTCGGCGTCGGCGAAGAGCACGACCGGGGACTTGCCGCCCAGCTCCATCGACGTGGTCTTGAGCCGGTCGGCGGAGCTGCGGACGATGTGCCGGCCGGTGTCGGTGGAGCCGGTGAAGGAGATCAGCGGCACGTCCGGGTGGTCGACCAGGGCCTGTCCGGCCTCCTCGCCGATGCCGTGCACGATGTTGACCACACCGGCGGGCACCCCGGCCTCGTCGAGGATCTGCGGCCACAGGCTCGCGGACAGCGGGGTCCACTCGGCGGGCTTGAGGACGAGGGTGCAGCCGGAGGCCAGCGCCGGGGCCAGCTTCCAGCTCTCCAGCATGAACGGGGTGTTCCACGGGGTGATCAGGCCCGCCACGCCGACCGGGGTGCGCACCACGTAGTTGATCTGCTGGTCACCGGCCCGGAACGCCTCCTCGCCGAGGGCGACGATGACGTCGGCGAAGTAGCGGAAGTTCTCCGCGGCCCGCCGCGCCTGCCCCTTGGCCTGGGTGATGGGCAGCCCGGAGTCGAAGGTCTCCCAGGCGGCCAGACGCTCCTCGTGCGCCTCGACGGCGTCGGCGATGCGGTACAGGATGCGGGCGCGTTCGCGGTTGCCCAGCTTCGACCAGGCGGGGAAGGCGGCGCGGGCCGCGGCGACGGCACGGTCCACGTCGGCGGACGCGCCGGCGGCGGCGGAGGCGTAGGGGGCGTTGGACACGGGGTCGCAGACCGGGAAGGTACGGCCGTCGGCGCTCGGGGTGAGTTCACCGCCGATCCAGTGCTGGATCTGCTCGGGCAGGTCGGCCGGGCGTGGGGCCGGCGTGTCGGTGCTCATGGCGTCTCTCTTCGTTCGCGGGGGTTCGTGCGCAGGGGTTCGTTCGCGGGGCTTCGTTCGCGGGGTCAGAGCTGCTGGGTGAGATCGCCACCCTCGGCGAGCAGGGCGCGGATGCGCGTCAGGCCGTCCTCGGTGGGGCCGGTGAGCGGCGGGCGGACGTGGGCGGAGGCGATCCGGCCCTGCTGGGCGAGCACCCACTTGGCCGGGGCCGGGTTGGTCTCGACGAACAGCAGGTCGACCAGCGGGTGCAGCCGGTAGTGCAGGTCGCGGGCGGCGTCGAAGTCGCCGGCCTCCCACAGCTCGTACATGCGGGCCACGGCGGCGGGCGCGAGGTTGGCCACCGCGGAGACGAATCCGGCGCCGCCGAGCGCGAGCAGCGGCAGGCACAGCAGCTCGATCCCGGACCACACGAGCAGGTCGCGGCCGCAGGCATGCAGGACGCGGGAGAAGTGCTCGAAGTCCTTGGTGGTCTCCTTGACGCCGACGAAGTTGTCGAAGTCGGTGAAGAGCCGCTTGACGGTCCCGGGCGCGATGTCGACGGCGGTGCGCGAGGGCACGTTGTAGGCGACCAGCGGCAGGTCGGGGAACTCGCGCGCCACCGTGGCGTACCACTGGTACAGGGCTTCCTGGGTGGGCCGGGCGTAGTACGGGGTGATGACGAGGGCGGCGTCCGCGCCCAGGTCCCGCGCGGCGGCGGTGATCTCCAGGGTCTCGTCCAGCTTGTGCGAGCCGGTGCCGGGCAGGAACGGCACCCGGTCGCCGATCTCGTCGGCCGCGGTGCGCATCGCGGCGATGCGTTCGGCCGCGCTCTGCGCGGACGGCTCGCCGGTGGAGCCGCCCAGCGAGATGCCGTGCGAGCCGGACTCCAGCTGCCAGCGGATCAGTGCGCGCAGGCTGTCGTGGTCGACGGCGCCCTCGTCGGTGAACGGGGTGACGACGGGGGCGATGGACCCGCGGATGGTGGCGGGGTCGGTGCGGAACTTCATGTGCTGCTCCGGTGCGTGGAAGGCGGTGGGTGTGGGCGGGGCGGGGTGGGACGGGTGGCGGATTCGGGGGACGCGGGCGCGGGCGCGGTCAGGACCGGGTCTCGCGCCACTGCCGGTAGGCGTCCTGCCGGGCGGGGCCGAGCGGGTACAGGCCCTCGATGGGCTCGCCCGCCGCCACCTGTTCGGCGATGTAGCGCTCCTGGAGTTCCTGCTCGGCGCTGTCGGCGGCGAGCTGCTCGGCCAGGTCGGGCGGGACGACGACCACGCCGTCGGCGTCGCCGACGAGGATGTCGCCGGGCTGTACGAGCGCTCCGCCGCAGGCCACGGGCACGCCGGTGTCCCAGGGGACATGGCGGCGGCCCAGGACCGCGGGGTGCTCGGCGGCGTAGTACGTGGGCAGGTCGAGGGCGGCGACGGCGGCGCTGTCGCGCAGGGCGCCGTCGGTGACGATGCCGGCCGCGCCGCGCATCTTGGCGCGCAGGGCCAGGATGTCGCCGATGGTTCCGGCGGTGGGGTCGCGGCGGGCGTCCATGACGAGCACCTGGCCGGGGCGCAGTTCCTCCACGGCGCGCTTCTGGGCGTTCATGCCGTTGCCGTACTTCTGGAACAGGTCCTCGCGCAGCGGCAGATAGCGCAGGGTGTGGGCGGTGCCGACCAGGGTGTCGCCGGGGCGGGTGGGGCGCACGCCGTCGATCGTCATGTGCTGGAGTCCGCGCTTGCGCAGCTGCGAGCTGAGGGTGGCGGTGGCGACGGAGCGCAGCGCGTCGGCGAGGCGCGGGTCCAGCGCGGGTCCGGGCAGGTGTCCGGGGCCCCAGGCGTCGGCGCGCACCGCGGTGTCGACGCGGGGCATCGCGCCCCAGTCGGCCAGGTCCTGGGCGGCCTCGGTCACCGTGTTGCGCAGCCGTCCGGTGGACAGTTCCCGGTCCGGGTCGCCGACCTCCACCTCGACGACGTCGCCGGGCGAGACGACGGAGGCGCCGGCCGGGGTGCCGGTGAGGATGACGTCGCCCGGTTCCAGGGTGACGAGCCGGGAGAGGTCGGCGATCAGGGTGCCGAACGGGAAGAGCAGGGTGCTGGTGTCGGCGTCCTGCACGAGTTCGCCGTTGACCCAGGTGCGCAGCCGCAGGGCGGCCGGGTCGAGCCGGGTGGCGTCCAGCAGCCGGGGACCGAGCGGGGTGAAGCCGTCGGCGCCCTTGGAGCGCAGGTTCGAGCCGCGGTCGGCGTGGCGGAGGTCGTAGACGCCGGCGTCGTTCGCCGCGGTCACCCAGGCGACGTGGCTCCAGCCCTGCTCGGGGGTGACCCGGTGCGCGTGGCGGCCGATGACGAGGGCGATCTCGCCCTCGAAGCCCATGAGTTCGCAGCCGGCCGGGCGCACCAGGGGGTCGCCGGTGCCGGACAGGGAGGAGGGCGGCTTGAGGAAGTAGGACGGCTGGGCGGGGATCCGTCCGCGCTCCTTCGCCCGGCTCGGGTAGTTGAGATGGACGGCGATGATCTTCGACGGCTGGGTTCCCAGCGGGTGCGGCATGGGAGTTCTCCTGGGGCGTGAGCGGCGGCGGGGGCCGGTCGAGGAGGGTGGTGCCGGTCGCCGCCGGGGTGACCGGGGTTGGCCGGCCGGAAGGCGGCTCATGGAGATACCGGGAGGCCGGGGCGAGCGCGGTGGCCTCAATAATCGTATACGCTATCATGCATGATCTAGAGTGGAAGAGGCACTGTGATGACAGTGACACCACCTTCGGAACTCCCAGTGAGGGGCGCCCACACGATGCAAGGTCGAACCGGTCCGGCCGTCCGTACGTTCACTCCCGGCACTCCCGGCACTCCCGGCACTCCCGGCACCTCCTCCCCCGGCCCGGCCGCCGCCGCGCCGCCGGTGCTGCTTCTGCACGGCTTCGGCTCCGACGGGGACAGGGACTGGGTCGCGACCGGGACCGTCCGGGCGCTGACGGACGCCGGACGGACGGTGCTCGTGCCCGACCTGCCCGGCCACGGGGACAGCCCCGCGCCGTCGGCGGCGGCCGAGGCGGGTGCCCCGGCGCTGGCCGCGGCCCTGCTGACGGTGCTGGACGAGGCGGGTGCCACGGCGTTCGACGCCGTCGGCTACTCGCTGGGCGCGCGGCTGCTGTGGGAGCTGGCCGGGGCGGCGCCCGACCGGCTGCGCCGGGCGGTGCTCGGCGGGCTCAGCCCGGCCGAGCCCTTCGAGGCGGTGGACGTCCGGGCGCTGCACCGCGCGGTCGCCGACGGCACCGAACCGGCCGATCCCTTCACGGCGATGATCGCCGGCATGGTCCGCGCCCACGGGGACCGGGCGGCCGGTCTGGCGCTGTGCGTCGAGGGCCTGCGCGGCACGCCGTTCGCCCCGCAGGGCTGGGCCGGGGCGACCCCGCCGGTCTTCGTCGTCGGCGCCGACGACGTGATGACCCGGGGGATCGAGCGTATCGTCGCCGGCATCGAGGGGGCGGAGCTGACCACGGTGCCCGGCGGCCATCAGGACGCCCTGGCCGGCGCCGCCTTCCGCCGTACGGTCCTGGAGGTCCTCGCCCGGTGACCGGGCTCAGGACCGGGTGCGGCGCGGCCGGTGCCGATGCGCCGGGGACCGCCGACCGCGTACAGTTCCGGGGCCGCGCCAGGGCCGGCCGGACCAGGACGAGGGGACAGCGATGAGTGTCACGCAGAAACAGACCCGGGCCAAGGGGTCGAAGGCCGAGGTCAGTTACGAGCTGCTGCGCTCGCGCATCCTCGACGGCACCTACGGTCCCGGCTACCGGCTGGTCCTCAGCCGGCTCGCGCGGGAGACCGGGGTGAGCACCATCCCGCTGCGCGAGGCGCTGCGCCGGCTCCAGTCCGACGGGCTCGTCGAGGTCGAGCGCAACATCGGCGCCCGGGTGGCGGTCTTCGACGCGGCGCAGGTGGAGCACTCCTTGCAGGTCCTGGCCCGGCTGGAGGGGTACGCGACCGCGATCTGCGCGCCGCACATGACGGCACGGGACATCGAGCGGTCGCGGAAGGTCAACGCCCGTATGGTCAAGGCGCTGGAGGACTTCGACCCGGCCTCCTTCACCGCGCTCAACCGGGAGTTCCACTTCTCCCTGTACGAGCACTGCCCGGACCGGCATCTGGTCGCGCTCCTGGAGGCGGAGTGGGCGCGGCTCGACCATATGCGCCGCTCCACGTTCACCTATGTCCCCGGGCGGGCCCGCCGCTCGGTCGAGGAGCACGAGCGGATGCTGGAGCTGATCGCGGCGGGCGCGCAGGCCCAGGAGATCGAACGGGTCGCGTGCGCGCACAAGATCGCCACCGCCGACGCGCTGCACCAGGCCCAGGACGCGCCCCGGACCGACTGAGCCGGTCCACCGGCCCACGGTCCACCGGTCCACCGGGGCGCGCCCCGTCTGTCGCGCCCGGCCCGCCCGTACGGGATCCGCCGCTCCCCCGGCTGATCGTCCCGCCGCCCGGCACACTCCGCGGGCGGCGGGACTTTTTCCGTGCACGATCGTATACGATTACTGATCTCATCTGCTACGTTGACCGCATGCCCACCACCGATCCGACCGCAGCAGCGGTACACCCGCCGGGAGCCGCGCGGGCAGCACGGGAGACGGTCGTCACCGTCACCGGCGAGATCGCACCGGACGCGCTCGGCCCGGTGCTCCCCCGCGAACACCTGCTGGGCGACTTCGCCCCGCCCGCCGACACCCCCGCTTCCTGGGCGGCCACCGGACGGGAGCGCCCCACCGGCGCCGGGCGGCTCGCCCTCTACCGGGCGCCGCTCACCATGGACCTGCTCGGCGAGGTGGGCATGGGGGCGCCCAACCGGGACGACTGGCTGCTCGACGACGAGGCACTGGCCACCGCCGAGGCCACCGCGCTGCGCCGCGCGGGGGGCGGCACACTGGTGGACGCCACCACCGACCCGCTCGCCCGCCGCCCTGCCGGTCTGCGCCGGATCGCCGAGGCGAGCGGTCTGCACATCGTGATGGGCAGCGGATGCCACCACCCCGGCTGGTCCGGCGAACCCGCCGGGAGCGACCCCGGCCGCCTCACCGAGGAGATCGTCCGCGACCTCACCGAGGGCGTGGACGGGGTGCGGGCCGGCATCATCGGGGCGCTCGCCGCCCTCGACCCGCGCGAGGGCGCCGAACGCGCCCTCCTCGTCGCCGCGGCACGGGCCTCGGCGGCCACCGGCGCCGCCCTGACGATCGACCGCAGCGCGGACCCGGCCGACCAGCAGCGCGTGCTCGACCTGATCGCCGAGCAGGGCACGGACCTCGCCCGGGTGGCGGTCGGACACTGCGACCCGCTCGCCCCGCGCCCCGACGACCTGGAACCCCTCCTGGAACGCGGGGTGTTCGTGCAGTTCGACCGGCTCGGCCGGCTGCCCTCGGTGCGCAGCGTCTGCGACGACCAGGACGTCGCCGCGGCCGTGCTCGAACTCGCCCGCCGGGGCCGTGCCGGACAGATCCTGCTCTCCCAGGGCGTGCGCGCCAAGTCGCAGCTGCTCGCCTACGGCGGCGGCGGATACGGCTTCGTCCTGGAGCAGTTCGTCCCCTGCCTGCGCATGCTCGGTGCCGACGACGCCCTGGTCGAGACCGTCACCGTGACGAACCCGCGCCGACTGCTCACCCTCACGACCCCGAGGACGGACCAGTGAGCCGCCACCCCTTCGACATCCCCGACCTCGCCGGACAGGTCCTCACCGTCGCGGGCCCGGTGGACCCCTCGGTGCTCGGACCGACGCTCATGCACGAGCACGTCTTCGTCGACCTGCGCCGTCCGCCGGGCTTCCGCCGGCCGGGCGAGGACGCACCCGAGGCCGCCGAACCGCTCACGCTCGCCACCCTCGCGCGCACCCGCCACGGCCGCCCGAACGCCGACAACGACATCCTGGGCGACTTCGACGAGATGCTCACCGAGGTGGCGGCCTTCGCCCACTGCGGCGGCGGCACCCTGGTCGAGGTCTCCCCCGCCGGTCTCGGCCGCGACCCCGGGTCACTGCTGCGGCTGTCCCGGGCGAGCGGACTGCACATCGTCATGGGCGGCGGCTGGTACACCCCCACGTTCCACCCCTCCGACATGGACGGGCGCACCGTCGACGAGCTCACCGGCATCCTCGTGCGCGACATCGTCCTCGGCGCCGACGGAACCGGCGTACGGTCGGGCATCATCGGTGAAGTCGGCGCGGACTCCGTGCCGTTGACCAGCAACGAGCTGAAGAGCGTCCGCGCGAGCGGCCGGGCGAGCAGGCTGACCGGCGCCCCTGTCACCTTCCATGTGGGCGGTGTCGGCGAGGACAAGTTCCGGGTGCTCGACATCCTGGACGAGGAGGGCGTCGACCCCGCCAACATCGTCCTGGGGCACGGCGGTGAGGTCCTCACCGACCCCGAGTTCGGCGAACGGGTCCTGGCCCGGGGCGTGTTCGTGGAGTTCGACTTCCTGGCGTCGCCCGGCAGCCCCTGGGGACACCTGTTCCTCACCAGTGACCACAAGGTCGCCCGGGGCATCGCCGGCCTGGTCGAACGCGGCTACGCCCGCCAGATCCTGCTCGGCCACGACGTGTGCCAGAAGATCCAGCTCAAGAAGTACGGCGGCAAGGGCTACGACTACATCCCCCGCTACTTCCTCCCCGCCCTGCGCGGCCTCGGGGTGAGCGAGCGGGACCTGCGCACGATCATGGTCGACAACCCGGCGCGCGCGCTCGCCTTCACGCACCCGGGGTGAGCCCGGCACGCCCGCCCGGCCACCCCTTCCCCACGCCGCCCCTTCCCCACCGGTCGGCCCGCACCAGGACAGGAGCACCATGTCCGTCACGCCCGTTCCCTTCGACCCGGCCCTGGAGGCGGTGCTCGACGCCATGTCCCGGGGGTCCGGCGAGGCGCCCGCACCGCCCGCGACCGTCGAGGCGATGCGCGCCTCCGCCTCCCTCGTCCCCGCCCCGCCGGTCGCCGAGGTGCTCGCCGGCCGCGGGATCGACGCCGAGGAGCGTACGGTCCCCGGGCCCGCCGGCGCGCCGGACCTGGACATCACCGTGCTGCGCCCGCGCCGCGTCACCGGGCCGGTCCCGGGGCTCTACAACATCCACGGCGGCGGCATGGTCAGCGGCCACCGCGACCAGGACACCGTACGTCTGGCCGCCCTGGTCGAGGAGTTGGGCGTGGTCGCCGTCAACGTCGAGTACCGCCTCGCCCCCGAGCACCCGGACCCGGCCCCGGTCGAGGACTGCTACGCCGGTCTGCGGTGGCTGGCGGAGCACACCGCGGAACTCGGCGTCGATCCCCACCGCCTCGTCGTCATGGGCGGCAGCGCGGGCGGCGGTCTCTCGGCGGGCGTGGCCCTGCTGGCACGCGACCGGGGCGGACCGCGCCTGGCGGGGCAGCTGCTGCTGTGCCCGATGCTCGACGACCGCAACACCACCGTCTCCAGCCACCAGTACGACGGCCTGGGCACCTGGCAGCGGGAGATGAACCTGCTGGGCTGGCGGGCGCTGCTCGGCGAGAAGGCGGGCGACGGCACGGCCGACGTGTCGGTGTACGCGGCCCCCGCGCGGGCGGCCGATCTGTCGGGCCTGCCGCCCGCGTTCGTCGAAGCGGGCAGCGCGGAGCTGTTCCGCGACGAGGACGTGGCCTACGCGACCCGCATCTGGGCCACCGGCGGCCAGGCGGAACTGCACATCTGGCAGGGGGCGTTCCACGGCTTCGACGTGTTCGCCCCCGACCACGAGGTGACCCGCGCCGCCCTGGCCGCGCGCCGGTCCTGGCTCCGGCGCGTACTGGACCTCTGACTTCTCCCACTCCTCCTGGTTCTCTCCGCTTCCCTCCCCCTCTCTGCCCCCTCATTCTCCTCCCCCTCTTCCTCTGCCTCCTCTGCAAGAAAGGCCGCCGATGCCAACGACAGCGGACCTCATCCTGACCGGCGGCGACGTGCTGACCATCGACGACGACTTCTCCGTGGCCCAGGCGGTGGCCGTGGCGGGCGACCGGATCCTCGCCGTGGGAAGCGACGCGGAGATCACCGCGCTGGCCGGACCGGACACCCGGGTCATCGACCTCGCCGGGCGGACCGTGCTGCCCGGGATCAACGACTCCCATCTGCACGCCGCCGCCTGGGCGTTGACCCGGCCGCCGTTCGCGCTGAGCCTCGGGCATCCGGAGGTCCGGTCGATCGCCGACGTCGCCGAGGCCGTACGGCAGGCCGCGGCCACCACTCCCGCCGGGCAGTGGATCACCGGCCTCGGCTGGGACGTCGGCTACCTCGCCGAGTGCCTGGCCGACCCGGCCCGCCGCCCCGCCCGCGGTGACCTGGACGCCGCCGCCCCCGATCACCCGGTCTGCCTGACCGACTTCTCCGGCCACATGGTCTGGGTGAACTCCAGGGCGCTCGAACTCGCCGGGATCGCCCGCGGCGGCGAGCCGCCGGCCGGCGGGGTCATCGAGACCGACGCCGACGGGGAGCCCACCGGCATCCTGAAGGAGACGGCCCAGGCGCTGGTGCAGGAGCTGATCCCGCCCGCGACCGTGGCCCAGCGCAGGACGGCGATCCGGGCGGCCGTGGCCGCCCTGCACGCCGAGGGCATCACCAGCTACACCGAGCCGGGACTCGGTCCGGGCGGCGCCCAGATCCTCGGCGGCGGCCTGGACACCGGCACGCTCCACGCGTACGTCGAGCTGGCCCGCGACGGCGAACTGGCCGCCCGCGTACGGGTCCTGCTGCTCCCCGCGCCGATGGGCGGCTCGGCGGCCGATGTCACCGAGGGACTGGCCGGGCTCGCCGTGCCGGACGACGTGGACCCGCAACGGCTGGCCGTCATCGGGGTCAAGGTGTTCGCGGACGGGGTGCCGCCCAACGAGACCGCGTGGATGAGCGAACCGTACGCGGGCGGCGGCCACGGCGGGCTGTGCGTGCACGGCGCCGACGCCGGTCTGAAGGAGGCCGAACTCGCCGAGATGATCCGGGTCGCCCACGCGGCCGGGCACCAGCTCGGGGTGCATGTCACCGGCGACCGGGCCATCGACGCGGTGGTCGACGCCTTCGTCGCCGCCGACCGGGCCCACCCGCGCTCCGACGCCCGGCACTACGTCATCCACGGCGACTTCGCCTCCCCCGCGAGCCTGGAGAAGCTGGCCGCGCACGGCTACGGCATCAACATGAACCCGGCCATCAAGTGGACCATCGCCGACCTGATGGACGACGTCGTCGGCGGCGAACGGTCCGACTACCAGTGGCCGGTGCGTACCGCCGCCGAGGCGGGCATCGCGGTCTGCGCCAGCTCCGACGCCCCCATCACCGCACCCAACTGGCGCCAGGGCGTGGCCGCCATGATGCTGCGCGAGTCCAAGGCCACCGGGCGGGTCAGCGGCCCCGGGCAGTGCGTCCCCCTGGAGACGGCGCTGCGCGCCTACACGGTCAACGCGGCACGGCAGGACTTCGCCGAGTCCTGGAAGGGAACCCTGGAGGCGGGCAAGGCCGCCGACCTGTGCGTCCTCGGCGGCGATCTGCGCGCCGCCGACCCGCACGACATCCCCGGGCTCGACATCGACCTGACCGTCTTCGACGGCCGGATCGTGTACGAACGCGACCGGAGCACGCGCGGACAGCGGAAGCGGTGACCGCGCCGCGCGCCGTCCGTCCCGTGTGACCGGCCGGCCCGGCGCCGGGGGCCTTCCCGGTCTCCTCCGGCCCCGGGCCGGCCACGCCCGTACAATTCGTTCCCGAACGACCGGCCGGACCGACACGCCGCCCGGTGCTGTCCAGACCCAGGGAGCACGCTTGCCCGGCCAGCGATCCATCACCGAAGCGGAGAAGCTCGCGGAGGCCAAGCTGGGCGGCATCGCCGTCCAGCGGGAGCAGATGGCGGCCGTGGCCAACATCTACCGGGCCGCCTCCACCGTGCGCCACCACCTGGAGAACTCCGTACTGCGCGGCTCGAACCTCACCTGGACCGCGTTCGTGGTGCTCTGGGTGGTGTGGGTGTGGGGCGAGTCGGAGACCCGGCACGTCGCCGAGGAGGCGGGCATCTCCAAGGGCACCCTCACCGGTGTGGCCCGCACCCTGGAGTCGCGGGGGCTGCTGCGCCGGGCGGGGCACCCCACCGACGGACGGCTCGTGCTGCTGAGCCTGACAGAGGAGGGCGAGGAGTTCATGCGCCGGGTCTTCCCCGCGTTCAACGACGAAGAGGCCTTCGTCACCTCGCGGTTGACCACCGAGGAGTGCAGCGGCCTGGCGGCCGCCCTGCGGCGTGTGGTCCTCCAGGTGGAGCAGCACGGCGAGGACCGCCGCAGGTCGCTGCTGGAGGGCGCCGAGCTGGCGCCGCGGCGCGGCGGGCGGCGCGCCAAGGGCTGAACCGCCGCCCGCCGCGCCGCCCGGTCAGCGGGGGTCGCGCGCGGCGGCGACCAGCGCGTCGAACAGCCGCTGCTGGGCGGGGTCCTCGCGGGCCGTGTCCTCCGGGTGCCACTGCACGGCCAGGAACCAGCCGCCGATCCCGGCCGCCGCCTCGACCGCCTCCACGGTGCCGTCGGCGGCGTACGCGGTGGCGGTCAGGCCGCTCCCCAGCCGGTCGACGTGCTGATGGTGGTAGCAGGAGGCTTCGGCCTTGTCGGCTCCGGTGACGGCGGCGACGGCGGATCCGGGGGTGAGGGACACCGGGTGGCGCAGATGCCGGTGCTCGCGGCCCGGCCCGCCCATGTCCTGGTGCAGGGTGCCGCCGAGGGCGGTGTTGACCACCTGGAGGCCCCGGCAGACCGCCAGCAGCGGCAGCTTCAGCGCGAGTGCCTGCCGGGCCACCTCCAGGTCGAAGGCGTCCTGTTCGTCGTCCACGTCGTAGACGGCCTCGTGCGCCTCGTGCGCCCCGTAGCGGTGGGGCGCCAGGTCCCCGCCGCCGGGGAGCAGGACTGCGTCGAAGCGGGCGAGCCGGGCGGCTGCCTGGGCCGGGTCGCAGACGCCGCCGGGGGCGTGGGGGTGGATGGTGGCGGGCTCGCCGCCCGCCCGCCAGACGGCCTCGACAAGGGCGCGGGCGTTGACCTCGGCCGCGTGGCGCAGCGCCGAGGCGGAGGCGGAGAAGCGGGCCGGGACTGCGATGAGGGGCCGGCGGGCGGCGCGGGTGTCGTTCACAGCTGGATCCAGGTGGTCTTCAGTTCGGTGTACTTCTCCAGGGCGTGCACGGACTTGTCCCGTCCGTTGCCCGACTGCTTCATGCCGCCGAAGGGCACGGTGAGGTCGCCCTCCTCGTAGCAGTTGACCCAGACGGTGCCGGCCCGCAGGGCGCGGGAGACGCGGTGGGCGGTGGACAGGTCGGTGGTCCACAGTCCGGCGGCGAGTCCGTAGTCGGTGGCGTTGGCGAGGGCCACGGCCTCGTCGAGGTCGTCGAAGGCGAGGACGGACAGGACGGGCCCGAAGATCTCCTCGCGGGCGAGCGCGCTGTCCGGTGCGACGCGGTCGAAGACGGTGGGCTGGAGATACGTGCCTCCGGTGCCGGTCAGGGTGCGCTCTCCGCCGGTACGCAGCCGGGCGCCGGAGCCGGTACCGGCCCTGATGTGTCCGAGTACGCGGTCGAGGTGGTCGCGGCCGACCAGCGCGCCCATCTCGGTGGCCGGGTCGAGGGGGTCTCCGACGCGCAGGGTGCGGGCGCGGGCGACGACGGCGTCGGTGACGCGTTCGGCGACGGAGGTGTGCACCAGCAGCCGGGAGGGCGCGGTGCACATCTCGCCCTGGTTGAAGAAGATGCCCCAGGCGGCGGTGGCGGCGGCCCGGTCCAGGTCGGGGGCGTCGGGCAGGACGATGTTGGGTGACTTGCCGCCCAGTTCGAGCCAGACCCGCTTGAGGTTGGAGTCGGCGGCGTAGCGCAGGAAGTGGCGGCCGACGGCGGTCGAGCCGGTGAAGGCGAGGACGTCGACGCCGGGATGGAGGCCGAGGGCCCGTCCGGCGCCTGGTCCGTCGCCGTTGACGACGTTGAGGACACCGGGCGGCAGGCCCGCCTCGGCGGCGGTGCGGGCGAGTGCCAGGGCGGACAGCGGTGAGTGCTCCGAGGGCTTGAGGACGACCGTGCAGCCGGCGGCGAGGGCGGGGGCGATCTTCCAGCCGGCCAGGGTGAGGGGGAAGTTCCAGGGGACGACGGCGCCCACGACGCCCGCCGGTTCGCGGGTGACCAGGGCCAGGGCGTCGGGCGCGGTGTGCGGGGACTCGTCGGTGAGCTTGTCGGCGAGCTGACCGTACCAGCGGAAGGTGTTGATCAGGGCGCGCAGTTCGATGTCGTGGGCGTCGCTGATCGGCTTGCCCATCTCCAGGCTCACGGTGAGGGCGAGGTCCGCCCGGCGCTGTTCGATCAGGTCGGCCACGCGCAGCAGGGTCCGGCCGCGTTCGGCGGGTGCCAGGCGCGGCCAGGGGCCGTCGTCGAAGGCGCGGCGGGCCGCGGCGACGGCCAGGTCCACCTGGGCCGCGTCCGCGTCGGCCACCTCGGCGAGCACCTGGCCGTCCCTCGGGGAGACGACGGCGAAGGTGCGGTCCGCCGCGTGGTCGCGGCCGTCGATGACGTGTGCGCCGTTCAGCCGGAGCGCCGTGGCCCGGCGGATCCAGTCGTCGTGGGTGGCGTCCACCGTGCGTCCTCTTTTCGTGGGTGGTGCGGACCGGAGCGGTGCGGGACGGAAGGATGAGGGGGCGGGATGAGGGCAGATGAGGGAAGACGAGGGGAGCGGGGTGGTGCGCGGCGGCCGCGGGTCAGCCGGTGACCGTGGTGCCCCGGCGGCGCAGCCGGTCGGCACCGATGCCGAGCAGCATCACCACCGGCACCGAGAGCACGAGCCGGACGGCCGTGCCCGTGTCGCCGCCGATCAGGGTGGTGAAGTTGGCCAGGATCAGCCAGACGGCGCCCGCGAGACCGGCCGCTCCCAGGGCCGGGGCGAGCACGGTGTTCCAGCGGCGGCGGTCGAGGCCGGTGCGGCGGAAGAAGACGATCACCGAGACGGACGTCAGCAGGTAGAGCAGCATCATCGCCAGGACGGCCAGTCCGCTGAACCAGGAGAAGAGGCTCACCACGGGGTCCTTGCCGAGCAGGGCGAACGGGACGACCAGGGCCAGGGCGATGACGGTCTGCGCGCATCCGGCGGCCCAGGGGGCGCGGCGTGCGTTGAGCCTGCCCAGGCCCCGCGGCAGCAGCCGGTCGCGGCTGAGCGCGAACAGGTAGCGGTTGGCGGAGTTGTGGAAGGTGAGGATGCCCGCGAAGAGCGAGGTGGCGAGCAGGACGGGCAGCACGGTGTCGATCCAGTGGCCGAACTGTGCGGCGATCGGCGCGAACACGAAGTCCGAGGCGTCGCCGCCCGCCAGTGCCGCGGCCGCCGCCTCCGGTGCCCCGGACGCCCCGTGGGCCGAGACCAGCATCCATGAGGTCAGGGCGAAGAAGCAGGTCACCACCACGACGGAGAGGTAGGTGGCACGCGGCACGGTCCGCTTGGGGTCGCGGGCCTCCTCGCCGTAGATGGCCGTGGCCTCGAAGCCGAACATGGACGCCACCGCGAACATGACGGCGACTCCCGGCGCGCCCTGGAGGGCCGCGGAAGGGGAGAAGCTGGCGGCCGTGCCCAGTCCCTCGGGGCCGCCTCCCTTGGCCAGGGTGACCAGGCCGAAGACGAGCAGGACGGTGAACTCGGCGCACACCAGCAGGGCCAGCACCTTGGCGCCGACCTCGATGCCCGTGGCGGCCAGTGCCTGGACCAGGGCCATCGTCGCCAGCGTCCACACCCACCAGGGCAGGTCCAGGCCCGTGTCGTGGGCGACCAGGGTGCTCAGTGTGGCGCCGTACAGGCCGTACATGGCGGCCTGGATGACGCAGTAGGAGAACAGCGCGACGGCTGCGCTGCCCGCGCCGGCGGTCCGGCCGAGGCCCTTGCCGATGTACGTGTAGAAGGCGCCGGCGTCGACGACATGACGGCCCATGGCGACGAACCCGACGGAGAAGAGGAGGATGACCGCGCCCGCCAGCAGATAGGCGGCGGGGGTGCCCGCGCCGTTGCCGATGGCGACCGAGATCGGGGCCGCCCCGGCGATGCCGGTCAGGGGGGCCTGGCCGGACAGGACGAAGAAGAGGATGCCCAGGACACCCAGGGCGTCGGGTTTGAGCGCGGCTGTGGCGGGGGCGTCCCGTACGGTCCGCTCCGCGGGCACCGTGTGACTGTCCACTCGGATTCACCTGCCAGAAGAAGGGGGAAGTCGTTTCGGCCCAAACGAGTTGCCCCATGGTGGTGCGGGACTATCCGTTTGACAAGGGGTGCGGACGACAGGAATCGGGCCGTCCTCGGCGGCGCACGCCCGCGGCCGGGCGGCCCAGGGCCACCCGGGCGGGGGTACGGCGGGGACCGGGTGCGCTCAGCTCCCGGCCGCGTCGCCGGTGGTGGTGTCGGCGGCGGTGTCGGTGTCGGCGGCGGGAGTGCCTTCGACGTCCCGGCCGTCCGCGGCCAGTCCGGCGAGCAGTTCCCGCAGCCGCGCCAGCGCCTCCTCGGTCACCTCGCGCTCACCGAAGACGAGCTGGTGCAGCACGAGGCCCTCCAGCGCGGCGAAGACCAGCCGGGACAGACCCCGGCCGGCCGGGCGGCCGAGGATCCGGGACAGCTCGCTCCCGGCCGTCGCGAAGTACCCCTCGTACAGGGCGCGCAGCTGCGGCAGCAGCTCCGGCCTGCGGCGGGCCTCCAGCATCAGCTCGTACTGGAACGCCTGAAGGTCGGGACCGGCCTCCACCATCGCCCCGAGGCCCGCGGCGAAGTCCGGTGCCCGGCCCGTGCCGCCCTCCAGGGCGCTGACGCCGAGCGAGGCGCGGACCGCGTGGTCGACGGCCTCCTCGATGAGCGCGTCCCGGGAGCCGAAGTGGTGGACGACGAGCCCGTGGGTGACCCCGGCCTCCTCGGCGACCGCCCGGTAGGTGAGCCCGCGCAGACCGACCCGGGCCACCACGCGGACGGCGGCGTCCAGCAGGGCGACCCGTCCGGTGCCGTAGTGCGTCACGCGCTTGCGGCCGCGGCGGCCGTCCGCGGGCTGCTGGGGGTCGGTCATGCCCCCGACCCTACCGGCGCGGCCGCGCTCAGCGCCTCGGCGGCCTGATGCCGCGGAACTCCCAGTCGCCGCCGAGCGCGGTGGACAGAACCTCCTCCGACTCGGTCGGCTGGGCGCCGACGTCGGCGCGGATCGCGGTGGGGCCGCTCACGATGTGGTTGGTGAGCCGGCCGAGGCCCTCCACCTCGACCTCGACCACGTCCCCCGGCCGCACCGGACGGGAGTTGGCCGGGGTGCCGGACAGCAGGACGTCGCCGGGGCACAAGGTGATGGTGCGGGCGATGTCGGCGACGAGGTAGTGCATGTCCCACTGCATCTCGTCGGTCGAACCGTCCTGCGCCACCTGCCCGTTGACGTAGGTGCGCAGCCGCTTGCCGCGGAAGTCCCAGTCGGTGACCAGGCCGGGGCCGAGCGGGCACAGGGTGTCGGAGCCCTTGACCCGGAGCATGGACCCGGCGTCGGTGTCGCGGAAGTCGTGCAGTCCGTAGTCGTTGGCCACGGTGTAGCCCGCGATGTACGCGCCCGCCTCGGCGGGGGAGATGTTGCGCGCGGTCCTGCCGATGACGATCGCCACCTCGCCCTCGTAGTTGAGCCACTTGCAGCCCTCGGGCCGGACGATCGCGCCCCCGTGGGCGTTGAGCGCGGAGACCGGCTTGTGGAAGTAGGTGGGGGTGGCGGGCAGGCCGATGCCGAACTCCTCCACGCGGCTGCGGTGGTTGAGATGGACGGCGACGACCTTGGACGGGACGACCGGCGGGAGGTGGACCGCGTCCGCGGCCGGGACGCGGCGGCCGTCCCCGGCGATCAGTTCGTCGCCGTCGCGGACGGTCTCCGTCACCTGGCCGTCCAGGAGGATGCGGCGGTACTCGGGCATGGGGCGGGGCCTTTCTAGGCGCGGTCGCGGGGGGTGCGGGAGGCGGGGGCGGGCAGTCCCGCGCCGGTCCAGCCGTCCTCGGGACGGTCGAACCAGAGGTGGACCTGGCCGGTGCCGACGGAGTTCTCGTACTCGCCGTACTGGCGGCCCGGGGCGGTGCACGCCTGCTCGCCCAGGGCGCCGGCCATCATCAGGTAGTGGAAGAACTTCGCCTCGGGCCGGTACTTCCAGAACGTGTCCATGGTGTCGAGGACCTTGTCGTGGCGGCCCTGCCGGAACCAGTCGATGCGCTCCAGGTCGGCCGCGCGGGCCTCGGGGGTGAAGATGTGCGCCGGGTCGCTGGCCTCGTGGTCGCGCAGCTCGCGCAGCGGCCAGAAGGTGTGCGACAGCGCGCCGGAGGCGATCAGCAGCACCCGGCGGCCGGGGGTGGCGGCGATGCCGTCGGCCAGCGCGCGGCCCAGGCGCAGATGGTCTTCCATGTCGCCGGTCTGGCAGACGCCGATGGACACCCAGCGCTTGTCGGGCAGGCCCTCGCCGAGGTACTTCCACAGGTTGAGCGTGGCGTAGTAGACCGGCAGGTACGTGTCGTCGATCGGGGTGATCCAGGTGCCGTGCGTGTCGGCGAACGAGGCGATGTTGCGGGCGAGTTCGGGGTCGCCCGGGTAGTCGTAGGGCATGCGGCACATACCGCGCGGCAGTTCCTCGGAGGTGAACAGGCCGGCCCGGCGGCGCTGCGCGGTGACGACGAACTCGACGGTGGTGGCCCAGTGGGAGTCCAGGACGACCACGGTGTCGTAGTCGTCGCGCTCGAAGACGACTCGGCGCAGTTGCCTGAGACCGGTGACGAGGGTGACCTCCCTGCCCTCGTTCAGTTCCCGGCGGGTCTTCTCGGGGAGCACGATGGTGGGCACATGGGCGAGCAGTCCCGCCCCGACGATCTCACCCATGGTCCTTGAATCCCTTCGGCGCGGTGACGGTGTTCTTGACGTCGCAGTAGAAGTCGAAGCTCCAGGTGCCGCCCTCGCGGCCGACCCCGGAGTGGCGGGAGCCTCCGAAGGGCGCCTTGAGGTCGCGGACGAAGAAGCAGTTGACCCAGACGGTGCCGGCGACCAGGCGTGCGGTGACCCGCGCGGCGCGGTCGGCGTCGCCGGTGGCGACGGTCGCGGCGAGTCCGAAGCGGGTGTCGTTGGCCAGGCGTACGGCCTCGTCCTCGTCGTCGAACGTCTGGAGGGTCAGGACGGGTCCGAAGACCTCCTCCTGCACGATCTCGGAGTCCTGCCGGACGTCGGTGAGCAGGGTGGGGGCGTAGTACTGGCCAGCTCCCCGGTGGCCGCCGATCACCGCGCGGGCCCCCGCCTCCAGCGCGCGCCGCACGAAGCCGTCGATCTTCTCCAGCTGCCGGGGGTGGATGGTGGGCCCGATGTCGGTGGCCTCCTCCCTCGGGTCGCCCTGCCTCAGCGCGGCCGCCTTCTCGGTGAAGCGGCGGGTGAACTCCTCGGCTACCGGGGCCTCGACCAGGATGCGGGTGGCCGCCAGACACACCTGTCCCGCGTTGTCGTACTGCTCGACGGCGAGGTCGGCGGCGAGGTCGAGGTCGGCGTCGGCGAAGACCAGCAGGGGTGACTTGCCGCCGAGTTCGAGACTGAGCGGGGTGAGGTTCGCGGCGGCGGACGCGGCGATGTGCCGGGCGGTCGGCACGGATCCGGTGAAGCTGATGCGGCGCACGTCCGGGTGCGCGGTGAGGGGGTCGCCGACCTCGGAGCCGTAGCCCTGGACGACGTTGAGGACACCGGCGGGCAGTCCGGCCTCGGTGGCGATGTCGGCGAGCAGCGAGGCGGTCAGCGGGGACCATTCGGCGGGCTTGAGGACGACCGTGTCACCGGCCGCGAGTGCGGGGGCGACCTTCCAGGTGGCCAGCATCAGCGGGGCGTTCCACGGGGTGATCAGCACGCAGGGCCCGGCGGGGTCCCAGGTGACGTGGTTGGTGTGGCCGCGGGTGGTGAAGTCCTCGTGGTCCAGTTCGAGCAACCAGTCGGCGAAGAAACGGAAGTTGTGGGCGACGCGGGGCATGACCCCGCGGCGGTGGGAGCGCAGCAGGGCGCCGTTGTCGGTGGTCTCGACCAGGGCGAGTTCCTCCAGGCGCCGCTCGACGCCGTCGGCGATCGCGTGCAGGAGGCGGGCGCGTTCGGCGCGCGGGGTGGCGGCCCAGGCGGGGAACGCGGCCTTGGCGGCGGCGACGGCCGCCGCGGCCTCCATGGCGGTGCCCCGGGAGATCTCGGCCAGGACGCTGCCGTCGATGGGGGACACGTCGGTGAAGGTCTCGGTGGAGGCGACGCGTTCGCCGCCGATGAAGTGCCGGGTGTCGACGGCGACGCCGGCGACGGTGGTGAGGTGTGTGCTCATGCGGTGGGGCTCCTCGGGGTCGTACGGTGCGGTCACTGGGCGCCGGAGGTGTGCGACTCCAGCAGCCGGCCGCCGTCCCAGACCACGCCGACCTGGCGGTAGTACGCGGCGATCGGCTCGCGGATCTCCAGGTGGGCCAGTTCCTCGGTGGGCGAGGCGAACAGCTCCAGGTCGGCGTCGCCCACCCAGGACCGGCCGCCCTCGAAGGAGGCGGCACCGGACTCGACCAGCTCGTCCAGGGCGAGGCCGCCGCCCTTCTCTACGGAGGGCAGCCAGCGGTGGTGGGCCATCGGGTGGGCGTTGACGAAGCCGTTGGCCGGGGCGGGTTCGCGCAGGGTGACGACGGCCTGGGCCAGGCGCCGGTCGGCGGCGGCGAGGGTGGCGCCGAAGCGGGCCCCGGCCTCGATGCGGGGGGCGGGCCCGTAGGGGTGGGGGCGGGTCTGGTGGATCGAGCCGAGCTTCTTCGGGTAGCCCTGGTGCAGGCCGCGGGCGATCGCGAAGTCCTTGTCGACCCAGATGTACACGCAGCGGCTGTAGGTCCGGCCCCGGTAGCGGCAGCGGACGACCGCGAACGCCTCCTTGTACTGGGCGAGCACCGGGTCGAGGAGTTCCGCGCCGGAGGCCGAGCAGGACTGCCAGTCGGCCCAGATCAGCGCGACCGCGCCGGGGTCCTCCTCGGCGAGTTCGAGCGGTTCGGGCAGCAGGGCGCGCACCCGGTCCGGGTCGGTGCGGTACTCGACGGTCAGCAGGTCGCCGGAGTAGCGCCAGGGCGGCGCGGGGATCAGCGACGAGGCACCTGTCGCCGTCTTGGGGTGGAGGAATCCGCGGACGGTGGTCATGGCTGGTGTTCCTTACGCGATGAGGGCGGGCGGCTGCGCCAGGGCGGCGCGGTGGCGGGCGGCGGCCGCTGCGGCGGCCGGTCCGCCGAGGGCGGCGACGCCCACCAGACGCCGGCCGCGGTGGTAGCCGACGACCAGGTCCCCGGCCGGGTCGCCGTCGAGGACGCGTACGTCGTCGAGACCGAGCGCGGGCGCGCCGAAGCACTGGAGCCGGACGTCGTGCTGGTCGCTCCAGAAGGTGGGCAGCGGCGCGAACGGCGCGCGGGCCTCTTCGGTGCCGGTGAGATGGGCGGTGAGGGTGCGGGCGGCGTGCCGGGCGGTGTCGCTTGGCATCGACCAGTGCTCCACGCGGCGCGGTACGCCGTCGTAGCGGGCGTTGGGGAAGCGGGCGACGTCGCCGACGGCGATGACGTCCGGGCGGCCGCCGGCGCGCAGGTGCGCGTCGGTGCGTACGCCGTCGGTGAGGTCCAGGCCGTTGCCGTCGAGCCATTCGGTGTTGGGGAGGGAGCCGACCGACTCGACCACGACGTCGGCGGCGAGGACCGTTCCGTCGGCCAGGACGGCCCCGGTGACGTGGTCGTCGCCCGTGAACGCGGTCACGCCGGTGCCGAGGGCGAACCGCACCCCGCGCCGCTCGTGGCGCGTCAGCAGTGCGGTGGCGAGCAGTTCGCCGAGCGGGCGGACCATGGGCAGCGGCAGCGGGTCGACGACGGTGACCTCGGCGGCGCCGAGGGCGACGGCGGTGGCGGCGACCTCGCAGCCGATGAACCCGGCGCCCACCACGACCACCCGCGCGCCCGGCCGGGCCAGCGCCGTGCGCAGACCCCGGGCGTCGTCCAGGGTGCGCACGGTGTGCCGGCCGGCGCGCGGGCCGGGGCAGGAGAGCCGGCGGGGGCGGGTGCCGGTGGCGACGACGAGTCCGCCGTACGGCAGGGTCTCGCCGTCGGCGAGGGTGACGGTGCGCCGGTCGAGGTCGGCGCGGACGACGCGGGTACCCAGCCGCCAGCGCACGTCGTGGACGGCGGGGCGGGGTCTGAGGGCGAGCGAGGCGAAGGACGCCCGGCCGGCCAGCACCTCCTTGGAGAGGGGCGGGCGGTTGTAGGGCATGTGGGGTTCGTCCCCCACGAGCGTGACCGGGCCGTCCCAGCCCGCCGCGCGCAGCTGTTCGGCGGCGCGCAGACCGGCCAGGGAGGCACCGGCCACGACCACAGTGGCGGGCACGGCTCAGCCCTCGATCCGGATGGCCTGGAGCGGGCAGACGTCGGCGGCCTCCTCGACGTCGTCGCGCAGTGACTCGTCGGGGTCGGGGACGTGGGCCAGGTGTCCGGTGTCGTCGAAGGAGAAGACGTCGGGGGCGGCGAAGACGCACTGACCGTGGTCCTGGCACTTGTTCATGTCGACGACGACCTTCATGGCCGGTCCTCCTGGGGCTGAGGGGGCGTCGGAGTGGTGGAGAAGGGGCCCGACCGCGGGGGCCGGGCCCCGGCCAAGGGACACGGGGGGACACCGGATCCCCGACTCGTTTGGCTTCAAACAAGATAGGAAGCGGCAGGGCCCTGGTCAATAGCTATCCGGATGGATAAATTTCCGTGACGACCCTCTTGCGGGAGCGCGTCGCCCAGCCCTACCGTTTGCGGTCAAACAAGCTTGCGGCCTCCTGCCCTCCCGCAGTCCGAGACCGCCTCCCCCTCCGCCTCTTCTTCCTCCTTCTCCCGCCTTCTCCCGCCTTCTCCCGCCTCTTCCCCCTTCTCCCCGGCGCCCGAGCCGTCACAGGCGCCCCCTTTCTCCAGAGGAGACACCGGTGAGCGCATCCGACGCACCGTCCGTCCGCCGGCACCTGGAACGCCTGGCCGCCGAGGGCATCGACGTGGTCCGGGTGACCTATCCCGACCTCATCGGCACCGAACGGGCCCGGGACGTCCTGCTCGACCACCTGCCCGCCGCCTGCGACCACGGCCTCGCCTTCTGCCGCGCCGTCTACCACACCAGCCCCCAGGGCGACACGGTCCCCGTCCCCGGCGGCCTCGACGCCGGACTGCCCGACATCTGCGTCCACCCGGACCTGGACACCCTCACCGCCCTGCCCTGGGAGCCCGGGGTCGCCGCCTGCCTGGGCGACGTCACCGACCCGGCCACCGGACTGCCCGCGCCCGAGTCCCCCCGCGACCTGCTGCGCGCCGTCGTCGAGCGGTGCGCCGAGCACGGGCTGCGCCCGGTGGTGGGCCCCGAGCTGGAGTACTTCCTGTGCGACGCCGCCCCGGAGACGGAGTCCGGCTGGCGCCGCTACAGCGAGGCCCAGGGCGTCGTCTACACCGCGGGGCTGCGCGCGGACGGCGACAACCACCTGCTGCGCACGCTGCGGATGCTGCGCGATCTCGGCATCGGCGTCAGCGGCGGCAACCACGAGTACGACGGCTCCCAGTTCGAGATCAACCTGACCCACTCCGATGCCCTGGAGGCCGCCGACCGCGCCTTCCGCTTCAAGGCGGCCGTCAAGGAACTCGCCCGCAAGGAAGGCCGGCTGGCCACCTTCATGGCCAAACCCTTCAACTCCGCGGGCGGCTCCGGATTCCACCTGCACCTGTCCTGCGTGGACGAGGACGGCGCCGGCGCCTTCGCCGACCCGGCGGCCCCGTACGGCCTCTCCGCGACCGCGCGCCACGCCGTGGCCGGGGTCCTCGCCCACGCGCCCGCGCTCGCCGCGCTCGCCAACCCCACCGTCAACTCCTACAAGCGCTTCGGCCCCGACACCCTCGCGCCCTGGCTGATCGACTGGGGTCTGGACAACCGCAGCGCCATGGT
Organism: Streptomyces sp. PL-25; assembly: GCF_058344915.1. Taxonomy (NCBI): domain Bacteria; kingdom Bacillati; phylum Actinomycetota; class Actinomycetes; order Kitasatosporales; family Streptomycetaceae; genus Streptomyces; species Streptomyces sp. PL-25. Next base: position 199,237 of record NZ_CP136997.1, read on the forward strand.
CCGGATCCCGCCGGAGCGCGGCGCGGCGACCCGTTTCGAACTGCGCCTGGGCGACGCGGGCGCCAACCCCTATCTGCTGATCGCGGGAACCCTGGCGGCGGCGTTGCTGGGCGTCCTGGCGGGCGAGGAGCCGCCGGCCCCGCTGGAGGGCTACGGCTACGACTCCGCCCGGTCCGCGGTGCTGCCCGGCAGCCTGCCCGCCGCCCTGGACGCGCTGGAGGCGGACACGGCGCTGACCGACCTGCTCGGCAAGGACTTCACCGCCTCCTACCTCACCTACAAGCGCGACGAGGTCGCGCGCTTCCAACGGCACGTCACCGACTGGGAGTTCACCGAGTACGCCTACCACCTGTGACCCCGAGGAGGCACACCCCATGACCCCGACCGCCCCGCTCGTGTCCGAGGCCGTACGCGAGCCGCTGGCCCTGGCCGACGTCGACCTCACCGACCTCGACAACTTCACCGACGGCGTGACCCCCTGGCGCATGTTCCACACCCTGCGCCACGAGGACCCCGTCCACTGGCAGCCCGAGGAGTCCCCCAACTCCGGCTTCTGGGCGGTGACCCGGCATGCCGACATCGCCCGCGTCGACCGCGACGCCGAGACGTTCGCCTCCACGCGGTTCGTCAATCTGGAGGAGGTCGACGACGACCAGATCGCCCGGCGCGCCTCCCTGCTGGAACTGGACGGAGTCCGCCACCGCGCCCTGCGCCGCCTGCTCCAGCGGCAGTTCGGCGCGGGCGTCATCGACAGCTACGCCGACTTCCTGCGCGGCCTGACCGCCACCACCCTGGACGCGGCGCTGGCCAAGGGCTCCTTCGACTTCGTGAAGGAGGTCTCCGCCGACTTCCCCATCAACGTCCTCGCCCGCCTCCTGGACGTGCCGCCCGAGGACAACCAGCGGCTCATCGACTGGGGCAACCGCATCATCGGCAACACCGACCCCGACTACGCCGACGTGCTCCTGCACAGCGCGGAGAGCGAGCGGTACCGCGATCTGCCCTTCCGCTCCCCCGCCTCGCTGGAGGTCTTCGCCTACGGGCGCGAACTGGCCCGGCGGCGGCGCGGCGGCACCGGCACGGACCTGGTCTCGCGGCTCGTCAACGAGACCCCGCGCGACGGGGTGCCGCTCTCCCCGCAGGACTTCGACAACTACTTCCTGCTGCTGGTCGTCGCCGGCAACGAGACGACCCGGCACACCATCACCCACGCGATGCTGGCCCTCCTCCAGCACCCGGAGCAGTTGGCCCGCCTCCAGGAGGACCCCTCCCTGATCCCCGGCGCGGTCGAGGAGTTCCTGCGCTGGGCCTCCCCCGTCTACCACTTCCGACGCACCGCCACCCGCGACGTCGAACTCGGCGGCCGGCACATCAAGGAGGGCGACAAGGTCGTCATGTGGTTCGCCTCCGGCAACCGCGACGAGGAGGTCTTCCCCGACCCGTACGGCTTCGACGTCACCCGCCGCGACAACGACCACGTCACCTTCGGCAAGGGCAGCCCCCATCTGTGCCTGGGCAATCTGCTCGCCCGCACCGAGATCCGCATCCTGTTCGAGGAACTGATCCCCCGCCTGTCGGGCATCCGCCTGACCGGCGACGTCCCCCGGGTCCGCTCCAACTTCGTCAACGGCGTCAAGAGACTGCCGGTGGAGGTGACACTCGCCTGAGGGACACGAGCCGCCTCTCCTTTGGGGGGGCCGCACGCCCGCGCGGGGCGGCTCAGGCCGGGGCGGGCGCCGGGCGAGGTGGTGCGGGCAGCGGACGCAGACGGCGACGGAAGCGGGGCGGCGAGCAGGACCATCGCGCTGCCGAGCAGCAGCGCCTGATGGTAGCCGTGCCTGAGCAGCGGGGCGGCGAGGAGGGGGGCGATGATCTCCGGCGCCGTATCCGGTGGTCAGCAGAGCCACCGCCCGCGACACCCGGAGGTGGGCCCCGACGGCCAGGGCGATCGTACTGACGCCCATGAACGTGGCACCGGACAGCACCGCGGACACGAGTGCCGGTCCCGCGCCGCCGACCAGCGCCGACAGGGCGATACCGACGGCCTGGAGGGCCAGCGAGGCACGCGGCAGGACCGGCCTGGACCAGCGACGGGCCACCCGGGCCCACAGCGCGCACGACGGGAGGGCCGCGAGACCCGCCACGATCCAGGCTCCCCCGCCGAGCCGGCCGCCGACGCCCTGCTGGGTCGCGGCGACCAGGAAGGTGTTGGCGATGCTGTAGCCGATGCCCTCGAAGGTGCAGTCGGCGAGCAGCGCCGGGAACCAGCGGTGGGCGCGGCCCACGCTCACCAAGCAGCCCGGCAGCATGTCGGTGTGCGCGTGTGACCGCCTCGCCGGCTAGGAGCACGGGTCAGTAACGGGCTTGGCTTCCGCCGAGGCTGGAGCGTGGGGGTCTCGACTGTGCCTTGGGCTGGCCTAGGCTGCCGGTCATGAATCGAGCTATGACCAGCGGTGTGACCACTGAGCCAGTCATCCTTGACACCATGGAGCTGACTTCCGATCCGGAGCTGGAGATCCGGTTTGCCGAGTCGGCCCACCGGATCCTGGCGGACCTGGTCAGTGGAGGTGCCGCGCTGGGCTGGGTCGAACCACCCTCGCGGGATGAGGTGGCGGAACTTCTCGGCCACGTCGTCTCTGCGGTGCAGGCCGGGGATGCGGCCCTGCGGGCCGCTTACCTCGACCGTCGGCTTGTCGGCTTGGGGTACTGGCTCCGCTACGCCCGCCCGACCCATCGGCCACACGCCGATCTTGAGAAGATCGCAAAGTGCGGACCAAGCCCGGCAAGGCCGCCTACAGCCGCCGCAAAGCCATCGTCGAACCTGTCTTCGGCCAGATCATGACCTGCCAGAACGGCCGCCAGCTCCTCCTGCGCGGCGAAGACGGCGCTCGCGGCGAGTGGAGCCTGCTGGCCGCCTGCCACAACCTCCGCAAGATCTTCCGACACGCCGGAACCGCCGGACTCGCCGCCATGGCCGGCTGATCAGCCGGGCCCAGGACCCGTCACGGTCCGACCAGGCCGCACACCTGATGGGCAGAACCCCATCCCGGCCTCACAGGCGCCGACTGGACGACCGCGACTGATCCCACCGCTCACGGCCACCCGACCAGTTGCCTGTTACTGACCCACGCTCCTAGATACTCATCACGTACCACTGCCTTCGCGATGAGCCGTGCAGGTAGAGATGACGACCCCGCCCGACGGGCTGTGCGTACCGCTTGAGGGGGGCGCCGTTGGGACACCGGCGGGTGGCCGGTAACCCCACTCGTGGTTGCCACCACTGTCCCAGCGCACCAGGCCGGCCGCGCTGATCGGGTCCACGTAGACACCTTCGTCGAAGCAGGCGCTCCACAGGTGATGGCGCCGGTCCGCCATCAGGTATTCGACGGCGATCCCCATGTCGAAACCATGACGCTGCCGACCGTCGGCACCATGGATCTGCGTGTTCTGGTCCGCCGTTGCACCGTAGCCGTGCAGGACGACCCGCCCATGGGGCAGCGCGTCCAGGTGGACCACCTGCAGGGTGATGCCGTGCAAGGGCCGCTCCCGGACTGCGGAGCCCCTGCTGATGACCAGAACCGCGTCGTACGAGCTGGTGCGCGGTACGGGGGAAGTCCAGCCGTACCGGCTCGTGCGGACCTCCGCGTCGGGGCAGATCAGCCAGAGGGCCCGGCCCCAGGCGTCCACCGTGGTCGCCAGCACCTTCTCGTGGTCGTACTGCCGAGGCAACAGTGCGTACGGACGCAGTGCCACCTTCCTCAAGAAATCACCTCACGGGCGAACGAACATGTCCCGTCCATGATCGCATTCCGCCGGATCCGCCGACCGGCCTCCGGCCGACCGGATGCGGGGGTTCCGTCCCGTGAATCGCGGACCGCCGGGAGCTGTGGAAGCATGGGCCGGGGAACACCCGCGCGTGCCTCATCAGGAGGTCTGCATGTCCTCGAAGCGTCGCCGGAAGAAGAAGGCCCGCCGCAAGCACCAGGCGAACCACGGGCGGCGGCCTCAGTGCTGAGTGCCTGACGGCGCCCGGTATCCGCACGGTCGCACCGTACTCACGGCGCATCTCCCAGGGTGCGCCGTGGCGGCGTGTGCCGGGCGGGGCGCCCCGCCCGGCACACGCCGCCGGCCGGCTCAGGAACAGCTGCAGTTGCAGCAGTTCGGCGGCGGGGCACAGCAGAAGGACGCGCTCACTTCGGTCATGCCGTGACCCGCCGTCAGCGACTGGCTGTGCTCGTCCTCGGCCAGCGAGCCGAGGTCGAGGTCCAGCGCGAGGTCGGCGACCGCGTCAGCGAGCGAGGGCGTGCCATTGCTGAACTCGTTCATCAGAACCCTCCTTCCCGATTTGACATGCCGTCAACAATGTGTTGGCGACAACGAGTTGGGACACTAGCGTGGCGGTCTCCCCTTGTGAAGAGGATGGACTAGACCATTTGAATCGGTTAGTGTCGGCCGCCGAGAGGCCACGCATCACGGCTTCCGCCGGCGGCTGCGCGCCCGCGGAAGCACATTCCCGCAGCGGCTCCCGATGGAGGTGGCGATGAGGCCGAGACTGCTTCCCGACACACATCTGCTGCCCTCCGACCGAGGTGTGGTGATCAGCGGGCCCCGGCACACCGCCGCCTTCGCGCTGCCGGGCATGTATCCCTGGCTGGAGCGGCTGCGGCCGTTCCTGGACGGCCGCAGCAGCCTGGACCAGCTCACCGCCGGACTCGCGCCGCAGGCCGCCCGGCATGTCCGCACACTGGTGGACCTGCTGGTCAGGGAGGGTTTCGCACGGGATGCCGCGCGGGATCTGCCGCACGGACTGAGTCCGCAGATCCGGGCACGGCACGCCGCGCTGATCGACTTCGTCGCGGCGCGCGCCGACTCGCCCGAGCACCGCTTCGAACGGTACCGCGACTGCGCCCCCGTGGTGGTCGGTGCGGGGCGGCTGGCGGGCGCGCTGGTTCTCGCCCTGATCGCCTCGGGTGTGGCCCGCATACGCGTGCACATCGACGAGGCCACGGACGACATGGCCCGGCTGCGGGAATGCGTCGCGCTGCTCGGCGAGGAGGGCTACTGCTTCCGTCACGAGGAGCTGGACGGCCCTCTTGACCGACTCCCGCCCGACACAGGGGTGTTACTGCTCGGTTCCGATGTGTTCACCCCCGATTCCATGGCACGGGCCCACACACTCGCGGAACGTGCCGGGGTGCGCTACGGGCAGGCGGTGGGCCGAGGCGACCACGTCGTGATCAGCGCCGTGAGCGATCCCCGCAGTTCGCCGGAGTCACCGGCCCCCGCCGACTCGCCCGACGGCGGCGGCCGGTCCGCGCGGGAGCCCGCAAGCGCCCTGGGCAACGCACGGGCGCGGAAGCCGAGTTCCTACCTCCGCGGCCCGGTCGCCGCGCTCGCCGCCGACCAGCTCTGCCTGCACCTGCTGTACCGGACGGCGGGGCTGGACGGCCCGGACGGCGACGGCCGCCCCTCACCGGTCGCCGAGCCGGTGGCACTGGACCTGCGCACCGGCCGCTTCGTCGGCGCGGACGCGGCGTGACCGGCACAGCGAGCACGGCGCGCCCGGCCGAGGTGACGGCGTCCGACAGTCCGTTCCCCATGGCTCTCTGGTCCGAGGCGGTCTGCTCCCGCCGCGCGATCCCGGACACGCTCGCGTCCGGCGCCCCGGCCCCGGGCACGGCCGACCCCGAGCAGGACCCGCTCCCCGCCGGGCCCCGCCTGCCACTGGCGCCGCCACCGCTGCGGCTCCCGCCCGCCTCCGGTTCCCCGGCCGACCTCGCCGACCCTGCCGTCCTCGCCGCGCTGCTGCACTACTCCTACGGCCTGCTCCAGCACGATCCGACCCCGGGCGGCCGTCCGCTGCACCGCGCGGTGGCCTCCGCCCGCTGCCGCTACCCGAGCGAACTGACCCTGGTCACCCCCGAGGCGGCGTACCGCTTCGATGCCCTTCATCACCAACTCGTCGGCCTCGACGGCTCCTCGGCAGCCCGGCGGCCGCCCGCCCCGGGCTCGTCGGCGTTCCTGGTGATCACCAGCCGCTTCGCCCGCACCGCGCGCCTCTACGGCGACTACGCGCCGCGCCTGTGCGCCCAGGAGGCGGGGATGCTGCTGGGCGCGGTGCACCTGGTGGCCGCCGCACTCGGCCTGCGCGCCCGGCCCGGCGCGGACCTGGGGACCCTGCTCGGGCTGTGCGCGGACTGGCTGCCGGGCACTGGCGAACACCCGATGGCTTATGTGGAGTTGGGCTCCGAGTCGCGCTCCGTCGGCGGCCCGGCCACGCCGAGGACAGACGGACCGGCCTGGTTACCGCCCGACCTGGCCTCGGTGCTGCGTGCCCGCCACTCCGGTGCCGCGATCTTCGACCCGGACCCGGTGCCCGCCCCGGCGCAGTTGCTCCCCGACCTCGGCGCCGCCCTCGCCGACGCGCCGTTCGACGACTTCTCCTGCCATCTGCTGGTCGGCCGGGTCACCGGCACCGAGCCGGGGCACCATGTGCACAACGGCGGACGGACCCGCCTGGTGTACGACGGCGACCCGCTCCCGCTGCTGGAGCAGATCGGGCAGACCGAGGGCCGGGTGTCGGTGAACTTCCGCGCCACCGCCTGCACGGCCTACATCGCCGTCCGGCGCGGCGAGGCGGTGGCGAAGTACGGCGCGGACGCGTTCCGCAGGCTGCATCTGACCGCGGGGGCGGTGGCCCACCGCATCTGTGTCGTCGCCGCCCGGCACGGGCTCTGCGCCCGGGTGCACAACGGCTATGACGCCGCCCGCGCCGCACACCTGCTGGGCCTGTCCCCGGACGAGGAGACGGTCCTCTTCCAGGTGGCCCTCGGCACGGCGCGGCCCAGCGCCTCCTTCCGGGTCCCGGTGGTCTTCTGATGAGCCCCGGGACTCCGCACGCCCACCCCGCCCCCGTGGCCGCCTGCCCCACCGCCGGCCCACGCTCCACGCCCCCCGCCGACCTCCTCTCCTCCCCCGTCGGCGTACGCGTCGCCGGCCTGCCCACCGGCGCGCTGGACGCCTCCCGCATCCCGCGCAGCACCGAACTCGCCGTGCGGATCGCCTCGTTGGACCGGCGGCTCGCCCTCGACGCGGCGCGTCTCGGCGAGGAACTGTACGCAGTGATCGGCACGGAGGCCGCACGCCCGTTCAAGGCCCGGCTGGTGGGGCTGCGCCGAGCCGTCCACCAAGGCGTTCGTATCGCCGCACTGCTGGACAGGGCGGCCCCTCCGCACGTCCTCGGCGCCGACCTCGCCGAGGGCCTGCACCGGCACGCCGCCCTCCTCGGCGCCCGGGACAATCTCTTCGCCGAACTGGAGCGCACCCTCCCCGCCGAGACCCGTTCCGCCGCGGCGGCCCTGGCGGGGCTCGTCGAGGACCGGTCGTTCGCCGCCGGTCTCGGATACGCCAGCGCCGATCTGTACGCGGACGTGCTGCGCTGGCGCGAGCGCGCCCGAGCCGGACGACGGCCGCTGGACGGGGCGGCCGTCCGGCTGGCCAAGTACGCGGCCCGCGCGATGGCCAAACCCAGCCCGCTCACCACCTTCGCCGCGAGCGGGTTCGGCCGCTGGGCGGCGGACGCGGGCGCCGCGGTACGCCTGGAGAGCACCGCGCGGACCGAGGTGGCCGAAGCCAGTCTGCTGCCGCTGTCCCGGATCGCCGCCGCGCTCGCCCTGCTGCCCGAACTGGACGCGGCCGTGGAGCTGCGGGTCAACCCGTGGGCCACCCGGGTACGCTCCCCCGGCGGGGACGAGGAGTGGCTGTTCACCGTGCCGGGCCCCTCCGGCGCCGTACGCTCGCTGCCCGCCACACCGGCGCTGGAGGCGATCCTGACGGCGGTCCACGAGGCCGGAAGCCCGCGGCGGCTGCGCGCCCTGCTCGGCGCGTCCGGCTCGACCGGTGACACCGCCGTCCCGACCGGTGGCGCCCCTGTCCCGACCGGTGGCGCTCCTGCCCGGCCCTGGGCGGCCACCGCCGACGCCGTCGTCGCACAACTCGTCCGGCTGGGCCTGCTGGAGGTACGCCTGGGCCTCCCGGACCAGGAAGTCGACGCGGCCTCGCTCTGCGACTGGCTCGGCGAGCGGCTGCCCGCACCGCACGACGCGCAGCCGGCCGAAGAACAGCCCACTGCCGGACGGCCCACCGACACGCAGTCGTCCGACATACCGGCGGCCGTTCCACCAGCGACCGATCCACGGACGGCCGACCGCGTCACGCTCCTGCTCGCCGATCTGCGCGCGATCCGCGACGGAGCGGACGCCGCCCGCACCGCCGAGCCCGCCTCCCACGGTCGTATCGCCGCCGCCATGCACATCCGCACCAGGGACGCGGCCCACCGGCTCGGACTGCTCGGTCCGGCCGGGCAACCGGAGGGCGGCACACCCTACTTCCACAACACCGTCGTCACCGGCACCGCCGCCGTCCTCGACCCGGCCGCCTGGCGGACCGCCCTCGCGGATCTCGCCCTGGTGCCCGCCCTGCTCGCCCCCTTCGACGCGCTCGCGCCCCGGCGAGAAGCGCTGGGCCGGCGCGCCGCGACCGCCTACGGGCCGGGCTTCGTACGGCCGTTGTCCACCTTCCTCAAGGACTTCGGCGCCCACTGGGACCGAGCCGAACCGAACGGGCCGGACGCACCGGCTTCAGGGTTCGCCACCGCGCGGGACGCGGGACGGCAGGACGGACTGCGCCGTCTGATCTCCGGTACCGCGCCCGGCCCCGACGGCACGGTCCGGCTCGATCCACGAGCCGTCCGCGAGCTGTGCGCCACCTGGCCCGAGCCGCACACCTCCGGCGACCGCCACACCTGCTACGTCCAGACACTGCCCCACACAGGCACAGACTCACACCCAGGCTCACACCCACGCTCACACCCAGGCTCACACCCAGACGCACACACCGGCACCGGACTCGCCCTGGTGCTCAACACGGTCACCGGCGGCCGCGGCACCGGCCGCACCCGGACCGCCCGCCTCCTCGGCGCACCGCACACACACTCGGACCCGAACACCACCGTCACAGCGCCCGAGAGCGCACAGAGCAACCTCCTGTACGCCGAGTTCGACGCCACCTTCGGCAGTGCCCTCAACCAGCGCGCCCCCGCCACCCGGTACGCGATCGACCTCGACGGCTCCACCTCGCACCGGCCCCCCGGCCGGCTGATCCGCCCCGCCGATCTGGACGTCGCGCACGACCGGCACACCGGGCACCTGCGCCTCACCCACCGCCCCACCGGCCGCGTCGTACGACCGCTGCACCTTGGCCTGCTCGCCACCCCGCTGCTTCCGCTGCCGGCCCGGCTGCTGGTGGAGGTCTTCGGCCCGGCCTCGTACACCTTCTGGTCGGACTGGCCCCAGCTCTGGCAGTTCCTCCCGCCGGACCCGGCCGCCGCCCCGTCCGGCCCCGGCGCGGGGACGGCACCCGGGACGGGCTGGAAGAAGATGCCCCGGCTCGCCCTCGGAAGCGTGGTGCTGCGCCGCGCGACATGGTTCGTCGACCGGGGACAGGCGCCCGTACGTGCCGCCGGGGAGCGGGACGCCGCCCACCTGGTCCGGATACACGCCTGGCGCGCCGCCCTCGGCCTGCCCCGGCGCTGCTTCCTGCGCGTGCTCACCCCGCGCCCCGCCGGGGGTTTCACGGGTCCCGCGCTGCATGACAAGGACCGCAAGCCGGTCTACCTCGACTTCGCCCATCCCCATCTGCTGCGTGTCTTCGAACGGGCGGCGGCCATGGACCGGCCGCTTCTCCTCACCGAGGCCCTGCCCGACCTCCATGACGCGCCCGCCCAGCGGGACGGCCGCCACCACGCCGCCGAATTCCTGATCGAGCTGCCCGCCACCACGGTCCCGGCGCAACAGAGGCGGTCGGAAACATGCTGACCCCTACCGCCGACGGCGCACCGGCCCACGAGCCCGGCCGAAAGCCGAAGGGCCGGGAGACGGAAGTCCGGGAGACGGCAGGCCGCGGCACAGAAGGCACGGACGACTCCGGGTCGACGGACCGGTGGGTGAGTGCTCACGTGTTCACCGCTCACCCGCTGGACCTGGTGATACGCGACCTGGTCCGCGAGGTCTCCGGCGAACTGCGCCGACGCGGCCTGATCGACCTCCTCTTCTTCCTCCGCCACTGGCAGGGCGGCCCCCATCTGCGCCTGCGGGTGCGCCTCACCGAACCGGCCGCAGAACCGGTGGTGCGCGCCGCGCTGGCCGCTCACGCCGAGACGTTCTTCCAAGCCCTGCCCGCCTCCGCTGCCATGACGGAACATCAATACCGGTCGCTCGCCGCGGAGTTGTCCGCTCATGAACCGGAGAGCGAGCCCGGGACCCTGGCGCCCAACGACACCCTGGCGTTTCTCCCCTACCGGCCCGAACACGCCAAGTACGGCCGGGGCGCGGCGCTGCGCGCGGCCGAGGAGTCCTTCGCGGTGTGCAGTGAGCTGGCCACCGCCGCCGTGACCGCCCGCCGGAGCACGGCCCAGCGGACGGCGTACTGCTTCGCCCTGCTGACCGGCACCCTGGACCCGCACACCGCCCCGCCCGCGCGGCGTCCGGATCCGGCGGTGGTGGCGCAGTACCGGGGCCGACGCGACGTGCTGCTCGGCGTCGCCCGCGCGGCGCGGGCGGCACACGCGGCGGCGCCGGAACAGGCGCCTGCTGCGCACGAGCGGGGCGACGCCGACCCGGTGGCCCGCTGGCTCACCTGCTGCCGCCGCGCCCAGCGGGAGGCCGCCGGTCCCGCCCGGCTCGCCGGGCACCTGACCCACCTGGCGTGCAACCGCCTGGGCGTACGCCTCGACCAGGAGGCGACCTTGCGCGGCCTGGCCCGGCTCGCCGTGGCGGAACTCACCGGCAGCGCCGGTCCCGCATGACCGCGGCCCCCGCCGGGAAGCCCCGGTCGACCGAGAACCACGAAGGAGGCACTCCCCATGGCAGGCAACCCGCCGGCGGCCGAACCCCAGTGGCGCGCGGCTCATGTCGCGTACTTCGGCGACGACACCGACCAGCTGATCCTGCGGGCCGTACGGCCGGTCATCGAGCGCTGCGCCGCTCACGGCGCCGCGGCCCATGTGCTGCGGCACTGGCGTCGCGGGCCGCATCTGCGCCTGGTGGTCCGGACCACACCCGCCGTCTTCGCCGAGGTGGTGGAGCCCGCCGTACGCGAACTGATCGGCGGCCATCTGCGGGCACACCCGTCCACGGCGCCCGCGCCCGACGAGGACGCGCTGCTGCCGCTGCACCGCCGCCTGGCCGAGGCCGAACGGGAGACCGGCCCGCTGACCCCCTTCTACCCGGACAACTCCATCACCTGGGAGGAGCACGACCGCCGGATCGACGTGCTCGGGTGCCCGGTGGGCGCCGACGAGCTAGCCCTGTTCTACGAGCGCACCAACGACCTGCTGTTCGAGCACCTGGAGGCCGTCGCCGCCGGTCTGCCGCGCGAGACACTGGCCCTGCGCCTGATGCTCGCCACCGCGCACACGCTGTGCCGGCATCCGCAGGACCCGTCGATCCGGCGCGGGTTCGTCTCCTTCCGCTCGCATGCCGAGGGGTATCTGAGCACGGCCGGGCCGCGGGCGCGGCAGGGCTTCGAGCAGCGCTACGCGGCCAACCGCGCGGTGCTCACCGCGCAGGTGCGTGCCGTGGTCGCGGCCTTCGACCCCGTCCCGCCCGGCCCCGTCCCGCCCGGCCCCGGCCTGCCCGCGACCGATGTGCCCGCGTCCGCCACACCTGCGCCGGGCCGCGGGTCCGCGTCCGATATGTCCGGTGCCGGTGCCGGTGCCCTCGCCGAGCCGGGCGGGGCTGCGACGCTGCACCGCTGGGTGGCCGCGATCGATCCGCTGGGCAGCCGCTGGACCGCGTTGTACGAGGCCGGTGAGATCCCCGAGGCGGAGATACCGGACGACGAGGAGAACGGCATCGGCGGCCTGCTCTCCGCCAGCCTGCTGCACCGGGCGATCAGCGGCAGCGCGACGTACAAGCGGATGATGTACCGCGATCCGCGCTTCCTGAGGTACCGCCTCATGCTCAACTACACCTATCTCCACCTCACCCGGCTCGGCCTCCCGGGGCTGAGCCGCTATCTGCTCTGCCATCTGGCGGCCGACGCCGTGGAGGAGGTCTACGGGGTCAGCGCGCTCCAACTCGTCCTGGCCACCGCCGAGAACAGCGGCACCGCGAGCGGCACCGAGGCCGAGAAGGCCAAAGAGACCAAGGAGACCGAGGAAACCAGGAAGACCGACGAGAGCGGTGGCCGTGCCCCGCGGGCCGTCGCCGCACCCGCGCGGACCCGCGGATGACGGCCCCCGCACCGGCTGCCGGTTCCGGCACCCGTCCCCCGTCCGACGAGACCGGCGGTGCCGCGGCACGCCGCTACCACGCCCGGTACGGCAGTGTGCTGCCCGCCATCGACCCGGCGGCGGGCAGCACGCCGCCCAAACACCATCCGGGGGCGCGCGTCCTCCCGCTGCCGTATCCGCCGGCCTTCCCGCCCGCTCCCTCGGCGGACCGCCCTTCGCCGTCCCCGGACCATGGCCTCGCGCCGGACCCGCAGGACCTGGGACACCTGGGCGCCCTCCTCGCGCTGCTGAACGGCGTCACCCGCGCCGACTGGACGGACGGACGCGTACGCGCCGGACGACCGGTGCCGTCCGGTGGCGGCGCCTATCCGGGCGAGGTGTATGTGGCGACCGCCTCCGGTCTCTGCCACTACCTGCCGGCGGCGCACGCCCTCGAACTGCTCTCCGAGGCCGATCTGCGCGCCGACCTCGCCGGTGCGCTGAGCCCGCCTCCGGCCGTGCCACCGGAGGTGCTGCTGCTGATCAGCAGTCGGCTGGGGGCGAACCTGGCCCGCTACGGACCGTTCGGCCACCGCCTCCAGGCGCTCGACACGGGTGTGCTGGCCGGGCAGGCGCTCACCCTGCTGGAGTCGGCCGGTGCCGCGCCGACGGCGCACGCGCTGTTCGCGCAGGAGCGCGTGGGGCGGCTGCTCGGCCTGGACGCGGAGACGGAACACGTCCACGCCGTCGTCACCGCCGGGCGGCCGGGCCCCGTGGCGTCCGCCACCGCGTTGCTGAACCGCCGTACGGCCAGGGCCGGTTACGAGCCCGTCCCGGTTCCGCTGGCCCTTGTACTCGGCGTTCTGGACCGGGCGGCCCGCCCGGTGGCACTGGACCACACCGCGCCCGCCGACTGCGACCTCTACGTGGTGGCCCACCGCGTCACCGGGCTCGCGCCCGGCTGCCACCGCCGCGATCCGCGCACCGGGCGGCTGGTGCCGGTCGCCGACGGCGTCAGCGCGCGAGAGCTGTTCCCGGCGGGCGGTCCGGGCGAGCTGGCCGCCTTCGAAGCCGCCTGCGCCGTGGTGGTGACCGGGAACTACGAGGCGGGATATCCGGTGTACGGGGACCGCTGGTACCGGATGCTCAATCTGCGGGCGGGCGTCCTCGGCCAGCGCATCGGCCTGGCGGCGGCCCGTGCCGGACTGGGTGCCGGGCTGCGCTGCGACACCGACACCGGGGCCGCCGACGCCGCCCTGCGCACACCCCCGGACCGTACGACGCTGCTGGCCGCGCTGCTCGGGCCGGAACGCGGCGCGGGCGCGCCTTCCCACCACCTGCTCTTCAGCCCGGGTGTTCCGCCTCCTCCCACCGGGTGACCCGTCCTGCCCTCAGCGAATCAGCCGACCGTGCCCCCCTCCTTCCCCAGCCGAGGACACCGTGCTCGCCTCCGACTCCGTTCCCTTTCTGCGTCCCGACGTCTTCGTCACCCCGAGCGGCAGCGGCACCGTGCACGTGCGCTCCAGCCGCGGCACCGATCTGATCGCCGCGCCGGGCATCGCCGCCTGGCTGGACCGGCTCGCACCGTTCCTCGACGGCACCCGGACGGTCGACCAGCTCGTCGGCGGTCTCGACGAGAAGCGCCGCGCGGTGGTCCTGCGCGTCCTGCGGCTCCTCGACGCGCACGGCCTGCTCGACGAGCGGTCCGCCCCCGGGCCCGACCCGCGCGCCGCCGCCCACGCGAGGATGCGGGTACTGCTCTACGGCGACCCGGAGCACACCCGCGCCCAGGCGGACGCGCTGCGGCTGACCGGCCTGCACACCACCACGGCGCTCAAGGATCTCGGCGCCGTCCGGACAGCGGTGGCGGCGGGCGGCCACGACGCGCTGCTGCTGCTCACGGCGGACGCCGACACGGGGTCCGTCGCCCGGCTCGACGAGGACTGCCGCAGGCACGGCCTGTGGTTCGCCGCCGCCGTCCGCGACGCCGACGCCTGGTGGCTGGGCCCGACCCTCGCCCCCGGCGCCGAGCGCGCGGCGGGCGGCTGGGCGGGCGCCTGGCTGCGGGTCCACGGCACCCGGGCCGCCGACCGTGCCGCGCAGCCCCGTATTCCTGTCCCCCGCCCCGCCCTGGGTGCGGAGGCGGCCGCCGTGCTGCTGGCGCACCGGTTCCGGCAGGCTGTCCTGGACCCGGCCGCGCCCGAACCCCTCGTGCGGCTGGACGCCGCCGCGCTGACCACCACCCGGCACCGCTACCGGCCCCATCCGGCCGCGCTGCCGGCCGCACCGGAGTCCGCCGAGCGGCTCCTCGTCCGGATCGCGGCCCTGCGCGGCGGCCCGGCGGTCGGTGACGAGGAGTTCTCGCGGCGTGCCGCGGACTGCATCGACCCACGGTCCGGGCTGCTCGCGGAGCTGGACGAGGGCGGGCTGCCGCAGTTCCCCCGGCACGCGTCCAGCGCCCTGGTGCGCGATCCGTACACCGGCCGGGCCGGGCACCGGGTCCACGCCACCGGCCGCGACTTCACCGACGCACGGCTGCGCACCGCGCGACGCGCCCTGCTCCACTACGCTCAACTCGTTCTCGATCCGAGGCGGTTCGTCGACACTCCGGAGGGACCCGCGCTGTGGGCCTGGTCCCCGGAGCCGGGCACGGCCCGCCTGGTCCCGGCGGCCTCCGTGTCCGCTCGGGCGCCGCGCGTACCGCGCGGACTCGGCGCGGGCGCCACGTTCGACGAGGCGCTGGCGGCCGCACTGGGCGACCTGCGCGGCCCCGCGCGCGGCGCGCTGATCGTTCCGCTCGACCACGATCCGGCGGCCACCGAGGTCCTGCCCTACCTGCTGAAAGCGGTGCGCTGCGATGACTGAGACCCTGCTGCCCGTCGCCGCGCGGCTGCACCACGACGGCGGTCTCGTCGGCGGTGCCCTGGCCCGGCGGCTGAAGACCGCGTCACCGGCGCACGGGACAGGCATCAGGATCTTCTCCGCCGATACTCCTGACGCCTTGTCATCTCTGCTGTCCGATCAGGACGTTGGAGAAGGGCCGTGCCTGCTCGTCGTGGCGGAGCTGGACCGCGTGGTCGTCGGCCCGCTGGTCCGGCCCGGCGTCCCCGGCTGCCATCGGTGCCTCGCGGCCCGTCGCGCCGGGGCGCGGGCCGACGCGGCCGAGGCGGCGGCCCTCGAAGCCGCTCACGGCGGCCGCCTGACCGGCATGGTGTCCCCGCTGCTCACCCCACCGGCCGCCGATCTCGCCGCGACCCTGGCCCTGCACCGGCTCACCGCGGCGGACGACACCGCTCCCGCCGTCACCATGCTCCGCCTCGCCGATCTGGGGATCAGCCGCCACACCTTCCGGCCCGATCCGCACTGCGCGCACTGCGGTGGCCTGCCCGACGACCGCGCCGCCGGTGCCGTGATCCCGCGCGTCCCCCGGCCCAAACCGGACCCGGCGGTCCTGCGGGTACGGGACCTGCGTGCCGAGCGGACGGAGCTGGAGGCCCGCTACGCCGACGACGAGACCGGTGTCCTCAAGGGGCTGCGCACCCGCGGCCTGCACACGCTGCCGTTCGCCGAGGCCAAGGTCGGCCCGCCCGAGTCGGTCGACGGCGGGTACGGCCGCGCACTCGACTTCCGTACCGCCAGGGTCACCGCGGTCGCCGAGGCGCTGGAGCGGCTGGGCGGGGGCCGCCCGGGAGGACGGCGCACCGTGGTGCGCGGCAGCCACCGCGAACTGGCCGCCCTGCACCCCGACGGCGTACTGGACCCGGCGACCACCGGCAGCCATGAACCGCACCGCTACCGGGAGCCGGGCTTCCCCTTCCAGCCGTACCACCCCGATCTCGTCCTGCCCTGGGTCTGGGGCTACTCGCTCACCCGGGAGCGCCCGGTCCTGGTCCCCGAGCACCTGGCCTACTACCGGCTGGGCCGGCACAGCCCGGGGGACGTCCGGCCGTTCGTCTCCGAGATCTCCAACGGCTGCGCGCTCGGCGGCTGTGTGGAGGAGGCCGCCCTGTACGGTCTGCTGGAACTCGCCGAGCGCGACGCCTTCCTGCTCACCTGGTACGCCCGGCTGCCGGCGCCCGCGCTCGACCTGCGCTCCGCGCGCGACCGGCGGATCGGCCTGCTCGCGGACCGGATCCGCGAGAGCACCGGCTACCGCGTCGAGGTGTTCGACGTGACCGGAGCGGAGGGCATCCCCAGCTTCTGGGCCGCCGCCGTCGACACCCGGCCGGGCACCGGATCCGCGGCGGGGGCACCGCGTCCGAGCGTGCTGTGCGCCGGGGGCTCGGGGCTCGATCCCGAACGCGGTGTCTTCGGCGCGCTGCACGAACTGGTCACCGCCGTCGAGGCGTACCGGATGATCTACCCGCAGCGCGTGGCGGACGCCGCCCGGATGCGCGACGACCCCGAGCAGGTGCGGCTGATGGACGACCACGCGCTGCTGTACTGCGATCCGGTGGCCGCCCGCCGCCTGGACTTCCTGCTCGGTCCCGGCGGCGGGCCGCCTCGGGAGCGCACCGGTCTGCGGGAGCTGACCGACCGTCACGCCTGGCCGCGCCATGCCGATCTGCGCGCGGATCTGGACGAGTTGGTGGGCCGCTTCGCCGCGTCCGGTCTGGAGGCGATCGTCGTCGACCAGACCACTCCGGTGCACGCCGAGGCCCATCTCTCCTGTGTCAAGACGCTCGTCCCGGGCCTGCTCCCGATGACCTTCGGCCATCATCTGCGCCGGATCAGCGGTCTGGACCGTGTGCTGACCGCCCCGCACACCCTCGGCCACACCGCCGCGCCGCTCCGCCCCGAGGAGGTCAACCCGCATCCGCACCCGTTCCCGTGACCGCGCAGGCGCGGGCGCGGGCGCGGGAATGGGTGTAGGCGCAGCCGCACGCGTCCGTCACGCGTGACCACGGGGCCCCGAGCGCCTGCTCGCGGCCCCGCCGTCCCCTCCCGTCCGGCGCCGGGTCAGACGAGCAGGACGCGCCGTCCGCGAGTGTGCCCGGCCTGGCTGTCGATGTGTGCCGCGGCGGCGTCGCGGAGCGGGTACGTCTTCTCGACCGGGATGTGCAGCCGTCCCCGCGAGATGAGGCCGACGGCCTCGGTGAGCGCGTCCGGCACGCTGCCGGCCACTCCGGAGAAGCGCGCTCCGAACTCCGGTGCGCCGAGGTCGGCGATGGAGACGACCTTGTGCGGATCGCCGGTCAGTTCGACGAGTTCGCGGATCACACCGGAGCCGGCCAGGTCGAGCGCCGCGTCGACGCGGCCGAGCCGCCGCACCCGCTCGACCCACCCGTCCCCGTACGTGGTGGCGAGGGCGCCCAGGCTCCGCAGATAGTCCTGGTTCGCCGCCCCGGCGGTGCCGATCACGGTGATGCCGCGCTCGCGGGCGATCTGGAGCACCGCCGATCCGACGCCGCCGGACGCGCCGCTGACCAGCAGCGTCTGCCCGGACCGCACACCGACCTCGCGGATGATGCGCAGCGCGGTCTCGACCACGGACGGGTACCCGGCCGCCTCCTCGAACGTGAGGTCCTCGGGCATCAGGGCCCAGGCCGACAGCACGGCGAACTCGGCGTAGGTGCTCGACCCTTCGCCGAACACCCGGTCTCCGATCGCGACCCCTTCGACGCCCTCTCCGACCTCGTCCACCACCCCCGCGGCGTCCAGGCCGACTCCGGCGGGCAGCTCGATGGGATGGGCCGCCAGGATCTGGCCCTCACGGATCCGCCAGTCGACGGGATTCACACCCGCCGCCCGTACGGCGACACGTATCTGACCTGGGCCCGCGTGGGGCTCCTCGGCGTCCAGGAGGCGCAGCACGTCCGGACCGCCGAACTCGGCGAAGCTCACTTTCTTCATGCCGCCGAACCTAACACTATCGGTTAGGTTTTCAAAACGGTTAGTCTTTTGTATCCGGTAGCGGTACTCGCGGTGCGCCCGCCGGGCGGCGCACGCACCAGGGGTCTCCTCACCAGCGGACGGCGGTGAAGTCGATGGGGCGGGGCCGCAGCAGCCGGGTGCGTTCCGTGAGGGAGCGCAACCGCCGGGACATCTCGTCGGCGGGTAGCCTGCGGCGGTCGCCGTGGCCCGGCAGGACCCACTCGAAGCGCAGGTGTCCGGCCACCCTGGCGAGGGAGGCGGCCAGCTCCTCGACCGAGTACCACGTCACGCTCTCCGCGACCTCCAGGTCACCGGTGGTGCGCGACCAGTAGAAGCTGTCCCCGGTGAAGCAGTACCGGTCGTCCGCGAGGTAGAGGACGCTCCCCCGGGTGTGGCCGGGCAGCGGCAGAGCGGTGACGCCCTCGCCGACGTCCACCGCGTCCAGGCCGCCGATCACCCGGTCCGCGTCCGGTGCCGCGTCGAGGTCGCCCTCGTGGATCCACAGCCGGGCGCCGAAGCGGTCCGCGTAGTCGCGGCCGTGGGCGGCGTGGTCCCGGTGGGTGAGCAGGACGTCGGTCACGGGTCCGACGGCCGCGTACCGTGCGGCGAGGGCGGGGCTCCAGCGCGGGGTGTCGATCATCATCACGCTGCCGGACGGCCGCATGAGCAGGTAGGAGTTGGCTCCCGCGGTGTGCCGGGAGTTGTGGCCGCAGATCAGCACACCGTCGTCCAGGGCCATCGGGAAGGGGTCGAGCGCCGGGTCGGGCCGCCCGGTCGCCCGGCGCACCGAGCGGGTGGGGCAGGCGAAGGCGGCGGCGTGTAAGCGCCTCGTCTCCGCCTCGTCGCGCGGCGCCCGCAGCATGTGCGAGCGTCCTTGCGACTCGCCGATCAGCTCCGGTGCGAACTGCCGTGCGACATCGCAGTTGGTGCACCGGTCGTCCACGTACCAGCCGTCCATGGCAGGGCTCCTTCCAGCGGGGGCGGCCCCGGCCGGGGCCGCCCTCCAGGGATACGCCACCGGGCGGCGGGACCGGTAGGTCCCGCAGAGCTTGCGCTTGGCGACACCACCCTCTCTCACCGTCCGCCGGAAAGGGTGGTTCCTACCTGATTGTCCCACCCTTCGGGGCGGTCAGGCGTCCCAGGTCCAGTCGGTGACCTCCGGCAGGTCCGTGCCGTGCTCGCGGATCCAGGAGTGGTGGCGCAGCCGCACGTCCTCCATGCGCTGGCGCACGGCTGCGGCGCGCACCGCGAGGCCTGGGACGCGGTCGATGACGTCCATGACGAGGCGGTAGCGGTCGAGGTCGTTGCCGACCACCATGTCGAACGGGGTGGTCGTGGTGCCGATCTCCTTGTAGCCGCGGACGTGCAGGTGCTGGTGGCCGGAGCGGCGGTAGGCCAGGCGGTGGATCAGCCACGGGTAGCCGTGGTAGGCGAAGATCACCGGCTTGTCGGCGGTGAACAGACCGTCGTACTCGAAGTCGGTCATGCCGTGCGGGTGTTCCTCGCGGGGCAGCAGCCGGGCGATGTCCACGACGTTCACCACGCGCACGGCGAGTCCGGGCAGCTCGCGGCGGAGCAACTGGGCCGCGGCCAGCACCTCCTGGGTGGGCACGTCGCCCGCGCAGGCCAGGACGACGTCCGGTTCGCGGGAGCCGTCCTCGGTGCCCGCCCAGTCCCAGACACCGGCTCCGCGCGCGCAGTGCGCCTTCGCCGCTTCCATGGAGAGCCAGTCGAAGCAGGGCTGCTTCCCGGCGACGATCACATTGACGTAGTCGCGGCTGCGCAGGGCGTGGTCGGCCACCGACAGCAGGGTGTTGGCGTCCGGCGGGAAGTAGACGCGTACCGCCTCGGGGCTCTTGTTGAGGATGTGGTCGACGAAGCCGGGGTCCTGGTGGGAGAAGCCGTTGTGGTCCTGGCGCCACACGTGCGAGGTCAGCAGGTAGTTGAGGGAGGCGATGGGCGCGCGCCAGGGCAGCCGTCGGGTGGTGCGCAGCCACTTGATGTGCTGGTTGACCATCGAGTCGACGATGTGAGCGAACGCCTCGTAGCAGGAGAACAGCCCGTGCCGTCCGGTGAGGAGGTAGCCCTCCAGCCAGCCCTGGCAGGTGTGTTCGGACAGGATCTCCATGACCCGGCCGTGCCGGTCGAGGTGTTCGTCCACGTCCAGGGTCCGGGCCTGCCATGCCTTGCCGCTGGCGTCGTAGACGGCCTGGAGGCGGTTGGAGGCGGTCTCGTCGGGGCCGACGAGGCGGAAGTCGCGGCGGTCCGCGGTCGCGGCCATGACGTCGCGGAGCAGGTCGCCGAGGACGCGGGTCGGTTCGTGCAGGGTCGCGCCGGGCCGGTCGACCTCGACGGCGTGCTTCTCCAGCGGCGGCAGGGGCAGCTCGCGCAGCAGCAGCCCGCCGTTGGCGCGCGGGGCGGCGCCGAGCCGCCGGGTGCCGTGCGGGACGCAGGCCAGGACGTCCGGGCGGGGTGTGCCGCGCTCGTCGAAGAGTTCCCGCGGCCGGTACGAGCGCAGCCACTCCTCCAGTTGCCGCAGATGCCCGGGGTCGTCGCGCACGGCGGCCAGCGGGACCTGGTGGGCGCGCCAGGTGCCCTCCACGGGCAGGCCGTCGACCTCGGCGGGTCCGGTCCACCCCTTGGGGGTGCGCAGAACGATCACCGGCCAGCGGGGCCGCTCGGTGGCGCCGTCCTCGCGGGCGGCGCGCTGGAGGGCGGTGATCCGGTCGACGGCGGTGTCCATCGCGGCGGCCAGGGCCCGGTGCACCGCGGCCGGTTCGTCGCCGGTGACATGGATCGGGTCGTGCCCGTAGCCCCTGAGCAGGGCGTCGAGTTCCGCCTCGGGGATCCGGGCGAGCACCGTGGGGTTGGCGATCTTGTAGCCGTTGAGGTGGAGGATCGGGAGCACGGCGCCGTCGTCGACCGGGTCGAGGAACTTGTTCGCGTGCCAGGACGCGGCCAGCGGTCCGGTCTCCGCCTCGCCGTCGCCGATGACGCAGGCCACCAGCAGCCCGGGGTTGTCGAGGGCGGCGCCGTAGGCGTGCGCGAGGGAGTAGCCCAGTTCGCCGCCCTCGTGGATCGAGCCGGGTGTCTCGGGCGCGACATGGCTGGGGACCCCGCCGGGGAAGGAGAACTGCCGGAACAGCCGCTCCATCCCGGGCGCGTCCCGGGTGACGTCCGGGTAGGTCTCCGTGTACGAGCCCTCCAGCCAGGAGTTGGCCAGCACCGCGGGCCCGCCGTGCCCGGGTCCCCAGACGCACAGCGCGTCCAGGTCCCGTGCCTTGATGACGCGGTTGAGGTGGGTGTGGACCAGGTTGAGCCCGGGAGAGGTGCCCCAGTGGCCGAGCAGCCGCGGTTTGATGTGCTCCCGGCGCAGCGGCTCGGTCAGCAACGGGTTGGCGAGGAGGTAGATCTGACCGACGGCCAGGTAGTTGGCGGCCCGCCAGTGGGCGTCCAGTGATCTCAGTTCCTCCTCCGTCAAAGGGGTGTGCGCCTGCTGCGTGTCGACGGACATCGGGTTCCTTTCCGTGTCGGTGCACGGTCCGGGCGGCGGCGGGTTCCGGCCGGTGGCTCCCGCCGTCCGCCGAACGGACGGGTACCCGCGGGAGCGGTCCGTGCCACAGGATCGCCGGTGTCGCAGGGCCGATCGGCCGAAAGGTACGGGGCGCCGCCCGGACGGCCGACCGGGGCGTCCGGCGCACCGGCCCAGGGACGCCGCCCGCACCGCTGCGCGCACCGGCCCCGCGCGCGCGTGCCGCGTGCGTGCCGTGCGCGGGAGCCGTCGGCGCGATGGTCAGTTCCGACAGGTGCTGTCGCGGGACGGCAGGACGCCGGTCGTCAGACAGGCGTTGACGGCGTGCTCGACGCAGGCGTTCCCCGGGGCGCGCCGTGGTAGGTCTCCGGGTCGTGTGAGGCCGCCGACCGGTCAGCGCACTGGCTCGCGGTCTGGACGGCGAACGTGCCGTCCGTGTCCGGGGCGGCCAGACCGGTGAGGGCCTGCTCCAGGCTCGGGGTGGGGCCGGCCCTGGCGCCGCGGGCGGCCCGCAGCAGCACCCGGACGTCGGCGGCGCAGCCCGCGTACGTCTCGTCGCTGTCGCCCGCGGTGACGCTCCACAGGAGCTGCGGCAGGTTGCCGCTGTCGACGGTGTGGGCCTCGGCGCACCGCCCCGTTATCTTCTTCGCGGTCCTGCAAGAGGGCCGCTGGCCTCCGGGCCCGGCATGACTGTTGCCCCCTGTCGATCGGATGACCTGGGGGGTGGTGTCACCGGGCCCGAGGGGTGCCGTCGGAGACGCTGATCAGAGGTCCGGCCATCGCCTGGCCGGGCGAAATGCCCGGCTGCTCGCGGGCGGCAGGTCTGCATAACGTGGCTGCGCGAGAACGGCTCCCGACCTCGGGGCCGGCACACGTCGACACATGTGGGGGCACGGTGATCAGCATCGACGGGGTGGGCGTCTTCCTGGGCCTGGACGTCGGCAAGCAGACCCATCACGGACACGGACTGACCCCGGCCGGGAAGACGGTCTTCGACAAGCCGCTGCCGAACAGCGAACCGAAGCTGCGGGCGGTCTTCGACAAGCTGAAGGCCAAGTTCGGCACCGTCCTGGTGGTCGTGGACCAGCCCGCCTCCATCGGCGCCCTGCCGCTGACCGTCGCCCGGGACGCCGACTGTCAGGTCGCCTACCTGCCCGGCCTGGCGATGCGCAGGATTGCCGACCTCTACCCCGGCGAAGCCAAGACCGACGCGAAGGACGCCGCCGTCATCGCGGACGCCGCCCGCACCATGCCCCACACCCTGCGCACCCTCGACCTGACCGACGAGGTCACCGCCGAGCTGACCATGCTCGCCGGCTTCGACCAGGACCTCGCCGGCGAGGCCAACCGCACCTCCAACCGCATCCGCGGCCTGCTCACCCAGTTCCACCCCAGCCTCGAACGCGTCCTGGGCCCGCGCCTGGACCATCCGGCAGTGACCTGGCTCCTCGAGCGCTACGGATCCCCACAAGCACTCCGCAAAGCGGGCCGCCGCAAACTGGTCGAGGTCGTCCGGCCCCGGGCGCCGCGCATGGCCGAGCGGCTGGTCGACGACATCTTCACCGCGCTCGACGAGCAGACCGTCGTCGTCCCGGGCACCGGCACCCTCGACGTGATCGTGCCGTCGCTGGCGAAGTCGCTGGCCGCCGTCCACGAACAACGCCGGGCCCTGGAAACGCGGATCGAGGCACTGCTGGAGGCCCACCCTCTTTCCCAGGTCCTGACCTCGATGCCCGGCATCGGCGTCAGGACCGCCGCAGTCCTCCTGGCCACCATCGGCGACGGCAGCAGCTTTCCCACCGCCGCCCACCTGGCCTCCTACGCCGGCCTTGCCCCGGCAACCCGCCAGTCCGGCACGTCGCTCCACGGCGAGCACGCCCCCAGAGGCGGCAACCGGCAGCTCAAACGCGCGATGTTCCTCTCCGCGTTCGCAGCCCTCCACGACCCCGCCTCCCGCACCTACTACGACCGCTGCCGAGCCCGCGGCAAAACCCACACCCAGGCCCTCCTCCGACTCGCCCGCCACCGCATCAGCGTCCTGTTCGCCATGCTCCGCGACGGAACCTTCTACGAACCCCGCAGCCCTCGCCTCGCTTGACGAAGGACATAGAGGCACCCCCCCGGCCTGGTCGAGCGCCGTGCCCTCGGCGTCCTCCGGGCCGTCCGCGTCCTCCGGGCCGTCCACGCACCTGTGCCAGGCCGGGGTCTGGCGCCGACACGGAGTCCCAACCGCTGCCCGGCATGGCCCAGTTGGAGGTGCTGGCCGAACAGATGCGGGCCGCCGGACCGCCGGCCGTCCTGGACGTGCTCGGTGACCGCAGCCGGGTACCGGCCGCGGCCCGGCTGACCGCGTACCGCCTGGGGTGGGAAGCCCTCACCAACACGCTCCGGCACACCCCGCACGGCACCCGGGTCAGGGTCAGGGTCAGGGTCGTGAGTCTGGCCGAAGGTGTCACCGTGGATGTCGTCGACGACGGCCCCGGCGGGCG
Organism: Streptomyces sp. PL-25; assembly: GCF_058344915.1. Lineage (NCBI taxonomy): Bacteria > Bacillati > Actinomycetota > Actinomycetes > Kitasatosporales > Streptomycetaceae > Streptomyces > Streptomyces sp. PL-25. The sequence continues at coordinate 223,403 of NZ_CP136997.1, forward strand.
AAGCACCGGCCCGGCGCCGGGGCACGGCATCGCCGGGACGCGCGAGCGGACAGCCGCCCACGGCGGGCGGCTGTCGGCCGGTGGCGTTCCGCACCGTCCTGGGCGCGCAGCCGGACGTGGAACCGGTCGGCGGCGCCGCCGACGGCGAGGAGGCGGTGCGGCTCGCCCGGCGGCTGCGGCCCGACGTGGTCCTCATGGACGTACGGATGCCGGGGACGGACGGGATCGAGGCGACCCGGCGGATCGTGCGGACGGTGCCGGACAGCAAGGTGCTCATCCTCACCACCTCCGGCCTCGACGAGTACGCGTTCGCCGGGCTCCGGGCTCCGGGCGGGTGCGTCGGGCTTCCTGGTGAAGAACGCCCGCCCCGAGCGGCTGCGGCCGCTCACCGCGCGCGAGCGGCAGGTGCTCGCCCGGGTGGGCCGCGGTCTGACCGACGCCGAGATCGCGGACACGCTGCATCTCGCGGAGACGGCCGTGAAGTCCCATCTGGGGCGGATCCTCCAGAAGACCGGGCTGCGCGACCGCGCGCAGGCCGTGGTCCTCGCCCACGAGAGCCGCCTGGTGCGGCCCGACCTAGGATGAGACGTCCTGGACACATGTACGAGAGGGAGGCTGTCCATGCTGGCTGCCGTGGCCGACGCGCCGGGCCGGCTCGCGGAGGCGGTGGCCGTGCGCGAGGTGGGCGGGCCCCCGGCCCCCGGCGCGGGCGAGGTCGTGGTGCGCATGGTCGCGTCGACCGTCAACCCCTCCGACGCGGTCACCGTGTCGGGCGCGTACGGGTCACGGACCACGTTCCCCCTGGTCCCGGGCTTCGAGGGCGTGGGCGTGATCGAGGCCGCCGGGCCGGGCGTGCCGCCGGGGGCGGTCGGCCTGCGGGTGCTTCCGCTGGGTTCGGCGGGGGCCTGGCAGCAGTACAAGCGGCTCGCGTACCCCTGGTGCGTCCCCGTGCCGGACGACCTTCCCGACGAGGTGGCCTGTTTCGCCTACGTCAATCCGCTGACGGCCGTGACGATGGTCGAGCGGTTCTGCGGGCCGGGCGTGCGCCACGTGGTGGTCACGGCGGCGACCTCGGCCATCGGCGGGCAACTGGCGGAGCTGCTGGCCGGGCGAGGGATCACCCCGGTCGGCGTCGTACGGGGCACACCGGGCCGGACGGTGGCCGAACCCTCCCGGTGGCGGGCGGTGATCGCGTCGGACGGCCCCGGGTGGCGCGAACGGCTGCGGGCGGAGACCGGCCCGGGAGGCGCCGATGTCGTCCTCGACTGCGTCGGCGGTGACGTGGGCGGCGCCGTGCACGCGCTGACGGCCCGCGCCGGTGTGTTCGTCCACTACGGCCTGCTGTCGGGGACGCCGCTCCCGGCGGAGTGCTTCACCGGCGGGGGTGCCCGCGTGGAGCTGTTCCGGCTGCGCGACGTCGTCCAGCGGACCGGCGGCCGCCACCTGCCCGCACTGTTCACGCCGGTCTTCGAGCACCTGCGCCACGGCCGTCTGGGCACGGCCGTCGCACGGCGCGTCGGGCTCAGCGGACTCGCCGCACATCTCGGGAGCCCGGCGGCCGCGCAGCCGGGAAAGACCCTCATCGCACTGCAGGCGTGACGACGCCGGAACAGCCGTCCGCGCAGCCGGTGCACCGAGTCGGCTCCACCGGCCGCGCGGACGCCGTACGCCTACGGGTGGTAGATCTCCCGCAGGGCGGTGATCCGGCCGTGGCCGTCGACGCGGTAGGAGAAGTAGGGGCTGTTGGCGAGCTTGTGGTGCACCAGCCACCGCGGGGTGACCTCGACGGTGTCGGTGTCGTGGAGCACCTCGACGGTGGCGCCCGGCGCGAAGGACAGCGACCGGGTCGCTCCGCTCGGGGTGTAGATGACGTCCTCGTCGTTCTCGGTGTTCACCACGCACGTCTGCGGGGTGACGCGTACGACGGTCGTGCCCCGGACGTTCGCGGCCGACCTGAGTTCGAGGAAGTGCCGGTGACCGGCGGGCAGTTGGCAGGGCTTCCAGGTGGTGGCGGACACGGACGGGCTCTTCGCCGCCCGGCCCGGCGCGGCGCCCGCGGTGCCGCTGGTGGCGGCGAGCAGTGCGGCGGCGGAGGCCAGGACGGCGACGGCGGCGTGACGGTGGTTCATGAGCATCCTCTGCTACGAGGGATCCGCTGACGTCGAGGGAGAGGGCCGGCCGCGGGCGCGGGTTTCAGCGGGAGCCGACTGTGACGGGACGGTGACACGGAGCGTCGCGCGGCGGAGGCCGGCCGTCAGCGATCCGTCCTCGGCGCCGGCCCGGTTCCGCCGCCGCGGGCGGCGAGCAGGGGCCGCAGGTGGGCGTGGGCCCAGCCCGCCAGGGCGGTGGGCGTGGTGGTGACGGCGTCGCGGGGCTGCTCGGGGACCAGGGTGCGGGTGCCCGTGGTCATGCCGACGACGGCGTCCACCGCGTCCTGCGCCAGACCGGCCGCGGCCAGCGTCCGGCGGACGTCCTCGTCGGACACCGTACGGAGCCGGATCTCGCGGCCGAGCGCCGCCGTGAGGATCTGCGCGACGCGCCGCCACGACAGGTCCTCGGGGCCGTGGACGCCCTGGACGGTGCGGCCGTGCCAGGTGTCGCAGAGCAGCCGGGCGGCGGCGATGTCGCCGATGTCGCGCGGGTCGGTCCAGGGCAGGGTCCGGTCCGGAGCGTCGGCGGTGGTCAGCCGCCCGGCGGCCAGGTCGTCCAGGGAGAGGAGCAGGTTGGTGAAGAAGTAGCCGCAGCGCAGGTGGAGCACGTCGGCGCCGGTGGCGTCGAGCTGTTCCTCGACGGCGGCCAGTCCGTCGATGTGGCCCGCGCCGTGCCGCAGTTCCGCTCCGACGCTGCTGAGGAACACCACGCGCCGCACGCCCCCTTCGCGCACGGCGGCGGCCAGGCCCGCCCCGGTGCGGCGCGAGGTGCCCACCGGGTCCTCGGCGGTGTGCGGCGTCGGGTCCACCAGGAAGGCCGCGTCGGCGCCCGCCATCGTCTCGCGGACGAAGCCCGCGTCGGTGAGGTCGCCGCGGCGGGCGTCCACCCGCTCCCGGACGTCCGGCTCCAGCCGGGCCGGATCGCGCACCAGGACACGGGGGCGCACGCCGGCCTGGAGCAGCAGCCTGACCACCCGCGAGCCGACATGGCCGGTGGGGGTGGTGACGACGATGGTCATGGGGTCTCCTCGGTTGCGTGGTCCGGTGTGCCCGGCACCGTAACGGCCCTTGCGGCCGGAATCTGACCGCAAGGGTGCGAGGCTGGGCCCATGAATCACCCGAGTGCCCGGATGCTGGAGCTGCTGTCGCTGCTGGCCGCCGGGGTCCCGCGCGGCGGGGCCGACCTCGCGGCGCGGCTCGGTGTCTCGCCGCGCACCCTGCGCAGGGACGTGGAACGGCTGCGGGACCTGGGCTACCGGGTGCAGTCGGCGCGCGGGACCGGCGGCAGCTATCTGCTCCCCGCCGGGCAGGGCGTGCCGCCCCTGCACCTGTCCGAGGAGGAGGCGGTGGCCACGGCGGTGGGGCTGCGGCACGCCGCCGCCGCGTACGGGACGGACGGACCGGGCCCGGCCGACACCGCCCTGCGCAAGCTGGAACAGGCGCTGCCCGCACGGCTGCGCGGCCGGATCGAGGCGCTGCTCGCGGCCACCGAGGTGCCGGGCGGGGCGGGCCCGGCGGACGGCCTCGGCACGCTGGAGCGCCTGGCCACGGCCACGCACCTGCGCTCGCGCGTGTGCTTCCGGTACGCGGCCCGGGACGGCGGCAGCGGCGAGCGACGTGCGGAGCCGCACCGCCTGGTGCTGCTGGCGCACCGCTGGTACCTGCTGGCGTGGGACGGGGACCGCGCGGCCTGGCGCACCTTCCGGGTGGACCGGATCACGGATCTGCGGGTGCCGGGCACGACGTTCCCGCCGCGTCCGCTGCCCGAGGGGTCCGCCGGGCTGTTCCCCGGTCCGGGCGCGGCGCGGGGCGCGGTGCTGTTCCTGGCGCCGGCCGGGGCGGTCGCCCGGCGGCTGACCGCCCGCGCGGGCACGCTGGAACCGGCCGGGCCCGGCCGCTGCCGGTATCTGACCGGCGCGGACGACTGGGACTGGCTGGCGGGCGCCCTCGCCTCGGTGGGCCTGCCCTACCGCGTCGAGGGCCCTGCGGAGCTGGTGCGCGCCACCCGGGCCCTGGCCGCGCGGGCCGCCGCTGCCGCGCCCGCGGATCAGAAGGCGTAGCGCACGGTGAGCCAGGGCGCGTGGGCCGCGATCAGTTCCCGCAGGCGCCCCACGGCGGCACCCTTCAGACCGGTGCGGTAGCGGACGTTGTCGTCCCCGTTCTGCGACCGCTTGGCCTCCTGGACCTCCGGGCGCCACAGCAGCTCCTCGGCGCGCGGGTGCCAGCCGAGGTTGATCTCGTGCAGTGGGCGGTTGTGGGTGAGCAGGATGACCTCGGCGGCGGCCTGCGCCTTGACGGCCGCCGGGAGCACGTCGTCCAGCTGCCGCAGCAGCTCGGCCCAGGCCGCCTCCCAGCCGGGCCGCAGGACGACCGGCGACAGGTTGAAGTGGACCTCGTACCCGGCCTCGACGAAGTCCGCCGCGGCGGCGATCCGCTCGGGCACCGGGCTGGTGCGGATGTCCAGCAGCCGGGCGTCCTCCTGCGGCATCACCGAGAAGCGGACCCGGGTGCGTCCGCGCGGATCGAGGCGGAGCAGGTCGCGGTTGACGAACTTGGTGGCGAAGCTGGCCTTGGCGGTCGGCCAGGCTCGGAAGGCCCGGATCAGGTCGGCGGTGTTGTCGCTGATCAGCGCGTCGACGGAGCAGTCGCCGTTCTCTCCGATGTCGTAGACCCAGGCGGTGGGGTCGCACTGGTTCGGCGCCGGTTTGCGGCCCTGCCCGGCGACATGCCGCTCCAGGTGGGCCAGGATGCGGTCGATGTCGGTGAAGACGGTGATCGGGTTGGCGTAGCCCTTGCGGCGCGGTACGTAGCAGTAGGCGCAGGCCATGGCGCAGCCGTTGGAGGCGCCGGGCGCGATCCAGTCGGCGGAGCGGCCGTTGGGGCGGGTGGTCAGGGTTCTGCGCACGCCCAGGATCAGTGTCTCGGTCTTCACCCGCACCCACCGCTCGACGTTCCCCTCGTTGCCGTGCAGGTGCGGGATGCGCCAGTGCGAGTCGACCTCGCTCACGCGGGCCTGCGGGAACCGCGCCAGGATCTGCCGGCCGCGCGGCGACACGGCGGCCGCGGGCTCGGCGTGGATCTCGCGGATCCGCAGCAGCCGCGCGGCGGCCGAGGACGTGGCCTCCCCGGCCCCGCAGGACGGCTCGGCCGCGGGCCGGGGATCCGGCTGCGCAGAGGTCGAAGGGGTCCGGGGCGCCGAGGCGTCGATCAGGTCGTCGAGGGGGAACAGGCTCGCCTGGCGCGGGCCGTGCTGGCCACGCGGACCGTGCAGGCCGCGGGGGCCATGGGGGTCGCTGGGGTCGCGGAGTGGGGGCATACGGGATCCGGCGGGCTGGGGCGGTGTGCTGGCCCCTCCATTGTCCTCCGCCCGGCGGCCCGCCCCCGGCCGTGTCAGGACGTGCTGTCGCAGGCCCGCTCGGCCTCGGCGGCCGTCACACTGCGGTGCACGTCCGCGTCCGCGAGTTCCTGGCGTTCGGCGGCACCGGGGTTCCCGCCCGCCGCGATCCGGGCCTCGTACGCCTTCTTCGTCCGGTCGAAGTCCTGCTGCGCCCGGTCCGCGGCGGCCTGCGCCGCGGTGCAGTCGTCGGCCGGGGCGGCGGCCGCCGGGAGTGCCGTGCCGGCGAGAGCCAGCATGGCGGCCGCCGCTGCGGCCGTGGTGAGTGCGCGGATCGTTCGCATGCTCGGGATCTCCTTGCCGGGGGCAGCCCTCGAATGACTCCCTTCGAGTGACCCATCGCGGACCACTCACCTGGCTCCGGGCGCCATTGCATCCGTTTTCACCCGTTCGGCGGAGCGCGCATGCCGTCGCGGCGCCGGGCGGCTGCACTGGACGGACAGGCACACCCGGCAGGGAGGAGCGCACATGCGCAGCGCAACCACTTCGACCGCCCTGGTCACGGCGGTCCTGAGTCTGGGTCTCGCGGCCGGTGGGGCGTCCGCCGCCCCGGCTGCCCGGGTGTCGCCGACGACGGTCGCGGCCGGAGGCACGGTCACGATCCAGGTCGGCTGCGACACGGGCACGGCACCGGCTGTCGCCGCCACGTCGCAGGCTTTCGCCGACGGCACGGTCACCCTGCGCCGCACACAGGGCACCGTCTACACCGGAACGGCCGCGATCGCCCCCGCCGGGAACTTCACCTCCGGCGGCCCCGACCCCGTCGGGCGGCTGTCCGAGTGGAGCGTGGACGGAGCCTGCCCCGACGGCGGACGGTTCCGGGCCGGTTTCACGGTGGACCGCGGCCGCTGACCGCCTCCGTCCGGCCCTGTGGCTCCGCAGGGACGCCGTTGCGCCGGTGGGGTGACCTGCGTCCACAGCGGCCCGCGTACCGGGCAGGCATCTGCGCGACCGCACCCGCGAGAGGAGGTCGCGCATGCCGGTACGTGCCGGAGGCGGCGTGAGGACGGTGCCGGGCCCGACGGATCATGTGGTCGTGGTGGGCGCCGGTCTCTCCGGTCTCGCCTGCGCGCTGCATCTGCTGGGCGCGGGCCGCCGGGTCACGGTCGTCGAACGGGACGCCCTGCCCGGCGGCCGGGCGGGACGCGTGCGCCTGGGCGGCTACGAGCTGGACACGGGGCCCACGGTGCTGACCATGCCGCACCTGGCCGACGAGGCGTTCGCGGCCGTGGGCGACAGCCTCGCCCGTCATGTGGAGCTGACCCCCCTGCACCCGGCGTACCGGGCGTGTTTCGCGGACGGGAGCTCGCTCGACGTGCACACCGCGGCGGAGGCCATGGAGGCCGAGGTCAGACGGTTCGCGGGCCCGGCGGAGGCGGCCGGCTACCGGGCGCTGCGGGACTGGCTGACCCGGCTGTACCGGGCGCAGATGCGGCGCTTCATCGACACGAACTTCGACTCGCCCTTCCAGCTGCTGCACCCGGACCTGGCCCGGCTGGCGGCCCTGGGCGGCTTCGGGCGGCTGGACCGGCGGATCGGCCGCTTCCTGTCCGACCCGCGCCTGCGCCGCGTCTTCACCTTCCAGGCCCTGTACGCCGGTCTCGCCCCGGCCCGTGCCCTGGCGGCCTACGCGGTGATCGCCTACATGGACACCGTGGCCGGGGTCTGGTTCCCCAGGGGCGGCATGCACGCACTGCCGCGGGGCATGGCTCAGGCCGCGGGCCGCGCGGGCGCCGCGTTCCGCTGGTCGGCCGAGGCGACCGCACTGGAACGCTCGGCGGGCCGGGTCCGCGCCGTACGGCTGGCCACGGGCGAGCGGATCGCCTGCGACGCCGTGGTCCTGAGCTGCGAGCTGCCCGTCGCGCACCGGCTCGTGGGGCGCGCCCCGAGGCGCCCGGTGGGCCTGCGGCACTCGCCGTCGGCCGTCGTGCTGCACGCCGGTACGGACCGCACCTGGCCCGGTCTCGCGCACCACACGCTGTCCTTCGGCGCGGCCTGGGAGCGGACCTTCGAGGAGCTGACCCGCTCCGGGCGGCTGATGAGCGACCCGTCGCTGCTGATCACCCGGCCCACGGCCCACGACCCCGGCCTGGCACCGCCGGGCGGCCACCTCCACTACGTCCTGGCGCCCTGTCCGAACACCGACGTCGGCCCCGGCGCCGCCGCCTGGCGCGACCTGGGGCCCCGCTACCGGGACAGCCTGGTCGCGGAGCTGGAGCGCCGGGGCCTGGCCGGGTTCGCGGGCAGCGTCCGCGAGGAACTGCTCGTCACACCGCTGGACTGGACGGCGCGGGGGCACGCGGCGGGCAGCCCGTTCTCGGTGTCGCACACCTTCGCGCAGACCGGTCCGTTCCGGCCGCGCAACCTGGTCCGCGGTCTGGAGAACGTCGTCCTGGCGGGCTGCGGCACCACCCCCGGTGTCGGTGTGCCCACGGTCCTGCTGAGCGGCAAGCTCGCCGCCGCCCGCGTCACCGGCGGCGCCGCGCGCCCCCGCTCCGTCCCCGTCCGCCCCGCGTCCCGCACCGTCCGGGCCGTCGCAGCGACCACGGAAGGCGCTCATGACCCGTCGTGAACTGGACGCCGCCGGCATCCGCGATCCCGCCCTGCGCGCCGCCTATCTGCGGTGCCGGCGGCTCAACGCCCGCCACGGCAGGACGTACTTCCTGGCCACCCGGCTGCTCCCGGTGGAGCGCCGGCCGGCCGTGCACGCCCTGTACGGCTTCGCCCGCCGGGCGGACGACATCGTCGACGATCTCGACGGGACCCGGACGGCGGAGGAACGCGACCGCGCGCTGCGCCGGCTGGAGGACGGCCTCGCGCACGGGCTGCGCACCGGGGAGGGCACCGAGCCCGTGGTGCGGGCCCTCGCGGACACCGCCGGACGGTACGGCATCGCGCACACGCTGTTCGCCGACTTCCTGGCGTCGATGCGCAGCGATCTGCGGGTCACGGACTACGCGACCTATGCCGATCTGCGGGCGTACATGCACGGTTCGGCCGCGGTGATCGGGCTCCAGATGCTGCCGGTGCTCGGCACGGTCGTGCCCCGCGAGGAGGCGGCACCGCACGCGGCGGCCCTCGGGGTGGCGTTCCAGCTGACCAACTTCCTGCGGGACGTGGGCGAGGACCTGGACCGCGGGCGCGTCTATCTGCCGGCGGACCTGCTCGCGGCGCACGGCGCGGACCGCGCGCTGCTGGAGTGGAGCCGCCGTACGGGCCGCACCGACGCGCGGATCCGGGCGGCGCTGGTCGCCGCCGAGGAGCTGACGCGAGGGGTGTACCGGACGGCGGAGCCGGGCATCGCCCTGCTCGATCCGCGCACCCGCCCGTGCATCCGGGCCGCGTTCACGCTCTACGGCGGCATCCTGGACGCCATCGCGGACCAGGGCTATCCGGTGCTGCACCGGCGTGCGGTGGTCTCGCGCGGACGCCGGGCGGCGGTGGCGGCGGCCGGGGTCGTACGGGTCGCCGCCGCGCGCCACCGCGCACGGGCCGGGCGCCCGGCGCCGCCCGTGGCCGGGGCGGCGCTGCGACGGGAAGGGCAGCGGGGGTGAGCGGGCGGGCGGACCGGACCGGCTGGACGCCGCCCGTGCGGCGGCGGCGCCGCTCACGCTGGGCGGCGCAGGCACCGACCTGGCGGCAGGCGCGTCCGGCGCTGATCGCCGCCGCGCTCGCGCGGGCCTCGGAGCGGCCGACCGGCAACTGGTTCGTCGTCGGTGCCTCCCGGGACGTGCCCGCCGGAGGCCGGCCGCTCGGCCGGACGGTGGGCGGGACGGAGGTCGTGCTGTGGCGGTCGGACACCGGCGAGCTGCACGCGGGGCCGGGCGCCTGCCCGCATCTCGGGGCGCCCCTGCGGGAGGGCCGGGTGGTGTGCGGCACACTGGTGTGCCGCTGGCACGGACTGGCCCTGGACGGCGGGCCGTTCACCGGCTGGGACCCGTATCCGGCGCATGACGACGGTGTGCTGGTGTGGGTCCGGCTCGACGCGGTCGGCGGCGAGGAGCCGTCGGACCGTCCCCGGGTGCCGGAGCGTCCGGCGGCGGGCGGCGCGGTGGACGCCGTGTTCACGGCCGTCGGGCGGTGCGAACCGCAGGACGTGGTCGCCAACCGGCTCGACCCGTGGCACGGTTCGTGGTTCCACCCGTACGCGTTCGTGGACCTCACGGTGGTCCGGCCGCCGCGGGAGCGGGGCGACGACGACGCCTTCGTCGTCGATGTGTCCTTCCGGCTGACGGGCCGCCTGGTGGTGCCGGTGCGCGCCGAGTTCACGGCACCCGGGCCCCGTACGGTCGTCATGCGCATCACGGAGGGCGAGGGGGCCGGTTCCGTGGTGGAGACCCATGCCACGCCTCTGACCGGTCCCTCACGGGTGCCGCCCCGGACCGCCGTCGTCGAGGCGGTCGTGGCCGCCTCGGACCGGCGCGGCTTCGCCCTCGCGCGAGCCGCGGCGCCCGTGCTGCGCCCGTTGATCCGACGGACGGCCGGACGGCTGTGGCGCGACGACCTCGCCTACGCCGAGCGGCGCTGGGAACTGCGCGGCGCGGGCCGTTTCCCCGGAGCGGGCACGGCAGCACACCCTCGGGTGGCCGCAGAGGCAGCCGAGGACCGTGGCGCGCGGGGGTGAGCGCGCCGGACGGTCAGCGGCTCCCGGCCCGGCAGACGGCCCTGAGCACGGGTGAGCGGCCGGCCCGGGGGACCGTCCACAGCGTCTGGCCGCGCACGCCCCAGCCCGCGAGGAGGGCACCGGCGGCCAGGAAGCCGGTGGTGGCGGCGCGTTCCATCAGGGCCACGGGCAGGTCGCAGCGGATCGCGTCACCGGCCAGCGTCACCCTCGGGTGCGGGGTGCGGACGGCGGGCCTGCGGGCGTGCGAACCGACCGGGAAGAAGGGGCAGTCGGCGCGCCACTCGTGACGGGCGTCCACCACGCGGGCCCGGCGTGTCTCCGGGTACACGCGGTGCAGGCCCTCGACGAGCCGCCGCCGCATGTCCTGCGGCGCGGTGCCCGGGGCGACGGCGTAGGCGTGGAGCTCCACGACCGAACCGCCGCTCCGGGCGGCCCAGCGGGCGGCCTCGCCCTCGTAGCGTTCGAGGACGCTGACGTTGTCGAGGCCGTCGTAGCCGCTGGTGCCGAGGAATCCGGGGCGGTCGGCGCGGACCGGGCGGTCCAGCCAGAGCCGGGAGACGAGGAAGGGCGGCGCGGTGCTCAGGGCGGCGATGTCCGCGCGCCAGGCCGGGGTGCCGAGGGCGGGTGAGGCGGCGACCAGGTCGCGCAGCGCCCCGGGGTCGAGGGCGAGCACCGCCGCGTCGTGGCGCTCCGTGCCGCGGTCGGTCCGCACCTCCACTCCCCCGCCCTCGTCCGGGCGGACGGCGCGCAGGGGCGTGCCGGGGCGCAGGTCCGCTCCGAGGCGGCGCAGATAGTCGCCGAGGGGCTCCCACAGCGCCTGGGGGAACGGCTCGGTGGGCACGTCGAAGAGCAGGCCCTCGGCCGAGCCGAGGAAGTAGATGTGGAACATCAACAGCAGTTCGGCGGCGGACAGTTCGCGCGGGTCGGCGAAGAAGCTGCGGGAGAACACCTCGAAGGCGAGGTGGTGCGCGGCCGCGGGGAAGCGGACCGCTTCCAGGAACGCGGTGGCGCTCATGCCGTCGAAGCGTTCGTAGACCTCGGGCACCCGGACGTCCAGGAGCGGCAGCGCGGCCCTGGCGTCCAGCGCGGTGAGGTCGCGCCAGCCGAACGTGGGGCTCAGCGCGACGAAGCCGAGCGCGCTGAACGGCGGGGTGCGCGGGACGTGGGCGAAGCTGTCGGTCAGTCCGCCGCTGTGCCGCAGCGGGTAGTCGGGCAGGGGGCGCAGCCGGTCGAGGCCGGGGTCCGTGCGGCGCAGGAGGCCGCGCAGGTTGTAGTACTGGCGGAAGAAGGCGTGGAAGCCGCGGCTCATGGTCGCCGCTGATCCGTCGGCGAGGCGGACGCGTCGGCCCGCGAGGCGTCCGCCGAGGGACTGCTCGCGTTCGTAAAGGGTCACCCGGGCGCCGCGTTCGGCCAGCAGGGTGGCGGCGGCCAGTCCCGCCACGCCCCCGCCGGCCACGGCGACACGGGGCGCGTCCCCGCTCCCGAAGCGGTCCCGGCCGGGCGCGGCCGGCACGATCTCGGCCCTGCGGTCGCGGCCCCGGCGGGCCGTACGGCCTGCCGCGCTCACCGGGCGTCCCCCGCCGCCGGTGCGGCGGCCCCCGCGCGGGCCAGGAAGGTGTGCGCGATGCCCGTCTGCCATCCGGCGACGGGCACGGCGCGGACATGGGTGAACCCCGCCGCCGCCAGCCGCGCGCGGAAGGCGGGCGCGGTGTCGAAGTCCAGGACGCTGCGCCACAGGTGCCGGTAGAGGGCGCGGTCGCCGGTGAGGGTGCCCGCGGGGACGATGACGCCCCGGCACACGGCCGTCCACAGGGCGCGGTGGGCGGGCGAGCCGCTGAGGCTGTACTCATGGACGGCGAGCCGGCCGTGCGGGCGCAGCAGCGAGCGTACGGCCGCGAGGACGCCGTCCGGGTCGGTGACGTTGCGGAAGAGATAGGCGGCGAACACCGCGTCGTACGGCCCCTCCCCGGCCGCCGCCACCTCCTCGGCGGTCAGGTGCCGGAAGCGCACCCCGGCCGGCCACCGCTTGGCCAGGGCGCGCCGCAGCATCCCCGAGGAGGCGTCGACGGCCGTGATCCGGGCGTAGGGCGCGGCCCGCAGCAGCGCCCTGGTGGAGGCGCCGGTGCCGCAGCCGAGGTCCAGTACGCGCAGTCCGGCGCCGCCCCCGGGCAGCCGCAGCCGGCGTGCCGAGCGCAGGAGGTCGGTGCGGTAGCCGGGGTTGAGGGCGGTGAGGCGGTCGTAGGTGGGCGCGGCGTGGTCGAAGGCGCGGGCCAGGTCGTGGTCGCGCAGCAGTGTCATCGGTGGCTCTCTCCGCTCGGTGGGGAGCCGCGGGGGCGGCGGGGCAGGAAGGGGAGTTCGACGGCGGTCCGCAGCATGGGGACCACGGGGGTGCGTATGCCGACGCCCCAGTCCTCCCAGGGGGTGGTGGTGCCGTCGAGGAAGCGCAGCAGGCGTTCGGCGGGGACGCGGCGGAACAGGCCGGTGAAGAAGTCGGGGCCGTCGATCCGCCCGGTGTCCAGGGCGCGCAGCAGCACCGCGTCCATGGCGAGGGCCCGCCGCCGGTGCGGCGGGGGCGCGGTCGCGCGGCCCGCGCGCAGGGCGGCGGCGATGGCCCGGGTCTGCCGCTGCACGGCGGCGAACGTGTAGCCGGTCGCCGGGCGGGTGGCGCCGCCCGCGGTCCCGATCCGGAACACGGCGTCTCCCGCCCTCCGGGCGAAGTGGCCGTCGGTCATGGGGATGGCGCCCTGCTCGGCCGACTCCACGGTGAGCGGGCCGAGCCGCAGGACGTCCTCGCTGTAGTGGGCCAGCGCCGCCTCGTACCGCTCGCGGGTCAGCGGCGTCCGGGAGAACTCGGTGTACTCCACGAGCGCCCGGTCCGGTGCCAGGGGCAGGACGTAGCCGAAGGCGAGCCCGTGCGGCGGCTGCGGCACGCGGAAGTCCATCAGGTCCGCGACGGCCGGGTCGAAGCGGTCCGTCCGGGTGCGGACGAACCAGCCGCGGAAGTGCTGCGTCAGATGGGTGCGGGCCGGTGGCAGGACGGGCCGGGGCCGGGAGTCGTACACATGGCGGGCGCGCAGGGACAGCGTCCGGCCGTCGGGCGTGGTGCAGCGCACCTCGGCGCCGCCGGGGGTGTCGCGGACGGTGCGCGCCGTCGCCCGCAGGACGCGCACCGTGGGGGACCGGGCGAGCCGGGCGTGCACCAGCCGTTCGAAGTCGGTGGAGCGCAGCATGCGGTAGCTCAGCGGGGCGGGGTCCAGGGCGACGGCCCGGCCGTCGGCGCCGTGGACGCGCAGCCGGGACCAGGAGGCGCTGACCGCCTCGTCGAGGTCGCCGCTCCCCCGGTCCCAGTAGCACCACGTCCGCTCGGGCGGCGTCAGCGGTCCGGCGGGTGCGTCCACGAGCGTCACTTCGGGGACGGCGGCGGCCGCCAGCCGGTGGGCGAGGCTGAGTCCGGCCGCTCCGCCGCCGACGACGACGACGCCGGACGGAGGGCCGGGGGCGGCGCGTTGCTCACGTGTCATGTCGCTCTTCCTGCGGGCGCCGGGCCGGCGGGGCGGCTGCCGTCCGCCGTACACGGTCGCCCGGATCCGGGACGGGCGGGGCCGCCGGGCACGGCACCACCCGAGCACGTTCCGCCCGGTGAGGCCAGGCGCCACCACGTCCACATACCCGGCCGGCGGATCACGGGGGCGGCTAGGATTCACGCGTACGCGGTACATCCCACATCGGCTCATGGGAGGGGAGGGTGCGGATGACCGGCTCCGAAGCCGCTCCGGCAAGCCTGGCCGACCGGATCGAGGCGCTGTTCCGGATCGTACGGCGGCCCAACCGGGAGCAGTTCAGCAACGAGGAGGTCGCTCGGGCGTGCCGGGAGACCACCGGGGCGAGTTTCTCGGCGACGTACGTGTGGCAGTTGCGCACGGGGCGCCGGGACAATCCGACCAAGCGGCATCTGGAGGCACTGGCGCAGTTCTTCGACGTGCCGGTGGCGTACTTCTTCGACGAGGAGCAGGGCGAGGCCATCGCCAAGGAGCTGGAGCTGCTCGGCGCGATGCGGGACGCCGGGGTGCGCAGCGTGGCGCTGCGGGCGGTGAACCTGTCCCCCGAGGGAGTGGACACGATCAATGACATGATCGATGTGCTCGCCCGCCGTGAACAGGCCGCCGGCGGCCACCGTGACCGGGGTGGCACCGCGCCGGACACCAGGGACGGCACCACCGGCTGACCGGCCGGGACGGACCGCGGCGAGGGCGCGAGAAGGGGTGGCTCGTGGGGGAGGACCGGAGCGGCAGACGGTTGTGGCGGCGATGTACGCGCCTGGTCGAAGGGCTGGAGCTGCCCACCCCCTTCGACGCCGGCGCCTTCATCGCGCTGCTCGCCGGAAAACGCGGCCGCGACATCCGGCTCATGCCGGTCGCCTACCGTCCGCACACCCCCTGCGGGCTGCTGATCACGACCGACCGCGCCGACTGCATCGTGTACGCCGCGGACACCACTCCCCTGCACCAGCAGCACATCCTGCTGCACGAGGCCGCCCACCTCATCTGCGGGCACCACGAGACCTCCCCCGCCGCCTCGGCCGCCGCCGAACTGCTGCTGCCGCACCTGCCCGCCGCCCTGGTGGAACGGGTGCTGGGCCGCACCGTCTACACGCTGCCCCAGGAGGCCGAGGCGGAACTGGTCGCCTCCCTGATCCTCAACCGTGCCACCCGCCTGGAGCGCGGCACGGACTCCGCCGAGCCGGCCGGGCAGGACGAGGCCCGGCTGCGTTCGCTGTTCGGCGCGCCGCCGCCGGGGCCGCCCGGCGGCGCGTCCGGTGGCCGGCCCCGGCGGGAGCGCCGCGCCCCGGACGGCCCCGCCGATGGCTGACCTGGCGGTCTACCTGGCCGCCACCGTCCTGCTCGTCTTCGCCGGGCACCGGCTGTGGACCACCCGCGGCGACGGCGCCGATCCCGCGCAGCGCCATGTCGCCGGGTTCGCGTGGTGCCTGGGCACGGCACTGCTGTTCAACGCGCGGGCGACCCTCGACGCGGTGAGCCGCCTCCTGCCGCGGCACTACGCCGACCTGCTGGTCACGCACGAACTGAAGACCGCAGCCCTGACGTTCCTGGTGCTGGTCGCCCACGCCCTCACCGCCGCGGACCGCGATCCGCACGCGGCGCGGCGCCGCAGACGCCGCCAGGTCCTGCTCGCCGGGGCCGTGCAGGCGGGTTCGGCCATTCTCTTCCTGCTGGCGGCGGTGACGACCGACGCCGGGCGGGGCGTGCTGCGGGCGGACCGGGGCTGGGCACTGGCCGCCTACAACGCGGTGTTCGCCTGCTACGGCTGCTTCTGCCTGCTCGTTCTGGTCCGCGCCCTCGCCCGGCACGCCCGCCGGACCACGTCCGGACCGCTGCGGGCCGGGCTCAGGATGATGATGCTGGCCGCCGCGTCCGGCGCGCTGTGGACGCTGTGGGCGTTCAACGACGTGGCGTCCGATCTGTCCCGTGGCGAGCAGGGGCTGGGTGAGGACCTCGTCTCCGCCGTGCTGGGCGCGGTGACCGCGCTGCTCGCCACCGGCGGGGCCACCACCAGTCTGTGGGGCGGCCGGCTGACCGCCCCGCTGCGCTGGCTGCGCGCCCGCCGCACCTACCGGGCGCTGGAGCCGCTCTGGGCCGAACTGCACTCGGTGCTCCCGGAGATAGCGCTCGACGGGCCGGTCGCGGTGTGGCGCCGGGGGCCGCGGCACGCCGAGTTCGCGCTGTACCGCCGGGTCATCGAGATCCGCGACGCGCACCTGGCGCTCCGCCCCCACCAGGAGCCCGGTCTGCCGGAGGAGGTGGTGCGTGCCCTGGCACGGGCCGCCGGACCTGAGGACGCCTTCGACCGGCACGCCGTGGTGGAGGCCGCGGTCATCGCCGCCGCCCTGGAGCACAAGCGCGCGGACCGGCCGTACGAGGCCGTCCCGGCGCGCGGCGGCGCGGGCGGTGCGCCGGGGCCGCTGCCCCGGACCGTCGAGGCGGAGGCGGCCTGGCTGCTGGAGGTCACCGCCGCGTTCACCCGGTCGGCGACGGTCGCCGGTGTCCGCGCCCGTGCGCGTGCCCGTGCCGCGGAGCCCGTGCCGTCCTCCGAGTGAACTCCCGTGCGGTCCGGGCCACCTGCTTCACCCGAGCCGCGGGTTTCAGCCGGGCGAGTAGCCGACTCCCCGGCGGCGGCGGCCGGGTTGCGGCATCCTCGTTGGTTCGGACGCGGTCCCGCCGGCCCGGTGGGACGCGAGGGAGGGAGACGGTCGTGGTGTGGCAGACGGAGGAGTTCGAGGCGTCCCACGAGGGGTACGTGGGTGCGGTCCTGGCCGACGGCAGCGAACCGAAGCCGGTCATCATCGACATCGGCAGCGGGACGAACATGTACCAGACCAGTGAGTGGTGGGCCTACAGCGGCAAGTGGGGCAGGCCGAGGGCCGCTGCCTACCGGGGGGCGTGCTCGTGCGACTGGCGCGGCCCGGACCATCCCGTCGACTGGGACGACATCGGCGACGGCGGACTGGAGGACCTGGACGTCGGTGCGGCGCACGACGACTGGTCCGCGCACATCGACGCCGTGGACCGCCTGGCCGTGCCGGTCCCGGAGGAGATCGCGGAGGCCCTGGTCCGGCTGGAGGCGCGGCTCTCCCGGCTCGTCGACCAGGCTCCGGTGGCGGCGCTGCGGGCCGTGCGGCAACTGGAGCAGCTCACGCGCGACATCGGCCACGAGGCCGCCTACGCCGCCGAGGCGGACGAGTTGTCGGCCGAGACGATCGGCCAGGGGCTCGGCATCAGCGCCGGTGCGGCCCGCTCCCGGCTCACCGGGTACCGGCTGCGCCGCTGACGCCTCCGGCGCGGGCAGGGCCGCGGTGCGGGGTCGCGCCCCCGCTGAGCGGACCGGGGACGGCGGGCCGGGCGTGGCCCGCCGTCCCCGGTGGTACGTCACTTCTCCCAGCCGACCGTCTCCGGGAGGGGGTTGTGGAAGATGGTCGCGCCGACGTTGGCGAGGCCCTTCTTCACCCCGTAGGTGGAGGGGCCGCTGAACAGCGGGAGGAAGGCGTACTGCTGGAGCGCCCGGCGTTCCACCTCGTTGGCCTTCTTCGCCTGCGCGGTGAGGTCGGCGACCTGGGCGACGGAGCGGATCTCCTTGTCGAGGGCCGGGGAGCCCGCGCCGGTGAGGTTGGAGTCGCGGTCGGAGCAGTAGAAGTCGCACAGGTAGCGGGCACCGAACGGGTCCATGGAGCGGTTGCCCGACAGGAACAGGTCGAATTTGCGGTCGCTGAGGATGCTGGAGAACTCCGACTCGTCGGCCTTCTTGATGTCGAGGCGGACGCCCACGGTCTTCAGCATCGCCGCGAAGGCGCCGGCGGTCGCCTTGCCCAGGGCGTCGTCGCCGAGGAGGGTGTAGCCGACTTCGAGCTTCTTGCCGTCCTTGGCTCGTATGCCGTCGGATCCGGGCTTCCAGCCCGCCGCGTCGAGCGCCTTGCCGGCCTCCTCGGGCGCGTACTTGAGGACGGCGGAGACGTTGTCCTGGTAGTTCTTCTGGAAGCTGTAGAGGATGGCCGAACCGGGCAGCGGTTCGGTGTAGTCGAGGCCCTGGAACTGGATCTTCGCGATCTGCGCGCGGTCGATGCTCTCCTCGATGGCCTTGCGCACGGCCGGGTCGGCGAGCACGGTGGACCTGGTGTTGAAGTAGAGCGAGTACTCGAAGGGGCTGCCGCCGCTGCGGATCTCCGTGCCCTTGAGTCCCTTGATCTGCTTGAGGCTCTCGGCGTCGCCGACGGCGACGTAGTCGAGCTGCCCGTTCTTGAAGGCGTTGACGGCCGCGGCCGACTCCAGGTTGACGTAGACGCGCTTGTCGAGCTTGCCCTTCTTGCCCCACCACTTGGGGTTGCGCACGAAGGTGATGTTGCCGGAGTGGGTGTCCCACGTGCCGACGGTGTAGGGGCCCGTGCCCCACTCCGGGTGCGCCTTCTTGACGTAGGCGTTGTTGAAGTTCTGGACGGTCGCGGCCTTGGGGTGCAGGAAGGTGGTGAACAGGGCGGACCAGGAGGCGTTGACGCCCTTGAAGGTGATGACGGCCTGCTTGGCGTCCGCGCCCTCGACGACCGAGGTGATCTGGGAGTAGCCGTCCGTGGAGGAGGCGGAGAAGGACTTGTCGGAACCGTTGTTGGCCTGCCAGGTGGCCTTGACGGCGGTCCAGTCGATGGGGGTGCCGTCGTTGAAGACGGCCTTGGGGTTGATGGTCAGCACGACCTTCTGGTCGCCGCCGCTCACGGAGACCTTCACATCGCTGAAGTAGTCCGGGTTGTACTGCACCTCGCCGGTCGGCGAGTAGGTGATCGCGACGGCGTTGTACCAGGCCCAGACGCGGGACGCGGTCAGTGTGGAGTTCACATGGAAGGGGTTGCCCCTGGTCGTCGAAGGTGCCGACCGTGGTGTAGCTGCCGCCGTCCTTGATCCGGTCGTAGGGCACGGGGTTGTAGTCGGCGGCGGACGACGCTGCCGTGGGGCTGTTCTTCGCGCCCGGGGCGGCGGAGTCCGTGCCGGTGGAGGGACTGGCACGCGGTGGCGGTGACGGTGACGGCGGCGATCAGGGCGACGGGCAGGGCCAGTCGTGCGCGCATGGCGGGGTGTTCCTTCAGGGAGTGGGATGGGTGAGGGCACGGCGCGGCGCCGCCGGTGACGGGCGCGGGACGGCGTGCCGGGTGTACGGATTCGGGGAGCGGGCGGGACGCCCGTCGCCGGGGTGTGCTCAGACGCCGTGACAGGCGTAGCGGTGGCCCGGGTCGTCGGCGGCGGACGTCTGGGCCGGACGTTCCGTGCGGCAGCGGTGGCGCAGTTCCTCGTCGGCGAGGCGGTACAGCGGGCACCGGTCGACGAAGACGCAACCGGCGGGCGGCCGGGCGGCGTTGGGCGGCTCGCCCTCCAGCACGACACGCTCGCGGGTGCGTTCGCGCTCCGGGTCGGGGACCGGTACCGCCGACAGGAGCGCCCGGGTGTAGGGGTGCCGCGGCCCGGAGAAGACGGCCTCGGTCGCCCCGGTCTCGACGATCTGCCCCAGGTACATCACCGCGATGCGGTCGGCGATGTACCGGACCACGGCGAGGTCGTGGGCGACCACCAGGTAGGCGAGGCCGAGTTCCCGTTTGAGCCGGGCCAGCAGGTTGATCACGCCGGCCTGTACCGAGACGTCCAGCGCGGAGAGCGGTTCGTCGAGCACGAGCAGCTTCGGTTCGGTCGCCAGGGCGCGGGCGATGCCGACCCGTTGGCGCTGGCCGCCGGAGAGCGCGGCCGGGAACCGGTCGCCGACCGTGTCGTCCAGGCCCACCAGGTGCAGCAGTTCGCGGACCCGGGCGGGGATCGTGTCGCGGTCGCGGCCGATCGCGCGCAGCGGTTCGGCCAGCGAGTGGAAGACGGGCAGCCGGGGGTCCAGGGCCCCCATCGGGTCCTGCATGACGATCTGCACGTCCCGCCGCAACTCCCGTGCGCGGCCACGGGAGTCGAGGGTGGCGACGTCGGTGCCGCCGATCTCGATACGGCCGCCCTCGGGCCGGGCGAGCCGCAGGATCTCCAGCAGGGTCGTGGTCTTGCCGCTGCCGGACTCGCCGACCAGGCCGAGCGTCTCCCCCGCGCGCAGTTCGAAGCCGACCCGGTCGACGGCGCGCAGCGTGCCGACCCGGCGCTTGAGCAGGGCGCCCTTGGTGACGGGGAACGTCTTGACCAGGTCCTCGACCCGGAGCACCACCTCACCGGTCGCGGTCGGGTCCGGGGCGGCGGGCGACCCGGCTGGCGCGGCGCCGCCGGTGGGGTCCAGGGAGCCGTCGGCGATCTCGGCGGCGCGCAGGCAGGCCGCGCTGCCGTGTCCGGCGACGGGCAGCAGCTCCGGTTCGGCGGTGCGGCAGGTGCCGAGGGCGACGGCGCAGCGCGGCGCGAAGGGGCAGCCGCCGGTGAGTCCGGCCAGGGTGGGCGGTTCCCCGCCGATGGGGACCAGGGGGCGGCGGGTGCCGCCGTCGACGGTGGGTACGGCGGCCAGCAGCCGCGCGGTGTACGGCATCTTCGGCCGCCGGAAGAGTTCTCCGGCACCGGCGTGCTCCACGAAGCGGCCCGCGTACATGACGGCGACGTCGTCGGCGTGTCCCGCGACCACCCCGAGGTCGTGGGTGATGAGGACGAGCCCGGCGCCGGTCTCCCGCTGGGCCAGCCGCAGTACGTCCAGGATCTGGGCCTGCACGGTGACGTCGAGCGCGGTGGTGGGTTCGTCGGCGACGAGCACGGCGGGCCGGTTGGCGATGGCCAGGGCGATGACGACGCGCTGGCGCATGCCGCCGGAGAACTCGTGCGGGAAGGCGCCGGCCCGGCCGCGCGGGTCGGGGATGCCGACGAGGTCGAGGAGGGCGACGGCCTGCTCCCAGGCGGCCCGTTTCGTCAGGTCCTTGTGGACGCGGAGCGCGTCGGAGAGCAGCCGGCCCACGGAGTAGATGGGGGTGAGGGCGGACAGCGGGTCCTGGAAGACCATGCCGATGGAGTTGCCGCGGATCCTCGACAGCGCCCGGTCGTCGAGGCCGACGAGGTCCTGTCCGCCGAGCAGTACCTGTCCGCGCAGTTCGGCGGCGGGCGGCAGCAGCCCCATGATGCCCATGGCGGTGGCCGACTTGCCGGATCCGGACTCGCCGACGACGCACAGGGTACGGCCGGGCAGCAGATCGAAGCTGACGCCGCGTACCGCCTCGACCGGTCCCGCCTCGGAGGGGAAGGTGACGCGCAGGTCCCGTACGGACAGGGCCGGGGCGGGCCCGGCGGCGGGTGCCGGGGCGGGCAGGGGGGTGGCGAGGGTCATCGTCGGCCTCCTGCCGAGCCGGTCACCGAGGTGGGGTCGAGGGCGTCGCGCAGTCCGTCGCCGATGAAGGTCATCGACACGGTGAGCAGGACGACGAGCCCGGCCGGGAAGGCGAAGAGCCACGGTGCGCTGGTGAGGGTGCCCGCGCCGTCGGCGAGCATCGTGCCGAGGGAGACGTCCGGTGTCTGGACGCCGAACCCGAGGAAGGACAGGGCGGTCTCGCTGAGGACGGTCGCGACGACACCGAGGGTCAGGTTGACGATCAGCAGGGAGCCGAGGTTGGGGATGATGTGGCGCAGGATGACGCGCAGCGGGCCGACGCCCATGAACTCGGCCGCCTTCACATAGTCCCGTTCGCGCAGGGACGTCGAGACGGACCAGATGACCCGTGCGGTCGGCATCCAGCCGAACACGGTCAGCACGACGATCAGGACGCGCCAGTCGCCGGCCAGCCGGTGCGAGACGAGGGCGAGGATCAGGAACGAGGGGACGACGAGGAGGAAGTGGATGACGGCGAGTGTCGCGCGTTCCACCCGGCCGCCGAAGTACGCGGCGCCGGAGCCGATCACCGCGGCGAGCGCGATGGTCAGCACCGACACGCTCACGGCGATCGTCAGGGAGCGCTGGAGCCCGTGCACGGCGCAGGCGTAGATGTCGTTGCCGCCCTGGTTGGTGCCGAACCAGTGCAGGGCGCTCGGCGGCCGGGTGAGCGCGGCGAAGTCGGCGTCGGTGTGGCTGTAGGGGGTGAACCGGCCGCCGAGGGCGCTGAACAGCACCAGCAGCAGGAGGATCAGCACGCCGACGACGGCGAGCCGGTTGCGCAGGAAGCGCCGCAGGTAGAGGCGGCCGAGGCCGAGGTGTGCGGGCCGGTCCGCGTCGGGTGTGCCGCGCGGTGTGCGCCGCCGCCCGCTCGGGCCGGTCGCCGGTTCGGGCCCGGGTGCGGGGGACCGGACGTGCCGTCGGGCCGGGAGTCGCATCGGTGGACATGTCAGCTCACCCGCACTCTCGGGTCGAGGAAGACCGTGGCGAGGTCGGCGAGGATCGCGCCCACGGCGGTGAGCGCCGCGGCGAAGGCAGCGGTGGCGACCGTGCCGTGCACGTCGTTGTTGCTGATGGTCTGGACGAAGTACCGCCCCATGCCGTTCCAGCCGAAGATCGTCTCGGTGATGACGGCGCCGGTGAAGACGGCCGGGACGCTGAACGCCACGGACGCCGCGGTCGGGATGAGCGCGGAGCGCAGGGCGTGCCTGCGGATGGCCTGGGCGCGGGTGAGCCCGGTGGCCCGCGCGGTGCGCACGAAGTCGGCGTCGATCGTGTCGAGGAGCAGCGAGCGCTGGGTCAGGTGGTAGCCGACGTAGCCCATCAGGGTGAGGGTCAGGGTCGGCAGGATCAGGTGCAGGAGCCGGTCGCCCAGGGTGGGGAGCAGCCCCTGTACGTCGGGCGAGTTCTCGCCGGCGACGTAGAGGAAGTGCAGTCCGGCGTGCTGGTTCAGCCAGATCGCGACGAAGACGACGGCGAGGGCGGCGACGGAGGTGGGGATGTTGAACACGAGGACGGACAGGGCCTGGGTCACCCGGTCGGCCCAGCCGTACTGGCGGGCGGCGGTGTGGACGCCGAGCGCGACGCCGATCACCACGGACAGGACGGTCGCGACGACGACCAGTTCCGCGCTGACGAGGGCGCGGTAGCCGACCTCGCCGTTGACGGGGACGCCGGTGGGCGAGGTGCCCCAGTCGAAGTGCAGGGTGACCGAGGTGAGCCAGTCCCACCAGCGGTGCACGAGCGGCACCCGGGGGTCCAGGTTGTACGGCGCGAGAGCCCGGTCGATCTGCTCCTCGGTGCGCACGGGCCGCAGCTCACGGTAGTTCGAACGCGGGTCGAGGAACCAACTCGCCAGGAAATACGTTGCGTTGGTCGCGATCGCGATCATCAGAAGCCAGCCCGCCGCCTTGCGTGTCACATGGCGCAGCATGCGCGGCACCTCCTCACCGCACTGGGGGTGAGCGCCCTTCGGGGCGCGCCGGAGGAACAGGTCGAGTACATGCGAGGTGCGGCTTTCTGCGGGTGCGGAACAGTGACACACGGGGTGTGCGGGTCAGCCTGGTCCGTACCGAGGGTGCGGCACCAGCCTTTCGCCGGTGCCGCCACGAGGTCGACATGTCGCCGTAGCAAACATCCCGGTATACGGGTGCAATTCGGATGATCTTGGTCGGTCCCGCTGTTACGTTCGCGCCGGCCCCGCGCGGATCGCGTGCGGACCGGCACGCCGGGGTCAGTCGCTCCCGCCCCGCTCCAGCGGGATCCGCTCGCCCGCCTCCACGGCGACGGGCAGCCGGTTCCCGGCCGGCGGGAGCGGGCAGGTGGCCAGGTCGGTGTAGGCGCAGGGCAGGTTCCCGGCACGGTTGAAGTCGACGGTCACCCGGCCGTCGGCGTCCGGTGCGGGGATCTGGAGGGAGCGGCTGGCCGCGTACGTCGTGACGCCCGAGGTGCGGTCCGTGAACAGCACCAGCAGGCTGCCGGGTGTCCTGCCGTTGAAGGCGGTGAGCCGGTGCACCCCGCCGTCCAGGGTGAACTCGACCCGACCGGGCGAGTCGTAGACGTGTTCGAGGCCCGGCACCGCGGCGCCGACCGTGACCGGGCGGGGTTCCTCGAACGCCAGGAAGCGGCCGGTGAGGACCCAGCGCGGGTCCGGCTCGTAGGCGGGCGTGTGGGTGAAGGACGTCCGCAGTCCGTTGCCTGGGTGGCGTGGGCGCAGGATGTCCTGGCCGCCGCGCTTGGCGATCTCGACGACCGCGTCACCGGCGGCGGGGTACAGGCTGTCGCGTTCGGCGATGACCCCGAAGTCGTGACGGCCGCGCAGGACTTGGCCGTCGAGTGTCAGCTCCTCGCCCTCGGCGAGGTCGACCACCACTCCCTCGTCGGTGCTGGACCAGGCTCCGGGCGCGTCCTCGAACCGGGCGGGACGCGCGCTCAGCCGGTGCAGGCTCGTGATCGCGAGGAATCCGTGCGGGGCGGAGAGGGCTTCCTCCTTCTGGCGGTGCCACCGCTCCCAGGCCGCGACGAAGCTCTTCCGGTCGAAGTCCTGATCGGTGTCCTGGGCGGTGTGCCGGTCGGTGTGCCGACCGGTGTCCTGGACGGTCATGTGTGCTCCTTGCCGGATGTGCGGGTGGTGCGGGTGCGTGCGGCGGCGCCCGGGGACGGGACGAGCGGCACCGGTTCCGGGCAGCATCCCGCTACGCCGGGGAACGCCCGCTCGGAACAAGGGAGTTGAGGGAGGTCAGTCCGCGAGCGGACGACACAGCGCGGCGGCCACGCGGACGAGGTCCACGGCACGGCGGCGGGTCAGCGGCTCCGACGGAGGCATGCCGGGATGCAAGCACGCGGCGCGAAAGGTGTCAACGGCGCGCCCGGCCCGCCGCCCGCACGGTGGAACGGCCGCGAGGTGCTGGTGCGCGGCCGCTCCCCCTGTGGTTACCTGGCCCCCATGACCGTGCTCGTGACCCGCCGCCACGTCGACTACGTGCGTGTCACCACCACGGCCTGTTCCGTCGTGAGCTGAGCCCCGCTCCGGTCTCCGACCGCGTCCTTCCCCCGTTCCGCACCGCTGTGCCCACCCGCCCATGCGGCGGGTGCGCCTGTCCTGCGGTTCCCCGGCGTCCCCCACGTCCCGGCGCGGTCCTCCGCGTCCACGCGCGCCCCGCCTCCCCTCCCCCGTACCCCGGGCGTTCCCGCCCTCCCCGTGCAAGGAGCAACCGCCATGAGCAGCCAGCCCGTCGACTCCGTCACCGCCGGTCACACCACGGACGAGGAACCCGCAGGTCCCGACACCTCGGCCTGGTCCTTCGAGACCAAGCAGATCCACGCGGGCGCCGCGCCCGACCCGACGACCGGCGCGCGGGCGACGCCCGTCTACCAGACCACGTCGTTCGTGTTCCGGGACACCCAGCACGCCGCGGACCTGTTCTCGCTGGCCGAGCCCGGCAACATCTACACCCGTATCCACAACCCCACCCAGGACGTCTTCGAGCAGCGGATCGCCGCGCTGGAGGGCGGGGTGGCGGCGGTCGCGCTCGCCTCCGGGCAGGCGGCCGAGACACTGGCGATCCTGACGCTGGCCGGCTCCGGCGACCACATCGTCTCCAGCACATCGCTGTACGGCGGCACCTACAACCTGTTCCGGCACACGCTGCCCAGGCTGGGCATCGAGGTGTCGTTCGTGGACGACCCGGACGACGCCGAGGCGTGGCGGGCGGCGGTGCGGCCGAACACCAAGGCGCTGTTCGCCGAGACGCTGGGCAACCCGCGCGGCGACGTGCTCGACGTACGGGCGGTGGCGGACGTGGCGCACACGGCCGGGCTGCCGCTGATCGTGGACAACACCATCCCGACCCCGTATCTGCTGCGTCCGATCGAGCACGGGGCGGACATCGTCGTCCACTCGGCGACCAAGTTCCTCGGCGGGCACGGCACGGCCATCGCGGGTGTCGTCGTCGACGCCGGCACCTTCGACTTCGGGGCCCGCCCCGAGCGGTTCCCCGACTTCACCGAACCGGACCCCAGTTACCACGGGCTGCGGTACTGGCCCGCGCTCGGTCCGGGGGCGTTCGCCGTCAAGCTCCGGGTCCAGTTGCTGCGGGACCTCGGCCCGGCGCTCTCCCCGCACTCCGCCTTCCTGCTCCTCCAGGGCGTGGAGACGCTGAGCCTGCGCGTCGAACGGCACTCGGCCAACGCCCTGGCGCTGGCCGAGTGGCTGGAGCAGCGGGACGAGGTCGCCGCCGTGCACTATCCGGGGCTCAAGTCCAGCAAGTGGCACGCGGCGGCGCGCACCTATCTGCCCCGGGGCGCCGGCGCCGTGGTCTCCTTCGAGCTGCGCGACGGCATCGAGGCCGGCAAGCGGTTCGTGGACGCGGTCGAGCTGTTCAGCCACCTCGCCAACATCGGCGATGTGCGCAGCCTCATCATCCACCCGGCCTCCACGACGCACAGCCAGCTCGACGAGGAGCAGCTGGCGGCCACCGGCGCCTCGCCCGGTCTGGTGCGCCTGTCGGTCGGGCTGGAGAGCCTGGCCGATCTCAAGGCCGACCTGGAGGCGGGGTTCCGCGCGGCGAAGGGCGCGTCCTGAGCACCGTGCCGACGTCCCCCGGGGTTCCCCTCCCGCCGGCCTCCGGGGCCTGGCGGGAGGGGGACCCGCCGGGGCGCCGCCTGTGGTACGAGCGCGCGGCGCCGCTCCCCCTGGAAGCGGGCGGCGAGCTTCCCGGGGTACGCCTGGCGTACGAGACGTGGGGGCGGCTCGCGCCCGACCGCTCCAACGCGGTGCTCGTGCTGCACGCGCTGACCGGCGACAGCCATGTCGCGGGACCGGCCGGGCCCGGTCACCCGGGGCCCGGCTGGTGGGACGGGCTCGTCGGCGCCGGGCGGGCTCTGGACACCCGGCGCTGGTTCGTCGTCGCGCCGAACGTGCTCGGCGGCTGCCAGGGCAGCACCGGCCCTGCCTCCCCCGCCCCGGACGGGCACCGCTGGGGCAGCCGTTTCCCGTTCCTGACACAACGGGACCAGGTGGCGGCGGAGGCGGGTCTGGCCGACGCGTTCGGCATCGGGCGCTGGGCACTGGTCGTCGGCGGGTCGATGGGCGGCATGCGGGCGCTGGAGTGGGCGGTGAGCCGTCCGGAGCGGACCGGTGCGCTGCTGCTGCTCGCCACCGGTGCCGCGGCGAGCGCGGAGCAACTGGCCTGGGCGAACGCACAGTTGCACGCCGTGCGCGACGATCCCCACTGGCACGGCGGTGACTACCACGACGCGGGTCCGGGGCGCGGCCCGCACACGGGACTCGGCCTGGCCCGGCGCATCGCCCACCTCACCTACCGCAGCGAACCGGAGCTGCGGGACCGCTTCGGCCGTACGCCGCAGGGCGCGGAGGACCCCTGGCGCGGCGGCCGCTACCAGGTCGAGTCCTACCTCGACCACCATGCCGCCAAGCTCGTGCGCCGCTTCGACGCGGGCAGCTATGTCGTCCTCACCGAGGCCATGAACAGCCATGACGTCGGTCGCGGCCGGGGCGGGACACGGGCCGCGCTGCGCCGGGTGACGGCCAGGACCCTCGTCGCGGGGATCGACTCCGACCGCCTCTATCCTCCGTACCAGCAGGCCGAGTTGGCGGCCGGGATCCCCGCCGCACGGCTGCGTACGATCCGGTCCCCGTACGGCCACGACGGGTTCCTCGTCGAGGTGGGGCAGGTCGCCGCGCTCGTGCGGGAGCTCCTGGACGGGGCAGCCGCCGGGGGGTGAACCGCCCGGCGGGGACGGCGGTCCCGCGCGCTCCGCGCGGGCGGACGCCTCCCCCGAGAGCGCTTCTCAGCAGGGCGCGGGGTACAGCGGCGGGTTCACCCGGGCGAACCCCTCCTGACGCTCGTAGGGGAAGTACGGGTAGGGCGCCGTGCGGTGGCTGGCCGCGTCGAGCAATGCGGCCTGCTCGGGGGTGAGGCTCCAGCCGACGGCGCCGAGGTTCTGCCGCAGCTGCTCCTCGTCCCGGGCGCCGATGATGACCGAGGAGACGGTCTTCCGCCCGAGCAGCCAGTTGAGGGCGATCTGCGGCACCGCCTTGCCCGTCTCGGCCGCGACGGCCTCCAGGGCGTCGATGACGCCGTAGAGGTGGTCGTCGGTGACGGGCGGACCGTAGTCGGCGGTGCGGTGCAGGCGGCTGCCGGGCGGCAGCGGCGCTCCACGGCGGATCCTGCCGGTGAGCCGCCCCCAGCCGAGCGGGCTCCACACGATCGCGCCGAGGCCCTGGTCCACGCCGAGCGGCATCAGCTCCCATTCGTAGTCGCGGCCGAGGAGGGAGTAGTACACCTGCTGGGCCACATGGCGCGGGTGGCCGTGCTTCTCCGCGGCGGCGAGGGACTTCATCACCTGCCAGCCGGAGAAGTTGGACACCCCGGTGTAGCGGACCTTGCCGGCCCGCACCAGGGTGTCGAGGGCGGACAGCACCTCTTCGACGGGTGTTCCGGCGTCGTAGGCGTGCAGCTGGAACAGGTCGAGGCGGTCGGTGCCGAGCCTGCGCAGCGCCTCCTCGCAGGCGGTGATCAGCCGGGAGCGCGAGGAGCCCGCGTCACCCGGCCCGTCCCCCGTCGGCAGACCGGCCTTGGTGGAGATGATCACCTGGTCGCGGCGGCCCTTGACCGCCTGCCCCAGCACCTCCTCGGAGGCACCGGCGGAGTAGACGTCGGCGGTGTCGAACATCGTGATCCCGGCGTCCAGGCAGATGTCCACCAGACGCCGCGCCTCCTGCGCGCCGGTCGTGCCCCACGCGCCGAAGAGCGGTCCCTGCCCGCCGAACGTCCCGGCACCGAAGCTCAGCGCCGGGACCATGAGCCCGGACGCGCCCAGTCGCCTGTACTCCATGACTGACCCCTTTCACCGACGGATCAGCTAACGGGTCTATAGTTTCGTTAGCCGCCGCCAAAGGTAGCAGGCCCATGGAGTTAATGGAACTGGAGTGCCGTTATGTCGGACGAAGCCGAACCGGGAACCGTACGGCCGGGCGGGCGCACCGCCAGGGTGCGCCAGGCGGTGCTGCGGGCGGCCGAGGACTCCTTGGCGGAGCACGGCTTCGCCCACCTCGACCTGACCGAGGTCGCACGCCGCGCCGGCGTGGGCAAGACGACCGTCTACCGCCGCTGGGGAACCGTGACAGGGCTGCTGGCCGATGTCCTGGTGGACATGGCCGAGCAGTCCGTGCCGCGCACCGAGACCGGTTCGCTGCTCGGTGACCTGAGGGCCAACGCCCGCCTGGTGCGGCGCACTCTGACGGATCCGCGCCAGGGCGCGCTGTTCAGGGCCCTGATCGCGGCCGCCACATGTGACGTGCGGACGGCCGAGGCGCTGCACCGCTTCTACGACATCCGGCTGAAGGAGTGGGCCCCCTGCGTCGGGCAGGCCGTCGAGCGGGGCGAGGCGCCCCCGGGCACCGACGCCCGGGAGGTGATCCGCGCCGTCTCCGCCCCCCTCTACCACCGGCTGCTGATCAGCGGCGACCCGCTCGACGAGGCCACCGCCGACCAGGCCGCCGAGGCGGCGGCGACCGCCGCACGGGCGGGCGCCTACGTGGTGCGGGACACGGGGGACGCGCGGGAAGGCGCGTGAGCCGCCCCCCGGCGCGGACCTTCCCCGGTGATCAGCCCTTCGGCTGGGTGAAGCGGATCCGGTTCCCGAAGGGGTCGCGCAGACCGCAGTCGATGCCGTACGGGCGCTCGGTGGGTTCCTCGGTGAACTCCACCCCGCGCTCCAGCAGCGTCTCGTAGGTCTTGCGGCAGTCGTCCGTGGTGAGGATGAGCCAGCCGCCCATCGCTCCCTTCGTCACCAGCTCGCGCACCTGCTCCGCGACCTCCTCCGACATCGCCGGGGCGCCCGGCCGCTCCAGCAGGATCTGCCGCTCGGGGCGGCCGGGGACGCTGACGGTCAGCCAGCGCATGAAGCCCATGTCGATGTCGGCGGCGACCTCCAGGCCGAGCTTGCCGACGTAGAAGTCATGGGCCTCGTTCTGGTCGAGGACGTATATCTGCGAGTGCGTGATGGCGTTGAACATGACGCTCACGCTACCGAGCGGAGGGGCGGAGAACTTATCCGAAACTGCTCGATCGCCGAGACCCCGGACCGCGCCTGACGCGACGTCAGGAACTGGGCCGGGTCCAGGCCATGGTGAAGCACGTCGGGACCCCGGCGGCCACCGCCTCCTTGCGGTACGTCCGCGGTGACCTGCCGACGATGTCCCGGAAGGTGCGGCTGAACGTGCCCGTGCTGGCGAAGCCGACCTCGATCCCGATGTCCGTGACACTGCGGCCGGTCCCGCGCAGCAGGAACATCGCCCGCTCCACCCGGCGACGCTGCAGATAGCGGTGCGGGGTCTCGCCGAAGGTGGCCCGGAAGGTCCGGGCGAAGTGGGCCGGTGACACATGTGCGATCCGGGCCAGGGCGGGCACGTCCAGCGGACGCGCGTAGTCGCGGTCCATCGCGTCCCGCGCCCGCAGCATACGGCGGTTGCTGTCCTCCACGGCCCGGCTCACCCGGCCATCATCCCACCGCCGGGGGGAGCCGGCCGCACGGCCCCCCGGGCGCGGGCGGGCCTCAGTCCCCGGGGTCCTCGTCCGGGGCGGCGGGGCGAGGCGCCGGACTCGGGGGCGGGGGCGGGGCCGGGGCCCCGAACGAGACACCGGAGAAGTCCCGGCCCTGGAGCACCGGGCCGTTCTGGGTGCCGCCGCTGACGGTGTTGCGCACCGCGCCCTCCTCGATGCCGAGGGTCCTGGTCCACGCGTACCAGGCTTCGAGGTCGTGGCGGAAGCCGGCGTCCCACAGGGCTCGTCGGGCCAGTGCCGCGCTCAGCTCCCGCGCCCGCCGCGGATCGCCCGGATCCTCGCCCAGCCTGGCCAGTTCGCGCTGCCCCGGAACGACCGGCGGGGTGCCGCCGTCCGCGCCGCCGTCATCTGCGGAGCGCCGGAACGGCCGCCGCACCAGCGCGGTCAGCCCCGCCCACGCCTGCTGTCCCAGCTCACCACCGGCACCGCCCGCCAGCGCGCCGAGCAGAGCCACCGACACCGGATCCATCCGAGGCCACCCGTTCCTTCCGCCGACGGCCGCGCCGGTACGACAGTCACCGGCGCGCTTGTCCCGAGTCTCCCCGCCCCGCGCCGCGTCCAGTCCCGGCGCGGCCCGCTCGTGCGCGGCCGGAGCGCCGGACACCGCGCGCGGCACCCGGGTGATACGTGTCAGCCGGCACAGGCCGGCCGGTCAGCCGAGGCGCGGCGGCTCGCCGTCGTCCGGGTCCGTGCCCGGCCGGGCGTCCGGGAGATAGCTCGCGAGTCCGCGCAGGATGATCTCCAGGCCGATGTCGAACCGCTCGTCGGCCGACTCGGTCACCATCAGCCCGGACAGGGCGTGCAGATGGGGGAAGTCACGCTCGGGCAGGGACGCGAAGTACGTCCGCATCTCCTCGGCGATCCCGCTCCAGTCCGGGCCGGAACCGGCGGGCGCGTCGCGTTCGTCCTGGCCGGCGCGTCCCTGCCACATGGTCTCGCCCATGACGAAGCTGTCGATGTAGGTGGAGATGAGGTCGCCGGCCTCGGCCGCGATGCGGTCCGGCAGTCCGGCGGTCCGCAGGATGCCGAGGAACGACTCGACCTGCGGCAGCAGTTCGGCGGTGAAGGGGACGTGGGCCATGGAGATCCTGGCCATGTCCCGGTGGGCCAGCAGGCGCCGGCGCCCCGAGCGGGCGAAGTCGCGCAGCTGCTGCTGCCAGCGCTCGGGGTCGGGCTCGGGCATCTCGACGCCCTCGAAGAGCCGGTTGTACATGAGCTGGAGCAGGTCGTCCTTGGAGCTGACGTGGGCGTAGAGGGCGGAGACCGTCACCTCCAGCCCGGCCGCCACCTGGCGCATCGACAGCCCGTCGAGCCCCTGCCGGTCCAGCACCTCGAAGGCGGCGTCCACGATGCGCTCGCGCGTCAGGGGAGTGCGCGCGGGCGTGAGGCGGGGGCGGGAGGGGCGCCTGCGCTCCCACGGAGTGGGCGGAGGGGATCCGGGAGTGTGGGCGGCCGCGTCGTTCATGAGCCCAGTCTAGGCAACCGGAGAACACTGTTCACCTACTGGCCGACCGCCTGTGCGCACCGGGAGGATGCACAGTACGCGATATATCTTGTCCGGGTCGCAGAGTTGCGCTATATCTTGATGAACGCCGTTCTCTGAGTGAGCGGTGTTCAGGTACAGTGAACACTGTTCTCTGGGGGGTGGCCGACCTGTCGTCCCCGGCGCGAGCCCGCGCACGGAGGCGCATCCGTCCGTCCCGCCGTGCCCGTGGGGTCTTCCTCCCGGGCCCGCCCGTCCGCGAGGAGTAGTACCGATGTCCACCACAGGTGTCGCGTCCGCCGAGACACCCCACGCCGATCCGCCGACGCCCTACCGGTGGCGCTGGGCCGCGCTCTTCGTCATCCTCGCGGCCGAGGTGATGGATCTGCTCGACGCCGTCGTCACGAACGTCGCCGGCCCCTCCATCCGGGCCGACGTCGGCGGCGGTGCCTCCACCCTGCAGTGGCTCGCCGCCGCGTACACCCTGTCGATGGCCGTCGGTCTCGTCACCGGCGGGCGGCTCGGCGACATCCACGGGCGCCGCCGGATGTTCCTCGTCGGAGCGGGCGGCTTCACCCTGGGCTCGTTCCTGTGCGCGATCGCCATGTCCCCGGAGATGCTGATCGGCGCGCGCGTCGTCCAGGGCCTGTTCGGCGCGGTGATGCTGCCGCAGGGCCTCGGCATGATCAAGGAGATGTTCCCGCCGAAGGAGTCCCAGAAGGCCTTCGGCCTGTTCGGCCCGGTCATGGGGCTGTCCGCGGTCTGCGGACCGATCCTGGCGGGCTGGCTGGTGGACGCCGACTACTTCGGCACCGGCTGGCGGATGATCTTCCTGATCAATCTGCCGCTGGGCGCCGCGGCCCTGCTCGGTGCCGTGCGCTATCTGCCGCGGGGCCGTTCCGGCAGCAAGCCGCGCCTGGACATCCCCGGCATGATCCTGGTCTCGCTGGCCGCGATGCTGATCATCTTCCCGCTGGTCCAGGGCCGTGAGTACGACTGGCCGCTGTGGACGTTCCTGATGATGGGCGCCTCGGTGCTCGTCTTCATCGCCTTCGGCGCCTACGAGTCGCGGCGCAGCAGGGCCGGGCAGGACCCGCTGGTGATCCCCGGCCTCTTCCGCAAGCGCGGTTTCAGCGGCGGCATGACCCTCGGACTGGTCTTCTTCTCGACCATGCAGGGCTTCATGCTGGTCTTCAACCTCTACACCCAGATCGGTCTCGGCTACTCGCCCCTCAAGGCGGGCCTCGTGATGGTGCCGTGGTCGGGCGGCATGATCGTCGGTTTCGGGCTCGCCCAGGCCGTCGCCCGGTTCGGTCGTGCCGTGCTCCAGGCGGGCACGCTGGTGATGGCGCTCGGTGTGTTCGGTGTCTGGCTGACCCTGGACATGGCGGGCAGCGGCGTCGGCCCCTGGCAGCTCTTGCCGGCCCTGCTCGTCACGGGTGTGGGCATGGGTCTGCTCATGGCCCCGTTCTTCGACATCGTGCTGGCCAGCGTCGAGCAGCACGAGACGGGCTCGGCGTCCGGCACGATGACCGCGATCCAGCAGCTCGGCGGCGCCTTCGGCGTGGCCCTGCTCGGCACCGTGTTCTTCGGCCTGCTGGGCGGCGGGATCGCCAGTGCCGTCGACGACCACTCCGACGCCCTGCGGGGCCAGTTGACTGCCGCGCACGTCGCTCCGGCGGCCCAGGACCGCGTCGTCCTGGACCTGCGCACCTGTGCCTCGGACCGCGCCGTGGCCAAGGACCCCGAGACGACCCCGGCCTCCTGCACCCGGCTGGAGAAGGACACCCGGTCGGCGGTGACGTCGCCCCAGGACGCGGCCCGGATACCCGCGGCGCTGGAGGACACGGCGTCCTCCGCCTTCCGCAGCGGCTTCGGCACCGTGATGAAGACGGTGCTGTGGATCGTCGACGGCATGCTCGTCCTGACCTTCCTGCTCGCCTTCCTCCTGCCGCGCCACGCACGCCCCGGCGAGTCCGGCGCGCACTGAGCCGGGCACGGCGCGGCACGCACACCGGTGCGCGGCGGGCCGGGCAGCCCTGGACCGCAAGGGGCTGCCCGGCCGTACGCGTCCTGCACCCGGCCGTACACCTCCCGCGCCCGGACGCACCCGTTCCGCACCTGGCCGCGCGCGTTCCCGCAGCCAGGCGGGCCGGTCCCGCTCGGGACGCTCACGGTCTGGCGGGCGGCCCGAGCGGGACACCCATCGCACATGATCCCCACCCGGGTCGAGGAGACCCTGCCGGAACTGGTCCCGTTCGTCCGCGCCGTGCAGGAGCGCCGCCCCGACGACGGCACCTGGTGCGAGGCGTGGACCGTACGGGACGTCCTGGTCCACCAGACGGGCAACGCCGAGGAACTGGCCCGGGTGCTCCAGGGAGTCCTGGCCGAAACACCCGTGGAGACCAGGGGCTTCGAGCGGGAGACCCCTACCGGCGGATGTCCGACCAGGAGCTGTGGGCCGCCTTCCTGAGCCGCTGCGAACAGCTCGCGGAGACCACCGCGGCCGCCGCGCGGGGCCTGTCCCCGCGGACGGAGGTCGTCTGGACCGGCCGCACCGTCAAGGTGCCGTTCTTCGCCGAACACATGCGGGAGGAGCTGATCCTGCACCGCTGGGACCTGACCGGCGACGACCGCACCGCCGTACAGGCCCTGGCCGAACCGTGGATGACCGAGCACAGCGAGGTGTCGGGCGGCCGCCCGCTGCTGGCCCGGGGCCGCGCCGGACTCGGTCTGGGACCCGGCGACGAACCGTTCGAAGGGCGGCTGCGCACACCGGGCACGGACGACGTCGTCGTCCGCGCCGACCCCGGCGGCGGGTACGGCATCCGGCTCGCCCCTCCCGAGGGGGCCGCCATGGTCGGGAGCGACGCCGCCACCCGGGTGCTGCTGCTGTGGGGACGGCGTCCCGCCGATCCGTCGCGCCGGCACAGCGGCGCGGGCCCCGAGGCCCTGCGGCGGGTACGGGCCCGGCTCAGCGGCTACTGAGAAGCCGTGCGCCCGCGCGCCGAGGGCACAGGGCACGGCCCTCAGCGGCCGGTCGCCCCGTCGAGCAGTTCCCGGATGATGTCCATGTGCCCTGCGTGGCGGCCGGTCTCCTCGATCATGTGGGTGAGCGCCCAGCGGACGCTGGGCGCGGGCCGGTCCGACCGGGGGCGGGGCACCGGGGCACCGGCGTCGGTGCACCCGTCGAGGACCGCGTTCGCCTGCTCGACCGCCGTCCGGTAGCGGGCGACGACGTCGGCGGCACTGTCCTGCGGTGCGGCGTGGAAGGTCGCCTGCCAGGCGGTGACCCGATCGCCGAGGAACATCGACCGCTCGACGTGGGTGAGGTGGTTGAGCAGACCGAGCAGATTTGTGCCCGAGGGCACCGCGGCGGTCCTGATCCCGGGCTCGGGGGCGTCCTCGACCTTGGCGGCGGCCGAGTGCCGGAGGTAGTCGAGGAAGCCGCGCAGGACCTCGATCTCGCTGTCTCCGGTCCGGGGCGGCGGGGTGTCGCTGCGGCGACGGCGCGCGGTGGGCATGGTGTTCTCCTGTGCGGGGGCCTGCTTCTGACGTCATGTCAGGCAGCGCGCTCGGCTGCCTGGGCGTTTCGTGCCGGGGACCGTCTCAGGCGGTGCGGCGGATGATCAGGACGTGGTCGGTGACCTCGGCGGTGCTGCCGTCCGGGCCGGTCGCGGTCCGGCGGGGCGCGTCGGCCCGTTCGACCGTCCAGGACGCCGGATCGAGACCGATGCCCTCGGCGACCTCCTGCGCGGACGGGTAGCGCACGTCCGGGTCCTGCACCCAGGACCAGGGCGCGGTCGAGCCGTGGTCGACGACCAGCAGCCGCCCGCCCGGCCGCAGCGCGAGAGCGGCGGCGTGCAGGGCGGCGGACCGGTCGAGGGCCAGCGGAGTCTGCAGATAGTGGGCGCTGACCAGGTCGAACCGGCCGTCCGGGAAGGACGCGCCGAGGTCGTGCCGCTCGGCGCGGATCCGGTCGCCGAGGCCGTGTGCGAGGGCGAGTGCGGTGAGCCGGTCGATCGCCACGGCCGAGACGTCGACGGCGGTGACCCGCCAGCCCTGGCGGGCGAGCCACAGCGCGTCGCCGCCCCCGCCGCACCCCAGGTCCAGCACGTCACCGGGCGGCAGACCCGTCACCGTCTCGGTCAGCCGCGCGTTCGGCCGGGGCTCGGTGGCCACCGGCCGGGCCGCGTAGACGCCGTCCCAGAACTCCAGGACATCCTCGGTACTCATCGGGGCTCTTCCTCCATCGGTCGCGGTCGCGGAACCTGTCGCGGAACACGCCCAGCCTTGCCCCGCGACCCGGATCCGGCACGCGAACTTGCCGATTCCGCAAAGCGCTTCGGCTCCCCGGCGCGATGCGTACGGCGGTGAAACGGGAGAACGGGGGCAGACGGCGGAGGTGATCTTCACACCCGTGGAGATCCGAGGACCCCATGGATCCCCTCGGAGCCTCGCCGGGCCCTGCGGGGGCCGCGGGGATCCGCCGGAGGAGGGAACCGCCCGCCGTGACCGTGCCCACCCGCCGCATACGCGGCAGCAGACTCCGCCACCATGGCCGGCCGCGCTTCGATCTCCGCGCGACCGCCGTGTTCTTCACCCTGCTCGCCCTGCTCCTGATCGTCCTGGGCATCGTGGCGCGGGCGGCGGGCGCCGTCGTCGAGCGGCGCCCGGTCTGGACCGTCGTCCTGTGCCTGCTCGGCGCCCCGGCCCTGGTGGCGGGCGTGCGCGGCCGGTACCGCAGGCGCTCGGCGGCGCGGGCCGCCCACCGGGCCGCCGCGGCGCTCCAGGAGGCCACGCGGACCGCGCTCGACGCGCTGGAGGCGCCCGCCGGGCAGGAGCGCCCCTCCCCCACGTCCCCGGGCGCCGTCGTGCCCGCCGACGAGCCGGAACCCACCGTCGTCGACTACGCCGCTCTCGACGCCGACGCGTTCGAGCAGGCCGTGGCGGCGCTGTGCGAGCGGGACGGCTGCGGGTCGGTGGAGGTGGTCGGCGGGGCCGGTGACCTCGGCGCCGACGTCGTGGCCGTGGACCCGCAGGGGCGGCGCCTGATCGTCCAGTGCAAGCGCTACGGCGAGGACAACCGCGTCGGCTCCCAGGAACTCCAGCGCTTCGGCGGCACCTGCTTCACCGTGCACGAGGCCGGCGTGGCGGCCCTGGTGACCACCAGCGGCTTCACGGCACCGGCCGTCGAGTACGCCGCGCACTGCGGGATCGTCTGCATGGACGGCGAGGCGCTGCGCGCCTGGAGCGAGGGCACCGGCCCCGCCCCCTGGGAACTGCCCGCCCCGGCCCCCGACTCCGGTCTGCCGCCGCAGTGATCCGCACCGCCCCGCGTCAGGGGATGTGCAGGGCTCCGGTCCGGGCGTCGGCGTCCTGGCCCGCGGCGGCCGTCGGCTCGGGGCGCGGCCCCTTGACACGGCGTACGGCGTAGGCGATCAGGACGACGGCGAGGCTGCCGAGACTGGTGAACAGCTGGGTCCGCTGGTCGTGGATGACCGCCATGGCCACCAGCACCACGGCGAAGCCCGCCATCACCACCCAGGTCAGATACGGGTGGAACCACATGCGCAGGGTCAGCCGCTCCGGTGCCTCCCGTTGCAGGCGCCGCCGCATGCGCAGCTGGGACGCCCCGATCATCAGGTACATGAAGATGGCGATGGCTCCGGAGGAGTTCACCAGGTAGCTGAAGACCGTGTCCGGGGAGAGGTAGGCGAGGATCACGGACACCCAGCCGACGACCGTTCCCGCGAGGATGGCGCGCACCGGGACGTTGCGCCTGCCGGTCGACGCCGACCAGGCCGGGGCGTCTCCGTGGGCGGCCAGGGCGAGCAGCATGCGGGAGGAGACGTAGACCGAGGAGTTGAGCACGCTCAGCACGGCGGTGAGGATCACGATGTCCATGAGCGTGCCGGCGCCGGGCAGGCCGATGATGTCCCAGGCCGCGACGTACGGACTGGCGAGCACCTTGGCGCTGTCCCACGGCACGATGGTGACGACCAGCACGATCGAGCCGACGTAGAACAGGATGATCCGCCAGATGATGCCGGTCGTGGCGCGGGCGACGGAGCGTTCGGGCTCCTTGCTCTCGGCGGCGGCGATGGTGACGATCTCCGCTCCGCCGAAGGCGAAGATGACCACGACGATCGCCGAGAAGATCGACGTGAAGCCGTGCGGGGCGAAGCCGCCGTGCGCGGTGAGGCTGGAGAAGTCGAAGGAGCTGCCCGGCCACGCGCCGAAGACGTACAGGCCGCCGACGATCAGGAAGGCGACGATGGCGGCCACCTTCACCGAGGAGAACCAGAACTCGAACTCGCCGAAGGAGCGCACCGACAGCAGGTTGGTCGCGGTCATGACCGCCATCAGGCCCATCGCCATGACCCACAGCGGCAGTCCGATCCAGGCGTGCAGGATCGACGCGCCCGCGACCGCCTCGACGGCGACGATGATGACGTAGTAGTACCAGTACAGCCAGCCGATGGTGAAGCCCGCCCAGGGGCCGATGGCGGTGCGGGCGTAGTCGGCGAACGAGCCCGCGGACGGCCGGGCCACGACCATCTCGCCGAGCATGCGCATGGTGCACAGCACGAGGGCGCCGGCCAGGCAGTACGAGATGATGGCGGCCGGTCCCGCGGCCTTGATCACCGAGCCGCTGCCGACGAAGAGTCCGGCGCCGATGGCACCGCCGATGGCGATCATCGACATGTGCCGGTTGCGCAGGGAACGGCTCAGCTGGGGTCGTGGTGCCGGTGCTTGCTGTGGTCTGCGGGGGTCGGCAGGGGGCACGGGGGTCTCCCTCGGTCGTCGGTTCACGAGTTCACGGATTCACAAATGCACGGGTCGGGCATGCGGGGGGGGGGCGGCGCGGTCGCGGAGCGGAGCGGGTCAGGTCCAGTCGGCTTCCCGGCCGCCGCCGAGCACCCAGGTCAGGGCGCGGAAGCGGCGCAGCGCCTCCGCGGCGTCGGCCGCCTCGAAGCGCAGGGTGCGCGGGTCCGCCGCGGTGACGCCGGCCAGGGCGCGGGCGCGTTCGGTGAGATAGGGGCTGTCCACGTCGACCTCCACGACATGCGGTGCGGGGCGCGCGGCGGGCGGAGGCGGGGCCTCGGCGAGAGCCGCCGACGCCGTGGCGCGGATGTCCGCGCCGGTGGCGGCCGGGGTGCGGCAGCGCGCCGCGTGCCGGGAGATCGCCGTCTTGACGGTGACCGTCCGGCAGCCGGGCGCGTACCGGCGGGCCGCGGCGCAGGTGAGGTCGTCACCGGTGACCAGGACGACGGGGACGCCCGCCTCGGCGGCCACCAGGGCGTTGAGACGCCCCTCGTCGGCCGCTTCCCCGTCGACACGTACGGCCAGGACGCTGTGCGAGAGATACGTGTGCGCGAGGACGCCGTCCTCGCCCGCGCCGGTGTGGTAGCCGACGAAGGCGACCGCGTCCACGTCGGCACCGAGGCCCTCCATCATGCCGAGCGGCTTGTGCCGGCCCACGATCAGGGTGGCGCGCGGGTCGAGCTCCTCGATCAGGATGTTGTCCATGCCGCAGTGGGCGTCGTTGACGACGATCTCGTCGGCTCCCGCGTCCGCGAACCCGGCGACGGCCGCGTTGACGTCACCGGTGAGCAGCCGGCGGAAGCGTTCGTGGCGCGCGGTGCCCGCGGTCACGTCGGCCGGCAGGACCGTGCCGGTGGCCCCCTCCATGTCGGCGGAGATCAGTACCAGGGTCATGCGGCGGCACCGTCCTCGTGCGCGGCACCGCTCCCCGGGCGGTCGGCGGCCAGCAGTCCGACGAGGGTGTCGGCCTGCGCGGCGCCGCTCTCCTCGACCACCTCGCGCACGGTCTGCGCCGCCCGGACCAGGGCGAAGCGGATGCGGCCCTCGGCGTCCGCGCGGTAGCCGTGGACGGCGGGCCGCGGCAGCGAGTTGTAGGAGAAGTGGTTCGAGAAGTAGTACGCGCCGGTGTCGTAGAGCGCCACGATGTCGCCGGGCGCCACGGCCGGGAGTTCGCGCGCCACGGCGGTGAGGTCCCCGGCGAAGCAGCAGGGGCCCGCGATGTCGACGGTCTCCGTCGCGCCCTGCTTGGGGCGGCCCGCGGCGTCGTACACCCCGGCGCGCAGGGGCCAGGCGTCGGGCATGAACACGGTGCGCGTGGCGACCTGGGCGCCCGCGTGCGTGACGGCGATACGGCGTCCGCCGGCGGACTTGGTGTACTCGACGAGGGAGGCGATCGTGCCGTTCTTGGCGAGCAGCGAGCGGCCGAACTCGGTGACCAGGCTGTAGCGGCCGTCGAACAACTCGGGTACGGCCGCGCGCAGTTCGGTGACGTAGTCGGCGTAGCCCGGCCGGTCCTCGTCGCTGTCGAAGTCGACGGGCAGGCCGCCGCCGATGTCCAGCGAGGTGATCTGGCGGCGGCCGAGCGCCGTGTTGATGTGCTCGGCCAGTTCGTGGGCCGCGCGGATGCCCTGGGCGATGAGCGGCAGCGGGCAGCCCTGCGAGCCGACGTGGGCGTGCAGCCGGGTCAGCCAGGGACGGGCCGCGAAGGCGTCGGCCACGGCCTGGACGGCGCCTTCGTCGCGCAGCGCGACACCGAACTTGGAGGTGCTGGTCGCGGTGCTCATCGCACCGATGGCACCGGCTCCCACCTGCGGGTTCACTCGCAGTCCGACGGGCCCTCGGGGGGTGCGTCCGGCCAGCAGGGCGTCGACGCGCTCCAGTTCCTGGAAGTTGTCGACGTTGAAGGCGATGCCCTGGTCGAGCGCGAACCGCAGTTCCCCGACCGTCTTGGCGGGGCTGTCGAAGACCAGCCGGTCGGCGGTGAAGCCGGCCTCCAGCGCCAGTTCCAGTTCGCCGGGCGAGGCCACCTCGCAGCCCATGCCGGCCCTGGCGAGCAGCCGCAGCACCGGCACGAGGGAACACGCCTTGGCCGCGAAGGTGTGCTGCACGGCGGCCGGGCCGTGGAAGGCCTCGTGCAGGCGGTCGACGGCGGCCAGGACACCGTCCACGTCCAGCAGGCCGATCAGGGGCGACCGGGTGTCCAGGAGCCCTTCCTCGACTGCTGCGGCCAGCGCCGCATCGCGCGCCGTACGCCGTCGCCGGGCCGAAGCGGAAGTCACGTTGAACCACACCTCACACATGTGTCGGAAGACGTCTGCCGGAAGCCGCGCGTCGCGGGGCAGGCCGCGGCCGTGCGCCGCGCGTCGCCCCGGTTCACCGGGCGGGCGCCGGGCCGCACGAACAGCTTCGGGCCCGGTGGCGGCGCTCGTCTTCGTCCGAGACGACCAGGACTCGCTCCCGGGATTGTCCGACCCGACAAGTGGATGATCATGGTGGCCAGCCCTCCACCGGCCGGCACCCGCGCTCAGGTCGGCGCCCGCGCCCAGGTCGGCTTCCGCACCCAGGTCGGCTTCCGCGCCCGGGTCAGCCACCGCGCCGGGCGAGGCGGAGGCCGAGGCCCGCCAGCAGTCGGCCCACGGGGTCGCCCACGTCGACGCCGAACAGTTCCTGGGCGCGGCGCAGCCGGTAGCGCAGGGTGTTGGGATGCACGTTGAGGCTGAGCGCCGCGGCCCGGGTGTCGCCGAAGGCGTCCAGGTAGGCGGCGACCGACTCGCCGTACGCGGAGCCGTGCGTCCGGTCGTGCGCGACCATCGCGTGCACCGGCCCGTTCATCTCCTGCCAGGTGGGCTCGACGCTGTCGAGCACCCGGAGCAGGGCGGCCTCGGAGACCACGTCCCGGTGGAGCGCCGAGGCCGAGGTCCAGGGTCCGGGGGCCGCGGCCGCCCGCTCGCGCAGGACCCGTACCACCAGTTCGGCCGACTCGCGGGAGGCGGGCAGCTCCGACAGGTCCGCCGCCCGCTGCCCCACCCCGGCGAAGACCACGCTGTGCGGGACGGAGCGTGCGGCGGCGACCATACGGCGCGCGGGGTCGGCCTCGGCTCCCCCGGCGGCGGGTGTCAGGACGAACAGCCGGCCGCCCGAGCGGGCGCTCACACAGCCCGGCAGGGAGGCGGCGGCCTGGAGGGCGAGCAGGTCCAGCACCCGGTGCCCGGTGGTGTCCGTGGCCGCGGCCGGCGCCCCGGAGGCCGCGGCGGGGCCGGACGGACGGGGACCGGTGGGTCCCCCGGGATCGCGGGTGTCGTACACCTCGGCGACGAGGACCGTGTACGGCCCGTCGGGTGCCACACCGAGTCCGCGGGCCGCCTGCTGGGCGCCGGGGCGGCCTTCGAGCAGGTCCTTCACCATCTGCTCGCGGCGTCCGGCCTCCTCCCTGCCCCAGACCTCGTGGTGCACGAGATGCGGTGCGGCGGCCCGTGCCGCGGTCCGCAGCGCCGCCGCCGCGTCCTCGGCGAGCGGACGCCCGTCGGCGGCGGCCCAGATCGAGCCGAGCACGTCGCCGCCGTGCCGTACGGCGATGGCCAGCCGCTCGGCATAGCG
Source organism: Streptomyces sp. PL-25 (assembly GCF_058344915.1). Classification (NCBI taxonomy): domain Bacteria; kingdom Bacillati; phylum Actinomycetota; class Actinomycetes; order Kitasatosporales; family Streptomycetaceae; genus Streptomyces; species Streptomyces sp. PL-25. The sequence goes on from NZ_CP136997.1 coordinate 265,449, forward strand.
GTCGTCGGCGGGCAGCCGCACCACGTCGCCGCTGCTCCACAGCGCCTGGAAGAAGCCGCGTTCGCGGAGTTCGGCGACCCGCCAGCGGGGCACCTCCTGGCCGAGGATGGTGAGCAGGCGCAGCGGGTCCGCCGCGTGCTCCAGCCGGGAGTAGGCCAGCACCCGGGAGCGCGGGTCCTCGATGGTGATGGCACCGCCGACCAGGTCGGCCACGGTGTTGGCCAGTCCCGCCAGGTCGCCGAGGCGCAGCCCCGCCATCCCGGCCGGGGCGCCGGCGCCGCTGTGCGCCAGGGCGGTACGCAGCCGCCCGAGCACCTCGGTCCAGTCGGTGCCCGGGGCGCGCAGCAGCAGGGCGGTGCGGCCCCGGGCGGCGGCCGCGGCCAGGGCCGCGGGCGGCCTGCGGGCCCCGGAGCGCAGTACCACGGCGGTGGCCCCGGCCCGGTCGGCGGCGCGCAGGACGTCCGCCGCCTCCGGGGAGTCGGCCGATGCCCCTGGGGTGAGCAGTACGTGTCCGGGCGCCGTCCAGTCGTCGTCGCGGTCCTCGCCGACGTCGTGCACCACCACGTCGGCCACCGGGACGTCGGTGCCGAGCGGTGCCGCGACCACGTCGAGCATCCCGGGCCCGGCCAGGGCGAGGAGGTGGGCCAGCGTCGGACCGCCGGGGTGCGGGGTCGGCTCGGGCTCCATCCACCCATTATGTTGCGCGCGCGAGCGCGGGCGGCTCCCGGAGCGTCGCAGGTGGCGCGGCGCGCGCCCGGCGCGGTCCGCCGGGCGGGTGCGGACCGGCGCGCGAGCGCGGACCGACGAGCAGGCGCGAACCGGCGTGGGAGGCGTGAGGGCCGGTGTGAGGGGCATGGGGGCCCGTCTGCGGCGGGACGAGCGCCGGAACACACGCTCGGCGCACGAGCCGGGCGGCGACAGGCCGAGGTAGACCGGGCGGCGGGCCGGGCCGGGTCGGGATCCGGCCGCCTGCGGAGTTTCCGATAATGCTCTGCGAGCGGCCGTGCTCCCACGGGCGTCGGGAAGGAGCCGAGGTGTCCGACACGTTCAAGCGGCGCGCACCGAGCCGGCGCGGCGCGGGCGGTGCCCTGAAGGAGGAGATCCTGATGGCCGCGGCCCGGCTGCTGGCCGAGTCGGGCCGGGAGGAGGCGCTGTCGCTGCGCGCGGTCGCACGGGAGGTCGGGATCTCGGCGCCGAGTGTGTATCTGCACTTCAAGGACAGGTCGGAGCTGGTGGCGGCGGTGACGCAGCGGGCCTACGACCGGCTCGTCGGGGAGCTGCGGGAGGCCGGGCGGGGCGACGGCGGGCCGCGTGCGGCCGTACGGGCGATGGCACGGCGGTATTGCGCCTTCGCGGTGGAGAATCCGCGGCGCTACCGGCTGATGTTCGGTGTGGAGCGGGTCGCCGGGCCGCGCGAGCAGTTGCCCCGGCATCCGGTGTGGCTGGTGCTCGCGGCGTGGGAGGAGGCGCTCGCGGCCTGCCACCGGGCGCGCTCCGCGCAGGTGGACGCCAAGGAGGACGCCCTGATGCTGTGGGCGGCGCTGCACGGGATCGTGGCCATCGCGATGGCGTTGCCCTACGAGGTCGACACGGACGGGATCGAGCAACGGGCGGACGCCGTGGTCGATCGCATGGTGGCCGGATAGCAACGGCGAACGTCCGCCGTCGTTGACGTCCCGGACCCCGTCCATATAGTTGCCCTGAGCACCTAACACTGTAAGGAGTGATGGGACCGCTCCCTCTGCCGAGGAGGCAGGTATGACCGACACACTGACGGACACGCCGGCCCAGTTGCCCGAACTTCCGATGCCCCGGGCGTCCGGCTGCCCCTTCGATCCGCCCCCCGCGCTCCGGGACCTCCAGGCCGGCCGGCCCGTCTCCCGGGTGCGTATCTGGGACGGCAGCAGTCCGTGGCTGATCACCCGTCACGAGGACGTACGCGCCCTGCTGGGCGATCCGCGCATCAGCGCCGACCCCAGCCTGCCCGGCTATCCGCACCGCACGGCCGGGCTGAAGGTGCGCGACCAGACCCGGCGCACCTTCATCACCATGGACGACCCCGAACACGCCCGGCTGCGGCGCATGGTGACGGCTCCCTTCGCGATCAGGAAGGTCGAGGCGCTGCGGCCCTCGATCCAGCAGATCGTCGACGATCTGATCGACGCCCTGCTCGCCGGGCCCAAGCCGGTGGACCTGGTCGAGTCCTTCGCCCTGCCGCTGCCCAGCCTGGTGATCTGCGAACTGCTCGGCGTCCCCTACGAGAAGCACGACTTCTTCCAGCGCAACACCAGGGTCATCGTGCGCCGCACCTCCACGGCGGAGGAACTGCTCGCGGCGTCCGAGGCGCTGACCGACTACCTGGACGAGCTGCTGACCGTCAAGCTCGCCGATCCCGGCGACGACCTGCTCTCCCAGCTCGCGGTGCAGCGGGTGGCCACCGGGGAGATGACGCAGCGTCAGGCGGCCGAGACGGGCGTGCTGTTGCTCGGCGCGGGCCACGAGACCACCGCGAACATGATCGCGCTGGGCACCCTGGCCCTGCTGCGCAACCCGGACCAGCTGGCCCTGCTCCGCGACACCGACGACCCCAGGACCGTCGCCGGGGCCGTCGAGGAACTGCTGCGCTATCTCACCATCACCCACTCCGGGCGCCGGCGCGTGGCGGTGGCGGACATCGAGATCGACGGCCAGGTGATCCGCGCGGGCGACGGTGTGGTCTTCGCCAACGAGATCGCCAACCGGGACCCGGAGGCCTTCCCCGAACCCGACCGGCTCGACCTCACCCGCGACGCCCGCCGCCATGTGGCCTTCGGGTACGGCGTGCACCAGTGCCTCGGCCAGCCGCTGGCCCGTGTCGAGCTGCAGGTCGTCTACAGCACCCTGTACTCCCGCATCCCCACCCTCGAACTGGCCACCGACATGGACCGGTTGGAGTTCAAGCACGACGGTCTCGTCTACGGCGTCTACGAACTCCCGGTCACCTGGTAGCACACCCCTGCGAACGGAACGAGAAACCCATGCGTGTGGAAGTGGACCAGCCCAGGTGCGTCGCGTCCGGGCAGTGCGTCCTGATGGCTCCCGAGGTCTTCGACCAGGACGACGACGGCATCGTGCTGCTGCTGAGCAGCGACCCGGATCCGGTGCACGAGGAAGGGGTGCGCGAGTCCGCGGCGGTCTGCCCGGCCGCCGCGATCCGGCTGCTGGAGAACTGAGACCGCGCGTACCGTGCCGCGCGGCCCCCATGTGTGCGCACCGGCCCGCCGATGCCGCTCAGGGCACGGCGGGCCGGGCGGTCCCGAGGGCCTCCGGAACCGGGCGGGCGCACGCCGTCGCATGGTCGCCGCCCGGTGGCCGAAGGCTCAGCGCAGCACGTCGGCGTCGGTGTCGGGCGGGCCTCCCGGAGACGGCACGCTCGGCTCGAAGGCGCCACCGGAGCGACCGCGTTTCGCGGGCGGAAGCCCGTTCGCCCAGGCCATGAGCTCGGGGTCCTCCAGGTCACGGACCCACAGCGAGGACAGGTCGAGGGCGTCCGGGCTGGGGCGGGCGCCGACGCCGACCACGCGCAGTCCGGCCCGCTTGGCCGCCCTCAGACCGTTGACCGAGTCCTCGACGGCCAGCGCGTTCTCGCCGTTGGAGCCGAGGCGGCGGACGGCCTCGGCGTAGGTGTCCGGGTACGGCTTGGGCCGGATGGGGCCCTCGGGGACGACCACGTGCTCGAAGTGGTGGAGCAGACCGACCGACTCCAGGCTGAACTCCACGAGATCCGCAGGGCAGTTGCTGGCCACGGCCAGGGGTGCCGTGCGGCTGAGGACGGTGACCAGCTCCCGGGCGCCCGACATGGGCGACGGGTCGCGGGCGACCAGGGCGCGGTACGCGGCGAGAAGCTGTTCCGCCAGCTCCTCGGCGCAGTCCGGTCTGCCGATCACTTCGGCCATGAGTGCTCCGCACTCGGTGTAGTGCAGGCCCTTGCTGCGCTCGGCGAACTCCGGGCCGGGAGCGTGGCCGAAGCCGCGCAGGACGACGCCACGGGCGCGTTCCCAGTGCCGTTCGGAGTCGACGAGGGTGCCGTCGCAGTCGAAGACGACTGCTTCGGGTGCCCAGTCGGGATCGAGGGTGTGCTGTTTCGTCATGTGCTTCGCCGTTCTTGGCGTGAGGTGCCATGTGGGGGGTGGGGGGCGCCCGTCAGCGGCTCGGACCCGGCCGCTGCGGTGCTTCGCCGGCCAAAGCGCGAAGCACTGCCGATCACGGCCGGTCGGCAGGCGCGGACAGGCGGGCGGCGCGGACGAGAAGCGCCGTCCTGCTTCCGGAACCGGAACATAATGAACGTTACGCTCGACCGGCTCATCTGTAGGCGTTTGCCAGCGCAATACGCACTTGTGGGTGACGCCTCACTGGTAACGGAGCACGCCCCCGGCGGTCACCACGCCGCCCTGGCGGAAGCGGAAGACCGCCGTACGGCCGTACGCGGTGCTCTCCACGGCGGCGGGCGGGGCGTGTTCGGTGAAGTGCGACGCGGTCATCCGCCCGCCGAGCGGCCGGACCAGGCGTCCTGCGCTGCGCAGGGCCACGGCCTGCCGCGCCGCCTCCAGCAGGGCCATCCCGGGGACGTGGTCCGTCTCGTGGTCGAACAGGAACGGGTGACGGAGGTCGGCCGGGTCCACCACCAGGGTGCCGCCGTCCAGCGCGACCAGGGCGTCCGCCTCCGCCGGGACGCCGAGCAGGGCCGGCTGGGGCCGCGGGCGGGCGGTGGCCGCGCGGGGCGGCGGGCCCGCGCTCACGGTGCGGACCGTCGCGTACCGTTCGGCCGTCAGGAAGCGCGCCCCGCCGTCCGCACGTGCGAACACCTGCCCGCCGCTGCGGAAGTCGGCCCGCAGCCGCATCCGGCGCGGGTGGTCGGACCCGGGGGCCCCGGTCAGCCCGGTGACCGTGACCCGGCAGGTGATCTCGCTGCCGCCGTGGGGCGCCCGCGGCTCACGGTCCGGGTCGATCCGGTACGAGACGTCGTCGATCAGGAACCTGGCGGCGGCGGGGACGCCGAAGTGGCACCGCGGGATGTAGATGCCGAGCTGGCGCACGGTCTCGACGACCAGCCACGGGCTGTGCCGGCTGTCGTGTCCGCGCGGGAACGTCGGATGCGAGCGCGGCCACAGCGCGGCGGCGCAGAAGGCCAGGCGGCCACAGGGCCGTACGTCGGTCAGCAGCACCTCGGCGACCGAGACACGGTGGACCAGTTCGCGGGGGACGGTGCGCGACCAGCTGGACGGTGTCAGGCACGTCTCACCGGCGCCGCGGCCCTGCGGTCCGTCGGAGGCACGCGGCGCGTGCGAACTGCGCCCGGAGCCCATGAAAGGATGCTAATAAGACCATTCAGTGGTGCGCATGCCGAGCCTTTCCGGCCTTCCCGCAAATGGGCTATATTCCCCCTCGCGATCTCCCCAAGGGCAAGGAAAACGCGTGCACGAACGGGCGGCTGACACCCGCAGGGCGGTATTGCAGGCAGCCGCGCATCTGTTCTTCGAACAGGGGTACGCGGCGACGAGTATCGCCGACATCAGCGAACTGTCCGCCCGGACCAGCGGCGCCATCTATTTCCATTACGCGGGCAAGGAGCAGTTGGCGCGCGCGGTGGTCGAGGCGCATTTCGCCGCCTGGCCCGCACTGATCGCCCGCCACGAGAACGTGGGCGCGCCCGCGCTGGAGAGGCTGGTGCGGCTCAGTTACGCGGTCGCCCGCGCCTTCCGCGACGACGTGTTCGTCCGCGCGGGCGCGCGGCTGTGGGCCGAACGCCGGTCGATCAACGTGGAGATGCCCCCGCCGTTCCTGGACTGGATCGCCACAGTGGAGCACCTGCTAGACGAGGCCCGTGCGGAAGGGGCACTCGCCGCGGGGGCCGAGCCGGTCCGGGACGCGACGACCCTGGTGTCCGCCTTCTTCGGTCTGCACACGCTGTCCGACGCGCTGGACGAACGGCGTCTCATCGAGGACCGGCTGACCGCCTTCTGGCAGCTGATGCTCCCGGCCCTCCAGGGCGTGCCCGCCCCCGCCGCCCTGCTGGACCGGGTCAGGGAGGACACCGCCTCCCTGCCGCGCTGAGGGGCGGGGACGCCACCGGGCGCACCGTCCCGCGGTCCGGCGCCGGCGCGGAGGCCGCCTCGGCGCCGCCGCACCGCGCCGGTGCGGGCGGTCAGCCCGCCGCCGTGTACCGGTGGGCGGGGTAGGTGAGGTATCCGGCGTCGCCGCCCTGGTAGTACGTGCTCTCGTCGACGGGGGCCAGGGGGACGCCGGTGCGCAGCCGCTCGACCAGGTCGGGGTTGGCGATGAAACCGCGGCCGAAGCTGATGAGTTCGGCGCCCAGCCCGAGCCAGTGGTCGGCGTCGGCGCGGCCGGTCTGCCTGGCCCCCATCGGCAGCACCGGGTTCATGACGAGGGTGCCGGGCCAGGCCCGGCGCAGCTCCCGGAGCAGGTCCTCACCGGCCGTTGCCTCCAGGTGGACGTAGGCCACACGGAGCCGGGCCAGCTCGCCCAGGAGCGCGGTGTACAGCTCCAGGACGTCACGCTCCTCGACGCCCCAGAAGGTGCCGCCCGGGGAGAGCCGGATGCCGGTCCGGGCGGCGCCCACCGCGTCGACGGTCGCGGACACCGCCTCGACGGCGAAGCGGATCCGGTGGGCGACCGGGCCCCCGTAGCGGTCGGTGCGGAGGTTGGCGTTGGAGGAGAGGAACTGCGAGATCAGATAGCCGTTGGCACCGTGCAGTTCCACACCGTCGAAACCGGCGTCCACGGCTCGGCGGGCCGCTCGGGCGTACGCGTGGGCGTGCTCGGGCACTTCGGCGGTGTCCAGGGCGCGCGGCACGGGTGCGGGGCGCGGCCCGGAGGGGGTGAACACGTCGCCGGTCGCGGCGACGGCCGAGGGTCCCACCGGCCGCATCCCGGTCGTGTCGGGGTGCGAGACCCGCCCGCCGTGCATGATCTGCGCGAAGATCCGGCCGCCGTTGGCGTGCACGGCCGCGGTCACGGGACGCCAGGACTCGACCTGTTCGTCGGTGTGCAGCCCCGGTGTCCCCGGGTTCGACTGTCCGACCAGGCTCGGCTGCACCCCCTCGGACACGATCAGTCCGGCCGTCGCCCGCTGGGCGTAGTACGCCGCCATCGACGGCGTCGCCAGTCCCCCGGCGGCGGCCCGCACCCGGGTCATCGGGGCCATCACCACCCGGTTGGGCAGGGTCAGGTCCCCGAGCCGGTAGCTGTCGAAGAGGGTCGTCATGTCAGGACTCCGTCGTGCTCTGCCGTGCCCGGCTCTCGGGCACGACGGCTACGCTAGAACCTCACATTGACGTCAGAGGCAAGTGTTGTGCCGCAGGTCACAGAGGTGAGGATCGTATGCGGATCGGGGAGCTCGCGTCGCGCACGGGGGTCAGCGTCAGGTCCTTGCGGTACTACGAGGAGCAGGGGTTGCTGAGCAGTTCCCGCAGCACCGGTGGGCAGCGGCACTACACCGAGGTGGAGGTCGAACGGGTGGCGTTCATCCAGCGGTTGTACGCCGCGGGGCTGTCCAGCCGCACCATCGCCGAACTCCTGCCGTGCGTCGACGCGCCCAGCGAGGAGCACTCCGACACCGCGCTGGAGCGGATGGCGCAGGAGCGCGACCGGCTCTCCGCGCACATCGCCGAGCTCGCGCGCACCAGGGACGCCCTCGACGCGCTGATGGCAGCGGCCCGGGAGTACCGGGAGCGCCTGCGGCCGACCACCGCCGCGTGAGTACCGTGGACCCCATGACCGACTGGACCACCCGGCCCGAGACCGCTGCCGACACCGCCGCCGTGCGCGGCGTCAACCTCGCCGCCTTCCCCACCCCGGCGGAGGCCGACCTCGTCGACGCGCTGCGCACCGATCCCACCGCCTGGATCGACGGGCTCTCCCTGCTGGCCACCGCTCCCGACGGCACCGTGACCGGGCACGCGCTGCTCACCCGGTGCCACATCGGCGACCGGCCCGCGCTGGCCCTGGCCCCCTGCGCGGTGCTGCCCGCGGCCCAGCGCACCGGCGCCGGCTCCGCCGCCGTCCGCGCCGCCCTGGACGCCGCACGCGCCCGGGGCGAGCGCCTGGTCGTCGTCCTCGGCCACCCCGCGTACTACCCGCGGTTCGGCTTCACCCCGGCCTCCCGCTTCGGCATCCGCGCCCCCTTCGAGGTGCCCGACGAGGCGATGATGGCCCTGCCCCTCGACGACGCCCGCCCGGTTCCGGCCGGCACGATCCGGTACGCCGCCGCGTTCGGCGCGTTCTGAGCCTCTCGCGGCGCCCCGGGCCCCGGGGCGCCGCGAGAGGGCGTCACGCGGGCGGCCGCGCGGGCCGGTCCTGTCCGGCCCAGCCGGTGGCGGCCACCACCTCGCGGGCGATGTCCGCCACGGTCCTCGCGTCCGTGGCCACCCGGACGGTGTCCGCGGGCGCGTACCGGTCCAGCAGCCGTGCCTTGCGGGCGCTGCCCGTCAGTTCCCGCTCCAGCTCCGAGCCGATCTCCCGGCGCACCAGGCGCTCGCGGGCGGTGGCGTCGGAGGCGGTGAGCAGGACCCGTACGATCCGTACGTCCGCGCCCAGCGCCCGCCGGAACATGCCGGCCGTCTCCGTGAGCACGCTGAGCGTGTTCGTGTAGACCAGCCGACGGTAGCCGTGCCGTGCGAAGTTGGCCCACACCGCGGTCAGGCTCGCCTCGGTGATCCGCGCCCGGTCGGGGTCCTGGGGCGGCGCCGGGTGCACCTGTCCCATGAAGTCCCCGTCGATGACCGCGTGCGCGACGTCCGCGCCCCGCAGCAGCGCCGAGACCTCCCATCCCACCGTGGTCTTGCCGACTCCGGCCCGTCCTGCGACGAGCAGCACCTCCGCATGGTCCATGGGACCAGCCTGCCGCTGCGCAACCGCTCCGCGCGAACCGATTTCACCGCCCGGCGCCCGGGGCACGAAAGGCTCCGCGCGGAACACGCCGGGCCGCCGAGGCGCACTGTCACGGACATACCGGGGCGTCCTCACCTGAGGTCCCGGGCACCCCGGCCGCCCGAGCGGTCCGCGCGTCCGTGGACGTGGTCCCTCCGCCGAAGGAGACGCGCTCGTGTCCGAGCAGCCCGTGATCGTCCTGGACCCCACCGGCTCCGACCACCACGCCGAAGACCGGGCGTCACGCGCCCGGGGAGCCGGCGCCCGGGTGGCCATCCTCGGGGTGAGTGCGTGGGCCGTCACCGACCCCGCGCTCCTCGAACGACTGCTGACCAGCCCCGACGTCTCCGAGGACGCCGTCCGGCACCGGACCGCCCTCTCCGGGACCGCCGCCGCCCGGCCGCTCGCCCTGTGGGGCACGGCGGACAGCATGTTCACCGCCTTTGGCACCGACCACCGCAGGCTGCCCCGGATGATCGCCCCCGCGTTCGGCGCCCGCCGCATCGAAGCGCCGCGCCCCGGTGCCGAGTCCACGGTCGCCGCGCTCCTGGACGCGCTGGCCGCGCTGGCCGCCGGAGAGGGCGCCGATCTGCGGGCGCGCTTCGCCCATCCGCTGCCGATCGCGGTGATCAGCCGCCTCATGGGCGTGCCCGAGAGCCGTCGCGACGGATTCCGGGCCGGGGTCGACGGCATCTTCGACACCACGCTCACCGCCGAGCAGGCCGCCGCGAACGGCGCCGCCGCGTTCGCGGACCTGAAAGGAGCTGATCGCCCTCGAACGGCGCGAGCCGGCCGACGACATGACCTCCCTGCTGGTCGCGGCCCGCGACGAGGGGCGACGGCGGCGGCCTGTCCGGCACCGAACTGCGCGACACCCTGCCGCTGATGCTCTCCGCCGCGTACGAGACCACCGTCAACGCCATCGACCGGGCCGTCACCGCGCTGCTCCGTGACACCTGGCAACTCGCCCGCGTCCGCGCCGGGCAGGCCGACCGGTCCGACGTAGTCGAGGAGAGACTGCGGCACGAACCCGCCGTCAAACACCTGCCGTTGCGCTACGCCGTCAAGGACATCCCGCTGCCCGGCGGCCAGATCATCCCGCGCGGTGACGCCATCCTCGCCTCCTACGCCGCCGCGAACCGCCACCCCGACCGGCACGGGCCCGGCGCCGACCGCTTCGACGTCACCCGCCCGGTCAAGGACCACATGGCGTTCGAGTACGGCCGTGCACTCCTGCCTCGGCGCGCCGCTCGCCCGCATGGAGGCCGCCACCACCCTGCGCCGGCCCTTCGACCGGTTCCCCGGCATCGAACTCGCCGTGTCCGCCGACCGGTTGCGGCCGCTGCGGTCGCTGCGGTCGCTCATCAGCAATGGACACCTCCCCCTGCCCGTACGGCTGCGGCGCCCCAGGGGCCGTGACATCGATCACAGCGCGTCCGGCTACTACGCCCCGCGGTTAGTAGGCGCCGCACCGGTGACATAGGGGACTTGTCCGGCTTGATGCGGATGCGGGAGGCGGTGCGCGGCGGGTCGGCGCTCCGCGCGCCGCCCTTCTCCTCCTCCCCGCGCACCGAGGGCTTCTGACGCGTGACCAGGCCCCCGCACCGGGTGGGCACCGCTGATCAGCACGTACCGCGACGGCTCCGCAAGGCCGCGCGGCGCTACGAGGCAGCGTAGTAGCGCAGCCCTTTGCATCCCTGCTCGACGCCGTCCCAAGATGACCACTCGCAGGCATCGCCGCAGTTCAGAAGGCGCGCTCCGCACGGAGCCGCCCGATGGAAGGCGCTCGGCGACTACCGAGTGAGGTCACGCATGGGCAAGCATCGCAAGCATCAGTACCACCGGCGGATAGCCGTCGCCGCCGTCGCCGTGGGCGTCGTCGGCATCCCCTCCGCCGCCCTGGCCTGTGGCGGCTGGCCGGGCGGCGGAACGCAACAGACGCACCGCGTCGCCGAGGAGATCCCCTCGGTCCAGTGGAACCCGTCCGCGTGGGGCGGCTCCGCACCCGGCACGGCGAGCGGCAGGCCGGCTCCCGCCACCCCGTCCCCGACCGCCGGTGCGGGTACGTCCCTGCCCGGAGCGTCCGCGCCCTCCTCACCGGCCGCGTCGTCCTCCCCCGGCACCCCGGCCGCGCCGCACCCGCGCGACGCGTCGTCGGCCCGCCGTTCCGCCGCACCCACCGTCCCCGCGCCCGCCGCGCCCGGCTCCGCCGCCAAGCACCACGGCGCCGCCGCCGCCTCACCGGCCGCCTCGCACACCGCCCGGCCCACCGCGCCCGCCACCACCACCCCCGCGTCCCCCACCGCCTCCGCCAGCCCGGCGCCCGGCGCCTCGGCTCCGTCGGACTCCGCCGCCCAGATCCTGGCGCTCGTCAACAACGAGCGGGCGAAGGCGGGTTGCTCGGCGCTGACCGCCAACCCGGCCCTCGCGGCGGCCGCCCAGGCACACAGCGAGGACATGGCGGCCCACCGGAACATGTCGCACACCGGGTCCGACGGATCCGCGCCCGGCGACCGGATCACCGCCGCCGGATACACCTGGAGCACCTACGGCGAGAACGTCGCCTACGGCTACACCAGCGCGGCGCAGGTCATGGCGGCCTGGATGGACAGCCCCGGACACAAGGCCAACATCCTCAACTGCGCGTTCAAGGAGATCGGTGTGGGCCTGGCCCAGCCCGGCGGCTACTGGACGCAGGACTTCGGCACCAGCCGCTGACCGGCCGTGCGGCCATGCGGGCGGGCGGGACGCGGCCGGTGTGCGGCTCGGCACCCGGCTGTCCGTGGCCGTGGCCGCGCCGTCTGCACAGCCGTACCGCTGACGGCTGACCGCTGACCGCTGACGCTGACCGCTGACGGCTGACGGCTGACGGCTCCGCTCTACGGCGGGTCAGGCCGGAGTGGGCGGCGGGGCGTCCGACCCGAGGGTGCTCTCCCGGCGGACCAGGCGGTAGCCGGCGTGGATGCGGCGGGCCTCTCCCCGGGGCGCGCCGTCCAGTTGGGACAGCACCGACTCCACCGCCATCCTGGCGATGGACGCCTTGTCGGGTGAGACCGAGGTGAGGGTGACGGCGCCGAACCGGCCCTCGACCACGTCGTCGAAGCCGACCACGGCGACGTCCTCGGGGACGCGCAGCCCGCGTTCGGCCAGGACGCGCATGGCGCCGATGGCGATGGGGTCGTTGTAGGCGAACACCGCGTCGGGCCGGTGCCCGGCGTCCAGCAGCCGGGCCATGGCCGCCGCCCCGTCGGCGTGCCCCCAGCCGTCGGTGGCCGCCACCAGCCGGTGGTCGGCGACGAGTCCGGCCGCGTCCAGCGCCTCACGCCAGCCGCGCAGCCGCAGATGGGCGGGCTGGCTGCGACCGCGCCGCGCGCCCAGGAACGCGATGTCGCGCCGCCCGAGCGAGATGAGGTGCCGCACCGCCTCGCGGGCGGCGGCGACGTTGTCGATGGCGATGTGGTCGTAGGGCAGGTCGTACTCGCGCTCGCCGAGCAGCACCAGCGGGACCGGCTCGGCCCGCGCGCGCAGGTCCTCGGCCTCCAGCTCGATGGGGCTCAGGATCAGCCCGTCGATCACCCTGGCCCGGAAGCCCTGGCTGACCAGGGCCTCCTGGTCGCGCCGCCCGCCGGTGTGGTCGAGCAGGACGGTGTAGTCGTGCGCGGCGGCCGCGTCGACCACCTCGGCGGCCAGTTCGGCGAAGTAGGGGTTGCCCAGTTCGGGCAGGGCGAGGGCGACGATCCCGGTCCTGCCCTTGCGCAGATGCCGGGCGGTGAGGTTGGGGCGGTAGCCGAGTTCGTCGATGGACTTCTGCACCCGTGCCCGCATCGCCGGGCTGACGTGCGGATGGTCGTTGACCACGTTGGAGACGGTCTTGATGGAGACACCCGCGTGCGACGCGACGTCCTTCAGGCTCACCCGCACGCTGTTCCTCCCCGTCCGGGGCAGGGCCCCCGGGCCGACGGCCACCCCGCCCCCGCCCGACAGCCGGGCCCGGCGCACCGGCCGTCCGGCGGGCCGGCCCGGTACCGGATTTCCAACGTTATACGGGGCCGGGCTCCGCTCTGGCAAGCCATGTCCAGCGAAAACACCCCGCCCGTGCGCCGGGGCCGCCTCGCCCCGGCCCGCCGACCGGCCGCCACGCTGCCTTGACGGCCTTTCAGCACCGTCCTACGGTGGCGCACCGTCGACATTGCAACGATGAAAAGCACCTTCGCGCTCCGCGCACCACGGTCCCCGAGAAGGAGCCCCCCATGCGCACACGACTCCACCGGACACCGCCTCCCCCACACCGGCACCGGCGCACACTCCGCCTGCGCCTGCTCGGCCTGCTGGCCGCGCTCGGACTGCTGCTGGCCGGGGCGGGCGCGGTGCACCCCGCCGCCGCGGCGACGGCCGAACGCGCCGCCGCCGCGGGCACGTTCCGCAACCCGCTCAACACCGGCCCCGACCCGTTCATGACGTACTGGAACGGGAACTACTACCTCACCACCACCCAGGGCGGCAGCATCCGCATGTGGCGCTCGCCGTCCCTGAGCACCCTGCTGACCGCCGATCCGGTCACCGTCTGGACCGACACGGACGCCTCCCGCGACCGGGACATCTGGGCACCGGAGTTCTACCGCTTCGACGGCCGCTGGTACCTGTACTACACCGCCGACGACGGCACCGACGACCACCACCGGATCTACGTCGCGGAGTCCGACCGGGACGACCCGGCCGGGCCCTACCACTTCAAGGCGAAGCTGGCGCCGCCCAACCACGCCTCCGACTTCGCCATCGATCCGGGCATCCTCCAGCACAACGGCCGTCTCTACCTGGCCTACAGCGGCATCAACGCGTACCAGCACAACGGTCTCAACATCGCGCCGCTGTCGAACCCGTACACCGTCTCGGGCGACGCCGTCGCGATCAACGGCGCCGGCGGCTGCCCGGAGGTCCGGGAAGGCCCGGAGTTCCTGTACCGCAATGGCCGCACCTGGATGACGTATTCGACCTGCGACACGGGCAAGCCCGACTACCAGGTATGGATGATGTCGCTGCCGTCCGGCGCCGATCCGCTGGTGCCCGGCAACTGGACGCAGCACCAGGGCCCGGTCTTCTCCCGCGCCGACGCCCACGGGGTGTACGGCCCCGGGCACCACGCCTTCTTCCGCTCGCCGGACGGCACCGAGGACTGGATCGTCTACCACGCCAAGACCACCTCGGCCTACACCTACGGCGACCGCACCACCCGGGCGCAGCGCATCACCTGGCACGCGGACGGCAGCCCCGACCTCGGCGTGCCGCTCGCCACCGGCGCCACCCAGGACCTGCCGTCCGGCGACCCGGGTCCGGGCGCCTACTGGATCAACGACGACGGCCGTTCGAACGGTCCCGGGAGCGTCGCCTACACCGGCGCCTGGAACTCGGGGTCCGGCTGCGCCGTGCAGTGCTTCTGGGGCGACGACCACTGGAGCGACCGGGCGCAGAACACCGCCACGTTCACCTTCACCGGCACCCGGATCGCGCTGCTGTCCGTACGGGACACGGGCAACGGCTACGCGGCGCTGAGCATCGACGGCGGTCCCGAGCAACGGCTGGACTACTACGGCGCGATCCGCACCGGGGAGACCCTCCAGTACCTCAGTCCGCGGCTGCCCTCCGGACGGCACACCCTGCGGGTGCGGGTCACGGGTGAGCACGACGGGCAGTCCAAGGCGTCCTTCGTGAGCGTCGACCGGGCGGAGGTCTATGTGAACTGAGCACAGCACAGCACGGCACGGCACGGCGAGGGGTGCGGGACCGGTGACCGGTCCCGCACCCTGCTGTCCTGCCGCTGTTCCCGCCGCTGTCAGCGGGCGGTGCCGCCCGCCGCGGCCCCGGCCGCGATCAGCCGCCGGTTGATGTCCCTGACCTGGTCGGGGTAGACCTTCAGGACGGCCCGGTCGTAGGTGATCAGACCGTTGAGCTCACCTTCGACGTCGCTGATCTGGGTGAAGACCGAACCGGACAGTCCGGCGCTCGCGTTGGGGATCAGCTGACTCGTGTTCTCCACGTACGTCCTGGTCATCTCGGCGATGTCGGCGGGGCCGTCACCGTAGTCCTGGCCGCCCGCGACCCCGGCGATGTGGCCGGGGACGGTGAGCGAGTACCCGCCGTGCTCTCCGTCGACGGCGGCCCGGGTGGCGTCCGGCGCCGGGTTGGCCGGTCCGTGGTAGAGGTGGTGGTCGATCACGTCACCGCGGCCGGAATCGCCCTTGGAGGCACAGCAGTTGACACCCGAGTGGGCGTCGACCAGGCGCGCGGGGTCCTGGCGCTTGACGGCGTCGGCGAGTTCACCGGTGGACTGCTTGCTCTGCTCGCCCCAGCCCTCGTTCATCATCGTCCACATGACCACGGAGGGGCTGCTGATGTGCTGGTCGACGATCTCGTGCACCTCCTTGTCGAACTCCGCGTTGCTCGCGGCGCTCGCCTTGTCGGTGTTGCGGCTGGGCATGTCCTGCCAGACCAGCAGGCCGAGCCGGTCGGCCCAGTAGTACCAGCGGGCCGGTTCCACCTTGATGTGCTTGCGTACGGTGTTGAACCCGAGCTGCTTGTGCAGCTGGAGGTCGGACCTGAGCGCCGCGTCCGTCGGGGCGGTGTAGATGCCGTCGGGCCAGAATCCCTGGTCGAGGGTGGCCAGCAGGAAGGTGGGCCTGCCGTTCAGCTCGATCTTGTTGACGCCGCCGGCCTTGGCGATCGAGACCGACCGCATCCCGAAGTACGAGCCGACGCTGTCGTGCGAGCGGCCGTCGTCCAGGGTGACCTTCAGGTCGTAGAGGAACGGGCTGTCCGGGCTCCACAGCTTGGCGTGCGGGACACGCAGCGTGAGGGCGGTGCCGGCGCGGCCGGAGACCGAGCCGACGCGCCGGTGGCCGTCGTACGCGGTGGCGGTGACCCGGGCGGTGCGCCCGGTGCCCGCGCTCGGGCGCACGGTGACCGACACGGTGCCGCTCTTCACGTCCGGGGTCAGCACGAGCGAGTCGACGCTCTTCTCGGGCACCGGCTCCATCCACACCGTCTGCCAGATGCCGGAGGTGGGGGTGTACCAGATGCCGCTGGGGTCGCGGGACTGCTTGCCGGTCGCCTGCTGGGTGGCGTCGGTGGTGTCCTTGATCTTGAGCAGTACGCTCTGGTCGCCGTGGCGGGTGACCGCGTCGGTGATGTCGGCGGTGAACGCCTCGTAGCCGCCGGTGTGGTGGGCCACCGGCTTGCCGTTGACGTACACCCACGCCTCGTAGTCGACCGCGCCGAAGTTCAGGTGCAGCCGGTTGCCCGAGCCGACCCGCCAGCCGGCCGGGACCTTGAAGGTGCGCTGGTACAGCGACCAGTCGTGGTGCTCGGCGACACCGGACAGCGGCGCCTCCATCGGGTAGGGCACGAGGATCTTCCCGCTGAGCCTGCCCCGGGGCAGCGGCGCGTCCTGCGCGGTGGCCTGGAACTGCCAGGTGCCGTTGAGGTTGGCCCACTGCCCGCGGGTCTGCTGCGGGCGCGGGTAGTCGGGCAGCGCGTTGGACGGGGAGACGTCCTTGGCCCACTGGGTGGCGAAGTACCAGGTGGAGTTGTTCCGGGCCAGGCTGGAGAAGACGCCCAGCGGACCGGCGGAGGTGTTCAGACCGCCCTTGCCGTCGTAGCTGATCCGGACGTCGGACTTCATGGCCGCGGGGGTGTCCTTGGCGGCGGCGGTGAGGACCAGCGCCGAGCGGTCGTGCGGGTCGGTTGCCACGGCCGGTGTCCAGCGCTGTCCCCCGGCGATCACCGACAGGTGCTTCGTCAGGTCCGCGGGCAGCGCGTCCACCCGGCCGGGCAGCCGGACCACGGCCTTGCGGCCGGTGGTGTCCACGGTGCTCGCCAGGTCGAGGGGCGCGTAGTCGTCCGGGACGTGCAGCGCGGAGTCCGGGACGGGCTGCCGGTCGAAGCCGGGGCCGGACCACTCGGTCTGGATGTAGGCGCCGCCGTTGCCCTGGTTGTAGTCGAAGGCGAGCTGGTGCCGCCCGGCGGTCAGGGTGACGGGCTGGGACTGGGTGGGCACGTCCCAGTCGGTCGTCCAGTGGTCGATGACGCTCGCGCCGTCGAGCGACAGGCGGAAGCCGTTGTCGCCCTTGATGTAGAACGTGTACGCGCCCCCGGCGGGCACGTCCAGGGTGCCCGTCCAGTGCGCGGCGACGTTCAGGGTGGACCCGGCGCAGCCGCGCAGCGTGGGGATGAGGTCCTTGACGTTCAGGGAGGGCTGGATCCCGGTGCTGGTGTAGGTGGCGAAGTCCAGTGAGGTGCTGTCGGAGCTGAGGTAGCAGTCGCTGCGCAGCCCCTGCGCGGGGGCGGCGGCGGACGCGGTGGCGGACTCCGCCTGGGCGAGGGAGGCCGGGGTCAGCAGGGCGGCGCCCAGGAGCAGCGGTGCCAGGGCGGCCAGTCGCCGGGTGGCGGGGGTGCGGGTGCTGCCGGGGGTCATTCTTCCGGGACTCAAAGGAGTTTCACCTTTCGTCGGTGCGGTGGGAGGGGCCCCCGCCGGACGGCTGTGCGGCGGTACGGCCGTGCGGTGTGCTGCCGTCCGTGGCGGGCCCGGGGTTCTGCGGCGGTCCGGCACCCGGTCCTCAGGACTCGGTGCGCCAGGCCAGCAGGCCGCCGGAGAACCCGGTCTTCAGGTGCGCCGTGATGCGCAGGGCGGTGGTGGTGACCGCCGGGAAGGAGAGCCGGTTGAAGCGGTCGGTGGCGGTGCCGTGGGCGGCGCTCTCGCCGAGGGGCCGCCAGACGCCGTCGGTGCCGCGGTGCTCCAGGCGCCAGGACTCCGGGACGCGGCAGGCGCCGTGGCCGGTGTCGTCGTACCAGTACACGGCCACCGCGCCGACGCGGACCGGTTCGGCGTAGTCGTACCGGATCCACTCCTCGGTGCCGGTCCGGTCCCACCAGGTGAAGCGCGGCACCGACTGGTCGTAGGAGCCGGACGGTTCGACATCCGCGTTCATGAGCAGGGCCTGCGGGCTGTCGACGCCGCTGAAGGAGGCCGTGACGGCGGCCCATTCCTTCGCCCTGCCCCTGGCGGCGGCGGTCGGGAAGGCGGTGACGCGCAGCCGGGCGGCGGCGGCCGGGACCAGGGTGAGATGTTCGACGGGCCGGGTGGTGCGGGCGGGACTCTGCTGGAGCGGGGCCACGACGTCCTGGTCGTCGCGCGTCCAGCCGTCCAGGCGGCGGCCCTTGGCCCGCAGGAGCACGGGGGTGCCGGAGTGGGTGAAGGGGTTGGCGGCGCGGGCGCGGGTGCGTTCCACGGCGAAGGACCGGGCGGGGTCGCGGGCGTCCAGCTCCAGGGCGTAGTTCCACGGCGAGCGGGGGCGTACCTCGTACTCCGGCCAGGCGTCGCTGCCGCCGGTGCGGCGCCACTCCTCCTCGATGCGCAGGGAGTAGGTGAGCGGGCCGTGGTGGACGGAGACGGCGCCGGCGCTGCCGTGCCAGGTGCGCACCCGGGTGCGCATGGGCAGCCGCAGCACGAGCCGGTCGCCGTCGCGCCAGCGCCGGTCCACGACGAGGTGGCCGCCGCTGCGCCGGACCGGCACGGGCCGCCCGGCCAGCCGGACGGAGGGCTCGCGGCACCAGCCCGGCACCCTGAGGTGGAGCGGGAAGGTGACGGCGTGCGGCGCGGACACGGTGAGGGTGACGGTGTCGTCGAAGGGGTACCCGGTCTGCTCGGTCACGGTCACGGTGGTGCCGTCGCCCACCTTCGCGCGCACGGTGGACTCGCCGTACAGGGAGGCGCACAGGCCGCCGTCGAGGCTCGCCAGCCACATCTCCTCGGCGTAGTAGGGCCAGCCCATGCCGTAGTTGTGCGGGCAGCAGCGGTAGTCGTGGACGCCGGGCCGGTACGCCTGCATGGCGAAGTCGTTGTCGAACTGACCGTGCGACTTGGCAACGTTGTCCAGCTGGACGCTGTTGGCGGCGGTGACGTAGTGGGTGCCCTTCTGCCGCGGGTCGAAGGCGGCGGGCAGCATGTTGAGGGCCAGGTCCTCGCAGCGGTCGGCCCACACGGTGTCCCCCGTGATCCGGGCGAGCAACTGGTGGCTGTGCATGAACTCGACGATGCCGCAGGTCTCGAAGCCCTGGCGCGGGTCGTGGTAGCCGGGGCGGGCGTTCTCGTCCGCGGCGAAACCGCCGCCGGGGAACTGGCCGTAGCGGGCCATGACGGTGTCGTACACCCGGTGGGTGGCGCCGAGGAAGG
This sequence comes from Streptomyces sp. PL-25, assembly GCF_058344915.1. Lineage (NCBI taxonomy): Bacteria > Bacillati > Actinomycetota > Actinomycetes > Kitasatosporales > Streptomycetaceae > Streptomyces > Streptomyces sp. PL-25. The sequence goes on from NZ_CP136997.1 coordinate 284,602, forward strand.
AGTCGTCGCCGGCCAGCACCCCGTACTGGGCGGGTTCCCGGAAGCCCTGGGCGAGGTTGACGTTGTGCCAGGTCGGGATGGTGTGCGTGTAGTCGGCGCTGTGGGTGTGCATGGTGCGCACCAGGTCGAGCAGCCAGTCGTCGCCGGTGCGGTTGTAGAGCCAGTAGGCGGTGTCGATGGTGTCGCCGACGCGGGCCGCGCCCCAGCCCTGTCCGAAGAGGGTGCCGGGCTGGGTGTGGAGGTACTTCAGCCAGCCGGTCAGGGCCGGTACGACCCGGTCGTCGCCGCTGTACTCGTGCCAGGTGCGCAGCGCGTCCAGGACCGGCATGTACGGCCAGAAGTCCGGGCCGCCGCCGAGGGCGGTGCGCAGGCGGGCGGGGCCGAAGAAGCCGTCGGGCTGCCGGGTGGCGAGGATGCGGTCGATCCAGGCGCGGGTGGTCTCCAGCACCCGGCTGTCCTGGGTGACATAGCCGAGGTCGCCGAACCCCCGCAGCCAGTAGGGCAGTTCCTCCCAGCCGTCGCGGTCGGCGACGGACCAGCCGCTGGTCCGCTCGTCGAGGTAGTCGGACACCTCGGGCATGCGCCCGTTCAGTCCGTCCAGTTGCAGGTCGAGCTGGGCGCGCAGCCATCCCTTGGGCGTGATGCTGCCGGGCGGCAGCCGCAGGAACGGCTCCGGCCGCAGCGGGGCCCGGTTGGCGGTGTAGTGGGGGCGGGCGGCGACGGTCGGCCCGGCCGGGCTCGGCGGGGCCGAGGCGTGGGCGGAGGTGTCGGCGGAGGCGTGGGCGGTCGAGGGGGCGCCGGCCAGGGCTGCGGCGCCGGCGGCGGACATGGAGCCGGTCAGGAACGTACGGCGTTCCATGGGCTGCCCTTCCTGTTCGAGGACCGTGTCCAACGGGTGCGGGCTGGGCGGGGGTTGTGGGGGCAGGGGCCTTGGGTGAGGGAGGGCCGTGGGGCGTGGGGGCGGGCGTGGGACCTGAGGCGGGGTCTTGAAGGTGGGGGGCGCGCTGGCCGGATCGTTGTGCCGTGGAGCTGTCTGACGCAACGTCACATGGCGGTGGCCGGCCGGGCGCGCGGACCCCGGAGGAGGTCGCGGCGCGGCCCGGAGGCGTCCGGCCGGAACGCCGCAGCGCCTCGGTCCGCCTCACCCCGACGCGGTGGCGGCACCTCGGCTGCGACAGGCGCCTGACAACGTTGTAAACGCGAGCAGCCACATGACAGCACAGCGCCGTTCCGGGTGTCCACCCCTCGTACGCGATTGCCGTGGCAGCGCTGTCCGGCATGCCGATTGCGCGGCAGTTCCCGCTGATCACAGGGGAGTTGGCCGCTTCGCGAGGGGTGCGTTCGGCCGCCGGGAGGGCCGCCGGAGCGCCCGCCCGGCCGCCGTCCGGCGCCGCCGTCACCTCCGACGAGGAGTTGTTTACAGCGGGTTGACATCCGCTTCGGCGTTCCCGCAATGTCTACAACGTTGCAAAGCCCGCCTGTCGGTTCTGCCTTCGCCCTGCGAGGGCCCAGGGCGGCCCCTGCTCTCCTCCGCCCCGCCCCTTCGTCCACCCCGTTGAGGATGTGATCGGCGCGTGAACGTTCAAGCCAAGACCCTCACTGCCGCAGTGCTGGCCGCCGGGCTGTGTCTGGCCGCCACCGGATGCACCAAGTCCGGCTCGTCCGACTCCGGCGGCGGCTCCTCCTCCGCGGCGGCGAACGACAACGCCGCGGCCTCGCAGCAGGTCGCCTCACCGGCCGCGAAGGGCCCCGGCTGCACGTACAAGACGTACAACGGCGGTGTGCCCAGGCTCGACCTCACCGACGGCAAGACGGTCGTCGGTTTCTCGCAGTCGGAGTCGACCAGCAATCCGTTCCGCGCGACCGAGACCAAGAGCATCGAGCAGCAGGCGAAGAAGCTCGGCGTCAAGCTCATCCAGCGCAACGCCAACGCCGATGTCAACGCGCAGAACTCGCAGATCGAGGACATGATCGCGCAGGGCGCCAAGGCCCTGATCGTCGCCCCGGAGAACTCCGACGGGCTCGGCCCGGCCCTGGCGAAGGCGAAGTCCGCCAAGATCCCCGTGCTCACCATCGACCGCACGGTCGGCGGCACCGCGTGCACGGACTTCATGGCCTTCATCGGCTCGGACTTCTACCACCAGGCGCAGCTCGCGGCCGACGACCTCGCCGGGGCCACCGGCGGCGAGGCGCACGTCGCCATCCTGACCGGCACCCCCGGCAACAACGTCACCACCGACCGGACCAAGGGCTTCCAGGACCAGGTCAAGGCCAAGTACCCGAAGATGAAGGTGGTGGCCTCGCAGACCGGCAACTTCGCCCAGACCGACGGCCAGAAGGTCATGGAGCAGTTGCTCCAGTCCCACTCCGACATCAACGCGGTGTACGCGGAGAACGACGAGATGGCACTCGGCGCCATCCAGGCCGTCCGCTCGGCCGGCAAGACGCCCGGCAAGGGCATCAAGGTCGTCTCCATCGACGGCATCGAGCAGGCCGTGAAGAACGTCGCCGCGGGCCAGATGGTGGCCGACATCGAGACCAACCCCCGCTTCGGCCCGCTCGCCTTCCAGGCCCTCCAGGACTTCTACGGCGACACCGGTGTGCAGTCCAAGGTCATCATCAAGGACGGCCACTTCACGCACGACAACGCCCAGCAGGCCCTCGACCAGGGCCTCGTGTACTGAGCTGCGCGACGGCACGGACGGAACGGGCCGGGGCCGGACCGCGGTGGTTCCGGCCGGCCCGGCGGACCGGCGGCTGCCCCGGCAGCCCGCATGAGGAGGACGACGTTGGTCCAGCAGGACCCGGCACCTCGCAGCGACTGGATCGTGGACGTCGCCGGGGTGGACAAGAACTTCGCGGGCGTCCACGCCCTGCGCGGGGTGGACTTCCGCCTGCGCCCCGGTGAGGTGCACGCCCTCATCGGCGAGAACGGCGCCGGAAAATCGACGCTGATCAAGGTGATGACCGGCGTGTACCGCCCCGACGCCGGGGTGATCCGGTACGCGGGTGCGGAACGCTCCTTCCGCAACCCGCTGGAGGCGCAGGCCGCCGGGATCTCGACCATCTACCAGGAGGTCAACCTCGTCCCGCTGATGTCGGTGGCCCGCAATCTGTGCCTGGGCCGCGAACCGCGCCGCTTCGGCCTGGTCGACGTACGCGCCATGAACCGCTTCGCCGCCCAGACCCTGCGGCGCTACGGCGTGGAGGTGGACGTCACCCGGCCGCTGGGCTCCCTGGGCCTGGGCGCCCAGCAGATGGTGGCCCTGGCGCGCGCGGTGCAGATCGACGCCCGGGTGGTCGTCATGGACGAGCCGACCTCGTCGCTGGAGCCACGCGAGGTGGAGACCCTCTTCTCGGTGATCCGCGACCTCAAGCGGCAGGGCATCGCCGTCGTCTACGTCAGCCACCGCCTCGACGAGCTGTACGCCATCTGCGACCGGGTCACCGTGATGCGGGACGGGGCGGTCGTGCACACCGGCGACATGGCGGGCCTGGAACGCCTCGAACTGATCTCGCTGATGCTGGGCCGGGAGATGTCCGCCGTGCGGGCCAAGGGCGCCACGGCGTTCGGCGGCGAGCAGCACGACCGGCGCGAGGGCGTGCCGGCGCTGCGGGCCGCGGACCTGACCGTCCGGCACCGGGTGCACGGGGTCGGCCTGGACATCCACCGCGGCGAGGTCGTGGGGCTCGGTGGGCTGCTGGGCGCCGGACGCAGCGAGACCGCCCAGGCCATCACCGGCGCCCTGGCCACCGACGGCGGCACCGTCGAGGTGGGCGGGAGACCGCTGGCCCGGCGCAGCCCGGCCGCCGCCATCAAGGCGGGTGTCGTCATGCTCGCCGAGGACCGCAAGACCGAGGGCATCCTGCCCAACCTGTCCGTGCGGGAGAACATCTCCCTGGCCCTGCTGCCCCGGCTGGCCCGCGCCGGGGTGGTCTCGCAGGCCAAGCAGGACGAGGTCGTCCGCTTCTTCATGGACCGGCTGCGCATCAAGGCGTCCGGCCCCGACCAGAAGGTCAGCGACCTCTCGGGCGGCAACCAGCAGAAGGTGCTCCTGGCCCGCTGGCTGTGCCTGGATCCCGAGGTGCTGCTCCTGGACGAACCGACCCGGGGCATCGACGTGGGCGCCAAGGCGGAGGTGCAGGCGCTCATCGACGAACTCGCCGGGCAGGGGCTCGGGGTGCTGCTGATCTCCTCCGACCTGGAGGAGCTGATCGAGGGCTCGGACCGGATCGTGGTCCTCAAGGACGGGCGGGTCGTCGGACACCTCCAGGGCGAGGACGTCACCGAGCAGTCCGTGCTCGACTCGCTCGCCACCTCGGCCACGACCGGCACCACCCCCGATACGGACGCCGGAGCCGGATCGGGCTCCGCCGTGACCAAGGAGGAGCCCCGATGACTCCCACCACCTGGTCGGCCCCCAACCGGTGGGACCGGGCCCGGCTGACCCGGCTGCTCCAGGCGTACGGCGTCTACGCCGCGCTGGTCGTGCTGTTCGTCGTGGCCGCCGCCCTGGACACCTCCTTCCTGTCGGCGGGCAACGTCCGTATCCAGCTCTTCCAGGTCGCCCCGACCCTGATCGTCGCCCTCGGCATGGCCCTGGTCATCGGGACGGAGGGCGTGGACCTGTCGGTGGGCGCCGTCATCGCCCTGTCCGCCTCGGTCGTCCCCCTCTACCTCGGCTACGGCGCGCCGCTCGCGGTACTGCTCGCCCTGGTCTTCGGCGCGGTCTCGGGAGCGGTCGGCGGCACCATGGTGGCCTTCGCCCGCATCCAGCCGATCGTCGCCACCCTCTCCCTCATGATCGGCCTGCGGGGCGTCGCCGAACTCGTCAACGGCAACTCCGCCAAGCCCGTCATGGACGCCGGGCTGCTGAGCCTCGGCTCGGACAGGTTCGCCGGCGTCCCCCTGATGGCGTGGATCGCCGCGGCGTGCGCCGTGCTGACCGCGCTGCTGGTGCGCCGGACCACGTTCGGGCGGCAGTTGGTCGCGATCGGCGACAACCGCCGGGCGAGCAAGCTGGCCGGGCTGCCGGTACGCCGCGTACTCGTCACCGTCTACGTCCTCTCGGGCGTCCTCGCGGCCCTCGCCGGCGCGATGATCGTCGGCCACGGCGCCGAGGCGGACCCCGCCCACCAGGGCCTCAACATGGAACTCAACGCGATCACCGCGGTCGTGGTCGGGGGCACCCCGCTGACCGGCGGCCGGGTCCGGGTCCTCGGCACGGTGGCGGGCGCGCTGTTCATGCAGCTCATCACCGCCGTACTCACCCAGCACAACGTGCACACGTCCTACACCCAGCTCGTGGAGGCCGCCATCATCTGCTGCGCGGTCTACGCCTCACAGGAGCGAGGTACCCGATGAGCCCGTCCGCCCTGCGGCCCGTCGCGCCGCCGCGGTCCGCGCCCGACGCGGCGCGGCCCGCCGCGCTCCGCGAGCGCGTGGCCTCCCACATCCAGCGCCGGGGCGCGCTGGCCGTGCTGGTCCTGATGGTGGCCATCGCCTCGGCGACCTCCTCCACCTTCCCGACCTGGTCGAACATCTCCAGCATCCTCGGCAACAACTCCTTCGTGTGGCTGCTGGCCCTGGGCATGACCTTCGTCATCCTCACCGGCGGCATCGACCTGTCCGTGGGGTCCGTGTACGCGCTGGGCGGGGTCGTCGCCGCCTACGGCGCGCACGCCGGCGGGACCTGGCTGGCCATCGCCCTGCCGCTGGCGGTCGGCGCGGTGTGGGGCACGGTGCAGGGGCTGCTCGTCACCCGGGCCCGGATGGCGCCGTTCATCGTCACCCTGGCCGGACTGCTGGGCGCCCGCGGGCTGTTGCAGGCGCTGACCGACGAGGGCGCCACCACCTATCTGGTCCCCGCGGGGTCGCCCTTCCGGCGGCTGGGCGAGGGCACCTGGGTGCCGGTGCTCGTCGTCGCCGCGCTGTTCGTCCTCGGCGCCCTGCTGCTCACCCGCACCCGCTTCGGCGCCACCGTGACCGCGATGGGCGGCAACGAGAACGCGGCCACCCTGATGGGCCTGCCCGTGGCCCGCACCAAGGTCCTCGTCTACGTCCTGTCCGCCACCCTCGCCGCGACCGCGGGCGCGCTGGGGAGCGCCCGCCTGGGATCGGGCGTCACCACGATCGGCGTCGGCTACGAACTCACCGCCATCGCCTCGGTGGTGATCGGCGGCACGCTGCTGACCGGCGGCAGCGGCTCGGTGGGCGGGACGGTCAGCGGAGTCCTGGTGCTTGCCGTCATCCACAACCTGATCGACCACTACTTCTCCCAGTACGGCTCCGCGTTCACCGACACGGTCAACGGCGGGTTCCTGGCGGTCGTGGTGCTGGCGCAGACGCTGCTCAGCCGCGCCCGGCAGCCGGACTGACCGCCGGCACCGGAGCCCGCCCGGCCCATGGCCGTCCGACCGAAGGAGTTCCGTGGGCGTCAGCCTGAAGGACGTCGCACAGCGCGCCGGGGTTTCCGTCAAGACTGTGTCGAACGTCGTGAACAACTATGTCCATGTGGCCCCGCGCACCCGCGCCCGGGTGCAGCGGGCCATCGACGAACTCGGCTACCGGCCCAACCTCGTCGCCCGTCATCTGCGCAACGGCCGCACCGGCATCATCGCGCTGGCCGTGCCCGAACTGGGCAACCCCTACTTCTCCGAGGTGGCCGGGGCGGTCATCGACGCCGCCGCACGGCAGGACTACACCGTCCTGCTCGACCACACGGCGGGGCTGCGGGAGAAGGAGGTCCTCGTCTGCCAGGGCTTCCGCGCCCAGATCATCGACGGTCTCATCCTCAGCCCGATCCGGATGGAGCGGGAGGACCTGCTCTCCCGCACGGACCCCTCACCGCTGGTCCTCCTCGGGGAGCGCGAGTACGGCGCGCCCTTCGACCACATCGCCATCGACAACGTGGCGGCGGCGCGCGCCGCCGTCCAGCATCTGATCGACACCGGGCGCCGCCGCATCGCCTTCCTCGGCGCCCGCCGCGAGAGCGCGCGCGAACCGGCCCACCTGCGCCTGCGCGGCTGGCGGGAGGCGCACACAGCGGCGGGCATGAAACCCCCGGAGGCGCTGGTCGTGGCCACCGACGGCTACGACCGCCAGGACGGGGCGGCGGGCATGGCCGACCTGCTCGACCGCGGCGAGCGGCCCGACGCCGTGTTCGCCTTCAACGACATGGTCGCCCTCGGTGTCCTGCGCGTCCTGGCCGAACGCGGACTGCGCGTCCCCCAGGACATCGCCGTCGCCGGGTTCGACGACATCGAGGAGGCCCGCTACGCCGCCGTCGCCCTGACCACCATCGCCCCCGACAAGCAGGCCATCGCCCAGATCGCCGTCGACTGCGTGCTGGAACGCATCACCGCGCGCACCCCGCCGGTCCCCCGCCGGATCCTGCCCGGCTTCGAACTCGTCGTCCGGGAGTCCACGGTCGAGCGCCGTCCCTGACCCGGGCGGCCGCGCGGGGCACCGCCCGGGGCCGCCGGGTCCCGGTCAGGCACCGCACTCGGCGCGGACGGCGTCCACCGCGTGGTGCGCGTCCGTGGAACCCTTGGAGTTCCAGTCCTTGCCGCGGTCGTGCAGCTTCACCGCGAGGACTCCGCCGGTGATCTTCACGGACGGCAGGGCCACCCACTGACCGCGGTGGGGGACCTGGTCGACTTCGGCGCGGGACAACACCGCGGCACTCCCGCTCGACCCGTTGTGCAGGGTGTAGTACGACGGATCGCCGCCCACGTGCCGGATGTCGCCGTCGGCCGGGACGTACACGCTCACATGGCAGGTGCCCTGGGTGACACCGCCGGTCCGGAACACCCACAGGGCGCTGTTGACGCTGTCGCCTGAGTCGCCGCTCATCGGGAGCGAACGGAAGCGCCCGGAGCAGCCGTTGCCCGCGTACCCCCCGGTGTGGGTGGTCCATTCATCGTCGTCGTTGGCGGCCTTGGAGGCGCCGTACTCGGTGTAGGAGGCGCCCGTGGAGGAGCAGTGCGGGCCGCCGTAGCCCGAGTACGCCGCCGTGGCCTTGTACGCGGTGTCGGGCTGCTTGTCCTGCTGGGCCGGGAGGCGGGGCTGCCCGCCCGTGCCGCCACCCTTCGCGGTGTCCGTGCCGGACTTCCCCGCCGCCCCGGCGCCGGACGGTTCGCCGCCGCCGCTCCCGTCGGCCACGGCACCGGACGGGGACACGGCACCGTCCGGCACCACCCCGGCCGGCACGGTGCCACCGGACGCCGTGCCTCCCGCCGGGGCGCGGCCGGGCGCGGTGGACCGGGAGCCGCCGGGCGTGCCCGGCTTGCCCTGCGGGGCCTCGGCGCTCGGCACGAACCCGTCCGGCGACCGGCCGGGACCCGAATACCCGGCGGCGCGTTCGGACGTGGCGGCGCCGCCGCCGTCGTCCCTGCTCGCGGCGCCGATGACGAACGGTGCCGCGAGCAGCACCACTCCCCCGAGCGCCGCGGCGGCGACCATGGGCCGGGAGATCCGGGAGGGCGGTGTGCCGTCGCCCCCGGTCCCGGTCCCGTCCCCGGCTGTGTCCGTGCGGGCGGCACCGCGCAGCCAGGAGAGCCGGGGGGCCGACGCGGCGGCCGTGGCGGTGGCGGTGGCAGAGGCGGCCGTGCCGGTGCCGGGCTCGGGCTTGGCCCCGGAACCGGATTCGGGCTCGGGCTCGGCGAGGGATGCGGACGATGACGGGGATGAGGACGCGGACGCGGTGCGCACGCGAGGGGTGTCGCCCGCTCCCGAGGCCGCCGCGGGCGGTTCCGGAACCGCCTTCGCGCCCGGTTGCGGCTCCGGCTTCGGTTCCGGCTTCGCCCCGGGGGCCGCTTCCGTGGTCGTCTCCGTGCCGATCACGCCGTTGCGTATCTTCGCCGCCGGCCGCGTCCGCGGGGCCGCGGGCTCCCCGGGCCCCGTCCTGCCGTCGTCCCCCGCCGGGCTACCGGTCTCCGTGGCCGCCATCGCTCAGGTACTCCTTCGTGGTGTGGTCCGTGCTGTGGTCGTGCTCGCCGTGTTCGAGTGCGTCCTGAAGCCGCACCGGTGTGGGGGCTCGGCCGCTTCCCGGGGTGCCGCCCGGCACGTCGTCGGGTGCGGTGAGCCGGTGCACGCAATGCTGGGCGTAGAGGTTGCGTGCGCGCAAGATCAGGAGCGGGTCGTACTTCCCCGAGGCGAACAGCGCCCGGAAGTCCGCGAGGGCCTCGCGCGGCTGCTCGCCCTCGGCCTCGGCCTGCGCCGCGATCCGCCGCATCTCCCGCACGAGGGAGTCCGGGACACCGTGACCGGGGTCGCCGTGCAGGAGGTACGCGTCGATGTTCGCCAGGTCCTCGTCCGCGAAGCCCTTGGGACGGGAGACGGGTCGGTCGTCGCGCAGAAGGTGCTTGGCCGTCTTGTCGGCGCTGTGCCATGCGGCGTGCTTCTGCCCGCCCCTGCGTTCGTCCACGGTGTGGGCCAGCTTGTGGTGCTGTCCCGAGCGGGTGGGTGAGTGGCTGACGGTGAGGCGTTCGTAGCCGGGTGCCGTGCCGCCCGCCGTGGTGAGGCCCGGCGTCCGGACGTCCTGGTGCCAGGCTTCCATGCGCAGGCCGCCGAGTTCGCTGTGCGGTTCCTCCAGGTACCGCACCGGGAAGCCCATGAGGGCCATGGCCTCCAGGTTGCCGCTGCGGAAGCCCAGGTGACGGGTGTCGAAGTGGCGGTGGAGGTAGTCGAAGAGCTGGAACTGCCCGGTCCGGGTGTCGCCCCGCCACTCGGACACCCCGCCGTCCTTCCAGAACTCGGTGAGGTCGACGACCTTCGCCCCGAACCCCTTCGGCGGGTGCTTGTCCTCGGTGCCGGGCAGCACTCCGTCGTTGAAGTAGTCGGCCAGGGCACGGTACTTGGCATGCCGGTCGGCTGCCGAGCCGGGCCCGGAGTCGCCGACGACGAGGACGGCGTCGAGGCCGCCGAGACCGGCGACGATCTGGGCCATGCCGACATAGCTGGTGTCGTGCTCGATGTGCACCTCGCCGTTCTTGCCGCTGAACCGCGACCACAGCACCGCGACCTTGGCGCCGTCGGGCAGCCGGAGCTGCTTGGCCTCGCTCAGCCACTGCCCGATCGCCGTGTCCCGGACCGGGTCGGGGCCGACGTGCCACGCCGTGCGGATGTCGTCGCGGAGCTGCGGGGTGAACTGGGCGCCGATCTTCTTGGTGGCGTCGCCCACGCCCAGGAGGTGTTTGCGCGTCTGTGACTTCGAGGGCACCGCCGCGCCCCGCTCCTGGAGCTTCTTCCCGTACTGCGCCATCGTCTCGGACGCCTTGACGACGTGCACGCGGCCGTCCAGTTGCGGCGATTCCGCGTAGAAGGCGGCGACCTTCGCCGCGAGGTGCTTGTCCTGCTCCGACTCGTAGGTCACGTACACCTGGAGGTTGTGGTCGGCGACGAGCGCCGCCGCGATGCCGAACTGGTCGCCCGTGGCGTAGTGCGGCTGCTTGATGACGTACGGCAGCGGGTCCTGCGCCGGTCCGCCCTGCCCGCCGGAGCCGAAGGACGGGCCCTGCGTGGTGTGCTGCGGTGCCGGGGCCCCGGAGAGGATGTCGTAGACGTCGGCGGCGACGTCGTCCATCTCCACGTCCTCGTCGATCTCCACGTCCTCGTCGATCTCCAACGCGTCCAGACCGGCGACGAGTTCGTCGAAGAGGGCGTCGGTGGTGTGCACACGGTCCTGGCCCATGAGGTTGAGCGGGCCCGCGTTGCTGCCCGCGAACAGCGCGGACAGGTAGTCGGAGGGGAGCGCCTGCTCGTTGCCGTGGCGGTCGAGGGCCTGGAAGGTGATGTCGACCAGCGACGCGGTCACCGGGACGCCGAGGGTGACCGCCAGGGTCTCCGCCGGTGAGATGGTGCGGGCGTTGCGGGATCCCGCCTGGCACACGATCAGGCGGATGTCGAAGTTCTTCACCGTGCGCCGGTCGCCGTGGCCGAGCAACTGGCCCAGTTCGTCCGCCGCCTCCTTGCCGCTGAGCAACTGGTGGTCGTGGCCGATGACATAGAGGGTGCCGCCCTCCTTGAGGTTGCCGAGCCCGGGAGCCCGGCCCTCGCTCCTGAGGGCGCCGACCAGGAAGCCCGTCTCCGGGTAGGTGTACGGCTTGCGGATCTGGACGACGGCGTCCGTGGCCGGGTCGACCGGCAGGTTGACGCGGGGCGGGTGCGGGGGCGGCATGATGAGCGGCAGCGGGCCCTCGCCCGACGTCCGCCAGGCGGCGACCAGGTGCTGGGCCGTCTCGATCGGGGCGGAGAGCCACTGGTCGAGCGTGCCCTGGTGCCGGTGCTGGAGGTAGGCGGCCAGGTGCTGCCACTCGCCGCTCGCGACGCCCAGGTGGGTGGTGCGGCGGATCAGTTCGACCAGCCGGCCGGGGTCGGTGCTCTGCAGGACGTACAGCGCCAGTTCGTGCAGGTGGTCGGAGACCATGTCCCCGGAGGCGCCGGACTGGATCAGGTCGGCGACGGCGGCGAGTTCGTGCTCGGGCAGGTGCATCAGCGCGGCGAAGTGGCCGACCGGCAGCGGGCCGTACCCGGTGGAGCCGCCGGCGGGTGTGTCCTCGGCGAGGCTGTGCGTGTGGAATCCGGGCCGCGGGGCCGGGGACATGCCCGTGTAGTGCCGGTCGTCCAGGAAGACGTGCACGCGGGTCGCGGTCGGCGGATGGCTGTGGCCGAGCACTTCGGAGGGGCGGCCGGGGTGGTGGATCTCCACCTGGAGACCGAAGGCGTCGGCGAGCAGCGGCAGGAACGCCTCGCCGTGGCCCTCCTCGGAGTTCCAGTCGGCGTCCCAGTTCCGTACGGCCCCGCTGATCGCGTCGAGCAGGGCGTCCCCGGTGCCGAAGGTGTCGAAGAGGGTCGTGGCGGCGTCGGGGTGTCTGGACAGCAGATCGACCAGACCGGCGGCGCCGAGGGTGCCGAGGTGGTCGCCGACCCGGTCGCGTACGTGCTCGACGAGCTCGCGCAGCACCGGGTCGTACGTGCCGTGGCCGTGTGCCCCGGCGAAGGCGGCGCGGAGCCGGGCGGGGTCGGCGAGCAGGTCCCGGGCCTGCGGGGTGAGGTCCGGCAGGGCCCGCAGCACGGCGTCCGGCGCGCTGACGAGGACGGAGCTGATCTGGCAGTAGCCGTCGAGGGGGACGGGGTGCCGCTGGAGAAGGGGGCCCGCGGGCGGCTGCTCTTCCTCAGGTGTCGCGTGCGGGAGTTCCTGCTGTGTCGCCGGCGGCTCGGCCTGGGGGCGAGGCGGGGTCAGGGGGCGGTACAGGCCGTTCTCCAGGAGTACGGTCAGTTCGTCGGCGTGCGTGCTTCCGCTGTTCTCGGGCAGCGGGTCGCCGCCGGGGGTGAAGGTGTGGCGGCGGCCCTCGCTGAGGACGGTCACCGGGCGGTCGAGGAGGACGGCGGCGAGGGCCGGGAAGAGGTCGGCCGCGGCGTGCGCGCGGCGCTGGGCGGTCTCGGTGGCGAGGTCGCGGGCGGCCTGGACCCGGGCGAGGCCGAGCCGTCGGTGGGGCGGCAGGACGGAGGCGTGCTCTGGGGTGGGCACACCTTCCGACATGGGGACGATGTGCAGGTCCCGGTACTCGCGGCCCGCTTGGGAGTCGTCGGTGACGAGATGGCCGAGCCCGGCCTGTTCGATCTCGGTGTCGGTGAAGACGTCGGTCACGTCGGGGTGGTAGGCGGCCAGGATCTCGGCGAGCCGGGCCGCGCGGCGGTCCGGGTGCGGTCCGCCGGGCGGCGTGCCGTGGATCCGCGTGTCCCGGAACACTCGCAGCACCTCGTCGCGGAGGGCGGCGGCGCGGGCGTCGGTGGGGTCGCCGAGCGCCTGCGCCAGGGCGTGGAAGAGGCCGTTGCCGTCGCTGCGGGCGGGGCCGGCCTGCCAGGTCGTGCCGTCCAGGGTGACGCCGGAGACCTCGCCCATGTCGTCCAGGACGAGCGCGTAGTCGTCCGGGAGCTTCGGCGTCTTCTCGGGTGCGGTGAACACCGGCGGGGCGGGCAGCGGGCCCTGGACGCCGTCCTGGCCGCGGGCGTGCGCGAAGTGGGTGAGGGTGAGGGCGGCCGCCAGGACCTGTTCGTAGGTGGCTCGGGCCGCCTCGAACTGCTCCTTGAGTCCCTGGAGTTCGGCGCCCTCGGTCTCCTTCAGCTCCTGGAGTTCCGGTGCTCGGGCGTCGTCGTGGCGGACCCGTACGGCGAGGTCGGTGAAGGGGCGGCGGGCGTCGTCGTAGGCGGTGGAGGCGGCCTTGAACGCGTCCTCCGCGCCGGTGACGGCGTCCCATGCCTCGGAGACCTCGGGCGGGAAGGTGTCGTCGGTGAGGATGCCGAGGGCGCGGGCCTTGTCCTCGCTGATCCACATCTCGACGCGGATCTCGGTGGCGCCCGTCTGCGGTCCGGCGGGCGCGGAGAGCCCGAGGCGGCGGGCGAGGGAGCTGTCCTTCACGTCGCGGTGGACGGCGGCGTGCGCGAGGACGGTGGCGGGGACCGAGACCAGTACGGCGCGGCCGGTGTGCGGCTTGTCGTTGCGGCGGCTCTGGTCGGCCTCGGTGTCGACGTGCGTCAGGTTGGCGCTGCGGCCCGCGCCGGTCTGCGGCTGGAGGCTTCCGGTGTGGGTGCCACTGCCGCTCCCGGTGTCGCCCTTCACGGTGAACGGCAGTCCCGCGGTCACGTTCAGACCGCGGTCGCCGCCGCGCGCGGTGTCGTGGGAGAGGCCGCCGCCCCTGAGGTTCTCCAGGCGCACCTTGTCGCTGACCCGCAGGATCTGGGCGTTGCCGTGCCGGATGAGCATGTGCAGGGTGAGGGAGCCCTCGGAGCCGCCGACGAGGCTGTCCTCGAAGAGTCCGGGTATGAGGTGTCCGCCGGGCCGCAGGGCGCTCGAGTCGCTGAGCGCGCCCGCCAGGGCGATCGCGTTGGTGCCGGTGGTGAGCGCGTGCGCGGCCGCCGTGCCGGGGTGGACGAGTCCGCTGCGGCCGCCTCCGCCGGCCAGGGTCAGGAGCTGCCGGGCGAGCTGCCGCACCTGTTCGGCGCCGTGCACGCCCTTGATGTGGATGCCGTCGCCCGGGGTCAGCTCCGGGTGGTTGGCGCGGTCCTCGTGGGTGAGGTGGGCGTGCAGGGCGGCGGGGTCGGACAGGCCGGGGTACAGGGTGACGGCCGCCGACGGCTTCTCCGGTTCGAACGTCGCTCCGGGCGGGTCGAGCAGGATCATCGGGGCGTAGTCGGTCTGCTTCCCGGCCCGCCACGACACGGGCCCGGCGGTGCCGTCCGGTCCGGTGAGCAGGCTGTGTCCGTCGGTGTCGACGAGGTCGACCTCGATGTGCACGTCCGACTCGACCGAGACGATGCCGCCGGACACCGCCGTGAGGTGGGTGACCACGCTCGTCACGGAGGAGGTCGTGGAGCTGGAGGCGGAGCGGGTGGCGGAGGCGGGGCCGAGGTTCCCGCCGACCGTCAGCGGGTCGTGCTCGGCGCGTTCGGAGCCCGGCAGGCCGAGGGCGTTGCCGCGGGTCTTCGACACGCCGGTGTCCACGGTGGTGTTGACGGTGTGGGTGCTCTCGATGTCGCCGAAGCCGGTGAACTCCACCACCTTGGGCGCGCGGCGCTCGTGGCGGATCCGCATCTCGACGTTCTTCCCGCCGAGCCGCATCCCGCGGCTGAGGTTGAGCCGTCCGGCGCGCCCGCGGGCCACCGCGTCGACGCCCGCCTGGAGCGCCGACCGCACGGCCTGCTGGGACAGGAGTGTGTGCAGGGTCTGCACGCCGGTCTCGCCGACGCCCCGCTGCTCGATCTGGTGCAGCAGGTCGTCGAGCACCTGGAAGGCGTCCCCGCCGCCGGAGGACTGTGTCCCGCCGAGCGGGTAGAGGCCGATGGCGTCGTCGACGGTCCACCGGGGCACGGCCCAGGCGCCCTTGCCGTGTCCTGTGCCTTCCGGGGCCGGTCCGGTGGTGTTCCCCAGTCCCGGGTAGGGGCCCAGGGTGTCGTCCACGATGCCCAGGCGGTGTGCCTCCCGTGCCGTCAGCAGGCCCTTGAACGCGCCGGGGGCGTGGACGAGCCGCCCGGCGGTCGTCGCGCCCGGACGCAGTGCCTTCAGGACGGCTCCGAGGATGCCGGCCGGATGCCCGGACGCCTCGACGCGGAAGTCGCTGTCGCCGGTGACGAGCAGGAAGTACCCGGTGTTCTGCACCAGGTTGGTCTCCCGGGACACGCTGCGGCCGGTGCCCCGGGTGTGCGACGTGGTGTGCTGGAGGAGGGTGGCGGTGAACGGGTAGCCGCCCAGGGAGGGGCCGCCGGGTCCGTCCTGGGTCAGGACGGGGTTGAGTCCGGCCGTCACGGCGTGGGTGCTGGTGGCCGACGTGCTCCCCGAGACGGTGACCTCCATGCCGATGTTCTGCTCGGGCTCGAAGTGCAGGGTGAGGCTCGCGGGCCGCAGGTCGCCGCGCCGGGCGCTGATGCGCAGGGTGCCCTCGAAGCCCAGGAACCAGCGCAGCGACCGCAGGCCCGTGAGCAGGATGCCGCCGGGCGAGTACAGCTGGTCGGCCTGCGCGGACAGGACGAGGTCGCTGAGCAGCCGTGCCGCGCGCTCGTGGTGCGGGCCGCCGGGCAGGGACAGCTCGCGCCGCCGGCCGCCCGCCGCGTGGTCGACGGCCGCGGTGAAGGCGGTGACGAGTTCCGCGGGCGGGTGGACCTTCACGGTGAGCAGGGGTGTCGCGGACAGCGGGTCCGGTGTCGTCGCCGGTGGCGGGCCGAGCGGGTCGGCCTCGGCCGGGTCCAGCACGGTGACGAGGGCTTGGTGCGGCGGACCGGGCTCGCCGGTCTTCAGCGGTACGTCGGGCAGCAGTTGCTCGGAGAACGCGATGTCCGCGGTGAACGGCAGGCGCAGGGGCGCCGGTCCGCCCAGCGGCCGTACGGGGGTCACCGGGTGGACCAGGCCGAGGGTGAGCGCGTGGGGCAGCGGGGTCAGGCCGATGTATCCGGCGAGCGTGCCGCGGATGACACCGGTGAGCGCGAAATGGTGCGCGCCGCCCTGGGTGGCGATCATCTGCTCGCGGCTCGCGGTGCCGCCGGAGCGCGTCGAGCGGACGCCGCCGCGGTCGTACCGGTACGCCAGGGACAGCGACAGGTCGTGGGAGCCCGCTTTGAAGCCGAGGCGGCCCTCCACGCCCGCGCTGAGGCCCCGCGCGAGGTCCTGGCCGCCGTCGTGGCGTACGGTGCCGGGTCTGCTGTGCCGCAGCATGTGCTGGTGGTTGGTGCCCAGGTACCGGGGCGCGGCGGTCAGGTCGGCGTGCAGGGTGAGCACGAACATCTTCTCGCGGAGCGCGCCGCGTCCGAACAGCGGGATGCGCAGCCCGCGGTGGTGCAGTTCGTCCAGGACGGACGCCAGCCGGTCGGGGCGCAGCGCCCGGATGATGTTGCGGGTGTTCTCGGCGGCCCGTTCGAGGGCGTGTCCGGGCCGGTACCAGGGTGTCGACGGGTTCTGCGCGAGGTGTTCGCGCGTGAGGACCATGACGAACGGGCCCAGTTCCTGAGCGACCAGGTCGAGGACCTGGTCGGTGAGGGCGTAGGGATCGTCCCGGCCGGTGCCCAGGGTGAGGGTCTGCACCTTGGCGAGGGACAGGTCCACGTGCTGCCGGTCGGGGGTGAGCAGCGGGGCGAGCGAGGGTTCGTTGCGTCCGACGCGCAGTCCTTCGCGGGTGTCGTAGCCGCGCAGCGCCCACAGGTCCCGGACGGGGCGCCGCACCAGCGCCCAGGTGTGCACCTCGCGGGTGTGTCCGCCGGGCAGTTCCACCGGGAAGGTGAGTTCCTGGACGCCGAGGACGGTGAGGCTGTTCTTGGTGCGGTTGACGTGCTTGCTGCCGGAGGCCCCGCCCAGGTTGGTGAGGTGGGTGGTGGACCTGTCCAGGCCGCCGGTGACGCCGGCCTGTCCGTAGACGAGCTGACCGCCCGCGCGGGCACCGAGGAAGCCGGTGACGGCGGCGGTGTTCTGCGTGGTCGCGCCGATCTCGTTCTTCATCGTGAACTGGTCGGTGACGCGGATCTCGTGCGTGGTGGAGACGCCGACCAGGTGGAAGGTGCCGAGGGTGCCCCGGCCGACCTGGATGCCGTGCCGCGGGTCGAGTCCTCCGGTGAGCAGTTCGCCCGCGTGCTCGGTGAAGTGGCGTACGGACAGGTGGTCCAGGACGCTCTGGAAGTCGGGGTGGGGCGGGGCCAGTCGAAGGTGCTGCGCGGCCCACAGACCGAGGTCGCCGAGGCCGCCGAGGCCCTCCACGTGGACATCGCCCAGCGGCGCGTCCGGCAGCGGGGTGAAGGAGCGCGGGACCCGCTGGTCCAGGGTCGGCTGCTGTTCCGAGGACTCCGGCGCGCGCACCAGCAGGCCGTTCTCCACGCCGAGGCCGACGGTGAGCGGTGCCTTCGGGGTGTTCTGCGGGCCGCGTACGGGCGCGAGGGGTTCGCCGTGCACCTCCACCTTGAAGTGGACGTGGCTGACGAAGAAGTGCGCGTCCTCGGCGGAACGTGTCTCGCGCTGGTTGAGGTACTGGTCGGTGGTGGTGTGCTTGCGTCCGTCGGTGGTGCGGTACGCGCCGGTGACCTGGACGGCGGGGCCGACCGGGGAGCCCGTGAGGCCGAGCGGGACGGCGGCCGAACGGCTCGCGCTCTCCGCGGTGGTGAGCCCGCCGGTGTGCTGGGTGCGGTGCACGGTGTCGAACTTGTACGGGGACTTCTTGCCGAGGTCGGGCAGGAGCGTCCAGTGGCCGACCTCCGGCGAGAGGATCGCGCTCACCGTCACCGGGCGCGCGGCGCCCACCGCGTCGAAGTGGGCGACCATCGTCTTGCCCTCGCCGATGAAGCTCTGCGGCTCGTTCAGCAGGGCGTCGGCCAGTCCCGGTATACGGGTGCCGAGGGTGGGCAGCCCGGTCCGCCGGGCGAGTTCGGTGTCGAGGGCGGTGTGCACGGCGGTGGCGACGGTGCCGCCGGATTCGGGGTCGACGAACTGGAGCCACACGTGTCCCGCGGTCGCCCCGCCGCCGGTGAAGCCGGTGGAGGCGCTGCCGGACACACCGGTGGTGCCGGTGGTGCCGCTGGTGGCGGCGTTCCGGGTCGCGTACGCGGAGACGTCGTACAGCCAGGCGGGCGGGCTGGGCGCGCCCTCGGCCGTCGCGGTGGGCGGCCGCACGCTGGGGACGGGGAAGTTGGGGTTGTGCTTGGCCGGGGGGAGCCGGGTGTCGTCGGACGGCGGGCCGGACGGGGTGAGGGCGAGCGGGCCGGGGGCGCCGCCGGGCTCCTGGGTGTGCCGGGCGGCGTTCTCCGCGCCGCCGAGGTGCCGGGTGCCGGGGCCGCCGGGCCGGTGGGAGGTGCCGGGACCGCCGTGGCCGGTGGTGTCGGGCACGAAGCGTCTGCCGTGGGCGCTCTCCTCGGCGAGCCACGTGTGGACGTCGAGGTTCGGCAGGTGGCCGCGGGCCCACAGGTCGTAGAAGGACGCGAACCAGTCGTCGCGGGTGCGGCGGCCGAGGTGTTCGAGCTGGCCGGGTGCCAGGCCGCGGCCCCCGGCGGCCTCCTTGAACCCGGCCGCCCAGCGGTCCAGGCCGAGGGCCGCGTGCAGTTCGAAGGCCCACCGGCGGCCCAGCCCGGCCGTCAGTCCGGCGTGCGCGTCGTGCCACTGGCGGAGCGTCTCGTCCGTCGCCGTGGCCGTCCCGAGGGGGTGGTTGAACCGCTCGTCGAAGAGCTGGGTGACGGCGTCGGCGTGGGCGTGCGCGAACCGGTCCACGGCGTCCTCGGGCAGCGGCGTCCCGGGGCGCTCCTGCGCCCACTGCCCGGCGAACCGGCGGGCCTCGGCCTCCGCCTGCGCGTGCAGTGAGGCGTGGACGGTCTCCAGGGTCACCTGGTGGTGCACGGCCGCCGTGTCCAGGTCCCCGGCGAACGCGAGCGCCGTCCTCAGGTCGCCGCCGAAGCCCTGTTCGTGCCGGTCGACGCGGGTGTGCAGGGCGGTGCCCACCGTGTGCGCGGCGCGGTTGCGGGCGGCTGCCGGGGCGGGGCCGTGCGCGGGCAGGTGTGCCGTGAAGGCGGCCGCGAACGCCTCGCCCAGGGTGGTGAGTCCGGTACGCGGATCACGGGCGGCGGCCTCGGCCCGCTCCACGGCGAGGTGCGCGGCGTGCTCCTTGGCGAGCTGCTTCACCAGCCGTTCGGCGAGCGACCCGTGCTTCTCCTCGCGCACCGCGCGCCACTTGTCCAGCGTGACGGTGTCAGGGGTGCCCCGGCGGATCGCGGGCTCGCCGAAGGTGTCGTGCCAGTCGGCCTCGAACTCCAGGCCCCACTGGTGGAGCAGGTGTTCGCGCCGCGCGTCGGTCCGCGCCCGCTGCCCGGCGTCCTCCAGCTGTGCGGTCAGCCGGTCGAAGACCGTGTGGAAGTGGGTGTCCGCCATGCCTCGGTCGCGGGCCTGGCGGGCGGCGGCGTCGGTGAGGTCGTGCAGGGCCGGGAGGGCGGCGCTGAGCGCGCTCTTGACGGCGTGCTCGATCCGGTCGGGGCGGGGATGGGCCGAGGTCAGCTCCGCCTGGATCAGGCTCTCGGCGACCTCGCGCACCCGCTGGTCGATCACCTTGCGCAGTTGCTCCTCGGCGCGGGCCCTGCTGTCCGGATGGGCGGCGAAGATCTGCGCGGCGGCGGCCGGAGGGGCGGCCAGGACCGTGGTGACGGTGTGCTCGGTGATCTGACCGACGACGTTCTCGACCTGCTGGTGCAGCGCGTACGCGTCGTCGAGCGCGGCCATCGGGTTCTTCGCGACGGTCAGGTCGGGGACGGGGGTGCTCTCCGGGTCGTGCGCCGCCGTGATCCGCTCGTCGAGCGTGTCGCGCAGCCGCCGGAGGGTCTGCGGGTCGTCGACCCCGTGCTTGCGGCTCCACTCGTCCAGTACGGCGTCGAGGTTCCGGGTGCGCCGGTGCTCCTCGGCGTGGAGCTGCGCGTCGTCGAGGGCGGCGTCACGCTGCCGGGTCAGGTCGCTCTGCCGCTCGTGCCAGGTGCGTTCCCGCTCGGGGTCGTGAGGGGTGCCGTCGAGGTCGGGGGACGGGGAGTGGTGCGCGGGGGCGGCAGGTGGCACCGTCTGGGGTGAGGTGCTCTCGGTGAGCGGGCGCTGCTCCTGCGGGAGCGGGGCGGTGACCGGGTCGGGCTTCGGCTGCTCCCCGCTCGGGGAGGTCACGTGCGCGGGCGGATGCGTCGGGGCGGACGTCTGGGGTGTGGACGTCTGCGATGTGGGTGTCTGGGGTGTGGGTGTCTGGGGTGTGGACGTCTGCGATGTGGGTGTCTGGGGTGTGGGTGTCTGGGGTGTGGATGTCTGGGGTGTGGATGTCTGGGGTGTGGATGTCTGGGGTGTGGATGTCTGGGGTGTGGATGTCTGGGGTGTGGATGTCTGGGGTGTGGAAGCCGGGGACGTGGACGTCTGCGGCGTGGTCAGGGGCGGCGTGTCCGAGAAGGTCGTGACCGGTTTCGGGGCGCCCACCGGCGGGTTGGCGGGTGCGCTCGTGCCCGTCGAGGTGGAGACCGTGGCCGTCGTGGCGGTCGTAGCCGTCGCGGTGGTCGTAGCCGTCGTGGTCGTCGTAGCCGTCGTGGTCGCCGTGGTCGCCGCCGGGGTGCTCGTCTCCGGGCCCCGTGTGTTCACGGACACCGAAGCGGCCGGTACGGGAGCCGACTCGGTCGCGACATGTGTCGAGGCGGTCGGGACAGGCGTCGACGCGGTCGGGACAGGAGTCGAGGCGGTCGGCGCGGGCGCGGTGGTGAGCGGTGCGTCCGTCGTCGGTGCGGGTGTGTTCAGGAAGGCCAGCGGGCCCCGGTCCGGGCTGCTGAGCGTCGCGAGGTGCTGGCCGAACTTGGACACCCCCTCGCTGTCCTTGGCGAAGTAGTCGATCGCGGGGTGCACGAGGAAGTGGCGTCCGGCGTGCCCGATCCCGGTGGTCAGGAAGCCCGCGAGGAACGTGCCGCCGCTGGTGGTGAACGAGCCCTGGGTGATGAGGTTGAAGGCGCCCTCCGCGAGGTTCTGCGACGCGCCCTGCACGACCATGTCCGTGCCGTAGAGGCCCACCAGGAACCGCCAGTCGGGCTTCATGCCCGCCTTGGTCAGCAGCTCCGGTATCTCCTCGGCGAGCACCTTCACCGCCGTGGTGCCGAGCAGCTTGTCCGCGGTCAGCTCCGCCCCGGCCTTGCCGACCACCTCCTTGCCGAGGGTGTGGCGGACCTGCGCGCCGAAGGCGCCCGCCGACCCGGCGCCCGCCCACTCCTTGACCAGGTCCTTCGCCCAGAGCTGTCCGATGGTGCGGGCGGCCTCGCCCTCGGCCCCGGCGAAGCCGTGCTGGGCGAACAGCTTGCCGATCTTCGTGGTGAACTCGTCGGTGAACTTCTTGCCCGCGGCCTTGTTGAGCCCCTTGGCGAGATGGAAGTCGAGTGCGCCGAGGGTGTTGCCGAGGCTCTTCGCCAGCTTCTTCGCCGCCGCCTCGGCACCGGCCGAACCGGCCGTCTTGGCCAGCACCTCGCCGAGGCCGTGCTTGAGCACGGTGGTGAAGTCCTTGCCGATCAGACCGCCGAGCTTCATGCCCAGTTTGGCGCCCACCAGGCTCAGCGCCCCACCGATGACCCCCTGCACGGCGCCGTACTCCAGTGCCTGGAGCGTCAGTTCGCCGTCCCAGTGGTCGCGGTTGCCCTGCCCCATCTGGATGCCCTGGATGAGGGAGTCCATGGCGACACCGAGAGCGGCGCTCATCACCGTGTGCAGGGCGATGCTCTTGACCAGGCCCTGGATCATCTTGGGCACGAGCATGCTGACGATCGTCTCCAGCAGAGACGTCTCGGCGGCCACGGCCTCGCCCAGGAACGGCACCCACCACACCGCCGCCAGGAACAACAGCTCCGCGATCAGCTCGATGAGCTGGGCGAGGATCATCCACTTCGCGTACTCGGCGTCGGTCGCCGTCTCGCGCGCCGCCTTCGCCAGATTGCCGGCCTGCTCCTTCATGGCGGCCAGCGAGCTGGGGTCGCCGCCGCTGATCAGGGCGGCGTAGGCGGCGAACCGCGAGGCGGCCTCACCGGCGAAGTCGGCGTTGATGCGCCGCGCCAGTTCGTCGAGGGCCTGCTCGATGGCGTCGAAGTCCTGGGCCGTGGCCTCGTAGCGGACGGCCGCCTCGCGCAGCGCGTCCTCGTCGATGGACGGCCAGTCCATGCCGGTGAGGGCCTTCATCAGCTCCTGCGCCTGCGGGGACGGTGTCAGCACGCGCGGTGTCGCCTTTCCGTCACTGCCCGGTGGCCGCCTTCCAGTCGGCGGCGAACCGCTTGGCCTCGTCCTCGGCCTTGTCGAAGACCTTCATGACGTCGTCGCCGTCCACGCCGAGCCGGCTCACCAGCGTGTTGAGCAGGGTGAGCATGTCCTCGACCGGGGGCATGCCCTGGTCGACCGTGGCGTGGTACTGCTTGGACGCCTCGTCCTCGTTGTTGCCGCCGCCGCTCTTGTTCAGCTCGTTGATGCGGGCGATGTTGGCGTTGGCGTCGGCGAGCGCGGTGCCCAGCCGGGGGTACTCGGCGAAGAGCTGTTTGAGCTGGTCGGTGGTGCGGAGCACCTCAGGCATCGCCGCCCCCGTCGCCGTCGCGCCGGCCCGCGAAGGGGTCCCCGGTCAGTGCGCGCAGCGGGGCCAGCAGGTCGCCGATGGCGGTGCCCGCCTCCATCGACCTGCGCATCTCGGCGCCCGCTCCGCGCAGCGGCGCGAACGCCTCGTACGCCTCCTTCGCCGCCTGCTGCTGCGCGCGGGTGACGATCTCGACCAGGGCCCGGCTCAGCCGGGCCGGGTCCATGGCGCGGTAGTCCTCGGTGTGGAACCTGATGTCCCGCACCTCGCCGCGCGCGCCGACGGTCACACTGACCGTGCGGTCCTTGGAGCGTACGGTGGTGGTTCGGGAGTTCAGCTCGCGCTGGGCGGCGACGAGCCGCTCCCGCTGCGCCTTGAGCCGTTCGGTCATGTCACCGAGCTCGTCCTGCAACACCTCACCGAACGCGGACGTGAAGCCCTTCGCCTCGGCACCGCTCATCAGCCGATCACCCCTGTCCCCGAGGACGCCTGCGTCCCCCAGGTCTCCTCTTCCTCGTCCAGGAAGCTCTTACGTTCCCGGCCCTGGTCGGCGCCGCCCGCTCCGGCGCCCGCGCCGGAGCCCATCGGGGGCATCATCGGCGGGTTGGACGACGTACGGCGGCCGGTGGTCAGGGCCGCCTCCTCGGGGGCCAGGGCGCCCAGACCGCCCGACGAGGTGCGGATCCGGGCCGAACGGCCGGGCCTGAGCTGTTCCTCGGTGGCGGGCGCGTGCTCGGTGAGGGAGCCGTCCGGCTGTCTGACGCGGAAGCCGCCCTTGAGGTTGCGGGCGTTCTCCAGGGTGTGCAGGTCGGCACCGGAGGTGCGGGTGCCCAGCCGGGCCCGGCGCAGCGCGTCCTGGTAGGCGCGCTGCTGGGTGCCCGCCTTCTGCTGGTCGAGCTGCTGCTTGCGCAGTTGCTCCTGGTAGGACTTCTCCTGTTCGTCGGCGGCCTTCTGGAGCGCCTGGCGCCGCTGCCTGAGCTGGTCCTGGTACGCCTTCTCCTGCTCCTGGGCGGTCTTCTGGAGCGCCTGCTGCCTGCGCTGCTCGTTCTGCTGCTGGAGGCGCTGCTGCTGGAGGTCGTAGGCGCCGGGAGGGACCTTGCGCAGGGTGCCGTCCTGGTTCCTGAGCGGCTTGCCGTCGGATCCGGTGACGGTGCCGTCCTTGTTGACGACGGCGCCGGGCGGCAGCTTGTCGAGGGCGCTGCGGGCGTCGCCCCCGGTGCCGTCCGTGCCGCCGGTCTTCGTGGTGCCGTCGGTGAAGGTGCCGCCCTCGCCGGTCTTCTGGAGGGCGTTCTTCAGGCTCTGCTGGTCGACGACGGGGCCCGCGCCCGTGCCGTCGCCGTCCTTCTGTCCGCCGCCCGGGAGGTCCTTCTGGTCCTGGAGGTTCTGGTCCAACCTGCCGTCGCCCGGGTTCTTCCCGGCGTCGTCCAGTGCCTTCTGCTGGTCCTGCTCGCTCTGCTCCATCTGCTTCTGGAGGTCGTCGAGGGAGGACTTTGCCGGGTCCTTCGGGCCGTCGGCCGGGTGGGCGGCGCCGGGGGTGCGCCACTTGGGCTGCGCGATGTGCGGGATGGCCCCGGCGGCCGTCCCGTAGGCGTTCTCCAGGTCGCTGAGCGCGGTGGCGGCCTGCGGGTCGAGCGTGGTGGAGACGTGGTTCTTCCAGCGGGTCTTGGCCTGGTCCTCCACCCGGTCCCAGAAGGACTGGTCCATGGGGTTGCCGTAGGTCGGGTCGGTGAACACGGGTGTCTGGCCGACGGAGACGACCAGGCCGCCCTTCGCCTGGGCGCTGAGGCTGTCGAAGACGTCCTGGAGGATGTCGCGGACGTGGTTGGCGGGCCAGGCCTCCGGCGAGGCGCGCCAGGTGTCGTACGCCGTCTGGAGGTCGCCGGTGCGGGCCTGGAGGCGGCTGCGCGCGTCGTCGATGAGCCCGGAGAACTCCCTGGGCATCGTCATCTGCACGGCGAGGTCCTGGAACTCGTTGGCGATGCCCGTGAGGGCGTCCTTGAGGGCTCCGGCCGCGCTGCCCTGGAGGTCCGAACCGGACACGTCGAGGTCGCGCGCCCAGCCGGTGATCCGCTGGTGGGTGTCGGCGAGGAACTTCTCCACGCCGCGGACGGTCATCCCGGCCGAGTCGAAGCTGAGCAGCTTGACGACGTCGGTGCCGGCCTCGGTGACGGACGCCCAGAGCAGGTCCAGGGGTTCGCGGACGAACCTGCTGAGCGGGGTGCCCGCGTCGTTGGACCCGACCTCACGCGCGAGCCGCAGGCCGACCTGGTAGTACAGCGTGTCGTAGCTGATGGTGGACTGGAGGGTCTCGGAGTCGGTCTCGACGGTCTCCACGACGTACGGGATGTACCAGCCGATGTCCCAGGAGCCGCCCGGCGGCCCCGCGTCGGCGCCGCGGGGTACGACCGTGTGCTCGGCGAACCAGCTGGCGTGTCCCTCGCCGCTGCCCGCCACCTGGTCACGGGTCGTGGGCTGGTCCCAGGTGTACAGGGAGAGGATGTCCTCCCACGACCCGGACGCGGACGCCATGGTGCTGCTCCTTCTGCGCGGTTGTTCGGTGCTGCCCGGTGCGGGCGGGGGCCGCCCGTCCGTCACTTCGTGGTGGTGGTCACCGGTGCGGTGGTGGTGGAGACGGTGCCGCCGAAGAGGCCGACCACGTCCCGCAGGTCCGCCATCATCGCCTCGGCGGTGACGGCCGCGCCGTCCTCGCCGTCCTGGAGGTACTGGTGGACGAGCTTCAGGTCGACGGCCGCCTGGTGCAGGTTCGCCGACATGCTCTCCAGCTGCCGCGTCATCTCGGCCGCGAACCGGGCGAAGTCGGCCTGGAGGGCGCCGGTGCTCGCCACGCCCTTGCCGGAGCCCGCGTAGATGCGGTCGAAGCCGTCGACGGTCTTGTCGCCGCCGAACGCCTTCAGCAGGGCGATCCAGTTGTCGCCCGCCATGTCCTGGAGCAGGCCGCCGATGCCGGTGACGATCTCGTCGATCTTCGCGTCGGTGACCTTGTAGGTCCCGGTGTCGCCGTCATCCTTCGCCATGGCTAGTGGCTCATGATCTGGCCGCCGCGCAGGTCGGCCTCGATCTGGGCGTCGACCATGCGCTCCAGTGCCTGGGCGCCCTGTCCGAACGCCTGGTTCATCTGGTTGATCGAGGTGTTGACCGTGTTCTGGAAGTCGTTCCAGGCGATGGCGGTGGTGCCCTGGAAGGAGTGCTGGAGGGGCCTGATGCGGTCGAGCATGTCCTGGAGGGCGTCCACCATGGCCTTGTTGGCCTGGGTCATCTCCTCGATGGCGGTGTTGGCCGCCGCTTTCACCAAGGTCACGTCGGGCATGTCGTCGGCTCCTTGTCCACGAAGGTGTACGGGGTGGTGCGGGGGGTCACTTGGCGCCGCCGCCGAGGGCGGCGTAGGCGTCGGCCGAGGCGTCGTAGTAGCTGCCCGCGCTCGGGCTCCACGCGCTGCCGTACTGCTGGGCGTCCATCTCGCCCTGGTTCTGGGTCTTGTCGGCGTCGGTCAGCGCCTGGTGGAGGGTGTCCACCTTCTGCTTGACGTTCGTGTACGCCTGCATCCACTCCTGGAGCTTGGCGGAGAAGATGTTCGACGAATCCGCGACATAGGCCAGGCGGACGTCGTCGTGGATCTGCTGCACCGTGTTCCCGGCCTTGGCCATGGCCGCGACGTTGTCCTCGATCGCGGTCCGGGCCGCGTCGATGTCGGCCTGTGCCCGGTTGTACGTGCCGCCGGTCTGGTCGATGCCGCTGGGTTCGCTCACAGAAGTGGCCCTTCGCCTCAGGGGGATCCGTTCGAACAGGCAGTCACATTATCCCGGAACTGATAGATGCAGAGGGAAACTGCCTGCCCGTCCACGTAATTTGAGCAACCTAAGAGGTTGCGCCGCCGCACTGTTCATCCGAAGGCGGCGCGGCGGACGTCGGTGCGACAACTCCGCTCACCGCCAAAGCCGTTGGATCGAGCACCGGACCACGCGGCAGAAGCCCGAGCAGCCGGGCCGGCAGCCCGATCGCGGAGGAATCCGAATAGCCCAGGCTTTTCAGGGCCGTCGGCGCGAGCGGGTAGGCGACGCCGTTTTCCGGCACCAGATACCGGGAGTCCCCCGTCCCCGCGCTCGACTCGGCCCGTACCAGGGCCCCGGAGCCCGGCCGCACCCACACCCGGTCGGCCGGGGTGCAGGCGGGGCCGACGGCGGGCTGCGCGGCGGGCGCGGTGCCGGGCACGGAGGCGGCGTCCACCACGGCCACGGTCGTGGTGTAGCCGTCGCCCTGCGGGCTGTCGCGTACGCAGATCTGCTGGGCCGCCGGGTCCACCGCGTCCACCCGGGGCGCGGTCCGCGGCAGTCCGGCCGCCAGCTCGGCGGCCGCCGCTGCCGGGGCCTGGTGGGCGGCGAGGTCGGCGGGGCCCACGGGGTGTTCGGCGACCGCCCGGCCGCCGTAGGCGAGGCGCTGGGTGCGCGGGTCGCCGCGCAGCAGCCGGTGCCCGAGCCCGGTGAGCGGGACCAGTCCGTCCGCGCGCAGCAGATAGGACTGCCCGGAGGCGGTGAAGAGCTGTCCCACGCGGGTCGCGGTGCCGCCCAGCCGCGGTCCGGGCCTGCCCCGGCCGGGCACGTCGGGCGGGGCGAGGGCCGGTCCGGCGTCCAGGGTGCCGAGGAACGCCGGGCTCACGGCCGTCGGGACGACCCCGGCCCAGCCGAGCGCGGCCTGGGTGCCGTTGCGGGTGTCGACGGGGAACCGCCGCCCGTTCCAGAGCAGTTGGACGCCCGCTCCGGGTGCGGTCACCAGCACGCCGCGACCGGAGCCGAGTCCGCCGTCGTCGCCGGGGGCGTCGATCAGGACGCTGGTCAGCGGTTTCGCGCCGGTGCCCGGGGCGGCGGGGGTCTGTCCGGCGCAGACCGCCCACACCGGGCGGCGGACCGGGTGGGGCAGCGCGTCGGGGGCGCCCACGATGCCCAGGGTGGCGCCGCGCGGGGTGTCCTGGAGGGAGTCGGCGGCCGCGTCCGCGACCCGGAACCGGTCGCCGGCCAGCAGCCGGGCGGACGCCTCGTTGAGGACGGGGTGCAGTGCCCCGCCGGTGTACAGGTAGCGCGCTCCGGTCTCGCGGACGACGACCAGCGTGCCGGGCACCCGCCAGGAGGTCCCGCCGCCCGGCGAGACCAGCCCGAACACCGCGGTGCCCAGGCAGGCCAGCGCGACCAGGGCGCCGCCCCACAGCATGCCCTTGGAGGTACGCGCTGAGGGTGTCTCGGGGGCGTCCGGGTCGCCGCGGAGCATGCTGCCCGACAGCCGTCCCAGCACGAAGAGGTGGGCCTGCACCTGGTCCTTGCGCGACTGCACCGCCATCAGCCCCTATCCCCTGATCCCGCGCAGCGCGCCGAACACCCCGGCGAGCAGCACCGCGAGCGGCAGCAGGACGAGCGCGGCGAAGGTGTGCAGCAGGTCCGCGATCCGGCCCCAGTACGGGACCAGGCGGCGGCCTGGCACGGTCCAGGCGGCGACGGCGGTGACCGCCGCGAGCACCGCGAGGGCCGCGGTGATCCCGAGGCGGCCGGTGAGCCCGAGGTCGGCGGCGCGCAGACAGCTCGCGAGGACCAGCCCGTACGCGCCGGGGACGGCGGTGGCCAGGCGGTGGCGTACCGAGCCGACGACCCTGACGTGCAGGAGCAGCAGCACGCTGAGGGCGACGGCGAGGGCGGGCGCGGTCCAGCCGTCGGAGGCGGGGGCGGTGAGCAGAGCGCTCTGGCAGCCCATGGCGACCAGGCCGAGCGCGGTGTAGCAGCCGGTCAGGTAGGAGTCGGCGAGTCCGGCGCGGGCGGTGACCTGGGCGGCGGGGAAGGGCTCGATGCCTTCCTGGAGTTCGCGGGCGTTGGAGGGCAGCGGCGGCAGGCGCAGTCCGGCGAAGCGGAAGGCCAGGCCGGGCACGAGTCCGCCGCAGACGACGGCGACGACGGCGACCCAGCCGGCGGCGTGCGCGAGCGGTACGCCGGCCGCGGTGAGGCCACCGCCGAGCGCCGTGAACGCCGCCACGGCGAAGGCGCCCAGGAAGAGCGGGGCGTGGGCGCCGACCGCGGCCAGGGCGATGACGGCGGCTCCGGCGCCCGCCGCTCCGGCGGCGAGCAGGCGCGGTCCGGTCATGTCCTCGCCGTGTCCGGCGGCGGGGACGAGCGCCCCGGCGAGCGCGAGGCAGGGCACGGCCAGGACGCCGAGCAGGGCGCCGGCCCCGGCGTCGCCGACCGCGCGGGAGGCGGCGAAGGCCCCGGCGACCAGCAGCAGGGCGAGGACGGCCGCCGCCGCGGCGCGGGGCACGGCGTCGCCCGGCAGGGCCAGGGTGAGCAGTCCTGCGAGCAGGGCGGCGGCGGTGAAGCCGAGGAGCAGGCGGCGGGTGAGGGCGGGCCGCCAGGTGTCGGGGCGGGGCCGCAGGACGTCGCCGATGCCGTCGACGAGGTCGTCGAAGTCCACCTCGGGGAGCTGGTCGTGGCGGGGGCGCAGATGGAGGACCTCGCCGTCGCGCAGGCCGAGCGAGTCGGCGGTGCCCTCCTCGTCCAGCGGGGCCGCGCCGAGGCGCTGGAGCACCCAGCCGCCGTGTTCGAGGCCCTGCTCGTGGAGGTCGTCGCCGGCGTACTCGACGAGCACGGGCATCAGATCCACGAGGGGAACATCGGCCGGCACGCTCAATTCGAAGGATCCGGCCGGGCCTCTGACTGCTATTCGGCAGAGGCCGACGGTCTTGTCGCTCACGGTTGCTCGATTCACTCCCGCCTGGAATTCAAGCGCGGTCCGACTCGGGAACGGAGGCACACTATCGCGCAGCCGTATCAGTATGATCAACCGACAAGTCGCGTCGGCTCCTTCGCTTTGCCACCGCCGCCGCTCGCCTTATGACCGTATGCCAGTCGCCGTATGACCGTATGTCGCTTTCCGCAGGGCCTGTGCCGTTCGCCGCACGCCCTCACCGCTAGCCGGGAGCCGGTTTGAGCACCGTCACGTTCCGTCGGCCGCCGCGCCGGGTGGGCCCGCAGATGCCGGAGGGGGAGCTCGCGCTCCAGGAGCCGCCGGCGCTGCCCGAGCCCCAGGGCGCCATGAGCGGCGTCGTCACCTACCTGCCGATGGCCCTGAGTTCACTCGGCATGGTCCTGGTGTTCATCCGGCCCGGCGAGGGCAACGGCGTGCTGATGTGGGTGGCCGTCGGCATGATGGCCGTCTCCGCCGTCGCCATGCTCGTCGCCCAGTTCCTGCGCGCCGCCGGTGACCGCAAGCGCAAGCTGCGCGCCGAACGCCGCGACTACCTGCGCTATCTGGCCACCAGCCGCCGCAGGCTGCGCAAGGTCGTCGACCTCCAGCGCAAGGCCCTCGACTGGCGCCATCCGCGCCCCGAGGCGCTGGCCTCGCTCGCCCGCACCGGCCGGCTGTGGGAACGGCGGGCCACCCACGAGGACTTCGGCGAGATCCGCATCGGCACCGGCGACCAGCAGCTCGCCCTCACCCTCAACCCGCTGTCCACCCGGCCGGTGGAGGACCTGGAGCCGCTGTGCGCGCACGCGCTGCGGCGCTTCATCCACACCTACTCGACCGTCCGCGACCAGCCCGTCGCCCTGCGGCTGCGCTCCTTCGCCCGGGTGCTGCTCGGCGCGAAGGACGAGGACCGGGACGTCGCGCGCGCCCTCGTGCGGGCCGCCCTGGGGCAGTTGACCGTCCTGCACGCGCCCGACGAGCTGACCGTGGCCGTCGTCGCCGACGGGGAGGGCGCCGCGCACTGGGCGTGGACCAAGTGGCTGCCGCACCTCCAGCACCCCTCGGACACCGACGGCGCGGGCCCGGCGCGGCTCATCGCGGAGTCCGTGT
Organism: Streptomyces sp. PL-25; assembly: GCF_058344915.1. Classification (NCBI taxonomy): domain Bacteria; kingdom Bacillati; phylum Actinomycetota; class Actinomycetes; order Kitasatosporales; family Streptomycetaceae; genus Streptomyces; species Streptomyces sp. PL-25. Next base: position 315,025 of record NZ_CP136997.1, read on the forward strand.
CCGAGCTGGAGCCGCTGCTCGGCGAGGAGTTCGCGGCCCGGGGCCCCTTCGAACCGGGCGCGCAGCCCGGCCGCGACGAGCCGTTCACCGTGATCGTGCTGGACACGGCGACCGTGCCGGCCGGTGCCCGCCTCGCGGAGAACGGCTACCGCAACACCGTCGTCGTCGACGTACGCGCCACGCTCGACGCGGCGGCGCCCGCGCGCGGCACTCTGCGGCTGCGGGTCGAGGCGGACGCGCTGACGCTGCGGACCACCGGCCCGGACGGCCGGCCCGACGAGACGGCGCTCGGCAGGCCCGACGCGCTCGGCCCGCACGCAGCGCGCGCCCTCGCCATGGGCCTCGCCCCCTACCGGCTCGGCGCCGCCGTACGCTCCGAGCGCCCGCTCCAGGAGGACCTGGAACTGACCGACCTGCTCGGCATCCGCGACCTGCGCGCCGCGGCCGTCGCCGACCTGCACCGGCCGCGCGCCGCGAGCGAGCGGCTGCGGGTGCCCATCGGCGTCGGCGCGGACGGCTCGTACGTCATGCTGGACCTCAAGGAGTCCGCGCAGGGCGGCATGGGCCCGCACGGCATGCTGATCGGCGCCACCGGCTCCGGCAAGTCCGAGCTGCTGCGCACCCTCGTCCTCGCCCTCGCGCTCACCCACAGCTCCGAGACGCTGAACTTCGTGCTGACCGACTTCAAGGGCGGCGCGACCTTCCTCGGCCTCGACCGGCTCCCGCACACCTCGGCGGTGATCACCAACCTCGCCGACGAGGCCGCGCTGGTGGAGCGTATGAAGGACGCCCTGCACGGCGAACTGGTCCGCCGCCAGGAGCTGTTGCGCAAGGCGGGAAACTACACGTCGGTGCGCGAGTACGAGGAGGCGCGCGCGGGCGGCGCCGATCTGGAGCCGCTGCCGACGCTGTTCGTGGTCGTCGACGAGTTCAGCGAACTGCTCGCCGCGCACCGCGACTTCCTCGATCTGTTCGTGATGATCGGGCGGCTGGGCCGCTCCCTGTCCGTGCATCTGCTGCTGGCCTCCCAGCGGCTCGACGAGGGCCGCATCCACCAGTTGGAGTCCCATCTGTCGTACCGCATCGGCCTGCGGACCTTCTCCGCCATGGAGAGCCGGGGCGTGCTCGGGGTGCCCGACGCCTACGAGCTGCCGCCGCAGCCGGGCAGCGGCCTGCTCAAGAACGACGTGGGCGCCCTCACCCGCTTCAAGGCCGCCTATGTCTCCGGCACCTACCGCGTGGCGCGGCCCGAGGTGCGCCAGTCGGTGGTGGCCGGGCAGGTCGTGCCGTTCGACGCGGGCTGGGTGGCGCCGCGCGCGCTGCCGCAGCTCACGGCGCCCGAACCGCGGGCCGAGGAGGAGCCCGGCTCCGGGCCGAGCCTGCTGGCCGTGGCCGCCGGGAAGCTGGAGCGCTCCGGGCCGCCCGCGCACCAGGTGTGGCTGCCGCCGCTGGCCGAGCCGCCCACCCTGGACCTGCTGCTGCCCCCGCCGGGCGCCCCGGCGCGCTTCCTCACCGTGCCGGTCGGCGTCGTGGACCGGCCCTTCGACCAGCGCCGCGAGGAGCTGACCGCCGATCTGTCCGGGGCCGGCGGGCACGTCGGCATCGCGGGCGGACCGCAGTCCGGCAAGTCCACCCTCATACGCACCCTCATCACCGCGCTCGCCCTCACCCACACCCCCCGCGAAGTGCAGTTCTACTGCCTGGACTTCGGCGGCGGCGCGCTGACCGGCCTGGCCGGGCTGCCGCACGTCGGCCAGGTCACCGGCCGGCTGGACCCCGAGCGCATGGCCCGTACGGTCGCCGAGGTGACCGGTGTCGTCGCCCGCCGCGAACGGCTCTTCGCCGAGCAGGGGGTGGAGTCCATGGCCGACTTCCGCAGGCGGCGGGCGGCGGGCGAGTTCCCCGACGAGCCGCACGGCGACGTGTTCCTCGTGGTCGACGGCTGGAACACCGTACGGCAGGACTTCATGGACCTGGTGCCGACCTTCAACCTGATCGCCTCGCGCGGCCTGAACTTCGGAGTGCACCTGATCGTGGCGTCCGGCCGCTGGTCCGAGATCAGCGGCGCGCTGCGCGACCAGCTCGGCACCCGCTTCGAACTGCGCCTGGGCGACCCCGTCGACTCGCTCGTCAACATGCGCGCCGCCGCCGGGGTGCCGGCCGTGCCGGGCCGCGGCCTGACCGGGGAGCGCATGCACTTCCTCACCGCGCTGCCCCGCACCGACGGCGACCCGCGCGCCGAGACCGTCGCCGAGGGCGTCGCGGCGCTGGTGCGGCAGGTCGCCGACGGCTGGGACGGGCCGGAGGCGCCCGCCGTGCGGATGCTGCCGCTCAGCCTGCCCGCCGCCCGACTCCCCGCCGCCGACGGGGACCTGCGGGTGCCGCTCGGTCTCGAGGACCTGCGCCTGGAGGTGCTGCGGCACGACTTCGAGGAGCATCCGCACCTGGTGGTCGTCGGCGACGTCGAGTCCGGCAAGACCAATCTGCTGGCCCACGTGTGCGACGCGATCACCGGCCGCTACTCCCCCGACGAGGCCCGGGTGCTGCTCGTCGACTTCCGGCGCGGACTCGCCGACACCGTCCCCGAGGCGCACCGGCTCGGCTACGCGGTCGGCCTCGACCTGCTGCGCAAGACGGTCGAGGGCGCGGCTCGCGCGCTGCGCGAACGCGTCCCCGGACCGGAGATCGGCCCGGCCCGGCTGAAGCTGCGCGACTGGTGGACCGGGCCCCGGCTGTTCGTCGTCGTCGACGACCACGAACTGGTCTCCTCGGGCGGCTACGGCGCCGGCGACCCGTTCGCACCGCTGCACGAACTCCTCGCCCAGGGCACCGAACTGGGCTTCCATCTGATCGTGGCGCGCGGCGCGAACGGCGCGGGCCGGGCCATGACCTCCGACGCGCTGCTGCGCCGCCTGGTGGAGGCCAACACACCGGTGCTGATGCTGTCGTGCCCGCCCGCCGAGGGACAGGTCGTGGCCGGCACCCGGCCGCGGGTGCTGCCCGCGGGCCGCGCGCTGTACATCACCCGCCGCCGCACCGTGCAGGTGCAGACGGCCCTGCGGGCCTGACGGGCCCGGACACGCGAAAGGAACACCATGGCCCGCCAGACCGTCCTCGCCACCCCGGGGACGACCGTCTCCGCCGCGCTGGACGCCGCCCGCCCGGGGAGCGTCGTACGGATCCGCCCCGGGCGCTACGACGAGAACCTCACGATCACCAAGATGGTGACGCTGGTCGCCGACGACCCGGACGACCCGCCCGAGATCGCCCCGCGCGACGGCTCGGCCGTGCGGGTCCTCGCCGAGGCGGTCAAGCTGTCCGGGCTGGTGCTGCGCGGCGCCGACGCCGAGGCGCCCGTGGTGGACGTGCCGCGCGGCCAGGCCGAGCTGGAGGGCTGCACCGTGCACGGCAACGGCTGGACCGCGCTGCTCTCGCGCGAGCGCGGCTCGCTGGCCATGCGCGAGTGCCGGGTCTCCAACGCGGCGGGCGCCGGTCTCGTCGACCTCTCCCCCGAGCCCAGCGTGGTCGTCGACTGCCTCTTCCAGGACCTCGGCAGCTCCGGTCTCGTCCTCGGCGAGGACGCCGCGACGACGGTGCGCTCCTGCACCGTGCGGGAGGCGCGCGGCAACGGTCTGCTCGCCGGCGGCCGGGCCGCCGGCACCGTCACCGGCCTGGTCGTGCGGCGCTCCGTCAAGCCGGGCGTCGCCCTGGAGGAACAGGCCACGACCCGGGTGGTGGAGGCCCGGACCGAGGAGTGCGTGATCGGCTACCACCTGTCCTCCACCGGACGCCCGGTCCTCGCCGACTGCGCCGCCGACGCCCCGGCCACGCACGGCGTCCTGCTGTCCGGCACCGCCGACCCGGAGGTGCTGCGGCTGCGCGTGACCGGCGCGGGCGGCCACGGGATCGCCGCCGTCGAACGCTCCCGCGGCACCTTCACCGACTGCCGGATCGAGGACTCCACGGCCGCCGCCCTCCTGGTCCGCGACCACGCGGCACCCGCCGTGCTGGACTGCCGGATCTCCGGGGGCCGCGCGGAGGGCGTGGTCCTCTCGGACGCCGCCGCGCCGCGCCTGGACCGGCTCACGGTCGACGGCCCGGCCGGGCACGGCGTGGTCGTGGCGGGCGAGGGCGAGCCCACGCTGCGCGCGGTGGACGTGAGCGGCTGCGGCGGGCACGGCCTCGTCTTCCGCGAGGGCGCGCGCGGCCGGGTCGAGGACGGCTCGGTGACGGACGCCGGGCGGTGCGGTGTCCAGGTCGAGGACGCGCGGCCCGCGCTCCAGGGCACGGTGGTGCGCGGCAGCCGGTCCACCGGGCTCGCCGTACGGGGCGAGAGCGCGCTCACCGCGGTCGACGTGACCGTGGCGGACGCGGGCGCCGACGGGGTGGGCGTGCTGGAGGGCGCCGAGTTCACCGCGGTGCGCGGCCGGATCACGGGCAGCCGGGGCCACGGGGTCCTCGTCGGGCCCGGCGCCGGAGCCCAGTTGACCGACTGCGAGATCACCGGGGGCGCGGCCGACGGGCTGCGGATCGCGAGCGAGCGGCCGGTGCGCGCCGCGCGCTGCGCCGTCACCGGCAACCGGGGCGCGGGCGTCCGCCAGACGGCGGCCGGCGGCCGGCTCGCCGCCGACGGTCTCGACAGCCGGGACAACGGCGAACCCGATGTGCTCGGCGCGCGCGGCGACGGCGCGCCCGAGGCCGCCGCCGAGTCGCCCGGCCCTGGGGCCGGTCCGCTGGCCGCGCTGGACGGACTCGTGGGACTGCGCGCCGTCAAGGAGCAGGTGAGCACGCTCGTCAACCTCAACCGGCTGGCCCGGCGCCGCCGCGAGATGGGCCTGCCGGTCCCGGCGACCGCCCGCCACCTGGTGTTCGCCGGACCGCCCGGCACCGGTAAGACCACCGTGGCCCGGCTCTACGGCGCGGTGCTCGCCTCACTGGGCGAGCTGCGCTCGGGCCATCTGGTGGAGGTGGCGCGGGCCGACCTGGTCGGCGAGTACGTGGGGGCGACCGCCATCAAGACCACCGAGGTCTTCGAACAGGCCCTGGGCGGGGTGCTGTTCGTCGACGAGGCGTACACGCTGGCGGCCGAACCGGGCTCGGGCGGCGCCGACTTCGGGCGCGAGGCCGTCGACACCCTCGTCAAGCTGATGGAGGACCACCGTGACGACGTGGTCGTCATCGCGGCGGGCTACTCCGGGCGCATGCGCGGCTTCCTGGACTCCAACCCGGGGCTCGCCTCCCGGTTCAGCCGCACCGTGGAGTTCGAGAACTACACCCCCGAGGAACTGGTCACCATCGTCCGCACCCACTGCGAGCGCAACCGCTTCACGCTGGCCGGGGCGACCGGGCGGGCGCTCGCCGTGCACTTCGAACGGATGCCGCGCGACGAGTCGTTCGGCAACGCCCGGGAGGCGCGCAAGGTGTTCGAGGAGATGGTGGACCGGCAGGCGTTCCGGCTGGCCGGTTCCGGGGACGTCACCGAGGAGCAGCTGACCCTGCTGCTGCCCGAGGACGTCGGCGAGGAGGCCGCCGCCGCGGTCGCGGCACCCGGCGCCGACGGCACGGGGCCGAGCCGGGTCGGTGAACTCCTCGCCGAACTGGACGCGCTGGTGGGCCTGGAGGGCGCCAAGAGTCAGGTCCGCGACCTGGTGAACCTGCTGTCCACCGCGCGCCGCCGCCGGGCCGGCGGCCTGCCCGCGCCCGCCATCGGCCACCACCTCGTCTTCGCCGGACCGCCCGGCACGGGCAAGACGTCGGTGGCCCGCCTCTACGGCGATCTGCTGGGTGCCCTGGGCGTGCTGCCCCGGGGCCAGTTGGTGGAGGTGGCCCGCGCCGACCTGGTGGGCCGCTACATCGGCCACACCGCGCAGCTCACCGCCGAGGTGTTCGCCCGCGCCCGGGGCGGGGTGCTCTTCATCGACGAGGCGTACGCCCTCACGCCCGAGGGCGCCGCCGGCGGCGACTTCGGCCGCGAGGCCGTGGACTCCCTGCTCAAGCTGATGGAGGACCACCGCGACGACACCGCCGTGGTGGTGGCCGGGTACGGGCCCGAGATGGCGCGCTTCCTGGCCTCCAACCCGGGTCTGGCCTCCCGCTTCGGCCGCGTCGTCGACTTCGCCTCCTACGACACCGAGCAACTCGTCGCGATCGTCCGCGCCCAGTGCGCACGGGACGGCTACGAGTGCGCCCCGGACACCCTGGACGCGCTGCGCCGCCACTTCGACACGGTCGAACGGGGTCCCGCGTTCGGCAACGCCCGCTACGCCCGTACGGTGCTGGAGCGCATGATGACCCGTCAGGCGGGCCGCCTCAGTGTCCGGCCCGAGGCGTCGCTCGACGATCTGCGCCTGCTGCTGCCCGAGGACGTGGAGGCGTGAGGGGGCCGCGGGAGGGCGCAGCGGGGGGCGTGCCGGGGCGGCGCGGACGGCCGTACGTCCGGCGGGGCCGCCCGGCGCTCCTCGTGCCGGCCGCCGTGTGCGCGCTGTTCGCGCTGTCGCCGGGGCCCGCCGCGGCGGCGGACGGGGACGGCGCCCTGCCCGCCGTGAGCGCGGTGCCGCCGCAGGGCGGCGGCTGCGTGCGGCCCTCGCCCCGGAAGATGACCCAAGTGCCGTGGCCGCAGCGGTACATCGCGCCGTCACGCGCCTGGGACACCACCCGTGGCGAGGGTGTGACCGTGGCCGTGGTGGACACCGGCGTGGACGCGGGGCACAGCCCCGCGCTGGCGGGCCGGGTCGTGGCGGGGCCGGACGTCACCACGGGCGCCGCGCACGCGGCGGGCACGGACTGCGTCGGCCACGGCACCTTCGTCGCCGGGCTGATCGCGGCGGCCGAGCTGCCGGGCCAGGGCTTCGCCGGGGTCGCGCCGCGGGCGCGGGTGCTGGCGGTGCGCGTCACGGACCGCGACGGCGCGGCGAGCGCCGATCACGTGGCCGCCGGGATCGGCGCGGCCGTGGCGGGCGGCGCAAGGGTCGTCGACGTACCGCTGGCGCTGCCCCGGGGCAGCGCGGCGCTCACGGCCGCCGTGCGGGACGCGCAACGGCACGGCGCGCTCGTCGTGGCCCCCGCCTACGGGGAAGCGGACCCGTCCGCGTCAGGCGATCCCGACGCCCCGGCACCCGCCGCCTACCCGGCCGCGCTCGACGGGGTCCTGGCGGTGGCGTCGCTGGGGCCCGGCGGCGCCCCGGACCAGCGGGCCGCGCCCCGCACGGCACCGGACATCGCCGCGCCCGGCACGGCGGTGATGAGCGTGGGACCGGGCGGTCCCGGCCACTTCACGGGCAGCGGAGCGGACCTGGCGACCGGGTTCGTGGCGGGCGCCGCGGCCCTGGTCGGCGCGGCGCACCCGGAGTCGACGCCCGCGCAGGTGCGGGCGCGGCTGATGGCGACGGCCTACCCGATGGTGACGGCGGGCCGACCGCTGGTGGGCGCGGGCACCGTCGACCCGTCGGCGGCCGTCAGCACCCCGATGCCCGCGGGCGCCACGCCCGAGGCCGCCGCCCCGCCCGCGCCCGTCGCCCTGGCCGCCCGCGCCTCCCACCGGGGCCGCGGCACCGCCGTGGCCGTGGCGGGAGGCGCGCTGGGGGCGGCGCTGCTGACCGGGTTCGCGGCGTTCACGGTGACGCGGGCGCGGCGCAGGGGCTGGCGGCCGGGCATCTGACGGCGCTCCGGGCCGGGCCGGCGGCTTCGCCGTCAGGGCGCACCGGGGGCCTGGCAGGGGCGCGACGGTGCCGGTCAGGGCGCGGGGACGGGGCCGCCGGGCCGGAACCGCTCCACGCCGACGATGTGCCGCACCTTGACGGGGCGTACGACCACCGCGACCCGCCGCTCCCCCGGCATCAGCCACTCGAAGCGTTCGGCGCCGAGGTACTTGCGGGCCAGCCGGTCCATCCGCTCGTGCGCCTCCTCGCCCTCGATGAAGCGGTCCACCACCCCGCTGATCTGCACCCGGTCGAAGGGGTCGGCGGCGTCCGCGTGGGAGAGGTAGACGCGGGGATCGCGGCGCAGGTTCTCCTCCTTGACCCGGCCCACCGAGGTGTTGAACGACAGCGCGTCATCGCCCTCCAGATCCACCCACATCGGACTGACCTGCGGTGCTCCGTCGGCGAACACCGTGCCGACGTACCAGATGAGAGGGGCGCGCAGCCGGGCGCGTACGGTTTCGTCGAAGATCACGTCCATCTCGGGCGCCTACCCACGGCGGCCCGCCGGACACCAAACACCGGGCGGCCGACGACGCGGCGGCCGCGCGAGGGGTCGCGTCAGCGCTCGGTGCCGGTCGTGCTCGTCCTGGTCACGACGGCGCCGAACAGGGCGAGCCCCTTGATCACCACGCGGGGCGCGCCGGGCCGTCCGGTCCTCCGGGCGGCGCCCTTCCCGAGCACACCGAACAGGCCGAACCCCTTGACCTCGACGTCGATGTCGTCGGGCACCGTGATCCTGGTGCCGCCCCACAGGGCCACGGCCCGGATCTCGGTGTCCTGGCTGCTGAAGCGGGCCTGCGACAGATCCACCCGGCCACCGCCCCACATCGACCAGAGGGTCAGCCGGGGCGGCACGACCCACTGGCCCTTGCGCACGAACCCGCCGAAGACGCCCGCGACGAACCGCCCGGAGGTCGGCGGCCGGTTCACCACCAAGTCGTCCCTGGGGCCCGGTGCGGGCAGGCCGCGGCACGCCTCCACCAGCTCGCCGCGGGTGCGTGCCCCGTACACCTCGTCGAGGCGGGACGCCAGCAGCTCCAGGGTCTTTCGTTTGGATCAGGCCGGATGAGGGAGCGGGGTCTGGTGCCGTGCCTCGCAAGGCGGAGGAGGGCGGCATGGCGGAGCCATGGCAACCGACGACAACGCCGCGAGGTGCGGTGCCAGGGCACGCGAGCCCGGCACGATCCGAACGAGAGGCCCCAGGGGCAGCCGCCCGCCCTCCACGGCCGTCCGCAGCCGCCGGGCCGCCTGCTCGCGGTCGTCGTCCGAGGCGAGTCGAGGTAGTGGACACCGTGCCCGGCCGCCCAGCCGGCGGTGGCGCGGGCGCGGTCCGGGGTGTCGGCGGACAGATTGGCCACGGTGCGGCCCTTGAGGGCGTCGGTGACCTCCGGGTCGCGTAGGACGGCGTCCACGGCGTCGTAGTTCACCACGCAGACCACCGTCAGCGGGCTCGCGGCGACCGCCTCCCGGGTGGTGCGGGCGCCGGACGCGCCGCGGGCGACCAGCTCGCGGTCACGGCCGGGCGTGCGGTTCCAGACCGTGGTGCGCACTCCCGCGTCGAGGAAGGCACCCGCCAGGGACCGGCCCATCGGTCCGAGGCCGAGGACAGTGACGGCGGGCTGTCCGGTGTGCGATGACATGATGCAACTCCATGGGTGACAAAGGGCTTTGCGAGGAAACGGGGGGCGGGGATGACACGCGGTCGTGCCCAGGATCCGGATGTCTGCGGGGTGACCGCGGCCATCGCCGTGATCGACGGCAAGTGGAAGACGGCCCTGCTGTGGCTGCTGGAGTCCGGTCCGTGCCGCCCCGGTGAGCTGCGCCGACGGCTGCCGGGCCTCAGCGAGAAGGTGCTCACCCAGGCACTGCGCGAGATGGAGGGCGACGGGCTCGTGCACCGGGAGGTGCACGACGTGCTGCCGTTGAAGACGGTGTACTCCCTGACCGCGTTCGGCCGGGACCTCTCCGAGGCGCTGGCACCGCTGTCCGACTGGGGCCACCGCCGCCTGGAGAGGCTCACCGGTGCGGATCAGCCAGCGTCCTGACGGTACATCAACTCCTTTCCCCGAGACCGGTGTCCGCTGTTCTCCGTGCGCCCTCCACCAGGGTCGCCGCGCCCGGGACCGCCCACAAGTACCCACAAAAAGGTAGGTACCGGCGAGGCGGGGTTGCCCCTGACGCGCGGGTCAGGGTTTAGCGTCGGCCGGCCCGGCGGCGCCGTCCGCGGACGCCGGACGTGCACACTTACCCGCCCCGCCCTCAGGAGGCCCCCCATGTCCGCAGCGCTGCCCCGCACCAGCCGCGAGGTCCGGCTCGCCGCCGTGCCCGACGGGCTGCCCACCCCGGCCGACTTCACCGTCACCGAGGTCCCGCTGCCCGCCCCGGGACCGGGCCAGGTCCTCGTCCGCAACCGGCAGTTCCTGGTCTTCGGCGGGCTGCGCACGCTCGTCGGCGGCGCCGCCCGGGACACTCCGGTGCCGGGAATACGCCCGGGGGAGGCGCTGTTCGGGCCGGCGGTCGGCGAAGTGGTCGCCGCGCCGGAGGGCAGCGCGCTGCGGCCCGGCGACCTGGTCACGCATCTGCTGGGCTGGCGCGAGTACGCCCTGGTCCCGGTGGCGCGGTGCACCGCCGTCGATCCGGCGCTGCCCGACCCGGTCGCCCACCTCTCCTCCGGATCCGCCGCCTACGGGGCGCTGACCAGGCTCACCGGGGTGCGCGAGGGCGATGTCGTCCTGGTCACCGGCGCGGCGGGCGGCGTGGGGTCCCTCGCGGGGCAGATCGCCCGGCTGCTGGGGGCCGCCCGGGTCATCGGCACCACCGGCTCACCGGACAAGGCAGGACGTCTCGTCTCCGAACTCGGCTACGACGCGGCCCTGACCACCGGTTTCCGGGCGGCGGACGGGAGCGGGGCGGAGCGCCGGGAGGCGCGGCAGGCGTTCGCCGGGCAGCTCGCCGCCGCCGCGCCGGACGGCATCGACGTCCTGCTCGACACGACGGGCGGCCCCCAGCTCACCGCGGCGGTGGACGCCGCCCGCCAGGGTGCCCGCTTCGCCCTGGTGGGGGCGCTGTCCGGGCAGTTTGCGGCGGCGGGCGGCGGCGGCAGGGCCCCGGTCGAGGTCGACGCCTTCCGGCTCATCGTCAAGGGGATGACGCTGAAGGGGTACACCGGTGTCGACCATCCCGACGTGGAGCGGGAGTGGACCGGGCGGTTCGCACACTGGCTGCGCTCCGGCCTGATCCGTTTCCCGCTCACCCGCGTCCCGGGCATCGATCGCGCCCCGCTGGCGTTGCAGGAACTGATCGCGGGAGAGCGGTTCGGCACGGTCGTCGTCGAGTTGCCGCACCACGGCTGACGGCCGCCGCGCGGAGCGGGAGGGGCACGTATGCGGATCGGGGACGCGGCGGCCGCCGTGGGCGCGACGCCCAGGGCACTGCGCTTCTACGAGCAGCGCGGGCTGCTGCCGCCACCGCGGCGCACCGCGGCGGGCCAGCGGGACTACGGGCCCGACGACCTCGCCGTCCTGCGCACCGTGCGGGACCTGCTCGCCCTGGGGCTCACCGTCGAGGATCTGCGCGGCATCGCCGACCGGCTGCCGCTCCTCACCGGGCGCCCGCCGGGCTGCGCCCCGGCGGCGCCCGGCGCTCGGGGGCCCGGGGTCGTCGGCGCGACGGTCGTGGAGCGGCGGATCGCCGCGCTGGACGCGGACATCGAACGGCTCACCCGGCTGCGGGACGCGCTGAAGGCGGGCCTGGCCGGGCGCGGGGAGCCCGGCGGCGACCGATAGCGGCCCGAGCCGCCCCGGCCGCCTACCACCGGCCGCCTACCACCGGCCGTCAGCCATCGGCCGTCAGCCCTCAGCCCTCAGTCGACGGCCGCAGTACACCCCCGTATTGAAACGCACGATTCAAAACACTACGCTCCCACCATGGCCCGACCGAGGACGTTCGACGAGGAAAGGGCCCTGGAATCGGCGATGCGCATGTTCTGGGAGAAGGGCTACGAAGCCACCTCCACCCAGGACCTGTGCGACGCCACGGGTCTGGGGCGCAGCAGCATCTACAACACCTTCAAGAGCAAGCACGACCTCTTCGAGCGGGCCCTGACCCGCTACATCGACTCCACGACCGCCACCCAGCTGGCCGTCCTGGAGGACCGGCGGCACACCGCGGCCGACCGTCTCCGCGCCCTGCTGGCCGTGATCGTGGAGAGCGAGACGGAACACCGGCTCGGCGGTCGCAGCCTCGGCTGCCTGACCGTGAACACCACGGTCGAACTGGCCGCCCGGGACGTCCGCGCGGCACGGATGCTGGAGCGCGACACGGCCCGCCGCCTGGCCGCGCTGCGCGCGACGGTCGAGGAGGGCCGGCGGGACGGCAGCATCACCTCCGTACGGGACGCCGACGCGCTGGCCCGCTTCGTGAACGCCGCGATCGGCGGCATGCGCGTCTCCGGCCAGGGCGGCGCCGACCGGACCGCCCTGGAGGCGATCGCCGAGGTCACCATGGACGCACTGACCCGCTGACCCGCTGACTCACTCACCCACCACCAGCCCCCCTCGCGGGGCCTCGCCTTCCCCTGTCCACGTTTTGAACTGAACGTTTCATAACCAAGAGGAGAACGTACCGTGCCTAGTGCCGTATACGTCCTGGCGCTCGGCATCTTCGCCATGGTGACCAGTGAGTTCGTGGTCGCCGGGCTGATGCCGCAGATGGCCGAGGGACTGGACGTGACCGTCCCGCAGATCGGCTACCTCATCACGGCGTTCGCGGTGGCCATGGCCGCCGGCGGGCCCTTCCTGACGGTGGCCCTGATGCGGGTCCCGCCGCGCACGGCGCTGATGACGCTCTTCGCCGTCTTCCTGGCGGGCAACGTCCTGGCCGCGACCGCGCGGGACTACGCCATGATGCTGGCCGCCCGGATCGTGACCGGCGTCGCCTCACAGGCGTTCTTCGGCCTCGGCATATCGCTGTGCGCCCGGCTCACCCGGCCCGAGGTCCGGGGACGCGCCATCGCCGTCGCCATGAACGGCCTCATGCTCGGCACCCTGCTCGGGCTGCCCCTGTCGACCCTGGTCGGCGAGCGGTTCGGCTGGCGCGCGGCGTTCTGGGCCGTCACCCTGATCACCGTGGCCGCCGCCGCGGCCACCCTCGCCGGGGTGCCCCGCCTGGGGCGCGCCGAGGACTCGGGCGGCCTGCGCGCCGAACTGGGCGTCTTCAGGCGGCGCCGGCTGTGGCTGGTGTTCTCCACCAGCACGCTCGTCATCGGCGCCACCTTCTCCGCGTTCAGCTACCTCAACCCCATCCTCACCGAGGTCACCGGCTTCTCCCCCGGTGCCGTGCCCGTCCTGCTGATCGCGTACGGCGCCGCCACCGTCGCCGGGAACCATGTGGTCGGACGCCTCGCCGACCGCCACGCCGTGCCGGTGCTCGCCCTCGGTCTGCTGCTCAACACGGTCTTCCTGAGCGGCTTCGCCCTCCTCGCCGGGCTCCCCGTGCCCGCCGTCGCCTGCATGCTGGGCGTCGGACTGGTCGGCGTCACCATGAATCCGGCCATGGTCACCCGGGTCCAGCGCGCCGGGAACGCGGGCCCGCTGGTCAACACCGTCCACTCCTCCTTCATCACCCTCGGCGTGATCCTCGGCTCCTCCCTGGGCGCCGTGGCGATCGAAGCCCGGGGGCTGCGCGCGCCGCTCTGGCTCGGCGCGGTCATGGCCGTGGCGGGTCTGGCCACACTCCTGCCCGAACTCACCCGCCGCCGCGCGTCCGAGGAGCGGCCCGTCCGGCCACCGCTTCAGCGGTCGGCCGGCTGACCGGTCCCGGGCACGGCGCGGGTCTCGGGGATCCGCAGGGCGAGGACGGCGATGTCGTCGTGCTGGTCGTCGTTGAGCCGGTCGAGCAGTTCGTCGAGGAAGACCGGCAGGGCTTCGCGGGCCAGTGCGGTGGCGTGCTGGCGCAGCCGGGTCAGCCCTCGTCCGATGTCCTCGCCGGGGCGTTCCACGAGACCGTCCGTGTAGAAGAGCAGGGTCGATCCGGGGTCCAGGACGGTCGTGGCGGTCTGGCGGACGAGGGTCGGGTCGACGCCCAGGACGGGGGCGTGGCCCGCCTCCAGCAGCAGGGTGCGGCCGTCGGGCCGGGCCAGCAGCGGCGGAAGGTGGCCCGCGTTGGTCCAGTGGAGTCGCCACGGCGCGGTGGAGGAGGCGTCGGTGGTGGGTGTTTCGAGGCGGGCGATGACGGCGGTGACGAGTTCGATGCCGGTCAGGCCCTGCATGACGCGGTCCAGGCGGCTCATCACCCCGGCCGGGTCGTCGCCGCTGTCGTAGGCGAGGGCGCGGAGCATGTTGCGCAGCTGGCCCATGCGGACGGCGGCGGCCAGGTCGTGGCCGACGACGTCGCCGATGGCGAGCACCGCCGAGCCGTCGGGGAGCGGGAAGGCGTCGTACCAGTCGCCGCCCACCTCGGCGCGTTCGCGTGCGGCCACGTAGCGGGCGGCGAGCTGGAGGTGGGCCAGACCGGTCAGGTCGGGCAGCAGGGAGAGCTGGAGCTGTTCGGCGGTGTACTGCTGGAGCGCGTACAGCCGGGCGTTGTCCAGCGCCAGCCCCGCCCGGTGCCCCAGATCCGCCGCCAGCGCCTGCTCCTGCTCGTCGAACACGGCACCCGGCGCACGCCGCACGAACGTGAGCGCGCCCAGTGTCTGCCGTCGTACGCGCATGGGCACGATCAGCGCGGTCCCGGCACCGAGCATGCGGTACAGCGCCCGCTGGGCGGCCTTGAGGGGGTCCTGCGGGTCGGGTTCGCCGAAGTCGGTGATCTCCAGCGGGCCCGCTCCGCGCAGCACCTTCGCGACGGCGGCGCCCGAGTCGTCCGGGCCGGGCAGGAATCCTCCCGGCAGCACCCGCAGCGCCCGCTCCGGGTCCCGGTCGGTGACCGTGAGACGGCGCAGTCCCTCGCCGTCGACGACGTCGACCACACAGGCGTCGGCCAGGTTGGGCACCACCACCCGGGCCAGGCGGCGCAGCGCCTCCTCCGCGTCCAGGCCCGAGGCCAGCGCCCGGCTCGCCTCGGCCAGCAGCCGCAGCCGGGCCGCGGCGGGCTCCGGTACCGGCTCGCCGGACGGTCCTCCCGGCGGTGCGGGCTCCCGCTTCATCACGCTCCCTCCTGACGGCGCGGCCGCCGGTGCCGCCGCCGTGCGGGACGGCGGGAAGGACCGGCGGATCGCCTCCAGTCTGCGGCTCCGGCGGGCCGAGGACATCCGGGCGCGCCGGGCGGCCGGGAGGTCGTCGGCGGAGCGCCGGGCGCGGGGCGGGCGCGGGCAGCGGTACCGGCGCGTCGCCGGGTGTGTCAGCCGCCGGTCTCCTCGGCGAGCTGCTTGATGCCCTGGAGGGTGGTCTCCATGCCGCGGCGCAGTTCGTCCCGGCGGTAGGCGAGGATCGCCTCCTTCCGGTCGGGCCGCTGCTCGACGGCCACGGTGACCCCGCTGCGGCCGGGTCCGCCGCGCATCGACTGGCGCAGCAGGGTGCCGCCGTCGTCCGCCTCCAGTTCGTAGCGCCAGAAGGCGAGGGCCTGGGCGAGGTCCTGGGCCGGTGCGCCGTAGCGGCCGTCCGGGTCGGTGACGGCCCAGGCGAAGACGCGCCGTTCGTCCAGTTCGACGACGTGGGAGACGGTGCGCCAGTCACCGGCCAGGGGGTTGCTGTTGTGGCCCTCGAAGCGTGCTCCGAGGGCGGGCCGGCCGGCGCCGTCGAGCCACTCGACCCGTTGCAGTTCCGGGCTGAGCCGGGCGGGCAGGTGGATGTCGGTCACCAGCTGCCACACCCGGGCGGGATCCGCCCGGACGCGGACCTCGCAGCGGACGTGCAGACCTTCGCCGTCGTGCATCTCTTCCCCCAGGTGAGAACCGTCGCCGACCGGCCACCGGGTCCCGCGTCCGCGGGCAGGCCGATCATGCGCAGGCTAGTCCAACGCACCGCCCGCGCGGGTGTGTTCCCTCTCCCTTTTCAATCTCCTCCGGTCCCTTCGACCAGGCGGCGCAGCGAGGGCAGCAGCGCGTCGAGGTCCTGCCCGGTCCGGAAGGCGACGACGGTGGTGCCGCCCTCGCCGCCCTCCGCGGTGTGCGGGCGGGTGCCCGGTGCCGGGAACAGGTCCAGCACCTCGCGCATCGCCTCGTCGATCTCCGCCACCGGGTCCGCCGACTCGCCGCGCAGCCACCGCCGCAGCACATGGTTGTGGGCGGCGACGACCGAGGCCGCCATCAGCTCGGCGCGCAGCGACGCCGACGCCGTGGGGGCGCCCATCCACTCGGCGATGAACTCGCGGAACAGCCGCTGGTAGCGCGCCACGCTCGCGATCTCCCGGTCGCGCAGGACGGCCACCCTGCTGGTCAGCGCGTAGCGGCGGCGGGCGAGGCCGCCCTCCTCGACGTAGTGCAGCAGGACCAGGCGCACCGCGTCCGAGACGGCGGCCAGGGCGGTGCGGTGGCTGGAGGTGGCCAGCCGGTCCCGGATCAGCTCCAGCAGCCGGTCGTGGTCGGGGAAGACGACGGCTTCCTTGGACCGGTAGTTCCGGAAGAACGTCGTGCGTCCCACTCCGGCCCGTTCCGCGATGTCGTCCACGGTCGTCTGCTCGTACCCGCGTTCGTCGAAGAGCGCGAAGGCGGCGTCCGCCAGCCGGATCCGCGTGGGTGTCTTGCTCATGACCGCTCATCCTCCCCTGTTCCGGCCGGTGTGCACCACAAGGGGCCCGCGCGGGCGGCGGCGGTTCAGTGCGGGCGGCCGCGGGCCCGGCGGAAGCGCTCCAGGCCCTCGGCCAGCTCGACCACCGGATCGGGGTAGTCGAGCGCGGCGCGCTCGGGTCCCGGCAGCTTCCACGGCTCGTGCACGCGGCGGCCGTCGACGTCCGCCAGTTCGGGCACCCAGCGGCGGACGTAGGCGCCGTCAGGGTCGTACCGCCTGCCCTGGGTGACCGGGTTGAGGACCCGGTTGGGGCGGCTGTCGGTGCCCGTGCCGGCCGTCCACTGCCAGTTGAGCTGGTTGTTGGAGATGTCGCCGTCGACCAGCCAGTGCAGGAAGTGGGCGGCGCCGACGCGCCAGTCGACGTAGAGGGTCTTGGTGAGGAAGCTCGCGGTGAGCAGGCGGGCGCGGTTGTGCATCCAGCCCTCGTGGCGCAGTTGGCGCATCGCCGCGTCGACGACCGGGTAGCCGGTGCGGCCCTCGCGCCACGCCTCGATGTCGGCCCGCGCGACGCGCTCCGGGCGCCAGTGGTCGTGCCGGGTGCGGTAGTCGGCGTGGGCCGCGGCGGGGCGGGCGGCGAGGACCTGGCGGTGGAAGTCGCGCCAGGCGAGCTGCCGTACGAAGGCGTCGGCTCCCGCTCCGCCGCGGCGGCGGGCCCGGTGCACCAGTTCCACCGGGGAGAGGGTGCCGAAGTGCAGATGGGCGGAGAGCCGGGAGGTGGCGTCGCCCGCGAGGTCGTCGTGGGTGCGCTCGTAGTCGTCCAGGCCGCTGCGCCAGTACGCGGTGACGCGGCGGCGGGCCTCGCGCTCGCCGCCGGGCGGCAGGGCGGGCGAGAGGCCGCCGATGTCGGCGCGCCGCGGCGGCCGTTCGCCGCGCACGTGGTCCGGGACCGGAACGCGGCGCGGGGCGGCCGCGGCCGCGCGGAGCGGGGCCTTCGCCCAGCGCCGGTGGTACGGCGTGAAGACGGCGAAGTGGTCGGAGGAGGCGGGGGTCACCTCGCCGGGCGGTACGGCCACGGTGACCGCGTCGTGCACGGTCAGGCGGCGCCCGTCGGCCTCCAGCGCGGTGCGCAGCCGCTCCTCGCGGCGGACCGCGAACCGGCTGTGCGCGGCCGACAGATGGACCTCGGCGGCGTCCGCCTCGGCCGCCGCCCGGCACACCTCCTCCACCAGGTCGCCGCCGCGCACCACGAGCCGTCCGCCGCGCTCGCGCAGCGCGGCGTCCAGGTCGGCCAGGCAGTCGGCGAGGAAGGCGGCGCGGTTGGGCGGGTCGAACCCGGCGGCCGTCACGGCCCGGTCGCGCACGAAGAGCGGGACGACGGCGTCGGCGCCCGCCAGGGCGGCGCGCAGCGGCGGATGGTCGTGCACCCGCAGGTCGGAGGTGAACAGGACGACCGAAACACGCATGGGCTCAGTTCCTCCTCCGTGGCCGGGCGCGGTCCGGGGCGACGCTACCGGCTCGCGGCCGCCGTGTGCGGCACCGGCGCGGGGCGGTCCTCCCGGACGCGGGAGGCGGCGCGGACGATGTTGCGGGCCATGCCGCCGAAGACGACGGCGTGGAAGGGCGAGACGCTCCACCAGTACAGGTGGCCGAGGAGGCCGCGGGGGTGGAAGAGGGCCCGCTGCCGGTAGCGGACGGGTCCGGCGCCGTCGCCGTCCACGCGCATCTCCAGCCAGGCCAGGCCCGGCAGCCGCATCTCGGCGCGCAGCCGCAGCAGCCGTCCGCGTTCGATCTCCTCCACCCGCCAGAAGTCCAGCGAGTCGCCGACGCGCAGCCGCCGGGCGTCCCTGCGGCCCCGGCGCAGTCCCACCCCGCCGACGAGCCGGTCCAGCCAGCCGCGCACCGCCCAGGCCAGCGGGAAGGAGTACCAGCCGTGCTCGCCGCCGATGCCCTCGACGACGTCCCACAGCGCGGCGGGCGACACGTCGGCCTCGCGTTCGCGTTCGTCGGTGTAGAGGCTGCCGCCGGACCAGTCCGGGTCGGTGGGCAGCGGGTCGCTGGGCGCGCCCGGTACGGAGGCGGAGGACCAGCGGGTGCTCACCTGGGCGTCCCGGATGCGTCGCAGGGCCAGGGAGAGGGCCCGGTCGACACCGAAGGGGTGGCCGGGCGGGCTGGGCACGTACCGTTCGATGTCGTGGTCCCGGCAGACCACCTCGTGGCGCAGGGACTCCGTGAGCGGGCGGGCGATCGAGGCCGGTACCGGGGTCACCAGGCCGACCCAGTGGCTGGACAGGCCGGGGGTGAGCACGGGCACGGGCACGATGAGGCGTCGGGGCAGCCGGGCGACGGCGGCGTAGCGGCGCATCGTGTCCAGATAGGTGAGGATCTCCGGGCCGCCGATGTCGAAGGCGCGGCTGACGTCGCCGGGCAGGGCGGCGCAGCCGACGAGGGTGCGCAGCACGTCGCGTACGGCGATGGGCTGGATGCGGGTGTGCACCCAGCGCGGGGTGACCATCACCGGGAGGCGTTCGGTGAGGTAGCGCAGCATCTCGAAGCTGGCGGAGCCGGATCCGATGATGACGGCGGCGCGCAGCACCGCGGTGGGCACGCCCGAGTCGAGCAGGATGCGGCCGACCTCGGTACGGGAGCGCAGGTGCGGGGAGAGCCGGTCCTCGGGGACGCCCGCGGGGGTGAGTCCGCCGAGGTAGACGATGCGGCGCAGGCCGCTCCTGCGGGCCTGCTCGCCGAAGACGCGGGCGGCCTCGCGGTCGGTGCGTTCGAAGTCGCGGCCGGTGCCGAGGGCGTGCACGAGGTAGTAGGCGACGTCCGCTCCGGCCATGGCGCGGGCCACCGAGTCCGCGTCGGTGACGTCGCCGCGGACGGTCTCCACCCGGTCCGCCCAGGTGTGGTCGCGCAGTTTGGCCGGGGTGCGGGCCAGGCAGCGCACCCGGTACCCGGCGTCCAGCAGTTCGGGGACCAGGCGGCCGCCGATGTAGCCGGTGGCGCCGGTCACCAGGCACAGCGGGGCGCGGCCCGTCGCCCCTGTGCCCTGGCCGCCGGGCCGCTCGTCGCCGGTCTCCCCGGTGGTCCGCTCCTCGCGCATGGTCCCGCCTCCGCCGCCTGCCGGGGTGTCGTGGTCGGGGGTACGGGTTCCACCGCGCGGGCGGTCCAACCGGGCCGGCCGGGCGGCGGGTGGCTCAGCCGGGCGTGAAGCGGACCGGTGTGCCGACCGCCGCCTGGGCGGCGGCGGCCAGGCCGGGCGCGGCGACGACGCCGATCACCGGGTAGCCGCCGGTGGTGGGGTGGTCGTGCAGGAACACCACGGGGCGTCCGTCCGGCGGGACCTGGAGCGCGCCGAGGACCATGCCCTCGCTGGGCAGTTCGCCGGGCACGGCCCTCTCCAGCGGCGGGCCCTCGGTGCGCAGGCCGACGCGGTTGCTGTGCGGGGAGACGCGGTAGGCCGCCGAGAAGAGGGTGCGCAGCGCCGCGGGGGTGAACCAGTCGGCGCGGGGGCCGAGCCGCAGCGGCAGGACCAGTTCGGCGGGCGGCGCGGGCCAGGGGGCGGCGCCGGGCAGCGCGGCGGGGCGGGCGGCCGTGCCCGGCGGGAGGACGTCGCCCAGCGGGAGGACGTCGCCCGCGCGCAGCGGGGCCGGGCCGAGGCCGGAGAGCAGGTCGGTGGAGCGGCTGCCGAGGACGGGTTCGACGGCGATGCCCCCGGCGAGGGCGACGTAGGCGCGCACGCCCGCGGCGACGGGACCCGCGTCGAGGACCGCGCCCGCGGGCACGTGCACCGGGGCGCCCCAGGCGGCGGGCCGGCCGTCGACGGTCACCGGGCAGGGCGCGCCGCCGACGACCGCGGTGACGGGACGGTCGGGGCGCAGGGCGCAGCCGGTGACGGTGGTCTCCAGGACGGCGGCGCCGGGGTCGTTGCCCAGCAGCCGGTTGGCGAGCCGGGCCGCGGGGGCGTCCAGGGCGCCGGAGCGCGGTACGCCCAGGTGCGCGTGGCCGCGCCTGCCGGTGTCCTGCACGGTGGTGAGGGCGCCGGGGCGGACGACGGTGACGGTGGTGGTGCTCATGCGGCGGTGTCCTCGGTGACGAACCGGACCCGGGTGCCGGGGGTGAGGAGCGCGGGCCGCTCCCGGGTCAGGTCCCAGAGCGCGGCGGGGTCCGGCATGGTGCCGATGAGCTGCCAGCCGCCGGGGGTGGCGCGCGGGTACACGGCGCTGTAGGGGCCGGCGAGGCCCAGCGCGCCGGCCGGGACCCGGGTGCGCGGGGTGGCGCGGCGCGGTACGTGCAGGGGCTCGGGCAGCCCGGTGAGGTAGCCGAATCCGGGCGCGAAGCCGCAGAAGGCTACGCGGTAGGTGTACGAGGAGTGCCGGGCGGCGACCTCGTGGGCGCCGATCCCCCACAGGGCGGCCACGTCGGCGAGGTCGGGGCCGTCGTAGCGCACCGGGATCTCGACCACGTCGCCGGTGTCGGCGGCCCGGTCGGGCACGTCCCAGCCGGTGAGGGCGCGGGCGAGGGCGTCCGGGTCCGGTACGCCGTCCAGCAGCACGGTCCGCTCGCCGGGCACGATCTCCTCGACGGGCGGCAGGGTGCCGGCCGCGCGCCGCCGCAGCAGTTCGGCGTGGAAGGCGGCGGTCCGCTCGGCGTCGGGCAGGTCGACGAGCAGGGCGTGCCGGCCCGCCGGGCGCGGGGTCGGGGACCGGTCCGGGCTCATGCGAAGGCACCGACCGGGACGCCGGCGGTCTCCAGGGCCGTACGGACCCGGGCCGCGATCCGGGCGGCGCCGGGCGTGTCGCCGTGCACGCACAGCGAGCGGGCGGCGACCGTGACGGTGCTGCCGTCCACCGCGCGGACCGCGCCGTCCACCGCGAAGGCGAGGGCGCGCCGCACCACGGTGTCCTCGTCGGTGACCACGGAGTCCGGCTCGCGGCGCGGCACGAGGGTGCCCTCGGGCGTGTAGGCGCGGTCGGCGAACGCCTCCGGCACGGCGGTGAGGCCGGCCCGCCCGGCGGCGGCGAGCAGCTGGGAGCCGGGCAGGCCGAGCACGGGCAGCTCTCCGCCGGCCAGGCGCACTCCGGCGATCACCGCGGCGGCCTGTTCGGCGTCGTGGACCGTACGGTTGTAGAGGGCGCCGTGCGGTTTGACGTAGGCCACCTCGGCGCCCGCGGCCTGAGCGAAGACCCTGAGGGCCCCGATCTGGTAGGCGATCTCGGCCGTGAGCTCGTCGCCGGGCACGTCCATGGCGCGCCGGCCGAACCCGGCCAGGTCGCGGTAGGACACCTGGGCGCCGATGCGTACGCCGCGCTCGGCGGCGAGGTCGCAGACGCGGCGCATCACGGCGGGGTCGCCGGCGTGGAATCCGCAGGCGACGTTGGCGCTGGTGACGACGGACAGGAGGGCGTCGTCGTCGGTGAGGGTCCAGCGGCCGAAGCCTTCACCGAGGTCCGCGTTGAGGTCGATCACACCCTGAACGTAGACGATTGTTGAACGATCCGACAAGGGGGTGGCGGACGATCCGGCGAAGGGGGAACATGTCGGCCCGATGGCAGCAGTGTGAATTCACCCCTTGTTCGATCGTTCAACGATCGCCTAAGGTCCGTGCATCTTCCCCATGGATCCGGTCCCGGATCCGCGTCCCCCGCGGGGCGCCCCCGTCCCCAACGCCCGAAGAAGGCCGCGCATGATCGTTCTCCTCGGTGTGGTCGTGGTGATCCTCGGATTCGTCACCCGCCGCAACCCCGTCCTGGTCGTGGGCGTCGCCGGGATCGTCACCGGCCTGCTCGGCAAGATGAACCCGCAGGAGGTCCTCGCGGCCTTCGGCCGGTCCTTCGCCGACAGCCGCTCGGTCACCGTCTTCGCCATCGTGCTCCCGGTGATCGGCCTCCTGGAGCGCTACGGCCTGCGCGAACAGGCCCGCAATCTCATCGGCCGCCTCGGCAGCCTCAGCGCCGGCCGGTTCCTCACCGTGTACCTGCTGGTCCGGCAGGTCACCGCGGCCTTCGGCCTCAACAGCATCGGCGGTCCCGCGCAGACCGTACGGCCGCTCGTCGCCCCCATGGCCGAGGCCGCGGCCGAGCGCACCACGGGCGCGGCGCTGCCCGAGCGGATGCGCGAGAAGGTCCGCTCCTACGCCGCCTCGGCCGACACCGTGGGTGTCTTCTTCGGCGAGGACTGCTTCATCGCGATCGGCTCGATCCTCCTGATCACCGGATTCGTGAACTCGACGTACCACCAGGAACTGGAACCGACCCAGCTGGCCCTGTGGGCGATCCCGCTCGCCGTGTGCGCCTTCCTCATCCACGGAGCCCGGCTGCTGCTCCTGGACCGGCAACTGGAACGCGACATGGCGCTGGCCGCCGCCGAGCACGAGCTGCCGCTCCCGAAGGGAACCGCCAAGTGATCAAGGTCGAATGGCTCTACTGGCTGGTGGGGCTCGTCTTCGTCGTGATGGCCGTGCAGATGGCGGCCGACCGCAGCAACCCGAAGCGGTGGACCTCCGCCGCGTTCTGGGGCCTGCTCGGGCTCACCTTCCCCTACGGCACCGGTGTCGCCAACGGCGAGGCGCACAACGGCGGCTGGACGCTGCCCGCCGAACCGCTCGGCGTGGCGGTCCTCGTCCTGATCGTGCTCGCCGGATTCAACTTCCTCGGCAAGGGCGTCCCGGTCACCACCACCGCCGAGCAGCGCGAGGCCTCGGCCGCCCGGCTGGGCAGCAAGATCTTCGTTCCGGCCCTGACGATCCCGGTCGTCGCGATCATCTGCGCCTCGGTGCTCGACGACTCCGGCCTGTTCGAGACGGGCAAGGCCACCCTGATCGGCCTCGGCGTGGGCTGCGTGGTCGCCCTCGTCGTCGGCATGCTGGTCACCGGCGAGCGGAAGATCTCCGTCCCGCTGCACTCCGGGCGCTCGATGCTGGAGGCGATGGGCTCCGCGCTGCTGCTGCCGCAGCTGCTCGCCGTGCTCGGGTCGATCTTCGCGCTGGCCGGGGTCGGCACCCAGGTCGGCAAGATCGTGGACGATGTGCTGCCGGACAACTCGAAGTACCTCGCCGTGCTGGCGTACTGCCTGGGCATGTTCCTGTTCACGGTGATCATGGGCAACGCGTTCGCCGCCTTCCCGGTGATGACCGCGGCGATCGGCTGGCCCGTCCTCATCCAGCAGATGCACGGCAACGAGGCCGCCGTCCTCGCGATCGGCATGCTGGCGGGCTTCGCCGGCACGCTGTGCACCCCGATGGCCGCCAACTTCAACATCGTCCCGGCCACCCTGCTCGAACTGAAGGACCAGTACGGGCCGATCAAGGCGCAGATACCGACGGCGATCCCGCTGCTGGGCTGCTGCATCGTGATCATGGCGGTCTTCGCCTTCTGAGCCCGCCGGACCGCCCCGCCCGCCGTCCCGCCCCCTGGCCCTCGTACCTCCTGGAGGAAGCCCCATGACCCGTGTGCTCGTCACCGGCTTCGCCCCGTTCGGCGGCGAACAGGTGAACCCGTCCTGGCAGGCCGCCTCGCTGCTGGCCGCCGAACCGCCCGCCGGCCTCACCGTCACCGCCGCCGAACTGCCCTGCGTCTTCGGCGCGGCCCTCGACGCGCTGCGGGACGCCGTGCGGGCGAGCGCCCCCGACCTCGTCGTGTGCCTGGGCCAGGCGGGCGGCCGGCCCGCCGTCACCGTCGAACGCGTCGCCGTGAACATCGACGACGCCCGCATCCCCGACAACGCCGGCGCCCAGCCCGTCGACGAACCCGTGATCCCCGGCGGCCCCGCCGCCTACTTCTCCACCCTCCCGGTGAAGGCGTGCGTGGCCGCCCTGCGCGCGGCCGGTGTCCCGGCCGCCGTCTCGAACACCGCGGGCACCTTCGTCTGCAACCACGTCGCCTACGGCCTCGGCCATCTGCTCGCCACCGAGTTCCCCGGGGTGCGCGGCGGCTTCATGCACGTGCCCTGGGCGCCGGAGCAGGTCACCGACGGCTCCGCGCCCGCCCTGGAGCCCGCCACCGTGGCCCGCGGGCTGCGCGCCCTGCTGGCCGCCGCCGCGAGCACACCCGCCGGACAGGACCTGCGCGTCACCGAGGGGGCCACCCACTGATGCCCCTCGCCTCCCACGCGGCGCCCTTCGCCCGGCTCGCCCTGGCCAACATCACCCGCGAGTACCCCAACTTCCCCGCCCACCTGGTGGCCTCCCCGGACGAGGACACCCGGCCGAGCACCCTCCACCCGGCCTTCTACGGCGCCTACGACTGGCACTCCGCCGTCCACATGCACTGGCTGCTGGTACGGCTGCTGCGCCGCCACGGCGGCACCCCCGCGCTGCCCGGCACCGCGCCGTTCACCGCCGTGCTCGACCGGCACCTCACCACCGAGCGCATCACCGCCGAGGCCGCCTACCTGCTCGACCGGCCCTCCTTCGAGCGGCCCTACGGCTGGGCCTGGCTCCTCGCGCTCGCCGCCGAGTGCCGCGCCCACGGCGGCGAGGCGGGCGCCCGCTGGACCGAGGCGCTGGCACCGGGCGTCGCCGCCGTCGACCGGCTGCTGGCCGACTGGCTGCCCAAGGCCACCTATCCCGTGCGCCACGGCAACCACCCCAACAGCGCCTTCGCGCTCGGCCTCGCCCTCGACTCGGGCGAGCTGTCCCCCGCGACCGACCGTGCCGTACGGGACCGCCTGCTGGCCTGGTTCGCCGACGACCACGACGCGCCCGCGCACTGGGAGCCCTCCGGCCAGGACTTCCTGTCCCCCGCCCTGACCGAGGCCGACGCCGTACGCCGGGTGCTGGAGCCGGAGCGGTTCGCGTCCTGGCTCGACCGGTTCCTGCCCGCCCTGGGCTCCGGGGCGCCCTGCGCGCCGCTGGACGTGCCCGTGGTCTCCGACCACGCCGATCCGCAGATCGGCCATCTGCTCGGCCTCGCCCTCAGCCGGGCCGCCGCGCTGCGCTCCCTGGCGGCGGCGCTGCCGGACGGACCGGTCCGCACCCGCCTCTCCGGGGCCGCCGACGCCCATCTCGCGGCGGGCCTGCCGGCCGTGGAGCGCGGCGACTTCACCACCGACCACTGGCTGGCCACCTTCGCCGTCCTCGCCCTGGACCCGGAGCCCGGCGCGAGCCGCTGACCCGCCCCGGCCCTCCCCCGCCCTCCCCGACGCCGCCGGGGGGGGCGGGGCTATTCTGACCGGCGTACCTGGACACGGGGTGCCCCCGCACGGGGGCTGAGATCACACCCGTCGAACCTGAACCAGTTAGGACTGGCGGAGGGATGTCACATGTCAGTGCCGTATGCCCGCGGTGAAGCGGCCCCCGGAGATCCCCGGCACGTCTTCGACGGGCGGATGCCGACGGCCCCGGGCGATCTGCGCGTGGAGGCGCGGGGCATCGCCCCGGTCCCCGAGGACGCCCGCTACGGCAGCCCCGCGCGGCTGTTCACCGTCTGGTTCGCCCCCAATCTGACCATGACCGGCGTGTTCACCGGCACCGTCGGCAGCACGCTCGGCCTGGACTTCCCGACCGCGCTGGCCGCCGTCGTCCTCGGCACCCTGCTGGGCGCGGTGCCGACCGCCTACCTGGGCACCTGGGGCAGCCGGACCGGTGCGGCGCAGCTGCCGCTGGCCCGCCTCGCCTTCGGCCGGGCCGTCACGGTGCCGGGCGCCCTGCAATGGCTGTCCTCCATCGCCTGGGACGCCCTGATCGGCCTGTTCGGCGGGGACGCGCTGGCCCAGCTCTGCGGCTGGCCGTTCTGGGCCGGGGTGCTGGTGATGATGGCGGGACAGGGCGCGCTGGGCGTGCTCGGCTACGAGGCGATCCACCGCCTCCAGACGGTGATGACGTTCGGGCTCGCCGCGGCCTTCACCGTCGTGGCCGTCAAGCTCGCCGACGGCGGCCACACCGGCGCGAGCGCCACCGCGCACGGCGCCGACCGCGCCGGGGCGTTCGTCCTGACCTGCACCGTCGCGCTGAGCCTCGCCCTGTCCTGGGCCCCCTACGCCAGCGACTTCAGCCGCTATCTGCCCCGGACCGCCTCCCGTCCGCGCATGTTCTGGTGCACCCTGCTCGGCGTCGGCCTGTCGTTCGTCGCGGTGCAGGCGCTCGGCCTGTGGGGTGCCGCCCAGTTCACCGACCAGACCGCCCGGGGCGTGGACCGGGTCCTCGGCGGCGGCGCGCTCGGCGCGTTCGGGCTGCTCGCGGTCGCCCTGGCGGCCCTGTGCAGCAACGCCATGAACGACTACAGCGGGTCGCTGGCCCTCCAGACGACGGGTGTGCGCCTGCCGCGCCCGGTGGCCGCCGCGTTCGCCGCGGTCCTCGGCTTCCCGCTGGTGCTCTGGATGCACGCGGCCGACACCACCGCCCGCTTCCAGAACGTCCTGCTCTTCGTCGGGTACTGGATCCCCGGGTTCTGCGCCGTCGTCATCGTCGACTGGGCCGCCCGCGCACGGGCCCGCGGCGGCCGCCCGGTCGATCTGGCCGAGGAGACGGCCCGCCCGCAGCCGTGGTGGCCCGCGCTGACGGCGTTCGCCGCCGCCTTCGCCGCCGCCGTGCCCTTCATGAACACCGGCCTCTACCTGGGCCCGGCCGCCGAGGCGCTGCACGGCGCCGACCTCGCCTACCCGGTGGCGTTCGTGGCCGCGCTGCTCGTCTACGCGCCGCTGCGGGTGCTGCGGCGGCGCTGACGGCACCGGCCCGGAAGGGGCGCCTATCCCGCCGACATCGTGCGCACCGTCCCGTAGTTGGGCATGCTCGCAGCAGCGGGGCGTCCCGCGTGCGGGGCCGGGCACGGCCCCGGGGGAAGGCGGTGGGTCGGTGGCACACAAGAAGGCAGGGGCCGGTTCGGGCGCGCCGACCGGGCGGTCCGGGGCGAGCGCCGCGGCCGACCGGGCGGCCCGGGTCGCGGAGCGGCACGGGTTCGGCGCGCACCGCGCCACCCGCGCGCTCGGCGGCGGGGACGCCGGCTGCGCGGGCTTCGGGGCGGCGGTCGTCCTGCTGGCGCCGGGGATCGGCCTGACCGCCGGGTCCCACGGCACGGCGGTCACCGCGCTCGGCGCCGCCTTCCTGGCCCTCGCCGTCGCGCTGCCCCTCGCGGCCCTGCGCCACGAGCGGCACCGCGACGGCCGCCTGCCCCGCATGCATGCCTTCGACGGCGGTCTCGTCCTCACCGGCAGGACCGACGCCGTCGCGCACCCCTGGCGGGACATCCGCGTGGTGGAGCGCGCCGAGACCACGACGGTCGGCCAGGGCGGCAACCGCATGACCGTCCGGCGCCTACGGTTCCAGCATGTCGGCGGGCAGGTGCTGTGCTCCATGGCGGCGGACGCCACCGCCGTCGAGATCGCCAGGGTCGCGCTCGCGGGCGGCGCACACACCTGACGGTCCGTCATATCAAGTGTTTCTCACGCCCGTTCGCCTGCCTGCGCCAGCACCCGGGAACCCTGCCCGGCCGCGTCGGCGGCGGCCGCGCCCGCGCGTTCGGCGTCGCGCCTGGCGACCTCCTCGCGGACGAGCGGGATCACGTACCGGCCGAAGTCGATCGCGTCGTCCAGCAGGTCGTACCCCCGGGCGGAGAGGATGTCGACGCCGAGGTCGTAGTAGTCCAGGAGCGCGCGGGCGACCGTCTCCGGGGTGCCGACCAGGGCGTTGGAGTTGCCCGCTCCGCCGGTCGCGGCGGCGGTGGGGGTCCACAGCGCGCGGTCGTAGCGCTCGCCCTGCGCGGCGATGTCGAGCAGCCGCTGGGAGCCCGTGTTCTGCGGCGCGTCGCCCCGGTGGTGCCGTACGGCACCGGCGGCCCGCCGCTCCCGGATGGCGCCGACCGTGCGGTGGGCCTTCTCCCACGCCAGTTCCTCGGTCGGGGCGATGATCGGGCGGAAGGCGACCTGGATGCGCGGGAGGCCGGTGCGGCCCGCCGCCCGCGCGGCGGCGCGCACGGACTCGATCTGCTCGGCGGTCCGGGCCAGCGGCTCGCCCCACAGGCAGTAGATGTCGGCCTCGGCGCCGCCCGCGGCGTACGCGGCGGGCGACGAGCCCCCGAACGAGACGCCGGGGCGCGGCTGCTGGACGGGGAAGACGTCGCTGACGAAGTCGTGGAAGCGGTAGTGCTCGCCCTCGTGGTCGAAGGGTTCGCGGGTGGTCCAGATCTTCTTGACGATGCCGATGTACTCGCGGGTGCGGGCGTAGCGCTCGTCCTTGGTCAGGGTGTCGCCCTCGCGGCGCTGTTCGTGGTCGCTGCCGCCGGTGATGAAGTGGACGGTCAGCCGGCCGTCGCTGATCTGGTCCAGGGTGGCGAAGGTCTTCGCGGCGAAGGTGGGGTAGGAGACGTTGGGCCGGTGGGCGAGCAGGATCCCCAGCCGCTCGGTGCGGCTCGCCACGTACGCGGCGGCCGGCGCGGGGTCCGGGGAACCGGAGCCGTAGGCGAACAGCACCCGGTCCCAGCCGTACTCCTCGTGCGCTCGGGCGAGGCGGAGCGTGTAGTCCTTGTCGAAGGCGGCGCCGGAGCGCGGGGTGGTCTCGGAGCCGTCGTTGGTGGCGGCGATGCCGAGGAATTCCACGGGCATGCGAGTGGCCTTTCGTCCGATGGGCCTGCTGGGGAGAAGGTCGGTGGGCGGTGGGGCGCGCGGGCGCGGCGGCGTCGGCTCGCCGCGCCGCCGGTCCAGCGCGGCGGGGACGCGACGAGGGGACGATGCGACGGCTTCGGGCGTCGGGGGCGGAACCGGACGTCGGGTACGGATCCGGGCGTCGGGTACGGAGAGGTGCGCGGAGGAAGCGCCGGGGCCGCGGACGCGCGCGAAAACCGCTCGGTCCGCGTGGGGTCACCCGGAGGCAGCGGGGCGGGCCGGTCGGGCGGGCCCTTGCCGGGTCAGGCGCGACACGCCGCGGACCACACCCGACCGAAGTCGATGTGGTCGCGCGTGGTCAAGCGCTGCCGCCGGGCCGTCATGCCCTCCATTGAGCAAGAGATCGCGCCGCCCGTCAACAGGTGCCCGGATGCCGGACCCTTCCTGACGGGCCGCCTGACGGGCCGTCGGCGGGGCCTCGGCCGGGGGCCGGCCGGGGCGGGCGGTGGCCGGGCCCGGCGGTCCCGGGGTTCAGCTCCAGGGGGCCGACGAGGCGCGCGCGCCGTGCAGGAAGTGGTCGCCGAGGGAGCGCAGGACGGGGGCGGCGGGACCGCGTCCGGTGAGCACCCGGATGTTGCGCCAGAACCGGTCGAGCCCCTCGGCGCCCGCCAGTTCCAGGACCCCTTCCCCGGCGCGCAGGGCCGACCGCGCCGTGACGGCCTCGGCGGCGGCGACGAGGGCGGCGGCGTCCGCGCGCCGCTCCGTGTCCAGCTCCGGTCCGGCGGCCAGGCTCCGCGCCATGGCGGTCGTGGCACGGTCGACGACCGCCGAGGCGCTGTGCACGGCCAGCGCCAGTTCCCCGAAGGCCAGCAGCATGTCGGCGTCCGCGCCCGGGGGCAGGTCGGGACAGAGCGCCGGTTCGGTCACGGGCCGGGCGTGGGAGGCGGCACGGGCCAGGTCGCGCGCCTCGGCGAGCGCGCCCTCGGCCACGCCCAGGACGACCTGGGCGAGCATGAGCCGCAGGGCGAGCGGGGCGAGGGTGGCCGAGGGGGCCATCGCGTCCTCGTCGTGGGCGGCGGCGCCGATGACGTCGGACGGGCCGACCGGCACGTCCTCGAAGACCACCGTGCCCGCGCCGGTGAGCCGCTGGCCCAGCCGGTCGGTCACAGGAGTGCGGCCGGCCCCGGGGTGGCGCGGGTCCACCAGGACGACGAGGGCGTCGCCGCCGGAGACGCGGACCGCGTCCAGGACGAGCCGGTCGGCCGTGTCCACGGCGGTGGGCAGGGTCCGCCGGCCGTTGAGGCGGTAGCCGCCGCCGGCCCGGGACAGGGTCAGGCCGGCGCCCGGGTCGCCGAGGTGCCGGGCCCCGTCCGTGCCGTCCGGTCCGGTGCCGCCCGCCAGCAGCCACTGCTCGCGCACGGCACGGGACTCCAGTTCGGCCGCGTGGCCCGGCTCGGCGAGGAAGCGGGCGGTCCAGGACAGGACGTAGTGGCGGCCGAGGAGTTCGCCCATCGAGCCGTCGGCGACCGCGATCCGGCGGACGATGTCGCAGGCGTCCCGCCACCCGGTGCCCGCGCCCCGCGCGCCCGGCGGTACGAGGGCGGCGGTGAGGCCGGAGTCGCGCAGCCGGGCCACCTCGTCGTAGGGCGGCTTGCCGGCCCGGTCGCGGTCGATCGCGTCCACCGCGAGATCGTCGGCGAGGTCCTGGGCGACCCGCTTCCAGATCCCGGTCGCCCCGGCGGCGTCGTCGGTGCCATGGACGTCGTCGGCCTCCGCGGCCCCGCTCATCGTCGTACCCCGGACGGACGCGCAACGGGTGTGCTCACGGCGACCCCACCATTCTCCATTTTTCCTATCGGATAAGTAGGGAATCATCCTGGGCGCCCGGCCCGGCCCCGGCAAGAGGGCGTCCGCCAGGCGGACATGGCCGTCCCGCGCCTCGGGACGCGGCGACGCGGGGAAACGGGGAAGCGGGGATCCGACGGATGGCCAGGGCGGCGCGCACGACAGGTCCGTACGGCGCGTGCGTCAGGGCGGTCCGGGGAGCGTCCGGCGGGCGCTCTCGGCGAGGCGGTCCGCGAACGCGGCGACGAGGTCGCGGAGTTCGCCGGGGCGCCCGACGGCGAAGGGCAGGTCGAGCGAGGCGAGGACCGGGGGCAGCCAGTCGAGCCGTTCCACGCGCAGGGTGACGCGGTACCAGCGTTCGGGAACAAGGTCCGCGCCCTCTCCTCCGGCCCCGCCCCCGGCCCCGTACTCGCCCCCGGCGTCCGCCGCCGCCGCTTCCCGCGACGCCGGTTCCCGGGCCCCGTCCGGCACCTCCTCCACGGTCGCGACGGAGGCGGGCAGCCGGGTGCGGATCCGGGCGACCGTCCCGTGGATGTGCAGCACCACCTCGTGCCGGTAGGCGGCGGTGGCGAAGCCGGTGAGGACCCGCTCCGCCGGTTCGGGCCCGGCGGCGGGCGCCTCGAACGTCCCGGGGAGGGTGCGCGCGCCGGTGATGCCGTCGAGGCGGAAGGTGCGCTCCTCCCCGATGCCGGGGTCGGTTCCGGTGACGTACCAGCGGCCCGAGTGCACCACGAGCCCGTCCGCGTGCAGGGTGCGCTCGCTGTGCCTGCCGCGGCGGTCGGTGTACCTGATCGAGAGGGGGCGGCGGTGGCGTACCGCGTCGGCCACGGTGAGCAGGACACCGGCGTCGGGGGCGGCGGACGGGCCGGGGCCGGGCGGCCCGGTGAAGGTGAGCGAGTCCAGCACCGCGTCGAGCCGGTGCGCCAGACGGCGGGGCAGCACGCGCCGGATCTTGGCCGCCGCCGTCTCGCTCGCGGTGGCCGTCGCCGCCGTCAGACCGGTCCGGCGCGCGGCGACCAGGCCGAGCAGGACGGCGAGCGCCTCGTCGTCGCCGAGCATGAGCGGCGGCAGCCGGTGGCCGGGGGCCAGCCGGTAGCCGCCGTAGCGGCCCCGCACCGCTTCGACGGGGATGTCGAGGTCGTGCAGGTGGCCGATGTACCGCCGCACGGTGCGCGGGTCGACGCCGAGCCGGCCGGCGAGTTCCGCGAGGGTCCGGGTGCCGCCCGACTCCAGCAGTTCCAGGAGGGTGAGCACGCGTCCGGTGGGTCGGGTCATGCCGTGGAGGCTAGCCGCAATAGTGGACCGGTTCTGTCCACTATCTGTTCTACCTTCGAAGACGCAGCGGCCGCACGAGCCGCAACCGCCCCATCGGGCATGCCGCAGAAGCACAGGAGAACGCCATGGACTTCGTCTCGATCCGCATCATCACCGCCGACGTCGCACGCCTCGTCGCCTTCTACGAGCGGGCCACCGGGGTGGCCGCGGCCTGGGCCACCGAGGACTTCGCCGAGCTGCGCACCCCCACCGCGACCCTGGCCGTCGCGGGCACCCGCACCGTGCCGCTCTTCGCGCCGGGCTCCGCCCGCCCGGCCGACAACCACAGCGTGATCCTCGAGTTCCGGGTCGACGACGTGGACCGCGTCCACCGGGACCTGGCCGGTACGGACACCGACTTCGTCACCGAGCCGACCACCATGCCCTGGGGCAACCGCTCGCTGCTGCTCCGCGACCCGGACGGCAACCTGGTCAACTTCTTCACCCCGCCGGCCGCCGCGGAGTGAGGGCCGGTCCGGTTGCCGGTCCGGTTGCCATACACCCTGTATCGGATGCACTATGTATCCGATACAGGGTGTATCCCTTAGTGTGGCCACCCGCGTCCGGAGCCCGCGCGCTCGTCCGCGCCCGGCCCCCGTGGAGAGCGGAAAGCGGAAGAGAGACGACCATGACCTTCACCGTCCCCGACTCGGTCGACGACCGGCCCGTGACCGTGATCGGCGCCGGCACCCTGGGCCGCCGTATCGCGCTGATGTTCGCCGACCGCGGCGGCGAGGTGCGGATCTACGACCCGTCCCCCGGCGCCGCGCGGGCCGCCCGCACCTATGTCGAGGAGCACCTCGGCGAGGTCGCCGCGAAGGTGCCCGGCGGGGCGCCCGGGACGGCCGTCGCGAGCGAGGACGAGGCCGCGGCGCTGGCGGGCAGCTGGCTGGTGGTCGAGGCGGTGCCGGAGAAGCTGGAGCTGAAGAAGCAGGTCTTCGGGGAGCTGGACCGGCTCGCCGACCCGGACGCGATCCTCGCCAGCAACTCCTCGTCGTACCCGGCGCGGCAGTTCACCGACCGGGTGCGCCGGCCCGAGCGCGTGGTGAACCTGCACTTCTACATGCCGCCCGAGCAGCCGGCCGTCGATCTGATGTCCGGCGGCAGCACCGACCGCGCGGTCCTCGACCTGCTGCTGCGGGTGCTGCCCGGGTACGGGATCCACCCCTTCGAGGCCCGCCGCGAGAGCACCGGCTTCATCTTCAACCGCATCTGGGCGGCCATCAAGCGCGAGGCGCTGGCCGTGGTCGCCGAGGGCGTCTCGACCCCGCAGGAAATCGACCGCATGTGGCAGATCAACACCGGCTCGAAGGCCGGTCCCTTCCGCATGATGGACAAGGTCGGCCTCGACGTGGTCCTGGACATCGAGAACCACTACGCCGCCGAGCGCCCGGAGCTGCCCGCGGGCCCGCGCGAACTGCTCCACCGGTACGTCGACGCCGGGCACCTCGGGGTGAAGAGCGGGCAGGGCTTCTACGACGACTACGGCACCGGCGGCTGACCCACCGGGCGCGCCGTTGGACACTGGTCCCGCAGAGGCCGTCGCGCCACCGCCGTACGAAAGGTCCCGTCTTGCCCAAGTCACCCACGAAGCGACGTCCCCGCACCGTCGCCAGCCTGCTGGAGAGCGCGCTGGCCCTGTTCACCGAGAAGGGCTTCCACGCCACCTCGGTGAGCGACATCGTGGAGCGGGCCGGACTGACCCGCGGCGCCTTCTACTCCAACTACCGGGACAAGGAGGAGCTGTTCCTCGCCCTGTACGACGCGCACACCGACCGGCTGCTGGCCCGGCTGGAGGAGACGGCGGCGGGGCTGGACCCGGAGGCCGATCCCGTGGCGCAGTTCCTGGACCGCATCGGGGAGCGGCCCGAGGAGCGGCGCTGGTTCGTGGTCTCGATGGAGTTCACGCTGCACGCGGCGCGCTCCCCGCAGACCGCGCGGGCGCTGGCCGCGCACGAGGAACGGCTCACCGAGGGCCTGTCGCGCCTGGTCCTGCGCGCGCTGGGCGCGACCGGCCGCCGGCCGTCCGTGCCCGCCGAGGACCTGACCCGGCTGATCGTCGCGCTGTCCGAGGGCCTGACCGCGCTCCAGCTGATCCAGAGCACCCGGGACGGCGACGTCCGGGGCCTCTCCCACCGCCTCGTCCCGCATCTGATCGAGGCCCTGACCGAAGAGGCGCCGAGGACGACCGCGCCGCCCGCCCGGACCCCGGCGGACGACACCGTGGGCGGCCCGTTTCAGGGGTGAGCCGCGCAAGTGCCCGGCGCGTCCCGTCCCCGGCGGTGCCCGAGCACCGCGCCGGGACGCACCGGGCGGGCGGGTCAGGCGCCGCTCCGGACCGGCCCGACGAGGGTGCCGGGGGTCACCGTGAGGGTGCCTTCGCCGACGGATGTGCCGGGGATCTCCCCGTCCGGGGCGCGCAGCGTGAACGCCACCTCGTCGGCGGCGGCCCCGCGGCCCTGGCCGGGCACCTGGATGTCGAAGTGCACCGGGTGGCCCGGCCCGAAGGTCACCGGTGTCCTCTGGTCCCCGTAGTGGCCGGCGGCGACGGCGACCTGTCCGCCGTGCCGGGAGAACCGCACGTCGGTGGGCAAGCCGGCCAGCGTGCACGGCTCGTACCCGCGCGGCGCGGTCAACGTCACGCGGTAGTGGCTGTGCCCGGAGCTGGCCCGGTCCTGGGTGATCCGGGCGAGATGGTCGGCCGGACGGCAGGCCGAGGGGGCGGCGGCGCGGGTCACCGCGGAGGCGGTGCGGTGCGCCGTGGGGGACGCCTGCGCGGCGCCCGTACAGGCCACCCCCGTGAGCGCGGCGGCGGCGACGGCGATCGCGTACTTCGTGTGGGAACGCATGCTGAACACTCCTTGCCTTGCTTGATGGCCCCGCCGGGTGTCCTCCGCCGGAACCATGGTCGACACCATGCCTGCCCTCTCCCCCGGGCCGGGAATGTCTCAGGACTGCCACAGGCGGCGGCCCGCCGTGGGCGTCCCGGCGGCTTCAGGACTCCTTCCCGGCCGCCTCAGCCGCCGGGAAGGTCCACCGGGTGTGCGTGTAGACACCCTGGTCGCGGCCGAAGCCGTACGCCGTGGCCGGGGCCACCGCGAAGACCACCGCGCCGCCGTCGCGGAAGGCGTCCCCGATGCCGTGGAAGGTGCCCTCGGGCGAGGTGATGTGCGGCCCGTACTTCGCCTCGTAGGCCGCGATCACCTCCTCCAGGAGGGCCGGATCGGTGACCTGTTCGGCACGCCCCTCGACCACGAGGTCGAGCCCCTCGGTGAGCGCGTTCGCCCCGGTGGTCAGCGCGCAGTGCGTGTCCCGGGCGAGGTTCCTGGCTTTCTGCTCCCCGGGGCCGGTGGAGAAGTACAGCGTCCCGTCGTGCCAGGCCGCGATCACGGGGGTGACGTGCGGCCGGCCGTCGGGGCGCACCGTGGAGACCCAGAAGATCTCGGCCGTCCGCAGCCGCCGCTCGGCCTCGGGCCACGGGGTGGCGGTGGCCTCGGCGGCACCCGGGCGGGGACGCAGCGCGGAGCTGTAGCGGGCGTCGAAGTCGGTCGTGGGCCGCTGTACGGGCATGGCGGTGTTCCTTTCCGTTCCTTCTCGGTGTTCCTCTCCCGTACAACGACCGCCGGGCCGCGCCGGAGTCATCGCCGTACGGCGGACCGTCGTATGACGGGTCGCCGTACGACGGACCCGCGCGGCCCGACGGACCCGCGCGGCCCGACGGACCCGTACGATCCGGCGGACGCGTGCGCCCGGCGGACGCGTGCGCCCGGCGGACGCGTACAGCCGGTCGTGTCACACCCAGACCGTGGCGAGCCAGACGGTCAGCGCCGCGCTGAGCAGCAGGGTGACGTTGAGGCCGATGGCGCGGTCCCCGCGGCGCAGGTGGACCCCGGTCGCGCCGGTCTGGAGGACGACGAACCCGAGGGCGGCGGCCAGGGCGAGACCGGGGGCGATGCCGGTGAGCGGCGGCAGGACCAGTCCGAGCGCGCCGAGCACCTCGACCGCGCCGAGGGCCCTGACGGCGGGCATCGGCGTGGTGTCGACCCAGGCCATCATCGGCTGGAGCCGTGCACGGCTGCGGACCGCCTTCAGCGCGCCCGAGTAGAGGTAGAACAGGGCGAGCAGACCGGCGACGACGCCGTAGGCGATGGTCATGAGGGGCGCTCTCCGGGACGCGGGGCGAGGTCGGTGGCGGGCTCCGTGGCGTAGCGGCGCATCGCGCGGACGGTCTCCCCCGGGTCGGGCGTCCCGTCCCCGGCGTACAGGTCCCGCAGGTCCCGGAAGTACTGCACGTAGAGGTCCGGTGTGAAGGTGCTGACCATGACGGCCGGTTCGCCGGTGATGTTGGCGAAGGTGTGCGGGGCGCCGGGCGGGACCATCACGAGGGTGCCCGCGGTGGCGTCGTGGACCTCGTGCCCGACGGTGAAGCGCACCGTGCCGGAGACGATGTAGAAGCCCTCGTCGTGCTGGGCGTGGCGGTGCTGCGGCGGACCGGGGGTGTGCGGGGCGAGGACGGATTCGGCGAGGCCGAGGCGGTGCCCGGTGGTGCTGCCGTCCTCCAGGACGCGCATGCGAGTGGTGCCCAGCCGGATCGTCTCGCCCTCGTCCGGGCCGACCACCGACACGGCCGGGGCGGTGTCCGCCCGCTGGTGCTGCGAGGGGGCGGCGGACTCGCCGGAGTGCGGTTCATGTGTCATGTTCCGATTCCACGGCCGGACCGTCCGCACTGTCCAAGACCTGTTCCGCAGCACCGATACCGTACGGGTATCGTTGCAGCATGGAGCTGCGGACCCTGCGGTATTTCGTGGCGGTGGCCGAGGAGCTGCACTTCGGGCGGGCCGCCGCCCGGCTGCACATGAGCCAGCCCCCGCTGAGCCGGGCGGTCAAGCGGCTGGAGGCGGAGCTGGGCGCCGCGCTGTTCGACCGCTCGCCCGCCGGTGTGACGCTCACCGGGGTCGGCGCGGTGCTGCTCGACGAGGCACGCGCCCTGCTCGACCAGGCCGACCGGGTGCGGGTGCGGGTGGCCGCGGCGGCCGGGACCGCCGTCCTCACCGTCGGGATCCTCGGCGACAGTTCCGATCCGGGCGCCAACCGGCTGGCCGGTGCCTACCGGCGGCGGCATCCGCAGGTGGAGGTCCGGGTCCGCGACACCGATCTGACCGACCCGGCCTGCGGGCTGACGGCGGGGCTGGTCGATGTCGCCCTGACCCGGGGCCCGTTCGACGCAACCGGCCTGACCGTGCGCGAACTGCGCGCCGATCCGGTGGGCGCGCTGCTGCGCGCCGACGATCCGCTGGCCCGCCGGGGCAGCCTGCGGCTCGCGGAGCTGGCCGACCGCCGCTGGTTCCTGTTCCCGGAGGGCACCGACCCCGCCTGGCAGACGTACTGGAGCGGTGGTGAGCCGCGCCTCGG
The DNA here is from genome assembly GCF_058344915.1 of Streptomyces sp. PL-25. Classification (NCBI taxonomy): domain Bacteria; kingdom Bacillati; phylum Actinomycetota; class Actinomycetes; order Kitasatosporales; family Streptomycetaceae; genus Streptomyces; species Streptomyces sp. PL-25. The sequence continues at coordinate 352,496 of NZ_CP136997.1, forward strand.
TCCGGTGGTGCGCACCGTCCAGGAGTGCCAGCAGGCCGTCCTGTGGAACGGCACGGTCGGTGTGACGCTCCTGGACCATGTGCCGCCCGCGGGACTGACCGTGGTGCCGCTGGTGGACATGCCGCCCAGCCCGGTGGTGGTGGCGTGGCACGAGGACGACACCGATCCGCTGGTCCGCTCGTTCGTGCGGATCGCGGTCGCCGCCTACCGCGACTGAACCCCCGCTACCGGTCGCCGGTCGCGGCGGCCGTGGACTGACGCGTCGTCAACTTGCTTACCGCACAAGGCTCCACCTCCGGGCAACCGGTCCCCCTGTGTCACCGTCTCCTCAACCACGGGTGCACAGAGGAGGGTTCGAGCGGGTGACCGATGACACGGAAGTCCTCAGGCCGCTGCACGAGACGCTGCGGGAGCACGCGCGGCGCCTCGGGGAGAAGACCGCGTTCCAGGACCGGCGTACGCGGCTGTCCTACCGTGCGCTGGAGCGGCGCGCCGGACGGCTGGCCGGCCACCTGGCGCGGCTCGGACTGGCGCGGGGCGAGCGGGTGGCGATCCTGCTCGGCAACCGGGTGGAGGCCGTCGAAAGCCTGCTCGCCGTCACCCGTGCGAGTGGTGTGGGCGTACCGCTGGATCCCGGGAGCACCGGGACGGAGGCGGCCCGGCTGCTGGACGACTGCGCGGCACGCGTGCTCGTCACCGACGACGACCGGCTGACGCGCCACCCCGGGCTGCTGTCCCGCCCCGGACTCACGGTGGTCGCGGTGTCCGGCGCCGCGACGGACCCCGCGCCGGGGGCGGAGAGCGGCCCCGCGGAAGCGGCGGCGGCCGGTGTCCCGCGCGCGCTGCGGTACGAGGACCTGGCCGGTACGGAGCCGGGTGTGCCCGCGCGGGACGACCTCGGTCTCGACGAGGTGGCCTGGCTGCTCTACACGTCCGGGTCCTCGGGTGTCCCCAAGGGGGTCCTGTCGACCCAGCGCAACCGTCTGTCGTGCGTCGCCGCGGGCCTGGTCGGCGTCCTGGGTCTGGGCGAACGGGACCGGCTGCTGTGGCCGCTGCCCCTGCACCACGCCATGAGCCAGGTGGTCTGCGTCCTCGGAGTGACCGCGAGCGGGGCGAGCGCGGTGCTGCCGGACCGGTTCTCGGTGGCGGAGGTGCTCGGCGAACTGCGCCGCGAGGACGCCCCGTACACCCTGCTCGGCGGGGTGCCGACGACCTGCTCGGCGCTGCTCGACGCGGTCCGGCGCGAGGCGGGGGCCGAGGACGGGGACGGGGACGACGGGGACGGGCGCGGGCGCGGGCGCGGGCTGGGCACACCGGCGCTGCGGGGCTGTGTCAGCGGCGGCGCCCCGGCGGGCGCCGGGTTCCGCAGGGCGTTCGAGACGGTCTGCGGGGTGCCGTTCCTGGAGCACTACGGCAGCACCGAGGCAGGGCCGGTCACCATGGCGGCGCCGGGCGAGGCGACCGCCCCCGGTTCGTGCGGCCGGGTGCTGCCCGGCACCCGGGTCCGCGTCGGCGGCGGCGCGGACGGGCGGGACACCGGCGAGGGCGAGCTGTGGGTGAGCGGGCCCGGCGTCATGCCCGGGTACCACGACCGCCCCGAGGCCACCGCCGAGGTGCTGCGCGACGGCTGGTTCCGCACGGGCGACCTGGCCCGGATCGACGCCCGCGGCGACATCGTGATCACCGGACGGGCGGGCGATCTGATCGTCCGGGGCGGGGTGAACGTGCATCCGGCCGAGGTGGAGGCGGTGCTGCGGCGGCTGCCCGAGGTGGCGGACGCCGCGGTGTACGGCCGTCCCCACCCGCTCTTCGGCGAGGTGCCGGTGGCCCAGCTGGTCGCCGGGCCGGGCGGGGCCGGTCTTGACCGGGGCCGGATCCTCGCCGCCTGCCGCGCGGAGCTGTCCGCCGCCAAGGTGCCCGCCGGCCTGTACGAGGTCGGGCACATCCCCCGCACCGCCTCCGGGAAGATCGTGCGGTCCGCCCTCGCCGACCGCCCGGCACGGCCGCTGGAGGCGGACGACGTGGCGGGAGTGCCGATGGCGGCCGGGGGGCCGGCCTCTGCCGGAGGACCGGCCTCTGCGGGAGGACCGGGTGCGCCCGAGGAGTCGGCTGCGGCCGGAGAGCCGGACACGGCCGACGGATCCGGTACGGCCGACGGATCCGGTACGGCCGGACGACCAGGTACGGGCAAAGGGTTAAGCGCGGTCGACGGGTTGGGCGCGGCCGGAGAGCCCAGTACGGCCGGGGGGCCGGCCGCCGGCGAAGGGACGACCGCGGATCTGCTGGGCCTCGTGCGGCGGGAGGCGGCGGCTGTGCTCGGCTGTGCGCCGGGGGCGGTGGATCCGGGCACGGCCCTGCGGGACCTGGGCATGGACTCGCTGGCTGCGACGGCGCTGCGCGAGCGGCTGTCGACGGCGACCGGTCTGCCGCTCGGCGAGGCCGTCGCCTTCGACTTCCCCACGGCCGCCGCGCTCGCCGCCCACCTTCGGGCGCGGAGCGCCGCCGCGCCCGCCGCGGTCCCGCCCGCGCGCCGGGCCGCGGCCCCGCCGGACGAAGATCCTGTGGTGATCGTGGGCATGGCCTGCCGTTACCCGGGGGGCGTGACCTCCCCCGAGGAGCTGTGGCGACTGGTCGCCGAGGGGCGGGACGCCATCGGCCCGTTCCCCGCCGACCGCGGCTGGGGCACCGAGGCGCTGTACGACCCGGACCCGGGGCGGCCGGGCCGGACGTATGTGCGCGAGGGCGGCTTCCTGTCCGGCGTGGACCTCTTCGATCCGGGTTTCTTCGGTATCTCCCCGCGCGAGGCGACGGCCATGGACCCGCAGCACCGGCTGCTGCTCGAAGTGGCCTGGGAGGCCGTCGAGCACGCCGGGATCCTGCCGCGCGCCCTGCGCGGCACCGCGACCGGGGTCTACGCCGGTCTGATGTACAGCGACTACGCGGGACGGCTCACCCGGACGCCCGAGCAGGTCGAGGGGTATCTGAGCATCGGCAACGCGGGGAGCGTCGCCTCCGGCCGGATCTCCTACACCCTGGGGCTCGAAGGCCCGGCGGTCACCGTGGACACGGCGTGCTCGTCGTCCCTGGTGGCCCTGCACCTGGCGGCGCAGTCGCTGCGCCGGGGCGAGTGTGTGTACGCGCTGGCCGGAGGGGCGACGGTGATGTCGGGACCCTCGTCGTTCGTGGAGTTCAGCCGGCAGCGGGCGCTGGCACCGGACGGCCGCTGCAAGGCGTTCGGCGCGGCCGCCGACGGCACGGGGTGGGCCGAGGGCGCCGGGATGCTGCTGCTGTGCCGCCGCTCGCAGGCGCGGCGCGCGGGGCTCTCCGCCCTGGCCGTGGTACGCGGCTCGGCGGTCAACCAGGACGGGGCGAGCAACGGCCTGACGGCACCGCACGGCCCGGCGCAGCAGCGGGTGATCCGCCAGGCCCTCGCGGACGCGGGCCTGGCGCCCGGGGACATCGACGCGGTGGAGGCGCACGGTACGGGGACCCGGCTGGGCGATGTCATCGAGGCGGAGGCGTTCCTGGAGGTGTACGGGCGGCAGCCGCGCGAACGCCCCCTGCGGCTGGGCTCGGTGAAGTCGAACATCGGGCACACGCAGGCCGCCGCCGGGGTGGCCGGTGTCATCAAGACGGTGCAGGCGATGGCGCACGGTGTGCTGCCGCGCACCCTGCACGCCGACGCGCCCTCCCCCCGGATCGACTGGTCGTCGGGACGGGTGGCGCTGCTGAACCGGCCGGTGGAGTGGCCGGTGACGGAGCGCCCGCGCCGGGCCGGGGTGTCCTCCTTCGGGATCAGCGGCACCAACGCCCATGTGGTGCTGGAGGAGCCCCCGGCGGATCCCGACGCTTCCCCGCCGTCACCGACGGCGGCGGCGCTCCCCACGTCGGCGGCGCCGGAACCGGTTCCCGTGCCGTTGCCGGTCTCGGCGCGGACCGAGGCGGGCCTGCGGGCCCAGGCACGGCGGCTGTACGAGTACGTCGGCGCCCGACCCGATGCCGCACCGTTGGACCTCGGCCACTCGCTCGCCACCACCCGCACGGCCTTCGAGCACCGGGCCGTGGCGGTGGCCCGCGACCGTGCCGGACTGCTCGACTCACTGCGGCTGCTGGCGGACGGTGAGACCAAGGCAGGGGTGCGCAGGGGAAGTTCCCGCAGCCGTGGTCCACTGGCTTTCCTCTTCACCGGTCAGGGCAGCCAACGCCTTGGCATGGGCCGTGAATTGTCTGCCGCGCCTGGGCAGTTCCCGGCCTTCGCCCGGTCGTTCGAGGCGTGCTGCGCGCTGCTCGATCCGCTGCTTCCCGTCCCCCTGCGGGACGTCGTGTTCGCCGACGCCGGGACGGAGAAGGCGGCGCTGCTGGAGACGACCCGGTTCGCGCAGCCCGCGCTCCTCGCCGTCGAGACGGCCCTGTTCCGGCAGTTCGAGGAGTGGGGGGTGCGCCCTGACCTGGTGGCCGGGCACTCGGTGGGCGAGGTGGCCGCCGCCCATGCCGCCGGGGTGCTGTCCCTGGCGGACGCCTGCACGCTGGTGGCGGCCCGAGGACGGCTGATGGACGCGCTGCCGCCGGGCGGCGGCATGGCCTCCGTCGCCGCCGGTGCCGACGAGGTGGCCGATGCGCTCGCCGGGACGGGCGGCGCGGTGGAGATCGCCGCGGTCAACGGGCCCGCCTCGGTGGTCGTCTCCGGGGACCTGGACGCGGTGCGGGAGACGGCCGCGTACTTCCGGGAACGCGGCCGGCCGGTGACGCACCTGCGGGTGAGCCATGCCTTCCACTCCGCACGCATGGATCCCATGCTGGCCGACTTCTCGGAGGCGGTGCGGGACCTCGACTTCGCCGCGCCGCGCCTGCCGCTGGTCATGGCCGTGTCGCCGGGCCGGGCGGCCACCGACGCGGAGGTGGCCACGGCGGAGTTCTGGGCGGACCACGTCCGCCGCCCGGTCCGCTTCGCCGACTCCGTGGCCCGGTTGCGGGACCGGGGCGCGGCGCACTATGTCGAACTGGGCCCGGACGGGGTGCTCACCGGCCTGGTCCGCCGCTGCCTGGCCGCGCCCGGACCGGCCCCGGCGGCCCCGGAGCAGGGAGGCGGCACAGACGGCACGAACGACGTCGACGGCGGGGACGGCACGGACGGCGGGGACGGTGCCGGAAGCGGTGCGGGCACGGAGGCGGGTGCCGGGCCGACCGCGCCTACGCTGCTGCTGTCCGCGCTGCGCGGGGCACGGCCGGAGGCGGAGTCCGTCCTCGACACCCTTGCCGCACTGCACACCCATGGGGTGCCGGTCGACTGGCGGGCCGTGTTCGCCGGTCGCGGCGGCCGCCGCGTCCCCCTGCCGACGTACGCCTTCCAGCGCCGCCGCCACTGGCTCGACGCGGCCCCGCCGCATCCTTCCGCCGCCTCCACGGCATCCGCGGCATCTGCGCCCACACCGTCCGGCGTCGCCGCGCCGCCGGGCGCCGGTCCGGTCCATCCGTTCCTGCGCACTCGCGTCACGACGGCCGATGACGGCGGGGCTGCTGCTGGGCGGGCTGCTGTCGGTGCGCGACCAGCCCCTGGCTGGCCGATCACGTGGTGGCCGGATCGGTCCTGTTGCCCGCGACCGCCTTCGTGGAGATGGCCCTGTACTCCGGTGCCGCCGCCGGGACGCCCGTGCTCGGCGAACTCACCCTGACCGCGCCCCTGGTGTTGCCGTCCGACAGCGCGGTGGAGGTCCAGATCAAGGTGGCGGGACCGGACGAGCAAAGGCGGCGGACCGTGCTGTTCCACGCCCGGCCGCACACTCCGGCGGGCGACCGGCCGTGGCAGCGGCACGCCTCGGGCACGCTGGAGCCACCGGAGCACGCCCCTGCGGATCCGCATCCGGACGGCGAGGAGTTCGCGGGGTCCGCCATGTCCGGGAACGGGACGACCTGGCCGCCGTCCGGCGCGCTTCCGCTGCCACCGCTGTCGCCGTCGTCGCCCGCCGATGGCAGGGGCCGGGATCCGTACGAGCGTCTTGCCGGGGACGGGCTGCGCTACGGCCCCTCCTTCCGTGGCCTGCGGGCCGGTTGGCGGCGCGGGCAGGAGCTGTACGCCGATGTCGTCCTGCCCACGGCCGCGACCGCCCACGCTCCGGCGACCGCCCACGCTCCGGCGGCCGGTCCCGAGCAGGGCCTCGGTCAGGGCCTCGCTCAGGGCCTCACTCGGGACTTCGCCCTGCATCCCGCCCTGTTCGACGCCGCGCTGCACGCCCTGGCGCTCCACGGCACCACCACAGGTGCCGGGGACCGGCCCGGTGGTGACACGTCCCGTCCCGCCCTGCCCTTCGCCTTCGACGGGGTCCGCCTGCACAGGCCCGCTGCCGATGTGCGGCGGCTGCGGGTACGGATCGCGCCCGGCCGGGAGGGGCGGTGGCGGGTGGACCTCGCCGACGAGGCGGGTGTGCCGGTGGCGTCCGTCGACGCGCTGACGCTACGTCAGCTCCTCTCTCCCACCTCCCAGTCGGCGGGCACGCTCGCCGGGGGGCTGCACCGGGTGGACTGGGTACCGGCGGACGGGGCGCCGCAGTCGGAGGCGGTGCCGCACTGGGGTGTGCTGGGCGAGACCGGCACACCGCTGGTGGACGCCCTGGCTCCCCCGGGATCGGGTGTTCCCGTACATGCCGCCCTCGCCGCGCTCGGTTCCCTCGGCACCCCGCCGCCCGTGGTCGTCGCGCCGTGCCCCGCGCCCCCGGACACGGACGCGGGAGCGCGGAACGACGCGGGGCGGACGCGGTGGGCGGCGACCTGGGCGCTGCGGCTGGTCCGGGAGTGGCTCGCCGCACCGCGCCTGGCGAAGTCCCGTCTGGTCGTGGTGACCCGCGACGCCGTCGCCCCGGCAGGCGCGGATCCCGCCCCTGCGGACGGCACCGGGCCCGTACCGGCAACGGCGGAACCGTCCCTTCCGGCGCACACGCCGGTGTGGGGACTGGTCCGCTCGGCGCTGCGGGAGAACCCGGGCAGCTTCGCGCTCGTCGACGTCGACGGGGATCCCGCGTCGTGGCGGCTGCTGCCCGCCCTGGCGGCCTCCCCCGCCCCGGAGACAGCCGTACGGCGGGGCGTGGCGCACGTCCCGGAGCTGGTCCGGGTCCCCGGCGCAGGGGCGGGGCGACGGCACGGGCGGGCGGCCGGACCCCGGGCCGGACGGCGGCTGGACCCCGGCGGCACCGTGGTGATCACCGGCGGTACCGGCTCCCTGGGCGCGCTGGTGGCCCGGCATCTGGTCACCGCCCACGGCGTACGGCATCTGGTGCTGGCCAGCCGACGCGGGCCGCGGACACCGGGGGTGGACGGACTCGTCGCGCAGCTACGCGCCGCGGGAGCCCGGGTGAGCGTCCGGGCGTGCGACGTCGGGGACCGCACGGCGCTCGCCGCCCTGCTCGACGGCGTACCGGAGGACCGACCGCTGACCGGGATCGTGCACGCCGCCGGGGTGCTGGACGACGGGATCGTCCCGGCGCTCACCGACGACCGGCTGGCGCGGGTGCTGCGGCCGAAGGCGGACGCGGCCCTCGCCCTGCACGAGCTGACCCGGGGGCACGACCTGGCCGTGTTCGTGCTGTTCTCCTCGGTGGCGGGCACGTTCGGCTCGGCGGGGCAGGCCACCTACGCGGCGGCGAACTGCGTCCTGGACGCGCTGGCGCGGCACCGGCGGCGGCTCGGGCTGCCCGGCACCTCGATCGCCTGGGGCCCCTGGCGGCAGCACGGCGGCATGATGGCGCACCTCACCGACGCGGACCTGCGGCGGATGGCCGCCGCCGGGTTCGGCCCGCTCGGCGACGACGAGGGCCTGGCCCTGTTCGACGCGGCGGTGGCGGGGGACGATCCGGTGGTGGTGGCGGCCCGCCTCGACCCGGCCGCCCTGCGGTCCGGTGACCCCGGCGCCCCGCACGCCGGCGGTCCGGCGGCCGGGCGCCGCCCGCCGCGGCCCGTGCGCGGCCCGGCGGACCCGGCCGGTGACCCGCTCGCCCGGCGGCCCGGACCGCTGCTCGCGCGGGTGCGGGCGCTGGCGGCCTCGGTGCTGGGCCACCCGGAGGGGGCGGACGCCGTCCACCCGGACGACCTGCTCGCGGACCAGGGACTCGACTCGCTGGCCGCCGTCGAACTGCGCAACCGGCTCACGGCCGCCACGGGACTGGCGCTGCCCGCCACCCTGCTGTTCGACTTCCCGACCCCGCGCGCGGTCGCCGCCGAACTGGCGCAGCGGTACGCCCGGGAGGCGGCCGCCGCGGAGAGGGTCGGCACCCTCGCAGCCCCGGCCCCCGCTCCGACTCCGGCTCCGGCTCCGGCTCCGGCTCCGGCTCCGGCTCCGGCTCCGGCTCCGGCTCCGGGATGCGACGGCTCCCCGGCCCACAGCGGATCCGCTCTCAGCGGACCCGACGCGCACGAGGAGTCCCCGGGGCACGACAGGCCCGCGCCGGACTCCCTGGGCGGGCTCTTCCGTACGGCCTGCGCCCAGGGACGGACCTGGGACGGCATGGTGCTGCTGACCGTCGCGGCCCGCTTCCGGCCGGTCTTCGACCGTGCCGGGGCCGCCGGGGAGGCGCACGGCCCGGTGCCGCTCGCACCGGACACCGCCGGTCCCCGGCTGGTCTGCTTCCCCGCCCTCAGCGCGCTCTCCGGACCGCAGGAGTACGCCCGTCTCGGCGCCGGACTGCGGGACCTGCGCCCGGTGTCGGCGCTGCGGCACCCGGGGTTCGGCGCCGGGGAGGCGCTGCCCGCCACCCTGGACGCCCTCCTGACCGCCCAGGCGGCGGCGGTCCGGACGGTCGCGGACGGCGGTCCGGTGGTGCTGCTGGGCCGCTCGGCGGGTGGCTGGGCGGCGCAGGCGGTGGCGGAGCGGCTGGCCGCCGAAGGGGCAGCGCCCCGGGCCGTGGTCCTGCTCGACACCCACCCGAGCCCGGACGCGGACCGGGAACAGGCGCTGCCCGCGATGACGGTGGACATGCTGCGCCGGGCGGCGCGGTTCGCCTCCGCCGAGCCGGACCGGCTGACGGCCATGGCCCGGTACGCGGAGCTGTTCGCCGGCTGGGCGCCGCAACGGCTCGCGGCGCCCACGCTGTTCGTCCGCGCGCGGGACCCGCTGCCCGGTACCGGACCCGCTCCGGTCTGGCCGCTGCCGCACACCGAGGTCACCGTGCCCGGCGACCACTTCACACTGCTGGAGGAGCACGCCCGGACGACCGCGCTCGCCGTCCACGACTGGCTGGCCGGTGCGGTCTGACGCCGACGACGACAGCGACGGCGTCCGGGCATCTCGGGGCGAGGTGGGCGCCGGTCAGGTCCAGGCCAGCCGTTCGGCCCGGCGCGGATCGTCGGCCTGGGTCCATTCGGTGCCGATGCGCATCGTGGTCCGGCGCGCGGTGCCGTACGGGTCCCAGCCGGGGTCGCCGGTGCGGGCGAAGCGGATCCAGGCGCCGTGCATCCGGGCCGCGAGCCCTGCCGGGGGTTCTCCGGGGCCGAGCAGGCCGTCGGCGCCGCGCAGCGCGGGAAGGCGGACGCGGTCGAAGACGAAGGGGAGTTCCACCGCGTGGGCGGCGCCCAGCGCGCCACCCAGGGCGGCGGAGCGCCAGGCGAACTCGTAGGCGTAGGTGGCGGATCCGGGGTGTGCCGCGTGGGCCTCCGCCAGGGCGCGGCTGCCCGCGCCGAACAGGGCGTCGCCGAGGACGGCGGACCGCAGGGCGCCGGGTGACGCCCCGGGGCGCGCGGTCCGGTGCGCCGCGACCAGCCGGTCCGGATCGGGGTGGGCGCGCGCCGCCGTGTCGTGCACGTCCGCTTCGGTGGAGCGGGCGTACGCGTCGACGGGGACCAGATAGAGGTTTCCCTCCTCCGTGTTGGTCCCGATGAGCAGGTCGACTCCGGCGCCGAGCCCGGCGGCCACGGACCGGGCGGGCTGGGTGCCGAGGACCAGGCCGAAGGGGCTGAGGCCCAAGAGCGGGTCGTGGTCGGTGGCGGTGCGCAGGTCGATGCCCGTGAGTCCGGCGGCGGCCTCGACCAGTTGTTCGTCGGGCAGGCCGGCGAAGGCGTCCGCGTGCGGTGCGGCGCCGAGGATCCGGGCGGCGGCCGCGGTGACCCGGGCGGCCTGCTCGGGGGTGAACGCGCCCAGGCCGCTGCCGCTCTGGACGATCGCCCGGCGCAGGAGCCCTCCGGCCTCGGGGGCGGCGAGGACACCGCCGACAAGAGTCGCCCCGGCCGACTGCCCGAACAGGGTCACGTTGCCGGGGTCGCCGCCGAACGCGGCGATGCTCGCGCGGACCCAGCGCAGGGCGGCGACCACGTCGAGCAGGCCGCGGTTGGCGGGGGCCCCGGGCAGGTCGAGGAACCCGGCGATGCCGAGCCGGTGGTTGACGGTGACGAGGACGACGCCGTTCCGGGCGAAGGCGGTGCCGTCGTACAGCGGCGAGCGGGTCGAGCCGGCGACGAATCCGCCGCCGTGGACGAACACCATGACGGGCAGGCCGCGTTCGGCGGCTCCGGGAGTACCGGGGATGCCAGGAGTGCCGGGCGCGCCGGGAGTGTCCGGGACACCGGGCGTCCGGACGTCCACGGTGAGGTAGTCCTCGCCTCGGACCCAACCGGGCCCGAAGTAGGGGGACATGTCGACCCTGCCGAGGCTCCGGGCAGACTGGGGCGCGGTGGGTCCCGGTGCGGTGGCGTCGCGCACGCCGGACCAGGGCGGGTGCGGCCGCGGTGCGGCGAACCGGCCGGCGCCGCGGGGCGGGGCGGCGTAGGGGATGCCGTGGAAGGCGAGGGTGCCGTCGTCCTGGCGCAGGCCGCGGACGGCGCCCTGCCCGGTGGTGACGACGGGGTCCGGGCGATGGTGCACAGGTGTGCCTTTCACGGGACTCACAGGTGTGCCCTTCACGCGGCTCAGTCGTGGTCGGTGTACGGGGTGAGCGGTGCCCAGCCCTTGACGGCGAACTTGCTTCCGTCCCGCACGACTTCGGCGGCGCCGTGCCCGCCGAAGTGCGCGGGGACGACGAGGGCGTGGTGGTCGGCGGCCCAGCCGAGGATCCTGCGGCGGGTGGCGCGGGCGCCCGCGGGGTCCTCGCAGAAGCAGCTGTTGGCGTCCGGTTCGAGGATCTGCGCCGGGCTGTGCAGCAGATCGCCGACGAACACCGCGCGGTCGGACCCGGAGGCCAGGGTCAGCACGGAGGAGCCCGGGGTGTGTCCGGGCGCCGCCTCCAGACGCAGCCCGGCGTCGATGCGGTGGCTGTCCTCCCACAGCACTGTCAGGCCCGCCCGGTGCACGGGGGCCACGCTGTCCTCGAAGACGTTCTGGTTTCCGCGGCCGATCGTCGATGTGTGGCCGTTGTCCGGGTTCCAGAAGTCGAATTCGGTCTTCGGGATGAGATAGGTGGCGTTGGGGAAAGTGGGGACCCAGTGCCGGTCCTCCAGGACGGTGTTCCAGCCGACGTGGTCGTTGTGGAGATGCGTGTTGATCACGATGTCGACGTCCTCGGGGCGGACTCCGGCCTGTTCGAGCCGGGCCAGGAAATCGGTGTCCAGGTGGCTCCAGAGCTGCGCGTACGGACGTTCCTTGTGGTTGCCCGCGCCGGTGTCGACGAGGATTTTCCTGCCTTCGCTGCGTATCAGCCACGTCTGGACGGCGGCGTTCACGACCTGTGTCCCGGGGTCCAGGAAATGCGGGACGAGCCAGGAACGCGCGTCCTGCCAGGTCTCCTTCGGTACGTCGGGGACGATGTCCGCGGGAGTGAATCCCATGGGTCCGTAATATTCCCGGATCCGGGTGACGGTGATGTCGCCGAATTCGATGCTTTCCATTTCTCTTCTCTCTTCCTCACCGGTGTGCGGGCTTTTCCAGAACCGTAGGAGCGGGGCCGGTGCGGCGGGTATCGGTCACATGACTGCACCCGCCCGAGCGCCCCGGGGAGGTCCGGCCGGGCCCGCCGGTAGCCTGGAGCGGGCAAGGGCGAGGCGGCTCCGCTCGGCGGGCCACGACTCCGGGAGACTCCGTGGACGAGCACGCGGACGGCGGCCGGGCGGCCGTCGGCCCCGAGGCGGACGGGGGTCCGCCTCTCGTCGGCCGCGAGGCGGAACTGCCGCGCGTTCTGCGCGCGTTGGACATGCCGTCGCCCGATCCGGTGCTGCTGCTCCTCGGCGAGCCGGGCACGGGGAAGAGCGCGCTGCTGGAGCGGGCGGTGCGCCGGGCCCCGGCGGCGGGCGTGCGCGTGCTGCGCGCCGAGGGCAGCGAGCCCGAGAAGGGGCTGCCGTTCGCCGCGCTGCACCAGTTGCTGCGGCCCTCGGCGGCGGAGTGGGACGGGCTGGAGCTGGCCGGGGAGCGGCGGGAGGTACTGCGCGGAGTGCTCGCGGCCCGGCCGGTCGCGGCGGACGGCGGTGTCATGGCGGCCGGTGTCGCCGTGCTGGACCTGCTCTCGGCCCTGGGCGGCCGGTGCCCGCTGCTCGTGGCGGTGGACGACGCGCAGTGGTGCGACCGCGCCTCACTGGAGGTGCTGTCGTTCGTGGCCCGGCGGCTGGCGGGCGAGCCGGTCACGATGCTGGTCGCGGCCCGCCCCGGTGACGCCCTGCCGGTCCTCGGCCCGCGGGCGACGGCACTCACCCTGGGGCCGCTCGACGCCGCCGCGGCCGGCCGGCTGCTGGACCTGCGTCCCGACCGCCCCACCGGCCGGCTCCGGGCGCGGATCCTCGCCCAGGCCGAAGGCAATCCGCTGGCGCTCACCGAGCTGGCGGGGAGCGCCACCACGGACGCGGCCGGACCGGTGGGCCCGCTGCCGCTCGCCGCCCACCTGGAGCGGATCCACGCCGCCCCGCTCGGCGCGCTGCCCGCCGCCGCCCGCCGGGCCCTGCTGCGCCTCGCCGCGCTGGAACCCGCCGACTCCCCCGCTCTCGCGGCCGTGCTCGCGGACGCCGGGGACGCGGCGTGGGCGGCCGCCGAACGGGCCGGACTGGTGCGGCGCAGCGGCCGCGGCCCGCGGTTCGGTCATCCGCTGCTGCGGTCCGCCGTGTACCACGCCGCGCCCTTCGACGCCCGGCGCGAGGCCCATCGGGCGCTCGCCGGCCTGCTGGACGAGGAGCCGGACCGGCGGGCCTGGCACCTGGCCGCCGCGACGGCTCTTCCGGACGCGGCCGTCTCCGCGGAACTGGAGCGGACCGTGGGCCCGGCGCGGCGCCGGGGCGGGCACGCCGCGGCGGCCGAGGCGCTGCACCGTGCGGCGGAGCTGGCGCCGGACCGCGCGGACGGCGCGCGGCTGCTGGTGGCCGCCGCCGAGGAGGCCGTACTCACCGGCGACCTCGACCGGGTGGAAGAGCTGGCCGCCGCGGTACGGGCCCGCACCGACGACCCGTCGCTGCTGGCGGACATCGCCGCGCTGGCGGGCCGGCTGGCGGCACTGACCGTACGGCACACCGTGGTCTTCGCCCGACTGGCCGACGCCGCCGAGGAGTTGTGCCTCGTACGGCCCGACACCGCCCTGGACCTCCTCGCCGACGCGGTGGTGGTCCGCTTCTACTGCGGACGCGATGTCCAGCGGCGGCGGATCGAGGACGTGCTGCGGCGCCTGCCGGAGGACCCGTCACGCGACTGGCTGCGCACCTGGGTGCGGGCCGTGTGCGATCCGTTCGCGGACCGGGCGGAACTGCTCGGCGTGCTGCCGTGGATGGCGGCCGAGGCGCGGCGGCGGCCCGATAGGCTGGCCGCTCTCGGGGTGATGGCCTGGCTGCTGGACGAGACGCCGCTGGCCGTGCGCGCCTTCGACGAGGCGTTCGACCGCTGGGGTTCGCGCGGGCCGCTGCCGGACGGTCTGGGCGGCGCGGCCACCTGGAGCTATGTGGACCAGGGCCGCTGGGAGCGCGCCCGGCAGGCCTGCGCGCGCAGCGCCGCCCTCGCGGCGGCGACGGGCCTCGACCACGCCGTGTCCTGCGCCGCGGCCGTGGACGCCATGGTGCTGGCCCACCAGGGCGACACGGCGGCGGCCCGCGCCCGCGCCGCGGAGGCGCTCGCGCTGGTCGACCCGCTGGAGAGCCGTTCGGTGACGGTGTACGCCCGGCGCGCGCTCGGTGCCGCCGACCTCGCGGAGGGCGACTTCGAAGCGGCGTACGACCGACTCCGTACGGTCTTCACCGCCGAGGGCGCGCCCGTCCACTACCACGCCTCATATCCGGCGCTCGCGGAGCTGGCCGCCGCGGCGGCGCGCAGCGGGCGGCGGGCCGGGGCCGCGGTGGTCGTGGAGCGCTGCGCCCGCGACCTCGGGGACGACGCCTCGCCCCGGCTGCGGGCGCTGGTCAGCCGGGCGCGAGGACTGCTGGCCGGTGCGGAGGACGCGGCCGAGACGCACTTCCGGGCGGCCCTTGCCGACCCGGAGCTGGAGCACTGGCCCTTCGAACTGGCGCGGACCCGGCTGGACTTCGCCGAGTGGCTGCGGCGCCGGCGGCGTATCGCGGAGGCGCGGGCGCCGCTCGGCGAGGCCCTGGAGACCTTCCGGCGCCTCGGGGCACGCCCGTGGGCCGAGCGGGCGCGGGCCGAGGCGCGGGCCGCGGGTCTCGGCGTCATGGACCGGGAGCCGGACGCGCTCGCCCGGCTGTCGCCGCAGCAGCAGGAGATCGTGCGGCTGGCGGCGCGCGGGCTGACCAACCGCGAGATCGGCGAGAAGCTGTTCCTCTCCCCGCGTACGGTCGGCTCGCACCTCTACCGCAGCTTCCCCAAGCTGGGGATCACCGCCCGCTCCCAGTTGCGCGACCTCGTCGAGGGGGCCGCCACGTCACCGGGGGGCCGGCCCTGACGGAAGGCGGCCCGTCCGCGCTGTCCGCACCGTCTGAACCAGCTGTGACCGCAGGGGAGTTGCGACGAGACGGGGGTGTGCCCCACCCCTGACTCTCCGGCTGACTCCAGGGTCTGCGCGACCGGAACAGGGAAGAGTGATCCGCATGAGAACATCACTCCACTCGGCCGGCGCACGGGACCCGGGCGGCACGGCCCGGCCGACGGGACGGCTCCGGCCGCCGGGGCGGCGCGGGGCGGCCCTGGCCGCGGGTGCCGCCGCGCTGGCCGCGTTCGCCACCATGGCACTGACGGCGCCCGCCGCGTCCGCCGCACCCGTGGCGACGGCCGCCGCGCGCACCGGCGCCGGACCCGCGGTGCCCGCCCTGCACTGGACCTCCTGCCCCTACCCGGACGCCCCCGCCGAACTGCAGTGCGCCTCCATCGAGGTGCCGGTGGACCACGCGCACCCGGACGGACCGAAGGCGACGGTCACGGTGGACCGGCTGCGGGCGACCGGCGCGCATCCCGTGGGCAGCCTGTTCTTCGATCCGGGCGGTCCGGGCGGGTCGGGCACGGAGTTCCTGTACGGCGAGGCCATGGGCGCGCGGTTGTTCTCCGCCGCCACCCGGGAGCACTTCGACGTGATCGGTGTGGATCCGCGCGGTGTCGGCCTGAGCAGTCCGGTGCGCTGCGATCCGGCGCTGCTCAACCGGCAGGTGTCGCTGTTCCCCGAGGACGAGGCCGCGTTCCGGCGCCTGGTGGAGCGGAACCGGGAGCTGGGTGAGAGCTGCCGCCGGCTGACCGGCCCCCTGCTGGACCATGTGGACACCGTCAGCGCGGCACGCGACCTCGAACTGCTGCGCAGGGCCCTGGGGCAGGGCAAGCTCAACTACCTGGGCCTGTCCTACGGTTCGCAGCTGGGCGCGACCTACGCCGAACTGTTCCCCGACCGCGTCCGGACCATGGCGCTGGACGGCGCCCTCGACCACTCGCTGTCCACTCCGGCGCTGATGCGCGGCGAGACCCACGCCTACGAGGACTCCCTCGACCGGTTCGCCGACTGGTGCGCGCGGGACACCTCGTGCTCGCTGCACGGCACCGATGTGGGGCGTCTCGTGGACGAGTTGGTGACGAAGGCCGACCACACCCCGATCCCGGCCCCGCAGTGCGCCGAGGACGGCGACTGCCGGACCTCGGTGACCGGTGAGGACATCCTCCTCGGTCTGCAGAACCTGCTGCTGTTCCCGGCCCGCCGGGCGGATCTGGCACTCGCGCTGGGCCGGGCGCACGACGGTGACGGCTCCGCGTTCTCCCCGGCCCTGGCCGCCGGTCCGAGCGACCGCATCGCCAACGGCAGCGCCCTCGCGGTCGAGTGCCAGGACTGGCCGACGCCGGTGCGGACCCTCGACGACCTGCGGCGGCTGCGGCGGGCCGGGCAGGCGGCGGCGCCCCGGCTGGGCGGCGCGTCGCAGTCGTGGACCATTCTGGCGGGCTGCGCCGGCTGGCCCGCGCCGGTGACGAATCCGCCCCGGCCGCTGCATGTGCACGGTGCCCCGCCGATCCTGATCACCAACGCGACCCACGACCCGTCGACGGCCTATCCGTGGGCCGTGCGGCTGGAGCGCGCGCTGCCCTCCGGTGTGCTGGCGACCCGCGACGGCGACGGCCACACCAGCTATCTGGCCCACGGCACCAGCCGTACGCGGGACGCCATCGACGACTACCTGGTCACCGGCCGGACCCCGCCGCGGGGCACGGTCTACACCGACTGACCCGGCCGACCCGGCTCACGCGCGCCCTCGCGGCCCTCGCGGCCCTCAAGGGCGGGCCCCGGACCTCACCTCACCGGTGGGTTCCGGGGCCTTGCCGCGGGCCGCCGGGTCAGCGCGTGAGGTGGTGGTGGGCGCGAGCCTCGGCGGTGGACTTCAGGTCGAGCAGCCACTGTTCGAGACCCTGGCGGAGGATCGCGGTCGCGGTGGGCACGTCGGCGTCCACCTGGGGGCCGGTGTGGGTCTCCTCGGTGCGCACCAGGACGCCTCCCCTGACCTTGGTGAAGTTCCACACGTGGACGCCGTCGATGTGCAGGCCCTCGCCGTCGGCGGGCCCGGTCCAGCGGATGCAGTCGCCGGGCCGGATCTGCCGGACGGTCGAGGTGATGTCCAGGCGGGTGGCGGGCGTCGAGGGGTTGGGCGGGACCGGGGTGGTCCACCGGAAGGCCGAGCCGGGCCGCAGCGGGCCGTGGTCGAGGCGCTGCGCGGTCGTGACGGCGGCCTGCCAGGCCGGCCAGCGCTCGATGTCGGTCTGGACCTTCCAGACGGTGTGCAGCGGCGCGTGGATCACGGTCTCCGTCCGGTGGCGGACCCGCGCGCCGGGGTCGACGCCCGCCCCGCGGCAGGTGAGGGAGGCGGCGGGGCGGCCGGGGTGCGCCGTGGCGGCACCGGCGGGTACGGCGGCGGTACCGAGGACACCGACGGCGAGCGGGACGGCGAGCAGGGCGGAGCGGAGCGTGCGGGACATGGCGTTCTCCTGTGTCGAGGGGGTGGCCGGAGACGGCAGACGCGGCTGGACGGGACCGGACGTGTCCAGAAGTGGCTAGAGGGCCGTCCGTTCGTTAGAAGTTATAACGTGCGGCGGATCGGCCGGTCAACAGCCTTCGTGATACCTTCTAACGAAACCTTGAGCACATAGCCGAGGCGACGGGGAAGGAGGCGGGCCATGGCGAAGGCGGAGGCGGCGGAGGCCAGGAACCCTCGGGAGCGCTATCGCGCGCAGGTCCGGGCGGAGATCAAGGAGCACGCCTGGGAGCAGATCGCCACCGCGGGGGTGCCCGCGCTCTCCCTCAACGCGATCGCGCGGCAGATGGGCATGAGCGGACCCGCGCTGTACCGCTACTTCGCCAACCGCGACGACCTGATCACCGAGCTGATCCGGGACGCGTACCGCAGTCTCGACGAGACGCTCGCCGCCGCCGCGGCCGGCGGCGCGGACCTGGCGGGACTGGCGCACGCGCTGCGCGAGTGGGCCCTGGCGGACCCGCAGCGGTACTTCCTCATCTACGGCACCCCGGTCCCCGGCTACCACGCGCCGCAGGACACCACCGAGACCTCCGCGCGGATCATGGCGACCCTGCTCGACGCCTGCACGGCGGCGCTCGCCCCGGACACCCCCGCGACTCCGTTCGGCGCCCATCTGGCGGACCACCGGGACTGGGCCCGCGAGCATCCCGCCCCGCCCGAGGCCCTGCACCGGGCCCTGTCCTTCTGGACCCGGCTGCACGGCCTGCTGTCCCTGGAACTCGCCGGCCACTTCACCGGCATGGCCTTCGACCCGGCCCTGTTCTTCGCGGCGGAACTGGCCGGCCTCACGGACCGCGCCTGACACGGCCGTGACGTCCGGGCACCGCGCCGGGACCTCCCCCGCCGGGACCTCCCCCGCCGGGACCTCCGCCGCCGGAACGCCCCGCGCCCGTACGATCCGTTCCCGGCGGACCGCTCCCCCGACCGGACCGCGCCCCGACGACCCGGAGGACACCCCCATGAGGATCCATCTCTCCAGCGTCTTCGTCGACGACCAGGAGAAGGCCCTGCGCTTCTACACCGAGGTGCTCGGCTTCGTGAAGAAACACGACGTCCCGGTGGGCCCGGACCGCTGGCTGACCGTGGTCTCGGCGGAGGAACCGGACGGCACCGAGCTGCTGCTCGAACCCTCCGGCCACCCCGCGGTACGGCCCTACAAGTCGGCGCTCGTCCAGGACGGCATCCCGGCGACCTCCTTCGCCGTGGACGACGTGCACGCCGAGTTCGGGCGGCTGCGCGGCCTCGGTGTGCGCTTCGTCCAGGAGCCGCTGGAGACGGGCCCGGTCACCACGGCGGTGCTGGACGACACCTGCGGCAATCTGATCCAGCTCGTCCACTCGCGGTGAGCCCGGCCGCCGGGTGAGCGCGCAAGACGGTCAGTCGGACTCGTACTCCGACTCGGAGTCGGGCGGCACATGGACGAAGTCGCCCTTGGCCATGTCGCCGTCGACCACCCACTCGCCGGTCAGCCGCGCGCCCACGTCACCGGCGCGCGAGCGGATCTCGTCGACGACGGCCCGCTCCCCGCGCATCCACTGCGGCATCAGCCAGTTGGGGAAGAACTGCCCATGGGCGCCCGCGGCGACCACCCGGTAGCCGAGCTGCCGCCCGATGTGCTCGTTGACCGCCTCGAACGCCCACTGGCAGGCGACACAGGCCAGCTTGACCCCGCCCATGTACACCGTCTTGGGGTCGCCCGGGTCCCTGGGCGCCTTCTTCCACGCGGCGACCTGCTCGCCCAGCAGGGTCATCTCGCCGTGCTGGGCGGGGACGCCCTTCTTGACCGGCGCGCTGATCGCGTACCAGGTGAGCGGCTTGTGCAACGCCGCGCGGATGGCCTCCAGTTCGGGCGACTCCGTGTGCTGGGCGGCGTACGAACCGGCGTCCAGGGCGCGGAGCTTGCTGCGGTCCTGCCGCTCGCGCTGCCGCTCCGCCGGGGCCGAGCCCCATCCGTGGTGGCCCGCCCTGGGCGCGGCGCCCCCGGCGAAGCCCCGGACCTCGGCGTCGATCGCCTGGCGCTGCTGCTCGGTGACCACCCGCTTGCCGGTGTTGCCCGCGATGCCCAGGGTGCCGTCGGGCAGCAGGTTGACGGCCAGGTGCGGGGTGAACTTCTTCCCGGCGCGCGGGTCCGTGGCGAGGATGACGCGTTCGGCGGTACGGGCCACCCGGTCCAGCATCCGCAGGGCGGCGTCCCGGTCGGACTCGCCGGACTCCTCGGTCTGCCGGAACGAGGGGGCGCGCTGCACGGCGGCGCGCTGCACGGCGGCCTCCGGCGCGGACCGCCGCTGGGCGGCCCCGCCCGTCCCGCCCGTGTCCTCGCGTGTCGTCGTGGGGAGCGCGGCGGCCAGGACGCGGTGCGCGTTGGCCTCCGCCTCGCGTTCGAACCGGTCGCTGGGGTCGCTGACGCGCAGGCCGTCGCCGTGGTCGGTGCCGGCGACCGGTCCCTGGCGCTGCTGGACGACATGGGTCAGCTCATGGGCCAGGGTGTGCCGGTCGGCGCCGCCCTCGCCGACGACGACATGGCTGCCGGAGGTGTACGCGCGGGCGCCGATCTCGGCGGCCGAGCGCCGCGCCGCCTGGTCGGTGTGCATGCGCACGTCCGAGAAGTCCGCGCCGAGCCGGGCCTCCATCTCGGAGCGCAGTCCCGGTTCCAGCGGCGCGCCGGGGGTGCGCAGCACCTCGTGCACGGCGGAGCGCTGGACGGGCGCCGCCTCGTCCGCGGCGGTGCCGTGTCCGCAGCCCGGACCGTGGCTGTGGCGCTCCTGATCGAGCATCCGGGCCACGGCGGCATTGCCCGCCGTGCGCTGGAGGTGCAGGAGCGAGGCGGCCTCCGGCCCGGCGGCGGCCGGCGGGCGGCCCGTGCGGTCCTTCACGGGCCGCGTGCCCGTGTCCCGTTCCGAGTTGTCCTGCGGGCGCGCGCGCATGACGGTCAGTCCACTCCTCCGGTAGCTCTCCCTCCATGGGAAGGTGCCGGGGGCGCCCGGGGCAAGGCACTTTCGGGCAGGGCCGGGGGCAGGACCGCCGGGCACCCTACGGGCACACGGGCCGACGGAGGGCCCGTCGGCCGGGAGCGGGACCGGCACCCGGCCGTACGGCGGGAGGGCCCGGCGCCGGGTGGCGCCGGGCCCTCTCGCCGGGGCCGATGTCCGCCGATGTCCGCCGCTGTCCGCGGGCGGTGTGCCGTCAGTCCGTGCCGGACTCCATGGCGGCCCGGTCCAGCATTTCGTCGTCGGAGCCCTCGCCGCGGGAGGCGATGGCCTCGGCGCCGCCCTCGGGCATGCTGCCGATCAGACCGGTCGCGGCGGCCTGGGCGGCGCCGATGGCGGGGGTGCCGCTGCCGATCAGGCCGATCGCCGCGTACTGCTCCAGCTTGGCGCGCGAGTCGGCGATGTCGAGGTTGCGCATGGTGAGCTGGCCGATCCGGTCCACCGGGCCGAACGCCGAGTCGACGGTGCGCTCCATGGAGAGCTTGTCCGGGTGGTAGCTGAACGCGGGGCCCGTGGTGTCCAGGATTGAGTAGTCCTCACCGCGGCGCAGCCGCAGGGTCACCTCGCCGGTGACGGCCGCGCCGACCCAGCGCTGGAGCGACTCGCGGACCATCAGCGCCTGCGGGTCCAGCCAGCGGCCCTCGTACATCAGGCGGCCCAGGCGGCGGCCCTCGGTGTGGTACTGGGCGAGGGTGTCCTCGTTGTGGATCGCGTTGACCAGGCGCTCGTAGGCGGCGTGCAGCAGGGCCATGCCGGGCGCCTCGTAGATGCCGCGGCTCTTGGCCTCGATGATCCGGTTCTCGATCTGGTCCGACATGCCCATGCCGTGTCGGCCGCCGATGGCGTTGGCCTCCATGACCAGGTCGACCGGGGAGGCGAACTCCTTGCCGTCGATGGTCACCGGGCGGCCCTGGTCGAAGCCGATCGTCACGTCCTCGGTGGCGATCTCGACCTCGGGGTCCCAGAACCGTACGCCCATGATGGGCTCGACGGTCTCCACGCCGGTGTCCAGGTGCTCCAGCGTCTTGGCCTCGTGGGTGGCGCCCCAGATGTTGGCGTCGGTGGAGTACGCCTTCTCCGTGCTGTCGCGGTAGGGGAGGTCGTGGGCGAGCAGCCACTCCGACATCTCCTTGCGGCCGCCCAGCTCGGTCACGAAGTCCGCGTCCAGCCAGGGCTTGTAGATCCGCAGCTGCGGGTTGGCGAGCAGGCCGTAGCGGTAGAACCGCTCGATGTCGTTGCCCTTGAAGGTCGAGCCGTCGCCCCAGATCTGGACGTCGTCCTCCAGCATCGCCCGCACCAGGAGCGTGCCCGTGACCGCGCGGCCGAGCGGGGTGGTGTTGAAGTAGGAGCGCCCGCCGGAGCGGATGTGGAACGCACCGCAGGTGAGCGCGGCAAGGCCCTCCTCGACCAGCGCGGCACGGCAGTCGACCAGACGCGCGACCTCGGCGCCGTAGGTCTTCGCACGGCCGGGCACGGAGGCGATGTCGGGCTCGTCGTACTGGCCGATGTCGGCGGTGTACGTGCACGGGACGGCGCCCTTGTCGCGCATCCACGCGACGGCGACCGAGGTGTCGAGGCCGCCCGAGAAGGCGATACCGACGCGCTCGCCGGCCGGAAGGGAGGTGAGGACCTTTGACATAGGAAGAGTATGCACCCTTACGCATGACCATGCAAAGCCGCCTGTCCGCGCGCCGCCCTCACCGGCACACCCGTCGGCGACGGCGTCGTCGCGATGGACGGCCCGCTCGGGGCGTCGCCGGTCTCCGAGCCGAGTCCGAGAGACGCTGCGGCGGGCCGGTCCCGCCACGCTTGACCGGGTCCGGCGAGGGGCCCGCCGCCATCGGTCCCATGGGCAGCGCGGCGGGTGCCGCGCGGTCGCCGGAAGTCTGATCGCCGCGGCGCTCGCGTACGCGGGTTCGGGGCCGGCTTCATCAACCCGGTGCTGGGGGCGGTTCTCTTCGAGCGGGTGCCGCGCCGCATGCTCGGCCGGGTCAACGCCCTCGGTGACTCGCTCTCCTGGTCCGGGATCCCGCTCGGCGGCCTGGTCGCCGGGGCGGCGGTGACCGCCGTCGGACTGGCGCCGGTGCTGTTCGTCTGCGGGGCCGCGTACTTCCTCACCACGAACCTGGCGGGACTCCGGCCGGAATGGCGCGAGATGGACCGTGCGCGGGGGCGCGTCGCCGCGGGTGGCGCCTGAGCCGGGGGGCGGCGGGGAGCCCGCGGGTGCGCGGTCGTGGGGATCCGCGAGCGTGCCGCGCGGCCCCCGCGGGCCGCGGTCACGTGCGGTCAGCGCTCCCCCGTACCGGCCTGGTCGAGGCCCGGGGCAGCAGTTTCGCCGGGACCAGGCGGTGGCGGGGGGCGGTGCCGGGCGCCGGTGGGTGGCGGATCACGTCGATGAGGAGTTCCGCGGCCTGCCGGCCGATCTCCTCGGGAGCGAGGTCGAGGGCGGTGAGGGCGGGCCGGGCGCCGCGGGCGAACTCCCCGTCGGCGCCGACCACGATCTGCACGTCGTCCGGGACGGTGAGACCGAGTTCCCGGCACACGGCCACGGTGGCGAAGCCGAACTTCTCCATCACGACGTAGAGGGCGTCGGGCCGGTCGGGGCGGGTGAGCAGGCGCCGGGCGGCGGCCGTGGAGTCGGTGCCGGGCTCGGCGCGGTCCATGAGGACGGGACGGCCGGTGCGGGCGCACCAGTCGCGGTAGGCGCTCGCCGCGTCCTCGTCGTAGGACTGGCCGGTGGATCCGGTGAGCAGCCCGACGCGGCGGGCCCCGGTGGCGGCGAGGTGGTCGAAGGCGGAGACGGCGCAGGTGGACAGTTCGTTGTCGACCGAGGGGAAGGTGTCCTTGCGGGACAGGTCGCGGCCGGTGGTGACGACGGGCACCCCCATGGCGGAGAGCCGGGTGAGCAGCGGGTCGTCGGTGAGCGGGTCGATGACGATGGTGCCGTCCAGCGGCAGCGAGTCGAAGGGGCGGCCGTCGAGCGAGGGCGGCACCAGCACCAGCGAGTACTCGTGCGCCATCGCCGTCCAGGTGGCCGCGTTGACGATCTTGACGAAGTACTCGATGTCGGTGATGCCGCCCTCGACGGCGGTGCGGTGGGTCAGGCCGAGCAGCCCGGTGCGGGCGCCGCGCAGGCCGCGCGCGTTGGGGTTGGCGCGGTAGCCGATCTCGGCCGCGACCGCGAGGACGCGGGCGCGGGTCTCGGCGCCGACCCGGCCCACTCCGTTGAGCGCGTGCGAGGCGGTGGTGACGGAGACACCGGCCCGGCGGGCGACCTCGCGCAGCCCGCCGCCCCCCTTGGCCGCACGCGGCGTGCGGTGGCTGGTCGGCTCTGTGACGTCTGGCATGCGGCGAGCCTACCGGTTGACTGCCAAAACGTTTGGGCAGTACCGTCCACCTCATTGCCAAAACGATTGGGCAGCGTCGCCCGGCTTTTTGCCAAAACGTTTCGGCACCTCTTCCGGCCACGCGCCGGACCTCCCCGTACGCCCGCCCGTCCCGTCCCTCCAGGCCGGGGCGCGAGTCCGCAAAGGACGCCTGCACCCATGGCCGAGGCCAATGCCGCCGCCCCGCCGGGACCGCCCGGGACCTCCGCGCCCGCCGGTTCTCCCGGACTCTCCGCGTCCACTCCGTCCGCCGCGTCCGGCGCATCTGCCGCCTCCGGTGCTTCCGGTGCCACCGCTGTCTCCGGTGTCTCCGGTGTCTCCGGTGTCTCCGGTGTCTCCGGTGTCTCCGTCTTCACTGTCGAGCAGCGCGGCATCGACGCCGTACCCGCCGAGGAGCGCCAGGGCGGCCCGAGCCGGCTGCTCGGCCTGTGGGCCGGGACCAACACCACCGTCTTCACCGTGGTCTACGGGGCGCTCGTCGTCTCCTTCGGGCTGTCGTTCTGGTACGCGGTCGCGCTGATCGTCGTCGGCAATGTGCTCGGCTTCGCGGTCACCGGTCTCACCAGCCTCCAGGGGCCGCGCACCGGCACCTCCACGCACTCCGTCTCCCGGGCCGCGTTCGGCCCGCGCGGCGGGAAGCTCCCGGCCCTGCTGAGCTGGGTGATGCTCGTCGGCTTCGAGGCGGGCGGCATGGTGCTGATCGTGCTCGCCGGGCTCGCCCTGCTCGGCCAGGCCGGCATCACCGCCACCACACCCGTGAAGGTGCTCGTCATCGCCGCCGCGGCCGGGCTCCAGATGCTGCTGCCGCTGGCCGGCTACCACCTGATCATGAAGGTGCAGAAGTACTTCGCCTGGATCTTCGCCGCGATGTTCGCGGTCATGGCCGTCCTCGTCTTCCCGAAGGCCGACCTCGCCGGCCACGGCCAGGCGCCCTCCCTGGTGACCGTCTCCCTGGTCCTCGCGATGGTCACCGCCTCGGGCGGCCTGTCCTGGGCGGACATGGGCAGCGACTACTCGCGCTACCTGCCGGCCGACTCCCGGCCCCGCAAGGTGTTCGCCTGTGCCGCGCTCGGCGGCATGGTGCCCAACGTCCTGCTCCAGATCCTCGGCGCCGCCGTCGCCACCGCGACCACCGACGCCGCAGACCCGGTCTCCGGGCTGCCGCAGATCCTGCCCGGCTGGTTCACCACCCCGTACCTGCTGCTGGCGATCGTCTCGCTGCTCGCCGTGAACACCACGGACATGTACTCCTCCGGGCTGAACCTGCTGGCCGTCGGTCTGCCCGTCAAGCGCTGGATGGTCGTCTTCGTCGACCTCTCGCTGTGCACCGGCATCACCCTCTGGGCGGTCTTCTCCGCCGACTTCTACACCCTGCTCTCCGACTTCCTCAGCCTCATCGTGCTCTGGCTCGCCCCCTGGGCCGCCGTCTACCTGACCGACTGGGCGCTGCGCCGGGGCCGCTACGACGTGCCCTCGCTGTTCCCCGACGGGACCGGCCGCAAGGGCGTCTACTGGCACAAGGGCGGCGTCCGCCCGGCCGGACTGCTCGCCGTGCTGCTCGGCTGCGCCGCCGCCGTGCTCTGGGTCGACTCGGCCGTCTTCACCGGTCCGCTCTCGCGCGCGGCGGGCGGCCTGGACCTCTCCGTGTTCGCGGGCGCCCTGGTCGCCGGGGGCGTGTACTGGCTGCTGGCCCGCCACACCGTACGCGCCGAAGCCGCGACCGTGCCCGTGCCCGCGGCCACCGCCTGAGCCGACCGGGCACCTCCGGCACCTCACGCACCTCGCACTCGATCCCGTCACTCCTGTCTTCCTCGTCCTCTGGAGCCACCCCCATGAACCACCCCACCCTGCGCCAGCTCATCGACGCCTCCGAGGGCGTGACCAAGGCGGACCGCGTCATCCGGGGCGGGCAGCTCGTCAACGTCTGCACCGGCGAGATCTACCCGGCCGACGTCGCCGTCACCGGCGACCGCATCGCCGCGACCGGTGACGTGAGCGCGTACGTGGGACCGGACACCGAGTTCGTCGACGCGAGCGGCAAGTACCTGACGCCGGGGCTCATCGACGGGCATCTGCACCTGGAGTGCTCCAAGCTGTCGGTGACGATGTTCGCCGACGCGGTCGTCCGGTACGGCACCACCTCGGTCGTCTCCGGGCTCGACCAGTTCCTCGTGGTCGCCGGTCTGGACGGGGTGCGCGAGGCGCTGCGCGAGGCGGAGGCCGGACCCATGAAGATCTTCTGGGGCGCCCCGTTCAAGACGCCCTACACGCTGCCCGAGACGACGGTCGGTTTCACCTTCGGGCCCGACGAGCACGCCGAGACGCAGGGCTGGGCGGACTGCTTCGGCGTGTGGGAGACGGTCGCCGAGTTCGTCCTCAACCGCGACGAGAAGGTGCTGCGCGCCCTCGAACTGGCCCACCGCAACCGGCTGCCCGTCTTCGGCTGCGCCCCGATGGCCGCGCCGACCACCGTCAACGCCCTGTCCGCCGCCGGTGTCCGCCTCGACCACGAGAGCTACACCGCCGAGGAGGCACTGCTGAAGCTGCGCGCGGGCATGTCGCTGCTCATCCGGGAGTCCTCGGTGGCGCACTTCATGAACGAGAACGTGCGCACCGTCACCGAGTTCGGCGCCCAGTCGCGGCGCGTGGGCTTCTGCACGGACGACATGCATGTCGCCGACATCCTGCGCGAGGGCCACCTCGACAAGCTGGTGCGCATGGCGATCGCCGCGGGTGTCCGGCCCGTCGAGGCGATCCAGATGGCTACGCTCAACTGCGCCGAGATGTACCGCATCGACCACCTCGTCGGCTCGCTGACGCCGGGCCGCTACGCGGATGTGCTGATCATCGACTCCCCCGAGTCCTTCCGGGTGGAGCAGGTGTTCGCGCGCGGGAAGCTCGTCGCGCGCGACGGCCGTACGACCGAGGCGCCGCGCGCCCCCGAGCGCTCCGCCGCCCTCTCCCCCGCCTTCCGGGTGAAGCCGCTCACCGGCGAGTCGGTCGGGGTGGCGGCCGACGGCGACGCGGCCCGGGTACTGGTGGTCGAGATGGACCGCACGGTGCCGTTCGTGCGCAAGGGCGTGGAGCTGACGCTGCCGGTCGTGGAGGGCACGGTCCGCGCCGACCCGGCGCAGGACGCCCTGTACGTCACGGTCTCCGAGCGCTACGGGAAGAACGGCGGCGGGACCGTCACCGCGATGATCAACGGGTTCGGCCTGCGCTCCGGCGCGATCGCCTCCTCCGCCGCCCCCGACGACAACAACATCGTCTGCGTGGGCGCCGACCGCGCCGACATGGCCCTCGCGGTGAACCACCTGGCCGAGCGGGGCGGCGGACAGGTCGTCGTGGACGGCGGCGAGATCAAGGAGTTCCTGCCGCTGCCGGTGGCCGGCATCGTCGCCGACCTCGCCCCGGAGGAGATGGCCGCGGCCGAGGACCGCCTGGAGGCCGCCGCGCGTGCCCTCGGCTGCGCGCTGCCGTCCGCCTTCGGCTATCTGATCTTCCTGGAGATCACCGCCATCCCCGAGTACGCCGTCACCGACCTGGGCGTCGTCAACTACCACACCCAGGACGTCGTCGACATCGCCCGCCCCGTCAACTGACCTCACCCGCCGAGGAGTTCCCCGTCATGACCACCGCTCCCGCACCCGTGGACGCGTTCGTCGCCGGCCTGCCCAAGTGCGAGCTGCACCTGCACATCGAGGGCACGCTGGAGCCCGCCCTGAAGTTCGCGCTGGCGCAGCGCGGCGGCATCGCGCTGCCGTACGCCGACGAGAGCGCGCTGCGCGCCGCGTACGACTTCCACGACCTGCCCGGCTTCCTCGCCGTCTACTACGAGGGAATGTCCGTGCTCCGCACCGAGCAGGACTTCTACGACCTGGCGGCGGCCTACGCGGCCAAGGCGCACTCCCAGAACGTGCGGTACGCGGAGATCTTCTTCGACCCGCAGGCGCACACCGCGCGCGGGGTCGCCTTCGACACCGTCGTGCGCGGACTGACCCGGGCCCTGGACGACGCCGAGCGCGCCACCGGGTTCCGGGGCCGGCTGGTGATGTGCTTCCTGCGCGACTTCCAGGCCGAGTTCGCGATGGCCACGCTGGTACAGTCGCTGCCGTACAAGGAGTGGATCGTCGGCGTCGGGCTGGACTCGGACGAGGCGGGCAACCCGCCGGTGAAGTTCCGCGAGGTGTTCGCCCGCGCGCGGGCCGAGGGCTACCGGCTGACGATGCACTGCGACGTCGACCAGGAGAACTCCACGGAGCACATCCGCCAGGTGGTCGAGGAGATCGGGGCCGACCGCATCGACCACGGCGTGAACGCCCTGGAGGACCCGGCCCTGCTCGCCCGGATCCGGGAGCGCGGTCTCGGGCTGACCGTGTGCCCGATCTCCAACGCCCATGTCACCGACGGCATGAAGGCCGCCGAGATCCGCGCGCTGCTCGACGCGGACGTGAAGGTGACGGTCAACTCCGACGACCCGGCGTACTTCCCGGGCTATGTCGCGGAGAACCTGGCCGCCCTGCGCGGTCCGGCGGAGCTGTCCGACGCCGACCTGGTGCGGCTCCAGCGCAACGCCATCGAGATCTCCTGGGCGGCGCCCGCCGTGCGCGAGGAGTTCCTCGCGGAACTGGCGGCGTACGCGGAGAACGCCGGACGGTGACCTCCGGCCCGGCCGGGCCCCGCCCCGCCGGGGCGGGGTCCGGCGGGCGGCCCGGTGCCGGTGGTGTCACAGGTGTCTCGTAGGCTCGGTTCCATGAGCGAGGGGGGTTCCGTGCGGCGGGTCATCGACGGCCGCTTCGAGCTGGAGGCACGGCTCGGCGGCGGGGGCATGGGCACGGTCTGGCGGGCGCGCGACCTGGTGCTCGACCGGGTCGTGGCGCTCAAGGAGGTACGGCCGCCCGACCCCACGCTCGCGGAGTACGACCCGCGGGCGGCGGCCCTGCTGCGCGCCCGGGTCCTGCGCGAGGCCCGCGCCCTGGCCCGCGTCGACCACCCCAATGTCGTCACCATCCACCATGTGGTCGACGCCGGCGAAGGCACCTATCCCTGGCTCGTGATGGAGCTGGTGACCGGCGGCTCGCTCGCCGACCGCCTCGCCCGGGGCCCGATGGAGCCGCGGGAGGCGGCGCGCCTGGGCCGTGACGTCCTCGCCGCGCTGCGCGCCGCCCACGAGGCGGGCGTCGAGCACCGCGACGTCAAGCCCGCCAACGTGCTGCTGCGGCCGGACGGGCGTCCGGTCCTCACCGACTTCGGCATCGCGGCCGTCCGCGAGGCGACCGCGCTCACCGCGACCGGCTCGGTCATCGGCACCCCTGACTACATGGCGCCCGAGCGGGTCTCCGGCGACGAGGGCGGTCCCGGGGCGGACCTGTGGTCGCTGGCGATGATGCTGTACGTCGCCGTGGAGGGCCGGCACCCGCTGCGCCGGGCCTCGACGCTCGCCACCCTGGCGGCCGTCCTCAACGAACCGCTCCCGCCGCCCGAACGGGCCGGCGTGCTCACCCCGTTGCTGACCGCCGTGCTGGTCAAGGACCCCGCCGCGCGCCCCGGTCCGGCGGCGGTCGACGCGATGCTCGCCGCGGCGGCCGAGGACGGGCCGCCCGCCGCCGGTGCCCCGTCCGGCCCCGCGGCGGGTGCGGGGGCCACCGCCACCTCGTACCCCCTGGCTCCGCCCGCGTCGGGCGGCCCCGGCGCGACGACCGCCTCCGCCTCCGTCCGGGACGCCGTCCCCGTCCGGACGGTCCAGGACGCCGCCCCCGGACGGCCGGTGCCCGGCCCCGGCCCGGGGCGGTCGGTGCCCGGCGGTGACCCCGGGCGGCCGGTGCCGGACGGTCGCGGCCCGCGGCCCCCTTCCGGGGCGTCCTGGCCCGGCAAGCGGCGGTGGTTCGCGCTCGGTGCCTCCGTCACCGTGACCGCGCTCGCGGTCACCCTGCTGTGGACGTTCCTCCCGGACGGCGACTCCGCCGACGCGGGCGACCGCGGCGGCGGCCCGGCCGCGACCGCCTCGGGCAGGTCCACGCCGGGCACGTCCACGCCGGGTCCGTCCGCGTCCTCCGCCGCGAGCGGCACCGGGACGGCGCCGTCCGCGCGGACCGAGGACACCGACCTGCTGACCCCGGCCGGCATCCGCTCCGCCGTGCGGGCGCTCAAGACCGCGACGGGCACGGACCGGATGAGTTCCTTCGTCGTCTACTCCGACCACGCGTCGGCCAGTGTGATGGTCGCGGGCAGCAAGACCCGCTACGACAACTGGACCTACCGCCCCGGCGAGGGCGCGCGCAAGGGCATCATCAGCGGCACGGTGACCCCCTTGGAGAGTCCGTTCGACATCGACGACCTCGACTGGGACGCCGTCCCCGCGCTGCTGAAGCAGGCGGACAAGGTCCTGAACGTGCAGGAGGTGTCGAGCCGTTACGTCGATGTACGGGCCCCCAACCCGACGTGGGACACCCCGCTCGGCATGGCCGTCTATCTGAGCAACAAGTATCACGAGAGCGGCTATCTCGAAGCGACCGCCCGCGGCCGGGTCACCCGGACGATGCCCAACGACAAGGACTGAGGCGCCCGGCCGGGGCCGGAGGCCGGGACGGCAACCGCGCGTGCCCTGACGTCGTGACAGCTCCGTGACTCAGAACGTGCCGTGCGTCACAGCCCCGGGGCGGCGCGGATGATCGACTTGGCCCATGCGCCGCGCTCTCCTCGTCCTCCCCGCCGCCCTCGCCGCCGGCGGGCTGCTGCTCACGGCCTGCGGCACGGGGCAGTCCGCCGCCCCGGGCTCCGGCGCCGCGCCCGGACAGTCCTCCCCCGCCTGCGCCGTGGCCGCCCCGTCCGGCACCCCCGACACCGGCGCGAACCCCGACTACACGGCGACGGACAGGGTGAGGACCGTGATCGAGGACGGCTGCCCGGCGTTCGAGGTCACCAACGGCACACGGCAGACCCTCACCTACACGATCACCTACCAGCTGCTCACCAACTCCGCGACGGCCCAGGTGAGTGCGGTCCAGACGGTGACTCCGGTGGCGCCCGGCCGTACCGTGCGGCGCACGGTGGACCCCGGTGTGCTGCCGCCGGGCTCGGACGGCGTGGCACAGGTGCGGGTGATCAAGGTGAGGAGCGTCCCCACCGCCGAGGCGCCGGCCGAAACAGGCCCCTGCCCGCCGTCCGGGGTGCGCGTCTACGCCGACCGGGGCGACGCCGCCATGGGGCTGCGCGTCGTCGGGCTGCATCTGGCGAACTGCGGGACGCGCGCCTACCGGCTCGACGGCTATCCGCAGCTACGGCTGTTCGACCAGCGGCACCGGCCGGTCGACGGTGTGCGCGTCCTGCACGGCGGCGCCGCGATCGCCACCGGGACCGGCGCCGACGGCGAGCCCAGGCCCGTGGTGCTGGCGCCCGGGGAGAGCGCGCGTGCGACGCTGGTCTGGCGCAACACCACGGGCCTGGAGAGCGATCCCGTCAACGCGCCCTATGTGAGAGTGGTCGCCGGGCCCGGCGCCGCCCCCGTGACCGTGACCCCCGAACTGGACCTCGGCACCACGGGGAAGCTCGGCACCGGTGCCTGGCAGAAGGACGCGACACCCGACCGGCCCGCCACCCGCGGCCCGGGGACCACCGGGTGAGCGGCCCCTTCGCACGACCGCTGCGCCACGGCCTGGGCGGGCCTCACCGCACGGCGTGTCCGAAGCGCGCGGCGAGCGCGCGCACATCGGGCTCGCCGAACTCCGCGCGCAGCCGCTCGAAGGAGCGGACCTTGTCCGCGCCGAACCGGACGACGTGGCGCGCGTAGGCCGCCGCCGTCAGGAAGGCCGGCGGCGCGGTCTTGCTGTGGAACTTGTCCGCGTACATCACCGCCCGCTCCTCCATGGTGTCCGCGAGGTAGTCCCCGGGCGGCAGCGGGAGCCGCTGGGCGCGGACGTCGTGTGCGGTGAGGCCGACGCCGGTGTGGTGGGAGCAGAAGCGGCACAGTTCCTCCGGCAGCCCTTCCTCGCGCAGCAGTTCGTGCCCCAGCACGCCGTGCCGGATGTAGTCCGCGCCGTCCAGGGTGCCGTCGGGGCCGTAGAGCCGGTAGACGCCGATGTCGTGGAGGAGCGCGCCGGCCAGCGCCAGCTCGGTGTCGGCGCGCACCGGGGCGCGGGCGAGCAGTTCACGGGTGATGTGCCGCACGATCACGCAGTGCGTGTGCACGAGCTCGAACGCCTCCTGCGTCGGGGCGTGCCGCAGGTGCAGCGCGCGGATCTCTTCCGCTCCGGGGAGGGCCACGACGGGAGCCTAGCTTCCCGGTTCCCGGTTCCGGGGAGCGTCTTCGTGCGCCGTCCCCGCGCGGCCGGGTCCGCAGGGCCGGGTGTGCCGTGCGCCCTGCGCGGCGGCGCTCCCTCCACTGATCCGCGCCCCGTCCCGGGAGCACCCACCCGGTTCAGCCTCTACACCGGCCGCTACCCGCGCCGTACCCGGGGCGGATCTGCTGCGCGGCGAGGACCTGTCCGAGCGGTACCTGTTCTGGCGGGTGCGCGGCAACCGGGAGCTGCGGCGCGGCCGTTGGGAGTACTACCGGGACGCGGACGGCCGGGACCAGCTGTACGACCTCGTCGCGGACGCCCGCGAACAGGCCGACCTCGCCGCGGGCCGGCCGGCACTGCTCGCCGGGCCGAGGTCCGCCCGGGAGCGGATCGACGGCGCTCTGCTGCTGCCCTGTCCGGCGGCCTGAGCGGCGAGTCGGCGGGCGGTGTGCCGACCGAGTCCTCCCGGCGCGGCGCGCCCGCCCTTCACGCTTTGGTCGGTTTTTCTCCCGGAAACCCCCAAGGGCGTGCCAAGGTTTCGAATCCATGATCAAGTTCTGTCCGGGCGGCCGCCGTTCCCGCCCCCGTTCAACAGCGGCGATCTCCAACCGTAACCGCGCTGTCACATCGTGCTGGTGAGATTCCCCCGTCAGGTCCAGGCGTAGCCTTCAACAAGTTGTTGATCACGCAGCTTCTCGCCGTGCGTCAGCGTTCGTTGGTGCCCCGAGATGTTCCCTGACGAGGAGAAGGCATGCCTGCAGGAGGGCGGGGTGGACAGTCCGGAGGCTGGGTTCCCGCCGATGTGGGACGGCTGGGACGGCTGGGACGGACCCACTTGCGGGGCATCGCGCAGGTCGCCCTCAGTCCCAGTGCCTGGACCGGACTGCTGTTCGCGCTCGCGCTGTTCGCGGGCGGCTGGCGCGTCGGCGGCTACGGACTGCTCGGCGTGGTCTCGTCCACCGCGGCCGCCGCGGTCCTGGGCGCCGACCGGAGCGGACTGGCCAAGGGCCTTGAGGGCTACTGCGGTTGCCTCACCGCCATCGCGGTCGTCGTCCGGCTCGGCGCCTCGTGGCGGACCGCCGTGCTCGCCGTGCTCGCCGCCGCGGTGTGCGCGGTGATCGGCGCGGCGGCCGGGAGGCTGCTCGGCCGGGTCGGGCTGCCCGCGCTGACGGCCCCCTTCTGCCTGGTCGCCGGGGTGCTGGCGATCGCCCTGCCCACGGCACCGGCCGCCGCGGCGCCGCCGGTCGTCGCGGACGGCTTCACCGCCCTGTCCGCCGCGGAGTTCGGCCGGGCCTGCTGCGACGGCATCGCGCAGATCTTCCTGCTCGACCAGTGGTACGCGGGCCTGATCCTGCTCGCGGGGCTGCTCGTGGCCTCCCGCACCGCCGCCGTCGCCGCGGTCTGCGGCAGCGTCGTCGCGGTCCTCACCGCCTGTGCCATGGGCCTGCCCGCCGACCGGATCGAGGCCGGTCTGTACGGCTACAACGCGGTCCTGGTGGCGATCGCCCTGGCCGCCACCTTCCTGCCCCTCACCCCGTGGACCGCCGGGTACGCCGCGCTCGCCGCCGTGGCCTCGGTGCCCTTCACCGCCGCCTGGCAGGCGTTCGCCCAGCCGTCCGGCGGGTCCCCCTTCACCTGGCCGTTCGTCGTGACGACCTGGCTCTTCCTCGCGGCCGTTCCAGCCCTGGACCGGCCCGGCATCTCGTTGGAGAAAGCGAAGTGACGCCATGAACCTCGCACCGCGCGAAATCGACAAGCTCCACGTCTACGTGGTGGCGGACCTGGCCCGCCGCCGCCGGGCCCGGGGCACCAAGCTCAACTACAGCGAGGCCGCAGCGCTGATCACCGAGGCCGTCCTGGAGGCCGCGCGCGACGGGCACACCGTGGCCGAGTGCATGGAGCTGGGCCGCAAGGTCGTCACCGCCGACGACGTCATGCCCGGGGTGCGCGAGATGCTCACCGTCCTCCAGGTCGAGACGGCGTTCGTGGACGGGACCAAGCTCGTCACCTGCCACGACCCCATCAGCGCCTGAGACCCGCCTGATTCACCGCCTGGAACTAGGAGACAACGATGTCGGGTGGAGCCCACTACCTCTACGGGGACGACCCCGTGGAGATCAACCCCGGTAGGGCGAAGGCCAGTCTGACCGTCGCCAACACCGGCGACCGCGCCGTGCAGATCGGCTCGCACTACCACTTCTTCGAGGTCAACCGCGCCCTGCGGTTCGACCGCGAGGCCGCTTACGGCATGCACCTGGACATCCCGTCCGGCACCGCCGTGCGCTTCGAGCCCGGGGACACCCGCGAGGTGGAGCTGGTCGCCTTCGGCGGCACCCGGCGGCTCGTCGGCTTCGCCGCCCTGGTCAACGGCGGTCTCAACGCCGCCGACACCCGGCGTGCCGCCGTGCGCCGCGCCACCGAGCTGGGATTCGCCGCCGCCGGCACCGACGCCGACACCGAGAACGAGGGGGCCGACCGCTGATGGCGATCATCCCGCGCAAGCAGTACACGGACCTGTTCGGCCCCACCGTGGGCGACCGGTTCCACCTGGCCGACACCAATCTGGTCGTCGAGGTCGAGTACGACCACAACGCCGGTTCCTACGGCGACGAGGCCGTCTACGGCGGCGGCAAGGCCATCCGCGACGGCATGGCCCAGGACCCGGCCGCGCTCAACCGCGAGGGCGCCCTCGACCTGGTGATCACCAACGTCGTGGTGCTCGACCCGGTGCTGGGTGTCGTCAAGGGCGACATCGGCGTCCGCGGCGGTCTGATCGTCGGGGTCGGCAAGGCCGGCAACCCGCATGTGCAGAACGGCGTCGACCCCAAACTGGTGATCGGCCCCGGCACCGAGGTCATCTCCGGCGAGCATCTGATCGCCACGGCCGGCGGCATCGACACCCACATCCACTTCATCTCCCCGCAGCAGGCCCAGGAGGGCCTGTCCAACGGCATCACCACCTTCTTCGGCGGCGGCACCGGCCCCACCGACGGCAGCAACGGCACCACCTGCACCCCCGGCCCGTGGAACATCCACCGCATGCTGGAGGCCGTCGAGGACCTGCCGGTCAACGTGGGTCTGCTCGGCAAGGGCAACGGCAGCCTGCCCGAGGCGCTGCGCGAGCAGGTCGAGGCGGGCGTGGCCGGGCTCAAGGTGCACGAGGACTGGGGCGCCACCCCGGCCACCATCGACACCGCGCTGCGCGTCGCCGACGAGTACGACGTGCAGATGGCCGTCCACACCGACACCCTCAACGAGGGCGGTTTCTTCGAGGACACCCTGTCCGCGATCGACGGCCGGACCATCCACACCTTCCACACCGAGGGCGCGGGCGGCGGCCACGCCCCGGACATCATGCGGGTGTCCGGTGAGCCCAACGTGCTGCCGGCGTCCACCAACCCGACGCTGCCGTACACCATCAACTCGGTGGACGAGCTGCTGGACATGGTGATGGTCTGCCACCACCTGTCCCGGGACATCCCCGAGGACGTGTCCTTCGCCGACAGCCGGGTGCGCGCGGAGACCATCGCCGCCGAGACGGTGCTGCACGACCTCGGCGTGATCAGCATCTTCTCCTCCGACTCCCAGGCCATGGGCCGGGTCGGCGAGTCCTTCGCCCGTGCCTTCCAGACGGCGCACCACTGCAAGGAGATGCGCGGCGCGCTGGCCGAGGACAGCTCCCGCAACGACAACGCGCGGGTGCTGCGCTATCTGGCGAAGCTCACCATCAACCCGGCGATCGCGGTGGGTGCGGCCGATGTGATCGGCTCGCTGGAGCCCGGCAAGCTCGCCGACATCGTGCTCTGGCCGATCAACTCCTTCGGCGCCAAGCCCAAGCTGGTCATCAAGGGCGGCATGGTGAACTGGGCGCTGATGGGCGACCCGAACGCCTCCCTGCCCACGCCCCAACCGGTGTACTACCGGCCCATGTTCGGCAGCTACGGCCGGGCCAGGTCGCGCACCTCGGTCACCTTCATGTCGCAGGCGTCCATCGCCGCCGGTGTCCCCGGCGAGCTGGGGCTCCAGCGGCGGATCGAGCCGGTGCAGCGCTGCCGCACCGTCGGCAAGCAGCACATGGTCCGCAACGACGCGCTGCCGCGCATCGACGTCGACCCGGAGACGTACAAGGTCACCGTGGACGGCGAACCCGCCACCATCGAGCCGGCCGAGCGCCTTCCGCTCAACCAGCTCTTCTACATCGTCTGACCCCACCCCATGACGGTCCGCGGGGCGCCCGGCGTCCCGCGGACCCCCGCGGCCGGACGGCGACCGACGGCCACCGGCAGGAACGGACACCCGGCGTGAACGACCCGATGCCGATCCCGGCGCTGCTGACCGGGCTCCAGCTCACCGACTCGGCCTTCCCCAGCGGCTATTACACCCTCTCGCACGGCCTGGAGGGCTTCCAGCAGGCGCGCGCGGTCACCCCGCGCACCCTGCCCGCGCTCCTCGCGGACCTGCTCCGCCACAGCGTGGGCCCGTCCGACGCCACCGCGCTCGCCCTCACCCATCGCGCGGCCGGCGCGGGCGACTGGGACGAGGTGGTGGCCGTGGAACGGCGGCTGCACGCCACCAAGCTGGGCCGGGAGGCGCGGCAGGCCGCGGTGCGCACCGGGCGGCAGCTGCTCGACCTGGCCGCGGAGGTCTACGGCACGGAGCCGATCGAGCGCTACCGGGAGCTGTACCGGGACGGCGCGGTGCGCGGCTGCCAGCCGGTGGTCGCCGGTGTCGTCCACGCGGGCAACGGGCTCACCGTCGAACAGGCCGTCACCTGCGAGCTGTTCGCCTTCGCGGCCAGTTTCACCGGGGCCGCGCTGCGGCTCCGGCTCACCGACCACCGGCGGGCGCAGGTGGTGCTGCACGGCGCCGCCCCGGTGATCGAGGAGACCGTGGCGGCGGCCCTGGGCCGCGAGCTCGCCGACCTCGGCGGCTGCGTCCCGGTGGCCGACGTCATGGCGGGCCGTCACGAACGCGCCGAGGCACGGCTGTTCGCGAGCTGAGCGCCCCGGCCACCGTCACCGCCTCCCTTCCCCCGTCCCTACGTCCCTACGTCCCTACGTCCCTACGTCCCTACGTCCCTACGTCCCTACGTCCCTACGTCCGACAAGGATCACCATGCACGACCCCACCCAGGTCAAGGGCTCCCACCACCACGACG
Source organism: Streptomyces sp. PL-25 (assembly GCF_058344915.1). Lineage (NCBI taxonomy): Bacteria > Bacillati > Actinomycetota > Actinomycetes > Kitasatosporales > Streptomycetaceae > Streptomyces > Streptomyces sp. PL-25. The sequence goes on from NZ_CP136997.1 coordinate 389,640, forward strand.
ACGACCTCGTCCGGCGCACCCCCGACGGTGTGCTGCGCGTGGGCGTCGCCGGGCCGGTCGGCTCCGGCAAGACCGCGCTGATCGAGGCGCTGGTCCCGGTGCTGATCGGGCGCGGCCGCACCCCGGCCGTGATCACCAACGACATCTACACCTCCGAGGACGCCGCGCACGTACGGCGCACCCTGGACGGGATCCTCGCCGCGGACCGCATCGTCGGCGTCGAGACGGGCGCCTGCCCGCACACCGCCGTCCGGGACGACCCGACGATGAACCAGGCCGCCGCCGACGAGATCCTGGAACGCCACCCGGAGGTGGACACGCTGCTCTTCGAGAGCGGCGGCGACAACCTGACGCTCACCTTCAGCCCGGCCCTCGTCGACCTGTTCCTGTTCGTGCTGGACACCGCCGAGGGCGACAAGATGCCCCGCAAGCGCGGTCCGGGCATCACCGAGTGCGAACTCCTCGTCATCAACAAGGTCGACATCGCCCAGTACGTGCGCTGCGACCTGGCGCAGATGGAGTCGGACGCCTACGCGGTACGGCAGGGCCGGCCCGTGGTGCTCACCAACTCCCTCACCGGCGACGGCCTGGACGCCATCGCCGACTTCGTGCTCGCCCACGAGGCCGCCGACCCGGCCGGCGCCCCGGCGGTGTCCGCGTGACAGGGGCGCCCGCGCGGCTGGACCCCGCCCACTACGAACCCCGGCGGGTGCCGGCCCGGATGCGCGAGCTGTCCGGCGCGCCGGACACCCTGGCCGCCGGGCGCCCCGGCAAGGTCGGCCTGCTCGAACTGCGCTACGCCCGGGTCGGCGAGCGCACCGAACTCGTGGACCGCTACCAGAAGTCGCCGTTGCAGATCATGCGGCCCCTGTACGTGGACCCGCTGCGGCCGGACATGCCCGTCACCTATCTGATGTCCACCGGGGGCGGCATCGTGCAGGCCGACCGCAACCGCATCGACATCGACTGCGGAGCGGGCACCGCCGTGCACCTGACGACGCAGGCGGCCACCAAGCTGCACCGGACGGAGTTCGACCACGCCACCCAGGTCGTCCACCTGACCGCCGGGGCGGAGAGCTACGTCGAGTACCTGCCCGACCCGCTGATCCCCTACCGGGACGCCCGCTTCTACCAGCAGACCCTGGTGACCGCCGATCCGACGGCCACCGTGCTGCTGGGCGAGACGGTCACGGCGGGCCGGCTGGCCCGCGGTGAACGGCACGCCTACCGGCTGCTCTTCAGCGACCTGGAGATCACCCGCCCGGACGGCGAGCCGCTGGTGGTGGACACCGTACGCCTGGATCCGGGCGAGGCGGGCCCGGTGACCGGGCCCGCGGTCTTCGCCGGCCACGACCTGATGGCCACCCTGCATGTGCTGACCCCGCTCGCCCCGGCGGCCGAGGTCGCCGACACCCTGCACGAGGCCCTGCGCGCCGCCGGGCCCGCCTTCGGTGTGAGCGTGCTGCCCGAGGACTGCGGTGCCTGGGTCCGGATCATGGGCAGCGACCCGCCCGCGGTGGCCCGCGCCCTGCGCGGGGCCTGGGACGCGGTGCGCCGCCTGCTCATCGGCGTCCCGGCTCCGGACCTGCGCAAGACCTGACCCGGGGGTTTGGCGGCGTGGCCGTTCAGGTGTCGCCGCGGGTGTCGTGGGCGCGGTGGCCCAGGGCCGCGGTGCGGCCGGTGGCCAGGTGGTGCAGGACGAGGGCCTCGACGCGGGCGACGTCGCGGGCCGCGATCGCCTGGTACAGGGCCTCGTGTTCCCGGGCCACCCCCAGCAGGTCGTCGTGGCGGCCGCGGAACCACCGCATGCGGCTGCTGAGGACGCGGTCGAGTTCGTTCAGCAGCTCGTTGGCGGCCAGGGTGGTGACGGTCTGGTGGAAGTCGGCCGCCGACCGGCGGGCCCGGACCGCGTCACCGGCGCGGGCCGCCTCCAGCTCGGCGTCCAGGTCGGCGCGCAGCCGCCGCAGACCGTCGCGGGTGTGGCGCTGGGCGGCGAGCCGGAAGGCCAGGGTCTCCAGGGCCGAGCGGACCTCGTCGAGATCGGCGACGTCGCTGGCGGTGAACTCGCGCACCACCGCCCAGGTGCGCGGGCGCGGGGTCACCAGGCCCTCGGACACCAGGGTCTTCAGCGCCTCGCGCACCGGGAGCCGGCTCACGCCGAGCGCCTCGGCCAGTTCGCGCTCCACCAGACGGCTGCCGGGTCCCCGTACCCCGTCGAGGATCTCGTCGCGCAACTGCCGGGTCACCCGCTCGGACTCGGGCATGAAGTCCCCTGGCTCCGTCATCTTCGTCCTTCGTCCGCCGTTCGCCGCGGCACCGGCCGGGTCCGTGCGGACGCGCGGCGGGGCGGCCCGTCAGGATACCCCGGGGCCGCGGCGGCTCCGGGCGCCGCGGCCGGCGGGATCAGGCCGTGCGCGGGGGCCAGTTGGCGAGCCGCTTGGGCCGCGGCGGGGCGTAGGTGCGCACCTTGGAGGTGGTGAGGCCGAGCCGGACCAGTGACTCGGCGATCGTCACGGCGGCGCTCACCCCGTCGACGACCGGGACCCCGGTGCGCTCGGCGACCTGCCCGGCGAGGCCGGCCATGCCTCCGCAGCCCAGGCAGATCACCTCGGCGCGGTCGTCCGTCACCGCGCGCAGGGCCTGTTCGGTGATGGCGTCGGCGGCGGCGCGCGGGTCGCGTTCGAGGTCGAGCACGGGCAGCCCGGTGGCCCGTACGGAGGCGCAGCGGGCGCTCAGTCCGGCCACGTCGAGACGTTCCTCGATCAGCGGAACCGTGCGGTCGAGGGTGGTGACGACGGAGTAGCGGCGGCCGAGGAACCGGGCGGTGCTCGCTGCGGCCTCGGTGATGTCGACGACGGGGACGTCCAGCAGTTCCTGGAGCCCCTCGCGGCCGTGCTCGCCGTATCCGGCCTGGATGACCGCGTCGTAGGGGCCGGGGTGGGCGCGCACGGTCTCCATGACGGCGACGGCGGCGAGGTAGCTCTCGTAGTTGCCCTCGACGGACTCCGCGCCGAAGGCGGGGGTCAGCGGGACGATCTCGGTGCCCGGACCGGCCGCTTCGGCGGCCTGCGCCCCGATGGCGTCGGTGAGGGACCGGGTGGTGTTGACGTTGACCACGAGGATGCGCATGGCGGGGTGCCTTCTGTTCGGTGGGGCTATTCCGCGGCGACGGCGATGGCCTCGCCGTCGAGGTCGCGGACGGGTGCGGAACGGTCGGCGACGGCCGTGTGGAGCAGGGCGGCGAGGAGGGCGCCGACGAACCAGGAGAAGCCGGCCAGGGCGTGGAAGTACGGCACCAGGGCGACGGTGACGGCCACGGCGGCGCTCGGCAGGAACGCGGCGACGGCGCGCGGGTTGTAGCCGCGCCGGTAGTGGTAGTCGGCGTCCGGGTCCTCGGTGTAGAGCGCGGGCACGTTCACCCGCGTCTTCCGCAGCAGCCAGTAGTCGGCCATGATCACGCCGAACAGCGGGCCGAGGAGTGCGCCGAGGCCGCCGAGGAAGTAGTTGACGACGACCGGGCTGTCGTACAGGTTCCAGGGCGTGATCACCAGGCCGAGGACGGCGCTGACCAGGCCGGCCCGCCGGAAGTCGAGCCTGCGGGGGAACAGGTCGACCAGGGCGTAGATGGGCGCCACGAAGTTGGCCAGCAGGTTGACCGCCACGGTGAGGGCGATCAGGGCGAGCGAGGCCAGGACCAGCAGGAACATATGGGGGACGGTGCGGACGATGTCCGTGGGGCTGGTGATGACGCGGCCGTCCAGTGTGAACTGGGCTCCGCTGAGGACGGCCACGATGCAGGCGAAGAAGAGCATGTTCACGGGGATGCCGACGATGTTGCCGCGGACGATGGCGGCGCGGCTGCGCGCGGAGCGGGTGAAGTCGCAGAAGTTGAGGACGAACGTGCCGTAGACGACCACCCACAGGGCGGCGGCCCGGAAGACCTGGAGCCACATGGCGCCGCCGGTGAGCGGGGCGCCGTCGTCGAGGGAGACGGAGCCGCCCGCGCGGACGAACATCCACACCGCGAGGGCGCACATGGTGAGCAGGGTGGTGGGCGCGGCGAAGGCCATGTAGCGGCGGATCATCCGCATGCCGTAGCTGACGATGAGCACCTGGAGCGCCCACAGCGCCAGGAAGGTGATCCAGCCCAGGGTGGACTGGCCGAGCAGGGAGTTGGTGTCCAGGCGGCCCAGCGAGGGGATGAGCGCGACCAGGAGAATGCTGAGGACGGACGAGGCGAGATAGGTCTGGATACCAAACCAGGTGATGGCGACGACCCCGCGGACGGCGGCCGGTATCTTCGCGCCCCTGACGCCGAAGGCGATCCGGCTCATGACGGGGAAGGGCACTCCGGTCCGCTGGCCCATGAAGCCGGAGAGGGTCAGCAGGAGGAAGAGCAGGACGGAGGCGAGCGCGAAGGCGGCCAGGATGCCCCACACGTTCAGACCGAGGGCGAACAGGCCGAGGGCGAAGGCGTAATTTCCCAGGCTGTGCACGTCGTTGGCCCACAGCGTGAAGACGTTGTAGGCGCCCCAGCGGCGCCCTTCCCGCTTCGTGGGGGCGAGGTCGTGGGTGTAGAGGGCGGAGCTGGTGGCCATGGTGCCGCTGTGTACGGACGACCGGTCTTCCAGGGCAGTCATGCAGGACTCCTGGGATCGGGGGGAGGGATGAGGGGGTGCGTGATTTCCACAGAACGGAAGAGTGCTTCCGGGTGGACCAGAACGTAATGAGCCGCGCAGAGCACCGTCAAGAGCCGGGGCCGAAAAATGGAATACCATTTTTCGCGGTGCCTGCCCCTGCCCTGGAGCGGTCCTGGCTGCGATCATGGGGGCGCCGCGTCAGCCGACGCCGCCCGGAGCCGTCCGCGCCCATCAGGAGTTCCCATGGCCCTCGACGTCGACGCGGTCCGCGCGCGGATCCCCGCCCTGAAGTCCGGCTCGGCGCGTTTCGACGCGCCCGGCGGCACCCAGACACCGCAGCCGGTCATCGACGCCGTCGCCGAGGCCCTGTCCCGTCCGCTGGCCAACCGGGGCCGCACCACCGAGGGCGAGCGCAACGCGGACGGCATCGTCACGCGGGCGCGCGGCGCGCTGGCCGATCTGCTCGGCGCCGACCCGCGGGGTGTGGTCTTCGGCCGCAGCGCCACCCAGCTGACCTACGACCTGTCCCGCACGCTCGCCAGGACCTGGGGGCCGGGCGACGAGGTGGTGGTGACGCGCCTGGACCACGACTCCAACATCCGGCCCTGGATCCAGGCGGCCGAGGCGGCCGGGGCGGCGGTGCGGTGCGCGGACTTCGACGCCGGCACCGGCGAACTGGACCCCGGGCGGGTGGCGGCGGTGCTCTCCCCGCGCACCCGTCTTGTCGCGCTCACCGCGGCGTCCAACCTCATCGGCACCCGCCCCGACGTCCCGGCCGTCGCCGCGCTGGCGCACGGGGCCGGGGCGCTGCTGCACGTGGACGCGGTGCATCACGCCGCGCACGCGGCGGTGGACCTCGCCGCGCTGGGCGCGGACACCCTGGTGTGCTCGCCGTACAAGTTCCTCGGGCCGCATCTGGGGGTGCTGGCGGCCCGGCCCGAGTTCCTGGAGGGGCTGCGCCCCGACAAGCTGCTGCCGTCCAGTGACGCCGTGCCCGAGCGCTTCGAACTGGGCACGCTGCCCTATGAGTTGCTGGCCGGCGCCGCTGCCGCCGTGGACTTCCTCGCCGGTCTGGACGGCGCTGCGCGCGGCGGCCGCCGGGCGCGTCTGGCCGCCTCCTTCGCCGCGCTGGAGGCCCACGAGTCCGTGCTGCGGGAGCGGATCGAGCGGGGGCTCGCGGACCTCGGCGGGATCACCGTCCACTCGCGTGCGGCGCACCGCACCCCGACGCTGCTGTTCACCGTGGCGGGCCTGCGCCCGGCCGAGGTGTCCGCGCATCTGGCCGGGCACGGCGTGGACGCGCCCGCCGGGTCCTTCTACGCGCTGGAGGCGTCGCGGCACCTCGGCCTGGGCGACGGGGGCGGGGTACGGGTGGGACTCGCGCCGTACAGCAGCGCCGAGGACGTCGACCGGCTGCTGACGGCGCTGGCCCGCCTCCCCCGGTGACGGGCGGCGACGGGCCGGTGTGCGGCGGACCCGGCGGGGTCAGGGCGCGGTCGCGGACAGCAGTCCGGAGGTGTCGACGACCTGGCGCACCGCGCGGCCCGAGGCGAGTTCCTCCAGGGCCGTGTTGAGACCGTCCAGCGGCAGGGTGTCGGTGTGCAGGTGCTCCACCGGCATCAGGCCGGCGCGCCACAGGCCGAGGAAGCGGGGGATGTCGCGGCGCGGCACCGCGTCGCCCATGTAGGAGCCGACGATGCTCTTGCCCTCGCCGGCGAAGGCCAGCGCGGGCACTTCGAGGGCTCGGCCGGGCGCCGGGAGGCCGACCGGGACGACCGTGCCGCCGCGGCCCACCGCGTCCAGGCAGGCCGCCATCACCTGCGGGCTGCCGACCGCCTCGACGGCCACCTCCGCTCCCCCGCCGGTCAGGTCGCGCACCGCCTCCAGCGCCTCGTCGGGGGCGAAGGCGTGGGTGGCGCCGAGGCGCAGCGCGAGGTCGCGTTTGGCGGGCACCGGGTCGACGGCGACGATCGGGCTCGCGCCCGCGGCGCGGGCCCCGAGCACGGCCGACAGGCCGACCCCGCCGAGCCCGTACACCACGGCGGAGCGGCCGGGTCCCAGGCGTGCGGTGTTGATGGCGGCCCCGGCGCCGGTGAGGACGGCGCAGCCGAACAGCGAGGCCACGGCGAACGGCACGTCGGCGGGGATCGGGACCACCGACTCCTGGGCGACCACGGCGTGTTCGGCGAACGCGGAGACGCCGAGGTGGTGGTGGACGCGCTCGCCCGCGGCGTCGGTGAGCAGGGACGGGCCGTGCAGCAGGGCGCCGGAGCCGTTGGCGGCGGCGGCCCGGTCGCACAGGGCGGGTCGGCCCTCGGTGCACCGCGCGCAGTAACCGCAGCTCGGCACGAAGACGAGCGCCACATGGTCGCCGGGGGCGAGCCGGTCGACCCCGGGGCCGGTCTCCTCGACCACGCCGACCGCCTCGTGGCCCAGGGCCATGGGCAGCGGCCTGACCCGGTCGCCGTTGACGACGGACAGGTCGGAGTGGCACAGCGAGGCGGCGGCCGTGCGCACCCTGACCTCGCCCGCGCGCGGGGCGCCGAGGTCCAGTTCCTCGATCTCGACGGGGCGGGTCTCGCCGTAGGGGCGGCGGCGGGAGACCTCGCGCAGGACGGCGGCGCGGGTCTTCACGCGCTCACCTCCGGGCGGGGCGCGCAGCGCAGCACGTCGCGGCTCTCCAGCAGGGGCACCACCTGGGCGAGGACGATGTCCTGGAAGTGCGCGGCGGCGCAGTGGGCGGTGAAGTCCGCCTCGGTGGCGTACTCCTCGTACAGGGCGAGGGCGCGGGGGTCCTCGGTGCCCTGGTGGACGCGGTAGCCGAGGCAGCCGGGTTCGGCGCGGGAGGCCGCCGCCATCCGGTCCAGGAGGCCGAGCACGGTGTCCTGGCGGCCGGGCAGGCAGCGGTAGCGGGCGATGACGGTGAAGCTCACGGTGGGACTACTCCTGGGGTGCGGGTGGGAGGTGGTCGCGGCGCAGATGCCACAGGCGGGGGTCGGAGGTGGCGGCGGCGACCGAGCCGAGGGAGAGGGCGAGGGCCACGTCCTCGGCGGTCTCGACGAAACCGGCGGCGACGGACGGCGACAGGGCGCGCCGGGCCTCCTGGCTCATCCGGCCGGTGATCGGCGCGGGCATGATCTCGACCAGGTCGGGGCCGCCGTGTGCGACGGCGTCCAGGCTGCGGCGCAGGTTGGAGCGGTCGGTGACGAAGACCTTCATCATGGTCAGCAGCCCGAGCGGGCGGCCCTTCTCGATGAGGTTGAGCCGGGTGCTGACCACGCCGTGCGCGCCGAGATCCTTGAGGAACTCCAGCGCGCCGCGGTCCTGGGCCAGTCCCGGGCTGCTGTCCACGTTGACGAACACGATCCGCTGGGCCCGGCCCAGCGCCCCCACGACCTTGGGCAGTTCGCCGACCGCGAAGGAGGCGAGGATGCACACCCTGACGGGGGCCGTCAGGAAGTCCCGCAGGGGTCTGCCGCCCACGACGGACGCGACGACGGGCACGTCGGCGAAGGCGCGGGCGAGGCGCGGGTCGAGGGCGGCGCTGGGCCGGGCGGCGGGGTTCATGGCGGTGGCCTGACTCCTGGGACTGGGGTACGCGCGGGTCAGGAGAGCGGCGGCGTACCGAAGCGGCTGGAAAGTCCCAGCTTGCCAGGGTTGAGGATGCCGGCCGGGTCCAGGGCGGCCTTGACCGCGGCGAAGGTGGCGAAGCCGGCGCCGAGGGAGTCCGCGACGTAGGGGCCGCGCAGCAGTCCGCAGCCGTGGTGGTGGCTGAGGGCGGCGCGGTGGGCGACGAGGACGGCGTTGGCGGCGTCCCACACCGCGCGGTACCAGGTGCGGCGGTCCTCGGGGGCCACCTCGCCGCGCAGCGAGAAGTAGACGCAGGCGCCGTCGGTGTAGGCGTGGGACTGGTGGGCGGAGGCGGCGAGGGTGCCGGGCACCGCCTCGACGGCGGCCACCACCTCGTCGTAGATGGCGGGCAGGTCCTTCCAGGAGGCGGCCATCTCCAGTGTGTCGGCGACGAAGCCGGGGCCCGGGGTGAAGCCGTCGGAGGACTTGCCGACCAGCATCCGCTCGTCGAGCCAGCGGGCGAAGACGGCCTCGGAGTCGAGTTCGGGGCCGTGGGCGGAGCAGACGGCGGCGGCCACGTCCATCGAGGCGTCGACCACGGCCGCGTCGCCCTCGTCGGCGATGAGCAGCAGGTTGGTGTCCGGCCGGCCGAAGTGGGTGCTGGACTCCAGCTTGTCGTACAGGCGCAGCACGGCCGGGGTGGCGCCGCGCTGGAGGATGGCGCGGCAGGCGTCCAGGCCCTCGGCGAAGGTGTCGAAGCCGTAGGCGAGGGCGCGGGCGTACTCGGGCAGCGGGTGGACGCGCAGCCGGGCGGAGACGATGACGCCGAGGGTGCCCTCGGAGCCGATGAACAGCTGGCGCAGATCGGGGCCGACGGCGGCGCGGGCGTAGTCGCCGTAGGTGGCGCGGGTGCCGTCGGCGTGGACGACGTCGACGCCGACGACCATGTCCTCGATCTTGCCGTAGCGGGTGGAGAGCTGTCCGGCGCCGCGGCAGGCGATCCAGCCGCCGACCGTGGACAGGGCGAACGCGGACGGCCAGTGGCCGGTGGTGACGCCGTACTCCTCCTGGAGCTGCTTCTCGAAGAGGTCACCGAACATGCCGGCCTGTACGTCGACGACGTGGGAGGTGGCGTCGAAGCCGGTGATCCGGTCGAGGCCGCACAGGTCGAGGACGACGCCGCCGAAGACGGGCAGCGCGGCGCCGGTGACGTTGGAGCGGCCGGCGGAGGGGGTGACGGGGATGCCGGCGTCGTGGCAGATGCGCAGGACGGCGGCGACCTGGTCGGCGTCGGCGGCCTCCACGACGACCGCGTCCGGGGTGGCGGGGCGGCCCTCGGTCTCGCCGATCATGGATCCGGCCCACCAGTCGCGGGTGCGGGCGACGACCTCGGCGCGTTCGGTGTGGACGGCGCGGGCGGCGCCGCGCAGCGCCTCGACGACGCTGTCGGGGACCTGGACCGGGTCGTTCTGGAGGGCCGCGGGTCCGTCGCCGACCGGGGTGTTCCGGGCCCACTTGGCGGGGCTGGGCGCGCCGACCGTGTAGGTGCCGCGGTTGAACGGGTGGGTGATGGTCTGACGGCTGATCATGCTGCTGCCCCTTCGAGGAGGATGGACCGTTCGTGACGGACGGAGGAGAGGTAGTCGGCGACGGAGCGCTCGATCTGGGCCTGGCTGAACCCGAGTTCGGCGCCGAGGAGTTCGCCGACGGCCTGGGCGGCACCGGCGGAGGCGTCGCGGGCGAACAGCCGGGCGCGGGTGCGCCGGGACAGGACGTCGTCGACGGAGCGGGCCATCTCGGCGCGGGCGGCGTAGACGACCTCGGCGCGGGTGTAGGGCAGCCCGGGGACGACCGGTTCGGCGAGGGTGGGGTCCTCCTGGACCAGGTCGCCGACGAAGCGGGCCTCGGTGCCGTAGCGTTCGCCCAGGTGGGCGGCGAGTCCGCCGGAGGCGGCCACGGCCTCGGCGTCGTAGCCGGCGCCGCCGAGCAGCGGCAGCCGGGCGGTGCGGCTGCGGGCGCTGCGGCCGAGGACGGTCATCACCTTGTCGATGACGAGTTCGCCCATGTGGCGGCTGGTGGTGAGCTTGCCGCCGGTGACGGTGACCATGCCGGTGCGGCCGATCGTGATGTGGTGGTCGCGCCGCATGTCGAGGGTGGCGCCCTCCTTGCCGCCGACCAGCGGGCGCAGTCCGCCGATGGAGCCGACCACGTCGTCCGGGGTGAGCTTGCCCTCGAAGGCGGTGTTGGCCCCTTCGAGCAGGAACTCCATCTCCTGGCGGGTGCAGTGCACGTCGTCCGGGGAGCCCCGGTAGTCCTCGTCGGTGGTGCCGAGGACGACGGTGTTGCCCCAGCGGGTGCAGGTGGCGCGGCGGGCGCGGCCCGGGATGGGCACGGTGACCGTGCAGTTGATGCGCACCTTGTCCCAGGGGACGACGATGTGGACGCCCTTGGCGGGCCGCACCTGCGGGGCGTGTCCCGCGTCGGCCTGCGCGTCGAGTTCGTCGGTCCACACACCGGTGGCGTTCACGACGGCGTGCGCGCGTATCTCGAAGGTGTCGCCGTCGGCGGTGACCTTCGCCCCGGCGACCCGGCCGCCGCTCATGAGCAGTCCGTCGGCGCGGACGCCGTTGAGGACGGTGGCGCCGAGCGCGGCCGCGGTGCGGGCGACGGTCAGCACCAGGCGGGCGTCGTCGGTGCGGGCGTCGAAGTACAGCAGGCCGCCCTTGAGGTTCTCGGCGCGCAGGGTGGGGGCCTGCGCGAGCACCTCGGGCACGGTGAGCCGCTGGTGCAGCTTGCCGATGCGCCAGCCGCCGACCAGGTCGTAGGTCCACAGCAGGCCCTCGAAGCCCTTGGCGAGGCGGGCGTCGAAGACGCCTTCCTTCTCCAGGACCGGGAAGAGGAACGGCAGCCGGTGCACCAGGTGCGGGGCGTTCTGGCGGAAGCGGTGGCGTTCGAGGAGGGAGTGGCGGACCAGGTTGACGTTGCCCTGCTCGATGTAGCGCAGACCGCCGTGGACCATCTTCGAGGACTTCGAGGAGGTGCCGGAGGCGAAGTCGTCCTTCTCGATCAGCGCGGTGCGCAGCCCCCGGGAGGCCGCGTCCAGGGCGGCGTAGGCACCGGTGATGCCGCCGCCGACGACGAGGACGTCGTAGGTGTCGTCGGCCAGCCTGCGCCTGGCCGCCGCGCGGTCGAGCAGCAGCGGGGCTCGACGGGTCGCCGCGGCGGAGCGCCGCGGCTTCCGGGCGGGCATGGTGATCACAACATCAACTCCTGGGTGGTTCGGTGCGCGGTCCTCGGGCGGTCCGCGCGTGACGGCACGGGGGTGCCGTCAGTGGGGGGTCGGTTCGGGTGTGTCGAGGTGGTGGTCGAGCAGTGCGCGCCAGTCGGCGCGGCGTGCGGCGCGTCCAGCGGTGTCCAGGGCGGGTTCGAAGGTCCGGCCGCGCGGCTGGGCCTCGACGACCTCTTCCAGGGAGGTCCACAGGCCCTGGGCGACGCCCGCGAGGTAGGCGGTGCCGCGCAGGCTGGCGGTGGCGGAGTCGGCGACGCGTTCGACGGCCAGCCCGGTCAGGTCGGCCTGGGTCTGCATCAGCGGGTCGCTGCCGGAGACGCCGCCGCCGACGCGCAGCCGGCTGAGCGGGGCGCCGAGGGTGCCGGCGACGCCGTCGACGAGGTCGCACACGGAGTGCGCGATGCCGTCGAGGACGGCGCGGGCCAGGTCGTCGCGGGTGGTGGCCAGGGTCAGTCCGGTGAGGGCCGCGGTGGCGCCCGGCCGCCACAGGGGCGTACGGACCCCGGCGAAGGCGGGCAGGAAGCGGGGACCGGCGTCCGGCCGGGCGGTGGCGCGGACGGCGGCCTCGCCCAGTTCGCGGGGCGAGTCGAACAGGCGCAGGTCCTCGCAGAGCCAGCGCAGTGCGGAGCCGACCGTGGAGGTGTACGCCTCCAGGCTGTAGTGGGTGGTGCCGCCCTGGCGGCGGCCGGGCTGGGCGACGACCCCGGCGATGCCGGGGCGGGGCAGGGCGGGCGCGGTGCCGGTGGCGGCGTCGACGAAGGCGCCGGTGCCGAACATCCCCATGGCCTGTCCGGTGGCCAGGCCGCCCAGGGCGACGAGCGCGGCGTGCTGGTCGCCCATGGAGGCGGCCACCGGCACCCGCACGCCGAGCACCGAGGTATCGGTCTCGCCGAACACGGCGTCGTCGGCGAGCAGGCCGGGCAGCAGGTCGAGGGGGAAGCCGAGCGCGTCGATCCACTCCTCGTCCCAGGCGTGCGCGGTGAGCAGATAACCGCCGGTGGAGGCGGCGTTGGTCGGGGTGGTGGCGTGCACGGCGCCGCCGGTGAGGTGCCACATCAGCCAGGTGTCCACGGTGCCGAACCGCAGGCGCCCGGCGCGGTGGGCGGCGGCCACCTCCGGGTGGCGGGCGAGCTGCCGGGCGGCCCACAGGAACGGGGAGCGGGAGCCCACCGGGCGCCCCTGGCGTGCCGTCAGCACGCTGTCCCAGCGGGCTTCGAGACCGGCCAGCTCGGTGGCGTGGCGGCGGTCCTGCCAGACGACGGCGGGCAGCAGCGGCAGTCCGGTGGCGCTGTCCCACAGCATCGCCGTGGCGCGCTGGGTGCTGAGCGCGACGGCGGTGACGGTGATGCCGTCGCGGCGGGCGAGGGCGACCGCTTCGCGCGCCACGTCGAGGGTGGCGGTCCAGATCTCCACCGGGTCCTGCTCGACGCAGAGGTCGTCGGGGTGGCCGACCTCGATCGCCCGGTAGCGGACCTCGTGGGCGGAGCCGTCCTCCAGGACGAGTCCGGCCCGGGTGCCGGTGGTGCCCTCGTCGAGGGCCAGCACGGCGCGGCCCGTGCGGGCGCGGTGCGGTGACGTCTGCATCTGTGCGGCTCTTTCCTCGTGCTGCGTACGGCTGCGTACGGGCCTGCTGCGGCGGCGGTGGCGGTCCGGCCGTCCTGCCGGACCCGCCGGTCAGCCGGTGGCGGCGGTGGCCTCGGGGGTCGCGGAGGCGGGGGCACCCTGGTCCGCGTCCGGGTCCGGGGCGGCTCCGGCGGACTTGATCGGGTCCCACTTGATCATCAGGCAGGTGATCAGACCGAGCAACGGCACCGCGGACAGCACGAGGAAGGTGTGTCCGAGGCCCAGGGCATCCTTGATCTGCGGGAAGACATACAGTCCGACGACGCTGCCGAAGCTGCCGACCATGCCGGTGACACCGGTGCCCAGGGCCCGTACGTCACTGCTGTAGGAGAGGGCGGCGATCGACTTGCCGTTGGCGCCGGGACCCGCGGAGTGGGTCAGGATGAACAGCACCGGCAGCAGGAACGCCACGGCGGTGGGCACCTTGTTGAAGGTCAGCCCCATCAGCACCAGCGCCACGAAGACTCCGGCGAAACCGGCGGCCGAGCTGAGCCGCAGCCCGAGCCTGCGCCCGCAGTAGGCGGAGGCCAGGCCGCCGATGATGCCGAAGGCGTTGAAGACCATCGATCCCACCGTGGCCTTCTCGAAGCTCTCGCCGAAGATCGCCAGGCTGATCAGGGGCAGGTACCAGCCGACGGCGAAGTACTGCATGGACTGGCCGAGGGAGATCACCGAGGAGAGCACGGTGCGCGGCAGATAGGCGCCCTTGAAGAGCACGCCCGCCTGGCGCATGCCGACGTCGCCGTGGCGTTCGGCGGCGCGCGCGGAGGCGGCGGGGGTGCCGGCCTCGGCCTTGATGCCGTAGATGCGGTCGAGGCTGCGCACGGCGTCCGCGAGGCGCCCCTTCCCGGCGAGCCAGGCGGGGCTCTCGGAGAGCATGACGGCCTGGGCGGCGAGCAGCGCGAGGGCGACCGCGCCGGCCGAGCCGACGGACCAGCGCCAGATGTCGGAGCCGACGTCGAGGTGGAAGAAGACCAGGGCGAGCGCGAGGTTGCTGGTGCTGGCGACGTACCAGACGGCCTGCCACAGGTTGAGCCGGCCGCTGAGCTTCTTCGGGGTGTACTCGGCGAGCAGGGCCATGGCGACGGCGAAGTCGATGCCGTAGGCGACGCCGACCAGGACCCGGCCGAGCCAGACGGTGGTGAAGCCGCCGGCGAAGGCGGCCAGCAGGGCTCCGGCCAGCGCGAACACCTTCGCCAGCAGCAGCGGGGGGACCCGGCCGATGCGGGTGGCGAGCCAGCCGCCGAGCGGGTTGAAGACGATCGCCAGCGCGGGCGCGGTGGCGGTGAGCACCGAGACCTGGGTGCTGCTCAGCTCCATCTGCGCGGTCATCGGTCCGAGGCCCGCGCTCAACGCCGCGTTGGAGTAGGCGTCGAGGAACAGTCCGCCGAAGACCAGGTACCAGATGACCCTCGCCCGCCCGGAAATTCTTCCCAGCCCGTCGATGAGGGCCACGACGTCGGCGACGCCGTTGACGCCTGGACGCTGTGCCATGAGTCCGCCTTAGGGGAAGACCTGCCGGCGGCACGCGGGCACGAAAAAACAGGCACGACGACGCCACCGACAGGTGGTCTTTGTCTGTGCCTGCCCAAGCTCCGCGGAAAATCCGGCGGAAGCTGGGATGACGTTAAGGACAAGTAACCGGTGCCGTCAAGAGTCCGCGGGCAGCGGGATCGGCACCGACCCGGGCCCGAATTTGCACGGCGTGCATTTTTGCATACCATGCACGTCGTGGCGGAGAAGGAAGCAGCGGCAGGGGCCCGGGGCGGGCTGCGGGAGCGGAAGAAGCGGGCGACGCGCACCGCTCTCGCCGAGGCAGCGCTGCGGCTGGCCGCCGAGCAGGGCGTCGACCGGGTCACCGTGGAGGCCATCAGCGCCGCCGCCGGTGTCTCGGTGCGTACGTTCTTCAACTACTTCGAGTCTCGGGACGACGCCTTCCTGGTTCTGGACGCGGACGCCGGCGCCCGGGTCCGGCAGGCCGTGCTCGACGCGGACGCCGCGCTCTCCCCGCTGGAGGCCGTGCGCGACGCGGTGGCGGCCGAGCTGGTCGGGGTCGAGCAGAGCCACGAGCTGTGGACCCTGCACGCCGACGTCCTGCACGCCGCGCCGCATCTGCTGGTGCGCAGCCTGGGCGCCCACATGGCCGACGAGACCCGGCTGGCCGAGGCCATCGCCGAACGCCTGGCCCCCGCCGCCGGAACCGGCGCCGGACCCGGCGCTGACTCCCCCGGCCCGGACGCCGCAGGACAGCCGGACGCGGCCCGGCCGCTCGGCCTGTACCCGCGGCTGGTGGCGGCGATCGCGAGCACCGCCGTACGGGTCAGTGTGGAGCACTGGCGCTCCCGCCGGCAGGAGGCCGCCTTCGCCGACGTCTTCCGCGAGGTCTTCGAACTGCTCGGCGCCGGGCTGCCCACACCGCCCCGCCCGTAGCGCCCGCGCCTCCCCCTCCGTACCCGCATCACCCGTTCGACTATGCCGAAAGAGCTGACGTGACCACACCCCAGGCGTCCGAGCAGGCGCCTCCCACCGCCATGACCAACCGGCAGATACTCCAGGCCATGTCGGGCCTGATGGCCGGCATGTTCGTGGCGATCCTCGCGGGCACCGTGGTGTCCAACGCGCTGCCCACGATCATCGCCGACCTCGGCGCCAGCCAGTCCGCCTACACCTGGGTCGTCACCGCGGAACTGCTGTCCATGACCGCGACGGTGCCGCTGTGGGGCAAGCTGTCGGACCTGTACAACAAGAAGCTGCTGCTCCAGCTCTCGCTCGGCATGTTCGTCGTCGGGTCGCTGCTGGCGGGCTTCTCGCACGGCGTGGGCCTGCTGATCTTCAGCCGGGTGGTGCAGGGCATCGGCGCCGGCGGCCTGACCGCGCTGGCCCAGGTCGTCATGGCCTCGGTCATCCCGCCGCGCAGGCTCGGCAAGTACGCCGGCATGTTCGGCGCCGTGTTCGCCGTGGGCACGGTGGCCGGACCGCTGGTCGGCGGTGTCCTCGTCGACACCTCGTGGCTGGGCTGGCGCTGGTGCTTCTTCATCGGGGTGCCGTTCGCGCTGCTCGCCATCGTGCTGCTCCAGCGCACGCTGACCCTGCCCACGGTCCGCCGCGAGGTCCGCATCGACTTCCTCGGCGCCTTCCTCATCGTCGGCGGCGTCTGCGCGCTGCTCATCTGGGTGTCCCTGGCCGGCAACCGGTTCGACTGGGCGTCCTGGCAGACGGCCGCGCTCACCGGCGGGGGCGTGCTGCTGCTGGTCGCCGCGGTCTTCGTGGAGGCGCGCACGGCCGAGCCCGTCATCCCGCTCAACATCTTCCGCAACCGGACGGTGACGCTCACGACGGTCGCGAGCCTCTTCGTCGGTGTCGCCATGTTCGGCGGCACGGTCTTCCTCTCGCAGTACTTCCAGGTGTCGCTGGGCAAGTCGCCCACGGTCGCCGGTCTGATGAGCCTGCCCCTGATCCTCGGCCTGCTGGTGTCGTCCACCGTGGCGGGCCAGGTGATCAGCAGGACGGGCAGGTGGAAGCGGTACCTGGTGGCGGGCGGCGTCACGATGACCGTGGGTCTCGCCCTGCTGTCCACCATCGACGCCGACACGCCCTTCGCGCTGCTCAGCCTCTACATGGCGGTCCTCGGCATCGGCGTCGGCCTGCTGATGCAGAACCTGGTGCTGGCGGCGCAGAACGACGTCCCCGCCACCGAACTCGGCGCGGCCACCTCCGTGCTGTCCTTCTTCCGCAGCATGGGCGGCACCGTCGGCACCAGCGTCCTCGGCGCGATCCTCGCGCACCGCGTCACCACCGAGCTGGCCAAGGGCCTGAAGGCGGCCGGTGTCACGGCCCCCGGCGGGCAGGGCGAGGGCGGCGGGGGCGGCGTCCCGGACATGAAGTCCCTGCCCGCTCCCATGCGTTCCCTCGTCGAGCACGCCTACGGGGTGGCCACCGCCGACCTGTTCCTCGTCGCCGCGCCCTGCGCGCTACTGGCGCTGATCACCGTGGTGTTCATCAAGGAGAAGCCGCTGAAGACCACCAGCGGCATGGAGCGCCTGGCCGAGGAGTCCGCCGCCGAGCCGGGCGAGGCCGCGCAGGCGCCGGTCGTCTGACCCCGCCGACGCCCGTACGCCGAAGGGAGCGGTGCCGGTGCGCACCGCTCCCTTCGGCGTACGCCGCCGTGCCGCGCACGGTCCTCAGCAGGGGACGCGGAACCCGTGCTCCGTGCCGTCGGCGCGGGCGAGCTGCGCCGCCTCGGCGCGCGAAGCGGCCGCGGTGCCGTCGGCGCGCAGTGCGGCGCGGGGCGGGGCGACCTGTCCGACCCGGGCAGCGGCGGCGGACGCGTTCTTGGCGCTCACCCGGTCCAGGGCGGCCGGGGCGAGCACCTTGCGGCTGCGGACGTACGCCACGAAGCTCTCGAAGTCCCTTGTGTGGCGCACCGGTTCGGTGAAGCCGGCGAAGGCGGTGAACCCGTCGGCGCCCAGCAGGGTGTAGGCGGTCGCCGCCAGCCGGTAGTGACGGGCGAGGTCCAGCGGGCGCCCGTCGACTAGGACATCGGCCGGGTCGACGCGGTCACCGGCCGGGCCGGCCGCGTCGAAGGCACAGCGCACGTTGTGCGATACGGCCAGCGGCGCGAAGCGCAGGGTGCCGTCGGGCGCCTCGGTCCACTGCTGCTCCAGCGCGTCGTGGAGCTGGGCGCCGGTGACGGTGACGGTCAGAATCGGGTCGCCGTAGCCGAGGCTCTGCCAGGCCTGGCCGAGGGTGACGGTCCCGCCGGACGCGGTGTCCCGCACGAGGTCCCTGGCTATGATGCTCTGCCCGGTCCGCGGCGCGGCCACGATCAGGGCGAGTTCGGCCGGGGTGTTCGGGTGGGTGTTGCCGTCGTTCATCGGGCCGAGCGGCTGCCGCCCGGCCCACAGCGCCCAGTCGGCGGCCAGATCGCCCATGATGCTCTCGCCGCTGTCGTCACGTGCCCGGGTGAAGGAGGCGGTCTGCCGGCCGATGGGCGTACGGGCGCGCCGGGCGGCGTAGCCCTCCCAGTAGTCGGCGATCTGCTGGACCTCGCGGTCCGGGGCGATGTCACGGGTGTTGGGGTGGTTGACCGAGGTGGTCAGGGCGCGGACGACCTTGCCGGTGCGCGGGTCGAGGCGCAGGCTGATCTCGTTGATCAGCTGGCCGTGGCAGCCCGCCTCGACGAAGGGCCGGGGGACGCCGTCCGGGTCCGGGACCATCATGGTGAAACGGCAGTGCCAGTGGCCGGTGACGATGGCGTCGATGTCCGGGGAGACCTTGAGCGCCAGGTCGTAGGCGGGGCCCGAGGGGTTGCTCCCGGTGGTGAAGTCGCTCCCGGCGACCGCGCCGTCGTGCATGCTCAGCACGATCGCGTTGACGCCGCGCGCCTTCAGCTCGGCGGCGCGGCGGTCGACGGTGGTGATCTCGTCCAGCGAGGACAGCGCGGGCTGGTAGGAGGTGGGTCCGGTGTCGGTGCCCACGGCCGTCAGATGGATGAACCCGATGGGCAGTCTGCGTCCCCGTCCGGCGTCCACCCATTCGATGTTGTACGGCGGCAGCACGGTGCGGCCGGTGCGCGTCCAGACCATGTTGGCGCTGTAGTAGCGGAAGTCCGCGCCGCGGAAGCGCCGCCCGGTGGAGTCGGGGAACGCGTCGTCCACGCCTGTCCTCGGGAAGGGGACGCCGCCCTGCATGTGCGCGTTCAGGAAGGCCGGCGACTTGTCGAACTCGTGGTTCCCGGCGGTCGCGAAGTCCAGTCCGAGCCGGTTCAGCGCCTCGATGGTGGGCTCGTCGGCGAGGCTCTCGGCGTCGAACTCCCAGCCGGAGAAGAGGTCTCCGGGCGCGAAGAAGAGCGAGTTGCGGCGGCCGTCGCGCAATCTCTCCAGATGCGCGGCCAGATAGCCGACGCCGCCCACGGTGTACTGCTTCCCGGCGGCGCCGGTGACGACGGCGGTACTGCCCGGCGCCGCCTGCAAGTAGCCGTGCAGATCGGTGATGTTGAGCAGTTGTACGTCCACCAGGTCGTGCGCGGTGCCCGCGTCCCGGGCGTCGTCGGTGGCGTAGGCGGGTGTGCCGACCGCGGCGGCGGCGACGGCGCCGCCCGCCGCGGTCAGGAAGGTGCGTCGTCCTGGCTCTCGTGCCATCTGGCCCTCCGGGTCATGGGAGCGACCACGGGAGTCAACCGGCCCTCCGGGGCCCCGCGGCCACCGTCGGGCGGACCGCAGATGAACAGTGGGCGGACGGGACGGGTGAACCGCGGTCGGACGAAGCGTGCTGGTGCTACTTCCTTACCCACCGGCGCAGTTGGACGCTCCAGACGACGGCGGCGGCCAGGGCGACGGCCACGACCGCGACGGACATACCGGCCCGGACGCCGAGACGCACGGTGAGCGCGCTGGCCACCAGCGCGCCCAGCGGCACGCCCAGGCCGGAGGAGAGCATGCGCCGGGTGGTGTTGACGCGGCCCTGGAGTGCGTCCGGGGTCACTTCCTGCGAGTACGTCATGGTGTTGACGAGGACGACGAGGTAGGCCGAGCCCCACGCGGCCAGCGCGAGCGCGGCGAGCCGCCAGTCCGGGGCGCGGACGACGGCGAGGCCGAGCAGCGCCCCCGCCGGGAGCACCCCGAGCAGCAGCGGGAAGGCCGCGAAGCGGCGGCGCAGCCGGGGCAGCAGCAGGGACCCGCCGATGCCTCCGGCGCTCCACGCCATGTACAGCAGGCCGATCCGCCCGTCGGACCCGTGGATGCCCAGGCCCCGGTCGGCGAAGACGACGAGCTGGCCGACGATCGCCCCGCCGGAGAACGACTGGAGGGCGCCGACCACGGTCATGACGCGCAGGGTGGGGTGCCGGCGCAGGAAGCGCAGCCCCTCCCGGACGGACTCGGTGAACGCCGGGCGCGGCGGTGGTGGCGCGGTGGTGCCGTGCGCCGCTGCGGTGCCTTGGGTGCTGTGAGTGCCGTGGGTGCCGTGGGTGCCGTGGGTGCCACGAGAGACGGCCCGGACGAGCAGCGCGGACACGGCGAACGACAGGGCGTCCAGCGCCAGTGTCCCGGCCGGCCGGAGCACCAGGATCAGGCCGCCCGCCAGCGCGTTCCCGGCGATCCGTACGACGGTCTCCGTCCCCTGGAGGGAGCTGTTGGCGGCCGCCAGTCTCTCCTTGCCGACGAGGTCCGGGACGACTCCGTAGACGCCGGCGTCGAAGAAGAGGCCGAGCCCGGCCGACGCGAACGCGACGACGAGCAGATGCCCGCCCGTCAGCATGCCGAGGGCCGAGGCGAGGGGTACGGAGGCGAGGCAGGCCGCGTTGAGCCAGTCGCTGACGATCATCAGACGGCGCCGGTCCGTCCGGTCCGCCACCGCGCCCGCGATCAGTCCGAAGACCACATAGGGCAGGGTCCCGCAGGCCGCGACCAGGGACACCATCAGGGGCGAGTGCGTCTGCTGGAAGGTCAGCACGGGCAGCGCCACCGCGGTGACGGCGGAGCCGAGCCCGGAGGTCGCGCGCGACATCCAGAAGTGGCGGAAGCCGGGAACACGGCGCAGGGGCACGCTCTTCTTCACGCCGACTTCTTTGCTGAGCAAGGTACTTGGCGGTTCCGGCGGGCGCTGGGGCGAGGACGTCACAGGGGCTCCCGAGAGGGTCGGTGGGCCGCGGCCGGGCCGCGGCGGACAGGTGGTCGTCCGGCGTCGCCGTGGCGGCGTCACCGGGGAGGGGAAAACAGCGAAACCCCACTGGCGGGAGCCAGCGGGGTGTGTCGTGCGGGTGTGCTGTGCGGGTGGTCGGCCGTGGCCGCCGGTCCGCTGCCGGAAGGCCGGTCGCCGTCGCGTACGCCCGCAGGTCCGTGTGCGCGCTCAGAAGGGCGCCGGATCATCGGTTTCAGGGCGGTGAGATCCGCGACCGCTCGGTCGTGCCGAGCCCGGGACGTCGAGGTGTCCCGGGGAATCGGACGAAGAATAGCAGGTGCGGGGTCGAGCGGGCCGTCCGGACGATTCCGACCAGGGGAGGTTGCGCTGTTCGCCGAGGTGGTCGGCGGGTCCGCGCAGGCCCGCGTCGGCTGCGGCCTCCCAGCGGTCCAGGGTGATGTCGGCGACGCGTTCGGCCTCGCAGCCGTCCTCGAAGAGCGGCTCCGCGCAGCGCCGTTCGGCGCAGACGCCCCGGCGCGCCGAAGTATCCACAGCGGGCCGCCTCCACCGCGTCCAGGGCTTCCGCGTACCGCCGCAGGGCGATCAGCAGCCAGGTGCGGTGCAGGTGCGGCAGCCAGGCACGCGCGGCCGACTCGTCGGTGACGGCGGCCGGTTCGGCGCGCAGCGAGGACTCGGCCGGCACCAGCGGGGCCCGGCCGCGCAGGTGGAACGGCTCGGCCTGCGGCAGGGCCGTCTCGGGCTCCACCACGGGCACCGTCCCGGCCGTCGCGGCCCGGCGGGCGAAGGCTTCGCGTGCCCGCGCGGCCGGGTCGAGCGCGGCCGGTCGCCCGTCCGGACCGCTCACGACCGGCCGGGCCATGCGGTGCACCAGCGGGCCGCGACCCTGCTGGGCCAGTTCGAGCATGAGGGCGGTCTCGTCGTCCGCCCCGAACAGGTCGACGGTGCCACGCGCGGCGGTCTCGGCCTTGGTCCACTCCCGCTGGGCGAGCCGTGCCGTGCAGTCACCAGAGTGCCCTCGCCCAGGGGGTCCCGCAGCAGGCGCAGCGGCACGGTCGGGCGGGCCGCCTCGCGCCAGGCATGGAGGGCGGTCGCCGCGGCGCTCTCCCACCGGCCCGCCGCCACCTGCAACCCGCCTTCCTCCAGCTTGAGTTCGGCGAGCCGCCGCCTCGTCCCGTCCAGTCGCAACCGCAGCTCGGGCTCCATCGCGGGCCCCGCCTCCGCGGCCCATCGTGCACCAGCCGCCGCCGGCCTGCCCCGGAGCGGTGCGGAAGTCGCCGGGGACCGGATGTCCCCGGCGCCGGTGATCCGGCTGTCTAGGCCGCCGGGGCGTGCAGGCCCGGTGGTCCGGGGACGCAGTGGGCGGTGTAGAGGCGGACGGCGTCGTGCAGCCGGTAGCGGGTCCCTCCCCCGTCGCCGGTGCCGCTGACGTGGGTGACCTGGCGGTAGAGCAGTTCGTCGAGGAGGTCCACCGCGTGCTCCCTGGACGGGGTGACGCGGGCCATCACCTCCGCGGCGCCGAAGTCGCCGCGCAGGTCGACGAGTCGGTGCAGCGGGGCGGCGATGTGCGCGGGCAGTGCCCGGTGGTAGGCGGCGACACTGTCCTGGAGCGACAGGTCGCCGACGCGCAGGAAGCGGATCCGCTGCTCCTCGTCGGCCAGGCGGTGGGCGAGGTCGCGCAGCGAGCGGTGGGGACGGGTGGAGAGCCACAGGCCGGCGATGTGCAGGGCCAGCGGCAGCCGGGCGCAGAACTCGACGACGGCGGTGGCGGCCGGGCGTTCGGCCCGGGTGCGGGCGGCTCCGACGAGGTCCTCCAGCATCTGGTGGGCGTCGGCGCGGCCGAGTGCCCCGACGTGGTGCGCGAACTGCCCCGGCAGCGCGGGCAGTTCGCGGCGGGCGGCCACCAGGACCGCGCTGCGCACGTCGTCCACGAGCAGGGGGCGCACCTGGGCCTCGGTGTCGGCGTTGTCGAGGACGACGAGCACCCGGCGCCTGCTGAGCATGTCCCGCAGCCGTGCGCCCGCCTCCTCGGGGCCGTCCGGGTCGGGGGTGCCGCCCAGCGACCGCAGCACGCGGCGGACGAGCCGGTCGGGGGTGAGCGGGGCGGAGGCCGGCGGGTGCAGGTCGACGAAGATCTGCCCGTCCGGGAACCGGGCGCGCAGGGCGTGGGCGGCGCGCAGGATCAGGGAGGTCTTGCCGGCGCCGGGCGGTCCGACCACGACGGCGAGCCGCTGGTGGTCGGGGCGTTCACGGGCCGAGAGATGGGCGTGCAGGGAGTCGACGAGCGGCTGCCGGCCGGCCAGCCGGGGACGGGGGGCCGCGGGAAGTTCGGCGGACAGGGCCGCGGGCCGTGGTGCGGGGCGCTGCTCGGGGCGGGGGGTGCGCAGCAGGTGCCCTACCTGGCCGGGCGGCAGGCCGAGGGCCTGGGCGAGCAGGCGCAGGGACTGCTTGCGGGGGCGTGCGGTGTGGCCGGTCTCCAGATTGCGGATGGCCCGGACGCTCAGCCCGGACCGGCGGGCCAGGTCCTCCTGGGTGAGGCAGGCCGCCTCCCGTGCGTCGACCAGGGTCGCCGCGAGCGCGTCCAGGGTGATGGTGTCGGTCACGTCATGCCCATCTCGTCGTGCTTGTCATGACATCTCTGGATCGGTGTGTCGTGGGGTGCGGAAGTCGGTGGGCCGGGAGGGGGGAGGGCGCGCGGGCAGGGGCGTGGGGGGGCGGCGCGGTGGTGGTTCGGCGGCGGGCGGTTCGTCAGGGCGTCGCGCGGGCGCGGTGGCGGGGGCGAGGCCGGGCGCGGCGGGTCCGCACCTGCGGGGTGCCGCCGTCGCGCGCGGGACGGGAACGGCGTGGATCGGAACGGCGTGGGCAGGGACAGCGTGGGCGGGAACGGCGCGGGTCAGGACGGTGTGGGCGTGACGGCGCCGGGCCGCCGTCGGCGCGGCGCCGGGGCGCGGCCGGTGCCGCGAGGACGGGCGCGTCGGCCGGTCCGGTCGCGGCCGGGCGGGCGCCGTGGTCCTCGGCGGGCGGGGTGTGCGGCGATCCATGGACGGGGGGCCTGCGGTGCGGGCCGGGGCGGCGCGCCGACCGGTGCGGCACAGTCCCCGACGGCCCGGGGACCGTGCGCGTGACGCGGGCCCCGGGGGTGCCGGGAGCCTCGTCCGCGCCAGGGGTCCCGGGGGCGCGGCCGGGCGGTGGCCGGCGTCCGCCCGCGCGGTCGCCCGGCGTCCGCCGTGCGGCGGTGCGCGAGGGGGCGGGCCGGAGGGCGAGCCATGGTTCGGCGGGCCTGCGTAAGCGGGGCACCAGCGCCTCCGTCGTTCGGAACGTGCTGCTCTTGCGGTTGCGTTCGGGCACCCGAACGGCACGGCCGTGGCAGGCCGCGCACCGGGCGCCGATGACATCGTTGGCCGCGGCCCGCCTTCCCGGCCGCCTCAACGGCCTCCCGTTATAGCCCTCAACCAGCCATTGGTCCAGTCCAGTTGAGTGAACCACGGGTCGGCTGTGCCCCTTCGGGCACACCGGTGCACGACCGGCCCCGACAGCGGGTTCCCGGTGGTCGGACCTCCTTGACGCCGAGTAAAAGTCTAGGCCAAGCTCGCCGGTGAAGGTCTACACCAATCGGTGCCGGGCCCCGTTCACCGACCCGACGGTGATGCGCAACGGGCCCTGCCGAACAGGCGTACACCGGCGCACGACCTGTAGGAGGGGGCCCTGCCGCACGTTCGCGAGGAGACCGTGCCGGCGCCGTCCCCGGCGACGAGCGGGACGGTGCCGACGAACGGGCGGCCGCCCGTTCGGGGCGTCGTTCCGGCCGGTCGCCCCACCCCGCAAGGCAAGGCTGTGAGCGCGGTCCGAGCGACGGCGCCGCGAAAGGATGACGCCCCCGATGACCATGAGTGCCACCGGCAACGAGTCCCTGTCCCGCGACGCCCTCGCGGTGCTTCAGCCGGGTTTCGCCGGCACCACGGCGCCCGACTGGGTGCACCGCCGTATCGACGAGGGCCTGGCCGCCGTCGCCCTGTTCGGACGCAATGTCGCCACCGCCGGCCAAGTGGCCGAGCTGACCGCGCGGTTGCGGGCGCAGAAGGACGATCTCCTGGTCGCGATCGACGAGGAGAGCGGTGACGTCACCCGGCTGGACGTGCGGACGGGATCCGCCTTCCCGGGCAACCACGCGCTCGGCGCGGTCGACGACACGGACCTCACCCGGCGCGTCGCGCGCGAGCTGGGCCGCCGCCTCGCCGAGTGCGGCGTCAACCTCAACTGGGCGCCGTCCGCCGACGTCAACGCCGACCCGGGCAACCCGGTCATCGGCGTACGGGCCTTCGGCGCCGACACCGACCTGGTGGCCCGGCACACCGCCGCCTATGTGCGCGGCATGCAGTCCAGCGGCGTCGCCGCCTGCACCAAGCACTTCCCCGGCCACGGCGACACCAACGTCGACTCGCACCACGCGATACCGCGCATCGACGTCGACGCCGAGACGCTGTACAAGCGCGAACTGGTGCCGTTCCGCGCCGCCATCGAGGCCGGCACCCGGGCCGTCATGAGCGCGCACATCCTGGTGCCCGCCCTCGACCCGGAGCGCCCCGGCACCCTCTCGCACCGGATCCTCGTCGAGCTGCTGCGCGGTGAACTCGGCTACGACGGGCTGATCGTGACCGACGGCATCGAGATGCAGGCCATCTCGCGCGCCTACGGCCTGGAGCGCGGCGTCGTGCTGGCCATCGAGGCGGGCGCGGACGCGATCTGCGTCGGCGGCGGACTGCACGACGAGGCCACCGTGCTGAACATGCGTGACGCGCTGGTCGCCGCCGTGCGCGGGGGCGAACTGTCCGAGGAGCGGCTGGCGGACGCCGCGCGGCGGGTGCGCGAGCTGGCCGGCTGGACGGCGCGGGTCCGTGCGGAGGCCGATGTCGCGGCCGACGAGGAGGTGGGGCTCGTCGCCGCCCGCCGCGCGCTGGCCGTCACCGGCGAAGCGGCCCGCGTGGACGCGCCGGTCTACGTCGCCACGTTCAACCCGGCCCCGAACATCGCCGTCGGACACGAGACGCCCTGGGGGGTCGACGCCGAGCTGGAGCGGCTGCTGCCGGGCACCACGACCGGCACCTTCACCGACGCGGAGGCCGGCCCGGACGCCGGGGCCGCGGCCCTGAAGGCGGCGGGCGAGCACCGGATCGTGGCCGTGGTGCGCGACGAGCACCGGCACCCGTGGATGCGGTCGGCCCTGGACACGGTGCTGGCCGCACGCCCGGACACGATCGTGGTGGAGATGGGCGTCCCGCAGTCCCCCGCGCGCGGCGCCGTGCACATCGCCACGCACGGTGCGGCCCGCGTGTGCGGGGTGGCCGCCGCCGAGCGCATCGTCGCGGGCTGACCGGCACCGGCCGGTCCACCGCCGCCCGGCACACCCGGCGGCGGAACACCTCACCAGGGCGGCGCGGTACCTCCGCGCCGCCCTTCGGCGTACCGGCGGTTCCGCCTGGGTGCGGCCGACGACCGGCACTTCACAGGCACTTGGGGGCAGCTTCGGCAGACCCGCGTTGACACCACAAATGGTCTAGTCCACCTTGGGAGGGCCTCGGTTCGACCAGCGCGCACAGCGACCACCGCGCAGAGCCGAGTTCCGGCCGTTCGGCCCCGCACGCACCACACGCCCTGGAGTGATCCCATGCCGGAATCCGCCCCGTATCTGCATCGCGCTCCCTCGGCCCGCCCCTACTTCAGCTCGGACGGCGAGACCTACCTCGCCCAGACACCGCTGCGCGACATCGAGAAGTCCCGGCCGCTGCGCGTGCTGTCCGAGGAGGACTTCGCCTTCTGGCAGACCTACGGCTACGTCGTCGTCCGCGACGCCGTCTCGCCGGGCGCGGCCAAGAGCCTGCTGGAGTTCGCCTGGGAGTTCCAGGGCCTGGACCCGGACCGCCCCGAGACCTGGTACGAGGAACGCGAGTTCCGCTCGGACCTGGACCGCGACCTGCATGTGTACGGCTTCGTCGAGGCGTACCACCACCAGCTCCTGTGGGACAACCGGCAGGACCAGCGGGTCTACGACGCCTTCGTGGACGTGTGGGACTGCGAGGAGCTGTGGGTCACCCTCGACCGGCTCAACCTCAACCCGCCCAACCGGGGCAACCGTTCGCGCTCGCTGATCGCCCCCACCGACGAGGGTTTCGACATCGAGCTGCACTGGGACGTCGACACCACGCTCGGTGTGCTGCCGCAGCGGGTGCAGGGCATCCTCGCCCTCAACGACACCGACGCGGCGCTCGGCGGCTTCCAGTGCGCGCCCGAGCTGTTCCGGCGGTTCGAGCAGTGGCGCATCGAGCAGCCGCAGGACCGCGACCCGATCCGGCCGGCCGTCGACCGCGCCGAGTTCCCGGTGGTACGGCCCGAGCTGCGCGCCGGTGACCTGCTCATCTTCAACGGCCTGCTGGCGCACGGGGTCGCGCCCAACGTCTCCGAGCGGGGCGTGCGCGCCGCGCAGTACCTCTCCATGATGCCCGCGCTGGAGGAGCACGAGCAGCTGCGGCGCTCGCGCGTGGAGTCGTGGCGCACGCTCAGCACCCCGGACTGGAACCCGACGCTGCTCGGGGACGCCGTCCGGCCCGAGGCCGACCGGTACGGCCCGGCCACCCTGAACGGCCTGGGCCGCAAGCTGCTCGGGCTCGACTCCTGGAGCGGACGCGAGGACGCCGAGTGACCGGGCCGACCGCACCCGAGCGGATCTGCCTGGCCCTGCCCACCAACAGGGCGTGCTCCCCCACCCTCGCGGCCGTCGCCGCCGAAGCCGCCTACGCGGCGGCGCACTTCGGCGTCGAGGTCCACCTGCTCGTGCTCGACTCGTGCGACGAGCCGACCCGCGCCGAGCACGCCCGTGTCCTGGCCGGGCTGCCCGCCGCGCCGGGTGTGGTCACCCACCACCTCGACGAGGACCGGCAGCGGGTCTTCCTGCGGCGCGTGATCGAGCGCTCCGGACGTGCCGACGCCGGCCGGCTGCTGTCGCTGCTGCTGCCGGACGACGTCTCCTACGGCGCCTGCACCGACCGGGTGTTCCTGATCGCCGCCGCCCTCGGCTGCCGCTCGGTGCACCGCAGGGACTCCGACAGCGCCTACCAGACCTTCGAGGGCGCACCCGTCTTCCCCGTCCACCACGAGGCGGCCGCGCTGGGCCGGCCCGCCGCGCAGGTGGCGGACCTGGTGTCCGAGACGGTGCTCGACCCGGCCCTCGCCCGGCGTCCCGTCTCCATGGCCGGTGCCTCGTTCATCGGTGAACTCTCAGTGGACATCGGTGAGATGGCCGAGCTGGACGCGGCCGTCCACCACGACGTGGTGAGCCTGTGGGCGCCCGGCCACTGGTCCGAGGAGAGCCGGCGGGAGCTGGTCGAGGAGTCCTTCCGGGGCGCCGGGACCGATCCGTTCACCGGCGACCGCTCGACGCTGACGCTCGTCGACCCCATGCGGGTCGACATGTGCAACATCGCCTTCAGCCGCGCCGTGTACGAACGGGTGCCGCTGCCCCCGGCCACCCGCACCATCGGCAGCGACTACTTCCTCATCCACCTGGTGCACGACGCCACCCTGCCCGGGGTGCTGCACAACCGGCACATCGAGAACTTCTACACCCCGGAGCGGCGCACGGACACCGGGTTCCACGCCTACCAGACGCGGTTCGTGAAGTTCCTGCTGTCCATGCTCTACTTCCACTTCGTCTACGACCGGATGGCGGCGGCGGGCCCCGCCCTGCTCGACGGCGAGCAGCGGGTCCGGCCCGAGGCCGTCGCCGCGCTGCTGCGCGAGAGCACGCGTCTGGACCGGGACGAGAATTTGTGGCGCCTGGACCGCGTCGACACCGCCTACCGCAAACTCGGCGGCCGGTACGCGCAGTTCGCCGAGTCGCTGAGCACACAGCGCGAGCTGCTGCTCGACGAGGCCGTGCGCGACATCGAGGAGTTCGCCCTGCTGACCGACTCCTGGGCGGCGCTCACGCGCGCGGCCCGCGAGGACGCGGCTGGGCCCGACGGGACCGGGAGCACCAGCGGGTGAGCACGGACGACGTACCGGCGCGGCTGGCCCGCGCCCTGGCCGCCGCGGACTCGGACCGCCTCGTCTACGACCTCGCCGGGATCAGGGGCCAGTACCGGCGTCTGCTGGCCGAACTCCCCGGTGTGCGCGTGCGCTTCGCGGTGAAGGCGTGCCCGGTCGACGAGGTGCTGGACTGCCTCGCCCGGGAGGGCGCCGGCTTCGACGCGGCGAGCCCCGCCGAGATCGGGCAGGGCCTCGCCAGGGGCGTGCCCCCGGAGCGGATCCACTACGGCAACACCGTGAAGTCCGACGCGGCGATCGCCGAGGCGTACCGCCTGGGTGTGCGCACCTTCGCCACCGACAGCGTCCAGGACGTGGCGGCCCTCGCCGCGCACGCCCCCGGCTCCCGTGTCTTCTGCCGGCTGGCCACCACCGGCCAGGGCGCGCTGTGGGGGCTGAGCCGCAAGTTCGGCTGCTCGGCCGAGGACGCGGTGCGGGTGCTGGAGACGGCCCGCGCGGCGGGCCTGGTCCCGGCGGGGCTGTCCGTGCACGTCGGCTCGCAGCAGATGACGGCGGAGGCGTGGCGGGACGCGTTCGACACCCTCGCCGACGTGCTGACGGCACTCGCCGAGCGGGGCATCGTGCCCGATCTCGTCAACCTGGGCGGCGGGCTGCCCGCGCTCGGCTATCTCGACCGGCACGGCCAGCGGCTCGATCCGCCCCTGGACAAGATGTTCGCCGTCGTCCGGGAGGGCATGGAGCGGCTGCGCGAGGCCAGTCCCGTGCCCCTGGACTTCGTCATGGAGCCCGGCCGGCACCTGGTCGCCGACCACGGCGCGGTCCGCGCGCACGTGTACCGGCTGACCGCCCGGCAGCAGCCCGGCGGCGCCACCGCCCGCTGGCTCTACCTCAGTTGCGGCAAGTTCAACGGCCTCTACGAGATGGACCAGCTCTGCCACCGGCTGGTCTTCCCCGGCCACGTCGGCGCTCCGCTGGTGCCCGCGGTGGTCGCGGGCCCGACGTGCGACAGCGACGACACCTACGGCGCGGACGGCCACCGGACGCCGGTGCCGGAGGACCTCGCCTCCGGCGACCCGGTCTGGATCCTGTCCGCCGGTGCCTACGCCACCAGCTACATGACCCAGGGCTTCAACGGGTTCAGCCCGCTGGACTGCGCCACCACGGACACCGCGCCGGACGCCCCGGCGGGCACGGCGGCGGACGCGCTGCCGTACGCCGTGCCGGGCACCTGGGTGGCGGCCGGGCCGGAGGGGACGCACTGACGTGGACCACGCACCGCGCGTCCGCGCCCTCGCCGACGCCGACTGGCCGCAGGTCGCCGCCCTGGAGGCGGCGGCCTACGCCGGCAGCGGCCTCACCGAGGGGCAGGCCGCGCTGGAGTCCCGGGGCCGCGTCTCGCCCGGCACCTGCTTCGTGCTCGACCTGGGCGACCGGCTCGGCGGGTACGTCCTGGCCCTGCCCTACCCGGAGGCAGCCTTCCCCGACCTGACCGCGCCGGAGCGGGCCGCCCACCGCACCGCCAACCTGCATCTGCACGACCTGGTCGTGGACGAGCGCCTGCGCGGCCGAGGCCTGGGCGCCCGGCTGGCCGGGCATCTCACCGCCGTCGCGGCGGACCGGGGCTTCGAGCGGATGTCGCTGGTCGCCGTCGCCGGGCTCGAAGGCTTCTGGCGCGGGCTCGGCTACCGGGCGCACCGCGACATCGAGGTCCCGTCCGGCTACGGCCCCCACGCGCTGTACATGTCCACCAGGGTGCCTGTGCGCGGCCCCTCCTACAGGAAAGAAGCGG
Organism: Streptomyces sp. PL-25; assembly: GCF_058344915.1. Classification (NCBI taxonomy): domain Bacteria; kingdom Bacillati; phylum Actinomycetota; class Actinomycetes; order Kitasatosporales; family Streptomycetaceae; genus Streptomyces; species Streptomyces sp. PL-25. Next base: position 420,229 of record NZ_CP136997.1, read on the forward strand.
GCCGATGACGGTGCTCCGCGTCCGTGACGAGTCGGCCCGCGCCAAGTGGGCCGTCGCGGCACTGTTCTGTTTCCTCGGCTTCCAGTACGCCACCTGGACGAGCCGGCTGCCCGCCCTCAAGAGCCGGCTCGACCTGTCCGAACAGGAGCTGGGCCTGCTGCTGATGGCCTGCGGGGTGGGCGCGGTGGTGTCCTTCCCGCTGGTCTCGTACCTCATGCGGCGGCTCGGCTCGCGGCGGCTGTCGCTGGTGTCCGGGCTGTGCCTGGCGGTACTGCTCGCGGCCCTGTCGAAGGCGCCGGACTACCCGGTGGCACTGGTGATCATCTGCGCCGACGGGGTGGCCGTCGGCGCCCTGAACGTGGCCATGAACGCCCAGGGCGCCGCGCTGGAGAAGCGGTTCCGGCGCACGGTGATGTCCCAGTTGCACGCGACCTTCAGCGCGGGTCTGCTGGGCGCCGCGCTGCTGGCCTCCGGGGTGAACCTGCTGACCTCGGCCGTCACGGCGCACTTCGCCGTGGCGTTCGTCCTGCTGCTGGTGCTGCTGGCCTGCGCGCGGCGCGGCCTGCTCGACGAGCCCGAACCGGCCGCGGGGACGGCGCCCCAGGAGGCCGGTGCGGCCGAGGGCGCGGACGCGGCGGCGGACGCTCCCGCCGGGCGGCGCCGCAAGAGGCTGAGCCTGCCCGGACGCGCGACCCTGTGGATGGGCTGCGCGATGGTGTTCGGCACCATCACCGAGGGCGCCATGAACGACTGGTCCGCGCTCTACATGAAGGACATCGCCAAGGCGTCGGCGACCGTGGCGCCGTTGGGCATCGCCGTCGTCTCGGTCATGATGCTGCTGGCCCGTGTCTTCGCCGACCGCTGGCGCACCCGCTGGGGCGACGGCCGCGTGGTCGTCTGCGGGAGCGCCGTCGCGGGAGTCGGACTGGCCCTGGCGCTGCTGGCCGGCGGTGTCGTGCCGACCCTGCTCGGGTTCGCCTGCGTGGGCCTGGGCGCCGCCGCCGTCACCCCGTGCGTGTACGTGGCCGCCGCCGCGGGCGGTTCGGACGCGCTCGCGCTGGTGGCGGCCATGGGCACCACCGGTCTGCTGATCGGGCCCGCCCTGATCGGCTTCATCGCGGGCTGGGGCGGCCTGGTGGTCGGCATGTCCGCCGTGGCGGTCTCGGCGCTGATCGTCTCCCTCGCGGGCACCCGGATCAGCTGGAGCACCCACGCCCCGGCCGCCCCGGCGGCTGCTCCGGACGACCGGGCGGCCGGGAACCACCCGGTGGCCGGGGAGCCGCGGGCGGCCGAGGACCGGCCGGTCGCCGAGGGCCTCACTCCCTGAGTGTCGTCGCGGTCGGCCGGCGGGACGCGCCGGTCGCACCGCGGACACCGCTCAGCGGACGCAGCCGGTAGGTGTAGCGGTAGTCGCGGTCGGCGAGGAGCTTGTACTCGTCGTGGGTGTGCGCGCCCCAGCTGTTGTCGCCGCCCACGCCCATCTGGCGGTGGTTCAGCCGCAGGACGACCTCCTCGCGCGCGGTGAGCTGGTAGTCGTGGCGCGCGCCGAGCGACAGGTCCTCCGGGGTGAAGTGCGAGGCATTGAACTCCAGCAGCGGTTCGCCGGAGGCGAGCAGGCCGTTGCCGTCGCCGTCGGTCAGCGCGACCCAGCGCACATCGGTCTTGTTGCCGTTCTCCTGCGGGCGGATGTACGGGGTCCACTGGCCGGACACGGTCCCGGAGTACAGTCCGACGTCGGTGCCGTCGTTGCGGTCCCAGTGGTTCTCCTCCGGGCCGCGCCCGTAGTAGTGGAGGTGCTCCAGGCGGCCCGGCAGAAGCAGCAGTGTGCCGACCTCCGGCAGGTAGGGCAGGCTCGCCGCCCCCGGGTGCAGGGTGTTGTCCACCTTGATCTCGGCGTTGCCGAACACGGTGTACGTGGTGGTGTAGGCCGAGGCGACGGTGGTGGGCAGGGTGCCGGTGACCGCGATCTCCACGGCCCGCTCGCCCAGGGCCCGTACGGCGACACCGGTCACCGTGCGGCGGGCGCCCGCGTCGCGCCAAGTCTGGTTGCGGGTGTGCTGGCCGTTGCCGCGGTCGTTGTCGGTGGGGGCCCGCCAGAAGTTCGGTACGGGTCCCGAGGTGATCAGGCGGCGGCCGCGGGCCTCGTAGGAGGTGATGACGCCGGTGCTCCGGTCGACGGTCACGGAGAAGTCCCGGCCGGTGACGGTGATCGTGCGTCCGTCGTCCCGGTGGCGCAGGGCCGGGACGCTCTCCAGCGGCCGCGGGGTGACGGCCGGGCTGCCCGCGTCGACGGGGAGCTGTGCCTTGGCCACCTCGAACTCGGCCTCCGCCCATGGGGTGGACTCCCTTGTGGTGAAGGAGAGTTCGAGGAAGTACTCGGTGCCCGGGGCGGGTGCGGCGGGCAGGACGAGGGGCACGGTGATGTCCTTGCGGGACAGCGGGGCCACGTCGAGCTGCGCGCGGGTCAGCCTGCCGCGGCGCACCGCCTTCCCGTCCGCCACCAGCGTCCAACCCGCGTCGAATTCGCGGAGGTTGGTGAACAGGTACTCGTTGGTGAGGGTGAGCGCCCCGGAGGAAAGGGCCCCAGAGGCGCGCGCCCCGGCGCCCGCGGCCGGGCTCACGCCGATCGCCTGGTAGATCCGTTTGACCTCGGCCGCCTTGCCGGTGTGGCCGCGGTCGGCGGTGACGATCCCGTCGGCCTGGAAGTTGCCGTCGTTCGGGTTGTCGCCCCAGTCGCCGCCGTAGGCGAGGAACGTCCGCTCCCCGGACCGCTCGCGTCGCACCCCGGCGGTGGCGGCGTCGAACCAGAACCGTACGCCCTCGTCGCCCGGTGTGCGCGCGTCGGAGGCGAGTTCGGCCGCGCTCAGGGCGCGGGCGTACACCCGGGCCCGGCGGATGGTGCCGCTGAACGCGCGGGTCGGGTTGTCCACGTCGCCGCCGAGCGCGAGCGGCGCCGTGTTGGAGCCGGGCCGCACGGTGGTGGCCCGGGTGGCGCGGGCCGCGCCGTCGACGTACAGGGTGAGGGTGCCGGACCGGTCGTCGAAGACACCGGCGACATGGTGCTCGGTTCCGGTCCAGCCGTCCGGCAGCTCCCAGCTCGCGGTGATCCACTGCCCGGCGGCGTGGATGAAGAACTCCAGCCGGGAGTCGGTCTGCTTCAGGGCGTACTGGGTGTCGCCCTTGGCCACCAGCGGCTGGTGGTAGCCGGTCGCCCGCGGGGTGATCCACGCCTCCAGGGTGAGGGAGCCGGTGAGGTCGAGGCGGTCGTCGCGGGCGAAGACGGTGGTGCCGGAGACGCCCTCGCCCCGGGTGAAGCCCGCGTGGGCCGGCAACACCTCGCCGGTGAGCGCGGCCGGTCCCGTCTCGGTGAGCGAAGTGCGTTCGGGGGTGGGCCAGTTCAGGCCCTGGTCGACGAAGTCCCAGATCCAGCCGCCCTGGAGCACGTCGTGGCGGCGGACGATGTCCCAGTACTTCTTGAAGTTGCCGTTCGAGTTCCCCATCGCGTGGCAGTACTCGATCATGACGTACGGCCGGGTGTCGCCCGTGTCCCTGGCGCGTTCCTCGATCCGGGCGGGGCTCTCGTACATGGCGGAGCGGATGTCGCTGATCCCCGGCCGGTCGTCGCCCTCGTACTGGATGACCCGGGTGGTGTCGTAGGAGCGGATCCAGTCGTGCATGGCGACGAAGGTGCTGCCGCCGCCCGCCTCGTTGCCCAGGGACCAGATGACGACGCAGGCGTGGTTCTTGTCGCGGTGCACCATGTTCTGCGCGCGGGCGACGCAGGCGCGGGTCCAGTCGGGGTGGTCGCCGGGGAAGCGGTCGCGGATGCCGTGTGTCTCCAGGTTGGTCTCGTCCACCAGGTACAGCCCGTACTCGTCGGCCAGTTCGAGCCAGTGCGGGTTGTTGGGGTAGTGCGAGGTGCGGACGCTGTTCATGTTCAGCCGCTTGATGGTCCGGATGTCCTCGGCCATGTCCGCGCGGGTCAGTGCCGTGCCCCGGTCGGGGTGCATCTCGTGGCGGTTGGTGCCGCGCAGCGAGACGGGCTTGCCGTTGATGCGCATCAGCCCGTCCCGCAGGGCGAACTCGCGCAGGCCCACCCGGTGCGAGAGGGTCTCGGTCACCTTGCCCGCCGGGTCGCGCAGCCGCAGCACGGCGGTGTACAGCTCGGGGTGCTCGGCCGACCACAGCCGGGGCGCGGGGACGGCCCGGGAGCCGTGCACCGTCACGTCCTGCCCGGCGGGCACGGAGCCGAGGTCCGCGCTCTGCTCCAGCGGGCGCGGCCAGACGGCGTGTCCGCGCGGGTCGTACAGCTGGGTCTCCACGGTGTACCGGCCCTCGCGCGCGCCGCCGTAGGCCCGTACGCTCGCGGTCACCGCCAGGTCGGCGGCGGTGTACCCGTCGCGCAGCGGGGTCTCCAGCCTGAAGTCGCGCAGATGCACGTCGGGCGTGGAGTACAGATAGACCGAGCGGAAGATGCCGCTCACCCGGATCATGTCCTGGTCCTCCAGCCAGTCGCCGTCCGAGTAGCGGTACACCTCGACGGCGATCTGGTTGGTGCCCGGCTCCAGGTACGGCGTGATGTCGTACTCGGCGGGGGTGTACGAGTCCTCGTGGTAGCCCGCCGGTTTGCCGTTGATCCACACGTAGTGCGCGGACTTGACCCCTTCGAAGTGCAGGAACGTCCGCCGCCCCGCCCAGTCGCGCGGCACGGTGAAGGTGCGCCGGTAGCGGCCCACGGGGTTGTGGCGGGTGGGCGCGGCGGGCGGCTGCGGCTCCTCGCCCAGGCCGTTGGCTCCCCAGTAGGGGTAGGTGATGTTGACGTAGATCGGGACGTCGTGGCCGTGCGTCTGCCACACCGAGGGGACGGGGAGGGTGTCCCAGGAGGAGTCGTCCAGGTCGGTGCGGTAGAAGGTGTCGTCGCCCTGGTCGGGGCGGGCCGACCAGGCGAAACGCCAGGTCCCGTCGAGGCTCTGCCGGTAGGGCGAGCGGGTGCGGTCGGCCCTGAGCGCCTGGTCCGTGCCGGCGTAGGGCATGAGCGTGGTGTGCGGGGGCTCGGTCCCGAGCCGGAAGACGTCGATGTGGCCGTTCCACTCCGTGCCGGTGGCCGTCGGCCCGTCGCCGGCGGCCGCGGACGCCGGGCCCGGGAGCGCGGGCACGGCGAAGGCTCCGAGGACCGCGGCTCCCGCTCCGATCAGACGGCGGCGGCTGACGACCGGCCGGGCGGGACCGTGCGCGGCGGACGGGTGCGGGTGCTGCATGACCATGGCCTTCCTCGATGCTGGACAGTGCGCCGCCGTGGGGAGCGGAGCGCCGGCAACTGTCCGATGCTGTTGGTAAACCGAACACGAGCTTTCGTCGGTCGCCGGGTCGGCGACAGGAGCGATGTCGGTATGTCGAACGGAAGTTGACGCCGGTACAGATCGCTGACGCTGGTGGCAGAGGGGGCTGTGGAACCAGGCACACCCTAGGACCCGGACGCAACCGAGGCAATGATGCTGTCGGACTGTGTTCGTTCTTGGTGAACGGCCGGAAGCGTATCGGCCCACCCCACCACAGCGTCCGGATAATGAGACAGCGTTGCCGCATATTGATACATGGTATTTACATGCGTCTTATGCGCAGCCCAGACACCCCGACCGCCCCCACCGGTACCCCCACGCCCCCGGCCGGGACCTCCCCTGCCGACCGCGCCGCCCGCCGGGCCGTCACCGTCTTCCCCGTCCTCGTCATCGCCGCGGGCGCCGCCGGTCTCGCCTTCCCCGGCACCTTCGCCGGATACGGCACCGACGTGCCCTATCTGCTCGGCGTGATCATGTTCTGCATGGGGCTCACCATGTCCCTGGAGGACTTCAAGGGCGTGGCGCGACGGCCCTGGGTGGTCCTGCTCGGTCTGGCCGCCCACTACGTGATCATGCCGGGACTCGGCTGGCTGATCGCGCACCTGCTGCACCTGTCGCCCGCGCTCGCCGCCGGTGTCATCCTCGTCGGCTGCGCGCCCAGCGGCACCGCCTCCAACGTGGTCACCTACCTGGCCCGCGGCGACGTGGCCCTGTCGGTCTCCGTGGCGACCGTCTCCACCGTGCTGGCCCCGTTGCTGACCCCGCCGCTCACCCTGCTGCTCGCGGGCCAGTACCTGCCCGTCGACGCGGGCTCGATGGTGACCGACATCCTCAAGACGGTGCTGCTGCCCGTGCTCGGCGGTGTGGTGGTGCGCCTGGTCGCCGGGCGGTACATCGGCCGGGTGCTCGGCGCCATGCCGTGGCTGTCCTCGCTGGCCATCGCCGCGATCGTCGCGGTGGTCGTCGCGGGCAGCGCGCACGCACTGAAGTCCGCCGCCCTCACCGTCCTGCTGGCGGTCGTGCTGCACAACGGCTGCGGGCTCGCCCTCGGCTACGGCTGCGGCAGGCTCACCCGGCTCGGCCGGCCCGCCTCCCGCGCGATGGCCTTCGAGGTCGGCATGCAGAACTCCGGCCTCGCCGCCTCGCTCGCCACCGCCCACTTCAGCCCGCTGGCCGCCCTGCCCGCCGCCGTCTTCTCCGTCTGGCACAACATCTCCGGCGCGCTGGTCGCCGCGTGGATGGCCCGGCGCACCCCCCGCGCGGCAGAGGCCGCCGAGGGATGATGCTCCGCGGCTGACCCGTCCCTCCTGGCCTCCGTCCTGGCGTCCGCCGCCGGAGCGGACGCCAGGAGGGACGGGTCAGCCGTGCCACGGCTCGTCGGCCTGCTCGTCGGCGCGGCCCGCCGGGGCCGTGGCGTCCGGCAGCAGCAACCGGAAGGTGCAGCCGCGGCCGGGCCGGTTGTCCAGTTCGAGGCGTCCGCCGTGCGCCGCCGCGATGGCGGCGGCGATGGCGAGCCCGAGGCCGGACCCCGGTTCGGCGCCGGGCCCGGTGGCCGCTCCCCCGCAGGGGCCGGGCGGGGTCGCGGAAGAAGCGTTCGAAGACGTGCGGGGCCTCGTCGGGGCGGATGCCGGGGCCGTCGTCCGCGACCTCGACGACACAGACGGGGCTGCCGGGCGGCAGCCTCCAGCCGCTGCCGAGGGTCCCCCCGGCGGCATCGGCGCGAGTGGCGCCGACCCGGACCCGGACGCCGCTGCCCGCGGGTGTGTGGACACAGGCGTTGGAGAGCAGATTGCCCACGACCTGTGCCAGCTGGTGCGGGTCGCCGGGCGCCTCGATGACGTCCAGGGCGTGTTCGGCCTCAGCGGGGCGGGTCACGAGCGGTTCCAGGGCGATGGCCCGGTGGGGGTGGCGTACCGCGGTGGTGGCAATGGCGTCGGCCGCGAGGGAGAGCAGGTCGACCGGTTCCCGGTGCGCCACCGGGGCGTCACCGAGCTTGGCGAGCAGGAACAGGTCGTCGACGAGCCGGCTCATGCGGTCGGCGTTGTGCGCGATCAGAGCGTGCGCCTCCTGGCGCCTCCGGTCGGACATGCCGGGTTCGTCGAGGAGGAGTTCGGCAAACCCCTGGATGGCGGTGAGCGGGGTGCGCAGCTCGTGCCCGGCGTCCGCCATGAAGTGGCGCAGCCGCGCCTCGGAGGTCTCCGTGCGGTGCAGGGCGGTGCGCAGACGGTCGAGCATGGTGTTCAGGGCCCGGCCGAGCCGGCCGACCTCGGTGTCCGGTTCGGCCACCGGGACGTTGAGTTCCAGGGCGCCCTCGGTGATGCGCTGGGCGGTGTGCTCGACGCGGGTCAGCGGCCGCAGCCCGAGCCGGACGGCGCTGCTGCCGAGGGCGCCGACCGTGACGGCGACGGCGGCGCCGAGACCGAGGCTCAGCCAGAGGAGTTTCGCGGTGGCGCCGTCCACGGTGTCCAGCGGCAGGGCCACGACGGTGCGCATCCGGTCGGGCCCGGGGTAGGCGATCACGCGCCAGCCGGAGCCCGGGGACCCGTCCTCGGCCGCGACGGTGCTCGGGCGCCCGGCCGGCAGATCCAGTTCCGCCGCGTGCCGCGGCAGCCTGGGTCCGGGGCCGTCGTCGCTGCCCAGCGACGCGGGCAGCAGGTTGCCGCCGGTGTCGTAGAAGTAGACGCGGTAGTCCGAGGGCAGCGCGTCGTCCGGGCGGGGCGGCCGTGGCGCCGTACCCGCGGCCAGGTCCTCGTAGACCCCGTCCGGGGGGCGGAAGTGGGAGAGCCGGTGGTCCACCTGGTCGGTGAGCCAGCCGCGCAGGACCGTCAGCCCGGCGAGCTGGCACAGCAGGACGGCGCCGGTGGCCAGCAGGCAGGAGAGCAGCACCAGGCGGCTGCGCAGGGACCGCGGGCGCAGCCGGCGCAGCCCTCTCACCGGCCGGCCGCGCGCGTGTCGTCGCGCGGCAGCCGCAGGCAGTAGCCGACCCCGCGCACGGTGTGGATCAGCGCGGGAGGAAAGCGGTCCACCTTGCGGCGCAGGTTCTTGATGTAGGTGTCGACGATACGGGTGTCGCCGGAGAAGTCGTAGCGCCAGACCTGCTGGAGGATCTCGGCCTTCTCCAGCACCCGTTCGGGGTGGGCCAGCAGACAGGCCAGCAGCCGGAACTCGGTGGGCGAGAGCTTCAGCGGATGGCCGGCGCGCCGTACGTCGCGGGTGGCCGCGTCCAGGGTGAGGTCGGCGTAGCGCAGGGGCGGGCTGCTGCCGGTGGTGGAGGCGGGGGCGTTGCTGCGGCGCAGGATGGCGCGGATGCGCAGCAGCACCTCCTGGACGTGGAAGGGCTTGGTGACGTAGTCGTCGCCGCCCGAGCTGAGGCCGATGATCCGGTCCTCGACCCCGGTCCGTGCGGTGAGGAACAGCACCGGGGTGTACACGCCCTGTGCGCGCAGCTCGCGGGTGAGCCGGAAGCCGTCGGTGTCGGGCAGCACGACGTCCAGGACGATCAGATGGGGACGGCGGCCCGCGGCCTCGGCCATGGCCTCCTGTCCGCTGGCCGCGCTCGCCACGGCGTATCCGGCCACGCCGAGCGCGGAGGTGAGCAGGGCGCGGATGCTGGCGTCGTCCTCCACCACCAGGACCGTGTGCCCGGCGGCGGACGTGCGCGGTGAGCTGTGCGGGTCGGTCACGTGCTGGCACCTCGGGATACGGACGGGGCGGGAGCGGGGCCGGGCGGTCGCGGCCTCGGCCCGCGCAAGGGTAGGCGGCGCGGCTGTGCGGTTCTTGTGAGCCGCCCTGGGTGCGGTGCGGCAAGGGGTCCGGCGCCCCGGGCGGCTCCGCCGTGGCGGGCGGCCCGGGGCGCCGGGCCGGTCAGCCGGTCACCTCCTTGTCCCCGGCCAGGGCCCGGGTGCGGTCGGTGACGGTCTTGGTGAGCTTGGTCAGCGCGGTGTCCAGCTCCTTGGACGCGGCGCCGGTGGCGCGCACCTGTTCCGCGAGGGACTTCAGCTGCCGGTCCGCCTCGCCCGAGCCGTAGAACTCCCGGTAGAGCCGCTGGTACGCCTTCTTGTAGACGGCGTCGAAGGCGTCCGACCCGAGGAACCTGGTCTTCAGGACGTGCTGCATGAAGCCCCCTCGGCCCGCCGGTGCGTCCGCGCCCCCGCCGCCGCCGGCCGCCCCGCCGGGCATGCCTTCCGGCGCCTTCTCGGGCATACCCTGCGGCGCCTGGTCCGGCATCCCTTCCGGTGGCTGGTCCGGCATCCCCTCCGGCGCCTTGCCGGGTGTCCCTCCGGGCGTGCCGCCCGCCGCTCCCCCGGGCCCTCCGCCCGGCATGCCGACGGAGTCGTCCGGGCCCGCCTTCGCGTCACCGCTGAAGGTGAGGTTGTAGTCCCAGCCCAGGACGGAGAACTTCCTGGTGTCCAGGTCGTACCACAGCAAGTAGTTCTTGCCGGGACCGGCCATGTCGTCGAAGTTCAGCAGCAGGTTCTGTGCCGCCAGGTAGGCGGCCAGCGAATCGACGTCGACATACCTGCCGAGGTCCCGGGCGAACTCCTCGTCCGAGGCGCCGTTGACCCATTTGATGAGCCGCATCACCGGTTCGAGGTCCTGGCTGCCCTTCTTGTTGAGCTGGGCGAAGGAGGTCTCGTACTCGGTCGGGTCCTCGCCGCGGTACTCGAAGCTGCCGCCCGCCTTCGCCTTGTACAGCACGCCGTTGCCGTCGCCGACGTCGGCCGCGTAGTCGGTGTCGGGCGCCTCGACCATGAGCCGGGTGGCGGCGGGCCGGTTGTTCACCTTCAGCTCGGTGAAGCCGTACCGCTCGGCCTTCTGCCCGCTCTTCCCGGTCAGGGTGAGGGACAGCGCCTCGTTGAGGGGGACTTGGCCGTTGCTGCCGGGACGCAGCGAGATCTCCCGCTCGCCCTGGTAGGCGCGGCCCTCCACATACTCGTCGATCTTGACCAGCCAGGGCAGCTCCTCCGGTCTGCTCGGCGAGAGGTCATACTGCACCATCCCGCCCATGCCGCCGGGCCCGTCGCCCGCGGGCCGCCCCTGGCCGCGCTGCGCCCCCGCGCCCGCCCCGGGGGCGCCGGCCGTGGGAGCGCCGGCCGCCCGGCCGCCCGCCGCGGCGCCCTGGGGGGCACCGGGCAGCTCGCGGCCGCCGCCCGGCAGACCCCGGCCGCCCCGCAGGGAGGACAGCGTGGAATTGCCCTTGAGGCGGATCCCGACGTCGTTGAGGTAGACGCCGTCGACGACGAGGTCGGCCTCGATGTAGTCCTTGGTGCCGTCCTTCTTGAACTCCTTCATCATCTTGTCGAACTCGGTCTGCCGGTAGGTGAGCTGGATCGAGTGCGGGACCGATGTGTCGTACAGGTCCACCGAGCCTCGGACGTCGTCGGTGATGGGGTCGCCCTCGGCCCGGGAGGACGACGTGACGTACGGGGAGATCCGCGCGTCGCCCAGGAAGACCACCATCGCGGCCAGTCCCACGCCCAGGCTCGCGGCGGGTCTCCAGTGGTGGCGCAGCCGTACGGGGAGCCGGTCGCGCAGCCTCCGCCCGCGCCGCACGGGGGTGTCTTCGGCCATCACAGATCCGTGGTGTCGTAACCGGTCAGGACCGTGACCCGCTGGCCGGACGTCCGCTCCTGGAGCGCGCTGACCAGGTCGCCGGGTTCGGCGCCCTTCTTCAGCCGCACCGTGTAGAAGACCTCGGTCAGCGCGCCGCCGCGGATGGTCTCGGTGCTCACCAGCTCGAACTCGCTGGTGTACTTGATCAGTACGTCCCTGATCTGCGGCGTGTGGTCCTCACCGGCCGGCACCTGGACCTTGACGACCTGCCGCTGCACGTTCAGCGCGAACCAGTCGAACTTGAACATCACGACGACGACGGCGCAGACGACCACCGCGCCGACGGCGGCCAGCGTGTAGAACCGGGCGCCGCAGGCCATGCCGATCGCCATCGCCAGGAAGATGAACCCGACGTCCCTGGTCTCCTTGACGGCGTTGCGGAAGCGGACCACGGACAAGGCGCCGACCAGGGAGAAGGCCCGCGCCAGGTTCGAGCCGACGACCAGCATGATCAGCGCGACGATCATGCCGACGATCACGAGTGTCTGCACGTAGGACTGGCTGTAGGAGACATTGCGGTGCGTGTACCGGTACACGTAGCCGATCAGGGTGGACAGGACGAAGGACAGCACCATCGCCACCACGACGTCGGCCACGCTGAACGTGCCACTGAGTTCCTGCAAGTCGAAGTTCACTGTGCTCCTACCTTCAACGACGCGTTCCGCGCCGGCCGCTGCTGCGGCAGACCTTCGGTGGTGGGGTGCGGCGGGACGTCCGTCTCGCCGATGTGGAAGACCGAGCGGGGTGCCAGGCCGAACGCCTCGATGGACTGCACGTACTTCGAGACGCGGACGAGGTTGAGATTGCGGCGGGCGGCCAGGTCGGTGATCCAGTGCGGGGTGCGCTCGTTCACCTTGATCTCCATGACCGACAGGTGCGGCGGGACCGTGAACCGGTTCTCCGGCGTCCGCGTGCCGAAGTGGAAGTTGCGGTCCCGGCCCCGGATCCGCCGGTCGAAGGTGACCCGCAGCCCGGTGTCGGCGGCCCGGCCGACCAGTGCCTCGCGCTGGTAGCCGGTGATCGCGGTGGGCCGCAGATCGAGCCGCACGACCAGTTCGAGGACCTCCTGGACGAAGGCACGCTCCTTCGCGGAGTGCTCCACCAGTTCGCGGTCGTCGCACAACTGCCGTGCCACGGCGTAGGGAAGGGTGATACGGCGCTTTTGCGTGACCCGGTTCACCCGCTGCTTGATCTCCACGCAGACCGGGGATTCCTCGGTGACCCCGTCGAGGTCGCCGTAATGCCGGATGCGCAGCTTGCGGCGGAACTTCAGGCCCTCGATCTTCTCCCAGTAGAAACGGAGCCGGGGGCTGTCGTAGTACAGGCTCCACACGCCGTAACCGCCGACCGGACTGTGCAGATCCCGGTCCATCCGCTCGGCCAGTTCGTCCCGGATCTCCGCGGCCTGCTCCACCGGGACCAGGTATTTCAGCTCGAACCGGTTGAACGCGTGCAACCGGCTGGCCACATGCAGCGGCTCCTCGCTCCCCTCGTCACCGCTCGCGGCCACCTCAGACACGGACACCATGCGCCTCCTCGCTCATACGTCGCCGACCGCCCGCCCCGGCCATACGCAACCAAGGGCACATGAGGAGCCGATGAGAATCGCGGGTCGATTCCAGGAGTCCTGTAAATGGCCGAAAGATGAACGAGAGGTGAAGCACGCTCCGCGGCCGACCGGAAAGCAGCAGGAACACAAGAAAGAAGGACCGCAAGAAAAAGAAGAAAAAGAAGGAAAAGAAGCGAAAAGCACGGAAGAAAGGGAAGTGCCAGGAAGTGCTGAAAAGGCGACGGAAGAGCAGAAGGAGCCGTCGGGGAAGCGGGGGTCAGCCCATCTTCCGGTCGAACCAGAGCGTCACGAAGGTGGGCAGCAGGCCGGTCCAGAACAGGAACTCGGGCCCGGTGCGCTCCGTCCACGGCACCTGGGTGAGCAGCAGGGCGCAGACCATCGCCCAGGCGGCCTGGCCCAGGACGATCCGCGGCCACAGACGACGGCGGACCAGCGAGACCAGATTGATCCGCACGCCCGCGCGCAGCCCGCGGTAGCGCAGCAGCGCGCCCACGCCCCAGATCACCGCCATCGGAACGAGGTCCCACAGCCGCTGCCCCGGCGAGAGGGGCAGCGCGCGGGAGGTGTCCGAGGAGAACAGCCCGACACCGGCGCCGGCGAGCGCCACACAGAGCAGGGCGAGCCAGCGGGTCCCGCGCAGCAGGCGGTAGGAGGCGTGGTCCAGGCCCTGCCGCAGGGCGGCGGAGCCGGGGGTGACGGCGAGCGCGTCCGCGTACAGGGCGGCCGCCTCGGCGGCCCTGACACCGGCCGCGCTCGCCACCTTGCGGGTGCGCCTGGCCAGCGCCTCCGGGTGCTGCGGGTCGAGCCGCAGGATCGCCCGGTCCAGCGCGTCGGCGGCGGCCGCGTCGCCCGACAGCCGGGCGATCAGCTGGGCGACCTCATGGGCGTACACCTCCTCCGGACCCAGCCGCAGCGCCTCGCGCGCGAGGGCGGCCGGCTCCGCGGCCAGTTCGGTCAGGTCCCGCGCCTCCAGCTGTCCGCCCCTGGCCTGGCCGCGGCGGACCAGCCGGGCCCGGAAGACGAGGTCGGCGAGCCGGGCGTACGGGTACCAGTGGTGCGGGGCGAGGCGCACCGCCGCGCGCAGCGCCTCCTCGGCCTCCTCGAAGCGGCCGTCGACGTGCCGCAGCACGGTGCCGCGCAGGATCAGCGCGTCGACGTAGTGCGGGTCGGCGCCGAGCGCCTCGTCGCAGGCGTCGAGGGCTTCGCGGTGCCGCTGGAGGGCGTGCCGGGCGCGGCCGAGCAGCAGCCAGGCGCGGGCGTCGTCGGGGTACTCGGCGAGATGGCCGCCCAGCAGGGCCGCGGCCTCCTCGTACCGCCCGAGGCCCAGGAGCCCGTCGGCCCGGCCGACCGCCGGGTGCGCGGTGGTCACGGCCGGTCCGCTCCCCTCCGGACGGCGGTCACAGCTTCCGCTTCTTCTTCAGATAGGCGACCAGGTCGTCGTACATGCCGCCCTCGTTGGCGAACATCGCCACGTTGCGGGCCGAGGCGAACCAGGGGCCGGTGGAGGGCACCACGTCCTGGGCCGCGGCCAGCAGGTCCTTCGTGCCGATCATCCGGACGGTGCCGGTGCGCGCGGAGTCGAGCAGGGCGCGCTCGGCGGCGGCCTCGCACACATGGGCGAGGTCGGCCCCGGAGAAGCCGTCGGTGGCCTTGGCCAGGCGGACCAGGTCGATGTTCTCGACGGGTCGTTCGCGCAGGTGGTAGCGGAGGACCGCCTCGCGCGCCGGGGCGTCGGGCGGCAGGACGAGCAGGGTGCGGTCCAGGCGTCCGGGGCGGCGCAGGGCGAGGTCCACGTCCCAGGGGACGTTGGTCGCGGCGAGCACGAACACCCCTTCGTTGGCCGCCGAGTCGATGCCGTCCAGCTCGGTGAGCAACTGGTTGACGGTGTTGCGCATGCCGCTGTGCGCGGTGCGGCTGCGCTTGGCGCCGAGCGCGTCCAGTTCGTCGAGGAAGACCACGCAGGGCGCCTGGCGGCGGGCCGTCTCGAAGATCTCGTGCATGTTGCGCTCGGAGTTGCCGACCCACATGTCCAGGACGTCGTTGACGGACACGGACAGGAAGCCCGCGCCGAGTTCACCGGCGACCGCGCGGGCGATGAACGTCTTGCCGCAGCCGGGCGGCCCGTACAGCAGCAGTCCGCCGCGCAGGCTCTTGCCGTAGAGCCTGCGCAGTCCGGGGTTGCGCATGGGCGCGAGGAAGGCTGCCTCCAGCCGGTCCTTGACCTCCCGCATCCCGCCGACGTCGGCGAGGCGCACGGTGCCGGGCGCGTCCACGTCCCAGGCGCCGGCGCCGCCCGGGTCGTCCTGCCCGTCGGCGGCCGACGGGGTCTCGGCGAAGCGCGGCGGCACGATGTCGCCGACCTGCTCCTCGGCCGCCCGCCAGTCGAAGCCCTCCGGGGCGGGCGGCCGGGGATCCTGCGGCGCGGCGGACTCCTGCGCGGGCGCGGACGGGAGCCCGGCCGGGGTCGGCGGCTCGGAGGCGGCCGGCGGCTCGGAGGTGGGCGCGGGCGCGGACGCGGGCTGCTGCGGCATGCCCATGGCGCGCGCCATCAGCTCCCGGGCCTGGGCGTCGCCGGGCGCGTGCTGGAGGGCCACGGCGACCTCGGCGACCGCCGCGTCGCCCCGGCCCGCGCCGAGGAGCAGTTCGGCCAGGTGCAGGCGCAGGGGTACGTCCGCGGGTGCCGCCGCGACGGCCGATCGCAGGCTCTGGATCAAGGGAGAGTCTTCCGCCATGGCGTCCAGCCTACGGAGGCCGTGATCACCGCCCGCGCCCCGCCCCCGGGTCCGCTCCCGGCCCGCCCCGCGAATTTTGCTTCACCGTACACGTAGATGCATAATGTGCTTATGCATAAGCGGGTTATGGACCAGCCGGAGGCGGACGCGACCGCCGAGGACCTGATGACCGCCGTGGAGCAGATGGTCCGGTACGTGCGCCAGAGCGCCACGGCCGGCGGTCTGAGCACCGCGGCCTCCATGGCGCTCGGGCGGCTGGGCCGCGAGGGGCCGCAGCGGCTCACCGAACTCGCCCGCGCGGAGAACGCCTCGCAGCCCAACATGACCCAGCTCGTCACCCGTCTGGAGCGTGCGGGCCTGGTGCGGCGCACCGCCGACCGGACCGACGGCCGGGGCGTCCTGGTGGAGGCCACCGAGACCGGCCTGGAGGTCTACCGGCAGCGGCGGGCCGAGCGGATGCGGGCCCTGGAACGGCTCGTCGGCGAACTGACCGGGCCCGAGCGGCACGCGGTGCGCGTCGCCCTGCCCGCGCTGGCCCGCGCCGTCCAGGACCGGCCCGCGCCTTCCTGACACGCACCTCCCCGGCGTGCGCCGGACCGGCCCGTGCCGTACGGGCGCGGCGCACCCGCCCCCGTTCCGCCAGAGCGGCGGCCCGCCCCGCCGGGCCCCGAGAGCGTTCCATCGACACACCCGAGTGGAGAGAAGCGGTAATGAGTGCACCGCACGGAAAGACGGCCAGCCCGTTCCGGCAGCCGAAGGCCGTCTGGGCCGTGGCGTTCGCCTGCGTGATCTCGTTCATGGGGATCGGCCTGGTCGACCCGATCCTGCCCGCCCTGGCGGAGAGCCTGCACGCCACGCCGAGCCAGGTCTCGCTGCTGTTCAGCAGCTATCTGATCGTCACCGCCGTGGCGATGCTGTTCGTCGGCTGGTTCTCCAGCCGCTTCGGCGCCAAGCGCACCCTCGTCATAGGTCTGGCCGTCATCGTCGTCTTCGCGGCGCTGGCCGGCTGCACCGGCTCCATCGACGGCATCGTCGGCTTCCGGGCCGGCTGGGGCCTCGGCAACGCCCTGTTCATCGCGACCTCGCTGGCCGTGATCGTCGCCTCCGCCAGCGGCGGCTTCGCGGGCGCGATCATCCTGTACGAGACCGCGCTCGGCCTCGGCATCGCGGTCGGCCCGCTGCTCGGCGGCGAACTGGGCGCCGTCAGCTGGCGCGGCCCGTTCTTCGGCGTGGCCGTCCTCATGGCCATCGCGCTGGTCGCCACCCTCGTCTTCGTGCCCTCGCTGCCCAAGCCGAAGCGGCCCACCTCGCCGCTCGCCCCGCTCAAGGCGCTGCGCCACCGCGGGCTGCTGACCATGGGCATCATGGCGCTGCTGTACAACTGGGGCTTCTTCACGATGCTCGGCTACGCGCCGTACCCGATGAAGCTGAACGCCCATGAACTCGGGCTCGTCTTCACCGGCTGGGGCCTGCTGGTCGCCGCGTTCAGCGTCTTCTTCGCGCCCCGCCTCCAGGCGCGTTACGGCACCGCACCGGTCCTGTACGCCAACCTGCTGGGCCTCGGCATCGTGATGGCGGTCATCGCGGCCGGGGTGTCCACCCCCACCGTCGTCATCGTCGCGGTCATCGTCAGCGGCGCGTTCATCGGCATCAACAACACCCTCACCACCCAGGCGGTCATGCTCGTCTCGCCGGTCGAGCGCCCCGTGGCCTCCTCCGCGTACGGCTTCCTGCGCTTCATCGGCGGCGGCCTGGCGCCCTACGTCGCCGGGAAGCTGGCCGACGCCACCGACCTCAGCGTCCCCTTCTACCTGGGCGCCGCCACCTTCCTGCTCGCCATCCCGGTCCTCGCCAGCGGGACACGGACTGCTGCGCCGGGCCGAGGCGCACACCGGTGAGGGCGAGCCCGTGACGTCGGCGCTCACCCCCGTGGGCACCCCGGCCGCGGCCGGTGCCCGGCCGGTCGTCGTCGCCGTCGGCGCCCATGACGGGGCCGCCGCCGTCGTCGACGCCGCCGCCCGCATCGCCCGTGACACACCGGCAGCCCGCTGGAGGTCGTGCACGTCGAGGAGACGGCCGTGGTGGAGGAGCAGGCCGTCGACACCGAGTCCGACGAGCGGGCGCGGGCCACGGTCACCGCCCACCTCGACCGGCTCGCCGCCCAGGGGGTCGCCGCCTCCGGCCAGATCCTGACCGGCGTCGGCGACCACGCCGCCGCGGGCCGCGCCCTGGCCCGGCACGCCGCCGGAGTCGGGGCGCGCGCGGTCGCCGTGGGCCGCTCGCCGCGCGGGCCGCTCGCGCAGTTCGCCGACGGCAGCTTCACCGCCGCCCTCACCCGCGCCGCCGAGTGCACGGTCGTCCTCGTCGACGCCGACAGCGCTCCCCGGGAGCTGACCGAGGACGCGCTGAGCGAGCTGCGCGACAGCGTGGTCTGACCCGGCCGGTCCGGTACCGCACGGGCCGCGGCGCACCCGGGCGCCGCGGCCCGCCGGTGTCCCCGGACCCTCCCCGCGCGCCCTGCGGACTCCGCGGGCTCTACGCTCCCCCGGCGAGCAGTTCCGCCAGCACCTCGGCGAACGCCGTGATCCGGTCGAGCTCCGCTCCCCGGCGGGCCATCCGGAACCCATGGCGGCGCCCCCAGAACGCCGCCTGGACGGCGTGGAGCTGGGCCCACCGCAGGACGCGTGCGCGGTCGAGTCCCGCGGCCTCGGAGAAGACGTCCACGATCCGCCGCGCGGCCCTGCCGAGGTCGTCGGCACCGATGAGGGACAGCGCCCGGGACTTGAGCAGTGTCCCGCCGTCGTAGGCGGGATCCCCCGCGTATCCCTTGGGGTCGACGGCGAGCCACGGTTCCCGCTCGCCGGGCAGGATGTTCCCGGCGTGCAGGTCCCCGTGGACGAGCAGCTCCGGCTGGGCGCGGCCCTGTTCACGGACGGTGGCGAGCGCCGCGCCCAGCGTCCTCGGCGCGAGGCGGTGCGGCAACTCCCGGGCGTCTGCTTCCAGTTGTGCCTCCCACTCGGGGACACGGTCAGCGAGCCGGGGCAGCCCCGGCGGTGCCGGGACGGCCAGCCGTCGGCTGAGCCGGCCCGCGACCGCCACCAGTTCGTCACCGTCCGCGAGCCGGCCCAGGGGCGTGGTCCCGGCCCGCTCCAGCAGCAGCGCGTAGCGCGCGTCGTCGCGCGCGTGCAGCAGGACGGCGCCACGCCCGCGCCAGGCGGCGAACGCGTCCGGCTCATGGACGTTGCCGGGGTGCGGAAAGGACACCTTGAGCACGGCGGGCCGCCCGCCGGGCCGGAGCACGGGGACCACAAGACCGACTCCCCCGTGCAGCACCGCCCCGTCGGGCACGCACCCCCAGCGCCGCGTCAGCTCTTCCGCCAGCGCGGGCAGCCGGGCGATCCAGGCCGCCCCGGGCGCCCCCTCGCGCTCGACGGTGCCCCGGGCCAGGGCCTCCGGAATCACGATCATCCGTGCACCCTACCGGCGGCCCCGCGCACTGCCGGGAACCGGCAATTCCCTTACCGGGAAAGGCCCGTCGAACGGGTCGGTGCGCACTCTGGTCAGCGGGACGGCGGTGCGCTATACCTTCTTCGCGTGATTGATTCTGCTTGTTTGAGCACCCTACCAAGCACGTTCAATCATCATTGTCCGGTTCAGTGACGTGTGCGAAGGGATCGACATGACCGCTCCACCCCGCAGACGAAAGGCCCGCCGCTCCTCGGGGGCGGCACTGGCGGCCGCGGCCGTGCTCGCGGTGCTCGCGACCACGGCCGGTCCCTCGGCACCGGCCCTGGCGGCCGAGTCGGCCGGTGCCACGGCCTCCTCCGTGATCGGCGCGGTCACCGGCTTCGCGCACTCCGGCGCCGCCTACACGTTCACGGCGGGCACGGCCAAGGCGCGGGTCACCTTCGTCACGGCCGACACCTTCCGCATCGAGGTCGCCCCCGACGGCACGTTCACCGACCCGGTCGGCGCCGACATCGTGCTGCCCCAGGGCAAGGCGCCCGCCACCCGCTGGCGCGACCGCGGCGACCGCTACGAGCTGTCCACGGACAAGGTGACCCTGCGCGCCTACAAGTCGGCGCTGCGGTTCGGCCTGTACCGCGCCGACGGCACCCGGCTCTGGGAGGAGTCGCGCGGCATCAGCTGGGACGGCACCTCCACCACCCAGACCCTGGCGCGCGGCGCCGACGAGCAGTTCTACGGCACGGGCGAGCAGAACGGCAGCGGCAACACCTCGCACCGCGGCAAGACGCTCCAGGTCGGCGTCGACTACAACTGGAACGAGGGCGGCCACCCCAACTCGGTGCCGTTCTACCTCTCCTCGGCGGGCTACGGCGTCTACCGCAACACCTACGCGCCCGGCACCTACGCCTTCACCGACCCGGTCACCACCACCGAGCGGGAGAACCGCTTCGACGCCTACTACTTCGCCGGGAACACCGCCAAGGACGTCATCGGCCAGTACACAAAGCTGACCGGCCGCCCGATGCTCCCGCCGGTCTACGGCCTGGAGGTGGGCGACTCGGACTGCTATCTGCACAACGCCAACCGCGGCGAGCGGCACACCCTGGACGCGCTCAAGGTCGCCGACGACTACGCCAAGAACGACATGCCGCTGGGCTGGATGCTCGTCAACGACGGCTACGGCTGCGGCTACGAGAACCTCGCCGAGACCGCCAAGGGCCTCAACTCCCGCAAGATGCAGATGGGTCTGTGGACCGAGGACGGCCTGGACAAGCTGGCCGACCAGGTCAAGGCGGGCCAGCGGGTGGCCAAGCTGGACGTGGCCTGGGTGGGCGACGGCTACAAGTTCGCGCTGGACGGCTGCAAGGCCGCCTACCAGGGCATCGAGGACAACAGCGACGCGCGCGGCTTCACCTGGGCCCCGGAGAGCTGGTCGGGCGCGCAGCGCTGCGGAGTGCAGTGGAGCGGCGACCAGTCCGGCAGCTGGGACTACATCCGCTGGCAGATCCCGACGTACGCGGGCGCCACCATGTCGGGGCTGGCCTACACCTCCGGTGACGTGGACGGCATCTTCGGCGGCAGCGCCAAGACGTACACCCGCGACCTGCAGTGGAAGTCCTTCCTGCCGGCCGTGATGACCATGGACGGCTGGGCCGCCAAGGACAAGCAGCCCTACCAGTACGGCGAGCCGTACACCAGCATCAACCGCAAGTACCTGAAGCTCAAGGAATCGCTGCTGCCGTACATGTACACGTACGCGGCCGAGGCCAACCGCACCGGCGTCGGCGCCGTGCGTCCGCTGGCGCTGGAGTACCCCGACGACCCGAAGGCGGCGGGCGACGCCGTCAAGTACGAGTTCCTGACCGGCAAGGACTTCCTGGTCGCGCCGGTCTACAGCGACACCTCGGTCCGCGACGGCATCTATCTGCCCAAGGGCGACTGGGTGGACTACTGGACCGGCAGGACGTACCACGGGCCGGTCACCGTGAACGGCTACCAGGCGCCCCTGGACACCCTGCCGCTGTTCGTCAGGGCGGGTGCCGCGATCCCGATGTGGCCGGGCGTCAACTCCTACCAGGACCGCACCGCCGGCTCCCCGCTGGCCTGGGACGTCTACCCGCAGGGCCGCAGCACCTTCACCCTGTACGAGGACGACGGCGTCACCCGGCAGCACCGCGCCGGGAAGTACGGCGAGCAGCCGGTGACGGTGACCGCCCCGCGCAGCGGCGCCGGGTCCGTGCGCATCGCGGTCGGCGCCGAGTCCGGTGACTTCACCGGCAAGCAGAAGAGCCGCCCGTACGCCTTCACCGTGCACACCGGTTCGGCCCCGGCCCACGTGGGTCTGGACGGCCGGACGCTGCCCCGTCTCACCTCGAAGGCCGCCTTCGACGCGGCCGGCCAGGGCTGGTGGTACGACCCCTCCGACCGGGCCGGGGTCGTGCAGGTGAAGACCCGCGCGCTGAGCACCGCGCACGGCTTCCGGATCGACCTCGCCGGGGCGAGCGCGCTGGGTGGCAAGGTGCCCGGGGCCACCGGAGACGTCGCGGTCACCGCGCCCGAGGAGCTGGGCGCCGGAGTGTCCGCCGAGGTGAACGTGGACTTCACGGCGGGACGCACCGGCGCCACCGCCACCCGGCTGTCCCTGACCGCGCCCGAGGGCTGGACGGTGTCACCGGCCAAGGAGCTGGGCCGCGTCGCGCCGGGCCGCCGGGTGAGCGCGCGGTTCACCGTGACCGCCCCGGCCGGTGCCACGGCGGGCGAGGCCGTGCTGAGCGGCGGCGCGCGCTACCGGGCGGCGGGCGAGGAGCACACCGCCACCGCGCGGACCGCGCTGCGCACCATGCCCGCGCCGCCCAAGGGCGACAGCTGGGCCAGTGACCTGGCCTGGCTGGGCTCGACCAACGGCTACGGACCGGCCGAACGCGACCGGAGCAACGGCGAGTCGGCGGCGGACGACGGCCGTCCGCTCACCCTGAACGGCACCACGTACGCCAAGGGCATCGGGGTGCACGCGGACTCCGACATCGAGTTCTGGCTCGGCGGGCAGTGCTCCTCGCTGACCGCGACCGCCGGTGTCGACGACGAGATCAACGGCTACGGCGGGGTGTCGTTCTCGGTCGTCGCCGACGGCAAGAAGGTGTGGTCCTCCCCCACCGTCAGCGGCGCCTCGGACCCGCTGCCGGTGAACGTGCCGCTGGCCGGGGCCCGCCATGTCCACCTGGTGGTGACCGACACGGACGGCACCAAGTCCGGTGACCACGGGGACTGGGCGGACGCGAAGTTCCACTGCGCGGGCTGACCGGTCCGCCGCGCTACGGTGCCCCGGCCCCCCGGGCCGGGGCACCGGCCTGTGCGGTGCTGGCCCGGACGATCAACTGCGGGTCCACCGAGGCCGGTTCGGGCACCGCGCCCGGGTCGGCGATCAGCCGCAGCAGATGCGCCACGGCGAGCGTGCCCATCTGGCTGAACGGCTGGGCGACGGTGGTCAGGGACGGCGAGCAGTACTCGGCCAGCTCGATGTCGTCGACCCCGACCACGGAGATGTCCTCGGGCACCCGGCGCCCCAGCTCGTGCAGGGCCCTGATGGCGCCGAAGGCCATCTCGTCGCTGGCGACGAACACCGCCGTGGCGTCCGGGATCCGGCCCAGGATCAGCCCGTTGCGGTAGCCGGAGGCCGGGGACCAGTCGCCCTCCAGCGGCGGCGGCACCGGGCGGCCCGCCTCCTGAAGGGTGCTGCGCCAGCCATCGCGCCGCGCCGCGGCCTCCAGCCACTCCTCGGGGCCCGCGATGTGCCAGACCGTGTCATGGCCGAGGTCGAGCAGATGCCGGGTGGCCAGCCGGGCGGCCAGGCCCTGGTCGATGGCGACGACCTCGGTGGCATCGGTGCGCGAGCCGTCGATGGTGATGGTGGGCGTGGCCCGGGTGAGCTGCTCGATGCGCGGGCTGCCGTGGATCAGCGGCACCGACAGGATGACGCCCTCCACGTCCTGGTCGGCCAGGCGGGACAGGGCGGCCTCGATGGCGGAGGTGTCCAGCGAGGTGGTGGTCGCGGTGCTGACCGCGTACCCGGCGGCCTCGGCGGCGTGCTCGATGCCCGAGGTGACCGCGGCCCGCGAGTAGAAGTTCGTCTGGAGCGTCACCACGCCGATGGTGCGGCTGCGGCCCGAGGAGAGCATGCGGGCCGCGTTGTTGCGGCGGTAGCCGAGCTGCTCCACCGCGGTCAGGACCTTGGCGCGCGTCTTCTCCTGCACATTGGGGTGGCCCGACAGCACCCGGGACACGGTCTGCGCCGACACCCCCGCCACCCGGGCCACGTCCGCCATCCCCGGCGGCCGTCCCCCGCCGTCCTTGAGCTTCGCCATGGGTTCCTTCCTCGTACCGGACGTCGATGATATCGCCCACACGGCCGTTCATCAGCTCTTTCACCGGGTCGGGGCTTTCCCTGGACCCCACTATTGGCATCGATAACATTCTCTGCCATAGTTTCGGCATTCAGCGCGCCGGCCCACGGCCGGGCCTCTGCCCCGTGCCGTGCGCCTGGCCTCGCGGAGGCACCTCCTCCGCACCACCCAAGCCCTTCAGGAGGAGCCGTGAAGCGATCCATTGCCCGAATTGCCGGGATAGCGGGAGCGTTGGGCCTCGCCCTCACCGCCACGGGATGCGGCGGATCCGACGGCGGCTCGTCCTCCGCCTCCGGCAAGGGATCGATCACATTCTGGGGCTGGGCGCCCGGATACGAGGACGCCGTCACCGCCTTCAACAAGAGCCACCCGGACCTCAAGGTCACCTACCAGGCCGTGCAGCCGGGCGCCAAGGGCGGCTACCAGAAGATGCTCAACGCGGTGAAGGCGGGCAACGCGCCCTGTCTGGCCCAGGTCGGCTACGAGACGCTGCCCAGCTTCGCGGCCCAGGGCGCCCTGAAGGACGTGACCAAGTACGCCTCCGCCGACCAGGGCGACTACCAGAGCGCGGCCTGGCAGTCGGTCTCCCTCGGCGGCGCCGTCTACGGCGCGCCCGTGGACACCGGCCCCATGGCGCTCTTCTACAACAAGAAGGTCTTCGACTCGCTCGGTCTGAAGCCGCCCGTCACCTGGGACGAGTACCGCGAGGACGCCAAGAGGATCCACGCCTCGGACCCGCACCGCTACATCTCCTCGCCCTACCTGGACTACGACTACGCGGGCCTCGCCTGGCAGACCGGCGCCGGATGGTTCGGCGTCCAGGGCGACGCCTGGCAGGTGACCATGGCGTCCGCGGCCAACAAGCGGGTCGCCGACTACTGGCAGGGCCTCGCCGACGACAAGCTGATCAGCGGCGCCCCGATGTACGACCAGGCCTGGTACACGGGCATCGGCAACGGTGACATCGCCACCGTCGTCGGCGCCGTCTGGCAGGCCGGTGTCATCAAGGGCGGCGCGAAGAGCGGCTCGGGCCAGTGGGCGGTGGCACCGCTGCCGCAGTGGAGCAAGGGCGCCGGCCAGGTGGGCAACGCGGGCGGCTCCGCGACCGCCGTCCTCAAGGGCTGCGACAACCCCGAGGGCGCCTGGGAGTTCGCGCACTGGCTCGGCACCGACCGCGACGCCTTCGGCGGCCTGGTCGAGAAGGCCGCGCTCTACCCGGCCGCCAAGAAGCTGCTCGACCTGCCCCAGCTGAAGGGCGGCGACCCGTACTTCGGCGGCCAGAAGATCTACGACGTGTTCGCCGCCGCCGCGCCGCAGGTCAACTCCAGCTGGACCTGGGGCCCGCTGATGACCAAGACCGCCGCCGACCTCGACGACGGCCTCGGCAAGGCGTGGGCGGGCAAGGGCACGATCGCCGGCGCGCTCAGCGGCGCGCAGGACACGACCGTGTCGGAGATGAAGAAGCAGGGCCTGAAGGTCGCCGAGTGAACGAGTCCGTGATCGACGGGGCTCCCGCGGCGCCGGCCGTGAGCGGCGGCCGGCGCACCGCCGGCGCCGCCCGGCCGGCGCCCGCCGCCGCGCCCGCGCGTCCGGCCCGCTCACGCCGCCTGCGGCCCCTGCTCTTCTGCGCCCCCTTCCTGGTCCTGTTCGCCGCGATGTACGTCGCGCCGATCGTCTACGCGGCGGTCAGCAGCCTGTTCACCGTGCACCGCTCCGGCCTCGGCCTGACCGCCCCGACCAAGGTCTTCGACCCGCTGGGCAACTACAGCAGGGCGTTCGGCGACGGCGCCTTCCTGTCCTCGCTCGGCCGGGTCGCGCTGTTCGGCCTGGTCCAGGTCCCGGTGATGCTCGGCACGGCCCTGGCCCTCGCCCTGCTGATCGACTCCCGCTCCGCGCGCGGCAAGGGCTTCTTCCGGCTCTCCAGCTTCCTGCCGTACGCCATCCCCGGCGTGAGCGCCGCGCTGGTCTGGTCGTTCATGTACTCCTCGCAGTCCAGCCCGATCAACCGGCTGCTGCACCCGGTCGGCTTCTCGATCCCGTTCTTCCACAGCGAGGTGGTGCTGTGGTCGGTGGCGAACATCGTCACCTGGAGCTGGGCCGGGTACAACATGATCATCATCTACGCGGCGCTCCAGTCGATCCCCGCGGAGGTGCTGGAGGCCGCCCGGATGGACGGCGCCTCGGCCCTGCGGATCGCCTGGAGCATCAAGATCCCGGCGGTGCGCGGCGCGCTGGTCCTCACCGCCGTGTTCTCCATCATCGGCTCGGCGCAGCTCTACAACGAGCCGACCGTGCTCCAGCCCGTCTCCGACGGCTCGATCTCCTCGGCGTTCACCCCGATCATGTCCGCGCAGAACGCGGTCGCGGCGGGCAACTACCCGTACGCCGCCGCGCAGTCCGTCCTCCTGGCCCTCCTGGTGGGTGTCGTGTCCTTCGTGTTCTTCAAGCTGACCCACCGCGGGGAGGAGCAGGCATGAGCGCGCTGAGCACCCGGCCCGCCCTGGTCCGCTCGCGCCGGGAGAGCCGCCCGGCGAGCCGCGTCACCGTCATGGCGCTGCTGGGCCTGTCGGCCTTCTACTTCCTCTTCCCGCTGTGGTGGCTGCTGGTCTCGGCGACCAAGCCGTTCGGCGAGCAGTTCTCCGGCAACGGCCTGTGGTTCGACGGCTTCGGGCTGTTCGGCAACATCTCCCGGCTCAGCTCCCAGGACGGCGGCATCTTCTGGCGCTGGATGCTCAACAGCGTGCTGTACTGCGGGGTCGGCGCCCTGCTCGGCACCGCCTTCTCGGCGCTGGCCGGGTACGCGCTCGCCAAGTACGACTTCCCCGGGCGCGGCGCGGTGTTCGGCGCGGTCCTGGCGGCCGTGCTGGTGCCCAAGGTGCTGTTCACGCTGCCGCTGTACCTGATGTTCTCCGGGGTGCATCTGATCGACAACCCGCTGGCCGTGCTGCTGCCCAGCGTGGTCAGCCCGTTCGGCGTCTACCTCTCCCGGGTGTTCGCCGCGCAGACGGTGCCCGACGAGGTGCTGGAGGCCGGACGGCTGGACGGCGCGGGCGAGTTCCGCATCTTCCGTACCATCGGGGTGCGGATGATGCTGCCCGCGCTGGTGACGATCTTCCTGTTCCAGTTCGTGGAGATCTGGAACAACTACCTGCTGCCCGCGATGGTGCTCGGCGACGACCGGCTGCAACCGGTCACAGTCGGCCTGGTCGGCTGGAACGCCAGCCATGTCGCGGTGCCGCCCCCGCTGGTCGTCATCGGCTCGCTGGTGTCCGTCGTCCCGCTTCTGATCGCCTTCCTCGCGCTCCAGCGGTTCTGGCGCGCGGGCATGACCGCCGGAGCCGTCAAGTGACCACCTCAGCACCGCAGTCCGCGGACACCGCCGCCGCACCGGAGGCGGCCCCGCCCCTGCTCACCCACGCGGACGGCACGCTGCTGCGGGCGGGCCGCCCGCACCGCGTCCTGGCCGGCTCGCTGCACTACTTCCGCGTCCACCCCGCCCAGTGGGCCGACCGGCTGCACCGGCTCGCCGCGCTCGGCCTCAACACCGTGGACACCTACGTCCCCTGGAACTTCCACGAACGCGTGCCGGGCAAGGCCGGGTTCGACGGCTGGCGGGACCTGCCGCGCTTCGCGGCCCTGGCGCAGGAGGCGGGACTCGACGTCATCGTGCGCCCGGGTCCGTACATCTGCGCCGAATGGGACAACGGCGGTCTCCCGGCCTGGCTGACCGGTACCCCGGGCATGCTGCTGCGCACCTGCCACGGGCCCTTCCTGGACGCCGTCGCCCGCTGGTTCGACGAGCTGATCCCGCGCGTCGCCGCACTCCAGGCGGGCCGCGGCGGACCGGTCGTCGCGGTGCAGATCGAGAACGAGTACGGCAGTCACGGCGACGACCAGGACTATCTGCGCTGGGTGCGCGACGCCCTGGTGGCGCGCGGGATCACCGAGCTGCTGTACACGGCGGACGGGCCGACGGCGCTGATGCAGGACGGTGGCAGCGTGCCCGGCGAGCTGGCGGCGGCGACGTTCGGTTCGCGTCCGGACGAGGCGGCGGCCCTGCTGCGCTCGCGGCGCGCCGACGAGCCGTTCGTCTGCGCCGAGTTCTGGAACGGCTGGTTCGACCACTGGGGCGAGAAGCACCATGTGCGGTCCGCCGTCAGCGCGGCCGAGGACGTGGGCCGCATCCTCGACGCGGGCGGTTCGGTGAGCCTGTACATGGCGCACGGCGGTACCAACTTCGGGCTCTGGGCCGGTGCCAACCACGACGGCCAGCGCCTCCAGCCGACGGTCACGAGCTACGACTCGGACGCGCCCATCGCCGAACACGGCGCGCTCACCCCGAAGTTCCACGCCCTGCGCGAGAAGCTGGCCGCGCCCGGCGCCGGTGCGGCCCGGGAGCTTCCCGAGCCGCCCGCCGACGCCCCGCTGCTCACGCCGCGCACCCTGGAGGTCACCCGGCACCCCGGTCTGCTGAGCGCGCTGCGCGCGGTGGCCGAGCCGGTGCGCGCCCCGCTGCCGCTGAGCTTCGAGGAGCTGGGCCAGGCGTCCGGTCTGGTGCTGTACTCGGCCGAGCCGCTGCTGCCGCCGGGGCCCCAGGAGCTGACCGTCACCGGGCTGCACGACCGCGCCCAGGTGTTCGTCGACGGCGCCCCCGTGGCCGTGCTGGACCGCGAGACGGCCTCCTTCACGGTGCCCGGTGCCGGGGCCCGGGTGCGTCTCGAACTGCTGGTGGAGAACCAGGGCCGGATCAACTACGGGCCGCTGCTCGGCCAGGGCAAGGGCATCCTGGGCGGGGTCCGGGTGGAGCGGCGTCTGATCCACGGCTGGACCATGCGCCGGCTGCCGCTGGACGAGTGGGGGCGGCCGGAGACCGGCCGGGCGCTCGCGGCGGCGTCCGGCGAGGACCGGGCCGGATTCGCCACCGCCCGGCTCACCGTGACCGAGCCGGCCGACACCTTCCTGGCCCTGCCGGGCTTCTGCAAGGGCTTCGTCTGGGTCGGCGACACCCTGCTGGGCCGCTACTGGGAGGCCGGCCCGCAGACCACGCTCTATCTGCCCGCTCCGCTGCTGAGGGCCGGGGAGAACACCCTCACCGTCCTGGAGCTGGAGCGCTTCGGCGACCGTCTCGCCCTGCTGGACGGACCCGAGCTCGGACCGGCCGAGGAGTACGTCGAGACCTTCGACTGACCGCGCACCGCCGAGGGGGGCCACCGACCGGACCGGCACCGACACCGGTCCGCCGCACCGCACAGGAACCACACCCAGGGGCCGGCGCACCGCGCGCCGGCCCCCTCCCGAGAAGGAGAACCTGTGTCCACTCACCGCAAGAGACTGGCCGGAGCGCTGCTCGCCGCGGTCCTCGCCGCGGCGACGGCCGTCACCGGCGGCGAGGCCCTCGCCGCCCCCGAGGCACCGGCGGCCGCCCCCTCCTACACCGTCACCGTCGGCGCGAAGGGCTCCTGGACCCACCCGGACGACACCCCGGCCGCCCCGTACCTCGACAAGGACGGCACGTTCCACTTCCAGCAGGCCCACTCCCTGTACGGCGCGAACGACGGCCGCGCGTGGACCTTCTTCACCGGCAAGGACCTGGACAGCGCCACCCGCGACGGCGCCCTGAGCGACGCGGTGGACCCGGCCGAGTCCCGCGACCGCAACAACGACACCACCTGGCGCTGCAACAACAGCCCCACCGGCCGGGAGTCGAGCTACGCGCCCGCCGGTTCGAGCTACGCGCAGAAGAACTACTGCGACCTGGCGGGCGTGTGGGTCGACCCGGACACCGGCGACTGGTACGGGCTGGTCCACAACGAGTTCACCCCGCAACCCTTCCGCGACGGCCTGCACTACGACGCGATCGACTACGCAGTCTCCAAGGACCAGGGGCGGACCTGGACCGTCGAGGACCATGTGATCACCTCGCCGTACAGCACGAAGCGCGGTGACACGGCGGCCTTCCCGCAGCAGACCTTCGACTACGGCGACGGCGACCCGCGCCTGTTCGCGGACACCGCCTCCGGCTACTTCTACGTCTTCTACGGCTCGCGGATCGTGGACAAGGGCGGCAGCTGGAAGGCGTTCCACGCGCATGTCGCCCGCGCGCCGATCGCCTCCAAGATGGCGCCGGGCTCATGGCAGAAGTGGTACGACGGCGCCTGGTCCCAGCCCGGCACGGGCGGCCGGGAGAGCAACATGGTGCCGGTCGACTCCGCGCACCCCACGGGCTACACCCCGGCGGACAAGGAGTACGACCCGACGCGCGCCGGCACGGTCGCCCAGCAGGTGGCGGCGGGCACCACTCCCCCGACCTCGCCCCTGTTCGTCATGGACATCACCTACAACGCCTATCTGGGCCTGTACATAGGAGAGCCCCAGGCCGTCGACCAGAGCGGCGGCGCGCCACAGCAGTTCTACGCCACCGACGACCTGGCCTCGCAGAAGTGGCGGCTGATCGGTGACACCGGCGGGCACACCACCGCCTCCTGGTACCGCTGGTTCCTGGACCCGGCGAACCGGACCAGTTCGGCGGTGGTCGGCAAGTCGTTCCGCTCCTACTGCTCCTTCGGCTGCTCGGGCGGCTCGTCCGGCGAGTACGTGAACGTCACCATCGGCTCCTCGGCGCCGGCCGCTCCCCTGGACACGAGCCGCGCCTACCGTGTCTCCAGCGGCGGCGGCCGGGTCCTCGCGCAGGTCGCCGGGGGCTCCGCGGCCACCTCCGAGGCGAGCGCGAACGGTTCCGCCCTCCAGTCGTGGATCTTCACCGGCAACGGCGACGGCTCGTACCGCGTCGCCAACGTGTCCACCGGCGGCCTGCTGGGCGTGGACTCCTCCGCCACCGCGCAGCGCGCCTGGGGCACCCGGCCCACTGTCACCCCGGCGGGACCGGGCGGCGCCACCGTGGGACAGCAGTGGTGGGTCGTGCCCGGCACCGCGGCGGACGGCCGGGCGAACGGCACGTACCGGCTGGTCAACCGCTACAGCGGTCTGGTGGTCGGTCTGTCGGGCGAGTCGGCGCGGCCCGCCGAGACCACCCCGGCCCGCTTCTGGAACGCCGGCGGCGGGGTCGGCGGCACGCGTACCGGGGCCGAGCAGACGCTGACGCTCACGCCGACCGGGGCGGCCCAGGCGCCGCTGGAGGGCACACACACCCTCACCACCGGCCAGAAGGTGCTGGAGAGCCCCGGCCGCAGCACCACCGCGGGCACGGCGCTCGGCATCTGGACGCCGAACGGCGGCGACCACCAGAAGTGGCGGTTCACCCGGCAGGACGACGGCTCCTACGAGCTGGTCAACCTCGCCTCGGGGCTGTGCGCCGACGTGGAGAGCGGTTCCACCGCCTCCGGCGCCCGGGTGATCCAGTGGACCTGCACCGGCGGCACCAACCAGCGCTGGAGGGTCGGTGCCGCGGCGGACGGCACCTCCACCGTGGCCTCGGTGCGCAGCGGGCTGCTGCTGACCGCCGGTTCGACGGCCGACGGCGCCGCGGTGACGCAGCGCCCCGCGGCCGACTCACCGCTCCAGCGGTGGCTGATCGGCTGATCGCCCCGCCCCGCGCCCGCCCGGTCCCCGGCCTCCCGGGGGCCGGGCGGGCGCCGCCGTGTTTACGCGTGCCCTGTTCGCGCCAGTCGTGTTTAGGGCCCAGGGCGTTTATGGCCCGGAGCGCCGGGTCACTCATCGGTACGACGGCAGGGAGCAGACATGATTCGTTCAGCGGACCTCCGCGAATGGCGCAACCACGACGTGGTCGACCAGGAGGGTCACAAGATCGGCGCGCTGGAAGCGGTCTATGTGGACACCGGCACCGACGAGCCGGCCATGGTGACCGTCCGCGCGGGGCTGCCCACCCGGCAGCGCCTGTTCTTCGTCCCGGTCGACGACGCGGTCGTGGGGCCCGACTACCTGAAGGTGGCCCAGCCCAAGGGGCTGGTCAAGAAGGCCCCCTCCATCGGCACGGACGACGTCCTGCCCGCCGAGCAGGAGGCCGCGATCTTCCAGCACTACGACCTGCCCTACCGCCCCGGCGTCGGCGGAGAGCGGCGGCTCGCCCGCCGCTGACCGGTGGGGCCGTGCCCCGAGGAGGAGCAGATGGCCATCGACACCGTCGAACGGTTCCTGACCGCCCTCGACCCGCGCCACCGGGAGCAGGTGCGGGAACTGCCCCGGGAGGAGCGGGACCGGCTCGCCGCCACCTGGGAGGACGAGCTGCGCGAGGACACCGACCTCGACACCCTGAGCGAGCTGTCGCCCGCCGCGGCCGAGAGCGAGGCGGCGGCGCGGGTCGCCCGGAAGGTCCTCGACGGACCGCGGGACTGAGGGCCGCGCACCTGGCGCCCGGCGCCCGCCGCGCCTCTGGTGAAGGAGGCGGGCGCCGCCGCCCGGCCAGGGCGTGAGCGCACGTCCGGGCCGGCCGCGGCGGGCCGGCCCGGAGGCACGGGCGGTCAGGACAGGTCGAACCGGTCCAGGTTCATGACCTTGGTCCAGGCCGCGACGAAGTCGGTCACGAACTTCTCCTTCGCGTCGTCGCTCGCGTACACCTCGGCCAGCGCGCGCAGCTCGGAGTTGGAGCCGAAGACCAGGTCGGCACGGCTGCCGGTCCACCTGACCTCGCCGGTGGCCGGGTCGTAGCCCTCGAAGGCGCTCGCGTCGGCGGAGACCGCCCGCCACTGCGTGCCGAGGTCGAGCAGGTTGACGAAGAAGTCGTTGGTGAGGACGCCGGGCGTGGCGGTGAGGACGCCGAGCGGCGACTGCTGGTGGTTGGCGCCCAGCACACGCAGCCCGCCGACCAGGACGGTCATCTCGGGCGCGCTGAGCGTCAGCAGGTTGGCCCGGTCGATCAGCAGGTACTCGGCGGGCAGCCGGTTGCCCTTGCCCAGGTAGTTGCGGAAGCCGTCGGCGGCCGGTTCCAGCGCGGCGAACGACTCGACGTCCGTCTGCTCCTGCGCGGCGTCCACCCGGCCGGGGGTGAAGGGGACCTCGATCTCGAACCCGGCCTGCGCTGCGGCCCGTTCGACGCCCACTCCGCCGGCCAGGACGATCAGATCGGCCAGCGAGACGCCCTTGCCGTCGCTCCGCCCGGCGTTGAAGGACTCCTGGACGCCCTCCAGGACGCGCAGCACGGCCGCCACCCGGTCGGGGTCGTTGGCCTCCCAGCCGCGCTGCGGTTCCAGCCGGATGCGGGCGCCGTCGGCGCCGCCGCGCTTGTCGCTGCCGCGGAAGGACGAGGCCGACGCCCAGGCGGTGAAGACCAGTTCGGACACCGGCAGGCCGGCTTCGGTGATCTTCGCCTTGAGGGCGGCGACGTCCTCGGCGTCCAGGAGCGCGTACGTCCGCTCGGGCAGCGGGTCCTGCCAGAGCAGGACCTCGGTGGGGACCTCGGGGCCGAGGTAGCGGGAGACCGGGCCCATGTCGCGGTGGGTCAGCTTGAACCAGGCCCGCGCGAAGGCGTCGGCGAACTCGTCGGGGTGCTCCAGGAAGCGCCGCGAGATCGGCTCGTAGACCGGGTCGAAGCGCAGCGAGAGGTCGGTGGTCAGCATCGTGGGGGCGTGCCGCCTGGACGGGTCGTGCGCGTCGGGGACCGTACCGGCGCCCGCGCCGTCCTTCGGCCGCCACTGCTGGGCGCCCGCGGGGGACTCGAACAGCTCCCACTCGTAGCCGAACAGGGTCTCGAAGAAGCTGTTGTCCCAGGTCGTCGGGGTGGCCGTCCAGGTCACCTCCAGTCCGCTGGTGATGGCGTCGCCGCCCTTGCCGGTGCCGAAGGTGTTCTTCCAGCCGAGGCCCTGGTCCTCCAGGCCGGCGGCCTCCGGGTCGGGTCCGACGTGGTGGGCCGGTCCCGCGCCGTGCGTCTTGCCGAAGGTGTGGCCGCCCGCGATGAGGGCGACGGTCTCCTCGTCGTTCATCGCCATCCGGCGGAAGGTCTCGCGGATGTCGCGGGCCGCGGCGATCGGGTCCGGATTGCCGTTCGGGCCCTCGGGGTTGACGTAGATGAGTCCCATCTGCACGGCGCCGAGCGGGTTCTCCAGCTCGCGGTCGCCGGTGTAGCGCCGGTCGCCGAGCCAGGTGGTCTCGGGGCCCCAGTAGACGTCCTCCTCGGCCTCCCAGACGTCCGCGCGGCCGCCCGCGTAGCCGAACGTCTCGAAGCCCATGGTCTCCAGGGCGACGTTCCCCGCGAGGATCAGCAGGTCGGCCCAGGAGAGGTTGCGGCCGTACTTCTTCTTGACCGGCCACAGCAGGCGGCGGGCCTTGTCGAGGTTGGCGTTGTCCGGCCAGCTGTTGAGCGGGGCGAAGCGCTGCTGCCCGGCGCCCGCGCCGCCGCGGCCGTCGCTGATGCGGTAGGTGCCCGCGCTGTGCCAGGCCATGCGGATGATCAGCGGGCCGTAGTGCCCGAAGTCGGCGGGCCACCAGTCCTGGGAGGTGGTGAGCACCTCGGCGAGGTCGCGTTTGACGGCCGCCAGGTCGAGGCTGCCGAACGCCTCGGCGTAGTCGAAGTCCGCGCCGAGCGGGTTGGCCACGGCGGGGTTCTTGGCGAGGATCTTCAGGTTGAGCCGCTCCGGCCACCACTGGCGGTTTCCGCCGCCCTGCGTGGGGTGCGGGGCGCGCCCGTGCGCGACCGGGCAGCCGTCACCGGTGTCCTGAGTCTTCGGATCGGTGACGATGGCCTCGTGGTTCTCGGACATGGGAATCCTTCCGGGCTGGCGGATCACGGTGCTCAGGTGCGGGGCGCGCCGGAACAGGCCGGGCAGCGGCCCCAGTAGACGACCTCGGCCTCGTCGACGGTGAAGCCGTGGCCCGCGGACGCGGTGAGGCAGGGCGCGCGCCCCGTCGCGCAGTCCACGTCGGCGACGGCACCGCACGAGCGGCACACGGCGTGGTGGTGGTTGTCCCCGACGCGGCCCTCGTAGCGGGCCGGGCCTCCGGCGGGGGCGATACGGCGTACGAGTCCGGCCTCGGTGAGGGCGTGCAGCGCCTCGTACACGGCCTGGAGGGAGATGTGGCCGACGCGGGCGCGCACCCCGGCGGCGACGGCCTCCGCCGCGAGGTGGTCACCGGCGCGCACGGTCTCCAGGAGGGCGACGCGGGCGGCCGTCACACGCAGGCCGGCACCGCGCAGCTCTTCGGCGGTGGTCGGGGGCCGGGCTGCCGTCATGGCGCAGAACCTACCGCCGCAAAGACGAACCGTTCAAGAAAACGAACGGTCAAGATCCGGTCGGGCGGCGGGAGTCGGCGGGGCGGCGGCGAGACCGCGCTCCAGGTCGTCCAGGGCCCGCCGGGCCGCACCGATCCGTTCCAGCAGGTCGTGCCGGTCCTCGGCGGGTGCGGGGACACGCGGGGGCGCGGGCGGGTCGTCCCGTTCCATCTCCCGGGCCTCGTCCAGGGAGGTCAGGACCACGCCGATGAGGACGTTGACCAGGACGAAGGAGGCGAGCAGCACATAGGAGGCGTAGTAGAGCAGGCTCCAGCGCGACACCTCCAGGCCGGCGTGCACCGCGTCGCCGATGCCGTCCAGGGTCATCAGCAGGAAGAGGGTGAGGGCGGCGCGGCCGAGGGAGCCGTAGTGCTGCGGGTCGGCGTGGCCGAAGAGGACCCAGCCGACCATGGCGTAGACGTACAGCAGGAGGGTCCCGACGAGCAGGAAGCTGAGGGTGCCGGGCAGGCTGCGGGCCACCGCGACCAGCACGACGCGCAGTTGGGGCAGGAAGCGGGCGGTGCGCAGCACGCGGGCCAGGCGCAGCAGCCGCAGCACGGTGGCGTTCTCGCGGACCAGGGGCAGGAAGGCGCAGAGCACCACGGCGAGGTCGAAGAGGTTCCACGCGTCCTTGAGGAAGTCCCGCGGCCGGTCGGCGTGGGCGGCCAGGCGCAGCAGGATCTCGGCGGTGAACACCGCCAGGCAGGCGTGTTCGGCCAGGCGTAACCCGTGGTGCCACCGTGCGGCGAGTCCGGGGTAGGTCTCGACGCCCAGCAGGGCGGCGTTGAGGAGGATGACGGCGAAGACGGCGAGGGCGAACCACCGGGCCTCGGTGAGGTCGCGGCAGCGGTGTGCCAGCCGGGTGCGGGCGGTGTCCGGTGCGGTGACGGTCTCCCGGGGGTGCTGCTGCGGCATCTGACGCCGTCGCTCCTTCGCGCAGGGGTCGCCTGCGGGACCCGTGATGATCTTCTACAGCACTGTAGATGATCACGGGCGGGCCGGGTCCGCTCCCGGCCGGCGCCCGCACCCGCGGGGCACCGGCCGGGGACGCGGCGCGCGGTTCAGCCGCCGAGCGCCGCCAGGACGACCTGCTTGGCCTCGTCCTGGACCCGGCCGAGGTGGTCGGCGCCCCGGAAGGACTCCGCGTAGATCTTGTACACGTCCTCGGTGCCGGACGGGCGGGCCGCGAACCAGGCGTTCTCGGTGGCCACCTTGATGCCGCCGATGGCGGCGCCGTTGCCGGGCGCCTCGGTGAGCACGGCGGTGACCGGCTCGCCCGCGAGGGTGTCGGCGGCGACCTGGGCCGGGGACAGCCTGGCCAGGCGCGCCTTCTCCTCGCGGCTCGCCGGGGCGTCGATCCGGGCGTAGGCGGGCTCGCCGAAGCGCTCGGTGAGGGCGGCGTAGTGCTGGGAGGGCGTCCGGCCGGTGACGGCGGTGATCTCGGAGGCGAGCAGGGCCAGGATGATGCCGTCCTTGTCGGTGGTCCACACCGAGCCGTCGCGGCGCAGGAAGGACGCCCCGGCCGACTCCTCGCCGCCGAAGCCGAGCGAGCCGTCGGCCAGTCCGTCCACGAACCACTTGAAGCCGACGGGCACCTCCACCAGGGGCCGGCCCAGATCGGCGGCGACCCGGTCGATCATGCCGGAGGACACCAGCGTCTTGCCCACGCCCGCCCCCGACGGCCACTCGGTGCGGTGGGCGTACAGGTAGGAGATGGCCGTGGCCAGGTAGTGGTTGGGGTTCATCAGACCGGCGTCCGGGGTGACGATGCCGTGCCGGTCGGCGTCGGCGTCGTTGCCGGTGGCGATCTGGAACCGGTCGCGCTGTCCGATGAGCGAGGCCATGGCGTACGGCGAGGAGCAGTCCATGCGGATCTTGCCGTCCCAGTCCAGCGTCATGAACCGCCAGGTGGGGTCGGTGAGCGGATTGACCACGGTCAGGTCGAGCCGGTGGTGCTCGGCGATCCGCCCCCAGTACGCCACCGAGGCGCCGCCCAGCGGGTCGGCGCCGATCCGCACCCCCGCGCCGCGGATCGCGTCCAGGTCCAGCACGCTCGGCAGGTCCGAGACATAGGCGCCGAGGAAGTCGTGGCGGCCGGTGGTCTCCGCGGCGAGCGCCCGGGTGTACGGGATGCGCCGTACGTCCTTCAGGCCGCCCGCGATGATCTCGTTGGCGCGGTCCTGGATCCAGGAGGTGGCCTCGGAGCCGGCCGGGCCGCCGCTGGGCGGGTTGTACTTGAAGCCGCCGTCGGCGGGCGGGTTGTGCGAGGGGGTGACGACGACGCCGTCCGCGAGGCCCGAGGAGCGGCCGCGGTTGTGGGTGAGGATGGCGTGCGAGACGGCCGGGGTGGGCGTGTAGCCGTCGGCCGCGTCGATGAGCACGGTGACGCCGCCCGCCGCGAACACCTCCAGGGCGGTGACCCGGGCGGGCTCGGACAGGGCGTGGGTGTCGGCGCCCAGGAAGAGCGGGCCGTCCGTGCCCTGGGCCGCGCGGTACTCGCAGATCGCCTGGCTGGTCGCGGCGATGTGGTCCTCGTTGAAGGCCGCCGCGAGGGAGGAGCCGCGGTGTCCCGAGGTGCCGAACGCCACCCGCTGGCCCGGCTCGGCCGGGTCCGGGTGCAGCGCGTAGTACGCGGTCACCAGGCGGGCCACGTCGATCAGGTCGTCCGGTCCGGCCGGCCCGCCCGGTGCGCCCGCTCGTTCCTGCTGCATGACTGCCACTCCTCGTCCTCGGTGTCCGGTGCCTGGGGTTCCAGGTGTTTTGGTGGTCGACGGCCCTGTGTCCACTCGCGATCTCCATCTTCCCCCGCTCGCGACCGGCCGACGCACCCGAGTCCGAGGAGCGGGACCCGGGTGCGGGAGGGGCGGGGGCGGCGCACCCGGCCCCCGCCGGTCGTTCAGCGCCGTGCCACCAGCCGGGACAGGGCGATGTTGAGTTCGAGGACGTTCACCCGGGGTTCGCCCATGAAGCCCAGGGTGCGGCCCTCGGTGTGGTCGGCGACCAGCCGCTGCACCCGGGCGGGCGGCAGGCCGTTGCGCTCGGCGACCCGGTACACCTGGATCCGCGCGTACTGCGGGGAGATGTCGGGGTCGAGACCGGAGCCGGAGGAGGTGACCGCGTCGGCCGGGACGTCGGCGGGCGAGACGGGGTGGCCGGGCACCGAGTTGTCCTTGACGACGGCCGCCTGGGCCTCCCGTACCTGGTCGACGAGGGTCTTGTTGTCGGCGGCGAGGTTGGTGGCGCCGGACACCAGCAGCTTGTAGCGGGTGTTCAGGGTGTTGGTGGCCAGCCCGTTGGCGGGCCGGCCCTGGAACCACTTCAGGTCGGCGGCCGGTGTCCGCTGCCCCTTCTTGAGCGGGAGGTCGTAGGACTGGCCGATGAGGGCGGAGCCGACGACCCTGCCGCCCGAGCTGACCTCGGAGCCGTTGGCCTTGCCCGGGAACAGCCCCTGGGCGATGCCGGTGACCAGGAGCGGATAGAGGACGCCGGTGACCAGCGTCAGCACGAGCAGCGCGCGCAGGCCCGCGCCCAGCAGCCGGGCGGTGTTCGGGAGGGTGTTGTTCATGGCCGTCAGCCGATTCCGGGAATGAGGGACAGGAGCAGGTCGATCAGCTTGATGCCGACGAAGGGGGCGATCAGCCCGCCGATGCCGTAGAGGCCGAGGTTGCGGCGGAGCATCCGGTCGGCACTCATCGGCCGGTAGCGCACACCCTTGAGGGCGAGCGGCACCAGCGCGACGATGATCAGTGCGTTGAAGACGACGGCGGAAAGGATCGCCGAGCTGGGCGAGGACAGCTGCATGACGTTGAGCTTGTCCAGGCCCGGGTAGACCGCGGCGAACAGCGCCGGGATGATCGCGAAGTACTTCGCCACGTCGTTGGCGATGGAGAAGGTGGTGAGCGCGCCCCGGGTGATCAGGAGCTGCTTGCCGATCTCCACGATCTCGATGAGCTTGGTCGGGTTGGAGTCGAGGTCGACCATGTTGCCGGCCTCCTTGGCGGCCGACGTGCCGGTGTTCATCGCCACGCCGACGTCCGCCTGGGCGAGGGCCGGTGCGTCGTTGGTGCCGTCGCCGGTCATCGCGACCAGCTTGCCGCCCGCCTGCTCCCGCTTGATGAGGGCCATCTTGTCCTCGGGGGTGGCCTCGGCGAGGAAGTCGTCGACGCCCGCCTCCTCGGCGATCGCCTTGGCGGTCAGCGGGTTGTCGCCGGTGATCATGACGGTCCTGATGCCCATGCGGCGCAGCTCGGAGAATCGTTCCCGCATGCCGTCCTTGACGACGTCCTTGAGGTGGACGACGCCCAGCACCCGGGCTCCGCGCCCGTCCTCGACGGCGACCAGCAGCGGGGTGCCGCCCGCCTCGGAGATGCCCGCGACGATCGTGTCGGCGTCCTCGGCCACCGTGCCGCCGCGCCCGGTGACCCAGGCGGCGACCGAGCCGGCCGCGCCCTTGCGGATGCTGCGGCCGTCGACGTCCACCCCGGACATCCGGGTCTGCGCGGTGAACGCGACCCACTCGGCGCCGGCCAGTTCGCCCTGGTGGCGCTCCCTGAGCCCGTACCGCTCCTTGGCCAGGACGACGACGGAGCGGCCCTCGGGCGTCTCGTCGGCCAGCGAGGAGAGCTGGGCGGCGTCGGCGAGTTCGGCCTCGGTGGTGCCGCGCACCGGCACGAACGCGGCCGCCTGCCGGTTGCCCAGGGTGATGGTGCCGGTCTTGTCCAGCAGCAGCGTGGAGACGTCGCCCGCGGCCTCGACCGCCCGGCCGGACATGGCCAGCACATTGCGCTGCACCAGCCGGTCCATGCCCGCGATGCCGATGGCCGACAGCAGCGCGCCGATCGTGGTCGGGATCAGGCAGACCAGGAGCGCCACCAGCACCACGAGCGTGAGGTGGGTGCCCGCGTAGTGAGCGAAGGGCGGCAGGGTGGCACAGGCCAGCAGGAACACGATGGTGAGCGAAGCCAGCAGGATGTTCAGCGCGATCTCGTTGGGCGTCCGCTGCCGTGCGGCGCCCTCGACCAGGCCGATCATCCGGTCGATGAAGGTCTCCCCCGGCCGGGTGGTGATCCGTACGACGATCCGGTCGGAGAGCACCTTGGTCCCTCCGGTCACCGCGGACCGGTCACCGCCGGACTCCCGGATGACGGGCGCGGACTCACCGGTGATCGCGGACTCGTCGACGCTCGCCACGCCCTCGACGACGTCGCCGTCCCCGGGGATGATGTCGCCGGCCTCGCAGACCACCCGGTCGCCGATGGCGAGGGCGGTCCCGGCGACCTGCTCCTCGGTGCCGTCGGCGGCCAGCCGCCGGGCCACGGTGTCGGACTTGGCCCGGCGCAGGGTGTCGGCCTGGGCCTTGCCGCGGCCCTCGGCGACGGCCTCGGCGAGATTGGCGAAGACCACGGTCAGCCACAGCCAGACGCTGATGGTCCAGCCGAACCAGTCGCCGGGGTGGACACAGGAGAAGGCGGTGGTCAGCGCCGAGCCGACCCAGACCACGAACATCACGGGCGACTTGACCTGCACCCGCGGGTCGAGCTTGCGGAAGGCGTCCGGCAGCGACCTGAGCAGCTGCGCCGGGTCGAAGAGGCCCGCGCCGACCCGGCCCCGGTCCGGGGAGTGCCCGGTGGGCAGGTCGGGGTGCGGCGCACGGGCGGGGGTGACGGTGGACATGGAGTCCTCTTGGCTCTCGGAAAGGCTTTCGGTGCGGCTCTCGGTGCGGCTGTCCGTACTGGTATGGCTGTCGGTGCGGCTCTCGGTACGGCTGTCCGTACCGGTACGGCTGTCGGTGCGGCTCTCGATTCGCGGGGTCATCACGCCAGCCCTTCGGCGAGCGGGCCCAGCGCCAGGGCCGGGAAGTAGGTCAGCCCGGTGATGATGAGGATCGCGCCCACGAGCAGCCCGGCGAACAGCGGCTTCTCGGTGCGCAGGGTGCCCGCGGTGACCGGTACCGGCCGCTGCTCGGCCAGCGAGCCGGCCAGCGCCAGGACGAACACCATCGGCAGGAAGCGGCCGAGCAGCATGGCCAGTCCGGTGGTGGTGTTGAACCAGTCCGTGTTCGCGTTCAGACCGGCGAAGGCCGAGCCGTTGTTGTTGGCCGCCGAGGTGAAGGCGTACAGCACCTCGGAGAAGCCGTGCGCGCCCGGGTTGAGCATCGAGTGCGGCGGGGTCGGCAGCGCCATGGACAGCGCGGTGAAGACCAGGACGAGCGTCGGGGTGACCAGGATGTAGCAGGCGGCGAGCTTGATCTCGCGGGCGCCGATCTTCCGGCCCAGGTACTCGGGGGTGCGGCCGACCATGAGGCCCGCGATGAACACCGCGATCACGGCCATGATCAGCATGCCGTAGAGGCCGGATCCGGTGCCGCCGGGCGCGATCTCGCCGAGCATCATCCCGAGCAGGGTGATGCCGCCGCCCAGTCCGGTGAAGGAGGAGTGGAAGGAGTCCACCGCGCCGGTCGAGGTGAGGGTGGTGGCCACCGCGAAGATCGAGGAGGCGCCCACGCCGAAGCGGGTCTCCTTGCCCTCCATGGCGCCGCCCGCGAGCTGCAGGGCGCCCTCGTGGTGGGCGAACTCGGTCCACATCATCAGGGCCGTGAAGCCGAGCCAGATGGTGGCCATGGCCGCCAGGATCGCGTAGCCCTGGCGCACCGAGCCGACCATCAGGCCGAAGGTGCGGGTCAGCGAGAACGGGATGACCAGGATCAGGAAGATCTCGAACAGGTTGGTGAACGGCGTGGGGTTCTCGAAGGGGTGGGCGCTGTTGGCGTTGAAGTAGCCGCCGCCGTTGGTGCCCAGCTCCTTGATGGCCTCCTGCGAGGCGACCGCGCCGCCGTTCCACTGCTGCGAGCCTCCCATGCTGTGTCCATCGAAGAACTGACCGACCTCGTGGATCCCGGAGAAGTTCTGGATCGCGCCGCACGCCACCAGCACGACGGCGGCGAGCGCGGCGATCGGCACGAGGACGCGCACGGTGCCGCGCACCAGGTCCACCCAGAAGTTGCCCAGCTCGCCGGTGCGGGACCGGGAGAAGCCGCGGACCAGGGCGATGGCGACGGCGATGCCGACCGCGGCCGACACGAAGTTCTGCACGGCCAGACCCGCGGTCTGCACGACGTGCCCCATCGTCTGCTCGCCGGCGTACGACTGCCAGTTGGTGTTGGTGACGAAGGACGCCGCGGTGTCGAACGCCTGCGCGGGCTCGACGGAACGGAAGCCGAGAGAGAGCGGCAGCACCCCCTGGATCCGCTGGAGCAGGTACAGGAACAGCACACCCGCCGCGGAGAAGGCGAGGACCGCCCGCAGATAGGCGGGCCAGCGCATCCGCGCCCCGGGGTCGGCACCGATGCCCCGGTAGATCCACCGCTCGACACACCAGTGCCGCTCGGTGGTGTAGACCCGGGCCATGTAGGAGCCGAGGGGTATGTAGGCCAGTGCCAGTGCGCCCATCAGGGCGAGCAGCTGGAGCACACCGGCGAGTACGGAACTCATGGCGGGGCTCAGAACCTCTCCGGGAAGATCAGGGCGAGGACGAGATAGCCCAGCAGGGCGACGGCCACGATCAGGCCGACGACGTTCTCGGCGGTCACAGCTTCGTCACCCCCTTGGCGACGAGGGCCACCAGCGCGAAGACCGCGAGTGTGGTGACGACGAAGGCCAGATCGGCCATCGTGAGCTCCTGGAATGGTTCGGATGCTTCGGACGAGTAGAGGAAAACCCCTGTACAGGTCGGTCCGAACGTCCGTTGACGCCTCTCATACGGCCCGCGCCCCGGCCTTGACGCCGCCCTGACGTGGCCCTGACGCGGCTCTGACACCGGGCGCCACCTCGGCGTTTCCCGCGGAGGCCGACGGGTACGCGGCGGGCGTGACCCGCACCGAAGCGGACCGGGCGCGGGGCGCCACCGTCACCGTCCGGCCGTACGGCAATCCCCTGCCGCTGGGGTTCTTCGCCTTCGGCATCGGCATGTTCCTGCTCGCCGGGATCTCCCTCGGGCTGATCGGCGGCGACCAGATGCGCCCGGCGGGCATCCTGCTCGCGGTCTTCGTCTTCCCGCTGGAGTTCCTGGCCGCGGTGATGGCCTTCCTGTCCCGGGACACGGCGGCCGCGGCGGCGCTCGGGCTGTTCGCCACCTCGTGGGCGGCGCAGGGCGTGCTCCACATCGCCGCGCCGGACCAGGACCGGAGCGTGGCCACCGGCATGTACCTGGGCGCCTTCGCCCTCATGCTGGTGCCGCTCGCGGTCACCGGCTTCCTGGGCAAGACGCTGCTCGGCGCGGTGCTGAGCGTGTCGGCGGTGCGCACCGCGCTGGCGGCCGCCGACGAGCTGGGTGCGCCGGAGGCGGTCCGGCTCGCCGATGCCGCCGCCGCGCTGCTGCTGGTGCTGCTCGCCCTGTACGCGGGGACCGCCTTCCTGCTGGAGGACCTGCGCCGGCGTACGGCGCTGCCCGTCCGGCGGCGCGGCGAGGCGCGGCGCGTCATGGAGGAGGCGGACGACGGGGCGGACCGGCCGCCGCGCGAGCCCGGCGTCCGCGGGCAGCTGTGAGCGCCGGGGACGGGTCCGCGGCGAGGCCGGCCGGGGTCAGGTCTGGGTGACGGCCGCGGCCAGCAGGACGGCCGCGGCGATCACCGTGAGTCCGGCGATCGAGAAGGCCAGACAGCGGGCGCGGAGCCGCTGGTAGCGCTCCTCGTACTCGCCGCGCAGCGCCCGGCAGCGGTCGGCGACGCGTTGCAGATCGGCCCGCGCCCGGGTGAGGCTGTCGCGGACATAGTGCGCCTCGATCTCCTCGCGCTGGGCGGTGGTCAGCCACGGCAGCGGCTCGGTGAAGGCGCGGGCCCGCTCCTCGGCCTCGGCGATCCTGGCCTGCCACAGCAGATAGCCCTCCACCTGGTCGGCCAGGTGGGCGGGGGCGAGCGGCTCCTCGCCCGTGCGTCCCGCCGCGTCCGTCATGCCGGCAGGCCCAGGTTCTCCTGCCGGTCCGCCAGCGACACCTCCGGGTGGTTCAGGTCGAACGCCGGGGACTCGCTGCGGATCATGGGCAGGGTGACGAAGTTGTGCCGCGGCGGCGGGCAGGACGTCGCCCACTCCAGCGACCGGCCGTAGCCCCACGGGTCGTCGACCTCGACCTTGCGGCCGTACTTCGCCGTCTTCCAGATGTTGTAGAGGAACGGCAGCATCGACAGGCCCAGCAGGAAGGAGCCGATGGTGGAGACCATGTTCAGGCCGGTGAAGCCGTCGGCCGCCAGATAGTCGGCGTAGCGGCGGGGCATGCCCTCCGCGCCCAGCCAGTGCTGCACCAGGAAGGTGGTGTGGAAGCCGACGAACAGCATCCAGAAGGTCATCTTGCCCAGCCGCTCGTCGAGCATCTTGCCGGTCCACTTCGGCCACCAGAAGTGGAATCCGGCGAACATCGCGAAGACGACCGTGCCGAAGACGACGTAGTGGAAGTGGGCCACCACGAAATAGCTGTCGGAGACGTGGAAGTCCAGCGGCGGGGAGGCCAGGAGGACACCGGTGAGACCGCCGAAGAGGAAGGTCACCAGGAAGCCGGCCGCCCACAGCATGGGGGTCTCGAAGGAGATCGACCCCTTCCACATGGTGCCGATCCAGTTGAAGAACTTCACGCCGGTCGGGACGGCGATGAGGAAGCTCATGAAGGAGAAGAACGGCAGCAGCACTCCGCCGGTGACGAACATATGGTGCGCCCACACCGTCACGGAGAGCCCGGCGATGGAGATGGTGGCGCCGACCAGGCCCATGTAGCCGAAGATCGGTTTGCGGGAGAAGACCGGGATGATCTCCGTGACGATGCCGAAGAACGGCAGCGCGATGATGTACACCTCGGGATGCCCGAAGAACCAGAAGA
Source organism: Streptomyces sp. PL-25 (assembly GCF_058344915.1). Lineage (NCBI taxonomy): Bacteria > Bacillati > Actinomycetota > Actinomycetes > Kitasatosporales > Streptomycetaceae > Streptomyces > Streptomyces sp. PL-25. The sequence continues at coordinate 464,397 of NZ_CP136997.1, forward strand.
GGTGCTGCCACAGCAGCGCTCCGCCGTTGGCCGCGTCGAAGACATGGGCGCCGAACTTGCGGTCCGCCTCCAGGGCGAGCAGCGCGCCCGCGAGGACGGGGAAGGCGAGCAGCACCAGGACACTGGTGAGCAGCACGTTCCACACGAAGATCGGCATGCGGAACATGGTCAGGCCCGGGGCGCGCATGCAGACGATCGTGGTGACGAAGTTGACCGCGCCCATGATGGTGCCGAAGCCGGACAGCGCCAGACCCATGATCCACAGGTCGCCGCCGATGCCCGGTGAGTGCACCGCGTCGGTCAGCGGGGAGTAGGCGAACCAGCCGAAGTCGGCGGCGCCGTTCGGGGTGAGGAAGCTGCCCACCGCGATCAGCGAGCCGAGCAGGTAGAGCCAGTAGGCCAGCATGTTCAGCCGGGGGAAGGCCACGTCCGGCGCGCCGATCTGCAGCGGCATGATCCAGTTCGTGAAGCCGGCGAACAGCGGCGTCGCGAACATCAGCAGCATGACCGTGCCATGCATGGTGAACGCCTGGTTGAACTGCTCGGTGGACACGATCTGGAGTCCCGGCCGGGCCAGCTCCGCGCGCATCACCAGCGCCAGGATGCCGCCGAACAGGAAGAACACGAACGAGGTGACCAGGTACAGCGATCCGATCGTCTTGTGATCGGTCGTCGTGACCCACTTGACCACGACGGCTCCGGGTCGCAGGCGACGACGGGGACCGGTGGTTTCCGGTGTGATCTGCTGAACGTCTGTCATGCGGCCCGTGACACGCTTTCTCTCAAGACATGGATGCGTGGGTTCCGCCCCGCAGGGCTCGTCCTCATCCTCGCGTCTTGCGCGCGCGAAGGGCCGTCCGTCGTCGCCGGAATGGCCCAACGCCCGGCGGAATGCACCCGGTCGGCCTACTCCCCCGGTCCCTCGGCCGGGGGCGCGGGGGGCGCCGGCCGGTCGGTGGCGACGGTGTGGGGCGGGAGTTGGGCCGGGCTCACCCGCTCGCCCAGCACCTCGGCCATGAACCGCCAGCCAGCGCTGCTGCGCGGGGGTGCGCGAGGACTCGTGCCGGGCGTAGAGCGCCACCTCGGTCGGCTCGGTCTCGAACGGCAGGCGGACCAGGCGCACCCGGTGGGAGGCGGTGAAGACCTCGCCGACGTACTCGGGGACGATCGCGATGAGGTCGGTCTGCTCCAGCAGATAGGGCAGCATCGAGAAGCGGGTGGCGTCCACGGCTACCCGGTCCAGGAGGTCGTGCGCGGCGAGCACGGCCCGCGGCACGACGTGCCCGCTGGGACCGAAGACCGTGGCGTGGTGCTCGGTGGCCAGGTCCGCGAGCGTGACCGCGTCGCCGCGGATGCGCGGGTGGTCGGCGGCGACCATGCCGACGTAGCGCTCGTGGAAGAGCGGGATCCGCACGGTCCGGTGGGAGGTCAGCACCGGGGTGGCCACGAACGCGTCGAGGTCGCCGCGGCGCAGTTGCTGCTCGGCGTCGTCCACGTCCAGCGCCCGTACGGTGAAGGAGACCCCGGGCGCGCGCTCACGGGCCGCGGCCAGCAGCCGGGGCAGCAGGGTGGCCTCGCCGAGGTCGGACAGGGCCACGGTGAAGCAGCCCGCCATGACCTCCGGCTCGAAGGTGTCGGCCTGGCGGACGGTGCCGTCGATCTCGGCGAGGGCACGGCGCAGCGGCTCGTACAGCCGCCGGGCGCCCGCGGTGGGGCTCAGCCCGCGTCCGGTGCGCCGGAACAGCTCGTCGTCGAAGTGCCGGCGCAGCTTGCCCAGGCTGTAGCTGACGGTCGGCTGGGTGACGTGCAGGGTCTCGGCGGTGGCCGTGACGCTGCCGGTCTCGTACAGCAGGACGAAGACCCGCGCGAGGTTGAGATCGAAGGTCTTCATATCGACCAACTCTATAACGCGGGCGCACAACATCTATTGGTGTTCATGTCGGAGCGTTGCCTAGCGTGCGTTGCGTCACTCCGAAAGGAACTTCCGGTGTCCTCCGTACGTCGTGTCTCCCACGAGTTCCTGAAGCGTCAGGGCCTCACCACCGTGTTCGGCAACCCCGGCTCCAACGAGCTGCCGTTCCTCGCCGGCCTGCCCGCCGGTTTCCGCTACGTCCTCGGTCTGCACGAGGGTGCCGTCGTCGGCATGGCGGACGGCTACGCGCAGGCCACCGGCCGACCTGTGCTGGTCAACCTGCACGCCGCCTCCGGCTCCGGGAACGCCATGGGCGCGCTCACCAACGCCGTCTCCGCCCGCACCCCGCTGGTGATCGTCGCCGGGCAGCAGGTGCGCCCGGCCGTCGGCCCGGAGGCGAACCTCGCCAACGTCGACGCCCCGGCCCTGATGAAGCCGCTGGTCGGCTGGGCGGCGGAGCCGGCGTGCGCCGAGGATGTGCCGCGCGCCCTCGCCCAGGCCGTCTTCGAGGCGCGGCTCCAGCGGCGGCCGACGTACCTGTCGGTGCCGTACGACGACTGGGCGGCCGAGGCCGGCGACAACACCCTGGCGGTGCTGGACCGGCGGGTCGAGCGCGGTGCCGAGCCGAGCGCCGGACAGGGCCGCCGGCTGGCGGAGCTGGTCGCCTCGGCGCGCCGGCCCGCGCTGGTGCTGGGCGGCGACATCGACGCGGCCGGGCTCTTCGACGGCGCGGTGCGGCTGGCCGAGCGGCTGGGCGGTCCGGTGTGGGCGGCGCCCTCGCAGTTCCGGCTGCCCTTCCCCAACCGGCACCCGCTGTTCCGCGGTGTGCTGCCCGCCGGGATCGCCCCCGTGTGCGCGGCGCTGGAGGGCCACGACCTGGTGCTGGTGCTGGGCGCTCCGGTGTTCCGCTACCACGAGTACCTGCCCGGCCGGTATCTGCCCGAGGGCACCCGGCTGATCCAGGTGACCGAGGACGCGGCAGCGGCGGCGCGGGCCCCGATGGGCGAGGCGCTGGTCGCCGACCCGGGCGCGGTCATCGAACTGCTGACCGAACGGCTCGGCGCGCCCACCGCGCCCGTCGGCCCGTACCGGCCCGTGCCCGAACCGGCCGCGGGTGAGGCCGGACGCCTGCACCCCGAGCAGGTCTTCGCCGCGCTCCGCGACGAGCAGCCCGAGGACACCGCGTACGTCGTCGAGTCGACCTCCACGAGCGCCGCGTGGTGGCGCCAGATGGACCTGCGCCGGCCCGGCTCCTACTACTTCCCCGCGGCCGGCGGGCTCGGATTCGGGCTGCCCGGCGCCGTCGGGGTCGCCCTGGCGCAGCCGGACCGGCCGGTCGTCGGCGTGATCGGGGACGGCTCGGCGAACTACGGCATCACCGCGCTGTGGACGGCCGCCCAGCACCGGGTCCCGCTGACCGTCGTCCTGCTGCGCAACGGGACGTACGGCGCGCTGCGCTGGTTCGGTGACCTGCTCGGGGTGCCCGACGCGCCGGGCCTGGACATCCCCGGCCTGGACTTCACCAGGATCGCGGAGGGCTACGGAGTCGCCGCCCGGCAGGCCGGGGACGCCGAGGAACTGCGGGCCCTGCTCGCCGAGCGTCCGGACGGACCGCGGCTGATCCAGGTGGACACGGTGCTCACGACGCCCTCCTGACGGGAACAACGCCCGCAGCGCGGCACGCGGCACCTGCTGGCCGCCCCCGCGCACCACCCACGGAAACGAGAGGGAGCCTTCGATGACACTCCTGGACAGCGGCGTCTGGGCCGGAAAGCTCTTCGGCGACGGCTGGGCGGACGCCGGTGCGACGCGGCCGGTCACCGAACCGGCCACCGGCGACCGGCTGGGCACCGTGGGCCTCGCCACGGCCGAGGACGCGGCGCGCGCCGCCGCGCGGGCGGCCGAGGCGCAGCGCGGGTGGGCGGCCCTGCCGCCGGCCCGCCGGGCGGGCGTCCTGCGCCGGGCGGGCGAGCTGCTCACCGAACACGCCGCCGAGGCAGAGGAGTGGCTGGTGCGCGAGGCGGGGTCGGTGCGCGCCAAGGCGGCCTTCGAGGTGGGGCTCGCGGTCGGCGAGTTCTTCGAGTGCGCGGGCCTGCCCACGCATCCTCAGGGCGAGGTGCTCACCTCCGAGGAGGCCCGCTGGTCCCTGGCCCGGCGCCGCCCGGCCGGGGTCGTGAGCGTCATCGCCCCCTTCAACTTCCCGCTGCTGCTCGCGCTGCGCTCGGTGGCGCCCGCGCTCGCCCTGGGCAACGCGGTGCTGCTCAAGCCGGACCCGCGGACCGCGGTCAGCGGCGGGGTCGTCATCGCACGGATCTTCGAGGAGGCGGGGCTTCCCCCAGGCGTGCTGCACCTGCTGCCGGGGGACGGCGAGGTCGGCCGGGCCGTCGTCGAGGCCCCGCAGGTGCGGGTGGTCTCGTTCACCGGATCCACTCCGGTCGGCCGGGCCATCGGCGAGCAGGCGGGCCGTCTGCTCAAGCGGGCCCATCTGGAACTGGGCGGGAACAACGCCCTGGTGGTGCTGCCCGGCGCGGACGTGGGCAAGGCGGCGTCGGCGGGCGCCTTCGGCTCCTATCTGCACCAGGGGCAGATCTGTATGACGACCGGCCGGCACATCGTCCACGAGTCGCTGCTGGAGGAGTACACGGCCGCGCTCGCCGCGAAGGCCGCCGCACTGCCGGTGGGCGACCCGGCCCGCGCGGACGTGGCGCTCGGCCCGCTCATCGACCGCGGCCAGCTGGAGCGGGTGCACCGCATCGTCACCGAGTCGGTCGTGGCGGGCGCCACGCTCGCGGCGGGCGGCGAGAGCGACGGCGCCTGCTACCGCGCGACCGTGCTGTCCGGCGTCACCACGGACATGCCGGCCTGGCGGGAGGAGGTCTTCGGCCCGGTCGCGCCGGTCCTCGGCTTCGCCACGCTGGAGGAGGCCGCGCGGATCGTGGACGACTGCGAGTACGGCCTGTCGGTGGGCATCCTCGGCGACGTCGGTACGGCGATGAAGCTCGCCGACCGGATCGAGTCGGGCAAGGTCCACATCAACGAGCAGACGGTCGGCGACGAGCCGAACGCGCCCTTCGGCGGGGTCAAGGCGTCCGGCACCGGCTCCCGCTTCGGCGGCGCGAGGGCCAACGCCGAGGCGTTCACCGAGACCCAGTGGGTCACGATCCGCCCGGACATCGCCGACTACCCGTTCTGAGCCGGCTCCCCGTTCCGAGTCGGCTCCCCGTTCCGAGCGGCCCGCCGTCCGTCCGCGGACGCCCGCCCGCCGTCCCGTCCCCGACAACCGGCAGCCCGTTCCCTTGCGCGATCCTCCGCTCCGTCCGCACCCGCTCACCAGGGGGGTATGTCCCGATGACATCCACCGTCCCGTCCCACGCCCCGGACCGGACCGCCGCCTCCGGACGCAACGTCTGGACCGTGGTCCTGTGCTGGATCACCGTCATGCTGGAGGGCTACGACCTCGTCGTCCTCGGTGCCATCATCCCGACCCTGCTCAAGACCCACCATCTCGGCATGACCGCCGGGGACGCGACCACGATCGCGACCCTCTCGCTCGTCGGCGTGGCCGTCGGCGCGGTGTGCGTGGGACCGCTGGCCGACCGGCTGGGGCGGCGGCTGCTGCTCATCGCCTCGGTGCTGCTGTTCTCCGTCTTCACGCTGCTGGTGCCGCTGGCCGGCTCGGTGACGGTGTTCGCCCTGCTGCGGCTGGTGGCCGGGCTGGGGCTGGGCGCCTGCATGCCGGTGTCGCTGACGATGATGGCCGAGCACATGCCCGCGCACCGGCGGGCACGGGCCAGCACCCTGACCATGACCGGTTACCACACCGGTGCGGTGATCACCTCGCTGCTGGCCCTCCAGGTGACGGACGACTGGAAGATCCTCTTCTATGTGCTCGGCGCCGCCGGTCTCGTCATCGCGGCCGTCCAGTGGTTCCGGCTGCCGGAGTCGGAGGCGTTCGTCCGCACCCGGGAGACGGACGGCGACGGCTCCTCACGGGTGCCGTTCACCGAACTGCTCAAGCCGGCGTACCTGCGCGCGGGCATCGGTGTCTGGGTGGCCTCGTTCATGGGGCTGCTGCTGGTCTACGGGCTCAACACCTGGCTGCCCAAGCTGATGAACGACGCCGGCTACCCGGTGCCCACGGCCGTCACCCAGCTCCTGGTGCTCAACGTCGGCGGGGTCGTCGGTCTGCTCGTGGGCGGGTACGTCGCCGACCGCCGGGGCATCAAGGGCACCACGGTCGCCTGGTTCGCGGTCTCGGTGCTGATGCTGGCCTGTCTGAGCGTCAGGATGCACAACGACCTGCTGCTCGACCTGGTCGTCTTCCTCACCGGAGTGTTCGTCTTCTCGGCCCAGGTGCTGGTCTACGCCTACGTGACCGACTTCTACCCGGCGGCCGTGCGCGGCACCGCCCTCGGTTCGGCGTCCGGGATCGGCCGGATCGGTTCGATCGTGGGTCCGTCGGTCACCGGCGCCCTGGTCACCGCCGGGATAGGCCACCCGTGGGGCTTCTACTTCTTCGCGATGGTCGCCGTCCTCGGCTGCGCCGCGGTGCTGACCCTGCCGCGGGCCGCGGCGAAGGCCGGGTGAGGGATCTCGGGGTCGGACCCTGACACGGCGTCAGGGTCCGGTCAGGGTGGCGCCGGGGATGTCACGGATAGTGACCGACCGGTGCGGTTCGGCAGGCTGGGGGCATGCCGAAGACCACTGCGCACAGTCCCCGCTCCCGCCCCCGCCCCCGCTCCCGTCCCCGTCCCCGTACCCTCTTCGCCGGGGCCCTGGCCGGTGCGGTCGCCCTGGTGGGCCTCGCGGGCGCGCTGCCCGCGAGTGCCGCACAGCCGGGCGCTCCGTCCTTCTCGTCCGTCTCCGCTCCCTCCTCCGTCTCCGCTCCCTCCTCCGGCTCCGGTCCGTCCGGCTCCGCTCCGTCAAGTTCCGGCCGTCCCGGCTCCGTCACCGGCTCCGTCACCGCTTCCGTGGCCGTGCCGACGGACTTCCGCGACTGCCCCGCCCTCCCGGCGGGCGTCGACCCGGCCGCCTGGCGCTGCGAAGTGCACGCCGCCGCCCCGCGGTTGTCGATGGGCGGCCTCGCGGTGACGCTCGCACCGATCACCATGACCCACGCCGAAGGACCGCTGCCCGACGGGACGCCGGGACAGGTGTGGGGAGCGATGCACAGCGCGGCCACCCCCGTCCCGGGCGGCCTGACCGGCACCGCGCGGGCCGGCCTGACACCGCTGACGGGCCTGTCGCTGCAGCCCGAGTACGGCGGCCGGTCCGACTTCTACACGGGCCGGTTTAGCCTCCGCTTCCGGCTGGTGAGCCCGCTGCTGCCCCGCAGCTGCGTGATCGGGGCCGACGCGCCGGTCGACTTCGCCCTGAAGCGGCCGAGCCCCTCGGAGTGGCTGTCCACCGACCCGCCCGTGATCCGGTTCTCCGCGTACGACGACACCTTCGCCGCCCCGGCCGCCGCGCACTGCGGTCCGCTGACCCGCATACTCGGCCGCCGGCTCGGACTGCCGGCGCCGAGCGGCAACCTGATGAGCTACGACGCGATCTACACGTTCCGGACCTACGACACCCTGCCCGTCCGCTGACGCGCCCCCGGAACGGGTGACCCCGCCGTTCGAACGCCGCCCGGCGACCCGCAACCCCCCGTGCCCGTACGCAGTTGCTTCCCTGGTACCCCCTCTGCGACGGAGGCTTCTCTTGCGTATGACCGACATCCAGCGCTGCGAGGTCCGGCCCGGACGGCTGGTCGAGTGGACACTCGACCCGGCGGCCGTCCGGACCGCATCGGATCTCCCGGACGATGCCCGACCGCCGGCGTACATCCAGGAGTCGCACATCAGGACGGCCAGGTCCGTCCGCGAGGGCGGGCTGTTCGTGCCGACCTGGCTGGGCACCGCGTTCGACGTCCCCGGCAGAGTCGATCTCGACGTGCTCGGAGAGGCCCTGCGCGGCTGGATGCTCCGGCACGAGACGCTGCGCAGCGGCTTCCGCTGGACCGGCGACGACATGCGCCGCTTCACGCTCGACGCCGCCGACGTGGCACTGCGCCGCGAGACGATCGGCGACTTCGACGACCCGGGCATGCTGGTCCAGCATCTGCAGGACCGTTTCGACCGGACCGCGGACGCGCTGCGCTGGCCGAACTTCCTGTTCACGGCGGTCGTCCGGGAGGACGGTGCCAGCGTGTACATGGCGTTCGACCACAGCAACGTGGACTCCTACTCGGTGCAGCGGATCCCGGCCGAGATCCATGAGCTGTACGGTGCCGGTGCCGGAGGGAGCCGCCCGGAGCCCCGGCCGGTCAGCAGCTATGTCGACTTCTGCCGGACCGAGCGGGCCGACGCGGACGGGATCGACCGCACGGACGCCGTCGTCGGGCGCTGGCGGGACTTCATCGGCCGCTGCGACGGCCGGCTGCCGAACTTCCCCCTGGACCTCGGTCTGGAGCCCGGTGGTCCGCTGCCCCGCCAGAAGCTGATGAACGAGATGCTCGTGGACGCCGGCGACGCGGCCGCCTTCGAGGCGTACTGCCGGCCCTACGGCGGCAGCCTGGTCGGCATCCTGGCGGCCACCGCCCTGATCGTCCACGAGATCGGCGGCGAGCCGGTCTACCGCACGGTGGTCCCCTTCCACACCCGGCGCAAGTCGCAGTGGCGGGACTCGGTGGGCTGGTACGTGGGCGGTGCGCCGATCGAGGTCGAGACCGCGCGGGCGGCCGACTTCCCGGCCCTGCTGCGGATGGTGAGCGACCGGCTCCGCGCCGCCAGGCCGCTGTCCAGGATGCCACTGGCCCGGGTGCTGCGGCTGCTGGGGGCCGACTTCCGGCCGACCTCCCCGGATCTGTACTCGATCATCTCGTTCGTCGACGCCCGGGACATCCCCGGCTCCGGCGACTGGACGGGGCTGAAGGCGTACGGCCTGATCAGGGTCTCCTACGGCGACCAGGTGTGCGCGTGGATCAACCGGCTGCACGAGGGGCTCCAGTTCGCGAGCCGCTATCCGGACACCGACATCGCGTACAAGAACATGCGGCTGTACGTGGAGCAACTGCGGGAGGTGATCGTCTCGGTGGGCCGTCCTCAGGTCTCCTGAGGGAGCTCGGGCAGCGCCAGTTCCGCCCAGATCACCTTGCCGTCGGGGGTGTACCGGGTGCCCCAGCGCTCGGTCGTGCGCGCCACCAGGAACAGGCCCCGGCCGCCCTCCTCGGTGGTCGCCGCGTAGCGCAGGTGCGGGGAGGCGCTGGTGCCGTCGGAGACCTCGCAGACCAGGGCGCGGTCGTGGATCAGCCGGACGCGGATCGGTGCCGATCCGTAGCGGATGGCGTTGGTGACCAGTTCGCTGAGGACCAGTTCCAGGACGAAGCCCAGTTCGGCCAGGCCCCATGCGTCGAGTTGCGCGCAGGCGGCGACCCGGATGCCGGCGACGGCGGCCGGGTCGGGCGGCACGTCCCAGTCGGCGATCCGCTCGGGCGGCAGTGCGCGGGTGCGGGCCACGAGCAGGGCGACGTCGTCGCGCGGCCGGGCGGGCAGCAGGGCGTCGAGCACGGCCCGGCAGTGTTCCTCCGGGTCCCGCTCGGGGTGTCCGGCCAGCGCCCGGCGCAGCAGTTCCATCCCCTCGTCCAGGTCGCGGCGGCGGTCCTCGATGAGGCCGTCGGTGTACAGGGCGAGCTGGGTGCCCTCCTCCAGTTCCAGTTCGGCGGTGCGGAAGGGCATGCCGCCGAGGCCGAGCGGCGGTCCGGAGGGCAGGTCGGGGAAGGTGACGGTGCCGTCCGGGCGGACCAGCGCGGGGGCCAGGTGTCCGGCGCGCGCCATGGCGCAGCGGCGGGAGACGGGGTCGTAGATCGCGTACAGGCAGGTGGCGCCGACGACGTTGGCCGCGGTCTCGGGGCAGTCCTCGTCCTGGTCGATGCGGCCGACCAGGTCGTCGAGGTGGCTCAGCAGTTCGTCGGGAGGCAGGTCGAGGGTCGAGAAGTTGTGCACCGCGGTGCGCAGGCGGCCCATGGTGGCGGCGGCGTGCAGACCGTGGCCGACCACGTCCCCGACGACGAGGGCCACCCGGCCGCCGGGCAGTGGGATCACGTCGAACCAGTCGCCGCTGACGCCGGACTGGGCGGGCAGGTAGCGGTAGCCGGCCTCGACGGCGCCGTGTTCGGGCAGGGCCCGCGGCAGCAGGCTGCGCTGGAGGGTGACGGCGAGGGCGTGCTCGCGGGTGAAGCGGCGGGCGTTGTCGATGCTGACGGCGGCGCGGGCCACGAGTTCCTCGGCCAGCGACAGCTCCTCCTCCTCGAAGGGGCCGTGCTCCTTGGAGCGCCAGAAGTTGGCCACGCCCAGCACCGCGCCGCGGGCCCGGATCGGTGCGGTGATCAGCGAGTTGATGCCGTAGTCGACGATCCGCCCGGCGCGCTCGGGGTCCTGTGCCTGCCAGCCGGCCGCCGAGGCCAGGTCGGGCAGCCGTTCGGACACTCCGGTGCCGTAGCCGCGGGCCTGCGGAGTGGTGGGCACGAAGTCGATCAGCCGGCCCTTCTCGTAGAGGGGATGGTCGTCCCGTACGCCGCGCACGGCGACACGGCGCATCCCGGCGGAGGCGGGTTCCGGCTCCTCGCCGCACAGGACGGCGTCGTCGAGGTCGACGGTGACGAAGTCGGCGAAGCGGTCCACGGTGACCTGGGCGAGTTCGTCGGCGGTGCGGGCGATGTCGAGGGTGGTGCCGATGCCGAGCCCGGCGTCGTAGAGGAGGTTGAGCCGTTCCCGGGCGACCTCGGCGCGGCCGGACAGCGCCTGGAGTTCCGTGGAATCACGCAGGGTGACGACGGTGCCCGCGGGTCCTCCGTCGCGGTCGGTGGGGCGCTGGTTGACGGCGAGCAGGAGTCCGCCGGCGAGATGGACCTCGTCGGTGGCCTCCCGGCCGGACGCGAGCAGCGCCGCGGTCTCCGGCTCCAGTTTCGGGAGCTTGGCCACCGGCCGGCCCTCGGCGTCCGGCGGGAGGTCCAGGAGCCGCCGGGCCTCGTCGTTGGCCAGCAGCAGCCGGCCGTCGCCGCCGACGATGAGCACGCCTTCGCGCACGGAGTGCAGGACCGCGTCGTGGTGGTCGTACATGCGGGTCATCTCGTCCGGGCCGAGGCTGTGGGTCTGGCGGCGCAGCCGCCTGCCGACCAGGGCGGTCACGGCGGTGGCCAGGCCCAGGGCGATGGCTCCGGCGGTCAGGATGATCGGGATCTGGTGGTAGACCTGCCCGGTGACGTTCTTGACCTTCAGCCCGGCGGAGACCAGGCCGACCACATGGCCGCCGGTGTCCTCGACCGGGACGATGGCCTGGACCTCCTGCCCGAGCGGCCCGTGCACGCTCTCGGTGCGGACCTGACCGGCCAGCGACGGGCCGATGGTGCCGACGAAGCGCCGGCCGATGCGGTCGGGCAGGGGATGGGTGTAGCGGATGCCGTGGGTGTCCATGACGACGATGAAGTCGACGCCCGCGGTCCGGCGGCCCGCCTCCGTCAGCGGCTGGAGCACGGCCGAGGGGGTGGGCCCGCGCAGCGCGGCGACGACACCGGGGGCATGGGCGAAGGTCTGGGCGACGGCGACGGAGCGGCGTCTGGCCTCGGCACTGGTGTCCCGCTGCGACTGGAGGAGGAGAGCGAGGACGGCGCCGATCACCAGCAGTACCACGAGGGCCACCTGGAGAACGAACACCTGTCCGGCAACGCTTCGCGGACTCTTTCCCGCCAGCGACCGCCCCGGTATCCGTCGAAGACGGGCAAAACGGTCTGCCATGCGGCCTTTGTAGCACCGACACGCCCGAGTCGTCACGGGTTGGGCGGATGTTCGTCGGCCGGTACCGGTCCTTGAGACGGCGGCTTCAGCGGGTGGCGGGGTCGCGCAGCAGCGCGTCCAGCCGGTCCAGGATCCAGGACCAGGTCTGGCCGGAGTCGGGCGCGCTGTGGCTGAATCCGCCGGCCAGCTCCAGGCTCACATAGCCGTGGAACGCGCTGCCGAGCAGCCGGACGGCGTGGGTCTCCTGCGGTTCCGCCAGGTCGTAGCCCCGCAGGACGGCCCGCGTCATCTGGGCGTGCCGCACGCCCGCGCTCGCGGCGGCCGTCTCCGCGTCGAGCGGGAGCCGGGCGGCGGTGTAGCGGCCGGGGTGCTCACGGGCGTACCGGCGCAGGACGTCGGCGTAGGCGGCCAGCGCCTCCTTGCCCGCCCGTCCGGCCAGCGCCTCGGCGGCCCGGTCGGCCAGTTCCTCCAGGGCGAGCAGGGCGATGCGGGTCTTGAGGTCCTGGGAGTTCTTCAGATGCGAGTACAGGCTCGCGACCTTGACGTCGAACCGCCTGGCGACCGCCGAGACGGTCACCTGTTCGAAGCCGACCTCGTCGGCCAGTTCCGCCCCGGCCCGGACCAGGCGGTCGGTGGTGAGTCCCGCGCGTGGCACAGTGCTCCCTTCTGTTCCCTGAAGGGATTGTGCCCGCGCCTAAAGATGTTAGGCAAATGGCCGTCGTGGGTCGTCCGCCACGGGTCGTCATGGGTCGTCATGGCGTCCCGGTGTCCCGAGGTGCCGCCCCCGGGCGCCGGAAGGGCCCCGTCCGCCCGAGTGGTGTCCCGGGCGGACGGGGCCCTCCGGCCACGGACCCGGACCGCTAGTGGTCCGTGCCGGCGGGAGAACCGACGGCCGGCGGAGCGGTCATCAGCTTCCCGAACAGGGCCATGCACGAGGAACAGTGACCGGCCCGCTGCGCGTTCGCCCCGTCGACGCGCCGGCCGAGCCGCCGCCCGCAGAGCGTGGTCACCGTGTTCTTGGCCATGACATGCCACACCGGCGCGCCGCCCGGTTCCTCGGCTCCTGCACACATCTCATACATGATCGGCTCCCTTGATGGACGCCTCTCTGACTCCAGAAGACACCCGATCAGCCGTAGGCACGCAGTCACGGAGGGCCATTCGGGTGACACGCCGGGTGGGGGCCCGCGGGCCGGACCGGGCGGGCGCGGTGCCATCATGGGCGCCATGCGGAAGAGCGGTGCGATACGGACGGCTGCCGCGACGGTGGCCTGCGGAGCCCTCGCGGTGTCCCTGACCGGGTGCGGCGGCTCGGGCCACTCCAGGGCGAAGGGCGGCGGGAACGGCGGCGCGAGCGGGACGGCCGCCGCTCCGCACGGCACGGCACCGGCCCGGGTGCCCGGCATCGGCGACCGGCTCTGGCGGCAGGTCCCGGCCGCCACCCGCCAGGTGGTCGCCGTCTACGGCGCCGGGCCGGACTCCCCCGACGCGACGGTGCGGCTCTTCACCCGGCAGGGCTCCGGCTGGCGGCAGGAGCGCTCCTGGCCCGCGCACAACGGCCGCAACGGCTGGACGGCCGACCACCACGAGGGCGACCAGCGCACCCCCGTGGGCGTGTTCACGCTGAGTGACGCGGGCGGGGTGCTGGCCGATCCGGGGGCCCGGCTGCCGTACACCAGGTCCGCCTCCTTCCAGGCGCCGCACTCCTGGAACAAGAACTCCTGGCACGATTTCGACTACGTCATCGCCATCGACTACAACCGGGTGCGCGGCACCTCGCCGGAGGACCCCACCCGGCCCGAGGGACAGCACAAGGGCGGCAGCATCTGGCTGCACATGGACCACGGCAGCGGCACCTCCGCCTGCGTGAGCCAGTCCGAGGACGCCATGCGCTACCTGCTGCGCACGCTCGACCCGCGCCTCCACCCGGTCGTGGTCATGGGCGACACCCGGGACCTCGCCGCCTGAGCCGGCGTCCACGAACCGGACGGACCGGCGACAAGGTGCCGGATGCATCTACTGTCTGTCGTGCCGACGGACGGGGACCGCACGCACCGAAGGGGAGCCCTGGGATGGCCGAGGAGACGACGGAACGCACAGCGCCGCACGGACCGGAGGCCGTCGTGGCGCTCCGCGAGGTGGGCGTACGCCGCTACACCACCGACCAGGTGATCCTCGACGGCGTCGACTGGACGGTCCGGCCCGGCGAGCACTGGGCGCTGCTGGGCGCCAACGGCGCGGGCAAGACCACGCTGCTGCGGCTGCTCGGCGCGCTCATGCACCCCACCTCCGGCAGTGTCGAGGTGCTCGGCGCCCGGCTCGGCCGGGTCGACGTGCGGGAGCTGCGGGCCCGGATCGGACACGTCACCTCCGCGCAGCGCGTGCCGCAGGACCTCGACGCCCACACGGTGGTCCTCACCGGCCACACCGGCACGGTGCAGCCGCTGTGGCGGTCCTACGACGACGAGGTGCGCGAGCGTGCCCGCGCGCTGCTGGCCGAGCTGGAGATCAAGGAGCTGGCCGACCGGCCGTACGGCGTCTGCTCGGGTGGGCAGCGGGCCCGGATCCTGATCGCCAGGGCGCTGATGGCCGAGCCCGCGCTGCTGCTCCTGGACGAGCCGTTCAACGCCCTCGACCTGCCCTCCCGGGAGGACCTGGTGGAGGCCATGCACCGGCTGGCCGAGGGGCGTCCGCGGCTCGCGACCGTGACGGTCACCCATCATCTGGAGGAGCTGTTCCCCGCAGTGAGCCACGCGCTGCTGCTGCGCGAGGGCCGCATCCTGACCAGCGGGCCGGTGGCGGAGGTGCTCACCGGCGACCGGCTGACGTCCTGCTTCGGCCGGCCGATCGCGGTGAACCGGCACGAGGGCCGCTGGTGGGCGTACTCCGGGCGGCAGAGCGGCTAGGGCTAGGACCTGTCGTTCGGGACCGGCCGGTCATGGGGTTCGGCGTGGCGCAGCGTGGCCTGATGCCGCTTTCCCCTACCGGCAGTAACGTGATCAACTTTGGCTCCAGGTGCTCCGTACAGCCGAGTTGAGCGCCGTTCGCCGTCCGAACCCCCCGTGCGAGGATCCTCATGCCGCCCCAGGGCGATGCTCTGCCGCAAGCGCATTCTGACTACCGCAACCATCTGGAGACGTGCCGCCAGTGCCGTGCCGACGCCGCGCCCTGCCCCGTGGCGAAGCATCTGCTGCGCCTGTACAACAACACGCGCAGGGCGGCGGCACGCGTCAACTGACGTGACAGCGGCGGCGGCAGGACCTCGGACCGGGTTCCCGCCGCCGCTCCGTCGTACCGGGCGGCGCCGCATGGGGCCGGCGAGAGGCCGGTTCCGGCCAACGTGCCGCGAAGGACGGCAGGTTGGTGCACGCGGGCCGGACGGCACCGGGGATCCGGCGGACCGGCGCCCTCCGTGCCGCCGGGTGCGGTACCGGCTGCCGCGCGCACCGCCACGCGCCCCTTTCGGCCGACCGGGTGACCACCCCCGAAGGCCGGGGCCACCGCGCGGAAATTGACCGTCGAGATCAGCGGACGCGCCGCCCCAGTTCTCCCACATATCGCCATAAAACGTGTGTTATTCATTCATGCACACACCTACGCGGCGCACCTTGCTCAGTGCCTCGATCATGGCTGCCGGCTCGGGTCTCCTGGGAGCCTGCTCGGGGTCCGGCTCCTCCTCGGAGACGGGTCCGCACCCGGGAACCGTCCAGGGCTCCGGCACCGCGGACGGCGGCCACCGCCCCTTCGTCCCCAAAGGCCCCAAGGGGTACGTGAACCCGTCCGACCCCGAGGTGCTGGCCGCCGAGCGCAAGCGCGGCACGGGACCGGTGCGCACCTTCCGCCTCACCGCCGCCGAGGCCACGTGCGACGTGGGCGGACGCTCGTTCCGGACGTGGACGTACAGCGACAGGCTGCCCGGCCGGGAGATCCGGGTGACACAGGGCGACATCCTGGACCTCACGCTCGCCAACCGGCTGCCCGTCGCGACGACGCTGCACTCGCACGGGGTCCGGCTGCGCTGCGACATGGACGGTGTGCCCGGCCTCACCCAGCCCGGGATCAAGCCCGGCGAGGAGTTCCGCTACCGCTTCGCGGTGTCCTACCCGGGCACGTACCTGCTCCACTCCCACGAGGGCATGCAGCCCGACCGGGGGCTGTACGCGCCGCTGATCGTGGACGACCCCAAGGAACCGCTGTCCTACGACAAGGAGTGGGTCGTCGTCCTGGACGACTGGGTGGACGGGGTGGAGGGTTCCACCCCGGACGGCGTGCTGGCGCAGCTGCACGGCGGCAAGCATCCGGCGATGAGCATGGAGATGGGCGGCGATCATCAGCAGGAAGGTTCCGGCAGTCCGCGTCCGTCCGGCGGCCGGAGCGCGCCGCTGCGCAGGGCGGCGGGCGGCCCGTCCCGCATCCTGCGGCAGTCCCACAGCCGTCTCCTGGACGGCATGGGCGGCAATGTGGACTTCCCGTACTACCTGATCAACGGGCGGCTGCCGCAGTCCGCGCAGGTGTTCCGGGCCAAGCCCGGGGACCGGGTGCGGCTGCGGCTCATCAACGCGGGCGCCGACACCGCCTTCCGGGTGGCGCTGGGCGGCCACCGGATGACGGTCACGCACACCGACGGCTACCCGGTCGAGCACCGCGACACCGACGCGCTGCTCATCGGCATGGCCGAGCGCTACGACGTGCTCGTCACCGTCAAGGACGGCACCTTCCCGCTGGTCGCGCTGGCCGAGGGCAAGGGCGACCGGGCGAAGGCGCTGGCCGTGCTCCGCACCGACCAGGGCAAGAGCCTGCCCGCGCCCTCCGTCCACCCGGACGAGCTGGACGGCCTCCTGCTCCCGGCCCACAGCCTCAAGCCGCACGAGTCGGTGGCCCTGAGCGACGAGAAGCCGGACCGGGAGATCCGCATCCGGCTGACCGGCAACATGAAGGACTACAACTGGGCCTTCGACCACCAGCCCTACTCCACCGAGCACCGCCACGCCGTCCGCCAGGACGAACGGGTCCGGCTCACCCTGATCAACGCCACCGACATGTGGCACCCGCTGCATCTGCACGGCCACACGTTCGCGCTGACCGGCCTCAACGACATCGGCACACGCAAGGACACGGCGATCGTGCTGCCGCACCGCAAGCTGGTCGCCGACTTCTACGCCGACAACCCGGGCCTGTGGATGCTGCACTGCCACAACCAGTACCACTCCGAGTCCGGCATGATGACGATCCTCGGCTACCGCAGGTGACGACCGGTGCGGGCACACCGGCCCGGCGGGCGCTGCGCACCCCGCGCGCGGCCGGGCTGGCCGGGGTGCTGTTCGCGCTGCTGCTCGCGGCGGCGATCGTGCTGATCCGGCTGGGGATCCCGGAGGGCGCGGACGCGGCGACGGCGCCGGTCCGCACCGATCCCGCGCGGCGGGACGCGGTCCGGGCGGCCCTCGCCCTGGTGCCGCTGGCCGGGATCCTCTTCCTGTGGTTCACCGGCGTCGTGCGCACCCATGTGGGGGCGGCCGAGGACAAGTTCCTGGCGACCGTGTTCCTGGGCAGCGGGCTCGTCTTCGTCGCGACCATGTTCGGGGCAGCGGCGGCGGCGAGCGCCGTCGTGGCTGCCCCGCACCCGTCCTCCGGCGCGGTGGCCTCCCCCGCCGCCTGGGAGTTCGGCCGCCGACTGGCCCACGAGCTGATGACCGGGTACGCGATGCGGATGGCGGCGGTCTTCACCTGCTCGCTGTCGGTGATGGGACACCGGCTGCGGATCCTGCCCCGCTGGCTGACCGTGCTCGGACTGCTCGCCGCGCTGACCCTGCTGTTCGCCTCCTCGACCGTGCCCTGGGCCGAGCTGGTCTTCCCGGCCTGGGCGCTGGTGCTGAGCGCGTACATCCTCGCGGTGGCCGGGCGCGCCGGGCCGGTCGCCGCGACGGCGGACTGAGCGCGGCGGCCCGTCACTCCGACGGACGGTTCCGGCGCGCGGACCGGCCGCCGGGCCCGGGATGCTGTCCGAGGGGAGATGACCGCCGTCCGAGGGCGCCCGCCGAACGGGTGGTCCCCGAGGACCTGGCCGCCGGAAGGGCGGGTCACCGATGAGGCTTGTCGTCGATCTCAACAGATGCCAGGGCTACGCTCAGTGCGCGTTCCTCGCGCCGGACGTGTTCACGATGCACGGCGAGGAGTCGCTCGTCTACAGCCCCTGGGCCGACGACGAACAGCGGGAGAAGGTGGCCCGCGCGGTCGCCGCCTGCCCGGTGCAGGCGATCACCGCCGACGGTCTCGGCGGTCCGGCCGAGCCGGCGGCCGCGGCGGGAAAGGGGGCGCCCGATGCCCGCTGAGCAGTTCCACGAGTGGCTGCGCCGCGAGGGCCGCATCGTCGTGGTGGGCGCCTCGCTGGCCGGTCTGCGGGCCGCCGAGACCCTGCGCGCGGAAGGCTTCCGCGGCTCGCTGACCATGATCGGCGACGAACCGTACCAGCCGTACGACCGGCCGCCGCTGTCCAAGGCGGTCCTGCTGGGCAAGGCGGCGCCGGACCGCACCGACCTGCCCCGGCGCCGCGACGTCGACGCCGTCTGGCGGCTGGGCACGGCCGCGACCGGGCTGGACCTGGCCGCCCAGCGGGTCCGGCTCGCCGACGGCGACGAGGTGCCCTACGACCGGCTGCTGATCGCGACCGGGGTGCGCGCCCGGCCCTGGCCCAAGGAGGAGGAGGCCCAGCTCGACGGGGTCTTCGTGCTGCGCACCCGGGACGACGCCGTCCGGCTGCACCGGCGGCTGAAGGCCGGTCCGCGCCGGGTGTTCGTGATCGGCGCCGGGTTCACCGGTTCGGAGATCGCCTCCGCCTGCCGGGACCAGGACATTCCGGTCACCGTGGCCGAGCGGGCCGACGCGCCGCTGGTGGGCGCTCTGGGCGGCGTGGTCGGCGCCGTCGCCGCGGAACTCCACCACGACCACGGGGTGGATCTGCGCACCGGCGTCATGGTCACCGGCCTGGAGGGCAGCCCGGTCGGCCGGGTGCGGGCCGCCCACCTGTCCGACGGCAGCGTCGTCGAGACGGACCTCGTGGTGGTCTGCCTGGGCGCGACCCGCAACACCGAGTGGCTGACCGGCTCGGGGCTCGGCGCCGGTCCGCGTGGCATCGCCTGTGACGCGGGCTGCCGGGCCTTCGACTTCCGGGGCATCGTCACCGACGACGTGTACGTGGCCGGGGACGTGGCCCGCTCCCCGCATCCGCTGTTCAGCTACCAGTTCCTGTCGCTGGAGCACTGGGGCAACGCCGTCGCCCAGGCGGAGGTGGCCGCGCACAACATGATCAGCGCCAGTTCGGACCGCATCCCGCACATGTGGGTGCCCGCCTTCTGGTCGTCGCAGTTCGGTGTGAACATCAAGTCCGTGGGCGTGCCGTCCATGGGCGAGCAGATCATGATCACGCAGGGCTCGCTCACCGAGCGGCGCTTCGTCGGCGTCTACGGCTACCAGGGCCGCGTCATCGCCGCCGTGAGCTTCGACAACACGCGCTGGCTGGAGTTCTACGAACGGCAGATCGAGACGGGCGCCCCGTTCCCGGTGGAGTACCCGACGATGGACCGCCGTCCCGAGGGCCGCAAGGCGATGCCGGCCGACTTCCCCGACCCGTCCCTGCCGACGCACGGCCCGACGGTGACGCTCAGCGGATACTCCCCCGCCGACCGGCGCCTGGTGTTCACCCCGTCCCGCCACTGACCGCCGCACGGCCCGAGCCCCGCCCCTCCTTCCCCACCCGAGGACCTCCCATGACGCAACCGTCGCTGCTGCGCCGGATCACCGACTACTCCAGCCGTGCCGACCCCTACCCGCTCTACGCGGAACTCCGCAGGACGCCGGTGCTGCACGAGGAGGAGGGCGGCCCGTACGTCGTCAGCTCCTACTACGACATCCTGGGACTGCTGCACGACCCCCGGATCAGCTCGGACGCGGGCAACCTCACCGCCCCGGGCGCCGACGAGCTGTCGGAGCCGGAGGCCACGGGGCTGCCGCCGAGCTTCATCCGGCTCGACCCGCCCGAGCACGACCGGCTGCGCCGGATCGCCAACAGCTCGTTCGGGCCGCCGCACCGGCCGCACCGGATCGACGACATGCGCGAGGAGCTCGGCCGGATCGTCGCCGAACTCCTCGACGAACTGGGCGACGAGCGGGAGATCGACCTCGTCGACCAGTTCGCCTACCCCTTCCCGGTGACCGTCATCTGCCGGCTCCTCGGGGTGCCGCGCGAGGACGAACCGCGCTTCCGCGCCTGGGTCGACCCGATCGTCACCGGTCTGGACCCGGACTCGCGCAACGACCCCGGGGCCCCGGTCCAGCGCGCCGCGCAGGAGGCGCGGGTCCAGCTCGGCATGTACCTGGCCGGTCTGGCGGAGCAGCGCGCCAAGGAGCCCCGCGACGACATGCTGTCCGACCTGATGTCCGGTCACGGCCCGGACGGCGCCATGTCCACGATGGAGGTGCTCAGCACGGCCGTGCTGCTGCTGATCGCGGGCCACGAGACGACGGTCAACCTGATCACCAACGGCATGCTGACGCTGCTGCGGTACCCGGAGCACCTGCGGCGGCTGCGCGAGGACCCGGGGCTGTCGGCCGGTATCGTCGAGGAACTGCTGCGCTACGAGCCGCCGGTCCAGCTGGTGCCCTCGCGCACCTGTATCACCGACATCGAGCTGCGCGGGGTGACCATCCCCAAGGGCTCGCGGATCTGGCTGGTCCTGGGCGCGGGCAACCGGGATCCGGAGCGCTTCACCGACCCCGACCGGTTCGACCCGGACCGCGGCGACATCCAGCACCTCGGGTTCGGCAGCGGCGTCCACGTCTGCTTCGGCGCCCCGCTGGCCCGGCTGGAGACCCAGATCGCGCTCACCGCGCTGGCCCGGCGCCTGGACAACCCCCGGCTCGTCGAGGACCCGCCGCCGTACCGGCAGAACGCGGTGCTGCGCGGCCCGCGGCATCTGAACATCGCGATCGACGGCGTACTGCCCTGACCGGTACCGGCCGACGGCCGACGGACTCCCGACGGATGCGGGCAGCTTCCGATGAATTGCGGCGGATTGCAGTGGATTGCGGTGGATTTCGGTCGCACGGAGGTTCCACGGAGGAAACTTCTGGACAACTCAAAAAAATCAGACAAAATAGTCAACGTTGTCATCGCGACGCACCGCGACTCACCGCGATCTCGAGGAGCCGCCCCCGCATGGCGTACGGAGCCCACCACAGCCCCACCCCGCCGCCCCGCCCCGACCTGGGTCCGGCCCGCGACTGCGAGCACTGCCTGGGCTGGGGGACCGTCGTCACCCATGACGGCCGGCACGAACTGTGCGGCACCTGCCAGTCCGGCCCGGACGGCGGCCCGCCCTTCGGCCCGACCGCCGCGCCCCGGCACGCACCGGACTGAGCGGCCGCCGCCTCCTCCGTCCGGGTGACGCACGTCCCCCGTGCGAGTGGTGCTGCTGCTCCGTCCGAGTGGTGCGTCCCTGCGCCCCGTCGTAGCGTCATTGGAAGGTTCTGACGTCGTCGCCGGGAGCGGAACATGGGCGGACACACAGTGAGGACAGCAGTCACACTCGGTGCAGCCGTAGTGCTCAGCGCGGCTCTGGGAACGGTCTCCGCGGCCTCAGCGGCACCGGCGACACCGACAGCGGCCGGACACACATGGCACCGGCAGCCCGTCTTCGTGGACTGCCTGTGGAAGCCGCGGGCGCGGCCCGAGGCGTTCATCCTGGCCTGCGGTGACGGCAACAGCCGCCTGTCCTCGCTGCGCTGGACGAGGTGGGACGGCCGCGCGGCGGTCGCCCGGGGCGTCAACGTCGTCAACGACTGCAAGCCGTACTGCGCGGCCGGCACCTTCCACTCGTACCCGGTCGTCGTGCGGCTCGACCGCGCGGAGCCCTGGAAGAAGCACCCGCGGGTCCAGCACTTCACGCAGCTCACCCTCGTCTTCCCGGGCGCGCGGCCGGCCGGGTACGAGCGCACGGTGACCTACCCCCTGTGGAACTGAGCGGGGTCCGGAACCCGGTCGTCCCCGAACGGCGGTCCGGTGGCGGCGCGCGTGTCCGGCGGGCGCTCCCCGGGTCGCCGCCGGTCGCGTCGTGTCTGGGCTTTTCCGCAGGTCTGACACTGTTTCGCCGCGCTCACAGGGGAACCCGGGGTGTCTGCCGAGCAAGGGAGCAGCCGGGATGCACTCGATCACCAAGGGCCTGCTGGCGGGTGCCGCGGGCACACTCGCGCTCGACCTGGTCTCGTACGGCGACATGCTGCTGCGCGGACGGGCGGCCAGCACCGTCCCGGCGCAGGTCGCGGACCGGCTGGCCGGCCGCGCCGGGGTGCCGCTGGGACAGGGCGAGGAGCGCGAGAACCGCAGCCAGGCCGCGGGGGCGCTCATGGGGTACGCCACCGGGATCGGCGCGGGCGTGGCCTACGGCCTGCTGCGGCCCCGGCGGCCGCTGCCGGTGCTGGTGGCGGGGCCGCTGCTGGGCGCCGCCGTCATGGCGGGCGCCAACGCGCCCGCGACCGCGCTCCGGCTGACCGATCCGGGCTCCTGGGACCTGGCGTCCTGGGTGTCCGACATCGTCCCGCACCTGGTGTACGGCCTGACGACCGCGGCGGCCTACCACGCCATGCGCTGACCGGCGGGACGAGCGGGGCGGAGAAGGCGAGGAAGGCAAGGAAGGCGAGGAAGGTGAGGAAGGCGAGGAGGGGAAGCGGACGGCACCCGGACCACAGGAGCGGGGAGGCACAGTGACGCTGCGCATCGGTGCCGAGGAGGAGTTCCACCTCGTCGACGCGGAGACGGGCCGTCTGGTGCCCCGGGCGGGCGCCGTGCTCGAACGGCTGGGCGGGCCCGGGTACGCGCCGGAGCTCCAGCGGTCCGTCGTGGAGAGCAACAGCGGGGTGCACGCCACCCTCGAAGGGCTGCTGGCCGACCTCACCGCGTCCCGGCGGCGGCTGGCCGCCGCCGCGTCCGCCCTCGGGCTCACGGCGGTGGCCGCGGGCACCGTCCCGCTGGCCGCCCCGGCCCGGGGCGACGTCACCCCCGACCCGCGCTACCAGCGCATGGCCGACCAGTACCGGCGGCTCGCCGACGAGCAGTTGATCTGCAGTGCGCAGGTGCATGTCGACGTGCCCGACCGGGACACCGCCGTACGCGCCATGTGCCTGGTCGGGCCGTGGCTCGCCCCGCTGCTGGCGCTCTCCGCGAGTTCCCCGTACTGGCTGGGCGCGGACACCGGGTACGCGAGCTGGCGGACGATGCTGTGGCAGCGCTGGCCGACCGCGGGCCCGGCGGGCTGCCACTCCGGTGCCGCCTCCTACGACGCCCTGCTTGCGGACCTCATCCGCTCGGGCGTCATCAGTGACCCCGGGATGGTCTACTACGACGTCCGCCCCTCGGCGCACCAGCGCACGCTGGAGCTGAGGATCTGCGACGCCTGCCCGCGTGTGACGACGGTGGTGCTGGTGGCCGGTCTGTTCCGGGCCCTCGTCCACGACGCCTGCGCCCGGCTCGCCCGGCGCGAGCACCCCGGCTGCGACGGCCGGCACGAGTGGCTGCGGGCCGCCGCCTGGCAGGCGGCGCGCTCGGGTCTCGAAGGGCCGCTCACCGATCCCGTCACCCTGCGCCCGGCCCCCGCCCGCACGGTCCTGCACACCCTGCTGGCCCGGCTCCGGCCGGTGCTGGAGGCGTACGGCGACTGGGACGCCGTACGGGAGCTGCTGGAACTCGCCCTGGCCGACGGCAGCGCGGCGCGGCGGCTGCGGGGCGTGTACGAACGCCGGGGCCCGGCCGCGGCCGTCGCCGCCCTGGCCGCCGAGACGGCGGCGGGCGCGACCACGGCCGCCGCGCGGGCGTCGGACGCGGCGGCCGGATCCGGCGCGGCGCGTTCCGCACCGGTCGAGGCGGCCGGCGGTTTCGGCACCGGCCGGGCGGGCAACCCCTTGTCCTGACCTAGCCGTGTGCGGGAGCCACCATGTGGAAGCGCTGGAAGCGCAGGAAGGGCACGGGGGACGTGAGGGGCGCGAGGGGCGGCAGGGGCAGGCGGCGGGCGCGGCCCGCCGAGCCCGTGGCGCTGGAGCTGTGCGATCTGTGCGCGCTCACCTTCCCCGCGTGCGAGGCGGTGCGGGGACGGGTGCCCGACTCCTCGGCCGTCCACCCCACCGACGACTGGTTCGACGGGCTGCGCCTCGTCACCGCGTGCAGCGAGGCGCACCTGGCCGTCGTCCGTGAACGCTACCGGCACCGGCCCTTCGTGCAGGAGGAGCTGTGGGCCGCGAAGATCGAGCGCGCGCTGAGCGGCGGCACTCCGGTGCTCACCATGGAACGGCTCGGCTGCCGCACCGGTCTGCACGAACCGGAGATCCGGCGTGCCATCGCCTGGCACAACGCGCACCTGCCGCCGGATGAGGCGCCCGGAGCCTGAGTCTCCGGACAGCGGTCGGCCGTCCGGGGACACGGTGGTTTCGGCCGTACGGTCCCCGGGCACCCGTCGCGCGCCCGTCCGCGAGCACCGGGTGCGCGCCGAGCGAGGAGGCCACAGATGCCGCAGAGGCCACAGACGACCGCGAACCACGCGAACCAGCTGTACGGCCCGCAGCCGGACGTGGCGCGGGCGGCGGGGTACCCCGACGCACCGCCGCGCGTGGGCTTCTTCACCGACACCTCCGTCTGCATCGGCTGCAAGGCGTGCGAGGTGGCGTGCAAGGAGTGGAACTCGGTCCCCGAGGACGGCCTGGAACTGACCGGCATGTCCTACGACAACACACGCGGTCTGGGCGCGGACACCTGGCGGCACGTGGCCTTCATCGAGCAGCAGCGCCCCGCCGGCCACGGTGCCGGCGGGCAGGGCGGCGGCCACGGCGGCTTCGACGCCTTCGAGGCCGCCCGCGCGCTCGACGACCCCGCGCTCTCCCCCGCCGCGCCGCCCGCCCCCGAGGGACGCACCGAACTGCGCTGGCTCATGTCCTCCGACGTGTGCAAGCACTGCACCCACGCGGCCTGTCTCGACGTGTGCCCCACCGGGGCGCTGTTCCGCACCGAGTTCGGCACGGTCGTGGTCCAGCAGGACGTGTGCAACGGCTGCGGCTACTGCGTGCCGGCCTGCCCGTACGGGGTGATCGACCAGCGCAAGGAGGACGGCCGGGTCTGGAAGTGCACCCTGTGCTACGACCGGCTCGGCGCCGGGATGGAACCGGCGTGCGCCAAGGCGTGCCCCACCGACTCCATCCAGTTCGGCCCGCTGGACGAGCTGCGCGAGCGGGCCGCCGCCCGGGTGGCGCGGCTGCACACGGCCGGTGTCACCGAGGCCCGGCTCTACGGCGAGGACCCCGAGGACGGGGTCGGCGGCGACGGGGCGTTCTTCCTGCTGCTCGACGAGCCCGAGGTCTACGGTCTGCCGCCCGACCCGGTCGTGACCACCCGGGACCTGGCCGCGATGTGGAGGCACGCGGCGACGGCCGCCGCCTCGCTCGCCCTGCTGGGCGCCGCCGCCTTCGCCCGGAGGCCGCGATGAACGGGCCGGAGCGGCCGGACCGGCGGCGGTCGGACGTCACCCGGGAGGGCGTCGAGGGCGCGCGCCCCGGCCGCGACGCGCTCGCGCCCGCCCCCTCCGGGAGAGCGGCGGGCGGACGCCGCGGAGGAGGGCGGCGGCGCGGGCGCGGGGAGCGGCCGATGGTCCCCGAGGCCGCGTTCACCTCGTACTACGGCGAGCCGGTCCTGAAGGCACCCACGTGGAAGCCGGTCGACATCGCCGGATACCTCTACCTCGGCGGGCTGGCCGGCGGGTCGTCGCTGCTGGCGGCGGGCGGGCACGCCACCGGGCGGCCCGGACTGGCCCGGGTGGCGAAGGCGGGCGCGGCGGGCGCCATCACGCTCTCCCTGGGCGCGCTGGTGCACGACCTCGGCCGGCCCGCCCGGTTCCTCAACATGCTGCGCGTGTTCAAGCCGACCTCGCCGATGAACACCGGATCCTGGCTGCTGGCCGGGTACGCGCCGCTGACCATGGCCGCCGTCGCCGCCGACGTCACCGGCCGCCTCCGGCTCCTCGGCGCGGGTGCCACCGCCGGGGCGGCCGTGCTGGGACCGGCCGTCGTCACGTACACCGCGGTCCTGCTGTCGGACACGGCGGTGCCGGCCTGGCACGAGGGCTACCGCACGCTGCCGTTCGTCTTCGCGGGCTCCGGGGCGAGCGCGGCGGCCGGTCTCGCCCTGGTCTGCGCACCCCTCGCGCAGACCGGACCGGCGCGCCGGGCGGCCGTGCTGGGCGCCGCGCTGGAGCTGGGCGGCTTCCGGCTGATGAAACGCCGGATGGGTCTGGTGGCGGAGGTCTTCGAGCAGGGCCGGGCGCACCGGCTGCTGCGGGCCGCTGAGCTGCTGACCGCGGGCGGCGCCGTGCTGGCGGCGTGCACGGGCACGGGTGCGGGCGGGCGCGGGCGGCGAGGGCGCGGCCGGTTGCCGGGGTCCGGTCGCGGTCGCGGTGCGGCGGTGGTCGCGGGGGCGGCCCTGCTGGCCGGGTCGGCCGCGCTGCGCTTCGGGGTGTTCCACGCGGGCGTGGCATCGGCCGAGGACCCCCGGTACACCGTCGTACCGCAGCGCGAGCGGCTGCGGGCCCGCGCGGGCTGACCCGTCCGCGTCGAGGCCGGTTTCCCCGGGGCGCCGGAGGGTACTCAGCAGCCACCGCGCCGCCGAGCGCCGTACCGGGGCCGAGCGCCGTACCGGAAAGGAGGCCCCCGTCATGGGTGTACGCACCTGGATCGACTCCTGGCCGGTCTACCGCCAGCTGAAGGGCACCGACCCGCTGGGCCGCGGGGCCGCCGCCAAGAGCGGGCCGAGCGAGCGGCTCACGCCCCGGGTGTCCACCGCGGACGGGGTGGTCAAGTCGATCTGCCCCTACTGCGCCGTGGGCTGCGGCCAGAACGTGTACGTGGAGGACGGGCGGGTCACGCAGATCGAGGGCGACCCCGACTCGCCGATCTCGCGCGGGCGGCTGTGCCCCAAGGGCTCGGCCAGCCTCCAGCTGACCACCGGGGACGCCCGCGAGCACCACGTCCTGTACCGGCGGCCGCACGGCACCGGCTGGGAGCGGCTCGACCTGGACACGGCGATGGACATGATCGCCGACCGGGTGATCGCGGCGCGGCGGGCGGGCTGGCAGTGGGAGGTCGACGGCACGCGCACCCGGCGCACGATGGGCATCGCGAGCCTGGGCGGCGCCACGCTGGACAACGAGGAGAACTACCTCATCAAGAAGCTCTTCACCGCGCTGGGCGCGATCCAGATCGAGAACCAGGCGCGTGTTTGACACTCCTCCACCGTTCCCGGTCTGGGAACCTCGTTCGGCCGCGGCGGCGCGACCACCTTCCAGCAGGACCTGCAGAACTCGGACTGCATCGTCATCCAGGGCTCGAACATGGCCGAGTGCCATCCGGTCGGGTTCCAGTGGGTGATGGAGGCCAAGGCCCGGGGCGCGAAGGTGATCCACGTCGATCCGCGCTTCACCCGCACCAGCGCGCTGGCCGATGTGCACGTGCCGCTGCGCGCGGGCTCGGACATCGCCTTCCTCGGCGGGATCATCAACCACGTCCTGAGCACCGGGGCGTACTTCCGCGACTACGTGGCGGCCTACACCAACGGCCCGGTGGTGGTGCGCGAGGACTTCCGGGACGCCGAGGACCTGGACGGCGTGTTCTCCGGGCTCGACCCGGACACCCGCACCTACGACAACAGCAGCTGGCAGTACGAGGGCACCGAGATGCAGGCGGCCTCCGGGGAACGCGACCTGGAGTACGAGCAGCGCACCGGCGGCGGCGCCTCGGTGAGCGAGGCGGCGCGCGGCGAGTCCCACGGATCGGGCGGCGCCGACATCGGCGAGGGCGAGCCCGAGCGCGACGAGAGCATGACGCATCCGCGGTGCGTGCTCCAGTTGCTCAGGCGGCACTACGCCCGCTACACGCCGGAGCTGGTCGAACAGGTCTGCGGGGTGCCGCAGGAGCTGTTCCGCCAGGTGTGCGAGCTGGTCACGGAGAACTCCGGGCGCGAGCGGACCACCGCGTTCGCCTACGCGGTCGGCTGGACCCAGCACACCGTGGGCGTCCAGTACATCCGGGCCGCGTCGGTGCTCCAGAGCCTGCTGGGCAACATCGGCCGGCCGGGCGGCGGCATCCTGGCGCTGCGCGGGCACGCCTCCATCCAGGGGTCCACGGACATCCCCACCCTGTTCAACCTGCTGCCCGGCTACATCCCGATGCCGCACGCCCACCAGCAGGAGGACCTGGACGCCTTCGTGCGTGGCGAGGCGGCCCGCAAGGGCTACTGGGGCAACATGCGCGCGTACCTGGTCAGCCTGCTCAAGGCGTACTGGGGCGAGGCGGCCACCGCCGGCAACGACTACTGCTTCGACTACCTGCCGCGGCTGACCGGCTCGCACTCCACGTACGAGACGGTGATGGCGCAGCTGGAGGGCGCCTGCAAGGGCTACTTCCTGATGGGTGAGAACCCCGCGGTCGGCTCCGCCAACGCCAAGCTCCAGCGGCTGGGCATGGCGAACCTGGACTGGCTGGTCGTGCGCGACTTCTCGCTGATCGAGTCGGCCACCTGGTGGCAGGACGGCCCGGAGATCGAGTCCGGTGAGCTGCGCACCGAGGACATCGGCACCGAGGTGTTCTTCCTGCCGGCCGCCGCGCACACCGAGAAGGACGGCAGTTTCACCAACACGCAGCGGCTGCTCCAGTGGCACCACAAGGCCGTCGACCCGCCCGGCGAGGCGCGCAGCGACCTGTGGTTCACCTACCACCTCGGGCGGCTCGTCCGGGAGAAGCTGGCCGGTTCGCCGGAGCCCATGGACCGGCCCGTGCTCGATCTGGCCTGGGACTACGCCGCGCGGGGCGAGTGGGGCGAGCCGGACGCGGAGGCGGTGCTCGCCGAGATCAACGGCCGGGACGCCGAGGGCCGGCCGCTGTCCTCGTACGAGCAGTTGCGCGACGACGGTTCGACCGCCTGCGGCTGCTGGATCTACTGCGGGGTCCAGGCCGACGGCGTCAACCAGGCGGCCCGCCGCAGGCCGGGCCGGGAGCAGGACTGGGTGGCCGCCGAATGGGGCTGGGCGTGGCCCGCCAACCGCCGGATCCTCTACAACCGGGCCTCGGCGGACCCCGACGGCAAGCCGTGGAGCGAGCGCAAGGCGCTGGTGTGGTGGGACGCGGACCGGCGGGAGTGGACCGGCCACGACGTCGCCGACTTCAAGAAGGACAAGTCCCCCGGTCACCGGCCGCCGCCGGACGCGACCGGCCCCGAGGCGCTGTCGGGCACCGATCCGTTCATCATGCAGGCCGACGGCAAGGCGTGGCTGTACGTGCCCTCGGGGCTCACCGACGGGCCGCTGCCCACGCACTACGAACCGCAGGACTCGCCCTTCGAGAACCTGCTGTACGGGCAGCAGCGCAACCCGGTGCGGCAGTTGATGCCGCCGGTGCCGGACAACCGCTACCAGCCCAGCGGCGGCGAGCCGGGCGCGGAGGTCTTCCCCTACGTGGCCACCACCTACCGGCTCACCGAGCACCACACGGCGGGCGGCATGTCCCGCTGGCAGCCGTATCTGGCGGAGCTGCAACCGGAGTTCTTCTGCGAGGTGTCCCCGGAGCTGGCCGCCGAACGCGGGCTCGAACACACCGGCTGGGCGACGATCGTCAGCGCCCGGGGCGTGATCGAGGCACGGGTGCTGGTCACCGACCGGATGGCACCGCTGCGGGTGCACGGCCGGACCCTGCACCAGGTGGGCCTGCCCTACCACTGGGGTCCCAACGGCTACAGCACCGGTGACGCCGCCAACGAGCTGGTGCACCTGTCCCTGGACCCGAACACCCACATCCAGGAGACGAAGGCGTTCGCCGTGGACATCCGGCCCCGGCCGCCGCCCGCGGGGCCCGGCGGCCCCGGCGCTGGTGCGCGCCTACCGGGCGCGGGCGGGCATCGACGAGCGGACCGGCACGGAGCTGTGAGCCGCGCCCGGTCCGGGCCGGGTGCCGTCCACAGCTCCGTGCCGGTCCGGGGCTGCCTTGCCGGGGGGCTATCTGAGAACGAGCGCGTGCGTGCCGCGCGGGCACAGCTCGCCGATCACCGGGGGCGCCGGGGACCTCTCCGGCCACCAGCAGGCCGCCGGAGGTCTGGGCGTCGGCCAGGAGCAGCCGGGTGTCCTCGTCGGTGGTGCCGAAGTCGGTGAACGGGGTCACCCACTCCAGGTTGCGCCGGGTGCCGCCGCTGACATATCCGTCCCGCACCGCCTGCCGGGCCCCGTCCAGATACGGCACGGCGGCGGTGTCGAGGACCGCGGTCACGTCGGAGGCGCGGGCCAGTTTGTACAGATGGCCGAGGAGCCCGAAGCCCGTCACATCGGTGGCGCAGGTGGCACCGGCGGCCAGCGCCGCCTCGGCGGCCGCCCGGTTGAGCGCCACCATGGTGGCCACCGCCTGCTCGAACCGCTCTCCGGTGGCCTTGTGCCGGTTGTTCAGCACCCCGAGGCCGAGGGGTTTGGTCAGGGACAGCGGCACTCCGGGGCGGCCGGTGTCGTTGCGCAGCAGCCGGGCCGGGTCGGCGAGTCCGGTGACGGCCATGCCGTACTTGGGCTCCGGGTCGTCCACGCTGTGCCCGCCGCCGACGTGGCAGCCCGCCTCGGCGGCGATGTCCAGGCCGCCGCGCAGCACCTCGCGGGCCAGTGCGAAGGGCAGCACCTCGCGCGGCCAGGCGAGGAGGTTCACGGCGAGGACCGGACGCCCGCCCATCGCGTAGATGTCGGAGAGGGCGTTCGCCGCGGCGATGCGCCCCCAGTCGTAGGGGTCGTCGACGACCGGTGTGAAGAAGTCGGCCGTGCACACCATGGCCATGCCCTGTGTGCCGCCGTCCGCCGCCGCGGGCAGCCGTACGACCGCCGCGTCGTCCCCGGTGGCCGCTCCCACCAGCAGCGCGGCCCTGCTGGGCACCGGCGGCGCCGCCGTCAGCGACCCGAGCACCTCCTCCAGTTCGCCCGGCGGGATCTTGCAGGCGCAGCCGCCTCCGTGGGCGAACTGCGTGAGCCGTACGGGCGTTTCGCCGGTCGTCGTCATGCGGGTCCCTTCCGGTAGCCTGAGCGGGCGGTGGAGGCGTGTGGGTGCCTGGTGGCCCTCCCGGTCTTCAAAACCGAGGTGCCCGAGGATCTCGGGCAGGCGGGTTCGATTCCCGTCCGCCTCCGTCTCCCGCCTCTTCTTCCTTGTGTCCCTGCGGGCGGCAGCGGCGGTGCCGGTCGTCCAGGCGTTCGGTGTGGCCGTGTGCGTCGAGGAGTTCCAGGAGGGGGACGGCGACCCGGCGCGTGGTGTCCAGGGCCCGGCGGGCCTCGCTGAGGGTGAAGGGCTGCGGCAGACGGCGCAGCACGGCGGCGGCTTCGGTGTCGGCGCCCGGCAGCAGGACCACGCCCTCGGCGAGCCGCAGCAGGGCGCCGGAGCGGACGGCCGCCGCCAGCTCCTTGCGGTGGAGGCCGAGTCCGGCGAGGCGGTCGGCCTCGGGGGCGCGGAAGGGCGTCTTCTCCAGTTCCCCGCGCAGGACGTCGACGGCGGCTGCCAGGGGCGGGGGCAGGGCCGGGCGGAGGCCGCCTCGGACGTACAACCGGCCTTGTCCGGAGACGAGTCCGTGGTCGCCCGGCGTGCGGACGAGGGCGTCGACCAGGGTCCGGTCGGGCAGGCCGAGGAGGTGCCGGGCCGCCTCCGCGGGCAGGCCCGGTTCCATGGGGTGCTGCCGCGCGTGCCGTTCGACCTCGGCGGTCAGCCGTGCGCGCAGGCCGGTCCAGTGCTCCGGGTCGGCCAGCCAGTCACCGGCGACCGGCGCGGCCGGCGCGGGCACCCCCATCGCCAGCAGCTCGGCGCGGCGCACGAGCCCGCGGCGGCGCAGCTCCGCCGCGCCGTCCGGTGCGCCGGTCATCCGCGCGAGGTCCGCCGCGCGGGCCCGGCCCGCGCCGCGCCGTTCGAGGCGCGGCGGGCGGACGTCGAGGACGGTCACGGCGCAGGGCGGCCGGGTGCCGCCCGGCTCGCGCAGCACCGCACGGTCCCCGACGCGCAGCGGCAGACGCCGGGCCAGTGCCAGCCGCGCGGTGTCCTCGCCCAGCGGGCGCACGGTCACCGGGACGGCCGCCGTGCCGAGGTGCAGATGGACCTCCCGGGGCAGTTCACCGGCCGGGACGCCGCCGATCCGGACGTCGGCGACCTCGGTGAGCAGCCAGCGGTCCGGGGTCAGCAGCACCTCGCCGCGGCGGAGGACACCGTCCGGGGCGCCGTGCACGTTGACCGCCACCCGGGCGACGCCGCTGACGTCCGTGCGCTGCTCCTGGAGGCACTGCAGCCCGCGCACCCGCAGCGCGGTCGTGCCGTCCGAGGTGACCAGCCGGTCCCCGACCCGCAGGGTGCCCGCGCCGAGCGTGCCGGTCACGACGGTGCCGTGGCCGCGCATCGTGAAGGCGCGGTCCAGCCACAGCCGTACGTCGGCGTCGGCCGGCGGCGCCGGCAGGGTGCGGGCGAGGCGGGTCAGCTCGGTGCGCAGCGTGTCCAGACCGGCGCCGGTGACCGCGCTCACCGCGACGGACGGCACGGCGCCCAGCGAGGTGGCGGCCAGCCGCCGCAGGGCGTCGGCGCGCACCGGTACGGGATCGGCGAGGTCGCCGCGGGTCACGGCGAGCACGGCGTGCCGCACGCCGAGCGCGTCGAGGATCGCCAGGTGTTCGGCGGACTGGGCCTGCCAGCCCTGGTCGGCGGCGACCACGAAGAGCACGGCGGGCACCGGGCCGACCCCGGCGAGCATGGTGGCGACGAACTTCTCGTGTCCGGGCACGTCGACGAAGGCCAGGTGTTCGCCGTCCGGTCCGGCGGGCGTCCACACGAAGCCGAGGTCGAGGGTGAGTCCTCGGCGGCGCTCCTCCTCGTGGCGGTCGGGTTCCATCCCGGTCAGTGCGCGCACCAGGGCGGACTTGCCGTGGTCGACGTGCCCGGCGGTGGCCAGGACCCGCATGGCGCCCCGCCTACCTTTCCGCTGCCCGGCGTACTGCCTCGGCCTGTCGTACGGCCTCGGCCAGCGGTTCGTCGTCCTCGGGCGGCACCGCCCGCAGGTCCAGCAGGCAGCGCCCGGCCTCGACGCGTCCCACGACGGGCCGCGGACCGGCGCGCAGCGCGGCGGCGTAGGGCTCCGGCAGGGACAGGGCCGCACTGGGCAGCACCACT
This sequence comes from Streptomyces sp. PL-25, assembly GCF_058344915.1. Lineage (NCBI taxonomy): Bacteria > Bacillati > Actinomycetota > Actinomycetes > Kitasatosporales > Streptomycetaceae > Streptomyces > Streptomyces sp. PL-25. Next base: position 497,325 of record NZ_CP136997.1, read on the forward strand.
CCGGGCGCGCCGCCGCCGCCGACCGCGGCCGCGCAGGCGACGGCCCGGACGTCGACTCCGGTGCCGCGCAGCGCGGCGGCGAGCCGTTCGGCGCGGCGCGTCAGCTCGCCCGCGTCGGCGGTGAGAGCCGTCTCGGTCGGGGTGGCGGGGCCCGTCAGGGTCGCCTCCAGCGCGGCCAGGGTCAGCTTGTCGACGCGCAGGGCGCGGGCCAGGGGATGGCGGGCGAGCGTGCCGACGAGGCCGGCGTCGCCGAGGAGGAGGCCGCACTGCGGGCCGCCGAGGAGTTTGTCGCCGCTCGCGGTGACCAGCGCCGCTCCGGCCCGCAGCTCGGTCGCCGCGTCGGGTTCCTCGGGCAGCAGCGGGTGCGGGGCGAGCAGTCCGGAGCCGATGTCGACGACGACGGGGACGCCCAGCGCCGCCAGCTCCCGGGTCTGCGCGGCGCGGGTGAAGCCGGTGACACGGAAGTTGGACGGGTGGACCTTGAGGACGCAGCCCGTGCCGGGGCCGACGGCGGCGGCGTAGTCGGCCGCGTCCGTGCGGTTGGTGGTGCCGACCTCGCGCAGCCGGGCGCCGGTGGAGACCAGCAGGTCGGGCAGGCGGAAGCCGTCGCCGATCTCCACCATCTCGCCGCGGCTGATGACGATCTCCCGCCCCGCGGCGAGCGCGGTGGCGGCGAGGACGAGGGCGGCGGCGCCGTTGTTGACGACGTGTGCCGCCGCGGCGTCCGGCACCCGGGCGCGCAGCGCGGCCAGCGCGGAACGGCCGCGGCGGGCCCGGGTGCCGGTGGCCAGGTCGAGTTCGACGTCGGTGGGTCCGGCCGCGTCCCGCACCGCCCGCCGGGCCGCCTCGGACAGGGGCGCCCGGCCGAGGTTGGTGTGCAGCAGGACGCCGGTGGCGTTGATCACCGGGCGCAGTCCCCCGGCGGTGGGCGGCAGCAGCGCGACCGCCGCGTCCGGTACGTCCTCGGGGGCCAGGGCGCCGTGCCGTGCCCGGTCCTGGGCCTGCCGCACGGCGGCCTTCACGGGGCGCGGTCCGAGCCGCTGCGCGGCCCGAACCAGACGGGGATCGCGCAGTACGGCGTCGGTGCGGGGTACGCGCCGCCGTGCGTCGCCGTCGCCGCCATCGGGGCGGGAGCCCGCGGCTCCCGCCGCCCCTGGGCCGGACAGGTCCGAGGTGCCGGGCCGCTCAGGCCGTTCGGAGGGACTGGGCTCGGACCGTTCGGAGGGACTGGGCTCAGGCCGTTCGGAGGGACTTGGCCGTTCGGGTCGTCCCGAGGAGCCGGGCCGTTCGGGCCGTCCGGGTGTTTCCTGAAGGTGCCGTCCCGCGACCCGCTGGTCCACGCCGTCCCTCCGTTCCGGGCCGAGCCCGTTCTCCGGCCGTCCGAGCAGCCCATCGTCCCTCAGCGGCCGCGGTCCTCCGCACGACACGCCGGTACCCCGGCGGCGGCGGAGGACACGCACGGACCCGATGGACCCGATGGAGGGAGAGGCGGCGGGATCAGGTGCTGAGCAGGCGGTTGAAGAACGACCGGTAGTGGCGCAGCGCCTTGCGCAGGTCCTCCGTGTCGACCCGTTCGCCCTGGCTCCACTGGCTCTCCAGCTCCTGCTTGTGCCGGGAGAAGGTCGCGGCCAGCGTCTGCATGACGTCGGCCACCAGGGCGTCGGCGGTGTGCACGGCCTCTCTCGGGTCGTCCACGAACTGGCTCTGGATCTCGTGCCAGCGCTCACGGAAGCCCTGCTCGTCCTCCGGGGTGAGCAGCCGCGGGGCTGCCTCGCCCTCGTCGGCGGCCGTGCCGGTGCTCGCGGCGGACGCGTCGGTGCGGCCGTCGCCGGTGGCGGGCTCATCCATGGCGGACCCGGTCGCCGCGTCGGTACGGCCGGTGTCCGGCGCGCCGGGCCGTGAGTCCGGCCGTTCCCGGGCCGCGGACGGGTCGGCCGCGCCCTCCGTGCCGGGTGCCGTGCCCGCGGTGTCCCGGGCGCCACCGGAGGTGCGGTCCCGGTTCGGTGTCTGCTCCCTGCGCACGGTGCCGGTGCTCTCGCCGGGGTAGACGGGGGCTCTGCGGGCGCCGGTCCGCTGCTCCTCCGTCTCCTGCGCGGGGGCGCCGGAGGGCTGCTGTGCCAGGTCCTCGGTGGACAGGCCGCCGCTGAAGCGGCGCGGTTGGTCCTTGTCTGCGTGCATGGTGTTCCTCCCTGCCCGGCCGGTGCCGCGGGGGCGCCGGCCGGTGTGGCAGGCCGGGTGTGTCAGGACCGGGCGGGCTGCGCCCGGCCGCCGTCGGAGAGCAGTTCGTCGAAGAGGGCGCGGTAGTGCACCATGGCCCCCCGCAACTGCTCGGTGGTGGCCTTGCTCCTGGTGCTGAGCGTCTCGACCTCGTGGGCGGCCCGGTAGTGCTCCAGCGTGCTGCCGTGCTCCACCGAGAGGTCGGCCGCCTGCTGTTCGAACCCCTCGGTCGGATAGCCCCGCTCGTGCATCAGCGAGGTGACGAGCCGGTCCGCGTCGTGCACCGCCTCCGCGGGCCGGTCGACGAACTCCTCCTGGACGCCGCTCCACTCGCGCGTGTAGCGCTCCCGCGAGACCGCGGGCAGTGGCTTGATGTCCAGCGAGTCGTGCCGCCTTTCGCGTTCCTTGAGTTCGCGCTCACCGGCTCTGCGGCTCTCGGCGCCGCCGACGGTCCGTTCGTACTCGGGCCCGAAGCGTTGGCGCAGACGGCGACGCCTCGTCAGCAGAGAGGCCGCCACGGCGATGAGTGCCAGGACGACGACGATCGGGATGATGATGGCGAGAAGTGTTCCCGTGGACATGTGATGCACCCCCTTGGGCACTGTTCCGCGTGCCCGTCCTCGAGGGCCTCATGCGCGAATCCCCCCTTCCCGCGCGAATCCCCCGTCCTGATCGCGTCTGACCGCGCTCGGCCGCGTGATTCGGCCCGGGTTCCGCCCAGGTCCACGCGGGTTCCGGACGAGTTCCGGACGTGTCCCGTGCTCAAGATGCCGACCCGCGAACGGGCGACTAGCGTCTACCAGTGAGAGCCGCAACCGGGGGCACGCCCCGTCCGGCCAGGTCTCCGCAGAGGGGCCCGTCGCCGCGGTACCGGCCCGTGAGAGTTCACGCGGGCGGCACGGCGGTGCCGGAGACCGGGACGTGCTTCTCACTCACGCGGCGACGCCTACGACCGCGCCGCACATTCTCTGTCCAGGGCGCGGCCATCAATCCCGTGCGGTCGATCCATTGCACGGGACGATGGAAGGAAAGGTATTACTCATGCGAGCACAGCGCGTCAAGCGCCTCTTCGCCGTGTCCGCGGCCGGCATCGTGATGGCCGGTGGCGCCGCGATCGGCGCGGCCGGGACCGCTTCGGCCCATGACTCCGGCTACGACTCCCACCACAACTCCGGTTACAGCAGGGACTGCTCCGACCGTGGCGGCTGGTGGAACGACTGCAACGGCTACGGCGACCATCGCGGCGACCGTGGTGGCCACGGCGATCACCGGGGCGACTACGGTGACCACGGACGTGGCGGTGACCACGGACGCGGCGACCACGGTGGCGACCATGGCGGACGTGGCGGTGACCACGGCGGCGGCCACGGCGGTGGCGGTCATGGTGGCGGCGGTCACGGCGGTGGCGGTCACGGCGGTGGCGGCGGTCACGGACGCTGACCCCGGCACAACACAACAGATCACGGCGTGCGGCCCGGTCGTCCGGACCGCACGCCGTGCGGTGTCTGCGGGCCGAGGGGTGACGGCCGGGCCGCCGCCGCTCGGCCCGCCGTGTCGTCCGCTCAGCCCGCCGCGTTGTCCACCCGTATCCTGACCTGCTCCTCCAGCCGCCGCAGGCTGCTGTCGAGGGCGTCGCGGGCGGCCCGCTCCCCGGGGTCGTGGCTGTCCTCGAAGAACGACAGGTGCACGGTCACCTCGCTGGCGCCGCTGCCGATCCCGGCGACCTGGAGCCAGCCCGCGTAGCCGCCCTGCTCACGGGTGCCCCACTCGATCCGCATCTGGTCGGGCTCGGTGCGCAGCAGGGCGGCGGTGTCCTGCCCGGTGTCGTCCTCGTGGACGGTGACGGCGGGCGGGTCCTCGGCGTGCACGTGCAGGACCTCGGGCAGCCAGGCGTCGAACCGTCCGACGTCGGCGGCCTGGTCGAAGACGTGTTCCGGCTGTGCGGGCATCGTGCGGGAGCGTTCGTACTCGGACATGGCGGCACCGTCCCTCCGCTCGGTTTCGTGTCCCGACCGCGTGCCCGTTCCCGCCGGGTCGAAAAGTCCCGGCCGGGCCGTCGGCCGCCCTCCACGGGCCCCCTCCGGGCCGTGGCCCCGTCCTCCGTCGGCTCCTAGGTCGTGTCCGGCCGGTGCCGCAGCGCCTGGAGGACCGCCCAGACGACCGAGACGAACGGGACCGCGACGATCGCGCCGATCACCCCGGCGACGATGCTGCCCGCGATGACGGAGACCGCGACGACCAGCGGGTGCAGCCGCACCGCCCAGCTCATCACCAGCGGATGCAGGACATGGCCCTCCAACTGGCCGATGACGACGATGAGCACGATCACGGCCAGCGCGGTGAGCGGGCCGCGTCCGGCGAGGGCGACCACGGTGGCCACCGCGAGCGCGATCGGCGAGCCGACCAGCGGGATGAAGGCCGCGAAGAACTCCAGCAGGGCCAGCGGCAGCGCGAGGGGCACCCGCAGCACGAACAGGGCGACGCCCACGAGGACGGCGTTGGTGGCGGCCACGATGATGATGCCGCGGGTGTACCCGGCGAAGGCCCGCCAGGCCGCCTGCCCGGCCCGCTCCCAGACCGGCCGGGCACCGGCGGGCAGCTCATCGCGCGCCCAGCGCCACAGGCGTTCCCCGGAGTGGATGAAGAAGACCGAGGTGAACAGGGCGAGCGCGCCCGCCGTGACCAGTTCGACGAGCCGCCCCAGACCGCTCACCGCGCTGTCCACGAGGCTCGCCCGGTGGGCGGAAAGATAGGACATGAACTGGTTCTGGAGCGCGGAGAGCCGACCCGGACCGATCCGGAACGGCGAGCGCTGGAGCCACTGCTCGATCCGGTGGATGCCGCCGGTCAGCTCGTTCGTCAGGCGCCCCCACTCCCCCGCCACCGCCTCGCCCACGAAGGCGAGCAGCGCGGCGAGCACCAGCAGGGAGAGCACCAGCACGGCGGCCACGCACAGCGGCCGGGGCAGCACCCGGTTCAGCAGGTCGGCGAACGGGCGCAGGACCGAGGTCACGACCAGCGCGACGAACACGGCCACCGCGATGAGCTGGAAGCGGCCCAGCACGGTGAAGACGCCGTAGACGGCGGCGCCGACCAGGATGAGGCGCCAGGCGTAGGCGGCGGCGACGCGCAGCCAGGGGACGGTGCGCTCGGCGCGCGGGTGCTCGGCGGCCGGGGCGGTCCGCTCGGGGCGTGGTCGCGGCGGGAGCCTCGTGGAGTGCGCCGGTCTGCTGCCCAGGACCATGTCGCCCGGCCGGCGCCCGCGGCCCCGCCCGGCCGCCGCACCGCCCGCATCCGTCACCGCGCCTCCCGCTGCCGACGTACGGTCAGGTCCCGGTCACCGTACGGGGCGCTCCGGCCCGGCCGTGGGCGCCACGCGCCGGGGCGGGAGTCATCGGCGTGCGGGGCTCCCCGTCCGGCGCAGATGGTCCTCGATCAGGGCGAGGGTGGCGTCGGGCTGTTCGAGCTGCGGAAGGTGGCCGGCCCGGGGCACGACCTCGATCCGGCCGTCGGCGAAGGCACCGGCGTACGCCGCGCCGTAGGCGGGAGTCACCACGCGGTCGCTCTCCCCCCACACGAGCAGGGCGGGCGTACGGACGCGTCCGAGCCTGCGCAGCAGCTTGGGGTCGTGCATGTAGGGGTCGCCGGCCAGGACGCGCATCGTGGCCAGGTCGGCCTGCCGCCGGGCCGCCTCTCCGGGCGGTGCGCCGGCCGTGGCGGCGAGGAAGGGCGCCGGGTCGTGCCAGGAGCGCTCGGCCAGACCGCGGGCGTCGAGGGCGAAGACGTCGGTGACGGGTTCGGACGGTACCCGGACGCCGACGGCGTCGACGAGGACCAGGCCGCTGATCACCCCGGCCGTGTCCCGCACCGCCATCTCGGCGGCCGTCCAGCCGCCCAGCGAGGAGCCGACGACCAGGACGTCGTCCAGGCCGCGGTCGTGCAGGAGGTGGAGGTAGGCGAGGGCGAGGTCGTCGACCCCGGTCAGCCACGCGGGCCGGTGGGTGCCCTCCCAGCCGGGGTGGACGGGGGTGAGGGTGTGGGCGGTGCGGGAGAGGCGCGCGGCGATCCCGGCGACGGTGGCGCGGCCTCCGCCGCCGTGCAGGATCAGCACCGGGCGGCCGGTGCCGGACGCGGAGAGGGTGAGGGGCAGGTCGGGGTACGCGTGCGCCGTGTGGTCCGTGAACATGCCGGACACTGTAACTAAGCATCTTTATATAAGCTAGCTTAGTCATGCTCTAGACTCTCCCCATGGACGCCGACCTGCAGACACTCGGCCGGGCCGTCAAGCTCGCCCAGTACCGCCAGCACCGGGCGCTCGACAGCGCCCTGTCCGCGGTGGGGACGACGCTCGCCCAGTGGGACGCGCTGCGGGCGGTCGGCCGTACGCCGGGCGCCTCGGCGCGCGAGCTGGCCGCCGCCACCTTCCAGAGCGAGCAGGCCTTCGGCACGCTCGTGGGCCGGCTGGCCTCGCAGGGGCTGGTCGAGCGCACACCGGGCCGGGGCAGGCGGATCGAGCACCACCTCACCCCGGCGGGCGAGCGCGTCCTCGCCTCCGGCCACCAGGTCGCCGACGAGGTGCTGGCCTCGTGCTTCGCCGCGCTGTCCGACGACGACCGGGAGCAGCTGCTCCTGCTGCTGCGGCGCCTGACGTCGGACGACGGCGCCTGACGGAGAACGGCCCGGCCGCCCGCGGTTTCGCCTCTCCGATCCGTCCGGCGCGCCGGGAGCGCAGGTCCCCGCGCCCGTGCCCGGTGGCGGACCGCACGCCGGCCTGCGGCCCCGTCGCGGGATCGGCCGTCATCGGCGCATCGGCTGTTGTCCGGGCGGGGCCGCGCCGTGCCGGCCGGCCCGCGCGGCCGTGCCCGCGGCGAGAGGTGACGTTACGCCTCAACGGGCGGGCGTCGCCGCCGCCTTGCGCCCCACGCCCGCGTACACCCAGTACTGGGAGGGGTTCTCCGGGATCTCGTCCGCGTCGCCGGGCCGCCACAGCGGTACATGGACCAGGCCGGGGCCCACCAGGTCGAACCCGTCGAACAGCGACAGGATCGCGTCGTACGAGCGGGCCGTGACCGGTGACGTCGCCCGGTCGCGGTACAACTGCCCGACGGCCGCCGCGGTGTCCGGGCGGTCCTCGTCGGTGGCATGGGTCAGGGCGAGCCAGCCGCCCTCGGGCAGCGCGTCCCGGAACGCGGCGACGATGGCGGCCGGGTCCTCCTGCGGGGTGACGAAGTGCAGGATCGTGATCATCAGGACGGCGACCGGCTGCCCGAAGTCGATGAGTTCGCGCACCCGGGGCGCGGCGAGTATCTCCTCCGGGCGCCGGATGTCACCGGCGACGATGGCCGCGCCCGGGTTGTCGGCGAGCAGCGCCTCGCTGTGCGCGACCGCCACCGGGTCGTTGTCCACGTACACCACCCGGGCACCGGGAGCGGCGGCCTGGGCGACCTCGTGGACGTTGCCCTGGGTGGGGATGCCGGAGCCGAGGTCGATGAACTGGCGTACGCCCGCCTCCGCCAGGAAGCGCACCGCGCGGCCCAGGAAGGCCCGGTTGGCACGGGCCAGGGTGCGGACCTGGGGGTCGATCGCCGTGAAGGCGGCCACCGCCTCGCGGTCTATGGCGAAGTTGTGCTCACCGCCCAGCATGGCGTCGTACATCCTGGCCACACTGGCCTTGCCCGGATCCACGCCCTGCGGCAGACCGTCCCCCTGGAGCATGACCAACTCCCCTACTGATCGGTGACCTTGACCCGGCATCATATAGTTGCGCACGGCACACGCCACCGCTCCCCCGTACACCCGACCACCTGGAAGCCCCGGACCCACCCCACAGCCGGACGGCTTCCCGCGCTCCGGACACACCGCCGCGCACCTCACCACCCGCCCCACGCCGACACCGGCCCCACCCGGAAGGCAACGACCCTGCGGAACACAGAACGCACCGAACCCCGCGTCCGCCGTGAGCCGGAAGGCGCCCACCCCGCGCCTGCCGTCCGCCGCCGGTACTTCTCCCCGGCCGCCGACGCCATCGGGTCGCAACTCGACTTGGAGCTGACCGGCCGCCATGTCGTGCACGCGCTGGCGCCCGGTTTCTGCGACGCGGCCTCGGTCTACCTGCTCCAGCGCTGGCTGGTGGAGGAGGAGGCGCGCATGGCCGCCGATCCGCCGCAGATCGAGGCGCGCCGCCTCGCCCTGCGGATAGGAGCGGACGCGGCCGAGGACTGGGAGCATCTGCTGCCGGTCGGCGAGGTACTGGTCTTCCCGCGCGAGACGCCGTACGCGCGGGCCGTCGCCAGCGGGCAGACGCAGCTGCTGGACGGCGTCGACGACCACACCGCCGAACGGCTGCTCAAGACCGGCCCGGACCACATGGGCGTGGACGCCCTGGTGCGCAGCGCGTCGTTCCTCATCGTCCCGCTGCGCCTGCGCGGCACGGCGGTCGGCTTCATCGCCTGCACCCGCGGCCCGGACCGCGAGCCGTTCGCGCGGGTGGAGGCCGTGGCCGTGGAGTCGCTGGGCTCCCGGGCCGGTGTCGCGCTGGACAACGCCCGGCGCTACGAGCGGGAGCGCCGCACCGCGCTGGCGATCCGGCGCAGCCTGCTCCCGGACACCGGGCAGAGCTTCGAGGGCTGCCGGGTCGCCCACGGCTACCGGCCCGCCGGGCAGGACACCGTCATCGGCGGCGACTGGTACGACGTGCTGCCCCGGGCCGGGCGCCGCCTCGGGATGATCGTGGGCGACGCGATGGGGCACGGCCCGGAGTCCGCCGTCGCCATGATCCAGCTGCGGACCGCGGTGCGGACCCTGGCGGCGCTCGACATCGGCCCCAGCGAACTGCTGCACCGGCTGGACGCCGTCGCCGGTGACACGCCCGGCGCGCCCTTCGCCACCTGCATGTACGCGGAGTGGGACGCGGATCTGAACCTGTGCACCTTCGTCGGGGCCGGTCATCCGCCGCCGCTGATCCGGGGGCCGGGCGGCCCGGCCCGGCGCGTCTCCCTCGTCACCCCGGGACTGCCGCTGGGGCTGGGCACGGGCCGCTACGAGCCGACCGTGCTGCCGCTGTCGGAGCCCTCCCTCGTCCTGCTCTACAGCGACGGTCTGGTCGAGTCCCGCACCCGCGACATCGACCAGGGCATCACCCGGCTCGCCCGGGACCTCGACGCCGGTACCGAGGAGGCGCCGGAGCCCGACGGCCCGGACGCCCTGCCGTCGTTGTGCCGCAGGCTGCTCGCCGGTTCCGGCGCCGACGACGTCTCCGACGACCGGACGCTGCTGCTGGCCGAGCTGACGCCGGGCAGGCACTGAGCCGGGCCGGGCGCGCCGGCCACGGGGTTGTTATGACGGCTGTCATGGTCCATGCTGCTGCCCATGACGGCCGTACGACGGCGTGCGTGCGTGCGGGCGGGGCGGGTCTCGGGGAGGAGCCATATGAGCGCGGTACTGGCACGGACGCTGTGGGAGCGGTACGAGCCCGTCCACAGCCTGGTCTACTTCGCGCCCGAGGCGCGGCAGGCCGCCGCCGAGGCCGGTCTGCGCGGCTTCTGGATGGGCTACTTCGCGCTGCGCGCAGCCCCGCTCGGCCCGGTCGGCGCACCGGTCGTCACCAGTTCGTTCTACGTCTTCCCGCCGCACCACGTGCGCCGTGCCCTCCCGGACGCGTGGGAGCTGGCCGCCCCGGCGGACGCGCTCGCGGCCCGGCAGCACGCCATGGACGAGGCCCTGACCCGCCTGTTCGGGCGGGACGCGGTCACCGGTGCCGCCCTGACCGAGGCGGCCGACCTGGCGTGGGCGGCGGCCGAGGCGGCGGACACCGCCGGACGGGTCCTCTCCGCCGCGAACCAGGCCCTGGACCGGCCCGCGCAGCCGCATCTGCGGCTCTGGCAGGCCCTGACGACGCTGCGCGAGCACCGCGGGGACGGACATGTGGCCGTCCTGGTCTCCCTCGGTCTCGGCCCGGTCGCCGCGATGGTGCTGAAGACGGCGGCGGGCGAGTCCGACGCGGGGCTGCTGCGGGAGATCCGTCCCTGGGAGCCGCAGGCGTGGCAGGCGGCCGAGGCCGCCCTGCGGGCGCGCGGCTGGCTCGACGCGGACGGCGCCCTGACCGCGGCCGGGGTCGCCGGGCGGGCCGACATCGAGGCGCGGACGGACGCGGCGGCGGCGCAGCCGTGGGCGGCCGTGGGGGCGGACGCCGGGGCGCGGCTGGCCGCGCTCCTCGAACCCCTGGCCGAGACGGTGCTGCGCGCCGGTCTGATCCCGGCCGGCAATCCCGCGGGGCTCACCGGCGCGCTCTGGGAGTCCGCGCGGGCCGCCACCGCGGCGGCCGGCGGCACCGGCGGCTGAGGCATCCGCGATGCCGGAGGCCGAGGCGGCGGCGGCCGGGCGGGCCGCGCCGGTCAGGAGCGGTGGCGCGGGCGGGCCGCGAGGACGGCGACGTCGTCGTCGGCCCGGCCCGCCGCCAGCCCGGCCAGGATCTCGTCCAGCAGCCGGGACACGGCCTGCCCCGGCCGGACGCGCAGGGCGGCGAGCCGGGCGAGCGAGACGTCGATGTCCTCGCCGCGCCGCTCGATGAGGCCGTCGGTGAACAGGACCAGCGTGTCGTCGGGCAGCAGTGGCCGCCCGACCGGCTCGTAGGCGCCCAGTCCGGTGCCGAGCGGAGGGCCGACCGGCACCGGGACGGGCCCGGCGGTGCCGTCGCCGTGGAAGACGACCGGTGGCGGATGGCCCGCGCCCGCGTAGGTGGCGGTGCCCCGCGCCGGGTCGAGCAGCGCCAGCAGACAGGTCGCCGGGCGGCGGCCCCGCTCCTCGGCCATCGTGGCGTCCACCTGGCGCAGGATGCGGTGGGGCGGCAGGTCGGCGGCGGCGACGTAGCGCAGCATCGAGCGGTAGGCGTTCATGTCGACCGCCGCGTCCAGCCCGTGGCCCATGACGTCGCCGATGACCAGCAGCGTCCGGCCGAAGTGCAGACGTACCGTCTCGCACCAGTCGCCGCCCACCAGCGTGCCCCGGTCGGCGGGCAGATAGCGGGTGGCCAGTTCGATGTTGGGGTGCGGGCGGCCCGGGTCGGCCACCAGCACCTGCTGGAGCCGGCGGACCTGCTCGCCCATCTCCTCGTGCTCCTCCGCGTGCCGCAGATGGGCCGCCGCCACGCGTGCCGTGTAGTGCACCGCCGCCGTCTCGTCGTCGTCGAAGAGCCGCCCGGTGCGCAGGGCGAGGGCGACGCCGTAGACCCGGCCCCAGGCGAGCAGCGGCACCGACAGGGCGGCCAGGCTCACCCCGCCGGCCGCGGTGAAGGACGCGGTGATCGGATGGCCCGCGTCCAGCGCCTGGACGACGACGTCGAGGCGCGGGACCCGTTCGAGGCCGGCGAGGAGGGCGCGGCGGCCGGACACGGCCGCGCGGTGCAGGGCGCCGGGCGGCCCGGCCGCCCGGCGGCCGGTGCCCCGCGGGTGGTCGAAGAGGTCCACGGTGGCGGCCTCGCAGAACTCCCCGGCGAGGAACTCGGCCAGTTCGGCGGCGGTCCTGCGGACGTCCAGGGTGGTGCCGATCGCGCCGACGGCGCGTTCGGCCCGCGCGAAGCCGTCCGCGCGGGCCGCGCGGCCCGCGTCCGCCGCACCGGGTCCGGGTCCCTGCTCGCCCTGCACCGGCCGCCCCTTTCCCACGGTCCGGGGATCCGGACGGGCGCGCCGCGGACCTCCGGATCCTTCCACCGGCTCCATCCCAGCACCGACGGGGGCCGCGGGCGGGCAGCGACCCGCGGTGCGGCGCACGGAACGCGCCGGCGCTCCGTGCGGGCGGCGGCTCGTCTCAGCCGGCCCCGCCGCGCCCGGACAGGGCGTCCCTGAGCCGGTCGATCATGCCCGCGCCGGGCGCCAGGAGCTTGTTGCCGGGCGGCGTGTCCGGGGCGGAGGGATGCGGCCGGGTCGGCGCGGTCCGCTTCGCCGCGCGCACCTTGTCGCCGAGCTCCTCCAGTTCCCCGGCGCCCGCCGCTTCGCGCAGCCGGGGGAAGAGGTTCTGCTCCTCGTCCGTGACGTGTTCGCGGATCTCGCGCATCAGGCGTCCCATGAGCTGGTCGAAGCGGATCTCGTCGGCCGGGCAGCCCTCCAGGTCCTTCATGGTGCGCTCCGCCCGCGCGTGGTCGTCGATCTCCCGGTCGGCGATCGCGTCGCCGTCCGGCAGGAGCCGCCGTACGGCCGGGTAGAGGTACATCTCCTCGGCCACGGAGTGCCGGACCAGTTCGATGGTGGCCTGGTCCGCCAGGTTCTTGCGCCGTCGGTCCCCGGTGGGGAGGGCCTCGATCTGCGCGAAGATCTCCTCCACCTCGCGGTGGTCGGTGGTCAGTTCCTGGATGACGTCTCCGCCGTGTCCCATGGCCGGGCTCCTCGCCGCTCGAAGGTGATGCGTACCGCCGGACGGCCCGGCGGGTTCCCGGACCGGTCCCGGCCACACCGTCGCGCGCCGCCCGTGCGGGCGTACGCCGCTGATGACGAAGCCGCTGCGCGGGCGGGTCGGGACGCGGCGCAGCGAGATGCGCAGGTCCTGGTCGGGGACGTCGTACTCCAGCCGGGCCAGGCGCACGGCGAGGGCCTGGAGCAGCCCGAGGGTCACGCCCTCGCCGGGGCACCGGTGCCCGGTGCGCGGGTCGCCGCCGCCCTGCGGGATCAGCTCGTCGCGTGCGGGCGGGTGCGCGAGGAAGCGGTGCGGGCGGAAGGTGTACGGATCGCCCCACAGGGCCCGGTCGTGGTTCTGGCCGTAGACGTCCAGGAGGACCATGCCGCCCGCCGGGAGCGTGTGCCCGCGCCAGGTCAGGTCGCGGGCGGCCAGGCCGCCGAGGAAGGGCGCGAAGGGATAGAACCTGCGCACCTCGTGGGCGAACGCGACGGACTCGGCGGGGTCCGGCTTCCGCAGCCGGGCCCGGTGTTCGGGGTGGCGGTGCAGCGCGTGGGCCGCGAAGGCGACGAACCAGCTGACGGCGACGGTGGGGCGCAGCACGTTGAGCAGTTCCACCGCGGCGGTGTACGGCGGCAGCCAGGCACCCGAGGCGTCGCGGTGCCGGGCGACCCGCTCCAGCACGGAGCCCGCCGGTGCCGGTACGCGGCCCGCGCGCACGTTCGCCACCAGGAGGGCGAGGCGTTCCTCCTGACGGTGGCGGGCGCGCCGGGCGCGCCAGTGGCGCGGGCCCGGGGAGGCGAAGCCGTCGACCATCGCGATCAGGTCGCGGGCCACCGCCCGCGCCCGCGGTGCGTCCAGGGGGACCCCGGCCCAGCGGTGCACGCCCCGGGTGAGCGCCACGGCCGCCTCGTCGAAGAGGACGACGTCCGGACGGCGTGCCCAGTCGGCGGCGGCCTCGTCCCACGCCCGGGTGACCTCGTCGACGACGCCCGCGATCCGGTCGGCGTGCAGCAGCGGCAGGAACAGGCGTTTGCGCGCGCGGTGCTGTTCGCCGTCCAGGGTGTGGACCGCGCCGTGGCCGAAAAGGGTGGCCTTGACCGGTCCGGGGAGTGCTCCGTCGCGGCGGACGTGCCGCTCGTCGTAGAAGAACCGCACGGCGTCCGGTCCGCGCAGCGCGAGCGCGGGCCGTCCCAGGAGGCGGGTCTCCACGACGCCGTCGGTGCTGCGTTCCATGAGCTGGGGCAGCCAGGTGTACCCGGCCGCGAGCAGCGGGAGCGTCTGGTCGGCGAGGAGATGGCGGGGGCGTCGGTCGGCGTCCATGCCGGGCCGGGTTCCCCGGGCGGCGTGCCGGAACCACGCGGATACGGTGCGTGTCCGCGTGGTCCCGTGAGCGGCGGCGGGGCGGGCGGCGTGCCCCGGGGAGGGGTGGGCCGACCGCCGCCGCCGTCAGCGGACCGGCCTGAGGTCCGTGATCTTGCGGGTCCTGAGGTCGGACCGTACGTCGATCTTCGTCACCTGGGCGTTCCTGCCGTCGCTCCAGGTGAGGTAGACCCTGCTGGTGGCGTGGCCGCCGCCCGAGCCGGCGTAGGCGACCTTCCACTTCACCGGCACGTTCTGCGCGAAGAGGACGCCGTCGGCGTGCTCCCTGGCCTCGTACGCGGCGACGGCCCTGCGGGCGCCCGCGGTCAGGTAGAACGCCTTCAGCGCCTTGGCGTCGGCGCCCGCGGCGGGATCGGAGCCGTCCCAGGCCGTGTCGATGTAGGCGCCGTAGAAGTCGGCGACCCGCTGGGTGACGCTGCGCGGGTCGCCCTGGGCGGCAGCGGCGGGCGCGACGGACGCGGAGAGGGTACGGGCGGCGGTCCCCGGCGCGGCCGCCGTGCGCGCCGTACGGGCCGGAGAGGTCCCGGGGCCCGCGGCCACCGGGGTCATCGCGGTCAGGGAGCCGGCCGCGGTGAGCGCGGCGGCGGCGATCAGGATTCGTCGGGTGCGGACACGCATGGGCATGTGAGTGTTCCCCCAATGCATGGGGCCGGGTCGGTTCCCGGCTCGTCGGTCGTCGGACAAGACCGGTGCGCACCGCTCTCCGGTTCCGTAATGTCCCGGAAAACTGTCACAGTTCCGAAAGACGAAGAGGGTTGCCCGGTGTTCCGGCCAGATCCGGTCCGGTCCCTCCGGCTCGAATGCATCCGGCGGGTCCGGGAACCCGGCACAGGCCGTACACCCCTCACGTCTGGAGAGGACCATGAGTCTGCTGCGCGTGGCCGGTCGTCCCCTGCTCGCCTCCATGTTCGTCGTCGGCGGCCTGAACTCCGTCCGCAACCCCGAGGCCGTCACCCCGCTGGCCGAACCGGTCGTCCGTCCGGTCACCGAACGCGTGGCCCTCCTGCCCGACCGGACCGAACAGGTCGTACGGCTCAGCGGGGGTGTGCAGGTCGCCGCCGGTGTGCTGCTCGGTCTCGGGCGGCTCCCCCGGCTCTCCGCCCTGGCGCTGGCGGCCACGCTGGTGCCGACCACGCTGGCCGGGCACCGCTTCTGGGAGGCGAAGGACCCCGGCGAGCGGGCGCAGCAGCGCATCCACTTCCTGAAGAACCTCTCCATGCTCGGTGGGCTGCTCATCGCCGCCGACGACACCGGTGCCGCGCCGTCGTGGCTGTGGCGCGGCCGGCACCGGGCCCATGAGCTGCGGCGCGACGCCGCTCTGGTGCGGCGTTCGGTCCGGGCGACTGCGGGACCGGCCGCCGCGGTCGGCGGCCTGCGGGCCAGGCTGCCGGGCTGAGCCCCGGCGGCGCACGCAGGACTTCGCGGGCCCCAGCCGGTGTACGGCTGGGGCCCGCGAAGTCCTGCGTGACGGCGGCGTCAGGGCTTGAGGGTGTCCTTGCCCTTCTCCTTGGCCTGGCGCGCGTCGCCCTTGGTCTTCTCGGCGCGGCCCTCGGCGGTCATCCGCTCGTTGCCCACGGTGCGGCCGACCGTCTCCTTGGCCTTGCCCTTCATCTGTTCCTTCTTGCCTTTGGCCTTCTGGTCTCCAGCCACGGTCGCTCACTCCCAGCCGTGATCGAGGTCGGTGTCACCGCGCCGGGTGTCCTGTGCGGTGCGCGGCAAACCTGGCCCCGGTCCGGGCGTACCGCGTCCGGGGGAACCCCCGCCGCGCGTTGCGCACCTGTCCGTACGGCCGTCGGAGTGAACGGAGCCGTCCGGACCCGGCGAGGGGGTGCGCGCGGGCCCGCCGGACGCCGGGGCCGGGGGCCGCCGCCGGTGGTCGCGGCGCCAGTCGAGGACGGCCACCGCCAGGGACGCCAGCATCGCCACGAGCGCGGAGCCCACGGCCAGCGCAACGGCGGCGCGGTAATCCTGTCCGGTGGCGGCGAGCACTGCGTAGAACAGGCCGGGCAGCGCGGCCGTGCCCACGGCGCCGCCCAGGCGCTGGCCGGTCTGGAGGGCGCCGCCCGCCGCCCCGGCCATCCGCACGGGTACGTCGCGGAGCGTCATCGTCACGTTCGGTGAGATGACGCAGCCGCTGCCGAGCCCGCCGACGAGCAGGGCGGGCGCCGCGAGCCAGGTGAGCATGGCGGGCGGGGCGGAGTGCAGGATCAGCGCGGTGGCGCCGAGGCCGAGCACCACCGCGACCAGGCCGCAGACCGTGAGCAGCCGTCCCAGCCGCTCCACCAGGCGCCCGGAGACGACCGCGGCGGCGGCCGAGCCGATGGCGAACGGCGTCACCGCGAGCCCGGAGCGCAGCGGCTCGTAGCCCAGGCCGTTCTGGAAGAAGAGCGCGAACACCAGCCATACGCCGCTGAAGCCCACGAAGTACAGCGCGCCGAGCGCGGTGCCCAGGCCGTAGCCGCGGGTGCCGGTGAGCAGCCGCGGGTCCAGCAGCGGCTGTCCGTCGCGGGCCGCCACCCGCGCCTCCCACCGGGCGAAGCAGGCCAGCAGCAGCGCGCCGAGCGGGAACAGCCACCACAGCCGGTGCAGGCCGCCGCTCTCGGCGAAGACCAGGGGCAGCATCAGGGCCAGGACGCCGGTGCCGAGCAGGGTCACGCCGGGCAGGTCGAGCCGTTCCCGGCGGCCGGGCGCCACCTTGGGCAGCAGCCGCAGGCCGAGCAGCAGGGCGACGGCGCCGACGGGGACGTTCACGTAGAAGATCCAGCGCCAGCCCTGGGTGCCGTGGGCCAGGGCGAGGATCAGGCCGCCGGTGATCGGCCCGACCGCGCTGGAGACGCCCACGACGGCGCCGAAGAGGCCGAAGGCGCGTCCGCGTTCGGCCCCGCGGAACATCTGCTGGATCAGCGCGGAGTTCTGCGGGGCCAGGCAGCCCGCGCAGGCGCCCTGGGCGAGGCGGGCCACGACGAGCCAGGTGATGCTGGGCGCGGCACCGGCACCGGCGCTGCACAGCACGAAGCCGGCCAGGGCGCACAGGAAGATCCGGCGGCGGCCCATCGCGTCGCCGAGGCGGCCTGCGGGCACCAGGACCAGGGCGAACGCCAGGGCGTAGCCGGACACCACCCACTGCACGGAGGACGCCGAGGTGCCCAGGTCGCGCTGCATGGACGGCAGCGCCACGGCCACGATGGTGACGTCGAGCAGGCTCATGAAGCCGGTCGCCAGCGTGACCCACAGGGCCTTCCAGCGCCTGGGGTCGGGCGTGCCCGCCGGGTCGCCGCGGCGACCGCCGGACCGCACTTGCCTGTTCACCCACGCTCCTCCCGGTCGCGGCTCGCGGGCGCGCACCGGCCGTCGGCGTCCCGCGCGCTCCAGGGGCGCGTTCCCCGGGCCGCGGAGCGGAACACCCTCACGGACACGATCGCCGCTCAGCGCGTCCGGGGCCACTTCAGCGCGTCGCGTCCGGCGCGCGCGGCCGGCCGCGCGCGCCGGCCCCCGTGGGTGAAATCGCTCCGGTGGAGAAATAATGGTGTGAGAGGTTGGAAGCCGGGTACACGCTGCCCAGGCCGCACTCGGTGACGGGGCGGTCACGACGGGCAGGAACAGCAGCTGAGAGGGAGGGCCGCGCGATGGCGTTGACCGCGGAGGCGAAGGCGATCCGAGCTCGGACGGAGCTGCCGGAGGTGCCCGACCCCTCACAGGTCGCGCCGACCGACGCACGCGCTCTGTCCCGGGTGTTCTTCGACCGGCTCGCGCACCTGGAAGAGGGCACGCACGAGTACCAGTACGCCCGCAACACGCTGATCGAGATGAACATGTCGCTGGTGCGGTACGCGGCGGGCCGCTTCCGCAGCCGGGGTCCCCAGGAGATGGAGGACATCGTCCAGGTCGGCATGATCGGCCTGATCAAGGCGATCGACCGGTTCGAGATCTCCCGCGAGGTGGAGTTCACCTCCTTCGCGGTGCCGTACATCGTCGGCGAGATCAAGCGTTTCTTCCGGGACACCACCTGGGCCGTGCATGTGCCGCGGCGGCTCCAGGAGGCCCGGGTGGAGCTGGCCAAGGCCACCGAGGAGCTGAGCAGCCGGCTCGGGCGCAAGCCCACCACCAAGGAGCTGGCGGAGCTGATGAACCTCCCCGAGCAGGAGGTCATCGACGCCCGGGTGGCGTCCAACGGCTACACGTCCGCGTCCCTGGACGCCGCCGTCAGCAGCAGCGAGGACGGCGAGAGCGTCCTGGCCGACTTCATCGGCGCCGAGGACATGGGCATGGAGCTGGTGGAGGATCTGCACAGCCTCGCGCCGCTGCTGGAGGAGCTGGACGATCGGGACCGGCAGATCATCCACATGCGGTTCGTCGAGGAGCTGACGCAGGCGCAGATCGGCGAGCGGCTGGGGATCTCGCAGATGCATGTCTCGCGGCTGCTCAACCGGCTGCTGGGGCGGCTGCGGCAGGGCCTGCTGAGCGTGCACTGAGCGGTCGTCGCGGCCGGCGCGCGCCGGCCGCGCCAGCGTGACGCCGAGGACGGGCGCCGGTCCCGGGAGGAGATCCCGGGACCGGCGCCCGTTCCCACGCGTGCGGGTGGTCAGCGGGTCACGGTGTGCCGCTCGTCGGGGACGCAGTGGGTCATGGTCAGGCCCTCCACGTCGCGCGGCGGGTTCTCGCCCAGCCGGGACAGCCGCTTGCGGTCCTCGTCGGTGAGGTCCTGCCCGGCCAGCGGCTCAAGACCCGCCACGTCCTGGGGCGAGACGCCGATGCCCTCGCCGACCCTCACGCCCAGCTCGTTCTCGACCAGCAGGAAGTGCCACACCATGCGCTCCTGCACCGGCCGGTCGCACCGGGAGAGCTGGCCCACCAGGTTCTTCACGAGGTCGTCGCGCTCCCACTGCTCCATCAGCAGATAGCGCTGGCCGGCCTGCTGGTAGTCGTTGGCGCGCGGGATGCGGGCGCGGGTCAGCCGGCCGCGGATCTCGGGCCCCTGCTCCTCGTGCGCGGGGTACACCGCCTCCTGGAGGCCGCCCGTGATGGACGGCTCGTAGTTGACGAGGGGATTCGCTCCGCCGCCGTCGATGTGGTACGTCATCTGGCCGTCGCGCTGGTTGGTGTGCACCGGCGCGTGCTTGGGCTGGTTGACCGGGAGCTGGAGGTAGTTGGGGCCGACCCGGTAGCGCTGGGTGTCGCTGTAGGAGAAGGTGCGGCCGACCAGCATCTTGTCGTCGGAGAAGTCCAGGCCGTCGACGAGGACGCCGGTGCCGAAGGAGATCTGCTCGTTGTCCGCAAAGTAGTTCTCCGGCATCCGGTCGAGGACCATCCGGCCCACCGGCCGGGGCGGGAAGTCCTGCTCGGGCCAGGTCTTGGTGTCGTCCAGCGGGTCGAAGTCCAGCTCCGGGTGGTCGTTGTCGTCCATCATCTGCACGAGCAGTTCCCACTCGGGGTACTCGCCGCGCGCGACCGCCTCGTAGAGGTCCTTGGTCGCGTGGCCCAGGGACTGCGCCTGGACGTTGGCCGCGTCCTCCTCCGTCATGCTGCGCACGCCCTGCTTGGGCATCCAGTGGTACTTGACGAGGACGGTGCGGCCCTCGTCGTTGACCCACTTGTAGGTGTTGACGCCGAAGCCCTGCATGTGCCGGTAGTCGGCGGGGATGCCGCGCGGGCTGAACAGGTTGACCAGCATGTGCATCGACTCGGGCGTCTGCGACATGAAGTCGAAGATCCGCCGGGGCTGCTGCTCGAAGGTCACCGGGTCGGGCTTGAGGGCGTGGATGACGTCGGGGAACTTGATGGCGTCCCGGATGAAGAAGACGCCGAGGTTGTTGCCGACGAGGTCCCAGTTGCCGTCCTCGGTGTAGAACTTCACCGCGAAGCCGCGCGGGTCGCGGGCGGTCTCGGCGGAGTCGCGGCCGCCGATCACCGTGGAGAAGCGGACGGCGAGTTCGGTGCGCCTGCCGCGCTCCTGGAACAGCCTGGCCCGGGTGTGGCGGCCGATCGGCTCGTCGCCCCAGGCGCCGTACGCCTCGAAGTAGCCGTACGCCGTCACTCCTCGGGCGTGCACCACCCGCTCCGGGATGCGCTCCCGGTCGAAGTGGCTGATCTTCTCCAGGAACTGGTAGTTCTCCAGCGTCGCGGGGCCGCGGGCGCCGACGGTCCGCTGGTTCTGGTTGTCGTAGACGGGATGGCCCTGCCGGTTGGTGAGGGCCTTCGGGTCGTCGCCCGGACCCTTGCTGGATACGTCCGTCATGCCCGTGGACTCCTTCGACGTCGTCGGCTCGGTCCCGCGTGGCGGCCGCGGGCCGCTGGCGGATCGCCGTCCGGCACGACGCGGCGGTACGCACACGCACCACCGGGTGACCTTTTCACCCGTATCCACGCGGATATGTTCACCTTCGCACCGTTGCCCGCGCCCCACGGCCGGGGTTAGGCCGTCCGGCAGGGCCGGATCCCGGACCGTTCCGGCTCAGCCGTCCACCCGGCCGTCCGCGGGGTCCGGGACGCGGCCGGCGGGAGGGGCGGGGGCGGCATCGCCGGCGAGGGTCTGCTGGGCGTGCGGGACGACGCGGATCAGCCTCAGGACGCCCCAGACGATGAGGCCGGCGCCCGCCAGTTCCGGCAGGAGCCAGACGCCCGTTCGGATGTGCTCGCCGAAGAGGGTGACGCCCAGCAGCAGGCTCACGGTGGCGTCCCCGATGGTCAGGGCGGGCTGGGAGGCGGCCAGCGAACCGGCCTGGAGGGCGTTCTCCAGGAGCAGCAGCGAGCAGACCCCGACGACGGCGAACCCGTAGGTCTGCCAGGTGGTGAGGAAGGCGGTGAAGCCGTCGGCGTCCAGGATGCCGCTCGCGGACTTCAGCAGGGCGGCGGTCAGCGCATTGCCGATGGCGGCGGCGGCCGCCAGGGCGGCGGCGCGCAGCAGGGGCGAGCGTCCGGGGCGGGCCAGGGCGAACGCCCCGGCCATCGCCCCCAGGCAGCCGATCAGCGCGGGCACCCAGCGGACCATGGGCGCCTGGTCGTGGGATCCGGAGGGCGAGGCGGCGACCAGGACCAGGGCGAGCCCGGCGACGACTCCGGCGACGGCGGCCCAGCCCCGGGCGGGCAGGCCCCGGCGCATGAGGGAGCCCGCGATGAGCAGGGCGAACGGCAGTTCCATGATGAACAGCGGCTGCACCAGCGCCAGCGGCCCGTTGACCAGCGCGAGCGCCTGGAACATGGCGGAGGCGACGACCCCGCAGATGCCCGCGAGCCACACGGGATGCCGGGCCAGGGCCAGCAGCAGCCGCAGTCCCCCGCCGGTGGGCACGGCGGAGGCGGCCTTCCGCTGGAAGGCGGTCCCCACGGCGTTGCTCGCGGCGCCCATGACGGCGAAGAACACGGCCAGCCCGATCACAGGTCCACCATGCCCGACGCGCGGCGTTCCGTCCTGCCGCGACGAAGGGGGCCGGGCGAGGCGACGCCGGACGGGACGACGGGGACGGACGCGACGCCGGGCGGGGCGGCGGGGTACGTTCGGGAGGCCGGTCCGCGACCATCATGAGGTCTTTGACTTGTCATAAGTTAGGCTTATGACCTCATAGATCGGACCCGCGTACCCACTTAGGCTTGCCTTAGTTTAGGGTTGCCGTCGAGTCGTCGTTTCACCGCTCGAAGGGAACCTGATCATGCCGCGCCCCCTGCGGGTAGCCATCGTCGGAGCCGGCCCCGCCGGCATCTACGCCGCCGACGCTCTTCTCAAGTCCGGCGTGGCCACCGACCCGGGTGTGTCCATCGACCTCTTCGAGCGGATGCCGGCGCCGTTCGGCCTGATCCGCTACGGCGTCGCCCCCGACCACCCCCGGATCAAGGGCATCGTCACGGCCCTGCACCAGGTGCTGGACAAGCCCCAGATCCGTCTGTTCGGCAACGTCGACTACCCGGGCGACATCAGCCTGGACGACCTGCGCGCCTTCTACGACGCCGTGATCTTCTCCACCGGCGCCACCGCCGACCGGGCGCTGTCCGTGCCCGGCGCCGACCTGGACGGCTCCTACGGCGCCGCCGACTTCGTCTCCTGGTACGACGGGCACCCGGACGTGCCGCGCACCTGGCCGCTCCAGGCCGAGAAGGTCGCCGTCCTCGGCGTCGGCAACGTCGCCCTGGACGTGGCCCGCATCCTCGCCAAGACCGCCGACGAGCTGCTGCCCACCGAGATCCCGCCGAACGTCTACGAGGGCCTGAAGGCCAACAAGGCGCTGGAGATCCACGTGTTCGGCCGCCGCGGTCCCGCGCAGGCGAAGTTCAGCCCGATGGAGCTGCGGGAGCTGGACCACTCCCCCAACATCGAGGTCATCGTGGACCCCGAGGACATCGACTACGACGAGGGCTCCATCGCCACCCGGCGCGGCAACAAGCAGGCCGACATGGTCGCCAAGACGCTGGAGAACTGGGCGATCCGCGACGTCGGCGACCGCCCGCACAAGCTGTTCCTGCACTTCTTCGAGTCCCCGGCGGAGATCCTCGGCGCGGACGGCCGGGTCACCGGTCTGCGCACCGAGCGCACCGAGCTGGACGGCACCGGCAACGTCAAGGGCACCGGCGCCTTCAAGGACTGGGACGTCACGGCCGTCTACCGCGCCGTGGGCTACCTCTCCGACCGGCTGCCGAAGCTGCCCTGGGACGAGGACTCGGGCACCGTCCCGGACGAGGCCGGGCGGATCATCGGCGAGACCGGCGAGCATGTGCAGTCGGCGTACGTGACCGGCTGGATCCGGCGCGGTCCGGTGGGCCTGATCGGCCACACCAAGGGCGACGCCAACGAGACGGTCGCCAGCCTGCTGGACGACTACGCCTCCGGCCGGCTGCACACCCCGGCCTCCCCTGACCCGGAGGCCGTCGACGCCTTCCTGGCCGAGCACGGCGTCCGGTTCACGACCTGGGACGGCTGGTACCGCCTCGACGCCGCGGAGAAGGCGCTCGGCGAGCCGCAGGGCCGCGAGCGCGTGAAGATCGTCGAGCGCGAGGACATGCTCGGGGCGAGCGGCGCGTAGCACCGGCACCGCGACGCCCCCGGCCCCGGCCCCGGCCCCGTACGACGGACGAGCCGTGCCCCCTCGAAGGCGGCACGGCTCGTCCGTCGGTGGTGCGCCGGTGCGCCGAGGCGCACCACGCCGCCCGAAGGCGCCGTTACTTGTTCGCGCACGCGTTCCCGGTGGCGGGGTTGAGCAGCCCGATCACGTCGATCGAGTTGCCGCACAGGTTCAGGCCGAGGTCGATGGGGACCTGGATGACATTGCCGGAGAGCACTCCGGGGCTGCCCACCGCGACGCCCTCCGCACCGGCATCGGCGGCGGCGGTTCCCGCGCACGTCATCAGGGCCGCACCCGCCAGGACCGCGGCGGCCGTCATTCGGATCCTCATGGAGAACTCCTGTCGTTGGAAGGGGTACGTGCCTCCACACTGAGGGCGTCCGCCGCCCAGGGGTGGGAGGCGGCGGCCGAACGGAGTAGCCACGTCAGCCTCCCCGGGGGCCGGGCTGGGCCGAACGGGGTGTGGCGGCGGGCCGGACGCGGGGCTCGGCGGCGGTGGGACCGGAGCCGCGTCAACGCCGTACCCCCACGCACCGCGGGTTCCAGGTGCTCCGCCGACGCATCCGGGCCCGGCCGGAGTGCGGCGGCGCACCACCGCGCTGACCTCCGCCGGAGCCCGTCGCGGCGGACCGTGGGCGCCCGTGGGCACCGACCGCGCGGCCCCGGCCACCGGCCCCGCCGAACCGATCATGATCCGCTGCGGTGATACTGGGAGACGACCGCCGTCCCCGCCCGCAGATTGGCCCATGTCGAACTCTCCCGCTCCCCGTCCCGCGGCCCCGCCCACCGTGTGGTGCGCCCGAGGCCGCCACTGTGGCCCCGCTCCGGCGGACGCCGTACGGCGCCACCTGGAGAAGCTGGAGGCCGACTCCGTCCTGCACAGCCACACCGAGCCGGACGACGTCGACCTCTCCCGTGAGCATGTCTTCGAGGCGCGCTGGCTGGCCCCGGGCGAGGTGACCGTGCGCGCCCGGCTCTCGCTCTCGCCGCTGCGGGGCGCCGCCGACGAACAGCAGTGGACGCTGATCGCCGAGGCGGAGCAGCCCTGGAACCCGCGCTGGCCCTCTCCCGCCTCGATGTTCTGGCCGGGCCGGCCGCCCCGGCCGCCCCGGCCGGCCGGGGCGGAGGAGCCCGGCACCGGCTGGGACCACGAGGCCGTCACCGGACTGCGGCTCGGCGACGTCAACCAGCTGCCCGAGGACGACAAGGAGCTGCGGCGGGTGCTGCGGCACGCCGTGCGCGACACCTGGTGCGTCCATGTCGTCGTGCACGAGGCCATGACACCCGACGAGCGCGGCCGCCCGGCGCTGGTGCGGCTGCTGCCCGAGGGTCTGCGGCACCGGGTCGTGGAGCACCGCGCCGCCCCGCAGCGCCTGCGGGCCGTGAACTGGGTGCTGGACGACTACGGGGCCCGGGTCCCCCGGGGCGGCGCCGTCGTCCTGCCCGGCAGCCCGGCGGCCCCCGGCTACGAGGCGGAGCGGTTCTCCGTGCGCAGCGTCTTCCTCGACGGCAACGAGCCGACCGAGGTCCTGGACGCGGTACGGCGGTTCGACGCGCTGCCGAGGCCGCTGCCCGAGGGCGGCGACCAGGCGCTGACGGTGCTGCGCGAGCAGTGGCACCTGATGACGATGGAGGAGGAACTGGTCCGCGCGCGCGAGCTGGTGGCCATGTACGCCGAGGCCCTGGACGCGATGACGAAGTCCCGGGACCTGTACCGCGACGCGGCCGAGCGCGCCAACGAGGCGCTCGCCGTGTACCGCGAGGCCGCGGGCGCGGAGGGTGTCCCGCCGGTCCGCAGGCCGGCCGCCGGTCCGGCCGGGCTCTCGCCCTTCCAGCACCTGGCCCGCGGTCTGGAGCGGCTCAAGGGCGGTGCCCTCGCCCGGCGCGCGGCTGCGCCGCCGGAACCGGAGGCGCAGCCGTCGCAGGCACCGCCGGTCCCCTCGCCGCCCCCGCCCCCGCCACCACCACCACCGCCCGCACTCCGGGACGGCGATGCCGCGAAGGGCCCGGCCGGGGACTGACACACCGCCCGGCCGGGAGGCGGGGCCGTCCCTGTCCGCAGGGCCGGCCGGGTGCCGTCCGCGCGGGCGGCCCGGGGCTCGCGGCGTGTCCGGACGTGTCAGGTGCCGCTGTGTGGATACGCGGTCTGCACCGCATCACGCGTCCGGAAGGTCATCCACGCCATGGGCAGCGACCAGCACACCGGGCACCGTTCCGGAACCTCGTTCCGGGTCAACGGCGAGCCCCACACCCTCCTCCTGGACCACCGCCGCGTCCTGCTGGACGTGCTGCGGGAGGATCTCGGTCTCACCGGGGCGAAGAAGGGCTGCGACCACGGCCAGTGCGGAGCCTGCACGGTCCTCGTCGACGGGCGCCGGACGAACGGCTGCCTGCTGCTCGCCGTCACCCTGGAGGGGCGCGAGGTGACGACCGTCGAGGGTCTGGCGGACGACGACGGGGAACTGCACCCGCTCCAGCAGGCGTTCCTGGACCGGGACGCCTTCCAGTGCGGCTACTGCACCCCGGGCCAGCTCTGCTCCGCCGTGGGCGTGCTGGCCGAGGCCGCGGCCGGCCACCCCTCGCACGTCACCGGCCCCGCCGCAGCCCCCGGCCGTCCCGTCCCGCTGGATCCGCGCGAGATCCGGGAGCGGATGAGCGGCAACCTGTGCCGCTGCGGGGCCTATCCGCGCATCGTCGAGGCCGTGGAGGACGTCGTCCCGTGAAACCCTTCGGCTACCTACGGGCGGGCAGTGTGGACGAGGCGGCGGACGCCTTCGCCGCGCACCCCGGGGCCCGCTATCTCGGCGGCGGCACCAATCTGGTCGACCTGATGAAACTGGGCGTGGAGCGCCCGGACTTCCTCGTCGACGTGACCGGGCTGCCGCTGGACACGGTGCAGGAACTGCCCGACGGCTCGCTGCGGGTGGGCGCCACCGTGCGCAACAGCGACCTCGCGGCGCACCCCCTGGTCCGCGACCGCTGGCCGGTGCTGTCGCAGGCGCTGCTCGCGGGCGCCTCCGGCCAGTTGCGCAACGCCGCCACCACCGGCGGCAACCTGATGCAGCGCACCCGCTGCCCGTACTTCCAGGACCTGTCCAAGCCGTGCGCCAAGCGGGAGCCCGGCAGCGGCTGCGGCGCCCTGGAGAGCGTGCACCGCGACCACGCCGTGCTCGGGTACTCCGACCGGTGCATCGCCACCAACCCCTCGGACATGGCGGTGGCCCTGTCCGCCCTGGACGCGCACGTGGAGCTGTACGGGACGGAGGGCGCGCGCAGCGTCCCGGCGGCCGAGTTCCACCGGCTGCCCGGCGAGCATCCGGAGCGGGACACCGCACTGCGTCCCGGCGAGCTGATCACCTCCGTGGTGCTCCCGGCGGCGGCCGCACATCTGCCCTCGGCGTACCGCAAGGCCCGCGACCGGGCCTCCTACGCCTTCGCCCTCGCCTCGGTCGCGGTGGTGCTGCGGGTCGCGGACGGTGTCGTGGCGCACGCGGGGATCGCCTTCGGGGCGCTGGCCCACCGGCCGTGGCGGGCGCGGCGCGCCGAGGAGGCCCTGCTCGGCTCACCGGTCACCGCCGAGGCGTTCGCGGACGCCGTCGACCGGGAGCTCGCCGCGGCCCGGCCGCTGCGGGACAACGCCTACAAGGTGCCGCTGGCCCGCAATCTCGCCGTGGACGTGCTGACCCGGCTCGCCGAGCCCGCCACGGTCTGATCCCGGGCCGCACGGCGCCGCGCCTCGTTCCACCGCCCACCCCAGTCACAGGAGGACCCCATGTCCGTCGCCGCGACCGTGCTGGGCGCTCCCGTCGAGCGCCGCGAAGGACGCCTGAAGGTCACCGGCGGCGCCCGCTACGCCGCCGAGTACCGGCTGCCGGGCCGGGTCCACGCCTGGCCGGTGCCGGCGGCGGTGGCCCGGGGCCGGGTGACGGCGGTCGACACCGCCGCCGCTCTGGCGCTGCCCGGCGTCCTGACGGTCCTCACCTGCGAGAACGCCCCGCGAATGGCGGAACCGGAGGACGCGGCGCTCGCCGTGCTCCAGGACCCGCGGGTGCCGCACCGCGGCTGGTTCGTCGCCCTGGCCGTGGCCGAGTCCCCGGAGGCGGCGCGGGCCGCCGCCGAGGCGGTCGAGGTCACGTACGCGCAGGAGGAGCACGACGTCACGCTGCGCGTGGACCATCCGGGCGCCTACGAGCCGGAGACCGCCAACGGCGGCTTCCCCGGCCGCCGCGAACACGGCCATCCGGAGAGCGCGTTCGCCGCCTCCGCCGTCCGGGTCGATGTCGGCTACAGCGTGCCGCCGCTGCACAACCACCCGATGGAACCGCACTCCAGCACGGCCCACTGGGGCCACGGCCGGCTGACCGTGTACGCCTCCAGCCAGGGCGGCACGGCGATGCGCGACACGCTGGCCCAGATGTTCGAGCTGCCCCAGGAGCGGATCACCGTCGTCTCCGAGCACGTCGGGGGCGGCTTCGGCTCCAAGGGCACCGCCCGCCCCGACACGGTGCTCGCCGTGCTGGCCGCCAAGGCGACCGGGCGGCCGGTGACGGTGGCGCTGCCGCGCCGCTTCCTGCCCGCGGTGGTCGGCCACCGGGCACCCACCCTGCACCGGATCCGCCTGGGCGCCGACGCCGACGGCCGGCTGACCTCCCTGACCCATGTGGCCACCACCTGGACCTCGCGCATCAAGGAGTTCGTGGAGCAGGCGGCGGTGCCCGGCCGTGTCATGTACGCCGTGCCGCAGAGCCTCACCACGCACCGGGTGGTGCCCCTCGACGTGCCCTCGCCCTCCTGGATGCGCGCGCCGGGCGAGGCGCCCGGTATGTACGCCCTGGAGTCCGCCCTGGACGAACTGGCCGGTGAGCTGGGCATGGACCCGGTGGAACTGCGGGTGCGCAACGAGCCCGACCGGGAGCCGGACAGCGGCAGGCCGTTCAGCAGCAGGCACCTCGTGGAGTGCCTGCGCGAGGGCGCCCGCCGCTTCGGCTGGGCCCACCGCGACCCGCGGCCCCGGTCCCGGGCGGAGGGGCCCCTGCTGATCGGCACGGGCGTGGCCTCGGCCACGTACCCGGTGTACGTGCAGCCGTCCGCCGCCCGAGCACGGGCGCTGCCCGACGGCGCGTTCGTGGTCGGGATCAACGCCACCGACATCGGGACCGGGGCCCGGACGGTGCTGGCCCAGGTGGCGGCGGACGCGCTGGACGTGCCGCTGGACCTGGTGCGCACGGAGGTGGGGGACAGCGATCTGCCGCCCGCCTCGCTGGCCGGCGGCTCCTCCGGGACCGCGTCGTGGGGCTGGGCCGTGCACGAGGCGTGCCGACGGCTCAAGGAGCGGCTCGCCGACCACGCCGGGCCTCCGCCCGGGGCGGGGCTCAGCGCGCGTGCGGACACCACCGGCCAGGCCGACGCGGGGAGCGCCTTCGCCCGGCACGCCTTCGGGGCGCACTTCGCCGAGGTCGCCGTCGACACGGTGACCGGCGAGGTGCGGGTGCGCCGGATGCTCGGCGTGTTCGCCGCCGGACGGATCCTGAACGCCCGTACCGCCCGCTCGCAGTTCATCGGCGGCATGACCATGGGGCTCGGCATGGCCCTGACCGAGGGCAGCACCATGGACCCGGTCTTCGGGGACTTCGTGGAGTCGGACCTGGCGTCGTACCACGTGCCGGTGCACGCGGACGTGCCGGACGTGGAGGCGTACTGGGTCGAGGAGACCGACACCCGGCTCAACCCGATGGGGAGCAAGGGGATCGGTGAGATCGGCATCGTGGGCAGCGCGGCGGCCGTCGGCAACGCCGTCCACCACGCCACCGGGGTCCGCTTCCGTGAGCTGCCGCTGACGCCGGACAAGGTGCTGGGCGGGCTGGCCGGGTGACCGGCCGTCCGGTCCCGGCCCCCGGCCGCGCGCCGCACCGCCCGGCGAGGGTCCCCCTCCCCCGCCGGGCGGTGCGGCGCGCGGTCCGGTGGTCAGCCCTCGGGCCGGGGTGCCGGGTGCCGTTCGGCCATCTGCACCATCAGCAGCAGGGAGAGGGCGGCCAGCGAGGCGAGCGCGGCGCACACGGCGGTGAGCCCGGCGCTCGACGGCGGCGCCACGGTGACGGCCAGGGCCCGGGTCAGCTCGGCCGGTGCGAACCGGCCCTCGGCGTAGCCGAGCGCGGCCAGGGCGGCGGGCAGCACGGATCCGGCGACCAGGACCGTCACCCCGGCCCGCAGGACCAGTGCGAGCGCCAGCGCGCCGCACAGCGCCGACGCCGCGAGGGCGGCGCCGTAGACGAGACCGGACGCGCCGTCGCGGTGCAGCGGGAAGTGGGCGGCGGCGCACACCACGAGGGCCGCCGCCGCGACCCAGCCGGGCCAGAAGACGAGCCGTCCCGGTGCGCGCGCCGCACCGTCCTGTCCGGCCGTGTCGTCGTCCGCCGCCTCCGCGGCCAGGGGCTCTTCCGGGTCGCAGGGCGTGCCACCGGGGCCGGCGCACTGCTCCGTGCCCGTCCCTGCGGCAGCCGGTTCCTGCGGGGCGGCGACGGGCGGGGCCTCCGCCGCGGTGTGCGGCGGCGGGCCGGTCCTGTCCTGGCGGGCGAGGCCGCCGAGAAGGTCCGCCAGTTCCTCGGCGGTCCGGGCGCCGACCGCCGCGCGGACGGCGACCCGGGCGCAGTGCGGCTGCTGCGGCGCGCGGTGCAGCAGCGCCAGCAGGCGGGTGACCTCGGCGAGGTCGCGGTGCTCGACGGCGGCCCGGATGGTGGCGTCGGCGCTCTCGGCCGGGCGCGGCGGCCGGGTCAGTTCGGCGACAAGGCGGACGACCTCCTCCACCGGGCGGTCCAGGGCGGCGGCGCGCAGGACCCGGCCGGTGGTGTCGGCGTACCGCGGGGAACCCTCCAGGAGGGTGACGAGCCGGACGACCTCCTCAAGGGGCCGGTCGCCCACGGCGCAGCGCACCGGTCGATGGGCCGGTTCGCCGTCCGCGGCCCCGCCCTCACCGCCGCCGGCCGGGGTGCCGGGCGGTCCGGCCCGGTGGATCTCCTCGGTGAAGGCGATGACGGACTGGAGGGACGGGTTGGGCTGTGGTGGTGAAGAGCGGGTGGTCATCTGGGCTCCAGGGCAGGGGTGCGGGCCGCTCCCGCGCCCCCGGATCGCGGCACGCGACTTACCCTGGCCATTACAAGAGCGTGCTCTGCCGGTGCGCCACCCGGGCGCGGCGCACGGGTGACCGCGGCGGCGGGGCCGGTACGAGGGACATGAGGAACATGAGCGACGTCAGGGACGCGAGCGACATGAGGGAGGGGAGCGGGACGTGGACTTCTCCATGAAGGTGATCCTGGTCACCGCGGTCCTCGCGGCCCTGGTGCTGGGCGGGGCGGTCACGGTGTTCGTCCGGCTGGTGCGGGCCCGGCGGGCGCTGCGGCGCGCCGGGCTGCCGACCGGACCGCGCTGGGTCTTCTGGGGCGCCGTCCTCTATTTCGTCCTGCCGGTCGATCTGCTGCCCGATCCGGTGTATCTGGATGACATCGGTGTCCTGCTCCTCGCCCTGCGCACGCTGCACGGCGCCGCGGGTGCGGCGGGC
Organism: Streptomyces sp. PL-25; assembly: GCF_058344915.1. Classification (NCBI taxonomy): domain Bacteria; kingdom Bacillati; phylum Actinomycetota; class Actinomycetes; order Kitasatosporales; family Streptomycetaceae; genus Streptomyces; species Streptomyces sp. PL-25. The sequence goes on from NZ_CP136997.1 coordinate 527,916, forward strand.
CCCTGGCCGGGGCGGCGGCCGGTGCTTTCCGGCCGCCGGGGACTGCCGGACGCCCATGATCACGCTCCGTGAGGAAACCATTCACTCGTTCGATTCGTATAAGTCTCCGGAACCCGAAACAAAGTCAGCGGGCCAAGCGAGAACGCACGGATGACCACCGCTTGATCGCGGCTGCACCGACAGGGGAGAGACGATGCAACCGTTCGCGCTCAACTACGCACGTCCGGCCGTGGAGTGGGATGCCGGTACGCCCTACGTCTATGACGCCGGGCTCCAGCTGAACGTGCTCCCGGACGGCAGGATCGCCGCGTGCGACCAGGCACTGCTGAGAGAACTGGGCACCACCACCTCGACCGCGGGCTCCAAGACGCACTTCGACGACTGAACACGGTCGGCGACGATGACCGTACTGATCCTCACCGGCGAGGAGGACGTGACGGCGGACATGGTGGTGGTCCACCTGAACGCCTCCTCGATCCCGGTGGTCCGGCTCGATCCGGCCGACCTGACCGCGGGCGCCACGCTGTCGGGCGAGTACGCGCACGGCACCTTCGACGCCCAGCTGTCCTGCGGGGGACGGCTGGTGAGCCTGAGCGGGCTGCGCTCCGTCTGGGTGCGCCGGCCCGGCGTTCCGGCGTCCCGGGCCGCCCAGCCCTCGTCCTGGCTCACGGAGGAGGCGACCCAGGCGCTGTACGGCATGCTGGGCGGCTGCGGCGCGCGCTGGATGAACCATCCCGACGCGGCCCGCCGGGCCCGGGTGAAGCCGTGGCAGCTGCGACTCGCCCAGCGCTCCGGGCTGCCGGTGCCCGCGACCCTGATCACCACCGTCCCGCAGGCCGCCAGGGAGTTCGCCGCGCGCTTCCCGGACCTGGTGGTCAAGCCGGTCTCCGGCGCGCATCCGCAGGAGCCGCCGCGGGCGGTGCCCACCACCAGGGTCGCGCCGGACGCCGACTTCGACGCGGTCGCCTACGGTCCCACGCTGCTGCAACGGCGGGTCGACAAGCGGGCCGACATCCGGCTGACCGCCGTGGGCGGCACCCTGCTGGCGGCCCGCAAGGAGATCCCGGCGGACGCGGACCCGGACGAGGTGGACGTCCGCTTCGCCTCCTCGCGGACGCCGTGGCGGGCCGCCGAGGTGCCGCCCGGTACGGAGGCCGCCGTACGCGCCTATCTCCGGACGGCCGAACTGGCTTACGGTGCCTTCGACTTCGCGGAGGACTCCGAGGGGACCTGGTGGTTCCTGGAGTGCAACCAGTCGGGGCAGTTCGGGTTCATCGAGGTGGAGACGGGCCAGCCGATCGCCCGCACCATCGCCGCGTGGCTGGCCCGGCCGGGGGCGCCCGTGGCCGGATCGTGACCTGCCTGCCCTGGCACGCGACGGCACGCAGTGCCACGAAGCGCCACGGGCGCCCCCGGCGTACGCCAAGCCGACCGTTCAGACGGCCAGCGAGAGACCGCTGTCGCCGTCGGTGTCCTGCGCCGCCTCCGCCGTCCGGCCGGTGGCCAGCAGCAGCGCGTCCGCGCGGACGATCGCGTCGTGGATGCTCGTCGTGCCCATCATGACGCACAGGGTGTAACTGACGTCCTCCAGCTCCCGAGCCGCATCGGCCCGCTCCCTCTCAGCCTGCGCGATCTTCAGTGATGCGTACCGAGTCAGCAACGTCCTGACGATCTTCGGGTCCGGAACCAGCACGGAGCGCCCCTCTCTCGATTTTTTGCTGCGTATGCCCCAGGCACGCCGTGCCATGCATGCCGACCGCCTCGCGACACATGATTGACCAGATTCAGTCGATTCCCGGTGGATCATCCGTGGATCGACCGGCGCACCGCGCGGCTCTCGGATATCCGGCCCGGGGGCGGCGCGCCCTCGGCGGAGGGGAGGAAGGGGCCGGGGGTGTCGGAGCGGCGGGTGCCGCGCGTGCCGCAGCGGTTCGCCGCCGGGCCCTGGTCGGGGCGGGGCGCGGCGCCGCGGGCGCGCCGCGCGCGGCCGGGCCGCGCACCACGCTCGATCCGCTGGGTGAGGGTCACCGGGGCCTCCGCTGCGCACTCGGCCGCACCTGCGCGGGCAGCCCCCGGTCACGGCGGCACGGCGCCGTACGACCCGGCAGAAGGTACCCGCAATATAGGTGCTTTTCGGCCCTTCGACCAAGATTGGGTCGGCGCCACGCACCGGGCGGGCAGGAGAACGGCCCGTCAGAAGCCCGGCACGGCGCAGGGCTTGCGGCCGCCGAGGGGCGAGGGCGGGGGAATCTTCGGGTGTCTGGCGGGATCCCGACGGACGAGAACGGGCCAGAGGTCTCCTGCCCCGAGGTCAGGGACGCCCGGACCGCGGGGGGAAAGTGCGCATATCGACAGAAAGCGCGGAGGGCCGGGTCACTCGGCGAGGGCGTCGGCCAGTTCCGTGGTGGCCCGGCTGATCTCACCGTCCTGCTCGGCGAGCAGTTCCCGCAGGGCGCCGGAGCGGGCGCGGACCGCCTGCCGGGCCCGCCGCTCCCACACCACCGGGTTCTCCCGGTGGTTGAGGAGCTTGGGGTAGACGGCGGCGACGCTCTCCCACTGGCGGGCGTCGGCGATGCTCCTGAGCAGCTGGATGATCTGCGGACGGCAGGTCACCTGGGGCGTCCGGGCCAGCTCCCAGAGGAAGGGCACGGTGGGGGCGGTCGCCTGCTCCACCACGAAGCCGTACTGGCAGATGCGCCCGCGCAGCTCCTTGAGCGCCGCCCGCGCGGTGTCGGCGTCGCCCCGGGCCATGCTGCGCAGCAGTGGGGGGATGCCGGCCGCGGAGCCGGTGGAGTCCCTGATGTCGCTCCAGGGCACCTGCCCCAGGGCCGAGAGGGACGCGGGGGCGGCATGGGTCGCGCGGTCGGTGCGCTGGGTGCTCGGCTGCTCCGTCGGTGCGGTACGCATGGCGTCGGGCCTTTCCGCGGCGGTCGTATGGGGGGTGGGTCCTTCAGTGGGGCGGGTGCGCGGGCCGCGTCGCCCCGGCCGTCCGGACGGGCAGGGACGGGGAGGTGCGGATCCGGGCGCGTCCCGCGCCGGTGGCGCGGACGAGGTGGGGCGATCCGGGCGGGGCCGGGTCCGCTGCGCCCGGTGTTCCGGGCGGGAGATTCGCGGACGAGAGCACGGCATCTCCCTGATGAGACGTCACCTGCCAGCGTCTACACAGGGGTTGACGCCACCGCTATTATCCACGCTGTCAGCGCCCGCGTGCAATTGCACGCGAAATTTCTCGTGAAAGTGCGCGGGACGGGGAAGGATCCGGACGGAACCAGCCGGAGCCCGACAATGGCCCGGCGCACCTCACGACGGAACGTGAACAGCGAGGAGACTGCGGTGCCATCGACGCCGAACGGAGTGCGGGCCAGCTCTTTGGACGCCCGCTGGATCAAGAGCAGGCACAGCAACGCCGAGGGCAACTGTGTGGAGGTCGCCGCCCTGAACGGCGGCGGGATAGCGGTACGCAACTCCCGGGACCCCGACGGCCCCGCCCTCGTCTACACCCCGGCCGAGGTGGCGGCGTTCCTGGCGGGCGCCAAGGAGGGTGAGTTCGACCACCTGTTGTGGTGATCGGCGGCCGTCCGCGGGCGAGCGGAGGGCAGGTGCCGAGTCACCGATAGGTGTTCGGACGGCTGCCCTCCGTGCGGGACCGGTGCGATAGTGTAAATCTCAAGTCCGCCGGTCCACTGGGGAGTCAGGATGTCCGCCGAGTCGCAAGGCCGCTCCCGCCTCGAACCCTATCTGGACGGTTCCGAACCGGCGCCCACTTTGCTGAAGTTGCTGGTCGGTGTACAGCTCACCGGCTTCCGCGAGGACGCCGGACTGTCTCAGGAGCAGGCGGCCCGGGGTCTCGGCTTCAGTGCCGCGAAACTCTCGCGCATCGAGTCGGGCAAGGGCCGTCGGCCTCCGGCGGAGGGCGACGTGCGCGCCCTCCTTCAGCTCTACGGCACCGGCGACTACGAGTCCTCGGTCCTGCTGAAGCTGCTGCGGCGTGCCGGTGAGCCCGGCTGGTGGCAGCGGTACGACAAGCGGCTGATGCCCGAGTGGTTCGACCGCCTCGTCGGTCTCCAGGAGGCAGCGGCCGCGATCCGTACGTTCGAGCTCCAGTACGTGCCCGGTCTGCTGCAGATCCCGGCGTACACCCGGGCGGTGGTGGAGCGCGGACTGCCGACCGCGCCGTCGAACGAGGTGCAGCGGCGGGTGGAACTGCGCACCCGGCGCACCGATCTGCTGCGCCGCGAGGATCCGCCGCAGTTGTGGGCGGTGCTCGACGAGTCGGTGCTGCTGCGCGTCCTCGGCAGCCGCGAGATCATGCGCGAGCAACTGGACCATCTGATCGAGATGGCGCAGCTCCCGCATGTCACGGTGCAGGTGGTGCCGCTGGACGTGACCAACGCGTCCGCACCCGCGATACCCATCACCTATCTGCGCTTCGGCGGGCTCGACCTGCCGGACGTCGTCTACCTGGAACACATCAGGAGCGCCAACTTCCTAGAGGACCGGGACGAGACCGAGGAGTACCGGATCGCCCTGGACCGGCTGGCCGACGAGGCCCTGACGCCGGCGAAGTCACTGGAACTGCTGCGCACCACGGCCCGGCAGCGCTACCCGGCGCCCTGAGCGCGCGCCGCGTCCGGGACGCGGCAGGACGCCCGCGCCCCGCCCCCGCCGCTTCCTCGGCTTCCTCTTCCTTCCGTTCCTTCCGTTCTTACCGTTCGTCCGCTGCTCAGCGGACCACTCCTATGCCGCCGAACTCCACCCATTCGTGGGTGAGCTGACGGGGCGCCACCTCGGTGTCGGGGCGCCAGGTGGAGACCTCGACCAGGCCCGGCTCCAGGACGTCCAGGTCCTCGAACCACTCGGCGACGTCCTTCTCCTCGCGCACCCTCCCCCAGTGCCCCTGGGTGGCCTTGTCCATGAAGTCGGTGACGAACGCCCGCACCTCGGCTTCCTCGCTGACCAGTTGGCACATCAGCATGATGCTGCCGGGCACCAGCCGCTCCCGGACCCGCCGGACCACGGCGAGCGGGCCGTCGGTGTCGCTGTCCGGGATGCAGTGGAAGACCGAGTTGAACAGCACGGCCACCGGCTTGGAGAGGTCGATCAGCCGCCGGGTGTCCTCGTGCGCGAAGATCTCGTCGGTCTGCCGCATGTCGGCGTGTATGACCGCGGTGCGCTCGTCCTGCTGGAGGAGGGCGCGGCCGTGCACCAGCACCATGGGGTCGTTGTCCACGTAGACGACGCGGGAGTCCGGGTCGATGCGCTGGGCGACCTGGTGGACGTTGTCCTGGGTGGGCAGACCGGAGCCGTGGTCCAGGAACTGGCGTATCCCGTAGTCCTGGGCGAGGGTGCGGACGGCCCGCTGGAGGAAGCGGCGGTTGTTCAGGGCGAGCCGGCGCGTGCTCGGGACGACCTTGTCGAGTTCCTCGCACGCCGAGCGGTCCGCCGCGTAGTTGTCCTTGCCGCCGAGGTAGTGGTCGTACATGCGCGCGGCGGTCGGCACATGCTCGTCGATGTTCGTGGACAGCTGGTTCTCCGCAGGCATCCATTCCCCCAGGTTCACCGGGGCCACCGCGTCAACGGGCCCGGTCCGAACAGAGGTTACATCCTACGGAGGCCCCGTTCGCCGTCACCAGCCACGGGACGGGCGGGCCGCCCGGACCCGGCCGCCGATCGTCCCGATCCACCCGATCGTCACAGATTCTTCACGCCGCCGGACCCATCGAAGGCGCGGTCCGGAGCACCCGCCTGCCTGTCGGAGGAGGAGGCGTCGTGGTGGTCGTCGCTGTTCTGTTGCTGCCGTTCGTGGGTGCACTGCTGCTGATCATGGACCGGATCGAGGACCGGTTGTCCGCACCGGCCCCGGCCCGCGGCCGGCCCGCCCGGCACCGCGGACATCTGCGACTGGTCCCCGGCGGCCGCCGCACCGCCGTAACGGGGGCCGCGCGGGACGAGCGAGACGCTACGGAGCCCGCGCCGGGACGGGACGCGGACGGCGGGGCCGGTGCGGCCCCGGAGACGGGCGATGGGACCGCTCCCGGCGCGGACGGCGGGTCCGTGCGGGACCTGGGGCGGCGGCACGCCGCCTGACCGGGGTCCGGCGAACGTCCCGGCGAGCGGCCCGGCGCGGTGACGCTCCGGCGGCCCCGGGACCCGCGCCCGCTCGCCGCGCCAGCGGGCCGCTGTGGCACCCTCGGGCGGGACCGGCCCGTATCGACGCGGACCGTCACCCCGCTCGGCACCGTGGAGAGGCAACCGCATGCGCATCGGACTGCTCGGCACCGGCCCCTGGGCCCAGATGGTCCACGCCCCCGCCCTCGCCGGGCACGGCGGACTGGAGTTCGCCGGGGTGTGGGGCCGCCGTACGGCTGCCGCCGCGGAACTGGCCGAGCGGCACGGCACCCGCGCCTACGCCGACGCCGACGCGCTGCTCGCGGACGTGGACGCGGTCGCCGTCGCGCTGCCGCCGGACGTCCAGGCGGAGTTGGCGGTGCGCGCGGCCCGCGCCGGCCGCCATCTGCTGCTGGACAAGCCGCTGGCGCCGACGGTGGAGCAGGCCCGCGCGGTGGTCGAGGCCGCCGAGCGGGCGCAGGTGGCCTCGGTGGTCTTCTTCACCGCCCGCTTCCAGAGCGCGCCGCGGGCGTGGATCGCCGAACAGGCGGAGCGGGGCGGCTGGTTCACGGGCCGGGCGCAGTGGCTCGGCGCCCTGTTCGGCGGCGCCGAGGACAGTCCGTTCGCTGCCTCGCCGTGGCGGCGGGAGAAGGGCGCGCTGTGGGACGTGGGCCCGCACGCGCTGTCGGTGCTGCTGCCGGTCCTGGGCGACGTACGGCGGGTGACGGCCGCCGCACCCGGCCCGGGGGACACCGTGCATGTGGTCCTCGACCACACCGGCGGCGCCTCCAGCACCCTCACGCTCAGTCTCTCAGCGCCGCCCGCAGCGGCCGGGACCGCGATGGAGGTGCGGGGCACGGAAGGGACGGCCGTCCTGCCGGAGGGCACCGAGGAGGCCGTCGTCGCCTTCACGCGGGCGGCCGACGCCCTGACGGAAGCCGCCCGCACCGGACGCCCGCACCCGTGCGACGCCGCGTTCGGGCTGCGGGTCACGGAGATCCTGGCGGAGGCCGGTGACCTGCTGGGCCGCGACGGCGACTGAGCCGGGAGCACTCCTGAGCCGGGGCACTGCTGAGCCGGGAGGCCGGCCGGGCGAAGAGTGCGGAAGGCGGGCCGGTGCCCGAGCCCAGTCCGCCGCCCCTCAAGGCTTCCTCGAAGGCGCGTACCCCCGGACCAAGTGATTCCGAATTGCCCGTCCTGTGGTCAACCGCCGTGGGGGAAGCGGGAGTCGGGGTGGGGCACAAGGGGTTGGCGCGGTGGGTGGTGCTGCGTAGCATCGGGCCTTCCGGCAGCGCGTGAGAGCGCTCTCACGCGCTTCGCCGCCCCTCCCCCACACCCTTGTCCGGCTTCAAGGAGGCTCCCCCACATGGCTCCTCGTCACCAGCGTCCGCTCGGCCGCAGGACGTTCCTCACCGCTCTCGGCGGCGCCGCCCTCGCCGCGCCCGCCCTCGCCGCCCTCGCTCCGCGCGCCCTGGCGGATTCGGCCCGCCCCGCGGCGGCGGGCGCCCTCCCGCTGACGATCGCCAACAACAGCGGTTCCTACGACAACGCCTCCGTCCACGTGTACATCGTCGGCAATCAGGACGGCGCCCAGGTCCGGGTCACCCCCGACGGCACCCTCGCGCCCGTCTCGGTCGCGGACAACGGCGCGGACGGCTTCACCGACTACGCGATCCCGCTCGTGGGCGGCGGCGAGACCCGGCTGTCGCTGCCGTACATGTCCGGCCGGATCTACGTCTCCCTCGGGCAGAAGCTCAAGCTGCGCGCGGTCACCGACGGCGACGGCCGGCCCGCCCTCCAGTACCCGGCGGGCTGGGTGTCCTCCGACCCCAACCACCCGGTCCTGCACGACTGCGCCGAGTTCACGTACAACGCCTCCGGCATGTTCTGCAACACGACGATGGTCGACATGTTCAGCGTGCCGATGAGCCTGCGGCTGACCGGCGCGCAGGACCAGACCACGGGCACCCTGCGCGACGGCGGCCGGGCCGCTGTGTTCGACGCCGTGCGGCAGGCCGGTGACTTCGCGCGGCTCGTCGTGGACGACACCCGGGTGATCGCCCCGGGGCACGGCCTGGACGCCGGGCTGTTCCCCGGGGACTACTTCGCCCCCTCCATCGAGGAGGTGTGGGACACCTACGGCGGCAAGGACCTCACGGTCGCCACCGTGGCGGGCACCTTCACCGGCCGGGTGCGCGACGGCAGGCTCGCCTTCACCGGGCCGGCCTCCGTCTCCTTCGCCAAGCCGTCGACCCGGGACGTCCTGTTCTGCGACGGCGCGCTCGCCGCGCCCAACGACGGGACGACCGGACCGGTCGCGGCCGTGCTCGGCGCCGGGTTCAACCGGTCGGTGCTGCTGGACGGCGCCCCGCAGCCGGTGACCGACGCGGGCGCCTTCTACACGGCCGGGATCACCAACCACTACTCCCGCGCGGTGCACGCGGCGACCGTGGACGGCAAGGCGTACGGCTTCGCCTTCGACGACGTGGCGGGCTTCGCCTCCTACGTCCAGGACACGGCGCCCACCGGGCTCCGGCTGACCCTCACACCGTTCTAGGGCCTGTCCTCGCGTCCGGTGTCTGTCCTCGCGCCGCCGCCCCGCCCGGTCGCCGCGGGCCGCCCCGGCACCCGCGGGGCGGTGCCGGGGTGCGGGGTCGGGGACGGCGTAGCAGCGTGGTGGTGTGGTGAAGCCGCCTGCCCTGCTGTCTCTGTCGTCGCGCCGGGACCCCTACCGGCGGGGCTGGCTGCGGGGCGCCCCGCCGCCGCGCTGGGTGCGGGTGCTGCCGGTGGCGCTGGCCGCCGTGGTGTGCGTGGTGACGCTGCTGAGCCCGAGCCCGCTGGACATAGGGTTCCTGCTGGGCGCCATCCCGCCGCTGGCCGTGCTGTCGTACGGGCCGCTGACCACCGCGCTGCTCGGCGGCGTGGTGGTGGTCCTGCTGAGCGTGCCGGCCTTCCGGCTGGACCATCCCGGCAACACCGACCTGGAGACGGTCACCTTCGTGGCCGCCCTCAGCGTGCTGCTGTCGTACGTGCGCAGCCGCCGCGACGCCCAGCTGGACCTGGCCCGTACGGTCGCCGAGGCCGCGCAGCGGGCCGTCGTGCCGCCGCTGCCCGAGCGGGTGGGGCCGGTGCGCTGCGCCGGTCTGTACCGGGCCGCGCAGCGCGGCACGCTGGTCGGCGGGGACTTCTTCGACGTGCGGCGCGGGCCCGGGGGCGTACGGGCGGTCATCGGCGATGTGCAGGGGCACGGGCTCGCGGCGGTCTCCACGGTCGCCGCGCTGCTGGGCAGTTTCCGGGAGGCGGTGCTCGACCGGCCGGGCCTGCCGGAGATGGTGGCGGCGCTGGACCGCCGTCTCGTGGTGGACTCGGCCGAGGTGCGGCACGCGGAGCTGTTCGCCACGGCGGTGCTGCTGGAGTTCTCCGGGGACGCGCGCTCGGTGCGGATCGTGACGTGCGGCCATCCGCCGCCGATCCTGCTGCGGGCAGGCGCGGCGACGGAGATCGCCGTCGTCCCCTGGACGCCGCTCGGCCTCGGCCTGTCCGACGCGCTCCCGCCGCACGACGGGCACATCGAGCGGCTGCTCCCCGGCGATGTGCTGTTCCTCGCCTCGGACGGGGTCACCGAGGCGCGCGACACGGACGGCATGTTCTATCCGCTGCTGGACCGGCTGCCCCTGTTGGCCGCCCACGATCCGGCGGCCCTGGCCGACCGCGTGCTGGCCGACGTCCTCGCACACTGCGGGACGATCCGCGACGACGTGACGATGCTCGTCCTGACACCGGGCCCGCCGGAACCCGACCGCTGAGCCGGTCCGGACCCGGACCACTCGGGACCCGAACCGGTCGGTCCCCGAACCACTCGGGACCCGAACCGCTCGGCACCCGAACCGCTCGGGACCCGGTCCGCCGGGACCCGATCCGCCAGGGACCCGCTCAGGCGTGTGCCGTGCAGGGCAGCGGTCCGCCGACTCGGGCGCCGTACCGGACGGCCACGGAGCGCGCCTCCGCAGGAACCGCCTCCCCCCTCGGCCGGTCCGCGCCCCGGGCGCGGCACCCCGCACCAAGCGGACCCGGGCCGGACCGGAACCCCGCGAACCCCGCTCAGGCGCCCGGCGCGCACCCGGCCGCGCACAGCGCGCCGTGGCCCGTGGCCGCGCAGACCGGAGCCGGGGCGGCGGGTCGCGGGAAGGGCACGGTGCGCGAGGGCGGCGGGAGCGGGCGGGCGGACGCACCGGAGGTGTCGGGGACGGCGTGTGCGGCGGCGGACCATGGTGCGCCGTGGGTGCGGAGCCGGTGGCGCAGGCCGCCCGCGCCGATGGCCCCGGCGACGAGGACACCGCCGATCACCAGCGCGCCCCGGGCGCCCGCCGCCTGCATCAGCAGCCCGAGCAGCGGCGGCCCGACCAGGTTCCAGCCCGTGCTCGCCGTGCGCCACACGCCGAGGACCCGGCCGCGCAGGTGTGCCGGAGGGTCGGTCTGGAGGACGGTCGTACCGGCCGTGTCGGAGACCGACTCGACCACCGCCATCGGGGCGACGAGCAGCAGCAGGACCCAGAGCGTCGGGGAGAGACCGGCGGCGATCTGGAGCACCGCGCCGGCCGCCGCGAGGACGCCGACCAGCCGGACGGAGGGGCTGCGCAGGCGTCCGGCCAGCACGGCGCCGGCCACGCCGCCCACCGCCAGCACGGTGGAGACCGTGCCGAACGCTCCCGCGGCCCCGCCGAGCGGCCCGGTGACCAGCACGGCGAGGGTGAGCCCGTAGTTCCGGCCGAAGACGCTGCTGAGCGCGGTGATGCCGGCCAGGGCGACGAGGGCGGGGCGGCGCAGGAAGAAGCCGAGCCCCTCGCGTGCGCCGGTGCCCCGCCGGGCGGCTGCCGGGGCGGCGGAGGGTGCCGCGGAGGGCGGTGCGGCGGGCGTCCGCCGCCCGGCCTCGGGGTGCGGGCGAAGGAAGGGGATCACCACGGCGACGGCCAAGAAGGAGACTCCGTTGGCGATGTACGCGGCTCCGGGGCCCCACCAGCTGACCACCGCCCCGGCCAGCGCGGTGCCGCCGACCCGGCCCGCGCCGCTGACCACCGAGCCCAGCGCGATGGACGAGGGCACGTCCTTCGGCGGGACGAGGTCGTTGCCGAGCAGGGCGCAGGCGGGCGAGTCGACGGTGGCGATCAGCCCGGTGACGGCGGCGAGCCCCATCAGGACCGGCACCGTGAGGTGGCCGGTGAGGACGAGCGCGGCGGTGAGGAAGCCGATGAGGGCGAGCAGGGCCTGGCTCAGCGACGCGGTGAGCCGGCGCGGCCAGGCGTCGACCGCCGCGCCGCCCAGCAGTCCGAGCAGCAGACCGGGCGCGGCCTGCGCGGACAGGGAGAGACCGGTCGCGGCGGCGGAGCCGGTGAGGTGCAGGACCAGGAGGTTCTGCGCGGTCAGCTGCATCCAGGTGCCCGCGTTGGACACCAGGTTGGCCGCCGACCACCAGCGCATGGCGGGGTGGCGCAGCGCCCGCCACGGGGCGCGGTCCGGCGAGGCCGCCGCGCGGCGCGCGGGGCGCCGGGGCGAGGGCAGGACGACGCGCCGGGCGGGGGACGCGGGCGCGGTGGAGCGGGCGGAGGGGAATGAGGCCACGGTGGGACGCTTTGCGTGAGAGACCGGACGACTGCCGTGCTGTGCCGCCGAGGGCGGCTCGACGGTGAGACATGCCGGGCACAGCGGCTGCCCATCTTCACAGACCGAGCGGCACGGTCGGTGCGCGTGCCGGTCCCCCGGGCTCGTGGTGTGCGTCAACGCGGCGCCCGCGCGGGGTGGTTGGCGGCCCGGTGGTGTTGCTCACAGGGGCGGGGCCGCGGGGACGCGGGGCCGTGCCGCGTGGCGGCCGGACCGGTCCCCCGTTCCGGTCCCGCCTGCGCACGCGGCCCCGCGGAAACCCCCGCGGCGTCTCGAACTTACGTCTCGCTTACGCGCGTCAAAACCGCGTCGGTGCCCTTTCGGGCAGCCGGAGGACTCACCCGTGCACAGGTGAGTCCGTATTGCCCCTGTTGCGGCCCGTCACGGTGCGCGGTCGGTCCCCTCGGCCCCGCCGGACGGGGTGGTTTCCGGTACGAGGGGTTCCAGTACGGGCGGTTCCAGGTCGCCCGCCGCCAGCTGGGCGAGGACGACCTCGTAGAGATCGCTGCCGACGGCGAGGAGCTGGCGTTCGAGCACCGGTTCGACTCCGCGCACGTGTTCGCGCACGGTCTGCGCGTGCACGCCGAGCAGTTGGGCGGCGCGCTCGGCGTTGCCGCCCGCCGCGGTCCAGGCGCGCAGGGTGCCGCGCAGGTCCCGGGTGTCGGCGGCCAGCCGCCCGAGGAGTTCGTCGGCCCAGGTGCGCAGCGCCGGACCGGCCAGCAGTTCGTCCAGGCCGACCTGCCGCGAGCGCGCCGCGGGGGCGCGGGCCGGTTCGGGCGCGACGCCCGCCTGGGTGTTCAGCGCGAGGTGCGTGGCGGCGCGGACGGTCAACAGCGAGAAGTCCGCGCCGAGCAGCGCCTCGACGCGTTCCACGCGGGCCCGGACGGTGTTGCGGCTCACCCCGAGGATGCGGGCGGCGCTGACCGCGGTGAACTCCAGGCCGAGCCGGGTGGTGGCGACCAGTTCGGCGCGGGTGTGGTGGGGCAGCGTGTCCAGCGGGCGCAGCAGCCGTCCCGCCCAGGCCCGCAGCGCCTCGGCGTCCATCAGGCGCTCGGGGTGGGTGCGCTCGGCGTACACGGCCGTGCCGTCCGGGCGGAACCGGGCCAGCGCGAGGGCGCTGACGGCCTGCCCGTAGGCCGTGGCGGTGCGGGCGAGGCTGTGCCGGATGCTGCCGCCGAGGAAGGTCCGCGGGCGGGCGCCGACCAGGGTGCGCAGCGCGCGCCCGGTGGTCTCGGCGGGAGCGATGACGATGACATGGCCGTCCACGGCCGGGCAGCGCACGACCAGGGCCTGGCCGTCGGCGGCGGCCAGGCATTCGGCGGTCAGCCGCTCCCTTTCGTCGGGGTGCGCCTCCAGGACGTAGACGTGCGCGGTGTCGGTGTCGAGCAGGCCGGGCCACAGGCCCGCGGCGACCCGGCGGGCGGAGACGGTGTCCTCGACCATCAGCAGTTGCAGGATCGCCAGCCGCAGCGCGGACGCCGCCTGTTCGAGGCGGCGTCCGGTCTCGGTGGTGTCCTCGGCCCGCAGCAGCAGCTCGACGACCGCGGCGGCGCGGGTGAGCATGTCGGCGGTGCGCCGGTCGAAGGGGGTGGCGCGGGAGACGGCGAGCACCCCGGCGGCGGGCGCCTGCGGATGCCCCACGCGCACCGCGCGGACGTGCCGGGTCTCGTCCTGGAGCGCCGCCGAGGCGAACCGGCCGGCGAGGAGGTCCGCTATCACGTCGTCGGCCAGGGGCAGCGCCGCTCCGGCGAGGAGGGTGCCCGTGCCGTCCAGGAGGCAGGCCGTCCCGTGGGCGGCGCCGGCGAGCCAGGCCACCACCCGGCGCGGGTCGCGTCCCGCGGGGCGCAGCTGGTCGAGGAGTTCCTCGGCCCAGGTCGCGTGTCCGTCGTCCGCACCGTGTCCCGGCGCGGCTCCGTCCTGTCGGCCGGCCATGTCGGCCCTCTCCTCCCGCTCCGGTACACCGCACTGACCTCGGCGTTCTCGGTCCGGGACGTTACCAGCGGCGGCCTCGGCCGTCCTGGTGACGACCCGCGGGCCACACGGACGGGCGCGGTGGGAGGGGCGGCTCCGCCGACGGCTCACAGGGGGGGTGGTGAGCGGCCGGCGGAGCCGCGGGCCCGGGGCCGGGGGGAGGGCTCCGGGCGCCGTACGCCTCTGCTTCCCCGGATTCCGCGGGGTACGCCCGTCCGTGTACGACGGATTCGGCGGGTCCGGCGGGTCCGGCGGGTCCGGCGGGTCCGGCGGGTCCGGCGGATGCAGCAGACGCGGTGGGCCCGCGGCGGGAGCCCGCGGGGCACGGGCCCCGCGCACGGCATAAGCTCGGCGGATGGCGAAGTACTTCGACGTGCACCCGGACAACCCCCAGCCGCGCGCCATCCGGCAGGTCGCCGACGGCCTGCGCGAAGGCGCGTTGATCGCGTATCCGACCGACTCCTGCTACGCCCTGGGCTGCCGGCTGGGCAGCCGCGACGGCGTCGACCGGATCCGGACGATCCGCCGCCTGGACGACCGGCACCACTTCACTCTGGTGTGCCAGGACTTCGCGCAGCTGGGGCAGTTCGTACGGATCGACAACGACGTGTTCCGCGCGATCAAGGCGGCCACGCCCGGCCGTTACACCTTCATCCTGCCGGCGACGCGGGAGGTGCCGCGGATGCTCCAGCACCCGAAGAAGAAGACCGTCGGGGTGCGCATCCCGGACCATGTGGTCGCCCAGGCCCTGCTGACGGAGCTGGGTGAACCGCTGCTGTCGAGCACCCTGCTGCTGCCGGACGAGGAGGAGCCGATGACGCAGGGCTGGGAGATCAAGGACCGGCTCGACCATGTGCTGGACGCGGTCCTCGACTCGGGCGACTGCGGCACCGAGCCGACCACCGTGGTCGACTTCTCCGGCGGGGAGGCCGAGATCGTGCGCCGGGGGGCGGGCGACACGTCGCGCTTCGAGTGAGGTGCGGCGCATGGCACGATGACCGTGATCCACCCGTCCTCGGCCGCCGGCTGCGGCCCGGGGGCGCCCCACCTCCGCCGGCGGGGACCTCGCCGGCGACGACCGCGCAGGAAGGCAGCGCCCCATGAGCGCCGTACAGGGACAGGCCGTCGACATCCCCACCGAGGACGGCACCGCGGACGCGTATCTCGCCCACCCCGGGGACGGACTGCCCCGGCCCGGCGTCCTGTTCTACACGGACGCGTTCGGTCCGCGCCCGCACGTGCGGGCCATGGCCGACCGGATCGCCGGGTCCGGAGCGGGCTATACGGTGCTGGTGCCCCATGTGTTCTACCGGCACGGGCCCGCTCCGGTGGTGGAGCTGCCCGACTTCATCGATCTGGCCGAGCGGCCGGAGATCTTCGGCCGGATCGTCCCGGTCATGCGGGCCCTGACGCCCGAGCTGTCGCGCCGCGACGCGGGCGCCTATCTGCGCCGGATGGCCGAGGACCCGCTGGTCGCGGACGGCCCGGTGGCGGTGACCGGCTACTGCATGGGCGCCCGGCTGGCCCTGCTGACCGCGGGCGCGTACCCGGACCGGGTCGCGGCGGCGGCCGGCTTCCACGGCGGCGGACTGGCCACCGACGCCCCGGACAGCCCGCACCTGGCCGCCCCCGACGTCACGGCGGAGCTGTACTTCGGCCACGCGGACGAGGACCCCTCGCTGCCGCCCGAGCAGATCGAGCGGCTGGAGGAGGCGCTGACCGCGGCGGGCGTCCGGCACCGCTGCGAGGTCTATCCGGGCGCCGGGCACGGCTACACCCAGGCCGACACCGACGCCTACGACGCGAAGGCGGACGAACGGCACTGGGCGGCGCTGCTCGGTCTGCTGGAGCGCACCTTCTGAGAGCGGACGGCTCCTCAGCTTCCGCGCGCGGGAGGTGAGTTGGCGGCGATCACGCCCCGACCCGCCTGCCGTGCGCCGTCCGCGCGTTGTTACGGTGCACCGCGTGTCTGACTCCTCACGCGATACCGTCGAAGGCGCCGGCTGGAACGACGCCGAACGCGGCACCTACACCCGGCTGATGCCGGACCGGGTCGAGAAACTGTCCTGGCTCAGCCCCCGGACGCTGTGGGCCGCGCGCAACGGCGTGGCCGCGGGCTGGTTCGGGGACCCCACCGGGCGGACCCGGTCCCGGTGGGTGGCGCAGCGGACGGCGGCCGGGGCGCCCGCCGACAAGGTGATCCGGCGCACCGAGGCGGACCGCTTCTCCTTCATGGTCCTCGGGGACCCCGGCGAGGGCGGCGACTCCCAGTACGCCGTCGTGCCCGGCTTCCTGAAGGTCTCCCGGGACACGTCGTTCGCCGTGATCACCAGCGATGTGATCTACCCCGTGGGCAGCACCGACGACTACGGCACGAAGTTCTTCCGCCCGTACCGCGACTATCCGGCGCCGGTCTACGCGATACCCGGCAACCACGACTGGTACGAGGACCTCGGCGGCTTCATGCGCGTCTTCTGCGACGACGCCCCGCCGTTGCCGCCGAAGCCCCGGCCGCGCGCGCTGGGCCGCGCCTGGTGGCGGGAGCTGCTGTGGCACCGCCCGCGCCCGGCCGACGAGCAACGCCTCGCCGAGGCACGGAAGTTGCGTTCGGCCCCCGGCCAGCAGGCCGTCCAGCCGGGCCCGTACTGGGCGATCGACGCCGGGCCGGTGCGGATCGTCGGCATCGACACGGGCCTGCTCGGCACGCTCGACGCGGAACAGGGCGCATGGCTGCGCGAGGTGTCGCGCGGCCCCCGCCCGAAGATCCTCCTGACCGGCTCGCCGCTGTACGTGGACGGTGAGCACCACCCCTGCCCGATCGAGGGCGGCGGCACCGTCGACGACATCGTCCGCGACCCCGCCCACCACTATGTGGCGGCGATCGGCGGCGACATCCACAACTACCAGCGCTACCCGGTGGACGTGGACGGCCGCACGGTGCAGTACGTCGTCTCCGGTGGCGGCGGGGCGTTCATGCACGCCACACACACCATCGGCCGGGTCTCGGTCGCGAACGTCACCGAGTCCGACTTCCGCTGCTATCCGCTGCGCGGCGACTCGCTGGCGTTCTACAGCGGGGTCTACGCCCGCCGGCTGCGGCTGCGCCGCTTCTTCACGCTGACCGAGGCGGAGGCCATGGCGGTGGTCGCCGAGCGGCTGGGCACGCCGCCGGTGCGCGCGCCGGGCGGCCCGGTCAGGGTCACCCGGCGCGTGCGGCTGGTGGCGAGCCTGCTGGGCGCGGGCCGCCGCCCCGGCCGCCGGGGCCGCTTCCGGCTGCCGGTGCGCACCCTGTACACGCAGTTGTTCTCGCCGGGCTCGGTCACCTACAGCCCGCCGTTCTTCAAGTCGTTCCTGCGGCTGGACGTCTCGCCCGAGGCGGTGCGGCTGCGCTGTTTCGCGGCGACCGGGAACCTCGCCCAGGAGACGGACCCGCCGGTCGAGGACGAGGTGACGATCCCGCTGCGCCCGCCCGCGTGAGCGGGCCCGCTCTCACCAGCGGCCCGGCTCGCTGCCGGTGACCGGCTCGGAGGGACGCCCGTCCACGCCGACCGGCACCTCCCCGTGCAGCATCACCCGGTGCATGATCCGCGGGACGCCGAGGTGCGCGTTGTCGGCGGGCGCCAGGTGGACGGTGGCGCGGTTGTCCCAGAAGGCCACGCTGCCCGGCTCCCAGCGGAAGCGGACCGTGTACTCGGGGCGTACGGCCTGCTCCAGCAGCATCTCCAGGAGGGCCTGGCTCTCCGCGCGGGAGACGTCCTCGATCTGCTCGACGTAGTAGCCGTTGACGAAGAGCACCCGCTCGCCCGTCTCCGGGTGGACGCGCACCAGCGGGTGCACCGTGGCGATCTGACGCTCCAGCAGGTGGCGGACGTAGGCGTCGTCGCCGGGGCGCGGCTGGTAGCCGACGCCGAGCCGGTGCTCGGCGCGCAGCGTGTCGGCGAAGGCCCGGACCGGCGCCGAGAGTCCGGCGTAGGCGGCGGCCAGATCGGACCAGGTGGTGTCGCCGCCGTACGGGGGGACGCTCTCGGCGCGCAGGATCGTCGCGGCCGGGGGGTCGATCCGGGCACCGTGGTCGCAGTGCCAGCCGCGCAGCAGCGAGTGCCGGCGCCGCCGCAGCCACTCGTCGTGGTCCATGCCGAACCGGCCGCCCAGCTCCAGCCGGTCGGCGGTGGTCTCCACCTCCGGGACGTCCGGCGGCGAGGCGCCGCCGCGCCGGCGCAGCACCACCGGCTCGCCGAAGCGACGCGCGAAGGCGACGTGCCCGGCGTGGTCGAGGCGCTGGCCGCGGAAGAACACCACCTTCCAGCGCAGGACCGCCGCGCGGATCGCCGCGACCGCCGTCTCGTCGAGGCCGGCGGCCAGGTCCACCCCGGTGATCTCCGCCCCGATGTGTCCGGCGACGGGCCTCACCTCCAGGCCGCCCGCCGCGGTGCCGTCCGCCGTGTCCGTGTGCGTCGTCATGCGCGCTCCGCTGGTCGTCCGTCACGTACCAGGCAGATCGTGGCAGGCTTTGCGGACGGTGGCGACAGTGCCGTGTGCCGCGCGCCCGGCGGATGCCGGTACCGGCCCCGCGGCCCCGGCCGCCCTCCGACCATCGACGGGAAGGTTCCCCCACGTGACCGGCATCCCCACCTGTCCGCTCGACGACGGCACCCGGCTGCCCGCCGTCGGCCTCGGCACCTGGCCGATGGACGACGCCGAGGCGGAGCGGGCGGTGGCCGAGGGCCTGCGCCTCGGCTACCGGCTCGTCGACACGGCGGTCAACTACGACAACGAGACCGGCGTGGGCCGGGCGCTCGCGCGCAGCGGTGTGCCGCGCGAGGAGGTCGTGCTGACGACCAAGCTCCCCGGCCGCCACCACGGCTACGAGGAGACGCTCGCCTCCTTCGAGGAGTCCCGGCGGCGCCTCGGCGTGGACCGCGTCGACCTGTATCTGATCCACTGGCCGCTCCCCCGCGTCGACCGGTACGTGGAGTCGTGGCGGGCCATGCTCAAGCTCCGTGACGAGGGCCTGGTGGGCTCGGTGGGCGTCTCCAACTTCGCCCGGGAGCACATCGAGCGGCTGGAGCGGGAGACGGGCGTGCTGCCGTCCGTCAACCAGATCGAGCTGCATCCGCTCTTCCCGCAGCCTGAGCTGCGGGAGTTCCACGCCGCCAAGGGCATCCGCACCGAGAGCTGGAGCCCGCTGGGCCGCGGTCCCGCGGTGCTGGAGGACCCGTCGGTGGTCGCGGTGGCGCGGGAGCTCGGGGTGACGCCCGCCCAGGCCGTGCTGCGCTGGCACATCCAGCTCGGCGCGCTGCCCCTGCCGAAGTCGTCGGACCCGGGACGGCAGCGGGAGAACCTGGACGTCTTCGGGTTCACCCTGGACCAGGACCAGCTGGACGCGCTCACCCACGAGAAGCCGCGGCGCCTCGGCGGGGCCCCCGAGACGCACGAGGAGTTCTGAGGCGCACGAGGAGTACCCCCGGCGCGCGGGTCGGCCGGCGCGCCGGGGGTACCCGGGCCGGGCGGATCCGGCGGACAGGTGCGAGGATCCGGCGACAGGTGCGAGGAGGCCCCGTGAGCAGGGACGAACGGCTCGGGGAGTACCGCGGCAGGCGTGACTTCGGGCGGACCCGGGAGCCCTCGGGCGGCCGGGCGGGCTCCGGACCCGCTCCCCGCTTCGTGGTGCAGATCCACGACGCCCGCCGGATGCACTTCGACTTCCGGCTCCAGGTGGGCGACGTGCTCCGGTCCTGGTCGGTGCCGAAGGGCCCCTCCGACGACCCGCACGACAAGCGGCTCGCGGTGCCCACGGAGGACCATCCGCTGGAGTACGAGGACTTCGAGGGCGTCATCCCCCGGGGGGAGTACGGCGGCGGCACGGTGATCGTCTGGGACCGGGGCACCTACGAGCCGCTGAGCCACGACCGCCGGGGGCGTCCGGTCGACTTCGCCGCGTCGCTGGAGCACGGGCACGCCACGTTCCGGCTGCACGGCGCGAAGCTGCACGGCACGTACGCCCTGACCCGGTTCCGGGGCGACGACGAGGACGCCTGGCTGCTGGTGAAGAAGGACGAGGGCCGGGCGGCGGCGCACGGCACCCCCGACCCGCGCCGGGCCCGCTCGGTGCGCACCGGCCGCACCCTGGCCCAGGTCGCCGCGGACGGCGGCGCGGAGTGAATGGGACCCGCGGCCCCGCGCCCGGTCCGGGCGTCAGGCGTGGCGGGCGCGCAGGGCGGCCAGGGCCCGGTCGGCGTGGGCGCGCATGCGCAGTTCGCTGCGGACCACCTCCAGGACGGAGCGGTCCCGGCCGATGACGAAGGTGGCCCGTCTGGTCGGTGCGAGGGCCAGAGCGCGCCGTACGCCGAAGCGTTCGCGCACGGTGCCGTCCGCGTCGGACAGCAGGGGCATGCCGAGGGCGTGCCGCCCGGTGAACTCCCGCTGGCGCTCCACCGGATCACCGCTGATGCCGACGGGACGCGCCCCGACGGCGGCGAACTCGGCCGCCAGGTCCCGGAAGTGGCAGGCCTCCGCCGTGCAGCCGGGGGTGAGGGCGGCCGGGTAGAAGAACAGCACCACCGGGCCCTCGGCGAGCAGTCCGGACAGGGTCCGCGTGGTCCCGCTCTCGTCCGGCAGCGCGAAGTCCTCGACGGTGTCGCCGCGGCGCGGCGCGCCCTGCCCGTTCACGCGGCGCGCCCCGCGCCCTTGGCGACGCTGCGCGCCCACAGCACCAGCGGGACCTGGAGGGGCAGCCGCCCGTAGGCCGCCGCCTTCTGCCGGGCGGGCCGGTCGCGCCAGTCCGCCGCCATCCGCACATTGGCCGGGAAGACCCCGACGAAGAACGCGGCGGCGGCCAGCGCGGCGGCCTTGCGGGTGCGGGGCACGGCCAGGCCGGCGGCCAGCGCGAACTCGGCGACGGCGCTGGCATAGGTCCAGGTGCGCGGTGCGCCGGGCAGGGCGCGCGGGACGATGGCGTCGAACTGGCGGGGCGAGGCGAAGTGGGCGGTCCCCGCGGTGGCCAGCAGAGCGGCGAGCAGCAGGGGTGAGCGTTCGGACCGGGGCACGGTTCCTCCTCCGAAGACCAGCGGCGGACCTGAGGCAGCTCCGCGGCGCGATCCTACTGGAGAGTAAGTACGACTGGGGAGAGGCCCCCGATCAGGGGAATGCGCGCGGCGTCCGGCGTGGCGCACGGCCCGCCCGTCGACATCTCAGCCGTGACCCTGCCGCTGATCGCGCCCATGCTCGCCACCCCCGGCACCCTGCCGCCCGCCGCCCAGGACGCGCGCTGGGCGTACGAGACCAAGCAGGACGGGCAGCGCGCGGTGGCCTATCTGCCCGGCGACGGCAGCCTGCTGCTGCGGGCCCGCTCGGGCGAGGACATCACGGCCGCCTACCCCGAGCTGGCGCCGCTGGGCCGCGCGCTGGGCACCGTCCCGGCGGTCCTGGACGGCGAGGTGCTGGCCCTGGACGAGCGGGGCCGGGCCAGCTTCCAGCTGCTCCAGGGGCGGATGGGGCTGGCCCACGCGCCCGCGCTGGCCGCGCGCCGTGCCGCGCGCGTCCCCGTCCACCTGGTGCTCTTCGACGTCCTGCACCTGGACGGGCGGCCGCTGCTCGCGCTGCCCTACACCCGGCGCCGCGAGCGGCTGGAGGCGCTCGGGCTGCACGGCCCGTACTGGTCCACGCCCGCCGCCGTGGCCGGCCACGGGGCCCGCGCCCTGGCCGCCACCCGGGAGCACGGCCTGGAGGGGCTGGTCTGCAAGCGGCTGGACTCGGTGTACGAGCCCGGGGTGCGCTCCCGGGCCTGGATCAAGATCCGCAACATGCGCGGCGAGGACGTGCTGGTGGGCGGCTGGCTGCCCGGCAAGGGGCGGCTGACGGGGCTGCCGGGCGCGGTGCTGGTGGGGCAGCGCGGCGGGGGGCGGCTGCGCTGGGTCGGCCGGGTGGGCACCGGCTGGAGCGAGGCCGAGCGGGCGGAGCTGGCCGGGCTGCTCGCGGGCCTGGCCACCGATGTGTGCCCCTTCGACCCGGTGCCCCCGGTCCGCGGGGCGCGCTGGGTGCTGCCCCGGCTGGTCGGCGAGGTCCGCTACAGCGTCCGCACCCGGGCGGGCATGCTGCGCCAGCCGTCCTGGCTGCGGCTGCGCCCCGACCTGGCTCCCGAGGACGCGGCGGCCGACCTGCCGGACGACACGCGGCCGTGAGGGCCGGGCCGGGTCCGCGGCGTGCGGGCCCGGCCGAAGGTCTATCGTGTCCCGCATGTCCGCGCCCGAACTGATCCGTATCGTCTCCCGCGACTCGCCCATGGCGCTCGCTCAGGTGGAGCGTGTCCGCGCCGAGTTGGCCGCCCTGCACCCCGGTGTGCGCACCGAGGTGGTGCCGGTGAAGACCACCGGTGACAAGTGGCTCGGGGAGCTGTCGAAGGTCGAGGGCAAGGGGGCGTTCACCAAGGAGGTGGACGCGGCGCTGCTGGCCGGCGAGGCGGATCTCGCGGTGCACTGCCTGAAGGACGTGCCCGCGGACCGGCCGCTGCCCGCGGGCACCACGTTCGCCGCGTTCCTGAAGCGGGACGACGTCCGCGACGCCCTGGTCCACCCCGGCGGGCTCACCCTGGACGAGCTGCCGCCCGGCACCCGGGTCGGCACCTCGGCGGTGCGCCGGATCGCCCAGCTGGCCGCGTCCCACCCGCAACTGGTCTGTGTGCCGTTCCGCGGCAACGCCAACCGGCGGCTGGAGAAGCTGGCCGCCGGCGAGGCGGACGCGCTGCTGCTGGCCGCCTCCGGTCTGGAGCGCATCGGACGGCAGGACGTGATCACCGAGGTGCTGTCCGTGGACGCGATGATGCCGCCGGTCGGCGCGGGCGTCCTGGCCCTCCAGTGCCGCGAGGGAGACGACGCGCTGATCGAGGCCGTCAGCGGGCTCGGCGACGGCGACACCCATCGGGCGGCGAGCGCGGAACGCATGCTCCTGCATGTGCTCCAGGGGCACTGCAACAGCCCGATCGCCGGGTACGCGCACGTCGACGGCGGCGGGGAACTCTCCCTGCGGGCCTGTGTGTTCACCCCGGACGGCAAGACCCGGCTGAACGCGCACGAGTGGGCGGGCCGGCTGGACGCGGCCACGCTGGGCACATCGGTCGCGGTGGCGCTGCTGCGGCAGGGCGCCCGCGAGATCATCGACGGCATCCCGCACTGACGTACGAGCCCGCCCCGCGCCGGGCGCGGGGCGGGTCAGCCGGTGGCGCCGGGCTCCGCCTGGTCGCGCAGGAAGACGCTGATCTGGTGGGCGAGGCCGCCCGGCCCGCCGGGGCAGGGCGCGCCGGTGCCGACGGGCGCCTCGTGCACGCCGACGCCGCCGCTCCACAGGCGGCGGTCGGTCCACTCCTCGTCCACGCGCAGCTGCACCTGGACGTCGACCTGGTGCAGGGAGTCCTCCGGGCCCGCCGCGTACAGCACGGCGGTGGCCCGGCGCAGCGGGTGGACGTCGTAGCCCTCGATGAACTGGGAGTTGCGCCAGTCCACGAACGCGCTCTCGCCGTCGGGGCCGATCCGCACGTCGATCTGGCCGTCCTCCAGGTGGACGCCGAAGTGCTTGGTGCCGCGGTTCTCGACGGTGGCCCGCACACGGAAGTACGCCAGTCCCTCGGCGGCGTCGTCCCGGCCGCGGGGCGGCTCGGCCCGTTCCAGTCGGTGGACGCGGACGCGCAGGCCGGCGTACTCGTCGTACTCCTGCCAGTCCCCGACCACGTTCGGCTCGTACACAGCGCACCTCTCGACTTCCAAGAGCTGTTTCCTATCTGTGGGCCGAGCGCACTGTCAAATGCGCGGAATGCGCGGCGGCCGGGTAATTCCGCGGCATTGACCCGTGATCAAGCCGTGCGCTGGCGGAATCCCCCGGCGGGTGATCATTTTCCCGGCCGCGGGCGTGCCGCACATCACGTCCGGCGGGGGCGGCGCGCGGCCCGCCGGTGACGGTTTCCCCCGCGCCGCCGACGACGGGCCGTCACCCCGCCGCGGTCACCGGGCCAGCCGGCCGAGCAGCGCGGAGGCCGCGGTGATGCCCGCGGCGGCGGCCAGGACGAGCACGGCGAAGTCGAGGCCGAGGTGCGCGGGGGTGCCCAGCAGCAGCCCGCGCAGGGCGTCGACCTGGTAGCTGAGCGGGTTGACCCTGCTGACCGCCTGGAGCCAGCCGGGCATCACGGCCACCGGGTACAGGGCGTTGGAGGCGAAGAACAGCGGCATGGTGATGGCCTGTCCGATGCCCATCAGCCGGTCGCGGCTGAGCACGATCCCGGCGATGGTCATGGACAGGCAGGAGAAGAACGCCGAGCCGAGGACCACGGCCGTGGCGACCCCGAGCAGCCGGAGCGGGTTCCAGGTCAGCGCCACGCCGAGCAGCGCGGCCAGCACGATGACCACGACGGCCTGGATCAGCGACTTCACCCCGGCCGCGAACGCCTTCCCGGTGACCAGCGCCGAGCGCGGGGTGGGGGTGACCAGCAGCTTGTTGAGGACGCCCGCGTCGCGCTCCCAGATGATCTGGATGCCGTAGAAGATGGCGATGAACATCGCGGACTGGGCGATGATGCCCGGGGCCATGAAGTCCAGGTAGGGCAGGCCGCCGGTGGGGATCGCGCGGATCCGGGTGAAGGTCTGGCCGAAGATCAGCAGCCAGAGGGCGGGCTGGACGGCGCGGGTGTACAGCTCGGTGCGGTCGTGGCGCAGCTTCTGGAGTTCGACCGCGCACATGGCGGCGACCCGGGCGGGCAGCAGCCGCCAGCCCGCGCGGGGCTCGGGGGGCCGCACCAGCAGGCCGATGCCGTCCGCGAAGGCGGGGTCAGCCGACCCGGTGGGCGGTGCGACGGGTGCTTCGGACATCGCGGAAATCTCCTGAACTGTCGTCGAGGCCGCTGCCGGCCACCTCGCGGAAGACGTCCTCCAGCGTGGGCGGCGCGTCCGCGGCGGGGCCGCCCTCGGCGCGGCGCCGTTCGCCCAGGCCCCGGCGCAGCTCGCCGGGGGTGCCCAGGGCGCGGATCCGGCCGCGGTGCATCAGGGCGACCCGGTCGCAGTACTGGTCGGCCTCGTCCATGTAGTGCGTGGTCACCAGGACGGTCATGCCGGTGGCGGCGCGTACGGCGTTGATGTGCTCCCACACCCCGGTGCGGGCGATCGGGTCGAGACCGATCGTCGGCTCGTCGAGGATCAGCAGGCGGGGGGCGCTGACCAGGGCCTGGGCCAGTTCGAGACGGCGGATCATGCCACCGGAGTAGGTCTTGGCCAGCCGGTCGGCGGCGTCCGTGAGGTCGACGGCGGTCAGTGCCTGGGCGACCCGCGCGGCGCGTTCGCGACGCGGCACGTCGAAGACGCGGGCGAACAGGGTGACGTTCTCCCGGCCGGTGAGGGCGGCGTCGGCGGACAGCTGCTGGGGGACGTAGCCCAGCAGCCGGCGCACGGCCATCCGGTCGCCGGCCGGGTCGTGGCCGAAGACGCGGACCATGCCGGCGGGGACCGGCAGCAGGGTGGTGACGCAGCGGATGGCGGTGGTCTTGCCGGCGCCGTTGGGTCCGAGCAGGCCGAACACCTCGCCCGGCCGCACGGCCAGGTCCAGGCCGTCGACGGCGTGGGTGCCGCCGAAGGTGTAGGTGAGCCGGGTGCAGGTGACGGCGTCGGGTGCGGCGGCGTCGCTGGTCATGGGCGGTCGCCCTCCTCGCGCAGGTTCTCGGCCAGCCGGCGCAGGGCGGGGAGCGCGGCGCGCAGCGCCTCCCGGTCGGCCTCGGGCAGCCGGTCCAGCTGGTCGCGGACCAGGGCGACGCGGCGGGCGCGCCAGTCCCGCAGCCGCGCCCCGGCGGCCTCGGTCAGCAGCAGCCGGGCGGCCCGGCGGTCGGCGGGGTCCGTCTCCCGGACCAGCTGGCCGTCCCGGACGAGCCGGTTGACCAGGGTGGAGACGGAGTTGCCCGCCAGATGCAGTTCCTTGGCCGCCTCCGAGACGCCGATGCCGGGGCGGGTCTCGACCAGGCGCAGCAGTTCGACCTCGGCGCCGCGCAGCCGGGTCACGGTCGCTCCGGCGCGCAGCCGGCGCCGGACGAGCCGCTGCACCCCGACCAGGGCGTCGGCCAGCTCCTCGGCCTGGATCTCCGGTTCCGCTTCCATGCTTCGACGTTACCTCTGTAGCAGAGGTAAGTACCGCCAAGGGCGGACCAAGACTCGGCCAAGGACACGGCGTGCCCCTTCCGGGCCGCGGGTCCAGGAGCGGGCGAGACGTGTTCATTGAAATGCGCATCATTTCCCGGGAATCAAATTCCGAAGAAGGCTCGCCCAATCGGCGGGACAATCCACCGGACACGAATGAAATCATTTCGCGACCGGCCGGATGCATACCGTCACCGCATTCGCTGAATTGTTTCGGGATCTCCGGCTTCGGGAATCCGCAATTCAGTGCTTCGGACCGGAGGCACGCCCGTGGGAGCCGACGCGCCGGGCCCCGATGTGATCCGGGCAGGATCTGCCCCGCGCCTCCCGTGGTGTCCGTCCATCCAGCACCTGCTGAGGGAGGCGCAGCGTATGCGTACCACCGGCAGAACGAAGTCCCACCCGCACGACGACGCCCCCGACACGGCGGCGGCCTTCGAGCGGCTCGCGGGACTGCCCGCGGGAGCGGAGCGCAAGGCGCTGCGCGACGAGCTGGTCCAGGTGTGGCTGCCGATGGCCGAGCGGATCGCGGTCCGCTTCCGGGGCCGCGGCGAGGCACTGGAGGATCTGTACCAGGTGGCGGCGCTCGGCCTGGTCAAGGCCGTCGACCACTACGATCCGGCGCGCGGCTACGCGTTCGAGGCGTATGCCGTGCCGACCGTCACCGGTGAGATCAAGCGGCACTTCCGCGATCACATGTGGACGCTGCACGTGCCGCGCCGGGTCCAGGACCTGCGCAACCGGGTGCGCCGCGCGGCCAAGGAACTGGCCCAGACGACGCCGGGCCGCTCCCCCACCGTCGCGGAGATCGCCGAGTACACCGACCTGAGCGTCGAGGACGTCCGCACCGGCATGGAGGCCCTGGACTGCTTCGCCGCGCTGTCGCTGGAGGCGGAGGTGCCGGGCACCGACGGGTACGCGCTCGGCGACGGCCTGGGCGAGGCCGACGCGCGCTACGACCTGGTGGTGGACCGGGTGGCCGTACGGCCCTGTCTGCAGGCGCTGCCCGAGCGTGAGCGCATGATCCTCTATCTGCGGTTCTTCCGGGGCATGACGCAGAGCCGGATCGCCCAGCAGCTCGGCATCTCGCAGATGCATGTCTCCCGGCTGCTCAGCGGGTGCTTCGCCCAGCTGCGCGAGGAGCTGCTCGCCGAGGCCGGCTGACGCCCGCCGACGCCCGTCCGGTGCCGTTTCGGCGGCACGCGGGGGGTACTCGGCAGGCGCCCTCGGGGGTTCCGGTCGGACACTGGTGTGAGACCGGTGGCCACCGGCCGACGAGACCAGGACGTGCCATGAACCACGACACGACACCCGCCGGACCCACGACCGGCGTCGTCTCCACGCACACGGTGTGCGGCGCGCCCTGCTGGGTCAGCCTGACCAGCCGGGACCTGGAGACCACGGAGGAGTTCTACTCGGCCCTGCTGGGCTGGGAGTGGCGTTCGGCCAAGCTCGGCGACCGCTTCCGCATCGCGCTCGCCGACGGCGCCCCGGTCGCCGGGATCGCGGCGGTGGCGTCCATGTGGCAGATGGCCGTGGCCTGGACCCCGTACTTCGCGGTACCGAGCGCCGACCGGGCGGTCTCGCGGGTGCAGGAGCGCGGCGGCACCTCGGCGGTCGGCCCGATCTCGCTGCCGCCCGGCCGGGCCGCGCTGCTGGCGGACCGGGACGGCGCGACCTTCGGGATCTGGGAGGGCGAGCTGTTCACCGACTGGGAGACCTGGCGCAAGGCCGCGCCGGCCTACATCCGGCTGCACACCCGGGACGCGTTCGACGCCGCCATCTTCTACGGCGAGGTCCTGGACTGGGCGACGGAGCGGCCCGGCTGCTGCGAGGTCCGCTACGAGGGCGACGAGGTGGTCCTGCGCAGCCACGGCGAGGTGGTGGCGCGGATCGAGTCCGGTGCGCTGGAGGCGGCCCCCGATCCCACCATCCGGCCGCACTGGCAGATCCACTTCCGGGTGGCGGACGTGGCCGTCTGCGCCAGGACGGCGGAGAGCCACGGCGGCAGTGTGCTGCGCGAGGGCGCCCAGGAGGCCGTGCTGCGCGATCCGGACGGGGCGCAGTTCACGGTGACCTCCCGCAGGGAGGCCTGAACAGGTACGGCCCGCCGCCCCGCCCCCGGTGACTTCCGGGGCGGGGCGGCGGGCGTACGGCGTCAGCGGGCCGTGCGCGGGGGCCGGGTGAGCAGGACCAGGCTGCGGGACTCGACGCGCAGGTCGCCGCCGGGCTTGTGCTCGGCCTCGTCCGGGGGGCCCTGCGGCTCGGCGGTGTCGACGACCGTGGTCCAGCGCTCCCCGTGGGCCGGGCCGGGCAGCCGGAAGTCGACCGGTTCCCAGTAGCCGTTGAGCAGCAGCAGGAACGAGTCGTCGACCACGGGCCGGCCCTGCGGGTCGGGCTCGGCGATGGCGTCGCCGTTGAGGAAGACCATGACGGAGTGCGCGTCCGAGCGCTGCCAGTCCTCCTCGGCCATCGCGCGGCCGTCCGGCAGCATCCACACCAGGTCGGGCAGCGGCTGGTCGTCGCGGGTGGCCGTCTCGCCCTGGAAGAAGCGGCGGCGGCGCAGCACCGGGTGGGCGGTGCGCAGGCCGATGACCTGCCGGGTGAAGTCCGCCAGGTCCCGCTGCTCGCGGGTGAGCCGCCAGTCGATCCAGGAGACCTCGTTGTCCTGGCAGTAGGCGTTGTTGTTGCCGCCCTGGGTGCGGCCCAGTTCGTCGCCGTGGCACAGCATGGGGATGCCCTGCGAGAGCAGCAGGGTGGCGATGAAGTTGCGCTGCTGGCGGGCGCGCAGCTCGCGCACCGCCGGGTCGCGGCTGTCGCCCTCGGCCCCGCAGTTCCAGGACCGGTTGGAGTTCTCGCCGTCCCGGTTGTCCTCGCCGTTGGCGTCGTTGTGCTTGTCGTTGTACGACACCAGGTCGCGCAGGGTGAAACCGTCGTGCGCGGTCACGAAGTTGACGCTGGCGCGGGGGCGGCGCCGGTTGTGGGCGTACAGGTCGGAGGAGCCGGTCAGCCGGGAGGCGAAGTCGCCCAGCGTGTGTTCCTCGCCGCGCCAGAAGTCCCGTACGGCGTCCCGGTACAGGCCGTTCCACTCCGACCACAGCGGCGGGAAGTTGCCCACCTGGTAGCCGCCCTCGCCCACGTCCCACGGTTCGGCGATCAGCTTCACCCGGCTGATCACCGGGTCCTGCTGGATCAGATCGAAGAACGCGGAGAGCCGGTCCACCTCGTGGAACTGCCGCGCCAGGGTGGCCGCCAGGTCGAAGCGGAAGCCGTCCACATGCATCTCGGTGACCCAGTAGCGCAGCGAGTCCATGATCAGCTGGAGCACGTAGGGGTGGCGCATCAGCAGGCTGTTGCCGGTGCCCGTGGTGTCGTAGTAGTGCGCGAAGTCGCCGTCGACCAGGCGGTAGTACGAGGCGTTGTCGATGCCGCGGAAGGACAGCGTCGGGCCGTTCTCGTTGCCCTCGGCGGTGTGGTTGTAGACCACGTCGAGGATCACTTCGAGGCCGGCCTCGTGCAGCGCCTTGACCATCGACTTGAACTCGGCGACCTGCCCGCCGCGGGTGCCGTGGGCGGCGTAGTCGTTGTGCGGGGCGAAGAAGCCGATCGTGTTGTAGCCCCAGTAGTTGGACAGGCCCCGGCCCTGGAGCACCCCGTCGTGCACGAACTGGTGCACCGGCATCAGCTCCACGGCCGTCACGCCCAGCGAGGTCAGGTGCTCGACGACGGCGGGGTGCGCGAGGCCGGCGTAGGTGCCGCGCAGCTCGGGCGGGACGTCGGGGTGGGTGCGGGTCAGGCCGCGCACATGGGCCTCGTAGATCACCGTGTCGGCGTAGGCCCGCCGGGGCGGCCGGTCGCCGCCCCAGTCGAAGGCCGGGTCGGTGACCACGCCGAGCAGGGTGTGTCCGGCGCTGTCGGCCGGGTCGGGTCCGTGCGGGGCCCGCTCGTAGAGCGAGGGGTGGTCGTCCATCCGCCCGTCCACCGCCCTGGCGTACGGGTCCAGCAGCAGTTTCTTCGGGTTGCAGCGGTGGCCGGCCGCCGGGTGCCAGGGGCCGTGCACCCGGTAGCCGTAGCGCTGGCCGGGGCCGACGCCCGGCAGATAGCCGTGCCAGACGAAGCCGTCGGCCTCGGTCAGCGGCACCGTCCGGTGGGTGCCCGCGTCGTCCACGAGGACCAGCTCCACCTGGTCGGCGACCTCGCTGAACAGGGCGAAGTTGGTGCCCTCGCCGTCGTAGGCGGCCCCCAGCGGATAGGGGTACCCGCTCCACACGGGCACGGGCACCCCCTTTGCGCGGCTGGTGCGCCGGGTCACCGGGCCCCCTCCAGGACGGCCTCGGGGCCGGTCAGCGCGGAGGCGAGCGCGGCGACGGCCAGCTCGCGGGGCGGCTTCAGGCCCTCGCGCAGGGTCGGGGCCGGCGCCTTGGCGACCAGCGGGACACGCACCCCGGCGCGGGCCCGCTGCGAGAACCAGATGACCTTGCTCCCGGTCTCGGCGGCGCAGCAGCCCCAGCCGTCGCTGGTCGCCGCGATGCGCGCCAGACAGGTGCGCAGGTCCTGGTCGGGGCGCAGGTCGTGGTTGTTCTCCCCGACCGCGGTGATGAGGTGCTGGCCGGTCCACCACATCTCGATGGAGGTGTGCTTGTCCCGGGCGTGCTCGTCGATGGCGTTCAGCAGCATCTCGGCGCCGCCGCACACGGGTTCGACGAGGTCCTCCAGATCCCAGAGCCGGAGGTGGGCGGCCAGGATGCGCCTGACCTGTCCGACCCGTTCCGGGCTGACTTCCACGTCGAGGTGGTAGTAGCAGGGCACTGCGGTCTTCATCGTCCTTGGCTCCTCACCGGCGGGGCCCGCGCTCCCTGTCCCGCCTTTGCGGACCGGACCCCCGAGCACGAAGCGTGAGCGTTTGTTGCCTCTGAGTCAGAACCACAGTGCGGGCGCTACGCCATTCGTGCAACACGAGCGGACGGCGCGGGCCGGCGAGACCGCGGGACCGGGCGGGTGACCTGGTTGAAGATCCAACAGGACGCTGTGTCGTTGAACGTGCACCATGAGTGAAAGTCTCGAGCGCCGTGAACGGGACCGCGTGCCTTCGCGTGCGCGGTCACCGCCCCGACCGTCGGGGAAACGTGCCCATCGAGCGCTCCCGAAAGGTGAACAGCGCCATGCTGCTACCCGCCAAAGCCGAAGTCGCCCGGCATCTGCGGCGCTACCGGGTGTGGGAACGCGCGATGCTCGCGTCGCCCGACGACCGCAGGGTCCGGGCCACCTTCGAGGATTCGGGCTACACGCTGTGCGTGCTGATGGGCAAGCGCTGCGCGCGGGAGGCGGCGGACGCCGCGGAGCGGTACCTGCGCACGAACCTGGGCACCTATCTGCGGGAGCAGGGCGCCGCCCGGCCGCACGTGGGCGCCCTGGCGCGCCGGGGCCGCGGCGCGGCGAAGGACCGCGGTCCGGCGGAGGAACGGTGGTCCGCGGCGGAGCGGAGGGCGCCGCAGGAGCCCCGGCCCGCGGCGGACCGGCGCTCCCGGGCAGGGGCGTAGGGGACGCGGCCGTACGCCGTCCCGGGCGGCGGTCCCGGACGGCGGCACCGCCGCACGACGTACCGAGCAGTACCTGGTTCCCGGCCGGGCGCGAGCCCGGCCTCAAGCACGGTGGAGGTGACACCCATGAGTACGACTCCGAGTCATGCACCGGCCGTCGGCCGCATCCCCGTACGGGATGTGCGCCCGGCCGTGGAGAGCGGCAGGCGCCCGGCCAAGGCGGTGGTGGGCGAGACGTTCCAGGTCACCGCCACCGTGTTCGGCGAGGGGCACGACGCGGTCGCGGCGAACGTGGTGCTGTGCGATCCGGCGGGCCGGCCGGGGCCGTGGACGCCGATGCGCGAGCTGGCCCCGGGCACCGACCGCTGGGGCGCCGAGGTCACCCCGACCGCGACCGGCCGCTGGACCTACCACGTCGAGGCATGGGCCGACCCCGTCACCACCTGGCGGCGGCACGCCCAGATCAAGGTCCCGGCCGGGATCGACGCGGGGCTGGTGCTGGAGGAGGGCGCGGAACTGCACACCAGGGCGGCCGAAGGGGTGCCCGAGGGGCCGGAACGGGACACCCTGCTTGCCGCCGTCCGGGTGATGGACGACGACTCGCTGCCGGTGATGACCCGGCTGTCGGCGGCGTTGACGCCGGAGGTGGACGCGGTCCTGGCCCGCCATCCCCTGCGCGACCTGGTCACCGCCTCCCAGCCGCTCCCGCTCCAGGTCGAACGCGAACGCGCCCTCTACAGCGCCTGGTACGAGTTCTTCCCCCGCTCCGAAGGCACCCCCGACCAGCCCCACGGCACCCTGCGCACCGCCGAACGCCGCCTGCCCGCCATCGCCGCCATGGGCTTCGACGTCGTCTACCTCCCCCCCGTCCACCCCATCGGCACCACCCACCGCAAAGGCCCCGACAACACCCTCACCGCCGGCCCCCACGACGTCGGCGTCCCCTGGGCCATCGGCTCACCCGAAGGCGGCCACGACACCGTCCACCCCCGCCTGGGCACCCTCGACGACTTCGATCACTTCACCGCGCCGCGCCCGCGAACTCGGCCTCGAAGTCGCCCTCGACCTCGCCCTCCAGTGCTCCCCCGACCACCCCTGGGTCCACAAACACCCCCAGTGGTTCCACCACCGCCCCGACGGCACCATCGCCCACGCCGAGAACCCCCCCAAGAAATACCAGGACATCCACCCCCTGGCCTTCGACACCGACATGGACGGCCTCGTCACCGAGACCGTCCGCATCGTCCGCCACTGGATGCACCACGGCGTCCGCATCTTCCGCGTCGACAACCCCCACACCAAACCCGTCGCCTTCTGGGAACGCGTCCTCGGCGACATCAACACCACCGACCCCGACGTCATCTTCCTCGCCGAGGCCTTCACCCGCCCCGCGATGATGCACACCCTCGCCCAGATCGGCTTCCAGCAGTCCTACACCTACTTCACCTGGCGCACCACGAAACAGGAACTCACCGACTACCTCACCGAGCTGTCGGGCGAGGCGGCCGCCTACATGCGCCCCAACCTCTTCCCCAACACCCCCGACATCCTCCACGCCTACCTCCAGCACGGCGGCCGCCCCGCCTTCGAGGTCCGCGCCGTCCTCGCCGCCACCCTCTCCCCCTCCTGGGGCATCTACAGCGGCTACGAACTCTGCGAGAACACCCCCCTCACACAGGGCGGCGAGGAATACGTCCACTCCGAGAAATACCAGCTCAGACCACGCGACTGGGACACCGCCGAACGCGAGGGCCGCACCATCACCCCCCTCATCACCCGCCTCAACGACATCCGGCGCCGCCACCCCGCCCTGCACCACCTGCGCAATCTGCGCTTCCACCCGACCCGACAACGACGCCGTGCTCGCCTACAGCAAGACCACCGGCGCGGACACGGTCGTCGTGGTGGTCAACCTCGATCCGCACCACACCCAGGAGGCCACGGTCTCGTTGGACATGCGGCGCCTCGGCCCGGACGTCCCGGCGTCCCTGTCCGTGCACGACGAACTGACGGGTGAGACCTACCGCTGGGGCACGGCCAACTACGTGCGGCTCGATCCCGGGCACCGGCCCGCCCACGTGCTCCATGTCCAGCGTCCGACCACCCCGCAGACCGGAAGGCCCGCCGCGCCATGACAGTCAACGAGCCCGTCCCGGACATCTTCGAGGACGCCCCGGCCAGGGACCGCGACCCGGAGTGGTTCAAGCGCGCCGTCTTCTACGAGGTCCTGGTCCGCTCCTTCCAGGACAGCAACGGCGACGGCATCGGCGACCTGAAGGGCCTGACCGCCAAACTGGACTACCTCCAGTGGCTCGGCGTGGACTGCCTCTGGCTCCCGCCGTTCTTCAAGTCACCGCTGAGAGACGGCGGTTACGACGTCTCCGACTACACCGCCGTCCTCCCCGACTTCGGCGACCTCGCCGACTTCGTCGAGTTCGTCGACGCCGCCCACCAGCGCGGCATGCGCGTCATCATCGACTTCGTCATGAACCACACCAGCGACCAGCACCCCTGGTTCCAGGAGTCGCGCAAGGACCCCGACGGGCCCTACGGCGACTTCTACGTGTGGGCCGACGACGACACGGGCTACGCGGAGGCCCGGGATCATCTTCGTGGACACCGAGGCGTCCAACTGGACCTTCGACCCGGTGCGCGGCAAGTACTACTTCCACCGCTTCTTCTCGCACCAGCCCGATCTGAACTACGAGAACCCCGCGGTCCAGGAGGAGATCCTGGCCGCGCTGCGTTTCTGGCTGGATCTCGGCATCGACGGATTCCGGCTGGACGCGGTGCCCTACCTCTACGCCCAGGAGGGCACCAACTGCGAGAACCTCCCGGCGACCCACGCGTTCCTGAAACGGGTGCGCAAGGAGATCGACCAGATGTATCCGGACACGGTGATCCTCGCGGAGGCGAACCAGTGGCCGGAGGACGTGGTCGACTACTTCGGCGACTACAGCGCCGGCGGCGACGAGTGCCACATGGCGTTCCACTTCCCGGTGATGCCGAGGATCTTCATGGCGGTGCGGCGCGAGAGCCGCTACCCGGTCTCGGAGATCCTGGCGAAGACCCCGGCGATCCCCGCGCACTGCCAGTGGGGGATCTTCCTGCGCAACCACGACGAGCTGACCCTGGAGATGGTCACCGACGAGGAACGCGACTACATGTGGGCCGAGTACGCCAAGGACCCCCGCATGCGCGCCAACATCGGCATCCGCCGCCGCCTCGCCCCCCTCCTGGACAACGACCGCAACCAGATCGAACTCTTCACCGCCCTGCTCCTGTCCCTGCCCGGCAGCCCGATCCTCTACTACGGCGACGAGATCGGCATGGGCGACAACATCTGGCTCGGCGACCGCGACGCCGTACGCACCCCCATGCAGTGGACCCCCGACCGCAACGCCGGCTTCTCCTCCAGCGACCCCGGCCGCCTCTACCTCCCCACGATCATGGACCCCGTCTACGGCTACCAGGTCACCAACGTCGAGGCCTCCATGTCCTCCCCCTCCTCGCTGCTGCACTGGACCCGCCGCATGATCGAGATCCGCAAGCAGAACCCCGCCTTCGGACTCGGCACCTACACCGAACTCACCTCCTCCAACCCCGCCGTCCTCGCCTTCCTCCGCGAAGCCCCCCCGAACGGAGAAGGAGACGACGACCTCGTGCTGTGCGTGCACAACTTCTCCCGCTTCGCCCAGCCCACCGAACTGGATCTCAGCGCCTACGACGGACGGCACCCGGTGGAACTGATCGGCGGCGTCCGGTTCCCCGCCATCGGCGAACTCCCCTATCTGCTGACCCTGGCGGGACACGGCTTCTACTGGTTCCGGCTCAGCAGAGCCGCATCCCGGATCGGCCGACGAGTCTGACCGTGGCCGAGACCAAAGGAGGCGTGACCATGACGAAGACCGCATCCCTCCAGCCGAGCAGCGCGGGCGTCGCCGATCCCATGGCCTCGCTCGGGTCGCTGCTGCGCGAATGGCTGCCCGGCCAGCGCTGGTTCGCGGGCAAGGACCGGCCCGTCACCGACCTCAGGCTGCTGTCGATGACGGAGCTGTTCCCGGGGTGCCTGCATCTGCTGGTCCACGCCGAACACGCGGGCGTCGGCGCCGGGAGCGGCGGCGTCCCCGCCCCGGCCGGCATCACCGCGCCGCCGCCCGCCGACTGCTACCAACTGCTGCTCGGCGTACGGCGGGAGCTGTCCCCGCGGCTGCACCGCGCCTTCATCGGCCGGCCCGCGCAGGGACCGCTGGCCGGACTCGCGGTCTACGACGCCCTGTGCGACCCGCGCTCCGCGCAACTGCTCCTGGAGCGGCTGCGCCACCCGGGCAGCGCGGGCCCGCTGCGCTTCGAGGCCGATCCGTCCGCGCTCGTCCCGGGCGGCCTCGCCCCCCGGCTGCTGGACGCGGAGCAGTCCAACTCCTCCATCGTGTACGGCGACGAGTTCATCCTGAAGGTCTTCCGCCGCATCCAGGCCGGGGTCAACCCGGACCTGGAGGTGCCGTGGGCGCTGGCCCGGCAGGGGTGCGGCCGGGTACCCGCACCCGTGGCCTGGCTGCGCACCAACCAGCCGGAGGAGGCCACGCTCGGGGTGCTCCAGCCGTTCCTGCCCGACGCGGCCGACGGCTGGACCCTGGCCCTGCGGGCGCTCGCCACCGGCGACGACTTCACCACCCAGGCGCACCAGTTGGGGCAGGCCACGGCCGAGGTGCACCTGGCACTGGCCGACGCCTTCCCGACCGGCGGCCACCGGGAGGTCGCCCGCACGGCGGTGGCCATGACCGAGCGGCTGGACGCGGCGGCGCACAGCGTGCCCGCGCTCCGGCCGTACGCCGCCCGGCTGCGCACCGCGTTCGCCGCGCTGGCCAGTTGCGACGCGGGCCCGCCCGCCCAGCGGGTGCACGGCGATCTGCATCTGGGCCAGGTGCTGCGGGCCGGACGCGAATGGTTCGTGATCGACTTCGAGGGCGAGCCGTCCCGTCCGCTCGCCGAGCGCCGTGTCCCCGAGTCCCCGGTGCGGGACGTGGCGGGCATGCTGCGCTCCTTCGACTACGCCGCCCGCCAGCGCCGCCCCTGGCGCCCGGAGTGGGCGCGCCGCTGCCGGGAGGCGTACTGCGCCGGCTACGCCTCCCGGGCCGGCTGGGACCCCCGTAAGAAACACGCCCTGCTGCGGGCCTACGAGACGGACCGTGCCGTGTACGAAGTGCTGTACGAGGCCCGGCACCGTCCCGACTGGCTCGCGGTACCGATGGCGGCGATCGAACGTCTCGCCGTGAGAGGAGGCTGAACCGGTGGCACTGCGCGACACGTCACTGCCCGAGCCGTCCGGTCCCGTCCCGCCCCCGGCGGGACCGACCACGGCCGCCCCGCCCCTGGACCCAGGAGACCGTGAGCGCCTGCTGTCCGGGGCGCACCACGATCCGCACGCGCTGCTCGGCGCGCATCCGGTGCCGGGCGGGACC
The DNA here is from genome assembly GCF_058344915.1 of Streptomyces sp. PL-25. Taxonomy (NCBI): domain Bacteria; kingdom Bacillati; phylum Actinomycetota; class Actinomycetes; order Kitasatosporales; family Streptomycetaceae; genus Streptomyces; species Streptomyces sp. PL-25. The sequence goes on from NZ_CP136997.1 coordinate 564,819, forward strand.
GCCGTCCGGACGCTGCGTCCGTTCGCCCGCGCGGTGAGCGTGCTGGCCGGCGGCGCGCGCGTCCCGCTGGTCTCCGAGGGGGACGGGCTGTTCTCGGCCGTCCTGCCGGGCGCCCGGATCCCCGAGTACACGCTGCTCGTCGAGTACGAGCAGGGGGAGCACGAGGTCCACGACCCGTACCGCTTCCTGCCCGCGCTCGGCGAGCTGGACCTGCATCTGATCCGGGAGGGCCGGCACGAGCAGCTGTGGCGGGCGCTCGGCGCGGAGCCGATGACCCACCAGGGCGTCGAGGGCACCCGGTTCACGGTGTGGGCGCCCAACGCGCGCGGGGTGCGGGTCGCCGGGGACTTCACGTACTGGGACGGCACCGCGTTCCCGATGCGCTCGCTGGGCGCGGCGGGTGTGTGGGAGCTGTTCCTGCCGGGTGTCGGCGAGGGCGCGCGGTACAAGTTCGAGATCACCTCGCGGTACGGCGGCCGGTTCCTGAAGGCCGACCCGATGGCGCGGCGCACCGAGGTGCCGCCGGACACCGCCTCGATCGTGACGGCCGCGCATTACGAGTGGGGCGACGCCCGGTGGATGGCGCACCGCGGGGACACGCCCGTGCACGAGGCGCCGCTGTCGGTGTACGAGGTGCACCTGCCGTCCTGGCGCAAGGGCCTGACCTACCGCGAGCTGGCCGAGGAACTGCCCGCGTACGTCAAGGACCTGGGCTTCACCCATGTGGAGCTGATGCCGGTCGCCGAGCATCCCTTCGGCGGCTCCTGGGGCTACCAGGTGACGTCGTACTACGCGCCGACTTCGCGGCTGGGCTCACCGGACGACTTCCGGTACTTCGTCGACGCCTGCCACCGCGCCGGGATCGGCGTGATCATGGACTGGGTGCCGGCGCACTTCCCGAAGGACGACTGGGCGCTGGCCCGCTTCGACGGGGACCCGCTGTACGAGCCCGGGAACGCGCAGCGCGCCGAGCACCCGGACTGGGGCACCTACGAGTTCGACTTCGCCCGTACCGAGGTGCGCAACTTCCTGGTGGCGAACGCCGTCTACTGGTGCGAGGAGTTCCACATCGACGGGCTGCGGGTGGACGCGGTCGCCTCGATGCTCTACCTCGACTACTCGCGCGACTCCGGCCAGTGGACGCCCAACCAGTACGGCGGGCGCGAGGACCTGGACGCGATGGCGTTCCTCCAGGAGATGAACGCCACGGTGTACCGGCGGGCGCCGGGTGTGGTGACCATCGCCGAGGAGTCCACCGCCTGGGGCGGGGTGACCGCGCCGACCGACCGCGGCGGGCTCGGGTTCGGGCTGAAGTGGAACATGGGCTGGATGCACGACTCGCTCCAGTACATGAGCAAGGAGCCGGTGCACCGCAAGTACCACCACCACGAGATGACGTTCTCGATGGTGTACGCCTACAGCGAGAACTACGTGCTGCCCATCTCGCACGACGAGGTGGTGCACGGCAAGCGGGCCCTGGTGTCGAAGATGCCGGGCGACTGGTGGCAGCGCCGCGCGGACCACCGGGCGTACCTGGGCTTCATGTGGGCCCATCCCGGCAAGCAACTGCTCTTCATGGGGCAGGAGTTCGCGCAGGGCGGGGAGTTCTCCGAGGAGCACGGGCCCGAGTGGTGGCTGCTGGAGGACGGCAACTGCTCGGCGGGCGACCACCGCGGGGTGCGGGACCTGGTGCGGGACCTCAACACAGTCTACCGGGACACCCCGGCGCTGTGGCAGTGCGACACCCGGCCCGAGGGGTTCCGCTGGGTCGCCGTGGACGCCGCCGACGACAACGTCCTCGCGTTCCTGCGCCTGGACGCGGCGGGCACTCCGCTGCTGGCGGTGTCGAACTTCTCGCCCGTGGTCCGCGAGGGGTACCGCCTGCACGTGGGCGGCGACGTCACCGCCTGGTCGGAGGTCCTGAACACGGACGCGGCGCGCTACGGCGGCAGCGGTGTCACCGCCCCGGACCCCGTCGGGACCGAGGACGGACACGTCCGCCTCACCCTGCCGCCGCTGGCCACGCTCTGGCTGGCGCCGCACCCCGGCTGAGCCGTACGGCCGGGCACCTCGCGCGGCGCGGGGTGTCCGGCGGCCGTCCGAGGGCATTCGGGGTCGTACGACCCGGCGCCCGGCCGGTGTCGCCATGAGGGAAGGGCGGCAAGAGGTGCGGACCGTAGGAGTGGAGGAGGAACTCCTCCTGGTCGACCCGGGCAGCGGCGAGCCGAGGGCGCTGTCCGGCGCGGTGCTCGCCCGGGTCGAGGCGGACGACGCGGACACGGACCGGGACGTGTTCGAGAAAGAGCTGTTCGGGCAGATGCTGGAGTTCGCCACGCATCCGCAGACGGACATGGCGGCGCTCGGCGCGGAGATCGTGCGCTGCCGCGAGGAGGCGGCCCGGCACGCCGGGGAGATCGGCTGCGCGGTGGCCGCGCTCGCCACCTCGCCGCTGCCGGTCAGCCCGACCATCACCGTGAACCGCCGCTACCGGTGGCTGGCCGACCAGTACGGCATCGCCACCCGGGAGCAACTGGTCTGCGGCATGCACGTGCATGTGGCGGTCGACTCGGACGAGGAGGGCGTCGCCGTCCTGGACCGTATCCGCCCGTGGCTGCCCGCGCTGCTGGCGATCAGCGGGAACTCGCCCTTCTGGCAGGGCGACGACTCCTGCTACGACAGCTACCGCAGCCGCGTCTGGGACCGCTGGCCCTCGGCCGGTCCGACCGAGCTGTTCGGGTCGGCGGAGCGCTACCACCGGCTGGTCGCGGACATGGTGGCCACCGGGGTGATCCTCGACGAGAAGATGGCCTACTTCGACGCGCGGCTCTCCGAGCGGTATCCCACGGTGGAGATCCGGGTCGCGGACGTGTGCCTGCGCGCGGGCACGGCCCGGCTGCTCGCCACGCTCGCCCGCGCGCTGGTAGAGACCGCCGCCCGGCAGTGGCGGTCGGGCGGCGAACCGCCGGACCACGGGGTGAGCCTGCTGCGGCTGGCCGCCTGGCAGGCCGCGCGGACCGGCCCCCGGCAGGAGCTGCTGCATCCGCTGACCATGCGGCGGCTGCCGGCCGAGTCGGTGCTGCGGGGTCTGCTCGACCATGTCGCCGACGCGCTCGCCGACGCCGGTGACCTGGACGCGGCGCGGGAGGGGCTGGACACGCTGTTCGCGCAGGGCAACGGGGCACGGACACAGCGTGAGCTGCTGGAGCGCACCGGGAGCCTGCGGGAGGTCGTCGCCGCGTGTGTGCGCCTCACCCAGGAGTGAGACGGCCGCGCGGGGCGCTCAGCGGATCAGGACCAGGGCGTAGCCCAGCAGGCCCGCCGCGATCAGCAGGACGAGCAGCAGGATCAGGGTGAGCGGGGTCGCCGCCCAGCCCCGGGAGGTGGCCTCCGGCTCCCGCGGCCCGGCCTCGGGCATGCTGCTCTCGGCGGGCGGTGTCTCGCCGGGCGGCACTCCGCCGCCCGGTTCGAGCCCGGTCGTCCGGTCCGGGTCGGGATCTGGATTGACGTAGCTCATGACCCCCGGGTCCCCACTTCCGCCCGTCCGGACGCGCGGCTGAGACGGGCGCCACGGGATGCCCACGCGTAGCCCTGGCACCCACGGGAACTAGACAGGAGGACGAAGGGAAGTACGACGACGCCCTGCGCACGCCGGGCAGGGAAGGCGAGATGCCAACCGAGCCGCATGGGGACGACACACTGGCCACCGAGGGGATACCGAGCCGAACCGCCCGCTTCGCGGGCGAGCTGCACCATGTGACGGGTGCGCGCCTCGCCGCGGAGGAGTTCCTGGACGATCTGGCGCGCCGTGCCCTGCCGGCGGCCCCCGAGCACTGGGACGACATCCTGCTGGTGGTCACCGAACTCGCCGCGAACGCCGTGCAGTACGCGCCGGGGCCGTTCGTCCTGTGTCTGCGGCGGACCTTCGACGGGGTGCATGTGACGCTGAGCGACACCAGCACCACGCCGCCGGCGCCGCGCCCGTTCCATCCGAGCCGGGGCGGCGGCGGGATCGGCTGGCATCTGATCCACACGCTGAGCGACCAGGTCAGTGTCGTGGTGACCGGCCAGGGCAAGGACGTCCACGTCTTCCTGCCCTGGTGAACCGGTCGTCCCGGCGGGACCCCGCCTGAGGAGCCCCGGGCTCGCCGGGGTCCTCAGGCGGGGTCCGGCTCCCGTGGCGGCAGGCCGTGGTAGTACTCCCCCACCCGGGTCAGATAGTCCCGGTCGAGGGTCTCGCTGTCGGTGCGGAACCGCGGCGCGTCCTTGATCTCCGCCCGGGAGCAGGCCACTTCGACCCTGCGCCCGGCCGGGTCGACGCGGCTCACCACGCCCGCCGGGACCAGCGCGCTGCGGCCGAACACCCACACACCGGTGTCCACGACCAGGTGCCGCATCCCGAAGCGCTCCGCCTCCCGGTCCACATGGCCCACGGTGCCGTCGGCGGCGACGACGGTGAACCCGGTCAGGTCCGTCTCGCCGGTGCGGCCGGCCTGCGGCGGGTACGCCCAGATTCCCTCGATGGTCACGCTGCCCTGCCCCTTTCGCTCGGTGCCTCCACAGCAGCAACTACCCTGCGCCGACGGCGGCATTCGACGACCCGGGTCCGGGACTGGCACGTATGGCCGCCCGGTTCGGGGGTAGGCGCGGGTGCGCAGTCGCCCTTCGATGGAGGTACCCGTGTCCCATGCCCAGAACCCGCTGACCGTCGAGGTCACCCTCGTCCGGGAGGACGTCGCCCTGCTCACGGCCGAGGGGTACCTGGACGTCGACACCGCGACCGAGCTCCAGGCCCATCTGGCCAACCAGCTCCATCACGGCCGCCGGCACTTCCTGCTCGACCTGAGCGGAGTGCCCTTCATGGACTCCTCCGGCATGAACATCGTCCTGCGCGTCTACCAGGAGGTCCGGCGGCTGCCGGGCAGCGTGCACGTCATCGCGCCCGCACCGGCCGTCCAGCGGATCTTCGACCTCACCGGGGTCAGTCTCACGGTGCCGGTCTCGCGGACGGCAGAGGAGGCGCTGGCCCTGATCGACGCGCCGGTCGAACGGTCGGCCTGAGAGCGCGGAGGGCGGGCCCCGCCGGGGCGTCCGGTGCGGCCGGTGCTGTCGCTACTGGTGCGCGGACGGCCCGGTGCGGGCATGGTGGTGATCGACACGTGTGTGCGGGCGCCGTGCCCGGCCGGCGGAAGGAGGCCCGGCGGCACGGCGGGAGCGACGAGGTGCGAAAGCAGCGATCCGGGGGCAGGCGCTCGACGCCGCGGCACGCCGCCGGAGCCGCAGAAGGGAAGAGACACCGTGACACGACCCAGGATCCTGGTGGTCGGCGCAGGTTTCGCCGGAGTGGAGTGCGTCCGCCGTCTGGAACGCACCCTCTCCCCCAGCGAGGCCGACGTCACCCTGGTGACACCGTTCGCCTACCAGCTGTATCTGCCGCTGCTGCCCCAGGTCGCCTCCGGCGTGCTGACGCCGCAGTCGATCGCCGTCTCCCTGCGCCGCAGCAGGAAGTACCGCACCCGGATCATCCCGGGCGGCGCCGTCGGCGTGGATCTGAAGGCCAAGGTCTGCGTCGTCCGCACCATCACCGACCGGATCGTCGACGAGTCCTACGACTACATCGTGCTGGCCCCCGGCAGCATCACCCGCACCTTCGACATCCCGGGTCTGACCGACCACGCCTTCGGCATGAAGACGCTCGCCGAGGCCGCGTACGTCCGGGACCACGTCATCACCCAGCTCGACCTGGCCGACGCCAGCGACGACGCGGCCGAGCGGGCCGCGCGGCTCCAGTTCGTGGTCGTCGGCGGCGGGTACGCCGGGACCGAGACCGCGGCCTGCCTCCAGCGGCTGACGCACGCCGCCGTCAAGCGCTACCCGCGGCTGGACCCGGCGCTGATCAAGTGGCATCTGATCGACATCGCCCCCAAGCTGATGCCCGAGCTGGGCGACAAGCTGGGCCGCGCCGCCCAGGAGGACCTGCGCAGGCGGGGCATCGAGATCTCGCTCGGGGTGTCCATCGCCAAGGCCGGCCCGGAGGAGGTCACCTTCACCGACGGCCGGGTCGTGCCCACCCACACCCTGATCTGGACGGCGGGCGTGGTCGCCAGCCCGCTCATCGCCACCCTCGGCGCGGACACCGTCCGCGGACGGCTCGCGGTGACCGACGAGATGTGTCTGCCCGGGTACGACGGGGTGTTCGCGCTCGGTGACGCCGCCGCCGTGCCCGACCTCGCCAAGGGCGACGGCGCGGTCTGCCCGCCGACCGCGCAGCACGCGATGCGCCAGGGCAGGCGGGTCGCGGAGAACGTCGTCGCGACCTTGCGCGGCGGACCGATGCGCCGCTACGAGCACAAGGACCTGGGTCTCGTCGTGGACCTGGGCGGCGCGGACGCGGTCGCCAAGCCGCTCGGTGTCGAACTGCACGGGGTGCCCGCCCAGGCGGTGGCCCGCGGCTACCACCTGGGGGCGCTGCGCACCAATGTCGCCAAGGTCAGGGTCGCGACGAACTGGCTGCTCAACGCGGTCGCGGGCGACGACTTCGTCCGCACCGGCTTCCAGGCCCGCAAGCCGGCCAAGCTGAAGGACTTCGAGTACACCGACGCGTACATGACGGCGCAGCAGGTGCAGGAGTACGTGGAGAAGGCGCGTCCGCGGGCGCTGTGACGCCGCGCGGGCGGAGATCGGCGCCGCGCCCGGCCGGGCCGCTCCGGGCGGTCCGGCCGTGGCGTGCGATGCTGGAGAAACGGATCATCGCGAAGATCCACGGCAAGATCCACGGGGATCGGGAGAGAGTACGGCGGCGTGAGTGCAGCGGAGGGGTCGCTCGGGACACGGCTCTGGGATCGCGTCACGGCGTCCGATCCCGGGCTGCTGAGACTGGCCGCGGGGTCGCGGACGGCGGGATCGATAGCGCTGACCCTGGCGGTGCTGACCGCGCTGCGGGTGCCGGTCCCGCATCTGGTGGCCGGTGCGATCGCCTCGATGGCGGCCACCTTCGCCATCCGGGAGAAGCAGCGCTCCCAGCAGGCGCTGACCCTGGCGCTGGGTCTGCCCGTGGCGCTGGCGTCGGTCGCCCTGGGCGCCCTGCTGAACTCCCGGGTGATCGCCGGTGACCTCTTCTTCGTCGTCCTGATCTTCTGCGCGGTCTACAGCCGCCGCTTCGGCGACCGGGGCAACGCGCTGGGCCTGATCGGCTTCCAGATCTACTTCATGTCGCTGTTCGTCGGCGCCACCGGGCACACGCTGCCCGCCCTGTTCGGTGTCGTCACGGTCGCGTTCGCGGCCAGCGCGCTGGTGCGCTTCGTGATCGTCTACGAGACTCCGGCGGGCGTCCTGCTGCGGCTGCGCGAGGCGTTCCGGGTGCGGCTGGCCCAGCTGGTCTCCGCCCAGCTGGAGCTGCTGGACGCCGGGCCCGGGGACGCCGACAAGGCCCTGGAGGCGGTGCGCGAGGGCACCGCCCGGCTGCACGAGACGGCCCTGATGATCCAGGGCCGCCTGGAGCAGGGCACCTCCGACGAGTCCGTGGCCCGGCTGGTGCAGCGGCGCATCGCGGGCGCCGAGATCTCCGCCGAGCGGCTGGGACTGCTGCTGCTCACCGCCCGCAGCAGCGAGCGGACCGACACGCTCACCCTGCACCTGCCCGGCGCGCCCGTCCCCTCGGGCGGCCGGGAGCCGGTGCGGGAGGAGGCCACCGACACGCTGCGCCGGGATCTGCGGGCGCTGCGCATGCTGGTGCTGCGGCCGGTCGGCGAGGGCGGGGGCACCGCGATGACGCATGTGCGCAACCGGCTGCTCGGCTACCGCGACGAGGAGAACCTGCCGGCCGCCTCGGCGGCCCTCCAGGACGTCTTCCGCGGTATCGGGGAGGCCGCCCGCGCGGTGCTGGGGCTGCGGGTCGCGCTCGGCGGGCCGCAGGACGAGTCCGACGACTCCCCGGCCACCACCCGCTCCCGGGAGGAGCTGGACGCCGAGGACGCCGCCATCGAGGGCGCCGAGGCGGGCGAACAGGCGCTGGAGGAGCCCGCCACCGGGCTGCGCCGGCCCACCACGCGGGCCGCGGTGCAGGTGGCGCTGGGGTCCGCGCTGGCCATCGTGGGCGGTGAGTTCCTCTCCAGCCAGCGCTGGTACTGGGCGGTGCTGACCTGCTGGATCGTCTTCATCAACACCTCGTCCACGGGCGAGATCCTGGTCAAGGGCTACCGCAGGCTGCTGGGCACCGTGCTCGGGGTGGTGGCGGGCATCGTGCTGGCCGGTCTTGTCGGTCCGCACACCTGGCCGGCCCTGGCGCTGGTGCTGCTGCTGGTTTTCGCGATGTTCTACACGGCGCCGCTGTCGTACACGCTGATGTCGTTCTTCGTCACGGCAGCGCTGGGGCTGCTCTACACGCTGCTGCACACCTACAGCCTGTCGGTGCTGGTGCTGCGCATCGAGGAGACGGCGCTGGGCGCCGCCTGCGGGATCATCGCGGCGGCCGTGGTGCTGCCGGTGCGCACCGACCGCCGCACGGACGAGCTGCTGGGCACGGTGCTGGAGCGGCTCTACGACGTCACGGGCACCGCCGTGGACCAGCTCAGCGGCGGCCCGCAGGCGGATCTGCTGGACCAGGCGCGCGATCTCGACCAGGCGCTGAGCGATCTGCGCGGCGCCGTGCAGCCGCTCACGCACCCGATCACGCCCCTGCGGGCCCGGCGCGACACCGCGCAGTACCTGCTGGCGCTGCTGGAGACCTGTGCGTATCACGCGCGGTCGCTGGCCGCGACCGCCGAGCTGCTGCCGACGCATCCGTCGATAGCCGCCGATCCGCGGCTGCGGCAGGCGTGCCGCCGGATCACGCACAACATCGCGGCGCTCACCGCGCACGTGGCCGACGAGCCGGACGCCCCCGGGATCGAGACGGGTCCGAGCATCGCGTCGCTGCTGGAGTCGGGCGGCACGCCGGGCACGCCCCGCTACGGCCGGATCACCGACCGGGTGCTGCGGCATCTGCAGCGCCTGGACGAGGGAGTGGTGGGTCTGGCCCGTCCGCTGGGCGTCCGGGTGCCGACGCCCAAGCGGTGAGACGGGTCCAGCCGGGTCAGAAGTCCGTGGGCAGGTCGCTGACGGCGGCGATGCCGCGCAGCTCCTCGGTCTCGCGGTGCCGGTCGCGGATGTAGTCGGCGATCTCCGTGAGGCGGGCCGGGTCGGCGGCGGTGGTGGCGTCGGTGACCACCCGGACCGGGCCGGTCTCCTCTATCTCCAGGACGACCAGCTCGTTGTCCAGCCGGCCGGTGACCGCGGTGGCGATGACCAGGGCCGCCTCGTCGCGTATCTGCTGGGGCAGGCCCTGGGTCTGCGGCCCGTCCAGCGGGAAGTCGGCGGTGGGCACGCCCTGCTCCCCCTGTTCGTGGATGGCGCGCAGCACCGGGTCCACCACGGTGAGCAGGAGTTCGTAGTCGTCCTCTGGCATCCGGATCCGCAGGAGGTCGAGGTACACCTCCACGGCCCGGTCGTCGGGCGGAAACTCGTCTTCGCTCATCTGCTCCGTGTTCCCCGCCCGGCGTCTCTCAGACCCGGCACCTGCGATCGGCCGGTGCCCGTGAAGGCGCGCCGGGCGCACTCGCGCCACCTCCGGGCGCGGGGGTGCGCCGGGCGGTGGCGGGGGTGCGCCGGGCCGGTCAGTACGCCTCGGGGCGGGGTCCGGTGGGGCGGCGGCCGGTGCGCTCGGTGAGCACCTCGTCGCGGACGCGGGCGCAGCTGCGGCTGATCAGCCGGGAGACGTGCATCTGCGATATGCCGAGGCGGTCGGCGATCCGGCTCTGGGTCATGTCCTCGAAGAAGCGCATATAGAGAATGGCGCGTTCGCGCTCGGGAAGGCGGCGCAGTCCTTCCTTGGCCGATTCCCGGTCGACGACGACGTCGTAGGAGGAGTCGGCGGCGCCCAGGGTGTCGGCGAGGCTGTAGCCGTCGGCGCCGGAGGACATCTCGGCGTCCAGGGACAGCGTGCTGAAGCTCTCCAGCGCCTCCATGCCGGTGCTGACCTCCTCCTCCGTCAGCCCGGTGTGGGCGGCGACGGCGGCGAGGGTGGGCTCGGGGCTGCCGGGGTTCTGGGTGAGTTCGCGGCGCGCCACGCGCACCTTGTTGCGCAGTTCCTGGACCCGGCGGGGCACGCGCAGCGCCCACATGCGGTCCCGGAAGTGCCGCTTCACCTCGCCGGTGATGGTGGGGACGGCGTAGCTCTCGAAGGCCCCGCGGTCCGGGTCGAACCGGTCGATGGCCTTGACCAGGCCCAGTGCCGCCACCTGGCGGAGGTCCTCGATGGATTCGCCGCGGTCGCGGAAGCGGCCCGCGATGCGGTGCGCCATGGGGAGCCAGGCGGTGGCGAGTTCGTCGCGCACCGCGTCGCGCTCGGGCCCGTCCGGCAGCGCGGTCAGGCGCCGGAAGAGGGCCTCGGTCTCGGGTGCGTCGTCGTGCGGCCGCCGGGCGGGAGCGGCCGGTTCCTCGGAAGTGCGGGAACGGCTTGCCGGTGTGTCGATGAGCATGCGGATTCGCTCCTGAACGGTGGTTTCAGGGATGTACCGCGGGAGGCGGGGAACTGCCGGGCCGACCTGGAGGGCCTCGGAGCAGTCATGCCGCTCCCGCTGGCGCGCCTCCGGTCCGAAGCACGGGGTTCCGTCTGCCCGGGGGTGTGAGGAACAAACTCCGCTTCTCCGAATTCTTCGCGGCGGGCGGTCCGCACCGCCGCGGGGCCGCCCGGACCGGCCCGTCCGAGCGGATCAGCTCAGGGAGACCATGGCGCTGATGCACTTGCCGCCGGAGGGCAGGTCGGACACCTGGACGTCCCGGGCGAGCCTGCACACGATGGGCCAGCCGCGCCCGCCGCCGCGGTAGCGGCCCTGCCGGTCCAGCGGGGTGCGGGCCACCGGGAGGCGGTCACTGCGGTCGCTGACGCAGACGCGGACGTCGGGTCCGACGACATCGACGTGGAAGTCGGTCACCCCGCCGCCGTGCAGGATGGCGTTGGTCGTCAGTTCGGAGGCGACGAGCTGGGCGTCGGACACGGCGTGCGCGTCGCACGGCGGATGGCCGGCCCGGCAGCATTCGGTGATCACGTGTGCCACTTCCCGCCGGGCGTCGGCCGGGCGGCACGGTCCGAGGTGGTCCGGGGCGGAGGCGGGCTCCGCGACGGGGGTGGTCCGGTGCTTCTCGCACATCTCCTCGCTCCCTGCGGCTGACGGCTGAGGCTCACGGCCTCTCTGATCCGGCTAGCCCCTGTGTGCCCGGTCAAACATCCGTGCGGGACGGCGTACGCCGGGTGAAACCGAGTGAAACCGGTCACTCGACCCGCTTCGGGCACGGGAGCAGGGCCAGTGGTGGTTTAAGGTTCATCCATAAGCGGTGACGGGGTCGACCCGGCTGACGTCCCCCGTACATCGCCGCATACGGCCCTGGCTGGTCTCCCCCGTCCAGCCAGGGCTTTTTCATGTCCTCGCCCGCCGAGGTGCCCGTTGCGCGCGCAGCCGCCGACAATGGGCTCAGGCCCTGTCGTCACCTCCCCGCCTGCCACGCGACGCCACGCAGGCTCCCCCAGGCTCTTCGAGCGGGGGGACCCACTCGCCGCACCGGCCCCGGCCCCCGTACCTCCGGTACGAGGACCGGGACACCAGTGCACCGGGAGCACGCACCGGCACCGCGAGCCCCGCCCCCGGGCGGACGACGCGAAGGCGGCGACAGGACCCAGGCACACGCGCCGATCCGGACACCACGGCGAAGGGCCACGGGCCATGACCAAAGCGATCAAACTCCTCACCGCGCTCCCCCACAAGCAGCGCGAACGCCTCATGGAAGTCGCGCGGGAGGTCTCCTTCCCGGAGGACACCCGGATCTTCGAAGCGGGCGGCACCGCCGACCGCTTCTGGGTGATCAGGTCCGGCGCCGTCCACCTCGACCAGCAGGTCACGCCCACCCGCCGGGTCACCGTGGCCAGCCTCGGCGCGGGCGACCTGCTGGGCTGGTCCTGGCTCTTCCCGCCGTACGAGTGGGACTTCGGCGCCGAGGCCTTCAGCCGGGTGCGGACCTACGAGTTCGACGCCTCGGCGGTGCTGGCCCTGTCCGTGGAGGATCCGCTGCTGGGCCTGTCGCTGGTGCGGACCGTCGCGGAGATCCTCGCCCACCGTCTGGAGCTGACCCGGGGCAGGCTGCTGGAGCAGTACACGATCCCCCGGCGGGGCCTGTAGACGGCAGCGCCCCGCGCCTCAGATCCGGTAGCGGCGCAGCGCCGGTACGGCCGCCGCCAGCGCCAGCATCAGGACGACGACCAGGAGCCCGCCCCCGGCGACGGCCGCGCGCGGCCCGAAGAGCGAGCCGGCCGTGCCGTGCAGCACGTCGGCCAGGCGCGGTCCGCCCGCCACGACGACCGTGAAGACGCCCTGCATCCGGCCGCGCATCTCGTCGGTGGCGGCGGACAGCAGGATCGCGCCGCGGAAGACCATGGACACCATGTCGGCGACGCCCGCCACGGCCAGGAACACCACCGCGACCCACAGGTTGCGGCTCACTCCCACCCCGGCAACGGCCAGGCCCCAGGCGGTGACCGCGCCGATGACCATCCAGCCGTGCCGGCGCGCCCGGGAGAAGGTGCCGGAGAACAGGCCCCCGGCCACCGCGCCCAGGGGGATCGCCGCGAACAGCAGGCCGAGCGCCAGGCCCTCGCCGTAGGGGGCGTAGGTCTCGGCGGCCAGTTGCGGGAACAGGGCGCGGGGCATGCCGAAGACCATGGCGATGATGTCCGCGAGGAAGGACAGCAGCAGCACCTTGTGCCCGGAGATGTAACGGAAACCGGCGGCTATCTCCCGCACCCCGGCGCGGCGCTCGGCCGGGGCCGAAAGGGGCGGCAGCGCCGGCAGCCGCCACACCGCCCACACCGTGGCGCACAGTGCCACCGCGTCGATCAGATACAGCTCGGGCAGCCCGATCACGGGTATCAGCGCACCGGCCAGCAGCGGTCCGGCGACCAGGCCGGTCTGCATGACCGTGGAGCTCAGCGCGTTGGCGGCGGGCAGTTCCTCCTCGGGGACCAGCCGGGCGATGGAGGCGTTGCGCGCCGGGGAGTTCAGCCCGAAGAACGCCTGCTGGGCGGCGAGCAGCACCATCAGCACCACCACCGAGTCCAGCCCGGTCAGGGCCTGCGCCCAGAACAGCAGCGAGGTGACGGCGATACCGCAGTTGGTCACCAGCAGCAGCTTGCGGCGGTCCACGGTGTCGGCGACGGCGCCGCCCCACAGCGCGAAGACCACCATCGGCACCAGACCGGCCAGGCTCGCGTAGCCGACCCAGGCCGAGGAACCGGTGATGTCGTAGATCTGCTTGGGCACGGCGACGGCCGTGAGCTGGCTGCCGACCGCGGTGACGATGGTGGAGGACCACAGCCTGCGGTAGGCGGGGATGCGCAGCGGACGGGTGTCCATGGCCCAGCGGCGCCAGCCCCGCCGGGCCTGCTCGGCCGGGCCGGGGGTGCCGCCGGCGCGGGCCGGACTGCTGCTGTCGGTGCTCTCGCTGGTGTCCACGGGGTTCCTGGTTGCTCGTTACATCTTTCTGTCCGGGTTCACTATCGCAGCACAGACCGTGCCGTTCGCACCCGTCCGCGCTGCGGCGGGGGCCGCGGGCACGGCCCCGGCGGGCCGATCCGGCCATGTGCGGATCGTGCGAAGGTCCGGCGGGTGCCGGGCGGAGCGCCGTTTGACGCGGCGGCGGCAGGTGACCCGACGGCGAGCACATACGGCCCGAGACACGGACTACTTTCGATCGCAGGTGACTTTTCTTCATGGAGAACTGGCGAGAACACGCCGCGTGCCGCCACGAGGACCCCGACCTGTTCTTCCCGATCGGTACCACCGGTCCGGCACTGGTGCAGACCGAGCAGGCCAAGGCGGTGTGCCGCCGATGTCCCGTCCGTGAGGAGTGTCTGCGCTGGGCACTGGACACGGACCAGACCATCGGTGTGTGGGGCGGGACGGGCGAGGACGAGCGGCGCGCGCTGCGGCGGCGCCGTGCCGTGGCCCGCCGCCGGCAGGGCTGACCGCCCGCCGGTACGACTACTTTCCCGCCCGGGAGGCCGCGGACCGCGGGTCCCCGGCCTCCCCGGTCCGCACGCCGTTCCGCGCCCCGGGCCCCGTCTCGTCGGGGGCCGCGGGCAGGCGGAGGGTGAAGACGCTGCCCGCGCCCGGCTCGCTGGCCGCGGCCGCGGTCCCGCCGTGGGCCTCGACCAGCTGACGGACGATGGCCAGGCCGAGACCGCTGCCGCCGGTGCGGCGGCTGCGGGACTTCTCCGCCCGCCAGAACCGGTCGAAGACGTGCGGCAGATCGTCCGGCGCGATGCCGGTGCCGGTGTCGGCCACCGTGAGGACCACCGTGTCGCCGTCGCGGTGCGCGGCCAGTGCGACGGTGCCGTCCGCGGGTGTGTGGCGCACCGCGTTGGAGACCAGGTTGCCGAGCACCTGCCGCATGCGGACCGGGTCGGCGTCCAGGCAGGGGCCGTCCGCGCAGTCGGTGCGCAGCGTGACCCCGGCGGCGCGGGCGGCGACCCGGTGGGCCGCCGCGACCTGGTCGAGCAGGTCGCGGGCGCCCAGCGGCTCCCGGTGCAGGCGCAGGGTGCCCGCGTCGGCGGCGGCGAGGTCCTGGAGGTCGTCGATGACCCGCTGGAGCACCAGCGCCTCGTCGTGCAGTGAGGAGAGCAGGGCGGGGTCGGGGTCGACGAGGCCGTCGCGGGCCACCTCCAGCCAGCCGCGGATGTTGGTGAGCGGGCTGCGCAGCTCGTGCGCGATGTCGCTGACCATCGCCTTGCGCTGGGCCTCCAGGCGTTCGCGGCGCTCGGTCAGCGCGTTGAACGCCTGGGCGAGCAGCCCGGTCTCGTCCCGGGTGGTGACCGGCACCCGTACATGCTGGTCCGGGGGCTGGCGGGCGGCCTCGGTCAGGGCGCGCAGCGGGCGCACGAGCCGGCCGGCCACCACGGCGGTGACGGCGACCGTGACGGCCAGCACCAGACCGGCGGCACCGATGATCTTCGCCTTGTTGGCGGGCGACATGACGAACCGGGGGGCGGCCCGGTCCCCGCCGCCCAGGAAGAGCTGGGCGGCCGGGGCGACATAGGGGTCGAGCTGGTCCCGGTAGGCGTCGTCGGCGCACTGCTGGGCCTTCTGCTGGGCCTTCTGCCGCGCCTCGTGCCGCTCCTCGTCGGTGGCACCGCCGCCCACTCCCAGGGCGCCCTTGTAGAAGTAGCGGACGGCGGCCTTCGAGACGAGGTAGCGGCCGCCGGCCCCGGGCTCGAACTCCAGGGCACCGAGGTCGGGGTCCAGGCCGGCCCGCCGGATGCAGGCGCGGGCCCGCAGGGTCACGTCGTCCAGGGCCCTGCGCTCGGTGGCCGTGGGGGTGTTGAGTGCGCCGTCGGCGCACTCCTCCGGCACCTCGGTGACACCGCGTGTTCCGTCGTCGGAGACCAGGTAGGGGCGGCCGCCCGGGGTGTGCCGGACCGTGGTGGGGACGCCGTTGGCGGCGAAGCAGCTCCGGCGCTTGGCCGCCACCTGGTCGAGCTGCCGGCGTTCACCGGCCGGCAGCGCGTAGGGGCCGACCGCCCGCGGATCGATCCCGCTGAGCTGGGCGCCGCGCTGGGTGTAGGTGTCGGTGTGCAGGGGGTCGACGGTGGCGGCGGGACTGGGCGGCAGCGGGCTGCCGGGCGGCGCGGAGTCGGCGACCAGGGTGCGGTCGGCGGTGGTGAGGGCGACCCGGCGGCCGGTCTGCGCCGCGAGCCCGCGGACGGTGGCCGCGACGCCCTTCCAGTCGCGGTGGGTGGCCGCGTAGCCGCTGAGCCGGGCCAGGATGGCGACGTCGTCGGCGAGGTCCTGGCCCTGCTCCTGCCGCAGGGCGCTGGTGGTGGTCTGCACCGCCAGCCAGGCGGTCGCCGCCACCGAGCAGCCGGCGATCAGGACGGAGGCGACCAGCAGCCGCACCAGCAGCCGTTTGCGCAGCGGTATGCCGCCGCCCGGCCCGGCCTTCTTCCGCACGCCGCCGCGCTGTTCAGCCTTCCTCACGCCGCCGCGCTGTTCAGCTTGTAGCCGACGCCGAAGACGGTCAGCAGCCGTACCGGGCGGCGCGGGTCGGCCTCCAGCTTCTTGCGCAGGTTCATGATGTGCACGTCTATGGCCCGTTCGGTGGAGGCGCGGTCCAGTCCGCGGGTGCGGTGGAGCAGTTGGTGCCGGGTGAAGACCCGGTCGGGTTCGCCGGCCATGGCGAGCAGGATCTCGAACTCGGCCGGGGTGCACACCACCGGCCGCCCCTCGCACCGCACCTCGTGCCGCACCGGGTCGACGGCGAGCCCGGCGGCGCGCAGCACGGGGTCCTCGCGCCGCTCGGCGGCCCGCCCGCTGCGGCGCAGCACGGTCCGTATCCGCGCCATCAGCTCGCGGGGGCTGTACGGCTTGGTCATGTAGTCGTCCGCGCCCAGCTCCAGGCCGAGCAGCACGTCGTCCTCGGTGTTGCGGGCGGTCAGCATCAGCACCGGGACGTCGTCGTCCCGGCGCAGTTCCCGGCAGACCCCGAAGCCGTCGAGCACCGGCAGCATGAGGTCGAGGACGACCAGGTCGGGCCGGTGCAGCCGGGCCGCCTCCAGGGCGGCCCGGCCGTCGTGGACCACGGTCGCGGTGTGGCCCTCCAGCAGCAGGGACCGGCGGATGAGTTCGGCCTGCATCTCGTCGTCCTCGGCGACCAGCACATGTGCGCACACCTGGCGGATCCTAAGCGGTCGGCGGGCCGGGGACGGCACGGCGGTGGCGGGTGATCATGTCTCGACCATGGCCGACACATGTGAGGAACCCGTCAGGGCCGGCCGTCCGGCGCTCCCGGATCCGCCGCCGTCAGGGGGTGGCCGGCTTCCCCGCGGTCTCCAGCCAGGTGCGCATGAGCGCGCCCAGGTCCTTGCCGGAGATCCGCTCGGCGAGCGCGGTGAACTGGGCCGTGGTGCCGTGCCCGCCGCGGTGGTCCGTCGCCCAGGCGCGCAGGATCCGGAAGAAGGCCCGGTCGCCGACGGCCCGGCGCAGTTCGTGCAGGGTCATGGCGCCGCGGGCGTAGACGGGGGTGTCGAAGATGTTCTCGCCGCTGCCCGGGTCGCCGGGCGGGAAGGCCCACAGCCGGTCGGTGGCCGGTCGCGCGTACAGCGCGTCGAACTCCTGCTGGGCGCTGTCGCCGCCGTGCTGCTCGGTGTAGAGCCACTCGGCGTAGGTGGCGAAGCCCTCGTTGAGCCAGATGTCCTGCCAGCGGGTCAGCGAGACGGAGTCCCCGAACCACTGGTGGGCGCTCTCGTGGACGAGGGTGGCGAGGTCGGGCGCGGAGTCGTACAGGGGGCGGGTCTGGGTCTCCAGGGCGTAGCCGACGCCCGGGGCGTGGTCGACGATGGCTCCGGCGGCCCTGAACGGGTAGGGCCCGAAGAGTCCGCTCTCCCAGTCCAGGACGGCGGGCAGTTGCCGCACCACGGGCGCGGCGGCCTTCGCCTCGCGCGGGTCGACGGCGTTGTAGACCTTGACGCCGCCGCGGGTGGTGAACTGCTCGACGCGGAACTTCCCGATGGTGGCGGTGGCCAGGTAGGCGGCCATGGGTTCGCTCTGGCGCCAGCGGTAGGTGGTGCGGCCGTGGGCGGTGCGGCTGCCCAGGTAGACGCCGTTGGCGACGGCCGTGTGCCCCTGCGGGACGGTGAGGGTGAAGTCGTACGACGCCTTGTCCAGCGGGTGGTTGTTCGCCGGGAACCAGGTCATGGCGCCCTGGGGTTCACCGGCGACGAAGGCGCCGTCGTCGGTGGGGATCCAGCCGTCCGGTGAGCCGTCGGGGTCGGTGACCGGGCCGGGGGTGCCGCTGTAGGTGACGGCGACCTGGAAGCGGTGGCCGGGGCGCAGGGCGGTGCGCGGGGTGACGACGAGTTCCTGGCCGTCGCGCCGGTAGGACGCCTTGGCGTGGTCGACGCTGACCCCGGTGACCTTCAGGCCCTTGAGGTCGAGGTCGAACCGGGTCAGCCGGGCGGTGGCGCGGGCGGTGAGGACGGCGGTGGCGTCGAGGTGGCGGGCGGCCGGGTCGTACCGCAGGGTCAGGTCGTAGTGGGAGACGTCGTAGCCGCCGTTGCCGGCGAGCGGGAAGTAGGGGTCGCCGGCGCCGGGTGCGCCGGCCGCGGCGGGGCGGGCGGGTGCGGTGCCGTGGGTGACGGGTCCGGCGGCCGCGGGTCCGGCGGCCGCCAGCAGGGCCGCGACGGCGACGGGGACGGTGGCGGTCACGGCGCGGGGGACGGGCTGCTTCCTGGGGGGCGTCACGGTTCTCCTCGGGGGGACGGGCGGCGCATGATCAAACGCCCTCAGAGTAGAGCCGTGGCGGCGCCGGTTCGCCCTGCCGCGGGTCAAGTCGCCCACGGGGCGGGCCCGCCCGTCCCCCGCCGGGCGAAGGGGGCGGGCCCGCCGGGCCGTTCAGGCGGTCTGTGCGGCCGCGGCGCGGCCGGCCGCGCGGCCGGAGAAGAGGCAGCCGCCGAGGAAGGTGCCCTCCAGGGCGTTGTAGCCGTGCACGCCGCCGCCGCCGAACCCGGCCACCTCGCCCGCCGCGTACAGGCCGTCGACGGGCGTGCCGTCCGTGCCGAGCGCGCGGGAGTCGAGGTCGGTCTGGATGCCGCCGAGGGTCTTACGGGTCAGGACGTGCAGCTTGACGCCGATCAGCGGGCCGGCCTCCGGGTCGAGGATCCGGTGCGGTGCGGCGACCCGGCCGAGCCGGTCGCCGATGTAACGGCGGGCGTTGCGGATGCCCTGCACCTGGGCGTCCTTGCTGTACGGGTTGTCCAGCTGGAGGTCGCGGGCGGTGATCTGGCGGCGCACCTCGGCGGCGTCGAGCAGGGGCCGGTCGGTGAGCCTGTTCATCTTCTCGACGAGTTCTTCGAGGGTGGCGGCGACCACGAAGTCGGCGCCGTGCCGCAGGAAGTCCTGGACCGGTCCCGGCGCGCCCTTGCCCAGCAGCCGGTCGCGCAGCACCGCCTTGCGGTCCTTGGCGGTGATGTCGGGGTTCTGCTCGGAGCCCGAGAGGGCGAACTCCTTCTCGACGATCCTTCGGGTCAGCACGAACCAGGAGTGGTCGTGGGCGGCGAGGTCCTCGGTGGTGCGCAGGTGCCGCAGGGTGCTCAGGGTGTCGTAGCCGGGCAGGCAGGGGTCGGGCAGCCGGCGGCCGAGGGCGTCGAGCCAGACCGAGGAGGGGCCGGGCAGGATGCGGATGCCGTGGCCGGGCCAGATCGGGTCCCAGTTGCGGATCCCCTCGGTGTAGTGCCACATGCGGTCGCGGTTGACCAGCCGGGCACCGGCGGCGGCGCTGATGCCGAGCATCCGGCCGTCGACGTAGGCCGGTACGCCGGTGACCATACGGGCGGGCGGGGTGCCCAGGCGCGCGGGCCAGTGGCGGCGGACGATGTCGTGGTCGGCGCCGATGCCGCCGCTGGTGACGATCACGGCCTGGGCGGTCAGTTCGAAGGCGCCGCGCTCCTCGCGGCTGGAGGCGACGCCCCGGGGCGCGTCGTCGGGGGCGAGGAGGGTGCCGCGCACGCCGCGCGCCGCGCCGTTCCCGACGACGAGTTCGTCCACCCGGTGCCGGTGGTGGAAGGTGAGCAGCCCGTCCTGGGCGGCCCGGTGCGCGTACGCGGCGAAGGGGGCGACCACGCCGGTGCCGGTGCCCCAGGCGATGTGGAAGCGCGGTACGGAGTTGCCGTGGCCGTCGGCGCGCAGGTCGCCGCGCTCGGCCCAGCCGACCGTGGGCAGCAGGGTGACGCCGTGCCCGGCCAGCCAGGAGCGCTTCTCCCCGGCCGCGAACTCGACGTAGGCGCGGGCCCAGCGCATGCCCCAGCTGTCCTCGTCGTCGGGCCGGTCGAAGCGGGCGCTGCCCTGCCAGTCGTTCCAGGCGAGGTCGAAGGAGTCCTTGACGCCGAGGCGCCGCTGCTCCGGGGAGTCCACGAGGAACAGCCCGCCGAACGACCAGTACGCCTGGCCGCCGAGGTTGGCGGCGTTCTCCTGGTCGACGAGGGCGACCTTGCGGCCCCGGCTGGTGAGTTCGTGCGCCGCGACCAGGCCGGCGAGGCCGGCTCCGACGACGATGACATCCGCGTCCATGGCGGGGATTCCCTTCTCAGTGCGTCGGTGCGGCGCTGCCGCCGTCGGTGAGCAGTGCGGTGAGCAGGTGCCGCAGCCAGGCGCGGGCGCCCTCGACGTCCTTGTCCAGCAGGAGCTGGACGGTGACGCCGTCGTAGGCGGCGACGACCGCGCGGGCGGCGCCGTCCGCGCCGCCGAGGACCGCGGGCAGCGGGGTGCGGGCGTGCGCGCGCTCCAGCCGTTCGGCGATCGCGCCGCGCAGCCGGGCCCGGTGCCCGCGCAGGGTTTCGGCCACGGCGCCGTCGCGGGCTGCGTGCACCAGGAAGTCCGTCTTGACCAGCAGCCAGTCCACGTCCAGCAGGAGGACGTCGGTGACCCGGTCGACGGCGGCGGGCACGTCCAGGTCGGGTCCGTCGACGGCGAGGGCCCCCGCGACCTGGTCGGCGATGAGTTCGGCGCGCTCGCGGTAGAGGGCGAAGAACAGCTCGTCCAGGGTGGTGAAGTTGGAGTAGAAGGCGCCCCTGCTGTACCCGGCGGCCTCGCAGACCTCCTCGATCGAGACCCGGCCGAAGCCCTTGGCGGCGAAGACCCGGAACGCGGCGCCGAGCAGATCGGCCCGGGTGCGCGCCCGGCGCCTGCTCAGGCCCGGCGGCGCCACGGGCTCCCGCGGCGGTTCCTGTGTCATGGCTCTGCCACCCCCTTGTGGATACATGAATGTATCCGATACGGCGATGTATCCACAGGGGTACGGGCGGACCGGCACCGGACCCGTCCCCACGACCGGTTCACCGGCGCCCGCCTCCCGCGCGGACGGGACCCATCCGCTGTGGCGGGCCTCACATGTGACGAGAAGTCGGAAATGGGTGCTGAGTGACGATAAGCGCGTCAACGACCCTTCGACTTCCGGCTAATCTTTGATCTTCCTTCACGTTCCCTTGACCAAGGAATGACGTTTTCATGAACATAGCTCCGCCGGGCCGTTCGGCCCGACGAGCACGCGGGACCACCGGCACGCTGCCGCGCGCCGCGGTCCTCGCCCTGTCCCTCGCTCTGCTCGGCACTTCCGCCGCGGCCGCTCCCCTGGCCCCGGCCCCGGACGTGCCGTCCCGCCCGGCCGCCGTGCCGGGCCCCGCGGCCGACGTCCCCGCCGCGCTCGCCGCCGCCCGGCGCTCCGGGACCCGGGTGGAGGCGCTGTCCGAACGCGGCACCGCCGCCACGACCTGGGTCAACCCGGACGGCTCCCTGACCACCGAACTCACCGCCGGACCGGTCCGTTTCGACCGCGACGGCACCTGGGTGGCGGTCGACACCGATCTGACCGAGCGTGCCGACGGCAGTGTCGCCGCCAAGGCGCACCCCGCCGCCCTCACCCTCGCGGGCGGATCCGGCGACCGCGCCCGGTCGCTGAGCGCCGCCCGCACCGCGCCGGCCCGCGACCTCGTCACCCTCGGCGAGGGCGACCGGCAGGTCACCCTCCAGTGGAAGGGCGGGCTGCCCGCCCCCGCGCTGGAGGGCAACCGCGCCACCTACGCCGAGGCCGTACCGGGCGCCGACGTGATCGTGGAGGCGACCCGGACCGGCTTCGAGCAGTACGTCGAGATCAAACGGCGCCCGGCCACCGACGACTACAGCTACACCCTGCCGCTGCGCACCAAGGGGCTGCGGGCCGCCCAGCAGCCCGACGGCAGTGTGCTGTTCACCGACCGCAGGACGGGCCAGGAGCGCGCCGTCATGCCCGCGCCCGTCATGTGGGACGCGACCGTCGACGCGCGTTCGGGCGAGCACACCCGCCGGGTGCCGGTCGCCATGCGGGTCCGGCAGAAGGGCTCCTCGGTCGACCTCGTCGTCACCCCGGACCCGGCCTTCCTCGCCGACCCGGCGACGCGCTACCCGGTGACCGTCGACCCGTCGACGTCCGCGCTGAGCAACGTCTTCGACACCTATGTGCAGCAGGGCGAGACCCGCGACTGGTCCACCGACACCGAGCTCGACTTCGGCAACCCGGGCACCAAGAACGCGAACGGCACCGCGCGCACCGCGCAGTCGTACATCACCTGGGGCACCGCGCCCATCGCGGACGCCCTGGTGAGCAGCGCCCGGCTGAGCCTGTGGAACTTCCACTCGGCCAACACCGACTGCAAGGCCCAGCCCTGGCAGGTGTGGGCCGCCGACGAGGCCGGCACCGCGAGCCGCTGGACCAACCGGCCCAAGATGCGCACGCGGTACGCCACTTCGACCGAGACCAAGGGCAACCCGGCCTGCGGCGCGGACGGCTGGATCAACGCCGACGTCACCTCGCTCGCGCAGTCCTGGGCCTCGGCCAGGGCGCCGCGCTCGACCATGGGCCTGACCGCGGCCGACGAGTCGTCCGTCGCGCAGTGGAAGCGGGTCAACTCCGCCAACGCCACCAGCAATCCGCCCAAGCTCACGGTCACCTACAACTTCCGGCCCCGGTCCGGGAACAACCGCCAGGCGGGCCCGCCGTTCGCCAAGGACGCCTCGGGCACCTGGCAGGTCAACACCACCACGCCGACCCTGCGCGACACCTTCTCCGACAAGGACGGCGACCGGGTCGACGGCACCTTCGAGATCGTCGACGCCGCCACCGGCAAGCAGGTGGGCGAGCGGCTCGTCTCCCCCTACGTGGAGTCCGGGCGGGCCGCCGCGGTGACCGTCCCCGACGGGCTGCTCAAGGACGGCCGCACCTACCGCTTCCGCACCAGCCCGTACGACGGCACGCACTACAACCTGGCCTGGTCCGACTGGGCGGCCTTCACCGTCGACACCGGGCGCGCCCCCGCCGCGCTGCCCGACATGCCGCGGTCGCTGGAGGCCGGCGGCACCGACACCCTCACCCCGCTGCTGTCCGGTCTGGTCGCCAGCCCCGAACAGGGCAGGGTCCGCGCCGAGTTCGCGCTGCGGGACGAGAACGGCAGGCAGCTGCCCGGCGTGACGGTGCCCGAGGCGTGGGTGGACAGCGGGCAGCGGGCGGCGGCCCGTGTCCCCGAGGGTGCCCTGAAGGACGGCACCACCTACCTCTGGGCGATGCGCTCGTGCACCGGGACGGGCTGTTCGGCCTGGTCCTACGAGGAGGAACTCACCGTCGCCGCGACGGCACCGCCCGCCCCGAAGACCACGACCGTGACCCTCACCGGCGCCGCCCTGGAGGACGCCACCGCGCCGATCGGCTCCGGGGCCTGCGCCGGCGGCTGCCCGGCGGTCAAGGACGCCCGCCTCACCCTGGGCGGCGCCGCGGGCTCCGAGCGCGCCGTCTGGTTCAGGCCCGGCCTCGGCCAGGTGCCCGCGGGCGCCCGGGTCACCCGGGCCCGGCTCCAGCTGACCCCCGCCGAGTGCGGGACGGCCGCCTGCGCCGCCCGGCCGGTCGAGATCACCCAGCTCGCCGAGGCATGGGCCGCCCCGCAGGACGGCGCGGCGCTGCCGGACCTGCTGGAGGACACGCCGTTCGCTGAGGCGGCGCTGCCCGAGGAGCAGGACCTGGGCCCGATGGTGCAGTCCTGGCTGGAGCAGGGCCCCGTCGAGGGCTTCGTCCTGCGGCTGCCCGCGAAGGACCGCGGCCAGACGCTCTCGTACCACTCCGGCCGGTCCGCCGACGCGGCGAAGCGTCCCCGGCTGGTGATCGAGTACGTGGCTCCGAAGGCGCCGGGCGCCCCGGAGGACCTGCGGGTCACCCCGGGCGACGGCGGCCTGCTGGCCACCTGGAACCCGCCGGCCGACCTCGGTTCGGCGACGGACGGCGCGGAGTACGACGTCGTCGTCACCCGCGCCGACGGCACCGTGGCCGCGCGGACCACCACCCGGGAGCCGCACGCCGTGGTCGGCGCGCTGGCCAACGGCACCCCCTACCGCGTGGCCGTCACCGCCCGCACCGCCCACGGCTCGGGCGCCGCGGTCACCGCGGCGCCCAGGACGCCCACGGCGGTACCGGCCGGCACGGCGACGTACCGGGACATCGTGCAGCAGTACCTGGACGCGCGCGCCGCGATCCTGCGGGGCACCCGGCCGACAGCCGCCGCCGCGCCCGCCGGTGCCGCCTTCCAGGACCTGTTGAACGGCCAGGCCGCCGACCTGGTGGAGACCCGCGAGTCGCTTGCCCGGCACGGCACCCGCTACACGGAGATGACCAGCACGCTCTCCGAGGTCCTCGCGGGCGTCGACGACAGCGGTGCGGTCTTCCTGCGCGCGGTCGTCGACGACCGCGCCGTCCTCGGCGGGGACGGCGCCGCGGCCGAACCCGAGGAGGGGCGCAGGGAACAGCGGTTCACCTTCAGCACCAACAGCGGTGCGCCGCTGCTCCATCTGGAGGCGGACGCGCCCGCGGCGGAGAAGGTCCTGTCGCGGTCGGCGGCGGTCGAGGACGGTCTCGACGTGGCCGGGGAACCCGAGGGCCCGGTCGAGGAGACCCCGGACGAGCCCGTCGAGCTGGACGCCGAGGGCTTCCCCGTCCAGACCCCGCAGGCCGCGGGCGCGATGCTGCGCGCCGCCCAGGTCAGCGGTTCGGGCACGGCCAACTGGGCCTCGCGCAACCTGGGCACCAAGTGGGAGTACGGCCAGGACTGCACCAACTTCGTCTCCAAGGCCCTCTACTACGGCGGGAAGATGAAGACCCGGGCCGGCGGCCGCAAGCACGACCGCGCCTGGTGGCAGCAGTACTACTTCTTCGGCACCGTGAAGAACAAGAGCTACACCTGGTCCGGCGCGGAGAACTTCCGCCGCCACATGATCAACTACCGTAAGGCGCAGTTCGTGCACGCGCACAACGCGCGCGCCGGTGACATCGTGCTCTTCAAGTGGAAGAAGGAGCGGGCGTACAACCACGTCGCGGTGGTCTCGGCCAACCGGCACGGTGTCCAGCTCCTCCAGCACGGCGGAGTGGGCCGCACCAGCCTGGCAGCGGCCATCGCCCGCTACCGCAAGAGCAGCAACTACATCGAGCGCGTCGTCATCCTTCGACCGAGGTCCCGCGGCTGATCATGCACAGTGCGAAGAAATGCCTGGCCCTGGCCCTGCTGGTGGGCACCGGCCTGTCCGTGACCGCGTGCGGCGCCGACGGGACGGACGACTACCAGGGCGACTACTCCCGCCACAAACCGCTGCACGTCGTGGGCTATCCCTCCCGGGGGAGCCTGGAGACGGTGCAGCGGACGGTGTGGCGGCTGGCCGACCGTGACCCGGAAGGGCTCGCCGACCTGGCCGTCACCGGCGGCACGGCCGCCGACACCACGGCCCGCAACTGGGTCGACGCGTTCGGCGAGGCCGCGGGCGGCGAGGTGACGGCGGACTTCTACGACGAGGGGTCCACCCGCCAGGTCGTGGTGCTGTACTTCGGCGGCGGCCGGAAGAAGGAGGTCGAGGTGCGCGTCGGCGAGGACGACGCCTGGGGCGTCACCCTCGACGAGACGGACCCGGCCGAGGCGGCGCGGGCGCCCGGCTGGGCCCCGGCGGCCCCCGGCGGCTCGGGCTCCCGCTCCGCCGCCTCCTGACCCGCCCGCCTCCCGGAACGGAGCGCCCGTGTCCCCGGCCCGCCGGCCGCCGGACACGGGCGCTCCGGCACACCCGCCGCCCGGCCCGGGGCTCCGCCTGCCGGGGCGGCGACCGCGTCTGCTTTGCTGTCCCCCGGCACCAGCCATCCACGACTTGGGGAGACCGATGCGGGCGGACGTGCGGGAAGTGGCCGACGGCACCTATCTGGTGCACGGCACCCACACCAACTGGGTGATCCTCACCGAGGGCGACGCGGCCACCCTCATCGACACCGGCTACCCGGCCGACCGGGAGCTGGTGCTCGACTCGCTGGAAGCGGTGGGCAGTTCGCCGCAGGCGGTGGCGGCGGTGCTGATCACCCACGCGCACAACGACCACCTCGGTTCCGCCGAGTACCTGCGCACGACGTACGGCACCCCCGTCCAGCTGCACGAGGCCGAAGTGCCGCACGCGCGGCGGGAGTTCCTGCACCAGGTGAGCGTCGGCACGGTGCTGCGCAACGGCTGGCGGCCGGGGGTGCTGCCCTGGGCGGTGCACTCGCTGCGGGCCGGCGGCACCGCGCACCTGCCCGTCGCCGCGCCCGAGCCGTTCCCGGCGGCCGGCCCGCTGGACCTGCCGGGCCGCCCGGTGCCCGTGCACACCCCCGGGCACACCCGCGGCCACACGGTGTTCCATCTGCCCGAGGCGGGCGTGCTGGTCTCCGGCGACGCCCTGGTCAGCGGCCACCCCATCTCGCGCATCAGCGGCCCGCAACTGCTGCCCGACATGTTCCACCACGAGCGCGCCCAGGCGCTGGCCTCGCTGGAGATACTCGAAAGCCTCGACGCCGACGTCCTGCTCCCCGGCCACGGCCCGGTCCACCGCGGCCCGGTCGAGGCGGCCGCCCGCCGGGCCCGGGACCACGCGCTCTAGGGGCTGTCGTCCGGATCAGGCCCTAGAGTTTCCGCCATGGCTTTGCAGATCAGCGCCACCAACCCGGAGCATCCCGCGCTCCTGCTCGCACTGCCCTGGGAGACTCCGCTGGAGGAGTGGCCCGAGGAGTACCTCGTGCCGCTGCCGCGCGGCATCTCCCGGCACGTCGTGCGCTACGCCCGCGCGGGCGAGGAGGTGATCGCCGTCAAGGAGCTGGCCGAGCGGCCGGCGCTGCGCGAGTACGAGCTGCTGCGCGACCTGGACCGGCTCGCCATCCCCGCCGTCGACCCGCTCGCCGTGGTCACCGGGCGGACCGACCGCACGGGCGCACCGCTGGAACCGGTGCTGATCACCCGGCACCTGGGCGGCTCGATGCCGTACCGGTCGATGTTCGAGACGACCCTGCGGCCCGCCACCATGCACCGGCTGATGGACGCCCTCGCGGTGCTGCTGGTGCGGCTGCACCTGGCCGGGTTCGCCTGGGGCGACTGCTCGCTGTCCAACACGCTCTTCCGGCGCGACGCGGGCGCGTACGCCGCCTATCTCGTCGACGCGGAGACCGGCGAGCTGCATCCGCGGCTGAGCGACGGGCAGCGGGACTACGACCTCGACCTGGCCCGGGTGAACATCAGCGGCGAACTGCTCGACCTGGAGGCCTCCGGCGCCCTGCACCCCTCGGTGGACCCGGTGGACTTCGGCACCGAGATCTGCGCGCGCTACGAGAAGCTGTGGGAGGAGCTGACCCGCACCTCCGTCTATCCGGCGGGCAAGTACCACTACATCGAGCGCCGGATACGCCGACTCAACGACATGGGCTTCGACGTCGCCGAGATGCAGATCGAGCACTCCTCGGGCGGCGACACGGTCACCTTCGTGCCCAAGGTCGTCGACGCCGGGCACCACCAGCGCCAGTTGCTGCGGCTGACCGGTCTGGACACCGAGGAGAACCAGGCGCGGCGGCTGCTGACCGACCTGGAGAGCTGGATGGCCACCCAGGACGACTACGCCCCGGGCGACCCCCTCTCCGCCCGCCCCGAGGTGCTGGCCCACCGCTGGGTGCGCGAGGTGTTCCGGCCCACCGTGCGCGAGGTGCCGCGCGAGCTGCGCGGCTCCATGGACCCGGCCGAGATCTACCACGAGCTGCTGGAGCACCGCTGGTACCTGTCCGAGCGCGCGCAGCACGACATCGGCCTGGACACCGTGGTCGAGGACTATGTGCGCCATGTGCTGCCCAAGGCGCGCGCCACGCTGGAGCCGACACAGCCGGAGGAGGACCCGGCGCCCGCTCCCTGAGGGGCGCCGGGCACCGGCTCACTCGTGCGGGACGACCGCCACCGGGCATCCGGCGTGGTGCAGCACGCCGTGGGCGACGGAGCCGATCCGCGCGCCCACCGCGGTGCGGCGGGAGCGGCGGCCCACGACCACGAGCTGGGCGTGCCCGGCGGTCGCCAGCAGCACCTGCCCGGCGCTGCCCATCTCCACGTGCTCGACGACGGGGACGTCCGGGAACCGCTCCCGCCAGGGCCGCAGCGCCTCGGCGAGCGCCTTGCGCTCGTACGGCTCCAGACCGCCGGCCTCGTCGAGGAGCTTGAGCGAGCCGGGGCTGTAGGCGAAGACCGGCGGCAGCGTCCAGGCGCGCACCGCGCGGACGGTGGCGCCGCGGGCGGCGGCCGTCTCGAAGGCGAAGCGCAGCGTCTCGGCGCTGTCCTCGGCGGTGCCGTGCTGGCCGACGACGACCTCGCGTCCGGCGGCCTCGGCGGCGGGCTCGTCACCGGCCCGGACCAGCACGACGGGGCGGCGGGCCCCGGCGATCACCTGCTGTCCGACGGAGCCGACCAGGAACCCGACGAGGGCGCCCTGCCCGCGCGAGCCGAGCACCAGGGCCTCGGCATCGGTCGCCGCGGCGGTCAGCACCGGGGCGGCCTCGTCCTCCACCAGGTCGGTGGTCACGGCCAGGCCGGGGTGGCGGGCGGTGAGGTCGCGGACCGCCTCGTCGGCCATCTCGCGCACCCGCTGCCGCTGCGCGTCGCGGTCGCCCAGGTCGAAGGCGTCGTGCACCTCGAAGTGCCAGGCGTGCACGACGCGCAGCGGCAGCCCGCGGCGCTCGGCCTCCCGTCCGGCCCACGCCAGTGCGGCGCGGCTCTCCTCCGATCCGTCCACGCCTGCCGTGATCGGCCGTGTCATGCCGTCCGCCTCCCTGCGCCGTGGGCCCCGGGGCGGGCCCGTCCTCCGCGTCTGCGCTTGCCCGGGATCCGCCCGGACTCCCCCGGACGATCCTGCCATGCCCCGCCCACCGGCCCGTGATCAAGGGGTACGGGCACGGACACGGGCCCGGACACACCAGAGTGCGCAGGTGTCTCCCGCTCGCTCGGGCGAAGCCGGGACCGCCCGCCTACGATGACGCACGTGGGCTCGAAGACGGGAGGCACCGGGCCGCCCGTCGCGACCGCTCGGGGTGGGAGACCTATGACTCAGGCCGCCGAGGCCGTGCGGACCGTCATCCTGACCGTGGACGACGATCCGGGGGTGTCCCGGGCCGTCGCCCGTGATCTGCGGCGGCGCTACGGCGAGTCGTACCGGATCGTGCGGGCGGAGTCGGGCGAGTCCGCGCTGGGCGCGCTGCGTGAACTGAAGCTGCGCGGCGACCTGGTCGCGGTGATCCTGGCCGACTACCGCATGCCGCACATGAACGGCATCGAGTTCCTCGAACAGGCCCTGGACGTCTACCCGGGCGCCCGCCGGGTGCTGCTGACCGCGTACGCGGACACCAACGCGGCGATCGACGCCATCAACGTGGTCGACCTGGACCACTACCTGCTCAAGCCCTGGGACCCGCCCGAGGAGAAGCTGTACCCGGTCCTGGACGACCTGCTCCAGGCGTGGCGGCACAGCGACCACCGGCCGGTGCCGAGCACCAAGGTGGTGGGGCACCGCTGGTCGGCGCGCTCCTCCGAGGTGCGCGAGTTCCTGGCCCGCAACCAGGTGCCCTACCGCTGGTACTCCTCCGACGAGCCGGAGGGGCGGCGGCTGCTGGGCGCGGCCGGCCAGGACGGGCAGCGGCTGCCGCTGGTGGTCACCCCGGACGGCACGCCGCTGGTCGAGCCGGAGGCCCCGGACCTGGCCGCCCGGGTCGGTCTGGCGACGACCCCGGCGGCCGACTTCTACGACCTGGTCGTCATCGGCGGCGGCCCGGCCGGTCTCGGCGCGGCCGTGTACGGGGCGTCCGAGGGGCTGCGCACCGTCCTGGTGGAGCGGTCGGCCACCGGCGGGCAGGCCGGGCAGAGTTCGCGGATCGAGAACTACCTCGGTTTCCCGGACGGGGTGTCCGGCGCCCAGCTGACCGACCGGGCGCGGCGGCAGGCGGCGCGGTTCGGCGCGGAGATCCTCACCGCGCGCGAGGTGACCGGCCTGGAGGCCAACGGCGCGGCGCGCACCGTGCGGTTCTCCGACGGGTCGGCCGTCGCCGCGCACAGCGTGATCCTGGCGACCGGGGTGTCCTACCGGCAGCTCCCGGCGGCCGGCGCCGACGGCCTCACCGGCTGCGGGGTGTTCTACGGTTCGGCGCTGACCGAGGCGCCGTCCTGCCACGGTCAGGACGTGTACATCGTGGGCGGCGCCAACTCGGCGGGGCAGGCGGCGATGTATCTGTCCCGGGGCGCGAAGTCGGTGACGCTGCTGGTGCGCGGCGCCTCGCTGTCGGCGTCGATGTCGTACTACCTGATCCAGCAGCTGGAGGAGGCGCCGAACATCTCGGTGCGCACCGGCACGGTCGTGGAGGCGGCGCACGGCGCGGAACATCTGGAGCAGCTGACGCTGCGCGACGTGGTCAGCGGGGAGTGCGAACGGGTCGACGCGCAGTGGGTGTTCGTGTTCATCGGCGCCGCGCCGCTGACCGACTGGCTGGACGGGACGGTGCTGCGGGACGAGCGCGGGTTCATCCTGGCCGGTCCCGACCTGAGCGCGGACGGCCGGCCGCCGGCGGGCTGGGAGCTGGACCGGGCGCCGTACCACCTGGAGACCAATGTGCCCGGGGTGTTCGTGGCGGGCGACGCCCGCGCCGAGTCGGCCAAGCGGGTCGCGTCCGCGGTCGGAGAGGGAGCGATGGCCGTGATGCTGGTGCACCGTTACCTGGAGCAGTCATGAGCGGGCGGGTGGTGCCGTGCAGCCCCAGGGAGATCGGTTCGCTGTTCCTGTTCGAGGAGCTGTCGGCGGAGCAGCTGGGGCGGCTGTGCAGCGACGGGCGGGTGGAGCTGTTCCAGCCGGGCCCGGTGTACCGCGAGGGTGATCCGGCCACCTGTTTCTTCGTGATGATCGAGGGGACGGTGGTGCACTCGCGGCGCGTCGGCGACGACGACGTGGAGATCGCCCGGACCTCGCAGCGCGGGGTGTACTCGGGCGCGGTGCAGGCGTACATCGGGGACCGGGTGCGGCAGGTGTACCAGAACTCGATGCGGGTGACCGAGCCGACGCGGTTCTTCGTGCTGCCCGCCGACACGTTCGCGAGCATCATGCGCGAGTGGTTCCCGATGTCGGTGCATCTGCTGGAGGGGCTGTTCTTCGGTTCGAAGAACACCCAGGCGGCCGTGGGGCAGCGGGAGCGGCTGCTGGCGCTGGGCTCGCTGTCCGCGGGGCTCACGCACGAGCTGAACAATCCGGCGGCCGCGGCGGTGCGGGCCACGGCGGCGCTGCGCGAGCGGGTCGCGAAGATGCGGCACAAGCTCGCGGTGATCGCCGAAGGGCCGTTCAGCCCGGAGCAGTTGACGCAGCTGATCGAGATCCAGGAGCGCACGGCGGAGCGGGTCGCCAAGGCGCCGGTGCTCAGTCCGCTGGAGACCACCGACCGGGAGGACCTGCTCACCGACTGGCTGGAGGAGCACGGCATCGACTACGGCTGGCAGCTCGCGCCGGTGTTCGTGCAGGCCGGGCTCGACGTGGACTGGCTGGAGCAGGTGGTGGCGGCGGTCGGCGAGGACATCCTGCCCGGCGCGGTGGGGTGGCTGTCGTACACGGTGGAGACCGAGCTGCTGATGGACGAGATAGCGGACTCCACCACCCGGGTCTCCCGGCTCGTGGACGCCGCCAAGCAGTACTCCCAGCTGGACCGGGCCCCCTACCAGGTCGCCGACGTGCACGAACTGCTCGACAGCACGCTGCTGATGCTGTCGGGCAAGACGGGTCCGCGGATCAGGGTGGTCAAGGAGTACGACCGGACGCTGCCGCGGATCCCCGCCTATCCGGCCGAGCTGAACCAGGTGTGGACCAATCTGATCGACAACGCCGTCTCCGCCATGGGCGGTGCGGGCGGCGAGGGCACGCTGACCGTGCGGACGGCACGCCAGGGCGAGCAGTTGCTCGTGGAGTTCCGGGACACCGGTCCCGGGGTGCCCGCGGAGATCCGGGACCGCATCTTCGACCCGTTCTTCACCACCAAGCCGGTCGGTCAGGGCACCGGGCTCGGTCTCGACATCTCCTGGCGGATCGTGGTCAACAAGCACCACGGGAGCCTCGCGGTGGAGTCGGCGCCGGGTGACACCCGGTTCGCGGTGCTGCTGCCGCTGAACGCGACGGACGGCGACGGCAGGGCGCTGCGCCCGGCACCCGGGGCACAAGGGGCCCCGGACGCGCCAGAGGGGACGGAATGAGCGAAGGCGCCGGTCCGGACCTCCGGGTCGACCCGGAGGTCCCGCCGAGCGGTCCGGGCTGCGCGGAGTGCGAGGCGGCGGGCGGCTGGTGGTTCCATCTGCGGCGCTGTGCGCGCTGCGGACACGTCGGCTGCTGCGACGACTCCCCCGCCCGCCACGCCACCGCCCACTACCGCGCCACCGGGCATGCGGTGATCCGCAGTTACGAGCCGGGCGAGGACTGGTTCTGGGACTACGCGGCGGACGAGCTGTACGAGCCGGGCGCCGAACTGGCGCCGCCGCTGGCGCATCCGGCGGACCAGCCCGTGCCCGGACCGGCCGGGCGGGTGCCGCACGACTGGGCGCGGATCCTGCGCTGAGCCGTCCGGGAGTGATCCCCCGCCGTCCCGCTCGGTGACCGGCGAGCGGTCGACTGCGTGTCGTCCTCACCGAGGTGATGCCGTACGAGAAGGTTGCGCTGCCCGTATGTGATCAAGATCGCGCGGGCCGCGCACCGGCGCTCGCGTCCCGCGGCCCGCGCACCGACGAGGACGGAGCCGGATCGTATGGCCGCACGGACGATGTGCACGGGCGCGGTGCTCGGGTCGCTGGCGCTGGGCCTGCTCGCGGGACCGGCGCGGGCGGCGGCCGGCCCGCCGGGGACCCGGGCCGCGGCACCGCCCGCCCACACCCGCGTCACCGCTCCCACGCCCGCCCCGGACACGGCCGGTCTGGACGCGCTCCTGCGCACCGCGCTCGGTCAGGGCGCGCCCGGCGCCGCGGCACGGATCGACGACCACCGCACGTCCTACGACGGCCCGGCCACCGTGCACCGGCTCGCCGAGGGCGTCGCCGACCGCGCGGACTCCGAGGCCATGGACACCGCGGACAGGGTCCGCATCGGCAGTGTCACCAAGACCTTCTCGGCCGTCGTCCTGCTCCAGCTCGTCGCCGAGGGCAGGCTGCGGCTCGACACGTCCGTCGACCACTACCTGCCCGGCCTGCTGCCCGACGAGCGGATCACCGTACGGCACGTGCTCAGCCACCGCAGCGGTCTGTACGACTACACCGAGGACCTGTTCGCCCGTACCGTGCCCGGCTTCGAGGCGGTGCGCACCAAGGTCTTCACCCTGCGCGAGCTGGTCGAGCGGTCCCTGCGGCACCCGCTCACCGGCACGCCCGGCGCCGCCTACTCCTACTCCAACACCAACTACGTCGTGGCCGGGCTGCTCATCGAGAAGCTGACGGGCGAGCCGGTGCGCGCCGCGTACGAGGACCGGATCATCGGACCGCTGAAACTGGCCGACACCTTCTACGTGCACCCGGGCACCGCGATCCCCGGGCGCCACGCGCACGGCTACCTCACCCCGGACGAGCCGGGGGGCGCCCTGGTGGACGCCACCGAGCAGACGGTGTCATGGGCCCAGAGCGCGGGCGCGCTCATCTCCTCCGCCCGTGATCTGAACACCTTCCTCTCGGCGCTGCTCGGCGGCCGGCTGCTGCCCGCCGCGGGGCTGGCCGAGATGCGGCGCTGGTTCCCGGCGGGCACCGGTCAGGGCTACGGGCTCGGGCTGCGCCGCCGCGACCTGTCCTGCGGGATCTCCGTGTACGGGCACACCGGGGCGGTGCAGGGCTTCTACACCTACGCCTTCACCGGCGAGGACGGGCTGCGCAGTTACACGGCGGTCGTCAACACCTCCAACAACGGCGCGGTGCAGGCGACCATGCTGCGCACGCTGGAGCCGGTGTTCTGCGGCAAGCCGGCCCGGGTGCGGTGAACCCGTTTTCCGCCGATCTTGGCGGAGGCACGCGTTCCGGGCCAGGATGCCCCCATGCAAGGTGACCTTTTTTCGCAAGAGCACGTGGTGCGGCCCGCGACCGCGCCGGGCATGTCCGTCGAGAACGCCAAGTGCATCCGCTATGTGGTGAACGGGGAGATGCTGGCCCGCCAGGGCGCCATGGTGGCCTGGCGCGGCAGCCTCCAGTTCGAGCGCAAGGGCCAGGGCGTGGGCGGCATGCTCAAGCGCGCGGTCACCGGGGAGGGCCTGCCGCTGATGTCGGTGCGCGGGCAGGGCGAGGCATGGTTCGCGCACGAGGCGCAGAACTGCTTCCTCGTCCATCTCGACGGCGGTGACGAGTTCACCGTCAACGGGCGCAACGTCCTGTGCTTCGACGCGTCGCTGGCGTACCAGATCAAGACGGTCAAGGGCTCGGGCATCGCGGGCGGCGGACTGTTCAACACCGTTTTCACCGGGCAGGGCACGCTCGGTCTCGCCTGCGAGGGCAATCCGCTCGTGATACCGGTGACGCCCGAGCTGCCGGTGTACGTCGACACCGACGCGGTCGTCGGCTGGACCGCCCGCCTCCAGACGTCGCTGCACCGCTCGCAGTCCGTCGGCTCCATGCTGCGCGGCGGTTCCGGCGAGGCCGTGCAGCTGATGCTCCAGGGCGAGGGCCATGTCATCGTGCGGCCCAGCGAGGCGACCCCGCAGAAGGCGCAGCAGCACTGAGCCGCCCCGGGCGCGGGCGGCGGTGGACGCCGATTGACCTGCGGTGCCCCGGCGGGTGAGGGTCGGGGTGGCGCGGACCCCAGCCCCCGCGCCGGAAGGGTGGACCGCCGTGATCGGCATCTCGGAGATCGACAGCGCGGCCGAGCGGATCGCCGCTCATGTGGTGCGCACCCCGACCGTGCCGAGCCCGGGTCTGTCCGCGCTGCTCGGTGCCCCGGTGACCGCGAAGCTGGAGCTGTTGCAGCGCACCGGCTCGTTCAAGGCGCGCGGCGCGACGGCGAAGCTGCTCTCGCTGAGCGAGGCGGAGCGCGCGGCGGGCGTGGTGGCCGTCAGCGGCGGCAACCACGGCATCGCGCTCGCGGTGATGGCCGCCGCGCTGGAGGTGAAGGCCACGGTGGTCATGCCCCGCTCGGCCCCGGCCCGCTCGCTGCGGATCGCGGAGGAGAGCGGGGCGACGCTGCGGCTGGCCGACGGCATGGACGAGGCGTTCGCGACGGCCGCGCGGCTGCGGGACGAGGGACTGACGCTCGTGCACCCCTTCGACGATCCGGTGGTGATCGCCGGGCAGGGCACCGTGGGCCTGGAGTTCGCCCAGGACGCCGGTCCGCTCACGGACGTGCTGGTCAGCGTGGGCGGCGGCGGGCTGATCGCCGGTGTGGCGAGCGCGCTGCGGGCGCTGCGGCCCGGGGTGCGGGTGTGGGGCGTGGAGACGGAGGGCGCCGAGGCCCTGTCGCGGGCGCTGGCGGCGGGCGGTCCGGTACCGGTCGCGCTGTCCTCGGTCGTCACGACGCTGAGCGCCCCGGCCGTGTCGGAGCTGACGTACGAGCACGCGGCGGCCCTGGTCGAGGAGGTGCTCGTGGTGCCGGACGCGGAGGCCGTGCGGGGCTGTCTCGAACTCGCCGAGCACGCCAAGGTGTGGGCGGAGCCCGCGGCCGGCTGTCTGCTGCCGGCCGCCCGGCAGGTGCGCGAGCGGGTCGGCGCCGACGCCCGGCTCGGCCTCGTGGTGTGCGGCGGCAACGCGGCGACCGGCGACATCATGGCCTGGGCCGACCGCTTCGGGCTGCGCTGAGCGGGGGCGGAGCGGGCCGTTTCCGGGGGCGCGGGCCGGGGACTCGGGCGCCATGGTGCAGATCGGATACACGATGATGACCGAGCAGGCCGGCCCCCGGGAGCTGGTGGAGCACGTGGTGGGTGCCGAGGAGGCCGGTTTTGACTTCTCGGTGATCTCGGACCACTACTTTCCGTGGCTGCGTTCCCAGGGGCACGCGCCGTACGCGTGGAGTGTGCTGGGCGCGGCCGCCCAGGCGACCTCGCGGATCCCGCTGATGACGTACGTGACCTGTCCGACCTTCCGCTACCACCCGGCGGTGGTGGCGCAGAAGGCGGCCACGGTGCAGTTGCTGGCGCAGGGCAGGTTCCGGCTGGGGCTCGGCGCGGGCGAGAACCTCAACGAGCACGTGGTCGGCGGCGGCTGGCCCACCGTGGACGTACGGCACGAGCGTCTGGAGGAGGCCGTCGAGATCATCCGGGCGCTGTTCGAGGGCGGCCATGTGACCCGGCACGGCGCGCACTTCGACGTGGAGTCGGCCCGGCTGTGGGACCTGCCGGACCAGCCGCCGCCCATCGGTGTCGCCGTCTCCGGCGAGCAGTCCTGCGAGCTGGCCGGGCACCTCGCCGACCTGGTGATCGCCACCGAGCCGAAGGCCGAGCTGCTGGAGGCGTTCGACCGGCACGGCGGGCAGGGCAAGCCGCGCGTCGGACAGCTCCCGGTCTGCTACGACACCGACCGGGACGCGGCCGTCGCGCGGGCGCACGACCAGTTCCGCTGGTTCGGCAGCGGCTGGAAGGTGAACTCCGAGCTGCCGCACCCGGACTCCTTCGAGCAGGCCACCCAGTTCGTCACCCCGGACGACGTGGCCGCGGCGATCCCGTGCGGCGACGACCCGGAGGCGTTCGTGGAGGCCGTACGGCCCTACGCGGAGGCCGGGTTCACCGAGGTCGCGCTGGTGCAGATCGGCGGGGCGAGCCAGGAGCCGTTCCTCGGCTGGTCGGCGAAGACGCTGCTGCCCGCGCTGCGGGACGCCTTCGCCTGACCGGCGCTCACCGGCGGGCGGCTCACCGCGAGGTGTGGCGCCGTCTGGTCCACAGGGGCAGCACGAACCAGCACAGCAGGTACCAGCCGACCACCGGGGCCACCAGCCACGGCACGAACCCGTCGTGCGTCGCCACCCTGAGGACCAGCAGCAGGGAGGAGGTCATGGTGGCCAGCAGCAGAAGCAGGCCGACGAAGGTCATGCGGGACGCCCAGCGCACGGCCTCGGGCTTCACCCGGCGCCCGGAGACCAGGCGGTGCAGGGAGACCGGGCCGATGAGGGCGCCGGTCGCGGCGGCGCCCAGGACGACCGTCACGATGTAGATGGTCCGGTCGGCGGGGGCGAGCGTGGCGTACTTGGGCTGGAAGACCACGGTGAGCAGGAAGCCGAAGAGGATCTGCACGCCGGTCTGGGCGACCCGCACCTCCTGGATCAGCTCGACCCACATGCGGTCGGCCCGTTCCTCCTCGCTCTCGTCCCGCCCCCGGCGCCGACGTGTCTCAGCCGCCCGCTCCGTCGCCATCAGACCGCCTCCGGTGCCCGTGGTCCCGGCCCCCGGCCGCCGGGCCTCCTTCCTGGCGTGTTCCCCGGACGGCGAAGATCCTTCCCGTGGCCGCCGTACGCGCCGGGCGGAATCGGCGCGTACGGCGGCCGGTGGCTACCAGCGGCCTTCGACCTGGTCCTTGATCCGGTGCTCGTACAGGTCGCGGATCGCCGTGAGGGTCTCCCGCGGCAGCGGCGGGAGCTTGCCGGCGGCGGCGTTGGCGCGGGCCTGCTCCGGGGAGCGGGCGCCGGGGATGACGGTGGTGACGCCGGGCTGCTGGACGATCCAGCGCAGGGCGAGCTGGGCGGGGGTGCAGCCCTCGGGGGCCAGCGCGGCGAACTCGGCGGCGGCCTCCACGCCGGTGGCCCAGTCCACGCCGGAGAAGGTCTCGCCCTGGTCGAACGACTCACCGTGCCGGTTGAAGGTGCGGTGGTCGTTGGCGGGGAAGACGGTGTCCTTGGTGTACTTGCCCGACAGCAGGCCGGAGGCGAGCGGGACGCGTGCGATGACACCGACGCCCGCCTCCCGCGCGGCGGGCAGCACCTCGTTCAGCGGCTTCATGCGGAAGGGGTTGAGGATGATCTGCACACTGGCCACGTTCGGCCGGGCGATCGCCGTCAGCGCCTCGGCGCAGGTCTCCACGCTGACGCCGTACGCGGCGATGCGCTCCTCCTCGACGAGGGTGTCGAGCGCGTCGAACACCTCGTCGCTGGAGTACACGGGCGTCGGCGGGCAGTGCAGCTGCACCAGGTCGATCCGGTCCACGCCGAGGTTGCGGCGCGAACGGTCGTTCCAGGCGCGGAAGTTGTCCAGGACGTAGTTCTCGGGGATCTGCTCGACGCGCCGGCCCATCTTGGTCGCGACCAGGACGTGCAGGTCGGGGCGGGAGCCCAGGAAGGTGGCGATGGTCTGCTCGCTGCGTCCGTCGCCGTAGACGTCGGCCGTGTCGAAGAAGGTCACCCCCGACTCGGCCGCCGCCTCCAGTACGGCGAGGGCTTCCTTGTCGTCGACGTCGCCCCAGTCGGCGCCCAGTTGCCAGGTGCCGAGCCCGACAACCGAGGCGTGCTGGTGCGACCTGCCGAATTCACGTTCGTTCATGGCGTCAGTGTGTCACCCGGCCCGGCGGACCGGCGGCTGTCACCCGGCCCGGCGGACCGGTGGTTCAGCGGCTCAGGGAGCGCGCCTGCGCCGTCCGCGCGAGCCTGGGCCCGAGCCACCGCTTGAGGCGGCGCAGCGCCGTCAGCCGTCCGGTCGCCTTGTCGAGGCCGTAGTAGAGCTGCGGCGGGACGTACGGCAGCAGCGGCGAGTGGCGCTGGCCGAGCAGCGCGAACATCCGGTGCGGGGGCAGGTGGATGTAGCGGGGCAGGTTCTCGTACCACTGGGCGCTGTGCCGGGCCGCGCTCTGCGCGGGCAGCAGGGCCGACTGCCGTTCGTGCTGGTAGGCGGCGAGGGCCTGCGGGAGGCCGGGGTGTGTGCGCAGCGCCCCGGCCAGGCAGATCGCGTCCTGGAGGGCGAGGGTGGTGCCCGCGCCGACGGAGTAGTGGGTGGTGTGGGCGGCGTCGCCGAGCAGGACGAGGTTGTCCCGGTACCAGGTGCGGTTGGTGAGGGTGCGGAAGGCGAGCCAGGGGCTGCCGGCGCCGTCCGTGCCGCGGCCGGTCAGCCGGTGCCCGTCGAGCACCCCGGCGAAGAGCCCTTCGAGCAGGGCGAGCGCGTCGGCCTCGGGAAGCCGGCCGAGGCCGAGACCGGTGTACGTCTGCGGGGCGCACTCGACGACGCAGGTGCTGTGCGTGGCGCCGTACCCGTAGCCGTAGCACCAGATCCAGCCGTGCGCGCTGTGTACGAAGGCGAAGGTGAAGGCGTCGAAGACCTTGGTGGTGCCGAGCCAGAGGTAGCGGTTGCGGCCCAGGTGGAGACGGGTGCCGAAGTGGTCGGCGTGCCGGTCGCGCAGCGCGCTGTGCACGCCGTCGGCGGCGACCACCAGATCGGCGGCGGGCGGGTCGGCGGCGGTGACCCGGCTCTCGAACTCGACCCGTACGCCGAGGGCGCGGGCCCGGTCGGTGAGGATCTCCAGGAGCCGGTGCCGGCCGATGCCGAAGCCCTCGTCGCCGCGGTGCCGGGTGGTGAGGTCCCCGATGTGGGCGACGCCGTCGCGCCAGCGGACGGAGTGCGCCTCGACGGCGCGGGCCGACTCGGGGTCGTGCGCCCGCATCAGGTCGAGCAGCCCCTGCCAGTAGGTGACGCCCCAGCCGTAGGTGGAGCCCTCGGGGTTGCGTTCGTGGACGGTGATGTCGTGGGACGGGTCCTGCCGCTTGAGCAGGACGGACAGATACAGGCCGGCGGGCCCGCCGCCGACGCAGGCGACCTTCACGCACACCCCTGAGGACTACCGAGAGCGGTCGATGGGCAACGAAAGGTAACAGAGACGGTGCGCGCGATCACGCACCGTCATGAGCCCTCTCGTGGCCCGCGCCGCTCACACCTGCGCGGTGCGGCACTCCGGGTGGCCCCAGCCCTGGTCGTTCTTGGTGATGGACTCGCCGGCGGCGTAGGAGCGTCCGCACAGGCAGCGGCCGGGGAACTTCGCCTTGATGGTGCGCGCGGAGCCGGTGGAGCCGCCGCCCGCGGCGCGGCGGGCGGGTGCCTTCCGGCGGGGCGCGGCCTTGGAGGTGTCCGGCGAGGCCGGGGGCTCCGGGGAGCCGAGGGCGCTGCCGGCCGGTTCCTGCACGCGGGCTGCCTGGCTGGCGGCGCGGTCGGCGAAGTCGTTGAGCGGGTCGCCGTCGACCTGGTGGGCGGGCACGTACCGGAACTCGACCGGGCGCCCCTCCAGCAGGGCGTCGATGCGTACGACCAGCTCCTGGTTGGCGACGGGCTTGCCCGCCGCCGTCTTCCAGCCGTTGCGCTTCCAGCCGGGCAGCCAGGTGGTGACGGCCTTCATCGCGTACTGCGAGTCCATGCGCACTTCCAGCGGCACGGCCGGGTCGGTGGCCGCGAGCAGCCGCTCCAGCGCGGTCAGTTCGGCGACGTTGTTGGTGGCGGTGCCGAGCGCACCGGCCTCCCAGCGGGCCGCGGTCCCGGCGTCGTCGGAGACGACCCACGCCCAGCCCGCCGGTCCCGGATTGCCCTTCGAGGCCCCGTCGCACGCGGCCACCACTCGTTCACGCATGGGCTCGATGATGCCACGGTCCGGGCCGGCCTCGTGCCGTCGCCCGTGAAGTGCCTAGGAAGCGTCCTTGACCTGCGGCTTCTCCCCCTGGGCGCGGGTGATGTCGATCACGGAGAAGAGGGCGCCCTGAGGATCGGCGAGCACCGCGAACCGGCCGAAGGGGGTGTCCGTCGGGCCGAAGCGCACCGCGCCGCCGAGGCGGGTCGCGGCGGACACCGCGGCGTCGCAGTCGGCGACCGTGAAGTACACGTTCAGATAGGAGGGCACCTGGGGCGGGAAGTCGTCGGTCATCCGCATCCGGCCGAGCACCGTCTCACCGTTCAGGTCGTAGACGCTGAAGTCGATCGCCTCGTCCTCGATCCGCCGCGCGGAGTAGCCGAAGACGGAGGTGAGGAAGGCGTCCGCCTTCTCCGGCTCGCGGGTGAAGAGTTCGGCCCAGCAGTAGGCGCCGGGGACGCCGGTGGCCCCGAAGCCCTCGTGGGTGCCGCTCTGCCACACGCCGAACACGGCGCCGCTGGGCTCGCGGGCCAGGCACATGGTGCCGAAGTCACCGACCCGCATCGGCTCCAGGAGCACCTCGCCGCCGTGTTCGCGGATCCGGCGCGCGGTGGCCTCCGCGTCGGGCGAGGCGAAGTACAGGCACCACTGCGGCTGCCCCTCCTGGCCGGGCATCGGCGGGACGACGGCAGCCGCGGCCCCGCCGTCCGCGTACGCCTGCGTGTAGTGGCCGAACCGCGCGGAGGACTCGCCGAAGGTCCAGCCCAGGACCTCGCCGTAGAAGGTCTTGGCCGCCTCGACGTCGCTGAACATCGCGTCGGCCCAGCAGGGGGTTCCCTCAGGTCGTACGGGCATGGCTGCCGCCCTCTCCGGTTCGGTGACGGGTGCGTGCGCGGGCGCGCGGGCACGGGCGCATGGGCGCGCGTGCGTACGGGTTCTCACGCTAGCCAGAGCGGCGGTGGGCCGCGCGCCGAGACGGCCCGCACCGCGCGGCCGGCCGCTACTCCCCCGCGTGGGCCCGCCGCAGGGCGGCGATGTCGAGCTTGCCCATCGCCAGCATGGCCCGGGTGGTGCGGGCCGCCTTCTCCGGGTCGGGGTCGCCGATCATCTCGACGAGCCCGTCCGGCACGACCTGCCAGGAGACCCCGTACCGGTCCTTGAGCCAGCCGCACGGGCCCGCTTCGCCGCCGTCGTCGGTGAGCCTGGACCAGTAGTGGTCGACCTCCTTCTGGTCGGCGCAGTGGATCTGGAAGGAGATCGCCTCGCTGAACGTGAACTGCGGGCCGCCGTTGAGCGCCACGAACCGGTGGCCGTGGGCGGTGAACTCCACGGCGACCACCGAACCGGCGGGGCCGGGCCCGGCCTCCGTGGAGCGGGTGATCCGGCCGATGCCCGAGTCCTTGAAGACCGAGACGTAGTAGTGGGCGGCCTCCTCGGCCGTGCCGTCGAACCAGAGGCAGGTGGTGAATCCTTCGGTGCTCACGGGTCTCCTCCTGGGGTGCGGGAACGCGGTCGTCTGTATCGACCGCGCCGCGCCCCGGAACTCATCGCCCGGCCGGGACTTCTTTTCCCCGGCCCCCCCGGATCCTCCGCCGGGACCCGCCCCGGGCAGCGGCGGCCCGGTCCGCTCTGCCCGTGGCGAATCTGCCACCGGCAGAGAAAGGGCCGCCGCGCCCCGCCCACGGCCGACAGTGGAGCCGACGGCATCCCCACCACGAGGAGGAGACGCGATGACTCCACACACCGCCCCGCCCCCGCGCGCCCAGGACGGCGAGACGCCGCCCAGCCGCTTCGACGACCATCTGGCGAGCCTGCTGCTCGCGCAGCGGATCGTGTTCCTGGGCACCCAGGTCGACGAGGTGTCGGCCAACCGGGTCTGCGCCCAGTTGCTGCTGCTGTCGGCCGAGGACCCCCGCGCCGACATCAGCCTGTACATCAACAGCCCCGGCGGGTCCGTCAGCGCGGGCCTCGCCATCTACGACACGATGCGGCTCGTCCCCAACGACGTGTCCACGCTGGCCATGGGGTTCGCGGCGAGCATGGGGCAGTTCCTGCTCACCGTGGGCACGCGCGGCAAGCGGTTCGCGCTGCCGCACGCGCGGATCATGATGCACCAGCCGTCGGCGGGGATCGGCGGCACCACCGCGGACATCGAGATCCAGGCGCAGAACCTGGAGCACACCAAGCGGACCATCGAGCGCCTCACCGCCGAGCACACCGGGCAGAGCGAGGAGACCATCGCGCGGGACGGCGACCGGGACCGCTGGTTCACCGCGGAACAGGCCAGGGAGTACGGGATGGTGGACCAGGTGGTGGAGTCGCTGGCCGACGTCCGCCCCGCCGCGCGGCGACGGGCGGGGTGGTGACCATGGGGTCGTACACGGTTCCGTACGTGGTCGAGCGCACGGCGCAGGGCGAGCGGTCCTACGACGTGTTCAGCAGGCTGCTGAACGAGCGGATCGTCTTCCTGGGCACGGAGATCGACGACGGGGTGGCCAACGTCGTCATCGCGCAGCTGCTCCATCTGGAGTCGGCGAACCCGGACCACGAGATCGCGATCTATCTGAACTCGCCCGGCGGCTCCTTCACCTCGCTCATGGCGATCTACGACGCGATGACGTTCGTGCAGTCACCCATCTCCACGTTCTGCGTGGGGCAGGCCGCCTCCACGGCGGCGGTGCTGCTGGCAGGCGGGGACCCGGGGCGCCGGTTCGTGCTGGAGCACGCGCGGGTGCTGCTCGGGCAGCCTGCCAGCGGCGGCCGGCAGGGTACGGTCTCGGACCTGGCGCTCCAGGCCAAGGAGATGGTCCGGATCCGCTCCCAGGTGGAGGAAGTGCTGTCCCGGCACACCGGCCACGACGCCGCGTCCCTGCGCGCCGACATGGACCGCGACAAGGTGTTCACCGCCCGGGAGGCGGTGGCGTACGGCCTGGCCGACCAGGTGCTGACCCGG
This sequence comes from Streptomyces sp. PL-25, assembly GCF_058344915.1. Lineage (NCBI taxonomy): Bacteria > Bacillati > Actinomycetota > Actinomycetes > Kitasatosporales > Streptomycetaceae > Streptomyces > Streptomyces sp. PL-25. Next base: position 608,237 of record NZ_CP136997.1, read on the forward strand.
CGCCTCGCGACGGTCTGAGGCGCCGGGCCGGGCGGTGGGACCGGACGGTCAGGCTGCCAGGCACAGCCCGTCGACGCGCGAGGCGGGCGCCGCGGACACCGCGGAGGTCGAGGTGACCGACGTGGCCGAGGTGACCGGCCGGGCGGAGGTGCCGCGGCCGACGGCCCGGGAGGTGAGCCGTGCCAGCTCGCCCTGGGTCCGGGCCAGCAGGCCGCCGAGACCGAGGCCGAGGGCCTGGGCGGCGGCGGCCAGCACCTCCGAGGACGCCTCCTTGCGTCCGCGCTCGATCTCCGACAGATAGGGCATGGAGATCCGCGCGGCGTCGGCGACGTCCTTGAGGGTCCGCTCCTGGGCCAGCCGTTCGCGGCGCAGGACGTCGCCGACGAGGTCGCGCCAGAGCGGTTCGCGGGCGGCGGCGGGCTCGGGCCGCCCGGCCGGAGCCGGCGCGGACGGGCGGCCGGGCACCTGGCGGTCGGGGGCCGGGTGGTCCGCTCCCGGACGGCCGGGCGCAGAGCGGCTCGGCACGGGGCGGCCCGGCGCCGGATGCGCGGCGGCGGGGCGGCCGGGCAGGGCGCGGGCGGCCGCGGGCCGGGCGGCCGCCGGGCGCGCGGCCTGCGGACGCAGCGGGACGACACGGGCTTGGTTCGGCGCTTGGTCGGTCACCGCTTCAGCCTAGGAGCCCTGGCCGTCCGCGGAAGGGGGCGGCATTTCGCCCTGGGTGAATCGCCGGCCCGCAGCAGGAGGAGAACGGGACGAAGGGAAGGAACCGGGCGTCCGTGTCCCGTCGCGGTTCAGTCGCCTCCGAGGGGCACCACGGCCCGCACCCGCTTGCCCACCGGGACCCGCTCGGCGCCGACCTCGGCCGCGAGGGCGTGCACGATCTCCAGACCGTGCCGCCCGATCCGCTCGGGGTCGCGCGGATAGCGCCGCGGCAGCGCGGCGCTGCTGTCGTACACGCAGACGGACACCGCGCCGTCCGTGCCCTCCAGTTCGAGGATGTACGGGCCCTGGCTGTGCCGGTCGGCGTTGGTGACCAGCTCGCTCACGACCAGCAGCAGCGCCTCCTCGGAGCGGCGGCCGATCTCGGCGCACCACTCGTTCCTGAGCTGGTCGAGGAAGAGCGCGGCGAAGGAGCGCGCGTCCGCGATGCAGCCGGGTTCACCGGTGTAGTGGGCAGCCCGCCGCAGCGGTTCCACGGGGATGTCGACACCAGTGGGTATCACTGCCCCGCCCGGGTCATCGATCATGCGTTTCTCTCTCGGAAGCCGGTACGACCGGACGTTACTGCATCAGTGCTGATACCCAGTGCCGCGCCCGCCAGTCTTCGCCGTGCGGTCCGGACCGCACGGCGACGCGGACGGACCTTCCGGGGGGCGCGCCACCGGGGCCGCTGCTTAGCGTGGCACCGTGAGCCCGCCGCCGTCCTCCGTTTCGCCGACCGTCCCCCCTCACGGCTGGGCGGCGGCCCTCGCCGTGGTGCTGGCCGCGCTGGTCTCCATGCTGGCGGTGGCCGCGCTGGGGCTGTGGGCGGCGGGCGCCACCGGTCTGCCCGACAACGCCTTCGGCCGGGTGACCGCCGCGACGGTGGTGACGGCGGTCGGCGGGAGCATGCGGCTGGCGGGGAACGCGGGGGCACTGGCGCAGACGCACGCCGGGATCACGGTGATGCCCCTGTCGGTGACCCTGGTGGGCGCGCTCGTGCTCGGCGCGGGCTTCCTGCGCCCGCTGCGCGGCCGGGCGGCCCTCGGGGCGCGGGAGCCGGCCGGCTGGGCGGTGCGGATCGCCGTGCTGTGGCTGGCGGGGCTGGCCGGTCTGGCGTTCGCCGCCCGGCAGCGGTTCGCCGTGGACCTCGGGGACGGGGTGCTCGGGGAGGTCGGCCGGCTCTTCGGCGCCGAACCGGAGGTCGGGTTCACCACCCGGGTGCTGCCTACCCTCGGTTTCGGGCTGCTGTGGCTGGCGGGTGTGCTGGCCCTGGCGCTGCTGGCGGCCCGGAGCGCGCCGGTGCCCGCGCGGCCGCCGTGGTTCGCGGCCCGGGTGCGGCGGGTGGCGCACGCCCTGGTCGCGCTGCTGCTGGTGTACGTCGCCGTGGCGCTGGTCGTCGCGCTGGTGGTGGCGGGCACCCGGGGGCATCCGGCGCGGACCTTCGCGTTGATCCTGCTCGGTCTGCCCAACCTGGCCTGGCTCGCCTTCACGCTGGGTCTGGGCGCCACCTGGAACGGCCGGGTGGACGGGCCGTTCGGGCTTCCGGTGCCGCGGGTGCTGGAAGAGGTGCTGCGCACACCGGACGTGTCCACGCTGAACCTGGGCACGCTCGCGGAGCACGACGGCCGTGTCTGGTGGCTGCTGGTCGCGGACGTGGTGCTGCTGCCGGCCGCCGCGTTCCTGGCGGCGTATCTGCCCCCGGATCCGCCGCGGGCGTGGCAGCACGCCCTGCGCATGGCGGCCGGTCTGGTGCTGACGGTGCTGACGGTCTGTCTGGCGGGCCGGATCTCGGCCCATTACGGGCTGTCCCTGCTGGGCATCGGGGACGTGGGCGGCAGGCTGTCCGGGGAGCTGCTGCTGCGGCCCCGGCTGTGGGGCGCGCTGGGTCTGGCCGCGCTGTGGGGCCTGGCCGCCGGGTTCGCGGGCGCCCCGGCGGCCCGGTGGGTGCGGCGCCGCAGGGCGGCCGGGCCGGCGTAGTCCGGGTACGTCCGCTGTGCGCGGGCGCCGCCGGGTGCGCGGCGGCCGGTCAGCCCATCGGGAGCAGGAGCGCCGGGATGGTGCGCTGCATGCGCAGGGCGTCCACCGACTCGGCGAGCAGTTCGTACTCGGTGGTCTCGTCGCCCGCGGCGATGCGCACCAGCCGGCCGCCGGCCAGTTCGTCGGCCACCTGCTCCTGCCGGAGGGGGTCGGCGCACCAGGCGCGCAGGATCCCGGGGACGTCGGGGACGGTGTCCGGCACCGGGACGAGGGCGCCCGGCGGGACGTACGGGGTGCCGGGGAGGGGGTCGAGGCGTTCGGCGATCCAGGAGGCGCGGTCGCGCAGCCACCACAGGGCCAGGGCCAGGGTGGGCGCCCGGTAGGTGCCGAGCGGTACGCCGATGCGGCGGCCGCCGCACACGCCGTAACCGGTGACATGGCACAGGAATTCGTCGTGCACTGCTCCTCCCCCGTCGGGTGGTCCGCGTGCTGTTCTTGCCTGGCTCCCCGTACGGCTCCTGTGCGATGGTGCGCCCCTGAGGTCGAGTATGTTGACTCCTGAAACAGTGTCACCATGACTTTTTGGCCAGTCTCCTGGCATATTCCGCGTGTCGCATGGCCAGAATCGCGCGCCCTCGCCGCCGCTCCGGCATGACCTCCCGGGTAATCGACCGCTGCGCCGCAGACCGGGCAGGGTGGAGCCATCGGATCACCGGTCACCGGGGTCCGGGTCCCGACCAGAACCGACGCCCTCGATGGAGGCTGATTTCCCATGTCCGCGCAGACCGACCGTTACGAGAGCGCCGCCGCCCGTTACCTGGAGGCATGGAACGCGAGCGGGCCCGAGGCCCTGGGCAAGGCGGTGGCCGCCGCCTGGACGCCGGACGGCAGCTACACCGACCCGCTGGCCGAGGTGCGCGGCCACGAGCAGATCGCGGCCCTGATCACGGGGGCGCACGAGCAGTTCCCCGGGTTCGTCTTCCGGCTCAGCGGCGCCGTGGACGGCCACCACGACACGGCGCGCTTCTCCTGGGAGCTGGTGAGCGAGGCGGACGGCTCCGCCCCGGTCGCCGGGTTCGACGTGGTCACCCTGGACGGCGAGGGCCGCATCAGGTCCGTGCTGGGCTTCCTCGACCGGGTGCCCGCCGGGGCCTGAACGGCGTGCCGGGAGCCCCGGCACACGACGCGGCGGCCGTCCGCCTCCGGGGAGCGGACGGCCGCCGTACACCGGCGCGCTGCGCGCTACGGGCGCACGATGGCGTCGATCCGGGCCAGTTCGTCCGCGTCGAAGCCGAGGTTGCGGGCCGCCGCCACGCTGTCCTCCAGTTGCTGCGGGCTGCTGGCGCCGACCAGCGCCGAGGTGACCCGGCCGCCGCGCAGCACCCAGGCCAGCGCGAGCTGGGCCAGCGTCTGGCCGCGGGAGGCGGCGATCTCGTTCAGCGCGCGCAGCCTGCCCACCAGTTCCCCGGTGACCGCGTCCGAGTTCAGGAAGGGGCTGTCGCTCGCCGCCCGGGAGTCCTCGGGGATGCCGTCGAGGTAGCGGCCGGTGAGCAGGCCCTGCTCCAGCGGGGAGTAGGCGATGGAGCCGATCCGGAGCTCGTCGAGCGCGTCGAGCAGGCCCTCGTCCTCGGGACGGCGGTCGAGCATCGAGTAGCGGGGCTGGTGGATCAGCAGCGGGGTGCCCAGCTCCCCGAGGATGCGGGCGGCCTCGCGGGTCTGCTCGGCGGAGTAGTTGGAGACGCCGACGTAGAGCGCCTTGCCCTGCTGCACCGCCGAGTGCAGGGCGCCCATCGTCTCCTCCAGGGGAGTCTCCGGGTCGAAGCGGTGCGAGTAGAAGATGTCGACGTGGTCCAGGCCCATGCGGTGCAGGCTCTGGTCGAGCGAGGACAGCAGGTACTTGCGCGAGCCCCATTCGCCGTACGGACCCGGCCACATCAGATAGCCGGCCTTGGTGGAGATCACCAGTTCGTCGCGGTACGGCGCGAAGTCGGCGCGCAGCGCCTCGCCGAGCGCGCTCTCGGCGGCGCCGGGCGGCGGGCCGTAGTTGTTGGCCAGGTCGAAGTGGGTGACCCCGAGATCGAAGGCGCGGCGCAGGATGGCCCGCTGGGTGGCGGCCGGGCGGTCGGGGCCGAAGTTGTGCCACAGGCCGAGCGACAGCGCGGGCAGCTTCAGTCCGCTGCGTCCGGTGCGCCGGTAGGGCAGGTCGGCGTAGCGGTCGGGGTGGGCGGTGTACAACACGACTCCCTGAGGGGTGGGGCACGGGGTGACCGGTTCCTCCGGGCGCGGAGCTTCCTCCGGGTGCGGAACCGGAATCCCACTCTCGCGCGAGCGGCGGGCAGCGGTCCAACAGGAGAATCCGATCGGATTCAGCGATTACGCTTCTCAGTCATGGAACTGCGCCATCTCCAGCACTTCGTCGCCGTCGCCGAGGACCAGCACTTCACCCGGGCGGCGGAGCGGCTGATGGTCTCGCAGTCGGGTCTGTCGGCGTCGATCCGGGCGCTGGAGCGGGAGCTGCGGGCGCCGCTGTTCGTGCGCACCACGCGCCGGGTGACCCTCACCGAGGCCGGGCGCGCGCTGCTCGGCGAGGCGGAGCGGATCCTCGCGCAGGTCCGGTCCGCGCACGAGGCGGTGGCCGCGGTGCAGGGCGTGCTGCGCGGCACGCTGTCGCTGGGCACCGAGCAGTGCATCGCCGGGGTGCATGTGGCGGGGCTGCTCGCCGCGTTCCGGCGGCGCCATCCGGATGTGGAGGTCCGGCTGCGGCAGGCGGGCTCGGGGGCGCTGGCCGAGGGGGTGGCGGCGGGCCGGCTGGACCTGGCGTTCGCCTACCGGACCCAGCCGGAGGGCGACCGGCCGCGTGCGGTGCCGCTGGCCGGTGAGCCGATGACCGTGCTGTGCCACCCCGGGCACCGGTTCGCGGCGGCGGGCGCCCCGCTCACCCCCGAGGAGGCGTGCGGCGAGGTGTTCGTGGACTTCCACCCGGACTGGGGCCCGCGCCGCACCACGGACGCGGCCTTCGCCCTCGCCGGTGTGCGGCGCACGGTCGCCCTGGAGGTCAACGACGTGCACAGCCTGCTCGACCTGGTCGACGAGGACCTGGGCATCGCGGTGGTGCCCCGGCACTTCCGGCACAAGCGGCCCTCGCTCACCGCGCTGCCGTTCGAGGGCGCCGAGGGCACGCGGTACGAGACGGTCGCGCTGCTCCCCGCCGAGCAGGCCACGAGTCCGGCCGCCCGTGCGCTGATCGCGCTGCTCGGTTCCCCGGGAACAGGGGGGCTGGCTACACCCCCGACGGGGTTCCAGCCCTCCTGATCGCACCGCCGCCGCGCGGCAGACTCAGGAACGTCCTCACGGCAACGGCGTTCAGGAGCAAGGACGATGGCGGAACACACACGGCGCAACGTACTGCGCGGCGGTGCGGCGGTCGCGGCGACGGCGGGCCTGCTGGGCGCACCGGCCCTCCCGGCGAGCCCGGCAGCCGCCGCGGACCGGCAGCAGGCGGAGCGTCACTTCCCCTTCTTCGAAGGAGCATTCGCCCCGGTCACCGAGGAGCTGACGGCCTTCGACCTGCCGGTCACCGGCCGCGTCCCGCGCGAGCTGAACGGACGCTTCCTGCGCAACGGCCCCAATGCGCTGGGCCTGGAGGACCCGCGGGCGCACCACTGGATGCAGGGCGAGGGCATGGTGCACGGGGTGCGGCTGCGCGACGGGCGCGCCGAGTGGTACCGCAACCGGTGGGTGCGCTCCTCGCAGGTGGCGAAGAAGCTCGGGGAGCCCTACCCGGGCCCGGTGCCGCCGGACGACTTCCCGGCCAACACCCATGTGATCGGGCACCGGGGGCGGATCCTCGCGCTCCAGGAGGGCGGCCCGCTGCCGTACGAGCTGGACGGCGAGCTGGACACGGTGGGCACCTACGACTTCCGCGGCTCCCTGGAGGGCGCGTTCGCCGCGCACACCAAGTTCGACGCGCACACCGGCGAACTGCACGCCATCACGTACTACCCGACCTGGGACCATGTGCGGCACCTGGTCGTCGACCCGGCGGGCCGGGTCTCGCGCACCACGCGGATCCCGGTGGCGGACGCGCCGATGCTGCACGACTTCGCGCTCACCGAGAAGTACGTCGTGATCATCGACGCACCGGTCACCTTCGACCCGGCGGGCGCCGAGCGCGGCGACCTGGTGCCCTACATCTGGAACCGGAAGCACCCCATGCGGGTGGGACTGCTGCCCCGGGCGGGGGGAAAGGTGACCTGGATCGGAACGGACCCCGCCTACTACTCGCACACGCTGAACGCCTACGACGAGGGCGGCCGTGTGATCGTCGACCTGACGGTCTATCCGGCGCCCTTCTACCCCGCCGGGCTCGGCTCGGGCGGTCCGTACGGGGCGGGCGACCCGGTCCTGGAGCGCTGGACGGTCGACCCGCACCGCGGCGAAGTGCGCCGGGTGACCGTGGACGGCAGGCCGCAGGAGTTCCCCCGGGTGAACGAGGCGCTGGTGTCCCGGCGGCACCGCTACGGCTACTCGGCCGCGGCGGCCGACATGATGCTGGCCTACCAGACGCCGGACGGCAACCCGCCCGACCGCGCCTTCTCCAACGAGCTGATCAAGCACGACCTGCTGCGCGGGTGCACCCAGGTGCACCGGCTGCCGACCGGCGCGGCGGCGGGCGAGGCGGTGTTCGTGCCGCGCGACGCGGCGGACCGGCGGGCCGCCGAGGACGACGGGTACGCCCTCGCCTATGTGCACAACCCGGACCGGGGCGCCGCCGACCTGCTGATCCTCGCCGCGCAGGACTTCACCGGCAGGCCGGTGGCCCGGGTGCACCTGCCCGGCCGCGTGCCGCTCGGCTTCCACGGAAGCTGGGTCGCGGACGCGTGAGAGCGCCGGATGCGCGATGGTGGACGTATGCATGCCAAGGACATCCTCATCGACGGCCACAGCCGCATCCGGGAAGAGGTCCACGCGGTCCTCGACGGTCTGACGGAACAGCAGCTCAACGCGGTGCCCGCGCCCGGCGCCAACTCCGTGGCGTGGCTGCTGTGGCACCTCACCCGGGTCCAGGACGACCATGTCGCGGACGCCTTCGGCCTGGAGCAGGCGTGGCTCGCCCAGGACTGGGAGCAGCGCTTCGGCCTCGGCCTGCCGCGTCTGGACACCGGCTACGGGCACAGCCCCGAGCAGGTGGCCGAGGTCAAGGTGGCGTCACCGGACCTGCTGGCCGGGTACTACGACGCCGTGCACGAGCAGAGCCTGGGCGCGCTGCGCGGCCTGGCCGCCAAGGACCTCGAACAGGTCGTGGACGAGCGCTGGGACCCGCCGGTCACGCTGGGCGTGCGCCTGGTGAGCGTCCTGTCCGACGATCTCCAGCACGTCGGACAGGCCGCCTACGTCAAGGGGCTGCTTCAGAGCGCGGACGCGTAGCCGGGCAGGATCACGTCCTCGATGAGGGCCTTGCGCTCGTCGTACGGGAGGAACGCGCTCTTGACGGCGTTCACCGTGACCGTGCGCAGGTCCTCGACGCCCCAGCCCGCCTCCTCGACCAGCAAGGACATCTCCCGGGTCATCGTCGTGCCGGAGACCAGCCGGTTGTCGGTGTTGACGGTGACCCGGAAGCCGAGGTCCTTCAGCGCGGTGATCGGGTGCCCGGCGATCGAGTCGGCGGCGCCCGTCTGGAGGTTGGAGGTCGGGCACATCTCCAGGGCGACGCGGCGGTCGCGCACCCAGCCGGCCAGCCGGCCGAGCTTGCCGTCCACGATGTCCTCGGTGATGCGCACGCCGTGCCCGATCCGCTGGGCGCCGCACACCTGGAGGGCCTGGTGGATGCTGGGCAGTCCGTGGGCCTCACCGGCGTGGATGGTGAACGGCACGCTCTCGCGGCGCAGGTGCTCGAAGGCGGCCAGGTGGTCGGCGGGCGGGAAGCCGTCCTCGGCCCCGGCGATGTCGAAGCCGACGACGCCCGCGTCACGGTAGGCGACGGCGAGGTCGGCGGCCTCGGCGACGCGGTCGAACATCCGCATGCCGCACAGCAGGGTGCCGACCCGGACGGGCGTACCGGCGGCGGCCGCCTTGGCCATACCGGCGGCCAGGCCCTCCTGCACGGTCTCCACGACCTCGCGCAGGCTCAGACCGCCGTTGGTGTTCAGCTCGGGGGCATAGCGCACCTCGCCGTAGACGACGCCGTCGGCGGCCAGGTCGAGCACGTACTCCTCGGCGGTGCGCAGCAGCCCCTCGCGGGTCTGCATCACGGCGAGGGTGTGCTCGAAGGTGGCTATGTAGCGGACGAGGTCACCGGAGTTGGCGGCCTCGACGTACCAGGCGGCCAGTTCGTCGGGGTCGGTGGTGGGCAGGGTGTGGCCGGCCGCCTCGGCGAGTTCGACGACGGTGGCGGGGCGCAGGCCGCCGTCGAGGTGGTCGTGCAGCACGGCCTTGGGCAGGCTGCGGAGGGTCTCGGTATCGATGCGCGCGGCGGTCATGGGCGGTCTTTCCTCGGCAGGTGAAGGGCGGGTGAGGGGGTGCGGGACAGGGTCACGGGGCGGCGGGCTGGAGCAGGTCCCAGCGGTTGCCGTAGAGGTCCTGGAAGACGGCGACGCTGCCGTACGGCTCGTGGCGCGGCTCCTCCAGGAAGGTCACGCCCGCCGCCCGCATCCGGGCGTGGTCGCGGGCGAAGTCGTCGGTGTGCAGGAAGAAGCCGACGCGTCCGCCGGTCTGGTCGCCGACGCGGGCCCGCTGCGTGTCCCCCTTGGCACGGGCCAGCAGCAGGGCACCCGCGTCGTCGTCCTCGCCCGGGGCGACGACGACCCAGCGGGAGCCGTCCGGACGCGGGGTGTCCTCGACGAGGCGGAAGCCCAGGGCCCCGGTGTAGAAGCGGATCGCCTCGTCGTAGTCGTCGACGACGAGGGTGACCAGGGCGAGGCGTCTCATCGGTGCCTTTCGGAAGCGGGCGGACCACGGTGGCGGTCGCCGGTGGCTGGTGGCTGGTGGCTGGTGGCGGGGCGGTTGACGGGTGAGGTTATACGTAAAACCCATCGCCGCGCCAGTCGCCCCGGCGCGGTGGAGCAGGAAGGGGCCGAAGGTCAGCGGGACGCCTCGCCCTGGGCGACCTCCACCCGGTGGTGGACGTCGAGCACCCCGGTGGCCGAGGCGCCGAAGGACAGGGCGGCGCAGGCCAGCAGCAGCGCGGCGGTCCGGGTCGCGGCCCGGCCGGGGACATGGGGGGCCGCCAGGAGCGCGGTGACCCGGCGCGGCACCGGTCCGGAGCCGACGGCGGGCGCGGAGCGCGGGCGCGCCGAGCGGGATCGCTGCCCGGCGAGGGCGGCACGGGCGACGGCGCGCGCGGCGAGCCGCCGGTCCCCCACGGCCGCGGCGGCGGCCTCGTCGGCGGCCCGCTCGGCGGCGAGCCGCACCGCCTCGCGCACCGGACGCAGGGCCGGATGGCAGTGCGCGGCGAGTTCGGCGGCGGCCAGGAACCAGTGGTGGCCACCGCGGTTGTGCGCCCGCTCGTGCGCGAACAGCACCTCGCGCTCGGCGGCGTCGAGGCTGCGCAGCATCGCGGTGGTGACGACGATGCGGTGCGGGCGGCCGGGCAGGGCGTACGCGTCCGGGTACGGCGAGTCGAGGACGCACAGGTCACCGGCGGCCGGGACGCGTGCGGCCCGCGCGCGGGCCGCACGCAGCGCCCGCACCTCCGCGCGGCCCGTACGGACCAGCGCGCCCGCGCACACGGCGAGCGCCCCGGCACCGGCGACGGCGGCGGGCACGACCACGGCGTCGGGAGCGATGCGCAGCGGGTGCACCAGGTCGCCCAGGGCGGCGAAGAGAGGCAGCTTGAGCAGTCCCGTCAGGACGAAGCCGCCGAGCGCGGCCGACGAGCAGCCCGCGAGCACCACGGCAGCCGTGGTGAGCACCCACAGCGCCGCCCCGGGCGCGAGCCGGTCGCCCGCGCGCCGGGCCAGGGCCGGAGCCGCGCACGGCAGCAGCAGCGGCAGGAGCAGGAGCAGCGGCGCGGTCATCGCTCGTCCGGTTCCAGCAGATCGCGCAGGATCCGCTCGTCGTCGGGGCTGAGCTGGGCGACGAAGCGGGCGAGCACGGTCTCGCGGTCGGTGTCCCGGTCGAGTTCGGAGTGCATACGGCGGGCGGTCAGCCCGTGCGCGTCCTGCACCGGGTAGTAGGCGTAGCCGCGCCCCTGGCGGCGCCGCCCGACCACGCCCTTCTCGTGCAGCCGGGTCAGGATCGTCGTCACCGTGGTGCGGGCCAGGTCGGCGGCCAGGCTCTGCTGGACCTCGCCCGGTGTCCGGGGCGTGTCGGCGGCCCACAGGACGGCCAGCACACCGGCCTCCAGCTCACCGGCCGGTCTGCGCTCGTCCTTCGCGTCCGTCATGGGAAGGTCCCTCACCCCGTTCTCGCCTGCACTCCAGTGAACCGTCTACACAAGAGTAGTCAAGCGGGCGGCGGCCGCGCCCACGGGCCGCGCCCGGAGCTGCGTACGGGCGACGAACACACCGCGCGGCCGCGGCAAGGTCAGCTCGCGGCCGCCGCCTCCACCGGCCCGCCCCGCCGGGCCCCGGCCGGGTGCCGCCACAGTCCCTCGGCGGCCAGCAGCGGCAGGACGCCCTCCCCGAACCAGTACGCCTCCTCCAGGTGCGGATAGCCGGACAGGACGAACTCGTCGATGCCCAGGGCGTGGTACTCCCTGATCCGCTCCGCCACCTCCCGGTGGCTGCCGACCAGGGCCGTGCCCGCGCCGCCGCGCACCAGTCCGATCCCGGCCCACAGATTGGGGTGGATCTCCAGCCCGTCCCGGCCGCCGCCGTGCAGCGCCAGCATGCGCCGCTGGCCCTCCGATTCGCTGCGGGCGAGCCCGGCCTGCACGGACCGCACCGTCTCGGGGTCGAAGCCGGCCAGCAGGCGGTGCGCCTCGGCCCAGGCCGACTCGGCGGTGTCCCGGGCGATGACGTGCAGCCGGATGCCGAACCGGAGGGTGCGCCCGTGCCGGGCGGCCAGGTCCCGGATCCAGGCGATCTTCCCGGCGACCTGGGCGGGCGGCTCGCCCCAGGTGAGGTAGACGTCGGCGTGCCGGGCGGCGATCTCTCCGGCGACCGGCGAGGAACCGCCGAAGTACACCTCGGGCACCGGATCGGGCAGCCGCACCAGCCGGGCGTCCTCGACCCGCAGGTGCGCGCCGCTCAGCCCGACCGTCCTGCCCGCCCACAGCCCACGCACGATCTCCAGGAACTCGCCGGTGCGCCGGTAGCGGTCGTCCTTGCCGAGGAAGTCGCCGTAGGCCCGCTGCTCCTGGCTCTCGCCGCCGGTGACCACGTTCAGCAGCAGCCGCCCGCCGGAGTGCCGCTGGAAGGTGGCCGCCATCTGCGCGGCGAGCGTCGGGGAGACGAACCCGGGCCGGAAGGCGACCAGGAACTTCAGCCGCTCGGTGTGCCGGCTGACCATGGCGGTGGTGAGCCAGGCGTCCTCGCACCAGGCCCCGGTCGGGGTGAGCGCACCGGCGAAGCCGAGGTCCTCGGCGGCGCGGGCGATCTGGCTCAGATAGGCGACCGTGGGCGGCCGGTCCTGCCCGGCGGCCCCACCCGGAGCACCGTGGCCGCCGCCGACCACATGGCGGCTGTCGCCGTTGGTGGGCAGGAACCAGTGGAAGGTGAGGGACACGGGGTCTCCGTTCGCGAGTGCCCGTACGTGCGGGGAGTCCGGTGCGGGGCGGACCGGTGCGGGCGGGTGAGGACGGCGGGGTCGTGCGGGCGGTACGGACGGCCGGGGCGGACGGGCGGGGCGGACGGGCGGGGCTCAGCTCGCCGCGGCCAGCAGCGGGACGCGGCCCAGGGCCAGCGAGAACTGGTCGACCACCTGGGTCAGCGCCTCGCTCGCCGCGGGCGCGACGGTCAGCGTCCCGTCCTCGTGCACCGTGATGTCCTTGTCGAGGGTGAACCAGCCCTGCACGATGTGGGTGGCGCCCATGGAGTTGAGGACGGGCCGCAGCGCGTAGTCGATGGCGAGGACGTGCGCGACGGAGCCGCCGGTGGCCAGGGGCAGCACGGTCTTGCCGGTGAGGGCGTACTGCGGGAGCAGGTCGAGCAGCGCCTTGAGGACACCGGAGTAGGACGCCTTGTAGACGGGCGTGCCCACGACCACGCCGTCGGCGCGGGCGAACAGTTCGGTGGCCTCCACTATCGCCGGGTGGCGGAAGTCCGCGCCGAGGAGCGCCTCGGCGGGCACGGTGCGGATGTCGAGCGGGACCACCTCGTGGCCCTGGGCGGTCAGCCGCTGGTCGAGATGGCGCAGCAGACGGTTGGTGCGGGAGGAGGCGGAGGGGCTGCCGGAGACGGACAGGACGGTGGCCATGGGTCCTCTTTCTGGCACGGCGGAGCGGGCGGCGGCCGACGGCCCCCGAAGGTCCGGAAGAGCACCGGACCGGAACACGGGAAAACGCGTCGGCGGCCGCGGGCGGGAATGCGCGCGGAACGCTCACGGGGAAAACAAGAAAAGAGACGTGAAGAGAAGAGAAGAAAGCGGAAACTCGGAGAAAGCAGAGAAAGCGGAGAAGGGCGGAAAACGCGGCCGCGCGATGGCGTACGACGGCCGAGCTGCTTCAGCGTGACGGGATGCGCGGCGCGGCCGGGGCCTCGTCGGCCGGGTGGCTCGGTGCGCTGTGCGGCGCGGCGCAGGAGAGGCGCGGCGGCTCAGACAGCGGGGCGACAGGAGGCGCTGGAGACACGGGCGAGGTCGACATGGCGTCGCCGCGTGAGGTCCGGTCGCGTGTTCATGTCGACGATCGTGACACCCGCGGGTGGGGCAGTCAAGAAGGAACCGGCAGGTCTCGTATCGCGGACCTCCGGCGCGCTACGCGATCCCCGTTCGATTTCCTTCATCCCTCTCGCGGGCGGGTTCCGTCATTCCTCTTCGCGGGCGGGCGTCACCACGAGGAAGGCGTCCGTGCGCAGGTCCATCACCACGGTCGCGGAGCTGCCCTCGGCCCTGCGGCGCGCCGCGTACTCCTCGGCGGGCCAGGACCCGCGCGGACCGCCCGCCGGGAAACGTGCCAGCACCTTCGCGTCCATGGTGTGCTCACCTCCGCGCCGGGCCGCCGGGAGCGGCGGCGTGTACGACCGTCTCCTCCCGCGCCTGCCCCGTGCGGGCGCGCTCATGCCAACCAGAGGCCGGTGACGAGCCGGGGGAGTGTCCGCGCGTCCAGCGGGCATCCGGTCAGCGCGGGGACAACGACCACGACAGCACAACGACCACAACGGCACGGAGAGGCGAAGATGGAGATCAGCGGCATCATCAGTGCCATCGTCATCGGCATCATCATCGGTGTCCTGGGACGGCTCGTCGTTCCGGGCCGCCAGCACATCGGGGTCATCTGGACGATCGTCATCGGCATCATCGCCGCACTGATCGGCGCGGCGATCGCCTCCGCGCTCGGTGTCGACGACACCAAGGGCGTGGACTGGATCGAATGGCTCATCCAGATCGCGCTCGCCGCGGTGGGGGTGGCCGCGCTGGACCGGGCCAAGTCGCCCACGCGCTGACTCCGCGGGACCCGCCCGGGGCGGGCCGGCGCCGCTTCCCCGCGCGCCGGCCCGCCCGCGTGCGCCCTGACCCCGGCCCGGGACCGCTCGACGCGCCCGGCTCGGGGTCGGGGCGCACGGGTGTTCAGGGCGTACAGATGTGCGGCGTCGTCGTGGTCAGCGGTTCGAAGCCGAGGCGCTGGAGGATGGGGCGGCTCTCGTCGGAGGCGTCGACGTGGAGGTACGCGTAACCCCGTTCGGCGGCGATCCGGGCGCGGTGGGCGACCAGGGCGCGGTAGATGCCGCGGCCGCGCCAGCCCTCGGCGGTGCCGCCGCCCCACAGACCGGCGAACCGGGTGTCCGGCAGCAGTTCCGCGCGGGCCGAGCTCACCGGTTCCCCGTCGGCCAGGACGACGAACGCGGCCAGGGTGTTTGGGGCGGCGGAGAGCTGGGTGAGGACACGGTGGCGCAGGTCCGCCGGGTCCGAGCCGAACGCCTTAGTGTGGGCCTCGCCCATGAGGTCCACCCCGGCCTCGTCGGTGACGGCGTGCAGGCTGACGCCGTCGGGCAGCGCGGTGTCCAGGGCCAGCCCGGCGATCTCCGCGACCATGAGCGTCTCCGGCGGCTCGGCGGTGAATCCGGCGTCCGTCAGCCGCTTTCCGAGGTCGGCGGGACGGTCGTGCCCGTACAGCTTCCATTCGAAGGGGTGGCCGAGCGCGCCGAAGTGGGCGACCTGGGCGGCGATCTCCGCGTCGGCACCGGCCTCGTCCAGCGCCGACCACAGCACGCCGTTCCAGTCCTGTGCGCTGCGGCCGGTCTGCCGCACCACCTTCCCGGCGCGCTCGACGCGCGCGGCGGGGCTGTCGGGGCGCGCGTGCTCACGCAACTCCCGGTCGTAACGGGCGAGAACAGTGGCGTGATCCATGCGCCCGACCTCATCAGAGCCGACGGCCCCGGGCAACGGGATTAGCTCCGGGCCGCCGTGCGGCTGCCCCGGCCGCCGTGCGGCTACCCCAGTTCCAGGGTGGTGACGCCGAAGACCCGCTCACCGGCGTGCGGCCGCACCGGCCCCGTGTACATCCGGGCGGTCTCGAAGGACGGGGTGAGACCGGCCTGTTCGGCCAGGGCGACGCCCGCCGTGTTGGACGCGGGGACGTCGAGGGAGACCTGGCGGCCCGGGACGTCGGCGCAGAGCGCGTCGAACAGGGCGTGCGCGTCCTCGGCGGTGTCGGCGAAGAGCGGTCCGATCCGCACCCCGTCGCGGGCCGGGCGCAGTACGCCGTAGCCGGTGACACGGCCCGCGGCGCGGCGGACGAGGCCGCGGTGGCCCGGGGTGCTCAGCCACTGGGCGACGAACCTCGGCCGGTCGGCGGGGTGGCAGGCGGCGTCGTAGGCGGTGATGTCCGCGAGGTCCGCGGCGGCGAAGGCCCGGACGCCGCCGGGGGCGGTGGTGGCGGGCGCGGTGCCGGTGTACCGGACGGTGCGGTGGGCCGGACGGAAGCCGGACTGCCGGTAGTTGTCCTGCTGGGCGACGACGCCGTCGAGGCCGACGGTGCGGCTGCCGGCGTGCGCGAGGCCGGTCTTCCAGGTGGTCAGGCCGTGGCCCCGGCCGCGCAGGTCGGGGCGGACGAGGTAGCAGCCCAGGAAGGCGAAGTCCGGGCCGTGATTGACGACGGAGATCGCGGAGACCGGCTCGCCGCCGATCCGGCCCAGGAAGAAGCCGTCCGGGTCCTGGGCGAAGAAGGCCGGGCCGTCGGACAGCCCGGGGTTCCATCCCTCGTCGGCCGCCCAGCCGCTGATGACCGGCCAGTCCTCCAGGGTCGCCGGGCTGAGGACGAGGTCGTCGTGGGCCTCCGGGGCCATCGGTGCGCTCCATTTCCGTGGGGGCGGGTGCGCGCAGCATCCTTCCGGATCGCGGGCGGGCGCGCCACGGCCGGATCAAGCCGCGTGCCGCGCCCGGCGGGTGCGCGGTGCGCGCGGGCCGGTGCCGGGGGTCCCACCGGTGGGGGGAGCGGCCGGCGGGCCGCGGTGGGACACTCCCCCGTGTCGTCCTGGCCCGGGTCAGCGGGCCGCCCCGGGCCGGAAGCGCCGGTAGAGGACGGTTCCGCCGAGCAGGAGCGCGGCGCTCGCGGCGACGGCGGGCATCGTGTGGTCCGCGCCGGTGTGGGCGAGGGACACCTCGGTGTGCGGTACGGCCGCGGGCGCGGGGTGCGTGACGGGCCGGGGCGCCGGGCGCGGGGCGGGGTGCGCGGGCGGGGTGACCGGGTGCGGGACGGGCCGGTCGGTGGAGGTGTTGACGGACGTGTTGCCGGTGGCCGGGTTGCCGATGCCCACCACGTTCACGCTGTTGCCGCTGACGTTCACCGGGAGGTGCACCGGGAGCTGGACGCCGTTGCCGGAGAGCACGCCGGGCGAGTCCTTCGCACCCTCGTGCGCCGTGGCGCCGCCGCCGGGCTGTGCCTCGTGCGTCCCGTGCGTCCCGTGCGCCTCGTCGCTCCCGTGACCGGTGGAGGCGGCGCCGGAGGAGGTGTTGGCGCAGCGGTTGCCCGCCGCGGGGTTGAGCAGGCCGACGACGTTCACCGTGTTGCCGCACACGTTCACCGGGACGTCCACCGGGAGCTGGACGCCGTTGCCGGAGAGCAGTCCGGGAGAGCCGGCCGCAACGCCGTCCGCGTCGGCCGCGAACGCGGCGGACACCGGCACCGCCATCGCCACCGCGCCGGAGGCGGCGAGGGCGATCACACCATTTCGGGTAACCCGTTTCATAGGTCCTGTGCCTTCCAGAAAGGGGCGCGGGCACTCGCCCGCACCGGGTAGAACGCGGGTCGGCCATCCGAGTTATGGCTTGTGCGGCTTTCACCCCTTCGGGCGATGCGCCCGGCCCGGTCCCGGGGCTCGGGCTCGAACGGCGCGGCACCTGTCGTACGTGCGCCGCAACGGTCCGGCACCGGGAGGCGGGGCGCCCGGGGCCCGCTTATGGTGGGCGAGGGCGTTGTCCCGGTCCGTGGCATGGCGCCCCTGGAGGCGCCCATGCCGGTCAAGCCGTCGACGCGGTCCCTGGCGCGGCGCTGTGCCTGCGCCGGAGCCGTCACACTGGGCCTTCTCGGCGCGTGCCTGCCCGCGGCCGCCGCGGACGGCGGGCAGCCGGGTCTGGACCGCTTCTACCGGCAGAAAGTGACGTGGTCGGCGTGCGAGGCGGGCGCGCCCAAGGACCTCCAGTGCGGCAAGGTCACCGTGCCGGTCGACTACGCCCGTCCGGGCGCGGGCACCCTCGATCTGGCGCTGGCCCGCTACCGGGCCACGGGGCACCGGCGGGGGTCGGTGGTGCTGAACTTCGGCGGTCCCGGCGCCCCGGGCGTGTCGGAACTCGCGCTGAGCGGCAAGCAGTTCATGGACCTGACCAACGGCTACGACGTGGTGAGCTTCGACCAGCGGGGCGTCGGCCGGTCCTCCCCGGTCAGCTGCGGTGTCGACGCCGGCGGCTCCGCGGAGGGCGGCTCGGGCGACGCCGTCGTCGACCTGGGCGACGCGCGGGCCGCGCGCAAGGCGCTGGCCGAGTGGAAGCAGGTGGCGGCCGAGTGCGCCCGGCACTCCGGGCCGGTGCTGCCCCGCATAGGCACCGTCGACGCGGCCCGCGACCTCGATGTGATCCGCCAGGCGCTCGGCGACCGCGGGCTCAACTACCTGGGCTTCTCCTACGGCACCCGGCTGGGCGCGGTGTACGCCGCGGAGTTCCCCGGCAAGGTGGGCCGGATGGCCCTGGACGGCGTGGACACGCTGACCGAGTCGGCTCAGCAGCAGGGGCTGGTGGCGGCGCAGGGCCAGCAGACGGCACTGGAGGACTTCCTGGACTGGTGTGTGCGGGACATCGCCTGCCCGTTCGGCCAGGACCGGCGCCGGGCGGGCGACCAGGTCGTCCAGCTCGTCCGGTCGCTGGACGAGAACCCGGTGCCGACCGGGCTGGGCGGCCGGCTGACCGGCCAGCAGCTCGTGGGCGCCGTCGGGCAGGCGCTGTACAGCAAGGCGATGTGGCCGTCGCTGGAGCGCGCGGTCGCCTCGCTGGTGCAGGACGGCGACACCCGGCCCGTGCAGTCCCTCGCCTCCGGCGGCATCGCGCTGCCGGTGACGCGCGGCGGGCCGGGCCGGGCGGCGGGGCAGGCGTCCGGCGGCGGCCTCACCGACAACGGGGCCGTGCCGCTGGACAACCTGCCGGCCGCGATGATGGCGATCAACTGCGCGGACGACCCGGACCGCCCGGACGCCGAGCGGCTCGTCAGGGACCTCGGCCGGCTGAGCGCCGAGTACACGCAGGTCTCCCCGGTCTTCGGCCGCTACCGGCTCAACGAGCTGCTGATGTGCTACGGACGTCCCAGGGGCACCGACTTCGTCCGGGAGCGGGTGAAGGACGTCGACACGGCGAAGATGCTGCTCGTCGGCACCCGGGGCGACCCGGCGACCCCGTACCGCTGGACCGTGGAGACGGCGCGGCGCCTCGGCTCCTCGGCCGTGGTGCTCGACAACCGGGGCGAGGGGCACACCGGGTACGGGTCCTCGCGGTGCGTGCACCGGAAGGTGGACGACTTCCTGCTCTACGGTTCCCTGCCCGCCGACGGCAGTTCGTGTCCGCCGGACCGGGAGCCGGACACCGGCGGGTGAACGAACCGGCCACGACGACCGGTTCGGGTGGTCCGGGCGCGGGAACGCAACCAGACGGCGCCCCGGGTGGTCCCACTTCAGGAAGGGGCGGGCGGGGCGGCGGCCTCGGGGCCGGTCGTCCGCCGCTCCCGTACGCGACCACGACCGTCTCTGGGGGAACCATGCGTATCCGTACCGCCGTCGCCCTGTCGGCCGCTCCGGCCGCCGTCGCCGCCCTGCTGCTGGCCGCCTCGCCCGGTCAGGCGGCCCCCGCGCCCGCCGCCTGCGCCGCCTCGCAACTGACCGTCCGGGCGCGGGCGGTGCCCGCCGAGCCGTCCGTGGTCCGCCTCCAGGTCACCAACCGGGGGCGGGTCTGCACGGTGGACCGGATCCCCACGGTGACCTTCGGGGACCTGGACGGCGCGGCGACCCCGGTGCCGCCGGGCGAGAGCGGCCCGTTCCGGCTGGCCGCCGGGGGCACGGCCTACGCGGCGGTACGTACCGTCGCCGACCCGGCGGACCCCGAGGCCCGCCGGGTCCCCGCCCTGACCGTGGCGGCGGACCCGGCGCTGCCGGGCCGGACGTTCACCGCCTCGGAGCTGGGCGCGGGCGGCTCGGTCCGGGTGTGGGAGCCGGTGACGACCTGGTGGCAGGCGTCGGCCGCCGCGGCGGACCGGGCGATCGGGCTCAGCCGGTGACGATCTCGGGCCGGTAGAGGTCGAGCCAGACGGCCAGGTCGAGGGTCTTCTCCAGGCTGCGCCGCGCCGCCTGCGTGCTGACGGGGGTGTCGACGTGCGCGGCCCGGCGCACCCGCTCGCGGTCGACCAGGTCGAAGACCGGGTGGCTCGGCCGGGCGAGCAGATCCTTGACGTGGCCCTGGAGGGCGAGCGCGTACGCCGGGTCCTGGGTGGAGGGGTAGGGGCTCTTGACCCTGTCGTACACGGACTTGGGCAGCACGTCCGCGGTCGCCTCCCGGAGCAGGCTCTTCTCCCGTCCGTCGAACGACTTCAGGGACCAGGGCGTGTTGTAGACGTACTCCACGAGCCGGTGGTCGCAGAACGGCACACGGACCTCCAGGCCGACCGCCATGCTCATCCGGTCCTTGCGGTCGAGCAGGACGCGGACGAAGCGGGTCAGGTGCAGATGGCAGATCTGCCGCATCCGGAACTCGAAGTCGCTCTCCCCGTCGAGGCGGCGGATGCCGGCGACGGCGGTGCGGTAGCCGTCCGCGATGTACGCCGGCAGGTCCAGGGCGCGGGTGAGGTCCGGGCGCAGCACGTCGCCGTCGTCGCCGAAGTCGCGGCTGAAGCGCACCAGCCACGGGAAGGTGTCGGCGCGGCGGGCCTCCTCGTCGAAGAACTGGAGGTAGCCGCCGAAGACCTCGTCGGCGGACTCGCCGGACAGGGCGACCGTGGAGTGGTCGCGGATGCTGCGGAACAGCAGGTACAGCGAGGCGTCCATGTCGCCGAAGCCCATGGGCAGGTCACGGGCGCTCAGGACGCGCGCCCGCACCTCGGGGTCGGCCAGCGACTGCGCGTCGAGCACGATGTCCTGGTGGTCGGTGTCGGCGGCGCGGGCCAGGTCGTGCACGAACGGGGTGTCGGGGGTGCCGCGCAGCTCGTCGGCGACGAAACGGTCCGTCTGACCGACGAAGTCGACGGCGAAGCTGCGCACCTTCTCGCCCTGCTCGGCCAGTTGCCGGGCGGCCAGCGCCGTCATCGCCGAGGAGTCGAGGCCGCCGGAGAGCAGGGTGCAGCGGGGCACGTCGGCGACGAGCTGGCGGCGCACGATGTCGTCGAGGAGCGAGCGCACGGTGGCGATGGTGGTGTCGCGGTCGTCGGTGTGCGGGCGGGTGTCGAGCCGCCAGTAGACGCGGGTGTGCAGGCCCTCGCGGTCGACGGTGACGACGGTGCCGGGCTGGACCTCGCGCATGCCGTCCCACACGGCGTGGCCGGGGGTCTTCACGAACGTGAACAGTTCGCGCAGGCCGTCCAGGGTGACCCGGCGGCGGGCCAGCGGGTTGGCGAGGATCGCCTTGGGCTCGGAGCCGAAGAGGACTCCGTCGGGCGTTCGATAGTAGTAGAAGGGCTTGATCCCCATGCGGTCGCGGATCATGACGAGCTTGTCGTGACGGCCGTCCCAGATCGCGAAGGCGTACATGCCGTTGAGCCGCTCGGCGACGGCGTCGCCCCATTCGAGATAGCCGCGCAGCACGACCTCGGTGTCGGAGTCGGTGGTGAAGCGGTGGCCGCGCGCGGCGAGGTCGGCGCGCAGTTCCGTGAAGTTGTAGGCCTCACCCGAGTAGACCATCGCCACGGTGCCGTCCGGGGTGGTGTCGCTCATCGGCTGGCGTCCGCCGGGCAGGTCGATGATCGCGAGCCGGCGGTGTCCGAGGGCGGCGGGGCCCTGCGCCCACGTGCCCCGGTCGTCGGGGCCGCGGCAGGCCATCGTCTCCGTCATCGCGTCCAGTGCCGCCGCCTCGGAACGCAGGTCGCGGTCGAAGGAGACCCAGCCGGTGATACCGCACATGTCCCTACCTCCAGGCGAAGCAGTTGTAACAAGCACCTATATGACGAGCGTGTTTCACGCACCCGGCACCGGTCAACGCGGCCGTCGCCCGGACGGCCGGGCCACCCCCGCGCTTTCGGCCGCGCTTTGCCTTCGCGAGGCCCGCCGGTACGCGTGCCGCCAGGAGTGGTCCACCGGGAACCGGCCACCGGCAAAGACTTCTCCAACGGCCACCTCCGGCCACCCGCCCGTATGCGATCCGGCGGACGGCCGGGGCAAGCGGGAGCCCGGAGCGACGAGTTACCCCCGAGCGGGACCTGATTACTCCAAATGCCCGATACGTGAATCGGCCCTATGGTGCTGTCATGGAGCACGATCTGAGTCCCGCGACCCTCGCCGAGCTGCGGCGCCCGCGCAGCTATCCCGCCGTGTCCGTGCTCACGCCGACACACCGCAGGGAACCCGACAACGCCCAGGACCGGGTCCGGCTGCGCAATGCCGTGGCCGAGGCCAAGAAGCAGCTGGAGACCGATCCGGCGGTCACCCGGGAGCGCCGCGCCGACGTCGAACGCCAGCTCGACGAGGCACTGGCCGAGGTGGACCTGACCTACGCGGAGGACGGACTGCTGATCTTCGCCGCCCCCGGCGAGCACCAGGTGTGGTCGCTGGGCCGCAGCGTGCCGGAGCGGGTGGTGCTCTCGGACACCTTCCTCACCCGCAACCTGGTCTCCGCGAACGCCGCCGAGAGCCCCTTCTGGGTCCTGTCGGTCTCCGCCGACCGGATGACCCTGTGGAGCGGCGGCGGGGGCCGGGTCGCCGAGGACCGCACCGGCGGCTTCCCGCTGACCCGGGACCTCACCGAGAACTTCGACGCCGAGCGCCAGGAGCGGACCGGCGACGCGCCGAGCACGTTCCGCGACGAGCGCACCCGCCAATTCCTGCGGGAGGCGGACACCGCGATGGGCGCGGTGCTGCGCGAGCGCCCGCGGCCGCTCTACGTCACCGGTGAGCCGGGCGCGCTGGCCGTCCTCGACGAGTGCGGCGGCGTCGCCCGGCACGCGGTGCACGTCCCGCACGGCGGGCTGGCGCACGCCACGCCCGAGGCCGTGCGGCGCGCGCTGCAACCGGTGCTCCGGGCACGGGCCCGCGAGGAGACCGACGCCGTCACCCGGGAGCTGGAGGCGGCCCGCGGGCGCAAGGAGTTCGCGGCCGGCGTCGACGAGCTGTGGCGCAGCGCCCGCGAGGGACGGGTGCGGCTGCTGGTCGTCGAGGAGAACTACCGGGTGACCGTGCGCGACGACGCCGGGGACCATCTGGTCCCGGCGGCGGGCGGCGATCTCGACGCCCGTGAGGACATCGTGGACGAGATCGTCGAGCAGTGCCTGGAGACCGGGGCCGAGGTCCGCTTCGTCCCGGACGGCACCCTCGGCGAGGAACAGCGCATCGCCGCCGTGCTGCGCTACTGAACCCTCCCCCGGCCGCCCCGGCCGAACCCGCCCGCCCCGGCCCCCGCTCCCCCAGCTCCCTCCTCGCCGGCGTCTACGCTACGGCGGAATCCGTCGACAAGGGCCGGCAAGGAGGGAGCGCACGTGGGCGAGCTGCTGGGGGTGGCCGTACTGGGTGCCGGACACATGGGCGCCGATCACATACGGCGTCTTGACCGGGTGGTGAGCGGAGCCAGGGTCGCCGCCGTGGCCGACCCGGACACCGCGCGGGCCGAAGCGGCAGTGGGCGGCATCGAGGGCGCCTCGGTGCACGGCGAGGCCGTGGCCGCCCTGGACGCGCCCGGGGTGGACGCCGTACTGATCGCCTCACCCGGTCCGGCGCACGAGGAGGCGCTGCTCGCGGCCTTCGCGCGGGGCCTGCCGGTGCTGTGCGAGAAGCCGATGGTGCCGGCCCCGGCCGGGGCGCTGCGGGTGGTGGAGGCGGAGGCGCGGCTCGGGCGGCGGCTGGCGCAGATCGGCTTCATGCGGCGCTACGACACCGGCTATCTGCGGCTGAAGGCCCTGCTGGACGGCGGGGAGTTGGGGCGCCCCCTGATGCTGCACTGCACGCACCGCAATGTCTCCTCGCCGCCGCACTTCACCAGCGCCATGCTGATCAACAGCTCGGTGTCGCACGAGATCGACGCGGCCCGCTGGCTGCTCGGGCAGGAGCTGACCGCCGTGACCGTGCTGCGTCCGGCGTCCTCCGCCCGGTCACCCGAAGGGCTGGCAGACCCGCAGTTCGTGCTCTTCGAGACGGAGCGGGGCGCGCTGGTGGACGTCGAGGTCTTCGTCAACTGCGGCTTCGGCTACCAGGTGCGCTGCGAGGCGGTGGGCGAGACGGGCAGCGCGCGGATCGGCGACGACCACGGGATGCTCGTCACCGCGCGGGGCCGGGCGCGCGAGGAGGTGCCGCAGGACTATCTCGTGCGCTTCGCCGACGCCTACGACCGCGAGGTGCAGTCCTGGGTCGACGCCACCCGGGGCGGGCGGGTCACCGGTCCCGGCGCGTGGGACGGCTATGCCGCCTCCGTCGTCGCCGAGGCGGGCGTCCGCTCGCTGGAGAGCGGGGGCCGGGTGCCGGTCACCCTCGCCCCGCGCCCGGGGCTGTACGGGCCGGACGGCCGCTGAGCGCGGGCACGCCGCGTGGGAGCGTCGTGCGATGGCGCAGTGCGGGAGCGCGGTGCGGGGTCCCATGCGGGACGGGGCGCCGCGCTGTCCGGTGCGCTTCACACCGCGCCGAACAGCGCGGTCAGGCCCCGGTCGACGGCCGCGCCGACGTCCTCCTGGCCGGCCGCGACGACCGCGTAGCTGCGCAGCAGGAAGCGGTGGAGCGCCGGGGTGTCGAACTGGAGGAGGGCCATGCCCGACCTGGAGTGCAGTTCGACCGCGGTCCGGGCGTCGCCGCAGGGCCAGAAGTGCACGTCGCCCGCCCCGGCCGGCTGGCCCAGCCCTTCTTCGAGCAGGGTGCGGGAGAAGGTCCAGGTCACCTCCTCCCCGTCCAGTGACGCCTCGGGCGGGAAGTCCACGTGCACGGCCAGCGGATCCACGGAGGCGTAGCGGAGCGTGGCGGGGACGGGGAGTTCCTGCCCGTCCGCGGTGATCAGGCGGGCGCGGGCGGACTGTTCGAGGGTGATGTCCATGGTCGGTCTCCCCTGCGGGTCGGAGGTCGGCCGGTTCTGCCGTGTGTTCTTAGGAGCCCGTAGGTGCCGTTCGCATTACGCCTGACCGCCCCCCAATTCATGTGACCTGCGTCACTCCGGCCGTGCCGGACTGCCGCATGCCGCGAGCGGAGGGTGTCGCACTGTCGAACGCACACGCGAACGGCGCCTCCGGCAGCTCGACGGTCCGTCGGAATACGTAGACGTCATACGCTCCAGTCAGCGGATGCAGTACGCGGACGACGGAGGCCGAGCCGCTCCGAAGAGACTGTGGCATATGCCAGAAGCACCACCGTATCGGGTGTCGCCGAATCCCTTACGGGCCGCCGTCCGCTGTGCCACAGTCGTAGCGGGCCCTTCTTTCGCGGGCCCCTCTCCTGCCGCGCGATCCCCGTCCCCGTATCGGAGTGCGCCATGCCGTCCCCCTGCCCGCGGACCGCTCCCCCGGCCCACCGCCGGGGCGCGCCCGGACCGGCGAGGGACGGGAGGGGGCCCGGCGCGGACGGGACAGAGCCCGGCGGGACCGCACGCCGGACACACCCTCCGGCCCGGCGGCCCGCTCCTGCCGCGCTCCGGTGCCGGGGCACGGCTGGGCGGCGGACGTGAGCCGGCTGCCGCCGACGCCCGCACCGCGGTCCGCCGCCGCGCGCGACGCGCGCGAGGGCGCACGGGCGGTCCGGTCCCGGAGGAGTCCGGCGCGGCCGTGCGCGAGGACGGCACCGGTGTGCTCGCCGCCCGGATGACGTCCCGGTCGGTCCCGGTCGGCGTGACGGCATGACGGTGGGGCGGTGGTGGGATCCGGTCCGGCACTTGCCCGTACGGCGGACGCGTCCGGGCCCGCCCGCTACACCGGTGTGCCGCCCGCGCCCTTGCCCCGGGGCCGGGGCATGGCGAGGCGGATCTCCTCGCGCAGCTCGTGGATCCTCGGATACCCGGCGTACTGGGCGGTGAGCCGGTACATCTCGCGCAGCCGGTCCCAGGTGCGCCGCGAGGAGTTGGACCCCATCGACATCAGGGCCAGCCGCGCGTAGCGGTCCGCCTGCTCCGGGTCGTCCGCGATGAAGCAGGCGGAGGCCATGGACAGATGGTCGAAGATCTTCGACCGCTCACGGCCGTCGATCCGCAGCGCGAGCGCCTTCTCCGCGTAGTGCTGGGCGTGCACGGCCGCGTCCGGGTCGAACTCCGCCAGCGTGCGGTAGGCGAGCGCCTGCATCCCGTACAGGTCCTCGGCCTTGAAGGTCTGCATCCAGGGCAGCGGTTCGCCGTCGCCCCTGTCGGCGACGAACAGGTCCTCGGCGCGGCCGAGGGTGCGGCGCATGGCCTGTCCCTTGCCCATCGCGGCCTGCGCCCAGGCCTCGATGGTGTGGAACATCGCCTTGGTGCGCGGCTGGAGCCGGTCGCCGGAACCGGACTGGGCGAGCTTCATCAGGTCCAGCGCCTCGTCGGGCCGGCCCAGGTGCACCTTCTGGCGGGCCGCGCGCGACAGCGCCTCACCCGCGCGGGGCCGGTCGCCGCCCTCGCGCGCGGCGTGGGTGGCGATGACGAAGTACTTCTGGGCGGTGGGTTCCAGGCCGACGTCGTGCGACATCCAGCCGGCCAGGACGGCGAGGTTGGCGGCGACGCCCCACAGGCGCCGCTGGAGATGGGCGGGGTGGCGGTAGGCGAGCATGCCGCCCACCTCGTTGAGCTGGCCCACCACCGCCTTGCGCTGGAGGCCGCCGCCGCGCGCGGCGTCCCAGGCGCGGAACACCTCCACGGAGCGTTCCAGTTCCTCGACCTCCTCCGCCCCGACCGGGGCGGCGTCGTAGCGGTCGAATCCGGCGGGGTCGGCGTTGAGGGGGTGGTCGAGTGGGGGGGCGTCGCCCGTCAGGGCCGGTTCGGTGTGCAGCCAGTCGTGCAGGGCACCGCTGAGTGCTGATCCCGCGGTGAGCGCGGCACCCGCGCCCACCAAGCCGCGTCGGTTGAGCATGAGGTCCATTCCCGTGAATTCGGTGAGGACCGCGGCGGTCTGCTCGGGCGCCCACGGCATGCCGTCGGGATGTTCCGCTTCCCCGTCGCCCTGCCGTCTCCCCGTGCGCCCGTGCCGTACCAGACCGAGATCCTCGATGGTCACGACACGGCCGAGACGCTCGGTGAACAGGGCCGCCAGCACCCGTGGCACGGGATCGCGCGGGATCTCTCCCCTGTCGATCCAGCGCCGTACCCGGGAGGTGTCGGTCGCCAGCTGGGGGTGGCCCATGGCCGCCGCCTGCCGGTTGACCAGCCTCGCGAGCTCCCCCTTGGACCAGCCGGCCAGGCCGAACAGATCCGCGAGACGGGCGTTGGGTTGTCCTGTCACGTCAAGCCCCCAGGTACTCGGCTGAGTTGACAGTAGCCCCGGTGAGAGTTGCCGGGCGACTATTCGCCAGGGTTCGCCAGGGCACGCCACATGGTGTGCCACGGGGCGACCGGTGTCAGGTAGGAAAGCGCCGCCCCGACCCGGTCGCCAGGGACATTCCCCAGGGTGCACCCGGGCGTCCGGGCCGGGCAGCGCACTTCGAGCAGCAGGCACACGAAGGGATCTGTCTCGCCCATGTACGCAGCATCGTCCTCCGTGTCCGCCCCGCCCCGGCCGCTGCGTCCCCGTCCGGGCGTCGGCGGCCCCCTCCTCGACCCCGCGCGTCCGCCGGCCCCCGTGCTCGGCGTGGGCCGGCCGCGACGCGCCGCGGGGCTCGGCACACCACCCCTGAGCGGGAGGCTCGACCTGTCCGGCCCGCAGGGCGCGCCCCTGCGCACCGCCCTCGCCTCGGTGCAGCGGATCTGTCCGGAGTTCGCACCGGTCCAGGTGCTGCGCCGCAGCGGCCGCTCCGTGCTCCTGGTCGGCACGACCGGGCGCGCCACGGCGGTCGCCAAGTGCTTACTGGACCCGTCCCGCGAGTGGGCCGAGCGGTACCGGCACGAAATAGCGGTCTACCGCTCGTTCGTCCGGCACCGGCCCCCGGTCCGTGTGCCCCGGCTGATCGCGGCGGACCCGGACAACTGCACCCTCGTCATCGAGCGCGCGCCGGGCCGGGTGGCCGCGCTCCAGCGGCACCCGTCGCAGACGCCGCCGCGGGCGGACATCCGCGCGGCCCTCGGCGCGCTGTGCCGGCTGAACACCTGGCGGCCGCCCGCGGGGACGTTCGACGCCCCGCTGGACTACGCCGCCGAGATCGCCCGCTTCCACGAGCTGGGCCTGCTCACCGACCGCGACATGGGCGACCTCCAGAAGCTGCTGCACGGCATCGCGCACGCGGCGGGCCGGCAGGGCATGGCCCAGTTCTGCCACGGCGACGCGCTGCTCGCCAACATCCTGCTCTCCCCGGCCGGCCCGGTCCTGGTGGACTGGGAGCACGCGGGCTGGTACCTGCCGGGCTACGACCTGGCGACGCTGTGGTCCGTGCTCGGCCAGGCGCCCGAGGCCCGGCGGCAGATCAGCCAGCTCGCCCAGGTGGCCGGACCGGGGGCGCGGGACGCCTTCCTGGTGAACCTGATGCTGGTGCTGACCCGGGAGATCCGCACCTACGAGACGGCGGTGCAGCGCTCGATGCACGACCCGGCCCCGGTGGCACCGGGCATGCCCCACCCGGCCGCCGCCCCGGCCGGCGAGGAGCAGCGGCTGCTGCTGCGGCGGCTGCACGACGACTGCCAGCTGGCGCGCCGGGCCGTGCGCGCCGCGGTCGGCACCCGCTGAGGGCACACGAGGGAGGTCCGCGGCACCCCGTCGGGACGGGGTGCCGCGGACCTCCCTCGTGTGCGCGGCGGGCACCGGTGCACGCCGACCACAGGTGTACGCCACTGACGCGCCGCAGGCCCGCGCGGCGCCGCGGCGAAACTCGCCGGGCCCCCGCCTGACATGGGAAATCGCCTCCTCGCGCGCATGATTGACGGATCGTCGGACAGCCGGTACCACTGACCCACGCCGGCCCCGCACGCCCCGTCACGCACGCCCGAGCGCCCCAGGAGGCAGCATTGCGAGGATCCGTCAGCGACTCCGACCTCACCGGGGGCCGCAGAGCCACGCCGGGGCGGGCCGCCGCGCGTACGGCGGGCGGCGCCCTCGCCTGCGCCGCGCTGCTGCTGCCGCTGCTGGGCGCCCCGTCCGCGGGTGCCGCGGACGACACCGGCCGGCTCCAGCGCGCGTTCTCCGCCGCGGCCGAGCGCTACCACGTACCGCTCAGCGTCCTGCTGGGCGTCTCCTACCTCCAGTCCCGCTGGGACGGGCACGCCGGGGCCCCGAGCGTGAGCGGCGGCTACGGCCCGATGCACCTCACGGACGCCCGGACGGCGCTGGCCCGCGCCGGGGAGCACCACGGCGACGGGGCCGAGGACCCGCGCGGTGACGATGCCCGCCCCGCCCTGCACCCGGCGGCACCCGCCGCCGTACCGGCGGACTCCGCGCTGCCGGACCGGCTGAAGACCCTGCCCCGGGCGGCCGCCCTGACCGGGACGCCCGCCGAGCGGCTGCGCGCGGACGCGGCGGCGAACATCGCGGGCGGCGCCGCCCTGCTGGCCGACGCGCAGCGGCGGCTGGGCGAGCCGCTGAGCGCGGACCCCGCCGCCTGGTACGGGGCGGTGGCCCGGTTCTCCGGCGCGCAGGACAGCGGCACGGCGGCGGCCTACGCCGACGACGTGTACGCCGTGATCCGCTCCGGTGAGCGGCGCACCACGGACGCCGGGCAGCGCGTCGTGCTCGCGGCCCGGCCGCGGCTGGCCCCCGACCGGGCCCTGCTGGCGCGGACCGGGCTCGCACCGGCCTCCTCGGCCGGTACGGAGTGCCCCGCCTCGGTGTCCTGCGAGTGGGTCCCGGCGCCGTACCAGGAGTTCGGCACCGACGACTACGGCAACCACGACCTGGGCGACCGGCCGAGGTCCGAGCGGATCCGGTACATCGTCATCCATGACACCGAGGGCCGCTGGGACGGTGTCCTCAACCTGGTCCAGGATCCGACCTATGTGTCGTGGAACTACACGCTGCGCTCCACCGACGGGCACATCGCCCAGCACGTGGACAACAAGGACGTGTCCTGGCACGCGGGCAACTGGTACGTCAACGCCACGTCGATCGGGCTGGAGCACGAGGGCTTCCTCGCCGATCCGGACGCCTGGTACACGGAGGCGATGTACCGCTCCTCGGCGCGGCTGGTGCGCTATCTCGCCGGGAAGTACGGCATCCCGCTGGACCGGCAGCACATCCTGGGGCACGACACGGTGCCGGGTCCGACCGCCGGGGCCGTCCCGGACATGCACACCGACCCCGGCCCGTACTGGGACTGGCGGCACTACTTCGAGCTGCTGGGCCGCCCCTTCGTGCCGACCGCGGGCAGCGGCGGCGGACTGGTGACGATCCGCCCGGACTACGCGGCCAACGGGACGGAGTACACGGGCTGCGTCACCGCCGGGACGCCGTGCGCGGCGCACGGCTCCAACGAGGTGCGGCTGTACACCCGGCCGGACGCGTCCGCCCCGCTGGTCAAGGACATCGGGCTGCGTCCGGGCGGCGGTGGCTCCACGACCGATGTGAACGACGTGGCCTCGCGGGCGGAGACCGGCCAGCAGTACGCGGTGGCCGGGCGGCAGGGCGACTGGACGGCGATCTGGTACCTCGGCCAGAAGGCATGGTTCCGCAACCCCGCGCGGCAGGCCACCGCGGTGAACGCGGCCGGGCTGGTGGTCACGCCGAAGCCGGGCGTGGCCGGTGTGCCCGTGTACGGCAGGGCGTACCCGGAGAAGGAGGCGTATCCGGCCGGGGTGCCGGTGCAGGCCGTGACACCACTGCCGTACACGCTGCCGGCCGGCCAGCGGTACGTGCTCGGGGACGCGGTGCCCGGTGAGTACCTGTACTCGGTCACGTTCACCACCGACTCGCACCGGGTGGTGGTCGGCAAGGACCTGTACTACGAGATCCAGTTCGGCCACCGGGTGGCGTTCGTCCGGGCGGCGGACGTACAGGTGCGGCCCTCGGGCCGGTGACCGCGTGCGGGGCCGGCCCCCTTCGGGAGGGGGCCGGCCCCGCACGGGTGTGCCGGTCGGCTGCTCAGCCCTGCTGGAACAGCTCGGCGGGCAGCGGCTTGAGCAGCGCGTACAGGTCGTCCGTGATCGGGCGGTCCCAGGCGGCGATGGTCACCAGGACGCCGTCGCTGCGGTCGAACTGGACGCAGGAGATCCGGCTCTCGGAGAGCTTGAGGCGGCGCACGATCAGCAGATTGTCGCCCTGGAGCACCGGCATGTCCTCGGTGCCGACGACGGTGATCTCCTCGTCGTTCTCCAGGGCCAGCAGCAGCTGGGCCACCTCGAAGGGCACCTCGCCGTCGGGGACCTCGCGGGCCGGGGAGCCCTCGGGGAGGTTCCCGATGATCATCGCGGTGCCGCGGCCGCCGAAGAGGTCGTAGCGCAGGAACACGCCCTGGCAGGTGCCGTCGGGCGCGGGCAGCAGCCCGGCGCCCAGATTGCCGGGCCAGTCGCCCGGGTCCATGGCCAGAACGTCGAAGTCGGGCCCGGCGGGCGTGGCGCTGCGGCGACGGAGGAACGACATGCCGCCATGGTACGTGTCCCGGCGTGCCGCGCGACGTGCGGGCGGCCTCCGTCCGGGGCGGACCTCACCCGGAACCGGCCGGTCCGCCGTCGCGGCGCCCGCTCGTGCCGGCCGGGGGGGGCGGGGTGTGCGCGCAGCCGCGCGCGGTCGGGGCCCGCGAGGAAGGAGGCGGCGGCCTGGGCGAGCGCCGCGGTGAGGTCGCCGGTGCCGTGGGCCCGGCGCAGGGCGCCGGGCGCCGGGCGAGGAACCGGCCCTCGTGTTCGGTCCGGTGGTCCGGTGGTCCGGCGCAGGACGGGCACGGTGGGGGTGCGCGCGGCGGCGTCGAACCGTCCGGCCGCTTCGGGCACGGGCAGCAGCCGGGTGGCGGCGGCGGGGCGGGGGCGAGCGCGGCGGGCCGGACGGCACGGGCGAAGAGCGCCCGCACGGCGACCCGCGGACGGCCGCCACAAGGGCGTCGGCGGCGTACGCACCGGCGCCCGGGAGGACGTCCGGACAGCCCGCACCCGGGCGGCGGGCCCGGCGGCGTCGGCCGGCTCGTCCAGGACACCGCCGACGCCGTCGTGGCGGAGGGTCAGCACGAGATCGAGCGCGCGACGGGTGCCCCTGCCGGGCGGTTCCTGTATGCGGACGGTGGCGGACGGGCCGGTGCCCGTTGATCGGGTACGGATGCGCCGGGCGGTCCGGCGAGCGACACCGGGCCTCCGGGCCTCCGGGCCTCCGGGCCTCCGGGCCTCCGGGCGTGGTGTAGGGCGGCCCGCTGCGCCACCCGGCTGGCGGCACGGCGTCCCCCGCCGATCGGGCCGGGACCGGGCCCCAGCCCCGGCCCCACAGCCTGGTCCCCGATGAAACCCGTACGGATACGCCCAGCGATCCGACCGCCGACACCCAACCGCCGGACGTGGTGCACAACGGCCCGCCGCACCACCGGCCGGTAGCACGGCGTCCCCGCCGATCGAGCCGGGACCGGGCGACGGCCCCGGCGCGCCCGCCGGTCCTCCGCCCGTGCGGCGGACCTCGGCGCCCGGCCCCGCCTCATCGCGCCGTCTCCCGGTACACGCCCGCCCCGGCCGCCCGGACGGGCGGGAAGTCATCGCACGGACTTCGCCGGGCGGCGCCGTCCGGCGCTCCGCGTGACGTGTCGCCGCACGCCGGGGCCCCGGTCCACGGCGGCGGAAGGCGGGGCCCGGCCGCCCTCGTCCGGCCGCCGCACCGGCGGAGCCCGGCGGTGCGTGTCACTCCTCGGGCGGGGACGGCGGGATCACCGCGATGGGGCCGGGGGCGTGCAGCAGGACCGCCTGGGTGACGGAGCCCATCATGCGGGCGGGCGCCAGCAGGCGGCGGCGGTGGCGGCCGACCACGACGAGTTCGGCGTCGCGGGAGGCGCCGACCAGCCGGCCGGCGGCGTCGCCGGGGAGGACCTGTACTTCGGCGGGTACATCGGGGTGCCGGGTCCGGTGCGGGGCGAGGAAGCCGTCGGCGAGGGTGCCGACCTCGCTCTCCACCTCGTCCTGGGCGATCACCGGCATGGGCACTTCCCCCGCCGCCGCTCCCCAGGTGCGCACCGGCCACGGATAGGCGGTGACCACCTGGACGCGGGCCCCGCGCAGGGCGGCCTCGGCGAAGGCGAAGGCGAGCACGGCGTCGTCGGGGCTGTCGACGTTCAGACCGGCGACCACCCGCGGCCCGGGGGCGACGGCCGGGGCTTCGTCGTCGTCGACCTCGCGTCCGGGCCGGGGCACCACGACGACCGGGCACTCCGCGTCGCGCGCGGCGGCCAGGCCGTTGGAGCCCAGCAGAAGGCTTCTGAAGCCGCCGCGGCCCCGGGAGCCGAGCACCAGCAGCCGCGCGGTCGCGCCGAGTTCGGGCAGCAGGGCGCCGGGCAGCCCGTCGAGTCCGTCGTACCCGACGTCCGTCCCGGTGTCGCCCCGCGCCGCCACATGGGCGCGGGCCGCGTCGAGCACCTCGTCCCCGGCGTCCGCGGGCGGCCCGGTGACCAGGACGTCGGGCTGGGTCCAGGGGGCGTACTGGCGGACGTGGACGACGCGCAGCGGCGCCCGGCGGCGCCGGGCCGCGTCCAGCGCCCAGTCGAGGGCGCGCAGGCTGTCGTCGGAGCCGTCGACCGCTGCGACGACCGGCGGAGTGCTCATGGGTACCTCATCTCCGGAGGGCGGCCTTCCCTGCCGCGCCAGCCTGGCAAAGGCGTCGGCGCGGACCGGGCTTTGAAGGTCGCGTGTCCGGAAAACCGGCGGGAACACCCCCGGTTCGGCCTCCGGCGCCCCCGCTCAGGTGAGGTCGAACTCCCCTTCCCGTGCGCCCGAGACGAACGCGCCCCACTCCGCGGGGGTGAAGATCAGCGAGGGGCTCTCCGGGCGACGGCTGTTGCGCATCGCGATGAACCCCTCGACGAAGGCGATCTGGACATCCCCCAGGCCACGGCTGCTGGACTGCCACTCGGCGCTGGTGAGGTCCAGCTCGGGCTTGTCCCATCCCGCGAGCGGGTGCTGCTGGACAGTGCTCTCGGCCACGTCCGTGCTCCTCCCGATTCCGTCGTCCGCGGCTCAGCCTAGCGATCGGGTGGCATCGCCGACAGGCCATCCGCGCGGGGCGTCCGGTCGGTCAGGAAGGACGGCAGGGGAGGCCGGTCAGGAAGGGTGTCACCACGGAGAGGAACTCCTCGGGCCGCTTCGCGTGCACCAGGTGCCCCGCGTCCACGGTGACGACGCGGGCGCCGGGGATCAGCGCCGCCAGGCCGGTGACCTGGTCCTGGGGGACGGAACTGGACGCCCCGCCCGCGACCAGCAGCGCGGGCGCGGTGATCCGGCCCATGCCCGCGGCCCAGGCGGGGTCGGGCGCGTTGCGCTGGCGGTCGGTGGCCAGGATCATCTCCCAGTCGTACGGCAGTTCGCCGCGTGGCCGCGCGGCCGGCGGCCGGGGCGGGTCCAGCGGGAGCGGCACGGGCACGTCCTCCAGGACGAGCCGCCGTACGCGTGCGGGCGCGTGCTGGGCGATCAGGCAGGCGACGGCGCCGCCCAGCGAGTGGCCGACGACGTCGGCCCGTTCGGCGCCGAGCACGTCGAGGAGGCCGAGCACGTCGTCGCGCAGCGCCTCGTGGGCGTAGGCACCGGGCCGGTCCCCGAGCCGGCTGCTGCCGCCGTGGCCGCGCAGGTCCGGGGCGTAGAGGCGGCACGGACGCGGTCCGCCCGCCAGGCGGCGCGCGATCGGGGCCCAGTCGCTGCCGTCGGCGCCCCGGCAGTGCAGCAGGACCACGGGCGGCGCGTCCGCCGGGCCCC
The DNA here is from genome assembly GCF_058344915.1 of Streptomyces sp. PL-25. Lineage (NCBI taxonomy): Bacteria > Bacillati > Actinomycetota > Actinomycetes > Kitasatosporales > Streptomycetaceae > Streptomyces > Streptomyces sp. PL-25. The sequence continues at coordinate 642,569 of NZ_CP136997.1, forward strand.
AGGCGCGGTAGGCGAGGGTGATGCCGTTGACGTCGGCGGTGTGCGGTCCGGTGTCCATGCGGGGACGGTAGCCGGGGCGGACGGCGGCGGCGCCGTCATTCTGCCGACGGCGAAGGGGCGGCCCGCTCGCCGGCGAGGAAGGCCGCCACCCGCCGTACGAACCACCGCGGGCCGTCCAGCCACGGATAGTGCCCCGCGCCCGGCTGGAGGGCGAACTCGGCGTGCGCGAACGCGGCGGCGGCGCGGCGGGCCAGGTCCGGGCGGGGGCCGCCGTCGAGTTCCCCGGCCAGGACGAGGACGGGCGCGGTCAGCGCGGTGAGCGCCGCGCGGGTGGCGGCCGGGTCGAACGCGGCGTCGGCGAAGTAGCGGTCGGCGGCCTCCTCGTTGGTCTGCGTCTGCTCGGCGTCGGCGTGCGCGCGGATCTCCTCGTCCCAGCGGCCGTGGAAGAAGGGGGTGAACACGTCGTCGTACGGTCCGTCGCCCGCGAGCCAGGCCGCCAGCACGGGGTACGCCCGCTCGAACCACGGTTCGCCGCTCCGCAGCCGGGCGGCGGCGAGCCGGTCGGCGGGGGCCGGGCTCAGTCCGAGCGGGCGCAGGGCGGCGCTGATCAGGGCGAGGCGGCCGACGCGCCGGGGCCGCTGGGCCGCGTAGAGCGTGGCGAGGCTGCCGCCGGCCGAGTGCGCGAGCAGGTCCAGCCGCTCCAGGCCCAGATGGACGCGGAGTGCTTCGATGTCGTCGGTCTGCCGGTCGCAGCGGTACGTCGCCGGGTCGGCCGGGGCCGAGGAGGCGCCGGTGCCACGCAGGTCGAGCAGGACCAATCGGCGGTGTGCGGTGAGCCCGCCCAGGTCCCCGAGGTAGGCGGAGGCCCGCATCGGCCCGCCGGGCAGCACCACCAGCGGGTCGCCCTGACCGCGCAGCCGGTAGGCGAGGCGGGTTCCGTCGGGCGCGGTGAAGGTCGGCATGGGCCGATCCTGGCCGGTGGGGAGGGCGGGCCGCCAGGGATTTTCCCCGCAGGGCTCTTGCCTGCGGCGCCTCGGCCTGGATTACTGATCTCCAACATCTCGACCGAATGATCGGTCGTTCAGTTGACCCGATTGTCATGCTTTTCGTAGTAGGTGAGGGAGAGACCCGATGGCGGATGCGGCATGTCTGCTGGACGCGGGGGAACGGCTCGGCGTCGAGGAACTGCGCGCGCTCCAGCTGGAGCGGCTGCGCGCCTCGCTGCGGCACGCGTACGAGAACGTCCCCTTCCACCGGGAGTCCTTCGCCGCGGCCGGGGTGCACCCCGACGACTGCCGTTCGCTCGCCGACCTGGCCCGCTTCCCCCTCACAGCCAAGGACGACCTGCGCGCGCACCACCCGTACGGGATGTTCGCCGTGCCCCGGGAGCGGGTGCGCCGCCTGCACGCCTCCAGCGGCACCACCGGGCACCCGACCGTCGTGGGCTACACGGACGGCGATCTGTCGATGTGGGCGGACATGATCGCCCGTTCGCTGCGCGCGGCGGGCGCCCGGCCCGGCGACGTCGTCCATGTGGCGTACGGCTACGGGCTGTTCACCGGCGGCCTGGGCGCGCACTACGGCGCCGAACGGCTCGGCTGCACGGTCGTGCCCGCCTCGGGCGGCATGACGGCCCGTCAGGTGCAGCTGATCCAGGACCTGGAGCCCCGGATCATCATGGTCACCCCGTCGTACATGCTCACGCTGCTCGACGAGTTCGAACGGCAGGGCGTCGATCCGCGCGGCACCTCGCTGCGCGTGGGGGTGTTCGGGGCGGAGCCGTGGAGCGAGGAGATGCGGCGCGAGATCGAGGAGCGGCTCGGGATCGACGCGGTCGACATCTACGGCCTCTCGGAGGTGATCGGGCCGGGGGTGGCGCAGGAGTGCGTGGAGACCAAGGACGGCCTGCACATCTGGGAGGACCACTTCTACCCGGAGATCGTCGACCCGCTCACCGGCGAGGTGCTGCCCGAGGGCGAGGAGGGCGAGCTGGTGTTCACCTCGCTCACCAAGGAGGCGATGCCGGTGATCCGCTACCGCACCCGGGATCTGACCCGGCTGCTGCCGGGCACCGCGCGGTCCTTCCGGCGGATGGAGCGGATCACCGGCCGCAGCGACGACCTGGTGATCCTGCGCGGGGTGAACGTGTTCCCGACGCAGATCGAGGAGATCGTGCTGCGCACCCCGGGCGTCGCACCGCACTTCCAGCTCCGGCTCACCCGCGAGGACCGGCTCGACGCCCTCACGGTCCGTGCCGAGGCGCGGCCGGGCGCCGGGCCCAAGACGCGGGAGGCCGCGGCCCGCTCGATCGCGGCGGCGGTCAAGGACGGAGTCGGGGTGTCGGTCGGGGTGGAGATCGTGGAACCGGAGTCCCTGGAGCGGTCGGTGGGCAAGATCAGGCGGATCGTGGACCTGCGCCCGTGACCCGGAAGCGGGTGTGCACATGTCCCGCGCGCGGGTACGCCGGCGGCGCGGCGGGGAGCGCCCCGGTCAGCTCGTAGCCGCACTTGGCCGCGACCCGGCAGGACGCCGTGTTGTCCTCCTGGTGCCGCAGGACGAGCCGGGCCGGTCCCCGGGCGCCGAACGCCGTGAAGGCCCAGCCGGTGAGCGCGTCGAGCGCCCGGGGCGCCACGCCCCGGCCGCGCGCGTGGGCGGCGGTCCAGTAGCCGACCTCGGCGGACGGGGAGCCGGGGGCGACGTCCTTGAGGACCACGTGCCCCGCCAGGCACTCCCGGCCTCGGGGAACATCGGTACAGCGGTTGGCGCTGAGAATGATCATGGTCTTGGCGTGAGGGCGCTGACCCGGTTCTCGTACTCACGGCGGGCCTTGCGCTGGGCCGGGACCGCGGGGAGGCCCTGGCCGCCGTCGAGCGGCTGGCAGCGGGCGAGGAGCTGGCGGTGGACCTCGGCGGTGGCGCTGACGCGCAGGGTGTAGCCCTGGCCGCGCCGTACGGTCACCCCGTGGTCGAGCGCGGTGCGCTCGGCAAGCTCCAAGTCGACCGTGCGGAGGTAGTCGGCGACCTTGCCCGGCATGTCGAGGGCGACCGGAAGCTCCGGGGCGGGGGCGTCCTCCGTGGTGACGGTGTGGTCGGGCAGAAGGTCAGCGACGGCGGTGCGGACCGCGCCGCGGCTGACACCGTGGTCACGGGCGAGTGCGGCGATGGAGCGGCCTTCGAGGTACGCCCTGCGTACGACGCCGGCCGCCCCAGCCCCGATGGCGGGGCGGCGGCCGCCCTTGCTGCCCTTGGCCTCGGCGGCGCGCAGTCCGTCGTAGGTCAGCTCGCGCTGGAGGTCGCGTTGGAGTTCGCCGGCGGCGGCGAGGGTCTGCACCATGAACTTCACGGTGGACAGCAGCTCGCCGGTGCGCGGGTGGCGTGCGGTGAGGTCCATGGCGGAGAACGCGCCGTCGTGGATGCGAAGCGCGAGACGGTCACGGTGCAGGACGTCGAGCACGTCGAGGATGTGCTGGTTGCCGCGTACGAGGCGGAACATCTCGGAGATGTGCACCGTGTCGCCCGGCCGCGCGTAGGTGAGCAGTTCGCCGAACCTCGGGCGCTGGAGCGGGTGGAGGCGGCTGGAGGTGCCGGGGGCCTCCTCGAAGACGACCGGGTCCTCGATCCCGGCCTCGGCTAGGATGAGGTCCTGCCGGGCGGTGGACTGCTGGTCGGTCGAGACCCGCTTGTAGATCAGGTTCGCCACCGAGGGGCCCCTTCCGTACGGAGGATCGCACTCTTCTGTCGTCAAACCCTGTCAGCAATCACCATCGGATCTGATTGGATTCGCGCCGAGCAATACCGGTTTCCTGGACCGCTCCTACTCGGACCCCGACACCGCCGCGGGGCTGCCTGATGCTGGGGGTTGCTCGCCGGAGCCGCCGCGGAGAAGGTACTGGGCCCTCGTTGAGAGCTCCGCACCCGCCTGAGCCAGCGTCACCTGCGCTCCGTTCGAGCGTCGTTGCTCTCGATGCTGTGGGGGACGGCGTTTGGGAGGAGGACGACCTTGCCCAGAGGGTGGTCGTGTTCCAGGTGGGTGAAGGCCGCCCGGACCTCTTCCAGCGGGTGGGTCCGGCTGATCGGCACCTTGATCCGGCCGGCCGCCGTCAGCTCGGCCAACTCGGTCAGCACCGCCCGGCTGGTGCCCTCGGCACTGCCCTGTGCCCGGGCGCCGAGCGCGGCGGCGACGCCGTAGTCGAGCGTGTTGACCTTGCGGGGCAGCACCCCCAGGGAGAGCGCGATTCGCGGGTAGTCGCCGCCGTGGAAGTCGAGGAAGGCGTGCGCCGTGTCGGCCCCGTCGCCCTCAATCGTCCGGCGGAGGCGTTCGGTGACTCCACTCCCGTAGTGGACGAGGGTGGCGCCCTGGGACTCCAGCCAGTCCCGGTGCCGCGGGGAGGCGATCGCGACCACGTGCGCCCGGCGCAGGCGCAGGAGTTGGACGGCGATGGTGCCGACTCCGCCGGTGGCCCCGCTGACCACGACCGTCTTGCCGGCCCCCGGGTCGACAGCGGTGATTCCTGCCCAGGCGGTGCTGCCCGCGACGTAGAGGGCGCCTGCGGCGGTCCAGGGGAGCCCGTCGGGCTTGCGGACGAGCTGGTCGTGCGGGACGACGACGTACTCGGCGTGGCTGGACCGCTCCCAGGACCAGCCGAGAACCGGGTCCCCGGGCGCCCAGCGGGTCACTGCGGCCCCGGTCGCGGCGACGGTGCCGGCGAGGTCGCTGCCCTGTCCGGAGGGGAACGTCGCGGGGAACCGCTCGTGCAGGGATCCGGTACGGATCTTGGCCTCACCCGGGTTGATCCCGGCGGCCCGCACCTGTACCAGCACGTCGCGTGGGCCCAGCGGACGCGGTTCGACGTCCTCGACGCCGAGCACGTCGATGTCTCCGTAGCGGTGGAAGCGTACGGCTTTCATGGGCGTCCCTCCGGCTGGATATGGCCGTTGACGAAGGCTGCGACCTGGTCGAGAGCCTGCGCCGCCTCGTCGACGAGCGGGGCGAAGCCCTGGAAGACGTGCGGCGCTCCGGGGAAGGTCCGCAGGGTGACCGGAACGTCGGCGTGGGCGGCCCGCGCGGCCAGCCGCAGAGCGTCGTCGAGCAGGATCTCCCGGCCGCCGGCCTGGATCAGCAGCGGTGGCAGTCCGCGCAGATCGGCATGCAGCGGGCTGGCCAGCGGGGTGCGTGGATCCGCCCCGGCGAGGTAGTCGGCGGCCCTGGTCCGAAGGGCCCGACGGGTAAGCGCCGGATCCGCCTCGGCCCGGGTGGTCATGGTGCCGCCGGACTGGGTGAGGTCCGTCCATGGGGACAGGACGGTCGCGGACGACGGCTGCGGCAGCCCCGCGTCCCGGATCGCCAGCAGCAGGGCGAGGGCGAGGCCGCCGCCGGCCGACTCGCCGGTGACCGCGATCGAGCCGGCCGGGACGCCTCGGTCGAGCAGCGCCCGGTAGGCGGCCAGCGCGTCGTCCACCGCGGCCGGGAAGGGATGCTCGGGGGCGAGCCGGTAGTCGACGGACAGCGCGGTGGCCGCGGTCCGCCGGGCGATCTCGGAGACCAGGCCGACGCTGGCGGCGGCGGAGCCGATCGCATAGGCGCCGCCGTGGAAGTACAGCACGGTGGCGGCCGTCGGCGCGGCGGCGCCGGCGCGCACCTCGACGGCGGGTACCCCGCCCAGGTCGGTGATCCGGGTGCGGACGTCGCCGGGCAGCGGCGCGGCGCCGAGTATCTCGTCGAAGACGCGGCGCATCTTCGCCACGTCGCCGCCCAGGTCCAGCGGCGAGTTCAACAAAAGGTCGGAGACGGAGTCCAGCTGACTGCGGGTCATGTCGTCGTTTCCTTGCGAGGGGAGGTGATGCGATCGGTGACGGAACGGGTGCGGGGCGGCCTACGCCCGGGTGACGTGCAGGACATCCTCGAAGCCCATGCGCCGCACGAAGTCCGTGCGAGCCTCCAGCACCGCGGAGTTGGCCTGCTCGACCAGGGAGTTGGTCAGGTCCACCACGCTGCGGAAAGGGCGCTCACCGAAGGGCAGGGACAGGATCCTGGTGATCTCCTTGGCGACGACCGAGGGGTCCACCTGCATGCCCGGGGCGAACAGGCCCTCCGTGGCCTGCTCGTTGCGGGCGACCAGCGGGTCCAGGGCCCGGTAGCCGGCGGTGACACCAGCGGCGTCCGCGGGCCGTCCTGCGGTGGGGAAGTGGTCGGTGCCCTGGGTGAAGGCTCCCGGCATGACGATCACCGTCTCGATGCCGAGCGGCGCCACCTCGTAGGAGGTCACCAGGGCAAGCGCGTCCATCGCCGCCTTCGACACCACGTACGGACCGAGGAACGGCGGTGTGGTCACCGGGATGGTGCTGCCCACATAGAGGAGGGTGCCGCTGCCCTGCCCGCGCAGGTGCGGCAGCGCGGCGCGGTTGAGCCGCTGGACGCCGAGGGTGTTGACGTCGACCAGGTGGGCGATCTCCTCGGCGGTGAACGCCTCGACGTAGCCGGTGACCAGGTGCCCGGCGTTGTGGATGACGACGTCGAGCGCTCCCGCGTTCTCGAGCACGGCCGCCACTGCGCGGTCGGCGGACTCCTGCGAGGTGACGTCAAGTTCGACCACGTGCAGGTCGAGGCGTTCGGCCGCGGCCAGGCGGTGCAGTTCTTCGGCGCGGGCGGCGTTGCGGCCCCTGGGGGCCCGCATCGAGGCGTAGACGCGGTGACCGGCCCGGGCCAGGGCTCGCGCGGTCAGGTTGCCAATACCGGTGGCGGCACCCGTGATGAGCGCAGTCGACATGGTGGGTCTCCTATCGCAGGGGTGGAGGGAAGGAACGGAGAGGGAGAAGAGAGGCGGAAGTGGTGGAGAGGATCAGGCGATGCCGCCGTTGCTGTACAGCACCTGGCCGTTGACCCAGCGGCCGGCGGACCCGGCCAGGAAGGCGACGGCCTCGGCGACGTCCTCCGGTGTGCCGAGCCGCTCCAGCGGTGAGGCGGCGGCGATCCGGGCGATCAGCTCCTCGCTCTTGCCCTCGGCGAAAAGCGGTGTCGCGGTCGGCCCGGGGGCCACCGCGTTGACGGTGACGTCCCGGCCGCGCAGTTCGCGTGCCAGGATCAAAGTCATGGCCTCGACCGCGCCCTTGGTCGCCGCGTAGCCGCCGTAGCCGGGCTGCTGGAGCCGGGTCACCGAGGTGGAGAAGTTGATCAGCGCGCCGCCGGGGCTCAGCCTGCGGGCCGCGAGCCGGGAGACCACGAAGGTCCCGCGGACGTTGACCCGGTGCATCCGGTCGAAGGCTTCCAGCTCCATCTCGGCGAGCGGGGCCAGCAGCATGATCCCCGCGGTGTTGACGACCACGTCGACGCTCCCGAAACGTTCCTCCACGGCGTCGAAGAGCCCGGTCATCTCCGTCGGCTCGGCGACGTCGCCGGGCAGGGCCACCGCCGTGCCGCCAACTGCGGTGACCGACTCGACGACCGCCTCGGCCTTCGCCGCGCTGCCCGCGTAGTGGACGACGACTGCCATGCCGTCCGCGGCCAGCCGGCGCGCGACCGCGCCCCCGATTCCGCCCGAGCCGCCGGTTACCACGGCCACCCTGGGCCGGGTGGATCCGTGCTGCGATACCGCGCCGTTCATCACTGCTCCTGATCCGGCGTCCGGACGGACGCCTGGCACTGTGCTGGTTCACGGGCGGTCCGCCCGGCGACTGAATCAACCCTCAGCCGCCTGCAATTATTTGTCCAATGCATCATCAAGATATAGATTATTCAGATGGTGCATATCGAACGGGTCGACCTCAATCTGCTGGCTCCGCTGGCCGCACTGCTGGAGGAGCGGCATGTCTCGCGCGCCGCCGAAGTCGCCGCAATGAGCCAGCCTGCGATGAGCCGGGCCCTGCAGCGGCTGCGGGACACCCTCGGCGACGAGCTGCTGGTGCGCACGCCGGGCGGGTACCGGCTCACCCCGCGGGCCGAGCGCGTCCAGCGTCAGCTGCGGGCAGTCCTGCCGCGGCTGGAGAGCCTGTTCGCCCCGGAGGGGTTCGACCCCGCGGAGGCCGCCGAGACCTTCCGGGTCGCGGGGACCGACTTCACCCAGGTGTTCGCGCCCGCGGTCTTCCAGCGCGTGTTCCAGGAGTCGCCGCGCTCCACACTGCACTTCCGCACCTGGCACGACGCCATCTACGAGGACCTCGACCGGGGGGTCGTCGACCTGGTGTTCTTCGCCAGATCAACACCACTCCCCGCCCTGCACACCGAACATCTCCTCGACGACCGGTTCGTCTGCGTACTCTCCGCCGACCACCCGCTCGCCGAACGTCCGGCGATCGCCCTGGAGGAGTACCTGGGCGCCACCCACGTCATCGTCGGCACCATCGGCGAGCGTCAGACCGCGATCGAGCAACGCCTGGAAGACCTCGGAAAGCACCGCCGGGCCGGACTGACCGTCCCCTACCATTCGCTGGCCCTGCGCTCGGTCCCGGGCACCCGGCTGATCCTCACACTGCCCGCGCGGCTACTCGCGCAGCAACGCCCGGACCCCGGCATCCGAATCCTGCCCGCTCCCGAGGAAATCCGCTCACTGGGCTACCTGATGGCCTGGCACCCCCGGCTCGACGGCGATTTGGGGCAGCGCTGGTTCCGGAGCGCCATCCGCGCCGTCACCTCCGAACTGCCGGAGCCGACCCAGCACTAGCGACTGGTTCCTGCTCCCCTGCGTGGTGCTGCCTTGGGCCGTCGAGCAGTACGACGCCGCACTGGTGCCCACCGGCTGACGCCTCGGCTTCAGTCGGCCGCCGACTCGTCCTCGTCCTCGTCCAGCTCCGGCGCGTCCGGGTCGCGCAGCGGGCGCAGGGCGCCGGCGGCCGGGACGCTGGCGGTGAAGCTGTAGCGGCCGAGCAGGTTCAGGTTGCGGTGCTTGAGCGGGGACAGGCGGGCGATGTCCTCGTCGTGGATCTCGTGGCCCTCGGCGCGGAGCTGGGCGACAGCCGCGTCGATGTACTTCGTCGTCCAGAGCACGATGGAGTTGAGGACCAGGCCGAGCGCGCCGAGCTGGTCCTCCATGCCGTCGCGGTACGCCTGATGGATGGTGCCGCGCTTGCCGTGGCACACGTCCCTCGCCAGCTCGTGGCGGGACTCCTGCACGGTGAGCTGCCGGTTCATCTGACGGCGGTAGGTGTCGTCCACCGGGTCGACCACGCGCAGCAGGTGCTCGGTCTTGGCGATCCGCCCGTACTCGGCGAACGCCGCCCCGAGCGGGGTCGGGCGGCCGTCGCGTCCGAACATGCGCAGCAGGTCGTAGGCGCGGACCTGGTCGGTGACCAGGGAACCGGCGACCTTCAGCATGTCCGGCCAGTGCGTAATCACCTTGTTCAAGTTCACGCGGTTGCGGGCCAGGTCCTCCACCGCGCCGTACGTGCCGGTCTCGACGCCGGGCATCGTGACCCGCCAGAACCGCTGGTCGTCCAGGTCGCGGAACCGCGGGCTGAAGTTATAGCCGAGGATCTTGAACAGGCCGAACACCATGTCGGAGTACGAGGCGTTGTCGGTCGCCACCATCTCCGGCTTCACCCCGCCGTCCAGGTTCAGCAGCGCGTCCAGGATGTGCAGGGAGTCGCGCGGGGTGCCGGGCACGATCATCTGACCGATGCCCGCGACCTGGTCGTTGACGGCGTTGAGCCAGGTGATGCCCCGCTTGAACCCGAAGTACTTCGGCGACGGGGCGGCGTTGATGGTGCGCACCGGAACCTTGAAGCGCAGCCCGTCCACGGAGGCGAGCAGCCCGTCGCCCCAGTAGCGCACGATCGGGATGTCCGCCTGGGCGGCGATCAGCCGTGCGTTCGCCGCGGCGATGGTGTCGGCGCGCAGGTAGTACTGGTCGACGTGTACGAGCCGGGCCCGGGTCAGGGCCTCGTAGCCGGGGTTGACCACCGGGGCCAGGCCGATGTTGCACGCCTCGGAGACCAGCACGCGACCACCGAGGTGGGCAGGTCCTTCATCCGGGTGGTGCCGTCGCCGAGGTGGACGAAGGCGTCGAGGAACCCGGTCCAGGCGTTCACCTCGAACAGCAGGTCCGGAAGGTCGATCTTCGGGAGCATCTTCTCGACCCGCTGGCGGAGCCAGGTCAGGGACTTCGGCTCGCCGAGGGCGCCGAGCTTGTCGACGTTCAGCTTCACCCGCCCGTCGTCCTGTACCTCGATGGAGACCTTCGCCTCCGGCCCCGCCTCCTGAAGGCGTTCGGCGAGCTGCTTCCATCCGGCGTCCAGGCCCCGCACCAGCTCCGCCAGGTGCTCGGTGACGGGCGTGTCCAGGCTCAGGGCCGCCAGGATGTCCTCCTCGACCGCGTCCCAGTCGGGGCCGTCCAGCAGGCGGGCGCGCGGGGTGGACCAGCGGTGCGAGGGTGAGGCGAACACGTCGCGGTTGTTCAGGGCCCGGTGGAGCTGCTCCAGCACGCACACCACGTACGCGTCCCGGTCGACCGCGCCCTGCGGCAGCTCCCGGTTGGCGTACACCGCCTTGCGCCACGCCGGCGACACGAGCTTGTCGTCCACCTCGCGCGGTAGCAGCGGCTTGACGCCCACCTTCCGCCGGGCCAGCGCCGGAAGACCCCGCACCCCGGCCAGGACCCGCTTACCGGCGCTCGCCGCATCCAGCGCCTTCGACTCACCCAGCAACGCGAGGAACGGGCGCACCGTCGCGTACCGGTTCGCGAGCGCGGCCCGCATGGCGATCTCGGCCGAGTTCTCGTCCTCGGGCACCAGGGTCATCACGGTGGCCGCCGCACTCATCACGGCCGCGCGCGGGGCGACCTCCTCCACGGCTGCCCACAGCGCGGCCACGTCCAGGTCCGCCTCCTGCTCCTCGACCAGCTCCAGCTCCTCGAACAGGACCTTCGCCGCCCGCGCGAGCACCCGTGACGCCTTCTCCAGCTGCGGCAGCGTCGACAGCCGCTCCTTCTCCGTCTTGCGCTTCGCCGTGTTCAGCAGCCGGGTGGCCATGAGGACCTGGAACAGGTCCAGAGCCTCGTCGATCACCTTCGCCTCCAGGTGCCGCATCACCGCGGTGAGCATCGCCGTGCGCTTGAGCTCCGCCGCCCGCTCCAGCAGCGGCGCCTTCGACCCCAGCGCGTACCGGGCCAGCGCCGCCATCCGGTTCGGCGGGATCTGCGACAGCCTCAGCCGCCCGAGCCGGTACGCGCCGATCTCGTCCACCCGCTCCAGCGCACGGGCGAACGTCGTACCCGTCGTCCGCGTCGGCGGCCGGCGCAGCCGCTCCAGCTCCGAGAACCGCGAGCCCTCCGGCGTCTTCAACGTCGCCACCAGATCCCCGGGCAGCGCCGGGTCCGCCCGCCGCGCGGCCCCCGCGACCGTGGCGTGCAGCCGCCTCTCCGCGACCTTCCGCACCTCCGACACCTGCCGGGCCAGCACCGACACCCCGGGCAGCAGCACCCGGTTACGGCGCAGCCAGCCCACCGCGTGGTCAAACAGCGCCTTCGGGCCCTCGGCGTGCGTCCACGCCCGCCCGTGCAAGAAGGTGCGGAACCGCCGGGACCACTCCGGGTTGTCGTACTCGTGGTACTCGTAGGCATCCCGGATCTCCCACGCGTGCTCGTACGCCGTCTTCGACCGCTCGGTGTACCGCTTCACCACCGACGCGTCCTCGATGCCGAGCTGCGCGGCCAGGTACTCGACCACCGGCCACGGTGCGTCGAGCGGATCGTCCGGGAGGAACCGGCCGATGTAGCGCACCGTGCTTCTCTGCACTATGTCAAGGCGTCCGCCCATGCCTTCTCTTTCAGATCACTCTCACAGGCGTGCGATAGGTTGCCCGCCATGACCGGACTCGGACCTGTCGCCTGGCCACCTGCCCCGATAAAGACCGAACGGCTCGTGCTCCGCGAGTCCGAGGCCGGAGACCGTGCGGCGTTCATCGAGCTGTTCGCATCGCCAGAAGTGCGCACTTACCTCGGAGGCCCTCGACCGCGGGACGAACTCGAACGCGCGGTGCCTGGAGTGCCCGGGCGGCGCCCTGGCCTTTTCGTGATCGATCTCGACGGAGCGATGATCGGCACGGTCTCGCTCGATCGGCGCGACGCAGAGCGTCCGGGCCACGTCCGTCCGGATGCCGGGGAGGCCGAGCTAGGCTACATGTTCCTGCCCAAGGCGTGGGGATGCGGGTACGCCGCTGAGGCCTGCGCAGCGGCACTCGGCTGGTTCGCTGACACACTCCCCAGCGAGCCGGTGGTGCTGTGCACCCAGACCGCCAACGACCGCTCGATGCGGCTCGCGGCGAAGCTGGGGTTCGCCGAGGTGGAGCGGTTCGAGGAGTTCGGCGCCGAGCAGTGGTTCGGCGTGTGGTCTTCGGTCATGCCGTCCGCTTGAGCTAGGACTTGTCCGCGTCCGGGCCATTGCTGTGAGCACGTGGCGAGAGGATGAGATGTCCTCTCAAGCCGGCCGAGTTCGACCGCTGCACCGTGTCGGGATGCCGCACACGGCGCAGCGGATCGGGACTGGCCCAGCAGCCCTCTGCCTTGAGTTCAGCCCAGTCTGCAGCGGTCAAGTGCGGCACGAACCTGGTTGAGCCCCTCCGCTCTCCAGCGGTCCCGGTCAGGCATTTGGTCGTCTCGGCGCCAGCGCCAGGCCGAGAACATCGCCCAGTTCAGGGCGCGGCACCGATGAATCAGGTCGTGGTCAGCACCCGCATAGTGCTTTCCCACTTCTTCGGGCGCATGGGCTAGGTCGAACTCGATCGGCCCACGGCAGCACGTGGCGAGGTCTATGAAAAGCGGCCCTCTCCTTGTGTTCAGGAGGTTGCCCGGGTGCGGCTCGCCGTGCAACAGCTGGTCGCGGGCTTTGTCGATGCTGATCGCGGCGCTCAGACCACTGAGCGTGTCGCTGAGAAGTTCCCGGTCAGAATCGGGCAGCTCGGGGGACTGCTCCCGATCGTTCACCTCTCTCAGTGCCACAGCGACTCGATCGGTGAAATGCGGTGCGTCCAGATCGATCTGGCGCAGGGCGGCATGGTGCCGCAGGAACACATCTGCGTAGTCTGCCGGCGCGATCTCTGATCCCACAGGTTCGTAGTAGGTCCAGAGCGAGATGGCGAAGGCGTCACGCACATAGACTCGAGGCTCGACCCGAGGATCGAGCTCAGCGACCGGAGCGTCGACGTCGGCGAGATGGTGAGCGACCTCTACTTCAAACTCGGAATCAGCCAGATGCCCCGAAGGGGCGACCCGAGCCAGAACATCGCAAGGGACCAGGCGCAGCGCGACGCGGTCCGAGTTGTGGATGACGACCACATCGTTGACCTGAAGGCCCAGCTCGGAAGCGGTCGCCCGTCCCGCTTCAACTGCGCGACGGAGTTCGAATGGCTCCATATCGCCCTCCCTTATCGTTGAGTACACATACACGTATGGGAGCAACTGAGCGGTTTGGTCACGGTTCTCCTAGTGACGTGGCCTTGGCATTCCCAGGTCGACGGGGACCCGGCGTGTGAGTCGTGCGGCATCTGCCTGCTTGGTCCGGAGGAAGGTGAGTGTCAAGTCGATTCCTTCGATTTCGCCGAGCCATTGCTCCTCCTGGGCCCTCTTGCGCCTCAGCAAGAGATCCTTCTCCAACTCGGCGAGCCTGGGCAACATCTTTGGGCTGACCTGGAGCATGGGGCATCGAATGCAGGCGTGTTCATGCTGGCAGGGTGATCCGTAGGGGCGAGCACAGTTGCCGAGTTCGACCTTGCGTTTGTCGAAGTGCTTCTCGAACTCGGCCCACTCCTCGGGGGTAACATCGCCGTACTCGTGCTCGGGACGCAGGTCTCGGCGATGGTTCAGGAACTCCTGGTAGTGCTTGACGATGTCCTCGGCGAAGACCGCGACGTAGCCCTGTGTCGTCTGGAGATTCAGGTGTCCGAGGAGGGCGGCACCGATGTGGATTGGAAGGCCGCCGTTGACGATCTCGGTCGCGAAGAGTCGGCGGAAGTCGTGCGGCGTGAACTTGGTGCCGGCGAACGCCGGGGCGCTCTCAGCAATTTCTTCGCAGCTGCGCGCGAGCATGTTGAGGATCGTGTGCGGGGCGATGACATTGCGGACAGTCCCCAGCTGACGCTGGAACAGAAACGGCATAGGTTCTGACCAGAGCTTCTCGTGCGAGTCGTAGCGGGTCACGAGGGGAATGGCCTGGCTGTTGCGGGTCTGGCGGCGGATGATCTGCGCGATGGCATGGAACAGCTCGGCGGACATCGGATAACCCGCTCGCGTTCACTCTTCGACGGGGCGACGACCAGGAGAGCGATGACCTCGCCGTTGGGCCGTTCGTATTGGCGAATGCTGAGGTGAGTCAGTTCAACGAGCTCTTCGACCCGGATGCCGCTGTGCCGCAGGATCTCAACGGCCACCCACTCCCAGAACGCCGACTCCTCCGCCATGGTCAAGTTGATCATCTCGCCGGTGCTGTGGTCGATGATCCGGACGGACGGCTCGGCCACGGTCTTGGCCCGGCGGCGGTCCTCGCGGGAATCCGTGCGGCTGTAGCGACGCTCCTGGTGTTCGAACGGCTCGCCAAGAGGGACGGGACGGGCAGCCTCCAGCAGGTCCGCCAGGTGCTCGTAACGGTCCTCAACATGTCGGACAAGGACCGGCAACAGAGGCTGGCGAGCGCGGGTGCGGTCGGCCATCCGCCGGTTGATCTCGCGGCGCCGCTTGCCGAACCCCTTTAGCCTCGATCTTGCATGGCGGTCCGCCGACGGAGTCGGTGGACCGTTTCGCTTTCGATGGCTGATGGCGGGCACTGCGAGGGCCCGTGTGTCGTCTCGGGTGGACGCCGGGTTCCACTGCTCCGGTCTGTGGCGGCTCTCTCGTAGGGACGGGAAGGGTGCTGGTCAGCCGGGGTTCGGCAGGAGTGCAAGCCGTTCGAGGGCGCCTGTGACCTCACCGGTCCAGGGCCAGTGGCGGGCGAGACGGAGGATGCGGCGCCGGCCGGTGGTGATGAGCTGGGCGGCGGTGGGGAGCAGGCGGAACCGCAGGCGGCGGGGCTCCCAGAGACGGGCCTGGCCGGTCAGGGCGAGCATGGGCATCCAGGCCAGCAGGTCGAGCGCGATCTGGACGATCTCCAGCCAGACCTTGTTCTGTGCGGTGTGGTGAAGGGGCAGGTTGCGCAGGCCGGTGGACCGGGCGGCCCGGATCCGGTCCTCGGCGCGGGCCCGCAGCCGGTGCCGGAGCTCGAGTTCGGCGATGGGACGGTCCGGGGTGTTGGTCGCGAAGCACGTGATCCGCATACCGTCCGCGTCGGTGATCCGCAACTGGGCCCCGGGATGCGGCCGTTCCTTGCGGACGATCAGTCGCATGCCCTTCGGCCAGCCGTCCAGCAGGCTGCCGGTGAGCTCGGCGACCCAGGCCCCGTCACGGACCGTGCCGTCGGCCTCGACGGCCGGGGTCCAGGTCAGGGCCGGGATCTTCAGCACATGCTGGTGGATGGTCTCGGTGATCACCATGCCGACCGAGTAGGACAGCCATCGGCCTCGCTTCGCGAGCCAGGACACGAAGTCGTGGGTGCCGCCGGCGGAGTCCGTGCGGATCAGCGTCTGCCGTCCCCGCCGGTGGTTCTTCGGCAGCTGTGCCAGGGCGAGCCGTGCGGTGGTGATGTGGTCGGCGGCTGTGTTGGAGCCCGCGTTGCCCGGCCGGAGAAGAGCGGCGACGGGCTCGCCGGTTCCGCCCGGTCCGTGGTCGACGAAGGCCGTCAGTGGGTGATGGCCGTAGGTCTTCTTCCAGGTCGCGGCCGCATCCTGCTTGTCGGAGTGCGCAATCAGCAGGACGCCGTCGAGGTCGACGGTGACCTGGCCATCGGAGTCCGGGGCGTTCTCACCGGCCAACGACCAGGCACGATCACGGACTTCTGACCGCGCGTTTCGGACGGCTCGCAGGGCTTTCTCGCCGGAGGCGGCAAGGGTGTCGATCAGGCGGGAGACGGTCGGATCGGAGGCGACCGGGCCGAAGACGGCCGGCTCGCACCGCAGCATGGCGACGTCCGCGAGGCAGTCCCCGCCCAATGCGACCGCCAGAGCGAGATCCAGGAGGATCTTGCCGGGATCATGAACGGCCCGCGGCTTCCGCCACGGCGCCAGAGCTGCGGATACCGCCTGGTCAAGACCCGTCTTGCGGACCGTCTCCAGCAGCAGGACCGCACCGGCCTGCGAGACCACCTGCCGACCGTCTCCCTGGACACGGACACGTGGGTACGACGAGATAGGCTCTCTCACCTGGGAAGTGCTCTTTTCCTTGCAGCCAACAGGACCCTCAGCAAGTCCCATCGTTGCAGGTCAAGGGCACTTTCCGTGTTTCTGATCAATGCTTGGACAGCCCACCTCGTGAAAGCGCGAGGTTAGATCTCGCGGCAGGATCGGGCAGGGAGCCACCCACTGAGCCCACCGCTCCGGTTCGGCGACGGCCCAACTGTGAAGGTCAACGTAGAGGCAGCGGACGGCCAGCAGCACAGAGGCAGCGTCTTTTCGCAGCCGGGTCCGGTCGGCCTTGCCGTTCTTCCGCCAGTACTGGATCTCGGCTCGCCACTGGTCGTATAGCTCCTGGCTGAGGTTCAGGTCCTCCTGCTCGGGGTTGAGTTCCTCAATGACGGCCCAGAACAGGCTCGCCAGCTGGCGGGCGAGACCTTCGAGGGTGATGTAGTCGGTGTCGGACTTGCGCCGTGCCAGGTAGTCGATCAGGAGCTGCCGGACGGCGGCGTTCTTGATGTTGTAGCGGTCGACGAGTTCCTCGACGCTTCGCTGACCGTCATAGATGAAGGTCCTCAGAGTCGGGGCCGTCCCAGGAGGGAAGTGCCCCATCCTGTGCAGGATCTCCCAGGCGCCCAGGGCCGCGAAACGCGTGGTTCTCTTGGTCGCGCCGGGCGTCAGCCCCAGACGCTTGTTCTCCAGCGAGTAGTGCAGCAGGGCTGGCGGGGTCAGGTCCTCCAAGTGGATGCCCTGTGTCGTGAGCGCGCAGGTCAGGTCGAATTTCGCCCGCTGCCGGTGCATGGTGGTGAGCCGCTCTTGAGCGTCGACCGTCTTGAAGAACTCGTCCAGCCGGGGGTCCTGCTGGATCTTCCGGAACGGCTCGGCGTAGTCGGAGAACTTGTTCGCCCGGAATCCGGAGAGCGAGGGCTGGATGATCCGGGCGGCGAAGGCCATCTTCAGCGCCGAGACCATGTTGCTGCCGTCGTAGCCGACCCCTGGCCGTCCCAGGACATTGACCGAGAGGGCGTTCTCCTCGTTGAACCCGCTGGCCTCCCAGCGCTCCTGCCAGGTCTGCCCCGGCAGCGTCTCCAGGTGCCCGAAGAGCATCCGGATGCCGGCCGTGCGTTTCTCCACCAGGGAGCGCCCCTGGTTCGGCCACGCGTGACGGGCGAGCTCGCACAGATCGTCCATGCTGGCCTGTGACAGGTCCCCGAACGGGGCTGGAGGCTTTGCGGGCCGGGGAGCTGGGGCCGCCTTCAGTGATGCGCGGATGAACCTTCTCGGCTCGGTCTGATTGGGCGCCGTGTCGTAGTTCTGGCGCCGGTGGCGGGCCGTGTAGGTCTCGACGGTCGTGCGGTTAGGCACCGAACACCGCCTTGACGTCGTCGGGGTCGTAACCGGCGGCGAAGGTCCGTTGCACCCGCGGGCGGTTGTAGTGGGCCTGCAGGGCGTCGAAGAGGTCCTCGGGGCGGGCATTGAGGTAGCGGCCGGTGGTGGCCAGGTCGGTGTGCCGCATGATCGCGCGGACCTGGGCGAGGGTGAGGTTGGGTCGTTTGCCATCCGAGTGGCTGCGGTGTGCCGCAGGTCGTGCAGGGTCCAGTTCGTGCCGAGCCTCTCGTTTGCGCGCTGGATCACGCGCCGCATCGCCCAGTAGGTCAGCGGCCGGTCCGGGCCCCGCCGCGTGCGGAGAACCGGCTCGTCGGCCGGCGGCAGTCCGATGTGGTCGAGGTAAGCGGCCAGGACCGTCAGCGCCTGCGGGCTGGCCGGGACCGCCTCGCGGTCGTCGGTCCCCTTGGTGATCACCCACATCAGTTGCTTGGCCCAGTCGATGTCTCCCGGGGTGACCCCGAGGAGTTCGCTGGCGCGGGAGCCACTGGAGACGTAGAGCAGGACCGCGGCCCGGTCACGGCCGCACGTCATCGCCCCGAAGAACTCGTCCCACATCGAGTCGGGAATCGAGCGGGGATCGGTCCGGCGGACCCGCTGGCGGAGCCTGGCCCGCCGGAATTGAGGGACCTCGCTGTCCGGGGCCCGGTGAGCGAGCGCCCGGCGCTGTGCCCGTGGCTCCGGAACCGGGTTGACGAGCGGGCCCCGGCCGTAGTGCCGGTGGTAGGCGTAGAAGCTGCTGACCACGGTGAGGCAGTGGTTGATCGTGCTGGGGGCGTAGCCGACCTTCAGATAGGGCTTGCCCGTGCGGGGGTTCACCGAGCCGGGGTGCGGTGCGTTCGGGTTCCCCCGGCGGCGCTGCGGATTCGGGGCGACCCGGAGCCATCCGACCAACGCGGACGCTTCTGCCTCGGTCGCCCGGTCCCAGGGGACGCCGAGGAACCACAGCAGTCGGTACCAGCGCAGCAGGTCGTACGCGTAACTCTTGGCGGTCAGCGGCCGGTTGTCGTCCAGGATCAGGCCGCGGAGGTACGGAACGACGGGGGCGACCGCGGACCCGTCAGCGTCGAGAACGGTGTACCGAGGTATGGATTCCAGCTCGACGACCGAGCCGACGCGTGGCACATCGGCCCGGCCCTCGATCAGCTGGCGATGCAGGTCTTGCAACACACTCTTCCTTGCCGGCGGAGATCATCGCTCCTTGATCGGAGACACTGGTGCAGTTAACACACCACATCTGGAGCGCGAAGCCCAGCTGGTGGTGCGTCGAGCGGCGCCGGGCGATCAGGTCGCGGTCGACGTCATCCAGGAAGAAGAACCGCTCCAGCTCGGGGCGGGTCGGTTCCTCGGCGAACTGCCCGTACGCCTCGGCCTGCTCATCAGTCAAAAACTCCACCGGCACGAGCGGACCGTAGCCAGCCCCGGCACCCGCCCGGCGATCTTTCCGCGAACCCCAGCGGAGCCCGCAGCCGGTGTGCTAGCCGACCATGATCATTCTCAGCGCCAACCGCTGTGCCGATGTTCCGACCACCGCCAATTGCATCGGATGCGAACTCGCGACAGTCGGCGAATTTCCCGGGGCGACAAGGGCAACCGCGCTGCGGACCTGCGGACTTGAGAGTGGTCTCTGGGTGGTGACGATACCCGCGTCTCGGACCTCATCGTGGTCCATGCAGGGGGCTGACTGCGGGCTTCTCGGCGACTCGCATAGGATGCGGTTTTCTCGCATCTAATGCGAGTCACGAAGGGTGGTGAATCGGTGGGGTTCAACGGGTCGATACCGGGGGCGGCCGGGCTGCACCTGGTCGACGGGGTCGCGTTGCTGCGGCCGGAAGAGCAGGTTTTCACGGCGATGCTGACCGGGTTCGCCAACCAGCAGCTCGCCCGGAATCTGGCCCGAACGACTGTCGAGGGCCGGGAGAATACGGTCAAGGCGTTCGCGGCCTACGTGAACACCTATCCCTGGCTCTGGACGCCGGCAATGGTCGATGAGTGGTGACCGGGCTTTGCCCCTTGATCCTGGACACACGAGACACTGGATCCTGAGGATCTGAGAATGGACATCTCGTGGTCATGAAGAACTATCCGCCGCAGTTCAAGGCGGACGCGGTCGCGCTGTACCAGTCGCGGCCCGAGGCGACGATCCGGCAGGTCGCCGCCGATCTGGGCATCAACCCCGAGACCCTGCGGAACTGGGTGCGGGCAGCCGGCGCGAGCCGTCCTCGGGGACGCCGGGCGGAGGTGTCGACCGAGCCACCGACGCCGTTGGAAGCGGAGAATGCCGCTCTGCGCAAGAAGGTCCGCGAGTTGGAGGAAGAACGCGAGATCCTGCGCAAGGCGGCGAAGTATTTCGCCGGGGAGACGCGCTGGTGAACCGCTTCCAGTTCGTTGCCGACCACCACCGCCGCTACGGCGTGAAGCGGCTGTGCACCATCCTCGGCATCGCCCGCTCCAGCTTCTACTACTGGCGTCGGACGGCCGCGGACCGGGTCGCCCGGCAGGCGGCCGACGCTCGCCTCGCCGCCCGGATACGGGTCGTGCACCGCGAGTCGGACGGCACCTATGGCGTTCCGAGGATCACAGCCGAGCTCCGCGAAGCGGGTGAGCACGTCAATCACAAGCGGATCGCGCGTGTGATGCGGGGCGCCGGTCTGGCGGGCGTGCGCTTGCGCCGCAGGCACCGCACCACTGTTGCGGACCCGGCCGCGGCGAAGGCCCCGGACCTCGTCGGCCGCGACTTCACGGCAAGCGAGCCGAACACGAAGTACGTCGGCGACATTACCTATCTCCCGCTGGACGGCGGGAAGTTCCTCTACCTGGCCACCGTCATCGACCTCGCCTCACGCCGCCTGGCCGGCTGGGCCATTGCGGACCACATGCGCGCTGACCTCGTCACTGACGCACTGGCCGCCGCCGAACGGACCCGCGGCAGCCTCGCCGGAGCGGTCATGCACACCGACCACGGGGCCCAGTACACCAGCCGGGTCTTCGCCGACGCCTGCCGCCAAGCCGGCGTCCGCCAGTCCATGAGCGCAATCGGCAGCTCCGCGGACAACGCCCTCGCCGAGTCCTTCAACGCAACGTTCAAACGCGAGACGCTTCAGGGCCGCAAGCACTGGTCCAGCGAACGTGAGGCCCGCCTCGACGCATTCCGCTGGCTCAACCGTTACAACACCCGACGCCGTCACTCCCGCCTCGGGCAACGCAGCCCGATCGCTTACGAGACAGCGTCCGAAACAACATCAACTACGCTGACACCAGCCGCATAACCCGTGTCCAGGATTCGGGGTCAAGGCCCACCTGCGTTCGCTGCGAGATCTGAAGCGCTCCACGATCCGCTCATACTCGGAGGCCGTGCGGGCGTTCTGCCACTTCATCACCGATCCGCTCTATGAGTGGACGGCCGCCTGCGAGGAGCGGTTCGGGACCCACCCGGTTCAGGTGGTACATGAGTGGAACACCGCGGTGCACGTCCAGGACAACGAGGCGGACGCGAAGAAGCGCGCGTTCACCAAGGCCGAGCTGCACGCCTTCTTCGCGCACTGCGACGACGGGGTCGCCCGCATCCGGGCCTTCCGCCGCAAGGGCTGGCTGCCGGCTTTCCGCGACGCGACGCTGTTCAAGACCGCCTACGCCTTCGGGACGCGGCGCAACGAGACGCGGATGCTCGACGCGGCCGACTTCGGCCGCAACCCGCACGGCGGCGAGTTCGGCGAGTACGGCCGCTGCCAGGTCCGGTTCGGCAAGGCCAAGAAGGGCTCGCCGCCCAAACGCCGCGGGGTGCTGACCGTCTTCGACTGGACCCCGGACGTCCTGGACGAGTGGTTTACCGAGGTCCGCCCGCTGTTCGGCACCGACGACAACCCGGCTGCCTGGCCCTCCGAGCGGGGGCTGCGGATCGGCTGCCAGCGGCTCAACTCCCGCTTCGTTGCCTATCGCAAGGCCCTCGGCCTGGATGACGGGCTCGACTTCCACTCTTTCCGCAGGTCCTACGTCGCCCACCTGATCGAGGACGGCTGGGACCCGCGCTTCGTCCAGGAGCAGGTCGGTCACGAGCACGCCAGTACCACCTCGCTCTACACCTGTGTGTCCTCGGACTTCCGCACCCGGACCCTGCGGCGGCATCTGGACTCCACCATTACCGCCGCTCTCCAGACCCAGACCGGGAGGCAAGTATGAAACGGAAGGTCGGATACACCTGGCGGCTGCGCGAGGTGATGGCCCAGCATCAGGTCTTCACGGCCACCGAACTGGTGCCGCTGTTGCGCGAACGCGGCATCGACCTGGCCGCCTCCCAGGTGCACCGCCTGGTCTCCGGCACCCCCGAACGCCTGTCGTTGCAGGTCATGGCGGCGCTCTGCGACATCCTGTCCTGCACCCCGGCCGACCTGGTGGCCACCACCGCCGAGAACGCCGGCGTCCGCAAGACCGCCACCGGCGACCTGCCCACCCCGCCTTCGAACGTCGCGAAGCTCCGCCCCCGCGCGGCCCGCATCCTGCCCGACGCATGACCCGCTCCCACGCCACCGACGAACAGTACGAGCGCTGGTTCATGGCCGTTTGCTGCCGCTGCGGTCTCCGCAGGCACAAGGCCGGCGCCTGGCCGGACGGGTACGTCTGCCGGACCTGTTCGGATCGAGCTGTCAGGACACGGGGCACCTGCCCGGGATGTGGCGAGGACCGGGCCCTTCCTGGGCTCCGTCCAGGTGACGGGGCTGCGACCTGCACCACCTGCGCCGGTTTCTCCCCGACCTTCGACTGCTCACGCTGCGGCTTCGAGGGCAAGCTCCCGGGCGGTCGGCTCTGCGAACGCTGCGCGCTCACCGACCGGCTCACCGCGCTTCTCGACGACGGCACGGGCCGCGTCCGTCCCGCGTTGGTCGCGCTGTTCGATTTGCTGGTGACGATGGACAAACCCGGAAGCGGACTGGCATGGCTGGACATGCGCCGCGGGCAGCTGGGAAACGCCCCGCAGCTGCTTCGCCGACTCGGCCTCGGCGAGATTCCGCTGACCCACGACGCGTTCCACAACTCCAGCCCTGGCGAGCGGCCTCTCACCTGGAAGAACTCCTCATGGCCTGCGGAGTCCTGCCCGCGGTCGACAAGCACCTCTGTTCCTTTCAGCGCTGGCTTCTCGGCCACCTGGCCGACATCGCCGATCCCGAGCAAACCAAGACGATCAGGCTCTTCGCGACCTGGCACGTCCTCCCCGGGCTGCGGGCCCGCGCCGAGCGGAGCCACATCACACCCAGCATCCGACGCTTCGCCAGCGAACAGATCAAGTACGCGACCGCCTTCCTGCAATGGCTCGGCGAGCGGAACACCACCCTCGCGTCATGCGGCCAGGTCGACATCGACGCCTGGTTCGCCGAGAACGCCGAGCACGCCCGCACCCGCCTGAGAGGCTTCCTCAACTGGGCCATGCAGGGCCGGTACTCCCGACGTTCCCTGGCCATCCCCGCGATGAAGATCTCCCGTCGGCCCGCACTGAGCGAAGACGAACGCCTCACTGCCCTGGGCAGGCTTCTGACCGATACGGAGATACCGATGCGACTCCGCGTCGCCGGAGTCATCGTTCTTCTCTACGCACAACCGCTGAGCCGCGTCGTCCGGCTCACCATCGACGACGTCATCCGCGACGGCGACGCCGTGCTGCTACGACTCGGCGAGCCGCCCTCACCCGTTCCCGCGCCGGTCGCCGCCCTGCTGCTGGAGCACATCACGAACCGCGGCAACATGAACACTGCCACCAACCCGGCGTCCCGCTGGCTCTTCCCCGGCCGCCGGACCGGCCAGCCGCTCGGCCCCAACCACCTGTCCGCGCTCCTGAACAAGGTCGGAATCCCGATCGCCGCCGCCCGCGGCGCCGCCATCCGGCAGCAACTCCTCGAACTCCCCGCACCCGTCGTCGCGGACGCTCTCGGCTACCACGACAAGACCACCAGCCGCCTCCGCAACGAGACCGGAGGGACCTGGAGCCGATACGCTCCAGGAGATCACGCAAGGTCACCAACAGGCTGGGTTCCTCGCGGAACCAGCGAAGTTGGGGGCCCTCCAGTTCCGAGAGCCTGAGCGCGCATGAGTGCTTGCTTCGGGGCCACTGGGACGGCTACCCCTGGCGGAAGAATTCCCGCACGTCGGCAGCGACAGTCGTCAGCTCTTCGCCAGCGTCAATCACGGTCGTCACAGTGCACTCCCATCCGCTGGAGAAGACGTCGGCTCGCAGGGTCCAGCTCAGATACACGTGACCGCCCGAACCGAACGTTGCTGCTACGACCAGCTCGTTGTTGACCCAAGACCGCTCGCCATCCCAACCGCGGAAGTCACGCGCAAGACCGTCGAGAAACTCGGTCAGGTATCCCGCACCGTCCCAGGCAGACACGGTCACGGCCCCGATCCGTGCGCGCAGGCCGTCGTCGACAGCCTCCACGGCGAATACGACCTCGAACTCATCTGTCCGCGACCAGTCGAACAACCGGATAGAGGGCGCTTGCGACCCCACCCCCCGAACGACGAGCTCGACCTGCCCAGGAACCACCTCGATCAGACTCACCCACTGAGGATAAGGACGCCGACACGGCCCGGTCATCGCCATTACGACGCGGTACTACGTCCCGTCGACGTTGGGGGCTCCACACCCAGATCCCCGCCAGGAGCGTCACGGTCAGTAGTGATTCCGGAGCCAGATTGATCAACTGGCGACAGTTGAATACGCGAGCCCACCAGTACCGAGGCCGGCTCCGCCGCCCCGGAGCGTTCCACGACGGCGAAGGCGAACCGGTCGCCGCTCTGTCGCCGCCGCCGCTGCTCGTCGATCCAGCGCAGCGCGCCCGCCTCGTCGGGGATGGAGTGGCTGAGGAAGCGGCGCAGGAGCGGGTCGCGGTACAGCACGGCGAGTTCGGCGGCGTACGCCGCGCGCCAGGGGCACAGCAGGAGCGCGGGCGCCGTGACGGTGACCGGAACCGGGCGGTCGGTGCGGCCGGGGGCCGGGGGCTGCGTCGGCATGCGCCCCATCGTGCCCTACGGGCGCGGCGCGTCGCCGCGGAGCCGGTCGCGCAATTGCCGTTTGAGGATCTTCCCGCTGGCGTTGCGCGGCAGGGCGTCGACGAGGACCACCCGCTTCGGCGCCTTGAACGGGGAGAGGCGTGCGCGGGCGTGGGCGATCAGCTCGGCCTCGGTGACCTCGCCGCGCGGGACGACGACGGCGGTGACGGCCTCGATCCACTGCGCGTCGGGGAGGCCGACGACGGCGGCCTCGGCGACGGCGGGGTGGGTGTGCAGCACGTCCTCGACCTGGCGGGAGGCCACCAGCACTCCCCCGGAGTTGATGACGTCCTTCACCCGGTCGACGACCGTGTGGTAGCCGTCGGCGTCGCGCACCGCCAGGTCGCCGGAGCGGAACCAGCCGTCCCGGAACGCCCCGGCGCTCTCCTCGGGCCGGTCCCAGTAGCCCTCGCACAACTGCGGTGAGCGGTAGAGGATCTCGCCGGGTGTGCCGTCCGGCACGTCCTGTCCGTGCTCGTTGGCGAGGCGGGCCTCCACGAAGAGCACCGGCCGGCCGCAGGAGTCCAGCCGCCCCTCGTGCTCGCCGGGGCCCAGCACCATGGCCAGCGGGCCGATCTCGCTCTGGCCGAAGCAGTTGTAGAAGGCGAGGTGCGGCAGACGCGCGCGCAGCCGTTCCAGGACGGGCACCGGCATGACGGAGGCGCCGTAATAAGCCTTGCGCAGACCGGCGAGGTCCCGGTGGGCGAAGTCGGGCCGGCCCGCCAGGGCGATCCAGACCGTGGGCGGGGCGAACAGGCTGTCGACGCGCCCGGCCTCCACCAGGTCCAGGACGCGGTCGCCGTCGGGCGCGTCCAGGACGGTGTTGGTCGCGCCCACGGCGAGGTAGGGCAGCAGGAACACGTGCATCTGCGCCGAGTGGTAGAGCGGCAGCGCGTGCGCGGGCCGGTCGTCCGCCGACAGGTCGAGGGCGGTGATCGCGCTCAGATAGGCGTGCACGAGGGCCCGGTGGGTCATCATCGCGCCCTTGGGCAGCGCGGTGGTGCCCGAGGTGTAGAGCAGTTGGACCAGGTCCTCGGCGTGCGGGGCGGGGCCGTCGTAGGGCGGTGCGGACGGGAGCGCGGCGAGCAGCGAGCCGTCGGTGTCGCGCAGCGCCCAGGACGGTGTGCCGCCGGGCAGCCGGTGGGCGAGGTCCGGGTCGGTCAGGACCAGCGCGCTGCCCGACTGCCCGACGATGTACGCCAGATCGTCGCCGGTGAGGTTCTGGTTGACGGGCACATGTACCAGGCCCGCGCGGGCGCAGGCGAGGAAGGCGATCAGATACGCGTCGGAGTTGTGCCCGTAGGCGCCGACCCGGTCGCCGGGGACGAGGCCGCGGGCGCGCAGCAGGGAGGCCGCGCGGGAGACGGCGTCGTCGAGCGCGGCGTACGTCCAGGAGCGGTCGCCGTACTCGACGGCGGTCCGCGCGGGCGTGCGCCGGGCGCTGCGCCGCAGGACCCCGTCAACCGTACTGCGGTGTCCAGGCGTCATGACACATGATCCTGGGTCCGCCGCCGGAGGAGGTCAAGCATCGCGCGCTCCCCGCTCCGCCGGGGGCACACGGCGTGACCACCGCCTCGGGCACCCGCCCGGTCGGCGCGCTCACCCGCTTCATCCATCCCTGACGCCGGGAGGCACGATGCGCACCACCCGCTTCAGAAGACTCCTCGTCGCGGCCGTCGCCCTGCTCACCGGGTCCGCCGCGTTACCGGCCGCGGCGGCCCCGCAGCACGGCCGCCAGGAACACCCCTCGCACGGCGGGCTGTCCGCCGTGATCCGGTACACCGAGTACGGCATCCCGCACATCGTCGCCGAGGACTACGCGGACCTCGGGTTCGGCACCGGCTGGGCACAGGCCGCGGACCAGGTGTGCACGCTGGCCGACGGGTTCGTGACCGTGCGGGGCGAACGCTCCCGCTGGTTCGGCGCGAAGGCGGCGCCCGACTTCTCGCTCTCCTCGGCCTCCACCAACCTCTCCAGCGACCTGTTCTTCCGCGGGGTGCGGCAGTCGGGCACCGTGGAGCGGCTGCTCGCCGAGCCCGCACCGCGCGGGCCGAGCCGCGCGGCCAAGGACCTGAACCGCGGCTTCGCCGCCGGGTACAACGCCTGGCTGCGGCAGCACCGCGTCACCGACCCGGCCTGCCGGGGCGCCGCCTGGGTGCGTCCGGTGACCGAACTCGACGTGGCGGCACGGCTGTTCGCCTTCGCGGTGCTCGGCGGGGAGGGCCGGGCCGTGGACGGCGTCACGGCCGCGGCGCCGCCCGCGCCCGGGACCGGGTCCGTGCCGCCCGCACCGGATCCCGGCCGCGCCGCCGGGGCCGCCCGCGCGCTGTTCTCCGCCGAGGACGCCGACATGGGCTCCAACGCGGTGGCCTTCAGCGGCGCCACCACCGCCGGCGGGCGCGGGCTGCTGCTGGGCAACCCGCACTACCCGTGGCAGGGCGGGCGCCGCTTCTGGCAGGTGCAGCAGACCGTCCCGGGCGAACTGGACGTGATGGGTGCCTCGTTGCTGGGCTCGCCGGACGTGCAGATCGGCCACACCGCGCGCTTCGCCTGGAGCCACACCGTCTCCACCGGCGTCCCCATGAACCTCCATCAGCTCACCCTCGACCCGGCCGACCCGACCGTGTACCTGGTCGACGGCGCGCGGGAGCGGATGACCCGGCGGACGGTCGCCGTCGCGGTGCGCGGCGGCCCGCCGGTGACCCGCACCCAGTGGTGGACGCGCTACGGTCCCGTCGTCACCTCGCTCGGCCCGGCGCTGCCGCTGCCGTGGACGGCCACGACGGCGTACGCGCTCAACGACCCCAACGCGGGCAACCTGCGGATGTCCGACACCTCGCTGGGGCTCGCCCGCGCCCGGGACACCGCGGGCGCCCTGGCCGCGCTGGACCGCACCCAGGGCCTGCCGTGGGTGAACACCATCGCCGCCGACTCGGCCGGCCACTCGCTGTACACGCAGGCCCAGGTGCTGCCCGGGATCACCGACGAGCTGGCGCGGCGCTGCTCCACCCCGCTGGGCCGGGCCACGTATCCGGCCTCGGGTCTCGCGGTGCTGGACGGTGCGCGCGGCGACTGCGCGCCGGGCACCGGCTCCGGTGCCGTGCAGCCGGGGATCTTCGGGCCCGCGCACATGCCGGTGCTGAAGGACGCGCCGTACGCGGAGAACTCCAACGGCAGCGCCTGGCTGAGCAACGCCGACCGGCCGCTGACCGGGTACGAGCGGATCTTCGGGACGGCCGCCGCCGAGGCCGGGCTGCGCACGCGCGGCGCGATCGAGGACGTGTCCGCGATGGCGCGCCGGGGCCGGCTGACCGTGGCGGACCTCCAGCGGCAGCAGTTCGCCGACCGGGTGCCCGCCGGTGACCTGGCGGCGGCCGACGCGGCGAAGGCGTGTGCCGCGCTGCCGGGCGGCACGGCCACGGGCAGCGACGGCCGGGCGGTCGACGTGCGGGACGCCTGCCGGGTGCTCGCGCGCTGGGACCGCACCGTGCGCACCGGCAGCCGGGGCGCGCTGCTCTTCGACCGGCTGTGGCGGCATCTGCCCGGGGGCGGCCTGTGGAAGGTGCCGTTCTCGGCGGCCGATCCGGTGCGTACGCCGAACACGCTGGACACCGCGGCGCCCGCGTTCGCCACGGCGCTCGCCGACACGGTCGCCGAGCTGCGGGCGGCGGGCATCGCGCTCGACGCGCCGCTCGGGGAGCACCAGTTCGTCGTGCGCGACGGCGAGCGCATACCGGTGCCGGGCGGCACCGAGGCGCTGGGCGTGTGGAACAAGGTCGAGTCGGCGTGGGACCCGGCGCACGGCGGCTACGCCGAGGTGTCGACCGGTTCCAGCTACATCCAGGCGGTGGGCTGGGACGGCAGCGGCTGCCCGGTCGCCCGCACCCTGCTGACGTACTCCCAGTCCTCGAACCCGCTCTCGGCGCACCACAGCGACCAGACGCGGCTGTTCTCGGCGCAGAAGTGGGTGACGTCCCGGTTCTGCGAGAAGGACATCCTGGCCTCGCCCGCGCTGCGCGTGGTGCGGGTGCACGAGCACCGGTAGGTGCGTGCGGGGCGGGGGCCGGACGGCCGCCGCCCCGCCCCATGTGTCGTCACCTGAGCGCGTGTTCGCGCACGCCCCGTTGACAACGGCCGCTCCTGACATAAAAGTTTCACCCCGCACAGCAAGTCTCGAAAGATACTTTCAGGCGGCGCGCGGGAGGACTCCACGATGAGTGACGGCACGGCAGCAGCGGAGGGGCGCGGACTCACCCGGCGCCGACTGGGCCAGGTGTCCCTGCTCCTGGGCGGCGCGCTCGGCATCGCCGCCCTCCCGGCGGCCCCGGCCGCCGCGACCGCCCGGCCCGGACCCGCTGCCGCGCGGGCGACGCTGCGGCACGGCTCCGCGCGGCAGGCGGGCCTGCTCCCCGGCCCGCTGCGGCAACTCGTCGCCGACGCCGAGGCGTTCCTCGGGCCGTCCCCCGCGCACCCCTGGTACGCGGGCGCGGTGCTGCTCGCGGGGCGGGGCTCCACCGTGGCCCTGCACGAGCCGATCGGGATGGCGGTGCGCTACGCGTCGTACGACGAGAAGACCGACACCGCCGTGGAGTTCCCGCCCGAGCAGCAGCACCCGACGACCAGGGACACCGTCTTCGACCTGGCGTCCCTGTCCAAGCTGTTCACCTCGATCCTGGCCGTCCAGCAGATCGAGCGGGGCGCGCTGGAGCTGGAGGGCACGGTCGCCTCCTACCTCCCGGACTTCGCGCGCGCGGGCAAGCAGTCCATGACGATCCGTCAACTGCTCACCCACACCTCCGGTTTCCGGCCGGACCTGCCGCTGTACGACGCGCCGACGTACGAGCGGAAGCTGGAGATGATCTGGGACGAGGCGCCGCTGAACCCGCCCGGCACCGTGTACCTGTACTCCGATCTGAACATGATCTCCCTGCAACTGGTGCTGGAGAAGATCACGGGCCGCCCGCTGGACGTCCAGCTGGCCGAGGAGATCGCCGGGCCGCTCGGTCTGCGCCGCACCCGCTACAACCCGCCCGCCTCCTGGAAGCCGTCGATCGCCGCCACCGAGGACGCCCGCAAGCCCTGGTCGGCCCTTGACCGGGGCCTGGTGTGGGGCGAGGTGCACGACGAGAACGCGTACAGCCTGGGCGGGGTCGCCGGGCACGCGGGTGTGTTCTCCTGCGCCTGGGACCTGGCGGTGCTCGCCCGGACCCTGCTCGACGGCGGCGCCTACGGGCACGCCCGCATCCTGCGCCCGGAGTCGGTGAAGCTGATGTTCACCGACTTCAACACGGCCTTCCCCGGCGACGCGCACGGCCTCGGCTTCGAGCTCTACCAGCACTGGTACATGGGCGCGATGGCCACACCGACCACGGCGGGCCACACCGGCTTCACCGGTACGTCGCTGGTGCTGGACCCGACGACCGACTCGTTCCTGGTGGTGCTCGGCAACTCGGTGCACCCGGTGCGCGCCTGGCGCTCCGGTTCGGCTCCCCGGGTCGCGACCGGCAACGACCTGGCGCGGGCCGTCGCGGTCCGCCCGGAGCGGGGCCGTACGGCCTGGTTCTCCGGCATGGCGAGCGCGGGCACCGCGACGCTGGCGCTGCCCGCGCTCGACACCTCGGCGGGCGGGGCGCGGCTGCGCTGCTCCCTGTGGTGGGACACCGAGCCGCAGTCGGACGTGCTCGTGCTGGAGGCGTCCGCCGACGGGGGCGCGGCCTGGCAGCCGGTGCCGTTCACGGCCGTCCGCCGCGGCGGACCCCCCGAGCGGCACCCGGACGGCACCGCCACCGGCTACTCCGGGCGCCGCTGGCACGAGGTGACCGCCGCGCTCCCGGCGGCCCGGCAACTGACGCTGCGCTGGCGCTACACCACGGACCGCCTCTATGTGGGGCGCGGCGCGTACGTGGAAGCCCAGCGGGTCCAGACGCGCCGGCGGGTGCTGTTCGACGAGTCCCGTCCGGCGGACGCGGCCCGGCTGGAGGCGCGGGGCTGGACGGCGTCCGCCGACTGAGCACGCGAGGGCCGCCGCACGGACGACGGGCCCGCCTCCCGGTGGGGACGGCGGGCCCGCGGGTCCGGCAGGACCGTCGCGCGCACGGACGGTCAGTGGTCGAAGACGGCCTTCTGCACCTCGTTCGGTCCGTCGAAGTGATCCTGCCGGAGACCGTCCAGCCGGCTGACGATCTTGTCGTCCGCCTTGTTCTTCCGGGCGCGGTCCACCAGGTGCTGCTTGTCGGTGGGGTAGTCGGCGCCGCTGAGGGCCTTCTGGAGGTCGATGGGGCTGAGGTCGGCCATGAGGGTGCCTCCT
This sequence comes from Streptomyces sp. PL-25, assembly GCF_058344915.1. Taxonomy (NCBI): domain Bacteria; kingdom Bacillati; phylum Actinomycetota; class Actinomycetes; order Kitasatosporales; family Streptomycetaceae; genus Streptomyces; species Streptomyces sp. PL-25. The sequence continues at coordinate 673,488 of NZ_CP136997.1, forward strand.
GTGGGGGGTGCGGCCGCCGGGGAGGGCGGCCCGGTCGTACCGCGGACTCCGTCGTACGCCGTGCCGCGGGATCCTTCCTCCTGTCGGGGTGCCCCCGCCGGACGCGGGCATTCAGCCGTCCTGCCCGGCCGGTCCCCCCTCCAGCACCGCCATGGCCGCGTTGTGCCCCGGTACGCCGCTGACCCCGCCGCCGCGCACCGCGCCCGCCCCGCACAGCAGCACGTTGGCGTGCGCGGTCTCCACGCCCCAGCGGCCGGTGCCCTCCTGGGCGTAGGGCCAGCTCAGCGCCCGGTGGAAGATGTTACCGCCGGGCAGGCCGAGGTCGCGCTCCAGGTCCAACGGGGTCCTGGCCTCGACGCACGGCCGTCCCTCGGCGTCCCGCGCCAGGCAGTCGGCGAGCGGTTCGGCCAGGTGCGCGTCGAGCTGGGCGAGGGTCGCGGCCAGCAGCTTCTCCCGTACGGCGTCGTTGTCGCGGGCGAACAGCCGCGCCGGGGTGTGCAGGCCGAACAGGGTGAGGGTCTGGTGGCCGCTCGCGCGCAGGTCCGGGCCGAGGATCGTGGGGTCGGTCAGCGAGTGGCAGTAGATCTCGGAGGGCGGCGCGGCGGGCAGCTCGCCCGCCGCGGCCTGGGCGTGGGCGGCGGCCAGCTCACGGTAGCCCTCGGCGATGTGGAAGGTGCCCGCGAACGCCTCGCGCGGATCGACGGAGGTGTCCCGCAGCCGGGGCAGCCGCTCCAGCAGCATGTTCACCTTGAACTGGGCGCCCTCGGCGGGCTCGGGCGCCTGCCCGCCCGTGAGGGCGGCCAGCGCCTGCGGGGAGGCGTTCACCAGGACGTGCCGGGCATCCACCGTGCCCTCGCCGTCCCCGGTCCGGTAGGTGACCTCGGCGCGGCGCCCGTCGGTGGCGATACGGACCGCCTCGTGGCCGGTGAACAGGTGGGCGCCCGCCGCGCGCGCCGCGTCCGCGAGGGCGTCGGTGAGCGCGCCCATGCCGCCGACCGGCACGTCCCAGGCGCCGGTGCCGCCGCCGATCACGTGGTAGAGGAAGCAGCGGTTCTGCGGCAGGGCCGGGTCGTGGGCGTCGGCGAAGGTGCCGATGAGCGCGTCGGTGAGGACCACCCCGCGGACCAGGTCGTCGGCGAAGAACCGCTCCACGGCCACCCCGACGGGCTCCTCGAACAGCATCCGCCAGGCGTCCTCGTCGCCGATCCGGCGGCGCAGCTCCTCGCGGCCGGGCAGCGGCTCGGTCAGGGTGGGGAAGACCTGCCGGGCGACCTCGCCGGTCAGGGCGTAGAAGCGCTGCCAGGCCCGCCACTCGCGGTCCGAGCCGGTGAGCCGGGCGAACGCCTCCCGGGTGCGTTCCTCGCCGCCGCCCACGAGCAGCCCGGTCGCCCGGCCGTCCCGCCGGGCCGGGGTGTACGAGGAGACGGTGCGCGGGCGCAGCCGCACGTCCAGGCCGAGGTCGCGCAGGATCTTCCCGGGCAGCAGGCTGACCAGGTAGGAGTAGCGGGACAGCCGGGCGTCCACCCCGGCGAACGGGCGGGTGGAGACGGCCGCGCCGCCGGTGTGGTCCAGCCGTTCCAGCACCAGCACCGACCGGCCGGCGCGGGCCAGGTAGGCGGCGGCGACCAGGCCGTTGTGCCCGCCGCCGACGATCACCACGTCGTAGCCGCCGGATGCCTCGTGTGCGCTCATGGCTCTTGGTAGCACGAGGAGTTCCGCGGCGGCCAGGGCGCGGGCGGCCGCGGACGCCGGGGCGGCGTGCCGGTCAGGGGGTGCGGGAGCGGCGGGGCGCGGGGCGGGCGCCGGGGCCGAGCCGCGCCACCGCGCTGAGGATGTGCCGGGGCGGGAGCTGCCAGCGCACCTGCGCGGGGACGCAGCGCAGCAGCGCGCCCGCCGTCCGCAGCCGCCGGGTCACGACGGCGGGCGCCGGGGCGGGTCTGCCGTACAGGTCGTGCGCGTACGGGGGCAGGGAGGCGTAGGCCAGGTGCGCCACCTGCCGCCAGAGCACCTCGCGGGCCGGGACGAGCAGCGGGTGGACGGGCGGGCGGCGCAGGAAGTCGTCCACGGCGCGGGCGTCGGCACCGGCGGCGAGCTCCGGGCGGACCCGGGCGAAGTAGGCGGCCAGTCCGGCGCGGGAGGCGGGCACGGTGTCCGGGTCGAGGCCGACCAGCCGGGCGCTCGTGCGGTGCTCGGCGACATAGCGGTCGGCGCGGGCGCGGGTGAGCGGGAAACCGGAGCGCCACAGCACGTGCAGATAGGAGTCGATCTCCGCGCAGTGCACCCACAGCAGCAGCTCGGGGTCGTCGATCCCGAACCGCGCGCCGGTGTCCGGGTCGGTGGCCGACAGCAGCCGGTGGATCCTACGGACCCGGGCGCCCGCCCGCTCGGCGGCGTCGGTCGTGCCGTACGTGGTGGTGCCGACGAAGTGCGCGGTGCGCAGCAGCCGGCCCCAGGCGTCGCGGCGGAAGTCGGAGTTCTCCATCACGCCCCGCACCGCGCGCGGGTGCAGGGCCTGGAGGTACAGGGCCCGGATGCCCGCGATCCACATCATGGGGTCGCTGTGCGCCTGCCACGTCACCGAACCCGGGCCGAAGAGGCCGGGGTCGCCCGTGCGTATGGTCTCCACGCAGGCAGGCTAACGCGGCGCCCGCGGCGGGTCGACGGGCGGGCCGGACAGCCGGGCGGGCCCGCGCGCGACGCCTGCGGCTCAGCGCAGGCCGGCCGTGAACTCGCCGCAGGTCTTGGCGCAGGTGCGGCAGGCGTCCGCGGCCTGCTCGGCGCCGGGGTGCCGGTCGAAGACGTGGGCGGTCTCCAGGCAGACGGTCACGCACCACTCCAGCTGTGCGCGGACGGCGGCCTCGTCCTCGCTGTTCTGCTCGGACAGCACTCTGCACGTGGCGTCGCAGACCTCCGCGCACATGATGCCCCTGCGCCGCAGGAGCTCCAGTTCCTCGCCCTGGCCGATGTCCACCAGACTGGCGCGCAGCGCGCAGGCCCGCGCGCACTCCGTACACGCCTGCGCACACGCGAAGCGGTCCTCCAGGAACCGGACGAGTTCCTGTTGCGAAGGCGTCGATGATGTCGTATGCGTCGTGGTCACGCCTTGCGAGTAGCCGGTGCCACGGCCGCCAAACCCGGGGCGCGCGGGGGCCGCGGCCGTCCTCAGTCACCCGGGCGGCGGCACGGGAGGGCCGGGACCGGTGCGCGAGGCGGAGCGGTGCCGGGTCCGTGAGGCCCGGGTTCGCGGGGGAGGCCGGGTTCGCGGGGGAGGCCGGGTTCGCGGCGGGGGCCGGGTTCGCGGCGGGGGCCGGGTTCGCGGCGGGGGCCGGGGGTACCCGCGGCCCATGGACAACGCACCGCTGGACATCGCCGCGGCCCACGGGGCCGCGATCGGCATCTGGCCGTTCGTCGCCGGGCTCGTCCTGGTGGCCCTGCTGATCGGCGCCTTCTGGATGGGCGCGCGCATCCGCCGCCGGGAGCCCGCGCCACCGCGCCCCGACGAGCAGCCTCGGCTGCCCGACTCGGGCCCGGTCGGCTCGGTGCTGGAGAACCGCGAGCCGGACGAAGTGCCGCACGACGGCGACCGGTTGACGCCGCACCGGCTGCCGGGCCACGGCAACGCGGGCACCCGGACCGGTGCCCCGGCGCCGCGTCCGCGCTGGGACGCGGGCGGCAGCGGATCGTTCGGCAGCGGCGGCCCCGGACGGCACTGAGCAGCGGTACCGGGCACCCGTACTGGGCGCCGGACCGTCCGAGCCAGGACCGCCCGAGCCAGGACCGCCCGTCCCAGCCGCCGCCCGCCGCCCGCAGTTCACCGTCCACCGTTCGCCGTTCACCGACCCGCGCGACGGCCCGGCTGGACGCCGGTCCCGCCGTGGCGCCCCCCGCACCGCCGACGGGGGAGAACCTGAGGAACCGAGGGAGAAGTGAGAGCCATGGCCCAAGACCCCGGCCGCAGCGAACTGCCGCCGCCCGACCACGACCGCCTGCCGGTGGCCGACGTGCGCACCGCGCGCCTGGGGCACAGGCGGTCCGAGGCCGCACCCGGGGAGCCGGCGTGACGGGCGGCGGGCACGGGTACGCCGACGGGGACGAGGCGCCCCTCGGCGGCTACGCCGCGCTCGCGGCGGCCTTCGGCGCCGGGGCGGCGCTGTTCGGCGCGGCGGCCCGCCGACGAGGTGTGCGGCTGCCCGACGGGGTGCCGCCCTGGGACGTGCTCCTGCTGGGCGCGGCGACGTTCAAGTCCTCGCGCCTGCTGACCAAGGACAAGGTCACCAGCTTCGTACGGGCGCCCTTCACCCGCCGCACGGAGGAGCTGCCGGCCGGTGAGGTCATGGACGAGCCGCGCGGCAGCGGGCTCCGGCGCGCGGTCGGTGACCTGGTGTCCTGCCCGTTCTGCGTCTCGGTCTGGACGGCCGGGGCGCTGACGGGCGGCTATGTCGTCGCGCCCCGGGCCACCCGGCTGGTGTGCGCGGGCCTCGGCGCCGTCACGGTGGCGGACTGGCTCCAGTACGCCTGGACCCTCACGGAGCAGGAGGCGGAGGGCTGAGCCGGGCCGGGCGGACCGGCGGCCGGGCCGCCCGGCGCTCACCTCAGGGGTTCGCTCAGTTCCACCGCGCGCAGGGCCGCCGCGAGGGCCCGGTCACCGCCGACGTCGAGGGCGGTGTCGGTCAGCTTGATGACGTGCTCGTCGCCGTGCGCCAGGGCGAGGGCGACGACCTCCTCCGGGGCGAACGTGCCCGAGGGGCGGTAGGCCACCGGTGTCTTCGGCGCGTACATCGCGGTCACCGCCGCTGACGCCGTCCAGGCGGCCCGCAGGCTCGGCACCCACAGGGCGCGGGGCAGCGCGGGCAGGGCGCGCAGCACGGCGTTGGGCGCGGTGGCCGCGTGCACGAGCATCGTCTCCTCGCCGTGGCCGTGGGTGACGTACCGGTGGGTGGCCGCGCGCACCAGTTCGGTCAGCCGCCGGTGCGCCTCGTCGGGGTCGGTGACCCCGGTCGCCCACACGGGCAGCGCCGTCACCCGTTCGAGTCGGGCCGGGAAGCCGCCCTCCGGGTCGGTGAGGGGCACCACGGCGTCCAGGGCGGCGGCCGCACCGGGCGCGCCGGGCAGCGGGGCGAGGCCGGTGACGGGGCGGTGCCGGGCGGCCCAGTAGCCGAGGCCGTGGGCGAGTTCGGCCAGGCGCGGCCCGGTGGCCTCCCCGCCCAGCAGGGTGCGGACGGCGTGGCCCACCCGGATCACCGGGTGGGTCGAGCCGCCGTACAGACCGGGCAGCAGCCGGGGCCACCACTCGGTGAGCACCTCGCGCCAGGGCCGCTCGGCCGTCTCGTGCGTGAAGTGGCCGATCCAGTCGGCGACGCGGCGCGGATCGCCGAGCGCCGTGCGCCAGTCGGCGCGGGTGACGGGTTCGACGGCGGCCGGGAACTCCTCCAGCTTGTCCGCGTACCGGTCCAGCCAGCGGTGCACCGCGCCCGCCTGCCCGTGCGCGGCCAGCGCCTCGACCGCCATCGGGGCGTGGTTGGTGAGCCGTCCGAGCCGTTCCGGACCCGCCCGGTGCAGCCGCTGCAACGCCTCGTCGAGCATCCCTGTCGCATCCATGGCGAGGACCCTAGGCGGGCGGCACCGGGCGGCGTAACGGGCGGAAGTCCTACGCCCCGCGCCCCCGGTCGCGGTCCTTTCGGCCCTCGCGGGGAGATCCGCGGTCCCGGGCCCGGCCGTAGGACGGGGCGCCGGAGGGCGTACGTCCAGATGGAGCACATCGGAGCGGTACGTGCCCGGGACGGTACCTACGGTGAGGAGCGAGCCGGTCACGCGGTCACCCCGTACGGCTCCCCGCGCCCGTGACCCGCGCGGAACCGCTCGCGCCAGGTCCGGCCGGGCTGTCTTCCGGCCTCTCCCCCTGAAGGGCTCTGCCGTGCACATACCCATACCCTGGCGCCGCCGAGGCGCCGTGCTGTTCACCCTCGGCGCGGTCCTGTGCGGACCCGCCGCACCGGCCACCGCCCTGTCCTCCGCGGCGGCCTCCCCTCCCCCGGCGGTCCCCGCCGCGTCCCCCGCGGCCCGCGCCGGGGACGGCGGGGCTGCGTCCGTCTCGCCGCTCGCCTGCCGGCTCGGCGAGAAACTGACGGCGCTGCGCGGCGCGGACCTGGAGACCGCGTTCCTCGCGGGGATCATCGCGCACGACGAAGCGGCCGTCGCCATGGCCCGCCTGGAACTGGACCGCGGCACGGACAGCGCCCTGCGCGCCCGTGCCCAGACCCTGCTCACCGCGCACCAGCGCCAGGTGGAGCAGTTCACCGGCTGGCTGCGGCAGTGGTACGCGATGACACCGGCCCAGGCCCTGGCCAGGCTCTCCCCCGATGTCCGCACCACGCTGGCCGCGCTGGAGCAGGAGGTGCAGCGCCTGCTGTCCGGACTGCGCGGCACCGGCGAGGGCACCGGCTTCGACCGGGCGTACGCCGACATGATGATCCCGCTCCACACCTCCGGTCTGATCCAGTTCCTGGAGCCGCAGGCCCGCGCCGTGCACGCCGAGCTGCGGTCGGCGGCCGCCACCGGCGTCACCGGCCAGGAGTCGGAGATCGCGGGCTTCTCGGCCTGGCTGTCCGGACACGGCGCGCACGCCGCCACCGTCCCCGGAACCGCCGCGTCCGCCCCGGTGACGCTGCCCAAGGGCGCGGCGGACACCGGGGAGGGCGCCGCCCCCGTGTCCCCCGGGCCCGTCGTCGCCGCCGGGTGCGCCCTGGCCGCCGCGGGCGCGGGCGTCGGCACGCTCCTGCTGCGCCGCCGACGCCGCGCCGCCCGCGGCTGACGGCGCCACAGGTCCGCCGCCGCGCGCGGCACGGGACGGCGCGGGGCGGCATCCGCCGTCGCGGGACGGCACAGGTCACCGGGGGACGACCAGGTCTTCGCGGGACGGCACGGGCCGTCGCCGGGTCGGACGGTTCGGGCCGTCCGACCCGGCGGCGGCCCTTCTTCGGCGGACCGCGCCCGCGTGCGTACGCGGGCGGGCGCAGACGGCGGGCGCGGGCGGGGCGCGGCCGGAACGCCGCCGTGCCGCGACACCGCCCGGCCCGAGCCCCGCCTGACCTGTTCGGACCGCACGAGCGGACAGGCGCCGCCCCGGCGGTTACGGTGAACCGAGAAGGCGCGCCCGCTGCGCCGAACGGTGGTGGATCCCGCCGTGGTCCCCGGTGCCCCGGTGACCGAACCGCCGAGAGGCCAATGGTTCCTGTCCCGTTCGTCCCGCGTGCGCCCGCACACCGGAGGAGGACAGCACCATGGCCGACGCTGCCGCACAGACCGCGCCACCAGGGCCGCTCCGCGCACGCCGGGTCCGGCCCGGCGGGGCGGCCCGCCGCCCGTGTGCGGCACGGCCACCCGGTGGTGGCCGCCCCCGCCGGTCGTGCCCGCACCGCTCCCGGTCGCGGACCCCGCTCGTCCGGTGGCGGCCCGGCCGCTGTCCGCAGTTGCCCGCCCGCTCCCGGCGGCGGCCCGCCAGATGGTGCTGCCTGCCGCCGGGCGCGGAGACCGCCGCGGGGCCGGAGGTCCCGCCGACGCGGAGGACCCGTGCCATGCCCACACCCCGCGACATCGTCAGGGAACCGGCCCGCGCCCTGGCCGCTCTGCCCGGCCTGGCCGAGGGGGCGACGCTCGCCCTCGGCGGTCCGCCCCTGCCCGAGTCGCTGCTCGCCCGCCTCCCCGCGTCCGGTCCGCGCGGTCTGCGCCTCCTGTGCGCCCGCACCGCGCTGGACTCGCCCCAGGTCCGACGGCTCATGGCCGACGGGAGGTTCAGCGGCTGCACGGTCGCCGTCCCGTCCCCCGCCGAGGGCGGCTTCGGGTCCGCGGCGCCGGTGCCGGTCGAATGGCTCACGGTGCAGGAGATGACGGAGGGCCTGCGGGCGGGGGCCGCGGGTGTGGACGACTTCTACTCGCCCGGCGAGGTGCACACCGCCATCCGGACGCCGCGCCCGGACCAGGCCCGGGACAAGCCCGCGCATCTGCGCCTGGGGCCACTGCCCTTCGCGCACAAGGCGTCGCTGCGCTGCGACGTCGCCCTGCTGTACGCGGACGAGGCCGACCTCGCGGGCAACCTGACGGTGACCGGGCCCTTCGCCGAGCTGTCGGCGGCCATGGCGCACGCCGCTGCCTCCGCCGCCGTCGCCGAGTGCGCGGTGGTGCGCACCGCCGGATGCCTGAGCCGGGCCGCGACGACCGTCCCCGGGCGGTACGTCACGGCCGTGGTGCCCACGAGCCGTCACCGCCGCTTCCCCCGGCGCGCCGACGGGCCGGACACCGCCCCCGGGAGAGGCGCCGTGACCGCCGTGACCGGCGGCGCCGCGCGCACGGCGGCCCTGGACGTGCTGTGCCTGGGCCTGCTGACCGCCGCCGTCCGCGACGAGCGGCTCACCGGGTGGGAGGACCGCTGGTCGCCCGCGCCGGTGCGCGGCGGGCGCGCGGTCCGCGCGTGGCGGGCCGTCGGCGCGGCGGGCTCCGCCCCGGTGGCCTGGACCGTCGTCGCCGTCCGCTGCGCGCTGCCGCCGCACCGGCACGGACCCGGGGGGCGACTGGTCCCGGCGGCGGTGCTCGCCGCCGCCGGGACCGGCCGACGGCTGCTGAGCCGGGCCGTGGACCGGCCGCGGCCCCCCCGCCGAGGAGCGCCGCACCCGCGTCCACGGGGCGAGTTTCCCGTCCCGGCACACCATGACCGCCCTCGTCGCCTGGGCGCTGGCGCTGGAGGACCGCCGCGCGGCGACGGGGATCTGCTGCGCCGTCGCGGCGGCCCGGCTGGCGCTGCGCGCGCACCGGCCCGCCGACGTGCTGGGCGGCTGGCTGTTCGGCCGGACCTGCCTGGCCCTCGCGGACCTCGCCCGCCGCGCTCCGCGGGCGGACCGGGCCCGGCTCCGTACGCGCCGTCCGGGGCCGGACGGCTGGGGGCCGCCGTGGCGGTGACCCTCTCGCCGTACCTGGTGCAGGCGCTCCAGCCGCTGACGGTGCTGGTCGCCGCTCCCGGGCTGTCCGGGTGGATCGCGAAGGTCGAGGCGCGGCTCCAGGGACGGCGCGGGCCGCGCGTGTCGCAGCCGTACCACGATCTGGTGAAGCTGTTCGGCAAGGAGTCGCTGGCGCCGTACGGGGCGAGCCGGTTCTTCCTGGCCGCCCCGGTCGTGGCGATGTGCTGCTATCTGACGGTGCCGCTGCTCATCCCGGTCCTGACCACGTTCGGGCTGCCGCTGGGCTACGCGGGCGACATCATCGGCGGCAGCTTCCTGCTGGCACTGGCGAGCTTCTCGGTGGCTGTCGCGGCGGCCGAGAGCGGCAGCCCGTACGCGCAGCTGGGAGCGAGCCGGTCCAAGACGTTCGGGGCGATCACCGAGCCGGTGATGCTGTTCGTGGTGTTCACCGTCGCCATGATCACGGCGACCGATCTGCCGTACGCGCAGGCCGCCGCCGTGCGCTCCTCGGGGGACCAGGTGATCCGCCCGGCGCATCTGCTGGCCTCCGCCGCGCTGTTCCTGGTGATCCTCTACGAGACGGCCCGCATCCCGGTCGAGACGCACACCGGGACCAACGAGTTCGGGATGATCGAGGAGGCGCGCGCCTTCGAGCACTCGGGGCCCCACCTGGCGCTGCTGAAGTGGGGCTCGGCGATGAAGCAGCTGATCCTCTACACCATCCTCCTCGATGTCTTCCTGGCGCCCTGGGGACTGTCCTCCACCACCGGCGTGCTCTCGGTGGTCCTGGCGATCGGCGCCCTGGTCGGCAAGACGGCGCTGCTCGGCTGCGTGGTGGCCGTCATCGACAACAGCTTCGCCAAACTGCGCCTCTTCAGGATCAGTGAGTTCGTCGCGGCCGCGTTCCTGCTCGCCGTCCTCGCGGTGTTCACCCTCTATCTGGGAGGCGGCTGATGACTCCACCGCTCGCCGCCGGCACCGCGCCCACCACCTTCGAGGGCGCCACCAACACCATTGCGGTGCTGCTCCTGCTGACCGAGTTCGCGATGCTGCGGGCCTCCCTGTCCCGCTCCCAGGTGCGTCTGTACGCGGTGCAGTCCTTCCTGGTGTCGGTGCTCGCGGTGATCGTGGCCGCCGCACGCGACCTGCCCGAGCTGTACGCCCTGGCCGTGGTGTCGCTGCTGCTGAAGGTGGTCGCGGTGCCGTGGCTGATCGGTCGACTGCTGCGCGACGCCCGGGTGGAGATCGCCGGGTCCGGTGCGATCGGGGTGGCCGCCGCCACCCTGCTGTCGCTGGCGCTCGCCGGGTTCGGGTTCTTCGCGGTCGGCTCGCTGGATCTGCGCAGCCGGTTCCTGCCGCCCGCCGCGCTCGGCCTGTCGGTGTCCGTCGTGCTGGTCGCGTTCGTCCTGATGATCGTGCGGCGCGACGTCGTCTCGCAGGCGGTCGGGTTCTACTCGCTGGAGAACGGCGTCTCGCTCGCCTCGCTGGTGGTGGCCGCCGGTATGCCGCTCATCATCGAGGTGGCGTTCCTGTTCGACCTGCTGGTGGCCGTCGTGGTGTTCGGCGTGCTGATGCGCGTGCACCACCACCGCACCGCGTCCCTGTCCACCGAGTCCCTGACCTCGCTCCAGGGCTGAGGGGAGGCGAGGAGAGACCGTGACCGCCGTACTGACCCTGCTGGCCCTGCTGCCGCTGCTCCCGGCGGCGGCCGCCCTGACCGCGCCGGTGCGCCTGACGCAGTGCCTGACCGTGGCCTCGGGCGCTTCCTGCTTCGTGCTCGCCTGTGCCCTCGTTCCCCAGGGCGGCCGGCACGCCCTGCACACCGGCATCCTGCGGGCCGACGCTCTGTCGACCGTGTTCGTGCTGGCGACCGCGTTCGTCTACGCCTGCTGCGCCGCGCACAGCGTCGGCTATCTGCGCCACGACGAGCGCAGCCGCGACTTCCCCCGCTACGCGCGCCGCTTCTACGTCGGCCTCAACCTGTTCGCCTGGTCGATGCTGTGCGCGCCGCTGGTCGACGGGCTGGCCCTGCTGTGGGTGGCCGTCGAGGTGACCACCGTCGTCTCGGCCCTGCTGGTGGCCGTGGAGAACACCGAGGGCGCCACCGAGGCGGCGTGGAAGTATGTGCTGCTCGCCTCGGCGGGGCTGGGCATCGCGCTGCTCGCCACGATCTTCATGTACTACGCGGGCTCCCGGGTGCTCGGGCAGACGTACGACCTGGGGTTCGCCCCGCTGCTGGAGGCGGCGACACGCCTGCCGCACACCGCGGTGCGGCTCTCCTTCGTCCTGGCCGTGCTGGGATTCGGGACCAAGGCGGGGCTGGTGCCGGTGCACACCTGGCTGCCCGACGCGCACGCCGAGGCGCCGAGCACCGTCTCCGCGATGCTCTCCGGCTCCCTGCTCGCCGTCAGCTTCTACGCCGTCCTGCGCTACTACCAGGTGGCCGCGGGCACGCTCGGCCCGCACTTCCCGCGCACCGTGCTGCTGGTCCTCGGGGTCGCCTCGCTGCTGCTGGCCGCCCTGTACGTCCTGGACCAGCACGACATCAAGCGCCTGCTCGCGTACTCCAGCGTCGAGCACATGGGGATCCTCACCGTCGGTGTCGGTTTCGGCGCGCCGATCGCGCTGGCCGGTGTGCTGCTGCACGTCCTGGCGCACGCGGCGGCGAAGGGCAACGCCTTCATGGGCGCCGGTGCGCTGGTGCGCGCGTACCGCACCAAGGAGATCCGCCGGCTGCGCGGCGCCGCCCGGGTGCTGCCCTGGTCGGGTCCGATGTTCCTGGCCGCGGTCCTGGCGCTGTCCGCGCTGCCGCCGTCCGGGATCTTCCGCAGCGAGTTCCAGATCGTGGCGGGCGGCCTCGAGTCGGGGCACCACGGGGTGGCAGCGGTGCTCGTGGTGCTGGTGACGCTGGCCTTTTTCGGGCTGGCGGTCGCCGCCACCCAGGTCGTGCTCACCCCGGCCCCCGCGGACGGCGCGCCGGGAGCCGGGGAGCCGGGCGCGCGCAGTGTGTGGATGGTGGTGCCGGTGGCGGCGGGCCTGGTGGCCCTGGTGGTCCTGGGCGTGCACCCGCCCGACGCGCTGGCCGCGCTGCTGGCCCGGGGCGCGGCGGAACTGGGAGGCGTGTCATGAGCGCACCGGCACCGGCACCGGACAGCGGCGTACGGCGGCTGAGCACCGCCGCCTGGGGCCGGGTGCTGCGGGGCACGGCGGCGGGCGAGGGGCGGCCCGGAGCACGGTTCGCGGGCCTGTTCGGCAGCGGCGGGGCGGACGGCTCGGTACGGCTGCTCGCCGTGCTGTTCCCGAGCGGCGGGGCCGAGCCGCTGGTGCTGGAGACGGTCCTGCCGCCGGGACGCCTGACGTATCCGTCGCTGAGCCCGTGGCTCCCGGCCGCGTTCTGGTACGAGCGGGCCCTGCACGACCTGTTCGGCGTCGTCCCCGAGGGTCATCCGCGGCTCGACCCGCTGCTGCTGCCGCTCCAGGAGCCCGGCCGGACCCCGCTGCCCGGGACCGCGCGCGCCCCGGGCCCGCTCGTGCCCGACGAGTCGGCGCTCCCGCGCGCGGTCATCGGTCCGGGCGTGTTCACCATCCCGCACGGCCCGGTGCGCTCCGGAGTCGTGGAGTCCGTCGAGTACCTGGTGGAGACCCCGGGCGAGGACATCCCGCGGGTCCAGATCCGTGTGTTCCACAAGCACCGCGGCGTCTCCAAACGCTTCGAGGGCCGCACCGTCGAGGACGGCATGGCGGCCGCCGAGCGCGTCGAGGGCACCGCCTCGGTCGCGCACGCCCTCGCGTTCTGCCACGCCGTCGAGCGGTGCGCCGGTCTCACCGTGCCCTGGGCGGCCCGCCTGGTCCGGGTGCTCTACGCCGAACTGGAGCGGGTCGCCAACCATCTCGACGTCATGGTCAAACTCACCGACGCCGCCGGACTCGCCGTCGCCACCGCCCGGTTCGCCCTGCACAAGGAGCGCGTCCTGCGGCTGACCGGCCGGCTGTGCGGCAGCCGCTTCGGGCGGGGCGCGGTCGTGCCCGGCGGTGTCAGCGGTCTGCCGTGCCTGTCCCCCGCCGCTCTCGACGGCGCGCTCGCCGCGCTGCGCGACGCCGTGCGGGCCGACTGGCGCGCCGCCCTGCACACCCCCTCCTTCCTCGACCGGCTGCGCGGCACCGGCCCGCTGCCGCCGGCCGTCGCCCGCGCGCACGGCGCGCTCGGACCGCTCGGCCGGGCCTCGGGAGCGGGCCCCGACGTCCGCTACGAACGCCCGTACGACGCCTATCCGTCCCTGGGGCTCGGCGCGCCGCCCGAGTTCGCCGAGGGCGACGTCATGGCCCGCACCCTGGTCCGCGGGGCGGAGCTCACCCGCTCCTTCGAGCTGCTGCACCAGACCAGCGGCGAACTGCGCGCCCTCGACGGCGACGCGGCCCTGTGCGTCCCGGTCCCGGACGCGCCGAGCGGGTTCGCGGTGGGCTCGGCCGAGGCACCGCAGGGCGAGACGCTGTACCTGCTGCGGCTGCGGGAGGGCCGGATCAGCCGCTGTGTGCCGCGGTCGGCCTCCTTCCACAACCTCGTGCTGTTCCACGAGGTGTTCGCCGGGGACGTCCTGACCGACTTCCCGTTCATCGAGGCGAGCTTCGGTCTCTCGATCGCGGGGGTGGCGCTGTGACGCCCTGGTTCGTGCGCGGGCTGCGGGAGGGGATCGTCACCACGCGCTACCCCCGCGGGACCGACCCGTACGAGCGGGACTTCCCGGCCGCCGTGACCGTGCGGCCCGCCGCGCCCCGCGTCACCCGCGCCGAGCTCGACGGGATCTGCCCCACCGGCGCGCTGGACGCCGCGTCCGACGGCACGCCCCGGCTGGACCGAGGGCGCTGCGTGCTGTGCCGGCGCTGTGTCCGGGTCCGCCCCGACGTGTTCGCACGGGCGTCCGGCGCCGCGACGGCCGCCGTCGCGCGGGCGGCGCTCGTGGTGCCCCGGGTGCCGGAGGACGAGGCGGCCGTCGCCGCTCTGCGGGCCCGGCTCGCGGCGCGGACCGCGCGCTTCCGCCGCTCCCTGCACATCCGGCACGTGGACGCCGGTTCCGACGGCAGCGAGGAGTGGGAGATCGCCGCCCTGACGAACCCGGTCTACGACATCCATCGGCTGGGCCTGTTCCTGACGGCCAGTCCGCGCCACGCCGATGTGCTCATGGTGACCGGGGCGGGCGCGCGGGGCATGGCCGCGCCGCTGCGGCGCACCTACGAGGCGACCGCGCAACCCGTCGTGGTGATCGCCGCCGGCACCGACGCGTGCAGCGGCGGCATGTGGGCCGGGTCCTACGCGACGCACTCGGGCATCGGCGGCCTGCTGGACGTCGACATCTGGGTGCCGGGGTCGCCGCCGAGCCCGTTCTCGCTGCTCCAGGCGCTGCTGCTGGCCACCGGCCGGCTCGGCCGCGCGGACCGGGAGCCGCCGGACGGCGAGACGACGGAGGGAGGCCGGGGTGAGTGAGCTGATCGCGGCCGGTCTGCTGCTGTTCGCCGCCGCCGCTCTCTTCGACGTCCTGCCGGGGCGGCGAGCGCCGTACGCCGTGCCGTATCTGCTGTGCGCGGCGGGCAGCGGCTGCCTGGCGGCGGTGGGCGCGCTCGCCCTGGGCCGGACGGGGCGCGCCCCGCGCCTGGACCTCGGCGACACTCTGGGGTTCGGCACGGCCGCCCTGCGCGTCGACCGTCTTTCGGGGCTGTTCTGGCTGCTGACGTTCGCCGTCGCCGTCGCCGCCTGTCTCACCGCGGCGGGCTGGGCGTCCGCGCGGCGGCCCGGCCGGGGCCCGGCCGCCTACCACGCCCTGGTCCTCGCCTCCGTGGCCGTGGTGGAGAGCGCGGACAACGTCTTCCTGTTCGTCATGGCCTGGGAGGGCATCACCCTCGGCTTCTATCTGCTGACCGCGGCCGGGCACCGCCGCATCGGTCCGGCCGTGGCGACGTTCGGCTTCGGCAAGGTGTCCGGTGCCGCGCTCCTGCTCGGTCTGCTGACGGGCACCGCCCGCACCGGGGACTTCTCCCTCGCCGGGCTCGCGGAGCTGCCCGCGGGCACCGCGCGTTCGGCCACCTGGGCGCTGCTCGTCCTGGCCTTCGCCGTCAAGACCGGGCTGGTCCCCGTGCAGGTGTGGCTGCCCCGCGGCTACGCCGCCGCGCCCGCGGGACTGCGCCCGGTGCTGGCCGGCGTCGCCGTCAACGCGGGCTTCTACGGTCTGTGGCGCACCTTCGCGCTGCTGGGTCCGCCGCCCGCCTGGCTCGCCGTCACCCTGCTTCTGCTGGCCGCGCTGACCGCGTTCCTCGGCATCGCGCACGCGGCCGTGCAGGCCCGACTTGAGCGGGTCGTCGCCTGGTCCAGCATCGAGAACGCGGGCCTGATCTGCACCGGGTACGCCGTCGCGCTCGTCGGCGCGCTCACGGGCAGCGAACGGCTCACCGCCGCCGGGCTGCTCGCCGCCACGCTCCAGACGATCGCGCACGCGGTCGCCAAGACACTGCTCTTCGCCGGAGCCGCGGCCGTCGAGTCGGACGCCGGTACCGGCGACCTCGAACAGCTGCGCGGCACCGCGCGCCGGCTGCCGTGGGCGGCCGGCGGGCTCGCCGCCGGTGCCGTCACCCTCGCCGGGCTGCCGCCCACCGCGGGCTTCGTCTCGGAGTGGTTCCTGCTGGAGAGCCTCATGCAGCAGTTCCGGTACTCCGCCTTCCCCTACGGACTCGCCCTCGCGGTCGCGGGCGCCCTGATCGCGCTGACCGCGGGTTTCGCCTCGGTCACCTTCGTCCGGATCGTCGGCATGGTCGTCCTCGGCCCCCGGGACGACCGTCCGGCCCGCCGTGCCCCGTGCCGGGCGGACCTGGGGATCGCGGGGCGCGCGGGCGTCCTGCTGCTGGCCCTGGGCGGCCTGGCCGCCGCCGCCCTGACACCGCTTCAGCTACGGGTGATCAGCGCGGGTCTCGAACCGCTGGTGCCGCGGGACGCCACCCTGGGCGCGCTGGTCTCGCCCTGGGTCGTGCAGCCCGTCTTCGCCGGGTTCTCCAGCCTCTCCCCGAGCTGGCTGTGGGTGGTGATGCCGGTGCTGTGCGCGGGCGTCCTGGTGCTGCTGGTGGCGGCCTCGCGCGGCGGGGCCCTGCGGGTGCGGCGGGTGCCGGCGTGGCGTTCGGCGAGCGGCGGTGTGCACGGCGACGATCGGTACACCCCCTTCGGGTACGCCAACCCGACCCGGCGTGTCCTGGGCGCCGTGCTGCGCACCCGCACCCGCGCCACACCCACCGGCATCGCACCCGCCGTCGCCGCGCGACCGGGCACCGGGGACCCTCCGGCACCGGAACCGGAAGGGGAACCGGGACCGGAGGGCGCCGGGCCGGTGCGCACGGCGGCGACCGGAGGCACCCTCGACTACGCGTCCGACGTGGTGGAGGTCGTCGAGGTGTATCTGTACCAGCCGTTCTACCGTCCGCTGCGCGCGCTGGTGGCCGCGGCCAAGCGCCTCCAGTGCGGCCGCCTGGACGCCTATCTGACCTACATGCTGATCGTCCTGGTCGGCGCCCTGGCCCTCGTGGCGGCCCTGTCATGACCGGCCCTGCGGCGGTCGTTCCCGCGGCCCGGCCCGGTGAAGGAGGAAGCCGATGACCGCGTCACCGTTCCACAGGATCCTCGTCGGCTGGGACGCCTCGCCCGCCGCCCGCGCGGCGCTGGCGGCCGCGGTGGCGCTGGCCGGCGACCGGGGCGGCGTCCTGGTGCGCGCCGTGCTCGTACCGTCCGAGCACACCGAGACCGGCGGTGAGCGCACCCGCGACCTCGGCGCCCAGCGCGCCTGGGTGCAGGAGCGCTTCGACCGGGCGTGGCAGGCGCTGCCGCCCTTCGCCGGGCAGCTCCGACTGGACTGGGGCACCGGCACGGACATCGCCGCCGACCTCGTCGCGAGTGCCGCCGAGCACGGCTGCGACCTGATCGTCCTGGGCCGCCACGGCGCGGACAGCCATCTGCGGGCCCGGCCGCTGGGCGACGTGGTGCGGCGGGTGACCGAGCGGGCCGCCCTGCCCGTGCTCGTGGTCCCCGCCGCGGCGCCCCCCGAGGACACCGGGTGAGAACGCCCCCGCACCCGGCACTTCCGAGCAGTACATCAACCGAACGGAGCAACCGCACATGAGCAGGCACACCCGCCCCGGCCTGAAGGTCACCGTCTTCGTGGGCGAGAACGACACCGTGCACCACAAGCCCCTGGCCACCGAGATCGTGCACCGCGCGCACAAGGCCGGCATCGCCGGGGCCAGCGTCTTCCGCGGGGTCGAGGGCTACGGGGCCCACTCCCGCATCCACACCCAGCGCATCCTGTCCCTGAGCGAGGACCTGCCCATGGCGGTCGTCTTCGCCGACTCCCCGGAGAAGGTACGGGCGTTCCTGCCGGAGCTCGACGGGATCGTCTCCGAAGGGGCGGCCATCCTGGAGGAATGCGAACTGGTCCGCTTCACCCCGGACGACCGGTCCGACGCGTAGGCACACCGACAGGACACGCAGGCACTCCGACAAGGACACCGCTCATGCCGATCCGCCGACTGGTCCTCGATGTCGACATGGCCATCAGCGAGCCGAGCCTCACCCATCTGGCGCAGAAGATCGAGAACGTGCCGGGCGTCCAGGCCGTCAACATCTCCGTGACCGAGATCGACGTCGAGACCATCGGGACCGACGTCACCATCGAGGGCGACGCCCTGGACCTGACGGCCATCCAGCGGGCCATCGAGCACGCCGGTGCCGTCGTGCACAGCACCGACGAGGTGGTCGCGGGCGCCTACACACTCGACCGGACCCCCCGCAAGAGATGACCGTCTCCCTCACGAAGGCCGCCGGGGCCGTCCGGCTCCCCCTCGTCCTCGGGATCACCGACGGCCTGCTCAACGCCCTCACCCTCGCCTCCGCCTCCCTCACCGGGTCCGGCACCCCGGTCAGCTGGAGCCTGGCGGTGCGGGTCGGCTGCGCCGCGCTGGTCACCGCCGCCTTCACCGTCATGGTGGCCGACTACGCCGAACGCCGGGCCCATCTCGCGCACATCACCCGGCAGCTCAGCCTCGGCCGCGGCCGGAAGATGGCCGCCACGCACCTGGGGCGGCTCGCCCTGCTGCGGTCCTGGCGCGCCGCGCTCGTCGCCTGTGTGTCCAGCTTCGCCGGGGCCGCGCTGCCGCTCGCGCTGGGCGCGGTCCTGCCCGGCCCGCCGTGGATCGTCGTGGCACTCGCCGTCCTCGCCCTGTCCTGCCTCGGCGCCATGCTCGCCCGTCTCCTGACCGCCCGCCCCGTCCTGTGGGCGCTGGCCATGGCGGCGGGCGGCGTCGCGACCACCTGGGTCGGCATCCGGCTGCGCATCGCGTGACCGGCCGGGCCGCGCGCGGGGTCCGCCGGACCGCGCGGAGGACTTGCGGACGGACCGGGGACGTACGCCACAATAGGAGGGCATCGCCATGGCGATGGGGCTCGCCACAACCGCAGGACCTCCTGCTGATGGCCTCTACCGGTAACACCCGCACATCATCTGCGAGGAGATCGGCATGAGGATGCCCGACGATGTCCTGCTGCGCTGCTCCGCCGTCGTCTTCCGGGGCGAGTCGGTGCTGCTCGTCCACCGCACCGCCCGGGGCGCGGACGACTGGGTGCTGCCCGGCGGCACCCCCCGCGCGGGCGAGAGCATGGTGGCCTGCGCCCGCCGCGAGACCCGCGAGGAGACCGGCCTCGCGGTGGAACCGGCCCGGGTCGCGTTCGTCCTGGAGGCCGTCGACCCGGACACCGGGCGGCGGACCGTGGACCTGGTGTTCACCGCAGACGGCGCGCCCGGCCAGACGCCCTCCTCCCGTGAGGAGGGCATGACGGCCGAATTCGTGGCGTTCTCCCGGCTGCGCGCTCTCGACATGAAGCCGCCGCTGGCGGGCCATCTGCCGGGCCTCTTCCACCGGGGCGGGCGCCGGTACGCGCCCTACCTGGGCAACCTGTGGCGCCCGCGGAACGGCACGCGGGTCACCCGCGCCCTGTCGGCGCCGCCCCCGCTCCCCCCGTTCCGTTCCCGGTGACGTCCGGACGGGGCTGAGCGCGCCATGGCCGCGGAGCGGCGGGGCCGTCCGGCGCCGACGGGGCGCGCGGACCCGTCCCGCATACGGCCGCTGCCCGGCGGGGCCGGACTGCGGGTGGTGGCCAACCCGGCCGCCACCGGCGCGGAGCGCGCCCTCGCCGAGCTGCGGAGCCTGCTGCCCCGGGCCCGCCCGGTCACCGTCCGCTCCCCCGGCGGCCTGCCCGCCGCCCTGGAGGCGGCCGCCCGGTCGGCGGCCGAGGCGGGCGGGGCGCTGGGGGTGGTCGGCGGCGACGGCTCGGTCAACGCGGCGGCCCGCGCCGCGCTGCGCCACGGCCTCCCGCTCGCCGTCTTCCCCGGCGGCGCGCTCGACCACTTCGCCGCCGCGGCCGGTCTGCGCTCCGTCTCCGTGGCGGCCACCGCCGTGGAAGAGGGCCGGGGAGCGGCCGTCGACGTGGCCCTGATCGGCACGCCGGGCGCCCACCGGCCGCCCCGGGTGTTCCTGAACACCTTCGCCCTGGGCGCCTACGCCGATCTGGTCCGCTTCCGGGAACTGGTCCGCCCCCGCTGCGGACGGCGGGCCGCCACCGCGCTGGCGCTGCCCTTCGCGAGCGGCACCGCCCGGCCCTTCGCGCTGCGCCTGGACGGCACGCCACGCCGCCTCTGGCTGCTCTTCGCGGGAAACGGCGTGTACCGGCAGCACTCCCTGCACGCCCTGCCGACGCGCGAGCGGCTGTCGGACGGCCTGCTCGACGTGCGGCTGCTCGACGCGGACGCCGGGCAGCGGCACGGCCGGCTGGTCGCCCTGCTGGCCGAGGCGGTCGACGCACCGCACGCGCTCGCCCTTCCCGAACAGCACGTCGTGCCCCGGCTGCGGCTGGCCGGTCTGCGCGGCCTGACCTACGCCTACGACGGCGAGGCGGCCGCCGCCCCCGACACACTGACCCTGACGGCGGCGCCCGCCGCCCTGCTCCTGTACCGTCCGGTGCCCTCGAAGTGACCGTACGGCCGGGCGACGCGGGCCCGGAGCCGCGCTATGTCCCGGTCGCCTCGTGCACGCCGACACCGATCAGCACGGCGGCGGCGACGGCGGGCGACCAGGCGCCGACGACCCTGGCGGCCACCCCGGTCCCCAGTCTGTTGCCGAGCCAGATCATCGCGTAGCCCCAGAACGTGACGGCCGCGGCGACGCCCCACAGCGGGACCGCCGCCGAGACCGTGGCCCCGAAGCCGTTGGCGACATTGGTGAACGACAGGCCGACACCGAGCAGCAGGCCCTGGCGCGGGCCGGGGGGTGCGGACACCGGCGGTGCGGTGCGGTGGACGCGGCGGGGCCGTACGTACATCTGGTACAGGTAGAGGAGCGCCACCGACACGAGCACCCCGCACGCGACCAGGCCGGCGGCGGCCGGGGGCACCCGGCGGGAGACGAGGTCTCCGCCGTACGCGCCCAACAGAACGCTGGCCAGGCCGACCGTGTTGACGAGCGCGTTGATCCGGTGCGGGAACCTGATCCCGGCGACGCCGTAGGCGAGGCCCACCCCCCAGTTGTCGAAGTTGGCGGCCAGGCCGATCAGATCGGCCGTGACCGCGGTGCGCAGCCAGTCCATGGGCGTCCCGTTCCGCGCTCGTCGAGGAGTGCCGCGCCCACCGGAGCCGCCGGCCGCTCGCCGAAGACGCGCGCGTACAGATCGGCGCCGTGGGCGGTGGGCTCGGGCGGGCCCTCGACCAGCCGGTGGGTGCGGCGGCCGTCGGGGGTGCGCTCGGCGCGCAGGAACACGGTGCCGGCGCCGTGCGGGCGGTGTGTGTACAGGCCGTGGGACAGCTCGTACAGATGGGTGACGCACACCGCCTTCACCCCCGCCTCGGTCAGGGCGCGCAGGATCTGCCGGTTGATCTCCGCGCCCTCCCGCTCGTCGGTGGCGGCGAACGACTCGTTGAACAGGACGAGGCCGCGCGCGGTGAGGCGGTCGGCGATGCCGCTCATCCGCGCCAGCTCCTCGTCCAGTTTGCCGCTGACCATGTCCGGGTCCTCCTCCCGCCGGAAGTGGGTGAACACCTGGTCGCGCGGGTCGGCGGCAAAGGAGTCGGCGGCGGCGAACATGCCGCTCTGCGCCATGAGATGGGCCAGTCCCACGGCACGCAGGAAGGTGGACTTGCCGCCCTCGTTGGCCCCCGTGACCACCAGCAGCCGGGCCCCGTCCGCGTCCACGTCGCTGCCGACGACGGGCCCGGCGCCGCGCAGCGCGAGACACACGTCGTACAGGCCGCGGCAGGTGAGGACCGGTGTGCCCGGTGCCGCGGGATCGGGGCGGCACACCGGCGCGCCCCGGGCGGCGAGCACCGCGCGCAGGTTGAGGCAGCCCGTGCAGAAGCCCAGTTCGCGGCGGAGCGCGGTGAAGAAGGCCAGGATGTGGTCGCAGGAGCGGGCCAGCGCGTCGGCGGCGAGGTCGAGGCCACGCCCACGCAGCTCGCCGAGCGCCCTGGCCCCGGCTTCGTCGCGTTCGGGCAGGTGGTACGTGTACGCCGGGGGCCCGGAGGAGGTGAACAGGTCGCGCCAGCCGCGCTTGTGCGGCGGTTCGCGCAGCACGTACCCCGCGCCCCGGCAGCCACTGGTCGGCCGGGCGCTGACCAGGACACCGCCGCGGAAGCGCAGCCGCTCGGCGTGGCCGCGCAGCCGGGTGAGGCAGTCGTCGTCGAGTTCGGTGGCCAGCATGGCGAAGAACCGGCGGAACCCGGCGGAGCGGAACTCCCCGGCACGGGTGTCGGCCAGGTGCCGCAGCCGCTGGAGGAGTTCGAGGAACAGAGCGAGGACGTCCAGCGAGCGGGCGAGGGACGCCTCGGGGGAGCGTACGAAGCTGCCGAAGACGCGCTTCTCGCGGGCCAGGGCCTCGGTGGCCAGGGCGTACAGCTCGCGGACCGTCTCCGGTTGCCGCAGGCAGTCGGCCAGGACGTCCTGCCGGTAGCGGATCTCCTCCGGGTCGGTGAGCGGGGACATCATGACCCGGCGGGCGCATTCGTACAGGAAGGCGTCGCCGTCGGCCATCGCCGCGTACAGCGTCCCGAGGTCCAGGTCCCGCGTCAGGTCGTCCTCCTGCGGGCCGGGCGCGGTGTCCCAGGCCGGGTCGCGGTCGCGGTGCAGGAGCCGCGCCCTCACGGCCGGATCCTGGCGCGCAGGCGGTCGTGGGTGAGCCCGTGGCGTTCGGCGACGGCGACGGCGTGGGAGAGGCCGTCGGCGGGGCCGCGTCCGATGCGGAAGGTGCGCACGGCCGGGTCGGCGGGGTCGACGGCGGCGACCATGCTGACGGTGGCCTCGCCCAGCCTGGACAGTTCGTCGACGAAGGTGACGCAGACGCCGATCAGGCCGCGGTCGATGAACTGTTCGAGGGTGCGAGCGCCGAGCAGCACGGCGTCGTCGAGGGTGGTGGAGGTGAACACCTCGTTGAGGACGACGACGCCGCCCGGTGCCGCCCGCTCCAGGACGGCGTGCACGCGGAGGAGGTCGTCGTACAGCTTTCCGCCGGGGTCGTCGAGGCGCTCGCCGTGCTCGAAGTGGGTGAACAGCCCGTCGCACAGCAGGAGCCGGGCCCGCCGCGCGGGGACCGGGCAGCCGAGCGCGGCCAGGTGGTGCAGCTGTCCGAACGCACGGGCAAACGTCGTCTTGCCGCCCTGGTTCGGCCCCGACACGACGAGGAACCGCTCCGGCCCGCTCAGCCGGAAATCGTTGAGCACCGACTCGGCCCCCTCCCGGACGAGCTTGTCCGCGAGCACGAGGTCGAACATCCCCTCCGCGGCGAGCTCCCGGTCGCCCTTCGCACCCTCCAGCACCTCGGGCAGGCAGAACGGCAGCCCGGCCCGCTCCAGCGGCGCGGTGAACGCCCGGTAGGCCAGATAGAACTGGATCTCGCGCTCGAAGGCCGTGATCCCCGGGTCGAGGAAGTCCGCGTGCCGCTCGCGGAACCGCTCCAGCTCCGCGAAGACGTCCGGGTACAGCAGGGCGACCCGGTCCAGGACGGCTTCCTCGACATGGTTCATCACCTCGTCCGAGCGGAAGCGGGACCGGTGGTCCTTCGCCTCCCCCTGCCGGAACCGCTCGAAGTCGGCGAGGACCTCGGCGCCGTAGTCCCCCTGCCCCTCGTAGGCGCTCACCCTGACCCGTCCCGGGGTGATGAGCAGGCAGTAGTGGACGTCGTCCAGCTGTTCCTGAAGGCGGCGCGCGTCCCGAACGAGTGCGGTGAAGGCGGCGGAGGCGACGTAGGAACCGGCGTACGCGGCGATCGCTCCCAGGGCCGGGGAGCGCGGTGCGGCGCGGGCCAGGTCCCTGGCGAGCCCCGCGCACGCCGCGGTGTAGGCGTGCACCGCCTCCAGCGACCAGTCCGCCGCCTGGTAGCGGTGGCGCATCGCGCCGGCGCGCCGGAGCCGGTCCCGCACCTCGCGCATCCGCTCGCCGAAGCCGTCGAGCCGGTCGGCGAGAGCGGGCAGCTCCGCCAGGTCCCGGAAGACGGCCTGCCGGTGGCCGACCGTACGGAGGTCCCCCGGCCGCGCCCGGAAGAACGGCGCGAGACCGTAGGCGGGACGGCACAGTTCGAGCGCGTCGACGAGCTGGTCCAGGTTCAGGTCGCGGAAGCAGTCCGGCTCGGGCGGCGACATGCCGGCCCGGTCGGCGCCGTCGGGGAACAGCACGCTCGGTACGCGCGGGGCGCCCGGGTCGGCCCGGTCGGGAGCGGCGCGGTCGGCGGCCATGGTCCTGCCTTCCTCCGGTGCGCGGGCGCACGCGGGTCGGACGACAGGAACCATCGGCCTGGTCGGCGGTTCGGCCTCCGGCGCACCGGGGGCCACGGCGGGATCCACCACCGCTCGGCGCGCGGACCGCGCCGGGGACAACGTCTGCTTCCCACTGTTTCCCGCTGTGCGCGCGGCAAACCCCGACGTCGGCCGTGTCCGCCGCCGGGTTCGTTCCTCACGGACCGTTCAGACCTGCCTACGGAACGCTATACATTCGGACGGGTGCCGAGAGGAGCGCGATGAAACGGGATCCACGGCAGCCTGGGGCGCCGCACACGGAGCACGAGCCGGACGCGGGGGCGGCCCGGCTGCGGCTGCTGGCCGAGGCGAGCCGGGCGCTGGCCTCGGGCCTGGACGCGGAGGAGGCGCTGCGCCGACTGGCCCGGCTGGTCGTGCCGCATCTGGCGGACGCCTGTGTGGTCGACGTGGCCGAGGGCGAGCGGCTGCGGCGGCTCGCGATCACGGACCGGGAGCCCGAGCGGTCGCTGCGGGTGCTGCCCGGCGGGCTGCTGCCCGGTCCGGACGACTCGTCCGCCGCGCTGGCGAAGGTGCTGCGCGGCGCGGGGCCGGTCGTCGTCTCCGGCGTCGGGCTGCCCGACCCCGCAGACCCGCTCCAGTCCGCCCAGTGGGCCCTGTACCGCATGCTGGACGCCGGGACCGCGCTGATCGTGCCCATGCTGGTGCGCCGCCAGGTCCTCGGCGCGCTCACGTTCGTGCGGCGCGCGCCGGGTGCCGTGTTCGACGAGCAGGAGCAGGCGCTGGCGGCGGATCTGGGGCACCGGGCGGGGCTGGCGCTGGACAACGCCCGGCTGTACGCGCTCCAGCAGTACACCGCCGAACAGCTCCAGCTCTCCCTGCTGCCCGACCTGACCGGTCTGGCCCACCTCCAGCTCGCCGCCCGCTACGTGGCCGCCCGCGAGCGCGCCGAGGTGGGCGGCGACTGGTACGACGCCTTCCCGCTCCCCGACGGCTCGGCGGTGCTCGCCATCGGCGACGTCGTCGGCCACGACCTGGCCGCCGCCGTCCGCATGGGCCAGCTGCGCAACATGCTCCGCGCCCTCGCCTACGACAGCGGCGACGACCCGGCCGGGGTGATGAGCCGCCTGGACCGCGTCATGCAGGGCCTGACCGGCATCGAACTCGTCACCGCCGTCATCGCCCGCCTCGAAACACCCACCACCGACGCCACCGCGCCGTGGCGACTCCACTGGACCAACGCCGGTCATCCGCCGCCGCTGCTGGCCCGGCCCGACGGGCGTACCGTCCTGCTGGAGGAGGCGAGCGCCCCGGTCCTCGGCGTGGACCCGGCCCTCGCCCGGACCACCGCGACCTGCGAACTGCCCTCCGGGTCCACCGTGCTCCTCTACACGGACGGCCTGATCGAACGGCCCGGCGAGGACATCGGACGCGGACTGACCCGGCTGCGCCAGCACGCCACCGCACTGGCCCGCGAGCCCCTGCCGGTCTTCCTCGACGAACTGCTCACCCGGATGAGCGACCGGCAGCAGGACGACGTGGCGGCGCTGGCGCTGCGGGTGCCCTGAGCGCCGGTCCCGGCCCGCCCACCGGCAACGCACCGTGCCGGGGCACCCGTTTGCCCCATTCACTGCCCCATTCACCTGTGCGGTCGCCACACGTGACCTTCGCTCGCGCAAGGCCGATACTGCCGGTAGGAGTGCTTCGGCCCACCACGCCCGCCAGATCACCGGGAGATGTTCATGAGGATGTTGATCAACGTAGCCGAGACCGTCGTCGCGGACGCGCTGCGCGGTATGGCGGCCGCCCATCCCGAGCTGACGGTCGATGTGGACAACCGGGTGATCGTACGGCGGGACGCCCCCGTGGCCGGGAAGGTCGCGCTGGTGTCCGGCGGCGGATCGGGGCACGAGCCGCTGCACGGCGGGTTCGTGGGTCCCGGCATGCTGTCGGCGGCCTGTCCCGGAGAGGTCTTCACCTCGCCGGTGCCCGACCAGATGGTGCGGGCGGCGGCGGCCGTGGACAGCGGCGCCGGTGTGCTGTTCGTCGTGAAGAACTACACCGGCGACGTGCTCAACTTCGACATGGCCGCCGAACTCGCCGAGGACGAGGGCATCCGGATCGCGAAGGTGCTGGTCGACGACGATGTGGCGGTGACCGACAGCCTCTTCACCGCGGGCCGGCGCGGCACCGGCGCCACCCTGTTCGTGGAGAAGATCGCGGGCGCGGCGGCCGACGAGGGCCAGCCGCTGGAGCGGGTCGAGGCCGTCGCCCGGCAGGTGGACGACAACTCCCGCAGCTTCGGTGTCGCGCTGAGCGCCGTCACCACCCCGGCCAAGGGCAGCCCCACCTTCGACCTGCCCGACGGGGAACTGGAGCTGGGCATCGGCATCCACGGCGAGCCGGGGCGGGAGCGGCGGCCGATGATGACCTCGCGCGAGATCGCGGACTTCGCGGTGAACGCGATCCTGGAGGACATGAACCCGCGCAACCCCGTGCTGCTGCTGGTCAACGGGATGGGCGCGACCCCGCTGCTGGAGCTGTACGGGTTCAACGCCGAGGTGCACCGGGCGCTCGCCGAGCGCGGGGTGGCCGTCGCCCGCACACTGGTCGGCAACTACGTCACCTCCCTCGACATGGCGGGCGCCTCGGTCACCCTGTGCCAGATCGACGAGGAACTGCTGCGGTTGTGGGACGCTCCCGTGAACACGCCGGGCCTGCGCTGGGGCCTGTGACCCGCGCCGGCACGCCGACCGTATCCGCCACGCGTATCCACCACGCAAGGGAGTTCCAGTGCTCGACGCCGATTTCTTCCGCCGCTGGATGACGGCGACCGCCGCGTCCGTCGACCGTGAGGCCCAGCGGCTCACCGACCTCGACTCGGCCATCGGGGACGCCGACCACGGCAGCAACCTCCAGCGCGGGTTCACGGCCGTCCGCCAGGAGCTGGAGCAGGAGCGGCCCGGCACTCCGGGCGAGGTGCTGGCCCTCGCCGGGAAGCAGCTCATCTCGAAGGTCGGCGGCGCGTCGGGGCCGCTGTACGGGACCCTGCTGCGCCGTACCGGCAAGGCGCTGGGCGACGCCCCCGAGGTGACGGAGGCCCAGCTCGCCGAGGCGCTGCGGTCCGGGGTCGACGGGGTGATGAAGCTGGGCGGTGCGGCACCGGGCGACAAGACGATGATCGACGCGCTGGTACCGGCCCTGGACGCGCTCGCCGACGGGTTCCCGGCGGCGAGCGCCGCCGCCGAGCAGGGCGCCAGGGACACCACCCCGCTCCAGGCCCGCAAGGGCCGGGCCAGCTATCTCGGGGAACGCAGCATCGGGCACCAGGACCCCGGTGCCACCTCGTCGGCGTTGCTGATCGCCGCCCTCACCGAGGCGGCCGAAGGGGCGGAGGGCTGACGTGAGCGACGACAAGCCGGTGGGGATCGTACTGGTGTCGCACAGCGCCGAGGTCGCCGCCTCGGTGGCGGAGCTGGCGCGGGGGCTCGCGGGCGGGGCGGACAACGTCCCGGTGGCTCCCGCGGGCGGCCGGGAGGGCGGTGGCCTCGGCACCAGTGCGGAACTGGTCGCCGCGGCGGCGGCGTCCGTGGACCGGGGGGCCGGGGTCGCCGTCCTGACCGACCTCGGCAGCGCCGTCCTCACCGTGAAGGCGCTGCTGGCCGAGGGCGACGAGCTGCCGGAGGACACCCGGCTGGTGGACGCCCCCTTCGTGGAGGGCGCGGTGGCCGCCGTCGTCACCGCCGCCACCGGAGCCGACCTGGACGCGGTGGAGGCGGCGGCGGCGGACGCGTACGCCTACCGGAAGGTGTGAGGCCGGACGCGGGACGGGACCGCGGGGGCGGGACGGGACCGCGGGGGCGGGGCGCGCCCCGTCCGGCTCCGGCGGGCCCGTGCGGGCGGTCCGGTCCCGCCGGGGATCATCTGACCCGCGCGCTCGCGCCGACCAGCCGCCGTACCAGGCGCTCGCCCTGCCGCACGGCCTCCGCGTGGTCCTCGATGCGGTCGACCCGGGAGTTCTCGAAGACGATGTACGTCACTCCCGAGCGCACCCCGCCGGTGCGCGGGTCCGCGGGGATGCCGAGCCGGCGCGCGGCGGCGTAGGACGCCTCGCCGATGACGTCCCGGGGGCCGGTGTCGCCGACGACCGCGTACCGCACCCGGCCCCGGTAGACGACCGCGGCGACCGATCCGCCGCGCAGTCCGTGGTCGCGGTGGTCCCAGATGCGGCTGGGGGCGGGCAGGACGATGTAGGGCAGGTGTTCGGCGTCGAGGCGCCGGCCGTCGGACTGGGCGTAGGCGGCGGCCGGGGAGAACTGCGGGTCGGTGCGCCGGTTGCAGCGGCGGGTGGGCCGTCCGTCGCAGTCGATGTCCAGGTCCGCCTTCCAGTACACCGCGCCGGGCAGGCCGCAGACCGGGATCGTGGCACGGACGCCCGCGTCGGAGCGGTAGCGGCCGTGGGAGATCTGCGCGCAGTGGCGCGTACGGGCCAGCAGGCCGGCGGCGGTGCCGCTCTCGCCGTGGGCCGCGGGTTCCGGATGCGGCCGGTGGGACACGGGAACGACGGGCAGTGTCGTCGGAGCCAGCAGGGCGGCGCTCGCCGCGACGAGGGTCAGCGACTGGACACGCACGATGAGGAACCCTCTCCTCGGGGACATTGACAGACATTCATCTCATCAGTGATGAATTCGATCGTGCGGCACACGTTAGGGGACCGGACGGCCCACGGCCCGTAACACCTGCCGGGCGGCCGGGGGCCGGGCCGCGGGGCCACGGATCCCCCGGCCGCCCGCGCCGGCGCGGGAACAGCGACGACAGCGGTCCGCGCCACGGCACGAACTCCCTGGATCGACCGGGCAGTTCGGCTGGGATGTCCCTCAGCATACGCAATCGCGTACGGAGCAGGACCGGCCCGGCCCTCTTGATGCGGCCCCGTCAACACGGCATATTGGTCCGGACCATTGTTCGCAGCGGTGTCCGGGCCCTCCGCGCCGCAGTTGACGGGGAGGCAGACCTCGTGCGACGCGTTCGGCAGCCCGATTCCCGCCGGTCCCGCCTCCCCGGGCGTGTCGCCGCGGTGTGCGGGGCGCTCGCGCTCCTCGCGGCGTGCGGGCGGGGCGCCGCGGACGACGGGGAGGGCGGCGGCCCCGGGGCACCGGCCGGTGTCACCGCGGCGGCCGGCAGCGCCACCAGCGTGCACGTGATGTGGAACGCGGTGACCTCCAGCACCGGCGTCAAGGAGTACCAGGTGTTCCGCGGCACCGAGAAGGTGAAGGACGTGCCCGCCTCGGAGCACATGGTGGACGTCATCCGGCTCAGCCCGTCGACCACGTATGTGTTCACCGTGCGGGCGCTGGACACCGCGGGACGGCTCGGGCCGCGCAGCCGGGAGGTGCGGGCGACGACGCCCGCGGCCGTCGCGGCGGACCGCTCCGCTCCGTCCCGGCCGCTCGACCCGCGCGGCCGGGTGGTCGGCAGCCGGGCCGTCCAGCTCTCCTGGTCGGCCGCCCGGGACGACCGGCGGGTGGTCTCCTACGACGTCTACCAGGGCGGCACGAAGATCCACAGCGTGGGTGGCGGCCAGACGGCGACCGTGGTCACCGGGCTGCGGCCGGGCACCCGGTACTCCTTCACCGTGCGGGCCCGGGACGCCGCCGACAACCTCTCCCCCGCCAGCGCGTCCGTCGTCCTCACCACCCCGGGATCCGACGACGGACGGGGCACCGCGCCGACCTCGTTCCACGCCGCGACCCACCGCGCGGACGGCGCGTACTACCTCGACCTCGACTGGGTCGCGCCGCGCACCGACGGCGTGGTGACGGAGTACCAGATCCAGCTCGACGGACAGCCCGCCACCTCCCTGGTGTGGGGCGGTGCTCCGCCGCGCGGAAAGGCCACCTACAGCTTCTACCTGGGCCGGGACGCGGGAGCGCACCACCGGGTGCGGCTGCGGGCGAAGCTCCCGGACGGCACCTGGGGCGGCTTCTCCGCCGAACGGACGGTGACCACCGGGGCGGACGGCGGCTAGTAGGTGGTGCCCGGATCGCACCGGGCGTCACCCGAGCGGGTGCGCCGCGCGTGCGGGCGGCGCCGGGCGGGCGTTGGCTGCCCCTGAGGAGACGGCACGGGCGATCCCCCGTCTCCGGCGGCCCATGGGACGGCCCGCCGACCGTGCCGCCGGAGGACTCCATGCGCCACACCCAGCCACTCGCGCACATCGCCCCGGCAGCGGCGGCCGCCGCCGTGACGCTCGCCCTCGCCGCCCAGCCGGCCGCCGCGGGACCGGGCATCTCGGTGAGCACCAACGGCTCCACCGTGTCGGTCACCACCAGCGCGTGCACCCTGGTCGAGGGCGGCTGGGGCACGGCGTCGCTGCTCGCCCCCGGGCAGACGAGCTTCGCCCAGGGCCGCCGCTCCGCCCTGGCCGGGACGACCGCGCACCAGACGGCGGCCTGGCAGAGCGTACGGCCGGGCACGTACACCGTGATCGTGGTGTGCGCGAACAACATCACGGCCGGCACCCAGTCCGTCGTGGTCTCCGCCGCGTCCCGGCCGACGATCTCGGCCACCTCCGCGCCGGCCGCCTCCGCCGCGCCCTCGCGCGGGGTGATGGGCGGGCTCGGCGGGGCCGTCCGGGACTACGGCACCCTCACGGTCGCGGTGGGCGGGACCCTGGTCGGGGCCGCGCTGATCGCCACCGGCTGGGTGCTGCGCCGCCGCCGCTCCGGCCCGTACCGCCTCTGACCGGCCTCGGTCGGCGGCAACCGCCCTCAGCCGCCGTCGGGCAGTTCGGCGAACTCCGCCAGGGCGTGCCCGAGCCACTGGGTCCAGAAGGTCTCCAGGTCGATCCCGGCGCGCAGCACCAGGTGCCGCAGCCGGTCCTCGGAGCTGTCCCTGCCAGGCGGGAAGTCACGCTCCTCGATCTCCCGGTACTCCGCCAACTGCCGCTCGTGCGCCTCCAGATGGCGTCTGAGATCGTCCTCGATACCCGCCGTGCCGACCACCGCGGCGGCGCGCAGCCGCAGCAGCAGCGCGTCCCGCTGCGGCCTGGGCTCCTGGGCCGCCGCCGTCCAGCGGGCCAGTTCCGCGCGGCCGGCCGGCAGCACCTCGTAGCTCTTCTTCTGCCCGCGGGCCGGCTGGGCGGACGGCAGCGCCCGGATCAGACCGTCCGCCTCCAGCTTTCCCAGTTCGCGGTAGATCTGCTGGTGCGTCGCCGACCAGAAGTAGCCGATCGACCGGTCGAAGCGGCGCGTCAGCTCCAGCCCCGACGACGGCTTCTCCAGCAGGGCGGTGAGGATGGCGTGCGGCAGTGACATGCGGTCATCCTAGGGACGCCTTACGGGCGCCCTACAGGGCCGCGGCCAGTTCGGTGCCCTGCTTGACGGCGCGCTTGGCGTCCAGTTCGGCGGCCACGTCGGCGCCGCCGATCAGATGCGCGGCGCGTCCGGCGGCGAGCAGTTCCTCGTACAGGTCGCGGCGCGGCTCCTGCCCGGTGCACAGCACGATCGTGTCGACCTCCAGGACACGGCTCGCGCCGTCGACGGTGAGGTGCAGCCCTGCGTCGTCGATCCGGTCGTAGCGCACGCCCGGCACCATGGTGACGCCCCGGTGGCGCAGTTCGGTGCGGTGGATCCAGCCGGTGGTGCGGCCCAGGCCCGCGCCGACCTTGGTCGTCTTGCGCTGGAGCAGGTGGACGGTGCGCGGCGCCTTCGGGCGGGCGGGCGCGGCGAGGCCGCCGGGTGCGCGGTAGTCCGTGTCGACACCCCAGGCGCGGAAGTACGCCGCCGGGTCCTCGTGCGTCCGCTCGCCGCGGTCCGTCAGGAACTCGGCGACGTCGAAGCCGATGCCGCCCGCGCCGAGGATCGCCACCCGCTCGCCGACCGGGGCGAGGCCCCGGAGCACGTCGAGGTAGCCGACGACGCTGGGGTGGTCGACGCCGGGGATGTCGGGGATGCGCGGGGTGACCCCGGTGGCCACGGCGATCTCGTCGTACCCGGCGAGGTCGGCCGCGCCCACCCGGGTGTCCAGCCGTACGTCGACGCCGAGCGCGGCGAGCCGGTGGCGGAAGTAGCGCAGGGTCTCGTCGAACTCCTGCTTGCCGGGGACCCTGCGGGCGACGTCGAGCTGGCCGCCGATCCCGCTCGCCGCGTCGAACAGGGTGACCTGGTGGCCGCGTTCGGCCGCCGCCACCGCGCAGGCCAGGCCCGCGGGTCCGGCGCCGACGACGGCGACGCGCTTGCGCAGCCGGGTCGGGGCGAGCACGAGTTCCGTCTCGTGGCAGGCGCGCGGGTTGACCAGGCAGGAGGTGATCTGCCCGCTGAAGGTGTGGTCGAGGCAGGCCTGGTTGCAGCCGATGCAGGTGTTGATGGCCTCGGGTGTCCCGGCGGCGGCCTTGGCGACGAAGTCCGGGTCGGCGAGCATCGGGCGGGCCATGGACACCATGTCGGCCGTGCCGTCGGCGAGCAGCCGTTCGGCGAGTTCGGGGGTGTTGATGCGGTTGGTGGTGACGAGCGGGACGGAGACCGCGCCCATGAGCTTCTTCGTCACCCAGGTGTAGGCGCCGCGCGGCACGGAGGTGGCGATGGTGGGGATGCGGGCCTCGTGCCAGCCGATGCCGGTGTTGATGAGGGTGGCGCCGGCCGCCTCGACGGCCTTCGCCAGGGCGATCACCTCGTCCAGGGACGAGCCGTGGGGCACCAGGTCCAGCATGGACAGCCGGTAGACGACGATGAAGTCCTCGCCGACCGCCTCGCGCACCCGGCGGACGATCTCGACCGGGAAGCGCATGCGGTTCTCGTAAGTGCCGCCCCAGCGGTCGGTGCGGTGGTTGGTGCGGGCGGCGACGAACTCGTTGACGAGATAGCCCTCGGAGCCCATGATCTCCACGCCGTCGTACCCGGCCCGGCGGGCCAGGAGCGCGGTACGGACGTAGTCGCCGACGGTCCGCTCGACGTCGGCGTCGCTCAGCTCGCGGGGCACGTACGGGCTGATGGGTGCCTGGAGGGGACTCGGAGCCACCAGGTCGCGGTGGTAGGCGTACCGGCCGAAGTGCAGGATCTGGAGGGCGATCCGGCCGCCCTCGCGGTGCACGGCGGCGGTCACCTCGGTGTGCCGGTCGGCCTCCGCCTCGGTGGTGAGCGTGGCGCCGCCCTCGTAGGGGCGCCCCTCGTCGTTGGGCGCGATGCCGCCGGTGACGATGAGCCCGACCCCGCCGCGCGCGCGGGCGGCGTAGAACTCCGCCATCCGCGCGAAGCCGCACTCGGCCTCCTCCAGGCCGATGTGCATGGACCCCATGAGGACGCGGTTGGGCAGGGTGGTGAAGCCCAGGTCCAGCGGGCTCAGCAGGTGCGGGTAACGGCTCATCGGGCCCTCCGTGCGTGGTGGCGTACCCGCTAGTTGTAGAGGACCCCGAGCGCTTTATGCAACTAGTTGCACAAGGAGATGGCGTACGGCACCCGCCGGGGCGCCCTCACCCGGACGGGTGCAGGACCGTCGCTTTCTCCGCCTTGTTTCTGGTCTCTCTGATCTCCCTGTCCTCGGACCGGGCGCCCTCAGCGGCTCTCCAGCCGGACGTGCAGCTCCCGCTCCTGGTCACCGGAGGCCGTGGCCAGGTCCTGGACCGTGAACAGGGAGTCCAGCGTCGTACGGAAGTGGTCGATCGCCCGGTAGCCGCCCTGCGCGTCCGCCGTGACGGACGCCTCAAGGCGCGTGGGAGCGCACTCCGCCTTGGGGGACTCGGCCACCTCGAAGGTGCCGAGCCACACCGTCGGCCGTACCTCGTGGAACTCACGGGGCACGTCGTCCGTGCACCGGTCGGACGTGTAACAGGCGCACAGGGCGTCGAACACGGTCCGGGCGTCCTCCTTGCTGCATCCGCTCAGCTCCAGCGAGACGGATTCGGGGTGCTCTCGCTCGGTGTCCATCGTGATCGCTCCTCTCGTGGCCGCGCCGCTTCACGGCACCGGAGTTCCCCGCGAGCGGCGCTCCACCCGCACTCCTTGCGGCGGATTCGGCGGGACGACCTGCCGGGTGTTGAGAGATGGTGGAAGGTAGCGACGGACCCTCTCGGACGGGAGCGGGAGCACGGTACAACGGGGTGTGCCGGCACCGGGACGGCGAGCCGCGTGAACGGGCGAAGGCGGTGCGTGGGATGACGGGAGCCGGGGTCCCCCTGGCCGAGGGCGACGAGCCGGTCTCCGGCCCGGTGCAGCCGAGCGGGCTGCTGGACGTGCTGCGCGTGGCCTCGGTCGTGCTGGACGCCGAGGGGCGCATCGTGCTGTGGAGCCCGCAGGCCGAGGAGCTGTTCGGTTACGCCGCGCAGGAGGCGCTCGGCCAGTTCGCCGCCCGGATCATGGTCCACGAGGAGCACCTGGAGGTGGTCGTCAAGCTCTTCGCCGACGTGCTGCGCACCGGCCGGAGCTGGGCGGGCGCCTTTCCCGTCCGGCACAAGGACGGCAGCACCCGTCTGGTGGAGTTCCGCAACATGCGTCTGCTGGACGACCGGGGGGACGTCTACGCGCTGGGACTCGCGGCCGACCAGTCGACCGTACGGCGCCTGGAGCGGGACGTGGCGCTGTCGGCGCGGATCGTCTCGCAGTCCCCGATCGGCCTGGCGGTCCTGGACACCCGGCTGCGCTACGTGTCGGTCAATCCGGCCCTGGAGCGGATCGACGGCGTCAGCGCCGAGGAGCACATCGGGCGGCGGGTCCCCGAGGTGCTGGCGGAGGTGGACGCCGAGGCGGTGGAGTCGGCGGCGCGGCAGGTGCTGGAGACGGGGCGGTCCCTCGTCGACGTCTTCGGCGTCGGCCGGACACCGGCGGACCCGGACACCGACCACGCCTGGTCGGTGTCGATGTACCGGCTGGAGGACGCGGTGGGCACCGTGCTGGGCGTGGCGGTGTCCGTGGTGGACGTCACCGAGCAGCACCGGGCCGGCATCGAGGCGGAGGCGGCCCGGCGGCGCCTCGCCCTGATCGCCGACGCCTCGGCCCGGATCGGCACCACCCTGGACCTGGACCGCACGGCACGGGAGCTGGCCGACGTCGCCGTACCGGAACTGGCGGACGTCGCGGCCGTCGACCTCCTGGAAGCGGTCGTCGCGGGCCGGCACAGCAAGCTGGGGCCCGCCGAGGCCGCGGTGATCCGCGCCCTCGCGGTGCGGGCCGACCACGCCGCGGACGCCCTGGAGGCCGCCGATCCGCCCGGCCAGATCGCGCGCTACGGCCCCGACCGCCTGGTCACCCGGTGCGTGCGCACCGGAGAGCCGGTGCTGGTGGCCGAGGTCAAGGACGAGGACCTCGCGTACATCGCCCGCTCCCCCGAGGCCGCCGTGCTGCTGAGCCGGGCCGGTGTGCACTCCTACCTGGCCGTGCCGCTGATCGCGCGCGGTGAGGTGCTGGGCGCCCTGGACCTCAAACGCACCCGCGATCCGCACCCCTTCAGCGCGGACGACGTACTGCTGGCCCGGGAGCTGGCCGCGCGGGCGGCCGTGCAGATCGACAACGCGCGCTGGTACCAGAACGCCCGCGACACCGCGCTGACCCTCCAGCGCAGCCTGCTGCCCCACCACCCGTCCGTCACCGGCGGCCTGGAGGTCGCCTCCCGCTACCAGCCGGCCGGGGCCACCACCGAGGTCGGCGGCGACTGGTTCGACGTGATCCCCCTGGAGGACGACAAGACGGCCCTGGTCGTCGGTGACGTCATGGGCAGCGGCATCGGCGCGGCGGCGACGATGGGGCGGCTGCGCACCGCCACCAAGGCCCTGGCCTCCCTCGACCTCGACCCGGCGCGCCTGCTGGAGCACCTGGACCGCATCACCGACGGTCTGGACCACTCCATCGCCACCTGTCTGTACGCCGTCCACGATCCCCGGCTGCGCCAGTGCCGGATCGCCAACGCCGGGCACCTGCCGCCCGCCCGCATCCGGCCGGGCCCGCGCGCCGGAACTGCTGGAGCTGCCCACCGGGGTGCCGCTCGGCGTCGGGGGCGTCACCTTCTCCACCACCACCGTCGGCCTCGAACCCGGCGATCTCCTGGTCCTCTACACCGACGGCCTGGTCGAGACCCGCCGCCACCCCCTGGACGAGCGCCTGGACCTGCTCCTGTCCCTCCTGGACGACACCCCGCGCCCCCTGGAGGAACTGTGCGACCTCCTCCTGCGCGAACTCCGCCAGCCGGACAACCACGACGACGTGGCCCTGCTCGTCGCCCGCGCCCAGACGCCGGGGCAGGCTTGAGCTGGACCACGGCTCCGGGTCCGGCTTCCGCGCACTGCCGGGCGCCGGGTTCAGCGCTGCCGCGTGCCCACCACCACATGGGCGTACAGCTCCTCCGACGTGGTCAGGCGCGGGGTGAGACCGGCGGCGGTGAACGCGGTCAGGGCGGCCGGGGCCTGGCGTTCGCTCGTCTCGACCAGGAGGCAGCCGCCCGGGGCGAGCCAGTCCGGGGCCCCGGCGGCGACGCGGCGCAGGACGTCGAGGCCGTCGGCGCCGCCGTCGAGGGCGGCCGGGGGTTCGTGGTCGCGGGCCTCGGACGGGAGCAGGGGCACCTCGCCGGTGGGGACGTAGGGCACATTGGCGGCGAGGACGTCCACGCGTCCTCGCAGGTCCGCAGGGAGCGCCGCGTACAGGTCGCCGTGGTGCACCCGGCCGCCCGCCGGGGCGATGTTGCGGCGGGCGCAGCGCACCGCCGCGGGGTCGATGTCGGCGGCGTGCAGTTCGACGGGGCCGAGCAGACCGGCCAGCGCGGTGCCCACCGCGCCCGAGCCGCAGCACAGATCCACCACGACGGACGCGTCCGGCACCTGGGCCACGGCCTCGTCGACCAGGAACTCGGTACGGCGGCGGGGCACGAAGACCCCCGGTTCCACGGCGACGCGCAGACCGTGGAAGAGCGCCCAGCCCAGGACGTGTTCGAGCGGCAGTCCGGCGGCGCGCCGTTCGACGAGCGCGGTGACCTCGCGCGGGGTGCGGGCGGTGGCGAGGATCAACTCCGCCTCGTCCTCGGCGAACACACAGCCGGCCGCGCGCAACGCGGCGGCCACCGCGGCGCGTCGATGCGGCGGCGCGGGCAACGGGTCGGACGGGAGGGGAAGTTCAGGCATGGAGAGCCGAGACCTTTCGGGAGCCGAAGGGTGCTCCCGCGGTCACCTACCGACGGTGGTCCGCGCCCCGGTGGGAGGAGAGCACCCGACCTGACAGAGCGGTAATGGGTCTCACCTCCTCGGTCTCCCACGGCCGGGAACGTCCACGGCCGCAGTCACCCTACCCCACGCCTCAGACGGCGACCGTCTCCTCGGCCTCCGCCTCAGCCTCCGCCTCGACGGTGTCCGCGGCGGCCTCCCGGCCGGCGGCCGCGGCGGGCAGGGCGGCTGCGGCGGCGCCGTGGGGGCCGCCGGCCGCGTGGGCGCCCCGGGAGCCGGGCGCGGTCAGCCGCTCGTACGCCGCGGCGAGCGCGGTGACCGCCAGGCCGAGCAGCAGCCAGCCCGCCAGCGTCCACAGGTGGCGGCCGAGGCCGTCGCCGCCGAAGTAGAGCAGGCTGCGGGTGCCCTCCACGAATCCGGCGCCGTTCCAGAAGGCGTGCAGGGTGCCGAAGAAGCCGTTCTGCAGCTCGGGCCGGAACAGGCCGCCGGAGCTAGTGAAGTTGAGCATCACGAACAGCACCATCATGGTGAGCGTGGTCCAGCGCTTGAGGAACGTGTGCAGGCCGACGCCGATGAAGAGGATGCCCGCCGAGTAGAGCCAGGCCATGCCCCAGACCCCGGCGAGGCCGTGCGGTGCGAGGTGGAAGACGGGGCCCGCCAGCAGGGCGCCGAGACCGGCGACCACCGCGGACACCGCGACCGTGAGCAGGGCGCGGACCCGCATCGGGAGCGCGGCGCCCGCGGCACCGAGGGCGGCGACGGAGGCGTACGAGCCGATGCTCAGCGCGACCAGCAGGAAGAACAGGCCCTGGCCCGTGGGGTCGTGCGGGGAGGGCCGCACCACGTCGGTCACCTTCAGCGGCAGTCCCTGCCGCGCCGCGACGGGGGTGAAGACCTTCTCGACGGCGGTGGCGCTCATGTCGGACCCGGCGCTCGCCACGATCAGCTCCGGGGCCCCGGCGCCGCCGGGGCCGGAGCCGGTGTGAGCACCGGTGCCGGTGCCGGTGCCGGGCACATAGGCGCCGTCGACGTCGCGTGACGTGAGCAGGGCGACGGCCCGCTCTCGGCTGCCGACCGTGCGGAC
The DNA here is from genome assembly GCF_058344915.1 of Streptomyces sp. PL-25. Classification (NCBI taxonomy): domain Bacteria; kingdom Bacillati; phylum Actinomycetota; class Actinomycetes; order Kitasatosporales; family Streptomycetaceae; genus Streptomyces; species Streptomyces sp. PL-25. Next base: position 711,483 of record NZ_CP136997.1, read on the forward strand.
GTCGAGCCGGTCGCCCGCCGCGTCCTTGACCGTCTGGGCGAACACCTTGGCCTGCGGGCCGGTGCCGACGACCGCGACGGGCAGATGGTGGGGCTCCGGGGTCACGAAGGCGCCCATGTAGGCGAGCCCCATGCCCAGGCACATCAGCAGCGGGGTGACCAGGTGGATGAGCACATGGCGCAGCGCGGGCGACCTCATCGCTCCCATCCTCCAATGGTTGGCAATTACAACTCTCATTTCAGTTGTACTATACAACCAGAGTCGGACGGGGAGGAATTCCGTGACAGCAGCACAGGAGCCGGAGAGCGCGGTGGAGACCATCCAGCGCGAGATGACCGTGTTCGCCCGGCGGGCCAGGGCGTCGGCGGGCCGCATGCACCCGGAGCTGTCCCTGGTGTCGTACACGCTGCTCGGGCATCTGGAGGAGCGCGGCGGCTGCCGTGCCACCGATCTGGCCGCGCACTACGCCCTGGACAAGTCCACGGTCAGCCGCCAGGTCGCCGCGCTGGAACGCACCGGGCTGATCGAACGGCTCCTGGACCCCGAGGACCACCGGGTCCAGGTGCTTCAGCTCACGGACGCCGGACGGCAGCTCCTCCTCCAGGTGACCGATAGCCGCCGGGCGGCGTTCCGGGAGCGGCTGGCCGACTGGCCGGAGGAGGACCTGCGGCGGTTCGCGGACTACCTCACCCGCTACAACGGCTGGACCCCGCCCGCCGCCGGCTGAACCGGCGGCGGACGGGGGCGGGAACGGCTTGCGACTGGCGGGCGGGGCCGGGAACGGCTGCGGCCCGGACGGCAGGACGTGACCGCGACCGGACCCAGCCCGGCGGCCGGGCCTAGCCCACCGGCACGGCCGCCCTGCCCTCGCCCAGCCGCTCCGGGGTGCGGGCCGCGAGGAAGGCGGTGCGCCGCCGCAGCCGGAAGCCCAGGGACTCGTACAGCCGGATGGCGCCGGTGTTCTGCGCGCCCGTGTGCAGGAAGGGGATGTCGCCGCGTTCGCGGATGCCGTGGGCGACGGCCAGGACCAGCCGGCTCGCCAGGCCCTGGCCCCGGTGGGCGGGGTCCGTGCACACCGCGCTGATCTCCGTGTACCCGGGCGGGCGCAGCCGCTCCCCCGCCATCGCGACGAGCGCCCCGTCCCGGCGTATGCCCAGGTAGGTGCCGAGTTCGATGGTCCGCGGCAGGAACGGGCCCGGCTCGGTGCGGGCGATCAGGGCGAGCATCTCCGGTACGTCGGCGGGGCCGAGGCGGACCGCCTCCGGGTCGGGGGCGGCGGCCAGGCCGTCGTCCACCAGTTGCACGCCCTCGACCTGGAAGGTGATCTCCCAGTCGGCCGGGACCTCGCCCCGGAACCCGGGCAGCGGGACCTCGGAACCCGGCCCGGCCAGCGCGGCGAGGTCGGCCCAGTCGGCGTCGTCGGGCTCGTCGGGCAGCGCCAGCCAGGGCGAGACGTCCACGGGATAGCGCAGCACCCGGCCGCGCCGCTCGGCCAGATGCGCGTGCGGTCCGGTCAGGGCGGCCAGGGCCGGGTTGTCCAGGACGTGTCCGCCGGTCCCGGCGGGTGCCGCGCTGCCGTGCGCGCTCACGCGGCGACCTCGATCACGACCTTGCCGCGGGCGTGCCCGTCCTCCACGGCGCGCAGCGCCTCCTCGGCCCGCTCCAGCGGGAAGGTCAGGGTGACGTGCGGGTCCAGGGTGCCGCGGACCACCAGGCCCGCCAGCTCGTCCAGGACGGCGGCGGTCCGGGCGCGCCGCACCCACTCCCCGCCCAGCGCCTCGACCTCCTGCGGCGGCGCTCCGGCGGTGATCAGCCTGCGGCGGTCGGCCAGGAGGCCCGCCGCGTCCTTCAGCACCTCGCCGCCGATCAGGTCGTAGACGGCGTCGGCACCGTCCGGCACGGCCGTCCGGGCGCGCCCGGCCCAGCCGGGCCCGGAGGCCACGTGCACCGCGCCGAGCGACTCGACGAAGTCCTTCTTGCCCTCGCTCGCCACGCCCACGGCGCGCAGCCCGAAGGCGCGGGCGATCTGGAGGGCCGCCGAGCCGACTCCGCCGCCCGCGCCCGTGACCAGCACGGTCGCCCCGGCCGGCAGGGCGAGCTGGCGCAGGCCGTCGTAGGCCGTGGCCGCCGCGACGGGCAGCGTGGCCGCGTCGGTGAAGGAGAGTCCGGCGGGCTTGTGCGCGGTCACCGCGGCGGACAGCAGGGTGTACTGCGCGTAGCCGCCCGCCGCGTTGCCGAAGACCTCGTCGCCGGGGACGAAGCCGGTGACGCCCTCGCCGACCTCCTCGACCACGCCGGACGCCTCGCTGCCGAAGACGATCGGGAAGACCGGCTCGCCGGTGTCGCCGGGACGGCGGAATCCGTCGCGCAGCTTCCAGTCGACCGGGTTCACCCCGGCCGCGCGCACCGCGACCAGGATCTGACCGGGACCGGGCCGGGGCCGGTCGATGTCCACCAGCGCCCCGGTCTCCGGGCCGCCGTACCGGGTGAAGACGTACGCCTTCGCCATCGCTCCCACTCTCCTTCGCCGTCTGCGCATCACCGGTCGCGGAGGCGACCGCGGCCGGCACGCCACCTGCAAGGAGGATCACCGGACGGCTATTCCCGGCGGTGCGGGTCCGGGCGCGGAGTTCACGCGGCCGTCACGATGGGCGGCGTGTTCCCGGTGGCCGGCGGGCCCTGCGGGCACCGGTGGAGGCCGACCCTCCCGATCCGGTCGACGCGCCCGCCACGGATCCGAACCGAGCACCGCCGTACGCGAGTTCAGCCCACCCCCAGCGCACCGATGGCGTGATCCTGCCCGTAGGTGCTTCCGGCACGCCCCGTACGCTGTGATCATCGTTTGTACGTCTCTTCCCCCCGGCGGCGCCGATGTCATGGTTCGACCCCCCGCTCGACGAACTCCGCGCGCCCGGCCTCGGCGTCCGCTTCGGACCGGTCGGCACGGGGCTGGACACGGTGGGGGCGTACGACGCCGCCTTCGTGACGGACCCGTGCCCCCCGCACTGGAAGGCCGCCCCGCCGAACCGGCCGCGGACAGGCGCATGAGCGGGCCCGACATGCCCGAGCGGGCCCTCCCCAGGACCCGTCGGGGCAGCGATAAAAGGTCGGCGTGGGCGGATTTCGGTCGAACTGCGCGAACCATCTTCCGACTGGTTTAGACCAATGGTAGATGTGGTGGCGCAATGAGCCCACACGGCTACCGTACGTCATCAACAGGAGGCGCGGCATGGCCCGCACCACCCCCCACCACCGGCCCACGACCGAAGGAGCGAGCGAGGGACGGCCCCTCTACTGGAGAATCGCCACCCAACTGCTCGGCGAACTGCGCGCCGGCACCATTTCGCCCGGCGAACGGCTGCCGAGCGAACGCCACTTGGCCGCGCACTTCCGGGTCAGCCGGGAGACCGTGCGCCAGGCGCTGGAGGTGCTGCGGCGCGACGGGCTCGTCAGCACCGACCGGCGCGGCACCCATGCCACCCTGACCGGACTGCCCGTCGAGTCGTCCACGTACCTGGACTTCCCGGTGGGGGCCCGCTCCGCCGCCCCCGACGCCTGCGACCGGGCCACCGTGGCCTGGGAGACCCCGCCGCCGGAGCACGCGGCGGAACTGGGGATCGCGCCGCTGCGCCCGACCCTCGTGCACCGCTACCGCTCGGCGACGGCCGACGGCTCCGGACTGCGTACGGCGGTGACATCGTTTTCCGCCGTGGCGCTCGCCGAGGTGGACGAACTGGCCCGCTACCGCGACCGTGCCGACGGCTCGTGCGCCGCCCAACTCCGCCGTACCTACGACTGGATGCGCCGGGCGGGTCTGACGCTGCACCACCGGGACACGATCACCCGGCTAGCGGACGGCCCCTCGGTGCGCGTGACCCGCCGCGTCCACGACCAGTACGCCCGCATCCTGGAGATCACCGACCTCGTGGTGGACGCCCGACAGGACGCGCTCGTCTACGAGTTCACGCTGCCGGCGGCGGGCTGAGCCACCCCGGCTGCACGCCCCGCGCCGTCAGCCGTGACGCGTCCGCCCAGAGGAAACCTTCCGCCTCGGGGCAGCCGCCCGTCCCGGGGCGGTCATCCGTCTCAGGGCAGCCGACGGGCCGCGATCAACCGCGCCCGTGGGCTGCCGTCGGCGCGCCGGCCGAATCCGGGCAGCGCGTGCAGTTCCGGACGGAACCCGGCCCCCTCCAACTCGCCCAGCACGTCGCCGAAGCGGAACGCGCGGTAGTACATCACGAACGGCGGCCGCCACACGGCGTTGCGCACCCGCATCACCGCGTCGAACCCGAGCAGCGTCCAGAACGCCCGCGAACGCGGCGGGGGCGGCGCGAACACCGGCAGCGCGAAGACCCCGCCGGGCCGCAGCACGGCACCCACCCGCCCGAAGAGCAGGGGCAGTTCGGCCGGGACGAAGTGACCGAGCGCGCCGAGGCTGACGACGAGGTCGAAGGCCGCGGTGAACGGCAGGGCACGCGCGTCACCGCGCACCCAGGAGACCCGGGGACCGGCGTCCCCCACGCCGGAGCCCCCCGCGCCGGTGGCTCCTGCTTCGGCGGCACCTGCTTCGGTGGCCCGCCCGGCGTGCCGCCGGGCGACGGCGAGCATGCCCGCGCTGAAGTCGACCCCGGTCACAGAGGTGCGGCACACCCGCCGCAGCACATCGAGCCCGGCACCGGTGCCGCAGCACAGGTCGAGTCCGTCGCTGTACGGCCCGGTCCGCTCCAGCACGGACCCCACGGCGTCCAGCACCGCGTCCGGGGTACGGAAGGGAGTGTGGTCGAACTTGGGCGCGAGCAGGTCGTACCCACGCTCGACGGAGGACAGCGCCTGTACGACGAGTTCACGGACCGTGGGACCTTCCGGGCTGAACATCCACGTCAGCGTAGTGCCCCGGGCGCGGTCCCGGACCGCCGCCGGGCGGGGCCGGTACCCGTCACCCGCCCCTCGGCACTCGTACGGTGCGGGGGTGGCCAGACGGAAGCGGGCGTGTTACCTTGCCAGAAGCACCTGAGTCTCGCCCCCGTTCCGTGGGCGCCGGTGCGATTTCTCCACCTTTCTCATCTCAGCTGATGCTCCGAGGCGTACGCCGTTCGGTTGTCGCATCCGGCTCCTCAGCTTCCCGCCGCCATCTCGTGGGCCACCGGGCAGCGCGCAGCGCGCGCCGGCCGGTCCCCGGACCGGGGTGGTGGTTCCGCCCGCGGTGTCCGGGCCGTGCCCGGCACCTTTCCGCGTGGCTCTTCTCCTTCCCGCACCACCCGTCCCTTCCCGCACCACCCGTCCCTTACCGCACTTTCCGTGCCCTCCCGTCCCCGTCCGTGAAAGGACCACCGCCCATGACCGTCACCCTCGACCATCCCCCGGTGGGCGAGCGGCCCGCAGCGGCCGCCCGGCTCGTCACCGGTGTCCTGGACATCGAGTCCGGCGGAAAGGGCCGTCTGCGCGGCCCCGACCTCCTGCCCCTGCCCGCCGATCCCCAGCTCCCCGCCGCCCTGATCCGCCGCCACGGCCTGCGCAAGGGCGATCTGGTCGACGCCGTACAGGGGGCGCAGCACACCGTCACCGGCATCGCCCGGGTGAACGGCCGCGCCCCCGGCGAGCTGCGCGACCGCCGCGGATTCCACGACCTGACGCCCCTGCACCCGCGCGAGCGGCTCCGCTTCGAACACCCGGCCGCCGGTCTCACCGGCCGGGTGGCGGACCTGATCGCGCCTGTGGGCAAGGGGCAGCGCGGACTGATCGTGGCCCCGCCCAGGACCGGCAAGACGGTGCTGCTCCAGCAGGTCGCCGCCGCCGTCGCCGGCAACCACCCCGAGTGCCGGCTGATGGTCCTCCTGCTGGACGAACGGCCCGAGGAGGTCACCGACATGGTGCGCTCGGTGCACGGCGAGGTCTACGCCTCCACGTTCGACCGGACGCCCAAGCAGCACATCGCGCTCGCCGAACTCGTCGTGGAACGGGCCAAGCGCCTGGTGGAGGCCGGTGAGGACGTCGTCCTCCTGCTCGACTCCCTGACCCGGCTGTGCCGGGCCCACAACAACGCCGCCGCCTCGGGCGGCCGCACCCTCAGCGGCGGCGTGGACGCGAGCGCGCTGCACGGGCCCAAGCGGCTGTTCGGGGCCGCGCGGCTGGCGGAGGAGGGCGGTTCGCTCACCATCCTGGCCACCGCACTGGTGGAGACGGGCTCTCGCGCCGACGAGTTCTTCTTCGAGGAGCTGAAGAGCACCGGCAACATGGAGCTGCGGCTGAACCGCGAACTCGCCACCCGCCGCATCCATCCGGCCGTCGACATCCAGGCATCCGGCACCCGCCGCGAGGAACTCCTCCTGAACCCGGGCGAGCTGACGGCCACCCGGGGGCTGCGCAGGGTCCTGCTGGGCCGCGAGGGCCAGTCGGGTCTGGAGACCCTGCTGGAGCGGCTGCGCCGGACACCGGACAACGCCGCGTTCCTGCGCCAGGTCCAGCCGACGCTGCCGAACGACTGAACGGCCCCTTCCACCGTACGGCCCCCTTCGCCGTACGGCCCCCGACCCGAACGGCCGTGGCAGCTAGGGCATCCGAGTGCTCGTCGCCTCGTTCGGCCCCCGGCAAGGTCACGCCTGTGCCGAACCGTCCCTACGTTTGCGATATGACGATCGGATTCTCTCTTCGGGCTGCCGTATCGACCTGCGCTGTCTGTGCGGCGGGCATGCTCATAGTGACCTCGCCGGTCGCGGCGGAGGGCCGGGCCGGCACGGATCCCGGGGCGCAGGGGCGGCCGAGCGCGACGGTGCCGCAGCCCGCCCTGCTCCGGCGCGAGGGCACGCAGGTCCGCCTCCGCTCCGGCGCGCCGGAGACGCCCGACGTCTCCGCGCTGTCCTGGGTGGTGGCCGACGCGGGCACCGGCGAAGTCCTCGCCGCGCACAACGCCCACGAGCAACTCCCGCCCGCCAGCACGCTGAAGACGCTGTTCGCGCTGACCGTGCTGCCCTCCTTCCCCAGCGGCATCCAGCACACCGTCAGCGCCAGGGAGCTGGCCGGGATCGGCGAGGGCAGCAGCCTGGTCGGGGTGGTCGAGGGACACACCTACCGGGTGTCCGACCTGTGGCACGGTGTCTTCCTCAACTCCGGCAACGACGCCGTGCACGTGCTCGCCGCGCTCAACGGCGGCTGGACCCAGACCGCCCGGCAGATGCAGGCCAAGGCCCGCACGCTGGGCGCCATGGACACCTACGTCGTCTCCCCCGACGGCTACGACGCCGACGGCCAGGTCTCCTCCGCGTACGACCTGGCGGTGTTCGGACGCGCCGGGCTGCGCAACCCGGATTTCGCCCGCTACTGCTCGACGGTGGAGACCGCCTTCCCCGGCAACGGCGGCAGCACCTTCGAGATCGCGAACACCAACCGGCTGCTCACCGGCGCCGACGGCGTGGAACCGTACCCCGGCCTCATCGGCATCAAGAACGGCTACACCAGCAACGCGGGCAACACCCTGGTCGCCGCGGCCCACCACGGCCGGCGCACCCTGATCGTGACGGTGATGAACCCTCAGGAGGGCGAGGGCTTCGAGGTGTACGAGGAGGCGCGCGCCCTGCTCGACTGGGGCTTCGACGCCGCCGGACACGTCGATCCGGTCGGTTCGCTCGACGGGCTGCGCCCGGTGGCGCACGAGGCGCGGAGCGTACTCCCCCACCCGGCCGCCGCCCCGCCGCCGGCGGCCCCCGCCGCCGCCGAGGAGGACTGGGCACGCGACGGCGCCATCGCGGGAGCCGCGGGCCTGGGCGCGGGAGCGGTGCTGCTGGGCCTGCGCCGCAGGGCCCGGCGGCTCGTACGCGGCTGACGAGGACCGGTGGAACCGGCCGGACGACCGCCGCGTTCCGGCGCCCTCGTGCGGGCCCCCTCTTACCGTCCCCGCAGACCTCCGGCCGGTCAGGCCGGTCCCGGTCAGGCGCAGGCCGTGAGCGGGTCGGGAGCCGGGTCCGGGTCCAGCGCCCGTACGGGGCGCACCCGGCCCACCGGCACGCCGCCGCCGAGCAGCGTCTCGCCCGCGAACTCGGTGAGCAGGGCCGGGTCGACACCGGCCCGGACGAGGGCGGTGGCGGCGACCGGTATCCGGGCCCGGTTCGCGCCGTCGGCGATCTTCACGGCGACGGCCCGGCCGTCGGGCAGCGCGGCGACCTGGACGCCCTCGAAGCCGTCCTTGGCGAGCAGGCCGGGCACGGCCCGCATCAGCGCGGCCACGTCCCGGCCCGAGCCCGACGCCATCTCGGCGTGCTCGCGCATCGCGTCGGCCACACGTGCCTCGGGCGTGTCCGCGACCGCGGTGGTGATCCGGGCGGCGGCACGGGCCAGGCCCTCCAGCGAGACCGCGAACAGCGGGGCGCCGCAGCCGTCGACGGTGACCCGCGCGACGCGCTGCCCGGTCAGGTCCTCGACGATCTCGGCGATGGCCTGCTGGAGGGGGTGGGCCGGGTCCAGGTAGTCGTCGAGCGACCAGCCGTTGAGGCGGCAGGTGTAGAGCATGGCCGCGTGCTTGCCCGAGCAGTTCTGGGCGAGCCGGGAGGGCAGCCGGCCCTCGCGCACCCAGGCGTCCCGGACGACCGGGTCGAAGGGCAGGTCGGGGACGTTGCGCAGATCGTCCTCGGTGAGTCCGGCCAGTTCCAGGATCCGCCGGGTCCCGGCGAGGTGGCGCTCCTCGCCGGAGTGGCTGGCGGCGGCCAGCGAGAGCAGTTCGCCCTCCAGCGGGAGCCCGGCGCGCACCATGGCGACGGCCTGGACGGGCTTGATCGCCGAACGCGGGTAGAAGGCCGCCCCGGGGTCGCCGAGCTCGAAGGAGACCCGGCCGCCGGCGTCGAGGACGACGACGGAGCCGTGGTGGACGCCCTCGATCACTCCGCCGCGCACGAGGTGGGCGACGGGGACGTGGCGGGGTTCGCGGACGAGGGGGGCCTCGGCGGGGAAGCTGCTGTACATCACTGCCTGGATCACTGGTGGGTGGAGGGCACGGCCTGCGTGGGGTTCACGCGTCGGCCCCGGTGGGCGTGGGTGCGGAGCGCACGATGTCGGTGAGGGTCGTCTCGACGCGGTCGAGGTGGTGGGACATGGCCCGCACCGCGGCCTCCTCGCTGCCCTCGGCCAGGGCCTCGACCAGGGCGCGGTGCTCGCGGTCGGAGTGCTCGCGGCGCCCGCCCAGTTCGTTGAGGAAGGCCGACTGGCGGGCCAGGGCGTCCCGGATCTCCTCGATGACGCGCCGGAAGACCGGATTGCGGGCCGCCTGCGCGACGGACAGGTGGAACAGGGTGTCCAGCGCGACCCACGCGGTCGTGTCGGTCTCCCGCTCCATGCGCTCCAGCAGGCCGGTCAGGCGCTCGACGTCCTCGGGGGTGCGCCGCCGGGCGGCGTAGCCGGCGACCGGGATCTCGATGTGCCGGCGCACCTCCATGAGGTCGCTGGCCGCGTAGTCGCCGAAGGTGGGGTCCTCCACCGAGCGGGCGACGACGAAGGTGCCCCTGCCGGTCCGTGACACGGTCAGACCCATCGTCTGCAGGGCGCGCAGGGCCTCGCGCAGCACGGGCCGGGAGACGCCGAGCGTGCGGCACAGCTCCGCCTCGGAGGGGAGCTTGTCGCCGACGGCGTAGGCGCCGCGCTCGATGGCGCCGCGCAGGTGGGTGAGCACCGCCTCCATGGCGCTGACGCGCCGGGGCACCGACCCACCTGTCTGGCTGTCTGACAGGTTCACCCTGCGATGGTCCGGCGCGCGGTACGGAGCTGTCAAGCCGCCGCCCGCCCGCCGCGCCCCGCGACCGTCCGCACCGACGGGCCGCCCGACGGGCGGCCCGTCGGGCGGTCCGGCCGGTGCGGACGGCTCAGGCGTTCAGAACGCCCGCGCCCAGCAGGCCGAAGAGCAGCACGCCGATGACGATCCGGTAGAGGACGAAGGCGTTGAAGGAGTGCTTGGCGACGAACTTGAGCAGCCAGGCGATGGAGGCGTAGGCGACGACGAAGGAGACGACCGTGCCGACGGCCAGCGGCGCCGCGCCCACCCCGGCGCCCAGGGCGTCCTTCAGCTCGTAGATCCCGGCGCCGGTCAGCGCGGGGATGCCCAGGAAGAAGGAGAGCCGGGTGGCGGCGACCCGGTCCAGGTCGAGGATGAGCGCGGTGGACATGGTGGCGCCGGAGCGGGAGAAGCCGGGGAAGAGCAGGGCGAGGATCTGGGAGGCGCCGACCAGCATCGCGTCCTTGAAGGAGGTGTCGTCCTCGCCGCGCTTGTGCCGTCCCATCTGGTCGGCGCACCACATCACCCCGCTGCCGGCGATCAGCGAGCCCGCGACCACCCACAGCGAGCCGAGCGGCCCGTCGATCAGCGGCTTGGCGGCCAGGCCGACCACGACGATCGGGATGGTCGCGTAGATCACCCACCAGGCGAACTTGTAGTCATGGTGGTAGCGCTCCTCGCGGTCGGTCAGGCCGCGGAACCAGGCGGAGACGATCCGCACGATGTCCTTGAAGAAGTACACGAGCACGGCGGCGATGGCGCCGACCTGGATGACGGCGGAGAACCCGACGACGGAGCTGTCGTCCACGGGGATGTCCATGAGCCCCTCGGCGATCTTGAGGTGGCCGGTGGAGGACACGGGGAGGAACTCGGTCACCCCCTCGACGACTCCGAGGACGACGGCCTGACCGACGGAGATGGCGCTCATGGGATCCAGTTCTGGGAATGTGTTGGTCGACAGTGCTGTAGACGCTCGTGCGTCGCAGACACTCTTACTACGCCAAGGTGAAATCCCGGTGACGTACGGCCCCGGAGCTTCCCAAATCGAGCCGTTCGCGCGCGGCGGCGGTGCGGAGGGGGCCCGCACCGGCCGGAAGAGGCCGGGCATCACCCTAGCGTCCCGGCCCGCGCGCACCCGTCCGGGACGCCGCGGTCACCAGCCCGTCTCGAACAGCCGGGCCACCTCGGCGATACGGATCTCGTCGCGCCGGTAGTACGTGCGGCGGCCGGCCCGTCGGGTGCGCAGCAGGCCGAGGTCGGCGAGGAGGGCGAGGTGCGCCTCGGCGGTGCGCCGGGGGACGCCGAGGGCGGCGGCGACCGAGCGCGCGGTCGCGCCGTGCTCCGCCGGGGCCTTCAGCCACTCCAGGACCAGCAGCCGGGTCGCCCGGCCGGCGGGAGTCCGCAGCATCTCCGCCTCCTGTCGGTCGGCCGGTCCCGTCGCCGGCGTCTCCCACTGTGGCGCGGGCCCGGTCGCCGCGTCCGGGAGTCGGGGGCCCTTGGCCGGTACCGGCTGGTGCGCGGGGGGTGCGAGTACGGCGCGGGAAGGGGGCCGGTCGCGCGGACGCGGTGTGCGGGAGCGCGGTCGCGCGGGGGCGGCGCATACGGCACACGAGGGGCGCGCGCGAGGTGCACATGGTGTGGTGGGGGCGGGCGCGCGCGCCCGGAGCAATCGGTCAGGATCCAAGAAGTCGTGCGCGCTCCCCCGCCCTACGGTGGAACCACCGCCGCACCCGCCGGGTCCGGCCGACACCGAGGAGCACACCATGACCGAAGGACTCAGGACGATCATCTACCCCGTCAAGGACCTCGAGCGGGCCAAGCCGCTGTTCCGCGCGCTGCTGGGGGTCGAGCCGTACGCCGACGAGCCCTACTACGTCGGTTTCAAGGCGGCCGGCCAGGACATCGGTCTCGATCCGAGCGGCCACGCCAAGGGCATGACGAGTCCGGTGCCGTACTGGCACGTGGACGACATCCGGGAGCGGCTCGCGGCCCTGCTGGCGGCGGGCGGCGAGCTGCTCCAGGACGTGCAGGAGGTGGGCGGCGGCCGGAGCATCGCCTCGGTCAAGGACCCCGACGGCAACCTCGTCGGACTCGTCCAGGACGCGTGAGCGCCGGCCGCCGGGCCCCCGGGGTCAGGCCCGGGTGCCCAGCAGGGTGCGCACCCCTTCCGAGGTGAGCGTCAGACCGTGCGGCGAGCTGGCGTCTATCGTGAGCGACAGATCGTCGGCGGGCCACTGGGACGCGAGGGCGCCCAGGGGCACCAGCCGGTAGCGGGAGATGAAGGGCAGCAGCTCGGACATCTCCAGTTCCGAGGTGAACACCGGGACCACGGGCACCCCGCCCGGCTGTTCCAGGACGGGCAGCGCCACCGCCGAGGGATCGGTGGCGTCCTCGTCGCTCACGTCGTCCGGCACGGGAACCAGCACGTCGCTGCCGGCCAGTGTGTCCAGTGCCCCGGTGTCCTCGGCGTTCTCGGCGAGCACGTCCAGCGCCTGCTGGGCGGGCGTGGCGGTGTTGTCGTTCGCGGGTGTCTCCATGGCGGGTTCCCTGGTCGCGGCGGTGATCGGTCGGGGATCCGGCGGGGCGCGGCGGCCCCGGCACGGTTCTGCTCGCGTACCCGACCAGCCCCCGCGCAACCGTCCCGCCCCGCCCTTCTCACCTCCGGCCCGCACGGGAACGCCTCACCCTTCTCCGCCTCGGGTCGCACGGGAGGCCCCCGACGGCCTCGCCTCCGGTCCGCACGGCCCCCCGCGACGGCCTCGCCTCCGGTCCGCACGGCCCCCCGCGACGGCCTCGTCTCCGGCCCGCACGGCGACTCCCCCCACGGCGTGCACGAGGGCTCTCCGCGAGCTGTGGCGCGGAGAGCCCAGGGGGGCTCACTTCCGAACCCCGGAGCCTCCGGGTAACCACGCGCGGCGTGCCGATGCGCCGCATCCGGCGGGGACCGGCCGCGGCGGGCGGGCCGGGCGGGTCAGCGGGTGTCGCCGCGGGGGCGGACCCAGTCGAGGGACCGCTCGACGGCCCGCTGCCAGCTCTCGTACTCCCAGGCACGCCGCTCGGGGTCCATGGCCGGCAGCCACTGGCCGGCCCGGTGCCAGTTGTCGCGCAGGACCTCCAGGTCGGACCAGTAGCCGACGGCGAGTCCCGCGGCGTAGGCCGCGCCGAGCGAGACCGTCTCGGCCACCAGGGGCCGCACCACCGGCACGTCGAGCACATCGGCGAGCAGCTGCATCAGCAGATGGTCGGAGGTCATGCCGCCGTCCACCTTGAGCCGGCGCAGCGCGAGCCCGGAGTCGGCGTTCATGGCGTCGACGACCTCCCGGGTCTGCCAGGCGGTCGCCTCCAGCACGGCGCGGGCCAGATGGCCCTTGGTGATGTACGACGTGAGGCCGACGACGACTCCCCGGGCGTCGCTGCGCCAGTGGGGCGCGAACAGGCCGGAGAACGCGGGGACGATGTAGCAGCCGCCGTTGTCCTCCACCGTGCGGGCCAGCGTCTCGATCTCGGGGGCGCTGCCGATCAGGCCGAGCCGGTCGCGGAACCACTGCACCAGGGAGCCGGTGACGGCCATGGGCCCTTCGAGGGCGTAGACGGTGGGCTCGCCCGCGATCTTGTAGGCGACGGTGGTGAGCAGGCCGTGGCGGGAGCGGACCAGGTCGGTGCCGGTGTTCATGAGCAGGAAGCTGCCGGTGCCGTAGGTGCACTTGGCCTCGCCGGGCGAGAAGCAGGTCTGGCCGAACAGGGCGGCCTGCTGGTCGCCGAGCGCGGCGGTGATGCGGACGCCGGGGAGCAGCGCGCGGGCCTCGCCGTAGCTCTCGGCGGAGGAGCGGATCTCGGGCAGCAGGGCGCGCGGGACGCCGAAGAAGTCGAGCAGTTCCGGGTCCCAGGTCAGGGTGCGGATGTTGACGAGCATGGTGCGCCCGGCGTTGGTGGGGTCGGTGATGTGCAGACCGCCGTCGGTGCCGCCGGTGAGGTTCCAGATCAGCCAGCTCTCCATCGTGCCGAACAGCACCTCGCCGCTGCGGGCGCGCTCCTCCAGGCCCTCCGTGTGGTCGAAGAGCCAGCGGATGCGGGGCGCGGAGAAGTAGGTGGAGGGGGGCAGGCCGCAGCGGTCGAGGAAGAACTCGTCGCCGGGCCGGTCGCGGAGCGCGTCGACCAGCGGTGCCGTGCGGGTGTCCTGCCAGACGACGGCCCGGCCCAGCGGCTCGCCGGTCCCGCGGTCCCACAGCACCGTCGTCTCCCGCTGGTTGGCGATGCCGATGGCGGCGATCATGCCCGCGTCGGCCCCGGCGCTCTCCAGCGCCTCGGGGACGACGCGCTGGACGTTGCGCCAGATCTCCACGGCGTCGTGCTCGACCCAGCCGGGCCGCGGGAAGTACTGCTGGTGTTCCCGCTGGGCGACCGAGCACAGCCGTCCGCGGCGGTCGAACAGGATGCACCGCGTGGACGTGGTGCCCTGGTCGATGGACATCACATACCGGTCAACCATGGTCGGGCCTGCCTTCCGATGCGTCGCGCGGGTGCGGGTCCTGCCGGGCCGTCTGCGGCGGCCTCGCACGGAGACCTGCCCGGATCTACCAGCGGGCCGCCCCCAGGTCCCGGGAGATCGCCCGCGCGGCCTCCCGGAGCAGGGCGACCAGCGCGGGCCGCGGCGTGCCCCTGGGATCGCAGATCCGTTCGACCGGGCCGGAGAGGCAGACGGCGCCCACCACGAGGCCGCCGTGCCCGCGGATGGGAGCGGCGACCCCGGCGTCCCCCATGGCCATCTCCTGCACCTCGGCCCCCCAGCCGACCTCGCGGATCGCGACGAGCGCCCGGTCCAGATCCGCGCGGTCCACGAGGGTGTGCCGGGTGTAGGCGGCCAGTCCGTCCGCGGGCAGCGGGCCGAGGGTGGCCGCGCCGAAGGCCAGCAGGACCTTGCCCAGCGAGGAGGCGTGCAGCGGCAGCAGCGCGCCCACGTCCAGGGTCTGGAGGGTGTCGTCGGGCCGGAACACATGGTGGATGATCAGGACCTGGCCCTCCAGCGGGGTGCCCAGCCGGACCGCCTCACCGCTGCGGGCGGCCAGGGCGTCGGCCCAGTTGATGGCGCGCGAGCGGAGTTCGTTGACGTCGAGGTAACTGGTACCCAGATGCAGCAGTGCCGCTCCGAGCTGGTATTTTCCGGTGGTCTCGTCCTGCTCGACGAAGTCCACGTGCTGAAGGGTGCGCAGGATGCCGTGAGCGGTTCCCTTGGCCAGCCCGAGGGAGGACGCCACTTCGCCGAGCCCCAGCCTGCGGGGCCCTCCGGCGAGGAGGCGCAGGATCGCCGCGGCTCGTTCGATCGACTGGACGGGTCCGGCCATGGGGCGATATTAGTCCTGTTTGCCCCGCTCAGGACTGTCGTTCGGCAATGCCGACCGCTGTTCATTGACCTGCGGGGCATTCGTTCCTTAGCGTGACATGTCGCGTCGGGTGGGGTCGAAGCCCGGGGCAGGTCCGAGGAGGAGGGCACATGACCGTAGCGCAGCTCGACGCAGCGCCCCACGGGGAAGTCGACCACGCCTTCCCCCTGCTGCACACGCCCGGTGCCGTGTCGGCGGTACGCCGCCGTGTGCACCGGCTGCTGGGCGGCTGGAACCTGCCCGCCGAGGCCGCCGACGACGTGCTCCTGGTCGTGTCGGAGCTGGTCACCAACGCGCTCGTGCACGCCAGGCCGCCCGCGACGCTGCGGCTGTGGCGCGTCCCGGTCGACGGCCACGGCGCCGTCCACGTCGAGGTGAGCGACCTCGGCCCGGCGGCTCCGCCCACCCCCGGCTCGGCGCCCGACCCCGACGAGCACGGCCGCGGTCTCGGCATCGTCACCGCGCTCTCCGCCCGCTGCGGCGTCCGGGCGGACCGGACCGGGACCAGCCGCTGGGCCGAGGTCCTCGCCGGCTGAAACTCGCTCTCGGTCCTGGACCCACTCGGTCCGGGACCCGCGCGCCTCCGGATCCGCACGGCCCGCGCACCGCCCCCGGCACGGGCCCTCCCGGGTCAGCCGGCCGTCAGATCGGTCCGCGGGTCGATCACCCAGTGGTTGCCGCGCAGCACCCGGCCCGCGAACGGCACGTCGCACGCGCCGAGCAGCCGGAAGCCGAGGGAGCGGCAGATGCCGTTCGAGGGCGCGTTGTCCGTCGCGGGGAACGCGTGCACCAGACCCCAGCGGTCCTCGTCGCGCGCCCGTTCGAGCAGCAGCCGGGCCGCGCGCCCGCCCAGGCCACGCCCCTGGAACTCGGGCAGCACCATCCAGCCGATCTCGGAGACCGGGCCGTCGGCCGTGCCGTGGGACCAGATGGTCACCGACCCGGCGACCGCCTCCGGGCCGCGGGAGCCGGGGACGATCATCTTGATCCAGGCGGTGTCCGCCGCCGCCTCCGCGGCGTCCCGGCGCACCTTGTCCGCCATTCCGGCGGCCGGCAGCGGTCCGCCGAGCCCGGCCGTCATCTCCGGGTCGCACCGCATACGGAGGTACGCGCCCACGTCGTCCTCGGTCACGTCGCGCAGGTGCACGGAGTCCTCCCCGGTGGTGGCCGCATCGGGGCACCCTGCCGCAGGGCGGGTACCGCCGTCCGTGTCATGCTGCCCCGTGTCCGTCCCGCGCGCACCCGGTTCCCGGTACGGAGCCGGCCGGCGCGGGCGCGGAGCGAGAGTGAGGCACAGACCGAGGGAAGGCGTCCGTTGAACACCGGCAGCACGGCACCCGACAGCTACTACGTCCGCACCGACGAGCACCGTTTCAAGCCGACCGCCCACGCGAGCGGGGCCTGGGACGAGACGGAGCTGCACTTCAGTCCGCTCGGGGGCCTCGTGGTCCACGCGATCGAGGGGTATCTGGCGGACCGGGGGCCGGGCGGGCTGCTGCTGTCACGGATCAGCTACGACATCCTGGGCCGGCTGGCCCTGGAAGAGTGCGAGATCCAGGTGGAGACCGTCCGGCCGGGGCGGACCATCGAGCTGCTGGAGGCCGTGGTGAGTGTCGCCGGGCGCCCGGTGGTGCGGGCGCGGGCCTGGCTGCTCGCCCCGCAGGACACCACGGGCGTCGAGGGCGGCGCCGACGACCGGCTCACCCCGCCCGAGCGGCTCGCCCCGTGGCCGATGGCCGACCACTGGCCCGGCGGCTACATCGCCTCCCTCGACGTACGCCCGCTCGCCCCGCCGCGGCCGGGCCGCGCCACCGCCTGGGTCTCCACCCCGCTCGCCCTGGTGGCCGGCGAGCCCAGCTCCCCGCTCGCCTCCTACCTGGCCCTGGTGGACACGGCGAACGGCATCGCCGTACGGGAGTCGCCCAAGGAGTGGATCTTCCCCAACGTCGATCTGACCGTGCATCTGCACCGCCGTCCCGAGGGCCGCTGGACCGGCCTGGACACCACCGTCGTCTTCGGTCCCACGGGCCAGGGCGTCACCAGCACGGTCCTGCACGATGTGCACGGTCCGGTCGGGCACGCCCAGCAGATCCTGACCGTACGGCCGCGGCCGGGCGCCTGACCACGGGCCACGGGCCCGGGGCCCTGCCCGTCCGCCCGTCCGCCCGTCTGTCCGTCAGCGCGACGGCACGATCCGTCAGCGCGACGGCACGA
Source organism: Streptomyces sp. PL-25 (assembly GCF_058344915.1). Classification (NCBI taxonomy): domain Bacteria; kingdom Bacillati; phylum Actinomycetota; class Actinomycetes; order Kitasatosporales; family Streptomycetaceae; genus Streptomyces; species Streptomyces sp. PL-25. The sequence continues at coordinate 728,832 of NZ_CP136997.1, forward strand.
GCGGCAGGTCGTCCGTGTAGCCGTTGACCGGCCGGTCGATCGTCCGGACCGCGCGGGCGTCGAGCGCGGCCGCGGCCGACGCGGTGCCCAGGGTGCCGCCCGGGTGCCAGGTGCCGGTCACCGAGACCCAGGTGTTCGCGGGCGGGGCGGCCCCGTGGACGCGCACCTTCACGGACTGGGCGTCCGCCGCGCAGCAGTTCAGGATGATCCGGGTGAGGTACCAGCTGTCCCGGTGCCCCTTGTCCGGCGTGACGAACCCGGTCAGCAGGACCGTACGGCCGCGGACGGCCTGGGTGCGGTCCTGCTGCACCCGGCGGGTGAAGTCGCTGAGTGTCAGCGGGAGCGGCGAGGTCGCGGGCAGCGGGTCGAAGCTGCTCTGCCGGTCGACGGCCCGGGGCGCCTCGCGGGAGGCGGTATACGCGCCGAGGGCGGGCGGGGCCCAGAAGAGCAGGCTCAGGGCGGGCAGGTACAGCAGCCAGGCGACGCGCGGCGCCCGGGAGTGGTCGTGCCCGTGACCGCTCCCGGCCCCGTGTTCGTGCCCATGCCCATACCCATGCCCATGCCCATGCCCATGCCCGTGCTCGGGCTCGGGCTCGGGCTCGGGCTCGTCGTGCGTCGCCCCGTCATGTCCCGTACGCCGCTTCGAGGGCCATGCCTCCGCGACGCCCAGCAGGAGCAGCAGCACCCCGGAGGCGATCAGCAGGGGCCGCATGCCCTCCTTCACATAGCGCAGGAAGAGGTCGGTGAAGAGCGAGGCGTGCAGCAGGCCGAGTCCGCTGAGGACGAGCAGGGCCACCTGGAACGGGCGTCTCACAGCAGGAATCCTCCGACGAGCGTGCTGCACACGACGGCGACGACGGCGGTCGCGGTGGAGAAGCGCGCCGCGAACGCCTTTCCGAAGGTGCCCGCCTGAAGCGCGATCAGCTTGAGGTCGACCATCGGGCCGACCACCATGAACGTCAGCCGGGCCAGCGGCGAGAACCCGGTGAGCGAGGCCGCGACGAACGCGTCGGCCTCCGAGCACACCGCGAGCAGCACGGCGAGCCCGGCGAGGAACAGCACCGAGAGCCAGGGCGAGCCGGAGAACGTGTCGAGCACGGTGCGCGGCACCGCCACATTGAAGGTGGCCGCCGCCATGGCGCCAAGCACCAGGAAGCCGCCGGCGTGCAGGAAGTCGTGCTGGAAGCCGCGCCGGAACTCCGTCCAGCGGCTGTGTCCCGGCCGGTGGCCGGTGTGCCGGGCCGTCGGCCGCAGCCACTCCTCGCGGCCCAGGAAGAGCCAGAGCCAGCCCATCGCGGCGGCGGTGACCAGGGAGGCGACCAGCCGGGCCAGCACCATGGCGGGGTTCCCGGGGAAGGCGATCGCGGTGGCGGTCAGCACGACCGGGTTGACCGCCGGGGCGGAGAGCAGGAAGGCGAAGGCGGCGGCCGGGGTCACCCCCCGGTTGATCAGGCTGCCCGCGACCGGCACGGAGGCGCATTCGCAGCCCGGCAGGACGACGCCGGCGATCCCGGCCACCGGGACGGCGAGCGCGGGCCGCCGGGGCAGTACGCGGCTGAACACCCGGTCCGGCACGAAGGCGTTGATGGCGCCGGACAGGACGGTGCCGAGCAGCAGGAAGGGCGTGGCCTGCACGGTGACGGCGAGGCAGACGGTCCGCCATGCCTCCAGCGCCTGCCCGTCCGACCAGCGGCCCACGGCGAAGACCACCGCTCCGGGCAGGACGGCCGCGCCCAGCAGCAGGAGCGGCCAGGACCGCGGCAGACCGCGCGCGGCCCGTTCCCCGGCGCCCGGCGGCGGCGCCGGTGGCGCCTGCGCCTCCTGGTCCCGTACGTCTGTGTTCTGCATCCCCGGCTCCGAACCTCGCTGTGTGCGCACGAACATAGCGGGCCCCGGCCCCCGCCCCGGGTACGGGACGCGCCGGGAGGCGGGCCGGCGGCGGCCCGGTCATCCGTGCGGCGAGGCCGGGCCCGAGGACGCGCTCCCCCGGCGGCGGGGTCGCCGTGCCCCGGCTCGCGCCGGCCGCCCCGCCCCGCCCCGCCCCGCCCCCCGGGAGCCTTCACGGATTCTTCACTCGGCAAGGACGCCGTCAAGGACGCCTCCGGCAACCGGTTCCGGTTCTCCGCCGACCACTACCTGAAGCCCGGGGACCACGTGACGCCGCGCGGCGGCAAGGGCACCGAGTCCGGCGCCGAGAACGTGGCCTACTCCTCGTCGGAGGCGGAACCCCGGGTGCGGCCGACCTCGGGGAGTTCGTCCTGCTGGGCGCGGATGTGCAGGATGTCGCCGATGAACAGGTCGTAGACGAGGACGCCGACCACGCCGCCGACCAGCGGCCCGACGATGGGCACCCACCAGTAGGCGCTGTACGAGCCGGGTTCGGTGCCCGGCAGTGCCAGGTCTCCCCAGCCGGCGAAGAACGTGAACAGCCGGGGTCCGAAGTCGCGGGCCGGGTTGATGGCGTAACCGGCGTTGGCCCCGTAGGACATGCCGACGGCCGCCACGGCGAAGCCGATCACGAGCGGGCCGAGGTTCGCCTTCACGGCGGTGTTGCGCAGGTCGACGATGGCCACGATCAGCATGACCAGCAGCGACGTGCCGACGATCTGGTCCACCAGCGGCCCCCAGTAGCCGCCGTGGAAGTAGGGCGCCGGGAACGTGCCGAAGATGGAGAAGGACGCGACGGTGTGCCCGTGCGTCTTCGGCCCCTTCATGGCCTGGTCGAAGGTGTTGATGGCGTCGTGGTAGACCGCGTACACCAGGGCGGCGCCGACGAAGGCGCCCACCACCTGCGAGAGCCAGTACGGCAGCACCTTGGACCAGGGGAACTTCCGCCGGACCGCGAACGCCAGCGTCACCGCCGGGTTGAGGTGGGCGCCGCTGACCCCGCCCGCCACATACACACCGAAGACCACGGCGAACGCCCAGCCCCAGGTGATGAGGAGCCAGTCGCCCGCGCCCAGGAAGAAGGTCGTGGGCCCCTCGGTGCGGCCGGAGCCGGGCAGCGCGGCGACCGCCATCGCGACCACACCGCAGCCGAAGGCGATAAGGACCAGGGTCCCCAGGAACTCCGCCAGGCACTCGCCCCACAGGCCCCCGCGACGCCTCAGGCGGGAGGGCGCGACCAGGGGCGGGATCTCTACGGCCATATCGGCCCCCTCGACGAACGGTCCGGCACGGTCCAGCAGGGAGCCCGACCGCGCTGCTGCCCGGTCACGGCCCCGCGTCTCAGCTCAGTCTGCGCGTCCGCACTCTCGGGGGCCACTCGACTCGGCGCGCGGCGCCCGGCCCCGGAGTCCGCCACCGTCCCGGAGACCGCGCACCGCCCCCATACGGGTGATCCTTTGGGTGCCCCACGGCGCGCCTGAGCCGCCTGAACACCGGCGCGCGGGGCGTCGGCCGAGACATCGGCGCACCGGATCCGAGTGGCAGGCGCGCGCACACGGCACAAGACTGATCCATGGTTTCGTGATCAGGCGAAAACGCACGGTCTCGGGGACCGGCCACCCCTGGCCGACGGTTTTCGACCTTTCCTCAGGGAGCTCGCATGGTGGAGAAGTCTGCCGACATACTGATGCCCGGTCCTGACGAATCCGCGCTCACCCGGCACGGAAAAGCAGAACCGGACACCGCAGACACCGCAGACACCGAAAGGGAACTCGCGGGCATCCTCGCGGACGTCGTGCACGCCGACCGAATACACGCCGAGAGTCACTTCTTCACCGACCTCGGCGCCAACTCGCTCGTCATGGCGCAGTTCTGCGCGCGGGTGCGGAAACACCCTCAACTGCCGTCGGTGTCCATGAAGGACATCTACCGGCACCCCACCCTCCGCGAACTGGCCGCTGCGCTGGTCGCGGCGGCGCCCGCGCCCACCGCCGCACCGCCCCCGGACCCGTCGTCCACCGCCCCGGCCGCGCACCCCGAGCACCCCGCGCCCGCCGCGCCCCGGCGCGCACCGGGTCCCGTGCTGTGCGGAACGCTCCAGACGCTGATATTCCTCGGCTATTCCTTCGTCATCGGCATGGTCACCGCCCAGGCCTATGAATGGGTGGCCGCCGCTTCGGGTCTCGCCCACATCTATCTGCGGTCGTTCCTGTGCGGCACGATCGGTTTCCTCGCCCTGTGCGCCTTTCCCGTCCTGGTGAAATGGGTTCTCGTCGGCCGGTGGAAACCACAGGATTTCCCGGTGTGGAGCATGGCGTACCTGCGCTTCTGGCTCGTCAAATCACTGCTCCACGCCAATCCGATGGTGCTCTTCGTCGGCAATCCGCTGTACGTGATGTATCTGCGGGCGCTCGGCGCGCGCATCGGGAAGGACGTCACGATCCTCTCCCGGTCCGTGCCGGTCTGCACCGACCTGCTCACCGTCGGCGCCGGCACGGTGATCCGCAACGACGCCGTCTTCCTCGGCTACCGGGCGCACGCGGGCCGCATCCGCACCGGCAGCGTCACCCTGGGCCGGGACGTCTTCGTCGGCGAGAAGACCGTGCTCGACATCGACACGGTCATGGGCGACGGCTCCCAGCTCGGCCACGCCTCCGCGCTCTACCCGGGCCAGCACGTCCCGGCCGGCGAGCGGCGGCACGGCTCTCCGGCCCAGCCGACCGACGTCGACCACATACGCGTCCCGCCCGCCCGCTGCGGCACCCTGCGCCGGGCCGGGTTCGCGACCACCACCCTGCTCCAGCTCTTCCTGCTCTATCTGCCGCTCGCGGTGGGCGGCGTCTACATGCTGTTCGCCGAGGTGCCGGTGCTCAGCAAGCGCCTGGCCGCGGAGACCCGGGGCACGACGGCGGGGGAGATCGTCGCCGACACCCTGCTCGTGTCCACGGTGCTGTACTGCGGCGGCATCGTCCTGGGCGTGCTCGCCCTGTGCACCGTGCCGCGGCTGCTGCGCCGACTGGTCAGACCGGACCGGGTGTACCCGCTCTACGGCTTCCACTACGCCGCGCACCGGATGATGGCGACCCTCACCAACATCAGGTTCTTCACCTGGCTGTTCGGGGACAGCTCCTACATCGTCCCCTATCTGCGCGGCATCGGGTACGACCTCGACCGGGTGGAGCAGACCGGCTCGAACTTCGGCACCGAGGTGCAGCACCAGTCCCCGTTCCTGGTGTCCGTGGGCAGCGGCACGATGGTCGCCGACGGCCTGTCCGTCCTCAACGCCGACTACTCCAGCACGTCCTTCCGGACCAGCCGGGCCGCGATCGGCGCGCACAACTTCCTCGGCAACAACATCGCCTTCCCGGCCGGTGCCCGCACCGGCGACAACTGCCTGCTGGCGACGAAGGTGATGGTGCCGCTCGACGGGGAGGTGAGGGAGGGCGTCGGACTGCTCGGCTCCCCCTGCTTCGAGATCCCGCGGACGGTGGAGCGCGACGCGCGGTTCGACCATCTGCGCAGCGGCGACGCGCTGCACCGCGGCCTGGCCGCCAAGAACCGCTACAACCTGCGGTCCATGGCCCTGCACCTGGTGGTGCGCTGGCTGCACACCACGGTGCTCACCGCGTTCGGTCTCGTCTCGGTCGGCCTGTACGGCGCGCTGGGCCACCTCGTGATCGGCGCCTATCTGGCCGTCACGCTCCTCGTCACCACCGCGTACAACATCCTGCTGGAGCGCTGCCTGACCCGGTTCCGCGCGCTGCGCCCGCAGCTGTGCTCCATCTACGACCCGTACTTCTGGTGGCACGAGCGGCTGTGGAAGGTCCCGGACCACTATCTGGCCGTGTTCAACGGCACCCCGTACAAGGCGCTGATCTGGCGGCTGACCGGGGTGCGCATCGGGCGGCGGGTCTTCGACGACGGCTGCTTCATCACCGAGCGGACGCTGACCGCCATCGGCGACGACTGCACGCTCAACGCCGGCAGCAAGATCCAGTGCCACTCGCAGGAGGACGGCACGTTCAAGTCCGAGCACACCACGCTCGGCGCGGGCGTCACCCTCGGCATCGGCGCCCATGTGCACTACGGCGTGACGCTGGGCGACGGGGCCGTGCTGGCGCCCGACTCCTTCCTGATGAAGGGCGAGGAAGTCCCCGCGCACGCGGAGTGGGGCGGTAACCCCGCCGCTCCGGCGGCGAACTGAGGAAGGGTCATTCGATGGGAGCGCTCGTGGCAGCGGACAGGGACTTCTGGACCGAGGTGCTGACCGCCGGTGGTTTCACCGCCGTCCCGCGGTGGGCGCCGCGGCCCCGGCCCGGCACGGCCGGACACGAGGAGCCGGTGCCGGACCGGGTGGCGCGCGCCGTGCGCGCCCTGGCCGCCGAACTCGGCGTGCCGGTCGGCGCGGTGCTGCTGGCCGCCCACGCCAAGGTGCTGGCCGCGCTCAGCGGCGAGCAGGACGTGGTGACCGGACGCGCCACCGGCGGGGGCGAACCGCTCCCCTGCCGGCTGACGGTCGCGCCGCGGACCTGGCGCGGCGTGGTGCGCGCCGCCCGCCGGGTCGAGGCCGACCTGCTGGCCCACCGTGACTTCCCGGTGCACGGGCTGCGCCGCGAACTGGGGCTGACCGGACCGGCGTACGAGGTGGTCTTCGACCCGGAGGACGCCCGCGGGGAGAGCCTGCACCGGGACGCGGTGCTCGCGGTCGGCTGCGCCGACCGTGCGGGACACATGGTGCTGCGGCTGCGGTACCGCACCGAGGTGCTGGACGCGGCGGCGGCGGCCCGGATCTGCGGCTACCACCTGACGGCGCTGCGGCTGATGGCCGCCGACGCGGACGCCGAGCACGCGCGGCAGAGCCTGCTGCCGGAGGCGGAGGTGCGCGAGCAGCTCGAAGGGCTCGCGGGACCGGAGCGCGCCCTGCCCGACGCGCGGGCGCACGAGCTGTTCGAGCAGCGGGTACGGGAGCGGCCCGAGGCCGTGGCCGCCGTGCACGGGAACGACTCGTGGACGTACGCCGAGCTGAACTCCCGCGCGAACCGGCTGGCGCGGGCCCTGCTGGCCCGCGATCCGGGGCCGGAGGGCGTGGTCGCGGTGGTCACCGAACGCACCCTGGACTGGCTGGCGTCGGTGCTCGCGGTGTTCAAGGCCGGCTGTGTCTATCTGCCCGTCGAGCCGCATTTCCCGGCCGGCCGGATCGCGGCGGCACTGTCCCGGGCCGGCTGCCGGCTCGTGCTGGCCGAGCCGGGCAGCACCGCCACCCTGGACGAGGCCCTGGCCTCGCTGCCGGACCCGGCCGAGAAGCTGATGCTGCCGGACGCGTACGCGGAGGGCCACGACGACGGCGACCCCGGCCTGGACATCGCGCCCGGCCGACTGGCGTACATCTACTTCACCTCCGGTTCCACGGGTGAGCCGAAGGGCGCGATGTGCGAGCACGCGGGCATGCTCAACCACCTGTTCGCCAAGATCGACGACCTGGAGATCGGGCCGGAGTCGGTGGTGGCGCAGACCGCCCCGCAGTGCTTCGACATCTCGCTGTGGCAGTTGCTGGCCGCGCTGCTGACCGGGGGGCGGACCCTGCTGGTGGAGCAGGAGGCGGTCCTGGACGTCGAGCGGTTCGTCGACACGCTGGAGCGCGGCCGGGTCGCGGTCGTCCAGGTCGTGCCCTCCTACCTGGAGGTGGTGGCGTCCTATCTGGAGCGGCGGCCGCGCGAACTGCCCGATCTGGCCTGTGTGTCGGTGACCGGCGAGGCGCTCAGGCACGAACTGGTCCAGCGCTGGTTCGCCCTGAAGCCGGACATCCCGCTGGTCAACGCGTACGGGCTGACCGAGACGTCGGACGACACCAACCACGAGATCCTGCGGGCCGTGCCGGAGCGGGTGCTGCTGGGCCGGCCGGTGAACAACGTGCGGGTCCTCGTCGTCGACGAGCACCTGGCACCGGTGCCGCTGGGCGCGCCCGGTCTGATCGCCTTCTCCGGGGTGTGCGTGGGCCGCGGCTACGTCAACGATCCCGAGCGCACCCGCGAGGCGTACCGGGAGGACCCGTACCGGCCCGGCGAGCGGCTCTATCTGGCCGGTGACTGGGGGCGCTGGCACCCCGGCGGCGCACTGGAGTTCCTCGGCCGCCGGGACAGCCAGGTCAAGATCCGCGGCTTCCGCATCGAGATCGGGGAGATCGAGAACACGCTGCTGCGCGCCCCCGGGGTGCGCGACGGCGCGGTCGTCGTCACCGAACTGCCGGGCCGGGGCGCGCATCTGGTGGCCTTCTACAGCGGACAGCCGCTGGAGGCGGAGGAGTTGCGGCGCACGCTCGGGGCCGCGCTGCCCGCGTACATGGTGCCCTCGGCCTTCCACTGGCAGGACGCCCTGCCGCTGACCGCCAACGGCAAGACCGACCGCAAGGCGCTGACCGCGCTGGCCGCGCGGCTGGCCGAGAAGGACACGGCGGACGGCGGCCCCGAGGACGCGCCGCGCACCGCCACCGAGCGCAGGCTCGCGGACACCTGGGCGCAGTTGCTGGGCCTGCCCCGCGAGCGGATCGGCCGCGGCGACCACTTCTTCGACTCCGGCGGCACCTCGCTGTCGGCGGTGAAGCTGACCATCGCCCTGGACCGGGCCGTGTCCCTCAAGGACATCACCCGCCATCCGGTGCTCGCCGACCTCGCCGCGCTGCTGGACGGCGCCGCGCACCGGCGCACGGAGTTGCTGCAACCGCTGTCGGCGGCCGGTGACACCGACGCGTGCGCGCTGGTGTGCTTCCCCTACGCGGGCGGCAACGCGGTGAACTTCCGGCCGCTGGCGAGCGCGCTGGCGGGCCGCGGCCCGGCGGTGTACGCGGTCGAGCTGCCCGGCCACGACCTGGCCGCCGCCGACGAGCCGTTCGCCCCGCTGGAGGAGGTCGCCGGGCAGGTGGCGGCGGAGATCCGCGGGCGCGGCACGCGCCAGGTCATGCTGTGGGGCCACTCCTCCGGGGCGGCCCTGGCCGTCGAGACGGCGCGGCGGCTGCACGAGGACGGCACGGTGGAGGTGGTACGGCTGTTCCTGGGCGCGCAGTTGCCGGGCACCGCCGCCGCCCGCACCGCCGCCGTCGAGGAGCTGTCCGGGCGGAGCAACGCCGAGATCGCCGCACGGCTGAGCGCGGACAGCGGCTACTCCGAGCTGGGCGAACTCGACGCGGACCACGCCGAGCACATCGGCGCCGCCTACCGGCACGACTGCGTCGCGGCGCACCGCTACTTCGCCGCCGCGCTGGACTCCCCCGAGGCGGCCCGGCTGGCCGTGCCGGTGACGGTGGTCCTCGCCGCCGACGACCCGCACACCGCCGGGCCGGCCGACCGCCACCGGGACTGGATGTTCCTGTCCGACCTGGTCGATCTGCACGAACTCACCGACGGGGGCCACTACTTCCCGCGCACCCGGCCGGACGCGGCGGCGCGGGCCGTCCTGGGCGCCGCCGAACTGCTGGCGTCCTCCTGATCCCGGCACCACGCCCGACGAAAGGAAACCGAGATGTCGTTCTCGTCCCCGGCGTCACTGCTGGAGGTGGAGTCGCGACCGGACCGGCCGCCGGTCCTGCGCGTCGAGCCGCCCGCCGACGCGGCCGCCTGGGCGTCCGCGTACCGGGAGGCCGTGCGCGCGCAGGTCACCGAGCACGGCGCGCTCGTGGTGCGGGGCCTGCCGCTCGGGGAACCGGAGCGGGTCCGGGCGGTGTTCACCGCGCTCGCCGGTGAACCCATGACGGAACGCGAGGCGTTCGCCCCCCGGCAGTCCTACGGGGGCGGGCTGTACTCGTCCACCGCCTGGCCGGACAACCAGCCGATGTGCATGCACCACGAGCTGAGCTACGCGCAGCGGGTCCCCTCGCTCATGCTGTTCGCCTGCCTCGCCGCGCCCGACCGGGGCGGGGCGACCGCGGTGGCGGACGCGGAGGAGGTGCTGCGGGCGCTGCCCGCGGCGCTGACCGAGCGGTTCGAGCGCGAGGGCTGGCTCCTCACCCGCAGCTACAACGACGAGATCGGGGCCTCGCTCGCCGAGTCGTTCGGCACCGAGGACCGCGAGACCGTGGAGAACTACTGCCGCGCCCACGGCATCGACTTCGAGTGGCGCGACGACGGCTCGCTGCGCACCCGGCAGCGCCGCAGCGCCGTCGTACGGCATCCGGTCACCGGCCGCCGCTGCTGGTTCAACCAGATCGCCTTCCTCAACGAGTGGACGCTGGCGCCGGAGGTGCGCGAGTACCTGGTCGACGAGTACGGCGCCGACGGGCTCCCCTTCAACACCCGCTACGGCGACGGGACTCCGATCGGCGAGGACGTCGTCCAGACGCTCAACGCCGTCTACGAGGAGCACACCCGCCGCGAGCCGTGGCAGGCCGACGATCTGCTGCTCGTCGACAACATCCGCACCGCGCACAGCCGGGAGCCGTTCACCGGCGAGCGGCAGGTGCTGGTGGCGATGGCCGAGCCGCGGCTGCTGGCCGACGGCGCCCCGACCCCGGAAGGAACACGGCGATGACCTCCGTGACGTCCCCCGCCACCGACTCCCCCACCGCCCGGCCCGGTCGTGTGCCGTCCTTCGCGGTGATCTCCGGCGCCCAGGTGCGGCAGGCGCTCCAGGGCCGCGAGCAGGAGATCACGGACCTGGTCGAGGCCACCTACCGGCTGCACGGCGAAGGGCAGACGGTCAACCCGCCGTCGTACTTCCTGCGCTTCCCGGACCGGCCCACCTCCCGGATCATCGCGCTGCCCGCCTCGGTCGGCGGGCGGGTGCGGGTGGACGGGCTGAAGTGGATCTCCAGCTTCCCGGAGAACGTCGCGGCCGGGGTGCCGCGGGCGTCGGCGGTGCTGATCCTCAACGACCACGACACGGGCTATCCGTTCGCGTGCCTGGAGAGCTCCATCATCAGCGCCACCCGGACAGCGGCCTCGGCGGCGCTGGCCGCGGACCGGCTCACCCGCACCAGGACCCGGCCCACCCGGGTCGGTTTCTTCGGCACGGGACTGATCGCCCGGTACATCCACACGTTTCTCGCCGGCACCGGCTGGAGCTTCGACACGGTCGGCGTGTACGACGTGTCGGCCGACAGCACGGCGGGCTTCTGCGGCTATCTGCGCCAGGCCACGGCCGACGCGCCGGGCGGGCGGGACGCGCGGATCACCGTGCACGACAGCCCGGAGGAGCTGATCCGCTCCAGCGACCTGGTGGTCTTCGCGACCGTGGCGGGCGCACCGCATGTCAGCGACCCGTCCTGGTTCGCGCACCATCCGGTGGTCCTGCATGTGTCGCTGCGCGACCTGGATCCCCGGATCCTGCTGGAGGCGGCCAACTTCGTCGACGACGTCGAGCACTGCCTGAAGGCGGACACCTCGCCGCATCTGGCCGAACAGCTCACCGGTGGGCGGGACTTCCTGGACGGCACGCTCGACGACGTGCTGACCGGCCGGGTGGAGCCGCCGGGCGACCGGACCGTGGTCTTCTCCCCGTTCGGTCTCGGTGTCCTCGACCTCGCCGTCGGCGGTTACGTCCACGACGAGGTGGCTCGGGCCGGGAATCTGCATGTCGTCGACGACTTCTTCCACGAGCTGCGCCGGTACGGCTGATCGCTGATCGTCCCGTCCCCCGGCCCAGGCATCAGGAGGTTAGCGTGCCCGTCATTACCGCTCCCCACGCTTTCAACGAAGGCCAGCTCTACGTCGACCTCCGGCCGATCTTCGGGCGCTCGCTCTTCCTGAAGTGCGAGGGCTTCAACTTCGCGGGCTCGATCAAGCTGAAGGCCGCGGTCGAGATGGTGGAGGCCGCGGAGCAGGACGGGCTGCTGAGCAAGGACTCGGTCCTGATCGAGTCCTCGTCCGGCAACCTGGGTGTCGCGCTCAGCATGATCGCGGCCAGCAAGGGCTACCGGTTCCTGTGCGTCACCGACTCCCGCTGCAATCTGTCGACCAGGCTGCTGATGGAGGCGCTGGGCAGCGAGGTCCATGTCATCGCCGACCTGGACGCCAACGGCGGGTTCCTGGGCGCCCGGATCGACTACGTGCGCGCCCTGTGCGCCTCCGACCAGCGGTACGTGTGGCTCAGCCAGTACACGAACCCCGGCAACTGGGGTGCGCACTACCGTCGTACGGCACCGGAGATCGCCCGTCAGTTCCCGCGTCTGGACGTGCTGTTCGTGGGCGCGGGCACGACCGGGACGCTGATGGGGTGCGCGCGCTACTTCCGCGAGTGGCACCGGCCGGTGCGGATCGTCGCGGTGGACACCGTCGGCTCGGTGGCCTTCGGCGGTGCGCCGGGCCGCCGGATGATCCCCGGCCTCGGCATGAGCATGCGTCCCCCGCTGCTGGACGAGTCCTTCGTCGACGAGGTGATCCGGGTGGAGGAGGCGGACACGATCCGCGCCTGCCACCGGCTGGCCCGGCGCGGGTTCCTGTTCGGCGGCTCCACCGGCACGGTGGTCAGCGGGGCCATGTCCTGGCTGGCCGAGCACGACGAGCGCGATCTGACGGCGGTGGCCATCGCCCCCGACCTCGGCGAACGCTATCTCGACACGATCTACCAGTCGACCTGGCTGGAGGATCTCTACGGCGACCAGGTGCTCGATCCGAAGGCGATGACCGCCCCCAAGGGGATGACCACCGCCACCCGCGACGCGGAGCCGGTGCCCCGCACTCCGGACGGGCGCCGCAAGCCGTAGCCCGCTCTGGTGTGCGCGGCCTCGCGGGCCCGGCGGACGACTGTGCCGGGCCCGCGTGGGCCGTCCGTTCCGTCCTTGTCGGTCCCGTCGGTTCTGCCAGTCCAGTCGGTTCTGCCAGTCCAGCCAGTCCTGCCAGTCCTGTCAGTCCCGTCCCGCCTGCTGCCCGGCCGCGACCAGGCCCGACTCGTAGGCGGCGATGACCGCCTGCGCCCGGTCCCGGACGGCGAGTTTGTCGAAGATGCTGGTGATGTAGTTCTTGACGGTGGAGACGCTGATCTCCAGGGTCTGCGCGATCTCGGTGTTGTCCAGGCCGGTGGCCAGCAGCCGCCAGACCTCCACCTCGCGCGGGGTGAGCGCCGCGGTGCCCTCGGCGGCGGGCCGCTCGCGGCCCTGCGGCGCCGCCCGCCCGGTCCTGACGTAGGCGCGGATGAGCCGGGTCAGCAGCCGGGGCGCGACGACGGCCTCACCCGTGCGGACGGTGCGGATCGCGGCCACCAGTTCCTCGGGTGAGCTGTCCTTGGGCAGGAAGCCGTACGCGCCGGCGCGCAGGGCGGCGACCACGTACTCGTCCATGTCGAAGGTGCTGAGGGCGAGCACCCGGCACTCGGGCAGGTCCCGGACGAGCCGCTCGGTGGCGGCCACCCCGTCGAGGACGGGCATCCGGATGTCCATGACCACGACGTCGGGGCGGTGCTTCCCGGCCAGCACGAGCGCCTGCTCGCCGTTCTCGGCCTCGGCGACCACGGTGATGTCCGGGGCGGGCCCGAGGATCAGCGCGAGACCGCGGCGCACCAGCGGCTGGTCGTCGGCGATCAGCACCCGCACCGCCCGCTCCCCCGCGTCCCGCGCGGCGTCCTCGGCGGTGCCGCCCACGGCCCCGTCCACGGCGTCGGTCTCGCTCACCCGTCAGCTCTCCTCGTCCGCGCCCGCCGGCGCCTCCAGCGGCAGGCTCGCCGCGACCCGGAAGCCGCCCTCGGGCAGCGGGCCGGACTCCAGTGTGCCGCCGTGCAGGGCGACCCGTTCACGCATGCCGATCAGACCGTATCCGCTGCCGGGGCCGGGCGCCGGGGCGGGCTCGGCGGACTCCGCCTCGGCCCGGTCGGTGACGGTCACCCGCACGCTCCCGGGCAGGCAGGTCAGGCGGACCTCCACCGGTACGGAGGGCCCGGCGTGCTTGCGGGCGTTGGTCAGCGCCTCCTGGACGATCCGGTAGAGGGTGAGGCCGACCACCTGGGGCAGCGGCGCCGGATCGCCGTCCACGGTCAGCACGGCGGGCTGCCCGGCCTGCCGGGACTCCTTGATCAGGCGGTCCAGGTCGTCGAGGCCGGGCTGCGGCGCCTCCGGGGTGCCGTCGGGACCGGTCGTGGTGTCCTCGTCGGCCCGCAGCACGTCCAGGAGCTGGCGCATCTCGCGCAGCGCGAGCCGTCCCGACTCCTCCAGGGTGACGAGGGCCTCGCGGACGACACCGGCGTCGTGGTCGAGGTTGGCGCGGGCGCCGCCCGCCATCAGCTGCATGGTGGTGATGCGGTGGGCGACGATGTCGTGCAGCTCCCGGGCGATACGGCGGCGTTCCTCGGCCACCGCCCGGTCGGCGAGCAGGCGCCGGTTGGCCTCCGTCTCGCGCTGCCAGCGGTTGACCACCAGAGCGGCGCCGACGATGAGCACGGCGGCCACACAGGCACTGGTCAGGTTCAGGACGCCGCCCGGGGCGGCGATGCCGGGGGTGAGCAGGGTGATGCCGACGGCCCCGGCGGCCGCGGCGGCCGTCGCCCAGGGACGGCCGGTGCGGGCGGCCGTGTAGAGGGCGACCGCCAGGGTGGCGCCGAAGTGCTGCTCCATCGGCACCGACAGGTTCAGCGCCGCGCCGAGGACCAGGACGGCCGTCATGACCGTCAGCGGGAACAGCCGCCGCACCAGCAGCGGCAGCGCGGACAGCGTCAGCAGCAGGACGCCGACACCCGATACCGGTATGCCCGTGAGCTGCGGGAACGCGGTGTATCCGACGATGTCGACGGCGGCCGCGCCGACGGTCAGCAGCGCGTCGTTGCGGGTCCACGGCAGGGCGTCGGTGCCCGGCGGGAACAGGCGTCCGCGCAGGCCGCGACGGTTCGGCGCGGTGCTGCGGCGCGTCGCCATGGTGGTCCTCTCCGCGCTGCTCCGCGCCGTGGTCGCCCGGTGCCCGCGGGCACCGGTGTCTGCTGTCCCCCGCTCGCCCATTGTCGCAGCGGGCCGCGCCGCCGGGCTCCGACCTGCGGCCGAGACCGGACCGGGACCAGGGTCCTGGTCCGGCACCCGGGCGGTCCCGGGGCCCCCTGCCGCTTCTCATCCCGCGCTCGGACGATCTCCGCGCATTCCGGTGATTCGCTGGAAGGGCACTGTCCGAGAACGTCCCGAACGGGAGCCCCCGTGATTCGCGCCCTGACCGGATTCTCCACGAGAAATCCATGGAAAGTCATCACCCTATGGGTACTGCTGGGAATAGGACTGACCATGGTGGGTCAGGCCCTGATGTACCGCGTCACCGAGAGTCAGCTGGGTGACTTCCTGCCCGACAAGTACGACTCGGCGGCGGCCCTGCACATCGCCGAGGACAAGTTCGGGATCAAACCGGACGCCAACTCCGTGATCATGCTGGTCAAGCGGGACGACGGCAAGCCGCTCAAGGCGGCCGACCAGCGGCACGCCGAGTCGGTGGCCGCGGCGCTCGGCAAGCAGAGGGTGGCCATGCCGGAATCGGAGGACGCGCCGCCTTTCCTGGCGAAGGACTATTCGCAGACGCCGAAGATCGCCCCGGGTACGGTCGCACCGCACCGTACTTTCGTGCTCTTCTCGGTCGGACTCTCCGGAAATTCGACCGACCCGGGCCTTCAGAATGTCTTCAAGGAATTCCGGAAGAGCGCTTCCGGCCGGTACGCGCAGGACGGGCTGCGCACCGGATTCACCGGCGGACTGGCCGACACCGTCGACAGCCAGGACGCGGAGAAGACGACGAGCACGGTGGCCGGCGTGCTCACCGTCGCGCTGATCGTGCTGCTGAACGTCCTGGTGTTCCGCAGTGTCTTCGCGGCGCTGCTGCCGCTGCTGGCGGTCGCCATCGTCGGCGGGGCCGCCTCGGGTGCCGTGGTCGGCGCGGCCCTGCTCAGCGGGATCCGGCTGGACCCGAGCACACCACAGCTGATCAGCGTGGTGCTGCTGGGCATCGGCATCGACTACTTCCTGTTCCTGCTGTTCCGCTTCCGTGAACGGCTGCGCGCCCAGCCGGACCGTGCGCCGCGCGAGATCGCGGGCGAGGTCACGGGCCGGGTGGGTTCCGCGATCACCTCGGCCGCGCTGACCATCGTGGCCGCCTTCGCCACCCTGGGCATCGCGAGCTTCGGCCAGTTCCGGGTGCTGGGCCCGGCCATCGCGATCTCCGTCCTGGTGATGCTGCTGGCCAGCCTGACCTTCATGCCCGCCCTGTTGGCGGTCACCGGCCGGAAGATGTTCTGGCCCTCGCGCGCCCTGAAGCGCGCGCCGCGCGAGGGCACGGCCGGGAGCTTCGGCGCCGCCGTCGCCCGCCGCCCGCTGGCCGTCGCCGCCGGTGCCGTCGTCCTGCTGGGCGCACTGGCCGCCGGGACGATCGGCATGAAGATGGACTACGGCACCGGCAGCGGCGGCGGTGACACCCCGGCCGCCGCCACCGCTGCCGAGATCTCCCGCGCACTGCCCGCGGGCGTGTCCGACCCGACCGACGTCTACGTCACCAGGGACGGCGGCGCCCTCGACCGGCGCGGCGTGGACGCCCTGGCCACGGCGCTCGGCCGCACCGAGGGGGTGGGCCAGGTGAGCCCCGCCGTCTACGACAAGGCGGGCGACGCGGCCCGGATCAGCCTCTACCTGACCGCCGACCCGCAGAGCCAGAAGGCGCGCGACCTGGTGTCCGGTCCGGTGCGGGCGGCCGTCGCCGCGCACACGCCCGCGGGCGCCGAGGCCCATGTCGGCGGCACCGCGGCGATCTTCGCGGACATCTCCACCGCCGTCTCCGAGGACCTCGAACTGGTCTTCCCCGTGGCCGCCGCGCTCATCGCGCTGATCCTGCTCGTCCTGCTGCGCAGCGTGCTGGCGCCCGCGGTGCTGATGATCTCCGTCGGGCTCGGCTTCGCCGCCACGCTCGGCGCCTCGACGCTGGTGTTCCAGCATCTGCGCGGCGAGCCCGGTGTCGCCTTCACCCTGCCGCTGGTGCTCTTCCTGTTCGTGGTGGCGCTGGGCACCGACTACAACATCCTCATCAGCGACCGCGTACGGGAGGAGATGGAGCGGCCCGGACCGGCCCGTGCGGCGGTGGCCCGCGCCGTGCGGCACACGGCTCCGGCCGTGGCCACCGCGGGGCTGGTGCTGGCCGGTTCCTTCGGCAGCCTCGCGGTGAACCCGGACGCGAGCACCCAGCAGATCGGCTTCGCGACGGCCCTGGGCATCCTGCTGTCGGCGTTCGTCCTGTCGATCGCGCTGGTCCCGGCCCTCGCCGCGCTGCTCGGCCGCTCCCTGTGGTGGCCCGTCCGCCCGCGCCGCGCCGCACGGCCGCGGCCGTCCTCCCCGTACGAGCCCGACGAGCGCCCCGGTCCGGGGGCGGGGCAGCCGTTCGGCCACCGGCCCGGGGTCCCGGGCCAGGACCCCGCACCCGGCCCGTACGACCACATCGGCACGAACTGACCGACGCGCCGCCCGCCCAGGACCGCCGCCGCTGCCCAGCGGCGGCGGCCCTCGTCGGCTTCCGCGGTCCCCGCCCCGAGACGCCGATCACTTTCCCCGGATGTGGTCTGGACTACATACCGACTAGTCAGCATGATGGTCGGGATCCGATGCCGACCCCGCCCCCAGGAGCGCTGGATGAGCCCCGACCACCCGCCCGGACTCGATCTCGACCGGCTGCGCGACCTGCTCGACCGCGAGCGCCCCGGCCTGGTGCGGGGCCCCCTGACCGGCCGGCTGATCGAGGGCGGCCGGTCCAACCTGACGTACGCCGTCTCCGACGGCACCGGCCGCTGGGTCGTACGGCGGCCGCCGCTCGGGCATGTGCTGGCCACCGCGCACGACATGAGGCGCGAGCACCGGGTGATCAGCGCGCTGCGGCCGACGGACGTACCCGTGCCGGGCACCGTGCTGCTGTGCGAGGACGAGGAGGTGCTGGGCGCGCCGTTCTATGTGATGGAGTTCGTCGAGGGCACCCCGTACCGCACGGCCGGCCAGCTCGCCCCGCTCGGCCCGGAGCGCACCCGTGGCGCGGTGCTGTCCCTGGTCGACACGCTCGTCGCCCTGCACGCGGTCGACCCCGCCGAGGTGGGCCTCGCCGACTTCGGCCGGCCGGAGGGCTTCCTCGACCGGCAGCTGCGCCGCTGGGGCAAGCAGCTCGACGCCTCCCGCGACCGCGACCTGCCCGGCATCGACGAGCTGCACGCCGCCCTCGGGCGCGAGCTGCCCGTCTCCCCCGCGCCCGCCGTGGTGCACGGCGACTACCGCCTGGACAACGCGCTGATCGGGCCGGACGACCGGATCCGGGCCGTGCTCGACTGGGAGATGTCCACGCTCGGCGACCCGCTCACCGACCTGGGCCTGCTGGTCATGTACTGCACTCCGCTGGGCATGCCGGACTCGCCCGTGTCCACCACCGCCGAGGCGCCGGGCCACCCCTCGCCCGCCGAACTGATCGAGCGGTACGCCGCGCGCTCGGGGCGCGATGTGTCCGCCGTCTCCTGGTACACCGCGTTCGCCTGGTTCAAGCTCGCGGTGATCCTGGAGGGCATCCACTACCGGTACACGCTCGGGCGGACGGTCGGCGGCGGCTTCGACCGTATCGGCGACCTCGTCCCCGTCTTCATCCAGCACGGCCTGACCACGTTGCACGACGGCCCCCAGGGCCTCCAGGAGGGCTGATCCCCATGGACTTCGCGTTCGACGCGCGCACCGAGGAACTGCGCGCCCGGCTCCTCGCCTTCATGGACGAGTACGTGTACCCGGCCGAGGAGACCGCGCACGAGCAGCGCGCCCGCCTCGCCTCGCCCTGGGAGAACCCCCCGGTGGTGGAGGAGCTGAAGGCCGAGGCACGGCGGCAGGGCCTGTGGAACCTGTTCCTGCCGGACGCCGAGCACGGCGCCGGTCTGACCAACCTCCAGTACGCCCCGCTGGCCGAGATCACCGGCCGCTCCCCGCAGCTGGCGCCCACCGCGACCAACTGCGCCGCGCCGGACACGGGCAACATGGAGGTGCTCGCGCAGTTCGGCGACGAACGGCAGCGGAAGCAGTGGCTCCAGCCGCTGCTGGCGGGCGAGATCCGCTCGGCGTTCGCGATGACCGAGCCGGAGGTGGCCTCCTCGGACGCCACCAACATCACCACGCACATCGAGCGGGCGGACGACGGCTCGGACGAGTACGTGATCACCGGCCGCAAGTGGTACATCTCCGGGGCGATGCACCCCGACTGCAAGATCTTCATCGTGATGGGCAAGACGGACCCGGATGGCGCGGACGTGCGCCGCCAGCAGTCCATGGTGCTGGTGCCGCGCGACACACCGGGCGTCACCGTGCGGCGGGCCATGCGGGTCTTCGGGTACGAGGACCACTACCACGGCGGGCACGCCGAGGTGGTCTTCGACCACGCGCGCGTCCCGGTGTCGAACCTCATCGGCGAGGAGGGCGGCGGCTTCGCCATCGCCCAGGCCCGGCTGGGTCCGGGCCGGATCCACCACTGCATGCGGCTGATCGGCATGGCTGAGCGCGCCATCGAGCTGATGTGCCGCCGGGCGGTCTCCCGTACGGCGTTCGGCAAGGCGCTGGCCCAGCAGGGCGTGGTGCAGAACTGGATCGCGGACGCCCGTGTCCAGGTCGAGCAGTTGCGGCTGCTGGTGCTGAAGACGGCCTGGCTGATGGACACGGTCGGCAACAAGGGCGCCCACACCGAGATCCAGGCCATCAAGATCGCCACCCCGCGCGCGGTGGTCGGCATCCTGGACCGGGCGATCCAGCTCTACGGCGCGGGCGGGGTCAGCCAGGACTTCCCGCTGGCCGAGCTGTACGCGGGCGCGCGCACCCTGATGCTCGCCGACGGCCCCGACGAGGTGCACCAGCGCTCGCTGGCGCGGCGGGAGCTGAAGCAGTACCTGTAGGCGCGTTGCCGGTGCGGGACCGCCGTCACGCGCCGGGTCCGCGCCGTCGCGCGCGGGTATGCCGTCCTCCGGGTGCCGGGACCCGGCTCCCGGGCGCGCCCGGGAGCCGCCTCAGCGCCCGGACGGCACCGCGCCCCGCTCGCGCCGCAGCCGCCGGACGACGACCGCCACGTCGGCCGCGGCCAGCAGCGCGAGCACCGCGCAGACGGCGGCGGCGATGACGAGGGGGCCGCGGCCCGGGTTCTCGCCCGGCACGGCCTGCGCCGCCCACACGGCGAAGAAGGCGGCGGCCCCGGCGAACAGCGGCAGGAAGACCCCCGACAGGAGCAGCCGCAGTCCCAGGGGGCTCTGGGCGGTCATCGGCTCGGTGCCGGTCCGGGGGTATCTGCGGCCGAACGCGCCGGAGCGCGACCGCGGGACCGGCTCCCTCCTGCGTTCCGGGTCGTTCTGGCTCATGACACCTGTCTCCTCCGCCCCGGCCGCCGCCAGCGCTACGGTGCGCTCACGGCCGGTTCGCGGTCGCGTCGCGGTGGGTCCGCGGGGCTCGTGGTGGATCCGCGGGGCTCGTGGTGGATCCGTCCCGGGCCGCGTAGCCCGTGTGCGCGGAGGTAAACCGCGTGCCGGGCAGCAGGAGCCCCGGTCCACCCGGCGGGCGTGCCCCGGCCCGGTGGCGCGTCAGCCGTCGAGCAGGGCCAGGTGGTGGCGGACGGCGGCGCTCGCACGGGGCTCGTCGTCGGTGGCGAGGAGGTCGAGCAGGGCGCCGCGGAGCACCGCGAGCGCCAGGGTCCTGCGGGTGGTGCCGGGCCCGGTGTCCCGCTCGGCGGGCGGCTGGCAGGCGGCGAGCACCGCGAGCCAGTCCTCGACGGTGGCGCGGGCGAACCCGGCCCACGGCCCGTCCGGCTCGACCAGGGAGCGGGCGTACGCCTCGGCCCACAGCCGCAGCAGCGGGCGGTGCCCGGCGGCGGCGAGCCAGGCCCAGACCCGCTCGGTGGCCGCGGGCAGGCCGATGGGCTCGCCGGGGCCGCGCAGAGGGTCCAGGATCGCCAGTTCGTCCGCGCGGGCACGCGCCAGCAGGGCCCGTACGAGACCGTCCTTGCTGCCGAAGAGGAACAGCAGGACCCGGGGGCTGGAACCGACGGCCGTGGCCAGCGGGCGCAGCGACAGGTCGGTCAGACCGTGCGCGAGGACGTACCGGTAGGCGGCCTCCAGCAGTTCGGTCTGGCGTGCGGAGGGGGCTGCCGCTGACGGGGACATGGAGCTAGCCTAGCGGTACTGAAACAGTCGTGTCAGTGCCCGGTGCGGAAGCGGTGGTACGCCCTGCCGCCGGGCGCGGACGACGGAGCCAGCGGAGGGACACGCCATGTCGGAGCAGCGGGGAGAGGCCGTGATCGCGCGGCCCGAGGACCGGCCGCGGATCACCGTGCGGCGCGCCGACCGTCCCGGCGACCTGGGCTGGACGGTGATGGCCCACGGCGAGGTCTACGCCCGGCAGTTCGGCTGGAACACCGACTTCGAGGCCCTGGTCGCCGGGATCGTCGCCGCGTACGCGGCGGGGCACGACCCGGCCCGGGAGGCGGGCTGGATCGCCGAGGCCGGCGGGGAGCGCGTGGGCTGCGTCTTCCTGGTCGCCGGTGACACACCGGAGGTGGCGCGGCTGCGCATCCTGCTCGTCACCGAGGCGGCCCGGGGGCTGGGCGCGGGCGGCCGCCTGGTCGGGACCTGTCTGGAGTTCGCCCGCGAGGCCGGCTACCGGCGGGTCACGCTGTGGACCAACGACGTGCTGGAGTCCGCGCGCCGGATCTACCAGGGGTACGGTTTCACGCTCGCCGACGAGGAGCCCCATCACAGCTTCGGCCGGGACCTCGTCGGGCAGAACTGGACGCTCGACCTGGCCCCGGACCCGCGCACGGCCCCTCCGGGCACACGGTAGGCTGGCCGTGCGGCGCACCCCGAGTGCGTCGCGCGGCGGTGGGGCCCGCCGCACCCAACCGCGGCGACGGCGCCGCCAACGGTCCCTGCTTGCGACTTCAGTGTGCCCGGGGACGTGCCGGGCGCTGTGCGAGTAGGAGAACCCGCGTATGGAAGAGGCCCGACCTCAGGTGCTCGGCGAACCCATCGACCCCGATGTCGAACTGCACGGGCCCACCCCGCGGCGCGAGCCGTTCGCCGGGCAGGGGCCCTTCGTGGCGGTGGTCGCGGCGGGCGGCGCGATCGGCGCGACGGCCCGTTACGGCGCCGGGCTCCTGTGGCCCACGGCCGACGGCGCGTTTCCCCTGACGACGTTCCTGGTCAATGTGATCGGCTGCGGTGTCATCGGCGTCTTCATGGTGCTGATCACCGATGTGTGGTCCGCGCACCGGCTCGTCCGGCCGTTCTTCGGCACCGGTGTGCTGGGCGGCTTCACCACCTTCTCCACCTACGCGGTCGACATCCAGCGCCTCGTCGACCAGGGCCGCGCCGCCACGGGTCTCGTCTACCTGGCCGTGACCATGCTGGCGGCGCTGGCGTCGGTGTGGACCACGGCGAACCTGACCCGCCGGGTGATCGAGTGGAGGACGCGATGAACGTCCGGGACGTCACTGCGGCCGCCGTCCGCTCCGAGGGGGAGAACGCGTGAACTGGCTTCTCGTGGTGCTCGGCGCCGTGGTCGGCGCCCCGATGCGCTATCTGACCGACCGCGCGGTGCAGTCCCGGCACGACACCGTGTTCCCCTGGGGCACCTTCACCGTCAACATGGTCGGCTGCCTCACCCTCGGCCTGATCACCGGCGCGGTCCTCGCGGGCGGTGCCTCCTCCCAGGTCCAGCTCCTGCTGGGCACCGGGCTGTGCGGGGCGCTCACCACCTATTCGACCCTGTCGTACGAGACCCTGCGGCTGGCGGAGGAGGGCGCGCGCTTCTTCGCCGCGGCCAACGCGGTCGCGAGCATCGTCGGCGGTCTCGGCGCGGCCTTCACCGGCGCGGCGCTCGCCCAGGCGATCTGGGCCTGACCTCGTCAGCTTGTGCCGCCTTCGGCTGTTCCTGAGGGGCCCTGCTACTTGTTGCTGAGGGGCCCCGGCGGTCCGGCCGCGCGGGCCCGTCTCAGTGGTCGTCGTCGGTCAGGAGGATGCGGCAGGTCTCGCCCGGTTCGATGCCGAGGGCGCGGCCGGGCAGGCGTACGTCGATCGGGGCGCAGACGGAGCGGGGCACGGCGATCTCCATGCGGCCGTGCTCCATCCGCAGCCGTACGCCCCAGTGGCCCCGGTAGCGCAGGGTGACGCCGTAGGAGGACAGCTCGGGCAGCGGGACCGGATCGAGCCACAGCGCGTCCTCGCGGGTCTCCAGACCGGTCAGTCCGCGCTGCACGAGGTCCAGGGTGCCCGCCATGGCGCCCAGGTGGATACCCTCGCCGGTGGTGCCGCCCTGCACATCGGCGATGTCGCCGCGCAGCGCCTCGCGGACGAACCCCCAGGCGTCGGCGCGGCGGGCGCGGGCCAGGATCCAGCCGTGCACCAGACCGCTGAGGGTGGATCCGTGGCTGGTGCGGGCGAGGTAGTGGTCGACGGTGCGGGTCCACAGGTCCTCGTCGAGCCGGTGTCCCAGCCGGCCGAACAGGGACCGCAGTTCGGCGGGGGCGAAGAGGTAGCCGAGCATCAGCGCGTCGGCCTGCTTGGACGCCTTGTAGCGGTTGACGGTGTCGCCCTCGGCCTCCAGGATCCGGTCCAGGCGGCGGATGTCGCCGTAGCGGCGGCGGTAGCCGGCCCAGTCGAGTTCGGCGAGGTCCGCGTACCCCTCGAACTGGCTGACGACGCCGTCGTGGAAGGGCACGTGCAGGGTGCGGGACACCTCCTCCCACCGCTCGGGCTCGCCGTCCTCCACCCGTAGACGCGCGAGGAGTTCGCGGCGGCGCGGTTCGGGCAGGGTGCGCAGGGTGTCCAGGGCGCGGGCGAGGACCCAGGCGGCGGTGACATTGGTGTAGGCGTTGTCGTCGAGGCCCGGCCGGTCCGCGTCCGGGTAGGCGTCGTGGTACTCGTCGGGGCCCATCACGCCGAGGATGCGGTGCCGTCCCAGCCGGGCGTCCCAGGTGGCCGAGTCCGCCCAGAACCGGGCGATCTGGAGCAGCATCTCGGCGCCCTCGGTGTGCAGGAAGTCGGTGTCCCCGGTGGCCTGGACGTACTGCCACACGTTGTAGGCGACGGCGGAGCCGACATGCCGCTGGAGGTGCGAGTGGTCGGGCAGCCAGCGCCCCGAACGCGGGTTGAGGTGCAGGCGCTGGGTCTCCTCCCGGCCGTCGCTGCCGCTCTGCCACGGGTACATCGCCCCGCGGCGGCCCACCGCGCGCGCCGCCGCGCAGGCCGGTCCGAGCCGCCGGTGGCGGTAGCGCAGCAGACCCCGGGAGACCTCGGGGAAGTGCAGGTTCAGGAAGGGCAGCACGAACAGTTCGTCCCAGAAGACATGGCCGCGGTAGGCCTCGCCGTGCAGCCCCCGGGCGGGCACACCGACGTCCAGGTCGGCGGTGTGCGGGGAGAGGGTCTGCAGGACGTGGAAGAGGTGCAGGCGCAGGATGCGTCCGGCCTCTGCGGGCACGTCGATGTCGGCGCGCCGCCACAACTGCTCCCAGACCTTACGGTGTTCCTCCAGCAGCGCGGCGAAGCCGGGCGCCGCGCGCACCCGGTCGACGGCGGCGTGCACCGGGTCGCCGATGGCCGGGTCACGGGAGGTGTGCAGCGCGGCGGTCTTGTCGACGGTGACGGTCCGGCCGGGCGCCAGCCGCAGCCGCAGTTCCTGCACCGCGCGCAGGTGCTCGTGCCGGCCGGGCACCGGAGCGGCGGGCCCGTCGCAGGCCAGCCGGGTCGCCAGGCCGATACGGATGTCGGAGGTACGGGTGCGGCAGCGCAGCCAGACGGTGTCAGGCGCCGCCGTGCCGGTGTGCACATGGGTGAGGTGCCGCCCGGCCAGGTCCCGGTAGCGGGGTACGCCCGCGTTGATGACGCCGCCGTCGATCGCCGCCTCGGTCTCGACGTCCGCCGTGAACCCCTCGGCGGTGAACTCGGTGCGCAGCGCGGCGAGATGCGGGTCCCCCATGTGCACGATGCGCTGCTGGCGCACGGTCAGCGAGCGCGCGGGGCCGAGCCCGTACCGGGTACGGCGTTCGAGTAGTCCGGCGTCGAGACGGAGGACCTGCCGGTGGTCGAGGACCGTCGCGGTGTCCGGGGTCAGCCAGGAGCCGCCCGCGAGGCGGAAGCGCAGCGGCAGCCAGTTGGGAACGTTGACCATGTCCTCGTTCTCGATGTGCCCGATGTGCTCGACGTGCTCGGCCTCGCGGCCCGCCACCCTGGAGACGAGCCGGTTGTAGCACCCGGCCACATAGGTGCCCGGGTAGTGCACGGCGTCCGCGGCGCACTCCGGGAGCGCCCCGCGGGTGGCGAAGCAGCCGTTGCCGAGGGTGCACAGCGCCTCCCTCAGGCGCTCGTGCTCCGGTTCGTAGCCGTCGTAGGCCCAGCTCAGCGCCTGCATCTCAGCATCACAGCGCCTTCGTCACAGCGTTCTCGTCGTGGTCGATCACAGCGTCGTCGTCGGGGCCGCCGGTGGTCGGCGCGGCGCGGGTGCGTCGGCGCCCCCGCCTCCGCCACCGCCCGCCTCCGCGTCCGCCTCCTGTTCACGGCCATGGTCCCAGCCGGACGGCACGGCCGCGAGCGGGGAGCCGGGGCGCCGTGCGGGAGGCCGCCGCCACCGGGGCCGACGGGTGGCGCGGGCTCGGCCGGGGTACTCGTGCACGGTCTTCCGGCAGGCGGGAAATGCGAGGAAGGGGTGCGGTGATGGCAAAGGAATTCACGGTCGGGGACCATGTGCGGTGGAATTCTGAGGCCGGATACGTGGAGGGTGTCATCGTGAAGAAGCACACCCACGACGTCGAATTCAAGGGCCGTACACGCCACTGCTCGAAGGACGATCCCCAGTACGAGATCAAGAGCGACAGGACCGAGCACACGGCGATGCACAAGGGAGGGGCGCTGACCAGGCTGTAGGGCGATGAACCGCGTCCTCACGATCGGGCACTCGACACGGGAGTTCGACGACCTGGTGAAGCAGTTGCGGCAATTCCCGCAGCCCTTCCGGGTCCCCCGGGGCGCGTGGGTGTTTCCTCAACAAGGGGAAGGACCGCGCATCAAGGGGAAGGACCGCGCATCGACGAGACACGCTGAACGAGCACGCGCGGGTCCGTGACGGACAGCCGACCTGTCCCGCCCCCTCCGGCGGGGTCAGCGGGTGACGATGCCCGCGACGAGGTTGATCGCCGTGGCGAGAATGCTGGTGCCGAAGACGTACGACAGCAGGCAGTGGCGCAGCACCATGGCCCGGATCGCCGGACTCGACACTCCGGTGTCGGAGACCTGGTAGGTCATGCCGAGGTTGTAGCTGAAATAGAAGAAATCCCGGTACGCCGGTGGCTCCGGGGAATTGAAGTCGATCCCCCGGGTGGACTCGGGATAATAGAGGAACGCGTAACGGGTGGCGTACATGAGGTGCAGCGCGGCCCAGGCCATGAACACACCGCCGAGCGCCGTCGCGGCGTGCACGGGATCGGAATTGCCGAGCAGAAGCACCGCGATACCCGCCAGACCGCACACGGCCGCCGCGACCACGACGAGTTCCTCGGCGACCGGACGCAGATCCTCGCGCCGTGCGTGCACATGGGTCTCCTCGGCGTCCATGGGCCACAGCACGATCCACCCGGTCACCACGAAGAGCGTCTCCGTCGCGGTGATTCCCGCCAGGACACCGAGCGGTGCGTCCGTCGGCATGGCGACCGCCGCCCCGATCAGCACTCCGGCGACCACCGCGCAGACGAGACGCGGGATCGCGGAGAAGAAGAGCGGAAACCGTCTGCTCATACGCCATGACGGTAGCGGTTTCCCCTTTGTGCGGCTTCCGGAGTCTCACCGCCTTCCGGCCGGTGCTTCCGCCGCCGGACGCCGGTTTTCCACAGGCCGGAACGGCGGACGATCACCGGCGTTAGGGTGCCTTCCAGGGACGGGGCCTGTGCGTCCGGGCATCGGGTCATGTGGTCGTCGGGGCATCTGGGGGACGGAATGAGGCGAGGACGTTCACCGCGCGTACCGGTGTGCGCCGGGCTGCTCGTGGTCGTCATGGCGGCGACGGCGTGCACCGGCGGCGGTGCGCGGGACTCGGCCGACGGCGACATGGCGCCCGCGGCGCGGACCTACCTGTCGAAGGCGCTGGACATCATGGAGGAGCACTCGCTCCGCCGTCGCCAGGTCGACTGGACCGCCCTGCGCCGCAGCACATTCGCGCAGGCACACGGCGCGCGCGGACCGGCGGACACCTACGAGGCGATCGAGGTGGCGTTGAGCCGTCTGGGCGACCGGCACAGCCAGTTCTGGGATCCGGCGCAGGCCAAGGCCCAGCTGGACCCCTCCGCGACGCCCGCCGAGCCACCCCGGAGCCGTTCGCTCGGGCACAGCGTCGGCTACCTCGCCCTGCCCGGCGTGGACGGCGCCCAGAAGACGTACGACACATATGTGCGACAGGGCCGCGACGCCGTGGCGAGGACGGACCGGGCGGGAGCCTGCGGCTGGGTGGTGGATCTGAGAGGGTCGACCGGCGGCGGGATGTGGCCGGTCCTCGCGGTCGCCGGGCCGGTCCTGGGCGACGGCACGGTGGGCGCCTTCGTGGACGCCGACGGGAAGAAGTCCGTGTGGTCGGTCAAGGACGGCACCCCCTACCAGGACGGCACATCGGCCGGCTGGGGCGCCGCGAAGCCCCTCGCCCAGGCCACGCCGCCGGTCGCGGTACTGACCGGAGGGGCGACGCGCAGCGCGGGCGAGGCGGTCGTGATCGCCTTCCACGGGCGCCCGCACACCCGCTTCTTCGGCGAACCGACCCAGGGCCTCCCGACGGGGAACGCGTCGTACCCCCTCCCCGACGGCGCGCTGCTCCTCCTCACCGGCGCCCGGGAAGCTGACCGGACCGGCCGCGTCTACGACGGGCCGATCCCGCCGGACGAGGAGGTCGTCAAGGACCCCCGCCCGGCGGCCCGCGACCGTGACGACCCCCTGCACGCGGCCCGCGCCTGGCTGCTCGCCCAGGAGGGCTGCCGCAGGTCGTGATCCGGCCGACGGAGCACGGTGACCGGGTCCGGCACTCCCGGGGGGACGGCGGCACAGCGCTCGCGGGCGCGCGGCCCCGAGTTGCTCGGACGACTGCCGAGGTGATGCGCGCACGCTGGTGAGACCCCGTCAGGCACTCGTCGTCACGGGGCCGTTAGGTGGTGTTCCCGTCGCCGGCTGAGCGGTACGGGTGGCCAGGTAGCACGCCGCGACCGATGTGAGCACCGCCATCAGGACGAGCATGACGCGGTAGTCAACGAGCGCGACCAGTGCGGCTCCGACGGCGATCGCCGCGGTCTGCGGCACACCGATCAGCACACCCAGCGCCGCGTCGGCCCGCCCCATCAGGCGGGCGGGCGTGCGCCGTTGGAGGAGGGTGGTGCCGCCCGCGATGATCCAGGGCAGACCCGTCCCCATGAGCACGGTGCCGGGCACGACCGCAGGCAGAGCCGGGACGGCGGTCAGGAGGAACCCCGCAGCAGAGAGGACCAGCCCGAACACCACCGTCTGGGCTTCCCCCGCACGCCGCATGAGCACCGCGGCACCTGCCCCGGCCACCACGGCACCTGCGGCCTGCGACGCCCCCAGCACCCCGACGAAGGCTGGCGGGCGGTGCAGTCCGGAGTCGACCACCGCGAAGAGCACCGACTGCGAGAACCCGAAGGCGATGACCGCGATCATCGTGGCGACGGTGAACTGGCGCAGAGCAGGAGTCCCCGCAATGTGCCGGAAACCGGCGGTGAGACGGGCCCCGGCTGCCTGCCGTTCCTCCTCCGGCCCAGGGTGTCGCGGCCCGTTCTCCCGTAGGCGGATCAGAGCGACCAGCAGGGCCGCGAGGGCGAAGGTCGCGGCGTCGCCCACCACCAGCGGCGCCAGATCGAAGGTGGACAGCACACCCGCGCCCAGGAGCGGCGCGACCAGTCGCACTCCCTGGAGCAGCGTCTGGAGAAGGCCATTGGCATCGCCCAGGTGCTCGGGCGGTATCAACGTCTGAGTGAGCGCGGTCATGGCCGAGCCGGAGGTGCCGTTGGCCAGTCCGTACAAGACCATGACGGCGTAGCAGATCCAGATGCCGTGGCGATCGTGCACCAGCAGCAACGGCAGCACCAGCACCATCGAGAACAGGTTCAGAGCGATCAGCAGCGGCGCGCGGCGCAACCGGTCCACCACAGCACCGCACAGAGGTGCGCCCAGGGTGCCTAGAACGAAGGCGAAGAAGGTCAGACCGGCGGCCGAGTCACTGCCGGTGAGCTCCTTGACGCGGACGCCGAGAGCGATCCACAAGGCGTTGCTCCCCGCCATGTCGATCAGCTGGGCCAGCACGAGCAGCAGGATGTCACGGCGGACGAGCAGGGCTCGCACGATCAGTCATCCAGCGGGCGCAGGGCGTCGGCGGGGAACGTGAACTGGATCAGCTCCATCGGGACGGCGCCCTCGGGGCGCAGCGAGGGATCGTCGAGCCGCTCGCGGTAGCGGTGGAGAAGCGCGGTCATCTCCCCCAGGAGGGACTCGGCTTCCTCCGGGGTGAGGTGGAAGACCGCGTCTGCGGAGCTGGTGATCCTGCTCCAGTCCCCGGAGAACCCTGCCCGCATCGCGCCGACCTTGCGGATCCGCTCCAGCCACACCTCCCAGAGCACCGCGCCGAGCGCGGCGGCGGCGGTCGTGGTCTCGGTGTCGCCGGCGTCGGCCGCGTCCTCGAGGCGGAAGCCGATGTGGGTACGCCGCCAGGGGCGGCTGCGCCCCGCACCGCCTCCTGCCTCCTCCACGAAGCCGTACTTCGCCAGCGTGCGCAGATGGAAGGCGCAGTTGGTCGGGGACTCGCCCACCATCCGGGCGGCCTCGGTCGCGGTCAGCGGCTCGCGGCGGCCGAGCGCTTCGAGCAAGGCCAGGCGTGTGGGATGGGCGAGGGCACGCATGGCCTTCGGTTCGGTGAGGTCGCGGGGTTCACGGGGAGCGACGCCTTCTTCGAAAGACATGTTTCGATACTCTACGCTCGAAACATGTCTTTCGAAAGGGGGACGGTCAGGCGACCAGCCTCAGCCACGCCTCCCTGAGGGCGGCGTGGCCCGCCGGGGTCGGGTGGATGCCGTCGGCGGCCCAGTGCGCCGGGCCGGTCGCCGCGGCGAGCTGGGCGAACATGCCGTCGGCGGCGAGCAGCCGGGCGCCGTACCGGTGGGCGAGGTCGCGGACGGCCTGGATCTTGGGGTCCAGGTCGGCGCGCCACTGCTTCCAGTCGTCCGGGCCGATGTGGTGGTCGTCGTCGATGTCCAGGCTGTCGCTGTACGGCAGAAGGAAGGGCTCGACGAGGATCAGTCCGGTGCCGCGCTCGGCCAGCGGCGCGAGCAGGCGGTCGTAGCCGGCCGCGAAGTCCTCCACGGGGATCATGTAGCCGTCCGGGTCGAGGGTGTGCCAGCCGACGTCGTTGATGCCGACGAGGATCGACACCACGTCCGGACGGGCGTCGAGCACATCGGTCTGCCAACGGGCCTCCAGGTCCATGACCTTGTGGCCGCCGACCCCGGAGTTCAGCCAGGTCACGGGCCGGTCCGGGTGCCGCAGGCCCCACTCCCCCGCGATGTGCAGCGGGTAGCCGGACCCGAGGCCGACCTCGCTCGCCGACCGCCCGCTGTCGGTGATCGAGTCGCCGGTGAACATCACGGTGGTTCCCGGGCGCAGGGTGATCGTCATATGTGCTCCTTGAGATGTGAATGGGTGGGAGGGGAAGGTCTTCGCAGGGGGCCGTCGCAGGGCGGCCACCGTCTCACCTAGCGGCCTCTCCTAGCGGCCGAACCACCGCTCGGCGGCCCGCTCGAACGGTCGCGGGTCGACGTCGCGGCCGGCCGCGCAGGCGACGAAGCCGTCCGGGCGGACGAGGACGGCGCCCAGGCCGAGGTCGTTCTTCGCCGTGCCGGCCGCGTAGCGCAGTCGGCTCGCCCGGCCGGTGGCCGTGTCGCGCAGGCGCCGGTCGGCACTGAGGTCGAGCAGGACCCCTCGGCCGTCCCGCAGCAACTCGCCGAGGCGGGTGCCGTCGTCGAGGCGGAGGTCGGGGGCGGTGCGTCCGGTCAGCGGGTGGTCGCCGCCGAGGTCGTAGCGGATCGACGTCCCGGACAGCCTCCCGAACATGTGGGTCGTCCCGTCGCGGGTCGCGAGCAGGTCGCCCAGCATCCCGCGCAGCGCGCGGCCGTGCTCGTCCGGCCGCATCGCCGCCACCTGGACGCGCGAGCGGTCGAGCACGTCGGCTCCCACGGGGTGCCGTTCGCGGGTGTAGGTGTCGAGGAGCCCGTCGGGCGCGTGTCCGCGCACGGTCGCCGCGAGTTTCCACCCGAGGTTCATGGCGTCACCGATGCCGAGGTTGAGCCCCTGGCCGCCGAGGGGTGAGTGGATGTGCGCCGCGTCACCGGCGAGCAGAACGCGCCCGAGCCGGTAGGTCGTCGTCTGCATCGCCCGGTCGGTGTAGGTCGACACGAGCGAGACGCCGTTCAGCGTCACCTCCGTGCCGGACACGCGGCGCAGCACGGACTGGAGGTGGCCCAGGGCCGGGGGCCGCGAGCGGTCGAAGACACCGCCGTCGAAGTCCATCACGCCGAGGTGACCCTCGGCGGGCATCCGGAGGTACATGCCGTGCGGTGTGTGGTGGAACCCGGGGCGCAGCAGATCGGGCTCGGCGACGTCGGCGAGCATGACGTAACCGGTGAACCGCGGTCCTGAGCCGGTGAATTCGAAGCCCGCGAGTCCGCGCACCGTGCTGCGTCCGCCGTCGCAGCCGACGAGCCAGCGCGCCGGGTACGCCTGTCCGCCGGCTCGCGCGACCACGTGTTCGTCGTCCTGTTCGACGCCGGTCACCGTGACGCCGCGCCGGATCTCCACGCCTAGCAGGGCCGCCCGCTCGGACAGCAGCGCCTCGACCGCTTCGAGACAGGTCATGACGCCGTCCCCGGCCGGGCCGGGCAGCCGGAACGGCAGGGCGGCGAGGTCGACCCGCGCCGGATCGAGCACGATGCCCGCGAAGTGGCCCACCGCGCGGGGAGGGGACGGCTCGTCCGTGTCCGTGTCCGTGTCCGTGTCCGTGTTTGTGCCCGTGCTCGGGTCGGTGTCCGTGCTCGGGTCGGTGTCCGTGCTCGGGTCGGTGTCGGGTCCGGGGCCGTCCTCCGTGCCCGTCGCTGCCGCACGGAGCACGGGCAGCATCCCCCGGCGGTAGAACGCCTCGACGGATCCGGCGGACAGGCCCCGCATCCCGAGCGGATCGGCCCGCCACGGGGAGCCGGGCGCCGGCTCCCGCTCCAGGACCAGGACCGAGCAGCCCGCGAGACCGAGTTCGCCGGCGAGGAACAGCCCGACCGGACCACCGCCCACGATCACCACGTCATGCACGACAACCACCTCTCCGAAGCCGTTTACCGCACGGCTTCCGCACGACCGGGCCGCGGTCCGTCCGCGGCCTTCCTGCGTCCCGGCAAGACTGGGGCGGGCCGCTCACACGGGACGCACACGCCGCTGACACGCGGGCAGACGGCGCCCCCGCTCGGTGGGCGGGCCCGGTCAGCCGTGTGCGAGGATCGTGGAATGGACGGGGGTACACGGCTTCGGGTCACACTGCTCGGCGCCTGCCAGGTGTCCCGCGACGGCGCCGTCCTGCCCGTACCGGGCGCCCGGTTGCGGGCCCTGGTCGTACGGCTGGCACTCGCCGGCGGCCACCCGGTCGGACCGAACGGCCTCATCGAGGCGATCTGGGCCGAAGAACCGCCCACCGACCCGCCCCACGCCCTCCAGGCCCTCGTCTCCCGGCTGCGCCGGACCCTCGCCTCCGCCGACGCCGTCACACAGCACGCGGGCGGCTACCGGCTGGCCGTGGACGCCGCCGACGTGGACGCGCTGCGGTTCGAGCGGCTCGCCGCCGAGGGCCGTGACCGGCTGCGCGCCGCCGATCCGCGGTCCGCGGCGGCGGTGCTCGGCGAGGCGGTGGCGCTGTGGGACGACCGCCCCGGCACCGAACCCCCGGCCGTCTCGGCGGTGGCACCCGCCCTCGCGGCCCGGCTGGCCCACGCCTCGGCCGAGGCCGTCACCGACCTGGCGGATGCCGAACTGGCCCTCGGCCGCGCCGACATGGCCGCCGCCCGGCTCGCCCCGCTGCTGGCCGAACACCCCGTCCACGAGCGCGCGGCCGCGCTGCTCATGGACGCGCTCGCCGCCCAGGGCCGCCAGGCCGAGGCCCTCGCCCTGTACGAGCGGGTCCGCGAGCAGTTGGCCGACACCCTCGGCACCGACCCCGGCGCCGCCCTGGGCGAACGTCATCTGAACCTGCTGCGCGCCGAGCGGCCCGCCCCCGGCGCCCCGCGGATCCGGCGGGACAACCTGCCCGCGCCGCTGACCAGCTTCCTCGGCCGGGACGACGACCTCGCCCGGATCGAGGAGCTGCTCACCGCCGGACGCCTGGTGACGGTGCTCGGTCCCGGCGGGGCGGGCAAGACGCGCCTGGCCGTCGAGGCGGCCCGCCGCCACCGGGACGCGTACCGCGACGGCGTCTGGATGGTCGACCTCGCCTCCGTCACCGAGCCCGCCAAGGCCGGTGCGGCGCTGCTGGCCGCGATCGGGCTGCGCGGCTCGGCGCTCTTCGACGCCCCGGCCGGGCTGCGCGGCGCACCGGCCGACGAAGTGGACGCCCTGGCCGACCAGTTGGGCGGACACGAAGCGCTGCTCGTGGTGGACAACTGCGAGCACCTGGTCGACGCCGTGGCGCATCTGATCGCGGCCCTGCTGGCCCGCTGCGCCGCGCTGCGGGTGCTCGCCACGAGCCGGGAGCCGCTGGCGGTCGACGGCGAGGCGCTGGTCCCGCTCGGCCCGCTCGCCCTGCCGGAGCCGGACGCGGAGCTCGCGCCGGCCCGCCGTACGGCGTCGGTGCGCCTGTTCACCGAGCGGGCGGCGGCCGTACGGCCCGGATTCGGTGTCGACGAGCACAACCTCACCGAGGTGCTGCGCGTCGTGCGCGGTCTGGACGGCATGCCGCTCGCCCTCGAACTGGCCGCGGCCCGCCTGCGCACGCTCTCGCTGACCGGCCTGGCCGCCGGGCTGTCGGACCGGTTCCGCCTGCTCACCACCGGCAGCCGGACCGCGCTCCCCCGGCACCGCACCCTGCGCGCGGTCATCGCCTGGAGCTGGGACCTGCTCGACCCGGACGCCCGCACGGTCGCGGAGCGGATCTCCGTCCTGCCCGGCGGCGTCACGGTGGCCTCGGCCACCGCGCTCCGCGACGGCACCGCGGTGCCCGCCGCCGATGTCCCGGAGCTGCTCGCGGACCTGGTCGACCGGTCGCTGCTGCACCTCGCACCGGACACCGGCCGCTACCGGATGCTGGAGACCATCCGCGAGTACGGTCTGGAGCGCCTGGCCGAGCAGGGCGCGCTGCCCGGCGTACGGGACCGGGCCGCCCGCCACTTCGCCGAACTGGTCGCCCACCACGACCCATTGCTGCGCGGCCCCGGCCAACTCCCCGCGCTGCACGCGCTGCACACCGAGTACGACAACGTGCTCGCCGCCCTGCGCCACCTCTGCGACACCGCCGACACCGGCGCGCTCTCCCTCGCGGTGGACCTGATCTGGTACTGGCAGATGCTCGGCCGGCACCGCGACGCCGCCCACTGGCTGGGCGAGGCGGTCGCGCTGCCCGCCGGAGGGCCGAGCCTGACCCGCGACATCGCCGAGGGGCTGCTCGCGCTCAACGTCTCCGCCACCCGGGGCGCGTCGGCCGACGACTGGTTCGAGGAGCGGCGCGACGGACTGCGGGCGCTCAACCGCCGGTTGCTCGACCATCCCCGGCTGCCGGGCCCGAGCGGGGTGCTGACCGCGGTCTGGCTGGCCTCCCTCACCGGCGCCGAGGTGCCGCCGGGCGTCCTCCAGCGACTCGTCGAGGGGCCCGATGTGTGGGCGGCCGGTATGGCGTGCCTAGTCCGGGCCCAACTCGCCGAGAACGACGGCTGTCTGGACCGGGCCCGTGACGATCTGCGCGTCGCGCTGGAGTGCTTCACCCGGGCGGGCGACCGCTGGGGCCTGGCCAGGGCACTGCCGATGCGCGCGCTGGTACGGCAGTACGACGGCGATCTCGACGGCGCGCTGGCCGACGTGACCGATGCCAAGCGGCTGGCCCGCGAGTTCGGTTCGCTCGGCCTCAGCGACGAGATCTTCGTCGATCTCCGCCTGGTCGATCTGCGGGTACGGCTCGGTGAGACCGCGCGGGCCGCCGAGACGATCGCCGTGGCACGGGAGCGCGCGCTGCGCTCGTCGACGCCCGAGACGGCGGTCCTGCTCGATGTGCAGGAAGCCGCCCTGCGGACGCGGACCGGCGAGCTGGTCCGGGCGCGCGAACTGGTCGAGTCGGTCGAGGCTGGGCTGTCCGCACACCACCTGTTCGACGGCGACCAGGGTCAGGCCCTCGTCAGCACGGCGCGGGGCGCACTCTGCCTCGGACTCGGTGACGCGGCGGGCACGGAGGACGCGTTGGTCCGGGCACACGCCGCCGCGGCCCGCAGCGGGGACATGCCGCTGGTGGCGTCGGTCGCCGTGGCCGTGGCCGGCCTCGCCGCGCTGCACGGGGACCACCGCGAGGTCGCCGTCCTGCTCGGCGCGGCGTCCCGGCTGCGCGGCGCCCACGACCGCACCGACCCGCAGGTCCGCGCGCTGAGCGAGCACGGCCGGGCCGCGCTCGGCGACGAGCGCTTCGCCGAGGCGTACGAGCAGGGCCGTCGGCTGGACATGGCGGCGGCCCTGGTCCGTACCGATCCGACGCGGCCGCGCGGAGCCCGGCGGACGCCGCACGACGCCCGGCACTCGGGCTGACGCTCGCTCCGGCCAGGATCCCGGCGCGCGGCTCCCGGCCTCCCTCGGCTCCGGCGGGGTGGTTCCGACGCCGTCCGGCGCCGGGCGACCGGCGCCGTCAGCCCACCAGCCGTCGGCGCCAGTCGAGCGCGGTGAGGTGGATGGCCCGGCCCGGATCGCCGTCCCAGGCGGTGGTCAGTCCGACGGCTTCGAGCGCGGCCGCCACCTCGCGCCCGACCGCCGCGGTGGTCTCCTCCGAGCCGTCGAAGCCGCCGTACAGAAGCATCAGTCCGCGGCCCACGGCGGCGGAGTCGGTGCACTGGGTGTGGAAGTAGACGAAGCCGCGGGCGCCGGGCGCCGCCTCGGCGCCGATCTCCGCGTTGCCGCAGGAGCGGCAGCAGGTGAAGTTCTCCCGGGCGGTGATACCGGCGGCCTCCAGCGCGGTGAAGGCACGGGTGAGCCGCTCGGGGTCGGTCTCACCCTCCCACCCGGCCTGCTCCTCGACGCGCTCCAGCCACATCCGGTCGGCCAGCGCCTGCGCCTGCTCCCGCGAGAGGGGACGGCGGTCCTCGGTGACCAGGTAATCCTCGGCCAGCTCGGCCAGTTCCGCGCGCGAGGCGTAGCCGCCGACCAGCACCTCCCGTACCCGCCCCTCCAGTTCGGCGCGCTCGTCCGCGCCGAGGGCGGGCGGCGGCACGTCCCGCGCGGGCCCCATGTCGAGCAGGCGCCACTCCAGTCCCGCGTCCCAGCCGGTCTCCTGGCGGGCCCAGCCGGCCATCGCCGCCGACACGGCTTCGGGCCGGTCCGCCAGGACCTGGAAATGCCGGTCGGGGGCGCCGTCGCGGTGTTCCAGCGTGTAGTCGCCACCGGCCTCGTGCCAGACCTGGACGAAGACGTCGGGCAGGTCGGGTATCCGCTGGACGACCAGGAACCGGTCGCCGTCGCCGCCGATGCGCCGCACCAGCGCGGCCAGTTCCCCGGCGGACACACGGAGGTGCCGCTCCTGGTTCTCCGTCTTCACCACGATCTCGAGCATGCACAGACTCTGGCACACCCCACTGACAACACCCCACTGACAAGGTCCCGCTGACACGGTCCCGCTGACGAACTGCCCGGTGGTGTCACGCCGCCGGTGGCGCGGCGACCGGCTCCTGCCCGCGGCGGGTGCGCCGGTACCAGAGCGCGGTCGCCGCGAGACCGGCCAGGACGGCCGCTCCGACCGCTCCGCCCTTCAGCAGGCCGGGCGGCCGGAAGCCGCGGCTGACGGAATCGGCCGTGCCGTCCAGGGGCACCTCGATCAGGCCGAGGTAGGCGGCGGCGGGGCGCGCGGGGCCGTCACCGGCCGAGCACCTCCAGCCCTTGATCCGCGCAATCGCGAGGATCGCCGTGCCGGTGCTGCCGGCGGGTATCCGGGCGATGACGGAGTGTCCGCCCACCTGGATCTGGGTGGCACCGGTGGCGCTCGACTGCTGCACGGCCCGCTCCAGCCGGCCGGGGACGAGACAGCCGATCGGCTGCTCCGGCAGGTCCAGCCATCCGGTGTGGCGCAGCTCGACCCGGACCTTCCCGGAGGCCGGTACGACGCCGATGCTCCGGAGCGGGGGCCGGACGGCGGGCAGCTTCCCGGCGAACGCCACCGGCCGGCCGCCGTTCATGGTCGCGGAGCCGTTGAACGTCAGCGCCGAGAGGTACGCCCGGCTGCCCGGCGTACAGGTGGTGGTGAGGGTGACCGGTCCCCTTCCGCCGCGGGTCCTGGTGATCGGCGCCGGCGGATCGTAGACACGGGCGCCGAGCAGCATCTCCTGGTTGGCGAAGACGGAGGTGCCGAAGCGCCGAAGCGTGTCGTGCCGTCCGGCAGGCGCAGCCGGGGACGGACGGTGACCAGCGGCGTTACGGCGGTGGTGGCGGCCCGCGGCACCTTGCCGGGCCCTCCCGCCGGATCCTGGACCAGGCGGATGCGCGTACCGACGGAGAACAGGGCATCGGTCACGGGGTTGTCCAGGCTCACCAGGCGCCGGCCCTTGGCGAAGTAGCCGTAGCCCAGCGAGGTCAGCGTGTCCTGGGTGACCTGCGCGGTCAGGCTGCTGTAGTAGCCGCCGCTCCGGCCGCCGACGACCATCTAGTCGTTGCGCCCGGGGTCCTCGCCGGGATCGGTGCGCGAGCGCGGCCAGTCGTCGGCGGCGGCGACGGCGTCCGCCACGGCCCGTTCCTGCCCGCCCAGCCGCGGCGACCAGGATCTGTGCCGCGGTTCCGGTTGCGCGACCCGCATCCCGGCCACGGCCGTCTCGCCCGCCTGGGCGGTCACCAGGAGGGCGACGGCCACCACCGGCAGGACCCGGGCCTCCGCGCCGCCAGGGCGAGGGCGGCCAGGACCGCCAGGACCGCGGCGAGCGCGGCCGGCCGGGGCAGGCCGTCCGCGGTGGACAGCCAGGCCGCGATCAGCAGCAGGCCGCACAGCACGAAGGTCCTGGCGGTCGGGACGCCGTTGGGCTCGGCGCCCGCGTGCCAGAGCAGGTGGGTGGGCCGCCGGTGCAGCGAGAGCGCCACGAGGCAGATCGCGGCCGGCCAGCCGAACCGCGTCCGGGCCGGCAGGGCGCGGTGGAACGGCATGGCCAGCGCCAGCGCGAGCGCCGGGGTGCCGATGTACAGCGCGGGTGACTCCGTGCTGCCGGTGGCCCGTTACGGCCGCCGGGCACAGGGCACTCGCCGGTCATGGCACTCGTACGGAGCACACAAGGCATACAGCGCACGCGCGGTCACGGTCCGGGGACGGCCGCGGCTCTCGGCATCGGTGCGGGTGTCGGTGTGGCGGCGGGCGCGGTGGCCGCGGCCGGTCTCCTGCTCGGCAGGAAAGCGGCCACGATCGGCAGGCTCGGCAAGGGACACCCGCTCAAGCACCGCGCACTGGACCTCGCGGCCGGAGCGATACAGCCGAAATACCCGCTCGACGCGATGAGCACGTATCTCAACGGCTTCCACCTGTACGCCGACGACATGGGGCGGCAGGTCGAGGCCACACACTTCTGCATCCACCTCCGCCCCGACCTGCACCAGTGCGTGATCTTCGACCGCAACGCACCGGACGCCCGGCTGATCGGCATCGAGTA
The DNA here is from genome assembly GCF_058344915.1 of Streptomyces sp. PL-25. NCBI lineage: Bacteria > Bacillati > Actinomycetota > Actinomycetes > Kitasatosporales > Streptomycetaceae > Streptomyces > Streptomyces sp. PL-25. The sequence goes on from NZ_CP136997.1 coordinate 767,576, forward strand.
CATCATCAGCGAGGAACGCTTCCGCGGCCTGCCCGAGGACGAGAAGCGGCTGTGGCACAGCCACCACTACGAGGTGAAGTCCGGCAGCCTCACCGCCCCCGGCATCCCCGACCTGGCCGAACACGCCTACTTCGAGGATCTCGTCACCACCTACGGGAAGACGTTCCACACCTGGCAGTACGACCGCGACGACTTCCCCTACGGCATCCCGCAGCTGATGATGGGCTTCACCCAGGACGGCCAGGCCGCGGACGAGATGATCCAGGCCCGGGACGACAGGCTCGGCATCTCGACCTCCCGCAAGCGGCGCAACCGCGAGGACATCCCCACGCCGGAGGTCGCGCCGGGCGCCAACGCGTGGGAAAGCGGCCGCACGGTGCAGACACGTATCGAGGAGACGGAGTTCAAACGCTGAGGTGAAGGCGTCCGCGCCGGACAGCTCGTGAGCCGTGGTGCCGGTCTTCGGCCGTGGCGGTCAGACGTCTCGCCTCCGGGGGAACGGTGGCAGGGCGTGACCCGGCAGCCGTACACGGCGTGAATACACCGGCAAAGTGCCGTCCGCGGGAGCGGGCTCGGTGTAGCACTCCAGAAGCAGTTCGCCCCGCAGGTCGTCGAGTTCGTCGGGCGAACCCTCCAGCAGAGCATCGGCCCATACGTCGACGGTCGCGTTCTTCAACGCCTGGTTCGGAACCCGTCGGAATTCCCCGGGACCCAGCACCGTCCATCCCGGCTCCCCGTCCGCGCGGAACAGCAGCCGCCACCAACACGGCCGCCAACAGGGCTCCTTCAACGAGGACCAGCTCCCGATCTCGTCATATGCCTTGTACGTGACGGCGTACCACCCTACGCCGCCCGGTCGACGGGCTGCGTCCTGGGACGACGCGCCGACCGGGAGCCGGCGCCCTTGCGAGATGATGGGGCGGCCGAACGATCCGAAGACCTGTAGGACCTGCCTCCGCACCCGGCCGACGGGTGCGGAGGCAGTCATCGACTGGAGCCGCATGCCCGCCCGCCGCAGTCTCGCCGTCGTCCTCGTCGCGTTCGCCGTCGTGCCGGCAGGCGGCTGCTCGGACCGGAAGGGGCCCCCTCCCGCCTCGGCGGCGGTCCCCACCTGGGAGGGCAAGGCGGAGCAGGAGGACGCGCTCCGGAGCGCCGAACAGGCTCTGAACGCCTCGGAGATCGAGGACTCCGCACGTGTCGACGAGGGGATGGTGAGCCTGCCGCAGGGGCTGGACAGGACCTTCGCCGCCGAGGGACGGCCCCACACCTTCGACATCGCCTGTCAGGCTCCGGGCCCCCGCTCGATCACGCTGACCCTGGACCGGGGCACCGCGAGGAGCGAGTGGGAGGTGACGTGCGGAGACCTTGAGGCGGACCAGTTCAACATCCCCTCCGGTGTCCGCTTCGCTGCGCGCGTCCCGCCGATGGGACCGGACGCCCAGGGGCTGGTGCTGTGGCGGTTCAACGCCGTGGACCCCGGTGACGTGAGCGGATGCGAGGACGACATCGAGGGGTGCGAGGACTGAGCGGTGCCGGCGCCGCCGGTCCCGTCGAGTCGAGCGGTGTGAACCGTGTGAACTGACGCCCCGCACACCTCTGTTGACAACCGGCCCACCACCCCCGCTCCCGCCTGCGCGTTCGCGATGCGACGCGGCGCATTCTGTGAACGTCGTGGAACGTCCACTGAGGAGGTCCTGTTCGGCCCGCGGGTCACTAGCTTGGCGCGGTGTTTCCCATCCCCCATCTTGGAGGCATCGTGTCACGATTGCCGATAGTGGCGCGGACGGCCGCCGCGGCGGCCTGTCTGGCCACGGTGGCCGCGCTGGCCGCGGCCGTTCCCGCGGCGGCCGACCCACATCCCAGGACGTCCCTGGGAGCCGGCGGGTCGGCTCCGGCGGGCGCGCACCGGCTCGGTGTGACGGCGGCCGGCCGCACGATCGACGTCGCGCTGTCGCTCAGACCGCACGACGAGGCCGGGCTCGACGCGTTCGTCGCGTCGGTCAGCGACCCGGCGTCACCGCACTACCGCCACTACCTCACCAGCGCGCAGTACAACGAGCGGTACGCGCCCCGGGCGTCCGACGTCGCCGAGGCGAGCGCCTTCCTGAAGTCCAACGGGCTGCGTGTCACGAAGGTTTCGGGCAACCGGCAGGTCATCGACGCGACCGGCACCGCCGAGCAGGTGCAGACCGCGTTCGGCACGTCGATCGGCGACTACACCGACGCCGCGGGCAGGCACTTCTACGCGAGCGACAAGGCGCCCTCCGTGCCGTCCGCGCTCGCGTCCACCGTGCGGGCGGTGACCGGTCTGACCGACCGGCCGGTGGCGCACCGGGCGGGCGGCGGACCGGCCGGGCACAGCGGCAGGACACCGGGCGGCAGGCCCGCGAGCGGTCCCGCCGGTCCGTCCGGCCCCGCCGGCGGGTACACGCCGGCCCAGTTCCGCACCGCCTACGGCATGAAGAACCTGTCCGCGTCGTACAACGGCTCGGGGCAGACCGTCGGACTGATCGAGTTCGACGCGTTCAAGCAGTCCGACATCGACGCGTGGACGAAGTACTTCGGCCAGCCGTCGGTGAACGCACGGGTGGTCCCGGTGAACGGCGGTGTCCGCAGCCCGGGGAACGACCAGCTCGAAGTCACCCTGGACGTGGAGTCGGTGGCCGCGACCGCGCCGAACGCCGCCCAGATCGTGTACGAGGCGCCCAACTCGGACAACGCCTGGGTCGACGAGATGGCGAAGATCGCGAGCGACAACCAGATCACCGTGCTGTCCGGCTCATGGCTCAACGGCGAGAAGTGCGAGTCGGCGCCCATCCAGGCGTCGCACGACTCGTACACCCAGATGGTCGCGCAGGGGGTCACCCTGCTGTCGGCCTCCGGTGACTGGGGGGCGACCGGCTGCGGCTACCAGGGCGACAACTCCACGGTGCAGGCCGACTATCCGCCGAGCGACCCGCTGTTCACCGGGGTCGGCGGCACGCAGCTGCGGACGAGCGACAGCGCCGGCACATACCAGTCGGAATCCTGCTGGAACCAGGGCGGCTCCGGCAACACCCGTTCCGGCGGCGGGTATTCGCAGATCTTCGCCAGGCCCGACTGGCAGCCCGGGACCAACAAGTACCGGTCGGTGCCCGATGTGGCGCTCGACGCAGACTACGGCGCCGGCGCCGTGTCGGTCTACATGAACGGCGGCTGGCAGGACGTCGGCGGGACCAGCGCCTCGGCGCCGCTGTGGGCCGGCTACATCGCCATGGTGAACCAGAAGGCCGGGGCCGCGGGCAAGGGCAACCTCGGCGCGATGAACCCGACGATCTACGCCGTCGCACAGTCGTCCCGGTACGGCTCGGCGTTCCACGACGTCACCACGGGCGACAACGGCACGTACCAGGCGGGCACCGGCTACGACCTGTGCACCGGCTGGGGCTCGATGCAGGGCGACAACCTCGCCGACCCGCTGATCGACGGCGCGACCCCGCCCGCGGCCGACGACTTCTCGATCAGCGCCGGTCCGCAGTCGGTGAGCGTCGACCCGGGCAAGTCGGTGACCACCACGATCAGCACCGAGGTCGTCAAGGGCAGCGCGCGGACCGTGGCGCTGTCGGCGTCCGGGCTGCCCGCGGGTGTGACCGCCGGCTTCGACCCGGCGTCGGTGACGGCGGGCGGCTCCTCCACGCTGACGCTGACCGCGGCGTCCTCGGCGTCGCCGGGACGGAGCGACGTCACCGTGACCGGCAAGAGCGCCGACACGACCCACGGCACCCCGGTGTCGCTGACCGTCAACGGCTCCGGGCAGGACGACTTCTCCATCGGCGTGAACCCGGGTTCGGCGACGGTGACCGCCGGGCAGTCGGCGACCGCGACCGTGAGCACCGCGGCCGCGCCGCAGGGGGTCCGTCACCCGGCGGCCGGAACGAGCGACGGCACCACGGCGACCCACGGCGTCGGCCCGGCGGTCGTGGGCGGCAGCCCGACCACGGTCGACAAGTACCCCTTCATGATCTCGATGCGCAGGAACGGCAGTTCCTTCCCCGGGCAGCAGTCGTGCAGCATGGCGCTCACCGGTCCGCACACGGTCGTCGGCGCGGCGCACTGCTGGCTGGAGAACTCCGGTGACAAGTGGTTCGTGTACGGGGCGACCGACCTGAACGACACCGGGTTCCGCGCCGACATCAAGAGCGTGTGGACCGACCCGGACTACCAGGGCTGGCAGACCGGCCACGACGTCGCCGTCTTCACCCTGGCGCAGGACGTCCCGGTGCCGTCCGGCATGATCTACCCGACGATCGCGACGGACACCTCGGTCAACACCCCCGGCACGATGGGCAAGGGCATCGGCTGGGGCAGGACCGGCGCCACCACGTACTCCGACGTGCTCCGCACGGTCGACCTGCCGGTGGCCGCGGATTCGGCGTGCGCGCAGCAGCCGGTACTGTCGTCGAACTGGAAGGGCGACGGGTCGATGCTGTGCACCGGCTACGCGGACGGCCACGCGGGGGTGTGCGTCGGCGACAGCGGAAGCCCGTTCCTTGAAGGCAACCAGATCGTCGGGTTCTTCTCCTGGATGTCCAACAACTGCGACACATACGGCGTGTACACGCGCGTGACGACGTACGCCGACGAGATCAAGGCCCATCTGCCGGGCAGCACCCCGCCCGCGGGTGACATCGCACTGTCGGTGAGCGGCCTGCCCTCGGGCGCGACCGCGAGCTTCGACCCGTCGTCGGTGAGCGCGGGCGGCTCGTCCACGCTGACGGTCGCCACGAGCGCGTCGACGCCCGCGGGGACGTACAAGCTGACGGTCAGCGGCAAGAACGCGACGGCCGGCCATGACGCCGCGTTCACGCTGACGGTCCAGGGCGGAACACCGACAGCGGTCACGGTGCACGACCCCGGCTTCCAGTTCACCCAGCACGGAACTCCGGTCGGTCTGCAACTGCGCGCGAGCGGCGGGAGCGGGACGTACACCTGGTCGGCGACGGGTCTGCCGCCGGGGCTCTCGGTCGACAGCCGGACCGGTGTGGTCAGCGGCACCGCGTCGCAGGCGTCGAAGATCTTCGACGTGACGGTGACGGCCACCGACAGCGGCGGCCGGAGCGGGAAGGCGGGGTTCAGCTGGTTCGTCTACTGAGGGGTACCGGGGGCTGCCCTGGCCTCCTCGTGGCGTGAGGGGCTGACCGGTGGTTCACCGAACCGCCGGTCAGTCCCATTCCCAGGACATGCCGACGATGCCGGGGCCGCTGTCGGTGATCACCAGGTGCGCGGTGCCCGACGGCCCGATCCACAGCGGGGCGCCGATGTGCCGGGGCGCGTGCACACCGGCCTGCCGGAACGGCACGCAGCTCACCGGGAGCCGTCCGGAGAACTCGGTCTGCAGGACGTACTGCCGGATCGGCCGGGTGAACCGGTGGTGGTAGAAGGTGAGTTCGGGTCCGGGAGGAAAGTGCGAGGTGAACTCCACGACGCTCCGCTCACCGGCGGCGAGGCGCTGTTCCAGGAGCAGTTCGCACACCGTGGCGCCGGTCGCGTCGTCGGCCCGTATCCGGCCCACCCGGCAGTACTTGACGTCGGACGGGACGGCGGCGGCCGAGTCCTCGGCCCAGAGCAGGACCACACAGCGGTCGACGCGGTCGGCCGACGCCTCGAACACCATCCGGGTGCGCAGGCTCGACAGCCGGTGGTCCTCCCCCACCAGCACGTGCTCGTGCACATCGAGCTTCCTGATCCGGTCGTCGGGCAGCGCGCCCATCGCGGCGAGCAGCGGCCGGTGGGCGGGCCAGAGCCGGCGCCGGTCGATCGCGTCCGGTTCGGCCTTGCGGCACCGTCCGCGCGGCCGGGGCGGACCGAGCCGCGACACCAGCGAAGCGGCGGGCAGGCCGAGTACCGCCTCCAGCCCGCGGACGGCGCGCAGCGACTCGGCGCGCTCGGGACGGCTGCGGCCGTGCCGCCAGTAGCTGAGTGCGGCGCGGCTGACCCGGACGCCCTGCGCGGCGAGGTGGTGCTGCACCCGTTCCAGACTCAGACCGCGGTGGTTGAGCGCGTAGTCGAGCACCTGGGCGAACGTGCCGTCCCGCAGGAGCCGCCGCAGCTCACGGTCGATCGGCCGGTCCCCGGGAGCGACCGGGTACGCGAGCACGGGCGGACCGGCCGGACCGGCCGGACCGGGGCCCGGCGGGTAACCCGTACGGTCGCTGTCCGTCGGCCGACCGGCGGGAACCGAGGGCGAACCGCTCGCCATCGCGTGCCTCCCTCCGCCCCTGACGGCATCCGGTCCACTATCGACGGCTCCCCGTCAAAGGTCCAGAGCGAGGTCCGCACCGGATGGTACGGGCCGGGGCCCGCCGAGCGGACCGGTCCGCCTCCCCTCCGGCGCGGACCGGCCGTCTCAGTGGGAGGGCTGATGCAGGTGCCGGTCCTGTCCCGCACCGTGTCCGGCGACCGCCGTGGCGACGCCGAGGACGGCCAGGACGACGAGCGGAAGCGTCCAGCTGTGCGTGGTGTCGTGCAGGATGCCGAGGAGAAGGGGCCCGGCCGCCGCCACGAGGTAGCCGATGGACTGTGCCATGCCCGCCAGCGCGGCGGCCTCGCCGGAGCTGCCGGCGCGCTGGCTCTGGAAGGTCAGCGCGAGGACGAGGCACGCTCCGCCGCCGAGTCCGAGCAGGGTGCACGCCAGGACGGACAGCGCGGGGGCGGCGGCCAGTACGGTGAAGCCGCCCGCCACGAGGACCGAGGCCCCGGCCGCGGTCCAGCGCTGGTCGTGGCGGCCACGGGTGAGCAGGGGCAGGAGGCTGCTGGCCGCCAGGGACACCACCTGGTAGGAGAAGAGCATCCATCCGGCCGTGGTGCTGCTCATGCCGCGGTCGATCAGGATGCTGGGCAGCCAGGCGACGGCGGTGTAGAAGGCCAGGGACTGCAGGCCCATGAAGAAGGTGACCTGCCAGGCCAGCCGCGACCGCCACGGCACCGGGCTGTGGGCCGCGCCCCCGGACTCCTGCGGCTTGTCACCCCGGATCCGGGGCAGCCAGGCGAGGAACGCCGCGACGGTGAAGGCGACGCCCCAGGCCAGCGCGGTGCGCCAGGACCCCGGCACGCTGTGGGCCAGCGGCGCGGAGACACCGGAGGACACCGCGGCCATGAGGCCCATGACGGTCACATAGAGCGCGCTGACGCCCTGGATACGGTGCGCGGGCACGCTCCGCCTGATCAGAGCGGGCAGCAGTACGTTGCCGAACGCGATGGCCGCGGAGAGGATCACCGTTCCGGCGAACAGGCAGACGACGGAGGGAAGGGAGCGGACCACCGTCCCGACGGCCAGCACACCGAGCGCCGCCACCAGCAGGCGCGCGCTGCCGAACCGGTGGGACGCGCGGGCGACCAGGGGCGACGTGGCGGCGAACGTCAGCAGCGGGAGGGTGCTCAGCAGGCCGCCCCAGCTCGCCGTCAGGCCGCTGCCGTGCTCGATCTCCGGCAGCGCGCCGACGCCGGTGAGGGTGGTGCGCAGGTTCGCCGCCACGAGACAGATGGCGACGAGAAGCCCGACCGACACGGCGGGCCGGGCGGGACCGGAGGCCGATGGTCCGGAGGCGGACGATCCGGAGGCGGACGATCCGGAGGCGGACGATCCAGGGGGCGGACGATCCAGGGGCGGACGATCCAGGGGCGGGATGCTGACGGGACATCGATGCCGGCCGCGTGCTCACTGGTCCTCCGCTGCTCGTGTCGTGCTGGTCTCGTGGTCATGGGTGAGCCGGACGATCGCGGCCGCCGCGTCGCGGGCGCCGCCCTGGTCTTGGGCCTCGATCGCATCGACGAGCCGCCGGTGCAGACGGGCGTGCTCCTCGGCGTGCGCGGCGTCCCAGGGCAGACCCCCCAGGGACGAGGTGAGCGCCGTGCCGAGGTAGTCGTACACCTCGATCAGCAGGTCGTTCCCGCTCGCCCGGACCACGGCCCGGTGGAAGAGCGCGTCGACGCTCGTGGCCGCGGAGGTGTCCTCTCCCGCGCAGGCCGCGTCGGCGTCGGCCAGCAGCTCGCGCAACTGCCGCAACTGGCTCTCGCTGCGGCGCAGGGCCGCGGTCCCCGAGGCGTACTCCTCCAGGACGGTGCGCAGCTCCAGTACGTTGTCCCGCTGCGCGGAACTCGCCCGCCGCACCATGACCGACTGGAGTTCGCTGGAGGAGCGGACATAGGTGCCGTCGCCGGCCCGCGGCTCCAGCAGGCCCAGGTGCACCAGTGCACCGATCGCCTCCCGCAGCGTGCTGCGTCCGACCCCGAGCTCCTCGATGAGGGCCTGCTCCGGCGGGATCCGCGTCCCCACCGGCCAGCCGCCCGACTCGATGTGCGAGCGGAGGCTGTCCACGAGCTGAGCGGAGAGGCTGGCCGTCCGCCGCGGTGCGCTGATGCGTTTCATGGGGACACCGTACACAAACATCAGACGTTTGAACATCGCAGGTTAGGGACGGCCGTACACACGGCGCCACCGGGCAGAATCCCTGCGCGTCACTCCACGCGGGCGGCGGTCAGAGCCAGCCGCTCTCCTCCGCGAGCCGGGCCGCCTCGGCGCGGGTGCGGGCCTGTGTCTTGCCGATCGCCGACGACAGGTGGTTGCGCACGGTGCCCTGGGACAGCCGGAGCGCCCTGGCGATGTCGGCCACGGTGCCGCCCTCGGCGGCGGCGCGCAGCACGTCCGCCTCGCGTCCGGTCAGCGGGCTCGCGCCACCGGCCAGCGCTTCCGCGGCGAGGGCCGGATCCACGAAGCGCAGTCCGGCGTGGACCCGGCGGATCGCGTCGACCAGTTGTTCGGGCGGGGAGTCCTTGACGACGTATCCGGCCGCGCCCGCGGACATCGCCCGCGCGAGGTAGCCGGGGCGGCTGAAGGTCGTGCAGATGATGGTGCGGCAGCCGGGCAGCGCCCGCTGGAGGTCGGCGGCGACGGTCAGGCCGTCCCGGCCGGGCATCTGCACGTCGAGCAGCGCGATGTCGGGCGCGGTCCGCTGCGCGGCGGCCAGCACCTCGGTGCCGGTGCCGATCTCGGCGACCACGTCGATGTCGGGTTCGAGCCGGAGCACGGCCGCGAGGGCACCGCGTACGAGTGCCTGGTCGTCGGCCAGCAGGACGCGGATCATGTCGGCTCGTTTCCTGTCGGGTCGGTTCCTGTCGGGTCGTTTCCCGTCGGCTCGGTTCCCGTCGGCTCGGTTCCTGGCCGCTCGGTCTTCTCTGAAGGCTGCGGAGGCCGCAGGGGCTGCGGAGATCGCGGAGACTGCGGAGGCTCGGGCGGGGGCGCCGGGCCCGGCCCGCGGGCGACGACCCGGAACCCGCCGCCGGGGGCGGGCCCGTGTCCGAGGGTGCCCGACACGGCGGCCATGCGTTCGGTCAGTCCGGTGAGTCCGTTCCCGGCGGCCGCATCGCCGGCCGGGCTGCCGTTGTCGGTGACCTCGACCCAGTCGGGTCCCACGCGGACCGTGCACAGTTCGGCGTCGGAGTGCCGCAGCACGTTGGTCACCGCCTCCCGCACGACGTAGCCGAACACCTCGCGCAGCTCGGGGCGCACGGCATCGGTCGCGGCGGGCAGATCGGCCCGTACTCCGGCGGCCCGCAGGGCCAGGCGGGCACCTGCGAGCTCGCTGTCCAGCGACAGGGTGCGGTAGCCGGAGATGGTGGCGCGCACGTCCGACAGCGCCGTGCGCGCCATGGTCTCCAGCTCGGTGACCTGGCCGACGGCGAGGGCCACGTCTCCGGTGGACTCCAGGATGCGCCGGGTCAGCCCCAGTTTGACGGTCATCGTGGAGAGGCTGTGACCGAGGACGTCATGCATGTCCCGGGCGACCCGTTCCCGCTCCTCGTTCACGGCCAGCCGCCTGACCTGCTCGCGCGCGGCCCGCAGATGGCCGATCGTGAAGTTGAGCGCGAAGACGGTGCCGAGTGCCGCGGTCACGCCGACGAGGATGGCCACCTGCGCCCAGGCCACCTCGCCCTGCGCGAGCCGCATCCAGAGGACCTGCCCCAGCACCGTGCCGAGGCCGAGGAGCAGGGCGTGGCGCAGCGGCAGGAGCATGAGCCCGATCGCGAGGGCGTAGGTCAGGTCGGTCAGGTAGTACGGCGACGCTAGGAGCACGGCCGGCGCCGCCCCGAGCAGGAACATCACGGCCACGATGGCGACACGCCCCCGCCGCAGCGCCATCGGCCCGTACCAGGACGCCGGCAGACAGCCGAGGGCGTAGCAGGCGACGAAGCCGATCGCGAGCCGGGTGAGCAGCGCAGGACCGGTGCCGTGCGCGATGTCCACGGCCCGAGCGATCAGGGTGAGGGAAGCCAGCGTCGTCGCCGCGGCGACGACCACGCGTCCCCGGTTCCTGCCCCGGCCCCGGCCGTACGCCTCGGGGCTGTCGGGCTGGTCCTTCCAGAAACTCCAGTCGGGCCACCGGTCGGCGGAGAACTCGTCCGGATCGCGTGCGCCCACGTCGAGCATGCTACGCCCGGCTGCCGCGGGGGCGCCGGAGCGGCGGCCCGGTGAGTGCTGTGTGCGTCATGCGGAAAGCGTGCACCGCCCATGTCCGGCGCGCCCGTCCGGGTTGTCACCCGCTCATGCATGACAGATGGCATGGGTGCGACCGGCGGCCCGGTGGTGCAGTGGAGACATGTTGCACGCGAAGAGGATCCACGTCCCGGCCCAGCAGTACGAGCTCACCGAGGACGGCCGGGCGCTGACGACGTTCTCGTTGCGCGGAGGCCGCATCGGCGCGCGGTTCACTCTGCGCGGGACCGACTACCTCGTCCGCGTTCACCGTTTCAGCGGTGTCCACGAACTGCTCGACGCCGACGGGACCGCCCTCGCGACCACGGACCGGGTGCGCCGCAACTGGAACCTCACGTCCTCCGGGCGGGTCGTCCGGTTCCGGCAGACCGCGGCGGCGGGCCGGGAGCACACCATGCTCGACGGCGACGGTGAGCCCGTCGGCACGATCCGCCGCACCGGGCACCTCCACACCGAGGTGACCGCCGACCTGCCGGGCCTGGACCCGCTGCTCCAGGTCTTCGCACTCGTCGTCGTCCTGCTGCGCGGGCGGCGCAAGCGGGCAGCGGCTGCGGTCAGGTCCGCGTCGCTCTCGGGCGGCTGACACTCCCGTCCTCAATTCTTGTCACTTCCCCAATTCCTGTCGCCACAGCGCCACTTGCGCCGGAGCGTCGGTTCCGCGCTCGTACACCTCCCCCGCACGCCGTCAGTACAGTGTTCACACGCCATTCGCAAGGCTCGACAAGGAGTGCACATGGCCGATGACCAGCCTCTCGGGAACCGCGTCAACCACGCGTCCGGGACCATCGAGATCGCCGGAAAGACCGTCCACAGGCTCGGTTTCGGGGCCATGCGCCTGGTCGGGCCCGGGGTCTGGGGGGAGCCGGCCAGCCGTGACGCCTCGGTGCGGCTCCTGCGGCGCGCGGTCGAGCTGGGCGTCGACTTCATCGACACCGCCAGCGTCTACGGGCCGCACATCAGCGAGGAGGTCATCCGCGAGGCACTGCACCCCTTTCCGGAGCACGTGCTGATCACGACCAAGGGCGGCCAGACGCAGTCGGGTCCGGGTTCCTACGCGGTCCTCGGGCGTCCGGAGTACCTGCGGCAGGAGTGTGTGCTGAGCATGCGCCGGCTGGGCGTCGACCACATCGACCTCTACCAGTTGCACCAGGTCGACCCCCTGGTGCCGTTCGAGGACCAGATCGGTGAGCTGAAGAAGCTGAAGGAGGAGGGGAAGATCGGCGCGATCGGGCTCAACGAGGTGACGGTGGACCAGATCACCGCCGCCCGGGAGATCGTCGAGATCGCCTCCGTCCAGAACCAGTACAGCATCACGGAACGCAAGCACGAGGACGTGCTCGAACACTGCGCGCGCGAGGGGCTCCCGTTCATCGCCTGGTTCCCGCTCGACATCGGCGCCCTGGCCCAGCCCGACAGCCCGCTCGGCGGCTTCGCCGCGCGGATCGGCGCCACACCGGCTCAGATCGCGCTGGCCTGGCTGCTCGCTCGGGCCGAGAACATGGTGCCGATTCCCGGCACGGCGTCCCTGAGCCATCTGGAGGAGAACATCGCTGCGGCGGCGGTACGGCTGCACCCGGACCAGATCACGGAGTTGAACGCGCTGGCCGGTGGACAGCGCACGGAGGGGGCCCTCCGGCAACGGTGACGTCGCGGGCCGTCAGGTCGGGCGAGCGCGCAGGAATCGCGGGCGCGCCCGCCCCTCCCGCAGAACGCTCCTCAGCCGCGACGGCGGGCCAGGAGCGTCGTCCCGGCGACCACACAACCGATGGCCAGGATCTTGCCGGCCCCGTAGTAGTGGGACCAGTCGTCGTCAGCGTCGGCTCCGCGCAGCACCAGCCACAGCAGCAGCCCCGCCCCGCACACGGCGAGGACCGCACCGCCGACCGGCCCGATCCCGGCCCACCAGGGGGCGTCTCCCCCGGCCGCGTGCTCGGTGTCCTGGCCTCGCTCGCGGTCACTCACCTTGCGTCCTCTCCTAGACCATGATCTACAACAGAAAAGACGCGCCCCGTCCCGGAGGAGTTCCACGAGCCGCTTCCCGAACCCCTCGCGGCCTGCTCCCTCTCCCGGCACAACTCGCCCTTCCCGCCCTTCCCGCCCTTCCCGCCCTTCCCGCCGACGATCACACCACCGTCCTACGACGACTACCGGCGCCCGTCGCCGACTCGGTCGAACAGCGCATCATCGACGCCTTCGAACTCGACACCCGTCTCATTCTCCGCGAGCTGCGCAACACGGCCCGGGTGGCCCGCGACTCCGCCAACGAGGACGGGGCCAGCGACCTCGCGTCAGCGGGAGACCTGGTGCGGCGGATCGTCAGCGAGGCGAGGGAGGCGGCTCCGCGCACGGCCGAGCAGTTGGCCTGACGGCCGTGCGTACGCCGCCGTCGCCCCTGTCCTTGGAGGACGGGGGCGACGGGACGTTCATGCTGAGACGGTGAGCGGGTTTTCCATTCGCTGCCGGACGGGACCGGGCACGGCCCTACCTGGGCCGGCAGGACGGCCGGACGCTGAGCAGCTCGCTCCGCAGCACGGGTGTGCCGTCGACGGGCACCGGGTCCTCCGCAGTCGGTTCGATGCCGCCGGCAGCGATCTTGTCGAGCGTCTTCAGACCGGCGGCACCGACCGTGCCGAACACCGTGTAGTCCGGTCGCAGCACGGAGTCGCCGTAGACGACGAAGAACTGCGAACCGTTCGTGTTCGGACCGGCGTTGGCCATCGCCAACAAGCCGCGCCCGTAGAGGCGGCGGACGCCGGTCGGATCGCTCGGCGCCTGCGGCAGGTCCACCGGCAGCTCGTCCTTGTACTTGTACCCCGGCCCGCCCTCACCGGTGCCGGTCGGGTCGCCGCACTGCAGGACCTTCAGCGTCGGATACGCCGTCAGCCGATGGCACACCGTACGGTCGAAGAACCGGTGCCGCGCCAGGTGCACGAAGCTCTGCACCGTGCACGGCGCCTTCGCGCGGTCCAGCCGCAGCGGGAGAGGACCCCGAGTGGTCCGGACAGCCGTCTCGACCGTGCCGTGACTCGGGGTGCGCCGCGGATCGGGCGGCAGGGGAACCGGCCGCGCCGCCGGGTCGTCCGGCGTCTGGGTGTACTGGCAAGGACCGTGCGTGATCCGCGGCGGGGCATCGGAAGCAGAGGCGACACCGCCCCCGGACACGACCAGCGCTGCTGCCGCCAACGCGGTCATGAGAGTTCGGCCCATCCTGCACACCCTCCAGAAGATCGCCGGATTGCGGAGCGGTCGAAGTCTAGAGCGCGTCCCGACGGGCGAGAACCCTCCAGCAAGCCACATCCGCCTCCCCGGCCTTCGGCTTCCGGCTTCCGGCTTCCGGCCCGCAGGTCACCGCTGTTGGCGGGCCCGTGTACGGTGCGCGTCGCCGATCGCGACGGGCGGTGCCAGGTGGGGACGGGGCTCCCGGCTCGACATGGGGAGAATGACGACGGGGGCGTCGGCGATGGAACTGCGGGACATCGAGATCTTCTTATTGGTGCTGGCGGAGGAGTTGCACTTCGGGCGGGCCGCCGAGCGGCTGTACGTGTCGCAGGCACGGGTCAGCCAGGCGATCGCCAAACAGAAGCGGCAGTTGAACGCCGTGCTCTTCGACCGGGGGAACGGGCGAGACGTACGGCTCACGACCGTGGGCCATCAGTTGCGCGACGATCTGCTGCCGATCCACGCGAGCATGCGCGAGAGCCTGGAGCGTGCGCGGGTTGCCGCGCGCAGAGCCTGTCATACGGTGAGCGTGGGCATGATCCCGGGGCAAGGTGGACCAAGCGGCAGGGAGACGGCCCGCGCGCCAGGTCGCTCTATATCTACGCGCGTCACCCAGTGACAGCAAGGCTCTTTGCGCATCCGTTACTCGACAGGCTCGGCGGCTCTCCGGACCGCCCACCGGTCATGTGGTCACGCCTCTTGCCGGGAGACTGCCCGGGCCAGTACGTTCCCGGCCAACCCGATTGTCTACGCGCGTCACGTCACCAGGAGAAGTTCATGAGCATGCGTAAGGCTGTCCTGCCCACCATCGCCCTGCTCGGTGCGGTGGTTGCCGTGGTCGCCACCACGGGAGTGACTGCGGCCCGGACAAGTGACGCGCCGACGACCACGGCCCACCGATGGGAACCGGCCGGACACGACATGCGAAGCGGCATCAGCGGGCTCGCCGTCGTCTCACGCTCGGGCAGCACCTACCGAACTCTGGTCGCCCGGGACAACAAGCTGCCCGGAGAGAGCCGCATCGCCCGACTCACCTACCGCCCCGGTGGGCCCGGGCGCGCAACCGCCGTGCAGCCGCTCGATTGGAGGGGCGATGCCGAGCCGATCGACCTGGAGGCGCTCGAAGCGGTGCCCGGCACCTCCGACGAGTACCTGGCCGTGGCGAGCCGGGGACTCGTCTACCACCTCGAGGTCACCGACGACGGAACCGCGGCCGAGGTCCGCGACCTCTCGCCGCTCCCGGCGATCGGTCAGGGCGACGACTTCGAGAGCCTCACGCTGGTTTCGCGCCATGGCAAGCTGGTGGCGGTCTGGGCCGACAGGGGCGAGGGCGATGACCGAGCGGCGACGCTCTACGCGGCACCACTGTCGTTCAACAAGTACGGGGAGTCGGTGTTCGGCGCCGTGACGAAGGCCGTCTACCGTGCTCCGTATCCCACGGGGGACGTCCGACACGTCTCCGACCTCTCCGTCACGGACTCGGGTCGGCTGCTGATCGCTTCGGCGTCGGACGAGGGTGACGACGGGCCGTTCGACTCAGCGGTGAGCGACGCGGGCTCGGTGTCGCTCGACCGCTCGGGCCGGGTGCGGCTCACGATGGCCAAGTCCCCGGAGGTGCTGCGGAAGTTCAAGGGCCACAAGGTCGAGGCAGTGGACTGCGTGTCCGGCTCCGGCGTCGCGGTCCTTGGCACGGACGACGAGAATGCGGGCGGCGCCGTAACGACCGCCCGCATCTGTGGCTGACCCCCGGCTCAACTCGGGAGCCGGTCCGTGCGGCCGACCCGCGCCCTGCACGGGGCCAGCCGTTGCTCCCCCACCGCACCGAGGACGGCGGACCGGAAGGCCTGCCCGCCTGCCGGTCGGTCATGGGGATCGTCGCGGGAGGCGAGGGCTCGCTACGTCCCCCCAAACGGTCTCGGTACGGAATCTCCACACGGTCCCGTTGAGCAAGGTGCGGTCGTCCAGCTGTTTCCGGCCCCGCGACGACTGTGCGATATCCCGTGGGTTGCTCTGAACCTCTCTGCGACTTCGACCTCGTGGCCTGGGGGTTCGTCCTCTCTCGGGCAGGGGTTCGCGGACCGACCGCGACTTCGGGATTCCTGAAACGTCCTCACCGTGTCCGGTCGGTACGCGAACTGACTGAAGGTGAGGGGGCTCGGGCCGGCGCCGGCTGCCGTACAGGACCTGCGTGATGTCCGGCCGCCAGTCACGGCGGAGGAGCTGGAGCAGTTCGAGACCGACGACGTGATGGCGGGGGTTCGTGCTGGTGCGGGCCTCGGCGGGGCCGGCGGACGACACGATCCGCAGGGACGTCGGGCACCGGAGCAGATGCGGTCCTGGTTCGGCCGCCCGCAGTGGGAGATGGAGCGGCCCGATGCCGACGCGTGCTTCGGGAAGGTGCGGCGGGCTTCGCCGAGCGGGTGACCGGTCGGGTGAGCGAGTGCCCGATCGACGAGATGGACCGGCCGCGCGGGTCGAAGGACGCGGCGCTGCGGATTCCACCGTCCGGGCCGGAGGTCAAGGCGCTGCTCGCCGGGTGGGGCGGCGAGCTGGCGACCTGCCGGAAGTTCGCCCCGACCGCGCGAAACGCACGGTCCGGCAGGCCGGGTCCGGGCACCCTCCCCGGGCGTACGGGATGGTCCGGCCGTATCACCCGGCGAGGCCCCGCTCCCCGCGCCGACGGCACGGCCCGCCGCTGTGACGGCGCCCCGTCCTGAGCACGATCGGCTTCCTGTGCGACGGCCCGCCGAACGTGCGGCGGCCCGTGCGCCGGTTCACCAGGGCACGGGGCCCTCGTCGTCGAAGAGGCCCCCGGTCGGCCCGTCGTCGGGGAGGGTAGCGAGCCTGATCGCGACCCGTGCGCCCTCCTCGGGGGTGCGGGTGCCGCTGAAGCCGTTCAGGTCGGTGGCCACATAGCCGGGGCAGGCGTTGTTGACGAGGACCGGGGTGCCGCGGAGTTCGGCGGCGTACTGGACGGTGACCGCGTTGAGGAAGGTCTTCGTCGGCGCGTAGCCCCCGCTGATGCCCCCGAGGTCGGTGCCGGGATCGGTCTGCAGGGTCAGGGAGCCGACGTGGCTGGACTGGTTGACGATCCGCGGATGCGCGGAGCGGCGCAGCAGGGGCAGCATCGCGTTGGTGACCCGGATGACCCCGACCACGTTGGTGTCGACCAGCCGCAGGAGGGCGGCGGGATCGAGCGACGTCGGCTCGTCGGGCCAACCGCTCGCCGCACCGGCGTTGTTGACGAGTACGTCGAGCCGGCCCGCGCGCTCCTCCACTAGCCGGGCGGCGGCGCTCACGCCGGCGTCGTCGGTGACGTCGAGCGGGACGGCGAAGGCGTCGATCCCCTTCGCACACAGTGCCGCTGCGGCCCGGGCACCGCGCCCCGGGTCCCTGGTGCCGATACCCACGCTCCAGCCGAGCGCGCCCAGGCCCGCCGCGATCTCGTATCCGATTCCCTTGTTCGCGCCGGTGACCAGCGCGATCGTCTGTCCGCTCATGTCCGCCAGCATCGGCGGCCGAGGGCCGGGGACCAACACCGTACGGGTCTGGCAGCGATGCCTTCGCGGCATCGGTCGCGCTCCGGACGGGTTACGGTGCCGACATGGAGATGCGTGAGCTGCGGTACTTCGTCGCGGTCGCGGAGGAACTGCACTTCGGCAGAGCGGCCGAGCGGCTGGGGATCGCCCAGCCGGCGCTGTCGCGCGCGCTCGCCGGCCTGGAGGGACGGCTCGGAGTGGTGCTGCTGGAGCGGTCCAGCCGCCGGGTCGGACTGACCGATGCGGGAGCGGTTCTGCTGACGGAGGCGCGGGCGATCCTCGCGGCAGCGGAGGCCGCCGAGCGCCGCACCCGGGAAGCGGCCGAGCGAAGGCCGCGTATCGCCCTGGCGGTCAAGGCCGGTACGGCGGGTGAGCTGCTGGCCAAGGTGCTCGACGCGTACGGTGCGCATCCCGGCGCGTGCCCGGTCGACCTGCTGCTGTGCGAGGCGCACCAACAGCGGGAGCTGCTGCGCGCGGGGCGGGCGGACGTGGCGCTGCTGCATCTGCCGTTCGACGCCGTCACCGGACTCGACACGGAGGCGTTGCTGACCGAGGGGCAGGTGGCGGTCCTGCCCGGCGACCACATGCTGGCCGGCCGGACGGCGGTGCGGCAGGCCGAGGTGACGGCCGCGCCCGGCCCTCCCCCGGCGCGCTGGCCCGCCCCCGACGGCAGCTGCCCCGAGGGCCCCGGGGTCGCGGTGCGGAACCTGACCCAGCTCTTCCAGCTGATCGCGCTCGGCCGGGCCACCGTGGTCCTGCCCGCCTCGGCCGCTGTCGACCTGCGGCGGGACCTGGTCGCCGTGCCGGTGACGGACGCGCCGCCCGTGACGACGGTACTCGCCTGGCTGCCGGAGTGCCGGTCACGGCCGGTGGCCGACCTCGTGCGCGTGGCCACCTCGCTCCAAGTCGCGTAGCCGGTAGGCAGCATGAGCGGGCCGGGTCAGGACGGCCGGTCCGTCCACCGGCGCGCGGGCTGGTAGTCGACCGAGTCGGGGGCAGGCCGAAGCCGACATGCCCCCGAAAGGGCGACGGAGGACGGCAACCGGTCGCCACCGTGCCCGGACGAAGCTTCCGTCCGAGCTCGTCGCGATCCGGGACAGCTCGCCCTGACGAGCCGAAGTCAGTATCGACAGCACACATCGACTCTCGGTTGCGGTAGCAAGGTGGCTGGCGACGGTGGCCGGACGGCGCTCGCCGAGGAGAATCGCTCCATGCGAATTCTGATCATCACCGCCGGTTCACGCGGAGACATCGCGCCCTTCACGGGACTGGGGCGGCGTCTGTTGGGTGCGGGCCATCAGGTCGCCGTGGCCGCTCACCCGTCCTTCGCCGCACTCGTCGGCGGGTGCGGTCTCGACCACCGGCCTGTGCCGGGAGACCCGCAGGGGCTGATCCGGGACTTGGCCCGGGCGGCGTCGCGGAAGGAGGCTCAGGCGCTGACGAAGGCGTACGCGGACGGGCTCGCCGATGGGGTGGCTGAGGCCGTGGCCGGCGGAGCCGATCTACTGCTCACTGCTTTCGGACCGGCGCCGCTCAGCCGGACGGCCGGCGAAGCATTCGGCGTCCCTGTCATCGGTACCTATCTCGCACCGTCCTTCGCCACCGGACAGTTCCCGCTGCCCAACGCCCGGAGCATCGATGACCTGGGGCCGGAGGGCAACCTCGCCGCCGGCCGGGATGTGCTGAAGCGCGCGGAAGGGGTCTTCACGGGCGCCGTGACCCGCCTGCGTGCTCGCCTCGGCCTGCCCGCAGACGCGTCCTCGGCGCCGGTGGACGTCCGGCCGGTCTTCCACGGCTTCAGCCCGCTGGTAGTGCCGCGCCCCGAGGACTGGCCGTCGTGGGTCGAAGTGGCGGGCTACTGGTGGCCCGCACGCCCGGACGGCTGGCACCCCCCGGCCGAACTGGTCGACTTCCTCCAGGCTGGTCCGCCCCCGGTGTTCATCGGCTTCGGCAGTATGGCGGCGGGGCAGGGGGAACGGCTCAGTGAGCTGGTGGCAGCGGCGGTGAAGCGGACAGGCATGCGTGCGGTGGTCCAGGCGGGGTGGGCCGATTTGAACGGCTGCGGCGCCGACGTCCTGGCCATCGGCGACGTCCCGCACGACTGGCTGTTCCCTCGCACCGCCGCTGTCGTCCACCATGCGGGGGCAGGTACCACCGCAGCCGGACTGCGGGCCGGCGTGCCCGCAGTGCCTGTTCCCGTCATGGCCGACCAGCCGTTCTGGGCGTCTCGGCTCTACGCGCTGGGAGTTGCCTCGCGGCCTGTGCCGTTCCGGGAGCTCACCGCAAAGGCCCTCAGCGACGCGATCACGACCTGCCTGTCCGAGCCGTCGCATCGTCGCCGCGCGGCCGAACTCGCCCGCGGGATCGCCGCAGAGGACGGCACCGCACCGCTGCTCGTCCACATCGGCTCAGAGAGCGCGGGGTGAAGCCGCGTCGCGGTACTCTCCAGGCGGGCCGGACACCATCTCCAGTTGCGGATGCCGCCCCGCGCAACTGAGTTGGCGGAACTCCTGCAGTAACCACTCAACGAGCGATCCGTCTTTCCACGAGTCGTCATAGTGGCCGCACGCATAGCGAACCCTCGAACTATGTTGCCCCGCCACATGTGCGCTTGACCTGAGGATTCCTACGGTGTGGCGACACGCAAACGTCCCCGTCACGCCCCAGGAAGTGGTGCCGATGTCGTCGCCCGCAGCCGCTCCACCAGCCCCCACCAGCCTCAAGCGCATCGTCGCCGCCAGCCTGATCGGGACCACCATCGAGTGGTACGACTTCTTCCTGTACGGGTCCGCCGCCGCGCTGGTGTTCAACAAGCTGTTCTTCCCGGACTCGGATCCGCTGGTGGGGACGCTGCTGTCGTTCCTGACGTACGCGGTCGGGTTCGCGGCGCGGCCGTTGGGCGCGCTGGTGTTCGGGCACTACGGCGACCGGCTGGGACGCAAGAAGCTGCTGGTGCTCAGCCTGCTCATGATGGGCGGGGCGACGTTCGCCATCGGGCTGCTCCCCACGCACGCGAGCGTGGGCTCAGCGGCTCCGGTGCTGCTCACCACCTTGCGGCTCGTCCAGGGGTTCGCGCTCGGCGGTGAATGGGGCGGGGCCGTGCTGCTGGTGTCGGAGCACGGGGACGCGCGGCGGCGGGGCTTCTGGGCCTCCTGGCCGCAGACCGGCGCGCCGGCGGGGCAACTGCTCGCCACAGGTGTGCTGTCGCTGCTGACCGCCTTGCTGTCCGACGACGCCT
Organism: Streptomyces sp. PL-25; assembly: GCF_058344915.1. Taxonomy (NCBI): domain Bacteria; kingdom Bacillati; phylum Actinomycetota; class Actinomycetes; order Kitasatosporales; family Streptomycetaceae; genus Streptomyces; species Streptomyces sp. PL-25. The sequence continues at coordinate 788,103 of NZ_CP136997.1, forward strand.
TCGGAAGTTGGGGCTGGCGGATCCCGTTCCTGCTGTCCGGGGTACTCGTCATGGTCGGTCTCTGGATCCGTCTGTCCGTCGACGAATCACCCGTGTTCCGTCAGGCCCTGGCACAGGCCGAGGCCCGCAAGGCGGCACGGGCGGACGCCCCCGGGGCCCAGGCGGAGATGCTGCCGCTCGTCTCCGTGCTCCGGCACCACTGGCGTGACGTCCTGATCGCGATGGGCGCCCGTATGGCGGAGAACATCAGCTACTACGTCATCACCGCCTTCATCCTCGTCTACGCCACCACGTCCGCCGGGGTGTCCAAGCAGACCGCGCTCAACGCCGTACTGATCGCCTCCGCCGTGCACTTCGCGGTGATCCCCGCCTGGGGCGCCCTCTCGGACCGGATCGGGCGCCGCCCGGTCTACCTGCTGGGCGCGGCCGGTGTCGGGCTGTGGATGTTCCCGTTCTTCTCGTTGATCGACACCGGAGGCTTCGGCAACCTCATCCTCGCGGTGACCGTGGGACTCGTCCTGCACGGCGCCATGTACGCCCCGCAGGCCGCCTTCTTCTCCGAGATGTTCGCGACGCGGATGCGGTACTCGGGAGCGTCCATCGGCGCCCAGTTCGCCTCGGTCGCCGCGGGCGCGCCCGCCCCGCTGATCGCCACGGCGCTGCTCTCCGACTACGACAGCTCCACCCCGATCTCCCTGTACGTCATCGCCGCGTCGGTGCTGACGCTGATCGCCGTGGGCGTGGCCAAGGAGACCCGGCACCGTGATCTCGCCGCTGCCGAAGGCGCCGACGCCTCCTTCGATGCCGTCGGCGACGGTGCCAGTGCCAGTGCCAGTGCCGGTGCCGGTGCCGGTGCCGTGGAGGACGGTGAGCCTGCGGCGGGCGACGCCGACACCGCCCGCGCTGTCTGATTCCACCGCTCTCACTCCCCCCGGGGCCCCTCCCCCCTCCCCCTCCTCCCCTTCCCTCCTCTCTCCCCCCGATCAGCCCCGTGCAGGCGAGGACAGGCGGTGCAGCCGCAGGGCGAGTTGGATCTCCAGCACGCGGGCGGGTGTCTGCCAGTCCTCGCCGAGCAGGCGGCCGACGCGTTCCAGGCGCTGGGCGACGGTGTTGACGTGGACGTGGAGCTTGTCCTTGGTGCGGACGGGGCTCATGCCGCAGGCGAAGTACGCCTCCAGGGTGCGTACGAGGTCCGTGCCCCGGCGGTCGTCGTAGGCGGTGACCCGGCCTATGGTGCGGTCCACGAACCCGGCGACGTCACGCTCGCCGGCCAGGAGCAGGCCGAGGAAGCCGAAGTCCTCGGCGGCGGCGCCGTCGCCGGTGCGGCCGAGCAGGCGCAGGGCCTCCAGGCTGCGCTGGGCCTCGGCGTAGGCGGCCGTGGCCGTACCGGGGTGGGCGGCCAGGTCGTCGACGGGCGCGGAGGCGCCCACCGTGACCGCCTCGTGGACGGCGGTGCCCAGGTGGCGGGCGGTGCGGCGGGCCAGTTCCGTCGCGGTGGCGCCGCGCTGGAGGGGCAGCAGGAGGACCGTGCCGCCGTCGCGGGCGGCGGCGAGGCCGTGCCGGGTGGCGGCCAGGTGGGAGGCGGCCGACCACAGCCGGCGGCGGGCGTCGGCCTCCTGGTCCGCGTCGGCGGCGGGTGTGTCGAGGCGGGCGGCGAGGACGACGTAGGTGGCGTCCAGGTCGGCGTGGAGCCGGGTGGCGCGCTCGCGCAGCAGGCGGGGGTCGCGGTCACGGGCGTCCAGGAGATCGTCGAGGAGTTCGCCGCGGACGCGCTGCTCGGCCTCGGCGGCGGAGCGGCGGGCGAGCAGGAGCAGGGAGGTGACCATCGCGGCGCGCTCCAGGGTGCGCTGGTCGACGGGGTCGAGACCGTGGTGGCCGCGGAGCACGAGTGCGCCGAGCAGTTCGCCGCCCGCGGTGACGGCGGCGACCCAGTCGTCGCCGTGGCGGACCGCGTGTCCTTCGGCCCGGGACGCTTCCAGGGCGTCGGCGGGTGCCGCGGCGGCTTCGCTGAACTCGACGGTGCCGTCTTCCAGGACCTGGGAGACGGCGGCTGCCACGTCGTGGACTCCGCCGCCGCGCAGGACCAGTTCGGCGAGGCGGTCGTGGACGTCGGAGGCGCGTTCGATGACGGCGCTGCGGTCGCGGATGATCTCGTTGGCGCGTTCCAGGCCGGCGAGGGCGGCGCGGGTCTCGGTGAGCAGGTTGGCGCTGTCGATGGCGGCCGCGGCGAGGGCGGCGAAGGAGCCGAGCAGGGCGATCTGCTCCCGTTCGAAGACCCGGGCCCGGCGGTCGGCGGCGAACAGTACGCCGATGACGTGCGGGCCGAGCATGAGCGGGACGCCGAGGATGGCGACCAGTCCTTCGTCCTGCACGCCGGCGTCGATGGTGCCGGTGTGCTGGAACCGGGCGTCCTTGAAGTAGTCGTCGGTGACGTACGGGCGGGCCGTCTGGGCGACCAGGCCGCCCAGTCCCTCCCCCATGCCCAGGCGCAGTTGCTGGAAGCGTGCCGCCACCGAGCCCTCGGTGACCCGCATGTAGGTGTCCTTGCGGGCGGGGTCGTTGAGCGTGAGGTAGGCGACGTCGGTGCCGAGGAGCGACCGGGCGCGCTGCACGATGGCCTGGAGCACCGCGTCGAGGTCTCTGAGACCGGCCAGGTCGTGGGCGGTCTCGAACAGGGCCGACAGTTCGGCCTCGCGGCGTCTGCGTCCTTCCAGTTCGGCGCGTACGCGCAGGGCGAGCAGCTTGGCGTGGTCGAGGGCGGCGATCCACTCGGCGGGCCGGCCTTCGGCGCGGGCGAGCAGCACCGGCTGTTCGTAGGCGGTGGCGGGTGCGCCGCGGGCCAGCAGTTCGAGGAACGGGGTGCCCGCGCTGCCGTCGGGCGGGGGTGCGGCGCCGCCGGGCGGGGCGGCGGTGCCGGTCGGCGGGCCCGCGTCGGCGGCGGGGCGCCCGGCGGACTGCGCGTGATCGCTGGACATGCTCACAGGATTCCCCATCGGCCCGTGGTCCGCCGGGCCCTGTGGAAAACTCCGCTCCCGGTGACGACGGTGCAGGTCAGTGGGCGGTCCAGCCGCCGTCGAGGACCAGCGAGCTGCCGGTGACGAAGGAGCCGTGCGGGCCGCACAGGTAGGCCACGGCCTCGGCGACCTCCTCCGGTTCGATCAGGCGTTTGACGGCGCTGTCCTTCAGCAGGACGTCGGAGAGGACTCGGTCCTCGGGTACGCCGTGGGCCTCGGCCTGGTCGGCGAGCTGCCGTTCGACCAGGGGGGTGCGCACATAGGCGGGGTTGACGCAGTTGGAGGTGACTCCGTGCGGGGCGCCTTCGAGGGCGGCCGTCTTGGACAGGCCCTCCAGGCCGTGCTTGGCGGCGACGTACGCCGATTTGTAGGCGGAGGCGCGCAGGCCGTGCACCGAGGAGATGTTGACGATCCGGCCCCATGCCTGTCCGTACATGTGCGGCAGGGCGCCGCGGATGAGCCGGAAGGGTGCTTCGAGCATCACGGTCAGCACGGTGTGGAAGACGTCGGGCGGGAACTCCTCGATGGGCCGTACCAGCTGGATCCCGGCGTTGTTGACGAGCACGTCGGTGCCCGCCGCCGCGTGTTCGGCGGCGTCGAGGTCGGTGAGGTCGAGGACGCGGGGCTCGAGGACGCCCGGGAGGTGGGCGGAGTGTCCGGCGAGTGCGGCCAGGCCCTCCGCGTCCCGGTCGACGGCTCTGACCTTTGCTCCCGCGGCGGCCAGCCGGAGCGCGCAGGCGCGGCCGATCCCGCCGGCGGCGCCCGTGACGAGCGCGGTGCGGCCGTCGAGGTCGAGCGGAGGGCCTTGAGGGGCAGGGTGCGGGCTGGGCGAGGTCATGTGTCGACCTTAGGCAGGCCCCCCGCCCCGCTACATGTGGGCGCGGCCCACACTTCAGCCAAGGTCCGTAGTGTCGAACCACGTGGGGGCGTCGGACAGGGCCTGCTTGATCCGGAACAGGGCGAATTCGTTGAGCTCGGGCAGCGCGTCCACCGTGAACCAGCCGACCTCGAGTGATTCGTCGTCGTTGACCCGGGCCTCGCCGCCCACGGCACGGCAGCGGAAGGTGATGTCCATGTACTGGCAGACGTCGCCGTTGGCGTAGGTGACGGGGGACAGCGCCTGGACCAGGACCAGCCGTTCGGTGACGCAGTGCACCGCGGTCTCCTCGTGCACCTCGCGCACGGCGCAGGCGGCGGGCTGCTCCCCGGGCTCGGGGATCCCGCCGATCACCGACCACTTGCCGGTGTCGGAGCGGCGGCCCAGCAGGACCCTGCCCTCGTCGTCGAAGACCACGGCGGTGACCCCGGGCAGCCACAGCAGCTGGTTGCCCGCCGAGGCCCGGATCGTGCGGATGAAGTCAGGAGTAGCCATGGGGCCGACCCTAACGGGCGGACGTCCCAGGTCACCGCCCGGTCCGCGGGGCGGCCGGGCGCGTCCGACCGGCGTACGGTCACACGTCCCGGGCGCGCCGCCCGCGCACACCGGCTCCGATCGCCCAGCCCAGGCCGCCAGCGGCGACCAGCACGAGGGCGAGTTCCGGCAGGGCGCCCAGGTCGGTGGCGGGCGTGCGCGAGGAGCGCAGGGGCACCTTCTGGACGAGGTGGGCCGCAACGAACATGCCGGTCTTCTGCGTGATGCGCCCGTCGGGCATGATGACCGCGCTGACGCCGCTGGTCACCGGGACGGTGACGGTGCGGCTGTGCTCGACCGCGCGGACGCGGGACATCGCGAGCTGCTGGTAGGTCATCTCGCTGCGGTCGAAGGTCGCGTTGTTGCTCGGCACGGAGATCATCTGCGCGCCGTGGGTGACCGTGTCGCGCACGGCCCAGTCGAAGGCGGCCTCGTAGCAGGTGGCCAGGCCGATCCGGGTGCCGCCGACGGTGAACACGCCCGGCGCGGTGCCCCGGCTGAAATCCTGGCGGACCATGGAGGTCCAGTCGCCGTTGATCGCGCCGAGCAGCGAGCGCAGCGGCAGGTACTCGCCGAAGGGCTGGATCTGCCGCTTGTCGTACGTCTGGAGGGGGCCCTTGACCGGGTCCCACAGGATCTGTTCGTTGTACAGCCTGCCGTCGCGCTCCACGACGCTGCCGATCGAGACGGGCGCCCCGATCGCCTTGGCGGCCTGGTCGACGACCAGGCGCGCGTCCGGGAACTCCAGCGGGTCGATGTCGGAGGAGTTCTCCGGCCAGAGCACCACGTCGGGCCGGGGTGCCTTGCCCTCCTCGACCTCGGCCGCCAGCCGCTCGGTCTCCCGCGCGTGGTAGTCGAGCACGGCCCGTCGCTGGGCGTTGAACTCCAGGCCCGCGCGCGGCACGTTGCCCTGGATCAGCGCGACGGTGGCGGTGCCGTTCTCGGCCTTGTCGCTGACCAGGGTGCGGGCCGCCAGCGCACCGCCCACCGGCACGGCCACGCTCAGCAGCGCGACGGCGGCGGCCGGGCGCCGCAGGGTCCCGGTGCGCCGCCCCTGGACCGCCAGGCGTACGGCCTCGCACAGGCCGAAGCCGCACAGGACGACCGCGAAGCCGAGGACGGGGGTGCCGCCGACCGCGGCCAGCGGCAGGAACACGCCGTCCGCCTGGCCGAAGGCGACCTTGCCCCAGGGGAAGCCATGGAAGGGTACGCGCGCGCGTGCCGCCTCGCCGGTGATCCACAGGGCCGCCGCCCACACCGGCCAGGCGGGCAGCTTGGAGACCGCCGCGACACCGACGCCCACCAGGGCGACGAAGAGTGCCTCCACGGCGGCCAGCGCCAGCCAGGGGCCGGGGCCGACCTCTACGCCGGTCCACACCAGCAGGGGCAGCAGGAAGCCGAGGCCGAAGAGGTAGCCCAGGCCGAGTGCCGCCTTCCAGGTGCGCCCGCGCAGTACCCAGCCGAAGGCGGCGAAGGCCGGCAGGGCCAGCCACCACAGGGTCCGCGGCGGGAAGCTGACGTAGAGGAGGAGGCCGGACAGTGCCGCCACGACGGCGGGTACGAGCCGGACGAGTCGCGCGGGCCAGGGTGCGCGGGCGGAGGGCGGGCTCACCCGGTCCGACTCGTCGGCGGAGGTTGCGGTGACGGTCACCCCGGGAGTGTACGGCGGCTTTCCTGCCCCTTGGCAGCACGGTGTACGGGCGTGAACCGGTGTCCGGGCCGTCACCGGCGCGCGCAGAGTGGACGGGAGCGGCGGGGCGCGGAATGGCGGGCTCCGGACCTGGGGCTTCCAGGAGACCGCCCCGGCCGTGGCTCCGGAGGCCCGCGCGGTGGTGGGCTTCGGACTCAGGCCGGGCCGGGTGCGGGCGGGCGCAGCCGGGCCCTGATCACCCGGACCGCCGACTCGGCGTTGTCGACGGTGATCGTGAAGGTGTGGCCGTCCCACAGCCGCAGCACGACGCCCTCGCCGCGCCGTACGACCACCGCGGTGCCCTTCTCGGGCCGCCAGCGGTATCCCCAGCCGCCCCAGTGGCGCGGGGTGACATGGGGGGCGAAATCGGCGCCCGCCACATGGGCCAGCGGGATGCGGCGGCGCGGCAGGCCGATGTGGCCGCAGCGCACCTCCAGGGACTCCTTGTCGACCTTGAGGGCGACGTGGACGAAGGCGAGGGTGCCGAAGAGGACCAGCAGTCCGGCCGCGATGCAGCCCACGACGGACATCACCAGGGCGAGGACGCCGGAACTCCAGGCGGAGTCGACGGCGAGCTCGATGCCGAGCGCCAGGCAGGCGGCGCCGACGAGCGCCAGCAGCCACTGGAACCGGTTGGTGGCCCGCCCTGTCCACACCTCGGGATGCGGGCCGTTCTCGACACGGGAAGGGTCCCTCATGCCTTCGAGGTTACCCAGGTTTCGCCGCCTGGGTAGCGCGTCGCACACGGGGAGTGTCCCGGGCGCTCGCCGCGCGGGGGCGCGACCGGCCCCGGGCGGCGATGGGGCGGTGCGTCAGCGGGCGGGCGTGGCGGCCCGCAGGAGGCGCCCTTCGGCGTAGGCGAGGGCCGGTGCGGGCAGGGCGCCCTCGGAGCCGTTGAGCAGCACCGTCACGGTGCCCTCGGCCGGGGCTGTGGGCGCGGGGCGGCCGCCGATCCGGCGCAGCGCCTGGGCGGCGACGGCACCGGCGGATCCGTGCAGGACCAGCGGGGGGTGCCCGGGGCGCTGCACGGCGTGCCGGATGCGCTCGGCGACCAGTTCGTAATGGGTGCAGCCCAGGACGACGGTCGTCACCTGGTCGGGGGTGAGTGCGGCGGCGGCGGTGACGGCTTCGTCGATCGCCGCCTCGTCGGCGTGCTCGACGGCCTCGGCCAGGCCCCAGCAGGGCACCTCGGTGACCGGCACACCGCCGGCGAAGTCGCGGATGAGGCCCTGCTGGTAGGGGCTGCCGGTGGTGGCGGGTGTGGCCCAGATGGCGACCGGTCCGCCGCCGGCCGCGGCCGGCTTGATCGCGGGGACGGTGCCGATGACCGGGAGGTCCGGCTCCAGGAGTTCCCGCAGCGCGGTGAGCGCGTGCACGGTGGCGGTGTTGCAGCCGACGATCAGGGCGTCCGGAGCGTGTGCGGCGGCGGCCTCGGCGACGGCGACGGCGCGTGCGGTGAGGTCCTGCGGGGTGCGCGGGCCCCAGGGCATGCCGGCCGGGTCCAGGGACAGGACGAGATCCGCGTCGGGGCGCAGGCGCCGTACCGCGGCGGTGGCCGCCAGCAGCCCGATTCCGGAGTCCATGAGCGCGATCTTCACCCGGCCACGATAGACGATCCCCTCGAACCGGCCGTCCGGGTGGGGCAGACTGCGGGGGTGAGCGTGATCATGTGGACCGCCCTGGGATCCCTCGCCGCCTGGCTGTGGCTGCTGCTCGGCCAGGGGTTCTTCTGGCGTACGGACGTGAGACTGCCCGCGGGGCGGGAGCCGGGCCCCGAGGACTGGCCGGCCGTCTGCGTGGTGGTCCCCGCGCGGGACGAGGCGGCCGTGCTGGGCGAGAGCCTGCCGTCGCTGCTCGCGCAGGACTATCCGGGGCGGGCGGAGGTGTTCCTGATCGACGACGGCAGCTCCGACGGCACCGGGGAGCTGGCCCGCGAGCTGGCGCGGCGCGGCGGCGGGCTGCCCCTGACGGTGGACTCGCCGGGTGAGCCGCCGGCCGGGTGGACCGGCAAGCTGTGGGCCGTGCGGCACGGCATCGCGCTGGCACGCGCGCGTGCGCCGGAGTACCTGCTGCTGACGGACGCGGACATCGCGCACGCCCCGGACAGCCTGCGCCGGCTGGTGGCCGCCGCGCGCGCCGGGGGTTTCGACGTCGTCTCGCAGATGGCCCGGCTGCGGGTGGAGAGCCTGTGGGAGCGGCTGGTCGTACCGGCGTTCGTCTACTTCTTCGCGCAGCTGTATCCGTTCCGGTGGATCGGGCGGCGGGGCGGGCGGACGGCGGCGGCAGCGGGCGGTTGTGTGCTGCTGCGCGCCGAGGCGGCCGAGCGGGCGCGGATCCCGGACGCGATCCGGCACGCGGTGATCGACGACGTGGCCCTGGCCCGCGCGGTGAAGGGCGGCGGCGGGCACATCTGGCTGGGGCTGGCCGAGCGGGTGGACAGCGTGCGCCCGTATCCGCGGCTGCGCGATCTGTGGCGGATGGTCTCGCGCAGCGCGTACGCGCAGTTGCGGCACAACCCGCTGGTGCTGGCCGGCACGGTGGCGGGGCTGGCGCTGGTGTATCTGGTGCCGCCGGTGGCGCTGGTCGCGGGGCTGTGGTGGGGCGGCGCGGCGACGGCCGCGGCCGGGGGCGGGGCGTGGCTGGTGATGGCGGCGACGTATGCGCCGATGCTGCGGTACTACCGCCAGCCGCTGTGGCTCGCGCCGCTGCTGCCGTTCACGGCGTTCCTCTATCTGCTGATGACGGTGGACTCGGCCGTGCAGCACTACCGGGGGCGGGGTGCGGCCTGGAAGGGCCGCACCTACGCGCGTCCGGACGCCGTGCCCGAGGAGGGCTGAGGAGGGCTGCGGGAGGGACCGGGCTCACTTGCGGCCGGGGGTCCAGTTCATGCCCCAGCCGTAGGCGTGGTCGACGGTGCGCTGGGGGCTCACCCCGCGCGCGGGGACCAGGTAGCGGGCCTCGCGCTGGACGACGAGGTCGCCGCCGGTGTTGGTGATCAGGGCGAGGGCGCAGACGGTCGAGGGGACCGTGCACTCGTCCAGGGAGAAGTCGACCGGGGCGCCGTGCTGCGGCTGGAGGGTGACCGTGGCGTGCAGGTCGGCGAAGGACCGGGCTCCTTCGTAGATGGTCACGAAGACGAGGACACGCCGGAAGTCGTGCGTGTGGTCGAGGTTGAGGGTGAGGTTCTCGCCGTCGGTCACGGCGCCCGTGCGGTCGTCGCCGTCGAGGTGGATGTACGGAGGCCGGTGCAGTGCCCCGAAGGCGTTGCCGAGGGCCTGGACGACTCCCTTGCGGCCGTCGCTGAGTTCGTAGAGGGCGCACAGGTCGAGGTCGAGGTCGGAGTGCATGGCGGTGGCCCGCCCGCGCTTGCCCGTCCAGCCGGAGAACTGCTTGCGCATCTGCCAGTTGAGGTTGACGCGCATGGTGCCCGACGTGCCGCCCTGCTTGGCCAGCGAGACGGAGGGCGCCGCCTTGGTGAGCGTGACCTTGGTGAGGCGCACGGGGGCCGCGGCGGGAGCCGGCGGCGGAGGCGGCGGGGGCACGGCACCGGTGGCGCCGACGGGCGGCGGCAGGGGCACCGGGGGGCCGGTCGGGGGCGGCGGCGCGAGGGGGGCGGCCGTCGCCGGGGCCGGGGGCGGGAACGCGGGCGGTGCCGCAGCACGGCCCGCCGGGGGCGGCGGCGCGGCGTGCTGCGGTTCGTCGACGGTGATGCCGAAGTCCGTGGCCAGCCCCTCCAGTCCGCTGCTGTATCCCTGGCCCACGGCCCGGAACTTCCAGGCGCCCTGGCGGCGGTAGAACTCGCCCAGCACGAAGGCGGTCTCGACACTGGCACCGGTGCTGTCGAAGCGGGCGACGACGGTACCGGCCGCCGCGTCCCGCACCTCGATGTACAGGCCCGGCACCTGGCCGAAGGCGCCGCCGTCCGCCGACGCGGCGAGCACGATCCGGTCGACGGCCGCCTCCACGCGCGCGAGGTCGGCGACGAGCGTGTCCGTCACCTGCCCCGCGGCGTCCCGCTTGCCCTCGTGCCGTACCGCGCCCGAGGTGTGGGCCGGCTGGTTGTAGAAGACGAAGTCGCCGTCCGAGCGCACTTTCCCGCTCGGTGCCAGCAGCAGGGCGGAGGCGTCCACGTCGGGGACGCCGGGACCGGAACGCCGGCCCACTTCGACGCGCAGGGCCGTCGTCGGCACCGGCGTGTTCGATCCCTTCGGCATGGACATGTCGCGCCCCCATCACTTCGGCCAGGCCGTTTCCCGGCTCACGGCAGTTCGTCGGCTCACTCCCCGCCCAACCTATGCCCGGCGGCGCACAACTCCCACAGCGAGCGGCGGAACCGACCGGGGAGACCGCCGGTAACCCCCCAGAACCCTGCTCTTTTACAGGATCCGGGCCGTCCGCGGCGCCCCTTTTTGTCAATTTCGCTCGTATTGGGGATCCCACGTCACCGCCGACACGGAAAACAACCCTCTTATCGGTCTCCCCAACCAGCACATCGTGGGCTTAACTTATGGCCATGACCTCCCCCCGCTCCACTTATGGCGGCGGCTATTACTCCGCCTCCTTCCCGGACACCCCGATCTACGACTCCCTCGTCGCCGAGCGGGGCACCCCGCAGATCGCCCCGATCCGGGTCCCCGCGCCGTACGACACGGGAAGCCACCTGCCCGCGCTTCCCTCGGCGCTGCCCGCCCTGCCGGCAGCCCCGTCCCAGCCCGCCTACGGCTACCCGCAGGCGCAGCAGCCCGCCCCGCTCCAGCAGGCCCCCGCCGCCTACATCCCGCAGCAGGCCGCCGCCCCGCGCGGCTACCCGGGCCCGCAGCAGCAGCTGCCCCGCCCGATGGTCAACGGCACCGGCTACGAGGCGATGCGCCCCGCGGCCCCGCGGCCGGCCGCCGCGCCGTACCAGGACCCGTACAACAACCAGCAGTACCGCGGCTACTGACCGCTCCCCCCGGCTGTCCGTGCCACCTGGCAGGATGAGGTCATGGGGACTGCGGAACTGCGCTCGATACACATCCACCCGGTCAAGGCTTTCCGGCCCGTGGGGCTGCGGGAGGCCGTGGTGGAGCCCTGGGGACTGGCCGGGGACCGGCGCTGGGTGCTGATCGACGACGGGGGAAAGGTCGTCACCCAGCGTCAGCGGCCACATCTCGCACCGGCCGTCGCCGAGCTGATGCCCGGCGGCGGCCTGCGGCTGTCCGCTCCCGGACACGAGCCGCTCACGGTCCCCGTGCCGGTACCGGGGACGACGGTCACGGTGGACATCTTCGGCGACAAGGTGGAGGCCGTCGCGGCCGACGACGCCGCGCACGCCTGGTGCAGCGCCCTCGTGGGCGCCGAGGTGCGCCTCGCGCACATGGACGACCCCGCCACCCGCCGCCCCGTCGACCCGGCCTTCGCGCGCCCCGGCGAGACCGTGAGCTTCGCCGACGGCTACCCGCTGCTGCTCACGTCGCTGTCCTCCCTCGACTCCCTCAACTCGCTGATCGCCGAGGGCGACCGCGCCGAGGAGGGCCCGGTGCCGATGAACCGCTTCCGGCCCAGTGTCGTGGTGGGCGGCACCGCCGCCTGGGCCGAGGACGACTGGCAGCGCGTCGCGATCGGAGAGGTCTCCTTCCGGGTCGCCAAGCCGTGCGGCCGCTGCGTGGTCACCACCACCGACCAGGACACCGGCGCCCGCGGCAAGGAGCCGCTGCGCGCCCTCGGCCGGCACCGCCGGTTCGGCGGCTCCCTGGTCTTCGGGCAGAACCTGGTGCCCGAGACGACCGGCACCATCCGTCTCGGCGACCCGGTCACGATCCTGGAGTGACATCCGCCCCGTCCCGGGAACCCGCGGCGGCGGCCCGCTCGTTGGGGTTTCGTGAGAGGTTCGTGAGAGTCCCCGTGCGGGGTGATGTACCTCTCTCTTCGACCGGGTTCGCGGACGAACGGCTCCGCCGGGGGTTATCACGGAGCGGGAAGGGGGTGCGGGAGCGTGCGAGCGATCTGCGGACTCTGGCGCTGGCGGCACAACCCGCTGCGGCGCACCACCGATCTGGTCGAATCCTGGCTGGCCCTGGCCACGTTGCTGCTCGTCCTGGTCGTCGCCCCCGTGCTCGGTTCGTTCGTCGGTTCCGTCACGCAGGACGCCCTCCAGCGGACGGTGCGCGACCAGCACCGCACCCGGCACCTGATCTCCGCCGTCGTCGTGCGCCGACTGACCGCGTCCGCGCCGGCGCCGGACCCGGAGATCGCGACGGGCCGGGAGATCCGCAGCCGCGTCCTCGCCGACTGGACCGGACCGGACGGCACCCGGCGGCACGGCCCGGCCAGCACCGACCTCAGACACCCGCACCCCGGCGACCACTTCGGCCTGTGGACCGACCGGCACGGCCGGACCGTCACCCGCCCCCTGGACACCGCCACCGCCACCACCCACGCGGTGCTGGCCGGACTCGGCACCGCTCTGGCGGCGGCCGGACTGACCGAGTGCATACGCAGACTGGTCCTGTGGCGCCTGGTCCGCCGCAGGTACGCCCGCTGGGACCAGGCATGGGACCGCGCGGGTCCCGACTGGGGCCGCACCGGCGCCGGCAGCTGACGGTGCCGCGACTCCGGTCAACCGACCGTCCACGCACGCGCTACGGTGGACCGGCCGACGCGATCGGCGACTCTCCGCGCGCGTGCGCGCGGCGGCCCGAAGGGCTGAGCACGGCCGCGGTCCCGCCACCGGGTGCGGCGCCCCGAAGGTGAACGAGCCATCAGTACGACGAGGTGGGGGCACGGCAACGCCATGGCACAGGGCACGGTCCAGGTGACGCACACCGGCACATCCCGGTGGCGGCGCCGCACGGGTGAGTACGCATCGCTGGCCGCGGCCCTGGAGGCCGCGGCGGACGGCGACGTCCTCACCGTCGCCCCGGGCACCTACCGCGAGAACCTCGTCGTCCAGCGGCCGGTGACCCTGCGCGGCCCCGAGGGCTCCCCCGGCGCGGTGCGCATCGCACCCCTGGACGGTGTCCCGTTGACCGTGCGCGCCTCCGCGGTGGTGCAGGACCTGCATGTGGAGGGCCAGGACCCGACCGCGCCCGCGCTGCTGGTGGAGGAGGGCACGCCGGAGCTGCGGGACCTGCGGATCGTGACCCGGTCCGCCTCCGGTCTTGAGGTGCGCGGCGGCGCCCGGCCCACGGTGCGGCGGTGCACGGTGGACAATCCGGCCGGGATCGGCATCGCCGTGCTCGGCCTGGCCGGCGGGGTGTTCGAGGAGTGCGAGGTCGTGGCCGCCGGGCAGTCGGGGGTCGCGGTCCGCGACGGCGCCCGCCCCCGGTTCGAACGCTGCCGGATCCACCACACCTCGGGCCCCGGACTCGCCGTGACCGGCGACAACTCCGCGCTGGAGGCGGTGGGCTGCGAGGTCTACGAGGTCCGCGGCAGCGGCGTGCAGGTCAGCGGGCGCGCCTCCGCGCACCTCACTGACTGCGAGGTGCACCGCACCACCGCGGACGGCGTCACCCTCGACACGGACGCCGTGCTCACCCTCGCCGACTGCCGGCTGCACGACATCCCGGAGAACGCGGTGGACCTCAGGTCGCGCTCCGTGCTGACGCTGACCCGCACCACCGTGCACCGCTTCGGGCGCAACGGCCTGTCGGTGTGGGACCCGGGCACCCGCGTGGACGCCAACCAGTGCGAGATCGCCGACAGTACGGGCGACTACCCGGCCGTGTGGGTCAGCGACGGGGCGACCGCGGTCCTCGACTCCTGCCGGGTGCACGACGTGCCGGACGCGCTGTTCGTCCTGGACCGCGGCTCCCGCGCGGACGTCGTCGACAGCGACCTGTCCCAGGTGCGCAACACGGCGGTGTCGGTGAGCGACGGCGCCACCGCGCAGCTCGACGACTGCCGGATCAAGGAGGCCGCCACCGGTGCCTGGTTCCGCGACCACGGCAGCGGCGGCACCCTGAACAACTGCACCGTGGACGCCACCCAGACCGGTGTGATCGTCACCAAGGGCGCCGACCCCACCATCGAGCGCTGCACCGTCGTCTCCCCCGCCGAGGCCGGTTTCTACGTCTCCGCCGGTGGCCGGGGCAGCTTCCTCGGCTGCCGGGTGACGGGCAGCGGCGGCTACGGCTTCCATGTGATCGACGGCTGCCGTACGACACTGCGGAAGTGCCGTACGGAACGCTGCGCGCGCGGCGGCTACGAGTTCGCGGACGGCGGGGACCCGGCGGCCGGGGCTGGACCGGTGGTCGAGGACTGCACCAGCGACGAGAGCGCCGGGGTACGCCCGCCCGCGTCCGCGCCCAGGGAGACGGCCGTACAGACGGCGGACACCTCGTCCGGGCTGCTCGGCGTGATCCCCGGGCAGCGGAACACCGAGCCTCGGCACCTGCCGCCCGAGCCGCGGCCCGAGCAGCCCGTGCGCACCGCGAAGGACGTGCTCGGCGCGCTGGACGCGCTGGTGGGCCTGGACAGCGTCAAGCGCGAGGTGCGCGCCCTCACCGACATGATCGAGGTGGGCCGGCGGCGGCAGCAGGCCGGTCTGAAGGCCGCCTCCGTCAAACGCCATCTCGTCTTCACCGGCTCCCCCGGCACCGGCAAGACGACGGTCGCCCGCCTGTACGGCGAGATCCTCGCCTCGCTCGGGGTGCTGGAGAAGGGCCACCTGGTGGAGGTGTCACGCGTCGACCTGGTCGGCGAGCACATCGGCTCCACCGCGATCCGCACCCAGGAGGCGTTCGAGCGGGCGCGCGACGGAGTGCTGTTCATCGACGAGGCGTACGCCCTCTCCCCCGAGGACGCCGGACGCGACTTCGGCAAGGAGGCCATCGACACCCTGGTGAAGCTGATGGAGGACCATCGCGACGCGGTCGTCGTGATCGTCGCCGGGTACACGGCGGAGATGGAGCGCTTCCTGTCGGTCAACCCGGGCGTGGCCTCGCGTTTCTCGCGCACCATCACCTTCGGCGACTACGGCCCCGGGGAGCTGCTGCGGATCGTGGAGCAGCAGGCCGAGGAGCACGAGTACCGGCTCGCGGAGGGGACGGCCGAGGCGCTGCTGAAGTACTTCACGGAGCTTCCCCGGGGCGCGGCGTTCGGCAACGGCCGCACCGCGCGCCAGACGTTCGAGGCGATGGTGGAGCGCCATGCCAGCCGGGTGGCGCAGCTCGACGACCCCGACACCGACGATCTGACGCTGCTCTACGCCGAGGATCTGCCCGAACTGCCCTGAGTCCCGGTGGTGTCCGGCGGCGGCGCCTCGCTCCCGGATCCGGTGTCCGGGGGCGCGGAGCCCGGGTCGGCGGCGTCGCCGGGCGCGGGGCGCGGCGCGGGCAGGTCCGGGCGCAGCCGCGCCAGGAGCCGTCGGCGTTCCTCGGCGAAGGCCGGGTCGGCCTGGTAGTCGGAGTGGCCCAGGATCGGGGCGGGCAGCGGGTGCCGTGCCGTACGGCCGTAGACGAGCGGGTCCTTGAGCGGGGCGCGGTCGACGTCCGGTCCGGTGCCGTCGCGGGACGGCAGGACGGGGCCGCCGATGGGGTCGGTGAGCCGGTACAGGTTGCGCCAGCAGTCCACGTCGCGGTGCAGCGCGGCAAGGGCGTCGGGGCCGAAGTGGGCCGGGAACCAGCGGCCGTACAGGCGGGTCAGCGGGGAGCCGTAGGTGAGCAGCGCGACCCGGGCGCGGACCGCGGGGGTGAGCTGCCAGGCCGCGGCGGCGGCCAGCACGCTGCCCTGCGAGTGTCCGGAGAGGACCAGCCGTCCGCCGGTGGCCCGGGTCCAGGTCGCCATGCGCCAGGTGAGGTCGGGCACGGCGCGCTCGGCGTAGCACGGCGGGGCGAAGGGGTGGGCGGCGCGCGGCCAGAAGGTGCCGACGTCCCAGAGGATGCCGATGGTGCGCCGGGCCGAGGCGTCCTTGTAGGCGCGCCGGCCCCAGGTGACGAAGAGGACGAAGCCGAGTCCGACGAGCCAGGAGCCCAGCGCCTGTGCGGTCTGGGCGGCGCCCTGGACGGCGGGATGCGCTCCGCCGGCGGCCTGGACGGGGGTGCGGCCGGTGCCGAGGGCGCCGATGAGTGCGGCGGTGCCGAGAGCCAGGGTGGCCGCGGAGACGACGCCGACGGCGAGGGGCGCTTCGTCGGTGAGGGTGGCCATCGCGCGGGTGCGGGCGATCCGGCGGGTGCGCTCGCGGTCGGCGGGCCGGCCGGCGAGGTCGCGGAGCACGCGGGCGCGTTCCGTGCGGGCCAGTCGCCAGGTGCGTACGGCGAGGCGTGCGGCGAGCGTCAGCAGCAGCAGAAGCACCACGGGGATGACGGACGCCTGCCAGGTGAGCAGGACCGGCGGGCCGGGCAGCCGTCCGCCGGTTCCGTCCAGCCAGTCGGCCACCCGCTGGGCGACGCCGCCGGACATCACTCCGCCGAGCGCGCAGGCCAGCATCGCGACCGCGGGTCCGCCCTGTCCGTGCAGCGCGGCCCTGGGTCCGGGCGGGGCGTCGGTGGGGCTGTGGCCTGCGGGGCGGCTGCCGTGCAGGGTGCGGGCGGTGGCGGCCAGGGCGACGACCAGGAGGCCCTGGGTCAGGGAGAGCGCGCCGAAGGAGGCGTCGCCCGGCAGTCTGCCGGTGGATGTCCAGGCCGGGCGCGACCAGCCGGCGTAGAGGACGGCGAGCAGGAGCAGCAGGAGCGCGCCGAGCGGCAGCCATCGGGCGAGGCGGCGGTCCAGGCGCCGGTCCGGCCGGTGTTCGCTGCGGCCCCGGCGGCAGACGACGGCCACCGCGGCGGCGCCGGTGGCGAGCAGGGCGGCGTGCAGGAGCCAGCCGAGGGCGTCCAGGACGGCGGGACCGCCGGGCCGCCGGTCGAAGTGCGCGGCCGGGGTGGCGACCGCCGCGGCGACGGTGAGCAGTCCGGCGGCGGTGTGGGCGGCGCGCAGCCGGGCCACCAGGCGGCGGCCGTACCAGAAGCCGGGGCGCGCCAGGGCACCGCCGCCGGGTTCCCCGGGTCCGTCGCCCGGGGCGGGCGGCTGCTGGGACTCGTAGGCGCTCCAGGTGCGGTGCGAGAGGTAGCACAGCAGGCCGGTGAGGGCGGCGGGGACCAGGGCGGCCAGGGCGAGGCGGCGGCCCGGCTCGCTCCACCAGCCGCCCGACGCGGGTGCCAGGAAGCCCAGCCAGGAGTGGCGCGAGGTGCACGCGCGCGTGCCCGCGCACTGCCAGGCGGCCAGGTCGAGCGCGACCTCGCAGGCGGCGGCGACGAGCAGCACGGTGAGGGTCAGTCCGGCCAGACGGACCAGGAGGCCGTACAGGCGTACGGTGCGCGGGCGCCGGTGGGCGGCGGGGCGCATCCAGTGGGCGAGGTTGACGACCATGAACGGCAGCAGCAACAGCCACAGGGCGCGGCTGCCGTCGCCGGAGGTGAGGTTGCACCAGACGTACGCCTCGGGCACCGGCCGGCCGTCGTGGGCCCGGGGCCGGGTCTCGGCGTCGGCGTCGGCGTCGGCGGCGCGCCGGTAGACGGCCGCGGTGTCGTCGCCGGTGACGCGGACCGTGCGTCCGTCGTCGAGCATCTGCTCGGGTGTGGTGCCGCCGACGCCGTGGACGAGGAGTTCCAGGGCGGGCGGGGCCGGGCCGGCGGGCGTGTCCACCGGGTCCGGGCGCGTGCCGTCCGGTGCTTCGCCGGCCGTCAGGTTCGGGCGCATGCGGTCCGGTTCCTCCTCGGCCGCCGGGTGCCGTCGTGTCCGCTCCATCGCCGCACCTCCCCCGTGACGCGCCGTGGTCCTCGCCGGTCCCCACCAGGATCTCGGTCCGCGGCCCGTGGCACAGCCCTTGTCACGGAATCTCCCCGATCCGGGTGACGTGCGGGCCGCGGCTGCCCGGCGCGGCGTCCCCGGCACACGCGCTGCGGACGGGCGATGGCACCGGTACGGGCGGCCCGTGCGAGGATGGGACGCCCGCACCGGGGCGGGTCGGACCTCCTGGTCGGACCGGGTGGGCCGGGGCGGCCGTACGGGCCCGAGGCGAAAGGAACCGGAGCACACGTGAGCGAGAATCAGAACCTCCTCGCGGAGCAGCGGCGCGCTCTGATCCTCGACGAGGTCCGGCGGCGCGGCGGGGTCCGGGTCAACGAACTGACCCGCAAGCTCGGCGTGTCGGACATGACCGTACGGCGTGATCTGGACGCGCTGGCCCGTCAGGGCGTGCTGGAGAAGGTGCACGGCGGCGCGGTGCCGGTCGTGGAGGCCAGTACGCACGAGCCGGGTTTCGAGGCCAAGTCGGGGCTGGAGCTGACGGCCAAGGAGGACATCGCACGGGCCGCGGCGCGGCTGGTCGCGCCGGGCTCCGCGATCGCCCTGTCGGGCGGTACGACGACGTACGCCCTGGCGCATCATCTGCTGGACGTGCCGGATCTGACCGTGGTCACCAACTCGGTGCGGGTGGCGGACGTGTTCCACACGGCGCAGCGCACCTCGGGCCAGCGGCAGGGGGCGGCGACCGTGGTGCTGACCGGCGGGGTGCGCACGCCGTCCGACTCGCTGGTGGGGCCGGTGGCCGACCAGGCGATCGCGGCGCTCCACTTCGACATGCTGTTCCTCGGGGTGCACGGGATATCGGCGGAGGCCGGTCTTTCGACGCCGAACCTCGCGGAGGCGGAGACCAACCGGCGCCTGGTGCAGTCGGCGCGGCGGGTCGTGGTGGTCGCCGACCACACCAAGTGGGGTGTGGTGGGGCTGAGTTCGTTCGCGACGCTGGAGCAGGTGGACACGCTGGTGACGGACGCAGGGCTGCCGGGCGGGGCGCGCGCCGAGATCGCGGAGCACCTGCGGCTGGTCGTGGCGGGCGAGCCCGAGCAGGAGCCGGCCCAGGAGCCTGCGGGGTCCGTGGAGTCGGTGGAGTCCGCGGAGCCGGCGGAGGGGTCCGCCGGCTGAGTTCCGGTCCGGGCGCCCCGTGGCGGCGTCAGCGCGGCCAGGTGCCCGTCGTGAGGAAGGTGTCGAGGGCCGCCGTGTACGGCGCGTGGTCCAGGCCCTGTTCCGCCAGCCAGGTGTCCGAGTAGTACTTGTCGAGGTAGCGGTCGCCGGGGTCGCACAGCAGGGTGACCACGCTGCCCCGGCGGCCCTGTTCGCGCATCTCGGCGACGATCTTCAGGGCGCTCCACAGACCGGTGCCGGTCGAGCCGCCCGCCTTGCGTCCGATGACCCGTTCCAGGGCGCGTACGGAGGCGACGGCTGCCGCGTCGGGGACCTTCATCATCCGGTCGATGGCGCCCGGCACGAAGCTCGGTTCCATCCGGGGGCGGCCGATGCCCTCGATGCGTGAGCCGCGCTCGCAGGTGACGTCCGCGTCACCGCTGGTCCAGCCCTCGAAGAAACAGGAGTTGTCGGGGTCGGCGACGCAGACACGGGTGTCGTACTGCATGTAGTGGACGTAGCGCGCGAGGGTCGCGGAGGTGCCGCCGGTGCCCGCGGTGGCGACGATCCACGCCGGTTCGGGGAACCGCTCCAGCTCCAGCTGGCGGAAGATGGATTCGGCGATGTTGTTGTTGCCCCGCCAGTCCGTGGCCCGCTCGGCGTAGGTGAACTGGTCCATGTAGTGGCCGCCGGTGTCCACCGCGAGCCGGGCGGACGCCTCGTACATGGTGCGCGGGTCGTCCACGAAGTGGCACCGGCCGCCGTGGAACTCGATCAGGCGGCACTTCTCGGCGCTCGTCGTGCGCGGCATCACCGCGATGAAGGGGACGCCGATCAGTTTGGCGAAGTACGCCTCGGAGACGGCCGTCGATCCGCTGGACGCCTCGATGACCGGGCGGTCCGGGCGGATCCAGCCGTTGCACAGGCCGTACAGGAACAGGGAGCGCGCCAGGCGGTGCTTGAGGCTGCCGGTCGGGTGCGTCGACTCGTCCTTGAGATAGAGGTCGACGCCCCACTCCTCGGGCAGCGGGAAGCGGAGCAGATGGGTGTCGGCCGAGCGGTTGGCGTCCGCCTGGACCTTGCGTACGGCTTCTTTGAGCCAGTCCCGGTAGCCGGCGTCACTGCGGTCGACGTCCTGGGTCTCGCCGGTCCGGCGCTGCTCGATGGTGCTCACGGCGGGACTCCTCACACTGGGCCGCGACGGCGTGTCGCACGGCCGGACGCTCTCGATGATAGACACCTTCTCCACGCTTCTCACCTGCATAAACGCTACTTTGGGCGGCTCAAAGGCAGCCCTGGGGCACGGCACGCCAGAGCGCGTCGGCGGCGCATGGCGGGCACGTCCGGGGGCGCGTTCGCGCCAGTGCTCCGGGCACGGTCCGTCCGGTGTCCCGCGCGCACTGGTGCCCGCTGCCGAAGCGGGGCAGACTGCACCGCGCGGGACGAACAGCCCGCCGGGGCGCACCGGGCCCCGGAGGAACCGCGCCGGTCCGCGACCCGGTGGTCATCAGGGTCCGGCGCGTGCGAGGGGGCGGTCAGGGATGGCGGAGCCGGAGTTCACGGCCACGGGCGTGCGGATCGCCAGACGACTGCGCTCGCTCACCCGGGCCGGGCGGGTCCGGATCAGCGACGGCCGGCTGGAGCTGCTGACCAGTTACGGCAGTGAGATCGACAGCGCGCCGATCCGGGCGGTGCGCGCGTCCCGGCCCTGGCTGGCGCCGGAGGACCGGGCGCTCGCCGACCTCAACGGCCACCGGTACGTGCTCACGCTCGGCGCGGGCGACGCCGTGCCCGGGGACCCGGGGCCGCCCACCGCGCACCGGTTCATCGAGGCCGTACGCAGAGCGGCGGGGGCGGCCAGAGCGGCGGGGCGGGACGGCTGAACGCCGCGGCCCGGCCCGGGGCCCGCTCGAAACTGGCGCGAACTTGCGCTCCCGAACCCCTTGCGTCACGCTGGTCTCACGTCACTCTGGGTTTACCGGCGATAACGCTGCGAACCAGCCCGCCGGCCACGACAGCAGGCGGCAGTGTCACGCAGGCGCCCTGCTGCATCCGAAACGTCGTGTTCTTCCGGACCTCAACGTCGGGGAGTCGCAGCCGTGATCAGTCACCCAAGCAGGCACTGCACGGTGGAGCTCCAAGCCCTGCCGTCGCGGATCGGCCAGGTCCGCAGAATCGTATCGGCGCACTTGCGCTACTGGCATCTGGACCCTCTGATAGACCGGGCCGCGCTCGGTGTGACGGAGTTGCTGACCAACGTCCACCAGCACGCCCGGCCCGACAAGTCGTGCACCGTCGAGCTGGAGTTGCTGCTCGACCGGCTCACCGTCTCCGTACGCGACCACGATCCGCGTCTTCCGTCGGCGGAGGACATGGGCGCGATCGCGCCGCTGGCCACCGAGGGCCGGGGGCTGGCGATGGTGGCCGCGATGAGCGAGAGCTGGGGTGCGCGCCCGGACGGCGAGCAGGGCAAGGTGGTCTGGTTCACCCTGCCCACGGCGGCCGCACCGGTCACGACACCCGCGCGGGTGCCACGACTGGCGAGCGGGGAGCAGCCCGTGCGCCGGTTCACCGAGGTCGAGCCGGTACTCGACGGCGCGCGCCCCGCGCACGCTCCCGCTCGGTCCGCCGTTGCCGGCTGACCGGGCGGTGACGGCGGCGACCTCGTGACCGCGCCGGAGACGGCGCCCGGTCACGTGACCTGCCCCGCTGCCCCGCCGGTCCCCCACGCACTCGGGGGCCGGCGGGGCGTGGGCGCGCCGGACGGCGCGCGTGTCGGTGTCGGTGTCGGTACCCGCGCCGGTGCCACGGTGACGTCCGGCGGGTACAGGCCGGTGGTCACCGGGCCCGGTGCGGCCTCGCGGGCGCGCCGACCCCGGCCGCCGCCGTCAGGCTCACACCCGGCCGGAGGGTGGCCGTCCGGAGGACGACCGCGCGCGGCGGGCCCGCGCCCCGCAGGCGGTGACCGCCGTGCCGGTCACCGGGCCCCGGCCTTGTCGAGGCGGCCGAAGTGCTCCTCCAGCACGGACATCCGGCGCCAGTACTCCTCCTCGTCGATCTCGCCGGAGGCGAAGCGGCGGCCGAGCACGCCCAGCGGCGAGTCGCCCGCGGGCCGGGCGGCCGGCCCGCGCCCCGATCCGGCCACCGGTCCGCGCCAGGGCCCGATCCGTCCGCCGAGCCCGGTCCGGCGCAGGACGGTGACCACGCCGACGATCACAGCCGCCCAGATCAGCGGGAAGAGAAGGATCCACGGTCCGGGCCCGCCGCCCCAGTCCGCCATGGCCTGCATATGGGTCTGCATCTGAGTTCATCTCCCTCGGAGGTTCTCCCGTACTGCCTCGACCATGCCCCCGGGAGGGCCCCGGGTCGTCGTACGGCCAGCGGCAGTGTGCGTACCTCGTGGGGAGTACGGAACGGGGTACGGCGCGGACGCGGGCCGTATGTACCTTGTGGTACATACCCTTCGTGCACAGGCGTCCACACCCCCGCGGTGTCGCCGCGGACCGGGGAAGGAGTCGCACCGGCCGGAACGGACTCCTCCCGACCGGTGACGCTCCACTCCCCTGACATAGCCCGTCCGCTCCCCCGGTCCCCCGCTCCCGGTTCCTTCCTGATCTTGGTTTTGTAACTACTAGTATGTACAGTGGTCGCATGAGCACAGAGGAGCGACTGATCCGGTCCACGCGTGAGTTGCTGTGGGAGCGCGGATACGTCGGGACCAGCCCGCGGGCGATCCTGGAGCGTGCGGGGGCCGGGCAGGGAAGCATGTACCACCACTTCAAGGGCAAGCCCGACCTCGCGCTGGCGGCGATCAGGCGCACCGCGGAGGAACTGCGCGCCGAGGTGGAGGCGGTGCTGACCGGGCCGGGGACGCCGTACGAGCGCATCGAGGGCTATCTGCGGCGCGAGCGGGACGTGCTGCGCGGCTGCCCGGTGGGGCGGCTGACGATGGATCCGGACATCGTCGCCAGCGACGAGCTGCGCGCACCGGTCGACGAGACGCTGGACGCCGTCCGGGAACGGCTCGCCGGGATCGTCGAGGAGGGCAAGGAGGAGGGGGAGTTCCCGGCCTCGCTCGACGGGGAGGAGACCGCCGCGGCGATCCTCGCGACGGTGCAGGGCGGATACGTCCTGGCCCGCGCCTCCGGCTCCCCCGGCGCCTTCGACGCGGGGGTCCGCGGACTCCTCGCCCTGCTCGCCCCGCGCCGCCCCGCCGAGACGGCCTGAGGAAGGATCTTCACATGCACGCGATGCAGTACGAGATGACCCTGCCCGCCGACTACGACATGGCTGTCATCCGGGACCGGGTGGCTCGGCTCGGGCATCTGCTCGACGACTGGGCCGGGCTCGGTCTCAAGGCGTATCTGATGCGCGAACGCGGCGTGGACGGCTCGCCGGTCAACCAGTACGGGCCGTTCTATCTGTGGCACACCGTCGAGGGGATGAACTCCTTCCTGTTCGGCGGTCCCTTCCAGGGGCTGGTCGGCGACTTCGGCAGGCCGGTGGTGCGGCAGTGGACGGGGCTGGCGTACGAGGAGGGCCGGGCGGCGGACACGGCGGCCGCCTTCGCGGTGCGGCAGCGCACTCCGGTGCCCGAGGGGGTGGCACTGGCCGAGTTCGCCGAGGAGGCGGTGGACGGGACGCGGCGGTCGGCG
The DNA here is from genome assembly GCF_058344915.1 of Streptomyces sp. PL-25. Classification (NCBI taxonomy): domain Bacteria; kingdom Bacillati; phylum Actinomycetota; class Actinomycetes; order Kitasatosporales; family Streptomycetaceae; genus Streptomyces; species Streptomyces sp. PL-25. The sequence continues at coordinate 811,737 of NZ_CP136997.1, forward strand.
GACCGGGACGGGGCGGTCCTCGTGGCGGCCGGGGTGGACACGAGCCGCTGGGAACTGGTGCGCTTCTCGCTCTGGTCGCGCCGCGAGGCCGCCGTCTCCGCGGCGTCCGCCGCGCCCGGTGGCGGCGGCGAGGTGTTCCAGGTCCTGCACCTGTCCCAGCCCGGACGCAAGGCGCTGACGCCCGGACGGCAGTGGTGACCGCCGTCCACGCCGCCGTCCACGCCGCCGTCCGCACCGTGCTCGGTGACATCCCTCCGGACAGGCTCGGGGTGACCGACGCACACGACCACCTCTTCCTGCGCAGCCCCCTGCTGGCCGGGCAGGAACTGGACGACGTACCGGCGGCGCGCGCCGAACTGGGCGCGTTCCGCGCGGCGGGCGGGGAGGCCGTCGTGCAGTGGACGCCGTACGGGATGGGGCGCCGGGCCGCCGAACTGCCGGGCGTGTCCCGGGCGGCCGGCGTGCACGTGGTGTGCGCGACGGGACTGCACCAGGCCGGCCACTACGCCGAGGAGACACTCGCCGCTCTGCGCGGCCGCCTCGCCGAGGTCTTCGTCGGCGAACTGACCGACGGCATCGGCACCTCGGGCGTCCGGGCCGGTCTCGTCAAGGTCGCCGGCGGCTTCCACGCCCTGGACGCGCACGCCCGCTGGACGATGACCGCCGCGGCCGAGGCCCATCACGCCACGGGCGCGCCGGTCGCCGTCCACCTGGAGCAGGGCACGGCCGCGCCGGACGTCCTGGAGCTGCTCTGCGGAACGCTGGAGGTGCCGCCCCACCGGGTGGTCCTCGGGCACCTCAACCGGTTCCCCGACCCGGTCCTGCACGTGCAGGCGGCGCGGACCGGCTGCTGGCTCGCCTTCGACGGCCCCTCCCGCGCCCATCACGCCACCGACTGGCACATGCCCGAGGCCGTGCGGGCGCTGGCCGACGCGGGGTTCGGCGCACAACTGCTGCTCGGCGGCGACACCGTGACCGCGGGGGCCCGGTCGGTGAACGGCGGTCCCGGGATGCCGTACCTGTTGCGCCGCGTTCGCCCGCGCCTGGCGGCCGGTCTCGGCGAGGAGCTGACGGACCGCGTCCTGCGGGACAACCCCGCCAGAGCGTTCGCCGTCGAGTGGCCCTGACCGCGGGCCCTGCCCAGCACGGCGCAGCACAGCACGGCCCAGCGCAGCACAGCCCAGCACGACAGAGCACAGGGAACACCAGGACACGAGAGGAGCCCCGGCCGTGCCCTTCGTCCGGATCGACGCCATGGACACCGGCCCCGGCCGGCTGGACGCGCTCGGCCGTGCCGTGCACGAGGCCCTGGTCGAGACGCTCGGCATCCCGCCCGACGACCATTTCCAGATACTGACCGCCCACGACGGCGCGCGCGGCACCCTCCGGCACGGGGACTACCTGGGAATCCGCCGGGACGAGGGCATCGTCTACGTGGCGGTCACCCTGCGCGCGGGCCGGAGCGACGGGCGCAAGCGGGCGCTGTACGCGCGCATCGCCGAACTCGCCCACGCGTACGCCGGTACGGAGCCCCGCAACGTCTTCGTCACCCTCACCGAGAACGGCCCGGCCGACTGGTCGCTGGGCCATGGTGAGGCGCAGTACCTCGGCTCCTGACCGGGTGCCGAGGGTGCCGTCGGCCGGTCAGGTGAGGGCCCCGAGCGGGTCGTCCAGGACCGGCTGCCAGGCGAGTTCGGCCGCGCCGACCAGGCTGTTGTGGCTCAGCGTGCAGGGCAGGATGGGCACGCCGCCGCTCTGCCCCCACAGGCTGCGGTCCGCGACGACCGCGCGCAGCCGTCCGGGATCGGCGTCGAGCAGGGCGCGGTGCAGCCCGCCGAGGATGATCCGGTCCGGGTTGAGGATGTTCACCAGGCCCGCGAGTCCGAGGCCGAGCCGGTCGATGAGGGCCTCGGCGGCGGCGCGGACGGCCGGGTCGTCGTAGCGGCCGCGGATCAGGTCCTCGGCCTGCTTCAGCAGGGACACCTCGGGGCCGGGCGCCCGGCCCGCGGCGGTGAGGAAGGCCAGCGGGTCGGCTTCCACGTCCAGGCAGCCGCGGCCGCCGCAGTGGCAGGGCCGGCCCTCGGGGTTGACCGTGAGGTGGCCGACCTCCAGCGCCAGCCCCGAACTGCCGGTGTGCAGCCGCCCGTCCAGGACCAGCGCGCCGCCCACGCCCCGGTGTCCGGTGGCCACGCACAGCAGGTCCCGGGCGCCGCGTCCGGCGCCGTGCCGGTGCTCGGCGAGCGCGGCGAGGTTGACGTCGTTCGCGGCGAAGGCCGGTCCGGTGATCCCGGCCGCGCGCACGCACTCGGCGAAGATCCGCCGCACGGGCGCGCCCGCGGGCCAGGCGAGGTGCAGCGGGTTGAGGGCCAGGCCGTCCGGTTCGGCGACGGCGGAGGGTACGGCGAGACCGGCGCCGACGCAGCGGCGCCCGGTGCTGCGCAGCAGTTCGGCGCCCGCCTCCACGACCGAGCCGAGCACCTTGGCCGGGTCGGCGTCGACGGTCTCGCAGCCCGGTGCGGTCGCGACGATCCGGCCGCCGAGACCGACCAGGGCGGCGCGGAAGCCGTCGGCGTGCACCTGCGCGGCCAGGGCGACGGGGCCGTCCTCGGCGACCGCGAGCCGGTGCGAGGGGCGGCCCTGCGATCCGGCCGCCGCGCCCGGCCGCGCGTCCACCCTGATCAGGCCCAGGGCCTCCAGCTCGGCGGCCACCGCGCCCGCGGTCGCGCGGGTCACCCCGAGTTCGGCGGTGAGCACGGCGCGGGTGGGGGCGCGTCCGGTGTGCACCAGCTCCAGCGCGGGTCCGAGCGCGCCGCGCCCCCGGTCAAGCCGCGTCCTCGAGGTGGTCCCTTCCCCCGCCGCCCGGGGGTCCGCCTTGCCGCTCATGAGGGCGAGTCTCCCATGATCCGTGCGGGCGCCGGCCTGCCGCCCGCGCGGGGTCCCGGCCCGGCGGCCGGGTGGGGCCCGGCCTACCGCCCGCTCACCCGGAGGGTGATGTTCAGCCGCCCGTCCAGGCCCGACTCGGGCGGCGCGGTGCCCGGGTGGATCCGGGGTACGCCGTGGTACGCGAGCCGGGCCGGGCCGCCGAAGACGAACAGGTCGCCGCTGCGCAGTTCCACGTCCGTGTAGGGGCGGGCGCGGGTGGCGGTGTTGCCGAAGCGGAACACACAGGTGTCGCCGAGGCTCAGGGACACGACGGGCGCGGTGGAGTGCTCGTCGCTGTCGCGGTGCATGCCCATGCGGGCGTCGGCGTCGTAGAAGTTGATGAGCGCGATGTCGTACGCGGCCCCGGCGGCGGCCTCCGCGCCGAGCGCCCGGGTCACCGCCTCCCGGCCCAGTGCGCCCAGCCAGTCCGGGAACGGTTTGACGGGGGCGCCGTCGCCGTCGACGGCGGTGGGGGCGTAGCCGTACGGGTACCAGTGCAGGCCGAGGCAGACCTGCCGGGCGGACATGGCGTGACCGCCGGGGGTGCGCACCCTGCGCAGTCCGGCCGGCGGGCGGGCCCACTCCCGGCAGGCGGTGAGCAGGTCGCGCTGGCGGGCCGCGTCCAGCCAGTCCGGTATGTGCACGGCGCCCGGCGCGATCTCTCTGCGGGAGCGCGGGAACAGCTCGGCGTCCATGGTCCCATCCTGCCCCCGGCGAAGGTGCGCCGCGGAGCGGGCGGGTCCCGGCGCCGCGGGACGGCCGGACCGGACGGCGATTTGACGCCAGGGCCTAGCCTGGACGGACGATGAACGACCGTATGACGACTCCCTGGGGCGAGCTGACGCTGGCCCGCCACCCCGAGGACCCCCGCGACCGGCTGCGTGCCTGGGACGCCTCCGACGAATATCTGCTGCGGCACCTCGCCGAGCGGACACCCGGCCCGTCCGGGACGGTGGTGGTGCTCGGGGACCGGTGGGGCGCGCTGGCCACGGCGCTGGCGGCGCACCGGCCGGTGCAGATCACCGACTCGTTCCTCGGGCAGGAGGCGACCCGCCGCAACCTCGCCCGCAACGGTGCGGAGACGGGTGCGGTCCGGCTGCTGACCACCCAGGACGCGCCGCCCGAGCGGATCGACGTCCTGCTGGTGCGGGTGCCCAAGAGCCTCGCCCTGCTGGAGGACCAGCTGCTGCGGCTGGCGCCCTCGGTGCACGCGGACACGGTCGTCGTCGGCACCGGCATGGTCAAGGAGATCCACACCTCGACGCTGGCGCTGTTCGAGCGGGTGCTCGGGCCCACCCGGACCTCGCTGGCCGAGCGCAAGGCGCGGCTGATCCTGTGCACCCCGGACCCGGCCCTGGAGCGGCCCGCGAACCCGTGGCCGTACGCGTACGCGCTGCCAGAGGGGACGGGCGCGGTGGCGGGGCGGCGGGTCGTGAACCACGCGGGGGTGTTCTGCGCGGACCGCCTGGACATCGGCACCCGCTTCCTCCTGGAGCACCTGCCGGACGGGCGGGGCGCACAGCGGGTGGTGGACCTGGGCTGCGGCAACGGCGTGGTGGGGACGGCGCTGGCGCTGGCGAACCCGCAGGCGGAGGTGCTGTTCACGGACGAGTCGTTCCAGGCGGTGGCCTCGGCGGAGGCGACGTACCGGGCGAACGGCGTGCCGGGGCACGCCGAGTTCCGGGTCGGGGACGGCCTGGACGGGGTGCCGTCGGGCAGCGTGGACCTGGTGCTGAACAATCCGCCGTTCCACTCGCACCAGGCGACGACGGACGCGACGGCGTGGCGGATGTTCACCGGGGCGCGGCGGGCGCTGCGCCCCGGTGGTGCGCTGTGGGTGGTCGGCAACCGGCACCTGGGCCACCACGTGAAGCTGCGCCGGCTGTTCGGGAACTGCCGGCTGGTGGCCGGCAACCCGAAGTTCGTGGTGCTGTCCGCCGTCAGGCGGTAGGCGCGGCGGCGCGGGCGCCGATCACGCGGATGAGCCGTTCCACCTCCTGTGCCATCGCCTCGCGGCCGACGCCGAGGTACTTGCGGGAGTCGACCGCCTCGGGGTGCGCGGTGAGGTGGGCGCGGATCGCGTCGGTCATGGCGATGTTCAGGGCGGTGCCGACGTTGACCTTGGCGAGGCCGCCGGCGACGGCCGCCGTCAGTTCGGCGTCGGGCACGCCGGAGGAGCCGTGCAGGACGAGCGGTACGTCCAGCGCGTCGGCCAGCCGCTTGACGAGGTCGTGGTCGAGGGCGGCGGTGCGCTCGGTCATGGCGTGCGAGTTGCCGATGGCCACGGCCAGGGCGTCCACCCCGGAGTCGGCGACGAAGGCGCGCGCCTCGCCGGGGTCGGTGCGGGCGCCGGGCGCGTGGGCGTCCAGCGGCGGCTTGCCGTCCTTGCCGCCGACCTGGCCCAGCTCGGCCTCGATCCACAGGCCCTGGGCGTGCGCCCATTCGGCGGCGGCCCGGGTGGCGGCGAGGTTCTCCGCGTAGGGCAGCCGGGCGGCGTCGTACATCACGGAGCTGAAGCCCGCGTCGGCCGCCTGCCGCAGCAGGTCGTCGCTCTGCACATGGTCGAGGTGCAGCGCGACGGGTACGGCGGCCTGTTCGGCGGCGGCGGTGGCGGCGCGGGCGAGCGGCAGCAGCCGTCCGTGGCGGAACCTGACCGCGTTCTCGCTGACCTGGAGGAGGACGGGCGCGCCGGCCGCCTCGGCGCCGGCGACGACGGCCTCGATGTGTTCCAGGGTGATGACGTTGAAGGCGACGACGGCGGAGCGCGCGGCGGCGGCGCTGCCGACCAGCTCACCGGTGGCTGCAAGCGGCACGGCCTGTTCCTTTCGGGGGCGGAGCGGGGGTGGGCCGACCGGTCCGACCCGGTCTGACCTGTTCTGAAGCGGTCGGATCCGGTCGGACCGGATCGGATGAGGTCGGGCCGGATCGGGTGCGGTCGGGCCGGATCGGGTGCGGTCGGCCGGATCGGGTGCGGTCAGGCCGGGTCCGGGGTGAGGATCACCGAGCGGGTCAGGTGGCGCGGCTGGTCGGGGTCGAGGCCGCGGGAGGCGGCGACGGCGACCGCGAGACGCTGGGCGCGGACGAGTTCGGCCAGCGGGTCGAGGGTGCCCTGGATCCACAGCGCGCCGGTGCCGGCCACCTGCTCGGCGAGCCCCTCGGGCGCCTCGTCGAGCGCCCAGGTGGCGGTGCCCGCCGTGGTGACGCTGATCGGGCCATGGCGGTACTCCATCGCCGGGTACGCCTCGGTCCAGGACAGGGACGCCTCGCGCATCTTGAGGCCGGCCTCGTTGGCGAGGCCCACGCTCCAGCCGCGGCCGAGGAAGGTGAACTGCGTGCAGTCGACGAGTCCTTCGGGCAGCGGCTCGGCGAGCGCGGTGCGGGCGTCGGCGACGACGGCGTCGGTGTGCAGGCCGAAGTGGGCGCGCAGCAGGGTGAGCGCGGTGGTGGCGAACCGGGTCTGCACGACGGAGCGTTCGTCGGCGTAGTCGAGGACGACGACGTCGTCGGCGGCCGTCATCACCGGCGTGGCGGGGTCCGCGGTGATGGCCGTGGTGCGGGTGGTGCCCTTCGACCGGGCCAGCAGGTCGAGCACCTCGGTGGTGGTGCCGGACCGGGTCAGGGCGATGACCCGGTCGTAGGACCGGCCGTGCGGGAACTCGGACGCGGCGAAGGCGTCGGTCTCGCCCTGGCCCGCGCCCTCGCGCAGCGCGGCGGCGGACTGCGCCATGAAGTACGAGGTGCCGCAGCCGACGATCGCGACCCGCTCCCCCGGCGCGGGCAGCGCCCCGCCGTGTCCCGCGGCGTCGGCCGCCGCTCGGGTCCAGCACTCCGGCTGGCTGGTCAGCTCGTCCTCGACATGGCTCATGGCACACCCTCCCGGGGTCATCTGATTGTTCTTGCAAGATACAGCGCAGTTTCGAGCACAATCAAGCATCTACCGGTGCGCGAAGTGCGCTAGGGTCACGGAGGACGCAGGAGCAGGAACGGAGGCCGCCGATGTCTCGGGACGCCCGCTGGAAGGCGCTGCTGGAGCTGCTCGTGGAGCGCGGCCGGCTGGAGGTCGAGGAGGCGGCGTCCCGGCTGGAGGTGTCGGCCGCGACCATCCGGCGCGACTTCGACCAGCTCGCCGAGCAGCAGATGCTGGTGCGCACCCGGGGCGGCGCCGTCGTGCACGGCGTCTCCTACGAGCTGCCGCTGCGCTACAAGACGGCCCGCCGCGCCTCGGAGAAGCAGCGGATCGCCCAGGCCGTGGCCGCCCTGGTCGCGCCCGGCGAGGCGGTGGGCCTGACCGGCGGCACCACGACCACCGAGGTGGCCCGCGCGCTCGCCGTCCGCGGTGACCTGGGCTCGGGCACGCCCGCCCTGACCGTGGTGACCAACGCGCTCAACATCGCCAACGAGCTGGCCGTACGGCCCCAGTTCAAGATCGTGGTCACCGGCGGGGTCGCGCGGCCGCAGTCGTACGAGCTGATCGGACCGCTGGCGGACGGGGTGCTCGGGCAGATCACCCTGGACGTGGCGGTCCTCGGGGTGGTCGCCTTCGACGTCGCGCACGGCGCGGCGGCCCACGACGAGGCGGAGGCCGCCATCAACCGCCTGCTGTGCGAGCGCGCCGAACGCGTCGTCGTCGCGGCGGACTCCAGCAAGCTGGGCCGTCGCGCCTTCGCCCGGATCTGCCCGGCGGAGTCGGTGGACACCCTGGTCACGGACGCGGCGGTGGACGGGGAGACGGTGCGGTGGTTCGAGGAGGCCGGGGTCCGGGTCCTCACGGTCTGAACGGCCCGTCCCGGCCGGGACGGCTCCCCTGCCGCCCGCGGCATCCGGGGCGGCGGCGGTACCCCGGAGCGCGGGGGCGCCGGCGCTCATCGCGCCGGGACCGCCCGCGGCGGCGCCCCGCAGGTCCGGGCCGCCGCGGGGACGCGCCGCCTCAGGTGCGCAGGAAGCCCACACCACGGCCGTCGTTGCAGCCCACGGGGACCGGCCGGCCCTCCCCGAGGCCGCCCTGATCGGCCTTGAGCGCGACGCTCATGAGGGACAGGAGGAGATCGACGTCGGCCGAGGCGTCGAGACGGATGGTGACCCAGGAGGAGCCCGGCACCACGCGGACGGCGGCGAAGCGCCTGAGGTCGCGCGAGAGCCGCCGTATGGCCCGGTCGGTCAGCTTGAGGTCGACGTCGCGGTCGGAGTGGAAGTGGGCGATCTCCCCGTGCGCCGAGCTGAGCGCCTGCCCGGTGCCACAGCTCGGTGCCGCTTCCATCAGGTCGGGCCAGGTGGCCAGTTGGGCGAGTGCACGCGTGGCGAGCGTCATGGTCCCATCATGACGCGCTCACCGCGCGGCAACCGGTGCGTGAGCAAGCCTTAACCGATCCGTGTCCGAAACCGTCCGGGCTTCACCCGTTCGGCTGAGGTACGGCGAATGGCGCACCGATGGCGTACTGATCGCCGCGCCGGCGTACCACCCTTGTCCCAGGGGGACGCCCGTCCCCCGCCCCGTCGCGAAGGAGTGGTGGACGCATGGAGGACAGCCGGGTGGAGCAGGCGGACCACACCGCGGTGCGGGTCGCCCTGTGGCGGGCGCTGCATCTGCGGGCCGATCCACCGCCGTACGTCTTCGAGGACGAGGTCGGCCTGCGGCTGGCGGCGTCCGGCGACGACTGGCTCCGCCGCCCGGACATGGACCCCGAGGGGACGCGGACCTTCCGGGCGGGTGTCGTGGCCCGCGCCCGCTTCGTCGAGGACCTGGTGACGGCCGAGGCCGCCCGGGGCGTCGCGCAGTACGTCGTCCTGGGCGCCGGACTGGACACCTTCGCGCAGCGCCGCCCCGAGGAGGTCGCCGCCGGGCTGCGGGTGTTCGAGGTGGACCGGCCCGGACCGCAGGCGTGGAAGCGGCAGCGCCTCGCGGACCTCGGCCTGGGCGTCCCGGAGGGCCTGCGGCTGGTCCCCGTGGACTTCGAGGCGGGCGGGTCCTGGTGGAAGGAGCTGGTCGCGGCTGGCTTCGACGCGGGGCGCCCCGCGGTGGTGGCCTGCACCGGCGTGAGCATGTACCTCACCCTGGAGGCGATCACCGGCACCCTGCGCCAGGTGGCGGCGCTCGCGCCCGGTTCCACGCTGGCCATGACGTTCATGCAGCCCGCCGAGCTCCTGGAACCGCGCACGCGCGCCCTGCTGGAGAACACGACGCGCATGGCGCGGGCGTCCGGGACACCGTTCCTCAGCTTCTTCTCCCCACGGGAGATGCTGGACCTCGCCCGCGCGGCGGGGTTCACGGAGGTCCGCCATGTGTCCGCGGACGACCTGGCGCGGCGCTACTTCGACGGCCGCGCGGACGGGCTGCGGCCCGAACCGGCGGAGGAGCTGCTGGTCGCCTCGGTGTGAGGACGGCCGGGTCCGGAAGCTCCGCGTGCACGCGGACTGCCTCCGGCCCCCGTGGAGCCCCCGGCCCCGGGCAGTCCCCGCCGCCTCCCCGCGCACAGGAGCCTCCGGCCGCCCATGGAGGCACACTGGCAGTGAGGCCCGTCGGTCTGGCACGAGGGGGTGTCGGCAATGGCACGTCGTGCGGGAATGTGGCTGTGGCGCTGGCAGCGCAATCCGCTCAGGCGGACCAGCGATGTCGTCGAGGCGTGGATCCTGGCCGCCGCATGGGTCCTCGCCGTGGTGGGCGCCCTGGTGGCCGGGCTGCTGACGGCGGGCGTGATGCAGCAGAACGCGCAGCGTGCCCGTGCGCAGAGCCACCCGGTGTCCGCCGTCCTCGCCGAGGGCGGGTCCCGGAGCGCCGCCCGGCCGGCCGGGGGCGCGCTGGTGTGGGGGACGGTCCGCTGGACCGATCCGGACGGCTCGGTCCACACGGGCCGGACCCGGGTCCCGTCCGGTGTGGCCGCCGGATCCCGCCTCACCGTCTGGACGAACGGCCGCGGCGCCCTGACCTCCCCGCCCGCCTCCGCCGCCGACACCGCCTTCCAGGCGGTCCTGGGCGGCCTGTGGGCCGGGACGGCCACCGTGGGCTTCGTCGTCGGCGGCGCCAAGCTCGCGCAGAATCGGCTCGACCACCGCCGCGACGCCCAGTGGGCCGAGGAGTGGGCCCGGATGGACGCCCGCTGGGGCCGTATGACGGGCTGACGGCCGAAGGGCGGCGGCAAGGCTCCCGCCGTAGCCCCCGCAACCGCCCCGCCGTAGCCGCCGTAGCCGCCGTAGCCGCCGTAGCCGCCGTCAAGAGCCTGACCTGCGGAGAATCCGGCCATGGCGGCCATGGAGCGCGCGCTCCACCCCTTGCCCCGTTCCCGGCGCCCTTCTAGCCTGGTTTTGTGCCGCTGATAAACAAAGTCCGTCCGCACAACGTCGTGCCGGACCGCCCGCTCGTCCGCCTCCGGATCGCCCTCACCGCCTTCTTCGCCCTCGACGGCTTCGTCTTCGCCGGCTGGGTGGTGCGCATCCCGGCCATCAAGGAGCAGACGCACTCCTCCACCGGAGCCCTCGGGCTCGCGCTCCTCGGGGTCTCCGCCGGTGCCGTCGTCACGATGACCCTCACCGGCCGGCTGTGCCGCCGCTACGGGAGCCACCTGGTCACGGTCGTCTGCGCGGTGTTGCTCTCGCTCAGCGTGGCCCTGCCGCCGCTCACCCACTCCGCCCTCGCGCTGGGCGCCGTCCTGCTGGTGTTCGGCGCCGCCTACGGCGGCATCAACGTCGCCTTCAACAGCGCGGCCGTCGACCTGGTGGCGGCGCTGCGGCGTCCGGTCATGCCGACCTTCCACGCCGCCTTCAGCCTCGGCGGCATGGTGGGGGCGGGCCTCGGCGGGCTCGTCGCCGGGCTCCTGTCCCCCACCCGCCATCTGCTGGCGCTCACCGTGACCGGTCTGCTCGTCACGGCCGTCGCCGGGCGGACGCTGCTGCGGCTGGACTCCCCCGCGCCCGCCGACGGCGGCAGGACCCGCCGGGACCGCCGCGACGGGCACCGGCAAGGCGGCCGCACCCGCGGGGTCGTCCTGGTCCTCGGGCTCATCGCCCTGTGCACGGCCTACGGCGAGGGGGCCATGGCCGACTGGGGCGCCCTGCACTTCACCCAGGACCTGCACGCCTCGCCGGGCGTCGCGGCGGTGGGCTACTCGTGCTTCGCGCTCGCGATGACCGTGGGACGGCTGTCCGGCACCACGCTGCTCGAACGGCTCGGCCGCACCCGCGTCATCGTGGGCGGCGGCTGCGTCGCCGCGGCCGGCATGCTCCTCGGCTGCCTCGCGCCCGCCGTGTGGGTGGCCCTGCTCGGCTTCGCCGTGACCGGCCTGGGGCTCGCCAACCTCTTCCCGGTCGCCGTGGAGCGAGCGGGCGCGCTGGCCGGTCCGAACGGTGTCGCGACCGCCTCCACGCTCGGGTACGGCGGCATGCTCATGGGACCCCCGGCCATCGGGTTCATGGCCGGCTGGCTGTCCCTGCGGGCCGCGCTGGCCAGCGTCGCCGTACTGGCCGCCGTCGCCGCCGCGATCGGGTTCGCGACGCGACGGACGGCGTACGAGTGAACGGCGCTCAGGAGGCCGCTTCCGGGCCCCCCGCCTCCCCCTGCGCCTTCGCCCCGTCCCCCGCGGCCCCGGCGTTCTCGGCGTTCTCGTAGACCTTGGCGTCGGACGGCGCCGGACGCTCGACCCGGCACACCAGGGCGTCGTTCTCGACGTCGGCGACGATCGTGTCACCGGGGTCGGCCGAGTCGCTCAGCAGCAGGGAGGCGATGCGGTTGTCCAGCTCGGCCTGGAGGGTGCGGCGCAGCGGGCGGGCGCCGAACTCGGGCTGGTGGCCGTGGGCGACCAGCAGCTTCTTCGCCGCGTCGGTGACCTCCAGTTCCATGCCCTGGGCGCGGACGCGACGGCGGCTGTTGTCCAGCAGCAGATCGACGATCTGGTTCAGCTCCGCCTCGCCCAGGCCGTGGAAGATGATGATGTCGTCGATGCGGTTGAGGAACTCGGGCAGGAACCTGCCGCGCAGGTCCTCCATCAGCTGGTCCTTGATGGCGGCGACGTCGCCGTGGTGGGCGAGGATCCGCTGGGCGCCGATGTTCGAGGTCATGATGACCACGGTGTTGCGGAAGTCGACGGTGCGGCCCTGCGCGTCGGTGAGCCGTCCGTCGTCCAGCACCTGGAGCAGGGTGTTGAAGACGTCCGGGTGGGCCTTCTCGACCTCGTCGAAGAGCAGCACGCTGTAGGGCTGGCGGCGGACCTTCTCGGTGAGCTGGCCCGCCTCCTCGTGGCCGACATAGCCGGGCGGGGCCCCGACGAGCCGGGAGACGGTGTGCTTCTCCTGGAACTCGCTCATGTCGAAGCGGACCATGCGGTTCTCGTCGCCGAACAGCAGCTCGGCGAGCGCCTTGGCCAGTTCGGTCTTGCCGACGCCGGTCGGTCCGAGGAAGAGGAACGAGCCGACGGGCCGGTTGGGATCGCCCATGCCGGCCCGGCTGCGGCGCACCGCCTGGGCGACCGCGGTGACCGCCTCGTCCTGCCCGACGACGCGCGAGTGCAGGGCGTCCTCCAGCTTCAGCAGCCTTTCCTTCTCGCTCTCGGTGAGCTGGGCGACGGGGATGCCGGTGCGCCGGGACAGTACGTCGGCGATGTCGGCGACGGTCACCTCCAGCACGCCCTCGCGCCGCTCGGCGAGCCCTTCCAGCTCGGTCTCCACGTCGGTGATGCGGTCCTTCAGCTCGGAGGCGCGCTCGAAGTCCTCCCCGGCCACGGCCTGGTCCTTCTCGCGGCGCAGCTTGGCCAGCCGGTCCTCGCGCTCGGCGACCTCGGTGGACCGGCCCATCGAGCGCAGCCGCACCCGCGCGCCGGCCTGGTCGAGCAGGTCGATGGCCTTGTCGGGCAGGAACCGGTCGGTGACGTACCGGTCGGACAGCTCGGCGGCGGCGGCCAGCGCGTCGTCGGTGTAGCGGACCTGGTGGTGGGCCTCGTAGGAGTCGCGCAGGCCCTCCAGGATCTGCACGGTCTCCTCGACGCTGGGCTCTGGCACCATGACCGGCTGGAAGCGGCGCTCCAGGGCGGCGTCCTTCTCCACGTACTTGCGGTACTCGGTGAGGGTGGTGGCGCCGACGACGTGCAGTTCACCGCGGGCGAGGGCGGGTTTGAGGATGTTCCCGGCGTCCATCGAGCCCTCGCCGGTGGCGCCCGCGCCGACCACGGTGTGCAGTTCGTCCAGGAACAGGATCGTCGACTCGGAGGCCGCCTTGACCTCGTCGATGACGTTCTTCAGCCGCTCCTCGAACTGGCCACGGTACTGGGCGCCGGCGACGAGTCCCGTCAGGTCGAGGGCGACGACCCGCTTGTTCTCCAGGGTCTTGGGCACGTCCCCGGCGATGATCCGCTGGGCCAGGCCCTCCACGATCGCGGTCTTGCCGACGCCCGGTTCGCCGATCAGCACAGGGTTGTTCTTCGAGCGGCGGGAGAGGATCTCCACGGTCTGCTCGATCTCCTCAGCCCGGCCCACCACCGGGTCCAGCTTTCCGGCGCGGGCCTCCTCGGTCAGGTCGCGGCCGTACTGGTCGAGGGTCGGCGTGTCGCTCGGCGGCTCGGCGCCGCCGGGCCCGGCCTCGGAGCGGGCGACGCTCTCCGCGCCGCGGCGCAGCTGCTCGGTGTCGATGCCGTGGGCGCCCAGGATCTTGGTCGGTGCCGCGCCCGGGGTGTCCAGCAGGGCGCCGAGGATGTGCTCCGGGCCGATGTAGGAGACACCGGCCGCCCGGGAGTGCTCGTAGGCGCGCAGCAGCACCCGCTTGGCGGCCGGGGTCAGGCCCGGCTCGGCCGAGGGGGTGCCGCTCTCGGCGGGCAGTGCCCGCGCGAGGTCGGCGGCGAGCCGGTCGGGGTCGGCGCCCGCCTGGGCGAGCAGGCCGCGGGCGGGCTCCACCTGGGTGCAGGCCCACAGCAGGTGCTCGGTGTCCAGGTCGGAGCTGCCGTCCTCGGCCGCCTTGCCGGTGGCGCGGTTGATCAGGTCCTGGGCGGACTCGGTGAGCAGCCGTCCGATCGGCACCCGCTGCACCTGGGGCGGCGAGGCGCCCGGTGTCATGCCGAAGAAGCGGTTGAGGATCTCGGAGAACGGGTCCGGGCCGCCGAACGAGGCGCCGAAGGGGGACATCGTCATGATCGCCGTCCGCAGCGTGGGGAAATGAGACCCTTCAAGACCAACCCACCATTCGGCCCACCGCAACGCGGCATACGCCGACCCAGTGTCGTAGCGGGGTGCTGGGGGATCGCCGCGACCCGCTGCGGGCGGCGGCCGCACCGGGACGCCTCCCGCCCGCACGGCCCGCACGCCCCCGGGCGCTCGCCAGGGGCGCACGCCGTGCGGCACACTTCCCGCCATGAAGACCGCCGGGTATCTCGACGCGCTGGACCGCGAGGGCCGGCTGCTGGCCGCCGCCGCCGAGGAGGCCGGGACCGGTGCCGCGGTGCCGACGTGTCCGGGCTGGCGGGTGCGGGACCTGCTGCTGCACACCGGGGCGGTGCACCGGTGGGCGGCCGGTCTCGTCGCGGACGCGCACACCGCGCCGCGCCCCCTGGACGAGCCGCCCGCTCTCGACGGCGCCGCGCTGGTGGAGTGGTACCGCGACAGCCATCGCGGCCTCGTGGCGGTGCTGGCCGGCGCGCCGGAGGACGTGGAGTGCTGGACGTTCCACTCGGCGCCCCTGGCGGTGCCGTCCGCGCAGGCCTTCTGGACCCGCCGGCAGGCGCACGAGACGGCGGTGCACCGCTTCGACGCCGAGGCGGCGCGCGGCGGCCTGCCGTCCCCGGTCGGCGCCGAGTTCGCCGTCGACGGCATCGACGAGCTGCTGCGCGGCTTCCACGCCCGCTCCCGGAGCCGGGTCCGTACGCCCCGGCCGCGTGTGCTGCGGGTGCGCGCCACCGATCCGGCCGGGTCCGGTGCGGACGCCGCGGTGTGGACCGTACGGCTGTCGGAGGGGCCGCCGGTCACCGAGCCGGGCGCTGGCGCGGACGCCGAGGCCGAAGTCTCCGGTCCCGCGGACCAGTTGTACCTGGCGCTGTGGAACCGGGTGCCCGTGCCGCGGGTGACGGGTGATCCCGCGCTGGCCGCGCTGTGGCGGGAGACCTCGGGGATCGGCTGAGCAGCGGGGCCGGGCGGGCGCGGGCCGGACCGGCCGGGCCGGATCAGCCCAGCCAGCCCGGCCGGACCAGGCCCGACTCGTAGGCGAGGACGACGAGTTGGGCGCGGTCGCGGGCGCCGAGCTTCACCATGGTGCGGCTGACGTGGGTCTTGGCGGTGAGCGGGCTGACCACCAGGCGGCGGGCGATCTCCGCGTTGGACAGGCCGATGCCGACCAGGGCCATCACCTCGCGCTCGCGGTCGGTGAGCCGGGCCAGGGCGTCGGCGGCGGCCGGTTCCTTGGAGCGGGCGGCGAACTCGGCGATGAGGCGGCGGGTGACGCCCGGGGACAGCAGGGCGTCGCCGTCGACCACCGCCCGCACCGCGCGCAGCAGTTCCTCGGGTTCGGTGTCCTTGACGAGGAAGCCGGAGGCGCCCGAGCGGATCGCCTCGAAGACGTACTCGTCCAGCTCGAAGGTGGTGAGCATGACCACCTTGACGTCCCCGAGCTCCGGGGCGCCGGTGATGCGGCGGGTCGCCGCCAGGCCGTCCAGGACGGGCATGCGGATGTCCATCAGGACGACGTCGGGGCGCACGTCCCGCGCCAGGCGCAGGGCCTCCTCACCGTCGGTGGCCTCCCCGGCGACCTCGATGTCCGGCTGGGCGTCGAGCAGCGCCCGGAACCCGGCCCGCACCAGCGACTGGTCGTCGGCGAGCAGTACGCGGATCACCGGTCGTCCTCCTCGGTGGCCGTCAGGGGCAGTTCGGCCAGCACCCGCCAGCCGCCGCCGGGGCGCGGACCCGCCTCGATGGTCCCACCGAGCGCGGCGGCCCGCTCACGCATCCCGGCCAGCCCGTTGCCGCTGCCGCCCGCCGCCGCGCCGGTCGCCGGTCCGTCGTCGTCGATACGCAGCCGCAGGGTGCCGCCGCCGTGCGCGAGACGCACGCGCGCGTGCCGGGAACCGCTGTGCCGTACGACGTTGGTCAGGGCCTCCTGGACGATCCGGAAGGCGGCGAGAGCGGTGCCGGGCGGCAGCGGGGGCGGAGTGCCCTCGATCTGGACCGTGAGCCCGGCGTGCGCCACCTGGTCGGCCAGTTCGGGCAGCCGGTCGAGGCCGGGCGCGGGCGCGCGCGGCGCCTCCCCCGGGGTGCGCAGCGTGCCGAGCACCTGGCGGACCTCGCCCAGCGCCTCCTTGCTGGCGGCCTTGATGGTGGTGAGCGCGGTGCGGGCCAGCTCCGGGTCGGTGTCCAGCAGGGCGAGGCCGACGCCCGCCTGGACGTTGATGACGGAGATGCTGTGGGCGAGCACGTCGTGCAGTTCGCGGGCGATGCGCAGCCGTTCCTCGTCGGCGCGGCGCCGGGCGGCCTGGGCGCGTTCCGCGCGCTCGCGCGCCCACTGCTCGTGCCGGACGCGGGCCAGTTCGGAGACCGCGACGACGGCCACCACCCAAGTGGCGACGACCAGTTGCTGTCCCCAGCCGGAGGCGGAGTCGCCGGGCGGCGGCAGCAGGCGGTAGAGCCAGAGCGCGATCAGCGCGTGCCCCGCCCACAGCAGCCCCACGGAGGTCCAGGCGGCCCGGCGCCGCCCGGCGACGACGGCGCTGAAGCAGCTGACGGCGACGGTCAGGAACACGGGACCGTAGGGGTATCCGGCCGCGAGGTAGGCCAGGGTGACCGCCGCCGTGGCGTACACGACGAACGCGGGCCGCCGGGTGCGCCAGAGCAGCAGCCCGGCGGCGACCGCCAGCAGCGCGTACGCGTACGCGTCCAGCGCCTCGCGGTGGCTCTGCCCGCGGGCCGAGAAGCGGGTGCCGGCGAGGACGACGGCCGTGACGAGCACGGTGGAGGGCCACGGCCAGCGGGTCCCGGCCCGCTCCCGGCCGTCGGCGCCGCGCTCTCCCGCGGGCCCGTGCCACCGTCCCCACGGTGGACCGCCCCCGCGTACGCGCTGCTCTTCCATGCCGGCCACGCTAGACGTCGCGGCCCCCGGGCACGTCACCCCGGCGAGGTGATCACCCGTACTCCCGGGGAAGTACGCCGGTGCCCAGGGGGCCGCCCCCGCGCTCAGGAACCGTCCGCCTCCCGGGTGCCGGCCGCGTGCTCCGTCTCGGCGCCGGTGTCGGTCTCGGCGGGGGCGGGCGCGGGTGCGGCCGGCTGGCGCCGGTCCATCATGCTCAGGGCGCGCTGGGCCAAGGGGTGGTTGCGGACCAGCTCACCCAGTGTCGTGGAGCCCTGGGTGATGTCCTTGAACGCCTTCCAGGCCGGGCGGAAGCCGGTCAGGGCGGCGTGGAAGAGGCCGGGGCGGCGCTCGAAGACCGCCAGCATCCGCTTGCCGACGGCCATCTCGACCCCGAGCCCGGCCTTGATGGCGAAGGCGTAGTTCAGGGCCTGGCGGCGCGCGTCCACCGCGTCGTGCGCCTCGGCGATCCGGACCGCCCACTCGCCCGCCAGCCGCCCGGACCTGAGCGCGAAGGAGATGCCCTCACGCGTCCACGGCTCCAGCATGCCCGCCGCGTCGCCGCAGACCAGCACCCGCCCGCGCGAGAGCGGCGAGTCGTCGGCGCGGCAGCGGGTCAGATGGCCGGAGGAGATGCTCGGCTCGAAACCGGCCAGTCCCAGCCGGGCGACGAAGTCCTCCAGGTACCGCTTGGTCGCGGCCCCCTCGCCGCGCGCCGAGATCACACCGACGGTGAGCGTGTCGCCCTTGGGGAAGACCCAGCCGTAACTGCCCGGCATCGGGCCCCAGTCGATGAGGACCCGGCCGCGCCAGTCGTCGGCGACGGTCTCGGGCACCGGGATCTCCGCCTCCAGGCCGAGGTCGACCTGGTCGAGCTTGACCCCGACATGGGCGCCTATGCGGCTGGCGCTGCCGTCGGCGCCGACCACCGCGCGGGCGAGCACGGTCTCGCCGCCCTGGAGCACCACGGCGACCGTCCGCCGGTCCGGCACGGCCGAGCCGTGCTGCTCCACCCGGGTCACGGTGGCGCCGGTGCGCAGCTCGGCGCCCGCCTTCTGCGCGTGCTCGACGAGCTGCTGATCGAACTCGGGCCGGTTGATCAGCCCGAACAGCATCTGCCGGGAGCGCCGGGTGCGGGTGAAGCGGCCGTTGTGGGAGAACGTCACGGCGTGCACCCGGTCCTGGAGCGGCAGGTCGAACCCGGGCGGCAGCGAGTCGCGCGAGGGACCGATGATCCCGCCGCCGCAGGTTTTGTACCGTGGCAGGTCGGCCTTCTCCAGCAACAGGACGCGCCGCCCCGCGACCGCCGCCGCGTAGGCGGCCGAGGCCCCCGCGGGTCCCGCGCCCACCACGACGACGTCCCACACCTGCTGCACGTCGTCCGCCGAAGAGTTCTCGCTGCTCACGATGGTCTACCGCTCCACATCAACCGACTGCCTCCCCCGGCTCTCGGCTCCGCCCGAGCAGGGGCACCCCATCTGTCCCCCGCATCCTACGGCCGCTTTCCCCCAGGTCCGCTGTGGGAGGATCGGCAGCGGACACGTCCGCCCACACGGACGCGCCCGCACCGACACGATCACCGAAGACACAGAAGTGCTCACAGAGCGCCGCAGAGGTGCTCACGAGTGCAACGTCGCACCCACAAGGAGCGTGCCCATGTCGTCGCATCCGGTCGCCGAGACCGTCGCCTCCCTGCTGCCCGGGGCCAGGGCGGAGCTGGCCGAACTGGTGGCCTTCAAGTCGGTGGCGGACTTCGACCAGTATCCGAGGAGCGAGAGCGAGGGCGCGGCGAACTGGATCGCCGACGCGCTGCGCGCCGAGGGCTTCACGGACGTGGCGCTGCTCGACACCCCGGACGGCACCCAGTCGGTGTACGGCTACCTGCCCGGCCCCGAGGGCGCGCGGACGGTGCTGCTGTACGCCCACTACGACGTGCAGCCGCCGCTGGACGAGGCCGCCTGGACCACGCCCCCCTTCGAGCTGACCGACCGTGACGGCCGCTGGTACGGGCGCGGCGCGGCCGACTGCAAGGGCGGGGTGATCATGCACCTGCTCGCGCTGCGCGCCCTGAAGGCGAACGGCGGCATACCGGTCAACGTCAAGGTGATCGCGGAGGGTTCGGAGGAGCAGGGCACCGGCGGCCTGGAGCGCTACGCCGAGGAGCACCCCGAGCTGCTGGCGGCCGACACCATCGTGATCGGCGACACCGGCAACTTCCGCGTCGGCCTGCCGACCGTGACCAGCACGCTGCGCGGGATGACCCTGGTCCGCGTCCAGGTGGACACCCTGGAGGGCAATCTGCACTCCGGCCAGTTCGGCGGCGCCGCGCCCGACGCGCTCGCCGCGCTGATCCGCGTCCTGGACTCGCTGCGCGCCGAGGACGGTTCGACGACCGTCGACGGTCTCGCCGCCGACGCGGTGTGGGACGGGCTGGCGTACGAGGACGAGCAGTTCCGCAAGGACGCCAAGGTGCTGGACGGGGTGGAGCTGATCGGTTCGGGCGCGGTCGCCGACCGCGTCTGGGCCCGCCCGGCCGTCACCGTCCTCGGCATCGACTGCCCGCCCGTCGTCGGCGCCACGCCGTCCGTGCAGGCGGGTGCCCGCGCGCTGGTGAGCCTGCGGGTGCCGCCGGGCGTCGACGCCGCCAAGGCCACCGAGCTGCTCCAGGCCCACCTGGAGGCGCACACGCCGTGGGGCGCCCGGGTGCGCACCGAGCAGATCGGCCAGGGCCAGCCCTTCCGCGCCGACACCGCGAGCCCGGCGTACCAGGCGATGGCCGACGCCATGGCGGTCGCCTACCCCGGCGAGGAGCTCCAGTACGCCGGACAGGGCGGCTCGATCCCG
Source organism: Streptomyces sp. PL-25 (assembly GCF_058344915.1). NCBI lineage: Bacteria > Bacillati > Actinomycetota > Actinomycetes > Kitasatosporales > Streptomycetaceae > Streptomyces > Streptomyces sp. PL-25. Next base: position 831,526 of record NZ_CP136997.1, read on the forward strand.
CTGTGCAACACCCTGGCCGCGCTCTACCCGCAGGCCGAGATCCTGCTCATCGGCCTGAGCGAGCCCGAGGCGCAGATCCACGCGGTGAACGAGAGCGTCTCGCCCGAGGAACTGGAGCGGCTGTCGGTCGCCGAGGCGCTGTTCCTGCGCAACTACGCGGGCTGACCCGCACGCACGCCGGGCGGGCCGGTCCACCGCGCCCGCTCTGCCAGCGGCAGAGAGCCCTCGCCCTTCGGCGGGGGCCTCTCTACGGTCGGGGCATGGACGTAGTGGAGATCCTTCCCCGGCTGCACCTGCTCCGCTTCCCCGTGGGACAGGCCTACCTGTGGCGCGACGACGACGGGCTGACACTGGTCGACTCCGGGCCCAGGGGCGCGGGCGCGCCGATCACCGAGGCGATCAGATCCCTGGGGCACGATCCGGGGGAGCTGCGGCGGATCGTGCTCACCCACTTCCACGAGGACCACGCGGGCGGGGCGGGCGAACTCGCCCGGTCCTGCGGGGCGCGGGTGCTCGCCCACCGCCTGGACGCCCCGTACGTCAGGGGCGAGGCGGCCCCTCCCCCGCCGCGCTACGAGGCCGGGGAGCAGGCCCTGCACGCGGCGGCCCTCGCGCGGCTCCCCGAGGGCGATCCGGTCCGCCCCCGGCAGCTCACCGAGGTGTCCGACGGCGACGTCCTCGGCTTCGGCGGCGGCGCCCGCGTCGTGCACGCCCCGGGCCACACCGACGGCAGCATCGGCGTCCATCTTCCCCGGTACGGCGTCCTGTTCACCGGGGACACGATCGCCGTGTCCCCGGTCGACGGCTCCGTCGTCCTCGGCGTCTTCAACCTCGACCGCGCCCGCACCCTCGCCGCCTTCCGGCAACTGGCCGCCCGCGAACCGCAGGTGGCCTGCTTCGGCCACGGCGCCCCGGTGACCGAGCGGGCCGGCGAGACACTGCGCCGGGCGGCGGCCCGGTACGAACCGCCTGTGTGAGGCGGGGCGTCCGGGGCTCGGGCGCCGGGCTCCGGGCCGGGGGTACGCGGCTCGGGGGCCGGGAGTACGCGGCTCGGGGGCCGGGAGTACGCGGCTCGGGGGCCGGGAGTACGCGGCTCGGGGGCCGGGAGTACGCGGCTCGGGGGCCGGGAGTACGCGGCTCGGGCGCCGGCTCCGAGCGCCGGGCACCGAGTCGGGGCACCGAGGCCGGGCATCCCCGTCCGGGCGTCCGGATTCGGGCATCCGGCCCAGGTCCCGGGGCTCGAACCTCGGGACGTGGATTCGACTTTCGGGCGCCGGAGCTCCAGCGTCCGGGCGGACATCCCCGTTCGAGTGTCCGGGGCCGGTCTTCCGGTCCGGGCTCCGAGATCGCGCGCCCGGCGTCCGGGGGCGTGGCCCGGACGCCGGCGGCCAGGTGCCCGGGGCGGGGGCCCAGCCGCCCGGCCGGACGGCGGATCCGGGCGGCTGGGCCCGGACCCGCCTCCGGTCGCTCCGTCGGGCCCTCCGGCGGCCGCGACCTGCCCGACGGCGGTCAGTCACCGCCGGGCCACGGCCGGCCGACGGACGGCACGTCGCGCAACCGACGGGCGCACAGCGGACAGCCGACGGACGGCATGCCCGACACCGACAGGACAGGACGGGACAGGGCGGGACCCCCGCCGGATCACCGGCAGAGGACGCATCAGGCGACCGGCACAGGGTACATCGGTGCCCGGGGCGCCGGCCCACAGGCCCACGTGCCACCTGCCCACCCGCTACCTGCCCACGGCCCGTCCCACGCCCCGGTCTGCGCGCTCCTGGGCACCCGGACCGCCCACGGGCCGCCCCCGGTGGGATGATCCCGGCGGGGCCGGCTCAGCCCACCGGCACGCCCGCCTCCAGATAGACCGCCGCGCCCCGTTCGCGGGCGCGCAGCGCCCAGCGCAGGCGTTCGTGGCGGACCGGCGGGAGCAGGGTGGCGGCCTCCCGTTCGGTGACGAAGCGGCAGCCGCGCAGTTCGGGGCCGGGCAGCAGCAGCCGGGCGGCCTCGGCGGAGTCGAGGCGGCCGCCGTCGAAGAGCAGGCGCAAGCCGCCGAAGCCGGGGGGCGCGGGGCGTTCCCAGTCCACGACGAGCAGCCGGGGCGGCTCCTCCAGCCGTATGCCGGTCTCCTCGGCGACCTCGCGCATCCCGGCGCGCGCGGGGGCCTCGCCGGGTTCGACTATGCCGCCGGGGAACTCCCAGCCGGGCTTGTAGGTGGGGTCGACGAGCAGCACCCGGTCCCGCTCGTCGAAGAGCAGCACACCGGAGGCGACGGTCTCGGCGGTGGGCTCGGGGGTCTGCACGATGTCGCAGGGGGGCGCGGCGCCGGTGCCGACCGCCTCGGCGATCCGGACGGCCGTCTCGTACGGGGTGAGGGCGCCGTTGTCGATGAGGTGCGCGTCGGCGGCGAGCCAGGAGGCCAGCGCGGCGCGGAAGGGCTCGATGCGGTCGTGGGCCCACTGGTGGGTCCGCAGGTCGCCGTCGGGGAGGCCGGACGGGGCGTCGCGGTGGGCCGCCCGCTCACGCAGGATCGTTTCGGCCGGGGCGAGGAGCACATGGCGTACGCCGATGCGGCGGGCGGCGAGGCCGCCGAAGATCTCGTCGCGGTGGTCCTGGCGGAGCAGGGTCATCGGCACCACCAGGGTGCCGCCCAGTTCGGCGAGCATCGCGGCGGCCGTGTCGATCACCAGCCGCCGCCAGATCGGCAGGTCCTGGAGGTCGCCGGCCTCGGCGAGGTGCTTGGGCGGCAGGAGGTGCTGGGCGAGAAGGCCGCCGATGACCTCGGGATCGAAGAGCGTGCTGTTCGGGATCAGATCGATCAGTTCCCGTGCGGTGGCGGACTTGCCCGCACCGAACGTGCCGTTGATCCAGACGACGGTCACTGGTCCCCCTCTTCTGTTGGCCCCCTGTGGCTTGCCCGCTCCACCCTGCCACGGAAACCAGGCCCAGTTGAGGACGACACGGAGCGGCGCCGCACCCCGCCGCGCGAGGGGTGCGGCGCCGCTGCGCTGCGGGCCGCCCGGCGGGGCCGGCCGGGCTGCCCGGGGCTGCCCGGCCGGTCCGCCTCAGTCGTTCTGTCCCAGGACGTCCTTGTCCACGGGCAGGCCGTCCTGGCCGACGAGGTGGTCCACGGCGCCCACGGTGTCCTTCACCCCCAGTTCACCGAGCGCGTCCCGGTCGGCGGCGTGCGAGGGGGAGACGGCGGCCACCACGAAGCCGGTGGCGAGGGAGGCGAGGGCGAGCATGCTGCGCTTCTTCATGCCTGCTCAACGGCGGACGGCGGCTTTGGTCACGCGACCGCGGGCCGACGGCGTACCGACCCGGGCCCCGCACCGCCTCATGAGGCCGCCCGCGCCGAGCGGACCCGCCCGCCTTCCGTCCATCCGTCCGGAGTCCCTTGCCTCCGCCCGTTCCCGTTCGCCCGGAGTCCCTTGCCTCCGCCCGTCCCCGTCCGCCCGCCGCGGCCCGGTCGCTCAGACCCCGGCCCCCGCCGGGTCCGTACGTGCCGTGAGGGCCGCCGCCGCCGCGCCCACCAGGCCGGCGTCGGTGCCCATCTGGGCCGGGACGACCGTCAGTTGCCGGACGAAGGAGAGGGTGGCGTAGTCCGTGAGCGCCCTGCGCAACGGGCCGAACAGCACCTCGCCCGCCTTGCCCACACCGCCGCCGACGACCGCGATGTCGATCTCGGCCAGGGTCGCCGTCGCCGCGATGCCCGCGGCCAGGGCGCGTGCGGCGCGCTCGAAGGAGGCCACGGCCACCGGGTCGCCCGCGCGCGCGGCGGCGGCCACGGCGGCGGCCGTGGTGTCGCCGTCGGGCCCCGGCCGCCAGCCGTTCTCCACCGCCCGGCGGGCGATGTTCGGACCGCTGGCGATCCGCTCCACGCAGCCGCGCGAACCGCACGGACACAGGTCGCCGTCCAGGTCGACGCTGATGTGGCCGATGTGCCCCGCGTTGCCCGTGGGCCCCGGGTGCAGCCGGCCGCCGAGGACCAGACCGCCGCCCACGCCCGTGGAGACCACCATGCACAGCGCGTTGTCGTGGCCGCGGGCCGCGCCCTGCCAGTGCTCGGCCGCCGTGATGGCCACACCGTCGCCGATCAGCTGTACGGGCAGTCCCCCAGCCGCGGCACGTGCGCGCTCCACCAGCGGATAGCCGCGCCAGCCCGGCACGTTGACCGGGCTGACCGTACCGGCGGAGGCGTCCACCGGGCCCGCGCTGCCGATACCCAGCGCGGTGGCCCGGCCCCACAGCGCGGACGCGCTCAGCTCGCCGAGCACGTCCTCCACGGCCCGCATGACGGTCTCACCGTCCTCCTTCGCGGGCGTGGCGCGCTGTGCGCGCACCAGGATGCTGCCGTGGCCGTCCACCAGCGCTCCGGCGATCTTGGTGCCGCCGATGTCGAGCGCGGCCACGAGGTCGGTGTGCATCAGTGTCAGATCTCCCCGTCAACCATGTAAGGACTAAGTGGTGAGCGCAGCCCGGCCTCGCGGCGGGAGCGCTGACCGAGTATGCGATGGACAGTCTCTCGTGCGTATGACAACGTTGTCCAGGCTCTATGCTCGACGCCACATCCTCATACGCACCCAGGGACCCGCGCAGAGCCCCTGCGGACGACAAGGAACAGGACGCCGCATCGTGCCAGAGACCGCCCGCCGAGAAGACCGCCCCGCCGACCGCGCTCCGGACCGCGCGTCCGGGACACGGTACGGCAACCGTCCGACCATGAAGGACGTGGCGGCGCGGGCCGGCGTGGGCCTCAAGACCGTCTCCCGCGTGGTGAACGGCGAGCCCGGTGTCACCGCCGACACCGAGCGGCGGGTGCAGGAGGCCATCGAGGCGCTCGGCTTCCGCCGCAACGACAGCGCGCGGGTGCTGCGCAAGGGGCGCACGGCGAGCATCGGACTCGTCCTGGAGGACCTCGCCGACCCGTTCTACGGTCCGCTCAGCCGCGCGGTGGAGGAAGTGGCCCGCGCACACGGCGCCCTGCTCATCAACGGCTCCAGCGCGGAGGACCCGGACCGCGAGCAGGAGCTGGCGCTGGCGCTGTGCGCGCGGCGGGTGGACGGGCTGGTCATCATCCCGGCCGGCGACGACCACCGGTATCTGGAACCGGAGATCAAGGCGGGCGTCGCCACCGTGTTCGTGGACCGTCCGGCCGGCCGGATCGACGCCGACGTGGTCCTCTCGGACAACTTCGGCGGTGCCCGCGACGGCGTCGCGCACCTGATCGCCCACGGGCACCGCAGGATCGGCTTCATCGGCGACATGCCGCGCATCCACACGGCGATCGAGCGGCTGCGCGGCTACCGGGCGGCGATGGAGGACGCGGGGATAGCCGTGGAGGACTCCTGGATGTCGCTGGGCGTCACCGACCCGGAGCGGGTGCGGCGGGCCGCCGAGGAAATGCTGTCGGGTCCGGACCCGGTCACCGCGGTCTTCACCGGCAACAACCGGGTGACGGTCACCGTGATCCGGGTCCTGGCCGGACTGCCCCGGCCGGTCGCCCTGGTCGGCTTCGACGACCTCGAACTGGCCGATCTGCTCCAGCCGGGTGTCACCGTCGTGGCCCAGGACGCCGCCGCGCTCGGCCGCACCGCCGCCGAACGGCTCTTCCGGCAGCTCGACGGCACCCATCTGTCCCCGGAGCGGATCGAACTGCCGACCAGGCTCGTGCAGCGCGGCTCGGGCGAGGTGCCGCCGCCGGCCTGACGCGACGGCGCCGGGGCGCCCCGCGCGGGTGGGGGCGCCCCGGCCGGCCGCTACTGGGCGGACGCCGTGAGGTCGCCGCGCCGGGGCGCGGCGAAGCCCTCCAGGTCGGCTCGGGTCAGACCGGTGAGCCGGGCGACCTCGGCGATGTCGAGGGCGCCGCAGTCCAGGCCGCGCAGCAGATAGCCGCTGAGCGCCTTGGCGGTGGCGGGCTCGTCCATCACGTCGCCGCCGGCCCGATTGGCGTAGCGGGCGAGGCGGGCCGCCGCCTGCTCGAAGCCCTCGCGGTAGAAGGCGAACACGGCCGCGTACCGGGTGGGGATGTGCGCCGGGTGCATGTCCCAGCCCTGGTAGTAGGCACGGGCCAAGGCGCGGCGGGTGAGGCCGTAGTGCAGGCGCCAGGCGTCGTGAACCTTCTCGGTCGGGCCGACCGGCAGGACGTTGGTGGAGCCGTCCGAGACGCGGACGCCGGTCCCCGCCGCGGCGACCTGCATGACGGCCTTGGCGTGGTCGGCGGCCGGGTGGTCGCTGGCCTGGTAGGCGGCGGAGACACCGAGGCAGGCGCTGTAGTCGAAGGTGCCGTAGTGCAGGCCGGTGGCGCGGCCCTCGGCGGCCTGGATCATCCGGGCGACGGCGGCGGTGCCGTCGGCGGCGAGGATGGACTGGCTGGTCTCGATCTGGATCTCGAAGCCGATCCGGCCGGGTTCGAGGCCGTGGGCCTTCTCGAAGGCGTCCAGCAGCCGTGCCATGGCGGTGACCTGCTCGGGGTAGGTGACCTTCGGCAGCGTCAGCACCAGTCCGCCGGGCAGGCCGCCGGCCCGCATCAGTCCGCTGAGGAAGATGTCGAGGGTGCGGATGCCGCGGTCGCGGACGGGTGCCTCCATGCACTTCATCCGGATGCCCATGTACGGCGCGGCGGTGCCCTGCTCGTACGCCTCGGCGACCAGCCGGGCCGCGCGGGCGGCGGCCTCGTCCTCCTCGGCGTCGGGGCGGGGGCCGTAGCCGTCCTCGAAGTCGATGCGGAGGTCCTCGATCGGTTCGCGTTCCAGCTTGGCGCGGACGCGGGAGTGGACGGGTTCCGCGAGGTCGTCGGCCAGGCCCAGGACCGCGGCGAAGGAGGCGGCGTCCGGGGCGTGTTCGTCGAGGGCGGCCAGCGCCCGGTCGCCCCAGGAGCGGAGGGTGTCGGCGGCGAAGGCGTCACCGGGGACGTAGACGGTGTGGACCGGCTGGCGGGTGCCGGGGTCGCCCGGGTAGCGGCGCTCCAGCTCGGCGTCGACCGGGGCGAGGGAGGCGCTGATCTCCTCGCTGACGGCGCCCGCGAGGCTCGTCGCCACCGTCTCCTGCTGGCCCTGACCCATTCCACACCCTCCTGTTTTCCGTTGTACGGAATCAATAATCCGCACTACGAAGCTATCTGTGGACGTTCCCGCCGGTCAACACCTGTCCGCGGCCTGAACCCCGGCCGGCCCGGCCGGGCCGCAGACACCGAGGCCCCCGTGACCGGTGCGGGACGCTGTTGGTTAATTCGGGGTCCTGATCACTTCGCCCCGCCGAGTTGCTGCTCGGCGGGGCGAAGCGCTGCGAAGTGGCTGGTGCGGGTGTGGGCTCGGGGTGTGCCGATCAGGTGGGTATCGATGCGGACGAGGTTGATCGCAGCCCCGGTGAGCTGGTGCTGAAGGGTGGTCTTGGCCAGGCCCAGGTAGCGGGATCTGCGCAGGCCGCAGCGGCTGATGCCCTGCGAGATGGTGCCCTCGACGCCGGCGCGGGTGTTGTAGCGGGTCTTCCAGCTGTCGGTGTCCTGCTCGGCGCGGGCCTGGCGGAGAGCTTCGTGTTCCTCTCGGGGCCGCAGGGTCAGGCGCCGGCCGAGGCTGGAGCTGGTGCACTGCTCGCGCACCGTGCAGGGGCGGCACTGGCTGCCGTTGAAGCGGACCCGGATCACCGGGGTGCCCTCGGGCGAACGGTCGGGGTTCCAGCGGCGGGTGGTCTTCGCGCCGGGACAGGTGACCTGCTCGTTCTCCCAGTCGATGGTGAAGTCGTCGGCAGTGAATCCCTTGCCCGCGGCTGCCTGGGGACTGACCACGGCGGCGACCGGTCCGGTGAGCGTGATGCCGTACTGACGGCGGGCGTCGGCCAGGGCGTGGGCGTCGACGTACCCGGCGTCGGCCAGGGCGTGGGCGTCGACGTATCCGGCGTCGGCCAGGGCGTGGGCGTCGACGTATCCGGCGTCGACCAGGTGTTCTGCGGGCAGACGGCCTGCTGCGGCCAGCTGGGCATGCACGTGCTCGGTCATCGACACATCCGGGACCGTCGCCATGGTGGTGGCCACGTTCGTGATCAGGTTCGGGGCGTCCGTGTCGCAGGTTTCGGTGAAGTGGACCTTGTATCCCGCCCAGGCAGTGTCCCGCTTGACGCTGTTGCGCGCCTGAACGTCATAAGGGTTGACCAGGCAGGTCCTGCCCGGCGGCCGGTCTTTTGGGAGGCGGCGCCTCACCTCGTCATCGAATTGGTGGAAGTTCTGCACCCACACCTGCCGCAGGGTCTCCACCTGCGGAAACGTCCGCAATGCCTCCGGTGCCTGCGGGGAGTGGACCGCTTCGAGCAGCCGCATCCCGTCCCGTCCAATCCGCAAGCCCATCTCGTCCCGTTGGGTACGGGCCTTGGGGAAACGGGAGTCCTCGGCCCTGCTCGCGTAGTGCTTGAACCAGTCCGGCTCGGCCACCTGCCCCAGCCAGTCGGGGGCGGCCTGCGCCAGCACGTTCAACGCCGACCGCAGTGTTTCGGCGACCAACTCCAGCCAGCACACATCCCTCGCCGCCGACACCACGTGAGTGGAGTCGGTCCTGGCCCGCCCGGCCGTCTTGAGCAGTCCCTGCGCACCGGCCACGGCCAGGATGCCGTCCAGCACCCGCCGCCCCGCGTCCGCCTCGACCAGACGGTCCCGAAACTCCGACAGCACCGAGAAGTCGAACCCGGGATCATCGAGCCGAAGCCCGAGGGCGTACTTGAAGTCGATCCTCGCCCGCACTGCCTCCGCGGCCTGCCGGTCGGTCAGCCCTTCCACGAACTGCAACACCAGCACCAGCGCCAGCCGCCCCGGCGACCAGGCCGGTTTTCCCCGCGCTGGGAACAGGTCCGCGAACTCCTCGTCCGTGAACAACGGCCCCAGCTCGTCCCGCACCCGGATCGCCAGACTCCCCTTCGGGAACGCCGCCCGCGCCACCCACCCGCACCGTCTCCGCCGGGATCTCCCCCGGTCCCATCGGCTGCATCGACACCCGCACCCACCCCACACGACAACGTCGGCCTTCAAAACCACAACCGGGTCTTGAAGGCCGACGTCACCCAGCCCCCGAATTAACCAACAGCGTCCCGGTGCGGTCACGGGGGCCTGGCCCGGGGCGGCCCCGGCAAGGGGCCCGGCGGATCAGCCCTTGCGGGTCTTGATCTCCTCGGTGAGCTGCGGGACGACCTCGAACAGGTCGCCGACGACGCCGTAGTCGACCAGGTCGAAGATCGGGGCCTCGGGGTCCTTGTTGACCGCGACGATGGTCTTCGACGTCTGCATGCCGGCGCGGTGCTGGATCGCGCCGGAGATGCCGTTGGCGATGTACAGCTGCGGCGACACGGACTTGCCGGTCTGGCCGACCTGGTTGGTGTGCGGGTACCAGCCCGCGTCCACCGCGGCGCGCGAGGCGCCCACGGCCGCGCCGAGGGAGTCGGCGAGGGCCTCGATGATGCCGAAGTTCTCCGCGCCGTTCACACCGCGGCCGCCGGAGACGACGATGGCGGCCTCGGTCAGCTCCGGGCGGCCCGTCGACTCGCGCGGCGTGCGGGCGGTGACCTTGGTGCCGGTGGCCTTCTCGGAGAAGGTGACGTCCAGGGCCTCGACGGTGCCGGCGGCCGGGGCGGCCTCCACGGCGGCGCTGTTGGGCTTGACCGTGATGACCGGGGTGCCCTTGGAGACACGGGACTTGGTGGTGTACGAGGCGGCGAACACCGACTGGGTGGCCACCGGGCCCCCGTCGCCGGCCTCCAGGTCGACGGCGTCGGTGATGATGCCCGAACCGGTGCGCAGCGCCAGGCGGGCGGCGATCTCCTTGCCCTCGGCGGAGGACGGGACCAGCACGGCGGCCGGGGAGACGGCGGCGACGGCGGCCTGGAGCGCGTCGACCTTGGGGACGACCAGGTAGTCGGCGTACTCGGCGGCGTCGTGGGTGAGGACCTTGACCGCGCCGTGCTCGGCGAGGGCGGCGGCGGTGTCGGCGGCGCCGTTGCCCAGCGCGACGGCGACGGGCTCGCCGATGCGGCGGGCCAGGGTCAGCAGCTCGAGGGTGGGCTTGCGGACGGCACCGTCCACGTGGTCGACGTAGACGAGGACTTCAGCCATGGGACTTCTTCTCTCCTGCTTGCGAAGGGTGCGGGACGACGGGGCGGATACGGGCTCAGATGAACTTCTGGCCCGCGAGGAACGCGGCGAGCTGCTTGCCGCCCTCACCCTCGTCCTTGACGATCGTGCCCGCCGTACGCGCCGGACGCTCCGCCGCCGACTCCACCACGGTGTAGGCGCTCTCCAGACCGACCTCGTCGGCCTCGATGTCCAGGTCCGACAGGTCCCAGGACTCCACCGGCTTCTTCTTCGCCGCCATGATGCCCTTGAACGACGGGTAGCGCGCCTCGCCCGACTGGTCCGTCACCGAGACCACGGCGGGCAGCGACGCCTCCAGCCGCTCCGAGGCGGTGTCGCCGTCGCGGCGGCCCTTGACCGTGCCGTCCTCGACGGAGACCTCGGACAGCAGCGTCACCTGCGGCACGCCCAGACGCTCGGCCAGCAGCGCGGGGACGACGCCCATGGTGCCGTCGGTGGAGGCCATGCCGGAGATCACCAGGTCGTAACCGGCCTTCTCGACGGCCTTGGCCAGCACCAGCGAGGTGCCGATCGCGTCGGTGCCGTGCAGGTCGTCGTCCTCGACGTGGATCGCCTTGTCCGCGCCCATCGACAGCGCCTTGCGCAGCGCGTCCTTGGCGTCCTCCGGACCCACCGTCAGCACGGTGACCTCGACGTCGTCGTCGGAGTTCTCGGAGATCTGCAGCGCCTGCTCGACCGCGTACTCGTCCAGTTCGGAGAGCAGACCGTCCACGTCGTCACGGTCGACGGTCAGGTCATCGGCGAAGTGCCGGTCGCCAGTGGCGTCGGGCACGTACTTCACAGTGACAACGATCCTCAAGCTCACGCCGGCTCTCCTACTGCATCGTCATTTCTGGGCTGCCTTCTTGCAGGCAGCATAGGCGCCTGAAGCGGCCGATCCCGTTCGGGGCGACCCCGCGCTCCGACCGAAATATTACTCGCCAGTACACCCAGTTCCTGCCCGCTGAGCAAGCGCTTTGAACTGTGACCTTCGCAACGCAGCGTAACCGGAACTCGACCGTTCCGCAGGGGCCTGCGCAGCGGCCGGCTCCGGGTCAGTCGCGCAGGGCGTTGAAGCGGCCCTGGTGGTAGAGGAGAGGGCGGCCGGGGCCCGTGTGGTCGCCGAGGACCAGCTCCGCGATGACGATGCGGTGGTCGCCCGCCGGGACCCGTGCGACCACCCGGCAGACCAGCCGGGCGAGCACGCCGTCCAGCAGCGGAACGCCCTCGGGGCCGTCGCGCCAGGAGGTGGGTGCCGCGAACCGGTCGGCGCCGCTGCGCGCGAAGGTGGCGGCCAGTTCTTCCTGGTGCTCGCCCAGCAGATGGACGCCGAGGTGGCCGGTCCGGGAGAGCGCGGGCCAGCTGGAGGCGCCGGTCCCGATCCCGAAGGAGAGCAGCGGCGGCTCGGCGGAGACGGACGTCAGGGAGGTCGCGGTGAAGCCGACCGGGCCGTGGTCGCCGCGCGCCGTGATCACCGCGACACCCGCCGCGTGCCGCCGGAAGACGGAGCGCAGCAGGCCGGGAGAGGCCGGTTCGAAGGCGGTGGAGGCGGCGGAGGAGAGGTCGGACGGGGCCGTCATGGAGTTGTCCTTCTGCTGGTGGGACGCGCGGGGACCGTGGCTGCTCAACAGCCCGGACAGCGCGCGCTCGCGGCGCCGGCGGACGGCGTCGCTCCCGGACGTGCCCGCCCGGAGAGAAGGAGTTCCCGAGACATACAGTCAGATTGACGAGAGGTGACGGGCGCAGTCAAGTGGGTCCCGGCACATGGGACATGTCTCACGGTCACAGGCCGCTTCCGCACAGCACCTCCCCCAGGGCCGCGACGACGTCGGCCGTACGGGGCTGCCCGGCGGCGCGGCGCACGACGCGGCCGTCCGCGTCCAGGACGAGCACGGTGGGCGTCCTGCGGACGTCCAGCGCGCGGACGAGTCCGAGGCGGGCCTCGGCGTCGATCTCCACATGGGCGACGCCGGGGACCATGCGCGCCACCTCGCCGAGGACCCTGCGGGTCGCCCGGCAGGGCGCGCAGAAGGCGGTCGAGAACTGCACCAGCGTGGCGCGTTCGCCCAGCGGCTCACCCAACTCGGCCGCGCCCAGCCGTCCGTCCGCCTCGCCTGTGCGCACCCGTGGTCTCCCGTCCCGCGTTCCGGTGATCGCGCCGGGCTGTTCCGTGCCGCCCGCCCGGCTCCTGCCGGGTGCAGCGCGTACGGCCCGCCGAAGATTCCCGTGCGGGGCCCCGGCCGCCGACGGGGCGCCCGGCGGCCGGGCCGACGTGACGAGGATCTCGCCGGGGACGGGCACGCGGGCTGGCTCCCCGGCCGTTCTTGGGGCACGATCTGCGACGAGCCGTAAACCTACGGCTGCGTAACTTCGCCGGGAGTCCCTGGCAGACAGAAGGGTCCGCCCCGCCCATGGCCGAGTTCGTCTACCGTCCCGTGATCGGTTTCGCCCGCACGATGTTCAAGGTGTGGGATCTCAAGATCGACTGCCGGGGCTCGGAGAACATCCCGCGCCAGGGCGGCGCCGTGCTGGTGAGCAATCACATCAGCTATCTGGACTTCATCTTCAACGGACTCGCGGCGCTGCCGCAGAAGCGTCTGGTGCGGTTCATGGCGAAGGAGTCGGTGTTCCGGCACCGGATCTCCGGTCCGCTGATGCGCGGTATGAAGCACATCCCGGTGGACCGCACCCAGGGCGAGGCGGCCTACGAGCACGCCCTCGGCTCGCTGCGCTCCGGTGAGGTGATCGGTGTCTTCCCGGAGGCCACCATCTCGGAGTCCTTCACCCTCAAGAGCTTCAAGTCCGGTGCCGCCCGGCTGGCGCAGGAGGCCGGGGTGCCGCTGATCCCGATGGCCGTCTGGGGCACGCAGCGCCTGTGGACCAAGGGGCACCCGCGCAACTTCCGGCGCAGCCACACCCCGGTCACGGTCCGGGTGGGCGAGGCCGTCGAGGCGCCGCGCGACCAGTACGCGGGAGCGATCACGCGGCGGCTGCGCGAGCGTGTGCAGGAGCTGCTGGAGGCCGCCCAGCGCGCCTACCCGGTCCGCCCGAAGGGCCCGGAGGACACCTGGTGGATGCCCGCGCACCTGGGCGGCACGGCTCCCACGCCGGAGCAGCTGCGCACCGCCGCGGCGCACTGAGGCCGCCCTGCCGCCTGCCCATGCCCGGGTGAACTGCCGTAACCTGAAGGCCGGTTCGTACATCGCAACCGCCATCCGGTCCGGGCGGACGGCCGCGCCGGGACGGATGCCGGGACGGGGGGTTCCATGGCCACGATCGGTCTCATGTTCGGTCTGTTCGCCGCGATCGCCGCGTGGCTGGTCGTGGTGGTCCTGCGCCGCCGCAGCAGCACCACGCACAACGCGGACGGTCTCCTCATCGAACAGGCCAGCCGGATCCAGGCGCAGCGGGACCGCAGCGCGTACTCCACGCTGTCGATGCACAACACCATGCCGACCATGAGCGACCAGTTCCGCCGTCCCTGAGGCTCAGGCCGCGGACTTCGGGCCCCGTACGGTGACGCGGGCACCCGGGCTGGACTTCTCCAGCAGTTCGGCGAGTTCGCCGGCCGCCCGCACCACGTCGGCGACGGGCATCGGCGCCAGGCTCTCCAGCAGGAAGAGGCCCGAGGCGGTGCGGTCGGTGAGCCGGGTGCGCGGGCCCTGGCGCCAGTTCCAGCGGCGGCAGGTGACCCCGGCCCCGTCGCACCACACGACCTCGCCGGGCTCGGGGTGCTCGACGACCTCCTCGCCGCCGGCCACGGTCACGAAGTCCTCCTCGCCGCCGGCGCGCACCAGGCGCATACCGCCCTGGATCAGGTCCAGGTCCTCGCCGCCGACGGGGATCAGGTGGGCGACGCTGATGGCGTTGTAGAGGTCGACGAGGGCGTTGACGCGGGGCAGACCGGCGCCGGAGAGGGCGCGCCTGGCCAGGGCCTCGGCGGAGTTGCGGGTGCGCGACGGCTTGGCACCGAAGGCGGTGTAGGTCTCGCGCCAGGCCGCCATGTGCGGGTCCTCGTGCGGGGCGCGGCCGTCCAGGCGGGCGGCCAGCCGGCGCGCCGCGTCGTCCAGGAGCGCCGAACCGGCCTCGGTGCTGGGGCCGTTCACGAGGCCGTGCGCCTCGACGGCCACATGGGTGAAGCCGGGCGCGAGCGCGCGCACCTCGTCGGACACGGTGAGGGTGAGCGTCATGGTCCGTCCGTCTCGCGGGTCACAGGTGGGTGGGGAGCGCCGCGGCCAGCGCCGACCGGTCGGGGGCGGCCTTCAGGGCGGCGAGCACCGCCGGATGAGGTTCAGCGTACAGTACCGGGTAGTCCATCTCATTCGACTCGGGATCGGGCACGAAGGCCAGGCGTTCGCCTCCGAGGGAGAACTGCGCGTCGACGCCCGGCTTGTTGCCGCGCGGGTCCTGGCGGTGCCAGGCGCCGTTGAACCGTACGGCGACCAGGCCGTGCAGGACGTGACCGCCGCCGCCGTCCCAGGTCAGCCGCTGGTAGCAGAGGGCGGCGGGGATGTCCTCGGCGCGCAGCAGGGCGGCCAGGGCGTGGGCCTTGGCGTGGCAGATGCCGGTGCGCTGCCGCAGGACGTCGGAGGCCCGCCAGGTGACGCGCGGATCCTCAGAGTCCTGCGAGTGCGGAATGGTGTCGCGCACGAACTCGTACGCGGACCGCGCATAGGCATACGAGTCCGCCACCCCCTCGGCCAGCCGGGCCGCGGTCTCGCGTACCACCGGGTGTTCATGGTCGATCGCCTCGTCGGCGGCGAGATAAGCGGACAGGTCGGGGGTGTGCTGGGTCAGCTCCATGCCCGCAGAGCATAGGAATGCGATCACTCGACAGTCAATGACTTTACGAATGATCGCATAACTATGCAGATACTGAGCGGTCCTGACCGCCCCTGTCAGCCGCGCGCCATCTCTTCCTTCAGCGCGGCGAGAAACGCGTCCACGTCGTCCTCCGTGGTGTCGAACGAGCACATCCAGCGCACGACACCCTCGGTCTCGTCCCAGAAATAGAAGCGGAACCTCTTCTGGAGCCGTTCGCTCACGTCGTGGGGCAGCTTGGCGAAGACGCCGTTGGCCTGCACCGGGTAGAGGACCTCCACGCCGTGCACCGCGCGCACGCCCTCCGCGAGCCGCTGGGCCATCTCGTTGGCGTGCCGGGCGTTGCGCAGCCACAGGTCCTTGGCGAGCAGGGCCTCCAGCTGCACCGAGACGAAGCGCATCTTCGAGGCGAGCTGCATGCTCATCTTGCGGATGTGCTTCATCCGGCGCACGGCGTCCTGGTTGAGGACGACGACCGCCTCGCCGAACATGGCGCCGTTCTTCGTCCCGCCCAGCGAGAGGATGTCGACGCCGACCGCGTTGGTGAAGGTCCGCATCGGGACGTCCAGGGAGGCGGCGGCGTTGGCTATCCGGGAGCCGTCCAGGTGCACGGTCATGCCGTGGGCGTGGGCGTGCTCGCAGATCGCGCGGATCTCCCCGGGCGTGTAGAGGGTGCCCAGCTCCGTGCTCTGGGTGATCGAGACGACCTGCGGCATCGCGCGGTGCTCGTCCTCCCAGCCGTACGCCTGCCGGTCGATCAGCTCGGGGGTGAGCTTGCCGTCGGGGGTGGGCACGGTGAGCAGCTTGAGGCCGCCCATGCGCTCGGGGGCGCCGCCCTCGTCGACGTGGATGTGCGCGCTGTCCGCGCAGATCACCGCGCCCCAGCGGTCGGTGACCGCCTGGAGCGCGACGACGTTGGCGCCGGTCCCGTTGAAGACGGGGAACGCCTCGGCGCCGGCGCCGAAGTGGCCGCGCACGACGCGCTGGAGGTTCCCGGTGTAGTCGTCCTCGCCGTACGCGACCTGGTGGCCGCCGTTGGCCAGGGCCAGGGCGGCGAGCACCTCCGGGTGCACCCCGGCGTAGTTGTCGCTGGCGAAGCCGCGGACCTCCGGGTCGTGGTGGCGGCGCGCGTCGGTCTTGGCAGGGTTCACGGCTGCTCGGTCAGCCACAGACGTTTTCCGTTCACTTCCGCGGCGGACTTGCTCCAGACGTCGGTGATGGCCTCGGCCAGGTCCTTGACGTCCGTGAAGCCCGCGAACTTCGCGTTGGGCCGCTCGGCGCGCATCGCGTCGTGCACCAACGCCTTCACCACCAGGATCGCAGCCGCCGACGTGGGCCCTTCGGCGCCCTCCGCCTTCCCGGCCTTGCGGAAGTAGTCGGCCATGGCCAGCGTCCACGCCTCGGCGGCGGCCTTGGCGGCGGAGTACGCGGCGTTGCCCGCCGTGGGCTTGCTGGCACCCGCGGCGCTGATCAGCAGGTACCGGCCGCGGTCGCTGCGCTGGAGCGCCTCGTGGAAGGCCAGGGAGGTGTGCTGCACCGTCTTGACGAGCAGCAGCTCCAGGAAGTCCCAGTCGTCCAGGCTGGTCTTGGTGAAGGTCTCGCTGCCGCGCCAGCCGCCGACGAGATGGACCAGGCCGTCGACGCGGCCGAAGTCCTTCTCGACGTGCGCGGCCCACTCCCGGGTGGACTGGAGGTCGAGCAGGTCGACCGTGTCGCCGGTGACGCTGGCCCCGCCGGAGGCGTAGCGCGCGGCGTCCACGGCCTCGGAGAGCCGCTCGGGGTCGTTGTCCGCCCCGACGACGGTGGCGCCCGCCTCGGCGAGCCTGAGCAGCGTCGCCCGGCCGGCGGGTCCGCCCGCGCCGGCCACCGCGATCACCGCACCGCTGAGAGCCCCGTTGCCCGCCATCTTCTTCGCCTCCGTAGCAGCAGTGTTCTGGACGCGGTCGCTCACGCGGCGACCTGCTCGGTGCCGTCCGCCGTGATCCCCTTGGTGGAGGCGATCACGTTCTTCAGCTTCTTGGACAGTGCCTCGTAGAACATGCTGAGCGGAAACTCGTCCGGAAGCACGTCATCGACGAGCTTGCGCGGCGGCAGGCTCAGGTCGAGGGCGTCGGGGCCCTTGGCCCACTTGGAGCCGGGGTGCGGGGCGAGGTAGCGGGAGACCAGCTCGTACCCGGCGAACCAGTGCACCAGCTTCGGGCGGTCTATGCCGTCGCGGTAGAGCGTCTCGATCTCGGCGCACAGCTGGTTGGTGACCTGCGGGGCGCGCTCCCAGTCGATGGCGAGCTTGTTGTCGGTCCAGCGGACCACGTCGTGCCGGTGCAGGTAGGCGAAGAGCAGCTGGCCGCCGAGGCCGTCGTAGTTGCGGACGCGCTCGCCGGTGACCGGGAAGCGGAACATCCGGTCGAAGAGCACCGCGTACTGCACGTCGCGGGCCTGGCCGACGCCGTCCTGCTCCAGTTTCACGGCCTCCTTGAAGGCGGTGAGGTCGCAGCGCAGCTCCTCCAGGCCGTACATCCAGAACGGCTGGCGCTGCTTGATCATGAACGGGTCGAAGGGCAGGTCGCCGTGGCTGTGGGTGCGGTCGTGGACCATGTCCCACAGGACGAACGCCTCCTCGCAGCGCTTCTGGTCGTGGACCATGGCGGCGATGTCCTCGGGCAGCCTCAGGCCCAGCAGGTCCACGGCGGCGGCGGTCACGCGGCGGAAGCGGGCGGCCTCCCGGTCGCAGAAGATGCCACCCCAGGAGAATCGTTCCGGCGCCTCGCGCACGGCGATCGTCTCGGGGAAGAGCACGGCGGAGTTGGTGTCGTAACCCGCCGTGAAGTCCTCGAACGTGATGCCGCAGAAGAGCGGGTTGTCGTACCGGGTGCGCTCCAGCTCGGCCAGCCAGTCCGGCCAGACCATCCGCAGCACGACCGCCTCCAGATTGCGGTCCGGGTTGCCGTTCTGCGTGTACATCGCGAAGACGACCAGGTGCTGGAGTCCGTCCACGCGGTGCGCGGCCGGCTGGAAGGCCAGCAGGGAGTCGAGGAAGTCGGGCACCTCGAAGCCGCCGTCGGCCCAGCGGCGCAGATCGGCGACGAGCGCCCGGTGGTAGTCGGCGTCGTGCGGCAGCAGGGCGGACAGCTCCGTCACGGCGTCGCACACACGCGCCACGGCCGCCTCGGCGTCCTCGCGCGCGGGCGCTCCCTCGGCCTCGAAGTCGATCGATCCGTCCTTCGACTGCCATGGCCGGATCTGCTCCACGGCATCCTTGAGCACGGGCCACGCCGGGTGCTCGATCACCCTGCTCGCCGGAGGAACCTGCCCCTCCGGACCCACCTGCACAAGAATTTCCGTCATGACCCACCCTCCACGGGAGAAGCTCGCGTAAGAAGACCGTATACATATGAGCTTTCTTCCAGCAAGGGCAGCCTCCGAAAATTATCCTGCGGGCGCGCATTCTCACCGACTATTTTCCTGCCCGGCACTCGTATGGCGGCTACTTCCCGTAGGTCGATCGAGTGATGCCACCCCCGGTCGGCGGTACGGCGGTTTCCCGCCACGCACGGGCGGCGGTGCCGCCGAGGGCTCTCCCCGGTCAACGCGACCGGGACTCGCCCACGCCCGGGTGACCGCGCCAGGGGGCACGGCCCCGGCGCCGCCCGGCCGTCACCCCACTGCTCCGTGTACGCAGGGGTTCAACCCGACTCCGGACCGTTAGGCTGCGGCACTGCCGCGTGGACGACGAGGTCCCTGAGGTCCGCGGGCGAGCCGAGCCGCCGTCGACGGAAGCGAGTTGAACCTTGAACTTCCTTACCATCGGTCACCGCGGGATCATGGGTGTGGAGCCCGAGAACACCCTCCGTTCGTTCGTCGCCGCCCAGCAGGCCGGCCTCGACGCCATCGAACTCGATCTGCACCTGAGCAAGGACGGCGCCCTCGTCGTCATGCACGACGCCGACGTGGACCGCACGACGGACGGCAGCGGCCCGATCGCCGACAAGACCCTGGCCGAGCTGCGCGCGCTGGACGCGGGCCGCGGCGAGCGGATCCCGCTGTTCGAGGAGGTGCTCGACGCCGTACGGGCGCCGTTGCAGGCCGAGATCAAGGACGTGGCGGCGGCGAAGGCGCTCGCGGAGGTGATGCGCCGCCGCGACCTGGTCGCCCGGGTCGAGGTGCTGTCCTTCCACGACGAGGCCCTCCGCGAGATCACCCGGCTGGTCCCCGGCGTCCGCACCGCCCTGGTCGCCGACCACTACGGCACCGAGGTCGTCGAACGCGCGGTCGGGGCCGGCGCGGGCACCCTCGTGCTGAACATCCGCAGGCTCACCCTGGAGGTCGTCGAGCACGCCCGCGCGGCCGGCCTGCGGATCATCGGCTGGGTGGTGAACACCACCGACCACCTCCGCCTGGTCCGCGCCCTGGAGCTGGACGGCGCGACCACCGACTTCCCGGAGATCAAGCGCACCGGCCGCTTCACCGCGTAGCGCGCCCGCTACCCGAGCGGCTTGACCAGCAGCTCGAAGCGGAGGTCGGCGCGCTGCGGCACCCCGAAGCGCTCGTCGCCGTACGGGAAGGGGCTCATCCGTCCCGTACGGCGGTAGCCGCGCCGTTCGTACCAGGCGATCAGGTCCTCGCGCACCGAGATCACCGTCATGTGCATCTCCGTGACGCCCCACGCCTCGCGGACCTGCCGTTCCGCCTCCGCGATGATCAGCTTGCCGAGGCCCGCGCCCTGGAGGGCCGGACTGACCGCGAACATGCCGAAGTAGGCGTGGTCGCCGCGGTGCTCCAGCTGGCAGCAGGCGACCACGCGGCCGTCCCGCTCCACCGTCAGCAGCCTGCTGTCGGGCGACTCGATCACATCCAGCACGCCCCGGGGGTCGGTGCGCTGCCCGTGCAGGATGTCGGCCTCGGTGGTCCACCCGGCCCGGCTCGCATCTCCCCGGTACGCCGACTCGATCAGTGCCACCAGGGCCTCGACATCTGCGTCGGTGGCGTCGCGGAAGACCGGTGCGGTGGCGGCGGTGTCCATGGAGGGGCCTCTCGGGATCTCTGGCGCGGTGGGGCAGCACCGAGGGTATCTCTGTGGCTAGGGTGCGCCGCATGGTGCATGTACTCAGCAGCCGGGTACTGATCCGGCCCACGGACCCCGAGCGTTCCCGCGTCTTCTACGGCGAGCGGCTGGGCCTCGCCGTCCACCGTGAGTTCGGTACCGGCCCCGAGCGCGGCACCGTGTACTTCCTCGGGGGCGGCTTCCTGGAGCTGTCGGGGCGCTCCGAAGTGCCGCCGTCCACCGCCGTGCGGCTGTGGCTCCAGGTCGAGGACCTGGACGCCGCCCACGCCGAGCTGCGGGCGGCAGGGGTGGAGATCGTCCGTCCGCCGGTGCGCGAGCCGTGGGGGCTGATCGAGATGTGGATCGCCGATCCGGACGGCGTGCCCGTCGTGCTCGTCGAGGTCCCCGCCGAGCACCCGCTGCGCTACCGGCCGGGCATCTGAGCCGGACGCCCGCCCCGGCGCCCGGCGGCGCCCCAGGCCGTCCCCGGCCGTACGGCTCCCGCTGGCCACCGTCGGTGACCGGGGATAGCGTTCTGGTGGTGGGGGCGAGCCTTCCCGGAGGAGTGCCATGGAGTTCGACAAGCCGGTGATCGGCGGCCCCTGCTGGGCGGAGCTGGGGACCAGCGATCTGGAGGCGGCCAAGCGGTTCTACGGCGAGGTGTTCGGCTGGCACTGCGCCGCGCCGGACCCCCGGCCCGAGCTGCGGGGCTACACCGTCGCGCGCCTGGGGGGCGCGGCGGTGGCCGGGATCGGCCCGCTGTACCGGCCCACCCAGCCGGTCGCCTGGAACGTCTCGTTCGCCGTCGCCGACGACGACGCGGCAACGAACCGGGTGGTGGACGCCGGGGGCACGGTGATCCGCGGCCCGATGGACATCTTCGACGAGGGCCGCCGCACGGTGGCCCTCGACCCGTCCGGCGCCGCCTTCCAGCTCTGGCAGGCCAAGGAGTTCGCCGGTGCCGCGGTGTTCAACCGGCCCGGCGCGCTGGGCTGGGTCGAGCTGGCGACCCGGGACGTCAAGCGGGCCCGGGACTTCTACACCGGTGTGTTCGGCTGGAGCGTCAACGCCTCGGAGTGGTACACGCAGTGGGGCATGCACGGCATGGACTTCGGCGGGGTGACCGCGCTGCACGAGCGCTTCCCCTCCGATGTGCCGCCGCAGTGGCTGCCCTACTTCGCCGCCGAGGACGTCGACGCCACCGCCGAGGTCGCGGCCCGCGCGGGGGCCCGCCTCCTCCAGGAGCCGGTCTCGGTCCCGCACGGGCCCCGCATGGCCGTCCTGTGCGACCCGCAGGGCGCGGCCCTCGGCGTCTACCAGACGGAGGACGGGACCGACGAGGAGACCGGGACCGGGACCGCCGCCGGGGGCTGAGGCGGCGGCAGGCCGCGCACGGCCGGGGCGGTCGCGGGGGCAGCCGGGCGACCGGGGCTGCCGGGTGCGGTGGCGGGGGCCGGTGCGGCGGTGTGCGGCGGGCTCAGAAGCGGGCGGCGCCGGGGCGGCCCTCCAGGCGGGTGAGGAGTTCGCACAGCAGTGCGGCCAGATCGCCGCGGCCTGCGGTGTCCAGCCCGGCGAGCACGGTCCTCTCGTAGGCGAGCTGGTCCGGCAGCAGGCCGTCCACGAGGTCCCGGCCGGCCTCGGTGAGGCGCAGATGGGCGACGCGGCGGTCACGGGTGTCGCCGCGCCGCTCGACCAGGCCGCGTTCGGTGAGCTGTTTGAGCCGCTTGGTCACGGCCGCCCCCGAGGAGAAGGTCTCGCGGGCCAGCTCGCTCGGGGTCAGTTCGTGGCCGGTCCGGCGCAGGGCGCCCAGCAGGTCGAACTCGGGCCGGCTCAGCCCCGCCCGGCGCAGCGGGGCGTCCTCCGCCTGCTGGAGGAGCGCGGAGCAGCGGTTGATACGGCCGATGATCTCCATCGGGGCCGTGTCCAGCTCGGGGTGGACGGCCCGCCACTGCCGGACGACACCGGCCACGGTGTCGTCCGGGGCGGGTCCGGCAGCGGCGGCTGCCGCGTCCGCCGCGTCCGCCGCGTCCGCCTCTGGATCATCGGCCGCCGCTGGAGCACCGGCCGGCTCGGCGGACGGCTCCGGGGGCTCCTGCGGCGCCGGGTACAGCTCCGGCGCCGGTGGATCTGCCCGCCCGATGGAGCCCGTCCGTCCGGTGGAGTCCGGGTACTCCCGGCCGTGGGGCGTGTCCCCGGTCCCCGCCGCCGTGGGTACCGGTCGTCCGTTGCTCGCCGTCATGGCCGTGCGTCCTCCGTCGTCCTGCCCGTGCTCGTCACCGGGGCATGCAGCCCCAGGCGTCGTACCGTCGCGGCGAGCGTACGGTGTGCGGACTGCTCGGTGAGCACGACCCGCTCCTGGGGCAGCGCGCGCTGCCACCACTCCCCGGCGGCGGCGTCGGCGGTGGCGCGCAGTTCGACCAGCGCGGCGGCCAGGGACCGGCGGGCGGACTCCAGGGCCGTCCGGTCGGGCCGCGGTTCGGCGAGCAGGCGCGCGGCCCGCTCGCGGGCCCGGTCCACGGCGGTCAGCGCGTCTCCGATCCGGTCCCCCGCCCGGCGGTTGGTGACGGCGACGGCGGCCACGAAGCCGACCAGGGCGCCGACGACGGTGTCCACGGCCCGCTCGGTCATCAGCTCCCCCGCCGGACGCTGTCCGGCGAACTCGGTGACGAGCAGCGCCATGGGGGTCACGCAGATGCTGCCGAGCCAGTAGTTGCGGCCCATCAGCGCCTCGGCGCCGAAGTTGAGGGCCACGCAGACCAGGACGAGGGCCAGGCCGCCCGTGTGCGCGAGCGGGACGAGCGCGGCGAAGACGAGGACGCCGACGAGGTTGCCGACGACCCGCTGCACACCGCGGCTCCAGGTGAGCGTGACGTTGGCCTGGTAGAGGGAGGCGGCGGTGACCAGCGCCCAGTAGGGGCGGCCGATGCCCAGGGCCAGGGAGGCGTATCCGGCGAGCGCGCAGCCGAGCGCGGTCCGCACGGCGATGGGTGCCAGCGGGCCGAGCCGGCTCCACCAGGAGCGGTGGGGGGCGCCGGCCTCGGCGTGGACGCCGAGGAGTTCGTCGGTGGCCGCCGCCGTCTCACCGGCCCGCGGGACCGGACCGCTGCCGCACAGCTCGCGCGCCCAGGTCCGCAGCCGCTCCGGGTCGGCGTCGGCGGGCGCGGCGAGGGCGACCTCGGCCCGGATGACGAGCCGGGCGAGATCGCGCCGGGAGGCGGCCCGCGCCCCGGCGACCGGCAGCGCCTGCCAGGCGGCCTGCACGGCGGCGGCCGCCGCGGCGCGCAGGCGGGCGTGGCCGTCCCCGGTGCCGCGGGTGGCGGCGTACGCGGCGGCGGCGTTCAGCGCCTGCGCGGTGGCCCGGCGCTCCGGGCCGTGCGGGCGCAGCAGGCCGGGCGCCATGCAGACCAGCCAGGCCCAGGCAGCGGCGGCCAGGGCCAGCGCGAGGTGGGCGGGGACCTGGCCGAGCGTCTGCGGGGCGAACAGGGACGCGGAGCTGATGAAGGTCAGGACCACGTTGCCGGGCGGGCCCACCCGGGTCGCGTCGCACAGGGCCTTCTGCGCGGCGGCCATGAGCGCGCCGACCGCGACCAGGACGACGGGGTCGCGGGTGAGCGAGGCGGTGACCAGGGAGAGGGCGAGGCCGCCGACCATGCCGAGCACCACCCAGGCCAGGACCCGGGCGCGGGCGGCGTAGGGGCGGTTGTGGGCGTACAGGGCGCACAGCGATCCGGCCATGGTGTACATGGCCAGGTCGAGCCGGCCGAGGGCGAGCAGCGTGAGGTTCGGCGGCGCGACGGAGACGACCGAGCTGAGTGCGGGCTTGAACCAGATGTCGGACGGACGGCCGAGCCGCAGCACGCCGGTGAGCGGGAGCCGCCGGGCGCTCCGGGCCGGAGCCGGATCCGGGGCTGAGGTGGTGGGGGCGGGCGTGGGGGTGCGGTTCGGCTCGGGGGAAGGGTTCGCACTGCTCATGAGACAACCTTAACAGGTGTTTTACCTGTAAAGCATATGGCGGGAGGACCGGGCGCCCGGCGTGCGCGCTCCCGGGCACGCTCCCCCAGTACCTCCTTGCGCTCGTGTGCGCACCGTGTGCCCCGGGCATCGCTTGACCGAGCGGAAGGCCGCCGAACCGCGGTCCGGACCTTCGAGCGGGAGGTGGGCGGGTGCACGCACCGGCTTCGCCCGGCTGGCTGCTGGTCGCGCTGTGCGCGGCGACCGGCGCCTACTGTCTGCTGCGCATGCGCAGCCCCGACCAGGAGCAGCGCCGCTCGGCGGGCGGTGAGGCGCTGATGGGCTTCGGCATGGCCGCCATGGCCGTGCCCGCCGCGGTGTTCACCCCGCCCGCCTGGGCCTGGCCGGTCTACGCGGCGGTCTTCGGCGTCGCGGCGCTGCGCGCCCTGTGGGCGGCGCGGACCGGTCCGCAGCACCATCTGCACCACCTGGTGGGGACGTCCGCGATGGTCTACATGTCGCTGGCCATGGCCGCCGCCCCCCAGGGGCACCACCACGCCCACGGCGGCTCCGGCGTCCCCCTCCTCACCGGCGCCCTGCTGCTGTACTTCGCCGGATACGTCCTGCTCAGCGGCGCCCGCCTGGTCCCGGCCGTGGCGGGCCCCCAGGGCACGGGCATACGCACGGGCACCGGCGCGGGCACCGGCCACGGCTCCGGGGCGCCCGGTGGCCTGGGGTGGGGCGACCGGCCCGAACTGGCGCGCGTCTGCCGCCTGTCGATGGGGATGGCGATGGTGGCGATGCTGCTGACGATGTGAGACCGGGGCGCGGAGCACCGGCCGTCCCGCTCCGTGGCCTGTGTCACTTTGCCGCGCGAGCCGCCCCCTGAGCGCCCGTCCGCTCAATAGGGTGCTCGCATGATGGTCCCCGCGGTCCTGTTGCTGATCGGCGCGCTGTTCGCCGTCGCCGCGCCCCGGCTCCTCGCCCGAGCCGACTGGCCGGACCGGGAACCGGTGGTCGCGCTGTGGGTCTGGCAGTGCGTGGTGGCCGCCGTCCTGCTGTGCTGCGCGCTGTCGATGACGCTCAGCGCCGCCGCGGCATGGCAGGAGGTGCGCGGGCACGTCTTCGCCACGGCGCCGAGCGCGGTGGTGGAGGCGTACGCGCTGGGCGCGGCCGGTGCCTGGGCGCCGACGACCGCGGTGGCCCTCGCCTGCGGTGGGGTGTGGAGCGCCGCGATGCTGGTCCGCGAGGTCGTACGGTCCCGGACACGGCGCCGTCACCGGCGGGCCGAACTCCTCGTCCGCGCACCGCTGCTGCCCGGCGAGCAGAGCGGAACGGGCCGGCTGGTCGTCCTGGAGGGTGAGCGGCCGGAGGCCTGGTGGCTGCCCGGCGCGTCACCCCGCCTGGTCGTCACGACCGCCGCCCTGCGCCGTCTGAAAGGGCGACAGCTGGACGCCGTACTCGCCCATGAGCAGGGTCATGCGCGGGCCCGTCACGACTGGCTGCTGCACTGCTCGGCGGCGCTGGCGGACGGCTTTCCGCAGGTGCCGGTGTTCGCCGCGTTCCGGGACGAGATGCACCGCCTGGTGGAACTCGCCGCCGACGACATGGCCTCGCGCCGCTTCGGCCGGCTGACCACCGCTCTGGCCCTGGTCGAACTCAACGAGCACCGGGGCGTCTTCGGCCCGTGCCCCGCCCCGCGGGGCCAGGTGCGGCAGCGGGTGCACCGGCTGCTCACTCCCCCGGACCGGCTCACCGCCGCCCACCGGCTGCGCCTGACGGCGGTGGCGGCGCTGGTGCCGGTGGTGCCGGTCCTGGTCACCCTGGTACCGGGGCTGCGGGCGCTGGGCTGAGTCCCGCGCGACCGGGGCCACAGCCCGCGACCGGCCCCGACCGGGCGTGCCGCGCCCGGATATGCGGAGCATCGGGCGGGCGGGGCATCGGGCGGCCCGGTGTTTCACCGGCCGCCGGGCGGCCAGTATCGCGTCATGCGCCCCGCCCCCGTTCCCTCCCCTCCCTCCCGGTCCTCGCGCCCGTCGCGCTGCCCCCCGGTCCGGCGGGCGGCAGCCGCGCGCCTCGCGGCCGTGCTGGGCCTGTGCGCCGCGGTGCCCGCGGCGCTGGTCGCCCTGCGGTGGCGGCCCCTGACCACGTTCGACGGCGCCGTGGCCCGTGCCGCGCACCGCCGGGCGGTCGCCGAGCCGGGGATCACCCGCGCCTGCCGCGTCCTCACCGACTGGGTGTGGGACCCGCTGACCCTGCGCCTGCTGTGCGCGGTGGTCGCGGTGTGGCTCGTACGGCGGGCCGCCGCCTGGCGGACGGCGGCGTGGCTGGTGTGCACCTGCGCGCTGGGCGCCCTGCTGCAACAGGGCCTCAAGGCGGCCCTGGGCCGGGACCGGCCGGTCTGGCCCGATCCGGTGGACTCCGCAGCGTACGCGTCCTTCCCGTCGGGCCACGCGATGACCGCGACCGTGGTCTGCGGGCTGTTCCTCCGGCTGCTTCACCAGTACGGCACCGGGCGCGGGCCGTGGAGCGCCGCCCTGGCCCTGGCCGTGCTCTCGGTGGCGGGTGTCGGCCTGACGCGCGTCTGGCTGGGCGTCCACTGGCCCTCGGACGTCCTCGGCGGCTGGCTGCTCGGCGCCGCCGTGGTCGCGGCGGCCTGTGCCGTCCCCAACGGGTGGCCCGCGCGCGGGAATTGAGCGAAGATCACCCTCATGACCGCTGTACTGTTCGACTTCTCCGGGACCCTCTTCCGCGCCGAGTCCACCGAATCCTGGCTGCGCGCGGTGCTGGCGGAGGCCCGTCAGACCCTCGGCGAGCGGGAGTTGGCCGAGGCCGCCCGTGGCCTGGAGGAGGCGGGCGCGCTGCCGGGCGGCGCGCCGCCCGTCCGGGTCCCGGCGGAACTGGCCGGGCTGTGGGGCGTGAGGGACCGCAGCGCCGACCGGCACCGGGCCGCCTACACCGCCATGTCCCGCCTGGTGGCCCTGCCCGACCCCGCGCTGCACGACGCCCTGTACGAGCGGCACATGACACCGGCCGCCTGGGCTCCGTACCCGGACGCGCGCGAGGTGCTGCGCACCCTGCGCGAGCGCGGCATCGCGGTGGGCGTGGTGAGCAACATCGGCTGGGACCTGCGCCCGGTGTTCCGCGCGCACGGCCTGGACGCCTACGTCGGCACGTACGTCCTGTCGTACGAGCACGGCGTCCAGAAGCCGGATCCGCGGCTGTTCGCCACGGCCTGCGCCGCGCTCGGCGCGCGGCCGCAGGACGTGCTGATGGTGGGCGACAGCCGTGAGGCCGACGGCGGCGCCGCGGCGCTGGGCTGCGCGGTGCACTTCGTGGACCACCTGCCCGTCGCGGAGCGCCCGGACGCGCTGCTCCCGGTGCTCGGCCTGGTGCCCCACCGCGCCCCGGCCGACCCGGCCGCCCCGGCGCACGACCGGACGGGCTGAGCGCGCCGGGCGGCCGGCTCAGGCCGTGCGCGGCAGGCGTGCGGGCCGCGGGCGCTCGGGGACGGCGACCGGGGCCGGGCCGCCGTACAGGGCCGCCCGCAGGGGCGGGGCGAGGACGCGCCGTACGGCGGCGGCGTCCAGGGCGGCGACGGGGCCCAGCGGGTTCAGATAGCGGGTGAAGATCAGGCCGCCGAGCACCGCCACCGCCGCCGTGGCCCGCTCGGTGGCGTACCGGCCGCCGAGGTGCGCGGCGATCCGGCCGAGCACCTCGCGCTCCAGGAACTCCCGGAACACCCGCATGACGTCCTCGTCGCGCATCGCCACCGGTTCCAGGGCCGCGAATCCGGCGGCGCCGCCCTCCTCCGGTTCCTCCCAGAGCGCCGTCACGGCGTCGACGAGCCGTTCCGCCAGGTGCGCCGGATCGCCCTCCAGGGCGCGGGCGACGGCGGTCGAGCGGCCGCAGTCGATATTCATCGCCTCGCCGAACAGACCCTGCTTCGAACCGAAGTGGTAGCCGATGAGCGCGACGTCGACGTCCGCCGCGGCGGCGACGGCGCGCAGCGTCGTGCCCTGGTAGCCGCGGGCGAGGAACAGGGCGCGTGCCTCCTCGGCGATCCGGGTCCTGGTGGCGGGCCGGCCGCGTGGGCGGCCGCGGGTTTTATTCATCAGCGTTGAATATCGGCCCGCCCGGACGGCACTGTCAAGGCGTCCGGGCGCCTTCGAGCGGGGGTCGCCCGGACGGACCCCGCCCAGCGGGACCCGGCACCCGTCACCACCACCCACCGAGGAGAGCCCCATGCGTATCGCCGTCTTCGGAGCCGGCGGCCCCACCGGCCGCGAACTGCTCACCCAGGCCCTCGCCGCCGGGCACGAGGTCACCGCGGTGACCCGCAGGCCGCAGGCCGTCGCCGCCCGCGAGGGGCTGACCGTGACCGCGGCGGACGCCCGGGACGCGGAGGCGGTCGCCGAGGTGGTCGCCGGTCAGGACGCGGTCCTCTCCGCGCTGGGCGTCCCGCCCGGAAAGGGCCCCGTCACCCTCTACTCGACGGCGGCCCGGCACATGACCGCCGCCATGGAACGGCACGGGGCCGGGCGGCTGCTGGTCGTCAGTTCCAGCGTCCTGGATCCCGGCTGGCGGCCGAGCGGGGCGTTCTTCTTCAACAACGTCCTCGATCCGTACGTCAACCGGGTGATCGCCCGCGCCGCGCACGAGGACATGCGGCGGATGGAGGAGGTGGTGCGCGCGAGCCGCACGGACTGGACGATCGTGCGCCCTTCGGGTCTCTTCGACCATCCCGGGCCGACGCCGTACCTGCTCGCCGAGGACAGCGCGGATGGTGTCTTCACGGCCCGCTCCGACCTGGCCGCGAGCATGCTCGCCCAGGTGTCCGACGACCGGTACTCGCGCCGCGCCATGGGGGTGGCGACCACGCGGGTGCGGCCGAACGTGCCCCGCATGATCTGGCGTGAGATCCGGAAGAACGCCGGTGCCGACCGGCCGGAGGAGCGGGCCCTGGAAAGTAGCCCCAGGTAACCAATGGGGCGAAGGTGTGCCCGTCTCGGACGATCCCCCGCGTCGCCCGAGACGGGCGGCAGCCCGACCGCACCCCGTGAAGGGGGCGGCGCGCTGGCGTTGAGTATAGTTGGCTGGCAGCCAGTCAACGCAGGAGTTACAGGATGTCCCCGCGCAGCGCCTCGGTCAATGAAGAGTTGCGACGGCGTTCCCGGGAACGGCTTCTCCAGGCGGCCGTCGAACTGGTGGGCGAGCGTGGCTACGACGCGACGACGCTCGGGGACATCGCCGACCGCGCCGGCTCCGCACGCGGTCTGGTCTCGTACTACTTCCCCGGCAAGCGGCAGCTGGTCCAGTCCGCGGTGCACCGCCTGATGCACCGCACGCTGGAGGAGGCGCTGGAGCGCGAGCCGCGCACCGAGGACGGCGCGGAGCGGATGGCGCGGGCCATCGACGCGATCCTGGGCCTGGCCCGCGACCGGCCCGTCCTCATGCGCCACCACATGGCGGGGATCCTCCAGGCCGAGGGCTTCGTGCAGTGCCCCGAGCAGCAGCGCCTGTCGCACCTGCTGCGGGACACCGTGCTCCGGCACGGCTCGGCGAACGCCGACACCGACTACCCGATGCTGCGCGCACTGCTGATGGGCGCGGTCTACGCGGCACTGGTGCCCGGCGCCCCCATGCCCGTGCCGCTGCTGCGCGCGGAGCTGTTCGAGCGGTACCGGCTCGACCGGGACCTCGGTCTGTCCCCGGACTCCGGTGCGACCGGCGGGCCCTGCGGCACGGACGTCTCCCGCTTCTTCGCCACCGGCCGGCCCCCGGCGGAGCGGCCGGGGCCGTCCCCGGCCGGTCCGGAGCCGTCTCCGGACCGGCCGGAGCCCTTCCCGGACCGCCCGGAGTGACGACGCGCGGACGCCCCGGCTCCGGGCGCCCGGAGCCGCTCCGCCCCGCGTGCGGAGCGGTCAGGCCGAGGTGAGGCGGGCGTCCTGGCGGGCGGCGGCGTCGAGCAAGGTGTCGAGCAGGCCGGGGAACAGGCGGTCGAGGTCGTCGCGGCGCAGGCCGTTCATCTTGGCCGTGCCGCGGTAGATCTGCCGGATCACGCCCGCCTCGCGCAGCACCCGGAAGTGGTGTGTGGTGGTCGACTTGGTGACGGGCAGGTCGAAGTGCGAACAGGACAGTTCGCCGCCCTCGGCGGCGAGTTTCCGCACGACTTGCAGCCGCAGGGGCTCGGACAGCGCGTGCAGCACACCCTCCAGACGGATCTCCGCCCGCTCGGGATGCGGAAGGTCGCGGCTGCCGGCGGCGGGAACGGGGGCGGTGGCGATCACGTGCGGCTCCACTTCGTACGGGCTGCCCATCCTACGATGCACGTCGTAGTTTGACAGTTGCCGTACTACGAGCGTTACCGTACAAGCCTGCCCCCTGTCCCGTGACGAATGGAGTCCGCCGTGAGCGCGCTCTTCGAGCCCTTCACCCTGCGCGAAGTGACGATCCCCAACCGGGTCTGGATGCCTCCGATGTGCCAGTACTCGGCCGCGCCCGAGGGCCCGGCGACCGGCGTGCCGAACGACTGGCACTTCGCCCACTACGCGGCGCGCGCGGCCGGCGGCACGGGTCTGATCGTCGTGGAGGCCACCGCCGTCTCGCCCGAGGGCCGGATCTCCCCCTACGACCTCGGCATCTGGAACGACGCCCAGGTCGAGGCGTTCCGTCGGATCACAGGCTTCCTGCGCGACCAGGGCACCGTACCGGCGATCCAGCTCGCGCACAGCGGGCGCAAGGCGTCGACCGAGCGGCCGTGGAAGGGCGGGGCGCCGCTCGGGCCCGAGGCGCACGGCTGGCAGCCGGTCGCGCCCAGCCCGGTGCCCTTCGCCGAGGGGCATCCCGTCCCGGACGAGCTGAGCGTCGAGCAGATCCGGGAGATCGTCGGCCAGTTCGCCGCGGCCGCGCGCCGGGCGCTGACCGCCGGCTTCGAGATCGCCGAACTGCACGGCGCCCACGGCTATCTGATCCACGAGTTCCTTTCGCCGCACTCCAACCACCGCACCGACGCCTACGGCGGCTCGTACGAGAACCGGGTGCGCTTCGCGCTGGAGGTCGTCGACGCGGTGCGTGCGGTGTGGCCGGACGACAAGCCGCTGTTCTTCCGCGTCTCCGCGACCGACTGGCTGGAGGAGGACGGCTGGACGGCCGACGAGACGGTCCGCCTCGCCGCCGAGCTGCACGCCCACGGCATCGATCTGCTGGACGTCTCCACCGGCGGCAACGCCTCCGCCGCCCGCATCCCGGTCGGCCCCGGCTACCAGGTGCCGTTCGCGGCCCGGGTGAAGGCCGAGACGCCGATGCCGGTGGCCGCGGTCGGTCTGATCACCGAGGTGGAGCAGGCGGAGAAGATCGTCGCCAACGGCGAGGCGGACGCGGTGCTCCTCGGCCGCGAGCTGCTGCGCAGCCCGTCCTGGGCCCGGCAGGCGGCCCGCGAGCTGGCCGCCCCGGTGCATGTGCCGGACCAGTACCACCGCTCCGTCTGAGCGACGGTGCCGAGCGGGCCGCCGGGAACTGTCCCGGTGGCCCGTTCGCCGTCCGCGGGCCAGGCACGCCAAGGCGCGCGGTCAGGCGGCCCCGGCCGGCAGCAGGCGGCGCACCGTGTCCTCCAGGCGGGGCAGCGCCCGCTGGCCCGCGAGGGCCAGGGCGATGGCGGCGGCGACCCCGGCCCAGGCGGCCGGGCCCAGCGGGGTGCAGCCGAAGAGATGGCTGACGCCCGGCGTCTGCACCACGGCGACGAGGGCGGCGGCCGAGCCGACGGACGTGAGCCGCACCAGCGGACTGTCCCGGCGGTCCAGCAGGGTCTGGGCGAGCTGGGTGCCGACCACGCCGCACAGGGCCATGGTGCCGGAACGGCGGGCCGTGCCCGGGGTGAACCGCCCGATCAGCCAGGCGGTGAGCGCGCCGAGGCAGGTCGTCAGCGCCCGGTGGCGGATCTGCCGGACGAGCGGTGCCCCGAGCACCCCGCCGGCCGCGTCCTCGGGCGAGGCGGCCCGCGCCGCCCCGGCGTCGCCCTTCGGGGTCACCGCCACCGCCATCGCCGGGAACAGGTCGGTGAACAGGTTCACCATGAGCATCTGCCGGGTGGACAGGGGCGCACGGCCGGACACCAGCGTGCCGAGGATGCCGAAGCCGACCTCGCCCGCGTTGCCGCCGATCAGGATGGCGATGGCGTCGGCGACGCTGTGCCACAGGGCCCGGCCCTCGCCGATCGCGTGGATCAGGACGGTGAGGTCGTCGGCGGTGAGGACGATGTCGGCGGCGTTGCGCGCGGCGGCCGAGCCCCGGGCGTTGATGCCCACCCCGATGTCGGCGGCCCGGATCGCCGCCGCGTCGTTGGCGCCGTCGCCCACCATGCCCACGACCCGGCCGGCGTCCCGCAGCGCCTCCACCACCTGGAGCTTCTGTTCCGGCGCCACCCGGGCCACCACGCCCGCGTCGCGCAGCATCTTGGCGCGGGCGGAGCGGTCGGCGGCGGCCAGTTCGTCGCCGGTGACCACGACCGTGTCCTGCGGCCAGCCCAGCTCGGTGGCGATGGCGCGGGCGGTCTGCGGGTGGTCCCCGGTGAGCATGACCGGGCGTACGCCCTCTTCGTACAGGCCGCTCACCAGGGCGGTGGAGGTCTCGCGCGGCACGTCCGACAGCGCGAGCAGACCGGCGAACTCCAGGTCGCCCGGCGGCCGTTCCAGTACGTCCGTCTCCTGCTCGTCCTCGGCGAGGCGCCGCCGGGCGACCGCGAGCACCCGCAGCCCGTCGCCGGCCAGCGTCTGCGCCGCGCCGAAGGCGTGCGCGGGCAGCCCCGCGCAGGCGGGCAGGACCGTCTCCGGGGCGCCCTTGACGACGAGCGTACGCGGGCCGTCCCCGGTCCGGCCGACGGCCGCCGCGTAGCCGCGCCCGGCCTCGAAGTCGAGCCCTTCGAGCTGGTTCCAGTCCGGGTCGGGTCCGGCCGCGTCGAGGACCGCCTCGTCGGTGGCGTGCACCGGCCGTCCCGAGCCGCCGTTGCCGCGCGGGCAGGCACGGGCCGCCGCGCGCACCGTGGCGGCGCAGGCCGCGTCGCCCACCGGGTGGATCCCGCCGTCCGCGTCGCCGACGCGCACCAGCCGCAGGCGGTTCTCGGTGAGCGTGCCCGTCTTGTCGAAGCAGAGGGTGTCCATCCGGCCGAGCGCCTCAAGGGTGCGCGGGGTGCGCACCAGCACGCCGTACCGGCTGAGCCGGCGGGCCGCGGCGAGCTGCGCGACGGTGGCCACCAGGGGCAGCCCCTCGGGGACGGCGGCCACGGCGACGGCCACACCGCCGCTGACCGCTTCCCGCACCGGGGTGCCGCGCAGCAGCGCGAGGCCGGTCACCGCGGCTCCGCCGGTCAGCGTCAGCGGCAGCGCCTCGCGGGTGAGCTCCTGGAGCCGGGCCTGCACACCGGCCGCGGGCGGGGTGCGGGCGGCGAGGTGCACGGCGCGGGCGGCCTCGGTGCGCTCACCGGTGTCCACCACCACCGCGCGGGCCTGGCCCGCCACCACCGTCGTGCCCTCGAAGACCATGCAGAGCCGGTCGGAGACGACGGCGTGCGGAGTCGGCGCGAGCTGCTTCTGCACCGGCAGCGACTCGCCGGTCAGCGCGGACTCGTCGACCTCCAGGCCCTCTTC
Source organism: Streptomyces sp. PL-25 (assembly GCF_058344915.1). Classification (NCBI taxonomy): domain Bacteria; kingdom Bacillati; phylum Actinomycetota; class Actinomycetes; order Kitasatosporales; family Streptomycetaceae; genus Streptomyces; species Streptomyces sp. PL-25. Next base: position 865,091 of record NZ_CP136997.1, read on the forward strand.
CCACAGCAGCCGGGCGTCGGCCGGCACCACGTCGTCCGCCATGAGTTCGATGACGTCGCCCGGCCGCAGCTTGCCCGCCTCGACGGTGCGGGTGCCGCCGGCCGGTGCCTCGTCGGGCGGCGGCGCGAGCCGTGCCTTGCGCTTCTGGTCGGCGAGCAGCCCCGACAGGGCCCGTTCGGCGCGCAGCCGCTGGACGCCGCCGACCAGGGCGTTCAGGTCGAGGGCGCCGACCACCAGCAGCGCGTCCATCACGGAGCCGAGGATGGCGGAGGCCGCCGAGCCGACCGCGAGGACGGGGGTGAGCGGGTCGCGCAGCTCGCCGCGTACGGCCCGGCCCAGTTCGAACGTCCAGCGGGCCGGGGCGAGCGCGGGATGCCGTACGGCGCCGCCCGCCGCGCCGCGCACCCCGCCGGCCGCCCGTGCCAGCGGGCCCGGTTCGGCCCGGTCCTCGTGCTCCAGCCGCTCCCTGGCCTCGTCCGAACCCAGCTCGTGCCAGTGCACGCGCGCGCGGGGACGCGGGGCGCGGGCGAGCGCCACGCCGAGGGCGGCCCGCGTCCCGGAGAACAGGGCGGCGGCGGCGCTCAGGTCGACCGGCGCGTGCCGCAGACCGGGCAGCACGGACAGCCGCCCCCTGCGGCGGCGCGACTCGCCGACGGCGACGAGGAGACCGGACAGCGCGGCGCCGGAGCGGGCCAGGGTCTGCGCCCGGTGGCCCACCGTGCGTGCGACGGGGACCGCGCTCAGCAGCCGCCAGACGTCGCACAGCCCGTGCAGGGCCAGCACGTCGGCGCCCCAGACGACGGCACCGCCCTGGTCGGTGAGGGCCACGGCGACATCGCTGCCGCCGAGACCGGCCAGGACGTCCTGGTCGTCGGCGGACGCGGCACGGGCGACCGTGATCACCACGCCCGCGTCCTCCTCGGCGCGCAGCCCGTACACCACGTCGTCCAGGGGCCGCCGGGCGTCCACCACCTGGTCCGCGAGCGGGGTGACGTCCTCCAGGGCCGGATCGTCCATGACGATCACCCGGAGTCCGGCGCGGCGGGCGGCGTCCAGCACGGGTTCGGCCCAGGCGTCGGCGTCGCCCCGCGCGGTGCGCAGCGCGCTCGGGTGCAGGACGACGGTGCCCGCCATCTCCAGCGTCCGCAGCCGCTCCGGGTCGCGGACCAGGACACCGGTCCTGGCCAGCGCCGTGCCGAGCACGGCGTGGAACGCGGCGGGGCCGTAGCGCGCGGCCTTGGGGGAACCGGCGAGGGCCGCCTCGGCGGCCTCGGCGCCGTCGTGCTTGACCAGCAGGGTCACGGCCGCGCCCACCAGGCTGCCCGCCGAGGCGTGCCGGGCGTACTCCTGGGCGGGCGACTCCCGCAGCGGCGGGCGGGACGCGGGGGCGAGGGCGGCGCCGGCCCGGCCGGGCGAGCACAGTTCGTCGTGCACCGTGTCGAAGGCGGCGGCGCGTGCCACGGTCTCGATGAGCTGGCAGGCGCGCAGCGCGCCGTCGAGCAGCAGCGCGGTGGGCGTCTGTCCGGCCCCGTGGACGGCGGCGTTCGCGCAGGCCAGCAGGAAGTCCGTGCGGGCGGGGCCCAGCCGGGCCCGCAGCCAGGCACGTGCCCAGGGGTTCTCCCGCAGCAGCGTCACCGCGGCGGTCGCCAGGCGGGGCGAGGGCGGCAGCCGCAGTACGGAGGCGGTGACGCCCGCCGCGACGCCGAGCGCGTCGGCGGCCAGTGTCGCGGCGGCGGCCCGTACGCCGGCGGGGTCGGCCGGGTGCGCCGGTTCCTCGGGGTCGCCGCCCTGGAGGACCAGTCCGTGCCGGGCGGCGAGATCGGCCGCCCGGTCCACGACCTGTTCGGCCGCCTCGTCCTCCGTCATGGTGACGACCAGCCGCGCCAGGCCCTGGTCCCAGTACGCGAAGAGCACGTCGGGTCGCTCGGCCAGGGCGGCGGCCACCCGGCGCGCCAGATGCTCCCTGCCGCCGGCCCGCCGCACCTGGTCGGGGTCGGCGGCGCGCAGCGCCAGATGGGCGCGTGCGCCGGAGCGCCAGTGGCCGCGTGCGCCGGGCAACGCGTTGCGGGCGACGCGCACGACCCGTGCCGCCGAATCCGCGCCGCGCACGCCCGCGCGCGCGGTTCCCGCCAGTGCTCCGGCGGCCGCCCCGATCGCCGGGGCGGCCGCCCGCGCGGACGCCTGGGCCAGCAGGGCGGGCGCCTTCGGCAGCAGCCGTACGGCGGCCGAGGGAGCCGTGAGCAGAGCGAGCATCGTGTGCCTTCGCGCCGTCAGAGGGTGGTGCGGCCGGGCCGCGCCGTCGGACCGAGCCGGCCGGCGGAGGCGGCCTTCCCCTTGGCCTGCTTGCCCGCGGCGGCTTCGGCGGGGGTGGCCTTCGTGGCTTTGGCGCTCTTGGCGGCTTTCACGGCCTTGACCGCCTTCGCCGCCTTGACCGCCTTCGCCGCCTTGACCGCCTTCGCCGTCTTGGCGGCCTTCGGCGTCTTGGCGGCCTTCGCGGACCGGGCGGCCGGGGACTCCGCCGTCGTGGTCCCGGAGGCCGTCGCCTTGCGGGCGGCGGTGGTCGCCCTGCGGGTGGCCGTGTTGCCCGCCGAGGACTTGCTCGCGGCGGGACGGGCGGCGCCCGCCCGGCCGGAGGCGGTGCGGCCCGTGGCGGCCGCGGCCTTCGGGGGCTCGGGCGCGGCGGTCTTCGCCGCGGGCGCTTCGGCGGCCGGCGTCCTGGCCGTGGTCGTCCCGGCCTTCACCGTCCTGGTGGCGGACGTCCCTCTCGCGGACTTCCCGGCCTTGGTCTCGGGCGCTTCGGTAGCCGCCTTCTTCGCGGCCGTCCTGGCAGCAGTCGTCCTGACCGCCGCCGCGCGGCCGGAGCCCACGTTGACGGCGGACGCGGCCGTGGCCGATGCCTTGGCGGTCGTGCTCTTCGCCAGCGAGGACCTGCTCGGGCCCCGGACCCCGGCGGCCTCCGGCTCCCCCGAGGACGACGGCGGCCGGTCGTCGGGGTGCCTGCGCGGTGTGCGGCGGGCCGTGGCGCGGGCGGCCCGCGTGCCGGCGGAGCCCGCTGCGGCACGCCGCGCGCCGGACGCGTGGTCCCCGGCGGTGCCGGGCTGTCCGGTGTGCTCCGGCCGGGGCCGGGTGAGCCAGGCGACCGCGGCGCCGGTGACCGCCACCGGCCACTCCACCACACCGGCGACGCCGAGCACTCCGGCTCCCGTGTAGACCGCGAACCGCCGTCCCTTCGGCGACACGGCGCCGATCCTGCGCAGCGTGCCCTGCGCGGCCCTGCCCAGGGTCCCGGCGCCGGGCACCTTGCCCAGCAGCGAGGTGGCGCCGTGCACGGGCAGCATGAGGACCGACGACTTCTGCTCAGCCATGACTCTCCTCGCCTGCGTGAGATCCCGTCCGTGCCCGCCGGGTGCCCACGACCGTGCCGGCCACCCGCCCTACTCAGGGAACTCCAGGGCCCGCGCAGGCGCCACCGGGACCGGGCCACAGGGGTCCTCAGGAAGCCGCAGGACCTTCAGGAGGACGGGCGGCGGAGAAGCCGGCGGCGAAGGAGAGGAGACGGTGCCGAAGGGAGGAGACGGTGCCGGAGGGAGGAGGCGGAGCAGGAGGGAGGAGGCGGAGCAGGGTCACCGCCCGGTGCCGCCCAGCACCTCCTCGGTCAGTTCCCGCTGCCGTCGCGTGTAGACGGCGCGCAGTTCCGGACCCGGCCAGTGCGCGGGCAGCAGCGCGGCGGGCAGGACGGGATCGTCCAGCAGATGCCGTACGACGGCCGCCAGGGCCGTGAAGCGGCCGGCCGGGCGGTCCGCTTCCGCCACATGGGCGAGCAGCGCGCGGGCGGTGGCCGCCCAGGCGTCGAGCGGCCACAGGCCGGCGGCCAGGCCGCGGGCGTCCTCCTCGGGCCGGGCGGTGAAGCGCCGGACCACGCCGTCGAGGTCGCCGGACCAGGGGCGGCGCAGGTTGGCGGGCCGCAGCCATACGCCCTCGCGCAGTTCGGCGAGGCGGAGGGCGGTCAGCCGGGCGCGGAGTTCGGCGCGTTCGGCCGGTCCGCGGCCGGTCGCGGTCACGACGGCCGTCTCCCATGTGCCGTCCCAGGAACGGGTCAGCGGATGCACGGCCGCGTCCTGGCGCCGCTGGCGTTCCAGCAGCCGGTCGCTGAGACGGTGCACGCCGTCCGCGCGCCGCAGATCACCGGCCGCCACCATCCGGCTGAGCGCGGCGCGCAGGGTCGATCCGCCGACACCGAAGGGCTCGACGGCCCGCACGAGGTCCTTCACCGGCAGCTCGGGCGGGTGGGTGCCCAGCAGGAGGCTCAGGACGACGGACCGCGCGGAGAGCGGACGCAGGTCGAGCGGGGCGGGCCCCTGGGAGGCGTTCATGGTCACGTACTGTACGGACCACTCATGTTGCACTATTGCTGCGGCTGAACGAATAGTGCAACACTGCGCTATGGCCTCGACACTCGCACACGCAGCGAACACCCGGACGACACCTCCGACACCGCCGGCATCCCCGACAGCTCCGACAGCTCCGACAGCTCCGACAGCTCCGACAGCTCCGACGCCCCCGGCTTCCGGCCCGTACGCGACCCACGACGTGACGAACCAGCCCCCTCCCCTGGCCCCCTACGACGCGTCGGACGACGTGGCGCTGCTGGAGGGGCTGCACCGGGAGGGCGCCGGATGGGCCGAGGAGGACGTACGGCGGCTCGGGGCGCGGGCCGGAAGCGTCCAGGCGCAGGAGTGGGCCGAGCTCGCCAACCGCCACGAGCCGGAGCTGCGCACCCACGACCGCTACGGGAACCGGGTCGACGAGGTCGACTTCCACCCGGCCTGGCACCACCTGATCGGGACCGCGGTCGCCGAGGGCCTGGCGGGCGCGCCCTGGGCGGACGACCGGCCCGGCGCCCATGTGGCGCGCACGGCGGGCGGGCTGGTGTGGGGGCACACCGACGCCGGACACGGCTGTCCGACGTCGATGACGTACGCCGCCTTACCCGCCCTGCGGGCCCAGCCCGAACTGGCCGCGGTCTACGAACCGCTGCTGACCGGCCGGGTCTACGAGCCGGGCCTGCGGGCGCCGGCCGACAAGGCGGGTCTGCTGGCCGGGATGGGCATGACCGAGAAGCAGGGCGGCTCGGACGTGCGCACGAACACGACGACGGCCGTGCCGACCGCCGAGCCCGGCGTGTACACGCTGCGCGGGCACAAGTGGTTCACCTCGGCTCCCATGTGCGACCTCTTCCTGGTGCTCGCGCAGGCGCCGGGCGGTCTGACCTGTTTCCTGGTGCCGCGCGTCCTGCCGGACGGCACCCGCAACGCCTTCCGGATCCAGCGGCTCAAGGACAAGCTGGGCAACCGGTCCAACGCGTCGTGCGAACCGGAGTTCGACGGGACGGTGGCCTGGGTGGTCGGCCCCGAGGGGCGGGGTGTCCGGACGATCATCGAGATGGTCAACTGCACCCGTCTGGACTGCGTGATGATGTCGGCGGCCCTGATGCGCAAGACCCTCGTGGAGGCCGGTCACCACACCCGGCACCGCAGGGCCTTCGGCGCGCTGCTCGCCGATCAGCCGCTGATGCGCAATGTGCTGGCCGACCTGGCGCTGGAGTCGGAGGCCGCGACGACGCTCACGCTGCGGCTCGCGGGCGCCGCGGACCGGGCGGTGCGGGGCGGCCCGCGGGCTCCGGAGGAGGCCGCGTTCCGGCGCATCGCCACCGCCGTCGGCAAGTACTGGGTCACCAAGCGGGGCCCGGCCTTCACCGCGGAGGCCCTGGAGTGCCTGGGCGGCAACGGCTACGTCGAGGAGTCCGGCATGCCCCGGCACTACCGGGAGGCGCCGCTGCTGTCGATCTGGGAGGGCTCCGGGAACGTCAACGCGCTCGACGTGCTGCGGGCCCTGGAGCGCGAACCCGGCGCCGCCGAGGCGCTGTTCGCCGAGCTCGCCCTCGCCCGTGGCGCCGACGCCCGGCTGGACGCGGCCGTGACCCGGCTGCGGCAGGGGCTCGGCGAGGCGTCCCCGGTGGGCGCGCGCCGACTGGTGGAGCTGATGGCGCTGACCCTCCAGGCGTCCCTGCTGGTCCGGCACGCCCCGGCCGCGGTCGCCGACGCGTTCTGCGCCACGCGGCTGGGCGGGGACTGGGGCCACTCCTTCGGCACCCTGCCGGACACCGCCGACCTCGACGCGGTCCTGGGACGGGCACTGCCGGACTTCGGGTGAGCCGCTGATCGCGCGTGCCGCGACCGCCGCGCGGCTCCGGCACCGCCGCGGCGCGCGCTTCCGCCCCGCTCCCCCGCCACGCCCCCGTTCCCCCGCCACATCGCCCTGCCTCGTCACACCGGCCCGTGGCGGACCAGGCCGGTGTGACCTGCGGTGACGTCGCCGCGGAGGTGACTGTCAGTGGTGGGGTGCAGACTGGCCGGTGCCTGGGACGAAGGCGTTTTGGGCCGATGTGTCACGGAGGTGGCCGGCATGACCGAGGTACTGCTCGCGGTGGGCACCCGCAAGGGCCTGTTCATCGGGCGACGGCGGGGTGGCTCCTGGGAGTTCGACGACCGCCCCCACTTCAACGCGCAGGCGGTGTACGCGGTCGCCGTGGACACCAGGGGCGCGGCCCCGCGGCTGCTGGCCGCCGGGGACAGCGCGCACTGGGGGCCGTCCGTCTTCCACTCCGACGACCTGGGCCGCAACTGGACCGAGCCGGACCGGCCCGCGGTGCGGTTCCCGCGGGACACCGGCGCGTCGCTGGAGCGGGTGTGGCAACTGCACCCGGCCGCCGCGGAACCGGACGTGGTGTACGCGGGCACGGAACCGGCCGCGCTGTACCGCTCCGAGGACCGCGGCGAGAGCTTCGCGCTGGTCCGGCCGCTGTGGGAGCATCCCACCCGCTCCCGCTGGGTGCCCGGCGGTGGCGGTGAGGGCCTGCACACCGTGGTCACGGACCGGCGCGACCCGAAGGCCGTCACGGTCGCCGTCTCCACCGCCGGGGTGTTCCGCACGGCCGACGGCGGAGCGAGCTGGGCGCCGGCCAACTCCGGGGTGTCCGCCGTGTTCCTGCCGGATCCCGATCCCGAGTTCGGCCAGTGCGTCCACAAGGTCGCCCAGGACCCGGTCGACCCGGACCGGCTCTACCTCCAGAACCACTGGGGCGTGTACCGCAGCGACGACGGCGGCGGGCGCTGGACGGACATCGGCGAGGGCCTGCCCTCCACCTTCGGCTTCGCGGCGGCCGCGCACCCGCACCGCGGCGGCACGGCGTATGTGTTCCCGATCAACGCGGACGCGGACCGGGTGCCCGCCGGACACCGCTGCCGGGTGTTCCGCACGGCGGACGCCGGGCGGAGCTGGGAGCCGCTCTCGGCCGGGCTGCCGCAGCAGGACCACTACGGGACCGTGCTGCGCGACGCGCTGTGCACCGACGACGCCGACCCGGCGGGCGTGTACTTCGGCAACCGCAACGGCGAGGTGTACGCGTCGGCCGACGACGGCGACAGCTGGGAGCAACTGGCCTCGCACCTGCCGGACGTGCTGTGTGTCCGCGCGGCGGTGATCGGCTGAGGCGCGGGGCGAGGCGAGGCGAGGCGAGCGGGGGTGTGCGGTGCGGGCCGTGTCCAAAGGTGAGGGGCTCCTCTCCCCCGATGCTGCTGACGTGCCGGAGGCAGCTGGCTACCCTGCGGCCATGCGCCTTTGGGTGACACCCCGTCAACGCCTCCGTCTGGACACCCTGATCGCGCTCGCGCTGCTGGGGGTCACCCTCGGGTTCGCCCTCGGGTACCGGCCGGCGGGCTGGCCGCCCTTCGACGCCCGCGCGATCGCCCTGACCTCGGCCGTCCATCTGCCGCTCGCGGTGCGCCGGGTCGCTCCGTGGCCGGTGCTGTGCGCCACCTGCGCCGGTCTCGTGCTGTACACGGCGCTCGGCTACCAGCCGTCGGTCAACGTGTGGTCGCCGATGCTGGCGTTCTTCACGATCGCCTCGGCTCAGCCGACGCGCCGTACCGCGTCGGCGGCGGTACCGGTCGTCGCGGTCTGGACCTACAACGCGCTGGCCTCCCACGCGATGTCGCCCCTGGTGGCCGTGGGGCAGACGCTGGTGGTGCTGCTGCTCGCCTGGGGCTTCGGCATGAACCTGCGCCGGCTGGAGAAGCAGAACACCGAGCTGGACCGGCTGACCGCGCGGCTGCGCGCCGAGGAGGGGGCCCGCGCCCGGCACGCGGTGACGGAGGAGCGGCTGCGCATCGCCCGCGAGCTGCACGACGTGGTCGCCCACCATCTGTCGGTCGTCTCGGTGCAGAGCGGTCTGGCCCGGTACGTCTTCGACACGGACGCCGCCAGGGCACGCGCCGCGCTGTGCGTCATCGAGGACACCGCGCGAGAGACGCTGGAGGAGATGCGCGGCCTGCTCCAAGTGCTGCGGGTCGGTCCGGACGGCACCGAGGCCGTGTCCGGGCCGCCCACCGGAGACGACGCGGGCCTCGCCCGGCTGGGCGAGCTGACCGCCCGGACGGTCGCGGCGGGCCTCGTCGTGGAGACCGAGGTCTCCGGCACTCCCCGGCCGCTCGCCCCGGGAGCCGACCTGTGCGCCTACCGCATCGTCCAGGAGGCCCTCACCAACACACTCAAGCACGCCGGTGCGCACGCCCGGGTCCGCATATCGCTGGCCTACGAGGCCCAGTTGCTGTCCGTCACGGTGTCCGACGACGGAGGAGACCGGACGCAGGACCCACCGGCCGCGACCGGGGACGACGGCCCGGTTCCGGCCCCGGTCCCGGTCGGTGCCGCCGGGCACGGCGCGGCGGGAGCGGCCGTCAGAGGGGCCGGTGGGCGCAAAGGACCGGTGGGACGCGCCGCGCGAACCGGCCGGCGCACCCCGGAATCCGCCCGCTCCGCAGGAAGTACCGCGGTAGGCGGGGTGGCGGAGGCCGCGGTCCGGGGGGCCGGGCACGGGTTGGTCGGCATGTACGAGCGGGTGCGGCTCTATGGCGGGAGCTTCCGCGCCGGACCCGGTCCCGGTCCCGGTCCCGCGGGGGGTGCGGAGGGTTTCGAGGTGGCGTTCACCTTGCCGGTTCCGTACCGCCCGGAGCGGGACGACGGCCCGGACACGGTGCCCTCCGCAAGGGCCGCCGGGCCGGAACGCGTCGAACAGGTCGAACAGGTGGGGGGAAGCGGCGATGACCGCGCCTGTGCCCGTCGCCGCTGACGTGACGGCCTGTCCTCGGCGACCGGGTGCGGCGGCCACGGACGAGTGCAGCGGGGCTCGGACGCGTACGGGACCTTGTCAGGAGCGCCCCGGTCCGGGGCGGGCCGCGCCCGGTGCCGACGCCAGTGCCCGGGGTGCCCCGGTGGACGGCGGGCCGCCCCGGACCGGGACGGCCCCCTTGGGCTCAGGGCAGTCGCCAGTCCACCGGCTGCGCGCCCTGCTGCGCGAGCAGGTCGTTGGCCCTGCTGAACGGACGCGAGCCGAAGAACCCCCGGTCCGCCGACATCGGCGAGGGATGGGCGGACTCGATCGCCGGCAGGTCCCCGAGCAGCGGTCGCAGATTGCGCGCGTCGCGGCCCCACAGGATCGACACCAGCGGCTTGCCCCGGGCCGCCAGTGCCCGGATGGCCTGCTCGGTGACCTCTTCCCAGCCCTTGCCCCGGTGCGCGGCGGGCTTGCGCGGCGCGGTCGTCAGCGCCCGGTTGAGCAGCAGCACGCCCTGCCGGGTCCACGGCGTGAGGTCCCCGTTGGACGGCCTGGGCAGGCCCAGGTCGGTGTGCAGCTCCCGGAAGATGTTCTCCAGGCTGCCCGGCAGCGAGCGCACCTCGGGCGAGACCGCGAAGCTCAGCCCGATGGCCATGCCCGGTGTGGGATAGGGGTCCTGGCCGACGATCAGGACGCGGACGTCGTCGAACGGCTGCTGGAAGGCCCGCAGGACGTTCGCTCCGGCGGGCAGATAGGTCCGGCCGGCCGCTATCTCCGCCCGGAGGAAGTTCCCCATGGAGGCGATGCGTTCGGCCACGGGGTCGAGGGCCTTCGCCCAGCCCGCTTCGACGAGTTCATGCAACGGTCGTGGTGCCACGGCGCGTCACTCTACTGGCACGCGCCGGTGCCCCGCACCGGGACCTCCCGCGGTGCGCCTGCGGTGCGCGGCCTGCGGCGCTACCCTTCCGTCTCGTCCGTCCCGTCGACATCCGGCGGGGTCCGCGTACGCCCGTCGAGGCCGTGCGGGCCCCCGGTGGAGGAGGCACGCCCGATGCGCCCAGTGGTCAGGCCGCGCTGCCCGGTCCGTCCCGTCCGGAGGCGGCGGTGACGGCCCGGAAGGACACGGGCGCGGCCGGCTTCCTCGCCGTGGACTCCGGCGGCTCCGGTCTCCGGGTCACCGTGGGGGTGCCCGGCCGCGGACCGCTTGCGCAGCGCGAGTCCCGGGAACCCGTGCGCACCGGCACCGGGGGGATCGATCCCGGGCATCTGCTGGCGCAGCTCGCACCGCTCGCGCGGGACCTGGCCGCGGAGGCCGGGCTCGGGCAGCTGGAGACGGCCGTCGTGGGGGCGGCCGGGTTCGCCACACTGGGCGACGCGCTGCGCGCCGAACTGCCCGGCGCGTTCGCCCGGGAGTTCGGGGCGCGCAGGGTCGCGCTCGCGGCCGACGCGGTCACCGCGTACGTCGGTGCCCTGGGGGCGCGGCCGGGCGCCGTCGTCGCCGCCGGTACCGGTCTGATCGCGGTCGGGACCGATCTGAGCGGCTGGCGCCGAGCCGACGGCTGGGGCCATCTGCTGGGCGACTGCGGCAGCGGGGCGTGGATCGGCCGGGCCGGCCTTGAGGCCGCGCTGCGCGCCCACGACGGACGGGACGGCGGCTCGGCCGCCCTGCGCGCCCGCGCCGAGGAGAGGTTCGGCCCGCTGTCCCGATTGCCCGGCATGCTCTATCCGCGCACCGACCGCGCCGCCGTCCTGGCCTCCTTCGCTCCCGAGGTGGCCGCCTGCGCCCCGGACGATCCGGTCGCGGCCGGGGTGCTGCGGGCGGCGGCACGGCACATGGCCGAGTCGGCCGCCGCGGTCTGCCCGGCCTCGGGTGCCCCGTCGATCGCGCTCACCGGCGGCCTGTTCAAGATGGGCGAGCCTCTTCTCGGGCCGCTGGGCGAGGAGTTGGCCGCACGGCTGCCGCACGCGCGGCGCGTGGCCGCGGACGGGGATCCGCTGCACGGAGCGGTGCGGATCGCGGCCGATCTGGCCGGGGGCGCGCTGACCCTCCCGGCGGACGGGACGATGTTGTACGTCCCTCGGGAATGCCTCTGAAACCGGGACCCGGTCGCCCCCAACCAGTACATGTCCGTCCTGTTCCGGACAAGTGCCCCTACGTCCTGGGCGAGTTGTCGTGTGCCGTCCGATTGCACACATCGATCAATTCCGATCGGCTTGTCACTCAAGCGACAAAACCGGACGGAAACCGCTCACCCGCCCCCTCCCCGAACAGGGGGAGCCCGAAAGCCAGTAACATGCGGCGCCATGAGCTCCCCCACTGGGCCCGCCGGCCTGCCTGTACGAATGCCGCGCCCCCGCCAGCCCGGACGGCACCGCCGACCCGAACCGCTGGCGGCTCCCGAGGGCGCGCCCGCGCTCGTCCTCGCGGTGCCGGGCACGCCCGGTGCCGCCACGCGCAGCCTCGCCGAGGAGGTCGTGAGCATCGCCCGCTCCGAGCTTCCCGGTCTGGACGCCCTGATCGGGTTTCTCGACGGGGACGACGCGGAGTTCCCGACGGTCCAGTCCGTGCTCGCGCGCGCGGCCGACGAGCGGACGGCCCGCTACGAGCAGGCGCTCGCCGCCGGTGGGGAGGCCGCCGAGCCCGACGGTCCGGTCGCGGTCGTGGTGCCGCTGCTCGCCGGTCCGGACAATGCCCTGCTGCGCCGGCTGCGCCAGGCCGTCATGGAGAGCCGGGTCGCCGCCGAGCTGACCGACGTGCTCGGCCCGCACCCGCTGCTCGCCGAGGCCCTGCACGTGCGCCTGTCGGAAGCGGGTCTGGCCCGCGCCGACCGCGCCCGGCTGTTCACCGTGGCGACGGCCGCCGACGGCATCATCCTCGCGTCGGTCGGCGGCGAGGAGGCCGTGCAGGCGGCCGGGATCACCGGCATGCTGCTCGCGGCACGGCTCGCCGTGCCGGTGATGGCCGCCGCCCTCGACCAGGAGGGTTCGATCGCGGGCGTCGCCGAGCAGCTGCGTTCCTCCGGTTCCCAGCAGCTCGCGCTGGCGCCGTACCTGGTCGGCCCGGAGATCGACGCCGAGCTGGTCGAGGCCGCTGCCAAGGAGGCCGACTGCCCGGCCGCCGAGGCGCTCGGCGCGTACCCGGCGATCGGCAAGCTGGCCCTGGCCAAGTACACGACGGCACTGGGCATCGCCCCGCAGCAGGCGCAGGGCGCCCCGGTCCGCTGACGTGCGCGCCGGCGCGCGCCGGTCGTACGCCGCGCCTGCCGCGCACGGTGCGTGCGCCTGCCGCGGGGGGTGCCGTACGGCTGCCGCACAACTGCCGCGAAGGGCCCGCCCCCGGATGTCCGGGAGCGGGCCCTTCGTCGTGTCGCCGCGGGCCCGGGGCGGTGCCGCGGGTGAGTGGTGCGGTCAGCCGAGGACCACGCAGGACGCGGCCGCGACCTTGATGGCACCGGCCCGTTCGGGGCGGCCGGTGAGCGGGTCCACGGCGAACCAGGTGACATCCCCGGAGCGCTCGTTGGCGACGTACAGACAACCGTCGGACCAGGTGAGGGCTCGGGGCCAGTGGCCGCCGCACGGGACGGTGCCGACCGGTTCGAGCCGCGCGCCGTCCGCCTCGACGGCGAACACCGACAGGACGTCCTCGCCGCGTGTGGCGGTCCACACGAACCGGCCGTCGGGGGAGACCACGATGCCCGACGGGTAGGCGTCGCCCGCGGGGGCGGCGGGCAGCACCGGGGTCTCCGCCAGCGGCTTGAGCGAGCCCGTCTCCGCGTCCCACCGGCAGGCGGTGACGGTCGGGGTCAGCTCGTTGACGACGTAGGCGTGCCGGCCGTCCGGGTGGAAGGCCAGGTGGCGGGGGCCGGAGCCGGGGCGGAGCGCGATCTCGCGGTGCAGGGCGAGGCCGCCGTCCGCCAGGGTGCACACCCGCACCGAGTCCGTGCCGAGGTCGACGCTGACGGCCCACCGGCCGCTCGGGTCGGGCTGCACCTGGTGGGCGTGCGGGCCGCGCTGGCGGCGCTCGTGCGGCCCGGAGCCGGTGTGCGCCAGCACGTCGGACACGCTCGGGGCGAGGCTCCCGTCCGCGCGCACCGGTACGGCGCTGACGCTGCCCGAGTCGTAGTTGGCCGTCAGGACGTGCCCGTCGGCCAGGCTGAGGTGGGTGGGGCCGCTGCCGCCGACGCGGACCGGCGGGCCGAGGAGTTCGACCGTCTCGCCCTTCACCCGGTACGCGGCCACCGCGCCCTCGGTGGTCTCGCTGACCGCGTAGAGCGTGCCGCCGTCCGCCGACAGCGCGAGGTAGGAGGGGTCCAGCACGCCGTCCACGCTGCTCAGCGGGGTGAGCGCGCCGCCTTCGGTGACGGCGGCCGTGACCACGCCGGGGCCTCCCGCCGCCGTGAACGACCCGATGAACGCCCGCTGCCGCCTGCCGCCCTCGTCTGCCACCGCTGTCCCCTCTCCGTCGACCCGTTTCGGGGTGACGGTAGCAGCCGATCAAGAACGGTCTAGACCATGGTGGCGGCGAGTGTTCCGGTGGCGCCGCGCCCCTCCGGACGCACGCCGGGCGGGACGGCCGTGCGCCTGGGGCGCGAGGGGCCACGGCGCAGGCGCGGGAGTGTACGTCGGCGCGGAGCGCCCGTCCCCGGGGCGGTTCGCGCGTCAGGCGCCGACCAGCGGCGAGCCGGACGGCGCGCGCAGCGGGGCGGCCAGTTCGGCGAGGGCCCGCTCCAGGCCGTGCAGGTGGGCGAGCGCGGGCGCCTCAGCGGCGGGGTGGGCGGTGCCGGCGGCGGTGAGGGACGTACCGCCGCCGTCGGTGAGCCCCTCGACGGCGGCCTCCACCCGCCAGCAGGCGGCAGCCAGCCGCGCGTCGTGCGAGGCCACGGGATCGGCGGCAACCGCGACCAGGCCGCGGACCTCGCGGGCGCAGTCGTCCAGCAGGGCGAGCACCTGGCGGGCGCGGCGCTTGCGGCCGAGCATCGGGTTCAGCGGGTGCACGAGCGGGGCGACGGAGAGCCGTACCCGGCCCAGCAGGTGTTCCAGTTCGGCCACCCGGGGCGCCGGGTCGGCGTCGGTGGCACCCGCGAGCCGGGCGGCGGCCTCGGCGGTGCAGGTGTGCACGCAGCGCAGGGCGCGCTGGATCCAGGCGCCGGTGACGGCGTGGGTGCTGACCGGCAGCACGAACAGCACGGCGAGCCAGGCACCGAGCGCGCCGACCGCCGTCTCCCCCAGCCGCAGGGAGAGCAGCCCTGGGGTGAGGACGCCGAGCAGGCCGTAGAGCGAGGTGGCGAGGAGGGTGACCCAGAGCATCATCCAGGTGTAGGACACGGCGGCGGTGTAGAAGATGCCGAAGACGCTGACGGCGACGAGCGCGGCGGTGGGCAGCGCGGCTCCGTGCAGCGGGGCGACGAGGAAGGCGCACAGGCCGATGCCGAGCACCGTGCCGAGGACCCGGCGGAAGCCGCGGACCAGCGTCTCGCCGCGTGAGGCGGTGTTCACGAACACCCACCAGGTGGCGCCGACCGCCCAGTACCAGCGCTGCCCGGACACCAGCTGGCCGACGACAAGCGCGAACCCGGCGCCGGCGGTCGCCTGGACCGCCTGCCGGGTGGTCACCCGGGCGAGGCCGGTGCCGTCCGGGGGCAGCGGCGGGGCGACCGGGGAGCTGCGGCGCTCGTAGCACCACAGCCCGAAGCGCACCCCGGCGGCGGTGAGCACGGACAGCACGAAGGGCGGTGGACAGCTCGGGCAGCTGCCCGGTCGTGGCGTGCAGGAACTGGGCCACGAAGAAGGTCATGAACGCGAAGACACCCAGGCTGTGGCCGCGCGGCCCCCAGCGGCGCGCGTAGACACCGGCGCCGACCAGGGCCAGGAAGGTGAGGTCCCGGGCCACCGGGAGGCCGTGCAGCGCCGCGGCGGCGGCCAGGACGGGGACGCCGACGACGGGCAGCAGCACGGTGGTGACCGCCTGGCCGCGGACCGTGGGGTCGGTGACGGTGAACAGGACGAGCAGCGCGGCGAGCCCGCCGGTCACGGCGCCGTGCAGGGAGTGTCCGGCCAGCCCGCACACGGCGGTCGCCAGGCCGATCCCGAGGACGGCACGGGACGCGAACCGCAGCCGCGCCCGCCCGGGATCCGGAGCCGCGAACACCCTCTTGAGCACTGATGACCGCCCCCTCGGCAGACGTGTGGACCCGGCACGGCACGACGGGCGTGCCGGGACCGGCATGAAAAAGGCGCCGCGGGGATCCGCAGCGCCATCGACCCGTCCATGAGAGCATCCTCGGGGGCTCTGGCTCAAGTGGCTCCGGAATGACTGGGCCATTGGCACAGCGGGGGCTCGGACAACAGCCCTGGCGACAGGCCAATGGACGGGCGTGCCTGGCTCACCGGCCGGGGGCGGGAGTGGGCCATTGGTACAGTCGGGTCGAACGACGCCTTCCCAGGGAGACCGGCGCCGCCATGGCCGTGGACGAACTCGACACCCGCATCCTGCGGCTGCTCCTGGAGCAGCCGCGCACCAGCGTGCGCGAGTACGCGCGCGTCCTCGGCATCGCCCGGGGCACGCTCCAGGCCCGGCTGGACCGCCTGGAGCGCGACGGTGTGATCACCGGGACGGGTCCGTCCCTCTCCCCCGCCGCGCTCGGCCACCCGGTGCTGGCGTTCGTGCACATCGAGGTCACCCAGGGGCACCTGGACGACGTGGGGGACGCGCTGGCCGGGGTGCCGGAGATCGTGGAGGCGTTCTCCATCACCGGCGGCGGCGATCTGCTCACCCGGGTCGTGGCGCGCGACAACGCCCACCTGGAGGACGTGATCCAGAAGCTGATCAGCCTGCCGGGCGTGGTCCGCACCCGTACCGAGGTGGCCCTGCGCGAACGCGTCCCGCACCGGCTGCTGCCGCTGGTGGAGTCGATCGGGCGTGCGTCCGGGAAGTGAACCGGGCAGCACCTGCCTGCGGCCCCGGATCCGGACCTGGTCCCGGCCCCGGACCTGGGCCCGGATCTGTCCCTGGCTCTGGGCCGGATGTGGATCTGGCCCTGGACTTCGGGAGGCTAGGAACTGCGGCGCGGCCGGCCCCGCTTGGCGCCCCTGGCTCCGCCCTGGGCGCCCTTGGCGCCGCGCGCCCCGCCGGTGCGGCCAAAGCCGCCTCGGCTCTGGGCCGTCCTGCCGGTGCCGCCCGCGCCCGCACCCTTGCCCGCCGACCTGCCCGGGGCCTTGCCCGAGCCCTTGCCAGGAGCGGCCTTGCGGCCGGTCCCCGTGTCCTGCCCGCGCCCGGTCCCGGCCTGCGCCTCGGGCCGGCTGCGGCCGCGGGTGCTGTTGGCCGTCCGGCCGCGCACGATCCCGATGAAGTCGTCGACCAGGTCGGTGGTCGCCTCCTCGGGCCACACCAGCGCGACACCCGACTGCGGGGCGTCGGCGACGGTCCGGTAGGTCAGGTCCCTGCGGTGGTGCAGCCGGGCCAGCGACTGCGGCACGATCAGGACTCCCACACCGGCCGCGACCAGTTCCACGGCGTCCTCGGTGGTCGCGGGGCGCTCGAAGGCGGGCTCGCCGGGGGGCCGCTCCCAGCCGAGGACGTCGTCCTGGGGGTGCAGGACGACCTCGTCGGCCAGGTCGGCGAGGGACACCTCGTCCGCCGCCGTCACCAGGTGGTCCTTGGGGACGACGACCACGGTGGTCTCGGTGTAGAGGGGGATCGCGCTGAAGACCGTACGGTCGACGGGCAGGCGTACGACGCCCGCGTCCGCGCGGCCCTCGCCGAGCACCGCGGACGCGTCGGCGGCCGGTACCTGGACGAGGGCGAGGGGGACGTCGGGCAGGCGCTCGTTCCAGATCCGCACCCACTTGGCGGGCGTCACCCCGGGGACGTACGCGAGCCGGAACGTGGGGGATGTCTCCGAGCCTGTCACCCGGCCAGGTTACCCGTCCGGGTCACCCGGCGTGGTCGGGACCCGGCCCCGCCGGTGGATAGTCTGGACACCATGAAGTCGCACCAGAGCACCCAGACGATGAAGCCCGCCACCGCGGCGAAGAAGCTGGGTGTGTACCTGCCCGCCACGCCCGCCGAGTTCCAGGAGGGCGTCGTCTCGCGCGCCGAGCTGGACCAGCTCCAGGCCGATCCGCCCGAGTGGCTGCGCGAGCTGCGGCGCGACGGCCCGCACCCCCGTCCGGTGGTCGCGGCCAGGCTGGGTGTCTCCATCGCGGGCCTGGCGCGCGGCGGGGTCACCGAGGCGCTCACCACCGAGCAGATCGAGGCCCTGAGGCAGGAGGGGCCCGAGTGGCTGGAGAAGGAGCGCGCCACCCAGGCCGAGGTCCGCAAGGAGGCGGCGCGGCTGAAGAAGCGGAACGCCGAGCGGGCCGGGGAGGGTGACTCCCCGGACGCCTGACGCGGGGGCGGCCCGGCCGCCTCGGTACGTCGCACAGGTGGTTCGTCCCACGCTTCCGCGCGCTCCCGTGCGCCCCCCGTGCACAGCGGAGGGCGGTCGGCGCACGCGTTGAACTGGGCAGGACATGGTTCGAGCGCCAAGCCCTGAAAGACCGCCCCATTTTTGTGTGCCGACTGAGGCAGGTGGTATTCGATGAGCGGTGCGTCAACCGGTGCCGTATCCACGACCGACCTATCCGACCGGTCCTGGACCGTGGGTACTGCGCCGGGCATATTCCCTTTCTTGAGCCACGGTATCGCCTTGTTCCGCCGTCCGCTGGATTTTCTCAACTCTCTGCCGCGGCGCGGGGACATCGTCCGGATCCGGCTGGGCCCGGTGCCCGCCTGGATCGTGTGCCATCCGGAGCTGGTCCACCGGATGCTCGTGGACACCCGGACGTTCGACAAGGGCGGCTCCCAGTACGACCGGCTCCGGACCCTGATGGGGGACGGCCTGGTCACCAGCCGCCAGCAGACCCACCGCAGACAGCGGCGGCTGCTGCAACCGCGGTTCCACGCCACGCGCGTGGCCGCGTACACGGACCTGATGGGCGCCGAGGCCGCGGCGCTGTGCGACACCTGGCGGCCGGGACAGCGCGTCGACGTGAGCGCGGCGACGATGGCCCTCACGACCCGCGTCACCAGCCGGGTCCTGCTCTCGGACACGCTCGACGAGGCCGCGGCCGCCGAGCTGAGGGAGTGTCTGTCCACCGTGGTGCGCGGGCTGTTCGTCCGTACGGTGGTGCCGCTGGACGCGCCCTTCCGGGTGCCCCTGCCCGCCAACCGCCGCTACCGGGACGCTCTCGAACGCCTGCACGGCCTGATCGACGCGGCCGTCGCACGGCGGCGCGCCCAGGCACCGCGGGACGATCTGCTGGGCACCCTGCTGGCCGCCGAGCGCGGGCAGGACGGGCCCGCGATCACCGGGCAGGAGGTGCACGACCATCTCATCACCCTGCTGCTCACCGGGGTGGAGACCACCGCTCTCCTCCTGGCCTCCCTCTTCAGCCTGCTGGCCCGGCATCCGGAGGCCGAACGCCGGGTGCACGAGGAGGTCGACACGGTACTGGGCGGGCGCGCGCCGACCGCCGCCGAACTGCCGCTGCTGGTGCGCACCGGCAACGTCGTGACCGAGACGCTGCGGCACTCCCCGCCCGGCTGGCTGTTCACCCGGGTCACCACCGAGGAGACCGAGCTGGGCGGCTGCCGGATCCCCCGGGGCGCCACCGTCCTCTACAGCCCGTATCTGCTGCACCACGATCCCGCGTCGTTCCCCGAGCCGGAGCGGTTCCTGCCGGACCGCTGGCTGCCGGGGCGGACGGCGGCCGTGCCGCACGGCGCGATGCTGCCCTTCGCCGCGGGCAACCGCAAGTGCGTCGGCGACGCGCTCGCGGTGGCGGAGGCCACGGTGGCGGTCGCGACGATCGCCGGCCGGCTGCGGCTGCGCCATCCGCCGGGACCGGTGGCGCCCCTGCGCCCGGCCGTGACGCTGGGCCCCCGGTCGCTGGTGATGACCTGCGAACCGCGGCCGGTCCGCGCGGGCCCGTCCCGGCCGGGCGCGCCGCAGCCGGGCGCGGGCCGGACCTGCCCGGCGGCGCCCGGACCGGCGCCGCTCCGACCGGCCTCCGCCGAACCGCCGCCGCTCGCACCGGCCTCCGCCGGACCGACGTCCCCCGAACCGGCACCGCCCGGACCGAGCGGGACCCCTCCGCGCTCGGTCCGCCAGCAGGACCACTCCGACCCGAAGGGCAGGTGACCGAGGTGGCGACGCGGCAAGAGGAACGCGTACCACGACAGGCAGTCCCGGCAGCCGAGGCGCTCTCCGACCCGGCTGCCTCGCTCAACGATCTGATCGACGCCCGCCTCCACATGCCCTATGCCTTCCGCAGCAACCCCCATGAGGCGGAGGCGGTGGCGGCCACGGACGACTGGCTGGACGACCGCGGTCTGACCGCCGATCCGGACGTCGCGGACATGATCGTCCGGACCCGGCCGGCCCAGCTCGCCTCGTACACCACCCCGGACGTCGACGCGGACATCCTGCGGCTCGTCGCCCTCCAGATCGCCTACCAGTTCGTCTTCGACGACCGGGCGGAGGAGGTCGGTGAGCAGGGACCGGACCGGCTGCTGCCCATGCTGTGCGAGAGCATCGCGGTCCTGCGCGAGGGCCGGCCGCCGACGACGCCTCTCGGGGCGGCGCTCACCGACCTCCACCGGCAGGTCCGGCGGCGCTGCACCCCCGCCCAGGCGGCACGCTGGGCCTGGTACGGCCAGGAGTACGTGCACGGGCTGATGTACGAGGCGGTGGCCCAGCACGGGTCCGCCGCGCCGCGTCTCGGGGTGTGCACGTCGATACGGTCGCTGACGGCGGGGGTGCAGCCGTTCTACCCCCTGTGCGAGGCCGCGCAGACCGGCGAACTGGCCCCGCGCGAACTCCACCACCCGCTGATGCGGCGGCTGACGGCGCTGTCCTCCGACGCCGCGGTGTGGATACCGGACCTCTACTCCGCGGTGAAGGAGCAGCGCACCGGCGGACTGATCAACCTGGCCCTCGGCTATCAGCGGGCCCACGACTGCTCGCTGCCGGAGGCGGTGACGTCGGCCATCGGCCGGATCAACGGCACCATCCATGAGTTCGAACGGCTCCGCGCGGAACTGGCCCCTGAGCTCAGCCCCGCCGGTGCCGGCTATGTGGACGGCATGACCGGCTGGATCCGCGGCTGCTACCACTGGTCCCGGACGGTGCCGCGGTACGCGGACTCCGCCCAGGCGCCCACCCGGTAGCGGACATCCGAGGCGCGTTACCCACCTGGAAGGGGCGTCAATCCTCGGAGCGAGAAGATTCACCCTTCCTTGCCTCTTCCATGCCCCATTCGGCCGTCCGGGGACCACGCGGGCGTACGCTCTGGCTTCCTCGGACGGCCGAAGCACAGGAAGCGGTAGGGCACATGGCAGATGAGCCGTGGCAGTCGCACACCGGACACCGGCCCTTGCTGGAACGGCAGCGGGAACTGCGGGTGCTGGACGACGCGCTGGCCTCCCTGGCCGCGTCCGCCGAGGGGTCCCTGCGCGGCGGCGGGCTGCTGGCCTTCACCGGTCCCGCCGGGCTGGGGAAGACGACGCTCATGGCGCAGTTGCGCGCGCGGGCCCTGGCCCAGGGCTGCACGGTCCTGTCGGCCCGGGGCGGCGAGAACGAGCAGGAGCTGGCCTTCCACGTGGTCCGGCAACTGGTGCAGCCCCCGCTGGCGGCGATGCCCGAGGCCGAGCGCCGCGAGTTCCTGGGCAGTTGGTACGACATCGTCGCCACCGCGCTCGGTCTGGAGGCGTCCGACAGCGCCCGGGTGCCGGATCCGGCCGGGGTGCGTGACGGTCTCGACTGGGTGATGACACGTCTCACCGTGGCGCGGGCGCCGGTCGTGCTGCTCCTGGACGACGCGCACTGGTC
The DNA here is from genome assembly GCF_058344915.1 of Streptomyces sp. PL-25. NCBI lineage: Bacteria > Bacillati > Actinomycetota > Actinomycetes > Kitasatosporales > Streptomycetaceae > Streptomyces > Streptomyces sp. PL-25. The sequence goes on from NZ_CP136997.1 coordinate 886,136, forward strand.
CGACGCGGAGTCGCTGAGCTGGCTCGCCTCCTTCGCACCCCGCATCGAGAACCTTCCCCTGCTGATCGTCGTCGCCTACCGTCCCGGCGAACTGCCGCCCGAGGCCACCGCCTTCCGTGCCCTGGTCGAGCACCACGAGAACCGCCCGCACGCGCTGAGGCCGCTCTCCGCCACGGGCGTGGCCCGGATCATCCGGGAACACGTGGGCGAGTCGGCCGAGGACGCGTTCTGCGAGGAGTGCTGCACGGTCACCGAGGGCCGCCCCTTCGAGGCGGTGGAGCTGGCGATCCAGCTCGCCGAACGGCAGGTGCGCGGGACCGGGGCCGATCTGCCGGTGATGCGCGACGTGGCCTCCGCGATCAAGGGGCCCGGTCTGCTGGACCGTCTGCGCCGGCTCGGCCCCGGCACCGTCATGTTCGCCTCGGCCGCAGCCGTGCTGGGCACCTCCGTACCGCCGGACCTGGCCGCCGCCGTCGCCGTGGTCGGGGTGGAGCAGGCCGCGCAGGAGACGGCGAAGCTGCGCGCCGCCAGGATCCTCACCGACAGTCCCGGCACCGGCGGCAATCTGGAGTTCACGCACCCGCTGATCGCCACCGCGATCTACCGGTCCATCCCGCCCGGCCTGCGGGTGGGTCTGCACAACGCCGCCGCCGAGGCCGTCCGCGCCGCCGGGCTCGGCCCCACGGCCGCCGCACGGCATCTGCTGGAAGTGCCGTGCGAGGCCAGGCCCGAGGCCGTGGCCTGTCTGCGGGAGGCCGCCCGCGAGTATCTGCGGGCCGGGGCTCCGGAGGCCGCCCGGCGGGCGCTGGCCAGGGCCCTCCAGGAACCGCCGCCGCCCGAGGACCGGGCCGCGCTGCTGCACGAACTGGCCGGCTCGACCTTCCTCATCGAACCCGCGGCCACCGTCACCCATCTGCGGCAGGCCCTCACCGAACCCGGTCTCTCCCCCGGGCTGCGGGCCTCCATCGTCTACCGGCTGACGCAGGCGCTGGCGCACACCGACCGGATGGCGGAGGCCGCGAGCGTGGCCGCCGAGGAGGCGCACAAGGCCACCGATCCGCGGACCCGGCTGCGCATGCAGGCCGACCACTTCGTGTGGAGCGCCTTCCGCACCGACGAACCCGACTCACCGGCCCGCTCCCGCAAACTCGCCCGCCTGGCCGAACGGCTGACCGGCCGCACCCTGGAGGAGCGCTACATCCTGGGGCTGCGCGCCTGGGACGCCATGGTGCGCGGCGAGGCGCGGCAGACGGTCCTCGACCATGCCGAGCGAGCGCTGCGCGGCGGGATGAGCTGGACCGACGAGAACCGCGGCTTCGAGGTGCCCGCCTCGGTCGCCCTGCTGTTCATGTACTGCGACCAGCCCCGGCGGGCCGAGGAACTGTTCGGCCGGGGCATCGCCGAGTGCAACGCAAAGGGCTGGCGCGGCTCCCATCTGGCCCTGGGCGAGACGCTGCTCGGTTATATCCACTACCACCGCGGCGGCCTGGCCGAGGCGGAGAACCACGTCCGCGAAGGACTGCGCATCGCCGACCGGGTGGAGGGCGCGGTCCCGGCGCAGTGGTTCGCGATCGGTGTGCTCATCCAGACGCTGCTGGCCCGGGGCCGGATCGCCGAGGCCCGGCAGGTCGCCGACGACCACGCCTTCGGCGAGACCGTCCCGAACGCGGTGATCTACCCCGACCCGCGCACCGTGTACGCCGAACTGCTGCTGGCGGAGGGCCGCCACGCGGAGACGGCACGGCTGCTGTCCGCCGTCGGCGACCGGCAGGACTCCCGGGCCTGGCGCAATCCCGCATGGTGCCCCTGGCAGCTGGACCTGGCGACGGCGCTGGCACCCGTGGCGCCGGAGCGCGCCGTCTGCCTGGCCGGGGAGGCGGTCCAGCGGGCGCGGGCCTTCGGCGCGGCCTCGGCCACCGGGCAGGCGCTGCGCACGATGGCCGAGGTCACCGGCGGCCCGGCGGCGCTGGAGCTGCACGCCGAGGCGGTCTGCCTGCTGGAGGGGTCCCCGGCCGGGTACGAACTGGCCCGCGCGCTGGTGGGGCACGGAGCCGCCCTGGCCCGCAACGGCCGGCTCGCGGACGCGGCCGACCGGCTCTACCGGGGCCTGGAGACCGCGGTCCACTGCGGGGCCGAGGCCCTTGCCGTACGGGCCAGGGCGGAGCTTTCGGCGGCCGGACTGCGCCCGCTGCCGCTGCGGTACGCGCAGACCGACACGCTCACCGCGCAGGAACGCAGAGCCGCCGAACAGGCCGCGCAGGGGCATCCGGTGGCGGTGGTCGCCAAGGAACTGCGGCTCACCGAGCAGGGGGTGCGCCAGCTCCTCTCCTCCGTGTACCGCAAGGTGGGCACCGACGCCGCGGGGCTCGCCACCGCGCTGGAGACCTATCCCCGACCCTGTCCTTGACCTCCTTGACCTCCTTGCTCTCCTTCCCGGGCCCCGGCCGGTCGCCTACGCGGCGCGGGTGCCGCCCGGACCGCGGTCGTGGTGGATCGGACCTCCCGAGCCGGTCAGGGGGGTGCCCGTCCCGCCGCGCCGGGCGGCGACGATCTCCGCCGCGATGGACAGGGCCGTCTCCTCCGGGGTACGGGCGCCGAGATCCAGGCCGATCGGGGACCGCAGCCGGTCCAGCTCCTCCTCGCTCACGCCCGCCTCGCGCAGCCGGCGTCTGCGGTCCTCGTGGGTCCGGCGCGAGCCCATGGCGCCGACGAAGGCGACCGGCATCCGCAGGGCGACCGTCAGCAGGGGGATGTCGAACTTGGCGTCATGGGTGAGCACACACAGCACCGTGCGCGGGTCGGTCGGGGTGTCCCGCAGATAGCGGTGCGGCCAGTCCACGACGATGTCGTCGGCCTCGGGGAAGCGGCCCCGGGTGGCGAAGACGGGCCGGGCGTCGCACACCGTCACGTGGTAGCCGAGGAACTTGCCCGCCCTGACCAGTGCCGCCGCGAAGTCGACCGCCCCGAAGACGATCATGCGCGGCGGCGGCACGGTCACCTCGACGAGCAGGGTCAGTCCGCCGGGGCAGTGCGAGCCGTCATCGGACAGCTCCACGGTCCCCGTGCGGCCGGCCTCCAGCAGCGCCCTGGCCTCGGCCACCGCGGTGCGGGCCGCCTCCGGATGGTCACCGAACCCGCCGTCCTGCGCGCCCTCGTCGGTGCCGTCCGCCCGGACCAGGACCGTGGCGCCGAGCAGCCGTTCCGGGCCGCGGACGATCCGGGCGAGGGCCACCGGCTCGTCGCGAACGGCGGCCGCCAGCGCCGCCCCGAGCACCGTGCGCACCGGCGCCTGCGCACCGACCGGGGTGATCACCATGCCGATGGTCCCGCCGCAGGTCAGGCCGACCGCGAAGGCGTCCTCGTCGCTGTAGCCGAACTCCTCCAGGACGGTGGTGCCGTCCTGGAGGGCCTGTCGGCACAGGTCGTAGACCGCTCCTTCCACACAGCCGCCGGAGACCGAGCCGATGACGGTGCCCTCGCTGTCGACGGCGAGGGCAGCGCCCGGACCGCGCGGCGCGCTGCCACCGACGGTGACCACGGTGGCCACGGCGTAGGCCCGGCCCTCCTCCGTCCAGCGGTGCAGCTCCTCGGCGATGTCAAGCATGCGGCTCCCTAGCGGCTGCCTCCAGGACGCGGTCGGGGCGGACGGGCAGGTCGCGGTGGCGGACGCCGGTGGCGTGCCACACCGCGTTGGTGATCGCCGCGGCGGCTCCGACGATGCCCACCTCACCGATGCCCTTGATGCCGACCGGGTCGTCCGGGTCCGGGTCGTCGACCCAGTCGGCCTCGATCGACGGGGGTACGTCGGCGTGCGACGTGACGTGGTAGCCGGCGAGGTCGGGGCCGTAGAGTCCGCCGTCGGCCCGGTCGCGGGCCGCCGCCTCGTGCAGCGCCATGGAGATGCCCCAGATCATGCCGCCGACGAGCTGGTTGCGGGCGGTGAGCGGGTTGACGATGCGGCCCGCCGCGAAGATGCCGAGCATCCGGCGCACCCGTACCTCGCCGGTGGCGACGTCCACGGCGACCTCGGCGAACTGGGCGCCGAAGGAGTGCCGTTCCTTGCCGGTCAGGGACCGCAGGGCCTCGGTGGTGTCGGAGCGCACAGTGATGCCCTCCGGCGGGATGTCGGCGCCCAGCGTCAGCCGCTCGCGCAGCTCTTCGGCCGCGATCCTGACCGCCCAGGACCAGGACCGGGTGCCCATGGAACCGCCGGAGATCATCGCCGGTCCGAAGTCGCTGTCCCCGATGCGCACCCGGACCCGGTCCGTCGTCGTCTCCAGGGCGTCGGCGGCGACCAGGAGCAGCGCGGTGCGCGCTCCGGTGCCGACGTCGGCGGCGGCGATCCGCACGGTGAAGGTGCCGTCCGCCTCGGCCGTGACGAGCGCGGTGGACGGCCCGGCGTTGGAGGGGAAGGACGCGGCGGCCGTGCCGGTGCCGAGCAGCCAGCGCCCCTCGCGGCGCACGCCGGGGCGTGGGTCCCGGTCGGCCCAGCCGAACCTGCGGGCGCCCTCGCGGAAGCAGGCGGTCAGATTGCGGCTGCTGAAGGGCAGTCCGGAGACGGGGCCCCGCTCCGGCTCGTTGCGCAGGCGCAGCTCGATCGGGTCCAGACCGCATTTCTCGGCGAGTTCGTCGAGCGCGGACTCCAGGGCGAAGGAGCCCGGGGCCTCCCCCGGTGCGCGCATGAACGTCGGGGTCGGCACGTCCAGCCGGACGACGCGGTGGACGGTGTGGTGGGCTTCGGCGTCGTACATCACCCGGGAGGGGGCGGCGCACGACTCGACGAACTCGTGGACGGTGGAGGTCTGGCTGAGCGAGAGGTGCTCCAGCGCCCGCAGGCGGCCGTCCGGGTCCGCGCCGAGCCTGATCCGCTGCGCGGTGGGGCTGCGGTAGCCGGTCAGCGAGAACATCTGGCGGCGTGTCATGACGACGCGCACGGGACGGTGCAGGACGGTCGCGCCCATCACGGCGGCCACCTGGTGGGCGCGCACGCCCTTGCTGCCGAAGCCGCCGCCGACGTGCTCGGAGCGCACGCGCACGGCGGACGGGTCGAGCGAGAAGAGGTTGGCCAGTTCGCCGACGACCCAGGTGGCGCCCTGGTTGGAGTCGACGAGTTCGAGGCGTCCGCCGTCCCACAGGGCGGTCGCCGCGTGCGGCTCCATCATGCTGTGGTGCTCTTCAGGGGTGGTGTACTCCTCGTCGAGGGTGACGGCGGAGGCGGCGAGTTCGGCCGCCAGGTCGCCCTTCTCCGTCGCCGCCGGCATATGGCCCTGGAGCTCGTACGCGTCGGTGCGGCCGGCGGAGAAGTCGACGTCGTGCGGCTCCTGTTCGTAGTGCACGACGAGGGATTCGGCCGCTTCCCTGGCCTGCTCGGAGGTCTCGGCGACGACCAGCGCCACCGGCCAGCCCCGGTGCGCCACCCGGTCGTTCTGGAAGAGGGTGGAGGTGGGGTCCGGGGGGACGCCCAGCAGGCCGATGAAGTCGGTCTTCAGGCGCGGCGCGTTCTCGTGGTGGAGGACGGTGAGCACTCCGGGCATGGCGAGCACGGGCGCGGTGTCGAGGGACCGGATCCGGCCGCGGGCCACCGTGGAGAGCACCAGCCAACCGTGGGCGAGGTCGGCGAAGGGGATCTCACCGGCGTAGCGGGCGGCTCCGGTGACCTTGTCGAGGCCCTCCACGCGGGTGTGCGCGGTCCCGACGGCGCCCTTCCTGGTCGTACGTGTTCCGGTGGCGGTGGTCATCGAGCCATCTCCTCGGCGAGTTCGGTCAGCACGGCCACCGTCAGGTTGCGCAGGAGGGCCACCTTGTAGCCGTTGTGCGGCAGCGGGCTCGCGGCGGCCAGTTCGGCGTCCGCTGCTGCGGCGAAGCCGGCGGCGTCGGCCGGGGCACCGGTCAGCATCCGCTCGGCGGTGCGGGCCCGCCAGGGGCGGGACGCTACCGCGCCGAGGGCGAGGCGTGCCTCGTGCACGACGCCGTCCCGGACGTCGAGGGCGGCGGCCACGGAGCCGAGGGCGAAGGCGTAGGAGGCGCGCTCGCGGACCTTGCGGTAGCGCGAGCGGGCCGCGACGGGGGCGGGCGGCAGGACGACGCCGGTGATCAGCGCGCCCGGCGGCAGGGCGGTCTCCCGGTGCGGGGTGTCGCCCACGGGGAGATAGAAGTCGGCGAGCGGCGAAGAGCCCGCTCCGTCTGCGGTCTCGTAGGAGACGACGGCGTCGAAGGCGGTCAGGGCCACGCCCATGTCGGAGGGGTGGACGGCCACGCAGTGCTCGGAGGCGCCCAGGATCGCGTGGTTGTGGTGCTCCCCCTCGATCGCGGGGCAGCCGCTGCCGGGGACGCGCTTGTTGCACGGCCGGGTGACATCGGTGAAGTAGCCGCAGCGGGTGCGCTGGAGGAGGTTGCCGCCGACGGTCGCCATGTTGCGCAACTGCCCCGAGGCACCGGCCAGTACCGCCTGGGTCAGCGCCGGGTAGCGGCGGCGCACGTCCGGGTGGGCGGCGAGGTCGCTGTTGGTGACGGTGGCGCCGATGCGCAGACCGCCGTCGTCGGTGGGCTCGATCCCGTCGAGCGGCAGCTCGCGTACGTCGACGAGGCGGGCGGGCCGCTCGACGCCGGTCTTCATCAGGTCGACGAGGTTGGTGCCGCCGCCGAGGAATCGGGCGTCCGGGTCGGCGCCCAGCAGCGCGACGGCACCGGCGACGTCATGGGCCCGTTCATAGCCGAACTCCCTCATGCCACGGCCTCCTTGCTCGGTGCGCTCTGTGCGCTCTGTGCGCTCTCCACGGCGGACGCGCCGCCGGACCGCACGGTCGACGCGGCCCGCTCGACCGCCTGGACGATCGACGCGTAGGCGCCGCAGCGGCACAGGTTGCCGCTCATCCGCTCCCTGATCTCGTCGGCGGTCAGCGGGGGCGGTCCGGCCTCGGGGCGCACATCGTCGGTGACCGCGCTCGGCCAGCCCGCCGCGTGCTCCTCGATCACGGCGACGGCCGAACAGATCTGGCCAGGTGTGCAGTAGCCGCACTGGAAGCCGTCGAGGTCGAGGAAGGACTGCTGCACGGGATGCAGCCGGTCGCCCTCGGCGACGCCCTCGATGGTGGTGATCTCGCGCCCTTCGGCCGCGACCGCCAGTTGCAGGCAGGAGACGGCACGGCGGCCGTCGAGCAGGACTGTGCAGGCACCGCACTGTCCCTGGTCACAGCCCTTTTTGGTGCCGGTCAGATCGAGCCGCTCGCGCAGGGCGTCGAGCAGGGTGGTGCGGTGGTCGACGGACAGCGCGTGCTTCTCGCCGTTGATGTTCAAAGTGATCGGGCTGTGCGTCGACGAGGTGGCTGGGTCCATGATCAGCTTCTTTCGCATATGCGGCGGAAACACGTCGAGATGTCGGCCTGACAGACGATGAATCAGGAAAAGTGACGTCGGGGACAAGGGCTCTGGGAATCGGAACAGGGCACTGTGCGTGGCGGAAAAGCACTGCCCACCGCTAGAGTGGACGCGAAGCGGACAGCTGTCCGTTATTCGCGAAACTACCGGACAGCTGTCCGCTTAGCAAGGCCGGGTTCGGCGGCGTACCCGAAAGGAGGACGAGTGCAGCAGAAGAAGCACACGCCTCAGCGCTCGGACGCACAACGCAATCGCGAGACCATCCTGGAAGTGGCGGTGGCCGAGCTGACCCGTTGCGCCGACACCCCGCTCAGCGTGATCGCCAGGAAGGCCGGCGTCGGCCAGGGCACGTTCTACCGCAACTTCCCCAACCGCGAGGCGCTGGTCCTGGAGATCTACCGTCACGAGATGCAGCAGGTCTCCGACAGCGCGACCGAGCTGCTGGAGTGCCGTTCCCCGGACCAGGCGCTGCGCGAGTGGATGGACCGGCTGGTCCGGTTCGCCATGACCAAGGCCGGTCTCGCGGACGCGATCCGCCAGGCCACCGCCGCCCCCGGCAGCCCGGCGAAGCCGGGGCACACCGCGCTGGCCTCCGCCGCCGACCTCCTGCTGCGCGCCGCCGAGGAGGCCGGTGCCATCCGGCCCGGCGTCAGCTCCGACGACTTCGTCCTCGCCATCGCCGGGATCTGGCAGCTCGATCCGCACGGCGACTGGCAGTCCCGCGCGAGCCGTCTGCTCGACCTCGTCATGGACGGCCTGCGGGTGGGTGCGCCCGGCCGCGGCTGAGTTCCTGGTGCCCCGTGCGTAAACACGGGACGCTGCCACGACAGCGACACCGGCGACACCGCGGACGGGGCGCCGCCGCCAGCGCCCGAGGACCAAGGAGCAGGGGACGACATGAGATTGATTCCTGGACCGTGAACGCACGGCCCGCACCGAACTGCTGCCGGGGCTCGACGACAGCCTGCGGGCCGTGCCGTCGTGACCCTGGAGCGGCCCGGCGGCCCGGCGGCCCCGGGGTCGGGCCTTTCCGGGACAGCGGCGGCCCGGGGCTGCTGGCCCCGGCGTCCCTCCAGGGCCGGGACGGGCGCCCGCGCACTCGACGCCGTGCGGGTGCAGCGCGCCCTCGGCAGCCGTTCGCCCTCGCTCGCCGTCGCGACGACCATGCACCACTTCTCGATGGTCACCCTGGTGGGGCTCAGCAACTCCGGCGAGGGACTCGAATGGATGCTCGTCCAGGCTGTCGCCACGGAGAACCAGCTGATGGCCTCGGGCCTCGCCGAGGGGCGCGGCGGCACCGGCATCCTGTCGCCGTCGATGTCCGCCACCCCGACGCCCGAGTGGCTGCGGATCACCGGGTTGAAACGCCCGTGCAGCCTGGCCCGTTCCATGGATCTGCTCACCGCGAGCGTGCTCGTGCCCCACAAGGGCGGCGCCGGCCAGGAACTGGCGGTGGCCCTGGTCCCCGCGGCCGGTGAGGGCCTGGGTGTCAGCGGCTTCTGGTCCAGCGGCTTCCTGGCCGGGGCCGAGAGCGACCAGGTGACCCTGGGCGGGGTGCTGGTGCCGCCCGACCTCATGGTGCGCACCGCGTGTCCGCCCGGCGCCCGGCTGGACGAGGTGCAGGCGATCGGCCTGGTCTGGTTCGAGCTCCTGATGACCGGCAGCTACCTGGGTGCGGCGAGCGCTCTGGCGGCGGCCCGCGCCCCCCCGTGCCCCGCGCCCGCCCCGGCCCCGCGCCCGCTCCGCCCGCGCCCGCCCTGGCCCCGCGCCCGCTCCGCCCGCGCGCGCTCGGCTGGCGCGCTCGCGCCGCGCCGGGCAGCGTTGAGGTGAGGCCCGCGGACTCCGGGGCCGCCCGCAGGGGGGACAGCGACGTTCGAGTGAGGTGCCCATGCAACCCTCTGGACCGCGACCTCGGGTGGTCGTGGGTGTCGACGGTTCGCCGTCGTCCTACGCGGCGCTGCGCTGGGCCGTGCGGTACGCGGAACTGGTGGACGGCGTCGTGGAGGCCGTCCACGCCTGGGACACCCCGTCGGACGCGGGCTGGACCGGACCCGCGATCGACCCGACGTTCGACCTGGAGCAGGCCAAAGACCGCTTCGCCGAGGCGCTGCGCGCCGTCTTCGCCGACGGGCGGCCGGACGGGATGCGCGAGTACCTCGTCGAGGGCAACCCGTCGGAAATCCTGATCCGCGCCTCGCAGGGGGCGGAGATCCTTGTCGTGGGCAGCCGCGGCCGCGGCGGCTTCGCGCGCGCGATGCTGGGCTCGGTCAGCCAGCGCTGCGCCCAGCACGCGGCCTGCCCGGTGGTGACCGTACGGCAGGAGAAGGACCCGGCGCACTGAGAGCGCGCCGGGAAGCCTCGGGCCAAGGAGTCTCGGCCCAGGAAGTCGTTCCAGGACGTCGCGTCCGGGAGTTCCCAGGCCGGGCAGCCTCAGGCCAGGAAGCTCAACCGGACCTGGCGGTTCGGGTTGTCGACGTTGGTGTCGACCAGGCAGACCGACTGCCAGGTGCCCAGTTCCAGGCGGCCGCCGACGACCGGCAGGGTGGCGTGCGGCGGGACGAGGGCCGGCAGGACGTGGTCGCGACCGTGGCCGGGGCTCCCGTGGCGGTGCTGCCAGCGGTCGTCGGCGGGCAGCAGGGTGTGCAGGGTCGCCAGCAGGTCGTCGTCGCTGCCCGCGCCGGTCTCGATGACGGCGATACCGGCGGTGGCGTGCGGCACGAACAGGTTGAGCAGACCGTCACGGCCGTCGGAGGTCTCCCGCAGGAACTCCTCGCAGTCACGGGTGAGGTCCACGACCCGCTCCCGCGAGCCGGAGGCGACGTTCAGCACTCGGGTGGTGAAGGCGTGTGACATGCGCCCATCCTCCTCGATCCCGGGGAAGATCCGTGCCCGCGGCGCGGTTGGTCCTGGCGTGGACAGCACTCGTGAGGTCGACGTGGTCGTCGTCGGGGCCGGTCAGGCGGGCCTGGCCGCCGCCCATCACCTGCGGCGCGGCGGCTTCGCGCCGGAGCGCGGATTCGTGGTGCTCGACCACTCCCCCGGCCCCGGCGGCGCCTGGCAGTTCCGCTGGCCGTCACTGACGTACGGCAAGGTGCACGGCATGCACGCGCTGCCGGGCATGGAGCTGACCGGCGCCGACCCCGCGCGGCCCTCCTCGGAGGTCATCGGCGCGTACTTCGCCGAGTACGAGCGCGTGTTCGACCTGCGGGTACGACGGCCGGTGGACGTGCGCGCCGTGCGCGAGGGCGGGGGCGGGCGGCTGCTGGTGGAGACCTCGCAGGGCGACTGGTCGGCACGGGCGCTGATCAACGCGACCGGCACCTGGGACCGGCCCTTCTGGCCGCGCTACCCGGGGCAGGAGACCTTCTGCGGACGGCAGTTGCACACCGCGCAGTACGCCGGGCCCGAGGAGTTCGCCGGGCAGCGGGTGATCGTGGTCGGCGGCGGCGCCTCCGGGACCCAGCACCTGCTGGAACTGGCGCCGTACGCGGCGGCCACCACCTGGGTGACGCGCCGTCCGCCGGTCTTCCGCGAGGGGCCCTTCGACGAGGACGCGGGCCGCGCCGCGGTCGCGCTCGTCGAGGAACGGGTCCGGCAGGGCCTGCCGCCCCGGAGCGTCGTCTCGGTGACGGGCCTCCCGCTGAACGACGCCGTGCGGCAGGGGCTGCGCGACGGTGTGCTGGACCGCCGGCCCATGTTCGCCCGGATCACCCCCGAGGGAGTGGAGTGGCCGGACGGACAGCGGCTGGCGGCGGACGTCATCCTGTGGGCGACGGGCTTCCGGGCCGCGCTCGACCATCTGGCGCCGCTGCGGCTGCGCGGGGCGGGCGGCGGCATCCGCCTCGACGGGACGCGGGTCGCCGCCGATCCTCGCGTCCATCTCGTCGGCTACGGCCCCTCGGCGAGCACCGTGGGCGCCAACCGGGCCGGACGCGCGGCCGTCCGCGACGTCCGGCGGCTGCTGGCCGGGGATCCGGCCGTCGCCGCCTGAGGCCTCCGGACGCCGACCCCGGTCACTTCGGCGCCGGCTGCGGGCTGCGGGTGCCCTGCTCCGGCTGGTGTTGCTGCTGCTGCCCGGGGCGCTGCTGCGCGAGGCTCTGCCGACGGGCGTTGAACTCGTCCACGTTGCGCTGGTGCTGGGTGTAGTCCGCGGTGAAGCGGGTGTCGCCCGGTTTGACGGTGACGAAGTACAGCCAGTCGCCCGGGGCCGGGTTGTACACCGCGCGCAGCGCGTCCTCACCGGGGTTGTCGATGGGCGTCGGCGGCAGCCCCATCCGCTGGTAGGAGTTGTACGGGCTGTCGATCCGTGTGTCCTCGGCGGTGGTGCGCACGGTGGCGCGGTCCAGGCCGTAGTTCAGGGTGGAGTCCATCTGGAGGGGCATGCCCTGCTCCAGCCGGTTGAAGATCACCCGGGCCACCTTGCCCATGTCGGCCTTGGTGGCGGACTCCGCCTGGACGATGCTCGCGATGGTGACCGCCTGGTGAAGGTTCATCGTGGTGCGCTGCGGGCCCGCGCCCGGCGGCGCCGCGGTGAACTTCCTGGCCGCGGCGCCGACCATCGCGGAGAGCAGCGACCGCGGGGTCGACCGGTCGTCGATCCGGTAGGTCGCCGGGAACAGATAGCCCTCCGGGTTGCCCTCGGCCACCTCCGGAAGCCCGAGTCCGCCCTTGCCGGCCGTCTGCCGGGTGCTGCCGGGTGGCACGTCGAGCGCCCGGTCGACGGCGGCGTACACCTGGGCGGCCCGCCAGCCCTCCGGGATCACCAGCGCGTGCGGGCGCACCGGTCCGTCCTCGCGCAGGGTCAGCAGCGGCACCGCCACGGCGGTGCCCGCCAGGACGGCCCCGGACACGACGAGGGCCAGCCGGCCCCGGCGCGTCAGCGTGACGGTCTTCCGTGACGGCGTGTTCGTCTGCATGCGGGCACGGTAACGCTCCGGAGATCATAAACCCGGCATATCGTCGGTTTGTCGGCTCAGGTCGAGTGTCACGTCGCCGGCTCAGATCGGGCGTCACGTCTCCGGCTCCGGTCAGGCCTCGCGTCGTCGACTCTGCTCGGGCTTCACGTCGTCGGTTCCAGTCGGGCGTCACGGCGGACCAGCGCCGCATAACGCCCGTCCTGTTCGAGCAGTTCCTCGTGCGTACCGCGCTCGGCCACGCGGCCGGAGTCGAGGACGAGGATCTGGTCCGCGTCGCGGACGGTGGAGAGGCGGTGGGCGATGGTGAGCGTGGTCCGGTCGGCCGACAGCGCGTCGATGGCTTCCTGGACGGCCGCCTCGGTACGGGTGTCCAGCGCGCTGGTGGCCTCGTCGAGGATGAGCACCGGGGGGTCCCGCAAGATGGTCCGGGCGATGGCCAGGCGCTGCTTCTCGCCACCGGAGAAGCGGTGGCCGCGCTCGCCGACGACGGTGTCGTACCCGTCGGGCAGGGCCGCGATGTGGTCGTGGATCTGGGCCGCCTTGGCCGCCGCGCGCAGTTCCTCGTCGGTGGCGTCAGGTTTGGCGAAGCGCAGGTTGTCCGCGACGGAGGCGTGGAAGAGGTACGTCTCCTGGGAGACCACGCCCACCGCGCGGGCGAGCGTGTCGAAGTCCAGGTCGCGCACGTCGACGCCGTCGAGGGTGACGCGCCCCGCGCTCACGTCGTACAGCCGGGGAACCAGGTAGCCGAGCGTGGACTTGCCCGCGCCCGTGGGGCCGACGATCGCGAGGCTGCTGCCCGCCGGGACCGTGACGTCGATGCCGTCGAGGATCGGGGCGCCCTTGTCGTCGTAGCGGAAGGTCACGTCCTCGAAACGGACCTCGCCCTTGACCTGGCCGAGGCGGACGGGCCGCTCGCGCTCGGTGATGTCGATCGGCAGGTCGAGGTACTCGAAGATGCGCTGGAACAGGGCGAGCGAGGTCTGTATCTGCACGCCGGTCGACAACAGGCTCACGGTCGGCCGGAACAGGCCCTGCTGCAACGAGACGAAGGCGACGATCGTGCCGATGGAGACCTCGGGGCCGCCGAATCTGAGAGCCAGGCCCGCGGTCCAGTAGATGATGGCAGGCATGGCGGCCATGACGATGGTGATGACGGCCATGCGCCACCGTCCGGCCATGTTGGACCTGACCTCAAGGTCCACCAGGCCCTCGGACTCCTCGGCGAACGACCTGGTCAGCGAGTCGGAGCGGCCCATGGTGCGACCGAGCAGGATCCCGCTGACGGACAGCGACTCGGTGACGGTGGCGGCCATCGCGGCCATCTGCTTCTGCCGCCTGGTGGTGATCTTCTTGCGCTCGTTGCCCACACGGCGGCTGATCCACACGAACACCGGGAGCAGCAGCAGCGAGACCACGGTCAGCCGCCAGTCGAGCGCGGCCATCGCGACGATCGTGGCGACCACGCTGGTGAGGTTGGAGACCAGCGAGGTGGCGGTGGAGGTGACGGTGGCCTGCATGCCGCCGATGTCGTTGGCGATGCGCGACTGCACCTCGCCGGTGCGGGTGCGGGTGAAGAAGGCCAGGGACATGCGCTGGAGGCGTCCGTAGACGGCGGTGCGCAGGTCGTGCATCACCCGCTGGCCGACAGTCGTGGAGATCAGGGTCTGCAGCACGCCGAAGACACTGGTGAGCACGGCGCTGACGATCATGCCCGCGGCGAGCAGGCTGAGCAGACCGGTGCGGCCCTGCGGGATCGCGACGTCCAGGATCTCCTTCAGCAGGAAGGGCGTGGCGACGGAGACCAGGGACGCGGCGCCGACCAGCAGGCCGACGACCGCGAGGCGGCCGCGATAGGGGCGGAACAGCCCGAGGATGCGGCGGACCTGCCGGGGCTGTTCCTGCGCGTCGGCGGACGGGGTCCAGGAGGGGTGACGGTCGGGGTGCATGGGCTCCTACGGGATGGCTGCGACGGGCGGCTCGGCCGGACCCGCGGCCCGCGCGGTCTGCGGTCTGCGGTCTGCGGTCTGCGGTCTGCGGTCTGCGGTCTGCGGTCTGCGGTCACGGTTGGTGGACCACGGCCGGCGGCGGCCTTTCGGATGCTAGCTCATTGTTACCTATGCTCATAATGAGCGGCATCCTGATATTGTTCCCGCATGACCACGCCCGACCCCGACGGCCCCCTCGCCGAGCAGTTGCTCCGGCTCACCCGCCGGGTGCACCGCATCCAGAAACGCCACCTGGAGGAGCACGCCCTCGGCATCACACCGGCGCAGTCCCGGCTGCTGCGCACGCTGGCGCACTTCGGCGAGCCGCCCCGGATGGCGGATCTCGCCCAGTCCCTGGAGGTCGTGCCGCGCGCGGTGACCACCCTGGTGGACGGGCTGGAGGCGAACGGGAAGGTGCGCCGGGTCCCCGACCCGGCCAACCGCAGGGTGACCCGTATCGAGCTGACCGACGACGGGCGCATGGCCCTGCGAGAACTGCACGGCGCGCGCCGGTCCGCCGCCGAGGAGATCCTGGCCCCCCTCACCGCGGAGCAGCGCACGGTCCTCGGTGACCTGCTGGACACCCTCGTGGGCACGGTGCCCGCGCGCGGGCACCGCTGCTGAGTCCACCGGCCGCCCCGCCGCGGGCGACTACGCCTTCAGGTCGTCCTTGTCCCCCATCACCACGACGGGCTTGTCCTTCGGGTCCAGCGTGCGCAGTAGGTACTCCATGGCCGACTCCGGGAGGCTGACGCACCCCAGCGTGCCGTCGCCGTGGTCCAGGTGCAGCCAGATGCCGCCGCCCTTGCGCTGGCCGAGCGGACGGGTCGGGTCGTCGGGCCGGGTGCCCGTCCGGCGGTTGTAGTCGATCGCGATCACGTAGTCGAAGTCGTGCCAGTGGGCCTCGTCCCAGTAGTAGGGGGACGCGAACGCCTCCTCGTCCTGGGTGTACGGGAACCTGGTGCCCGGGTCGTCGAGGAGACCACCGGCGTCGGAGAGCGTGAACACGCCCACCGGGCTGCGCTCGTCGCCCTCGCGGTGGTCCGTGCTCCACCCCTGCTTGCCGTTGTGCGTCGGCCAGCTGTCGACCCGCTGCCACGCGTTCCCGTGCTTCTCGTACAGCACGGCGGTGCCGTCCGGGGAGTTCTTGCCGTCCCCGTACACCGTCAGGATCTGGCGGGTGCCTGCCGGGACCCGCTGCCACATCCGCTCACCGACGCCGGGGACCCGGGCCGGTTTCACGGTCGGAGTGGGCCGGGCGGACCCCGAAGGACCACCCGGCCTCGGGACGTCTCCGTGGCGGACCTCGGTCCGCTCGCCGCCGCACGCGGCCAGAGTCGTCAGAAAGAATCCACAGGCCGTCATAGCGACCATCGCACGTCTTACGCCGCCTCTTCGCATGAACCCATGCTGGACACGCCGGACCTGACGATCCACTCGACGTTGGTCCAAATAGCCTTATTCGCTTCTCTTTGGAGCGTGTCGGGCGCGTGGGACGGGCCCGGCGAGGGGGTCGAGAAGGTACTGGATCCGGCCCGCGCGAGACCCGGACGCCGAGGCCGCGCGCGCGAGCGGGCCGCACGGCCGTCCCACTGGCTTCCCGTCACCTCTCACATCGTCAGCCCTGTTGCCCGGCCGGTACGGCGGCGGAAAACCGGTTGCCTTCGGCTGCTTCGCGCGGCGAACCTGTCACGACTCTCGCCGCCGCCACCGCGGCGCCTGTGCCCTCGACCCGAACCACTGGGACGTCATGCAGATTCAAGACCTTCCGTATCCCGACCCGGGTGTGCCGGACGCACGCTCGGGTCCCCGATTCCTGTGGTGGCTGGGACGCAACCAGCTCGGCGGCCAGCTGAGAGCACTGGCCTGGGGACTGCTGCACTTCTGCTCCGTCTCCGCGCTGCCGTTCTGCGTCGGTGTCGCCGTGCAGGCCGTCGTCGACCGCTCCGGCACCCGGCTGGCCCTCAGCGGCGGCCTCCTGGTCCTGGTCTGCGTGGGCAACGCGCTCGGCGACACCTTCCTGCACCGCGCCGCGGTGACCAACTGGATCACCGCGGCGGCCCGGGTCCAGCAGCTCCTGGCCGGCAGGACCGCCCAGTTGGGCTCGGCGCTGACCCGGCGGGTCGCCGCCGGAGAGGTGGTGGCCGTCTCCACCGGCGACGTCGAGAAGATCGGCTGGTTCGTGGAGGCCGTCTCCCGGTTCACCGCGGCGGCCGTCACCGTCGTGCTGGTCTGCGTCGCCCTCCTGGTCTACCAACCGGCGCTCGGCGTGGTGGTCGCGGTGGGCCTGCCCGCGCTGGCACTCGCCGTGCTGCCGCTGCTGCCGCGCGCCACCCGGCGGGCCGACGTGCAGCGCGAGAAGGCGGGCCGCGCCACCGAGCTGGCCTCCGACACCGTGGCCGGTCTGCGGGTACTGCGCGGCATCGGCGGCGAGGAACTGTTCCTCGACCGCTACCGCCGCGCCTCCCAGGAGGTCCGGCAGGCGGCCGTGCACAGCGCCCGCATGTGGTCGCTGATCTCGGCCGTCCAGGTCCTGCTTCCGGGTCTGCTGCTGATCGCCGTCGTCTGGTACGGCGTGCACCTGGCCCGCGAGGGCCGCATCACCGTGGGCGAACTCGTCACCGTCTACAGCTCCGTCATGGTCCTCACCTACCCTCTGCGCCACTTCGAGGAGATCGCCATGGCGTACTCCTTCTCCCGCCCGTCCGCCAAGCGCGCGGCACGGGTGCTGTCACTGGAACGGACCGCGCCCCGGAGCGGGCCACGGCGGACGGAGGTCGACGCTCCGGCACCGGACCTCCCCGGTCCCGCGGACCGGCCGGCGGCCGCCTCGTCCCTTCCCTCCGGGGACCTGTACGACCCGGCGACCGGACTCCTTGTGCCCGCGGGGGTCCTGACCGCCGTGGTGTGCGGGGACCCCGACGCGGCCGGCCGCCTCGCGGAGCGGCTGGGCGGCCACCCCGAGGAACCCGGCCCCTCAGTGCTCCTGGGCGGCGTGCCGCTGGACGAGCTGCCGCTCGGCCGGGCCCGCACGGTCGTCCTGGTGCAGGACAAGGACCCGGTGCTGCTCTCCGGTTCGCTGCGCGAACTGCTCGACGTGCCCGCCTCGGGCGAGGTCACCGCCGACGCGGCGCTCGCGGCGGCCCGGTGCGGTGACGTCCTGACGGCTCTGGCCCAGGCGTCGTCGGCCGCCGAGGACCCGATGGACGTCCGCATCACGGAACGCGGCCGGTCCCTCTCCGGCGGCCAGCGCCAGCGTCTGGCCCTGGCCCGCTCCCTCGTCACCGACCCGGAGGTGCTGGTCCTGGACGAGCCGACCTCCGCCGTCGACTCCCACACCGAGGCCCGGATCGCGGAGGGTCTCAAGGACCTGCGGTCCGGGCGCACCACCGTGGTCCTCACCTCCTCACCGCTGCTCCTGGACCATGCCGACCGCGTGGTCCTCGTCCACGAGGGCGCGGTCGCCGCCGTCGGCGCCCACCGCGAGCTGGTGCGCACCGACCCCCGGTACCGGTCGGTGGTGACCCGCGAGACGGACGAGGAGCGGGCCGCGGGAGCCGAGACGCCCGTGGAGGACTGCGAGGGCGCCCTGCGGGACGCGCTCGAAGAACTGGAAGAGATCGAGGAGACCGCATGATCGGCGTGGCCCCTCCGGCCTACGACCCGGCGGCACCGACGACGGCCGACACCCTGCCTGTCGGCGCCCCGTCGACCGTCCGCGCCTACGTGGGCGAACTGCTGCGCCGCCATCGGCGGGCCTTCGTGCTGCTCGTCACCGTCAACACCGTCTCGGTCCTCGCCTCCATGGCGGGCCCGTGGCTGCTGGGCGATCTGGTCGAACGGGTCTCGGACGGGACGCGGGAACTGCGTCTCGGGACGACCGTCGCCCTGTTCGTGCTGGCGCTGGCCGTCCAGGCGGTGTTCGTGCGCGAGGTGCGGCTGCGCGGCGCGATGCTCGGCGAACGGATGCTGGCCGACCTGCGCGAGGACTTCCTCGTCCGGTCGGTGGGCCTGCCGCCCGGCGTGCTGGAACGGGCGGGCACCGGCGACCTGCTGTCCCGGATCACCACGGACATCGACCGGCTCGCCAACGCGATGCGCGAGGCCGTGCCCCAGCTCGCCATCGGTGTGGTGTGGGTGGTGCTGCTGCTGGGCGGACTGGTCGTCACCGCTCCGCCGCTGGGCGCGGCCGTGCTGCTGGCCCTGCCGCTGCTGGTGGTCGGCTGCCGCTGGTACTTCCGGCGGGCGCCGTCCGCCTACCGCTCGGAGGCCGCGGGATACGCCGCGGTGGCCGCCGCGCTCGCCGAGACGGTCGACGCCGGGCGCACCGTGGAGGCGCACCGGCTGGGCGAACGCCGCATCGCCCTGTCGGAGCGGCGCATCAAGGAGTGGACAGCCTGGGAACGCTACACCCTGTGGCTGCGGTCGGTGCTGTTCCCGGTCGTCAACATCACCCATGTGACGGTGCTCGCCTCCGTACTGATGGTCGGCGGGGTCTTCGTGCTCCAGGGCTGGCTGGGGGTCGGCCAGCTCACGACGGGCGCCCTCATCGCGCAGATGCTCGTCGACCCGGTGGGACTGATCCTGCGCTGGTACGACGAGTTGCAGGTGGCGCAGGTGTCGATCGCCCGGCTGGTCGGCGTCCGCGACATCGAGCCGGACGCCGGGGACGCCTCGCTGGCTCCCGACGGGCGGAAGGTGCACGCGGACCGGGTGCACTTCGGCTACCGCGAGGGTGTCGACGTGCTGCGCAAGGTCTCCCTGGAGGTCGAACCGGGGACCCGGCTGGCCCTGGTCGGGCCCTCGGGCGCCGGCAAGTCCACACTGGGCAGGCTCCTCGCCGGTATCTACGCCCCCCGGGACGGCCGGATCACCCTCGGTGGCGCCGAGCTGTCCCGGATGCCCGCCGAGGACGTCCGCTCCCATGTCGCCCTGGTCAACCAGGAGCACCACGTCTTCGTGGGCTCGCTGCGCGACAACCTTTTGCTGGCGCGTACCGACGCCGCGGACGCCGAGCTGTGGGCGGCGCTGGGAGCCGTCGACGCGGACGGCTGGGCCCGCGCGCTCGGCGACGGCCTGGACACCGAGGTCGGCTCCGGCGGTCTCGCGCTCACACCGGCCCAGGCGCAGCAGGTCGCGCTGGCCCGCCTGGTCCTGGCCGATCCGCACACCCTGGTCCTGGACGAGGCGACCTCGCTCCTCGACCCGCGCGCGGCCCGGCACCTGGAACGGTCCCTCGCCCGTGTCCTGGACGGACGCACCGTCATGGCCATCGCCCACCGGCTGCACACCGCCCATGACGCCGACGTGATCGCCGTGGTCGAGGACGGCCGGGTCAGCGAGCTGGGCAGTCATGACGAGCTGGTCGCGGCGGACGGCGCCTACGCGGCGCTGTGGCGCTCCTGGCACGGCTGAGGCATCCGGGGCGCCGCGCGTGGAGCCGTCGCCGAGACGGCGGGCACCGCGCGCGGCGCCGACGGTGGTGACAGCGGCGTGCGCGTCGGCATCGGCGGTGGCGGCGGGCGTGCGGTCCGGGGGTGCCGGGGAGACCCGGACGGTCCCGGCGGGCGCACGGCCGGGGCGGGGCGGCCGTGCCGTTGCGCGGTGCCGAACAGGGGTGGAAGTCTGGGAGGTGGAAGCGGCTCGGGGAGCGCCCGGGGACCGTCCGGCTCGCGCCGGGCGGAGCGAGAACGGGCCCGTCCCCACCACCTGGAGGTACCCGTGGACAGCGCCGACGGATGGGGAGACGACGTCTACCAGCCCGATGACGACTCCGAGGTCAAGGAGGACACGGGGGTCCTCGACTCGGAGGACACGCTGGAGAACGACGGTGTCGAGGACCCCCTGGACCGCGGTTGGTCCCCTCCCGAGCGGCCGTGGGCCGTGGAGCACACCGGTGTGACGGCGGCCGAGCGCCGGCGGGGCGAGACTCTGGACCAGCGACTGTCGGAGGAGCTGCCCGAGCTCGCCGCGCCGGACGGCGACGGCATCGGTGACTGCGACGGCTCCGACGGGGAACTCCTGGACAACGAGGTCGGTGCCGGCCGCTCGGGCCGGCTCGTCGCGCCCGACGAGGGTGTGCACGAGGACGAGGAGAGCGCGCTGGTCGCCACGGACGTGGGCATCGACGGAGCAGCCGCCTCCGCCGAGGAGGCCGCGATGCACGTCGTCGACGAGGAGTCCCTGTAGGGCAGCCCTCGCCGCCCGCGCCCCGTCGCCGCCGCCCTCCGGGCCACCGCCGTACGACGAGGAGCATCCATGCAGCAGGACAAGCACCCCGACTACCACTCCGTGGTCTTCCGCGACCGGGCCGCCGGCTACGCCTTCCTCACCCGGTCGACCGCGTCCAGTGACGAGACCATCGACTGGGACGACGGGGAGACATACCCGGTGGTGGACGTGGAGATCTCCTCGGAGAGCCATCCCTTCTACACCGGCAAGGCCCGCACGGTCGACTCCGAGGGCAGGGTCGCCCGGTTCGAGCGCCGCTACGGGGGCGGTTCCGGCCAGGGCTGAGGCCGCGCAGGAGAGCGGGGGCAGAGGCTGGGCGGAGGACGCGGCCGACAGGAGTCGTGACGGCCCGGCCCGCCGTCCGTGCGGCGGCCGGGCGCGGGAGACCGGGCCCGGCGAACAGGTCAGATGACGTTCAGCGCCGCCGCACAGCCCACTCCGCCGAGCACCATGAACACCGGCATCAGCACCTTGAGCTCGACCCAGCTGCCCGCCCGGAAGCGCATCGCCTTGGGCGGTCCGATCGGGTACCAGCGCCTGCGGCCCACCGGTATCGGCCACAGGATCGGGCATCCGGAGACGGTCAGCGCGTCCCCGATGTCGTGGACCAGCGCGCCCAGCACGATCGGCAGCCCCAGCCACAGGTACTCCTGGCCCGGCGCCGTGAACAGCCAGTCGGAGCCGTTGCCCGGCTTGTCCAGGATCCCGGCGAGGATCCAGGCGCTCGTCCCGGCCAGCAGCCACACCAGGACGTCGCTGCTGGAGCCGCGGGCCGCCCGCCACAGCAGCCCCTCGATGGCCAGGACCATGTGGGCGAAGAGGATCGCGAGGACCGCCCAGCGTCCGCCGGTGATCGCCACGACGGAGGCACCGCCACCGATCAGCACCGCCCAGAGCCAGGTGTGCGTGAGCGTGCGGTGACCGCCGGAACGGCGCGGGTCGCCCTTCTTGCGTGTCGTCTTGTAGGCGGCGTAGGAGAGCTTGTCCACGATCTCGCAGAGCCAGCGCGACAGCGGCCCGAAGGCGTGCGAGATGGTGGCGGCCTTGTGGTCCAGGTCGGGGGCGAGGGCCGCCCCGGCGCAGATCAGCGCGCCGACCAGCACGACCGGCCAGGGCATCGGGTGGTCCATCGCCGCTGCCGCCGCTCCGACGCCCAGCCAGGCTGCGGCACCCGACAGTGAGTGTGCTGGTCCCATCATGGCCGTTCCCCGCCCCGTTCGTCGTGTGCCGTCGTCCAGTCGGCCCGGTGTGCTGACACCGCGTCGGCGACACAGCGTAGCGGTCGTGATCTTCGCTCGGGCAGCCGATTCCCGCTGGGGCCGGGCGGCCAGGCAAGATGGGTGCGTGACCCTCATCGATCAGCTGCCGCCGACCGCCGACCCCGACGCCCTCTACGAAGCCTTCGAGTCGTGGGCCCAGGAGCGGGGTCTCACGCTCTACCCGCACCAGGAGGAGGCGCTGATCGAGGCGGTCTCCGGGGCGAACGTGATCGTGTCCACGCCCACCGGGTCCGGCAAGAGCATGATCGCCGCCGGTGCGCACTTCGCCGCCCTGGCCCGGGACGAGGTCACCTTCTACACCGCTCCGATCAAGGCGCTGGTGTCGGAGAAGTTCTTCGAGCTGTGCAAGCTGTTCGGCACCGAGAACGTCGGCATGCTCACCGGCGACGCCTCCGTGAACGCCGACGCGCCCGTCATCTGCTGCACCGCCGAGGTGCTGGCGTCCATCGCGCTGCGCGACGGCAAGGACGCCGACGTCGGCCAGGTCGTCATGGACGAGTTCCACTTCTACGCGGAACCGGACCGCGGCTGGGCCTGGCAGATCCCGCTGCTGGAACTGCCGCAGGCCCAGTTCGTCCTGATGTCGGCGACACTCGGCGACGTCTCCTTCTTCGAGAAGGACCTCGCCCGCCGCACCGGCCGCCCCACGGCCGTGGTCCGCTCGGCGACCCGCCCGGTCCCCCTGTCGTACGAGTACCGGCGCACCCCGCTCACCGAGACACTCACGGAGCTGCTGCAGGCGCGGCAGGCGCCCGTGTACATCGTGCACTTCACCCAGGCCCAGGCGGTGGAGCGGGCCCAGGCGCTGATGAGCATCAACATGTGCTCGCGCGAGGAGAAGGAGCAGATCGCCGAGCTGATCGGCAACTTCCGTTTCACCACCAAGTTCGGCCGCAACCTCTCCCGGTACGTGCGGCACGGCATCGGTGTCCACCACGCCGGCATGCTGCCCAAGTACCGGCGGCTGGTGGAGAAGCTGGCCCAGGCCGGTCTGCTGAAGGTGATCTGCGGTACGGACACCCTCGGTGTGGGGGTCAACGTCCCGATCCGCACGGTGCTGTTCACGGCGCTCACCAAGTACGACGGCAGTCGGGTGCGGACCCTGCGCGCCCGTGAGTTCCACCAGATCGCGGGCCGCGCCGGACGCGCGGGCTTCGACACGGAGGGCTTCGTCGTCGCGCAGGCCCCCGAGCACGTTATCGAGAACGAGAAGGCGCTCTCCAAGGCGGGCGACGACCCGAAGAAGCGCCGCAAGGTCGTCCGCAAGAAGGCGCCGGAGGGGTTCGTCGCCTGGTCGGACACCACCTTCGACAAGCTCATCGCCTCCGAGCCGGAGCCCCTGACGTCGCGTTTCCGGGTGACGCACACCATGCTGCTGTCGGTGATCGCGCGTCCCGGCAACGCCTTCGAGGCGATGCGGCATCTGCTGGAGGACAACCACGAGCCGCGCAAGCAGCAGTTGCGGCACATCCGGCGGGCCATCGCCATCTACCGCTCGCTGCTGGACGGCGGCATCGTCGAGAAGCTCGACCGGCCGGACGCCGAGGGCCGGATCGTGCGCCTCACGGTCGACCTCCAGCAGGACTTCGCGCTGAACCAGCCGCTGTCCACCTTCGCCCTGGCCGCCTTCGAGCTGCTGGACCCCGAGTCGCCGTCCTACGCGCTGGACATGGTGTCCGTCGTGGAGTCCACGCTGGACGACCCGCGGCAGATCCTGGCCGCCCAGCAGAACAAGGCGCGCGGCGAGGCCGTGGCCGCGATGAAGGCGGACGGCGTCGAGTACGAGGAGCGGATGGAGCGCCTCCAGGACGTCAGCTACCCCAAGCCGCTGGAGGAACTGCTCTTCCACGCCTACGACACCTACCGCAAGAGCCACCCGTGGGTCGGTGACCATCCGCTGTCGCCCAAGTCCGTGGTCCGGGACATGTACGAACGGGCGCTGTCCTTCACCGAGCTGGTCTCCCTCTACGAGCTGGCGCGGACCGAGGGCATCGTGCTCCGCTACCTGGCCAGCGCCTACAAGGCCCTGGAGCACACCGTCCCGGACGACCTGAAGTCCGAGGACCTCCAGGATCTGATCGCCTGGCTGGGCGAGATGGTGCGCCAGGTCGACTCCAGCCTGCTGGACGAGTGGGAGCAGTTGGCCAACCCGGCGGGGATGACCGCGGAGGAGGCACAGGAGAAGGCCGACCAGGTCAAGCCGGTCACCTCCAACGCGCGCGCCTTCCGCGTCCTGGTCCGCAACGCGCTGTTCCGCCGGGTGGAGCTCGCCGCCCTCGACCAGGTCGCCGAACTGGGCGAGATGGACGCCGAGTCCGGGTGGGACGAGGAGGCGTGGGGCGAGGCCATGGACCGCTACTGGGACGAGTACGAGGACCTGGGTACCGGTCCGGACGCCCGCGGCCCGAAGCTGCTGGTGATCAAGGAGGAGCCGGAGCACGGGCTGTGGCGGGTGCGGCAGATCTTCGACGATCCGAACGGCGACCAC
This sequence comes from Streptomyces sp. PL-25, assembly GCF_058344915.1. Classification (NCBI taxonomy): domain Bacteria; kingdom Bacillati; phylum Actinomycetota; class Actinomycetes; order Kitasatosporales; family Streptomycetaceae; genus Streptomyces; species Streptomyces sp. PL-25. The sequence goes on from NZ_CP136997.1 coordinate 910,413, forward strand.
GACTGGGGCATCAGCGCGGAGATCGACCTGGCCGCTTCGGACGCCGAGGGCCGTGCGATCGTGCGGGTGACCGCCGTCGGACAGTTGTGAACCGACTCCGGTCCCCGGGAAGCGCACGCCCCGCCGTGAACACAGGAGAACCGCGCCCATGACGAACCCGGCCGAGAGGCTTGTCGATCTGCTCGACCTGGAGCAGATAGAGGTCAACATCTTCCGCGGCCGCAGTCCGCAGGAGTCCCTGCAACGGGTCTTCGGCGGCCAGGTGGCCGGACAGGCTCTCGTGGCCGCCGGGCGCACCACGGACAGCGACCGCCCGGTGCACTCCCTGCACGCGTATTTCCTGCGGCCCGGCCGTCCGGGGGTGCCGATCGTGTACCAGGTGGAGCGGGTGCGGGACGGGCGGTCCTTCACGACGCGCCGGGTCACCGCGGTGCAGCAGGGCCGCACGATCTTCAATCTGACCGCCTCCTTCCACAAGCCCGAACAGGGCAGTTTCGATCACCAGTTGCCGCCGGCCCGCAAGGTGCCGTCGCCGGAGTCCCTGCCGACGGTCGCCGACGAGGTCCGCGAGCACCTGGGCGCGCTGCCGGAGCAGTTCGAGCGCATGGCGCGCCGCCAGCCCTTCGACATCCGGTACGTGGACCGGTTGCGCTGGACCACCGAGGAGGTCGAGGACGCCGAACCGCGCAGCGCGGTGTGGATGCGCGCGGTCGGTCCGCTCGGCGACGATCCGCTGGTGCACACCTGTGCGCTGACATACGCCAGTGACATGACGCTGCTGGACGCCGTACGCCTGCCGGTCGAACCGCTCTGGGGTCCGCGCGGTTTCGACATGGCGTCGCTGGACCACGCCATGTGGTTCCACCGGCCGTTCCGGGCGGACGAGTGGTTCCTGTACGACCAGGAGTCACCGATCGCGACGGGCGGGCGGGGGCTGGCCCGCGGGCGCATCTACGACACCGAGGGGCGTCTGCTGGTGTCCGTCGTCCAGGAGGGTCTGTTCCGCCCGGTGTGACCCTCGCGTGCCGACGCGCCGACGCGCCGCCGGATCTGCGGTGTGGCGCGGGCCGCGGACGCGTCACGGCTCGCGGGTCAGGCGCCTCTGCGGAACAGCCGTCCGAGCAGTCCGTGCGAGCGTCGTGCGGGCCGCTGCCCAGGGTGATGTCCGGACCGCTTCCGAGCGGGCTCGGGCGGGCGGCGTCGCTCCGGAGCGTGCCGTCGGCTGTCGAGGGCGGGACGCCGGTCGGAGGCTCGCCGCCGGTCTCCGACCGGACGTCGGCCGGAGGCCGGCCCCGGGACAAGGTGGTGGGATGCCGGATCGGCGTGGTGCGGCGCCGGGCGCGGTGCGGGCCGGTGGGCGCGGGCTTCCCGCATCGATTGCGCCAAGTCGGCCCGGAGCCACGCGATCTCGTCGGCGTCCTGCGCCGTGGAGAGGTGCTCGACGAGGTCTGCGGCGGGCGAACCGGGCGCGCCGTGCGGCTGCGGCCGGGTCCGGTGGCGGTTCAGATGGGCGCGCTCGTAAGGATCGGGGATGATCTCCGAGATCTGGAGCGGGTCGAGCAGTGACGCCGGGGCCGCCGCCTGTGCCCAGGGGTCGTCGGCGGCCTGCCGGAGCAGGAAGCCCAGGTGCCGCCCGCGCCAGTTGCGCGGGCGCAGGTCCACGCCCGCGTCCAACTGGTCCCGCAGCGTCTCGGCCAGCGGCCGGGTCAGCAGCGAGGTGTTCTTCTCGTCCGCCGCGAACTGCCGGAGCTCGTCGGCGAGATACAGCCAGACGACGGCCCGGTACCGATTGAGGTAGAACGCGACGGGCACGAGCAGACCCAGCCGGGCCAGGCGGGTGAACCGGACCGTGATCATCCGCATGATCTGCGCGGCCTGCCTGGTGCCCACTGCCTCCACCCGATCGCGCAGCGCCTGCGGAAAGCCTTCCTGTGCCCGGAGCCTCTCGATCTCGGCTCGCTCCACGCGGCAGCCGCCTCCGCCGTCGTCGGCGAGCGTCCGGATGTGGCCGAGGCCCACGGCCAGTTCGAACTCGCGGCGCTTCAGTCCCAGTTCTTTGGCGGCTCGGCTCTGGCCGACGGACGCGCCGGGATTCCCGGAGACCGGCTCGAGGGCGGATACGGATGCGTGCGTGATGGTGGTGCCGGACATGTGGGTCCCCCGTGAGGTGAGTTGCTCGCGCCTGCCGCGCTCGCACACCAAAAACCGTAGCCGGAACCGCGCATTTCGGCGCAAGCCTGTGGATAACTCACGGGTGACCCGCGAACGCGCTGGTCAGAGGTCAGTTGTGGGGGGACGCTCGGGTTGGCGAGTGGCGACGTCGAGATGCTCGCCGACCCGGTTCACCAGCCGGGTCATCTCGTAGGCGATCAGGCCGATGTCGGCCTCGGCGCTGCTGAGGACGCACAGGCAGCTGCCCGCGCCGGCGGCGGTCACGAACAGCACCGCGTCGTCGAACTCGACCATCGTCTGCCGTACCGACCCCGCGCCGAAATGGCGCCCGGACCCTTTGGCGAGGCTGTGCAGGCCGGACGCGACGGCGGCCAGGTGCTCCGCGTCCTCGCGGCGCAGGCCCGTGCTGGCTCCGGTGACCAGTCCGTCGGTGGACAGGACCAGGGCGTGCCGGACGTTCCCCACCCGCTCGGTCAGGTCGTCCAGCAGCCAACCGAGTGTGCGGTTGTGCTCCATGATCTGTTCGCCCCCCATGCGTCGTCTCCTCCAGATCGGAGGATCTCCCGCCAGCCTTCCCCACTGTTCCTGCCCCGGCAAGCAGGATGGGGGCATGGCACAGAAGATGACCGACGAGGAATGGCGGGCGTTCGTCTCGCACGGCACCCGCACCGGCAAGCTGTCGACCGTCCGGGCCGACGGAAGCCCGCATGTGGCGCCGATCTGGTTCCTGCTCGACGGGGACGACGTGGTCTTCAACACCGGGAAGGAGACGGTGAAGGGGCGCAATCTGGTGCGGGACGGCCGGTTCGCGCTCTGTGTGGACGACGACCGGCCACCGTTCACCTTCGTGGTGGTGCAGGGCCGGGCCCGGCTCTCCGAGGACCTGGACGAGGTCCGGCACTGGGCGGCCCGGATCGGCGCCCGCTACATGGGCGAGGAGCGCGCCGAGGAGTTCGGGGAACGCAACGGCGTGCCGGGAGAGCTTCTGGTCCGGGCCGCGATCGACAAGGTCGTGGCGATGCGGGACCTCGCCGACTGATTCCGGCCGATGCAGGGTGATACCGATGCCGGGTGATCCCGATTCCGGCCGATGCCAGGTGGTCCTGATTCCGGCTGATGCCGGGTGATATCGGGTGGGCCCGGCTGATCCGCGCGGGCCTGACCTGACCCCCGGCGCCTCCCGCCCGCCGTCTTCCCCGGCACGCCTGCGCGGTGGTGCGGGATCATGCCGTGCATGAGCGACGACATCACGCACGTGCAGGAGTTCTTCACCGCCCGCGCCGCGGACTGGGACAGCAGATTCCCCGACGACGGCCCCGCCTACGCCGCCGCCGTCGCCGAGCTGGGACTCGGCGACGGCGACCGCGTGCTCGACGCGGGGTGTGGGACCGGACGCGCGCTGCCGCCGCTGCGCGCCGCCGTGGGCGTGTCGGGCGTGGTCGTGGGCGCCGATGTCACGCCGGCGATGCTGGAGGCCGCGGTGCGGGCCGGCCGCGACCGTGAGGGGCGGCTGCTGCTGGCCGATGTCAGCGCCCTGCCGTTCAGGACCCAGTCGTTCGACGCCGTCTTCGCGGCCGGTCTCGTCGCGCATCTGCCGCGGCCCGCGGAGAACCTGCGGGAGTTGCGGCGCGTGGTGCGGCCCGGTGGCATGCTCGCGTTGTTCCATCCGATCGGCCGGGCGGCGCTCGCGGCGCGTCAGGGGCGCCGGATCACACCGGACGACCTCCGCGCGGAAGACCGTCTCCGACCGCTGCTGGCCGGATCGGGATGGCGCATGACGTCGTACGTCGACGAGGACGCCCGCTTCCTGGCGCTCGCCGTCCGGGAGGGCTGACACCGCTGTCCCGCGCCCCGAGGGCGCGCGGCGTACGGGCCACCGGGCGGGCACCGCTCACAGTGTTCCGGCGACGGCTGCCGCGAACATGTCCGGGTTGTCGAACATGATGTTGTGGCCCGCGTCCGGCACGGTCACCACGCGTACGCCCGCCTCCTCCAGACGGCTTCTGCCCGGCAGTTCGCCGCTCAGTTCTCCCTGGAGGCAGAGGCGGTCCACGGGCAGGCGCAGAAGCATGTCGCGCATCGTGGGCCGGGTGCCGCGTCGGAGAGCCACCGCACTGCGGTGCAGTGCGCGCGGGTCGGTGAGCCGCAGGGTCGCCGGCCACACGGGTCCCGCCTGAAGCCGCACGCGCGCGTGGCCTCCGTCGACGAACGCCTCCTCGCCGAAGGAGCCGATGATGCTGCTGCCCGCGCTCGCCGGTGGGAGCGGGTCCAGATTGGGCTCGGCGAGGACCAGCCGGGAGACGAGGTCGGGCCTGCGGTGGGCGAGCACGATCGCGACGGCCCCGCCCATGCTGTGCGCGACCAGTTCGGCTCCGGTCAGCTCCGCCTCGTCCAGTGCGCGGGCCACGGCGTCGGCGTGCTCCTCCAGGGTGTAGCCGAAATCGGCGGGCCGGTCGCTGATGCCGTGTCCGGGCAGGTCGACGAAGAGGCTGCGCCGCCCGACGACTTCGGGGCGGGCCGCGATGTGTGCGTGGTAGACCGACGAGATCGAGCCGAGTCCGTGCGCATACACGCGCGCGGGCTCGGCGCCGGGTGTCTCGGTCCAGCGGATCATGCTGCCCGCTCCGTCGAACTCGGCCTGCTTCATGTCACCCTCCGTGCATCACGGCACCGGTATGTCCGGGACCCCCTCAAGGAACATACATCGGTGACGAGGTATTGCTCAGTCGATGTATCAAAGGAGCGTTGTACAGCTGATCTGCTGTACCAGGGGCACGATGTACCGCGGATGTACGCGACAATGCGGGAATGCTGGAGCTGGCCATCCTCGGATTCCTCTACGACACCCCACTGCACGGCTATGAGCTGCGCAAACGCATCACCGCGCTGACGGGTCACGTACGGCCTGTCGCCGAGAGCACGCTCTACCCCGCGATCAAGCGGCTGGAGAAGGCCGGCCTGCTCGAACGGGCCACCGAACCGGGGGCCGTGGCGGCACCGCGCCATGTCCTCACGCTCACCGACGAGGGCAGGCGCGAGCTGCGCCGCCGCCTCGCCGAACCGGTCCAGCAGGACATCACGGACGAGAACCGCTGGTTCACCGTCCTGGCCTTCCTCAGGCACCTGGACGATCCGGGCGACCAGGCGGCCGTGCTGCGGCGCAGACTGAGCTTTCTCGAGACCCCTTCGAGCTTCTTCTACGAGGGCGACCGGCCGCTGCGCGCCGAAGAACTCGGCGACCCCTTCCGGCGCGGCATCCTCACCGTCGCGCGGGCCACCAGCCAGGCGGAAGTGGCATGGCTCCGCAGCACGATCGACTCACTGGACGACGCCGTCGGCTGAGTCGCCGGCATGCCGCACCGGGCACCCCCGCAGGCCGGGGACGGGGCGGGTGCCGAGATCGGCCACCCGGTAGCCGTCCGGGTAGCTCTTGATCTCCCAGTTCTGCCGCGCGAAGTGCGGCGTCCTGCGCGGCGGAAGCAGCCGGACGGCCCGGCCCCGGGCGCGCACCGCGCCACGCACGAAGCGGCGGGTCAGTGCGGACGGCGGGTCGTAGCGGAACGCCTCCAGCAGCGGCTCGTCGAGCAGGGCCAGGGTGGCACGGCGCAGCAGCGGGGCGAGGGGGCGCGGGTACCAGGAGGCCATCAGGCCGAGCGTGGCGTCGGAGACCGTCCGCGCCCGGTCGTCCCAGCCGAAGTGGGCCTTCTCGTAGGCGTCGAGGTGCGCCTCGAACTCCTCGTACGACTCGGGGATGTCCTTGATGCCCATGTGCCGGCCGAGCGTGCGGTAGTGGACGGCGGCGGCCACGGTCTCGTGCCGGGACAGCCTGCGCCAGCCGTACGCGTCGATCCACCGCTTGGGCATCACGACGAACGTGCACAGCACGTAGCGCATGTCGTCGTTGCTGATGTCGTAACTGCGGTGCATCTGGTTGATGCGCCGGATGGCGGTGCGGCCCCGTTCACCGGCGAATCCGTGCTCGATGACGGCGTCGAGGAGCAGCGCCGTGTCGTCGTAGCGCTTCTGGGAGCGCTCCGTGAGTTCGGCCGTCTCCGCGAGCAGCCGGCCGATGCTCGGGACGGCGTACGTCCGGTAGAGGGCCAGTTCCAGGGCGCGGGTGAAGTCCCACGGGAACTCGTACACCGCGGTCAGCCGGTGGATCTCCGTCGCCTCGGTCACCGGATCCATCCGGCGGATCTGCTCGAGCCGGTCGAACCGCTTCGCCACTGCGCACCCCTCCTGCCGTCCGAGGCCCAACTCTACTGTGCGTAGCCACAGATGCACCATCCGTGTCGGCAACATGCGCCCGGCCAGGACCTGTCCGGCCGATCATGGTGGAGGGAGGCGACAGCGCCTTGTGGGCGCGGGTGAGCGGGGTGTGGTGCGTGTAGTCGCAAGGCGGAGGAGGGCGTCGACGCGGAGCGTCGGCAACGGACGACAACGCGGCGGATGTGCGTGCCCCACCCCGCGTCTTCGCCATGACCGACCGGACAGGTTCTGGGCGTCCGAGGGGCACCGGTACGGCCGTTTCGCCCCCTACGGGGTGGCAAACTGCAGGTCCGCGCGGTACCTGGAGTCGTGACAACCTCCTGGCCCGCGCACTAGGGTGCGCGCCGTTGGACGAACCGATGGGGAGGCTGGGATGGCCGGGACGGGCGAGAAAGCCGTCGCCGCCGCGGACGACGCGCTCTACGTGCTGACGGCGGTCCTGCTGACGCCCGCGCAGTTCCCGAGCGTGCTGGGCGACGACTATCCGGAAGCCTGTGCGGCGCTCGGTCTGGCCCCGCTGGTGGACGGGTACGGGCTGGTGCTCGGTCAGGACGGCGCAGGTGCGCGGTGGACCGTGGCCGTCGACGACGTGTCACTGGTGGCGGTGGCCATCGCGTCCTGGGACTGCGGCATGGAGTACGACCTGTCGCCCGGGGAGCGCACGGTGGTCGCCGCCCTGCCGGGCTGGCCGCTCGACGTGGCCGTCGCGGCTCCCGGCGTGCCCGCGCCGCACGATCCCGCCCCCGACGCGGGGGACGGTCCCTTGCTGACACCGCCGGACACCGGCGTCTGGGGGCCCGCTCAGCGCCGTCTGGGCGCCGATGAGATCGCCCTGCGCTGGACGGCGTGGCGGGAGCAGATCGGCGACGCCACGTACTTCGCCCAGGCCGGGGGAAGTCGACCGGAGGGGAGCGAACCCGAGGAGACCGCGCAGGGGCGGGGCTCCGGCCTGGGCCGCGAGCCCGGGGAGGGACCGGCGTCCGGGCGGGCCCCGGAGACGGCCCCAGGAGCCGAGGTCGGGGGCGGCGAAAGCGTGGCGGACCGGACAGCGCAGGACGCCTCCGCGGGACATCGCGGTGTCCGGCGTGTCCTGGCGGAGGCTCGCGCCTACGTGGACTCGCCGCCGCCGCTGGGCCGGATCAGGTCGTCCTTCGCTCCGGGCGAGGCACGGACCCTGCGTGCCGACGGACCGGGGTGGTCGATGGTGGCCCGGACCGACGACATCGCCTTCGTGCTCCTCGACGAGGAGCCCGGCGAGGTGCTGCCGGTGGGCCGGGGGCCGGAGCTGCCCCGTCTGCTGGAGGCCCTCGACCGGCTGGCGGTACGCCCCAGCTGACACCCTCGCGCGACCGGCTCTCGCCTCTGCGAGCGCCATCGCCCATGACGGCCCCAGACCTCCCCGGACGCGCGCACCGCGAGCGTTCCGTGGCGGCTCGTCCGCCGGCGTATGTCTTGGCTCACCACAGCGACTCATCTCTGCATATGGCGCCAACCCATGGAGTTGGCGGGAGCGGACCCCGCACGATGGGGCAGCTCCGGGCCGCACCACCTCGTGCGCCGGCCCGAGCCCCCTGTTCCCTTCCTCTCCGGAGTCGTCGTGCGTCTGTCCCGTGGAGTCCCGCTCGCCACCGCCGCGCTGCTGACCGGTGTCGCCGCCTGGCCCGCCCCGGTGGCCGCCGCGACCGGGGCCGACGGCCACTGCGGGCACGGGGGCCGGCTGCGGGTGCCGGGCGCGGCCTTCGTCCAGACGGCGTGTCTGCCCGATCTGACCACCACCGGACTCGCCGGAACCCCTTACACGGACATGGCCGACCAGGCCGGGCTGACCGCCCGGGACACGCGCGTGCCTTCCGGTGTGCCCGGTGTGCAGATCGACGGCTACTTCCCGGACTCCTCGCACTTCAACACCACGCACGGGTGGCGGCACGACGCGCAGTTCGTGATCCGGCTGCCGGACCACTGGAACGGCGGTCTGGTGGTCACCGGAGCGCCGGGCACACGCAAGCAGTACGCCACGGACAAGGCCATCTCGGACCAGGTGCTGGCTCAGGGCTACGCCTACGCCGCCACGGACAAGGGCAACAGTTCGGCCGACTTCTATCGCGACGGGGCCCGGCCCGGCGAGGCGGTCGCCGAGTGGAACACGCGCACCACCCAGCTCACGCGCGCCGCACGCGGTGTGCTCACCGAACGGTACGGCCGCGCACCGCGCCGGACGTACATGACCGGCATGTCCAACGGCGGATACCTCACGCGCTGGCAGCTTGAGCACCATCCGGAGCTGTACGACGGCGGCGTGGACCGGGAGGGCGCCCTGTGGACGGCGGGCGGTCCGAACCTGCTCACCTCGCTGCCCGCCGCCGTGGCCCGGTCCCTGGGGTCGGCCGGTGACTCGGCGCTGTACGCCGTGGGGTTCGCGCGCGGATCGGAGTTCCTGTGGCCCTACCACGAGCAGGCGTACTGGGGGGTGACGCAGAAGATCTACCGTGCCGAGTTCGACCCCGGCTACGACCCGGCCTGCCCCGGAGCGTCGGCCGGGAGCACGCCGGAGCAGATCCTGGCGCCGTGCCCCTCCGACGCCGCCTACGACTACGCCGCACGTCCCGCCTCCGTGCACCGCGCGGTGGCCCGTGTGGCACTGACCGGGCGGATCGGCAAACCGCTGATCACACTGCACGGTGATCTGGACTCGCTGCTCCCCCGGGCCGCAGACTCCGATGTGTACGCGCGCATGGTCGACGCGAGCGGCCGGGGTGCTCTGCACCAGTACTACACGATCGAGGGCGGCACACACGTCGACGGGCTGTACGACACCTATCCGGACCGGCTGCGGCCGATCCTGCCCTGTTACCGATCCGCTTTCGACGCTCTGGCGGCGTGGGTGGAGCACGGTGTGCGGCCGCCCGCGGACCGGACCGTCGGCAGGCCCGCGAGCGGTGATGTGGTCGACTCCTGCGCCCTGGGCGGACGGGCACCCGGACATCAGGACCGCGGCCGGCGGATCAGCGGTCGAGTCCCTTGCGGGTGACGCGGCGCAGCCGACGACGCTGGGAGGGGTCCAGCGCGAGGTAGGCGGCGGCCGGGACACCCAGCACGATCAGGAGCACGGCCCAGAAGGGCAGCCAGATCCACAGGATCAGGCCGACTGCCACGCCACCCGCGGCGATCTTCGCTTTCTTCGACATCTGTCGCCTCCTTCGCGGCCACTGCCGCTCTCTGTCGTGAAAACGGCTCCGCCGCTCCGGCGGTTCCGGTCCGCGACCCCGAGAAGCCCCTGAGACATCCCTGAGCCGCGCCCCTACGGGTCGCCTCGGGTCCTCGACTCCCGTCGTCACCCCATGGCTGCCCGTGCGGTCCGTGCGGCCGTACCGCCCGGTCGGCCGGTGGCGCCCCGAGGGCCCGTGCACCGGCCTCGGCTACTCCACCCTGAGAGGCTCCCCCACCTCGTACAGATGACGCAGGGCCTGGCGATAGGAGTCGACGAGGCCGGTCTCGGCGTAGGGGATGCCGAGATCCTGGCAGTGGGCGCGGACCAGGGGCTGGGCGAGCCGCAGATGCGGGCGCGGCATGCTCGGGAACAGATGGTGCTCGATCTGGTAGTTGAGGCCGCCGAGGAACCAGTCCGTCAGGACACCGCCCCGGATGTTGCGCGAGGTGAGCACCTGGCGGCGCAGGTGCCCCCAGCGGTCGCCGTCCGGGTCCGGCATCTCCATGCCCTTGTGGTTGGGCGCGAAGGACAGTCCCAGATGCAGGCCGAACAGCGCCTGGTGCACGGCGGCGAACGCGAGGGCCTTCCCCGGGGACAGCACGGTGAGCAGCAGCGCCGCGTACCCCACCACATGGGCCACGAGGAGCGCGCCCTCCACGAGGCGTTCCCGGGGCGACTGACGGCGCAGATCCTGGAAGCCGTGCACCTTGAGGGCTATGCCTTCGAGCAGGGTGAGCGGGAAGAACAGCCAGGCCTGGTTCCGGGTGAGCCAGCGGCGGAAGCCCTGCCGGACCCCGGCCTGTTCGCCGGTGAAGACCAGTACGTCGGCGGCGACGTCCGGGTCCTTGTCGCGGTGGTTGGGATTGGCGTGGTGCCGGTTGTGCTTGGCGTTCCACCACGAGTAGCTCAGGCCGAGCAGCAGGTTGCCGTGCACCAGGCCGATCGCCCGGCTGACCGCCTTGTCGCCGCTGATCTGCGCGTGTCCGGCGTCGTGGCCGATGAACGCGGTACGGGCGAAGAGCACGGCGAACGGCACCGCCAGGAGCAGTGCCCACCAGGAGTCGCCCACGAGGAAGAGCCCCGCGACGACCGCCGCGAGGGCCAGCGCGTTGCCTGCGATGACGCGCGCGTACCACCCGTGCCGCCGCCCCAGCAGTCCCCGGTCCTTGACGGTGCGCAGCAGGGGCGCGAACTCACTGCCGGCGGCGGACCCGCCGGCCCTCTCCTGGGTGCCGTCCGCGACGGCTGCGGCGGGCTGGGGCATGGTGGGGTCTCCGGTCTCTCGGCAACGGCCTGACCTGAGAAAACGTATGGATCGAAGCCCTGTCCCGGCCATGGCGCCAACACCCCGCCTCGCAGGGGGGCCGCCTCCCCGCGGGCGGGGGGAACACCCCCGCAGGCGCCGGGGGGCCAGCGACACCTCCGCAGGACATGCCCACGTCACCGACGCCTTGTTCCCGGTCGGCCGCCGATGTGCTGTACCCTCGGCGGCCGACCACCAGTAGTCAAATTTGAGGAATCGCCATCACTGTGCAGCGGACCTTCCCGGCGACACCGTCCGACTTCTCCGAACTCGCCCGTTGCTGCGCCGTGTTCCTGCCCGCGGACCCGGCGCGCTCCGGCCGGGTCGCCTTCTGGCGTCCCGACGGCTCGGCTCCCCCGGCCCCCGCGCGGGCATCCGTGACCGAGCTGACGGTCGTCGTCGCTCGCGACGGCGGGGTCGCTCCGGTGACCGTGCCCGCCGTCGTGCTTCCCCTGCGCTCGGCGCTGCCGGTGCTCACGCACGCGCGTGCCGATGGCCCGGGGCACCGCGCCGCCGCCTTCTGGGGCGCGGCGGCCGTACTGGGCCTCCACTTCACGGCGCGCGGCCTGCTGCTGCCGGGGCTGTCGGCGACCGACCACGACGCCTGGCGCGCGGCGCCCCTCCTGGGCGAGGACGCGGAGCGGGTCGGCGCACTGGCCGCCGCGATGCCGCCCGAGGCGCACGCCGTACCGCTCGACGTGCCCGGACCGCCGCGGCTGCCCGACCCCGGGCGTCTGCTGCGCGCCTTCCTGGACGCGGTCGCCGACACGCTGCCCCGGTCGCCCGCCGCGCCCCTGGTCACGGCCGGGCCTGCCTACGCGGCACAGGAGCCGCAGCACCTCCCGGAGCAGCGGGCGTGGGCCGCCGAGGTCGCGGCGGGCCACGACGCGGGTCTGCGGATCTCGTTGCGGGTCGAGGTGACGGGGCTGGAGTCCGCCGACGGTGACGGCCCGGACCCCCGGTTCCGCGCGGTGCTCCAGGTGCACAGTGTGAGCGGTCCCGCCCGGGTCTCCGACGCCGCGGAGGTCTGGGCCGGATCGGGCGGCCCGGCCGAGGCGTTCGGTCCCCGTGCGCGGACGGACGTCCTGCTCGCCCTGCGCCGGGCGGCCCGGTCCTGGCCCGCGCTGACACCACTGCTGTCGGCAGCCGTGCCGGACGCCGTCGAACTCGCCGACGAGGAGATCGCCGAACTGCTCGGGGAGGGCACCCGTGCGCTCGCCGCCGCCGGGGTCGAGGTGCACTGGCCGGCGGCGACGGCCCGCGGGCTGACCTCCGGGGCGACCCTCGGGCCGCCGGACGGCGCGGGCGGCACCGCGGGTCCCGCGCCGGGTCCCGGCGCGACGCTGTCCGCCGACGCGCTGCTCGCCTTCGACTGGTGGTTCGCGCTGGGCGGTCAGCGGCTCACCCGCGCGGAGCTCGACCGTCTGGCGGAGGCGAACCGGCCCCTGGTGCGGTTGCGCGGCCAGTGGGTGCTGGTCGACCCCGACGAACTGCGCCGCGCCCGGGGACGGCAGGACCGGAAGGTCACCGCCGTGCAGGCGCTGGGCGCCGCCCTGACGGGCTCCGCCGAGGTCGACGGCCACCGGGTCGAGGTGCGGCCCACGGGATGGCTGGCGGCCCTGCGGGACCTCCTCACGGGACCGCAGGCACAGGAACCGGTGGGGCAGCCGGCCGCGCTCGCCGCCCGGCTGCGCGACTACCAGGCGCGCGGTCTGGGCTGGCTGGTGCGGATGACGTCGTCGGGGCTCGGCTGCTGTCTGGCCGACGACATGGGACTCGGCAAGACGGTCACCCTGATCGCGCTGCACCTGCACCGGCAGCAGGATCCGGCGACCGGCGGCCCCACCCTGGTGATCTGTCCGACGTCGCTCATGGGCAACTGGCAGCGGGAGATCGAGAGGTTCGCGCCCGGTACGCCGGTGCGCCGCTTCCACGGCGCGCGGCGCGACCTGGCCGGCCTCGCCGACGGCGAGATCGTGCTGACCACGTACGGGACGATGCGCCTGGACGCGCCGCGGCTGTCCGAGGTGCCCTGGGACATGGTCGTGGCGGACGAGGCGCAGCACGTGAAGAACCCGTACTCGGCCACGGCCCGGCAGTTGCGGGCCATCGGGGCACGCGCGCGCGTGGCGCTCACCGGCACCCCCGTGGAGAACAACCTGTCCGAGCTGTGGGCGATCCTCGACTGGGCGACCCCGGGCCTGCTGGGCGGCCTCGGCGCCTTCCGCACGCGCTACGCGCAGGCCGTCGAGAGCGGCCGGGACCCGGCCGCCGCCGAGCGCCTCGCGCGGCTCGTCGGGCCGTTCCTGCTGCGGCGCCGCAAGTCCGACCCGGGGATCGCGCCCGAGCTGCCGCCCAAGACGGAGACCGATCACGCCGTCTCCCTCACCGCGGAGCAGATCGGGCTCTACGAGGCCCTGGTGCGCGAGACGCTCGCCGGGATCTCCGCCGCGGACGGCATGGCCCGGCGCGGGCTGGTCGTGAAGCTGCTGACCGGCCTGAAGCAGATCTGCAACCATCCCGCGCAGTTCCTCAAGGAGGACCGGCCGAGGATCCCCGGACGGTCCGGGAAGCTCGAACTGCTGGACGAACTGCTCGACACCGTCCTCGCGGAGGAGGCGGCGGTGCTGGTCTTCACCCAGTACGTGCGGATGGGGCGGCTGCTCGAGCGGCATCTCGCGGCCCGCGGGGTGCGGTCGCAGTTCCTGCACGGCGGCACCCCTGTCGCGGAGCGTGAGGCACAGGTTCGGCGCTTCCAGGACGGTGAGGTGCCGGTGTTCCTGCTGTCGTTGAAGGCCGCGGGCACCGGACTGAACCTCACGCGCGCGGAGCACGTCGTGCACTACGACCGCTGGTGGAACCCCGCGGTGGAGGCGCAGGCCACCGACCGGGCGTACCGCATCGGCCAGAGCCGGCCCGTGCAGGTGCACCGGCTGATCGCCGAAGGCACGGTGGAGGACCGTATCGCCGCGCTGCTGCACCGCAAGCGTGATCTCGCCGACGCGGTCCTCGGGTCGGGCGAGGCCGCGTTCACCGAACTGACCGACGCCGAACTGGCCGCGCTGGTCGAGCTGAGAGGAGAGGTCCGATGAACGAGCACGCGAGCGACACGGAGCGGATCTTCGAGGCGCTGCCCCCGGCCCAGGGGCGGGGTTTCGCCCGGACGTGGTGGGGCCATGCCTGGCTGAAGGCGCTGGAGGACACCGCGCTGGAGGCCCAGCAGGTGCGTACGGGACGGCGCCTGGCCCGCGCGGGAGCGGTGGGCGCCGTGTCGGTGCGTCCGGGCCGGATCACGGCGGTGGTGCACGACCGGGACCGTACGGCGCACCGGGCGGACGTCCTGCTGGAGCCGCTCTCCGACGACGGGTGGGCTCGCTTCCTCGATGTGGCCGTGGAGCGTTCGGGGCACCTCGCGGCCCTGCTCGACCGCGATCTGCCGCCCGAACTGGTCGAGGATGCCGCGGCCGTCGGCATCGAACTCCTGCCGGGCATCGGTGACCTGGAGCCCCGGTGCGACTGCGGGGCCTGGGACCACTGCGGACACACGGCGGCACTGTGCCACCTGGTGGCGCGGCTGCTGGACGAGGACCCCCTCGTGCTGCTGCTGATGCGCGGCCGGGACGAGCGGACCCTGTTCGGTGAACTGCACGCCCGGGACGCCGCGGAGGCCGGCGAACAGCCGCCGCCGGACGGTGTGGACGCGGCGGAGGCGTACGCCCGCGGGGCCGCCCTGCCACCGCTGCCGCCGCTGCCCGCACCGCCGGCGGGGCCGGGTCTGCCACCGTCGCTCGGCACCGAGACGGTTCCGGCGCCCGGGGTCGATCCGGCCGCGCTGGAATTCCTGGCCGCGCGCACCGCCGCCAGGGCCCACAGGTGGCTCAGTGGGGCGGGCGACGGCGTCTCCCTGGGGTGGGCGGACGAGTTCGGCCTGACCGTCGGGCTGGACGCCGTACGCCTCGCCGAGGGCGCCTGCGAAGGCACCGGCGCCGCGGGCGGTCCCGGTGATCGCGCCCTCCTGGACCGGCTGGCCAAGGGCTCGGGGCGCAGCAGGGCCCAACTCGCGCGTGCCGTGCGGGCGTGGCGGACGGGCGGCGCCGCCGGTGTGGCCGTGCTGGAGGAGGAGTGGGCCGTCGACGGCGAGGCACAGGCACGCGCGCGTGCCGCCCTCGCGGCGGCCTGGGAGGAGGACCGGCCGTCCCTGCGGGGCACGGGGAACCGCTGGACCGTCGTCGGCACGGGCCACCAGATCCGGCTGGGCCGGGACGGCCGTTGGTGGCCCTTCCGCAAGGAGCACGGCCACTGGGCACCGGCGGGCGGTCCCGCCCAGGACCCCGCGACCGCGCTCGCCACGGCGAAGGGCTGGGACGGCACGGAGGGCGCCGCGGCGGGTGCCTCGGGGGCCGGACCGGGGCACGAGGGCGTCTGAGGTTCCCGGACACGCCTCGACCCGCCTCAGCCCGCCTGGAAGCGCCTGAGAGCGCCTGGGCAGGCGCGTGCCCGGCCGGGCGGCGGCTGACACACCGGGCCCGGCAGGGCGGAGGACCGGCAGGGCGGAGGACCGGAAGGGCGGAGGGCCGGACCGCGGCGGGCCGGACCGCGACGGACCGGCCCCGATCCGGCGGACGTGATCCGACCCGACCAGTCCAGAACGAACCAAACCAGACAGGACCGGGGTGGATCCGGGTGGACCGGGGTGGACCGGGGTGAGCCGCGCCCGGTCAGTCAGCGGCAAGGTGCCACCCTCGCACCCGACACGCCGACCGCACCGACCGCACCGACCGCACCGACCGCACCGACCGCACCGAGAAAAGTCCCAGGTCGACCGCCCGCCGACGCCTCCTGTTCACGCCTCCGTAGCCCTCCGTTGTGCGTGGCGTCCAACCCTGACCGCTGTCAGCACACTTGGTTCTCAGGAGGCTCGATGTCCTCGCACGTCCCCGGTCGGCGCCGTGTCCGGCGCACTCTCGCAGCGGGGCTTCCGCTCGCCCTGCTCGCCGGGCTAGCGGCAGCCGGCACGGCCACGGCCGCCGTCGGCCACGACCGGGGCGGGAAGGCCCCTTCCCGCGACGCGCGCGTCGTCGGCACGGCCACGCTCGGGGACATACCGCTCGGCGCGTTCAGCAACCGGCTGCTGCCGGGCACCGTGGACGACGACCGGGGCGTGAACCTGGGCGGCATCGGCAGCGACATCTACCCGGCGGGCCGCAAGGGCGAGTTCTGGACGGTCACCGACCGTGGGCCGAACGGCCAGATCAAGGTGTCCGGCAAGAAGCGCCGTACGTTCCCGGTGCCCGGCTTCGACCCGGCGATCGTGAAGATCAAGGTGTCGGGCGGCGCGGTGCGGGTGCTGGACGCCATCCCCCTGACGACCTCCTCGGGCAAGCCCGTCACCGGCCTGTCCAACCAGGAGGGACGCGACGAGGCCCCGTACTCCTACGACGCGCGGACCCCACTGCCGTACAACCCGAACGGACTGGACACCGAGGGCATCGTCCGGGCGGCGGACGGCTCCTTCTGGCTCGCGGACGAGTACGGCCCGTCGCTGGTCCACGTCTCCGCGCGCGGGAAGGTGCTCACCCGGTACGTGCCCAAGGGGCTGCGTCTCACCGGCGCCGACTACCGGGTGGTGGAGGCGCTGCCGTCCGTGCTGCTGCACCGGAAGGTCAACCGCGGGTTCGAGGGGCTCGCGCTGCTGCCGGGCGGTGACCTGGTGATGGCTGTGCAGAGCCCGCTGTCGCTGCCCGACGCCGACTCCGGGGACGCCTCGCGCACCACCCGACTGCTGCGCTTCTCGCCCCGCAAGCAGGCGGTCACCGCCGAGTACGCGTATCGCTTCGACCCGGTGGGCGTCGTCGACCCCGGCGAGGACGACACCTCCGAGCTGAAGATCTCCTCCGTCGTCGCGGTGGGCCGTGACCGGCTGCTGGTGGAGGAGCGCACCGACAGGGCGGCACGGCTGCACCTGGTGCGGCTGGACCGCCGGGCGGACATCCTCGGCGGCCGGTGGGACGACGACACCACCTCGCCGTCGCTGGAGCAGCTCGACGATCCCGCGGCGGCCGGTGTGCCGGTGCTCGCCAAGCGGCTCGTGGTCGACCTGGGCAAGGTCGCCGGGGTGCCGGGGAAGATCGAGGGCATCGCGCGCGTGGACGACCGGACGCTCGCCCTGATCAACGACAACGACTTCGGGATGACGGACGGCCCGGACGCGTTCGACGCGCAGGGGCGGCTGGTGGACAGCGGCATCAAGACCACGGTGACCTACGTGCGGCTGCCGCACGGCATCTGATAACGCGTCATCGGAAGGGGCGGCACGCGCGCGTGCCGCCCCTTGCGCGTCACGGACTCAGCCGCGGGCGCCGAGCAGGTGGTCCATGGCGAGCTGGTCGAGGTGTTCGAAGGCCATGCCGCGGGCCGCGGCGGCGTCGGTGTCGAACTCCTCGTAGGCCGAACGGTCGGCCAGCAGCGACTGGAGACCGTCGGCCGCGGTGGGCTGCGTGAGTTGGTCGAGACGGGCGGCGCGCAGGGCCTCCTGGACGTCCGGGTCGGCGCGGAAGGCAGCGGCGCGCTCCTTCAGGATGAGGTAGTTGCGCATACAGCCGGCCGCGGAGGCCCACACGCCGTCCAGGTCCTCGGTGCGCGGCGGCTTGAAGTCGAAGTGGCGCGGACCGTCGTAGCCGGCGCTCTCCAGCAGGTCGACGAGCCAGAACGCGGCACGCAGATCACCGGCGCCGAAGCGGAGGTCCTGGTCGTACTTGATGCCGGACTGGCCGTTGAGGTCGATGTGGAAGAGCTTGCCCGCCCACAGGGCCTGTGCGATGCCGTGCGGGAAGTTCAGTCCGGCCATCTGCTCGTGGCCGACCTCGGGGTTCACGCCGTACAGCTCGGGGCGCTCCAGGCGCTCGATGAAGGCGAGGGCATGGCCGACGGTGGGCAGCAGGATGTCGCCGCGCGGCTCGTTCGGCTTGGGCTCGATCGCGAAGCGCAGGTCGTAGCCCTGGTCGGTGACGTACTCGCCGAGCAGGTCGAATGCCTCCTTCATGCGGTCCAGGGCGGCCCGTACGTCCTTCGCGGCGCCCGACTCGGCGCCTTCCCGGCCGCCCCAGGCGACGTAGGTGCGTGCGCCCAGTTCCGCCGCGAGGTCGATGTTCCGGATGGTCTTGCGCAGCGCGTAGCGGCGCACGTCGCGGTCGTTGGCGGTGAAGGCGCCGTCCTTGAAGACGGGGTGCGTGAAGAGGTTGGTGGTGGCCATCGGGACCGTCATGCCGGTCGCGTCCAGTGCCTGGCGGAACCGCTTGACGTGGGTGTCGCGCTCGGCGTCGGAGGAGCCGAAGGGGATCAGGTCGTCGTCGTGGAAGGTCACGCCGTGGGCACCGAGCCCGGCCAGGCGCCGGACCGTCTCGGCCGGGTCGAGGGCGCGGCGGGTGGCGTCGCCGAACGGGTCCCGTCCCTGCCAGCCGACGGTCCACAGCCCGAACGTGAACCGGTCCTCGGGGGTGGGCTGGTAGTTCATGCCGCGGCTCCTTGCTCGCTTGCGACTATTTCGTCATGGCGATTTACAAATTAGTATGCCGACGCGTCCCTGGGAAGGGACGAGGGGGCGCCGACCGGCGCGAAGCCCGGGTCACGCACCCCGGCGCTCCAGGAGAACCGCACGTCACAGCCCCGTGAACCGCGAGGAAGAGGAGAGCCGATGTCAGCAGCCGAGGGTCCGCTCGTCGTCGGTGTGGACTCGTCCACCCAGTCCACCAAGGTGCTCGTCGTCGACGCGGCCACCGGCCGGGTCGTGGCGAGCGGGCAGGCGCCGCACACCGTCTCCACCGGCGAGGGCCGGGAGAGCGACCCCCGCCAGTGGTGGGACGCGCTGCGCGCTGCACTGCACCGGTGCGGGACCGCGGCGCGCGAGGCGTCCGCCGTGTCGGTCGGCGGCCAGCAGCACGGGCTCGTCACGCTGGACGCGCACGGCGATCCCGTACGGCCGGCCCTGCTGTGGAACGACGTGCGCTCGGCGCCGCAGGCCCGCCGCCTCGTGGCGGAGCTGGGCGGTCCCGAGGCGTGGGCGCGGCGCACGGGCAGCGTGCCGGGCGCCTCCTTCACGGTCACCAAGTGGGCCTGGCTCGCCGAGCACGAACCGGAGGCGGCCTGTTCGGTGGCGTCGGTGCGCCTGCCGCACGATTATCTGACCGAACGTCTGACCGGCGAGGGCACCACCGACCGGGGCGACGCCTCGGGCACCGGCTGGTGGGCGTCCGCCACCGAGGCGTACGACGAGGACGTCCTCGGCCGGATCGGTCTCGACCCGGCGCTGCTGCCCCGGGTGGTGCGGCCCGGCGAGGTGGCCGGGACGGTCCGCGACATCCACGACCTGCCGTTCTCCAAGGGCACCCTGGTGGCGGCCGGCACCGGTGACAACGCCGCCGCGGCGCTCGGCCTCGGGTTGCTTCCGGGCACCCCGGTGCTCAGCCTCGGCACGTCGGGCACGGTGTACGCGGTCTCCGAGCACCGTCCGGCCGACCCGTCCGGCACGGTGGCGGGCTTCGCCGACGCGCGCGGCGACTGGCTGCCGCTGGCCTGCACCCTCAACTGCACGCTCGCCGTCGACCGGATCGCCGCACTCCTCGGTGTCGACCGGGAGGCCGTCGAACCGGGCACCGGCGTCACCCTGCTCCCCTACCTCGACGGCGAGCGCACCCCGAACCTGCCGAACGCCTCCGGCCTGCTGCACGGACTGCGCCACGACACGACCGCGGGACAACTGCTCCAGGCCGCCTACGACGGCGCTGTGCACGCCCTGCTCGGCGCGCTGGACCGGGTCCTCGACCAGGACGCCGACCGCACCGCTCCCCTGGTGCTGATCGGCGGCGGGGCCCGCGGCACGGCCTGGCAGCAGACCGTGCGGCGGCTGTCGGGGCGGCCGGTGCGGATCCCCGAGGCCGGGGAACTGGTCGCGCTGGGCGCCGCCGCCCAGGCCGCGGGACTGCTGACCGGCGAGGACCCGGCCGCGGTCGCCCGCCGCTGGCGGACTGCCGACGGGCCCGTGCTCGATCCGGTGGAGCGGGACGAGACGACGCTGACCAGGATCTCCGGGGTACTCTCCGACGCGGCCCCGCTGCTGGAGCGGGGCGCGCGGGAGCACTGACGAGACCGGCGCGGCCCAGCGGACACCGACCGTCGGCCCACCGCCGCAGGACACCGACCGAGGACGACCCAGGCATGACCGCACCGCTGAACGAGCCCCGCCCGACCGGTCCTGGCCGCCCGCAGCCCGACACCCAGCAGGGCATGCGCCGCCGCAACCTCGCCCGCGTCCTGCACACCGTCAGCGCCGAGGGTCCGCTGTCGCGGGCAGCCGTCGCCTCGCGCATCGGACTCACCCGGGCAGCGGTGTCGACGCTGGTCGACGAGCTCGTCCGCTCCGGCCTCCTGGAGGAACTGGGGCCCGAGCGGCCCGGCCGGGTGGGCCGCCCGGGGTCGGCGCTCGC
Source organism: Streptomyces sp. PL-25 (assembly GCF_058344915.1). NCBI lineage: Bacteria > Bacillati > Actinomycetota > Actinomycetes > Kitasatosporales > Streptomycetaceae > Streptomyces > Streptomyces sp. PL-25. Next base: position 930,847 of record NZ_CP136997.1, read on the forward strand.
GGTCAGCGGCCGGGGCCCGGCGGGGATCGGCGCCGAGGTCGGCGTCGACCACCTCGCGGCCTGTGCGGTCGACCTGCGCGGCACGGTCCGGGCGCGGGCGGTGCGACACGGCACGAACCGCGGCCGGGCCCCGGAACCGGTGGCGGCGGACCTCGGCGCGCTGATATCCGAGGTCGTCGCCGAGGCGCGGGACCAGGGGCTGTGGCCGGCGGGGCTCGCCGTCGCCGTGCCCGGCCTGGTCGCCCGCGACGGCCGTACGGTCGTCCGGGCCCCCAACCTCGACTGGCACGACACCGACCTCGGCGCCCTGCTGCCCGGCGCGTGCCCCCTGACCGTGGACAACGAGGCGAACTTCGGCGCCCTGGCCGAACTCTGGCTCGGCCGGGACACGCCGCCGGACTTCCTGCACGTGTCCGCGGAGATCGGCATCGGCGCCGCGGTGGTGGTCGACGGACGGCTGCTGCGCGGCACCCGCGGTTTCGCCGGTGAGCTGGGGCACGTCCCGGTCGAGCCGGAGGGCCCCGCCTGCCCGTGCGGCGGACGCGGCTGCCTGGAGCAGTACGCCGGTGAGGAGGCCGTGCTGCGGGCCGCCGGGCTGGAGGCGGGCGAGGGCCGGGTCGGACTGCTCGCGACTCGTGCCGCCGCCGGGGACGCGCGGGTGCGGGGGGCACTGCGGGACGCCGGCCGGGCGCTGGGCGTCGCGCTGACCGGCGCGGTCAATCTGCTCGACCCCGAGACCGTCGTGCTCGGCGGCGCGCTGGCCGGGCTCGCGCCCTGGCTGCTGCCCTCGCTCGAGGCCGAACTGGACCGGCGCACCGCGGGCCCCGCCTGCCCGGTGTCCGTCTCGTCCTTCGGCCCCGAGGGACCGCTGCTGGGCGCCGCGCACTCGGTGGTGCGTGCCGTCCTCGACGACCCGTCAGCCGTGGCCGAACACGTCTGAAACCCGCTGCACTTCACTCGTCCGGGTGGCCGAGTTCTCCACAACGCGCCGCGCGTCCACGGATCCCTGCCGCGCCCTTCTGTCCAACCCGGCGGCGCCGTACCGTGATTCACGCGAGACGCCGTCCGCCGGCCCTGCGGCCCACGACGACGGCCCGCGCCCACCCGGTCGATCCCCGCACCGCCGGGGCGGGCGACACCGACCGGACACGCCGCCCGGCTCCGCACCCAGCGACCGGCCGTGCGCGAGACTCACCGCCACCGACACCCGTCCTCGCCCCCGCCCCCGCCCCCACATCTACGCGCATCCCGACCGCCGGCATCTACGCGCATCCCGCCGACAGACACCCGCACCACCGGCACGCACCCTCGGCACGCACCCCCGCCGGCGACACGCTTCCCCACCTCGCATCCCCCACGAGAAGCGAGGCCCCCCACACACGAGACCCCCACACACGAGAAAGGTCGTCGCCCATGGACCGGGCAGGATCCCAGCCCAGCCGACGGCGCATCCTGCGGGGTGCCGCAGCGCTCGCCGCCGTCCCCACCGCCTTACTGCTCCCCGCCTCCCCCGCAGCCGCGCGCCCCCGTCCGCTGAGCGCCGGGTATCCACCCACCGAGTGGCTGCCGGCCTCCTCCTCCAACTACACGGCGTCCGACCGGCCCACCAGCTACTCCTTCGACCGGGTGATCATCCACGTCACCCAGGAGACGTACGCCAACACCCTCGCCATCTTCCAGAACCCGCAGAAGAAGGTGTCGGCGCATTACCTCGTCCGCTCCGCCGACGGCCATGTGGCGCAGTGCGTCCGCGAGGCGGACATCGCCTGGCACGCGGGCAACTGGGACTACAACACGCACAGCATCGGCATCGAGCACGAAGGGTGGGTGGACCAGCCCGCGTACTTCACCGACGCGCTGTACGAACAGTCGGCGCGCCTCACCGCGGCCATCTGCGACCGGCACCAGATCCCCAAGGACCGCTCGCACATCATCGGGCACTACGAGGTGCCGGGCACGGACCACACCGATCCGGGACCGCACTGGGACTGGGTCCGCTATCTGAGAATGGTCAACTTCATGTGACGGCGGTGGGGCGCCCCACCGGGCGCCCGCCACACACCGCACCGCCCGCCGCCCACACGCGCACCACCCACCCGCGCACCACCCACCCGCGCGCCACGCACCCGCACACCTGCCCGCCGCACACCTGCACGCCGCACGCCGTGGACCGAGCGCTGCGCGTGCGGCGGGCTCCCGGGCGGAGCACGCTGGAAGCCCGCACCGTGGGCACGGGCCCGGCGCGCGGCGGAGGCGGACGGACCGGCCGGCCGAAGGAGGTCCCAGTGGCGTACGGCGATCCCGGACGGCCCACGGACGAGATCTCGGCCGCCATGCTGGAGGCGCTCTTCACCCGCTCACCGGTCGGACTGCACCTGCTGGACCCGGATCTGCGCGTGGTGCGGCTGAGCACCGCGGCGACCGGGATGCGGAAGACCTCTCCGGACGACCTGGTGGGCAGGCCGGTCCGCGACGTCTACCGCATGGTCGAGGACAACGACCTGGAGACCGCGCTGCGCGAGGTGCTGGAGACCGGTCAGCCCCTGTGGCAGCGGCTCGTGCAGGCGTGCGTCCGGGCGGAGCCGCCGGAGGAGCGCTGCTTCGAGGCCACCGCCATGCGGCTGGAGGGCGACGACGGGCGGGTGCTGGGCCTCGCGGTGACCGCGCTTGACGTCACCGAGCGGGAGCGGGGGCGCTCCCGCGCCAGGGTCCTCGACGCGGTACGGCGACAGGTGGGGCGCACCCTCGACCCGATGGTGACCGGTGAGGAACTGGTGGAGGCCCTGGTTCCGGAGTTCGCGGACATCGCGGTGGTGGAGGTGGTGGACTCGGTGGTCCGCGGCGACGAGCCGCCGCCGGCTCCGCTGCCGCCGGGTACGCCGTTGATGCGCACCGCGTTCCGCAGCGGCCGCACGCATCCGCCGCAGGCGCACCCGGTCGGTGACGTACGACGGCTGCCGGGGCCCACGCCCTTCACCCAGGCGCTGACCGATCTGCGTCCTCGGGTGGTGCCGCTGCGCCCGCGGGCGCCGTGGATGCCCGCCGACCCGCCGCGGGCGGACGCCATGCACTCCTCGGACTCCCACACGCTGCTGGTGGTGCCGCTGGCGCTGCGCGATGCGGCGCTCGGGCTGGTCAGCCTGTACCGCACGGACGAGTCGCCGCCGTTCGACGCGGGCGACCGGCAGCTCGCGGTCGAACTGGCGGCGCACGCGGCCCTGTGCGTCGACAACGCACGGCGCTTCATCCGGGAGCACACCGTCGCCGCGACGGTGCACCGTCAGCTGCTCCCCCGCCGCCCCGAGTCCCACGCGTCGCTGGAGACCGCCTATCTGTCGCTCACCGGTGCCGACCCCGGCGCCTGGTACGACACGATCGCCCTGTCCGGCGGGCGGACCGCGCTGGTCGTCGGGGACGTGTCCGGGTGGGGTCTGAACGCGGCGGCCACCATGGGTCAGCTGCGCACGGTCCTCAGGTCCCTGTCGGCGTTCGACCTCTCCGCCGACGAACTGCTGGCCCGCCTGCACGACACGGCGGCGCAGCTCGCGTTCGAGCGGGCGAACCTGCCGCTGGGCGATCCGCTGCGCCGGGAGGCGCTGACCGCCGACTGCGTGTACGCCGTCCACGACCCGCTGACCGGGACCTGCGTGGCGGCGGCGGCCGGTGATCTGGCCCCGGTGGTGATCCGTCCCGACCACAGCGTGGACGTCCCCGATGTTCCCGCCGGGCCGCCGCTGGGCATGGCGGAGGACGCGCCGTTCGCGACCGTCGAGTTCGAGGTGCCCGCCGGGAGCGTGCTGGTGTTCACCAGCGACCCGCGGGTCACCGCCTATCTCGCGGACTCCTCCCGGGCGCTGCGCTCGGCGCCGGACTACGCGGACCGGCCGCTCCAGGAGCTGTGCGACGCCGTCGTCTACGCGCTGCCGAAGGACCTGGCGGCGGGCGACGCCGCGGTGATCGTGGCACGCACCCGGTCCCTGCCGCCCGACGCCTTCGCCTGCTGGCGGCTCGACGACGACAGCGCAGCCGTCGGAACGGCCCGCGCCCTCGCGGGTGAACAGCTCGACGCGTGGGGCGTGGACGACGAGACCGCCTACAACACCCAGCTCATCGTGAGCGAACTCGTCACCAACGCCGTGCTGTACGGAGACCCGCCGCTCGAACTCCGCCTGATCCACGACCGTACGCTCACCTGCGAGGTGAGCGACGCCGGCCGGGCCGCCCCGCATCTGCGGCACGCGCGCTCCGCCGACGAGGGCGGGCGTGGGCTGTTCATCGCCGCCCGGCTCGCCCAGGCCTGGGGGGTCCGCTACACGGCGACGGGCAAGACGGTGTGGACCGAGCAGTCCGTGGCGGACGCCCCCTGACGCCGACTTGCCGCCGACTTGTCCGCGCCCCCGGACCGCAGGACCGACACCGGGCCGACCGCGGACCGTACCCCGCCCCCGGCACCCTGCCGAAGCCCAACCGAAGCACGGCCAAACCCTGACCGAGCATGCACCGAGCCAGGACCTGGATCGGACCTGGATCGGACCGGGGCCGGACCAGGACCTGCCCGACTCGGCCCTCTCCCGGGGCGGTTCGCTAGGCTGGCCGGGTCCGTCCGCGTACGGCACCTCGCGCGTCCGCGGAGACCATTGATCACCGGAGCCGCCCGATGCAGGTCCGCCGTGTCGTCCCCAACGTCCGTTCCGAAGCCCTGGAGGAGAGCGCGGACTTCTACGGGCTGCTCGGCTTCGAGGAGGTCATGGACCACGGGTGGATCAGGACCCTGGCCTCCACCGTGAACCCGGCCGCGCAGATCAGTTTCATGGGTGAGGACCGGACGGCGCCGGTCGCACCCGATCTGAGCGTGGAGGTCGACGACGTCGACGCCGCCTATGCCGTGCTGCGCGAACGCGGCGCGGAGATCGTGCATCCGCTGACCGACGAGGAGTGGGGTGTACGCCGCTTCTTCGTCCGCGATCCCAACGGCCGGGTCGTCAACGTCCTCGGGCACCGCTGAGGACTGCCCTCCCCCCGGCCCTTCCCCGCACCGGTCCAGGCGCAACCGGCGGGAGGCGTGCGGCCGAAGACACCCGAAGGAGTGCGTTTTCCCCTCTGTTCCCGCGTCGTCGGCGTCCGGGTACCTCCTGAGACACCGGCTTCTGCTGCACTGCCCTGTGTCCGTACCGAGTTGACGACACATCAGGGGGCACGGTGGGCACAGCGGGACCTGTGGCGGCGCGGCGCGCCGGGCGGTTCACCACGGCACTGGCCGTTCTCCTCGCCGGCGGCGCGCTGGCGGGCACGGCCCTGGTGGGAGCGGCGGCGCCGGCCAGCGGCGCGCCCGGCGCCGAGCAGATCGCACCGGGGGTGGAGTACCGCGAGTTCGACCTCGCCGCGGCGCACGGCACGGTGCGGGTGCATGTGATCGGCGTCGATCTGGACGACAAGGACGTGCGCGTCGGCCTGTTGCACCCGGACGCCGTGGCGGCGCGGGGCACCGTGTCCCGGCTGGCCACCGCACAGGGGGCGCTCGCCGGGGTCAACGGGGACTTCTTCGACATCACCGAGACCCAGCACCCCGGCGTCGCGGCGACCGGCGCTTCGGTCGGTCCGGAGATCGCGGACAGGCGCGCGCTCAAGGCCGCCGTACCGCGCGGCCAGCGCTTCGGCCCGGCTCTGCCGCCCGGTACGACCACCGAGGACGTGCTCGGCGTGGGCACCGACCGCAGGGCGCGCCTCGACCGGCTGGCCCTGTCCGGGACGGTGACCACGCCCGAGGGGCAGGTGAAGCTCGGCGGCTTCAACCAGTACGCGCTGCCGGTCGGTTCGGTCGGTGCCTACACCTCCGACTGGGGCTCCGTCTCCCGGGCCCGGACGGTCTGCGGCACGGACACCGAACGCGGCGCGCCGTGCAGCAAGGACACCTACGAGGTGACGGTCCGGGACGGCAGGGTGACCCGGACGGCCGGCGCTCCCGGCAGCGGCGCCGTCCCGGACGGCACCACGGTGCTGGTGGGCCGGGAGGCGGGAGCGCAGCGGCTGCGCGCGCTCTCCGTGGGCGAGGCGGTGCGGGTCGAGCACCGGGTGACGGCGGCCTCCGGAGTGCCGTACGCCTTCGCGGTGGGCGGTTTCCCGGTGCTGCGCGGCGGCGCGGCGGTGTCCGGGCTCGACGGGGCGACGGCGGCCGTGCGCACCGCCGTGGGCATCGCGGACGGCGGGCACCGGCTGCTGCTCCTGGCGCTGGACGGGGCGTCCGCGTACCGGAGCGGGCTGACCCTCGCCGAGGTGGCCGCCGCCCTGCGCGACCTGGGGGCGAGCGACGGCTTCAATCTGGACGGCGGCGGCTCCAGCACGCTGGTCGCCCGGGAGCCCGGCGCCACGAAGGTGACGGTGCGCAACCATCCGAGCGACGGCGCCGAACGGGCGGTCGCCAACGGGGTCGGGGTGTTCTCCGGCGCGTGACCCGTCCTTCGGGCAGGCAGCGCGGGGCGCGGACCCCCACCGTGTCAGGGCCGCAGGCTGCTGACGATCTCGGCGGTGGCCGCCAGCCCCTCGTGGATGGTGGGCGCCATGCTGGAGCCGGCCAGGAAGAAGCCGAGCATGCCGCAGACCAGGGCATGGGAGCACTTCAGGGCGCCGTTGCGCACGAAGATGATCGCCAGGATCGCGAGCAGCAGCACCACCGAGATGGAAATGGCCATCGTCAACCTCCTCCGCCACGCCCACTTCGCGGCTTTCGGCCGCAAGTGTGGCGTAGCGGAGGGTTCGACCGGGCGGCTGACGTGTCCGCCGAACGTGTGGTTCTGCCGGTGGCCGCGCGAGCGGTCCTACGGCCTGGCCGGGCGTCCGCCGCGGCCCTCGTGGGCGTGGGCGTCGAGGAAGGCTTCGAGACCGGCGAGGTCGTCGGTGTTGAGGTGGTCGACGCCCGCGGCGAGCAGTTCGCTCCACAGGGCGTCGCGGGCGGGTCCGGGAGCGTCGGGTGTGGCCCAGAACCGCACCCGCTGCCCGTGGGCGTGGGCACGGGCGACGATGCCGCGCAGCGTGCGGCGCTCGGCGGCCGGGAAGGGGCCGGTGCCCTGCCAGGTGAAGAGCGACGTCCAGTCCTCGCTGATCAGCGGGGCGAAGGAGGCGGGCGCGGGACCGCCGAGATCGGTGAGCCGTCCGTCGTAGAAGGCCCGGCGCACCGTCTGGGCCTCCATCGGGCCGCGGGCCGCGCGGTCGCCGGAGATCACGGCGGTGACCGGGCCGGGGCGGACGCGTCCGTGGGCGCAGCTGGTGAACAGGTGCCGGTAGCGGGTCAGACGGCGGTCGAGTTCCCGGTAGGTGGCGGCGCCCTCCGTCTTGATGTCGACGAGGAGCTGGAGCGGCCGGGCGGCTGCGCCTGGGTAGACGGAGCCGTGGTGGGAGCGGACGCGGGCGCCCAGCGGGTCGAGGTAGAGGGTTTCGAGGGTGCGCCGGGGGTCGAGGTCGGCCGGGTCGTGGGCGACCAGGAGCTGTCCGCCGACGAGGTAGATGTCGGCCTCGACGCTGCCGAAGCGGTGGTCGAGGGCGTCCAGGAGGGGGCGCGGGTGCTCGTAGTCGTTGTGCGCGTGGGCGCGCCACAGCGGGCGCGGGCCGGGCCGCCGGTCACCGGCGGCGGCCCGCGCGGCGGGCAGGGCGACGGTGCCCGCGAGGGCGGCACCGAGGGTGGTGAGGGCTCTGCGACGGGTGGTGAGGGCCATGCTCTGCCTCCCTTGAGGGGCGTACGGGACCTCAAGGGAGTATGCGCGGCGCACAGGCCCAACGGGCTCTCAGGCGAAGGGAGTTGGCCGGATGGTCCGCCCGTGTTCACCGGCGGCCCGGACCGGTGGTCCGCCGACGGCCGGGACCGGTGGTCCGCCGGCGGCCCGGACCGGTGGTCCGCCGGCGGCCCGGACCGGTGGTCCGCCGGCGGCCCGGACCGGTGGTCCGCCGGCGGCCGGGACCGGTGGTCCGCCGGCGGCCGGGACCGGTGGTCCGCCGGCGGTCGGGACGGTGGACGGGCCAGGTGCAGCGGAGGTCCGGGCACGGGGGCGGACCTCCGCCGGTGCGGGTCAGCCGACGGGCGCGGGCGCGGCCGGTGGCGCCGGGAGGTCGACCAGCGCGGCCAGCGCCTCCCGGTGGACGCCCGCGGTGCCGTACGCGAGCGCGTCGGACTTGGCCCGTTTCAGATACAGGTGCACCGGGTGCTCCCAGGTCATGCCGATGCCGCCGTGCAGCTGCACCGCCTCCTCGGCGGCGTGCACGGCGACGGCGGCCGCGTAGGCCTGGGCGACGGCGACCGCCACGTCGGCGTCCTCGTCGCGGGCGAGCGCGTCGGCGGCGTTGCGTGCGGCGGCGCGGAGGTGGACGGTCTCCAGCCAGAGCCGGGCGAGCCGGTGCTTGAGGGCCTGGAAGCCGCCGACGGGCCGGTTGAACTGCTTGCGCTCCTTCAGGTAGGCCACGGTCTGTGTCAGCGTCCACTCGGCCAGGCCCAGTTGCTCGGAGGCGAGCAGCCCCGCCCCGGCGCGCAGGGCGCGGCGCACGGCGGGTTCCGCGTCACCGAGGCGACGGCCCGCGGCGCCGTCCAGGCGTACGCGGGCGAGCGGCCGGGTCAGGTCCAGGGGCACCTGCGGGACGACGGTCGCGGCGGCGGCGTCGACCGCGTACAGGCCGCCGTCGTCGGCGGGTACGAGCAGGACGTCGGCGACCGCCGCGTCGGCGACGGCGGTCAGCTCGCCGTGCAGGGTGCCGTTCTCGTGGCGTACGACGGCGTGGGGTGCGCCGGGGGCGGTGTGCAGGGCGACGGCCAGCACGCCGGTCGAGGCGGCCGTGGCCAGCGCGGTGACGAGGTCGTCCGCCCCGCAGGCCAGCAGCGCCTCGGTGGCGACCACCGCGCTGGTCAGGTAGGGCACGGGCGCGACCGCGCGGCCCAGTTCCTCCAGGACGACGGCGGCCTCGCGGTGCGTGGCGCCCTGGCCGCCGAGTTCCTCGGGCACCAGCAGCCCGGCCAGGCCCATGCCTGCGGCCAGGGTCTGCCACAGCGGTACGTCGTGCGGGGTGTCCGACTCCGTGCGCGCGAGCACGTCCGGCGCGGCGCAGTGGTCGGTGAGCAGGTCGCGGACGGCGGCCCGCAGCGCCTCTTCCTCCTCGGAGTACAGGAGGTCCGGCCCGGCGTGCGGGCGGGCCGCTCCGGCGGACAGGGGGTCCGGCTGGGTGCTCATCGGGCCAGGTCCTTCCAGGCGATGTCCTTGTCGGTACGCGGTTCGGCGGGCAGGCCGAGGACGCGCTCGGCGACGATGTTCAGCAGGATCTCGCTGGTCCCGCCCTCGATGCTGTTGCCCTTGGCACGCAGATAGCGGTATCCGGCGTCCCGGCCGGTGAAGTCGACGAGTTCGGGGCGGCGCATGGTCCAGTCGTCGTACAGGAGCCCTTCCTCGCCGCGCAGTTCGACCTCCAGGCCGCTGATGCGCTGGTTGAGGCCGGCGAAGGCGAGCTTCATGCCGGAGCCCTCGGGACCGGGCTGTCCGGCGGCGAGCTGCTGGCGCAGCCGCTCGCCGGTGAGCCGGGCGACCTCGGCCTCCACCCACAGGGTCAGCAGCCGCTGGTGCAGGTCGTGGGTGCGCAGCCCGGGGCGTTCGCGCCAGGTCCTGGCGACCGGGCCGATCATGCCGCCCTCGCGGGGCAGCCGCATCCCGCCGATGGAGACGCGCTCGTTCATCAGGGTGGTCCGCGCGACCCGCCAGCCGTCGCCGGCCTCACCGATGCGGTGGGCGTCGGGGATGCGGACGCCGGTCAGGAAGACCTCGTTGAACTCGGCCTCGCCGGTGAGCTGGCGCAGCGGCCTGACCTCTACCCCGGGGTCGGTCATGTCGCACAGGAAGTAGGTGATGCCCTGATGCTTGGGCAGCGCGGGGTCGGTGCGGGCGAGGAGGATGGCCCAGCGGGCGAGGTGGGCGCTGGAGGTCCACACCTTCTGGCCGTCGACGATCCAGTCCTCGCCGTCCCGGACGGCGCGGGTGCCGAGGGCGGCGAGGTCGGACCCGGCGCCCGGCTCGCTGAACAGCTGGCACCAGACCTCCTGTCCGGTCCACAGGGGCCGCAGGAAGCGCCGTTTCTGCTCGTCGGTGCCGTGGCGCAGGAGGGTCGGGGCGGCCATGCCGAGGCCGATGCCGATGCGGCGCGGGTCGTTGTCGGGGGCGCCCGCTGCCTCCAGTTCGGCGTCGACGACGGCCTGGAGGGTGCGGGGGGCGCCGAGTCCGCCGAGCCCTTCGGGGAAGTGCACCCAGGCCAGTCCGGCGTCGAAGCGTGCCTGGAGGAAGGCGAGCCGGTCCGTCGTGGCGGGCGGGTGGGCGGCGAGCAGTTCGCGGGCGCGGCGGCGCAGTCCGGCCGCGTCCAGGGCGACGGCGGTCATACGGCGGCCCCCTCGCCCCGCGCGGGCAGCACGGAGACGCGGCCGGTGGTGACACCGTCGGCGACCCGCTGCACCGCGTCCGCCGCGCCGCCCAGCGGCACCCGCTCGCTCACCAGCGGCTTGACCGCGCCGCGGGCGGCCAGTGCGGTGAGCTGCTCGTGGCAGTGCCGCACGAGCTGCGGGTTCTTCGTGTTGTACAGGCCCCAGTGCAGGCCGAGGATCGAGTAGTTCTTGACGAGGGCGTGGTTGAGCGCCGGGGCGGGGACGGTCCCGCCGGCGAAGCCGACGACCACGATCCGGCCCTCGAAGGCGACGGTCTTGGCGGACTGGGTGTACGCCTCGCCGCCGACCGGGTCGTAGACCACGTCGGCGCCCCGGCCGCCGGTGGCCTCCTTGACGGCGGCCACGACGTCCTCGGCGTGCCGGTCGACGACGACGTCGCAGCCCAGTTCCCGGGCCACGGCCGCCTTGGCGGGGCCGCCGACGACGCCGACGACGGTCGCACCGGCCGCCTTGCCGAGCTGCACGGCGGCACTGCCGACGCCGCCGGCCGCGGCGTGCACGAGCAGGGTCTCCCCCGCTTCGAGGCGTGCCCGGCGGTGCAGGCCGAACCAGCCCGTCTGGTAGCCGATGTGCAGGGCGGCGGCCTCGGCGTCGTCCAGCGCCTCGGGCGCGGGCAGCAGGGCTGCGGCGTCCGCGACGGCGTACTCGGCGAAACCGCCGTGGGGCAGGGCCGGGTTGGCGATGACCCTGCGGCCGTCCTCGGTCTCGCCGCAGATCTCCACTCCGGGAGTGAAGGGCAGCGGCGGCCGCACCTGGTACTGGCCGCGGCACAGCAGGGCGTCCGGGAAGTTGACATTGGCGGCGCGCACCGCGAGGAGGACCTGACCGGCGCCGGGCACGGGCCGTTCGGTCTCCTCCAGACGCATCACCTTGCTCGGTTCGCCGTTCTCGTGCACTCGCCATGCCTGCATGCGCCCGCCTCCGCGAAACTGCGTCGTCCGATCGGTGACGGCATACTAAGCGGTCGCTTGCCGCGAGGGGAACTCCAGGGAGCACTCGCTCCGAGGGGAACTCCGGACCACCCGGAGTACTCGCGGTACAGGCAGCCTCAGTCGCCCTCCTCGCGCCCGCCGCGCCGCGTGGACCGCGTCGGCCGCGCCCGTACGTGCATCCGCTCGCCCTGCGGTCCGAACAGGCTCAGGAACTCCACCGGCCCCTCCCCCGTCGATCCGAACCAGTGCGGCACGCGCGTGTCGAACTCCGCGGCCTCGCCCGCCGAGAGCACCACGTCGTGCTCGCCCAGCACGATCCGCAGCTTCCCGGAGAGCACGTACAGCCACTCGTAGCCCTCGTGGGTGCGCGGGTCCGGGTCCTGTTTGCGCCGTGGTTCGAGCACCTTGTACGCCTGGAGGCCGCCGGTCTGCCGGGTGAGCGGCCAGTGGGTGCGGCCGCCGCGCACGATGGGTCTGGCCCGCACCCGGGGATCCCCGACCGGCGGGGCGCCGACCAGCTCGTCGAGCGGCACCTGATGGGCCTGCGCGATCGGCAGCAGCAGCTCCAGGCTGGGCTTGCGCAGCCCTGACTCCAGCCGCGAGAGGGTACTGACGGAGATGCCGGTGGTCTCCGACAGGCCCGCGAGGGTCACCTCCCGCTCCTTGCGGATCCGCCGCAGCCTCGGTCCCACACCCGCCAGTACGTCGTCCGTCGCGCCCGTACCGCCCATCGCGTCCGTCGTGTCCCTCGCCATACCCGCCATTGCAGAATCAGCAAAGCCATTTGTCAATCCCGCACGCTTGGAGCGACCGTCGCGAGGAAAGGCGCGACGAGAGGGAGATGGTCACCATGACCGAGCCGGAGCAGACGACCGAAAGCGAGCCGCGCGGCGGGCATGACGGGCCCGACGGACACGAGGGACGCGACCGGTACGAGGTGGTCGTCGTCGGCGGCGGCGCGGCCGGGCTCTCCGCCGCACTGGTCCTCGGCCGGGCCCGGCGCCGTACGCTCGTCGTCGACGCGGGCGAGCCGCGCAACGCGCCCGCCGCCCACATGCAGGGCTACCTGTCGCGGGACGGCATGCCGCCCGCCGAGTTCCTGGCCGCCGGCCGCGAGGAGATCGCGCGGTACGGGGTCGGACTGGTCCGGGACCGGGCGGTGCGCGCCGTACGGGACACCGCGGGCGAGTTCGACGTGACCCTGGCGGGCGGACGCACCGTCCACGCCCGGCACCTGGTCGTCGCCACCGGACTGAAGGACGAGCTGCCCGACGTTCCGGGGCTCGCCGAGCGGTTCGGCGACGACGTGCTGCACTGCCCGTACTGCCACGGCTGGGAGGTGCGCGACCGGGCCTTCGGCGTGCTCGCGACGACCCCGCTGGGCGTGCACCAGGCGCTCATGGTCAGCCAGTGGTCCGGGGACGTGACGCTGTTCCTGCACCGGCTCGGCGAGGACGAGCTGTCCGACACCGACCTGCGCCGGCTGGCGGCGGCCGGAGTGCGCGTCGTGCCGGGCGAGGTGGCGGGGCTCGTCACCGAGGCCGGCCGGCTGAGCGGTGTCCGGCTCGCCGACGGGAGCGTCCACGCCCGTGAGGTCCTCTTCGTCGCCCCGCGCGCGGTGCCCGGCAACGATCTCCTGCGGCAACTGGGCGCCGAGCTGGGCGACACACCGTTCGGCGCCTACCCCGTGATCGACCAGCGGGGACTGACGACCGTCCCGGGCCTGTGGGCCGCGGGCAACGCGAGCGGCTTCGCCGAGCAGGTGGTCAACGCGGCGAGCCGGGGCTACCGCGCCGGTGCGGCCATCAACGGCGACCTGCTCTTCGCCGACCTGGACGCGGCGCTCGCGGCCCAGCCGGAGCGGGAGTCGGAACCGGCGTAGCACGCGCGGCGGCGGCCGGCCGGATGCGCAGGTGTGGAGCGGCCCCCTGCGGTGCACCATGACTGCATGTTGCTCGCCCGGCTGGCTCAGGTGTCACGGGAGGTGGCCGCCGCCTCGGCGCGGTCGCGCAAGACCGCTCTGCTCGCGGAGCTGTTCCGGGAGGCGGCGGCCGAGGACGTGCCGGTCGTCATCCCGTATCTGGCGGGCAGACTGCCCCAGGGGCGGCTGGGCGTCGGCTGGAAGGTGCTCGGCCGCCCGGTGCCGCCGGCCGCCGAGCCCTCCCTGACCGTGCGCGAGGTGGACGCCCGGCTGACGGACCTGGGCGAGGTCTCCGGTCCGGGTGCGCAGGCCGAGCGGGCCCGGATCGTCGGCGCGCTGCTGGCCGCGGCGACCGAGGACGAGCAGCGCTTCCTGCTGGGGCTGCTGACCGGCGAGGTCCGCCAGGGCGCGCTGGACGCGGTCGCGGTCGAGGGGCTCGCCGCGGCGACCGGCGCCCCGGCGGCGGACGTGCGGCGGGCGGTGATGCTGGCCGGATCCCTCCGGACGGTGGCCGCCGCCCTGCTCGCCGACGGCCCGCCCGCGCTGGAGCGGTTCCGGCTCACCGTGGGCCGACCGGTGCTGCCGATGCTGGCGCACAGCGCCTCCTCGGTGGCGGAGGCGGTGGCGAAGCTGGGCGCGTGCGCCGTGGAGGAGAAACTGGACGGCATCCGGGTCCAGGTGCACCGGGACGGCCGGACCGTACGGATCCACACCCGCACCCTGGACGACATCACCGACCGGCTGCCCGAGGTGCACGCGGCGGCGCTGGCGCTGCCGGGCGAGCGGTTCGTGCTGGACGGCGAGGTGATCTCCTTCACCGCCGAGGGCCGGCCGCGCTCCTTCCAGGAGACGGCCGGACGCGTCGGCTCCCGGCTGGACGTGGCCACCGCCGCGGCCGCGGTCCCCGTCGCACCGGTCTTCTTCGACGCGCTGTCGGTCGGCGACCGCGACCTGCTCGACCTGCCGTTCGCCGAGCGGCACGCCGAGCTGGCCCGGCTGGTGCCGGAGCCGATGCGGGTCAGGCGCACCCTCGTCGCGGGCGAGGAGGACGTGCCGCGGGCCGAGGAGTTCCTGGCGCGGACCCTGGAGCGCGGCCACGAGGGCGTGGTCGTCAAGGGGCTCGACGCCCCCTACAGCGCGGGCCGGCGCGGCGCGTCCTGGCTGAAGGTCAAGCCCGTGCACACCCTGGACCTGGTGGTGCTGGGCGCCGAGTGGGGCCACGGCCGCCGCACCGGGCGGCTGTCCAACCTGCACCTGGGGGCGCGGACCGAGGACGGCGGCTTCGTGATGCTGGGCAAGACCTTCAAGGGCATGACCGACGCGCTGCTGGCCTGGCAGACCGAGCGGCTGCGGGAGCTGGCCGTGGAGGAGAGGAGCTGGGGCGTGCTGGTCCGCCCGGAACTGGTCGTGGAGATCGCCTACGACGGGCTCCAGCGGTCCACGCGCTATCCGGCGGGCGTCACCCTGCGCTTCGCCCGGGTGGTGCGCTACCGCGAGGACAAGCGCCCCGAGGAGGCCGACACCGTCGGGACGCTGCTGGCCGCGCACCCGGAGGTACGGCCGTGAGCGGCGGCCCGCGGCGGCGCTCCGGGCGCAGTGCCGGACTGCTGCTGTTCCGGCGCACCGGCCCCGGCGGCCTCGAAGTGCTGCTCGGCCACATGGGCGGCCCGTTCTGGTCCCGGCGCGAGCAGGGCGCGTGGACCGTGCCCAAGGGCGAGTACCAGGAGGACGAACCGGCCTGGCGGGCCGCCCGCCGCGAGTTCCGGGAGGAGCTGGGGCTCGCGCCGCCGGACGGTGAGGCGCTGCCGCTCGGCGAGGTGCGCCAGGCGGGCGGCAAGACGGTGACCGTGTGGGCGGTCGAGGGCGATCTCGACCCGGCGGCGATCGTCCCGGGCACCTTCGTGACCGAGTGGCCGCCGCGCTCCGGACGGACCCAGGAGTTCCCGGAGCTGGACCGGGTGGCCTGGTTCGGGCTCGACGCGGCCCGCGAGGTGATCGTCACCGCCCAGGCCGCGTTTCTCGACCGGCTGGCCGAGCACTCGCTCTGACGAGGGGCCCACGCGTTGCGGCGGGCGGCGCGGCGGGCGAAGGTCGAAGCACAGCCCGCTCCCGAGGGAGGTCAGCCATGTCCATCGCCACGGTGAACCCGGCCACCGGCGAGACGCTCAAGACGTACCAGGCCATGGGCGAGGAGGAGATCGAGCGCCGGCTCCAGCTGGCCGAGGCCACCTTCCGCACGTACCGGACGACGTCTTTCGCCGAGCGGGCCCGCATGCTGGAGCGGGCCGCCGACCTGCTGGACGAGGACCGGGACGAGGTCGCCCGGACCATGACGACGGAGATGGGCAAGCCGGTCACGCAGGCGCGCGCGGAGGCTGCCAAGTGCGCCAAGGCGATGCGCTGGTACGCCGAGCACGCCGAGGAGCTGCTCGCCGACGAGGAACCGGCCGCGGCCGACGTGTCGGACTCCGGCGGCTCGCGGGCCCTGGTGCGCTACCGGCCGCTGGGTCCGGTGCTCGCGGTGATGCCGTGGAACTTCCCGCTGTGGCAGGTGGTGCGCTTCGCCGCGCCCGCGCTGATGGCCGGGAACGTCGGCCTGCTCAAGCACGCCTCCAACGTGCCGGGGACCGCCCTGTACCTGGAGGACCTGTTCCACCGGGCGGGCTTCACCGAGGGCTGCTTCCAGACCCTGCTGATCGGCTCGGGCGCGGTCGACGACATCCTGCGCGACGACCGGGTGAGGGCGGCCACGCTCACCGGCAGCGAACCGGCCGGGCGGGCGGTGGCGTCCACCGCCGGGGAGATGATCAAGAAGACGGTGCTGGAGCTGGGCGGCAGCGATCCGTTCGTGGTGATGCCGTCGGCCGACGTGCGGCGGGCCGCCGAGGTCGCGGTGACGGCGCGGGTGCAGAACAACGGGCAGTCGTGCATCGCCGCGAAGCGGTTCATCGTGCACACGGACGTCTACGACGCCTTCACGGAGCGGTTCGTGGCCGGGATGCGGGCCCTGAAGGTGGGCGATCCGACGCAGGAGGACACCGAGGTGGGGCCGCTGGCCAGCGAGCGGGGCCGGGCCGATCTGGAGGAGCTGGTCGACGACGCCCGGCGCGGCGGCGCCGAGGTGCTGTGCGGTGGCGAACGCCCCGCGTGGCCCGGCTGGTACTACCCGCCGACCGTGCTGGCCGGTGTCACCCGGGAGATGCGCGTGCACCGCGAGGAGGCCTTCGGACCGGTCGCCACGCTCTACCGCGCCGCCGACCTCGACGAGGCCGTGCTGATCGCCAACGACTCCCCGTTCGGGCTCAGTTCGAACGTGTGGACCAGGGACGAGGCCGAGGTGGACCGGTTCGTACGGGACCTGGAGGCCGGCGGGGTGTATGTGAACGGCATGACCGCCTCGCACCCGGCGTTCCCGTTCGGCGGGATCAAGCGGTCGGGGTACGGGCGTGAGCTGTCCGGGCACGGAATCCGCGAGTTCTGCAACATCACCACGGTGTGGCACGGAGCGTGAGGCTTCCGCGGCTACGATCGCTGGTGTGAACCGCGAAGTGACACTCCCTCTGATCGTCGACGACCGCGGTACCTTGCAGGTGTCCGCCGCCGATGTGAGCAAGCTGCTGCGGACGGTGGGCGGCCGGTGGCTGCGGCTGGTGGAGACCGGGCAGGAGAGGCTCGACGAGGACACCGTGGCCGCGCTGACCATCGAACTGGCGAAACTGGCCGACCGGATCGACGTGGCGTGCATCGCGCACAGCAGCGGGGCCGCGTCCGGCTGAGCGCCGCGCGCCCGCCCGGCCCGTGTGACCTCGCCGCCCCGAGCCGCGGCCGGGCATCCGCCCCTCCCCCGCGCTCCCCTCCCCGGGTTCCCGGGCGCGCTCCCTTTCCCAGGTTCCCGGGCGGGGCCGCGGGTGCGCCGTCCGCGCACACCGCGTTCACCCCTCCCGCCGTACGGCCCGCGCACGCCGCCCGCGCACCGCGCGCGGGACCCCGCCCTCCGTGCCGTCACCGCGCGCCGCGCGGACCCGCTCGGCGCGCACCGCCCCGGCCCGGCGGACGACGCTTCTGACCAGCGTCTTCGTCGTCGTACGCAGCGCAGCGACCGGCCCTTGGGCGCCCCCGCCCAGGCCGCGCGGCCCCGGCCCTCCGTCCCCGGATTGGAGTAGTCCGGCGCGAGATCGTCGCTCTCCCGGGTGATCGTGGGTGGACCACCCTTCTGGGTGCACCACCCTCTGACCGGGGGGCTACCGGCCTTCCGGAAGGCGAAAGCAGGCACGGATCATGGCGACTTTGTGCAGGCCCTCGGTGTCCGTTCCAGAGCACGTGATCACCATGGAGGAAACGCTGGACCTCGCGCGCTCCCGGCACGCGGACCACCCGCAACTCGCGCTGGCCCTCCGGCTGATCGAGAACACCGGCGTGCGTACCCGGCACATCGTGCAGCCCATCGAGGAGACCCTGAAGCACCCGGGTTTCCAGGAGCGCAACAAGCTCTACGAGCACGAGGCCAAGGCCCGGGTCCCCGCGGTCATCCAGCGGGCACTCGACGACGCGGAACTCCTGACCACCGACATCGACGTCATCATCTACGTCTCGTGCACGGGCTTCATGATGCCCTCGCTCACGGCGTGGCTGATCAACGAGATGGCCTTCGACTCCACGACCCGTCAGATACCCATAGCGCAGCTCGGCTGCGCGGCGGGCGGCGCGGCGATCAACCGCGCGCACGACTTCTGCACGGCCTACCCGGACGCCAACGCGCTCATCGTGGCCTGCGAGTTCTGCTCGCTGTGCTACCAGCCCACCGACATCGGTGTCGGCTCGCTGCTGTCCAACGGGCTGTTCGGCGACGGCATCGCCGCCGCCGTGGTCCGCGGCACCGGTGGCACCGGAGTGCGCCTGGCGCGCAACGGCTCGTACCTGATCCCCAAGACCGAGGACTGGATCGCGTACGACGTCCGGGAGACCGGCTTCCACTTCCTGCTGGACAAGCGGGTGCCCACCACCATGGAGCCGCTCGCCCCGGCGCTCCAGGACCTGGCCGGGCTGCACGGCTGGGACGCCTCCGACCTCGACTTCTACGTCATCCACGCGGGCGGCCCGCGCATCCTCGACGACCTCACCAAGTTCCTGAAGGTCGAGCCGCACGCGTTCCGCTTCAGCCGGTCCACGCTCACCGAGTACGGCAACATCGCCAGCGCCGTCGTGCTGGACGCGCTGCGCCGGCTGTTCGACGAGGGCGGCGTCCAGGACGGCGCGCGCGGGCTGCTCGCCGGGTTCGGCCCCGGCATCACCGCCGAGATGTCGCTCGGCAACTGGCAGATCGGGGACCAGTCATGAGCGAGAAGACGCTCACCGAACCGGATCCGGCCGCGGGCGAGCAGTGCCCGGTGCGGCACTGGCCGGCCCTCGATCTGACCGGGGTCGACTTCGACCCGGTCCTGGCCGACCTGATGGAGGAGGGCCCGGTCACCCGGATCCAGCTGCCCAACGGCGAGGGCTGGGCCTGGCTGGTGACCCGCATGGACGATGTGCGGCTGGTCACCAACGACGCCCGGTTCAGCCGGGAGGCCGTCATGGACCGGCAGGTCACCAGGCTGGCCCCGCACTTCATCCCGTCCCGGGGCGCGGTCGGCTTCCTGGACCCGCCCGACCACAACCGGCTGCGCCGGTCGGTGGCGCCCGCGTTCACGGCGCGCGGCGTGGAGCGGGTGCGCGACAGCGCCCGGCGGATGCTGGCCGAGCTCGTCGACGAACTCGTGGCGGCCGGGCCGCCCGCCGATCTGACGGCAGCGGTGCTCAGCCCCTTCCCGATCGCGGTGATCTGCGAGCTGATGGGTGTCCCGGCCGCCGACCGGCACGCGATGCACACCTGGACCCAGTACATCCTGTCCTCCTCGCACGGCGCCGACGTCAGCGAGCAGGCCAAGGAGGAGATGGGCGCGTACTTCACGGAGCTGATCGACGCGCGCGCGGACAGCACCGACGAGGACGTCGCCTCGCTGCTCGGTGCCGCCGTGGGACGGCGCGAGATCACCCTGGAGGAGGCCGTGGGTCTCGCGGTGCTCCTCCAGATCGGCGGCGAGGCGGTCACCAACAACAGCGGGCAGATGTTCTACCTGCTGCTGACCCGGCCCGAACTGGCGGACCGGCTGCGTGCCGACCCCTCGGTCCGGCCGCAGGCCATCGACGAGCTGCTGCGCTACATCCCGCACCGCAACGCGGTCGGTCTGTCCCGGATCGCCCTGGAGGACGTGGAGATCAAGGGAGTGCGGATCCGGGCGGGCGACGCGATCTACGTGTCCTACCTGTCGGCCAACCGCGACCCGGAGGTCTTCCCCGACCCGGAGCGGATCGACTTCACGCGCAGCCCCAACCCGCACGTGGCGTTCGGGTTCGGCCCGCACTACTGTCCGGGCGGCCAGCTGGCCCGGATGGAGTCCGAACTGCTGGTGGACGCCCTCCTCGACCGGCTGCCGGGGCTGCGGCTCGCGGTGGCGCCGGAGCAGGTGCCGTTCCGCAAGGGCGCGTTGATCCGCGGTCCCGAGGCCCTGCCCGTGGCGTGGTGAGCGCCGATGACGACGATCGAGCCGCCGCTTCCCGCGATCGAGGATCCCGAACTCGCCGCGGTGGACGGGCTGCTCGTGCCACCGGGCCACGGCCGGGTGGTCGAGACGGCCGCCCAGCGGGTGACGTTCAAGGTGACCGGTTCGCACTCGCGCACCTCCTCCACCTTCGAGGTGGAGGTCCCGCCGGGCTTCGACGTGGGCGCCCATGTGCACACGCGCAGCGAGGAGTTGTTCTACGTGCTGGAGGGCGAGCTGGACGTGCTCGCGTTCGAGCCGCGGGTGCGGACGCCCGACCGCTGGCAGAAGTGGGAGTCCCGGTCCGGCAACCGCGTGGTGCGGGCCACCCCGGGCACGGTCATCGCCGTGCCCCCGGGCTGTCCGCACGCGTTCGCCAACCCCACGGACAGCCCGGCGAAGATGTTCTTCCAGGCGTCCCCGCCGCCGGACCATGAGCGGTACTTCGAGGAGCTGCTGGAGATCCTCAGGAGCGGCGGGCCGCCCGACCACGCGGCGATCGAGGCGCTGCGGCGGCGCTACGACATCGAGCAGCTGACCCCGCTCAGGCACCGCTGACGGCCCGCCCCGGCGCCTCGGCCGCGCCCCGGTGCCTCGGCCGCGCCCCGGTGACCGCCGGCGGACCCGTCGTCCGCCGGCGGACCGCCGTCACCGGAGCGTCCCGGGCGGTGGGCGGATCAGCGGATCGGCAGGCCGGAGACCGTACGGGAGATGACCAGCCGCTGGATCTCGCTGGTGCCCTCGAAGATGGTGTAGATCGCCGCGTCGCGGTGCATCCGCTCCACCGGGTACTCGCGGGTGTAGCCGTTGCCGCCCAGGATCTGGATGGCCTGGCCGGTGACCTTCTTCGCGGTCTCGCTGGCGAACAGCTTGGACATCGAGCCCTCGGCGGCGGTGAACGGCTTGCCGTTGATCGCCATCCAGGAGGCACGCCACACCATCAGGCGGGCCGCGTCGACGGAGGTGGCCATGTCGGCGAGCTGGAAGGCCACGCCCTGGTTGTCGATGATCGGCCGGCCGAACTGCTCGCGGGTCTTCGCGTAGTCGAGGGCGACCTCGTAGGCGGCGCGCGCGGTGCCGACGGCCATGGCGCCGACCGCGGGGCGGGACGCCTCGAAGGTGGCCATCGCCGCGTTCTTCACCCGCTCGCCGCCCGCCTCGGCCTTCTCGCGGGCGCGGGCGAGGCGCTCGTCCAGCTTCTCCTTGCCGCCGAGCAGGCAGGAGCCGGGGACGCGCACATGGTCGAGGACGACCTCGGCGGTGTGCGAGGCGCGGATGCCGTGCTTCTTGAACTTCTGGCCCTGGGACAGGCCCGGGGTGCCGGGCGGGACGATGAAGGAGGCGTGCCCCTTGGAGCCAAGCCCGGGGTCGACGGAGGCCACGACGACGTGGACGTTGGCTATGCCGCCGTTGGTCGCCCAGGTCTTGGTGCCGTTGAGCACCCACTCGTCCTTGGCCTCGTCGTAGACGGCGCGGGTGCGCAGGGACGCGACATCGGAGCCGGCGTCGGGCTCGGAGGAGCAGAAGGCGGCCACCTTGACGTCGCTGGGGTCGCCGTACATCTGCGGGATCCAGGTGCCGATCTGCTCCTCGGTGCCGTTGGCGAGGACGCCGACGGCGGCGAGGCCGGTGCCGACGATCGACAGGGCGATGCCCGCGTCGCCCCAGAACAGCTCCTCCATGGCCATCGGGATGCCGAGGCCGGTGGCGTCGAAGTACTGCTGGGCGTAGAAGTCCAGGGAGTAGATGCCGACCTTGGCGGCCTCCTGGATGACCGGCCAGGGAGTCTCCTCACGCTCGTCCCATTCGGCGGCGGCGGGGCGGATCACATCGGCGGCGAAGCCGTGCAGCCAGTCCCGCACCTCCTTCTGTTCGTCGTTGAGCTCCATGGTGAACTCGGCCATGTCCCCTCCAGCGGCACACTGTGGTGTTACTTGCGGTAACCGTACTGTGTTACCGACCAGTAGGAGAAGTCAAGTGCCGCTGCCGCCTCGGCAGCCCGTTCGATGCCGCGGGCCCGGTCAGTGTTAGTTTGCGCAGGCGTCACCGAATCAGCACGGGTGGGGAGAGATCATGGACACCACGCAGCGGACCGATCAGCAGCGGTCCGCCGACCGCCGACGGCGCGAGCTGCTGGAGGCCGCCGACCGGGTGGTGCTGCGCGACGGTCCGCACGCGTCGATGAACGCCATCGCCGCCGAGGCGGGCATCACCAAGCCGATCCTCTACCGCCACTTCGGCGACAAGGGCGGCCTGTACGCCGCCCTCGCCAAGCGGCACACCGACGCCCTGCTCGACTCGCTGCGGGCCGCCCTCGACGCGCCCGCCGAGCGGCGCGCCCGTGTCGAGGCCACGCTCGACACCTATCTCGCCGCGATCGAGGCCAGGCCCCAGGTGTACCGCTTCCTGATGCATCCGGCGGAGGGCGGCCAGGGCGGCGACCAGGGCTTCGACGTCGGCAAGCACTCCGCGCCGCTGCTGCGCCGGATGGGCGAGGAGCTGGCCCAGGTCATCGGGGAACGCCTCGACCTCGGGCCGGGCGGCCAGCAGCTGGCCCGGGTGTGGGGGCACGGCATCGTCGGCATGATGCACGCGGCCGGCGACTGGTGGCTGGGCGAACGCCCCTGCTCGCGCGCGGAACTGGTGCGCAGCCTCGCCGATCTGCTGTGGGGCCGGCTCGCGGGCGCCGGCGACAAGGCCGGAGGACCCGGCTTCTAGCCCGCACGCCCCGGGCCCGGCGCCCGCCGGTCCGGATTCCCGCCCGGCCCCGGATCCCCGCCCGGCCGCGGACACCCACCAGGATCCGTGGTTCCCGCCCGGCCCGGCGCTCCCGCCGTCACCCCCGGCGGGCCCAGGGTGCCCGCGCCGCCTGCCGCAGCACCCTGCGCCGGCGCAGGCCCGTGACATGATCCACATACAGGCGGCCGTCCAGATGGTCGCACTCGTGCTGGAGGCAGCGGGCGAAGAATCCCGTCCCCTCGACCGTCACCGGCTCCCCCGTCACTGTGAATCCCGCCACGACCGCGCGGTCGTGGCGCTCGGTCCCCGCCTCCAGGCCCGGCAGCGAGAGACAGCCCTCCGGACCGCGCAGCACGATGCCGTCCGCCGCCACCAGACGGGGATTCACCACATGCCCCAGATGCCGCACGTCCTCGTCGTCGGGGCAGTCGTAGACGAACACCCGCAGCTCCTCGCCCACCTGGTTCGCGGCCAGTCCCACCCCCCGCGCGGCGTACATCGTGGCGAACAAGTCCTCCACGAGCGAGGCCAGTTCGGGACCGAAGCCGGTGACCTCCCGGCAGGGTGCGCGCAGCGCCTCGTCGCCGAAGAGGGTGAGGGGCCGTACGCGCCCGCGGGCGCCGGGGATCGAGCCGTGTCGCATGGCGGCAAGGGTACGGTCCTTCTGCACGCGCGAACGGCGCGCGAGCGCCGCAGGGGTGCCGGAATTCGGGTGCGTGAACGGATCTCGATAGGCTGAGGTCCACACCACGTTGCCGGATGGCTCAGGCGCGGCGCGTACGCAAGGAGGATCGAGAACTGATGGCAGGCAACTCGGACCCGCTCACGCCGCGGGCCAAGCTGGCCGTGACCGCGGGCAAGGCGGTCGCGGCGGCATCGCGCGCCGCGGGGCGCGGCAGCGGTTCGGTGATCGGCGGCCGGGTGGCACTCAAACTCGACCCCGACCTGCTGGCCCGGCTCGCCCAGAACCTGGATGTCATCCTGGTGTCGGCGACCAACGGCAAGACCACCACCACCCGGCTCATCGCCGAGGCGCTGCGGGCCGCGGGCCCGGTGGTGTCCAACGCGCTCGGCGCCAACATGCCGGCGGGCATCACCTCGGCGCTGGCGGGCGGCTCGGACGCCAAGTTCGGTGTGATCGAGGTCGACGAGAAGTACCTCGCGGGCGTCGCCCGGGACACCGACCCCAAGTGCATCGCGCTGCTCAACCTCTCCCGCGACCAGCTGGACCGGGCCGCCGAGACCCGGATGCTCGCCGAGAACTGGCGGGAGGGACTCGCCGGTTCCAAGGCCGTGGTCGTCGCCAACTGCGACGACCCGCTGGTGGTGTGGGCCGCGTCCTCCTCGCCCAATGTGATCTGGGTGGCCGCCGGGCAGATGTGGAAGGACGACGCCTGGTCCTGCCCGTCCTGCGGCGGTGTGATGCAGCGTCCGGGCGACGACTGGTTCTGCGCCGAGTGCGGTTTCCGCCGGCCCACGCCCAGCTGGGCCCTGTCCGGCGACCACGTCCTGGACCCGCACGGCTCGGCCTGGCCGATCCACCTCCAGCTGCCGGGCCGCGCCAACAAGGCCAACGCCGCCTCCTCGGCGGCCGTCGCCGCCGTCTTCGGGGTGCCGCCGCAGGTCGCGCTGGAGCGGATGTACCAGGTGCAGGCGGTCGCCGGACGCTACGACGTCGTGCAGTTCCAGGGCCGCGACCTGCGCCTGCTGCTGGCCAAGAACCCGGCCGGCTGGCTGGAGACCTTCTCGCTGATCGACCCGCCGCCGACCCCGGTCATCCTCTCGGTGAACGCGCGCGGCGCCGACGGCACCGACACCTCCTGGCTGTGGGACGTCGACTACACCCGTCTCACCGGCCACCCGCTCCTCGTGATCGGCGACCGGAAGCTGGACCTCGCGGTGCGTCTGGAGGTGGCGAACCAGCACTTCCAGGTCTGCGAGAACCTCGACCAGGCCGTGCAGCAGGCGCCGCCCGGCCGGATCGAGGTCATCGCCAACTACACCGCGTTCCAGGACCTGCGCCGCCGCGTCGGCAACTGATCACGAAGGACGAGCACTTCATGAGCGACAACCAACTGCGGCTGGTGTGGATCTACCCGGACCTGCTGAGCACCTACGGCGACCAGGGCAACGCGCTCGTCGTGGAGCGCCGGGCCCGGCAGCGCGGCCTGGACGTGGCCCGCCTGGACGTGCGCAGCGACCAGCCGATCCCGACCTCCGGCGACATCTACCTGATCGGCGGCGGCGAGGACCGCCCGCAGCGGCTGGCGGCGGAGCGGCTGCGCCGCGACGGCCACCTGTACCAGGCGGTGCAGAACGGCGCCATCGTCTTCTCGGTCTGCGCCGGCTACCAGATCCTCGGCCACGAGTTCGTCAACGACCTCGGCCAGCGCGAGCCGGGCCTCGGCCTGCTCGACGTGGTGTCCGTGCGCGGCGAGGGCGAGCGGTGCGTCGGCGACGTCCTCGGTGACGTCGACCCGCGCCTCGGGCTGCCCCAGCTGACCGGCTTCGAGAACCACCAGGGCGTCACCCACCTCGGCCCGGCCGCCCGGCCGCTCGCCCAGGTGCGCGTCGGCCGGGGCAACGGCACCGGCGACGGCACGGAGGGCGCGTACAACGACACGGTCTTCGGCACCTACATGCACGGACCCGTGCTGGCCCGCAATCCGCAGATCGCGGACCTGCTGCTGAAGCTCGCCCTCGACGTCAACGCGCTGCCGCCGATCGACGACCGCTGGTACGAGGCCCTGCGCACCGAGCGCATCGCCGCCGCCGAGCAGCCCGCCTGAGCGCGGACGGCACGGCACGGCGGCCCGCGGGCGCGCCGGGGAAACCTCCCGGGCGCGCCCGCGGTGTCTCCCGGCGGCCGCGGTGACTGCCGTGTACGCGGTGACTGCGGTGTCCGCGGTGACCGCGGTGACTGCGTTCCCGGCGCTTCGGCCGGGTGTCGGCTCTCCTCAAGCCCCTCGCAAGCTCCCCGCAAGGTGCGCGCGGGACGTTCGTGACCGGGCCCGGCTGACGACGCCTCCGCTCACCTGTGCACCCGCGTCCACCAGCCGGACGGCCCGTACGGCAGCACCCCCTCACGCCGGTAGGGTGGCCGGGATCGAGCCGGACAGCGCGGTCCGGTCCCGGCCCACGTGGAGAAGGTTGTTCGGGCTATGCGCATTGGTGTCCTCACGTCCGGCGGCGACTGCCCCGGCCTGAACGCCGTCATCCGGTCCGTCGTGCACCGTGCCGTCGCCGACCACGGCGACGAGGTCATCGGATTCCGGGACGGCTGGAAGGGCCTCCTGGAGTGTGACTACCTCAAGCTCGACCTGGACGCGGTCGGCGGCATCCTGGCCCTCGGCGGCACCATCCTCGGCTCCTCCCGGGTGCGTCCCGAGCAGCTGCGCGACGGGGTCGAGCGGGCCCGCGGCCATGTCCAGGAACTGGGGCTCGACGCGATCATCCCGATCGGCGGCGAGGGCACCCTCAAGGCGGCCCGGCTGCTCTCGGACAACGGCCTGCCCATCGTCGGCGTGCCCAAGACCATCGACAACGACATCGCGGTCACCGACGTCACCTTCGGTTTCGACACCGCCGTGACGGTGGCCACCGAGGCGCTCGACCGGCTGAAGACCACCGCCGAGTCCCACCAGCGGGTGCTGATCGTGGAGGTCATGGGCCGCCACACCGGCTGGATCGCGCTCCAGTCCGGCATGGCCGCCGGCGCACACGCCGTGGTCGTCCCTGAGCGGCCCTTCGACATCGAGGAGCTGGCGAAGAAGGTCGGCGAGCGGTTCGCGGCGGGCAAGCGGTTCGCGATCGTGGTCGCGGCCGAGGGCGCCAAGCCGCTGCCGGGCACCATGGACTTCGACGAGGGCGGCAAGGACGTCTACGGCCACGAGCGGTTCGCGGGCATCGCCCGGCAGCTCTCCCTGGAGCTGGAGGAGCGCCTGGGCAAGGAGGCGCGGCCGGTCATCCTCGGGCACGTCCAGCGCGGCGGCACGCCGACGGCGTACGACCGGGTGCTGGCCACCCGGTTCGGCTGGCACGCCGTGGAGGCCGTGCACCGCGGGGAGTTCGGCCGGATGACCGCGCTGCGCGGCACGGACATCGTGATGGTGCCGCTCGCGCAGGCCGTGGAGACCCTGAAGACGGTGCCCGCCGACCGGTACGCCGAGGCGGAGTGCGTGCTGTAGGACACGCCCGCGCGTCAGCCGCCCCCGGTCGCGAGAGCGGCCGGGGGCGGTTCTAGTCTGGGTGCCGACAGACAGCTGGGGACAGACGGTCACGGACGCCCACAGCTGGGGTCGGACAGCGCACACCCCCACGAATCAGGAGCCGGCGGATGAATCACAGCGGGCACGGCATGATGATGGATCTGCCGCCGTTCACGCTGGGACGCGGCCTCGCATGGTCCGCGGACCCGTTCTTCCTCGTCGCCTGCCTGCTCGGTCTCGCGCTCTACGGCTGGGGCGTGGTGCGGCTGCGGCGGCGCGGCGACTCCTGGCCGGTGGGCCGCACGGTGGCGTACGTCGTCGGGGTGCTGACGGTGGTGCTGATGATGTGCACCAAGCTGAACGACTACGGCATGGTCATGTTCAGCGTGCACATGGTCCAGCACATGGTGATCAGCATGCTCTCGCCGATCCTGATCCTGCTCGGCGCCCCGATCACCCTGGCGCTGCGCGCGCTGCCGGTGGCGGGCCGGGGCCGCAAGGGTCCGCGCGAACTGCTGCTGGCCCTGCTGCACAGCCGCTACGTCCGGATCATCACGCACCCCGCGTTCACCATCCCGCTGTTCGTCGCCAGCCTGTACGCGCTGTACTTCACCCCGCTCTTCGACCTCCTGATGGGCTCGCGGGCCGGGCACATCGCGATGATGGTGCACTTCCTCGCGGTCGGGGTGGCGTTCTTCTGGCCGATCATGGGCATCGACCCGGGCCCGCACCGGCCGGGCTATCTGATGCGGATGCTGGAACTGTTCGCGGGCATGCCCTTCCACGCGTTCTTCGGCATCGCGCTGATGATGGGCTCCACGCCCCTGGTGGACACCTTCCGCGACCCGCCCGCCTCGCTCGGCATCGACGCGCTGTCCGACCAGACGGCGGCCGGCGGCATCGCCTGGGCGTTCAGCGAGGTGCCCTCGGTGCTGGTGCTGCTGGCGCTGCTGTTCCAGTGGTACCGCTCGGAGCAGCGGCAGGCCAAGCGCAAGGACCGGGCCGCCGAGCGGGACGGCGACAAGGAGCTGGCCGCCTACAACGCCTATCTGGCCTCGCTCAACGCCCGCGGCAACTGACCCCGCCACGCGCTCTTTCCGCTGTCACTTCCGCACGGTGCGTGCACCGGAGCCTCCCAGGAGTCGGATTCCGGGGCACCATGGGAGGGAGGCCGACCAGGAGGAGGGTGCCGCGATGCCCGGTTCGACGGACGGTTCCACGAGAGCGATGGGGGTGCTCACCGTGGGCTCCCTGGTCGCGGTGACGGCGTACACGGTGGCGCTCGGCGGCAACGGCTGGCTGTGGTTCGGCTGGGTGGTGCTGGGTCTCGCGACCCTGGGCGTGGTGGTGACCCACCGCACCTGACCCCCTCCCAGCTCCCTTCCGCGCCGCTCAGTTCGCGGGGCCGCTGCCGAGCCGGGCCGAGGAGTGCACGCCCGGCTGGTACTTGGGCAGCCGCACGGTGATCTTCATTCCGGCCCCGGGCGCGGTCTCGATGACCAGGCCGTGGTCGTCGCCGTAGACCTGGCGCAGCCGGTCGTCGACGTTGGACAGGCCGATGCCGCCGGAGGGGCTGTCCTCCCCGGCGAGGATGCGGCGCAGCAGTCCGGGGTCCATGCCGGCGCCGTCGTCCTCGATGACGACCAGCGCCTCCGCGCCCGCGTCCCGGGCGGTGAGGCGGATGCGGCAGGTCCCGGCCTTGCCCTCCAGACCGTGTTTGACGGCGTTCTCCACGAGCGGTTGCAGACACAGAAAGGGCAGCGCGACGGGCAGCACCTCGGGGGCGATCTGGAGGGTGACGGCGAGGCGGTCGCCGAAGCGGGCCCGGACCAGCGAGAGGTAGTGCTCGATGGCGTGGAGTTCGTCGGCGAGCGTGGTGAAGTCGCCGTGCCGGCGGAACGAGTAGCGGGTGAAGTCGGCGAACTCCAGCAGCAGCTCGCGGGCGCGCTCGGGGTCGGTGCGCACGAACGAGGCGATCACCGCCAGCGAGTTGAACACGAAGTGCGGGGAGATCTGGGCGCGCAGGGCCTTGATCTCGGCCTCGACGATCCGGGTGCGGGAGCGGTCCAGGTCGGCCAGTTCGAGCTGGACCGAGACGAAGCGGGCCACCTCGGCGGCGGCGCGGACCAGGACGGCCGACTCGCGGGGCGCGCAGGCGACCAGGGCGCCGTGCACCCGGTCGTCCACGGTGAGCGGGGCGACCACCGCCCAGCGCACCGGGCAGTCAGGTGCCGTGCAGCCGAGCCGGAACGCCTCGCCGCGCCCGGTCTCCAGGGGGCCGGTGAGCCGTTCCATGATCTCGGCGCGGTGGTGGGCGCCGACGCCGTCCCAGGCCAGTACGCGTGTGTCGTCGGTGAGGCAGAGCGCGTCGGTGCCGAGCAGGGACCGCAGCCGCCGGGCCGATCTGCGGGCGGTCTCCTCGGTGAGTCCGGCCCGCAGCGGGGGCGCGGCGAGGGAGGCGGTGTGCAGGGTCCGGAAGGTGGCGTGCTCGACGGGCGTGCCGAGACCGCCCGGACGCGGGGTCCTGGCGGTGCGCCGGCCCAGCCAGAACCCGGCGGCCAGCAGCGGCAGGACGGCGACGCACAGCCCGGCGAGGAAGCCGCTCACGCCTTGGCCTCCGTGCCGGGCGGCTCGGGCAGGTGGAAGCGGGCGAGCACGGCCGCGGTGCCGGGCGGCACCCGGCCGGGGGTGGCCAGGGACACCAGCACCATGGTGAGGAAGCCCAGCGGCACCGACCACAGGGCGGGCCAGGCGAGCAGCGCGTGCGGCGGGCCGGTGCCCGGGAGCCCGGCCAGGGTGACGGCGACGGCGACGAACGCGGCCCCGCCGCCGGCCAGCATCCCGGCCGCCGCGCCGGGCGGGGTGAGCCGCCGCCACCAGATGCCGAGGACGAGCAGCGGACAGAAGGAGGACGCGGACACCGCGAAGGCGAGTCCGACGGCGTCGGCCACCGGCAGTCCCCCGGCCAGGACGCTCACGGCGAGCGGTACGGCCATGGCGAGCACGGTGCCGAGCCGGAAGTGCCGTACGCCTCGGGCGGGCAGCGGGCCGCGTGAGGGCAGCACGTCCTGGGTGAGCACCCCGGCGACCGCCATGGTCAGTCCGGAGGCGGTGGACAGGAAGGCGGCGAAGGCGCCGCCCGCGACCAGCGCCCCGAGCAGGTCGCCGCCGAGGCCGCCGATCATCCGGTCGGGCAGCAGCAGGACGGCGGCGTCCGCGTCGCCGGTGAGGGTCAGTTCGGGGGCGTAGAGGCGGCCGAGGGCGCCGTAGAGGGGCGGCAGCAGGTAGAAGGCGCCGATGAGGCCGAGCACGGCGACCGTCGCGCGGCGGGCGGCGACCCCGTGCGGGCTGGTGTAGTAGCGGACCACGACGTGCGGCAGTCCCATGGTGCCGAGGAAGGTGGCGAGGATGAGGCCGTACGTGGCGTACAGGGGGCGTTCCTCGCGGCCCGCGGCGAGCGAGGTCGACATGCCGCCGGTGCCGGCCCGGTCGGCGGCGGGCACCGGGTCGCCGGACCGGAAGGTGAGGCGGGTGCCGCCGCCGAGGCGGTGGGTGCCGGCGGCCAGGCGCACGGGCTCGCCGGGGTACGGGCGGCCGTCGACGGTGCCGTGCACGGTGACGGTGAGGGGGCGGTCCAGGCGCAGGTCGAGGGTGCTGCCGACGCGGACGGTGCGCGGGGCGCGGAAGGCCGCGGGTTCGTCGAAGGCGTGGCGGGGGGCGCCGTCGCTCTGCCAGGCGAGCAGCAGGAAGAGGGCGGGGACGAGCAGGGCGGTCAGTTTCAGCCAGTACTGGAAGGCCTGCACGAAGGTGATGCTGCGCATGCCGCCGGCCGCGACGATGGCCACCACGACGACGGCGACGATCACTCCGCCGAGGGTGCCGGGGGCCCCGGTGAGCACGGCGAGCGTGAGGCCGGCGCCCTGGAGCTGGGGCAGCAGGTACAGCCAGCCGATGCCGACGACGAAGGCGCCCGCCAGCCGCCGCACGCCCTGGGAGGCGAGCCGGGCCTCGGCGAAGTCGGGCAGTGTGTAGGCGCCGGAGCGGCGCAGCGGGGCGGCGACGAACAGCAGCAGGACGAGGTATCCGGCGGTGTAGCCGACCGGGTACCACAGCATGTCGGGGCCCTGGACGAGGACCAGTCCGGCGATGCCGAGGAAGGAGGCGGCGGAGAGGTACTCGCCGCTGATCGCGGCGGCGTTCAGGCGCGGCCCCACGGTGCGGGAGGCGACGTAGAAGTCGGAGGTGGTCCGGGACATGCGCAGCCCGAAGGCGCCGACGAGGACGGTGGCGACGACGACGAGGGCGACGGCGGGGACGGTGTAGGCGGAGTTCACCGGGGCGCGGTCCTCAGCGGTCCTCGACGAGGCGGGCGAAGTCGCGTTCGTTGCGTTCGGCGCGGCGGACGTACCAGCGGGCGAGCAGGACGAGCGGGAGGTAGAGGCCGAAGCCGAGGACGGCCCAGGTCAGGCGGCGGGCGTCGGGGGCGGCGGCGAACACCAGCGGCAGCGGGCCGACGAGCAGGACGAGCACGCCGGACACCGTGAGCGCGGTGCGCAATTGGGCGCGCATCAGGGAGCGGACGTAGGTGTGGCCGAGCGTGGTCTGCTCGTCGATCTCGGTGCGCGGGCGGTAGTGGCCGGTGGCGCGGCGGGTGCGGCGGGGCGGTCCGGTGACGACGACGCGGCGCTCGGCGGGGTCCTGCGGCACGGTGTGCGCCCCCTCTAGCGTCCGGTCCGGCGCATCAGCAGGTCCCGCAGTTCGCGGGCGTGCCGACGGCTGACCTGGAGTTCCTCGGTGCCGATCAGGACGCTCACCGAGCCCGCGTCCAGGCGGAGTTCACCGATGTGGCGCAGCGCGACGAGATGGCGGCGGTGGATGCGGACGAAGCCGCGGGCGCGCCAGCGCTCCTCCAGTGTGGACAGCGGGATGCGGACGAGGTGGCTGCCCCGGGCGGTGTGCAGCCGGGCGTAGTCGCCCCGGGCCTCGACGTGGGTGATGTCGTCGACGGCGACGAACCGGGTGACGCCGCCGAGTTCGACGGGCAGCTGGTCGGGGTCGGGTTCGCTCACCGGGATCCGTACGGCCGTCTCGCGCAGCGCGGCGGCGCGGCGGACGGCCTCCGCGAGCCGTTCCCGGCGGACGGGTTTGAGGACGTAGTCGACGGCCTTGAGGTCGAACGCCTGCACGGCGAAGTCCTCGTGGGCGGTGACGAACACGATCAGCGGCGGTGCGGCGAACCCGGTCAGCAGCCTGGCCAGGTCGAGGCCGTCGAGGCCCGGCATGTGGATGTCGAGGAAGACGACGTCGATCGCGTCGGGGCCGCCCGGTCCGGACTCCAGCGCCCGGTTGATGCGGCGCAGCGCCTCGGTGGCGTCCGAGGCGCCCTCGACGCCCTCGACGCGGGGATCCGCGCTCAGCAGGTAGAGCAGCTCCTCCAGCGAGGGGCGTTCGTCGTCGACGGCGAGGGCGCGCAGCATGAACGTGGAGTGTAGGGGCGAACGGCGGCCCTGGACATGTGCCGGGCGCGGCCGGGGGCGCTGGATACAGTGCGGGCATGAACAGCAGGCCCACGCCGTTCGACGATCTCGACCGGAAGATCCTCACCGCTCTGATGGCGAACGCCCGTACGAGTTTCGCGGAGATCGGCGCGGCCGTCGGACTCTCCTCCACCGCCGTCAAACGGAGGGTGGACCGGCTGCGCGACACGGGGGTGATCACCGGGTTCACGGCCACGGTGAAGCCCGCGGCGCTGGGCTGGCGCACGGAGGCGTACGTCGAGGTGTACTGCGAGGGCGCGGCGCCGCCGCGGCGGCTGGCCGAGGTGGTGCGCAACCATCCGGAGATCACGGCGGCGATGACGGTGACCGGGGGCGCGGACGCGCTGCTGCACGTGCGGGCGCGGGACGTGGAGCACTTCGAGGAGGTGCTGGAGCGGATCCGGGTGGAGCCGTTCATCCGCAAGACGATCAGCGTGATGGTGCTCTCCCATCTGCTGCCGGACAGCCCGGAGGCGGGGGCCAGTCAGCCCGCTCCCGAGGACGCAGCAGACGTGCGCTGAATCCTTTGAAGACGCAGCATCGCTGCGTGAACGCGCAGGTTTCGTTCCTTGTCGGCCGTATCGCCCGCTTCCTACCGTGGTGTCAACCCTCAGTCGACACCCCAGGAAGCGGAGGAACCCCTCTGTGCCCGGATCCCGTGTGCCGCGCCGGCGGCGCTTTCTCGTCTGCGAACCCAGACACTTCGCCGTGCAGTACGCGATCAACCCCTGGATGCATCCGGACCGTCCCGTCGACACCGGACGCGCCCAGGCCCAGTGGCAGGCGCTGACCGACGCCTACCGCGCCCACGGTCATACCGTCGAGACCGTGGAACCCGTCCCCTCGCTGCCGGACATGGTCTTCGCCGCCAACGCGGCGGTCGTCGTCGGCGGCCGTGTCTTCGGCTCCCTGTTCAAGGCGCCCGAGCGGCGCCCGGAGTCCCTGCCCTACGACACCTGGTTCAAGTCGGCCGGGTTCGACGTGTACCGGCCCGAGTCGGTGTGCGAGGGCGAGGGCGACTTCGTCCCGGCCGGGCGCTGGCTGCTGGCCGGCACCGGCTTCCGCACCACCCGGGAGGCCCATCGCGAGGCCCAGGAGTTCCTGGGCGTCCCGGTGATCGGGCTGACCCTGGTGGACCCGTACTTCTACCATCTGGACACGGCGCTGTTCGTCCTCGACGAGGAGAACATCGCGTACTACCCCGAGGCGTTCTCCCCGGGCAGCCGCGAGGTGCTCGCCCGGCTGTACCCGGACGCGGTGATCGCCACCCGGAGGGACGCGGAGGCCTTCGGACTCAACTCCGTCTCGGACGGCCTGCACGTGTTCATGTCGCCCGGCGCGACGGACCTCGCCGGCCGCCTCACCGACCTCGGCTATCTGCCCGTCCCCGTCGACCTGTCGGAGTTCCGCAAGGCCGGCGGCGGGATCAAGTGCTGCACCCAGGAGATCCGCTCATGACCGCACCCGCAGACACCCGTACCACCTCCGACGAGCTGATCCGGGCGGAGGAGCCGGTGCTCGCGCACAACTACCACCCGCTGCCGGTGGTCGTGGCGCGGGCCGAGGGCGCCTGGGTCGAGGACGTCGAGGGCCGCCGCTACCTCGACATGCTGGCCGGGTACTCCGCCCTGAACTTCGGCCACCGCCACCCCGCGCTGATCGAGGCGGCCCGCGACCAGCTCGACCGGCTCACCCTCACCTCGCGGGCCTTCCACAACGACCGGCTGGCCGGTTTCGCCACGCGGCTGGCGGCGCTGACCGGGCAGGACATGGTGCTGCCCATGAACACCGGCGCCGAGGCGGTGGAGAGCGGCATCAAGGTCGCCCGCAAGTGGGCCTACGAGGTCAAGGGCGTCCCCGCCGACCGGGCCACGATCGTGGTCGCCGCGGACAACTTCCACGGCCGGACGACGACGATCGTCGGCTTCTCCACCGACGAGACGGCACGGGCCGGGTTCGGGCCGTTCACGCCCGGCTTCCGGATCGTCCCCTACAACGACCTGGCCGCCCTGGAGGCTGCGGTCGACGAGACCACGGCCGCCGTGCTGATCGAGCCGATCCAGGGCGAGGCGGGCGTGATCGTGCCCGACGACGGCTATCTCACCGGGGTGCGCGAGCTGACCCGCCGGGCGGGCTGTCTGTTCGTCGCGGACGAGATCCAGTCGGGTCTGGGCCGCACCGGGCACACGCTCGCCGTGGAGCACGAGGGCGTGGTGCCGGACCTCGTGCTGCTCGGCAAGGCGCTGGGCGGCGGCATCGTGCCGGTGTCGGCGGTGGTCGGCAGCCGCGAGGTGCTGGGCGTGCTGCGGCCGGGCGAGCACGGGTCGACGTTCGGCGGCAACCCGCTGGCCGCGGCGGTCGGCACGGCGGTGGTGGAACTGCTGGAGACCGGCGGGTTCCAGCGCAGGGCCGCCGAACTGGGCGTCGTCCTGCGCGAGGGCCTCACCGCGCTGACCGGCAGGGGCGTGCTCGGCTTCCGCTCGCGCGGGCTGTGGGCGGGCGTCGACGTGGACCCGGCCATCGGCACCGGCCGGGAGATCAGCGAGCGGCTGATGCGGGAGGGGATCCTGGTCAAGGACACCCACGGGTCGACGATCCGTCTCGCGCCGCCGCTGACCGTCACCGAGACCGAACTGCGCTCCGCGCTGGGGTCGCTGGAGCGGGTGCTGACGTCCTGAGCCCGCCGGACCTTCCGGTCTCCTGACGTACGGCACGGCACGGCACTCACGGCACGGCCGGGGGCGCCCCGGGCGGGGCGCCCCGCCCGGGGCGCCCCCGGTCCGCGCGTTGCGCCCCGCCTACTCGTTGGGCCGGGCCGCGCTGATGTCGCCGAGCGCGGAACCCGGGTCCCGTTCGATGGCCAAATCACCGAGGGAGACGATGCCCACCGGGTGGCCGTGGTCGACGACCGGCACCCGGCGCACGGAATGCTCCCGCATCAGCTCCACCGCGTGGCCCAGTTCCTCGTCGGGGCCCACGGTGAAGAGGTCGTCGCTGCACGCGGAGGCCACGGTCCGCTGCTCCTGGTCGCCACCGTCCGCCAGCGAGCGCACCACCAGGTCGCGGTCGCTGACCAGGCCGCGCAGTTCGTCGCCGTCGGTCACCAGGACGATTCCGATGTCCTCGTCGCGCATCTTCTGGGCCACCGCCGTGACCGAGGTCTGCGGCTCCACCGTCACCAGCCGACTGGTCATGATGTCGCGTACGTGCTGAGCCATGACGCCTCCCTCCGTGGGGTCCTGCGGTGCCGTCCACCGCACTGTGCGCGCCGGGTACCCGGCGGGCGCCCGCCCGCACCCGCCGCGCCGCGCCTGTGTCCGCCCCGCGCCCCGCCGCACCGCCCCCGGCTGTTCGTTGGCGCCCGGGAGATGCGGGTACCCGGGCGGATGACGGCACTCCCTGAGGGACTTCCTGAGGAGATGACTCCCATGCTGCTCATCGGCCTGCTGCTCCTCGCGGCCACGGGCGCCTTCACCGGTCTGGCCATCGCCGGCAACCTGTCCGGCGGACCCCAGTACACGGTGTCGATCCTCGGCAACGACATCGTCACGCTGAACACTCTCGCGATCTTCAGCGCGGGGCTCGCGCTCGCCCTGCTCTTCTGCCTCGGCCTGTCCATGCTGGCCGGCGCCGCGACGCACCACCGCCACCACCGGGTGGCGCGGTACGGCGGGACGGACACCCGCCCGACGGGCGGCGGGACGACCCAGCCGGACGACCGCCGCTACCCCTGACCGCTGCCGGAGCGGCCCACGGGCGGAGCGGCCCACGGACGGACCGGCCCCGCCCGGCCGGTCAGTGGTAGGCGTGCACGACGGCGTGCCCCTTGCCCCGGCCGATCATCCACCGGTTCACGGGGGTGGTCAGCAGGAACGCCAGGGCGAGGGAGAGCACCAGCGAGACCCAGAACAGCGCGTCGGCGAGCCCCGCGTCCATGGCGCCGGGCACGCCCACCATGACGGTGTTGTCGATCAGCTCCATGACCGCGATGGACAGGGTGTCGGCGGCCAGGGCGACCTTGAGCGCCCGCCGCAACGGCAGCCCGGCCCGCAGGACCCCGCGCATCGTCAGGGCGTAACCGAAGACGAAGGCCAGCGCGACGGAGACGACGACCGTGGCGGCGTTGTGCAGTCCGGCGGCGGTGCCGATGACCATGCCGAGCACCTCGCCGACGGCGCAGCCGGTCAGGCAGTGCAGGGTGGCCTGCGCGGCCATGCGCCAGGAGGTGCCTCCGGGAGCGCCGTGGCGGCGCTCGTGCGCGTGCTCGTGGTCCACGTGTTCCATCGTCGCTCCCTTGTCGATGCGTGATGTGGTCGTGCGGGGTCGTGCGGGGTCGTGCACATCGGGGAACCATATACCCCCTGGGGGTATTCCGAGCATGTCCGGGAGTCGTTACGGGCGTCGTTCCGGGACGGCTGACGTGCGTCGGCCGTCCCGGAACGGAGGCGGGCCTACCGGTCGCCGAGCAGCTTCCTCATCCGGTCGATCTCGGCCGACTGCGAGGTGGTGACCGACTTCGCCAGGGCGACGGCGGCCCGGTCGGCCCCCTCGGTCTGCTCCGTGCGGGCCATGGCGACGGCGCCTTCGTGATGGCCGATCATCATGCGCAGGAAGGCCCGGTCGAAGGCGTCACCGGACAGCTCGGTCAGCTCGTCCATGTCGGCGTCCGTCATCATGCCGGGCATCGGGGAGGCGGAGTGCCCGGAGGCGGGGTCCCCGGAGGCCGAGTGGTCCATGCCGGGCATGCCCGGCATGCCGGAGTGACCGGCGGACGGGACAGCGGCGCCCCATGCCTTCAGCCAGCCGGTCATGGTCTCGATCTCCGGGTCCTGGGCCTGCCTGATCTGCGCGGCGAGGTCCTTGACCTGCCGCGACCGGGCCCGGCTCGGTGCCAGGGCGGCCATCTCCACGGCCTGCCGGTGGTGCGGGATCATCTCCTGCGCGAACGACACGTCCTGCGCGTTGTGCTTCCCCGGTCCGGCCGGGGCGGTGGCCGACGGGCGGCCGGTGGACCCGTTGCCGTGAGCGGAGTGGCCCGCCGACGATGCGTCTCCGCTGCCGCCGCCGCAGGCGGTGAGCGCCAGCGCGGCGACGAGGACAGCTCCCGGAAGGGCGGCGTGACGGAGACGGAGGGTGCGGAGGGTGCGGAAGGTACGGCCGGTGCGCGGGACGCGGCGGCCGGTGTGGCGGATCGCCATGAAGGTACAGCTCCTCGGAAAGCCCGCGCGCGGGCGCGCGGGACCGGCGGATCAGGTCGGTACCGGAGCACGGCACACCGGACGCGGTGAGGTCCGGATGCCGTGCGGGCGCCTCTAGATCCGCAGGAGCTGCAGTTCGGCGAGGTCGGGCGGGGCCCGGCCGTCGGCAGTGGGGGTGACCGGCCCCGCGGGGAGCGTCACCGGGAGCGCGACGGCGGAGAACGGCGCGGGCGGCGGGGCGGACGGCGCGTATCCCGTCGCCGTACCGGCGGCGGCGCAGGTGCCGTCCGCGTGCTGCATGGGCATGCCGTCCGAGTCCGGGCCGGAGAGGTGACGGCAGGAGTCCCCGGCCCGGTGCACGGGCGCGGCGGCTCCGTGGGCGGCCGGCCTCCCGGGCGCCGCCGCCGTCCCGTGGTGGCCCGGCGCGGGCGCCCCGGCGGAGGCGAAGCCGTGCATCGCGAGCACCCCGGCCAGTACGGCCAGGACCAGCAGAGTCCGGCGGGCACGGCGCACCGCCGAGCGGGCGCGGGTGCGGGTGCCGGACGTCATGGTCACATCGTACGGAGCATCCGGCCGCGCGGAGCGCCGCCCCCGCCGCCGCCGGACGTCAGGGACGCCGGCGCCCGGCCCCGGGGAACACCGCGCGCCCGTCACCGCGCCTCCGGCTTCCCCCGTTCCGCGCGGCGGCGCAGCAGATGCCGGACGACCAGCGCGGCGACGAGGACGGCGACGGCCACCAGCACCCAGACCTCGTACCGCTTGATCGTGTCGTAGACGGTGTCGATGTGCGTGCCCGCGAAGTAGGCGACGGACACCCACAGGCCCACCCACAGCGCCGCGCCGAGCGCGTTGAAGGCCAGGAAGCGCAGCCAGTGCATCCCGGTGGTGCCGGCGATGATGCCGTTGGCCTGGCGCAGTCCCTCGACGAAGCGCGCCACCGTGACGATCTTGCCGCCGTGCCGGGTGAAGAACCGTTCGGCGGTCTCGAACCGCTTGGGCGTCAGGAAGATGTACTTGCCCCACCGGTGGACGAAGGCCCGCCCGCCGAAATGTCCGATCAGATAGCCGATGTTGTCCCCGATCACCGCGGCGGCGAACGCGATGAGGCCGACGGCCAGGACGTTCAGCTCGCCCGCCCCGGCGTACACACCGGCCGCGAGCAGGATCGTCTCGCCGGGGGCGGGCACCCCGAAGTCCTCCACGAGGACGACACCGCCCACGGCCAGATAACCGTACTGGCTGAGCAGCGGGGCCAGATGCTCCAGCGGACCGGGCAGCGGAGGAGCCATACCGCCCACCGTACGTCGCCCGGCGCACGGAGCCCGGCAGACACCGCGTCCGGCCCGTACGCCGATCCGTGCGTCCGCGAAGGGCGCCCGACTGACCGTGTGTCAGTAAAGTCGAGAGGCCGGGACGACTCCGGCCGGACGCGGTCCGGGGCGCCCGCGGCCGCGCGTGGGACCTGCGAGTGAGGGGCGAGCCGTGTTCTACCAGCTGCTCAAGTACGTCCTGCTGGGTCCGCTGCTGAGACTGGCCTTCCGGCCGCGCATCGAGGGTCTTGAGCATGTGCCGGAGACCGGCGCGGCCATCGTCGCGGGCAACCATCTCTCGTTCTCGGACCACTTCCTGATGCCCGCGATCCTCAAGCGGCGCATCACCTTCCTGGCCAAGGCCGAGTACTTCACCGGCCCCGGGCTGAAGGGCCGGCTGACCGCCGCCTTCTTCCGCAGCGCCGGGCAGATCCCGGTCGACCGGTCGGGCAAGGAGGCGGGCCGGGCCGCCGTCCGCGAGGGCCTCGGGGTGCTCGGCAGGGGCGAGCTCCTCGGCATCTACCCGGAGGGCACCCGCTCCCACGACGGCCGCCTCTACAAGGGCAAGGTGGGCGTCGCGGTGATGGCGCTCAAGGCGGGCGTGCCGGTGATCCCCTGCGCGATGATCGGCACCTTCGAGGCCCAGCCCCCGGGCCGGGTGATCCCCCGGCCACGCCCCGTCGTGATCCGCTTCGGCCGTCCCCTGGACTTCTCCCGCTACGCCGGGATGGAGGAGGAGAAGGCGGTCCTGCGGGCCGTCACCGACGAGATCATGTACGCCATCCTGTCGCTGTCCGGGCAGGAGTACGTCGACCAGTACGCGGCCGTGGCCAAGGCCGGGCAGCCCGCGGCACCGGCGTCCGCGCGGGACGGGTCACGGGCCCGCGGGGAGCGCGGGTTCCCCCGCTCCCCGCTCACCTGAGAGCGCGGCGGGGTCCCGTCCGGGGCCGGGCGCGGCGAAGGGGCGGCCGGGGATCCCGGCCGCCCCTCACCGCGTACGGCCGGGTGCTACGGCTTCGGCGTGGCGTGCGGACCGCAGGTCACGTCCGCCCGGTCCACCTTGCCGGTGAGCAGGTAGGTGTCCACCCGCTCGTTGATGCACGGGTTGACCAGACCGGTGACACCGTGGGAGCCCGCGTCCTTCTCGGTGATCAGGCGGGAGCCCTTGAAGCGCTGGTGCAGGTCGACGGCGCCGGGGTACGGCGTGGCGGCGTCCCGCGTGGACTGGACGATCAGGACCGGCGGCAGCCCCTTGCCGGTCTTGACGTTCACCGGGGTCTGCTGCTTGACCGGCCAGGTGGCGCACGGCAGGTTCATCCATGCGTTGGACCAGGTCAGGAACGGGTACTGGGCGTTGAGCCGGGTGTTGTCCCGGTCCCACTTGCGCCAGCTGGTCGGCCACTTGGCGTCGGCGCACTCGACGGCCGTGTAGACGGCGTTGCCGTTCTCCGTGGAGATGTTGCCCGCGATGTCGGACATGTCGGGAGCGGCGGCGTCGATCAGCGGCTGGGGGTCACCGGCGAAGTACTTGCTGAACGCCGTCGCCACCGGCACCCAGGAGGAGTCGTAGTACGGCGCGGTCTGGAAGAAGCCGAGCAGCTCGGACGGGCCGACGACGCCGCCGAGGGGGTGCTTCTTGGCCGTGGCGCGCAGCTGGAGCCACTTGTCCTGGACGGCGGCCCGGGTGGTGCCGAGGTGGAAGCTGGCGTCGTTCTTCGCGACCCAGTCCTGCCAGTCCTTCCAGCGGCCCTCGAAGGCGATGTCCTGGTTGAGGTTGGCCTCGTACCAGATGTTGTCGCGCGACGGGTCGACGACGCTGTCGACGACGATCCGGCGGACATGGCCCGGGAACAGCGTGCCGTAGACGGCGCCGAGGTAGGTGCCGTAGGAGACGCCCAGGTAGTTGATCTTCTTCTCGCCGAGCGCGGCGCGGATGACGTCGAGGTCGCGCGCGGTGTTCGGCGTGGTCATCTGCTGGAGCATGGCGCGGCCGGTGCGCTCCAGGCAGCCCTCGGCGTACTCGCGGGCCAGCTTGCGCTGGGCGCGCTTGTCGGCCTCGGAGCCGGGCACCGGGTCGGCCTTGGGGGCCTTGACGTACTCCTGCGGGTCGGCGCAGGAGATCGGCGTGGAGTGGCCGACGCCGCGCGGGTCGAAGCCGACGAAGTCGTACGCCTTCGCCACGTTCGCCCAGACGGGGTTCTTGGCGGTGACCCGGGTCGGGAAGCGCAGGCCGGAGCCGCCCGGTCCGCCGGGGTTGTAGATGAGGGCGCCCTGGCGGTCCTGCTTGGTGCCGGTGTTGCCGATGCGGTCGACGGCGAGCTTGATCTGCTTGCCGTACGGGTGGGCGTAGTCGAGCGGCACCGAGACGTACCCGCACTGGATGGGCTTGGCCAGCCCCCAGTCGGCGGGGCAGTCCTGCCACTGGATGCCGGCGTGGGCGGCACGGGCGGCGGCGATCGCCGCGCCGACGGCCTCGCGGTCCTGGCCGCGGCGGCTGTCCGCGCTGGCCGCGGGTGCCGCCACGGCGCCGGCTATCAGCGTCGCCGTGACGAGCGCGCCGGCCGAACCGAGCGCCACCGCCCGGTTCTTCGGTCTCATAACCCTCAAGTGGGACCTCCCCGTACATCGTTGCGAATCGAGTACGGGGGATCCTTCCGGCTGTGAGGCGCCTGAGGACAGGGGTCGTTGACCTTCTTTGCCAATCCGATAACCGGCGTCGGATGTTCCGCTCAGCGGAGACGCGCCGGAGCGCCCGCGCCGGGAGGGCGGAAAGGCCGCCTCAGGAGTCGCAGCGGTCCGGGGCGCGGCGCGCGGCGTGCCGGCCCAGCGCCCGCCGCAGCTCCTCCAGCTCGGTGTCGGACAGGGCGCCGCCCTGCGCGAACTTCAGGATGTGCTCGGCGACCGTGCGCACCTTCGTGTTCGTCCGCTGGGAGACCTCGCGCAGCACCCGCCAGGCGCTGTCCGGGGTGATGCGGCCCACGGCCACCAGGGCGCCGATGGCCTGGTCGATGACGGCGTGCGAGGTCAGGCCGCGCTGCAGCTGGGCGATCTCCTCGTGCAGCCGCTCGTGCTCCGCCACCAGGTCGGTGACGGACAGCGGCTGGAGCGGATGCCACCTGGACATCGCGAAGAACGCCATGGAGATCCCCTGGGTCGTCGAACGGCCGGAGTCCTCCTCCAGCTTGCTCCATGCGGGTCGCGCGCACGACCGGAGCCGGGCGGCGACGGACCTCCGTGGCGGGCGGCCGGGCCGACGGCGACGGGCGGGCGGCGCCGTCGACGCCGCACCCGCGCGGGATCGGGTCGGATCGAAGCAGACCGAAACTGACCGAAACGGACCGAACGGGGTACCGCCTTTCGGCGTAGGCGCACCACTTTTTTCCAGGGCCGTTCGGGTTGCGGCGCGTGTCCGCCCGGATGGCGGAACGAATTCTTCCGCTCCTGGTCCGGGGCTCGGCCGGGCGGGAGGAAGCGGTTCGAACGGAACGGCATCCACTCGAACGGACGAGTGGTGAGTAACAACACAAAGCACAGGTTCCGTTGGGATTTTCGGACAGCCGTAGGTGAAGATCCCTGTCTGACGACAAGCCCCCGCCGCAGCGGCGGGGCGGTCCGGGCGGACGCCGAGTCCTGCCACCGCCCGGATGCCCGGTCGACGGAAGTGGATCGGCAGGAGTGGAGGACCCGAGCAAGACGGGTCGCCGGAACGGTCGCGCCACGGCCGGGCCGAGCAGCCCTTGGGGTGAAGCCGCCAGCAGGCGGCCGGGCAACTTCGCCAGCCCGAATCCGACAGGTCATCCTTCACAGGCGGCTGACGAAGGGTTGCGCATGACTGCGCTCAATCGTGTCCCGTCGCTCATGGTCAGGGCCGGAACCGCCTCGGCTCTGACGCTCGCCGCCGTCGGCGGCTCGATCGTGGTGCCCGGTGTCGCCTCCGACGCCTCGGCCGCCACCATGGCGACGAAGGCCCTGAACATCGCGGCGTCCAAGAAGGGCGCCCCCTACCAGTGGGGAGCGACGGGGCCGAGGAGGTTCGACTGCTCCGGGCTCACGCTGTACTCCTTCAAGAAGGCCGGCAAGAGCCTGCCGCGTACGGCCGCACAGCAGTACAACAAGTCGCACCACATCTCCTCGAAGAGCCGTCGCGCCGGTGACCTGGTGTTCTTCCACTCCGGTTCGTACGTCTACCACGTCGGGATCTACGCCGGCTCGGGCAAGATCTGGCACGCCCCCAAGACCGGGGACGTGGTGAAGCTGGAGAAGATCTGGACCAGGAACGTCTGGTACGGCCGTATCGGCTGACCCGCCCGGGTCGCGGGGCGACGGGACGGCGGACCGGCGGACCGGCGACGGTCCGCCGGCTACGGGCCTCGTCGGCTACGGCTCGTCCCGGCCCGTGGCCGGCGCGGCGCGGACCGGCCACGGCAGTTCCACGCTGACCGTCTTGCCGCCTTCCCGGGTGGGCCGCACGCGCACCCTGCCGCCGTACTCCGCGCTGAGCCACCGGACGATCACCATGCCCCGGCCGTTGTCCTGCTGGACGGCGGCCGGCAGCCGTCTGGGGAAGCGCGGGTGGCTGTCGGTGACGCCGATGCGCACCCGCTCGTCGTGGTCGAGGGCGAGGTGCACGGTGAAGGTGGGCGACCGGCCGAGGGTGTGCTCCACGGCGTTGGTGGCGAGTTCGGAGACGATGAGCCGTACGGTGTCGGCGGCGTCCGCGTCCGACGGCAGGCCCCACTCCGTCAGCGTGCCGACCGCGTAGGCGCGGGCGGCCGCGACCGAGGCGGGATCGCTCGGCAGAGTGACGGATGCTTC
Organism: Streptomyces sp. PL-25; assembly: GCF_058344915.1. Lineage (NCBI taxonomy): Bacteria > Bacillati > Actinomycetota > Actinomycetes > Kitasatosporales > Streptomycetaceae > Streptomyces > Streptomyces sp. PL-25. Next base: position 974,550 of record NZ_CP136997.1, read on the forward strand.
CAGATGGTCTGCCATGACGACGTCGTCCCTTTCCCACGGGGCCGCGGTCCGACAGGAGCGGATGGTTTCGAGTACGGTCCCGGACTGGTGCTTCGCCGTCAGGTTGCCACCACCGGACCGGTCACGGGTGGCGATCCACCAAGATATGCATATATCTGTCGCTCGAAGCGGTGAACTCTGCGACGGGCGACCGTATGCGCCGTCGGTCCCGGGAGAAGTCAGGAGCGCGTCCCATGCAGCACGGTCCCGCGGTGCGCCGCCGCAAGCTCGGTGCGGAACTGCGCGCGCTGCGCACCGGCGTGGGGCTCACCAGCGGCGAGGCGGCCCGGCTCGTGGGCTGGCACCAGTCGAAGGTGAGCCGGATCGAGACCGGCGCCAGCGGTGTGAAACCGGCCGATGTCCGCACGCTGCTCGACGCGTACGCGGTCCAGGACGCCCAGCTGCGCGAGCTGCTCCTGATGCTGTCGGGCGCCGACGACGGCCAGGACCGGCCGCACTGGTGGCACGCCTACCGCGGGGTACTGCCGCCGACGTACCGCGACTTCATCAGCCTGGAGTCCCAGGCCAGCGCGATGCGCACCCTGGAGACCTCGGTCGTCCCCGGGCTGCTCCAGACCCCCGCGTACGCCCGCGCGGTGACCCGGGCCGCGGTGGACGGACTCGACGACGAGCGGCTGGACGCGCTGGTGGAGGTGCGGCTGGCCCGGCAGGGCGTGCTGCGGGCGGTGCCGCCGCCGACGCTGAAGGTGGTGCTGGACGAGGCGGTTCTGCGCCGGGAGGTCGGCGGCCCGGAGGTCATGGCGCACCAGCTGGAGCGGCTGGCCGAGGCGGCGCGGCTGCCCCAGGTGTCCTTGCAGGTCCTGCCGTTCGCGGCCGGTGCGCACATCGGCATCACCGGCCCTTTCGTTATCTTCTCTTTTTCGAACACTTCTGATCTGGATGTGGTCGTTCTCGACAACTTGACGAGTAGCCTCCACCTCGAACGGAAAGAAGACCTCGAGGCCTACTCCGAGGCCTTCGACACGCTTCGGTCCCACGCGCTTTCGACCGAGGACTCGTTGGACTTCATCGCCGGGATACACCAGGACAGGTGACGGCGGGCGACCGCATCAAGGAGGCACCATGTCTGCTCCGCCTCGGAACTTATCCTCCACGACCGATCTGCACGGGGTGCGCTGGCTGCGCAGCAGCTACAGCACGGGGGCGAACAACTGCGTCGAGACGGCCCGTCCGGCCGCGCAGCCCTACGCCGGACTCCTCGCCGTGCGCGACTCCAAGGCTCCGACCGGGCCCGCGCTGCTCTTCTCCCGCGCGAGCTGGGCGCGGTTCACGGCAGCGGCACACCGGATCTGAGCACCGCCGGGGCGTCCTCCGGGCCCGCCCCGGATCCTCCCGCCCACGGGCGACTCACGGCCGTGTCCCCCGACTCATGGCCGCGTCTCGCCGATCACTCGTACAGCGCGTTCGATCTGCGCCCCGGACAGGTCCGCGCGGGCGGTCAGCCTGAGCCGTGAGATGCCGTCGGGCACGGAAGGAGGCCGGAAACACCCCACGGCCAGGCCCGCCGTACGGCAGTCCGCCGCCCAGCGCACGGCCTGCTCCGGGGACGGCGCGCACACCGAGACGACCGCCGCGTCCGGGCGCACCGCGCGCAGTCCCGCGCCGCTCAGGCGGGCGTGCAGTTCCGCCGCCACCGCCCGCGCCCGCGCCGCGCGCTCCGGCTCGCGGCGCAGCAGCCGCAGCGCGGCCAGGGCCGCCCCCGCCGCCGCGGGGGCGAGCCCGGTGTCGAAGATGAACGTCCGGGCCGTGTTGACCAGATGGTCGATGACCCGGGCGGGCCCGAGCACCGCTCCGCCCTGGCTGCCCAGCGACTTGGACAGGGTGACGGTCACGACCACGTCGTCGGCGCCCGCGAGGCCCGCCGCGTGCGGGGCGCCGCGCCCGCCGTCCCCGAGGACACCCAGGCCGTGGGCGTCGTCGAGGACGAGTCCCGCGCCGTGTTCCCGGCAGACCTCGGCGTGCCGGGCGAGCGGTGCCGCGTCGCCGTCTACGGAGAAGACCGTGTCGGAGACGAGGACGGCCTGCCCGCCGTGCGTGCCGAGCGCCTTGCGCACCGCGTCCGGGTCCGCGTGGGCGACGACCTGGGTGCCGGCGCGGGCCAGCCGGCAGCCGTCGATGAGCGAGGCGTGGTTGCCCGTGTCCGAGACGAGCAGCGAGCCGTGCGGGGCGAGCGCGGTGACCGCGGCGAGGTTGGCCGCGTAGCCGGAGGAGAGCACGAGGGCCGCCTCGAAGCCGCAGAACCGGGCGAGTTCGTCCTCCAGTTGGCGGTGGAGCGCGGTGGTGCCGGTGACCAGCCGGGATCCGGTGGCTCCCCCGCCCCAGATGCGGGCCGCCGCCGCCGCGCCCTCGGTGACCTCCGGGTGGCGGGCCAGGCCCAGGTAGTCGTTGCTCGCCAGGTCGAGCAGGGGCGAGTCGGCCGGGCGGGGCCGCAGCGTCCGGACGAGTCCGGCGCGGCGGCGTGCGTCCGCCTGCTCGTCGATCCAGCCGAACGCCATGGCTCCTCCGGGACTTTTGTAGGCAGTGGACAGACACTAGCCGCACGACACGTCACGCACGGTGTGGGGATACCCACACGTCGAGCGGCCCGTGTTGTGCACAGTCTCCTTGGCCCCGGGCGGCCCCGTAGGACAGGATCGGCTCTCATGGACCTGCTGAACACGCTGGTGAACAAGGGGCTTCGGCGCGAGGCGCCGACCCGCGGGGAAGCTCTGGCCGTGCTGGCCACCTCCGACGACGATCTGCTCGATGTGGTGGCGGCCGCGGGGAAGGTGCGGCGTCACTGGTTCGGCCGACGGGTGAAACTCAACTATCTCGTCAACCTCAAGTCCGGCCTGTGCCCCGAGGACTGCTCGTACTGCTCGCAGCGGCTCGGCTCGAAGGCGGACATCCTCAAGTACACCTGGCTCAAGCCCGGTGACGCGTCCAGGGCCGCGGCGGCCGGGCTGGCCGGCGGGGCCAAGCGGGTCTGCCTGGTGGCCAGCGGGCGCGGCCCGACCGACCGCGACGTGGACCGGGTCTCGGAGACCATCAGGGCGATCAAGGACGAGAACGAGGGCGTCGAGGTGTGCGCCTGCCTCGGGCTGCTCTCCGACGGCCAGGCCGAGCGGCTGCGCGCGGCCGGCGCCGACGCGTACAACCACAACCTCAACACCGCCGAGTCGACGTACGGCGAGATCACCACGACGCACACGTACGCCGACCGGGTGGACACGGTGAACAAGGCGCACGCGGCGGGGCTGTCCGCGTGCTCGGGGCTCATCGCGGGCATGGGCGAGAGCGACGAGGACCTGGTCGACGTGGTCTACGCGCTGCGCGCGCTGGACCCGGACTCGGTGCCGGTCAACTTCCTGATCCCGGTCGAGGGCACCCCGCTGGCCAAGGAGTGGAACCTCACCCCGCAGCGGTGCCTGCGGATCCTCGCGATGGTCCGGTTCGTCTGCCCGGACATCGAGGTGCGCATCGCCGGCGGCCGCGAGGTCCATCTGCGGACCATGCAGCCGCTCGCCCTGCACCTGGCCAACTCGATCTTCCTCGGCGACTATCTGACCACCGAGGGCCAGGCGGGCAAGGCCGACCTGGAGATGATCGCGGACGCGGGCTTCGAGGTGGAGGGCACCGACCAGGTGACCCTGCCGGAGCACCGGCGCGCGGGCGGGTCCGAGGGCGGCTGCGGCTCGCACGAGGGCGCGGGCTGCGGCTCCCACGAGGGCGGCGGGTGCGGTGCGGCCGAGGAGTCGGGCCGCGGGCCGCACGCGGGAGCGGGGTGCGGGTCGCACGAGGGCGGCGGGGTCTGCGGCACGGCGGCTCCGGTCGCCCCGGCGGCGTCGGCGGCCCCGGCCGAGCCGCGCACCGACCTGGTCGCGCTGCGCCACCGCGGCGCCGGTACGGATCTCGCGCCCAATGCCTGATCTGTCCGGACCGGACGTCTCCGCGCTGCTCGCTCTCGACCGGCGGCACGTGTGGCACCCGTACGGACCGATGCCCGGCCGTCAGGAACCGCTCGTCGTGGAGTCGGCGAGCGGGGTGCGGCTGCGGCTCGCCGACGGCTCGGGCGAGCTGGTCGACGGGATGTCCTCGTGGTGGGCGGCGATCCACGGCTACGGCCACCCGGTGCTCGACGAGGCCGTGCGCGGGCAGTTGGCGCGGATGAGCCATGTGATGTTCGGCGGGCTCACCCACGAGCCCGCCGTCCGGCTGGCGAAACTCCTTGTCGACATGTCACCCGAGGGCCTTGAGCACGTCTTCCTGGCCGACTCGGGCTCCGTGTCGGTCGAGGTCGCCGTCAAGATGTGCCTCCAGTACTGGCGTTCGCTCGGCCGGCCCGAGAAGCGGCGGCTCATGACCTGGCGGGGCGGCTACCACGGGGACACCTGGCAGCCGATGTCCGTGTGCGACCCCGAGGGCGGGATGCACGAGCTGTGGGCCGGTGTGCTGCCGCGCCAGCTCTTCGCCGACCCGCCCCCGGCCGCCTACGAGGAGGCGTACGCCGCACGGTTGCGCGAGATGATCGAGCGGCACGCCGGGGAGCTGGCCGCCGTGATCGTCGAGCCGGTGGTGCAGGGCGCGGGCGGGATGCGGTTCCACTCCCCCGCCTATCTGCGGGTGCTGCGCGAGGCGTGCGACGCGCACGGGGTGCTGCTGGTGTTCGACGAGATCGCGACCGGGTTCGGCCGCACCGGCGCGCTGTTCGCGGCGGAGCACGCGGCGGTGACCCCGGACGTGATGTGCGTGGGCAAGGCGCTCACCGGCGGCTATCTGACGATGGCCGCGACGCTGTGCACCGCGCGGGTGGCCGACGGGATCTCGCGGGGCGAGGTCCCGGTGCTGGCGCACGGGCCGACGTTCATGGGCAATCCGCTGGCCGCCGCCGTGGCGTGCGCCTCGATCGAGCTGCTGCTCGGCCAGGACTGGCGCGCCGGGGTCAAGCGGATCGAGGCGGGTCTGCGCGAAGGTCTCGCACCGGCCGCGGAGCTCCCGGGCGTGCGGGACGTGCGCGTCCTGGGCGCGATCGGGGTCGTCCAGCTCGACCACCCGGTGGACATGGCGGCGGCGACCCGGGCCGCCGTGCGCGAGGGCGTGTGGCTGCGGCCGTTCCGGGACCTGGTGTACACGATGCCGCCGTACGTCACGGACGACGCGGACCTGGCACGGATCGGCCGCGCGGTGTGCGCGGCGGCGCGGGAGGGATGAGATGCCGGTACTGGTGATCACGGGCACGGGCACGGAGGTCGGCAAGACGGTCACCACGGCGGCCGTCGCGGCGGCGGCGCTGGCGGCCGGCCGGTCGGTGGCCGTGCTGAAGGCCGCGCAGACGGGTGTGACCCCGGACGAGCGCGGGGACGCCGACGAGGTCGTCCGGCTCGCCGGTGCGGTGACGGCGCGCGAGGTGGCCCGCTATCCGGAGCCGCTGGCCCCCGGGACCGCCGCGCTGCGGGCGGGGCGGGCGCCGGTGCGGCCCGAGGAGGTCGCCGAGGCCGCCGCCAAGCTTGCGACCGAGCACGACCTGGTGCTGGTGGAGGGGGCCGGCGGTCTGCTCGTACGGTTCGACGCCGCGGGCGGGACCCTCGCGGACGCCGCCGGGCTGCTGCGCGCTCCGGTCCTGCTCGTCGCCTCGGCGGGGCTCGGCACGCTCAACACCACCGAGCTGACCGCCCGTGAGCTGCGCCGGCGCGGGCTCGATCTGCTCGGCGTGGTGATCGGCAGCTGGCCCGCGCACCCCGATCTCGCCTCCCGCTGCAACGTCGCCGACCTGCCCGAGGTGGCCGGCGCCCCACTGCTCGGCGCCCTGCCCGAGGGCGCCGGGGCGCTCGCCCCCGCCGACTTCCGCACGGGCGCGCCGCGCTGGCTCGCCCCCCGGCTCCTCGGCCGGTGGGAGGCGGCGGCGTTCGCCGCGCGGGAGGCACCGGCGCCGCTCGGGTAGTACGGCCGCGGCCGCCGCGCCTGTGCGCCGCCCCGTGGGCCCGGCGGCCGTCCGTGGCCGCCGGGCCTGCCCACGGCTCCCGGTCAGCGGGTCACGGGGCGGGTAGCGGATCACGGCGGCAGTGGGTCACGGCGGCAGTGGGTCACGAGGGCAGTGGATCACGGGGACGGTGGATCACGGGGGACGGTGGGTCACACACTCCACCGGCGCAGTTCCCGCGCTATCTCCTGCACCGACGCGTCACCGCTCTTGACCAGCCTGGCCAGATCGCGCACCTGTTCGGGAGAGGTGGCGACCTTCAGACCGCTGGCGACCAGGTAGGCGTACGCCACCGCGGAGGCGAACAGGGCGTTGGAGCGCTCCAGCGCGGGCACGTGGACGAGGAGTTGCAGCAGCGCGGCGGCCCGCGCCTGCGGCGAGTCGTAGACGGGGACGTCGAAGATCTCGGCGCGGTGCCGTGCCACCGCGGCGACGAGGGCGCCCCAGTCGGTGACCTGCGGATCGCCCGGTGTCATGCGTTCGGCGAGCATGAGCAGCCAGGCGAGGTCGACGGTGATGTCGCTCAAGGGCTCAGCGCCGGTCTTCGCCGGTCGTCGCCCGGGACGGCGAGCCCGCCCCGTCGAATTCCTCGGCGAAGACGGCCTCGTAACTCTTCATGAAGTCGGCGGCGGCCTCCACGAAGGTGCGGCCCACCTCTCCCGTGTCCTGGCGGACCAGTTCCTCGATGTAGCGGTTGACGCTCATACCGCGGGCGAGGGCGCGTTCGCGGGCGGCGCGGGCCGTGCCCTCGTCCACCCGTACGTTCAGCTGGGTCTTCGCCATACCTCGACGCTAGCGCCGAACCGCTAGCAGCGGCAAGCGCGGTCCCTGGTCCGTGCCCGCCGGCCCGAGCCGCTGGCGGCGGCCGCGTACGGATGATGGAATCGCGGCGGGCGTCCGCCGCCCCGTCCGGTCCGTCTCACTTCATCTCACGCCCGGCTCATGTCCCGTCCAGCTGAGGAGAGTTCATGCCGCGTCCGTTCCGCTTCGGGGTCAACCTGCTCGATCCGGCGTCCGCCGGTGAGTGGCGCGCCAAGTGCCGCAGGGCCGAGGAACTCGGGTACGACGTGATCCTCGTCCCGGACCATCTCGGCTGGGTCGCGCCGTTCCCGGCGCTGGTGGCGGCGGCCGAGGCGACCGAGCGGCCCCGCCTCGGCACCTTCGTGCTGAACGCGGGCTTCTCCAACCCCGCGCTGCTGGCCCGCGAGGTGGCCACGACGGACGCGCTCACGGACGGCCGGCTCGAACTGGGGCTCGGCACGGGATACGTACGCGAGAAGCACGAGCGGGCCGGGCTGCCCTGGGGTACGCCGGGCGAGCGCGTCGCCCATCTGCGGCGCACCGTCGAGGAGCTGGACCGGCTGCTCGGCTCCCCGGACCACCGGCCGCGAGCGGCGCAGCGGCCCCGGGTCCCGCTGCTGATCGGCGCCAACGGCGACCGGATGCTGCGGCTGGCCGCCGAACACGCCGACATCGCGGCGTTCACGGGCGCCCGGCCGTCCACGGACGGCGACAGGCTGACCCCGCTGACGGCCGAGGAGCTGGACGAGCGGGTGGCGCTGTACCGCACCTACGCGGCAGGGCGCGCGGAACCGGCCGAGCTGAACCTGCTCATCCAGCTCGTCGCCGTCACCGACGACCCCGGGCCGGTCCTCGCGCCGCTGCTGGAGCGGCAGCCGCAGCTGACCCCGGACGCGGCCCTGGAACTGCCGATCGTGCTGGTGGGCACGCTGGACGAGATCGTCGCGCGGGTGCACGCGCACCGCGAGCGGTTCGGGTTCTCCTATCTGACGGTGCTCGAACCGCACATGGAGGCGTTCGCGCCGGTCCTGGAGGCGCTGCGGGGGCAGTGAGGGGGTGGGGCGGCGGGGCGGGGCCGCGCGGGCACGGCTGTGCGGGCACGGCTGTGCGGGCACGGCTGTGCGGGCACGGCTGTGCGGGCAGGGCTGTGCGGGCAGGGCTGTGCGGGCAGGGCTGTGATGTGATCACGCCATGAACGAGCTGCGCATACGCCCCGCGACCGCCGACGATCTCTCCGCCGTCCTGGATTTCTGGCGGACGGCCGCGGAGGGCACCAGCATCAGCGACGACCGGGACGGCGTGGCCCGGCTGGTCGGCCGGGACCCGCAGGCGCTGCTGCTGGCGGAGGACGCCGGCGAGCTGGTCGGCACCGTGATCGCGGGCTTCGACGGCTGGCGCTGCCATCTGTACCGGCTCGCGGTGCGGCCCGACCGGCGGCGCCGGGGCATCGGCTCGGCGCTACTCGCCGCCGCCGAGGAGCGGTTCGCCCGGCTCGGCGGTCGGCGCGGCGACGCGATGGTGCTCACCGGCAATGAGCGGGCGCACCACGCCTGGCGTGCGGCCGGCTACGCGCCGGAGGAGCACTGGCGGCGCTGGGTGAAGCCGCTGGACGGTCACGAAAAGTGATGCGGCCGGCACGGAGAAGGTGTTTTTGCCCGTCCTTTACCATGGAGGGACACTCGTTCCTCCATGAAAGGTTGTGAGCGTCCGTCCATGGGCGAGCCTCCCAGTAGCCCCGCGCACCACCGAGCGGTCCCCCGCGTCCTGTCCGACCATGGGACGGGGGTGACCCGATGACCGAAGTGCTGCTCCTGCTCGTGGCGGTCCTGCTGTCACTGGCCTGTGGCGCCTTCGTCGCCGCCGAGTTCTCGCTCACCACCGTCGAGCGCGGCGCGCTGGAGCGGGCGGCGGAGCGCGGTGAGCGCGGTGCCGCCGGTGCGCTCAAGGCCGTACGGAACCTGACCTTCCAGCTGTCCGGCGCGCAGCTCGGCATCACCGTCACCAATCTGGTGGTCGGCATGCTCGCCGAGCCGTCGATCGCCGCGCTGCTGGCCGGTCCGCTCCAGTCGCTCGGCGCGTCGCGGTCGGTGGCGACCTCGGTGGCGCTGGTCGTGGGCACCGCGCTGTCCACGGTGTTCCTGATGGTCGTCGGCGAGCTGGTGCCCAAGAACTGGGCGATCTCCGCGCCGCTCGCCGTGGCCCGGCACGTCGCCACCCCGCAGCGCTGGTTCAGCGCCGCCTTCCGCCCGTTCATCACGCATCTCAACAACACGGCCAACCGCGTGGTGCGCCGGTTCGGGGTGGAGCCCGCCGAGGAGCTGGCCTCCGCGCGCGGCCCGCAGGAACTGGCGGCGCTGGCCCGGCACTCGGCCAAGGAGGGCGCCCTGGAGGCGGACACCGCCGAGCTGTTCGTCCGCACCCTCAACCTCGCCGACCTCACCGCGGAGAACGTGATGACACCGCGCGTCCAGGTCGTCGCCCTGGAGGCCCAGGCCACCTGCGAGGACGTGGCGAACGCGACCCGGGCCACCGGCCTGTCCCGCTTCCCCGTCTACCGCGGCAACCTCGACTCCGTGGTGGGCACGGCCCACGTCAAGGACGTCCTCGCGGTGCCCGCCGAGCGACGGACCCGCGTACGGGTCTCCGAGATCATGCGCGAGCCGCTGCTCGTCCCCGAGTCGCTGACCGTGGACCGGCTGCTGGACCGGCTGTCGGGGCGGCGGACGATGGCGGTCGTCATCGACGAGTACGGCGGCACGGCGGGCGTGGCCACGCTGGAGGACATCGTCGAGGAGGTCGTCGGCGAGGTGCGCGACGAGCACGACCCGCACGAGACGCCGGACCTCGCCCCCGCCGGGGCCGACGAGGAGGGCCGCGCCCTGTACTCGGCCGACGGCTCCGCGCGCGTGGACCAGCTCGTCCGGGTCGGCTGGCGCGCGCCCGACGGGCCCTACGAGACCCTCGCCGGTCTCGTCGCCGCGGAACTGGGCCGGATACCGGAGACCGGTGACGTTCTGGAGGTCGCCGGGTGGCGGCTGGAGGTGACGGACGCGAGCGGGCGGCGGGCGGCCCGGGTGCTGCTGCACGCGCCGCTCGACGACGCGGACCTCGCCATGGTCCCGGAGCGCGCCGGGCGCCGGGGCGGCCGACGCGGCGACGAGCAGGCCACCAGGAACGCGCAGCACGCACAGGACGCACAGGACGTGCAGCACGCGCAAGACGCGCAAGACGCGCAGGACGGGAAGAGGGCCGGCCGGTGACCGCCGTACAGATTCTGATCGGTCTGGCGACCCTCGTCGTCAACGCCTTCTTCGTCGGCGCCGAGTTCGCGCTGATCTCGGTGCGCCGCAGCCAGGTCGAGCCGTACGCCGAGCAGGGCGACCGGCGCGCCAAAAGCGTGCTGTGGGGCCTGGAGCACGTGTCCGCGCTGCTCGCGGCGGCCCAGCTCGGCATCACGCTGTGCACGCTGGTCCTCGGTGTGGTCGCCGAGCCCGCCATCGCGCATCTGCTGGAGCCCGTGTTCCACGCGGTGGGCGTGCCGGCCGGCGCGGGACACGCCGTGTCCTTCGTGATCGCGCTGGCGCTGGCCACCTATCTGCACATGCTGCTCGGCGAGATGGTGCCGAAGAACGTCGCCCTCGCGGAGCCGGTGCGCAGCGCGCTGCTGCTCGGCCCGCCGCTGGTCGCGCTGTCCCGCGCCCTGCGCCCGGTGATCTTCACGGTGAACACGTTCGCCAACGCCCTGCTCAAGCTGTTGCGGGTGGAAACCAAGAACGAGGTCTCGGCGACCTTCACGGACGCGGAGCTGGCCCAGATCGTCAAGGACGCCGGGCAGGCCGGTCTCATCGACGACCGGGCGCAGGAGCGGCTGCACGACGCGCTGGAACTGGGCAGCAGGCCGGTGCGCGATGTCGTGCTGCCGCTGGAACAGGTCGTCTACGCGCGCGTGGGGGTCACCCCGGAGCAGTTGGAGCAGCTGACGGCGGAGTCCGGGTTCTCGCGTTTCCCGGTGGTCGACGAGGGCCGCCGGATCATCGGCTATCTGCATGTGAAGGACGCGCTGGACGCCTCGCCGCGCTCCGAGCCGTTCCGTCCGGGTGACATGCGCCCCATCGCCCGGGTCAGGGAGAGCACCCCGCTGGACGACGTGCTCACGGCGATGCGCGGCAGCCGGACGCACCTGGCGGCCGTGCTCGGCTCGGACGGGCGGCTGGCCGGTCTGGTGACGATGGAGGACGTGCTGCGGGAACTGTTCGGGCAGCCTGCCTGAGCCGCCGCCCCGTCCGGCCGGGGGCCGGACGGCCCCACCCGGGGCCGCGCCCCCGGCCGCCGACGCGGGGAGGTCGCGGCCCGGCGGGGGTGCGGGGAGGCCGCGGCCGGGGGGTTCCGGGGTCGGACCGACCGCTTGGTATGCGGCCGGTCCGGCGGGATACCATCGCTCACGCCATGCAGACGTATCCCACGTACTCCAGTCTGGTCGCGGTCGGCGACTCCTTCACCGAGGGCATGTCGGACCTGCTGCCCGACGGCTCCTACCGGGGCTGGGCCGACCTCCTGGCGGCCCGGATGGCGGCCCGCGCCCCCGGCTTCCGGTACGCCAACCTCGCCGTGCGGGGCAAGCTCATCGGGCAGATCGTCGACGAGCAGGTCGAGGTGGCCGCCGCCATGCGGGCGGACGTGGTCACCCTGGTCGGCGGGCTCAACGACACCCTGCGGCCCAAGTGCGACATGGGCCGGGTGCGGGGCCTGCTCACCGAGGCGGTGGAGCGGCTGGCGCCGTCGTGCGAGCGGCTGGTGCTGATGCGCAGCCCCGGCCGCCGGGGTCCCGTCCTGGAGCGGTTCCGGCCGCGCATGGAGGAGCTGTACGCCTGCGTCGACGAGCTTGCGGCGCGGCACGGCGCGGTCGTCGTCGACCTGTACGGCGCCGCCTCCCTGGCCGATCCGCGGCTGTGGGGCGTGGACCGGCTGCACCTGACCGGCGAGGGACATCGCCGGGTCGCGGAGGCGGTGTGGCAGGCGCTCGGCCACGAGCCGGAGGACCCCGAGTGGCACACGCCGCCACCGGCGACCGCGCCGCCGGGCTGGCTGGACCGCCGGATCGCGGACGCCCGCTTCACCCGTGAGCACCTGCTGCCCTGGATAGGCAGGCGGCTGACCGGCCGCTCCTCCGGTGACGGCCGCCCGGCCAAGCGCCCCGAGCTGCTGCCCTGGGCAGAGCCCGACTCGGCCCGGCGCCCGGCGGACGCCTAGCCAGGACCTGTCCGGCGGACGGCCGCGCCGCTTCGGGCCCGCCCCCCTGCCGTCCCGCACCGCCCCCCGTGCTTTCGTAGGTTCCGACGAACACCCCTGTGGCGCTGGCCTGCAGGAATCGCCAGTAGAATCCGTACACGTGACTTCCGCTCCCGCCATGCCCCGCATCCCGAACGTCCTCGCCGGACGTTACGCCTCCGCCGAGCTCGCCACGCTCTGGTCGCCCGAGCAGAAGGTGAGGCTGGAGCGGCAGCTCTGGCTCGCCGTGCTGCGCGCCCAGAAGGACCTCGGCATCGAGGTGCCGGACGCGGCCGTCGCCGACTACGAGCGCGTCCTGGACCAGGTCGACCTGGCCTCGATCGCCGAGCGCGAGAAGGTCACCCGGCACGACGTGAAGGCCCGCATCGAGGAGTTCAACGACCTCGCCGGGCACGAGCACGTGCACAAGGGCATGACCTCCCGCGACCTCACGGAGAACGTGGAGCAGCTGCAGATCCGGCTCTCCCTCGAGCTGGTGCGCGACCGTACGGTGGCGGTGCTCGCGCGGCTGGGCAAGCTGGCCGCGGAGTATGGGGAGCTGGTCATGGCCGGCCGCTCGCACAACGTCGCCGCGCAGGCCACCACCCTCGGCAAGCGGTTCGCCACCGCGGCCGACGAGCTGCTGGTGGCGCACGGACGGATCGAGGAACTGCTCGGCCGTTACCCGCTGCGTGGCATCAAGGGCCCGGTGGGCACCGCCCAGGACATGCTGGACCTGCTCGGCGGCGACGCCTCGAAGCTGGCGGAGCTGGAGCAGCGGATCGCCGCCCACCTGGGCTTCGGGCGGGCCCTCACCTCGGTCGGCCAGGTCTACCCGCGCTCCCTGGACTACGAGGTCGTCACCGCGCTGGTGCAGCTCGCGGCGGCGCCGTCCTCGCTGGCGAAGACGATCCGGCTGATGGCCGGGCACGAGCTGGTCACGGAGGGCTTCAAGCCCGGCCAGGTCGGCTCCTCGGCGATGCCGCACAAGATGAACACCCGCTCCTGCGAGCGCGTCAACGGCCTCATGGTGATCCTGCGCGGCTACGCGTCGATGACCGGTGAGCTGGCGGGTGACCAGTGGAACGAGGGCGACGTCTCCTGCTCCGTGGTGCGCCGGGTCGCGCTGCCGGACGCGTTCTTCGCGCTGGACGGGCTGCTGGAGACCTTCCTGACGGTGCTCGACGAGTTCGGTGCCTTCCCCGCGGTGGTCGCCCGGGAGCTGGACCGCTACCTGCCGTTCCTCGCCACCACCAAGGTGCTGATGGGCGCGGTGCGGGCCGGTGTCGGCCGCGAGGTCGCCCACGAGGCCATCAAGGAGAACGCCGTCGCCACCGCGCTCGCCATGCGCGAGCAGGGCGCCGAGCGCAACGACCTGCTCGACAAGCTGGCCGCCGACGAGCGCCTGCCGCTGGACCGCGCCCGGCTCGACGAGCTGATGGCGGACAAGCTGTCCTTCACCGGCGCCGCCGCCGACCAGGTCGGCGCGGTCGTCGCCCGGATCGGGGAGATCGTCGAGAAGCACCCGGAGGCCGCCGCCTACGCTCCGGGGGCGATCCTCTGACCCGCCCCACCCCGGCCCAGCTGGAGGCCGCCCGCGACCGGCTCGTACCGGACGTGGTCGCGGACGGCCTCAGCGTGCTCTTCTGCGGCATCAACCCCGGCCTCACCACCGCCGTCACGGGGCACCACTTCGCCCGTCCCGGCAACCGGTTCTGGCCGGTGCTGCACCGCTCCGGTTTCACCCCGCGGCTGCTGGCCCCCGCCGAGCAGGCCGAGCTGCTGACGTACCGGCTCGGCATCACCAACGTGGTCGCCCGGCCCACGGCGCGGGCGGACGAGCTGACCGCCGAGGAGTACCGCGAGGGCGGGCGGCTGCTGGAGCGGAAGGTGGCCCGGCTGCGGCCCCGCTGGCTGGCCGTGGTCGGCGTCACCGCGTACCGCGCGGCCTTCGCGGACCGGGGAGCGCGCATCGGTCCGCAGGAGCGGACGATCGGCTCCGCCCGGGTCTGGGTGCTGCCCAACCCCAGCGGTCTGAACGCGCACTGGACGGCGGAGACGATGGCCGAGGAGTACGCCAGGCTGCGGGAGGCCGCCGCGGCCGCGGAGACCGCCTGACGGGTCACGGCGGGTCCCGGTCGGTGACCACCGCGAGCAGCTGGAACGGCAGTTCGCGGTCCCACTGGGACACGCCGAGGGCTATCCACCGGCCGGTCTCGTGCGACCGCCACAGCCGGACATCCGGCACATGCCCGCTGAGCGAGGCCCACGGCTCCCCCGGTGCCTCGCCCAGCACGGTCCGCTCGAAGACGCCGTAGAGGCTGAACTCCTGCGGAGCGCCCCACCGCTCGGTCAGCCGCTCCCCCAGCCCGTCCAGCTCGCACGCGAACTGCTCCGCCGTCTCCTCCCGGCGGGTGCCGTCGTCCTCCCAGAAGTCGTCGCTCGTCTCCAACTCGGCCGTCAGGAAGCCGGGTCCGGCCGTACCGGCGTCCGTCCGGCCGGGCTCGGCGGGGAACTCCCCGGAGCACAGCCGGTCGATCACGGCGAGAGCCTTCGCGATGTCCATGCGTTCCAGTAAAGCGGGCACCACTGACAATTGGCGGTGCGTCAGGGTGGGGTCGGCCGCGGGGCGGGACGCGGACGGCCCGTGGGGGGCGCGGACGGCCCGTGGGGGGGGCGCGGACGGCCCATGGGGGTGGCGGCGGGGCAGCGGTCGGCGCCGTGGTGCGGATCGCGGGAGACGGGTGACGGACGGGGGTGACGGCTGGCGGGGCCGTCGCGGACGGGACGCGGTCCGGACTTCCTTTTCGGGGTGCCGGAGGCGGGTTCCGGGGCGGCCCGGCCGGACCGCCCGGCCGTGCGCAGCGCGCCCGCCGTCCCCGGCACTCGCTGCCCCGGCCCGCGCCGAGTACGATCCGCCCAACACGCGCACGAGCTGGGAGGAAGGACGTTGGGGCGGCTGACCGGCGGGGATCCCTCGCTGCTGCGAAGGATCAATTCCGCGGTGGTGCTGCACGCGCTGCGTGCCACGGACTGCGCGACGCTCACGGAGATCACCCGGGTGACCGGGCTGTCCCGGCCCACGGTCGAGGGCGTCGTCGAGGACCTCATGGAGGCGGGACTCGTCGCCGAGAAGGCCGCCGAGGAGGGCGCCGCACGCCGTCAGGGACGGCCCGCGCGGCGCTACCGGTTCCGTGCCGAGGCGGGGCACCTGCTCGGCCTGGAGATCGGCCCCCACCGCGTGGCGGCGCTCCTGTCCGATCTCGACGGGCGGGTGCTCGGCGCCCAGGCCAAGGAGGTGGGCGAGACGGCGGACGCGGACGAGCGCCTGGAGCGGCTGCGCACCGCGGTCGCCGAGCTGCTGCGCCGGGCCGGTGTCCCGCGCAGCTCCCTGCGGGCCGTGGGGGTCGGCACGCCCGGGATCGTCGAGGCGGGCGGCATCGTCCGGCTGGGCACCGCGCTGCCCGGCTGGACGGGGCTGAACCTGGGCGAGCGGCTCAGCCGCTCCTTCCGGTGCCCGGTGCTGGTCGAGAACGACGCCAACGCGGCGGCGGTCGCCGAGCACTGGAAGGGTGCCGCCACCGACTCCGACGACGTGGTGTTCGTGCTGGCCGGACTGAGTCCGGGCGCCGGTTCACTGATCGGCGGGCGGCTGCACCGCGGGTTCGGCGGCGCGGCGGGCGAGATCGGCGCGCTGCACCTGCTGGGCCGGGGCGTCACGCCCGAGACGCTGCTGTCGACCACGGACCAGCCGCTGCACCCCCTGGACGAGCAGGCGGTGGCGGCGGTGTTCGCCCAGGCCCGCAAGGGCGACCAGCAGGCGGTGGCGGCCATGGACCGCTTCATCCAGCGGCTCGTCCACGACGTGGCGGCACTGGTGCTGGCGCTGGACCCGGAGCTGGTGGTCGTCGGCGGCTGGGCGGCCGGCCTGGACGGGGTGCTGGAGCCGCTGCGCGGCGAGCTGGCCCGCTACTGCCTGCGTACGCCGCAGGTGACCCTGTCGATGCTCGGTGAGGCGGCCGTGGCGACGGGCGCCCTGCGGCTGGCCCTCGACCATGTCGAGGAGGAGCTGTTCGCGGTGGAGAGCAAGGTGGCGGCGGCCCGGCACTGAGGACGGACGCGGGGCGGCGGCCGCCGCCCCGTGCATCGCGACTCGGCCCGGCGGGGCCAGGGCAGGCCCGTGCCCGCGGATCTGTCGGCCGGCGCCGGTCCGGCCGGGGTCAGGATGCCTGGCGTTCGGGCCCGTGGTGGATCTCCACGCCGCCGGAGTCCCCGAAGGTGAGGCGGCAGGTGTCGGCCCGGTAGGTGGCCACCGAGAGCGCGGCGGTGCGTCCCCCGGCGATGAAGCGGGTGGTGACGACCAGGACGGGGGCGCCGGGCAGCCGGTCCAGCTCCTTGGCGTCGTCGGCGCGGGCGGAGCCCAGCTCGACGGCCTGCTCCTGGCCCTCCAGCTCCAGGTGCTGGAGCTCGCGCAGCACCGCACGCGCGCGTGCCGCGCCGGAGGGCGCGTCGATCGCGGTCAGGCCGGGCATCGAGGACGCCGGGATGTAGAACAGCTCGGCGGCGACCGGCTGGCCCTGGCTCACCCGGGACCGGCGCACCGTGTGCACGGGCTGGTCGCGGTCGGTCTCCAGGGCGTCGGCGACGGCCGCGGGCGGTGCCGCCTGGACGCAGTCCACGGGGTGCCAGGCGTCGTCCGCCGCACCGGGCCAGGCGTGCTGCTCGGTGCCCACGGCCACGCCCACGCGCGGCGGCGCGACGGTGGTGCCGACACCGCGGCGGCGCTGGAGCCTGCCTTCCAGCTCCAGCTGTTCGAGCGCCTGGCGCAGGGTCGCGCGGGCCACGCCGAAACGGGCGGCCAGCTCCCGCTCGTTGGGCAGGATCTCGCCGACCGAGAACTCGGAGTCCAGTGCCTCACTGAGGACGGTCCTCAGGTGCCAGTACTTCGGCTCCGGCACCGTTTCCAGCTGCGTGGTCCCCACCCTGTCCTCCGCAATCGCCGTGGTCCGGCGGCGTTTTAGCGCCCTTGTTTATTAAAGGTTGTTGTACTTCTCTGCGACCATAGGACTGCCGCCGATCCTTGGTCAAGACCAATCATCGGCCGCTTGTGGAGAAGACGGCTGTCACGCGGTAAGCGTTCATGTGACGTTCGCACAAGCCGTCATTCGTGACATGACGGCAAAACCCCCGTCGCGGGGACGGGGGCCACCAGGGGCATGCCGCACAGGGCTCTTCACAGGAGCGTCGCCGCCGAGGGGGCACTGTCGGCGCGATGACCAGGAACCGCGCACCGGGGGCTACCCGCCAGTAGTAATTGCTGACAAGCTGTCTACTCAGTGTCCGTCAGCGATTGCCGAGATTCCCGACGAGGAGCACCCCATGTCCGCCACCGTCTCCTTCCCGGTCCCCTCCCCGCACGGCCCGCGGACCGTGACCCTGTCCTACGCGCGCGTGGGCGACGGTGAGCCGCTGCTCCTGCTGCACGGCATAGGCCACCACCGACAGGCGTGGGACCCGGTGATCCACCTCCTGGCGGGCGAGCGGGACGTCGTCTCCGTGGACCTGCCCGGCTTCGGCGCCTCGCCCGCCCTGCCGGACGGGCTGCGGCACGACCTGCCGACGATGAACGCCGCCCTCGGCGCGCTGTGCGAGACCCTGGAGATCGACCGGCCCCATGTGGCCGGCAACTCCCTGGGCGGCCTGCTCGCACTGGAGATGGGCCGCGAGAAGCTCGCGCGGTCCGTCACGGCCCTGTCGCCCGCCGGGTTCTGGACCGAGGCCGAGCGCCGCTACGCCTTCGGTGTCCTCCAGGGGATGCGGGCCGTCGCGCGGCGCACGCCGCTGCCGCTGGTCGAACGGCTCTCCCGCACCGCGGCCGGGCGCACCGTCCTGACGAGCACCATCTACGCCCGTCCGGGCCGCCGGTCACCCGAGTCGGTGGTCGCCGAGACGCTGGCCCTCGCGCGGGCCACCGGGTTCGAGGAGACCCTCCGTGCGGGCGTCGGGGTCCGCTTCGCGGACGACATCCCGGACATCCCCGTCACCGTGGCCTGGGGCAGCAAGGACCGCCTGCTGATTCCCCGGCAGGGCGTGCGCGCCAAGCAGACCGTCACGCGCGCCCGGCTGGTGCGGCTGCCCGGCTGCGGGCACGTCCCGATGAACGACGACCCGGCGCTCGTCGCGCGCGTGCTGCTCGACGGCAGCCGCTGAGCGCCGCCCGGCCGGCCGTAGCGCCCCGGACCCCATGGCGACCCCCGCGGCCACCAGGGCGCTGCCCGCCGCCTGGGCCGCCCCGTAGGAGCCGGTGCCGACGAGGGGCGCGGAGCAGGCGGCGGCGACCGGGATGAGCCCGGAGAAGAGGGTGGCGCGCTCGGCGCCGAGCCGCTGCATCCCCATGTACCAGCACACGAAGCCGACGACCGTCACGACCGCCGCCTGCCACAGCAGCGCGGCGGTCTCGCCCGCGTCCGGGCGCCGCAGCCACGCCGTGCCGTCGAGCATCACCCCCGCGGCGGCCGCCTCCACGGCGGCGACGCCGCACACCACGGCCGACAGCAGCCGCGGCCCGAGCGGAGCCAGCACCGGCACGGCGAGCACCGAGAAGCCCACCTCCCCGGCCAGCGCCCCGGCGGAGAAGGCGATCCCGGCGCCGTCGGTCCGCCCCCAGCCCTGCACGGTCAGGGCCCCGGCGGCGACCAGCGACGCCCCGTACAGCACCGCCCGCTGCGGACGGCGTCCCTCCAGGAGCGGGACGAGGACGGCGACGACCACCGGGGCGCAGCCCACGAGGACACCGGGCACCGCCGGTTCAGCGGTGCGCTCGGCGGCGATGACGGCCAGGTTGAAGCCGACCATGCCCACCGCGGCGAGCAGCGCCAGCCGGGCCCAGTCCCGCGGCGAGAGCACCCCCAGCCGCGCCCGCGCGCCGCGCCCGGCGAGCGGCAGGAGCAGCAGGCAGGCCAGGCCGTAGCGCAGGAACTGGCCCCCCGCGTAGGGGTAGTGGCCGAGGACGCTGTTGGCGGTGAAGGATCCTCCGACGAGGACACAGGCGAGCGCGGCGAGCAGGGCACCGCGCGAGGTGGTGGCGTTCATGACGGCGACGCTAGGCAGCGCGGCGGTCCGGTTTAAGGTCCACTTCCATGACGTCATCGGGGACCAATCCGGCTACGGCGGCCGGTACCGCCGCCTGGGAACTGCTGCTGCCCGCCGCCTCGGCGCCGGCCCGCGCGCGCGGCCGCACGCTCCAGGCCGCGCTGCGCGAGGCCGTCCGCTCCGGCCGGCTCTCCCCGGGGACGCGGCTGCCCTCGAGCCGTGACCTCGCGGCGGACCTCGGCGTGTCCCGCGGGCTGGTGACCGAGGCGTACGAGCAGTTGACGGCGGAGGGGTACCTGCGCAGCGGGCGCGGTGCGGGTACCTGGGTGGGCGGCTCGGTCCGGGCGGCCCGCACGCGCGCGCGTGACCTCTCTCCGGGTACGCCCGGGACCCGCGCCGACTTCGTGGCGGGCACCCCCGACCTGTCGCTGTTCCCGCGTGCCGCGTGGACAGCCGCGCACCGCTCGGTGCTGGCGGACCTCCCCCACCAGGCCCTCGGCTATCCCGATCCGCGCGGTCTGCCCCACCTGCGCGCGGCCCTGGCCGAACTCCTCGCCCGCCGCCGCGGCGTCGTAGCCGACCCCGAGCGCCTCGTGGTCGTCTCGGGCGTGGCGCAGGCCACCTGTCTGCTCGGATCCGTGCTGCACGCGCGCGGGACGCGGGCGGTCGGCGTCGAGGACCCGGGCAGCCCCCAGCACACGTCCCTGTACGCGTCCGTCGGTGTCGGCACCGTCCCGCTGCCCCTGGACGGAGAGGGTCCGGCCCTCGGCCCGCTGCACCGGTCCGGGGTGCGGGCCGTGGTGACGACTCCGTCCCACCAGTTCCCCACCGGGATCGCGTGCTCCGCCCGGCGCCGCGCCGGACTGCTGGACTGGGCGCGGTCGGTGGACGGCATCGTCTTCGAGGACGACTACGACGGCGACTTCCGCTACGACCGCGCCCCGGTCGGTGCCCTCCAGGGCCTGGACCCCGAACGCGTCGTCTACGCGGGCTCGGTCAGCAAGTCCCTGGCGCCGGGGCTGCGGCTGGGGTGGCTGCTGGTGCCCGACTCGCTCGCCGACGACGTCGTCGAACGCAAGCGGACCATGGACCTCGGTCACCCGGCCGTCGACCAGGCGCTGTTCGCCCGCTTCGTCGAACGGGGCGACTACGACCGCCAGTTGCGCCGCTGCCAGCGCGCCTACCGGGAGCGCCGGGACACGCTCGTCGCCGCCCTGGAGGAGCACTTCCCCGGCGTACGGCTGTCGGGGATCGCCGCGGGGCTGCACCTGATCGCCGCCCTGCCGCGGCGGTACGGGCCCGAGGAGCGGTTCCTCGCGCGCGTGGGCGGCGCCGGTGTCGCGGTCCGCTCCCTGGCGTCGTACACGCACGCGCGTGCCGGTGCGGTGCCGGGCACCGGGGAGCTTCCCGCGCTCGGGGGCGGGCCGGACGGAGGCGGTGGCGGCGCGGACGGCGGGGGCACGGACGGCGGCGCACGGGCCTCTCGGGCATCGCGGGCCGAGGGTGACGCGGGTGTGCGTCTCGTCCTCGGATATGCGCATCTACCGCCCGCCCGGATCCGTGCCGGGGTGCGGCTGATGGCGGAGGCGGCCGCGCGTAGGCCGGCAGACGGATAGGCCGGTGAGCGCGTAGGCCCATGAGCCCGGAGGCCCGTAGGCCCGTAGGTGGCGACCGTCACACCGGGGCGGCGCGCCGGGGGCGCCACCCGGGTGGCCTGCGCGCGGGTGGCTGTTCACCCGCGGTTTCCGTCTTCGCCTCACTGCACCAGTAGGTGTGGCTGCGAACACTGGCCGGATCTCGTCCCTGGAGGCGTCCGCATGTCCCCTCGTCCGCTCCCCGGCCGTCGCAGCGTGCTGCGCGGCTCACTGGCCGCGTCGGCGGCCCTGACCCTGCCCGGCGCGCTCGGCGCGGCACCGGCGCTCGCCCTGTCCGGCCGCCCCCGGGCGGGCTGGGGCGTGCAGGCGGGCGACGTGACCGCCGACTCGGGCCTGGTCTGGGTGCGCTCCGACCGCCCGGCCCGGATGATCGTCGAGACGTCCGCCACCGAGTCGTTCCGCAACCCCCGCCGGTGGCACGGCCCGCTGCTCGGCCCCGGCTCGGACTTCACCGGCACGGCCCGGCTGCACGGGCTGCCGTCCGGCGAGCAGATCCACTACCGCGTACTGCTCGCCGACCCGCACGACCCGCGCCGCACCGGCGAGCCGGTCCACGGCACCTTCCGCACCGCCCCCGCGCGGCGCCGCCAGGGCGTGCGGTTCGTGTGGTCGGGCGACATCGCCGGGCAGGGCTGGGGCATCAACGAGTCGATCGGCGGCTACCGCATCTTCGACGCCATGGCGAAGCTGGACCCGGACTTCTTCCTGTGCAGCGGCGACAACATCTACGCCGACGGTCCGATCGAGGCCACCGCCGCGCTTCCGGACGGCAGCGTCTACCGGAGCGTCACCACCGAGGAGAAGTCGCACGTCGCCGTCTCCCTGGCCGACTACCGGGGCAACTTCCGCTACAACCTGCTGGACGGTGCGCTGCGCCGGTTCAACGCCCAGGTGCCCGGCATCATCCAGTGGGACGACCACGAGGTGCGCAACAACTGGTACCCGGGCGAGGTCATCGGGCGGCGGCACGCCCTACCCGGCCGGCACCCGGCTGGACGATCTGGCGCTGCGGGCGCGGCGGGCCTTCTCCGAGTACTTCCCGATCTCCACGGTCAGCGGCCGTCCGGACGGCCGGATCTACCGCGTCCACCACCACGGCCCGCTGCTCGACGTGTTCGTGCTGGACATGCGGACCTACCGCAACGCCAACTCGCCCGACGACCAGAAGCGCGACCCGCAGGGCATCCTCGGCGAGGAGCAGCTGCGCTGGCTCAAGCGGGAGCTGTCCCGGTCCCGGGCGGTGTGGAAGGTGATCGCCGCGGACATGCCGCTGGGGCTCGTCGTGCCGGACGGGGTCGAGGGAAAGCCGAACTTCGAGGCGGTCGCGCAGGGCGACCCGGGCGCGCCGCTCGGCCGCGAACTCCAGATCGCGGAGCTGCTGCGGTTCGTCAAGCACCGGCGGATCACCGGCACGGTGTGGCTGACCGCCGACGTCCACCACACCTCGGCGCAGCACTACGACCCGTCGCGGGCGGCGTTCAAGGACTTCGCGCCGTTCTGGGAGTTCGTCTCCGGTCCGCTCAACGCGGGCGCCTTCCCGGCCAGCGAGCTGGACGGCACGTTCGGCCCCGACCGGGTGTTCGTCAAGGCGCCCGCCGTCGCCAACGTCTCACCCGCCGAGGGCTACCAGTTCTTCGGCGAGGTCGACATCGACGGCGGCAGCGGCGAGCTGACGGTCCGGCTGCGGGAGCAGGACGGCAGTGTGCTCTTCACCAAGGCGCTCCAGCCGGGCCGGGTCGGGCAGTAACCGGCCCCGGACGTCCCTGGCCGGTTCACGGACGTCCTTCCCCGCCGCCGCGCACCGGCCGGATCCCCGGTGCGCGGCGGCGTCCCCCGACCGGCTCCAACTGACCGTGCGGGCGGGTGTTTTCGCAGGTCAGGGCCGATTGTCAGTGGTCGCCTCTACGGTTTTCCCATGACGCGATCTTTGCAGAACGTGACCTACCGGCGACCCTCTGTGCTGGAGTCCGCCGACGGCGGCCGACGTCTGGGGCTGGAGACCTCCCAGGGCTCCACCCCGGCGGGCGCCGAGGACCATCCGCGCTTCTTCGCGGGCTTCCTGACGCGGCCGCAGACGGCGGCGGCGGGGCTGCTGGCGGTGGCGGACGTGGCCGCCGCGCGCTACTACCAGCCGCAGTTGCGCGCCTCCCTCGATCCGGTGGTGACGGGCAACGGCGACCGGCTGCGCTTCGAGTCCTTCTCCGGCTGCTGCGGGGTGTACGCGCGCCTGGACGTCCTGCGCTCCGGTCTCGACGGCGGCGACGTCGGGCACGGCACGACCAATGTCGACGTCAACAACCCGCTGCGCGAGGCGCTGTCCCGCATCGGCGCGGACGATCCGCTGCATCTGCGGGTCGGCCCGGAGGAGCTGGCCGTGACCACGCTGGACGGGCCGGTGGTGGAGAAGAAGGTCCCGCTGCCCGACCGGTGGCTGCGGGGCTTCGCCGAGGCCCAGGTCATAGCGTCCGCCTTCGATCTGCGGGCCGAGCTGACCGCGGCCGAGGCGGTGCGCTTCCTGCGGTCGCTGCCGCGCGGCAGCCGCGGCGGCGGCCCGCGCTGGGTGGTGCCCGCGGGGCGCACGCTGCGGCCCACGACACGGCCGGTGCCCGGCGCGGTGTGCCTGCCGGGGCCGGAGCGGCTGGCCTCGCTCCAGCGGGTGCTGCGCCATGCGACGGCCCTGCGCATCTACGGCCCGGCGGTGGGCGGCGACGCCGCGGCGGCCAGCGCCTGGGAGGCCGTCCTGCCCGGTATGCGGCTGACGCTGACGCTGTCCCCGGACGCCTCGCGCGGCTTCTCCGGCGAGGGCGGTGTCCTGGAGGCGCTGGCCGGTGAGGAGGCCGCCGAGGACGCCGAGCTGATCTCGGTGCTGCTGGCCTGGGAGCCCCGCGTCGACATCGCCGACCTGGCCGCCTCCTCCGGGCTGACCCCGGAGCGCGTGCGCGCCGCGCTGGTGCGGCTCGGCACCTCGGGCCGCGTCGGCTACGACACCGCCGAGGCCGCGTACTTCCACCGGGAGCTGCCCTACGACGCCGGGCGCGCCGAGCGGCACAACCCGCGGCTGCGGGCCGCACGGGCACTGGCCGACGCGGGCGCGGTGGCGCTGGACGGCGCCCTGGCGACGGTCACGGCCGAGGACGGGCACACCCACCGGGTGCGCGGCGAGGACGGGGCGCTCAGTTGCAGTTGTCTGTGGTGGGCGAAGTACCGGGGCGGACGCGGACCGTGCAAGCACGCGCTCGCGGTGAGCATGGTGCGGCGCGGCCGTACCGGTGGGACACAGAACGGGACGCGCGGCGGCGCGGCGGTCGACGGGGGTGCGCGATGAGCGGACTGATGGACGCGGTACGGGCCGGACGGACGGCCGAGACGGTCGCCCTGCTCGACGGGATGACCGACGCCGAGCGGCGGGCGGAGTTCCCCGCGCTGAAGGAGTTGCGCAAGGAGCTGCGGGCCGCGCGGTGGGGCGCGGAGTCCCGCCGCGCCTACCCGGCGCTGCACGCGGCGGGCGCGGCCTGCCAGACCGGGGCGGCGGGCGTGGCGACCTGGATCGCGGCCGCCGACATGCGCTGGCCGGGTGCCGCCCCCGCGGTCTTCCTCCATCTGCTGGGCGACCGGGACCCGGCCTGGCTGGCCGACGTGGTGCACCGGCTCGCCCAGCGGCCCGCCTCCTCGGGGGTGCGGTTCGAGCTGATGGCCGGACTGGTGCGGCTGGCCGGCTGCCCGGTGCCGACGACCGACGCCTATGTGCGGGGCTGGGCGCAGCACATGGCCGGGCTGTGGCAGCGCGGTGGCCATCTGGCGGACCGGCTGCGCGGCGAGCCGCAGCTGAGGGAGCTGGTACGGGCGCTCTTCGCGACGGACGACATCGGCGGAGTGCTCGGCTGGGGCTCGGAGGAGGGCCCGCACAGCTGGCACGGCGCGCTGGCCCTGCTCACCGCGGACGGCAGGCTCGATCGCGCGGAGACGGTCGACGCCTGTGTGGCCCGGCTGCTGCGCGGCGGCTCCACCGGTGACCACCGGGCGTTCCTGCGGGTGCTGAAGGCGCTCGGCCTGACCCGCGAGGAGGAGCGGGCACGGGTGGCCGACTGGGTGGCGATGGCCTCCGACGCGGCGTCCCCGGTGGCCGCCCACGCACAGGCGCAGCTCGGCGCCCTGGCCCTGGACGGCGAACTGCCCCACCGCGCGCTGGCGCAGTTGTCCGCCGCGGTCCTGTTCCGTCCGGAGCGCAAGCTGGTGCGGACGCAGCTGGTGCTGCTGGGCAAGGTGCTCGGCCGGGACGCCGGCGCCGCCGACGCGCTGCTGCCCACCGTCGCCGAGGCCTTCGGGCACGAGGACGCGGATGTGCAGGAGCGGGCGCTCAAGCTCGTGGAGCGGCATCTGAAAAAGCTGCGGTCCACCGAGGCGCGGGCGTCCGTCGTGGCGGCGGCCGGGCAGCTCGGGCCCGCGCTGCGCGCCCGCGCGACCGGTTCCCTGGGCGCGGCGCCGCTGGACGCGTCCGCGCTGGTGCACGAGGAGATCCTGCCGCCGGTGCCGGGCCCGGCGCGGCTCGCTCCGGCCCCGTCCTCGCCCGCCGAGCTGGCCGAGGAGGTGGGGGCCGCCCTGGCGGCGGAGAGCGACAGCGCCACGTTCGAGCGGACCCTGGACGGGCTGGTGCGCCACGCGTTCCGCGGTGCGGCGGCGCTGCGGGAGGCACTGGAGCCGGTGGTCGCCCGCCGCTGGTGGGCGGAGACCGAGGAGCACGCCGCCGTGCGCGTGGAGAGCCGCTTCCACCGGCACTACCGGGGCCTGGTGGGCACGTCGGACGCCCTCGACCTGCTGCTGGTCGCCCTGCACGAGAAGGTGAGCGTCACCAGGCTCCACCGCGCCACGCAGGCCGAGGTGCCCAGGCACCTCTGCGGGCACGGCGCGCTGTCGCACGCCTTCGACAGCCGGGTGTGGGAAGTGGCGTACCGGATACGGACTCGGCCGCTGCCCTTCCTGCTCGCGACGCCCACCTGGAACACGGGCCTGCTGGAGCCCGGCGAACTGGTGACGCGCCTGGAGGAGTACGGGCGGCTGGGGGCGCGGGTGGCGGCGGCCGACTTCGCGCAGGCCCTGCTGCGGGTGCGGCGCGAGGACCGCGCGGCGGCCGAGACGGCGGCCCGGCGGGCGGCGGCCCTGGGCACGGCGGAGGGGGCCCGGCTCGCCCGCTGGCTGGCCGAGGAGCGCCCCGAGCTGCCGGTGGTCCGGCGGACCACGTCGGGTCCGGCGATCCTGACCGAGTTCGGTGAACTGCGCGAACTCCAGCAGGACTTCCCGCCCGCCTTCCGGGCGC
Organism: Streptomyces sp. PL-25; assembly: GCF_058344915.1. Lineage (NCBI taxonomy): Bacteria > Bacillati > Actinomycetota > Actinomycetes > Kitasatosporales > Streptomycetaceae > Streptomyces > Streptomyces sp. PL-25. The sequence goes on from NZ_CP136997.1 coordinate 1,000,699, forward strand.
TGGGCAGGCCGGTGAGCGCGTCCCAGGAGGGGCGCGACTGCTACCACTGGTACGACTCGCTGAAGGCGCAGTGGCCGGCCGTGCTGCCCGAGCGGCGTGAGCTGGTGGCGGTGCGGATGCTGCGCGACCTGTCCCACCTCGCCCTGCACGACGTACGGGGCATGTCCCATGTGCTGCCGCTGCTGGCCGAGTCCGGCGGGGAGGCGGGCGAGACGACGCATCTCGCCGTGGCGTACGGGCTGGGGGCGCGGCATCCGGAGGACCGGCTCGCCGCCGTCGACGCGCTGCTGGTGCTGGCGGCGCGCGGGCAACTGGACGCGCCCCGGCTCGGTGCGGACCTGGGGCAGCTGATACGGCGCGGCGCCGTGAAGCCGCTCCGGCTCGTGGACTCGCTGCGGACGGCCGCCGCCACCGGAGCGCACACCACCGTGTGGAACCTGCTGGGGCACACCCTGCCCGTGCTGCTCGCCGATCTCGCCACCGACGGTCCGGCCGCGCCGGTGCGCGGGCTCGGGGAACTGCTGGCGGTCGCCGCCGAGTGCGCCGAACGGTCGGGGGCGCGCGGTGAGCTGCCCCACCTGGCCGGGGCGGCGGAGCGGCGCGGCTCGTCCCGGGTGGTCATGGAGGCCCGCCGGCTGCGCGGCGCGCTGACGGCGGGGCTGGCCGCCTGACGCGCCACGGCTCCCGTCCGGGAGCGGCACACCTCCCATCAGTCATCGGCTGAAGGAAGCCCACCGAAGAGCACCGACCGACACGAAAGGCGGCAAAAAGCACAGAACCGCGCTTTACCAGTAAGTCACAGAGCGTTCGTGATCACGCAACACGGCTCCTCCACAGTGACGGCATGAGAAGAGAAATGTCTGATGTGACACGGATCACGCGGCACGGGCGTCCGGTGCACCACTGGCGTCGGGACATGGTCGAACTGGCGGCGCTGTTCACGGCCGTCGCGGTGGCCGACGCGGTGGCGAACCTGATCGGGCACGGCCCGGACGGGCCCGCCCTGCTGGTCGCCTCGGCGCTGGTGCTGCTCGCGACGGCGGGCTTCCACACCTGGTGGGCACGGCGCCACGGTCACGCGCCTCCCCCGCCGGAGGATACCGGCGCCCGGCCGCACGCCGCCGGGGGACGGCAGGCCGGGTCCGCGCCCGGGTCCGCACCGGCGGCCGGGGACCGCGCCGCGGCGGCGAGCACGCTGTGGCGGATGCGGACGACGGTGCGGGACGAACCGGGGTCGCTGGCCGTGCTCTGCGCGGCCCTGGCCGAACGGGGCGTCGACATCCTCAGCCTCCAGACGCATCCGCTCGCGGAGGGCACGGTGGACGAGTTCCTGCTGCGCGCCCCGGGCGGCACCGAGGCGTCGGAGCTGACCCGGTCGGCGCGGTCGGCCGGTGGCACGGACACCTGGATCGAGCGGGCCGACGCCCACGACCTGGTGGACGCGCCGACGCGGGTCCTCGGCCTGGCGGCCCGCACCGCGCTGGACACCGCGGAACTCCCGCTGGCGCTGCGCCAGTTGCTGGGCAGGTGCACCATCCGTTCGCTGCCGGGGCGCCCGGCGGGCGGCGCGGGCGCCGACGGGGAGGTGCCGGCCGAGGGCGTACTGGAGGACACGGTGCTGAGGCTGCGGGCGCCCGAGGGCGGGGTCATCACCGTGGAGCGGCCGTATCTGCCGTTCACGCCCACGGAGTTCGCGCGGGCCCGCGCGCTGGTGGAGCTGGACACGCGGCTCGGTCCGCGGGTGCCGCGCGGCCAGGACGTGCTGACGCTGCCCGAGGGCGAGGCGATCACCGTGCGCCGTGCCGACACCGACGACCTCGCGGCGGCCCGGCGGATGCACGAGCGCTGCTCGGCGCGCACCCTCGGCCTGCGGTACCACGGACCGGTGAAGGACGCCGACCGCTATCTGAACCACCTTCTCAGCCCGCGCTTCGGCCGGACCCTCGCCGCGCAGACCGCGTCCGGCCGGATCATCGGCCTCGGTCATCTGCTCTGGGACGGCGACGAGACGGAGGTGGCCCTGCTCGTCGAGGACGACTGGCAGCGGCGCGGTGTCGGCGCCGAACTGCTGGGCCGGCTCGTGGCCCTGGCCGTCGAGGCGGGCTGCGCGAGCGTGTACGCCGTCACGCAGGCGGCGAACACCGGCATGATCAGCGCCATGCGGGGTCTCGGCCTGCCGCTGGACTACCAGATCGAGGAGGGCACCTTGGTGATCACGGCCCGGCTGGACGCGGGAGCGGTCTCCGGCCGCCCGGCGGCGTACGACAGCCGCCGCGAGGAGTACGACGGGCCGGGCCGCTCACGCGGCTGACCACGGACGGCCTGCACCGCTGACCACGGACGAGCGGCGCCGGTCCGCGGCCCGACGCACACGCTCCCGGTCCGCGGCCCGGCGCACACGCTCCCCCGCGCGCCCCACCCGCGTGCCGCCGCTCCCACGGTCCACCACAGCCCACCGAGCACCACCCGCTCCCGATCGGCGGCCGCCCTCTCCGAAGCCCCCAGCGGGACCCTCGGAGAGGGCGCTCCTCCGGACGGAGGTGCTCAGTTCACCGCCGGATGCAGCCCTTGCGCCTCCCGGCGGTCCCGGTCCTGCGGCTGCCGGTCCCCCAGGGCGGCGTCCAGGTCGGCCCACAGGTCGTCGACGTCCTCCAGGCCGACCGACATCCGCAGCAGGCGGTCGCTGACCCCGGCGCCGCGCCGGTCCTCGGCGTCCACGATGCGATGGCTGATGGAGGCGGGGTGCTGGATCAGCGTGTCCACGCTGCCCAGACTCACGGCGGGCGTGATCAGCCGCACCCGGCCGATGACCTCGTGCGGGTCGCCGTGCACCTCGAAGGCGACCATCGCGCCGCCGATGCGCGGGTAGCGCACACGGGCGATCCGGGGGTCGGCCGCCAGCCGGGCGGCCAGTTCGGCGGCCGTGGCCGAGGCGGCGCGTACCCGCACGGGCAGCGTGGACAGGCCGCGCAGCAGCAGGTAGCCGGCGAGCGGGTGCAGGACACCGCCGGTGGCGAAGCGCACCTGGCGCAGGCGCCCGGCGAGTTCCTCGTCGCAGGCGACGACACCGGCCATCACATCGCCGTGCCCGCCCAGGTACTTGGTGGCGCTGTGCAGCACCAGCCGGGCGCCCTGCCCGGCCGGGCGCTGGAGCACGGGGGTGGCGAAGGTGTTGTCGGCGAGCAGCGGTACGGAGCCGCAGGCGTGGGCGACGGCCCGCAGGTCCACCTCGGCCAGCGTCGGGTTGGCCGGGGACTCCACCATCACCAGGCCGGTGTCCGGGCGCAGCGCGTCGGCGATGCCCGCCGGGTCGGTCCAGGTCACCTCGGAGCCGAGGAGTCCGGCGGTCAGCAGATGGTCGCTGCAGCCGTACAGGGGGCGTACCGCCACGACGTGCCGCAGGCCCAGGGCGGACCGGGTGAGCAGGACCGCACTGAGCGCGGCCATCCCGCTGGCGAAGGCGACCGCGGCCTCGGTGCCCTCCAGCCGGGCGAGGGCGGTCTCGAAGCGGGACACGGTCGGGTTGCCGAGGCGCCCGTAGACGGGCGGCCCCTCGAACTCGGCGCCGTCGGCGGCGAAGGCGTCGATGCGGGCGGCCTCGGCCCGGCTGTCGTAGGAGGGGTAGGTGGTGGACAGGTCGATCGGCGGGGCGTGCAGTCCCTGCCGGGCGAGGTCCTCGCAGCCGGCGTGCACGGCCTCGGTGGCCAGGGCGCGGGGTGCGGGAGGCGGGTCGTCGTACGCGGACGTGCGCGCGGAGTCCATGGGCGTGTCCATGACGGAAGAGTGAACAGGGGCCGGGGTCGCCGGGCGAAAGGCCGTGTTACGTTCGGCACATGGCCGCCTCAGTCGTACTGGATCCGGTGGATCTCCATCTGCTGCGACTGCTGCAGAACGACGCCCGGACCACCTACCGCGATCTCGCCGCGCGGATCGGGGTCGCTCCGTCGACCTGTCTCGACCGCGTGACCCGGCTGCGCCGCTCGGGCGTGATCCTCGGCCACCAGCTGCGGCTGGACCCCGCCAAGCTGGGCCGTGGTCTCCAGGCACTGCTGTCGGTGCAGGTCAGGCCGCATCGCCGGGAGCTGGTGGGGCCCTTCGTCGACCGGATCAGAGCGCTGCCGGAGTCGCTGACGGTGTTCCATCTGACCGGGCCCGACGACTACCTGGTGCATGTGGCGGTGGCGGACATGGCGGATCTTCAGCGTCTGGTGCTGGACGAGTTCACGGCCCGGCGCGAGGTGGCCCGGGTGGAGACCCGGTTGATCTTCCAGCAGTGGGACTGCGGGCCGCTGCTGCCGCCGGGCGAGCGACCCGCGACGCTCTGAGCGAAATCGGACCGGTAACCGGCGGTTCCGGGCCGCTCGCGCGGGCAACCGGGCTGACGCGGACCACGTCCTCGTACGAGGATGGGCCGCATGTCAGACACCAAGAGCCCGCTGCCCCGTCAGGTCGCCGACGCCTACGTCGACGAACTCATCGCCCTCGACCCGATCACCGGTACGTACCTCGGCGTGAAGGAGAGTTCGGGCAAGCTGCCCGACACCTCGCCCGCGGGTCAGGAGGCGGTCGCGGAGCTGGCGCGCACCACGCTGGCGCGGCTGGCCGAGGCGGCGCTCCGCCCCGGCGCGGACAGCGAGGCCGAGCGCCGGTGCGCGCGCCTGCTGCGCGAGCGGCTGACCGCGGAGATCGCGGTGCACGAGGCCGACGAGGGCCTGCGCGCGGTGAGCAACATCCACAGCCCGGTGCACTCGGTGCGCGAGGCGTTCACCATCACCCCCACCGACACCGACGAGGACTGGGCGGCGGTCGCCGAGCGGCTGCGCGCGGTCCCGGCCGCGCTGGAGGGCTACCGCGAGTCCCTGGGCCTGGGTCTCGAACGCAAGCTGTACGCGGCGCCGCGGCCGACGCAGACCTTCATCGGCCAGCTCACCGAGTGGTCGGACACGGACGGCTCGGGCCGCGGCTGGTTCGAGGACTTCGCCGCCGCCGGCCCCGACTCCCTGCGCGGCGAGCTGGACGAGGCCGCGCGGGCGGCCACCGCCTCCGTCGTCGCGCTGCGGGACTGGATGCGGGACGTCTACGCGCCGGCCATCGAGGGCACGCCGAACACGGTCGGCCGCGAACGCTACGCGCGTTTCTCCCGCTACTACAACGGCACGGACCTGAATCTGGACGAGGCCTACGCGTACGGCTGGTCGGAGTTCCACCGGCTGCTCGGCGAGATGAAGAAGGAGGCGGAGAAGGTCCTGCCGGGCGCCGAGACCCCGTGGGCGGCGCTCGCGCACCTGGACGAGCACGGCACGCACATCGAGGGCGTCGACGAGGTCCGCGACTGGCTCCAGGGCCTGATGGACGAGGCGATCGAGGCGCTCGACGGCACCCACTTCGAACTCGCCGAGCGGGTACGGCGGGTGGAGTCCCGCATCGCGCCGCCCGGCGGTGCCGCCGCCCCCTACTACACCGCTCCGTCCGCCGACTTCTCCCGGCCGGGCCGGACCTGGCTGCCCACCATGGGGCAGACCCGCTTCCCGGTCTACGACCTGGTCTCGACCTGGTACCACGAGGGTGTGCCGGGCCACCACCTCCAGCTCGCGCAGTGGGCGCACGTGGCGGACAGCCTCTCGCGCTACCAGGCGACCGTGGGCATCGTCAGCGCCAACGCCGAGGGCTGGGCGCTGTACGCGGAGCGCCTGATGGACGAACTCGGTTTCCTCACCGACCCGGAGCGGCGGCTCGGCTACCTGGACGCGCAGATGATGCGCGCCGTCCGCGTCATCATCGACATCGGCATGCACCTGGAGCTGGAGATCCCGGCGGACTCGCCGTTCCACCCGGGCGAGCGCTGGACGCCTGAGCTGGCCCTGGAGTTCTTCGGCGCGCACAGCAGCCGTCCGCGGGACTTCGTGGCGAGCGAGCTGATCCGCTATCTGTCGATGCCCGGCCAGGCCATCGGCTACAAGCTGGGCGAGCGTGCCTGGCTGCTGGGCCGGGAGAACGCCCGGAAGCGGCACGGCGACGCGTTCGACGCCAAGTCCTGGCACATGGCGGCGCTCTCGCAGGGCTCGCTGGGCCTGGACGACCTGCTGGACGAGCTGTCCCAGCTGTGATCCGTCTCTGAGGCGGAGAGAAGAAGGGGGTGGGGGCGGCCGGACTCCTCCGGCCGCCCCCACCCCCCGCCCACGCTCCTGCTCCCCCGCTGTGCCCGTGCCGCCGCTCAGCAGCCGCAGTCGTCCGCCGCCACCGGCGCGGTGAGCGGGTCGGGGTTCCGGCGCTCGCCGCCCTGCCAGGTCTCGTAGGCGAAGCCCTCGCGCACCCAGTACTCGAAGCCGCCGAGCATCTCCTTGACCGCGTAGCCGAGTTCGGCGAGGGCGAGGGCGGCGCGGGCCGCGCCGTTGCAGCCGGGGCCCCAGCAGTAGGTGACGACCGGGACGGCCGGGTCGAGCAGCGCCGGGGCCTGCTCGGGGATCAGCGCCGTGGGCAGGTGGACCGCGCCGGGGACATGGCCCTGGTCCCAGGACTCGGTGGAGCGGGAGTCGACCACCACGAACCCCGGGTCGGCGCCGGCCGCGAGCGCGGCGGCGACGTCCGAGACGTCGGCGTGGAAGGCGAGGCTCGCCCGGAAGTGCGCGGCGGCCTCGGCGGGGGGCGCCGGGGGCACCCGCAGGACGGGATCCGGCGCCCCGTGGGCGGTGGTGACGGTCATCGTCTGTTCCTTCCGCAGATCATTCCGACGACCGGAAATCTACGGCCGCGGACCGCTCGCCTGAAGTGGCGATCGCCGGTGCTCCCCTTGATCTGCCGGGGATCCACCTGCTATCCACCCCTCATGACCGTGTTTTCCCCGGACGCCACCGACTGGCGCATCCTCGATGCCCTCCAGCGCGACGGACGGGCCAGTTTCGCCGAACTGGCCCGAGCCGTCTCCATGTCCCCGAGCGCCGTCACCGAGCGGGTGCGGCGGCTGGAGGAGGCGGGCGTCATCCAGGGCTACGCGGCCGTGGTCGACCCGGAACGCCTGGGCCTGCCGATCCTCGCCTTCGTCCGGCTGCGCTACCCCCACGGCAACTACAAGCCCTTCCACGACCTGGTCGCCGCCACCCCCGAGATCCTGGAGGCGCACCATGTGACCGGCGACGACTGCTTCGTCATCAAGGTCACCGCCCGCTCCATGCGCCACCTGGAGGAGACCACCGGCCGCATCGGCGCCCTGGGCTCGGTGACGACGAGCGTCGTGTACTCCTCGCCGCTGCCGCGCCGCCCGCTGGGCCGCTGAGCCGCTGAGCCGGGCAGGCTCAGGCGAGGCCGGTCTGCCGCACGGACGACCCCGACCGCCCCTTGACGACCTCCAGTTGCGCGTGGACGCGACGGCGCAGGTCCGCGACATGGCTGACGATGCCGACGCTGCGGTCGCGTTCGCGCAGGGAGTCGAGGACGTCGAGGACCTCGTCGAGGGTCTGGTCGTCCAGGCTGCCGAAGCCCTCGTCGATGAAGAGGGTGTCCAGCCGGACCCCGCCCGCCTCGTCGGTGACGACGTCGGCGAGGCCGAGGGCGAGGGCGAGGGACGCGAAGAACGTCTCGCCGCCGGACAGGGTGGCCGTGTCCCGCTCGCGGCCGGTCCAGGCGTCCACGACGTGCAGCCCGAGGCCGCTGCGCCCGCGTCCGGCCCGGTCGTCGGAGTGGACCAGGGTGTAGCGGCCGGAGGACATGCGCCCCAGCCGCGCGGTGGCGGCGGCGGCCACCTGTTCCAGGCGGGCGGCGAGGACGTAGGACTCCAGCCGCATCCGGCGTTCGTTGTCGGCGGAGGTGCCCGCCGTGAGCGCGGCGAGCCGGGCCACCCGGTCGTACTGCGTGCGCAGCGGGGCGAGCCGGCGTACGCCGGTGGCCGCCCGTGCGGAGAGCCGGTCGAGTTCGGCGCAGCGGCGGGCCGCCGCGTCCCGCGCGGAGGCGGCCTCGCGCAGCCGCCGCCCGGCCGTCTCCGCGGTGGCCTCCGCCGCGGGGACGTCGGCGGCGGGCTGTCCGGCGGCGGCCACCGTGTCGGCCTCGGCGAGCATGGCGCGGACGGCCGCCTCCTCGGCGTGCCAGGCGTCCAGGCGGTGCTGGAGGTCGCGGTGGGCGGCGTCGTCGAGGAGGGCGTCGGACGCGGCACGCGGGGTCTCGAAGCCCGCCCGGAAGGCGGCCTCGGCGAGCCGCCCGTCGGCGTCCTTGAGGCGTTCGGCGCTCTCCTCGGCGGCGCGCGCCGCGTCGGCGGCGTCGGCGAGGCGGGCGGCGTGCCGCTCCAGTTCGGCGGCGCGGGCGGCGACGCTGCCCGCGCCGCCCCGGGCCTCGGCCAGTTCCGCTTCGAGGGCGGTGCGTTCGCGGTCCAGGTTCTCCCTGCGGGTCTGCCGGGCGGCGGCGCGGACCTCGGCCTGCCGCAGCACGGCCAGGCGCCGGGCGTGCTCCTCCTCGGCCGTGCGCAGCTCCACCTGCGCGGCGTGCAGCGCGGACGCCTCGCCCCGCGCACGCGTGAACAGCCGCTCCAGCTCGGCGGCCTCCCCGGCGAGCTGGGCGGCGGGCGCGTCACCCGCCTCGGCGGTGGCGGCGGCCAGCGCCTCGCGTACGGCGGCGAGGCTGCGCTCGTCCCGCGCGCGCTGTTCCTCGGCGTCCTGGTGGGCAGTCTGGGCGCGCTCCTCGGCCGCCCGGTCGACGTGCCCGGCCACCTTGCGCGCGGGCGCGGGGTGCTCGGTGGCGCCGCACACGGCGCAGGGCGCGCCGTCGGTGAGCCCGGCGGCCAGTTCGGCGGCGATGCCGTTCAGCCGCTGTTCCTTCAGGTCGAGCCAGCGGTCCCGGGACCGTACGGCGCGCTCGGCGGAGTCCAGGGCGGACCGCTGCGCCTGTGCGGCCTCCCCGGTCAGCCGGTCGCGGGTGCGGGCGGCCTCCAGCCGGGTCCGCGTGGACTCCCGGCGCACGGCGAGCTGTTCGGCCCGGCCGGCCGCCTCCTGCGCGGACTCGATACGGGCCTGGAGGGCGGCGCGGGCCGTGTCCCAGCCGGCGAGCCAGCCCTCGGCGTCGTGCAGCTGGTCCTCGTCGGCGCGGGCCTGGCGGTCCACCTCGGCGCGTTCGGCGGCGAGGTGGGTCAGGCGGCGCTCGGCGCGGCGGGCCGACTCCAGGCCGCCCAGTTCCTCGGCGGCGCGGCGCGCGGCGGCGGCGAGCCCGGCCGGACCGGCCTGCGCGCTGTCCTCGGGCAGCAGGGCACGCGCGCGTGCGTCGGCGGCGGTCGCCCGGCGGTGTTCGGCGTCGGCCGCCTCGCGCAGCGCCAGGGCGGGCGCCACGGTCTCCGCCTTGCGTCCCCGCGCCATCCGCTCCTGCGCCGCGCGGTGGACACCGGCCCGCTCGCCGAGCCGTTCGGCGCGCTGCCGCGCCTCGGCGAACCTGCGTTGCAGCCGGGCCCGTTCGCGTACGTCGTCCAGGGCGCGCGCGGCGGCGGCGCGCGCGGTCTCGGCGGCCGTGAGCCGGCAGTGGGCGACGGTCAACTGCTCCCGGGCGGTGCTGCGGGCGACGGCCGCGGCGGTCAGGACGGCCTCGGCCAGGCCGGGGTCGCCGGGTGCCAGGGCGGGCAGTTCCATGGCGTCGCCGGCCGCCTGCTGCATGCGGTGCGCGTCCGCGAGCAGCGCGGCGTCGCCCTCGCGGACCTGGGCCTCGGTGGCGCGCCTGCGGTCGGCGAGGCGCCGTTCCACGTCGGCGAACCGCTGGGTGTCGAACAGGCGGCCGAGCAGCTTGCCGCGGGCCTCGGCGTCGGCGCGCAGGAACCGCGCGAACTCGCCCTGCGGCAGCAGCACGACCTGGCAGAACTGCTCGCGGCTCATGCCGAGCAGCTGGGTGATCTCCTCGCCGATCTCCTGGTGGGAGCGGCTGAGGTCCTTCCAGGCGCCCGCCGTCGCGTCGTACTCGCGCAGCCAGGTCTGCGCCTTGTCCACGGTGGTGCCGGTGCCGCGCTTCTTGGGGCGCTCCCAGGGCGGCAGGCGGGTGATCTCCAGGCGCCGCCCGGCGACGGTGACGTCCAGGGTGACCTGGGTGCGGGTGCCTGCGGCCGCGTGGTCGCTGCGCAGGGTGGCGCCCTGGGCGCTCTGCCGGGCTCCGGGCACGGATCCGTACAGCGCGTAGCAGACGGCGTCCAGGACGGAGGTCTTGCCGGCGCCGGTGGGGCCGTGCAGCAGGAACAGCCCGGCGGCGGACAGGGCGTCGAAGTCGACGCTCTGGGTGCCGCCGAAGGGGCCGAAGGCGGTGATGTCGAGCCGGTGCAGCCTCATCGGGCCCCCTCCGGTCCGCCGGGGCACCTCGGGGCGCGGCGGGGGCTCACCGTGCCGCCTCGCGTTCGCGTCCGGCGTCGTCGGCGCGCACCGCGTCGAACGCGTCGCGCAGCACCGCCTGTTCGTGCGCGTCGGGTCCCGCTCCGCGCACGTGGGCGACGAAGTCCCGCGCGATCTGCTCGTCGCTGCGGCCCGCGAGGCGGCGGGCGTAGGACACGTCCGGTTCGTCGGGGGCCCGCTCGGGGGCGAAGACCAGGCTGAGGGTGTGCGGGAAGCGCGCGGCGAGGCGGGCCATCGGGTCGGCCGGGCGGACGGTGTCGGTCAGGGTGGCCTCGACCCAGGAGTCCTCGTGGCGGGTGAGGCCCGGGTCGGCGAGCAGGTCCTCCAGCGGCCCCCGGATCCGGGCCAGCGGGCGGGGGACGGGGCAGTCGACGCGCTCGGCGGTGACGGTCCCGGCCGCGTCCAGGTCGACGAGCCACATGCTCTTGCGGTGCGCCGCCTCCGAGAAGGAGTACGGCAGCGGCGAGCCGGAGTAGCGCACCCGCTCGGTGATGGTCTGGCTGCCGTGCAGGTGCCCCAGGGCCGCGTAGTCGACGCCGTCGAAGACGCCCGCGGGGACGGCGGCGACGCCGCCCACGGTGATGTCCCGTTCGCTGTCGCTGGCCTCGCCGCCGGTGACGAAGGCGTGTGCGAGGACGACGGAGCGGGTGCCGGGCGCACGGCCCGCGAGGTCGGCGCGCACCCGCTCCATGGCGGCGGCGAGGACGGCCTCGTGGCTCGGCCTCGCGACGCCGAACTCGTCCTTGACCAGGGCGGGTTCCAGATACGGCAGCCCGTAGAAGGCGATGTCGCCGTGGGCGTCCCGCAGCACCACGGGGGTGCCGCAGGCGGCGGGCTCGGTGCGCAGGTGGATGCCCGCGCGGCCGATCAGTCCGGCGCCCATACCGAGCCTGCGGGCGGAGTCGTGGTTGCCGCTGATCATCACGGTGGGCACGCCGAGGGCGGCGAGGCGGTGCAGGACGTCGTCGAACAGCTCGACGGCGGCCAGCGGCGGCACCGCGCGGTCGTAGACGTCTCCCGACACGACCACCGCGTCGACCTCGCGCTCACGCACGGTCGCCACGAGGTGGCCGACGAAGACGGCCTGCGCTTCGAGCATGTTCACACGGTGGAACGCCCGGCCCAGGTGCCAGTCGGAAGTGTGCAGGAACCTCATGATCCCCGAAGACTAGCCGCCGGGTCCGACAGCACGGGTGCTCATGCCCGTATCGACCCACCACGCCCGGTGCCGTTCTCCCCCCTTTGTCATCACATGACCGTTGTGTCGCGTGAGCTTTCACGCGTCGCCGTAGGCCTCGCCGCCCAGTTCGAACCCGGCGGTCCCGGCCGTGGCGTCCGCCAGCCAGGACCGGAACGCGTCCACGTCGGCGTCCGGCAGGCCGATCTCGATGGTGACGGCCTCGCCGTAGCGCACGTCGCGCACCGCGCGCCCGGTGGCCCGCAGGTCGTTCTGCACCTTGCCGGCCCGCTGGTGGTCGACGGTGACCGTGGCCAGCCGGAAGCGGCGGCGCGTCACGGTGCCCAGGGTGTCCAGCGCCTCCCCCACCGCGCCGCCGTAGGCCCGGATGAGACCGCCCGCGCCGAGCTTCACGCCCCCGTAGTAGCGGGTGACCACGGCGACGACGTACCGCATGTCCCGGCGCAGCAGCATCTGGAGCATGGGCACGCCCGCGGTGCCGCCCGGTTCGCCGTCGTCGCTGGCCCGCTGGGTGCCGGCGTCGGCCCCGATCACATAGGCCCAGCAGTTGTGCGTGGCGTCGGCGTGCTCCCTGCGGACCGCGGCGACGAACTCCTGCGCCTCCCGCTCGTCGGCGGCCGGGGCGAGCGCGCACAGGAAGCGCGAGCGGTTGATCTCGGTCTCGTGGACGCCGGCTCGGGCGACTGTGCGGTACTCGTCCTGCATCCGGCCAGCCTATGCGGACGCCGCCCGCCCCCGGCCACGGGGCGGAGCGCTGCCGAGGCTAGGACCGCGGGCCGCGAGGCACCAGCAGGGCGGTCAGCAGGGCCGCTCCGGGGGTGAGCGCGGGCCAGCCCGCGCCGCGCCAGGACAGTACGGCGATCGCGGACGTCGGGAACTTCACCCGGAGCCGGTCGAGCGTGTCGTCGAGCCCGTCCCCGGCGAGGTCGCGGACCAGGTCCTCCAGGCCCGGGTTGTGCCCCACCAGGAGCAGCGTCTCGACGTGGGGCGGCACCTCGCGCACCACCTCCAGGAGGCGGGGCGCGTCCGCCGCGTAGAGCCTCGGTTCGTACCGCACGGGCGGCGGGGTGCCCCACTGGGCGGCGGCCAGCTCCCAGGTCCTGCGGGCGCGCAGGGCGGTGGAGCACAGGGCGAGGTCCGGCAGCGTGTCGGCCTCGGCGAGCGCGCGCCCGGCGGCCGGCGCGTCCCGGCGGCCCCGGACGGCGAGCGGGCGCTCGTGGTCGGCGACGCCCTCGGGCCGGGCCGACTTGGCGTGCCGCAGCACCGCCAGACGGCGCAGCGGTCCGGCGGCCGGGCGGACGATCACGCGCCGCGCCCCACGGCGAGGGCGAGGTCGAGGCCGAGCAGCCGGTCGGCGTAGGCGTACGTCTCGAAGCGGGCGCCGTCGGGCAGGTCGGGGCGGGACGCGGCCCGCTCCAGCACGCCGAGCGCCGCCGGGATGTCGAGGTCGTCCTCCCAGGCGGCGCGCAGCTCGGCGCGTACGTCGTCGGGGATCGGCCGCGAGGGCCGGCGGGCCCAGTCCGCGACGGCGCCGCGCCAGCGCGCGAGGGTCGCGCCGGCCTCGTCCAGCGTGTCCGCGTCCAGGCGTACGCGCCGGGTGCGGGGCTGGGCGAGGAGCGCCAGGCGCCAGGCGGCGGGGTCGCCGTCGGGGGCGGGTGTGACGGGGAGCGCCGCGTCCACGGGGGCGACGGCCAGCCGTACGCCGCCGGTCGCGCCGTCGTCGTCCTCGCGGGCCACATGCACCACTTGTGCCTCGCCGAGGGCGGCGCCCAGGCCCCTGCTGTCCTCGAAGGGGTGGATGCCGAGGGCCGCGGCGCCCGCCCGCAGCTCCGCCTGCTCCCGGTCACCGGTCAGCAGGGCCCACACCGGTGTCCCGCCCAGTTCCAGAGCGCGGACGAGCAGGTCGGCGACGAGGAGCACGCGCAGGCCGGTGGCGTCGAAGCCGGACGCGTGCGCCTCGATACGGGTCAGGCCGCGGCGGGCCGGGGCGGCGTCGACGGGCTCGCCGGTTCGGGCGTCGGTGATGCGCAGCACGGGCCGAGCGTAAGGGTCCGAGGGGCCGGGCGCAGGCATGTGGCCCACATTGCGGACGGTGTGGCGGAACCCGGCCGGGGAATCCGCGGCCCGGCCGCGGCGTTGCCGCGTCCGTGGCGCCCTCCCCGAGGCGGGAGCGGCCCTTTCCCGAGGTGTGAGGAGAACAGTGGTGTACGGCGATGCGGAGACGGTGCGCAGGATCCTGACCGGGCTCGGTGACACCTGGGCCGTCGTGGGCCTGTCGAACAACCGGGACCGGGCCGCGTACGGCGTCGCCGAGGTGCTGCGGCGGTTCGGCAAGCGGGTGGTCCCCGTGCACCCGGCGGCGGAGACCGTGCACGGCGAGCAGGGCTACGCCCGGCTGGCGGACATTCCCTTCGCCGTGGACGTCGTCGATGTGTTCGTCAACAGCCGGCTGGCCGGACAGGTCGCCGACGAGGCGGTCGCCGAGGGCGCGCGGGCGGTGTGGTTCCAGCTCGGCGTCGTCGACGAGGCCGCGTACGCGCGCACCCGGGTCGCGGGTCTTGAGATGGTCATGGACCGCTGCCCGGCGATCGAGATCCCGCGCCTGGAGCAGGCGCGCTAGGACCGTGCGCGGATCGGCGCCGGGCCCCTGAGCCCGGCACCACCCCGTCTCCGGCTCCGCCGCTCAGACGCCCAGGCCGTCCAGGACCACGGCCCCCGGGATCTCCGTGAACGCCTTGCCCGGCACCAGGAGCTTGCCGCGCCGCCGGCCGCTGCCGACCAGGACGTACGGCAGGTCGACGACGGCCGAGTCGACCAGGACGGGCCAGTCCTCGGGCAGGCCGAGCGGGGTGATGCCGCCGTACTCCATGCCGGTCTCGCCGGTGGCGACGTCCATCGGCGCGAAGGACGCCTTGCGCGCGTCGAGCTGACGGCGCACCACGCCGTTGACGTCGACGCGGGTGGTGGAGAGGACCACGCAGGCGGCCAGCCGCGAGGTGCCGCCGCGTTTGCCCGCGACCACCACGCAGTTCGCCGACTGTTCGAGCAGCTCGCGTCCGTAGTGCTCGACGAAGGCGGCGGTGTCGGCCCACTGCGGGTCGGTGTCGACGTGGACGATCTGGTCGGCGGGGACGCTGCCGCGCCAGTGGCGCACGGCGTCGGCGACGGGGCCGATCAGTTCGTCGAGGCAGTCGGGGGCGGGGACGGCGTGGTCGAAGTCTCCGATGGGTGCACGCATGGCGGCACGCTAGCAAGGGCCCGGCACGGTCCGCCGGACGTCTCAGTGGGCGGGCGGCGGTACGGACACCACCATCACCAACTCCATGGGAACGGCACCGGTGTTGGCGTACGCGTGCGGGGCGCCCGCCTCGAACGAGGCGCTCGCGCCCGCGGGCACCCGGTACTCCGTGCCGTCCACGGTGAGCGTCAGTTCGCCCGCCGTGACATGGACCATTTCGACGGTGCCGCCGGGATGCGGATCGGAGGCGCTGGACTCCCCCGGCATCAGCCGCCACTCCCACATCTCCAGCGGGCCGGGCGCCTCGGCGCCGGCGAGCAGCCGGTTGTAGCTGCCCGCCTCGGTGTGCCAGAGACGGACCGCCTGGTCGGCGGGGACGATCCGGACCTTGGGGCCCCGCTCGTAGTCGAGCAGGGTGGTGATGCTGACCCCGATCGCGTCAGCGATCTTGACGACGGTGCCGAGGCTGGGGTTGGTGCGGGCCTGCTCGATCTGGATGAGCATGCCGCGGCTGACGCCCGCGCGGGCGGCGAGGGCTTCCAGGGTGAAGCCGCGCTCGCCGCGCCAGCGTCTGACGTTGCGCGCCAGGGACTGGGTCAGCAGTTCGAGGTCCGACACATTCCGTCCAATATGATGAATGCCAGGGTTTACCGCACCGAACTACGGTGGAGTGCACCCGCTCGTCCGCCGAACTGTACTGCGAGGCCGCCGCGACAGCACTCCCCGGCCCGTCGGCCGTCCGGTCGGCCGCCCTCCGCCGTCGCGGCCGCTCCCCCTCCGATGCCCGGCCGGCGCTCCGCCGGTCAGCTCTCCGCGTCCAGCCCGGCGAGCGGACCGGCCGCGGTGTCCTCCGCCAGGGACGCCAGCGCCAGCAGTTGCTCCGGAGTGACGCCGTCCGGTATCGGCACGGGTGCCGGGGTCCGCAGCGGCGGCTGCCAGCCCCCGGCGGGCGTCCAGCGGCGTACGACCCGGGCGGGCGCTCCGGCCACGACCGCGTGGTCGGGCACCTCGCCACGGACCACCGCCCCGGCCGCGACCACCACGTTCCGGCCGATCCGGGCGCCCGGCAGGACGACGGCGCCGGTGCCGATCCAGCATCCCGGGCCGATCTCCACCGGCTCCATCCGCGGCCACTGCTTGCCGATGGGCTGGTGCGGGTCGTCGTAGGAGTGGTTCGTGGAGGTGACGTAGACGTAGGGGCCGAAGTAGCAGTCGCTGCCGATGGTGACCGTGGTGTCGGCGATGACATGGCTGCCGCGGCCGAGGACGACGCCGTCGCCGATGCGCAGGATCGGCTCCGGGCCCAGGTCGAGGTCGGGCATCAGGCCGGCCGTCAGCGTGACCTGTTCGCCGACGATGCAGTGGGCGCCGAGGTGGATCCAGGGCTCGCCGAAGACCGTGCCGAGCGGGAAGGCCAGTCTGGTACCTGTTCCCATCGCACCGAAGCGGAGCCGACCGGGGTGCTCCGCGGTGACGGAACCCGTGCGCTGCACCCAGGCCCAGCCCGCGTGGACGGCGCGCTGCGCGATCCGGCGCGGCCGGAACGAAGACCGAGACGACCACGATGACCACGACGACCATGACGAGAACGTGTTCTTGCGCTGAGGCACCCGCTCACCGTACTCAGGCCCCATCGCCCGCACGCGGCCGGACACCTGTGATCTTCACCCCACCGGATGACGTACGGTGCCCGGGTACCCGGCCCCGAGGAGGCCGCGGACGGCAGCGGAAGGCGGGACGAGGATGACGCGCGAGGCGCTGGTCATGGGCATCGGCGGCCGGGAGCCGCAGGTGGACGCGGAGGCGTTCGTGGCGCCTTCGGCGTCGGTGATCGGTGAGGTGGTGCTCGGCGCGGGGGCGAGTGTCTGGTACGGCGCGGTGCTGCGCGGCGACGTGGAGCGGATCGCGGTCGGCGCGGACAGCAATGTGCAGGACAACTGCACCCTGCACGCCGACCCGACCTTCCCGGTGAGCGTCGGCGCGCGCGTCTCCGTCGGGCACAACGCGGTGGTGCACGGTGCGACGGTCGAGGACGACTGCCTGATCGGGATGGGCGCGACGGTGCTGAACGGGGCGGTCATCGGCGCCGGGTCGCTGGTCGCCGCGCAGGCGCTGGTGCCGCAGGGCATGCGCGTGCCGCCGGGCTCGCTGGTCGCGGGCGTGCCCGCCAAGGTGAGGCGGGAGCTGACGGAGGAGGAGCGCCAGGGGATCACGCTCAACGGCACGATGTACGCGGAGCTGGCGAAGGCGCACCGCGACGCCCACACGCACCGCGACGCCCACGCACGGCGGGAACCGGCGGGCGGCGCCGAGGGCTAGAGCCCCGGGACCCCGGAGGCGGGGAGGGAGCGGAAGGGCGGGACGGTGCTACTCGCCCGCGGCGACCGGCTCCGCCGTCTCGCTCTCCTGGTGGGCGGTCTGCGCCTTCTTGGCCTTGCGCTTGACCACCAGGAAGGAGACGAGGCCGATGAGCACGGCCGCCACCAGGCCGAGCCAGGAGAACTTCTTCAGCCAGGACTCGGCGACGACACCGACGTAGTAGATGACGGCCGTCGTGCCGCCCGCCCAGCAGATGCCGCCGAGCACGTTGGCGATCAGGAACTTCCAGTACGGCATGTGCAGCACACCGGCGAGCGGGCCGGCGAAGATGCGCAGCAGGGCGACGAAGCGGCCGAAGAACACGGCCCACATGCCCCACTTCTGGAAGGAGCGTTCGGCGGTGGCGACATGGCCCTCGCTGAAGTGCCTCGGGAACTTCCTCCCGAGCCAGGCGAGCAGCGGTCTGCCGCCATTGCGGCCGATGGCGTAGCCGATGGAGTCGCCCACGACCGCGCCCGCGGTGGCGCACGCGCCGAGCACGATGGGGTTGATGCCCGAGTTCTGCGAGGACAGCAGCGCGGCGGAGACCAGGACGATCTCGCCGGGCAGCGGAATGCCCAGGCTCTCCAGGCCGATGACCAGCGCCACCACGGCGTAGACGGCGGCCGCAGGCACCGTGTCGAGCCAATCCTGGACGTGCACCGCCGGATCCTCCCCGTTTCGTGTCACGCGCGTCTCGCGTCACGTGCGTTCCCGAGAGGCGCCCCCCGAAAGCGCGCCCCTCAGAAGCGTACCGGGTCGGCCGGCGCTTCCGGCTTCCGCGCGCGAGCGCCCCGGCCGCCGGGCGTGGCACCGCCCGCCGGGGCGGGCGTCCGCAGGCGGCGCCGCTCCGGCCGGCGACGGCGCTCTCGCCGCCGGCGGCCGGGGCCGCGCCGACGGTCAGCTGTTGGGGCGGAGGGTCCAGACCACGGTCATCTCCGTGGTCACGGCGCCGTCCTCGCGCTGGATCTCGACGGCCACCGGGAACTCGGGGCGCTTGCCCTCGTCGAGTTCGGCGACGACCTCGGCGATGGGGCGGCCGAGGGTCGCGGTGGCCTTCACCGGCCCGAGGGCGATCTTCTTGAAGGCGATCCGCGCGTCCACCGGCAGCGGCACCGCGCGGGAGAGCTGGTCGCCGAAGGCGGCGAGGACGATGGCGCCGCTGGCCGACTCGCCGAGGGTGAACATCGCCCCGGCGTGCGGCCCGCCGACGTGGTTGCGGTACTCCTCCTGGTCCGGCAGGGCGAGGACGGCCCGCTCCGGAGTGGTCTCCAGGTACTCGAGGTTCAGGGTGCGAACCATCGGCACCGTGGCGGCGAGCAGTTCGCCGATGGACATCTGATCTGCGCTCATGGCCAGAAGGTTACTCACGAGTAGCGCACTCTGACCAGAGCGGGAGCCGCCCCGCCGTCCGCTTTCTGGTACGTCCCTGACAAGGGCCGGTGACCGAATCGTGTCCCCGGCGCCCTAGGGTTACTGCCCATGTGGCCAGGACAGCAGCCGCCCGGGGGCGAGCAGAACCCGCAGGACCCGCAGAGCAACCCGTACCAGCAGCCGGGGTACCAGCAGCCGAATCCGTATCAGCAGCCGGGCTATCAGCAGCCCAACCCCTATGCGCAGCAGCCGCCGCCTCCTGTGCAGCAGCCGCAGTGGGGCGCTCCGATGCCGCCGCAGCCGCCGGTCGGCGGTGGCAGCGGGAGCGGCGGCGGTGGCGGGAACCGGACGAAGGTCGTCGCCATCGTCGCGGCGGCGGCCGTCGTGGTGGCCGCCGGTGTGACCGGGTTCCTGGTCCTCGGGGGCAAGAAGGACGACAAGGCGGACGGCGGGTCCACCGACCAGAAGGCGAGCCCCTCGGTCTCCGCCCCGGCCTCCTCCGCCACGCAGAACGATCCCACCGTCGACCCGACGGAGGACAACCCCCGGGGCAACGAGACGGAGAAGCCGCAGGTCGCGGGCTGGAAGGTGGTCGTCAACCCGAAGTGGGGCGTCGCCTTCGACGTGCCCGCCGACTGGGAGGTCAAGGCCCCCGGTGTCGGCGTCGGGTTCGAGGACCACAAGACCGGCAAGCTGCTCGCGGTCATGTCCGGAGTCGCCCAGGACAAGTCCAAGTGGTGCACGTCCGACGACGACAAGGACGGGCGCACCGAGGACACGTCCCTGGCCACGGCGGGCGTCAAGGGCGCCGACGGCGCGAAGAACACCGACGAGGTCGCCGTGAACACGGTGCCCTGGTGGGTCTACGGCGGCTTCACCCAGCCCGACAAGAAGAGCCTCACGTTCGACAAGAAGGCCAAGCCCTTCAAGACCACCTCGGGCATCCAGGGCAGCATCGCCTGGGCGCAGTCGACGAAGACGCCGATGAAGGGCAAGTGCGCGACCGACGGGAAGGCGCTCACCTTCGGCTTCAAGAACTCCAACGGCGACTTCGTGTCCTGGAACTTCTACGGGGTCAAGGGCGTCAAGGACGAGGTGCCCGAGGCGACCGTCATGAAGGTCCTCGCCACGGTCCGCCTGCACGGAACACCCACCGGCGGCTGAGAACCCGCCGGGACCGCCACGGCCACCAGGGCCGCCGCCGCCAGGACCGCCACGGCAGGGCCGCCGCCGCCAGGACCGCCACGGCAGGGCCGCCGCCGCCAGGACCGCCGCGGCCGCCGGGCCCGTCAGCCGATGCCGAAGGCCCCGCCCGGGGGCTCGGGGGACGCCACGGCGTCCTCGTCGCGCACCGGGCGGGCGGCGCCCGCGAACTTCCGCAGCGCGGCGCCGTGTTCGACCCGGGCGGGGAAGGTGTCCGAGGCGGTGCGCCGGGCCAGGGCGGCCGTGTCGAGCGGGCGGTGCGCGGCGGCGAGCACCGCGTTGCCGAAGCGGCGGCCCCGCAGCACCGCGGGCTCGGCGATCAGCACCGTCTCCTCGAACACCTCGGCGAGCGTGGCGAGCTGGGAGCGCAGGAACGCGAACGGCGCGGCGTCGGCGAGGTTGACGACGTGGACGCCGCCCGGCCGCAGCACCCGCTCCGCCGCCCGCGCGCAGCCGAGAGAGGTGAGGTGCGCCGGGACACGGGAGCCGCCGAAGACGTCCGCGACCAGCACGTCCGCCGAGTCCGCCGGGGCACTCTCCAGCCAGGCGCGGGCGTCGGCCGCGTGCAGCGTGATGCCCGATCCCGCGGGCAGCGGAAGGCATTCCGCGACCAGTTCCAGCAGCCCCCGGTCGGCCTCGACGACGTCCTGGCGCGAGCCCGGCCGGGTCGCCGCCACGTAGCGGGGCAGCGTGAACGCGCCGCCGCCCAGATGCAGCACGTCCAGCGGCCGGCCCTCCTCGGCCACCGTGTCCAGTACGTGCCCGATCCTGCGCGTGTACTCGAACTCCAGGTGAGCGGGCGCGTCCAGGTCGACGTACGACTGCGGCGCCCCGTCCACCGTCAGCAGCCACGCGCGCTCGCGGTCGACGTCGGGCATCAGCTTGGCGGTCCCGTGGTCGACGGCACGGCTCACGGGGATGGGCTCGGTCACTCCCCCATTGTGCCGGGCCAGGCAACCCCTCATTGTGCCGGGACAGGCAACGGGCCTGGCACCGGGCCGGAACGGCAGGCGCCGCGGAGGGCGGCAGCGGCAGTCGGTGGGAGCGGGGGCGGCCCGCTGCCGCCGCCCCCGCTCCCACCCCGCTGCCACCCCGCTGCCGCCCCGCTCACCGGACCGCGCGCGGCCTCACTCCACGGAGGTCACCGTCCCGGCCCCCACGGTCCGGCCGCCCTCCCGGACGGCGAAGCCGAGACCCGGCTCCAGGGGCACCTCGCGCCCCAGTTCCACGGTCATGGTGACCGTGTCCCCGGGCCGCGCGAGCGCCGCCCCGCCGAGGTCGACGTCACCGACCACGTCCGCGGTGCGGATGTAGAACTGCGGCCGGTAGCCGGTGGCCACCGGTGTCGTCCGGCCGCCCTCGCGGCCCGACAGCACGTACACCCGCGCGGTGAACCGCCGCCGCGGCGTCACGCTGCCGGGGGCGGCCACGACGTGCCCGCGGCGGACCGCGTCGCGCGGGACACCGCGCAGCAGCAGCGCCACGTTGTCCCCGGCCTGCGCCTCCCGCATGGGCTTGCCGAAGGTCTCCAGGCCGGTGACCACCGTCTCGGTCGCGGCGCCCAGCACCTCGACCCGGTCGCCGACCCGGACCGTGCCGCGCTCGACGGCGCCGGTCACGACGGTCCCGCGGCCGGTGATGGTGAGCACGTTCTCCACCGGCAGCAGGAACGGCGCGTCCAGGTACCGCTCGGGCATCGGCACATAGGTGTCGACGGCGTCGAGCAGCGCCTCGACCGACGCCGTCCAACGGGGGTCGCCCTCCAGCGCCTTGAGTCCGGAGACCCGGACGACCGGTACCGCGTCACCGGCGTAGCCCTGGCGGGTGAGCAGGTCGCGGACCTCCAGCTCGACCAGGTCGGTCAGCTCGTCGTCGCCCGCGTCGGCCTTGTTGAGGGCGACGACGATGTGGTCGACGCCCACCTGCCGGGCGAGCAGCACGTGTTCGGCGGTCTGCGGCATGATCCCGTCGAGCGCGGAGACGACGAGGATCGCCCCGTCGAGCTGCGCGGCCCCGGTGACCATGTTCTTGACGTAGTCGGCGTGGCCGGGCATGTCGACGTGCGCGTAGTGCCGGGTGTCGGTCTCGTACTCGACGTGCGCGATGTTGATGGTGATGCCGCGGGCGGCCTCCTCGGGCGCCCGGTCGATGCGGTCGAAGGGCACGAACGTGCCGCCGCCGCGCTCGGCCAGGACCTTGGTGATGGCCGCCGTCAACGTGGTCTTGCCGTGGTCGACATGGCCCATCGTGCCGATGTTCAGATGCGGTTTGGTGCGGACGTACGCCGTCTTGGACATGGGTGTACCTCGAAGCCGGTGAGAAGTGTGACGGGACCCCGGGAGAGCGCCGACCCTCCCCCTGCGGGGTCCGCCGGACGATCCGGGGAGGGTCAGCTTCGGGCGCCGTCGACTGCGGCCGTGAGGATCCGGACGGCAGCCTTCGGAGCATCCGCGACCGCGGATGCTGCGAGGAGGAAGGCGTGCCGGAACATGCTCCGATCATCGCCGGACGACCGGCGCGCGTCGAATGGTTTTCGGCCCCGCGGCGGCACCCGGGCGCCCGTACGCGGACCGGCGTCTGTGACGTGGGTGAGACGAACCGTACGGCGATCAGACACACCCGTCGGTTAATGTCACCAGATGCTCGATGCCACCAACCGCTCTGGGGGCACCGCCACGGCCTCTCCCCGGGCCACCGCCGCGGAGCCGGGCGCCGCCGTGCTCACGGCCGCGCCGGTCTCCCTCACCGTGTCCGCCCGCTGCGCGCGCGTGCTGCTGTCGCCGTGGTCGCGGCTGTCCCTGCTGCTGGCGCTGCTCGCGGCGGCCGGGACCTGCGTCCTGCTCTTCCAGCCGCAGAGACTGCTGGCGCACGGCTGGCCGCCGCAGCTCGGCGGGTTCGCGGCCGTGCTGCTGTTCGCGGCGGCGTACGGCGTGTGCACGGTGGCGTTCGTGCCGCGCCCGCTGCTGAACCTCGCCGCGGGCGCGCTGTTCGGCTCGGGCGCGGGACTGGCGGCGGCGCTCGCCGGTACGGTCCTGGGCGCCGGGATCGCCTTCGGGCTCGGCCGGGTGCTCGGGCAGGACGCGCTGCGGCCGCTGCTGCGCGGCCGGTTGCTTCGGGCGGCGGACGGGCAGCTGAGCCGGCACGGTTTCCGTTCGATGCTGGCCGCCCGGCTGTTCCCCGGGGTGCCGTTCTGGGCCGCCAACTACTGCGCCGCCGTCTCCCGCATGGGCTGGCCCGCGTTCCTGCTGGCCACGGCGGTCGGCTCGGTCCCGAACACCGCCGCCTACGCGGTCGCGGGCGCCCGCGCCGCCACCCCCACCTCCCCGGCCTTCCTCGTCGCGATGGCCTGCATCGCCGTACCGGCCCTGGCGGGCGCGGTGGTGGCCTGGCGCAAGCGGCATCATCTGCGCGCGCGTTGAGACCGGGAGCGGGGCGCCGAGCCGAACAGGTGCACACCTCTTCGTAAACGACCGGTAAAGCCCCGGTGGGTTTTTCGTCATGTCGGACCGCTACGCTGCCCCTCGGCACCCCAGGCCCTGCCCGCGGCACACGGCGGCCCGGTGCGCCCGTCGCCCCTGCCCGCTCGGCACTTGGACTCCGTACCCCCATGTCTTGGTTCGCATCGCTCGTCCTCGGACTCGTCCAGGGGCTGACCGAGTTCCTTCCCGTCTCCTCCAGCGCGCATCTGCGGCTGACGGCGGCCTTCTCGGGCTGGGACGACCCCGGCGCCGCCTTCACGGCGATCACCCAGATCGGCACGGAGGCGGCCGTGCTGATCTACTTCCGCAAGGACATCGGGCGCATCGTCGCCGCCTGGTCCCGCTCGCTCTTCGACCGGTCGATGCGCGCGGACCCCGACGCCCGCATGGGCTGGCTGGTCATCGTCGGCTCCGTCCCGATCGGGGTGCTCGGCCTGACGCTCAAGGACCAGATCGAGGGGCCGTTCCGCGATCTGCGGATCACGGCGACGATGCTCGTCGTGGTCGGTGTGGTCATCGGCATCGCCGACCGGACGGCGGCGCGCGACGAGAAGGGCGGCCGGCACCGGGCGCCCCAGCAGCGCAAGTCCCTGCGCGACCTGGGCGTCAAGGACGGTCTGATCTACGGCTGTTGCCAGGCGATGGCGCTGATCCCGGGCGTCTCCCGCTCCGGCGCCACCATCAGCGGCGGCCTCTTCATGGGCTACCGGCGCGAGGCGGCGGCCCGTTACTCCTTCCTGCTGGCCATTCCGGCCGTACTGGCCTCCGGCGTCTTCGAGTTGAAGGACGCGATGGAGACCGGCCAGGTGGTCTGGGGACCGACGCTGTTCGCGACGGTGATCGCGTTCGTGTCGGGATACGGGGTCATCGCTTGGTTCATGGCTTACATCTCGACGAAGAGTTTCATGCCGTTCGTCTGGTACCGGGTGGTGCTGGGCCTGGTCATCATCGGTCTGGTCACGGCCGGTGTACTCAGCCCGCACGCGGCCGAGTCGGCGGAGTGAGCGGCCCGCGGACGCGGGACGGCCTCGCACAGGTGACCGACTCCCTACGGTTCCTGTAGCCGTCCGGTAGCGCTGTGTCAGTGCTTGCCCCTAGGCTTGGGGCATGTCCCCCGATTCCATGGCCCTTGGTTCCGTGCGGTCCGCCGCCGAGCTGAACGAGCAGATCCGGGCGCTCTGGCTGCGTGCGGGCGGGTCCCTGTCGGCCCAGGAGCGCGCGGAGTACGAACTGCTGGTGGTCGAGTGGGCCGCCGCCATCCGGGGCCGGGTGATCAAAGCGGCCTGACCGGCCCGGCCGCCCGCCGCGCGCACCGGCCGTGCCGCCTCCCGACCGCCGGCAGACCCCCGCACCGCGCACGCCACCGCCGGTTCAGCGCCCGCCGGACACCCGCAGCACCGCTCCCGACGCGTAGGAGGCGTCCGGTGACATCAGCCACGCGACGGCGGCGGCGATCTCCTCGGCCCGCCCCGGGCGGCGCAGCGGGATCGCGCCGGAGGCACGGCGGACCCGGTCCGGATCGCCCATCGCCGCGTGCATCTCGGTGTCGATCATGCCCGGCGCGACCGCGTTGACACGGATGCCGTCCGGGCCGAGTTCCTTGGCCAGCCCCAGGGTCAGCGCGTCGACGGCGGCCTTCGTCGCCGCGTAGTGCACATACTCGCCGGGACTGCCGAGCGTGGCGGCGGCGGACGACACGTTCACGATCACACCGCTTCCGCGCGGGGTCATCAGCTGGGCCGCGCGGCGCGAGCACAGCAGCGTGCCCGTGAGGTTGACGTCCACGACCCGGCGCAGGTCGGCCGGGTCCGCGTCGGCGAGGCGGCCCAGCGGCCCGGTCACACCGGCGTTGTTCACCAGCCCCGTCACCGGCCCGAGCCGCTCCTCCGCCACGGCGAACAGCCGCTCGACATCGGCCTCCACCGAGGTGTCCACCCGCACGGCGACGCTGCGCGCCCCGGCCTCCAGCACCTCGTCGGCGACGGCCTCGGCGGCGCCGGTGTCGCGGACGTAGCCGATCACCACGTCATGGCCGTCGCCGGCCAGCCGCCGGCAGACCGCGGCGCCGATGCCCCGGCTGCCCCCGGTGACGACCGTCACGAGTCGCTTCATGCCGACCTCCGGTTCCGTTCCCGCCTGCTCGCGCCGTCCGCGGGCCGGGGCCCCGGCATCCGCGCCGGACACCGCCCGCATGTGATCAGCCTAGGCCCGCACATGCGCGAGCACCTCGTCGTCCAGCGGGTACGGCCGCTCCTCGGGCAGCAGCGCCCGCGCCCGCTCCGGCTCACCCGACCGGACCAACGCGTGGATCTTGGCCGCGAGCGGCGTGACGTCCTCGATCCCGGCGATCCACTCGTCCGCGTACCGGACCGCGGCCTCACCGGCGAGCCCGAGCTGCAGGGAGCGGTACGGCAGCGGAGCGAGCCCCAGGTCCCGCTCCGGGTCCCACTGCACCCGCGCGGGCGCCTGTCTCAGCCGCGCCTGCCAGGAGGCACGGTCACCGTGCAGGGCCGGTACATGGTGCGAGAGGCAGGCGTGCCGCAGCGCCCACTCGAACCCGCCGCGGTCGATCTCGACGGCCAGGACGGTCTCCTGGCCTTCCTTGGTCCCCCAGCCGCAGCGGTACATCATCCAGAGGAACGACGGCTTGATCCAGGTCATCCGGTCCCGCTTCCAGGTGGACGGGAAACGGCCGTCGCGGGCGGCCGGGCCGCCGATCTGCGGGCGGTAGGCCTGGTAGACGGTGATTGTGGACGCGGTGTGGCGGGCGCGGACACCGAAGCGGGGCATCGGCTCGGGAGACTGATCGTTCACGCGCCCAGCATCGGCGGCCGTGCCCGGCGGGGCCAGCGAATATCCGGGGCGCCCGCCCGTCGCGGGCGTCCGCCTCGTCCCCCGTGTCCCACGGTGTCCGGTGCGTCCTCCCGGCCGGTGGCCTGGGCGTCGGGCGGCGGGACGCGCACACTGGATCCACCCGTGGATCACCGGGTGACCGGGGCCGTCGACGGGTAGGAGGGCGCCCTATGGAGAGATTCGGACGCTGGCTCGACTCGCCCTGGCGGCGCGGGGTGCTCGCGGTGCTCGCGGGGGCGCTGCCGATGCTCGCCTTCCCGGCGCCCGCGCTGTGGTGGTTCGCCTACGGCGCGCTGGTGCCGTGGATCCTGCTGGTGCGGTCCGCGCCGACCGCGCGGCGGGCCGCCTACGACGGCTGGTGCGGCGGGCTGGGCTACATGCTGGCCGTGCACCACTGGCTGCTGCCCAGCCTGCATGTGTTCACCGTGGTGCTCGCGGCGCTGCTGGGTGTGCTGTGGGTGCCCTGGGGGTGGCTGGTGCGGCGGTTCCTGGCCGGGCGGCCCTCCGCCGGGCGGGCGGCGGCGGCGCTCGTGGTGCTGCCCTCGGGCTGGCTGGCCGCGGAACTCGTGCGGTCCTGGCAGGGGCTCGGCGGGCCCTGGGGGATGCTGGGCGCCAGCCAGTGGCAGGTGGCGCCCGCGCTGCGCCTGGCGTCGGTGGGCGGGGTGTGGCTGCTCAGCTTCCTGGTGGTGGCCGTCAATGCGGCCCTCGCCCTGCTCGTGGCGGCGCGTGGGGTGCGGGTGCCCGCGGTGGCCGGGCTCGCCGTGACCGCCGCGGTGACCTCCGCGGCGTGGGTGTGGGCGCCGCGTCCCGCCGTCGACGGCCAGGTCCGCGTCGCGGTGGTGCAGCCGGGTGTGGTCGACGGCGCCGAGAGCGGCCAGCGGCGTTTCGACCGGGAGGAGCAGCTGACCCGCGGTCTCGCGGGGCGCGGTGTGGACCTGGTCGTGTGGGGCGAGAGCAGCGTCGGCTTCGACCTGGCCGACCGGCCCGACCTGGCCCGGCGGATCGCGGCCCTCTCCCGGGAGGTCGGCGCGGACGTCCTGGTCAATGTGGACGCCCGGCGCTCCGACCGGCCCGGGATCTACAAGAGTTCCGTGCTCGTCGGACCGCAGGGCCCGACCGGTGAGCGGTACGACAAGATGCGGCTGGTCCCGTTCGGCGAGTACATCCCGGCCCGCTCACTGCTCGGCTGGGCGACCTCCGTCGGCAAGGCCGCGGGCGAGAACCGCAGGCGGGGCACCGAGCAGGTGGTCATGGACGTCGGGCACGGGCTGCGGATCGGCCCGCTGGTCTGCTTCGAGACCGCGTTCCCGGACATGAGCCGCCATCTGGCGCGGGACGGCGCCGGGGTGCTGCTCGCCCAGTCGTCGACGTCGACCTTCCAGCACAGCTGGGCGCCCGAGCAGCACGCCTCGCTCGGCGCGCTGCGGGCCGCCGAGACCGGACGGCCCATGGTGCACGCCACCCTGACCGGCGTGTCCGCCGTCTACGGCCCGGACGGGCGGCGGATCGGCCCCTGGCTGGGCACCGGCGACAGCACCGCCCGGGTGTACGAGGTACCGGTCGCGCACGGCGTCACCCCGTACGTCCGCCTCGGCGACTGGCCGGTGCACGCGGCGCTGCTGGTGCTGGCCGCGGTGGGGGCGCACGAGGGCGTGCGGAAGGTGCTCAGGCGGCGGCGCCGGGGCGCTCCAGCACCGTCCGCACCACGCGCTCGCACAGGTCGTGGGTCTCCAGCGCGTCCCGGGCGCTGAGCACCCGCCCCTCGCGCACGGCGTCGAGGAAGGTCAGCACGGCCTGCTCGATGCCGCGCTGGCGGGCGACGGGCACCCAGTCGCCGCGCCGCCGCAGGGTCGGCTGCCCCTTGTGGTCGACGGTCTCGGAGAGGTTGACCACCTGCCGCTTGGTGTCCTGCCCGGAGACCTCCAGGATCTCCTCGGCGGAGCCGCTGAGCCGGTTCATCACACCGAGCGCGGTGAAGCCGTCCCCGGCCAGTTGCAGCACCACGTGCTCCAGCAGCCCGTCCCGCATCCGGCCGCGCACGGTGACGTCGTCGACCGGTCCCGGCACCAGGAACCGCAGGGTGTCCACGACATGGATGAAGTCGTCGAGGACCATCGTGCGGGGCTCCTCGGGCAGCCCGACCCGGTTCTTCTGGAGCAGGATCAGCTCGCGCGGGTGCTCGGCGCACTGCGCGTACCCGGGCGCGTAGCGCCGGTTGAAGCCGACCATGAGCCCGGCGCCGCGCTCCTCGGCGAGCGCCACCAGGCGGGCGGAGTCGGCGAGTTCGTAGGCGAGCGGCTTGTCGACGTACGTGGGGACGCCGGCCTCCAGGAGCCGGGTGACGATCTCGGGGTGGACGGCGGTGGGCGCGTGCACGAAGGCCGCGTCGAGATCCTGCGCGAGCAGGGAGTCGAGGTCGGCGTGGCGGCGCTCGGCGGGCAGGTGGAGGATGTCGCCGACCCGCTGGAGGGTGGCGGGCGTCCGGGTCTGGATGTGCAGGTCGACGCCGGGCTGCGCGCCGAGGACCGGCAGGTACGCCTTCTGCGCGATGTCGCCCAGTCCGATGCAGCCGACCTTCACGTGCGCTCCTTCGTCGTCGCTCGACCGGCCGTCGCGGACGCCGCCGTGCGGCGCCGTCCGTTCGCGTTCAGCCGTGCTCGTTGCCTCGGGCGGCGGGTGTCCGGCCCGCCCGCACCGCAGCATACGGCGGCTGCGGAGGGCGCCAGTCGGCGACGCCGTCGAAGCCGCGCAGCAGCGCTCCCGGCACGGTCCTGGAGACGGCGGTGACCAGCGCGTCGCGTACGGCGGCACCGGCGCGGCTGCCCGTCATGTTCACGCGGGCGACCCGGACGGCCCGGCGGGTGAGGGCGGTCGCCCGGGGCAGCCGGGCTGCGGTGTAGGCGGCCAGGTCATCGACGTGGTGGGCGAGGACGACGGCGTCCTCGACGGCCAGGTTGCCGCCCTGGCCGAGGGTGGGCGGCATGGCGTGCGCGGCGTCGCCGAGCAGAGCGGTCCGGCCGCGGTGGTAGGCGGGCGGCGGCGGTGCGAGGTGGTGGACGTCGTGGCGGAGCACGTCCTCGGGGCGGGCGGCGGCGAGGACGGCGGGGACCGGGTGGTGCCAGTGGCCGAAGCGGCGCAGGAGTTCGGCGCGTTCGTCGTCGGCGCGCTGCCCGGCGGGCGTCCGCGCCGCGGCGTACGCGTACACCCGGCCGTCCTTGAGCGGGTGGGTGCCCCACAGGCAGCCGCGGCCCCAGGTCTCGTGGGAGGGGAACGCGGCGCCCGGTACCGGGATCATGACGCGCCAGGTCGTGAACCCGGAGTAGACGGGCCCGGGGTGGTCCGGGAACAGGGTCCGGCGGGACGCGGAGTGGATGCCGTCGGCGGCGACCACCAGGTCGGCCTCCAGTTCGCCGTCGGGGGTGGTCACCCGGGCCGGCCTGTGCGCGTCCCCGGGGTCGGCGAGGCGGGCGTCCACGGACGTGCGGACGGTGCCGGGAGGCAACAGCGAGGCCAGCACACCGACCAGCGTGGCCCGGGGCAGCAGCACGATGGGGCCGCCGAAGCGTGCGGCCGCCGCGGCGGCGTCGGTGCGGGCCAGCCAGTGGCCGCCGGGTGTGCGCAGCCCGCCGTCGCCCTGCCAGGCGGCCAGATCGCGGATCCGGTCGCCGACGCCGAGGACGTCCAGGGCGCGCAGGGCGTTCGGGGAGAGGGAGATGGCCGCGCCGACCGGTTCCAGGGAAGGGGCGCGCTCCAGCACGGTGACCCGGCGTCCGGACAGGTGCAGGGCCGCGGCGGCGGCCAGCCCTCCGATGCCCCCGCCGATGATGACGACGGCCGGGGACGGGCCCGCGGACGGGTTCGGGGCTTGGGGCTGGGACATGGCTGCCTCCCGCACAGTCGAGACTACACCTGTAGTGACGCTTGGACACCCCGACCGTACTACGGATGTAGTGAGGTGCACTACGGGCGTAGTCCGCCGGTAGGTTGATCTCCATGCCCGCTCCCGACGCACCCGCCCCGCGCGCCGACAGCCCTGTCAGCCCTGACAGCCCCGATGACCCCGGCACCCCGGACAGCGCCGGTCCCGCCGCCTCCGCCACCCGCGCCGACCGCGTGGCCGACGCCGCCCTCGCGCTGCTCGCCGAGCGCGGGATGCGCGGGCTGACGCACCGGGCCGTCGACGAGGCGGCCGGGCTTCCGCAGGGCTCGACGTCGAACATCGCGCGCACCCGGCAGGCGCTGCTGGAACTGGCCGTACGGAGGCTGGCCGACCGGGAGGCCCGGGTGCTGGCGCTGCACGAGATGCCGGATCCGCGGACCGGCGGCCTGGACTCGCTGGTGGACGGCCTGGCGCTCGCCACCCATCGCGCGCTCACCGGCAACCGCCGGCTGACGCTCGCCCGCTACGAGCTGGCCCTGGAGGCGACCCGCCGCCCGGAGCTGCGCGCCCCCTTCGACGCCGCGGGCGCCCGCTTCCGCGACCAGCTCACCGCACTGGTCACGGCGATGGGCTCCACGGACCCTGAGCGGCATGTGCTGTCCCTCGTCGCGTGGGCGGACGGGCTGATGTTCTCGTGCGTGGCCGGGACCTTCCACGCGCGGCGCCCGCGACTCGACGACGTAAGGGCCGGCCTGCGGGAACTGCTGGGCGGCATGCTCGGGGGCGGGGGAAAAACTCCTGGTGCGAGGGTCTGACCTGCGCGAGGATCAGCGTATGACGACGACCGAACGCCGCGAGCCCGCCCAGAACGCCGACGAGCGCACCATGCTGGACGGCTGGCTGGACTACCACCGGCAGACACTCGCGTGGAAGTGCGAGGGCCTGACCGACGAGCAGTTGCGCACCGCGTCCGCGGAGCCTTCCGGGCTGACCCTGCTGGGGCTGGTGCGGCACATGGCGGAGGTGGAGCGCGGCTGGTTCCGCCGGGTGATGGCGGGCGAGGACGCGCCGCCGATCTACTACGACGACCAGGACCTGGACGGCGACTTCCGCGTCACCGCTGCCGACACCTGGGCCGAGGCCCAGGCCGCCTGGCAGGCGGAGATCGACGCCGCGCGCCGCATCGCCGCCGGACTGAGCCTCGACGACCTCTCCGAGGGCCGCCACAGGTCGAGCGCCGACCCGTTCAACCTGCGCTGGATCTACACGCACATGATCGAGGAGTACGCCCGCCACAACGGCCACGCCGACCTGATCCGCGAGCGCATCGACGGCGCGACCGGAGACTGAGCGCGGCGCCGGGCAAAGGGCGCCGGGGCGAAGGAGGCAACGGGGCGACGGGACGACGGGACGACAGGGCGACAGGGCGACGGGGCGACTACAGGGTCGTAGGGCGTGGCGGTCGCGGGGTCCGGCCACGGCCGTCGCCCGGTACGGCCCGCACCGCAGCGTCACCCGCGCGCCCGGCGGCCACTCCCCGAGGGGCGGGACATCACCCGTGCGGGGCATCCTGCGGCCGTCCGCAGGTCATGCGGGCCGCCGGGGCAGCAGAGTGGCGCGGGTGCATCGAACGACGACCGCCGCAACGCTCCTGATCACCCTGGCCGTCTCGGCCCTCACCGGCTGCGTCACGGTCCAGCGGCCACCTTCCGGTGTCCCGGCGACGGCCTCCGCCGCCGGTCCGGCTGCGCGCCCGGAGGGCGGTACCGGCCCGCGCGCCGTCCAGGCACCCGCCCGGGAGGCCCTGGAACGCGCCGGTTCCTCCGACGGCCCCACGGCACCGGACGCCCGCCCGCGCACGCACACCCCGGCGGCGCCGCCCGCGACATCCGCCGCGACCGGGCCCGCGGCGCGGGACCAGCACCCGGCGCCGCGTTCCACGGCCCCCGGCGCCCCCGGCTACAAGTCCGGCCACGAGACCGCGCCACGGCCGCCGCATCCGCCCGCGCCACGGCACACGACACCCGCCGCCCGGCACGCCGTACCGGCGAACCCGGGC
This sequence comes from Streptomyces sp. PL-25, assembly GCF_058344915.1. Taxonomy (NCBI): domain Bacteria; kingdom Bacillati; phylum Actinomycetota; class Actinomycetes; order Kitasatosporales; family Streptomycetaceae; genus Streptomyces; species Streptomyces sp. PL-25. The sequence goes on from NZ_CP136997.1 coordinate 1,032,687, forward strand.
ATCTGCGCCCTCGGCAAGGAGTACGGCCACTGGCGTCCGGGCAGTCCGGAGGCGAAGATCTGCGGCCAGACCTACGGGCGTTGAGCGGCCCAGGCCCGGTCACGCATCCCGCCTCCGTGTCCTTCCTGCACGCCCCGCCCCGCCCGCGCAGCCGCGGCGCCCGGCCGTCCGCCGCTACGACCGCTGGCGGGGCGGTCCGCCCGGGTCCTCTCCCGGTCCGGCCGGGCCGTCCTCGCCCAACCGCAGCTCCAGGTGGTGGATGGCCGCGCGGACGCCGTCGCCGTAGCTGTCCTCGGCGAGGGAGGCGGCGGTGCCGCGGGCGCGGCGCAGATGGCTGCGGGCGGCCTCGCTGCGGCCGAGCTTCACATAGTCGGCGGCCAGGTTCAGGTGCAGGCACGGATACAGGGCCCGGACCGCTGGCGCGCCCTCGTGCCCCGGGCGCCGCTCGCCCGTGAGTTCCTCGGCGGCGGACAGCGCCCTGAGGTCCCAGGCCAGTTCGTCCGAGGGATCGTCCTGGGTGTCGGCCAGGTAGTGCGCCAGGGTGCAGCGGTGCAGCGGGTCGCCGTCCTCGCCCAGCTCGTGCCAGAGCGCGAGGAAACGCACGCGGGCCTCCTCGCGGTCACCGGCGTGGTGCAGGATGACGCTCTGACCGATCCGCGTCAGCACGGCGTCGCCCGCCGTCTGCTCCTGCCGCTCCGTCACGGCGCCTCCAGCCCTGCCAGCCTTGTGCCCGACCCGACTCCCCCGACGCTAACCGCACCCACCGGCAATCCGGCTCAGGCAGCCCCGGACGGGACACGACACAGGACGCACGGCGCCGTGACGACGGGCCGGCCGACAGGTGGCGCGCCCCTGACCGCCGCGCCACCCGGTCCCCCGGCTCCCGGCCTTCCGGCTCAGCCCAGGTTCGGGATCTGCCAGTCGATCGGCTGGTGTCCCTGCGCCGCGACCGCCTCGTTGATCTGGGTGAACGGACGGGAGCCGAAGAACTTCTTCGCGGACAGCGGCGAGGGGTGCGCGCCCTTGACCACCACGTGCCGGGTCTCGTCGATCAGGGGCAGCTTCTTCTGCGCGTAGTTGCCCCAGAGCACGAAGACGGCCGGGTCGGGACGGTCGGCCACCGCGCGGATCACCGCGTCGGTGAACTTCTCCCAGCCGCGCCCCTTGTGGGAGTTGGCCTCGCCGGAGCGGACCGTGAGCACCGCGTTCAGCAGCAGCACGCCCTGCCGGGCCCACGGCATCAGATAGCCGTTGTCCGGGATCTCGGTGCCCAGCTCCTCGCGCATCTCCTTGTAGATGTTCCGCAGCGACGGCGGGACCTTGACGCCGGGGCGCACCGAGAAGCACAGGCCGTGGCCCTGCCCCTCGCCGTGGTACGGGTCCTGACCGAGGACGAGGACCTTCACCTGGTCGTAGGGCGTGGCGTCCAGCGCGGCGAAGACCTCCTCGCGCGGCGGATACACGGGACCCTTCGCCCGCTCCTCCTCGACGAACTCGGTCAGCTCCTTGAAGTAGGGCTGCTGCAGCTCGTCACCCAGAACCCCGCGCCAGGACTCGGGCAGCATGGCGATGTCGGTCACGTCAACGTCCTCACGATCTATGGTCACTTCCTGCCCACAGAACCTACAGGCGCCCACTGACAACGCCGCACGGAGAGCCCGCCGGAGACCGACGCGGGACACCACCGGCACACCGGCCGCGTGCCTGTGCACCGGTGGCCTGTGTACCGGTGGTGCCTGTGTGTACCCGGTGGTGCCGGTGTGGGTGTCCCCGGCCGGATCAGCCCACGCCCGCGTTGAGGAAGAGGCCGCCGTCGACGACGAGCGTCTGGCCGGTGACCCAGTCGGACTGCTCGGAGGTGAGGAACGCCGCCGCGCCGCCGATGTCGGTGGGCACGCCGAGCCGGCCGAGCGGGTACGCCGCGGCGGCCTCGTCCTCGCGGCCCTCGAACAGGGCCTGCGCGAACCGTGTCTTCACCACGCCCGGCGCGATGGCGTTGACCCGCACCTTCGGCGCGAACTCGTGCGCGAGCTGCTGGGTGAGGTTGATCATCGCGGCCTTGCTGATGCCGTACGCGCCGATGAACGGCGAGGGCGCGAGACCGGCGATCGAGGAGATGTTGACGATGGCGCCGCCGTTGTCCTTCTGCCAGGCGTGCCAGGTGCGCTGGGCGAAGCCGAGCGCGGAGATCACGTTGGTCTCGAAGACCTTGCGCGCCACGTTCAGGTCGAGGTCGGCGATCGGGCCGAAGACCGGGTTGGTGCCGGCGTTGTTGACCAGGTGGTCGACCCGTCCGAACACCTCCATCACCCGGTCGACGGCCACCGCCTGGTGGGCCTCGTCGTGGGCCTTGCCCGCGACGCCGATGACCCGGTCGGAACCGAGCCGTTCGACGGCCTCCTTGAGCGCGTCCTCGTTGCGGCCGGTGATGCAGACCCGGTCGCCCCGGGCCACCAGTGCCTCGGCGACGCCGTAGCCGATGCCGCGGCTGGCGCCGGTGACGAGGGCGACCTTGCCCGACAGCGGGGGCAGTTCCTCGGAAGTCATGTGCGTGTGTCCCTCAGTTGAGCGGTCCGCCGGCGACATACAGGACCTGGCCGGAGACGAAACCTGCGGCGTCGCCCGTGAAGAAGGCGATGGCGTTGGCGATGTCCTCCGGCTCGCCGACGCGCTGCACCGGGATCTGGGTGGCGGCGGCGGCCTTGAAGTCCTCGAAGCCCATGCCGACGCGCTCGGCGGTGGCCTTGGTCATCTCGGTGGCGATGAAGCCGGGGGCCACCGAGTTGGCGGTGATGCCGAACTTGCCCAGCTCCTTGGCCAGGGTCTTGGTGAAGCCCTGGAGGCCCGCCTTGGCGGCCGCGTAGTTGGCCTGGCCGCGGTTGCCGAGCGCGGAGGACGAGGAGAGGTTGACGATCCGGCCGAAGCCCGCGTCCACCATGTGCTTCTGGACCGCGCGGGCCATCAGGAAGGAGCCGCGCAGATGCACGCTCAGGACGGTGTCCCAGTCGGAGGCGCTCATCTTGAACAGCAGGTTGTCCCGGAGCACGCCCGCGTTGTTGACGAGGATCGTCGGCGCGCCGAGCTCCTCGACGACGCGCGCGACCGCCGCCTCGACCTGCGCCTCGTCGGAGACGTCGGCGCCGATCGCGACGGCCCGGCCGCCGGCCGCGGTGATCGTCTCCACGGTGCCCTTGCAGGCGGCCTCGTCGAGGTCGATCACGGCGACGGCGCGGCCCTCGGCGGCCAGCCGTACGGCGGTGGCGGCACCGATGCCGCGTGCGGCTCCGGTGACGACGGCGACCCGCTGGTCAGTGGTGGACATTGCTGCTTCTCCTCGCCCTTGAGAGAACCTGCCCGGACCGGGCCCGGAGCCCGGCCGGTGAATCCGGTCAGCGGTGAGCGACCGCTTAGTACCTCTGGTGGACGTGACGCTAGAAGCCCTGGCACCCGGTGTCAACGGCACGCCCGCCACGTGTGATCCATTACCTCACCAGGAGATCGAGCAACCGTTGCGCCTCCGCGGCCGGGTCGAGGGTGAGTCCGGTGTGCACGGGACCCGGCTGGACGATCGTGGAACGCGGCGCGACCAGCCAGCGGAAGCGCCGGCCGGCGTCGTCCCCGGCCGCCTGCCCGGCCGCCGCACCGCCCGCGCACACGCCCTCGACGGCGGCGAGCGCGGCCCGCACGCCCGCCACGTCGGCGTCCGGGTCGAGCGCCCGCAGCCGCGCCTCGTCGAGATGGGTGCGGGCGCCGACGTACGCCTTGGCCCGGCAGTAGACGAGCACTCCGGCGTTGAGGCACTCGCCGCGCTCGATCCGCGGGACGATCCGCAGCAGGGCGTACTCGAAGACGTCCCGGTCACTCGTCCGGCTGCCGATGATGTGGCGCTCGCCCGCCTGTCGGCCGCCGAGGATGTGGTGGTCGCTCACGTGGTCCCCCCGTTCCCTTCGGAGTCCTGGCTGCCCTGGATTCCCTGGATGCGTTCGTGGATCACCGCGGCCCGCGCGAGCAGCGGCCGGGCGTAGGCGCGGCGCAGTTCGCCGGGGGTGGCGAAGCCGGGCTCGTCCGTCAGCCAGGCGTCCGGGATCTCGGCGGTCACCTCGGCGAGCAGGTCCTCGGTGATCCGCGGTGCCAGATCCGCGGCGGCGGCCGCGACATCCGGGGCGAAGCACGCGAGGGCGTGGTCGGAGGCGTCGTACGGACGGGCCGCGGACGCCTCGGCGCCCGGCCAGTTGTGCTGCCAGATCATGGTGGCGCCGTGGTCGATCAGCCACAGCGCGCCGCGCCATCTGAGCAGGTTCGGGTTGCGCCAGGAGCGGTCCACGTTGTTCACCAGCGCGTCGAACCAGACGATCCGCCCGGCCTCCTCGGCGTCCACCGGGAAGGCCAGCGGGTCGAAGCCGAGGGCACCGGAGAGGAAGTCCATCCCGAGGTTGCCCCCGCCGCTGGAGCGCAACAGCTCCTGGACCCGCTCGTCGGGTTCACCGAGACCGAGCACCGGATCCAGGCCGACGACCGCGAGGGACGGCACACGGAACCCCAGCCTCCGGGCCAGTTCACCGCAGACGACCTCGGCGACGAGCGTCTTGCGGCCCTGACCGGCGCCGCTGAACTTCAGGACGTACGTGCCGAGGTCGTCGGCCTCGACGAGCCCCGGCAGCGAACCGCCCTCACGGAGCGGTGTGATGAACCGGGTCGCGTTGACTTCCTTGAGCATCGCCCCAGGCTACTGGGGGCACGCACCCCTCCGGCCGCCCTGTGGACAACGCGCGCGGACACCGGCGCGGCCGGGCGGGCGGACCGGTGTCCGCGCGCCGGCCGGGCGGCCCGGCCCTTCAGCCGAGCTGGTCACCCGCGGCGCGCAGGGCCTCCACCGCCGCCCGGATCGAGGGGCGGCGGTCGGCGTCGGCCCGCCACACGGCGTAGACGTGCCGCCGCACCGCCTGCCGCACCGGAACGGCCCGCACCCCGGCCGGCAGCGGCCCCCGCCCCAGGCGCGGCGCCACGCACACCCCGAGGCCGGCCGCGACCAGCGCGAGCTGGGTGGCGTGCTCCTGGGCGCGGTGCGCCACACGGGGTTCCACCCCCTTGGAGCGCAGGGTGTCGAGCAGCCACTCGTGGCAGAACTCGTCGTCGCCCCAGCTGATCCAGTCGTCGGCGGCGAAGTCCTCCAGCCCGGCGTCGGCGCGGTCCGCGTGCGGATGCGCGGCGGGCAGCGCCACATCCACGGGGTCGTCGAGGAGCGGCGCCCGGACGAGCCCCTCGGGGACGGGCAGCGGCTTGTTGTACCAGTCGAGGACCACGGCGAGGTCGGCGTCACCGCGCAGCACGGCCCGTACGGCGGGGGCGGGTTCCACCTCGGCGGTGGTGACACCGAGTGCCGGGTGCCGGGCGCGCAGATGGCACAGCGCCGCCGGGAACAGGCCGCGCGCACCCGTGGGGAACGCGGCCAGCCGCAGTTCGCCGACCACCTGCCCGCGCTGGGCCTCCAGATCGGACTGGGCCAGCTCCACCTGGGAGAGGATGCGCGCCGCGTGTTCGGCGAGCAGCCGCCCGGCGTCGGTGAGGCGTACGCCCCGGCCGTTCCTGGCCAGGAGCCGCTGGCCCACCTCGCGTTCCAGCTTCGCCAGCTGCTGCGAGACGGCCGAGGTCGTCACGTGCAGTCCGTCGGCCGCGCCGCTGACCGAGCCGTGCCGGGCGAGGGCGTCGAGGGTCCGCAGGCGCTCCAGGTTCAACATGTAAGCGATACTACGAGGTACAGCGCGCGAATTCTCGATTGTGCTACGAGGTTGAGCGCGGCACGCTACGAGCATGACCACCGCGACCGCCGCCGCCTTGCCGTCCCCGCCGTCCCCTTCCCCGAGGGCCCGCCGCCCCGCGCACTGGCGGGTCCGGTTCGCCTTCCTGGCGCTGGTCTGGGGCTTCAGCTTCCTGTTCATGAAGGTGGGCACGCGCAGCTTCGCGCCGTTCCAGGTGACGCTGGGGCGGCTGGTGTTCGGCACGGCGGTGCTGGCCGTGGCGATGGCGGTGAAGCGGGAGCGGCTGCCGCGCGGTGCGCGCACCTGGGGCCATCTGGCGGTCGCCGGGTTCTTCCTCAACGCGCTGCCGTTCTCGCTCTTCGCCTACTCGGAGCTGACCATCCCGTCCACGCTGGCGGGCATCTGCAACGCCACCTCGCCGCTGTGGGGCATGGTGCTCTCGCTGGTCGCCCTCTCCGAGGACCGCCCGACCCGGGTGCGGGTGGCGGGGCTCGGGCTCGGCTTCCTCGGGGTGCTCACGGTGCTCGGCGCCTGGCAGGGCTTCCACGGCCTGGACGCGGGCGGCACGGCGATGGCGCTGCTGGCCTCGCTGAGCTACCCGGTCGGCTGGATCTACGTCCGTCGCACGCTGGCCGGCGCCCCGGAGTCGCACCTGTCCCTGACCGGCGGGCAGTTGCTGCTGGCCACGGTGCAACTGGCGGTCGTCACGCCGCTGTTCACGGACGTACCGGCCCAGGTGGACCTGCTGCCGCTGCTGGCGGTCGCCGCGCTGGGCGCGCTCGGCACCGGGTTCGCCATGCTCGTGCAGTACGGGCTGGTCGCCGAGGTGGGGCCCACCACGGCCCAGATGGTGACCTATTTCGTGCCGGTCATCGCGGCCGCCGCCGGGGTCGCCGTCCTCGGTGAGGAGCTGACCTGGTCGACTCCGGTCGGCGCGGTAATCGTGCTGGCGGGCGCGGCCCTGACCCAGGCCGGGCCGCGCGGCAGGACAGGGCGGTCCGCCCCCGAAGCCACGGCCACGCCCGCGCCGACACTCCCGGCCACGGCCACGGCCGCCGAGAGCCGGCGGTCCGAGGAACCGTCCGGACAGCCCGAGCCGTCCGGACAGCCCTCCCGCCCCGTACCGGCGGCGCCCGCTCAGACGTAGCTGCGCGCCGCGGCCGGTTCCAGCGCCGCCGCCACCGCGTCCGCCAGCCGCTCGGTCTCCTCCCCGCGCAGCGTCGAGACGGTGATGCGGATGCCCGGAGGCTCGCTGAGCCGGTAGCGGGCGCCGGGGGCGACGGCCCAGCCCGCGTGCAGCAGCCGGGCGACGGCACCGGTCTCGTCCGGCACCGGCACCCACACGTTCATCCCGCTGCGCCCGCGCGCGGCCACCCCGCGCTCCGCCAGCGCGCCGATCAGCCGCTCGCGCCGCTCGTCGTACCGGGCCGCCACGGCGCCGCTTTCCGGCGCGCCGTCCGTCAGCAGCCGCAGCACGGCCCGCTGCACCAGCAGGCTCACCCAGCCGGGCCCGAGCCGCTGCCGTCCGCGCACCCGGTCCACGGTCACCTCGTCACCGGTGAGCACGGCCAGACGCAGATCGGGACCGTACGCCTTGGCGACCGAGCGGACGAAGGCCCAGTGCCGGGTGGTCCCGGCGAGCGGGTGCAGCGGGACGTCGACGATGCCGTGGCCGTGGTCGTCCTCGATCAGCAGGGTCTCCGGGTGTTCGGCCAGGACGGCACGCAGGGCACGCGCGCGCGTGGCGCTCAGCGCGGCGCCGGTCGGGTTCTGTGCCCGGTCGGTGACGATCAGGGCGCGCGCACCGCCCGCCAGCGCTCGCCGCACGGCCTCGGGGTGCGGCCCCTCGTCGTCCACGCGGACCGGCACGGTCCGCAGCCCGAGCGCCGGCACCAGGTCGAGCGTGCGGCCCCAGCCCGGGTCCTCCACGGCGACGGTGTCCCCCTGCTTGAGATGGGCGGTGAGGACCCGTTCGACGCCGTCCAGCGAGCCGGTCACCACCGCGAGGGGCCCGTCCGGCACGCCCGCGGCGTCCAGTGCGGCACGGGCGGCGCGCGCCAGGCCCGGGTCCACGGCCAGGTCGCCGTAGAGGACGGGCGCGCGGTCGGCCTCGGCCGTCGCGGCGGCGAAGGCCGGTGCCAGCGGCGGCAGCAGGGCCGGGTCCGGGTTGCCCGCGGACACGTCCCGCACGCCCTCGGGCACATCCACACGGATGCGGTCGCGTCCGGTGGTGGCGGGCGCGGGCCGCACCCGGCTGCCGCGGCGCCCGGCCGTCTCGATGACCCCGCGCTCGCGCAGCACGCGGTACGCGGCGGCCACGGTGTTCGGATTGACGCCGAGCTGTGTCGCCAACTCCCGCATGGGAGGCAGCAGTTGCCCCGGCTCCAGCTCTCCCGAGCCCACCGCCCGCTCGACGCTCGACGCGATGTCCGCTGCGCGACGGCCCTCGATCCGATATTCTCCTAGCACAAAGCCAATTATGCACTAGTGCAATGGAGACCGCAATGCAGGGGACCTCGCAGCCGACACCGCCGGCCGACACCTACCCCCGGACCGACCGCACCGTCCCCACCCGGTCCGCGCAGAAGGCCGCGTACGACAAGGAACTGGTGCACGCGATACTCGACGAGGGATACGTCTGCCACCTGGGCTTCGTCCGTGACGGGGCGCCCGTGGTGCTGCCGACGCTCTACGGCCGGGTCGGCGAGCGGCTGTACGTGCACGGTTCGACCGGTTCACGCCCGCTGCGCATGGCCGGCCAGGCCGACCCGGGCCTCGCGGTCTGTCTGACGGTCACCCATGTCGACGGCCTGGTGCTGGCCCGCTCCGCCTTCCACCACTCGGTCAACTACCGCAGTGTCGTGGTGCACGGCACCGCCCACCAGGTGACCGACCCCGAGGAGAAGCGGACGGCCCTGGACGCGCTGGTGGACCACGTGGTGCCCGGCCGGGCGGCCGACTCCCGCCCCGGCAACACGAAGGAACTCGCCGCCACCGCCGTGCTCCGCCTGGACCTCGCGGAGGTCTCCGCCAAGCTGCGCACCGGCGGTGTGAACGAGGAGCCCGAGGACCTCGGCCTCCCGTACTGGGCCGGGGTGGTCCCGGTCCGCACGGTGTACGGCACGCCGCTCGCCGAACCGGACCTCGCCGCCGGTGTCGAGGTCCCCGGCTACCTCTCGGAGCTGTGACGGCGGCGCGACGAGCGCCGTAGGGGAACTCCGGGAGGGCCCCGCCCGGGACGGCGGATCCCGGGCGGGGCCTCCCCCACCTCCCGTCACACCAGGGCGGGTTCCTCCTCGGCGGTCCGTGCCGCGCGGGTCTCCGCGACGGCGAGGCCGCCGACCGAGCCGAGCATCAGCGCGGTGCCGACGAGGGTCGCCGCCGTCAGCCGCTCCCCGAGCAGGACGACCGCCAGCACGGCCGCGCTGACCGGCTCCAGGAGCATGATCACGGACACGGTGGCCGAGCGGACGACCGCCGCGCCCGCGAAGTACAGGGCGTAGGCGAGTGCGGTGGGCACCGTGCCGATGTAGGCCAGCAGCCACAGCAGCCGGACCGGTTCGACGGTGTGCGGCATCAGCCCCTCGGCCGCGGCGAGCGGCAGCACGCACAGCGTGGCCACCGCGAACGCCCCCACGGTCGTGGCGGAGTGGTCGGCGCCGCCGTCCCGGCCCCAGCGGCGGGTCAGCAGCGTCATCCCGCTGTACCCGGCCGCGGAGGCGAGGGCGAGCAGGACACCCCACGGCCGTACGGTGGCGCCACCGCTGCCCAGTACCAGCACGGTGAGCCCGGCCAGCGCCCCGGCGACAGCGGCGGCGCCGGACCGGCCGAGCCGTTCGCCCAGCGTGAGCCGGGCGCCGAGCGCGATGAGCACCGGCCCGGCGCCGAGGGTGACGACGGTCGCCACCGCGAGGCCGGTCGCGGAGACGGCGGCGAAGTAGGCGGTCTGGAAGACGGCGAGCCCGAACCCGGTGGCACCGGCCCGCAGCAGGACGGCACGGCGGCCGACGGGCGCCGCGGGCCGCACGCGCGGGCGCAGCAGGCGGACGGCGAGCAGCAGCACGACGCCCACGGCGCAGCGCCAGAAGGACAGGGCGGCCGGTCCCATGTCACTGGCGCGGTAGACCAGGGAGGCGGCGGCACCGGCGGTGCCCCAGGCGGCACCGGCGACGATCAGACAGAGGAGGCCACGCCCGAGGGACAGGCCGGAGGAAGCATGCGACACGAGTTCTCTCCGCAGAGGTGCAGAAGTTCGGGAAGGAGGACCCCGGTTCGGCGGGGTCGTCGGACTTCTTCTGCGGGCAGCACCGTCCGGCCCGGCATGGCGCCGGACCGGCCGAAGGGCCCGCCTCAGGCGGCGGGCGGCGAGACGGTTCGCGCGGGCGTGTGCATGGTCCGCAGCCTAGCGCCTGTCCTGGATCGTGGTGCCGCGCGCCGACAACTCCCGCTCCGCGGCACCGTCCGCGGCCGGCGCCGTCGCGCTCCCGGCGGGCGCCGAGGACTGCGCGATGAACGCGCCCAGCAGGACCACGGCGCCGCCCGCCACCTGCGGCGCGGACAGGTGTTCGCCGAGCAGCACCCAGGCCAGCACGGTCGCGATGACCGCCTCCAGGCACGCCACCACACCCGCGACCTGCGGGGAGAGCCGGCGCACCGAGAGCACGCCGGTGACGTACGCGAGGACCGTGGCGACCAGCACGATCCAGACCAGCAGGACGACGGCCGGGACCTGGGTCCCGTTCATCCGGGCGGAGTGCGCGAGGACCGACCAGTCCATGCCCCAGGGCCGCGCCACGGCGGTCAGCACGACGGCGCCGACGAGCAGCCCGTACGCGATGACGCCGAGCGGGTCGGGTGCCTGGTCGCCCGCGTCGCCGCCCTGGTCGGAGAGGACGAAGTAGCCGACCTGGCAGCAGGCCGCGCCGAGGGCGAGCAGCAGGCCGAGCGGGGCGAAGCCCAGCCCGGACCACACCTCGACGACACAGGCGAGTCCGCCCGCCGCGAGGACCACGCCGAGCGCGGCGGCCCGGGTGACCGGCCGCCGCTGCACGAAGCGGACCCAGCCGAGGACCAGGGCCGGTGCCAGGTACTCAATGAGCAGCGCCACACCGACGGGGATACGGGAGAGCGCGGCGAAGTAGCAGGCCTGGACGCCTGCCACGGCGAGCAGTCCGAACCCGGCGAGCAGGGCGGGGCGCCGGCGCAGCAGCGCGCGGTGGCGGACGGCGAGCGGCACCATGACCAGGGCCGCGCCGGTGACGCGCAGCCAGACGACGTGCAGCGGGTCGAGGCCCGCCTCGATCAGCGGTTTGGCCGCGACCCCCGAGCCGCCGAAGGCGACCGCGGAGACGAGCGCGAGACCGAGCCCGACGCCTCTGCCGGACTGCCGCTGACTGATCCCAGACGTAACCACCGGCACATGATGACAGGCGGCGACATGAGCGTCACTCCTGTTGGCACCTGTCTCACCGGCTGGACGGCACGCACGTCTCGCGGGACGGGACGGCGGCATGGGCCGGTGCGGGCCGGCGGCGCGGGCCGGTGCGGGCCGGTGCGGGACGGCGGACGGGTCAGCCGTCCCCGGCGTACTCCTCGGCGGGGCCCCGGTCCCCGTCCGCGCCCCCTCCCCCGCCCGCTTCCGGGATACCGGCGGCCAGTTCACGGGCGTCGATCCCCGCGCGGGCGAGCACCTCGACGGCCCGCGATCCGGGCACCTCGACGATTCCGGCGAGGAGGTCGACGCCGCGGGCCGGGTCGTCACCGCGGCGGGCGGCGCGCGCACGGGCGTGCTCCAGGGCGGCCGACGCCACCGGCGACCAGCCGTCGGCCTCGGCGGCGGCCGCCTCGGTCACCACGGGCAGGGCGCCCGAGTCCTCCACGCCGCTCTGCCAACGCAGGCCGTAGCCGATGCTGCGCTGGACGAGGTAGCCGAGCAGCCGGACGATCCGCGGGCCGCCACCGCACACCTCGCGCACCTCGGGGTCCGCCTCTAGGAGCGAGTGCAGCAGGTGGGCGGTGTCGATCTGCCGGTCCGCGTCCCGCAGGGCCCGCCGACGGGCACCGGCGACCACCGCCGACAGTTCGGCACTGAGCCCGGCGTCGTCGACCGGGGGGCTGCCGTCCTGCTCACGGACCGGCTGCCGGGGGATACGGGCTTGCACATCCCCCAGCCCATCAGTCCCGCGGGCCCCGGGCATCCCCGGCGGGAAGCATTTCCGCGTCCCACGCAGAGTGGACACGGCGGGCCGGAATCTCCTCCTTACGGATGAGATCAGGTCAATTCGCACAGCAGCCGCCGGGACGCCTCACAGACGGCACCGAGCTGCTCCGCGATCCGCTCCGTGACCGGCGAAGGCGCTCCGTGGAGCGGTTCGCCCCACGGAGCGCCGGATGCCGGATACCGGACGCCGCCCGTCAGTCCTCGTCGGCGAGGATCAGGTACAGCTTCTTGCGGGCCTCGTTGATGACCGCGAGCGCCTTGTCGCGCTGTTCCTTGCTGCCGGTCTTCCAGACCTGCCCGAAGGCCTCCATCAGTCCGGCGCCGGCCTGGCGGATCTCGCCGAGAGCCTCCCAGTCGATCCCGCGCGTGGCCTCCTGCCAGGGTGCCTCCGGCGTCTCCTCGGCGGCCGCGCGGCCCTCCTCGGTGAGGGAGAAGAGCTTCTTGCCGCCCTCGGACTCACTGGCGATCAGGCCCTCGTCCTCCAGCAGCTGGAGGGTGGGGTAGACCGAGCCGGGGCTCGGCTTCCACGCGCCGCCGCTGCGTTCGGCGATCTCCTGGATCATCTCGTAGCCGTGCATGGACCGCTCCTTGAGCAGGGCCAGGATCGATGCCCGTACGTCACCGCGCCGCGCCCTCCCCCTCGGTCCGCCACGCCCTCGGCCACCCCAGGGGCCGGGTCCGAAGCCCGGACCGAAGCCCGGTCCGCCCGGCCCGAAGGGGCCGAATGCCGCCCGGCGCCCGTCGAAGTCCTCGCGGCCGCGCCAGGGGCCGTCGTGCCGGTGTCCACGCTCGAATCCATGGGTACGCATCGCCACTACTCCATTCCATCGTTGATCTGTCGCGATGCCTCAACGATATATCGGAACAGCTCGCCTGGCAACCGTCCGACGACAGCCTCGCCCGGCCGCCTGCCGACGGGCCGCCGGTCCGGGCCCCCTCAGGCACGGCGACCGGCCCCATAAAGGCATTGCGGCCCAGGTCCGGCGTCGGATAGACATGGCGGCCGAACCCCTGCCGACGCGGCAGGAGTCATGACAGCGAGAGGAGGGATAAGCCGATGATTCCCAAGATCACTGCGCTTGTGTCCTCCCGGGGCGCGCACCGCGTCTGACCCCCGGAGCGGCCGGGCGCCTTCACCGGAGCGTGCCTACACCGTGGAACAGAACGACCTGACCCTGCGTCCCCTCCGTGGACGCGAAGAACTCGACCTCTTCACCCGACTCCCCTACGGCCTCAACGCCGAGCTGGCGGACGACCTCGCCACAGGCCGTCGGCGGCCTGAATGGATGTGGGTCGCCCTGCGCGGTGACCGCCTGGTGGCCAGGGCCGCCTGGTGGAGCCGGCCGGGCGGCGGCGCACCTCTCGTCCTGGACGTCCTCGACATCGACGACGTACCGGAACCGGGTGCCGACCGCCTCGACATCGGGGAACGCCTGCTGCGCACCGCGCTGGCGGCGACCCTGCCCGACGGGGCACAGCCCCCTGACTACAGCCGCTTCGTCCCGCCGGACTGGCGCGAGGACGCCCTGCCCAGACGGATCGTCGAGGACCGCATGGCCGTCCTGGAGCGGACCGGTGCCCGGCTCTTCGTCGAACGGCTACGCCTGGAGTGGCGTCCGGAGACACCGGTCCCCGGTCCCGGCGGGCGCCTCGCGTTCCGGCCGCCGCACGACAGCGGGGAACTCGTGTCCCTGATGACGTCGGCGATGGACGGCACGCTCGACGCGCACGGCCGCGCCGACCTGACCCGGCTGTCCCCCCGGGAGGCGGCCCTCAAGCACTACGAGGAGGAACTGGCCCTCTACACCAGCCCGCGGGACTGGTGGCGGGTCGCCACCCTGCCCCGGGGAGAACCGGTGGGATTCGTCCTGCCGGCCCACAACGGCTACAACCCGATCATCGCCTACATCGCGGTCCTTCCCGCGCACCGCGGCAACGGCTACATCGACGACCTTCTCGCCGAGGGCACCCGCGTCCTCGCCGAGCAGGACGTCCCGCGCATCCGTGCCTCCACGGACCTCGGCAACGTCCCGATGGCGAACGCGTTCCGACGCGCCGGATACGTCAACTTCGAGCGCGAGATCAACATGACCTGGGGCTGAACCGGGTCGGCCGGGCGCCGGGCGCGGACCGCGTGCGCGCCCGGCGCCCGGCCGGCTCCGGGCTCCGGGCTCCGGGCTCCGGGCTCCGGGCTCCGGGCTCCGACCAGGCCGCCGGACCCGGATTGGCCTTGGCCCGGGTCCCGCCGGGCCCTCTACCGTCGGCGCATGCGGATTCGTATCGTCGATGCCTTCACCGACCGTCCCTTCGCGGGCAACCCCGCCGGGGTCCTGCTCCTCGACGCCTTTCCCGAGGACCCGTGGCTCCAGCGGGTCGCCCTGGAGGTCAACCACGCCGAGACGGCTTTCGCCCACCCGCTGCCCGCGGGCGGCGGGGCCGACTGGGCGCTGCGCTGGTTCACCCCGGCCACCGAGGTCGCGATGTGCGGGCACGCCACGCTCGCCACCGCGCACGTCCTGCACACCACCGGTGCGCACACGGGGCCTGTGCGCTTCGCCACCCGCAGCGGCGTACTCGCCGCAGCCCCCGCCGACGGCGGCGCGATCACCTTGGACCTGCCGACCGCCCCGCTCACCGCGGTCGCTGTCCCGGACGGGGTCGCCGAAGCCCTCGGCGCCACGCCCCGCACCGCCTTCGACACCGGTCCCGACGTCGGTGACCTGGTGCTGGAACTGGCCGACGAGAAGACCGTCCGGGGCCTCGACCCCGATCTCAGGGCGCTGGCCGCGCACTCGGCGCGCGGCGTCATCGCCACCGCGCGGGCCGAGGACCCCGCCCGCGGCTACGACTTCGTCTCGCGGTGCTTCTTCCCCAACATCGGCATCGACGAGGACCCGGTGACCGGCAGCGCCCACACCGCCCTCGCCCCCTACTGGTCCGAGCGCCTGGGCCGCCCCGCCCTCACCGGTCTCCAGGCCTCGCCGCGCTCCGGCCTGGTCCGCACCGAGCTGCGCGGCGGACGCACCCTGCTCACCGGGCACGCCGTGACGGTCATCGAGGGCGAACTGCGCGTCTGAGGCCGCGTAAGGGACGTGCCTCCGGAGCGCGGGCCCGGCCGGGTCAGGCCGTCGGCAGCCAGTCCACCTTCCCCGCGAGCAGGGCGTAGCCGACGAACGCGCCGATGTCCAGCAGCGAGTGGGCCACCACCAGCGGTCCGACCCGGCCCCACCGCCGGTACAGCCAGACGAACACCACACCCATGGCCATGTTGCCGAGGAAGCCGCCGATGCCCTGATAGAGGTGGTACGAGCCGCGCAGGACGGCGCTGCCCGCGAGCGCGGCTCCCGGGGTCCAGCCCAGCCGCCCCAGCCTGCGCAGCAGATAGCCGACGACGATCACCTCTTCGAGGACCGCGTTCTGCACCGCGGACAGCACCAGCACCGGGTACTTCCACCACACGGAGGGCAGCGCCTCGGGCACCACGGTGAGGTTGAAGCCGAGGCCGCGGGCGGCGAGGTAGAAGGCGATGCCGGTGCTGCCGATGACCGCCGCGACGGCGGCCCCGCGGCCCAGGTCGGGCCAGGGGCGGGTGCGGTCGAACCCGAGGGTGCGCAGGCTCTGCCCCTCGCGCAGCAGCAGATGCGCGACGAGCGCGACGGGCACCAGGGCGCTCGCGATCCCGAACAGCTGCCAGGCCAGGTCGAGCCAGGGGCGGCCCGGGGCGGCCGAGGCGTTGAGCGTGGCCGCCTGGTCCTTGAGGCCGCCGGGTTTCGTGACCGAGCCGACAAAGCTGATCAGGGCGGAGACCCCGCTCGCCCCGAGCGAGAGCGCCAGGACGAGCAGCGTCTCGTCCCGGAGCGCACGCCGTGACAGCCGTTCGTCCGCATAGAGATCGGTCCCCGGTCCCGCCTCCGCCTGCACCCGCGCCTCCCGTTCACGTCCTGAGAGGTCACAGCTTGCCCGATCCGCTCCCTCCCGGCACGGCCGCCCCCCGCCGGGTGCCCGCCCGGCGCGGCGCCCCCGGCCGGGGCACACCCTCCGGCCGAGGGCGCCCGACGGCCCCGCGGAAACGATCCTCCCCGGGGGTTCAGCGCAGGGGCACCGGCTCCGGAAGGCCCACCGGCCAGGTGTGCACCGGCTCGCCCAGCCGCATCAGCTCGCAGTAGCGCCGGGTCGTGGCCGCCAGCGCCGCCTCCCGGTCCAGGCCCTGCTCCTCGCGGGCCCGGTGGTAGGTGTCGGCCTGCCAGCGGGCGCCGTTGGTCCGGCGCCGGCAGCGCTCCTCGATCACACCGAGGTAGCGGTCCCGGTCCGCCGGCTCCACGCCCCAGGAGTCCAGCCCGGCCGCGGCGAGCGGCAGCAACTCGTCGCGTACGAGGGTGACGGCGTCGGTCTCGGCCGTACCCGAGGCACGGCCCCGCCGCGGCCAGGTGAACCGGGCGTCGATGCCGTGCCGGCAGGCCGCGTCGAAGTTGGCCGCCGCCGCCTCGAAGGGCAGCCGGGTCCACACCGGCCGCAGCTCCTCCGCGAGGGCCCGCACCAGCCCGTAGTAGAAGACGGCGTTGGCGACCACGTCCGTGACGGTCGGCCCGGCGGGCAGGACGCGGTTCTCCACGCGCAGGTGCGGCACCCCGTCCGCGACGTCGTAGACGGGGCGGTTCCAGCGGTAGACGGTGCCGTTGTGCAGGACCAGCTCGGCGAGTTTCGGCACGCCGCCGGCGTCGAGCACGTCGAGCGGATCCTCCTCGTCGCAGATCGGCAGCAGCGCCGGGTAGTAGCGCAGGTTCTCCTCGAACAGGTCGTACGCCGAGGTGACCCAGCGCTCGCCGAACCAGGTGCGCGGGCGGACCCCCTGCGCCTGGAGCTCGGGCGGGCGGGTGTCGGTGGACTGCTGGAACAGGGGCGGGCGCGACTCGCGCCACAGCTCGCGCCCGAACAGGAACGGGGAGTTGGCGCCGACGGCGATCTGCGCGGCGCTGGCCGCCTGCGCGGCGTTCCACACGTCCGCGAACCGCCCGGGGGTGACCTGGAGGTGGAGCTGCACGGAGGTGCAGGCGGCCTCCGGGACGATGGACTTCGAGGTGCAGACGAGATGTTCCACCCCGTCGATGTCCAGGGAGAAGTCCTCGCCGCGGGCGGCGACGATCTGGTCGTTGAGCAGGGCGTAGCGGTCGACGTCGGAGAGGTTCGAGGAGACCAGGTCGTCCCGGTCGAGGGTCGGCAGAATACCGATCATCGCGATCGAGGCGTCCACCTCCCCGGCTTTCCGGTCGGCATATGCCAACGATGTCGTCAGTTCCTCCGCGAGGCGGTCGAATACCCGGCCGCCCAGCCGGTGCGGGGCGATGTTGACTTCCAGGTTGAACATCGCGAGTTCGGTCTGGAAGTCCCGGCTCGCGATGCGCTCCAGTACTTGCGCATTCAGCATTTTCGGCATCCCGTCGGAGCCGACGAGATTCAATTCGATCTCCAGCCCCATGAGGTTCTTGGGGCGGTCGAACCGCTTCTCCTCCAGCAACCGCTCCAGCCCCTTCAGGCATCGCCTGAGCTTGTCGCGGTAGCGGTTGCGATCGGACAGGTCGAACTGGCCTGCCACGACCTTCTCCCCCATCGCAGCGTCCTTCCTCGCTCGGGCGGGCCCGATGCTCCGGCCGCCTGGGTCCTGGTCAGGTGGGATGATGCCCCGCCAACGCGATCGATAACGTCCCGTCGCGGCCCGGCACCGACTACGCTTGTCTCCTGTGTCCACAGGCACATTCACGCGGCATGAAGCACCCGGCTGTATCGGGTGCCCCTGAGAAGTCGTGAAAAACGCCGACGACAACGAGCCGTCCACCGAATCGGCATCACCCGAGGTCATCGCGGCGCGGTCCGCCGAGAACTGGGATGATTCCCGCATATCACCGGCCGAATGAACCCTTGTCGCCCCTGCCGGAAACAGGTAGACGAAACAACACCAGAACATGTGTCGTATAAACTCGGCACCACGGCAGAAGGTCGGCGTCCATGACCCTGGACCCGTCGTCAGGGTCAAGCGGCAGGCCGCGCTCCGTCACCCCGTTCACCGGAAACCCCGGCTGCGCCACCCTGCCCCGAGAGCTGACAGCGCCGTCCGCCCCCGCCCCGCCCTCGCGCCACCGTGCCTGTCGAATGAGAGGCGACCCACCATGCCGCTGCACGTCCCCCCGGCCCCCGCGCCCGCACTCCGTTCCGTCCTCACCGCCCTCGGTTCCCCCACCGCGGTCCGCGAGGCACGGATCCCCGCCCTCCATGCAGCGCAGGCCCCCGCGACCCCGGAACTCCCGCTGCCCGTGCACGTCCTCGACCGGATCACTCCGGCGGGAATCTCCGCGACCCGGCTGGCCGGGTGGCGCTTCCTGGTCCGCTGCGGCGATCACGCGGTGGCCGCGGCGGAGACCCGGCTGACCCCGGACGGCTGGACCTTCTCGCACTTCTTCGAGGGCCCCTACGTCGCCTCGACCGAGCGCGCCCTGCGCCAGGCGGAGACCCTGCCGCAGCCCTACCAGCCGCGCCTGCTGTCGATGCCCAGCCTGTACATGCTCACGCTGTGGCTGCACGGCGACCTGTCCGAGGACGGCGCCGCCGGCCACCCGGCCGCCACCGATCTCCTCATCCCGCTGACGCCCGCCCCGCCCGGCGTCCCGGCCCATGTGCCGCACCGGGTGGCCGACCTGTTGCCGGTCCTCGCCCACCGGGTGACTCCGGTACGGCTCCTGGGCTCCCCCGCCTGAGGGCCGCCGCTCGTCGTCGTAGGACCACCGCGGGGCCCTCGCAGGACCCCGCGAAGGTCCGCCGTTCTCCCCTGACCCGACCGGACTAGCCCCATCCGGCCCCCTCGAACCATCCGAAGGGACCCCGCGGTGGAGGTGAACCGCTCGCGCGGGTGACGCGTCTTGAATCTGTGAGAGACGGTGCCGCGAAATTCCTGCGGAATCACGTCCGCGGGGCAACACTGGTTTCAGTCCGACTCATCAAACGGGGGGCGGCCATGGCCGATGCCGACAGCCGCAGGACACAGACGACAGCCATCCCGGACCACACGACACAGCGAGAGATCCCGCCCATGTGCCAGCACCAGACACCGTGTCCGTCAGCCGACTCCGCCGACCGGGAGTCCGCCCGTCTCGTGGCGCACCACCCGGAGCAGGGCTGGAGCCTGCTGTGCAACGGCGTGCTCCTCTTCGAGGACACCGGTGAGCTGCTGCCGGACGGGCAGATCATCGCCCCGCACCGCCCGCTGGGCACCGACCGGGTGATGACCGCGGCCTGAGCACGACGGGCGGCTCCGTCACACGGACCGCCCGCCCACCACGGGGCCGGGACGCACACGCCTGTGCGGCCCGGCTCTCGCGCGCCTCACCACGGGCGGGCTGTGCTCGAACCAGTCGAACGCCGCGCCGGACCGATGCGCGCCGTCACGCTCGCCGTCCCCCGCAGACTCCCGGCCGTAGTGGTGCGCCTCGTCCAGGCACACGGACAGTCCGGCCCGGCCCGAGCCGATGTCGCCCCGGCCGCCCGTACGGCAGTCCGGGTGCCGCTCCCGGCGGCCGACGAAGGCGTGGCCGGGCCGGTCGAGGCTGTCGCCGGTCGCGGTCAGCGTCAGCCACCCCGGGCGGCGACCGAGCGACCAGGAGTCGTCCGGTCTGCCGCGCGGGGGGGGGGGAGCCACCGCGGTGCGAGCGCGGGCCCGTCGAAGTCGTCGCGGGCCGGTTCGGGCGGCAGCGGGTGCCAGGCGGCGGAGGCCGGGCGCCGCTCGCGGACCGGGCCGGCCCGCGGCCGGCCGTCCACCCACTCGACGGGCACCAGGAAGGTCTCCCGGCCCAGCACATGGAACTCGGGAACTCCGGGGAAGTACCCGCGCGGACGCGTCCCAAAGATGCCGGACATTTCGCCATGGCCGGCGAATCTTGCGAAGCAACCCGCGCCGCAGGGGCGGCCCGCGGACGCGAACAAGCGACCGGCGGCGATACGCGGCGCCTGCGTGCGCGGGGCCGCGGACGACGCACGCGGGCGGCGCACCCGGGGCCCCGCCCCGACCGGTCCGCCTGCGCGGCGTCAAGAACGGCCGACCGCACGTCAGGGCCGTGTCAAGGGGTGCGGTCCGGCGCGCGCGGGGTCCTAGCGTGGAGGTCATGGGGTACGGCTACGAGACTCGGCGGGGCGTCGGCGCACCCGCGCGGCGGTCCGCGCCACCGGCGGGCGACCGCCACTGGGCCCGGGAACTGCACACCGCGCTGCGGTGCGCTGCGGCGCTGCTCTGCCTGCTGCTGCTGATCGACGCGGGCACGGGCGCGCTGACCTGGTGGCGCGGGCTGCTCTGGCTCACGCTCGCGCTGCTGCTCCTCGGCGTGCTCTGTCCGCCCCGGGTGAGCGCGGGCGAGGGCTGGCTCTCCTGCCGGACGCCGCTGCGCCGCCGCCGGGTGCGCACCGACTCGCTGGTGTCGGTGCGGGTCGTGGACGGTGTCTCCCGGCGACTGGTCCTGCGGGACGCCCTCGGCGGCCGCGTCGAGATCGATCCGCGGATCCTGGTGGACAACCCCGGCCTCTGGTACCACCTGGCGGAGGACGCGCGGACATCGGCGGCGCGCGGCCTGCTGCGCTGCGGGACGGACGCGCTGCGTGACCTTGAGGAGCGGGTGGACCGCGAGACGACACGCACCGTGTTCCGGATCTCGGGCCTCGAACCCTGACCAGGACGCCCCGCCGACCCTCATCCGGGGGCATCCGCGCAGGTGGGACGGGGCTGTTCTTAACGGAAGATTGACGCCCGCCCGGCCCATCACGCATGGGCCCGCACATCACTCTCCGCATACGCTGGTGCCCCGTCCGCAGGCCGGCCGGACTCACACGCCGAGCCGTCGTCCGGCCCGGCCGCACCTTTGGAGCAGGGCCGATGGCCACCACCGAGCACCCTCCCAGCCGGCTCCACGCCTGGATGCTGAAGGGCCTGTCCGACATGGGCAAGGGCGTGCAGCAGGGCCCGCACGCCGCGCCCGAGCCCCCGCACAAGGGGCAGCGCTGGTGGCGGGTCATGTGCCTGACCGGGGTCGACTACTTCTCCACCCTCGGCTACCAGCCGGGCATCGCGGCACTGGCCGCCGGGCTGCTCTCGCCGGTCGCCACGCTCGTCCTGGTGCTCGTCACCCTCGCGGGCGCCCTGCCGGTGTACCGCAGGGTCGCCGAGGAGAGCCCGCACGGCCAGGGTTCCATCGCGATGCTGGAGCGCCTGCTGTCGTTCTGGCAGGGCAAACTGTTCGTGCTGACCCTGCTCGGGTTCGCCGCCACCGACTTCCTCATCACCATCACCCTGTCGGCCGCCGACGCCTCGACGCACCTGGTGGAGAACCCCCATCTGACGAACGTGCTGCACAGCCACCAGATGCTGATCACGCTGATCCTGCTGGCGCTGCTCGGCGCGGTGTTCCTCAAGGGCTTCCTGGAGGCGATCGGGGTCGCGGTCGTCCTGGTCGGCGTCTATCTGGCGCTGAACGTCGTGGTGGTCGTCTCCGGCATCTGGCACGTCGTCACCGCCGGGCACCTGGTCACCGACTGGACGGGCGCCCTGACCGCCCAGCACGGCAGCGTCTTCGCCATGGTCGGCGTGGCCCTGCTGGTCTTCCCCAAGCTCGCGCTGGGCCTGTCCGGCTTCGAGACGGGTGTCGCCGTGATGCCGCATGTGCGCGGTGACGCCGGTGACACCGAGGAGCGGCCGACCGGCCGGATCCGGGACACCAGGAAGCTGCTCACCACGGCCGCCCTGATCATGAGCTGCTTCCTCATCGCCACCAGCTTCATCACCACGCTGCTGATCCCCGCGGCGGAGTTCAAGCCCGGCGGCGCGGCCAACGGGCGTGCGCTGGCCTACCTGGCGCACCACTACCTCGGGAACGCCTTCGGCACGGTCTACGACGTCTCGACCATCGCCATCCTGTGGTTCGCGGGTGCCTCCGCGATGGCCGGGCTGCTGAACCTGATGCCGCGCTACCTCCCCCGCTACGGCATGGCCCCGCACTGGGCCGGCGCGGTGCGCCCGATGGTCCTCGTGTTCACACTGATCGCCTTCCTGGTCACCTGGATCTTCGACGCGAACGTCGACAAGCAGGGCGGCGCGTACGCGACCGGTGTGCTGGTGCTGATCAGCTCGGCGGCCATCGCGGTGACCATCGCCGCGCACAAGGCCGGCCAGCGCGGCTGGACGGTCGGATTCGCGGTGATCTCGGCCGTGTTCCTGTACACGACCGTGGTCAACGTCATCGAGCGCCCGGACGGCGTGAAGATCGGTGCCTGCTTCATCGCCGGGATCATCCTCGTCTCGCTGCTGTCGCGGCTGGCCCGTGCCTTCGAGCTGCGGGTGACCAGTGTGACGCTGGACCCGATGGCGGAACGTTTCGTCAGGGACATCGCCAGCCGCAAGATCCGGATCATCGCCAACGAGCCCGACCGGCGCGACAAGGCCGAGTACCGCGACAAGATCGAGCAGATCCGCTCCGACAACGACATCCCCGACACGGATGACTTCGTCTTCGCGGAGGTCACGGTCACCGACCCGTCCGAGTTCGAGTCGGGCCTGACGGTGCGCGGCGAGGTCCTGCACGGCCGCTACCGCGTCCTGGCCCTGGAGTCGGCCTCCGTCCCCAACGCCCTGGCCGCGCTGCTCCTGCGCATCCGCGACATGACGGACCGCACCCCGCACATCTACTTCGAGTGGACCGAGGGCAACCCCTTCCACAACTTCCTGCGCTTCTTCCTCTTCGGGCAGGGCGAGGTCGCCCCGGTCACCCGCGAGGTGCTGCGCGAGGCCGAACCGGACCCGGCCCGGCGCCCCCGCGTCCACACCGGATGAGCACACCCCGGCACTCGCCGCCGCCCCTGCGTCCGCCGCGCCGGTCCGGGGCCCTATCGTGACCGGCATGCAGTCCTACACCATCGGCCAGGCCGCCCGCCTGCTCGGCGTCAGCCCGGACACCGCCCGCCGCTGGGCGGATGCGGGCCGGGTGGCCACCCACCGCGACGAGGGCGGGCGGCGGCTCATCGACGGGCGGGACCTCGCCGCCTTCTCGGTCGAACTGGCCAAGTCCGGCGGCGAGGAGGACCCCTCCTACACCTCGGTCCGCAACGCCTTCCCCGGCATCGTCACCGCCATCAAGCTCGGCGACGTCGCCGCGCAGGTCGAGATCCAGGCCGGCCCGCACCGCCTGGTCTCGCTGCTGACCCGGGAGGCCGTGGAGGAACTCGGCCTGGAGGTCGGCATGGAGGCCACCGCCCGGGTGAAGTCGACGAACGTGCACATCGACCGGACGTGACCGCCGGGCGGGGCCGGTCCTCCGGCCGCCGCTCAGGCCGCCACGGCGCCCGCGCCGTATCCGCCGTCCACCCGGATCGCCCTGATGCCGCTGACGTAGCGCGCCCCGCAGCGGTCCTGCGGAAGCACCAGCTGCGGTCCGTCGCCGTCCAGCGGTACGTCGTCCAGGGCCACCGCGAGCAGCACCGGCGCCGCCCCGAAGTCCGGGTCGATCTCCGCCCAGGACAGCAGCGTACGGTGCCCGTCCGCGCCCGCGACGTCGATCAGGAACCGCAGCCGGTCCTTGCGCCGGGCCGGGTCGAAGCCGGGCCCGGCGTCCGCCAGCACGTCGTACAGCCGGGGCCCGGCGAAGCGGTGGCGCCGCACCCCGCTGGTCGCGCAGTCGAAGCTGACCCGGGCCCGGTGTTGGGGCCAGCCCAGCAGGTCCGGCACGGTCAGACGCGCCGGTCGGGTGAGGTCACCGGTCAGGACGAGTTCGGCGAGCGGCACGGCCACCACCTCCGGCAGGTCCGTACCCGCGGGACGACACCGTACAAACGCACATGCGACCCTGAGATACGGAAGCACCAGCTCATGCGAAGCAACAGGAGACTTATGCCTCGCACTTGCGGCAGTATCATCGCGGCACGGCCCCGCACGGCCGTGCCAGGGCGCGACACCTTTCTTTTTCGTGCACGACCAGAGGAGTAGACCCGTGATGACCCGTTCCGTGCGCCGGACCCGGACCCTGCAGGTGGCCGGTGCGGGAGCCGTGGCCCTGCTGGCCCTCAGCGCCTGCTCCTCCTCCGACTCGTCCTCGTCCTCCGACGCGCCCTCCGGCGGCTCCTCGGCCTCCTCAGCCCCGAAGCTGTCCGGCACCGTGACGGTCTTCGCCGCCGCGTCCCTGAAGGAGAGCTTCACGACGCTCGGCAAGGAGTTCGAGCAGCAGCACCCCGGCACCAAGGTGGCCTTCAACTTCGGCGGCAGCGACACCCTGGCCGCGAGCATCACCAGCGGCGCCCCGGCCGACGTGTTCGCCGCTGCGAGCGCCAAGACGATGAAGATCGTGACGGACAAGAAGGACGAGGGCGCCGCGCCCGTCACCTTCGTCCGCAACCAGCTGGAGATCGCCACCCTGCCCGGCAACCCGGACAAGATCGCCTCCCTGAAGGACCTCACCAAGTCCGGTCTGAAGGTGGTCCTGTGCGACAAGACGGTGCCGTGCGGCGCCGCCGCCCAGAAGGCGCTCACTGCCAGCGACCTCAAGCTCACCCCGGTCTCCTACGAGCAGGACGTCAAGAGCGCCCTGACCAAGGTGGAACTGAAGGAGGCCGACGCGGCCGTCGTCTACAAGACCGATGTGCACGCGGCCGGTGACAAGGTGGAGGGCGTGGAGTTCCCCGAGTCGGCCAAGGCCGTCAACGACTACCCGATCGCCCCGCTGAAGAACGCCCCCAACACCGCCGGCGCCAAGGCGTTCATCGAGCTGGTCACCTCGGCCGAGGGCCAGAAGGGTGCTGTCCCAGGCCGGCTTCCTCAAGCCGTGACCGTGACCGACAAGGCCGGCGCCGTGACCCGCGGAGGCGGGGCACGGCGCCGGCGTGCCGTCCGGGGCGTGCCGCTGCCGCTGCTGCTGCCCGCCCTGGTGGGCCTCGCCTTCCTGCTGCTGCCGCTGCTCGCCCTGCTGATCCGCGCGCCCTGGCGCAGCCTGCCGGACCAGCTGACCAGCACCGAGGTCTGGCAGGCGCTCCAGCTCTCGCTGGTCAGCGCCACCGCAGCGACCGCCGTGAGTCTGGTGCTGGGCGTGCCGCTGGCCTGGCTGCTGGCCCGCACCCGACTTCCCCGGCCGCGGCCTCGTCCGGGCCCTGGTGACCCTGCCGCTGGTGCTGCCGCCGGTGGTGGGCGGTGTGGCGCTGCTGCTGGCGCTCGGGCGCAACGGCGTGGTCGGGCAGTGGCTCGACTCCTGGTTCGGGATCACGCTGCCCTTCACCACGGCCGGTGTGGTGGTCGCGGAGGCGTTCGTGGCCATGCCGTTCCTCGTCATCAGCGTCGAGGGCACGCTGCGCGCCGCCGACCCGCGCTACGAGGAGGCGGCCACCACGCTCGGCGCGTCCCGCTTCACCGCGTTCCGCCGGGTCACCCTGCCGCTGATCGCGCCCGGCATCGCGGCGGGCGCGGTGCTGGCGTGGGCGCGGGCGCTCGGCGAGTTCGGCGCCACGATCACCTTCGCCGGGAACTTCCCGGGCCGTACGCAGACCATGCCGCTGGCCGTCTACCTGGCGCTCCAGGACGACCCGGCCGCCGCCATCGCGTTGAGCCTGGTGCTGCTGGCCGTGTCGATCGCGGTCCTCGCGGGTCTGCGGGACCGTTGGATGACGGCGTCCTCATGAACCGAGCCGCGCCGCGCCTCCCGCTCCCTTCCCGCTCGCCCTCCCCTCCCCCGGACGGCCCCGCATCCTGGACGATC
This sequence comes from Streptomyces sp. PL-25, assembly GCF_058344915.1. NCBI lineage: Bacteria > Bacillati > Actinomycetota > Actinomycetes > Kitasatosporales > Streptomycetaceae > Streptomyces > Streptomyces sp. PL-25. The sequence continues at coordinate 1,058,432 of NZ_CP136997.1, forward strand.
GCCTCATGACCGACATCGACGAGACCGCGCACCGGGTCCGCGCAGGCGACGGGCCCGACACCGGACTCGACGCCCACCTCGTCGTCGACCGGGGCGGCTTCCGGCTCGACGTGCCCCTGACCGCCGCGCCCGGCGAGGTCGTGGCGCTGCTCGGCCCGAACGGCGCCGGGAAGACCACCGCCCTGCGCGCCCTGGCCGGACTGGTCCCGCTGACCGGCGGGCGGCTGCGGCTGGACGGCGCCGAGCTGGAGCGCACACCGCCGGAGAAGCGCCCGGTCGGGGTCGTCTTCCAGGACTATCTGCTCTTCCCGCACCTGTCCGCCCTGGACAACGTGGCCTTCGGCCCGCGCTGCCAGGGCGCGACCAGGGCCGAGGCCCGCGCACAGGCCGGCGAGTGGCTGGCGCGCATGGGCCTGGCCGATCACGCCGGGGCCAAACCGCGCCGGCTCTCCGGGGGCCAGGCCCAGCGGGTGGCCGTGGCCCGCGCGCTGGCCACCCGGCCGCGGCTGCTGCTCCTGGACGAGCCGCTCGCCGCGCTGGACGCCCGCACCCGGCTGGAGGTGCGCGCCCAGCTCCGCCGGCACCTCGCCGAGTTCGAGGCGGTGGCCGTGCTGGTCACGCACGACCCGCTGGACGCGATGGTGCTGGCCGACCGGCTCGTGGTCGTCGAGCACGGCCGGGTGGTGCAGGAGGGCACCCCCGCGGAGATCGCCCGCCGGCCGCGCACCGACTACATCGCGCAGCTCGTCGGTCTGAACCTGTACCGCGGGCGCGCCGAGGGGCACCTGGTGCGGCTGGAGTCCGGCACCGCTCTCACCACCACCGAGAAGCTCACCGGACCGGCCTTCGTCGCCTTCCCGCCGGGCGCGGTCACCCTCCACCGGGAGCGCCCCGCCGACACCAGCGCGCGCAATCTGTGGCGCTGCGAGGTCGCCGGTCTGGAGACGCACGGCGACCGGATCCGCGCCGACCTCACCGGCGAACTCGCCCTCGCCGCCGATCTGACGACGGTCGCCGCCGCCGAGCTCGGGCTGGAGCCGGGCGCCGGGGTCTGGGCGGCCGTCAAGGCGGCCCAGACCCACGCCTACCCGGCCTGACCCGGGCGGGCCCGCGCACACGGGAGGGGCCCCGCGCCGGCCGCTGCGGGCCGGGGCGGGGCCCCTCGTGGACGTACCGTCCGCTCAGTCCTCGTACGCGTCCAGCGGCGGGCAGGAGCAGACCAGGTTGCGGTCGCCGAACGCCTGGTCGATCCGGCGCACCGGCGGCCAGTACTTGTCGGCCGTGGAGACACCGGCCGGGAAGACGGCCTCCTCGCGGCTGTAGGCGTGCTCCCACTCGCCGCCGAGCGCGGCGGCGGTGTGCGGGGCGTTGCACAGCGGGTTGTCGTCGGCGGGCCAGGCGCCCGAGCCGACCTTGTCGATCTCGGCCCGGATCGCGATCATCGTGTCGCAGAACCGGTCCAGCTCGGCCAGGTCCTCGGACTCGGTCGGCTCGATCATCAGCGTCCCGGCCACCGGGAACGACATCGTCGGCGCGTGGAAGCCGTAGTCGATCAGCCGCTTGGCGACGTCGTCCACGCTGACACCGGTCGCCTTGGTCAGCGGACGCAGGTCGATGATGCACTCGTGGGCGACCAGACCGCCGGGGCCGGTGTAGAGCACCGGGAAGTGCGGCTCCAGGCGCTTGGCGATGTAATTGGCGGACAGCACGGCCACCTGCGTGGCGCGCTTGAGGCCCTCGCCGCCCATCAGCCGGACGTACGCCCAGGAGATGGGCAGGATGCCCGCCGAGCCCCAGGGCGCGGCGGAGACCGGTCCCACGCCCGTCTCCGGGCCCGCGGCGGGCTGGAGCGGGTGGCTGGGCAGGTACGGCGCGAGGTGCGCGCGTACGGCGACCGGGCCGACGCCGGGACCGCCGCCGCCGTGCGGGATGCAGAACGTCTTGTGCAGGTTCAGGTGCGAGACGTCGCCGCCGAAGTGGCCCGGCTTGGCGAGGCCGACCAGGGCGTTGAGGTTGGCGCCGTCGACGTAGACCTGGCCGCCGGCCTCGTGGACCTGGGCGCAGATGTCCGCGACGTGCTCCTCGAACACACCGTGCGTGGACGGGTAGGTGATCATCAGCACGGCGAGCTGCTCGCGGTGCTGCTCGATCTTGGCGCGCAGGTCGTCGACGTCGACCTCGCCGTCCTCGGCGGTCTTCACCACGACGACCTTCATCCCGGCCATCACCGCGCTGGCGGCGTTGGTGCCGTGCGCGGAGGACGGGATGAGGCAGACGGTGCGCTGCTCGTCGCCGTTGGCGCGGTGGTAGCCGCGCACGGCGAGCAGACCGGCCAGCTCGCCCTGCGATCCGGCGTTCGGCTGGAGGGAGACCTTGTCGTAGCCGGTGACCTCGGCGAGCCGGTCCTCCAGCTCGCGGATGAGGGTGAGGTAGCCCTGCGCCTGCTCGGCGGGGACGAAGGGGTGCAGCTGGCCGAACTCGGGCCAGGTGACCGGCTCCATCTCGGTGGTCGCGTTGAGCTTCATGGTGCAGGAGCCCAGCGGGATCATGCCCCGGTCCAGCGCGTAGTCGCGGTCGGCGAGCTTGCGCAGGTAGCGCAGCATCGCCGTCTCGGAGCGGTGCTGGCTGAAGACGGGGTGGGTGAGGTAGGCGTCGGTGCGCAGCAGGTCCTGGGACAGGACCTGGCCGGCGGCGGCGTCCAGCGCGTCGATGTCGCCGGTGGCGCCGAAGGCGGACCACACGGTCCGCAGCTGGGCGCGCGTGGTGGTCTCGTCGCAGGCGATCGAGACGTGGTCGGCGTCGACGAGGCGGAGGTTCACGCCGCCCTCGCGCGCGGCGGCGACGATCTCGGCGGCGCGGCCCTCGGCGCGGACCGTCAGCGTGTCGAAGTACGCCCCGTGGACGACGGTGGCGCCGCCCGCCTTCAGGCCCTCGGCGAGGACGGCGGCGTAGCGGTGGGTGCGCAGCGCTATGTCCTTCAGGCCCTCGGGCCCGTGGTAGACGGCGTACATGCCGGCCATGACGGCGAGCAGCACCTGCGCGGTGCAGATGTTGCTGGTGGCCTTCTCGCGGCGGATGTGCTGCTCGCGGGTCTGGAGGGCGAGGCGGTACGCCTTGTTGCCGTCGGCGTCCACGGAGACGCCGACCAGGCGGCCGGGCAGGCTGCGGGCGAACTGCTCGCGCACCGCCATGTAACCGGCGTGCGGTCCGCCGAAGCCCATCGGCACGCCGAAGCGCTGCGTGGTGCCCACGGCGATGTCCGCGCCCAGCTCGCCGGGGGACTTCAGCAGGGTGAGGGCGAGCAGGTCGGCGGCGACGGTGACCAGGGCGCCCAGCGCGTGCGCCTGGTCGATGACGGGCTTGAGGTCGCGGACGGCGCCGGAGGCGCCGGGGTACTGGAGGAGGACGCCGTTGATGTCGCGCTCGGCGAGCGCCGCGGGGATGCCGTCGCTCAGGTCGGCGACGACGACCTCGGCACCGGCCGGCTCGGCGCGGGTCTCGATGACGGCGATGGTCTGCGGCAGCGTGTCCGCGTCGACCAGGAAGAGGCCCTTCTTGTTCTTGCCCATGCGCCGGGACAGCGCCAGCGCCTCGGCGGCGGCGGTGCCCTCGTCGAGCAAGGAGGCGCCGGAGGTCGGCAGACCGGTGAGGTCGGCGACCACGGTCTGGAAGTTCAGCAGCGCCTCCAGGCGGCCCTGCGAGATCTCCGGCTGGTACGGGGTGTACGCCGTGTACCAGGAGGGGTTCTCCATGACGTTGCGCAGGATGACCGGCGGGGTGAACGTCCCGTAGTAGCCGAGTCCGATCATCGAGCCGAGGACCTGGTTGCGGTCGGCGAGGGAGCGCAGCTCGGCCAGCACCTCGGCCTCGGTGCGGGCGCCGGGCAGGTCCAGGGTGTCGGCGTTCTTGATCACGTCCGGCACGGCGGCGGCGGTGAGTTCGTCGAGCGAGCCGTAGCCGACCTGCGCGAGCATCTTGGCCCGCGCCTCCTGGTCGGGCCCGATGTGGCGCTGCTCGAAGGGGATGCCCTGTTCGAGCTCGGAGAGCGGAATGCGCTGGGCGGTCATTGCGGAGGCCTCCTGGTCTGACGCGACCTTCGAGGGACACCACGGCGCGGGTGTCCCGACGGCCTCCCCCTCTGTCATCTCAACCTGAGAGCTTCACCGGGTCGTCTGCGGGCGCCCGGCTTTCACCGTCGGTGAGAGCGGACGCCGTCGACACCCGCTCTGCTTTCCAGAGTGACCTCGTCCGTGCGGTACGTGGGCCTGAGAGATTCCGGGGAGGATTTGCTCCTTCGGCGCCTCCGGTGTTGCTGGAGGACTCTCCCGCACGGGGTCAGCAGCCGCTGCCAGGGTACCAGCGGGCCGGGAGCCCGAGCCTTCGAGTGGCCGCCCCGCCTAATGTGCTCTTTTGTAGTGCTTACGGATGAGTTGCGACCCTGTGGAGGGACCGTGCTGACCGAGATCGATCCGCGCAACCTGATCGGCCGCAAGGCGTTCGACTGCAACGGCCACAAGATCGGCACGGTGGACGAGGTCTACCTCGACGACGCGACCGGTGTGCCCGAGTGGGCGGCCATACGCACCGGCCTGTTCTCCCGGGACGCCTTCGTGCCCCTGGAGCCCAGCGAACTGGTCGAGGGCGCCCTGCGCATCCCCTTCGACCGCGCCCTGATCAAGGAGGCGCCGGACTTCGGCGTCGGCCGCCACCTCTCCCCGGAGCAGGAACTCCAGCTCTACCACCACTACGGCCTCGACGTGACACCTCCGGTCGCTCCCCCGGACCGCGACTTCGGCAAGCTGGCGGGCTCCGGCACGGAGGAGCCCTGAGCAAGCCCCGGCCCGCACACCCCCTCCGCACCTCCCTCCCGCACTCACCGGCTCCCTGCCCTCCCTGTCCTTCCCGCGCCCGGCCCCGGTCGCGGTCGCGGTCGCGTACGGCCCGGTTCCCGTCCCGCCGGCTTCACCCACCCCGGCACCGGGCCGCACCGACCGCACCGCCGGCCTGGCCCTGCCACGCACCACACCACACCGCACTGCTGCTCATCCGACGCCCAGCGCGGTCCCGCCCCCGGGGGCGCCCGCGGCGCCCTTCGTGCCCGGGGCACCCGCAGTTCCGGTTCCGGGGGTGGCCGCCGTATCGGCCTCGGCCTCGGCCGCCGGTTCCGTCGCCTCCGCCGGTCTTCGCCGTACCAGCGGCAGCGGATCCGCCGGTTCCAGAGCCGGGTCGTCCACGCGGAAGGTCCTGATCCGCCCCGGCGCCGACTGCGGTGTCTCGAAGCGGACCGTGACCCTGCCGACGCCGCTGCCCTGCACCCAGCCGTGTCCGTGCTCGCTGTGCCGTACGTCGTGCCCCGCGGACCAGTGCCGCTCGGCGGGCTCCGCCGGTTCCGGTGCCGGTTCGTCCACGGGCTCCGCCTCGGGACTCTCCGCCGCCCCGCCGGCCGCCTGGGCGAACAGATCCTCCTGGGTGTAGTCGGCGAGCCCGGACACGCCCACACCGAGCAGCCGCACTCCGCCGGTGGTGTCCACCGAGTCCAGCAGCCGGGCGGCTGCCTCCCGCACCACCGCGGGGTCGTCGGTGGGCCCGCGCAGCGTCTCCGACCGGGTCAGCGTGGAGAAGTCGTACCGCCGCACCTTGAGCACGATGGTCCGGCCCGACAGCCCGGCCCCACGCAGCCGCCCCACACAGCGGTCGGCCAGCCGCTGCACCTCCAGGCCCACCCGCAGCCGGTCGTGGATGTCGATGTCGTAGGTGTCCTCCACCGACACCGACTTCGTCTCCCGCTCGGCGACCACCGGCCGCTCGTCGTGGGCCAGCGCCATCCCGTACAGCGCGTGCCCGTGCGCCTTGCCCAGCAGGCGCACCAGCTCGTCCTCGCCCGCCTCGGCGAGCTCGTCGACGGTGTGGATCCCGGCCCGGCGCAGATGGTCCCCCGTCGCCGGTCCCACGCCCGGCAGCGTCCGCACCGACAGGGGGCCGAGGAGGGCGCGCTCCGTGCCCGGTTCGATGAGGACGAGACCGTCCGGCTTGGCCCGCTCCGAGGCGATCTTGGCGAGCATCTTGGAGGCGGCCAGGCCGACCGAGCCCGTCAGCCCCGTGACGGCCCGGATGTCGGCCCGCAGCCGCGCTCCCGCCAGCCGGGCCGATTCCGCGTCCGAGGCCGCTCCCCCGGCCTCCAGGTCCACGAACGCCTCGTCCAGGCTCAGCGGCTCCACCAGCGGGGACAGCGCCCGCAGCAGCCCCATCACCTGCTCGCTGATCGACCGGTAGAAGCCGAAGCGCGGCACCAGATACGCGGCGTTCGGTGCCAGGCGGCGCGCCTGGGCCATCGGCATCGCGGAGTGGACGCCGAAGACCCGCGCCTCGTACGACGCGGTGGCCACCACACCGCGCGGGCCCAGGCCGCCCACCACGACCGCCTTCCCGCGCAGGCTCGGCTTGGACGCCTGCTCCGCCTGGGCGAAGAAGGCATCCATGTCGAGATGCAGGATCGTCGGCGCGCTTCTCACATCTCCGATGCTGCACCACGCCACTGACAATGCCCCCGGCGCGGCGCACGACGCGCGCTCACGCGGCCGTCCGCGACCGGGATCCGGCCCGCCGCCGAGCGGGCCCGGGGGCGGTCAGACCGCCCGGTTGCGGCGTCTGGCCAGCTCGTCCCCGGGGTTGTGGCCGACCAGGGTCTCACCGGTGTCGACACGCTCGCCGTGCAGCTGCGACAGGGCGCTCTCCACATCGCGCCACACCACTCCGACGGCGATGCCGAAGATGCCCTGGCCGCCCTGGAGCAGGGCGTGCACCTCGTCGGGCGAGGTGCACTCGTAGACCGTCGCGCCGTCGCTCATCAGCGTCATGCGCTCCAGGTCGCTGAACCCCTGCCGGCGCAGGTGCTGCACGGCGGTCCGGATGTTCTGCAACGAGACACCGGTGTCCAGGAACCTCTTGACGATCTTCAGGACGACGACGTCGCGGAAGCTGTACAGCCGCTGGGTGCCGGATCCGTGGGCCGGGCGCACGCTCGGTTCGACCAGGCCGGTGCGGGCCCAGTAGTCCAGTTGCCGGTAGGTGATGCCGGCCGCCGCACAGGCCGTCGGGCCCCGGTAGCCGATTTCCTCGGACGCCATGGACGCCGCCCCTTTGCCGCTCGGCACGGCCGCCGGCCGCTGCGGAGCCTGGTCGGCCGCGCTGTCGTGAAGCCGGTACGGACCGCTTCCCCCGACGTCGATCCCGGGGGCACCCCCAGCCGTACCGTCGCCGCTGCTTCTCACGCCGACCTCCGTCCTTGACCTGCCTCCTCGACGGTAGGCAGTCACCACGGGTGCGTCAACGATCGCCACACTCGGCACGCCGAGTGATAATCACCCTAAGAGTGGTTTCCCGTGCCCCACCGCGGGGAAAGGCTAGCCGAATGCCCTCGTGAGGGGCTCAAGGGCACCCCGGCCGACCGCTGGCACATGCGGCTGTTCTCACTGGCTGCTGGTGCCGAAGTCCTCCGGCGAGATCTGGTCGAGGAACTCGCGGAACTTCTCCACCTCGTCCTCCTGCTCGTCCGGGATCGCGATGCCCGCGTCGTCGAGCACCGTGTCACTGCCGTAGATCGGCGTGCCGGTGCGCAGCGCGAGCGCTATGGCGTCGGACGGGCGGGCGCTCACCTCCACTCCGCTGGCGAAGACCAGCTCGGCGTAGAAGACGCCCTCGCGCAGATCCGTGATGCGTACTTCCGTCAGCTCCTGGCCCACGGCTTCCAGCACGTCCTTGAACAGATCGTGGGTCAGCGGACGCGCGGGGGCCATGCCCTGCTGCGCGAAGGCGATCGCCGTCGCCTCCCCGGGGCCGATCCAGATGGGGAGGTAGCGGTCGCCTCCCACTTCACGCAGGAGCACGATCGGTTGGTTGGAGGGCATTTCGACCCGGACACCTACGACATCGAGCTCGTTCACACAGCAACCCTAGGCCGTGCCCGGGACGTTTGGGTAGTCGGGCCGGGAACGGAAGGCCGATCCGGCCGCCGGACGGCCGCCCGGCACCCTCAGGGCAGCCGCACCCCGAGCGCGGTCTGCACCAGCGCCGAGTGCAGCCTGACCGTGAGCGCGGCCAGCTCCTTCGTACGGTCCTCGGCGTGCACCCTGGTCTGCGGGTTGCGGTGCCGTCTGAGCGGAGCCACCACCTGGTCGACGAGCCCGGCCTCCCGGTCGGCTGCGGCCTTCATCACCCGCAGATGACGGGGTTCGATGCCGAAACGCCCCAGCTCGCGGATGAGCGAGGCGACGGTGACGGTCTCGGCGTCGTAGGTGCCGTCCTCCAGTGGGGTGACGAGCCCGTACGACTCCCACTCCTGGAGGTCCCGGTCCTCGATCTCCGCGGCGGCCAGCAGCCCGGCCCGGCCGATCCGGGCCGCGGCCGGTGCCTCGGTCCGCCGCGGGACCGCCTCACCGCCGCGCTGCCGGCCGAGCACCGGCAGCTGCACCGCCTCGCCCCGCTCCACCGCGTCCAGATACTCGCGGATCACCTTCAGCGGCAGATAGTGGTCCCGCTGCATCCGCAGGACCCGGGCGAGGCGCTCGACGTCGTCCGCGCTGAACTTGCGGTACCCCGAGGGGGTGCGCCGGGGCTCCACCAGGCCCTCCGCCTCCAGGAAGCGGATCTTGGAGATGGTGACCTCGGGGAACTCCTCGCGCAGCGCGTTCAGCACCGTGCCGATGCTCATCAGCCCACTGTCCGCGGCGGTGGTGCCGTGCCCGGCACCACCGCTCGGTGTATGAAGCATGGACCTTCCCTGGGTTCCCCGGACGGCGTCCGGGGAGGTCAGTAGCCCTGCCGGCTCGAGTAGAAGACCAGCCGGTACTTGCCGATCTGCACCTCGTCGCCGTTGGACAACGGGACCTCGTCGATCCGCTCCCGGTTCACATACGTGCCGTTCAGGCTGCCGACGTCGGCCACCGTGAACGAGCCGTCCTGGACGCGGCGGAACTCCACATGGCGACGCGAGACCGTCACGTCGTCGAGGAAGATGTCGCTCTGCGGATGGCGGCCGGCCGTGGTCAGCTCGCCGTCCAGGAGGAAGCGGCTGCCCGAGTTAGGGCCGCGGCGCACCACCAGCAGGGCGGAGCCGAGCGGCAGCGCGTCGACGGCGGCCTGCGCCTCGGGCGAGAGCATCGGCGTCTGGCCGGTGGCCTCCGCGTCGTAGGCCTCCAGACCGGAGATGGAGATCGTGGACGTCGTCTCCGACGCACGCTCCGGCACCGCCCCGGGCCTCAGCGGCGCGCCGCAGTTGGAACAGAAGCGGCTGTTCTCCGCATTGCGGTTACCGCACCTCGTACACACCAGGGCCGACATGGACGGATCCTCCTGCCGCGGCTGCCCCGCCGGGGAATGGGACGCGTACGGGTCGGCGGCAAACCCTCCACCCGCACCTGAGGTTGACGGTTGGCCGAAACCTATGCCGCCGGCCTGGGCAGGGTCAACCGACGGCGCGCCGTGGCCACCGGAAAAGTCACCGCCCTGACCGGCGACCTGGTCCCTGAACAGCGGGCGCTGGCCCTCCGCCGCGCCGGGCTGTGCGCGATGGCGGGCGGTCGCGTTCTCGCCGCCCTCTCGCGCGCTCTTGCCGAACAACTTCGCAAACAACTTCACGGGCGATTCCCCTTGACCGAAACAGACCCGCCCGTGGGGCAGGACGAACCCTGACGTCGTACACCGGTCGACCCGGACATCCTCACAACGTCCGTATCCACCAGACAGTTTCCACCACGCACCACCCAATCGGTGCGCCGACCCCCCGCAACCTCATGCCCCTGCTCGACGGCGGCCATGCACCCCCGGTTCACTGCGAGGACGACCGAGCGTAGTCAGGCAGCTTCGCTGCTCGCAAGGCGTCCACGACGATCTTGTCCGAACGCTCGACGGACACGGTGGCCTGCTCCTTCTCCAGGGTCTGCACCACGCCTCCGGGGATGTTGAGCGCCGGCTCCAGGTCCTGCGGCTTGCCGATGACCTGGAAACGAAACGGCGTATTGATCTTGTTCCCGTCGACGTCCACGCTCTTGCCGGAGTCCGTCAGATAGGTGCCCGCCACCACGCGCACGCCGTTGACCTCGATGGCCTCCGCACCGGCGGCGCGCAGCTCCTGTATCGCGTCGAGCAGCATGTCGGCCCGGACCGTCCCCTTCGTGTCCTTGATGGTCATTGTGATGCCGGGTCCCTGCGCGGCCACCGTGCCTGCCAGGATGCCCAGTTGCCGTTCCTTCTCCTCGGTCTGCTTGCGGGCCTCCTCGGCCTGGTCCGAGCTGTTCTCCAGCTCCTGGCGTTGCTTCTCGAGGCCCTGCTTCTCGTCCTCAAGACGCTGAGTACGGTCGTCCAGTTCATCGAGGATGCGTACAAGATCTTCTTGCCGGGCGCCGCGCAGGGCGTTGTCGCTGTCGCTGTTGGACGCGACCTGGATGGCGAGGCCGAAGCCCAGCCCGAACAGCAGTACGGCGACGACGAGTTGGGCCCGGGTGAACCGCGGCGGCCACAGCCCCTGCGCCAGCCGCTGCCGGCCGGTGAGCGAGGGCGCCGGCGCTTCGCGGTCCGGATCGGCGCCGGGGGCCTGGGCCGGCACCTCCGCGGGCAGTTCCTTGCGCAGCCGGTTCTCCGGCGCCTGGTCCCGGTCGTTCATCGCGCTCACGCCCGGAAGACGTGGCGCCGGATGGCCGCGGCGTTGGAGAAGATCCGGATGCCGAGGACGACCACGACCCCCGTGGACAGCTGGGCACCCACGCCCAACTTGTCGCCCAGGAACACGATCAGCGCGGCCACGACCACGTTCGACAGGAACGACACCACGAAGACCTTGTCGTCGAAGATGCCGTCCAGCATGGCCCGCAGCCCGCCGAAGACGGCGTCCAGCGCCGCCACCACGGCGATCGGCAGATACGGCTCGACGACCGCCGGAACCTCGGGCCGGACCAACAGGCCGGCCACCACTCCCACGATGAGGCCCAGTACGGCGATCACGATGTGCCCTTCCCAGTCTTGTTCTGCTCTGCGGTCGGCCGCGCGGTGCGTACGATCACACTCGGTGCCGCGGGCAGCCGGAGGTCACTCTCCACGGAGATACCGGTCCGGATGCCGTAGTTGTCCTGCAGCGCGTTCAGGTACAGCCCGTCCGGACTGTCCTGGAACCTGCTGCTCAGCCGCTGCCCGTCCCCCACCGCGAGCACCGTGTACGGCGGCACCAGCGGCCTGTTGTCGACCAGTATGGCGTCACCCGCCGCCCGGATCGCGGACAGGGCGGTCAGCCGCTGCCCGTTGACGGAGACGGCCTCGGCCCCCGACTGCCACAGCCCGTTGACGACGCGCTGCATGTCCCGGTCGCGCACCCGTCCGGTGTCGGAGAAGCCGGACGTCTCGCGCGGTTTGCCGGAGCCCCCCGAACCGGCTTCCTTCGCGTCGTTCACGACGAGCTTCACCCCGGGGCCGTGCACCTCGGTCGCGCCCGCCAGGATCCCGGCCAGGTCCGCCTGCGCGTTGCCGCCGCTGTGGCTGAGCGCCTGCCGCTGGCGCGCGTTCACGTCGTCGCGGAGCTGGTCGACGCCGTCCTCCAGCTTGTCCGCCGCCGCCGTCTCGCGGTCGATGCGGTCGATCAGCTCCTGGCGCTCCTTGGCGACCACGGGCGCCGCCACGCGCGCCTGTGCCGCTCCCACGGTGACGACGAGCGCCGCGAGCACCAGACCGGCGGCCAGTCCCAGCCGCGCGCGGAGCGTCTTGGGCAGCCCGCCCTCACCGGCGGCCTTCTTCCGTGCGGCGGCCTCGGCGTAACCGTCGTCGAGGCTGTGGTCCATGACGTTGGTGATCAACGACATGGAGGCATCAGGACGGGAGGGCCGCGGGGGTGTGCTCCGAATGGGGGGTCGCTGCGGCATGCCGCACATCGTCGCACGCCTGGGGCGATACCTCCGAACGGCCCCCACCGGCGTGCCGGACAGGCTCCCCCGGGCTCACTCGTCCTGCACGCGCGCGCGTGCAGGACGTCCGGCGGGACCGGTGCCCGCGCGGGGCGGGCACCGGCGGCCGGTCTACCGTCCGGCGCTGTCGACGACCGCCGACCACTCGTCGAGCAGGGCCTGCGCGGAGGCGTCGTCGGGACCCTCGGCCCACAGATGGGTGACCGCCTCGGCCGGGTCGGGCAGCACCATCACCCAGCGGCCGTCGGTCTCCACGACCCGCACCCCGTCCGTCGTGTCCACGAAGCGCTCCCCGGCCGCCTCGACGACCCGGCGCATGACCAGGCCCTTGACGGCCCACGGCGTGGCCAGATCCCGCTTGAGGACATGGGCCCGCGGGATCCGCGCGTCGATCTGGCTGAGGGTCAGCTGCGTGCGCGCCACCAGACCGATGAGCCGTACGAAGGCGGCCGTGCCGTCATAGACGCTGCTGAACTCCGGGACGATGAATCCGCCCTTGCCGTCACCGCCGAAGATCGTCCCCTCCTCGCCGCCGACCCGGGTGAGGTCGTCCGGCGACGTGGTCGTCCACTCCACCTGCGTCCCGTGGTACGCGGCGACCTGCTCGGCGATACGGGTCGTGGTGACCGGCAGCGCCACCCGGCCGCTGCGCCGCTCGGCGGCGACGAGGTCCAGCATGACCAGCAGCGCCCGGTCGTCCTCGATGATCCGGCCCTTCTCGTCGACGAGCGACAGCCGCTCGCCCACCGGGTCGAACCGCACGCCGAACGCGGCCCCGGAGGACGCCACGATCTCGCCGAGCCGCACCAGGCCGGCCCGGCGCATCTCCTCGGTCTCCGTCGGCCGGGACTCGTCCAGGCCGGGGTTGATGGTCAGCGAGTCCACCCCGAGCTTGCCGAGCAGGCTCGGCAGGACCAGGCCGGCACTGCCGTTGGAGGCGTCCACGACCACCTTGAGGCCCGCCTCGGCGATCCCGGTCGTGTCCACGTTGCGCAGCAGTGAACCGGTGTACGAGTCGAAGACGCTGGAGGGGAAGTACAGGTCGCCGATCTCGCCGGGGAACGCCCGCCGGTACTCCTGCCGCGCGAAGACCCGGTCCAGCTTCCGCTGGCTGCCCTGCGACAGGTCGGCGCCCTGCCCGTCGAAGAACATGATGTCGACCGAGTCCGGCACCCCGGGCGACGTGCGGATCATGATGCCGCCGGCGCTGCCGCGCGCGGTCTGCTGCCGGGCGACGGGCAGCGGTACGTTCTCCAGGTCCCGTACGTCGATGGCGCTGGCCTGGAGCGCGGAGATGACGGCCCGCTTCAGGGCACGCGCACCTCGGGAGTGGTCGCGGGCGGTGGTGACCGTGGAGCCCTTCTTCAGGGTCGTCGCATACGCTCCCGCGAGCCGTACGGCGAGTTCCGGGGTGATCTCCACATTCAGGATGCCGGAGACGCCACGGGCCCCGAAGAGGTGCGCCTGGCCCCGCGACTCCCAGATGACCGAGGTGTTGACGAAGGCGCCCGCCTCGATGGTCTTGAACGGATACACCCGCACATTGCCCTGCACGATCGATTCTTCGCCGATCAGGCACTCGTCGCCGATGACCGCGCCGTCCTCGATGCGCGCGGCCCGCATGATGTCGGTGTTCTTGCCCACGACACAGCCGCGCAGGTTGCTGTGCTGCCCTATGTACACGTTGTCGTGCACGACGGCCTTGTGCAGGAAGGCACCGCTCTTGACGACGACGTTCGACCCGACGACGGTGTGCTCGCGGATCTCCGCGCCGGCCTCCACCTTGGCGTAGTCACCGATGTACAGCGGACCGCGCAGCTCGGCGTCGGGATGCACCTCGGCGCCTTCCGCGACCCAGACGCCCGGCGAGATCTCGAAGCCGTCGATGTCGACGTCCACCTTGCCTTCGAGGACGTCGGCCTGGGCCTTCACGTAGCTCTCGTGGGTGCCCACGTCCTCCCAGTAGCCCTCGGCGATATACCCGTAGATGGGCTTGCCTTCCTTCATCAGTTGCGGGAAGACATCGCCGGACCAGTCGACGGGGACATCGGCCTCCACGTAGTTGAAGACCTCGGGCTCCATCACATAGATGCCCGTGTTCACGGTGTCGGAGAAGACCTGACCCCAGGTCGGCTTCTCCAGGAAGCGCTCGACCTGGCCCTCTTCGTCGACGATGGTGATGCCGAATTCCAGGGGGTTGGGAACGCGTGTAAGACACACGGTCACCATCGCGCCCTTTTCCTTGTGGAACCGGACCAGGTCGGTGAGGTCGAAGTCGGTCAGCGCGTCGCCGGAGATGACGAGGAAGGCGTCGTCCTTCAACGCCTCCTCGGCGTTCTTGACGCTTCCCGCGGTACCGAGTGGCTTCTCCTCATTGGCATAGGTGAGCTCCATGCCGAGCTCTTCACCATCACCGAAATAGTTCTTGACCAGCGAAGCCAGGAACTGGACTGTGACGACGGTCTCATTCAGCCCATGCCTTTTGAGCAGCCGCAGAACGTGCTCCATGATCGGCCGGTTGGCCACCGGCAGGAGCGGCTTGGGCATGCTCGAGGTCATCGGGCGAAGGCGTGTGCCTTCGCCTCCGGCCATCACGACGGCCTTCATGTCGGAAGCGTCCTCCTCCAAGAGATGACGATCTAGCCGACTTCACCCGTCCTGATTGTCCCGCACTTTTCCGAAGCGGGCCATCGGAGCCACCGCGGCTGCCCGAATAGGCGAGCTCAGTCGGCCATGGCGTCCGCACGGACAAGACGGCGGACTTGCACCACGTAGAGGACTCCTGCCCACCAATAGAGGGTTGTACCCCATCCGGCGAACGCCCATCCGAAAATAGCAGCGAGTGACGAGATCCATCCGCTTCCGTCACTGAGGAGAAGCAACGGGAAGGCGTACATCAAGTTGAACGTCGCTGCCTTCCCCAGGAAGTTCACCTGCGGCGGCGGGTAGCCGTGACGCCTGAGGACCGCCACCGCCACCAACAACATCAATTCCCGGGCGAGCAGCGCGGCGGTCAGCCAGACCGGCAGAATCTCGCGCCAGGTCAGCCCGACGAGCGTGGAAAGGACGTAGAGCCGGTCGGCGGCGGGGTCGAGAAGCCGGCCGAGGTTGCTGATCTGGTTCCAGCGCCGCGCGAGTTTGCCGTCCAGATAGTCGCTGATGCCGCTCAGCGCCAGAACCAGCAAGGCCCAGCCATCACTCTTGGGGCCGCCGAACTCCGGTCTGAGGATCAACCACAGGAACAGCGGTACGCCGACGAGCCTCGCCATGCTGAGGATGTTGGGGATGGTGAGGACCCGGTCTGTCTGGACACGGGTCTCCTGGACCTCCACCCGGGGGCCTCCTGGGAAAAAGTGCCTACGATGCCCCCTGACCCTACCTCAACGCAAAAAAGCTCTGGCTCTTGGGCTGTTGCCCAAGAGCCAGAGCTCTAAAAGGAGTTCGGCGGTGTCCTACTCTCCCACAGGGTCCCCCCTGCAGTACCATCGGCGCTGTAAGGCTTAGCTTCCGGGTTCGGAATGTAACCGGGCGTTTCCCTCACGCTATGACCACCGAAACACTATGAAACAATCAACCGCACCATGTGTGGCACATGGGGTTGTTCGTGGTTTCAGAACCAACACAGTGGACGCGAGCAACTGAGGACAAGCCCTCGGCCTATTAGTACCGGTCACCTCCACACGTTACCGTGCTTCCAGATCCGGCCTATCAACCCAGTCGTCTACTGGGAGCCTTACCCCATCAAGTGGGTGGGAGCCCTCATCTCGAAGCAGGCTTCCCGCTTAGATGCTTTCAGCGGTTATCCCTCCCGAACGTAGCCAACCAGCCATGCCCTTGGCAGAACAACTGGCACACCAGAGGTTCGTCCGTCCCGGTCCTCTCGTACTAGGGACAGCCCTTCTCAAGACTCCTACGCGCACAGCGGATAGGGACCGAACTGTCTCACGACGTTCTAAACCCAGCTCGCGTACCGCTTTAATGGGCGAACAGCCCAACCCTTGGGACCGACTCCAGCCCCAGGATGCGACGAGCCGACATCGAGGTGCCAAACCATCCCGTCGATATGGACTCTTGGGGAAGATCAGCCTGTTATCCCCGGGGTACCTTTTATCCGTTGAGCGACGGCGCTTCCACAAGCCACCGCCGGATCACTAGTCCCGACTTTCGTCCCTGCTCGACCCGTCGGTCTCACAGTCAAGCTCCCTTGTGCACTTACACTCAACACCTGATTACCAACCAGGCTGAGGGAACCTTTGGGCGCCTCCGTTACCCTTTAGGAGGCAACCGCCCCAGTTAAACTACCCATCAGACACTGTCCCTGATCCGGATCACGGACCCAGGTTAGACATCCAGCACGACCAGACTGGTATTTCAACGACGACTCCACACACACTGGCGTGCACGCTTCAAAGTCTCCCAGCTATCCTACACAAGCCGAACCGAACACCAATATCAAACTGTAGTAAAGGTCCCGGGGTCTTTCCGTCCTGCTGCGCGAAACGAGCATCTTTACTCGTAGTGCAATTTCACCGGGCCTATGGTTGAGACAGTCGAGAAGTCGTTACGCCATTCGTGCAGGTCGGAACTTACCCGACAAGGAATTTCGCTACCTTAGGATGGTTATAGTTACCACCGCCGTTTACTGGCGCTTAAGTTCTCAGCTTCGCCCCACCGAAATGGAGCTAACCGGTCCCCTTAACGTTCCAGCACCGGGCAGGCGTCAGTCCGTATACATCGCCTTACGGCTTCGCACGGACCTGTGTTTTTAGTAAACAGTCGCTTCTCGCTGGTCTCTGCGGCCACCCCCAGCTCACGGAGAAAATCCGATCACCAGACATGGCCCCCCTTCTCCCGAAGTTACGGGGGCATTTTGCCGAGTTCCTTAACCATAGTTCACCCGAACGCCTCGGTATTCTCTACCTGACCACCTGAGTCGGTTTAGGGTACGGGCCGCCATGAAACTCGCTAGAGGCTTTTCTCGACAGCATAGGATCATCCACTTCACCACAATCGGCTCGGCATCAGGTCTCAGCCATATGCAAGGCGGATTTACCTACCTCGCGGCCTACACCCTTACCCCGGGACAACCACCGCCCGGGATGGACTACCTTCCTGCGTCACCCCATCACTCACCTACTAACCGCTCGGTTCAGCGGCTCCACCACTCCCCTCAACTCCGAAGAGATCAGGGCGGCTTCACGGCCTTAGCATCACGATGCTCGATGTTTGACGCTTCACAGCGGGTACCGGAATATCAACCGGTTATCCATCGACTACGCCTGTCGGCCTCGCCTTAGGTCCCGACTTACCCTGGGCAGATCAGCTTGACCCAGGAACCCTTAGTCAATCGGCGCACACGTTTCTCACGTGTGAATCGCTACTCATGCCTGCATTCTCACTCGTCAACCGTCCACGACTACCTTCCAGTGCCGCTTCACCCGGCAGACGACGCTCCCCTACCCATCCACACACCCGTTGGGGCTATTGTGAATGACACGACTTCGGCGGTACGCTTGAGCCCCGCTACATTGTCGGCGCGGAATCACTAGACCAGTGAGCTATTACGCACTCTTTCAAGGGTGGCTGCTTCTAAGCCAACCTCCTGGTTGTCTCTGCGACTCCACATCCTTTCCCACTTAGCGTACGCTTAGGGGCCTTAGTCGATGCTCTGGGCTGTTTCCCTCTCGACCATGGAGCTTATCCCCCACAGTCTCACTGCCGCGCTCTCACTTACCGGCATTCGGAGTTTGGCTAAGGTCAGTAACCCGGTAGGGCCCATCGCCTATCCAGTGCTCTACCTCCGGCAAGAAACACACGACGCTGCACCTAAATGCATTTCGGGGAGAACCAGCTATCACGGAGTTTGATTGGCCTTTCACCCCTAACCACAGGTCATCCCCCAGGTTTTCAACCCTGGTGGGTTCGGTCCTCCACGAAGTCTTACCTCCGCTTCAACCTGCCCATGGCTAGATCACTCCGCTTCGGGTCTTGAGCGTGCTACTCCACCGCCCTGTTAGGACTCGCTTTCGCTACGGCTACCCCACAACGGGTTAACCTCGCAACACACCGCAAACTCGCAGGCTCATTCTTCAAAAGGCACGCAGTCACGAGATACAGCAAGCTGCATCCGACGCTCCCACGGCTTGTAGGCACACGGTTTCAGGTACTATTTCACTCCCCTCCCGGGGTACTTTTCACCATTCCCTCACGGTACTATCCGCTATCGGTCACCAGGGAATATTTAGGCTTAGCGGGTGGTCCCGCCAGATTCACACGGGATTTCTCGGGCCCCGTGCTACTTGGGTGTCTCTCAAACGAGCCGCTAATGTTTCGACTACGGGGGTCTTACCCTCTACGCCGGACCTTTCGCATGTCCTTCGCCTACATCAACGGTTTCTCACTCGTCCCACGGCCGGCAGACCGTAGAAGAGAGATCCCACAACCCCGCATACGCAACCCCTGCCGGGTCTCACACGCATACGGTTTGGCCTCATCCGGTTTCGCTCGCCACTACTCCCGGAATCACGGTTGTTTTCTCTTCCTGCGGGTACTGAGATGTTTCACTTCCCCGCGTTCCCTCCACACTGCCTATGTGTTCAGCAGCGGGTGACAGCCCATGACGACTGCCGGGTTTCCCCATTCGGAAACCCCCGGATCAAAGCCTGGTTGACGACTCCCCGGGGACTATCGTGGCCTCCCACGTCCTTCATCGGTTCCTGGTGCCAAGGCATCCACCGTGCGCCCTTAAAAACTTGGCCACAGATGCTCGCGTCCACTGTGCAGTTCTCAAACAACGACCAACCACCCGTCACACCGAACAAACGATGCTTCACCGGGGCCGGCAAACTGAGGGCATCATTCCCTCAGGACCCAACAGCGTGCCCGACACGTTCCATCCATCCCCTTGCGTTCCACGCCGAAGCAGTACTAGCAGAAGACATCCGAACCGTGCCGAATAGTCAACGTTCCACCCATGAGCAACCGTGCAGAACATTTGCCTGCATTCGGCTATGTGCTCCTTAGAAAGGAGGTGATCCAGCCGCACCTTCCGGTACGGCTACCTTGTTACGACTTCGTCCCAATCGCCAGTCCCACCTTCGACAGCTCCCTCCCACAAGGGGTTGGGCCACCGGCTTCGGGTGTTACCGACTTTCGTGACGTGACGGGCGGTGTGTACAAGGCCCGGGAACGTATTCACCGCAGCAATGCTGATCTGCGATTACTAGCGACTCCGACTTCATGGGGTCGAGTTGCAGACCCCAATCCGAACTGAGACCGGCTTTTTGAGATTCGCTCCACCTCACGGTATCGCAGCTCATTGTACCGGCCATTGTAGCACGTGTGCAGCCCAAGACATAAGGGGCATGATGACTTGACGTCGTCCCCACCTTCCTCCGAGTTGACCCCGGCGGTCTCCCGTGAGTCCCCAGCACCACAAGGGCCTGCTGGCAACACGGGACAAGGGTTGCGCTCGTTGCGGGACTTAACCCAACATCTCACGACACGAGCTGACGACAGCCATGCACCACCTGTACACCGACCACAAGGGGGACCCTGTCTCCAGAGTTTTCCGGTGTATGTCAAGCCTTGGTAAGGTTCTTCGCGTTGCGTCGAATTAAGCCACATGCTCCGCCGCTTGTGCGGGCCCCCGTCAATTCCTTTGAGTTTTAGCCTTGCGGCCGTACTCCCCAGGCGGGGCACTTAATGCGTTAGCTGCGGCACGGACGACGTGGAATGTCGCCCACACCTAGTGCCCACCGTTTACGGCGTGGACTACCAGGGTATCTAATCCTGTTCGCTCCCCACGCTTTCGCTCCTCAGCGTCAGTATCGGCCCAGAGATCCGCCTTCGCCACCGGTGTTCCTCCTGATATCTGCGCATTTCACCGCTACACCAGGAATTCCGATCTCCCCTACCGAACTCTAGCCTGCCCGTATCGACTGCAGACCCGGGGTTAAGCCCCGGGCTTTCACAACCGACGTGACAAGCCGCCTACGAGCTCTTTACGCCCAATAATTCCGGACAACGCTTGCGCCCTACGTATTACCGCGGCTGCTGGCACGTAGTTAGCCGGCGCTTCTTCTGCAGGTACCGTCACTTTCGCTTCTTCCCTGCTGAAAGAGGTTTACAACCCGAAGGCCGTCATCCCTCACGCGGCGTCGCTGCATCAGGCTTTCGCCCATTGTGCAATATTCCCCACTGCTGCCTCCCGTAGGAGTCTGGGCCGTGTCTCAGTCCCAGTGTGGCCGGTCGCCCTCTCAGGCCGGCTACCCGTCGTCGCCTTGGTGAGCCACTACCTCACCAACAAGCTGATAGGCCGCGGGCTCATCCTGCACCGCCGGAGCTTTACAGTCTCCAAGATGCCTTGGAGACTCGTATCCGGTATTAGACCCCGTTTCCAGGGCTTGTCCCAGAGTGCAGGGCAGATTGCCCACGTGTTACTCACCCGTTCGCCACTAATCCCCACCGAAGTGGTTCATCGTTCGACTTGCATGTGTTAAGCACGCCGCCAGCGTTCGTCCTGAGCCAGGATCAAACTCTCCGTGAATGCTTCCCCGTAATCGGGGCGACACCACGAGAGCGGAACCAAGGGGAAGGAATGTTCCCCTGGTTCACAGCGTCCTCGCTGTGTTTTCTTCAAAGGAACCTCGTCCCGGCCATGACGGCCGGAGACGGGGTATCAACATATCTGGCGTTGACTTTTGGCACGCTGTTGAGTTCTCAAGGAACGGACGCTTCCTTTGTACTCACCCTCTCGGGCTTTCCTCCGGGCGCTTCCCTTCGGTGTTCCAAACTCTATCAGGCTTTTCCGGCCCTCTTGACCACCGTCCCGCGAGCATGCGGAAGGGGATCCAGAGATAGGATCTGACGAGTTGGGTTCTGCTCGGGTCGAGGACGCTCGTTCGCGTCGCTCACCCCCAGGCAGGAGTAAGACTGTACAGGGGCCCGTGGAGCGGGTGCAAATCCATGGGATTGGTGGTCTAGACCACTAAGGTGAGCTGTCGTAAGCTCTCGGCCGGAACCGGCACTTACCGTGACATACGCTGCTGGACAGCACGCCGTCCGGTACAGGCAGTGACGGCCCTATGAATCTCCACCCCTGGGAGGCTTCCCATGACCACCGTGACGTCCCCGCTCGCCGGACGTGCCATCGGACTGGCCAACGTGCCGGACCCCGTCTTCGCCGGCGCCATGGTCGGCCCCGGCACCGCCATCGACCCGGTGCGTGAGCCCTCCGAGGCCGTCGCTCCCGTGGACGGTGTCATCGTCTCGCTGCACCCGCACGCCTTCGTCGTCGTCGACGAGCAGGGCCACGGCGTGCTCGTCCACCTCGGTATCGACACCGTTCAGCTCGACGGCGAGGGCTTCGAGCTGCTCGTGAACAAGGGCGACACGGTGTCCCGCGGCCAGGCCGTGGTGCGCTGGGACCCCGCCGCCGTCGAGGCCGCCGGCAAGTCCCCCGTGTGTCCCGTCGTCGCCCTGGAGGCCACGGCGGAGTCCCTCGGCGACCTGCACGAGAGCGGCGAGGTGAAGGCCGGCGACAGCCTCTTCTCCTGGAGCTGACCGCCCCGCCGTTCGCCGGGACGGCGCACAGAACGACCACCACGGCGGCATGCGCCGCATTAACGGAGACGGGTGAGATGGAGACAACGCTGCGAGGCGTCGGTGTGAGCCACGGTGTGGCGATCGGCGAGGTTCGGCACATGGGTACGGCGGTCCTGGAGCCGCCCGCGAAGCAGATAGCGGCCGACGAGGCGGAGCGTGAGCAGGGGCGCGCCCGCCAGGCCGTGGACGCCGTGGCCGCCGACCTCACCGCGCGCGGCAACCTGGCGGGCGGCGAGGCACAGGCCGTGCTCGAGGCGCAGGCCCTGATGGCGCAGGACCCGGAGCTGATCGCGGACGTCGACCGGCGTATCGCCGTCGGCAGCACCGCGGAGCGCGCCGTCTACGACGCGTTCGCCGCGTACCGGGACCTGCTGGCGGGTGCCGGTGAGTACCTGGCGGGGCGCGTGGCGGACCTCGACGACGTGCGGAACCGTATCGTCGCGCGCCTGCTGGGTGTGCCGATGCCGGGTGTGCCGGACAGTGACGAGCCGTATGTGCTGGTCGCGCGGGATCTGGCGCCGGCCGACACCGCGCTGCTCGACCCGACGCTGGTCCTCGGCTTCGTCACCGAGGAGGGCGGGCCGACGAGTCACAGCGCGATCCTGGCGCGGGCGCTCGGGGTGCCGGCCGTGGTGGCGCTGCCGGGGGCCGGTGAGCTGGCCGAGGGCACGGTGATCGCCGTGGACGGCAGCTCCGGCGAGATCTTCGTGAACCCGAGCGAGGAGAAGAAGGAGCAGTTGGAGGCGGCCGCGGCCGAGCGCAGGGCCGCGCTGGCCGCCTCCACGGGTCCGGGCGCGACCTCCGACGGGCACAAGGTGCCGCTGCTGGCCAACATCGGCGGGCCCGCGGACGTCCCGGCGGCCGTCGAGGCGGGCGCCGAGGGCGTGGGCCTGTTCCGGACCGAGTTCCTGTTCCTGGACGACAACAAGAACGCGCCGTCCGAGGAGAAGCAGGTCGAGGCCTACCGGCAGGTGCTGGAGGCGTTCCCCGAGGGCCGTGTGGTCGTGCGGGTGCTGGACGCGGGCGCGGACAAGCCGCTCGACTTCCTGACGCCCGCGGACGAGCCGAACCCCGCTCTGGGCGTGCGTGGGCTGCGGACGCTGCTGGACCACCCGGAGGTGCTGCGCACCCAGCTGACGGCGCTCGCCAAGGCGGCCGAGGGGCTGCCGGTGCACCTTGAGGTCATGGCGCCGATGGTCGCCGACCGGGCCGACGCCAAGGCGTTCGCGGACGCCTGCCGTGCGGCGGGGCTGCGGGCGAAGTTCGGTGCGATGGTGGAGATCCCGTCGGCGGCGCTGCGGGCGCGGTCGGTGCTCCAGGAGGTGGAGTTCCTGTCGCTGGGGACCAACGACCTCGCGCAGTACACCTTCGCCGCCGACCGTCAGGTGGGTGCGGTGTCGCGGTTGCAGGACCCGTGGCAGCCGGCGCTGCTCGACCTGGTCGCGCTGGCCGCCGAGGCGGCGCGGGCCGAGGGCAAGAGCTGCGGTGTCTGCGGTGAGGCGGCCGCGGATCCGCTGCTGGCGTGTGTGCTGACCGGTCTGGGGGTCACCTCCCTGTCGATGGGTGCGGCGTCTCTTCCGTATGTACGGGCCGCGCTGGCCAAGTACACGCTGGCGCAGTGCGAGCGTGCCGCCGCGGCGGCACGGGCCACGGACAGTGCCGAGGAGGCGCGCGAGGCAGCGCAGGCGGTGCTGTCCGGCGAGTGAGCGGCCGGTGAGAGGACCGGTCCGCACACCGGCCGGTCCGTGAGGGGCGCTCCGCCTTCGGGCGGGGCGCCCCTCGTGCGTCCGGTGCCGGTTCTGTCCGGTGCCCGATCTGTTCCGTGCCGGTTCTGTTCAGTGTCGGTGCGGGGGTGTGGGTCCTTCGTCCCCGAGGTCGGGGGGTGTCGTGTAGTCCACGCCGGACTCGGGTGCGACGAGGTCGCCGGACTCGATGTCGGTGCAGTAGGCGTCGAAGACCTCGGCGGCGGTGAGCGGGTGCAGTCCGTCGCCGCGCAGGCGCCAGCCGTAGACGCGGTCGGGTGTGCCCGGTGCCGTGGTGCGCATGACGAGGCCGCCGGGGCTGCGGGTGGCGAGGCCGAGGGCCAGGACCGTGGTGAACTCGAGGGCTTCGGCCTCGTCGAGGCGGGTGGTGTCGTCCGGCGGGCCGTCGCCGTCCTGGTCGTCGGCACGGAGCGCGGCGAGCAGGGTCTCGGGTGCGGTGGAGACGCTGCACACCAGATGGCGGTTGCCGGGCGGGGCGGTGTCGAGGACGCGGACGAGGAGGCCGGCGGCCCTGGCGAAGGCGGCGCGGCCGATGTCCTCGCCGCATGCGGCGCAGGGGCCGAGCCGGGCGAGGAGGGTGGAGGCGTACTCCCAGGTGGCCTGGCGGACGGCCTCGTCGACGAGGGCGGGGACGAGTTCGGTGAGGGGCCGGCCGTCGTAGGGCAGGGCCGGGCCCGCGCCGGCGAGTTCGGCGGTGAAGCGGGCGCGGCTGGCGGCCGCGTCCGGTTCGAGGCCGGTCCGCGCGCAGAAGGCGGCGTATTCCTCGGGGTCGAAGAGGGCCACGGTGGTGTGGCCGCCCTGGGCGGCCCTGACCCTCAGGAGCGCCTCCACGTGGCGGAGGTAGGTGGTGTGGTCCTCGAAGACGAAGCTCCGGTAGCGCCGCATGGCGCGGAAGTCCTGTGCGTCGGTGAGCAGGCCGATGGTGCCGGCGATCTCGCGGCGCAGGGCGCGTCGCATGGTCCGGTGGTCGGTGTGCGCCATGTTTCCCCCATGGTGTGCCGTGTGTGCACGGTCGATCAATGCTCACTCACCGTAACCGGGGGCACTGACAACGGGGGCCGGCTGAGGCGGTCGCGGACGGTGCGGTGCTGGATGACGCAGGTCAGGGCGATGCCGCCGCCGAAGACGGCCCATCCGGCGGGGCCGGTGGCGAGGGCCGCGGTGACGGCGAGGGGGCCGATGGTGCGCTGGGCGGCCTGGGCCAGTCCGTGGACGCCGAGGTAGGTGCCCTGGGCCGCGCCGGGGGCGAGGGCGACGGACAGTTCCCAGGAGACGGTGGCGTGGAGCATCTCGGCGAGAGTGAAGGCCACGGCGGCGCCGGTGAGGAGCGCGACGGCCGTGAAAGTGCCGCCGGCCGTGGAGAGGGCGAGGGCGGTGCCGCCGAGGGCGTAGGCGACCGAGAGCGGGAGCAGGAGGGTGCGGGCCGCGGCGGTGGTGGCACCGAAGCGTGCCAGGGGGACCTGGAGGGCGACGACCATGACGTTGTTGAGGACCATCAGCAGGGGGGCGAGGCCGTGCGGGACGTCGCTGCTGTGGGCGATGCACAGGGGGAGGCCGACCTTGAAGACCGCGTCGTCGAGGAAGAGGACGGTCTCGGTGGCGACGTAGGCGAGGTAGGTGCGGTCCCGCCACGGGGTGGCGGGCGGGGCGGTGGGGGCCGGGGCGCCGGAGGGGGTGACGGTGCGGGAGGGCGAGGGGGGTTCGCCGCAGCGCAGGGTGAGCAGTGCGACGGCGGCGAAGGAGAGGCCGTCGCCGAGGAGCAGCCACCGGTAGGCGGCGGTGGTGCCGACGGCGAGGGCGCCCGCGGCGGCGAGGCCGCCCAGGGCCCAGCCCGCGTTGGCCGCGGTGCGGTTGAGGGCCTGGTAGCGGACGCGGTCGGGGCCTGAGACGCGGGTGGCGTAGAGCTTGGTGAGGATGCTGGCGGCGCGGTCGCCGAGGCCGCAGAGGGCGGAGAAGGCGAGCAGCAGGGCGTAGTCGTCCGTGGTGAGCAGCCCCAGGGAGGCCACGGCGCGCAGGAGTTGCAGTGCGATGAGGACACGGGTGAGCGGGAACCGGTCGGCGAGGCGGCCGCCGAGGGGGGCGCCGGCGATGCCGACGGCTCCGGCGAGGGCGGCGAGGGTGCCGACCTGGGCGAGGGAGAGTCCGGAGACGTAGGTGAAGTAGAGGACGGAGACGGAGGCCCACAGTCCGCTGCCGGTGCGGTCGACGAGGGCGACGAGGAGCATGCGGCGGCCGTCGGGGCCGCCGGGTACGCGTGGGCGTCCCGTCCTGGTGGCCGGTGTGGTGCCGCTGCCCTTGGTTCTCGTGCCGCGAGTGATGCGCACTGCTCCCCCTTGCCGGAAACTTGCCTGAAATTATGTATTGATACATAATGATCAACGTGGCAGTACATTATGCGATCAGTGGGGCGACGGCCAAGGCGATTGCCGCGTCGGTGGAACGCGGGGTCTCCGAGGGGGCGTTGGCGCCGGGCGCGGCGCTGCCGCCGGTGCGGCGGCTCGCGGACGAACTGGCGGTGAGCCCGGGGACGGTGGCGACGGCGTACAAGGAGCTGCGCGGGCGGGGCATCGTGGTGACCCGCGGCCGGGGCGGGACCGTGGTGGCGCCCGCCCCCGCGGTGGCCTCACGCCGGCCGCCGAAGGTCCCGCGAGGGCTGCGCGATCTGGCGGGCGGGCATCCGGATCCCGCCTTCCTGCCCGCTCCGGCGCCGCCGTCCCGGCTGGCGCCCGGTGCGCGCTCGCACCGCTCGACACCCCGGCTGCCCCGGCTGGAGGACGCGGCGCGCGACTGGCTCGGCGCGGACGGGATGCCGGTGGAGCACGTGACCTTCGCGCACGGCGCGCTGGATCTGGTGGGCCGGCTGCTCTCCGTGGAGCTGCGCCCCGGCGACGCGGTGGCGATGGAGGATCCGGGCTATCACCACCTGCTCGACCTCGTGACCGCCTTGGGGCTGCGCAGCGTGCCGGTGGCGGTGGACGACGAGGGGATGCGGCCCGAGGCCCTGCGGCGGGCGCTGCGGGCCGGTGCGCGCGCCGTGGTGTGCAGTCCGCGCGGGCAGAACCCGTACGGCGGGTGCTTCTCGGCCGAGCGGCGCGCGGCGCTCGCCGATGTGCTGCGCGAGGAGCCGGACGTCCTGGTCCTGGAGAACGACCACGCGTCGGCGGTGGCGGACGTACCGCTGCACGCCCTCGGCTCCGCCGGTCTGTCCCGGTGGGTGCATGTGCGGACGGTGAGCAAGTTCCTCGGGGCGGACCTGCGCTGTGCGGTGGCGGCGTGCGACGCCGTCACCCTGGCGCGGCACGACGGGCGTCTGCTGCTGACCTCGGGCTGGGTCAGCCATCTGCTCCAGGAGACGGTGCACGGGCTGCTGACCGACGAGGACACGCGTGCGCTGGTGTCCCGCGCGCGCGGGACGTACGCCGTGCGCCGCGGCGCCCTGCTCGGGGAGCTGGCGGCCCGGGGCATCGCGGCCCACGGGGCGAGCGGGATGAACGTGTGGGTACCGGTGGCCGACGAGTCGGCGGTGGTGAACGGGCTGCGGTCCCACGGCTGGTGGGTCGCGGCGGGTGCCAGATTCCGGCTGGCGTCACCGCCGGGGGTGCGGATCTCCGTGGCCGGACTGGAACCCGCGGACGCGGCCCGGCTGGCCTCCGACTTCGCCGCGGTGCTGGGCGAGTCGGAGGCCACCTACGGCGGCTGACCGGCGGGCGGCGGACTCGGCCCCGTCCGGGCCGGGCCGGGTCCGCCGGGCCGGGCCGGGTCCGCCGGGCCGGGCCGGGTCCGCCGGGCCGGGCCGGGTCCGCCGGGCCGGGCCCGGACGGGTCAGGCGCGCTTGCGGGCCAGTTCCTCGTAGAAGCGCAGCAGGCCGAGGTCGTCGACGGAGCCGGGGTTGACCGCCTTCTCCAGCGGGGTGCCCTGGAGCAGGCGTTTGACCGGGACCTCGATGCGCTTGCCGGTGAGGGTGTGCGGGACGCCGGGGACCGCGATGACCTCGTCGGGCACATGGCGCGGGGAGAGCTGTTCGCGGATGGTCCGCTTGATGCGGTCCAGCAGCGCGTCGTCCAGGACGGCTCCGGGGGCTAGCTGGACGAAGAGCGGCATCCAGTAGCCGCCGTCGGGCTGTTCGACGCCGATGACCAGGGACTCCCTGATCTCGGGGAGCCGCTCGACGGCCTCGTAGATGTCGGCGGACCCCATGCGCACGCCCTGGCGGTTGAGCGTGGAGTCGGAGCGGCCGTGGATGATCACGGAGCCGCGGGAGGTGAGGGTGATCCAGTCGCCGTGCCGCCATACGCCGGGGTACACGGCGAAGTAGCTGTCGTGGTAGCGGCTGCCGTCCGGGTCGTTCCAGAAGTGGAGCGGCATCGAGGGCATGGGGTTGGTGACGACCAGCTCGCCGACCTCGTCGACCAGGGGCCGCCCCTCCGGGTCCCAGGACCGGAGGTCGGTGCCGAGACAGGGGGCCTGGAGCTCGCCGATGTGGACGGGCAGGGTCGGCACGGCCCCGGCGAAGCAGGAGCAGACGTCGGTGCCGCCGCTGACGGAGGCGATCCACAGGTCGTCGCCGACCTCGTCGTGCAGCCAGCGGAACCCGTCGGGCGGGAGCGGGGACCCGGTGGTGGCGACGCACCGGATCCGGGACACGTCGTGGTCGCGCGCCGGGTGCACCCCCGCCTTGCGGCAGGCCATCACATAGGCGGCCGAGGTGCCGAAGAGGGTGGCCCCGGTGCGCTCGGCGATGCGCCACTGGGCACCCGTGTCGGGGTACCCCGGGCTGCCGTCGTACAGGACGATCGTCGTCCCGGTCAGCAGGCCGGAGACGAGGAAGTTCCACATCATCCAGCCGGTGGACGTGTACCAGAAGAAGCGGTCCCCGGAGCCCAGGTCGCAGTGCAGGCCGAGCTGCTTGAGGTGCTCGACGAGGATGCCGCCCTGGGACTGCACGATGGCCTTGGGCAGGCCCGTGGTGCCCGAGGAGTACAGCACCCACAGCGGATGGTCGAAGGGCACCTGTTCGAAGACGGGTTCTACGTCGGCCGAGGTCAGGTCGGACCAGGCGAGGGTGCCCTCCGGTGCGGCGCTGCCCAGCAGGGGGATGTGCACCACGGCGCGCAGGGTGGGCAGTTCGCGGCGCAGTTCGGCGACGACGTCGCCGCGGTCGTGCTCCTTGCCGCCGTAGCGGTAGCCGTCGACGGTGAACAGCACGACCGGTTCGACCTGCTGGAAGCGGTCGAGGACGCTGCGGGCGCCGAAGTCGGGGGCGCAGGAGGTCCAGACGGCGCCGACCGCGGCGGTGGCGAGCAGGGCGACGACGGCCTCGGGGATGTTCGGGAGATAGCCGCTGACCCGGTCCCCCGGGCGTACGCCGAGGGCGCGCAGCTCGGCGGCGAGCGAGCCGACCTGGCGGCGCAGCTCGGACCAGGTCACCGGGCGCGGTTCATGGGTCTCGTCCACCTGGAGGAGGGCGGGCTCGTCCGCGCGGGTGGCCGCTGCGCGCAGGGCGTGCTCGGCGTAGTTCACGGTGGCGCCGGGGAACCACTGCGCCCCGGGCATCGTGCGGTCGCCCAGCACGCGCGCGTAGGGGGTGCCGAAGCGGACGTCGAACCACTCGGTGACGGCCCGCCAGAAGCTCTCCAGGTGGTCGACGGACCAGCGGTGCAGGGCCGGGTAGCCGCCCTCGGCGGGCGCTCCGTGGTGTGCGGCGGCCCACGCCTGGAACCGCGTGATCTGGGCCTGGGCGATCCGCTGCGGATCGGGCTGCCAGAGCGGCAGGGGATTCACGGTCGACATGGGCGGCTCCCGGACTCTGCGCGTCGTGTGCGTCGGTCCGCGCACGTGCTGGGGTGTGCGCGTGACGCGGCTGACACGGACGATGCCATGTGATCGACTTCCGCACCAGGGTTGGCCCCACATAGTCCCTGTCGTGAAGATGTGGCCCGAGCCTGGGTGAACGGCAGTTGAACGACACCTCCGCGCGGCGCCGTCAATGGCAGGGTGATCAGCATGAACGGTCGTGACCTGGTGCGTTCGGTGAAGGCGGTCGGCTCCGCGGGGGCGGCCCAGGGGGTGCGCACCGTACGGGCCGCCTGGCGCCGGCGGCGTGCCGACGCCGAGGGCCTGCCCCCGCGGGGCGCGGAGCGGGCGCGGGTGCCCGGTGAGGTGCTGGACGCGCTGCCCGGCCCGGGGGGCGGTGTGGTGCGGTTCAGCCGCTCGGAGCTGCGCCTGCTCGTCGCGGCGAACGGAGCGGTCTTCTGGGGCTGGGACGGGGCCGCTCCCCTGCCGTCGTACGCCCTGGCCGGGCAGGGCCCCGAGCCCGACCCGCGGGCGGTGCTGGAGCCGGACAAGGACGGCGGCTGGCGGGTGGTGGCCGAGCGGGTCACCGTCACCGTCTCGCGGCACGGGGCCGTGGAGGTGTGCACGCCCGGCGGTGTGCCGTTGCGCCGCGATCTGCCGCCCCGCTGGTGGGAGCCGGTCGGCGGCGGGACGGCGCGCTGGATGCAGCGGTCCCGGGTGACGGCGGACGCGCGGTTCTTCGGCCTGGGCGCGCGGGCGTCCGGGCCGCGGCTGCGCGACGGCGCCTACCGCCTGTGGAACACCGATCCCGGCCGCCCGTTCGGGCCCGGCGACGATCCGCTGTACCTCACGATGCCGGTGCAGCTGGTCGTCGCGGACGCGGGCACCCACCTGGTGTTCCACGACAACTCCTGGGACGGGACGGTCGTCCTGCGCGAGGGCGAGGAGGGCGCCGGTTCGGGGCACGACCGGCCCGGCGCGAGCGAGCTGCGGATGGACGGCGGTCCGCTGCGCTGCTGGGTGATCGTCGGCACTCCCGCGCGCGTGCTGCACACCTGGGCCTCGCTCACCGGTGCGGCCGCGCTGCCGCCCGCGTGGGCGCTCGGCCACCAGCACGCGCGGTGGGGCTTCGGCAGCGAACAGGAGGTGCGCCGGATCGTCGCGGGCTACCAGGAGCGCGGTCTCCCGCTGGACGCCGTACACCTGGACATCGACCACCTGGACGCGCACCGGGTGTTCACCGTCGACCAGGAGCGCTTCCCCAAGCTGCCCGTGCTCGCGGAGGAGCTGCGCCGCGACGGGATCCGGCTGGTGTCGATCGTCGACCCGGGGGTGCGCGCCACGCCGGGTGACGCCGTGTACGACTCGGGGACGACGCAGGACGCCTTCGTACGGGACGCGTCGGGGGGCGTCGTACGGGGTGTGGTGTGGCCCGGCGAGACGGTCTTCCCGGACTTCACGCACGCGCGCGTGCGCGCGTGGTGGGGCGGGCTGTACCGGGAGCGGCTGGCCCAGGGCTTCTCCGGTTTCTGGCACGACATGAACGAGCCGACGTCCTTCGCGGCCTTCGGCGAGACCACGCTGCCGCGGTCGGCGCGGCACGCGCTGGAGGGCCGGGGCGGCGACCACCGCGAGGCGCACAACGTGTACGGGCTGTGCATGGCGCAGGCCGGGTACGAGGGCGTGCGCGCCGCGGTGCCCGGGGAGCGGCCGTTCGTGTTCTCGCGTTCGGGCTGGGCCGGGCTGCAGCGCTACGGCGGGACCTGGTCGGGGGACGTGGCCACGGGCTGGCCCGGACTGCGGGCGTCGCTGTCGCTGGTGCTGGGTCTTGGCCTGTGCGGCGTGCCCTACTCGGGGCCGGACGTGGGCGGCTTCGACGGCAGTCCCTCGCCCGAGCTGTACCTGCGCTGGTTCCAGCTCGCCGCGTATCTGCCGCTGTTCCGGACGCACGCGAGCCTGCGGGCGGGGCGGCGGGAGCCGTGGGAGTTCGGTCCCGAGGTGCTGGAGCACGCGCGCGCGGCGCTGCTGGAGCGGCGCCGGCTGCTGCCGTACTTCGTCACGCTGGCGCATCTGGCCCGGCGCACGGGCGCGCCGTACGTGCGCCCGGTGTGGTGGAACACCCCGGAGGACCGGGCACTGCGGGACTGCGGGGACGCCTTCCTGCTGGGCGACGCGCTGCTGGTGGCGCCGGTGCTGCTGCCCGGCGCGGAGCGGCGGACGGTGCGGCTGCCGCGGGGCCGCTGGTACGACACGGCGACCGGGCGGGCGTACGAGGGGCCGGGGAAGGCGGTCGTGGAGGCGCCGCTGGGGCGGATCCCGGTGCTCGCGCGCGCGGGTGCCGTGCTCCCGGTGCGGGGCGGGACGGACGAGGTCGAACTGGAGGTGTGGGCGCCCGCCCCCGGGCGTGGCGGGGGCGGGCTGGTGGTGCCGGACGCGGGCGACGGCTGGGACGAGCCCGCGATCGAGCGGTACTCCGTCCGCGGGCAGGGCCGGCGGGTGGTCGTGGAGCAGGAGCGGGAGGACGGTGCGGTGGCGCCGTCGCGTCCGGTGCGGGTGCGGGGGCTTGACTGAGCCGGACCTGGCCGGGCCGGACGGCGGGCCGGTGGCCGGGTCCGGCCCGGGGCGGGAGACGGGGCGGGAGACGGCTGGACTGAAGGGGACTGGACGGGGCTGGACGGGTCAGACGTAGCGGCCCTCGAACCAGGCCCGTGCCGCCAGGGTGTGCAGGGGGAAGGCCAGTTCCTCGGGCCTGCGCAGCAGGTGCCAGCCGGACGTCTCGTCGGTGGCGGCGGACTCCGGCAGTCCCTCGGCGGGGCGTTCGGGGAGCATGCCGAAGAGCAGGAGGTGGCCGTCGGGCGCGCTCATGGCGTCGGCGAGCCGTACGTCACGGGCGACGGCGTCGATGCCCGTCTCCTCCTTGAGTTCGCGCACGAGGGCCTGGCGCCAGTCCTCGCGGTCGTCGACGTAGCCGCCGGGCAGGGCCGTGCCGCCGCGCGCCGGGCCGATGGTGCGGGTGATCACGACCAGGGCGGTGCCCTTCGGGTCGTAGACGGGCTGGAGGGCCACCGCGACCGGCAGCGGGTTGCGGTAGGCCACGGCCCCGCAGGCCGGGCAGGTGCGGGGCCAGCCGGAGATGCCCTCTCCGTAGGGCTCTCCGCAGCCCGAACAGTGGGAATGGGGCACGGAGTTGACAGTCGGGTGTGGATTCTCGGACACGCGCGGACTGTATCCGATCCCAACCGGACGTCCTGCGTCAGGAGGGCTCGGCGCCCGTGCGCGGACCGCTGGTGAGCGAGGCCCGGGAGACGGGGAAGTCGAAGTAGGTGTCCGGATACGGTTCGGGCTGGTAGGTGAAGTGCCACCACTCCTCGGGGAGGTTCACGAGACCGACGTGCTCCAGGGTGTCCTTGAGCAGCATCCGGTGGGCGTGCCGGCGGCCCCGGATCCGGGGGTCGAGGGTGTGCGCGAGCGTGTCGAAGCAGTCGAAGCCCGTGCCCATGTCGAGGGAGTTGTCCGGGAAGCGCTCCTCGCGCGGTGCGTAGCAGGGCGTCAGGGGCCGGGCGGGATCGTACGGAGGGGTCGGCCGGACCGGGAGCGGGACGACGGTGAGGTCCGTGGTCGAGCCGCGGCTGTGGCCGGACTTGGCCGCGATGTAGCCGTCGTCGAACAGGCGGGTCTTGTCGACGCGCGGGTAGAACTCGCCCTTCATGGACTGGTCGTCGAGGGCGCGGGCCCAGCGCACGAAGTGGTCGACGGCGCGCTGCGGCCGGTAACAGTCGTACACCTTGAGGGTGTAGCCCCGGCGCAGCAGCCGGCGCTGGGCGCGGTGCAGGGCCTGGGCGGCGGGGCGGGTGAGGAGGCACATCGGCCGGCGGTAGCCGTCGACGGGCTCGCCCATGAAGTTGTGCGGGGTGAAGTAGCGCATCTCCTGGAGGATCGTCGGGTCGATGTCGCTCAGGGCCACGAAGTCGGCGGGGGCCCGCGGGTCCAGGACGCTGCGGTTCCGGGGTGCGGCACCGGCCGTCGCGGAGGCGGCGGTCAGGGTCAGCAGGGCGGCGAGGGCGGTGACGGCGGCGCGGGCGGGCCGGGACAGTTGTGTCATGTCTCCTACATCTAGCGGGGCCCGGCCCGCCGGGGAAGCGGAACACCCGGAAGCCGCTCCGCCTACGGCGTACCGCCGACGGGTGACCTCGCGTGAACGTCTCATGAACGCGGCCCGCGCCGCCGCCCCCGGCGCCATCATGCTCCCGTGCATCCCATGCGTCCCTGGGCGGACTCGCTCCGCTTCGCCTTCCAGCCGGTGGTCAACCTCGCCACCGGAGGGGTCGCGGCCCTGGAGGTCCTGGCCCGGCCGGAGACCGGTGACGTGCTCGCCGAGGCGCTCCGCGACCCCGAGCTGGACGGCCGGCTGGCCGTGTCGGCGCTGCGCGCGGCGGCCCGCACGGAGACGCTGCTGCCCCTGCACATCAACGTGTTCGCCCGCACGCTCGCCGACCTCGGCGGCCTGTCCGCCCTGGGCGAGGCCGTGCGGCAAGCGGGCCGCCTGCCGTGGGAGGTCACGCTCGACGTCGTACCGCCGCGCCCGGCCCTGCTGGAGGCGGTGTCCGCCGTGCGGGAGCTGGGGTTCCGGATCGGCGCGGACGGTGTGGGGGACGGCGACATGCCGCTGCGGCTGCTCGTCGACCTCGCCCCCGACCTGGTGAAACTGGACTCCTCGCTGCTGTCCCGGCCTGCGGCGGTACGGGCCATGCGCACGCTGTGCGAGCAGTCGGGGGCGCTGCTGGCCGTCGAGGGCGTGGAGACCGAACGGCAATGCGCGCTCGCGGTGTCCTCCGGGGCCCAGTGGGCGCAGGGCGAGCTGTTCGCGCCGCCGGCCCGGCGGCCCGTGGCGGACGTGTACGTGCCGCCCCGCTCCCCCGCCCTCGCCCCGGCCGCGCCGGGCCCGGGACCGTCGCTGCGCCCCTTCCTGCGGCCCGCCGCGCTGCTGCCCGCGGATGTCCCGGCGGGCCGGGTGCGGGCGCTGCTCACCGGTGCGCCCGAGGTGACGGGCGTGCTGCTGGTGGACGGTCACGGGGTGCCGCTGCGGTCCGTGCACCGGTCCCGCTTCCTGCTGATGATGTCGGGGCGCTACGGTCACGCCCTGTACGCCGACCGTCCGGCCGCCCGGCTCGGCGATCCGCCGCGCACGGTGGACGTCGATGCGTCGGCCTGGGAGGTGCTGGACATGATCGCGCGCGGCACGCAGGAACGGATCTCCGACGACGTGGCGGTCGTCGACCGCCGCGGGCGGTGCGTGGGTGTCGTACGGCCGACGGACCTCGTACGGGCCCTGGCCGAGTCCCGGGTGGAGGAGGCGGCCGGGCTGAACCCGCTGACCCGGCTGCCCGGCTCGGACGCGATCACGTCGGAGGTGGACCGGCGGATCCGCTCCGGCCGGGCGTTCTCGCTGAGCTGGCTGGACATCGACCGCTTCAAGCAGGTCAACGACGGCGCCGGGTTCGCCGCCGGGGACGAGCTGATCCGGTCGGTCGGGCGGAGCCTGGAGCAGGCCGCGTCCGGGACCGCGCGCGTGGGACACATCGGCGGCGACGACTTCCTGCTGCTGGCGGACCCCGGAGCGCTCGATCCGCTGGCGGCCGCCGTGCTGGACCCGCCCTGGTCGGCGGGCGGGATGCCGGTCACCCTGTCCCTGGCCACGGTCGTCTGCGAGCCGGGAAGCGTGGCCGACCACCGGCAGGCAGCCGTCTGTCTGGCCCCGCTCAAGCGGGCGGCGAAGGCCCTGGAGGGCCCCAGCTGGGTCGTCGGCCGGGCGCCCCGGCCCGGCCACACGGTCCGCCGCGGGCGGGGGGCCACGGTGCCGCAGGCCGGTTGACAGCCCCGCCGGGAAGGCGGGACGGCGGGACGGTCGCGGCTGGACAGGGCGGTCGGGGGCGCGGGCGGGTGCCGGGGTACGCGCCGGGGCGCGGGTGAGGTCGCCGGGCGCGCGGTGGTCATCCCGAGCGGGTTCCGCCCCGCTGGGACACACTCGTACGAGTGAGGGCGCGGGGGCCGCAGCGGTCCCGTGCCCGGTCGTTCCTCCGGTGGGGTTCCGGCCGCGCGATCCGCCGGAACCGCGTCTCCAAGGGGTAGCCATGACGGACAACGCCGAGAAGTACGTGGCCGCAATCGACCAGGGCACCACGTCGAGCCGGTGCATCGTCTTCGACCGGCACGGTGCCATCGTCGCCGTCGACCAGCGCGAACACCGCCAGATCTTCCCCAAGCCGGGCTGGGTCGAGCACGACGCCACCGAGATCTGGGCGAAGGTGCAGGCGGTGGTCGAGGGCGCCACGGCCAGGGCGGGGCTGCGCGCCGGGCAGCTCAGCGCGCTGGGCATCACCAACCAGCGCGAGACGACCGTCCTGTGGGACCGTGCCACCGGCAAGCCCGTGCACAACGCGATCGTCTGGCAGGACACCCGTACCGCGGCGCTGTGCGACCGGCTGGGCGGCAGCGAGGGGCAGGACCGGTTCCGGGAGCAGACCGGGCTTCCGCTGGCCAGCTACTTCTCCGGTCCCAAGGCGGCCTGGCTGCTGGACAACGTGCCCGGCCTGCGCGACCGCGCCGAGCGCGGGGAGATCGCCTTCGGCACGATCGACTCCTGGCTCATCTGGAACCTGACCGGCGGCACGGACGGCGGCCGGCACGTCACGGACGTCACCAACGCGGGCCGCACCATGCTGATGAACCTGGAGACCCTCCAGTGGGATCCGGCCATCCTGGCGGCCATGAACGTCCCCGAGGCGATCCTCCCGGAGATCCGCTCCTCGTCCGAGGTGTACGGCACCGCGGTCGGCCATCTGGCGGGCGTGCCGGTGGCCTCGGCCCTGGGCGACCAGCAGGCCGCCGTGTTCGGGCAGGCCTGCTACGACGTGGGCGACGCGAAGAACACCTACGGCACCGGCAGCTTCCTGCTGCTGAACACCGGCAACCGGCCCGTGCCGTCCAAGAACGGGCTGCTCACCACCATGGGCTACAAGATCGGCGACGAGGCACCGGTCTACTGCCTGGAGGGCGCCATCGCGATCACGGGCGCGCTGGTGCAGTGGTTCCGCGACCAGCTCGGCATCATCGGCACCGCCGACGACATCGAGCCGCTGGCGGCCGGTGTCGAGGACAACGGCGGCGCGTACATCGTGCCCGCGTTCTCCGGTCTGTTCGCGCCCTACTGGCGCGCGGACGCGCGGGGCGTGGTCACCGGCCTGACGCGGTACGTCACCAAGGCGCATCTGGCGCGCGCCGTGCTGGAGGCGACCAGTTGGCAGACCCGCGAGGTGGTGGACGCCATGTACCAGGACTCCGGGGTGCGCCTGACGGCCCTGAAGGTGGACGGCGGGATGACGAAGAACAATCTGCTGATGCAGCACCAGGCGGACGTGCTCGGCGTGCCGGTGATCCGGCCCAGGGTCTCCGAGACGACCTGTCTGGGCGCCGCCTACGCGGCCGGGCTCGCCACCGGTGTGTGGAGCGACCTGGACGAGCTGAAGTCGCACTGGCAGAAGGACGCCGAGTGGACGCCCTCCATGGAGGACCGGGTGCGGGAGCGCGAGTACCACAACTGGCGCAAAGCGGTGGAGAAGAGCTTCGGCTGGCTGGAGGACGGCGACGACGACGCGTGACCGCCGGCGCCGTGCGTCCGGCACGCGCGCGTGCGGGACATCCGCGACGCACGCGCGCGTGGACGCGGCCTCAGCCGGGGACGGCCCTGCGGCGGGCCGCGGTGTACGCCATGGCGTGCTGGACGACGCCGATCAGGGTCTCCTTGGCCGACTCGCGCTCGCGGGCGTCGCACAGCAGCAGGGGGACGCCGTCGTCCAGGTCGAGCGCGTCCCTGACGGTACGCGCCGGGTAACGGGCGGCCCCCTCGAAGCAGTTGACGGCGACGACGAACGGGATGGCCCGCCGTTCGAAGTAGTCGACGGCGGCGAAGCAGTCCTCCAGGCGGCGGGTGTCGGCGAGCACGACCGCGCCGAGCGCGCCCTCGGACAGCTCGTCCCACATGAACCAGAACCGTTCCTGCCCGGGGGTGCCGAACAGGTAGAGCACCAGGTCCTCGCGGAGCGTGATCCGGCCGAAGTCCATGGCCACCGTGGTGGTGTGCTTGCCCTCCACCCCGCTGACGTCGTCGACCGGGCGGCCCGCCTCGGTGAGCAGTTCCTCGGTGCGCAGCGGCCTGATCTCGCTGACCGCGCCGACGAGGGTCGTCTTGCCCACGCCGAAGCCGCCGGCCACCAGGATCTTGAGCGTGAGGGGCTCGACGGGCGGCTTGCCGCGCTCGGAACGCCCGAAGATCATCGAATTCTTCTCCTGCTCGGCATGGGTTTCTTCTCCGGCCTGGGCCGGCCGGCCGCCGGGGCGCTCACAGCGCCCGCAGGCCGTTGATCACATCACGCAGCACACTCTCGTCCGGCAGCTCGGCCGGGGGCACCGGCCGGCTCACATGGACGTACTCCTGGTCCACGAGGTCTCCGATCAGGACGCGCACCACGCCGATGGCGAGGTCGAGTTCCGCGGCGAGTTCGGCGACCGACTGCGGGGTGCGGCGGCACAGCTCGACGATGTCCACGTGCTCCGGGGAGAGCGAGTGGTCCGCCTCCGCGTCGTCCACGTGCGGTTCGGTGACGACGACCGCGATCAGGTCGAGGCGGTGCTGTGCCGCGTGGCTGGTACGGCCCCGCGTCATGGCGTACGGGCGGACCACGGGTCCGGCCTCGTCGTCGAACCAGGGGCTGGGTGCCTGGCCGTCTCCGTTCATGTCATCCCACTACCCGCCGGCCGGCAGGTCGGTGCGCGGGGCGGCGCCCAGGTGCTCCCCGACCCGCTTGACCAGGAGGGTCATCTCGTAGGCGACCTGGCCGATGTCGGCGTCCGCGTCGGCCAGCACGGCGAGACAGCTGCCGTCACCCGCGGCGGTCACGAACAGGTACGCGTCGTCCAGTTCGACGAGCGTCTGCCGGACGCTGCCCGCCTCGAAGTGCCGGCCCACGCCCTTGGCGAGGCTGTGGAAGCCGGAGGCCACGGCCGCCAGGTGCTCGCTGTCCTCGCGGGTCAGGTCCTTGGACACCCCGGTCGCCAGGCCGTCCCCGGAGAGCACGACGGCCTTGCGGATGCTCGCGACCCGGTCCACGAG
Organism: Streptomyces sp. PL-25; assembly: GCF_058344915.1. Lineage (NCBI taxonomy): Bacteria > Bacillati > Actinomycetota > Actinomycetes > Kitasatosporales > Streptomycetaceae > Streptomyces > Streptomyces sp. PL-25. The sequence goes on from NZ_CP136997.1 coordinate 1,096,711, forward strand.
GTCGTCGAGGAGCCAGTTCAGTTCCTTCTTGCCGGTGGCGGTGTGGCCGGTCGCCTTCGGTGCGGTCATCGACCGTCCCCCTTAGTCGTTCGTGGTGCGGTGCTGCCGTCGTGGGCGTCGTCACCCACGGCGTTCTCCTCGCGGCCGCGCCGCCAGCCGCGCTGGAGCGCGGCCATCCGGTCGCGTACCTCGTCGGCGTCCCGTTCGTCCGGTTCGGCCCGGGTCCCGGTGCGCGGCGCGGGAGTCTGTCTGAGCTGGGGGGCCAGGCTCGCCTGCCGGACGCGGCGGGGCAGCGCCCCGGCGCCGGCGGGCGGTCCGTCCGGGCCCCCGGTCCCGCCGGCCCCCTCGGGTCCCCCGGGCCGCCCGGTCGCGGCGGTGCGGGGGGCGTCCGCGGCGTCACCTGTGACGTCTGCGTCCGCTGTGGCTGCCGTGCCCGGTGTGGCCGTGGTCGCCGGTGCGGCCGGTATGGCCGTCGTCGCTTCGATGGCGTCCGTGCCGTCGGCGCCGTCCCGGTCGCCGGGGGCGAGGGCGGCGCGGCGGGCGCGCTGCGGAAGGGCGGGAGGCCGCCCGCCCTCCCCGCTCGCGCCCATCGGCGACCGCGGAGTGTCCTGCCCGCCGCGTGGGCCCGGCTCGGTGCCGCGCGGCGGCGGTGTGCCACCGCGGCGACGGGTCGGCAGTCCGGCGGCGGCCTCGGGCTCGGCGCGGCCGGTCCGCGCGGTGTCCTGCCGGTCCGCGCCGTCGCGGCGGGGCCGCGCCTCGGTCACCGGGCGGCCGTGGGAGCTGACCAGTTTGGGCGTGCGGCGCCGGGTGAGCGGCACCGGGCCGTCCGGGGTCTCGTCGCCGGGTGCACGGTCCGCCGTGCCGCGCGGACCGGTGCCCGCCCGGGGGCCGGTCTGCTGGCGCGCGGCGGCCTCGTCCGGCTGCGGCCGGGACGCGGACCGGGGCCGGAACAGCCCGCCGCGCTCGCTGTCCTCGTCGCCGAGGGCGCCGGGGAACTCCTCGAACCCCGCGATGGCGTCCAGGTCGACGGGCGCCTCCAGTTCCACCGGCCCGTCCAGCAGCGACACGGGCAGGCCCGGGAGCGGGACGGGGTTCTGGGAGAGGACGGCCCTGCGGTTCTCCTCGCGGTCGGCGGCCTTGGCGGCGGGCCGGTCGAGGCGGAAGCCGATGCCGTTGGTGTCGGGGACCTCGTCGGTCAGCAGCGCGTCCGGGATGAAGACCACCGCCGTGGTGCCGCCGTACGGCGACGGCTGGAGGGACACGCGGACGTTCTGCCGCTGGGCGAGCCGGCTGATCACGAAGAGCCCGAGCCGGTCGGTGTCCGACAGTTCGAACTCGGGGGTCTCGGCGAGCCGCAGGTTGGCGTCCAGCAGCGCTTCGGCGGACATGCCCAGGCCGCGGTCGTGGATCTCCAGGGTGAACCCGTTGGCGACCCGCTCCCCGACGACCTGCACGGCGGTGTGCGGCGGGGAGAACACCGTGGCGTTCTCCAGCAGTTCGGCGACGAGGTGGGTGAGGTCGGCGACGGCGGGGCCGGTGAGGGCGACCCTGGGCAGCCTGCGGACCTCGATGCGCTCGTAGTCCTCGACCTCGGCGACGGAGGCGCGGACGACGTCCATCAGCTGCACCGGCTTGCGCCACTGCCGCGACGGGGCCGCCCCGGAGAGGATCACCAGGCCCTCGGCGTGGCGGCGCATCCGGGTGGTCAGGTGGTCGAGGCGGAACAGGTCGGCGAGTTCCTCGGTGTCCTCGGTCCGGCGCTCCATGGTGTCCAGGAGGGTGAGCTGCTTGTGCAGCAGGACCTGGCTGCGGCGGGCGAGGTTGACGAAGACCTCGGAGACGCCGGCGCGGAGTTCGGCCTGCTTCACGGCGGCTTCCACCGCGGCCCGCTGGAGGGTGTTGAGGGCCTGGCCGACCTCGCCGATCTCGTTCTTGTCGTACTCCAGGCGGGGCGCCTCGGTCTCCACGTCGACCTGCTCGCCCGCCGACAGCCGGCGCATCACGCCGGGCAGGCGGACACCGGACGCCTCATGGGCCTCCAGCCGCAACTGGCGCAGGTCCCGGACGAGTCCGCGGCCGATGCGCACGGAGAGGTAGAGCGAGAAGAGCAGCGCGAGCAGTCCGAGGACACCGGCGACGGCGGCCTGGAGGATGACGCTCATGGCGACCGGTCCTACCCGGTCCTCGAAGCGGTCGTCGGCGCGGTCGCCGATGGTGCCGAGGTCGGCGAGCGCGTTCGCCGCGGCGCCGTCCCAGCTCTTGGCGCTCACCCCGTGCGGCGTGCCGGACGTGGTGGCGGCGGCCGCCTGTTCGGCCGTGCGCAGCGGGGCGGAGGCGGCGTTCACCCAGAAGCGCTGGTAGCGGCTCCGTTCGGCGGCGGGCAGCAGCGGCAGGTTCACTTCGTACAGCAGGGACCGCTGGGCGACGAGGGCCGAGACGCTGCGGGCCTCGTCGCGGGTGACGGTGCCGACGACCAGGGAGGATCCGAGCAGCGCGTCCTCGCGGGAGAGGAGTTCGCGGGCGCGGTCGAGGTCGACCAGGGCGCGGTACTGCTTGTCCAGTTCGGCGTCGTCCACGACCCGGAGCCCGGCGAGCAGGCCGAAGCAGGGGTCGACCAGGCGGTTGTAGAGGTCGAGGGCCTGGCCGCGGCGCACGGTGCCGTCCTCGACGCTGCGGCGCAGGGAGTCGAGTCCGTCCAGGGCGTCCAGTACGGCGGTCAGCCGTCCGTCGTCGCCGGTGCCGAGCGCGCCGCGGACGTCGCCGTCGTTCGCGTTGCGGCGGAGTTCGCCGACGGCGCGGTCGGTGGCGGTCCGGCTGCGCCGCAGCGCGGCGAGTCCGTCGGCGGCGCGCGGGTCGGCGAGGTGGACGAGGGTCTGGCGGCGTTCCTGCTGGAGGACGCGGACCGTGTCCTCGGTGGGGTAGACGACCTTCTCCACCACGGTCGACGAGTCGAAGAGCCGGCCGGCCTGCCGTCCGGTGATCACCGTGGCGAAGGCCCAGACGGCCGTCAGCGAGAGCAGCGGCACGAGAAGGAGCGCCACGATCTTCCGGCGGATGGACTTCCCGCGAAAGCGCATGGCCTCCCCCAGCTCGACCCCCTCCGTCAGGGGGTACACATGTGCGTCAACAAACGGCGCGAGCCTACTACCGACACACAGGTAACTCGAAGAGGCGGCCGGAGGACGAACGTCCGCATCAGCGGCACCAGGGGGCGAGTTGTCCGGGCATTGCGGGAGATGACGGCCCGGAACACGAAACTGACAGGCCATCGGAACAGGCCGGGCGCCCCGGTCGGTTGGCCGAGATCATTCCCTTTCCGGGAATCTTCAGGACGTGCCGTTCGTCCTACTCCATGAGGCATGGGGCGGAATCGGCCACTGGGGCCGCGTCGCGCACCTGTGCGGCGTAGAACAGCGCAAGCCGGGCAGCCAATGGGGAGCCGGTTCTTCGGGCACCGGGGCGAGCGGTCTGCTGGCGGTGGGGAGTGACAGGTTGATGGGCACGGCGGGGCGGCGCGCGGAGGCGGCCGACAGTGCTGCGGCGCGCGGGGCAGGGGCGGGGCGGGCGGCCTGGGAGGCATCCGATCGGGACATTCCGGCGGCCCGGGGCGAGCGGCACCGCGACGGCGGGCGAGTGGGCGCTGCGTACGGGGGCGGGCCGGAGCAGCGGTCGGTGTACAAGCCGTTGTGGATCGAGGAGCCCGCGCGGCGGCGCAGGATGCCGGACCCGGTGCGCGAGGCGGCCGTGCGCGCGGTGCTGATCATCGCGCTCACCCTCATCCAGGCCGTGGTGGCGTTCCTGTGCACCCTGGCCGGGTCCTGGCTGGCCTTTCCCATGGTCATCAGCGGTGTGGCCAGCACGGTCGTGGCCACCTGGGCCGCGCTGGACGTCTGGGTGACCCGCCAGGTGTGGAAGCAGCGCAACGGCGTCGTCTCCACGCCGAGCAGCACCGCGCGGGCCCTCAGGCGCGAGCGGCGCCGCGCCCGGCGGGAGGCGCGGGCCGCGGAGCGCGCCCAGGAGCGCATACGCCGCCAGGGCGGCACGGGGCGGCTCTCGCACCCGTAGCGGCCGTGCCGCACCTCTGGTGGCCGTGGCGCACCCCGAAGGCTCCCGTGCCCCGGGGTGCGCCACGAGTCCGGCCGGTCGGGCCCGTCAGGCCGGGCGGCGGTACATCCGCGTCGCCGTGATCTCGCTGTGCGCGGTCTCGTCGCCCGTGGGCTGCTCGGGCAGGCCGGGCCGCAGATGCTCCTCCACGCTGATGTACTTCAGCCCGGCGCGCAGGTCGGCGTCGTTGCGCAGCCGGATCACCAGCGGGAACTCGGCGAGCGCGGTCGTGTCGAACAGGCCGGTGGTGTAGAGGAGCTGCACCCCGAGCGCGTCCGAGACGGCCCGCTGGAGCTCCAGCAGATAGGTGGCGTTGGCGCGGCCGATGGGGTTGTCCAGGAACAGGGTGCCCGCGTGGCGGTGCTTGTCGCGGCCGCGGTCGTTGGAGCGCAGCGCCGCCATCGTGCAGTACAGGGCGATGGCCGCGGTGAGCAGCTGGCCGCCGGAGAAGACGTCGCCCATCTGCCCGACGGGGACCCGCTCGGCGCGCAGCACGGCGTCCGGCTTGAGGATCTCCACGGCGATGCCCTTGGGGCGGAGCGCGGCGGCCACCCCGCGCAGCAGCAGGGACATGCCGTCGCGGCGCAGGTCGGAGTTCTTCTTCACGGCGGCGCGGGTCGCCTCGTCGATGACCTCGCCGAGCCGCTCGGTGAGGGTGGCCTGGTCGGGTTCCTCGAAGCGGATGCGCAGGAACTCCTGCCCGGACCACTCGCCGAGCCCTTCCGGCAGGCGGGACAGGCGCTGGGCGGAGCGGAGCGTGGCCAGCGCCGACTCCACCAGGCCGCGCAGCCGGTCCACGATCGAGTCGCGGTTGCGCTCCAGCTGGGCCAGTTCGTCGGTGAGGACGCGCAGCCGGGGCGCGAAGGCCTCGGCCCACTTCTGGGCGTGCTCGGGCAGGGCGGCGGCGGGCAGTTCGCGGATCTGCTGCCGGGCGGGGGTGCGGACCTGCTCGTAGCGGCTGGAGTTGGCGTGCCGGACCAGGATGTCACTCGCCTCGCGCACGGCGGACTCGGCGGCGGACAGGTCGGCGGCGCAGCCGCGCAGCGAGCGGCGCGCCTCGGCCGCCGCCTGCCGGGCCTCCTCCGGGCTGCCGGGGTACGGCTCCGGCTCCTCCTGCTCCTCGTCGCCGCTCTGCTCGCGCAGCAGGTCGCGGAGCATGGCGGCGATCTCGTCGAAGCCGCCGGCCGCGTCCTCGGCGGCGCGGTGGGACTCCAGCAGCTCGCCGTGCGCCTCGCGGGCGCCGGCCAGTTCGCCGGTGTGCGTGGCGAGTTCGCCGGTGGCGGTGCGCAGCAGGGCCTGGGCGTGCTCGGCGTCGCGCGGGAGCAGGTCCTCGGGCAGCTCGGTGTGGGTCTCGCCGTCCTCGGGTGCGAGGCGTTCGGCCTCGCCGCGCAGCCGCCCGAGCTGCTCGCTCGCGGACGACATACGGGTCTCCAGGAGCTGCACCAGTTCCTCCGCGCGGGCTGCGGCGGCCTGCCGGGAGGGCCCGTCGGAGCCGTCGGGTGACTGGAGGAGCTGTTCCGCGCGGGTGCGGACCTTGTTGCTGAGCCGGTCCAGTTCGGCGCGGGCCGCGCTCTCGTCGCTCTCGGCGCGGGCCTGTTCGGCGCGCAGGTCGGCGCCGACGCCCACCTTCTCGTACACCTGGGAGGCGGCGCGGTACGCCTCGCGCAGCGCGGGCAGGGACGCCTTCGGCGTGTCGTCGTCGCTCTCGGGCACGTCGTCGGGGGCGCCGGCGATCTCGGAGCGCTCGGCGCGCAGCGCGCGGGCGGTGCGGCGGGCGTCGTCGGCGGCGCGCTGGGCGGCCCGGCGGTCCTCGTCGGCGGCGCGGGCGCGGTCCAGGCAGCTCTGGGCGCGGGCCTCCGCCTCGGCGCTCTCGTCGGCCAGTTCGCGGAGTCTCGCCTGCCAGCCCGCGCGTTCGCGCAGCCGGAAGGCGAGCCCGGCGAGGGCGTCGGCGGCGCGCCGGGCCCTCTGGGCGCTCTCCTGGCGCTCGTCGCGCACACGGGTGGCCTCGGCGGCGCTCTCCTCGGCCTCCGCGCGGGCGGTCCGCGCCTCGGTCAGCTCGGCCTCGGCCTCCTCGGCGAAGGCGCGGGCCCGCTCGGCCGCCGCGGTCAGTTCGGCCAGCCGCCCGGCGGGGCAGCCGGTGCGCCAGGAGGCGAGCCGGGCCGCCAGTTCGCGGTCCTTGCCGAGCCGGGCGGCGAGCCGGCGGATCTCCTCGTCCCGTTCGGTCGCCCGCGCGCGCAGTGCCTGCCGTTCCTCGTCGGCGGCGTGTTCGTCGTGCATGGCGGGGTTCGGCGGGACCAGGAAGACGCCGGTGGCGGTGTCGTCGGCGGCCGGGGTGGGGGCGAGCAGGGCGGCGGCGGTGCCGACGGCGACGGCGGAGCGGGGCAGCAGCGCCGCGTCGGCGAGGGCGTCGCGGGCGCGGGCGTGGGTGTCCGGGTCGGTGATGATCACGCCGTCGACCAGCTCGGGCCGGGCGGCCAGGACGCGCGCGTGGTCGGCGGGGTCGACGGCCTGGGCGAGGTAGCGCCAGCCGGGCAGGGCCGGGATGCCGTGCTCGCCGAGGTACTCGACGGTGGCCAGGACGTCGGGGCCGGGCGGCAGCAAGCCGCCGTCGCCGAGCGCGCCGAGGATCCGGGAGTCGTCGGCGGCGGCGGTGCGCAGGTCGAACAGCTGCCGCTCGGCGGTGGCGACAGCCTCGTCGAGCAGGCCGCGCAGGTCGTCGGCGCAGCGGTCCAGGTCCTCGGGGCCGAGGGGACCGTCGGCGGGGTGCGGGGGCTCGCCCGCGGCTGTGCCCGCCGGGCCTGCCGCGTCGTCGGGGCCGGTGCGCGGGCCGGGGACACCGACGCGCGCGGGCGGGGCGGCGGGCAGGCTCAGCAGCTCGGCGAGACGGGGCTCGGCGGCGAGGGCCTCGGCGGTCCGCCGTTCGGCGTCGTGGGCCCGCCCCGCGGCGGCCGCCGCGTCGGCGGCGCGGGCGGCGGTGAGCTCCGCGCGGGACTCCGCCGAGGCGGCCTCGCGGGCGTGTTCGGTGGCCTTGCGGGCGACCTCGCGGGCCTCGTCCCAGGCCGCCACGGCGGTCTTCTCGGCGTCGCTGGCGGCGAGGGCGGCACGGGCCGGGTCGGCGTCGGGGGCGCTGTCGTCGAGCCAGCCCGCGCGGACGGCCTCGGCGGTCTCCTGCTCGACCTCGCTGAGCCGCTGGCGCAGGTGGCCGGTCTCGCTGCGGGCGCGCTGCGCCTCGGTGGCGGCGGCGGTCGCGTCACGGTGGGCCGCCTCGCCGGTCTCCTGGAGCCGGGCGGACCGCTCCTCGCCCTCGTTGGCGAGGGCCTCGGCGCTCTGCGCCGCCGCGTGCAGGGCCCGTACGAGGTCGACGGCGGCCTTGGCGCGGGCGGCCAGGGCGGGGGCCGCGTCCCGTTCGGCCTCCTGGATGGCGGCGGAGACGCGGGTGACGCGGTCGGCGGCGGCGCGGTGGCGCAGCACGGCCTCGGCGGCCTGCCAGGCGGAGTGCAGGGTGCGGGCGTCGGCCAGTTCACGCTTCTGCGCGGCGGCGGTCTTCTCGGCGGCGGCCAGGGCCAGCGAGGCGTGCCGGTAGGCGAGTTCGGCGGCGATCAGCGCGCTGCGCTCGCGGGCGCCCTCGCGGTGGGTGACGGCGTAGGCGGCGGCGGTGACGCGCTGGGCGAGGTCGGCGGCGCGCAGCCGCTCCCGGACGGCGCGGGCCGAGAGCCGGCGGGCCAGGGTGCGGGTGCGGCGCTCGGCTGCGGTGTGGATCTCACGCGCGCGGGTACGGGCCTGGGCGGCGTCGACGATCCGGCCGAGGAGGTCCACCGAGCCTGCGGTGAAGTCGCGTTCGGCGATGAGTTCGGCGCGGCGGCCCAGCTTGTTGCCGAAGCCGCTGACGAGGTCGGCGAGTCCGTCGGTGTCGCGGGTGTCGGTGACGGCGCGCAGCAGCAGGTCGGTGAAGTCGGAGTCCTTCTTCACCGCGAACAGTCCGGCGGCCTCGCCCTCGTCGGCGTTCATCTCGCGCTGGTAGCGGAAGAGTTCGGGGTCCAGGCCGAGGTCGCCGAGGTGTTCGATCCAGCGGTCGTGGATCTCCTCCCAGTGGACCTCCAGATGCGGGTACGCCTTGCCCGCCTCGGTGAGAGCGTCGCGGAAGCCCTTCATGGTGCGGCGCCTGCCCTGGGCTCCGGAGGTCCCCTCGGCGGAGGGCCGCACGGAGGTGGCCTCGGCGACGGGGAGGTTGTCCAGGGTGAGGCCGGGTCCGGGCCGGAAGGAGTACCAGGCCTCGGCGAACCTGCGCGGGTCGTTGGAGACCTGGCGGCCGCGCCACTCGCTGACCTTGCCCACGACGACGCACTCGCCGGTCAGCACGTGCTGCCACTCCAGCGCGACATGCCCGCAGTCGTCGGCGAGCAGGAACTTGCGCAGGACGCCTGAGCTGGCGCCGCCCAGGGTGTTGCGGTGGCCGGGCAGCATCACGGAGAAGATCAGCTTGAGCAGGACCGACTTTCCGCCGCCGTTCTCCAGGAAGAGCACGCCCGCGGGTGCGGGGCGGCGCGGCGGGCCGACCGGCTCCTCCTCGAAGAACTCCGCCTGCGTGGGCGCGGGGTCGGGCACCGGCTCGCCCACTCCTCGCAGGTCGAGCACGGTGTCGGCGTAGCGCGCACCGGCCGGACCGATGGAGTAGAGGCGGACCCGGGACAGCTCGTACATGGCGGACTCTCGTCAGTCTTCTGGCAGTTCGGGGGTGGTGGTGCGGGGTGGTGGTGCGGGCTGGTGGTGCGGGAGCAGCGCCGGTCCGATGCCGGATCGGCGCCGGCCGCCGTGTTGTTCAGGGCCGTGTCGTTCAGTGCCGACTTGTTCTGTGTGGTCTTGTTCTGTGTGGTCTTGTTCTGTGCTGGTTCATGGCTGGGCGGGGCTGTGGAAGGGCAGTCCGGCGTCGGCCACCAGTTCCAGGTCGTCGGTGTCCTCGGCGGGCAGCAGGCTGGGTGTGCCGTCGGTGACCGGGACGACGCCGAGGTCGAGCAGTTCGGCCAGGGCGGCGGCGCCCGCCATGTCGCGCACCTGGAGCTGGTAGCGGGCGGTGGTGCGGTAGGTGCCGCCGCTCTCGTCGCCGGTGCGCTGGAGGAACCCGGAGTCGGTGAGGAACGCCAGCGCCTTGGCGACGATGCCGGTGGTGGAGGCGGCGGGGCGGCGGGCGTCCTTGGTGGCGCCGGTGGCGCTGCGCCGGGCCCAGATCCGCCACGCGGCCTCAAGACCGGGCGCGTCGGTGACGGGATCGGTGTTCTCCCCCTGTTCCTCGGCACGCTCCTCCAGGCGGCGGCAGGCCTGGCGGACGAAGGCGTCGACGCCGTTGACCGTGACCCGCCCGATGTAGGCGTCGTCGGCCAGGTCCTCGGGGCGCGGGAAGGCGAGGGCGGCCACGGCGAGGTGGGCGAGGCCGTGCAGGAAGCGGTCGCCGGAGTCGGCGGCGGTCCGCCGGGCGTAGTCGCCCATGCGGACGGCGAACACCGAGTCCTCGGCGGCGGTCACCGCCATGCCCGCGCGCGGGGACACCTCCAAGACAACCAGTCCGAGTCCGGCGGCCACGGCGTCCGCGAGGCGGGCGAAGGCCGGGTCCTCGCGGTGGCGGCGGAGCAGATCGGCGTACTCCTGGTCGCGGGCGGGCTGGAGCTTGGGCTGCAGGCCGAAGGCGACGAGCCGGGCCGCGTCGGCGGCGTCGGCGGGGGTGACGGCGCCGGAGGGCGGCGGGGCGGGGGTGGTCTCCGCCTCGCTCCACTCGACGTGCTCGCTCACGGCTGGGCTCCTTGTCGATGTCGGCACCGGCGGCACCGGCGTCGCTGGTGGTACTGGCGGCAGCGGTGCCGCGGGGGTCGCGGTGGGCGCCGTCGTGCGCGCTCATGCTGCTTCCGTCCGGTCCGCGGCCATCCCGGCGGCGTCCAGCAGCGCCGTCCCGACGATGAGGTCGGCGCCGCCGAACTCGGGGTCGTCCAGTGCGGTGCCGTCGTCCACGGCGAAGAGCAGCTTCTGCTCGCCCTGGCGGTAGGCGGTGCCGACCGGCGGGCTGGCCGCGTGCACGGCCAGCAGCGCGACCAGGTAGGGCAGGTCGGCGTCCGTGCGGCGGGCCTCGGCCAGCAGCCCGGACAGGCGGCGCGGGGCGTCGGCGGGCAGGTCGAGCAGGTCCATCGCGGCGGCGAGCTGCTCCTCGCTGAACCGGCTGTCGTCCGGGGTGGCGATCAGATCGGGCTCGGGCATCTCGGCGCCCAGGTGCTCGCGCTCCACGGGCGGGGTGAGCAGGATGTCGACGAGGTCGGCGACGCGGACCGAGACCGGCGTGCGCAGTCCGGTGCCGTGCGCGAAGAAGGCGTCCGTGACACGCAGGGCGCTCTCCAGCGGCAGCGGGAGCGTGGGCGCGAGCAGATGTCCGTAGAGGTCGGTCCCGGAGGTGGTCAGCGGGGTGGCGAAGGCCTGCCGGTCCTGCTCGGCGCGGAAGAGCGGGCCCGCCTCCAGCAGCCGGGACTGGAGCTGGGTGTGGCGGCGGATGCAGTCCTTGACGATGTCGACGAGTTCGGCGGCGCGCCGCTTGTGCTCGGGCTCCTCGGTCTCGTCGCGGGCCTTGCGGATGTTGGTCAGGATCGCGTTCTCGTGGCGGTAGCGGTCGGCGACGTGGTCGAGGGCCTCGGCGATCATGTCCGGCACAGCGCTGAGCCAGTCCACCGCGCGGACGTTGCGCCGGGTGGCGTCGAGGGCGCGGCGCAGGGTCTCGGAGTACTGCACGGTCCGGTAGCGGGCCTGTTCGGCGGCGAGCTGGGCGTCGGCGAGCCGGCCGCGGCTGATGAGTACTTCGAGCTTGACCTCGGCGGCGATCTGGGCGCTGGTGACGTCGGTGTCCAGCGCGCCGACCAGGACGTTGACCGCCTCGTCCGTGGTGCGCAGATAGACGCTGCCGCCGGGGCCGGGGACCTCCTCGATCAGCTTGAAGTCGTAGTCCCGGCGGACGTAGGTGCCGTCCTGCGCGAAGGTGCCGTAGACGGCGCGGAAGCCTCGGTCGGCGCTGCCGACGTTGATCAGGTTCTCCAGGACCCAGCGGGCCACCCGCTCGTGCTCGGCGGCGGGGCGGCGCGGGGCCTGGGCGGCGACGCGCGGGACGAGCCGGGCGACGATCTGGTCGTGGTCGGCGCCGGTGTCGAAGTCCATGTTGAGCGTGACGAGGTCGATGGCGGCGAGGGCGACCTCGGCCATGCCGTACACCGAGTACTCCCCCGCCAGGTTCGCCTTGCGGGTGTCGAGGTCGTGCAGCGGCGCGGTGCAGGCGAGCGCGCGCAGCCGCCGCGCCAGTCCCTCGTCGGCGGCCGGGCCCGGTGCGGGGCGCGGCCCCGCGCTGAACTGGGGCGGAACGCTGTCCGTCGGTGCAGGCGAAGTCACGGTGCACAGACTAGGTCCTCGGTCTGACATCGTCCCAAACGGCGCAGACGCACCCCGGCGCGCGGCCCTCGCCCGCCGTCCGGGACGTGGCCGGTGCGCCGCGCTACGCCGGTGCGCCGACCCGCCGCCGGTACACCTCGACGACCTTGTCCAGCGAGTCGTCGAGGTAGACCGCCAGCTCCTGTTCGGCCGCGTGCCGGTCGCCGCCGCGCAGGATGTCCAGGAGGTGCTGGTTGCGGGTGAGATAGGGCTCGTGCAGCCGCTGCGGGTCGTCCACGACGTGGAAGGCCAGGCGCAGTTCGGCGAAGACGCTGCGCATCAGCTCGTCGGTGCGCTCGCTGCCGGCGAGGGCGACCAGTTCCCGGTGGAAGTGGATGTTGGCGGTGCCGAGCGTCTTCCAGTCGGCCTCGCGCGCGGCCCGCGCACCCTCGGCGACGGCGGCGGCCACGCCGTCCAGGGCGTACGGCGGCTCGCCGAGACCGCGGACGACGGCGCACTCGACCAACCGCCGGGTGCGGTATATGTCCTCGACGTCCTCGACGGTGAGCACCCGCACGAAGACACCGCGGTTCAACTCGTGCACGAGCAGCCGCTCATGGGTGAGCAGCCGGAACGCCTCCCGCAGGGTGTTGCGGGAGACGCCGAGGGCGCCGCCGATACCGTCCTCCGACAGCCGGGTGCCGGGCGGGAAGAAGCCCTCGGCGATCCGGCTCCGGAGGATGTCCGAGACCCGCTCGGCGGTGCTGGTGCGGCCCAGCAGGGCGCGGTCGTCGGCCAAGGGCGTCAGCTGGTCTCCCATGCGCGGAATTCAATCGCAGACAGGAGGACGAGACAACAGGCGTATTGCGGGATCGCTCAACGATCTGCCGCCCTCCGATCCGGCACCTCACGATCCGACGCCTCACGGGCGGGCATCTCACGGGCGGGCGCGGGATGCGCGTCGTGGGCCGCGAGGAAGGCCGCAGCGGCGGCGGGCCAGCCGAAGCGCTCGGCACGCGCGCGTGCCCGCTCGCGCCGCTCCGGCCCGGGGAGCGCGAGCAGGGACGCCACGGCGTCGGCGAACGCCTCGCCGTGGTCGGCCGCCGTGGCCCCGGCCGCTCCGATCACCTCGGACAGCGCGGAGGACGCGCTCGCGACCACCGGAGTGCCGCAGGCCAGCGCCTCCAGGGCGGCCAGCCCGAACGTCTCGGCGGGCCTGGGGGCCAGGCACACGTCGGCGGACGCCTGGAGTGCGCTCAGCAGCTCCCGGTCCCCGACGTGCCCGAGGAGGACGACCGGCAGGCCACGCGCACGCGCGCGGTGTTCCAGGCGGCCGCGCAGCGGGCCGTCCCCGGCGATCACCAGCACCGCCCGCTCTCCACGCCGCCGCAGTGCCTGGAGGGTGTCCAGTGCGGTGCCCGGCCGCTTCTCCACCGACAGCCGCGAACACATGAGCAGCAGCGCCTCGTCCCCGCGCGCGTACCGGGCGCGCAGCCCGGCGTCGTACCGCCCGGGATGCCGTTCCGCCAGGTCCACCCCGAGGGGGGCGCGGACGACGTTGCGCGCGCCGATCCGGCGGAACTCGCGCTCGGCGAACCCGGTGGTGCACACGACCCGCGCGTAGGCGTGCGCGGTACGGGTGTTGGCGGCGTCGGCGGTGCGCCGGGCCAGTTGCTCGGGCACGCCCCAGGTGCGCAGCACCCCGTCGGCGCTCTCGTGGGAGACCATGACGGCCGGGATCCGGGCCCGCCGCGCCCACCGGCCGGTCCAGCGCAGGGTCGTGCGGTCACAGACCTCCAGGCGGCCGGGGGCCAGCTCCTCCAGGAGGGCGGCCAGCCGCCGGCGGTCGGTGAGCACGCGGTAGCCGCCGGTGCCGGGCAGCGGCGGTCCGGGCAGAGTGATCACGCGGCCCTGTGCGGTCTGCCGGTCGGTGTGCCGGTCGGCGGGCACGATCAGGACCGGTTCGTGGCCGGCCGCCCGGTAACCCTTGCCGAGCTCGCGCAGCGCGGTGCGCAGTCCGCCGGAGGCGGGGGTGACGAAGTTCGCGAGCCGGACGATGCGCAGCGGCCCGGCGGTCATGCCGCCACCGCCGTGCGCCGGGCCGCGAGCACGTCCTCGTAGTGGCCGATGAGCCGGTCGCCGACGGCGGTCCAGGTGCGGCCCTCGACGGCCGCGCGGCCGGCCGCCCCGTACGCGGCGCGCCGGGCGGGCGAGGCGGCCAGCGCGTGGACCGCGTCGCGCACGGCCACGGCGTCGCCCGGCGGGACGAGCAGCCCGGTGCTGCCATGGGCGACGAGGTCGAGGGGGCCGCTGGCGGCGGGCGCCACCACCGGCACCCCGCTGGCCATGGCCTCCTGCACGGTCTGGCAGAACGTCTCGAACGGGCCGGTGTGCACGAAGACGTCCAGCAAGGCGAAGTACCGGGCCAGCTCCGGGCCGGTGCGGGGGCCGGCGAAGAAGGCTCCCGGCAGGGCGCCGGCCAGGTGCGGCCCGCTGGGCCCGTCCCCCACGACCACCACCCGGACCCCGGCCAGGCGGCAGACCTCCGAGAGGAGCCCGACCCGCTTCTCGGGGGCGAGCCGGCCGACGTAGCCGACGATCAGTTCACCGTGCGGGGCGAGCGCGCGGCGCAGGGCCCCGTCCCGGTGGCCGGGGTGGAAGCGGACGGTGTCGACGCCGCGCGGCCAGAGCCGGACGCGGGGCACACCGTGGGCGCGCAGGTCGCGCACGGCCGCGCCGGAGGGGGCGAGGGTGCGGTCGGCGGCCGAGTGGACGGCGCGCAGCCGCCGCCAGGCGGCGGCCTCGCCGGTGCCCACGTAGGTGCGGGCGTATCCGGCGAGGTCGGTCTGGTAGACGGCGACGGCCGGGATGCCCAGGCGGGCGGCGGCGGCCATGCCCCGCGCGCCGAGCACGAAGGGCCCGGCCAGATGCACCAGGTCGGCGCGGTGTGCGGTGAGCGCCGCCGCGACCCGCCGGCTGGGCAGGGCGACACGGACCTGGGGGTAGCCCGGGAGTGGCAGGGAGGGGATCCGGACGGTGCGGACGCCGGGGCACTCCCCGGTCCGGCCGGGGCCGCCCGAAGCGGTGGCCGGGGCCACGACCAGCGGGCCGTGGCCGCGTTCGGCGAGGTGGCGGGCGGTCTGGTGGGCGCAGTGGGCCACGCCGTTCACATCGGGCGGGTAGGACTCGGTGACGATGACGACACGCATACCCGGGTTGTCGCCGGGCCGGACGTGGACGCGTCGACGTCGATCTGTCCGGCCGGGGAACGTCCCGTGAGCGTTGGACGGCGCCTCCGGGCGGCGGTGCGCCGGGCCTGCTCCGGGAGCCCCGGCCGGACGCGGCCCGGAGACTCCGGGAGGACGCGCCGGGCCCCCGCGGGCCGCTCACCCCGTGGCGACGTCGGGCTCGATCCTGCTGCGTACGGCGGTCTGGACCTCGGCCTCCTCGGCCGGGTCGGCGGCGAGCCTGCGCAGTTGCTCGACGACGCGCAGGTCGGCGGTCTCGGCGTTCCGTGCGGCCACCTCGCGGGTGCTCTCCTCGCAGTCCCACAGGCATTCGACGGCGAACCCGGCGGGGAAGGAGGGGTCGGTCGCGGCGAGCGCGCGGGCCGCGCGGCCGCGCAGATGGGAGGAGGCGGTCTCGCGGTAGACGTGCCGCAGCACGGGGGCCGCACAGGCGATGCCGAGCCGTCCGGTGCCGTCCACCAGGGTCCACAGGGTGGGCGCGTCGGGTCCCTCGCCGCGTACCGCCTCCCGCAGGGCGGCCAGGACGAGGGCGCGGTCGCCGGCTCCGCCCCGGCAGGCGAGCATGCGTCCGGCGGCGGCGCCCAGCGGGTCGGGGCGGCCGGCCCAGGCGCGCGCCCGGTCGACCGCGGCGACGCTGCGCATGCGTTCGAAGGCGTCGACGGCCGCCTCGACGACGGCGGGTGTGCCGTCGGACACGGCCGTCTCGATCAGGGCGAGGGTGTCGGGGTCGTTGCCGTCGGCGAGATAGCGCAGGGCGGTGCAGCGGGCGCCGTCGGTGCCCTGCCGGGCGGCCCGGAGGATCTCGGGCCGGTCGTCGGGGCCCGCCACGGCGGCCAGGCAGCGGGCGGCGGGGACATGGAGGGCCGCGCCGCGTTCGGCGCCCTGCTGGGCCCACTCGAACACGGCTCGTACGCTCCAGCCCGGCCGGGGTCCGGTGGGGCTCAGCTGCCGCTGCCAGCGGTCGAAACAGCCGGTCTCGTGGGCGACGCGCACCCGGCCGGCGATCGCCGGGCGGGGATCCTCGGCCCACAGCCGCCACGGCCGGGGCTCGAAGGCGTCGCGGACGGCGGCGGCCAGTGCGGCCTCGCCCTCGGCGTCGGCGGAGAAGCGGGCGAGGACGGGCGCGGCCAGGGCGCGCAGGCCCGCGTCGTCGTCCCGCAGCGCCAGCTCGTCCAGGGCCCACGCCCAGTTGGCGCCGACGGCGGCGTACCGGCGCAGCAGGGCGAGCGCGTCGCGGCGGCCGTAGGAGGCGAGGTGCCCGAGGACGGCGAGGGCGAGTCCGGTGCGGGACTCCTCGGTGTCCAGGGCGTCCTCGGGGTCGAACAGGTGCGCCTCGATCGCGTCCAGCTCACCGCCGAGGTCGAGCAGGAGCCGGGCGTAGTACAGGGAGCGGTTCTCCACCTGCCAGTCGTGGCGGGGGTCGCGCAGCACGCAGTGGTTCAGTGCCGCGAGCGCCTCGGCGCGGGGGGCGGTGAGCGCGTGCAGTGTGCCGTCGCCGCGGCCCCGCTGGAGCAGGCCGAGCAGCGTGCCGCTGGGCGCTATGACCGGATCGAACATGGGAAACAGCCTCACATCAAGCGTCGACGCAACCGGGGAACACGCACTAGCTGGCCGCGTGACAACACGTCGGGGTACCCGCCGTCTCTGGCTTGCTGTAGACCATCTTCCTCTGCCTCTCGTCGGTGGCCCATACGGGCCGCGTCACGGCCCGCGCGGTGCGGCAACACCTGCCCAGCCGTCGCGTCCGTGAATCACGACGTCATGATGGCCCGGTGTCTGCGCTGCCGCGACCGAAATTTCCGGCGGCCCTGTACCGCCTCCCCCGTTTTCCGTGCCGTCGCCGGTGGGCGGGCCCCTCCCGGTTGTCGGGGGCCCGCCGCGCTCACTGCCGGCCGAACAGTTCCAGCAGCTCCGTGCGGCCGAACATGCGGGCCGTGTCGAGCGCCGACGGCGTGCCCGCCGCCGGGTCGGCACCGCTCTCCAGCAGGGCTTCGATCACACCCTGCTCGCCCTTGAAAACCGCTCCCGCGAGGGGCGTCTGACCGCGGTCGTTGACGCGGTCGGCGTCGGCGCCGCGGGCCAGCAGGGCACGGACCGCGTCGGCGTGGCCGTGGTAGGCGGCGAGCATCACGAGGGAGTCGCCCCGGTCGTTGGTGAGGTCGGCGGGGACACCCGCGTCGACGTACGCGACGAGCGCCTCGGTCCGCCCCTGCCGGGCCAGATCGAAGATCTTGGTCGCCAGCTCCACGACCTCGGGGTCGGGGGCTTCACTCATCGGGCGGACCACCTCTCGCTGCGGGCTTCGGGGACTGTGGGTGACTGCTGGTGACGTGCGGGGAGCAAGCGTACGGCCGTGAGCGGTGCTCGGCCGTACGGGTGAATCGACAGGGTACTGGCTCGTCCGGTGCGCGACGCGCCGTACCGGAGGTGAAGATCGCCGCGGGCGGCGGCGCCGTCGCCGCCCCGGACACGGCACCCGGGACCGGGTCCGGGACCGGGTCCGCCGACCGGGGGCGATACAGAGCATTTCACCCGGTTGCACCTTTTGTCATACAGATACATGCTGTGATCCTGGAAGGACTCAGGGTGACCGTCCCCCTTCGACACCAGGAGATCTCACATGATCCTCTCCATCTCAGGCGTCGTCCTGTTCGGCGTCATCGGCTTCGTCTTCTTCCGCAAGGACGGGCTCAAGCCCTCCCACGCGTGCGTGTCGACGCTGTTCGGCTTCTACCTGGCGAGCACCGCGATCGCGCCGAGCATCCGGGCCGGCGGCGAGAGCCTGGCCAGTCTGCTCGGCGGCATGCGGTTCTGACGCCCGCCCCGAGGACGTCCAGGATCCCGCGACCCCCGCGGTCCCCGAGGACTTCGCCCCCGGCCCGCTCCGTCCACGTGCCGGGGGCAACCCGGTCTCCCCTACGCACTCCCAGGAGGCAGCAGTGGCCCGGCGCCCCCTCCCCCGCATTCTGAGCACAGGCGGCGCGCAGCTCGCCCGGAGCCGGGAGCTGGCCCGGACGGCGGCCGACAGCGCCACGGACATCCTCCATCCGCTGATCACCATCGCCCGGGGTCTGGGCCGGCTCGCCGCGGCCGGCCGCCGCCGATGGGCGGAGACCCCCGGGGACCGGCGGGGACCGCTGCTGTTCCTGGTGGCCGCGGTGATCCTCACGGTGGCCCTGGTGCCGTACGGACCGCTGCTGGCCGCCCTCGTGGTGACCGCGGCCGCGGCCTGGCACGGACGCGACCGGACCCCGCCCGGACCCGACCCCGCCGAGGAGTCGCGCAACCAGCGCCTGAGCACGCTCTACGAGGCCCTGGTCCCGTACTTCTCCACGGCCGAGGACCCGTCCCCGCTGTACGCGCACGGCGGGGAGTGGCAGAAGGCGTTCCCCTCCTCCGCCTTCGACGACTCCGGCCGCCTGCGCCGGCTGCTGATCCGCTACCCGGCCTACTTCACCGACGGCGAGGCGGAGTCACGCGCGCGGATCGAGCATCTGCTGACCGCCAAGGCGGGCCGCGACCGGGAGTATCTCTTCGGCTGGAACGAGGAGGGCAACGAGCTGTCCCTCACCGCGCTGGATCCGCTGCCCACCGGCATCGCCGCCCAGCGGTTCGTCACCGCGCCCGGCGAGACGGTGCTCGGCTTCACCGACCCGAGCGAGGTGCAGCGCACGCTCCCCCTCACCTACGGCGAGGAGCAGCACGACGTGCCGCCGGTCGTCTGGCGCACCGGGCTGCGCTCCACCGAGCCGCATCTGCTGGCCATGGGCCAGCCGGGCAGCGGCACCTCCACGCTGCTGCGCTCGCTCGCCCTCCAGGCGCTCCGGCACGGCGACGTCGTGATCGTCGACGGCGGCGGCACCGGTGAGTACGCCTGTCTGACCGGCCGGGACGGCGTGCTCGCCGTCGAGTGCGGGCTGTCGGGGGTGCGGACGAGCCTGGAGTGGGCGGCCACCGAGACCGAGCGGCGGCTGATCGCCGTCAACCGGGCGCGGCAGGCCGGCCACCCGCCGCCGGCGGACACCAGGCGCCCGCTGTGGCTGCTGCTGGACCGGCCGACCGCGTTCACGCACCTGGCCGCGGCGGACGGCCGGGAGGACCCGCAGGCGCTGCTCCAGGTGCCGCTGCGGCACGGCCGCGCGGTCGATGTCACGGTCATCGTCGCCGAGCAGTTCGACAGCGCGGAGGCGCTGAGCGACGCGCTGCGCCAGCACACGCGCGCGCGTGTCGTGCTCGGGCCCGCCACGGCGGAGCAGCTCAAGGCAGTGCTCGGGGCGCCGCCCCACACCACGCCGCCGCCGGTCGTGCCGCCCGGACGCGGGTACGCCCGGCTGGGCACCGGGCCCGTGCACCGGCTCCAGGTGCCGGCGACCCCCGACCCGTACGACGACTCCGCCGGGGACGCGCTGCGCACGGCCGTGCAGGATCTGCTGCCGCCGAAGACCACACCGGCGGACGGCGAGACGGTCCCGGAGCCTCCGGAGGCGGTGGCCAGGTCCGCGAAGTCCGCCCGGTTCACCAAGTCCGTGCGGGCGGCCGAGGCGGCGGAGGCGGCCGGGACGGAGACGGCGGACACGGAGGGGACGGAGGGGACGGAGGCGGCGGCGGAAGCGGTCGAGGAAGCGCTGGCGCCGGAGGCGGCCGTGGGCGAGCCGTCCTGAGCCGCCGGGCGGCGGCCTTCCCCGGCCGCGTCCGGGGACGACTCACCGCCCCCGCAGGCACCCGACTCCACCACCCGGACCGACTCCACCACCCGGACCGCCGCCTCCTTCGCGACCGCCCCGCCACGGCGCACGGCAGCCGGATGCCCTCCCAGCTACGCAACCAACGCGCCCCGCCCCACGCGCTACGCCACGAACGTCCGCGGCGACTCGCCGCCCCCGGAGGCACCCGACTCCACCAGCCGGGCCGCCGCCGCCAGGCGGATCGCCGCCTCCTCCGCGACCGCTCCCGTCACGGTGAACGGCAGCCGGACATATCCCTCGAAGGCGCCGTCGACACCGAAGCGCGGCCCGGAGGGGACGCGGACGCCCACCCGCTCCCCCAGTTCCGCCAGGCGCGAGCCCGACAGTCCGCCCGTGCGCACCCACAGGGTCAGACCGCCCCGGGGGACCTCGAACTCCCAGGCGGGCAGCTCGCGGCGGACCGCCGCGACCAGCGCGTCGCGGTTGTCGCGGGCCTGGGCCCGGCGGAGCTCGACGGCCTGCTCCCAGCCGCCGGTGCCGAACAGCCAGTTGACGGCGAGCTGTTCCAGCACCGGGGTGCCCAGGTCGGCGTAGGCCCGCGCGGCGACGAGGCTGCGGATCACGTCGGGCGCGGCGCGCACCCAGCCGATCCGCATGCCCGCCCAGAACGCCTTGCTGGCGGATCCCACGGTGATCACCGTGGACCCGGCCGGGTCGAAGCCGCACACCCGCCGCGGCATCTCCACACCGGGATCGAGGTGCAGCTCGCTCATGGTCTCGTCGACGACGAGCACCGTGCCCGCCGAACGGGCCGCCTCCACCAGGCGGCGCCGCTGGTCCTCGTCGGCGAGGGCGCCGGTCGGGTTGTGGAAGTCGGCGACGACGTAGGCGATCCGGGGCGCGGCCTCCCGCAGCACCTGGCGCCAGCGGTCGACGTCCCATCCGGTCAGGCCCTCGGCCATGGCGACGGGCACCAGCCGGGCGCCCGCCTCGCGCATCAGCTGGAGGATGTTGGCGTAGGAGGGCGACTCCACGGCGATGCGCTCGCCCCGGCCGCCGAAGAGGTGGCAGATCGCGTCGATGGCGCCCATGGCCCCGGTGGTGACCATGATCTGCTCCGGCATGGTCGGGATGCCGAGGGCGGTGTAGCGGTCGGCGATCATCGCGCGCAGCGCGGGCAGCCCCGCCGGATAGTCGCCGTGGGTGTGCGCGTAGGGCGGCAGTTCCTCCAGGGCGCCCTGCACGGCGCGGGTGAGCCAGGGCTCGGGCGCGGGCAGCGCGGCGGTGCCCAGGTCGATCATCGAGCCCAGGGCCTCCGGCGGGAGGGGTTCGAGCCCGCGCGCGGGCAGCGGGTTCCCGGCCGGGACGGCGGTCCAGCTGCCGGCCCCGCGCCGGGACTCCAGGAAGCCCTCGGTGCGCAGCGCCTCGTAGGCGGCGGCGACGGTGGTGCGGCTGACGGACAGGGCCAGGGCCAGTTCGCGCTCGGCGGGCAGCCGGGCGGCCACGGGGACGCGGCCCTCCAGGACCAGCAGTCGGATGCCGTCCGCGAGTGCCCGGTAGGCGGGCGGGCGGCGGGAGCCGGGCCCCGCCGGCCGGTCCTGCTGGGAGCTGAGCTGCCGGGCGAGCTGCGCCGCGCCCACCGCAGAAGTCCACTGCGCCATGCAGACCAGTCCACCTTCCCCGAATTGGCCATGGATGGGTCTCTTCCCCACGCCACAGAGTGTCACGCGTCAGTCCACTTCCACCATCAGGGGGGCACTTTGTCCACGCCGGACCGCCTCGGGCGGCGCCTCGTCCAGCTCTACGCGGGTCTCGCGCTGTACGGCGCCAGTTCCGCGCTCCTCGTGGAGGCCGGACTCGGCCTGGAACCCTGGGGCGTACTGCACCAGGGCCTGGCCGAGCTGACCGGGCTCACGATCGGAGTGGTGTCGATCGCGGTGGGGGCGGTGGTGCTGCTGCTGTGGATCCCGCTGCGCCAGCGGCCCGGCCTCGGCACCGTCTCCAACGTGTTCGTCGTCGGACTGGCCATGGATGGCACCCTCGCCCTGGTGCCGGACGCGCACACCCTGGCGGTGCGGATCCCGGTGCTGGTGGCGGGCGTCCTGCTCAACGGCGTGGCGACGGGCCTGTACATCTCCGCCCGCTTCGGGCCCGGCCCCCGGGACGGGCTGATGACGGGGCTGCACCGGCGCACCGGCCGGTCGATCCGGCTGATGCGCACGGCCGTCGAGGTGGCGGTGGTGGCCACCGGCTTCGCCCTCGGCGGCACCATCGGCGCGGGCACCGTGCTGTACGCGGTCTCCATCGGGCCGCTGGCCCAGTTCTTTCTGCGCGTCTTCGCCGTGCCCGGGGCTCCCGGCAGCGGCGCCGCCGTTGCCGCTGGTACACCCGAACGGGTGATACTGCGTCCGTGACCACGCATGTACGCCACCCCTATCTCGACCATCCGGGCCCGATCGCCTTCGCGCACCGCGGCGGGGCGGCCGACGGCCTGGAGAACACGGCGGCCCAGTTCCGGCGGGCGGTGGAGCGGGGCTACCGGTACATCGAGACCGATGTGCACGCCACCGCCGACGGACGTCTGGTCGCCTTCCACGACGCGACGCTGGACCGGGTGACCGACGGCGCGGGCCGGATCGCCGAGCTGCCGTGGCGGGAGGTGAGCCGGGCGCGCGTGGCGGGCCGCGAGCCGGTCCCGCTCTTCGAGGACCTGCTGGCCGCCTTCCCCGAGGTGCGCTGGAACGTCGACGTCAAGGCGGAGCCCGCGCTGCTGCCCCTGCTGGACGTGCTCGACCGCGCGGACGCCTGGGGGCGGGTGTGCGTCGGATCGTTCTCCGAGGCGCGCGTGGTGCGGGCGCGGCGGCTGGCGGGACCGCGCCTGGCCACGTCGTACGGCAGGCGCGGGGTGCTGGAACTGCGGCTGCGCTCCTGGGGTGTGCCGCTCGTGCCGCGCCGCTCGGCGGTGGCCGTGCAGGTGCCGGTGTCCCAGTCGGGCGTCCCGGTGGTCGACCGGCTGTTCGTCCGCGCGGCGCACGCGCGGGGGCTGCACGTGCATGTGTGGACGGTCAACGAGGCGGAGGAGATGCAGCGGCTCCTGGACCTCGGTGTCGATGGCATCATGACCGATCACATCGACACGCTGCGTACGGTCCTTCAGGAGCGGGGCGTCTGGGTCTGAGCCCGGCGCGTCCGGGTCCCGGGCGGCGCGGCGGCAGCGGCGGGGAGGCGAGGGCGCGAGTGGGTACCGGCACCGTGGGGGCCATGGGCGTCCCCCCTGGGCGGAGCACGGCGGCCTCCCCCGAGGACGGCGACGGCGCCGCGCGGCGGCGCGAGCAGCACGGCTGGTACTTCTACGACTGGGCCTGCTCCGTCTACTCGACCAGCGTGCTCACCGTGTTCCTCGGGCCGTACCTCACCACGGTGGCGCGGGCCGCAGCGGACGCCGACGGGTATGTGCACCCGCTGGGCGTCCCGGTGCGGGCCGGGTCGTTCTTCGCGTACTGCGTCTCGGTGTCCGTGGTGGTCGCGATCGTGCTCATGCCGATGGCGGGCGCCGCGGCGGACCGCACCGGCCGCAAGAAGCCGCTGCTGGCGGCCGCCGCCTATGTGGGCGCGGCGGCGACGGCGGGCCTGTTCTTCCTGGACGGCGACCGCTATCTGCTCGGTGGCGGGCTGCTGATCGTGGCCAACGCCTCGGTCGCCGTCTCGATGGTCCTCTACAACTCCTATCTGCCGCAGATCGCGGCCCCCGACGAGCGCGACGCGGTCTCCTCCCGGGGCTGGGCGTTCGGCTACGCGGCCGGGTCGCTCGTCCTGGTGGCGAATCTGGTGCTGTTCACCGCGCACGACTCCTTCGGGGTGTCCGAGGCGATGGCGGTGCGCATCTGCCTGGCCTCGGCGGGGCTGTGGTGGGGCGTCTTCACCCTCGTGCCGCTGACCCGGCTGCGCGACCGGCGCACGGACCGGCCGGCGCCGTCCGGGCGGCACGGCTGGCGTCAGTTGGCGGCCACGGTGCGGGACATGCGCGGCAAGCCGCGCACGCTGGCCTTCCTGCTGGCGTACCTCGTCTACAACGACGGCATCCAGACGGTGATCTCGCAGGCGTCGGTGTACGGCTCGGAGGAACTGGGACTCGGCCAGTCGACGCTGATCACGGCGGTGCTGATGGTGCAGGTGCTGGCGGTGGCCGGGGCGCTCGGGATGGGACGGCTGGCCCGGGTGCACGGGGCCAAGCGCACGATCCTCGGGTCGCTGGCCGCCTGGACGGTGATCCTGGCCGCCGGGTTCTTCCTGCCGGCCCGCGCGCCGGTGTGGTTCTTCGTGCTGGCGGCCGGGATCGGGCTCGTCCTCGGCGGCAGCCAGGCGCTGTCCCGGTCGCTGTTCTCGCATCTGGTGCCGCCGGGCAAGGAGGCGGAGTACTTCTCGGCGTACGAGATGAGCGACCGGGGGATGAGCTGGCTGGGGCCGCTGCTGTTCGGGCTCACCTATCAGCTGACCGGGAGCTACCGGGACGCGATCGTCTCGCTGGTGGTGTTCTTCGTGATCGGGTTCGCGCTGCTCGCGCGGGTGCCGGTGGGGCGGGCGATCCGGGACGCGGGGAATCCGGTGCCCGACCGGATTTAGCACTGAGGGCGAAAGCGCTGTAGTGTACGCGTTTGGCCTGCCAGGCGTACCGTTACTGCGCGTCAAAGATGCCGAAACGCTGGGTGACATCTCCTTGCAGATGTGACAAACCGGGCGCCGGTGGGTACTGCACTGGTTGACAAGGCTGCGGCTACGACGGCGACACATGACCCGGAACGGGACATCGGAACGGGAATCTTTACCGCCGACCGGACGTTGACCGGATGACGACGACAGCGACACCTGTCCTGTGGGCGACAAGCCCGGGAGGCACGATTCATGAGTGAGCGAGCTCTTCGCGGCACGCGCCTCGTGGTGACCAGCTACGAGACGGACCGCGGCATCGACCTGGCCCCGCGCCAGGCCGTGGAGTACGCATGCGAGAAGGGACATCGCTTCGAGATGCCCTTCTCGGTCGAGGCGGAGATCCCGCCGGAGTGGGAGTGCAAGGTCTGCGGGGCCCAGGCACTCCTGGTGGACGGCGACGGCCCGGAGGAGAAGAAGGCCAAGCCGGCGCGTACGCACTGGGACATGCTGATGGAGCGGCGCACCCGCGAGGAGCTCGAAGAGGTCCTCGAGGAGCGTCTCGCCGTGCTGCGGTCCGGGGCGATGAACATCGCTGTTCATCCCCGGGACAGCCGCAAGAGCGCGTAGTCCCGCGTGGCGTGAGCCGGTTACCAGCGCACCCCAAGCAGGACGGGCGCCGTACGTGATCCACGTACGGCGCCCGTCCTGTTCTGTTCTCCGGGGCGTGCCCCGGCCGGGCGGCCCGGTCAGCGGTTCAGCGGCGGGCGCTGCTCGCGCGGGGCGTCGCCGGGCCGGTCGTCCCTGATGACCTCGCCCTGGACGACCTTGCCGTCGGGGCGGTGCATACGGGCCTGCTGGAAGGCGTCGCCCAGGGTGCCCGGACCGACCGTGCGGAGCCTGCGCTCCACCGTGCGCTCGGCGAGGCGGCCGACGGCCCGCTGGACCGGCGGGAGAAGCAGCAGCAGACCCGCCACGTCCGAGATCATGCCGGGGATCATCAGGAGCAGGCCGCCCAGCATCATCAGGCCGTTGCCCCCGCGCCGGTCGGAGGGGGCGGTGCCGCGCTGGAGCGTCTCGTTGAGGTTCTGGAAGGCGCGGCGGCCCGCCCGCTTGATCACCACGGCGCCGAGCACGAAGGCGGCCACCAGCAGCAGGAACACGGTCAGTCCGTCGGCCGCGCCCGCCACGAGCGTCAGCAGCCAGATCTCCAGCACCAGCCACACGGCCACGCCCAGCGGCAGGAACCTGCGCAGCCGCGAGCGCCGGGGCCTGGTGGTGGAGTGCGGGGAGGTCGGAGCGCCTGTCGTCATACTCCCAGTGTGCCTGGGCCCGGCTCAGCACGGGATAAGCGGGTGCCCACGGCCGGACGGGGGCGGGCACCGGCGCCGGACCCTACGAGCGGGTGCCGCCGCCCCGGCCGGTGAGCTTGGTCACGCGCTCCCCCACGCCCCAGGAGGTGACCCGCCACAGGGCCTCGGCGACGATGTCGCGGCTCATCTTGGAGTCGCCGAGCTCGCGCTCCACGAAGGTGATGGGCACCTCCACGACGTGGAAGCCGGCCCGGATGGCGCGCCGGGCCAGGTCGACCTGGAAGCAGTACCCCTGGGAGGCCACCTCGTCCAGGCCGAGACCCTCCAGGGTCTCGCGCCGGAACGCCCGGTAGCCGCCGGTCACGTCGCGGATCGGGACGTCCAGCATGAGCCGCGAGTAGGTGCTGCCGCCGCGGGAGAGGAACTCGCGGGACTTGGGCCAGTTGACCACGCGCCCGCCCGGCACCCAGCGGGAGCCGAGGACCAGGTCGGCGCCCTTGAGGGCGGTCAGCAGCCTGGGCAGTTCCTCGGGCTGGTGGGAGCCGTCGGCGTCCATCTCGACCAGCACGCCGTAGTCGCGCTCCAGGCCCCAGCGGAAGCCCGCGAGATAGGCGGCGCCGAGCCCTTCCTTGCCCTTGCGGTGCAGGACGTGGACGCGCCCGTCCTCCCCGGCCAGCTCGTCGGCGAGCTTGCCGGTGCCGTCGGGGCTGTTGTCGTCGGCCACGAGGACGTGCGCCTCGGGAACGGCCTTGCGGACCCGGCCCACGATCGACTTGATGTTCTCCGCCTCGTTGTAGGTCGGAATGATCACCAGTGCCGTACCGAGCGGACCGAACCGCCTCTCCTTGGCCCCAGCCGCGAGGGTGCCGTCGCCGTGGTTCACTGCTGCCCCTTCATGTCCGTACGCAGGGGACCACCATAGTGGCCACGGCCTGGGCTGATGCGACGCGACGTGCATTCCGGGGTGTCGGTTCCGCCGGAGTGGGGTAAGAATCCTCTTTTTCGCAGAGAGGGCCCGGCGCCCTTCGGGCCGACCTGGGACCCGCTGGCTGCGGATCGACCGAGAGCCGTTGTCTACTGAGCGACCGGGCCCCACCCGGGTCACACCTCGCCGACCGCCCGGAACGTTCCCCCGCCGACGCGGACGCTGAGCCTGGCTCCCAGCGACGGTGACCCGGTGCGGCACACCGTCCCTGACCCAGCGGCGCTGCGACGCGGGTACGGACGTTCCCCGGCCGTGCGTCCGGTGGTGGACCCGGCAGAACCTACCGGCCACCTGCCGTCGCCTGTCAAACACGGATCTGACCTGCCCGGACGGCCCCATCGGTGCGCCGGGTGCCGAGGATGCGCAGGTCGCGCGACGGGGCGGCGGGCGATCACCGCCGCCGCGCCGCCCCCGTAGATCACTCGCCCGGCCGTACGAAGACGGTCCGGCCGCCCACCACCGTCCGCAGGCAGACGGGCAGTTCGCGGCCCGCGCCGAGGTCGGGCAGGCCCGGGGTGCCCGAGCGCGGGTCGGTCGACCAGCGGGCGACCCGGTCGTCGGGGGCCTGGACGACCAGCTCGCCGGTGCGCCACACGGCGTAGTCCGCGGGCGCGCCGGGCACCAGGACACCGGCGTCGTCACGGCCGGTCGCGCGCCAGCCGCCGCGGGTGTGGGCGGTGAACGCGGCCCGCACCGAGATCCGGTGCTCGGGTGTGCGGTGGAAGGCCGCCGCCCGCACGGTGCCCCACGGGTCCAGCGGGGTGACGGGGCTGTCGGAGCCCAGGGCGAGCGGGACACCGGCGCGCAGCAGCGCGGCGAACGGGTTCAAGGTGCGTGCCCGCTCGGGGCCGAGCCGCCGGGCGTACATGCCGTCCTCGCCGCCCCACAGCGCGTCGAAGGCGGGCTGCACGGACGCGGTGAGCCCCAGCTCGGCGAAGGCCGCGATGGTCTGCGGGGTGAGCATCTCGGCATGCTCGACGCGGTGCCGGGCGGCGCGCACGCGGGCCAGGCCCACCTTCTCGGCGGCGGCGCGCATCCCGTCCACGACGGCGGAGACGGCGGCGTCGCCGATGGCGTGGAAACCGGCCTGGAGGCCGGCCTCCGTGCAGGCGGCGACGTGGGCGGCGACGGCGTCCGCGTCGAGGTAGGAGGTGCCGGTGCTCCGGGCGTCGGCGTACGGCGCGTGCAGACAGGCGGTGTGCGAGCCGATGGAGCCGTCGACGAAGAGGTCCCCGGCCGCGCCGAGCGCCCCGAGGCGGCGTGCCTTGTCGACGTCCTCCTCGGCCCAGTAGCCGACGACCCGGGGGCCGGGCTCCTCGGCGGCGAGGGCGAGCAGGCCGGTGAAGTCGTCCTCGGAGGAGATGTCCGGGCCGCCGCACTCGTGGACGGAGCCGATGCCCAGGGAGGCGGCGCGGGCGAGCGCGGCGCGCTGCGCCGCGGTGCGCTGGGCGGGCGTGACGGCGCCGAACGCGGCGGCCCGCACCGCGTGGTGGGCACCGGCGGTCAGCGGGCCGTCCACGGGCCCGGAGACGGCCGGTACCAGGTCGAGGAGGGCGGTGGTGACGACCGCGGAGTGGACGTCGATCCGGCTGAGGTAGAGCGGGCGTCCGCCGGTGGCCTCGTCGAGCTCCGCGCGCGTGGGCGGGCGCCCGCCGGGCCAGCGGGCCGCGTCCCAGCCGTGGCCGAGCAGGACCCGGTCGCCGGGGCGGGCGGCGGCGAACTCGCGCACCCGGGCCAGGGCCGCCTCCAGGGAGGGCGCGTCGGACAGGTCGAGGCCGGTGAGCGCGAGACCGGTGCTCGTGGTGTGCACATGGGCGTCGGTGAACGCCGGGGTGACCAGGGCGCCGTCCAGGTCGACCACCTCGTCGACACCGTCCGCGAAGGCGTCGGCGGCACCCTCGGAGCCGACCCAGGCGACATGTCCGGCCTCGACGACCATGGCGGTGGCGAACGGGTCGGCGGGACTGTGGACCTCGCCGCGGCGGAGGAGGACGGTCTGCGGTTCGGCGGTGCGCTCACTCATGCGCCCCAGTCTCGCGCCTCACCCGCGCGCTCCCGCACGCAGGGCCGGTGCCCCGCGTGCCGGGCCGCTCAGATCCGCGGGGGGCGCGCCTCGTAGGGGGTCGACAGGACCACCGTGGTACGCGTCGACACGCCCGCCAGGGTCCGCACCCGGGCCAGCAGCTCCTCCAGTTCGTGCGGGGTGGCGACGCGCACCTTGAGGATGTAGTTCTCGTCGCCGGCCACGCTGTGGCACGCCTCGATCTCGGGCACACCGGCCAGGCGGTCCGCGATGTCGTCGGGGGCGCTGGGGTCGAAGGGTTTGACCGAGATGAAGGCGGTCATGGGCAGCCCGACGGCCTCGGCGTCGACGACCGCGGCGTACCCGCGGATGACGCCACGCTGTTCGAGCCGCCGCACCCGCTGGTGCACGGCAGACGTGGACAGGCCCGTGGCCTTGCCCAGGTCGGTGTAGCTCATCCGCCCGTCCTTGACGAGCAGCTGCACGATCTGTCGGTCCAGCTCCTCCATGGCGCAAGAACCTACAGTGCGGTTGATCTCTCCGGATACCTCGGCGGCCCGGGTCGCGCCGCCTTCGGGCCCGGTCGGCCCGGGATCCGTCCGGCAGGGGGCGCCAGCCGGGGCGCACCGGAGGACAAACGGGACGCGGCGGGCACCTGTGCGTGGCATGTGACCAACGCCACAAACAGCCGGACGCGCTTCGTGATGTCCTCGTGATTACCGCCGAGACCGGACGGGAAGTGCTTGCTGTGGTCGAGGCCGCAGCGCCTTCACGGCCCAGCCTTAGGGGGAGAATCCCATGCAGAGTCTTAAGCGCCCTGGTCGTTCCGTGCCCAAGCGGCAGCAGCCGGTGAGCGAGCCCCAGCCGGAGGGCGTCGAACCGGACGAGTTCGGCGAGGACTTCGACACCTACGACACCTTCGAGATGTTCCGGGTGGTCTGCCCGGAGTGCGCGCAGCCCATCGCGCTGCTGGCGGACGAGGAGATCCTGCCGGAGCACGCGCTGTGCGCCTCGCCGTGGAACCCGTTCGGCCTCACCGTCTGCGCCGGCACCGGCCGCAACGCCACGGAGGCCCGGCCCGCGGACGAGTCCGCCGGACCCCAGGAGCAGCAGACCGCCCTGCTGCTGACGCTCCCGCAGGGGCTCGACTGGCGGATGCAGCCCTTCTCGCACGTCGGCGGTCCGGGCTCGCGCCCGATGCGGACGGCCGCGCCGGCGATGCGCCGCCAGGCCGCCTGAGCGGCCGGGCGCCGCCCGGCCTCGGCCTCCGCCGCTCTTCGCCCTTCTTCGCTTCTCTTCACCGCTGTCCACGGCCGCCGCGGCCTTCCGCGGCACCTTCCCGTGCCATGGGCGCGCAACGGCGCGCCCTGGTGCGGGGTCCGTGCGCCCGCGCGCGCTGCCGGGGCGCGGCTGCCCCTGACGGGCCCGGACGGCGGCTCGCCGCCGGACCCCGCCCCGGGCGGTTCAGCGGGTCTCGGGTCCGGCCACGTGCCGGGCGACGACCATGCGCTGGATCTGGTTGGTGCCCTCGACGATCTGGAGCACCTTGGCCTCGCGCAGATAGCGCTCGACCGGGAAGTCCGCGGTGTAGCCGTATCCGCCGAGCACCTGGACGGCGTCGGTGGTCACCTTCATCGCCGCGTCCGTGCAGAACAGCTTGGCCATGGCGGCCTGCCGGGAGAACGGCTTGCCGGCGTCGCGCAGCCGGGCCGCCGCCAGATAGAGCGACCGGCCCGCCTCGATCTGGGTCGCCATGTCGGCGAGCATGAAGCGCAGCCCCTGGAAGTCGGCGATGGGCCGCCCGAACTGGTGCCGGTCGGTGGCGTACCCGACCGCCTCGTCCAGGGCCGCCTGCGCCACGCCTATGGCGCAGGCCGCGATGCCGAGCCGTCCCGAGTCGAGCGCGGCCAGTGCGATGGCGAAGCCCTGGCCCTCCTCGCCGAGCCGCCGGTCGTCGCCCACCCGCACCCCGTCGAGGTGGAGCTGCGCGGTGGGCGAGCCCTTCAGGCCCATCTTCTTCTCCGGCGCGGCGGCGCTCAGCCCTTCGGCGTCGCCGGGCACCAGGAAGGCGGTGATCCCGCGCGGGCCGGGTCCGCCGGTGCGGGCCATGACCGTGTAGAAGTCGGCGATGCCACCGTGGGTGATCCAGGACTTGGTGCCGCTGAGCACCCAGCCGTCGCCGTCGCGGACCGCCTTGGTGCTGAGCGAGGCGGCGTCGGAGCCGGCGGCGGGTTCGGACAGGGCGTAGGCACCGAGCAGTCCGCCGCCGAGCATCGCGGGCAGGTGCTCGGCGCGCTGCTCCTTGCTGCCGTACGTGGCGAGCCCGTAGGCGGCCAGGGTGTGCACGCTCAGGCCGAGGCCCACGGTGAGACGGGCCGCCGCCAGCTCCTCCAGGACCTGGAGGTAGACCTCGTAGGGCTGCTCGCCGCCGCCGTGCTCGGCGTCGTAGGGCAGGCCGAGCAGGCCGGAGCGGGACAGCAGGCCGAAGACCTCGCGCGGGAAGCGTCCGGCGTCCTCCTCCTCGGCCGCCTTCGGGGCGATCTCGCGCTGGGCGATGTCGCGGACGAGCGAGATCAGCTCCCGGGCCTCGTCCGTGGGCAGTTGCCGGTCCACCGGCTGCGGGGCGCGGTCGGGCATGGCGACGCTCTCCTCCCTGTCGGGCACTGGCGGACAGCACCCTGTGGGGCGGCTCCGCCGGGGGTCTCCTCGGGCCTGCCGACGGCTGCCCTCCCGGGTCGCGGGAAGCGGCTGACCAGCGGCTGTGCGCTGTGAGTATGCCCGATCAGAGGCATGGAGTCACCGGTTAACGACCGCTTACTTCAAGAAAGGCCGAACCACGTTCCCGCGAGCCGGCGGATCGGCGCCCGGCAGGGGTGCGGCAAGGGTGTCCCTGCGGGCGGGCAAGGGTGTCCCTGCGGCCGGGCAGGAGTGGACCGGCGGCCGGACAGGGGCCGGACGGAAAAGGCAGCGGCGGGAGTGCGGGCGGGTCAGAGGAGACCGAGCTGGGCCACGAGCATGGCGATCACGACGACCAGCGTCCAGCCGAGTACGTGTTCGACGATCTTGGCGCCGTCGCCGTCGTCCTGGGGGCCGCCGGTGCGGACGCGGGCGGGTGCGGCGGCGGTGGCCGATGGAGCGCTCATGATCTCTCGCAGGGTCTGACGGGCCGGGTGGACTCCCCCGCGGGCACTGCGCCCGCCTCCCGTCCACCTTGCCACCGCCGGCGCCCGCGGCGGCGGTGGGCTTGGTCACAGGAAAGGCCCCGGTCGCCCGGGGCCTTCGCGCGCGTGAGCCGCCGGTCAGCGCACGCCCACCGCCTGGAGCGCCCGGCGCCTGCGCGGGGAGAGGCGCACGGGGAAGTACAGGTAGCAGACACCGCCGCTGCCGGAGACGACCTTCCCGGCGTCGTTGTGGCGCTTGGTCCTGAGCCAGATGTTCTCGAACTCACGGCGCCGGTAGACGCGCCGTACCGCCTCGTCGCCGGGAGAGGCCGGGTCGTTCGCGATCACGTCCCCCTCGGCGGTGAAGCCGACGACCGTCATCAGATGGCCGGAAGTGCCGTAACCGGCGCCGGTCAGCTCGGACTTGAGGAAGGACTGGGACGTGACGACCGGGAGACCGGCGGCGATCAGCGTCTCCAGGTCGGTGAGCGAGCCGAGCCGGGTGACCACGCCCTGGAGGCCGGCGAACGTCGCGGCGTAGGCCGCGTTGAAGGGCCAGTTGCCGCACCCCTCGTACTGGCTGTCGTAGGTGGAGCGGGCCGCGTGGCAGACCTGCGGGTCGGTGTAGGACGGGTCGACCCAGGCCAGTTGGGCGGGGGTGAGCCGGCCGCCCAGGTACTCCACGGCCATCTGCGAGGAGGTCGGGCTGCACCACGCCTCGCCGCCGTTGTCGTACTGCGGGTACTGGCCCGCGTGGATCTCCTGCGAGTAGCGCGGGACGCCGAGTTCCGTGCCCACGGCGCCGGGTGCGGAGGCGGGGACGGTGAAGCGGTCGGGCACGTCTGAGCCCATGGCGCCGACCCGGTGGACGGTCGGCGTGAGACGGGTGCCGGGCCTGCGGTACAGGGTGAGCCGCAGCCGGTAGGCGGCCAGGCGCAGACCGGAGGCCGGGTCGTCCACGGAGAGGGTGTCCGTCCAGACCGTGCTTCTGCCGTCGCTCTGGTCGTCGACGGAGGTCCGCTTGATGTCCTGGTCACCGGCGGCCCAGCGGCCCATCACGTACCAGGGGGTGTCGGTGCCGTCGGAGTACGTGCCCCGCAGCTCCGCCTGGAGCCAGGTGCCGGGCGGGGTGTGCGCGTTCCAGGAGGCGATCGCCTCGGTGGCGGGGACGGCGAGGCGGTGGCGCGGGCCGGTCCAGGTGGCGTACTCCCACGGGGCGGTGGTGCCGGTGTGCGGGTCGGTGTAGTCGGTGGTGCCCGCCGGGGCGGCGATCTCCAGGCCCGCGCGGGGGCCGGGCGACACCCGGGTGCCGTGCCCGGCGCCGCCGCGCCAGTCGCTGTACGTCGTCCAGGCGCGGTAGTCGACGGGGCGGGCCGGGGTGCGGCCGGCGCCGGAGAGGATGCCGGGGCCGGCGGAGTCCGCCGGACCGCGCGGTGCGGCGGCGGCCGGGGTGACTGTGCCCGTCACGGCGGCGGCGACCGCGGCGGCCAGGACGGATCGGCGGGAGGGTTGTTCGAGTCCGCTCATGGGTGGAAGACCCCCAGGTGTCCGAGTCGGGGCGGGTGACCGGTCCGTGCACGGGATGCGCCCACTATGGCGGCGGCGACCGCCTCCTGCCAGCACTTCGTCGCACGCCACGCCCAGCAATATTGGTCTCCACCACTGGCATGGGACGCGCATCGGCGCAGGTCGGGGACTCGGGTGGGGATGGCACCGCGGGACGCCCCGGGGTGACCCGGATGCCGAGGGGTGCCCCGGGGTGCCGGAGCCGGAGGCGGGGGCCGGCGCCTCCGGTGGGCCGGGGGCCGGGGCACGGGTCCGGAGCCGGGGGCCGGCGCCTCCGGTGGGCCGAGGACCCGGGGCCGGGGGCCGGGGCCCGGCGCCCTCAGGACCGCGCGGGCCCGGCCGGGCCACCCGGGGCCGCGCAGGCCGAGCCGGGGCCGACAACCCGGCACCGGACAGCCCTGGGCACCGTCCCGGAGGCGCCGCCCCGGACCGGAGCCCGGACGGACGGCGCCGTCTCCGGCCGGTGGTCCGACGAGCGGCCGACCGCAGGGTCCACCCGGGCTTTCGCGGGACTCCGCTCGACGGGACCCCGCTCGGCAGGCCCCCGCAGGGCCGGGGGCCTCCGGTCCCGCCCGTCCCGCCCGCTCACCCCGCGATCAGGGCCCGGTCCACCGGGGAACCGGGTCCGGCGCGGTGCCCGCCGGATCCGCCGGGCACCCGTGAGCGCCCCCTCAGATCAGGTCCATCGCCGCGACCTCGTCCGGGCGGCCGTAGCTGACCGGGCCCTGGAAGCGGCGGCGGGCCGTGGCGAACCACCAGACGGTGGCGACGAGCAGGACCACGCCGAGGGCGATCGGGGCGTAGTTGAAGGAGTCGGCGGTGATCGGCGACGCCTGCGGGAGCATGAACAGGATGCTGCTCAGCGCGATCCAGGTGACGGCCACGACACCGACCGGGCGGCTCCAGCGGCCCAGGTGCCAGGGGCCCCGCTGGAACTCGTCGCCCAGGCGCAGCCGGAGCAGGATCGGGACGGCGTAGGCGAGGAAGAGCCCGACGACGTTGACGCTGACGATGGCGGTGAAGGCGGTGTGCGACCACCAGCCGGGCAGGATCAGCGCCAGCGAGCAGGCGACCGCCAGCCAGACCGCCTTGACGGGGGTGCGGGTGCGCGGGGAGACCGAGTGCCACCAGCGGGAGCCGGGCATGGCGCCGTCCCGGGAGAAGGCGAAGATCTGCCGGGTGTTGCTGGTGAGGTTGGCCAGTCCGCAGAAGAGCATGGCCCCGATGACGATCAGCAGCAGCGCCTTGGCCGTGCCCAGGCCGAGCGCGTCGATGAGGATCTGGACGGGTGGCGCGTCCGTGCTCGCCACATGCGCGTAGTCCCGAGTGCTGTAGACGAGCGCGAGCATGAGGATCAGGCCGGTGATCGCGGAATAGCCGATGGCGCGGACGATGCCCCGGGGCGCGTTGACGGTCGCCTGCACGGTTTCCTCGGACATGTGGAAGCTGCCGTCGAAGCCGGTGAAGGTCCAGCTGGTGACCAGCAGACCGAGGAGCCCGCCGTAAAGTCCGCTTGTGAAACCGGTGTTGTTCGCGAAATGCGTGACGAACGACGCCGGACGGTGATGATCGGGGACGGCGATCAGCGCGGTGACGATGACCACCATCCCGATCAGCAGCCACCACACGGAGATCCGGTTCAGTACCGCGACCAACTGCACCGTGAAGGTGTTGGCGAGCCCCTGGAGCACGATGATGAGCGCGGTGATCAGCACCGTCTGGTGGGCGGTCGGCCGGTAGTCGGACCACTGGAGCGCGATGAACGCCTGGATGAAGGTGGCCGCCGCGTACCCGGTGGCCGCGGTGCCGCCCACCTGGCCGACGAAGTTCAGCCAGCCGGTGTACCAGGACCAGGCGCCCTTGTGCCGGCGGGCGAGTTTGCCCGCCGAGAAGTACAGCGCGCCGCTCGTCGGATAGGCGGAGGCCACCTCGCCCATGGCAGCGCCGACGAAGAGCACCATGACGGAGACGCCGATCCAGCCGAATACGAGAATGCGGGGGCCGCCCGCGTTCATTCCGAATCCGAAGGACGAGAAAATACCGGAGATTATATTGATGATGGTGAAGGAGATCGCAAAATTGTCGAATGCCTTGAAACGGCGGGTGAGTTTTCTCGGATAACCCATCGCGTGCAGGGTCGCGTCGTCGTCGAACGCGCCCGGGGCGGCGGCTGCGCCACGGTTTCTCGCACGTGGGAGCTGTATCCGTTCCGACACGGTCGGCCTCTCTCTCGGTGGGGGGTCGGACAAGGGTTCAGGGGGAGGTCGGCACCGGCAGGCCGCAGGCCCGCCGCGCCCGGGACAACTGCTCCACGGGGTCGCCGAAGACGCACCACGGCATCCGGGATGCGTAGGGGCCCATGGCGGTGAGCACCGCACGGGCCTCGAACTCGCAGCCGGCCAGGACCAGCGCATGCGCCAGATAGGCCAGGTCCAGCACCGGTGTGAACCGGTAACCGGCCACCGCGGGCAGCCAGTTCCGGTAGATCGCCAGCGCGGCGGAGCGCCACTGCGGCTGCTCCCAGACCCGGTCGGCGAGCAGTTGCGAGGGGTCGTAGCTCTCCACCAGCGCGACCAGCGGCAGCAGCCGCAGCGCCGAGTCGGCGGGCGCGCGCTGGCTCAGGAAGGCGGCCACGTCCCAGGCCGCGTTGACCGAGCCGCCGTGCCGGGTGAAGAAGAAGGCCAGAAATCGGTGGTGCGCCTCGCGGTGCCAGGGGTCCAGGGAGAGGATGTGCGCGAACAGCCGCCAGGGTCCGGGCGGAGCCGTCAGCAGGCCCTGCGGCGCGGGGTCGCGCAGCCGGTGCAGCCGGGCCATGGCCAGCTTGGCCGCATAGGGCGTGGGGTCGGCCGGGTCCACCGCCGAGGCCCGGTCGCAGGCCGACAGCGCTATCCGCTCCAGCGCGGCGGCCCGCTCGTCGCGGGCGTCGGCCGCGCGCAGCGCCCGGTGCACCGCCACCCGCGCCCAGACCAGGGCGGATTCGGGGCCGGGTTCCTCGGCCAGCCAGCGTTCGGCGAGATCGGAGTCGGCGGCCTCCGAGGCCAGCACCAGGGAGCGGTGCGCCCGCAGCCCGAAGTCGGCGCGTGTCTCGGCGAGAGCCGTACGGGCACTCGCCCAGCGGCCGGCCCGGATGTCCACGCACACACTCGCGAGTACGCGGTCGTCCGCCGCCGGGTGCCAGACGTACTGCCCGTCGAATAACCCAGCGGTCATCTTCCCCCTGCCGTTCCCGCACGATGCCTCACGGTGCGCTCACGGCACTTTACTCAGCACGAGGCACAACCGGAACGCGATTCTCGACATGTTCGTCCCGTGATTGCCGGTGCGGCGAGGGGGACTTGAGGGTGTTCCGACGCGCGTTCCCCGAATGTGCGCGCGGCGGTGTCGCGCACGTCCGGTATGACCGGTCACTAGAATGTTCCCGGTAAATATGCCATCACGTCGGCACCCGCCCCTCCGCCCGCACCGCTCCCCCCGGGAACAGCCATTCACTCCCTCGCCGCCCGGCTGCGCCGCCTCCCCCCGTCCTGCGGCCCCGTCCGCCTGATCGGCGTCGACGGGCACGCCGGGTCGGGGAAGTCCACCTTCGCCGCCCGGCTGGCCGCGGCGCTCGGCGGTGCGCCGGTCCTGCACCTGGACGACGTCGCGAGCCACGCGGAGCTGTTCGGGTGGGACGCGCGGCTGCTGCGTGAGGTGATCGGTCCGCTCAGCCGGGGCGAGAACGCCCGCTACGCGCCCTACGACTGGCGGGCGCGGCGCTTCGGCCCCGCCTCGCGCACGCTGGCGCCCGCGCCGGTCGTCCTGGTCGAGGGGGTGGGCGCGGGCCGCCGGGCGCTGCGCCCGCATCTGGCCCGGCTGCTCTGGATGGACCTGCCGCGCGAGGAGTCCTGGGCCCGCGGCCGGGCCCGGGACGGCGCGGAGCAGCGGGAGTTCTGGTCCGGGTGGGTCGAGGCGGAGCGCCGGCACTTCGCCGCCGACCCCTCCCGGCCCTTCGCGGATCTCCTGGTACGCCGGTCCGCCGAGGGGTACGAGGTACTGCCCGGCCCCGCGGGAGCGGCTGGTCCGGACCAAGTCGCTACGCAGGGTGAGGACCCGGAGGCAATGTGCTGAACTTGTGAAGGCGCCTGTGGAGGAACTTGGTCCAGTGTCCCAACTTCGCTTGACCGGGGGCCCGTACAGGTCTTACGTTCTCAATGTGCGGTCATCGAAGACCGCCCACTGACGCGAAGCCCCCGGTTGTTCCCCCGTGACCGGGGGCTTCGTTCTGCCCGGACACCGCTATCCGGACGCCGGACGGCTCCATTCGGTCACCCACGGTCACTAAATCGGATGTACTGTCTCCGCTCCCTTTCCGCTCCCGCCCCGCGCCCGCCCCGCACCCGTCCCGCGCCCCTCCTGCTCCGGTCCCGCTCCCGCTCTTCTCGCGGTCCGCTCCTCCCGCGCCGAACGGGGTGCACCGCACCCTTCGGCGGGCGACGGCCCCGCAGGTACGATGCCCTCGGTGCGGCCTTCGAACGACTGCTTCGCGCACCTGCAACTCCGGTCCGCGGCACAGCGGTTCGACCAAGGCGGCCACCGGGCGACCGTCCGGCGGCCAACCTACGGGGGCACGGTCTGTGGGGGACGTGATGGACTTCGGCACGCAGGGCCCCGAGGCCCCGGCCGACCTCGCCTGGCTGCGGGGCGTGGACGCCTACACCATGGGCGCCTATCCGCAGGCCGAGGAGGAGTTCCGGGCCGCGGTGGAGATGGATCCGGCGATGGCGGACGGCTGGCTGGGACTGCACGCGCTGCGCGTCGACACGACGACCGCGCTGCTGCGGATGTTCCGCCACCGCGACCGCTTCGGCGAGCAGCGCACCCGGCACCGCCGCACCCTCAACTCCTGGTACTGGCTCGGCTGGTGGGTACAGCCGGTGCTGGAGAGCCCCCGCGATCTGCTGCTCGCGCACGCCTCGCACTGGCTGGACGGCCGCCATGTGCCCGAGCTGGACCGGGCGCTGGCCGGGCTGCCGCCGGTGGACACCGACGCCCAGGTCCGGTTCCTGCACGCCTGCCGGGCCTATCTGGTCAAGGACTGGGAGCAGCTCGTACGGCACACCGACCCGCTGGTCGACGACGCGATGCTCGGCATAGAGGCCGGGCTGTTCGGCGGCATGGCCCGGGTCAGGCTGGAGATGTACGGACAGGCCGAGCCGCTGCTGTCGGCCGCGCTGATGCGGTGCCGCAGCGAGCAGCCGCAGCGCAAGGAGCTGCGCTACTGGCTGGCGCGGGCGCACGAGGGCACCGGCCGCAGCGCCGCAGCGCTCCCCCTGTACCGGGCGGTGCACCGGGTCGACCCCGCCTTCATGGACACCTCGGCACGGCTCGCCGCCATCGCCGAGGGCGACGGCTACGACGACGAGGCCGCCGACTTCGCCGCGGTCACCCTCGCCGGGGCCGGCCAGGACAGCGTGGACGGCCCCGACGTGCTGGACCCGCTGTTCGGCACCGAGGGCCGGGACCTGCGCCTGGACGAACCCGATCCGCCCGCCGCCGGACCGTTCCCGCCGCCGGCCGGACCCTCGGTGCGCGAGCGCGGCACGGGCGCGGGCGGTCCGCTGCCCAGCGGTCCCACCGACCCCGCGTTACTCGAGCAGGCGCTCGCCGAGCTGGAGCGCATGGTGGGGCTTGAGCCGGTGAAACGCCAGGTCAAGGCGTTGTCGGCACAGTTGAACATGGCCCGGCTGCGCGCCGGGCAGGGGCTGCCCGTACAGCCGCCGAAACGACACTTCGTCTTCTCCGGCCCCTCCGGCACCGGCAAGACCACCGTCGCCCGGATCCTCGGCCGCGTCTTCTACGCGCTCGGCCTGCTCGGCGGCGACCATCTGGTGGAGGCCCAGCGCGCCGACCTGGTCGGGGAGTATCTGGGCCAGACCGCCGTCAAGGCCAACGAGCTGATCGACTCCGCGATCGGCGGGGTGCTCTTCGTGGACGAGGCGTACTCGCTGTCCAACTCGGGGTACGGCAAGGGCGACGCGTACGGCGACGAGGCCCTCCAGGTGCTGCTGAAGCGGGCCGAGGACAACCGGGACCACCTGGTGGTGATCCTCGCCGGCTATCCCGAGGGCATGGACCGCCTGCTGGCCGCCAACCCCGGTCTCTCGTCCCGCTTCACCAGCCGCGTGGACTTCCCCTCGTACCGTCCCGGCGAACTCACCGAGATAGGCAAGGTGCTGGCCGCGGAGAACGGCGACCAGTGGGACGAGGAGGCGCTGGACGAGCTGGGCTCCATCGCCGCGCACGTGGTCGACCAGGGCTGGATCGACGAACTCGGCAACGGCCGGTTCCTGCGCACCCTGTACGAGAAGAGCTGCGCCTATCGCGACCTGCGCCTGTCCGGCTATCCCGGCACCCTGACCCGCGACGATCTGGCGACCCTGCGGCTGCCGGACCTGATGCAGGCGTACGGCGAGGTGCTGTCGGGCCGGGGCCCGCAGGATCCGTCGGCCCTGTGACGGCGCCCGCGGCCCGTCGCGAGGCCCCGCGGTCCTGACGGACGAGGGCCCGGCCGGGCCGGGACGTGCCCGAGCCCGCGGCCGGGCGGCCGCGGGCTCGGGCGGGTGGGCGTCCGGCTCAGGTGGCGAGAGCCTGTTCACCGCTGGGGCGGGGTTCGGTGAGGCGGATCTCCGGGGCCGCGCGGTGGGCGGGGTCGCGGACCTCGCCGACGAGCAGTTCCAGGACGTCCTCCAGCGCGACCACGCCGAGCACCCTGCCGGAGGCGTCCGCCACCTGGGCGAGATGGGTGGCGGCGCGGCGCATCACGGTCAGCGCGTCGTCGAGCGGCAGCTCGGACCTCAGCGTCGTCATCGGGCGCCATATCCGCTGCGGGACGGCCCGGTCGGAGTCCTCCAGGTCGAGGACGTCCTTGACGTGCAGATACCCCATGAAGGCGCCGTTGCCCGCGGCGACCGGGAAACGCGAGTACCCGGTGCGGGCGGTGAGCGCGACGATCTCGCCGGGGGTGACCGACGGGCTGACCGTCACCAGGGCGTCGCGGCGCAGCAGCACGTCCAGGACCGGCCGGGAGCCCAGCTCCAGCGCGTCCTCCAGGCGCTCCTGCTCCTCGGGGCCGAGGAGCCCGGCCTGCCCGGAGTCCTCCACCAGCCGGTTGAGCTGTTCGCTGGTGAAGACGGCCTCGACCTCGTCCTTGGGCTCGACCCGGAAGAGCCGCAGGATGCCCTGGGCGCAGGCGCCGAGCGCGACGGTGACGGGCTTGCAGACGCGGGCGAAGGCGACCAGGCCGGGGCCGAGCCACAGCGCGGCCTTCTCCGGGGCGGCCATCGCCAGGTTCTTCGGCACCATCTCGCCGATGACCAGGTGGAAGAAGACCACGGCGGCCAGCGCGATGACATAGCCCAGCGGGTGCACCACGCCGTGCGGCAGATGCATCCAGGTGAAGACCGGCTCCAGCAGCTTCGCCACCGTGGGTTCGGCGACGGCGCCCAGGGTCAGCGAGCAGACGGTGATGCCGAACTGGGCGGCGGCCATCATCTGCGGCAGCCGCTCCAGGCCGTGCAGGACCTGGCGGGCGCGGGCGGTGCCGAGCGGTTCGATCTGACTGCGGCGCACGGAGACGAGCGCGAACTCGGCGCCGACGAAGAAGCCGTTGGCCAGCACCAGCAGGGCGGCCAGGACCAGTTGGAGCACGCTCATCGGGCGGCCTCCGTGACGGCCTCGGCGGTGTCGGCCGCGGTGGCCGTGCGGACCAGGCGGACCCGTTCGGCGCGGTAGTGGCCGACCTGGCGCACGGACAGCCGCCAGCCCGGCAGTTCGGCCCGGTCGCCGGGGGCCGGGATGCGGCCGAGCAGATCGGCGACCAGTCCGGCGACGGTCTCGTACGGGCCCTCGGGCGCGTCCAGGCCGATGCGGCGGAGCAGGTCGACCCGGCAGCCGCCGTCGGCGTCCCAGGCGGGCCGGCCGTCCTCCGGCGGGACCGGGGCGAGTTCGGGCACGTCCTTGGCGTCGTGCTCGTCGCGGACCTCGCCGACGAGTTCCTCGACGATGTCCTCCAGGGTGACGACGCCCGCGGTACCGCCGTACTCGTCGACGACGACCGCGATGGGCTGCTCGCTGCGCAGCTGCGCCAGCAGCGGCTGCACCGGCAGGGTCTCGGGCACCAGCAGCGCGGGCCGGGCGATACGGCCGACCGGGGTGCGCAGCCGCTCGTGCGCCGGGACGGCGAGGGCGTCCTTGAGATGGGCCATGCCGACCACCTCGTCGATCTTCTCCTGGTAGACGGGGAAGCGGGACAGCCCGGTGGCCCGGGTGAGATTGACCACGTCCTCGGCGGTCGCGGAGAACTGGAGGGCGCTGACCTTCACGCGCGGCGTCATCACGTGCTGCGCGGTCAGCTCGCCCAGGGACAGGGTGCGGACGAACAGGTCGGCCGTGTCCTGCTCCAGGGCGCCGGCCTGGGCCGAGTGCCGGGCCAGCGAGACCAGCTCGCCGGGGGTGCGGGCGGAGGCCAGCTCGTCGGCGGGCTCCACGCCCAGGGCCCGTACCAGCCGGTTGGCGACGGTGTTCAGCGCGGCGATCACCGGGCGGAACAGCCGCGAGAAGTGGCGCTGCGGGCCCGCGACGAACCGCGCGACCTGCAACGGCCGGGAGACCGCCCAGTTCTTGGGGACCAGCTCGCCGATCACC
The DNA here is from genome assembly GCF_058344915.1 of Streptomyces sp. PL-25. Taxonomy (NCBI): domain Bacteria; kingdom Bacillati; phylum Actinomycetota; class Actinomycetes; order Kitasatosporales; family Streptomycetaceae; genus Streptomyces; species Streptomyces sp. PL-25. Next base: position 1,138,517 of record NZ_CP136997.1, read on the forward strand.
ATCTGGAGGGCGGAGGCGAGCAGCATGCCGACGACCACGGCGACACCGGAGACGGCACCCGCGGGCAGGCCGGTCGCGGTGATGGGGCCGTGCAGCAGCTCGGCCAGCGCCGGTTCGGCGAGCATGCCGACGACGAGGGAGGTGATGGTGATGCCGAGCTGGGTGCCGGAGAGCTGGAAGGACAGCTCGCCCAGCGACTCGACGACCGTACGGGCGCGTCGGTCGCCGTCGGCCGCGGCCTTCTCGGCGTCCGGGCGCTCGACCGTCACCAGGCCGAACTCCGCCGCGACGAAGAAGCCGTTGGCGAGGATCAGCAGGAGGGCCGCTCCGAGGAGCAGCAGGGGGAGGGTCATGATGCCGCCGCCTGTGAGCGCGGGCGGACCGCTCGGTCGCGGTGCGCGCTATGTCGGCAGGGGGCGGCGCAGGTACTGCAGGACGATCCGTCCATCGCCGGAGGGAGTCACTCCTCGGGTAGCAGGAACCCCTGGCACCGGGCGGCGCTCAGGGGCGGGGACGCAGCGACACGTCTCCGCCCACCAGATTAATCAAGTCCGGGCCGGATGCGTCAGGGCGGAGGCCCCCGAGCCGCCCCCGAGGTTCACCCCGGAGGCGGGTGCGGGTCACGCGCCGCGGGTCTGCTCCGGGTCCGCGGTGGCGTGCGACTCGACGAGGGCACGCAGCGCGCGGGCGTCGGCGATGGCCCGCTGCCTTGCGATTCCGGGCTGGATGCCCAGTACGGGCAGGCTGGTGCCGTCGCTCAGGTTGAGGAACACCCAGGGGTCGCCGGGCCGCAGATTCACCTGGAGGACCTGCGGCCACTCCAGATGACGCCGGGATGCGATGTTCACCACAGTGACGCCGGAGTCGTCGGCGACCACCTTCGGCCGGGCCAGCAGCGCCAGCACGCCGGCCAGCAGGGCGCCGGTGAAGACGAAGCTGATGCGTTCGCCCGGGGTGAGCTGTTCCAGCAGGACGGCCACGGCCGCGATCACGACGAAGATCGCGGCCCCCGCGGAGAGCAGCACCGCGCGGGTGTGCCCCGGCCGGAAGGTGACGGGAAGGGCGGGCGGCAGGTCGGACATCGGTCGGTCGTCCTCAGAGGCGGCAGGCGTGGATGGCCGTGGTCAGGATGGCGCGGGCGCCGATCGCGTACAGGTCGTCCATGATCCGCTGGGCGTCCTTGGCCGGGACCATGGCGCGCACGGCGACCCAGCCCTCGTTGTGCAGCGGGGAGACGGTCGGGGACTCCAGGCCGGGGGTGAGCGCCACGGCCTTCTCCAGCTGCTCGACCCGGCAGTCGTAGTCCATCATCACGTACGTCCGGGCGACCAGGACGCCCTGGAGGCGGCGCAGGAACTGCTGGACCTTGGGGTCCTCGGTGTCGGCGCCGGTGCGCCGGATGACGACGGCCTCGGACTTCATGATCGGCTCGCCGAAGACCTCGAGGCCCGCGTTGCGCAGGGAGGTGCCGGTCTCGACGACGTCGGCGATGACCTCGGCGACACCCAGTTCGATGGCGGTCTCCACGGCGCCGTCGAGGTGGACGACGGAGGCGTCGATGCCGTGCTCGGCGAGGTGTCCGGCGACGATGCCCTCGTAGGAGGTGGCGACCGTACGGCCCTTCAGGTCCCGCGCGCTCTCGGCCGTGCCCGGCTTGGCGGCGAAGCGGAAGGTGGAGCGGGCGAAGCCGAGCGGGAGGATCTCCTCGGCGTCGGCACCGGAGTCCACGAGCAGGTCGCGGCCGGTGATGCCGATGTCCAGCCGGCCGGAGGAGACGTAGATCGCGATGTCGCGGGGGCGGAGGTAGAAGAACTCCACCTCGTTGACCGGGTCGACGATGCGCAGTTCCTTGGACTCGCGGCGCTGCTGGTAGCCGGCCTCATGCAGCATGTCCGCCGCAGGGCCGGAGAGTGAACCCTTGTTGGGGACGGCGATGCGCAGCATGAGGTCGGCTTCCTTCGCGTGAGGGGATGTGCGGGCGGAGTGCGGTGGCTTACAGGTGGGCGTAGACGTCGTCCAGGGAGATGCCGCGGGCGACCATCATCACCTGGACGTGGTACAGCAGCTGCGAGATCTCCTCGGCGGCGGCCTCCTTGCCCTCGTGCTCGGCGGCCATCCAGACCTCTGCGGCCTCCTCGACGACCTTCTTGCCGATGGCATGGACCCCCTTGCCGACCAGTTCGGCGGTGCGGGAGGTGGCGGGGTCGCCGTGGGCGGCCTTCTGCTGGAGCTCTGTGAACAGCTCCTCGAACGTCTTCTTGGACATGGTGCTGCTTACCCTACGCGCTCCGGCCCCCTGGTCACCGCCAGGGTTCGGATACTGAACGCAGCGTGGCGGCGGTCGCCACCGCCGCGGTCACCGCCTCGTGCCCCTTGTCCTCGCGGGAGCCCTCCAGACCGGCCCGGTCCAGCGCCTGTTCCTCGTCGTCACAGGTGAGCACGCCGAAGCCGATGGGCACGCCGGTGTCCACGGAGACCTGCGTCAGACCCTGGGTGACGCCCTGGCAGACGTAGTCGAAGTGCGGGGTGCCGCCGCGGATGACGACACCGAGGGCGACGACCGCGTCGTAGCCGCGTCCGGCGAGCACCTTGGCCACCACCGGGAGTTCGAAGCTGCCGGGGACCCGGAGCAGCGTGGGCTCGTCGATCCCCAGCTCGTGCAGCGCGCGCAGGGCGCCGTCCACGAGTCCGTCCATCACCTTTTCGTGCCACTGCGCCGCGATGACGGCGACCCTGAGGTCGCCGCAGTTGCGGACGGACAGTTCCGGTGCACCCTTGCCGCTCACGTGTCTCCTCCGTGCTGGTGTTCTCGCCCGTGCCGGTCCCGGCCGGCCCGCGCAGGTCTACTGGTTGCCGCAGGCGGACGCGGTGGACGCGTCCAGCCAGGGCAGGTCGTGCCCCATCCGGTCCCGCTTGGTGCGCAGGTAGCGGAGGTTGTGCTCACCGGCCTGGACGGGCATGGGCTCGCGGCCGGTGACCTTGATGCCGTGGCCGGTCAGCGCCTCGGTCTTGTCGGGATTGTTGGTCATCAGGCGGACGCTGCGCACCCCGAGGTCGCGCAGGATCTGCGCGCCGGCGCCGTAGTCCCGCGCGTCGGCGGGCAGGCCGAGTTCGAGGTTGGCGTCCAGCGTGTCGCGGCCGCGCTCCTGGAGCTCGTAGGCGCGCAGCTTCGACATCAGGCCGATGCCGCGCCCCTCGTGGCCGCGCAGATAGACCACCACTCCTCTGCCCTCGCGCTGGATGCGCTCCAGGGAGGCGTCCAGCTGGGGGCCGCAGTCGCAGCGCAGGGAGCCGAAGACGTCCCCGGTCAGGCATTCGGAGTGGACGCGGACCAGGACGTCCTCGCCGGTGCCGATCTCGCCGTGCACCAGGGCGATGTGCTCCACGCCGTCGACGGTGGAGCGGAAGCCGTGGGCGGTGAAGGTGCCGTGCGCGGTGGGGAGGCTGACCTCCGCCTCGTGGCGGACGGTGGGCTCGCTGCCGCGGCGGTGGGCGATCAGGTCCTCGATGGAGATGATGGTCAGACCGTGCTTGCGGGCGAACAGGACCAGGTCGGGCAGGCGGAGCATCCGGCCGTCCTCGCCGGCGATCTCGACGATCGCGCCGGCCGGGTGCAGTCCCGCGAGCCGGGCGAGGTCGACGGCGGCCTCGGTGTGGCCGTCGCGGGCGAGGACGCCGCCGGGCCGGGCGCGCAGCGGGAAGACATGGCCGGGCCGTACGAGGTCGGTGGGCTCGGCGGTGCCGCTCGCCAGGAGCTGGAGGGTGGTGGCGCGGTCGGCGGCGGAGATGCCGGTGGTGACGCCGTGCGCGGCGGTGGCGTCGACGGAGACCGTGAAGGCCGTCCGCATCGACTCGGTGTTGTCCTCGACCATCTGCGGCAGGTGCAGCCGGTCGAGTTCCCCGCCCTCCATGGGGGCGCAGATCAGGCCGCGGCACTCGCTCATCATGAAGGCGACGATCTCGGGGGTCGCCTTCTCGGCGGCGACGACGAGGTCGCCCTCGTTCTCACGGTTCTCGTCGTCGACGACCACGACGGGACGGCCGGCCGCGATGTCGGCGACGGCCTGCTCGACCGGGTCGAGCGCGAAGTCCTCGATGTTGTCGGTGCTGTAGAGGACGGGCGGGACCGCGGGCGCGGCGCGCAGCGCCTCGTTCGGGGCGGTGGCGGACGGGTGGGCGCTCATGCGGGCGCTCCTTCCGGGACGGGCCGCGCCCCGTGCCGGGAGCGCAGCCACCAGTCGCGCAGGCCCCACAGGACGAGCGCGCCGTAGAGGACGTAGACGAAGCCGGAGAAGGCGAAGCCGTTGGCGAAGTTCAGCGGGACGCCGACGGCGTCGACGAGCAGCCAGGCGAGCCAGAACTCGACCATGCCGCGGGCCTGGGCGTACATGGCGACGACGGTTCCGACGAAGATGTAGGCGTCCGGCCAGGGGTCCCAGGACAGGGACGGGTACGCCTCGAACAGGGAGGCGACCGCGACGGTGCCGACGGCGGCGACGGCGAGCAGGGCGGCCCGTTCCCGCCAGGTGGCGAAGCGGACGGCGATGTGGCCGTCGGCCCCCGTCCGCCGGCCGCGGTTCCACTGCACCCAGCCGTAGCCGGCGACGACCATGACGACGATCTGCTTGCCCGCGCTGCCGGAGAGGTGGGCGGTGGCGAAGGCGGCGAAGAGGATCGCGCCGGACAGGAACTGGGTGGGCCAGCTCCAGATCGAGCGGCGCCAGCCGAAGGCGAGACCGAGCAGTCCGATGATGTTGCCGATCATGTCGGACCACTTGATGTGCTGGCCGAACGCGGTGAACGCCTCGGAGTTCAGCCAGTTCACCGGCCGGCCCCCGGGGCGCGGTCGCCGAGCAGTCGCTCGACGTACTTGGCGACGACGTCCACTTCCAGGTTGACCGGGTCGCCGGGCTGCTTGATGCCGAGGGTGGTCAGGGCGAGGGTGGTGGGGATGAGGCTGACGGTGAAGTGCTCGGCGCCGGCCTCGACGACGGTGAGGCTGATGCCGTCGACGGTGATGGAGCCCTTCTCGACGACATAGCGGGCGAGCGGGGCGGGCAGCGAGATCTTCACGATCTCCCAGTGCGCGGAGGGCGTGCGCTCCAGGATCGTGCCGGTGCCGTCGACGTGGCCCTGCACGATGTGGCCGCCGAGGCGGGCGCCGACGGCGGTGGGGCGTTCGAGGTTGACCCGGGAGCCCGCGGCGAGGACGCCGAGGCTGGAGCGCTTGAGGGTCTCCGCCATGACGTCGGCGGTGAACTCCTCGCCGTCGTGCTCGACGACGGTGAGACAGACGCCGTTCACGGCGATGGAGTCGCCGTGCCGCGCGCCCTCGGTGACGACGGGGCCGCGGAGACGGAAGCGAGCGGCGTCGCCGAGGTCCTCGACGGCGGTGACCTCGCCCAGCTCTTCGACGATTCCGGTGAACACTTCCCGGGTCCTCCTGCCTCTTCGGGCACGGACTCCGGGGCTGCCGAGACGGCAGAGCACACGAGGGGACCACACGCCGGGCGCCGACGCCGGAGCGGACCCGTCGCCGAACGGGCCCGTAGACGGCGACGCGCACAGATGTGCCCGCTCGCCGCGCACTGCCTCCCATCCGGACTTTAACCGTCGGTCCAGGAATTTCACCTGGTCAACCGGCCGCTGGAAGCGACCGGGTCGCGGACTGTAACCGCCGGTTCGGACTTTCACCGACCCCGGAGTGCGCTGCTACTGGTACACGGCCAGTGTGCCACGCCCGGTGGACGTCCATCCGGACGATCGGTGTGGGCTCGCTCACAGAGCGCAGTACCGCCCTCGGCACGGGCGCGCGTGCCGGGGTGCGCCGGGCGCGCGTGAAAGGCCCGGCGGCGGGCAAGGGCCGTCGTCACCGCCGCCGGGCCGGTCTGTTCCTGGGTCAGACAGTAAAAGGACTAGACCAGTGGGGTCAACAGGGCGGCACCGGACGCCAGTTCGGATCGCCGCAGGGCCGCTCGCGCGGCGCGGGTGCGGGCGGGCCCGAAGCCGGACAAGCTGAACCTCGTACGACTCACGGACCTCGTACGACGTCACGGACCTCGCACGACGTCAGGGAAGGGACTGGGCCTCATGACCACGATCCTGGTGACCGGCGGCACCGGAACCCTCGGCGCGCTCGTCGCCGAGCGGCTGCGCGCGGACGGGCACGAGGTGCGCGTGCTCAGCCGGCGCTCCCGGCCGTACGGCGTCGATCTGCGCGAGGGCGGCCCGGGGCTGGACACGGCCGTCGCGGGCGTGGACACGGTCGTGCACTGCGCGAGTTCGCCCCGGGGCGGCGACGAGGAGGGGGCCGCCCATCTGATCGCGGCGGCGCGCGGCGCCGGGGTCTCCCATCTCGTGTACGTCTCCATCGTGGGCGTCGACCACGTGCCGCTCGGCTACTACCAGACCAAGCGGGCCGTGGAGCGGCTGGTCGAGGAGTCGGGTCTCGGCTGGACCGTGCTGCGTGCCACCCAGTTCCACGACCTCGTGGCCGACCTCCTCGGGAAGCTGGCCAGGCCGCCGGTGATGCTGCTCCCGGCCGGGGTGCGGGACCAGCCGGTGGAGGTCGCGGAGGTCGCCGGCCGGCTGGCCGCGCTGGCGGCGGGTGCTCCGGCGGGCCGGGTGCCGGACATGGGCGGCCCCGAGGTCCGCGGCGTCGAGTCCCTGGCCCGCGCCTATCTCAGGGCGACGGGCCGCCACCGCCCCGTCCTGAACGTCCCGCTGGCGGGCCGGGTCTACCGGGGCTACCGCGAGGGCGGCCATCTCGCCCCGGACCGGGCGGTCGGCAGGCGGACCTTCGAGGAGTATCTGACGGGACGCTTCGGGGGCACCGGCCTGCCGGACTGAGACGGCGGGGCAGCGACATCCGCGTACGGGGACGGCGGGGCCGGGGGTGTCCGCGCGCGGGTGCTGTCACACCGGCCGGACCGGTGCCCCCGTCGTGCCGGGCGGGGCGAACAGGATCTCCTGGGCGCGGTCGCGAGCCGTCAGGAGGGCCCCGCGCAGGACGGCCGCACCGCCCAGGGTGCTCGGCCGCACCTGGGTGGGCAGGGGTGACATGCGGGCGATCCGCCGGGCCACCCGGGCGGCGAGCGCCTCGCCGCCGGCCCGGCCGGTGTCCCCGCCGAGCACCACGCACCCGGGGTCCAGCACGGCCACCACGGAGGCCGCCCCGAGCGCCAGCCGGTCGGCGAGGGCGTCGAGGAACCGCCCGGCCTGGGGCGAGGAGCCGCGCACCGCGCCGCGCACCAGTTCCGCGGCGGCCGCCTCACGGCCCGAGGGCGTACCCGTCAGCCCGTGCTCGGCGGCCAGTTCCACCACCGCCGCCGAGCCCGCCAGCGAGTGGAAGCCGCCCGTGCAGTCGGTCGCCGAGGGCAGGCCGCCGGTGCCGGGCACGGGCAGGAAGCCGATCTCGCCGGTGCCGCCCGAGGCGCCGTGCCGCAGCGCGCCGTCCAGGACCACCGCCGCGCCGGTGCCGTGGCCGAGCCACAGCAGGACGAAGGTGTCCCGCCCCCTCGCGGCCCCGTCGCGCTGCTCGGCCAGGGCCGCGAGGTTGGTCTCGTTCTCGACGATGACCCGCGCGTGTGGCAGCCGTTCCTGGAGGGCGGCCACCAGCCGGCGGTGCCACTCGGGCAGCCCGGTGGAGTCGCGCAGTTCGCCCGACACCGGGTCGATCAGGCCGGGCGCGCCGATGCCGACGGTGTGCAGCCGGGGCGCTCCCGCCTCCTTGGCGGCCCGCTCCACGAGCGTGACGGCCTGCTCGACCGCGGGGCCGGTCCCGGTGTCCGGGCCGACCGGCGCCGACGCCTCGGCCAGTTCCCGCCCCAGCAGGTCGGAGACGGTCACGGCGACGCTGTCGGTGCGCACGTCGAGGGCGGCGAGGTACGCGCGGTCGGCGACGATGCCGTAGAGCCGCGCGTTGGGGCCGCGCCGCTGCTCGCCGGACTCCCCCACGACGGTGATCAGACCGGAGGCCGTCAGGCGGTCGACCAGGTCGGCGACGGTGGGCCGGGACAGCCCGGTGAACTGCTTCAACTGCCCTGCCGTCAACGGCCCTTCCTGCTGCAACAGGCGCAGGGCGAGCCGGTCGTTGATGGCTCGGGCGGTGCTCGGGGATGCGGGCATGGCGGGAATCCTCCCAGATCCGCGGGACCGGGCCGCGCGGGGCGGGCGGCCGCAAATCCCCTATCTATCAGGCAGGGTCCCTGATAGTTTACGTCCGCACGTCGGCCGGAGAGCACACAGCCCGGGAGGGGCCGGAGAATGACAGCAGTGGTCCACCAGCAGCGCGAGGTCAGACGCGCCCGGTACGCCGTGGCGGCCGTCTTCGCCGTGCACGGCTCGGTGACCGGTTCGTTCGCGACCCGGGTGCCGTGGATCCAGGACCATGCCTCGGTCAGCGCCGGGCAGCTGGGCCTCGCGCTCGCCTTCCCCGCGCTGGGCGCGTCCCTGGCGATGCCGCTCGCGGGCGGCATCAGCCACCGCTTCGGCGCCCGCACCGCGCTGCGCGGCCTGCTGGCCCTGTGGACGCTCTCGCTGGTCCTGCCCGCCCTCGCCCCGAACCTGCCGGTCCTGTGCCTGGCGCTGTTCGTCTACGGCGCCTCGTCCGGCATGGCGGACGTCGCGATGAACGCCCTCGGCGTGGAGGTCGAGAACCGGCTGGGCCGGTCGATCATGTCCGGGCTGCACGGGATGTGGAGCGGGGGCGCCCTGGTCGGCTCGGCGGCCGGCACCCTGGCCGCGCACCTGGGCGCGGACGCCCGCCTGCACCATGTCCTGGCGGCCGGTGTGCTGACGGTCCTCGGCCTGGTCGCCTGCACCTGGGTGCTGGACCTCCAGCCGGCCGAGGACGAGGAGCCGCCGCCGCGGTTCGCGCTGCCGCCCAGGTCGGCGCTGCTGATCGGCGCGGTCGGGTTCTGCGCGGTGTTCGCGGAGGGCGCCAGCCTGGACTGGTCGGCGGTGTATCTGCGCCACCAGCTGGAGACCTCGGCCGGGCTCGCCGCGGCCTGCACCACGGGCTTCACGCTCACCATGGCCGTCGCCCGGATCGCCGGCGACCGCGTGGTGAACCGGTACGGCTCGGTGCGCACCGTGCGGGCCGGGGGCCTGCTGGCCGTCGTGGGCGGGCTGCTGGTGGTGCTGGCGGGGCACCCGGCCGTGGCGATGGGCGGGTTCGCGCTGATGGGGCTCGGTATCGCGGTGGTCGTGCCGCTCTGCTTCGCCGCGGCGGGCCGCAGCGGACCGAACCCCAGTCAGGCCATCGCGGGCGTGGCGACCATCACGTACACCTCCGGGCTGGTCGCGCCGAGTGCGATCGGCGGGCTCGCCCAGGCCACCAGCCTGGTGGTGTCGTTCGGTCTCGTCACCGTGCTGGCCTGCGGCCTCGCGGTCTTCGCCGGAGTGCTGCGGGCCGGTGACCGGGACCGTCCGAAGATCACCGCGCCGGACGCAGCAGTGCCCGGCCCGCGCGCCTGAACCCCTCGCTCCAGGGGGCGGGCCGCAGGGTGGCCGCGTCCAGCCGGACCAGGACGCGGCTGCCCGAGGCGTACGTCAGCGCGCCGTCGGCCGAGCAGAAGCGGAAGCCGTAGGTGAGACCGGTGGTGCCGAGCCGGTCCAGCCACAGGTGGACGGCGTACTCACCCGGCCGGGTGACCGGCGCGTCATAGGTGATCCGCAGTTCCCTGACCGCGTTGCAGGCGTCGCCCGCCGCCGTCCAGTCGCCCTCGAAGCGGAAGCCGTGCCCGTGCCACAGCTGTGACCAGGCCCGCTCCACCAGCAGCGGGTAGCGGGCGTTGTGCAGCAGTCCCAGGGCGTCCAGGTCGTCGAAGTGGACGGCGACGGGGACCAGCCGTCCGTACGACAGGTCGGGTGCTGCGGGTGCTTCGGTGGTCACGGCGGTGCTCCTGGACGTACGGGCCGGGGATGGTTCGCCCGCCATCCTAAGCGGTCGCTCACCTTGTGTGGCGGGGAAGGTGCTGGTCAGCCGCCCGCCACCCGCACAATGGTCTCGACCGACTTCACGTACAGAGAAAGCGAAACCCCACCATGGACCTCGGCGTGCGCTGGAAACTGCACGGTGACGGGCGCACGCCCGCACCCGGAGCGGTGGTCCGGCCCGACGAACGGCTGTCCTGGCCCCGCACGGTCGGGCTCGGCGCCCAGCACGTCGTGGCCATGTTCGGCGCCTCCTTCGTGGCCCCCGTGCTCATGGGCCTCGACCCCAACCTCGCCATCATGATGTCGGGCGTGGCGACCGTGATCTTCCTGCTCGCCACCCGCGGCCGGGTGCCCAGCTACCTGGGCTGCTCGCTGTCGTTCGTGGGCGTCGCCGCGGTGATCCGGGCGCAGGGCGGCACCAGCGCGACGGTGACCGGCGCGGTCCTGGTCGTCGGCGCGGTGCTGTTCCTGGTCGGTGTGGCGGTGCAGCGGTTCGGGGCGCGGATCATCCACGCCGCGATGCCGCCGATCGTCACCGGCGCCGTCGTCATGCTGATCGGCTTCAACCTGGCCCCGGTGACCGCCTCCACCTACTGGCCGCAGGACCAGTGGACCGCGCTGCTGGTGATGCTGTTCACCGGTCTGGCCGTCGTCTGCCTGCGGGGTTTCTGGTCCCGGATCGCGATCTTCCTCGGGCTGGTCTTCGGCTACGGCATCTCGTGGATCTTCGACCGGGTCTTCGGCAAGATCCACTCCGTGGACGGGTCGGGGAAGCTCACCGACCACTGGCGCCTGGACCTCTCGGGCGTCGGCAAGGCCGACTGGGTCGGGCTGCCGTCCTTCCACGGCCCGGCGTTCCACTGGTCGGCGATCCTGGTCGCGCTGCCCGTCGTCATCGCGCTGGTCGCGGAGAACGCGGGCCATGTGAAGGCGGTCGGCGAGATGACCGGCGACCCGCTCGACGACAAGCTGGGCACGGCGATCTCGGCGGACGGCGTGGCCTCCGTGCTGTCCACGGCGGTGGGCGGCCCGCCCAACACCACCTACTCCGAGAACATCGGCGTCATGGCCGCCACCCGCGTCTACTCCACGGCCGCCTACTGGGCCGCCGCCGGGTTCGCGCTGCTGTTCGGCCTCTGCCCGAAGTTCGGCGCGGTCGTGGCCGCGATCCCGGGCGGTGTGCTCGGCGGCATCACCGTCATCCTGTACGGCATGATCGGTCTGCTCGGCGCGCAGATCTGGAGCAACGCCCGGGTCGACCTGCGCAATCCGCTGAACCTGGTGCCGGCCGCCGCGGGCATCATCATCGGCGTCGGCAACGTCAGCATGAAGTTCACCGACACCTTCTCCCTGAGCGGCATCGCCCTCGGCACGGTCGTCGTCATCACCGGCTACCACGCCCTGCGCGCCTTCGCCCCCGCGCATCTGAAGCAGCAGGAACCACTGCTCGACGAGGGCACCTCCTCCTACGACGCGCCGGGCCGTCCCGGTGGCGACGCGGGGACCTCCGCGCCGTAGCCGCGCACCGGCCGCACCGTAGCCGTACATCCGGCGGACCGGCCCCGGACCGGGCGGGCGTTCCCCCGTTCCGGGGAAGCGTCCGGCCCGTCGGCACCGGCCGCGGTGCGTGCCTGCGACGCTGCCCGCATGGGGCAATCGGCACGACTCGCCCGCCGGCCGGACGCCGCCGGGACCACCGACACCGCAGCCGCCGTGGACACGGTCCTGGCCCGGCTGCGCGCGAGCGCCGCCGGACCGCCGGAGCGGGACGGGATCGCGGTCTTCCACCGCGCCTACCTCGCGGTCGCCGAGGAGGCCGCCCGCCGCCCGGCGGCCGGGCGGCCCGCCACCGCGCGGGCCGCGGCCGCGCTGCACGCACGGCTCGCCGGACGGTATCTGGCCGCCGTGGACCCGGCGGCCGGGGAGCGGCGCGCGCCGGACTGCTGGCGTCCGCTGCTCCAGGCGCGCCGGCACCCCGGCGTACGGCCGCTCCAGTTCGCCCTTGCGGGCCTGCACGCGCACACCGGGCACGATCTGGCGCTCGCCGTGGTGGACACCTGCGCCGCCCTGGGGTGCGAACCGGCCGAGCTGGAGGGCGCCTTCGAGCGCGTGGGCGATCTCCTCGCCGCGCTGGAGGAACGCGCCCGGGACGACCTGGCGCCGGGCCCCGACCTGCTGCGGATCGCCGACCCGCTCACCCATCTGCTCGGCGCCTGGCACCCCGAGCGGGCACGGGACGCCGCCTGGACGGCCGCGCGGACGCTGTGGGCGCTGCGCCCGGTGCCCGAGCTGGCCGGGGAGTCCGCCCGCCGGCTGGACGCGGCCGTCGGCCTCACCGCGCGCATGATGCTCACCCCGCTGCCGCGCTGACACCCGCCCGGCCCGCACCCGGTTCCCCGGAACTCCCTTGTCCTCACGGTACGTTGGCTCTTCTGCACCGGGACATCGGTGATCACCGGCATCACGAAGGAGCGCATCGCCATGGCGACCCGTCTGGGACTGGGCCTTCCGCAGAACCGGCAGTACGACCTCGGCAGGGACGTGCCCGACGTGGCGCGGGCCGCGGAGGAGATCGGCTACGACAGCCTGTGGGTGTACGAGCGGGCGCTGTTCCCCGAGCCCGCCACCCAGGGCCTGTACGGCATCGAGGGCCTGCCCTGGCCCGACGCCTACCGCCATGTGGCCGAGCCGCTGGTCACGCTCACCCTCGCCGCGGCGGCCACCGAGCGGGTGGACCTGGGCACCAGCGTGCTCGTGGCGCCGCTGCACGTGCCGTTCCAGCTCGCCCGCTCGCTCGCCTCGCTGGACGCGGCCAGCGGCGGCCGGGTGATCGCGGGCTTCGGCACCGGCTGGTCGACGGACGAGTACGCGGCGGCGGGCGTCCGCCCGATCGAGGAGCGCGGCCGGGTGCTGGACGAGGTGATCGACGTCTGCCGCGCGGTGTGGGGCCCGGACCCGGTGCGCCACCACGGCCCGGTCACCCGGATCGACTCGGCGCTGGTGGGCCCCAAGCCCGCCCGGCCCATCCCCGTCCTGCTGGCCGCGGGCAGCCGCAAGGCGCGTGAGCGGCTGGTGGAGCACGCGGACGGCTGGCTGCCGACCAGCATGGGCATCGACCAGGTGGCCGCGCAGTGGCACGCCTTGCAGGATCTGGCCGCCGAGCGCGGCCGGCAGCAGCCGATCCGGACCGTGCTGCGGGCCAACGCCCGCTACGCGGCCAAGGCCCAGGAGGGCGCCGACCGGGCGCACTTCCACGGCAGCGTCGACCAGATCGTCGAGGACCTGTTCCCCTATGTGGAGCTGGGGATGCAGGAGATCCTGGTCGATGTCCAGAGCACCCTGCGGGACGCCGGTGAGCTGAAGGACGTGGCCGCCGAGCTGTACGAGAAGGCGCGGGCCGCGGGGCTGTGACGGCCCGCGGCCGGGCTCAGTCCTCGGGGAGTTCGACGGGCGCGATCTCGTCGTAGACGTCGCCGGGGCCCGGGTTGGCCGCGTCCGTGGCCCCGCCGAAGTGGTGCATCACGCCCCAGACCGCGTTCAGCGCGGTCTGGACGGCGCCCTCGGCCCAGCCGGCCGTCCAGGAGATGTCGTCGCCCGCCAGGAAGATGCCCCGCTTGTCCGCGGGCAGCCGGTCCTGCATGAAGTGGGTGAACAGGCGGCGCTGGTAGCGGTAGTGGCCGGGCAGGTTGGCCTTGAACGCGCCCATGAAGTAGGGCTCGTTCTCCCAGGAGACGGTCACCGGGTTGCCGATGATGTGCTTCCTGATGTCGACCCGCGGATAGATCTCCGACAGCGACTTCAGCATGACCTCCATCCGCTCGTTCGCGGACAGCGGCAGCCACTTCAGGCTGTCGTCGCACCAGGTGTAGGAGAGGCAGATCACGGCGGGCTTGTCCGGGCCGTCGTCCAGCAGGTACGTGCCGCGGGTCATCCGGTCGGTCAGCGTCATCGACATGACGTCCCGCCCGGTGGCCTCGTCCTTGTCCAGCCAGAACGGCCGGTCCACCGGCACGAACAGCTTGCTGGACTCCATGTAGTGGGTGCGCTCGATCGCCGTCCAGTGGTCGATCGGGAACAGCTCGTCGTCGCACTGGATCTTGGACAGCAGCATCCAGGACTGGGCGGTGAAGATCGCGGCGCGGTAGGTGCGGATGTCGCCGTCGGCGTCCGTCACGGTGATCCGGTTGCCGGCGGTGCGGTGCAGCCGGGTCACGGCCGGGCGCGGCTCGCCTCCGGGGTGCAGGGACTTCAGCGAGGTGCCGTACGGCCAGTGGACGATCTTCTCCGGCTCGCGCTCCCACAGCCTGAGGGGCAGCTGCTGCGAGCCGCCGACGATGCCGCGGTGGTGGTCGTCCGCCTCGGTGTAGACGACGCGCAGGATCTCCAGGATGGAGTTCGGGAAGTCGGTGTCCCAGCCGCCGGTGCCGAAGCCGACCTGGCCGAAGATCTCCCGGTGCCGGAAGGACCGGAACGCCTCGGAGTCGCACAGGAAGCCGTAGAAGGTCTGGTTGTCGAGCTTCTCCACGAGGCGCGACCAGATCTCGCGGATGCGCGGCACGTCCCGCTCGCGCAGGGCGCGGTTCATGTCGGAGAAGTCGGCGCCCTCCTCCAGGCACCGGCCCCAGGCGTCCGCGACGTCCCGGTAGACCTGCGGCAGGTCGTCGACGGTCTCGGCGTAGTGCGACTCGCCCTTGAGGTCGACGACCGTCGAGGGGGTGGTCTCGGCGAGCGGGTTGGGGAAGGGCCGGGTCCTGAGGTCCACCAGGTCGATGTAGTGCTGGAGCGCCGTGGAGGAGGGCGGGAAGCGCATCGCGCCCATCTCGGCGGTCAGCGACTCGTCGCAGCCCTCGAAGCCGACGGTGCGCAGCCGGCCGCCGATCCGGTCCGCCTCGTACACGACGGGCTTCAGACCCATCTTCATCAGCTCGTAGGCGGCCACGACCCCGGACAGGCCGCCGCCGACGACCGCGACCTCGGCGCCGTGCTCGGTGGCGGGTATCTGGCCGAGCCCGGCCGGGTGGGCGAGGAAGTCGTCGTAGGCGTACGGGAAGTCCGGGCCGAACATGGTGATCGGCGGCTGCTGCTCGTCTGCGTGCTCGACGGCGTTGGGCACGGTGGACGTCATGGGGTACGGACTCCTTGCACGGGGAAGGTCGCGGGGTTGCGGGGGCGGGGCGGGCGTCAGCCGGGGGTGCCGAGGGAACCGTAGAGGCCGGGGCGGCGGTCGCTCAGATACGGGTTGGCCGCGCGGGAGGCGGCGAGCGCGGCGGGGTCGACGTCGGCGAGGAGCAGGTCCTCGCCGCGGCCGGCGCGGGCGCGGGCGCTGCCGTCGGGTCCGGCGAGGACGGAGAGGCCGACGAACTCGAAGTCGCCCTCCTGCCCGGCCCGGTTGACATAGGCGACGTAGAGCTGGTTCTCGAAGGCGCGCACCGGCACCAGCGACTCGGCGACGAACTGGAACGGGTGCATCTGCGCGGTCGGGACGACCAGGAGGTCGGTACCGGCCAGGGCGTGCGCGCGGACGTTCTCCGGGAACTCGACGTCGTAGCAGATCAGCAGGCCGACCCTCAGGCCGCCCAGCTCGGCCTGGACGACGGGCTCGTCGCCGGGCGTGAACACCTCGCGCTCGAAGGGGCCGAAGAGGTGGGTCTTGCGGTAGCCGGCCAGCCGGGTGCCGTCGGCGGAGATCAGCTGGACGGAGTTGAAGACGGCCTCGCCGGCCCGCTCCGGGTAGCCGTAGGCGACGGCCAGGCCGTGCCGGCAGGCGAGTTCGGCGACGGCGTCGGCCGCCTCCCCGTCGGCGGGCTCGGCGAGCCGGCCGACGCCGTCGCCGATCGCGTACCCGGTCAGGAACATCTCCGAGGTGACCAGCAGCCCGGCACCTGCCTCGGCGGCGCGGCCCGCGGCGGTGTCGAGCACCTTGAGGTTCTCGGCGACGGAGCCGGGGCGGCCGGAGCTCTGGAGCAGGGCGGTGCGCAGCGGCGGCATGGCGGTCCTAGGGAGGGTGCGGGGCGCGGTCGGGGGGCCGGAACGACGGTACGTTTCGCCTGGTCGGAGGGACAAGACGGGACCGTTGCGTCTGTGCGGGCGATCCGTTGCGCCCCGGGCGGCGCCCGCGGCGATTCGTTGCGCGGCGGACGCCGCCGCGCTGCCGCCGCGGGGGTACGTCCGGCCGGTGCGCCTCCCCCGCGCGGCGGAGGCGGGTGCCGACCGGCGGACGACGCGCCGGGGCCCCGGGCGGCGGGAGGGTGGGCACACCCGGAGGGACCGGGCAGGAACGATCACGGGAGGTGCCCATGGGCAGGGGACGGATGCGTGTGCCGGCGGCCGCGGCGGCCGCGCTAGCGGTGTGCGCGACGGGTACGGCCGTCGCTGCCGCCGACGGCGGGCGCGGCCGGCCGCCACAGCGCGAGGCGGCGGCCCTGACCGGCACGGCCAAGCTGTACCGGCCGCTCGGCGACGACATCACCTTCTCCTTCGACGCGCATCTGGCGGCGAAGGACACCATGGACCCGCTCAAGGCGTACGGCACGTTCGCCTTCAGCCACTATCTGAACGGCAGGGGCGGCTACGCACGGGGCCGGGTCGACTGCCTGACGACGGGCGGGCGGACGGCGGTGCTGACGGGCGTGGTGACCGACTCGGACACCCCGTTCAAGGGGCGCCGGGTCGGCATCACGGTCACCGACGACGGGCGGCACGACCGGGTGGGCTACACCTGGATCAGTGAGGACACCGAGAAGCTCACGGTGCCGCGCTGCCTGGGCGCGGCGCCCTTCGAGACCGTCGAGCCGGGCACCGGCGACTTCACGGTGCTGCCCTGGCACCCGGTGTATCCCACCGAGTGAGGAAGGGGCTCAGGTGGGTGAGCCGGAGGAGTACCTGCGCAGCAGCGGGGAGAGGACCAGGACCGACTTGGTGCGCTCCACGAACGGCTCGCCCGCGATGCGCTCAAGGACCCGTTCGAAGTGGCGCATGTCGGCGGCGAAGACCTGGGCGATCGCGTCCGCGTCACCGGTGACGGTGGACGCGGACACGACCTCCTGGTAGCGCTCCAGGCCGCGCTGGATCGTCTCCGGCGAGGTGTTGCGCCGGCAGTGGATCTCCACATAGCCCTCGGTGTGCCAGCCGAGCGCCGCCGGGTCGACGCGGACCGTGAAGCCGGTGATGGCGCCGGTGGCGCGCAGCCGGTCCACGCGCCGTTTGACGGCGGGCGCGGACAGTCCGATCAGCTGCCCGATGTCCGCGTAGGAGCGGCGGGCGTCCTCGGCGAGGGCGTGCACGATGCGTTCGTCGAGTTCGTTCAGCACGGGGTGCGGGTCATTTCTCCGGGCTCGGGTCCGGTCGTCCGGTCTACTGGGCTGCCGTCGCGGGGCCGGAACCGGCCGCGAGACGGGAACGGCGGTGGCCGTACAGGAAGTAGATCACGAGCCCGGCGGCCATCCAGATCCCGAAGACCACCCAGGTGACGGTGGACAGGCTGCCCATCATCCACACGCACAGCACGAAGCCGATCGCGGGC
The DNA here is from genome assembly GCF_058344915.1 of Streptomyces sp. PL-25. Lineage (NCBI taxonomy): Bacteria > Bacillati > Actinomycetota > Actinomycetes > Kitasatosporales > Streptomycetaceae > Streptomyces > Streptomyces sp. PL-25. Next base: position 1,155,978 of record NZ_CP136997.1, read on the forward strand.
AGCACCGGCGACAGCGGCACCCGGAAGGTGCGGCGCATGGCGGGCCTGGTCCGGCGCAGCACCACGACGGCCACGTTGACCAGGGCGAAGGCGAAGAGGGTGCCGATGCTGGTGGCGTCCGCGAGCTGGCCCAGCGGGATGGCGGCGGCCAGCACACCGCAGAACAGGGACACGATGAGCGTGTTCACCCGGGGCGCGCCGGACTTCGGGTGGACGCGGGAGAACGCCTTGGGCACCAGGCCGTCGCGGGACATGGCGAACAGGATGCGGGTCTGGCCGTAGAGCACGGTCAGTACGACGCTGGCGATGGCGATGACCGCGCAGAAGGCCAGCAGCGTCCCCCAGAAGCTCTGGCCGGTGACATCGCGCATGATCTGGGCGAGGGCGGCCTCCGAGTCGTTGAACTGCCGCCAGGGCTTGGCGCCCACCGCGACGGCGGCGACCAGGACGTACAGCGCGGTGACGATGACCAGGGAGAGCATGATCGCGCGGGGCAGGTCGCGCTGCGCGTTCTTGGCCTCCTCACCGGCGGTGGAGGCGGCGTCGAAGCCGATGTACGAGAAGAACAGCGTCGCGCCCGCCGCGCTGACACCGCCCATGCCGAGCGGCATGAAGTGGGAGTAGTTGCCGGAGCGGAAGCCCTGGACGCCGATGGCGCAGAACAGGATCAGCGCGGCGATCTTCACACACACCATGACCGTGTTGGCGCGGGCCGACTCCTTGGCGCCGCCGAGCAGGAAGACCATCGCGAGCAGCACGACGAGCAGCGCGGGCAGGTTGAAGACCCCGCCGTCGCCGGGCGGCGCCGACAGGGCCGCGGGTATGGTCACGCCGATCGTGCCCTTGAGCAGCTCGTTGAGGTACTCGCCCCAGCCGACGGCGACGGCGGCCACCGACACGCCGTACTCCAGGACCAGGCACCAGCCGCAGATCCAGGCGATCAGCTCGCCCATCGTTGCGTATGCGTACGAGTACGAGGATCCGGAGACCGGGATGGTGCCGGCCAGCTCGGCGTAGGAGAGGGCGGAGAAGAGCGCCGTGAGACCGGCGATCACGAAGGAGAGCGTGACGGCGGGCCCGGCCTTGGGGACGGCCTCGCCGAGCACCACGAAGATGCCGGTGCCCAGGGTGGCACCGATGCTGATCATGGTGAGCTGCCACAGCCCCAGGGACCGCCTGAGCGTTCCGCCCTCACCCTGACCGCCCTCTGCGACCAGGCGTTCCACCGGCTTGCGGCGCATCAGGCGGGCGCCGAGAGACGGGGGGACGGTGGTGCTGCGGTCCGGGGGTGCGCCTTGGTCGAGCACGCGCGGCTCCTTGTCGCTGCGATGTGTCGGAGCGGGCGGGACCGGTGGCGCCCCGTCCCGCGGGGACCCACCGAGCGGGGTCCCTGCCACGCCATGTACAGCGCAGACCTTATGAGGCTGCGCTTCACAAGCGTAATGCAGCAACCTTGCGTCTCCCCGCATGATCGTTGCGTTCCGGGGCCCGGCGCGGGTGTTCGTTGCGCCGGTGCTTTCGTCCGTTGCGTGCGGGACGGGTGGGACTGACCGGGTGTGTCCGGCATGCGGAAGGCCCCCGCGCTCCCGTCACCGGGAGAGCGGGGGCCTCGCCTCAGCGGGTGCCGGTCAGCTCCAGCTGGCGTGCAGCGGCTTGCCCTCGGCGTAGCCCGCGGCGCTCTGGACGCCGACGATCGCCTTCTCGGCGAACTCCTCCAGGGAGCCCGCACCGGCGTAGGTGCAGGAGGAGCGGACGCCCGCGATGATCGAGTCGATCAGGTCCTCGACACCCGGGCGGTCCGGGTCGAGGAACATCCGGGAGGTGGAGATGCCCTCCTCGAACAGCGCCTTGCGGGCCCGGTCGTACGCCGACTCCTCCGAGGTGCGGTTGCGCACCGCGCGCGCGGAGGCCATGCCGAAGGACTCCTTGTAGAGGCGGCCGTTGGCGTCCTGCTGGAGGTCGCCGGGCGACTCGTAGGTGCCCGCGAACCAGGAGCCGACCATCACGTTGGACGCGCCGGCGGCCAGTGCCATGGCGACGTCGCGGGGGTGGCGGACACCGCCGTCGGCCCACACGTGCTTGCCGTACTTCCTCGCCTCGGCCGCGCACTCCAGCACGGCGGAGAACTGCGGGCGACCCACACCGGTCATCATGCGGGTGGTGCACATGGCACCCGGGCCCACCCCGACCTTGATGATGTCCGCGCCCGCGTCGATCAGGTCCTTGACGCCCTCGGCGGAGACGATGTTCCCGGCCACGATCGGCACCCGCGGGTCGAGGGCGCGGACCACCTGGACCGCGCTGATCATCGACTCCTGGTGGCCGTGCGCGGTGTCGATGACGAGCGTGTCGACGCCCGCGTCGAGGAGCTGCTTGGCCTTGCCCGCCACATCGCCGTTGATGCCGACGGCGGCGGCGACCCGGAGCCTGCCCTGCGCGTCCACGGCCGGGGTGTACAGCGTGGCCCGCAGGGCGCCCTTGCGGGTCAGGATGCCCGCCAGGCGGCCGTCCCGGTCGACGGCGGGCGCGTAGCGGCGGTTGGCGGCGTCGAGCCGGTTGAACGCCTCGCGCGGGTCGATGTCCGCGTCCAGCAGGAGCAGGTCCTTGCTCATCACCACTTCGAGCTGGGTGAAGCGGTCCACCCCGGTGAGATCCCGGTCGGTGACCACGCCGACGGGCCGTTGGTCCTCGTCGACGACCACACCGGCGTTGTGCGCGCGCTTGGGCAGCAGGGCCAGGGCGTCGGCGACCGTCTGGTGCGGGGCCAGCACGATGGGGGTGTCCAGGACGTGGTGGCGGCCCTTGACCCAGGAGGTCACCTCGGTGACGACCTCGATCGGGATGTCCTGCGGGATGACCACCAGACCGCCGCGCCGGGCCACGGTCTCGGCCATGCGGCGGCCGGCGATCGCGGTCATGTTGGCGACGACGAGCGGGATGGTGGTGCCCGTGCCGTCCGGGGAGCTGAGGTCCACGCCCTGACGCGAGCCGACCGCGCTGCGGCTCGGCACCATGAAGACGTCGTCGTACGTCAGGTCGTACGCGGGCTGGATGTCGTTGAGGAAACGCACGTGCTGCACATCCCAGTCGATCAGAGGTGGCCCCCGGACAGGTCAGCCAGGGGGAAAGAGCACGTACTTCATTGTCCCATGCCGTATGGCCCGTCATGCCCTGTCACAACATCCAGGCTGGTCAGCGGGGGGTTAGGAGGAACCTCCAAGGGCGAGGGCGACGGTGAGCGCGGGGGTGCGCTGCGACGCCTGCGCGAACACCTCCCGCGCGATGCGCCACTCCTCGGGACGGGCCTCGGCGTAGGGGCGCCACCCCACGACGACCAGCAGAAGCCCGCGCCCGGCGGCGTCTTTCGGCCATACGGAGGGATCGCCCAGGGAATCGGCCAGCGCGTCCCAGTTGCGGCCGAACCAGTCGGGCAGCGCGAGGGCGCGGGCGGCGCGGTCCATCAGGCCCGCCTTGTCCGTGATGCCGTCGAGGTCAAGGGCGACCACCAGCCGCCCCGGTCGGGTCTTCACTCATCGCAGTACCGCCCGGAAGGTGTCGTAGTGGTCGTCGGTGTAGTACAGCTCGGCGTGCTGCCCGGTGATCAGACGGCGGGCGCCCCGGGTGCGCGCGCCCGGGGTCTTGACCGTGTACTCGTGGTAGTAGCCCCGCTGGTGCCGGGGCAGCCGGTGCTCGAGGTTGCCGAAGACCACACCGTCCTGTGTGTACGGGAACGGGCCGCCCTTGTCGATCAGGGCCAGGGTCTGCCGGGCCTCGGACGGCAGCCGGGACACGCGGACGGTGGCCGTGCCCGCGGGCCCAGGAGGGGGTGGCCGTGCCGGATCCGGCGGAGGGGTTGCCGTGGCCGTGGGAGGCGGACCGCGAGGACGCCGGCGAGGCCGGGCCCTGAGCGGTGGAACACCCGGCCAGCAGGACGGAGAGACAGACGAGGAGCCCCGCGAACAGGCGGGGGACGGACCGCAGCAGCATGCCGACGATGCTCCCACGGCCGTCCTCCGGCGGCCTGCTCCAGGCCCCCCGAGGGGGCCGTGCGCTCAGACGCCGTCCGGGTCCGAGCGGTTCAGGGCCGACTTGGGAGCCGGTCCGGCCGCCAGCAGGTGGTCGGCGGCCGAGGTGTCCGTGACCAGGCTGGTGACCAGGCCGGAGCGGAGCACCGCGTCGATCGCCGCCGCCTTGCGCTGGCCGCCCGCGATGGCGACCACCTCGGGGATCCGGCGGAGCTGGTCGGCCGTGACCGTGATGCAGCGCTCCCCCAGGTCCCGGCCGATCCGGCGGCCCTCGGAGTCGAAGAGGTGCGCGGCCATCTCGGCGGCGACGCCGAGCGAGGCGTAGTGGGCGCGCTCCTCGTCGCTGAGCATGTCGTGCACCGTGGAGATGCCCGGCTCCCAGGAGCCGATGGACACACAGGCGACCGTGACCTTGTCGAAGTACTCGAAGGCACGGGCGATGCCGGTCTGGTTGCGCAGCGCGGCGGCGGTGGCCTCGTCCGGCAGCAGCATCGGCGCGTAGATGGGGTGGGCGTCGCCGCCGGAGACCTGGGCCGCGCGGCGCACCGCCTCCACCGAGCCGCGCTCGGAGGTCCCCGCGTCGTACACACCGGTCAGCTGGACCACGGTGCACGGGGGCAGCCGGTCCAGCGCCGCCGCCATGTGGATGGTGGAGCGGCCCCAGGCCAGGCCCAGCACATCGCCCTCGTCGACCAGTTCGCCGAGCAGGTCGGCGGCGACCTCGCCCAGGTTCTCCGGGTCCGGGGTCTCCTCGGCCTCGGCCGGGGACTCGACCACGACGGCGTGCCTGAGGCCGTAGCGGGCGCGGAGCGCGTCGGAGCGCTCGGCGTCCAGCTCGGCGGGGACGCGGATCTCGATGCGCACCAGATCCCGTTCGAGGGCGGTCTCCAGGACCCGGGCCACCTTGAAGCGGCTGACGCCGAACTCCTCGGCGATCTGGATCTTGGACTTGCCCTCGAGGTAGAAGCGGCGGGCCATGGCCGCCGCCTGCACCAGCTCAGCGGGTCCCATCCGCACTGCTGACCGGCCCGCCGACATACCCGACACGGCGTTCTCCTCACTGCTGTTCACACGACTGCTGTTCACACGTGCATTCGCCGTTCATCCTTGCAGATTCGGCGCTGTCGATCAGCCCTGATGAGAGCCGTTCACGTACCTGATGCTCAGTGGTTGCACACCCAGGACGCCTGAGCGGTCGCTTTCTCCGCCTGGGTGCGCAGGGCACGGACCGCCTCGGCCGGGTCCTCGGCGCCGTAGACGGCCGAACCGGCGACGAAGACGTCGGCGCCGGCGTCCGCGCACCGCTCGATCGTCGAGGCCGACACCCCGCCGTCCACCTGGAGCCACAGCTGGAGGCCGTGCCGGCCGATCAGCTCCCTGGTGCGGCGGATCTTCGGCAGCATGATGTCGAGGAACGCCTGTCCGCCGAAGCCGGGCTCCACCGTCATGATCAGGAGCATGTCCAGCTCGGGCAGCAGGTCCTCGTACGGCTCGATCGGGGTGGCGGGCTTGAGCGCCATCGAGGCCCGCGCCCCCTTGGCCCGGATCTCCCGGGCCAGCCGCACGGGCGCGGCAGCGGCCTCCACATGGAAGGTGACCGAGGAGGCCCCCGCCTCCACGTACTGCGGCGCCCAGCGGTCCGGGTCCTCGATCATCAGATGGCAGTCCAGCGGGGTGTCCGCCGCGCGCGCCAGGGACTCCACGACCGGCACGCCGAGCGTGAGATTGGGGACGAAATGGTTGTCCATCACGTCGACGTGGAGCCAGTCGGCGCCCTCGACCGCCTTCGCCTCCTCGGCGAGGCGGGCGAAGTCCGCGGACAGGATGCTGGGGTTGATCTGCACGGCCATGCCCCAAGCCTGCCATGCCGCGGCGCCGGGCCGTAACGGCGGTACCCGGGGGCCGCGCCCCGGCCCAGGCCGCCGGGGCTCAGCCGGTCCGGCGGATCAGGGCCAGGTACATCGCGTCGGTGCCGTGCAGGTGCGGCCAGAGCTGGATGTCCGGGCCCTCGCCGAGCGCGGGGACGCCGGGGAGCAGCGGCCGGGCGTCGATCAGTTCGGTCTCCGGGAACTGCTTGAGCACGTCGGAGACGACCGCCCTGGTCTCGGCGAGGTGGGGCGAGCAGGTGGCGTAGCCGACGACACCGCCCGCCCGGACCGACTCCAGCGCCGTGCGCAGCAGCCCGCGCTGGAGCGGGGCGAAGCCCTCCAGGTCCTCGGGGCGGCGCCGCCACCGCGCCTCGGGACGGCGGCGCAGCGCGCCCAGGCCGGTGCACGGCACGTCGACGAGGACCCGGTCGAAGCTGCCCGGCCGCCAGGCGGGACGCGTCCCGTCGGCGGCGATGACCTGGTACGGGCCCGGGTTCCCGGCGAGTGCCTTGGCGACCAGGCCGGCCCGGTGCGGCTGCTTCTCCGAGGCGAGCAGCACCGCGCCGCGCCCGGCGGCCAGCGCGGCGAGCAGGGCCGCCTTGCCGCCGGGTCCGGCGCAGCCGTCCAGCCAGGCGCGGTCCGGTCCGTCGAGCGGCGCGTTCGCCAGGGCCAGGGCGACGAGCTGGCTGCCCTCGTCCTGGACGCCCGCCCGGCCCTCGCGCACGGCGTCCACCGCGCCGGGCTCGCCGCCCTCGGTGAGCCGCACGGCGTACGGGGACCAGCGGCCGGGCAGCGCCGCCTCCTCGTGCAGGAGTTCGTCGGTGGTGGCCCGGCCGGGCCGGGCGACCAGGGTGACCTCGGGCCGCTCGTTGTCGGCGTCCAGCAGGTCCTCGATGCCGGCGCGTCCGCCGCCGAGCGAGTCCCACAGGGCGGAGACGACCCAGCGCGGGTGGGAGTGGACGACGGCGAGGTGGTCCTCGGGGTCCTCGTCGTAGGGCGGGGCGACCGTCTGCAGCCAGCCGTCGAGGTCGGTGCGGGCGACCTTGCGCAGGACCGCGTTGACGAACTTGGCCCGGCCGTCGCCGAGCACGACCCGGGCCAGCTCGACGGTGGCGGACACGGCGGCGTGGCTCGGGATACGGGTGCCGAGCAACTGGTGGGCGCCGAGGCTGAGCACGTCCAGGACGGGCGGGTCGACCTCCCGCAGCGGCCGGTCCACGCAGGCGGCGAGGATCGCGTCGTACGTGCCCTGGCGGCGCAGCGTGCCGTAGACCAGCTCGGTGGCGAGCGCGGCGTCCCGCCCGTCGAAGTCGCCCTTCTCGCGCGCCTTGCGCAGCAGCGGCGGCAGGACGAGGTTGGCGTACGCGTCCCGTTCGTCCACGGCGCGCAGCGCGTCGAAGGCGAGGATGCGGACGGGGTCCTTCTGGGGCCGGCGGTAGGGCTTGGCGGGCTTGCGGGGCCGACGGGGGGTGTCGCTCACGAAAAGGTGCTCCGGATGTCTGGGGCCGCCGTCGCACGGACGCCCCGGCTGGGACCCGGGCCGCCGGTGCGTGTGGCCCGGATGCGCTGTCCGCCCAGCCTACGGCCCGTACGCCGGTGCCGCTCCGGCCCCTGGACCGACTCCGGCCTCCGGACCGATTGCGGCCTCTGGACCGACTCCGGCTCCTGGACCGACTCCGGCCTTCCGGCCAACTCCGGCCTCTGGGTCCTCCGCCGGCACCTGGGGCCTCACCGGCTCCTGGACCGACTCCGGCCTCCGGACCGACTCCGGCCTCTGGGTCCTCCGCCAGCACCTGGGGCCTCACCGGCTCCTGGGTCCGCTTCGGCTTCCGGGTCCGCTTCGGCTTACGGTGCGGACCCGGCCCCTGGTTCCCCTGGGCCGTCCTGGCACTCGGGTCCGTTCCGGGTTCCGGGACCGCTCCATCGCTGGCTCCACTTCGGGCTCCGGGGCCGCCCCGGCCTTCGGGGCCGCTCCGGGGTCCGGTGCCGTTCCGGCACCCGGGTCCGCTCCGGGGTCCGGTGCCCCTCCAGCCCTCGGGCCCCCCTCCAACCCCCGGGCACGCTCCGACTCCCGGTGCCCCTCCAACCCCCGGGGCCGCCCCGGCCCTCGGGTCCGCTCCGGGTTCCGGTGGCCCCCAACCCCCGGGCCCACACCGGGTTCCGGTGCCGCTCCAACCCCCGGGTCCGCTCCGACTCCCGATGCCGCTCCGGCCTCCGGGCCCTTGCCCCCCCCGTCTGCCTCCCCCGCCGCGCCAGGACTACGGACGACCGGCCGCGCGCACGCCGCCTCCGGTCCGCCGCCGTCCCCATCCCTCGCACCGTCCCGCACGCCCCGTCCGGCCGGGACCGCCGGGCGGCCCGCCGGTGCGCGTGGCCCGGATGCGCTGTCCGCCCGGCCCACGGCCCGTGCGCCGGGTCCGCTCCGACCCGACCCGGCCCCTGGGCCCGCTCCGGCCCACGGGTCCCGTGCGGCCCCCGAGCCCTCGTACCCCGTGTCTGTCTCCCCCGCTGCGCTCGCCGCGCCAGGACTACGGACGACCGGCCGCGCACACGCCGCCCCCGGTCCGCCGCCGTCCCCGTCCCTCACAGCGCCCCGCACCCCCAGCCCGACCGGGCGGACGGAGGTCGAACTGCCGGATGGCCGACCCTCCGGATGGCCGGGCCGAGGGGTGGCCGGCTCGTAGTCCGGGCGGTCAGCCGGTCAGCCGGTCAGCCGGTCAGCCGGTCAGCCGCCGAGGGTCTCGCCCTCGGCGATGCGCGCGCCGCGCGCCCAGTCCGCCGCCCGCATGGGCTTCTTGCCCTGGGCCTGGACCCACAGCAGCTCGACGGCGTACGACCCGGTGCCGACGCGGACGTCGTTCTTGCCGACGGCGAGCGCCCCCGGGGCGAGGTCGGTGCGCTGGGGCACGGGGGCGACCTGGATCAGCTTGAGGCGTTCGCCGCGGAACGTCGTCCAGGCGCCGGGCGCCGGCGTGCACCCGCGCACGACCCGGTCGACGCGCAGCGCGGGCGCGCTCCAGTCGACCCGGGCGTCCTCGACGGTGATCTTCGGCGCCAGGGTGACGCCCTCGGCCGGCTGCGGCACGGCCTTCAGGCTGCCGTCCTCGATGCCGTCCATGGTCGCGGCGAGCAGTCCCGCACCGGCGAACGCGAGCCGGGTGAGCAGGTCACCGCTGGTGTCGGTGGGCCGGATCAGCTCGGTGACGGTGCCGTAGACCGGGCCGGAGTCCAGGCCCTCCTCGATGAGGAACGTGGAGGCGCCGGTGATCTCGTCGCCCGCCATGAGGCTGTGCTGCACGGGCGCGGCGCCGCGCCAGGCGGGCAGCAGGGAGAAGTGCAGGTTGACCCAGCCGTGCGCGGGGATCTCCAGGGCGCTCGGGGGCAGCAGGGCACCGTAGGCGACGACCGGGCAGCAGTCCGGGGCGATCTCCCGCAGCCGCTGCTGGAAGTCGGGGTCACGCGGCCTCGCGGGCTTGAGCACCTCGATCCCGGCCTCCTCCGCGCGGTCGGCGACGGGGCTCGCGACCAGCCTGCGGCCCCGGCCTGCCGGGGCGTCGGGGCGGGTGACGACGGCCGCGACCTCGTGCCGCCCGGAGGCGATCAGGGCGTCCAGGGCGGGAACGGCGACCTCGGGGGTACCGGCGAAGACGAGCTTCATGAGCGGGTGCGGGCCTCTCGGTCGGGATGGGATGCGCGGCCCACAAGTCTATGACCACGGACGACCACGGCCACGGCCACGGCGGGGAAGCCCCGGGACCGTGCGCCGCCGCCTCCGGCCGCGCACGGTCCCCCCGCCCCGGCGGCGCCCGCCTGTTCGCGCGGCGGCGCACACCCCGTCCCGCAGCGCACGCCCGCCGCGCAGGGGGCGTACGCACATGCTCTTACGCCCCCAGAGCGTGACCAGCGGGCCGAAAACGCGTTGGTCAAGTGAGAGTTGACCAAAAGGGGCCGCTCGTACGGCCCGTTCCTTTCAACGCCGGTTCGAGAGGCTTGTTCATGGCCGACCACGCAACCCACGACGCCCAGGCCCGTGCCAGCCTGCACTTGCTGGTGCGGGACATCGAGCGGGTCCGCCGGCAGGTGGACGCGCTGCGCACGCTCACCGCCCAGCTGGGCAACGTCTACCGCCCGCGCCGCACCGGCCCCTCCACGGGCTTCGTCGTCTACGGGCGCGCCCCCGCCCCGACGGTCCGCCTCGCGCAGGAGCTGCGGGACAGCGTCGAGACCCTGGTCACGGCGGCCGTCGACTTCGACCGCTCGCTCGGTTTCTCGTGGGACGCCGTGGGCTCGGCGCTCGGCGTCACCAAGCAGGCCGTGCACCGCCGTTACGGCGCGCGCCGGGCCGCGGCGCAGGCGGCGGCAGCGGAGCCCGAGCGGACGCCGGAGACCCCCGGACCCCGCCCGGTCAACGTGGGTCCGGCCATCTCCTCCGTGCCCACGGTCCCCGCCGCCCGCTCCATGCCGACCCAGCCGACCGCGGGCAGCCCCGCGCTGCGGGAGGACGTCAGGCCCACGGCCTTCCCGGGCCCGCGCAACGGCTGACACCCCGTCACGCTGCGCCGTGCCCCCGCGCCGCGGCGAGCACCCCCGCTCCCCCGCACGCCACCCCCACCTGCGGTCCCGGATCCGCCGTCGTTCCCTCCCCCTGTCTCCGGCCCCGGATCCTCCGCCGGACACGCCGGGCACGCCGGGTCCGGCACGCGCCCGCGTACACGTCAGCCGATGTCCGGCGGATCGATGCGCACCCACACCGCCGCTTCGCTCCCGCGCGCCGTCCGGGCCGCCTGCGCGGACTTCAGGGCCGCGGCGAGCGCGGCTCCGCTGCCGGGCGGCACCCGGACCAGGGCCCGGTCCCAGTGCTCGCCGGGGGGCGGCGCGCCGGGCCGCCGGGGGCGTCCGGCCGGGGTGGCCGGTACCGGCACGGGGCCCAGGATCTCGGCCGCCGGTGGCAGGGCGACCCCGCGCAGGAAGTCCGCGACCGCCTCCGGCGGGCCCGTGACGGCGGCCATCCGGGACACCGGCGGGAAGCCCAGCTCGGCCCGCTCGGACAGCTCCCGCAAGGCGTGGCCGGCCGGATCCCAGCGGACGAGGGCCTGCACGGGCCGCAGGGTCGGCTCGGCGACGACGACCACGGTGCCGCCCGCCTCCTGCGGCCGTACCAGCGCGGCCGCGCCGATCCAGCGGCGCAGGGCGTCCTCGCCCGCCCGCAGGTCGGGGCGGCTCAGCATGGCCCAGCCGTCCAGCAGGAGGGCGGCGGCGTACCCGTCCTCGGCGACCGGCTCGGCGCCCGGTGTGCTGACCACCAGCGCGGGCGTGCCCGGCACGGTGTCGAGCACCTGCTCGCGGCCCGAGGTGCGCACCGGCACGGCGGGGAAGGCCCGCCCCAGTTCCTCCGCGGTGCGCCGGGCACCGATCACCTGGGCGCGCAGCCGCGGGGAGCCGCACTCCGGGCAGTGCCAGGCGGACTCCTCCTGCCCGCACCAGTCGCAGCGGAGCACCCCCGCGTCCTGGCCCTGGAGCGGGCCCGCGCAGTGCCGGCAGCGGGCCGGGGCCCGGCACTGGGCGCAGGCCATCCGCGGCGCGTACCCGCGCCGGGGCACCTGCACCAGGACCGGGCCGTGGCGCAGTCCTTCCCGGGCCGTCTGCCAGGCGAGCGAGGGCAGCCGGGCGGCACGGGCGGCCTCGTCCCGGGCGAGGTCCCCGTCGCCCACCGTGCGCACGAGCGGGGCCGCCCGGCGCACCTGCTCGCGCGCCGCCACCAGGGGTCGCGCCCAGCCGGTCTCGACGAGCTGCGCCGCCTCGACGGTGCAGCTCCAGCCGCCGAGCAGGAAGGCGCACCGGTCCTGCGCGGCGCGCAGCAGCAGCACCTCGCGGGCGTGGGGCTGCGGCGCGTGCAGCTCGCTGTGGCTGTCGTCGCCGTCGTCCCACAGGGCCACGAGTCCGAGGTCGCGGACCGGGGCGAACATGGCGGCGCGGGTGCCGACCACGGCCCGTACGGAGCCCCGGCGCACCGCGAGCCACTGCCGGTAGCGCTTCTCGGGTCCGGCGTCGGCGGTGAGCAGCGCGTGCCGTCCCTCGCCCAGCAGGCCGGTCAGCGCGGTGTCCAGGCGGGCGGCGATCCGGCCGTCCGGGACGACCACGAGCGCACCGCGCCCGGAGGCGAGCGTCGCGGCGACGGCCCGCGCCGTCTCCTCGCTCCAGCGCGGTCCGGGCAGCGCGTTCCACACCGCGCGGGGGGTGCCGCCCGCGGCGAGCGACTCGATGAAGGCGGCGCCGTGCTCGTACCGGGTCCAGGAACCGGCGTCGGGGGCGGGGGGCGGGGGCAGCGGCTGCGGGGACGGCCGCCGCTCGGCCCGTGCGCTGCGCGGCGGCACGGCCAGCTGGAGCACGTCGGCGACACTGCCCGCGTAGCGGTCGGCGACGGCGCGCACCAGCGCGAGCAGTTCCTCGCCGAGCACCGGCTCGGGCGAGACGACCTGGGCGAGCGCGGCCAGCGGCCCGGAGTAGTCGGTCTCGGCGCGCCGCTCGACGAGGAAGCCGTCGATGAGGCCGCCGCCCTCGCGCCGGCCCTCGCGCACCCGGTGCCGGCCGGCCCCGAACCGCACCCGGACCCGCACCCCGGGCTGCGCGTCCGCGTCGAGCTCGGCGGGGACCGCGTAGTCGAAGGTGCGGTCGAGGTGGAGCACGCCCTTGTCGACGAGCACCCGGGCGACCGGAAGCCGCGGGGCCAGGGCCGCGCCGCGCCAGGTCCGGGGCTTGGCGCGGGGCTCCTTGGCCTTGCGCACGCTCTCCCGGATGAGCGCAAGCTGCTCGGGCGGCGCACCCTCGGCGCCGCCCGCCCCCGACCCGTTCTCGCTGCTCACGCTTGCATTCCTACCAAACGGCACTGACAACGACGACGGCTCCCAGGGCCGTGACCGGGTCGGGTCAGATCCTGGGAGCCGAGGTGGTGTGCGGGGGACCGGTCAGACGCCGACGGCCTGGCGCAGCGCGTCCACGCGGTCGGTGCGCTCCCAGGTGAACTCGGGCAGCTCACGGCCGAAGTGGCCGTAGGCGGCGGTCTGGGAGTAGATCGGGCGGAGCAGGTCGAGGTCGCGGATGATGGCGGCCGGACGGAGGTCGAAGACCTCCTCGATCGCCTTCTCGATCTTCTCGGGCTCCACCTTGTGGGTGCCGAAGGTCTCGACGAACAGGCCGACCGGCTCGGCCTTGCCGATCGCGTACGCGACCTGGACCTCGCAGCGGGCGGCCAGGCCGGCGGCCACGACGTTCTTGGCGACCCAGCGCATGGCGTACGCGGCCGAGCGGTCCACCTTGGACGGGTCCTTGCCGGAGAAGGCGCCGCCGCCGTGGCGGGCCATGCCGCCGTAGGTGTCGATGATGATCTTGCGGCCGGTCAGCCCGGCGTCGCCCATCGGGCCGCCGATCTCGAAGCGGCCGGTCGGGTTGACCAGCAGGCGGTAGCCCTCGGTGTCCAGCTTGATGCCGTCCTCCAGGAGCGCCTTCAGCTCCGGCTCGACGACGAACTCGCGGATGTCGGGGGCGAGCAGCGACTCCAGGTCGATGTCGGAGGCGTGCTGCGAGGAGACGACGACCGTGTCAAGGCGGACCGCCTTGTCGCCGTCGTACTCGATGGTGACCTGGGTCTTGCCGTCCGGGCGCAGGTAGGGGATGGTGCCGTTCTTGCGCACGTCGGACAGGCGCTTGGACAGGCGGTGCGCGAGGAAGATCGGCAGCGGCATCAGCGTCGGCGTCTCGTCGGAGGCGTAGCCGAACATCAGGCCCTGGTCGCCGGCGCCCTGCCGGTCCAGTTCGTCGTCGTCGCCCTCGACGCGGGCCTCGTAGGCCGCGTCGACGCCCTGTGCGATGTCCGGGGACTGCGCGCCGATGGACACCGACACGCCGCAGGAGGCGCCGTCGAAGCCCTTCTTCGAGGAGTCATAGCCGATCTCGAGGATCTTGCTGCGGACGAGGGTCGCGATGTCCGCGTAGGACTTGGTCGTGACCTCACCGGCGACGTGCACCAGGCCGGTGGTGATCAGCGTCTCGACGGCGACGCGGGAGGACGGGTCCTCGCGCAGCAGCGCGTCGAGGATGGTGTCGCTGATCTGGTCAGCGATCTTGTCGGGGTGACCCTCGGTCACGGACTCCGAAGTGAACAGGCGACGGGACACAACGCTCCCTGGGGTTGCAGCGGCTGCTGGCTGATCATGGGCGGACGGCACGGAGGCTGCGCCCGGTCCGTCCGAGAAACAGTTTATCGGTCGCACTCGGCCGCCGGCCCACCTGTCTCGCCACTCGGGAGTGCTGTGACCTGCGGCACGGGCATTCTGCCCCGCGCCCGGGGCCCTTGAACAGGGCACCTGAGCGGCGGCGTCCCGTGTTCGAGTCACGTGCGAAGCGGCGCGGCGGTCAGCCGAGCCGGGCGGCCACGAGATCCCACACGGTGTCGGCCAGGGCCTCCTTCGGCCCGTGCGGCACCGGGGTCTCACCGCCGTCGGCGGCCAGGACCACGGCCTCGTTCTCCTCGGAGCCGAAGGTCCTGCGCTCCCCCACCTCGTTCACCACGAGGAGGTCGCAGCCCTTGCGCGCGAGCTTCCTGCGGCCGTTGGCGAGGACGTCGTCGGTCTCCGCGGCGAAGCCGACGATCACCTGTCCGGGCCGCGCCCGGTCGGCCGACATCTCCGCCAGGACGTCCGGATTGCGCACCAGGGCGACCGGTTCCGGCTCCTGGCCGTCCTTCTTCTTGATCTTCCCGGCCGCGTAGACGGCGGGCCGGAAGTCGGCGACGGCGGCGGCCATCACCACGGCGTCCGCGTCCGCGGCGGCCTTCAGCACCGCCTCGCGCAGCTGCACGGCCGTCCCGACCCGGACGAGGTCCACCCCGGCCGGGTCCGGCAGCTCGGCGTTGGCCGAGACCAGGGTGACCCGGGCGCCCCGGGCGGCGGCGGTGCGCGCCAGCGCGTAGCCCTGCTTGCCGGAGGAGCGGTTGCCGAGGAAGCGGACCGGGTCCAGGGGCTCGCGGGTGCCGCCCGCGCTGACGACGACATGCCGTCCGGCGAGGTCGGGGGCGGCGGCGCCGCGGGCGAGGACCCGGCGGCAGACCTCGAAGATCTCCGCCGGGTCGGGCAGCCGGCCCTTGCCGGTGTCGACGCCGGTGAGCCGGCCGACGGCGGGCTCGACGACCACGGCGCCGCGGCGGCGCAGCGTCGCCACGTTCTCCCGGGTGGCGGGGTGCTCCCACATCTCGGTGTGCATGGCGGGGGCGAAGACCACCGGGCAGCGCGCGGTGAGCAGGGTGTTGGTCAGCAGGTCGTCGGCGAGGCCGTGGGCTGCCCTGGCCAGCAGGTCGGCCGTGGCCGGGGCGACGACCACCAGGTCGGCGTGCTGGCCGATGCGTACGTGCGGCACCTCGTGGACGTCGTCCCAGACCTCGGTGGCGACGGCGTTGCCGGACAGCGCGGACCAGGTGGCGGCGCCGACGAAGTGGAGCGCCGAGGCGGTGGGGACGACGCGCACCTCGTGCCCGGACTCGGTGAACCGGCGCAGCAGCTCGCACGCCTTGTACGCGGCGATGCCGCCGCTGACCCCCAGAACGACCTTCGGCTTGTCCACCGTCTCTCCCCGGAATCGGCCCCGGTGCGCCCGGTGCGGCGCACGCCTTCTATGACACACCACAGGCCCGGCAGTCGCGCTGCCGGGCCTGTGGAAGAGCAGAAGAACCTGCTGCGGTATGCAGATACGACCTATGCGCGTCTGCTCTACCGTGTCGCCCTACTGGGCCGGGCCGTCGATGGCCTCGGAGGTCAGCAGACCCGCGTTGATCTCGCGCAGGGCGATGGAGAGCGGCTTCTCGTGGACGTGGGTGTCGACGAGCGGACCGACGTACTCGAGGAGGCCCTCGCCGAGCTGCGAGTAGTACGCGTTGATCTGGCGGGCCCGCTTGGCCGCGTAGATCACGAGGCTGTACTTCGAGTCGGTGGCCTCGAGGAGCTCGTCGATCGGCGGGTTGATGATGCCCTCGGGCGCGGAGATGGAAGAGGACACGCTCTACCTTCCGATGGATGGGAAAGAATCAGCCGGGATGATCGTGACGATCACACGACGTCCATCAAGGCTAGCAGCTCGCGCGCCACGTCCTCGACGGAGGTGTTGACCAGGGTCTCGTCGAACTCGGACTCGGCGGCCAGCTCGACCTTCGCGGCCCGCAGCCGGCGCTCGATCACCTCGGGCGGCTCGGTGCCCCGGCCGGTGAGCCTGCGCACCAGCTCCTCCCAGGAGGGCGGGGCCAGGAAGACGAGGCGGCCCTCGGGCATGGACTCGCGGACCTGGCGGGCCCCCTGGAGGTCGATCTCCAGCAGGACCGGCACCCCCGCCTCCAGGTGCTCCAGCACCGCCGCGCGCGGCGTGCCGTAGCGGTTGCCGGCGAACTCGGCCCACTCCAGCAGCTCGCCGTTGGCGATCAGCTTGTCCATCTCCTCGTCGGTGACGAAGAAGTAGTGGACGCCGTGCTGCTCACCGGGGCGCGGCTTGCGGGTCGTCGCCGACACGGAGAGCCAGACCTCGGGGTGTTCCTTGCGCATATGAGCGACGACCGTGCTCTTGCCGACCCCGGAGGGGCCGGAGAGCACGGTCAGCCGCGGACGTGCGTCCGGGGGTACGGGGGTCGTCCCCCGGGGTGTTACAGCCATGCGGCGATTATTCCAGCAATCCCGCAGTGCCCGGGACCCCGGTCGCGGGGCCCCGGGGGGCTCAGGAGCCGGTGCTGCCGAACTCACGCTCCAGGGAAGCGATCTGGTTGGAGCCGAGGCCGCGCACACGACGGCTCTCGGAGATGCCGAGTCGCTCCATGATCTGCTTGGCGCGGACCTTGCCCACGCCCGGCAGGGACTCAAGAAGGGCGGACACCTTCATCTTGCCGATGACGTCGTTCTCCTGGCCCTGCTTGATGACCTCGTGCAGGGAGGCGCCGGAGTGCTTGAGTCGATTCTTGACCTCGGCCCGCTCCCGGCGAGCCGCGGCGGCCTTTTCGAGCGCGGCTGCGCGCTGTTCAGGGGTAAGGGGCGGAAGAGCCACGCCTACGTCACCTCGGATGTCGAACTGTCGGATACGGACCGGTGAGGAACCTAGTCGCCCCACACCTGGGGGGCCACGAGCAACACGCCTGCCCGCTGCCCCCACTGCCTTGAAGGGCGTGGGAGGCGCCCCCACTCGACGGAGACTAGCGGTCGAGGGCGCCAGAGTCAGCGAGAACAGCGGAAAAGTCCTGGTCAGCCTTGGTGAGGTCGGACATTTAGGACATATTGCCTCGGTTTTCGCCGTGGATCCAGACCCGGGACGTCCCCGGAACCTCCGCGAAGGGCCTCAGCCGGCGGCCACCGCGGCCCGGATCTCCGCCGCGAACCGGTCCGCCGCGTCCCGCAGCGCCGCCACGTCGGGACCGTGCCGCAGCACACCCCGGCTGACATTGGGCACCACGTTGCGCACCGCGGGCCCGAAGACCGCGGGGAGGTCGGCCGGCGTCGCGCCCTGCGCGCCGATACCGGGGGCGAGCAGCGGCCCGTTGACGTCCAGGTCGTACGAGGACAGATCGCCGAGCGTGGCACCCACCACCGCGCCGAAGGAGCCCAGCGGGTCCTGCCCCGCGTTCTCCCGGGCCAGGTGCGCGAGGACGGTCGCGCCCACGGTCCGCCCGTCCGGGCGGACCGCGTGCTGCACCTCGGCGCCCTCCGGGTTGGAGGTCAGCGCCAGCACGAACAGGCCGGCGCCGCTCTCCCGCGCCAGGTCGACGGCGGGCCCGAGCGAGCCGTAGCCCAGGTACGGCGAGACGGTCAGCGCGTCCGAGAACAGCGGCGCGTCCTCGCGCAGGAACGACTCCGCGTAAGCGGCCATGGTCGAGCCGATGTCGCCGCGCTTGGCGTCCATGACGACCAGCGCGCCGGCCGCCCGCGCCTGAGCCACGGACTTCTCCAGCACCGCCACGCCCCGCGAGCCGAACCGCTCGAAGAAGGCGCTCTGCGGCTTGAGGACGGCGACCCGGTCGGCCACCGCCTCCACGACGGTGCGGCTGAACCGCTCCAGACCGGCCACGTCGTCGTTCAGACCCCACTCGGCCAGCAGCGACGCGTGCGGGTCGATGCCGACGCAGAGCGGGCCGCGCTCGTCCATGGCGCGGCGCAGCCGCGCGCCGAAGGGCTCCAGGGGGCTCATGCGGACGTCCTCACGTCGGCGCCGACCGCGTCGGCGAGGGTGGCGTACGGGCTGGTGCGCAGGCGGGCGGCGAGACCCTTGTGGATGGCGCGGCACCAGAAGGGGCCCTCGTAGACGAAGGCGCTGTAGCCCTGGACCAGCGTGGCGCCGGCCAGGATGCGCTGCCAGGCGTCCTCGGCGGTCTCGACGCCGCCCACGCCGACCAGGGTGATCCGGTCGCCCACGCGCGCGTAGAGGCGGCGCAGCACCTCCAGGGAGCGCTCCTTGAGCGGCGCGCCGGACAGCCCGCCGGTCTCGGCGACCAGCCCCGGGCCCGACCGCAGGCCGAGCCCCTCGCGCGCGATGGTGGTGTTGGTGGCGATGATGCCGTCCAGGCCGAGGTCCACGGCGAGGTCGGCGACCGCGTCCACGTCCTCGTCGGCGAGGTCGGGCGCGATCTTGACCAGCAGCGGCACCCGGCGGCCGGGCACGGCCCGGTCGGCGGCCTCGCGCACCGCGCTCAGCAGCGGGCGCAGCGCCTCGGTGGCCTGGAGGTTGCGCAGTCCGGGCGTGTTGGGCGAGGAGACGTTGACGACCAGGTAGTCGGCGTACGGGGCGAGGCGCTCGGCGGACTTCACATAGTCACCGGCCGCCTCCTCCTCGGGGACGACCTTGGTCTTGCCGATGTTGACGCCGACGACGGTGCGGAAGACCGGCGTGCGGGAGGCCAGGCGGGCGGCGACGGCCAGCGAGCCGTCGTTGTTGAAGCCCATGCGGTTGATGAGCGCGCGGTCGGCGACCAGCCGGAACAGCCGCTTCTTGGGGTTGCCGGGCTGCGGCTCGCCGGTCACGGTGCCGATCTCGACGTGGTCGAAGCCCAGCATCGACATGCCGTCGATCGCGACGGCGTTCTTGTCGAAGCCGGCGGCGAGTCCGAAGGGGCCGTGCATGCGCAGGCCCAGGGCCTCGGTGCGCAGCTCCTGGTGGCGGGGGGCCAGGACGGCCGCGGCGAAGGTGCGCAGCACCGGCACGCGGGCGGCCAGGCGGATCCAGCGGAAGGCGAGGTGGTGGGCCTGTTCGGGGTCCATCCGCCGGAAGACGAGACGGAAGAAGAGCTTGTACATCACTGTGTCCTCATGACGACCTCATGAAGAGGGGGACACCGTTTCCGGTGTCCCCCTCGGGGCTGCTGCTAGTCGCGGGCCGCGATCAGGAACCCGGCGTGTTCCTGGAGCGAGCGGACGCCCACGTCGCCGTGGTTGAGCGCGTCGATGCCCTGGACGGCGGCGGCGAGCGCCTGGACCGTCGTCAGGCACGGCACGGACCGGGCCACGGCCGCCGTACGGATCTCGTAGCCGTCGAGGCGCCCGCCGGTGCCGTAGGGCGTGTTGACGATGAGGTCGACCTCGCCGTCGTGGATGAGCTGGACGATGGTCTTCTCGCCCTGGGGGCCGGTGCCCTCGGACTGCTTGCGCACGATCGTGGCGTTGATGCCGTTGCGCTTGAGGACCTCGGCGGTGCCGGAGGTGGCGAGCAGTTCGAAGCCGTGGGCGACCAGCTCACGGGCCGGGAAGATCATCGACCGCTTGTCGCGGTTGGCGACCGAGATGAAGGCGCGGCCCTTGGTGGGCAGCGGGCCGTAGGCGCCCGCCTGCGACTTGGCGTAGGCCGTGCCGAAGACGGAGTCGATGCCCATGACCTCGCCGGTGGAGCGCATCTCCGGGCCGAGGACGGTGTCGACGCCGCGGCCGTGGATGTCGCGGAAGCGCGACCACGGCATCACGGCCTCCTTGACGGAGATCGGCGCGTCCAGCGGCATGGTGCCGCCGTCGCCGTTCCTCGGCAGCAGACCCTCCTCGCGCAGCTCGGCGACGGTGGCGCCCAGCGAGATCCGGGCGGCGGCCTTCGCCAGCGGCACCGCGGTCGCCTTCGAGGTGAAGGGGACGGTGCGCGAGGCGCGCGGGTTGGCCTCCAGGACGTAGAGGATGTCACCGGCCAGCGCGAACTGGATGTTGATCAGGCCGCGGACGCCGACGCCCTCGGCGATCGCCTCGGTGGAGGCGCGCAGCCGCTTGATGTCGAAACCGCCCAGGGTGATCGGCGGCAGCGCGCACGCCGAGTCGCCGGAGTGGATGCCGGCCTCCTCGATGTGCTCCATGACGCCGCCGAGGTACAGCTCCTCGCCGTCGTAGAGGGCGTCGACGTCGATCTCTATGGCGTCGTCCAGGAAGCGGTCGACGAGCACCGGCCGGGAGGGGCTGATCTCGGTCGACTCGGCGATGTACGCCTCCAGGCGGGCCTCGTCGTAGACGATCTCCATGCCGCGTCCGCCCAGGACGTAGGACGGGCGCACCAGGACCGGGTAGCCGATCTCGTCGGCGATGGCCTTGGCCTGGGCGAAGGTGGTGGCGGTGCCGTGCTTGGGCGCGGGCAGGCCGGCCTCGGCGAGGACCCGGCCGAAGGCGCCCCGGTCCTCGGCGGCGTGGATGGCCTCGGGCGGGGTGCCGACGATCGGCACGCCGTTGTCCTTGAGCGCCTGGGCCAGGCCCAGCGGTGTCTGGCCGCCGAGCTGGACGACGACACCGGCGACCGGTCCCGCCTGGCGCTCGGCGTGCACGATCTCCAGGACGTCCTCCAGGGTGAGCGGCTCGAAGTAGAGCCGGTCGGAGGTGTCGTAGTCGGTGGAGACGGTCTCCGGGTTGCAGTTGACCATCACGGTCTCGTACCCGGCGTCGGAGAGCGCGAAGGACGCGTGGACGCAGGAGTAGTCGAACTCGATGCCCTGGCCGATGCGGTTGGGGCCGGAGCCCAGGATGATCACCGCGGGCTTCTCGCGCGGGGCGACCTCGCTCTCCTCGTCGTAGGAGGAGTAGAAGTACGGCGTGCGCGCGGCGAACTCGGCGGCGCAGGTGTCGACCGTCTTGTAGACCGGGCGGATGCCGAGGGTGTGCCGGACCTCGCGGACGACGTCCTCGCGCAGGCCGCGGATGCCGGCGATCTGCTGGTCGGAGAAGCCGTGCCGCTTGGCCTCGGCGAGCAGGTCGGCGGTCAGCTCGGGGGCCGCCGCCAGTTCGTCGGCGGTCTCCTTGATCAGGAAGAGCTGGTCGACGAACCACGGGTCGATCTTCGTGTAGTCGAAGATCTCCTCGGGGGTGGCGCCCGCGCGGATGGCCTCCATGACCGTGTTGATCCGGCCGTCGGTGGGGCGTACGGCCGCTTCGAGCAGGGCCCTCTTGTCGCCGGGCTCGCCGGTGAAGGCGAACTGGCTGCCCTTCTTCTCCAGGGAGCGCAGCGCCTTCTGGAAGGCCTCGGTGAAGTTGCGGCCGATGGCCATGGCCTCGCCGACCGACTTCATGGTGGTGGTGAGGGTGGAGTCCGCGCTCGGGAACTTCTCGAAGGCGAACCGCGGGGCCTTGACGACCACGTAGTCGAGGGTCGGCTCGAAGGAGGCCGGGGTCTCCCGCGTGATGTCGTTGGGGATCTCGTCGAGGGTGTAGCCCACGGCGAGCTTGGCGGCGATCTTGGCGATCGGGAAGCCGGTCGCCTTGGAGGCGAGGGCCGAGGAGCGGGAGACGCGCGGGTTCATCTCGATGACGATGACCCGGCCGTCCTCGGGGTTGACCGCGAACTGGATGTTGCAGCCGCCGGTGTCGACGCCGACCTCGCGGATGATGGCGATGCCCATGTCGCGCAGCACCTGGTACTCGCGGTCGGTGAGGGTCATCGCCGGGGCGACGGTGATCGAGTCACCGGTGTGCACGCCCATCGGGTCGAAGTTCTCGATGGAGCAGACGACCACGACGTTGTCGTTCTTGTCGCGCATCAGCTCCAGCTCGTACTCCTTCCAGCCGAGGATGGACTCCTCCAGGAGGACCTCGGTGGTCGGCGAGAGGGTGAGGCCGGTGCCCGCGATGCGGCGCAGCTCCTCCTCGTCGTGCGCGAAGCCGGAGCCGGCGCCGCCCATGGTGAAGGAGGGGCGGACGACGACCGGGTAGCCGCCCAGCTCGTCCACGCCCGCCAGGACGTCGTCCATGGTGTGGCAGATGACCGAGCGGGCGGACTCGCCGTGGCCGATCTTCTTGCGGACCTCTTCGACGACCAGCTTGAACTGGTCGCGGTCCTCGCCCTTGTGGATGGCCTCGACATTGGCGCCGATCAGCTCGACGCCGTACTTCTCCAGGACACCGTTCTCGTGCAGCGAGATGGCGGTGTTCAGGGCCGTCTGGCCGCCCAGGGTGGGCAGCAGGGCGTCGGGGCGCTCCTTGGCGATGATCTTCTCGACGAACTCCGGGGTGATCGGCTCGACGTAGGTGGCGTCGGCGATCTCCGGGTCGGTCATGATCGTCGCCGGGTTGGAGTTGACGAGGATCACCCGCAGGCCCTCGGACCTGAGGACGCGGCACGCCTGGGTGCCGGAGTAGTCGAACTCGGCGGCCTGCCCGATGACGATCGGGCCGGAGCCGATGACCAGGACGGACTGGATATCGGTGCGCTTAGGCACGCTGGCCCTCCATCAGGGAAACGAAGCGGTCGAACAGGTAGGCGGCGTCGTGCGGTCCTGCCGCCGCTTCGGGGTGGTACTGGACGCTGAAGGCCGGCTTGTCGAGCAGGTGGAGGCCCTCCACCACGTTGTCGTTGAGGCAGACGTGGGAGACCTCGGCGCGGCCGAAGGGGGTGTCGGAGACCCGGTCGGCGGGGGCGTCGACGGCGAATCCGTGGTTGTGCGCGGTGACCTCGACCTTGCCGGTCGTACGGTCCTGCACGGGCTGGTTGATCCCGCGGTGGCCGTACTTCAGCTTGTAGGTGCCGAAGCCGAGGGCGCGGCCGAGGATCTGGTTGCCGAAGCAGATGCCGAACAGCGGCGTGCCGCGCTCCAGGACGCCCCGCATGACGGAGACCGGGTGGTCGGCGGTGGCCGGGTCGCCGGGGCCGTTGGAGAAGAACACGCCGTCGGGCGCGACCGCGTACACGTCCTCCACGGTGGCGGTGGCGGGCAGCACGTGCACCTCGATGCCGCGCTCGGCCATGCGGTGCGGGGTCATGCCCTTGATGCCGAGGTCGACGGCGGCGACGGTGAACCGCTTCTCGCCGATCGCCGGGACGACGTACGCCTCCTTGGTGGCGACCTCGGCGGAGAGGTCGGCGCCGACCATCTCGGGGGCCTGCTGGACGCGGGCCAGCAGCGCGGCGTCGTCGCGGACGGCGTCGCCGCTGAAGATGCCGACGCGCATGGCGCCGCGCTCGCGCAGATGGCGGGTGAGGGCGCGGGTGTCGACGCCGCTGATGCCGACGACGCCCTGGGCGGCCAGTTCCTCGTCCAGGGAGCGGCGGGAGCGCCAGTTGGACGGCACGCGCGCGGGGTCGCGCACGACGTAGCCGGCCACCCAGATGCGGCTGGACTCGGCGTCCTCGTCGTTGACGCCGGTGTTGCCGACGTGCGGGGCGGTCATGACGACGACCTGGCGGTGGTACGACGGGTCGGTCAGGGTCTCCTGGTAGCCGGTCATGCCGGTGGAGAACACGGCCTCGCCGAACGTCTCCCCCACGGCCCCGTAGGCGCGGCCCCGGAAGACCCGGCCGTCCTCCAGGACGAGTACGGCGGGAACCCTCTCGGTTCCCCTTGTGGAGGTGGTCATCGTTCGGCGCCTTCCGTGGTGCTTGCTTCGGTCATGGAGTTGATGGCTTCGACCCACTCGGTGTGCTCGGCCGCCCGGTCGGAGCGGAAGCCGGAGTCGAGCAGCTTGCCGCCGTGTTCCCAGGTCACCACCAGCAGGCCGCCCTCGGAGAGGACCTTGCCGGCGATGCCCTTGTCGAGCCGGGCCCCGCGCAGCTGCGCGGCCGGGACGAAGAAGTCGTGCGCGCCGGGGCGTACGACGTCGAGGCCCGCGTCCGTGAGGGTCAGCTCGGCCCGGCTGCGGGTGCCCAGGCCGTGCGCCACGATGCGGTCCAGCCACTGGCCGGCCGTGGTGGAGCCGTGGTAGCGGCCGGTCATCGTCAGTCTCGCCTCGCCGGGGTGTTCCGGCGCGTCGGGCAGGGCGGGCAGGTCGCTCTGGAGGGTGCCGCGCCACTTCCAGCCCTCGCGCATCAGCCAGTAGACGAGCGCGACGAACAGGGCGAGGCCGACCAGCCAGCCGATGCGTCCGCCCCAGTTGGTGACCGAGGCCGACTTCTCCTCATCGGCGAGTGAGGTGGTGAGCTGGGCTGCGAGCAGTGTTGCAGGTGTCACGTGAGCTTCCCGTCGACGAGCGTGGCCTTGCCCCGGAGCCACGTGTGGGTGACACGGCCCGGCAGCTCGCGTCCCTCGTACGGAGTGTTGCGGCTGCGGGAGGCGAAGCCCGCGGGGTCGACCTGCCCACGGTATTCCGTGTCGACGAGGGTGAGGTTGGCGGGCTCGCCTGCCGAGACGGGCCGTCCGTGGCCGGTGGCCCGGCCGATCCGGGCCGGGGCGGCGGACATGCGGTCGGCGACGCCCGCCCAGTCCAGCAGTCCGGTGGCGACCATGGTCTCCTGGACCACCGAAAGGGCCGTCTCCAGGCCGACCATGCCCATGGCGGCGGCGGCCCACTCGCAGTCCTTGTCCTCGTGCGGGTGCGGCGCGTGGTCGGTGGCGACGATGTCGATGGTGCCGTCGGCCAGCGCCTCGCGCAGCGCGTGCACGTCGCGCTCGGTGCGCAGCGGCGGGTTGACCTTGTAGACCGGGTTGTACGTCCGCACCAGCTCGTCGGTGAGCAGCAGGTGGTGCGGGGTGACCTCGGCGGTGACGTCGATGCCGCGGGACTTGGCCCAGCGGACGATCTCGACGCTGCCGGCGGTCGAGAGGTGGCAGATGTGGACGCGGGAGCCGACGTGCTCGGCGAGCAGCACGTCCCGGGCGATGACCGACTCCTCGGCGACGGCGGGCCAGCCGCCCAGGCCCAGCTCGGCGGAGACGACGCCCTCGTTCATCTGGGCGCCCTCGGTGAGGCGGGGCTCCTGGGCGTGCTGGGCGACGACGCCGCCGAACGCCTTCACGTACTCCAGGGCGCGGCGCATGATCACCGCGTCGTCCACGCACTTGCCGTCGTCGGAGAAGACGGTGACCCCGGCGGCCGACTCGTGCATGGCGCCCAGCTCGGCGAGCTTCCTGCCCTCCAGGCCGACGGTGACGGCGCCGATGGGCTGCACGTCGCAGTAGCCGTGCTCGCGGCCGAGGCGCCAGACCTGCTCGACCACGCCGGCGGTGTCGGCGACGGGGAAGGTGTTGGCCATGGCGAACACGGCGGTGTAGCCGCCACCGGCGGCGGCGCGGGTGCCGGTGAGCACGGTCTCGGAGTCCTCGCGGCCCGGCTCGCGCAGATGGGTGTGCAGGTCGACCAGGCCCGGCAGGAGGACCTTGCCGCCGGCCTCGACGACCTCGGCGCCCTCCGCGGGCAGTCCGGTCCCCACCTCGGCGATGGTCTCGCCGTCGACCAGCACGTCCTGCGGCTCGCCGCCGAGCACCTTCGCACCACGGATAAGGATCTTGCTCATGGGTCTTACTTCTCCTCGTTGGTGCGGGTGTGGGTGACGGCGGGCTCGTTGCCTCCGAGCAGCAGGTACAGCACGGCCATCCGGATGGAGACGCCGTTGGCGACCTGCTCGACGACCGTGCAGCGCGGGGAGTCGGCGACCTCGGCGGTGATCTCCATGCCGCGGACCATCGGACCGGGGTGCATCACGATCGCGTGCTCGGGCATCTTCGCCATCCGGTCGCCGTCCAGGCCGTAGCGCCGGGAGTACTCGCGCTCGGTCGGGAAGAAGGCGGCGTTCATGCGCTCGCGCTGGACGCGCAGCATCATCACGGCGTCCGACTTCGGGAGGGCGGCGTCGAGGTCGTAGGAGACCTCGCAGGGCCAGGAGGTGACGCCGACCGGCAGCAGGGTGGGCGGGGCGACGAGGGTGACCTCGGCGCCGAGGGTGTGCAGCAGGTCGACGTTGGAGCGGGCGACCCGGCTGTGCAGGACGTCGCCGACCAGGGTGATGCGCTTGCCGGACAGGTCCTGGCCGAGTCCCGTGTCCCGGCCGGTCAGGCGGCGGCGCATGGTGAAGGCGTCCAGCAGGGCCTGGGTGGGGTGCTGGTGGGTGCCGTCGCCCGCGTTGATCACGGCGGCGTCGATCCAGCCGGAGGTGGCCAGGCGGTAGGGGGCGCCGGAGGCGCTGTGCCGGATGACCACGGCGTCCACGCCCATGGCCTCCAGCGTCTGGGCGGTGTCCTTCAGGGACTCGCCCTTGGAGACGCTGGAGCCCTTGGCGGTGAAGTTGATGACGTCCGCGGAGAGCCGCTTCTCGGCGGCCTCGAAGGAGATCCGGGTGCGGGTGGAGTCCTCGAAGAAGAGGTTGACGACGGTGCGGCCGCGCAGGGTCGGCAGCTTCTTGATCGGCCGGTCGGCGACCCGGGCCATCTCCTCGGCGGTGTCGAGGATCAGGACGGCGTCGTCGCGGGTGAGGTCGGCGGCCGAGATGAGATGACGCTGCATCTGTCAGGCTCCGTAAGGCAGTTCATTCGGGAGAACGGGAGAATTCGGGCACAGAGGCGCGCGTGGGCACACGCGCGGGGCGTACGGCGGTGTGCGTACGCGCGCGTGGGCTACGGCTGCCGCTCGCCCGGGGCGTCCGGCCTGGCACCGAGCAGCACGGTGTCGCGGCCGTCCTCCTCGGCGAGCTGGACCTTGACCGTCTCCCGCAGCGACGTGGGGAGGTTCTTGCCGACGTAGTCGGCGCGGATGGGCAGTTCGCGGTGGCCGCGGTCGACGAGGACGGCGAGCTGCACCGCGCGCGGGCGCCCGATGTCGTTGAGCGCGTCGAGGGCGGCGCGGATGGTGCGGCCGGAGAAGAGCACGTCGTCGACGAGGACGACCAGGCGGCCGTCGATGCCGTCACCGGGGATCTCGGTGCGGGCCAGCGCGCGCGGCGGGTGCATGCGCAGGTCGTCGCGGTACATGGTGATGTCGAGGGAGCCGACCGGGACGGTGCGCTCGGTGATCTCGGCGAGCTTGGCCGCGAGCCGCTGGGCGAGGAAGACGCCGCGGGTCGGGATGCCGAGCAGCACCACGTCGTCGGCGCCCTTGGCGCGTTCGACGATCTCGTGGGCGATACGGGTCAGTACACGCGCGATGTCGGGGCCCTCGAGCACGGGGCGGGCATCGGTCGCCTGCGGACCTGCGTGGGTGTCCTGCTTGTCCATACGAAACGGACCTCCTTCTCCGCCTCACGGGACGGACCTTAAAGGACGTCGGAATTGCGCCATCCACGGTAGCAGGTGCCGCGCGCCGCCCCGGCCGCCCCCTCCCGCTCCCGATTCACCCGGTCGGCTCAATGCGCCACCGATAGCACGGAAGAGGCGGTGTGGACCATTCGGCTTGACGCGGCAGAGTAACGCTGCGTAACCTCACAGTGAGTTACCAGCCGCCCGGCGTGGCAGTCCAGCCAGGCCGCGTCGACACAGTGTCCGGGGAGCCATATGTCCAGCGAATACGCCAAACAGCTCGGGGCCAAGCTCCGGGCCATCCGCACCCAGCAGGGCCTTTCCCTCCACGGTGTCGAGGAGAAGAGCCAGGGCCGATGGAAAGCGGTCGTGGTCGGTTCGTACGAGCGCGGCGACCGTGCCGTGACCGTGCAGCGCCTCGCCGAGCTGGCGGACTTCTACGGGGTGCCGGTGCAGGAGCTGCTGCCGGGCACCACCCCCGGCGGCGCCGCCGAGCCGCCGCCGAAGCTGGTCCTCGACCTGGAGCGTCTTGCCACGGTCCCGGCCGAGAAGGCGGGCCCCCTCCAGCGCTACGCGGCGACGATCCAGTCGCAGCGCGGCGACTACAACGGCAAGGTGCTCTCGATCCGCCAGGACGACCTGCGCACCCTCGCCGTGATCTACGACCAGTCGCCCTCGGTCCTCACCGAGCAGCTGATCAGCTGGGGCGTGCTGGACGCGGACGCGCGCCGCGCGGTGGCGTCCCACGAGGATGCCTGAGCGGCACCAGGCGCCACAGCGGCCCCGGTAGCGACGCCAGGCCCCCACAGACCCAGCAGTCTCAGCAGAAACGTGCCGCCGGGGTGGCCGGAACTTGACGGTTCCGGCCACCCCGGCGGCTTTCTGCGGGCCCGGAGGTGCCCATGGCGCCCAGGGACCCCCGGACACGTCCGAGGGCCCGCAGCGGTCGCGCTGCGGGCCCTCGGACGTGTGTGTGCTCTGCTCGCGCCTACGCCTCGTCGCTCGCGCGGCGCAGCGAGGGCTTGAGGTCCTTCAGCCGGCCGAGCAGCCCGTTGACGAACGACGGCGAGTCGTCCGTGGAGAACTCCTTGGCCAGCTGCACCATCTCGTCCAGCACGACGGCGTCCGGCGTCTCGTCGGCCCAGATCAGCTCGTACGCGCCGAGCCGCAGGATGTTGCGGTCGACGACCGGCATGCGGTCCAGCGTCCAGCCGACCGCGTACTGCGCGATCAGCTCGTCGATCCGCCGCGCGTGCCCGGCGTACCCCTCGACCAGCTGCATCGTGTACTCGCTGACCGGCGGCTGCCGGGTGTCGGACCGGGAGAGCCGGATCCAGTCCGCGAGGACGGTGAGGACGTCGACATCTCGCTGGTCGCCCTCGAAGAGGATCTGGAAGGCGCGCTTGCGGGCCGTGTTGCGGGCAGCCACGGTTAGCTGTTCACCCGGCCGAGGTAGTCGCTCGTACGGGTGTCGACCTTGATCTTCTCACCGGTGGTGATGAAGAGCGGGACCTGGATCTGGTGGCCGGTCTCCAGCGTGGCGGGCTTGGTGCCGCCGGTGGAGCGGTCGCCCTGGACACCCGGCTCGGTCTCCTGCACGACCAGCTCGACGGCGGCCGGCAGCTCGACGAAGAGCACCTCGCCCTCGTGCTGGGCGACGGTGGCGCTGAAGCCCTCGATCAGGAAGTTGGCGGCGTCGCCGACGGCCTTGCGGTCGACCATCAGCTGGTCGTAGGTCTCCATGTCCATGAAGACGAAGTACTCGCCGTCCATGTACGAGAACTGCATGTCGCGCTTGTCGACGGTGGCCGTCTCGACCTTGACGCCGGCGTTGAAGGTCTTGTCGACGACCTTGCCGGAGAGCACGTTCTTGAGCTTGGTGCGCACGAAGGCCGGGCCCTTACCGGGCTTGACGTGCTGGAACTCGACGACGGACCAGAGCTGGCCGCCTTCGAGCTTGAGCACCAGGCCGTTCTTGAGGTCGTTCGTGGAAGCCACGGTTGCGGAATCTCCTGGACTGACGTACGACCCCGGCGCGCGCACTCCTACAGCGCGAGCAGCTCCTTGGTCGTGATGGTGAGTAGCTCGGGTCCGCCGTCCGCCTCGGGGCGCACGACGAGCGTGTCATCGATCCGGACACCGCCCCGGCCCGGGAGGTGGACCCCCGGTTCGACGGTGACCGGCACGCAAGCGTCCAGTTTACCCATGGCCGCGGGCGCCAACTGAGGGTCCTCGTCGATTTCGAGTCCGACACCGTGTCCGGTGAGGGACTGCAGCCCCTCGGCGTACCCGGCCGAGTCCAGCACCTGCCGGGCCGCGCGGTCCACGTCGCGGCAGGCGGCCCCGGGGGTCAGCGCCTCCCGCCCGGCCCGCTGGGCTGCGAAGACGAGGTCGTAGAGCTGGATCTGCCAGTCCGCCGGCGAGGTGCCGATCACGAAGGTGCGGCCGATCTCGCAGCGGTAGCCGCGGTAGGCCGCGCCCAGGCACACCGAGAGGAAGTCGCCCTCCTCCACCCTGCGGTCGGTGGGCCGGTGGCCACGGCGGCCCGAGTGGGGGCCGGTGGCGACCGAGGTGGGGAAGGCGGGGCCGTCGGCGCCGTGGTCGACGAGCCGGCGCTCCAGCTCCAGCGCCAGATGGCGTTCGGTGCGGCCGACGAGGATCGACTCCAGCAGCTCGCCCAGGGCCTGGTCGGCGATCTCGGCGCCGATCCGCAGACAGGAGATCTCCTCCTCGTCCTTGACGACCCTGAGCTGTTCCACCGCGCTGCCCAGGTCGGTGATGCGCAGTCCCGGCGCGACGGAGGCCAGCGCCCGGTGCCGGGCGACGGTGACGTGGTGCTCCTCGATCGCGAGGGAGTCGGCGCCCTGGGAGCCCGCGAGGTCGGCGGCGGCGACGGCCGGGTCGCCGCCGGGCTGCGGCAGCACCTGCGTGCGCAGCGCCTCGTCGGGGCGCCCCTCGCCGGGCCGGTCCTCCGGCGGGCTCTGGCTCACCAGCAGGTCCTCGCGCTTTCCGAGGAGCAGGACGGCGCCGTGCGGGGCCGCGCCCGCGAGGTACCGCACATTGGCGGGACGAGTCACCAGCGCCGCCGCGCTGCCGCCCGCGTTGCAGCGCTCCCGTAGCCGGGTCCGGCGGGCCGCGTACACCTCTGACATGAACCGAGCGTAAGAGTTCCGCCCGCACCGTGCCGCTCGGGAGAGGCCGAGTGGGCGGTGAGCGGGCCCGCGTGCGCGGTGGGGGCGGGTGGTGGTGCGGGTGACGGTGCGGGTGGTGGTGCGGTGGACGCACACCGGCCGGCCCGGCAGGGGCCCGGCGGGGTGGGGGGTACGGCCGTAGTGCGCTGCCCGCCGGAGGCCGCCGGACAGGCGGATCCGCGTGTCTCCCCCGCAGGCGCTCGCCCGTCCCGGTGGAACGGCGCTGTCGGTACGCGGCGGTGACGGGGACGACAGCCGCGGGGCGCGCGGCGTGGCGGGTGCCGCCGGTGGAGTGCCGGGGCGGAGCCCTCGGGGGCACGACTGGGGGCACGACATACTCCGGACACTCCGGTTGCCGCTGGGACGGCCTGCGGCTCGCCCCGCCAGGAGCCGCGGCGACGTGGCCGGGCCGCCCGGCGCACCGGCAGGACGAACCGCGCGACGGCACGACGCATGCCGGTCAGCCTCCGGGAGCCGGACGCGGGGTGGTGCGTCGGGCGCCGGTGGGCCCGACGGTTGACGGGGACCCGGGTCCCCGCCCCCGTCTCCCCGGCGGTCCGCCCCGCGCGCTGCCCCGCCCGCTGGGCTACCAGTTCGGCGGGCTCGCGATGGCTCGGGCGAGGACCTCGTCCAGGACGTGGGCCGTGGTCGGTATGTCGAGCTGGGAGTTGTCGATGATGGGCAGCCCGGAGCCGTACCAGCCGGCCATGCGGCCGTGGATACGGGCCACCTCCTCGTCGGTGAGGCGGCGGTTGCCGCTGCGCTCGGCGTTGCGCTCCAGGACGATGTCGAGTCCGGGCAGGAGCACCACGGGGAGCAGTCCAGGTCCCACGTGCCGCTTCCAGCCGCCGAGTCCGACGACCGGGCGGTCGGGGAAGACGGCGTCGTCGAGGATGCAGGAGATGCCGTTGGCGAGGAAGTTGCGCGCGGCGAAGCCGCAGGTGCGGCGGGCCAGGCGGTACTGCGCCTCGGAGTTGTCGTTCCACCCGGACTGCGGGTTGGCGAAGCCGGAGCGGACCCACTCGCGGACGTCGTCGAGGCTGATGTGCGCGGTGGGCACCCGGCGGTGCTCGGCCCAGTGGCGCGCGACGCTCGTCTTGCCGGCGCCCGCGGGGCCGATGAGGAGCACCGCGAGCGTGGTGACGGTCGGGTCGGGCACGGCCTGGGCGGGCGGCGGCGCGGGCATCGCGACCGGAGCGCCGGGCGGCAGCCGGACATGGCCGGTGGCGTCCGGCGCGGAGGGCGGCACGGGGGCCGCGGAGACCTGCGGCGGCGGCACCGGTGCGTGGCCCGCCGCGGGTCCGGCCGGGTGGCCGACCGCGGGTCCGGCCGGAGGTCCGGCGTGGTGGCCCGGGGCCGGGGGCGGCGGAGGCACCGGGCCCGGGGCCGGATGGGCGCCCGGGTGCGGCCCGGGGTGATGTGCGGCCGGCGGCCAGCCTGCGGCCGGTCCGTGCCCCGGCTGGTGGGGCGGCGGCAGCGGAGAACCCACTGCGTGCTGCATCCGGTGCCACTCCGTCTCGTACAAGGCCATGGGCGCTGGCAGCGGGCCCGTGCCCGCTCCTTACCGAACGGTACCGTCCCCGGCCGCCCTGTGGTGAACGGCCGGGGACGGTCCGAAGTGCCCGCCGCCGCACGGCGGATCGGACGGATCGCCCTTCGGGGGAGCTACTCCCCCACCTCGCCGTACGCGGCGAGCAGCACGGCCGGGTCGGGGCCCTCCAGCACCGTGGGCCTGGCCAGGCCGTCGAGCACGATGAACCGCAGCAGGTTGCCCCGGGACTTCTTGTCGACCTTCATGGTCTCCAGCAGCTTGGGCCACTGGTCGTGGCGGTAGTGCAGGGGGAGCCCGACCGACTCCAGGACGGTGCGGTGCCGGTCGGCGGTCGCGTCGTCCAACCGGCCCGCCAGACGGCCCAGTTCGGCGGCGAAGTGCATGCCGACGGCGACGGCCGCGCCGTGCCGCCACTTGTAGCGCTCGTTCTTCTCGATGGCGTGGCCGAGCGTGTGGCCGTAGTTGAGGATCTCCCGCAGACCGGACTCCTTGAGGTCAGCGGAGACCACCTCGGCCTTGACCCGGATGGAGCGCTCGATCAGCTCGGCGGTGTGCGGACCCGCCGGGGTGCGCGCGGCCTGCGGGTCGGACTCGATCAGGTCGAGGATGACCGGGTCGGCGATGAAGCCCGCCTTGATGACCTCCGCGAGCCCGGAGACGTAGTCGTTGACCGGGAGGGAGTCCAGCGCGGCCAGGTCGCACAGCACGCCCGCGGGCGGGTGGAAGGCGCCGACGAGGTTCTTGCCCTCGGCGGTGTTGATGCCGGTCTTGCCGCCGACGGCCGCGTCCACCATGGCGAGCACGGTGGTCGGGACGGCGACCCAGCGCACCCCGCGCAGCCAGGTCGCGGCGACGAACCCGGCCAGGTCGGTGGTGGCGCCGCCGCCCACGCCGACGATCACGTCGGAGCGGGTGAACCCGGACTGGCCGAGCGCCTTCCAGCAGTAGGCGGCGACCTCGGCGGTCTTGGCCTCCTCCGCGTTCGGCACCTGGATGGCGACGGCCTCGTAGCCCTGCCCGGCCAGGTCGGCGCGGAGCGCGTCGCCGGTCTCGGCGAGCGCCTCGGGGTGGATGACGGCGACCCGCTGCGCCTGCTCGCCGATCAGCCCGGCCAGCTCGCCCAGGAGCTGACGGCCCACCAGCACGTCGTAGGGATCGGTGCCGTCGGTGCCGCCGATCCGGATCCTGGTCACCTGCTGCGTCATCGCGTTCTCCTGCCCGGGGTCCGGGGCGCCCGCCCCGGGGGATACGGTCTTCGGCGCCGCCGCGTCCTTCAGCCCCACCGCGTCCAGGACGGCTCCGGTGACCTCCTCGGGGGTGCGGCCGTCGGTGGCGACCACCGCCGTGGCGACCTCCTCGTACAGATGGCGGCGGGCCTCCATCAGCTCGCGCCACTGCTTGCGCGGGTTGACGGCGAGCAGCGGGCGGGCCACGTTCAGGCCGGTGCGGCGCACCGCCTCCTCGACGTCCATCGACAGACAGACGACGGGCAGCGGCGCCAGCAGCGCGCGGGTGTCCGCGTCCAGGACGGCGCCGCCGCCCAGCGCGAGGACGCCCCCGTGTTCGGCGACCGCCCGGCGCACCGCCTCCTTCTCCAGCGCGCGGAAGGCGTCCTCGCCCTCGTCGACGAAGATCTCGGAGATGGCGCGGCCCTGCTCGGCCACGATGTCGTCGTCGGTGTCCCGGTAGGCGAGGCCGAGGCGGTCGGCCAGCAGCCGGCCGACGGTGGACTTGCCCACGCCCATCGGCCCGACCAGGACCACGGCCGGGGCCCCGCTCATCGGATCGCCAGGTTGTCGAGGTAGGAGCGGACGTTGCGGCGGGTCTCGGGCACGCTGTCGCCGCCGAACTTCTCGGCGACCGCGTCGGCGAGCACCAGGGCCACCATGGACTCGGCCACGATCCCGGCCGCCGGGACCGCGCACACGTCGGAGCGCTGGTGGTGGGCCTGCGCCGGTTCGCCGGTGGCCACGTCGACGGTCTGCAGGGCGCGCGGCACGGTCGCGATCGGCTTCATCGCGGCGCGCACCCGCAGCAGTTCACCGGTGGTGAGGCCGCCCTCGGTGCCGCCGGAGCGGCCGGTGGCCCGCCGGATGCCCTCGTCGGTGGTCAGGATCTCGTCGTGCGCCTTCGAGCCGGGCACCCGCGCCAGGTCGAAGCCGTCGCCCAGCTCCACGCCCTTGATCGCCTGGATGCCCATGAGGGCGGCGGCGAGCCGGGCGTCGAGGCGGCGGTCCCAGTGCACGTGCGAGCCGAGGCCCACGGGGACGCCGTGGGCGAGGACCTCGACCACACCGCCGAGGGTGTCGCCGTCCTTGTGGGCCTGGTCGATCTCGGCGACCATCGCCTCGGAGGCGTCCGGGTCCAGGCAGCGCACCGGGTCGGCGTCCAGCCGCTCCACGTCCGCCGGGGTCGGGTACACCCCGTACGGCGCCTTGGCGGCGGCCAGCTCCACGACGTGCGAGACGATCTCGATGCCGGCCGTCTCCTTCAGGTACGACCGCGCGACCGCGCCCAGCGCCACGCGCGCGGCGGTCTCCCGGGCGGAGGCCCGCTCCAGGATCGGCCGGGCCTCGTCGAAGCCGTACTTCTGCATGCCGGCCAGGTCGGCGTGGCCGGGGCGGGGCCGGGTCAGCGGCGCGTTGCGCGCCAGCTCGGCCAGCTCGTCCCGGGTCCACCGGGTCGGCCGCCATGACCTTGTCCCACTTGGGCCACTCGGTGTTGCCGACCATGACGGCCACCGGGGAGCCGAGGGTGAGTCCGTGCCGGACCCCGCCGAGGAAGGTGACCTCGTCCCGCTCGAACTTCATCCGTGCGCCGCGCCCGTAGCCCAGGCGGCGCCGCGCGAGGTGGTCCGCCACCATGTCCGTGGTGATGGGCACGCCGGCGGGAAGGCCCTCCAGCGTCGCGACAAGTGCGGGTCCGTGGGACTCCCCCGCGGTCAGCCAACGCAACCTGCTCAACGATGCTCCTCATGCTCGCGCCTCGAACTGCGACGGCGCGACCGGGTGCGCGGCCCTGGCCCGCCGTCCCCGATCCTCCCACGTCCGGGAGCCGAAGCCCGCCGCCGGTCCACCAGCCGGACGGCCGGCGGACACCGCGCGGGGTGCGCGCCGGGCCCGTACCGGAGCGCGGGGCGTCCGGCCGCGGTACGCCGCGGCCGGGCCTCCCACCCGCCGCGACCGCCCCGGAGCACACCTGGGGTGCCCCCGAGCCGGGACGCGCCAGCCGGCCCGAGAGCCCCGCCCCGCCCGGCGGACGGGCTGGGGCGATCCGGCTGTCAGCGCTCGCGTCAGCGGTCGTGTCAGCGCCCTCGGACGCGCCACCGGGAGCCGCTCCGGCGGGGCGGCCGGGGTGCGTTCGGCAGGGGCGTTCGGGGGACAGGGGCCAGCACGGGCGGTCTGTCACCCGCCCCACGGCCGGGCCGGGCACACCGCCCGGCACGGGCGGACAGGTGGGCGAGCGAGCGGGCGGGTGATCCGGGGGTCAGCGGTCCGCCAGGGCCTTCTCGCCGGCCCGGCGCATGGCCTCCAGCGGGGCCGGGGCCCGGCCGGTCATCTGCTCGACCTGGAGGACCGCCTGGTGGACGAGGAGGTCGAGGCCGCTGACGACGGCGCCGCCTGCCATGGACCAGCGGGCGGCCAGCGGGGTGGGCCAGGGGTCGTAGAGCACGTCGAAGAGGGCGGCGGGCCGTTCGGGTACGGCGGTCGCGAGGGCGTCGGTCGTGCCGGCCGGGGTGGTGGCGATCACGAGCGGGGCGGTCAGCGCCCGTCCGGCCCGCGACCAGTCCTCGGTGCGGACCTCCACGCCCAGCCGCTCGCCCCAGCCGCGCATCTCGGCGGCGCGGGCGTCGCTGCGGACGTAGGCGACGACCTCGCCGGTGCAGACGCGTGCCAGGGCGGCCAGTGCGGAGGAGGCGGTGGCGCCCGCGCCGAGCACCGCCGCCGAGTCGACCTGTTCGATGCCGTGCTCGCGCAGCGCGGCGACCATGCCCGGGATGTCGGTGTTGTCGCCGGTGCGGCGGCCGTCCTCGGTCAGGACGACGGTGTTGACCGCCTCGACGGAGGCCGCCGTATCGCTGATCTCGTCGAGCAGCGGGATGACGGCCCGTTTCAGCGGCATGGTGAGCGACAGCCCCGCCCACTCGGGCCCGAGTCCTTCGAGGAAGCCCGGCAGGGCCGCCTCGTCGATCTCGAACCGGTCGTAGGACCAGCCGGTGAGCCCCAGCTCGGCGTAGGCCGCGCGGTGCAGCACCGGGGAGAGGGAGTGGGCGATGGGCGAACCGAGTACGGCGGCCCGGCGGGATGACGTCATCACTGGCTCTTCTTGGAGAGGTTCCACTCGTCGACCAGCTTCTCGTGCTCGGCGAGTGTCTTGGTGAACTTGCTGGTCCTGCCGTCCATCGAGATGAAGTAGTACCAGCCGTCGTCCGTCGGGTCGAGGGCGCCCCTGAGCGCTTCCTCGCCGGGGTTGTCGATGGGCCCGGGGGGCAGGCCCGTGACGTAGTACGTGTTGTACGGGTTGTTGTACCTGCGCAGTTCGGCGATGGACAGGTCGAGCTTGCTCTGGTTCTTCACGTAGTTGTACGTGGAGTCGAACTCCAGCTTGCCGTTGGTCTGCGTGTTGCCGGCCTTGAGGCGGTTGTAGACGACCTCGGCCATCTTGCGGAAGTCGTCGTGGCTGGTGCCCTCGGCCTGCACGAGGCTCGCCACGGTGAGCAGCTGCCAGGGGCCGTCGAGCCCGAGGCCCTGCGCCTTCTTGGCCAGGCCCAGCGCGGTGTAGCGCTCGTTGGCCCGCGCCACCATGTCCTTCAGCACGTCCTCGGGCTGCTGGCCCTTGGCGACGGCGTAGCTGGAGGGGAAGAGGAACCCTTCGAGCGGGTCCTTGAGGTCGGCGTGGTTCAGTGCCCATTCGGGCAGCCCGAGCTTCTTGTAGTCCTTCTTCGCCGCGCTCGCGGTGGTGCCGTCGGGCACCCCCAGGCGTTTGTCGATCAGCGCGTAGACCGCGGTGTTGCGCGAGCCCTCGGCGATGATCAGGTTGCTGCGGCTCTTGGGGCTGAGCATCAGCTGCACGGCGCTCGCGGCGGACATGTGCTTCTGGAGGGTGTAGACACCGTCCTGGATCTGCTTGCCGTCGGGGTTGGCGGCCTGGGCGGAGACGAACGCGTCGACGCTCTGGACGACACCCGCCTTCTTCAGCTCCTGGCCGATCACATAACCGCCGGCGCCCTTGGGGATGACGACCGTGACCTGCTCGCCGTTGCCGCTGCCCGCGAAGTCGGGCGCCGCGCCGAAACGATTTTGGTAGAACTGGTAGCCGTAGTAGCCGACGCCGGCGATGCCGCCGCCGAACACCGCGACGACGACCAGGCAGGCACAGCCGTTGCGTCTCTTCCGGCCGGCCTTGCCCGCCCGGCCCTTGCCGCCGCGTCCGGCGCGCTCACCGCGTCCCCGGCCGCGCCCGGGTGCGTCGGCGTCCGGATCGTCGTCGGTGTCCGCGTCGTCCCCGTCACCGTCCGCGAAGAAGGCGTGGTCCTCGTCCTGGGCCGGCTCGGGCTCGGGGTCCCAGTCGGTCCGCGGCTCCGGTTCGGGACTTCTGCGGTTCGGCGGCTCCGGGGGCGGGTAGGCCTCGGGAGTGCCGTAGAGATCATGCTGTTCCTGGCCGTAGGCCAGGGACTGCCCGCCGTACGGGTCGACGGGGTCGGTGCCGTACGGCTGCTGGGCGTGCGCCCCGGTGCCGTCCCAGCCGCCCTGCTGGTACTGGCCCGGGGACTGGCCGGCCTGCGGGGCGTGCGGGTCGTAGTGCGGCCGGCCGCCCTGCGGATCGTGGTGCGGGTCGTAGTGCGGGGACTGTCCGGTGGGCTGGTGCCCGTACTGTGGGTACTGCCCGTCGTAGCCGGGCTGCGGCGTCTGGGCCCAGCCGCCGTGGTGCTGCTGCGCCTGCGGGTCGTGGTGCTGCTGCGGCGCCTGGGGATGGTGCTGGGGCAGGCCGCCGTAGGGGGACTGCGGGTCCGCGGGGACCTGCTGACCTCCCCATCCGCCGTCCCCGTACAACGGGTCCTCCGGATGCCACGGTTCGGGGTGCGGGCCCCGGCCATACTCAGTCATCGATCCCCTAGCGCCGCGAGGCGGTGGTCACGATGCGTGACGCCCGCTTCTGTTCCGCCTCTTGCCGTGCGGCGGTCGTTCGAGGACCGCCGCATCGCGCGGAACGTTACCGTACCGCGATCAGATGACCACTTCGACGCCCTCGCCGGGTGCTCTGCCTGACACCCGTTCGGATTCCAGGGCCTGCTGGAGAATGACGACCGCGGCGGCCTGGTCGATCACGGAGCGTCCCTTCTTGGACTTCACCCCGGACGCCCGCAGTCCCTGGCTCGCCGTCACCGTGGTCATCCGCTCGTCCACCAGGCGGACCGGCACCGGGGCGATGCCCTTGGCCAACTCCCCCGCGAAGGCGCGGACCTTGGCGGCCGCCGGGCCCTCGCCCCCCTTGAGGGAGCGGGGCAGACCGACGACGACCTCGATGGGTTCGTACTCCTCGACGAGCGAGCGCAGCCGGCGGTGGGCCGCCGGGACGTCCCGGCCGGGGACCGTCTCCACCGGTGTGGCGAGGATCCCGTCGGGGTCGCAGGACGCGACCCCGATCCGGGCGTCCCCGACGTCGACGGCGAGCCGGCGGCCTCTCCTCATCGCTCCGCTCACTTGGCCGTTTCCGCCACGAGCCGCTCCACCGCGTCCACGGCGTCGCCGACCGCGGCCGGGTTCTGGCCGCCGCCCTGGGCGACGTCCGGCTTGCCGCCACCGCCGCCGCCGAGCGTCTTGGCGGCCGTGCGCACCAGGTCACCGGCCTTCAGACCGCGCTCGCGCGCGGCCTCGTTGGTGGCGATGACCGTGAGCGGCTTGCCGTTGTTCACCGTGAACAGGGCGACCACGGCGGCCCGGCCGCCCTGGATGCGCCCGCGCACGTCGAGGACCAGCTTGCGCAGGTCGTCCGGGGTCGTGCCGTCCGGCACCCGACCGGTGACCACGGCCACCCCGCGCACGTCCTTGGCGGACTCGGCCAGACCGGCGGCGGCCTGGAGGACCTTCTCCGCGCGGAACCTCTCGATCTCCTTCTCGGCGTCCTTCAGCTTGCCGAGCATGGCGGAGACCTTCTCCGGAAGCTCCTCGGGACGGCCCTTGACCAGCTCCTGGAGCTGGGCGACGACCGTGTGCTCACGGGCCAGGAAGTTGTAGGCGTCCACGCCGACCAGGGCCTCGATCCGGCGTACGCCCGAGCCGATGGAGGACTCGCCGAGCAGCTTCACCAGGCCGAGCTGGGCGGTGTTGTGCACATGCGTGCCGCCGCACAGCTCCTTGGAGAAGTCGCCGATGGTGACGACCCGGACCCGCTCGCCGTACTTCTCGCCGAACTCGGCGATGGCGCCCTGCTTCTTGGCGTCGTCGATGCCCATGACCTCGGCGTGCACGTCCAGGTCGCGGGCGAGCACCTCGTTGATCTTCTGCTCGACGTCGGTCATCACGGCCGTCGGCACGGCGGCGGGGGAACCGAAGTCGAAGCGGAAGCGGCCGGGCTGGTTCTCCGAACCGGCCTGGGCGGCGGTCGGGCCGAGCGCGTCGCGCAACGCCTGGTGGGTCAGGTGGGTGGCCGAGTGGGCGCGGGCGATGGCCTTGCGGCGGCGCACGTCGATGCTGGCCTGGGCCTTGGCGCCGAGCGTGACCTCGCCGACCTGGACGACACCCTTGTGGACGTAGACGCCCGGCACCGGCTTCTGGCAGTCGCGGACCTCGATGACGGCACCGGTGTCCACCTTGATGCGGCCGGTGTCGCCGATCTGGCCGCCGCCCTCGGCGTAGAACGGGGTGCGGTCCAGGACGACCTCGACCTCGTCGCCCTCGGTGGCGGCCGGGGAGGAGACGCCGTCGACGAGGATGCCGACGACCGTGGACTCGCTCTGGGTGTCGCTGTAGCCGATGAAGTCGGTCTCGCCGGCGCTGTCCGCGATCTCGCGGTAGGCGCCCATGTCGGCGTGACCGGTCTTCTTCGCCTGGGCGTCGGCCTTGGCCCGCTCCCGCTGCTCCTTCATCAGGCGCCGGAAGCCGTCCTCGTCCACCGAGAGGCCCTGCTCGGCGGCCATCTCCAAGGTGAGGTCGATCGGGAAGCCCCAGGTGTCGTGGAGCAGGAACGCCTTGTCGCCGGAGAGGACCGCGCCGCCGGACCGCTTGGTCTCGGTGACGGCGGTGTCCAGGATGTTGGTGCCGGCCTTGAGCGTCTTGAGGAAGGCGTTCTCCTCGGCGAGGGCGACCTTCTCGATGCGCTCGCGGTCGGTCACCAGCTCCGGGTACTGCTGGCCCATCATGCCGATGACGACGTCGACGAGGTCCTTGACGACCGGCCCGGTGGCGCCGAGCAGGCGCATGTTGCGGATGGCGCGGCGCATGATGCGGCGCAGCACGTAGCCGCGGCCCTCGTTGCCCGGGGTGACGCCGTCGCCGATGAGCATCACGGAGGTGCGCATGTGGTCGGTGACCACACGCAGCGAGACGTCCGAGGCGTGGGTGTCGCCGTAGGCCACACCGGTCAGCTCGGTGGCCTTCTTGATGACGGCCATGGAGGTGTCGATCTCGTACATGTTCTGCACGCCCTGCAGAATCATGGCGAGCCGCTCAAGGCCGAGGCCCGTGTCGATGTTCTGGCTCGGCAGGTCCCCGAGGATCTCGAAGTTGTCCTTGCCGATGCCCTCGCCCCGCTCGTACTGCATGAAGACGAGGTTCCAGATCTCCACGTACCGCTCGTCGTTGACGGCGGGGCCGCCCTCGGCGCCGAACTCGGGGCCGCGGTCGTAGTTGATCTCGGAACAGGGGCCGCAGGGGCCGGGGACGCCCATGGACCAGTAGTTGTCCTTCATGCCCAGGCGCTGGATGCGCTCGCGGGGCACGCCGACGACCTCGTGCCAGATGCGCTCGGCCTCGTCGTCGTCCTTGTAGACGGTGATCCACAGGCGCTCGGGGTCGAGGCCGTAACCGCCCTTGTCCTGGGGGCTGGTGAGCAGCTCCCAGGCGTACTTGATGGCGCCTTCCTTGAAGTAGTCGCCGAAGGAGAAGTTGCCGCACATCTGGAAGAACGTGCCGTGCCGGGTGGTCTTGCCGACCTCTTCGATGTCCGGCGTGCGCACGCACTTCTGCACGCTGGTGGCGCGCTGGAACGGCGGCTTGACCTCGCCCAGGAAGTAGGGCTTGAAGGGCACCATGCCGGCCGGGACGAGGAGCAGAGTCGGGTCGTCCGCGATGAGCGACGCCGAAGGGACGACGGTGTGCCCGCGCTCCTCGAAGAAGCTCAGCCAGCGGCGGCGGATCTCAGCCGACTCCATCAGTGGTCCTCATTCCGGTTGTACGAGTACGTCGGGTACGTCGATCCCTCGACGTACTTCGGGCTGTGGTGGTTCTCGATGGCGGCGAGCCGCCGGGGCGGGGGCAGTTCGCGGTCGACGGGGGCGTCGATACCGAGCGCCTCGCCGAGTTCGGCCTCGCGCCGGGCCATGTTGTCGCGGACGTCGAGGGCGAAGCCCACCGCGCGGTCCTTGATCCGGTGGCCGGTCTCCAGAGCCTTGTTCGCCGCGGTGGCGGCGACGCTCTCGGGGGTCAGCTGCCGCAGCTTGCGGTTGACCTTGGCGGTGGCCCACACACCGGCGGCGACACCTGTGCTGAACCAGAACGTACGGCGGAACATCGCTAGTCCTTACTTCTCCCGGTTGTTCCGCTTCCCCCGCCGCGCGGCCGGGACGGTGCGGCCCACGATCACCGTACGCCTCGACGCCTTGGCGGGCACGTCCTCCTTGCGGCCGCCCAGGGCCCGGCGCACGCCGTAGCCGAAGGCGGCGACCTTGACCAGCGGACCGCCGAAGGTGGAGGCCACGGTGGTCGACAGCGCGGACGCGTTCGACGTGACCTCCTGGACGTCGGAGGCGATCGCGTCGACACGGTCGATCTGGGTCTGCGCCGAACGCACCGCCTGGGAGGCGTCGGACAGC
The DNA here is from genome assembly GCF_058344915.1 of Streptomyces sp. PL-25. Classification (NCBI taxonomy): domain Bacteria; kingdom Bacillati; phylum Actinomycetota; class Actinomycetes; order Kitasatosporales; family Streptomycetaceae; genus Streptomyces; species Streptomyces sp. PL-25. The sequence continues at coordinate 1,198,059 of NZ_CP136997.1, forward strand.
AGCGGGACCGCCTGGTCGGTCACGTCCGCCACGAGCTTGGTGGTCGCCCTGAGCGTCTGGGCCAGCCTCGCCAGCGCGACGGCGAGGAAGGAGACCAGGATCGCCCAGAACACGGCCACCAGGATCCCGGCCACCTCACCACCGGACACTGTGCGCACCCGCTCCCTGAAACGTGCCTGAACTTCGAGAACATCAAGAAAGTCGTGCACCGAGCCTATCGCGACACGGGTGGGGCTCCGTACCCGATTACCCCCGGCGCGCGGCCGGCCGCCGCCGTCGATTGTACGGAGTGATTACGTTTCAGTACGCTCCGTGTCCCATGCGAGACGCCATGCCTGATCCGACGTCCGGCCGGCCGCCGCGGTGGTGCGGGGCGGCGGCCGGTCCGCCCGCCGAGCCCGACGCGTTCGTGGGCCGCCGCGCCGAACTCGGCGCGCTCGCGCGGGCGCTCGGCGCCGCCCGGCTGGTGACGGTGACCGGCACCGGCGGGGTCGGCAAGTCGCGGCTCGCGGCGCGGGCCGCGGCGCGCTGGGCCGCGGACGGCGCGCGGCGCGGCGGGGCCGATCCGGAGGTGCCGCGCGCCTGGGCGCGGGTGGACCTGACGCCGCTGCGGGACGCGGACTTCGTCGACCACGCCGTGGTGGAGGCGCTGGAGCTGACCGACCACACGGCGCGCACCCCGCGCGAGACGCTGCTCGCCCTCCCCCGGGTCCTGGGCTTCACCGGGGCGGACGGGGCGGTCGGGGCGGACGGGGCCCGCGCCGCCGCCGGGCCGCGGCTGCTGCTGGTGCTCGACGGGTTCGAGCACCTGGCCGACGCATGCGCCGACCTGGTGGCCGAGCTGCTGCGGCGGGTGCCGCAGGTGCGGGTCCTGGCCGTGGGGCGCCGGCCGCTCGGGGTGGCCGGTGAGCGGCTGTTCCCGCTGGATCCGCCCGCCGAGGACGAGGCGGTCCGGCTGCTCATCGCGCGGGCCGCCCAGCACGGCGTGAGCGTCGAGGCCGCCGACCCGGCGGTGCGGGAGGTGTGCCGGCGCCTGGACCGGCTCCCGCTCGCGGTGGAGCTGGCGGCGGGACGGCTGCGGACCCTGCCCCCGGCCCGGCTGCTGGAACGGCTCGACGACCGGTTCCGGCTGCTGACCGGCGGCCCCCGCGACACCCTGCCCCGGCACCGCACGCTGCGCACCGCGATCGGCTGGAGCCATGAGCTGTGCACACCCGAGCAGCGCCTGCTGTGGGCGCGCCTCTCGGTGTTCACCGGGCCCTTCGACCCGGAGGCCGCCGAGTATGTGTGCGGCGGCCACGGGCTGCCCGCCGACGACGTCCTGGACGTGCTGGGCGAGCTGGTCGCGCAGTCCGTGGTGGCACGCGAGGAGACCGCGGCGGGACCGCGCCTGCGGATGCTGGACACGGTCCGCGCCTACGGCGCCGGCTGGCTGGCCGCCACCGGCGACGCCGAACGGCTGCGGCGCCGCCACCGCGACTGGTACGTCGGCCTGGCCACCTGGTGCGAACTGGAGTGGTTCTCGCCCCGGCAGACCGAGGTGGCCGCGCGCATCGAGACGGAGCTGCCCAATCTGCGCAGCGCCCTGGAGTACTGCATGACCGGCCCCGACGAGGCGCGTCTGGCCCAGTACCTGGCGGGCTGCCTGTGGTTCTGCTGGGCCGGGTGCGGGCGGCTGGCCGAGGGCCGGCACTGGCTGGCACGCGCCGTGGCGCTGGACGGCGGCCATGAGCCGTCCCGGCTGAAGGCGCTGTGGGTGCTCGCGCACGTGGCGATCCTCCAGGGCGACACCGGGCCCGCGCTGGCCGCGCTCCAGGAGTGCCGCCGCGTCGCGGAGTCCGCGGCGAGCGCGACGGCGCTGGCCTACGCGGAGCACCGCACGGGCTGTCTGGCGCTGGTCACGGACGACATGGAACGCGCGGAGAGGCTGCTGCGCTCGGCACTGGAGCGCTACCGCGAGATCGGCGAGCTGAACAGCACGGTGCTGATGGGCCGGGTCGAGCTGGCGATGGCCCGCGCCTTCCGGGGCGATCTCGCGGACGCGGTGCGGCTGTGCGAGGACGTCCGCCGGGTCTGCGACGACCACGGGGAGCGCTGGTCGCGCGCCTACGCGCTGTACGTGCTGGCGTACGCCGCCTGGCACGAGGGGAAGCTGGGGTACGCCCGGGATCTGCTGGTCGACTGCCTCACCGACACCCACGGCTTCCACGACCTGCTCGGTTCGGTGCTGGCGGTGGAGCTGCTGGCACTGGTGACGGTCAGCGAGGGCGACGCGGCGGAGGCCGCGGTGCTCCAGGGGGCCGCGGGCGGCATGTGGGCGTCGGTGGGGCTGCGGCTGTTCGGCTCGGTCCACTACAACGCGCCGCACGAGCTGTGCGAGGCACGGGCCCGGGAGCGGCTGGGCGACGCACACTACGAGGCACGGGTGCGCGAGGGGGCCGCACTGGGCCGGGAGGCGGCCGTGGCGCGGGCCCTGGGGCGGGCGGGGAGCCGGCCTCTGCGTGCGCTGCCGGGGCCGCGCGGGCAGGCCGGGGGCGGGAGCCCGCACACGCGGCAGCCCGCCGCCTCGCCCACCCGGAAGGGCGGGGAGACGGCGGGCTGAGGTACCGCGCGGCCTGCCGGGATCAGCGGGCGTAGTACTCGACGACGAGCTGCTCGTCGCAGATCACCGGGATCTCCTTGCGGTTCGGCTCGCGGTCCAGGCGGAACGCCAGGGCCTTGAGGTTCACCTGGAGGTAACGCGGGGTCTCGCCCTCGGGGGCGAAGCCGCCCTCACGGGCGATGGTGAAGAGCGTCTTCTCCTTGGAGCGGTCGCGGACCTGCACGACGTCGTCGGGGCGGACGCGGAAGGACGGCTTGTCGACCTTCTGGCCGTTCACCTGGATGTGGCCGTGGACGACCATCTGGCGGGCCTGGTAGATCGTGCGGGCGATGCCCGAACGCAGGACCAGCGCGTCGAGGCGGCGCTCCAGCTCGACGATCAGGGCCTCACCGGTCTTGCCCTGGACCTTGGAGGCACGCTCGTAGGCGCGGACGAGCTGGCGCTCGGACACGTCGTACTGCGCGCGCAGACGCTGCTTCTCCAGCAGACGGACCTTGTAGTCCGAGTTCTGCTTGCGACCGCGGCCGTGCTCACCCGGCGGGTAGGGACGGGCCTCGAAGTACTTGACGGCCTTCGGGGTCAGCGCGATGCCGAGGGCACGCGACTTCTTGACCTTGGGGCGGGACTGGTTCGCCACTGTCTCTCATTTCGTAGTTCTCGGCTTGTCAGGGTTACGGAGGTCGCATCCGCAGCCTGGGAGAACCCGTCGGTCCCTGAGGGACTGCCGGGCAGCCGCTTCCCTGGTCTGGGCACATACGTGCAGCACGCGAGTGGCCCACCGACCGTCCCGGGATCCCGGGTGGTGGTGGGCTGCCCGCGACACCGTTCGACGGTGCGCGACGCTCCTGGAGCCGGTCCTCGACGGTCCGGGCTCCGGCCGGCTGTCCCGCTCTGACGGCACGGGACTCGGCACTTCGAGGCAGTCTACAGGGTGCTCATGGCCGCTTCCGACCGAGGTGCTTGCGGGTCCACTCCACCGCGTCCGCGTACCGCGCCTCCGCGCCGTGCCTGCTCGGGGTGTAGTACTCGCGGTCCTTGAGGGCGTCCGGCGCGTACTGCTGGGCGGCGATGCCCTCGGGCAGGTCGTGCGGGTAGACGTACCCCTGGGCGTGGCCGAGCTTGGCGGCGCCCTTGTAGTGCCCGTCCCGCAGATGCGGCGGCACCGATCCGGCCAGGCCCCCGCGCACGTCCGCGAGGGCGGCGCCGATCGCCGTGGTCGCGGCGTTGGACTTGGGGGCCAGGGCGAGGGCGATGGTGGTGTGGCTGAGGGTGAGGGCCGCCTCGGGGAAGCCGATCATGGCGACGGCCTGGGCGGCGGCGACCGCCAGGGGCAGCGCGTTCGGATCGGCCAGGCCGATGTCCTCGCTGGCGGAGATCATCAGCCGCCGGGCGATGAACCGGGGGTCCTCGCCCGCCTCGATCATCCGGGCCAGGTAGTGCAGGGCCGCGTCGACGTCCGAGCCCCGGATGGACTTGATCAGGGCGCTGGCGACGTCGTAGTGCTGGTCGCCGTCGCGGTCGTACTTCACCGCGGCCCGGTCGACGGTCTCCTCCAGCGTCGTCAGGGAGATCTCGTCCTCGCCCTTGTCCAGAGCCGCGCCCGCCGCGGCCTCCAGGGCGGTCAGCGCGCGGCGCGCGTCACCGCCGGCGATGCGCAGCAGATGGTCCTCGGTGTCCTCGGGGAGGGCGACGGCGGACCTCAGGCCGCGCTCGTCGGCGAGGGCGCGGCGCAGCAGACCGCGCACGTCGTCGTCGGTGAGCGGTTCCAGCGTGAGGAGCAGGGAGCGGGACAGCAGCGGGGAGATCACCGAGAAGTACGGGTTCTCCGTGGTGGCGGCGATCAGGGTCACCCAGCGGTTCTCGACCGCCGGGAGCAGGGAGTCCTGCTGGGCCTTGCTGAAGCGGTGGATCTCGTCGAGGAAGAGGACGGTCTCCTGGCCGTACCCGCCGGAGGCGCGGCGGGCGCCGTCGATGACCGCGCGGACCTCCTTGACGCCCGCGGTGATCGCGGACAGCTCCACGAAGCGCTTGTTGGTCGCCTTGGAGACCACGTACGCCAGAGTGGTCTTGCCGGTGCCGGGCGGGCCCCAGAGGATCACCGAGGACGGTCCCGCGGGACCGCCCGCTCCCTCGCCGACGAGCCGGCGCAGCGGCGAGCCTGGCTTGAGCAGGTGCTGCTGGCCCACCACCTCGTCGAGGGTGCGCGGGCGCATCCGGACCGCGAGGGGGCTGGCGGCCGGGTCCTTCTCCTGGCGGTCTTCCGCGGCGGCGGTGAACAGGTCGGGCTCCACACGGAAACCCTATGGCACCCCACTGACAACGCCGCCGGGGCCGTGGACCGCGGGGGCGGTTCAGGCCCAGAGGCTGCTGCCCCAGCGGGTCAGGATCAGCATGGCGATGATCCCGCAGTGGGTCACCGGCAGCACCCAGGTGAACTCGCTCAGGAACGTCTTCAGCGGGCGCGGGGCGGGCAGGAAGCCGTTGCGCGCGTTGAACGACGTGACGTACCAGAACGCGGTGATCGTGGCGACCCAGGCCAGCGAGCACCACAGGCACAGCGCGTTGATCCGGTACAGCGACTCGAACTGGAGCCAGGTGACGAAGCACACGCCGAAGAGCGTGCCGGCGTTGAAGGTCAGCCAGTACCAGCGGGGGAAGCGGGCGCGGGCGAGCAGGCTCATGCCGACGCAGATGACGATGCCGTAGGCGACCAGGCCGAGCATCGGGTTGGGGAACCCGAAGACGGCGGCCTGCTTGCTCTCCATGACGCTGCCGCAGGAGATGATCGGGTTGATGCTGCAGCTCGGCGTGAACGTCTTGCCGGACAGCTTGCCCTCGAGGATCTTCTGCTTGTCGATCGTGATGACCCAGGCGGCGAGCAGCCCGGCGGCACCGGTGATCACCAGCAGCAGCGCGAAGGCACGGCTGCCGCCCGCCGTGCGCGGCCCGGGTGCAGCGGACTGCGGGCCGGGATCCGTCGAGACGTCCCTGACTGTCGTCTTGCTCATCACGCCGATTCCGTCACTTGAGAGTTGGACCTTCTTCGGGCAGGGCCATTGTGCCGCACCCACCCGGGTGCCCACCGTTCGCTGGAGATAAGGAGAACGAGGAAGACCGCCGAAGAACGCTGTAGAACGACGAAGATCGCGAAATCTTCCCCGGAAGCCACCGTTCCGGGTGACGCTCTGGGCATGACATCGAACGAACTCGCGGTGGCCGTACGGGGGCTGCGCAAGCGCTACGGGGACGTCACCGCGGTCGACGGGATCGATCTCGGCATCGAGAAGGGCGAGGTGTTCGGCCTGCTCGGACCCAACGGGGCGGGCAAGAGCACCACCGTGGAGATCCTCCAGGGCCACCGCTCACGGGACGCGGGAGAGGTCACCGTCCTCGGGTCGGACCCGGCGACCGGCACGCGCGCGTGGCGCTCCCGCGTCGGGATCGTCTGGCAGGACGAATCCGCGCCCGCCGAGTTGACGGTCCGCGAGACCGTGCGTCACTTCGCCCGCTACTACCCCCGGCCCCGCGACCCCGGCGAGGTGATCTCGCTGGTCGGTCTGGAGGCGAAGGCGGACAGCCGGATCAAGTCCCTCTCGGGCGGGCAGCGGCGCCGGCTGGACGTCGCGCTCGGTGTGATCGGCGGCCCCGAACTGCTGCTCCTGGACGAGCCGACGACCGGGTTCGACCCGGCGGCCCGGCGGCAGTTCTGGGACCTGATCCGGCAGCTCGCCGCCGAGGGGACGACGATCCTGCTGACCACGCACTACCTGGAGGAGGCCGAGGCGCTCGCCGACCGGCTGGCGGTGGTGGCCGGCGGCCGGATCGTCGCCGAGGGCACCTCGGCCGCCCTGCGCGCACGCTTCGGCACCGGCGCCACCGTGGAGTGGACCGAGCACGACGGCGCGGCGCGCACCGAGCAGACGGACACCCCCACCAGGACCGTCGCCGCGCTCATGCACCGCTTCGACGGCGAGATACCCGGACTCCGGGTGAGCCGCCCCACCCTGGAGGACGTCTACCTCCGGCTGACCGGACAGGAGAACACCCGATGACCACCACCGCGGCCCCCGGCGGAGGGACCCTGGCGCGCGACGCGGATCCGCGGCCGCCGGGGGCGTGGGGCCTGGGACTGGCCCGGGGCGCCCTGGAGATCAAGCAGTTCTTCCGGCAGCGCGAGCAGGTGGTGTTCACCTTCGCCTTCCCGGTGGTCTTCCTGTTCCTGTTCGCCTCGATCTTCCACGACGCCGTCCAGGGCACCGGCATCACCGCCTCGCAGCTGTACGTCCCCGCGATGATGGCGTCGGGCATCATGTCGACGAGTTTCCAGTCGCTGGGCGTGTCGATCGCCGTGGAGCGGGACGAGAAGGCGCTGCGCCGGCTGCGCGGCACGCCCATGCCCCCGGCCGCCTACTTCCTGGGCAAGATCTGGCTGGTGCTGGTCACCGGGGTCCTGGAGACGGCGGTCCTGCTGCTCGTCGGGACGACGGTCTACGGTGTCGACCTGCCCACGGACGCGGTCCGCTGGTTCCACTTCGCCTGGATCTTCGTGCTCGGTCTGACCGGGTGCGCGCTGCTGGGCATCGCGATCAGCTCGGTGCCCCGGTCGGCGAAGAGCGCCACCTCCGTGGTCGTCCTGCCGTTCCTGGTGCTCCAGTTCGTCTCCGGGGTCTACATCTCGGTCAGCACCATCCCGGACTGGATGCTGGACGTCGGCGCCCTCTTCCCGCTCAAGTGGCTCTGCCAGGGCCTGCGCGGGGTGTTCCTGCCCGACTCGGCCCGGGTGCTGGAGCAGGCGGGCTCCTGGGAGTTCGGGCGGATCGCGCTGGTGCTGGCGGCCTGGTGCGCCGGCGGACTGGTGCTGTGCCTGCTGACGTTCCGCTGGAAGGACCGGCGTACGGGCTGACGGGGACGGCGGCGCGGCCCGTGAAGCGCGCCGCCCGGACGGCCAGGTCGTGCCGCCGTGAACGGCGGCGGGCGCCGGGTGCCCGTCAAGGCTCCCGGCGCCCGCCGCGCGCTCTTCCGGCCGCTCAGCCGAGCCGCGACTCCAGCTCCGCCACGACCTCGTTGACGCCGATCGCCGTCTGCTCGCCGGACTCCATGTCCTTGAGCTGGACGACACCCTCGGCGAGGTCGCGCTCACCGGCGACCAGGGTGAAACGGGCGCCGCTGCGGTTGGCGTTCTTCATCGCTCCCTTGAGGCCCTTGTGCCCGTAGGAGAAGTCCGCCGCGACGCCCACCTTGCGCAGCTCGGTGACCTTGGCGAACAGCACCCGGCGCGCCTCCTCGCCGAGCGGGACGGCGAAGACGCTGGTGGCGGGGGGCAGGCGGAGTTCGACGCCCTCCGCCTGGAGGGCCAGGACGGTGCGGTCCACGCCGAGCGCCCAGCCGACGGAGGGCAGCGCGGGGCCGCCGATCATCTCGGACAGGCCGTCGTAGCGGCCACCGCCGCCGACCGCGGACTGCGAGCCGAGGCCGTCGTGGACGAACTCGAAGGTGGTGCGGGTGTAATAGTCCAGGCCGCGGACCAGCTTGGGGTCGTCCTCGAAGGAGACGCCCTGAGCCTCCAGCAAGGCCCGGACCTCCTCGTGGTACGTCTTGCAGGCGTCGCACAGGTAGTCGCGCAGCAGCGGGGCGTCGGTGAGCTGCTTCTGCACGTCGGGACGCTTGTCGTCGAGCACGCGCAGCGGGTTGATCTCCGCCCGGCGCAGCGTGTCCTCGTCCAGGTCGAGGCCGCGCAGGAAGTCCTGGAGGGCGGCCCGGTAGACCGGGCGGCACTCCTTGTCGCCGAGGCTGTTGAGCAGGATGCGGAAGTCGCTCAGGCCCAGCGAGCGGTACGCCTGGTCGGCGAGGATGATCAGCTCGGCGTCCAGGGCCGGGTCCTCGGCGCCGATGGCCTCCGCGCCGACCTGCGAGAAGTGGCGGTAACGGCCCTTCTGCGGGCGCTCGTAGCGGTAGTACGAGCCGGAGTACCAGAGCTTGACGGGGAGGTTGCCCGCCTTGTGCAGGTTGGCCTCCAGGGCGGCGCGCAGCACGGAGGCGGTGCCCTCGGGACGCAGGGCGAGCTGGTCACCGCCCTTGGTCTCGAAGGCGTACATCTCCTTGGTCACGATGTCGGTGGACTCGCCGACACCGCGGGCGAACAGCTCGACGTTCTCGAAGCCGGGCGTCTCGACGTATCCGTAGCCGGAGTTGCGCAGCGGGGCGGCGATGGCCTCGCGGACCGCCAGGTAGGTCGCGGAGTCCGGGGGGATCAGGTCGTACGTGCCCTTGGGGGCCTTGAAGGTGCTCACGAAGTCTCTCGTCACATTCCTCGTCGGGGAGCCTCGCCGGCGCCGTGCTCGCGGCGGCCGGCGGCCACCTGCCGCAGATACGGGTTGGCGGCGCGCTCCTGGCCGATGGTCGTCTGGGGGCCGTGGCCGGACAGCACCACGGTCGAGTCGTCGAGCGGCAGGCACACGCGGGCCAGCGAGTCGAGGATCTCGGCCATGTCGCCGCCGGGCAGGTCGGTGCGTCCGATGGAGCCGGCGAAGAGCAGATCCCCGGAGAAGAAGACCGACGGGATGTCCGCGGTCTCGGGCATCCGGAAGGTCACCGACCCCTTGGTATGGCCGGGGGCGTGCGCGACGGAGAACTCCAGGCCGGCCAGCTCCAGCCGCGCGCCGTCGGTCAGCTCCTCGACGTCGTCGGGCTCGCCCACGGTCAGCTCGCCCATCAGCGGCGCCCCGACGGAACGGCCGAGGGCCTTCTCGGGGTCGCTCATCATGTACCGGTCGGCCGGGTGGATCCAGGCCGGTACGCCGTGCGCGCCGCACACGGGGACGACCGAGGCCACATGATCGATGTGGCCGTGGGTGAGGACGACGGCGACGGGCTTGAGCCGATGCTTCTTCAGCGCTTCCTCGACTCCCTGGGCGGCCTGGTGGCCGGGGTCGATGATCACGCACTCCTCACCGGCGGCGGGGGCGACGAGGTAGCAGTTCGTCCCCCAGGCCCCGGCGGGGAACCCGGCAATGAGCACGATCGTCCTTCGTTTGTGTCGATACGGGCGGGCATCGGGTGACCGCGCCCGCGGTCAGAGACTACCGGCGCTGCCGGATCCTCAGCGAACCCATATACGGTACGGGGCACACACGGGCGACCGGCTCACCGGCCGCGCGGGTGCCGGTCGACATTCCAGACGCATGAGGAGAGAACCCGGTGGTCAGCCAGGAGCAGCGGCGGCGTCAGCTCGCCCGGGAGAAGTTCTTGCGGCAGCAGCAGCGGCGCACCGCCGCGCGGCGCAAGGCACGCACGCGCAACTCCGTGATCGCGTCGGTGCTCGGCGTGGTCGTCATCGGTGGTGTCGCGTTGTACTCGACCGGGGCGCTCAAGAGCGACAAGGACGACAAGGCGAACGCGAGCGCGGACGTCTCCGCGAGCCCGTCGGCCAGCCCCAAGGCGCCGGACCCGTGCGCGAAGCCGGCCGCGGGCTCGGTGGCGAAGCTGAGCTGGAAGAAGGAGCCGGCGATGTCGATCGACACGTCGGCGAAGTACACGATGAAGCTCGCCACCACGTGCGGTGACATCGACATGTCGCTGAAGGCGTCCGCCGCTCCGCACACCGTCAACTCGTTCGACTTCCTGGCCGGGAAGGGCTTCTTCGACCACACGAAGTGCCACCGGCTCACCACGAACGGGATCTACGTGCTCCAGTGCGGCGACCCGACCGGTACGGGCACGGGCGGCCCCGGTTACACGATCCCGGACGAGAACCTCAAGGACGCCAGCCTCAAGGGCAACGTCTATCCGGCCGGCACGGTCGCGATGGCGAACACCGGGCAGAAGCACACCGGGGGCAGCCAGTTCTTCCTCGTGTACCAGAACAGCCAGCTGCCGCCCAACTACGCACCGTTCGGTACGATTTCCGAGTCGGGCCTCACGGTGCTGAAGAAGATCGCCGCCGCGGGTGAGAACTCGGGCGCCGGCGACGGCGCCCCGAACGCGACGGTCGTGATCAACAAGGCCACGGTCACGAAGTCCTGACCGTCAACCGCGCGATTTCGGTCGCGCTGGATGCGGACAGGAAACCCGCTGGTCGCCTATGTTGGCCGTGACGAAACTGTGGACGATGCCCGGGGGAGCCTCCAGAGCCCCCCGCAGGCATCATGTGGAGGAGGCGCTGTGAGCAGCGACCCGTGGGGCCGCGTCGACGAGACGGGGACCGTGTACGTGCGGACGGCCGAGGGCGAGCAGGTCGTCGGTTCCTGGCAGGCCGGCTCCCCCGATGAGGCACTGGCCTACTTCGAGCGCAAGTACGAGGGCCTGGTGGTCGAGATCGGCCTGCTCGAGAAGCGCGTACGCACCACCGATCTGTCGGCGAAGGACGCCCAGGCCGCCGTCGACCACCTCCGGGAGCAGGTCGACGCGCATCACGCGGTCGGTGATCTGGCCGCCCTGCGCAGCCGCCTGGACAAGCTGGTCGAGACCGTCGAGTCGCGGCGCGAGGAGCGCAAGGCGCAGCGCGCCCGGCAGGCGGACGAGGCCCGGCACGCCAAGGAGGCGCTGGTCACCGAGGCGGAGGAGCTGGCCGGGTCGGACCAGTGGCGGGCGGCCGGTGAGCGGCTGCGCGCGCTGGTGGACACCTGGAAGGGGCTGCCGCGCCTGGACCGCAAGTCCGACGACGAGCTGTGGCACCGCTTCTCGCACGCGCGCTCGGCGTTCTCCAAGCGGCGCAAGGCGCACTTCGCGCAGCTGGACGCGCAGCGCGAGGAGGCGCGCCGGATCAAGGAGCGGCTGGTCGCCGAGGCCGAGGCGCTGTCGGGCTCGACGGACTGGGGCGCCACGGCGGCCCGGTACCGCGAGCTGATGGCGGAGTGGAAGGCCGCGGGGCGTGCGCAGCGCGAGCACGAGGACGACCTGTGGAACCGCTTCCGTGGCGCCCAGGACGTGTTCTTCGCCGCGCGCGGTTCGGTCTTCGCCGAACGGGACGCCGAGCAGTCGGAGAACCTGAAGCTGAAGGAGGAGCTGGCCGAGGAGGCGGAGAAGCTGCTGCCGATCGGTGATCTCAAGGCCGCGCGTGCCGCCTTCCGTTCGATCAACGAGCGCTGGGAGGCCGTCGGCCATGTGCCGCGGGACGCCCGTCCGCGGGTCGAGGGCCGGATGCACACGGTCGAGCGGGCCCTCCAGGAGGCCGAGGAGAGCGAGTGGCGCCGGACGAACCCGGAGGCACGCGCGCGTGCCGAGGGTCTGACCGGTCAGCTCCAGGCCGCCGTGGACAAGCTGCGGGGCCAGATCGAGCAGGCGCGGGCGCAGGGCAACAACGCGCGGGCCGACAAGCTGGAGAAGGAGCTGTCGGGCCGCCAGGCGCTGCTGGACCAGGCTCTGAAGGGCCTCCAGGAGTTCGGCGGCTGAGCGCGGCGCGCAGGACAGACGGCGAGAGGGCCCCGTACACGCCGTACGGGGCCCTCTCGCCGTCTGCCGTCGCCTTCCCGGTGCTCCGGGCGCCCGGGAGGCTGCCGGGGCGGCTGAGGTGCCTGGGCGGCTCCCGGGCCGGCTGGGACCGGTGCGTGCTGACTAGGTCCGGTTGCGGGCCGATGTGACCCGGTAGACGTCGTAGACGCCCTCCACGCCGCGCACCGCGCGCAGGACGTGCCCCAGGTGCTTGGGGTCGCCCATCTCGAAGGTGAAGCGGGAGGTGGCGACGCGGTCGCGGGAGGTCTGCACGGCCGCGGACAGGATGTTGACGTGCTGGTCGGACAGGACGCGGGTGACGTCCGAGAGCAGCCGGGAGCGGTCCAGGGCCTCGACCTGGATGGCGACCAGGAAGACCGAGGACTGGGTGGGCGCCCATTCGACGTCCAGGATCCGCTCGGGTTCGCGGGAGAGCGAGTCCACGTTGACGCAGTCGCTGCGGTGGACCGAGACCCCGCTGCCGCGGGTGACGAAGCCGATGATCGGGTCGCCGGGCACCGGTGTGCAGCAGCGGGCCAGTTTGACCCACACGTCGTCGACGCCCTTGACGACGACACCCGGGTCGGCGCTGGAGCGGCGCTTGCGTCCGCGCCCGCGGGCGGGCGGGATGCTCTCGTCGATCTCCTCGGTGGCGGCCTCCTCGCCGCCGAGGGCCTGGACGAGCTTCTGCACGATGTTCTGGGCCGATACATGGCCCTCGCCGATCGCCGCGTACAGCGCGGAGATGTCCGAGTAGCGCATCTCGTGCGCCAGCGTGACCAGCGAGTCGCCGGTCAGGATGCGCTGGATGGGCAGGTTCTGCTTGCGCATGGCGCGGACGATGGCGTCCTTGCCCTGCTCGATCGCCTCGTCGCGGCGCTCCTTGGAGAACCAGGCGCGGATCTTGTTGCGGGCGCGCGGCGACTTGACGAAGCCCAGCCAGTCGCGGGAGGGCCCGGCGCCGGCCGCCTTGGAGGTGAAGACCTCCACCAGGTCGCCGTTGTCCAGGGTGGACTCCAGCGGGACGAGGCGGCCGTTGACCCGTGCTCCTATGGTGCGGTGGCCGACCTCGGTGTGGACGGCGTAGGCGAAGTCCACCGGGGTGGCGCCGGCCGGGAGCGCTATGACGTCGCCCTTGGGCGTGAAGACGAAGACCTCGTTGCGGGAGAGGTCGAAGCGCAGTGATTCGAGGAACTCGCCCGGGTCCTCGGTCTCCTTCTGCCAGTCGAGGAGCTGGCGCAGCCACGCCATGTCGTTGATGGCTGTGTCCCTGCCGGCCTTGCCGTCCTTGCCGGTGGACCGGGGCGCGTCGGTGCGGACCTTGGAGGCACCGGCGACGGCCTCCTGCTTGTACTTCCAGTGCGCGGCGATGCCGTACTCGGCGCGGCGGTGCATGTCGAAGGTGCGGATCTGCAGTTCGACGGGCTTGCCGTTGGGGCCGATGACCGTGGTGTGCAGCGACTGGTACATGTTGAACTTGGGCATCGCGATGTAGTCCTTGAACCGGCCGGGGACCGGGTTCCATCGCGCGTGCACGGTGCCGAGGGCGGCGTAGCAGTCGCGGACCGTGTCGACCAGGACGCGGATGCCGACCAGGTCGTAGATCTCCGCGAAGTCGCGGCCGCGGACGATCATCTTCTGGTAGACGCTGTAGTAGTGCTTGGGGCGGCCGGTGACGGTGGCCTTGATGCGGGCGGCGCGCAGGTCGGACTGGACCTCGTCGGTGACGATCGCCAGGTACTCGTCGCGCTTGGGGGCGCGTTCGGCGACCAGGCGGACGATCTCGTCGTACATCTTGGGGTAGAGGATCGCGAAGGCGAGGTCCTCCAGCTCCCACTTGATGGTGTTCATGCCCAGGCGGTGGGCGAGCGGCGCGTAGATCTCCAGGGTCTCGCGCGCCTTCTTCTCCTGCTTCTCGCGCTTGAGGTAGCGCATGGTGCGCATGTTGTGCAGGCGGTCGGCGAGCTTGATGACCAGGACGCGCGGGTCCTTGGCCATGGCGACGACCATCTTGCGCACGGTCTCGGCCTGCGCGGCCTCGCCGAACTTGACCTTGTCGAGCTTGGTGACGCCGTCGACGAGCAGGGCGACCACGTCACCGAAGTCGCGGCGCAGGTCGTCCAGGCCGTACTCGGTGTCCTCGACGGTGTCGTGCAGCAGGCCGGCCATGAGGGTGGCCGGGTCCATGCCGAGCTCGGCGAGGATGGTGGTGACGGCGAGCGGGTGCGTGATGTACGGGTCGCCGCTCTTGCGCTTCTGGCCGCGGTGCCAGCGCTCGGCGACCTGGTAGGCGCGCTCGATCTGGCGCAGGGTGGCCGTCTCGATCTTGGGGTCGTTGCTGCGCACTATCCGCAGCAGCGGCTCCAGGACCGGGTTGTACGGGTTGGCGCGCTGGACGCCGAGGCGGGCCAGGCGGGCGCGGACGCGGTTGGAGGAGCCGGAGCGGGCGGGCTGGCCGCCGGCGGCGCGCACGGGAGGGGCCGGTTTGGGGCGCACGGACTCGGCGGCCTTCTCGACGGGTGCGGACGAGACGCGCTCGACCGGGCCGCGGGTGTCGTTCTTCGCGTCCTTCGCGTTCGGCGCGGGCTTCGCCGCGGCTGCCGAGGCGGACTCGGGCTTGGCGGCGGTCAGTGGCTGGGCCTCGTCTGGCAAGAGGACTCCTCGTGCGCGATCCGGGTGCCCCGGTCAGGCTCCGGAGGTCCCATGGTAGCGATCCCGGGCTCCCGGATCGCCTTCAGCCCGGTGCGCGGGCCGTTCACCGGGGAAAACGCACGGGACGGGCGCCGGATTCCTCCGGGCCCGTCCCGTCGCTGCCGTAATGGCGTCACGCGGGTGTGCGTGCGCCGTGCTCAGACCTGGAGCAGTGCCTCCAGCGGGGCGCCGTCCAGGGCGGTGCCCAGGCGGGCGCGGCCCTGGAGGAAGCCCAGCTCCATCAGGACCGCGACACCGGCGACATCGGCGCCCGCGCGGCGGATGAGCTGGAGCGACGCCTCGGCGGTGCCGCCGGTGGCGAGGACGTCGTCGACGACCAGGACGCGGTCGGCGGCGGTCAGGTCCTCGGCGTGCACCTCGATCTCGGCCGAGCCGTACTCCAGCTCGTAGGCCTGGCGGAGGGTGGCTCCGGGGAGCTTGCCCGCCTTGCGCACCGGGATGAAGCCGAGGCCCGCCCGCAGGGCGACCGGGGCGCCCAGGATGAAGCCGCGCGCCTCCAGGCCGACGACCTTGGTCGCGCCCTGGCGGGTGGCGATCTCCGCCAGTGCCTCGGTGAGCGCGGAGAAGGCCGCCGGGTCGGCGAGCAGCGGGGTGATGTCCTTGAACACCACCCCCGGCTCCGGGTAGTCCGTGACATCGCGGATCCGGCTGAGCAGCAGTTCCCGGATGTCGGTCATCGGCGCTTCCCGGAGGGTCGGCCCCGGCCCCGGCTGCGGGCGGCGGGCTGGTTGCGCGGGCCGACCACGGCGGGGGCCGCGTCCTCGGCCTCGTCGTCGTAGGACCCGTCGTCCGCGGTGCCCTCGGCCGTCACCGGGGTGCCCTCGGCGGCGGCCTGGGCGCGCTTGGCCAGGACGCGCTTCCTGAGGGCCTTCATCTGCGGCTCGTGCTCCTTGAGGTCGGCGACGAGCGGCGTGGCGATGAAGATCGAGGAGTACGCGCCGGCGGCCAGACCGACGAACAGCGACAGCGAGATGTCGTTGAGCATGCCCGCGCCGAGCGCGCCGCCGCCGATGAACAGCAGGCCCGCCACCGGCAGCAGCGCCACCACGGTGGTGTTGATGGAGCGCATCAGGGTGCCGTTGATGGAGCGGTTGGCGAGGTCGCTGTAGGTCCAGCGGGTCTGCTTGGTGATGTCCTTCGTCTGCTCCTTGAGGCTGTCGAAGACGACGACCGTGTCGTAGAGCGAGTAGCCGAGGATGGTGAGCAGACCGATCACCGTGCCGGGGGTGACCTCGAAGCCGACGAGGGCGTAGATACCGGTGGTGATCGTGATGTCGTGGATCAGGGCGACCAGGGCGGCGACGGCCATGCGCCACTCGAAGGCGATCGCCAGGTAGATCACGACCAGGACCATGAAGATCGCCAGGCCCTGCCATGCCTTGTTGGCGATCTGCTCGCCCCAGCTGGGACCGACCAGGTCGGCGTTGATCTGCTCGCCGCTGACCTTCAGGTCCTTGGCCAGCGCGTCCTTGATCTCGTCGGACTTGCCGGTCTCGATGCCGGCGATCTGGATGCGCAGGCTGCCGTCACCGAGCTTCTGCACGATCGCGTCGTGCCCGGAGGCGTCCTCCGCGAACGTCTCGGCCTGGCTGACCGAGGCGGTCATGTGCTTGGGGGTGGTGAAGACCGCTCCGCCCTGGAACTCGATGCCCATGTTCAGGCCGCGCACCGCCAGGCCGAGGATGGCCGTGATGGTGATCAGGATGGAGATGCCGTACCAGAGCTTGCGGTTCTTGACGAAGTCGTAGCCGACCTCGCCGCGGTGGAGTCGGGCGCCGAGGCTGCCGGGCTTGGACATCTCACGCCTCCTTCGGGTCGACGGGGCCGGCGGGACGGGAGGGGCGGCGGGTGCGTCGCAGCGGCGCCTTGGCGCCCAGGGCCTTGGGGTCGAGACCGGACCACCGGTGGCCGTCGGCGAAGAACTTCCGGCGCGCCAGGATCGTCATCAGCGGCTTGGTGAACAGGAACACGACGACGACGTCCAGCACGGTCGTGAGACCGAGGGTGAACGCGAAGCCCTGCACCTTGCCGACGGTGACGATGAAGAGCACCGCGGCGGCGAGGAAGGACACGAAGTCGGAGACGAGGATGGTGCGGCGGGCGCGCGGCCAGGCGCGCTCCACGGCGGGCCGCAGCGTACGGCCCTCGCGGATCTCGTCCCGGATGCGTTCGAAGAACACGATGAACGAGTCCGCCGTGATGCCGATGGCGACGATGGCACCGCAGACGGCCGGCAGGTTCAGCGCGAAGCCGATGCCCGGTCCGAGCAGCGCCATGATCACGTAGGTGAGGATCGCCGAGACCAGCAGCGAGGGGATGGCGATGACCGACAGGCCGCGGTAGAAGATCAGCAGGTAGACGACGACCAGGGCGAGGCCGATGGCGCCCGCGACGAGGCCGGCGTGCAGCTGGTCGCCGCCGAGCGCGGCGGTGACGGTGGTGACGCTGTCCTCCTTGAAGGTCAGCGGCAGCGCGCCGTAGGACAGCATGTTCGACAGGCCCTGCGCCTCGGACTGCGTGAAGCGGCCGGTGATCTCGGCGTTGCCGCCGGTCAGCGCCTCGCGGACGTACGGGTCGGAGACGACGTTGCCGTCCAGGACGATCGCGAACTGGTTCTGCGGCGTCTGGTTCTGCGCCAGCTTGCCGGTGATGTCCGCGAACTTCTTGGCGCCCTTGGAGGTGAACTCCATGGTGACGGTCCAGCCGGAGCCGTTCTGCGTGTTGAAGACGGCCTGGGCCTTCTTGACGTCGGTGCCGTCCACGCCGGCCGGGCCGAGGAGGTACTTCGCCCACTGGCCCTGCGAGTCCTGGCCGCAGGCGACGGTCGACACGGTGGGCTTGACGCCCTTGCCGGCCGTGGCGCGGACGGACTCCTTGGAGCAGTCCAGGGCGGCGTACTCGGCCTGGAGCTTGCTGTCGTCACCGGAGGTGGCGCCGCCGGCCGTCGGGGAGGCGGGGGCCTTGGGGCTCTGCGAGGAGTCCGGCTTGGCGGAGCCGGTGCTGCCCGTCGAGGGGGAGGCGTCGGCCTTCAGGCCGTCGGTGACGGCGCGGCCCTGGTGCGTCGCGGTCGACGAGGGGCTGGAGGAGCCGGAGGTCGCCTTGTCCTTGTCGCCGGTCTTGTCGGTGGCCTTGTCGCCCGGCTTGTCCGTGGCCTTGTCGCCGGGCTTGCCGGAGGCGCTGGAGGACGGCGCCGGGCTGGCCGGGGGCTGGCCGGCGGAGACCTCGGTGGCCAGCACCGGGCGGAAGTACAGCTTGGCGGTGGTGCCGACCTGCTCCCGGGCCTCCTTGGAGTTCGTACCCTTGGGGATGTTGACGATGATGTTGTCACGGCCCTGGGTCTGAACCTCGGCCTCCGAGACACCCAGACCATTGACACGGCGGTTCATGATGTCGACCGCGGTATCCATGTTGGCCTTGTTGATCGCGGATTCCTGACCGCGTTCGGGAACCGCCCTCAGGGTGATGCTGGTGCCGCCGGCCAGGTCGATGCCGAGGCGCGGGGTGGTGTGCCCGGAGGCGAACATGCCACCGGTGAGCGCCACGATGGCGATCAGGATGAGGGCCAGCGAGCGCCATGGCTTGCTCTGGGCGCTCGCGCTCCGGCCCTTCTTAGGTGCTGCCACCTTCTCGTACTCCCTCTCGGGCCGCTCCGCGCCGGGTGGGCTTGGTGTGCGGCCATGACATGGTGTCGGGATCCCGCGCGAAGTGAACACGTCCCAGGGCGCGCGGGCGGTGCCGCGCGCCCTGGGTGGTGACTACTTCGCCCCGGAGTCGCCGTCGGTCTTCTTCGGCTCTTCGTCCGCCTTCGCCTCGGCGGCGGCGTCGGCGGATTCCTCCCCCTTCGGCTCGGCCGCGTCCTTCTTGCCGAGGTCGATGGGCTTGTCGTCGGAGGCGGCGGAAGCGTCGGCGGCGGGCTCGTCGGTCTCGGTGAGGGAGGAGGCGTCGTCGGGAACGATGTCGGTGTCGGACTTCAGGTCGTGCTCGACGCCGTGGACGATGCGGTTGTACTCGTCGTCGGACAGGACGGTCGCGATGGCGTTCTTGGCGAAGAGAAGCTCCACGCCCGGCCCGGCGTCGAGGAGGACCGTGTCGTCGTTGACCTCCTTGACCGTCGCGTACATGCCCCCGATGGTGCGGATTCCGCTACCGGGCTGCATCTGGTTCCGCATGGTGGCGGCCTGCTGCTGCTTGCGCTTGGCCGACCGGGTCATCAGGAACATGGCCCCGATGAGCACGATGAACGGGAGGAGGGTCACGAGACTCACGGGTCGGAACTTCCTTCACACGACCGCGGTGGAAAGCGGCCTGATGGTTGGGGGTGTGCTTGCCGTCGACAAGGGCGGCATCGGCGGAGTCTAAGGGAGTCCGCGTGCAAGGAACAACGCTCAGCATGGCACCTGGGTTCCTCCCCGGGCCAATGGATCGCCGTCACGCCCCGAACAGGTCCTGTTGTCCGTTTCCCGCCCCGGGCGAGCCGGGCGGGGTGAGGCCGAGGTGCGCCCAGGCGGCCGGAGTGGCGACCCGGCCGCGCGGGGTGCGGGCGAGCAGGCCCTCGCGGACGAGGAACGGTTCGGCGACCTCTTCCACGGTCTCACGCTCCTCCCCCACCGCCACCGCCAGCGTCGACAGGCCCACCGGGCCGCCGCCGAACAGCTTGAGCAGTGCCGTCAGCACGGCCCGGTCCAGGCGGTCGAGGCCGCGGGCGTCGACCTCGTAGACGGCGAGGGCCGCGGCGGCGATGTCACGCGTGATCATCCCGTCCGCCTTGACCTGCGCGTAGTCCCGCACCCGGCGCAGCAGGCGGTTGGCGATGCGGGGGGTGCCGCGGGAGCGGCCGGCGATCTCGGCGGCGCCGTCGGCCTCGATCTCCACGTCGAGCAGTTGCGCCGAACGGTGCACGACGCGCTCCAGCTCGGCGGGCTCGTAGAACTCCATGTGGGCGGTGAAGCCGAAGCGGTCGCGCAGCGGGGGCGGCAGCAGTCCGGCCCGGGTGGTGGCGCCTACCAGGGTGAAGGGGGGCAGTTCGAGCGGGATGGCGGTGGCGCCGGGGCCCTTGCCGACGATCACGTCGACGCGGAAGTCCTCCATCGCCATGTACAGCATCTCCTCGGCGGGCCGGGACATGCGGTGGATCTCGTCGAGGAAGAGCACCTCGCCCTCCTGGAGCGAGGACAGGATGGCGGCGAGGTCGCCCGCGTGCTGGATGGCGGGGCCGGAGGTGATGCGGATGGGGGCGCCCATCTCGGCCGCGATGATCATGGAGAGGGTGGTCTTGCCGAGGCCGGGGGCGCCGGAGAGCAGCACGTGGTCGGCGGTGGCACCGCGCGCGCGGGCGGCGCGCAGCACCAGGTCGAGCTGTTCGCGGACCTTCTCCTGGCCGATGAACTCGCCGAGGTCCTTGGGCCGCAGGGCGGCCTCGACGGCCTGGTCCTCGCGGTCGGCGACAGAGCCCACCAGTCGCTCGGCGGCGGTGGTGTCGGGCGTGTCGTCCCAGTTCACTGCGGATGTCTCCTAGCGGGGCGCGGGGCGCCGGTGGCGTCAGCGGGCTCGGGTGCGTCAGCGGGCTCGGTTGAGGGTCTGGAGGGCCGCCTTCAGCAGCTGCCCCACCTGAGGTGTGCCGTCGGCGGCCTCGGCCTGCGGGGCGACGGCGGTGACGGCCTCGTCGGCCTCGCGGGTGGCGTAGCCGAGTCCGATCAGGGCGGCGTGCAGCTGGTCGCGCCAGCCCTGGGTCACGGGGGCGCCGACCGCGGGGGCGCCGACCGGCGCGCCGAGGCGGTCCTTCAGCTCCAGGAGGAGCTTCTGGGCGCCCTTCTTGCCGATGCCGGGGACGGCGGTGAGGGCCTTCTCGTCGCCGGTGGCGACCGCGCGGCGCAGCGCGTCGGGGCTGTGCACGGCGAGCATGGCCTGGGCCAGGCGCGGGCCGACGCCGCTGGCGGTCTGGAGGAGCACGAAGACCTGGCGCTCGTCGTCGTCGGCGAAGCCGTACAGGGTCAGGGAGTCCTCCCTGACGACGAGGGAGGTGTGCAGCTTGGCGGGGCGGCCGATCCGCAGGGCGGACAGGGTGCCCGGGGTGCAGTGGACGGCCATGCCGACGCCGCCGACCTCGATCACCGCGGTGTCGGGGGCGAGTGCGGCGACGGTGCCGCTGACGAAGGCGATCATGCCGTACGGCCTTTCGTGTGCGGGGCCGTCCTGGTGGCGGCGGCGGTGTGCAGGGCCACGGCCTGCTGGAGCCGGTTCTGCGCGGGGGCGCGCCAGATGTGGCAGATGGCGAGGGCGAGGGCGTCGGCGGCGTCGGCGGGCCTGGGCGGCGCGGCGAGCCGTAGAAGACGGGTGACCATGGCGCCCACCTGGGCCTTGTCCGCGCGTCCGCTGCCGGTGACGGCGGCCTTGACCTCGCTGGGGGTGTGCAGGGCGACGGGGATGCCGCGGCGGGAGGCGCACAGGATGGCGACGGCGCTGGCCTGGGCGGTGCCCATCACCGTGCGCACATTGTGCTGGCTGAAGACGCGCTCCACTGCCACGAACTCGGGGCGGTGCTCGTCGAGCCACTGCTCGATGCCCTGTTCGACGGCGACCAGGCGGTGTCCGAGGTCGGCGTCCGCGGGGGTCCGCACCACGCCCACACCGATCATGGTCAGCGGCCGGCCCGCGACCCCCTCCACGACACCGACCCCGCAGCGGGTCAGCCCCGGGTCCACCCCCAGTACGCGCACGCGATCTTTCCCTTCGATCTCCTGTCCGCGCAGGCTATCGGGTGCCACTGACAACGGCGGCGGGCCCAGGGACGTGTCCCTCGGCCCGCCGGTGGCGCCGTACGTGCGTCAGGCGTCGACCTTCTCCATGACCTCGTCGCTGACGTCGAAGTTGGCGAAGACGTTCTGCACGTCGTCGCTGTCCTCCAGCGCGTCGATCAGCTTGAAGATCTTCCGGGCACCGTCCTCGTCCAGCTCGACCTGCATGGTCGGGACGAAGTTGGCGTCGGCCGAGTCGTAGTCGATGCCGGCCTCCTGAAGGGCGGTGCGGACCGCGACCAGGTCGGTGGCCTCGCTGAGGACCTCGAAGGTGTCACCGAGGTCGTTGACCTCCTCGGCGCCCGCGTCCAGGACGGCGCCCAGGACGTCGTCCTCGGACAGCTCGCCCTTGGGGACGATCACGACCCCCTTGCGGTTGAACAGGTACGACACCGAGCCGGGGTCGGCCATGGAGCCGCCGTTGCGGGTCATGGCGACGCGGACGTCGGAGGCGGCGCGGTTGCGGTTGTCGGTGAGGCACTCGATGAGCACCGCGACGCCGTTCGGCCCGTAGCCCTCGTACATGATCGTCTCGTAGTCGGCGCCGCCGGCCTCGAGACCGCCGCCGCGCTTGATGGCGGAGTCGATGTTCTTGTTCGGGACCGACTGCTTCTTGGCCTTCTGCACGGCGTCGTAGAGCGTCGGGTTGCCGTCCAGGTCGACGCCGCCCATCCGCGCCGCGACCTCGATGTTCTTGATCAGCTTCGCGAAGAGCTTGCCGCGCTTGGCATCGATGACGGCCTTCTTGTGCTTCGTCGTGGCCCATTTAGAGTGGCCGGACATCTGCCTGTCTCCTTCGCGTAAACCCATCCTGTACGAACGCCCCCGGGCCTGAAGCAGCCGGGAGGTACCCCTGGAGATCCTACAAGGACTCCGCCGCCCGTATCGCGCGCACCAGGTCGACGAACAGGGCGTGCACACGGTGGTCGCCGGTCAGCTCCGGGTGGAACGACGTGGCCAGCGCGTTGCCCTGGCGCACCGCCACGATGTGGCCGCCGTGCTCGGCGAGCACCTCGGCCCCGGCACCCACGGACTCGACCCAGGGCGCGCGGATGAAGACGCCCTCCACGGGATCGCCCTCGACGCCCCGGACGTCCACGGCCGCCTCGAAGGACTCGTTCTGCCGCCCGAAGGCGTTGCGGCGCACGATCATGTCGATGCCGCCGACGGTCTCCTGGCCCGAGCGCGGGTCGAGGATCTTGTCGGCCAGCAGGATCATCCCGGCGCAGGTGCCGTAGACGGGCATGCCGTCACGCACGCGCGCGCGGAGGGGGTCCATCACGCCGAAGAGGACGGCGAGCTTGGAGATGGTGGTGGACTCGCCGCCGGGCAGGACCAGGCCGTCCACCTCGGCGAGTTCCTCGGGGCGCCTGACCGGCCTGGCCACGGCGTCGGCCGCGGCCAGGGCGGTGAGGTGCTCCCGTACGTCGCCCTGGAGGGCCAGGACGCCGATGACAGGTGCTTCGCTGCTCATGGAGTGGACTACCAGCCGCGGTTGGCGTAGCGCTCGGTCTCGGGGAGGGTGTCGCAGTTGATGCCGACCATGGCCTCGCCGAGGTTGCGGGACGCGTCCGCGATGATCTTCGGGTCGTCGTAGAAGGTGGTCGCCTTGACGATGGCGGCGGCGCGCTTGGCCGGGTCACCGGACTTGAAGATGCCGGAGCCGACGAAGACGCCCTCGGCGCCGAGCTGCCGCATCAGGGCGGCGTCGGCCGGGGTGGCCACGCCGCCGGCGGAGAAGAGGACCACCGGCAGCTTGCCCAGCTCGGCGACCTCCTTGACCAGCTCGTAGGGGGCGCGCAGGTCCTTGGCGGCGGCGTACAGCTCGTTGTTGTCGAAGCCGCGCAGCCGGGCGATCTCGTTCTTGATCTGGCGCAGGTGGCGGACGGCCTCGACGACGTTGCCGGTGCCGGCCTCGCCCTTGGAGCGGATCATGGCCGCGCCCTCGGCGATGCGGCGCAGGGCCTCGCCCAGGTTGGTGGCACCGCAGACGAAGGGGGTGGTGAAGGCCCACTTGTCGGAGTGGTTGACCTCGTCGGCCGGGGTGAGGACCTCGGACTCGTCGATGTAGTCGACGCCGAGCGACTGGAGGACCTGGGCCTCGACGAAGTGGCCGATGCGGGACTTGGCCATGACCGGGATGGAGACGGCCTCGATGATGCCCTCGATCATGTCCGGGTCGGACATACGGGCCACGCCGCCGTCCTTGCGGATGTCGGCCGGGACCCGCTCAAGTGCCATGACGGCGACGGCGCCCGCGTCCTCGGCGATCTTCGCCTGCTCCGGCGTGACGACGTCCATGATCACGCCGCCCTTGAGCTGCTCGGCCATGCCGCGCTTGACGCGCGCGGTACCGGTCTCGGGAGTCTGGGCGGAATCGGGAAGCGTGGTGGACACGGGTGACCTCACTCGGGTGGAAAGAGGGGGTTGATGCACCCAGAGGAAACGCGAGTGGACCAGTCCACGGCAAGGGCCAATGACAAGCGGGTGGATCCTTTTGCCCGGACGGCCCCTGTACGGCAGGTGCCGGGCGGCGCGGATCGCTAGGCCGCGCGCTCCACCAGCGCCGCCGGGGGCTCGTCGTCCATCTCGAAGGCCAGCGGGAAGGGGGCGTGCCCGGCCAGCCGGAACCAGCGGACCTTGCGGTGCTCGCGCAGTCTGCGGGCCGCGCCCACGGCGTCGTTGTGGAAGCGGCGGGCCATGGGCACCCGGCGCACCGCCTCGGCCAGCTCGCGCGCCGCCTCCTCGCCGCCGGGCACCGCGCGGACCGCCTCCACCTGCTGCGCCTCGCCGAACACCGCCCGCAGCGCCTGGCTCAGCTCGCTCTCGGCGACCTCCCGCTGCTCCTCCTCGGACTGCCGGGCCGCGTGCGCGGCCTCGTACAGCACGATCGAGGCGGCCGGGTCCAGCACCCCGGAGGTGGCCAGTTCCTGCGCCACCGAGGCACGGCGCAGCAGCTGCGCGTCCAGCGCGGCCCGCGCCGCGTCGATCCGGGCGTGCAGCCGGTCCAGCCGGCCCGCCGTCCAGCTCAGATAGAGGCCGACGGCCACGAGCGCGACAAGGATCCAGATGAGCGTTGCGATCACGGGCGGCAAGGCTACCGGTGCGGGGAGGGGGGCCTGCGGCCGGTCGGGGCGGACGGGGGTGTGCCGAGCGGCTCGGGGCCAGTGGGTGCCGGTCCCCGGGGCGGGCAGCGGGGGCGCGGGCGCGCGGCAGCAGGGGCGCCGATCCGCCCCTTGGGGGCGGGGAGTGACACGGCGCCTGGGGCGGGGCGAGGTCTGCGGCTGTCCGGAAGAGGGCGCGGACGCGCGGCAGCGGGGGCGCCGATCCATCCCTGGGGCGACAGCAGGGGCGCCGATCCGTCCCTCGGGCTCGCAGGCCGAGACGGCACCGGGGCGGGGTGGGCGGAGGGGCGTGCGCGACTCTGGCCGCACGCCCGTCAGACCACACGGCCCTCGAACCACACGGCCTGCGAACCGCACGCGCCCGGAACCGCCCGCATCGAACCGCCCGCACGCCCGCCGCACCCCGCAGCCCCACCCGCTCAGTCGCGGACCAGCCCCAGCCGTGCCCGCAGCCCCGTGGCGCGGTCGTCCGTGGCGACCGCCGCCGCGCCGGCGGTGACCGTCTCGTAGACGGAGAGGATGTCCGCGCCGACGGTGGACCAGTCGAAGCGGCGGACGTGGGCGCTGCCGCGCTCGCGGAGTCCGGTGCGGCGGGCCGGGTCGGCGAGGAGGCGTACGGCGGCGTCGGCCAGGGCGTCCGCGTCCTCGTTGGCGAACAGCTCACCGGCCTTGCCCTGGTCGAGGACCTGGGCGAAGGCGTCGAGGTCGGAGGCGAGCACGGGAGCGCCCGCGGACATCGCCTCGACGAGGATGATGCCGAAGCTCTCGCCGCCGGTGTTGGGCGCCACATAGAGGTCGACGCTGCGCAGGAAGCGCGCCTTGTCCTCGTCGCTGACCATGCCGAGGAACTCCACCCGCGCGCGCAGCTCCCGCGGCAGGCTCGCCACGGCCTCCTCCTCGTCGCCGCGGCCCGCGACCAGCAGCCGGGCCTGCGGGTGCGCGGCGAGGATCTTCGGCAGGGCCCGCATCAGCACGGGCAGCCCCTTGCGGGGCTCGTCGATGCGGCCCATGAAGCCGATCGTGCCGCCCTGCCACTCGGGCCGGGGCTCGGCGCGGGCGAAGAAGTCGACATCGACGCCGTTCGGGATGACCACGGCGTCCCCGCCCAGATGCTCGACCAGGGTGCGCCGGGCGTACTCGCTCACCGCGATGCGCGCGCTGATCTTCTCCAGGGCCGCCTGGAGGATGGCGTACGCGGCGACCATCGCCCGGGAGCGCGGGTTGGAGGTGTGGAAGGTGGCCACGATCGGGCCCTGCGCCGCCCAGCAGGTGAGCAGGCCGAGCGACGGCGAGGTCGGCTCGTGGATGTGGATCACGTCGAAGCGGCCCTCGTGCAGCCAGCGCCGTACCCGGGCGGCCGAGAGGAAGCCGAAGTTGAGGCGGGCCACCGACCCGTTGTACGGCACCGGGACCGCGCGGCCGGCCGAGACGACGTAGGGCGGCAGCGGGGTGTCGTCGTCGGCGGGCGCGAGGACGGACACCTCGTGCCCCAGGCGGATGAAGTACTCGGCGAGGTCGCGGATGTGGAACTGCACGCCGCCGGGGACGTCCCAGGAGTACGGGCAGACGATGCCGATCCTCACGCCGCGTCCCCCTCCGCTTCCTGTCCGGCCCGACCGGCCCGCTCGGGGCGGGGTTCGAGGTCCGCGAGCCACAAGCGCTGGAGCATGTGCCAGTCCTCCGGATGGTCGGCGATACCCGAGGCGAAGGCGTCGGCCAGCGCCTGTGTCATGACAGACGTCTTCTCGGGCCGCGTACCTGTCGCCGGTACCTCGATCGGGGGATGGACCCGGCCCCGCATGACGGGCGAGCCGTCGTACCAGAGGGTGACGGGCAGCAGCAGGGCGCCGGTCTGCTGGGCGAGCAGCGCGGGCCCGGCCGGCATCCGGGCCGTCTCGCCGAAGAACTCGACCTCGACGCCGGAGGAGGACAGGTCGCGGTCGGCGACCAGGCAGACCAGGCCGCCGTCGCGCAGCCGCCGGGCCAGGGTGCCGAAGGCCGAGCCGCCGCTGTGCGGCAGCACCTCCATGCCCAGGCCCTCGCGGTAGGCGACGAACCGGTCGTAGAGCGTCTCGGGCTTGAGGCGTTCGGCGACCGTGGTGAACGGCGTCTCCAGCGCGGTGGTGACCCAGGCGCCCGCCAGGTCCCAGTTGGCCAGGTGCGGCAGGGCGAGGACGACGCCCCTGCCGGAGGCGAGGCCGTCGGTCAGGTGGTGCACGTCGTCGGGGGCGAAGCCGCCCCGGACCCGCTCGGCGCTCCAGGCGGGCAGCCGGAAGGACTCCATCCAGTAGCGCAGATAGGAGCGCATGCCCGCGCGGGACAGCTCCGCCAGCCGCTCGGGACTCGCGCCGGGCACCACGCGCGCGTAGTTGCCCTCCAGCCGCAGGACGCCCTTGCCGCGCCGCTTCCAGACGAGGTCGGCGAGGGTGCGGCCGAGCCGGACGGCCACCGGTTCGGGCAGCTTCTTGACGGTGCTCCAGCCCAGGCCGTACAGCGCGTCGGTGAGGCGCTCCCGGGCGCTCACGCCGACGCCCCGCTCCCCTGGTTCTCCTGCCGGGCGGCCTCGGCGTCCGCCTCGGCCGACTCGCGGCGCACGGTGACCACGCGCTGGACGAGCGTGACCAGGCTGCCGGCGGCGACGATCCACAGGGCGACCGGCAGCAGGTACTGGATGCCGGGCACCCCGAACTTGTGCAGGCCCGCGAATCCGGCCGCGACCAGGGAGATCACCAGCCGCTCGGCCCGCTCGACCAGGCCGTTCACGGCGACGGGCAGGCCGATCGCCTCACCGCGCGCCTTGGTGTACGACACCACCTGGCCGCTGGCCAGGCAGAAGATCGACACCGCGCACAGGGTGTTGTCGTGGCCCTGCCCGGCGTACCAGAGGGCGAACCCGCCGAAGATGGCGCCGTCGGCCACCCGGTCCAGGGTGGAGTCCAGGAACGCGCCCCAGCGGCTGGAACGGCCCAGCTGGCGCGCCATGTTGCCGTCGACCAGGTCGGAGAACACGAAGAGCGTGATCACCACCGTGCCCCAGAAGAACTCGCCCCGGGGGTAGAAGACCAGCGCGCCCGCCATCACTCCGGCGGTGCCGAGGAGCGTGACCGTGTCGGGGCTCACACCCCTGCGGATGAGAAACGCGGCGAACGGTGTGAGGACACGCGTGAAGAATGCACGCGCGTACTTGTTCAGCATGGCCTTCCCGAGGGTCGCTGTCGCCGGGCGGCCCCTGCTGGCCACCGGCTGGCCCATCGTAGTCACGCGCGCGCGTGCGCCGCGTCCGGGCACCCTCGGGCCCTTGCGGGGCACGGGCGGGCGGCGGGATCGGGTCCTTCGTATGGACGCGGCATGACGGGAGTGCAAAGCTCGAATGACCGCGGGCGTCGCAGGAGCCGCCGGTGACGCGGTGCCGCGTGTCCGCGCCCACAGGACCTCACCGTGCACGGGAGGGCAGGATCATGGGCGACAAGGCGCACACACATCCCGGAGCCGCCGGCAGGGCGATGGCGGCCGACCACCCCGCGTCCGTGCGGAACGTGGTGCTGGTCGGCCACTCCGGATCGGGCAAGACGACCTTGGTGGAGGCTCTCGCGCTGACGGCGGGGGCGGTGAACAGGGCGGGCCGTGTGGAGGACGGCGGCTGCGTCTCCGACTACGACGAGATCGAGCACCGCCAGCAGCGCTCGGTGCAGCTGTCCCTGGTGCCCGTCGCCTGGGACGGCATCAAGATCAACCTGCTGGACACACCCGGCTACGCGGACTTCGTCGGGGAGCTGCGCGCCGGTCTGCGGGCCGCCGACGCGGCCCTCTTCGTCGTCTCGGCCTCCGACGGCGTGGACGGCTCCACCCGCATGGTGTGGGAGGAGTGCGCCGCCGTCGGCATGCCGCGCGCCATCGTGATCACCCATCTGGAGGCCGCCCGCGCCGACTTCGGGGAGATGACCCGGGTGTGCGCCGAGGCGTTCGGCGCCGACGACCCCGACGCCGTCCTCCCCCTGTATCTGCCGCTGCACGGACCCGAGGGCCCCGACGGACACGCCCCGGTCACCGGCCTGGTCGGCCTGCTGACCCGTAAGCTGTTCGACTACGCGAGCGGGGAGCGCAAGGAGTCCGAACCCGGCACGGACGAACTGCCGCGCATGGACGAGGCCCGCGACCGGCTCATCGAGGGGATCATCGCCGAGAGCGAGGACGAGACCCTCATGGACCGCTACCTCGGCGGCGAACAGGTCGACGTGGAGACCCTGATCAAGGACCTGGAACGGGCCGTCGCACGCGGCGCCTTCTTCCCCGTGCTGGCCGCCGCCCCCGCCGCCGACGGCGCCCGCCAGGGCATCGGGACGGTGGAACTCCTCGACCTGATCGTCCGCGGCTTCCCCACGCCCCTGGAGCACGCGGCGCCCGAGGTGACCACGCCCGACGGCCGCTCGCGCCGCCCGGCTCCGTGCGCCCCGAACGGACCGCTGGTCGCGGAGGTCGTCAAGACGGCCTCCGACCCGTACGTGGGCCGGGTCTCCCTGGTACGCGTCTTCTCCGGCACCCTGCGTCCGGACGAGACCGTGCACGTCTCCGGGCACGGCCTCGCCGACCGGGGCCACGAGGACCATGACGTCGACGAGCGGATCGGCGCCCTGTCCACCCCGTTCGGCAAGCAGCAGCGCCCGGTGACGCACGCCGTCGCCGGAGATCTGGTCTCCGTGGCCAAGCTGAACCGCGCCGAGACCGGCGACACCCTCTCCGCCAAGGACGACCCGCTGCTGATGGCCCCCTGGCAGATGCCCGACCCGCTGCTGCCGCTCGCCATCCAGGCGCACAGCAAGGCCGACGAGGACAAGCTCTCCCAGGGCCTGGCCAGGCTGGTCGCCGAGGATCCCACGATGCGCCTGGAGCAGAACCAGGACACCCACCAGGTGGTCCTGTGGTGCCTGGGCGAGGCGCACGCCGACGTGGCCCTGGAACGGCTGCGCAGCCGCTACGGCGTCCAGGTCGACGTCGTCCCGCACCGGGTCTCCCTGCGGGAGACGTTCGCCGACCGGTCGGCGGGCCGCGGCCGGCACGTCAAGCAGTCCGGCGGCCACGGCCAGTACGCCATCTGCGAGATCGAGGTGGAGCCGCTGCCGGGCGGCTCGGGCATCGAGTTCGTCGACAAGGTCGTCGGCGGCGCGGTGCCGCGGCAGTTCATCCCCTCCGTCGAGAAGGGCGTACGGGCGCAGGCCGCGAAGGGGGTGGCCGCCGGTCATCCGCTGATCGACGTCCGCGTCACGCTGCTGGACGGCAAGGCGCACTCGGTGGACTCCTCCGACGCCGCCTTCCAGACCGCGGGCGCGCTGGCGCTGCGGGAGGCCGCGGCCGAGGCCCGGATCCATCTGCTCGAACCGGTGGCCGAGGTGAGCGTCCTGGTCGGCGACGACTACGTGGGCGCCGTGATGAGCGACCTGTCCGGGCGGCGCGGCCGGGTGCTGGGCACCGAGCAGATCAGCGGCGGCCGGACCCTGGTGCGGGCCGAGGTGCCCGAGATCGAGATCGGCCGGTACGCGATCGACCTGCGGTCCCTGTCGCACGGCACGGCCCGCTTCGAGCGCCGCTACGCCCGGCACGAACCGATGCCGCAGCAGATCGCCGACCGGCTGCGCCAACAGGAGCGCGAAGCCTCCTAGTCGACGCGCCGGGCGCACAACGGAGCGGTCGCGCGGGGCAGTACGGGACACCGCGCTCCGCACAGGTGGACGGCTTCGGCCGTCCACCTGTGCGGAAGGGCGGGTGCCGATACGCTGATGACCTGATCAACAGGTGTGCGAGGCAGGGAAGTCGGGAAGGCCGCAGATGCAGAATCGGCGGCAGTGGGGGCGGCGGTGACGGACGGATTCGATTTCAGTCCAGGGGCTCAGATTCCCCTCTCGGGCGCGGCGGGACAGACAGCGGCCACCTTCGCGCTGGCCGCCGCCGCCTACCGGGACGACGAAGTGGAGAAGATCAAGGAAGCCGACAACGACTGGCACCAGTCCACGGTCAAGCCGCCGCGCCCCTGGGCGAAGATCTTCCGCCCCCGGCTCGGCGAGGCGTTCTCCCGCGCCGTGATCGACCGCATGCTCGGCGCCGGACGCAAGCCGCTCATCCAGTCCTTCGGCATCGAACCCCAGGTCGTCGTGGAGCACTGCCTGGCCGCCCAGCGCATCCGCCGCGAGCGCGACAACTGGCTCTCGGCCGTCACGGTGCTGTGCGGGGTGCTGTTCCTGCCCGGCTTCCTGGTCTGGCTGCTGGTGTTCGTCCTGCGCACCACCATGAGCCGCCGCGAGGACAAGCGGGCCGGGATGCTCGCCACCACCCTGCTGGTCGCCATGGGCGCGCTCGCCGTCCTCTTCCTGGTCAAGATGCCTTTCCACGGCTTCTGGGCCTGGTACGCGCGCGCGGCCGTCGTCATGCCGGTCGCCGGCTGGTTCTGGGCCAAGCGGATCTGTGAGCGCACCGCCCGCGACCTGCGCGAACGCTGGTCCGGGCTGCTCTCGGGCGGCGGCGTCGGCGCCAAGATCCCCGAGGCCGTCCCCGGCAACCCCGGGGACGCGGCCGAGCAGATCCGCAAGGAACTCGCCCGGCTCAGTGCCGAACAGCGCTCCAACTCGGTCTTCTACGCCGGCCCCAAGGGCATACTCGGCATGGGCACCCGCTGGGGCAGCTGGCAGCTCGCCGAGGACCTGGTCTCGGCGGAACCGGGCAAGGAGTTCCACCCGTTCCGCAGCTGGGACGTGATCAACGCCATCCAGGGCGGCCTCGGCATGCTGGAGCGCACCTCCATCAACACCGGCGGCTTCACCAAGCCGACGATCACCCACTGGATCGTCACCCCCATCGGGGAGAACGCCAAGGAGGTCGCCCGGCCCGGCGGCACCGACGTGGACGCGTACACCGTCCGCAGCCACGCCGTGCAGGACATCTGCAACAAGCAGCAGTTCGGCAGCGGCGACCGGCACTACCTCGGCGTCCAGTGGACGCTCTGGGACGGCCATCTGGTGATCACCATGATGATCACCGTGACCGTGCTGCACAACACGCTGCGCATCGAGGTCACCGGCCACGCCCTCGGCCCGGTCAACCCGCTCTTCAACGGCAAGCCCGCGGCCAAGGAGAAGGAGGTGCAGAAGGCCTTCCGGTTCTGGGAGACCCGCAAGGTCAAGCTGCCCCTGATCGACACCGACGAGGTGGTACGGCTCGCCGCCCGCGCCCCGCTGACCTGGTACCCGCCGCTGCTCAACTGGCTCGGCGGCAGCCTCGCCCTGCCCGAGCCGTTCGGACTGCGGCACGCCTGGGCCGACCAGCCCTGGCGCCACCGCTTCATGGCCGACGACGCGCTGCGCGCCGCCACGCCCGTGCTGCGGGTGGTGCACACGGCGGCGCTGAAGGTCCTGCGGGACAACGGCGTGGACGTCGAGAAGTTCGGCAACCGCTCCTCGGTGCTCAGCGGCATGGTCCAGGACGCCTCGCCCAGGAAGGCCGATCTGTACGACGCGTAGCACCCGCGCGCGGCGGGGGCCGGGCCCGGGACTACGCGGGCCAGGCCTCCGCGAGCATCTTGCGGGTGTCGGCGAGCAGTTGGGGCAGCACCCGGGTGTGCCCGACCACCGGCATGAAGTTGGTGTCGCCGCCCCAGCGGGGCACGATGTGCTGGTGCAGATGGGCGGCGATGCCCGCGCCCGCCACCGAGCCCTGGTTCATGCCGATGTTGAACCCGTGCGCTCCGGAGGCCGCGCGCAGGGCCCGCATCGCCTGCTTGGTCAGCTCCCCCAGCTCGGCGGTCTCCGCCGCGGTGAGGTCGGTGTAGTCGGCGACATGGCGGTAGGGCACCGTCATCAGATGGCCGCCGTTGTACGGGTAGAGGTTGAGCACCGCGTACACCTGCTCGCCGCGCCGGACGATCAGACCGTCCTCGTCGGACTTGGCCGGGATCGCGCAGAAGGGGCAGCCGTCCTTGGCGCCTGGACCGGTCGGCTTGTTCTCGCCCTGGATGTAGGCCATCCGGTGGGGCGTCCACAGGCGCTGGAACGCGTCCTGCGTCCCCACTCCGATCTGCTGCTCCGGCTCACTCGTCATGCGTGCAGCATATGGCGTGCCGCCCGGGGACGGAGCAGGCCCCCGGGAAGCCGTGCCTCCCGGGGGCCTGCTCGCGTGGGTCAGACCTGCGTCCGCTCCTCGACCACCTTCGCGATCCTGGCGATGGCCTCGTCGAAGGGGATGCCGTTGTCCTGCGAGCCGTCGCGGTAGCGGAAGGAGACGGCGTTGTTCGCCATGTCCTCGTCGCCCGCGATGACCATGAACGGCACCTTCTGCTTCTGCGCGTTCCTGATCTTCTTCTGCATCCGGTCCGAGGAGGAGTCGACCTCCACCCGCAGGCCCTTCTTCCTGGCCTCGGCGGCGAACGTGTGCAGATAGTCGACGTGCGCGTCGCCGATCGGGATGCCGACCGCCTGGACCGGGGCCAGCCACGCCGGGAAGGCGCCCGCGTAGTGCTCCAGGAGCACCGCGAAGAACCGCTCGATGGAGCCGAACAGCGCGCGGTGGATCATGACCGGGCGCTGCTTGGAGCCGTCCGCGGCGGTGTACTCCAGGTCGAAGCGCTCGGGCAGGTTGAAGTCGAGCTGGACGGTCGACATCTGCCAGGTGCGGCCGATGGCGTCCTTGGCCTGGACGGAGATCTTCGGGCCGTAGAAGGCGGCACCGCCCGGGTCCGGGACCAGCGGAAGGCCCTGCTTCTCGGCGACCTGGCGCAGGGTCTCGGTGGCCTCTTCCCACGCCTCGTCCGAGCCGACGAACTTCTCCGGGTCCTTGGTCGACAGCTCCAGGTAGAAGTCGGTCAGACCGTAGTCGCGCAGCAGGTTCAGCACGAAGGTGAGCGTCTTGTCGAGCTCGTCGGCCATCTGCTCGCGGGTGCAGTAGATGTGCGCGTCGTCCTGGGTGAAGCCGCGGGCGCGGGTCAGACCGTGCACGACGCCCGACTTCTCGTACCGGTACACCGTCCCGAACTCGAAGAGGCGCAGCGGCAGTTCGCGGTAGGACCGGCCGCGCGCGTCGAAGATCAGGTTGTGCATCGGGCAGTTCATGGGCTTGAGGTAGTAGTCCACGCCCTCGTCGAGCTGCATGGGCGGGTACATGCCGTCGGCGTACCAGTCCAGGTGGCCCGAGGTCTCGAAGAGCTTCCCCTTCGTCGCGTGCGGGGTGTAGACGAACTCGTAGCCCTCCTCCTCGTGGCGGCGGCGCGAGTAGTCCTCCATGACCCGGCGGACGATGCCGCCCCTGGGGTGGAAGACGGCGAGGCCGGAGCCGATCTGCTCGGGGATGGAGAAGAGGTCCAGCTCGTTGCCCAGCTTGCGGTGGTCGCGCTTCTCGGCCTCGGCGAGGAACTCCAGGTACTGCTTCAACTCGTCCTTGGACGGCCAGGCGGTGCCGTAGATGCGCTGGAGCATCGGGTTCTTCTCGCTGCCACGCCAGTAGGCGGCGGCGTT
The DNA here is from genome assembly GCF_058344915.1 of Streptomyces sp. PL-25. Classification (NCBI taxonomy): domain Bacteria; kingdom Bacillati; phylum Actinomycetota; class Actinomycetes; order Kitasatosporales; family Streptomycetaceae; genus Streptomyces; species Streptomyces sp. PL-25. The sequence goes on from NZ_CP136997.1 coordinate 1,232,215, forward strand.
GCGCATCAGCTTGAACGCCGGGATGAGCCGGGTGGAGGGCAGGTGGGGACCGCGGCAGAGGTCCTTCCAGCACAGCTCGCCGGTCTTGGCGTCCAGGTTGTCGTAGATCGTCAGCTCGCCGGCGCCGACCTCGACGTCCGCGCCGTCCTCGGAGGAGGCGGAGCCCTTGAGGCCGATCAGCTCCAGCTTGTACGGCTCGCCGGCCAGCTCCTCGCGGGCCTCGGCGTCGGTGACCACCCGGCGGGCGAACCGCTGCCCGCGCTTCTGGATCTCCTGCATCTTCTTCTCGATGGCCTTGAGGTCATCGGGGTGGAAGGGCCGCTCGACGTCGAAGTCATAGTAGAAGCCGTCCTTGACCGGCGGGCCGATGCCCAGCTTGGCCTCGGGGAACAGCTCCTGCACGGCCTGCGCCATGACGTGCGCGGTGGAGTGGCGCAGGATGTTCAGACCGTCCTCGGAGGTGATCTCCACACCCTCGACGGTCTCGCCGTCCGCGACCTCGTACGCCAGGTCCTTCAGCTCGCCGCCCACGCGCGCGGCGACGATCGAGCGCTCGCCGGCGAAGAGGTCGGCGGCCGTGGTGCCCGTCGTCACCGTGCGCTCTTCCCGCTCGGAATCGCGTTGGATGATCACACGGACGTCTGACACCGGTCTCTCCTGACTGAAGGGGGTGCGGCGCCATACCGGGAGCGCGCGCATGACTGGGATGGTACCGAGACGAAGGCACCCTCCGCGAAGCGGTTGTCGTCAGCCCCGCGGTGCGCCGCCCGCCGCGGCCTCCGGTCCGCCGAAGAGATCCGGGTCCACGGGCCCCTCCCCCAGCCATTTCATCAGCCGGTCCCGCTCCTCGTCGTCCACCCGCACGGGGACGACCTCGCAGGCGCCCGTGACCCGGCGGAAGCCGCCGCGGCTCTCCAGCCTGCCGCGCATCCGCACCGGCAGGCCGGCCAGGTGCGCGTGCCCGGCGGTGCGGTAGTCCTCCTCGGCGAGGACGACGCGGACGTAGGGCACCTCGGCGCCCGCGAGGACGCGCAGCCGCGCGGTGCCCTCGCCGTAGGGCCGGGGTCTGCGCAGCCGGACCACCGCGCCGGTGATCCGCACGGGCACGGACGGCTCGGCGCGCAGATAGCGGGCGCCGGCTTCGCGCAGCACGGGCAGGTCGCCGGGTGAGAACTCGACCGGCTCGGTCCCGCAGTGCTCGGGTACGCCCGCGGCGGGTGCCCAGTCGACCGCGATCCGGGCGCTCTCGCTGCCGCGCACCAGCGCGATCAGCGCCTCGGTCAGCTCGCGGCTGGCGCCGGCCCGGACCGCGCCGTCGAAGGCGTCCAGGGCTCCGGTGGCCCGGCGGTGGTCAATGGCCTCGCGGACGGCGTGGACGGCCCGGTGGAGCCGGACGGCGAGCGGCCGGGCGGGGTCGACGGGAACGAGCGCGGTCAGGCCGGTGCCGCCGCTGCCGGAGCCGACCAGGACGTGGTCGAGGCAGGCGGCGGCCGGGCGGCGGTGCCGTGCGCCGTGGTAGCCGGTGCGCGCGCGGGTGGCGAGCGCGGCGGCGAGCAGGGTCTGCCGGGCGGCGGCGCGCAGCCGTTCCGCGGCGGTCCAGGCGGCGGTCCCGGCCGGGCCGCCCGGTTCGTCGCGCCACCAGTGGATCTCGTCGCTTGGCACGGCGAGGGCGGCCAGGACGGCGTACGCGGACGGTGTGCGGGCGCGGACGAGGGCGTCGAGCACCTCGCCGAGCAGGTCGTCGCTGTCGGGGAAGGCGCGGCTGACGGGCACCAGCAGGCTGGTGGCGGCGCCGCCGGGGCCGGGCGGTGTCCAGCGGCCGTAGCGTCCCGTGGCGCCGCCGCGCCGCTGCCAGCCGTGCCGGTGCAGCAGGGCGGCGAGCACGGCGGGGTCGACGTCGGCGGGGTGCGGGACGCCGGCCGGGGGCGCGGTGGCGGGGTGCGGGCGCGCGGGACGCTGCGGCTGGTCAGGGGGACGGTGCGTCATGGTCTGCCTCCGGTCCCGACCCGCGTCATGATCTCGCACAGGGCCCGGTCGTCGAAGATGCGCGAGGTCGGTATCCGTACGGTGGTGCGGTGGCGGCCGGTGATCGGATGGCCGGCGAGGTTGACCCAGTAGCAGCAGTGCCTCAGGTCGAGCCGGTCGTGTCCGGCCCGCAGCCACTGGTCCTGGGAGCGCGGCACGATCATCACGACCAGGATCTTGTGGACCGAGACCGGGGTGCGGGCGAGCTTCGCCAGGTGGGCGTTGTCCAGGGTGAAGGCGAAGGTCGGGCCCGGCGGGTGGGGCGGGAGCTGGTAGGTGCACTTGAGCTGCACCTTGACGGTCACCTCGTCGTCGACGGTGTGTCCGGGGGCGCTGTGGCTGACGTGCCAGTCGATGCCGTTGTCCGGGAAGGGCTGGGACAGGGAGCAGCCGGCCGCGGCGGCGACGGCGTGCAGATAGCCCACCTGCAAGGTCTCCATGCAGGCGGTGGTGGCGAGTGTGCCGCGTCGGGTGCCCGCGCGGCCGGGCAGCAGCCCGCTCCGCTCGGGCTGCGCCGTCACCATGACCGACAGCCTTCCGCACCAGGGGAATCGAGAGAGACGTACCGAACGGGGTGTGGGTGGAACGGGGGTGACACGGAGGCCGGCGACGGGCGGGCCGGGCGCGTGCCGGGGCCGCCGCCGGGGGCGCGTGCCCCGGTCCGCGGAGCGGGTCCGTGAACTGCAAAGACCCGTACTGCTGTTGTCTCCTTCCGGCGTACGCCGCAAACGGCCCGGGTATCACCGGTTCGGGTGGCGGACGGCACGTCAGCCGCCTTGGGTGAGCGAGGAGTTGTGGTCGACATGACGTGCTGCTGGTACGAGGGGCCGCTGGCCGCCTTCGACACGGAGACCACGGGCGTCGACGTCGAGACCGACCGCATCGTGTCGGCCGCCGTCGTCGTCCAGGACGCGCCGGGCGCGCGGCCCAGGACGGTGCGCTGGCTGGTGAATCCGGGGGTGCCGGTGCCCGAGGCGGCGACGGCGGTGCACGGCCTGACGGAGGAGCATCTGCACCGCAACGGGCGCTGGCCCGCGCCGGTGATGTACGAGATAGCCGAGGAGCTGGCGGAACAGGCCGCGCTGGGCCGCCCGCTCGTGGTGATGAACGCGCCGTTCGATCTGACGCTGCTGGACCGGGAGTTGCGGCGGCACCGGGCGTCCTCGCTGGGCCGCTGGCTGGAGTCGTCGCCGCTGAGCGTGCTGGATCCGCGGGTGCTGGACAAGCATCTGGACCGCTACCGCAAGGGGCGGCGCACGCTCACCGATCTGTGCGCGCACTACGAGGTGACGCTGGCGGAGGCGCATGACGCGGCGGCGGACGCGCTGGCCGCGCTGGAGGTGGTCCGGGCGCTCGGCCGCCGGTTCGCGGCCCGGCTGGAGCGGCTGTCCCCCGCCGAGCTGCACGCGTTGCAGACGGGCTGGCACGCGGCGCAGGCGCGGGGCCTGCAGGCGTGGTTCGCGCGCACCGGCACCATGGAGACCGTGGATCCGGCCTGGCCACTGCGCCCGGAGCTGCCGGCGGCGGCTTGAGGCGGTACGGGTCCGCGGCGCCGGGGCGGGGCGGCGGGCGGTGACATGAAGAAGGCCGGTCCGCTGCTGCGGGCCGGCCCTTGGTCCGGAGCGTCACCAGGAACGGACTCGGCCGATCAGACGACGGCGCATCGGTTGAAATCCGGCTGGGTTTCCCGAAGCCACGCCGTGGGCCAGGCGGCACGTCCGCGATGTCCTCAGCGCCTGGCAGGTCGCCGACGAGCGGATCGACACGACCGAGCTGGCCGTCTGCGAGTTGGTGTCCAACGCCGTGCGGCATGTCGCGCCCGATGTACCGGACGCTCACGTCACGCTGACCCTTCGCCACGACGCAGCAGGGCTCGTCGCGGAAGTGGCCGACCCCAGCAACCGCCCGCCCGTTCCCGACACGACGAAGTCCGAGGACGCTGAGAGCGGCCGAGGGCTGTTCATCGTGGGCGAGATCTCCAAGGAGTGGGACCACTGCCTGCTGCCCACCGGCGGCGAAGTCGTGTGGTGCGCGATCTCACTGGTGTGACACCACCGCTGCGGACGCCGGCCGCGCCCGCGTCGGCCGGCGAGCGCACAGCGACCTACACCGAACAGGGGCCGCCCTGGCGGGCGGCCCCTGGAAGGTACCGGGCTCCAATGAACTTCTTCTGGTGGGCGATACTGGGTTCGAACCAGTGACCTCTTCGGTGTGAACGAAGCGCTCTCCCACTGAGCTAATCGCCCGGGAACGCACTGAACCATACAGGTCCGGGGGGCCTTCGTTCAAACCGTCGCCAGATGCGCGGCCAGCCCCCGCCGTCCGGCGCTCATCATCAGCCGGTGGTTGAGCCGGAAGACGGGGCGGCCGGGCACCGCGAGGCGTCTGAGCAGCGGCTTGTGCACGTCGACGACCTGGTCGTAGCGGGCCAGGGTGCCGGTGCCGTGGGCGGTGAGGGTCCAGCGCGCCCAGCCGTCGATGTCCCCGGTCATCGCCACCTCCAGGATCCCGGCGGCCGGGTCGCGGCGCGCCTCGCGGGCGGTGAACGTCATGTCGTACGGCAGCAGGGAGCGGATCCGGACGACGCCTGCGGTGGCGCCGGTCCGGCGGACCTCGCGCACCTGCGGCCACCACCGCGGGTAGTCCTCGACCCGTTCCAGGGCCGCGTACACGGCGGCGGGCGGGGCGGGCACGGGCCACCGGCTGAGGAAGCGGTAGTGGGTCCAGTCCATGGTCCTCAGTCTGCCCGGTGCGCCGCTGCCCGCGGGCCGCTTTTCCGGTGCCGGGCCGGGTCCGGAGGACGGGCGCCGAAGCCTCTTGTGCCCTGCGTCCGAAGGAATATGACGGGGTATTGGAAATCGTCGGGAGATTTTCATCGCGAGTCCGCTCGCGGAACTCCCGGTGGAAAGAGACACGGTGGTGGGACGCGGCGGTGAAAGCGGGACGGGAAAGTCCGCCTTCATGGATCGGCGTCCACCGGTGCGCATACACCGACGGCCCGTCCTGTGTTCAGGGACGGGCCGTGGGACCGGGGTGGGCGATACTGGGTTCGAACCAGTGACCTCTTCGGTGTGAACGAAGCGCTCTTCCACTGAGCTAATCGCCCCGGGTGCAGGAAGAACATTACCGCATGTCAGCCGGTGCCCCGGACCAGGGTCCGGGAGGGGGCCGCAGGGGGCCGGGAGGTCTCGCGGGCCGGTCACCGGCGGCCGGTCCGGCTCACTGGTGCTTGATGCTCCAGGGCATGACCAGGCCGAACTTCCACAGGTAGATCCCGCCGAGCACCGCGATGATCACGAGTCCGGCCACGGTCAAAGCGATGTTGCGGCGGCGCACCCTGGGGTCGAGGGCCCGCTGGGCCGCCTCGGTGACCTTGCGTTTGGTCCAGCGCAGCACGAGCTGGGCCCAGACGAACTCGGTCGCCCAGATCGCCATGCCGCCGAAGATGACCACCCAGCCCGGTCCGGGCAGCGGGAGCAGGATGACGCCGGTGACGACGACCGCGAGGCCGACGACGAAGACGCCGACCTGCCAGCTGACGTGGAGCACGCGCCGGGACCGGACGAACTCGGGCGCGCGGGACCCGAGGCCCCGGCGGTCCGGCGCCCCGTCCGCCCCGGCCCTGCCGTGGGGGTCGCGGGGTACTTCGGGCTTCCCCTCCATCGTCGCTCCGTCCGGCGTCGCGGCAACCTGGGCCGGCTCGTCACTCCCCGTATTCATATGTCCGAACCTACCGGAGAGAATCCGGTCACCGGAATGGCCGTACCGCCCGAACGGGTTCTCGGCCGGAAGAGTTACGTAAAGCCAGGCAAAACACTCAGAGGGGTTTACAACGGCACCGTAGGTGGCATGTCGATTTCGCCGACGTGCGAATCCCCGAGCGCACACTGAGCGAAAGGCCCTGGCGCTTATGAACACCACGGTCAGCTGCGAGCTGCACCTGCGCCTCGTTGTGTCGAGCGAGTCCTCCCTGCCTGTCCCCGCAGGCCTGCGGTACGACACGGCCGACCCCTACGCCGTGCACGCCACCTTCCACACCGGAGCCGAGGAGACCGTCGAGTGGGTGTTCGCCCGCGACCTCCTCGCCGAGGGGCTTCACCGTCCCACGGGCACCGGCGACGTCCGAGTCTGGCCGTCGCGCAGTCATGGTCAGGGCGTCGTGTGCATCGCCCTGAGCTCTCCGGAGGGCGAGGCACTGCTCGAGGCCCCGGCGCGGGCCCTGGAGTCCTTCCTGAAGCGGACGGACGCGGCCGTGCCCCCGGGCACGGAACACCGGCACTTCGATCTCGATCAGGAGCTGTCGCACATCCTCGCGGAGAGTTAGCGGTAGCCGCCGAGGCCCTTCGAGCTGCCCGTTGCCGTCCACTCGGGGAGACGGCTCGGGCCAGGACGACCGCGCACAGGGCGCACCGGCGCCGGTTCCCCTCGGGGGCCGCCGCCGGTGCGCCCGCGCGCGTCCGGGGGCGGCGGGGGCCCGCCTGGGCGCACCGTGGCGCGCCTGTGCGCTGCTCGGGTGACGGCGGGGCCGCTACCATCGGCCTGCATCGGCGGGCGTGTGCCCGATCCCCAGGCCAGGGAGCGAAACGTGCTGATCACCCACGACACCCGGTGCGCGCTCGACACCGTGGTGGATCTGGTGAACACCGCACCGGAGGACGACTCGGCGCCGGACGGGCTGGCGGATCTCGCCGCGCTGACGGATTTCGTACGCCGGCACGACATGAGCGATGTCGGGGTCCTCTCGGAGTTCGATCTCTCGGCGGTGCGCCGCATCCGCGGGCGGTTCGCGGGGATCTTCTCCGCCCCGGACTCCCGTACGGCCGCCGGGATGATCAACGAGCTGGTGGCGGCGGCGGGCACCACGCCCCGGCTGACGGACCACGACGGCTACGACTGGCATGTGCACTACTTCGCCCCCGGTGCGTCGGTCGCCGATCACCTGGCGGCGGACTGCGGGATGGCGCTGGCGTTCTTCGTGGTGGCCGGGGAGCAGGAGCGGCTGCGCCGGTGCGAGGCGCCCGACTGCCGGCGGGCCTTCGTCGACCTGTCCCGCAACCGCTCGCGGCGCTACTGCGACAGCCGCACCTGCGGCAACCGGCTGCATGTGGCCGCGTACCGCGCGCGGCGCAAGGAGGCGGCGGGCTGAGCCCGGGACCGCTCCGGTGGGTCGTGGCCCCCGGCGGGTGACGCCGAGGAACCACGGTACGGCTCACAGCAGCAGCAGGTCGTGCAACGCAGCCATGAGCAGCAGACACCCGATCACCGCAAGGAAGATCATCAGCGGTGGCTGGGATAGGGCGAAGAGGCAGCCGCGCGGCTTGTCCTTCTGCGGCGCGGCCTCGCTCTGGGTCGTGTCCACCATCTCGCGGTGATGATGACCCAGCCAGGACCCGCGGCGCGATCAACACGCACCGAATGTCCGGGTCGTCGCGGATTCCGTGATCTTCGCTCCGGATCGGGTCAGAGCTTGATCGTTTCCAGGACCGGCGTCGGTCGGATGTCAGATCCCGTGCTTCTTGAGGATGGCCTCGATGTCGCTGAAGTCGTCGCCGCCGCGCGCGGAGGCCGGGCGGGAGCTCTGGGCGCCGGACGGGCGGTCGGCGGGCTTGCGGGCGCCGCCGAGGGAGGGCGCGGAGGCCGCCGGGGCCACCGCTTCCGGTGCGGCGGCGCGGGCCGCCGCTCTGCGCTCCTTGCGGGTGCCGCCCCGGCGGCGCTCGACGGCGCGGGTCGTCGCGAAGAGCACCCAGGCGCAGCCGAGCAGGGCGAATCCGGCCCAGGCGGTGGGACTGAAGGCGGTGCGGGCCAGCCAGCCGACGGCCCCGGTCATCACCAGCCCCACCGGGACGAGCGAGTAGGCGGCGACCCGGGCGGCCGCGAGGAACCGCTTGCGGTAGGCGGTGACCGCGGCGATGCCCAGCCCGGCCGCGGAGACGGCGCAACAGACGGTCTCGGCAATCATCCGGTCCTCCAGGCGGTGCTCTGCGGTCGGGGCGGCCGGGCAGCCGGTCCGGGCCCTTCGTCCCTTCCATCCTGCACCTCCCACCGGGCCGCGGGCCACGTCCGGGACCGACATCAGGGAGATCTCCGGGTCGCCTCCTCCGCAGGTGCCGGTCACGGGCGGCGCCCGGCGGGGCGTGGGCCGAGGGCCGGGCGGGGGCGCCGGTCGCGGCGGGCGGGGATTGGGTGCCGCGCCGCGGGCCTGGAAGACTGGTGGCATGAGCGACACCTCCCCCGCATCCACGGCCCCGGTCCTCGACGTCTGGTGCGAGCTCCAGTGCCCGGACTGCCGTACGGCGCTGGACGACCTGCGTGCCCTGCGCGCCCGCTACGGCGACCGGCTGGAGCTGCGGCTGCGGCACTTCCCGCTGGACAAGCACCGGCACGCCTTCGCCGCCGCGCAGGCCGCCGAGGAGGCCGCCGAGCAGGGGCGGCTGTGGCCGTACGTGGAGGCGGTGCTCGCCCGGGTGGCGGAGCTGGACCGCCGGGGCGAGCCGCTGCTGGTCGAGGTGGCCCGTGAACTGGGCCTGGACGCCGAGGAGTTCGACACCGCGCTGATCGACGGCCGGCACATCCTGGTGGTGGACGCCGACCAGGCCGAGGGCAAGGCGATCGGGGTGACGGGCACACCGACGTATGTGGTCGGCGGCGAGCGCCTGGACGGCGGCACCAGCCAGGAGGGGCTGCGCGAGCGCGTCGAGGAGATCGTCGACCGGCTGCTGGCGCAGCAGGGCCGGGGCGGCCAGGACACGGCCTGACCGCTCCCCCGCGGCCGTGGGGTCAGGGCAGTTCCTTGTAGAGGGAGTGCAGGGTCGTGCGGTAGCCGAGGGAGTCGTAGAGGCGCTCGGCCGGGGTGTTGCCGGCGAAGACGTTGAGGCCGAGGACGGGCCGGCCCGCGGCGATGGCCTGGGCCTCGGCGAGCAGCATCAGGGAGCGGCCGTGGCCCCGGCCGCGGAAGCGCGCGTCGGCCTCGACGTCGTAGACGAACGCCCTGTCCTCGTCGAGGGCGACCCACAGGGTGCCGACCGGGGTGCCCTCGTGTTCCAGGACGCTGATCAGCATGTCCGGTGTGGCCGGGCCCTGGGGCAGCAGCCGGGCGTGGTCGGCCTCCGACTTGGCGTGCGCCTCGTCGGCCGGTACGCCGCGGTCGATCCAGCTCTGCGCGTAGACGGCCTTGCCGTGCTCCAGCCACGGGCCGTACTCGGCGTCGGTGAGCGGCCGGCCGCGGGTGCCCGCGGGCAGTTCGGGCGCGGTGGCGCCGAGTCGCTTCTCCATGCCGCGGTTGCGCGGGACGTAGCCGAGCGCGGCGACGAGCCGCAGGGCGGCCTCCTCGGCGGCGGGCACGGTGATCTCGACGCGCCGGCACCCCCAGTCGCGCGCGACCTCCTCGGCGGCCAGCGCGGCCACCGTGCCGCGGCCCCGGCCCCGGTCGGGCTCGTCGATGCGCAGGTCGAGGATCCGGGCGACGGCGGGCCCGAAGACCGGGTGGGTGGCCAGATGGAGCACGCCGACGGGGCGGCTGTTCACGCAGACCTGGTAGCGGCGCGAGCGGGTTCCGTCGGGGTGCTGCTGGAGCGGCTCGGTGGGCCGCAGGGTGGTGGTCATCAGGGGATTTCTACCCGCCCCGGCGGCCCGCGTCAGCTCTTTTTCCGCGACGTGCGCGACGTCCCGCGACCGCCGCGCGGTCACGGGTCGAGGTCGTCCCCGGACCGCTCGTCGAAGATCCGCATGGCCTTGGCGGTCACCGGGCCCGCCGTGCCGGGCAGCTCGCGGCCGTCGACGCGGTGGACGGCCTGCACGTCGCGCAGGGTGGAGGTGAGGAAGACCTCCTCGGCGCGGTCCAGGACGTCGAGCGGCAGGTCGCTCTCGCGGGCTCCGGTCCAGTCGAGGACCAGCGCGCGGGTGACACCGGCGAGGCAGCCGGAGGCGAGCGGCGGGGTGTGGATCTCGCCGCCGAGGACGACGAAGACGTTGGACCCGGTGCCCTCGCAGAGCTGTCCGACGGTGTTGCCGAACAGGGCCTCGGAGGCGTCCTGGGCGCGGGCACGGGCGAGGGCGACGACGTTCTCCGCGTAGGAGGTGGTCTTCAGACCGGTGAGGGCGCCGCGTTCGTTGCGGGTGAAGGGGACGGTGACGGCGGCGGTGGAGTCGGGGCGGCGGGCGGCCTCCCCGAGGGCGACGACGAGGGTGGGCGGGTGCTCGCCCCGGTCGGAGCCGAGGGGGCCGTGGCCGCCGGTGTAGGTGATGCGCAGCCGGCCGAGCGGCACGGAGTGGGCGCCGAGGACGGCGGCGCAGGCGCGGCGGACCTCGTCGAGGTCGGGGGCGGGCAGGCCGAGGCCGCGGGCCGAGCGGGTCAGCCGGTCCAGGTGGCGGGTGAGCGCGAACGGCTTCCCCTCGGTGGCCTTGACCGTCTCGAAGACGCCGTCGCCCACGGTCAGCCCGTGGTCCAGGGCGGAGACGCGCGCGGACTCCAGGTCCCGCAGTGCGCCGTCGAGCCATACCTTCACAGTGCCGTGTCCTCTCCGCCGTGCTCGTAGGTGCCCGACGCTACCGCGAGCAGCCGGGCCGCCTTCAGTTCGGTCTCCCGCCACTCCCCCTCGGGGTCGGAGTCCCAGGTGATGCCGGCGCCCGCGCCGAAGCGCAGCACGGCGCCCGTTCCGGCGCCGCCGGGCCGGTCGATCCAGAAGGTGCGGATGCCGACGGCCAGTTCACCGGTGCCCCGGTCGGCGTCGACCCAGCCGATGCCGCCGCAGTACGGTCCGCGGGGCGCGGTCTCCAGGGCGTCGATGATCCGCAGGGCGCTCGACTTGGGGGCGCCGGTGATCGAACCGGCAGGGAAGGCGGCGGCGAGCAGTTCGGGCCAGCCGGTGCCGGGGCGCAGGTCGCCGCGGACGGTGGAGACGAGGTGGACCAGGCCGGGGTGCTTCTCGACGGCGCACAGGTCGGGGACGGTGACGCTGCCGGTGGCGCAGACCCGGCCGAGGTCGTTGCGGACCAGGTCCACGATCATCACGTTCTCGGCGTGGTCCTTGTCGAGGAGTTCGTCCTCGGTGCGGGCGGTGCCCTTGATCGGGCCCGACTCCGCGGTGCGGCCCGCGCGGCGCAGGAACAGCTCCGGGGAGGCGGTGGCGATCTCCACGCCGTGCTCCGGCAAGCGAATCGTTCCGGCGTACGGGGCCGGGTTGCCGCGGGCCAGGACGGCGGTGAGCGCGTCCACGTCGGCGTCGGGGCGGACCGGCGCGGAGAGCACCCGGCAGAGGTTGACCTGGTAGACCTCGCCGGCCGCGATGTGCTCGCGCACCCGGCGCACGCCCGCGGTGTACGCGCGGCGGTCGAGCGAGGAGGTCCAGTCGGCGGCGGCCGGTCCGCGCCAGGCGCCGGGCACCGGGGCGGGCACGGGCGCGTGCCGTACGTCGCGGAAGCGGGCGCAGGTCAGACGGCCCTCGTAGTCGGCGGCGACCGCCCAGAAACCGGTGGAGTCCAGGGCCGCCGGGTCGTCGGTGACATCGGTCAGGCCGGTCGCGAGGCGGTCGCCGAAGCGCGCCAGAGGAGGCAGGTCGAGCACGGCACCGAGTCTAGGACCGGTGTCCACCGGGTGGCCCGTGTGTGTCCTGCGGGGGGCCTGACCAGGTCCTCGGCGGGACGCACCGCAGCACGCTGCGCAAACGCGTTTTTGTACTGGCCCGGGAATCCGCTAGAGTTCAACACGTCGCCGGGACGCGCAAGCGGACCGCACCGACAGGCGGACGTAGCTCAGTTGGTAGAGCGCAACCTTGCCAAGGTTGAGGTCGCGAGTTCGAGCCTCGTCGTCCGCTCGCAGGAAAGAGGGGACTCCCGGTCCCCTGCACTCCTGGTGGAGTGGCCGAGAGGCGAGGCAACGGCCTGCAAAGCCGTCTACACGGGTTCAAATCCCGTCTCCACCTCCAAGGACGATTAGCTCAGCGGGAGAGCGCTTCCCTGACACGGAAGAGGTCACTGGTTCAATCCCAGTATCGTCCACCGGACCGGCCGTCTCGTACGGCGAGGTCCTGACCCGCGCGATTAGCTCAGCGGGAGAGCGCTTCCCTGACACGGAAGAGGTCACTGGTTCAATCCCAGTATCGCGCACGCACCGCCCGTGATCCTGCGGTCACGGTCCCGAGGACGATTAGCTCAGCGGGAGAGCGCTTCCCTGACACGGAAGAGGTCACTGGTTCAATCCCAGTATCGTCCACACCGCAGCAAGCCCCCGGCCGTCTCGTACGGCCGGGGGCTTTCGCGTGCCGGGGCTCAGCTGGAGAAGAGCATGTGGCCGAAGCTCTTGCGCTTGTGGCCGTGTCCGTAGTGCCCGTGGCCGCCGTGCGGAGCGCCCCAGGCGGGGGCGGGCGGGGCGGGGTACGCCTGCGGGGCCGGGTAGCCCTGCGGGGCGGGCGGCGGCGGGGCGGGCTGCGACCACTGGGACTCCAGGCGGGTCAGTGCCTCCAGCTCGCCGTAGTCGAGGAAGATGCCGCGGCAGCCACTGCACTGCTCGATCTGGATGCCGTTGCGGTTGTAGGTGTGCATCGGCGCGTGGCACTTGGGACACTGCATGCTCGGCTCAACTCCTCACCGGTGGGTTCTGCTTCGGGGTACCGCCTGGACAGACTCCGTCCGGCCGCGGTCGGTTGCACCTTACTGGGGCGGTCCGCCCGCCAACTCGCCGGGCGGCGGCGCCATTCGGTGGCAGGCGTCGACCACGGCCCGCTCCACCTCGTCCAGGGCGCGGCCAGCCGCCGCCGCCTTGGCCACGGCCCGTGCGGCGCTCTGCACGGTCAGGGCGCGGGCGGCGGTGTCCAGGGCGGCCCACGGGTCGCCGTCATGCGGCACGGCGGGGCCGCCCGCCGTCCGGTAGGCGGTGAGGAAGCGGGTCCAGTCGTCGGGCGGGAGCAGCCCGCAGGCGAACCAGGCGGCGGGACGCGCCAGGTCCCAGGCGGGCGCTCCGGTGCCGAGGTCGTCGACGTCGATCAGCAGCCAGGGGCCGTCGGGTACCGGATGGCGTACGAGCTGGCCCAGGTGCAGGTCGCCGTGGCAGACGGCGGCGGGACCGGGCGCGGGTGCCTCGGCGCGCGCCCAGGCGGGCAGGGCGGCCCACGCCCGCAGGACCGGGCCGGCGGCCGGGTGGCCGGGGGCGCCGGCGCGCAGCCGGGCGACGGCGCGGGCGGCCTTCTCCGGGCCGCGCATGGGCGGCAGTCCGGGCGGCACGGGGGTGCGGTGGAGGCGGGCGAGGAGCGCGGCGGTGGCTTCCCAGGGCGCGGCCTCCGGGACCTCGGGGTCGACGGGCGTGCCGTGCGGCCAGAAGGTGACGAGGCGGTCGCCCGACGCCACGGGGGCGGGGTCGAGCGGGGGCAGCAGGATGTCCGGCAGGCGGGCGGCCAGGGCCAGGCGGTGGGCGAGCGCGGCGGGGTCCGTGCCCGGTGCGTGCGCCTTCGCGACGGTGCCGCAGTGCCGGACCACCGTGGCGTCGGGGCGGTCGGCCAGGACGGTCGTCGGGCGGTCGCAGCCGGGCGCGCCGGGGTGGGCGGCCCTGATGACCTGCGCGGCCAGTGCGGGGGGCGGGTCGATGGGGGCGGTGGTGGTGGCGGTCACGGGCTCCCCCTGGTGTCCGGGTGCGGCGGCTGGGCACCGTGTCCGGGTGCGGCGCCGGGCATGGCGTCCGGGTGCGGCGCGCCGGGCAGTGAGCCTACGGGGTGGTGTCGCGGGCGGAGGCCCCGGGCTGGGCGGGAGCCGCGGGCGGTGTCCGAGGGGAGGGTGCGCGAGTGAGGTCTGTGGGTGTGGCCCGTGGGCGGGCGGGGCCGGACACGGCAATGCCGGCGCAGCTCCCCAGCTGCGCCGGCATTCTGCCGTCCGCCGCACCCCCGTCCCCACGGGGTTTCATGGGTGGATGTCCCCGCCCGGACCGCTCTTCCGGGCCTGGGGCGCCGCTCAGCGCCCCAGCATCACTCCCACGGACGACGCCTGTGTGGCCACGGTGTCCCACCCGTCGAAGACGAGCAGGAGCAGGGCCGCCAGGGGAAGGGCCATCACGGTCGCCACCAGCGGGTGGCGACGGCCTGTGCGGCGGGGGCGCGTGAGGCGTCCCGGGACGCGGAACGCGGTCCGCGGTGCCGTGTGGGCCATGGTCCCTCTCCTGACCGTCTCGGTTGTCATCGGCAGCGGCGGGTGTCTGACCTCGGGGGACGAGTGCTGCACCCGCCGCTTGACCTCAAATCTAGGGGCGGGGCGGACGCAGGGCGTCATGCCCTCGTACCGATTGGCGGGCCTCCCGGAGGATGAGCCGTGCCCGGGGGCGTACTCCCCTGGGTGGAGACGTCCTCCTCCGTCTCCGGGTCATCCCGGAGAGGGTGCCCGGACTGCCCGGCATTTCCGGACACGGGCGGTGACATCGCTCACTTCCGGGTGGGGCCGGTCCCCCGCGTCCGCCCGCCGTCCGACCGCCCGCCACGGTGCCGTCCGCTCGCTCCCGGCCGTCTTCGGCGCGGCCCCGGCCCGGACCGGCGGGCGGCCTCCGGGATCTCCAACCCCCCTGTCGGCACGGGCGGTTGGGATCTTGCCCGCGGGCCGGGCCGACGGGCAGGCCGTGCGCTGACCGCCCCTCAACTCTCGCGCACGGCAGTGACAATCGATCGGGTCGAGAGGGCGCGGCCTCTGCGCGCGAGCGGTCCCGGAAACGTAAGCTGTGGCTCGTCACAGGGACCGGGCAGCGGGGATGAACATGGCGATGATGCGCCTGAGGCGCGAGGACCCGCGCGTCGTCGGCTCGTTCAGGCTTCACCGACGGCTCGGCGCGGGCGGGATGGGCGTGGTCTATCTCGGCTCCGACCGGAAGGGCCAGCGGGTCGCGCTGAAGGTCATCCGGCCGGATCTGGCGGAGGACCAGGAGTTCCGCTCCCGGTTCGCGCGCGAGGTCTCGGCGGCCCGGCGGATCCGGGGCGGCTGCACCGCCCGGCTGGTGGCCGCGGACCTGGAGGCGGACCGGCCGTGGTTCGCCACGCAGTACGTGCCCGGCCCCTCCCTGCACGACAAGGTGGCCGACGAGGGCGCGCTGGGCGCCGCCGAGGCGGCCGCGGTCGGGGCCGCCCTGTCGGAGGGTCTTGTCGCGGTCCACGAGGCCGGTGTGGTGCACCGGGACCTGAAGCCCTCCAACATCCTGCTGTCGCCCAAGGGCCCGCGGATCATCGACTTCGGCATCGCCTGGGCGACCGGCGCCTCGACGCTCACCCATGTGGGCACGGCGGTCGGCTCCCCCGGCTTCCTCGCCCCGGAGCAGGTGCGCGGCGCCGCCGTCACCCCGGCGACCGACGTGTTCTCGCTGGGCGCGACGCTGGCGTACGCGTCGACGGGCGACTCGCCGTTCGGGCACGGCAGCTCCGAGGTGATGCTGTACCGCGTGGTGCACGAGGAGCCGCATCTCCAGGGGGTGCCCGACGCGCTGGCCCCGCTCGTGCGGGCGTGCCTGGCCAAGGATCCCGACGACCGGCCCAGCACGCTCCAACTGTCGCTGCGGCTCAAGGAGATCGCCGCCCGCGAGGCGCAGGGCCTGGGCGAGCCGCGGCCGCCGTCGCCGCGCGCCGCCGAGGCGGACCGGCCCACCGGCCGGATGGCCGACACCTACCCGGACCAGCAGCGCGCCACCTACCCGGAGCAGCAGCGCGCCGCCCGTCCCGAGGGCCAGCGGTCGCCGTACTCAGAGCAGCGGCGCGGCGGGGCGGCCGAGCAGCAGCGCGGCGGGCATCCCGAGGCGCGCGGGCAGCGGCGGCAGCAGGCTGCCGCGCCCCGGACGCCCCCGCCGCGCGGCGGCGCCCCGGCCGGGCGGGGCGGCGCTCCCCGGGACGGGGGCGGGCCGCGGGCCACCGGCGCGTCGTCCCGGGCGGGCGGACGGCCGGTCCCGGCGTCCAGGGGCGGGTCCCGGCCCGGCGGCGGCAACCGTCCCGCCACCCGCGGCGGTCCCGGCCGGCCGCGCCCGCGCGGCACGTCCACCGGTCTGCGCCCGGCCAACCCGCGGCTGCTGCGGCAGCGGCTGTTCGTGTTCGTGGTGGTGACGCTGCTGGTCGCGCTCGGTATCGCGGCGGCCCAGGGCTGCCAGGGGCCGTCCCGGGGGCTCGGCGTCGAGCAGGGCGGCGTACGCGTGGAGCAGCAGCACGGGCAGGCGGCGGAGACCGCCTCCGCACCGGGCCACTGACCCTTCTCCCGGGCCACTGACCCGTCTCCGCACCGGGCCGCCCGCCCCGGCGGGCACGCGTCTCACGCGCGGGCCGCGGCTCCGTACGGGCTACGCCTACGGGCGGGCTACGCCTCCGGGCGGCCGGCCGTGACGGCGTAGAAGGCGACGGCCGCCGCCGCGCCGACGTTCAGGGAGTCCACGCCGTGGGACATCGGGATACGGACCCAGGTGTCGGCGGCGGCCAGGGCGCGGCGGGAGAGGCCGTCGCCCTCCGCGCCGAGCATCAGCGCGACCCGTTCCATCCGGTGCGGGGCCGTCTCGTCCAGGGAGCGGGCCTGTGCGTCGGGGGTGAGCGCGAGCAGGGCGAAGCCGGCCTCGCGGACCGCGTCAAGACCCTGCGGCCAGGTGTCGAGGCGGGCGTACGGCACGGAGAAGACGGCGCCCATCGAGACCTTGACGCTGCGGCGGTAGAGCGGGTCGGCGCAGTCGGGTGAGAGCAGCACCGCGTCCATGCCGAGGGCGGCGGCCGAGCGGAAGATCGCGCCGATGTTGGTGTGGTCGTTGACCGCCTCCATGACCGCGACCCGGCGGGCGGTGGCCAGGAGGTCGGCGGCGGCGGGCAGCGGCTTGCGCCGCATGGACGCCAGCGCGCCCCGGTGCACGTGGTAGCCGGTGACCTCTTCGGCCAGGTCGGGGGCGACCACGTAGACGGGCGCGTCGAGCGTGTCGAGGACGTCGCGCATGGCGTCGGCCCACTTGGCGGACAGCAGCATCGAGCGCATCTCGTACCCGGCGTCGGCGGCCCGGCGGATGACCTTCTCGCCCTCGGCGATGAACAGGCCCTCGGCGGGTTCGCGCCGGCGGCGCAGTTCCACGTCGGTCAGGCCGGTGTAGTCATGCAGGCGGGGGTCGGCGGGGTCGTCGACGGTGATGAGTTCGGCCACGGGGAGCTGCTGCCTTGTCCTGGTGCGGTGGGAGGGGTGCCGTCAGGCGGCGGGGGCGGGGCCGACCGTGACGACCGGGCCGACGACGATGACGGCCGGCGGGCGGACATCCTGGGCGCGTACGGTCTCGGCGACGGTCGCGAGGGTCGCGTCGACGCGGCGCTGGGCGGCGGTGGTGCCCTCCTGGACGAGGGCGACCGGGGTGTCGGCGGACTTGCCGTGGGCCACCAGGGTCTCGGCGATCCTGCCTATCTTGTCGACGCCCATCAGGATCACGAGGGTGCCGGTGAGCTTCGCCAGGCTGGCCCAGTCGACCAGGGAGCGCGGGTCGTCGGGGGCCACGTGCCCGCTGACGACGGTGAACTCGTGGGCGACGCCGCGGTGCGTGACGGGAATGCCGGCCGCGCCCGGCACCGAGACGGAACTGGAGATGCCCGGCACCACCGTGCACGGGATCCCCGCCTCGGTGAGCGCGATGACCTCCTCCATGCCCCGGCCGAAGACGTACGGGTCGCCGCCCTTGAGCCGCACCACCGACTTGCCCTGCTTGGCGTGCTCGACCAGCGCGTTGTTGATGGCCTCCTGGGCCATGGAGCGGCCGTAGGGGATCTTCGCGGCGTCGATCACCTCGACGTGCGGCGGGAGTTCGGCCAGCAGGTCGCGCGGTCCGAGCCGGTCGGCGATGACGACGTCCGCCTCGGCGAGCAGCCGGCGCCCGCGCACCGTGATCAGGTCCGGGTCGCCGGGGCCGCCGCCGACCAGGGCGACGCCGGGGGTGCGGGTGCGGTGGTGCGGGGCGACCAGGGTGCCGTCGCGCAGTCCCTCGACGACGGCGTCGCGGACGGCGGCGGTGTGCCGGGGGTCGCGTCCGCTGGCCCGGGTGGTGAGCACGGCCACGGTGACGCCCTCGCTGTGGCCGGTGGCCGGGGTCCAGGCGGTCGCCGCGTCGGCGTCGTCGGCGCGCACGCACCACACGCGTGCCCGTTCGGCCTCGGCGGAGGCCCGGGTGTTGGCGTCGTGGTCGCTGGTGGCGATCAGCGCGTACCAGGCGTCGGCGAGGTCGCCGTCCTGGTACGGGCGCCGCAGCCAGGAGATCTCACCGGCGTCCGCCATCGCTTCGACGGAGGCCGTGGCCGCTGGCGAGACCAGGACGAGGTCCGCGCCGGCCGCGATGAGGGCCGGCAGCCGGCGCTGGGCGACCTGGCCGCCGCCGAGGACGACCACGCGGCGGCCGGACAGGCGGAGTCCTACGGGGTAGGCGGGGTGTTCGGCCATGGTGGTGCGGCTCCTCGTCCGGACGGCGGTCGCGGCGGCGGTGGGCGACGTGGGGATGCGGTCGAAGCGGTGCGACGGTGACGGGCGCTACGGCTTCGGAGCGGCCCTGACGTGCGGATTTTAACCGTGGGTTCAGGGTACGGCGGGGCCGGGGGGTACGCGGAGAGCGCGTACCCGCCCGGCTCAGGACACCCGGGTCACTTCTCGGTGACGCCCGCCGAGTCGAACGTCGCCACCTCGTGCATCGCCCGCGCCGTGCTCTGCACCAGCGGCAGCGCGAGCAGCGCGCCCGTGCCCTCGCCCAGGCGCAGGTCCAGGTCGACCAGGGGGCGCAGACCGAGCTTGTTGAGGGCGGCGACATGGCCCGGTTCGGCGCTGCGGTGCCCGGCGATGCAGGCGGCCAGCACCTCCGGGGCGATGGCGCGGGCCACCAGGGCGGCGGCACCCGCGCTGACCCCGTCCAGGATCACCGGCGTACGCAGCGACGCGCCGCCCAGGAGCAGACCGACGATGGCCGCGTGCTCGAAGCCGCCGATCGCGGCGAGCACGCCGATCGGGTCGGCCGGGTCGGGCCGGTGCACGTCGAGGGCGCGGCGGACCACCTCGGTCTTGTGGGCCAGCGTCTCGTCGTTGATGCCGGTGCCCCGGCCGGTGACCTCGGCGGGGTCGACGCCGGTGTAGACCGAGATGAGGGCGGCGGAGGCGGTGGTGTTGGCGATGCCCATCTCGCCGGTGAGCAGCGCCTTGTTGCCGGCCGCCACCAGGTCGCGGGCGGTCTCGATGCCGACCTCGATGGCCTTCTTGGCCTCCTCGCGGGTCATGGCGGGCCCGGTGGTCATGTCGGACGTGCCCGCGCGCACCTTGCGGGGCAGCAGGCCCGGGGTGGCCGGGAGGTCGGCGGCGACGCCCACGTCGACCACGCAGACCTCGGCGCCCACCTGGTTGGCGAAGGCGTTGCAGACCGCTCCCCCGCCGAGGAAGTTCGCCACCATCTGGGCGGTGACCTCCTGCGGCCAGGGCGTGACGCCCTGGGCGTGCACCCCGTGGTCACCGGCGAAGACGGCGACGGCAGCGGGCTCCGGGATCGGCGGCGGGCACTGCCGGGACAGGCCGGACAGCTGGGCCGAGATGATCTCCAGCATGCCGAGCGCGCCGGCCGGCTTGGTCATGCGCTTCTGCCGCTCCCAGGCCTCGCCGAGCGCCTTGGCGTCCAGCGGCCGGATCTGCGCGACGGTCTCGGCGAGCAGGTCGTGCGGGTCCTCGCCGGGCAGCGCGCGCCGCCCGTACGTCTCCTCGTGCACCACCCAGGACAGCGGGCGCCGCTTGGACCAGCCGGCCTGCATCAGCTCGGGCTCGTCCGGGAACTCGTCGACGTACCCGACGCACAGGTAGGCGATGACCTCCAGGTGCTCGGGCAGGCCGAGGGTGCGGACCATCTCCCGCTCGTCGAAGAAGCTGACCCAGCCGACGCCCAGGCCCTCGGCGCGGGCGGCGAGCCACAGGTTCTCCACGGCGAGCGCGGCGGAGTACGGCGCCATCTGCGGCTGGGTGTGGCGGCCCAGGGTGTGCCGGCCGCCGCGGGTGGGGTCGGCGGTGACGACGATGTTCACCGGGGTGTCGAGGATGGCCTCGATCTTCAGTTCCTTGAACTGCTTGGCGCGGCCCTTGGGCAGCGACTTGGCGTACGCCTCGCGCTGCCGCTCGGCCAGTTCGTGCATCGCCCGGCGGGTGTCGGCGGAGCGGATGACGACGAAGTCCCAGGGCTGGGAGTGGCCGACGCTGGGCGCGGTGTGGGCCGCCTCCAGCACCCGGAGCAGCACCTCGTGCGGGATGGGGTCGTCGCGGAAGCCGTTGCGGATGTCGCGGCGTTCGCGCATCACCTTGAGCACGGCCTCGCGCTCGGCGTCGTCGTAGCCGGGCGCGGCCGGTCCCACGTGCCGGGGGGCCTCCGCCTCGGGGGCGGGGCCGTCCTCCGGCTGCCCCTCGGCGGCCTCGGCAGCCCGGTGCTCGTGCTCCTCGTGTTCTTCCTGACCGGCGCCCCGGGTCTCCAGGTCGTCCGCCTGCTGGACCACCTCGGGGTCGGGCTCGGCGGGGGCGGCGGTCGCGGCGGTGGCCACGGGCTCGGTGTCACCGGAACGGGGCGCCGGGACCGCCACCACGGGTTCCTGCGGGACCTCGGCGACAGGCTGCGGCACCGGCACCTGGACCGGCTGCGCCGCAGCGGTCGCTTCCTGCTCCGGTGCGGCGACGGGCGGCTGCTGCGGGGCGGCGGGGGGCTGTTCGGCGTGGGGGGCGGCCGACAGGGACTCGGGTTCGCCGGTGGACGGGAGCTGGACATCCGGGGCCGGGGCCGGGGCCTCTGCGGTGGGGGCGGCGTCGGGTTCCGGGGCCTGGGAGGCTTCCGGTGTCTGAGGCACTGCCTGGGCCTCAGGCACGGCGGGCGCCTCGGGGGTGACCGGCTCGGTGACGGCCCCGGGAGCCGGGGCGTCGGCGACCGGGGCGGCCTGGGCCTGGTCCGGCCGGGCGGCGGGCGCGACGGCGGAGGCGTCGGCCGGGGCCTGGACCTGGGCGGTCTCCTCGGGGGCGGGGACCGGCTGCGGGGCTCCGTCGACGGCTTCGGGCACCTGGGTGCCCTCAGGCGCCTCGGCTGCCTCGGGGATCTGGCGCTCCGGGTTCTGGGTGGCGGTCCCGGCTTCCGGGTTCTGGGTGGCGGTCCCGGCGGGCTGCGGGGCGGGGGCCGTGACCGGCTGCTCCTGCTCTGCCGTCTGCTCTGCCGTCTGCTCGGCGGACACCTCGGGAGCACCGGGGTGCGGTACCTGCGGGGGTACGGCTTCGGTCTCGGCCTCGACGGGAGCGGCCGGGGCCTGCGCCGGTGCCGGTGCGGGCTCGACGGCCTGCTCGGGCTCCGGGGCCGCCTCGGCGGGGACAGGCTGATCCGGGGCGGGCGCCTGCTCGGGCGCGGTGACCGGCTCTGCGGCGGCCACCGGCGCAGGGGCGGGGGCCGGGGCGTCCACGTGCTGGCCGGGAGCGGCTGCGGCGGCCTGCTCGGGTACGGCGGTCTCGTCGGCCACCAGCTGCTCGGCGGCCACCGGGACGCCGGTCGCCGTTCCGGGCGCGGGCGCGCTGTCCGCCACCGGAGCGGCGGGCGCGGCCGGCCGGGCCTCGGCCGGCTGCTGAGGCTGCGCCGCCTCCTCGGTCCCGGCGGGCTCGGGGGCCTGACCGGCCGCCCGGACCTGTGCGTCCGGGGTGACGGGGTCCGTCCCGGCGGGGACGGCGACGGCCTCCTGCGCCGGTACACCCTCGGCGGCGGTGTCCTCGGCGGTCCCGGCCGACCCCACTTCGGGCACGGGCACGGGTGCGACCTGATCGGCGGACGGTACGGGCTCGGACTCGCCCTCGGGCGCCGGTTCCGCTGCGGGACCCGGTGCGACGGCGGCGGCCTCGGACGCGATCTCAGCCGCTGCCTCGTGCCGGTCGTCGTGTCCGTGCTGTTCCGGCTGCCGCGTCTCGGGGGCGTGCCCCGCCTCCGTGGCGGCGTCCGGGGCCGGGGCCGGTGCGCCCGCCTGGGCGGTGAGCCGGGCGACGGCCGCCTGGGCCGGGCCGACCGGCTCGGCGTCCGGAGCGACCGCGTCCCCGGCCGCGGGCTCCGCGGGCGCCTGCGGTGCAGCGGGAGCCGCCGGGGCGCCCCAGGGGGCGGCGCCCTGCGGGGCGCCGTGCAGGCTCACGACGGGGGCCGGAGCCGCCTGCGCCGCGTCGAGGTACTCGGGCCCCGGGACGGTGGAGGCCGGGCCGGGCTGCCGGACCGGCGCGTCGGCCGGGCCGCGGTCGGCCAGCGAGCGCACCGGGCTGGTGGAGGCGTCGGGGGTCGGCGGACCGAGGTGCAGCGGCCGGCGCGGGGCCGGTGCCGGGGCAGCCGGCTGGGCCGTCTGGGGGTCGGGGTGCAGGACGCCGCTCAGGTCGACCGAGCCGCTGTCGCGGCCGGACGTCTCGTGCGGGCCCGGCTGGTGGACGGCCTCGACGACCGGTTCCGGGGCGGGCGGGGGCACTTCGTTGCCCCACGCGCCCTGGGAGCCCGGCAGCAGCAGGTCTTCGTCCTCGGCGGGAGACTCGGAGAGGTAGGTGTACGCGCCGTGTGCGGGGACGCCCGGCTGCTCCACCATGCCTGCGCTCTCCGGCAGTCCCTCGCCCGGGACCTGGCCGGTGTCGGTCATGCGTACCCCTCGCCCATCGGTTAGTGCTCCTACGACCAGCTCACCGGGAACGGCGCACCGACCGCCCCCCAGTGAAGAACGAGCGTCCGTGCCCGGCGGCACGAACGACCCACCCAAAAAAGGCGACAAAGCCATTGAGTGGCATTGTCGCGGTCGTCCGCCCGCCGTGACAGCGTCTTCCGCCACGGCCCGCTGTGGACTGCGCCACGTTGCGCGTCCTCCGGTTGTGCCGTACCGCACCCCCCGCACAACGGGTGGGTTTTCCGGACATTGAGAACGAAGCTCCGGAGCCCCCAGTGCGGTACAACGATCGGCCAGCCTACCGCGCGCGGTCCGACAATCCGATCACGGGGCGTGGTCCGCGACCCCGCTGAGCAGGAACGCGACGCTCCGCTCCGTCTCCGTCCAGGCGCGGGTGTCGAGTTCGACGGCCTGGAGCAGGGCGCACTCGACCTGGTACCCGTGCTCGGTCAGGCCGCGGCCGACGCGTTCGGCCGTGTCGCGGTTGGCGGCGTGCGCGACGATGCGCTGCGGGCGCCGGTCGGCGGCCGCGTCGACGACGGCCGCTCCCCCGCCGCCGACCCGTACGACGTCCGGTTCGGGCAGGTTCTCCAGGACGTGCGGGGCGGTGCCGTGCACCACCTGCACCTGGACGCCGAAGCGGCGGGCGGCGGCCTCGGTGCGGGCGCAGGCGTCCGGGTCGCGGTCGACGGCGATGACGGCGGCGCCGGCGCGCGCGGCCTCGGTGGCGAACGCGCCGCTGCCGCAGCCGATGTCCCACACGAGGTCGCCGACGCGCGGGCCGAGCCGGGCCAGTTGCGCGGCGCGCAGCAGCTCGGTCTCGCCCTCGCCGAGGGGTCCGTCGTAGGCGTCGGCGGGCCGGGTCCAGCCGCGCACCGGGTCGGCCGGGTCGCGTCCGGCGATCCAGCCGCCGTCCCCGGCGCCGGTGCGGCCCCCGTTGCCGCCGTTGCCGCCGATTCCGCCGATTCCGCCGATGACAATGACGACGTTCGGGTCGCGCCAGGTGTGGTCGGCGGCCTTGTCGGAGGTGACGACGGTGACCTGTTCGCGCGCGGTGCCCAGTTCCTCGCAGATGACGAAGGTGCGGTGCACCCCGTCGAGAAGCAGGCCCAGTTCGGCGGGACCGGCGCCGGGTGCGGTCAGTACGGCGACCTTGGTGTGGGCACGGCATACGTTCACCGCGCGGCGCAGGGTGCGTTTGTGGGCGACGACCACCTGGGCGTCGTCCCAGGGCATGCCGGCGCGGGCGAAGGCGGCGGCCACCGAGGAGACGGCGGGGGCGACCTCGACCTCCAGGCCGAACTCGGGGTCGCGCAGCGTGCGGACGACGCCGAAGAAGCCGGGGTCGCCGTCGGCGAGGACGACGGCGGTGCCGCGGTGCCCGGCGATGCGGCGGGCGGCCAGGGCGACGCTGCCGAGGCGGATGCGCTCGGCGGCGGGGGGTACTTCAGGGAGCGCCAGGTGGTGCGCCGCGCCCGCCACGAGGGTGGCGGCGCCGAGCGCGCCGCGCGCCGCCTCGGTCAGCGGCGTACCGTCCCAGCCGATCACCGTGACCCGGTCGGCCATCGTTGTCAGTCTCCAGGGGGTGAAGCGGGTCGTCACGGGCGACGCCCGTGTGCGGGCTCCGTGAGGTTACCTGGTGCGGCGCCGGGACCGCGCGGTGGGCGGCGGGGCGGTGCGGCGCGGCCGGGTCAGTTCCAGTCCGGGAACGACGTGAAACCGCTGCTGTCGGCGAGTTCCTCGTCGGTGCCGTCCAGGTCCTCCGGCAGCAGGCTCCACACGATGAAGTCGGTGCGTACGTCGGTCCAGGTGCCGTCCTGGGTGCGCAGGTGGGCTATGCAGGCGTTGCGCAGCACGCCCTCGCTGATACAGCCGATCTTCTGGGCGACCTGCTGGGAGGCGGTGTTGTCGGCGGCGGTGCGCAGTTCGATGCGTTCGAACTTCTGGTCGCCGAAGAGCCACTGGGCGGTGGCCAGGGCGGCTTCGGAGGCGTAGCCCTCGCCGCGCGCCCAGGGGGCGATGATGTACGAGAGTTCGGTGGCGCGGACGTGCCAGTCGGTCTTGGCCAGCTGGACGACGCCGACCAGGCGCTGGGTGAGGAACTCGGTGACCGCGAGGTCGAGCCCGCGGCCCGCGGTGCGTTCGGCGGGGGCGTAGCGGCCGATCCAGTGGCGGGCGGACGCCTCGGTGAAGGGCTGGGGGATGTCGGTCCAGGCCGCGACCTGTTCGTCGTTCATCATCGCGGCCAGCGCGGGGACGTCGTCCTCGTCGAGGGGGCGCAGCACCAACCGCTCCGTGCTGATGGAGATGTTGGGGAAGGTGCTAGTCATGGCGCCGCTCCGTAACCTTCGGAAATACCGTCAGGGCCTGCTGAACTGCCCAGCATGCAGCATCGGCGCCCCCGGACGCACCACGGGGTCCGCCCCCTGTGCGGAAAGCGGACCCCGGGTGCGACGGTGCCGGGACGGATCAGAACGCCGGGACGACGGCGCCGTCGTACTTGTCCTCGATGAACTTCTTGACCTCGGGCGAGGTGAGGAGCTTGGCGAGCTTCTTGACCCGCGGGTCGTCCTCGTTGCCCTTCTTCACGGCGAGGAAGTTGGCGTACGGGTTGCCCTTGGCGGACTCGGCGGCCAGCGCGTCCTTGGCCGGGCTGAGCTTGGCCTCCAGGGCGTAGTTGCCGTTGATCACCGCGGCGTCCACGTCGCCGAGGGAGCGGGGCAGCTGGGCCGCCTCCAGCTCCTTGAACTTCAGGCCCTTGGGGTTGTCGGTGACGTCCTTGGGGGTCGCCTCGTACCCGGCGCCCGCCTTCAGCTTGAGCAGGCCGTTGGCCTCCAGGAGCTTGAGCGCGCGGGCCTCGTTGGTGGTGTCGTTGGGCAGCGCGATGCTGGCGCCCTGCTTGAGGTCCGTGAGCTTCTTGTAGGTCTTGGAGTAGACGCCGAGCGGTTCCAGGTGCACGGTGCCGCCGGGGACCGGGACGACGTCGGTGCCGTTCTTCTTGTTGAAGTCGTCGAGGTACGGCTTGTGCTGGAAGTAGTTGGCGTCGACCTGGCCCTGCTGGACGGCGGTGTTGGGGGTCACGTAGTCCGTGAACTCCTTGACCTCCAGCTTGAGGCCGGCCTTCTGCGCGAGGTGGTCCTTGACGTAGGTGAGGATCTCGCCCTGCGGGGTGGGCGTGGCGGCGACGGTCAGCGTGGCGTTCGCGTCGCTCTTGCCCGAGTCGGAGTCGGAGCCTCCGCAGGCGGTGAGCCCGAGGGTGAGGGCTCCGGCGGCCAGGACGGCAGAGGTGATCTTGGCGGTGTTACGCACGAAAAGTGCCTTTCCTTGGGTGGTGCGGCCCCGTAGGGGGTGAACGGGGAGTCCGGGTACGAGTACGGGGGCAGGGGCGGGGGCGGCTGCGGGTCAGGCCGCTTTGCTCACGTCGGCCGTCGAGGAGCCGCCGGAGCGCAGCAGCCGCAGCCGGGGCGCCGGTCCGGAACGGCCGCCGCGCCGGTGCAGAAAGCGGGCGGCGAAGTCGCCGGCGAACTGGATGAGCGAGATGACCACGGCGAGGATGCCGACCGTGATCCACATCAGCTGGGTCTCGAAGCGCTGGTAGCCGTAGCGGATGGCGATGTCGCCGAGGCCGCCGGCGCCGACCGTGCCGGCCATCGCGGTGTAGCCGATGAGGGCGACGACCGTGGTCGTGGTGCCGGAGATCAGGGACGGCAGCGACTCGGGCACGAGGACCTTGCGCACGACCGTCCAGGTGTTGCCGCCCATGGACTGCACGGCCTCGACGAGTCCGCCGTCCACCTCGCGCACGGAGGTCTCCACCAGCCGGGCGAAGAACGGGATGGCGCCGATGGCCAGCGGCACGATGGCGGCGTCGCGGCCGATGGTGGTCCCGGTGATCCAGCGGGTGAAGTCCAGCAGGGCGACGATGAGGATGATGAAGGGCATCGAGCGGGCGACGTTCACCACCTGGCCGATCACCTTGTTGGCGAGGAGGTTCTGGAGCAGGCCGCCCCGGTCGGTGAGGACCAGCAGGACGCCGAGCGGGAGGCCGCCGACGACGGCGATCAGCGTGGACCAGCCGACCATGTAGAGCGTGTCCCAACACGCCTGGGTCAGCAGCGGGTGCATCTCGGACCAGGTCATCGGACGCCTTCCTTCACCAGCGGGTCGGCCTGGCCGACGACGTCGATCTGGAGGCCCTGCTCGCGCAGGAAGCCGACCGGTACGACGTTGTCCTCGTAGCGGCCCGGCAGCTCGATGCGCATCCGGCCGACCTGGAGACCGCCGACGGTGTCGATGGCGGCGCCGAGGATCGATATGTCGATGTTGTAGGTACGGGACAGCTGGGAGACGACCGGCTGGGTGGCGGCCTCGCCGTGGAAGGTGACGTCCAGGACGGTGCGCTCCTCGCCGGTGGCCTCGCCGCCCACCGGGAACAGCGCGGCGGCGAGCCGGGAGCCGGGGGTGGCGAGCAGTTCGCTCACGGTGCCGGACTCGACGACGCGGCCCCGCTCCATCAGCGCGGCGGAGTCGCAGATCGACTTCACGACGTCCATCTCGTGGGTGATCAGCAGGACGGTCAGGCCGAGCTGCTGGTTCAGGTCGCGCAGCAGCTGGAGGATGGAGCGGGTGGTCTCCGGGTCGAGCGCGCTGGTGGCCTCGTCGGAGAGCAGCACCTTGGGGTCGCCGGCCAGGGCGCGGGCGATGCCGACGCGCTGCTTCTGGCCGCCGGAGAGCTGGGCGGGGTAGGCCCCGGCCTTGTCGGCGAGGCCGACCAGGTCGAGCAGTTCGAGCGCCCGGCGGGTGCGCTCCTTGCCGGACCTGCCGAGGATCTCCAGGGGCAGTTCGACGTTGTCCCGCACGGTGCGCGAGGACAGCAGGTTGAAGTGCTGGAAGACCATGCCGATCCGGCTGCGCGCCCGGCGCAGCTCCTTGCCGGCCCGCGGTCCGCGGCCGGCGAGGGCGGTGAGGTCCTGCCCCGCGACGGTGACCGTGCCGGAGGTGGGCCGCTCCAGCAGGTTGACGCAGCGGATCAGCGAGGACTTGCCGGCGCCGGACTGGCCGATGACGCCGTACACCTCGCCTTCGCGGACGTGCAGGTCGACGCCGTCGAGGGCGGTGACCTCGCGTCCGCGTGAGCGGTAGACCTTGGTGAGGCCCGATGTGGTGATCACGAGTGTTTCCGTCACTGTCGAGTGCGCGGCGCGTCGTGGGCGCCGGGCACGGCGTTCATGGTCGGGTGCGGCCGGAACGCGGCACTTGCCCCGCTTCGGGCGGGGGAAACGTGCGCACGGGGGCACGGGCTCGGCCGTCCGCGCCCGGGGCGGGCGGGGACAGGAGCGGGCGCTCGCTTCGGGGCGCGAGGCTCAGGTGGTGCAGGGGCCCTCTAGAAGGCGCACATTCGACGCGCGGGACACATACAACGAGCACCGGGCGTCATCGTCGCCTCGGTCGCAGGGATGCGGCAGCTCGTCGTGGTCATGCGATCAGTAAACCAGACCGACGCTGCCGACACGGCACCCCGGTCCGCATCGTGGACGTTCATGGACGCCCCGCGGCGGCGACCGGATCGGGCCCGGCGCACGCCTGTGACCAGCGGGGACAGGCCCGGCCGGGGATGAAGCGGGACGGCGTGCGGGCCGGTGCGCCCGGTGGGCTGTGGCCAATGCCACGGCCGCGCGGGCGGGGCGCAGGAACCGGCCGGGGGCGGGGGCGCCGGGGCGGGCGCGGTGGGGTCTTCGCCCCGTAATAGGGTCACAGCATGCTTGCTGCCCTGACGCTGGTGACCGGCGTCGCCGCGTTGCTGCTCGCCGCCTGGTGCGGCTGGGCCGCCCACCGTGACCAGCCGACGAAGGACTGGCACTTCATCGGCATGGCCGTGGTCACGCTGCTGGCCCTGGTCCAGCTGGTGATCGGGATCGTGGCGCTGGCGCGGGGCGAGAAGCCGGACCAGGGGACGACGATCTTCGTGGCGTATCTGCTGGGCGCCTTCGCCTGCGTCCCGGCGGCCGGGTTCATGTCGCTGACGGAGCGCACCCGCTGGGGTTCGGTGACGGTGGCGGCCGGCGGTGTGGTCCTCGCCGTCCTGGAAGTACGGCTCTACGACATCTGGGGAGGCTGAGATGACCACCGCCGAGGAGAAGCGGACCGGGCAGCAGCGGACCGGGCCCGCGCGGGCCCGGCTGATCAGCGGGCCGGGCATCCTGCTCGTCTGGCTGTACGGCGTGATGGTCGTCGGCGCGGTGTCCCGCTCCGCCTACCAGATCGCGACCGACTTCGGCCGGGCGCCGCTGGCGTACTCGCTGTCGGCGGTGGCGGGCCTGGTCTACGGCTTCATCACGTACTCGCTGGTGCGCGGCGGTGAGAAGGCCCGCGCGGCGGCGCTGGCGTGCTGCGCCGCCGAACTGGTGGGCGTACTGACCGTCGGGACCTGGACGCTGGCCGAACCGTCCGCGTTCCCGGACGCGACCGTGTGGTCCGACTACGGCGCCGGATACCTCTTCATCCCGGTGCTGCTCCCGCTGTCGGCCCTGTACTGGCTGCGCAAGGCCCGCAGGCAGGAGCGGGCGGCCACCGCCTGAACCGCCGGCGCCGCCCCGTCCCGGGCGGCCAGGATCTGTCCTAGGCGGTCGCCACGTAGGTGCCGGCCGCCTTCTCCAGGCGGATCATCGGGACGCCGTCGGGGGCGTCGAAGGCACCCACCGTGCGGTAGCCGACGCGCCGGTACAGCCGCAGGTTGCCCTCGCTGCGGCGGCCGGTGTGCAGCCGGAACCGGGTGACCTGGCGCTCCTCGGCCAGCGCCGCCTCGACCGCGCCGAGCAGCCGGGCGCCGATGCCGTGCCCCTGGAGGCGGGGGTGGACGCAGAGCTTGCCGATGTCGGCGGCGCCGTCCTCGGTCACCCGCCCGCGCACCGAGCCGACCACCTCGTCGCCGAGACGGGCCACGAAGACGCACTCGGCGGCGACCTCGTGGCGCAGCGCGTCCAGGGTCTCGACGAGCGGGTCGATGCGGTAGTTGCCGTACAGCGCCGCCTCGCTCTGGAAGCACAGGTACTGGAGCTTCAAGATCTGCTCCGCGTCCTGCTCGGCCGCCTCCGAGATGGTCACGCTCATGCCCATGTGCGCACGCCTCCCGCTCACCTGATCACCTGTCGTCCCCCACTCCTATCCCCGGGCTTGTCGCGCCGCAACCTCCGGTGCCAGCAAACGCCGCAGACATCCCAGACATCTGGAACGTTCCGGTCCCAGACTGCCCTGTGAGATACCCAACTCCCCCGCGATCTCCCGGTAGGTGAGGTCCCGCGGGGACAGCAGCGCCTCCAGCAGCCGGGGGCAGCGGCCGGGCAGCCGGCGCACCGCCTCGCGCAGGGCGCGCTCCCGCGCGGCGGCCAGCGCCATGGGTTCGGGGCCGCGCTCGCTGTCGTCGGCGGGCTCCGGGCCGTACGGCCGCTCGATGCTGACAGTGCGTCGCGTCCTGCGCGCCTCGGAGCGGACCGCGCGGCGCAGCCAGCCCCCGGGGTCGCGTGGCGGCCCGTCCGCCTCCAGGTGCTCCAGCAGCCGGAGCCAGACCGCCTGTTCCAGGTCGCCGGGTTCCGTACCGGCGGCATGTGCCTCCGCCGATGCCTCGGCGACGAGCAGGGGACGCAGGGCGGCGAGCAGGTCGTCTGTCATATGCGGCACGACGCGGCCGCCCCGGCGGCGGGTTGCCGGGACGGCCTGCGTTCACACCGACGAGGGCGGGGCGGCTCAGCGGTTGACGGACCGTCCGGCCAGGAAGTCCTCGCGGGCGAGGAGGCCGGTGTCCGCGTTGTCGGTGAAGATGCCGTCGATACCGGTCGCGAAGTACGCCTGGAACAGCCCGAAGGAGTCGCCGTAGGCGTCCTTGGCGGTGCCCTTGCGGAACTTCGGCGGCAGGAACGGGTTCTCGTTGCGCATGGTGTAGGGGTGCAGGACCAGGCCCACGGCGTGCGCGTCGCGCACCAGCGTGCTGGGCCGGCCGAGGTTGCCGTCGGCCTCCTTGGGGATGATCAGGTCCACGGTCGGGCCGATGCCCTGCGCGTAGCCGGCGATCTCCCGCAGGCCCTTGGGGGTGATGAGGTCGGCGACCGTGCGCGGGTCGCCCGCCTCGACGAAGTCGTACGGGCGGCTGCCCGCGTCCGACAGCAGCACGGCCAGCGGGTTGTCCACGAGCCGGTTGAGCCGCTGGATGCTGGTCGGCTCGAAGGACTGGAGGATGACCGGCGAGTTCCGGCCGTCCTTGCCGTACTTGCGCAGCAGCTTCGCCACCCGCTCCTCCAGGCCGAGGCCCAGCTTGCGGAAGTAGGTGGGGTGCTTGGTCTCGGGGTAGATCCACACCTGCCGGCCGCGGCGCCGGGTCTGCTCGTCCTGCCACTTCAGGACCTCTTCGAAGGTGGGGATCTCCCAGCGCCCGTTGTAGAGGGTGTTGTGCGGGCGGTTGGCCGGGATGCGCTCGACCGCGCGCAGCCGCTTCAGCTCGGCGAGGGTGAAGTCCTCGGTGAACCAGCCGGTGGTGGGCACCCCGTCGAGCACCTTGGTGGTCTTGCGGCCGGCGAACTCCGGGTGGTCGGCGACGTCCGTGGTGCCGCCGATCTCCGGCTCGTGCCGGCACACGAGGTGGCCGTCGCGGGTGGGCACCAGGTCGCCGGCCTCGACGACATGGGCGCCGAGGTCGAGGGCGAGTTCGTAGGAGCCGAAGGTGTGCTCGGGCCGGTAGCCGCTGGCGCCCCGGTGGCCGATGACCGTGGGCACGGGCAGGCTCTTCAGGCCGCCCCGGTGGCCGGCCGGCCGCGCGGCCGCGCCCCGCTCCGGTCCGCCCTGCGCGGCGCTCGCCGTGCCCGGCATGCCGAGGACCGCTCCGCCGGCGCCGAGCACCGCCGCGCCGAGCAGCGCCCGGCGCCCGGCCCCGCCCGTGCGCTCGCCGGACTCGCGCGTGTCCGCCTGCCGTTCCGGCTGCTGCCTGCCCATGAACCGCCTCCTGGTCTCGTCCCGTCGGTGCGCGCCGATCGTAGGGGGGAGGGGGTGACGGACGGGAGACGCCGAGCGGAACACGCGGGTGACGCGGGATGACACCCCGTAACCTCGGTCACACCGCCGTGCGCCGTTCATCTCGTCGCAAGACGGCTCCGGCGCAGGTGAACGCACGTCAACAGTGGGTAAGAGGTGGTGCGCCCGATGTGCATTCCGGGCCGTGCCGCGAGTATCGTCCTCACCTGCACAGACACATACCGCATCCCTTGGCACCGGAGGGCCCGTTGTCCCGCTTCGCGTTCATCAAGGCAGTGCTCGGTCCGATCATGCGCCTGATGTTCCGCATGCGAGTGGAGGGCGCGGAGCGCATTCCCGGCGACGGTCCGGTCATCCTGGCGGGCAACCACCTGACGTTCATCGACTCGATGATCCTGCCGGTCGTCTGCGACCGGCAGGTCTTCTTCATCGGCAAGGACGAGTACGTCACGGGCAAGGGGTTCAAGGGCCGGCTGATGGCCTGGTTCTTCACCGGTGTCGGCATGATCCCGGTCGACCGCGACGGCGGCCGGGGCGGGGTGGCCGCGCTGATGACCGGCCGCCGGGTGCTGGAGGAGCGGAAGATCTTCGGCATCTACCCCGAGGGCACGCGCTCCCCCGACGGGCGGCTGTACCGGGGGCGCACCGGTATCGCGCGGCTGACGCTGATGACCGGGGCGCCCGTCGTGCCGTTCGCCATGATCGGCACCGACAAGCTCCAGCCGGGCGGCACGGGGCTGCCCCGGCCGGGCAAGGTCACCGTGCGCTTCGGTGAGCCGATGGAGTTCTCCCGCTACGAGGGCATGGACCGTGACCGGTATGTGCTGCGGGCGGTGACGGACTCGGTGATGACCGAGGTCATGCGGTTGTCGGGGCAGGAGTACGTGGACATGTACGCCACCAAGGCGAAGGCGGCGTGAGCCTTCGGCGATCGGGCGGGTGGGCGCCGTAGGGGCTCGGTTCGCCGCCGGGTGCGGGTGTGTGGGGGTTGTTCGCGCAGTTCCCCGCGCCCCTTTCGGGGCGCCGCCCGGGTCCCCGCCGCCGTCGCCGGGTGCTGGTGCGTTGTCGTTGCTCGCGCCGTTCCCCGCGCCCCTTTCGGGGCGCGCCGCTCCTCGTCGGAATGGTCAGAGTTTCTGGTTCTTCAGGAGGAACCACGCTGCCGCCGCGGCTGTCAGCAGGACGGCCGCGCCCGCGCCCGAGGCCAGGTGGAGGCCGTGGACGAAGGAGTCGCGGGCCGCGGACAGCAGGGCCTCGGCGGTGGGGGCGGGCAGGCCGGCCGCCGCCTCCACGGCGCCGCCCAGCGACTCATGGGCCTGCGGGGGTGTGCCCGCCGGACCGGTGAAGCCGCGGTAGGCGGCGGTCACGATGGAGCCGAGCAGGGCGATGCCCAGGGCCGCGCCGAGTTCGTACGCCGTCTCCGAGACCGCCGAGGCGGCGCCCGCCTGGTCCTTGGGCACGCTGGAGAGGATCACGTCGGCGGTCACGGTGAAGGAGAGCCCGGCGCCGACGCCGACCACCAGCAGGGCCGCGCCCAGCAGCGGATAGCCGGTCGCGCCGCTGAGCGTGGTCAGCGCGGCCAGGGACAGGCCGACGGCGGCCAGTCCGCCGGAGACCACCGCCCGCACCGAGAAGCGCCGGGCCGCGGTGCCCGCCACCAGACCGGCCGCCACCGCGCCGACGGCGGCCGGCAGCTCGGCCAGGCCCGCCTCGAACGGCCGCCTGCCCTGGACCAGTTGCAGATACTGGGAGAGGAAGAAGACCAGCCCGGACATGCCGAGGACGGTCAGCAGGTCGGCGAGGACGGCGCCGCTGAAGCCGCGGCTGCGGAACAGCCGCATGTCCAGCAGCGGCACGGGCATCGTGAGCTGGCGGCGGACGAAGCCGTACAGCCCGGCCACGCCGAGCAGGCCCGCGCCGAGGACCGGCCAGGTGAACCCGTGCGCCGCGGCCTCCTTGACCGCGTACACGGTGGCGATCATGCCGACCAGTGACAGCATGACGCTGGCCAGGTCCCAGGGGCCCGGGTCCGGGTTGCGGGACTCGGGCAGCAGCCGGATGCCGACCAGGACGAGCACGGCCATCACCGGCAGGTTGATCAGGAAGGCCGAGCCCCACCAGAAGTGTTCGAGCAGGAACCCGCCGACGATGGGACCCACGGCCATGCCCGCCGAGGCGGCCGCGCCCCAGATGCCGACCGCGAGGCTGCGCTCGCGCGGGTCGTGGAAGAGGTTGCGGATCAGGGCAAGCGTGGCCGGCATCAGGGTGGCACCGGCGACACCGAGCAGCGCCCGTGCCAGGATCATCAGTTCCGGCGAGGTCGCGTAGGCGTTGAGCACGGAGATCAGGCCGAAGGCGACGGCGCCGCAGAGCAGGATGCGCTTGCGTCCGATGCGGTCGCCGAGGCTGCCCATGGAGACGAGCAGACCGGCGATGACGAACGAGTAGACGTCGCCTATCCACAGCAGCTGGGTGCCGGAGGGCTTGAGGTCCTCACTGATGTACGGGGTCGCGAGACCGAGGACGGTCGCGTCGACGGCCACCAGCAGCACGGCCAGGACGAGGACGCCGAGCGCGAGCCAGCGGCCCGGTCGCTTCTCCGTCTCCGTCGTGCGGGCCGGCCGCAGGGTGCTGGTCATGGTTCCTCTCTCCGTGGTGCGTCCGCGCGCAGTGCGCCGCCGAGCAGCAGCTCGACCGTCATGTACGTGAAGTCCTTGGGGGCCACGCGGCCCTCGGTCACCGCCCAGGCGGCGGAGGCCAGCAGGCCGAACAGTGCCTCGGTGAGCCAGGCCGGGGTGAGGTCGATGCGGAACTCCCCGCTGTCCTGGCCGCGCCGGAACAGGGTCTCGATCCGCTCGTCGATCCGGGCCCAGCCCGCGTTCACCTCCCCGCCCTCGAACAGCTGGTTCTCGGTGTAGAGGAAGGCCAGCAGGCCGGCCGCGGGCTCGATCGCGCGGACCAGCCGGTGCACCGCGTCCCGCGCGGGCCCCTCGTCCGGGCGGGCCGCGTCCAGCGCGGCCTCGCACTCCTGGATGCCGAGCGCCTCCAGTGCCCGTACGAGCGCGTCGCGTCCGGCGAAGTGCCGGTGCAGCGTGGCGCGGCTGATGCCGGCGGCCCTGGCGACCTCGTCCATCGTCGCGGTGGACTTACGGGTCAGCAGGGCCGCGGCACTGCGCAGCACGTGGTCACGATCGACAGCCATGAGACAACCATACACCGAATGAGACATTCATGTCTCATGAGCGGCGTGCACGTCTCAGCGGTCCGGGCCGGGTGCGGCGCAGGACGTGGGGCGTGAGCCGTGGGGCGTGAGCCGTGGTGCGCGAGACGTGAGAGGACCGTGGGAGATCAGTGCCAGGGGAGCTGGCCGCGCTGCCGCCAGTACGCCTGCGGCTCCTCGGCCAGGGCGTCGAGGCGGGCCGCCTGCTCGTCGTCCAGGTCGACGGCCGGGGCGTGCAGGTTGGAGACGAGCTGGTCGACGGTGGCGGCGCCGGAGAGCACCACGCCCGCCCAGGGGCGGCGCAGGATCAGGGCGAGGGCGACCGCGTCGCAGCCGTAACCGGTGCTCCGGGCCACCTCGCGCAGGGCCTCGGGCGCGTCGGGGCCGGCCAGCCGGCCGTTCGCCATGCCCTCCTTGACGATCACGGTGAGCCCCGCGTCGTGCGCCTCGGCGAGGGCGGGCCCGGCGGAGGTCTCCAGGGCGTTGTACGTCGACTGGACGGTGCGGAACAGCGGCTCGCCGTCCACGGTCACGGCGAGGGCGGCCCGGATCGCGTCGGCCTGGGCGGGGCCGCTGGTGGAGAAGCCGACGGTCAGCCCCGAGGCGGCGGACTCGGCGAGCCGGGCGTGCAGTTCCTTGTCGGTCAGGGCGGGGCTGTCCGGGGTCACCGAGTGGATCTGGTAGAGGTCGAGCCGGTCGCCGAGCAGCGCGGCGCTCTCGGCGCGCTGGCGCGCGTAGGTGGCCGCGCCGTGGTCCTTGACCTCGTGCTGTGCGGCGTCGGTGCGCCAGTCGGCCGTGTAGGTGTAGCCCCACTTGCTGCCGACGACGACGTCGTCGATCTCCGGGCGAGCGCGCAGCCAGTCGGCGAGGAACTCCTCGGAGCGGCCGTAGGAGCGGGCGGCGTCCAGATAGCGCACGCCCTGGGCGTAGGCGGCGTCCAGCAGTTCGTGCGTACGGGCGCGCAGGGCGTCCACGGAGCGGTCGGCTCCGAGGTCGCGGTCCCGGCCCAGGTTGATGTATCCGGGGCGCCCCACGGCGGCCAGGCCCAGGCCGAGGTGGCAGGTGGGGGTGGTGGCTGCGGCCAGTCGCGCGAAGGGCATCGCGGGCTCCGTTCGGGTCGGCTCCGTACTGCGGACCAACGTACCCGCGATGCCCTCCCGGGCACGTACCGGCTACTTCCTGGCGTCCGCCCAGGCGTGCTGGGCGGCCACGTCGGCCTTGATCTCGGCGAGCTGGACCGCGACCGCGCTCGGGGCGGTGCCGCCGCGGCCGTCGCGGGAGGCGAGGGCGCCGGGCACGTCGAGGACCGTGCGCACCTCGGGGGTGAGATGGGCGGAGATCTTGGCGAACTGCTCGTCGGTCAGCTCGTCCAGCTCCTTGCCCTCGGCCTCGGCGGCCTTCACGCACTCGCCGGCGACCTCGTGCGCCACCCGGAACGGCACGCCCTGCTTGACCAGCCACTCCGCGATGTCGGTGGCCAGCGAGAAGCCGGCCGGGGCCAGCTCCTCCATGCGCTCGCGGTGGACAGTGAGGGTGGCCATCATGCCGGTGAAGGCGGGCAGCAGGACCTCCAGCTGGTCGCAGGAGTCGAAGACGGGCTCCTTGTCCTCCTGGAGGTCGCGGTTGTAGGCGAGCGGCAGGGCCTTGAGGGTGGCCATGAGCCCGGTCAGGTTGCCGATGAGGCGGCCGGACTTGCCGCGCGCCAGCTCCGCGATGTCGGGGTTCTTCTTCTGCGGCATGATCGAGGAGCCGGTGGAGAACGCGTCGTGCAGCGTGACGAAGGAGAACTCCTTCGTGTTCCAGATGATGATCTCCTCGGCGATGCGGGAGAGGTTCACGCCGATCATGGCGGTGACGAAGGCGAACTCGGCGGCGAAGTCGCGCGAGGCGGTGCCGTCGATGGAGTTGGCCGCGCTGCCGTGCTCGAAGCCGAGGTCGCGGGCGACCGCCTCGGGGTCCAGGCCGAGGGAGGAGCCGGCCAGGGCGCCCGAGCCGTACGGCGACACGGCGGTCCGCTCGTCCCACTGGCGCAGCCGCTCGGCGTCCCGGGACAGGGACTGCGCGTGGGCGAGCACATGGTGGGCGAAGAGGACCGGCTGGGCGTGCTGGAGGTGGGTGCGGCCGGGCATCGCCACGTCCGGGTGGGCCTCGGCCAGGCCGATCAGCGCGTCCTGGAGGTCGGCGACCAGGCCGCCGATGATCCGGGCGTGGTCGCGCAGGTACATGCGGAAGAGGGTGGCGACCTGGTCGTTGCGGGAGCGGCCGGCGCGCAGCTTGCCGCCGAGGTCGGGGCCGAGGCGCTCCAGCAGGCCGCGCTCCAGGGCCGTGTGGACGTCCTCGTCGGCGACGGTGCCGGTGAAGGAGCCGTCCGCGACGTCGGCCTCCAGCCGGTCGAGTCCGGCGGTCATCCGGGTCAGCTCGTCCTCGGTGAGCAGGCCCGCCCGGTGCAGCACGCACGCGTGGGCGCGCGAACCGGCGATGTCGTAGGGCGCGAGCCGCCAGTCGAAGTGGACGGACGCGGACAGTTTCGCCAGGGCCTCGGCGGGTCCGTCGGCGAACCGGCCGCCCCAGAGCCGTACGTCACCGCTGTTGCTGCTCACTTGCGCTGCTCCTAGGGAGAGGGTGGGTGTACGAGCCGTGCTCGGTATGCATGAGTATGCAGATTCATGCATGGCTAGTCAATCGAGGCAGGCCGGTCCGGCGGGGGCCGGGGCGTTCCGGAGCCCTCGATTCCTTAGACAGTCGAAAGAGTTGCCCGGATAATGGGTGGACATGGGAAAGACGTATGAGCGCATCGACGGCAGGCTGCGCACCTTCATCGAGGAGCAGCCCCTCTTCTTCACGGCGACCGCACCGCTCTCCGGCGACGGCACGGTCAACCTCTCCCCCAAGGGCCTCAAGGGCTCCCTCGCGGTGCTCGACGGGCACACCGTGGCCTATCTGGACTTCGCCGGGTCCAACGCGGAGACCGTCGCGCACCTGCGCGAGAACGGCCGCATCACCCTGATGTGGTGCGCCTTCCAGGGGCCGCCCAACATCGTGCGGGTGCACGGCAGGGGCGAGCCCGTCTTCCGCGACGATCCGCGCTTCACGGACCTGCTCGCCCGCTTCCCCGGCATCGACCCGGCGTCGCACGGTCTGCGCGCGATCGTCGTCGTGCACGCCTCGCTGATCCGGGACACCTGCGGCTACGCGGTGCCCTTCATGACCTACGACGAGGACCGCGACCTGCACCGCAGGCGGTTCGCCCGCGAGGACGACGAGTCGCTGGACGCGTACTTCACCAAGAAGGAGCACATCGCCACCAGCCTGGACGGGCTGCCGGGGCTCCCGCTGCCGCTGCCGCCCACGCCCGCGCAGGCGGGCTGAGCGGCACCGGCGGTCAGTGGCCGTTCTGGGCCAGGCGCAGCAGATGGTCGGCGAGCGCCTGGCCGCCGGTCGGGTCGCGGCTGATCAGCATCAGGGTGTCGTCGCCCGCGATGGTGCCCAGGATGTCCTGGAGCTCGGCCTGGTCGATCGCGGAGGCCAGGAACTGGGCCGCGCCCGGCGGGGTGCGCAGGACCACGAGGTTCGCCGACGCCTCCGCCGAGATCAGCAGCTCCTGGGAGAGCCGCCGCATCCGCTCCTCCTTGGCGGACTCGCCCAGCGGCGCGCGCGGGGTGCGGAAGCCGCCCTCGCTAGGGACCGCGTAGATGAGGTCGCCCTCGTTGTTGCGGATCTTCACCGCGTTCAGCTCGTCCAGGTCGCGGGAGAGCGTCGCCTGGGTGACGCTCAGCCCGTCGTCCGCCAGCAGCTTCGCCAACTGGCTCTGCGAGCGCACCGGTTGCCGGTTGAGGATGTCCACGATCCGGCGGTGGCGTGCGGTGCGGGTCTGCGGCAGGGCGGGCCCGGCGCCCGACGCGTCGGTGTGCCCGTGGTCCTGTGCCTGACTCATCGTCGTCCCATTCTCCGGATCATGCGTCCCCGTCGGTGGTGTCCAGGATGCCGGGCAGCGCCCGCAGGAACGCGTCCACGTCGTCGTCGCCGAGGTTCAGCGGCGGCATCAGCCGGACGACGTCGGGTGCGGGCGCGTTCACGAGGAAGCCGGCCTCCTGGGCCGCCTGCTGCGCCCGCGGCGCGTGCGGCCCGGTGAGCACGATACCCAGGAGCAGGCCCGCGCCCCTGACGTGGTCGACGAGCGGGTGGCCGAGGGACTCGACGCCCTCGCGCAGCCGTTCGCTCTGCCGCTTGACGTTGTCCAGCAGCCCTTCGCCGGCGATGGTGTCCAGGACGGCGAGTCCGGCGGCGCAGGCCACCGGGTTGCCGCCGAAGGTGGTGCCGTGCTGGCCCGGCTGGAGCAGCTCGGCGGCCCGGCCGAAGGCGACGGTCGCGCCGAGCGGCAGCCCGCCGCCCAACCCCTTGGCGAGGGTGACGACGTCCGGCAGGACGCCCTCGTGGGCCTGGTACTCGAACCAGTGCCCGGTGCGGCCGAGGCCGGTCTGCACCTCGTCCAGGACGAGCAGCGCGCCGGTGGCGGCGGTGATGGCGCGGGCCGCCTTCAGATAGCCGGGGGGCGGGACGACCACGCCGTTCTCGCCCTGGACCGGCTCGATGATCACCAGCGCGGTGTCCTCGGTGACCGCGGCGGCCAGCGCCTGCGCGTCGCCGTAGGGCACATGGGTGACGTCGCCGGGCAGCGGCAGGAAGGGCTCCTGCTTGCCGGGCTGGCCGGTCAGCGCCAGGGCGCCCATGGTGCGGCCGTGGAAACCGCCCTCGGTGGCGACCATGCCGGTGCGCCCGGTGAGCCGGCCGATCTTGAAGGCGCCCTCGTTGGCCTCGGCGCCGGAGTTGCAGAAGAACACCTTGCCGTCGCGGCCGAAGTGCTGGAGGAGCCGTTCGGCGAGGGCGACGGGCGGCTCGGCGACGAACAGGTTGGAGACATGGCCGAGCGAGGCGATCTGCCGGCTCACGGCCTCGACGACCGCCGGGTGGGCGTGGCCGAGCGCGTTGACGGCGATGCCGCCGACGAAGTCCACGTACTCCTTGCCGTCGGCGTCCCACAGCCGGGTGCCCGCGCCGCGGACCAGGGGCAGGCGCGGCGTGCCGTAGTTGTTCATCAGCGCGCCCTGCCAGCGGGCGGTCAGTTCCGCGTTGCTCACGACTTCCCCTCTTCGTCCGGCACGACCATCGTGCCGATGCCCTCGTCGGTGAAGATCTCCAGCAGGATCGAGTGCTGGACCCGGCCGTCGATGACGCGGGCGGTGTTCACCCCGCCGCGCACGGCGTGCAGACAGCCCCGCATCTTCGGCACCATGCCGGCGGACAGGTCGGGCAGCAGCTTCTCCAGCTGGCTCGCGGTGAGCCGGCTGATCACCTCGTCGGAGTCCGGCCAGTCCTCGTAGAGGCCCTCGACGTCGGTGAGGACCATGAGGGTCTCGGCGCCCAGTGCCGCAGCGAGTGCCGCAGCCGCCGTATCAGCATTGACGTTGTAGACATGTCCGTCGTCCTCGGAGCGGGCGATCGAGGAGACGACCGGGATGCGGCCGTCGGCGAGCAGGGCCTCGATCGCGCCGGTGTCGATGGCGGTGATCTCCCCGACCCGTCCGATGTCGACCGGTTCGCCGTCGATCTCGGGGACGTGCCGGGTGGCGGTGATGGTGTGCGCGTCCTCGCCGGTGAGGCCGACGGCGAGCGGACCGTGCTGGTTGAGCAGGCCGACCAGCTCGCGCTGGACCTGTCCGGCCAGCACCATCCGTACGACGTCCATGGCCTCCTCGCTGGTGACGCGCAGGCCCGCCTTGAACTCGCTGACGATGCCGTGCCGGTCCAGGGCCGCGCTGATCTGCGGGCCGCCGCCGTGCACGACGACCGGCTTGAGGCCGGCGTGCCGCAGGAACACCACGTCCTGGGCGAACGCCGCCTTCAGCTCCTCGTCGACCATCGCGTTGCCGCCGAACTTGATGACCACCGTCCTGCCGTGGTGGCGGGTCAGCCAGGGCAGCGCCTCGATGAGGATCTTCGCCTTCGGCAGGGCCGTGTGCCTGCGGGTCGTGGTCATGAGGAGTACGCGCTGTTCTCGTGGACGTAGTCCGCGGTGAGGTCGTTGGTCCAGATGGTGGCGGTCTCGGTGCCCGCCGCGAGGTCGGCGACGATGTGCACCTCGCGGTAGCGCATGTCGACCTTGTCGCGGTCCTCGCCCACGCCGCCGTTCTTGCACACCCACACGCCGTTGATGGCGACATTGAGCCGGTCGGGCTCGAAGGCGGCCCGGGTGGTGCCGATCGCGGACAGGACGCGGCCCCAGTTGGGGTCCTCGCCGTGCAGGGCGCACTTGAGGAGGTTGTTGCGGGCGATGGAGCGGCCCACCTCGACGGCGTCCTCCTCGGTGGCGGCGCCCACCACCTCGACCTGGATGTCCTTGCTGGCGCCCTCGG
Organism: Streptomyces sp. PL-25; assembly: GCF_058344915.1. Classification (NCBI taxonomy): domain Bacteria; kingdom Bacillati; phylum Actinomycetota; class Actinomycetes; order Kitasatosporales; family Streptomycetaceae; genus Streptomyces; species Streptomyces sp. PL-25. The sequence goes on from NZ_CP136997.1 coordinate 1,273,518, forward strand.
CGTCCCCGATGAGCTGGCGGCCGAGATCGGCGCAGACGGCGCGCACGGCGTCGGCGAAGTCGTCCTCGGCCGGGGTGAGCCCGGAGGCACCCGAGGCGAGCAGCAGCACGGTGTCGTTGGTGGACATGCAGCCGTCGGAGTCGACCCGGTCGAAGGTGACCTTGGTGGCCGCGCGCAGCGCCCGGTCCAGGGCGGCGCTGTCCAGGTCGGCGTCGGTGGTGAGGACGACGAGCATGGTGGCGAGGCCCGGCGCGAGCATGCCCGCGCCCTTCGCCATGCCGCCCACCGTCCAGCCCTCGCGGGAGACCACGGACGTCTTGTGCACCGTGTCGGTGGTCTTGATGGCGATGGCGGCCTTCTCGCCGCCGTGCTCGCTCAGCGCCGCGGCCGCGGTCGCGACGCCCGGCAGCAGCTTGTCCATCGGCAGCAGCACACCGATCAGGCCGGTGGAGCAGACGGCGACCTCGCCGGCGCCGACACCGAGCACCTCGGCGGCCTTCTCGGCGGTGGCATGGGTGTCCTGGAAGCCCTTGGGGCCCGTACAGGCGTTGGCGCCGCCGGAGTTGAGGACCACCGCGGAGAGCCGGCCGGACTTCAGGACCTGCTCGGACCACAGCACCGGGGCGGCCTTGACGCGGTTGGCGGTGAAGACGCCCGCGGCGGCGCGGCGCGGCCCGGTGTTGACCACGAGGGCCAGGTCCGGGTTGCCGTTCTCCTTGATCCCGGCGGCGATGCCCGCCGCCTGGAATCCCTTGGCTGCCGTGACGCTCACGGTGCGACTCCGATCGTGGAAAGTCCGGTGGTCTCATCAAGCCCGAGGGCGATGTTCATGCTCTGCACCGCGCCGCCCGCGGTGCCCTTGGTCAGGTTGTCCAGGGCGCTGATCGCGATGACGCGGTGCGCGGCGGGGTCGTACGCCACCTGGATCTGCACCGCGTTGGAGCCGTGGACCGCGCCGGTGGCGGGCCACTGCCCCTCGGGCAGGAGGCGGACGAAGGGCTCGTCGGCGTACGCCTTCTCGTAGGCGGCGCGCACCGACTCCGCGCCGACGCCCTCCCGGGCCTTCGCGCTGCACGTGGCGAGGATGCCGCGGGGCATCGGGGCGAGGGTCGGGGTGAAGGAGACCGTGACCGGCTCGCCCGCCGCCGCGCCGAGGTTCTGCATCATCTCGGGGGTGTGCCGGTGGCCGCCGCCCACGCCGTAGGGGGACATGGAGCCCATGACCTCGGAGCCGAGCAGGTGCGCCTTGGGGGCCTTGCCCGCGCCGGAGGTGCCGGAGGCGGCGACGACCACGGCCTCGTTCTCCACGAGTCCGGCCGCGTAGGCGGGGACCAGGGCGAGGGAGGCGGCGGTGGGGTAGCAACCGGGCACCGCGATGCGCTTGGACCCCTCCAGCGCGGCGCGGCCGCCCGGCAGTTCGGGGAGGCCGTAGGGCCAGGTGCCGGCGTGCGCGGAGCCGTAGAAGCGCTCCCAGTCGGCCGGGTCCTTCAGCCGGAAGTCGGCGCCCATGTCGATGACGAGGACATCCGGGCCGAGCTGCTCGGCGACGGCAGCGGACTGGCCGTGCGGCAGGGCGAGGAAGACGACGTCATGGCCGGACAGTGCCTCGGGCGTGGTGGGCGCGAGCACCCGGTCGGCCAGCGGCAGCAGATGCGGCTGGAGCGTGCCGAGCCGTTGGCCCGCGTTGGAGTTGCCGGTCAGGGCACCGATCTCGACCCCGGGGTGCGCGAGCAGCAGACGCAGCGCTTCTCCGCCCGCGTATCCACTCGCTCCGGCGATCGCCACACGTACAGCCATGAGCCCTCCTCCTCGATGGCATGACTATACGTAGCGCTGCACGTTTATGCAATCCGGCCTTCCCGGACCGGGTCCCCCTTGGGAAGCATGATCCACCGGGAGACGACGAAGGTCACCGGGATCGCCGCCGCCGAGGCGAGCAGCGGGGCGAACCTGCTCCCGGCGTGCAGCACGTCGACGATCACATAGACCCCCACCGTGGTGATCACGAAATTGGCGGCGTTGGTGAGCGGGAACAGCAGGAATTTCCGCCAGGTCGGCCGGGTGCGATAAGTGAAACGCGCGTTCAGGAAGAAAGAACCGATCATGCTGAGGAAGAACGCCAGGACATGCGCGAGGAGATAAGGAAGACGTGTGAGGAACAACAGATAGAGAATGTAGTACGTCGCCGTGTTCAGGACGCCGACCACGGCGAAAGTGACGATCTGCCTCGCCATCGGGTTACGCATCAGGGAATGAGATCCTTCGTCCGCTCCACGTTGCTCTCCTTCACCAGGAAGTGCGGGCGGCCCTTGACCTCGTAGTAGATGCGGCCGGTGTACTCCCCGATGACCCCCAGCATGACCATCTGCACGCCCGCGAGCGCCGTGACGGCCGTGATGATGGTGACATAGCCCGGGGTCTGCACGCCGTTGACGAGCGCCGCGCCCACGATCCACGCGGTGTAGAGCCCGGCGCACAGCAGCAGCCACATGCCCAGGTGCAGCGCGGCGCGCAGCGGCCTGTTGTTGAACGAGAGCAGCCCGTCCAGACCGTAGTTCAGCAGCGACTTCAGCGTCCAGGAGCTGCTGCCGTGCTCGCGCACCGCGTTCTCGTACTCGAAGGTGGTGGTGGGGAAGCCCACCCAGGCGAACAGGCCCTTGGAGAAGCGGTTGTACTCGGTCAGCACCAGCACCGCGTCCACCACGCGCCGCGACAGCAGCCGGAAGTCGCCCACGCCGTCCTTGAGTTCCACGTCGACCAGGCGGTTGACCAGCCGGTAGTACAGACGCGCGGTGAGGGTGCGGGTGACCCGGTCGCCCTTCCGGCTGCGCCGGGCCAGGACCTGGTCGTAGCCCTGACCGCGCAGTTCGACCATGCGGTGGATCAGCTCCGGCGGGTGCTGGAGGTCGGCGTCCATGACGACCACCGAGTCCCCCGTGGCGTGGCGCAGGCCCGCCAGCAGGGCGGCCTCCTTGCCGAAGTTGCGGCTGAAGGAGACGTAGCGCACCCGCGGGTCGGCGGCGGCCAGTTGCTGGAGCAGCGGGAGCGTGCGGTCGCGGCTGCCGTCGTCGACGTACACGAACTCCATGTCGTGGCCGAGCGGCAGCAGGTCGTCGGCGACCTGCTGGACGGCCTCGTGGAAGCGTTCGATGACGTCTTCCTCGTTGTAGCAGGGTGCGACGATCGAGATGAGCATGTTCTCCCCCCGGGAGGACGGCGTCACAGAGCGCTGGTCGCGCGCTCGCGCGGGTGGGTGGACGTTCGGGACGGGTCGGGGCGGCCGGGAAGCCGCCTGCGGCGGACGGCGCCGAGGACGCCCAGAAGGGCCAGGACCAGCAGCGAGGCACCGCCGACGGCGGCCCCCAGTCGCAGGCCGGGTGGATGGAAGGTGCAGGTGAGGCTGGTCGCGGAGCCGTCCAGCGGCACGGCGATCAGGCCGTAGTACTGCTCGGCGGGCACCGCGGCCCTCCCGCCTGCGGCGCACCGCCAGCCGGCGATCCGGGGCACCGCGACGACGGCGGTGCCGGTGCTGCCGGCCGGGAGCCGGGCGTGCAGCGTGCCGCCGGAGACGCTCACCTCGCTCGCGCCGGTGGCCTTGAGATGCCGCACGGCGGCGGCCAGCCGGGCGGTGTCCAGGCAGCCGACCGCGCCGTCCGGGACCGTTCCGTTCCCCTCGACGGTCAGGTCGATCCGGAACCGCCCGCCGGCCGGAACCGTGCCGAGCCGCTGCATGGCGGCGATCTTCGCGGCGGTCGCCGTGAAGCGCGCGACGGGGCGCCGACCGCCCGGCGGGCCGCCGGCCAGTCGCGCGGTGCCCGAGAAGTGCGGTGCCCACAGATACGCCTCGCTGCCCGCGGGACAGCGGCCCGTGATCGTCGGGACACCCGCCGGGACGCCGGTGTGCGGTTTCCTGAGGACCACTCCGAGAAGGCCGTCCCGGGCGCGCGGGGGCTGCCTGCCGTCCCCGGTGCGTACGGTGACGGACGGCACGGTGTAGACCTCGGCGCCCAGCAGGACCTCCTGGTTGCGGTAGGGCGACGGGCCGAGGGCGGACACCTTGGGTTCGGCTGCCGGGACGCCGGTGCCGGAGGGGCGGACGGTGACCAGCGGGGGCACGTCCTGCCGGGTGACCGTCACCGGGGCGCGGTCCCTCGGGTTCCAGCGCTGGTGCTGGTCCGGCGGTGAGTGCAGTCTCGCCCCGATGGAGAAGAGGGCGTCCGTGACGGGGTTGTCCAGGCTCTGCACACTCCGGCCGCGGGAGGTCATGCCGTCGCCGAGGGCGGCCAGCAGGCGGCTGAGGACGTCCGCGGTCATGCTGCTGTAGTACTGGGCGCCCTGGCCGCCGACCATCAGCGGATCGTTGCCCACGGTCTGTTCCCGGCCCGGGTCGGTGCGATAGCGCGGCCAGCCGTCGACGCGGGCGACCGCCTCGGACTGCTGCCGCTGCCGGGCCCCCCAGGGGGCGTAGTCGTCCATCCGGTCGAGCCGGAGCCGGGTGTCCACGGCCGAGGTGGCCGCGGCCTCGCCGAACTGCGCCCCTACCAGCAGCACCACCGCGGCGCCCGCGAGCAGGCCGCGGCGACGGCGCCGGTCGGCGGGTGCCGGGCCGTCCGGCGAGACGGGCGGGGGCGCGTCGGGCGCGGCGGGGGGCGGCGAGACGGGCGGGTGCGCGTCGGGCGCCTGTGCCCGCCCCGCCCGGCCGAGCAGATACAGGCCGCCCAGGGCGGCGGCGGCCGTGACACCCAGGACCGGCCAGACGTAGGGGCGGATCAGGCCGCTGCCGCTCGCCACCGCGGCGATCAGCGCGAGCAGGACGGCGGCGGCGCCCAGCGCCCGCGGACCGGGCACACCGCGGGCGAGGCTGTGCCAGGCCGCGATCACCAGCAGCCCGCACAGGACGAACGACTGGCGGTAGGGGCTGCCGTTCGGCGTGGAGAAGGCGTGCCAGGCCAGATGGGTCGGCGTCCACTGCATGGACAGCAGCACGGCGACCACCAGCAGGCTCCACCCGGCACGCACGCGCTGGGGCACCCCCCGGTGGAAGGGCAGGGCGAGGGCGAGCAGCAGGGTCAGGGTGCCGACGTAGAGGGCGGGGGTGCTGAAGGCGTACGTGGTCGGCATCAGGCGGGCCAGCACGTCCTCGGCGGCCGCCGGACGGAACTGCCGCTCGGTGCCCGGGAAGGCGTGCTTGGTGCCGAAGTAGACCACCGTCACCAGCGGTGCGGCCAGGCCGACGCCGAGGGCCGCGGTCGCCGCCGCCCGCCCCAGCACCGCCGGTGCGCGCCGGCGCCATGACCCGGCGAGCCACAGCCGCAGCAGCAGCACCAGAGCGGCGCCGAGCGTGGCCATGTAGGCGGTGTAGAAGTTGGCGATCCAGGCGAGCGCCACGATCAGCACGCCCAGCGGCCCGCGCCGGCCGCTCAGCGCCCACTCCCCCACCAGGCACAGCAGCGGCAGCGCGATCAGACCGTCGAGCCACATCGGGTTGTAGGAGCCGTCCGCCAGGGACCAGCCGCACAGGGCGTACGCGGCACCCATCAGGCCCGCCCCCCACCAGCGGCCGGGACGCAGCCGCAGCAGCAGCCAGGCCATGGCCGCGCCGGCGGTCGCCGTCTTCAGCACGGTGATCACGTACACCGCGAGATCGATCTCGTCCCTCGGGAACACCGCGACGAGCAGGGCGAACGGACTGCCGAGGTACGTCCCGAGGTCGGGCAGGAAGCTGGAGCCGAAACCCGACTGCCAGTTGAGGAACAGGCCGCCGTCGGCCCGCCCGTGCAGCAGGTCCCAGAGGTGGGCGTGGAAGGGCACGTACTGGTTGCCCAGGTCGTTGACCTCCCGTGTGCGGGGGCCGAACGGATAACTGCGGGCGAGGACATCGGCGGCGCAGAGCACGGCGACGGTGATTGCCGCGGCGAGGAATGCGGCAGCCTGCCGCGGCTTGCCCCGCAGAGTCGGGCGGTTCATTCTCGACAGGCTCCCAGGAATTCCGCATGCGTTGTTTCTCGGCCAGGTACCGCTCTCCGCACCCCGCTGTTCCGCCGTCTTAGACGATTGCTCTCCCGGGTCGGTTGTACGGCCGAGGTAAAAGACTTTCCTGAACTCCCCCGATCCCAGTGGTGAATTTTCGGTAAGAGGTCGCTTGACCTGGAGCGCACTCCAGGTTCTACGGTTCTTCCATGACCAGCGGACAGCCCGCCCCGGCGGGACGGGGAACGACTCTGACCATCGCCCAGGTCGCCGAGCGCACGGGCCTCTCGCACGACACCCTGCGCTACTACGAGCGGGCCGGCCTGATCGAGCGGGTCGGCCGCACCACCGGCAACCAGCGGCGGTACGAGGCGGCGGACCTGGCCTGGCTGGAGTTTCTGCTGCGGCTGCGCGAGACGGGCATGTCGATCGCCGACATGCAGCGCTTCGCGACGCTGCGGGCCCAGGGCGACGCGACGGTGCCCGAGCGGCTGGCGATGCTGCGCGAGCACCGCGTCGGCCTGGCCGACCGCATCCGGGCGCTGCGGCGCAACGCCCACACGCTGGACGACAAGATCGATCACTATGAACGGCTGCTGCACGAGCGGCGGACGGGGACGGAAGAGCGGACATGAGCGAGAACACCACCCGGGACCAGCGCTTCGCCCACGGCCTGGAGGTGCTGCGGAGCGTCGACGGCGAGGCGGGACAGCGGGTCATCGACTCGCTCGCCGACATCAGCCCCGAGCTGGGCCACCAGATCGTCTCCTGGGGCTTCGGCGAGATGTACGCCCGCGAGGAACTGGCGCCGCGCGACCGGCAGTTGGTGACGCTGGGCATGCTGACCGCGCTCGGCGGCTGCGAGCCCCAGTTGGAGGTGCATGTGAACGCGGCCCTCAACGTGGGCCTCACTCCGGAGCAGATCGTCGAGGCGATGCTGCACGCGGCCGGCTACTGCGGCTTCCCCAAGTCCCTCAACGCCACCTTGGTGGCCAAGAAGGTCTTCGCCGAGCGGGGGCTGCTGCCGCTCGGCGAGGGGCGGTCGGGACCGGCGTCCGCCCCTGCCGCATCCTGAAGGGGATGACTCGGGCGGAGCGCGGCGGCGCGCGGACGGAGGCGGGGACGATGGGCGAGTACTGGCCGGTGCCGGACGCGCTGGCCTACCTGGCCGGACGGTGGCGGGTCGAGCGGTCGGTGCGCGACCTGACCACCGGCGACGAGGGCGTCTTCACCGGGATGACCGACTTCGGTCCGCTGGAGGGCGGCGGGCTGCTGCACCACGAGTCGGGCACCTTCGAGTGGCGGGGCACGGGCCGCCCCGCCGAGCGCACCCTGCGCTTCCTGCCCGGCGCCGCACCGGGCGGCGCGGACGTGCGGTTCGCGGACGGGCGGCCCTTCCACGACCTGGACCTGACCCTGGGCCGGTACGTCGCCGACCATCCCTGCTCGGCGGACCTCTACCGGGGCGAGTTCACCGTCCGGGACGCCGACCACTGGCGCACGGTGTGGCGGGTGGGCGGCCCGGCGAAGGACCTGGTGCTCACCACCGACTACACCCGGTGCCCGGACGGGCCGGCAGGCCCGGACGGCTCGGCCACCCGGGCCGCTCCGGGCGCGGGCGCGGGCTGAGGGCGCCGGTCAGCCCAGGGCGAGCGCCATCCACTGGCCGGGCCGCTCCAGCGGCCGGAAGCCGAGCTTCTCGTACACGCCGTGCGCGTCGTCCGTGGCCAGCACGATCCGGCGCACCCCGAGGGACCGCAGGTGCTCGCGCACGGCGGCGACGAGCGCGCTGCCGAGGCCCTTGCCGCGCACGGCCGGATCGACGTACACGTCGCACAGCCAGGCGAAGGTCGTCAGGTCGGTGACGACCCGGGCGTAGCCGACCTGCTCGCCGCGGGCCGTGTCGAACACCCCGAAGTTCAGGGATCCCGCGATGGCCCGGTCCTGTGTCTCGCGCGGGCGGCCGAGCGCCCAGTACGCGTCCGTGGAGAGCCAGCGGTGCACCCGGGCGGCATCGATGCGGTCGGGGTCGGTGGAGATCTCGTAGCCGTCGGCCGGCCGTGGGATGTCGGTCATGGCGGGAGGCTGCCAGGCCGGGCCCTCGGGTGTCGAGCGGGTTTCACGGCACCCGGGCCCGGGGGCGCGTCCTCCCCCGGCCCCGGTTCCGTACCGGTTGCCGGTTGCCGGTCGCTCAGCCGAGCACTTCGGAGCAGGCGCTCCGCAGGCGGCGTACTCCCTCGGCGATCTCGGCGCTCCCGCCGACCGCGGCGAAGCTCAGCCGGGCGTGCCCGGCCGGGGGTTCGGCGCAGAAGTAGGGGCGGCCCGGGGTGAAGGCGACGCCCGCTCGCAGCGCGGCGGCGGCCAGGGCGGTCTCGTCCGCGCCGTCCGGCAGGCGCGGCCACAGATGGTAGCCGCCCGACGGGACGTGGTCGGGGGCCAGTTCGGGCAGGTGCAGCCGCAGTGCGCTCACCATGGTGTCCCGCCGGACACGCAACTCGGCGGACAGCGCCCGCAGATGGCGCGGCCAGGCGGACGAGCCGACCAGTTCGAGGGCCGCCTCCTGGAGCGGCCGGGGCACGAAGAAGGCGTCGACCACCTGGATCGCGCGCAGCCGTTCCAGGACCGGGCCGCGCGCGGCCAGCGCGCTCACCCGGAAGCTGGGCGAGGTCGCCTTGGTCAGCGAGGCGACGTGCACCACCACGCCGTCCGTGTCGTCGGCGGCCAGCGGGGGCGGCGGCGGTCCGGCGTCCTCGTGCACCAGATGCCGTACGAAGTCGTCCTCGACGACGAAGGCGCCGGCCGCGCGGGCGGTCCGCAGCACCGCCGCGCGCCGGTCCCGGGCGAGCACCGCGCCGGTGGGGTTCTGGAACAGCGGCTGGCAGACGAAGACCCGCGCGCCGCTCGCCCGGAACGCGTCGGCCAGCAGTTCGGGGCGCACCCCGTCGGCGTCCACCGGCACCGGGACGGGCCGCAGCCCCGCCGACCGGGCGATGGCCAGCATGCCCGGATAGGTCGGCGACTCCACCAGCACCGGCGCGCCGGGCGGCGCCAGGGCGCGCAGGGCGGTGGTGAGCGCCGACTGCCCGCCCGCCGCGATCAGGATCTCGGCCGCGGTGACCGTGCCGCCGGGGCCGCCAATGCTCCGCGCGAACCACTCGCGCAGCTCGGGAAGGCCCTCCAGCGGGGGCCGTCCCCACGCGCCGGGGCGGCGGCCCGCGCGGGCGAGCGCGGCGGCCATGGCCCGCTCGGGCTGGAGCGAGGGATGCGGATAGCCGCCGCTGAACTCGATCACGCCGGGCGGCGGCACGGCGAGCGTGGCGGTCACCCCGGAGGCGTCCACCGTGCGCGGTACGAGGTCGGCGGCGCCGTCCGCGCTGAGCGCGACGGCCTGCCAGGAGGTGTCCCCGACGGCGGCGGGGGCGGCCGGCCGCGCGGCGCGGAACGCACCGGCGCCGGGACGGGTGACGACCAGGCCCTCGGCCGCCAGTCGCGCCAGGGCGCGGGAGACGGTCACCGGGCTCACCCGGTAGCGCTCCACGAGGGCTCTGCTGGACGGGAGCTTTCCACCGGGCGAGTAGCGGTCCAGCTCCTGTCGGAGGCGTTGGGCCAGTTCCCCCACACTGTTACGCTCATGCATGGAAGCACAGAGTAGCGCTACCGCGCGCGGCCGGATAGCGGTCGACGGCCAGGCCGCTTCGCCGGCCTCCTCCGGGCCCCGGTCCGGTCTCCTTCAGGCGGGCCTCGGCGTCGTCGCCTTCTCGCTCACCTTCCCGGCCACCGCGTGGGGCCTTGAGGGCTTCGGGCCGTGGTCGCTGGTGGCCGTGCGCAGCGTGCTCGCCGCGCTCGTCGCGGGCGGCTGCCTGCTCGCGACGGGAGTGCCGCTGCCGGCGCGCCGCCACTGGTTCGGCCTCGCGGTGGTGGGCGCCGGGGTCGTCCTCGGCTTCCCGCTGCTGACCACGCTGGCCCTGCGGACGTCGACGACGGCGCACGCGGCGGTCGTCGTGGGCCTGCTCCCGCTCACCACGGCGCTGCTGTCGGCCCTGCGGGTCGGCGCCCGGCCCTCGCGGACGTTCTGGGCGGCGGCGCTGGCGGGCGCGGCGGCCGTGGTCGCCTTCACCGTGCAGCAGAGCGGCGGCGCGCTGTCGGCCGCCGACGGGTATCTGTTCGCGGCGCTGCTGGTGTGTGCGGCGGGCTACACCGAGGGCGGGCGGCTGGCCCGGATCATGCCGGGCTGGCAGGTGATCGGCTGGGCGCTGGTGCTGTGCCTGCCGGTGACCGTGCCGGGGGCCGCGCTGGCGCTGGCGTACGAGCCGGTGCGGCTGGGGGCGCACGCGGTGGCCGGGCTGCTGTGGGTGACGCTGGGCTCGCAGTTCTTCGGTCTTGTCGTCTGGTACCGGGGCATGGCGGCCATCGGCATCCCCAAGGCCAGCCAGTTGCAGCTGGCCCAGCCGCTGCTCACACTGGTGTGGTCGGTGCTGCTGCTCGGCGAGCGTCTGACGCCGGCCGCACCGCTGACGGCCGCCGCCGTGCTCGTGTGCATCGCCGTCACCCAGCGGGCGCGCGGCTGACCGGGCCGCACCGGTGCCGGTCGCACACCAGGTTCCCGCCGCGCTCCGCGCCGTAGACTCGGGAACGAGGACCGCAGCTCCCCCGCATGGTGAGGAGGCCCCGCAGATGCGCGCAGCCAAAGGCGACCAGCTCGTGCAGCACGGCCGGGTGGTCGGCCAGCACGACCAGGTCAGCGAAGTGGTCGAAGTGATGGGCACGGAGGGCAGCCCGCCCTACCGCGTCCGGTTCGAGGACGGGCACGAGGCCGTGATGTCACCGGGCCCCGACTGCCAGATCCGTCATCACGAGGAACACCGGCACCAGCAGTAGCACGAGCGGCATCCGACGCGGATCCGCCGCGAGAGCCCGGCGCCCGGACGCGGTCCGCCGCGACCGGGTCCTGGGCGGACTCGAATCCGGGCGGAATCCGGGCGGACTCGGGTCCCGACAGTCCCGTCGGACGGCCCCGGCTCACTGCGGGGGCCGCGCCGACTGCCGGTAGTGGCCGGCGACGACCCGCGCCATCGCCCCGGCCGGGTCGGCGGCGACCTCCTTGGCGGAGAAGAACACATGCCCGCGCACCTGCGGGTACTTCTTCGCCAGGGTGAGGTGCCGGGACAGCTCGTCCGGGTCCCGCCAGGCGGCGCCCTGACTCGCGTCCCCCTCCTTGTACAGCGCCTCGCCCACGTACAGCTGGGTGCGGCTGCCCCGCGCCACCTCGGCCCACCAGGGCACCAGCGCGGCGTAGTCGGCGGCGCTCTGGCCGATGTTCCAGTACAGCTGCGGGACGATGTAGTCGATCCAGCCCTCGCGCACCCACCGCCGGGTGTCCGCGTACAGGTCGTCGTACGTCTGGACGCCCGCCTTGGTCGCCGAACCGCGGGCGTCCGTCGAGGCGTTGCGCCACACCCCGAACGGGCTGATCCCGAACGCGGTACCGGGCCTGATCCGGGCGACGCCGGACGCCATCTCCCGCACCAGCCGGTCGATGTTGTCGCGCCGCCAGGCGGCCCTGCTCGCGAAGCCGCCGCCGTGGCGCGCGTACGCGGCGGCGTCGTCGAAGGTCCGCCCGGCCACCGGGTACGGGTAGAAGTAGTCGTCGAAGTGGACGCCGTCGACGGGGTAGCGGCGGACCGCGTCGAGCATCGCCTCCTGCACGAAGGCCCGCACCTCGGGCAGCCCCGGGTTGTAGTAGAGCTTCCCGCCGTAGGGCACCGTCCAGCCGGGGTGCTTGCGGGCCGGGTGGGAGGCGGCGAGCCGGGACGGGTCCTCCTCCAGCGCCACCCGGTACGGGTTGAACCAGACGTGCAGCCGAAGTCCCCGCGCGTGCGCCTCCGTGACCGCGGTGCCCAGCGGGTCCCAGCCGGGGTCCTTGCCCTGGGTGCCGGTGAGGAACCGCGACCAGGGCTCGTAGGGCGAGGGCCACAGCGCGTCGGCGGCGGGCCGCGCCTGGAAGATCACGGTGTTGAGCCGGCGGCGCACCGCCGCGTCGAGCAGCGCGGTCAGCTCGCCGCGCTGGCGGGCCACGGTCAGTCCGGTGCGCGAGGGCCAGTCCCGGTTGGCCACGGTCGCCAGCCACATGCCGCGCATCTCGGTGGTGCCGTGCCCGCCGCGGGCGCCCGCGGGCGTGCCGGGCGGCTGGGGCGCCGCCGTCGCGCCCGGCGACACCGCCAGCGTCGACAGGGCGGCCACGGTGAACGCCCTCCGTGTCACTCGGCCCATCCGGAAACCCCCAGTACGCCGTGGATCCGCGCCGTCACGGACCGTGCACCGGGACAGCATGCACGACCCGGCCCGCCGATCGGCGGCACGACGGGGGTAACGTGCTCGATCGGAGCAGGCACCGCACACATGGGCCGCCTGCCACACGCCGAAGATCAGCAGCGAAAGGGACGATGTGACCGACATCGAACGCGTCGGAGTGGTGGGCTGCGGCCAGATGGGTGCGGGCATCGCCGAGGTGTGCGCACGGGCCGGCCTGGACGTGAAGGTCGCCGAGACCACCGGCGAGGCCCTGGAGATCGGCCGGACCCGGCTGTTCAACTCCCTGGCCAAGGCGGCCGAGCGCGGCAAGATCAGCGAGGAGGAGCGGGACGCCACCCAGGCGCGCCTCTCCTTCACCACCGACCTCGGCGAGTTCGCCGACCGCGATCTGGTGATCGAGGCCGTGGTGGAGAACGAGCAGGTCAAGACCGAGATCTTCCAGGTCCTCGACCAGGTGGTGACCCGCCCGGACGCGATCCTGGCGTCCAACACCTCATCGATCCCGCTGGTCAAGCTGGCGGTCGCCACCGCCCGCCCGGACCACGTCATCGGCATCCACTTCTTCAACCCGGCCCCCGTGCAGCAGCTGGTCGAGCTGATCCCGGCGCTCACCACCTCCGAGGGCACCCTGAGCCGGGCGCAGCTGTTCACCGAGAAGGTGCTCGGCAAGCACGCGATCCGCGCCCAGGACCGCTCCGGCTTCGTGGTCAACGCGCTGCTGATCCCCTACCTGCTCTCCGCGATCCGGATGTTCGAGTCGGGCATCGCCAGCCGCGAGGACATCGACAACGGCATGGAGCTGGGCTGCGCCCACCCGATGGGCCCGCTGAAGCTGTCCGACCTGATCGGCCTGGACACGGTCGCCTCCGTCGCGTACTCGATGTACGAGGAGTACAAGGAGCCCCTGTACGCCGCTCCCCCGCTGCTCCAGCGGATGGTGGACGCGGGCCGGCTCGGACGCAAGAGCGGGTCGGGGTTCTACACCTACGGCTGACGTACGTACCTCTGCGGCGGGGCGGCACGAGAGCCGCGGGGCCGAGTGCGGGCCCGGCGCCGGGATGGCGCCGGGCCCGTGGCGTTCAGCCGCCCGCGCGGTGGTGCAGCAGGAGCAGCGCGGCGGCCATGCCGGCGGCCGGGACCTCGCCGCGGGCGATCAGGTCGGGGACGAGTTTCAGCGGGACCCATTCGCGGCGCTCGGACTCGAAGGCGTCCACCGGCTCTCCGGTGTACTCGCCCTCGTCGGACCAGTAGATGTGGTGCCGGGCGTCGGTGAGGCCGTTGGACGGTTCGACGGTCATCAGGTGGTGCAGGCGGCCCGGCCGCCAGCCGGTCTCCTCCTCCAGTTCCCGGGCGGCGGCGCGGGCGATGTCCTCGCCGTCCTCGACGACGCCCGCCGCGAGTTCCCAGCCCCAGCTGTCGGTGATGAAGCGGTGGCGCCACAGGAGCAGGACCTCGCCCGCCTCGTTCACCACGGTGGCGGCGGCGACGGGCCGCAGCCGTATCAGGAAGTGGTCGAGGTGCCGGCCGTCCGGCAGCGCCACATCCGCGAGGTTGACGCTGAACCAGCGGTTTTCATACACCGTTTGTTCGTTCTCTTTCGTCCACTGCACGGTTCTGCCACCTTCCGTCGGGTCAGTGGCAATATCGCAGCCGGGCTCCTACGGCAGGCAGGCGCACGGCGAGCCGCGCGCGGAGCAGCGGCGGGCGCGGGGTCAGCGGGCCGTGACCCCGGTGGACAGGGGCACGCGCAGCGCCCCGTCGATGAGTTCGGCCGCCTCAGCGGTGCCCGCGCAGCCGCTGCGCAGCAGATGCTCGCGCACCGCCCGCAGCCGGTCCCGCAGCCGCTGGGACTCCATCCCGCGGGCCTGCTCGGTCATCAGCACCGCCGTCGCCACCGCCTTGTCCGCGTCCCCGCGGCGCAGTTCGACCGTGCTCAGCATGGCGAGCCGGTGCACCCGGCCCCGGTCGTGCGCCGGGTTGTGCACGGCCGCCGCCGCGTGCTCCTCGGCGGCGGCCAGCTCCCCGAGGCTGAGCAGCGCCTCCGCCACCTGCACATTGACCAGGCCGGGCTGGACATAGCCGGTCTCGTCGGGTTCGTGCCCGCGCCGGATGCGTTCGGCGGCCTGTTCGGCGCGGGCGATGCAGGACAGCGCGCCGCCGCCGTCCCCGAGGTGGGCGTACGCCTTGGCCTGCATCGCGTGGAGGTCGGAGGCGAGGGCAGGTGTGATGTGCCGGCCCGCCGTGCGCAGCGCCGCCTCGGCGAAGGCGACGGCCTGCCGGTACTCCGTCATGAACAGCGCCTGATTGACCAGCAGCGCTATCACGTACGCGCCCAGGCCCCGGTCCCCGCTGGCCTTGGCCAGGCGCAGCGCCTGGTGGAAGTAGCGCTGGGCCAGGCCGTGCGCGTCGGAGTCGTAGGCGCAGATGCCCGCGACGGCCACCAGACCGCCGGTGGCCCGGTGCAGCAGGCGGCCGGTGGCGTCGGTGTAGCCGCCGCGCAGCAGCGGGGCCGCCTCCGCGGTGAGGAAGCCCACGATCCGGCCGTGCGTCGCCACCCCGCCGGTCTTGCGGTACATCAGCTCGTAGTGCGCGCGGGCCGCGCGCAGCATCTCGATGTCGGCCGCGGTGACCCGGTGCCGGCCGCCCCGGGAGACGTCCCTGTCCTCGGGCGGGTTCTCCCACTCCCACACCGGCATCACCGCGGGGGTGCCGGTGACGGCGGGTGCGCCCAGGAGGTGCGGGCGCCGCCGCTCGTCACAGCGCCACAGGGCGGTGGCCCGCTCGACGAAGCCGGACAGGGAGGCGCCGGGCGCGGCGGACGGCTCGCCGGGCACGCCCAGGCCGATGTCGTCGAGGGTGACGGTGCGGTGCAGCCGGGCGGCCAGCACCTCGCAGATCAGGTCGGGCACCTGGCCCCGGGGACGCTGGCCCTTCAGCCAGCGCGCCACGGCGGTGTGTTCGTAGCGGAGCGCGAGACCGCGCGCCCGGCCGGCCTGGTTGACGTGCGCGGCGAGACCGGCGTGCGAGACGCCCGCCTCGTCGAGGATCGCGTCGAGCAGTGTGTTGGGCTGCATGTCGGCCCCCCGGGTGGCTCGGTGCGGACAGCGTAGTGCGCGGCGGTTCACACGGGGTGTGAACGGAGTGCGCGCATCCGCACGGTGCGCGCGCTGTCGCTCGGCGTGGGCGGCCGGTTGACTGAGATGCCTCGTCAAGAGGCCGGCCGGGCCGCCGCCTCCCCCTCGTACAGTGCGGCGGCCCGCCACACGCCGCCCGCCCCGCCGTCTGCCCGGCACTCCGAGGCGGGGCGGGCGGCGGCCGACGGCGTGGCGCTACGGCGGAGTCGTACCGCTTCCGTCGCCCCGGCCGTTGCGGATCACGAGGACGGCCGCGTCGTCCGCGGGGCGGGGACCGGTGTGACCGAGCAGCCGGGTGAAGACGGCCCGCAGCAGCACGGGCGCCGGGAGCGGGCCGAGGCGGGCGGTCTGCGCGAGCACCGCCCGCAGCGGGAAGAACCGGCCCCGGGCGTCCCGGGCGTCCGCCACACCGTCGGTGTGCAGGAGCAGGGTCTCGCCGGGCCGCAGCGGGCCGAGGTCCGCCGCGGGCAGCGCGGCCGGCAGCGGGAACAGGCCCAGCGGCGGCAGCGGTTCGGCCCGGGACACGGGCTCGGCCGCCGTCCCGCTCAGCCGGTACGGCCACGGGTGCCCGCAGTTGAGGGCGCGCAGGGAGCCGTCCTCGGCGATCTCCATCAGGAGGACGGTGACGAAGTCCTCGGCGGCCGGCCGGCGCGGATCGTCCCGGTCGCGCCGGTGGCGGGCCAGCGCCCGGTCCAGGCGGCGCAGCACCCCGTCGAGGTCGGGTTCGTCGTGGGCGGCCTCGCGGAAGCTGCCGAGCACGATGGCGGCGGTGCCGAGGGCGGCGAGGCCGTGGCCGCGGACGTCGCCCATGACCAGGCGTACGCCGTGCTCGGTGGCGCTCACCTCGTACAGGTCGCCGCCGACGGCCGCGCCCCGGTCCGCGGAGAGCTGGGCCGCCGCCACGTCGAGCCCGGCGATCCGGGGCGGCAGGGGGCGCAGCAGCGCGCTCTGCGCGGCACCCGCGACCGCGCGCGCCTGGCGCAGCTCGCGCAGCATGGTCCGCCGGGCGTGCAGGAAGAGGCCGGTGCAGGTGCCCACGGCCAGGAAGACGGCGCCGGAGCGCACCCCGCGCGGAGAGCCAGCCCTGATGCGGATCATGACCATGGCCCCCCAAGAGGCGCTGACAGCGCGGACCGGCCCCGAGGGGGCCGGTCCGATTCTGTCGATCTCGAAAGGGTGCAGGGCCGGATCACCGGCCCTGCCACCCGAACGAGTGAGCCGGGGGCCGGGGCCTAGCTCCGCAGCTCCGCACCGGTGCGCTCGGCGGCCAGGGCCACCGCAGCGTCGCGGGCGGCGGACGCCTCGTCCACCGTCAGGGTGCGGTCGGGGGCGCGGAAGCGCAGGGCGTACGCCAGCGACTTGCGTCCCTCGCCGAGCTGCTCGGCGTTCTCGTAGATGTCGAACAGCCGCAGGGACTCCAGGAGTTCACCCGCGCCCTCGCGCAGCGCGGCCTCGACCTCGGCGGCCGGGACCGGCTGGTCCACGACCAGGGCGACGTCCTGGGTGGCCACCGGGAACGTGGAGATCCGCGGCGCCTGCAACAGGCCCTCGCCGGCCCGCTGGAGCAGGTCCAGGTCGATCTCCATCGCGCAGGTGCGCTCCGGCAGGTGCATCGCCTTGACCACCCGCGGGTGCAGCTCGCCGGCGTGGCCGACGAGCGTCTCGGCGCCGTCCACCTCGGCGTACAGCGCGGCGCACCGGCCGGGGTGCCAGGGGGTGTGCTGGTCGGCGCGGACGCTGAGCTCCACCCCGGCCTCGCGGGCGACGGTGCGTGCCGCCTCGACGGCGTCCGCCCAGTCGGACGGACGGCCCTTGCCCCACCAGCCGGCCTGCTCGCGGGCTCCGGCGAGCACCACGGCGGCCCGGCGGGGCTGGCGCGGCAGCGCCGCGTCCAGGGCGGCGAGCTGCTCGTCGGTGGGCCTGCGGTCGGCGGGCAGCACGGCCGCCGCCGGCTCCTCGCCGGTGGGCCGGAAGACCAGGCCGGTCTCGAACAGCGCCAGGTCGTGGCCACCGCGCCCGTCGTTGCGGCGCAGCGCGCCGAGCAGCCCCGGCAGCAGCGTCGTGCGCAGGGCGGGCTCCTCGTCGGAGAGCGGGTTGACGAGGGTGACCCGGCGGCGGCGCGGGTCGTCGGCCTCCAGGCCGAGCTGGTCGAGGACGGCCTCGCCGATGAACGGGTAGTTCAGCGCCTCGACGTAACCGGCGCCGGCCAGCGCGCGGCCGACGCGGCGGTGCAGGCGCTGACGCCCGGTCAGGCCGCGGCCGGGCAGCGGGCGGGGCAGCGTGGAGGGCAGGTTCTCGTAGCCCTCCAGCCGGATGACCTCTTCGGCCAGGTCGTTCGGGTCGGTCAGGTCGGGGCGCCAGGACGGCACCGTGACGATCAGCTCGTCCTGCCCGCCCGTCGCCCGACCACCGCCCCCCAACGACGCGTTCCACGCGGCAGTATTTCCCACGACGTCGCAGCCGACCTGCTGGAGCCGCCGTACGACGGTCTCCCGGCCGTAGGTGACGCCCGCGACCTTGTCGGGGTGGTCGGCCGGGATCGTGATGGTGCGCGGCGCGGCCGGCGCGACGATCTCGGTGACGCCCGCCTCGGCGGTGCCGCCGGCGAGCAGGACCAGCAGGTCCACGGTGCGCTGGGCGGCGGCGGAGGCGGCCTGCGGGTCCACGCCGCGCTCGAAGCGGCGGGACGCCTCGGAGGACAGCTTGTGCCGGCGGGCGGTGCGCGCGACGGCGACCGGGTCGAAGTGCGCGGCCTCGACGACGACCTCGGTGGTGGTGCCCTCGGTGTCGTCGATCTCGGTGTTGGCGCCGCCCATGACGCCCGCGAGCCCGATCGGGCCGCGGTCGTCGGTGATGACCAGGTCCTCGGCGGACAGCGTGCGCGTGACGCCGTCGAGCGTGGTGAGCTGCTCGCCGCGCTCGGCCCGGCGCACGCCGATGGTGCCCTGGACGCGGGAGCGGTCGTAGGCGTGCAGCGGCTGGCCCAGCTCCAGCATCACGTAGTTGGTGATGTCCACGGCGAGCGAGATCGGGCGCATGCCGGCCTTCTGGAGGCGGCGGCGCAGCCAGATCGGGGAGCGCGCCTCGGGGTCGAGGCCGGTCACCGTGCGGGCGGTGAAGCGGTCGCAGCCGAACGGGTCGGCGATCTTCACCGGGTGCCCGAAGGCGTTCGGCGCCGGTACGTCCAGCAGGGCCGGGTCGAGCAGCGGGCGGCCGTAGGCGATGGCGGCCTCGCGGGCCACGCCGCGGATCGACAGGCAGTAGCCGCGGTCGGGGGTGACCGCGATGTCCAGCACCTCGTCGACGAGCTGGAGCAGCTCGATGGCGTCGGTGCCCACCTCGTGCTCGGGCGGCAGCACGATGATGCCGTGTGTGCCGTCGTCGCCCATGCCGAGTTCGTCGGCGGAGCAGATCATGCCGTGCGAGACCCTGCCGTAGGTCTTGCGGGCGCTGATCGAGAAGCCGCCGGGCAGGGTGGCCCCGGGCAGCACGACGACGACCTTGTCGCCGACGGCGAAGTTGCGGGCGCCGCAGACGATCTCCTGCGGCTCGCCGGTGCCGTTGGCCCGGCCGACGTCGACGGTGCAGAAGCGGATCGGCTTCTTGAAGCCCTCCAGCTCCTCGATGGTGAGCACCTGGCCGACGACGAGCGGCCCCTTGAGGTCGGCGCCGAGCTGCTCGACGGTCTCGACCTCCAGGCCGGCCGGAATGAGCTTGGCCTGGACGTCGCGCCCGGTCTCCGTCGCCGGCAGGTCGACGTACTCCCGCAGCCAAGAAAGCGGGACCCGCATCAGATCTCCATCCCGAACGGCCGGGTGAACCGGACGTCACCCTCGACCATGTCTCGCATGTCTTCGACGTTGTGGCGGAACATCAGCATCCGCTCGATGCCGAACCCGAAGGCGAATCCGCTGTACTTCTCGGGGTCCACACCACAGGCGGTGAGCACCCGGGGGTTGACCATGCCGCAGCCGCCCAGCTCGATCCAGCCCTCGGAGGAGCAGGTGCGGCAGGGGCGGTCGGGGTTGCCGACGGACTCGCCGCGGCAGACGTAGCACACCATGTCCATCTCGGCGGACGGCTCGGTGAACGGGAAGAAGTTCGGCCGCAGCCGGGTCTTCATGCCCTCGCCGAACAGCGACTGGACCATGTGATCCAGGGTGCCCTTGAGGTCGGCCATGGTCAGGCCCTCGTCCACGGCCAGCAGCTCGACCTGGTGGAAGACCGGGGTGTGGGTGGCGTCCAGCTCGTCGGTGCGGTACACCCGGCCGGGGCAGATCACATAGACCGGCAGCTCGCGCTCCAGCAGGGAGCGGGCCTGCACGGGCGAGGTGTGGGTGCGCAGGACGAGACCGGAGTCGGCGGCGCCGGAGCCCTCGTCGGCGCCGCGCACGAAGAACGTGTCGTGCTCGCTGCGCGCCGGGTGGTCCGGGCCGATGTTCAGGGCGTCGAAGTTGAACCACTCCGCCTCGACCTCGGGGCCCTCGGCGACCTCGTAGCCCATGGCGACGAAGATGTCCTCGATGCGCTCCGAGAGCGTAGTCAGCGGGTGGCGGGCGCCGGCCGGTACGCGGTCGTAGGGCAGCGTGACGTCGACGGCCTCCTCGACCAGGACGCGGGTGTCCCGCTCGGCCTCCAGCTCGCCCTGGCGGGCGGCGAGGGCCTTGTTCACCGCGCCGCGGGCCATGCCGACGCGCTTGCCCGCCTCCGCCTTGGCGTGCGGGGGCAGGGCGCCGATCTCCCGGTTGGCGAGCGCCAGCGGCGAGGCCGGGCCGGTGTGGGCGACCTTGGCCTCGTGGAGCGCGTCGAGCGAGTCCGCGGCGGCGAAGGCGGCGAGCGCCTCGTCCCGCATGCGCTCGATCTCTTCCGGTTTCAACGCCTCGACCTCGACAGGGTCGTACGACTTATTCGGTGCCGACATCTCTTCCCGTGCTTCCGATTGTCTTCCAGCTGCCGCTGGGAGGTGCCACCAGGCTGACGGTCCCCGTCACCGACCCATGGACGAATCGTCTCCGTTTCTGGGACGCAAAGGTGCCAAAGGCCGAGTCTAACGGGGCTGGGGAAAGCGAATGCGCCCGTGGGTCCCCGGCCGGTGCTCAGAGCAGGTGTGCCGGGGTGCCCACGGGCAGGGTAAATCGGAACCGCGCGCCGGCGCCCGGCGCGCGGCCGACCGTGATGGTGCCGCCGTGGGCCTCCACGATGCCCTTGACGATGTAGAGCCCGAGGCCGGTGCCGCCGCGCTTGCTGCCCCGCCAGAAGCGGGTGAAGACGCGGTTCATGGACTCCTCCGGGATGCCGGGCCCCTCGTCGCTCACCGTGACCGACGTGCCGGCGTCCTCTCCCTCTCGGGGGGACACCGCGGGCGTGACGTCAATGGTGACGGTTCCCTCGCCGTGGCGCACCGCGTTTTCGATGAGGTTGCTCAGCACCTGGTCGATCTTGTCGGGGTCGGCCCACAGGACGGGCAGCGGCTGTTCCAGGCGGACCAGGAACCGGTCGGCGGGCTGGCCCGCGGCCACGTACGCCTGGACGTGGCGGCCGACCGCCGCCCCTATGTCGACGAGCTGGCGGCGCACCTCCAGGCGGCCGGAGTCGATGCGGGAGATGTCGAGCAGTTCGGCGATGAGCCGGGTGACGCGGTCGGCGTCGGCGTCCACCGTCTCCAGCATCAGCCGCTTCTGGTCGTCGGTGAACCGCTCCCACTTGGCGAGCAGCGTCGCGGTGAAGCCCTTGACCGAGGTCAGCGGGGAGCGCAGTTCATGGGCGACGGTGGCGATCAGCTCGGCGTGGCTGCGCTCGGTGCGGCGGCGGGCCTCGGTGTCCCGCAGGCAGACGACGACGCGGCGGACCGGTCCGGTGCGCTCGCGGACGTACCGGGCGGAGACCAGGACCTCGCGGCCGCCGGGCAGCAGCAGATTGCGCTCGGGCTGGGCGACCCGGATGGCGAGGCCGCCGTAGGGGTCGGTGAGCTGCCACCAGCGGCGGCCCTCCAGGTCCTCCAGCGGCAGGGCCTTCTCCAGGTGCCGGCCGAGGGCCTGGTCGGCGGGGACGGCGGTGATGCGGGCGGCCGCGGCATTGAAACAGGTGACGCGGCCGGTTTCGTCGGCGATCACCAGGCCGTCGGGGAGCTCGTCGGGGTCGGGTCCCGTCCCCGCGGCGGCCGCGTCCGGTGGCACGGACGGCCGGGGTACGCCGTGTGTGCCCGGAATCGCCCCGCTCGTGCCGACACTCATCCCTTACCCCACCTTCCCGATGGTGCAGCGGGCCCCCGAGCTGGCCACCCTACTAGGACCTGTCCTAGCCGGAGGTGACGGAGCGGCATCCTCCGGGGGCGCGCTGTGCGCGGGCCGACGCGTAGAGGCACACGGCGGCGGCGGTGGCGAGGTTCAGGCTCTCCGCCCTGCCGTGGATGGGGACGCGCACGACGGCGTCGGCCAGTGCCCGGGTCTCCTCGGGCAGCCCCCACGCCTCGTTGCCGAAGACCCAGGCGGTGGGGCCGCCCATGGTGCCCTTGTCCAGCTCGTCGTCGAGGTCGTCGCCGCCCGCGCCGTCGGCGGCGAGGATGCGCACCCCGGTGCCCTTCAGCCCGGCGACCGCCGCTTCGACGGGGACGCCGACGGCGACCGGCAGATGGAACAGCGAGCCGACGGAGGCGCGTACGGCCTTCGGGTTGTACAGGTCGACGGAGGCGTCGGTGAGGACGACGGCGTCGGCCCCGGCGGCGTCGGCGCAGCGCAGCACGGTGCCGGCGTTGCCGGGGTCGCGTACGTGGGCGAGGACGGCGACGAGGCGGGGCCGGGCGGCGAGGATCTCCTCGAACGGGGTGTCCAGGAACCGGCAGATGCCGACGAGGCCCTGCGGGGTGACGGTGGTGGAGATGTCGGCGATGACGTCGTCGGCGGCCAGGTGCACCCGGGCACCGGCGGCGCGGACCTCGCCCACGATGTCGGGGTAGCGCTCGGCGGCCTCGACCGTGGCGAACAGCTCCACGAGCGTGGCGTCGCCGGCCGGTGTCCGGTGCGCGGCGGCCTCCCGTACGGCCTGCGGTCCCTCGGCGAGGAACAGCCGGTCCTTGCCCCGGAAGTTCCGCTTGGCGAGCCGCCGGGCGGCGCCGACGCGGGCGGAGCGGGGGGAGATCAGCTCGGGAGTGGCGGGCGGCATCCTCTTGCTTTCGGAAGAATTGCTCTCGGAAGGATTGCTCTCAGAAGGATCGCTCTCGGAGGACGTCTCGTGGCGGGTATGCCGCGCGCGGGCCCCCAACAGCAGGACCCGCAAGCCGTGAAGCCTGCGGGTCCTTCGGTCACCGGCTCAGGTCCGGTGCGGCGTCACGCGGCCTTCGGCGCGTTGACGTCGCTGGGCAGAGCCTTCTGCGCGACCTCGACGAGCGCGGCGAACGCGTTCGCGTCGTTCACGGCCAGCTCGGCGAGGATCTTGCGGTCGACCTCGACGTTGGCGGCCTTCAGACCCTGGATGAAGCGGTTGTACGTGATGCCGTTGGCGCGGGCAGCGGCGTTGATGCGCTGGATCCACAGCTGGCGGAAGTCACCCTTGCGCTTCTTGCGGTCGTTGTAGTTGTAGACCAGCGAGTGGGTGACCTGCTCCTTGGCCTTGCGGTACAGGCGCGAGCGCTGACCGCGGTAGCCGGAGGCCTGCTCGAGGATCGCCCGGCGCTTCTTGTGGGCGTTGACTGCCCGCTTGACGCGTGCCACTTGTTTGACTCCTTGTAGCGGGGCCGTGGGGGTCTTCACACGGCCCGGAAACGATTGGGTCCCGGTCCTGACGTGCGGTGCGCCGGATCAGCCGATCGGGCGCCGCGACGTCACTTGCCGAGAAGCTTCTTGATCTTCTTGGCGTCGCCCGGGGCCATCTCGGCGTTGCCGGTGAGGCGACGCGTCAGACGGGACGACTTGTGCTCGAGCAGGTGGCGCTTGCCGGCGCGCTCACGGAGCACCTTGCCGGAGCCGGTGACCTTGAAGCGCTTGCTGGCACCGCTGTGCGACTTGTTCTTCGGCATAGCGCCGTTCTCTCCTCGTCGGTGGCGCTCCGGTGCCCGGTCGCGAGAACCGGGCACGGTGGAGCGTCGCTCTTGTTTCGGTTACAACCTGGGACGCGGGGTCCCCGGAGGTCACGCCTCGGCGTGCTCCTCGGCGGGCTCCTCGGCAGGCGTCTCGGTGTCCGCGGCGTTCTGCGACTTGCCGGGGTTGGCCTTCGCGTCTGCCTTGCGGGCTTCCTGCGCCTGGCGGGCCTCGGCCATCGCCTCGGTCTTCTTCTTGTGCGGACCGAGAACCATGATCATGTTGCGGCCGTCCTGCTTCGGGTTCGACTCGACGAAACCGAGGTCCTGGACGTCCTCCGCGAGGCGCTGCAGCAGCCGGTAGCCCAGCTCGGGCCGGGACTGCTCGCGACCACGGAACATGATCGTGATCTTGACCTTGTCGCCCTGCTTGAGGAACCGGACGACGTGACCCTTCTTGGTGTCATAGTCGTGCGGGTCGATCTTCGGCCGGAGCTTCATCTCCTTGATGACCGTGTGCGCCTGGTTCTTGCGCGCCTCACGGGCCTTCATGGCCGACTCGTACTTGAACTTCCCGTAGTCCATGAGCTTGCACACGGGCGGACGGGCGTTCGCCGCGACCTCGACCAGGTCCAGGTCGTACTCCTGCGCAAGCTCCAGTGCCTTGGCCAGCGGGACGATGCCCACCTGCTCGCCACTGGGACCGACAAGTCGCACCTCGGGAACGCGAATCCGGTCGTTGATGCGGGGCTCGGCGCTGATGGATCCTCCTCGGTAGCACCACGCGGCGGTCTGGCGGACAGCCGCGTACGTCTGTGTTCGTAAGACCTAACCGCGCCGCAGCAACAAAAATGCCCCGGACGATCACAGGCGGGGCTCCTCGAACTACCGGAGCGACCGCCGCGATGGCCGCGGGGCGCGCATTCGGACGGATCGCCGCCGCTGGGACGGGGCCGTCTGACCGGTGACCCGCCGCCCGGGGGGCGGTCGGGTGGGAGTTCGAAGCCTCCACTTGTGGGCCGGGCCCGCTCGCCGTGGGGCATGCGTGTCCAGCCGGTCGCCCACCAGATTAGCAGGCCGACCGGACCAGGGCTAATCGGGGCGCGGCGGGCGGGACCGCCTATCGTGTGGGGCATGAGTGAGACCCCTCCTGAGACCCCCGATTTCGACGCCATGACCCGAGACATCGCGGAGGTCCCCGCGGTCGAGGTGATCGTGACGGTCGCCGTCAACCTGATGAGCGCCGCCGCGGTGAAGCTCGGCCTGACGGACGAGGGCGACAAGTACAAGGACCTGGACGAGGCCCGCAAGCTGGTGACGGCGCTCGCCGGACTGCTGGACGCGAGCGCGACCGAGATCAGCTCCTTCCACGCGGCGCCGCTGCGGGACGGCCTGAAGTCGTTGCAGCTGGCGTTCCGCGAGGCGTCGGTCGTGCCGGACGAGCCGGGCCAGGGTCCGGGCGAGAAGTACACGGGCCCGGTCTACGGCTGACCCGCGCGTCGCGGCCGCGAGAGGCGTGCGAGGACCGCCCCTCAGGTACGCCTACGAGGACTTCCCCGCGGGTACCGGAGACTACCCCCGCACGTACAAGGGCTCGCCCGGCGGCGTCGCCCCGGCCGGCAGCAGTGCCAGGTCGAGGCCGCGCACCAGGCGGGCCCTCAGCGCCTCGCTGGCGGCCAGGCGGCCGGCGACCGCGCGGGCGGTGTCGGCCGGGGCCTGCGTGGCGGCCGGGTCGAGGACGAGCGCGAGGGTGCCGTCCGCCTGCCCCGGCCCCAGGCGGGCGCTCAGCACCGCCGGTTCGGCGGCCACCGCGTCGCGTACGGCCGCCAGGACCGCCGGGTCGGCGAGCGGGTCGGCCGTCGTCCGGCCTTCGGCGAGCGCGCGCAGCGCGGCCCCGGTCAGCTCGAACGCCACCGGCCCGGCCAGGTCCAGCACGACCGTGTCGGCCTTCTCGTGCGCGGCGGCCTGAAGCGCCTGGTGCAGCGGTACGGCGACCGGGCGGGCCGCCGGATCCCAGCGGGCCAGCGAGGCGGTGGAGGTGAAGGCGGGCAGCGCGGTGCGGTGCCCCGCCTTCAGGGTCGGTACGGCCATGTCGCTGGTCTTCTCGCGGCGCAGCCCGTTCTCGTCCTCCTCGACCTCGCCGAGGACGGCCACGACGGGCACCAGCAGCCGGGCGCCCTTGAGGGCGCGCAGCACGCCGTCCACGGCGGTGCGGTCCTGCGCCCAGGCGGCGAGCGCCGCGCTCAGCGCGGGGTCGGCCGAGCCGTCGTCGTCGGAGAAACCGGGGTCCGGGATGTTCTTGTTCGCCACGGCTCCGAGCCTATCCGGGGCCGCGTATCGTCGGCGGCGGGGTCGAGCGGGAGGGCGGAGATGGGGGCCGTGCGGGAGCCGGTGGTGGACCGCGGTGCGCTGCTGGGGGCGGCGATGCGGTCCGTGGCGGTGGCCGGCGGCGCCGCCGTCTCGGTGGCGGTCCGCGACCCGGCCTCCGGGGAGTGCGCCCGGTACGGGGACGGGACGTTCGAGACGGCGAGCATCGTCAAGGTCGGCATCCTGGCGGCCGTGCTGCTGCGGGCGCAGGACGCGGGACGGCCGCCGACCGCGCGGGAGCGGACGGACGCGGCCGCCATGGTCGAGCACAGCGACAACGACGCGGCCTCGGCGCTGTGGCGGGGCATCGGCGGGGCCGCCGGGCTGGACGCGGCGCACCGCCGGTTCGGGCTGACGGGGACCACGGGCGGCGAGGGCCCGCTGTGGGGGCTGACCCGGACCACCGCCGCCGACCAGGTCACCCTGCTCCGGCAGGTCTTCGGGACGGCCGGGTCACCGCTGGACGCCGCTTCGCGCGCGTACGTCCGGACGCTGATGGGGCGGATCGCCGAGGGCCAGGACTGGGGGGTGTCCGCCGCGGCCGACGGCTCCGACTGGGCCCTGAAGAACGGCTGGCTGCCGCGCGGCACCACCCGCCTGTGGGTCGTCAACAGCATCGGCCGGGTGACGGCGGGCGGCGCCGACCGGCTGGTGGCGGTGCTGTCGCACGGCAACGCGACGAAGGAGGAGGGCGTCCTGCTGGTGGAGGAGTCGGCGCGGGCGGCGGTGTCGGTGTTCGCCCCGGGCGCTCCCCCTGCCCCTTCGCCTTTCCCTCCGCCTTCCCCTTCGCCTTTCTCGGCCACCGCGCCGTCCGTCGCCGGCTGACCGTGTCAGGGGGCTCGCCCGGAGGGCCACGGCTGGAAGCCCGGGGCGCCTACGGCTGGAAGCCGACGGCGGTGTCGGCGGTGGTGTCGGCGGTGTCGCGGGCGCGCCGGCCGCGCCACAGGAGGACCGCCGCGACCAGCAGGACGCCGCCCGTACCGCCGGCGAGGAGGCCCGCCCAGTCGGTCCCGTCGTCCGAGCCCGCCGGGTCGGGGCCGGGGCCGAAGTACCGTCCGCCGTAGGCCGCCGTGCGCAGCTCCGCGGGCTTCAGCCGGCCGGCGGCCTCGACGGCGGCGACGGGATCGATCATGCCGAAGCCGCGGGAGTCGTCGCGTCCGCCGACCGGGGCGTCCCGGGCCGTGTCCTCCAGGACCTTCTTGATCTGCGCCGGGGCCAGGCCCGGATGCGCCGCCTCGATGAGGGCGACGACGCCCGAGACGAAGGCGGAGGCCGCGCTCGTGCCCCAGCCCTTGTAGTACTTGTGGTCCGGATCGGCGATGACGATGTCGACGCCGGGCGCGCTGACGGTGGCGTACCAGCGGCGGGTGGAGAAGGCGGCCCGGGTGCCGTAGCGGTCCACGGCGGTCACCGCGATCACGCCCGGGTAGGCGGCCGGGTAGGAGACGTGGTCGCCCTTGTCGCCGGCGTTGCCCGCCGAGGCGACGACGACGGTGCCCTTCTTCAGCGCGTACTGGACGGCCTCGTCCTCGGCGGGCTCGGGGTGGGCGGAGTCCGAGTCGTCGCCCAGGGAGAGGTTGATGACGTCGGCGCCGTGGTCGGCGGCCCAGCGGATGCCGTCGGCGAGCGCGTTGCCCCGGGTGGTGCGCGCCTGGGCGCGTGCCTTGTCGTCGTCCTCCAGGATCACCCGGACGGGGAGGATCTCGGCCTCGGGCGCGATCCCCATGACGCCGTCGGAGCCGCCGGGGCCGTGTCCGTGCCCGGCGATGATGCCGGCCATGGCGGTGCCGTGCCGGGCCCAGGTGCCGTCACCGCGCCGCGCGCCGAACCCGATCAGGTCCTTGACCGGCAGGACGTTGCCCGCGAGGTCGGGGTGGTCGGCCTCGACACCGGTGTCCAGGACGGCGACGGTGACGCCCTTGCCCCGGGTGTGGTGCCACAGGTCCTGGGTGTGCAGGGCGTCCAGGGCCCACTGCTGGGCGCGGATGCCGTCCGCGTGCGCGGCGGTGGCCGGGACGAGCGCGAGCGCGGCGGCCAGGAACAGGCTCAGGGCACCGCTGCGGCGCCGGACGGCGGGTCTCATGAGGGCTTCTCCGTGGCCTGGCCCGCGGTGGTGCGGAAGCCGCGTTCGATGCGGTCGGCCAGGCCCTTCGCCTCGTGGCCGAGTCCCGCCTGGGCGGCGGGCGTGGCGGCGCCCGCCTTCATCGCGTCGGCGGCGGGCTGCGGGACGTCGGCCGCGCGGCCGTCGGCCCAGCCGGAGACGGCGTACACCACCACGGGGGCCTCCGTCAGCACGGACACCGTCCAGGACGCGCGCTGCCGGTCGCCGAAGGCGGCGGCGACGGTGCCCGGCGCGGCGTAGGGGCGGGGCAGCAGGTCGGTGCGGCGGTCGAGGCCCTCGTCGCGGAAGCGGACGGCCAGGGAACGCATGGCCGGGGCGTCGGCCTTGGTGAAGAGCAGGCCGACCGTGGTGACGAAGCTCTGGGTGGCGTCGGTGTAGGTGGCGCGCAGCAGGCGGGTGCAGCCGACCGGGGAGAGGGCCTTGCGCAGCAGCGGGTCGAAGGCGTCGGCGCAGCCGCTGTCGGGGGCGACGGCGATCCGGGTCCAGGTGCGGTCGGCGCCGCCGGGTCCGGCGCCCCGGCCGTCCACGGTGGGCGGGAAGAGCCGGTCGACCGGAATGCTGTGCCACAGGGTGCCCGCCGCGGCGAAGGTACCGGCGGCGCCGCCGTCGCCCGAGTCGCCGGTGAGCCAACTGCCGGTCACGGCGCCGCCGATGAGTCCGAGTCCGAGGACCACGCACGCGGCGGCCAGCGCGGCCCGGGGCCGGATCCGCACACCGAGGGCGCGCCCGCGCCCGCGCGCGTCGTAGCCCTCCGGCTCGCCGAGCAGGACGTAGGGGCGGGCCGGGCCGGGGTACGCGCCGGGGGCGGTGGGGGCGGCGGGTGCCGTACGTGTCCCGGGTGCCGTACGCGTCCCGGGTGCCGCGGGTGTGCCGTACGCGCCGGGCGTGGTCCACGGCAGCGCGGGGCCGGGCGCGGCGGGGGGCTCGCCGGTGCCGGTGCCGGTTCTGGGGGAACCGTCGTGGGCCGGTCGTGGGCCGGGGCGGCCGGGGTGCCGGGCGGGCGGGACGGGCGGGCGCGGCGGCCGGGCCGCAGGAGCGGGCGGTACGCCGTGGCCGGGCGTCGTCGGCCCGGCTTCCGCGGCCGGGACGCGCGGGACGGACGGCGCGGGCGGGACGGACGGGTCGGGCGCGGTACGGGGGGAGGCGGCGCCCGCGCCGGGGAGGGGCCCGGCGGCCGGGAGCGGTCCCTGATCCGGGCCGGTGCCGGAGCCGGAGGGCCCGCCGGCCGCGCGCCGCGTCCCGTACACGGGACCGGGTCCCGCGCCCGGCGCGGACCTGTCGGCCGACTGCGCCGCGCCGCGGCCCGGCCCCGGCACCGCGCGCCGGGGCGCGGACGGGGACGCGGCGGTCGCGGACGGAGGCACGGCGGGCGCGGGCCCGGCCGGGCGGACCGGGCGGTGCGGGGCGTGGGGCGCTCGCGGGTGGCGGTCCTCGCCGCCGACGGCGGTCCCGGTGCCCTCCGCGGGCCGTGGGGCGTGCGGGGAAGCGGACCGCGTCCCCGTCCCGCCCCCGGCGAAGGCGCCGGGAGACGTACCGGGGGCGCCGTCGCGCGCCGCGTCCGCGCGTCCGACGCGGGGCGGCGCGTCGGGGAAGCGGGCCGAGGCGGGCGGCGGAGGCGGGCTGTCCGGGACGGCCCCGCCCACGCCCCCGGCCGCGCTCTGGGCCGGACGCGCGCCCGGGGCCGGATGCACGGTCTGCGCCGGCCGCACCGGCTGCGGGCCCGAGGGCGCCGTGGCGTCGCTCCGGGGGGCGCGGGGTTCGTCGGCCGGGTGCGCCGGAGTGCGGGGCGGGTGCGCGGGGCGCGGAGGTATCGGAGCGTGGCGTGCTTCCGTGCTCATGCACCCCCCGTTTCACTGTGCCGAGCCGTGCTCTCGTGCCCGGCCGCCGTCCTCGTCGCCCCGCCCGGCGCCGACTGGTCGTCACCGGACACGCATACCCGTACGGACGAGGAGCCATCCCGGCTCGCCTCGGTGGCCGGGATCGTGCCGCCCCCGCGCCGCACGTGCGCGTCACTCTACGGGCTGGGCGCGCGACGGCGGGAACCGGACCGCGGGCCCGGGGGATCTGCCCGTAACGTCCCCCTACCCTGCGGTAATCCTGTCTGGCAGGCTGCGTGCATGACCGCACGCGCCGCCGACCGGGCCCGTTACGACCGGGCCACCGCCCATCTCGACGCCCCCGTCGCGATCGTCGACCTGGACGCCTTCGACGCCAACGCCGACGATCTGCTGCGCCGGGCCGGCGGCAAACCGGTCCGGGTGGCCAGCAAGTCCGTGCGCTGCCGCGCGCTGCTCGAACGGGCCCTGGCCAAGGACGGCTTCGCGGGCATCATGTCGTTCACGCTCGCCGAGTCGCTGTGGCTGGCCCGGTCCGGGTTCGAGGACGTCCTGCTCGCCTACCCGTCCGCCGACCGCGCCGGCTTCGCCGAACTGGCCTCCGATCCCAAGCCGGCCGCCGCCGTCACGGTGATGGTCGACGACCCGGCCCAGCTCGACCTGATCGACGCCTGCCGCGAGGGCGGCGGCGAGACCGTACGGGTGTGCCTGGAACTGGACACGTCGCTGCGGATGTTCGGCGGCCGGTTCCGCGTCGGCGCGCTCCGCTCCCCGCTGCACTCCCCCGCCCAGATCGCCGAGATGGCCCGCGCGGTGGCCCGGCGGCCGGGGTTCCGGCTGGTCGGGCTCATGGCGTACGAGGGGCATGTCGCGGGCGTGGGCGACGCGGTGGCGGGGCGGCCGCTGCGGTCGCGGGCGATCCGGCTGATGCAGTCGGCGGCGCGCCGCGAACTGGCCGAGCGGCGGGCCGCCGTGGTGCGGGCGGTCCGCGCGGTGGCGCCGGACCTGGAGTTCGTCAACGGCGGCGGCACGGGCAGTGTGCAGCACACCGCGGCGGAGGCGGCGGTGACCGAGATCGCCGCGGGTTCGGGGCTGTACGTGCCGCGCCTGTTCGACAACTACACGTCCTTCCGGGGCCGTCCGGCGGCGCTGTTCGCCCAGCCGGTGGTGCGGCGCCCGGGGGTCGGGGTGGTCACGGTGCTGGGCGGCGGCTACCCCGCGTCGGGGGCGGCGGGAGCGGACCGGCTGCCGGTGCCGTATCTGCCCGAGGGCCTGCGCTACGACCCGCAGGAGGGCCCCGGTGAGGTGCAGACCCCGCTGCTCGGCCCGCCCGCCGACGACCTGCTCATCGGCGACAAGGTGTGGTTCCGGCACGCCAAGGCCGGTGAGCTGTGCGAGCGGTTCGACGCGCTGCATCTCGTCGAGGGCGACCGGGTGACGGCGACCGTGCCGACGTACCGCGGCGAGGGCCACACCTTCCTCTGAGGCCCGGTCCTCTGAGGCCCGGTCGGGTCTCCGGGGCCCGTCCGGCCTCCGAGGTCCGGCCGGGCTCAGCCGGACGACGGGCCGATGCTGCTGCCCACACCGCCGTCCGCGCCGGTGGCGCCGATCGGCCGGATGCCCTTGGTGATCCGGTCGATGTCGGCCAGGGGCGGCCCGTCCGGGCCCGCGTCGAGGACGAAGCGGACGATGACGGGAGCGCCGACGCCCGTGCTGGAGGAGAAGGCCAGCGACTCCACGTAGCCGCCGGGCCCCTTGGCGGTGCGGACCCGGCGGCGCACGAAGTAGCCCGCCCGGCCCGCGACGGCCACCTGCCCGGCGGCGACGTCCTGGTGCGCGGTGATGCCGTCGTACGGCGTGTCGCCCGCCGCGTTCCGCCCGTAGGCGGCGTCGGCCGCGTCGGCGATGTCGTTCCGGGCCAGGGTCTCGGGCCGGGCGCCGTCGGACGAGGCGGGGGTCAGGGTGCTGACCAGGCCGTGCCGGCACAGCCCGCGTCCCGCCGGGCAGTCGTAGACGCCGTGGGTGGTCATGACGACGTCGTCCTGGGAGACGTTCTGCGGCGCCTCCCAGCCGGCCGGGAGCGGCAGGGTGATGCCGTTGAGCTGGTCGACCACCACGGACGCGTCGGACGGACCGGCCCGGCCGGACGGACCGGACGAGTCCGGCGGGGCGGCCGGGGCGGTGGCGGTGTCCGTCGCGGCCGGGCCGCCGGGGGCGGTGCTCGTCGCGCCGTCGCCGCGGTCACCGCCGTCGTGGAGCAGGACCGCACCGGTGACGATCGCGGCGGCCAGGACGGACCCGGCGGCGGCGAGCGCCACCGCCCTGGCGCGTGCCGGGCGCCGGGCGGCCGGGACGACCAGCGGGAGCGGCACGGTCTCCGGTGAGCGCCGGTGCTCGCTCCAGGCGGTCCCGTCCCACCAGCGTTCCAGGTGCGGGACCGACGGGTCGCGGTACCAGCCGGGCGGGGGCGTCATGCTCACCTGGGCACTGTAGGGCGGATCGCCCCGCCGTCACAGGTGGCCGGTGGCCGTGCCCTGCCGGGGCGCGGCCGTGCGTCCGCCGCTCGCGTACGTCAGCCGCTCGCGCGGCTCCGTCGCTCGCGTGTGTCAGCCGCTCGCGGCCCCGTCCCCGGAGCCAGGCTCCCGCGTCCTCGGCCGGGCGGCGAGTTCCCGTATCAGACGCCCCGTCATGAGGCGGCCCTCGGCCACCCGCCGCCTGGGGTGTCCGTAGGCCAGCACGCCCGTCCCGGCGATGCCGATCCGCACCCGGAGCGCCTGCGCGGCGCCGGTGACCAGCTGCGGCTTCCCCACCCAGGCGATCTCCTCCAGCGGGAAGGAGTGCAGCAGCTCGCCGGGCCCGGCGACGACGGCGCCCGTGACGGAGAAGACCAGCAGCCGCCGGGTGGTGAGCGCGACGACCACTCGTCCGGGGATCCGGACCGGCACCGTGGGAGGCGCGGTCGGGCCGCGCCGCGTGAACGCGGCCACCTCCGCCGCGCCGCCCGCACCGCCCGGACCCGCACCGGCGCCGGTCGCCGTGGTGCGTACACCGTCGGTCCGGAAGACCGGTGCCCCGAAGAGCACCCGCTCGCCGGGCGCCGCCTGCTGGGCGAGCCGCTGTTCGACCTTCTGCGTCATCGTCCGTGCCACGAGACCCCCTCGGTTCGGCGGACGTGCTGAGCCGGGCCGACGCCCGGGTCGCTTCCCCCGGAGAGCGTCTAGAGCGGGGTGACGTACGCCCCCGAGATGCCGCCGTCCACCAGGAAGTCGGTGGCGTTGACGAAGGAGGAGTCGTCGCTGGCGAGGAAGGCGACGGCGGCGGCGATCTCCTCGGCCTCGGCGAACCGGCCGAGCGGAATGTGCACGAGGCGGCGCGCCGCGCGCTCCGGGTCCTTGGCGAACAGCTCCCGCAACAGGGGGGTGTTGACCGGTCCGGGGCACAGCGCGTTCACCCGGATGCCTTCGCGGGCGAACTGCACGCCCAGTTCCCGGGACATGGCCAGCACGCCGCCCTTGGAGGCGGTGTAGGAGATCTGCGAGGTGGCCGCGCCCATCCGGGCCACGAAGGAGGCGGTGTTGATGATGGAGCCCCGGCCCTGGCGCCGCATGTACGGCAGGGCCGCCTTGCAGCACAGGTAGACGGAGGTGAGGTTGACGTCCTGGACGCGCTGCCACGCCTCCAGGCCGGTCTCCAGGATGGAGTCGTCGTCGGGCGGGGAGATGCCGGCGTTGTTGAAGGCGACGTCGACGCTGCCGTAGGTGTCGTACGCCGCCCGGAACAGCGCCTCGACCTGACCGGGGTCGGTGACGTCGGCCTGGACGAACAGTCCGCCGACGGCCTCGGCCGCCGCCTTGCCGCCCCGCTCGTCGATGTCGCCGCAGACGACGTGCGCGCCCTCGGCGGCGAGCCGGCGCGCGGCGGCGAGGCCGATGCCGCTGCCCGCACCGGTGACGACGGCGGTACGGCCGACCAGCCGCCGGCAGACGGCCGCGGGAGCTGTCTCTTCCTCTTCGCTTTCGCTCACTGTGCGGGCCCCTCCGTGCTGAGGAAGACGTTCTTGGTCTCGGTGAAGGCGGTCAGGGCGTCGGGGCCGAGTTCGCGGCCGAGGCCGGACTGCTTGGCCCCGCCGAACGGCGTCCAGTAGCGCACGCTGGCATGCGAGTTGACGGACAGGTTCCCGGCCCGGACGCCCTGGGCGACGCGCAGGGCGCGGCCCACGTCCCGGGTCCACACGGAGCCGGACAGACCGTAGGGGGTGTCGTTCGCGAGGCGGATCGCGTCCTGCTCGTCGGTGAAGGACAGCAGGACGGCGACCGGGCCGAAGATCTCCTCGCGGGCGGCGGCGGAGTCCGGCCGCTCCCCGGTGAGCACGGTCGGCGGGAACCAGAAGCCGGGTCCGCCGGGCGCGGTGCCGCGCAGCGCCGGTGCTCCGGGCGGCGCGTAGGCCCGTACGCGGTCCCGCTGCGCGCGGGAGATCAGCGGGCCCATCCCGGTCTTCTCGTCGGCCGGGTCGCCCACCACGACGGCGGCCAGGGCCTCGGCGAGCAGTGCGTGCACCTCGTCGTAGGCGGACTCCTGGACGAGGACGCGGGTGCGGGCGCAGCAGTCCTGTCCGGCGTTGTCCAGGAAGGAGGACGGGTCGGCGGCGGCCCTCAGGTCGGCGTCGGCGAAGACGATGCTGGGGCTCTTGCCGCCCAGTTCGAGGGTGACGGGCTTGACGTGCCGGGCGCAGCGCTCCATGATCTCGCGGCCGGTGCGGGTGGAGCCGGTGAAGACGATCTTCGCCACGCCGGGGTGGTCGACCAGCGCGCGGCCCGCGACGCGGCCGTGTCCGGGCAGTACCTGGAACAGGTGCTCGGGCAGGCCCGCCTCCAGGGCGAGTTCCGCCAGGCGCAGGGCGGTGAGCGGGGTGGTCTCGGCGGGTTTGAGCAGGACCGCGTTGCCCGCGGCCAGGGCCGGGAAGGAGCCCCAGGCGGCGATCGGCATGGGGAAGTTCCAGGGGGCGATCACACCGACGACGCCGAGCGGTTCGAGGAAGGTGACGTCCCAGCCGCCGGGCACCGGGATCTGCCGGCCGAGCAGCCGTTCGGCGCCGCCGGCCGCGTACAGCAGCAGGTCGCGGACGTTGCCGGCCTCCCAGCGGGCGTCGCCGACGAGATGCCCGGCCTCGCGGACCTCCAGCTGGGCCAGTTCCTCGGCGTGGGCGTCGACGACGTCGGCGAAGCGGCGCAGCAGCCGGGCCCGGTCGGCGGGGGCGGCGCCCGCCCAGGAGCGCTGGGCGGCGCTCGCGCGGACGACGGCGCGGTCCACGTCGGTGGCGTCGGCGGCGGGGACGACGGCGACCGTCTCCTCGGTGGCCGGGTCGAGGACCAGGAGTTCGGGTGCGTGCTCGGGCTGGAACTCGTTCGGCAAGGCGGGGCCTCTCACATGCGTTCGAAGGAGCGGCGCAGCTCCCAGTCGGTGACCGCGGCGTCGAAGGCGTCGAGTTCGACGCGCGCCATGTTGCGGTAGTGCGCGACGACCTCGTCGCCGAAGGCGGCCTTCGCGATCGGGCTGTTCTCCCACAGCTCGGCGGCCTCGCGCAGGGTCGTGGGGACGTGTGCGTAGTCCGCGGTGTAGGCGTTGCCGGGACACGGCTCGGGCAGCGGCAGCCGCTGTTCGACGCCGTGCAGGCCCGCGGCGACGAGTCCGGCGACGGCCAGGTGCGGGTTGACGTCGCCGCCGGGCAGCCGGTTCTCGAAGCGCAGCGAGGGGCCGTGGCCGACGACGCGCAGCGCGCAGGTGCGGTTGTCGTGGCCCCAGGCGACGGCGGTGGGGGCGAAGGAGCCGGGCTGGAACCGCTTGTAGGAGTTGATGCCGGGGGCGTAGAGCAGGGAGAAGTCGCGCAGCGCGGCGAGCTGTCCGGCGAGGAAGTGCCGCATGACCTCGGACATCTCCCCCGGTTCCGGGCCGGCCATGACGCCGGTGCCGTCGGTGTCGGTGAGGGAGAGGTGGATGTGGCAGGAGTTGCCCTCACGTTCGTCGTACTTGGCCATGAAGGTGAGCGAGACGCCCTCCTGGGCGGCGATCTCCTTGGCGCCGGTCTTGTAGACGGCGTGCTGGTCGCAGGTGACCAGGGCCTCGTCGTAGCGGAAGGTGATCTCGTGCTGGCCCAGGTTGCACTCGCCCTTGGCGGACTCGACGGTGAGACCGGCGCCCGCCATGTCGTTGCGCAGGCGGCGCAGCAGCGGTTCGACGCGGCCGGTGCCGAGGATCGAGTAGTCGACGTTGTACCGGTTGGCCGGGGTGAGGCCGCGGTAGCCGCCGTCCCACGCCTGTTCGTAGGTGTCCTGGAAGACGATGAACTCCAGCTCGGTGCCGGCCTGGGCCCGCCAGCCGTGCTCGGCGAGCCGGTCGAGCTGGCGGCGCAGGATCTGCCGGGGGGCGACGCTCACCGGGGATCCGTCGTGCCAGGCGAGGTCGGCCACGGCCAGGGCGGTGCCCGGGTTCCAGGGGAGGCGGCGCAGGGTGGCGAGGTCGGGGTGCATCGCGAAGTCGCCGTAGCCGCGGTCCCAGGAGGACAGGGCGTAGCCGTCGACGGTGTTCATCTCGGCGTCGACGGCGAGGAGGTAGGTGCAGCCCTCGGTGCCGTGCCGCAGGACCTCGTCGAGGAAGAAACGGGCGGCGAAGCGCTTGCCCTGGAGCCGTCCCTGCATGTCGGGGAAGGCCAGGACGACGGTGTCGATGTCGCCGCCCGCGACGAGCGTCCGCAGTTCCTCGACGGTGAGCGGGGGTGTGCGGTCTGCCACGGGCGGGCCTCCTCGGGCTTCGCCGGCCGTTCGGCCGACGCCGTGCGCCATAAGGTATGACCCTGGACCATTGGCTGGGAAGGGGGCGCGGCCGGATGGCTGGGGACACGGGTTCGACCGGGGCGGGCGGGGACCGGCTCGCGGCGCTGCTGCGGCCGGTGCGCGCGGGCAACGGCTTCGAGGAGGCGCTGGAGCAGATTCTGCTGGTGGTGCGGCTGGGGCTGGTGCCGGCGGGTGAGCGGCTGCCGGCCGAGCGCGAGCTGGCCGCCCGGCTGGGGATCAGCCGGGTGACGCTGCGCGAGGTGCTGAAGGTGCTCCATGAGCAGGGGCTCGTGGAAGCACGGCGGGGGCGCTACGGCGGTACGTTCGTGCGCCCGCGCGCGGACGCGGGCACGGACGGCGGGGACGAGCTGCGGCGGCGGGTGGCCGCGGTCGACCTGGAGGACGTCCTGCGCTTCCGCGAGGTGCTGGAGGCCGGGGCGGCCGGGCTGTGCGCGGCGCACGGGCTGACGGGCGACCAGGAGCGGCGGCTGCGGGCGGCGCTGGAGCACACCCGGGACGTGCCGCCCGCGGAGTACCGGCGCCGGGACACGCTGCTGCACCTGACGCTGGCCGAGCTGTGCGGCTCCCCGACGCTGGCCGCGCAGTACGCGGCGGTCCGGGCCACGGTGAACGACCTGCTGGACTGCATCCCGCTGCTGGTGCGCAACCTGGAGCACTCGCAGCGCCAGCACGCCGCGCTGGTGGCGGCGGTGCTGGCCGGGGACGCGGACGGCGCACGGGAGCGGGCGCGCGAGCACTGCGCGGGGACGGCGGCGCTGCTGCGGGGCTTCCTGGCGTGAACCGGGCGAGCCGGGCGGACCCGCGGGCGGACCGGCGGGCGGGCGCCGCGCGGCGGGCTCCGGGAGGGCGAGGGCGAGGGCACGCGCGCGCGGGTGACCGGGGCGCCGGGGCACGGGCACGCGCGCGTGAGTGCGTCGGGGCGCCCGGGTGCGTTAGGTATGGACGCACACCATTGCGAGCGGGGAGGGTCCGATGACCGCGACGAGCGCGCGACGACCGCTGATCGGCGTCAGTACGTATCTGGAGCCGGGCGCGCGCTGGGGCGTGTGGGAGCTGGAGGCCGCGCTGCTGCCGGCCGGCTACCCGCGGCTGGTGCAGCGCGCGGGCGGCCTCGCCGCGATGCTGCCGCCGGACGCGCCCGAGCGGGCGGCGGCGGCCGTGGAGCGGCTGGACGGGCTGGTGATCGCGGGCGGCCCGGACGTGGAGCCCGTACGGTACGGAGCCGCGCCCGATCCCCGCACCGGTCCGCCCGCGCGGGCCCGCGACGCCTGGGAACTCGCGCTGATCGGGGCCGCGCTGGCGGCCGGGGTGCCGCTGCTCGGCATCTGCCGGGGCATGCAGCTGCTGAACGTGGCGCTGGGCGGCACCCTGGTGCAGCACCTGGACGGGCACGCCGGGGCCGTCGGCGTCTTCGGCGCCCACCCGGTCGTCCCGGTGCCCGGCACCCGGTACGCGGCGGCCGTCCCGGAACCCACGTCCGTCCCGGCTTATCACCACCAGGCCGTCGACCGGCTGGCCGCCGGCCTCGTCGCCTCCGCGCACGCCGGGGACGGCACGGTCGAGGCGCTCGAACCACCTCCCGGCGCCCCCTGGGCCCTGGGGGTGCAGTGGCACCCGGAGATGGCCGAGGACACCCGCGTGATGGGCGCCCTGGTCGCGGCGGCGGCCGGGACGGGCGGCGGCTGAGGGGG
Organism: Streptomyces sp. PL-25; assembly: GCF_058344915.1. Taxonomy (NCBI): domain Bacteria; kingdom Bacillati; phylum Actinomycetota; class Actinomycetes; order Kitasatosporales; family Streptomycetaceae; genus Streptomyces; species Streptomyces sp. PL-25. The sequence goes on from NZ_CP136997.1 coordinate 1,311,814, forward strand.
GACGCCCCCGGTGGCGACTTGCCGGCCCTTCGGCGACGCCCCGACGGCCACCCCGCACGGGGACCGCGTACGGCCCGCCCGAACGGGCCAGCGCCCCCGCAGACACCCGGCAGGCCCCTCCCGCCCGGACCGGCTGCGAACCCCGCGCGACGCGCCCGCGGATCGGGCATGACCATGCGCGCGCCTCGGACCGGCCCCCTCGACGAAGGCGCGGCCCTTTCACACGGAGCGGCTATGGACCATACGCACGGCTCGGACGCGGACCGGCTCGGGCACCGACCCCGTGCCCGCGTCCGGCACGGGTCCCTGGCCGGAGGCACGGCGGCGGCGCGGCCCCTTCGCACGGCACCGCGTCCCGCCCGCCCAGCCCTCCCCGGCCGGACCCGGATCAGGCCCGGGTCAGGTCAGGATCAGGTCCGGATCAGGATCAGGTCCGGGTCAAGGACAGCAGGTCCCGGGCGGGGCCCGTCGGGCGGTGGCCGGTGGGCCAGACCGCGCGCAGGTCGCGGCGGAGGGCGACGTCCCGGACCGGGACGGTCACCAGGCGGCGCAGGGTCAGTTCGTCGCCGACGGCCAGTTCGCTGAGGACGGCCGGGCCCGCGCCGCTGACGGCCGCCGCCTTCACCGCCGTGGTGGAGGAGAGTTCGATCAGCGGCCGGGCCAGCCCGCCCAGCGCCGCGTCCAGCACCTGCCGGGTCCCGGAGCCCGTCTCGCGCAGGATCAGCGGGGTCGCGGCCAGTTCCGCCGCCTCCAGCGGGCGCCGCCGCCGGGCCCACGGATGGCCCGGCGCGGTCACCACGGTCAGCCGGTCATGGGCGAGCACCACGGAGTCCAGTCCGGGCGGCACCGACACCCCCTCCACGAAACCGAGGTCCGCCTCGCCCGCCAGCAGCCGTTCGGCGACCACCGCGGAGTTCCCGGCCAGCAGCGACACCGCCGTGTCCGGGCGCCGCGCGCGCAGCGCGATCAGCCAGCCGGGCAGCAGATACTCGGCGATCGTCATGCTCGCCGCCACCCGCAGCCGCGAGTCCCGGCGGTCGCGCAGCGCCTGCGCGCCCACGTCGAACGCCTCCGCCGCCTCCACGACCCGCCGGGCCCAGTCCGTGACCAGCGCGCCCGCGTCGGTCAGCCGGGAACCGCGCGGCGAGCGGTCCACCAGGGCCAGCCCGAGCTGCCGTTCCATGGAGCGGATCCGGCTGCTCGCCGCCGGCTGGGTGATGCCCAGCTCGCGGGCGGCGGCGCCCAGGCTGCCCAGCCGCGCCACCGCCAGGAGCAGTTCCAGCGCGCCCAGGTCCGGCACCCGGTGGGCCAGCGGCGCCGCCCCGGGCGGCCGCCCCTCGCCGTTGCCTGCGTCCACCTCCGGCCTCCTTCCCATAAAGCCAGCTTATGCCCCGATAGAGACAAACCCCCTGGTGGGGGCAGCGGCCCTGCGAAAGCCTCAAGTCATGGTCACCGCAGCCCATTCCCCGGCACAGCACTCCCACCCGTCCCCTCCGGCCCGTACGCCCGGCCCGGCGGCCCCCCGCCGCCTCCCGGCCCTGCGCCTGCTGGGGCCCAACTGGTACGGCTCGGTCATGGGCACCGCCGCCGTCGCCGGGGCGGGTGCGGCGCTGCCGGTGCACGTCCCGGGGCTGCGCACGGTGTGCGCGGCCGTCTGGGCGCTCTCACTGGTCCAGCTCGCCGTGCTGCTCACGGCCCGCGCGCTGCACTGGATCCACCATCGCGACCAGGCCCGCGCGCACCTCCTGGACCCGGCGGCGGCCCCGTTCTACGGCTGTCTCTCGATGGCGCTGCTCGCCGTGGGCGGCGGCGCGCTCTCGGTGGGCCGGGACTGGATCGGCGCGTCCGCCGCGCTCGTCCTGGACACCGCGCTGTTCACGGCCGGTACGGCGGTCGGGCTGGTGGCGGCGGTCGCGGTGCCGTACCTGATGGCCGTGCACCACCGGATCGAGCCGCGCGAGACGACACCGGTGTGGCTGCTGCCGGTGGTCGCGCCGATGGTGTCCGCCGCGCTGGGGCCCGCCCTGGTGCTGCATCTGCCGGCCGGTCAGCTGCGGGAGACCCTGCTGCTGGGCTGTGTGGCGATGTTCGGGCTGAGCCTGCTGGCGACGCTCGCCCTGCTGCCGCTGGTGCTGGGCCGGCTGCTGCTGGTGGGGCCGCTGCCGCTCGCGCTGACGCCGACGCTGTTCCTGGTCCTGGGCCCGCTGGGGCAGTCGACGACGGCCGCCGGTGCCTTCGCGGACACCGCGCCGGGCGTCGTACCGGCCCCCTTCGACACGGGTTTCGCGGTCTTCGGGCTGCTGTACGGGGTGCCGGTCATGGGCTTCGCCGTGCTCTGGTTCGCCTTCGCCGCCGCCCAGGTGGTGCGCGCCGCCCGGCAGGGCATGGGCTTCGCCATGACGTGGTGGTCCTTCACCTTCCCGGTGGGCACCTGTGTGACCGGCGCCTCGGCCCTGGCCCGGCACACCCATCTCGTCGCGTACGACACGCTCGCCGTGGCCCTGTACGCGGTGCTGCTCACCGCGTGGGCCGCCGCGGCCGTGCACACCGCGCGCGGACTGCTCAGCGGAGCGCTGCTCGCAGCGCCTCGCCCAGCAGCCGCGGCGCCTCGGCCAGCGACGGCCCGTACCACGTCAGATGCCGTCCGCTGACCAGCGCGCAGGGCAGGCCCGCGAAGACCTCGGGGCCGTCGGCGGCGGTGAACCGGTACGGCTCGTCCGGCAGCACGACCACGTCCGGGGCGGCCGCCCGCAGATCCTCGACCGGGACGCGCGGGTAGCGCTCGGCGTGGCGGGCGTAGAGGTGGTCGACGCCCAGGCGGGCCAGCACGTCCCCGGCGAAGGTGTCCCGGCCGAGCACCATCCAGGGCCTGCGCCACACCGGCACGACGGCGGTCGTACGCACCTCGGGAGCGGGCGGCGCCGCCCAGGCGGCCTCGGCCTCGTCCAGCCAGCGCGGCCGGGCCGCCGCCCCGCAGGCCGTCAGCACCCGCGCCAGCTCGCGGAACGCGCCCGGTACGTCCCGCACCTCGGTCACCAGCACCTCGGTCCCGGCGGCGCGCAGCGCGTCGAGGTCGGGCGCGCGGTTCTCCTCCTCGTTGGCGATCACCAGATCGGGGGCGAGGGCGGCGATACGGGCGGTGTCGGGGTTCTTGGTGCCGCCGACACGGACGACGTCCAGGCCGGCCGGGTGGCTGCACCAGTCGGTGGCGCCGGCCAGCGCGCCGGGGACGGTCGCGGCGACCGCCTCGGTGAGCGAGGGGACCAGGGAGACGACGCGGACCATCAGCGCGTCCGGTCCTGCACCGCCTCGATGTGCTCGGCCACCGCGACCACGATCACGCGGGTGTCCGCGACGGTGGCCCGCCAGCGGTGGCGCACCCCGCCGGTCAGATACATGGTGTCGCCGCGCACCAGCCGGTACGCGCGGCCCTCGGCCTCGACCTCGACCGCGCCGTCGGCGACGTACATCAGCTCGTCGTTGCGGTGCTGGAACTCGCGGCCTGCGTCGTGGTCCCCGGTGAACTCCGAGGCGTGCAGCTGGTGGTGGCCGCGGACCAGGGCGCGCATCCGGGGCGCCGGTTCCGGCTCGCCGCTCTCGGGCAGCTCGGCGCGGACCACGTCGACGCTGCACGCCGGGTCGGCCGCCGCCAGCAGTTCCACCGCGGTGGTGCGCAGCGCGTCGGCGACCTTCTCCAGGGAGCTTCGGCTGGGGCGGGCCCGGTCGTTCTCGATCTGGCTCAGGAAGGGCACCGACAGGCCGCTGCGCCCGGCCACGACGGCGAGGGTCAGGTTCAGCGCGCGGCGGCGGCGCCGTACGGCCGCGCCCACGCGCAGGGGCTGTTCTTTGTGGTCGCCCATCGCTCCGGCTCCCTCCTTCGCTCGTCGTCGTGCTGTCCGCGGGCCCGCTCGCCGGCCCGCCCCCGCGCGGTCCGTCCCGGGCTCCGTGCCGGGGCGCACCGCTCCTGTTGAGTTGTCTGCACCCTACGCATGTTCGGCAAACCGTTTCACCTGCCCGTCACTTCCCCGTACGCCTCCCGTCGTCGCGACCCCCTGGTTCACGCCGCGATCCGGTCGCGCTCACAGCCACCGTACGGGCTCCGGTGCCGTACGGGGCGGTGGGGTGACGGTCCGTGATTGGCCGGATCCGCCCTGTGGACGGCCCGAGGGGCGGGTCCGGCCACACCGTCAGGTGCGTGGCCGGACCCGCCCCTCGGGCGGTGTGCGGTGCGGCGGGCCGCCGGGCGCGCCGCCGGTGCCGCTACTGCGGGGTCATCCGCTGGACGACGTCCGGGTGCTTCGCGATCCAGGCGTCGACGGCCTCGTCCTCCTGGGCCTTGCCGCGGGCGTTGATCTCGCTCTCCAGGCTGCCCAGCTCGCCCTCGCTCATCCGGAACTTCTTGATCCACTCGGTGAGCTGCGGGTACTGCTCGGGGAACTTCTCGCTGGAGATGGTGCGGATGGTGTTGCCCTCGCCGAAGAGCTTCTTGTCGTCGGCGAGCTTGGTGAGGCCGTAGCGGCTGTAGGCCCAGTGCGGGGACCACAGCACGACGGCGACGGGCTGCTTCTTGGCGTACGCGCGCTTCAGCTCGGCGAGCATCGCGGGCGTGGAGCCGTCGACGACCTTGTACTCCTTGTCCAGGCCGTAGCCGGGCAGGACCTTGCTCTTGAGGAGGGTCATCTCACCGGTGCCCGGCTCGATGCCGATGATCTTCCCGCCGAACTCGGACGACTTGCCCTTCAGGTCCGCCAGGGACTTCACGTCCTTGACGTAGGACGGCACGGCGATCTCCAGGGACGTCGGCTGGTACCAGGTGCCGAGGTCCTTGAGCTTGTCCTTGCTCTTGTCCCAGTAGTTCTTCTGGGCGTAGGGCAGCCAGGCGTCGAAGTTGAGGTCGATGTCCCCGCCGGCCAGGCCGGTGTAGACGGGGCCGACGTCCATCTGCTTGAGGTTCAGCTTGTAGCCGCGCCGCTCCAGGACGTGCTTCCACAGGTGGGTGACGGCGACGTCCTCGTCCCAGGGGAACCAGGCGACGTTCAGCGCGCGCTTGGCCTCGGCCGGGGTGCTCCCGGCGCCGCCGGGCACCGGGGCCAGCTTGTCGACGACGCCCGGGTTGGACTTCAGCCAGGTGCGCACGGCGTCCTGCTGCCGCCCCTTGCCGGCCTTGTTGATCTCGGCCTCCAGACTGGTGAGCTGCTTCTCGTCCAGCTTGAAGTTCTTCAGCCAGTCGCCGACGACCGGGTTGTCGTCGGCGAAGCCCTTGCGGGACAGCGTGTGCACGCCGTCGCCCTTGCCCCAGGCGCCCTTGGGGTCCTTGAGCTTCTTCAGGTCGTAGTCGTTGTACGCCCAGTGCGGCGACCACAGGGTGACGAGGACCGGTTCCTTCTTGCTGTAGGCGCGCTTCAGCTCGGCCAGCATGGCGGGCGTGGAGCTGTCGACGACCTTGTACTCCTTGTCCAGGCCATAGTCCTTGAGGACCTTGCTCTTGAGCAGGGCCATCTCGCCGGCGCTGGGCTCGATGCCGGTGATCTTCCCGCCGAACAGGGACGCCTTGCCCTTGAGGTCGTCGAGGGAGTTGATGTCCTTCATGTACGAGGGCACGCTCAGCTCCAGCGAGGTCGGCCCGTACCAGGAGCCGAGGTCGTCGAGCCGGTCGCCGTACTTCTTCCAGTACTGCGCGTGGGTCGTGGGCAGCCAGGAGTCCGTCTCGAAGTCGACGCTGCCCTGGGCGAGCGAGGTGTAGAGCGGTCCGGCGTCGAACTGGCGGGCGTCGACCTTGTAGCCGCGCCGCTCCAGGACCTCCTTCCACAGGAAGGTGGAGGCCACGCCCTCGTCCCAGGGGATGTAGCCGATGGTGACCTTCTTGCCCTTGCCGACGTTCTGGCCGTCGTCGGCGGCGGTGGCGCTGTCGCCGCCCCCGAAGACGCCCATGCCGCCGGCGGCCAGCGCGAGCACGACCACGCCGATCACGGCGATCTGCGGGCTGGGCCGGTACGACCAGATCTTCAGGCCGGCCAGCGCGCGGGCGCGGGCGGCGGCCCGGCGGCCGAGCGGCGAGACCTGGGTGCCCAGGGCGTTGGTCATGCGGTCCAGGTAGATCGCGAGGATCACGATGGCGACGCCCGCCTCGGAGCCGAGGCCCACGTCGAGCTGGCCGATGGCCTCGTTGACGTCGCCGCCGAGGCCGCCGGTGCCGACCATGCCGGCGATCGCGGCCATGGACAGGCCGAGCATGATCACCTGGTTGACGCCGGCCATCACGGTGGGCAGCGCCAGCGGCAGCTGGACGCGCAGCAGGATGCTGCGGGGCGTGCTGCCGAACGCCTCGGCGGCCTCCACCAGCTCCTTGTCGACCTGGCGGATGCCCAGCTCGGTCATGCGCACGCCGGGGGCGAGCGCGAAGATCAGGGTGGCGACGATGCCCGCGGGACCGCCGGTGCCGAAGAACAGGATGGCCGGGATGAGGTAGACCATCGCCGGCAGCGTCTGCATGAAGTCCAGGAAGGGCCGCACGATCGCGCTGACCCGGTCCGAACGGGCCGCCCAGACACCGACGGGTACGGAGATCACCAGGGCGATGATCGTGGCGACCAGGACGAGCGCCAGGGTGACCATCGCGTCGTCCCACAGCCCGAGGGAGTCGATGAAGGCGAACCCGACGAAGGCGAGGACACCGGCCAGGGTGCCGCGCAGCCAGAAGGCGAGCACCGCGAAGATGCCGGCCAGCAGCAACGGCTCGGGCGCCTGGAGGACGGCGTTGATGCCGTCGTAGGCGCCGGTGAAGACGGTCTTGAAGAAGTCGAAGAGCCAGGACATGTGGCCCAGCAGCCAGTCGACCGCGGAGTTGACCCAGTCGCCGAGCGGGATCCTAGGCACGGGCCACCTCCTTCTTGCCGTCCTTGCCGCCCTTGCCGCGCGGCGCGTCGCAGGTCACGGGCGTGGCGTCGGCGGCGTCGGGCTCGTCGGCGAGGAAGCCGATGAGCCGCCCGCGCGGTACGACGCCCACCAGCTCGCGGTGCTCGTCGAGCACGGCGACCGGGTGGGGCAGCCGGGCGCTGAGCGCGCACAGCTCGGTGAACGGGGTGTGCGGCGTCGCGGTCTGGCAACCGCAGTCGGCCTCGTCGCCCCGCACCTCGCGGTCCATGACCGACTCCGCGGTCAGAACGCGGGAGCGGTCGACGTCCTGGATGAAGGAGGCGACGTAGTCGCCCTCCGGGCGCAGCAGGATGTCCTCGGCGGTGCCGTTCTGCACGATCCGGCCGTCGCGCATGACGGCGATCCGGTCGCCCAGGCGCATGGCCTCGTTGAGGTCGTGGGTGATGAACACGATCGTCTTCTTCAGGGTCTTCTGGAGCTGGAGCAGCTGGTCCTGCATGTCACGGCGGATCAGCGGGTCCAGGGCGCTGAAGGACTCGTCCATCAGCAGCAGGTCGGCGTCGGTGGCGAGCGCGCGGGCGAGGCCGACGCGCTGCTGCATGCCGCCGGACAGCTCGTCGGGCCAGGAGTCCTCCCAGCCGGCCAGGCCGCACAGGGCGAGCGCCTCGTCGGCGCGGCGTGCGCGCTCGGCGCGGGGCACGCCCTGCACTTCCAGGCCGTACGCGGCGTTGTCGCGGACGCTGCGGTGCGGGAAGAGCGCGAAGTGCTGGAAGACCATGCTGATCTTCTTCGAGCGGACCTCGCGCAGTTCGCGGTCGGTGAGCGCGGTCAGGTCCTCGCCGTCGAAGCGCACCTGCCCGGCGGTCGGCTCCAGGAGGCCGTTCAGCATCCGAAGGAGTGTGGACTTGCCGGAGCCGGACAGCCCCATCACGACGAAGATCTGTCCGGGGTCCACGGTGAAGGAGGCGTCGATGACGGCGGCGGTGGTGCCGCCGGCCCGCAGTTCGTCGCGGCCGGCACCCTGCCGGAGTTTCTCCACTGCCTCGTCGGGTCGTCTGCCGAACACCTTGTACAGGTGTTGGGCCTCAAGCCTGGATGCCACGCGCACCTCTCGTCATAGGGGACAGGGACAGTTGCGAAGGATCAGTAACAGTTGAATAACGCAACTACCTTCGCTCGGGCCCGCGCCTGCCCAGGTCCCCCGGGGGCAAACACAAAAGTGGCGTGGCTCACACGGCGCCGGGTGACTGTCAGTGGGGTACGGCATGATGCGAGGCGTGACCGGACCACTGATGCTCCTCGACAGCGCCTCCCTGTACTTCCGCGCCTACTTCGGCGTCCCGGAGTCCGTCAGGGCCCCCGACGGCACCCCGGTGAACGCGGTGCGCGGACTGCTCGACTTCATCGACCGCCTGGTCCGCGACCACCGGCCCGCCCACCTGGTGGCCTGCATGGACGCCGACTGGCGGCCGCACTGGCGGGTGGAGCTGATCCCGTCCTACAAGGCGCACCGCGTGGCCGCGGAGCACCCGGGCGGCCCGGACGAGGAGGAGGTGCCCGACACCCTCTCGCCGCAGGTCCCGGTCATCGAGGCGGTGCTCGACGCCCTCGGCATCGCCCGCGTGGGCGTCGCCGGGTACGAGGCCGACGACGTCATCGGCACCTTCACCGCCCGCGCCGCCGGCCCGGTCGACATCGTCACCGGCGACCGCGATCTGTACCAGCTGGTGGACGACGCGCGCGGGGTGCGCGTGCTCTACCCGCTCAAGGGTGTCGGCACGCTCCAGCTCACCGACGAGGCGGTGCTGCGCGAGAAGTATGGAGTCGACGGCGGCGGGTACGCGGACCTGGCACTGCTGCGCGGCGATCCGAGCGACGGTCTGCCGGGTGTGCCCGGCATCGGGGAGAAGACGGCGGCCCGGCTGCTCGACGCCTTCGGCGACCTGGCCGGGATCATGGCCGCGGTCGACGACCCGCGGGCGAAGCTCACCCCGGCGCAGCGCAGACGACTGGAGGAGGCGCGCCCGTATCTCGCGGTGGCCCCGAAGGTCGTGCGCGTGGCCCGGGACGTCCCGCTGCCGGACGTCGACACGGCCGTGCCGCGCACCCCGCGCGACGCGGCGGCGCTGGCGGAGCTGTCCGGCCGCTGGGGACTGGGCGGGTCCCTCCAGCGCCTGGTCAGCACCCTGGAGGCGTGACGCGGAGCGACGACGCGCACGGGGAAGTCCCCCGCGGAAGAGGTGCCGCCCGGCGGAAGGTGCTAACTTAGGTAAGCCTAAGCACGTGAACTGGGAGGCCGTCATGGCAGAACGTCCGGCGCGCAAACCGCGAAGGGTCCACACCGCGCGGGTGATCCGCACCGAACGGCTCACTCCGCACATGCAGCGCGTGGTGCTCGGCGGCGAGGAGCTGGCCGGCTTCGCCGCCGACACCTGCACGGACCACTATGTGAAGCTGCTGTTCCCGGCCCCCGGCGTCACCTATCCCGAGCCCTTCGACCTGCAGCGCGTCCGCGAGGAGTTCCCGCCCGAGCAGTGGCCGGTGACCCGGACCTACACCGTGCGCGCCTGGGACGCCGAGCACCGCGAGCTGAGCATCGACTTCGTGGTGCACGGCGACGAGGGCCTGGCCGGCCCCTGGTCGCTGCGCGTGCGGCCGGGCGACGTGGTGCGCTTCATGGGCCCCGGCGGCGCCTACGCCCCGGACCCCACCGCCGACTGGCATCTGCTGGCCGGTGACGAGAGCGCCCTGCCCGCCATCGCCCGCTCCCTGGAGGCCATGCCCCCGGGCGTCACCGCGCACGCCTTCGTGGAGGTCTCCGGGCCCGAGGAGGAGCAGAAGATCGACTCCGACGTGGAGGTCGTCTGGCTGCACCGCGGCGAGCGGCCCGTCGGCGAGGCCCTGGTCGAGGCCGTACGGGCGCTGGACTTCCCCGTCGGCCGCGTGCAGGCCTTCGTACATGGCGAGGCGGGCTTCGTGAAGGAGCTGCGGCGGCTGCTGCGCGTCGAGCACGGCGTCCCCCGCGAGGACCTGTCGATCTCCGGCTACTGGCGCCTGGGCCACAACGAGGACGGCTGGCAGGCCTCCAAGTCCGAGTGGAACGCCCGTGTCGAGGCCGAGCAGGAGGGCGCGCCGAGCGCCGCCTGAGCCGAGGACGCATCCCGAGGGGCGGCACCCGCGCACGCGGGGGGCCGCCCCTCGCGTCGTCGCACGCGGGCGCGGTCCTCGCCCGGCCCGCTCAGTCGCCCCGCACCCGGGCGTGCAGATGCATGTCGTGCCAGCCGTCCGTGTGCAGACCCGAGCGGCGCTTGGTGCCCTCCAGCGCGAAGCCGGTCCGGGCGGCGACCCGGCAGGACGCCTCGTTGGCCACGGCGTGCAGCAGTTCCAGGCGGTGGAAGCCGGTCTCCTCCAGCGCCCAGCGGGCGAGAGCGGCGGTGGCACGGGCGGCCACTCCCCTGCCCCGCGCCTCGGGCGCCGTCCAGTACGCCACCTCGGCCGCGCCGTCCGCGAAGCGGACCTCGCGCAGCGCGACCCGGCCCAGCAGGCGCCCGGCGCCGCCGTCCTCGGCCACCGCCCAGTGGGCCTCCCGGTCCGCCGCCCAGGCCGCGTGCCACTGGGCGATCCAGCCGCTCACCTCCTCCTCACAGCCGGCGGAGCGCAGATGCCACCGGTGCATGACCGGGTCCTGGAAGACGGCGTGCACGGCGGGCGCGTCCCCGGGCCGGAAGGGACGCAGCAGGAGTCCGTCGCCGGTGGGCACGGCGGGCTGCGGCGCACGGGAGAAGGCGTGGGCGGGCAGGACGGGAGCGGTGAGGTCGGGCATGATCCGCATCCTGCCGGGCGCGGACCGGGCGGCCCAGCGGTTTTCCCCCGGGCCCGGCGGCTCGTAGGCTGCTGCCGATGAGACGCCGTTCCCGCCCCGCACCGCCCGCTCCGCTGCCCCAGCTACGGGGCGTGGACCCGGTGCGGGTGCGGCTGCCCGCCGGGGGGACCTGGGCGACCGTGCGCGAGCACCTGGTGGAGCGGCTGTCCGGGGCGGCTCCCGGCGCGGTCGCCGAGATGTTCGACCAGGGGCTGATCGTCGGCGCCGACGGACGGCCGGTGGCACCACAAGCGCCGTACGAGCCCGGGATGTTCGTCTGGTTCCACCGGGAGCTGCCCGACGAGGTGCCGGTGCCGTTCCCGCTGGAGGTGGTCCACCGCGACGAGCACCTGGTCGTCGCGGACAAGCCGCACTTCCTCGCCACCACCCCGCGCGGCACCCATGTCGCCGAGACCGCGCTGGCCCGGCTCCGCCGCGAACTGGCTCTCCCGGCGCTCGGCGCCGCGCACCGCCTGGACCGGCTCACCGCCGGGCTGGTGCTGTTCACGGTGCGGCCCGAGGAGCGCGGCGCGTACCAGACGCTCTTCCGCGACCGGCGGGTGCGCAAGGTGTACGAGGCCGTGGCGCCGTACGATCCCGCGCTCGCCCTGCCCCGGACCGTGTGCGGCCGGATCGTGAAGGAGCGCGGGGAGCCGGCCGCCCGCGAGGTGCCCGGCGAGCCGAACGCGCTCACGCACGTCGAACTGCTCGCACACCGCGCGGACGGCCTGGCCCGCTACCGGCTCACCCCGGCCACCGGGCAGACGCACCAGCTGCGGGTGCACATGAGCGCGCTGGGCGTGCCGATCCTCGGCGACCCGCTCTACCCGGTGGTGACCGGCCCCGGCCCGGCCGGTGACTTCCGGCGCCCGCTGCAACTGCTGGCGCGGGAGCTGGAGTTCACCGACCCGGTCACGGGCGCCGAGCACCGGCTGCGCAGCGGCCGGACCCTGCGGGCCTGGGAGTCCCCGGCCGCGTGGGACGCGGGTCAGTAGCCGCGCCACCAGCGCAGGAAGCGCTGCCAGGCGCCGAGCGGGCGGTCCGGCACGAAGTCGCCGCCGGGGTCCGCGCCGGGGCCGGTGTCCGTGCCGCCGCCGATCCCGACCCCGGTGCCGGTGGTCCCGGCGGTCCGGGCGGTCGGCGCCGCGGGGGCGGTGGCCGCGGGCGCGGACGCCGGGCGTGCGGGCGCCTCGGCGGTCACCGCCGTCCGGCCGCGCGAGGGTCCCGCCGACACCGTGGCGTCGGCCGTCCCCTCGTCCGGCACGGGCTCGGGGGACGGTGCGGGCGTGGCCGGTACGGTGCTGATCTCCCAGGCGGTGCGCGGCTGCGGCACCGGCATCGGGGTGTGGCTCGGCTGGGCCATCACGTCCTGCTGCGGGCGCGGGGTGAACCGCACCGGCAGCTCCACCAGGTGCTGCGAGGCGATCGACTCGGTCCAGCGCAGCTCGTCCTCGTGGCAGTCGAGCCGGATGTCGGGCAGCCGCATCAGCAGCTTGTCCACACCGACGTCCGCGATGGCCCGGCCGATGTCCTGGCCGGGGCACTCGTGCGGGCCGCCGCTGAAGGCGAGGTGGGACCGGTTGCCCTGCATGTCGGCCGCCAGATCGGGCCGGACCCGGGGGTCGACGTTGCCGGGCGCGATACCGAGCAGCAGCCCGTCGCCGCGCCGGATGCGCTGGCCGCCCAGCTCGGTCTCCTGCTTGGCGAAGTAGGCGAAGATGGTGCTGAAGGGCGGCTCGTCCCACAGGGACTGCTCGACCGCCTCAGGCACCGTCATCTGCCCGCCGTTGAGCTGGGCGCGGAACCCCGGGTCGGTGAGCACCCGGCGGATGGTGTTGGCCAGCAGGTTCGCGGTGGCCTCGTAGGCGGCGATGAGCACCAGCCGCAGGTGCTGGCCGACCTCTTCGTCGTTCAGACCGGCCGGGTCGGCGATGAGGTGGCTGGTGAAGTCGTCCTCGGGGCGGGCCCGGCGGCGGGCGGCGAGCCCGCTCAGACAGCCCATGATGTAGTCGTTGCTGGCGATGGCGGTCTCGGTGCCCTTGAGCATGTCGCGGGCGGCCTGCACCAGCCGGTCGCCGTACTCCTCGGGCATGCCGAGGACCTCGCACATCACGGCCATCGGCAGATGCTCGGCGAACTGGTCGACGAGGTCGGCGCGGCCCGTCTCGCAGAAGCGGTTGACCAGGCGCTGGGTGGCGCGGCCGATGTGGCGGCGCAGCCCCCGGTGGTCGATGGTGGCCATGGCCGCGGTGACCGCGCCGCGCAGCCGCTTGTGCTCGTCGCCCTCGGCGTGCGAGCAGATCGGCTGCCAGGCGATGTGCGGCATGAGGGGGTGGTCGGGCTTGACCATGCCCTCCTTGAGCGGGGTCCAGATGCGGCTGTCCCGGGTGAACTGCGAGGGGGTGCGCACCATGTGCAGGTTCTCGGTGTGGCCGAGGACCACCCACATGGGGACGTCGTCGTGCAGCAGCACGGGCGCCACCGGGCCGTGCCGGTCGCGCAGTTGCTCGTACAGGTCACCGAGGTCGGGCGCCTCGTGCAGGCGGTGCAGCCCACCGGGGCCGACGCCGTGCGCGGGGCAGCCGGGGGGCGGGGCGGGGATGCGGTCGTCCGGACCGGTCAGGTGCTGGGGTTCAGGCGTCACAGCGGTCGCTTTCGAAGCGGAAAGGACGGAAGGAGAGACGGAGAGACGGAAGGGGAAGCAGGAAAGCAGAAGGGAACAGAAGGGGGCGGAAGGGAACAGAAGAGGGCGGAAGAGAGCCGGGCGAGCCGGGAGTGTCACGGGCCGTTCAGGTGCGCGGGCCCGTCATGGCCAGGGAGTGCAGGAAGCGCATGAGGGTCATCAGCACGTCCCGGCTGGAGGCCCGGCGGCGTACGTCGCACTCGACCATCGGGATCTCCTCCGACAGGTCCAGCGCCGTGCGCAGTTCGGCGATCGGGTAACGGGGACCGTCCGGGAAGGAGTTGACGGCCACCACGAAGGGCACGCCGCGCTCCTCCAGCCGGCCCATCACGTCGAAGCTGACCTCCAGGCGGCGGGTGTCGACCAGGACGACCGCACCGAGCGCCCCCTCGAACAGGCCGTTCCACAGGAACCAGAAGCGTTCCTGACCGGGCGTGCCGAAGAGGTAGAGCACCAGTTGGTCGGTGATGCTGATACGCCCGAAGTCCATGGCGACGGTGGTGGCCGTCTTGGAGTCGGAGCCGTAGTCGTCGTCGACCCCGATCCCGGCCTGGGTCATGGTCTCCTCGGTGGTCAGCGGCCTGATCTCGCTGACCGAGCCCACCATCGTCGTCTTGCCGACCCCGAACCCGCCGACGATGACGATCTTCACCGCGGCCTGGGCCGTGTGCGGGAGATGGTCACCGGTGCGCGGGCCGGGGAGGGTGTCAGAGCCGTTGAAGTCCATGCATCACCGCTTCGAGGAGGGAACGGTCGGGGACCGCCTGGCGCACGATCGGGGCGCGCGCCTGGACCAGTTCGGCCGTCAGCAGCTCGGTGATCAGGACCGTCATCGCGCTGAACGGCAGGTTGAGGTAGGCCGAGAGTTCGGCCACGGACAGCGGGGCGGTGCACAGCCGCAGCAGCGCCGCCTGCTCGGGGGTGGCGGACGGCGGCGGCTCGGCGCGCGCCACCACGAGGGTCACCAGGTCGAGGGCGGCGCGGGCACCGTCCTCGCCCGCGCCGGCCACGACGTACAGCCGCTCCGGGTTCCTCTCCTCGCCCTGCCTGGCGGGTCTGGGCGGCGGCGGTTCGTGTGCGGGGTAGCGCCTCTGGCGTCGCGGAGGGGTCATACGGTCTGCCCACCGCGCCGGGGCGGACTGGTCAGGTGGGCCCCGATCCGGACCACGAGATCGCGCATCCGGGCGCTCATCATGCCGGGTTCGGTGCGGATGTCGGCGAGGACGGCCAGATAGGCGTTGGCCCCGGCGGACATCAGATAGAAGTAGCCGCCGTCGATCTCGATGATGACCAGCTTCATCCGGCCGTCGCTGTCGGGGATCTCGACGGCGACGGCGCCGGCCAGGCTCTGGAGCCCCGCGCAGGCCGCGGCGACCCGGTCGGCCGCGTCCGGGTCACCGCCGTAGCGGGCGATGCGCAGGCCGTCGGCGGAGAGCACCACGATCATCTCGATGCCCGGTACGCCGTCGTTCAGCTCCTTGAGCATCCAGTCGAAGTTGGCACGCTGCTGGATCACTTGAGGTCCCCCTCGTCGTCGGCTCCGTCACGGGCCGGCTTCTCGATCAGGTGCAGGAACGCGGTCGGGTCCTGGGTGAACGCGGTCGGGTCCGGGCCCGGGTTGTCCTTCTTCAGGCCGTCCCAGAACGCCTCCACCCACAGGCCGGGCTCGGTCTCCTGCTGCGCGGGCCGGCGGACGGCGGCCCGGGGCGTGCTCCACACGGAGCCGCCCTCCTGCTCGGCCCGTTCGGCGGCGACCTGTTCGGCGATGCGCTGGCTGAGCGGGATCTTGACCCGGCTGCGGCGCTGCGGCAGGCCGCCCGGCGTCCATTCGGTGACCTCGGGGACCTCGTCCTCCATCGGGACCGAGGCGGGAATGCGCGGGCTGGTGGGGCGGCGCTTCTTGGGGGCGCGCTTGGGTCCCTCGACGGCGTCCTCGCCGGGCCGCGGGATGGAGGTGGCGCCGATGCCGTGGGCGAGCCCGGGGGCCGGATCGGTGGTCATCATGTCGCTGGGCACGACGAGGACGGCGCGGACCCCGCCGTACGCGGAGGCCCGCAGGGAGACCTGCATCTTGTACGCCGTGCACAGGCGGCCGACGACGGCGAGGCCGAGCCGCGGGCTCTCGGCCAGCTCCTGGAGGTCGACCCCGGCCTTGGCCGCCTCGACCATCTTCTCGATCCGGGCGCGGGACTCCTCGTTGAGGCTGACGCCGCCGTCCTCGATCTCGATGGCGACGCCGCTCTGCACCTCCACGGCGGTCACGTGCACCTTGGTCTGCGGGGGCGAGTAGCGGGTGGCGTTGTCGAGGAGTTCGGCGGCGGCGTGGATGACCGGCTCGACGTCGGTGCCCTTGATGTTGACCTTGGCGATGGAGTGCAGCTCGATGCGCCGGTACTCCAGGATCCGGGACATGGCGCCGCGCAGCACGCTGTAGAGCGTGACCGGGTTGGGCCACTGGCGGCCGGGGCGGCCGCCGCCGAGGACGGAGATGGAGTCGGCGAGGCGGCCGATCAGCGCGGTGCCGTGGTCGATGCGCAGCAGGTCGTCGAAGACCTCGGGGCTGCGGCCGTGGTCCTCCTCCATCTCCCGCAGTTCCTTGGCCTGCTGGTGCACGATCGCCTGCACCCGGCGGGCGATGCTGACGAAGGAGCGCTGTGTGGAGTCCCGCATGGACTCCTCCTGGTCCACGATCTTGAGGATCATGCGGACCACCGCGCGCTGCGGCTCCGGGATCCGGCACCACTCCGGGTCGCCGTCGATGAGGTCGCGCATGACCTCGCGCGGGGTGTGGCTGGCGCGCAGATAGGCGACGGCGGCCGGGAGGATCTCCGAGGCCAGGTAGGAGATCTCCTCGTCGTGGCCGGCGATGCGCCGCTTCAGGTAGTCGGTCTGCCGGGCGTGCTCGGCCCGCTGCTCGCGTACGGTGCGGCCGCGGCGCACCGCTTCGGCGGCCGCGAGAAGCACCAGGAGGGTGGCGAGGGCGCCGCAGCAGCCCACGGCGAGGCGGGCCGGGTCCGCCACCAGGGCGACGGCGGCGCCGGTGGCCGCCGCCATCAGTATGACCGGGAGCAGCAGCACGCGTGCGCGGGGAAGTTCGCGGCTGCCGGGAGGCGATTGGACACTCACCATGTAAGCCTTCTGAGATGAATCGGCGGGGGTGGTTCGGGGCAGCGTCGGGCCGGGTGGGTCGGCGAACTGCCGCACCTTGGAACATGGGGAACATTGGGGAACAAACGCACGAATACCCATCAACTCGGTGCGCTGCGGGCGAGCTTAGTCCGACCGGATCAACGCCGTGTCATCTTCGGCAACCGCCTGAAACGGGCCGGGAGACTGGAGTACCCTCGGCCGTTTCGCACGCCGCGGATTCACTCGAACACCGACCGTGACGACGTACGGGCATACGACGGCCCGTCACCGGGACGGGTGAGAAAAGGCCCTGGGGCGTGACCGCGCGCGGACCGACCGCACACCGTCACGCCCCAGGGCCCCGGGACGGGTGGACTCACCCGACCGACGAGTAGGCGACCACTCCCCTCAGCAGGCCGTCGACCGCCTTGCGCGCGTTCTTCGCCACGGTGGAGTCCTCCGTGGGAGCCGCCGCCGAGATCTGCCCGAGGACGTCGATGACCTGCTTGCACCAGCGCACGAAGTCGCCGGCCGGCATCTCCGCCTCGCGCAGCACCTCGTCGAGGCCCTTGCCCGACGCCCACATGTACGCGGCCCAGGCGAAGCCGAGGTCGGGCTCGCGCTGGCCGACGCCCTCGGTCTGGCTGATCCGGAAGTCCTCCTCCAGGGCGTCCAGACGGCCCCAGATGCGCACCATCTCCCCGAGCGCGGCCTTCGCCCGGCCCGAGGGCAGCTTGGGCGCCATGGCGTCGTCGGCGGCCCGCGCCTCGTACACCAACGCCGAGACGCACGCGGCGAGTTCGGCCGGACCCAGGCCCTCCCACACCCGCTCGCGCAGGCATTCGCTGGCGAGCAGGTCGAGTTCGCCGTAGAGCCGGGCCAGGCGCTTGCCGTGCTCGGTCACCTCGTCACCGCGCAGATAGTCCAGCTCGGTCAGGAGCGCGACGATCCGGTCGAAGGTGCGCGCGATGGTGTTCGTGCGGCCCTCGATGCGGTGCTCCAGCTGCCGGGTGTCCCGCATCAGCCGGTGGTAGCGCTCGGCCCAGCGGGCGTGGTCCTCGCGGTCGTCGCAGCCGTGGCACGGGTGGGCCCGCAGGGCGGTGCGCAGCCGGGCGATCTCCCGGTCGTCGACCGCCTGCGAACGCCGCTTGCGGTGCCGCTCGGGCGGGATGTGCCCGGCCTTGGTGCGCAGCGCGGAGGCCAGGTCGCGGCGGGACTGCGGGGAGCGCGGGTTGAACGACTTCGGGATCCGCATCCGCTCCAGCGGCTCCACCGGCACCGGGAAGTCGATGGCCGCCAGCCGCTTGACCTGGCGCTCGGCGGTCAGCACCAGCGGACGCGGGCCGTCCTGGTGATCGAAGCCGCGGTGTCCGTGGGAGCGGCCGGCCGGCAGCCCCGGATCCAGCACCAGCGCCAGGCCCGCGAACTTGCCGGTGGGCACATGGATGACGTCACCGGGCTTGAGCTTCTCCAGCGCCACGGCGGCCTCGGCCCGCCGCTGGGTGGCACCCTGGCGGGCCAGTTCGTTCTCCCGGTCCTTCAACTCGCGGCGCAGTCGCGCGTACTCCGTGAAGTCGCCGAGATGGCAGGTCATCGACTCCTCGTAGCCCGACAGGCCCTCCTCGTTGCGCTGCACCTGCCGGGAGATGCCGACGACCGAGCGGTCCGCCTGGAACTGCGCGAAGGAGGTCTCCAGCAGTTCCCGCGAGCGGTGCCGGCCGAACTGCTCGACCAGGTTGACCGCCATGTTGTACGACGGCTTGAAGCTGGAGCGCAGCGGATACGTACGCGTGCCCGCCAGCCCCGCCAGGTGCTCGGGGTTCATGGCGCGCTGCCACAGCACCACCGCGTGCCCCTCGACGTCGATGCCGCGGCGGCCGGCCCGTCCGGTGAGCTGGGTGTACTCGCCGGGGGTGATGTCCGCGTGCTGCTCGCCGTTCCACTTGACGAGCTTCTCCAGGACCACCGAGCGGGCCGGCATGTTGATGCCCAGGGCCAGGGTCTCGGTGGCGAAGACCGCCTTGACCAGGCCCCGCACGAACAGCTCCTCGACGACCTCCTTGAAGGTCGGGAGCATGCCGGCGTGGTGGGCCGCGATGCCGCGCTCCAGGCCCTCCAGCCATTCGTAGTAGCCGAGGACGTGCAGGTCCTCGCGCGGGATGGCGGCGGTGCGCTCCTCGACGAGGGCGCGGACCTGCTCCCGCGCCTCCTCGTCGTTGAGCCTGAGACCCGCGTACAGGCACTGCTGGACGGCGGCCTCGCAGGCGGCGCGGCTGAAGATGAAGGTGATGGCGGGCAGCAGGCCCTCGGCGTCGAGCCGCTCGATCACCTCGGGGCGGCCCGGCGTCCAGATCCGGGAGCGCTGGCGGCGCTCGCGCTCGCGGTCCGCCTCGCGCATGTTCCGGCCGCGTCTGCGGTCCTGGTACGACGGCCTGCTGGCCTCCATCCGGGCCATGCGCATGAGGTCGGGGTTGACGGCCTTCTTGTGGCCCTCGCCCTCCTCGAACAGGTCGTACATCCGGCGCCCGGCCAGCACGTGCTGGAACAGCGGGACGGGGCGGTGCTCGGAGACGATCACCTCGGTGTCGCCGCGGACGGTGTCCAGCCAGTCACCGAACTCCTCGGCGTTGGACACGGTCGCCGACAGTGACACCAGCGTCACCGACTCGGGCAGGTGGATGATCACCTCCTCCCAGACGGCACCGCGGAAGCGGTCGGAGAGGTAGTGCACCTCGTCCATGACCACATAGCCGAGGCCGCGCAGCGTCTGGGAGCCCGCGTACAGCATGTTCCGCAGGACCTCGGTGGTCATCACGACCACCGGGGCGTCGGAGTTCACGCTGTTGTCGCCGGTGAGCAGGCCCACCTTGTCGCTGCCGTAGCGGCGGCACAGGTCGGAGTACTTCTGGTTGGACAGCGCCTTGATGGGGGTCGTGTAGAAGCACTTCTTGCCCTGCTGAAGGGCGAGATGGACGGCGAACTCGCCCACGATCGTCTTGCCGGAGCCGGTGGGCGCGGCGACCAGCACGCCCTTGCCCGCCTCCAGGGCCTGGCAGGCCTCGATCTGGAACGGGTCGAGGCCGAAGTCGTACATCTCGCGGAAACCCGCGAGCGCGGTGGCCTGCTCGGCAGCTCGCCTGCGCGCTGCCGCGTACCGCTCGGCCGGTGAGAGGTCCTGAGTCATCGTGCTTTCGAGCGTACCGGGCCGCACCGACAACAGGACGATCATTATCCCGATCGCCCCGACCTGCCGGGTCCCGCCCCGGGCGGCCGGGCCCTGACCGGCCCCCCGGCACGCGCGAGGGCCGGCCGCTCGCGGGGCGAGGGGCCGGCCCTCGCGGACGCCTGCGGCCGCCGGGGTCAGGTGCGGCCGGGGTCAGGTCACGTCGTCGTAGCCGTTGACCCGCTCGGGGCCGGACTGCTCGGGCACCGACCGGCCGGCGCCGACGGGCTCGATCTCGCCGATGTCCTCGGGCGTGAGGTCGAGGTCGGAGGCCTCGTCGTCGGACAGGCCGCCTCCCGCGCGCCGCTGCTTGCGGCGGTCGTTCAGCATGGAGAAGCCCACGGCGATGAAGAACAGTCCCCAGATCGGTGCCGCGAGGGACAGCATGGTCCCCGGGTCCGGGCTGGGCGTCGCCACGGCGGCGAAGGCCGCGATACCGACGATCATGCCGCGCCACCAGCCGAGCATGCGCCGGCCGGACAGCACACCGGTGAGGTTGAGCATGATCAGCAGCAGCGGCATCTCGAAGGCGAGGCCGAAGACGACGACCATGCGGATGCTCAGGTCGAGCAGGTCGTCCAGGGGCAGCAGGTTCTCGGCGTTGCTGGGCGTCAGGTCGATCAGGAACTTCGCCGTCGTCGGCAGCACGTTGTAGGCGAGGTAGCCGCCGGCGAGGAAGAGGGGGAAGCCGAACGCCACGAAGGCGTAGGCGTACTTCTTCTCGTTGCGGTGCAGACCGGGCGCCACGAACGCCCACAGCTGGTACAGCCACACCGGCGACGCCAGCACGATGCCCGTCGTCAGGGCGACCTTCAGGGCCAGGGTGAAGGGCGCCAGCAGGCCGCTGACGGTGAGGTGCGCGCAGTGCACGTCCTTCGACTTGGCCAGATTCCCGAACGAGTCCGGGCATCCGATGGAGTCCAGCACCGGCCGGGTGATGAAGTCGGTGATGTCCTTGTAGTAGAAGGCCGCCGCCACCGTCACGACGAGGATCGCCAGGACACCCTTCGCGAGCCGGTTGCGCAGCTCGCGCAAGTGGTCCGCGAGCGGCATGCGCCCCTCGGGATCCCTCTCCTTTTTAAGGGCAGGTTTGAGCAACCCACTTCCTCATCTCGTGCAGTGGACCGGAGAAGGTCCCGGTCCTCGCGTCAGCGCTGGGTGGTCGTGTCCGTCGGCTCACCGACCGGGCGGGAGGTGGACACTTCACCGGGGGCCGCCTGGATCGTGCGCTGGGCCTGCTGCGCCTGCTCCTCCTCGGCCGGCTGGGCGGCGGTCGAGGACGCCTTGCCCTCGCCCTTCATCGCCTTGGCCTCGCTCTTGAGGATGCGCGCGGACTTGCCGAGCGAACGGGCCATGTCCGGAAGCTTCTTCGAACCGAACACGAGGACGATCACGAGAATCAACAGCACCAGGTGCCACGGCTCGAGTGCGTTGCGGAACATCAGTCTTCACCTTCTCACTGAGGCGGGGCGGCTGGGCCTGCCCGACGGGACGGACAGGTGTCTGGCCATCGTGCTGACAGCGATCGTATCGCCCGGGGATGAACGCGAGACCATCCCCACGTGTACTCGTGCCGTGCGGACCGTGCCTCGTTTCCCGGGCCGCGCGTAGAGCGTACCCAGCCGGACCAGCGTGGGTACAGGCCGCAGCGCTCCACCAGAAGTGACGTTCGGGACCTCACAGGAGTTCCCGGTCCTTCTCACAGGGAGTCGGCTGCGCGCGCCGCGCTCACCGTCGCCCGCTCCAGATCCTCGGCCGCCCTGCTGATGCGCCGCGCCGAGTCCGACACCTGCCGACCGAGGCGCTGCGCCTCCAGGAAAACCCGGACCGCCAGCACACCGAGGACGACAAGTCCCACGAACCCCGCAGCTACCGCGATCATCGGCCACACCATGCCCCTGAGCCTAGACGGTCCGCGGACCGTCTTTGCACCGGCCGCCCGGCGGTCTCAGACGGCGTGCAGCCGCAGGGTCCTGACCCCGCCGCCGGTGAGCAGCTCCACGATGCGCTCCCCGGCCGGCTTGCGGACGGTGGCGGCGCACTCGGGGCAGGTGAAGGAGTAGAAGGTGGTGCGGCTGGTGGCGCCGACGACCAGGCGCAGCGCGTCCGCGCCGAGTTCGAACCGGGCCCGGCAGTCGGGGCAGCAGGCGCGGAACAGCGCGGGTGTGACGTTGCGCATCCCGGCGAAGGCCGTCGCCACCGACATGCCCTGGCTCCCGGTTGCCGTCGGCTCGTTCACAGCGCCTGCTCCTGCCTGTCGTCGCCCTGGGCCGGCCCGGCCGAGCCGCCGCGCCCCGCCTGTGCCGTTCCCGCGCGCCCGGCGGCGCCCGGGGCGTCCGCCGCCCCGATGCCGTCGTACGCCGCCAGGGCCTCGCGCGCCGCCTCCCGGGCGCTGTCGGCCAGCGCGGCCGGCGCCACGATCCGGCCGTCCGGGCCCAGCCGCAGCGCCAGCCGGCGCAGCGAGGCGGGGTCGGGGGTGCGCAGGGTGATGCGCAGTCCCCCGTCGGGCAGCTCCTCGGCGCTGTCGTGCGGGTAGTACTCGGCGACCCAGCGCCCGCCGGGACCGACCTCCGCGACGACCTCGGGGTCCTCCGCCGCGGGCTGCACCAGCGCCTCGGACAGGTCCCGCAGCTCTATCTCCGGGGGCGCCGACGGCTCGTCGAGGATCTTGATCTCGGCGACGCGGTCCAGCCGGAAGGTGCGGCGCGCCTCGGAGCGGCGGCACCACGCCTCCACATACGTGTGCCCGACGCTGACCAGGCGGATGGGGTCGATCTCGCGCTCGGTGACCTCGTCGCGCGCGGGCGAGTAGTAGCGGATCCACAGGCGGCGGCGCTCGGAGATGGCCCGGTCGACGTCGGCGAAGACGCCGCCCTCGGACTCGAAGGTGACCGAGAGGCGCGAGCTGGCGCCCGCCGCCTCGCCCGCCGCCGTCTCCACCTTGGCGGTCGCCCGCAGCAGGGCCTGCCGGTCGCTCTCGCGCAGGCCCGGCAGGGTCGCCACCGCGCGGGCCGCCACCAGCAGGGCGGTCGCCTCGTCGGCGGCCAGCCGCAGCGGCTCGGCGGCGTCGGCGCCGAGCGCGGCGGGGTTGTGCCACCAGATGCGCTCGCCGTCGGTGTCGATGTCGAGCAGGTCGCCGCCGCGGAAGCTGGTGCCGCACATGGGCAGCACGTCGAGGTCGGAGACCAGCTCGTCCTCGCTGATGCCGAAGGCGCGCGCGACGTCCTCGATCCGGGCGCCGGGCCGCTCCCTCAGATACGTCACCAGGGACAGCATCCGCCGGGTCTGGTCGATGGCGTTCGCGGGCCTGACCGGTTTGCCTTCCACAGTGTTGCTCGCTCCCCCTCAGCCCTTGGCCACGGCGCGCAGCCGGTCCACCACGTCGGCGCGCAGCTCGGCCGGTTCCAGCACCAGCACGTCCGGTCCGAACTCCACCAGCCAGGCATCCAGTCCGTGCCCGTACGGGATCTCCAACTCGTCCCAGCCGTCGCCGAGTTCCCGGACGACGGTGGCCTTCGCCCGAAGGGGGTACCCCGCGCCCGAGCGCAGCCGGATCCGCGCCGAGCGGTCGGCGATCTCCCCGGCCCAGCTCGCGACGGTCTCGCGGACGGTGACGACGTCCGGTACGGGCGCGGTGAAGCGGGCGCCGCGCGAGCGCACCTTGCCGGTGATCCGGGAGAGCCGGAACACCCGCTCGGCGCCGCGGTCGCGGTCGAACCCGGCCAGGTACCAGTGGCCGCGCCAGCACTCCAGGGCCCACGGCTCGACATGGCGGGGCTCGGGGCGGGCGGCGCTGGCCTTGCGGTAGTCGAAGAGCACCGGGCGGCGGTCGCGGCAGGCCAGCATCAGCGGTTCGAAGGCCGCCTCGTGCACGGGGATGCGCGGTTCCAGCGCGCTGTGCGCCTCGTACGGGTCGACGTCCTCGGGCAGTCCGGCCGCGCGCAGCTTCTGCAGGGCGCCGCTGGCGGCACCGGCCAGCCGGGCCTGCTGCCAGACCTTGGCGGCCAGGCCGAGGGCGGCGGCCTCCTCGGCGTCCAGGGTGATGGGCGGCAGCCGGTTGCTGTCCCGGCGCGCCAGATAGCCGATCTCGCCGTCCAGGCTCTCCACGGTCTCGATGACCAGGCCCAGCTCGCGCAGGTCGTCCTTGTCCCGCTCGAACATGCGGTTGAAGGAGTCGTCGGACCCGGAGGCGGACCGCTCGGGCCCGAACGCCTCGACATACGCCTCGATGGACTCGCGCAGCTCACGTTTGCTGAGCGGGCGGCGGGTCCCCAGCAGGCACAGCGCCAGATTCATCAGCCGCTCGGCCTTGGCAATCGCCATCGACGCCCGTCACCTTCCTCATGGTGCCTACTGCCGATGACCGTACCGCTCCGGGGCGCGGTGACCAAAGCCGAGGGCCCATGCCCGGCGGGCATGGGCCCCAGGCGGCCGGACCGGGATGATCAGACGCCGAGCAGGTCCACGACGAAGATCAGGGTCTCGCCGGGCTTGATGGCCGGGGTCGGGCTCTGGTCGCCGTAGGCGAGGTGGGCCGGGATGGTCAGCTGGCGACGGCCGCCGACCCTCATGCCCTGCACGCCCTGGTCCCAGCCCTTGATGACCCGGCCGCCGCCGAGCGGGAAGCGGAAGGGAGTGCCGCGGTTCCAGCTGGCGTCGAACTCCTCGCCGGTGCTGAAGGCGACGCCCACGTAGTGGACGGTGACGGTCTGACCCGCCTGCGCGACCTCGCCGTCGCCCTCCCAGATGTCCTTGATCTCCAGGTCCGCCGGGGGCTCGCCGCCCGGGAAGTCGATCTCGGGCTTGTCGATGCTCACGTCTCTAGCTCCTGCTTGTCTCTCGGAAAGGCAACGGCGACAGTCTTACATCCCCGACGGCTCACATCGCGGCCAGGATGTCCACGGAGAACACCAGTGTCGAGTCCTTCTTGATGCCGCTGTCCGGCGGCGGGTTGTCGCCGTAGCCCAGGGACGGCGGGATGACGATCAGGACGCGGCTGCCGACCTTCTTGCCGGTCAGGCCCTGCGCCCACCCCTTGACGACCTGCTGGAGCGAGAACGACGTGAGCTGGTTCCTCTTGTACGTCGAGTCGAACTCCTTGCCGCCGTCCCACAGCACGCCCTTGTACTGCACGAGCACGGTGCTGTCCGCCTTGACGACCGGGCCGTCGCCCTCGATGACGTTCTCCGCGACCAGCTTCTTGGGCGCCGCCGTCTTCGGCAGGTCGATGGAGGGCGCGGCGCCGTCGGTGTTCGTCCCGACCTTCGGCAGGTTCGCGTCGTTCTGCGGGACGTCCTTGCCCTTGGCGGAGCTCTTGGAGTTGAAGGCGTCCTGCACATCGACCACGAAGACCAGCGTGTCGGTGCCCTTGATGCCCGCCTGGGCGTTGCCCTGCGCGCCGTACCCCCAGGTCGGCGGGACCGAGAACTCGACCCTGCTGCCGACCTTCTTGCCGGCCAGCGCATAGCGCCAGCCGTCGATGATCGTGCCCTGGGCGAGCTGGATGAGCAGGGGCGTCTTGCGGTCGTAGGAGTTGTCGAAGACCTTCGCGGTGTCCCAGACCTGGCCCAGGTAGTGCGCCTGCACGTAGTCGTTCTCCGCGAGGGTGCGGCCGCCGCCGGCGATCACCGTCTTGACCGCGAGGTCCTTGGACGGGGCGCCGCCGCCCTTGGCGACGGCCGGCTTCTCGCCGAACTTGGTGCCCGCCGTGATCGCCGGGAGCGGGCCGGAGACGATCTTCGGGGGTGGCGCGACCGACGAGGTCGCCGGCGCGCTGGGCGACGGCGACTGCGAGGCGCTGTCACCGTCGCTGCCCGAGCCGGACTTGTCGTTGCCGCAGGCGGCCAGGGTGACCAGTCCCGCGGGGGCGAAGAGGAGCAGAGAGCGTCGGCGCACGGTGGGCCTCGTAATCGGTCGATCTTGTGGTTGGCGTGCGCGCAACTCTACGGGTCGAGAAGGGCGCCGCACGTGAAACGTACGGCGCCCGTGTGGCGTTCCGGTGATTCGTGCGGAACGCGTGCCTCACCCCGCGGGACCCGGCCGGTCCCGCGGGCTCACATTCCGGCGATCAGCTTCTCGACCCGGTCGTCGACCGAACGGAACGGGTCCTTGCACAACACCGTGCGCTGCGCCTGGTCGTTGAGCTTCAGATGCACCCAGTCGACCGTGAAGTCCCGGCGCTGCTCCTGCGCCCGCCGGATGAAGTCGCCGCGCAGCCGCGCCCGAGTGGTCTGCGGCGGCACGGACTTGCCCTCGAAGATCTTCAGGTCGTTGCAGATCCGGGTGGCGCGGCCCTTCTTCTCCAGCAGGTAGTACAGCCCCCGGCGGCGGTGGATGTCGTGGTACGCGAGGTCTATCTGAGCGACCCTCGGATTCGACATGGTCATGTTGTGCTTGGCCCGGTAGCGCTCGATCAGCTGGTACTTCATCACCCAGTCGATCTCGGTGCCGATCCGGTCGAGGTCCTCCGCCTCGATCGCGTCGAGCGTGCGGCCCCACAGCTCCAGCACCCGCTCCACCACACCGGTGCGGATGCCGCGCCGCTCGCAGAAGTCCACGGCCTTCTCGTAGTACTCCCGCTGCACCTCCAGGGCGGAGGCCTCGCGGCCGCTGGCCAGGCGCACCTTGCGGCGGCCCGTGATGTCGTGGCTGACCTCGCGGATCGCCCGGATCGGGTTCTCCAGGGTGAGGTCGCGCATCACGGTGCCCGCCTCGATCATCCGCAGCACCAGGTCGGTGGCGCCGACCTTGAGCAGCATGGTCGTCTCGGACATGTTGGAGTCGCCCACGATCACATGCAGCCGGCGGTAGCGCTCGGCGTCCGCGTGCGGTTCGTCGCGGGTGTTGATGATGGGCCGGGAGCGGGTCGTCGCCGAGGAGACGCCCTCCCAGATGTGCTCGGCCCGCTGGCTCACGCAGTACACCGCCCCGCGCGGGGTCTGGAGCACCTTTCCGGCGCCGCACAGCAGCTGCCGGGTGACCAGGAACGGGATGAGGATGTCCGCGAGCCTGGAGAACTCCCCGTGCCGCGCCACCAGATAGTTCTCGTGGCAGCCGTAGGAGTTGCCCGCCGAGTCCGTGTTGTTCTTGAAGAGGTAGACGTCGCCCGCGATTCCCTCCTCGTGCAGGCGTCGTTCCGCGTCTACCAGGAGTCCTTCGAGAATGCGCTCTCCGGCCTTGTCGTGGGTGACCAGTTCGATCACATTGTCACATTCGGGTGTGGCGTATTCCGGATGTGACCCCACGTCGAGATAGAGCCGGGCGCCGTTTCGCAGAAAGACATTGCTGCTGCGGCCCCATGACACGACACGGCGGAAGAGGTACCGCGCCACCTCGTCAGGCGACAGGCGGCGCTGTCCCCTGAACGTGCACGTGACGCCGTACTCGTTCTCCAGCCCGAAAATGCGGCGGTCCATGACTGAACATTACGCCCGATCCCCCGAGCTGAAACGGGGTTCGGCAGCACGATTTGGATCATTTTCCGATGAAGCGGCAACGACCGCCTCTCCACCGGGAGGTGCGAGGACCGGTCCGGTGGCCAGCAGCACCAGCAGCGACACGGCACCCGCCACGGCCGGCAGGGCGAATCCCCCCAGCGCACCGCCCGACTGGACCACCGGTCCCGCGACCCCGGTCCCCACCGACGTGCCCACGGTGAACGTGGTCACCAGCCAGGAGAACGCCTCCGTCACCGTCCCCCGCGGCGCGTGCCGGTCCACGATGATGAACGCGCAGGCGATGCACGGCGCCAGGAACACCCCGGAGACCACCGTCAGCAGCACCATGGCCACCGCGCCCGGCATCAGCGTCAGCGGCACGTAACACACCGCCAGAAGCGCCACCAGCACCCGCAGTCGCCGCTCGGGCGCGCCCGGCCACTCCCGCGCCCCGTAGACCGCACCGCCGGCCAGCGCGCCCAGGCCCAGCGCCGCCATCAGCCAGCCGTACACCGCGTCACCGCCGTGCGCGTCCGCGTACGGCACCGCCGCCACCGTGATGGAGCCCAGCGCGATCCCGACGAACAGGAACGCGCCCAGCAGCACCAGCAGACCGGGCGAGCGCAGCGCGCCCAGCCAGTGCGCCTCGCGCGGCGCCGAACGCCACGCCCGCGAGGGCGGCGAGAGGACCACCGACAGCGCGCCGAGGACCCCCACGGCGTTCAGCAGCACCAGGGCGGCCTGCGCGGACCACAGCGACACGCACAGCGTCACCAGCAGCGGCCCGACGGTGAACATGACCTCCTGCGCCACCGCGTCCATGGCGTACGCCGTGTGCAGCTGCTCCTCGCGGCGCAGCACGGCGGGCCACAGGGCGCGCAGGCCGCCCTCCAGGGGCGGGGTGAAGAGCCCGGCCGCGGCCACGGCGGCCCAGGCCAGGGCGGGCGGCTCGGTGCCGGCGCAGGCGAAGACGGTCATGGCCGCGCCCGCGGCGAGCGCGGCGGGCAGCTGGACGCGCGGCTGCCCGTACAGGTCGACCAGGCGGCCGAGGACGGGCTGGCCCACGGCGTTGGCGACGCCGTACACCGCCGCCAGCGCCCCCGCCAGGCTGTACGAGCCCCCCTCCGCGCGCACGAACAGCACGATCGCGATGGCCGCGGTGGCGTTCGGCAGCCGCCCCACGAGCGTGCCGGCCAGCAGCCGGGCGGCGTGCCGCGCCCCGAGGATCTCCAGGTACCCCGCGAATCCCGCGGCCATCGCGTGTCCTCCAAGACGTAGACGTCGGAAGTGTTACGTATAACTTCCGTCGCCATACGTACCATGTGCGCTGTTCACCCGTCCAGACGACCGCGACCGGCCGCACGCGCGCACGCGCACCCGGGACACCCGGGCGGCCCGAGGCAGAGGAGCAGCAGCACGGTGGCACGAGGAAGCACCCGGCCCACCAGCCGCGACGTGGCCCAGGCCGCCGGAGTCTCCCAGGCCGCCGTCTCCCTGGTCCTGGGCGACAAGTGGCGCGGCCGGGTCTCGGAGCCGACCGCCGAGCGGGTGCGCGAGGCCGCCCGCGATCTCGGCTACCGGCCCAACCTCGCCGCCCGCAACCTGCGCCTGGGCCACACCCGGACCGTGCTCCTGGTCGTCCCGGCGCTCACCACCGAGTTCTTCGCCGGTGTCTACACCGGCGCCGCCCGGGTCGCCGCCGAGCACGGCTTCGGCGTGGTCCTCTATCCCTCCCCCGAGGGCATCGGCCCCGCCAGGAACCCCTTCGCCTCCGCCCAGGCCGCCCTGGACGGGGTGATCGCCTCCTCCATGGCCGCCGACGCGCTCACCGCCATCCGCGGCGACCAGCTGCCGCTGGTCATGCTGGACAGCGACCCGGAGGGCAGTCTCGGCGCCGCGACGGTGAACCTGGACATCGCCGACGGCGTCCGCCAGGTCGCCGCGCACCTGCTCGGCCTCGGCCACCGGCGCTTCCTGCACCTCGCGGCCGACGTGCCGTCCTGGACCTTCGAGGCGCGGGCCCGGGAACTGGCCGCGCGCCTGGCCGCGGTGCCCGGCACCTCGCTGCGCACCGCCCGCGCCCCGATCTCCATCGAGGACGCCCACGCCGCCACCGAGGCCGCGCTCGGCGCCCCGGGGCCGCGCCCTACCGCCCTGGTCTGCGACGACGACAAGCTGGCCGCGGGCGCCTACAAGGCGCTGCGCCGGCTCGGGCTGCGCGTGCCCGACGACATCTCCGTCACCGGCCTGGACGATCTGGCCCTGGCCACCGCCATCGACCCCGAGCTGACCACCGTCCGGCTGGACGCGGAGACCTTCGGCGCCCGCGGCATGCACGCCCTGCTGGCCGTCCTGGAGGGCCGTACGCCCGACGGCGGGGACATCCCCGTCGAACTGGTCGTCCGCGGCTCCACGGCCCCGCCCGGCGCCTCCTGAGACGCCGGTGCCCCGGCCGCGGCGTCTCAGGGACACCGGCCGGGGCGACCGGAACGGCGGGAACTACTTCTCGCTCGTGCCGGAGCCGTCGGAACCGCCGGAACCCTCGGCGCCGTCGGCGCCATCGGTGTCCTCCGGCTCGTCGCTGTCCTTGGAGATGTCCGGGCTGCCGCCCTCCAGCAGCCGGGCCAGCTGGCGGCCCACGATGCGCTTGAACTTGCGCTGCTGCGGACGCGTGCGGTCCAGCACCGCCACCTCAAGGCGCTCGGCGGGGATCTCCCGCTCGCTGCCGTTGGTGTCGCGGGACAGCGCCTGCACCGCCAGCTTCAGCGCCTCGGCCAGCGTCATCCCGTCCCGGTGGCGCTGGTCCAGGTAGCCGCTGATCTGCTCGGCGTTGCCGCCGACCGCGACCGAGCCGTGCTCGTCGACGATCGACCCGTCGTGCGGCAGCCGGTAGATCTGGTCGCCCTCCGGGGTCTCCCCCACCTCGGCGACCACCAGCTCCACCTCGTACGGCTTCTCGGCCGCGCTGGAGAAGATCGTGCCGAGCGTCTGGGCGTAGACGTTGGCCAGGCCCCGGGCCGTCACATCGTCCCGGTCGTAGGTGTAACCCCGCAGGTCGGCGTAGCGGACACCGCCGATGCGCAGGTTCTCGTACTCGTTGTACTTGCCGGCGGCGGCGAAGCCGATCCGGTCGTAGATCTCGCTGAACTTGTGCAGCGCGCGGGACGGATTCTCGCCGACGAACACGATGCCGTCGGCGTACTGGAGCACGACCAGGCTGCGGCCGCGAGCGATGCCCTTGCGGGCGTACTCCGCCCGGTCGGCCATGGCCTGCTGGGGTGAGACATAGAACGGCGTCGACACCGGTTATCCGTCCCTTTCTGTAGAGGTCACTCGATCACCCTGGCAAGATCCGGCCGCGGCTACAGCAGCGCGGCGCGCGGTCCGTCCGGCTGCTCCAGACGCCGCTGGAGCACCGAGCGGGCGATCTCGGAGGACTCGTCGTCGGTGAGCCGGCGGAAGCCGTCATCGGTGATCACGGTGACGATCGGATAGATCCGGCGGGCGACGTCGGGACCGCCGGTCGCCGAGTCGTCGTCTGCCGCGTCGTACAGGGCCTGCACCACCAGTGTGGTCGCCTCGGCCTCGGTCAGGTCGGTGCGGAAGAGCTTCTTCATGGCACCGCGCGCGAAGACCGAGCCGGAGCCCGTGGCCGCGTAGCCGTGCTCCTCGCTGCGGCCGCCGGTCACGTCGTAGGAGAAGATGCGGCCCTTGCCGCGGTCCACGTCGTACCCCGCGAAGAGCGGCACTACGGCCAGGCCCTGCATGGCCATGCCCAGATTGGACCGGATCATGGTGGACAGGCGGTTGGCCTTGCCCTCCAGCGAGAGCTGCGCGCCCTCGACCTTCTCGAAGTGCTCCAGCTCCAGCTGGAACAGCTTGACCATCTCCACGGCCAGGCCGGCCGTACCGGCGATGCCGACGGCGGAGTACTCGTCCGCCGGGAACACCTTCTCGATGTCCCGCTGCGCGATCACATTGCCCATCGTGGCCCGGCGGTCACCGGCCAGCACGACGCCTCCGGGGAAGCTCACGGCCACGATCGTCGTGCCGTGCGGCGCCTCCAGCACACCCTGCGCGGGCGGCAGCTGCCGCTTGCCGGGCAGCAGCTCGGGCTGGTGCTCGGAGAGGAAGTCCATGAAGGACGAGGACCCGGGCGTCAGGAAGGCAGCTGGTAGACGCCCGGTGCTACGAGTGTTGGCTTCCACGCGATTCCTTCCACGTAAGACTGCGGCCCCGCCGGGGACGGCCGAGCCGATCATCAAATCTGTGCACGGACCCTACCCGTGCCGACGCCGGTCATCCGTCCCGGCACCGGCCCGCTCACGGGGGCCGGTGCCGGGACTCGTGCCGGGTGTGCTACTGGCCGCCCTTCTGGACGAACGAGCGCACGAAGTCCTCCGCATTGGACTCGAGCACGTCGTCGATCTCGTCCAGGACGTCGTCGACGTCCTCCGAGAGCTTCTCCTGGCGTTCCTTGAGGTCGTCGGTGGCCTGCGCGTCCTGTGCCTGCTCCTCGACCTCCTCGGTCGAGCGCGTGGCCTTCTGCTGCCCGCCGCCGGTGTCCTTGGTTGCCATAACCCTCACCCCGCTCAGTTCGCCCGACATGGTCGGCATTACCGCCGTTCGGTGATGATCAGACCCTACAAGCCGGGTCCGACATCGGCCCCGCAGTTTCCACAACGCGCGGGGGCCATCTCGATGATTCCCGGAGCCGGGCATTTCCACCCCGTCCCTCCGGCCGGCACTGCCCGGACCGGGTACCCGCTCAGCCGCCGGACAGGACCCTGACCAGGTCTTCCGCCGTCCGGCACCGGTCCAGCAGCTCCTTGACGTGATTACGCGTTCCGCGAAGCGGTTCCAGGGTTGGGACGCGCTGGAGGGAGTCGCGTCCGGGGAGATCGAAGATGACCGAGTCCCAGGAGGCCGCGGCCACGTCGTCGGCGTACTGCTCCAGGCAGCGGCCGCGGAAGTAGGCCCGGGTGTCCTCCGGCGGCTTCCTGCGGGCCCGGTCGACCTCGGACTCGTCCAGCAGGCGCTGCATGCGTCCGCGGGCCACCAGCCGGTTGTAGAGGCCCTTCTCGGGGCGTACGTCGGCGTACTGGAGGTCCACCAGATGCAGCCGGGCGGCGTCCCAGTCGAGGCCGTCACGGCGCCGGTAGCCGTCCATCAGCGCCCGCTTGGCGACCCAGTCCAGCTCGCCGGCCAGGCTCATCGGGTCGTTCTCCAGCCGGTTGAGGGTGTCCTCCCAGCGGGCCAGGACGTCCTTGGTCTGCTCGTCGGCGTCCGCGCCGAAGCGCTCCTCGACGTACTTGCGCGACAGCTCGAAGTACTCCATCTGGAGCTGCACAGCGGTGAGTGTCCGGCCGCTGCGCAGCGTGATCAGCCGCTTGAGGGACGGGTCGTGCGAGACCTGGTGCAGGGTGCGCACGGGCTGGTCCACGGCCAGGTCGACGGCGATGAAGCCGTCCTCGATCATGGAAAGGACCAGGGCGGTCGTGCCGAGCTTGAGATAGGTGGAGATCTCGGAGAGGTTGGCGTCGCCGATGATCACGTGCAGCCGGCGGTACTTCTCCGCGTCGGCGTGCGGTTCGTCGCGGGTGTTGATGATCGGACGCTTGAGCGTCGTCTCCAGTCCGACCTCGACCTCGAAGTAGTCGGCGCGCTGGCTGAGCTGGAAGCCGTGCTCGTGGCCGTCCTGGCCGATGCCGACGCGGCCGGCGCCGGTGACGACCTGGCGGGAGACGAAGAAGGGCGTGAGGTGGCGCACGATGTCGGAGAAGGCGGTCTCGCGCCGCATCAGGTAGTTCTCGTGCGTGCCGTAGGAGGCGCCCTTGTTGTCGGTGTTGTTCTTGTAGAGGTGGATCGGCTGGGCCCCGGGCAGCTGGGCGGCCCGCTCGGCGGCCTCGGCCATGATCCGCTCGCCCGCCTTGTCCCACAGCACGGCGTCGCGCGGGTTGGTGACCTCCGGGGCGCTGTACTCGGGGTGGGCGTGGTCGACGTAGAGCCGGGCGCCGTTGGTGAGGATCACATTGGCCAGGCCGATGTCCTCGTCCGTGAGCTGGGTGGAGTCGGCGGCCTCGCGGGCGAGGTCGAAGCCGCGGGCGTCCCGCAGCGGGTTCTCCTCCTCGAAGTCCCAGCGGGCCCGGCGGGCCCGGTGCATCGCCGCCGCGTAGGCGTTGACGATCTGGGACGAGGTGAGCATGGCATTGGCGTTCGGGTGACCGGGGACGGAGATCCCGTACTCCGTCTCGATGCCCATCACTCGCCGTACGGTCATGCGGCCCTCCTTGCCCGGCGGCGCCCCCGGTCGGGGGCGGCGCTCAAGTACCGCGGGTGCTCGGGTGCCTGTGCGGTGCCCGTCCCCGCACTGCGCGACCCGGCGGTACGAAAGAGCCTAGAACGCCTTTGCGCCGACGGGGAGATCATTTGCGTCATTGCCTGCTGTACCTGCTCTGCCCGCTCCCTGCGATGGCCCCGGAAAACAGTCGACTGCGGGTACCCGGCGTGGGCACCCGCAGCCGCCCTGTTTTTACAGGTACTGCCCGGTGTTCGCCACCGTGTCGATGGAGCGGCCGGTGTCCGCGCCCTGCTTTCCGGTGATGAGGGTGCGGATGTAGACGATCCGCTCGCCCTTCTTTCCGGAGATCCGGGCCCAGTCGTCCGGGTTGGTGGTGTTCGGCAGGTCCTCGTTCTCCTTGAACTCGTCCACACATGCCTGGAGCAGGTGGGAGACGCGAAGACCCTTCTGTTCCTTCTCCAGGAAGTCCTTGATCGCCATTTTCTTGGCGCGGCCCACGATGTTCTCGATCATGGCGCCGGAATTGAAGTCCTTGAAGTAAAGGACTTCCTTGTCGCCATTGGCGTAGGTGACCTCCAGGAAGCGGTTCTCCTCGGATTCCGCGTACATCTGCTCGACCGCGGTCTGGATCATGGCCCCGACCGTGGCCTGCTTGTCGCCGCCGTGCTCGGTGAGGTCGTCCCCGTGCAGCGGCAGGCGCTCGGTGAGGTACTTCGCGAAGATGTCCTTGGCCGCCTCGGCGTCCGGACGCTCGATCTTGATCTTCACATCGAGCCGGCCGGGCCGCAGGATGGCGGGGTCGATCATGTCCTCGCGGTTGGAGGCGCCGATCACCACCACGTTCTGCAGGCCCTCCACGCCGTCGATCTCGGCGAGCAGCTGCGGGACGATGGTGTTCTCCACGTCCGAGCTGACACCGGAGCCGCGGGTGCGGAAGAGGGACTCCATCTCGTCGAAGAAGACGATGACGGGGGTGCCCTCGCTGGCCTTCTCCCGGGCGCGCTGGAAGACCAGGCGGATCTGCCGCTCGGTCTCGCCGACGTACTTGTTCAGCAGCTCGGGGCCCTTGATGTTGAGGAAGAAGCTCTTGCCGGCGGCCTGGCCGGTGACCTCGGCGACCTTCTTGGCCAGCGAGTTGGCGACGGCCTTGGCGATGAGCGTCTTGCCGCATCCGGGCGGCCCGTAGAGCAGGACGCCCTTGGGCGGGCGCAGTTCGTGCTCCTTGAACAGGTCCGGGTAGAGGTACGGCAGCTCGACCGCGTCCCGGATCATCTCGATCTGGTTGCCGAGGCCGCCGATCTGCTCGTAGCCGATGTCGGGCACCTCTTCGAGGACGAGCTCCTCGACCTCGCTCTTGGGCACGACCTCGTAGACGTAGCCCGACCTGGGTTCGAGCAGGAGGGCGTCGCCTGCGCGGATGGTCACGTCGAGCAGCGGCTCGGCGAGGCGCACCACGCGCTCCTCGTCGGTGTGCCCGATGACCAGGGCGCGCTCGCCGTCCTCCAGGATCTCCTTGAGGGTGACGATGTCGCCGACGCGCTCGTACTGCATGGCCTCGACCACGTTGAGCGCTTCGTTGAGCATCACTTCCTGGCCGCGCCGCAGCTCGTCGAGCTCGACGCCGGGGCTGACGTTCACCCGCAGTTTGCGGCCGCCGGTGAAGATGTCGGCGGTGCCGTCCTCGTTGGACTGAAGGAAGACGCCGAAGCCGGCCGGCGGCTGCGCGAGCCGGTCGACCTCCTCCTTGAGGGCCACGATCTGGTCGCGGGCCTCGCGGAGGGTGTTCGCCAGCCGTTCGTTCTGCGCGGAGACGCCGGCCAGGTTGGTCTGCAGCTCGACGATCCGCTCCTCGAGAATCCTCGTGTGCCGCGGAGAGTCGGCGAGCTTGCGTCGCAGGACGGCGATCTCCTGCTCAAGGTAGGCGATCTGCCCGGCCGGGTCGTCGGACCCTCGTCCCGGGCGGATGCCGCGGTTCATGTCGTCGTCGTGGGCTGCCACGGTCCTCACCTCCTCCAAGGGGAGCTGGACGCTTCCAGACCCTACCTGGGTGGGTGTCGATTGAAACCCCTAGATCACAAAGACTGTCGGGGTGTGTCCGATCTTCACCCTTGCGCTCTCCCTCACGCCAGGGGAATACCCACCGAACATGATTGGAAAGCGGACGGAGGTAGGGTCGAGACGTTCAACACCCGTCGGAGCTGGCCTGATTCCCGTCCGGTCCGACGTGAAACGGCAGGAGACATGAGCGTGCAGCAGCAGACCGCGGACGGCGGCGAGGAGCTGGAGGTCTGGATCGACCAGGACCTGTGCACCGGCGACGGCATCTGCGCGCAGTACGCGCCGGAGGTGTTCGAGCTGGACATCGACGGGCTGGCCTATGTGAAGGGCCCCGGGGACGAGCTGCTCCAGGCGCAGGGCGCGGCAACGCCCGTGCCGCTGCCGCTTCTCACGGACGTGGTGGACTCGGCGCGGGAGTGTCCGGGCGAGTGCATCCATGTGCGGCGGGTTCTGGACAGGGTCGAGGTGTACGGCCCGGACGCTGAGTGACCGTCCGGACGCCCGCCGTCGCGGTTGTCTGATTCCTCACACCCCGGCAGGTCCCGCGGGCCCCGTGCGGCGCACGGGCCCGGACCGCTCGTCCGCTCAGACGCTGCGCGACTGCTGCGGTCCGGAGCGGACGAACGCGCCGTTGTGCCACCGCCACTTCGCGCCGTCCTTCAGGTCGGGGCAGCAATTGGGCACGTCGGGCGAGGAGTAGCCGAGCAGGGTGGCGGTCACCTCGCCCGCGCGGACGGCGAAGTCGGTGACGGTGAACCGGTCCTTGGGGTCGACGAGGGTGGCCACCACGCGCGTGGCGCCGGTCTCCCGGGCGCGGGTCAGGACGTAGACGGCGTCGGGCGGGGTGCCCATGGAGCCGTCGCAGTGCACCACGGCCACGGTCTCGGGGCGGCCGTCGTGGTCGAGGTCCCCGGTGGCCTGCTCGGCGACCACCGGCTTGAGCGGACCGCACTGGATGGGGAAGGCCACCCCGGTGGTGGCGGGGGGCTCGGCGGTGACGGGGGCGCTCTCGGTCCGGGTGCCGGCGCCGGTGTGCTGGGCGGCGGTGGCGGAGCCGGGGCGCAGGGCCGGGGCGAGGGCGATCACCCCGGCGACGGCCGCTGCGGTGGCGACCCAGTGGACGGGGCGGGTGCGGGTGTGCGCGTGTGCCAGTTCCGGGACGGCGGAGTGCTGCACTAGGAGTGTCTCCCGTGAGGGCTGTGCCGGTGGGATGGCCAGCATCGTGCCACACGTCACAGTGCGAAGGAACGGCGGGGTGGGTACTCCTGCGGGCCGCGACCGGCCGCGGACCTCGGCCTTCGTGCTGCGGCCCAACGAACGGGCGCCGTGGCGCAGTTCCCCGACCCGGCGGGGAACTGCGCCACGGCGCCGACGTGTTGCCGGTGGTGCGCGGCCGGGTCAGCGGCCGGCGCCGCCGTCGGCGTTGGGGCCCTCGTAGTCGTCGCCGTAGGCGCCCTTGGCGGGCCGGCGGCGGCGCATGGGGGGCTCGACGCCGTCCGCGAGGCGGCGGGCGGTGAGCAGGAAGCCGGTGTGCCCGATCATGCGGTGGTCGGGGCGGACGGCCAGGCCCTCGATGTGCCAGTTGCGGATCATCGTCTCCCAGGCGGTCGGCTCGTTGAAGCAGCCGATCTCCCGGATGGACTCCACGGTCCGGGCGAGCTGGGTGGTGGTGGCGACGTAGCAGCACAGGATGCCGCCGGGGACCAGCGCCTTGGAGACGGCCTCCAGGCACTCCCAGGGGGCGAGCATGTCGAGGATGACGCGGTCGACGTCCGTGTCGGACAGGTTGTCCTGGAGGTCGCCGACGGTGAGCTGCCAGGCGGGGTGCGGGCCGCCGAAGTAGCGCTCGACGTTGCCCTGGGCGATCTCGGCGAAGTCGGCGCGCCGCTCGTAGCTGTGCAGCATGCCCTGGTCGCCGATGGCCCGCAGCAGGAAGCTGCTGAGCGAGCCGGAGCCCACGCCCGCCTCCACGACGCGGGCGCCGGGGAAGATGTCGGCGAAGGCGAGGATCTGCCCCGCGTCCTTGGGGTAGACCACGGCTGCGCCGCGGGGCATGGACAGGACGTAGTCGGGGAGCAGGGGACGCAGCGCGAGGTAGGCGACGTTGCCGGTGGTGCGGACAACGCTGCCCTCGGGTGCGCCGATCAGTTCGTCGTGCGGGAAGGAACCCTTGTGGGTGTGGAAGTTCTTCCCGGCCTCGAGCGTGAACGTGTAGTGGCGGCCCTTGGGGTCGGTCAGCTGTACCTGGTCCCCGACCTTGAAGGGCCCGCGGCGGCGGGCGGCACCGGTCGGTTCGGACATGTGACCAGCCTACCGGCCCCCGGGAGGCCCGCCGACCACCGCTTCGGGAGAGCGGGACTCAGCTGGGGCGGGCCATGGCCTTCACGAAGGCGCGTTCGACGTCGGCGGCGGACAGCACCCCGTAGATCTCGCCGGTCTCCTCCACCACCAGGTACTCGGTGGCGGGGGTGGCGCGCAGCACGTCCAGCAGTTCCTCGCCGGCCAGCTCGGCGGAGACGCGCATGCCGTCGGTGAGGTCCTGGGCGAGCGAGCTGGCGGCGACCCAGGGGCGGCGGTGCTCGGGTACGCCCGCGATGGCGGTCTCGCGGACCAGGGAGAGCGGTTCGCCGTGGCCGTCGACGACCACCAGGGCGCGGGCACCGGCCGCGTTGGCGCGGCGCAGCGCCTCGGCCAGGGAGGTGCTGGTCTCGACCGGGACGGCGCGGCGGGTCAGGGCGCGGGCGCGCAGCTCGGGCAGGTGTTCGCGCAGCCGGGCCATGCGCAGGCTGTTCCCGGCGCCGGTCCAGATGATCGCGGCGACGATCGCGGCGAGCAGGGCGTCGGTCACGGTGCCCAGGCCGACGCTGTCCTCGGCGGCGGTGCCGAGCGCGCCGGACTGGCTGAGCAGCGGCAGGCCGATGAGGACGGAGACGGCCAGGGCGCGGCCGACCCAGGCGGCGGCGACGGTGCCGCTCATGGGGCGGCCGGTGATCTTCCAGACGACGGCGCGGAGCATCCGCCCGCCGTCCAGGGGCAGGCCGGGCAGCAGGTTGAAGGCGGCGACGATCAGGTTGGAGATCATCAGGGAGGCCAGCAGGACTCCCGGGACCGTGCCGCGCTCCACGGGCTGGAGGGCGAGGTAGAAGACGCCGGACAGGACCAGGGAGAGCAGGGGTCCGACGAAGGCGAGCACGAACTCGCGGCCGGGTGTCTCGGCCTCCTTCTCGATCTCGGAAACCCCGCCGAGGAACTGGAGCTGGATGCGGCGCACCGGGAGCTTGAAGCGCAGGGCGGCCACCGTGTGCGCCAGTTCGTGGACCAGTACGGAGCCGTAGAAGGCGACCGCGAAGAAGAGGGAGACCAGATAGCGGGCGGCGCCGAGCTGGGGCAGGACGCGGTCGAGCTGGCCGCCGAACACCCAGGTGATCAGCGCGGCGATCAGGAACCAGCTGGGCGCGACGTAGACGGGCACGCCGAAGGGGCGCCCCATGAGCAGTCCGCCGCCGGGTTCGCGGGGGCGCCGCGGCGGGGGCGGCGGTGTCCGGCCGGGGCCGGAGTGGGCGAGAGCACGGTCGGGGTGGGGGTCGTGGCCGGCCGGCGGCCGGGGCGCCTGGCCGGGACGGGTGCCGTGGCCGGCCGGGGGTTCCGTGTGGTCGGAGGGGTGATCGCCGGGGTGCTCGTCGCGGCCGCCGGGGTCCTGGCCGCGGGCGGTCCGGGGGCGGTCGCCCGCCGGGGCTGCGGCGTCCGGGTCCGTGCCGGTGCCGGGGGTGCCGCCGTGGTCCGGGGCGGGCGGGGGGCCGTCGGCCGGGTGCGCGGGGTCGCCGTGGCCGGAGGCGGGCCGCTCCGCGGGGGAACCGGGACGGGCGGGGCTGTCGTGGGGCGCCGGACCGGCGGGTCCCGTGGGGGACTCGGCCGGCTCGTCGTTGCCGGAACGCGGCTGCCCGCTCCCGCCGCTCAC
This sequence comes from Streptomyces sp. PL-25, assembly GCF_058344915.1. Taxonomy (NCBI): domain Bacteria; kingdom Bacillati; phylum Actinomycetota; class Actinomycetes; order Kitasatosporales; family Streptomycetaceae; genus Streptomyces; species Streptomyces sp. PL-25. Next base: position 1,351,340 of record NZ_CP136997.1, read on the forward strand.
GTCCACGGTGTCCCCTCGTTCGAAGCGCTGCTCCCCGCTCTGCCGGCCGGGAGGTCTCGGGTCGATGGTATGCGGCCGGGGCGAACGGTTCCGCCCGGCACCCCAGTGTCGTACCCGCCGTAACGCACTTCACCGGCCTGCGCCGGGGGTCACTGTCAGTGGCGGGCCGTAGGGTCTGTGGCATGGAGACGAGCACGCAGGCCGCAGCGGCGGACGCCACGGACGACGCGGGAGGCACCGGGCCGGCCGGGGAGCGCGGGGCGGCGGGCCCCGGCGCGGTCACGGGCGCGGACGTGGTCACGGACGCGGGCGCGGCCGTGGGGATCGACGCGGTCGCCGGGACGGACGCGGCCGTGGTGGCCGGGGGGCCGACCGTGCGGACCCCCGCGCCGCCCTCGTCGTTGTCGCCCTCCCGGGCCGGTGACTTCATGCAGTGCCCGTTGCTGTACCGCTTCCGGGTGATCGACCGGCTGCCGGAGAAGCCGAGCGAGGCCGCCACCCGGGGCACGCTGGTGCACGCGGTGCTGGAGCGGCTCTTCGACGCCCCGGCCGCCGAGCGGACCGCGCCCCGGGCCAAGGCGCTGGTGCCGGGGCAGTGGGACCGGCTGCGGCAGGCCCGTCCCGAGCTGGTGGAGCTGTTCGCCGACGACACGGACGGCGAGCGGGCGGCCCGCTGGCTGGCCGAGGCGGAGCGGCTGGTGGAGCGCTGGTTCACGCTGGAGGACCCGACGCGTCTGGAGCCGGCCGAGCGGGAGCTGTTCGTCGAGGCGGAGCTGGACTCCGGGCTCAGGCTGCGCGGCATCATCGACCGGGTGGACGTGGCGCCCACCGGTGAGGTGCGCATCGTCGACTACAAGACGGGCAAGGCCCCGCGGCCGGAGTACGCCGAGGGCGCGCTGTTCCAGATGAAGTTCTACGCCCTGGTGGTGTGGCGGCTGAAGCGGGTGGTGCCGCGGCGGCTGCAGCTGGTGTATCTGGGCAGCGGTGACGTGCTGACGTACGACCCGGTCATGGCGGATCTGGAGCGGGTGGAGCGCAAGCTGCTGGCGCTGTGGGAGGCGATCCGGCTGGCCACCGAGACCGGTGAGTGGCGGCCGCGCCCCACGAAGCTGTGCGGCTGGTGCGACCACCGCGAGCACTGCCCCGAGTTCGGCGGCACTCCCCCGCCGTACCCGCTGCCCGTGGGCGGGACCGAGCCGCAGGTACCCGCGCAGGTACAGGGCACAATGGGGCTCTAGGGTCCAGCGAAGGAGACTTACGTGGCCATCCGCGTCCTACTGGTCGACGACCAGCCACTGCTGCGCACCGGGTTCCGGATGATCCTGGAGGCGGAGCAGGACATCGCGGTCGTGGGCGAGGCCGGGGACGGCCTCCAGGCCCTGGACCAGGTGCGTGCGCTACAGCCCGATGTGGTGCTGATGGACATCCGTATGCCGCGGATGGACGGGGTGGAGGCCACCCGGCAGATCACCGGCCCCGAGCGGGACGGCCCGGCGAAGGTGCTGGTGCTGACCACCTTCGACCTCGACGAGTACGTGGTGGAGGCGCTGCGCGCGGGGGCGAGCGGTTTCCTGCTGAAGGACGCGCCGGCCAATGAGCTGGTGCAGGCGATCCGGGTGGTGGCGGCCGGCGAGGCGATGCTGGCGCCGAGCATCACGCGCCGCCTGCTGGACAAGTACGCCACGCATCTGCCCTCCGGGGACGAACCGGTGCCGGACACCCTGCACACCCTCACCGACCGTGAGGTGGAGGTGCTGAAGCTGGTGGCACGCGGGCTGTCGAACGCGGAGATCGCCGCCGACCTGTTCGTGAGCGAGACGACGGTCAAGACCCACGTCGGGCATGTGCTGACCAAGCTGGGGCTGCGCGACCGGGTGCAGGCCGCGGTGTACGCCTACGAGAGCGGTCTGGTGCGGCCCGGCGCGCAGTGACCCGCGCCGCCCCCGGGTACGGGACGTCCCGGACGAGAGCGGTCCGGCGTACGAGGAACGAGAGAGGCGCCCCCTCCCGGCAGGCCGGGCAGGGGCGCCTCTGTCGTGCGCGGAGCCGTGTGGGTCAGCCGCTCACACCGCGGCCGAGCTCCCACAGCCGCAGGGTGGCCGAGGAGTCGATGACGTAGGCGGCGCCGGTGATGTCGTCACGGGTGGCGACGTACTGCTTGCCCTGCCACAGCGGCAGCAGCGGCACGTCCTTGGCCACGAGGTCCTGGATGGCGGTCAGGCTGGTGGACGCGGCGAGCCGGTCGGCCTGGCGGCGGGACTCGGGGAGCAGGTTCTTGCGGATCTCGTTGCTGACGTACGGCGTGTTGAGAGTGTTGTCGGCGTCCAGGAACGGCGCGATGAAGCTGTCGGCGTCCGGGAAGTCGGGGAACCAGCCCATGCCGTAGACGTCGTACTGGCCCTTCTGCGACGTCGGGTGGAAGACCTTCCAGGGGGTGCCCTGGATGTCGACGTCGAACAGGCCGCTGGAGTTGAGCTGCTGCTGGAGCACCTCGAACTCCTTCTTGGTGGCCGGGCCGTAGTGGTCGGTCGTGTAGTGCATCGTGAACTTGACCGGGGTGGTGATGTGGGCCTTCTCCAGCAGCGACTTGGCCTTGCCGACGTTGGGGTCGCCGTACTTGTTGAAGAACGAGTTGGAGTGGCCGGTGATGGTCGCCGGGACCATCGAGTACAGCGCGTCGGCCTGGGTCCCGTAGACCTTGGCGACCAGGTCGCTGCGGTTGATCAGCTGGGCCATCGCCTGCCGTACGGCCTTGTCCTTCACGCTGGCGGCATCGGTGTTGAAGGCGAGGAAGCGCACTTCGAGACCGGGCATCTCGACGAGGTCGATCTTGCTGTCGCCGGAGGCGTTGGAGAGCTTGCGGATCTGGTCCGGCGACATCGCACGGGTCATCAGGTCGATGTCGCCCTTGTCCAGGGCGGCGCCCATGGCGTCGGCGTCCGTGAAGCTGCGCAGCTCGACCTTGTCGTTGTTGACCTTCAACGTCCCCTGGTAGTGGGGGTTCTTGGTGAAGACGGCGTCGACGAGCTCGTTGTTCTTGACGTCGGCCTTCATGGTGTACGGACCGGAGCCGTCCACGCTGAAGCCGTCGCGCAGCTTGCCCTTGTCGTAGTCCTTGGGGTTGAGGATGCCCGCGACGGGGGTCGACAGCTTGAAGGGGAAGGTGGCGTCGGCCGTGTTGAGGTGGAAGATCACCTCGCGGTCGCCGCGGGTCTCCACGGTGTCGACGGTGGAGAGCAGGGCGAAGACGCCGTTCTCCGACTTGATGGCGCGGGCGCGGTCGACGGAGAACTTCACGTCGGCCGCGGTGACCGGGGTGCCGTCGGCGAACTTCAGGCCCTCGCGCAGCGTGCAGGCGTAGCGCTCGTTGCCGCTGTCGGTGAAGCCGCACTTCTCGGCGGCCTCGGGGACCGGCTGGCCGTCGCCCTTGGGCTGGATCATCAGAGTCTGCAGCGTCTGGTGCAGCAGGTTCCAGGTGCCGATGTCATAGGCGTACGCCGGGTCCAGCGGCGCGGGGGCGTCCTTGGTGGCGGTGAACCGGTCCGTGGTGCCGATGACGATGGCGTCGCCGCTCTTGCCGCCGCTGTCGGAACCACCGCATGCGGCGAGCACCGGCGCGAGCAGTCCGACCACGGCCGGCAGCACCAAAGTCTTGCGGTTCATGCTCGAGTTTCTCCAGGGGCTGTCATGTCCGTGTACCCGGCATGCAGAGGGGGTGGTGCGGCCGATCACGGGGTGAGGACGATGGTCTCGCGACGAGACTAGTCCGCGCCCCGGACGCGGCCCGCCGCCCCCGGATCCGCTCCGCCATCACACAGCGGAACCGGCTGTCGACGGTGTGAAAACGCGCCACCGGAAGGATTCGTGCAGCCTTTCACCAATCGGGACACAAGGGCGGTCGGTTGAGGCCCGGCACGGGGGGCCCTGCACACCGGCGGACCACCGTCCACCCTGAGTCACGTGACGAACGTCACATTGCCAACTCGGCGGACCGGTGCCGGAATTCAGCCATCCGGCGGGATTCCCCTTCATTCGCACACCCGTCACCAGGATTATCCCGTACGCCAGTACGGACCGGGACGATTCCGCCGCGGCGCCCGCCGAGGCCCCTCTCCGGCGCCCCGGCGCCCCGGCGTCCGGGTCAGCCCGTGCTCGGCGGCTGCGGGTACGTCATCAGCGACTGGAGGAACGGCAGGTCGACCTCTTCGAGCGAGCCGACGACGGTGCGGCGCGGGGCGGGGGCGATGGGCGCGACGGAGGGCACGGCGATCACCTGGCAGCCGGCCGCCTCCGCGGCGGCGACCCCGGTCGCGGTGTCCTCGACGACCGCGCACCGCGCCGGGTCCGCGCCCAGCCGGGAGGCGGCCAGCAGATACGGGTCGGGGTGCGGCTTGGTGCGCGCCACCTCGTCGCCGGCGACCGACAGGGCGAAGTGGTGGGGGCCGAGCGAGGCCAGGACGCGGTCGATGATGCGCCGGTGGGAGGCGGAGACCAGGGCGGTGGGGATCTCGTGCGCGGACAGCTCGGCCAGCAGCCGCGCGGCGCCCGGCATCAGGGGCAGGGTCCGGCCGATACGGTCCTCGAACCCCGCGTTGAGCAGCACGGTCACCTCGGCGAGGGTGACGGCGGCGCCGGTGGCCTCGATGAGGAAGCCGGCGCTGCGGGTCATGGGGCCGCCGACGACGACGTGTCTCCACGCCTCGTCGAGGCGGTGGCCGAGCGTGGCGAAGACCTCGACCTCCACGTCCCACCAGAAACCCTCGGTGTCCACCAGCGTGCCGTCCATGTCGAGGAGCACCGCCTGAAGGGCTGAGCCTTCGGCCGTACAGGTGCCGAGCGCGGGGACCGTACTGGTCATCCGGCATACCTCCTTGAGGGACGATCAGGCCGGTTCCCGCGCGGGAACCGGCCTGCAGTGGACCGACCAGTGTACGACGCGGACCGGGCGAACGCCCTGCGAACACCTCGCGCGGGCCTCGCACCCGCCTCGCGCGGGCCGGCAGCGGGCCCCACGGCCGTCGCCGGGGGCCGCGCGCCGGGCGCACGCGGCCCCCGGGACCGGAGACCGGTGCTCCTGTCCCGGGGGCCGCGGGAACCGCTCAGCGGGCGTTGAAGTACTTCGCCTCCGGGTGGTGGATCACGATGGCGTCGGTGGACTGCTCCGGGTGGAGCTGGAACTCCTCGGAGAGGTGGACGCCGATCCGCTCGGGCTCCAGCAGGGCGGCGATCTTCGCGCGGTCCTCCAGGTCGGGGCAGGCGCCGTAGCCGAGGGAGAAGCGGGCCCCGCGGTACTTCAGGGCGAACATGTCCTCCATGGCGTCCGGGTCCTCGCCGGCGAAGCCCAGCTCGGAGCGGACCCGGGCGTGCCAGTACTCGGCCAGGGCCTCGGCCAGCTGCACGGACAGGCCGTGCAGCTCCAGGTAGTCGCGGTAGGAGTCGGAGGCGAACAGCCGTGCGGTCTCCTCGCCGATCCGCGAGCCGACGGTGACGACCTGGAAGCCGATGACGTCGGTCTCGCCCGACTCCTCCGGGCGGAAGAAGTCCGCCAGGCACAGCCGGCGGCCGCGGCGCTGGCGCGGGAAGGTGAAGCGGGTGCGCTCGTTGCCCCGCTCGTCCAGGACGATCAGGTCGTCGTCCTTGGACACGCACGGGAAGTAGCCGTGGACGACGGCCGCCTCCAGGAGGTTGTCCGTCTGGAGCCGGTCGAGCAGCCCGCGCAGGCGGGGCCTGCCCTCGCTCTCCACCAGCTCCTCGTAGGTCGGCCCGTCGCCGGTGCGGGCCTGGCGCAGCCCCCACTGGCCCTTGAACAGCGCGCCCTCGTCCAGCCAGGACGCGTACTCCTTGAGCGGGATGCCCTTGCTGACCCGGGTGCCCCAGAACGGCGGCTCGGGCACCGGGTTGTCGGTGGCCACGTCGGAGCGTACGTGGCCCTCCTCCGGGCGCTCCTCGATCTCGGCGGCGGCCGGGCGGACCCGGCGCTGACGCAGTTCGGGCAGCTTGGCGCCGGGGACGCCGCGCTTGACGCCGATGAGGGCGTCCATCAGACGCAGCCCCTCGAAGGCGTCGCGGGCGTAGCGGACCTCGCCCTCGTAGATCTCGTACAGGTCCTGTTCGACGTAGGCCCTGGTCAGCGCGGCGCCGCCGAGGATGACCGGATAGCTGGCGGCGAGGCCGCGGGCGTTCAGCTCCTCCAGGTTCTCCTTCATGATCACCGTGGACTTGACCAGCAGTCCGGACATGCCGATCACATCGGCCCGGTGCTCGTCGGCGGCCTCCAGGATGGCCGAGACGGGCTGCTTGATGCCCAGGTTGACGACGTTGTAGCCGTTGTTGGACAGGATGATGTCGACGAGGTTCTTGCCGATGTCGTGGACGTCGCCGCGGACGGTGGCGAGCACGATGGTGCCCTTGCCCGCCTCGTCGGTCTTCTCCATGTGCGGCTCCAGATGGGCCACCGCGTTCTTCATGACCTCGGCGGACTGGAGCACGAACGGCAGCTGCATCTGGCCGGAGCCGAACAGTTCGCCGACGACCTTCATGCCGTCCAGCAGGGTGTCGTTGACGATGTCCAGCGCCCTGCGGGTCTCCAGCGCCTCGTCGAGGTCGGCCTCCAGGCCGTTGCGCTCGCCGTCGATGATGCGCCGCTTCAGCCGCTCGTCCAGCGGCAGCGCGGCCAGTTCCTCGGCCTTGCCCGCCTTCAGGGACTTCGCGGTGGCGCCCTCGAACAGCTGCATGAGCTTCTGCAGCGGGTCGTAGCCCTCGCGGCGCCGGTCGTAGATCAGGTCGAGGGCCGTGGTGACCTGCTCCTCGTCGAACCGCGCGATCGGCAGGATCTTGGAGGCGTGCACGATCGCGGAGTCCAGGCCCGCCTTCACGCACTCGTCGAGGAAGACGGAGTTCAGCAGGATCCGGGCGGCCGGGTTCAGGCCGAAGGAGATGTTGGACAGGCCGAGCGTGGTCTGCACCTTGGGGTGGCGGCGCTTCAGCTCGCGGATGCCCTCGATGGTGGCCAGGCCGTCCTTGCGGGACTCCTCCTGGCCGGTGCAGATCGTGAAGGTCAGGCAGTCGACGAGGATGTCCTCCTCGCGGATGCCCCAGTTGCCGGTGAGGTCGTCGATCAGCCGTTCGGCGATCTCGACCTTCTTCTCGGGCGTACGCGCCTGGCCCTGCTCGTCGATGGTGAGCGCGACCAGCGCGGCGCCGTGCTCGCCCGCCAGCTCGGCGACACGGGCGAAGCGGGAGTCCGGTCCCGCGCCGTCCTCGTAGTTCACCGAGTTGATCACCGCGCGGCCGCCCAGCTTCTCCAGACCGGCCCGGATGACCTCGACCTCGGTGGAGTCCAGGACCAGCGGCAGGGTGGAGGCGGTGGCGAAGCGCCCGGCCAGCTCGGCCATGTCGGCCACGCCGTCCCGGCCGACGTAGTCCACGCACAGGTCGAGCATGTGCGCGCCCTCGCGGATCTGCTCGCGGGCCAGCTCCACGCAGTCGTCCCAGCGGGCCTCCAGCATGGCCTCGCGGAACTTCTTGGAGCCGTTGGCGTTCGTGCGCTCGCCGATGGCCAGGTACGAGGTGTCCTGCCGGAAGGGGACCGTCTGGTACAGGGACGCGGCGCCCGGCTCGGGGCGCGGGTCGCGGGCGGTGGGGGTCAGGCCGCGCACCCGCTCCACGACCCGGCGCAGATGCTCGGGCGTGGTGCCGCAGCAGCCGCCGATGAGGGACAGGCCGTAGTCGCGGACGAAGTGCTCCTGCGCGTCGGCCAGGTCCGGAGCGGTCAGCGGGTAGTGCGCGCCGTCCTTGGTGAGCACGGGCAGGCCGGCGTTCGGCATGCACGACAGGGGGACGCGGGCCTGCCGGGCGAGGTAGCGCAGGTGCTCGCTCATCTCGGCGGGGCCGGTGGCGCAGTTCAGGCCGATCATGTCGACGCCCAGCGGTTCCAGCGCGGTCAGCGCGGCGCCGATCTCCGAGCCCAGCAGCATGGTGCCGGTCGTCTCGACGGTCACCGAGACCACCAGCGGCACGTCGTAGCCCGCCGTCGCCATGGCCCGGCGGGCGGCGATCACCGACGCCTTCGTCTGGAGCAGGTCCTGCGTGGTCTCCACCAGCAGCGCGTCGGCGCCGCCGGCGAGCAGCCCCTCGGCGCTCTGCTGGTAGGCGTCGCGGATGGCGGCGAACGTGGTGTGGCCCAGGGTGGGCAGCTTGGTGCCCGGTCCCATGGAGCCGAGGACCCAGCGCTGCCGGCCGTCCCGGGCGGCGAACTCGTCCGCCGTCTCGCGGGCGATCCGGGCCCCGGCCTCGGACAGTTCGGTGATCCGCTCGGGGATGTCGTACTCGCCCAGGGCGGTCAGGTTGGCGCCGAAGGTGTTGGTCTCCACGCAGTCCACACCGGCGTCGAAGTACGCGGCGTGGACCGAGCGGACGATGTCGGGGCGGGTGACGTTCAGGACCTCGTTGCAGCCCTCCAGCTGCTGGAAGTCGTCCAGCGAGGGCTCCTGGGCCTGGAGCATGGTGCCCATCGCTCCGTCGGCGACCACCACGCGGGCGGCGAGCGCTTCGCGGAGGGCGGACACCCGGGTCCGGCTGTCGGCGGAACCACCGGCGGTGGCGTCGGCGGAAGGGGTCGGCGGCAACGAGGCCATGAAGGGGCTCCCTGAAGGTGCGACGGCTGTCGGCTTTGCGTCTTCCCCGGCGGTCCCGGGCGGTCGGCCCAGGGCTCCCGGGAAGGGCGCACGCCGCAAGAGTAGCCGGGACCGGAGGCGGGCGGTCAGGGGCGTCCACCACACGGACGAGCATGTCACCGTTGCCGGGGCGGATGGCCGGTTGCGTAACAGCCGAGGGCCGACCATTAGCGGAGAGTCGACAAGGACCGGTAGTGTTCGGCATTGCCGAACGGCGGCAGCACATCGCACGCCGGCGGTCGAAGGGGACGGAGGGCAGCACGGCGATGGCACGGAACATCCAGTCGCTCGAACGGGCCGCCGCGATGCTGCGGCTGCTCGCGGGCGGCGAGCGACGGCTCGGCCTGTCGGACATCGCCTCGTCGCTGGGCCTCGCCAAGGGCACCGCCCACGGCATCCTGCGCACCCTCCAGCAGGAGGGGTTCGTGGAGCAGGACGACGCCTCCGGGCGCTACCAGCTCGGCGCGGAGCTGCTGCGCCTGGGCACCACCTATCTGGACGTGCACGAACTGCGGGCGCGCGCCCTGGTGTGGACCGACGACCTGGCCCGCTCCAGCGGGGAGAGCGTCCACCTGGGCGTCCTGCACCAGCAGGGCGTGCTGATCGTGCACCACGTCTTCCGGCCCGACGACAGCCGGCAGGTCCTGGAGATCGGGGCCATGCAGCCGCTGCACTCCACGGCCCTGGGCAAGGTCCTGTCGGCCTACGACCCGGTCGCGCACAGCGAGGCGCTGGAGACCGAGCGCCGGGCCTTCACGGACCGGACGGTGTGCACGGCCCCCGACTTCGAGCAGCTCCTGGACCTCACCCGCGCGCGCGGGTACGCGGCCGACGTGGAGGAGACCTGGGAGGGTGTGGCGTCCATCGCGGCGCCCATCCACGACCGGCGGCGGATGCCGGTGGGGGCGGTCGGCATCACCGGCGCCGTGGAGCGGGTCTGCCGGGACGGGGAGCTGCGCCCGGAGCTGATAGCGGCGGTACGCGACTGCGCCCGCGCGGTCTCCCGCGACCTGGGCGCCGGGCGGTTCTGAGCGGCCGTCCGCGCTCCGGCGACGCGTCGTCGCCCACCCTCCGCGGCCCCGGGCCGCACCGGCCGGTACGCCCTCGCGTACCGGCCTTTCGCACACCCGCGCGCGGGTGTCGCGCCGGGCCGCGCACGGCAGCCGTGCCGGGCCGCGCGCGCCGGTGCGGTCCGGGGCGCCACGTAACGATCGTGCTTTGCGCAACAGACCTCTTGACGCCCGTCTGGGAGAGGGTGAGACTCGCGTCCACCGGTCGGCATTGTCGAACACCTTGCGGAAAAACGCGTTAGAGTGTGACAACGCCAAGGGCCGGCATCGCTCTCACCCCGAGGGCACCAGACCCCCGGAGGGACCCGGGGTTCGGCTTCCCCTGGACGAAGGACAAAGGAGTCGCGGGTGTCCAGCTCCGACATCTTCATCGGCGAGACCATCGGTACCGCCATACTCATCCTGCTCGGCGGCGGCGTCTGCGCCGCCGTCACCCTGAAGGCCTCCAAGGCCCGCAACGCCGGCTGGCTCGCCATCGCCTTCGGGTGGGGCTTCGCCGTCATGACGGCCGCGTACATATCGGGTCCGCTCTCCGGCGCCCACCTCAACCCGGCCGTGACGCTCGCCATCGCCATCAAGGACGGCGCGTGGACGAACGTGCCGACCTACCTCGCCGGTCAGCTGCTCGGCGCCATGATCGGCGCGGTGCTCGTCTGGGCCGCCTACTACAGCCAGTTCCAGGCGCACCTGACCGACAAGGAGATCGTCGGTGGTCCCGGCGCGCAGGCCACCACCGCCAAGGCCGTCGAGGCGCAGGAGAAGGGCGCAGGCCCTGTGCTCGGTGTCTTCTCCACCGGCCCGGAGATCCGCAACGTGGTGCAGAACCTCGCCACGGAGATCATCGGCACCTTCGTGCTGATCCTCGCGATCCTCACCCAGGGCCTGAACGACAAGGGCAACGGCCTCGGTGTCATCGGCGCCCTGATCACCGGCTTCGTGGTCGTCTCCATCGGCCTCTCGCTCGGCGGTCCCACCGGCTACGCGATCAACCCGGTCCGCGACCTCGGCCCGCGTATCGTGCACGCCCTCCTCCCGCTGCCCAACAAGGGCGGCTCGGACTGGGGCTACGCCTGGATCCCGGTGGTCGGCCCGCTGGTCGGCGCGGCCATCGCCGCCGGTGTCTACAACGTCGCCTTCGCCTGACGAGCGGCGCGCCCGCCCCACGGGCGGCGCGCGCCGAGCCGCACCGCACGCGCCGTACGCGCAGCCCCACTGACCACGGACCTCAGGAGCAGACAGTGACCGACGCCCACACCGCCGGACCCTTCATCGCCGCCATCGACCAGGGCACGACCTCCTCCCGCTGCATCGTCTTCGACCGGGACGGCCGGATCGTCTCCGTCGACCAGAAGGAACACGAGCAGATCTTCCCCAAGCCGGGCTGGGTCGAGCACGACGCCGCCGAGATCTGGACCAACGTCCAGGAGGTCGTCGCCGGAGCCGTCGAGAAGGCCGGCATCACCCGCGACGACATCAAGGCCATCGGCATCACCAACCAGCGCGAGACCACCGTGCTGTGGGACAAGAACACCGGTGAGCCCGTCCACAACGCCATCGTCTGGCAGGACACCCGCACCGACGCCCTCTGCCGCGAGCTGGGCCGCAACGTCGGCCAGGACCGCTTCCGCCGCGAGACCGGCCTGCCGCTGGCCTCCTACTTCGCCGGGCCCAAGGCCCGCTGGCTGCTCGACAACGTCGAGGGCCTGCGCGAGCGCGCCGAGGCGGGCGACATCCTCTTCGGCACGATGGACACCTGGGTCATCTGGAACCTGACCGGTGGTGCCGAGGGCGGCAAGCACGTCACCGACGTCACCAACGCCTCCCGCACCCTGCTGATGAACCTGCACAGGATGGAGTGGGACCCGAAGATCGCCGAGTCCATCGGCGTCCCGACGGCGATCCTGCCCGAGATCCGCTCCTCCGCGGAGGTCTACGGCGAGGTCAAGGGCGGCCGCCTGGGCGAGCTGCTCGGCGGGATCCCGGTCGCCTCCGCCCTCGGCGACCAGCAGGCCGCGCTGTTCGGCCAGACCTGTTTCGCCGAGGGCGAGACCAAGTCGACGTACGGCACCGGCACCTTCATGGTGATGAACACCGGTGACAAGATCATCAACTCCTACAGCGGGCTGCTGACCACGGTCGGCTACCAGATCGGCGACCAGAAGCCGGTCTACGCGCTGGAGGGCTCGATCGCCGTCACCGGCTCCCTGGTGCAGTGGATGCGCGACCAGATGGGCCTGATCTCCACCGCCGCCGAGATCGAGACGCTGGCGCTCTCGGTCGAGGACAACGGCGGCGCCTACTTCGTGCCGGCCTTCTCCGGCCTGTTCGCCCCGTACTGGCGCTCCGACGCCCGCGGTGTGATCGCCGGCCTGACCCGGTACGTCACCAAGGCGCACCTCGCGCGCGCCGTCCTGGAGGCCACCGCCTGGCAGACGCGGGAGATCGCCGACGCCATGACCAAGGACTCCGGCGTCGAGCTGGCCGCGCTGAAGGTCGACGGCGGCATGACCTCCAACAACCTGCTGATGCAGACGCTCTCGGACTTCCTGGACGCCCCCGTGGTGCGCCCGATGGTCGCCGAGACCACCTGCCTCGGCGCCGCCTACGCCGCCGGTCTCGCCGTCGGCTTCTGGGCCTCCACCGACGACCTGCGCCAGAACTGGCGCCGGGCCGCCGAATGGACCCCCCGCATGGACGCGGACACCCGCGACCGTGAGTACAAGAGCTGGCTCAAGGCCGTCGAGCGGACCATGGGCTGGATCGCCGAAGAAAGCTGACGAGGAGTAAGAACCACCATGACCAGTCAGTCCACCCTGTCCGTGCCTGCCCTCGGGACGCACCCGGCCTCCGGCTCGAACCCGAGCCGGGCCGAGACCCGGGAACAGCTCTCCAAGGCGACGTACGACCTCCTCGTGATCGGCGGCGGCATCCTGGGCATCTCCACCGCCTGGCACGCCGCGCAGTCCGGACTCAGGGTGGCCCTGGTCGACGCCGGCGACTGGGCCGGCGCCACCTCCTCCGCCTCCTCCAAGCTGCTCCACGGCGGTCTGCGCTACCTGCAGACCGGCGCGGTGAAGCTGGTGGCGGAGAACCACTTCGAGCGCCGTGCGGTCTCCCGCCAGGTGGCCCCCCACCTGGCGAACCCGCTCACCTTCTACCTCCCCGTGTACAAGGGCGGGCCGCACGGCGCGGCGAAGCTCGGGGCGGGCGTCTTCGCCTACTCCGCGCTCTCCGCATTCGGTGACGGCGTGGGCCACCTGCTCAGCCCGGCCAAGGCCGCGCAGGACGTGCCCGAGCTGCGCACCGAGAACCTCAAGGCCGTGGCCGTCTACGGCGACGACCAGATGAACGACGCGCGCATGGCGCTGATGACGGTCCGCGCGGCCGTCGAGGCGGGCGCGGTCGTCCTCAACCACGCCGAGGTCACCGGGCTGCGCTTCACCAAGGGCCGGGTCACCGGCGCCGAACTGAAGGACCGGCTGTCCGGCGACGAGTTCGGCGTGGACGCCCGGCTGGTGCTGAACGCCACCGGTCCGTGGGTCGACCACCTGCGCAGGCTGGAGGACCCGAACGCGGCGCCCTCCATCCGGCTGTCCAAGGGCGCGCACCTGGTCCTCAAGCGCACCGCGCCGTGGAAGGCCGCGCTGGCCACGCCCATCGACAAGTACCGCATCACCTTCGCCCTCCCCTGGGAGGACATGCTGCTGCTGGGCACCACCGACGAGGAGTACGAGGGCGACCCGGCCGATGTCGCGGTCAACGACAAGGACGTCGCCCAGATACTCGACGAGGCCGCGTTCTCCATCCGCGACCAGCAGCTCGACCGCGATCTGATCACGTACGCCTTCGCGGGTCTGCGGGTGCTGCCCGGCGGCCCCGGCGACACCGCCAAGGCCAAGCGCGAGACGGTCGTGACCGAGGGCAGGGGCGGCATGCTGTCCGTGGCCGGCGGCAAGTGGACCACGTTCCGGCACATCGGCCGCACCGTGATGAAGAAGCTGGAGTCGCTGCCGGGCCACCCGCTGGGCGACGACTTCGAGCCGATCTCGTCGCTGCCGAAGAAGCTGCCGCTGCCGGGTATCGCCAACCCACGCGCGGTCGCGCACCGGCTGCTGGTGGACCGTCCGGCGCCCGGCCCGCGCATGGCCGCCGACACCGCCCGGCACCTGGCCACGCACTACGGCTCGCTGGCCCTGGACATCGCCCGGCTGGCCAACGAGAACCCGGAGCTGGGCGAGCGGGTTCACCCGGACGCCCCGGAGATCTGGGCGCAGGTCGTGTGGGCGCGCGACCAGGAGTGGGCCGAGACGCCCGACGACGTGCTGCGCCGCCGTACGACGCTGACGATCCGCGGCCTGGCCACGGACGAGGTCCGCGCGAAGGTGCAGGACGTGCTCGACAAGAAGTAGTCCGCACGGCGGAGGGGGCGGTTCCGCGGCTGCGGGACCGCCCCCGACGGCTGTGCGGGAGGGCCTTCCGGGGCTCCGTACGCGAGAGCCGTCCAGGGCTTCGCACGGGTGCGCGGGCCGGGAGCAGCCGGCGGCCCGGCCGCATAATGGCCGCCGAGACATCCCATGTCTGACGGAGCGGAGACCGAGCATGGCAGTGACCGACGAGGCGATCGAGAAGATCAAGGCCATGATCGTCTCCGGTGCGCTGCGGCCCGGTGACCGGCTGCCCGGGGAGAGCGAACTCGCCGCCGGTCTGGGGCTGTCGCGCAACTCCCTGCGGGAGGCGGTGCGCGCGCTGTCGCTGATGCGGATCCTGGACGTGCGCCAGGGCGACGGCACGTATGTGAGCAGTCTGGATCCGCAACTCCTGCTGGAGGCGCTGAGCTTCGTCGTCGACTTCCACCGCGACGACACCGTGCTGGAGTTCCTGGCGGTGCGCCGCATCCTGGAGCCGGCCGCGACCGCGCTGGCGGCCGCCCGCCTCGACGAGCGGTGTCTGGACGCCCTGGAGGCGCGGCTGGACTCGCTGGGCCCGGCCCCTTCGGTGGAGGAACTGGTCGCAGCGGACCTGGAGTTCCACCGGGGCGTCGTGGCCGGCTCGGGCAACTCGGTGCTCTGCGCTCTGCTCGACGGGCTGTCCGGGCCCACCACTCGGGCCCGGGTCTGGCGCGGGCTGGCCCAGGAGGACGCCGTGGGCCGCACGCTGCGCGAGCACCGGGCGATCCTCGGGGCACTGCGCGACCGGGACGCGGAGGCGGCCCGTTCGTGGGCGACGGTGCACATCGCGAGCGTCGAGCACTGGCTGCGCTCGGCGCTGTGACAGCGGTCAGCCCTCGGAGGTGTGGGGCGCGCCGCAGGTCCGGCGGCGGGCAGCGGCGATCATGGGTGTTCGAGTGTCTCGGACGGGGCAGTGATGCGTTCACTCCCCCGTGCAAGGGGGTCGCGGTCGCCCCCGCGGCACGCCGTAAGGTTGGTGGGTCAAGCGAGGGCACGTCGGAAGGAGGCGCTGGGTGATCGAGCTCGAGGGGGTACCCGAGCTGATCGACCCGGTCATGGTGGCCGCGTTCGAGGGCTGGAACGATGCCGGCGACGCCGCCTCCACCGCGGTCGCGCATCTGGAGAAGGAGTGGAAGGGCGAGGTGTTCGCGGCGCTGGACGCCGAGGACTACTACGACTTCCAGGTGAACCGCCCCACGGTCTTCATGGACGGCGGTGTGCGTAAGATCACTTGGCCGACGACCAGGCTGTCGGTGGTGCGGATCGGCGGGGACAAACCGCGCGATCTGGTTCTGGTGCGCGGGATCGAACCGTCCATGCGCTGGCGCTCGTTCTGCAACGAACTGCTCGGTTTCGCGCACGAGCTGGGGGTGGAACTGGTGGTGATCCTGGGCGCCCTGCTCGGCGACACCCCGCACACCCGCCCGGTGCCGATCAGCGGGACGACCTCCGACGCCGACCTGGCCCGCCGGATGGACCTGGAGGAGACCAAGTACGAGGGCCCGACGGGCATCGTGGGCGTCCTCCAGGAGGCGTGCACGCACGCGGGTGTCCCGGCGGTCTCCCTGTGGGCGGCGGTGCCGCACTACGTGTCGCAGCCGCCCAACCCGAAGGCCACACTGGCGCTGCTGAACCGCCTGGAGGACCTGCTCGACCTGCGGATCCCGCTGGGCGAGCTGGCCGAGGACGCACGGGCCTGGCAGGTGGGCGTGGACCAGCTGGCCGCCGAGGACACCGAGGTCGCCGAGTACGTGCAGACGCTGGAGGAGGCCCGGGACACCGCCGAGCTGCCGGAGGCGTCGGGCGAGGCCATCGCCCGCGAGTTCGAGCGGTATCTGCGGCGCCGGGACGGCGGCGGGCCCTCCTCCGGCGGGCACGCCACGGCGGACGGCGGCGAGGGCGGCTCGTTCCTGCGGGACGGCCCCGGCGGGCGCACCCGGCCGCCGAAGCCGCAGCGGCCCGAGGCGGAGACCGACGAGCCCGAGGCGGAGACCGACGACGGCAGCGCCGGCCGGGACGGCGGCGACGGCGAGCCGGGGGACGACGCTCCGAAGGACTGAGCGGTCCGGAGCCGGGGACGGACGGATCGGGGGCGGTGCGCGGATCGCGCACCGCCCCCGATCGCCGTCAGGGAACCGGCCGGGTCAGACGGCCACTCCCAGCAGGGCGTCCACGGCCCGCGAGACCAGGCCGGGCGCGCCGGTGTCGGTGCCGCCCCGCTCCTGCTGGAGCGCGGCCCAGCGGTCGACCGCGGCGAGCGCGGCCGGGGAGTCCAGGTCGGCGGCGAGGGCGTCGCGGATCTCCTCCACCAGCGCGTCGGCGGACGGGCCGTCGGGCCGGGAGACGGCCGCGCGCCAGCGCTCCAGCCGCGCCACGGCATCGGCGAGCACCTGGTCGGTCCACTCCCAGTCGGAGCGGTAGTGGTGGGCGAGCAGCGAGAGCCGGATGGCGGCCGGGTCCACTCCGTCGCGGCGCAGCCGGGACACGAAGACCAGGTTGCCCTTGGACTTGGACATCTTCTCGCCGTCCAGCGCGACCATGCCCGCGTGCACGTACGCCTTGGCCATCGGGAACTCGCCGGTGAGCACCTGGGCGTGCGAGGCACCCATCTCGTGGTGCGGGAAGACGAGGTCGGAGCCGCCGCCCTGGACGTCGAAGCCCATGCCGAGGTGGTCGAGGGCGATGGCCACGCACTCGATGTGCCAGCCGGGCCGGCCGCGGCCCAGGGAGGCGCCGTCCCAGCTGGGTTCGCCGTCCCTCGCCGCCATCCACAGCATCGGGTCGAGCGGGTTCTTCTTGCCGGGGCGGTCGGGGTCGCCGCCGCGCTCGGCGGACAGCAGCCGCATCGCGGCGGCGTCGAGGTGCGAGACCGCGCCGAAGTGGGGGTCGGACTCGACGGAGAAGTAGACGTCGCCGTCGAGTTCGTAGGCGGCGCCCAGGTCACGCAGGCGCTCCACCAGCGGGACGATGCCGGGTATCGCCTCCACGGCGCCTATGTAGTGGCGCGGCGGCAGCATCCGCAGGGCGGTCATGTCCTCGCGGAACAGCGCCGTCTCCTGCTCGGCCAGCTTCACCCAGTCGACGTCGTCGCGCTGCGCCCGCTCCAGCAGCGGATCGTCGACATCGGTCACGTTCTGGACGTAGTGGACCTGGCGCTTGGTGTCGAGCCACACACGCTGGACGAGGTCGAACGCGTTGTAGGTCGCCGCGTGCCCCATGTGGGTGGCGTCGTACGGCGTGATGCCGCAGACGTAGATACGGGCGACGGGACCGGGGTCGAGGGTCACCAGGCCCCCGGTCGCGGTGTCGTGGATCCTCAGGTCGCGGCCCTGACCAGGCAGGGCGGGGACCTCGGAAGCGGGCCAGGCATGCATGTCATGAGCGTAACCGGACCGCGGTCCCGTCTACGAACCGGACCGCGCAGATGACCGGTAAGGCGTTCTTGCGCGATCACGGCGGGTGTGCTGCCGCGCTGCCGCTACACCGGCGGCCAGGGGATCGCCGGCCACTCCCCCGTCGGCTCGGGATGGACCCCGGAGGCGAGGAGGGCGTCCACGCGCGCGCGTGCGGCCCCGATCTCCGCCGGGGCGATGAGGGCGGCCAGCCGGGCGGCGAGGGCGCCGCCGTCGCCCAGGGCGTCCCTGAGGCCCTTGAGGACGCTCAGGGCCTCCTGCGGCAGGGGCTCGCCCGCCCAGCCCCACAGGAGGGTGCGCAGCTTGTTCTCGGTGTGGAAGGTGACGCCGTGGTCGATGCCGTAGAGGCGGCCGTCCGGGACGGGCAGCAGATGGCCGCCCTTGCGGTCGGCGTTGTTGATCACCGCGTCCAGCACGGACAGCCGCCGCAGCCGCTCGTCGTCGGCGTGCACCAAGAGCGCGGTGCGGTCCTCGCCGACCTCGGCGAAGCCGATCGCCTTCCAGCCGGGGCCCGGTTCCTCGGCGTCCAGCAGGGCGAGCAGTTCGGTGCCGGGTCCCTCCTCCTGGGCCTCGATCCACAGCTGGACCATGCCCTCGCCGTAGGGGCCCTCGCGCAGCACGGTCGGCGGCACCAGGTGCCAGCCGGTCGCCTCGGATACCTCGTAGGCGGCCACCTCGCGGCCGGCCAGGGTGCCGTCGGGGAAGTCCCACAGCGGGCGCTCCCCGGCGACCGGCTTGTAGACGCAGGACGCCTCCCGGCCCTCGTGCGCGACGGTGCACAGCAGCGCCGCGTTGGAGGCCTCACGGATGCGGCCGCGCACGGTCAGCTCGCCGCGGGCGAGCAGTTCGGCGGACGCCGCGTGCGGCGTCACGCCCCGCGGCGGTATCCGTTCTGGCGCGGACATACGTGTCCTTCCGGGTCGAGCGGGAGGCTGCACAGCGGGCACGGCGGCCGCCCGGCGTTGACGACGTCGAGTGCGCGCTTGGCGAACGCCCTCGCCTGGGTGCCGGTGAGCCGGACCCGCAGCATCGGGGGGCCGTTCTCCTCGTCCTGGAGCAGCCGCTCCTCGGCCTCGGCGAGGTCCTCCTCGGACTCGGCGTCGAGTTCGACGAGGGCCTGGGCCTCGACGACCATGCGCTCTTCCTCGCCGTCCCAGGCGAGCGCCATGGTGCCGACCCGGAACTCCTCCTCGACGGGGGTGTCCAGCGGGCCGGTGTCGGCGATCTCGGTGGGGGCCATCGCGGGCACGGCGGCGTTGCCGCCGCTGCGGCGCACCACCTCGTCGAGCAGTTCGTCCATGCGTTCGGCGAGCGCCGCGACCTGGGTCTTCTCCAGGGCCACGCTGGTCACCCGGGAGCCTGCGGTGGCCTGGAGGAAGAACGTACGGCGTCCGGGCAGTCCGACCGTGCCGGCCACGAAACGGTCCGGGGGGTCGTAGAGGAACACCTGACGGGACACGTCCTGTCTCCATGGGGATCGGGAGAAACGGGGGAAACGACGGTAAACGACGGAGGGGGTGGGGCTACGGCGACCGCTTCACCCTACTGCGGCCGACGATCACGGTGCGCCCGCGCCGCCCCCGACCGGTGCGTCGCCGCCGGCGCTCTCCTCGCGCGGCGCGAGGGAGGTGAGGTCGCCGGTGTCGCCGAGGCGCACCAGGAAGGGCCGCAGCCTGGTGTAGCGGATCGCGGTGACGGAGCAGGGTTCGACGGAGATCCGCTGGAAGAGGTCGAGGTGGAGGCCGAGCGCCTCGGCGACCAGGGACTTGATGATGTCGCCGTGGGAGCACATCAGGTAGACGGCGTCGGGGCCGTGATCGCGCTCCACGCGCGCGTTCCACTCGCGCACCGCCTCGGCGGCCCGGGTCTGCATGGCGCGCAGGGACTCGCCCCCGGGGAAGGCCGCGGCGGAGGGGTGCGCCTGCACGACCTCCATCAGCGGCTCGTCCTTGAGCTCGGCGAGTTTGCGGCCCGACCAGTCGCCGTAGTGGCACTCCCCGATCCGCTCGTCGGTGTGCGCGCCCAGGCCGGGCCGCGCGTTCAGGAGGGGCTGTACGGTCTCCTGGCAGCGCTGCAACGGGCTGGTGACCACCTCGGCGACCGGCAGCGCGGCGAGCCGGCCGGGCAGCGCGGCGGCCTGTGCGGCACCGCGTTCGTCGAGTGCGACGCCGGGCGTCCAGCCGGCGAGCAGTCCCGCGGTGTTGGCGGTGGAACGTCCGTGCCTGACGAGGATCAGCGTGGGCATGCGGCCAGGGTAGGGGTATACGCGGCTCCGGCGTCGGCCGGACGAAAGGGGAACACGCTCAGTGATCGTCGACTGTGGCATCTACCGTGGCGGACACCGCACGGAGGGCCCGGAGGACTTCTCCGACGCCCTGGCCGAGGCGCGGGCGGCCGGCGGGTTCGTGTGGGTGGGACTGCATGAGCCGACCGAGCAGGAGTTCGGCCTGGTCACCGAGGAGTTCGGCCTGCATCCGCTGGCGGTCGAGGACGCCCTGAAGGCGCATCAGCGGCCCAAGCTGGAGGTCTACGACGATTCGCTGTTCGCGGTGCTCAAGCCGGTGGGGTACGAGCCGCAGAGCGACGAGGTGTCGGCCGGCGAGATCATGATCTTCCTGGGCGACTCGTTCGTCGTCACGGTGCGTCACGGAGAGAGCGATGGACTGGCTGTCGTACGGCACCGGCTCGAACAGGAGCCGGAGATGCTCGGCAAGGGTCCGACCGCCGTGCTGTACGCGATCGCCGACGCGACCGTCGACCACTATCTGGACGTGGCGACCGAGCTGCAGACCGACCTGGAGGAGCTGGAGGCGGAGGTCTTCTCCCCCGACCGGGGCGGCTCGCGGCACACCGCCTCCCGCATCTACAACTTCAAGCGGCAGATCACCGAGTTCCGGCGCGCGACGGGCCCGCTGGCGGTGCCCATGTCCCGTCTGGGCGGGACCGGGGTGGGCGCGTTCACCGCGACGGTGCCGTTCGTGGACGAAGCGGCGCACCCCTTCTTCCGGGACGTCAGCGACCACCTGACCCGGGTGAACGAGTCCGTGGAGGGCCTGGACCGGCTCGTCTCGGACATCCTCTCGGCCCATCTGGCGCAGACCAGCGTCCAGCAGAACGACGACATGCGGAAGATCTCCGCGTGGGCGGCCATGGCGGCGATCCCGACGATGATCGCCGGCATCTACGGCATGAACTTCGACCACATGCCCGAGCTGCACTGGATCTGGTCGTACCCGGCGGTGATCGGACTGATGGCCGTCCTGGAGGTGCTGCTGTACCGGCAGTTCAAGCGGCGGGACTGGCTGTGAGGACGGCGGGTCCGGGCGGGCCCGGAGCCGCACCAGTGCACCAGTGCACCAGTGCACCACTGCACCGCCGGACCGACGCACCGACGCACCGACGCGGAGGACGTGCCGGGTGCGGTCGCCCGGGTGACGCGACTGGCGCGGGGCGGGTTGCGCCGGAGGGCGCGGCGTACGCCCGGCGCGTGGGCCGTAACCCCGCGGGCCCCGGCGCGTTGTTCCCGGTGACGGCCGTGGCGGGGAGGACCCCCGAGCCCCCACCACGGCCGTGAGACGTCCCGGGAGGGCGGGCGCGCACCGGCGCGTCCGCCCTCGTCCGGTGGTCCGGTGGCACGGACCGGGTGTCACGCCAGCCCGGCGCGCTCCAGGGCCGCGGTGCCGGCGCGCAGCGACGCCAGGCGCTCGTCGCGGGTGAAGCCCGCCGGGGCCAGGGTGAGGGTGGTGACACCGGCCGCCGCGTACGCCTTCATCCGGTCCGCGATCCGGTCGACGGAGCCGAGCAGCGTGGTCTGGTCGATCAGCCGCTGCGGCACGGCGGCCGCGGCGCCCTGCTTGTCGCCGGACAGGTACTTGTCCTGGATCTCGGCGGCTTCCTTCTCATAGCCCATGCGTCCGGCGAGCTGGTTGTAGAAGTTCTGCTTGCGGCTGCCCATGCCGCCGACGTACAGCGCCGTGTACGGGCGGAAGGTGTCGGCGAGCGCGGACACGTCCTTGTCGTCGCCGAGCGCGAGGGGCACGGTCGGGCAGACGTCGAAGCCGTCCATCGTCAGCCCGGCCTTCTCCCGTCCGGCCCGCAGCGGGCGGATCGCCGTCTCCTCCAGATGGTCGGCGGAGGGGAAGATGAGCAGCGCGCCGTCGGCGATCTCGCCGGTCTGCTCCAGGTTCTTCGGTCCGATGGCGGCGATGTAGAGCGGGATGTGCTCGCGCTGCGGGTGCACGGTCAGCTTGATCGGCTTGCCGGGGCCGCCGGGCAGCGGCAGCGTCCAGTGCTCGCCGTCGTGGGTCAGCCGCTCGCGGGTCATGGCCTTGCGGACGATCTCGACGTACTCGCGGGTGCGGGCCAGCGGCTTGTCGAACTTGACGCCGTACCAGCCCTCGGAGACCTGCGGGCCCGAGACGCCGAGGCCGAGCCGGAACCGGCCGCCGGACAGCGAGTCGAGCGTGGCGGCGGTCATCGCCGTCATCGCGGGCTGCCGGGCGGGGATCTGGAAGATGGCCGAGCCGACGTCGATGCGCTCGGTCTGCGCCGCGACCCAGGTGAGCACGGTGGCCGCGTCCGAGCCGTAGGCCTCGGCCGCCCAGCACACGTCGTAGCCGAGGCGGTCCGCCTCCTGGGCCACGGCCAGGTTGTCCGCGTCCATGCCGGCACCCCAGTAGCCGAGGTTGATCCCGAGCCGCATGCCCAATCCCCTTACCGATGAGTAACGTGCGTGTGCGCACGACCCTAGCGCGAGGCCGGTGGATCCGGCAGGCCACGGACGGTGTGACGGCGGACTCGTCCGGGGCCCGCGCCGGGACGCGGCCGGTTGTCCACAGGTCGCCACCGGGGCGGATCCGGTTGTCCACAGGTCACCCACGGGGCATCCGTGGCCAGTAATCTCGGCGTTCATGGAGCAGAGGCATCTCGGCCGTACGGGCCTGCGCGTGTCCCGCATCGGCCTCGGCACCCTCACCTGGGGCCGGGACACCGACGAGCACGACGCGGCGGACATGCTGAAGGCGTTCTGGGAGGCGGGCGGCACCCTCGTCGACACGGCGGACGTCTACGGCGACGGCGAGGCCGAGTACCTGCTGGGACGGCTCATGGACGGCCTGGTGCCGCGCCACGACCTGGTCGTCTCGACCAAGGCGGGCAGCGTCCCCGACCCCGACCGGCGCTTCGACGGCTCCCGCGGCCATCTGCTGGCGGCCCTTGACGACTCCCTCGCCCGGCTGGGCACGGACCACATCGACGTGTGGCACGTGCACGCCTACGACCCCTCCACCCCGCTGGAGGAGACCCTCCAGGCACTCGACCTGGCCGTGAGCAGCGGGCGGGTGCGGTACGCCGGGGTCTCCAACTTCTGCGGCTGGCAGCTGGCCAAGGCGGCGACCTGGCAGCTCGCGGCGCCGGGCACCCGGACCCGGCTGGCGAGCACGCAGATGGAGTACTCGCTGCTCCAGCGGGGCGTCGAGCGCGAGGTGCTGCCCGCCGCGCTCGACCTGGGCATCGGGATGCTGCCGTCCTCGCCGCTGGGCCGGGGCGTGCTGACCGGCAAGTACCGCGACGGGCTGCCGCCGGACTCGCGGGGCGCCTCGGAGCAGTTGGCGCCGTTCGTCGAGCCGTACCTCGACGACGCCGCGCGCCGGATCACCGACGCGGTGACGACGGCCGCCGACGGGCTGGCGGTGACCCCGCTCCAGGTCGCCCTGGCCTGGGTCCGCGACCGGCCCGGGGTGACCGCCCCGATCGTCGGCGCGCGCACGGCGCAGCAGCTCATGGCCGCGTTGTCAGTGGAGAGCCTTAGTCTTCCTGACGAGATCTGCCGGGCGCTCGACGATGTGTCGGCGCCCGTGCACCGCTATCCCGATCACGACTGGAGCACGCTGTGAGCACGGAGCCGGAGACCACGGAGAACACCGGGCCGGGGACGCCGGACACCGACGGGCGGGAGCCTGCCGCGAGCGGGAGCGAAGGGGCGCGGACTCCGGACGCCGACACCGACGCCGCCGAACCCCCGGGCCCCGCGGACGCCGACGGGAGCGACGACGGCGAGGGCGACGGCGACGGCGACGGCGACGGCGACGGCGAGGGTGGCAGCTCGGCCGGAGAGACCGAAGAGTCCGGGGACGGCGGCGCGGACACCGCGGCCGGGGAGGGCTCCGACGCCGGGTCCGCGGGCGGCGCGGACGGCGGCGCCCAGTTGTCCGAGGCGGCGGCCGAGCTGGCGGCCCAGCGGATCGAGCGGGAGCGCATCGAGCGCCGGAAGGCCGAGAAGGAAGCGAGAGGACCGATCGAGGCCGGGACGAAGCTCAGCGGTCCGGCCGCCGATCTGCTCGCCGCGGTGCGGGCCGTGGAGAGCGGCGAGAAGCCCGCGGCCGCCGTGTTCGCCGAGCCCGAGGCGGAGACCGCGCGACGCAGGCCCGCCGCCGAGCGGACGCGCCCGGCGCCCGTCCCGCCGCCGGCGGCGGCCACCGCGCCCGCGGCCCCGGCCGGTGAGACCGTCGAGGCCGTGGGCCGGGTGCTGGCCGAGGGCGGGGCACCGCAGGCGCTCGCCGCCGCCGTCGCGACGGCCCTCGGCGAGGGCGCGGCGGACCTGCTGCGCGCCGACCCCTGGCAGTTGCTGCGTGTTCCCGGGGTGCGCCCCGAGCAGGCCGACGGCTTCGCGCGGGCGCTGCTGGGTGCCGAGTGCGGGCCCGCCGACGAGCGGCGCGGCCGGGCGTTCACGGTCTGGCTCCTGGAGCAGGCGGCGCTCGCCGGGCACACCGCGCTGGAGGCTCCGGCCCTCACCTCCGCACTGGCCCAGCGAGGCGTCCCCGACCCGGACGAGGCCCTGCAGTCCGCGCTCGCGGAGGGCGAGGCCCTGGTGTTCCAGGACGCCCTGGACGAGCCGGGAGCACCGGCCGCCCCGGCCCCCGCCCCGGCCCACGGCCCGGCCCACGACGCGGTCCCCGGCGAGGAGGACGGCGGCGCGGGCGAGGAGGGCGAAAGTCGCCCGGTACGGATCCTCGTCGGCCTGGAGCGGTACGCGCTCGCCGAGGAGAGCCTCGCGGACGGCCTGGCCCGGCTGGTCAACTCCGTGCCGAAGGAGGACGGTCCGGGCGAGGACTGGGAGCGGGCCGCCGGTGCGGCCCGGGGTTCCGCCGCCGAGCTGATCCGCGCGGTCGCCGGTCACGCCCTGGTGCTGCACACGGGCGGGGAGGCGTCCCGGGCCGAGGCGGCACGGCTGCTCCGGGAGGCCCGCGCTCTCGGGCTGCGCGCCTGGGCCGCCGCGCACAGCCCGCTGGGCCGGGACGCCTTCGCTGCGCTGCTCGGCGGGTCCTCCGAGGGGCCCGGCGGTCACGGCGGGGCCGAGCAGCGGCCCGGTGCGGACGGCTCGGCGGACTCCGGGGCGGACGCGTCCGCCCCGGAGTCCGCGGCGGACGCGTCCGCCGTGGCCACGGTCGCCGGGCTGCTGTCCGGTGCCGAGGGGCCGGGCCGGGACACCGACGGCGCCTTCGACCTGGACCTCCTCGTCGTGCTCGACGCACCCCAGCTGGACGTCGAGACGGCCGCCCTGGTCGCGGAGTCCCTGCCGGACGGCGCCCGGCTGGTGCTGGCCGGAGATCCCGGTGTGCTGTGGTCCGCGGGGCCCGGACGGGTCTTCGCGGATCTGCTGGCGGCGGGGATCTGTCCGCACATCGCCTCGCGGACACCGGACCCGGGCCCGCTGGGCGAGCTGGTCTCCGGTATCGGCGTCGGCGAGCTGACCCAGGTGGAGGCGCCGGGCAAGGAGGTTGTCATCGTCCCGGTGCGGGACGCGGGCGAGGCCGTGCACCGCACGGTGCAGCTCGTCGCGGACTCGGTGCCGCGGGCGATCGGCGTCCCCACCGCGCAGACCGTGGTGATCACCGTGGGCCACGGCGGCGCGGCGGGCACCCGTGCGCTCAACGCCGCCCTCAAGGAACGGCTCAATCCGGGCCCCGGCCGTTTCGGCGGCTTCGACCCGGACGATCGTGTCGTCTACTCCCCCGCCCCCGGCCGCGCGCTGCCCGGCCAGGTGGTGCGGGCGGACGCCGACGGTCTGCACCTGTCCTGCTCGGGCGAGTCCGTGGTCGTCCCGAAGGACCAGGTGGACGGCCATGTGCGGCACGGATGGGCGCTGACCGCGCACCAGGCCGTGGGCGGCCGGTGGCCCGCGGCGGTGGTGGTGCTGCCGGGCGACGCGGCGCAGGCGCTCAGCCGGCCGTGGGTCTACACCGCTTTCGGCCGGGCGAGCCGCCATCTGTCCGTGGTGCACGGGGTGGAGCAGGCGCTGCCCAGGGCCGTGGCCGAGGTCGCGGCCCGGCCGCGTACGACCCGGCTGCCCGTCCTGCTGGTCCCGCAGACCGGTGGGGAGGAAGCCGCCCAGGCGGCCCAGGGCTGACGGCCGTGCGGCCCGTCCCGGGCTTCGAGGGACACCGCCCGGGTCCTCGGGCTTCGGGGGTCGCCGCCCGGGGGCGGGACGGGGGCGCAGGGCGGGGCGCGGCGGGGCGGCGCAGGGCACGGCGGGGCGGTGGCCCGCCCGGGAGCCCCCTCCTCGGGCGCCCCTCCCCGACCGCCGCGGCCCGCCGCGCCGCTCAGTGCTCGCGCGCGTCCAGCGGCTCCAGATCCTCGTCGTCCTCGTCGTCGTCCTCGTCGAGATCTGTGTCGAGGTCGTCGGCGTCATCGGCGCCGGTCTCGTCGTCGTCCGTCTCGTCGTCGAAGACCGCGCTGACGTCGAAGCGGCAGACGACCAGTTCCGGATCGACCTGTTCGAAGGGGGCCTCCAGCCAGTCGCCCGGGTCGGCGGGTTCGTCCGAGGCCGTGACCCAGAGGGTGGAGTCGCCCTCCTCCAGGCCGAACTCCTTGTGCCGGGAAGCGATCTCGTCGGGTTCGAACTCGCCGAAGAGCACCCCGAGGGCCCCGTGCACGGTGTCGGACGGGCCCGTGCCGATGCCCGCGGCGCCCTCGGCGTCCGCGGCCTCCACCCGCTCGGCCTGGGCCAGCAGCCGCTGCGGGTCGGCCACGGCGTAGTCGCGGCGGATCAGCACGCTGATCGCGTTCGGCTCCTCGGGGCCCGCGTACGGCGGCAGCGAGTCGTCACCGGGGATCTCGAAGGGCGTGACCTCGTCGTAGCGGTCGTAGAGCAGCTCGTCGTACGCCTCCGCGGCGGCGGCCAGCTGGTTGAACGCTTCGTAGACGGCCGGGTCGTCGTCCCCCGACCTGCGTTCGACCGCCGCCAGGTGACGGTCGAGCGCGGTCTTGACCGCCTCGGCGGCGGCGCGTACCTCGGCAGCGGTGGGCTGCGCAGCATCAGACATAGTGCAGACGCTATCCGTACCGGGCCCCAGCCCGCACAATAGATGCGATGCCGGAATACGAATTTGTCGACGTGTTCGTCCCGCGTGGGGTGTCCCGCAACGAGACGACACGTCTGCTGACCGACCATGCCGAGTACGGACACTGGGAGTTGTACCGCCTGAGCCTGCTGCGCGACGGCAGCCGCCGGGTGCGGCTGCGACGGCGGATCATCCGCCAGGTGCGCGCCACCTGGTGACCCGGCCGAAGCCGTCCTGGTCCCGTCCCCGCCCGGACCTCGCGGGCCCCGCCGACGCGGGGCCCGCTCAGGTGTGCGCCGGTGCGGCTCAGGCCGAGGCGCGCGCCCTGCGGTACAGCACCGCGCCCGCCAGCAGCGCTCCGGCGCCGATCGGCAGGGCGAGGCCCAGGGGCAGCTCACTGCCGGTGTGCGCGAGTTGGCCGCTCGCCCGGGGCGGGGTCGCGGTCTGCGGGGCGGGCTGGTTGATGTGCACCGCTCCGCCGGGCGTCCGGCTGCCCGTGACGGGCGGACTGGTGGGCGTGCCCGGGTGGCCCGGGGTGCCGGGGTGGCCGGGAGTGCCAGGGTGACCGGGGTGCCCCGGATGTCCGGGCGTGCCGGGGTGGCCCGGAGTGCCCGGGTGGCCGGGCGGGTTGCCGTGGCCCGGAGGCGTGGGGTGACCGCCGGGGCCGCCCGGGTTGGCGCAGGTGTCGCCGAAGGCCGCGTTGCCCACGCCGATGACGTCGACGCTGTTGCCGCAGACGTTCACGGGCACGTCGATCGGCACCTGGACCTGGTTGCCGGAGCCCACGCCCGGCGACCCCCCGGTGTGGCCGCCGGCCTGCGCACCGCCGCCGGAGCCGCCGTGGCTGCTCCCGCCGTGACCGCTTCCGCCGTGCCCCGTCCCCCCGTGGCCGTGCCCTCCGTGCCCGCCGTGCCCGCCGGACGTGCCGCTGCCCTCGCCTCCGTTGGCGCACTTGTTGCCCATCGCCGGGTTGAGCAGCCCGACGACGTTCACGGTGTTGCCGCAGATGTTCACGGGCACGTGCACCGGCACCTGCACCGTGTTGCCGGACAGCACGCCCGGCGAGCCGGCCGCGGTGCCGGTGGCGCCCGCGTCGGCGTGCGCGGCTCCGCTCGCCGCGGCGAGCACGCCGGTGGCGGCGGCCACGGTCATCAGGCCCTTGCGGGTGACCTGTCGCATGTTGCTGAATCCCTGCTCTCGACCTTCTCGAACCTTCCGGAACGCGCGCTCGCACTCGGGCGGATGAGCACACCCGGCGACCGCGCGGAAAAACCGGCCGGCCCCGGAGCGCATGGCGCGCGCGCCGGGGCCGGCGGGTTCAGACCCCCCACGGAGTCGATGAATTCAGACCCTCACGGGGTGGGGCACAACGTCACTTGTTGACGCAGGCGTTGCCGAAGGCGGGGTTCAGCAGCCCGATCACCGAGATCGTGTTGCCGCAGACGTTCACCGGCACGTGCACGGGCACCTGGATGACGTTGCCGGAGACGACGCCCGGGGACTGCACGGCGGCACCCTGGGCTCCGGAGTCGGCGGCGGCCAGGCCCGCGCCCGCGAGGACCAGCCCACCGGTGGCAACCGCGGCAGCGACGACCTTCTTGATCATTATTCCTCCTAGTTGGCAAAAGCGATCCCGTGTTGCTGATCGCATTACCTGTAACGAGGAGGGAGTAATGGAGCTACGAGCTTATGGTCGGATTCACTCTTCTCAGTCATGCCCGCACAAGCGGTCGATTACCGGGGTCAAGCGGGCGCTGACCAGGGTCAGGAGGCGTCGATGAAGCGGTCCAGCACGCGCACGCCGAACCGCAGACCGTCCACCGGCACCCGCTCGTCGACCCCGTGGAACATGCCCGCGAAGTCCAGCTCCGGCGGCAGCTTCAGCGGGGCGAAGCCGAAGCCCCGGATCCCCAGGTCGTCGAAGGACTTGGCGTCCGTACCGCCGGAGAGCATGTACGGGATGGCCTTCGCGGCCGGGTCCTCGGCCACCAGCGCGGACTGCATCGCCGCCACCAGCGGCCCGTCGAACGTGGTCTCCACGGCCTTGTCGGCGTGCACGTCCTCGCGCTTGACCCGGGGGCCGAGGATCCGGTCCAGGTCGGCCAGGAACTCCTCCTCGAAGCCCGGCAGGAAGCGCCCGTCGACATGCGCGGTCGCCTCGCCCGGGATGACGTTGACCTTGTAACCGGCGCCCAGCTGGGTCGGGTTGGCGGTGTTGCTCAGGGTCGCGCCGATGAGTTTGGCGATGCCGCCCAGCTTGGCGAGGGTCCCCTCCATGTTCTCCGGGTCCAGCTCGGTGCCGAGGGCGTCGCCGAGTTCGTCGAGGAAGGCCCGGGTGGTCTTGGTGACCCGCACCGGGAACTCGTGCCGGCCGAGCCGGGCGACGGCGTCGGACAGCTCGGTGATCGCGTTGTCCCGGTGGATCATCGACCCGTGGCCCGCGGTGCCGGCCACGGTCAGCTTCATCCAGTGCATGCCCTTCTCGGCCGTCTGGATCAGATAGAGCCGCCGCTGCTCGCTGACCGTGAAGGAGAAGCCGCCGACCTCGCTGATCGCCTCCGTGACGCCCTCGAAGAGGTCCGGGTGGCGGTCGACCAGGTACCGGGCGCCGTACGTGCCGCCCGCCTCCTCGTCGGCGAGGAAGGCGAGCACGATGTCCCGGGGCGGCCGGCGCCCGCTGCGCAGCCGGTCGCGCACGACCGCCAGCGTCATGGCGTCCATGTCCTTCATGTCCACCGCGCCCCGGCCCCACACGCAGCCGTCCGCGACCTCCCCGGAGAAGGGGTGGTGCGTCCAGTCGTCGGCGTTGGCCGGTACGACGTCGGTGTGGCCATGGATGAGCAGCGCGGGCCGGGACGGGTCCTCGCCCGCGATGCGCGCCACGGTCGAGGCGCGGCCGGGGTGGGACTCGAAGATCTTCGGTTCGAGGCCCACCTCGGCGAGCTTCTCGGCGACGTACTCGGCGGCCTTGCGCTCGCCGGGGCCCGAGTGGTCGCCGTAGTTGCTGGTGTCGATCTGGATCAGCTCACGGCAGAGGTCCACGACCTCGTCCTCGCCGGTGACGCCCCTGGCCGTGTCCGTCTCGCTCACGCTGCTTCCTCCCGCTGGTGTGCTGGTGGCCCATCTCGTGTGCCCGTGGTCCACTCATCCTCCCTCTCCCGGCGCCCGGGACCCAAGGGCGCCCCCGGCCCGTCACAGCGCGTTCACGCCCCGGGTCGGGCGCGGACCGGGGGTGATCGGGCACACCGGAAAGCCTGGTAATGTTTACGTCGTCGCCGCGGGGGAAACCCCGCACGGCAGACACCTTGTCCGGGTGGCGGAATGGCAGACGCGCTAGCTTGAGGTGCTAGTGCCCTTTATCGGGCGTGGGGGTTCAAGTCCCCCCTCGGACACCAGCAGAGACCCCAGTTCATCTGGGGTCTTTCGCGTTTTCGGGTGCGGTGGGCGGCGGCAGGTGGGTCGTGAACCAGGTGCGGGACAGGTCCGTGGCCTGGTCCAGGGTGCCGGGTTCCTCGAAGAGGTGGGTGGCGCCGGGGACGACGGCGAGGTGGTTCTCGCAGGTCAGGTGGGTCTGGGCCTGGCGGTTGAGGTCCAGGACCTGGGGATCGGCGCCGCCGACGATCAGCAGGGTGGGGGCGGTCACGGCGGGCAGGGCGGGGCCGGCGAGGTCGGGGCGGCCGCCGCGGGAGACGACGGCGGCGATGTCCGTCCCCGGCTCCGCGGCGGCCCGCAGCGCGGCGGCTGCTCCGGTGCTGGCGCCGAAGCAGCCGAGGGGGAGGTTCCGGGTGTCCGGGCGGCGCCGCAGCCAGGCCGTGGCGGCGGTGAGGCGGGCGGCCAGCAGGGCGGTGTCGAAGACGTTGCCGCGTTCGCCCGCCTCCTCCTCCGTGAGCAGGTCGAACAGCAGGGTGCCGAGCCGGGCGCGGTGCAGCCCGGCGGCGACGTACCGGTTGCGCGGGCTGTGCCTGCCGCTGCCGCTGCCGTGCGCGAAGACCACGAGGCCGGCCGGGGCGGCGGGGATCGTCAGGTGTCCGGCCAGCCGGACCGGGCCCGCCTCGACCTCCACCTCAGCCTCCACTTCCGCCTCAGCCTCCACTTCCACCCCGGCCTCGGCCTCGGCCTCCTCGGCGGTCTCCCTCGGCTCCCCGGTCCGCTCCGTCCCGTCGCCGGAAGCCGCCTCGCGCAGGCAGGCGATGACGTCCTCGTCGTCGAGCTGGGCGAAGTCCGTGTAGAACTGGCCGACGGCGAAGAAGCCCGACGGGGTCTCCAGAGCGACCAGTTCGTCGGCCTCGCCCGCCAGGCGCCGGGGCCAGTCCGGCGGGGCGACCGGCACCGCGAGCACGGTGCGCGCGGCGCCCCTGGCCCGTACCGTCCGGCAGGCCGCCCGCGCGGTCGAACCGGTGGCCACCCCGTCGTCGACCAGCACGACGGTCCGCCCGGCGACGGGGAGCGCGGGCCGGTCGCCGCGGTAGCGGGCGGCCCGGCGGAGCAGTTCGCGCTGCTCGCGCTCCGCCACGCGCTCCAGCGCCGCCGGCGGTACGCCCACCTCGCGCACCACCGTGTCGTCCACGACCCGCACGCCGTCCTCGCCGATCGCACCCATGGCCAGCTCGGGCTGTGCGGGCACGCCGAGTTTCCGTACCAGGCAGAGGTCCAGCGGGGCGTCGAGCGCCCTGGCCACCGCGGCGGCGACCGGGACGCCGCCGCGCGGCAGGCCGAGCACCACGACGTCCGGCCGCCCGGCGAGCGCGGCCAGCCGGTCGCCGAGGTGCCTGCCCGCCGCCGCACGATCCGTGAAGAGCACGGTCGGGCTCCCTACTCCCCGGAGGTCCACAGCGGGGCGGACGATGTCGCCTCGGGCGCCCCGACCGCCTCGATGTCGCCCGCGGCGGCGCGCATCAGTTCGCGGCCCAGCGCGATCAGGGCCCGGCCGGCGGCGAGTTCGTCGCCTATCTCGGGCACCTCGGGGTCGTAGGGGCTGCGGCGGGCCTCCGCGCAGCTCTCCAGGACGTTGTCGCCGGTGTCCAGGACGATCCGGGCGGTGGTGTCCGGGTCGTGTTCGGACAGGTACAGGTTCAGCCGCCATTCCTTGACGGACGCAGGCCGGCTGGTGTCGACGGGTCGCGTCATCGTCGGTCCCTCCTCAGCTCCGCTCGCCCCGGCTCCGCTCGCCGGGGCTTCTCCGGCTCCTCTTGCTCCTCCTGCTGCTCCTGCTGCTCTTCGCGCCCCTTCCACTGTCCACTGTGCCTCGCGCGGGTGCGGGCCGCGCGGTCCGGCAGGCAGCGTCCGCCGGCGCGCGCGGGGGCGGGCAGAATGGGCGCCATGACCACGCGTTCCTGCCCGTGCGGGCTGACCGGGCCGTACGAGAAGTGCTGCGGCCGTCTCCACTCCGGCGCGGCCGCCGCTCCGAGCGCCGAGGCGCTGATGCGGTCGCGGTACAGCGCCTTCGTGCGCCGGGACGCGGGGTATCTGCTGCGGACCTGGCACCCGCGGACCAGGCCGGAGCTTCTGGAACTGGATCCGGGGATGCGCTGGACGGGCCTGGAGATCCTGGACACGGCGGACGGCTCCGCCTTCCACGCCACCGGGACGGTGACGTTCCGGGCGTCCTACCGGGGCGGTTCGCTGCACGAGCGCAGCCGCTTCGAGCGGGTGGACGGCGCGTGGGTGTACGTGGACGGTGACTTCCTGGCGTAGCCGCGCCGGGGCCGTGGCACGGCTACGGCGCCAGGACGTCCAGTTCCTGGAGGGCGCCGACGGTGATCTCCCGGGTCAGCCGCTCGGCGCGCTCGGCGTCGCGGGCGCGGACGGCCTCGGCGACCTGGACGTGCAGGGTGACGGCGGCGGGGTCGGGGTCCTCGAACATGACCTCGTGGTGGGTGCGGCCGGTGAGGACCTCGGCGACGACGTCGCCCAGGCGCGCGAACATCTCGTTGCCCGAGGCGGTGAGGATGACGCGGTGGAAGGCCATGTCGTGGAACAGGTACTGCTCCAGCCGGTGGCCGCGTGAGTTGGCGACCATGCCGAGGGCGCACTCGGTGAGTTCGGCGCACTGCTCGGCGTCGGCGTACCGGGCGGCGAGTCCGGCCGCGACCGGTTCGACCGCCGAGCGCAGCACGGTCAGGGAGCGCAGTTGGCGCGGCCGGTCGGCGCCGGCCAGCCGCCAGCGGATGACCTGGGGGTCGTAGACGTTCCACTCGTGCTGCGGGCGTACGGTCACGCCGACGCGGCGGCGGGAGGCGACCAGGTGCATGGACTCCAGGACGCGTACCGCCTCGCGCATCACGGAGCGTGAGACGTCGAAACGCTGTGCCAGTTCATCGGTGCGCAGGACACTGCCGGGGGGGTACTCACCCGCGGTGATCGCGGGGCCGAGGGTGTCCAGTACGCGGCCGTGCAGCCCCCGGCCCGGTGTGCTCATGCACTCAGCGTACGGGGTGGATCACGGAATCGAAAAGTCAGACTTATATGTCACAGACTCTTGAATTCGTCGTACCTAATGGGTTTCAGTGTGGCGGACGCCGGATGTCGGCGTCCCATGTCGGACCCATGTCAGACCCATGTCGGTCCATCTCGAGGAAGACAGCGAGGCAGTGATGCGCACCCCCCACGTCGTCGTGGTGATGGGCGTCGCCGGTACGGGCAAGACCACCATCGGTCCCCTGCTCGCGGGCCGGCTCGGCGTCCCGTACGCCGAGGGCGACGACTTCCACCCACAGGCCAACATCGACAAGATGGCGGCCGGGATCCCGCTCGGCGACGAGGACCGCCGGCCCTGGCTCGACGCCATCGGCGCCTGGGCGCACGGGCGGGCCGGGCTCGGCGGGGTGGTGAGCAGCTCGGCCCTGAAGCGGGCCTACCGCGACCGGCTCAGGGCGGCGGCCCCCGGGGTCGTCTTCGTGCATCTGACCGGTGACCGCGAGCTCATCGAGGACCGGATGGCGCAGCGCCAGGGGCACTTCATGCCGACCGCGCTGCTGGACTCGCAGTTCGCCACGCTCCAGCCGCTGGAGGCGGACGAGCGCGGTGTCGCGGTGGACGTCTCGGGTACGCCCGAGCAGATCGCCGCGCGCGCCGTGGCCGCCCTGGACGGCCTCGACGGTGCCGCGCCGGACGCCACCGCGCCCGGCGGTCCGTCCTCGCGCTGACGCTCCCGCTCCCCTGCGGCCACCGGCCGCGCCTCCTCCGACGACCCCCACCGTCCCCTTCCTTCCTGTCCCTCTTCACCTCCAAGGGAACACCCCGTGACCAGACTCAGCGTCGAGATGCTGGCAGCGGACGCGCCCCCGGCGATCACCTCGGCCGGACACGCCCAGCTGGGCATCGCCGTCCTGGCGGGCATCGCCGTCATCGTCCTGCTCATCACCCGGTTCAAACTGCATGCCTTCCTGTCGCTGACCATCGGCTCGCTGGTGCTCGGCGCGGTCGCGGGCGCGCCGCTGGACAAGGCGATCACCAGCTTCACCAGCGGACTCGGTTCGACGGTCGCCGGTGTCGGCGTGCTGATCGCGCTGGGCGCGGTGCTCGGCAAGCTGCTCGCCGACTCGGGCGGCGCCGACCAGGTGGTGGACACGATCCTGGCGAGGGCCAAGGGCCGGGCGATGCCCTGGGCCATGGTGCTGATCGCCTCGGTGATCGGGCTGCCGCTGTTCTTCGAGGTCGGCATCGTGCTGCTGATCCCGGTGGTGCTGATGGTGGCCAAGCGCGGCAACTACTCGCTGATGCGGATCGGCATTCCGGCCCTGGCCGGTCTGTCCGTGATGCACGGTCTGATCCCGCCGCACCCCGGTCCGCTGGTCGCGATCGACGCGGTCAAGGCCAACCTGGGCGTGACGCTGGCGCTGGGCATCGTCGTCGCCGTGCCGACCGTGATCATCGCCGGTCCGCTGTTCTCCAAGGTGGCGGCCCGCTGGGTGGACGTGCCCGCGCCCGACCGCATGCTCCCGGAGCGCGCCTCGGAGAAGCTGGAGCACCGGCCGGGCTTCGGCGCCACGCTCGCCACGGTGCTGCTGCCGGTCGTGCTGATGCTGGCCAAGGCCCTGGTGGACATCGTCGTCGACGACGGCACGAACATGACCCAGCGGGTCTTCGACGTCATCGGCTCCCCGCTGATCGCGCTGCTGGCCGCCGTGATCGTCGGCATGTTCACCCTGGGCCGCCCCGCGGGCTTCACCAGGGAGCGGATCAACTCCACCGTGGAGAAGGGCCTGATGCCCATCGCGGGCATCCTCCTCATCGTCGGCGCCGGCGGCGGCTTCAAGCAGACGCTGATCGACTGCGGTGTGGGCCAGATGATCCTGGACATCTCCAAGGACTGGTCGATCCCTGCGCTGCTGCTGGCCTGGCTGATCGCGGTGGCCATCCGGCTGGCGACCGGCTCGGCGACCGTGGCGACCGTCTCGGCCGCCGGTCTGGTCGCGCCGCTGGCGGCCGACATGTCGACCGCGCACACGGCGCTGCTGGTGCTGGCGATCGGGGCCGGCTCGCTGTTTTTCAGCCATGTCAACGACGCCGGGTTCTGGCTGGTGAAGGAGTACTTCGGGCTGAGCGTCGGGCAGACGGTCAAGACCTGGTCGCTGATGGAGACGATCATCTCCGTGGTGGCCGGTGCGCTGGTCCTGCTGCTGTCGCTGATCGTCTAGCGCCGGGTCCGGCGGCGGTGGCGCCGAAGCGCGTGCAAGCCGAAGCTCGTACGAGCCGAAGCGCGTACAAGCCGAAACACGTACGAGGCACCACCGCCGCCCGCACCCGCCCCGCAGGGCGTCACGGTGCCGACCCGGCCGCCTTCTCCAGCTGGAACGCCTCGTTGCCCAGGCCGATGCGGGCGTGGGCCTCGGGTCTGCGGGCGCGCAGCACGGCGCCCTGGACCAGGCCGACGACCGCGGCGAGGCCGATGATGCCGGGCAGGATCCGGCTCAGGGCCGAGCCGGGGCCCGTGCCGACCAGGACGTCGAAGTCCTTCACCGTGTAGAGGGCGATCACCAGCAGGGCGAGTCCGGCCAGGGCGGAGGTGACCAGCCGCCAGCCCTGGGTGCGCGCGGCGCCGCGCCGTACGAAGAAGACGATCACCGACAGCGAGGCGGCCGCCATCAGGAGGATCACGCCGAGCGCGCCGATGTTGCCACCCCAGGTGAACAGGTGCAGGACGGGGGCGGTCGGGTCGCCGGCCGGTCTGTCGTCGGTGACCGCGAAGGCGACCACGATCAGCAGCGAGAAGACGGTCTGCGACAGGGAGCCGGTGGCCGGTGCCCCGCTGGCGCTGGAGGTGCGGCCGAAGACCGGGGGCAGCAGCCCCTCGCGGCCCATGGCGAAGGCGTAGCGGGCGACGACGTTGTGGAAGCTGAGCATCGCCGCGAACATGCCCGTCACGAACAGGACGTGCAGGACGTCGGTGAAGGTGCCGCCGAGCCGGGACTCGGTGAGCGAGAACAGCAGCCCGGCGCTCTCCTCGCGGGCGGTGCCGACGATCGCCGAGGGGCCGGTGGCGACGGTCAGCGCCCAGCTGCTGAGCGCGAAGAAGACGGCGACCCCGGCGACCGCGAGGAACATCACGCGGGGCACCAGGATGTGCGGGCGGCTGGTCTCCTCGGCGTAGACGGGGGCCTGCTCGAAGCCGAGGAAGGCGGCGATGCAGAAGCACAGCGCGGTGCCGATGCCCGCGCCCGACAGGGTGTCCGGGTCGAACGCGTGCAGGGACAGACCGGCCGGGCCCGGGTCGCCCACGGCGGCCACGTCGAAGACGACGACCAGCACGACCTCGATCACCAGCAGCACGCCGAGCACGCGCGCGTTGACGTCGATCTTCAGCCAGCCGAGCGCGCCGACCAGGGCGACGGCCGCGAGCGCCGGGATCCACCAGGCGACGGTGAGGTCGGCGTAGGTGGCGAACAGGTTGGACACCTCGAAGCCGAAGATGCCGTAGATGCCGGCCTGGAGGGCGTTGTAGGCGACGAGGGCGACGAGGGCCGCGCTCGCCCCGGCGGTGCCGCCCAGCCCCCGGGAGATGTAGGCGTAGAAGGCGCCCGCGTTGTGGACGTGGCGGCTCATCTCGGCGTACCCGAGGCTGAAGAGGACCAGCACCACGCCGAGGATCACGAAGAGCAGCGGCTGCCCGACGATGCCCATGACCGCGAAGGTGGTGGGCATGACCCCGGCGACCACCATCAGCGGGGCGGTCGCGGCCAGCACGGACAGCAGCAGGCCGCCCGTGCCGAGCCGGTCGGCGCGCAGGGCGCGTTCCGGGCCCTTGAAGGTGCTGATGCCGCCGCCGTCGGCGGTCGGTCTGCTCGGGTTCGAACTGCCCGTCGTCATCGGGGCCGTCCTTTCGGGCGTCGGGGCCTGGGTCTGGGGGCTTGCGGGGGCCGGGAGGCGCGCCAGGCGGTGCCGAGCGCGGCGGCGCGGGCGGTGCGGAAGGCGGTGTACGGGTCACGCTCCGGGTAGGACCAGGGGTGCTCGGTGGCGTGGTCGCCGATGCGCAGGAAGAGGGCGGCGGCCTCGGCGGCGCGGCCCTCGCAGTGCTTGGCGTGGGCGAGGTAGTTCAGGTCGACCACGCGCCGCGGATGGCCCTCCTGCCCCCACTCCAGCCACCAGTCGAAGGCGGCCTTCATCACCTGTCTGGCCCTGCGGCCCGCCCAGTGCCCGCAGCCGGCCGGGTCGGCGCCCGCCCGCCCCGCCGCGGCCAGCGCGCGATAGCGCTCGGCGTGGGCGACCACGGGAAGGATGGCCAGCGGGGAGTCGGCGGGGGCCTGCTCGGCGGCCCAGTTGGCGAAGTCGTAGACCTCGTGCAGCGGGTCGGGTCCGGCGGCGGCGTGGCGTTCGGCGAGCGCCGCCACCATCAGGTGGTGGGCGTGGTGGTGGTCCGGGTGGCGCAGCCGCACCTCGTCGAAGAGGCGGACCACGTCCTCCTCGGCGCCCAGGGAGCGCTCCAGCAGGAGCAGGGCGAGCCAGGGCGTCGGGTCGGCGGGCGCGAGGGCGGCCGCCGCACGGCACGCCTCGCGGGCCGGGCCCGGCTTCTGCCGGCCGTGCAGCGCGCGCTCGACCAGGGCGGCGCCGAGCAGCACGGACGCGTCGGCGGACTCGGGTTCGGCGAGCAGCCAGTCGCGCGTCCAGGCGGCGGTGTGCGCCTCGCGGGCGAGGACGGTGACGCGGTGCGCGCGGCGGTCCCAGTCGTCACCAGTGCGCGCGAGCAGCGAGCGGACCGCCTGCCAGCGGCCCTGGGCGAGGGCGGAGCGGGCCGTGACGAGTTCGGCGTCGTCGAGAGCGGCGTCGAAGGCGTGGGCCGCACGCTTGCGGCCACGGCCGAGGGGAGGCGGGGGTGGGGGCACCGCGGGACTTCCTCACGCGCTCTTCGTTCGTGCTGTGTGCGTCGCTCTGCCGTGCTCTGGGCGTCGCTCTTCGTCCGTGGTGGGCCGCGCCGCTCGTGGATTGCCGCCGCTCGCGTCCCTCCGGCCGGGTGCGGATCCGCTCCCGGTCACCGATCGCTGGTCGTCCGATCACGGACAGCAAACCCGCAGCCAACAGTCGGCGTCAAGGGCCACCGGAGTGTTACACGCGTCAACTCGACATGAAGGGGCGGTACTTGTGGAGAGCGGCGGGCGGAGCACCGCCGGACCGGGTCCGCGGGGTTCCTTCACCCGTGTGGCGTAGGCCATGGCGCGCTTCGGCGCGGCGGCCCACCATGGCCGTGTCGCCGTGCCGCCGCCCACGTGTCGCCGTGCCGCCGCCCTCCCGGACGGGCCGCGGCGGCCGGATCGAGCGCGCGGATCCGGGTACACGCATCGGCGGACAGTGCCCTGGAACGCTAGAGTCGGCCCTTACGCACCCCGTGGCCCGGCCGGATGATCGAGGTACGCAGCGTGTCGGTTCTGGTTCTGACTCTCGCCGTGAGCGCCGCGTGCTGCCTGGGCTTCGGCTTCGTCCTCCAGCAGAACGCCGCCCAGCGCGCTCCGCTCAGCGACTTCCTCTCGCCCCGGCTGCTGCTGGACCTGATGAGGGTGCCGCGCTGGCTGGGCGGGCTCGGACTGATGGTGCTCGGCATGGTGCTCGGCGCCGTCGCCCTGGGCCACGGCGAGATCTCCCTGGTGGAACCGCTGCTGGCCACCAATCTGCTGTTCGCCCTGGCGCTGTCGCGCTGCCAGACCCGGCAGCCGCTGGGCCGCCAGGGCTGGCTGGGGCTCGCGCTGCTGGCGGGCGGTGTGACGGCGTTCATCCTGGCGGGCCGGCCCCGGGCGGGCAGCGCGGTCACCGATCCGCTGCGGCACTGGCTGATCATCGGGACCATGGTCGGCCTCGCGCTGCTGCTGACCACCTACGCCAAGCGTTCCCGGCTCAGCTGGGGGCCGGTGCTGCTCGCGGTGGCCGCGGGGCTGCTGTACGGCGTGCAGGACGCGCTCACCCGGGTGAGCGGGCAGCGCTTCTCGGCGGGCGGCTGGTCGGAGCTGTTCACCGGCTGGCAGCCGTACGGACTGCTGGTCATCGGCGTCACCGGGCTGATCCTGGTGCAGAGCGCCTTCGAGACGGCGCCGCTGCGCATGTCGCTGCCCGCGCTCACCGCGGCCGAACCGCTGGCCGGGATCGCCTGCGGGGTCGGCTTCCTCGGCGACCGCCTGCGCACCGACGTCGCCGCGCTGACCGGGGAGGCGGCGGGCCTGGCGGCGATCGTGGCGGGCATCGTGCTGCTCGGCCTGCATCCGGCGATGCCGTGCGGCGCCTCGGTGCCCGAGCAGAAGCGGAAGCTCCAGCCGCGCTGAGCTTGGCCGCCGGACCCGCTGCGTGCGGTGCGCCCGCTGCCGGGACCGGGCGGGCTGCTTGGATGGGGACATGAGCGCTGCGGAGGAGATCCTCGACATCGTCGACGCCGACGACCGCGTCGTCGGACAGGCACCCCGCGGGGAGGTGTACGCCCGCGGGCTGCGGCACCGCTGCGTCTTCGTGGAGGCGCGGGACGCCGGGGGGCGGCTCTTCGTCCACCGCCGCACCGCGTCCAAGCTGGTCTTCCCGTCCCTGTACGACCTGTTCGTGGGCGGTGTCGTCGGCGCCGGGGAGAGCTACGACGACGCGGCCCTGCGCGAGGCCGAGGAGGAGCTGGGGGTGACGGGGCTGCCGCGCCCCGAGCATCTGTTCACGTTCCTGTACGACGACGGCGCCGGGCACAGCTGGTGGTCGGCGGTGTACCGGGTGCGCTGCGAGCTGCCGGTGCGCCCGCAGGCCGAGGAGGTCGCCTGGCACGGCTTCCTGTCCGAGGACGAGGTCGGGCGGCGGCTCGGCGAGTGGGAGTGGGTGCCGGACGGCCTCGCCGCGTACGAGCGGCTGCGGGCGTACCGGGCGGCGGGATGACCCGGCCCCCGGCGTCCGCCGGACGTGTGCGTGGGTAAGGTCCCCACCGTGATCGACTTCGCACGGAACGTCCGCCTGTGGTTCGCCCCCGAGGAGGTCAGGCAGGAGGGCCGCACCCCGGACTACCGCTTCTCGCTGGCCAACGAGCGGACCTTCCTCGCCTGGCTGCGGACCGCGCTCGCCCTGATCGGCGGCGGGTTCGCCGTGGACCAGTTCCTGCCGGGGCTGCGCTGGGCCTGGCGCGTCGGTCTCGCCCTCGCCCTGCTCGCCGCGGGCGTGCTGTGCTGTCTGCGCGCCGTCAACCACTGGGTGCGCTGCGAACGGGCGATGCGGCGCGGCGAGGACCTGCCCGCCTCCCGCTTCCCCGCCGTGCTGGGCCTGGTCGTCGCCGTCGTGGCCGTCGCCATGGTCGTGGTGGTCCTCGCGGGACGGGCCGGGTGAGCGGGGCCGACGGGGCCGACGAGAGTCATGGGGGCACCGGGGGCCCTGGCGGCGCGCCCGCGGGCGGCGGTGCGGGGGCGGCGGCCGCCGGGCGCGATCCCGGGCTCCAGCCGGAGCGGACGCGGCTCGCCTGGCGGCGTACGACGCTGTCCGGCACGGTGGTCGCCGTGCTCGCCGTGAAGGCGGCGCTGCACGGCGGTGTCTCGCCCGCCGGGGTGCTCGTCTGCGCCCTGTGCTTCCTGCTGTGGCTGGGCTTCCTGCTGGTGGCCCAGGCCCGTATCCGCTGTCTGTCCCGGACGGCCGCCCCGCCCGCCCTCACCGCCCGCCTGGCCACCGCGGCGGTGCTCTGCACGGTGGCCCTGGCGGTGTGCGCGTCGGCGCTGGTCCTCTGAGGCGGCCCCGGACCGCTCCGGCGGGAGCGGCCAGGGGCCGCTACGCCGCCGTCCCCCGGTCCACCGTCACGACGATCTTCCCCCGGGTCCGGCCCTCCTGGCTGTGCCGCAGCGCGTCCGCCGCCCGTGCCAGCGGGTACGTCTCCGCGACGTGCACGCTCAGCACCCCCTGCTCGGCCAGCTCGGACAGGTGCAGCAGATCCCGGGCGTCGGGGCGGACGAAGCAGTAGCGGCCGCCGTGGTCGGTGACCTCCGGGTCGGCGATGGAGGCGAGGCGGCCCTCGGGGGCGAGCAGCTGGGCGGAGGTCCTGGTGGTCTCGCCGCCGATCGTGTCGAACACCGCGGCCACCCCTTCGGGCGCGAGCCCGCGCACCCGCTCGGCCAGGCCCTCGCCGTAGGTGACCGGCTCGCCGCCCAGGGAGCGCACATAGGCGTGGTTGCGCTCGCTCGCCGTGCCGATCACGCGGGCGCCCAGATGGGCGGCGAGCTGGACGGCGAACGAGCCGACGCCGCCCGCCGCGGCGTGCACGAGCACGGTCTCGCCCCGCCTGACCCGCAGCGCCCCGGTGAGCACCTGGTAGGCGGTGAGCCCGGCCAGCGGGATGCCGGCCGCCTCGGCGAAGGAGAGGCCGCGCGGTTTGCGGGCGAGCGTGCGCACCGGGGCGGCGACGTACTCGGCGAAGGTGCCGCGGGACAGGAAGTCCTCGCGGACGTAGCCGATGACCTCGTCCCCGGCGGAGAACTCGGTGACCGCCGCGCCCGGCCGGACCACGACCCCGGCGAGGTCCCAGCCGGGCACCACGGGGAAGACGGGGTCCAGGAGGGCGTCCAGGTAGCCCTCGCGGCACTTCCAGTCGACCGGGTTCACGGCGGCGGCCCGCACCTCGACCAGCACCGAATCGGGGCCGACCTTGGGGTCGCGCACGTCCCCGTACTCCAGCACCTCGGGTCCGCCGTAGCGGTGGTAGCTGATGCCTTTCATGGCACCGACCCTCCGTGCCGCCCGCCCGCGCCGCAACCCGGCGCGCGGGCGAGGGTGCGGAGGAACGCGAGGAGACGGCGCGGAGTGCCGCAAGCCGTGACACGTGACCGAGGGCGGATTCACGGCCGCCCGCGCCGAACTCGTCGTGCGGTCGGCGCTCAGCTGGTCGGCGCGCGATCCGGCACGGGAGCCGGGCGCCGGCCTGTTCGGCGGCACGGGCCGCCGGGTGGTGCTCACGGAGGCCGGGCGGGCGCTGCGGGCGGGCGAGCCGGACCTCGCCTGTCCGGCACCGGACGCGCGGGAGCTGCCCGAGGGGCTGACCGCGTACGTGGCCCGGCACGAGGAGCTGGTGCCGGCCACCGGGCCGGGCCATCCGCTCGCCGCGGCCGGGCGGACCCCCGCGCGAGGACCTCGCCGGTGCGGGCAGGGGTCGGGGCGGCGTTCGTGCGCCGGGCCGTCGGGGAGCCGGAGCGGGCCGGGCTGCCGTGCGTGCGGATACGGCGGCCCGAGCCGGGCCGTACGGTCGTGCCGGCCGGGCGGGGGCCGCGGCCCCGGAACCCGGCCGCGGCGGCCCGGCCGGCTCACCTCACGGGCGCAGCGCCCGCAGCAGCAGGTCGGCCAGGTGGTCGGCGACCTCCTGCGGGGTGAGGGGGCCGTCCGGGCGGTACCAGGTGGACAGGTGGTGGACGGAGCCGAAGTGGTAGTCGACCACCAGGTCGGCGGGGGTGGCCCGGGAGAAGACGCCCTGGTCCTGGCCCTCCTCGATGAGCGCGCGGAAGCGTTCGTGGTAGCGCCGCCGCTCGGCGCGCACCTGCTTGTACTTCTCCGGGCTCAGGTGGTGCATGGAACGGAAGAAGATCGAGGCGTCGTCGAGGTTGTCGATGGTGGTGACGACGACGTCGGCGGCGGCGTCCCGCACCCGCTTGTGCACGGGTTCGTCGGCGTCGGCGAAGGCGTCGAGGCGCTCCTGCTGGAGGCGCAGCACGCGCGCGTACACCTCGTGCAGCAGGTCGTCCTTGGAGCCGAAGTAGTGGTACAGCGCGCCCTTGGTGACGCCGGCCGCCTCGACGATCTCCTGGACCGAGGTGCGGTCGTACCCCTGGGCGGCGAAGAGCCGGGTGGCGGCGGCCAGCAGCCGCTGGGGGACGGGGGTCCCGGCCGATTCCGTCGTCCTGGGCACTGCCGCCACCTGCCTTTCCGTGGTGCTACGGGTGTCGTGGGTCCTGCTCGGTGCCGTCGCGGTCACCACGTGAACGCAGTTCCCGCCGGAGGATCTTCCCACTCGCCGTCTTCGGCAGCTCCGGCAGGATCTCCACCTGCCGCGGGTACTTGTAGGCGGCCAGCCGCTCCTTGCAGTACGCGGCGAGCGCGTCCGGCTCCGCGGCGGCGTCCGGGCGGAGGCTGACGTACGCCTTGACGGTCTCGCCGCGGTAGGCGTCGGGCACGCCGACCACGGCCGCCTCGCGCACCGCCGGGTGGGTGTAGAGGACGTCCTCGACCTCGCGCGGCCAGACCTTGAAGCCGGACGCGTTGATCATGTCCTTCTTGCGGTCGACGACGTACAGCCAGCCCTGTTCGTCCATGAAGCCGATGTCGCCGGTGCGCAGTTCGCCGCCGGGGAAGGTCTCGGCGGTGGCGTCGGGGCGCCGCCAGTAGCCGGGGACAACCTGCGGGCCGCTGACGACGATCTCGCCGGGGGTGCCGAAGGGCGTCTCGGCGCCGGTGTCGTCGACGATGCGCACGACGGTGTCGGGTCCCGGCACGCCGACGGCGAGGGTGCCGGAGACCGGGTCGACGGGAGCCTCCCGGCCGGGCGGTACGGAGGCGCAGGGCGCGGTGCACTCGGTGAGGCCGTAGCCGTTGCGGATGTACGGGCCGAAGCGGGCGCGGAACGCCTCGACCAGCGCGGGCGGCAGGGGCGCGCCGCCCGAGGAGATGACGTGGAAGGAGGAGAAGTGGTCCGGGGTGACGGCGGGGTGGGCGGCCAGCGCCATGAAGGCGGTGGACGGGCCGACGGTGTAGTGCGGACGGTGTTCGGCGAACGCCTCCAGCACGAGGGAGGGTTCGAAGCGGTGGGCCAGGACCAGGGTGCCCGCGCTGTTCAGACAAGCGCCGAACTGGCAGACCATGCCGGTGATGTGGAACAGCGGTGCCAGCGCGAAGTAGACGGGCGCCTCGGGCAGGCCGAGGCCGGTGCGCTGGCGTTCGGCGTTGTACATGATGTTGCCGTGGGTGTTGGTGGCGCCCTTGGGGGTGCCGCTGGTGCCCGAGGTGTAGCTGATCAGCGCGAGGTCGCCGGGCGCCGGGGCGGGCGCGGCGGGGGCCGGGTGCCCGGCGCGGGCCACGGCCGTCAGGTCGTCGGCGTCCGGGGTCTCGGGCAGCCGTTCGAAGGCGAGCGCGCGCGGGTCGTCGCGGGTCTGGAAGTCGCGTTCGCAGGCGGTGAAGACGATCCGCACGGACGAGCCGGCCGCGGTGGCGCGCAGGAAGGACTCCCAGGCCCGGTCGGTGCAGACGAGCGCGCTGACCTCGGCGTCCTTGAGGACGTGGGCGACCTCGGCGGACTTGTACATCGGGTTGACCGGGACGACGGTCGCGCCCGCCTTCCAAGCGCCGAGGACGGCGA
The DNA here is from genome assembly GCF_058344915.1 of Streptomyces sp. PL-25. Lineage (NCBI taxonomy): Bacteria > Bacillati > Actinomycetota > Actinomycetes > Kitasatosporales > Streptomycetaceae > Streptomyces > Streptomyces sp. PL-25. The sequence goes on from NZ_CP136997.1 coordinate 1,396,057, forward strand.
GCACGAAGTGCGGCGAGTTCTGGAGGACGACGGCCACCCGGTCGCCGGGGCGCAGTCCGCGCGCGGCGAGCTGTCCGGCCACCGAGTCGCTCAGCTCGTCGGTCTCGCGGTGGCTGAGGCGGGCGTCGAAGTAGGCGAGGAAGGTGCGGTCGGGGGTCTCGGCGGCCGACCGGCGCAGGGCGTGCACCAGGGAGTCGGCGGGGTGGACGGGGGCGCGCTGGGCGTCGTCGAGCAGCGGCAGCCAGGGCTTGGCCGCGTACCGGGAGGCGGGCGCGGCGCTCACCGGGCCTGCTCCCAGGTGCGCTGGATGCGGTTCATGCCGGCCAGCCAGTGGTCGGGGTCGGTGGCGCGGGCCCGGTAGAAGCCGGCCGCCTCGGGGTGCGGCAGGATCAGGAAGCGGTCCTCGGCGATGCCCTTGAACAGGGCGTCGGCCACGTCAGCGGGTTCGACGGCGGTCGGCCTGAGCACCAGGTCGCCCGCGCTCCCGGCCGCGTCGAGCATGTCGGTGCGCACCCCTTGCGGACAGATCGCGTGGACCTTGATCCCGCGGTGGCGGTACGTCAGCGACAGCCACTCGGCGAAGGCGTAGGCGCCGTGCTTGGTGACGCTGTAGGGGGCGGCGCCGATCATGGTGAGCAGTCCGGCGGCGGAGACGGTGGAGACGAACCGGCCGGCCCCGCGCTCCAGCCAGCCGGGCAGCAGCGCCTCGGCGGCGCGGACATGGGCCATGACGTTGACGTCCCAGGCCCGCGCCCAGACCTCCTCGCCCGCGGCCTCGGTGCCGGCCGAGCCGAGGCCCGCGTTGGCGCAGTAGACGTCGACGGTGCCGCCGAGCGCGTCGCGGGCGTCGGCGACGATCGCGGAGGCGTCGCCGGGCAGTGCGATGCCGCCGGTCTCGGCGGCGACGGCGGCCGCCTTCGCGGCGTCGAGGTCGTTGACGACGACTCTGGCGCCCTCGGCGGCGAACCGGCGGGCCAGCGCCGCGCCGATGCCCGCTCCGGCCCCGGTGACGACCACGCCCGCACCCTGAACGGCTTCCACCAGCGATCTCCTTCGCCCTGGTCCGACGCGCTCGCGGATCGGCTCCGCGGCGACACACTAACCGGTCGGTATGCCGTGGGGAAGAGGGGTTCGGGCCGGGCGTGCGCCGGCTCGCTCCCGGCTCGTTCCCTGACGGCGGGGCGCACGCTAGCGTGCGTGGGCATGTCACCCGCCCGCGATCACGGAGGTCACCGGATGAAGCTGTCCCGTCGGAGTCTGCTCGCCACCTCGGCCGCGGTGGCCGCCTCCGCCGTCCCCGCCGCGCAGGCCGAGGCGGCACCACGGGGCCGGGGCCGGCCGCTGCGGACCGGGTTCGAGCGGCTGGCGGCCGACGGCTACGCGCCGCTGGCCGGGCAGCGTGTCGGCGTCGTCACCAACCCGACCGGCGTCACCCGGGACGTACGGCACATCGTCGACGTGATGCACGCCGACCGCCGGGTGGACCTCCGCGCCGTGTTCGGGCCCGAGCACGGCTTCCGCGGCACCGCGCAGGCGGGCGGCTCCGAGGGCCGCTACGACGACCCGGCGACCGGGCTGCCGGTGTACGACACGTACCTCAAGAGCGGGCAGCCGCTGGCCGACGTGTTCACCGCCTCCGGCGTGGACACCGTGGTCTTCGACATCCAGGACGTGGGCGCCCGCTTCTACACGTACATCTGGACGCTGTACGACTGCATGGAGGCCGCCGCGCTCGCCGGGAAGCGGTTCGTGGTGCTGGACCGGCCGAACCCGATGACCGGCCGCGAGGCGCTGGGGCCGGTGCTGCACAAGGAGTTCGCGACGTTCGTGGGGCGGCAGCCCGTCGCCCAGGCACACGGCATGACGGTCGCGGAGCTGGCGCGGCTGTTCAACGCGGAGTTCCTGGCCGCCCCGGTACGGCTGGAGACGGTGCTGATGACCGGCTGGGACCGGTCCTCGTTCTACGACGCCTCCGGGCTGCCCTGGGTGCCGCCGAGCCCGAACATGCCGACCCCGGACACGGCTCTCGTCTACGCGGGGACCTGCATGTTCGAGGGCACCAACCTCTCCGAGGGCCGGGGCACCACCCGCCCCTTCGAACTGCTGGGCGCGGAGGGCCTGGACGGCCGCTGGGCGGATGCCGCCAACGCGCTCGGCCTGCCCGGGGTCCGCTTCCGCGAGGCGTACTTCGCGCCGACGTTCTCCAAGTTCGCGGGGAAGACGGCCGGCGGGGTGCAGATCCATGTGCACGACCGGGCCGCCTTCGACCCGCTGCGCACCGGGATCGCGCTGCTGGTGACCGCCAAGCGGGTCTGGAGCGGCTTCGCCTGGCGCCCGGACGACTGGATCGACAAGCTCACCGGATCCGCCCGGGTGCGCACGATGATCGACGCGGGCGCGGACACCGACGAGGTGGTCGGCGGCTGGCGCACCGAGCTGGCCGCCTTCCGCCGTACGCGCGGACGCCACCTGCTGTACCGGTGAGGCGCGCACCGGCGCGGCGCACGGCGGCGGCGTGCCGGGGAACCCCCCTTCCGCGCCCGTCCTGACGTATGGCCAACTCGCCCCGGCGGCGGGACGATGCATCCCACATCGCACCGCTTCGGGACGAGGGGGACGGTCATGACGGAACCAGGGACGAATCCGGCCCCCTACTGGGAGCTGACGTTCGACGCGGACGGGGACGTGGACGGCCCGGAGCGGGACCGGCTGCTCGCGCAGGCGGGCGCGAGCGGGGTACGCGACCTGATCGTCCTCGCGCACGGCTGGAACAACGACCGCACCGGTGCCACCCGCCTCTACCGGCACTTCCTCGCCCCCGTGCCGGACCTCGCGCCGGGCGCGCGGGTCGGGTACGTGGGGGTGATCTGGCCGTCGATGCGGTTCTGCGACGAGCCGATCCCCGACTTCCCGCGCTCCACCGCCGCCTCCGCGCCCGGCCCCGCCCTCGACAAGGACACCCGGCACGCGCTGCTGGAGACCTTCCCGGGGCGGGCCACGGTGGTGGACCGGCTGGTGCGGATGCTGGACGAGCGGCCGCGCGAGCAGGGGGCGGAGGAGGAGTTCGGGCGGCTGGTGCGGCTGCTGGTGGAGGTGGTGCCGCCGGGGCCGCAGGCGCACTTCGCCGCGGACACGGTGGCGGAGGGCGTCCCGGAGAGCGGCCCCCGTATGTTCACCCGGCCCGCCGCTGAGGTCTGCGCGGAGTTCGCCGCTGCCCTGGCGGGTCTTGAGGCGCCCGGCGGCGCGGCGGCGTTCGCGCTGCCGGACCCGTGGGAGGGCGCCAAGGAACTGCTGCGGCAGGCGGCGTACTACGCGATGAAGCGGCGCGCGGGCACGGTCGGCGAGCGCGGGCTCGGACCGGTGGCCGGGCGGCTCGCGCAGGCGGTGCCCGAGCTGCGGATCCATCTGGTGGGGCACAGCTTCGGCGGGCGGCTGGTGTCGTTCGCGCTGCGCGGGCTGCCCGCGCGGGTGCGGGCGGTGAAGTCGGTGACGCTGCTCCAGGGCGCGTTCTCGCACTACGCGTTCGCCGCCCGGCTGCCCGGCGACCCGCGTACGGGCGGGGTGCTCCAGGGCCAGGAGCACCGGGTCGACGGGCCCGTGGTGTGCTGCCACTCCTCCCACGACACGGCGCTCGGCACCTTCTACCCGCTGGCGTCGCGGCTGTCCGGCGACGACCGGTCGGTGCTCGGCGTGGACATCGGGGCGCTGCTCGGGCCCCGGTGGGGCGCCCTGGGGCACGACGGCGTGCAGGGGGTGCCCGGCACGCGCGCGTGCACCCTGGCCGACGCGCTGCGCGGGCCGCTGCCCGCCACCGGCTGCGTGAACGTGGACGCGTCCGCGGTGATCAGGAACGGCGGGCCGCCGGCCGGTGCGCACAGCGACATCGTGCACCCGGAGCTGGCCCGGCTGGTGCTGGCGGCGGGTCGCGTGCGCTGACCCGCCGCCGGCACCCTCACCGCCGGGGCCCGGGGGTCACCGGTGCGAGGTGTACTCCACGACCTGCTGGTAGGTGGGCCGGTTCTGCCAGCTGATCCTGCCGTGCTTGATGCCGCCCAGGGCGCGCTGGGCGATCGAGTCGGCGCACCACTGGTCGCCCGCCGAGCACTGGTCGTCGCCCGGGTAGACCTGGGCCGCGGTCAGTCCCGCCGCCTGCTTGAGCGTGCCGAGCAGGCTGTCGCGGCAGGCGGTCAGGCTGCCGGCGCCGCAGTACTTCCGCGCCAGCGGGCCGTTCACCCGCTCGCCGAGGACCGCGCGGATGTCCTTGTCGACATAGCTCCACCAGCCGTACTGGAAGGCACTTCCCGCGTGCGAGCCGGTCGGGCCGTGTCCGGCGGACGGCGCCTCGTCGACGGGCAGGTTGGCGCCGAAGGCGGTGTACAGGTCGCTGCCGAGCCCCGGTTCGAACTCGGCCTTGACCAGCAGCGGCCACCAGGCGTCGAGGATGCGGACGGCGTCCGCGTCGGCGTACTTCTGGGAGCCGGCCGAGGTCTCGGTGCGGTGGGCGCCCGCGGTCAGCCAGGCCCGCAGCTTGTCCACCGCCGCCGCGGCCGCGCTGTCGGTGACCGGCGCGCCGTCGATCACCTTCAGCAGCTTCGGCAGCACGTCCTCGGCGCGCAGATCGGCGACGGCCGCGTCCGCCATCGCCTGCGTCAGCGCGGTGCGGGTCACCCCGCCGGCCGCGACGAGCTTCTTCACCCGGTCCTCCAGCAGGTTGCCGCGGTGCACCGAGCCCTCGCCCCAGGGCGCGGCCGCGTAGTCCTCGGCCTGCTTGTTGTTCCAGGAGATGTAGTAGTCCTGGTCGACGGAGTTGGGGTGCGCGGCGGGCGCGGTGTAGTCGGCGGTGTTGGAGGCCGGGTCCCAGCCGCGCCACTCGTAGGCCGGCTGCGCCCACACCGGGAACTCGGCGTCGACTCCGGCGGCCCGCACCGGGTTGTCGCCGCTGTTGTAGTACGCGGTGTGCCGGGAGTCGGCGTAGAACCAGTTGAAGGTGAAGTTGATGTGCTGCGCGGCCTGCTGGAAGTCCTGCGGACCCTTGACGTAGTCGGGGTCGTTGAGCATCTGGAAGCCGATGATGGAGTCGGCCTCGTGCAGGTAGGAGGAGCGCAGGGTGGTGTAGGCGACCTTCTTGCCGCCGACGGTGGCGCGGTACTGGACCGGGCCGTACTTGGTGCGCCACACCCGCATGGTGTACGAGCCGGCCGCGGTGCCGTCGGCGACGGTGGGCTTCCACGCGTTGGCCTGCTGCACCTGCTCCATGGCGGTGCAGGTGCCGTGGTAGAGGTAGTGGTGGTCGTCCTGGCACAGCTCGACGGCGTAGGTGTCGATGATGTCCTGGCCGGAGGTCGTGGCGCTCCACGAGTAGTCCTGGCCGCGGCCCAGTTCGACGTACATGCTCAGGCCCGCGAAGGAGGCGCCGCGGGCGCTGATGCCCGGCCCCTGTATCTCCTGGAGCAGCAGCAGCTGCGGGGCGAAGTAGCCGGTCTGCGGCCCGAAGACGGCGACGGGGTGGCCGCTCGCGGTGTGCGCGCCGCTGACGACGAGGGCGTTGGACATGCCCCGGCGGGCCGAGGACAGGGCGCTCTTCGCGGCGGAGTCCGCGGTGCCCGTCGCGGCCTGGCTCTTCGCGCTGCCGGTGCGGTCGTACAGCAGGGGTTCGGCCGTCACCGAGCCCGCGTCGGGCAGCGCCTCGCCCTGCGCGGAGGCGGGCTTGGCGGCGTAGGGGAAGCTCTGGCCGTCGTGCAGGGTGAGGACGGCCTCGGGGTCGTTGCGCTCGCGGAAGGACTCCCAGACCCTGGTGCCCTCCGCCACGCCGTACTTGGCCTGGGCCTCCAGCAGCGACAGGGCGTTGTTCACCTCGCCGCCCCCGCCGGCGCCGAACAGCGAGCCGACCACCGAGGCCAGCGCGACCATGTCGGTGACCTTGAAGTGGTCGATGGTGCCCGCGTTGGTGATGGCGTCCTTGTGCCCGGTCAGGACGTACTCGCCGGGGAAGTAGCGGCCGGGGTCGGAGGCGTCGATGTAGGCGTTGATCCCGGCGAGGTAGGCGTTCACGTCGGCGAGTGCCTGCTGCCCGCGCTCGCCGTTCTTGGCCACGGCGGTGTCGATCTGCGCCTGGAGGTCGGCCTCGGTGTAGGGCGCGTTGCGGTAGAACTGCTGTTCAAGGCCCTGGTTGGCGGGGGCGCCGCCCGCGAAGGAGGTCAACTGGCCGCGGCCGACGTGCCGGAAGACGTCCATGAGCCACAGCCGGTCCTCGGCGGCGGCGTACCCGGCGCCGAACTCGGTGCCGTAGCGGGTGGTGCCCGTGATGTGCGGTACGCCCGTCTTCTTGTCGCGGACGATGGTGACGTCGCCGCGTCCGGCCGGCTTCTCGCTGGAGGCGACCTGGCCGGAGGGGACGCCGAACGAGGCGTCGTTGAAGAAGGTGTTGATCTTGTCGGTGGTGAGCGCCGGGTAGCCCTTGGCCAGGTTCGCGTACGGGCCGAGCTGGTCCTCGGCGTGGCCGGGCTGGGTGCCGAACGCCTGGTTGAGGAGGATCTGGGCGAGGGTGGCGTTGCCGTTCTCGCCCGGCGGCAGGATGTCCGAGCACTGTCCGCCGCAGTAGTCGTCCGCGGCAGCGGCCTTCGGCGCGCCGCTCGCGGCGACCGCTTGGGAAAAGGGTGACAAAAGACCGGCAATGAGGACGCATACGGATGCGGTCTTCAGGAACCCGGGGAATCTGCGGGGAGTTCTCATTCTGTCGAGCGCGCTGAGTGGGGTGCGCCGTGGCATGACTGCTCCTCCCGACGGGGGTGGGGCGGGACGTTACCGGCGGTAGCTCCGACTTGGAAGATGAACACGCGTCACTTTTTGGAGTCTGCGTGACGGACATGACGGTCGATCAGGGCGAAGCTGTGGCGGACACCGGAAATCGGATGGAGCCGAATCGCGGGCAGACGCGTCTATCCGACGACGTCGGTACGACCCATCCGTACGACGGCGCCGAAGTGACCGAAGTAGCAGGTGCAGGTGTGACGGAGGTGCAGGGCGATGGCCGGTTTCCGGAGTCTGGCGAGACAGGTGCGGGACCCGCGGTGCGATCTGGCACTGCGGCGCTACTCACTGCGCAAGTGCCTTGAGCGGTTCGCCCCTTACGGGCACCGGGCGACCTGGGACCATCTGTGCTCCCGCGCCGGGTTCGGCCCGGAGGACAGGTCCCCCGACCCGGTGCGGCTCGTGGCCGCGCTGGAGGAGCTGGAGGAGGCGCGTTCGGTGTGGCTCGCCTACGAGGCCGAGTTCGCCGGGCGGCGCAGGAAGGAGAAGCACGACGGGCTGCGCCGGCCGGGCAGCGTGGACGACTGGCACCGGCTGACCTGGGGCGGCTTCGGGGTCGCCTGGTGCGACGACCCCCGGGTGCACCCCGGCGAGCCGCTGGCCGAGGTGCTGCGCCGGCTGATCGCCGCGCTGGAGCGCGACCCGGGCGCGGCGTGCCCGGTGTGCGGCGCGGAGCGCCTGGTGTGGCGGTACGGCCTGGACCACGAGCCGTCCTCGGGACCGGTCTGCGCGGACTGCGGCATCCTGGTCCCGCGGCCCGTGCTCACCCCCGCGGCCCTGGCGGACGCCCGGCGCGGGCGGCGGCTGCTGGTGTCGGCCTGAGCCGGACGGGACGCCGGACGGGGTGCCGGACCGGCGCCGGGGAGTGCCGGGTCGCGGTCCGGGGCACCCTTGCGGCCATGCAGGTGTGTCTGAACGGTTCCCGTACGGCCCGGGACGGCGCGGCGGTGCCGCTCACCCCGGACCGGGCGGCCGGGTCCGCGGCGGAGGCCGTCGCGGCGGGCGCCACCGAGGTGCACGTCCATCCCCGTACACCGTGCGGGCGCGAGAGCCTGTCGCCCCGCGTGGTGGCGGCCACGGTGGAGGCGATCAGGGAGCGGGTGGCCGTGCCGGTCGGGGTGACCACGGGCGCCTGGACGGAGCCCCGTCCGGCGGCCCGCCTCGCGCGGGTGCGGGACTGGACGGTGCTGCCCGACTTCGCCTCGGTCAACTGGCACGAGCCGGGCGCCGAGGAACTGGCCGCCGCCCTGCTCGACCGGGGCGTCGGCGTCGAGGCCGGCCTCTGGTCGGGCACGGACGGCCCGGCCCGGTTCGCCGCCTCGCCGCTCGCTCCCCGGGTGCTGCGCGTCCTGGCGGAGGTGACGGACCCGGCCGTCGTGAGTGCCGAGGCGTCCGCCCGCGCCCTGCTGGCCGCCGTCGGCGACGCGCACGGCCGCCCGGTCCTGCTGCACGGCGAGGAGGCGAGCACCTGGCCCGTCCTCACCCTGGCGGCCCGCCTCGGCCTGCCCACCCGCATCGGCCTGGAGGACACCCTCCACCTGCCCGACGGCGAACCCGCCGCGTCCAACGCCCAGTTGGTAACGGAGGCGCTGCGCCTGGTCCACCGTCAGGACGGCGGGCCGTAGGCCGCGGGCGGAGCGGGGGCACGAAGGGGTTCTGGGCGGCGGGGCGCCTCCCCGTCCGGGGGCTGCCCGGGGCGGTGTGGGCTACCGCGGGAGCGCCGGGGCGGGGCGGGGTCCCGGCGGCGCCGGGCGGGCCGGACGCCGCGCCGCAGGCGCCGCGCCGGGGCGGGCGTCTCGGCGGCGCTCCGGGACGGCAATGGGCATCCGCGGACGCATCGACGCCGTACGGGGCCCTGGCCGGGCACCGCGCCGGGACGGCCACCGGAGCGGAACGGGCGCTCGGCGGCGCTCCGGAACGGTACGGGCATCCGTGGACGCATCGGTGCGGTACGGGCTCCGGGACGGGCGCCGCGCCGGGGCGGGCACCTCGGTGCCGTACAGGCCCCTGGCCAGCCCCCGCGCCGGGACGGGCATCGGAGCGGAACGGACGCCTCAGCGGCGCCCCGGAACGGCGCAGCCATCCACGGACGCATCGGTGCCGTACCGGTCCCGGGACGGGCGCCGCGCCGGGACGGCGGGTCTCCCTCCCGGCGCAGTACCGCGTACGTACGCGCCTGATCCGGGCCCGCCCGCCTGGGCAGGTGCACCGGCTCGCGCCGGGCCCCGGACGCACCCGGGTCGCCCGCCCGCGGGTCATCTCCGCCCCGCCCCGCCCGGCGCCACCGGCGCCGCTCGCCGTCGTACCGCGCGGGACGCCCCGCCCCGGCGTCCGCTCCAGCGCCGGTGGCGCCGGGCGGTCCGCCCCTCCGCCGACGGTGATGCCCCGTGCACACCCGGCTCGCGCCCCACCCGTACGGCGGGGCCTTCTGCCGCCCGGCACCGGGACGCGGCCGGGGCACGGCTCCCACCCGGCACCGCCGGTGTCGGCGCCGGGCGCACCGCCCGCGCGAGCGGACCACGCCGCCCCGGCGTCCGCCCGAGCACCGGGTCCGCGACGGACCACCACGGCGGTGCGTCCGGCAGGCGCGCCCCTCCCCCGGCGGTGGCGCCCACGTACGCCTACGCCTGCACCCGCCCGAACAGGGGCACCGGCCGGCGCGCGGTGCCACCGGAGCCGACGCACACCGCCCGAGCGGATCACGGTGCCCCGGCACCGGGCCGGGTGCCGCCGCGCCCCGGAGCATCGGTCGCGTGGGGGCGGGCGGTGGGGTCAGGGGTTCTTCGGCCGGTCGGCGGGGGCGGTGACACCGGGGCGCTCGGCCATCAGGCGGGAGCCGGTCAGGCGGTCGCCGAACGCGTCGTCCGGGTTGGACAGGACGCAGGTGTCCAGGGAGAGGCAGCCGCAGCCGATGCAGTCGGTGAGGTGGTCGCGCAGGCGGTTGAGCTGCTTGATGCGCTCGTCGAGTTCGGAGCGCCAGGCCGCGGAGAGGCGGGCCCAGTCCTCGCGGGTGGGGGTGCGCTCCTCGGGGAGTTCGGCGAGGGCCGCGCGGATCGTGGCCAGCGGGATGCCGACGCGCTGGGCGGCCCGGACGAAGGCGACCCGGCGCAGCGCGTCACGGCTGTAGCGGCGCTGGTTGCCCGTGGTCCGGCGGCTGCTGATCAGGCCCTTGGCCTCGTAGAAGTGGAGGGCGGAGACGGCCGCGCCGCTGCGGGCGGACATCTGGCCCACGGTCAGCTCGTTGATCTTCTCGGGAATCTGGGGCACTCCTCAGAGCCTACCCACCGCGTCCGGGCCCGGTTCCGTTGACAGGGGCCGCCACACCGAGCATGCTAAGCAGTTGCTTAGACATACGGGACGATGTGCGACGCGAGAGGCCGGGCAGATGGCAGAGCCGAGGATCTTCACCTCCGCCGACGAGCTGAGGGCGGCGGTGGGCGAGCAGTTGGGGTACACCGACTGGCTGGAGGTCGACCAGAAGCGGATCGACCTGTTCGCCGAGGCGACCGGCGACCACCAGTGGATCCACGTGGACCCGGAGAAGGCCGCGGCGGGCCCCTTCGGCACGACCATCGCGCACGGCTATCTGACCCTGTCGCTGCTCCCGCTGTTCGGGCCGCAGCTGATCCGGGTCGAGGGCGTGAAGATGGGCGTCAACTACGGCACCGAGAAGGTGCGCTTCCCCTCCCCCGTGCCGGTCGGCTCCCGGCTGCGCGCCACGGCGTCGATCACCGGCGTGCGCGACGTCGAGGGCGGGGTGCAGGTGAGCGTCGCCTTCACCGTGGAGCGCGAGGGCGGCGACAAGCCGGTGTGCGTGGCGGAGTCGGTCTCCCGCTACTACCTCTGACCTACGGCCGAGCGGCGTCCGGCCGGGCCCCGACCATGCGCAGCACGAGGTCGGCGTAGAGCGCGCCGACCTCCTCCGGCGTGCGGGGCCCCTCGACGTTGAACCAGCGGGCGACGTCGATGCACAGGGAGAGCACGGCCAGCGTCGTGCCGCGCACGTCCGGGACGTCGAACTCGCCCGCGGCCACCCCCTCCTCGACGACCGCGCGCACCTCGGCGTCGACCAGGCGGCGCAGCGCGAGGATCTCGGCGCGGGCGTCCGGGCCGAGGGAGTCGAGTTCGTACTGCACGACGCGCGCGGTGGTGCGCCCGCGTGCGTGCCAGCGGACGAAGGAGCTGACGGCGTCCGCGAGCCGCTCGGTGGCGCTGCCCTCGCGCCGGGCGGCCGTGCGCAGGATCTCCAGTGCCTTCTCGTGGCCGATGCGGCTGATGCGGTGGAGCAGCTCTTCCTTGGTCTTGTAGTGGATGTAGAGCGCGGCGGGGCTCATCCCGGCCCGGCCGGCGATGTCGCGGGTCGTCGTCGCGTGGTAGCCCCGCTCGGCGAAGGCCTCCACCGCGGCCACGAGCAGCCGCCGGGCCGCGTCGGGGGTGACCTCGGCCCACGGCTGCGCGTCCCCGCCGGCCGTCTCCTGCGCCGTACTCATCGCTCGTTCGCCCCTCTCTGCGTCAAGGGGTCCACCATACCGCCGAAGCTGAGCGGGCGCTTAGCGTCCCCGGTGGGGGCGGTTGCGGCCGGGCCCCGGAGCGGGCCGGGGCCCGGCCGGTCAGATCTTCTCGAAGGGGTCGTGCTCGGAGAGCAGCCTGTCCAGCCGGGCCTGGTCGACTCTGCTGACGATCTGCCCGGCCTCCTGCCGGTCCCGGATCACCTTGGCGAGGGTGAAGGCGGAGGTGACGAGGTAGAGGACGGCGATGGCGAGGAAGGACCGCACCCAGGCGTTGGCGTCCAGCCGGAAGATGCCGATGGCGGTGGCCGCCATGGCGATGGCGAAGGAGGCGACGGCCTGGCCGTAGAAGGCGGCCGTGTTCTGGTGCTTGACCGGTGTGTCACTCATGCGGCCCAGCATCCGCGGATGTGGCCGCCGCCACATCCGCCGACGTACTCAGACGCGTACTCAGACGCCCGTGCGGACGGGCCGCGGAAGCCCTCGCGGCCGGGTCCCGGGTCCCGGAGCCCGCGCGGTCGGGTCCCGGCGCCAGGCCCGGCCGGGCGTCCCGGAAGCTTGCACGGCCGGACCTCAGAAGGCGGAGACGCCCGTCAGCGCCCGTCCGATGACCAGCTTCTGGATCTGGCTCGTGCCCTCGTAGAGGGTCATCACCCGGGCGTCGCGCAGCAGTTTGCCCACCGGGTACTCGTCGATGTAGCCGTAGCCGCCGAAGACCTGGAGGGCGTTGTTGGCCGCGCGCACGGCGGCCTCCGAGGCGAACAGCTTGGCCTTGGACGACTCGACGGCGAACGGCTGCCCGCGGTCGACGAGGTCGGCGACCCGCCAGGTCAGCAGCCGGGCGGCGTCCACGTCCACGGCGATGTCGCTGATCAGCTCCTGGACGAGCTGGTGGCGGGCGATGGGCTTGCCGAACTGCTCGCGCTCGCCCGCGTACCGCACGGCCGCGTCGAGGGCGGCCTGCGCGATGCCGACGCAGCCCGCGGCCACCGACATCCGCCCCTTGGCCAGCGCCGACATCGCGACCGAGAAGCCCTTGCCCTCCTCGCCCAGCAGGGCGGAGGCGGGGACGCGCACGCCCTCCAGGACCAGCTCGGCGGTGGCCTGGCCGCGCAGCCCGAGCTTGCCGTGCACGGTGCGGCGGGTCAGGCCCGGGGTGTCGGTGGGCACCAGGAAGGCGGAGACGCCCTTGTGGCCGGGGGCGTCGGTGGAGCGGGCGAACAGCAGCACGACGTCGGCCCAGGTGCCGTTGGTGATGAACATCTTCGTGCCGTCGAGGACGAAGTCGTCGCCGTCGCGCACGGCCCGGGTGGTGAGGCTGCCCGCGTCGGAGCCGGTGCCGGGCTCAGTGAGGCCGAAGCAGCCGACGTACGCGCCGGAGGTCAGGCCCGGCAGCCAGCGCCGCTTCTGCTCCGCGTCGCCCCAGGCGGCGATCGTCTTGGCGACCAGGCCGAGCGAGACGGAGACGATGCCGCGCACGGAGGAGTCGCCGCGGCCCAGCTCCTCGGTGACCAGGCAGTACGCGAGGTGGTCGCCGCCCGAGCCGCCGTACTCCTCGTCGATGGTCAGCCCGAGGAAGCCGACCTCGCCGAGCTTCTTCACGATGCCCCGGTCCACCTCCTCGGCGCGGTCCCAGGCGACGACGTGAGGGGCGATCTCCCGTGCGACGAAGTCCCGGGCGAGCTGCCGTACCGCTGTCTGCTCCTCGCTGAGCCCGAGATGCATGACGGATCACCCCACAGATGCCGGATCCCGGGCCTGCGACGACCCTGGACCTTGAAAGCCGAACAATTAAATTACCACTGCTAGTTTTAGTCCGCAGCCCTACTATGTGCGCCATGGCCCGACCGCGCAAGCCCCTCCTCAGCACCGACCGCATCGTCGCGACGGCGCGGGAGCTGGTGGACGCGGAGGGCCTGGCCGCCGTCTCCACCCGCCGGCTCGCGGCCGAACTGGGCGTCAGCGGCCCCTCGCTCTACAACCACTTCCGCACCAAGGACGAGATCCTGGAGGCGGTCGCGGACTCGGTCAGCGCCCAGGTCGACCTGTCGATGTTCGAGGACGGGCGCGACTGGCGCACCGCGCTGCACGACTGGGCCGTCTCCTACCGGGCCGCCCTGCGCGCGCACCCCAACATCGTCCCGGTCCTCGCACACGGCCCCGGCCGCCGCCCGGCCGCGCTGCGCCTGGCCGACGCCGTCTACGGGGCGATGGTCGACGCGGGCTGGCCGCCCGCGCAGGCCACCTCGGTCGGCGCGCTGATGCGCTACTTCGTCATGGGCTCCGCGCTCGGCTCCTTCGCCGCCGGTTTCCCGGACGACGCGGGCGCCTACGACCCCGCCGACTACCCCCACCTCGGCCAGGCCCATCTGCTCGCCGAGCAGCAGGAGAAGATCGACGAACGCGCCTTCGAGACCGGGCTCACGGCCCTGCTGGACGGGCTGGCGCACCAGTACGAGCAGGCCCGCGCCGAGGCGTAGCCGCCCGCGGCCACACTTCGGCGCCCGCCGAACCGTCCGTACCCCATCCTGGGACGTATGACCCCCAAGGATCCGCAGGCACCCGCGCTGGCGGCGCTCGCCGGGCTGATCGCCGACGAGAGCCGCGCCGCCTGTCTGCTGGCGCTGCTCGACGGACGGGCCTGGACGGCCGGTGAGCTGGCCCGGCGCGCGGGCGTGGCCGCCTCCACGCTCAGCGCGCATCTGGACCGGCTCGTCGCGGGCGGCCTGCTCGCCCAGGAGCGGCAGGGCCGCCATCGGTACGTCCGCCTCGCCGACGCGCGGGTGGCCCAGCTGGTGGAGGACCTGGCCGCGCGGGCGGCGCCCGCGGCCCGCCGTCCGCGCACCCTGCGCGAGGCGGGCGCCGGTTCCGCGATGGCCCGGGGCCGCACCTGCTACGACCATCTCGCCGGGCGCCTCGGCATCGCGGTGACGGACGCGCTGACCGCGCGCGGCCTGCTGCGGGCGGACGCCGGCGCGGGCACCGGCGGTACGGCCCCGGGCAGTACGGGCTCCGGTGGCACGGGGACGGGTGGCACGGGGTCCGGCGGTACGGGGTCCGGCGATACGGGCACCGGGTTCGCGCTCACGGACGCGGGGCTGGGGTGGTTCGCCTCGGCGGGCATCGCGCTGGACCGGCGGGGGCGGCGCCCGCTCGCCCGCGCCTGCCTGGACTGGACGGAGCGCCGCCCCCATCTGGCGGGCGCGGCGGGCGCCGCCCTGTGCCGGCACGCCCTGGACACCGGCTGGTGCGAGCGCATCGGCTCGGAGCGCGCCGTACGGGTCACCCCGGCCGGCGCCACCGCCCTGTCCGGACTGCTCGGCATCGAGCACACGGCACTGGCCTGACGGCCGGCCGGTGGACTCCGTGTCCGGAATCCGCGAGCTTTCCCTTTCCCTCCCCGCCTAGCCTCCGGAGACATGATGCGTGAACACCAGGTCCTGACCCCGTCCCGACTGGCGGCCGGTGCCGCCGCGGTCACCGTGGTGCTGTGGGCCTCCGCCTTCGTCTCGATCCGCAGCGCGGGAGCCGCGTACTCGCCCGGGGCGCTGGCGCTCGGACGCCTGCTGGCCGGAGCCGTGGCGCTGGGGGCGCTGTGCCTGGTGCGGCGGGAGGGGTGGCCGCCGCGGGAGGCGTGGCGCGGGATCGCGCTGTCGGGTCTGCTGTGGTTCGGCTTCTACATGGTGGCGCTCAACTGGGGTGAGCAGCGGGTGGACGCCGGGACGGCCGCCCTGGTGGTGAATGTCGGCCCGCTGCTGATCGCCCTGCTCGGCGCGCGGCTGCTGGGCGACCGGATGCCGCCGCGGCTGCTGGCGGGCATGGGGGTGTCGTTCGCCGGGGCGGTGACGGTGGGGCTCTCGATGTCCGGGGCGGGCGGTTCCTCGGTGGTGGGCGTGGTGCTGTGCCTGCTCGCGGCCGTCGGTTACGCCTTCGGGGTCGTCGCGCAGAAGCCCGCGCTGGGCCGGGCGAGCGTCCTCCAGGTGACCACCTTCGGGTGCCTGGTCGGCGCGGTGGCGTGTCTGCCGTTCGCCGGGCAGCTCGTCCACGAGGCGGCCCGCGCGCCGCTGACCGCCACGCTCAACGTGGTCTATCTCGGCCTGTTCCCGACCGCCCTCGCCTTCACCACCTGGGCGTACGCCCTGGCCCGGACGAGCGCGACCCGGATGGGCGCGACCACGTACGCCGTGCCCGCGCTGGTGGTGCTGATGTCGTGGCTGGTGCTGGGCGAGGTGCCCGGACTGCTGACGCTGGGCGGCGGGGTGCTGTGCCTGGCGGGTGTGGCGGTGTCCCGCTCGCGCCCGCGGAGGCGGTCGGCGGCGGAGGCCCTGCCGGAGGCGGACCGGGCGGAGGCGGACCGGGCGGAGGCGGACGCGGGGACGGCCCGGCCGCGTCCCGAGCAGGTGCGCTGAGCGGGCGGCCGGCGCGGGGACGCGGGCGGCGGCGGTCCGGTGTGTACTCGGGCGCCGGGTGCCGCACCTAGCGCCCACCGGGGCCCACACGGCCCACGGTGAGCGCCCGGGGCCGCGCCGGGACGGCGGAGTCGGCGACCGCGGCCCGAGCGGATGCTCGGCGCGAGCGGCCGCACGGGCTGCGGCGGGAACGTGCAGCGGCGAGGGCGGGGGCGGGCTGCGGCGGGGGCGGGGGTGGGCAGCGGCGATCCGGCGCCCTCGCCGCCGGGCGCACCGGCCCCGCCGCGAGCCCACCGGGTCCTGCGGCGAACGCGCCCGGGTTCCGCGCCGGACGGCGCAGGTGTGGTCCGGCGCCCGCGGCTCCCCCGGCGTCAGAACACCACCAGGGCCCGGCCGCCCTTCCCCGCGCGCATGTTCTCGAAGGCGGCTGGGATGCCGTCCAGGGCGATCCGCTCGGTGACCAGGGCGTCCAGGTCCAGGCGGCCGGCGCGGACGTGGGCGGCGAGTACGGGCAGGTCCTCGGCCGGGTTCGCGTTGCCGTAGACGCAGCCGGAGAGGGTGCGGCCCCAGTGGAAGATCTCCAGGGCGTTGAAGGTGACCCGCTGGTCCTTGCCGCCGATGCCGACGACCGTGGTCCGGCCGCCGCGGCGGGTGGACTCCCAGGCGGCGCGGATGGAGACGGCGCGGCCCGCGCACTCCACGGAGACGTCGACGCCCTGGCCGCCGGTGAGGGCGCGGATCTCGCGCGGGGTGTTCTCGGAGGCGACGACGTAGTCGGTGGCGCCCGCCCGGCGGGCCAGTTCCTCCTTCGCCGGGCTGACGTCGACGGCGACGATCCGCCCGGCGCCCGCGATCCGGGCGGCCTGGAGGGTGGCGAGTCCGACGCCGCCCGCGCCGAAGACGGCCACCGTCTCCCCGGCGCGCACTCGGGCGGAGTGGTGGACCGCGCCGTAGCCGGTGAGGACGGCGCAGCCGAGCAGGGCGGCGTCGGCGAGCGGGACGCCGTCGGGCAGCGGCAGGACGCAGGAGGCGGCGACGACCGTCTCCTCGGCGAACGCGGCGACGTTCAGACCGGGGTGCAGGTCGGTGCCGCCGGTGGTGCGGGCGTAGACGTCGGCGGCGCCGCGGAGGGCGTCGGCGCACAGCCAGACCTCGCCGAGACCGCAGGCGTGGCAGGCGCCGCAGGACGGCGCCCAGTTGAGGACGACGGCGTCGCCCGGCGCGACATGGGTGACCTCCTCGCCGACGGCGAGCACGGTGCCCGCGCCCTCGTGGCCGAGGACCGCGGGGACCGGGACGCGCATGGTGCCGTCGGTCAGGGACAGGTCGGAGTGGCAGACCCCGGCGGCGGCGAGCCGGACGCGGACCTGTCCGGGGCCGGGTTCGGGCAGGTCGATGCCGGTGATCTCCAGCGGTGAGCCGATGGCGGGCAGGACGGCGGCACGTACGGCCATGGCGCGTGACTCCCTTAGAACTGGAGGGACTTGGTCTGAAGGTACTCGGTGAGTCCGTGCGCGCCGAGTTCCCGCCCGATTCCGGACTGCTTGTAACCGCCGAAGGGCGCCAGCGGGTTGAAGCGCCCGCCGTTGATGTCGACCTGGCCGGTGTCCATGCGGCGGGCGAAGGCGACCGCCTCGGCCTCCTCGGCCGCCCAGACCGCTCCGGCGAGTCCGTAGACCGTGCCGTTGGCGATGCGCAGGGCGTCCTCCTCGTCCTCGTAGCGCAGGACCGAGAGGACCGGGCCGAAGATCTCCTCCTGGGCGATGGTCATGCCGGGGGTGACGTCGGCGAAGACGGTGGGGCTGACGTAGTAGCCGCGCTCGCGGGGCGCCTCGGGGCCGCCGGCCACCAGGCGCGCGCCCTCGGCGACGCCGCGCTCGATGTAGCCGCGGACCCGGTCGCGCTGCCGGGCGTTGACGAGGGGGCCGATGCGGTCGGCGTACTTGGCGGCGGCAGCGGCGGCGAGGGCGACCGTCTCGTCGTACCGGTCGCGATGGACGAGCATGCGGGTCCAGGCACTGCACGTCTGGCCGGAGTTGGACATGACGTTGGCGACGCCGACGTGCACGGCCTTGGCGAGGTCGGCGCCGGGCAGGATGACGTTGGCGGACTTGCCGCCCAGTTCCAGGGCGACCGGCTTGACGGCGGCGCCCGCCGTGGCGCCGATCCGCCGGCCCACGGCCGTGGAGCCGGTGAAGGAGACGAGGTCGACGCCGGGGTGTTCGGCCAGGGCCTGTCCGGCGACCGGGCCGAGCCCGGTGACCAGGTTGAAGACACCGGCCGGGAATCCGGCCTCGTCGACGGCCTCGGCGAAGAGCTGGGCGGTGAGCGGGGTGTCCTCGGCGGGCTTGAGGACGAGGGTGCAGCCCGCGGCCAGGGCGGGGGCTGCCTTGGCGACGATCTGGTGCAGCGGGTAGTTCCAGGGCGTGATGGCGCCGACCACGCCGGCGGGCTCGTGCAGGACGGTGGAGTTGCCCGTCCGCTCCTCGAAGGCGTAGGTGGCGGCGAGGTCGGCGTAGGAGGCGGCGACCGCGAGGGGCAGGCCCGCGTGGACCGACCGGGCGAACTGCTCGGGGGCGCCCAGTTCGGTGGTGACGGTCTCGGCGATCTCGTCCTTGCGGGCGGTGAGGACGTCGCGCAGGGCGGCCAGGCGGGCGGCGCGTTCGGCGGGCGGGGTCGCGGCCCAGCCGGGGAAGGCGGCGCGGGCGGCGCGCACCGCCGCGTCGACGTCCTCGGCGGTGCCCGCGGGGACGGTGGCGACGACCTGCTCGTCGGCCGGGTTCACCACCTCGATGGCGTCGCGGTCGGGGGCGGGGCGCCAGGCGCCGCCGATGTACATGCCGTCGTGTGCCTTCATGGTGCTCCTCCGGGGCGGGGGCGTCGGCCGCGTCGGCGCGCGGTCCACGGGGGGTGCGGGCCGGGCTCGGCCGATCCATAAACTAGCGCCGATAGTTTTGTGGCGCCAGGGAACCGCACCCCTCCCCGCCCGGTGTGCGGCGGCTCACTCCCGCAGGTCACTCCCGGGGACCCTCCCGGCGGTCGCTCTCGCAGATCACGCCCGCAGATCACGCCCGGCGGTCGTTCCCGCCGGTCACTCCTGGAGGTCCGGCAGCCGGTCCGGGGCCGGGCAGACGCGCTCGCCGTGCCGGTCGAAGACGAAGAGGTGGGCGAGGTCGACCAGGAGCGGCACCTGCATGCCGTGCCGGAGCCGGATGTCGGGGGTGGTGCGCACCACCAGGTCACCGGGCAGCCGGGGCTCGGCCGCGCGGGCGCCCTCCGGTGCGGCGCCGGTCTCTCCGCCAGCCGCCCCGCGTGGCCGGTCGAGCAGCGCCACCGGGCCGCCGCGCAGGGCCCCGGCCCGCTCCCGCAGGCGTTCCAGCACGGTGGCGTCGCGGCGGCGGCGCCGGTCCGGCCGGGTGTGCGGGCGCGGTGCCTCCAGCTCCGGTACGACGGCCGGGCTCGACCCGGTGTCGAAGTGGACGAGCACCTCGTGGCCCTGGAACTCCAGGTGCTCGACCAGCCCGGTCAGCGGCACCTCACCGGGCCGCGCGGCGGCGGGCTTCGCGATCCGCACGGCCTCCGAGCGCAGCCCCACGATCACCTCGCGGCCCTGCTGCACGCGCAGCAACTGGTGGTCCAGGGAGAGCGGTTCGGGCAGCCGCAGGAACTGCTTGCCCAGCCTGATCGTCATGGCCCCGTCGAGCGGGGCGCGGACCAGTCCGCGCAGCAGATTGATGCGCGGGGTCCCGATGAAGGCGGCGACGAACACGTTGCGGGGCAGCGCGTAGACGGCGCGCGGGGTGCCGACCTGTTGCAGCACCCCGCCGCGCAGCACGGCGACCCGGTCGCCCAGGGACATGGCCTCCGACTGGTCGTGGGTGACGTAGAGGGTGGTGACGCCCAGTTCCCTGGTGAGCCGGGCGATCTCGGCGCGCAGATGGCTGCGGAGCTTGGCGTCGAGGTTGGACAGCGGCTCGTCCATCAGGAAGACGGAGGGGTGGCGGGCTATCGCCCGGCCCATGGCCACGCGCTGGCGCTCGCCGCCGGAGAGCTGGCCGGGGAGGCGGTCGAGCAGGTCCTCGATGCCGAGCATCCGGGCGGTGGCGTCGATGCGGGGGCCGTGGTCGGCGCCGGGCGACTCGATGCGCAGCGGGAAGCCGATGTTGCCGCGGCCGGTCATGTTCGGGTAGAGCGCGAAGTTCTGGAAGACCATCGCCATGTCCCGGGCCGCGGGCGGCAGTTCGTTGGCGTACTCCCCGTCGAGCAGCAGCACCCCCTCGGTGATCTCCTCCAGTCCGGCGATCATCCTCAGGACCGTGGACTTGCCGCAGCCGGAGGGTCCGAGCAGGACGAGGAACTCACCGGGCGCCACGTCGAGCGACAGCCGGTCCACCACCCGTGGGGTCTTGCTGCTGTAGGTCTTGCTCACGTCGTGCAGGGAGATGGCGCGTGTCATGAGGCATGCCTTCGGTGACTCACCCAGGCGCTGGGCGCAGCGCGGCGGACGCCTCGCGCGGGTCGTACGGGGCGTGTGAGTCACGGAAGCTAACGGACGGGTGCGGCCCGGGGAAGACATCGGGCACGATCTCGCACACTTTCGTCCATCAGGCGGGATCGGGCGGGATACGGCCGCATCGGGGGATCAGGCGGGTTCGGGCGGGTTCAGGTGCGAAGGGGGACGGAGGCGGTCGGTCCGCGCCCAGCGGCGGGGCGGGGCGGCCGGCGCCCGCCGCCCCGCCCCGCGCGCGCCTCGGCCCGCCGCCTCCGCGCGCGGCTCATCTCGTCGCCGTCAGATGGGCGAAGACGACCACGTTGCTGGAGTAGCCGGTGCGCCGGGTGTAGAGGCCGCCGCAGGTGATGACGTGCAGCTCGGGCCGCCGGGAGCGGCCGTAGACCTCCTTGTCGGGGAAGCGGTCCTTGTCGAAGACCCGCACCTTGTCGACGGTGTACACGGCGGTACGGCCGTCCGCGCGCCGCACCTCGATGGAGCGGCCGGGCTCCACCTGGCCGAGCGCGGCGAAGACGGCGGCACCGGTGGTGGTGTCGCGGTGCCCGACCGCGAGCGCGGTGCCGGACTCGCCCGGGGTGGGCCCGTCCTGGTACCAGCCCACCAGCTTAGGCTTGTCGACGGGCGGGGTCCCGAGCTGCCGGTCGGCGGCGAGGCCGATCCCGGTGACGGGCGCGTCGATGCCGAGCGAGGGGATGCGCAGGGAGGTCGCCGGGGAGCGGGGCAGCGGCCGGGGCGGGGGCCCGGTCGGGGCCGCAGTGCCGGCCGGGCCGTCCCGCCGGTCCGCCGGGGCGGCGGCCGCCTCGGCGTGCGGGCCGGCCGCCCGCCGCGGTGCGCCGTGGTCGCGGTGCCCGTCGCACCGCGTGCCCACCGTGACCAGGACGGCCGTCAGCGCGGCCGTCCTGGCGAGGCGGTAGGCGCGGGTCCGGTACCAGGGCCTGCGTCGGCGCCTACGCGGCGCCACGGGTGCGCCGGCGGTTCAGCCGGAGGTACGCGACCCCGCCGACCACGACGAGCCCCACGGCCGCGGCCCCGGCCACCGGGGTGTACGCGGCGGCCGAGGCGAGGCCGCCGCCGCCCGCGTGCACGCCGCCCTTGGGGCCCTGCCCGTTCTGGCCGTTCTGCCCGGCGCCGGGCCCGGAGTGCTGCTCGCCGTTGCCACGGCCCTGGTCCTCGATCTGCCCGGCCGGGCCCTGGGCGCCTTCCTTGCGGCCGTCGTCGTCACGGCAGTTGACATGGAAGATCTTCTCCTTGGGCACGCCCGCGACGGTCCAGACGAGCTTGTACTGCCCGTCGGCCAGGCCCAGCGGGTCGGTGTGGCCCGCCCCGGCGGCGAGCGCGATGGTGCCGGTGACGGTGGCGCTGGTGGGCAACGGGGGCATGGCCTGGATGGTGTAGCCGATGGTGGGCAGGACGTCGAAGTTGACGGCGTCCAGGTAGAAGCGGCACACCACCGGGTCGTCCTTCGAGACGCCGAAGGGCACGCCCACCCGGTGGATCTTGATGTCGCCGGCCTCTCCCTGGGCCATCGCCACGGGCGCCGCCAGCCAGGTGGCACCCGCAGCGGTCAGGGCCGTCAGGGCCGCGGCGGCACCGACGCGGGAGCCGAGGGTGCGTGGGAGTGTCAGGGTGGGCATGCGCGTTCCTCCGAGTCAGACGATTTTCATACAAATCGCTCTTTCACCTGACTCTCTTTCACATCGCCCGCCGGGGCCACCGCACCCCGCCCCGACGCGCCGTCCGCTGTCACCCGCCCGGCGCAACCGGGCACCGGAGCGGACGGGTCGGACAGGTCGGACAGGGCGGGCGAGCCGGAGGGATGGGCGGACGGGCCGGGCGGACGGGCCGGGCGGGGGGCTCAGCCCAGCACGCGCCCCAGGTACGCCCGCAGCAGTTCCCGCATCTCCTCGATGATCCGCTCGTCGCCCTCGGGGTCGACCCGGAAGGCGAGCTGCACAAGGGTGTCGGCGGTCTCCACGGCGATCAGGAACGCACGGCGCAGATCGTCGTCCGGCTCGCGGCGCAGATACCCGGCGAGCAGCTGGGTGAGGCGGTCGGCGAGGCGGTGGTTGGGCTCGGCGTGCCGGGCGCCCAGCGGTATCTGGTTGCCGAAGTCCACGAGGGAGAAGCCGGGCGCGGTCCGCTTCATCGCCAGGTACTCGTCGAGCACGGCGTCCATGGCGGACCGCCAGCCGTCGTCCGCCAGCCCCGCCAGGCGCTCCTGGACGCGCTCGGAGTACCGCTCCAGATTGCGGTGGGCGAGCGCGTCGGCCATCGCGCGCTTGTTGCCGAAGAACCGGTAGACCGAGCCGATGGGCACACCGGCGCGCAGCGCGACGGCGCGGGTGCTCAGGGCGTCGTAGCCGACCTCGTCGAGGAGTTCGGCGCAGGCGTCCAGGATCCTGGTCAGCCGTTCGGCGCTGCGCCGCTGCACGGGTGCGCGACGGAGCGGGGTCGCATGGGGCACGGCACTCATGATGCCCGGCCGCGGCGGCCGGGTGAAGCGGTGCCCGCGGTGCGGACACCGGCACCCGGGTCGTCCCCCGCGCACACGGCTCCCCGCGCGCCGCGCGCCCCGAGTGCGGGGAGAGCCGGGAACGCGGGCGCGGACGGCGTGGACGGCGCTGCCTGCGCGGCCACGAACAGCGCGGGCGCGGGCGGTACGGGAGCCGCGAGCGGCGCGGACGGCGCGCGCACCGGCGGCGCGGGGCGTACGGGCACGGAGGGCGCACCACCGGAGGGCGCGCCCACGTACGGCGCGGGCGCGGAGGACGGGAGCACGGAGGACGGGAGCGCGGAGGACGGGAGCGCGGAGGACGGGAGCGCGGAGGACACGGGCGCAAAGGACACGGGCACGGAGGACACGGGCGCGGAGGACACGGGCGACCACACGGCACCCTCGGACCGGGCCGCCGCCCCACCGCCGACCTGCCCGGCCGCCGGACCGCGCGCCGCACCGGACGAGGCCACCGCGCCGGACACCACCCCGCCCGATGTCACCGCACCGGACGCCGCCCCGCCCGGCGCCACCGCCCCGGACAGCACCGCACCCGACGACACCGCCCCGCTCCCGGACGACGCCGCGCCCGCGCCCCCGCCGCTTGCGGAAGGCGCCGCCCCCGCGCCCGCGCCACCCCCGGACACGGACGCCCCCTCCCCCGCGCGCGGGTCCGAAGCCGTGATGTCGGCGGTGCTCTGCACGGGCCTGCCGGAGACCGCCCAGACCGTGTCGTCGTCGGCGTAGAGGCGCGCGGTGACGTGGTGGGTGCCGCGCGGGACGAGGCGGGCGGAGAGCCGGTACTCGGGGGCGCGCAGACGGCCGACGAGGCGGCCGTCGACCAGCAGATGGGCGAGACCGCGTCCGGACACCGGGCGGGCCGCCGTACCGGCCGGGGAGAAGCGGAAGCGGCGGACGGTCAGCCGCACGTCCCAGCTGCCCGCCGCGTCCGGCCGCACCTCGACGCCGATCTCGGGCGCGCCCTTCCGGTCCACCTCGCGGTAGGCCCGCCCCTGCTCGTCGGTGTGATCGATGATCTTTCCCACCGGGGTGGCCGGTCCGCCCTCCCCCTTCTCCCCGCCATCCCCGCTCCCCCGCGTACCGCCCGCCCCGCAGCCGGCCGATGCGGCGAGCAGCAGGGCGGACACCGCGAGCACCGCGAGTGGCCGGCGCGTCCACGACGTCATGCCCGGGAGCGTAGAACAGCCCTCCGGCGGCCGGATCCCCCTCAGGTCGGGTTCCGGCCGTCCGCCGGAAGGGGGGCCGACGTCCCTCTTGCGCCCGGGAAATCGCAATCCTACGGTGCTCCATAGGAATCAGGTTGCAAGGGAGCGATCATGAGCGGGGACGCACGCAAGACCGCCGAGGCACTGGAGTACCTCTCCGGTTTCGGCAACGAGCACAGTTCGGAAGCCGTTCCGGGCGCGCTGCCCGAGGGCCGCAACTCGCCCCAGCGCGCGCCCTTCGGGCTGTACGCGGAGCAGCTCAGCGGTGCGGCCTTCACCGAGCCCAGGGCGCACAACCGCCGCTCCTGGCTGTACCGCATCCGCCCCTCGGCCGCCCACCCGGCGTTCACCCGCGCGGGCAACGGCGCGCTGCGCACGGCCCCCTTCACCCAGTCCGTCCCGGACCCCAACCGGCTGCGCTGGAACCCGCTGCCGCAGCCGGGCCCGGACACGGACTTCCTGGCGGGCCTGTGGACCCTCGGCGGCAACGGCGACGCCACCCAGCGCACCGGCATGGCGGTGCATCTGTTTCACGCCAACTCCTCGATGGAGCGCTTCTTCAGCGACGCGGACGGCGAACTGCTGATCGTGCCGGAGCGGGGCGGGCTGCTGCTGCGCACCGAGTTCGGCCTGCTGCACGCCGAGCCCGGCCATGTGGCGCTGATCCCGCGCGGGGTGCGCTTCCGGGTGGAGCTGCTGGACGGGACGGCCCGGGGGTACGTCTGCGAGAACTACGGCGCCCCCTTCCGCCTGCCCGACCTCGGCCCCATCGGCGCCAACGGCCTGGCCAACGCCCGTGACTTCCGCGCGCCGGTGGCCGCCTACGAGGACACCGAAGGACCGGTGGAGGTGGTCAACAAGTTCTGCGGCAACCTCTGGACGGCCACCTACGGCCACTCCCCGCTCGACGTCGTCGCCTGGCACGGCAACCATGTGCCGTACGTCTACGACCTGCGCCGCTTCAACGTCATCGGGACGATCTCGTACGACCACCCGGACCCGTCGGTCTTCACGGTGCTGACCTCGCCGAGCGACACTCCGGGCCTGGCCGGGGTGGACTTCGTCGTCTTCGCGCCGCGCTGGCTGGTGGGCGAGGACACCTTCCGGCCGCCGTACTTCCACCGGAACGTGATGAGCGAGTACATGGGCCTGATCGAGGGCGCCTACGACGCCAAGGCGGAGGGCTTCGTGCCGGGCGGCGGCTCGCTGCACAACATGATGTCGGCGCACGGCCCGGACCGGGAGACCTTCGAGCGGGCGAGCGCGGCCGAGCTGAAGCCGCAGAAGATCGACGACGGACTGGCGTTCATGTTCGAGACCCGCTGGCCGGTGACGCTCACACCGCACGCGGCCCGCGCGGACCACCTCCAGCAGCGCTACGACGACGTCTGGCAGGGCCTGGAGAAACACTTCCGGCCATTGCACTGAACGGACCAGACCGGTACGGATAGCCCGTGACCTCCTTTGCTCCGGATTCGATCGTCCTGAACCGCAAGCTGCCGCTGTGGTACCAGGTGTCCCAGTCCCTGCGCGCCTCGATCCTCGGCCGCTCGCCCCGGGACCCGCTGCGCCTGCCCACCGAGGAGCAACTGGCGGGGCACTACGGCGTGAGCGTGCTGACCATGCGGCAGGCGCTGAAGGAGCTGGAGGAGGAGGGGCTGATCACCCGGCACCGGCGGCGCGGCACCTTCATCGCGCCCACGGCCCACCGGGGCGCCCCGGTGCGGCTGCTGGGCTCGGTGGACGCGATCGTGGCCCAGCAGTCCGGTATGACGACCGAGCTGCTGGACCACGGCACCGCGCCGGTGACCGCCGAACTGGCCGAGTTCTTCCCGGACCTGGAGGAGGTGGCGGCCTACCACCGGCTGCGCAGCGACGAGAAGACCGGCGAGCCCACCAACCACGCCCGCAACTACGTCCGTCCGGAGCTGGCCGAGCGGATATCGCCGGACGACCTGGTGCGCTGGCCGATGACCAAGGTGCTGCGGGACGTGGTGGGCGCCGGCATCAGCCGGATCACGGACACCGTGCAGGCGCGGCTGGCCGACCCGGAGACGGCCCGGCTGCTCGAAGTGCCGCTGCTCAGCCCGATCCTGCACTACACGGGCATCACCTACGACGAGTCGGGCCGGCCGCTGGACGTGGTCGTCATCCACTACCGCGGTGACCGGTTCTCCTTCACGGTGACCCTCGACGCCACGTGACCTGCGGGCCGTCGCCGCGTCGTACGATGCCCCGCGTGACGCACGACGACGCCCCGCTGCTGGCGGACCTCATGCCGTGGTCCGTCGCACCGCCGCGGCTCGGCCGGCCGTGGCCCGCGGCCCCGGACCCGGGCTGCCTCAGGGCCCGCTGGAACGCGCTGCTGAGGGCCGAGGGGGCGGACCGGGAGGCCCTGTTCGAGCCGACGCGCGCCCGCACGCCGTACACCGCGGCGGGACAGCTGCCCGGCCGCTCCGGCGGCACCGGGCAACTGGCCCGGGACCCGGGCCCGTGCCCGGAGCCGGTACGGGTGCTCATGGCGCCCTTCGACGAGCAGTGGCTCCTCGCGGACCACCGGCTGATCGACGCGGCCCGGCCCGAGCTGTGGCGGGTGGCGGACGAGCGGCAGGTCTTCGTGGTGGAGCCGGGCGCCGCACCGGGCGCGGCCGGACCGGCGCTGCTGGCGACCTCGCTGCCGCCCTTCCTGCGGCCGGGCCGCATCCGCCCGCTGTACCGCCGTCCGGGCGCGCGGGAACCCAACCTGGCACCGGGCCTGACGGAGCATCTGGCCGCCCTCCTGGGGCACCGTCCCGAGCCGCCGGACGTGCTCGCCTGGATCCTGGCGGCGGCGCGGCCGGGCCCGGACGGGACGGCCGTCCCGCTCACCTCGGACACCGGCCGGTGGGCGCGGGGCGTCGCGGCGGGCCGCCGGGCGCTGTGGCTGATGCGCCGCGACGGCGAGCGCCCCAAACTGCCCGGCGGGCGCCGCCCGTACGTCCGCGCACCGCTGCCGGACCACCCGCGCGCCCTCCACTACGACCGGGCCGAGGAGACCCTCCACCTCGACGAGGGCCGCGTCTCCCCGGTGCCCGCGGCCGCCTGGGACTTCGAGACCGGCGCCGGCCGGGTCCTGGAGCAGTGGTTCGCGGCCCGGACGGCGCAGGGCGAACAGGGCACCCTGGCGGCGATCCGCCCGCCCCTGTGGCCGCAGGCGTGGACCTCGGAGCTGCTGGAGCTGATCACCGTCCTGGCGCTGCTGGCCGAGGCGCGGGCGGGGCAGGAGCCGCTGGAGGCCCCGGAGCCGGACCGGACGGTCACGGCGTCCGCGCTGCGGGCGGCGGGCGTGCTGCCGGTACCGGCGGCGGCCCGCCGGCCGGCCTCGGTCCTGGACCACGCCGAGGAAGGCCCCGGGGGCCAGTTCACCCTCATCTGACGGCCCGTCCCCGCTCCGGCCCGCCCGGCGCGGGCGGCGCCGGCGTACGGCGCGCGGCGCGTGCTCGGCCGCGGGTGCTCAGCCGCGCGGGCAGAACCCGTCCAGGACCCGTGTCAGGGCCCGGTCGAACACCGCCTCCAGATCGATGGGGCCGGCGTCCTCCGTGAAGGCCGCCGCCATGCGCGGGTAGGCGCCGCTCGCGATCCGGCCGCCCAGGTAGGCGATCCGCACGGCGTTCTCCTGCTCCGCCGTCCAGGGCAGGGAGCGGGTGCGCTCGGCGGCCGCCAGCTCGTTGGCGACGTACATGGTCACCACGGCGTTGACCATGGCGACCAGCTCCATCTTGGTGCCGTAGGACGCCTCCAGCGGGTCCAGGCAGGCCAGGCAGTGCTCCAGATAGCGCAGGGCGTTGGGGCTGAAGCCGTAGATCCCGGACATCAGGCGGGGCAGCCACGTGTGGCGGCGCATCAGGGACCGGGTCTGGTGGCCCACCCGGACCATGTCGGCGCGCCAGTCGCCGCTGGGCTCCCACAGCTCGTGCTCACCACTGACGGCGTCCACCATCAGCTCGTACAGGTCCTCCTTGCGGGGGACGTAGTTGTACAGCGACATCGTGCCGCAGCCCACTTCGGCGGCCACGTGCCGCATCGAGACCGCTTCCAGGCCGCCGGCGTCGGCGAGCCGGACGGCCGCCGCCGCGATGTCGGCACGGGTGAGGGCAGGCTTCGGCCCCCGCCCCGTCCGCTCCGGGCGGGCCCAGATCACCTCGGGTTCGGCGCCTCGGCCGGCCATGGGACATCACCTCGCCCCACCATGTTAGTTACGTACAGCGTACGTAGTGCGCTATGGTCGCCCCATGACGACTACGTACGCTGTACTTAGTGAGGGTCTGGAGAAGCGGTTCGGCGACGTACACGCCGTGCGCGGCCTGGATCTGGCGGTGGCCGAGGGCACGGTCTGCGGGGTGCTCGGGCCGAACGGCGCGGGCAAGACGACGGCCGTACGGCTGCTGACGACACTGCTGCGGCCGGACGCGGGCTCCGCCCGGGTGGCCGGGCACGACCTGGTGCGCGAACCGGCCGCCGTGCGCCGCCGGATCGGGGTGACCGGGCAGGACACGTCCGTCGACGCGGACCTCACCGGACGGCAGAACCTGCGGCTGTTCGGCCGGCTGCACCGGATCCCGGACGCGGCGGCGCGCACCGGGGAGCTGCTGGAGCGGTTCGGTCTCGCCGAGGCCGCCGACCGCACCGCCGCCACCTACTCGGGCGGGATGCGCCGCCGGCTGGACCTCGCGGCCAGCCTGCTGTGCCGGCCCGCCGTGCTCTTCCTGGACGAGCCCACCACCGGCCTCGACCCGGCCAGCCGCAACCAGATCTGGGACGCGGTGCGCGCACTGAAGCGGCGGGGCACGACGGTGGTGCTGACCACCCAGTACCTGGACGAGGCCGACCGGCTGGCCGACGACATCGCCCTGGTGGACCGGGGCCGGGTCGCGCACACCGGATCGCCCGCGCGGCTCAAGGCCCTGATCGGCACGCGCGCCGAGGTCGTGGTGGCGCACCCGGACGAGATGGCACGGGCGGCGGCCGTCCTGGACCGGCTCACCGGCGCCGAGCCGGTGTTCGACCACGAGCGGGCCGCGGTCGGCGCGGTCGCCACCGACCCCACCCTCACCCTGCCCCGGCTGGTGCGCGAACTGGACGCGGCGGGCGTGCCGCTGCTCGACGCGAGCCTGAGCCCGCCCACCCTGGACGACGTCTTCCTCCGGCTGACCGGAGCCTCCCACGACAGCGAGGAGATCGCGGCATGAGCGCACTGGTGCACGACGGGACGGCGCTGGCGGGACGGCAGTTGCGCCGGGTCCGCAACAACCCGGGCCTCGCCGTCCTCACCCAGATCATGCCGATCAACATGCTGCTCTTCTTCGGCTACGTCTTCGGGAGCGCGCTGGCCGTGCCCGGCCGCGAGTACCGCGCCTTCCTGGTGCCCGGACTGCTCGCGGCGACCGCGGCCGGCGGGATCATGACGGGGATGTTCCAGTCGGCGCAGGACGTCCACCGAGGGGTGCACGACCGGCTGCGCACCATGCCGGTGAGCCGGGCGGCGGTGCCGCTCGGGCAGGCGGTGGCCGACCTCGTCGTCACGGCGGCCGGGACCGTGCCGCTGCTGCTGGTCGGGCTGGCGGTGGGCTGGCGGATCGAGGGGAGCGCGGCCGGGGCGGCGGGCGCCGTCGGACTGCTGCTGCTCTTCCGGTTCGCCTGCACCTGGGTGGGGATCTGGCTGGGGCTGCTCACCCGCAGCGAGGAGGCGGCCGGCCAGCTCGGCGCCGCGACCTTCGTCCTGCCGCTGCTGTCGAACGCGTACATCCCGACCGGGAATCTGGCGCACTGGCTGCGCGTGCTCGCCGAGTGGAACCCGATCAGCGCGCTCACCACCGCGCTGCGCGACCTCTTCGGCAACGGCCCGGTCCCGGAGCACGCCTCCTGGCCGGTGGCCCATCCCGTCGCGGGGACGCTGGCCTGGTGCGCGGTGCTGCTCGCCGTCAGCGCGCCGTCGGCGGTGCGGCGGTACGCGCGCGCCGAGGGCTGAGCAACGGCGGCACGCGCGCGCCGAGGGCTGCGCGACACGGGCCGGGCGGGTCCGGGTGAGGACGGGGTGTCGCCGCGCCGGGCGACAGGAGCCGGGCGGCCGGCTCCCGTGCCGCTCGGGCACGGGAGGCCGGACAGCCGTACGGGGCGCCGCGGCCGTGGGGATGCGGGCGGCATGCGCGCGGCGCCGTACGAAGGCGGTGAGGCGGTCTGCTCGGGACCCGGACGCCGGCCCTGGTGAGGTCGGGCCCGGGAACGTCGGCGGCGCCCTCCGGTGGTGCCGGAGAGGCCGCGGACGGCGGTGTCGCTAGTGCCCGCCGAACAGCGTGCGACGCAGTCGGCGCAGGGGCGCGAACAGCGACACCCGGCGCATCCGCGCACCCCTGCCGGTGCGGTCGTGCGCGGCACGCGTGGTCAGCTCACGCATCAGCAGCGTCGCCTCGGCGGCCTCCCGCTGCGGGACGGCGGGTCCGCCGAGCACCGCGAGATGGCGGTCGAGGCGCGAGCTGGTCGCGCTGCTTCCGCAGGTGATCGCAGGGACCCTGGCCCTGCTGCGCACTGTTATCTGCTCCATGTCACTCCCCACCCGTACGAGTCCACCCGACCCCGGGCAGGGTAACCCTATCGCCCCGCACGGGCACCCGTGTATCTCGGTCGCAGGATTCACCTTCTGCGTAAGGGTGTTGACGACTACTCTCCGAATCCGACCGGTTCCACGGCGAGTTGGACAACCGGCAGGCAGACGGGCCGGGGCGGCCGGGGCCCCGGCGCACCGTCACGGCGCGTGAGCGGACGGCGGCGCGGGGGCCGGTACCGCTCAAGGGCGTGTCATCAGGTGGCCGGTGCCCGCCTCCAGTGGGGGGAGGCGGGCACCGGCGGCGCGGGACGTGGGCGATCTCACGTGCCCGGCCCCGGCGGGGTTCAGGCGGCGCTGTTCAGCACCGGCAGGTAGCCGCCGGAGTGGCCGGAGGCCGTCGGGTGGTAGGAGTCACCGATGTCGAGCCAGTCGACGCTGTGCAGCCAGGAGTTGCCGGAGCAGATCTCGTGGCCACTGAAGGTGGTGCGGACGTCGCCGAAGACGAAGCCGTGGTTGGCCGCGGCCTTGGCGATGACGGTGTCGATGCGGTCGGCGGCGTCGTTGATGGCCGAGCGCTTGGTCTCCGAGAGGCCGAGGCAGGTCTGGCCGAGCTTGTAGAAGCGGGGGTAGCCGATGACGACGACCCGCGCGGAGGGCGCCTTGCCGCGGATCACCGAGTAGAGGTTGTCGAGCTTGCCGGGCAGCGTCGAGTCGACGTAGGCCCTGGCGGTCGCGATGCGGGAGAGGCAGTTGCTGTCCGACTGGAGCACACAGGTCGTCATGACGTCGGAGAACCCGGCGTCGTTGCCCCCGATGCTGATCGACACCAGGGACGTGCCGGAGTTGAGCGGGCCGAGCTGGCCGGCGAGGACGTCGTCCGTCCGGGCGCCCGAGCAGGCGGTGAAGGAGAACGAGGACGGGTGGTTCGCGGCGTTCCACAGATAGGGGTACGCCTTGGTGCTGCGGTCGCAGTCACCGCTGGAGCTGATGTAACTGCCGGCGCCCACTCCGGAGGAGTAGGAGTCGCCGAGGGCCACATAGCCGCCGGTCGCGGCCGATGGTGCGGCCTGCGCCGTGGCCGTCCCGGTGAGGACGAGACCTACGGTCAGCAGAACTGAGCCGACGTACGCGGCAATTCGGGAACGTCTCATGGAACCTCCCTCTAGCAGCTTCGCTATCGGATCCGTGGTAGCAGCTACGCGCGTCGACTGGAAGTGTCCATGCCAAAGAAAGGGTGAACTCACAAGGAATCACGGGGAGTAGGGGTCGGTACGGGCCCCGCGCCATGGCCCGAACGGACCCGCCGGTGCAGCCGGATGACAACCCGTACGGGTCATTGGTCGCGTTGACGGCTCTTCATACGCCTGTACGCCGGTTCCTGACGCCGCGACACGGGATTCCGGCGCATCCGGACCCGGACGGCGGCCGACACGCCCGGCACGGCCGGGAAACGGGGTGCGCGGGGCGGTCCGGTGGCAGATCATGGCCGCATGCCTGCGAACCCGCACGACGCGCTGCCGATCCGGCTCAACGTCGACGACTCCGACTCGCCGTCCGACGTCGTCGACGCGCTGTTCCTCGGCCGCTTCGCGACGGGCGAGCAGCCGTACGCGCACGCGGTCAACATCGACCGGGTCCGCTCCGGTGCCACCCTGCTGCCGGACGGCGCCCGGGTACTGCGCGTGGCCCGCGACGACGACCGCAGCGCGACCCTCGCCGAGGGCGACGGCTGGACCCTGCTGGTCTCCCGCTGGAACCGGGGGGCGGACGTCACGGTCACCGCGACCGACGCCGAACTGGCCCAGCGGATCCTCGGCCAGGCCACGGACGGCGCCGCGGACGAGCCCGAACCCCAGCCGGAGAACGTGGCGATGGGGTTCTGGTACGTCTCCCCGCGGCGCGGCCCGCACCGCACCACCCGGCAGATCTCCGCGGGCACCTGGGACGAGGTCCGGGCCAACTACACGGCGCCGGTCGCGGACGCGATGGACCGCCTGATGAAGACCACCCCCCAGGACATCGCGGGCCGCCTCCTGCTGCTGCACGGCCCGCCGGGCACCGGCAAGACCTCCGCGCTGCGCACCCTGGCCCGCTCCTGGCGGGACTGGTGCCAGGTGGACTGCGTCCTCGACCCTGAGCGCCTGTTCTCCGACGTCGGCTATCTGATGGACATCGCCATCGGCGAGGAGGACGCGGCGGGCAAGGGCCGCTGGCGGCTGCTCCTGCTGGAGGACTGCGACGAGCTGATCCGCGGCGAGGCCAAGCACACCGCGGGCCAGGCGCTCTCACGGCTGCTCAACCTCACCGACGGACTGCTCGGCCAGGGCCGCAACGTCCTGGTCGGGGTGACGACCAACGAGGACCTGGAGCGGCTGCATCCCGCCGTGGTCCGGCCGGGCCGCTGCCTGGCCCGCATCGAGGTGGGCCGGCTGACCCGCCGGGAGGCCGTGGACTGGCTGGGCACCGAGGAGGGCGTCGGCCGCGAGGGAGCGACCCTCGCCGAGCTGTACGCGCTGCGCCGGGGCACCTCCCCGACCGCGCTCCCGGAGCCCCGCGAGGGCGCGGACGCGGGCCTGTACCTGTGACCGGCGCCCGGTGACCGGCGCCGGGTGGAGGGGACAGCGGGGCGCCCCGGTGGTGTGATGGGGCCATGACCCTGTTCGTCGGGACGTCGGGGTGGCAGTACGAGGACTGGCGGGGCGTGCTGTACCCGCCCCGGTGCCCGGTGCGGTGCTGGCTGGAGGAGTACGCGGCGGCGTTCGCCACGGTCGAGGTCAACAACGCCTTCTACCGGCTGCCGTCCCCGGAGACCTTCGCGGCCTGGCGGGAGCGCGTCCCGCCGGACTTCGTCGTCGCGGTCAAGGCGAGCCGCTTCCTCACCCACGTCAAACGCCTCAAGGACCCCACGGAGCCGGTGCACCGCCTGATGACGCACGCCGCGGGCCTCGGCGACCGGCTCGGGCCCGTGCTGCTCCAGCTCCCGCCCACGCTGCGGGGCGACGCCGGGCTGCTCGACGCCTGTCTGTCCTGCTTCCCGCCCGGCACCCGGGTCGCGGTGGAGCCGCGCCACGCGTCGTGGTGGACACCGGCGGTACGCGCCGTGCTGGAGGCGCGGGGCGCCGCCCTGTGCTGGGCCGATGTCCGCGGCCGCCCGGTGACCCCGCTGCGGCCGACGGCCGACTGGGGCTACGTCCGCTTCCACGAGGGCCGCGCGCGGGACCGGCCGCGCTACGGCCGCAGGTCCCTGCGCACCTGGGTGGACCGCGTCGCCACGGCCTGGCCGGACGGCACGGACACGGACGTGTACGCCTACTTCAACAACGACCCGGCCGGGGCGGCGGTGCGGGACGCGGTGGAGTTCGCCCGCGCGGCACGGCACGCGGGGCTGGCGGTGACCCGCACCCCCGGCCGGCTGTCCGTACGCCCCTGACGCGCTACGCCTCGTACGCCGCCCGCAGGGCGTCCCGGACGGCCGCGAGCGCCGCGTCCTCGTCCAGGCCGAGCCGCCGTACGCGCTCCGCGTAGCCCTGCGCGGCACTCGCCGCCTCCCGGTCGGCGGCGGAGCCCGCCGCGGCCACGAAGGTGCCGTTGCGGCCCCGGGTCTCGATCACCCCGTCCGTCTCCAGCGCCCGGTACGCCTTGGCCACGGTGTTCGCCGCAAGCCCGAGGGACTCGGCCAGCGCCCGCACCGTGGGCAGCCGGTGGCCGACCGGCAGCGCGCCCGACCGGGCCTGCTCGGAGATCTGGGCCCGCACCTGCTCGTAGGGAGGGGCGCCGTCGTGGATGCGGATCTTCAGGGTCACGGGCCGATTGTCGCGCACCCGCGCGCCCCGGGAGGGCAGCCGCCGGAACGGGACCGGACCGGGAGGGCGCGGACGCGGGCGCGGGCGCCGGGGGACGCGGGCGCCGGGGCGGGCTGCTGTCCGCCGCCCCGGGCGGGCCGTCCGCCGGGCGGGTCTCGTCCGCCGGGCGGGTCGTCCGGGGCGGCGGGTCGTCCGGGGCGGCGGAAAATGGGAGGCGGGTGTGCGGGGGCGGCCCGTAGCGTGCGCCTGCATGACCGTGATCGTCCGCGAAATGCGCCCCGACGTGCCCGCAGACCTCGAAGGGTTCGCCCGGGTGCGCCGTCGCGCGCTGCCGTTCGTGCTGTTCACCTCCGAGTCCCTCGCCCACACCGCCACCCGGCTGCATGCCGACGCCCACTACCGGCCGCTGGTCGCCGAGGCCGACGGCGAGGTGATCGGCACGGCGCAGGTGCTCCTGTCCCACGACAGCCCGGTGCCCGGACAGGGCAACGTCAACGTGTACGTGGACCCGGCGCACACCGGGCGCGGCGCGGGCGCGCTGCTGGTGCGCACCGCCGAGGAGCACCTGGCCGCCCGCGGCGCGGTGCGGCTGCTCTCCTGGGTGCTGGACACGCCGGACAACCGTGCCTTCGCCGAGCGGCGCGGCTACCGCGGCAGCCGCTCCGCGTACTTCCTGCGCCTGGACCTGGCGGCCGGTGGGCTCCCGCCGCTCCAGGACCCGCCGCCCGGCGTGGAGCTGCGCCGGGGATCCGACTACGCCGCCGACCCGCGCCCCCTGTTCGAGCTGGACGCGGAGACGGCCGCGGACGAACCGGGTGACGTGGCCTCGGACCTGAGCGACTACGCGACCTGGCTGGAGGAGACCTGGCGCAACCCGCTGCTGAGCCACGACCTGACGTCCGTCGCGGTGGTCGACGACCGGCCCGCCGCCTTCACCCTCGCCCACACGGACGGCGCCACCCGCTACAGCACGGCGATGACCGGCACCGCCAAGGCGTTCCGCGGCCGGGGCCTGGCCAAGCTCGCCAAGAACGACTCGCTGCACCGCGCCCGCGCGGCCGGCGTCCGGGAGGCGTTCACCGGCAACGACACCGGCAACGAACCGATGATCGCCGTCAACCGGTGGTTCGGCTACGAGGTGTGCGCCACGGAGGTGCGGTATGTCCGCGAACTCGGCTGACGCGCCCGGCACTCCGGTGGACGTCGTCCTCGTCAAGGGCGGCCGGACGAAGATCCGCTACCGGAGCGCGCTGGTGCGCGACGACGGCGTGCGCGTGGTGGTCCGGGCACCCTGGGCGGCCGAGGGCGTACGGGACTTCGGCTTCGTGCGGTTCGAACCGGGCGACGTGTTCACCGAACACTACTGGCGCGACCGGTGGTACGCGGTCAAGGAGGTCCGCGACGGCGGCGGCCGGCTCAAGGGCTGGTACTGCGACATCACCCGCCCTGCCGTGCTCACCGGCGGTGAGCTGGTCGTGGAGGACCTGGACCTGGACCTGTGGCGCTCGGCGGACGGCACGGACGTACTGCGCCTGGACGAGGACGAGTTCGCCGCGAGCGGGCTGGCGGAGCGCGACCCGGCGGCGGCCGACGCCGCCGTGGCCGCCCTCGCCGAACTGGAGCGGCTGGCCCGCACGGAGGGCTTCGCGGCGCTGCTGGACTGAGCCGCCGTACGGGGCCGCGCCCGGCCGCCCGGCCGCCGCGCCGCGGCCCGTCCGACCCGGCGCGCCCACCCGCCGCCCGGTCCTCCACCGGTCACACCGACGCCACCACCGCGTACCGCTCGTCGGTGACGTCCTTGCCCCACAGCCGGGCGTCACCCGAGAGCTGTTCGACGCGGGTGTGCCGCACGAGGGGTGTGAGGAGAGTGAGAAGCCGCTCGTTGGGTATGCCGACGGGCGTGACCGTGCCCCAGACGCCCTCGACCAGGACCAGCCGTCCTGCGGGCTCCAGCAACTCCCGCCAGCGCCGCAGCGCGCGGGCGGGATCCGGCAGCGCCCACAGCACATGGCGGACCAGGACGGCGTCGAAACGGCGCCCGTCCACCGGCGGGTCCGCCGCGTCACCGGTCAGGAACTCCGCGTCGCGGCCGGCGCCGGCGAGCTTGGCGCGGGCCCGCTCCAGCATCGCCGGGGAGCTGTCCACACCGGTCACCCGGTGCCCCTGCCCGGCCGCGAGGAGCGAGAGGCTGCCGGTGCCGCAGCCGAGGTCGAGGATCGCGGCGGGCCGCGGCGGCAGCCAGTCGCGCAGCCGCTCCGCCCAGGCGGCGCGCACCCGCGGATCGCGCAGCCCGTGATCCGGCTCGTCGTCGAAGACGGCCGCCCGCGCGTCCCAGTCCACCGCCGCTCCAGCGGCGCCCCAGGCCGCGGCGTCACGATCGGTCGTCGTGTGTGCACTCATGCGCCCCAGAGTGACACCCGCCACTGACAACCGGATCGTGACAGCCGCCACAGACAGACCCGCACCGATGAGGAACTCTCGCCCGAAAGGTCTACCTCCGTACGAACACGGAACCCGGTAGACCGTCGAAGGAGGCAGCGATGCGCCGTACGACAGTGCAGAAGCCCCTGAGGAAGACGGACAGCCGGCGGATCCGCGAGGAGACCGACGAGCGTCCCGCCGGACGGCCCGAGGTCCGCAAGGACATCGCACGTACCTGGTGGCCGGAGGGGTGACCGGCAGCGCGCACCGCACTCCGCGCGCCGGGACCTGCCCCGCGCGCCACCGCGCACGCCTTCCGCACACCGTGTGTACGCCGTGCGCGCCCTCTGTCTGAGCGCAGTCTCAGCGCTTCCTTAACGCGAGCATAAGGATCCCCTCGTACCGCCCTGATCGGGCGTTCTCCCCGTTCCTCGGGGCTAGTTTCTGAGCACCCCACGGGGTCCGCCCCCGGTGCCGGCACCCGTCAGAAACGACCCGTCGCGAGGAGTCCCCCCATGCCCGCTCGTCCACGCCGCCAGGCCGCCGCGCTCTCCGTCCTGGCGCTGGCGCCGCTCGCCCTGACCGCGCTCGCCGCCGCGCCCGCGTCCGCGCACGGCACCATGGGCGGCCCGGTCAGCCGGGTCTTCCAGTGCTACGCCGAGAACCCGGAGAACCCGACGTCGGCGGCGTGCCGGGCGGCGGTCGCGGCCGGCGGCCCCCAGGCCCTGTACGACTGGAACGGCATCCGGATCGGCGACGTGAACGGCCGGCACCAGGAGCGGATCCCGGACGGCAGGCTGTGCAGTGCGGACGACCCGGAGTTCAAGGGCCTCGACCTGCCCCGAGCGGACTGGCCCGCGACGGCCGTGAAGAGCGGCCCGTACACCTTCAAGTACCGCGTGACCGCCCAGCACAAGGGCACGTTCACCGTGTACCTCACCAAGCCCGGCTACGACCCGGCCGAGCCGCTGGCCTGGTCCGCCCTGGATCTCGCGCACCCGGTGGCCACGGTCACCGACCCGGTGGCCTCGGGCGGCTTCTACACGTTCTCGGGCACGCTCCCCCAGCGCACCGGCAAGCAACTGCTGTACGCGGTCTGGCAGCGTTCGGACAGCCCCGAGGCGTTCTACTCCTGCTCGGACGTCACCTTCGGCGGTGCGGCGAGCGGCAGCGGCGGCGGGAGTGCGGGCGGCTCCGCTGCGGGCGGCGCCTCCGCCAAGGCGTCCTCTCCCGCGCCCTCGGCCTCCGCGCCGACCGAGCGGCAGATCCGGGCCGGGGCCGGCCGGTCCACCGTCGAGCACCACGGCCACGGGGACGCCGACGCCCGGACGACGACGGACCCGGCACCCGCGGCCCCGGCCCAGGACGGGAACGGGAACGGGAACGGCGCCACGGGTACCGGCACCGGCACGGACGCGGCTGCGGGCAGCTCCGTGACGGCCGACGGGGCGCGGACCGCGGATCTCGCCGAGACCGGCGGGTCCGGCAGCACCCCGTACGTCGCGATGGGCGGCGCGGCGGCCCTGGCGGCGGGATCGGCGGCGCTGTTCCTCTCGGTCAGGCGGCGGGCGGCCCGCTCCGGCCGCTGAGGCGGCCCGTGGACACGGGGTCCGTCCGGCGGCTCAGGCCGGACGGACCCCGGACCGCGCCCGGCGGGGCTCCCCGGGTCAGCTGAACACGGAGGCGCAGGTGGTGGCGGTGGCGTGGGCCGGGTCGAGCGCGTTGGCCACCTCGTGGAAGGCGATGCGGTCGACGGTGCCGATGGCGACGTGCTCGGAGAGGTCGAGCGGGCAGAGGTCCTGGAGCAGCACGTTGCGGACGTCGGAGCCGCTCAGGTACTGGGTCCGCCAGGGCGTGGCCACCTCGTCGTACTGGGTGGCGATGACCGTGTAGTGCACGCCGGGCACGGTGTCCCCGCCCTCGTTGAGCCTGGTGACGAAGGGGGACCCGGCGATCTGGTCGGCGAGGCCGGGGGTGGCGGCGGAGATCAGGTCCTTCGCGCCCGGGAAGTACGGCAGCAGGTTGGTCAGACCGCTGAGGGTGGTGCCGTGGCTGTCGGGGGCGATGCCGACGAGGGCGTTCACCTTGGCGGCGCCGCCGAGGAACTTCAGGTAGTAGCGGGGCATCATGCCGCCCTGCGAATGGCCGACGAGATCGGCCTTGGCCGCTCCGGTGGCGGCGAGCACCTTGTCGACGTAGGCGGACAGCTGCCCGGCCGACCTGTCGATGGGACCGAGGCCGTTGAAGACCGGGACGCCCGGCAGTTGGCCGTAGTCGAGCGAGAAGACGCAGTACCC
The DNA here is from genome assembly GCF_058344915.1 of Streptomyces sp. PL-25. Lineage (NCBI taxonomy): Bacteria > Bacillati > Actinomycetota > Actinomycetes > Kitasatosporales > Streptomycetaceae > Streptomyces > Streptomyces sp. PL-25. The sequence goes on from NZ_CP136997.1 coordinate 1,435,118, forward strand.
GCGGGCCGTCAGATAGGGCGCGAGACCGAGCCAGTTGTCGACGGAGTTGCCGAAGGTGCCGTGGACGAGGACGACGGGGCGGGGGTGGGCCGCGGACGGCTTGCAGTTGTAGTCGTTCCAGCCCGAGCTGGGGGCGCCGGAGGCGTGGGCCGCGGCGGCCGGGACGAGAGCGACGGCGGCGGCCAGGAACAGGGCGGCCAGGTGTCTGCGGGCGCGCTGGAAGGGCAGCATCGTGTGATCTCCTTGCGGCTCAAGGGAGGTGCGACGGCACTGCGCCCTGTGATCCGGATCACCAGGATGCTGTTCACTCGTCAAGTTACGGACGAGTAGTCGAAGTGTGAAGTTACGCGTCAGTAAAAACTCGCGAGTCCGCTCCGCGCGTCAACTCGTGTGCGAGTGACACGCCATGACGAACCGTCACCAAGACGGTCGGATCGGCCCCGACGGCGCGATCCGCGCCAGCCGCTCCCCCAGCGCGCCCACCTCGTCCTCGCCGAGCACGGCGATCCACCCCCGCACCGCCTCCGCGGCCGACTCCTCCGCCGCGCGGGTGCAGGCCAGCCCCCGCGCGGTCAGCACGATCAGCCGGGCCCGCGCGTCGGCGGGATGGGGGCGCCGCTCCGCGTACCCCTTGCGCACGATCTCGTCGACGAGCTGACTGGCCGCCTGCTTGGTGACCCCGAGATGGGCGGCCAGCTCGGTCACGGTCGCCCCGCCCGGCGCCAGCCGCGCGAACGCGAAACCGTGCGCGGGCCGCAGCCCCTCGAACCCGCGGGCGGCGACGCCGTCATGGATGCGCTGGGTCAGCCGGCCGGCGACGGCGAGCAGGGCGGCGGAGAGGGCCATGGCCTCGGAGCTGTGCACGGGGACATTGAAGCACCGCCCCCATGGTCAAGGCGCCTGACCACTCGGTCAGACGCCTTGACCATGCGATCAGGCGGCTTGACCACTTACTCAGACAAGCGACTTGACTATATAGTCAAGCTGCTTGACCATAAAGCCATCCACCCCGGGCCACCCGGCCCCCGCCCGAGCCGCCCGAGCCGCCCGTCGAGCGGTTCACCCACCCCCGAAGGGGACCCCCATGCCCGTCGTCCACCCGTCCGAAGCCACGACCCACGAGATCCACGGCGCCCGTTTCGTCTCGTACGCCACCCCGCGCACCGGCGCCGGGGAGCTGTGCGCCTGGCGCGCCGAGATCCCCGCGGGCACCAGGGCGCCCGCCCACACCGTCGACCGCGAGGAGATCCTCCACCTGCTCGACGGCGAACTCCTGGTCACGCTCGACGACCGCACCGAGCGCGTCACCGCGGGCGACACCGTGATCGTCAACGCCGGGGCGACCTTCACCGTGGAGAACCCCACGGACCGCACCGCGGTCTCCTGGGTCACCACGTCCGTCGGCCTGACGGCCCGCCTCGCGGACGGCACCGTCCTCACCCCGCCGTGGGCCAACTAGACCGGCCGGACCGGCCGGACAGGCCGGACAGGCCGGACAGGACAGCGGAGGGGCGGGGGCCCCGGGCAGCCGGAAGGCCGCTCGTTCAGGCGGCTCTACCTTCTTGATCGGGTTGATCGAGCCATTCGTAGGGTTGGGTCGCCCAGGGGTGCTGGGTGTGGCTATCAGGCGGCTGCCGTCTCGTGGTTTCCCTGGCTTCGCCGCCCAGTGCCCCACGACGACTCGGCCGCCGATTAGGAAGTGCGAGCAAGTCGCTGTGCAGAGCAATGCCGGCGAGGTCGTCCGTGGCACGAAGAGTCCGAACGAGCACGTCAGGAGCAAGATGAGCCGGATATGGGCGGGGATCGACAGCGGCAAGGGCCACCATCACGGCCTCGCTCTGGACACGGACGGCAAGACGCTGCTGTCGCGGCGGGTCGTCAACGACGAGCCCGAGCTGCTGAAGCTGATCGGCGACGTCCTGGACCTGGCCGACGGCCGCGAGGTCACCTGGGCCATCGACATGACCGGCGGAGAACCCGCACTGCTGCCGGCCCTCCTCGTCAGCCACGGCCAGGCCGTCCTTTACATGCCCGGCCGGCTCGTGAACCGGGCATCCGACGGCTACCGCGGCGAGGGCAAGACCGACGCCCGCGACGCCTACGTCATTGCCGACCAGGCCAGGATGCGCCGCGACCTGCGGCCCATCCGCCCCGGCGACGAAGCCGTCGTCGAACTCAAGCTGCTGACCGGCCGCCGGTCCGACCTCGTCGAGGACCGCACCCGCGTCGTCAACCGCCTGCGCGGCACCCTGCTGAGCATGTTCCCGGCCCTGGAGAGGGCCCTGGACGTGACCAATACGGGCCCACTCAGGCTGCTGACCGGCTACCAGACCCCGGCCGCGATCCGCCGGTCCGGGGTCACTCGGCTGACGAAGTGGCTGGCCAACCGCAAGGTCCGCAACGCGAGATCCCTGGCCGAAGCAGCGGTCGAGGCCGCCGAGCGGCAGCACACCGCCGTTCCCGGGGAGAAGACCATCGCAACGCTGGTCCACACCCTGGCCGAGGAGGTGACGGCCCTCAACGAGCAGATCGCCGAGATGGACAAGCTCATCGAGGGCCGGTTTCGCGGGCACGAACTCGCCGACATCGTCCTAAGCGTCCCGGGCATCGGCGCGACCCTCGGGGCCGAGTTCCTCGCCGCCGTCGGTGGCAGCCTCGACGATTTCGACTCCCCCGACGCCCTGGCGGCGTTCGCCGGCGTCGCCCCTCGGCCGCGCGACTCGGGCAAGGTCAGCGGCAACCTGCACCGGCCCCTGGTCTATCACCGCAGACTCCAGCGGGTCTTCTACACCTCCGCGCTGGTCAGCGTCCGCTACGACCCGAACTCCCGGAAGTTCTACGACCGCAAACGCGCCGAAGGGAAGAAGCACGTCCAGGCCGTCCTCGCCCTCGCCCGCCGACGCGTCAACGTCATCTGGGCCCTCATCCGTGACCGGCGGCGCTACGAGGTCACACCGCCGGTCACGACGGCTGCTTGACAACAGCATTAGGAAGCCAGGGTCCCCGGGATCACCGCGCGCGGCCCGAACCGGGCCCGCGCGCGGTCCGCGACCTCCTCGATACGGCGGACCTTCTCGTCCACGGGATCGAAGGTGAGCTGGTGGGAGGCGTGCCCGGCGTCGCCGAGCCCCTCCGCGCGCAGGACGAGCGCGCGGACCCGGGCGCGCTGGAGGCCCAGGGCCTCGTACAGGGCGTACGCGGTCCCGGTCAGCGCCGCCGAGTGGGCGGTCGGTTCGGCGAGCGTGCGGCCGCGGACGGTGGCCGACCGGTCGGCGTAGCGCACGGTGAGGGTCAGGGCGCGGCAGACCTTGCCGAGGGCGCGCAGCCGCGCGCCCAGTTCCCCGGCCGCCGACAGCAGCGCCGCGCGGTGCCGGCCGGGGTCCAGTTCGTCGCGGTCGAAGGGGCGTTCGGCGAGCAGGGACCGCTCGACGGCGCCCGGGACGACCCGGCCGCGGTCGACGCCGTTCGCCCGGTCGCGCAGTTCGCGGCCCGCCTTCGCGCCGACCAGGCGCTGGAGGGTCGGCAGGGGCGCGGCGGCGACCAGGCCCAGGGTGTCCAGGCCGTACTCGCCCAGGGTGCGGGCCGTCGCCCGGCCCGCGCCGGGCAGCGCGGTGACGGGCCGGTGGGCGAGGAACTCCGCGGCGGCGGCCGGTTCGGCGGGCGCGGCGCAGGGCGCCCCGGGCCGGGCGTCCCCCAGTGCCACCCGGGCCAGCATCGGGCCCGGCCCGGCGCCGATCACGCAGTCGACGCCGAACCGCGCGAGCGCGCGGACCCGGATCACCGCCGCGAGTGCGACCGCGTCGCGCCCGAAGTACCGTTCGGCGCCCCGCAGATCGGCCAGCGCGCCGTCCGGCGGCAGCGCCTCGACCACGGGGGTGAACTCCTCCAGCAGCCCGAGCAGTCCGGGCAGGGCCGCCTCGTACATCGGCGGCAGCTGGAAACGTACGCAGAGGATGGTCATCCCGCGCTCCCTGGACTCTGGTGCCACAACTTCCTTCCGTTCGCGGGCCCTTCTCCCGCCGGGCGCAGATCCGCCCATGGATGCATCTCGTAGCCGGTGGGCATGCGGATGCGGCGCCCGCGCGCGGCCTCCATCGGGTCCTGGGCGGCGGAACCGGCGGGCGCGGGCCGCCCGTCCGAGCCGGCGAGCCGGGCCCGCCGCCCGCCACCGCGGCCCTCCCGGCCCTCCCGGCCCTCGCGGTCACCGCCGTCGCCTCCCCCGGATCCGTCGTCCGGGCCGTCCCCGTCCGCGGCCGCCTCCGGTGGGCCGCCGGGGCGGGCCAGGCGGGCCGCCACCTCCTCCAGACCGCCCTCGGCGCGCAGTTCGGCCAGTTCGGCGAGATTCCAGGCGGCGGCGCCCACCACGCTGAGGCTGCGCGGGCCGCGCCGCTGCACCACTCCGCGCACCAGCAGCAGCCAGGAGTGGAAGACGGTGTGCGCGCAGGCGTCGTGGGAGTCGTCGAAGAAGGCGAGGTCGACCAAGCCGGTGCCGTCGTCGAGGGTGGTGAAGATGACCCGCCTGCCGGACCGGACCGGCGGGGTCTGGGTGGCCGCCTTGGCGCCCGCGACCAGCACCGTCTCCCCGTGCCGCGCCGTACGCAGCCGGCGCGCGGAGACCACGCCCAGTTCGTCGAGGAACGCCCGGTGGTCGTCCATCAGATTGCGGGAGGCGTCCATGGACAGCACGCCCAGTTCGGCGCTGAGCCTCTCGGCGTCGGACAGGTCGGGCAGCCCGGCGGTGGCCGTGTCCTTCCCTCCGGCCAGGGGGAGCTGACCGCCGCCCGCGCCCCGGGCGCCCCGGTGCAGCTCGGTCAGGTGCAGTTGCAGGTCGCGGCGGTTGGCACCGAACGCGTCCAGCGCGCCCACCTGGGCGAGCCGTCCGGCGACCGGGCGGCTCGGGCGGGCCCGTTTCCAGAAGTCGAGCAGCGAGGCGTACGGCTGTCCGTCCGCGATCCGCGCCGCCTCGGCCTCGCTGATGCCGAGCACGTCGGAGAGGGCCAGCCGCAGCCCCCACGTACCGGCACCTTCGGGACCTTCAGGACCTTCGGCCTTTTCAGGTGCTTTACCAGCTTTGCCCCTCTTCGCGTCAGACACCAGTTCGATACGATGGGCGACTCCCGACCGGTTCACGTCCAGCGGCAGGATCGGCACCCCGCGCCGCCGCGCGTCCGCCAGCAGCAGCCGCTTCGGGTACATGCCGGGGTCGTGGGTGAGCAGCCCGGCGTAGAAGGCGGCCGGATGGTGGGCCTTCAGCCACGCCGACTGGTAGGTGGGCACGGCGAAGGCCACCGCGTGCGCCTTGCAGAAGCCGTACGAACCGAACGCCTCGACGATCTCCCAGGTGCGCTGAATCGTTTCTGCGCTGTATCCCCGCGCCGCCGCGTGCTGGGCGAACCACACCCTGATCCGCCCCTGCGACTCCGGGTCGGACAGCCCGCGCCGCACCCGGTCCGCCTCGTCGCGCCCGCAGCCGGTCATGAGGTGCACGATGTGGATGATCTGCTCGTGGAAGACGACGACGCCGTACGTCTCCGCCAGCGGTCCGGCCAGGTCCGGGTGCGGATAGCGCACCGGCGCCCGGCCGTGCCGGGCCTCGATGAACGGCCGCACCATGTCGGCGGCGACCGGGCCGGGCCGGAAGAGGGAGATGTCGACCACGAGGTCGTGGAAGTCGGCGGGCTGGAGCCGGCCGACCAGGTCGCGCTGGCCCGGGGACTCGATCTGGAAGCAGCCGAGGGTCTCGGCGGAGCGGATGAGCCGGTACGTCGCCGGATCGCCCGGCGGCACGGAGTCCAGGTCGACCCGCTCCCCCGTGGTCCGCTCCACCTCGGCGAGAGCGTGCGCCATCGCCGACTGCATCCGCACGCCCAGCACATCCAGCTTGAGCAGCCCGAGGTCCTCCACGTCCTCCTTGTCGAACTGGGACATGGGCAGCCCCTCGCCGCTGGTGGGCACGACCGGCGTCCGGGCGAGCAGGGAGGCGTCGGACAGCAGGACCCCGCAGGGGTGCATGGCGACCCCGCGCGGCAGCGCGTCCAGCGCCTCGACCAGCTCCCACAGCCTGCCGTACCGCTCCTTCCGCCCCGCCAGCGCCCGCAGTTCGGGCAGTTCCTCCAGGGCCGCGCGGGCGTCGCGGGCGCGGATGTGCGGGAAGGACTTGGCGACCCGGTCGATTTCGGCGGGGTCCATGGACAGGGCCGCGCCCACGTCGCGGATCGCGTGGCGCACCCGGTACGTCTCCGGCATGGCGACCGTCGCCACCCGCTCCGCGCCGAACCGGCCGATGATCTTCCGGTAGACCTCAAGACGGCGCGCGGACTCCACGTCGATGTCGATGTCGGGCAGCACGAACCGCCGCCGGGACAGGAAGCGTTCCATCAGCAGCCCGTGCTCGACCGGGTCGGCGTGGGCGATGCCGAGGAGGTGGTTGACGAGGGAGCCCGCCCCGGAACCGCGCGCGGCGACCCGGATGCCCATCTCCCGTACGTCGTCCACCACCTGGGCGACGGTGAGGAAGTAGGAGGCGTAGCCGTGGTACGCGATGACGTCCAGTTCCTCGTGCATCCGCGCCCAGTACGCGCGCCGTCCGGCGTAGCCGCGCCGTACCATGCCCGCCGCCGCCCGGGAGGCCAGCGCGCGCTGGGCGGTGCGGCGCCCGGCGCCGACGAGGTGCGGCTCGGGGAAGTGGACCGCGCCCATGCCGAGGTCGTCCTCCGGGTCGACCAGGCACTCGGCGGCCGCCGCCCGGGTCTGCTCCAGCAGCCGGTGGGCGGTGTCGCGCCGGAACCCGGCGGCCTCCACGATCCTCTCGGCCGCCTCCAGCATGGCGCCGGGTCCCTTCAGCCACGCCTCGCCGGAGTCCCGCTCCCCGGTGGCGCCGAGGGGGACCAGGCGGCGGGCGGCGTCCAGGACGTCGGCGACCGGGCCCTGGTCCGGGTCGGCGTAGCGGGCGGCGTTGCTGAGCACGGGCCGGACCCGCTGCTCGGCGGCGAAGCCGACGGTCCGGGCGGCCAGCCGCAGGGAGCCGGGGCCGGTGCCCGTGCGGCCGTGCCAGACGGCCTCCAGGCGCAGGGCGTCGCCGTAGACCTCGCGCCAGGGGACCAGGAGCCGTGCGGCCCGGTCGGGGCGGCCGGCGGCCAGCGCCCTGCCGACGTCGGAACCGGGTCCGAGCAGCACGGTCAGACCGTCGCCATGGTTGCCGGACCAGGGCAGCAGGGGGATGTCCGAGGGCGCGGCGTGGGCGGCGGTGACCAGCCGGCACAGGTCGGCCCAGCCGCGGGCGCCGTCCCGGGCGAGGAAGGTGACCCGCGGAGTCGACTCGTCGACGAAGGCACCGCCGCGCACCGGTGCCCGGCGCCGCTCCGGCCGCGGTCCCCCGCCGGGCCACCCCGGACCGCCCTGCCCCGCGGGCCCGCCGCCGCGTACGGACCCGTCGCGGCGTACGGATCCGCCATGCCGTACGACCCCGTCCCCGCGTACGGACGCGTCGGGCCCGGCCACCGCCAGTTCCGCGCCGAACAGCGGGCGGACGCCCGCCGCCGCACAGGCCTTGGCGAAGCGGACCGTACCGGCGAGGGTGTCGCGGTCGGTGAGGGCGAGGGCGTCCATGCCCCGCTCGGCGGCGCGCTCGGCCAGCCGCTCCGGGTGCGAGGCGCCGTAGCGCAGGGAGAACCCGGAGACGGTGTGCAGATGCGTGAAACCCGGCATCCGCACCTCCCGCGGTCGTGGGCCCGTACACACAGGCTTTCGAACATCAGTTCACTACTCGCCCTCCACCATAAACCAATTCCCGAACATCTGTGCGACGCCCGTTCGGGCGCCTCCCACCTGCGCGAACACCCGCCGGACCGCAGCGTGAGACCATGACCCACCCGCACGCCCGCCGGCCCCGCCACTCCTTCGTCCAGGAGGTCAAGGACGCCGTCACCCCGCGGGCCACGCTGCTCGTGGTCGGGGTGCTGGCGCTCCAGCTGCTGTTCATCGCCTCCTACGTGGGCGCGCTGCACCACCCGAAGCCCAAGGACGTGCCCTTCGCCGTCGCGGCGCCCGGGGCGGCGGCCGGGCAGACGGTCGCCAGGCTGCGGCAGCTGCCCGGCTCGCCCCTGGACCCGCGCGCGGTGGCCGACGAGGCGGCGGCCCGCCGGCAGATCCTGGACCGGGACGTCGACGGCGCCCTGGTCGTCTCCCCGGGCGGCACCACCGACACCCTGCTGGTCGCCACCGGCGGCGGCACCATCCTCGCCACCAGCCTGGAGCGGATCGTCGGGCCCGTGGAGCAGGCCCAGCACCGGACGGTGCGGACGGTGGACGTGGCACCGGCCTCCACCGGCGACTTCAACGGCCTGTCCTCCTTCTACCTGGTCGTGGGCTGGTGCGTCGGCGGCTATCTGTGCGCCTCGATCCTCGCGATCAGCACCGGGGCGCGCCCCGCCAACCTGCGGCGCGCGGCGATCCGGCTGGGCGCCATGGCCTTCGTCGCGGCCGTCGGCGGGCTCGGCGGCGCGGTCATCGTGGGGCCGGTCCTGGGCGCGCTGCCGGGCGGTGTCGCGGCCCTGTGGGGCCTGGGGGCGCTGATCACCTTCGCCGTGGGCGCCGCCACCCTCGCCCTTCAGGGGGTCTTCGGCGTCATCGGCATCGGTCTGGCCATCCTGCTGGTGGTGATCGCGGGCAACCCGAGCGCGGGCGGCGCCTTCCCGCTGCCGCTGCTGCCCCCGTTCTGGAAGACGATCGGGCCCGCGCTGCCGCCGGGCGCGGGGACCTGGGCGGCCCGCTCGATCGCGTACTTCCGGAGCAACGCCCTGACCGGCGCGCTGCTGGTGCTGGGGGCGTGGGCGGCGGCGGGGGTGGTGGTCACCCTGCTGGCCTCGGGCCAGCGGCGCGGGCGCGGCGGCGGCGCCGTCGGAGCGGCGTGGAAGGACTCCCCGGACCCGGTGGCCGGGACGGCCGCGACGGCCGCCGCAGGAGCGGCCACCGCCGGGGCGGCCGGGCACGGCGGCTCCGCGCAGGCGGGCGGCGCCGCGCCCGCCGGCTCCTCCGCACCCGCGCCGCCCGTGAACGACACCTTCACCGACCCGGGCCCCGCCGCCTCCGGGCCGGCCCCTGGCACCGGCCCCCGTACGGACGCCGCCGCCCAGGGCCCTGCCCCCGACGCGGCCCCGGACACCGGCACGGACCCGGGCACGGACCCGGGCGCGGACCCGGGCGCGGACGCCTAGGAGCCCCGCCCTCTCGCGCGCGAGGACGGGGCTCCGCCGGATCCCGTGGGGGGGGATGGGGCGAGGTGGGGTCAGCCGATCTCGGCGCCGGTCGCCGACAGTGCCTCGGTGACCGGCTGGAAGAAGGTCTCGCCGCCGGAGGAGCAGTCACCGCTGCCGCCGGAGGTCAGACCGAGCGCGGTGTCGCCGTCGAACAGCGAACCGCCGCTGTCCCCGGGCTCGGCGCACACATCGGTCTGGATGAGGCCGCTGACGGTGCCCTCGGAGTAGTTCACCGTGGCGTCCAGACCGGTGACCGTGCCGGTGTGGACGTGGGTCGTCGAGCCGCTGCGGGTCACCTGCTCGCCGACGGTCGCCTCGCCCGCCTTGGTGATCGGCTGCGTGGACCCGTCGTAGAGGTCGACCGCGCTGGGGTGGTCGACGGAGGCCGTGTACTTCACCAGGCCGAAGTCGTCCCCGGGGAAGCTGGAGCGCTCGTTGCTGCCGATCACGGTGCCGTCGGCGTCCGACCAGGTGGAGATGGCCTCGGTGCAGTGGCCCGCGGTGAGGAAGTACGGCTGCCCGTCCTTGACCACGTTGAACCCGAGCGAACAGCGCCCGCCCGATCCGGTGATGGCGTCACCGCCCGCGACGAAGGGCTTGAACTCCCCCTTCGACCGCTTGAGTTCGGCCTTGTCGCCCAGGCCCGCGACGATCTTGGACAGCTTCGCCCAGGCGGCCGGGGAGACCGTTCTGTCGGCGGTGACCGCGACCTTGCCGCTGACGGGGTCGGTCGACCACGAGGTGCCCGGTATGGTCGCCCGCTTCGCCAGCGTCGTACGGGCGCCGTCCAGTTCGGCGAGGGTGTGCGCGACGACTCTGGCCCTGGCCCCCGCCCGCTCGACGGTCCGCGCCGCGGCCTTGTCGAGCACGTTGACCACGAGGTGACCGGAGCGGGCGTCGTAGTACGCGCCCGCCGTGCGGTCGGTCCCGAGGTCCTTGACCAGGGTCGAGGCGAGTTTTCCGGCCGTGGGGGCCGACAGCGCGCGGGCCGTGGGGGCGGCGTCCGGCTCACTGGCGTTCGCACTCTGGAAAGTGACTCCGGCGACGACGAGTGCGGCGATGCCCGCGGTCGCCATGGTCGCCCGGCGCGCGGGTATGCGTCGATGCTTCAACTGACGTCCTCCTGTGGGGGGATCGGCCCGCGAGGTTGTGGGGACCTCAGCGGGCCGGAAGGCGGTTGAACGGCGCCTACTATTCCGAGGCCCGCAGGGAGCACACAAGGTCGAGTTCTGGACGCGCGTACGCCAACCGGCGTACGCCCCTTGCGGCTTGAGCGCCCGAGGTCGGGACGCCCCCGTTCACTCTGCAAACACTACGAGCGAGTAACCTGTCGGCGCTCTGTGAGGTCTACTCCTGTCCGGATCTCGCCCGTGCCGCGCCGGAACCGGAACCCGTGCGGCCGGGACCGTTCGACCCGCCCCACGGGCTTACGGCCCCGGACGGACGACGCGGCCCGGACGGACGACGGCCCCCGCACGCGAACTCGCGTGCGGGGGCCGCCTTGTTCCGGCCGGTGGGGGACGGCCGGGATCGCCCGGAAGGGACGGAGGAGGGACGGGGTCAGTACACGTGGACCCCGTAGGCGCTCAGCGCCTCGGTGACCGGCTGGAAGAAGGTCGTACCGCCGGAGGAGCAGTCGCCGCTGCCGCCGGAGGTCAGGCCGTAGGCCGTGCTGCCGCCGTACAACGGGCCGCCGGAGTCGCCGGGTTCGGCGCAGACCGTGGTCTGGATCAGACCGGAGACGATGTCACCGCCGCCGTAGTTGACCTGCGCGTTGAGCGCGGTGACCCGGCCGCTGTGCGTGCCGGTCGTGGAGCCGCGGCGGTACACGGTGGTCCCCACGGAGGGCGTGGCGGCGCTCGTGATGTCCTGGCTGCCCACGGCGCCCGACTTGGTCACCGAGCTGTTGGTGTAGCGCACGATGCCGTAGTCGTTGCCGGGGAAGGAGGACCCGGCGGTGGTGCCGAGGGTGGTCGAGTGCGAGGAGTCCGACCACCAGGTGCCCGCGCCGTCGGTGCAGTGACCGGCGGTCAGGAAGTAGTAGTTCCCGCTGGCGTCCTGGACGTTGAAGCCCAGCGAGCAGCGCCAGCCGCTGGCGTAGATGGCGTCGCCGCCGGAGATCAGCTTCCTGAACCTGCCCGGGGTGTGCTTGATGGTCAGGGCCCCGGAGTCGGCCCCGGCCCGCTGTTTGATCCTGTTGATGTCGGCCTGGGAGACCGTGCTGTCGGCGGTGACGACGACCCGGTTGGTCGTGCTGTCGACGGCCCAGGCGGTGCCCGGGACATCGGCCTTGAGCACCGAGTCGCTCACGCTGGTGAGCTGTGCGGCGCTGAAGGTGCTGGTGTCGGACGCGTTCGCGCTGGGGACCGCGAACGCGGCGGCGGCCACGAGTCCGGCGGCGACGGCCACCAGCCGGGTCTGTCTCGTGACGACGGTGCGGGGGGAAGTGCGCTTGATCCTCACTTTTCGTTCCTCCACAAAGGAAGTCGGGGGCCCGCGTGGGGTCGGGGCCCGTGAGGCGCAGAGCCGGGGGCGGTGGTCCGGGTTCCAGACACGTTGTGCCCCTGACAAGCGCTGTGGGGGAGTATTCGGCCGAACGGCCGGTCGGCGCAAGAGTGCCTTTCGGCCGTGCGACTGTGTGCGATTCGAGTGGACTGTGTGCGGTCCGGGTGGATTGACGACAGGTCAGCCGCCAGGGTGCCGGGGCCTCAGCGCAGGGTGCGCTCCCCCGCGGGTATCGCGAGGTCCAGCGTGTTGCCCGGCGGCGGGAACGGGCAGATGAAGTGGTCGGCGAACGCGCACGGCGGCAGCTCGGCGCGGTTGAGGTCGACCGTGGTGCGTCCTTCGGCGTCCGGGGCCTGCGGATACAGGAAACGGAAGCGGAAGCTGCTGTCCCCGCTGGTGGCGTCGGCGAACACCGCCCACAGCCCGCCGTCCGGCCGCCGGGCGGCCTGGAGCGTCAGTTCCCGCCCCTCCAGGGTGAACGCCAGCTCCCCGGCGAGGGCGAGGCCGCGCTCACGCCCGTCCGCGTTCGGCACGCGTACGGTACGACTCTCCTCGTACGGGGTGAAACGCCCCGGCACCGACCAGCGCGGGTCGTGGGCGGTGGCCTCGATGCCGCGGAACGCCCGCCGGACCGCGGAGTCCGGGTCGTAGTCCCGTACCCCCCAGGCGCCTTCGCGGACGAGCACGACCAGCCGGCGCTCCCCCCGCGCCACCCGCGCGTCCGCCGGCGCCGCGGTGTCGGCGCCGAGCCGCACCCGCCCGGCGAAGGGCCGGCCGTCGACGGTCAGTCCGTCCGCCTCGACGGCGTCGAGCACCACCGCGTCGCCGTCGGCCGCCCAGCTCCCGGGGACGCCCGGGAGCAGACCGCCCGGGTGGTCCTCCAGCCAGTGCGTGCCGGTCAGCGCGAGCGGCCCGTAGGGCGCCGACACCGATGCGGTGCGGTCCTCGTGCCACTGCTTCCAGCGGTCGGATGCGTCCGTCATGTGATCAACCCTTCCATGTGCGGCCGTGCGGCCAAACCGAGGTGCGGGCGCCGTGCGGCGGCCCGCTCCCGTGTGCGGTACGCGCTCCCGCGCCGGGCGGGACGGGGGCGCGCGAGGTGTTCTGCCGTACGAACACCAGGAGTTGGCGCGGGGCTTGCGGGTTCCCGGCGCCGCCGGAGCCGATGCCCGTCGCGCGTCCGGTGCCGGACTCGGCACGGGTGCGGACCCGGGCGCGGGCGCACCCCGGGCGCCCGCCCGCGCACCCGGAGCCCGCGGCCCGCGCCCGAATCCCCCGCCCGGACGACGACCGGATGGCCCAGCTCCCCCGGCCGTGCGCCGCGACCGCCGCGGCCGGGTCGGCGCCGGGTCACGGCACCCGCCGGGTCACAGCACCTTGGACAGGAACGCCCGTGTCCGTTCGTGCCGCGGCCGGTCGAGGACCTCGGCGGGCGGCCCCTGCTCGACGATCCGCCCGTCGTCCATGAACACCACCGTGTCGGCGACCTCGCGCGCGAAGCCGATCTCATGGGTGACGACGATCATGGTGGTGCCCTGCCGGGCCAGGTCCTTGATGACGTCGAGGACCTCGCCGACCAGTTCCGGGTCGAGCGCGGAGGTGGGCTCGTCGAAGAGCAGCAGCCGGGGTTCCAGGGCCAGCGCGCGGGCGATGGCCACCCGCTGCTGCTGGCCGCCGGAGAGCCGGCCCGGGTACGCGTCCGCCTTGTCGGCGAGGCCCACCCGCTCCAGCAGCCGCAGCGCGGCGGCCACGGCGTCCGCGCGGGGCCGCTTCAGCGCGGCGACCGGCGCCTCGACGATGTTCTCCAGCACCGTCAGATGCGGGAAGAGATGGAAGTTCTGGAAGACGAAGCCGATCCGGGTGCGCTGCCGGAGCACTTCACGCTCGGGCAGTTCGTGCAGCGTGTCGCCCGAGCGCCGGTAGCCGACGAGGGTGCCGTCGACGCTGATCGCGCCCCGGTCCACCTTCTCCAGGTGGTTGATGGTGCGCAGCAGCGTCGACTTGCCCGAGCCGGAGGGGCCGAGGATCACGGTGACCTGGCCGGTGTCCACCTCCAGGTCGATGCCTTTGAGTACTTCCAGCGAGCCGAAGCTCTTGTGGACGGACCTGATGTCGACCATGACGCTCATCGCGGGTTCCTTCGGTGCGGTGGGACGGGACAAGACGAGAGGGGGGTGCGGCGGGAGACGCGGGAGGGCGGTTCAGCCGACGGCGTGCGGGGCGGGCGCGCGCAGGAACGCCAGCACCGCGCGGGCGGTGGCGTCGTTCTGCCGGAACGCCGGGCCGCCGGTGCGCGGCCGGGTGAAGGCGCCGGGCGTCCGGCCGTCGGTGAACGGGCCGAGCGCGAAGCGCCGGGGATACGGGCGCCCGGCCCGGTCCAGGATCCGGCCGTCGGCGCGGTCGACCCGCAGCAGCCCGTCCGCGGTCTCGCCGGCGCCCTCGGCGTGCAGTTCGCGCAGCAGCGGGTCGCGGGTGCGCCGGACGGTGGGTTCGGGCAGCCGCGCCTCGACCAGGGCCCGCGCCTCGGTCACCACGCCGGGCACCGTCTCGCTCGCCGCCCGGAACACCCCGTCCTCGGCGGTGACGGTCATGTTCGCGCCGACGAACCGCAGGACGCCCGCACGGGACAGGGCGAGCATCTGCCGCAGCCGGGGGCCGGGCGGCCCGGAGGCGAGGAAGCTGAAGAAGCCGTGCCACCAGGGCCCGGTGTCGCCGAGCCGGGCCAACTGCCCGTACACGGACAGCAGTCCGAGGAAGAGACCGAGGTCGGCGCTGTGGGCGGGATCGTGGCGGCGGCGCAGGTCGGCCTCGATGTGCCCGCGCAGCGCCTCCTGGAAGTCCTCGGCACCGGCGTGCCGTACGCCGTGCAGCGGGTGGTCCAGGGCGGCGAGGTCGAGCCGGTCGGCGGGGTCGGGGACGGCGGCGGCGACCAGGTCCCCTCGCTCGTCCGGCCCGGCGGTGGCGTACGCCGCCTCGAAGTCCGCCCAGGCCAGGGCGGTCCGTTCGGGGTGGGCGGCGAACAGCCGGTGGTAGTGGGCGAATCCCAGTTCCTTCTCGATCAGCGCGCGGGCGGCCGCGCGCCGGGTGCCGTCCCCCTCGGGGAGGGCGCGCAGCGCGTCGATCTGGGCCGGGCCGAGGAAGCGGGGCAGCGGTGGGCGGGCGCCGGTGAGGTCGTAGCCGATCTTCGAGTGGTACGGCACTCCGCGCCGTGAACCGGCGTACAGCACCGGCTCCCGTCCGGAGGGTACGTAGGCGCCCTGTTCGTAGCGGCCGCCGCGGCCCTCGGTGAGCAGCACCATCAGGTCGACGAAGGCCAGGCCGAAGCCGCGGACCAGGACGGGTTCGCCAGCCGGCAGGGCGGACAGGTCGCTGTCGGCGGTGAAGTCCGGCGGCAGATGGACCAGGCCGTGGGCGCGGGCGTGGGCGGCCAGGCGGGCCTGCTCGTCGTCGGGTTCGGCGTCCAGGTGGCCGAGGGCGAGCACCACCAGGTCGGCCAGGAGCGGATGGTCGCGGCCCTCCAGCCACACCCGCTGGCGGCCCTCGCGCGGCCCGCTGACCCGCAGCGCGCGCCGCCGGTGGTGGTGGACGGTGATGTCCGCGGGCAGCGCGGCCACCGCCTCGTCGTGCACCCAGCGCAGATAGGAGCCCTGGAGGCGGCGGTCGGCGAAGGTGCGGCCGGGCAGTGCGGCCCACTCGTGCAGGGTGGGGCCCTCGCGCACCGGTCCCGCCATGTCGACCGTGTCGTCGGTGAACATGGTGACGTCCTCGGCGTGCGAGTTCATCCAGAGCAGCGGGGACTGCGCGGCGCGCCAGATGCGTCCGGCGCCGGGCGGGTGGGGGTCGACGAGGTGGATGTCGAGGCCCGCTCCCAGGTACAGCTCGGGCGCGTTGGCGGCGATGCGTTCCAGCAGACCGGTCCCCCGCGGCCCGGCCCCCACGACGACCAGCGAAGATCTCATCGGGTGCGCTCCGTGCCGCGCGCGTAGTGCTGCTCCACGTAGTGCTGGCCGATGCTCAGGACCGTGGTGACGGCGGTGTACCAGAGGGTGGCGACCATCAGCAGCGGGATGACCTGGTAGGTCTGGTGGTAGACGAGCTGGGCCGAGTACAGCAGGTCCTGGACGGCGATGACGCTGACGATGGAGGTGCCCTTGAGGGTGCCGATCAGCATGTTCCCGGCGGGCGGCACGATGGAGCGCATCGCCTGCGGCAGGACGATCCGCCGCCAGCGCCGCCACTGGCTCAGGCCGAGCGCCTGGGCCGCCTCGATCTGGCCGCGGTCGACGGAGACGATGCCGCCGCGCACCACTTCGGCGGCGTAGGCGGCCTCGTGCAGGGTGAGGCCGACGATCGCGACGGTGACCGGGCCGAGCAGGTCGACGGTCCGCACCCCGAAGAGGCTCGGGTACAGCGCCCCGATGTTGAACCACAGCAGCAGCTGGACCAGGATCGGGATGGACCGGAACAGCCAGACGTAGCCGCGGCTGACGGCGCGCAGCACCGGGTTGGCGGAGAGCCGGAAGACGGCGAGCAGGGTGCCGAGGGCGAAGCCGAGCACCATGACGACGGCGGTCAGCCACAGGGTGAGCCAGAGCCCGCGCAGGACGGAGTCGGAGGTGAAGTAGTCGGCGACGACGTCCCACTGGAACGCCTTGTTGCGCACGACGGAGACCAGGGCGAGGCCCAGCAGGACGAGGACGACGACGGCGGCCGCCCACTGTCCGGGCCGGCGGCGCGGCACGATGCGCGGGGCGTCGGCGGGTCCGGGGGTGCCGGGGGCGGCGGGTGCTTTGGCGAGGGTGCCGGAGGACATGCGAAGGCTCCGTGACGTAGGTCGAACACGGTGGTGCCTTCACACGGGACGCGCCGCGGGGCGCTGGACGGCCGAGCCCCTCAGCAGGGCCGTCCTCCAGGAGACTACGGTTCTGTTTCCCCGGGTTGTCAAGGGGGTCCAGCATATGAGCCGGACGTCTCGGGGCGGTTGACGGGGAACCGGATGCCTGTTCCACTTGCCCCATGCATCCGCAGCAGTGGCTGGTCACGCGCTCCCACATCGACTTCGGTCGAGTGTGGTCCTGTTCTTGTTGAGCCGACTTCCCGCACGCCCTGCCGCCTTCGGCCGTCCCCGGCGCCCGTCCCGTGCGTCCGGTACGTCCTAGCGTGCCCTTCCCGCTCTTGTCACCCCTGTCGCCCCTGTCACCCCTGTGGCGCTTGTCGCTCTTGTCGCGCCGCGCGCCTTCGCGACCCCTCCCGACGCCTTCACACGCGCACCCCTCCCCTCGCGCCGTCTGATCCGGACTTCTTCCTCCTCCGGACCTCCTCCTTCCCGTTTTCCTTCCAGGAGACCGCACCATGCGTACGCCCCCGCGCGCCCGTAAACGGCATTTCCTCCCCTTCGCCCTGATCAGTTCGGCGGCGCTGCTGCTGACCGCGTGCGGCTCCGGCGCGGACGGCGCGGCGTCCACGGGCTCCGGCGCGGGCGCGGCCGAGGCCGCCGGGATCCCGACCGCGGACGTCGTCTCCGGGGTGCGCGAGGATCCCGCCGCCGCCCGGCTGCTGCCGCCCGGGGTCAAGGACCTGACGATCGCCTACGCGGTGGGCGGCACCCCGCCCGGCACCAGCTACCTCGGCGACGGCAGGACCCTCGCCGGTCAGGACGTCGACTTCGCGCAGGCCGTCGCCAAGGTGCTCGGCATCCGGCTGAAGGCGCGGGAGGCCGGCTTCGAGGCGATCCTGCCCGCCCTGGACAGCGGCAAGTACGACCTCGGCGCGGGCAACTTCGGGGTGACCGACGAGCGGCGCCGCACCATCGACTTCGTCACCTACATCAACGACGGCCAGGGCTTCGCCGCCCGCGCGGACAGCAAGCTGGGCAAGGTCACCAGCCTCGCGCAGCTGTGCGGCCTGAACGTCGCCACGGGCGCCGGGACCACCTTCGAGGCCACCCTGGAGAAGAACAAGCAGCAGTGCGCCGACGCGGGCGAGAAGGCGTACAAGGTGCAGACGTACAGCGAGTCGGGCGCGCTGTGGTCCTCGCTCCAGCAGGGCCGCAGCGATGTGGTGATGTCCACGATCAACGGGCTGCGCTACGCGGTCGCCCGGCAGCAGGGGCTGAAGTTCCTCAACGAGTTCCACCGGCTCGACGTCGGCTTCGCCTTCAAGAAGGGCACGAAGCTGGCGCCGGCCTTCCGGGCGGCGGTGAACAAGCTGATCGCCGACGGGACGTACGCGAAGATCCTCGACAAGTGGGGCACGAAGGACTCGGCGCTCAAGGCGTCGCGGATCTCCCCGCCGGAACTGAAGTCCTGACGCGGCGGCGGCTCCGCGGGCTCAGCAGTCGCAGCCGCAGTCGCACCCGTCGCAGCCGCAGCAGTCGCAGCAGTCCCCGCAGCCGCTGCAATCGGGGCAGTCGCAGTCGCAGTTGCTGCACCAGCCCTCGCGCCGCTGCCGCGACCACGGGCCCTCGAACTCGGAGGCGCAGCACACCTTGCAGGTGCAGCAGAGGCCGAGGGCGACCGCGCAGCCGGTGAACAGGCCCCGCCTGCCGGGCCGCGGCGGCTCGCCGCCGAAGGGGTCGCCGCCGCCGGGGTGGCGCGGGTCGTGGGCCGGCGGGCGCTGCGGGGCGTACGGGCCCTGCGGCGGGCCGAAGGCGCCGTGCGCGGCCTCCTCGGTGCCCGGCGCGTGACCGCAGGAGGTGGTGTTGAAGGCGCGGTCCACGGAGCGCGGGAGTTCGTGCACCAGCAGCAGGTGCGCGAGCCGTCCGTCGGTGAACTCGGCGTCGCGCAGGGCGAGCCGGATGCCGTGCACCGCGTCGTCGGCGAGCCGGCGGGCCTCGGTGAGTGAAGTGCCGGTCGCGGTCAGCGGGTTCCAGGCACCCGAGGCGGCGTCGGCCGCCTGGTCCTCCACGGCGTCCAGGAGGTGGGCGAGCCGCCCGAAGAGCCGTCCGGCCTCGGCGAGCGGGGCGGCGTTCCCGGGCCGGCCGGTGAGGACGGCGGTGTGCGCGAAGGCCGCGGCGGTCGCGGTCTCGGTCGGCTCGGTGACGGCCAGGACCGGGGTGCCGGGTCCGGCCAGGGACTCCAGGCCGGTCTGCCGCTCCACCGCTTCCATTAGGACGGCGGTGTCGAAGCCGACGTCGGCGCCGCTCCGGGCGCCCGCGCGGTTCCAGCGGTCCGCGACCCGGCGGGCGGCGAGCGCCACCGGCCGGCGGGCGAGCAGTCCGTCGCCGTCGGCGACGTGGTCGCGCACCTTGGCCGAGGCCAGCACCAGGGAGACGGCCGCCGCGAGCCGGGCGCCCTCGCCCCGGGCGACGGAGGCGGTGCGCATGCCGCGCAGCGGACAGGGTCCCGCCGTCCGCCGTCCCGCCCCCGCCCTGCCGTCGGCGCGGTCGGCCTGAGCCTCCGTCAGAACCGATATGAGCAGACCGTCGTAGTTGGTCACGACCCGGGCGAACTGCCCGTGATCGCCCCGCAGGGCCAGACACAGTCCGCACAAGTGCGCCATCCACTGGGCCTTGAGGTTCTCACCGAGCCGGTGGGCGCAGGGTCTGACGATTCCGAACACGACGATCCCCCGTGGTGTCTGCGACGTTGAGCTGCCGCATCGTACCGACCGGCCTGTTCACCCGGACGCACCACGGGTCACCCGAGTGCCGTGGACGATCATATTTCACTCCCGGTCAGCATCGGTGTAGAGCATGACCCTTGGGGCACAAGGCCCTCGACGGATCGGCTGTGCACCAGTACCGTCACAAACCCCCCGCGCGGCGTCTATCCACTTGGCGCGCTGTCAGCATCATGGATGACCATAGGGATGCGAGAACAGAAAGACCGCTAGTGAGAGGAGGCGTCCATGGGATCGGTACGCAAGGCGAGTGCGTGGCTCGGCCTCGTCGACGACAACGAAGACGAGCGCTACTACGACGACGACTACTCCGAGGGGACCGAGTCCGGCGACGCCTGGGTCACCGACCCCCGCGTGAAGGTCGCCACGGACACGGCCGAGGAGAAGGGCCGCCGCATCGGCACGGTGACACCGGACAGCTTCCGGGACGCCCGCGCCATCGGCGAGCTGTTCCGCGAGGGCGTGCCCGTCATCGTCAACCTCACGGCGATGGAGGCGTCCGACGCCAAGCGCGTGGTGGACTTCGCGGCCGGTCTTGTCTTCGGACTGCGCGGCTCCATCGACCGGGTGTCCACGCGGGTGTTCCTGCTCTCCCCCGCCGACACGGAGATCATCAGCGGTGACCCGGGGGCGCACCGCTCCGACGGGTTCTTCAACCAGAGCTGAGGCAGGGCCGCGCACCGGCCCTGCCCCGCCCGGGGCTCACCGGAAGGCGTCGAGACCGGTGAGCGCCTTGCCCAGCACGAGCTGGTGCATCTCGACGGTGCCCTCGTAGGTGAGCACCGACTCCAGATTGGTCGCGTGCCGCATCACCGGGTATTCGAGGGAGATCCCGTTGGCGCCGAGGATCGTGCGCGCCGTGCGGCAGATCTCGATCGCCTCCCGTACGTTGTTGAGCTTGCCGAAGCTGACCTGCTCGGGGCGCAGGCGGCCGGCGTCCATGCGGCGCCCGAGGTGGTGGGCGAGCAGGATCCCCTTGTGCAGTTCGACCGCCATGTCGGCGAGTTTGGCCTGGGTGAGCTGGAAGCCGCCGATGGGCCTGCCGAACTGCTCGCGCGAGCGCGCGTAGTCCACCGCGGCCTGGAAGCTGGAGCGGGCCGCGCCCATGGCGCCCCAGACGATTCCGTAACGGGCGTGCGACAGACAGCTGAGCGGGCCGCGCAGCCCGCTGACCTCCGGGAGCACCGCGTCGGCCGGCAGGCGTACGCCGTCGAGGACGAGTTCGCTGGTGACGCTGGCCCGCAGGGACCACTTGTGCTTGATCTCGGGGGCCGAGAAGCCCGGCGCGTCGGTGGGGACGACGAAGCCGCGGATGCCGTCCTCGGTCTGCGCCCACACCACGGCGACGGCGGCGACCGAGCCGTTGGTGATCCACATCTTGCGCCCGTCGAGCACCCAGTCCCCGCCCGCGTCGCGCTTGGCGCGGGTGCGCATCGAGGCGGGGTCGGAGCCGTGGTCGGGCTCGGTGAGCCCGAAGCAGCCGATGGCCTCGCCGGAGGCCATGCGCGGCAGCCACTCCTGCTTCTGCTCCTCGCTGCCGAAGCGGTGGATCGCGTACATGGCGAGCGAGCCCTGCACGCTGACCAGGGAGCGGATCCCGGAGTCGGCGGCCTCCAGTTCCAGGCAGGCCAGGCCGTACTGGACGGCGGTGGCGCCCGCGCACCCGTAGCCGCTGAGCGACATGCCGAGCGCGCCGAGGGAGCCCAGCTCGCGGGCGAGCTCCCGGACACCGGGCAGTTCACCGCTCTCGTACCACCCGGCGATGTGCGGCAGCACCCGGTCGGCGGCCCAGTCCCGCACGGTGGCGCGGACGGCGAGGTCCTCCGGGTCCAGCAGATCGTCGATCCCCAGCGGGTCGACGGGATCGAACGGGGGCAGCGACGGTTTCGACGACGCCGGCATGGGCACCTCGCATCTCCGACTCAGTTGACTAGCACTGCTAGTCAAACGGCTCCGGCCCGACGTTACGGCGCCCGGTGGCCCGCGTCCAGCGCCACCCGGACCGGCTCGGTCTCCCGCTGGGCGGGCAGCTCCGCCGCCGATCGCTCTGCCGGTCGTTCCGCGGGGCGCTCCGCCGGTTCCTCGCACTGCATCGCCCGCGGCAGCCGCAGCGCGGCCAGCGCGCCCAGTAGCAGCAGTCCCGCGCTCACCAGCAGCGTCACATGCAGTCCGTGCACGAAGGAGTCCCGGGCGGCCCGCCGCAGCGCGTCCCCGGGCGGCCCGCCGAGCCGCCCCGCGATCTCGTATGCCTCCCCCAGGGAGTGCGACGCCTGCTCCGAGGCGCCCGCCGGGACGCCGGGCACCCGGGAGACACCGGGCGCGTAGGCCGCGTTCATCACGGTGCCGAGCAGGGCGATGCCGATGCCCGCGCCCAGTTGGTAGGAGGTCTCGCCGATCGCCGCGGCCCCGCCCGCCCGGTGGGCGGGCGCCTCGCTCAGCATCGACTCGTACGCGCCGAAGAGCGTCGTCTCCAGGCCGAAGCCGAGCAGCACGAAGGCGGCCAGCAGCAGCCCGGCGGCGTCCGCGGTGCCCATCGCGGTCAGCGCGAGCACGGCGAGGGCCGTCGCGCAGAAGCCCGCGCACACCATGCGCCGCGGCCCGAACCGGCGCAGCACGCGCGCGCCGACCAGTCCGGCCGCCATCGCGGCGAAGGTCAGCGGCAGCAGCCGCAGTCCGGTGCTCAGCGGGGACAGGCCGAGCACCAGTTGCAGGTACTGGGCGGCGATCAGCTCCAGGCCGACCAGTGCCAGCATCGCCAGCACGATGCAGCCCACGGCGGTGCCGAAGGCGGGCCGCGCGAACATCCCGAGGTCCACCAGGGGGTGCGTCCGGTGCCGCTGCCGCCGTACGAAGAGCACCAGCAGCGCCGCGCCCAGCAGCAGCGGGCCCAGGGTGAGCGCGCTGAGCACCGGCTCACCGCCGCCGAGCCGCTTCACCCCGAACACGCTGCCGAACAGACCGGCCGCGGCCAGCAGCGCCCCGGTCACGTCCCACGGGCCCTCGCGGCCACCGGTCGACTCGGGCAGCAGCAGCCGTCCCACCGGCAGGCTGACCAGCATCAGCGGGATGTTGACCAGGAAGACCGAGCCCCACCAGAAGTGTTCGAGGAGGAAGCCGCCGAGCAGCGGTCCGACCGCGGCGCCCACCGCGGCGACCGCGCTCCAGAGGCCGATCGCGAGCGCCCGCTCGCGCCGGTCGGGGAAGACCTGCCGCAGGATGGACAGCGTGGCCGGCATGATCATGGCGCCGCCGACGCCGAGCAGCGCTCGGGCCAGGATCAGCGTCTGGGGATGGTGGGCGAAGGCCGCGAGGGCGGAGGCGACGCCGAAGAGGGCGTAGCCCAGGAGCAGGATCCGTCTGCGGCCCACCCGGTCGCCCAGCGTGCCGAAGAGGATCAGCAGCGAGGCGCAGACCAGCGGGTAGACGTCGACGATCCAGAGCAGTTCGACGGCGCCGGGCCTGAGGTCCTCGGTGACGGCGGGCACCGCCACGTGCAGCACGGTGGCGTCCACCGCCACCAGCAGCAGGCTGACGCAGAGCACGACCAGGACGACCCAGCGGCCCGCGCCCTCCCCGGCCGCCCGGCGGTGCGGGCCGCGAACCGCCGCGGTCGCGGCGGACGTGCCGGACATGTACGTACCTCCCAGATGAACCCTCGCCTCGGCGGGCCCGCGCAGTGGGGACGTTCCGCGCCAGGGCCTGGGCCGGGAAGGAGCGGTGGTTCCCGGTCCGCGCGCCGAACGGCGAGTGACACGGCAGCCTACGCGAGTCCCCCGCCCCGGAGCGTGGCCGATCTCTCACACTTCAGACGGAACGCGTGTGGTGTACGCCACTCCCTCGTACGGGTGGACCGCCCGGCCACCGGACGGTTCTCGGCCACGGTCGATAATCGGGCCCGTGACCGATCTCGCGACACGCCGGGCGACGGCCCGCACCGGGGCTCTGCGCCGCGCCGCCCCCGCGCTCTGCGGCTACGCGGCCGTGCGCGCCCTGGGCCTGCTGGTGCTGGCCCTCTGGAGCGCGGCGCGCGGCAAGAGCGCGTACACGCTGCTGACCGCCCGCTGGGACTCCCTCTGGTACGCGCGGGTGGCCGGCGGCGGTTACGGCTACGAGGTGCGCCTGCCCAATGGCGACGTCCACGCGGACCTGGCGTTCTTCCCGCTGCTGCCCTGGCTGGAGCGGCTGGGCGCCGCGGTGGGCCCGCTGTCGTACGCCGACGCGGGGTTCGCGGTCAGCCTGCTCGCCTCGCTCGCGGCGGCCTGGGGCATCTTCGCGGTGGTCGACCACGTGTACGACCGCAGGGCGGGGATCTGCGCGGTGCTGCTGTGGGCGGTGCTGCCGGTCGGGATCGTGCAGTCGATGGCGTACAGCGAGTCGCTGTTCACGGCGCTCGCCGCCTGGGCGCTGTACTGCGTGCTGACCGGCCGCTGGGTGGGCGCGGGCGCCCTGGCGCTGCTGGCCGGGCTGACCCGGCCGGTCGGGCTCGCGGTGGCCGCCGCCGTGTGGACGGCGGCCGTCCTCTCGCTGCTGCGCGAGCGGCGCGCGGCGGCACCGCTCACGCCCGCGCCCGGTCCCGGTCCCGGTCCCGGCCGGCGCGTCCTCGGCATGCTGCTCGCCCCGCTGGGGGCGGCCGGCTACGTGCTGTGGGTCGGCCACCGCACCGGCGGCGGCCCGCTCGGCTATCTCGACGTCCAGGCGGGCTGGCGCAACGGCTTCGACGGCGGGTACGCCTTCGCGCGCTTCGTCGGCGAGAAGTTCGCCGCGTTCCCCTCGGCGCTCGCCGGGGCCGGGCTGATCGTCGCAGTGGCGCTGGTGGTGTGGCTGTACGTCACCGGGGTGCGGCAGGGGCAGCCGCCCGCGCTGCTGGTGTACTCCGGGATCGTCACCGCGCTCGCCCTGTGCGCGTCGAGCTACTTCGGCTCCAAGCCGCGGCTGCTGCTGCCCGCCTTCCCGCTGCTGCTGCCGCTCGCCCTGGCCCTCGCCCGGCTGCGCGCCTCCCGTGCGGCGCTGCTGACCGGCGGCATCGCGCTGGCGTCGGCCGTCTACGGCGCGTTCTGGCTGAACGGCTCGGGGCCGCCGTGACCCGGCGCCGCTCCCCCTGCTCCCGTCGCTCCCCCAAGATCATTTTCCGTTCCGGTCCCGTGCTCCGCCCGGCGCCCGCCCTGTACGCGCGGTGAATTCCACCCATGCGTTCGCACGGCGCATTCATAAACACCCCGACGACGGACACCGGAATGATCAAAGGAAATGCATGCCGGACGGCGCGTATTATGATGAAATCCAGGAAAAACAAGCCCCGTTGAGAGCAACCCCACATCACATCGTCATCACAAACCACGTGATTCGTCCGGGGAGCCCACTCACTCGCTGTAACGTCGATTAGGTGCCTACCGAAGGAACCCTCACCCGCCTGGACCGGGTGTTCGCCAGGCTGGACCGTGAGCCACAGCGGTCGGCGCACCTCGACGTGCCGACGATGAGCCGGCACCGGGTCGTGCTCTTCTCGGCGACCCTGGGCTTCTACCTGGCGATCGTCTGGGCCGTGGTGACCACCTCCTGGCTGGTACGCCTGGACTGGCAGGTCATGTTCTTCCGGCCGTACCAGCAGTGGCCGCAGATCCACGCGTTCCTCGACTACTACGTCGTCCTCGGCCAGCGCGGCCCCACCGCCGTGATGGTCGCCTCCTGGCTGGGCTGGCGCTCCTGGCGGCAGCGCACCCTGCGCCCGCTGCTCACCCTCGCCACCTCGCTGCTGCTGCTGAACATCACGGTCGGCGCCGCGAAATACGGCATGGGGCGTCTCGGACCGCACTACGCGACCGTCATCGGCTCCAACGAGATGGGCCTCGGCGGCGATATATTTCCCAGCGGCCACACCGCGAACGCCGTGCTGACCTGGGGAATCCTCGCCTATCTGGCCTCCACCCCGACCGCGCGCCGCTGGCTGTCGGCGCTCTCCGCGGTGACCTCGCTCGGCGTCGGCCTCACCACCGTCTACCTGGGCACGCACTGGCTCAGCGATGTGGTGCTCGGCTGGGCCGCCGGTCTGCTGATCCTGCTCGCGCTGCCCTGGTGCGAGCCGATGATCGCCCGCACCGAGACCCGCGTCCTCGATCTGCGCGACCGCTGGCGCACCCGCTCCGGCCTGCGCGCCCCGGTTCCCGGACCGGTCCTCCCGGTGGGCACGCCGGTGGTGCACAAGCCGCGCGTCCCGGCCGCGGAGGAGGCCCCGGCGGCCCACGGGGCCCTCGGCGCCGGACGCGCCTCCCGGACACCCGTCCACCTCGTCCCGGGCCCGCACACCGCCCGCGCGGAGCACGCACCCGTCACCCCGTCCGGCAGCCGCAGGCCGCCGCAGCCCGAGCGCGCCCCGCGCGGCACTACCTCGGCGGCCCGCCCCTGACCCGCGGTGCGCACCCGCCCGGGTGCGCACCGCCGCGGGTGGCGCGTCCTCAGCCCTTCCAGGCGCGGGCCACCTTTCCGTCGCCGACCTCGAAGTTCAGCCGGCCGACCCGGTACTCCATGGTGATGACCGCGCCCGGCGGCAGCGAACGGACCGTGGACCAGCCCCGCTCCCGCGCGAGCCGTTCGGCCTGTCCCGCCTCCAGGCCGACATACCGTTCGGGACTGTCCTGGGGCTCCGCAGGCGGAGTGGGAATCGGTGCCATGCCCCCACGCTAGGCGTCCCCCGGAGGGCAGGGAAGTCCACCGCGCTCCCGGTGGCCGCATCCGTACGCGTGCGCCCGGCCTGTCACGTTTACGTCACAAGATCACCACAACGCGTGGCGCCGCACTCCGCCACTCCCGCCACCGCCCGCATCCCCCTTGCGCGGGCATGCGAACGCAATTCCCGGGAGCCCGGAAACCGCGCGGAATTCCCGCCGGAAAGCAGCCGGGAAAGCGCGGGAAACGAATACCTGAGCGCACCCGGAAGGCCATTCCGCTTCCCCTTCACCCCTCCTTCCGAGCAGCCCGGCAAGAGAGGCCCGCACAGGAATTCCACGGCCCCCCGACAGCCTTCCGGATCCGCCCATGGAGCGGACGGCACCGCTCCGCACCGCCCGGTCCGCGACCCCGCACCCTCCCCCTTCATCAACAGTGCGTGAGGAACCATAAACCCTGCGTGACCACGGGTGGAGGCGGACGGATTCCGTGCGCCGCAGGGCGTGACTCCCCCCGCGGATCGTCCGTTGTCTTCTGCATGAGCCGGGGGCCCTCCCGGTTCAGGGCCGGGAGCCACCCGGCCCCGCCACGCACCGCATCCCGAGGAGCCACCCGTGCCGCGCATGCTCGACGTCAGCGACGCCGTACGCGCCGAGATCGGCGACGAAGAAGCCGACCGGCTGCTCGCCGGAGAGAACGCCCCGGGCAGTTACGACTGCACGTCCTGCCGCACCCCCGGCGACTCCGCGCAGGAGCGCACCAGCACCGTTCTGTTCGTCGGGGACGAGACCGCCGTCCTCGCCTTCGCCCACTCCACCTGCCTGCCCTCCCAGGTCGTCCAGGTCACCGAGGAGCAGCTGCGGGGCGCGGTCCGCTCCATCAACGCGGACACGGGCGCCCCGGCCGCCGGCGTGCCCGCGCAGGGGACGCCCCCGCAGAGCCCCGAGCGGACCGCGCCGCAGCAGGCCGCGCCGGAACAGGCCGTCCTCGGAGTGACCAGCGGGCTCGTCCTGGTCGCGGGCGAACTGCACCCCGCGCTGGTGGTCGAGCCGACCGGCCCCATCGTCCGGCCGGGCTCCAACGGCCCCGACGACGAATTCCTGACCCTGCTCACCGAGCAGGGCTACGTCCCGATGGCCGACCTCGCCTCCGTGCCGCCCGTGCTGCACGGCTGGTCGGTCCTGCTCGCCATGGGCCAGCTGCACGCCGTCCTCCAGCCGGGCACGGAGGGCGGCAGGCCCGCCGCCTGGTGGCAGGCGCACCAGCCGCTCCAGGTCACCGACGGCTGGCGGGCCGCGGCCAACAAGCACCAGCAGGTCCTGATGTTCGCGGCGCCGGTCGGGGCCATCGGCCGCCAGCCCCGCGAGGACCTGCTGCGCAACGCCCTGGACAAGGCGGCGGCGCAGGGCAGGCTGGTCGCGGCGACGCTGCCGCTCGCCGGGACCTGAGCCGCATCTCTTCCGGTTCGGGGTCGTTTGGACATACGTGCACGCATATGAGGTTCCCCGCCGCCAGTCCTACCATCCGAACCGGTCCACGCAGCCGTCCCATGATCAGCACGGCTACTCGGCCACGCCGATCTACGACGCGCTCTACGCCGAGTACGTCAAGTCCTACCGGACGCTGCCGGGCGACCGCAGCGGCGAGGAGGACCTGGGCTTCGTCGCGTTCGGCAACCTGCCGCGCGGCCTCGGCCCGAACACGTACATCGCCTACAGCGCGGGCGCGTACAGCACCCGGCACGGCACGGGACGGCAGCAGACGCAGTGGCAGCGCGTCGGGACGCTGGGGCGGCAGGAGGCCGGGCCCGGGATGCACCACGTCCCGGCGGCGCTGCCGCCCGCCCCGCGCCGCGGCGACTGAGCCCGCCGCCGGGCGTACGGGGACACAAGAGGGCGGCCCCTGAGCCAGGGGTCGCCCTCTTGTGGTCCGGCTTGCGGTCCTCAGGAAGGACCTCAGGTCACTTCTTCTTCGCGCCGCGCTTCTCGCGCACCCGCACCGAGATGTGGATCGGGGTGCCCTCGAAGCCGAACTCCTCGCGCAGCCGGCGCTCGATGAAGCGCCGGTAGCCGGCCTCGATGAAGCCGGAGGCGAAGAGCACGAACCGCGGCGGCTTGGTGCCCGCCTGGGTGCCGAACAGGATGCGCGGCTGCTTGCCGCCCCGGATCGGGTGCGGGTGGGCGGAGACCAGCTCGCCGAGGAAGGCGTTCAGCCGGCCGGTGGGCACCCGGGTCTCCCAGCCGGCCAGCGCCGTCTCGATCGCCGGGACCAGCTTCTCCATGTGCCGTCCGGTGCGGGCCGAGACGTTCACACGCGGGGCCCAGGCGATCTGGCCCAGCTCGGTCTCGATCTCCCGCTCCAGGTAGTAGCGGCGCTCCTCGTCGAGGGTGTCCCACTTGTTGAAGGCGAGGACCAGGGCGCGGCCCGCCTCCACGGCCATGGTGACGATGCGCTGGTCCTGCACCGAGATGGACTCGGAGGCGTCGATCAGGATGACGGCGACCTCGGCCTTCTCGACCGCGGCGGCGGTGCGCAGGGACGCGTAGTAGTCGGCGCCCTGCTGGAGGTGGACGCGCTTGCGGATGCCCGCGGTGTCGACGAACTTCCAGGTGACACCGCCCAGTTCGATCATCTCGTCGACCGGGTCCCGGGTGGTGCCCGCCAGCTCGTTGACGACGACGCGCTCCTCGCCCGCGACCTTGTTCAGCAGCGAGGACTTGCCGACGTTGGGGCGGCCGATCAGGGCGATGCGGCGCGGACCGCCGACGCCGCCGGCGCCGAAGCTCTCGCGCGGCGCCTCGGGCAGCGCCTCCAGGACCTGGTCCAGCATGTCGCCGGTGCCGCGGCCGTGCAGCGCGGAGACCGGGTGCGGCTCGCCGAGTCCGAGGGACCACAGATAGGCGGCGTCGGCCTCGCCGCTGGGACCGTCGACCTTGTTGGCGCACAGCACCACGGGCTTGCCCGCCTTGCGCAGCAGCCGGACGACGGCCTCGTCGGTGTCGGTGGCGCCGACCTTGGCGTCCACCACGAAGACGACCGCGTCGGCGGCCTCGATGGCGTACTCGGCCTGCGCGGCGACGGAGGCGTCGATGCCGAGGACGTCCTGCTCCCAGCCGCCGGTGTCGACGACCTTGAAGCGGCGGCCCGCCCACTCGGCCTCGTAGGTGACCCGGTCGCGGGTGACGCCGGGCTTGTCCTCGACGACCGCCTCGCGGCGGCCGATGATGCGGTTCACCAGGGTCGACTTGCCGACATTGGGGCGGCCGACGACGGCGAGCACGGGCAGCGGGCCGTGTCCGGCGGCCTCGATGGCGCCCTCGACGTCCTCGATGTCGAAGCCCTCTACGGCGGCGAGCTCCATGAACTCCGCGTACTCGGCGTCGCCGAGCGCCCCGTGCTCGTACTCGTGCTCGGCCGAGCCGTCGGGCTGGATGTCGTCGTTCATGAAGTCCGTACCTCGTAGTTCATCGTGGTGATCGGTGGCGGGCGCCACGGTCGGTGGCGCCCGCCACTACTCAAGTGTCACCTAGCGCCCGGTGCGGCGCCTGGCGTTTTCCAGGTGGTCGGCGAGCTGCTTCCGGATGTGCCCGGTGGCCTCGTCCAGTGCCCGCCGGGTGCGTCTGCCGCTGCCGTCGCCCGCTTCGAACGGGTCGCCGAAGACGACGTCGACCCGCGAGCGCAGCGGGGGCAGCCCCCGTATCAACCGGCCCGGCCGCTCGGAGCTTCCCAGCACCGCCACCGGGACGATGGGGGCCCCGCTGCGGACGGCGAAGTAGGCGAGCCCGGCGCGCAGCGCGGCGAAGTCGCCCTCGCCGCGGGTGCCCTCGGGGAAGATGCCGAGGACGCCGCCCTGCTCCAGCACGCCGAGCGCTCGGGTGATCGCGGTGCGGTCGGCGCTGTGCCGGTCCACCGGGAGCTGGCCGATGCCGGTCAGGAAGGAGCCCAGCGGTCCGACGAACGCCTCCTTCTTGATCAGGAAGTGCACCGGCCGCGGTGCCACGCCCATGACCATGGGTCCGTCGACGTTGTGGGAGTGGTTGACGGCGAAGATCAGCGGCCCGGTCGCGGGCACCTTCCAGGCGCCCAGGACCCGGGGGCGCCACAGGCCGTACATCAGCCCGACGCCGATCCGGCGGCCGACGTCCGCGCCGCGCTCGGACGCGGCGCCGGCCGTCTGCTGGGACGGAAGACTCACGCGGCGGCCCGCTTCTCCTCGACGAGCGTGACGACGCACTCGACGACCTGCGCGAGGGTCAGCTCGGTGGTGTCCACCTCGACGGCGTCGTCCGCCTTGGCCAGCGGGGAGGCGGCCCGGCTGGAGTCGGCCGCGTCCCGCTTGACCAGGGCCTCGCGGGTGGCGTGCACGTCGGCGCCCTTCAGCTCGCCGCTGCGGCGGGCGGCGCGGGCCTCCGGCGACGCGGTGAGGAAGATCTTCAGATCGGCGTCGGGCAGCACGGTGGTGCCGATGTCGCGGCCCTCGACGACGATGCCGCGGTCGGCGGCTCCGGCCAGGGTGCGCTGGAGCTCGGTGATCACGGTCCGCACCTCGGGCACGGCGCTGACCGCGCTGACCTTGGAGGTGACCTCCTGGGTGCGGATCGGACCGGACACGTCCACGCCGTCGACGGTGATCGTCGGGTGGGCCGGGTCGGTGCCGGAGACGATCTCCGGCTTGGCGGCCACGGCGGCGATCGCGGTGGGGTCGTCGATGTCGATCCCGTTGGTCACCATCCACCAGGTGATCGCCCGGTACTGGGCGCCGGTGTCCAGGTAGCTCAGGCCGAGCTGCGCGGCCACGGCCTTGGACGTGCTCGACTTGCCCGTGCCGGAGGGGCCGTCGATGGCGACAATCACGGGCTGGGCGGTCCGGGCGGCGCCGTCTTCCACAGCGGGGCACCTTCCTGGTGAAGGGTGGTGGATGGGTGTGCGGGAGCCGGGGCCCCCGGCACAAGGTTACTGGCTGCCCGGGGGCCCTCATGCTGCCGGAGGTGCCCCGCGCTCACTGCCGCAGCGCCCAGCCCCGCTCGCGCAGCGCCGCCGTCAGCACCGGGACGGCCCTCGGCTCCACCATCAGCTGCACCAGACCGGCCTGCCGGCCCGTGGCGTGCTCGATCCGGACGTCCTCGATGTTCACCCCGGCCGTCCCGGCGTCGGCGAAGATCCGGGCCAGCTGGCCGGGCTGGTCGTCGATGAGGACGGCGACGACCTCGTACGCCCGCGGCGCCGACCCGTGCTTGCCGGGCACCCGGACCCGGCCCGCGTTGCCCCGCCGCAGCACCTCGCGGACCCGGGCGCCGCCCTCGTCGCGCTCGGCGACGTCGGCGGACCGGAGCGCGCGCAGCGCCCGCGCCGTCTCGTCCAGGTCGGCGGCGACGTCGGTGAGCAGATCGGCGACCGGGCCCGGGTTCGCCGAGAGGATGTCGATCCACATCTGCGGCTCGGAGGCGGCGATCCGGGTCACGTCCCGGATGCCCTGCCCGCACAGCCGTACGGCCGCCTCCTCGGCGTGCTCCAGGCGCGCGGCGACCGTGCTGGAGACCAGCTGGGGCATGTGGGAGACCAGGGCCACGGCCCGGTCGTGGGCGTCGGCGTCCATGACGACCGGGACCGCGCGGCAGTGCGAGACCAGTTCGAGCGCGAGGTTGAGCACCTCGGTGTCGGTGTCCCGGGTGGGGGTGAGCACCCAGGGGCGGCCCTCGAAGAGGTCGGCGCTCGCGGCCAGCGGTCCGGACTTCTCCCGGCCCGACATGGGGTGGCTGCCGATGTAGCGGGTCAGGTCCAGGTCCAGCGCCTCCAGCTCGCGGCGCGGGCCGCCCTTGACGCTGGCCACGTCCAGGTAGCCGCGGGCCACGCCCCGGCGCATGGCGTCGGCGAGCACCCCGGCGACGTGCGCGGGCGGGGCAGCCACGAGCGCCAGGTCGACGGGTCCCTCGGGCGCCTCGTCCGTGCCGGCGCCGAGCGCGACCGCCGTACGGGCCTGCTCGGGGTCGCGGTCGGCCAGGTGCACCCGCACCCCGCGCCCGACCAGGGCCAGGGCGGCGGAGGTGCCGATCAGACCGGTGCCGATGACGAGTGCGGTCCTCACTGCGCGATGTCCTTGCGCAGGGCGGCCGCCGCGCCGAGGTAGACATGGGTGACCTCGGCGCGCGGCCGGTCGGTCTCGATGTGCGCGAGGACCCGGACCACGCGGGGCATCGCGCCCTCGATGTCCAGCTCCTGCGCGCAGATCAGCGGTACGTCGACGATGCCGAGCCGGCGGGCGGCGACCGCGGGGAAGTCGCTGTGCAGGTCGGGGGTGGCCGTGAACCAGATGCTGATGAGGTCGTCGGCGGTCAGGCCGTTGCGCTCCAGGACGGCGGTGAGCAGCGCCTCGACCTGCTCGCTCATGTGACCGGCGTCGTCCCGTTCCAACTGGACGGCCCCCCGGACCGCTCGTACCGCCACGGCGCTGCTCCTTGCTGACGTGTGCTGACCTGAGTCTCACCTGAGTGCTGCGGGCCCGCCGGTGACGCGGCTCCCGGGCGACCAGCCTAGTTGGGCGGCGGGCGGCCCACGCGCGGCGCCCGCCCGCTGAGACGGCGAACGAATGCACCATTTGCACCAATGAGTTCGCATTTACTTCGACTTGGGAGTCTTCGGTGCGAAGATGCTTGCGCTCCCCTCGGAGCGGCTCTCCCCCCACCTCGGCACCCTCGGAGTGACGGCATGACTCAGGGCACGACCCGGCGCACGGTTCTCGCGACGGGCGCGGCTGCGCTCGCCGCCGGTTGCAGCGACTCGAACTCGGGCGGCGACAGCGCGGCCTCCCCTCAGGCCGCCTCCTCGGCGCCGCGCACCGCTTCCGCGGCACCGACCACGGCGGCCGCCGCCTCCCCCTCGCACAGCGCCGCCGGCGCGGAGCTGACCCGCACCGACGACATCCCGGTCGGCGGCGGCAAGATCTTCAAGGAGCAGCGCGTCGTCGTCACCCAGCCGGAGAAGGGGCAGTTCAAGGCCTTCTCCGCGGTCTGCACCCACCAGGGCTGCACCGTCGCCTCGGTGGAGAACGGCACCATCGCCTGCCCCTGCCACGGCAGCATGTTCCACGCCGCCGACGGCTCGGTGGCGCACGGCCCGGCCTCCCGGCCGCTGGCCGCCAAGGAGATCCAGGTGGAGGGAAATTCCATCCGCCTGGTGTGAGGGTCCGCGTATGCTCCCGGGCATGCAGCCCGAGGACCTGGTTCGCGACCACACGATCTACGCCTGTGTCATGGGCTCGCGGGCATTCGGGCTGGCGACGGAGGACAGCGACACGGACCGCCGTGGCGTCTTCGTCGCCCCCGCCCCGCTCTTCTGGCGCTTCGAGAAGCCGCCCGCCCACGCCGAGGGGCCGCTGCCGGAGCAGTTCAGCTGGGAACTGGAGCGCTTCTGCGAACTGGCGCTGCGCGGCAATCCGAACATCCTGGAGTGCCTGCACTCCCCGCTCGTGGAGTACGCCGACGACACCGGCCGTGAACTGCTCGCCCTGCGCGAGGCGTTCCTCTCCCGCCGGGTGCACGCCTCCTTCACCGGCTACGCGCTCGCCCAGCGCCGCAGGCTGGAGGCCGGTGTCCGGGCGCACGGCGCCCCGCGCTGGAAGCACGCCATGCATCTGCTGCGCCTGCTGACGAGCGCCCGCGACCTGCTGCGCACCGGCCGCCTGGACATCGGCACCGGCGACGCCCGGACCCGGCTGCTGGCCGTGCGCGGCGGCGAGGTCCCCTGGTCCGAGGTGGAGTCCTGGATGACCCGGCTGGCCGCCGAGACCGAACAGGCCGCGGCGCGCACCCCGCTGCCCGAGGAACCCGATCTGCGCCGCGTGGAGGACTTCCTGTACCGCGTCCGCCGCGCCTCGGCGCTCGGCGCCCCCGCCCGGCCCGTCTGAGCCCGCGGGGGGGCCGCTCAGACGTCCCAGAGGGCCCCCAGCGCCAGCAGTTCGTCCCGGTACTCGATGCGGTCGGTCCAGGCCGCGGGCCAGGCGCCGGGGCCCAGGTGCGCGCCCGCGAAGGCGCCCGCCAGGCAGGCCAGGGAGTCGGAGTCGCCGCGGGTGCAGGCGGCGCGGCGCAGGGCGGTGACGGGCTCGTCGGGGAAGAGCAGGAAGCACAGCAGGCCGGTCGCCAGGGCCTCCTCGGCGATCCAGCCGTCGCCGGTGGCCTCGCACGGATCGTCCTCTGCGGACACCGTCGCCACGGCCTCGGCCAGCCGGTCCAGCACCTCAAGGCACTCGTCCCAGCCGCGGGCGATGAACCGCTCGGGCGCCGCGTCCCCGGCGCGCGTCCACAGGTCGCCCAGCCACAGGTGGTGGTAGCGGGTCCGGTTCTCCTCGGCGTACGAGCGCAGCAGCGCGACCAGGTCCGCCGGGGCGGTGCCGTGCGCGAGGAGGCGTACGGCGTGCGCGGTGAGGTCGGAGGCGGCCAGCGCCGTCGGATGGCCGTGGGTGAGCGCGGCCTGCAACTGCGCGGCGCCCGCCCGCCGGGCGTCGTCCAGGTCGGGAACCAGCCCGAGCGGCGCCACCCGCATGTTGGCCCCGCACCCCTTGGACTCGACCTGGCTCGCCCGCTGCCAGGGCCGGTCCGGGTCGCCGAGCAGACCGCAGGCGACCATGCAGGTGCGGCCGGGCGCCCGGTTGTTGTCCGGGGAGCGCGACCAGTCCACGAACTCCTCCCACCGGCCGCTCCAGCCGCCGCGGAGCCGGCGGCCCCCGCTCCATGGCCGTGCGCAGCCCCCGGCCGGGCGCCGGCGTCATCTGGGTGTCGTCGGCCGCGCGCGGCGAGGCGGTGGCACCACGAGGGCGCCACCGCCCGTCGGCGTACGGACCCCGCCCAGACCCTAGAGGTCGACCTCCTGCATCAGCATGCCGACCTCGGTGTTGGACAGGCGGCGCAGCCAGCCGGACTTCTGGTCGCCGAGGGTGATCGGACCGAAGGCGGTGCGCACGAGCTTGTCGACCGGGAAACCCGCCTCGGCGAGCATGCGGCGCACGATGTGCTTGCGGCCCTCGTGCAGGGTGACCTCGACGAGGTAGTTCTTGCCGGTCTGCTCGACGACCCGGAAGTGGTCCGCGCGCGCGTAGCCGTCCTCCAGCTGGATGCCGTCCTTCAGGCGCTTGCCGAGGTCGCGCGGGATCGGGCCGACGATGTGCGCCAGATAGGTCTTGCGCACGCCGTACTTGGGGTGGGTGAGGCGGTGCGCCAGCTCGCCGTGGTTGGTGAGCAGGATGACACCCTCGGTCTCGGTGTCGAGCCGGCCCACGTGGAACAGCCGCGTCTCGCGGTTGGTGACGTAGTCGCCCAGGCACTGCCGGCCCTCGGGGTCCTCCATGGTGGAGACGACGCCCGCGGGCTTGTTCAGCGAGAAGAACTGGTACGACTGCGTCGCGACGGTCAGGCCGTCGACCTTGACCTCGTCCTTCTCCGGGTCGACCCGGCGGCCCTGCTCCAGGACGATCTCGCCGTTGATCTCGACGCGGGCCTGCTCGATCAGCTCCTCGCAGGCGCGCCGCGAACCGTACCCCGCGCGCGCGAGCACCTTCTGGAGCCGCTCGCCCTCCTGCTCGGCGCCCGGGAAGGTCTTGGGCAGCTTGATGTCCTTCTTGCCCGCGTACCGGTCGCGGTTGCGCTCCTCCGTACGCGTCTCGTACTCGCGCGAGCGCGCCGGGGCCGTACGCCCGCCCTGGCCCTCGGGCCTGCGGGGGCCGCCCTTGGCGCCGCCGCGGGCCGCTCCGCCGCGCCCCGACTTCGGGCCGTCCTTGGTGGCGCCGGGGCCCACGTCGTAGCGGCGCTCCTCGGGGCGGGGCTTGCCGGGGCGTCCCTGCCCCTGCTTCTGGTCCCTGTTGTTGCCGGCACCGCGGTGGTTACCGCGCCCGCCGCTCTTGCCGCTGCCGCTGCTTCGCATCAAAGTTCCGTCGTCGTCGTGTGAGTCATGTGCGTCCCGTGACCCTCGTCCGGGTCCGGGGCGTCCGGGTCGAACGACGGTACGGCCTCCTGGGTCTCGGCCTCGATCGCCTCCGCCTCCGGGAGGAAGGGCGCGAGCTCCGGGAGCTCGTCCAGACCGCGCAGGCCCATCCGCTCCAGGAAGTAGTTCGTCGTCCTGTACAGGATCGCACCTGTTTCGGGTTCCGTGCCCGCCTCCTGGACCAGTCCGCGCTGGAGCAGGGTGCGCATGACCCCGTCGCAGTTCACTCCGCGCACGGCGGAGACCCTGCTGCGGCTGACCGGCTGGCGGTAGGCGACCACCGCCAGCGTCTCCAGCGCGGCCTGGGTGAGCCGGGCCTGCTGGCCGTCCAGGACGAAGCCCTCGACGGCCGCCGCGTACTCGGGGCGGGTGTAGAAGCGCCAGCCGCCGGCGATCAGCCGCAGCTCGAAGCCGCGCCCCTGCGCGGTGTACTCGTCGGCCAGCTCGCGCAGCGCGTCCGCGATCTGCCGCCGGGGCCGCTGGAGCGTCCTGGCCAGCAGTTCCTCGGTCGCGGGTTCGTCCACGACCATGAGCACGGCCTCCAGGGCGGGCTTGAGATCGAGTGCGGCGACGGGCCGCAGGCCGACGGGAAGTCCCTCGGTCCCGGTCTCCTCGCTCAGGGCTTCCGCGCTCATGGCTTTCGTTCCTCCTCGGGCTTCTCGGGCGGCCGGTCGAACTCGTCGGTCACCCGCGTGTGCGCGTCCTCGTCGCCGCCCGTCCAGCGCACCAGCAGGTCGCCGAGGGCCGTCTCCTGGTCGAGGGCGACGGCCCTCTCCCGGTACAGCTCCAGCAGCGCCAGGAAGCGGGCGACGACCGTGAGCGTGTCGTCGGTGTCCGCGACCAGGTCCTGGAAGCGGGCCTCGCCCGTCTCCCGCAGCCGCTCGACCACGATCCGGGCCTGCTCCTGCACGCTGACCAGCGGCGCGTGGATGTGGTCCACGTACACCTGGGGTCTGGGCCGGGGCTGCATCGCCTTGACGGCCAGCCGGGCGAACCCCTCGGGGCCGATGCTGATGGCGACCTCGGGAAGCAGCTCGGCGTGGTGCGGTTCCAGTCCGACGGTACGGGGATGGCGGCGGCCCTCGGCGGTGAGCCGGGCGTCGAAGATGTCGGCGATCCGCTTGTACGCGCGGTACTGGAGCAGCCGGGCGAACAGCAGGTCCCGGGCCTCCAGGAGCGCGAGGTCGGCCTCGTCCTCCACCTCGGCGGCGGGCAGCAGCCGGGCCGCCTTCAGATCGAGCAGGGTGGCGGCCACCACCAGGAACTCGGTCGTCCGGTCGAGGTCCCAGTCCGGACCCATGGCCCGGATGTGCGCCATGAACTCGTCGGTGACCTTCGACAGCGCGACCTCGGTGACGTCCAGCTTGTGCTTGGCGATCAACTGGAGCAGCAGATCGAAGGGCCCCTCGAAGTTGGCCAGCCGCACGGTGAAGACCCCGTCACCGCCCTCGCCGCGATTCCCGTCCCCGGCGGGGACCGCGGACGCCGCACCCTCCCCTCCCGGCTCGGGCGCGACGGGCGGGACCGCCGCGACCGCCGCGAACGGCTCGGCCGGCGCTCCGGCCACCACGGGCCCCTCGGGCGCCTCCGGCGCGGTGGCCGGTGCCGACGCGGGTTCCGCGTCCCGCCGGGGCGGGGCCGGCGGGGCAGGCTGTACGGCCGCCGGAGCCGGGGGGCGCGGAGCCGGGGGGCGCGGGGCCGGGCCCGTTTCGTGCGGCTCGGGCGCGGTGGGTGCCGGGGCCGCGCCGGGTCCCCTGCCCAGGGCGCGCCTGCGCGCGGCGGCGGGGCCCGGGTCCGGGGGAGGTACGTCGTTCGAGGTCATGGCCTCCGCAGGCTACCGCTACCGTCCGCGCAGCCGGCGTACGAGAATGCTCGCGTCCCCGCGGGACTCCAGGTCGGCCAGGACCACGGCGACCGCCTCGCGGACGATCCGGCCGCGGTCGACGGCCAGGCCGTGCTCGCCCCGCAGCACCAGCCGCGCGTGCTCCAGGTCCATCAGTTCCTCGGCGGAGACGTAGACGGTGATCTTCTCGTCGTGGCGTTCGCGTCCGCTGGGGCGGCGGTTGGCCGAGCGTCCGCGCTTGCGGGGGGCCGCAGCGGCGCCGTCCTGGCCCGGCTGGGTCTGGCGCCGGCCGGAGCGCTCCGCCCCGGCGCCCGCGGCACCGCGGCTGCGGGACTCGCCCGCGTCGGCCGCCTCGGTGTCGGCCGCGACGTGCTCGGCGCCCTCGCCGTCACCGCCCTGCGCGGGCACCGAGTGCGGCGCGTCCTCGGCCGGGGCGGCGGCGTCGCTCTCGCCCGCCGGGGCCGGCACCCTGGCCTCGCCGCCCGGCTGGCGTCGGGGAGTGGACGCCTGGAGCGCGGTCCCCCCTGTCGTACGGAACAGTTCGTCGGCCCCCGGCAGACTCACTCGGCGTGACACCGGGCGAGCACCTCCCTGGCGAGCTGGCGGTAGGCGGCGGCACCGACGGAGTTGGAGGCGTACGTGGTGATCGGCTCACCGGCGACCGTGGTCTCCGGGAAGCGGACCGTGCGCCCGATGACCGTGTGGTAGACGTGGTCGTCGAACGCCTCGACGACGCGGGCGAGCACCTCACGGCTGTGCACGGTGCGCGAGTCGTACATCGTGGCGAGGATGCCGTCCAGCTCCAGGTCGGGGTTGAGGCGCTCCTGGACCTTCTCGATCGTCTCGGTCAGCAGCGCGACACCGCGCAGCGCAAAGAACTCGCACTCCAGCGGCACGATCACCTTGTGCGCGGCCGTGAGAGCGTTGACGGTGAGCAAACCGAGCGAGGGCTGGCAGTCGATGACGATGTAGTCGTAGTCGTCCATCAGCGGCTTGAGCGCACGCTGGAGCGTGGACTCGCGCGCGACCTCGGAGACCAGCTGCACCTCGGCGGCCGACAGGTCGATGTTGCTGGGCAGCAGGTCCATGTTGGGGACCGCCGTCTTCAGCAGGACCTCGTCCGCGGACATGCCCCGCTCCATGAGCAGGTTGTAGACGGTGAGGTCCAGCTCCATGGGGTTGACGCCGAGACCCACCGACAGCGCGCCCTGCGGGTCGAAGTCCACGAGCAGCACCCGGCGTCCGTACTCCGCGAGCGCGGCACCCAGGTTGATGGTCGACGTGGTCTTGCCGACGCCGCCCTTCTGGTTGCACATCGCGATGATCTTCGCGGGTCCGTGGTCGGTCAGCGGCCCGGGGATCGGGAAGTACGGCAGCGGGCGTCCGGTCGGGCCGACGCGCTCACGGCGCTGTCGGGCCGCGTCGGGCGCGAGCGTGGCCGCGTACTCGGGATCGGGTTCGTACTCGGCGTCGGGGTCGTAGAAGTGCCCCTCGGGCAGTTCGTCGTAGTCGGCGAAGTGGTTGTGGGGCGCGCCACTTCCGTCGCCGGCCATGGCGTTCACGTGATGGCCATCCATGCTCTGGTGTCCTGGCTGGGTCACCTGCGGGAACCGGTGACCCTGGTGGGCTGCGAAGGTGCGCACAGCGACGGAGCCGACAGCCTCGAGCCCCGCAGGGCTCTGGCCCCGCACAGGCATTCCTGGTTGACCACCCCCGGGAGAAAATGTCGACTCATTCACAAGTCGTCTTACCTCCTTGGTGACCAGGAAATTTCTAGACAGGTCAGCGTGGCACCATGCCGACGGTTGGCGACTCTATGGCGTGTCGGGCGTCCGCAGCAACACAATCCGCCGGACCCGGCTCGATGTGTCGGCAATGAAACATCCCTCTGTCAAGGGCGTACGACCGTCGCACAGCAGGTTTCACCGGTGCGTGAATCGGTCGAATGGTTGCGTTCGAGGCGAGTTGGCCGTGTGCGGCGAAGTGACCATACACACATCCGGCCGGACCTTGCGGGCAAGGTCCGGCCGGGCGCGTGTCGTTGACGACACGAGTTGACGTATCGCCTTTTTCCGTCGGGTGACTTGGTCGACTCCTCGACGCGTGCGGGTCAGACGAGCAGCGACGCCAGCTCGACGTGGTCCAGGCCGTGCGCCTCGGCGACCTCCCGGTAGACGACCTTGCCGTCATGGGTGTTGAGGCCCTTGGCGAGCGCGGCGTCCCGGCGCAGCGCCTCGACCCAGCCGTTGTTGGCGAGCGAGACGATGTACGGCAGCGTGGCGTTGGTCAGCGCGTAGGTGGAGGTGTTGGGCACCGCGCCGGGCAT
Source organism: Streptomyces sp. PL-25 (assembly GCF_058344915.1). Classification (NCBI taxonomy): domain Bacteria; kingdom Bacillati; phylum Actinomycetota; class Actinomycetes; order Kitasatosporales; family Streptomycetaceae; genus Streptomyces; species Streptomyces sp. PL-25. Next base: position 1,475,304 of record NZ_CP136997.1, read on the forward strand.
GTTGGCGACGCAGTAGAACACCGACTCGTGGACCTTGAAGGCCGGCTCGGCGTGCGTGGTCGGGTGCGAGTCCTCGAAGCAGCCGCCCTGGTCGATCGCGATGTCGACAAGGACACTGCCGGCCTTCATCCGGGAGACCAGCTCGTTGGTGACCAGCTTGGGGGCCTTGGCGCCCGGGATGAGCACGGCGCCGACCACGAGGTCGGCCTCCAGGCACGCCTTCTCCAGCTCGAAGGTGTTGGAGACGACGGTCTGGATCTTCGTGCCGAAGATCTTGTCGGCTTCCTTGAGCTTGTTGATGTCCTTGTCGAGCAGGGTCACGTGGAAGCCCAGGCCGATGGCGATCTGCGCGGCGTTCCAGCCGGAGACGCCGCCGCCGATGATGACGGCCTTGCCCGCGGGCACGCCCGGGACGCCGCCCGGCAGGACACCGCGGCCGCCGGCCGCGCGCATCAGGTGGTAGGCGCCGACCTGCGGGGCGAGGCGGCCGGCGACCTCGGACATCGGGGCGAGCAGCGGCAGGGCGCGGTTGGGCAGCTCGACGGTCTCGTAGGCGATCGCCGTGGTGCCGGACTCCAGGAGGGCGTCCGTGCACTCCTTGGAGGCGGCCAGGTGCAGGTAGGTGAAGAGGATCTGGTCCTTGCGCAGGCGGTGGTACTCCTCCGCGATGGGCTCCTTGACCTTGAGCAGCAGGTCGGCGGCGGCCCAGACCTCGTCGGCGGTCTCCAGGATCTCGGCACCGGCCGCGGTGTACTCCTCGTCAGGGATCGCGGAGCCGGTGCCCGCGTTCCGCTCGACGACGACCTGGTGTCCGTTGCGCACCAGCTCGTGCACGCCGGCCGGGGTGATGGCCACCCGGAACTCGTTGTTCTTGACCTCGCGGGGGATGCCGACCTTCACGTCGATCACGGTCCTTGACTCAGGGAATGTGGGGCAATTAAGACGTACCCCGGCACGCACGGGCATACCAGGAGACACCGCAGGGGAACGAGCGGCAGAGCCAGTTTAATGAAGGCGTTCCCGCTGTCTAGCCTTTCATTGCATCAATCTTCAGTGGATGTGCTGCGGATTTCGCAGGCATCCTGGCCCTCTTCCCGTGATGTGTGCTCCGGAAGGGCACCGGTTTCGGCCACCGGAGCCCGGCCGGCCGGCTCCGCCGGGTCCGCGAGCATGCGCTCGGCGGCCCCCCGGTGCAGCCGAGCCGCCGCCGGGTCGCCGAGCCGTTCCAGGGTGTCGGCGAGCCGCAGCTGGAGCGCGGCCTGGAGCCGTACGTCCTCGGCGCGGCGGGCCCACTCGACCGCCTCCTGGCAGGTGCGCAGGCACTCCTCGGGCCGGCCCGCGTACTCCTGGACCCGGGCCAGTTCGCTCAACGCCCGCGCGTGCGCGGGGACATCGCCCCTCCTGCGGTGCGCGGCGACGGCGGCCCGCCAGTTGCGCAGCGCCTCGCCGTAGTGGCCCGCGTAGGTGTGGGCGGCGGCGATCCGGCCGTAGAGCCGGGCGGCGTCCTCGTGCTCGCCGCGCGCCAGCCGCTGGGCCAGGGCCCGGCCGAACCAGTCGGCCGCCCGGTCGTGGTCGCCCAGCTCCTGATGGGCGGCGCCCACGGATTCCATCGCGCGGCCGGTCGCGTACGGGTCGTTCGCCACGCGTCCGGCGTCCAGCGCGGCGCGGTAGCGGGTCAGCGCCTTCGCGGTCCGGCCGGTGCGGGCGTCCAGATCGGCGAGGTTCAGCAGCGCGGCGGCCTGCTCCCGGGGCAGGCCCTGCCGCTCGGCGACGTCGAGGACCAGCCGGTGGATGCCGTACAGGTCGCCCGCCGCCGCCTGGGTGCCGAGGTGGGCGACCATGGCGCGGACCAGCTGGGCCATCAGTCGGCGGGCCAGGGTGTCCAGCTCCCCGTCGGCGACCGCGAGCCGGGCGGCGGCCAGCAGGGCGGGCCTGCGGACCCGCAGCCACTCCTCGGCGGCCCGCGGGTCGGCGAAGCGCAGGCCGGGGGGCAGGCTCTTCAGCTTCTCGCGGGTCTCGGGGCTGTCGGTCTCGGTGACCGCCCGGCAGGACTGGAGCAGCCGCACGGTGCGCTCCAGCGTCCGGGCGCGGGCGAGCTGGAGCTCGGCGGGGCGCTCCTCGCGCCCGGCCAGCTCCAGCAGCAGCGGGTGCAGGCAGCCGGGCACCTCGTAGCGGGGCAGCGGCGCGGGCAGGGCGCGCAGCAGGCCGAGGGCGGCGAAGCGGTCGAGCAGCCCGCGGGCGCCCTCCAGGGAGGTGCCGGCCAGCGCGGAGGCGGTGTGCGGGTCGACGTCGCCGGCCGGGGCGAGGGCGAGCAGGCGCAGCATCCGGGCGGCGGAGCGGGGCAGCTCCGCGTGGACCAGGCGCAGGACGCGGGCGAGCGCGGTGCCCTCGCCGGTGTCGGCGTGCAGCCGTTTGGCCAGGTCGGAGACGGTCTCCTCGGGATGCGCGGCGAGCCGTCCCGCGGCCAGGGTGAGCGCGGCGGGCTGGCCCTCGCAGATCTCGACGAGGCGTTCGGCGGCGAGCGGGTCGACGGTGATGCGCACCGGGTCGATGTGCTGGGTGAGCAGGTCGAGCGCGGACTTGGTGTCGAGCCCGCCCAGGGTGCAGGGCCGGACGTCGGCGATGCCGGTGAGCGGACCCCGGGAGACGGCGACGAGCAGGCAGTCGGCGTTGTCCGGCAGCAGCGCGTCGACCTGTTCGGCACCGGCCGCGTCGTCCAGCAGGAGCAGCGCGCGGCGCTCGGCGAGGGCGGCGCGCAGGGCGTCGGTGAGGTCGTCCTCGGCGGCGCCGGGCGGCACGGGCAGGCCGAGCGCGGTGAGCAGTTCGCCGGCGGCCCGGCCGACCGGCACGGGGGTGCCGTCGGGCTCGGTGAGCCGGGCCCGCAGCACACCGTCGGGGTAACGGTCGGCGACCTGGCGCACCAGTTCGCCGGCGAGCGCGGTGCGGCCGGATCCGGGCCGGCCGGCGATGAGCAGGACCCGGGCGCGGGGTGCCTTGCGGCCGGAGATGGTGTCGAGTCCGGCGCGTTCGATGTCCGCGCGCAGTCCCTTCAACTCCCGCGTGCGGCCGAGGAAGTGACGATCCATCACTGTGGGCGACCGGTTGTCGCGGGCCGGTTTCACGCCGCCTGCGTCCACCGCCTGATCCGTCACGGGCCACACTCCCGTCCCACCGCACGCGCATACCCGCCGGGACTCCGGTACGGGCGTTTGAAGAGCCTAGTTCACGCTCTGCGACGTTCCGGGACGAGCACGGCGGGCAGGTCGCCCGATCGGATCAGCCGATGGTCACACCGGCCTCGGCGCGAGGCCGGGGCCCGCTCAGGACTCGAACGGACGGGCCGGCCACGGTGCGAGCGCCGGGCGCAGCGCGTCCAGGCCCTCGCCCTGCCGGGCCGCGACGAGCGCGAGCACGCCCACGACGAGGCAGTTGTTGTGCAGCTCCCCCGCGAGCACCCCGCGCACCAGGTCGCCGACCGGCACCCGGTCCAGCTCCATGTCCGTCTCCTCGTGCTCCGCGGCGAAGCGCTCGCCCTCGGCCTCGGACAGCTCACGGGCGAGGAAGATCCGTACGGCCTCGTCGCAGCCGCCGGGGGTGGTGTACACGTCGGTCAGCACCCGCCAGTCCTCCGCCTTGACGTGCGCCTCCTCGTACAGCTCGCGCTGGGCGGCGTGCAGCGGGTTCTCGCCGGGCACGTCGAGCAGACCGGCCGGGATCTCCCACAGCCGCTGCCGCACCGGGTGGCGGTACTGCCGGATGACCAGCACCCGGTCCTGCCCGTCCAGCGCCAGGACGGCCACCGAGCCGGGGTGGACCTGGTAGTCGCGGGCGGACACGGAGCCGTCGGGCATGACCACCTCGTCGGTCCGCATCGAGGTCTTGGCCCCGGTGAACGGCGTCCGGCTGCCCCGGACCTCCCACTCCTCGGGGGTGTCCTTGATCGTCATGCCCTGCCCTCCGCACGTGTCGGTACCTACGCAACCGGGGTGCCCGCTCCGCGCGCGGGCACCCCGGCCACCGTACAACCGGCGGACTACTCGGCGATCTTCCGCTCGACGGCGGCCTTCACCAGCCCGGCGAAGAGCGGGTGCGGCCGGGTCGGGCGGGAGCGCAGCTCCGGGTGGGCCTGGGTGGCGACCAGGTAGGGGTGCACCTCGCGCGGGTACTCCACGTACTCGACGAGCTTGCCGTCCGGGGAGGTGCCGGAGAAGACGATGCCCGCCTTCTTCTCCAGCTCGGCGCGGTAGGCGTTGTTCACCTCGTAGCGGTGGCGGTGGCGCTCCTCGACGTACTCCTTGCCGTCGTAGACCTCGCGCACGAGGGAGCCCTCGGCCAGCTTGGCCGGGTACATGCCCAGCCGCATGGTGCCGCCCATGTCGCCCTCACCGGCGACGATGTCCATCTGCTCGGCCATGGTGGAGATCACCGGGTGCGCGGTGGCCGGGTCGAACTCGGTGGAGTTGGCGTCCGAGATGCCGGCCAGGCCGCGGGCCGCCTCGATCACGATGCACTGCAGGCCCAGGCAGAGGCCCAGCAGCGGGATCTTGTTCTCGCGGGCGTAGCGGATCGCGCCGACCTTGCCGAGCACACCGCGGTCGCCGAAGCCGCCCGGGATGCAGATGCCGTCGACGTCGGAGAGCTGCGCCCTGGCGTCCGCTGGCGTCCTGCAGTCGTCGGAGGTGACCCACTTGATCTTCACGCGGGCCTTGTTGGCGAAGCCGCCCGCGCGCAGCGCCTCGGTCACCGACAGATAGGCGTCGGGCAGGTCGATGTACTTGCCGACCAGGGCGAGGGTGATCTCGTGGTCGGGGTTGTGGACGCGGTCGAGCAGGTCGTCCCAGGTCGTCCAGTCCACGTCGCGGAAGGGCAGGTCGAGCTTGCGGACCACGTAGGCGTCCAGGCCCTCGGCGTGCACGACCTTCGGGATGTCGTAGATCGAACGGGCGTCGGGGCAGGCGACCACGGCGTCCTCGTCGACGTCGCACATCAGGGAGATCTTGCGCTTGATCGCGGTGGGGACCTCGCGGTCGCAGCGCAGCACGATGGCGTCCGGCTGGATACCGATGTTGCGCAGCGCGGCGACCGAGTGCTGGGTCGGCTTGGTCTTCAGCTCGCCGGAGGGGCCGATGTAGGGCAGCAGCGAGATGTGCACCACGAAGACGTTGTCCCGGCCGACCTCGTGGCGGACCTGGCGGACGGTCTCCAGGAACGGCAGCGACTCGATGTCGCCGACGGTGCCGCCGACCTCGGTGATGACGACGTCCACCTCGTCGGTCGCCATCCGCCGGATGCGGTGCTTGATCTCGTTGGTGATGTGCGGGATGACCTGCACGGTGTCACCCAGGTACTCGCCGCGCCGCTCCTTGGCGATGACCGTGGAGTACACCTGTCCTGTAGTGACGTTGGCGGTGCCGTCCAGGTCTCGGTCGAGGAAGCGCTCGTAGTGTCCGATGTCCAGGTCGGTCTCGGCGCCGTCGTTGGTGACGAAGACCTCACCGTGCTGGAAGGGGTTCATCGTGCCCGGGTCGACGTTCAGGTACGGGTCGAGCTTCTGCATCACGACGCGCAGGCCCCGTGCCTTCAGGAGCATGCCGAGGCTGGAGGCGGTGAGGCCCTTTCCGAGCGAGGAGGCGACACCCCCGGTGACGAAGATGTGCTTGGTCGTCGTTGATTTGGGCGGCATGGCCAAGAGGGGGCTCCCGTGGTCGCGGATTGTCGTGCGGTACGGCGGTCCGGCCCGGGGGACCCGGGTTGTCCGGCTGGGGTGCCGTCGCTGCGGTTCGGGGGTTTCGAGCCCACCGGTCCACGGGCTACCAGGGTATCAGCGCCTGAGGGGGATGGCTTCCGGCCACGCTCCGCGCACGCGCCGGAACGCAGAAGGGACGGTCACGGGTCTCTCACCCTTGGCTCACCCGTTCGGCGCATGCGGGTTGTCCCGAGCGGCACACAGATCATCTACGTGCGTCGTATCCTGCTCGGACACTCGCTGCCGAGCCCGGCCGGCAACACGGCACCACCCCAGCCCGTACGCACCGGAACAACGAGAGCTCGTCAGTTCGTTGAGCAAAGGTTGTCGTTCTGCCTCACGGCCGACCGGCGGTCTGCTGCACCGCTCAACGACGCATCACAACCCCTTGACCGCACTAGCGACCGCCCCGTATGCGGGGTGACGTGGCCGTTCGACTGGAGTTGCACGTGGCCGGGCGCATCGAAGACTACGCACTCATCGGAGACATGCAGACCGCTGCCCTGGTCTGCCGGGACGGCACGGTCGACTGGCTGTGCCTGCCCCGCTTCGACTCGCACGCCATCTTCGCCGGTCTGCTGGGCAACGAGGAGCACGGCTTCTGGCGGCTCGGCCCGGCCTTCCCCGCGGGCGCCGAGCCCCCCACGGCGAACCGGCGCAGCTACCGGGGCGACTCCCTGATCCTCGAATCGGAGTGGGACACCCCGCGCGGCACGGTCCGCGTGACCGATTTCATGCCCCCGCGCGACGGCGCCCCCCAGCTGATCCGCATCGTGGAGGGCGTCTCCGGCCGGGTCCCGATGCGCTCGGCGCTGCGCATGCGCTTCTCCTACGGCCGCATCGTGCCGTGGGTGCACCGCCACGAGTCCCGGACGGTGGCCGTCGCCGGACCCGACTCCGTGTGGTTCGACACACCGGCGGAGACCTACGGCGAGGCGCTGACCACGTACGCGGACTTCACGGTCGCCCCCGGTGACCGGATCGCGTTCACCATCTCCTGGCAGCCCTCGCACAAGGAGGCGCCGCCGGAGCCCGAGCCCGAGCAGTCGCTGGAGGCGACCGAGGACTTCTGGCGCGAATGGGTCGGCCACTGCACGTACCACGGCCCCTACCGCGAGGCCGTGGTCCGCTCCCTGATCACCCTCAAGGCCCTCACCTACGCCCCCACCGGCGGCATCGTCGCCGCGCCCACCACCTCCCTGCCGGAGGACATCGGCGGCGTACGCAACTGGGACTACCGCTACACCTGGCTGCGGGACGCGGCGATCACCCTCTCCTCGCTGCTGCGCACCGGCTACCGCGAGGAGGCCCGCGCCTGGCGCGAGTGGCTGCTGCGCGCGGTCGCCGGCGACCCGGAGAACCTCCAGATCATGTACGGCATCGCCGGTGAGCGCGAGCTCGGCGAGGCGGAGCTCGACTGGCTGCCCGGCTACGAGAACTCCGCCCCGGTCCGGGTCGGCAACGGCGCCGCGCACCAGCTCCAGCTCGACGTCTACGGCGAGGTCACCGAGGCCCTCCACCTGGCCCACATGACCGGCCTCGCCCGCAACGACTACGCCTCGCTGCTCCAGCTCAAGCTGATCCGCTACCTGGAGAAGCACTGGCAGGAGCCGGACGAGGGCATCTGGGAGGTGCGCGGCCCGCGCCGCCACTTCGTGCACTCCAAGGTCATGGCCTGGGTCGCCGTGGACCGCACCATCAAGCTGATGGAGTCCGGCGACGTCGACGGCCCGCTGGAGCGCTGGAAGGACCTGCGCGACGAGATCCACCGGGACGTCTGCGAGAAGGGCTACGACAAGGAGCGCAACACCTTCACCCAGTCCTACGGCTCCCGGGAGCTGGACGCCTCCTTGCTGCTCATCCCGCAGATGGGCTTCCTGCCGCCGGACGACAAGCGGGTCATCGGCACCATCGAGGCCATCCAGCGCGAGCTGTCCACCTCGGACGGCTTCATCCTGCGCTACCCCACCGACGGCGACCACGCCGGTGTCGACGGCCTCCCCGGCGACGAGGGCGCCTTCCTCGCCTGCTCGTTCTGGATGGCCGACGACCTGGCGATGATCGGCCGCGTCGACGAGGCCCGCAGGCTCTTCGAGAAGCTGCTGTCCCTGCGCAACGACCTCGGTCTGCTGGCCGAGGAGTGGGATCCGCGCCTCCAGCGCCAGGTCGGCAACTTCCCGCAGGCCTTCAGCCACGTCCCCCTGATCGACACCGCGCTGCGCCTGACGGCGAGCGGGGCGTACGGCGGGTGACGCGCCGCGGCCGCCGGACCCTCACTCGCTCCCGTCCGCGGCCGCGCCTCTGATCCGGGCGGGATTCCCCTCCGGGTCGAAGGGGTGCTGGAAGGTGAAGGCGTGCGGCGCCGGGCCGTGGTCGTGGAGGTGTTCCAGCCGGGACACCCCGTCCCGCCAGGTGGGGGTCACGTCGTCGGGGACCCACCACAGGGCGTGGCCGGGGTGCCTTGCCCGCTCGAACCAGTCGTGACGCCTGTTCAGCGCCTCACGGTGCAGACCGGTGTAGACGGCGTCGAAGGCGGGACGCGGGCCGGTCCAGAGCGACAGGGTCGCGGCCAGGGCGATGGTCTCCGGCGTACGGCCCTTGCCGTACCAGGCCGGTACGGCGAACTCCCCCCACGCGCCCCAGTCCAGTTCGAAGTGCGTGCCCCGCTCGCCCTCGGCCGCTTCGGCGTGAGCGAGGTGCCCGGGGTGCCGGCTGATCCTCTGGTAGATGCCTCCGGCGCGGTCGTGGAAGTCACGCGTGACAGGCGCGGGGTCGGTGAGCGGTGACTTCAGGACGCCGAATGTGTACAGAGCAAGACGGGGCATGCTTCTCTCTCCGGTCGTGGGTTCCTGGTGCGGACCCGGTTCGGTGGCTCACGCGGGGACGGGGAGGAGCCCCCGTGCGACCGCGGGCGGCCGCCGAGGGCCCGGTGAAGGTAGCTGCTGCGGTGAGGTCCTGTCGAAGTTGCGTTCTCCTCGCCCGAGTGGCCTCCGGCACAGGTCCCCTCCGGAACCGGGGCGGCGGCGCGGACCGCCGGCCGAGGGCGGCCCTTCCGCGGCGTACGCCTGACCGACCGGGACGGGAAGGCGACCCGGCTGCCGCGGCCGTGCCGTGGTCCTGCCGTCCGCCCGGTACTGTCCCGGTGCCGTTTCCCCAGGTAGCGTCCGGTTTCATGGACCGCAGACTCGACACCGAGGGCGCCGGGATCACCGTGCAGCGTGCCCTCGAACTGCCCGGCCTCCGCAGCGGCCTGCCCGAGATCGTGGCCGGCGGCGACCGGCTGGGCCGCACCGTGCGCTGGGTGCACGCCGGGGAGGTCCCCAACATCGCCTCCCTGCTCAAGGGCGGCGAGCTGCTGCTGACCACCGGCTACGGCCTGGGCACCCGCCCCGCCGACCAGCGCGCGTTCGTCCGCACCCTCGCCGAGCGGGGCATCGCCGCCCTCGTCGTGGAGCTGGGCCCGCGCTTCGCCCGGCTGCCCGCCGCGCTCGTCGAGACGGCCCGCAGTGCCGGTCTCCCGCTGGTCCAGCTGCACCGCGAGGTGCCGTTCGTGGCGGTCACCGAGGAGATCCACACCGAGATCGTCAACGGTCACTACGCGCTGCTCCAGCGCGCCGAGGAGGTGCACCGCCGCTGCACCGAGGCGCTGCTCGGCGGCGGCGGGGTGCCGCAGGTGCTGGGCATCCTCGCCGACTTCGGCGCCAACCCGGTCTTCCTGGAGACCCCCGACGGACGACTGCTGTACGCGGCCGGCGCCGGGCCGGAGGGCGCCGATCCGCTCCAGGTCTGGGAAGGGCTGCGCGCCCAGCACAAGGACGCGCCGCCGCCTGCCGGTTCGGTCCTGGTGGACGTGCCCGGAGGCGGTCCCGGCCCCGGCTCGGTCCGCGCCCGCCTGGTGCTGCTGCCCGTGCGCGCGCCGCTCGCCCCGGTGCACCGCATGGCCGTGGAGCGGGTGGCCGGGATCCTCGCGGTGGTGCTGATGCAGGCCCGGCAGGAGGAGGAACTGGCCGCGCGCGGACGCGGGGACTTCCTCACCGACCTCGCCGAGGGCCGCGTCACCGCCGAGGACGCCCCCGCGCAGGCCCGCGTCCTCGGCTTCCGGCCGGGCGGCAGCCCGCTGCTGCCGGTGGTCATGCGGCTGGGCGACAGCCTGGCACCGGGCGGCGGCGGAGGCGGCTGGGCGGTGCTGGCGCGGGCGGTCGCCGAGGAGCTGACCACGGTCGGCGTGCCCGCCCTGCTGGGCGTGCGGCCGGTCGAGGGCCGGGTGCTGCTGCTGGTCGGGCTGCGCTCCGAGGCGGAGCGCCCGGCGACCGCCGACCGGGTCGCGGCGGCGCTGCGGGCCGGTGCGGAGCGTGCGGGCATGCGGCGGCCGGGCGCGGCGCCGCCGGTGGTGGTCGTGGGCGTGCCGGGCGGCTGGGCGGCGGCCTCGGCGGGCCTGCGGCACGCGGCCGAGACGGCGACGGCGGCGCAGGGGCTGCCCGAGCGGCCCTGGTACGACGCCCGCCGTCTCGACATCGACCTGCTGCTGTGGCGGCTGCGCGGCCATCCGGACCTGGCGGCCTTCGTGGACCGGGCCATCGGTCCGCTCCAGGACCACGACTCGCGCTCCCGGCCGCCGCTGCTGCCCACCCTCCAGACCTATCTGGCGCACGCGGGCCGCAAGGCGGAGACGGCCCGCGAGCTGCATCTGAACCGGCAGACCCTCTACAACCGGCTGGCCCGGATCGGCGAGCTGCTGGGCACCGACCTGGACGACCCGCAGACGGTCCTGGCACTCAGTCTGGCGCTGCGGGCCCGCCGGCACGTGTCCTGAGCCGGGCCCGCGCCCCGGTGTGCGCCCCGCCGGGGCCTTCTCAGACCGGCCGGCCCGGTTCGGTCAACTCGTCGTAGACGCTGAGGACCTGGGCGACGGTCTCGTCCTCGGTGGGCCAGCTCGCGGCCTGCGCGGCGCCCTTCCTCCGCAGGAGTTCGCGCCGCCCGGGGTCGGCGAGCAGCCGCACCACGGCGGCGGCCAGGGTGTGCGGCTCGCCGTAGGGGACGAGTTCGGCCGCGTCGCCCACCAGGTCGGGGATCCCGCCCACGGCGGTCGCGACGAGCGGCACCCCGGCGAGCAGCGCCTCCTGGGCGAGTACGCAGCGCGGCTCCCAGCTGCTGGTGACCAGCGCGAGGTCGGCGGCCGTGAGCAGCCGCCGCACGTCGTCGCGCAGCCCGATCAGCCGGACCGGCAGCTCCTCGTCCTCGATCCGCCGCTGCAGGGCCGCGCGCAGCGGCCCCTCCCCCGCGACGACCACCAGCGGCATCGGGTCGAGACGGCGCCATGCGGCCGCCGCGTCGAGCAGGAACTCGTAGCCGCGGTGGCGCTCCAGCGAGCCGACGGCCAGGAGCAACGGGCGCCCGGTGGCGCCGAGTTCGGCCCGGAGCTTGGGCGGTGTGCGGTCCGGGTCGTCCGTGCCGTCCTCCGGGTGCGGGCCGGGCAGCGCGGTGGCGGCGAGGCGGGCGTCGCGCGCACCGGCCCGGCGCGCCCGCTCCACCAGGTCGGAGGTGGTGCCGAGCACCACGGCGGCCGCCTTCACCACCCGCCGCTCCAGCAGCCGCAGGAACCGGGCCCGCGCCCCCTCCGCGTGCGCGCGGTTGTGCCAGGTCACGACGAGCGGGGTGCGCCGGCCGCGGAGCGCGAGCACCGCGCGGAAGGAGGCGTGCAGTCCGTGCGCGTGCACGAGGTGCGCCTCGGTGCAGGCCGCGCGGAGTGCCGCCACGGAACCGGGGTCGCTGCTGCGCGGCACATGCACATGGTCGGCGCCGACACCGGTGAAGTCGTAGGCGTGGTCGGCCTCCACAGGGGCGCACACCGTGACGCGCACGCCCCGGGCGACGAGCCCCGCGGCCAGGGACCGCACATGGGCGCTGCTGCCCGCGTTGCCGCCGCCGATCACCTGCACGGTGCGCAGTGGCGACTGGCCGTGCGGTGCGGTGCTGCTCACGGGGGTCACGCGGGCGGGGCTCCTGGGTCGGCGTGGTGCGGTCAACGGGAAACGTACAGAAGGTATCGGGGGCGCGGGGCCGGGCGTGCGCGCCTCCTGGGCGCACCGTGTTCTCCGTCAAGGATGCCAGGACGTACGGGTGTTCCGGGTACGGCGGGCGGTCGCACGGCACGGCGCCCGGGGGCGGGCGCGCCGGTCCGGGTCATCCGCACGAGTGAGCAGGCGCCCGTGCCTCTGCGGGGGCGTGCGGCGCGCGCGAGCGCCGGACCGGGCCGGGCGGCGGCTTCGTACGCGGGGCGCACGCAGGGAGCACGCAGGGAGCGCCGTACCGGATGAACCGGAGTCTCCGTCGCGCGGGGCGCACGCGGGAGCGTACTTCCCTTTTCGGGGTCGCGCGCCGGATCCGCCCCCGAGCGGTCCGGGACGACGGCGGGTGCCGCCGGGCGTCAGCGGGCGCCGGCCGCCGCGCTCACCCGGCCGCCGCAGACCGCCGCCGTGACCAGGGCGGCGGCGTGCGCGGCCAGCCCGGCGCGTCCGTTGCCCGCGACGATCGCGGTGCCCAGCAGCGCGCCCAGGGCGTGCGCCCCCGTGTCGCCGATCATCACGCGCTCGCCGAGGTCGTCGGGGAGCACCGCCGCGGCGACGCCCGCGGCGGTCGCCGCCAGCTCGGCACCGGGCCCCTCGCGCAGCAGTCCGGGCGCGGCGAGCGCCAGCACCGTCCCGGCGGCCCGTCCGGGGCGTACGTCCACGAGGTTGACGAGGTGCGCGGTCCCGGCGATCACGACCGCGGCCAGCACCTTGTCGGCCGGCCGCTCCTTGAGCCGGGCCCCGGCGGCGAGCGCGGCCCCCGAGACGCCGAGCAGTTTGACGGCGCCGCTGGTGACCTCGCCCGCGCACAGGGCGGACAGATGGGCGCGGAAGCCGCGGCGCGGGTCACCGGCGCCCGCGATGTCGTCGTAGGCCCCGCAGAGCCCGGCGCCGGCCACGGCGAGAGCGGCGGCCGGACGCACCCGTGCCGCGCCCGCCGCCGCGGCCAGCGCGGTGGCCGGGGCCGCGTACAGCCCGACGGTCCGGCCGGCGTGGTTCTCGCGTTCCCAGCGCGCCCGCCCGCCGGGCGGCCGGGTGCGCAGCGCCCGGAGGGACGCCCGGGTGAGCGCGGCCGAGGCGAGTGCGGCCGAGGTGAGAAGGGCGGCGTTCCGGCCCGCTCGTACGATCATGCGATCACTCTAGGGATCCCGGGAACGCGCCAGGAACCGCCCCTGGCCGACCACCGCCCGGCTCGCGGGCCGCTATCCGTCGGCCCGCGCCGCCGCCAGCAGTTCCTCCGCGTGGGCCCGTGCCGTCTCGGAGTCCTCCTGGCCCGCCAGCATCCGGGACAGCTCCCTGACCCGGTCCTCGCCCTCCAGCACCTTCACGCCCGAGCGGGTCACGGACCCGTCGTCGGTCTTCTCCACCAGCAGTTGCCGGTCGGCGAAGGCGGCCACCTGCGGCAGATGCGTCACCACGACGACCTGCGCGCTCCGCGCCAGCTTCGCGAGCCGCCGGCCGATCTCCACGGCCGCCTTGCCGCCGACGCCCGCGTCGACCTCGTCGAAGAGGTACGTCGGCACGGGATCGGTGCCCGCGAAGACGACCTCGACGGCCAGCATCACGCGCGACAGCTCACCGCCGGAGGCGCCCTTGGCGATCGGGCGCGGCGGGGCGCCCGGGTGCGGGGCGAGCAGCAGTTCGACCTCGTCGACGCCCCAGGGGCCGTGGGCGACCGTACGGCCGTGCACCTCCACGCCGTCCGGGTCCTCGGTCTGCCGCAGCTCGAACGACACGCGCGCGTGCGGCATGGCGAGCGAGGCCAGCTCGGCGGTGACGGCGGCGGCGAACCGCTCGGCGGCCTCGGTGCGCGCCTCGGTCAGGTCCTGCGCGAGGCCGCCCAGTTCGGCGCGGAGCGCGTCCCGCTCGGCGGTCAGCTCGCCGATCCGCGAGTCGTCGCCCTCCAGCTCGGTCAGCCGGACCGCGCCCTGCTCGGCCCAGGCCAGCACGGCGTCGATGCCCCGCTCGAACTCGCCGTACTTGCGGGTCAGCGCGGTCAGCGCCGCGCGCCGCTCCTCGACGGCGGCCAGCCGCAGCGGATCGGCGTCCAGGTCGCCCGCGTACCCGGCCAGCTCCCCGGCGACGTCACCGAGCAGGATGCCGATCTCACCGATCCGGTCGGCGAGCGCGGCGAGCGCCGGGTCGTGCGCCCGTACGGCCTCCAGGGCGCGCTGGGCGCCCGCGACCAGGGTGGCCGCGTCGATGCCCTCGGGGTCCTCGGGATCGCCCGCGAGCGCGGCGTGCGCGAGCGTCGCGGCGGAGGCGAGCGCCTCGGCGTGGCCGAGCCGCTCGGCCTCCTCGGCGAGCTCGGCGTCCTCACCGGCGCGCGGCTCGACGGCGGCGATCTCGTCCAGGCCGAACCGGAGCATGCCGGCCTCCTGGGCGCGTTCCCGCGCGCGCGTGGTGATCTCCTCCAGCTCGCCGGAGACCGCCCGCAGCCGCCGGTACGCCTCCGCGTACTTGGCGAGCGGCACGGCGACGGCGTCGCCCGCGTACCGGTCCAGCGCCTGCCGCTGCCGGGACAGCTTCAGCAGGCCCTGCTGGTCGGTCTGGCCGTGCACGGCCACCAGGTCGTCGGCCAGCTCGGCGAGCAGCCCCACCGGGACGCTGCGCCCGCCCAGATGGGCGCGGGAGCGGCCTTCGGCGGAGACGGTACGGCTGATCAGCAGCGCTCCGTCGTCCAGCTCGGCGCCCGCCTCCTCGGCCCGGACGGCCGCGGCGGCTCCGGGGGGCACGGTGACGCGCCCCTCCACGACCGCCTTCCCGGCGCCGATCCGCACGAGCGCCGGGTCCGCGCGCCCGCCCAGCAGCAGTCCCAGGCTGGTGACCACCATGGTCTTGCCCGCACCCGTCTCACCCGTGACCGCGGTGAAGCCGGGCGACAGCTCGACGACAGCGTCGTCGATGACTCCGAGCGACCGTATCCGCATCTCCTCCAACACGACCCCGACCATACGAGGTTTTGCTCGCCTCGCGCGACGCGCCCCACCCGACCGGGGAGAACACGTACCGTTACCCATGGACGGCACGCTCGTTCACCAGTGCGCCGCCCGCCGTGGCGGGGGCGGTCCGGTCGTTTCCGTGTGGGACGAGTTCCGGATCCGGTGGTCCCCGCCGAAGCGGGGTGGCGGGCGCCGTGCCGGGGCACAGCTCAGCGCGGCGCCCCGCGCCACCCCGACACCGGCAGGGCGAACTTGGCCACCAGACGGTCGGTGAAGGACGCGTGGTGCAGCCGGGCCAGCCGTACCGGTACGGCGCCGCGCCGCACCTCGACGCGGGCCCCGGGGGGCAGCTCGACCGTGCGGCGCCCGTCGCACCACAGGACGCCCGGCGGCACGTGCGGCAGCACCTCGACGGCCAGCACCGAGTCGGGCGAGGTCACCAGCGGCTTCGCGAACAGCGCGTGCGCGCTGATCGGCACCATCAGCAGCGCCTCGACCTCGGGCCACACCACGGGACCGCCCGCGGAGAAGGCGTACGCCGTCGACCCGGTGGGCGTGGCGCACACGATGCCGTCGCAGCCGAAGCCGGTCACCGGGCGCCCGTCGATCTCCAGGACGACCTCCAGCATCCGCTCGGCGGACACCTTCTGCACGGCCGCCTCGTTCAGCGCCCAGTCGGTGTGCACGATGTCGCCGTTGCGGTGCACGACCACGTCGACGGTCATCCGCTCCTCGACCTCGTAGGCCCGGGACACCACCCGGTCGACGACCTTGTCCAGGTCGTCGCGCTCGGCCTCGGCGAGGAAGCCGACGCTGCCGAGGTTCACGCCGAGCATCGGCACGCCCGAGGCGCGGGCGAACTCCGCCCCGCGCAGCAGCGTGCCGTCACCGCCGAGCACGATCAGCAGTTCGCAGCCGTCCAGGCACTGCGGTGTGGCCTCCGCGGCCAGCCGCACCTCGTCCGGCAGCGGCAGGTCGCGCGCCTCCGCCTCCAGGACGCGTACGCCGATCCCGGCCTTCAGCAGCCCCTTGACCACCAGCTCGGCGCTGCGCACGGCGGCGGGCCGCCCGGTGTGGGCCAGCAGGAAGACGGTTCGTGCCTGGGTGTGTGTCCGAGCTAGGTCCTGTGTCAACGCGGCCCCTCCGCCACTGCACGGTCAACATCGGCCGGGTCCAGGGCGGGCGCCCCGGCACGCAGCCACAGAAAGTACTCGACGTTCCCGGACGGGCCCGGCAGCGGGCTCGCGGTGACGCCCCGCACCCCGAGTCCCAGCTCCCACGCCTTCCCGGCCACGCCGCGCACGGCCTCCGCCCGCAGCTGCGGACTCCGTACGACACCCCCGCTGCCCAGCCGCTCCTTCCCCACCTCGAACTGCGGCTTGACCATCATCACCAGATCGGCGTCCGGCGTCACGCACCGCGTCAGGGCGGGCAGTACCAGGCCGAGCGGGATGAAGGACAGATCGCCCACGACGAGGCCCACGGGCTCCCCGTCGAGCGCCTCCAGGGTCAGTTCCCGTACGTTCGTACGGTCCTTGACGGTGACCCGCTCGTCCTGCCGGAGCGACCAGGCGAGCTGCCCGTAGCCGACGTCGACGGCGACGACGTGCGCGGCGCCCGCGCGCAGCAGCACATCGGTGAAGCCCCCGGTGGACGCGCCGGCGTCCAGCGCCCGCCGGCCCTCGACGACGAGCCCTCGCGGGACGAACGCCGCCAGCGCGCCGGCCAGCTTGTGGCCGCCCCGGGAGACGTAGTCGGGGTCGCTGTCGTCGGCGGTGACCACGATCGCGGCGGCGGTCTCCACCTGTGTGGCGGACTTGGTCGCGACGGTCTTGCCGACGGTGACCCGGCCCGCGGCGATCAACTGGCCGGCGTGCTCGCGCGAGCGCGCGAGCTTGCGGCGGACCAGTTCCGCGTCGAGACGGCGGCGTGCGACTCCTGCCACGTTCGGTTCAGCTCCTGTGTCGGTACGGCGGTGAAGGCGCCGACGGCGCCGGGGGGCCCTGGGGTCCCGGAAGTCCCGGGCGGGTGTCGAGCGCGGTGAGCGCGTCGCGCAGCCCCCCGTGTACATCCTCGTACACCTCCAGGTGCCCGTCGGTCCCGAGGTGGTCGGCGTCGCCGAGCCGCTCCAGGGCGGCGTCGACGTCCGCGTCGCCGGTGGGCGTACGGGGCACGCCGAGCGGGGCGGGCGCGAAGGGTTCCCCGGCGACGGGGCCGGCAGGGCCGGCGGGCTGCTGGGCGGCGGGCTCGCCGGGGGCCGCCGCCGGCGTCCGGGGCTCGGCCTCGGGCACGGAGTCGCTCATGCCCAGACGCTACCGCGAAGCCCTGGGGTACCGTCGGTCGCGATGGCCACGATCGAGGAGTGCCGTACCGCACTCGAGAAGCTCTCGGACAGCATGGCGGGCGCGCAGGGCGACGTCCGTGCGGCGGCTTCCCTGGACCGCTCGGTGAGCTGCCACATCACGGATCTCGACGTCACCTTCGCCGGCCGTCTCACCGGCGGCCGGATCGACGTGCGCGAGACCCTGCCGGGCCCGCCGCGGGACAGGGCGCAGATCCGGCTCGCCATGGCGGGCGAGGACCTTCTCGCGCTGGTCGGCGGCGAGCTGAACTTCGCCACGGCCTGGGGTTCGGGCCGGGTGCGTCTTGAGGCGAGCCTGCTGGACCTGTTCCGGCTCAGGAAGCTGCTGTGACCTCGGCCCCCGGCGCCACGGAGGCGTGACGCGCGCGGGCCGCGCGGGCCGCCGGCACCACCAGCGGGGTGCCCGTCTCCGGGTCGTCGATGACCTGGCAGCGCAGCCCGAAGACCTTCTCCACCAGCTCGGCGGTGACGATCTCCTTCGGCGCGCCCTGGGCGATGACCTCGCCCTCGCGCAGCGCGATGAGGTGGGTGGCGTAGCGGGCCGCGTGGTTGAGGTCGTGCAGCACGGCGACGAGGGTGCGCCCCTGCTCCTCGTGCAGGTCGGCGCAGAGGTCCAGGACGTCGATCTGGTGCTGGATGTCCAGATACGTCGTCGGCTCGTCCAGCAGCAGCAGCGGCGTCTGCTGGGCGAGGGCCATGGCGATCCACACCCGCTGGCGCTGACCGCCCGACAGCTCGTCCACGTACCGTTCGGCGAGCGCGGTGACCCCGGTCTGCTCCATGGACTCCTGGACGACCCGCTCGTCCTCGGCCGACCACTGCCGCAGGATGCCCTGGTGCGGGTAGCGGCCGCGGCCCACCAGGTCGCCGACGGTGATGCCGTCGGGCGCGATCGACGACTGGGGCAGCAGCCCGAGCGTCCGGGCGACCTGCTTGGCCGGCATCGACTGGATGACCTGGCCGTCCAGCAGCACCCGGCCGTGGCTGGGCTTGAGCATCCGCGACAGGGCCCGCAGCAGCGTGGACTTGCCGCAGGCGTTCGGGCCGACGATCACCGTGAAGGAGTTGTCGGGGATCTCGACCGACAGCTCCTCGGCGATGACGCGCTGGTCGTAGGCCAGGGTGACGTTGTCGGCGGACAGGCGGCTCACGGTGCTCCTCGGGTCGTTCACGGTGGTACTCGGGTTGCTCATGTCCGGCCGGCTGCTCATATCCGGCCCTTCCGGCGCTCGGTGACCAGCAGCCACAGCAGGTAGACCCCGCCGAGCACGCCGGTGACCACGCCCACGGGCAACTGGTCGGCGCCGAAGGCGCGCTGCGCGGCCCAGTCGGCGGTGACCAGCAGGGCGGCGCCCATGCACAGCGACGGGACCAGGTTCGGGCCGGGCGAGCGGGTCAGGCGGCGGGCGAGCTGCGGCGCGGTCAGCGCCACGAAGGCGACCGGTCCGGCGGCGGCGGTCGCGGCGGCGGTGAGCAGGACGGCGGAGCCCATCAGCAGCAGCCGCACCCGCTCGACGCGCACGCCCAGGGCGTAGGAGACGTCGTCGCCCATCTCCAGCATGCGCAGCCCGCGCGCGTTGCCGAGGACGAGCGGGAGCAGTACGGCGCACAGCGCGAGCAGCGGCCAGACCTGGTCCCAGTCGCGGCCGTTGAGCGAGCCGGCCAGCCAGTTCACCGCGCGGGCCGCGTCGACGAAGTCCGCCTTGGTGAGGAGATAGCCGTTGACCGCGGTGGCGACCGCGTTGACGCCGATGCCGACCAGGACGAGCCGGTAGCCGTGGACGCCCTGCTTCCAGGCCAGCAGATAGATCGCGAGCCCGGTCGCCAGGCCGCCCGCCAGCGCGCCGAGGGTGACCGCGGCGGCGTTGCCGGACAGCAGCACGATCACCACCAGGGCGCCGGCGGTCGAGCCCTGGGAGAGGCCGAGCACGTCGGGGCTGCCGAGCGGGTTGCGGGCGACCGACTGGAAGAGCGCACCGCCCAGGCCCAGGCAGGCGCCGACCAGCAGGCCGACCAGGACCCGGGGCAGCCGCAGTTCGCGGATGATGAACTCCTGGCCCGCGTCGCCCTGTCCGGCCAGCGTCTTCAGTACGTCGGAGGCGTCGATCGGGAAGTCTCCGGTGCCGATGAGCACCACGCCCGCGGCGAGCGCGGCGAGCGTCAGCAGGACGACGACGGTGAACGCCCGTACGTCCAGGCGCAGGGAGAGCCCGCCGGGGGCGCGGACGGCACGTACGGCGCGGGGCGCGCGGGCACCGGGGGTGTGCGCGGTCCCGGTTCCGGCGGCGGCCGCCTCGGTGGTAGTCGTTCCGAGGGCGGTCGTCCGGGGGGTCTTCGCGGTGGGGGTGCGGTGCGTCTTCACAGCTGGGCCGTCCTCCGCCGCCGGACGAGCAGGATGAACACCGGGCCGCCGATGAGCGCGGTGACGACGCCGACCTGGACCTCGGCGGGCCGGGCGACGATCCGTCCGATCACGTCCGAGCCGAGCAGCAGCACGGGCGACAGCACGGTGGAGTAGGGCAGGATCCAGCGCAGGTCGGGCCCGGTGAACGAGCGCACCACGTGCGGGACCATGAGGCCGACGAAGACGATCGGACCGCAGGCGGCGGTGGCCGCCCCGCACAGCACGGTCGCGGCGAGCATCGCCAGCGCCCGGGTGCGGTGCAGCCGGGCACCGAGGGCGCGCGCGGTGTCGTCGCCCATCGACAGGGCGTTCAGCGGCCGGGCCAGCAGCAGCGCGAGGACGGTGCCGGCGACGCAGAAGGGCAGCACCTGCACGACGGTCTCGTTCGTGGCGGAGGCCAGGGAGCCCACGGTCCAGAACCGCATCCGGCCCAGCGCCGCGTCGTCCGTGATCATCACGGCCTGGACATAGCCGTAGAGCGCGGCGCCGATCGCCGTACCGGCCAGCGCGAGCCGTACCGGCGTGGCGCCCCGGCTGCCGCCGAGGAACCACACCAGCGCTCCCACCGCGGCGGCGCCGAGGAAAGCGAACCACACATAGCCGCTCAGGCCGGTCACGCCGAGGTAGGTGATCGCGGTGACCACGGCGGCCGACGCGCCCGCGTTGATGCCGAGGATGCCCGGGTCGGCCAGCGGATTGCGGGTGAGCGCCTGGAGCACGGCACCGGCCAGCCCGAGCGCGGACCCGGCGAGCAGTCCGAGCAGGGTGCGCGAGAGCCGCTGGCCGACCACGACGTCGCCGTACGTCCCCGAGTCCTGGAACAGTCCGTGCCAGACCTGGGGCCGGGCTCAGCCCTTTGGCGCCGATCGCGACGCTTGCCAGGGCGACGAGCAGCAGCAGCGCGGCGGACGCGAGCAGCCCGGCGGCGCGCGCCCCGCGACGGCTCGGGGGTGCGGCGGCCCGCGCCGCGCGCTCTTCGGGGGGACTGTCGACCAACACCTGGTTAGGGTAACCTAACCCCTCCCCTGGCCTCGACAGTGCGTCACAGCCCCAGGCGGGCCAGCGCCTTCTCGCTCTCCAGCCCACACGCCCGCGCGCCGCCCGCCGTCCACGCCGCCGCGCACAACGCCCGCAGCCCGTCCAGCGGTTCACCCTCACCGGCCAGCTCCAGCCGGTCTGCGCCCGCCGTCGCCGTCCACCCGCCGCACCGGAAACCCTCACCCGTCCGGGTGACTTCCGGCTGCCCGGTGAGCAGTCCGCGCAGATCGGCGTCGACGTACGTCGGCCGGTGCTCGGGCGGGGCGGACAGCAGCCGCGCCCCGTCGGTCACCCCGGTCAGCACCAGCAGCGAGTCCACCCCGCCGTTGAACGCGCCCTCGATGTCCGTGTCCAGCCGGTCGCCGACCACCAGCGGGCGCCGCGCCCCGGTGCGCAGCACCGTCTCGCGGTGCATGGGCGGCAGCGGCTTGCCCGCCACCTGCGGCTCCGCACCCGTGGCGATCCGGACCACCTCCACCGCCGCGCCGTTGCCCGGGGCGATGCCGCGCGCGCTCGGGATCGTCAGGTCCGTGTTGGAGGCGAACCACGGCACCCCGCGCGCGACGGCGTAGGCCGCCTCCGCGAACCGCCCCCACGGCATCTCCGGGCCGCCGTATCCCTGGGCCACGGCCGCCGGGTCGTCGTCGGCCGAATCCACCGGCTCCAGGCCGCGTTCGCGCAGCGCCACCCGCAGTCCCTCACCACCGATGACCAGCACCCGCGCCCCCTGCGGCAGCTGTTCGGCGATCAGCCGGGCCACCGCCTGCGCCGAGGTGACGACGTCCGACGCCTCGGCCCGTATCCCCAGGTCGGTCAGGTGCGCGGCCACCGCGTCCGGGGTGCGCAGGGCGTTGTTGGTGACGTACGCCAGGTGCATGCCGCCCGCACGGGCGGCGGCGAGCGAGTCCACGGCGTGCGCGATGGCCTCACCTCCCGCGTACACCACCCCGTCCAGGTCGAGCAGCGCCGTGTCGTACGCCTCGCTCAGCGCCCGCGCACTGCCCTCGGGACCGGTCCTGACGCCCTGACTCATTCCGCATCGCTCCTCGTGTGCCGGTTTCCCCCGATCATCCCTCATGCCACTGACACACGTACGATGCCGGGATGAACACAGCAGGTCACTCGCCGGCAACACCGCGCCGCGGCCTCGACCTCACTCCGTTCCGGGGCCTCCGCTACGACCCCGACCGGGTCGGCAGTCTGGCCGCCGTGACGTCACCCCCCTACGACGTCGTCGTACGCCCCGACGGACTGCACCACCTCCAGTCCGCCGACCCCCACAACATCGTCCGGCTGATCCTGCCCCAGGCCGGCACGCCCGACGCCCGCAACGAACAGGCCGCCGACACCCTGCGCCGCTGGCTCGCCGAGGGCGTCCTGACCACCGACCCGGAACCCGGCCTGTACGTCTACGAGCAGCGCGACGGCGACGGCCTGCTGCAACGCGGCCTGATCGGCGCGCTGCGCGTCTCGGACCCGGCGGAGGGCGTGGTGCTGCCGCACGAGGACGTGATGCCCCACGTCGTCGCCGACCGCGCCGCTCTGATGCGCGCGACCAGCGCCAACCTGGAACCGCTGCTGCTGACCTACCGCGGCAACGGCTCCACCGCCGCGACGACCGTGATCATCGAACGCACCGCCGAACGGCCCCCGCTGCTCTCCACCACCACCGAGGACGGCTTCGGCCACCGCCTGTGGGCCCTCACCGACCCCGCCGACCTGGCCGGGATCCGGGAGGACCTGGCCACGCACCAGGCCCTCATCGCCGACGGCCACCACCGCTGGGCGACCTACCGGCGCCTGCGCGCGGAGCACCCCTCGCCCAGCGCCTGGGACTACGGCCTCGTCCTGCTGGTGGACACCGCCCGCTATCCGCTCCGGGTCCGCGCCATCCACCGCCTGCTGCACGGACTGCCGGTCGCCGACGCGCTGACGGCGCTCGGCGGCCACTTCCGGGTGCGGCGGCTGGACGGGACGCCCCTGGCCAAGGCGCTGGAGGTGCTGGCGGACGCGGCCTGCGCGGGCAACGCCTTCCTCCTCGCGGGCGACGGCTCCTTCCATCTGGTGGACCGCCCCGACCCCGGTCTCCTGGACCGTACGGTCCCCGCCGACCGTCCGGCGGCCTGGCGCAGGCTCGACGCGACCGTCCTGCACGCCACGCTCCTGGAGCACGTCTGGGACATCCCCGAGGACGATCCCGCCCGTATCGCCTACATCCACGACACCGCCGCCACCGTGGCGAAGGCCGAACGCGACGGCGGGACGGCCGTCCTGCTGCACCCGGTCCGCGAGGACGTGGTGCGCGAGCTGGCCCGGCAGGGCGTCACGATGCCCCGCAAGTCGACGTCGTTCGGCCCGAAACCGGCGTCTGGGCTGGTGCTGCGGGCACTGGAGCTGTGAGGGCGGGGAGGCCGTGACGCACGAAGGGCGGGCCCCGGCCGGTATCGACCGGGGCCCGCCCTTCGTCACTCTCGTCGTCACTCTCGCGGCGCAAGGACGCTCGAGGACTCAGTCCTTGTCGACGCCTTCGTCGTTCTTGGCCTCGACGGCGCTCTCGTCGTTCTCGTCGTTCTCGTCGTTCTCAGCGTCGTCGGCGCCGCTGTGCTGCGGGGCGGCTTCGGGCTCGTCGGCCTTGTCCGTCGCGGCGACCGCGTCCGACGCGTCGGCCGTGTCGTTCTCGCCGTGCTCGTCGAGCGCGTCGGTGAACTCCACACCGTCCAGCTCGGCCAGGCGGTCCGACGCGTCGGTGCTGCCGTCCCGGTCGGCCTCGACGGCCTTCGCGAACCACTCGCGCGCCTCGGACTCCCGGCCGGCGGCCAGCAGCGCGTCGGCGTAGGCGTAGCGCAGCCGGGCGGTCCACGGCTGGACGGAGTTCGAGGCCAGCTCGGGGCTCTGGAGCGTCACGATGGCCGCGTCCAGCTGATCCATGTCGCGCCGGGCACCGGCCGCGACGAGCCGCATCTCCACCTGCCCGGCCTTGTCGAGCTTGTGCACCTCGGGGGCACCGGCCATGTCCAGCGCCTTCTCCGGCCGGCCGAGCCCGCGTTCGCAGTCCGCCATGACGGGCCACAGCTCCACGTTGCCGGTCATCCGCCGCGCGGCCCGGAACTCCGCCAGCGCCTCGCTGTATTTCTGGCTCGCGTACGCGGCGAACCCGGCCGCCTCGCGCACGGCCGCGACACGCGACGCCAGCCGCAGCGCGACCCTGGAGTAGCCGTAGGCGCCCTCCGGGTCCTCGTCGATCAGCCGGGCGACCATCACCAGGTTCCTGGCGACATCCTCGGCGAGCGTCTTCGGCAGGCTCTGCAACTCCTGCCGTACGTCCTTGTCGATCTCGTCGCCGGTGACCTCCTCCGGGATCGGCAGCCGCTTGATCGGCTCCCGGTCGCGGTCCCGGTCCCGCTCGTCACGGAAGCGGCCGCCGCCACGGCGGTCGTCGCGACGGTCGTCCCTGCGGTCGTCCCGCCGGTCGTCACGACGGTAGGACGGACGGTCACCCTCGCGGCGGAAACCACCCGGACGTCCCCCGCGGTCACCACGGTCGCCCCGCTCCCCGCGATCGTCGCGGCGGAAGCCGCCGGGACGTCCGCCCCGGTCGTCACGGCGGTCATCCCGGCGGTCGTCACGACCACCACGGAAGCCACCGCGGTCGCCACGGTCATCGCGGCGGTCGTCCCGCCGGTCGTCCCTGCGGTCGTCGCGGCGGTAGGTGGGCCGGTCGCCGCTGTCACGACGGAACCCGCCACGGTCGTTGTCCCGCCGGTCGTCGCGACGGTCGTCCCGCCGGTCGTCACGGCGGTAGGTGGGCCGGTCGCCGCTGTCACGGCGGAAGCCACCACGGTCGCTGCCGGGGCGGTCATCCCTGCGGTCGTCGCGGCGGTAGGCGGGGCGGTCGCCGCCCTCGCGGCGGAAGCCACCGCGGTCGCCGCTGTCCCGGCGGTCGTCACGACCACCACGGAAGCCACCGCGATCGCCACGGTCATCGCGGCGGTCGTCCCGCCGGTCGTCCCTGCGGTCGTCACGACGAGCGCCGTACCCACCGCGGTCACGGTCACGGTCGTCACGCCGGCCGTACCCACGGTCGTCGTCACGCCGGGCGCCGTACCCGCCACGGGTGTCGTCGCGGCGGTCGTCCCGCCGGTCATCGCGGCGGTAGGTGGGCCGGTCGCCGCTGTCACGGCGGAAGCCACCACGGTCGCTGCCGGGGCGGTCATCGCGACGGTCGTCACGGCGGTAGGTCGGGCGGTCGCCGCCCTCGCGGCGGAAACCGCCGCGGTCGCCGCTGTCCCGGCGGTCGTCACGACCACCACGGAAGCCACCGCGATCGCCACGGTCATCACGACGGTCGTCCCTGCGGTCGTCACGGCGGTAGGTGGGGCGGTCGCCGCTGCCACGGCGGAAGCCACCACGGTCACCGCTGTCCCGGCGGTCGCCGCGGTCGGGACGGTCCGAGCGGTCGTCGCGACGGCCGCCGTACCCACCGCGGTCACGGTCACGGTCGTCACGCCGGCCGTATCCACGGTCGTCGTCACGACGGCCGGTGTAGCCACCACGGTCGTCGCTGCGGCGCGGCCCGCCGCGGAAGCCGCCACGGTCACCGCGTTCGCCGCGGTCACCAACGTCCCGGCGGCGCTGATCGCGGTCCGGACGCTCGTCGGGAGAGTTGGTGGACATCGGTGACTCCTGTCTGCTGTACCGCAAAATCATTCTCACGCAACCGGGTACCCGGCGCGCTCCAAGCTGTGTGTGACGAAAAAACAAAAGGACCCCTGGTCCCAGCTGAACGCTGGTGACCAGGGGTCCTCCAAAGATTGTTCGGCGGTGTCCTACTCTCCCACAGGGTCCCCCCTGCAGTACCATCGGCGCTGTAAGGCTTAGCTTCCGGGTTCGGAATGTAACCGGGCGTTTCCCTCACGCTATGACCACCGAAACCCTAATGGTTTCGAGCGAACAAGCACACTCTTTAATTGTGAGTTCAGCTCAAAGCCGGCAACTGTTCGTTGCCTCAGAACTTACACAGTGGACGCGAGCAACTGAGGACAAGCCCTCGGCCTATTAGTACCGGTCACCTCCACACGTTACCGTGCTTCCAGATCCGGCCTATCAACCCAGTCGTCTACTGGGAGCCTTACCCCATCAAGTGGGTGGGAGCCCTCATCTCGAAGCAGGCTTCCCGCTTAGATGCTTTCAGCGGTTATCCCTCCCGAACGTAGCCAACCAGCCATGCCCTTGGCAGAACAACTGGCACACCAGAGGTTCGTCCGTCCCGGTCCTCTCGTACTAGGGACAGCCCTTCTCAAGACTCCTACGCGCACAGCGGATAGGGACCGAACTGTCTCACGACGTTCTAAACCCAGCTCGCGTACCGCTTTAATGGGCGAACAGCCCAACCCTTGGGACCGACTCCAGCCCCAGGATGCGACGAGCCGACATCGAGGTGCCAAACCATCCCGTCGATATGGACTCTTGGGGAAGATCAGCCTGTTATCCCCGGGGTACCTTTTATCCGTTGAGCGACGGCGCTTCCACAAGCCACCGCCGGATCACTAGTCCCGACTTTCGTCCCTGCTCGACCCGTCGGTCTCACAGTCAAGCTCCCTTGTGCACTTACACTCAACACCTGATTACCAACCAGGCTGAGGGAACCTTTGGGCGCCTCCGTTACCCTTTAGGAGGCAACCGCCCCAGTTAAACTACCCATCAGACACTGTCCCTGATCCGGATCACGGACCCAGGTTAGACATCCAGCACGACCAGACTGGTATTTCAACGACGACTCCACACACACTGGCGTGCACGCTTCAAAGTCTCCCAGCTATCCTACACAAGCCGAACCGAACACCAATATCAAACTGTAGTAAAGGTCCCGGGGTCTTTCCGTCCTGCTGCGCGAAACGAGCATCTTTACTCGTAGTGCAATTTCACCGGGCCTATGGTTGAGACAGTCGAGAAGTCGTTACGCCATTCGTGCAGGTCGGAACTTACCCGACAAGGAATTTCGCTACCTTAGGATGGTTATAGTTACCACCGCCGTTTACTGGCGCTTAAGTTCTCAGCTTCGCCCCACCGAAATGGAGCTAACCGGTCCCCTTAACGTTCCAGCACCGGGCAGGCGTCAGTCCGTATACATCGCCTTACGGCTTCGCACGGACCTGTGTTTTTAGTAAACAGTCGCTTCTCGCTGGTCTCTGCGGCCACCCCCAGCTCACGGAGAAAATCCGATCACCAGACATGGCCCCCCTTCTCCCGAAGTTACGGGGGCATTTTGCCGAGTTCCTTAACCATAGTTCACCCGAACGCCTCGGTATTCTCTACCTGACCACCTGAGTCGGTTTAGGGTACGGGCCGCCATGAAACTCGCTAGAGGCTTTTCTCGACAGCATAGGATCATCCACTTCACCACAATCGGCTCGGCATCAGGTCTCAGCATATGCAAGGCGGATTTACCTACCTCGGCCTACACCCTTACCCCGGGACAACCACCGCCCGGGATGGACTACCTTCCTGCGTCACCCCATCACTCACCTACTAACCGCTCGGTTCAGCGGCTCCACCACTCCCCTCAACTCCGAAGAGATCAGGGCGGCTTCACGGCCTTAGCATCACGATGCTCGATGTTTGACGCTTCACAGCGGGTACCGGAATATCAACCGGTTATCCATCGACTACGCCTGTCGGCCTCGCCTTAGGTCCCGACTTACCCTGGGCAGATCAGCTTGACCCAGGAACCCTTAGTCAATCGGCGCACACGTTTCTCACGTGTGAATCGCTACTCATGCCTGCATTCTCACTCGTCAACCGTCCACGACTACCTTCCAGTGCCGCTTCACCCGGCAGACGACGCTCCCCTACCCATCCACACACCCGTTGGGGCTATTTGCGTGAATGACACGACTTCGGCGGTACGCTTGAGCCCCGCTACATTGTCGGCGCGGAATCACTAGACCAGTGAGCTATTACGCACTCTTTCAAGGGTGGCTGCTTCTAAGCCAACCTCCTGGTTGTCTCTGCGACTCCACATCCTTTCCCACTTAGCGTACGCTTAGGGGCCTTAGTCGATGCTCTGGGCTGTTTCCCTCTCGACCATGGAGCTTATCCCCCACAGTCTCACTGCCGCGCTCTCACTTACCGGCATTCGGAGTTTGGCTAAGGTCAGTAACCCGGTAGGGCCCATCGCCTATCCAGTGCTCTACCTCCGGCAAGAAACACACGACGCTGCACCTAAATGCATTTCGGGGAGAACCAGCTATCACGGAGTTTGATTGGCCTTTCACCCCTAACCACAGGTCATCCCCCAGGTTTTCAACCCTGGTGGGTTCGGTCCTCCACGAAGTCTTACCTCCGCTTCAACCTGCCCATGGCTAGATCACTCCGCTTCGGGTCTTGAGCGTGCTACTCCACCGCCCTGTTCGGACTCGCTTTCGCTACGGCTACCCCACAACGGGTTAACCTCGCAACACACCGCAAACTCGCAGGCTCATTCTTCAAAAGGCACGCAGTCACGAGATACAGCAAGCTGCATCCGACGCTCCCACGGCTTGTAGGCACACGGTTTCAGGTACTATTTCACTCCCCTCCCGGGGTACTTTTCACCATTCCCTCACGGTACTATCCGCTATCGGTCACCAGGGAATATTTAGGCTTAGCGGGTGGTCCCGCCAGATTCACACGGGATTTCTCGGGCCCCGTGCTACTTGGGTGTCTCTCAAACGAGCCGCTAATGTTTCGACTACGGGGGTCTTACCCTCTACGCCGGACCTTTCGCATGTCCTTCGCCTACATCAACGGTTTCTCACTCGTCCCACGGCCGGCAGACCGTAGAAGAGAGATCCCACAACCCCGCATACGCAACCCCTGCCGGGTCTCACACGCATACGGTTTGGCCTCATCCGGTTTCGCTCGCCACTACTCCCGGAATCACGGTTGTTTTCTCTTCCTGCGGGTACTGAGATGTTTCACTTCCCCGCGTTCCCTCCACACTGCCTATGTGTTCAGCAGCGGGTGACAGCCCATGACGACTGCCGGGTTTCCCCATTCGGAAACCCCCGGATCAAAGCCTGGTTGACGACTCCCCGGGGACTATCGTGGCCTCCCACGTCCTTCATCGGTTCCTGGTGCCAAGGCATCCACCGTGCGCCCTTAAAAACTTGGCCACAGATGCTCGCGTCCACTGTGCAGTTCTCAAACAACGACCAACCACCCGTCACACACCGAACAAACGATGCTTCACCGGGGCCGGCAAACTGAGGGCATCATTCCCTCAGGACCCAACAGCGTGCCCGACACGTTCCATCCATCCCCTTGCGTTCCACGCCGAAGCAGTACTAGCAGAAGACATCCGAACCGTGCCGAATAGTCAACGTTCCACCCATGAGCAACCGTGCAGAACATTTGCCTGCATTCGGCTATGTGCTCCTTAGAAAGGAGGTGATCCAGCCGCACCTTCCGGTACGGCTACCTTGTTACGACTTCGTCCCAATCGCCAGTCCCACCTTCGACAGCTCCCTCCCACAAGGGGTTGGGCCACCGGCTTCGGGTGTTACCGACTTTCGTGACGTGACGGGCGGTGTGTACAAGGCCCGGGAACGTATTCACCGCAGCAATGCTGATCTGCGATTACTAGCGACTCCGACTTCATGGGGTCGAGTTGCAGACCCCAATCCGAACTGAGACCGGCTTTTTGAGATTCGCTCCACCTCACGGTATCGCAGCTCATTGTACCGGCCATTGTAGCACGTGTGCAGCCCAAGACATAAGGGGCATGATGACTTGACGTCGTCCCCACCTTCCTCCGAGTTGACCCCGGCGGTCTCCCGTGAGTCCCCAGCACCACAAGGGCCTGCTGGCAACACGGGACAAGGGTTGCGCTCGTTGCGGGACTTAACCCAACATCTCACGACACGAGCTGACGACAGCCATGCACCACCTGTACACCGACCACAAGGGGGACCCTGTCTCCAGAGTTTTCCGGTGTATGTCAAGCCTTGGTAAGGTTCTTCGCGTTGCGTCGAATTAAGCCACATGCTCCGCCGCTTGTGCGGGCCCCCGTCAATTCCTTTGAGTTTTAGCCTTGCGGCCGTACTCCCCAGGCGGGGCACTTAATGCGTTAGCTGCGGCACGGACGACGTGGAATGTCGCCCACACCTAGTGCCCACCGTTTACGGCGTGGACTACCAGGGTATCTAATCCTGTTCGCTCCCCACGCTTTCGCTCCTCAGCGTCAGTATCGGCCCAGAGATCCGCCTTCGCCACCGGTGTTCCTCCTGATATCTGCGCATTTCACCGCTACACCAGGAATTCCGATCTCCCCTACCGAACTCTAGCCTGCCCGTATCGACTGCAGACCCGGGGTTAAGCCCCGGGCTTTCACAACCGACGTGACAAGCCGCCTACGAGCTCTTTACGCCCAATAATTCCGGACAACGCTTGCGCCCTACGTATTACCGCGGCTGCTGGCACGTAGTTAGCCGGCGCTTCTTCTGCAGGTACCGTCACTTCGCTTCTTCCCTGCTGAAAGAGGTTTACAACCCGAAGGCCGTCATCCCTCACGCGGCGTCGCTGCATCAGGCTTTCGCCCATTGTGCAATATTCCCCACTGCTGCCTCCCGTAGGAGTCTGGGCCGTGTCTCAGTCCCAGTGTGGCCGGTCGCCCTCTCAGGCCGGCTACCCGTCGTCGCCTTGGTGAGCCACTACCTCACCAACAAGCTGATAGGCCGCGGGCTCATCCTGCACCGCCGGAGCTTTACAGTCTCCAAGATGCCTTGGAGACTCGTATCCGGTATTAGACCCCGTTTCCAGGGCTTGTCCCAGAGTGCAGGGCAGATTGCCCACGTGTTACTCACCCGTTCGCCACTAATCCCCACCGAAGTGGTTCATCGTTCGACTTGCATGTGTTAAGCACGCCGCCAGCGTTCGTCCTGAGCCAGGATCAAACTCTCCGTGAATGCTTCCCCGTAATCGGGGCGACACCACGAGAGCGGAACCAAGAGGAAGGAATGTTCCCCCGGTTCACAGCGTCCTCGCTGTGTTTTCTTCAAAGGAACCTCGTCCCGGCCATGACGGCCGGAGACGGGGTATCAACATATCTGGCGTTGACTTTTGGCACGCTGTTGAGTTCTCAAGGAACGGACGCTTCCTTTGTACTCACCCTCTCGGGCTTTCCTCCGGGCGCTTCCCTTCGGTCTTGCGTTTCCGACTCTATCAGATCCTTTTTCGATCCGATTCCCTGTCGGGGGGGGCGTCTCGGGCTTTCCGGCTTTCGCCGTCCGGCCTTTCGACATTCACTACGTTAGCCGATTCCCGTCCCGATTCATAATCGGGTCCGACGAGTTCGAATTCGGGCATGCAGGCACACCAGAATCGACCCCGGCGAAGGGGTGCGAGCTAGATAGTGGGTTGGCCGCTCCGGCTGCTGGCAAACGCCGTACCCGGTTCAGCGGCTCGGGATACATTACGCACCTTCCCGAGGCGAGTCAACTTCGGCGCTTCTTGGGCACGTGGGCGCGGTACGGGCTCACCGTCGGGTCGTCGGCGACCCAGTAGCGCCAGGGGTGGACGTCGCCGTTGCCGCCCTCGCCGGCGACGCCGGTGCGGGGGCCGCTGCGGACCTGGCCGGAGGGTGTCGGTATGCCGGTGAGGATGCGGATCGGGGTGTCGCCCGCCGCGCAGGCGTCGGTGCCGTCCAGGGCGCGGTCCACACCGAGGGCCGTGGCCAGCCGGGCGGGGCCCTTGGCCAGTTCCTTGTCGTTGCGGGCCGAGAGCCTGCGGGTGCGGGCGAGTTCGGCGCCTTCCGTGATCTCGCCGGCCCGGAGCAGGACCCCGCTCGCCTGTCCTTCCGGACCGCACACCAGGTTCATGCAGTGCCACATGCCGTAGGTGAAGTAGACGTACACGTGTCCGGGCGGGCCGAACATCACGGCGTTGCGGGGCGTACGGCCGCGGTAGGCGTGGGATCCGGGGTCGTTCGGGCCGTCGTATGCCTCGACCTCGGTCAGGCGCAGGACGATCGGGCCGTCGGGGGTCGTCCGGACCAGGGTCCGCCCCAGGAGGTCGGGGGCGACCTCCAGGACGGGACGGTCGAAGAAGTCTCTGGGCAGCGGCGTACGGTCCGAGGGCGCGATCATGGCTTCCGAGCGTAGTCCAGACGGGTGGGTCTCAAGGACTGGTCAAAGATCCCTCCCCTTGCCAGGGTGTGGACGCGGAACCGGTCGGGGCCGCATCGCGTATGTAGGGATCAGGGATCCACACCGTATAAGGAGAGTCATGGCGTTCAGGAAGCTGCTCGCGAGCCTCGGAGCCGGCGGGGCGTCCGTCGAGACCGAACTGCACGAGGTCAACGTCGTGCCGGGCGGTGTCGTCCAGGGCGAGGTGCGGATCCAGGGCGGGTCCGTGAACCAGGCGATCGAGGGTCTTTCGGTCGGGCTGCAGGCCAGGGTCGAGGTGGAGAGCGGCGACGAGGAGTACAAGCAGAACATCGAGTTCACCAAGGTGCGGCTCGGTGGGGCCTTCGAGCTCCAGGCCGGTGCCGTGCACACGGTGCCCTTCGGTCTGGAGATCCCCTGGGAGACGCCGGTCACGATGATCGACGGGCAGGCGCTGCGCGGCATGAACATCGGAGTGACGACGGAGCTGGCGATCGCCCGTGCGGTGGACTCCGGTGACCTCGACCCGATCAACGTGCACCCGATGCCGGCGCAGAAGGCGATCCTGGACGCGTTCATCCAGCTGGGCTTCCGGTTCAAGCACGCGGACATGGAGCGCGGTCACATCCGCGGGACACGGCAGCGGCTGCCGTTCTACCAGGAGATCGAGTTCTACCCGCCGTCGGAGTACCGGGGTCTGAACGAGGTCGAGCTGAGCTTCGTCGCCGACGAGCAGGCGATGGACGTGGTGATGGAGATGGACAAGAAGCCCGGTCTGTTCAGCGAGGGCAGCGACACCTACCGCTCGTTCCAGGTGGGCCTGCACGACTATCAGCGCACCGATTGGGCGGCGTATCTGCACCAGTGGATCGCCGAGGTCGGCAGCAAGCGGAGCTGGTTCTAGCAAGGCCCTAAGGTCGGTACCGACAGCCGGAACGATCAGAACGACCAGGAGGTACCGAGGTGCCCGAGCTGAAGCGGCGGCCACTCCCCCACGACTTCCATCCGCCCGTGCCGTCGTTCACGGTGACGAGCGACGACGTGCAGGAGGGCGCGAGGCTCAAGGACGCCCAGGTCCAGTCGGCGGGGAACACCTCGCCGCAGCTGCGCTGGGAGGGTTTCCCGGCCGGGACCAAGAGCTTCGCCGTCACCTGCTACGACCCGGACGCGCCGACGGGCAGCGGGTTCTGGCACTGGGTGGTGTTCGACATCCCGGCCTCGGTGACGGAGCTGCCGGCCGGTGCGGGCGGCGGGAGGTTCGAGGGCCTGCCCGAGGGCGCGGTGCACGCGCGCAACGACTACGGGTCGAAGGACTTCGGCGGTGCCGCGCCGCCGCCCGGGGACGGGCCGCACCGGTACGTCTTCACGGTGTACGCCGTCGATCAGGACAAGCTCGGTCCGGACGCGGACGCCTCGCCCGCCGTGGTGGGCTTCAACCTGCGGTTCCACACGCTGGCGCGGGCGCAGCTGATCGGTGAGTACGAGGTGCCCGCCGAAAGCTGAGCCCCCCGCCGCGCGATTTCGCGTTCACGGAACGTTTGCCCGCCTCTGGTCTTGGAAGTGATCGGAGGCGGGCATTTTTATTGCGTTGTCCATCCCGACGCGCCCGTAGAGAGTTGAGCCGGGCCCGCCGGGGGGTGGGCAGGTGCACACGGGAGGTGGGCCGGATGCGGGACACGCTGGTGCTGAACGCGAGCTTCGAGCCGCTGTCGACGGTGACGTTGAACCGAGCCGTGGTGCTGGTGCTCCAGGACAAGGCCGTCGTCGAGCAGGCCCACCCCGAACTGCGGATGCGCGGGGCCGCGGTGGACATCCCCGCGCCCCGGGTGATCCGGCTGTGCCGGTACGTACGGGTGCCCTTCCGAAGACAAGCACCGTGGTCGAGGCGGGGTGTCCTGGTGCGTGACCGGCACCGGTGCGCGTACTGCGGGCGGCGGGCGACGACCGTGGACCATGTCATACCGCGGTCGCACGGCGGGCAGGACACCTGGCTGAACACGGTGGCCTCGTGCGCGGAGGACAACCACCGCAAGGCGGACCGGACTCCTCAGGAGGCGGGGATGCCCTTGCTGCGGGAGCCGTTCGAGCCGACACCGGCGGACGCGATGCTGTTCGCGCTGGGCGCGGACGACCGTGCGGCGCTGCCGGACTGGCTGGCCCGCGAGGCCGCCTGACGTCCTCCGGTCCACCGGCCGCGGGCACCCGTGTCTCCGGGTGCCCGTTCTCCGCTGTCCCGGTGTCCTCTGGCCCGGTGTCCTCTGGCCCGCTGCCCCGGAGTCCTGACGGCCCGGCGCCTCAGTCGATGAAGGGCTTCTCGCGGCGTTCGGCGGGGGCGTTCCTGCCGTCGTTCTGGGCCGGTACGGTGCTGCCGCCGCCGTTGCCGCCGCCGCCCGAATTGCCGCCCAGGGGGCCGAAGTTGCCCATGGCGCCGGAGAGTCCCTTGAGGGCGTCGCCGATCTCGCTGGGGACGATCCAGAGCTTGTTGGCGTCGCCCTCGGCGATCTTCGGCAGCATCTGGAGGTACTGGTAGGAGAGCAGCTTCTGGTCCGGGTCGCCGGCGTGGATGGCCTCGAAGACCGTACGGACGGCCTGGGCCTCGCCCTCGGCGCGCAGCGCGGCGGCCTTGGCCTCACCCTCGGCGCGCAGGATCT
Organism: Streptomyces sp. PL-25; assembly: GCF_058344915.1. Taxonomy (NCBI): domain Bacteria; kingdom Bacillati; phylum Actinomycetota; class Actinomycetes; order Kitasatosporales; family Streptomycetaceae; genus Streptomyces; species Streptomyces sp. PL-25. Next base: position 1,509,656 of record NZ_CP136997.1, read on the forward strand.
GGGACTGCTTCTCGCCCTCGGCGCGCAGGATCTCGGACTGCCGCACACCTTCGGCCTGGAGGATGGCGGCGCGCTTGTCACGGTCGGCGCGCATCTGCTTCTCCATCGAGTCCTGGATGGAGGTGGGCGGCTCGATGGCCTTCAACTCGACGCGGTTGACGCGGATGCCCCACTTGCCGGTGGCCTCGTCGAGGACGCCGCGCAGGGCCGCGTTGATCTCCTCGCGCGAGGTGAGGGTGCGCTCCAGGTCCATGCCGCCGATGATGTTGCGCAGGGTGGTGACGGTGAGCTGCTCGATCGCCTGGATGTAGCTGGCGACCTCGTAGGTCGCGGCGCGGGCGTCGGTCACCTGGTAGTAGATGACGGTGTCGATGTTGACGACCAGGTTGTCCTGGGTGATCACCGGCTGCGGCGGGAACGGCACGACCTGTTCGCGCAGGTCGATGCGGTTGCGGATGGTGTCGATGAACGGGACGACGATGTTGAGGCCCGCGTTCAGTGTCCGCGTGTAGCGGCCGAAGCGCTCCACGATGGCCGCGCTGGCCTGTGGGATGACCTGGATGGTCTTGATCAGGGCGATGAAGACCAACACCACCAGAATGATCAGGACGATGATGACCGGTTCCATCGTGGGTTCCCTGTCCCCTCTCCGCCTCGGCGCTCTAGGAAGATCTTATGGGCTCTGCGGCTGTTGAAGATCTTGCTGGTCGAGTCTGACAGACCGTCGACCGCCTCGTGGGGTGTTCGGCGCAGGTCATATGACGATGGCGGTGGCTCCCTCGATCTCGACCACGTCGACCTCGGCCCCGGGCTCGTAGCTGCGGTCGGGGTCGAGCGCCCGTGCGGACCAGGTCTCGCCGGCGAGCTTGATCCGTCCGCCGGCGCCGTCGACGCGTTCGAGCACGAGGGCCTGCCTGCCCTTCAACGCGTCGATGCCGGTGGCGAGTCGGGGACTCTGCCTGCTGTGCCGGGCGGCGATGGGGCGTACGACGGCGAGGAGGGCGACGGAGACGGCGAGGAAGGCGAGGACCTGGATGACGGTCCCGAAACCGAGTCCAGCGGCGATCGCGGCGGCGACGGCGCCGACCGCGAGCATGCCGAACTCGGGCATCGCGGTCACCACGAGCGGGATTCCGAGCGCAGCCGCGCCGACGAGCCACCACACCCATGCGTCGATGTCGTTCACATGGTCATGGTAGGACCGCGGGTCGCGTGACCGACAGGGCGCACGGGGGGTGGCTCGGTGCAGGGTTCGGGGAAGCGGTCGTCAACCGGGGCCGAGGGGGCGGCCGTTGACGGCGACGGCAGGCGAGTCGGCTGTCCGGGCGGGGAGTTCGGCGCGGGTCAGGAGAGCGGGAGGCCCTGGGCGGTCCAGCGGTCGCCGACCTGCTCGACGACGAGCGGGAGGCCGAAGCAGCGGGAGAGGTTGCGGGAGGTCAGCTCCAGCTCCAGTGGTCCGGCGGCGAGCACCTTGCCCTGGTTGATCATCAGGACGTGGGTGAAGCCGGGCGCGATCTCCTCGACGTGGTGGGTGACCATGATCATGGAGGGGGCGATCGGGTCGCGGGCCAGCCGGCCGAGCCGGCGGACCAGGTCCTCGCGGCCGCCGAGGTCGAGTCCGGCGGCGGGCTCGTCCAGGAGCAGCAGTTCGGGGTCGGTCATGAGGGCGCGGGCGATCAGGGTGCGCTTGCGCTCGCCCTCGGAGAGGGTGCCGAAGCGCCGGTCGAGGTAGTCGGTCATGCCGAGGCGGTCGAGGAAGGCGCGGGCGCGCTGCTCGTCGACGTCCTCGTACTCCTCCTGCCAGCCGGCGGTCATGCCGTAGGCGGCGGTCAGCACGGTCTGCAGGACGGTCTGGCGCTTGGGGAGCTTCTCGGCCATGGCGATACCGGCCACGCCGATGCGGGGGCGCAGTTCGAAGACGTCGGTGCCGGGCCTGCCGAGGGTCTCGCCGAGGATGGTGGCGGTGCCCTTGCTGGGGTAGAGGTAGCTGGAGGCGACGTTCAGGAGGGTGGTCTTGCCGGCGCCGTTCGGGCCGAGGATGACCCAGCGCTCGCCCTCCTTGACCGACCAGGAGACCTGGTCCACCAGAGCCCGGCCCTCGCGGACCACGGATACGTCCTGAAGCTCCAGAACATCGCTCATGAGCGCGTTGTCTCCCCTTGCAGTGTGCCGCCGGTCTCGGCTGTCGCGTACGCCTGTGGCTCGGTCCGCCGCGCCGGTGGGCGCAGCCCCCACCGAATCTACGCCACCGGCCGGGCGGGCTGTTCCATCGGTCCGGTCCTTAGGGTGGACGCATGCTCTCGGAACCGCGTTCAGGACGCCTCGCAGCTTGGGGAAATGCCCTTCTTGCCGGACTTGTCGCGCCGGACGACGCCGTGCTCGCCGTGGTGGGTGAGGACGCCGTCCACCGGGTGGCGGGGCTGCCCGGCGAGTCGGGGCCGGTCGGGCTCACGCTCGCGCTGGGGCGGCTGCGCACGCTCGGGGCGGGTGCCCTGCGGGTGGCGCTGCCGGTGCCGGGTCATCCGCTGGGGCTGAGCGGTCCGCCGGAGTTCAACGCGCGGGCGCTGGAGGCCGGTGAGGGGGTGGTGTGCCACGGTGCCGCGCTCGGGCTGGTGCCCGAGGTGCGCGAGGCGGGGCCGGCGGGTGATGTGCACGCCGAGGTGGTCTGGCATGTGCTGCCGGCGCGGGAGGCGCCGCCCGCCGACGTGCCGTCGCTGGGCGAGGCCGAGCGGGAACTCGCCGAGGCGCTGCGGGAGGCGACCGAGGTGCTGTCGCGGCTGGACGTCGCCGGGTCGGGGCCGGTGGCGGAGGCGGCACTCGACGCCTACCGGGCGCGGGCCGAGCGGGGCCGCGAGGTGCTCGCGCCCGGGTATCCGCCGCGGGCGGTGCGGGTGCTGGAGCTGGCGCAGCGGGTGGGGCTGCTGGTGTCGCTGGCGTACGGCAACGGGCACGGCGGCGCGGTGAGCGCGTCGGAGATGGCCGCGCGGGGGGCCGCGCTGCGGCCGGTGGAGCGTACGGCGCGGCGGGCGCAGGTGGCGGCGTACAACTCCGTGATCGAGGAGCGGGAGAAGCGGGAGAGGGGCACGCGGTAGAAGCGGTGGGGCTGCTGCGCGGGGGGTGCTGAGCCGACCGGCCTCCCGGGGTGGACCCGGGAGGCCGTGGGCATCGGTGTGGCGCCGTTCTCAGCGGTTGAGGCCGAGGTTGCCGAAGGCCGGGTTCAGGACGCCGATGACGTTGACGCTGTTGCCGACGGCGTTGACCGGGACGGCGACGGGCACCTGGATGGTGTTGCCCGAGACGACGCCCGGGGAGCCCTTGGCGGCACCGGCCGCCGTGGCGCCGTCGGCGGCGGAGGCCATTCCGGCACCGGCGGCGATGAGTCCGCCGGCCACCATCGTCGCGGCCGCTGCCTTCTTCAGGTTCTTCACGTTCCAAGCCCTTCTGGTGTCCGCCGCGGCAGTCGCCGCGGCACGCACTGGAGAACGGCCGGGGCCCCCGGAGGTTGCGCCATCCGGGGGACATTCCCACGACGGTATGAATCTCAGTCCGGAACGGAACGTTCCGTTGCCGTGCGCCATGCGCCGTGTGCCGTGTGCGTGCGCCATGTGCCAGGTGCCGTGCGCGGTGCCGGTGCGGTCGGGTCAGCCGGCCGCACCGTGGCGTACGGCCCACAGCGCGGCCTGGGTGCGGTCCGCCAGGTCGAGCTTCATCAGGATGTTGGACACGTGGGTCTTGACGGTCTTCTCGGAGAGGACCAGGGCGCGGGCGATCTCGCGGTTGGAGCGGCCGTCCGCTATGAGACCCAGCACCTCGCGCTCCCGGTCGGTGAGGGTGGTGCCGCGGCCCTGGCCGAGGCCGGTGTCCTCCTGGGACAGCAGGGCGCCGGCGACCTCGGGCTGGAGCAGGATATGACCGGCGTGCACGGATCTGATGGCGCCGGCGAGCGCGTCCGGGTCCACGTCCTTGTACACGTACCCGGCGGCGCCCGCGCGCAGGGCCGGGACCACGGTGCGCTGCTCGGTGAAGCTGGTGACGATGAGCACGCGCGCGGCGTTGCCCAGCTCGCGCAGCCTGCGCAGCGCCTCGACGCCGTCCATGACGGGCATCTTGACGTCCATCAGGACCACGTCGGGTCTCAGCTCCTCGGCCCGCTGCACGCCCTCGGCGCCGTCGGCCGCCTCGCCGACCACCTCGATGTCGTCCTGCACCTCCAGGAAGGTGCGCAGGCCCCGGCGGACCACCTGGTGGTCGTCGACGACCAGCACCTTGATTGCGTCAGCCACCCGGGGCCTCCATCTCGATCGTGGTGCCCTTGCCGGGCGCCGATTCCACCGTGAGCGTGCCGCCGGCGCCGCTCGCCCGGTCCCGCATGGAGACCAGGCCGAGATGGCGTCCGGCGCGGCGCACCGCGCGCGGGTCGAAGCCGGTGCCGTCGTCGGTGACGCGCAGGACGGCGCCGGGGCCGCGGCGGTCCAGGGTGACGTCGACATGCGCGGCGCCGGAGTGGCGCAGCGCGTTGTGCAGGGCCTCCTGGGCGACCCGGAGCACGGCCTCCTCCTGGGCGGCCGGCAGCGCGCGGAAGCCGCGGGCGGTGAAGGTGACACGGGCGCTGTGCGCGCGGTCGAGGACCTGGATCTGGGTGCGCAGGGTGGCGACCAGGCCGTCCTCGTCGAGGGCGGCCGGGCGCAGCTCGACCACGGCGGCGCGCAGCTCGTCGGCGGCCTCCGCGGCGAGCACGGCCACCTGCTGGAGCTCGCCCTTGGCGCGCACCGGGTCGCGGTCGACGAGGGCGGCGGCGGCCTGGGCGGTCAGGCGCAGGGAGAACAGCTTCTGGCTGACCGCGTCGTGCAGCTCGTGGGCGAGGCGGGAGCGCTCCTCGGCGATGGTGAGCTCGCGGCTGCGCTCGTAGAGGCGGGCGTTGGTGAGGGCGATGGCGGCGTGCTGGGCGAGAAGGGCGAGCAGTTCCTCGTCCTCCTCCGTGAAGCCGCAGCCGCCGGCCGGCCTGGGGCAGCGCTTGTTGGCCAGGAACAGGGCCCCGATGACCTCGTCGCCGTCGCGGATGGGCAGGCCCAGGAAGTCGGACATCTCCGGGTGGGCGGCCGGCCAGCCCCCGAAGCGCGGGTCGGTGCGCACGTCTGCCAGGCGCTCGGACTCCGTCTGGTGCAGCATCGCGGCGAGGATGCCGTGCTGGCGCGGGAGCGGGCCGATGGCCCGCCACTGCTCCTCGCTGACCCCGTCGACCACGAACTGGGCGAAGCCGCCGTGGTCGTCCGGGACGCCGAGCGCGGCGTACTGCGCGTCGAGCAGCTCGCGGGCCGAGGCGACGATCGTCTTCAGGACGTCGCGCACCTCCAGGTGCCTGCTCATGGCCAGCAGCGCGGCACTCACCGCACCGAGGCCGGACCGGGGGCCTTGACTCATGACCTCACGGTACCGGCGCGGTGTGACAGGGGGATGGGACCTGCGGACGCCTCCGCGGGGCCGCCGGACCTAGGTCTGGGGACGGGGACGGGGACGGAGACGAGGACGGAGACGAGGACAGAGGACAGGGGACGGGGACAGAGACAGGGACAGGGGACGGGGACGCGGCGGGAGTGGGCAGGCCGGAGCGAGGCCGTGCGCGCGGCCGTACGCGGCCGTGTGTCGTCGTATACGGCCCTGCGTGGTCGTACGCGGCCGTGCGTGGTCGTGCGGAGGCCGTACGCGGGCACGCCCATGGCACTACGTCGGCCGCGCTCGTCTCCTCCCTGCGGAGGAGGCCACTCACACAATGCGTTGCGACGGCAACCAACCGTGAGAATGACCCGCCCCCCATGTGAGGACGCACATAGGGCGCACATCACGTACGAAGGGGCATAGGAGAGGACTCTCCCCCGGTGAACGGGACAGGTACCCCAGTCTGTCCCGTTTTGTCGCTTCCTGATCCACTACCCGGCTTCGTACGTCACACCTTTGCCCTCGGATTTTGCGGCAGCTAAGAATTGCTCTCGTCGCTCAGCGCCGCGGATTTCCGTTCGCGGCGTTCGTGTGGGAAGGACCCCCTCCCGCAGTCCGGAGAGCGACCTCCGCGCTACTCGAAGAGGTCCGTTTCACCATGCCTGCAAACTTCCGCATCCCCCGATCCAGTCGTGCCCTGACCCGTACCCACAAGGCCGCCGTCGCCTCTGTCGCCGTCCTCGGTGCCGCCGCGATCGCCTTCACCGCCGTCCCCGGCGGCGACCACACCACCGCGTCCGCCGACACCGTGGCGGCCCCGGTGCAGATCGGCTCGCAGCCGGTCAAGGACGTCAAGGCCAGCGTCACCGACCAGCTCGCCGGCACCAGCGTCAAGATCCAGGCCATCGAGGCCAAGAAGCAGGCCGCCGCGCAGCACAAGGCCCGTACCGCCGCCGCGCAGCACAAGGCCGCGGCCGCGGCCCGCCACAAGGCGGAGGCCGCCCGCAAGGCCGAGAAGGCCGCCTCCCGGTCCGCCGGGCGTCCCCGCATGGAGCCGGTCGCCGCGGCCACCAGCTACGGCAACAACCTCGACGGCTGGATCCGCAAGTCGCTGTCGATCATGCGCCAGCACAACATCCCCGGCTCCTACAGCGGCCTGCACCGCAACATCATGCGGGAGTCCTCGGGCAACCCGATGGCCATGAACGGCTGGGACATCAACGCCCGCAACGGCATACCCTCCAAGGGCCTGCTCCAGGTCATCCAGCCGACCTTCAACACCTACCACGTGCCCGGCACGCCGACGAACATCTACGACCCGGTCGCCAACATCACCGCCGCGGCCAACTACGCCGCCCACCGCTACGGCTCGATCGACAACGTCAACAGCGCGTACTGACCCCAGGGGGTCGGCGCGGACCTCTGACGGCACGACGCGGAAGGGCGGCACCCGGTACGGGTGCCGCCCTTCGCCGCTCTTCGCACGGTGCGCCGCGGTCCCCCGCGGCCCGTGTCACCGCTCGCGTCTCACCGCGCGCGGGGTGCGCCGGCCGTCACTTGCGCATGACCTCCGGCTCGTGGCGGCGCAGGAAGCGCGCCACCAGGAAGCCGCAGACCACACCGAGCGCGATCAGCGCGGCCATGTCGAGGCTCCAGGCCGAGACCGTGTGGTCCCACAGCGGGTCGGTGCTGGTCGGGTCGTCGACGTTCGGGGCGATGTTGTTGAGGTCCAGCGTGGTGCCGGCGCCCGCCACCGCCCAGCGCGAGGGCATCAGGTACGAGAACTCGTTGACGCCGAGCGTGCCGTGCAGCGTGAACAGGCAGCCGGTGAACACGACCTGGATGATCGCGAACATCACCAGCAGCGGCATCGTCTTCTCGGCGGTCTTCACCAGCGAGGAGATGACCAGGCCCACCATCATCGAGGTGAAGCCGAGCGCCATGATCGGCAGGCACAGCTCGAAGAGCGTGGCACTGCCCAGGACCAGCCCCTTGCCGGGGATCTCCCGGCTGGAGAAGCCGATCAGGCCGACCATCAGCCCCTGGAGCACGGTGATCAGGCCGAGCACGACGACCTTCGACATCAGGTACGCCGACCGGGACAGGCCGGTGGCCCGCTCCCGTTCGTAGATCACCCGTTCCTTGATCAGCTCGCGCACCGAGTTCGCCGCGCCCGCGAAGCACGCGCCGACCGCGAGGATCAGCAGGACCGTGGTCGCGGTGCCGTTCGGGGTGGGCAGATGCGTCCGCGAGTTGATCGGGTTGACCAGCAGGCCCTTCTCGTGGTCGATCAGCAGGCTGACCGCGCCGAGCACCGCCGGAAGGATCACCGTCAGCGCCAGGAAGCCCTTGTCGGAGACGATCACCGACACATACCGCCGGATCAGGGTCAGCAGCTGCGAACCCCATGCCTGCGGCTTGGGCGGCCTGATGGCCTGCGGCGGCGGCACGGCCGCCGACTGCGGGGCGACCGCGTCGATGTCCGCGGCGTACATCTGGTAGTGCTGCGAGCCCTTCCAGCGGCCCGCCCAGTCGTAGTCGCGGTAGTTCTCGAACGCCGAGAAGACGTCGGCCCAGCTCTCGTAGCCGAAGAAGTTCAGCGCCTCCTCGGGCGGACCGAAGTAGGCGACGCTGCCGCCCGGCGCCATCACCAGGAGCTTGTCGCAGATGGCCAGCTCGGCCACCGAGTGGGTGACGACCAGGACGGTGCGGCCGTCGTCGGCGAGGCCGCGCAGCAGCGTCATCACATCGCGGTCCATGCCCGGGTCGAGGCCGGAGGTCGGCTCGTCCAGGAAGATCAGCGACGGCTTGGTCAGCAGCTCCAGGGCGACCGAGACGCGCTTGCGCTGGCCGCCGGAGAGCGAGGTGACCTTCTTGTCCTTGTGCGGGTCGAGCTTCAGCTCGCGCAGCACCTCGTCGATACGGGCGTCGCGCTCGGCGCCCGTGGTGTCGGCCGGGAAGCGCAGCTTGGCCGCGTACTTCAGGGCCTTCTTGACGGTCAGCTCCTTGTGCAGGATGTCGTCCTGCGGGACCAGACCGATGCGCTGGCGCAGCTCGGCGAACTGCTTGTACAGGTTCCGGTTGTCGTAGAGGACCTCGCCCTGGTCGGCCGGGCGGTAGCCGGTGAGCGCCTTGAGCAGGGTCGACTTGCCGGAACCGGACGGGCCGATGACCGCGATCAGCGACTTCTCCGGGACGCCGAACGAGACGTCCTTGAGGATCTGCTTGCCGCCGTCGACCGTGACGGTCAGATGACGGGCGGAGAAGGACACCTCACCGGTGTCGACGAACTCCTCCAGGCGGTCGCCGACGATCCGGAACGTCGAGTGGCCGACACCGACGATGTCGGTCGGGCCGAGCGTCGCCGAGCCGCCCTTGGTGATCGGCTGGCCGTTGACGTACGTGCCGTTGTGCGAGCCCAGGTCGCGGATCTCCATGCGGCCGTCGGGCGTCGCGTGGAACTCCGCGTGATTGCGGGAGACCTGGAGGTCGGAGACGACCAGGTCGTTCTCCAGGGCACGGCCGATGCGCATCACACGGCCCAGGGAGAACTGGTGGAACGTGGTGGGGCTGCGGTCGCCGTGGGCCGGCGGCGCCCCCGCGCCACCACCGGGGCCCTGCTGCGGCACCGGCTGCTGCGGGATCGCCGCCGCCTGCGGTGCCTGGGCCTGGGCTTGTTGCCAGCCGGCCTGCGGGTCCGGCTGGACGGCCGGCGGCTGCTGCGCCTGCTGCCCGGCCCAGCCCGCCCCGGCGCCCTGCGCGGCGTAGGGCTGCGCCTGCGGTGCGGCGGCGGCCGCCGCCGCGGCCGAGAGGTTCAGGCACGGGCCGTCGGTGGCGTTGCCGAGGTGGACGGCCGAACCCGGGCCGATCTCCGTCTGCTGGACCCGCTGCCCCCGCACGAACGTGCCGTTGGTGCTGCCGTGGTCCTCGATCACCCAACTGCGGCCGTTGTGGCTGACCGTGGCGTGGCGCCAGGAGACCCTGGCGTCGTCGAATGCGATGTCACCCTGCGGATCACGGCCGAGGGTGTAGGTCCGGGACGGATCGAGCGTCCAGGTCCGTCCATGTGTTTCCAGTACGAGTTCCGGCACTCCAAGCCCCACTGAGTTGTCCCCCGAATTGCCCCCGTAGCGGGGAGTCTAGGGATGTCGAACATCGTGCTGAACTATTCCAGGCTCCGCCCTCTGACCGAAAGCCGGGCCTTGTCATGAGTAGGTAACGCAGGCAACCGGTCGGTGACGCACGTCCGGTGGAAACGAGGACGGAGTGTGGCATTCACCCCGAGGCGGACATGCGGTGGCGGCCGCCCGCGCCGCGCGACGGACGGTCCGCCGGAAGTGACGGACGGTCTGTCCGAGGTACGGCCACGGGGCTGGGGTGCGCGGGGCGGGGTGCGGGGCGGGGCGGGGCGGACGCAGGACCGTCACGGACGGAGGCGTCGTCGGTCGCCGCCGCCCTCGTGAGCTGGGCGGTCAGGGGGCGGCGGGTGCGGGTGCGTCCGGTCCGCGGCGGGGCGGGGCGGGCGCGGACGGAGCCACCGGGGTGGCTCCGCAGTGGCCCCGGGGCGGTCACCGAGGCGGTCGCCGGGGGCGGTGACAGGCGGCGCGGCCGGGGCGGACGGAGCGGGCGGTGTGGCCAGGGCGGACGGATGCGGCTCCGGTCCGGGGGCCGCCCGCTACGCACTCGGTGCCACGGCGGGCCGCCCGGTCGCAGGGGCGCTGAGGCGGACTCCGCCGTCGAGATCGCGCCACCCGGCGGGAGGCCATGGCACCGGGTGCCCCGAGGCGCAGTATCGCGGAGGCCCGCCGTCCCTCCCCCTCCACCATGGCCCGCCGGACGCTCCGGTGGAGCGACCGGGCCTTCCGGTGGAGCGACACGCCGTGGGTCCCGGTGCCGTGGCCCGATCGTCGGGCGGCGGTCATCCGGCCGACCCCGAGTGTTCGCCGTCCGCCAGGCGGACCTGAGGGGCAGGAGGCACTGGGTGCCGGATACGGTGGAAGGCACCATGAGTGCTTCGCAGAGTTCCGATGACCTCACCCTTCTCGTCAAGATCTTCGGGAAGGACAGGCCCGGCATCACGGCCGGCCTCTTCGACACCCTCGCGGCCTACTCCGTCGACGTGGTCGACATCGAGCAGGTCGTCACCCGCGGCCGGATGGTGCTGTGCGCGCTCGTCACCCAGCCGCCCGCCGGTCTCGAGGGCGACCTGCGCGCCACGGTGCACAGCTGGGCCGAGTCGATGAGGATGCAGGCGGAGATCATCTCCGGTCGCGGCGACAACCGGCCGCGCGGCCTGGGGCGCTCGCTGGTCACCGTGCTCGGCCATCCGCTCACCGCCGAGGCCACCGCCCAGATCGCGGCACGCATCACCAAGACCGGCGGCAACATCGACCGTGTCTTCCGGCTGGCCAAGTACCCGGTGACGGCCGTGGAGTTCGCCGTGTCCGGGGTGGAGACGGAACCGCTGCGCACCGCGCTGGCGACGGACGCGGCGGCCCTGGGCGTCGATGTCGCGGTCGTCGCGGCGGGCCTGCACCGCCGGGCGCAGCGCCTGGTCGTCATGGACGTGGACTCGACCCTCATCCAGGACGAGGTGATCGAGCTGTTCGCCGCGCACGCGGGGTGCGAGGACGAGGTCGCCGAGGTGACGGCCGCCGCGATGCGCGGGGAGCTGGACTTCGAGCAGTCGCTGCACGCCCGGGTGGCGCTGCTGGCGGGGCTGGACGCCTCGGTGGTGGAGAAGGTGCGCAGCGAGGTGCGGCTCACGCCGGGCGCGCGGACGCTGATCCGCACGCTGAAGCGCCTCGGCTACCAGGTCGGCGTGGTCTCGGGTGGCTTCACCCAGGTCACGGACGATCTGAAGGACCGGCTCGGGCTGGACTTCGCGCAGGCCAACACGCTGGAGATAGTCGACGGGAAGCTCACGGGCCGGGTCACGGGCGAGATCGTCGACCGGGCGGGCAAGGCGCGGCTGCTGCGCCGGTTCGCCGCCGAGGCGGGTGTTCCGCTGGCGCAGACCGTGGCGATCGGTGACGGTGCCAACGACCTGGACATGCTGAACGCGGCGGGCCTCGGGGTCGCCTTCAACGCCAAGCCGGTGGTGCGCGAGGCGGCGTACACCGCGGTGAACGTGCCCTTCCTCGACACGGTCCTGTATCTGCTCGGCGTGACCCGCGAAGAGGTCGAGGCGGCGGACGCGCACGAGGAGCGCTGAGCTGTCCCCCGTCCGTGCGCCCACCGGTGGGCGCACGGACACCCACCCTGCGGTCATCCTGTCCGGGGGCGCGCCAGGAGCCTGCTGTGCGCGTCCGCCGGGCGGGGCGTGTCGGCCCGGGTCCAGGCGCGTGGGCCTGACCTGGGCTCGGGCCATGCCCGCGTTTGTCATGCCCTTGCCGGTCCGGGCCCGCACGGAATCATCCTCACCCAGGTCCCCCGACGGTGCCCGTGCCGGTGGGGCCTGCACGGACGAGCCAGTGCCGGTCGCGAGAGGCCGGGTCGCGCCCGTACGAGCCGTACGGCACCAGGCCGGGCCCGCGTCGGCCGTGCCGGATCGAGCCGGCGCCGGTCGTCCCGGGCCGAACACGGCCCGCGCCGGGCCGTCCCTGGGCCGGGCCGCTGCCGGGTCTCCCCCGTGCGAGCCGCGCGAACCGTGCTCCACCAGGCCAGGCCCATGCTCGCCGGGCGGAGTCGAGTCCGCGCCGGTCGCTCCCGTCGAACAGGGCCCGCGCCTGCCGTACCGTGCCAAGCCAGGCCATGCCCGTCGTATCGGGCCGTGCCCGTCGTATCGGGCCCGTGCGGGCCGGGGCGGGCTACTCCGACGGCGCCCAGTAGTCGGTCAGCGTGGCCACGCCCGGTTCCAGGCTCTTCCAGGAGCCGTCGAAGGTGACGACGGCGAAGGCGGCGGCCGGGAAGCCGCGGCGGCCCATCCGCTCGCGGGCGTCGTCCTCGGCCGTGCCGGACAGGATCTCGGCCAGTCCCTGGACGCCCGGGTTGTGGCCGATCAGGACGGCGTTGCGCACATCGTCGGGGGTTTCGTTGAGCACGGCGATCAGCTCGCCGGGCGAGGCATCGTAGATCCGCTCCTCGTAGACGGTCTTCGGCCGGTCCGGCAGCTCGTGGACGGCGAGCTTCCAGGTCTCCCGGGTCCGGACCGCGGTCGAGCACAGAGCCAGGTCGAACGGGACACCGGCGTCGGCCAGTCTGCGGCCGGCCACCGCGGCGTCCTTGCGGCCCCGCTCGGCGAGCGGTCGCTCATGGTCGGTCACCTGCGGCCAGTCGGCTTTCGCATGGCGGAAGAGGACGATCCTGCGGGGTTCTGCGGCGCTCATGACTCCCAGCTTCGCACGAAACAGGCCATGGGGCGCAGGGAGTTGACAGGGGCGTCGCGCTGTGGGCGGGCCGGGGACCTGCGCGGACCGTGCCGGTCGGGGGCGTACGGCTCAGCGGCCGAGGAGATGCTGGGCGTGCTCCAGCAGCTGGGTGATCGCGGGCTCGCCGGTTGCCGCATGGGCGTTCGACGGGTTCGATATCAGTACGAGCAGGACGACGAAGGCGAGGGCCGGCAGGGCCAGGGCCCACCACGGCAACCGGATGTCGACGCCACCCGAGGTCGCCGGGTGGGGCCGGGTCTGCGTATGGGCCGACATGCTTGCCTCCGCTGGTCTTCGGGTGCTCCGCGGACCGCTGTTCCGCGGCCACACCACGAAGGTACGGAAACGGCGGCCCCCGGCCCATCCGGATTCCCACCCACTTGACCCTGACCCGCGCCCCCTAGGGGACGGGGGGATAGCCCTACCCCCGGGCACCAGCCCTGCCCCCGGACCGCCGCGAGGGGCGCCGGTGAGCACCGGGTGGGAGCCGGGCGCGTGCCGCCGGGTGTCAGGGAGCGACGAGGGTCGCGACGACGGCGATGATCACGAAGATGGCGAAGAACGACCCGAAGACCAGCAGCATCTTCTTCTGGCTGTTCTTCGGGTTCGGGTCGAGCACAGGCTGCATGGCCCCAGTCTCGCACTCCCGCCCCGCGGAAGTGAGCCGGGGGGCGGCTCAGCGCGCCGCCTCCTCCTCGACCGTGCGGTCGCGGCCCGCCAGCCAGCCCACCACCATCTGCGGGATCATCAGGCCGCTCATCAGCGCGATGGGCAGGCCCCAGCCGCCGCTGCTCTGGTTCAGCACACCGACGAGCAGCGGCCCGGGGATGGAGATCAGGTAGCCGGTGCTCTGGGCGAACGCCGACAGCTGGGCCACGCCCGCGCCGGTCCGGGCCCGCATGCCGACCATGGTGAGCGCGAGCGGGAAGGCGCAGTTGGAGACGCCGAGCAGGATGGCCCAGGCCCAGGATCCGCCGGACGGGGCGAAGTACAGGCCCGCGTATCCGGCGAGGCCGCACAGTCCGAGCACGAGGACGATGGGACCCTGGTGGGGCAGCCGGGTGGCCACGCGCGGGATGACGAAGGCCAGCGGTACGCCCATCACCATGGTCACGGCGAGCAGCAGTCCGGCGGTGCCCGCGGACACACCCGCGTCGCGGAAGATCTGCGCCATCCAGCCCATCGTGATGTAGGCGGCGGTGGCCTGGAGGCCGAAGAAGACGGCCAGGGCCCAGGCGGTACGGCTCCGGGTGATGCGCAGGGCCGGCGCGGGCCGCCCGGCCGCCGGCGTACCGGACACGGACGTACCGGACACGGGCGTACCGGGAGCGGACGCACCGGACGCGGACACCTCCCCCTCCGCCGGTTCCCGGTCCTGCCGTACGGCCTCCGGGGTGACGGCGGGGGCTGGGCCGCGGTCCCGGACCAGCGGCAGCCACGGGAGCACGGCGGCCAGGGCGAGCGCCGCCCACACGGCCAGGCCGGGCTGCCAGTCGCCGCCGAGCGCGTCGGTCAGCGGCACGGTCGCGGCGGCGGCGGTCGAGGTGCCCAGGGCGAGGGCCATCGAGTACAGGCCGGTCATGGAGCCGACCCGGTCGGGGAACCAGCGCTTGACGATGACCGGCATCAGGACGTTGCTGACGGCGATGCCCATCAGGGCGAGGGCGCTGGCGGCCAGGAATCCGGCGGTGCCGCCCGCGTAGGGGCGGATGAGCAGTCCGGCGCCGATGGCGGCCATGCCCGCGCAGACCACGGCGGCGGGTCCGAACCGGCGGGCGAGCCGGGGGGCCATGACGCCGAAGACCGCGAAGCAGAGCGGAGGCACGGAGGTGAGCAGTCCGGCGACGCCGCCGCTCATGCCGAGGCCGTCGCGCACCTCTTCGAGGAGCGCGCCGAGGCTGGTGATGGCGGGGCGGAGGTTCAGCGCGGCCAGCACGATGCCGACGACGACCAGCCGGGTCGCCCACGCGCGTGGGGCGTGCTTCGCCGCGGTCCCGGCCGTCGTCCCGGGTGTCGCCCCGGGCGTCCGGGCGGCGGCGGGCGCGGCCGGGGGCACGGCCGGTGCCTGCCGCTCGGTCGGTGTCGTCGTCCGGGTTGATTCCTCACGTGCCATGAGGCCCATCATAGAATGATGGGATGATTAGCTGTCCAGTCCGTCCACAGCCCGGGGCACCCGTCCCGGTCCCCGCGTGCGAAGGTGAGCCATGCCTCTGAGCCATCCCCGCCGCTCGGCCCTGTCCGAGCAGGTCATCGCCGCGCTGCGGAGCCAGATCACCTCCGGGGAGTGGCCGGTCGGCTCCCGCATCCCGACCGAGCCCGAACTGGTCGAGCAGCTCGGCGTGGCCCGCAACACCGTCCGTGAGGCGGTCCGGGCCCTCGCCCACAACGGTCTGCTGGACATCCGCCAGGGGTCCGGCACCTACGTGGTGGCCACCAGTGAGCTGGCGGGGGTGATGCAGCGCCGGTTCGCCGGGGCGGATCCCCGGCACTTCGCCGAGCTGCGCTCCACGCTGGAGTCGGCCGCGGCGAAGCTGGCCGCCGAGCGGCGCGGCGAGAAGGACCTCAAGCAGCTCGACGCCCTGCTGGTGCGGCGCGAGGAGGCCTGGGAGAGCGGCGACGCGGAGGCGTTCGTGGCCGCGGACGCGACCTTCCACCTGGCGGTGGTGGCCGCCTCGCACAACGACGTCATGACGGCGATGTACGCCGACCTCGGCGAGGTCACCCGGGACGCGCTGCGCGCGGACGTGGGCGCGGAGCTGACCCCGCGGGCGTACATGGACCATGCCCGGCTGGTCGACGCGATCCGCGCGGGCGACGCGGAGGCCGCCGCCGCCGAGGCCGCGAGCTATCCGTTCCAGTGCGCTCCGGGCCGGTTCGGTCCGCCCGCGCACGCCTGATCCGCACCGGACCGCACACGCCTGATCCGCACCGGGCGGGCCACCCGCCGGACGGACGGGCGGGCGGGCGGGCGACGCGGAGGGGCCCGCACCCCTGGCGGGTGCGGGCCCCTCGGACGTACAGCGGCCGGTGTGACGGCCGTACGGCGACCGCCCGGTCCGGTCCGGATCCGGACTCAGGCGCCGATGGCGTGCAGTCCGCCGTCCACGTGGACGATCTCGCCGGTGGTCTTCGGGAACCAGTCGCTCAGCAGGGCGACGATGCCGCGGCCGGCCGGCTCCGGGTCCTTCAGGTCCCACTCCAGCGGGGAACGGGAGTCCCACACGGCGGCGAGGTCGCTGAAGCCCGGGATGGACTTGGCGGCCATGGAGCCGAGCGGCCCGGCGGAGACGAGGTTGCAGCGGATGTTCTGCTTGCCCAGGTCCCGCGCGATGTAGCGGCTGGTGGCCTCCAGGGCGGCCTTGGCCGGGCCCATCCAGTCGTACTGCGGCCAGGCGAACTGCGCGTCGAAGGTGAGGCCGACGACCGAGCCGCCGTTCTGCATCAGCGGCAGGCAGGCCATGGTCAGCGCCTTCAGGGAGTACGCCGAGACGTGCATGGCCGTGGCGACCGACTCGAACGGCGTGTTCAGGAAGTTGCCGCCGAGCGCGTCCTGCGGGGCGAAGCCGATGGAGTGCACGACGCCGTCCAGGCCGCCCAGCTCCTCGCCGACGACGTCGGCCAGGCGCGCGAGGTGCTCCTCGTTGGTGACGTCCAGCTCGATGACCTTGGTGGGCTTCGGCAGCTTCTTGGCGATGCGCTCGGTCAGCGTGGGCCGCGGGAACGCGGTCAGGATGACCTCGGCGCCCTGCTCCTGGGCCAGCTTCGCGGCGTGGAAGGCGATGGACGCCTCCGTCAGCACACCGGTGATCAGGACGCGCTTGCCCTCGAGAATTCCGCTCATGGTGTTCAGTGACCCATTCCCAGTCCGCCGTCAACGGGGATGACGGCTCCAGTGATGTACGAGGCGTCGTCCGAGGCGAGGAAGCGCACCGCGGCGGCGATCTCCTCCGGCTGCGCGTACCGGCCGAGCGGCACCTGCGCCATGATGTTCTCGCGCTGCTCGTCATTGAGCGCCCGGGTCATGTCCGTGTCGACGAAACCGGGGGCGACGACGTTGAAGGTGATGTTGCGCGAGCCCAGCTCGCGGGCGAGGGAGCGCGCGAAGCCGACCAGGCCGGCCTTGGAGGCGGCGTAGTTGGCCTGCCCCGCGGAACCGAGCAGTCCGACGACCGAGGAGATCAGGACGACCCGGCCCTTCTTGGCGCGCAGCATGCCGCGGTTGGCGCGCTTGACGACCCGGAAGGTGCCCGTGAGGTTGGTGTCGACGACCGTGGCGAAGTCCTCCTCGGTCATGCGCATCAGGAGCTGGTCCTTGGTGACGCCCGCGTTGGCGACCAGGACCTCGACCGTGCCCTGCTGGGCCTCGATCTCCTTGTAGGCCTGCTCCACCTGCTCGGGGTCGGTGATGTCGCACTTGACCGCGAGGAAGCCGGCCGGCGGCTCCCCGGACCGGTACGTGATGGCTACGTTGTCACCGGCATCGGCGAACGCGCGGGCGATGGCGAGGCCGATGCCCCGGTTGCCTCCGGTGACGAGAACCGAGCGGCTCAACGGATCACCCTTTCCTAGCGGTCTCTATCGTTCCGACAGCACACCCGCGCCCCGCCGACGACGGGCGGCGGCAGGCGATGACAGGCGGCTTCATCCGAAAACCTATCGGTAGGGCCGCTACGGCGGACAATCGGGCACCGACAGTGGCAGGGGGGCCGCTCTGTCGAGTCCCTACAGAAAGCGGCGGACTCGACCGGCAAACGTGTGGTCCGCGGCGCCGCCCGCGCGACATGATCGGTCCGACAGGCGACGAGAGCAGGGAGACCCCCGTGCCACATACGATCGACGAGGCCTTCACCGCCCTTCCGCTGCGCGCGCTGGCCGACGCCGCCCTCGCACGCGCGCGTGCGCTGGGCGCGGAGCACGCGGACTTCCGGTGCGAGCGGGTGCGCAGCGCGTCCCGGCGGCTGCGGGACGCGCGGCCGGCCGGGGCGTCGGACACCACCGACCTGGGGTACGCGGTGCGGGTGGTGCACGGCGGGGCGTGGGGCTTCGCGTCCGGCGTGGACCTGAGCATGGACGCCGCCGCCAAGGTCGCCTCGCAGGCGGTGGAGATGGCGAAGCTGTCCGCGCGGGTGATCGCCGCGGCCGGTTCCGAGGAGCGGGTGGAGCTGGCGGCGGAGCCCGTGCACGCCGAGCGGATCTGGGTGTCCTCGTACGAGATCGACCCCTTCGCGGTGCCGGACGAGGAGAAGTCGGCGCTGCTGGCCGACTGGAGCGCGCGGCTGCTCGCGGCGGACGGCGTGGACCATGTGGACGCCTCGCTGGTGGCCGTGCACGAGAACAAGTTCTATGCCGACACCGCGGGCACCGTGACCACGCAGCAGCGGGTGCGGCTGCATCCGCAGCTGACGGCCGTGTCGGTGGACGCCGCCAGCGGGGAGTTCGACTCGATGCGGACGCTGGCGCCGCCGGTGGGCCGCGGCTGGGAGTATCTGACCGGGACCGGCTGGGACTGGGCGGGGGAGCTGGAGCGGATCCCCGCCCTGCTCGCCGAGAAGATGCGGGCGCCGAGTGTCGAGGCGGGCGTCTACGACCTGGTCGTCGACCCGTCCAACCTGTGGCTGACCATCCACGAGTCCGTCGGGCACGCCACCGAGCTGGACCGGGCGCTCGGCTACGAGGCCGCCTACGCCGGCACCTCCTTCGCCACCTTCGACCGGCTCGGCAAGCTGCGCTACGGCTCCGAGCTGATGAACGTCACCGGTGACCGCACCGCCGAGCACGGCCTGGCCACCGTCGGCTACGACGACGAGGGGGTCGCCGCGCAGTCCTGGGACCTGGTGAAGGACGGGACGCTGGTGGGCTACCAGCTGGACCGCAGGATCGCGCGGCTGACCGGGTTCGAGCGGTCCAACGGCTGCGCGTACGCCGACTCCCCCGGGCACGTCCCGGTGCAGCGCATGGCGAACGTGTCGCTGCGCCCGGACCCGGCGGGCATGTCGACGGAGGACCTGATCGGCGGCGTCGAGCGGGGCATCTACGTGGTCGGGGACCGGTCGTGGTCGATCGACATGCAGCGCTACAACTTCCAGTTCACCGGGCAGCGGTTCTTCCGGATCGAGAACGGGCGGCTGGCCGGGCAGCTGCGGGACGTGGCCTACCAGGCGACCACCACCGACTTCTGGGGGTCCATGGCCGCGGTGGGCGGGCCGCAGACGTACGTCCTGGGCGGCGCCTTCAACTGCGGCAAGGCCCAGCCGGGCCAGATCGCGGCCGTCTCCCACGGCTGCCCCTCGGCCCTCTTCAAGGGCGTCAACATCCTGAACACCACCCAGGAGGCCGGTCGATGAACGCCGACCGCACCACCTGCCGGGGGTCCGGGGGTCGCCCCCCGGGCAAGCACAGCCTGAACACCACCCAGGAGGCCGGCCGATGAGCCCGCGTACGAGCAAGCCGCACGAGATCGTCGAGCGGGCCCTGGCCCTGTCCCGGGCCGACGGGTGCGTGGTCATCGCGGACGAGGAGTCGAGCGCCAATCTGCGCTGGGCGGGCAACGCGCTCACCACGAACGGTGTCACGCGCGGGCGCACGCTCACCGTCGTCGCCACGGTCGACGGCCGTGAGGGCACCGCCTCGGGTGTCGTGTCCCGGTCGGCCGTCACCGCGGACGAGCTGGAGCCGCTGGTGCGGGCCGCCGAGGCCGCCGCCCGCGCGGCCGGGCCCGCCGAGGACGCGCAGCCGCTGGTCGCGGACGTGCCGGTGGCCGCCGACTTCACCGAGGCGCCCGCCGAGACCTCCTCGGCGGTGTTCGCGGACTTCGCGCCCGCCCTCGGGGAGTCGTTCGCCCGCGCGCGTGCCGGTGGCCGCGAGCTGTACGGCTTCGCCAGCCACGAGCTGGTGTCCACCTACCTGGGCACGTCGACGGGGCTGCGGCTGCGGCACGACCAGCCCAGCGGCACGCTGGAGCTCAACGCCAAGAGCCCCGACCGTACGCGTTCGGCCTGGACGGGCCGGGCCACCCGGGACTTCAAGGACGTCGACCCGGCGGCGCTCGACGCGGAGCTGGCCGTACGGCTCGGCTGGGCGCAGCGGCGCGTGGAGCTGCCCGCGGGGCGCTACGAGACGCTGCTGCCGCCGACCGCGGTCGCCGACCTGCTCATCTACCAGATCTGGTCCGCGTCGGGCCGGGACGCCGCCGAGGGGCGGACCGTGTTCTCCCGGCCCGGCGGCGGCACCCGGATCGGTGACCGGCTCAGCGAGCTGCCGCTGACCCTGCGCAGCGATCCGGCCGAGCCGGGCCTCCAGTGCGCGCCCTTCGTCGTCGCGCACTCCTCCGGCGGCGACCAGTCGGTGTTCGACAACGGGCTGCCGGTGCGGCCGGTGCGCTGGATCGGTGACGGGCGCCTGGAGCATCTGCTGACCACCCGGCACAGCGCGGGCCTGACCGGGCTGCCCGTGGCGCCCTCGGCCGGGAACCTGATCCTGGACGGCGGCGGGGACCGCTCGCTGGAGGAGATGGTCGCCGGGACCGCGCGCGGCCTGCTCCTGACGTGCCTGTGGTACATCCGCGAGGTGGACCCGGCGACGCTGCTGCTGACGGGGCTGACCCGGGACGGCGTGTACCTGGTCGAGGACGGCGAGGTGACGGGCGAGGTCAACAACTTCCGGTTCAACGAGTCGCCGGTGGACCTGCTGGGCCGGGCGACGGAGGCCGGGCGCACCGAGCGGACGCTGCCGCGGGAGTGGGGCGACTGGTTCACCCGGGCCGCCATGCCGCCGCTGCGCGTCCCGGATTTCAACATGAGCTCTGTCAGTCAGGGCGTATAACCTCGTAGGCGGCTGTCACCCGACCGCCGGGGACGCGGTGCGCCGGCCAGCGGTGCCACCGGCCGCGCAGCACATCATCTACGAGCAGCACATCATCTAGGAGACACGAGAACCGTGACGGACATCGTCGACGAGCTGAAGTGGCGTGGGCTGTTCGCCCTGTCCACCGACGAGGACGCTTTGCGCAAGGCGCTCGCGGACGGTCCCGTCACGTTCTATTGCGGCTTCGACCCGACCGCGCCGTCGCTGCACGTGGGGCATCTGGTGCAGGTGCTCACCGTGCGCAGGCTCCAGCAGGCCGGACACCGGCCGCTGGCCCTGGTCGGCGGCGCGACCGGCCTGATCGGCGACCCCCGCCCGACCGCCGAGCGCACGCTGAACTCGCCGGAGACGGTGGCCGGCTGGGTGCAGAAGCTGCGCCGCCAGATCGAGCCGTTCCTGTCCTTCGAGGGCGAGAACGCCGCGGTCATGGTGAACAACCTGGACTGGACCGAGGGCCTGTCCGCGATCGAGTTCCTGCGGGACATCGGCAAGCACTTCCGGGTCAACAAGATGCTGACGAAGGACTCGGTGGCCCGCCGTCTGGAGTCCGACCAGGGCATCAGCTACACCGAGTTCAGCTACCAGCTCCTCCAGGGCATGGACTTCCTCCAGCTCTACCGGCGCCACGGCTGCACGCTCCAGCAGGGCGGCAGCGACCAGTGGGGCAACCTCACGGCGGGCCTGGACCTGATCCACCGGCTGGAGCCGGAGGCGAGCGTGCACGCGCTGGCGACGCCGCTGATGACCAAGGCGGACGGCACCAAGTTCGGCAAGACCGAGGGCGGCGCCGTCTGGCTGGACCCGGAGCTGACCACGCCGTACGCGTTCTACCAGTTCTGGCTGAACGTGGACGACCGGGACATCTCCAAGTACTCGCGGATCCTGTCCTTCCGCTCCCGGGCCGAGCTGGAGGAGCTGGAGCGGCAGACCGAGGAGCGGCCGCAGGCGCGGGCCGCGCAGCGGGCGCTGGCCGAGGAGCTGACGACGCTGGTGCACGGCGCCGACCAGACGGCCGCCGTGATCGCCGCGTCCAGGGCGCTGTTCGGCCAGGGCGAGCTGGCGGAGCTGGACGAGCGGACGCTGACCGCGGCGCTGTCCGAGGTGCCGCACATCGAGGTCGCCGAGCCGGCCCAGGTCGTCGACCTGTTCGCCGAGGTCGGCCTGGTGCCCAGCAAGTCGGCCGCCCGCCGCACGGTCAAGGAGGGCGGCGCCTACGTGAACAACGTGAAGATCACCGCCGAGGACGCCGTGCCGTCCCGCGAGGACCTGCTGCACGGCCGGTGGCTGGTGCTGCGCCGGGGCAAGAAGAACCTGGCCGCGGTCGAGGTCACCGGGGGCTGACGGGCGAACGTGCCGCGGGGGCGGTTCCCCGGACCTCGGGTCCCGGGAACCGCCCCGCGCGTCTCACGCCCGTTCGCGGCGCCGGTGCTTGTTGCCCCACAGCGCCATGTACAGCATGTCGCCGACGAAGACGATGATGATCGCGGCGACGAGCTGGAAGATGTGCCGGGTCCAGTCGATGCCGCGGGTGGACGCGACACCGGCCGCCCGTGCGACCGCGTTGCCCGCGATGGCGCCGAGCATGCCGAAGATGGTGGTCAGCCAGAGCGGACTGTGCTGCTTTCCTGGAATGACCGCCTTGGCGATCAGGCCGAGCACGAAACCCACGATGATCGCCCACAACCAGCCCATGGCTGCCTCCTCGTCCCGCTCGACATGAGCATCACCGCCAGTGTCGGCCGGTCCACCCTGCGGCGCACCTCGAACACCGCCGCCCGGGTCGTTCGCGCAGGCAGAAGGGCGCCCCGGCCTCGTCGGCGCGGTGCCCGCGGCGTACCGTGGACGTCGAGGAAGTGCGGGCCGGTGTCCCCGACCGGCCGGGAGCCGGAACGGGCCGGGGGACTGTCCGATGCGGGCGAATGGTGGAAATGCGATGCGCAAGCAGCATGGCGGTGGCGGCGCCGAGGTGTTCCGGATCACGGGAGCCCGCACGGGCCTCCAGGAGGACGTGCGCGGCCGGCAGCGCCGGTACGTCATCTCCATGGCGGTCCGTACGGTGGCGGTGCTGCTCGCGGTGGTGCTGTGGGACGTCCAGCGGTACGTGGCGATCGTGGCCCTGGTGCTCGGCGCGGCGCTGCCCTACATCGCCGTGGTGATCGCCAACGCCGGGCGGGAGAACGCGCCGCGGCTGCCGTCGACGTTCGTGACCGCACCGCTGAAGCCGATGATCTCGCCGCCGCGCACGGCGCAGGACGGCGGACGGGACAGCGCCCAGGACGGCACTCGGAGCGGCACCCGGGGCGGCGCACGCGACAGCGCTCAGGGCGGCACGCGGAGCGGCACCGGGGACGGCGCGGGCGGTGGTCCGCGGGACGGCGCGCACGGCGCCTTCGGGAGCGACGACTTGACGCAGTCCGCCGCCGGGGACATGGCGCGTGATCCGGCGGCGGGTGCGGCCGGATCCGCGCGGGAGCACCGCGACGGGCTGTGACCGGCGCCGTTCCCCGACGGGCGGGCCGGGAGGTGGTCCGTTTCAGGCGAACCTCAATAAATGCTCAAGATCAATCGTGTTGTTCCGGTCCCGGGCGACGGGTCTCCCGTGACATACTTCGTACGCGCTCCGCATCCCCCGTCGGAGCGACGGACCGACGCCGGGCAGCTCCCCCCGTGGCTGCTCGGCGTCGCCTTGTGTGCAGTGGCTGTGAGACGAACTGTGAGTGACGAGACCGCCCCGATCTGCTCCGCCAAGGGCTGCCGTGCCGCCGCCGTGTGGGTGCTGGCCTGGAACAATCCGAAGATCCACACGCCGGAGCGGCGCAAGACCTGGCTGGCGTGCGAGGAGCACCGGGAGCATCTGTCGCAGTTCCTCGGTGTGCGCGGGTTCCTGAAGGACGTGGTCGCGCTGGCCGAGTGGCAGGCGGCGCACGAGAGCTGAGCCCTTCGGCTCCCTCCGGGCTCCCCCTGAGGTCCTGCGGCGGCCGGGCTGTGCGGTCCGGCCCGGTCAGCCGCCGATCGCGGACATCGGCCGGTCCGGCTGGACGAACGACGGGTCGTCCAGGCCCGCGCCCGCCTTCTTGCCCCACATCGCCACCCGCCACAGACGGGCGATCTCCTCGTCGGGGGCGTCCGAGCGCAGGGCCGCGCGCAGATCGGTCTCCTCGGTGGCGAACAGACAGGTGCGTATCTGCCCGTCGGCGGTCAGACGGGTGCGGTCGCAGGCGGCGCAGAACGGGCGGGTGACGGAGGCGATGACCCCCACCCGGTGCGGGCCGCCGTCGACGGTCCAGCGCTCGGCGGGCGCCGCGCCGCGCGCGTCGGCGCCCTCGGCGGTCAGCTCGAAGCGGGTGCGCAGGGAGGCCAGGATGTCGGCCGCGGTGACCATGCCCTCGCGCTTCCAGCCGTGCTGGGCGTCCAGGGGCATCTGCTCGATGAACCGCAGTTCGTAGTCGTGCTCCATGGCCCAGGCCAGCAGGTCCGGGGCCTCGTCGGCGTTCAGCCCCGGCATCAGGACGGAGTTCACCTTCACCGGGGTCAGGCCCGCCTCGCGGGCGGCCAGCAGGCCGTCGAGGACGTCGCGGTGGCGGTCGCGGCGGGTGAGGGTCTTGAAGACATCGGGGCGCAGGGTGTCCAGGGAGACGTTGACCCGGTCGAGGCCCGCCGCCTTCAGGGCCGCCGCGGTGCGCCGCAGGCCGATGCCGTTAGTGGTGAGGGACATCTGGGGGCGCGGCTCCAGCGCGGCGACGCGCTCCACGATGCCCACCAGGCCGGGGCGCAGCAGTGGCTCGCCGCCGGTGAAGCGGACCTCCTCGATGCCCAGGGAGGTGACCGCGATGCCGATCAGCCGGACGATCTCGTCGTCGGTGAGCAGATCGGGCTTGGCCAGCCACTGCAGGCCCTCCTCGGGCATGCAGTACGTGCAGCGGAGATTGCACCGGTCGGTCAGCGAGACCCTCAGGTCGGTGGCGACCCGGCCGTAGGTGTCGATGAGCACGTGGGCCCCCTCCCTCGTCGCGTGTCGGCGGACCGGCGGATCCTTCGGCGGCGGTGGCGTCCAGCTTTCCCGTCGAGCTTTCCCGTCGATCTCTTCTTCCTTCACCTGCGAGCCTACGTGACCGGACCGACAGCGACACCGGTCCCGATCCCACGACGTGCGCGGCGGCCGTGTCGTAGGTCTCTACGATCCCCATGGCACGGCCGCCGGTCCCGGGCACGCCCCTGATGTGGTCCGGGGCGTACCCGGGTG
Source organism: Streptomyces sp. PL-25 (assembly GCF_058344915.1). NCBI lineage: Bacteria > Bacillati > Actinomycetota > Actinomycetes > Kitasatosporales > Streptomycetaceae > Streptomyces > Streptomyces sp. PL-25. The sequence goes on from NZ_CP136997.1 coordinate 1,534,568, forward strand.
CGCGGACGCGGGTGTCGGCGCCCTCGCGTCAGTGCGCTCGTGTGCGCTCGTGTCAGTGCGCTCCAGTGCCGGTCAGGGAGCGGACCTCCAGTTCCGCGTACTTGGCGGGGTCCGGCTTCTCCTTGGACAGCAGGGTGCCGGCCGCGCCCAGCAGGAAGCCGACCGGGATGGAGATGAGGCCCGGGTTCTCCAGCGGGAACCAGTGGAAGTCGACGTCCGGGAACATCGACGTGGGCTTGCCGGAGACCACCGGGGAGAACAGCACCAGGCCCACGGCGGTGACCAGGCCGCCGTAGATCGACCACAGGGCGCCCGCGGTGGTGAACCGCTTCCAGAACAGGCTGTAGAGGATCGTGGGCAGGTTGGCGGAGGCGGCCACCGCGAAGGCGAGGGCGACGAGGCCGGCCACGTTCAGGTCGCGGGCGAGGGCGCCCAGGACGATGGAGACCGCGCCGACGCCGACGGTCGCCCAGCGGGCGGCGCCCAGTTCCTGCTTCTCGGTGGCCCGGCCCTTCTTGATGACGTTGGCGTAGATGTCGTGGGCGAAGGAGGAGGACGAGGCCAGGGTGAGGCCCGCGACGACGGCGAGGATCGTGGCGAAGGCCACCGCGGAGATGGAGGCCAGCAGGATGGCGCCCCAGTCGGAGTCCACTCCCCCGAGGTGCAGCGCGAGCAGCGGGGCCGCGGTGTTGCCCGCCTTGTTGGAGCCGATGATCTCGTCCGGCTTGATGAGCGCGGCGGCGCCGAAGCCGAGCGCGAGGGTCATCAGGTAGAAGACGCCGATCAGGCCGATCGCCCAGAGCACGGACTTGCGGGCGGCCTTGGCGGTGGGGACGGTGTAGAAGCGGATCAGGATGTGCGGCAGTCCGGCGGTGCCGAGGACCAGGGCGATGCCGAGCGAGAGGAAGTCCAGCTTGGTGGTGCCGCTCGCGCCGTACTTCAGTCCGGGCTCCAGGAAGGCCGCGCCCTTGCCGCTGTTGTCGGCGGCGCGGCCGAGCAGGTCGGAGATGTTGAAGTCGAACTTCAGCAGCACCAGGAAGGTCAGCAGGACCGCGCCCACCATGAGCAGCACGGCCTTGACCATCTGGACCCAGGTGGTGCCCTTCATGCCGCCGATGGTGACGTAGACGATCATCAGTACGCCGACCAGGGCGACGATGCCGATCTTGCCGGCGTCGCTGGTGATGCCGAGCAGCAGGGAGACCAGGACGCCGGCGCCCGCCATCTGGGCCAGCAGGTAGAAGATCGAGACGACGATCGTGGAGGTGCCCGCCGCGGTGCGCACCGGGCGCTGGCGCATGCGGTACGCCAGGACGTCGCCCATGGTGTAGCGGCCGGAGTTGCGCAGCGGTTCGGCGACCAGGAGCAGCGCGACCAGCCAGGCGACCAGGAAGCCGATGGAGTACAGGAAGCCGTCGTAGCCGAAGAGGGCGATGGCGCCGGCGATGCCGAGGAAGGACGCGGCGGACATGTAGTCGCCGGAGACGGCGAGTCCGTTCTGGAAGCCGGTGAACTGCCGTCCGCCCGCGTAGAAGTCGGCGGCGTCCTTGGTCTGGCGGCCGGCCCACACGGTGATGACGAGGGTCGCGGCGACGAACACCGAGAACAGCGTGACGATCAGGGTCCGGTGCTCGCTCGCGGCGCCGCCCGCGGCCAGCAGGGTGTGGGCCGCGGGATATGTCGCGGGGCTCATGCGCCGCCCTCCATCCGGGACTTGATCTCCTGCGCCTGGGGGTCGAGCTTCGCCGCGGCATGCCGCGCGTACCACCAGGCGATGAGGAACGTGGTGAGGAACTGGGCGAGTCCGAGGGCGAGGGCGACGTTGATGTTGCCGAAGAGGCGGGTGCCCATGAAGCCGCCCGCGTAGTTGGACAGCAGGACGTAGAGCAGGTACCAGGCGATGAAGGCGATGGTCAGCGGGAAGGCGAACGAGCGGTGGGAGCGGCGCAGTTCACCGAACTCGGCGCTCTGGGCCACCGTGGTGAACTCCTGGGCGGAGGGAAGGGGCGCCCCGGTCTTCGGGGGTGGCGGTGTCTCGGTGGCCACGTCTGTCTCCTCGGTGCGGATCTCGTGTGCGGATACGGAGGTTCGCGGATGGTGCGACGGGGGCTCGATCGTGCTCGGCCCCCCTGTCCGAGGTCCACGGCGCCACGCGAGGTCCGGTTCAAGTCCTATGAGTTCTTCCGGCAAGTGGCCTTGGACAAGTCATGACCCACTCATTGCTGGCCGGTGAGGTGGCGGGATAGTTTCGCCCTGCACCACCCGTCATGTACCTGCCCGAGCCGTACCCGTGGCTCGGGCGGTGCCGTGCCCGGAGATGGGGAGATCCCTTGGTCCGTCCGCGTTCCGGACGCCGGCCGACGCCGGCGGTCCGGCCGGTGCCCGCTCCGGCCGCCGTGTCCGGCGTCCGTACGGACCCGGCACCGGCGGCCTCCGGTGTCCGCCGCGCGGTCCGGGCCGCGGGCCCGCGCACGCCGGCCCGCGCCGTCAACACCGGCGCGGGCCGTCACCCTCGCGGCAGCCACCCGGGCACGACTCGCGCACCGCTGCACCCATGCCACCGCGAACACACTGGAGAGACAGACACATGACAGCGTCTCAGCCGCGCGCTCGCCGCGTCCTCGCCCTTCCGCTCGGTATGGCCATGGCCGGTGCCCTGGCCTTCCTGCCGGGCACCACCGCCTCGGCGACCCCGGCCGCACCCGCCGCCGGCACCGCACAGGCGGACGCGACCTCGCTCAGCTACGTCGTCAACGTCCGTCCCGGGTACGGAGTCCCGGCACAGGTGCGGAAGGCGATAGGCAAGGCCGGGGGCACCATAGTGACCTCCTACGACCGCATAGGCGTCGTCGTCGTCCACTCCGCGAACCCCGACTTCGCGAGAGCCGTCCGCACGGTGCGCGGCGTGGAGTCGGCCGGTGCCACGCGCACGGCGCCGCTGCCCGCCCAGTCGACCACCGACACCGGCACCCCGACGCCGCTCACCGCCGCCCAGCTGGCCGGTGCGGGGACCCGGGCCGCCGCCGGGCAGGACCCGCTGGAGCCGTTGCAGTGGGACCTGCCCGCCATCAAGGCGGACAAGGCGCACCAGAAGACGCTCGGCAGTTCCAGGGTCACGGTCGGCGTCATCGACACCGGCGTGGACGACACCCACCCCGACATCGCCCCGAACTTCGACCGCCGGGCCTCCGTCAACTGCGTCACCGGCAAGCCGGACACCGCGGACGGCGCCTGGCGGCCCAGCGCCTCCGAGAGCCCGCACGGCACCCATGTGGCCGGGGAGATCGCGGGCGCCAAGAACGGCGTCGGCATCACCGGTGTGGCGCCGGGCGTGAAGGTGGCCGGCATCAAGGTCGGCAACCCGGACGGCTTCTTCTACACGGAGGCCGTGGTGTGCGGCTTCGTGTGGGCGGCCGACCACGGGGTCGACGTCACCAACAACAGCTACTACACCGACCCCTGGTACTTCAACTGCGCCGACGACCCCGACCAGAAGGCGCTCGTCACGGCCGTCCGGCGGGCCTCGCAGTACGCGGAGCGCAAGGGCACGGTCAACGTCGCGGCGGCCGGCAACGAGAACTACGACCTCGACTCCCGCTCGATCACCGACCCGGCCTCCCCGAACGACTCCACACCGGGCAGCCGTACGGTCGACCCGCACAAGTGCTACGACATCCCGACCCAGTTGCCGGGTGTCGTCACGGTCGCGGCGACCGGTGCCAAGGGGATCAAGTCGTCGTTCTCCAACTACGGCCTCGGGGTCATCGACATCGCCGCGCCGGGCGGCGACTCGACGGCGTACCAGACGCCGCAGGCCCCGGCGACCAGCGGACTGATCCTCGGCCCGCTGCCCGGCGGCACGTGGGGCTACATGGCCGGTACGTCGATGGCGAGCCCGCACGTCGCCGGGGTGGCCGCCCTCATCAAGTCGACGCATCCGCACGCCTCGCCCGCCCTGGTCAAGGCGCTGCTGTACGCGGAGGCCGACGCCACGCCGTGCACCGACCCCTACGACATCGACGGGGACGGCAAGATCGACGCGGTGTGCAAGGGCCCGAAGAACCGCAACGGCTTCTACGGCTGGGGCACGGCGAACGCGCTGGCCGCGGTGACGCGGTGACGCGGTGCTGACCGCGGTGACTCGGTGACACGGTGCTGACCGCGGTGACTCGGTGACACGGTGACTCGGTAGGCGCACCGCGCCGCCGGTGGCACTGATCGCACCCCCGGACGGGACGCACCCGTCCGGGGGTGCATAGTGCCGTCATGACCGACATCTCGTTCGCATGGTCCGCGCTGGGCGGCGATCCCGGCCTCGTGCAGCGGATCACCACGGTGGAACGGGAGGGCGCGCTCACGGCCCGCCTTCCCGTACGGGACCTGGCACGCGCGTGCGTGGGCGCCTGCGCGCTGGCCGCCGCCGAACTGGCGGCGCGGCGGGCCGCCCTCGCCGAGGTGCCCGCGGTGCGCGTCGACGACGGCGCCCTGGCGACCGCGTTCGTCAGTGAACGGCATCTGCTGATCGACGGGCGGGCGCCGGTCACCTTCGCGCCGCTGTCACGGTTCTGGCGGACCGCCGACGGCTGGGTGCGCACGCACGCCAACTACCCGCACCACCGCGCCCGGTTGCTGTCCGCGCTCGGGCTGCTGCCGTCCGGGGAGGGTCACGGCGGGAACGGGGACAGGGACAGGGACGGGAACGGGGACAGGGACGGGAACGGGGGCGGTGACCAGGACGCCCTGGTGGCCGCCGTCGGGTCCGCGCTCGCCGAGCGGTCCGCCCTCGACGTCGAGGAGGCCGTGTACGCCGCCGGCGGTCTCGCGGTGGCGCTGCGCACCCCCGAGGAGTGGGCGGCGCACCCGCAGCACGCCGAGCTGGCCGCCCGGCCCCTGGTCGAGCGCGGGCGGCTCGGTACGGCACGCGCGCGCGTGCTGCCGTCCCTCACCGGCACCCCGCTGCTGCCCGCCGCCGGAGTACGCGTACTCGACCTGACCCGGGTCATCGCGGGTCCCGTCGCCACCCGCACGCTCGCCCTCCTCGGCGCGGACGTGCTGCGGGTGGACCCGCCGCACCTGCCCGAACTGGCCGACCAGCACGCCGACACGGGCTTCGGCAAGCGCTCGGCGGCGCTGGACCTCGCCACCGACCGGGCCGCCTTCGAGGAACTGCTCGCCGGGGCGGACGTCGTCGTCACCGGCTACCGGCCGGGTGCCCTGGACCGGTTCGGCCTCTCCCCCGAGGCGCTGGCCGAGCGCCGGCCCGGTCTGGTCGTGGCCGAGCTGTCGGCATGGGGCGCGTACGGGCCGTGGGCGCGGCGCCGGGGCTTCGACAGCCTCGTACAGGTCGCCACCGGCATCGCGACCGTCGAGGGCGGCGACGGGCAGCCGGGCGCGCTGCCCGCGCAGGCCCTCGACCACGGCACGGGCTATCTGCTGGCAGCGGCGGTGCTGCGGGCCCTGACCGAGCAGTCCCACGACGGCGGCGGCCGGTTCGTACGCCTGGCCCTGGCCCGGACGGCGGCCTGGCTGACGGAGGCCGCCCCCGGGGCCGCGCGGGGGCCGGAACAGGTCCAGGGCGCCCCGTACGACAGTCCCGCCCCCTGGCTCGACGAGACCGACAGCCGGATCGGCAGGCTCCGCCACGCCCGGTCCCCCCTCGCCTTCACCGACGGGCCCACCATCTGGCCCCGCCCCCCGGGCCCTTGGGGCACGGACGCGCCGCACTGGAGCTGAGCGGTCGGCCCGGCACGCAACGCCTGGTGAGCCGGTACGCGGGCGTGCCGGGCACCTGACGGGCAGCCGGATCAGCGGGCCGCGCCCCGCCCGGCCGCCCGTCACGTCACGAGCGGCGACGTCGACAGGCCACGGCACTTGGCCACTGGGGCGCGGACCGCTCCGCCGGGGGCTGGGCGGGGCGGGCGGACAGGCCGCGCCCGAGCGGGGCATCGCCGGGCGGGATGCGGGTCCCGACGACACCTCCGCACGCGCGCGTCGACGCCTCCGCACGCGCGCGTGGAGGGCGGCCGTATGCCCTGCGTCACCCGCACCCCGTCCTCGCGCGCCGCACGCGCGCGTGGAGGGTGGGTGGCTCGGCCGCGAGGGGCGGCGGGCGGCGGGGCGGACGGGCCGGGCGTCACGCCCCCGCCGCGCCGAGCAGGGCGCCCGCCGCGTAGGTGACCGCCATGGCCAGGGCGCCGCCGGCCGTGTTGCGCAGGACCGCCCGGCCGGGCCGGGCCGCGCCCAGGCGGGCGCTGCTGAAGCCGGTGAGGACGAGGGCGGCGAGGACGGAGAGGACGGTGACCGCGAGCCGCAGGCCGGGCGGCGGCAGCACGATCGCCAGCAGCGGCAGCAGCGCGCCCACCGTGAACGCCAGGAAGCTGGCCCAGGCGGCGTGCCAGGGGTTGGTGAGCGCGTCGGGGTCGATGCCCAGCTCGACGCTCGCATGGGCCCGCAGCGCGTCCCGGGCGGTGAGCTGGCGGGCCGCGTCGTGGGCCACCTCGTGCGACAGGCCGCGCGCCCGCAGCAGCTCGGTCAGCTCCCGCAGTTCGGCCTCCGGCTGCTCACGCAGTTCGCGCCGCTCCTGCGCCAGCGCGGCCCGCTCCGAGTCCCGCTGGGTGGACACCGACACGTACTCCCCCGCGGCCATCGACATCGAACCGGCCAGCAAGCCGGCCAGCCCGGCGGTGAGCAGCGCCGTACGGGAGTCCGTGGCACCGGCCACGCCGACGACCAGCCCGGCGGTGGAGACGATGCCGTCGTTCGCCCCGAGGACGGCGGCCCGCAGCCAGTTGAGGCGGGAGCCGAGCGCCCCGCCGTGCGCCTCGTCGTGCGTGGGTCCGGTCACAGCAGGGAGGATCGCACGACCGCGTCCCGGTACGGACGAACCCGGGCGGCGAGTGGCGCGCGCCCGCGCGCGGCCCCGGTGGCGCCCCTGACGCGGTCTCACCTCCGCGGTGGCCGGAACGCGCCCGCGCGCGGGCGCGTGGACGGCGTGGAGGGCACCTGCGGGACCGGGCTGTCGGTCGTGGCCCGTATCCTCATTGACCATGCTCGAAGACCGCACCCTCGCAGGGCCCTCCCCCACACCGTGGCCGGCCGCGTATCCCCGGGGATACGCGGTCGTTGACGTGGAGACCACCGGCCTGGCCCGGGACGACCGCATCATCTCCGCGGCGGTCTACCGGCTGGACGCGCGCGGCGAGGTCGAGGACCACTGGTACACGCTGGTCAATCCGGAGCGCGATCCCGGTCCGGTGTGGATCCACGGGCTGACGAGCGACGTGCTGGAGGGCGCGCCGCTCTTCGCGGACGTCGCCGAGGAGTTCGCCGCCCGGCTGGCGGACCGGGTGCTCGTCGCGCACAACGCGGTCTTCGACTGGCAGATGATCGCCCGCGAGTACGCGCGCGCGAAGAGCGAGGCGCCGGTGCGGCAGCGGCTGTGCACCATCGCGCTCTCCAAGGAGCTGGGGCTGCCCCTGCCGAACCACAAGCTGGAGACGCTGGCCGCGCACTTCGGCGTGGTGCAGCAGCGGGCGCACCACGCGCTGGACGACGCCCGGGTCCTGGCGGAGGCGTTCCGGCCGAGTCTGCGGGCCGCGGCGGCGGGCGGTGTCCGGCTGCCGCTGCTGGAGTGCCGGCCGCTGACGGAGTGGTCGGACCGGCCGGTGCCCCGGCAGCAGTCGGGCGGCTACGGCGGCTACCGCGCGGGGAGTTGGCGCCCGTCCCGCAAGAGGCCCGCATGCCCCCACCCCAACCCGGGGCGCTACGAAGCGGGCAAACGACTCAAACAGGGCATGCGGGTGGCTTTCTCCGGTGACACCTCCGTCGAACGCGACCTCCTGGAGGACCGCGCCACCGAGGCCGGACTGCATGTCGCCACCAGCCTGTCCCGGCTGACCAGCCTGCTCGTCACCAACGACCCGGACTCGGGCACGTCGAAGACGGCCAAGGCCCGGCAGTACGGCACACCGGTGGTCGACGAGGCGGCGTTCGGGCAGCTCCTGCGGGACGTGGAGCCCGCGGACGGCGACTGACGGCGTACGGGTGACTGGCGGCGTACGGGTGACTGGCGGCATACGGGTGACTGGCGGCGTACGGGTGATTGCCGGGCGACGCGCCCGGCGTGCGCTCGCCCGCGCGGTGGCCACGGCTCACTCTGTGGCGCATGGCGAGATGTGAAGTATGCGGAAATGACTACGGTATGACCTTCGAGGTGCACGCCCAGGGCGCCGTGCACGTCTTCGACTGCTTCGCCTGCGCGATCCACCGCATGGCACCGATCTGCGAGCACTGCCGGGTCCAGGTCATCGGGCAGGGCGTCGAGGTCGAGGGGCACTGGTACTGCGGCGGCCACTGCGCCCGTGCCGAGGGGAGGGCCGGCATCGTCGACAGTGTCTGAGGACGCCCCCGCGCCCGGGGGCGCGGCGCCGCCCGAGGACACCCCTGCCGGAAACACACCGTGGCGCGGGAGGTACCGTCGTGGGGTGTACCGCTTCCTGTTGACCCGCCAGTGGGTGATCCTCACTCTCTTCGCGATCGCGCTGATCCCGACGATGGCCTGGCTGGGCTTCTGGCAGTTGCACCGCCACGACCACCGGCAGGCACTGAACCAGGTGATCGAGGCCTCACTGGCGGCCCCGCCCGTGCCCGTGGAGTCGCTGACCTCGGTCGGCGGCGAGGTCGCGCACGACGACATCTACCGCCGGGTCACCGCCGAGGGCCACTTCGACACCGCGCACGAACTCGTGGTGCGCCGCCGCACCAACGCGGACGACCGGGTCGGCTACCACGTCCTGACGCCGTTCGTGACGAACGACGGCAAGGTCCTCCTCGTCAACCGGGGCTGGGTCCCGTCACCCACCTCGCAGTCCGCCTTCCCGAAGATCCCGGCACCGCCCTCCGGCGACCTCACGGTCACCGGGCGGCTGATGCAGGACCAGACGACGGCCGCCAGCGGCATCAAGAACGTCAAGGGGCTGCCGGACCGCCAGATCATGCTGATCAACAGCGAGCAGGTCGGCGCCCTCCTGCGCGACCGGGGCCTCCCCTCCGCGTCGGCGGTGCTGGGCGGCTATGTCGAGCTGACGGCGCCCGCGCCCGAGGGCGGCAGCCCCGAGCCGGTCCCGTCGCCCAAGGAGGACACGAGCTGGATCGGCGTGGACGACATCAACCTGCCGTACGCGATCCAGTGGTGGCTGTTCGCCGCCTGCGTCCCCGTGGGCTGGCTGATCCTGGTCCGCCGCGAGCTGCGGGACCGGACGGGCGGGGCGCAGGAGGAACCCGCGCGCGAGGAGTCCGCACCCGCCGCGGTGTAGCCGCACGGCACGGCCGCCGCCCCGCCCTCGCCCCGCACCGGGACGAGCGGGCAGGATAGGGCCATGGATCTTGGACTGAAGGACCGGGTGTACGTCGTCACCGGGGCCACCCGCGGGCTGGGCAACGCCGCGGCGCGCGAGCTGGTCGCGGACGGCGCGAAGGTGGTCGTCACCGGGCGGGACGGGAAGCGGACCGCCGAGGCCGCGGCCGAGCTGGGCCCGAACGCCGTCGGGGTGGCCGTGGACAACGCGGATCCCGGCGCGGCCGAGCGCCTGATCGCGGTGGCACGCGAGCACTTCGGCGGCTTCCACGGCATCCTCGTCAGCGTCGGCGGACCGCCGCCGGGCTTTGTCGCCGACACCACCGACGAGCAGTGGCAGTCGGCGTTCGAGTCGGTGTTCCTGGGCGCGGTGCGGCTGGCGCGGGCCGCCGCGGCGGAGCTGGAGGAGGGCGGCGTCATCGGCTTCGTGCTGTCGGGTTCGGTGCACGAGCCGATCGCAGGGCTGACCATCTCCAACGGTCTGCGGCCCGGACTCGCCGGGTTCGCCAAGTCGCTGGCGGACGAGCTGGGCCCGCGCGGCATCCGGGTCGTCGGCCTGCTGCCCGCCCGGATCGACACCGACCGCATGCGCGAGCTGGACGGTCTGTCGGCGGACCCGACGGCGACGCGGACCGCGAACGAGTCCCGCGTCCCGCTGCGCAGGTACGGCACCCCGGCGGAGTTCGGCCGGGCCGCGGCCTTCCTGCTCTCCCCGGCCGCCTCCTACGTCACGGGCGTGATGCTGCCCGTGGACGGCGGGTTCCGGCACGGCTTCTGACCTCCGGCCGGGTACCCGCCGCCGCGCCACCGCCGGACCGCCGCCGTCCCGCCGGATCGCGATGCGACGGCGGGGTGCGGTGCGGTGCGGTGCGGTGGCAGGGTGCGCTGCGGCGGCGCGGCGCACGGGCCGCTCGGCGGGGGGGGCTACTCGCCGAGGCCGGCCAGGTCGCGCAGGCGGCGGGCCTGGGCCTGCCGCTCGGCGGCGCGCTGCTCCTCGTAGGAGTGCTCCCGGGCGCCCTGGAGCAGGGCCTTGGTCTCGATGACCGCGCCGCGGGGCGCGGCGAGGACCGCCGAGGCCAGATCACGCGCGGTGGCGTCCAGCTGGTCGCGGGGCACAGCGAGGTTGGCCAGCCCGGTGGCGACCGCCTCCTCGGCCGTGACGAAGCGGCCCGTCAGGCAGATCTCCAGCGCGCGGGCCTGGCCGACGAGCCCCACCAGCGGATGTGTGCCGGTGAGGTCCGGGACCAGGCCGAGGCTGGTCTCGCGCATCGCGAACTGCACATCGTCCGCGACGACCCGCAGGTCGCAGGCGAGCGCCAGCTGGAAGCCGGCCCCGATGGCATGTCCCTGGACCACGGCGACGGACACCACGTCCGGGCGCCGCCACCAGGTGAACGCCTCCTGGTACTCGGCGATGGCCGCGTCCAGCTCGGCGTCGCCGCCGCGCGCCAGGTCGAGGAAGGACGGCTCGCCGTCGAAGCCTTCGGGCGTGAACGCCTGCCGGTCGAGCCCGGCGGAGAAGGACTTCCCCTCGGCGCGCAGCAGGACGACGCGGACGGAGCCCGGCAGCAGCCGCCCGGCCTCGGCGAGCGCGCGCCACAGGGCGGGGCTCTGCGCGTTGCGCTTGGCCGGGTTGGTCAGCGTCACCGTGGCGAGCGTGTCGTCGACGGTGAGCCGTACGCCGTCCTTGTCGAGAACTGTGTCGCGTACTGGTTCGAGGTTGTGCTCGTTTCCGGGCGAAGCCATGGGGCGCCTCCGATGGGTGCGGTCAGCTCGGGACGCCGTACGGTCGCACTGTCGTGCGAGACGTACGGGCGCCCGTAAGTGACTGCACAGTAACCACCCGGCCGGCCGGTCGACCGACCGGGTGGCCACCGTAGGAGCCGATGGACCGCCCGCGGTCGCTCAGGCCGAAGCGGCCTTCTTGCCGCGCGTCGCCCCGCCACGCCCACGGAGCGTGACGCCCGACTCGCTGAGCATCCGGTGCACGAAGCCATACGAGCGGCCGGTCTCCTCGGCCAACGCCCGAATGCTCGCACCGGCGTCGTACTTCTTCTTCAGGTCTGCCGCGAGCTTGTCGCGCGCGGCGCCGGTCACCCGGCTGCCCTTCTTCAGAGTCTCGGCCACCCGTGCCTCCTCATGGGAAGTGCGCTCTGGTCTCCTCATGATCACCCCTCCGGGGCCGCATGGCCACCCATTCGGCAAGGTCCGTGAGACAGGCTTGTGACGACAGGAGCACGTCCCCACATGCGGAATTGCCGATTCCGCACGTCACCGTCCGTACGGCCGAACGGGTTGTTCCGCGAAGTGCCAGGTCAGAGACGCACGACGGCCGAGCCCTTGGCACATAAGGGCTCGGCCGGGAAATACGTGGCAGACACACCTCGATACGAGGAGATCTCACGCAGATGATGGATCACCGATGGGCCGAATGATCCATACCCTGTTGATCAGCGCCCCGGCCGGGTCGGCGGACGGGGCCGGGGACGCGGTGCCGGACGGGGTCAGGCGAGGGCGACCAGGTCCGCGTAGCCCGCGCCCCACAGGTCCTCGACGCCGTCGGGCAGCAGGATGATGCGCTCCGGCTGGAGCGCCTGGACGGCGCCCTCGTCGTGCGTGACGAGGACGACGGCGCCCTTGTAGGTGCGCAGCGCGCCGAGGATCTCCTCGCGGCTGGCCAGGTCGAGGTTGTTGGTGGGCTCGTCCAGGAGCAGCACGTTGGCCGAGGACACGACCAGGGTGGCCAGCGCGAGCCGGGTCTTCTCGCCGCCGGAGAGGACTCCGGCCGGCTTGTCGACGTCGTCGCCGGAGAACAGGAACGAGCCGAGCACCTTGCGGACCTCGACGAGGTCCATGTCGGGCGCTGCCGAACGCATGTTCTCCAGGACGGTGCGCTCCGGGTCCAGGGTCTCGTGCTCCTGGGCGTAGTAGCCGAGCTTGAGGCCGTGACCGGGGACGACCTGGCCGGTGTCGGGCTTCTCCACCCCGCCGAGCAGCCGCAGCAGCGTGGTCTTGCCCGCGCCGTTGAGGCCGAGGATGACGACCCGGGAGCCCTTGTCGATGGCCAGGTCGACGTCGGTGAAGATCTCCAGCGAGCCGTACGACTTCGACAGGCCCTCGGCCGTCAGCGGGGTCTTGCCGCAGGGCGAGGGCTCGGGGAAGCGCAGCTTGGCGACCTTGTCGGACTGGCGGACCGCCTCAAGGCCGGAGAGCAGCTTGTCCGCGCGCCGGGCCATGTTCTGCGCGGCGACGGTCTTGGTGGCCTTGGCGCGCATCTTGTCGGCCTGGGCGTTGAGCGCGGCGGCCTTCTTCTCGGCGTTGGCGCGCTCGCGCTTGCGGCGCTTCTCGTCGGCCTCGCGCTGCTGCTGGTAGAGCTTCCAGCCCATGTTGTAGATGTCGATCTGGGAGCGGTTGGCGTCCAGGTAGAACACCTTGTTGACGACCGTCTCGACCAGGTCCGCGTCGTGGGAGATCACGATGAAGCCGCCGCGGTAGGTCTTCAGATAGTCACGCAGCCAGATGATCGAGTCCGCGTCGAGGTGGTTGGTCGGCTCGTCCAGCAGCAGGGTGTCCGCGTCGGAGAACAGGATCCGGGCCAGCTCGATCCGGCGGCGCTGACCGCCGGAGAGGGTGTGCAGGGGCTGGCCGAGCACCCGGTCGGGCAGGTTCAGCGCGGCGGCGATGGTGGCGGCCTCGGCCTCGGCGGAGTAGCCGCCCTTGGTGAGGAACTCCGTCTCCTGGCGCTCGTACTGCTTCATCGCCTTGTCGCGGGTGGCGCCCTTGCCGTTGGCGATGCGCTGCTCGTTCTCGCGCATCTTGCGGATCAGCACGTCCAGGCCGCGGGCGGAGAGGATACGGTCGCGGGCGAGCACGTCGAGGTCGCCGGTGCGGGGGTCCTGCGGGAGATAGCCGACCTCACCCGAACGGGTGATGGTGCCCGCGGCCGGGATGCCCTCGCCGGCCAGGCACTTGGTGAGCGTGGTCTTGCCTGCGCCGTTACGGCCGACGAGGCCGATGCGGTCGCCCTTGGCGACGCGGAAGGTGGCGCTCTCGATGAGGATGCGGGCACCGGCGCGCAGCTCGATACCGGAAGCGGAGATCACGGACAGACTCCAGGGCGGGTCGTTGGCGGGTTGGGCGGCTGAGGACGTTCCCGCCGTCTAATGCGCGAGGAGAAAGGCCATACGGAACAGTCTAACGGGGGTGTGCAAGCTGTTTTCCCGGGTGTTTGCCCAGAGGTGCGGCGGGCGCGGCGGGGCGTTGTCAGTGGCCGGTGCCACACTGGTCGGCGAACCGGATGGACAGGGCGGAACCGGGCGGGCGGCGGCTCGCGCGGCACGACACACAAGGGAGTGATCGGCATGGCGGACACGGCCGGCGGACGTCCGAGCATCTACCCGACGCTGCTGTACGCGGACGCGAGGGCGGCCCTGCGGCAGCTCACCGAGGCCTTCGGCTTCACCGAGCTGTCCGTGTACGAGGGCGAGGACGGGCTCGTACAGCACGCCGAGCTGGTGCAGGGCAACGGCGCGGTGATGCTCGGCTCCAAGGGGCACGGCGGACGCTTCGACGAGGCGATGCGCGGCTCCGGCCCGGTGGGGGTCTATGTCGTCGTGGACGACGTGGACGGCCACTACCAGCGGGCCGTGGACCACGGCGCGGAGATCCTGATGCCCCCGACGGACCAGGAGTACGGCTCCCGGGACTACATGGCCCGGGACGCCGAGGGCAACGTCTGGAGCTTCGGCACGTACGCCCCTCGCACGGAGGGCTGACGGCGCGCGGCCCGGCGGGGGGGCTAGCTCCCGCCGGTGTGCACCTGGAAGGCGGCCCTGCGGACGGCCTTGGCCAGAGCGGGGTCCGGGTGCGCGGCGGCGAGGGCGACCAGCACCTGCACGGTGCGCGGGTGCCCCACCGCCCGCACCTCGTCGAGCAGGGCGGGGACGGTGGGCTGGAGCGCCGACTCCAGGTGCCGGACCAGCATCGGGGCCTCGCCGTGGTCGGCGACGGCCGCGGCGGTGTCCACCCACAGCCAGGTGGCCTCCTCGCGGGTCAGGACCTCGTGGGCGTCCTCCGGGTCCACGCCGTCGTGCTCGGCCAGCCACAGCAGGGCGTACGGGCGCAGCGCGGGCTCGTCGAGCACGGCCCGCACCTCGGGCTCGGCGGGGGCGCCGACGACGCGCAGCGCCTCGAAGGCGAGGCCGCGCAGCAGGGCGTCCTCACCGCGGGCGGCCCCGAGCAGTTCGGTGATGGCGCTGCCCACGGGACGGGCGGCGAGCCAGGCGCGGTACTCGGCACGGGCCGCGTTGGGGCGCAGCTGGGCGCAGCCGCGCAGCATGCCCTCGGCCGCCTGTTCGATGTTGCCGGCGGGGCTCTGCGCGGCGACGCAGATCTGCTCCAGCTTGACCCAGACCGCCCAGCTGCCCAGCGGGGTGAGCGTGGCCTGTCCCTCGCCGTAGGTGAGCGCTCCCACGGCGCCGAGGGCGCGCAGGGCCCAGTCGAGCAGCGGGGCGAGGGCGGCCGGGGGCGGCTCCTGCGCCTGTCCCTGTGCCGGTTCTGGTGCCGGTGCCGGTTCTGGTTCCTGTGGCCGCGGGCCGTAGGGGACCTCGCAGCGTTCGGTGCGCAGCTCGGTCACGCGCTGCTGGAGCAGGTCGAGGAGCTGGTCGACGGGGACCGGACCGGCGGAGAGCTGGAGGAAGGAGAGCACCTGCGGCATGGCCGAGACGACCTCGGCGACCGCCGCGGCCTCATGGCCGTCGGGCTCCGGGCAGGCCAGCGACCAGGCGTCGAAGAGGGCGACCCAGCCGCGCAGCACGGCGCTGTCGTCACGGTCCCAGGCGCGCAGCCGCCAGCCGGGGCGGGCCCTGTCGCCGTGCACCTCGATGAGACCGGCGAGGCGGGCGGTGTCCCACTCGGCCCGGACCTGGGCGGCGGTCAGGTCGAGTTCGCCGGCCGCGCGCTCGGCGGTGGCCGGGGAGAGGGTGGCCTTGCCGTCCGCGGTCGCCCCGGCCCGGCCGGGTCCGAGGGCGGCGTCGGCCCAGCGGGCGACACGGGCTGCCCCGGCCAGGCCGGAGCGCGCCATTCTGGCCAGCTCCGCGGGCGCCGGGGTGCCCTCCGGTGGACGCGGGGCGGGGCGGGGCGGGCGCCGCTGGTTCACGGCTCGGGGGGCGGCGGCCAGGGGTCGTGGGCGGACGAGTCGAAGCCTGGAGTCGCGCGGGATACGGGACGTCACGGGTGCAGTCTTCCGGTTGACGGTCCGAAAACCCAAACGGAATGTCACGGCGGGCGACGGAGAGGGCCAAGGCAGACCTCCGGGACGGCCGCGACACACCGCATTCAGGCCATCCCGCCGCCCCTCAACCGGAACCTCCGGAGAGGGTCGCGGGAGCTGGGCGGAGGAAGGCGGGGAGGCGGCGGGGAGGACGGAGAAGAGAGGCCGGAGGGGCCGGGCCCCGGGCCCGGAGCACCTCGCTTCGGGGCCGGGACCCGGCCCGCCTCACATCAGCGGGGTCAGGAAGCGCCGGAGCGTCTCCTCGTACGCCTCCGGGTCGGCGTTCCACATGGCGCCGTGGGAGGCGTGCGGGACCGGGCGGAGGGCGACCAGGTTGGGGTGGCCGGCGGCGAGGCGGCGGGATGCCTGCCAGGGGGCGACCTCGTCGTCGGGGCCGTGGAAGATCAGGGTCGGGACCGTGAGCGGGGCCGGGGTGCCGGTGTCGCCGTCGGCGTACAGGCCCGTGCGGCCCTGCGCGGCGCGCACGGCGAGCGGCAGTAGCGGGCCGGGGGTGTGCCGGGCCCTGGCCAGGGCGCGCAGCGTCGCCTCCCAGTCGAGCACGGGCGAGTCCAGGATCAGTCCGGAGACCCGCTCGCGCAGCTTCGAGTGGAGGGCGGCGCGCAGCGCCATGGTGGCGCCGGTGGACCAGCCGTGCAGGACGACGCGTTCGGCGCCGTTCCCTACGGCGTAGCGGATCGCCGCGTCCAGGTCGCGCCACTCGGTCGCGCCGAGGTGGCTGAGACCGTCCGGGGGGCGGGGGGCGCCGAGGTCGCCGCGGTAGGCGAGGTCCAGCACCGGGAAGTGCCTGCGGTGCAGGAACTCCATGATGTTCAGCGGGTGCTCGCGGGTGGCGCCCAGGCCGTGCACGGTGATCACCCAGGTCTCGCGCACCGCGGGCACGAACCAGGCGGGCAGCGGGCCGAGTTCACCGGGCACGTCGACGTCGGCGTACTTCAGGCCGAGGGCCGTGCCGGGGTTGCCGACGTGGAGGTTGGGGGTGAGCCAGACCCGGTCGCGGGGGTGCAGCGAGCCGTGGGTGACGCGTTCGAGGCGGCGTACGACGGTGTCGGGCAGGTGCGGCGCGTCCCGCAGGACGGGACCGACGACCGCGTGCGAGCCGTTGCCGGCCAGGCCGTAGGTGCCGGGGCGCTGCGAGGCCAGGTCCCGGGTGAGGGTGATCTGACCGGCGGCCGTGCTGTGCACCGTGAGCCGGGGCTCGGTGGGCAGGGGCCGGCCCGGGGGCGACTTGAGCGCGGCGTCGCTGGCGAGCCGGCCGGCGGCGACGCTCGCCGCGCCGGCCGCCAGGGCCGCGGTGACGGCCGCGGCCGCCGCTTTGACTGTGCGCACGGGTCCAGTGTCCGGGCGTACCGGGTCACCGGCCAGCGGAAGGTGCGGTCGGGGTGACATGTCCTCGCGAGTTCCAGGAACGGCGGAATTCACCCCTGCGAGCCTTCACCGGCCGGTGTCCGCCCGCTCCGGCGAGCCGTCACCGGCCCGTGTCCGCCCACCCCGGCGAGCCGTCACCGTCACCGGACCGTGCCGCGCGCCCCGCCGCGTTGCCCGTACCCGCGCAGCCGGTCCGACGCCTGGGCCAGTTGCTCCGGTGAGAGCAGGGACGGGGTCAGGCCCGGCACCGAGGAGGCGGTCAGCCACAGGCGGCACATCCACTCCAGCTGGGCGGTGCGGTCGTACGCCTGGTCGAGGGTGGCGCCGTGGGTGAGGGTGCCGTGGTTGCGCAGCAGGCAGCCGGAGCGGCCGTCGAGCGCGGCCAGCACGTGCGCGGCCAGTTCCTCGGTGCCGTAGGCCGCGTACGGGGCGACGCGCACCGGGCCGCCGAGCGCGCCCGCCATGTAGTGGATCAGCGGCAGCTCGGACACCAGCGTCGAGACGGCCGTGGCGTGCACGGCGTGGGTGTGCACGACGGCGCGCGCGTCCGTGGTGCGGTAGACGGCCAGGTGCATGGGGAGTTCGCTGGTCGGGACCAGGGTGCCCAGCACCTGTCGGCCGTCGAGTGCGACGCCCGTCACATCGTCCGGGGTGAGCCGGTCGTAGGGGACGCCCGACGGGGTGACGAGGACGGTGTCCCCCACCCGTACCGACACATTGCCCGAGGTCCCGACAACCAGGCCGTCGACGACGGTGCGGCGGGCCGTGTCCACCAGGTCCCGCCAGGCGCGGGCCAACTCGTCCTCGTCCGGCGGCGCCTCCCCCGTCGCCCGGGTCTCGTGTGTCTCCCGTGCCCCCTGGTGCTCCTGAGTCCCGCGCGTGCCGCTCGCGCGTCCCGTGTGCCCGATCTCCCGCCGTCGTTCAGCCATGCGGCGATCCTGCCAGCCCGGCGGGGGTCCGGACCGGAAGCGGATCTCCCGGAAGTGGGAGACAAGCCACAGGTTCGGACACCACCGCGACCGTCCCAGTTCACCTTCCGTTCACCCGGGTTACCTACGTTCGACGAGCCAATGACGCTCGAACGATTGCCTGGGTAAATGGAAAGCTTCTCGCTGATCCTCGCGATTGTGGTGGTAACCGCACTCGCGTTTGATTTCACGAACGGTTTCCACGACACCGCCAACGCGATGGCCACCACCATCTCCACCGGCGCACTCAAGCCCAAGGTCGCGGTGGCCATGTCCGCCGCGCTGAACCTGGTGGGCGCGTTCCTCTCCGTGGAGGTCGCCAACACGATCTCCAAGGGTCTCGTCGACGAGACCGGCATCCGTCCCGAGGTCATCTTCGCCGCCCTGGTCGGCGCGATCCTCTGGAATCTGCTGACCTGGCTGGTCGGGCTCCCGTCCAGTTCCTCGCACGCCCTGCTGGGCGGTCTGATCGGCGCCACCATCGCCTCGGCCGGCGTCGGTGCCGTGCACGGCGACGTCCTGGTCACCAAGGTCATGATCCCGGCGGTCGC
Organism: Streptomyces sp. PL-25; assembly: GCF_058344915.1. Taxonomy (NCBI): domain Bacteria; kingdom Bacillati; phylum Actinomycetota; class Actinomycetes; order Kitasatosporales; family Streptomycetaceae; genus Streptomyces; species Streptomyces sp. PL-25. The sequence goes on from NZ_CP136997.1 coordinate 1,553,099, forward strand.
CGCGCCGGTCGTCGCGGGCGTCGCCGCGGTGGTCGCGACCCGGCTGTCGTACAGGATCGGCGCGAAGACGGACGGCAGGGCCGCCGAGAAGGGCCACCGGGTCGGGCAGATCGCCTCCGCGGGCCTGGTCTCGCTGGCGCACGGCACCAACGACGCGCAGAAGACGATGGGCATCATCACCCTCGCCCTGATCGCCGGCGGTGCCGTCTCCCCCGGCGCCAACCCTCCCACCTGGGTGATCCTCTCCGCGGGTCTGGCCATCGCGCTCGGCACCTACATCGGCGGCTGGCGCATCATCCGCACCATGGGCACGGGCCTGACCGACCTCCGGCCGCAGCAGGGCTTCGCCGCCCAGACCAGCTCGGCCGCGGCCATCCTGGCCTCCTCCCACCTGGGCTTCTCGCTCTCCACCACGCATGTCGTCTCCGGCTCGGTGATGGGTGCGGGCCTGGGCCGCAAGGGCGGCGTGGTCCGCTGGTCCACCGCGGGCCGCATGGCCGTCGCCTGGGTGCTGACGCTGCCGGCCGCCGCGGTGGTCGGCGCGGGCGCCGAGGTCGTCACCGGCCTGGGTGACTGGGGCACCGCGCTGGTCGCCGTGTTCCTGGTGGCCGCGAGCTTCGCGATCTGGAAGATCTCCCGCCGCCAGGTCGTCGACCACACCAACGTCAACGCGACCGAGCCCGCCGCCGGGGAACCGGCCGGCGTGGTGACCCAGGCGATCGCCGCGGTGGCCCCGCCCCCGGCCGCGGCACCGGCGGCGCCCCTGGCGGGCGCGGCGGCGGCCGACGGCCTCATGGCCACCATCCCCGCCCCGGCGCCCGTCCCCGTCCTCGACCCGAGCCCGGTCGCGGCCCCGGCGGCGGCCACCCCGCCCGCCGCCGCCGTCTGACCGCGCGCCCCACCCGGCTCCCGAGAATCAAGAAAGCAGCTCCGACATGAAGATCGACTGGGCGGCCCTCGGTTCCGTCTTCGGCGTCAGCCTCGTGGCCACCGTCGGCCTGGTGGTCCTGTTCACCCTCGGCATCGCGGGCCTGTCCCGCCGCGAGGCCGCGTCGACCCGCGGCGAGTCGGCCCTCGCCGCCACCGCCGGTGCCTATGCGTGCTTCGCGCTGTGTGCGGCGGCTGTCGCCTACGGAATTTCCCTGATTCTGGGCTGACCACAGGAAGCCCTGCGGCCACTCAGCCCCCGGCCGCACCGACCGCATCAACCCCCGTGAGTCGTTCTATGACGCTTACGGGGGTTTTTGCTGTCTTCGACCACTCTTCACGACCTCAGCGAAACGACACATGTCATACTGACAGAGGCTGGTCGCCGTGGTCTAAGTCACCTACTCTAGTGGGTAGTTAACTGTTCGATGGTGGCAGCCCGACAAGTCAACGCCGACATGTGGCAGGGAGCACCATGCCAAGAGACATCGATCCGAGCCTCAACCGACGCAGGCTGCGAATCGAACTGCGCAAGGCACGCGAGAACGCCGGGTTGACCCAGCGGGACACCGCGAAGGCCCTCGAATGGTCGCTCTCCAAACTGATCAGGATCGAGGCCGGGACGGTCAGTCTCGGGGTCACGGACCTGCGGGCCCTGCTCCAGTTGTACGAGGTCACGGACGCCGGTCTGGTCGCGGAGCTGGAGGACGCGGCACGCGGCTCGAAAGGACAGTCATGGTGGGCGCAGTACAGCGACGTGGTGTCGCCCCAGTACGCCTTGTACCTGGGGTACGAGGGGTCGGCGGACACGATCCGCATGTACAACCCGACCATCCTGCCGGGGCTCGTGCAGACGGAGGACTACGCCACGGCGCTGCTGGCCCCCATGGCCCCCGAGTCACGGGTCCGGCAGCAGGTGGACCTGCGGCTCACCCGTCAGGAGCGGTTCTTCGACACGGGCGACGGTCCCGAGATGAACATCATCCTGGACGAGGCGGCCGTCCGGCGTCAGATCGGCGGTCCCTCGGTGATGCGCCGGCAGCTCGACCACCTGGCGACCCTGGCGGAGCACCCGCGCACCACGCTCCGGGTGCTGCCCTTCTCGGCGGGAGCGCACTTCAGCGTCACCACCGCGTTCATCCTGCTCACGTTCAAGGACGACGACGACCTCACCTTCATCGAAGGTCCGGGAGGCGGTCTGTCGAGCCGGGGCGACCTGGGGCTGGAGGTCCGCTACCAGGAGTGCTTCGAGGAGATCGGTCCAAGGGCGTACGAGGGCGACCGGATGAGTGAGCTGCTGGCGTCGGTCAGGGAGAGTCTGGACAACAGCTGAACCGGGCGGGGACGACCCGGGCGGGAACGGGGGAGGCCCCATGGCGGTCTTCGGAATACGGGCGTGGTGGCAGCGCCTGCGCGCAGGTACGGAGCCGGAGGGCGCCGTGGCTCTCGACGACAACTCGCTCAAGAAGGAGGCCATGCAGAGTCCGGACCTGACCGACGCTCTGATCCGGCTGGAGAGCGCGCGGGTCGCCGGTGAGATCCGGCTGATGTCGGTGCGGCTGCTGCTGGGCACCGCCTGTGGCAGCGTCCTGCTGCTGAGTGTCGCCCTGGCCGCCCGGGTCGCGCCCAGCCTGCCCTTCGGCGCCGCCACTCCGCTCACCACGACGATCGCGGGGGCCGGCGGAGCGGCGGTCGTCGCGGCGGCGGGCGCGGGACTGGGCAGAGCGATGGGGCGGCGCTCCGGCGGCACCGGCCGGCGGGAGATCAGCGAGGGGGTTCGCTCCGGGGCTGAACCGCCGCAAGGGCACGGCTCAGCACCCGGAGCCGGTCCGTGAGCGGCGTCATCCCCCACCACAGGCCCGCGGCGACGGCGACCAGCACGGTCACCACCAGCCAGACCACCCCCCTGGCGACACCCCCCGGAACGAGGAGGGCCGCCAATGCCCCCGCCCCCACCGCGACGACGCCCGTCGCCGAGGAGAAGAGGATCAACGAGGCCACCGCCGAGGCGTGGCCCCCCGCCGAGCCCGGGGCCCTCACTCCTGCCGGGGCCGTTCGTCCGGCTCGTTCTCGCATGTGCGTCCCTCCCGTCCCCCCGGACGGATCATGAGCCGTCCGCTTCCGGGTCCACAAGCTCCTCCAGAAAACCACACCAGGCCGTCCGCCCGAAGGCGAGCCGTCCGCTCCCCGGGCACTTCGAGTCGCGCACGAGCGTGCGGCCTCGTTCGGCGGCCACCTCCACGCATTCCTGTCCGTCGCCCGAGTAGCTGCTCCTGACCCAAGCGCGCCCCGTCGGCTCCCTGCCTGCCAACGCCCACCTCCTTCAGCCCCCATGGGTGTTCATGACAGGAGTCTTCCCGGCTTCCATGCCGGGAAAGAGGCCAAAAGGAGCCGTTTCAAGTCCGCGGGCCCAGGCCGGGGATATGAGCCTCGGCACACCACCCCGCCGCAGGTCAACGGCAAGTTGACGGCTGTTCCGGGGCCGTGGTGGACTTCCGGGGCCATGTACGGCGGCAGAAGAGGAAGCCGGTGCGAATCCGGCGCGGTCCCGCCACTGTCACCGGGGAGGAACATCCCCGGGAGCCAGGAACTCTCGCCGCCGGTCACGTCGAACCAGGGCGCGGACACCCTGAGTGAGGACCATCGCCATGCGCGGCTGCCGACCGAGGTTCATCAGCGATTCCCTGACCGACCCCGCGGCCGGCTGACCCGATGGGTGCCGATCGCGTCTTCGCGTACGGCGCCGCCGCCGGCCTCCTCGGTGACCTGTTCCTCGGCGACCCGCGCCGCGGGCATCCGGTCGCCGTGTTCGGGCGGGCCGCGGGCGCCGTCGAACGTGTGCTGTGGCACGACCACCGTGGCTGGGGCGCGCTGCACACCGCCGTGTGCGCCGGTGGCGCCGTCGCGCTGGGGGCCGCCGCCGCCCGCGCCGCCCGCGCCCCCCGCTTCCCGTACACCGCCTCCGTCCTGCTGACCGGCGCCGCCACCTGGGCCGTGGTCGGCGGCACCTCGCTGGCCCGCGAGGCCCGCGCCGTCGGACGGGCCCTGGAGTCCGGCGACATCGAGGCCGCACGGGCGCGGCTGCCGCATCTGTGCGGACGCGACCCGCAGGCGCTGGACGCCGCCCAGATCGCCCGCGCGGTCGTCGAGTCGGTCGCCGAGAACACCTCCGACGCCGTGGTCGGCGCCCTCGTCTGGGGTGCCGTCGCGGGCGTGCCCGGCCTTCTCGGCTTCCGTGCCGTCAACACCCTGGACGCCATGGTCGGCCACAAGTCGCCCCGCCACCGGCGCTTCGGCTGGGCCTCCGCCCGCCTCGACGACCTGGCCGGCTGGCCGGGCGCCCGGCTGACCGCCGTCCTGGCCACCGCCGCGGGCGGCGATCCGCGCGGCGCCGTACGGGCCTGGCGCGCGGACGCCGGACGGCACCCGAGCCCCAACGCCGGGCCGGTGGAAGCCTCGTTCGCGGGCGCGCTCGGCGTCCGCCTCGGCGGCACGCTGTCGTACGCCGGGCGCGTGGAGCACCGGCCGGTGCTGAACGGCGCGGCGGGGCGCGCGGTGCAGGCCGGTGACATCGACCGGGCCGTACGGCTCTCACGGCGCGTGAGCTGGCTCGCGCTCGGCACGTGTGCCGCCGTGAAGCTCCTGTGCGGCCGTCGCGACCGTCGGACGAAGGGACGTACGTCATGAGCGGTGGCCGGGGCGGCGGGCTGCTCGTCGCCGGGACCACCTCCGACGCCGGCAAGAGCGTCGTCACCGCCGGGATCTGCCGGTGGCTGGTGCGCCAGGGTGTCAAGGTCGCGCCGTTCAAGGCGCAGAACATGTCCCTCAACTCGTTCGTCACCCGCGAGGGCGCCGAGATCGGCCGGGCACAGGCCATGCAGGCGCAGGCGTGCCGGATCGAGCCGACCGCGCTGATGAACCCGGTGCTGCTCAAGCCGGGCGGCGAGCAGAGCAGCCAAGTGGTGCTGCTGGGCAGGCCGGTGGGCGAGCTGAGCGCGCGCGGCTACCACGGCGGGCGCCAGCAGCGGCTGCTGGGCACGGTGCTGGACTGCCTGGCCGAACTGCGCGGCTCCTACGACGCGGTGATCTGCGAGGGCGCGGGCAGCCCGGCCGAGATCAATCTGCGCCGCACCGACATCGTCAACATGGGCATCGCGCGCGGCGCGCGGCTGCCGGTGGTCGTCGTCGGCGACATCGACCGCGGCGGCGTCTTCGCCTCCTTCTTCGGCACCGTGGCCCTGCTCTCCCCCGAGGACCAGGAGCTGGTCGCCGGCTTCCTCGTCAACAAGTTCCGCGGCGACGTCTCACTGCTCGAACCCGGCATCGGCATGCTGCACGGGCTCACCGGGCGGCACACCTACGGGGTGCTGCCCTTCCGGCACGGGCTCGGCATCGACGAGGAGGACGGGCTGCGGGTGTCGCTGCGCGGTGCCGTACGGGAGTCCGCCGTGGCGCCGCCGGTCGGCGAGGACGTGCTGCGGGTCGCCGTCTGCGCCGTCCCGCTGATGTCCAACTTCACCGACGTGGACGCGCTGGCCGCCGAACCGGGCGTCGTCGTGCGGTTCGTGGACCGGCCCGAGGAACTGGCCGACGCCGATCTCGTGGTGGTCCCGGGCACCCGCGGCACCGTGCGGGCGCTGGACTGGCTGCGCGAGCGGGGCCTCGCGGACGCGCTGCGGCGCCGGACCGCCGAGGGACGGCCCGTCCTCGGCGTCTGCGGCGGCTTCCAGCTCCTCGGCGAGCACATCGAGGACGACGTCGAGAGCCGCCGCGGCCGGGTCGACGGGCTCGGACTGCTGCCCGTACGCGTCCGGTTCGCCCCGGACAAGACCCTCGCCCGGCCCGCGGGGACGGCCCTCGGCGAGCGGGTCGAGGGCTACGAGATCCATCACGGCGTCGCCGACGTCACCGGCGGCGAACCCTTCCTTGACGGCTGCCGGGCCGGCTCGGTCTGGGGCACGCACTGGCACGGCTCGCTGGAGTCGGACGGCTTCCGCCGGGCCTTCCTGCGGGTGGTCGCCGCCGCCGCGGGCCGCCGTTTCGTGCCCTCGCCCACCACGTCGTTCGCCGCGCTGCGCGAGGAGCAGCTCGACCGGCTCGGCGACCTGATCGAACAGCACGCGGACACGGACGCGCTGTGGCGGCTCATCGAGTCCGGCGCGCCGCAAGGACTGCCTTTCATTCCACCGGGAGCGCCCGCATGAGCACAGTGTTGTTGTTGTCCACCGCCGACACCGATCTGCTGGCGGCCCGCGCCTGCGGGGCGTCCTACCGGATCGGCAACCCGACCCGGGTGGACGTGACCGGTGAGCTGCCCGCGCTGCTGGACGGCGCGGACCTCGCCGTGGTGCGGCTGCTGGGCGGCAAGCGTGCCTGGGAGGACGGGCTCGCCGCGCTGAGGGCGTCCGGTGTGCCGACCGTGCTGCTGGGCGGCGAGAGCGTGCCGGACGCGGAGCTGATGGCCGAGTCGTCGGTGCCCGCCGGTGTGGTCGCCGAGGCGCTGCGCTACCTGGTGGAGGGCGGCCCGGCCAACCTCGCCGAGCTGGCCCGGTTCCTGTCCGACACGGTGCTGCTGACCGGCGAGGGCTTCGAGGAGCCGCGCCGGATGCCGGAGTTCGGGGTGCGCGGGGAGCGCCCGCGCGTGCCGGGCCGCCCCACGGTCGGTGTGCTCTTCTACCGCGCCCACGAACTGAGCGGCAACACCGCCTTCGTGGACACCCTGTGCGAGGCGATCGAGGCGCACGGCGCCAACGCGCTGCCGGTGTACTGCGGTTCGCTGCGCGGCGCCGACCCGGGGCTGTACGAGATCCTCGGGCAGACCGACGCCCTGGTGGCCACCGTCCTGGCGGCCGGCGGCACCCACGCCTCGCAGGCGTCGGCGGGCGGCGACGAGGAGGCGTGGGACATCGGCGCCCTCGCCGACCTCGACGTCCCGGTGCTCCAGGGGCTGTGCCTGACCTCCTCGCGGGCCGCCTGGGACGCCTCCGACGCGGCCCTGTCCCCCATGGACGCGGCGATGCAGGTCGCCATCCCCGAGTTCGACGGACGGCTGATCACCGTCCCGTTCTCCTTCAAGGAGCAGGGACCCGACGGCGTACCGGTGTACGTCGCCGACCCCGGGCGGGCGGCCCGGGTCGCCGGGATCGCCGTGCGGCACGCCCGGCTCGGGTACACGCCGAACGCCGAGAAGAAGGTCGCGCTGGTCTTCACCGCGTACCCGACGAAGCACTCCCGGGTCGGCAACGCCGTCGGCCTGGACACGCCCGCCTCGGCGGTACGGGTCCTGGACGCGCTGCGGGAGGCCGGGTACGGGCTCACGGAGTACCCGGACAACGGCGACGAGCTGATCCACCGGCTGATCGAGGCCGGCGGCCACGACGTGGAGTGGCTGACGGAGGACCAGCTGGCCGCCGCGCCCGCGCGGGTGCCGCTGGCCGACTACCGGGCCTGGTTCGAGACGCTGGACCCGGCGCTGCGGGAGGCGATGACCGAGGCGTGGGGCGAGCCGCCGGGCAGCCTGTACGTGGACGGCGACGACATCGTGCTGGCGTCCCTGCGGTTCGGCAACGTGGTCGTGATGATCCAGCCGCCGCGCGGCTTCGGCGAGAACCCGATCGCGATCTACCACGACCCCGACATGCCGCCCTCGCACCACTACCTGGCGGCCTACCGCTGGCTGGACCACAGCTTCGGCGCCGACGCGGTCGTGCACATGGGCAAGCACGGCACCATGGAGTGGCTGCCGGGCAAGGGCCTGGGCCTGAGCGGCGGCTGCGCCCCGGACGCGGTCCTCGGCGATCTGCCGCTGATCTACCCGTTCATCGTCAACGACCCCGGTGAGGGCACCCAGGCCAAGCGCCGCGGGCACGCCACCGTCGTCGACCACCTGGTGCCGCCGATGGCCCGCGCCGACACCTACGGCGACCTGGCCAAGCTGGAACAGCTCCTGGACGAGTACGCGCTCGTCTCCGACCTGGACCCGGTCAAGGCCCCGGCCGTGCGCGCGCAGATCTGGACCCTGGTCAAGGCCGCCGAGCTCCACCACGACCTGCATGTGGACGAGCAGCCCGACGACGAGGCGTTCGACGAGTTCGTCATGCACATCGACGGCTACCTCTGCGAGATCAAGGACGTGCAGATCCGCGACGGACTGCACATCCTGGGCGGCGGACCGGTCGGCGAGCCCCGGGTGAACCTGGTGCTGGCCGTGCTGCGCGCCTCACAGGTGTGGGGCGGGCAGGCGAACGCGCTGCCGGGCCTGCGGGCGGCGCTGGCCGCGCACTTCGGGCTGGTGGAGAAGGAGCTGCTGGCCGAGCCGGGCGCCGCGGTGAAGGTGCCGGCGGAGCTGACCGCCCTGGTGGACGGCCCGGCGCGGACGGCGGCGGACACGATCGATCTGCTGGAGACGCTGTGCCGGCGGTTCGCCGAGGGCATGGAGGAGCGCGGCTGGGACCGGGCCGCCGTTCCCGCGCTGGTGGCCGGGGTGCTCGGCGGTGAACTCCCCGAGGCCGTGGCCGTGCTGGAGTTCGCCTGCACGGAGGTGGTGCCCCGGCTGGCCCGGACCACCGACGAGATCGGGCACATCCTGCGGGCGCTGGACGGCGGCTACGTCCCGGCCGGTCCCTCGGGCTCGCCGACGCGCGGTCTGGTCAATGTGCTGCCGACCGGCCGGAACTTCTACTCCGTCGACCCCAAGGCGATCCCGTCGCGGCTGAGCTGGGAGGTCGGGCAGTCCCTCGCGGACTCGCTGGTGCAGCGGTACCTCCAGGACACCGGCGCGTACCCGAGGTCGGTCGGTCTGACGGTGTGGGGCACCTCCGCGATGCGCACCCAGGGCGACGACATCGCGGAGATCCTGGCGCTGCTGGGCTGCCGCCCGGTGTGGGACGACGCCTCGCGCCGGGTCACCGGCTTCGAGATCGTCCCGCCGGAGGAGCTGGGCCGGCCGCGCGTCGACGTCACGGTCCGTATCTCCGGCTTCTTCCGGGACGCGTTCCCGCACGTGGTCGGGCTGATCGACGACGCGGTCCGGGCGGTGGCGGAGCTGGACGAACCCGCCGAGTCCAACTACGTACGGGCGCACGCGGACGAGGACACCGCCGAGCACGGCGACCGGCGCCGGGCCACGGCCCGCATCTTCGGTTCCAAGCCGGGCGCCTACGGCGCGGGCCTGCTGCCGCTGATCGACGCCCGCAACTGGCGCTCGGACGCGGACCTCGCCGAGGTGTACGCGGTGTGGGGCGGCTACGCCTACGGGCGCGGGCTCGACGGGCGGGCGGCGCGCGGCGACATGGAGACGGCGTTCCGGCGGATCGCGGTGGCCGCGAAGAACGTCGACACGAGGGAACACGACATCGTCGACGCCGACGACTACTTCCAGTACCACGGCGGCATGGTCGCCATGGTGCGGCATCTGACGGGGGGCAGCCCCGAGGCGTACGTCGGCGACTCCGCCGTGCCCGACCAGGTGAGGACCCGCACGCTGGGCGAGGAGACCCACCGCGTCTTCCGGGCCCGGGTGGTCAACCCGCGCTGGATGGCCGCCATGCGCCGGCACGGCTACAAGGGCGCCTTCGAGATGGCCGCGACCGTGGACTACCTGTTCGGGTACGACGCGACGGCGGGCGTGGTCGACGACTGGATGTACGAGAAGTTGTCGGCGGAGTACGTGTTCTCGCCGGAGAACCAGGAGTTCATGCGCAAGTCCAACCCGTGGGCGCTGCGCGGCATCACCGAACGGCTCCTGGAGGCCGCCGAGCGCGGGCTGTGGGCGGAGCCGGACGCGGACACGCTGGAGCGGCTGCGCGCCACGTATCTGGAGCTGGAGGGCGACTTGGAGGGTGACGAGAAGTGAGTACCCCGTTTCCGTTCACGGCGGTCGTGGGTCAGGACGACCTGCGGCTCGCGCTGCTGCTGAACGCCGTCTCCCCGGCGGTCGGCGGGGTGCTGGTCCGCGGCGAGAAGGGCACCGCGAAGTCCACCGCCGTGCGGGCGCTGTCGGCGCTGCTGCCCGCGGTGGACGTGGTCGCCGGGTGCCGGTTCTCCTGCGACCCGGACTCGCCCGACCCGTCCTGCCCGGACGGACCGCACGAGCCGGGGGCGTTCGAGACGCGTCCGGCGCGGATGGTCGAGCTGCCCGTGGGCGCCTCCGAGGACCGGCTGGTGGGCGCGCTGGACATCGAGCGGGCGCTCGCGGAGGGCGTGAAGGCGTTCGAGCCGGGGCTGCTCGCCGACGCGCACCGCGGCATCCTGTACGTCGACGAGGTCAACCTGCTCCACGACCATCTGGTCGACCTGCTGCTGGACGCCGCCGCCATGGGCGCCTCCTACGTGGAACGCGAGGGCGTCTCCGTCCGGCACGCCGCGCGGTTCCTGCTGGTGGGGACCATGAACCCGGAGGAGGGCGAGCTGCGCCCGCAGCTCCTGGACCGGTTCGGGCTGACCGTGGAGGTGGCCGCCTCGCGGGAGCCGGACCAGCGGGTCGAGGTGGTGCGCAGGAGGCTGGCGTACGACGACGATCCGGCCGGTTTCGCGGCGCGCTGGGCCGACGAGGAGGCCGCGGTGCGCGCCCGGATCGCGGCGGCGCGGGAGCTGCTGCCGCGGGTGCGGCTCGGTGACGCGGCGCTGCGGCAGATCGCGGCGACCTGCGCGGCCTTCGAGGTCGACGGCATGCGCGCCGACATCGTGATGGCGCGCACGGCGACCGCGCTGGCCGCGTGGGCGGGGCGGACCGATGTGCTCGCCGAGGACGTGCGGCAGGCCGCGCTGCTGGCGCTGCCGCACCGGCGGCGGCGCAATCCGTTCGACGCCCCGGGCCTGGACGAGGACAAGCTGGACGAGACGCTCCAGGAGTACGCCGGTCCCGAGGACGACGACGATCCCGACCCGGACCCCGACCCGGACCCCGGTCCGGGGACGGACGGGCCGGGCGGGGGCGGCGGGCAGCCGGAGCCCGAGGACGGCGGTGGGCAGGACGGCGAGAGCGGCGCGCGGCCCGAGCAGGACCGGAAGGACGAGCAGGGCGGCGAGCCGCAGCCGTCCGGGGCGGGCGCGGGCGAGCAGGCCGCCGTGGGGGCGGCGGAGCCGTTCCGTACCAAGGTGCTCAGTGTCCCGGGGCTCGGCGAGGGTGCCGCCGGGCGGCGCTCCCGGGCGCGGACCGAGCACGGGCGGACGACCGGCGCGCGGCGGCCGCGCGGCACGCTGACCAAGCTGCACCTGGCGGCGACCGTGCGGGCGGCGGCGCCGCACCAGCGGGCGCGGGGCCGGTCGGGGCCCGGTCTGGTGGTCCGCCGGGACGATCTGCGGCAGGCGACCCGGGAGGGGCGCGAGGGCAACCTCGTGCTCTTCGTGGTGGACGCGTCCGGGTCGATGGCGGCGCGGCAGCGGATGAGCGCGGTCAAGGGTGCCGTGCTGTCGCTGCTGCTGGACGCCTACCAGCGGCGGGACAAGGTGGGTCTGGTGACCTTCCGGGGGTCCTCGGCCGAGGTGGCGCTGCCGCCGACCTCGTCGGTGGACGCGGCGGCGGTCCGGCTCCGGTCGCTGCCGACCGGCGGGCGTACGCCGCTGGCGGCCGGGCTGCTGCGGGCGCACGAGGTGCTGCGGGTGGAGCGGCTGCGCGATCCGGCGCGGCGTCCGCTGCTCGTGGTCGTCACCGACGGCCGGGCGACGGGCGGCCCCGAGCCGGTCGCCCTGGCCGAGCGGGCGGCGCGGCTGCTGGCGGCCGAACAGGTCGCCTCGGTGGTCGTGGACTGCGAGTCGGGTCCGGTGCGGCTGGGGCTGGCCGGACGCCTCGCCGGTGAGCTGGGCGGTACGCCGGTGACGCTGGACGAGCTGCGGGCCGACAGCATCGCCGGTCTGGTCCGGGATGTGCAGGGGACGTCGAGGAGGGCCGCGTAGTGCCGCAGGGACAGCCGAGTGCCGTGCCGGACGACGGGCTGACCACGCGTCAGCGCCGCAACCGGGCGCTGGTGGTCGTGCACACGGGGATCGGCAAGGGCAAGTCGACGGCCGCGTTCGGGCTGGCGCTGCGCGCCTGGAACCAGGGCTGGCCGATCGGGGTGTTCCAGTTCGTCAAGTCGGCGAAGTGGCGGGTCGGCGAGGAGCGGGCGCTGCGTGTGCTCGGCGACTCCGGCGAGGGCGGCAGCGTCGTCTGGCACAAGATGGGCGAGGGCTGGTCGTGGGTCCAGCGGGACGCGCAGACGGACAACGAGGCCAAGGCCCGCGAGGGCTGGGAGCAGGTCAAGCGCGACCTGGCCGCCGAGACGTACCGGCTGTACGTGCTCGACGAGTTCGCGTACCCGATGCACTGGGGCTGGGTGGACACCGACGAGGTCGTGGAGGTGCTGCGCGGCCGGCCGGGGAACCAGCACGTGGTGATCACCGGGCGCAACGCGCCGGAGAAGCTGGTGGGGGCCGCCGACCTCGTCACCGACATGTCCAAGGTCAAGCACCCGATGGACGCGGGGCAGAAGGGCCAGCGGGGCATCGAGTGGTGACGCCGTGCTGACCTCCCCCTCCCCCGCCTCGTCCCCCGCGTCCGTGCCGCGGCTGGTCGTCGCCGCGCCGGCCTCCGGCAGCGGCAAGACCACCGTGGCCACCGGTCTGATGGCCGCGCTGGCCGGGCGCGGTCTCGCCGTGTCCCCGCACAAGGTGGGGCCGGACTACATCGACCCCGGGTACCACGCGCTCGCCACCGGGCGGACCGGGCGCAATCTCGACGCCTTCCTGTGCGGCCCCGAGCTGATCGCGCCGCTATTCCTGCACGGGGCGCGCGGATGCGACATCGCCGTCGTCGAGGGCGTGATGGGGCTGTACGACGGGGCGGCCGGGCAGGGCGAGCTGGCGTCCACCGCGCAGGTGGCGAAGCTGCTGCGGGCGCCGGTCGTGCTGGTGGTCGACGCGTCCTCGCAGTCGCGGTCGGTGGCGGCGCTGGTGCACGGGTTCGTGACGTGGGACCCGCTGGTGCGGATCGGGGGCGTGATCCTCAACAAGGTCGGCTCCGACCGGCACGAGGAGCTGCTGCGCCAGGCGCTGGAGTCGGTGGGGGTGCCGGTGCTGGGGGTGCTGCGGCGGGCGCCGCAGGTGGACACGCCGTCCCGGCATCTGGGTCTGGTGCCGGTCGCCGAGCGGCAGGGCGCGGCGGTGGAGGCGGTCGCCGCGATGGGCGCGCAGGTCGAGCGGGGCTGCGACCTGGCCGCGCTGGAGGCGCTGGCGCGGTCGGCGGGGCCGCTGCCCGGCGACCGCGCCCCCTGGGATCCCGGGGGCCCGGCGCCCGGCCCCGGCGGCGGGCGCGCGCCCGTGGTCGCCGTGGCCGGCGGGGCCGCGTTCACCTTCTCCTACGCCGAGCACGCCGAGCTGCTGGCCGCGGCCGGCGCGGAGGTCGTCGCCCTGGATCCGCTGACGGACGAGAAGCTGCCGGAGGGCACCGCCGGGCTGGTCGTCGGCGGCGGGTTCCCGGAGGTCTACGCCGCCGAGCTGTCGGCCAACGAGCCGCTGCGCGAGGCGGTCGCCGCGCTGGCGCTGTCCGGGGCCCCGGTGGCCGCCGAGTGCGCCGGGCTGCTGTATCTGTGCCGGGAGCTGGACGGGAAGCCGATGTGCGGGGTGCTGGACGCCACCGCGCGGATGACGGACCGGCTGACCCTCGGTTACCGGGACGCGGTGGCCGTCTCCGACAGCGCGCTGGCGCCGGCCGGTACGCGGATGCGGGGGCACGAGTTCCACCGCACCGCCGTGGAGCCCGGTGCCGGTGAGGCGGCCGCCTGGGGCCTGCGGGCCCCGGTGCGCCGGGTCGAGGGTTTCGTGCGCCGGGGCGTGCACGCGAGTTATCTGCACACGCACTGGGCGTCCGAGCCCGGTGTGGCCCGTCGGTTCGTGGAAAGGTGCCGGACGTCATGAGCAGCAGGCTGGTCGGAGTGGGTGTCGGGCCGGGTGATCCGGAGCTGGTGACCGTCAAGGGCGTGAACGCGCTGCGCGCGGCCGACGTCGTGGTGGTGCCGGTCATGGACACCGGGGAGCGCGGGCGCGCGGAGGCGACCGTGCTGCACTACGTGCCGTCGGACAAGGTCGTGCGGGTGGTGTTCGCGCTGAACGAGCGGACCGACCGGGCGCGGCGCGAGGCGGCGTGGGACGCGGCCGGGGAGCGGGTCGCCGGGCTGCTGCGGGAGCACGGGAGCGTGGCCTTCGCGACCATCGGCGACCCGAATGTCTATTCGACGTTCACGTATCTGGCGCAGACCGTGGCCGCTCTGGTGCCGGGCACGGTGGTGGAGACGGTGCCGGGGATCACCGCGATGCAGGACCTGGCGGCCCGCTCGGGCGCGGTGCTGACCGAGGGCACGGAGCCGCTGACGCTGGTGCCGGTGACCGCCGGCGCGGCGGTGCTCAAGGACGCGCTGAACGGGCCGGGGACGGTCGTGGCGTACAAGTTCGGGCGGCAGGCGGCCGAGGTCGCCGAGGCGCTGCGGGACAGCGGGCGGCTCGACGACGCCGTATGGGGTTCGGCGCTGGGGCTGCCGGAGGAGTCGGTGCGGCCGGCCGCCGAGCTGGACGGTGCTCCGCTGCCGTATCTGTCGACGCTGATCGCACCGGCGCGGCGCGCGGGCGGGCGGGGCGGCAAGCTGTGAGTGCCGCCGTCCGGGAGCGTGCCCGGGGCCGCTCAGGCCGCCAGGCCCACCACGAGCCAGACGAACGCGACGCCCGCCACCGTGCACAGCAGGGTGGAGCGGGCCGGGTGCTCGTGGTGGGCCTCGGGCAGGATCTCGGCGGCGGAGAGGTAGAGGAGCACGCCGGCGAAGAGGCCGAGATAGCCGCCGAGGAACCACTCGGGGATGGTGACGAACGTGGTCGAGGCGGCGCCGACCACGGGGGCCAGCGCGTCCGCGACGAGCATCGCGATCGCCTTGCGGCGGGCGTTGCCGTACAGGCTGGTCAGGGTGAAGGTGTTGAAACCGTCCGCGAAGTCGTGGGCGATCACGGCGAGGGCGACGGCGATGCCCATGCCGCCGCCGATCTGGAAGGCGGCGCCTATCGCCACGCCGTCCATGGCGCTGTGCCCGACCAGCGCGGCGGCTGCGGTCAGGCCCACCTCGGCCGAGCGGTGCCGGTGGCCCTCCTCGCCGCCGTGCGCGGCCTGCCGGGCGGCCAGCAGCCGCTCGACGAGATGGGCCAGCAGGAATCCGGCCACGAACAGCAGCAGGGCCGCGGGGACGCCGAACACCTCCCGGCCCACCGCGTCGAGCGCTTCGGGCAGCAGATCGAGTCCGACCACACCGAGCATCAGGCCGCCGGCCAGTCCGAGGACCAGATGGCGGCGGTCGGTGACCCGCTGTGCCGTCCAGCCGCCGGCCAGCGTCATCAGGAACGCGCCGAGCGCGACGAAGACCGCCATGTGCCCTTGCTATCCGATCAACCCCCGATCGCGCACATCCGGCCACTTCCCGACCACCACACACCATGACATTCCGTACGAGAGGACCCGACCCCATGGCCGATGCCCCCACCGGCAAGGTGACCTTCGTCGGTGCCGGTCCCGGCGCCGCCGACCTGCTGACCTTCCGCGCCGCACGGGCGATCGCCGAGGCCGACGTGGTGATCTGGGCGGCCAGCCTGGTCCAGGCCGAGGTGCTGGAGCACGCCCGCGCGGACGCGGAGATCCTGGACTCGGCCACCATGTCCCTGGAGGACGTCGTCGCCGTGTACGAGCGGGCCCGCGCCGAGGGCCTGAGGGTGGCGCGGATCCACTCCGGCGACCCGGCGCTGTGGGGCGGTACGCAGGAGCAGCTGGACCGGTGCGCGGACCTCGGCATCGAGACGGAGATCGTGCCCGGGGTGTCGTCCTTCTCCGCCGTGGCGGCGCTCGCCGGGCGCGAGCTGACCATCCCGGAGGTGGCGCAGTCGGTCGTCCTGACCCGGCTCGGCGGCGGCAAGACGCCGATGCCGCCCGGCGAGGAGGTGCGCGAGTTCGCCCGGCACGGCACCACCATGGCCGTCTTCCTGTCGGCGGCCCGCAGCGGTCAGCTGGTGCGGGAGCTGCTGGAGGGCGGCTATCCGACGTCGACGCCGGTCGTGGTGGCCCACCAGGCGACCTGGCCGGAGGAGCTGGTCGTCAAGTGCACGATCGGCACCCTGGAGGAGACCGTCAAGGAGCACCGGCTCTGGAAGCACACCCTCTTCCTGGTCGGCCCGGCGCTCGGCGCGCACGGCACCCGCTCCCACCTGTACCACCCGGGGCACTTCCACGGCTTCCGCAAGGCCGACCCGGAGGCCCGCAAGGCCCTGCGCGCGCGGGGTGCGAGCACGTGATCACGGTCGTCGGCACGGGGACGGGCGTCTCCGGGGGCGTGGGCGCCGACGCCGTCGCCGGGGCCGCGCTCGTCGTGGGCGGGCGGCGGCACCTGGACGCCGCCGCGCTGCCCGAGGGCACCCGGCGGGTGGTGCTGGGGCCGCTGGCGCCCGCGCTGGACGCGATCGCCGAGTGCGCCGGGGCGGGACGGCGCGCGGTCGTGCTGGCCTCGGGCGATCCGGGGTTCTTCGGGATCGTACGGGCGCTGGCGGAGCGGTTCGGGCCCAGGGCGCTGGACGTGCGGCCGGGGGTGTCCTCGGTGGCCGCCGCGTTCGCGCGGGTGGGGCTGCCGTGGGAGGACGCCGTGGTGGTCAGCGCGCACGGACGGGAGCTGCGGACCGCGGTCAACGTGTGCAGGGCCCGGCCGAAGGTGGCCGTGCTGACCGGTCCGGGCGCGGGCCCCGCCGAGCTGGGCGCCGCGCTGACGCGGCATCCGGCCGGTGACCGGGTGCTGGTGGTGGCCTCGGCGCTGGGCGGCGACCGCGAGCGCGTGGAGCGGGTCACGCCCGCCGAGGCCGCCGCCCGGGACTGGGGCACGGCGGTCAACGTGGTGCTCTGCCTGGACGAGGCGCGGGCGCTGGGCGCCGTGCGGACGCTCGCCGGGCCGCCGCCGCCCGCCCCGGGCTGGGCGCTGCCGGAGGACGCCTTCGCGCACCGCGACTCGATGATCACCAAGGCGGAGGTGCGGGCGCTGGCCCTGGCCCGGCTCGGGCCGCGCACCGGCGACCTGGTGTGGGACGTCGGCGCCGGTTCGGGTTCGGTGGCCGTGGAGTGCGCCCGGCTGGGCGCGGCGGTCGTCGCGGTGGAGAAGACCGCGGACGGCGTGGAGCGGGTGCGGGCCAACGCGGCCGCGCACGGCGTGGACGTGGCCGTGGTCCACGGGACGGCGCCCGGCGCGCTGGCCGGGCTCGACGCCGATCCGGACGCCGTGTTCGTCGGCGGCGGCGGGCGCGACCTGCCGGCCGTCGTCGGGGTGTGCGCGCGCCGGGCCCGCCGTACGGTCGTGGTCGCGCTGGCCGCCCTCGACCGGGTGCCCACCGCCCGGCAGGCGCTCCTCGACGCCGGGCTGACCTGCGACGGCGTACTGCTCCAGGCGTCCCGGCTCGCGCCGCTGCCGGGGGACGTGACCCGGCTCGCGGCAACCCATCCCGTTTTCCTGCTGTGGGGCGTACGGCCCCCGGCGGCCCCCGGCGAAGGGTCCCCGGCGGCCCTGCCCGAAAACGGATCCGAAGAAGAATCCGAAGAAGGAGTTGTCCAGTGATCGGCCTCATTTCCGCCACCGCGGCGGGCGCGGTGGCGCGGGACCGGCTGGCGGCCGCGTGGCCGGAGCGCACCCAGGTCTACGACGGGCCCGCGGGCGACGCCGTACGGGCCGCGTTCGCCGAGTGCGAGCAGCTCGTGTGCTTCCTGGCCACGGGCGCCGTGGTCCGGCTGATCGCGCCGCTGCTGGCGGACAAGGCGTCCGACCCGGGCGTGGTCTGCGTCGACGAGGGCGGCCGGTTCGCCGTGTCGCTGGTCGGCGGGCACGGCGGCGGCGCCAACCAGCTGGCCGGAGAGGTCGCCGGGGTGCTGGGCGCCGCGCCGGTGGTGACGACCGCGACGGACGCCGCGGGACTGGCCGGTCTGGACACCCTCGGCCTGCCCGTCGAGGGCGACGTGGCCGGGGTGTCGCGGGCGCTGCTGGACGGGGTGCCGGTACGGCTCGACGCCGAGGTGCCCTGGCCGCTGCCCGCGCTGCCCCTCGCGCCCCCCGGAACGGCGGCCGACTACGCCGTACGGGTGACGGACCGGGCGGTCGCGGCGGGCGGCCGCGAGGTGGTCCTCAGACCGCCGTCCCTGGCCGTCGGCGTGGGCGCCTCCGCCGGGGCGCCCGCCGAAGAGGTGCTGCACCTGGTCGAGGACGCGCTGCGCGAGGCCGGGCTGTCCCCGCGCAGCGTCGCCCACCTGGCCACGGTGGACGCCAAGGCCGGCGAACCCGGCATCGTCGCCGCGGCCGAGGCGCTGGGCGTGCCCCTCGTGACGTACTCCGCCGCCGAGCTGGCCGGGGTCGACGTGCCCCACCCGTCCGACGCGCCGCTCGCCGCCGTCGGCACCCCCTCGGTCGCCGAGGCCGCCGCCCTGCTCGGCGGCGGTGAACTCCTCGTCCCCAAGCGGAAGTCGGCGCGGGCGGACGGACGGCCCGCGATGGCGACGTGCGCGGTCGTACGGCGGCCGGTGCGCGGGCGGCTCGCGGTGGTCGGGCTCGGCCCCGGCGCCCGGGACCTGCTGACCCCGCGCGCCCGCGGCGAACTGCGCCGCGCCTCCGTCCTGGTGGGGCTCGACCAGTACGTCGACCAGATCCGCGACCTGCTGCGGCCGGGCACCCGGATCCTGGAGTCGGGGCTCGGCGCCGAGGAGGAGCGGGCCAGGACCGCCGTCGCCGAGGCCCGCGCCGGGCACGCCGTCGCGCTGATCGGCAGCGGCGACGCCGGGGTGTACGCCATGGCCTCGCCCGCGCTCGCCGAGGCGTCCGACGACATCGAGGTGGCCGGGGTGCCGGGGGTCACGGCGGCGCTCGCGGCCGGGGCGATCCTGGGCGCGCCGCTCGGGCACGACCATGTCTCGATCAGCCTGTCCGACCTGCACACCCCGTGGGAGGTCATCGAGCGGCGGGTGCGGGCCGCCGCCGAGTCCGATCTCGTCGTGACCTTCTACAACCCCCGTTCGCGGGGCCGGGACTGGCAGCTGCCCGAGGCGCTGGCGATCCTGGCCGGGCACCGGGACCCGAAGACACCGGTCGGTGTCGTGCGCAACGCCTCACGGCCCGACGAGTC
Source organism: Streptomyces sp. PL-25 (assembly GCF_058344915.1). Lineage (NCBI taxonomy): Bacteria > Bacillati > Actinomycetota > Actinomycetes > Kitasatosporales > Streptomycetaceae > Streptomyces > Streptomyces sp. PL-25. Next base: position 1,572,179 of record NZ_CP136997.1, read on the forward strand.
GAGCCGGCTGACCACGCTGGCCGCGCTCGACCCGGCGACCGTGGACATGATGACCGTCGTGACCGTGGGCAACACGGCGACCCGGCGGATCGCGGGCCGCATGGTGACCCCGCGCGGCTACCGCTGGCAGGGGGAGCACGCGTGAGCGCCGGTGCCCCGGCGGCCACCACCCGCCTCCCCTGCCGCACCCCGTACCACCCATCGCACCACCCCCTTTCACCCGAGGAGATCCTGTGACCACCCCGACGCCGCCCGCCCTGCTCATCGCCGGACACGGCACCCGGGACGACGCCGGTGCCGCGGCCTTCCGCGACTTCGTGCGGGAGCTGGGCCGCCGCCATCCCGAACTGCCCGTGGCGGGCGGCTTCATCGAGCTGTCCCCGCCGCCGCTGGGCGACGCGGTCACCGAACTGGTGGAGCGCGGTGCGCGCCGGTTCGCCGCCGTGCCGCTGATGCTGGTGTCCGCCGGGCACGCCAAGGGGGACATCCCGGCGGCCCTGGCCCGCGAGAAGGAGCGGCACCCGGGGATCTCGTACACCTACGGCCGTCCGCTGGGCCCGCACCCGGCGCTGCTGCGGGTGCTGGAGCGGCGGCTGGACGAGGCTCTCCAGGGCACGGGCGACGACCGCTCCGAGGTGACCGTGCTGCTGGTCGGGCGCGGTTCGACCGACCCGGACGCCAACGCCGAGGTGTTCAAGGCGTCCCGGCTGCTGTGGGAGGGGCGCGGGTACGCGGGCGTGGAGACCGCGTTCGTGTCGCTGGCCGCGCCGGACGTGCCGAGCGGTCTGGACCGGTGCGTCCGGCTGGGTGCCCGGCGGATCGTCGTCCTGCCGTACTTCCTGTTCACCGGCATCCTGCCGGACCGGGTCCGGCGGCAGACCGAGGACTGGGCGGCGGCCCACCCGGACGTCGAGGTGCGTTCGGCGGACGTCATCGGACCGGAGCCCGAACTGCTCGACCTGGTGATGGAGCGCTACGAGGAGGCGGCCGGGGGCATGGTGCGCATGAACTGCGACTCCTGCGTCTACCGCATCGCCCTGCCCGGCTTCGAGGACAAGGTGGGGCTGCCGCAGCAGCCGCACTTCCACCCGGACGACGACGGCCACCATCACGGCCACGGGCACGGCCACCACCATGGCGGGCACTCGCACGAGCATGCGCACTGACATGCGCGCCGAGGAGCACGCGGTGCCGGACAGGGCGGCCGGGGCCGACGGGGCGGCCGGGGCCGGCGAGACCGGCGGGCACGATCTGCGGCACCACGGGGACGCGGAGGTGCGCGACGACGGCGCGGCGCTGACCGACCTCGCCGTGAACGTGCGGACCGGGACCCCGCCGCCGTGGCTGCGGGAGCGGATCGCCGCGTCACTGGACTCGCTCGCGGCCTACCCGGACGGGCGGGCCGCGCGGGCCGCGGTGGCCGCCCGGCACGGGCTGCCGGTGGACCGGGTGCTGCTCACGGCGGGCGCGGCGGAGGCCTTCGTGCTGCTGGCGCGGGCGCTGAAGGTGCGCAGGCCGGTCGTCGTGCACCCGCAGTTCACCGAGCCGGAGGCGGCGCTGCGGGACGCGGGGCACTCCGTGGACCGGGTGCTGCTGCGGGAGCGGGACGGCTTCCGGCTCGACCCTGCGGACGTGCCCGGGGACGCGGACCTGGTGGTGGTCGGCAACCCGACCAACCCGACGTCGGTGCTGCATCCGGCACGGACGCTCACCCGGCTCGCCCGGCCGGGCCGCACGGTGGTGGTCGACGAGGCGTTCATGGACGCGGTGCCCGGCGAGCGGGAGGCGCTGGCCGGGCGGACCGACGTGCCCGGCCTCGTGGTGCTGCGCAGCCTCACCAAGACCTGGGGGCTGGCCGGACTGCGCATCGGCTACGTGCTGTCCGCGCCGGAGACCGTCGCCGCGCTGGAGCGGGCCCAGCCGCTGTGGCCGGTGTCCGGCCCGGCGCTGGCGGCGGCGACGGCGTGCGTCGAGCCGCGCGCCCTGGCCGAGGCGGCGCACGCGGCGCACCGTATCGCCGCGGACCGCGGCCACCTGGTGGCGGGCCTGACCGCCTTCGCTGACCGCGGCCTCCATGTGGCCGGGCCCGCCGAGGGCCCGTTCGTCCTGGTGCGGACACCGGACGCGGCAGGCGTACGCCGACGGCTGCGCACCCTCGGGTACGCGGTCCGCCGCGGGGACACCTTCCCGGGGCTCGGACCCGACTGGATACGGGTCGCGGTGCGGGACCGGGGGACGACGGACGGGTTCCTGACGGCGCTGGACGCCGCGCTCGGACCGGCCCGGTGACGGTGAACGGCCGGCCCGCAGGCGGTGAACGGCCGGTCCGCGGGTTCGGTGGCCGGTGGCCGGCGACCGACGGGTGGTCCGGTGACTGCGGGTGAACGGGGCGGAACGGCTCCCGGGCGGCGGCCCGGAGGAAGGGGGGCCGCCCGGTACCGGCGGCTCAGTGTGCCGACGGCACTCCCGGCTCCCTGTCCCCGGGCGCCAGGACGGCACCGGGCGCCGGGACGGCATGGGCCGGGCGGGCGTGGGCCGGTGTCCGGGCGGGGGCGGCCGCGAAGGGGAAGCGGGACCGCAGCCACCGCTCGGCGGGCCGTTCCACCCACTGGTAGCAGAGCCCGGCCAGGGCCAGGCTGACGGCCAGCACCCCTGCCCAGAACACGAGGGTGGCGGCGCCGGGAGCGGGCTTGCCCCAGTGGTACACCGCGCTGCGCAGAACGATCTCGTGGATGAGGTACCAGGCGAACGACCAGTGTCCGAGCCGGATCATCCAGGGGCCGCCGAGACCGGTGCGCGTGCCGTTCAGGTCGGCGCGGGCGGCGGCGCAGATCAGGGCGGCGAAGAGCGGCGCGGAGAGCCACTGCGAGGCGACGTAGGGGCTGTACCACAGGCCGTCGGGGACCGCGTGGTGCCAGGGGATCAGCACCAGGTGCCAGCCGACGACCAGGGCGGCGGCCACCGGCAGGGGCAGCGGGGGCCGATGGCCCCGTTTGAGGGCGAGACCGGCCACCACGCCGAGGACGAACTGGAGGAGGCGGGTCAGCGGCAGGTAGTCGAGCGCCCAGTTGCGCGTCGCAGGCGTCAGACCGGACAGGGCCGGCCATAGCACGAACGCGGCGCAGGTGACGGCGGCCGCCGTCCAGCCCCACACCCGGGTACGACGGCCGGCGAGCAGCGCCAGCAGCAGCGGGAAGGTGAGATAGAACCACGCCTCGTCACTGAGCGACCAGGCCGCCGGGTTGCCGCCCTTGAAGATGACGGGCTGCGGGAACCAGGAGTGGATCAGCAGCAGGTTCGCTCCGACCGCCTTGAGCGACACCGCCCGCCCCATGGCGACGTACACGGCGACCGACGCGGCGACACTGACGGCGAGCATCGGCCAGATCCGGGCGAACCGCCGCCACAGGAAGATCCGGGCGGGCACCCGCACCCCGTCGTAGCTCCAGGCGAGGACCGCGCCCGACAGCACGAAGAAGAACGTCACACCGCTCCGGCCGTACCAGACCGCTTCGCTGACCCAGGGGACGGTCCCCACCTGGCGTGACAGGTGGTAGAGCACGACCAGCAGGGCCGCCCAGAACCGCAGCCCGGTCAGCGAGGGCAACCGGTCGCGTCCGGCCGCCGGTGTGGAGCCCATCTCGTTTCCTTCGCGCTTCGTCCAAAGGGGACGGCCCGCCCGCCCGGCACAGCCGGGGGCCACCGGAACGTACCGGGGCGACGGAGTGTGAACGGAGGAGCAGACCGGACCCGAACAACAACCGAGCCGGAGAAACAGAAGAATGAGCGTCGTCCGAGAGGAGAACCGAGCCGGTCCGGCCGGCGTCTCGGCCTTCTCCCCGCCCGTCCCCGGGATCCCCCATCGCGCTCCCCAGCACGAGGACCGGATGCTATCACCCGGTTCCCGGCTCCTGACCTGGCCGAAGACGCGTCCGGGCGGGTGCGGGGCCCGGTCCTCGCGGCGCCCCCGCACCCGCCCCGTCACTCCTCGCGTCAGCTCCTGCGCCTGCGCAGCAGCGCCAGGACTGCGCCGCCCGCCGCCAGGAGCACCGCCGAGCCCCCCGCGAGGTAGGGCGTCAGGGAGCTGCCGCCGGTCTCGGCGAGGTCGGCCTTCGCGGGTTCGGCGGGCTCGGTGGCGGGGGCGCCCTGGGGCTTCACCTCGGAGGCGGGGGTGGCGGCGGGCTCGGGGGACTTCTCCGGGGCCGCGGGCGACTCGCAGCTCGCGTGGGCGAGGGTGACGGTGCCCTCGACCTCGGCGACGTTGAGCTTGAGCGGGTTGACGGAGACCTTGAGCCGCAGGGCCGTCGCCGCGGCCGTGCGGGAGGTGGTCTCGTGCTGCGAGAGGTCGAGGCGGACCTCGCCGACCGCCGGGACCCGCACCCGGGTGGTGCCGCCCGCGGACAGCGTCACCTTCTTGCCGAGCACCGTCACCGCGCCCAGCACCTCGCTGGTGGCGGCCGGGGTCCGGCCGGTCGCGCAGGTCGCCCTGGAGGTGACCTGGTCGACCTCGATGACCGACAGCAGGGGCAGTCCGGGCAGGTGGACGCGGGCGTGGGCGAGGCGCACGCTGCCCTCGGCCCCGCTCGCCGAGACCTTCGCGTCCGCCGTCGCCACGTCCGCGCTGAGCACGGTGAACGGCCTGCCGCCGTCGACGCCGTCGAGGCGGGCGCTCAGCGCGGTCTGCCGGGCGCTCGCCGGTGCCTGGACCTCGTTGAGGGAGACGGTGAGCGGGACGTTCACCGTCTTGTTGAGCAGGGACACGTCCAGGCCGGTGCGCAGCACGGACGCGCTCGCGCGGCCGTGGCCGTCGCTCGCGTGGGCGGAGCCCGCGCCGGCCAGCGCCACCGGGCCTGCGGCGAGGACGGTGGCCGCGGCTGCGACGGCGCAGCGGCGTGCGGGCATGCGGAAGTTGTTGCCGTTCACGGAGTGGGACCCCCAGAGAGTGATGCTTGGGACCCGGACAGAATTACGCACCGAGAGTGAACGGGCGGCGATCCTGCGTGACTTCACTCCTTCGTGGGGTTTCCGGCCCTGTTTTCGATTTGTCCGGTACGAATGTTCGCTCGCGTCACCCTCATGTCCCCCGCACACACCGGACACGCGTACCGACTGCGCGCACCCGGCGCGCGTGAAGGCGTGCACAACGACCGGCCGGGGCGGCAGTCACCCGCCCGTCAACCGCGCGACAACCGCCGCCCGCCGCCCGGCCGGTGCTCCCGGTCGGCGCTCCCGGCCGGAACCCGCCCTAGCCGACGACCCGCCCGTTCAGCACCACCCGCCGCGGCGCCGCCAGCACCCGTACGTCCGCCCGCGGATCCGTCTCGTACACGACGAGGTCGGCCGGGGCGCCCTCCTCCAGGCCGGGCCTGCCGAGCCAGGACCGGGCGCCCCAGGCCGTCGCCGACAGGGCCTCGACCGGCGGGATGCCCGCCTTGACCAGCTCCGCGACCTCGGCCGCGACCAGGCCGTGCGGCAGCGAGCCGCCCGCGTCGGTGCCGACGTACACCGGGATCCCGGCGTCGCGGGCGGCGCGGACGGTGTCGTAGCGGCGCTCGTGGAGCCGGCGCATATGGGCCGACCAGCGCGGGAACCTGCCCTCGCCGCCCGCCGCGAGCGAGGGGAAGGTGGCGATGTTGACGAGGGTGGGCACGATGGCGACCCCGCGCTCGGCGAACAGCGGGATCAGGTCCTCGGTGAGGCCCGTGGCGTGCTCGACGCAGTCGATGCCGGACTCGACCAGGTCGCGCAGGGAGTCCTCGGCGAAGCAGTGCGCGGTCACCCGGGCGCCCAGCTCGTGCGCCCGCGCGATCGCCGCCCCGGCCGCCTCGCGGGGCCAGCAGGCGGACAGGTCGCCGAGGTCGCGGTCGATCCAGTCGCCGACCAGCTTGACCCAGCCGTCGCCGCGCCGGGCCTCCCGGTCGACGTACGCGACCAGGTCCTCGGGCTCGATCTCGTGGGCGTAGTTGCGGATGTAGCGGCGGGTGCGGGCGATGTGCCGGCCCGCGCGGATGATCTTCGGCAGGTCCTCGCGGTCGTCGGTCCAGCGGGTGTCGGCGGGCGAACCGGCGTCCCGCAGCAGCAGCGCTCCGGCCTCCCGGTCGGTGAGCGCCTGCTTCTCGGCCACCTCGTCGGGGACCGCGCCGTGCGCGTCAAGGCCGACGTGGCAGTGCGCGTCGACCAGGCCGGGCAGCGCCCAGCCCTCGACGGTGCGCGCCTCCCCGGCGCCGGGCGGGCGGGTGTAGGTGATCCGGCCGCCCACCACCCACAGTTCGTCACGGACCTGGTCGTCGCCGGGGCCGACGAGGACCCGCCCCTTCACATGCAGCACCGCGCCATCGCTCATGCCCCGCACCCTAGTGACCCACTCCCCGGTGGGCCGGGGCCGCCCCGGGCCCACCCGGCCCGGCAGGGGGCGGGCGGCGGGCGTCCCGGGCCGGGCCGCCGGATACTCTCGACTCCGTCGTACCTCGTGACCGAGAAGAGAGCACCGCCGTGACCCATCCCTTCCTGGACCTCGCCCCGCTGAGCGCCGCCCGCTTCGCCTCCATCGAGGACCGGGTGGCACGGCTGCTCGCCACCGAGCAGGACGTCGTGATCACCCAGGGCGAGGCGCTGCTGCCGCTGGAGGGCGCGATCCGCGCGGCGGCGGGGCCCGGCACGGTGGCGCTGAACGTGATCACCGGTCCCTACGGCCAGACGTTCGGCGACTGGCTGCGGGACTGCGGCGCGACGGTGCACGACCTGTCGGTGCCGTACCACACGGCGGTGACCGCCGCGCAGGTCCGCGCGGCCTTCGCCGAGCACCCGGAGATCGACTTCGTGTCGCTGGTGCACGCGGAGGCGGCGACCGGCAACACCAATCCGGTCGCGGAGATCGGCGAGGCGGTACGGGAGCAGGGCGCCCTGTTCTACCTGGACGCGGTGGCCTCCATCGGCGCGGAGCCGGTGCTGCCGGACGCGTGGGGCGTGGACCTGTGCGTGATCGGGGCGCAGAAGGCGATGGGCGGTCCCGCCGGGGTGTCGGCGGTGTCGGTCAGCGAGCGCGCCTGGGCCCGGATGGCGGCCAATCCGCACGCGCCCCGCCGCTCCTACCTGTCCCTGCTGGACTGGAAGGAGCGCTGGATCGACGGCGGGCGCCGCACGCTGCTGCACGCCCCCGCGCAGCTGGAGATGCTGGCCCTGGAGGCGTGCGTCGAACGCATCGAGGAGACCGGCCTGGACGCGGTGACGGCCCGCCACCGGTCCGCCGCCGCGGCGACCCGGGCCGGGGCGAGCGCGCTGGGCGGCGGCCTCGAACCGTACGTCCGCAAGGCGTCCGAGGCGGCCCCGGTCGCCACGACCCTGCGCGCGCCCGCCGATGTCGCGGCGTCCGCCCTGGTGGCCCGCGCCCTGGCGGCGGATCCGGCGCTCCCGCTGGCGGCGGGCGGCGGTCCGCTGGCCAAGGAGATGATCCGGGTCAACCACTACGGCCCGGACGCCACCCCCGGGACCGTCGACGCCTGTCTGACGGCCCTCGCCGCCGCCCTGGCCGCCGAACGCGGCACCGCGGACGGTCTCGACCCGGAGGCCGCCCGCCGGGCCGCCGCAGGGGCCTGGGGCTAGCCGCGGCACCTGTGGGATCGACGACTTCGGTCTCGACAGCTTCGGTATCGGTGAGAGCCGTGAAAGCACAGTAATTCCAGGAATTGAATTCAGGGCAGCTTCCCGTTCTCTTCTGCCCCGTTTCCTCATCCCTAAACACCACGTTTTCACGAACGTTCGAAGACGTAATTCCGGGGCCCCGGCAAGGCGGCCCCGGGAGTTACGCCATTGTGACGCACTCCACAGACGCGCCCCTTTTGCCCCGTAATTAACGGGCAAACCCCCGCAAGTTGCGGCCGGACGCGCGGACGCGCGCTCGCGCGATAACACACGTGGCGTTGCCACGTAAGAGTGCCGGGCGATGCATTTTCCAATTCAGCTCGGTAAGTTCAATTCGCATGACTGCCGCACAAGCAGACCTGCGAACCGACTCCACGGAAAAGACAGATCCCGTATCCATCGAGCGCCCCGTCGTCGCCGACGGCGCCGCGCTCTGGAGGCTCGCCAAGGACTCCGGGACGCTGGACGTGAACTCCTCGTACAGCTACCTGCTGTGGTGCCGCGACTTCGCCGCCACCTCCGCCGTGGCGCGTGGCGCCGACGGCGAGCCGGTCGGTTTCATCACCGGGTACGTGCGGCCCGACCGCCCCGGCACCCTCCTCGTGTGGCAGGTCGCCGTCGACGCCGGCCACCGCGGACGCGGACTCGCCGCCCGGCTGCTGGACGCGCTCGCCGCGCGCGTCGCCGCCGAGAGCGGGCTCACCGCCCTGGAGACCACGATCGCTCCGGGCAACACCGCCTCCGAGCGGCTCTTCGCCTCCTTCGCCGCCCGGCACGGCGCCCGCGTCGAGCGCGAGGTGCTGTTCCGCACCGCCGAGTTCCCGGACGGACCGCACGACCCCGAGGTCCTGCACCGGATAGGCCCGCTGAACCACTGACCCCCGGCCCACGGACCCACCGGGGACCCGCGCGGCGCACCGGACCACCGCGCCCGCAGGCCCCGCCCGAACCGCCGACCCGACCGGTCTTCCACTCCCCACCCCCCGAGGAGCGATTCGTCGTGACCATCACCCAGCCCGACCTGAGCGTCTTCGAGACCCTGGAGTCCGAGGTGCGCAGCTACTGCCGCGGCTGGCCCACCGTCTTCGACCACGCGCGCGGCAGCCGGATGTACGACGAGGACGGCCACGAGTACCTCGACTTCTTCGCCGGTGCCGGCTCCCTCAACTACGGCCACAACAACCCCGTGCTGAAACGGGCGTTGATCGACTACCTCGAACGCGACGGCGTCACCCACGGACTGGACATGTCCACCGCCGCCAAGCGCCGCTTCCTGGAGACCTTCCAGAACCTGGTGCTGCGCCCCCGCGACCTGCCGTACAAGGTGATGTTCCCGGGCCCGACCGGCACCAACGCCGTGGAGTCCGCGCTGAAGCTGGCGCGCAAGGTGAAGGGACGCGAGGCCATCGTGTCGTTCACCAACGCCTTCCACGGCATGTCGCTCGGCTCGCTCGCCGTGACCGGCAACGCCTTCAAGCGGGCCGGGGCCGGCGTCCCGCTGGTGCACGGCACGCCGATGCCGTTCGACAACTACTTCGACGGCACGGTCCCCGACTTCCTCTGGTTCGAGCGGCTCCTGGAGGACCAGGGCTCCGGTCTGAACAAGCCGGCCGCCGTGATCGTGGAGACCGTGCAGGGCGAGGGCGGCATCAACGTCGCCCGGCCCGAGTGGCTGCGCGCGCTCAAGGAGCTGTGCGAACGCCAGGACATGCTGCTGATCGTCGACGACATCCAGATGGGCTGCGGGCGCACCGGCGCCTTCTTCTCCTTCGAGGAGTCCGGGATCGTCCCCGACATCGTCACGGTGTCCAAGTCCATCAGCGGCTACGGCCTGCCGATGTCGCTGTGCCTGTTCCGGCCCGAGCTGGACGTGTGGGAGCCGGGCGAGCACAACGGCACCTTCCGCGGCAACAACCCGGCCTTCGTCACCGCGACCGCCGCCCTTGAGGCGTACTGGGCGGACGGGGCGGCGATGGAGAAGCAGACCCGCGCCCGCGGTGAGCGCGTCGAGCAGTGGCTCGTCTCGATCGCCGAGGAGAACGCCGCCGACATCAAGGAGTACCGGGGCCGCGGCCTGGTGTGGGGCCTGGAGTTCCACGACAAGGGCCGCGCCGAGCGGGTGGCGCGGCGCGCCTTCGCCCTCGGCCTGCTCATCGAGACCTCGGGTCCCGAGAGCGAGGTCGTCAAGCTGCTGCCGGCCCTGACCACCACCCCCGAGGAACTGGACGAGGGCATGAGCACCCTCGCCCGCGCGGTCCGCGAGACCGCCTGACCCGGGTCGTCCCCCGACCCATCGCGAACACTCTGCAAGGAGGCACGTACCACCGTGATCGTCCGATCGTTCAAGGAGATCGAAGGCACCGACCGGCACGTGAAGGCGGCGTCCGGCACCTGGGAGAGCAAGCGCATCGTCCTGGCCAAGGAGAAGGTCGGCTTCTCCGTCCACGAGACGATCCTGTACGCGGGCACGGAGACGTCGATGTGGTACGCCAACCACATCGAGGCCGTGGTCTGCGTCGAGGGCGAGGCCGAACTGACCGACCGCGAGACCGGGAAGACGTACACGATCACGCCCGGCACCATGTACCTCCTGAACGGCCACGAGCGGCACACGCTCAAGGTCAAGGAGGACTTCCGCTGCATCTGCGTGTTCAACCCGCCGGTCACCGGGCGGGAGGACCACGACGAGAACGGCGTCTACCCCCTGCTCACCGAGCCCGAGGAGGTGTGAGGAACCCATGACCACCGCCACCGTGCAGGACCTCTACCCGACCCGCGGCGCCACCGAGGTGTCCGTCCCGCGCCAGGACCCGGTCGTCTGGGGCGCCCCGGACACGCCCGGCCCGATCACGTCCGCCGGCCTCCAGTCGTTCGAGCGCGACGGCTTCCTCGCCGTCGAGGAGCTGATCGGCCCCGACGAGGTCGCCGTCTACCGGCGCGAGCTGGACCGGCTGGTGGCCGATCCGGCGGTCCGGGCCGACGAGCGCTCCATCGTGGAGCCGAAGTCCCAGGAGATCCGCTCCGTCTTCGAGGTGCACCGGATCAGCGAGGTGTTCGCCCGGCTGGTGCGCGACGAGCGAGTGGTCGGCCGGGCGCGGCAGATCCTCGGCTCGGACGTGTACGTCCACCAGTCGCGGATCAACGTCAAGCCGGGGTTCGGCGCCAGCGGCTTCTACTGGCACTCGGACTTCGAGACCTGGCACGCCGAGGACGGGCTGCCGAACATGCGGACGGTGTCCGTCTCGATCGCGCTGACCGAGAACCTCGACACCAACGGCGGCCTCATGATCATGCCGGGGTCGCACCGGACGTTCCTCGGCTGCGCGGGCGCCACGCCCGAGGACAACTACAAGAAGTCGCTCCAGATGCAGGACGCGGGCACCCCGTCCGACGAGGCGCTGACCGCGCTGGCCGACGCGCACGGCATCAAGCTGTTCACCGGTAAGGCGGGCTCGGCCACCTGGTTCGACTGCAACTGCATGCACGGCTCCGGCGACAACATCACGCCGTATCCGCGCAGCAACGTCTTCATCGTGTTCAACAGCGTGGAGAACGCGGCGGTGGAGCCGTTCGCGGCGCCGGTGCGCAGGCCGGACTTCATCGGGGCGCGGGACTTCACGCCCGTGCGCTGACACCGAGCCGGGAAGGGGCCTCCTCGTGTGGGACGGGAGGCCCCTTCCCGTGTCCGCGCTTCCCCGGGGACGCGTCCGGCGGTCAGCCCGCCAGGACGTCCAGCAGCCGGTCCACGTCCGCCTCGGTGTTGTAGAGGTGGAAGGCGGCCCGCAGCCGGCCCGCGCGGGCGGACACTTCCACCCCGGCGGCGCTCAACTCGCCCTGCCGGTCGCCGAGTCCAGGCACGGAGACGATCGGTGAGCCCGGCGCCGGGACCGGTTCGTGGCCCAGGGAGCGCAGCCCGGCGCGGAAGCGGTCGGCGAGGGCCAGGTCGTGGGCGCGTACGGCGGACACGCCCAGTTCCTCGACGAGTTCCAGGGAGCGGCGGCCGCCCGCGTAGGAGAAGAGCGCGGGGCTCTCGTCGAACCGGCGGGCGGAGTGGGCGAGTTCGGCGATCGGGCCGTAGCAGCTGTCCCAGGGATGCTCCCCCGCCACCCAGCCGGCGAACAGCGGGCGCAGGTCACCGAGGTCCTCCGGGACGACCAGGAAGGTCACGCCCCGCGGGCACATCAGCCACTTGAAGGCGACGGCGGCCACGTAGTCGTGGGCGTCCGCGTCGAGGTCCAGCCAGCCCGCGGCCTGGGAGGCGTCGATGTAGGTGCGGGCGCCGTGGGCGCGGGCCGCCGCGCGGACGGCGGGCAGATCGGCGATCCGGCCGTCGGCGGACTGCGCGGCGCTGACCGCGACCAGCGCGGTGCCGGGCCGTACGGCCTCGGCGACCCCCTCCAGCGGAACGGTGCGCACCTTCAGGTCGCCGCGCAGGTGGAAGGGGTTCACCACGGAGCTGAAGTCGCCCTCGGCGGTGACGACCTCCGCGCCCTCGGGCAGGGAGGCGGCGACGACCCCGCTGTAGACGGCGACCGAGGCACCGGCGGCCACCCGGTGCGCCGGCACCCGCACCAGCCGGGCGAAGCTCGCGCGGGCCGCCTCCACGTCGGCGAACATGTCGGTGGGCCTGCCGTCGGCCGCCGCCTCGACGGCGACGCGCAGCGCCTCCACCGTGCGGGCCGGCAGCAGCCCGCAGCTCGCGGTGTTCAGATAGGTGTTCTTCGGGGCGAACTCGGCTCGGACGCGGCTCTCGAAGGTCTCCATGGGACCACTGTGCGGCCGGTCCGGGTCGGAGTCCATCGCGTCGTTCTGCGCGGTTCCCCGAAGGAACGCTTATGTGAGCGCCGGGAAGGTCCGCGCCGGGGCTCAGGCCCCCGGCACCGCGCAGCCGTCCGGGCCGCAGGCCGCCGCGTCGGCGGAGCCGTCCTGGACCAGGGTCAGCGGCGCGCGGTCGCCCCACGCCTGGGTGAGGGCCTGGGTGAACACCTCGGCGGGCTGGGCGCCCGAGACCCCGTAGGCGCGGTCGAGGACGAAGAAGGGCACCCCGGAGGCGCCGAGCTGCGCGGCCTCCTGCTCGTCGGCGCGCACGTCGTCGGCGTAGGCGTCCGGGTCGGCGAGCACCGCGCGCACGGCCCCGGCGTCCAGGCCCGCCGCCACGGCCAGGTCGACCAGCCGCTCGTCGCCCTCGGCGAACACGGAGCGCTCCTCGGCGAAGTTGGCCCGGTACAGCGCGTCCAGCAGCGCGTCCTGCCTGCCGTGCTCCTTGGCGAGGTGCAGCAGGCGGTGCATGTCGAAGGTGTTGCCGTGGTCGCGGTCCCGGGTGCGGTAGTCGAGTCCTTCGGCGGCGGCCTGGGCGCCGAGGTTGTCCTCGCCCGCCTCTGCCTGCGCCTGGCTCATCCCGTACTTCCTGGTGAGCATGGTGAGCACGGGCTCGACGTCGCCCTTGGCGCGGTGCGGGTCCAGTTCGAAGGAGCGGTGCACCACCTCGACCTGGTCGCGGTGCGGGAAGGCGGCCAGCGCCTTCTCGAAGCGGGCCTTGCCCACGTAGCACCAGGGACAGGCGATGTCCGTCCAGATCTCGACACGCATGCTCTCGGCTCTTCTCCGGTCGTACGGGTGCGGAGGGACTCTCCGCGCGCATGTGTGAACGTTCAAGCAGCCGGGTTCATTCCCCGGCCGCCGCCACCCCGCGCGCCAGTAGGCGGAGCGGGCCCGGACGGGCAGCTCGGCGATGGCCCCGGCCCCGGCCTCGGCCCCGGCGGGCAGCGCGGGGCGGATCACCAGGGCGTCGTACGCGTGTTCGCCGGTCATACGGCGCAGGGCGCCCCGGCGACCGGGACCGGATCACCGGGCAGGAGGGACCGGCTCACCGGGCAGGCCGGTTCCCCGGGCAGGAGGGACCGGTCCCCCGGGCCGGGCGGACCGGCCCGCCTCAGCTGCCGTCCCGCGGGTCCGTGAGCCCGTACGGCCGGAACTCGATGCCGTCCCAGGTCACCGTGCAGCCCTCGCCCGTCGGCGACTGCGCCAGGAAGCCGACCAGGGTCTCCTCCGGCCGCTCGGCTCCGGCCAGGCTGAAGACGCGGACGAAGGTCCAGCGCGCGCCGTCGCGGGAGGCGTGGAAGGCGTACGCGCGGCCGGTGCGGCTGATCCGCAGCCACAGCGCGTCGCCGTCCACGGTGAAGGAGTTGGCGTCGTCGGAGTGGCCGCGGGTGACCACCGTGCACACGGTCGGCACGTCCGGGGACAGCTCCAGGCACAGCTTGGCCCAGGTCCGCTCGCCCGCGTGCAGATAGAGCACACCCGCGTCGAAGGCCGCGCCGAAGCCGACCGTGACGTGGGCGATCAGCTGGAAGTCGCCCTCCGGGGGCGCGCCGAGCAGCCGGGGCGCGTCGGAGACGGACTCCAGGGACTCCCCGGCGGGCGGCACGAAACGGTCCTGCCGGGGACCGGCCCGGCCGGTGAGGGTCCCGTCCGCGTACACCCACCGGCCGTCGGGCCCGTACGGGCGCAGCGCGAAGGGGAGTCCGGGCAGTGCGAGAGGTTCGGCGTCCATCGCCGCAGTCTCGCAGCCCGGCTCCGCCCGGCCGCCACGGGGCCCGCGGCGGCCGGCCCTCAGCGCTCCAGGCGCCCGTCGCAGCGGCGCGGCAGGCCGAGCGGGTTGTCGTCGCGCAGTTCCGGGGGCAGCAGGGCCTCGGGGGTGTTCTGGTACGCGACCGGGCGCATCCAGCGTTCCACGGCGGTGGAGCCGACCGAGGTGGAGGTGGAGGTGGTCGCCGGGTAGGGGCCGCCGTGGTGCTGGGCCGGGGCCACCGCCACGCCGGTGGGCCAGGCGTCGACCAGGACGCGTCCGGCGAGCGGGGTCAGCTCGGCGAGGATCCCGGCGCCGCGGCCCCGCCCGGCCGCCTCGTCGGCGGAGAGGTGGACGGTGGCGGTGAGGTTGCCCGGGAGCCGGGACAGCACGGCCGTCGCCTCGTCCGCGCCGCTGTAGCGGGCCACCACGGTGACCGGCCCGAAGCACTCCTCCAGCAGCAGGTCGTGGGCGCCCCCGCCGGTCAGTTCCGCGGCCGGGACGGTGAGGAATCCCGCGCGCACCGTGTGCTCGCCGGCCGCGCCCGGGGCGAGGGGCGCCTCGACGCCGGGCAGCGCGGCGCGCTCGGCGACCCCGGCGACGAAGGTGTCGCGCATGCGGTGGTCGAGCAGGACACCGGGCGCGGTGGCGCCGACGCCGTCCGCCAGGGCCTTGACCAGGCGGTCGCCGGCCGCGCCCGCCGGGACGAGCACCAGGCCGGGCTTGACGCAGAACTGCCCGGCGCCCAGGGTCACCGAACCGGCGAGTCCGGTACCCACGGCCTCCGCCCGCTCCTCGGCGGCCGCCTCGGTGACCAGGACCGGGTTGAGGGAGCCCAGCTCGCCGTGGAAGGGGATCGGCGCCGGGCGGGCCGCGGCGGCGTCGAACAGCGCCCGGCCGCCGCGTACGGAGCCGGTGAAGCCCGCGGCAGCGACCAGCGGGTGCCGGATCAGGTCCAGGCCCGCCTCGAAGCCGTGGACCAGGCCGAGCACGCCCGCCGGTACGCCGTGCTCGGCGGCCGCGCCGCGGAGCACCTCGGCGACCTGCTCGGACAGCGCCGGGTGGTCCGGGTGTGCCTTGACGACGACCGGGCAGCCGGCGCCGAGCGCGCTCGCGGTGTCGCCGCCGGCGACGGAGAAGGCGAAGGGGAAGTTGGAGGCGGCGTAGACGGCGACCACACCGAGCGGCACCTTGTAGCGGCGCAGGTCGGGGACGGGCGGCGTGGCCGTGTCGTCCGGATGGTCGATGATCACGTCGAGGAAGGCGCCCTCGTCGGCGATGTCCGCGAAGAAGCGCAACTGGTGGCAGGTGCGGGCGAGTTCCCCGGTGAGCCGGGCCGGGCCGAGCGCGGACTCGGCGTCGGCGGTCGCCACCAGCCGGTCCCGGGCCGTCTCCAGGCGGTCGGCCGCGGTGCGCAGGAAGGCCGCCCGGACGGCCCGGTCGGCGAGCGCGCCGCGCGCGCCGCGGGCGGCGCGCACGGCGGCGTCCACGTCCTGGGCTGTGGCCTCGGCCGCAACCCGCTCGCGCTGCTTCCCGGTTCGGGGATCGACACTCCAGACTGGTGCTGCTGCCACCGCGGGTCCCTCCACCTGCCTGCCGCTCGCGCCGCAGGACGTAGGTCGTCCGTCGCTCATCCGTGGGTCATCCGCCAGAGTCGTTCGATATACTGAACGCTGTCTCTGATGATGAATGACCAGGAGACTATTTCCCGCCGAACGAAGGGGTCAAGGGCGATGCCGGCAGGCGACACAGGCAGCGGATCACAGGTCAAGTCCGCCGTGCGGACCGTGGAACTGCTGGAGTACTTCGCCGGCCGGCCCGGCATGCACTCCCTGGCCTCGGTCCAGGAGGCCGTCGGCTACCCCAAGTCCAGTCTGTACATGCTGCTGCGCACCCTGGTCGAGCTGGGCTGGGTGGAGACCGACGCGACCGGCACGCGGTACGGCATCGGGGTGCGCGCCCTGCTGGTCGGCACCTCCTACATCGACGGCGACGAGGTGGTCGCGGCGGCCCGCCCCACCCTGGACCGGCTCTCCGACGACACCACCGAGACCATCCACCTCGCCCGGCTGGACGGCACCAACGTCGTGTACCTGGCCACCCGCCAGTCGCAGCACTACCTGCGGCCGTTCACCCGTGTCGGCCGCCGGCTGCCCGCCCACTCCACCTCGCTCGGCAAGGCGCTGCTGAGCACGTACTCGGACGAGCAGGTGCGCAAGATGCTCCCCGAGACGCTGCCCGCGCTGACCGAGCACACCCTCACCGACCGCGAGAAGCTCATCGAGGAGCTGCACCAGATCCGCGAGCAGGGCTTCGCCGTGGACCGCGAGGAGAACACGCTGGGCCTGCGCTGCTTCGGCGTGGCCATCCCGTACCGCACCCCGGCCCGGGACGCGGTCAGCTGCTCGATCCCGGTGGCGCGCCTGACGCCCGCGCACGAGCAGCTGGTGAAGGACGCCCTCTTCGACGCCCGTGACCGCCTGACGCTCGCCACCCGGAGGCTCTGAACCATGCACGTCGTCCTGCGCGAGGTCCACGACAGCGACCTGCCGGTGTTCTTCCGGCAGCTCAACGACCCCGAGGCGCTGCGGATGGCCGCCTTCACCCCGAAGGACCCGGCCGACGCGGACGCCTTCGCCGCCCACTGGGCGAGGCTGCGCGCCTCCCCCGACGTACAGCGCACGATCCTGGCCGACGGGGACGTGGTCGGCAGCGCCGCGGTGTACGGCGAGCCCGGTGAGCGCGAGGTCACCTACTGGGTGGACCGCGCCCACTGGGGCCGCGGCGTGGCGACCGCCGCCCTGCGCGCCCTGCTGGCCGAGGTCCCCGAACGCCCCCTGTACGCACGGGCCGCGGCGGACAACACCGCCTCCCGCCGGGTCCTGGAGAAGTGCGGCTTCCGCCTGACGGCCACCGCCCGCGGCTACGCGCAGGCGCGCGGCGAGGAGATCGACGAGGTCGTCCTGACCCTGCGCGGCTGACCCCGCGCGGCCGCGCTCCCGGTCCGGGAGGAGAGTCCTCTCCGCCGCGCGGCGGAGGCGGATCGTCACCGGGCAGGACGCGCCGGGGCCGCGGGCACGGAAGCCTGGCCGCATGAGAACGCCGCCCCTCCCCGGGCGTCCGGGCGGACCGGGCCGCGCGGCGGAACCCGCCGGCCGGCCCGCGCGGCCGGCGCGGCCCGCCTACGCTGACCGGATGACCGTCGGCTCTGTGCCCCGTACCCAGGGCGCCCGTCTCCCCGGCCCGCGCCCGGCAGCGGCGCGCGGGCGGCGGGCATGAGGGGGCTCCTGCGGCCGCTGCTCGGGCGCCGGGCGCGCCGCCGCTGGATCCATCTGGTCCTGGGCGGCGCCCTCGCCATGCCCTATGTGCTGGTCGGCGCGGTCGTCGTCGGACCGGTCAGCGGCTCCTCCGACGTGCTGACCTCCTTCCCGCTGCAACTCGCCTCGTTCGGCGTCGGGTTGCCGCTGGCTGCGGTGACGTCGCTGTTCCCGCCGACCCGGCCGATGTCGGTGGCGGCGGTGCGCGCGCTGTGCGGAGCGGAGGCCGGGCCGCTGGCCGGGGGACCCGCGCGAACCCGGGCCGCGCGGGGGCGTACGGCCCTGTGGTTCACCCTGCATCTGGCGCTCGGCGGCATCGTCTCCGGGATGTCCCTCGCGGTGCCGCCGTTCGGGGCGGTGCTGCTCGTGCTGCCGCTGGTGCCGGGGCTGCGCGACACCCCGGTCCCCGTGCTCGGTTCCTTCGACCGCCCCTGGGGGCCGGTGCTCGCGCCGGTCACGGGGGCGCTGACGCTGCTCGCGCCGGCCGCCTGCGCGGCGGGCGCGGGACGGCTGCTGGCCCGCTGGGCACCCCTGCTGCTCGGGCCGGGCCCCGAGGACCGGCTCGCCGCCGCCGAGGCCCGCGCCGCCGACCTCGCGGTCCGCAACCGGCTCGCCCGCGAGCTGCACGACGCGGTGGGCCATGCCCTGAGCGCCGTCACGCTCCAGGCGGGCGCGGCCCGCCGGGTGCTCGACACCGACCCGGAGTTCGCACGCGAGGCGCTGGCCGCGATCGAGGAGACCACCCGGCGCACGGTCGGCGAACTCGACGCCGTGCTGGGCGTGCTGCGCGGCGGTGACGCCCCGGACACGGCCCCCGCGCCCACGCTCGCCGCCGATCTGGACGGACTGCTGCGCCGCACCCGCGCGGGCGGCCTGCGGGTCACGGCCGAGGTGCCGGCGGATCCCCGCGCGCTGCCGCCCGCCGTCTCCCGCGAGGCGTACCGCATCGTCCAGGAGGGCCTGAGCAACGCGCTGCGGCACGCGGGCGGGGAGGCCGCGGTGCGGGTCAGGGTGGTGACGGCGGGCGGCCGGGTGGAGATCACCGTGGAGAACCCGTTCGTACCGGCGGACGGGCGCACCGGCGCCGCCCGGCCCGGTGGCGGGCACGGGCTGCGCGGGGTCGCGGACCGGGCCCGGTTGCTGGGCGGCTCCGCGCACGCGGGCCCGGCCGGCGGGGTGTGGCGGCTGTCCGTACGCCTCCCGCTGGACGGACCCGCCGCCCGGCCGCCGTCGGAGGAACCGCCCGCACAACTCCCGCCCGACGAACCGCCGGTACGGCCCCCGCCCGACGCCCCACCCCTACCGCTGCCGCCTGACGGACCGCCGGTACGCCCCACGCCGGACAACCCGCCCACACGACACCCACCCGACGAACCGCCCGCACGGCCCCCGCCCGACGCCCCACCCCTACCGCTGCCGCTGCCGCTGGAAGGACCCGTATGACCGCCGCACCGCCCGGCTCCCCGCCCCTGCGCATCGTGGTCGCCGACGACGAGCGCATGGTGCGCACCGCGCTGCGCGCCATCCTCGGCGCCGAACCGGATCTGGCGGTCGTCGGTGAGGCCGCCACCGGGGCCGAGGCGGTGTCCGTGGTGCTGGCGGAGCGGCCGGACGTGGTGCTGATGGACGTCCGGATGCCCGAGCTCGACGGCATCCGGGCCACCGAGCGGATCCTGGCGGCCCTGCCCGAACCGCCCCGCATCGTCGTCGTCACCACCTTCGAGAACGACTCCCACGTGTACGCGGCCCTGCGCGCCGGGGCCTCCGGCTTCCTGCTCAAGCGGGCCGACGCGGACACGCTGGTGCGGGCGGTGCGGCTGGTCGCGCACAGCGACACCCTGCTGTTCCCGGCGGCGGTGCGGGCGCTGGCCGTCGAGCACGCGCGGGGAGCTCCCGCGCCCTGGGTGGCCCGGCTGACCGGCCGCGAGGGCGAGGTGCTGCGGCTGATGGCGGCGGGCCTGACCAACGCGGAGATCGCCCGGCGGATGGGCGTCGGCCCCGCCACCGTGAAGTCGCATGTGGCGGCCGTCCTCGCCAAGACCGGCGCCCGGGACCGCACCCAGGCCGTCATCGCCGCGTTCGAGGCCGGTTTCATGAGCGTCCGATGAGAAAAGGGCCGGACCGGAACGATTCGTCCCCTCCCGTTCGTCGTCCTGACCGGGATGAACGCGATGAACGGGATGAACAAGACGATCAGGCGGGCGTCCGTCTTCACACTGCTGCTGGTGTTCGCGCTGCTGGTCAGGGCGACCTGGGTGCAGTTCTACGACGGCAGGGCGCTCGCGGACGACAAGGACAACCGGCGCGGGGCGATCGCGACGTACGCGCAGCCGCTGGGGAACATCGTCGTGGGCGGCAGAGCCGTCACCGGCTCCGCGCGGACCACGAGCGGTGACCTCGCCTACCGGCGGACCTACGAGGACGGCAAGCTGTACGCGGCGGTCACGGGCTACAGCTCGCAGGTCTACGGCACGACCCAGCTGGAGGGCGTCTACAAGGATCTGCTGAACGGCTCCGACAGCCGGCTGCGCGACCCGCTGGACACCCTCACCGGCAAGCGGGCCGCGCCCGGGGACGTGGTCACGACGATCGACCCCGAGGTGCAGCAGGCCGGTTACCGGGCGCTCGGCGGCAAGAAGGGCGCGGCCGTGGCGATCGACCCGGCCACCGGGCGGATCCTGGCGGTGGTCTCCACACCGTCGTACGACCCGTCCGTGCTCAGCACGGGCGACAGCGCCGCCTGGAAGAAGCTGACCGAGGATCCGGACAAGCCGATGACGAACCGGGCGCTGCGCCAGCCGCTGCCGCCGGGCTCGACGTTCAAGCTGGTCGTCGCGGCGGCGGCGCTGGAGGACGGGCGCTACGCCTCGGTGGACACCCCCACCGACAGCCCCGACCCGTACCGGCTGCCGGGCACCACCCGGGACCTGGCCAACGAGAATCCGTCCGCGCCCTGCGAGAACGCCACGATCCGCACCGCGCTGCGCTACTCGTGCAACAACGTCTTCGCCAAGCTGGCCGTCGACCTCGGGCAGGACAAGGTGCGGGCGATGGCCGACCGGTTCGGCTTCGACGACAGCGCGCAGGACGTGCCCGTACGGGCCTACCCGAGTGTGTACCCGTCCGGGATGGACAAGGCTCAGACCGCGCTGAGCGGCATCGGGCAGTTCGATGTGACGGCCACACCACTCCAGATGGCCATGGTGTCGGCAGCTATAGCCAACGGCGGCACTCTCGTCTCACCGCACATGGTGTCGCGCACTACGGACGGCAACGGCGATGTGGTGCGGGACTATGACGACCATCCGGACAGCAAGCGGATCGTCAGCGCCGCCACCGCCGCCCAGCTGCAATCGGCCATGCGCACGGTGGTCGAGCAGGGCACCGGCACCAACGCCCGCGTCGACGGGGTCACGGTGGGCGGCAAGACGGGCACCGCGCAGCACGGCGAGAACAACAGCCAGGTGCCGTATGCCTGGTTCACCTCGTTCGGCACCTCGCAGCGCACCGGGCGGCAGGTCGCGGTCGCGGTGCTGGTCGAGCAGTCGGACGCGGCCCGCTCCGAGGTCAGCGGCAACGGTCTCGCGGCGCCGGTGGCCCGTGCCATGACCGAGGCCGCGCTGAAGTGAGCCCCGCCCGGGGCGCCGCCGGGCACCCCGGACGGTGGCCCGTCCGTCCCTACGCGACGTAGTACGTCGGGTTGGGCAGCTTGTAGGTGCGGTCCGCGTAGCCGCCCTCCAGGTCGGAGTACTGGTCGCCGAAGTTGGCGACGATGTCGTACCCGAGGCTCTCGATGTGCTTGCGGGTGCCCGCCTTGAACTGCACGGTGGTGCACTTCCAGGCGCCCGGCGCCGCGCAGTCGCGCAGATAGGCGGGCGGGTTGGCGGCGTCCTTGAGGAACATGTGCCCGGCGTCCAGGTTCACGTCGGCGCCGACCTTCTTCAGGTTCTGCACGGCGGCGGTGCGCTGGGCCTCGCTCAGACCGGAGTTGTAGAAGACGGCCACGCCCTTCTTCGCGGCGTAGCGCACCAGGTCCGGGCTGCCGAAGACCTCCGGCCGGTCGGCCTTGTCGACGTAGGCGGCCCAGGTGGTGCCGTTGTAGCCGTAGTTGTTCTTCTTCTCGTAGTCGAGGCTGAGCAGCAGCGTGTCGTCGATGTCGAAGACGACGGCCGGCTTCTTGCCCCGGTGGCCGTGGTGCTGCGCCGCGCGCGCCGCCTTGTCGATCTGCCGCTTGGCGGCGGCGTCGACGCGCGCCAGGTCCTTGGCGTACTGGCTGTCGGGGGACGCCTGGTACACGCCGTGCGCGTCGAGCGTGGTGCCGTAGTAGGTGTCGATGTCCTTGGTGAGCAGGCCGATGTTGTACGGCTCACGGGTGGAGTTGGCGGTGGACTGCCCGGCGGTGGCCGCTCCGGCACCGTAGACGACGGTGGCGGTGAGGGCGCAGGTGGCGGCGATCGCCGCGAGACGCAGTGGCTTATTCATGACAGGTTTCTACGCGCGTCACCCCGGTGAGCGCGAGCACCGTTGCCTGATCGATATCTACCGGTTCCGCGCGAGCGGGCCGCTCGCTGCCGCGCGGACGCCGTCCCCGGGCCCGCGCGGCGGCGGCCGGCGCCGGGTCAGGACCCGGGCCGCCAGCCCGGGTCGCGCCCGCTCAGGCCCACCGTGCGGTCCAGCAGCGGGGCCCGGCCCGGAACGGGCACGACGGGTCCGAAGATGCCGCTGCCCTCCTCCGGGCTGCCGTCGGCCGCCGCGCACAGGAAGCCGAACGCCGCCCGCAGCGCGGCCGGATCCGGCTCGTAGGGGCGGCCGGTGGCGCGCGCCAGGTCCCAGCCGTGGACGACGAGTTCGTCCGCGACGACGGCACCGGCCACCTCGCCGGGCAGGTCGACGCCGCCCGCCCGGGTCATGCCGGTCCAGGCGGCCGGATCGCGCCAGACCTCGGCCAGTTCGCCCAGGACCCGGGGCAGTTCCTCGCGCCAGCCGGGTCCGATGTCGGGCCGGGTGCTGTCCGGGCGGGTGTCGGTCCTCGGGCCCAGCTCCTTGCGGCCCGCGTCGCAGAAGGCGGCGGACAGGCCCAGCAGATGGCCCAGCAGATGGCGGACGGCCAGGTCGGGGCAGGGCGTCGGGGCGGCGAGCTGGTCGTCGCGCACGTCCAGGGCGAGCCGCGCCACGATGCGGGCCTGCGGGCCGAGGTCGAGAAGGGTGCCGGTCGTCATCGTCTGCTCCTGGGATCGCGTGGGGCATCTCTCCTGGAGGCAGACCGCCCGGAGCGCCGGAACTCATCGGTGCCCGGCGGGGCGGCGCCGCCTCTTTCACAGCGCGGCGAGCCCGGCCGCGACCGCCTCCAGGTCGGCGTCCGAGGCCAGTCCCGCGTGGTAGAGGCGCAGCTCGGTGGCGCCGAGGCTGCGGGCGCGTGCGGCGTCCCGGGCCAACGCGGCGGGACGGCCGCCCAGGCCGGAGACGACGGGGAGGTTGGCGGCCAGGACGGTGCCCGCGCCGGCGTGCCGCGCGAAGGGCGCGAGCAGGTCCGGTCCCTGGGCGCAGGGCACGACCACACCGTCCGCGACGGACAGCACGTGCGCGGGGTCGGTACCGGCGTCGGCGCCGCAGTGGTGGGACACCGGGTCGGCGTGCAGCAGCACCTGGAAGCCCTCGGGGGCGGCCGCGCGGACCGCGGCGACGGCCTCCTCCTGGAGGGTGCGCGCGGTCGTCTCGCGCCACGCGCGCGTGCCGCCCGCCTCCGGGGCGCCGAGCAGCCGCTCCACCGCGGGCCAGCCGCCCCCGGAGGGCGCCCCCCGCCACACCGGCTCCAGCGCGCCGCGCACGGCGTGCGCCAGCGCGTCGGCGTCCAGGCCCCGCGTGCCGTAGCCGGTGCGGCACGCGGGGCAGAAGCACAGGGACATCAGGTACTGCCCGGCGTCGCTGAGCGCGACTCCGGCGGTCTTGTCGTGGGCGTGCAGATGGGCGAACCCGTACCAGCCGAGGGACTCCAGTTCGGTGCCGCGCGCGCCGGGCCGCACGGCGGCCTCGGCGGCCAGGTCCACCAGGTACGCGCGCGTGGCGGGCTGGGCGACGCAGGGCGCCCACGGGTAGCGGTCGCCGTAGGCGTTGACGACGGAGGTCTCCGGGTGTTCGGCGCCCAGCCGGGAGTTGTGCGCGAGCACCACCCAGGTGTGCACCTCCAGGCCCGCGGCGGCCAGCGCCCCGGCGGCCTCGCCGAACGCGTCCCCGGGCGCCCAGTCACCGGCCGGGTGGGGGCGCGGGCTCCGTCCCCGCCAGTGGCCGCCGGGCGGGTAGAGGACGGCCGCGTACTCGGCGGTGACCACACGGTGGCGCGGATGGCGGGGGGTCAGCGCGCGGGTGGAGTGGTAGGCGGCGGCGAGGGTCGCCCCCCGCACGCCGAGGGCGGCGGTGCGCTCCGGGGCCGCCGGGTCGCCGTTGACGTCCCAGGGGTAGAGGAACGCCGACGCCCTCACTCGGCCCCCTCGGTCAGCGCGTGGCCGCGTTCGACGAGCCGGGCCAGCCGCTCGATGTGCTCGGGGGCCGGTTCGTGCAGCGGCGGCCGTACGCCGCCCACGTCCAGTCCGCGCAGCCGCACCCCGGCCTTGACCAGGGAGACGGCGTATCCGGCGCCCTGGGCGCGCAGTTCGACGAAGGGGCGGTAGAAGCCGTCCAGCAGGCGGTGCGCGGTGGTGTCGTCGCCCTCGCGCAGCGCCCGGTGGAAGGCTAGGGCGATCTCGGGGACGAAGCAGAAGACGGCGGAGGAGTAGAGGGTGACGCCGATGCCCCGGTAGGCGAGCTGGGTCTGTTCGGCGGTGGGCAGCCCGTTGAAGCAGAGGAAGTCGTCCAGGCCCTCGGTGCGGAGGGCGCTGACGACGCGCTGCATGAGGTCGAGGTCGCCGAGGCCGTCCTTGAGGCCGATGACGCCGTCCGTGCGGGCGAGCGCGACGGCGGTCCGCGGGGTGAGGACGGCGTTGTCACGCTGGTAGACGATGACGGGCAGGGCGGTCGCCGCGGCCACCTCGCGGTAGTGCCGCAGCAGTCCCTCCTGCCCGGCGACGACGAGGTACGGCGGCATGGCGAGCAGTCCGTCCGCGCCCGCGGCCTCGGCGAGCCGGGCGTACCGCACGGCGAGCGCGGTGCCGTAGCCGGTGCCCGCCACGACCGGGACGCGCCCGCCGGCCGCCTCGACGGCCGCGCGGACGCAGGTCCCGAACTCCTCGGGCGTGAGCGCGTGGAACTCGCCGGTGCCGCAGCAGGCGAAGACGGCGGCGGCCCCGGCCTCGACGCCGCGGCGCACATGGGCGCGGTAGACGTCGAGGTCGGGGGCGCCGTCGGGGCCGTAGGCGGTGACGGGGAAGAACAGCGGCCCGCTGGGGATGCTGAGGCGCTCGGCGAGGGGGGCTGACGTCACGGGCTCTCCCTGGGGCAGGCGGGCAGGGACGGACAAGAGAACAGGCAGACCGTCACTCATGTTTCTGACTGGCGTCCATATGCATGAACGCGTCCACGCTAAGTGGCCTCCCTGGGGCCGGTCAAGCGTCCCCACCCGCGAGCGACCAGGGATCCTGCCCCGGCACGGCACCCTTGACGCCGCCCGCCCGCGCTCCCTAGCGTGATCACGCATGTGAATCAAGTCCATGCATACGGCTGGCTGTCGCGCACGCTCGACGCAAGGAGTCCACGGATGCCCGCTCCCCGCACCGTTCTGCTCACCGGCGCCGCCGGCGGGCTCGGCACCCTGATGCGGGACCTGCTGCCGCGGTACGGCTACACGCTGCGTCTGTTCGACATGCGGCCGGTCGAGGGCGCCCCGGACGCCGTCACCGCCGACCTCGCCGACCGGGCGGCCCTGCGCGAGGCGGTCCGGGGCGTCGACGCGATCATCCACCTGGCGGGCATCTCCCTGGAAGCCCCGTTCGAGAAGATCCTCAGGGCCAACATCGAGGGGACGTACCACCTCTACGAGGCCGCGCGCGAGGAGGGCGTCGGGCGGATCGTCTTCGCCTCCTCCAACCACGCGGTCGGCCACACGCCCGTGCCGCGCGAGGGCGATCCGCTGATCCCGGTCGACACGCCGCGCCGCCCCGACACCTTCTACGGCCTGTCCAAGTCGTTCGGCGAGGACCTCGCCCAGCTCTACTGGGACCGGCACGGCCTGGAGACCGTCTCGGTGCGCATCGGCTCCTGCTTCCCCGAGCCGACCAGTGTGCGCATGCTCTCGATCTGGCTGAGCCCCGCCGACGGCGCCCGCCTCTTCCACGCCGCCCTCACCGCCGAGCACGTGGGCCACACCGTCGTCTACGGCTCCTCCGCCAACACCCGCCTGTGGTGGGACCTGTCGGGCGCGCGGGCGCTCGGCTACGCGCCCCGGGACGACTCGGAGCCGTACGCCGCGAAGCTCGTCGCCGAGCAGGGCGGGCTCGACCCGGACGAGCCCGCCCACGCCCGCCTCGGCGGCCACTTCGTCACCGACCCGCCGATCTGGCCGTACTGACGGCGCCGCGGCCGTCCGCCGCACGGCGCGGAACCGCCCCCGCACACGGCGGGCGGGCACCGAACGGGCCCGCCCGCCGCGCCATGCGGGCATCCGCCGTGCCCGTTCCCACCGGGCGCCGGACAGCCGCCCAGGTCCGCGACGGACACACAGCCCGGCAAACGGGCGCACCCGGGCATCATCGGACCGGCAACAGACCTGGTCAGCACCGCACACCGGCTGTACAACTGTGCCCCGAGGGCCGCACCGGGCCCGAACGGGCAACACGCCAGGAGGGCAGGTACCGGCCATGGGCGCGCGGACGGCGGAGGAACGGCAGCGGGAGATCGTGCGGGCCGCCCGTGCCGACGGCCAGGTCGACGTCACCGCGCTGGCCGGCACGCTCGGCGTCGCCAAGGAGACCATCCGCCGCGACCTGCGCGCCCTGGAGGACCACGGGCTGGTCCGCCGCACCCACGGCGGGGCCTATCCGGTGGAGAGCGCCGGCTTCGAGACGACCCTCGCCGTCCGCGCCACCACCCATGTGCCCGAGAAGCGCCGGATCGCCGCGGCGGCGGCCGAGCTGCTCGGGGACGCCGAGACGGTCTTCGTCGACGAGGGCTTCACCCCGCAGCTGATCGCCGAGGCCCTGCCCGTGGACCGGCCGCTGACCGTGGTGACCGCCTCCCTGCCGGTCGCCGGGGCCCTCGCCGGGGCGGCGAACGTCTCGGTGCTGCTGCTCGGCGGCCGGGTGCGCGCGGGCACGCTGGCCACCGTCGACCACTGGACGACGAAGATGCTCGCCGGATTCGTCGTCGACCTCGCCTACATCGGCGCCAACGGCATCTCGCGCGAACACGGCCTGACCACGCCCGACCCGGCGGTCAGCGAGGTCAAGTCGCAGGCGATGCGGGCCGCGCGGCGCACCGTGCTCGCCGGGGTGCACACCAAGTTCGGCGCGGTCAGCTTCTGCCGGTTCGCCGAGGTCGGCGCGCTGGAGGCGATCGTGACCAGCACCCTGCTCCCGGCCGCCGAGGCCCACCGCTACGCCCTGCTGGGCCCGCAGGTCATCCGGGTCTGATCCACCCCGCCCGTACGGCGGCCCCCGCCGCGCGGACCGGCACACCCCGCGCCACCCCTTATGTCCGGCTATCTCCTTTTATCCCCCACTCCCATGCCCCCTCTCCATCCCCAATGTTCAGGAGCGATCCATGCGAACCCAGAGCCGACGGCGGCCACCGCGAGCGACACTCGCCCTGGCCGCCGCAGGGACGCTGCTCGCCCCGCTGCTCTCCGGCTGCTGGGTCGGGGCGGGCGGGGCCGGTTCGGGCGGCGACTCCATCAACGTGCTGATGGTCAACAATCCGCAGATGACGGAGTTGCAGAAGCTCACCGCCGCGCACTTCACCAAGGAGACCGGCATCAAGGTGAACTTCACCGTGCTGCCGGAGAACGACGTCCGCGACAAGATCAGCCAGGACTTCGCCAACCAGGCCGGCCAGTACGACGTGGCCACCCTGTCCAACTACGAGATCCCGATCTACGCCCGCAACGGCTGGCTGCACCCGGTGGACTCCTACGTCGCCCGGGACCCGGGCTTCGACCAGCAGGACGTGCTGGCCCCGATGCGCCAGTCCCTCACCGCCGACGACGGCAAGCTCTACGGCGAGCCCTTCTACGGCGAGTCGTCCTTCCTCATGTACCGCAAGGACGTCTTCGCGGCCAAGGGCCTGACCATGCCCGCCCACCCCACCTGGCAGCAGGTCGCCGACCTGGCCGCGAAGGCGGACGGCGCCCGGCCCGGCATGAAGGGCGTCTGCCTGCGCGGACTGCCCGGCTGGGGCGAGCTGATGGCGCCGCTCACCACGGTCGTCAACACCTTCGGCGGCACCTGGTTCGACAAGGACTGGAAGGCGCACCTGGACTCCCCCGAGTTCACCAGGGCGACGAAGTTCTATGTCGACCTGGTACGGCAGCACGGCGAGTCCGGCGCCGCCCAGTCCGGCTTCGCCGAATGCCTGAACAACATGACCCAGGGCAAGGTCGCCATGTGGTACGACGCCACCAGCGCGGCCGGCCTGCTGGAGGCCAAGGGCTCCCCCGTCAAGGGCAAGGTCGGCTACGCCCCCGCGCCGGTGGAGAAGACCGCGTCCTCCGGCTGGCTCTACACCTGGGCCTGGGGCATCCAGAAGGCGTCCCGCAACCCGGACAAGGCGTGGAAGTTCGTCTCCTGGGCCTCCGGCAAGGGGTACGAGCGGCTGGTCGGCGAGACGAGCGGCTGGTCGAACGTCCCGGCGGGCAAGCGCGCCTCCACGTACGGGATCCCCGCCTACCGGGCGGAGGCCGCCGCCTTCCAGGAGCGGACCAAGGACGCGATCGCGAACGCCCGCCCCAACGACCCGGGCGTCCAGCCCCGGCCCGCCCCCGGCATCCAGTTCGTCGACATCCCCGAGTTCACCGACCTCGGCACCAAGGTCTCCCAGGAGATCAGCGCGGCCGTCGCCGGACGCCAGTCGGTCGAGTCCGCCCTCGCGAAGGCCCAGCGGCTCGCCGAGAAGATCTCCAAGGAGTACGAGGGACGATGACCGCCACGACCACGGCCCCCGTGGCCGCCACCCAGCCGCTCACGGGCCGCCGGACCTCACCCCGGCTGCGCGCCTGGGCCACCCGCGCCCCGCTGCTGCCCGCCCTCGTCTTCATGATCGCCGTGACCCAGCTGCCGTTCGTGGCCACGCTGGTGATCTCCTTCTTCGACTGGAACGCCCTCTATCCCAAGGCCCGCCGCTTCACCGGGCTCGACAACTACCAGCAGGTGCTCACCGACGCGGACCTGCGCCACTCGGTGTGGACGACCGTGCTGCTGACCGTGGCGGTGGTGCTGGCCAGCCTGGTCCTCGGCCTCGCCCTCGCCCTGCTCCTGGACCGCCGCTTCCCCGGCCGGGGCGCCGTGCGCACCCTGCTGATCGCGCCGTTCCTCGTGGTGCCGGTAGCCGCCGCCCTGCTGTGGAAGCACGTCCTCTACAACCCGGAGTACGGCCTGCTCAACGGCCTGCTGCACTATGTGGGCGGCCCGCAGCCGGACTGGATCTCGAACACCCCGCTGCTCGCGGTCGAGGCCTCGCTGGTGTGGCAGTGGACGCCGTTCATGATGCTGATCCTGCTGGCCGGACTCCAGAGCCGCGACCAGCAGCAGATCGAGGCCGCCCGGGTCGACGGGGCCGGCGACTGGCAGATCTTCGTCCATCTGACCCTGCCGCATCTGCGCCGCTACCTCGAACTCGGCGCGCTGCTCGGCTCGATCTACATCGTGCAGAACTTCGACGCGGTGTTCACCCTCACCTCCGGGGGCCTGGGCACCGCCAACCTGCCCTACACCGTCTACCAGAGCTTCTACCAGGCCCACGAGAACGGACTGGCCTCCGCCGCCGGTGTCCTGGTCGTCATCGGCTCGATCCTCATCGCGACCTTCGCCCTGCGCGTGGTCTCGTCCCTGTTCCGCGAGGAGGTGTCCCGCGCATGAACGCCCTCAAGCGCAACGGTCTCGGCCTCGTGGCCTGGCTCGCCGGGATCGTGTTCTTCCTGCCCATCGCCTGGATGGCGCTGACGTCCTTCCACTCCGAGTCGGACGCGGCGACCAACCCGCCGTCCTTCGCCGCCTCCCTGACCCTGGACGGCTACCGCGAGTTCTTCGGCAGCGGCGGCGGGGCCAGCCCCTGGCCCGCGCTGGCCAACTCGGCGGTCGCCTCGGTGGCCTCGACGCTGCTCGTCCTCGTCCTGTCCCTGCCGGCGGCGTACGCGCTGTCGATCCGGCCGGTGCGCAAGTGGACGGACGTGCTGTTCTTCTTCCTGTCCACCAAGATGCTCCCGGCGGTGGCGGGTCTGCTGCCGATCTACCTGTTCGCCAAGAACACCGGGATGCTGGACAACATCTGGCTGCTGGTCATCCTCTACACCTCGATGAACCTGCCGATCGCGGTGTGGATGATGCAGTCCTTCCTCGCCGAGGTGCCGGTCGCCGTCATCGAGGCGGCCCGGGTCGACGGGGCCCGGCTGCCCACGATCCTGGCACGGGTGGTGGCCCCCATCGCCGTCCCCGGGATCGCGGCCACCGCGCTGATCTGCTTCATCTTCAGCTGGAACGAGCTGCTCTTCGCCCGGGTCCTGACCGGCGTGGTCGCCGAGACCGCCCCCGTCTTCCTGACCGGCTTCATCACCAGCCAGGGCCTGTTCCTCGCGAAGGTGTGCGCCGCGTCGCTCGTCATCTCCCTGCCGGTGCTCGCCGCGGGGTTCGCCGCCCAGGACAAACTGGTCCAGGGCCTGTCGTTGGGAGCCGTGAAATGAAGGCCGCCGTCATCGAGTCCGTGGGCCGCGCCGTCGTCACCGAGGTCCCCGACCCGACGCCAGGGCCGCGCGAGGTCGTCGTGGAGGTCGCCGCGTGCGGGCTGTGCGGCACCGATCTGCACATCCTCCAGGGCGAGTTCGCGCCCAAGCTGCCGATCGTGCCGGGCCACGAGTTCGCCGGCCGGGTGGTCGCCGTGGGCACCGGTGTCACCGAGGTCGCCGAGGGCGACCGGGTGGCGGTGGACCCGTCGCTGTACTGCTACGAGTGCCGCCGGTGCCGTACCGGGCACAACAACCTGTGCGAGCGCTGGGCCGCCATCGGCGTCACCACCGCGGGCGGCGCCGCCCGCTACGCCCTGGCGCCGGTCGCGAACTGCGTGAAGCTGCCCGACCATGTGCGCACCGAGGACGCCGCGCTGATCGAGCCGCTGTCCTGCGCGGTGCGCGGCTACGACGTCCTCCAGTCCCGGCTGGGCGCCCATGTGCTGATCTACGGCTCCGGGACGATGGGCCTGATGATGCTGGAGCTGGCCAAGCGCACCGGCGCGGCGAGCGTCGACATGGTGGACCTGAACCCGGCCCGCCTGGAGACGGCGCGCGGCCTCGGCGTCTCGGCGTCCGCCGCGAACGCGGACGAGCTGGACCGCCCCGAGGGCTGGGACCTGGTCATCGACGCCACCGGCAACGCGGCGGCCATCCAGGACGGCCTCGACCGGGTCGCCAAGGCGGGCACGTTCCTCCAGTTCGGCGTGGCCGACTACGCCACCCGCGTACAGATCGACCCGTACCGCATCTACAACCAGGAGATCACCATCACGGGCTCCATGGCGGTCCTGCACAGCTACGAGCGCGCGGCGGAACTGTTCGCGGGGGGCGTCCTGGACCCGGACGTCTTCATCAGCGACCGCCTGCCGCTGGACAGCTACCCGCAGGCGCTGGAGCAGTTCGCTGCGGGCGTCGGCCGCAAGATCGTGGTCGTGCCCTGACCTGAGTCCGGGGGATCGTGAGCCCGGGGGGTCGTGAGCCCGGGGGATCGTACGGGGCACGCGGGGGGCGGGGCGGGCGGAAATCCGCTGGGACCGTCCGCCCCGCCGCCGTACGATCCCCCGCATGCCCCGACCCCACGGCTTCGCCTGTGCCGCCGACGGCGACGGCACCGTCCGCATCACCCACCACGACCGCGCCGCGGCCACCCTCAGGGGTCCGCGCGCCGCCCGCTTCCTCGCCGAGGTCGCCGCGGGCGATCCCCAGCTCGTCATGGCCCGCTGGACCGGCAACTACCGGCGCGGCACCGAGCGCACCGCACGCGAGCACCCTCGCAACCGCCGCTGACCTGCGCAGACGACGACCGGGCCGACGCGGATGCACCCGAATGGAGGGTAAGGGAACGGTAAAGCGCCCTCGCTCGTTCTATCCGGCATGACAGCTATGACCCCCGGCTCGAACATCCCCCTGCCCACCGCCCGCGTCACGGTGGACGTGACCGCTCCGGTGCGGCTGGACGTTTCGGGCCTGCTGCTCACCGCCGACGGCAAGGTGCGCTCGGACGACGACTTCATCTTCTACAACCAGCCCTCCGGTCCGGGCGTCACCCACCGCTCGGGCGGCGGCAGCGCGCCGGACGCGATCACCGTCGACACCTCCGCCGTGCCGCCGGGCATCGAGAAGATCGTGGTCACCGCCAGCCCGGACGCCGCCGGGCAGAGTTTCCAGGGCATCGAGCCCACGGCCACCCTGCGCGACGCGGACAGCGGCGCTGCGCTGGCCACCTTCACCCCGCCCCGGCTGGGCACCGAGACGGCCCTGGTCGTCATGGAGATCTATCTGCGCGCCGGCCAGTGGAAGGCGCGGGCCGTCGGCCAGGGGTACGCCGACGGGCTCGCGGGCATCGCGACCGACTTCGGCGTCAGCGTCGAGGAACCGGCGCCCGCCCCGGCGGCGCCCGTCGCACCGCCCGTACCGGCCGCGGCCCCGCCGCAGCCGGTGGCCCCGCCGCCCGCCCCGCCCGCGCCGCCGGCCCCGCCCGCCCCCGGCGCCGGGAAGGTCAATCTGGACAAGGGCCGCGTCAGCCTTCAGAAGAACCAGACGGTGTCCCTGGTCAAGGGCGGGCGCCCGCTGCTGTCCCAGGTGAAGATGGGCCTCGGCTGGGAGCCCGCCTTCCGGGGCGCGGACATCGACCTGGACGCGTCCGTCATCGCCTACGGCCCGCAGCGCAACCACATCGACAGCTGCTACTTCGGCAAGCTGTCCATCCTGGGCGGCGCGGTGAAGCACTCCGGCGACAACCTCACCGGCGAGGGCGCGGGCGACGACGAGGTGATCGTGGTGGACCTCGGACGGCTCCCCCAGGAGGTCACCGGCCTGGTCTTCACGGTCAACTCCTTCTCCGGCCAGAAGTTCACCGAGGTCGCCAAGGCGTACTGCCGCCTGCTGGACGCCGCCACCGGCGAGGAACTGGTCCGCTTCGACCTCACCAACGCCGAGGCCCAGACGGGCGTGATGATGGCCAAGCTGGTCCGGCAGTTCTCCGGCGAGTGGGACATGACCGCCATGGGCGACTTCGTCAAGGCCCGCACGGTACGGAACATGGTGAAGCCGGCGGCCCAGGCGCTGTAGCGGCACCCTCCGTCAGGGGCGTCCCGGCACCGGGCGGTGCCGGGACGTCCGGGTGCCCGGGACCGGCCACCGGCCGCGCCCGCGCGCGGCTCCCCCGAGGCCACCGGCCCTCACGCCCGCAGGCCCTCCAGCAGCAGCGTCAGATAGCGGCGCAGGTGCGCGCCCTGCCCGTCCGCCAGCTCGGCGGCCGTCGCCACGCCGTGCGCCAGCCGCAGCAGTTCGACCGGTTCCAGGTCCGCCCGCAGGGTGCCCGCACGCCGGGCGGCCTCCACCAGACGGGCCGCGGCGCCCATGAGCGACGTACCGCAGACGGTGACCGCCGTCGCGCTGCCGTCCGTGACCGCCGAGCCCAGCAGCGCCTTCAGCCCGCGCGCCTCGATCGTCCAGGCGCACAGCTCGTACAGCCACCGCGACAGCGCCTCGCCCGGCGCCAGCCGCTCCGCCAGCTCGTCCGCGCGCGCGGCGATCGCCTCGACCCGGTCGACGAAGGCCGCCTCCAGCAGCGCCTGCCGGTTCGGGAAGTGCCGGTACAGCGTCCCGGAGCCGACCCCGGCCCGCTTGGCGATGTCATCGAGCGAGGCGTTCTCACCGTGCTCGGTGAAGGCCCGGAGGGCCACCTCCAGCAGCCGTTCGTAGTTCCGCCGGGCGTCCGCCCGCATGGGTCTGACCTGCGCCATCCGCATACTCCTCGGGGACCGGAGGCCGTCTGCAGAATGTACCGGAGCCGGAGCGGGGACCTCCCCGGCCGCCCTCCCCCGGAGACCCCCGCCGAGACCCCGCCCCGCCGCCACGGCCCGTCGGCGCTCAGCCCCCGTGCGCGGAGCGCGCCTTGAAGGCCGCTTTGCGGGCCTCCTTGGCGGTCTTCTTGTCCGGGTGCAGCCGGCCCATGGCCTCCAGGACGTCGGCGGTGTGCGGATGGTCCACCCGCCAGGCCGCGGCGAAGAACCCGCTGTGCTGCTCGGCGAGCCCCTGCACCAGTGCGAGCAGTTCCTCCGAGTCGCCCTCGGCGGCCAGTTGCGCCGCCACCGTGTCGATGGTGAGCCAGAAGACCATGTCCTGGGAGGGCGGCGGCACGTCGGGCAGGCCCCGCTCGGTCAGCCAGACCCGGGCCAGACCGCCCAGTTCGGCGTCGTCGAGCACCTCGCGCAGCGCCGGTTCGGCCACCGCGCCGACCAGGGACAGGGCCTGCTGGCAGCGCAGTCGGCGCAGCGGGCCCCCGGCGTCGGCGCCGCGGGCCGCGGCGAGCAGTTCACGGGCGGCGGCCAGCGGTTCGCGGCGGGCGAGCCACTGCTCGGTCTCGGCGTGCGCGGCCGGGGGCGGGAAGGCGGCGGTGCCGTCCAGCAGCGCGTCGGCACCCTTGTCCGCGAGGTCACCGACGGCCGGGGCGTCGTGCCCGGCCTCCAGCAGCCGCGCCCGGACGCCGTACAGGCCGAGCGGGGTGAGCCGCACCATGCCGTAGCGGGCGACGTCCAGCTCGTCGTCGGACCCCGGCGCCGAGGCGGCGGGCCTGCCGCCGTCCGTGCCGGACTCGGCGTCCTCCAGCAGGGCTTCGTCCACCGGCCGGTGGTCGACGAGCCCGATCGGCTCCAGCAGCCGGAACTGGTCGTCCAGCCGCATCATGGCGTCGGAGACCTGCTCCAGTATGTCGTCGGTGGGCTCGCCCATGTCGCTGGGCACGATCATGGAGGCGGCGAGCGCGGGCAGCGGCACCGGCCCGGCGCCCGGCCCGCTCTCGCCGACGGTCAGCAGATAGAGGTTGGCCAGCACCCCGTCCAGGAACTCCGCCTCGGCCTGCGGGTCCCAGTCGAGGGCGGAGAGGTCGACGGCGCCGCCCTCGTCCATGGCGTCGATCAGGCCGTCCAGGTCGGGCACGCTGGCGTCGGCCAGGACGGCGTCCAGCGCGGTCAGCCAGAGCGTGAGCACGTCGTGCGGCGAGCCGCCGGTGAGCCGCCGCAGCTCCGCGCCCGCCGCGACGGTGCCCTGCTCCTCGTCGGTGATCTCGACGAGTCCGGTGTCCACGGCCATCCGCCACGCCTCGCTCACCGAGGCCGCCGCGTCGTCGCCGCTCAACCCCAGCTCCCCGGCGGCGGCGGGCAGTTGCTCGGGCAGCAGCGCGCCGCCCGCGTCGACCCGGGTGGCGGGAGAGGCCCAGCGGGCCAGCCGGGCGGCCCGGGACAGCAGCGGAGCGGCGAGGGCGTCCCGGGCCAGCTCCGGTTCGGAAGCCAGCCGCACCGGCGGCAGCGGGGACGTGTCTGACATCGGCTCGTTCTCCTAGGACCTGATGGACCGGGGGTTGCGCACCCCGGGCCGGTGAAGCCTGACGACTCGACCGCTCAGCCTAGACGGATTTCCACCCATGCCGCCCGGTTCATCTCCCCGACGCCCTTCGTACATGGCCGAAACCTTGACAACGCCCCTGGCTCCACAGGAGATTGACGCGCGTAGACATTCGGGGGACAACTGTCCACCGAGTGCGCTGCGTGCCACGGCCGTCCCGGTCGCGGCATCCTGTTCCCCGCTCCACCCTCGTCCCGGCGCTTCTGTACGTCCCCGGAGGGATTCCGTTGCCGAGCAAGTCTTCCGCCCGTCTCGCCGCGCTGACCGTCGCCGCCGTGTGCTCCGCGGCGGCGGTCACCCAGATGATCGTGCTCCCCGCGCCCGCGCACGCGGACTCCGTGCGCATCCATGACATCCAGGGCACCACCCGGATCTCCCCGTACGCCGGCCAGAAGGTCTCCGACGTGGCCGGAATCGTCACCGGGGTGCGCACCTACGGCGCCTCGAAGGGGTTCTGGATGCAGGACCCCCACCCCGACGCGGACCCGGCCACCAGTGAGGGCGTCTTCGTCTTCACCGGCTCCGCCCCGAAGGCCGCCGTCGGCGACTCCGTCACGGTCACCGGCACCGTCTCCGAGTACGTGCCCGGCGGCACCTCCTCGGGCAACCAGTCGATCACCGAGATCACCAAGCCGGCCGTCACCGTGGTCTCCTCCGGCAACGCCGTTCCGGCCCCGGTCGTCGTCGACGCGAAGTCGGTCCCGGCCGCCTACACCCCGGCCGGCGACAGCGCGGCCAACGGCTCGATCGACGCCCTGCCGCTGCGCCCGAAGCGCTACGCCCTGGACTACTACGAGGCCCTGGAGGGCATGAACGTCCAGGTCAAGGACGTCCGCGTGGTCACCGCCAGCGACCCGTACACCGAGCTGTGGGTCACGGTGAAGCCGCACGAGAACGCCAACAGGCGCGGCGGCACGGTGTACGGCTCCTACACCTCGCAGAACACCGGCCGGCTCCAGATCCAGTCGCTCGGCGCCACCGCCGACTTCCCGGTGGCGGACGTCGGCGACACCCTGCGCGGCACCACCGCCGGCCCGCTGGACTACACCCAGTACGGCGGCTACACCCTGGTGGCGAACCGCATCGGCGCCCTGGAGAGCGGCGGCCTGCGCCGCGAGAGCACCCGCAAGCAGTCCCGCGACGAGCTGGCCGTGGCCACCTACAACGTGGAGAACCTGGACCCGTCCGACACCACCTTCGCGGCGCACGCCGCCGCGATCGTGAACAACCTCCGCTCGCCCGACATCGTGTCCCTGGAGGAGATCCAGGACGACAACGGCGCCACCGACGACGGCACCGTCACCGCGGGCGTGACGATGGCCAAGCTGATCGACGCCATCGTCGCGGCGGGCGGCCCGCGCTACGAGTGGCGCTCCATCGACCCGGTCAACGACCAGGACGGCGGCGAGCCGGGCGGCAACATCCGCCAGGCGTTCCTGTTCAACCCGGCCCGGGTCTCCTTCACCGACCGCCCCGGCGGCGGCTCCACCACCGCCGTGGGCGTCACCCGGGTGCACGGCCGGGCCGCCCTGACCTCCTCGCCGGGCCGGATCGACCCGGCGAGCGAGGCGTGGAAGTCCAGCCGCAAGCCGCTGGCCGGCGAGTTCGTCTTCCACGGCCGTACGGTCCTCGTGATCGCCAACCACTTCGCCTCCAAGGGCGGCGACCAGGGGCTGACGGCCAAGTACCAGCCGCCGGTGCGCAGTTCGGAGACGCAGCGCCACCTCCAGGCGACCGAGGTGAACTCCTTCGTCAAGGACATCCTGAAGGTCCAGCGCGACGCGGACGTGATCGCCCTCGGCGACATCAACGACTTCGAGTTCTCCGGCACCGCGCGGATCCTGGAGGGCCGCGGCGAGCTGTGGTCGGCGATCAAGTCGCTGCCCAGGAGCGAGCGGTACACCTACGACTACCAGGGCAACGCGCAGGTCCTCGACCAGATCCTGGTCAGCCCCTCGATCCGGCACGGCCGCTTCGCGTACGACAGCGTGCACATCAACTCGGAGTTCCACGACCAGATCAGCGACCACGACCCGCAGGTGCTGCGCTTCCGCCCGTAGGCCATGCCAGGGCGCGCGGCCCCGGTCCCGTGTCCGCCCGTCAGCCGTCAGGCGGGTACGAGACCGAGCGCGTGCTCGTACCGGCTCACCGTGCTGCTCCGGACGCCGGGCCAGGTCTGCACGCGCTTCCACCGCGCGGTCGCCGACCCGACGCCGTCGCCCGGGGCGGCGAGCGCCGCCCGGTGGGCTTCCGCGCTCTCCCACTCGGCGTAGTTCAGCACCCGCCGGCCGTCGGTGCTCAGATGGAAGTGGGCGGCGATCCCGCCGGGGTGCGGCGCGGGGTCGCCCTCCAGGGCCTCGAAGACCGCGTCGACCCAGGCCCGCTGCCGCTCCGGGTCGGGCCCGTCGAACTCGACGTCGACGACCACGAGGCAGCCGGGCACCCGGCGGTCCCGCCCCGCGGGGCCGCCGCGGGCGGCGCTCCGGTGGTGCCGGAACCGGCCGAGCCCGACCCGCTCGATCCCCGGCACGGCGACATCGATCTCGTCGACCCGCTCCTGCCGCCGGGTCCGTACGAACGCCTCGAACTCCTGCTCGCTCGCCCACTGCGAGTGGTGCAGCAGCGTGGTGCCGTCCTCGCCCTTGTAGACGTGGTAGGAGATCAGCCCGTCCGCGGGCCAGGGGCGGCGCTGCCAGGTCCCGGCGATCGCCTCGACCGTCGCCCGCTGCCGTTCGGGCGTCCCCACCCGCCAGGTGCTGAAGAGCGGCGAGCCCACGCGCGGATCGGTGAGATCGGGGTGGTCGTCGGTGCGCAGGGCCGTACGCGGTACGGAACTCATCGGGGCCTCCGGTGATCGGCTGTCTGAACGACACGATCACTCTCCGACCTCAACCAAGATTGAGGTCAAGCCCTGCCCGTGAGCCCGGCGCGGGGGCGCCCGCGCTCATGACTGCGCGCCCCCGGAGACCCCGGGCGGGTGTTCCGGGGGCGCGGTCGTCCCACGTCGGCCGTACGCGCCGGGCCTGCGGTTCAGCAGTGCGCGCGGCGCCGGTTGAGCAGCAGCCCCGCCGCCAGGACCGCCGCTCCGGCCGCGCCCGCGAACAGCAGGGGGCGGGCGTTGCGGCGGACGGTCCGCACGGCGCCGTCCAGTGGCTGCCCGAGGGCGTCGGGCGCGTTGCGGGCCGTGAGCGCCGCCCGGTCCTGGGCGCGGTGCCCGACGTGGGCGGCGCCGCTGCGCAGCTGCACCGTCATCGCTCCGGCCCGGTCGCGCAGGTCGGCCGCGCGGGCCTTGGCGCGGCCCTTCACATCGGCCTTGGCCGCCAGTTCCTCGACGGTGTCGCCGAGCCGGTTCCTGGTCCGCTCGATCTGCTCGCGCAGCTCGTCGGGCCCCTTGGCGCCGGGCGCCGTCGCGGCCTTGTCCGTCCCGTGCCTGCTGTCGGTCATCGGTGGTGTGCCCTTTCCTTGATCTCCTCGACGTCCGCCTTGACGCTGCCCAGTGCCCGCTGCGGCGTGGGCGGTCCGGCGCGGCGCAGCTGGGCGCGGCCGGTGAGGGCCAGCAGGCCCGCCAGCGCGAACAGCACACCGGTCACGATGAGTGCCGCGGCCCACACGGGCAGCACCAGGCTGAGCGCGGCGACGCCCGTACCGGCGAGTGCGAACAGGCCGACGTAGGCGAGGGCGCCCGCGGCCCCGAGGAGGCCGCCGCCGCGTCCCATGCGCCGGCCCTTCGCGGTCAGTTCCTCTTTGGCGAGGGCCACTTCCTGCCGGGCGAGCAGGGAAAGCTGTTCGGTGGCGTCGTGCACCAGCTCGCCCACCGAGCGGTCGCCCGCCGGAGCGTGCTCCGCGTGCACTGGTCTGGCATCGATGGTCCCGGTCACGGTGGACCGCCTCCTCTCGGTCGGAGGCCCGGGTACCCCGCGACGCCCGCGCTACCCCTGGCCCGCGCCGCCGGGTCCGCGCTCGCCCAGCAGCGCCAGCCGGGTCTGGAACCAGTCGAGCCGGGCCTGCAACAGGGCCGCCTCCGCGACGAGTTCGGGCATCCCCGGCACAGCCTGGCTGCCCGGCCCGCCCGCTGCCGGAGCGGACTCCGCGCCCGCCGGACCCGGAAGGACCTCCGCGCCGGGGGCGGCCACGACGCGCAGCCCGTCCCCGGCGAGCCGCGCGAAGGCGGCGAACGTCACGGGCGTACGCCCGCGCACACAGCCCGCGCAGGTGGCGGCCAGGGCGCTGCGGCCGGGCCGGCCCCAGCCCGCGTCGGCCAGCGCGAGGGCGGGCGCGCCGCACGCGCAGGGCCCGACCGTCATCGTGCGCACCCGCTGGCGGGCCGAGCGGTAGCCGCGTTCGAAACGGATGTAGGCGCCGAGGACCGAGACCTCCAGAAGGACGGCGGCCCGGTGCTCCGTGATGCACAACAGGGCCTCGGCGGCGGCGCGTTCGCGTACGCAGTGGAAGCCGCAGTCGCACCGGCGCGCGGGCGGCCGGTGCCGCCGGCCGTAGACGCAGCCGGCGTCCGCGACGACGCCGTACGGCAGCGCGCCGCCGAGCGACACTCCGGTGAACCCGGCCCGGGTGCCGTCCCGCCACAGCACCGGGTGGGCGATCTTGTATCCGGTCGGCGGCTCCGCCGGGTGCTCCGTCGGCAGCCGCAGCCTCATCGGGCGGCCGGGACCTCTTCGGCGACGGGGGTCTCTTCGGCGGAGACGGCGTCCTGCCGCTCCTCCAGGAGCGGTACGGGCCGTCCGGGCCGTACGAGGGTCTCCGCCTCCTCCGGCCGCGGCTGCCGCCGCTCCTCGGCGAATCCGGTGGCCAGTGCCTTTCCGAGCTTCATGACGCCTCCCATGAGCTGCCGGTCGGTGACCTCATGCCCATGGTGACCCATGACGGGCGACTTTGGACAGACCGCCCACGATTGAAGAACTGCTTACCAATATGACGTAGAAGAATTAAGTGGTGCTGTACGTTTGGACTGCCGAGACTACCCCCATGACGACCACGCAGCCCGCATCCGCCCCCACACCCCCGCTGGGCCGCGCCCTGTGCGCGATGATCACGCCCTTCACCCCGTCGGGAGCGCTCGACCTGGACGGCGCCGCGCGCCTGGCCGACCACCTGGTGCGCGAGGGCTGCGACGGCCTCGTGCTGAACGGCACCACCGGTGAGTCGCCGACCACCACCGACACCGAGAAGTCCGAGCTGGTCCGGGCCGTCCGGGACGCGGTCGGGGACCGCGCCCGGCTCGTCGCGGGCGTGGGCACCGCCGACACCCGGCACACCGCCGAGCTGGCCCTGGCCGCGGAGAAGGCGGGCGCCGACGCGGTGCTCGTGGTGGCGCCGTACTACAGCAGGCCGCCGCAGGACGCCGTCGAGGCCCACTTCCGCACGGTCGCGGACACCTGCGGGCTGCCCGTCGTGCTGTACGACATCCCCGCCCGCACCGGCACCCGCATCGAGACGGACACCCTGCTGCGCCTGGCGGAGCACCCGCGGATCACGGCGGTCAAGGACTGCTCCTACGACCTCCTCGGCGTCCAGAAGCTGCTGGCCCGCACCGATCTCGCCGTCTACGCGGGCTGCGACGAGCACAACCTCGCCCTGTACGCGGTCGGCGGCGCCGGATACATCAGCACGGTCGCCAACGCGGTCCCCGGGCGGCTACGCGCCGTCCTGGACGCGTTCGACGCGGGCGACACCGCGGGGGCGGCCCGCGCCCAGCAGCGGGCCACGCACCTCATCGAGCTGACGACGTCCTCCGGGCTGCCCGGCGCGGTCACCGCGAAGGCCCTGCTCAGCGCGCTCGGCCTGCCCGCGGGCCCGGTCCGCGCCCCGCTGCTGCCCGCCTCCGAGGAAACCACGGCCGCCCTGCTGACAGCACACGAGGACCTGACCGCCCCCGCACGCTGACCCGGTGAGCGGCCCCCTGTTGTCCCTCGACGTCGACGGCCCGCTCACCCCCTGACCGCCACGCAACACGGCGAGGCATCGCTCCCCGGACGGGAAGGGTGCCTCGCCGTGGCCGCCGGGGCTGCCGGGCGGTCAGTTGTGGCTGTGCAGCACGTCGTTGAGACCGCCCCAGACCGCGTTGTTCGGGCGGGCCTCGACGGCGCCGGTGACCGAGTTGCGGCGGAAGAGGATGTTCGAGGCGCCGGAGAGCTCGCGGGCCTTGACGATCTGTCCGTCGGGCATGCTGATCCGGGTGCCCGCGGTGACATAGAGGCCGGCCTCCACGACGCACTCGTCGCCGAGCGCGATGCCCACGCCCGCCTCGGCGCCGATCAGGCAGCGCTCGCCGATGGAGATGATCACGTTGCCGCCGCCGGAGAGCGTGCCCATGGTGGAGGCGCCGCCACCGATGTCCGAGCCGTCGCCGACCACGACACCGGCGGAGATGCGGCCCTCGACCATGGAGGTGCCCAGGGTGCCCGCGTTGAAGTTCACGAAGCCCTCGTGCATCACGGTGGTGCCCTCGGCCAGGTGCGCGCCGAGGCGGACCCGGTCGGCGTCGGCGATCCGGACGCCCTTGGGGGCCACGTAGTCCGTCATGCGCGGGAACTTGTCGATCGAGGTCACCTGGAGGTGCAGGCCCTCGGCGCGCACGTTGAGGCGCACCTTCTCGACGTCGTCCACGGCGACCGGGCCGAGCGAGGTCCAGGCGACGTTGGCGAGGTGGCCGAAGATGCCGTCCAGGCTCACGCCGTGCGGCTTGACCAGGCG
This sequence comes from Streptomyces sp. PL-25, assembly GCF_058344915.1. Lineage (NCBI taxonomy): Bacteria > Bacillati > Actinomycetota > Actinomycetes > Kitasatosporales > Streptomycetaceae > Streptomyces > Streptomyces sp. PL-25. The sequence goes on from NZ_CP136997.1 coordinate 1,614,189, forward strand.
GTGGGAGAGCAGGTGCAGCCGCAGATAGGCGTCGTGCGCGTCGAGCGGCTTGTCGTCGAGCGAGGCGATGACCGTGCGGACCGCGACCACCTCGACGCCCCGGCGGGCGTCCGGCCCGGTCGCCGCGGTCGCGCCGCCGCCGAGCAGTTCGGCGGCGCGCTCGGCGGTCAGCCGCTCGGTACCGGCCGGGCCGGGCTCCGCCGTCAGTTCGGGAGCGGGGAACCAGGTGTCGAGGACGGTGCCGTCGGCGGCGATCGTGGCGAGTCCGGCGGCCACGGCGCCGGTGGTGCGGGGAGCAGTCTCGGTCATGGGGAAAACCTAACGTGGGGCGGGGCGCGGGAGCGAACCGTGTCTCACGTGCCGGGCGGCTTCGGTGGGATCAGCCGGGAGAGCGTCCCGCGGGCGTACTCCTCGTCGTAGGAACCGCCGGTCAGCAGTACCTGGAGGCAGATGCCGTCCACCACGGCCACCAGGGCGCGGGCGGTGACCGGGTCGGTGTGCCGGGCCAGCAGGGCGGCGAGGCCGTCGGCCCATTCGGCGGCGACCGGGCGCAGGGCCGGGCGGCGCAGCGCGGCCAGATACAGCTCGTACTCCAGCTCGACCCCGGTGCGGTCCCCGGCCAGCCACTCCCCCATCGCGGCGGCGAGTTCCCGGGCCACGTCGGGGTGCGGACCGCTCAGGGCGCCGCGCGCGGCGACGGCCTCCGCGAAGCTCTCGTTGGCCTGGCGCAGCGCGGCCACCAGCAGATCGTCGAGGGTGGCGAAGTGGTACGTGGTCGAGCCGAGCGGCACATCGGCCTCGGCGGCGACCGTACGGTGACTGAGCCCCGCGATGCCCTTCGCGCCCACGACCCGGATCGCCGCGTCGATGATCCGCTGCCGCCGGCCCGGATCGTGCCGCCGGGCCATCAGTGCGCGCCGCCCAGATTGAGCACCACCACACCGACGATGATCAGCGCGACCCCGGCGGCCTTGGTGAGCGTCATGCCCTCGCCCAGGAAGACGACGCCGATGGCGGCGATGGCCGCGGTCCCGATGCCGGACCAGATGGCGTACGCCGTACCGACGTTCAGCGTCTTGAGCGTCTGGGCGAGCAGCCCGAAGGAGATCAGATAGCCGAGCGCGGTCAGCACCGAGGGCCCCAGCCTGCTGAACCCCTCGCTGTACTTCATGGCGGTGGTGCCGGCGACCTCGGCGGCTATGGCTCCGGCAAGGAACAGGTATCCCATGTGTACGAGCGTACACATCGTTTTGTGCAGCTTCTAAGGGCTGTCCCGTAAAAGGTCTCCGGGGGACGGCGGTGCGCTACCCCATGACCGCGCGAGCCGCGTCCAGAAACGCCAGCCGGTTGTCCTCCAGGTAGTCCCGCACGCTTTCACCGTCGGGCAGGCCTTCCCATACCGTCCGGTTGAGGTCGAGGAAGTACGCGCGGGCCGCGTCGTGCACCGGCAGAGGGAACTGGATGCGGATGAGCCGCTCCGCAACCCACAGTCTGTTCATGACGTCCCGGGTCGTGAGGAACCAGGCGTCCGTGTCCTCCCACTCGGAAGGCCGACTGAAGGCGGAACGTTCGGCCTCGGCCCCCACCTCGACGAACCGCTCCAGCAACGCCAGCCGTTCCCCACGCCGGGCCTCCGACAAGGCGAGCTGCTGTCGTTGCTGTTCAGCGCGTTCCGCCGAGAGTTGAGTTCTGTGCTGGACGAGGTAGGACAGCGAGCCGCCGAGGACAACGCCGCCCAGCGATATGAGTGACACCCAGACCTGACCTGACATGCCGGTCATCGTGCCATGCCGTCGATCTTCGAGACGATCTCGCTGTGGCTGGTGTGATCAGGGCGTCCGAGCCGTCCTGGACAGCCCCGTTCACCGGGCTGAGCCCGCGGCAGTTCGGAAAGCCGGTGACAGTTCTGCGGCGCGAGGGTGCAGACGCGGTCCGCACGGGACGGCCGTGGGGCCTGCCGTTGGAGGACCGGGCCCTGCTGGTCGCCGCGTACTGGCGCACGAACCCGACCATGCGCCAGCTCGCTCCGTTGTTCGGGGTGTCCAAGTCGGGGGCGGACCGGATCATCGACCACCTCGGGCCGATGCTTGCTCTCCAGCCCCGCAAGCGGTTCACCAACGGCACCGTGCTCATCGTGGACGGCACCCTGGTCCCCGCCCGCGACCACTCCGTGGCCGAGCAGTCCAAGAACTACGGGTACTCCACCAATCACCAGGTTGTCGTCGGCGCCGACACCCGCCTGGTCGTCGTGGTGGGCCGGCCGCTGCCCGGAGACCTCAACGACTGCAAGGCGTGGGAGGAATCCGGCGCCAAGGCCGCCGTCGGCAAGACCCTCACGATCGCCGACGGCGGTTACCCCGGCACCCGGCTCGTCATGCCCCACCGCCGGCGCAAGGGCAAAGACCTGCCCGACGGGAAACAAGAACACAACACGTCTCACAGGCAGGTGCCCGCGTCGAGCACGTCTTCGCCCGCATGAAGACCTGGAAGATTCTCCGCGACTGCCGCCTCAAAGGCGACGGAGTCCACCACGCCATGCTCGGCGTCGCCCGCATACACAACCTCGCCCTCGCCGGATAGACAAGCGGACCCCGCCACCGGCCCGGCCCGGCGACTCAAAGATCATTTACGGGACAGCCCTTAGCCACAGCACCGCATCAGCACTGTCAGTAGCGTCCGGCACCATGGCGGAATGCACCGACCAGCAGAGGACTCAGACGTCCGGACCGAATTCGCCCGCGCGATTCAGGAGGCGATATCCGAAGCCACACGAGTGGGCGGTGCCAAGCCCACTCTGCAGAAGATCGCTAAGGCGTCGCAGGGACGGAAACAGCCTGCATTGACCACATCGTCGATCAGTGCGTGGCGCAACGGACAGCGGCTGCCGTCTTCCCCAGCGGCCCTGGATGCCTTTGTGACAGCACTGGAAAAAGCCGCGTCATTGCCTCCGGGACGGCTCGACCGCCGCCGTTTGGAAAGCCTGTACCGGCGGGCCCGAAACACGCCTCCCACAGCTGCGGACCCGCGAGTAGCGGTGTTCCCTGTGCGCGACGCGAACCCTCTCGAACTGAAGGTGCACCGAGCACGCACACTCGACGACGGCGACGCGGTCCCTGCCTATGTTCCGAGGGACGTCGACCCAGATGTGCGCAAAGCGCTCTCCCGCATCGGCACCGACGGCGGCGTCGTCCTTCTCATCGGTGATTCCACGTCCGGCAAGACCCGCTGCGCCTATGAAGCGATGACGTCCGTGCTGCCTGACCATCTACTCGTCGTTCCATCGCACATCAACGACCTGCCGGATGCTGTCACCGAGTGTGTCCGGGCCGGCCGCTCGGGAACTCCAAACGTTCTCTGGCTCAACGACCTTGAGCAGTACCTGGGGCCGCACAGCCTGACGCTCAACGACCTGCGCGCGCTGCGCCGGGCCCGGACGGTCGTGCTGGCCACCATGCGGTCCCGGATCCGCGTAAGCCTGCCCTCCCACGAACTGGTTCGGCTCGCTGAAGAGTTCGAGGTCCGACGGCTATGGTCCACGCCTGAGATCGAGCGCGCCCGTGAGCAGCTACGGGCGCGGCCGGACAAACGTCTGCGTCTGGCCCTGGAGCAGGCCGAGAATTTCGGCGTGGCGGAGACACTCGCCACTGGCCCCCAACTGTGGCAAGAACTGCGCAGCGCTTCCGTCGTCAACGGCAATCCCAGGGGCGCCGCGCTGGTATGGGCGGCGATCGATCTGACGCTGGCCGGACTGGGGGATCCGCATCCCGTCGAGTTGCTCCAAGCTCTGCACGAGCGGTACCTGCCCGGACGCAACAAGCAACTGATCGGGCCAGAGCCGCTCGACGCAGCTCTCTCCTGGGCCACCAGTCCCCGGGATGCGGTGACGCGGCTGTTGATTCCCGAGGGTGAAGGTCTACGGCCGTTCGACTACCTGCTCGATGCCCATCTGCGGGACCGAGGGCCTTCACCCGATCTGCTCCCGAACTGTATCTGGGAGATCGCTCTCGAACGCGGCACCGAGAAACACCAGCGTTTCAGTGTCGCCCTGGCCGCTCACGCCAACGACCGCATGGACATCAGCCTACGTGCGCTCCAGCCGCTCGCGGACGCGGATGACGTGGACACCTTCCGCACACTGGGCCTGCTGTATGAACGATCGGACCGAGCAGAAGCGATCCGATGGCTGCAGCGCGCCATTGATGCCGACGATGTCCTCTCGCTCCGTCTCATGGGCAATCTTCACTTCCGAACGCGGGACCGCGAGACCGCGCATGACTGGTATACGCGGGCGGCAGAAGCAGGTGACGAAGTGTGTCAGTCCTACTACACCTATCCGGGCGTCGATAACCGTGCCGTACCGGATGAGCTCGCTGCGCCCCCGGATCCCAGGCCCCTACCGGACAACGAGGACTGGGACGACTGGGAAGAAGAAGCGGACTGGGGACCGTCCGCTCGTACGCTCTGCCTCCTCGGGGACACGCTCTCCATGCTGGCCGACATGGCCTATGACGTCCTCGATGAGATCGGTGATCGCGCCGTCGACCTCGGTGACGACTACGCGTTCCTCTTCAGCCAACTCCCCGTGGGCACCTGGCGCCAGAACAGCCGATGGCGCCGTCAGATGGCTCGTTGCTTCGACGATCTGGCCGCGGACATCAGAGCCGGGCGATGGCCTCGTCCCACCTGCACCGGAGAGGAGATGGCGCTTCACATAGCCGTCGATCACGCGTCGAGCAGCGTCGTGGAGGACCCGCACATGGTCACCGAGACCGTCGAGGGGATACCGCCGCATCACGCCGACTGGGACTGGCATCTGTGTCTCGACGTACTGCTTGAGGACATCGATGTGTTGTTCCTCTACGAGCCCTGGGCCCAAGGAATCGAGGACTCCGACCACCACCTCAACCAGCGCATGGGGATCGCGAATCTCGAAGCCGAGGACTGGTTCAAGCCCTTCTACAAGGACGACGCTCGAGCCGACGATCGCGGATTCCGACGCTGAGCGCCGTTCCCGTTTCCCGCCGGGAAAGCCCGAACACCCTCTCTGAACTGGGAAAACACCCAGGTCAGCAGCTGGCGTGCTGGCCGGGACGGCGACCGGTCCGGTTCCGTAGCTGCAAGCGATCGCGGAACCCCGACCTCTCAGCACGGAAAGGCTGCGCCCATGCCCTTCATCCACGAGTTCCTGCTGCTGGCAGTGATCCCGCTCGCCACCGACATCATTCTGCTCGTCTCCCACCTAGCCACCCTGCGCGGCTTGAGGGACAGCCAGCGCGTCGAAGCCTTCCGGATCCTGGCCGACGCCGTGATGCGTCGCCGATGAACCGAAAGGGGCCACGGCATACCGCCGTGGTCCCTTTCGCAGGCTACGTCTCAGACGTTGAACCCGAGCGCCCGGAGCTGCTCGCGGCCGTCGTCCGTGATCTTGTCCGGGCCCCACGGGGGCATCCAGACCCAGTTGATGCGCAGCTCGTTGACGAGGCCGTCCGTGGCGGACTTGGCCTGGTCCTCGATGACGTCGGTGAGCGGGCAGGCCGCCGACGTCAGGGTCATGTCGACGGTCGCGATGTTGGCGTCGTCGACGTGGATGCCGTAGATGAGTCCCAGGTTGACGACATCGATGCCCAGTTCGGGGTCGACGACGTCCATCAGGGCCTCGCGGAGCTCCTCCTCCGAGGCCGGCTTCATCTCCACGGTCTCGCTCATGCGGTCTTCCTTTCGGCGTCGGCGCCGTCCAGCGCCTGGGCCGTCGCGTCCTTCCAGGCCATCCAGCTCAGCAGGGCGCACTTGACCCGGGCCGGATACTTGGACACCCCGGCGAACGCGACCGCGTCCTCCAGGACCTCCTCCATCGCGTCGTCGGGCTCGATCTTCCCCTTGGACTGCATCAGCTCCAGGAAGGTCTCCTGGATCTTCTGCGCCTCGGCGAGTTCCTTGCCGACCAGCAGGTCGTTCAGCACCGAGGCCGAGGCCTGGCTGATGGAGCAGCCCTGGCCCTCGTAGGAGACGTCCTCGATCGTGGTGCCGTCGTACTTGACACGGAGGGTGATCTCGTCGCCGCACGTCGGGTTGACGTGGTGCACCTCGGCGTCACCGTCCCGCAAGCCCCGCCCGTGCGGGTGCTTGTAGTGGTCCAGGATGACGTCCTGGTACATGGAGTCCAGCTTCACGCCTCAGCCCCTCATCCGAAGAAGTTCCGTACGTGCTCCAGGCCGTCGACCAGCGCGTCGATCTCGGCCGGCGTGGAGTACAGATAGAACGACGCCCGCGTGGTCGCGGGAATTCCGTAGCGCAGGCAGACCGGCCGGGCGCAGTGGTGGCCGACCCGGACCGCGATGCCCTGCTCGTCGAGGACCTGGCCCACGTCGTGCGGGTGGATGTCGCCGAGCGTGAAGGAGATCGCGGCGCCGCGGTCCTCGGCCGTGGTGGGGCCGATGATCCGCAGGTCGGGAACCTCCGCCAGCCGCTTCACCGCGTACTCGGTGAGCGCCTGCTCATGGGCGAGGACCTTGTCCATGCCGATCGAGTTCAGGTAGTCGATCGCCGCGCCCAGGCCGATCGCCTGGGAGATCGGCGGGGTGCCCGCCTCGAACTTGTGCGGGGCGGGGGCGTAGGTCGAGGAGTGCATCGACACCGTCTCGATCATCTCGCCGCCGCCGAGGAACGGAGGCAGGTCCTCCAGCAGCTCCTGGCGGCCCCAGAGCACGCCGATGCCGGTCGGACCGCACATCTTGTGGCCGGTGAAGGCCACGAAGTCGGCCTGGAGCGCCTGCACGTCCAGCGGCATGTGCGGGGCGGCCTGGGAGGCGTCGATGCAGACCAGGGCGCCGACCTCCTGGGCGCGGCGCACTATGGCCTCGACCGGGTTGTGGGTGCCGAGGATGTTGGAGACCAGCACGAAGGAGACGATCTTCGTCTTCTCGGTGATGACCTCGTCGATGTTCGACAGGTCCAGGCGGCCGTCGTCGGTCAGGCCGAACCACTTCAGCTTCGCGCCCGTGCGCTGCGCCAGCAGCTGCCAGGGCACGATGTTGGAGTGGTGCTCCATCTCCGTGATGACGATCTCGGTGTCGTGGTCCACCCGGTAGGGCTCGTCGGCCCAGCCGAGCATGTTCGCCACGAGGTTGAGCGATTCCGAGGCGTTCTTGGTGAAGATCACCTCGTCGCGGCTGGGCGCGTTGACGAACGCCGCGACCTTGTCGCGGGCGCCCTCGTACAGCGCCGTGGCCTCCTCGGCGAGCACGTGCACCCCGCGGTGCACGTTGGCGTTGTGCTGTTCGTAGTACTCGGACAGCACGTCGAGCACCTGGCGCGGGGTCTGGGAGGTCGCCGCGTTGTCCAGGTACACGAGCTTCTTGCCGTCGTGGACGAGTCGGTCCAGGACGGGGAAGTCCTTGCGGATCGCCTCGGTGTCGAGGAGGCCCGGCAGCTGTGTCACGCGGATGCGCCACCCTTCACGTATGCCTCGTAGCCCTCGTTCTCCAGCTTGTCGGCGAGTTCGGCGCCGCCGGACTCGACGATGCGGCCAGCCGAGAAGACATGGACGTAGTCGGGCTTGATGTAGCGCAGGATGCGCGTGTAGTGCGTGATCAGCAGGGTGCCGACCTCGCCGGTCTCGCGGACGCGGTTCACACCCTCGGAGACGATCCGCAGCGCGTCGACGTCCAGGCCGGAGTCCGTCTCGTCGAGGATCGCGACCTTCGGCTTGAGCAGTTCGAGCTGGAGGATCTCGTGGCGCTTCTTCTCACCGCCGGAGAAGCCCTCGTTGACGTTGCGCTCGGCGAAGGAGGGGTCCATGTGGAGCCGCTCCATGGTCTCCTTGACCTCCTTCACCCAGGTGCGCAGCTTGGGGGCCTCGCCGCGGATCGCGGTGGCGGAGGTGCGCAGGAAGTTGGAGACCGAGACGCCGGGGACCTCGACCGGGTACTGCATCGCCAGGAACAGGCCGGCGCGGGCGCGCTCGTCGACGGACATCTCCAGGACGTCCTCGCCGTCGAGGGTGACGGTGCCGCCGGTGATCGTGTACTTCGGGTGACCCGCGAGCGAGTAGGCGAGGGTCGACTTGCCCGAGCCGTTGGGGCCCATGATGGCGTGCGTCTCGCCCTGCTTCACGGTGAGGTCGACGCCCTTGAGGATCTCCTTCGTGGCGTTGTCGGCCTCGACGGTGACGTGCAGGTCTCGGATTTCAAGCGTTGCCATGGGTGCCTCAGGACTCCTGGGAGAGGGAGACGAGCACGTCGTCCCCTTCGATCTTTACGGGGTATACGGGGACGGGACGCGTCGCCGGAAGACTGTCGGGCTTGCCCGAGCGCAGGTCGAAGCGCGAGCCGTGCAGCCAGCACTCGATGTGGCAGTCGTCGACCTCGCCCTCGGACAGCGAGACGTTCGCGTGCGAGCAGATGTCGTTGATGGCGAACACCTCGCCCTCGGTGTGCACCACGGAGATGGGCGTGCCGTCGAGTTCCACCCGCTTGGGGGTGTCCTCCTCCAGCTCGCTCAGCCCGCAGACGCGTACGAAGGTGCCGCTCATGCGACCGACGCCTCCAGCTCCTCCTCGATCCGGGCGAGCAGGCGCTCCTCGATGTCCTTGACACCGATCTGCTGGACCAGTTCGGCGAAGAAGCCGCGGACCACCAGGCGGCGGGCCTCGTGCTCCGGGATGCCGCGGGCCATCAGGTAGAAGAGCTGCTCGTCGTCGAAGCGGCCGGTGGCGGAGGCGTGACCGGCGCCGACGATCTCGCCGGTCTCGATCTCCAGGTTCGGCACGGAGTCGACCCGGGCGCCGTCGGTCAGCACCAGGTTGCGGTTCATCTCGTAGGTGTCGGTGCCCTCGGCGCTGGCCTCGATGAGCACGTCGCCGATCCACACCGCGTGCGCCTGCTCGCCCTGGAGCGCGCCCTTGTAGACCACGTTGGACTTGCAGTGCGGGGCGTCGTGGTCGACGAAGAGCCGGTGCTCCTGGTGCTGGCCCGCGTCGGTGAAGTACAGGCCGAGCAGCTCGGCCTCGCCGCCGGGGGCGGCGTACGTCACGCGCGGGTGCAGCCGGACGACATCGCCGCCGAAGGTGACGACGACCGACTTGAGGGAGGCGTCCCGGCCGATCAGCGCGTTGTGCTGGCCCACGTGGACGGCCTTGTCGTCCCAGTCCTGGACGGAGACGACGGTGAGCTTGGCGCCGTCGCCCAGCAGGTAGTCGACGTTGGCGGCGAGCACCGCGTCACCGGTGTGGTCGATGACGACGACGGCCTCGGCGAAGGCCCCCAGTTCGATGACCTGGTGGCCGTAGGCGACCCCGCCCTCGCCGTGCACCGCGATGCGGATGGGCTCGGTGAGGACGGTCTCCTTGGGGACGCTCACCACCGAGGCCGTCTCGAAGGCGGAGTACGCCTGCGCGGCGACCCGGTCGACCGGCGTGCCGGCCCTGCGGAGCCGCGCGTCGTCACGGCCGACGCTCTCCACGCTCACGCCCTCGGGCGCCTGGACGTCCACCTTCACGCCGCCGCCGGTGGCGGTCGCGGTGCCGTCGTGCAGGCCGCGCAGCCGCTCCAGCGGGGTGAACCGCCACTCCTCCTCGCGGCCGTGCGGGACCGGGAAGTCCGCCACGTCGAAGGACGGCGGCGCGCTCATGCGCGTGGCGACGGTCGACTCCGCGGCGACCGCGATCTGGCCCGCGGTGGTGGAGCCCACGGGTGGGGGTGCCCCCTGTCCGAGCGGGGTCGCGGACTGGGGGGAGTTCTGAGCCTCAGCCATGGCTGTCGGTCTGCTCTCTTCCTACGTCGGTGTTCGCTGGCTGGTTCGCTGGCTGGTCGCTGCCCGGCACGGGGTCAGCCGACCGCGCCTTCCATCTGCAGCTCGATCAGCCGGTTCAGCTCCAGCGCGTACTCCATGGGGAGCTCCTTGGCGATCGGCTCGACGAAGCCGCGCACGATCATCGCCATCGCCTCGAACTCGGTCAGACCGCGGCTCATCAGGTAGAAGAGCTGGTCCTCGGAGACCTTGGAGACGGTCGCCTCGTGGCCCATGGACACGTCGTCCTCGCGGACGTCCACGTAGGGGTAGGTGTCGGAGCGGGAGATGGTGTCGACGAGCAGCGCGTCGCACAGCACGTTGGACTTGGAGCCCGCGGCGCCCTCGCCGATCTCGACCAGGCCGCGGTACGAGGTGCGGCCGCCGCCGCGCGCCACCGACTTGGAGACGATGTTGGAGGAGGTGTTGGGCGCCATGTGGACCATCTTGGAACCGGCGTCCTGGTGCTGGCCCTCGCCCGCGAAGGCGATGGACAGGGTCTCGCCCTTGGCGTGCTCGCCCATCAGGTAGACGGCCGGGTACTTCATCGTCACCTTGGAGCCGATGTTGCCGTCGATCCACTCCATGGTCGCGCCCTCGTAGGCGACGGCGCGCTTGGTGACCAGGTTGTAGACGTTGTTCGACCAGTTCTGGATGGTCGTGTAGCGGCAGCGGGCGTTCTTCTTGACGATGATCTCGACGACCGCGCTGTGCAGGGAATCGCTCTTGTAGATCGGGGCGGTGCAGCCCTCGACGTAGTGCACGTAGGCACCCTCGTCGACGATGATCAGGGTCCGCTCGAACTGGCCCATGTTCTCCGTGTTGATACGGAAGTAGGCCTGGAGCGGGATCTCCACGTGGACGCCCGGCGGGACGTAGATGAAGGAGCCGCCGGACCACACCGCGCTGTTCAGCGACGCGAACTTGTTGTCGCCGACGGGGATGACGGTCCCGAAGTACTCCTTGAAGAGCTCCGGGTGCTCCTTGAGGGCCGTGTCCGTGTCCAGGAAGATGACGCCCTGCTCCTCCAGGTCCTCACGGATCTGGTGGTAGACGACCTCCGACTCGTACTGGGCGGCCACACCGGCGACCAGGCGCTGCTTCTCGGCCTCCGGGATGCCCAGCTTGTCGTAGGTGTTCCTGATGTCCTCGGGCAGGTCCTCCCAGGACTCCGCCTGCTTCTCCGTGGAGCGCACGAAGTACTTGATGTTGTCGAAGTCGATCCCCGACAGGTCCGAGCCCCAGTTCGGCATGGGCTTCTTCTCGAAGAGCCTCAGGCCCTTGAGGCGGAGCTTGGTCATCCACTCCGGCTCGGACTTCTTCGTGGAGATGTCCTTGACGACGTCCTCGTTCAGACCGCGCCGGGCGGAGGCACCGGCCTCGTCGGAGTCGGCCCAGCCGTATTCGTAGTTGCCCAGGCCCTCGAGTTCGGGGTGGGCAGTCTCCGTGGGGAGAGTCATGCGGGGTTCCTCCCGGCCGTGCTGGTGGATGCGGGGTCGCTTGTCTGGGAAATCCTGGGGATGAACGTCGTGCAGACGCCGTCGCCGTGGGCGATGGTCGCCAGTCGCTGGACATGGGTACCCAGCAGCTCGGCGAAGATCTCCGTCTCCGCCTCGCACAGCTGCGGGAACTGTTCCGCGACATGGGCGACCGGGCAGTGGTGCTGGCAGAGCTGCTCGCCCTGCTGCGGGAGGGGCGCGCCGCGTGCGGTGGCAGCGTACCCGTCCAGGCTCAGCGCCTTGGCCAGCGCCTGGGCGCGCTGATCGGGACCGGCCCCCTCGATCGCCTTGCGGTACGCGCGTGCCTGCGCGGCGAAGCGGGCCCGTGCGAAGGCGGCCACCGCCTCCGGGCCGCCCTCCCGCTCGGCGATCCAGCGCATCGCGTCCGCGGCGAGCTTGTCGTACGACTGGTCGAAGGCGTCCCGGCCGCAGTCGGTGAGCGCGAAGACCTTGGCGGGCCGCCCGCGCGTCCGCGCGCCGTACACCCGCCGCTCGCGGGCCTCCACGACGTCGTCGGCGACCAGCGCGTCCAGGTGACGGCGTACGGCCGCCTGGGTGAGGCCCAGCCGTCCGGCCAGCTCGGCGACGGTCGAGGGACCGTGGTCCAGGATGGACCGCGCGACCCGGTTGCGCGTGGAGCGCTCCCCGGTCGCCAGTTCCTCCTGCCGGGCCCCCGTGGGGGTCGCCCGAGCCTCGCCGACGTTTTTCACAACGCCATTGTTGCGTAATTCATCGGGGACTGACAAGCGCCGCCGGGGCGGGCCGACGGTGCCCTGCGTCACTTAGGCATACCTAATCCGACCTGCGGAAACGGTCGGTGATCGATCAAACGGGTGGCGTCGGCACACGCGGTGCGCCACACTCCCTGACCATGCCCACACCCCCTCCGACCGGCCCACTTGTGACCCGCGACACCCTCGCCGAGGACCTGCGCGCACTCGGCGTCCGGCCCGGCGAGACCCTGTTGACACACTCCTCGATGAAGTCCCTCGGCTGGGTCTGCGGAAGCCAGGTCGCCGTCGTCCGGGGGCTGCTCGACGCGCTCGGCCCGGACGGCACCCTCGTCGTCCCCGCCCAGAGCGGCGACCTGTCCGACCCGGCCCTGTGGTCGCGGCCCCCGGTGCCCGAGGCGTGGTGGGACACCATCCGCGCCGCCATGCCCGGCTACGACCCCGCCACCACCCCCACGCTCGGGGTCGGCGTCGTCCCCGAGACCGTCCGCACCTGGCCGGGCGCCCTGCGCAGCGCCCACCCCCAGACGTCGTTCGCCGCGATCGGCCCGCGCGCGCGGGACATCACCGACGGGCACGCCGCCGACTGCCGGCTGGGCGAGCGCAGCCCGCTCGCCCGCCTGGAGGCGCTCGGCGCGCGCGTGCTGCTGCTCGGCACCGGCTACGACACCTGCACCTGCTTCCACCTCGCCGAGTACCGCGTCCCCTCGCCCCGCGTGCGCGTGGGCAGGCCCGGACCGCACGGCTGGGAGACGGTGACCGAGGTCTCGATCGACTCCGGGTGCTTCGGTGACCTCGGACACGACTTCGAACGGGACCGGCCGGTCGTCCGCGGCACCGTGGGCGCCGCCGCGGCCCGGCTGTTCCCGCTGGCCGACGCGGTCGCGTACGCCGAGCGCTGGCTCGCGCTGCACCGTCCCCGTGAGGAGGACATCACGCACCCGGGCACCTGAGAGGTCCGGCGCGTCCCTAGACTCTGGACCCATGCGAAGTGAGCCCGCCCGCCCGTCTCCCGACCACCGTCCCCCGGCGAGACGCTTCGCGCCGCAGCCGGTCGTCGAGATCCGGTCCCTGGTCAAGCGGTACGGCACGAAGACCGCGGTGGACGGCCTCGACCTGGTGGCCGGGCCGGGCGTGACCGCCGTGCTCGGCCCCAACGGCGCCGGCAAGACGACCACGGTCGAGACCTGCGAGGGGTACCGGAGGCCGGACTCGGGCACGGTGCGCGTCCTGGGCCTCGACCCGGTCACCCAGTCCGCCGGGCTGCGCCCCCGGATCGGGGTGATGCTCCAGTCCGGCGGCGTGTACTCGGGGGCGCGGGCCGACGAGATGCTGCGCCACGTCGCGAAGCTGCACGCGCATCCGCTGGACGTGGACGCCCTGATCGAACGGCTGGGCCTCGGAAGCTGCGGCCGGACCGGCTACCGCAGGCTCTCCGGCGGCCAGCAGCAGCGGCTGGCGCTGGCCATGGCCGTGGTCGGCCGGCCCGAGCTGGTCTTCCTGGACGAGCCCACCGCCGGACTCGACCCGCAGGCCCGCCGCGCCACCTGGGACCTGGTCCGCGACCTGCGCACCGACGGGGTCTCCGTGATCCTCACCACGCACCACATGGACGAGGCCGAGCAGCTCGCCGACGACGTCGCGATCATCGACGCCGGCCGGGTCATCGCCCAGGGCTCCCCCGAGGAGCTGTGCCGCGGCGGCGCGGAGAACACCCTGCGCTTCAGCGGCCGCCCCGGACTGGACGTCGCCTCCCTGCTCAAGGCCCTGCCGCCCGAGTCCTCCGCGGCCGAGCTGACGCCCGGCGCCTACCGGGTGGTCGGCGAGGTCGACCCGCAACTGCTCGCCACGGTGACGTCCTGGTGCGCGCAGCACGGGGTGATGCCGGACCGGATCTCCGTCGAACGGCACACGCTGGAGGACGTCTTTCTCGAACTGACGGGCAAGGAGCTGCGCTCATGACCACCACCTCCGCCACCGGCTCCCCCGGCACCTACGTGCCGCGCCCCGGCGCCGCCCCGCTGCCCCGCATGATCGCGGCGCAGGCGGCGCTGGAGACGAGGATGCTGCTGCGCAACGGCGAGCAGCTGCTGCTGACGGTGGTCATCCCCGCGCTGCTGCTGGTGCTGTTCGGCTCGGTGGACATCGTGGACACCGGGGCGGGCAGGTCCGTGGACTTCCTCGCGCCGGGGGTGCTGGCGCTCGCGGTGGTGTCGACGGCGTTCACCGGGCAGGCCATCGCCACCGGCTTCGAGCGCCGCTACGGCGTGCTCAAGCGGCTGGCGTCGTCACCGCTGCCGCGCTGGGGGCTGATGACCGCCAAGACGGCGTCGGTGCTGGTCACCGAGGTGCTCCAGGTGATCCTGCTGACCGTGATCGCCTTCGCTCTCGGCTGGTCCCCGCACGGCAACCCGCTCGTCGTGCTGGTGCTGCTGGTCCTCGGCACGGCGGCCTTCAGCGGGCTGGGCCTGCTGATGGCCGGGACGCTGAGGGCCGAGGCGACCCTGGCCGCCGCCAACCTGGTCTTCCTGCTGCTGCTCGTCGGCGGCGGGGTGATCGTGCCGCTGGACAAGTTCCCCTCCGGCGTCCAGGACGTCCTGGCCCTGCTGCCGGTCTCGGCGCTCTCCGACGGGCTGCGCGACGTCCTCCAGCACGGCGCGGGCATGCCCTGGGGCGACCTCGGGATCCTCGCCGTGTGGGCGGTGGCGGGGCTGGCCGCCGCCGCGAAGTTCTTCCGCTGGGAATAGGCGGCGAAGACACCCCATGGACCCTCGTGAAAGTGTGCACAAGCGGCGGCCTACGATGGAACGCGTGCCGAACCTGACCCGCGACGACGCCGTTGCCGCCGTGCGCAACCCGCTCGCCTTCATCGCCGAACGCTGGACCCCGCAGCCCAGGACCGTCCAGCGGGCGGCCCTCGCCGCGCTCGTCATGGCGGTCGTCATCGTCGTCACCGGGGGCGCCGTCCGGCTGACCGGCTCGGGCCTTGGCTGCCCGACCTGGCCGACCTGCACCGACGACTCGCTGACCACGACCCGCGCGATGGGCTTCCACGGCGTGATCGAGTTCGGCAACCGCATGCTGACGTACGTGCTGTGCGCCGCGGTCGGCTGGGCGATCATCGCCGCCCGCTCGCAGAAGCCGTGGCGGCGCGGGCTGACCCGGCTGGGCTGGGTGCAGTTCTGGGTCGTCATGGGCAACGCGGTGCTCGGCGGCATCGTCGTCCTGGTCGGCCTGAACCCGTACACCGTCGCGGCGCACTTCCTGCTCTCCACGGCGCTGATCGCGGTCGCCACGGTGATGTGGCAGCGCACCCGCGAGGGCGACGGGGCGCCGCGTCCGCTGGTCGGCAAGGCCGTGCAGCAGCTGGTGTGGGTGCTGGTCGCGGCGAGCGTGCTGCTGATCGCGGTGGGCACCGTCGTGACCGGCGCCGGTCCGCACGCGGGCGACTCCGCCGAGGTGGAGCGCATCCCGCTCGACTGGGAGACCGTCGCCAAGGCGCACGCGGTGCTGGCCTGGATCGTGGTCACGCTGACGTTCGCCCTGTGGTTCGTCCTCAAGGCCGTCGACGCCCCCAGGGGCCCCCTGAACCGCACCCGGGACCTGTTCCTGATCCTGCTGTCCCAGGGCGTCATCGGCTATGTCCAGTACTTCACGCATCTGCCCGAGGTGCTGGTGGCCGCGCACATGCTGGGGTCCTGTGTGATGTGGATCGGCGTGCTGCGGGTCCTGCTGTCCCTGCGGGAGCGGTCCGGGGCGGCGGACGGGGCGGACGGCGCGCTGCCGGACACCGCCGACGAGCCCGTCGCGCTGACGAAGGCGTAGCACCCCACCCGCGCGGCCCCGCGCACACGCCGGCCGGTGCGCCGGCGAGGGACCTGGTCCAGGTTCCCCGCCGGCGCACCGGCCGACCGCGTTCCGTGCGCCCCGGTCAGCGGTTGGCGGGGCCGCCGAGCTGGATGCCCGCCATGCGCGTCCACTCGTACGGGCCCGTCCTCACCTTGGCGGCGAACTCGCCGTCGAAGGACTCGTGGACGGTGATCCCCGCCTTCCGCACGGCCTGCTCGGCGATGGCCCAGGTGGGGGCCACGATGTCGCCCCAGGCGCCGTCCTCGCCGACGAGGACGATCCGGGCACCGCGCTCGCCGATGTACGCGACCTGCCCCTCGGCGCCGCCGTGCGCCTTGGAGAAGGAGCCGATCCGGTGGGCGAGGCGGGCCGCCTTGCGCTCGGCCCTGGGGTCAACCTGCTGCGTGTCTGCCATGGCCAGGATGCTACCGACGGGTAGACACAACGGCGACGGGCGGGGTGCGTGGCCTTGGCCACGCACCCCGCCCGTACCGTGCGGGTGCTGCGGGTCAGTGCAGGAAGGGGTCCACCGCCACCGCGACGAACAGGATCGACACATAGGTGATCGACCAGTGGAACAGCCGCATCTCCTTGAGCTTCGTGCCGGTCACCTCGGCCTTGGCGCGGTTCTGGAGCCCGTGCGCCTCCCACAGCCAGAAGCCGCCGGACAGCAGGGCGACCACGGTGTAGAACCAGCCGGTGTAGCCCAGCGGGGTCAGCAGCAGCGAGACGAGGACCATCACCCAGCTGTAGATCACGATCTGCCGGGCGACCACCTTGTTGGAGGCGATGACCGGGAGCATCGGCACGCCCACGCGCGCGTAGTCCTCCTTGACCTTCATGGACAGCGGCCAGTAGTGCGGCGGCGTCCAGAAGAACATCACGAGGAAGAGGATGACCGGCGCCCACGACATGGAGTTCGTGACGGACGACCAGCCGATGAGCACCGGCAGGCAGCCGGCGATGCCGCCCCACACGATGTTCTGCGACGTACGCCGTTTGAGGATCATCGTGTAGACGACGACGTAGAAGAGGAGCGCGCCGAGCGACAGCCAGGCCGACAGCCAGTTGACGGTGAATCCGAACAGCAGTGTGGAGACGACCGCCAGGCCGATGCCGAAGGCGAGGCATTCCCGCGGGCTGACCATTCCGGTGACCAGCGGACGCTGCGAGGTGCGGTCCATCAGCGCGTCGATGTCGCGGTCGATGTACATGTTCAGCGCGTTGGCGCCGCCCGCGGACAGATAACCGCCGACACAGGTGAGCAGCACCAGCCTGAGGCTGGGCACACCCTGCTGTGCCAGGAACATCACCGGCACGGTGGTGATCAGCAGCAGCTCGATGATCCGCGGCTTGGTCAGTGCCACGAACGCCTTGACCCGGGCCCCGAACGGCCGGTGGCTCGGGCTCTGGCCTGCACCGAGTAGTCCCTCGCCCCGGGCCTTGAGGGCCTGGGAGGGACCCCCAGGACGGGATTCGACGGCCGTCACGCACACCCCTGACAGAGACTCCCAGCGAGCCCCGCCCCATGAACGCAGGGTAAAGGCTCGCGCGTACCACGCCACTGTAGACGTTGCCCAGACCCGGACATTCGCGGGGGTGGGGTCGTGTTGGCCGCGCCCGCCCGGCGGCCGTCCGGCCAGGGTCTCACCGCCCGGTCGGCTCCCCCGCCGGACTCCCCTTCGAACGGGCGCGGCCGGGCTCGATCGAGCGATCGGATGAGCGGTCCCCTATTCAGGTGCCGAATTCACTCCCGGTTGGCCGAGAGGCGGATTTCCCGTAGTCCCGTCAGTCTTGAATGACTCGAAAAAACGCACGTCTTTACGGGGGTAGGCTCAACAACGGCCGGCCGACGCCGAGAACGCCGGCAGCCCGTGCGTGGACACACGCACCGGCATCCGACATGTGGAGAGGAGCCCTGACCCAGGGTGAGCACCAAGCCGACCACCACAGACCTCGAGTGGACCGAGTTGGACCAGCGCGCGGTGGACACCGCGCGCGTCCTGGCCGCCGATGCCGTACAGAAGGTCGGAAACGGCCATCCCGGTACGGCCATGAGTCTGGCTCCCGCCGCGTACACCCTCTTCCAGAAGGTGATGCGGCACGACCCGGCCGATCCGCAGTGGGTGGGGCGCGACCGCTTCGTGCTGTCCGCCGGCCACTCCTCCCTGACGCTCTACACCCAGCTCTACCTGGCCGGCTTCGGCCTGGAGCTGGCGGACCTGGAGTCCTTCCGCACCTGGGGCTCCAAGACCCCGGGCCACCCCGAGTACGGGCACACCGCCGGGGTGGAGACCACCACCGGCCCGCTCGGGCAGGGTGTGGCCAACGCGGTGGGCATGGCGATGGCCGCCCGCTACGAGCGCGGCCTCTTCGACCCCGAGGCCCCGCAGGGCGAGTCGCCCTTCGACCACTTCGTCTACTGCGTCGCCGGTGACGGCTGCCTCCAGGAGGGCATCTCGGCCGAGGCGTCCTCGATGGCCGGCCACCAGAAGCTCGGCAACCTGATCCTGCTGTGGGACGACAACCACATCTCGATCGAGGGCGACACCGAGACCGCCGTCTCCGAGGACACCGTCAAGCGGTACGAGGCCTACGGCTGGCACGTGCAGCGCGTGGCGGCCAAGGAGGACGGCGACCTGGACCCGCAGGCGATCTACGCCGCGATCCAGGCGGCCAAGGCGGTCACCGACCGGCCGTCGTTCATCGCGATGCGCTCCATCATCGCCTGGCCCGCCCCGCACGCCCAGAACACCGAGGCCGCGCACGGCTCGGCGCTGGGCGAGGACGAGGTCGCGGCCACCAAGCGCGTCCTCGGCTTCGACCCGGACAAGCACTTCGACGTCTCCGACGAGGTCATCGGCCACACCCGGCAGGCGCTGGAGCGCGGCCGGCAGGCGCGCGAGGAGTGGGAGAAGTCCTTCCAGGCGTGGCGCGCGGCCAACACCGAGCGGGCCGCCGAGTTCGACCGGATCGCCGCCGCCGAGCTGCCCGCCGGCTGGGCCGAGAAGATCCCGGTCTTCGAGGCGGGCAAGAGCGTGGCGACCCGCGCCGCCTCCGGCAGGGTGCTCCAGGCGCTCGGCGAGGTGCTGCCCGAGCTGTGGGGCGGCTCCGCCGACCTGGCCGGCTCCAACAACACCACCATCGACAAGACGTCCTCCTTCCTCCCCGCGGGCAACCCGCTCCCGGAGGCGGACCCCTACGGCCGCACCATCCACTTCGGCATCCGCGAGCACTCGATGGGCGCCGAGCTGAACGGCATCACGCTGCACGGCAACACGCGCGTGTACGGCGGCACCTTCCTGGTCTTCTCCGACTACATGCGCAACGCCGTGCGCCTGTCCGCCCTGATGCACCAGCCGGTGACGTACGTGTGGACGCACGACTCCATCGGCCTCGGCGAGGACGGCCCCACCCACCAGCCCGTCGAACACCTCGCCTCGCTGCGCGCCATCCCCGGACTGAACATCGTCCGCCCGGCCGACGCCAACGAGACCGCCATCGCCTGGGCCGAGATCCAGCGCCGCTGGACCAAGGAGTACGGCAAGGGCGCCCCGCACGGCCTCGCGCTCACCCGCCAGGGCGTGCCGACGTACGAGCCGGACGACGACGCGGCCAAGGGCGGCTACGTGCTGTTCGACGCCGAGGGCGGCGAGCCCGAGGTCATCCTGATCGCCACCGGTTCCGAGGTGCAGCTCGCCGTCGAGGCGCGCGAGCGGCTCCAGGCCGACGGCGTTCCCACGCGCGTGGTGTCCATGCCGTGCGTCGAGTGGTTCGAGGAGCAGGACCAGGGGTACCGGGAGAGCGTGCTGCCCCCGGCCGTGCGGGCGCGCGTCGCGGTCGAGGCCGGTGTCGCGTTGTCCTGGTACAAGTACGTCGGCGACGCCGGACGCATCGTCTCCCTGGAGCACTTCGGTGCCTCCGCCGACGCCAAGGTGCTGTTCCGCGAATTCGGTTTCACCGCCGAGAACGTGGTCGCCAAGGCCCGGGAATCCCTCGCCGCCGCCCAGCGCTGACGCTCATATACGACACGTAGGAGATGCAATTTCCATGACAGACGCACTCAAGCGCCTCTCCGATGAAGGCGTCGCGATCTGGCTGGACGACCTGTCGCGCAAGCGGATCACGTCCGGCAACCTCGCCGAGCTGATCGACCAGCAGCACGTCGTGGGCGTCACCACCAACCCGACGATCTTCCAGAAGGCGATCTCGCAGGGCGACGGCTACGACCAGCAGCTCTCCGACCTCGCGGCCCGCCGGGTCACCGTCGAAGAGGCCATCCGCATGATCACCACGGCGGACGTCCGCGACGCCGCCGACATCCTGCGCCCGGTCTTCGACGCCACCGACGGCCAGGACGGCCGGGTCTCCATCGAGGTCGACCCGCGTCTCGCCCACAACACCAAGGCGACGGTCGCCGAGGCCCGCCAACTGGCCTGGCTGGTGGACCGCCCCAACACGCTCATCAAGATCCCGGCCACCGAGGCGGGGCTGCCGGCGATCGCCGAGACCATCGGCAACGGCATCAGCGTCAACGTCACGCTGATCTTCTCGCTGGAGCGCTACCGCAAGGTCATGGACGCCTTCCTGACCGGCCTGGAGAAGGCCAAGGAGCGCGGCCTGGACCTTTCGAAGATCCACTCGGTGGCGTCCTTCTTCGTCTCCCGCGTCGACACCGAGATCGACCGGCGCATCGACGAACAGGGCACCGACGAGGCCAAGGCACTGCGCGGCAAGGCCGGCGTGGCCAATGCGCGCCTCGCCTACCAGGCGTACGAGGAGGTCTTCTCGTCCGACCGCTGGAGCGCGCTGGAGAACGCGGGCGCCAACAAGCAGCGCCCGCTGTGGGCCTCCACCGGAGTGAAGGACAAGGCGTACAAGGACACCATGTACGTCGAGGAGCTGGTGGCGCCGAACACGGTGAACACCATGCCGGAGGCCACCCTGGAGTCCACCGAGGACCACGGCGAGATCCGCGGCGACGCGGTCCGCGGCACCTACGCGCAGGCCCGCGCCGACCTGGACGCCCTGGAGAAGATCGGGATCTCCTACGACGACGTCGTCCGGGTTCTGGAGGTCGAGGGCGTCGAGAAGTTCGAGTCCTCCTGGAACGACCTGCTGAAGTCGACCGAGGCGGAGCTGGAGCGCCTCGCCCCCGCGGAGGGCTGACGCCTTGTCGTCTCTTTCCGGCAGCGGAGCGAACCCGCTCCGTGACCCCGCCGACCGACGGCTCCCGCGTATCGCGGGGCCGTCGGGCCTGGTCATCTTCGGCGTCACGGGCGACCTGTCCCGCAAGAAGCTGATGCCCGCCGTGTACGACCTCGCCAACCGGGGTCTGCTGCCGCCGGGCTTCTCGCTCGTCGGCTTCGCCCGGCGCGACTGGGAGCACGAGGACTTCGCGCAGGTGGTGCACGACGCCGTCAAGGAACACGCGCGCACCCCCTTCCGCGAGGAGGTCTGGCAGCAGCTCAGCCAGGGCATGCGCTTCGTCCAGGGCACCTTCGACGACGACGAGGCGTTCGAGCGGCTGCGCGCCACGATCGACGAGCTGGACAAGGCACAGGGCACGGGCGGCAACTTCGCCTTCTACCTGTCCGTCCCGCCGAAGTCGTTCCCGGTCGTCATCCAGCAGCTCAAGAAGCACCAGCTGGCCGACCAGACGGGCGGCTCCTGGCGGCGCGCGGTCATCGAGAAGCCGTTCGGCCACGACCTGGAGTCGGCCGAGGAGCTGAACAAGGTCGTCCACGAGGTCTTCGCCCCGGACCAGGTCTTCCGCATCGACCACTACCTGGGCAAGGAGACCGTCCAGAACATCCTGGCGCTCCGCTTCGCCAACACCATGTTCGAACCGATCTGGAACCGGTCCTTCGTGGACCATGTGCAGATCACCATGGCCGAGGACATCGGCATCGGCGGCCGGGCCGGGTACTACGACGGCATCGGCGCCGCCCGCGACGTCATTCAGAACCACCTGCTCCAGCTGATGGCGCTCACCGCGATGGAGGAGCCGTCCTCCTTCGACGCGGACGCGCTGGCGGCGGAGAAGGAGAAGGTGCTCGGCGCCGTCCGGCTGCCCAGGGACCTCGGCGCCTCCGCCGTGCGCGGCCAGTACGCGGCCGGCTGGCAGGGCGGCGAGAAGGTCATCGGGTACCTCGAAGAGGACGGCATCGACCCGAAGTCCAAGACCGACACCTACGCGGCCGTGAAGCTGGGCATCGACAACCGCCGCTGGGCGGGCGTCCCCTTCTATCTGCGCACCGGCAAGCGGCTGGGCCGCCGGGTCACCGAGATCGCGGTGGTCTTCCAGCGGGCCCCGCACTCCCCCTTCGACACCACGGCGACCGAGGAGCTGGGCCAGAACGCGGTCGTCATCCGGGTGCAGCCCGACGAGGGCGTGACCGTGCGGTTCGGTTCCAAGGTGCCGGGCACGTCGATGGAGATCCGGGACGTCTCGATGGACTTCGCCTACGGCGAGTCCTTCACCGAGTCCAGCCCGGAGGCGTACGAGCGGCTGATCCTGGACGTGCTGCTGGGCGACTCCAACCTCTTCCCGCGCACCGAGGAGGTCGAGCTGTCCTGGAAGATCCTCGACCCGATCGAGCGGTACTGGGACAGCCACGGCAGGCCCGCGCAGTACGCGTCCGGGACATGGGGGCCGGCCGAGGCCGACGAGATGCTCGCACGAGACGGACGGAGCTGGCGCAGGCCATGAAGATCGACCTGACCGACACCAACGCCGGGAAGATCAACAAGGCGCTCGTGCGGGGCCGCCGCGCGATCGGCACCCCTGCCGTGGGCATGGTGCTGACCCTCGTCATCGTCACCGACGAGGAGAACGCCTACGACGCGCTCAAGGCCGCCGGTGACGCCTCCCGCGAGCACCCCTCGCGGACCCTGGTCGTCATCCGGCGGGTCTCGCGCACCCTGCGCGACCGCACGTCCTCGCGGCTGGACGCCGAGGTGCGCCTCGGCGCGGAGGCGGGTGCGGGCGAGACGGTCGTACTGCGGCTGTACGGCGAGGTCTGCGACCACGCCCAGTCGGTGGTGCTGCCGCTGCTGCTGCCGGACGCGCCGGTCGTCGTGTGGTGGCCGGTGAACGGCCCGCCGGCCCCGGCCGAGGACCCGCTGGGCGCGCTGGCGCAGCGCCGGGTCACCGACACCTACGCCTGCGAGCGGCCGGTGCGGGAACTGACCGCGCGGGCCGCCGCGTACACCCCGGGCGACACGGATCTCGCGTGGACCCGGATCACGCCCTGGCGCTCCATGCTGGCCGCCGCGCTGGACCAGGTGACCTGCGAGGTCCGGTCGGTCGAGGTGGAGGGCGAGGAGTCCAACCCGAGCTGTGAGCTGCTGGCGATGTGGCTGGCGGACCGGCTGGACGTGCCGGTGAAGCGTTCGCCGTCGGCCGGTCCCGGGCTGACCGGGGTCCGGATGGACACGAGCTGCGGTCCGATCCGGCTGGACCGGGCCGACGGCCGGCTGGCCACGCTGGCCATCCAGGGCCAGCCGGAGCGGGCGGTCGCGCTGAAGCGGCGCGACACGGCCGAGCTGATAGCGGAGGAGCTGCGACGCCTCGACCCGGACGACACCTATGCCTCGGCGCTGCGTTTCGGCGTCGAGCGGCTGAACGGCGGCGAGGCGACGGCCGACGAGCGGGCGCGGGCCGAGGGAGCGGAGGCCGAGGGAGCAGAGGCCGAAGAGGGCCCGGTCGCGGTGGCCACCGCCGAGGAGGACACGGCGAAGGCGCCCGCGCGGCGCGCCGCCGCGAAGACCGCGAGGAAGTCCCCGACCCGGAAGGCGGCGGCGAAGTGAGCACTCCGCAGCTGGTCGTCCACCGTGACAAGGAGCTGATGGCGCAGGCCGCCGCGGCCCGGCTGATCACGAAGATCGTGGACGCGCAGGCGTCGACGGGTTCGGCGTCCGTGGTGCTGACCGGCGGGCGCAACGGCAACGGCGTGCTGGCCGCGCTGGCGGCGGCACCCGCCCGGGACGCCGTCGACTGGACGCGCCTCGACCTGTGGTGGGGCGACGAGCGGTTCCTGCCCGAGGGCGACCCCGAGCGCAACATCACCCAGGCCCGGCAGGCGCTGCTGGACTCCGTACCGCTGGACCCGAAGCGCGTGCACATCATGCCCGCGTCGGACGGCCCGTACGGCACGGACGTCGAGGCGGCGGCCGACGCCTACGCCGAGGAGCTGGCGCGGGCGGCGGGGCCGGAGAACCACGGCGCGGTGCCGGCCTTCGACGTGCTGATGCTGGGCGTCGGCCCGGACACGCATGTGGCGTCCCTGTTCCCCGAGCATCCGGGGGTGCGGGAGACGGAGCGCACGGTCGTCGGTGTGCACGGCTCGCCGAAGCCGCCGCCCACCCGGATCTCGCTGACGCTGCCCGCGATCCGCTCGGCCCGCGAGGTGTGGCTGCTCGCGGCGGGCGAGGACAAGGCGAACGCGGTGGCGATGGCGCTGTCCGGGGCGGGCGAGGTGCAGGCCCCGGCGGCGGGCGCCCACGGCCGGGCCCGCACGCTGTGGCTGCTGGACACGGCGGCCGCTGCGCAGTTGCCCAGGTCGCTGTATCCACCGGCGTCGGCCTGACCGGTCACCGGAGACTCGAACACCCGACGGGGGTGGTGCGGGCGTCGTGCCCGCGCCGCCCCCGTCCGTGCGTCGCGGTCAGCGGCCGTACGGGTTCCGCGGTGCGTGCGGGGGCTGGGGCGGGATGTACGGCGGGGGTGCGGCCGGCCTCGGCGGGACCGGGCGGGGCCGGACGGCGGGATGGGTGTCCAGGCGGATGCCGTGGCGGCTGCGCAGGCGGCCCATCTCCAGCAGGGATATGCCGGTCACGGTGACCGGCGCGCCGAGGACGAACAGGACGCCCAGGGTGAGGCTGAGCCCGTGCAGATCGCCGGTGGCCAGGTCGGGCAGGGCCATCAGCCAGCTCGTCACCGTGGCGAGCAGCGGCGGCAGGCAGCGGTGCACGACCGCGGTGCCGAAGAAGTTCCCCGAGACCAGGTAGGCGCCGTAGCCGACGAAGACGGTGAGCCACAGGGCGGCGAACCCGAGCAGCAGCACGAGCAGCCCGCTGCCCGCCGCCAGCTTCCACAGCACGACCGTGCCGACGATGGTCCCGACGAACGCCAGCAGCAACTGCATCGACCGCAGCAGCGGTTGCCTCAGCTCCCGCACCGGCCCGGTGCGGCGCCAGCGGTACAGCATCGCTCCCACGGTGAGCGGGGTGACGAACAGCAGGACGACGGAGGCCGTCAGCATGTTCTCCAGCATCTCGTCGAAGGCGAAGCCGCCCTGCACGAAGGTGTAGACGCCGACGGCCGCGACCGTCCCGGCGATGATCCGCACGCGTTTGAGCTTCTCCACGTCCGGATCGAGTGCGGGCGGGATCCAGGCCGGGTGGAACACCGCCCGCGCGGCCTCCCTGGGCCGCAGCAGCGACCGCGCCGACAGTTCCCCGCTCAGCCAGCCCTGTGGTGCACCAGCCATGTCGAACTCCCCCGAGTGACGGCTCTGATGATCGTCAGGAGTGTACGGCACCCTCACCGCGCCCCCATCGGCTCATCCGGTGGACTGATGAGACGTCACCTGCCCTTCTCCGGTTCCGACTTCGGGCTGTGTGCGCACGGGTGTCAGCGCGCAGACGGACAGCGCGAAGAACGCGGCCGCGAGCAGCGCCGGGGTGTTCGGACCCCACGCGGCGGCGACGGCGCCGCCGAGCAGGGCGCCCAGCGGTGCCCCGGCGACCGCGAGGGTCCGGAAGGCGGCGCTGACCCGGCCCAGCAGCCCGCCGGGGGTGCGCTGCTGCATCAGCGTGGTGGTGTTGACGTTCCACACCATGCCCATGAGGCCGAAGACGGCCATCGCGGCCGCCAGGGCGGCCAGGTCGCGCACCGTACCGATGACGAGGAGCGCGGCGATCTGCGTCAGACCGGCCAGCAGCACGGCCCGGGGCCGGCCGAGCCGGGCCACCAGCGGCCGGTTGACCGCTCCCCCGGCCAGGCTGCCCACGGTGTAGGCGGTGGTCGCCGCCGCGTAGCCGCCGGGTCCGGTGTGCAGCCAGCCGGTCACCAGGACGACCAGGGTCGCGATGAGGGCGCCCATGCCCACATTGCACAGGGCGGTGGCGGTGCACAGGGCGCGCAGCGCGCGGTCCCGGCGCAGCACACGCAGTCCTTCGGCGATCTCCCGGCGCAGGGTGCTGCCCGCCGGTCTCGGCGGGCGCCGGGGCGCCGCGGTGCGCAGCGAGGCGACCAGCGCGGCGGCCAGCAGGAAGGTGACGGCGTCGGCCGCGAAGGGGACGGCGGCCCCGGCCGCGATCAGGACGGGCACCACCGGACCGCCCAGGAGGCCGCCGGCGACGCGCTGCCCCGTCATCAGCCGGGTGTTGGCGCTGCCGAGCGCCTCGCGGTCCACCAGGGCGGGCAGCAGGGCCGTCGCCGCGTTGTCGAAGAGGGTCTGGAGCGTGGTCAGCGCGAAGGCCAGGGCGATGAGCAGCCCGATCGAGGCGTGCCCGAGGGCGACGGCCACCGCGAAGGCACCGACCAGCAGCGCGCGTACCGCGTCCACCGCTCCCATCGCGCGGCGCTGGTCCACCCGGTCGGCGACGGCTCCGCCGAGCAGTCCGAAGACGATCCAGGGCAGATAGCCGCAGGCGGTGACCGAGGCGATGAGCAGGGGGTCATCGGTCAGTGAGGCGGCGAGCAGGGGCAGGGCGGCCGTGCGCAGCGCGTCACCGAAACTGGACAGCACGGCGGCGCTCCACAGCCGTCCGAACGCCCCGCGCCACGCGGGCTGTGCCACGGCCTGTGCCGCGTCGACCGTCGTCATCGCCGCCCCCTCACGATTCGCTGATGCACAAACCGTAGAGGGCACCACTGACAATCGGCCGGCGGCGGACTGCCGCCCGGATGGGGCCGGCGTCGTCCCGGGCGCCGAGCCGTACCCGACGGGACGTCAGATGCTAGATCTCGCCCCGGAGTTTGGCGAGCGCCTCGGCGAGGATCGCCTCGCCGTCCGCGTCGCTGCGCCGCTCCCGTACGTACGCCAGGTGCGTCTTGTACGGCTCGGTGCGCGGCGGGTCCGGCGGATTGTCCCGGTCCTGTCCGGCCGGGAAGCCGCAGCGCGGGCAGTCCCAGGTGTCGGGGACCTGTGCGTCGCTGGCGAAACTGGGCTGTGTCTCGTGTCCGTTGGAGCACCAGAAGGAGATGCGCAGGCGCGGCGCGGACTCGCCGCGCTCGGCCTCGCCCATCGGCCCCGCCCCGACCCGGCTTCCCCGGATCGCGTTGCCACTTGCCACGGTCGTAACTCCCTGCGTGATGGTGCCGCGAAGCGAGTCGGCGTACCGCTTCGCCGCGAGCGCCTCAGTCTACGTAAGGCCCAACGCGCGTCCAGTGAGGGGAGTTACCGTCCCCCGTACACAGACGCAAGCCCCATGATAGGCCGCGCTGTGGGGCGCGTACCGACCATGGGGCTTTACGTGCGGAATGTGCGGTGTCCGCCGGCTCGTCAGCTGTTGGACTTCATCAGGAGGCCGAGGACGATGATGCACGCGAACCAGAGCACGCCGACCACCACGGTGATGCGGTCCAGGTTGCGCTCGGCGACGGAGGAGCCGCCGACGGACGACTGCATGCCGCCGCCGAACATGTCGGAGAGGCCGCCGCCCTTCCCCTTGTGCATCAGCACCAGCAGCATCAGCAGCAGGCTGAAGACGATCAGGGTGATCGAGAACCCCAAAACCACGGCTGGACCAACTTCCTCGGATTCGGATGGACGACAGGGGCACAGCACCTCGGCTGTGCCCCCGCAAGGGTACGACGTATCGCCGCTACCGCCTACTCACGTCCGGTTCACTGCTCGCGGAACCTGATGATCTTGACGAACTCGTCGGCGTCCAGCGAGGCGCCGCCGACCAGGGCGCCGTCGATGTCGGCCTGGCCCATGATCTCGGCGACGTTGCCCGACTTGACCGAGCCGCCGTACTGGATGCGGACCTTGTCGGCGAGGTCCTGGGAGTACAGCTCGGCGACCTTGGCGCGGATCGCGGCGCAGACCTCCTGGGCGTCCTCGGCGCCGCAGACCTTGCCGGTGCCGATGGCCCAGACGGGCTCGTAGGCGATCACGACGGACTCGGCCTGCTCGGCCGGGAGGTCCTTGAGGCCGCCCTCGACCTGGGCGAGGGTGTGGGAGACGTGGTTGCCCGCCTCGCGGACGTCCAGCTCCTCGCCGACGCACAGGATCGGGGTCAGGCCGTGCTTGTAGGCGGCCTTGACCTTGGCGTTGACCAGCTCGTCGGTCTCGTTGTGGTACCGGCGGCGCTCGGAGTGGCCGATCACCACGTAGGTGCACTTGAGCTTGGCCAGCATCGGGCCCGAGATCTCGCCGGTGTAGGCGCCCGAGTCGTGCTGCGAGATGTCCTGGGCGCCGTACTTGATCTTGAGCTTGTCGCCGTCGACCAGGGTCTGCACCGAGCGCAGGTCGGTGAAGGGCGGCAGGACGGCGACCTCTACGGCGTCGTAGTCCTTGTCGGCCAGGGCGAAGGCGAGCTTCTGGACGTGCGCGATGGCCTCGAGGTGGTTGAGGTTCATCTTCCAGTTGCCCGCCATCAGCGGCGTGCGGGTGGTCATTGAGGTCAGTCCTCCAGTGCTGCGAGGCCGGGGAGCGTCTTGCCCTCGAGGTATTCGAGGGAGGCGCCGCCACCGGTCGAGATGTGGCCGAATGCGTTCTCGTCGAAACCGAGCGTACGGACGGCGGCGGCGGAGTCGCCGCCACCGACCACGGTGAAGCCGTCGGAGTCGACGAGAGCCTGGGCGACCGCCTTGGTGCCCTCGGCGAAGTCGGGGTGCTCGAAGACGCCCATCGGGCCGTTCCAGAAGACGGTGGCGGCGTCGGCGAGCTTGGAGGCGTACAGCTCCCGGGTGCGCGGGCCGATGTCCAGGCCCTCCTGGTCGGCCGGGATGGCGTCCGCCGCGACGGCGGTGGGGTGGGCCGGGGCCTTGGTCTTCAGGTCCGGGAAGTCGGGCGCGACCAGCGTGTCCACCGGCAGCACCAGCTCGACGCCGGTCTTCTCGGCGCGCTCCAGGTACTCCCGGACGGCCGGGATCTGGTCCTCCTGGAGGAGCGACTTGCCGATCTCGTGGCCCTGCGCCTTGAGGAAGGTGTAGGCCATGCCGCCGCCGATGAGCAGCCGGTCGGCCTTGCCGAGGAGCTGGTCGATGACGGCGAGCTTGTCGGAGACCTTCGCGCCGCCGAGGGCGACGACGTAGGGCCGCTTGACGTCCTCGGTGAGCTTCCTCAGGACACCGACCTCGGTGGCGATGAGGTAGCCGGCGTAGTGCGGCAGCCGGGCCGGCAGGTCGTAGACGGAGGCGTGCTTGCGGTGCACCGCGCCGAAGCCGTCGCCGACGTAGACGTCGGCGAGGGCGGCGAGGGCGTCGGCGAACCCGCCGCGCTCGGCGTCGTCCTTGGACGTCTCACCCGGGTTGAAGCGCAGGTTCTCGACGACCGCGACCTGGCCGGGCTCAAGGCCGTCGACGGCGGCGTGCGCGGCGGGGCCGACGGTGTCCTGGGCGAAGGCCACGGGGGCGCCGAGGAGTTCACCGAGCCGTTCGGCGGCGGGCAGCAGCGAGAAGGCGGGGTCCGGGGCGCCCTTGGGGCGGCCCAGGTGGGAGGCCACGATCACCTTGGCGCCGGCGCCGGCGAGTGCCTTGACGGTGGGCAGCACGGCGCGGATGCGGCCGTCGTCGGTGATGACACCGTCGGCCAGCGGCACGTTGAGGTCGGCGCGGACGAAGACCCGCTTGCCGTCCACGCCTTCGG
Source organism: Streptomyces sp. PL-25 (assembly GCF_058344915.1). Taxonomy (NCBI): domain Bacteria; kingdom Bacillati; phylum Actinomycetota; class Actinomycetes; order Kitasatosporales; family Streptomycetaceae; genus Streptomyces; species Streptomyces sp. PL-25. The sequence continues at coordinate 1,643,880 of NZ_CP136997.1, forward strand.
TGAGGAGTTCGTCGATCGTCTTCATGGAAATGGGACTCCTGAGGAGGGGCTCTTGATCGTACGAGGACCGGTCGATCCGCACGCGGGCGGGCCGGGCGGCCCGGCTCGCCGTACGTGCGTCAGGGCCCGGACCGCGCCGAGGTGCGCTGCCCGAGCCCTGTTCTCACATCGAGGTGCCTGCTCTGCCGATCAGAGCTGGTCGCCGACGAAGACCGTGAGGTCGACGAGGCGGTTGGAGTAGCCCCACTCGTTGTCGTACCAGCCGAGGATCTTCACCGACTTGTCGTCCTGGACCATGGTCAGGGACGAGTCGAAGGTGCAGGAGGCCGGGTCGCCCACGATGTCCGAGGAGACGATCGGGTCCTCGGTGTAGACGAGGTAGCCCTTGAGCGCGCCGTCCTCGGCGGCCTTCTTGAACGCGGCGTTGACCTCGTCCTTGGTGACGTCGCGCTGGAGGGTGACGACCAGGTCGGTGGCCGAGCCGGTGGGGACCGGGACGCGCATCGCGATGCCGTCCAGCTTGCCCTTGAGCTGCGGCAGGACCAGGGCGGTGGCCTTGGCGGCACCGGTGGTGGTCGGGATGATGTTCTCGGCGGCGGCACGGGCGCGGCGCAGGTCCTTGTGCGGGAAGTCCAGGATGCGCTGGTCGTTGGTGTACGCGTGCACCGTGGTCATCAGACCCCGGACGATGCCGAAGTTCTCGTCGAGGACCTTCGCCATCGGCGCCACACAGTTGGTGGTGCAGGAGGCGTTCGAGATGATGTTGTGGTTCGCCGGGTCGTACTCGTCCTGGTTGACGCCCATGACGATGGTGATGTCCTCGTCCTTGGCCGGAGCCGAGATGAGGACCTTCTTCGCGCCGCCGGCCAGGTGCTTGGCGGCGTCTTCCTTCTTGGTGAAGATGCCGGTGGACTCGATGACGATGTCCACGCCCAGCTCACCCCAGGGGATGTCGGCCGGGTTGCGCTCGGAGAGGACCTTGATGGTCCTGCCGTCGACGGTGATGCTGTCCTCGGTGTGCGTGACCTCCTGCTTGAGGCGGCCGAGGATGGTGTCGTACTTCAGCAGGTGGGCGGTGGTCGCGGTGTCACCCAGGTCGTTGACAGCCACGATCTCGATGTCCGCACCCTGCTCCAGCAGCGCGCGGAAGTAGTTACGACCGATGCGGCCAAAGCCGTTGATGCCTACGCGGATCGTCACGAACCGATCTCCTCGTTGGTACGCCGGTTTCGACGCCGGCGAGCTGTATTTGGGATGTCCCCGACCACCCCCGACCCTACCTCCCTGAGCCCCCCGGGGTGACATTCGGAGACCCCCCTGAACGGCACGGCGGCCCGTACCCGGCAGTAGGGGTACGGGCCGCCGCGGCCCCGCGTCCGATTCACTCCATTTCGCTACGGAGTGTCAGTGCGCGTTGACCGCATTCATCACTCTTTCGTGCAGGCCCCGGCTCACTTGTCGAGTGCCGCGATCGCCCGCCGCACGAGGGCGGCCCGATCGGCCTCCGAGAGGAGGTGGTCCAGACCGAATCCGAGCAGCACGGTGCGGCCCGTGGCGACCGCTCCGTACGTCCGGAAGAGGACGCCGGTGCGGGCCCAGTCCTTGACGACGGCCGGGCTGCCCGGCGGCGGTCCCGGCACCCGCCAGGGGCCGAGGGACGTCTCGAAGCCCTCGGTGTCGCGCGCGGCGCCGCCGACGACGAGCGAGGCGTCGTCGGCGAGGACGCCGTGGCCGCCGGTGCCCGGGTCGGTGACGTAGGCGAGGGAGACCTCGACCGTCCGTCCCGCGTACGCGCTCAGGTCGAAGCTCACCTGCCGCCAGCCGCCGGAGGAGCCGGTGAGGCTGTGCCACGCCCCGCTCGTGCCGTGCGCGGCGCAGCCGCCGGTGCCCGGCGTCAGATAGTGCTTCAGCCAGGGGTGGTCCTCGATCAGGAACCCGGCGCCGCACTCGGCGGGCACGGTGGCGCTCGTCGCGCCGCCCGCCTCCGGGAGCGTCGTCCAGTCGTCGGCGCCGGTGTGCGCCTCCAGCAGCGCGTGGTCGTAGCCGCGCTCGGTGTCCCACAGCAGACGGGTGCGCAGGGCGGGCCGGTCCGCCGCGGTGACCTTGGTGAGGTCGACGGTGCGGGTGAGGCGCTTGTAGGCGTCGTCGGTGTGCACGGCGGCCGCCATCCCGGTGCCCGCGTAGGGGCCGTACGGGTCGACCGTCCCGGCGAACCGTCCCGCGCCCGCGCTCGCGAACTGCGGGTACTCCTCCGGCGGCAGCTGCTCGGAGGTCACCTCGTAGGCGCCGGCCCGGTCCAGCGGGTGGCCGGGCGTGTCGCCGAGCGCGCCGGAGAAGCCGGCCAGCGGCCCGGAGCCGGTGAAGCCGGTGGCGCCCGGCGTCGGGGTGTGCGAGAAGGCGCCCAGCCAGTACTGGCCGAAGTCGTCCGAGAGGCTCCCGCCGCCCAGGTCGACGCTGCCGCCGGCCTGCTCGCCCGCCTCGATCAGCCTGCCGCCCTCGTTGAGATAGGCGCGCAGCCGGAGTTGGGTGGCGTTGCCCGGTCCGGGGGCGCCCGAGTAGTGCACGACCGTGCCGAAGTGCTTCAGTACGCCGAGCGCGTCGGGCGCGCCCTGGGTCGCGACGTCCCAGACGGCCGCCGTGCGCCCGGCGGACCGCAGCGCGTCCACGTACGCGCGCGTCCGTGTGGCGGGCGCGCCCTCCTCCGCGACCACGAGGGTGTCGGCGCGCGGGCGGCGGGCCACGGTGTAGGTGAAGTGCGCGCTCGCCGTTCCCGCTCCGGACCCTGAAGCGGACGCGGGAGTGGGGGGCGCGGGAGTGGAGGTGGGCGCGGGCGCGGTGCCGGCGCGGCCGGTGAACCACACCTCCACCCGGTCGCCCGGTACCGCGCCGTGGACCCGGGCCCGGTACTCGTCGAAGTAGAGGTGGTCGGCGCCGCCGTAGGTCGTGCCGCCCTTCCAGGGGCGCAGGGCGCGCACCTGGGTGCGGCCGCCGTTGACGCGGTAGCGCAGCTCCTTGTCCCGCACCGACCTGCGGGCGACGACCGAGACCTCCTGGTCGGCGCCGCGCGCGTACGACGTGCCGAAGGCGGCCGGGGTGAAGTCGGGGGCGTCCAGGCCGACCGGTGAGCTCGGCCGGTCGGGGTGGGCGGCGGTCTCGGCGACGGCGAGCGCGAACGGGAGGTTCTTCTCGAACTCCCGCTCGATCAGTTTCTCGTCGTCCGGGAAGTCGAACACCGACCGGCAGTCGGCGGCGTTCCAGGCGTCGTCCGGGTCGGCGTCCGAGGCGGTCTCGCAGGTCGACATCTCAGGGGTGAACATCGCCGTGCCGTTGACGTTGGCCGCGTGGCCGTCCGCCTCGCCGTTGGTGGTGTACAGCTCCGAGGACAGCTGCGAACGGTAGCCCGGGATCGCCGGCCTGTCCGGGGTGCCGGCCAGCGCCTTGTAGAGGACGTCGTCCGGGGTCGGCGTGGCGACCTGCCAGCCGACGCCGTAGAGGAGCAGTTCGGCGGCCGAGTGGTAGTTGACGGCGTACCGGAACCCGATGCGCTTCTCGAACCGGTCGAGCGCCCGCGTCTCCGGCTCGGAGGCCGGGGCCGGGCCGCGGTACGTCTCACTGGCCGGTCCCGGCGACGAACCCTCGTCGTCGTAGCCCCACTTGTACGGGAAGTTGCGGTTGAGGTCGACGCCGTCGCCGCTGGAGATGACCCCGTCGCCGTTGTTGTCCCTCAGGTTCTTGCGCCACAGCCGGGTGCTGTCGTCCTGGAAGGTGTAGTCGTAGCCGTCCGGGTTGGCGGAGAGGACGAACCACAGCTCGGTGGTGTCGACGATCTTCCTGATGCGCCGGTCGGTGCGGTAGTGGTCAAGGTAGTGGTGCATCAGCCGGCGGGTCGTCTCCGGCGTGATCCACTCGCGCGCGTGCTGGTTGGACACGTAGAGCACGGCGGGTCTGGCGCCGTCCGGCGTCCGCCGCGCGCCGCTGGTGAGCTTCAGCGCGAGGATCTCCTGGCCGCGGACCGTCCTGCCGAGGGAGACGACCTTGGTGAGGCCGGGGTGGTCGCGGGCGGTCGCCTCGATCTCCTCCGCGAGCCCGCCCCTGCCGCTGTAGGGCCGGAAGACGCCCTGCCCGGCGGCGCGCACCCGCCGCTGCGCCGTGGAGGCGAGGTCGTGCTCGGTGAGCCGGACGCCCTGGGCGCGCAGCTTCCCGGCCTGGGCGTCGGTCAGATACAGCTCGACGGGTGTGCGGCCCTTCTCGGCCGGGCGGTGCCCGAGCTCATGGGCGTCCTGCCCCGCCTTCAGCAGCAGGGGCAGCTGCTCTGCGGTGACCTCGGCGCGGAAGACCTTCACCTCGTCCGGGTGCGGCCCCGGTGCGCCCCCGCCCTGCGCCTGGGCGGCGGGCGTCAGGCCCGCTCCCGCGAGCAGGAGCGCGGCGACGGCAAGGATCGATCTCGCTCGGTGTCTCATGGAACCCCCCGGCGGTGGTCCGCCACCATGGCGCATGCCTGCCAGGTTCATGTCACTTGGGGAACGGGTCAAGGATGCCTCTTGAGTCAGGGGAACGGGTGCGAGGGGCGGGAGGGGGCGACCGGTGCCCACCGGCAGTTGTCTCCTCGGCGGCACGCGGCCCCGGCGTACGGGGGCGGCGGAGCGCGACGACGACTGGGAGCGGCGGCCGGCCGCCGGCTATCTCCCACCGGCCCGGCCGGACCCGGGGGGACGGGCAGATCAGCCGGGCTCGGCGCGAGAGGCTGGCCGGTCGCCCCCGGCGGGAAGAGCGAACCGGTCGGGTCCGGCACAAGAAGAGGAAAGCCGGCCGCGCCGGGGGCGAGAGAAGAGCCCACCGGGCCCGCCGGTCAGGGCGCACCGGCCGGGTCCGCACCGAGGGCAGGAGCGCTGACCGCGCCCGGTGTGAGGGGAGAACCCAACGGACCCGCCGGTCAGGGCGCACCGGCCGGGTCCGGCGCGGCGAGAGGAGCGCCGGTCGCCCCCGGTGGAAGGGGAACGGGCCCGGCCAGGGGGCGGGGGCCGGGCGGGGGCACCGGGCGAGGTGTGCCGCGGCACGTGGCCCGGTGGCGCCCGTGTCCCGTCCGGGCCGGGCCGGGGCCCGGCCGCTCTCGCGGGCGGGCCCTGCCGCGCGGCGCACCCGCTCAGCCCGCGAGGTTGTCCGCCAGCTCCTCGCTGAGATTGGCCTCCGTGCCCGGGATGCCCAGGTCTCCGGCACGCTTGTCGGCCATGGCCAGCAGTCTGCGGATGCGCCCGGCCACGGCGTCCTTGGTCAGCGGCGGGTCGGCGAGCGCCCCCAGCTCCTCCAGGGACGCCTGCTTGTGCTCCATGCGCAGCCGCCCCGCCGCCGCCAGGTGCTCGGGCACGTCGTCGGCGAGGATCTCCAGGGCGCGCTGCACCCGGGCACCGGCCGCGACCGCCGCGCGGGCCGAGCGGCGCAGGTTGGCGTCGTCGAAATTGGCCAGCCGGTTCGCCGTGGCGCGGACCTCGCGGCGCATCCGCCGCTCCTCCCAGGCCAGCACGGACTCATGGGCACCCAGACGCGTCAACAGCGCGCCGATCGCATCACCGTCACGGACGACCACCCGGTCCACTCCGCGGACCTCGCGGGCCTTGGCGGCGATGGAGAGCCGACGCGCGGCGCCGACGAGGGCGAGCGCGGCCTCCGGTCCCGGGCAGGTGACCTCCAGGGACGAGGAGCGGCCGGGCTCGGTGAGCGAGCCGTGCGCCAGGAACGCCCCGCGCCAGGCGGCCTCCGCGTCGCAGGTGGCCCCCGAGACCACCTGCGGGGGCAGGCCGCGGATCGGCCGGCCCCGGCCGTCGACCAGGCCGGTCTGCCGGGCCAGCTGGTCGCCGCCCGCGACGACCCGGACCACGTAGCGCGAGCCGCGCCGCAGGCCGCCGGGCGCCATCACGATCAGCTCCGAGCTGTGCCCGAAGATCTCCAGGATGTCCCGCTTCAGACGCCGCGCCGCCATCGCGGTGTCCAGTTCCGCCTCGATCACGATGCGCCCGCTGACCAGGTGGAGGCCGCCGGCGAACCGCAGAATGGCGGAGACCTCCGCCTTCCTGCAGCAGGTCCGGGTGACGGGGAGCCGGGAGATCTCGTCCTTCACCGCTGCCGTCATCGCCATGGGCCGATCCTTCCATGCATCCGAAAAATACGGTCGTACGCGGCGGCCAGCAGCTCCGGGTCGTGCCGCGGAGTTCCGTCCCTCCGGGCGACCGGCGCCAGCTCGACCGCGGCGCCGAACCGCTTGGCGGCCTCGGTGAGGACGTCGCGGTCGGGCACGGCGGCCTCGTCGGCCAGCACCACGTCCAGGGCGAGTTTAGGGGCGTGTCGTCCCAAAACCTCCAAATGACGCTGCGGGGAGAAGCCGGCGGTTTCTCCCGGTTGCGGAGCGAGGTTCAAGGAGAGCACCCGGCGGGCCTTGGTCTCGGTGAGCGCGTCGAGGAGCTGCGGCACCAGGAGATGCGGGATGACCGAGGAGAACCAGGAGCCGGGGCCGAGCACCACCCAGTCGGCGTCCAGGACCGCCTCGACGGCCTCGGGGACGGCGGGCGGGTCGTGCGGCACCAGGTGCACGGACTGCACCTCGCCCGGGGTGAGCGCGACGGTCGCCTGGCCGCGGACGGTGTCGACGTCCTCGGGCCGCTCCGGGTCGTGCCCCCTGACCAGGGCCTGCAACTCCAGCGGTACGGCGGACATGGGCAGCACCCGGCCGTGCGCGCCCAGCAGCTTGCCGACCAGGTCGAGAGCCTGGACATGGTCGCCGAGCTGCTCCCACAGGGCGACGATCAGCACATTGCCGACCGCGTGGTCGTGCAGGTCGCCCTGGGAGGTGAAGCGGTGCTGGATGACGCGGGCCCAGGTCTGGCCCCAGTCGTCGTCGCCGCACAGCGCCGCCAGCGCCTTGCGCAGGTCACCGGGCGGCAGCACGCCGAGTTCGTCGCGCAGGCGCCCGCTGGAGCCGCCGTCGTCGGCGACGGTGACCACGGCGGTGAGGTCGCCGGTGATCCGGCGCAGCGCGGCGAGCGAGGCGGACAGGCCCATGCCGCCGCCGAGGGCGACCACCTTGGGCTGGGCGCCGCGGCGCCGCGGCCGGGCGCCGCGCGCCTCGGCCGGCCGGCTGGCCGCACCGGCCGCCAGGCGGCCCGCGCGGCCCTCGGGGACCACACGGCGCAGCCTGCTCAGGCGCGGAGTACGTCCGGTCACTCGCGCCCCATGTCCCGGTGGACGACGACCGTCTCCACGCCCTCGGCCGCGAGTCGCGCGGCGAGCTTCTCCGACATGGCCACCGAGCGGTGCTTGCCGCCCGTGCAGCCGATGGCGATGGTCACGTACCGCTTGCCCTCCCGGCGGTAGCCGGCCGCGATGAGCCGCAGCAGTTCGGCGTAGCGGTCCAGGAACTCCTTGGCGCCGGGCTGGTTGAAGACGTAGCCGGCGACCTCCTCGTTGAGCCCGGTGTAGGGGCGCAGCTCCGGCACCCAGTGCGGGTTGGGCAGGAACCGCATGTCGGCGACCAGGTCGGCGTCGACCGGCAGGCCGTACTTGAAGCCGAACGACATCACGGTGGCCCGCAGCTCGGGCTCCTCCTCGCCGGCGAACTGGGCGTCCATCTTGGCGCGCAGTTCGTGCACGTTGAGGCTGGAGGTGTCGATGACCAGGTCGGCGTCGCCGCGCAGCTCGCGCAGCAGCTCCCGCTCCGCGGCGATGCCGTCGACGATGCGGCCGTCGCCCTGGAGGGGGTGCGGGCGGCGCACCGACTCGAAGCGGCGCACCAGGGCCTCGTCGGAGGACTCCAGGAAGACGATCCGCCGTGTGACGTTGCGGGCCTCCAGGTCCGCGAGGGACTCGCGGAGGTTGTCGAAGAAGCGGCGGCCGCGGACGTCGACGACGACGGCGATGCGCGCGACGTTGCCCTGCGAGCGGGCGCCCAGCTCCACCATGGTGGGGATGAGCGCGGGCGGCAGGTTGTCCACGACGAACCAGCCGAGGTCCTCCAGGCATTTGGCCGCCGTGGACCGGCCGGCCCCCGACATGCCGGAGATGATCACCAGTTCGGGGATGGCCGCCTCGGGGACGCCTGCCGTGTCGATGCCCGTACTCACCTGTGCTCCGTGGTCCTGGTCCGGCTGCTGCCGGTCCTCCTGCGCCGCGTCGTGCGTGCCGTCGTGCGGCGCGCCGTGCGCGGTGTCCTGTGCGGCGTCGTGCGCCGGTACCCGTGACGCCGTGCGGGTCTGTTCGGGTTGCTCCGTCCGCGCCTGTTCTCGTGGCGCGGCGGGCTGCTTCTCGTGCTCCGTCATGTCTCCTGCCCCCGTCGTTCGGCCGGACCGCCCGTGGGCACCGGCTGCTGTGCGGTGCCCGGCGTCGTCGCTCCGGGCTCCGTCTTCTGCGCGTCTTCTGCGTCTTCTGGGGATCCTGCGTCTTCCACGATCTCTCCGGTCGCCGTGTTCACGGCGGGTGCGGCCGGGGCCGCCTGGGCGAGGGCCACGGCGATGGTCTCGGCCGTCTTGCGGCCTATGCCGGGCACCTCGCAGATCTGGTCGATTGTGGCGGACCGCAGTCTCCTCACCGAGCCGAAATGCTTGAGCAGCGCCCGCTTGCGTGTCTCGCCGAGGCCGGGCACCTCGTCCAGCGGGCCGGCCCGGAAGCGCTTGGCGCGCCGGGTGCGCTGGTAGGTGATGGCGAAGCGGTGGGCCTCGTCGCGGACACGCTGGAGCAGGTACAGCCCCTCGCTGGTGCGGGGCAGGACCACCGGGTCGTCCTCGCCGGGCAGCCACACCTCCTCCAGGCGCTTGGCCAGGCCGCACACGGCGATGTCGTCGATGCCCAGCTCGTCCAGGGCGCGGCGGGCGGCGGCGACCTGAGGCCGGCCGCCGTCGACGACGACGAGCTGCGGCGGGTAGGCGAACCGCTTGGGGCGTCCGTCGTCCTCGGTGAGGGCTCCGACCGGGCCGTCGGGCGTGTCGTCGGGGGCCTTCGCCGGGCGCGCCGACGGCGACGCCGGCCGCCGGGGCGGCCGTCTCCGTGGGCGCGAGGGCGGGCACTGCGGTCTCACTGTCGGGCGCGCCCGCGCTCTCGCCGTCGGCCCACTCGCCGGTCCGCTCCTTCTCCGCCAGATACCGGCGGAAGCGGCGGGTGATCACCTCGTGCATGGAGCGCACGTCGTCCTGACCCTCGAAGCCCTTGATCTGGAAGCGCCGGTACTCGCCCTTGCGCTGGAGTCCGTCCTCGAAGACGACCATGGAGGCCACCACGTCATCGCCCTGGAGGTGGGAGATGTCGTAGCACTCGATCCGCAGCGGGGCGCTGTCCAGGCCGAGGGCGTCGGCGATCTCCTCCAGGGCCCGCGAGCGGGTGGTCAGGTCGGAGGCGCGCTTGGTCTTGTGCAGGGCGAGCGCCTGGAGGGCGTTGCGCTGCACGGTCTCCATGAGGGCCTTCTTGTCGCCGCGCTGCGGGATGCGCAGGGACACGCCCGCGCCGCGGCGGCCGGTGAGCCACTGCTGGACCGGCTCCAGAGGGTCGGGCAGGGCGGGGACGAGGACCTCCTTGGGGACGGCGTCGCCGGTCTCCTCGCCGTACAGCTGCTGGAGGGCGTGCTCGACCAGGGCGCCGGTGGTGACCTCCTCCACCTTGTCGGTCACCCAGCCGCGCTGGCCGCGCACCCGGCCGCCGCGCACGTGGAAGATCTGCACGGCGGCCTCCAGCTCGTCCTCGGCGACGGCGATGAGGTCCGCGTCGGTCGCGTCGGCGAGCACGACCGCGCTCTTCTCCATGGCCTTCCTCAGAGCACCGATGTCGTCGCGCAGGCGGGCGGCCCGCTCGTACTCCATCTCCTCGGCCGCCTCTGTCATGCGCTGCTCCAGGCGGCGCAGATAGGTGCCGGTGCGGCCGGCCATGAAGTCGCAGAACTCCTCGGCCAGTTCCCGGTGGTCCTCGGCGGAGATCCGGTCGACGCAGGGCGCCGAGCACTTGCCGATGTAGCCGAGGAGGCAGGGACGGCCGGTGCGGGCGGCGTTCCTGAAGACGCCGGCCGAGCAGGTGCGCACCGGGAAGACGCGCAGCAGCAGGTCGACCGTGTCGCGGATGGCCCACGCGTGCCCGTACGGGCCGAAGTAGCGCACGCCCTTCTTCTTGTGGCCGCGCATGACCTGCACGCGCGGGAACTCCTCGTTCATCGTCACGGCGAGGTAGGGGTAGCTCTTGTCGTCCCGGTACTTGACGTTGAACCGGGGGTCGAACTCCTTGATCCAGGAGTACTCCAGCTGGAGGGCCTCGACCTCGGTGGACACCACGGTCCACTCCACGGACGCGGCGGTGGTCACCATCGTGCGCGTGCGCGGGTGGAGGTTCGCCAGGTCCTGGAAGTAGTTCGCCAGGCGCTGGCGCAGGCTCTTCGCCTTTCCGACGTAGATCACCCGGCGGTGCTCGTCGCGGAACCTGTACACCCCGGGGGTGTCCGGGATGTCTCCCGGCCTGGGGCGGTAGCTGGAGGGGTCGGCCATGTCTCACACCCTACTGGCGAGCGGTGACAGGGCGATGAGCCTGTGGACAACCCCGCGCAGCCGCCCGGCCACCCACCGGACAAATGTGCGACTACCGGCTGTGACCAGGCTCCTTCGCACGGTGCCAGGACCGGTCCGTGAGTGAGGCCCGGGTCCGGCGGCGGGGTGCGGACTCGGCCAGGAGTGCCTCCGGCCGGGCCGCAGGTGTTGTCGGGACTTGGTCAACACGCTTCAATGCGGGGGAAGTCGGGGCCCGCGGACGACGGTCGACGGACGTGCGCGCACGCCGGCGGCTCCCACGTCCCTGCCCGCGGGCGGCCCCGGCGATCCGCGCGGACGGTCCGACCAGCCGTCGCCCGTCTCACACAGAGAGGCCCGTGCATGCTGTCGCACGCCCCCCAGCAGGAGGACGTCGCCACCGCGGAACTGGACACGGCCCTGCGGGGCGGTCCGTTCCATGTGGCGCTGCGCGCCGCGATCGCCGCCCGCGGGCTGCCGCTGCAACGCGTGCAGCACCATCTGTCGCGGTACGGCGTCAAGGTCGGGGTGACCAGTCTGAGTTACTGGCAGCAGGGCGCCCGGCGCCCGCAGCGCCCCGAGTCGCTGCGGGCCGTGCGGGCCCTCGAGGAGATCCTGCAGCTGCCCGACGAGTCACTGATCCGGCTGCTGGCCGAGACCGGGGAGCGTCCGGTCGCCCGGCGGTCCGGCGCCCGCTCCTACCGCTCCCTGGTCGAGGCGTCGGACGTCCTGCGCGGTCTCCTGGCCGAGCTGGACGCCCCGGTCGACGGCGGCTTGCAGTGCCTGGGGCACCACGAGCGGGTGGGGCTCGGCGCCCGCCGGGAACTGGCCTGGCGCGAGTCGCAGCACATCGTGCGCGCCCACCGGGACGGCGTGGACCGGTTCCTGGCCGTGCACCAGGGCGACCCGGAGTGCGTGCCGGAGCGGATGCGCGTGCACGCGCTGGAGAACTGCCGTGCCGGGCGGGTGCGCCGGGACCACGGGACGGGGGTGCTCGTGGCCGAGTTCCTCTTCGACACCCGGCTGCGGTCCGGGGACACCTTCCTGTTCCGCTACGCCGTGGAGGACGGCACGGCCGGGGTGTCCGGCGAGTATCTGCGCGCCTTCGACGCGGCGGGCGGGCAGTACGCCCTCCAGGTGCGGTTCGACGCGAGTGCGCTCCCGGTGCGCTGCCACCGGTTCGCCCAGCAGTCGGCGGCGGCGCCGCGCGGGGGCCGCCAGGAACTGGAGGTGAGCGAGCGGCACCGTTCGGTCCACCTGGTCGAGCCGCGGGTGCGGCCGGGGGTGGTGGGGATCGGCTGGGACTGGGAGTGACCGGCCGGGCCGCGCGGCGGCCCGGGGATCAGGCGCCGGGCCCCGCGACGATCTTGCCGCCGTTCGCGTGGACCGGGAGCGTGTCCAGCGGCGCCGTGGCCGGGGACCGCAGCACCTGGCCGGTGGTCGCGTCGAACTGACTGCCGTGGCACGGGCAGGTCAGCGTCGTCCCCTCCAGCTTGGTGATCGCGCACCCCGCGTGCGTGCAGACGGTGCTGAACGCCTTCAGCGTGCCGTTCCCCGACCGGCTGACGACCACGTTGTGGTCCGTGAACAGCTTGGCGCCGCCCTTGGGGATCTCGCTCTCGGCGCCGAGGTCGACCGGTGCCGTCGGGGCCGAGGCGGCACCGCCGCCCTCCGGCCCGCAGGCGGCGAGCCCGAGCCCGGCGACGGGTGTGACGGCCGCCGTGCGCAGGATCGTACGGCGGCTCGCGCGGGGACGGCCTGGCATGGGGACTCCACTGGTCGCTACTGCTCGCGGATTCGGGGCACCGCCGACGATACCCACCGCCGAGGGCCGGGCGGGGGGCGGGTCGGGGACGGCGGTGGGCGGTGGGCGGCCGGGGGTCGCCGGGACGCGCCCGGCGGCCGCCGGGGCGGGCCCGAGGGCTGCCGGAGCGTGGTCGCGGGCCTGTCGGAGTGAGCCACGTAAACGCTTGCGCAAGCGTTTACGCGGCCTTCCGGATGCGGTACGGTCCCCGCCACGGACACCGGCAGGCCACTCAGGCCACTCGGGAGGGGACGCGCGATGCCGACCATGGCCGACGTCGCACGGAGCGCGGGAGTCTCCGTGGCGACCGTCTCCCACGTGCTGAACGGCACCCGCCCGGTGCTGCCCCACACCCGCCAGGCGGTGCTCGACGCCGTGGAGCAGCTCGGCTACACGCCCAACGGCCTCGCCCGCTCCCTGGTCACCGCCCGTACCCGGTCCATCGGTCTGGCCGTCTCCGCCATCAGCAACCCGTACTTCACGGAGATCCTCCAGGGGGTCGAGGCGCACGCGCTGGAGCACGGCTACAGCCTGCTCATCGCCGATCCGCACGACGACCCGGTGCACGAGCGCAAGGTGGTCCAGCTCCTGCACGAGCGCCGCGTGGACGGCATGATCGTCGCCCCTTCGGCCCGGCCGGGCGCCCTCGTCGCCTACCTCGCGCGGCACGCCGTACCGACCGTGTTCCTGGACCGCCTGATCGACGCGGCACCGGGCACCGGGACGCCGGACGCGCCGGGCTTCGACCAGGTCTGCGCCGACAGCGCCGAGCCGACCGCGCTCCTGGTCACCCACCTCGCCGGGCTCGGCCACCGCCGGATCGGCCTGGTCGCGGGGCTGCCCGGACTGAGCACCACCCGGGAGCGGATCACCGGCTACCGGCACGGTCTCGCCGCCGCCGGACTCCCCCACGACGAACGGCTCGTCGTGCACGGCGACTCGGCGGCGGACGGTGGACGACGGGCCACCGCCGCCCTGCTGTCCCTGGCCGCACCGCCCACCGCGCTCGTCACGGCCAACAACGCGATGACCATCGGAGCGCTGCGGGCGCTGCGCGAGCGGGGCCTGTCCGTCCCCGGGGACCTGGCGCTGTGCTGCTTCGACGACTTCGACTGGGCCGATCTGTTCTCCCCCGGGCTGACGGCGATCGCCCAGCCCGGCCGGGAGCTGGGCGCGCGCACCGTCCAGGTGCTGCTGGACCGCCTGGCCGCCCCGGAGGCACCCGCCCGCACGGTGCGGCTGCCCTGCGCCTTCGTCCACCGCACGTCCTGCGGATGCCCCGCACAGCCCGAGGAAGGAACCGACTCGTGATCGTCGTCGCCGGTGAGGCCCTGATCGACCTGGTACCGCAGGGCGTGGGTGCCCTCGCCGACCTCAAGCCGGCGCTCGGCGGCGGCCCCTACAACACGGCGGTCGCCCTCGGCCGCCTCGGCTCCCCCGCCGCCTTCTGCTCCCGCACCTCGCGCGACGCCTTCGGCGAGGCCCTGCTGGACGGGCTGCGGCGGGCCGGGGTCGACGTCAGCGGTGTGCAGCGCGGCGGCGAGCCGACCACCCTGGCGGTCGCGACGGTCGGCGCCGACGGCTCGGCCGCGTACTCCTTCTACGTCGACGGCACCGCGGACCGCCTGTTCAGCGCGCCGGCCGCGCTGCCCGCCGGGACCCGCGCGGTGTCGTTCGGGACCTGCTCGCTGGTGCTGGAGCCGGGTGCGAGCGCCTACGAGGAGCTGCTGCGGACGGCGGCCGGCGCGGGCGTGTTCACGGCGCTGGACCCGAACATCCGCGCCGGGCTGATCCCGGACGCCGACGCCTACCGGGCGCGCTTTCGCGGCTGGCTGCCGTCGGTGACCCTGCTGAAGCTCTCCGAGGAGGACGCGCGGTGGCTGGGCGGCTCACCGCGCGAGTGGCTGGCCGCCGGGCCGTCGGCCGTCGTGGTCACCCATGGCGGCGACGGGCTCACCGCGCACACACGGGACGGCGCCGTGCACACGGTGCCCGGCGAGAAGGTCGCGGTCGTCGACACGATCGGCGCGGGCGACACCGTGAACGCCGCGCTGCTGCACGGTCTGGCCGCCCGCGACGCGCTCTCCCCGGAAGGGCTCGCCGGTCTCGGCGCGGCGGGCTGGACGGCGCTGCTGCGGTTCGCGGCGCGGGCGGCGGCCGTCACCTGCTCCCGTGCGGGCGCGGAGCCGCCGTACGCCTCGGAGCTCGGCGAGGAGTAGCGGAGCAGCGGACACGGGCGCGCCCACGCACATGCGGGCGCCCCGTGGGAGGAAGGTCCCACGAGGCGCCCGCGGTGGCTGTGCGGCGGCTCAGGCCTTGCGGGCCCGCGCGGTCTTCTTCGCGGGGGCGGCCTTCTTGCCCGCAGCGGCGGTCTTCGTCCTGGCCGTGGCCGTCTTGCGCGGGGCGGCAGCGGCCGCCACCGCCTTCTTGGCGGCGGACTTGCGCGGGGCCTTGACCGGTTCCGCGTCGCTGACGCGGTCGGCACCGAGGATCTCCCGCAGGAACTTGCCGGTGTGGCTGGCCGGCACCCCGGCGACCTGCTCGGGCGTGCCCTCGGCGACGACCAGACCGCCGCCCGCGCCGCCCTCCGGGCCCATGTCGATGACCCAGTCGGCGGTCTTGATCACATCGAGGTTGTGCTCGATGACGATGACCGAGTTGCCCTTGTCGACCAGGCCGGACAGGACCTTCAGCAGCTTGCTGATGTCCTCGAAGTGCAGACCGGTGGTCGGCTCGTCCAGGACGTACACCGTGCGTCCGGTGGAGCGGCGCTGGAGCTCGCTGGCGAGCTTGACGCGCTGGGCCTCACCGCCGGACAGGGTGGTCGCGGACTGGCCGAGCCGGACGTAGCCGAGGCCGACGTCCTTGAGGGTGTTCAGGTGCCGGGCGATCGCCGGGACCGCCTCGAAGAAGTCGGTGGCCTCCTCGATGGGCATGTTCAGCACATCGGCGATGGACTTGCCCTTGTAGTGGACCTCCAGGGTCTCCCGGTTGTACCGGGCGCCGTGGCAGACCTCGCACGGGACGTAGACGTCCGGGAGGAAATTCATCTCGATCTTGATGGTGCCGTCGCCCGCGCAGTTCTCGCAGCGGCCGCCCTTGACGTTGAAGGAGAAGCGGCCGGGCTGGTAGCCGCGGACCTTCGCCTCCGTGGTCTCGGCGAACAGCTTGCGGACGTGGTCGAAGACGCCGGTGTACGTCGCCGGGTTGGACCGCGGCGTACGGCCGATGGGCGACTGGTCGACGTGCACCACCTTGTCGACGAGGTCGTCGCCGTCCACGCGCGTGTGCCGCCCGGGGACGTTGCGCGCGCCGTTCAGCTCGCGGGCCAGGTGGGTGTAGAGGATGTCGTTGACCAGGGTCGACTTGCCGGAACCGGAGACGCCGGTGACGGCGGTGAAGACGCCCAGCGGGAAGGACACGTCGATGTCCTGGAGGTTGTTCTCCCGGGCGCCGCGCACCGTGAGCCGCCGGGACGGGTCGAGCGGGCGGCGGATGTCGGGCAGCGGGATCGCCTTGCGGCCCGACAGGTACTGGCCGGTCTGCGACTCCTCGTTGGCGAGCAGTTCCTTCAGGGAACCGCTGTGCACGACCTTGCCGCCGTGCTCGCCCGCGCCGGGGCCGATGTCCACGACCCAGTCGGCGACCTTGATGGTGTCCTCGTCGTGCTCGACGACGATGAGCGTGTTGCCCATGTCGCGCAGCCGCACCAGGGTCTCGATCAGCCGGTGGTTGTCGCGCTGGTGCAGGCCGATGGACGGCTCGTCCAGGACGTAGAGGACGCCGACGAGGCCGGAGCCGATCTGGGTGGCCAGGCGGATGCGCTGGGCCTCGCCGCCGGAGAGGGTGCCCGCTGCGCGGTTCAGCGACAGGTAGTCCAGGCCGACGTCGACCAGGAAGCGCAGCCGCTCGTTGACCTCCTTGAGGACGCGCTCGGCGATCTTCTTGTCGCGGGCGGTCAGCTTCAGCTCGCCCAGGAAGTCCGCGCAGTCGCTGATGGACATCGCGGAGATCTCGGCGATCGAGCGGCCCATGAGCGTGACCGCGAGGACGACCGGCTTGAGCCGGGTGCCCTCGCAGGTGGGGCAGGGCACCTCGCGCATATAGCCCTCGAAGCGCTCGCGGCTGGCGTCGCTCTCGGCCTCGCTGTGCCGGCGCTTGACGAAGGGCACGGCGCCCTCGAAGGGCGTGGTGTAGACGCGCTCGCGGCCGTACCGGTTGCGGTAGCGGACCTCGATCTGTGTCTTGTGGCCGTACAGCAGGGCCTTCTTGGCGCGCTGCGGCAGCCCCGCGAAGGGGATGTCGGTGCGGAAGCCCAGGGCGTCGGCGAGGGCGCCGATGAGCCGGCCGAAGTAGTCCTTGGTGTGACCGTGCGACCAGGGGTGGATGGCGCCCTCGTCGAGCGACTTGTCCTGGTCGGGGACGATCAGCTCCGGGTCGACCTCCATGCGCGTGCCGATGCCGGTGCACTCGGGGCAGGCGCCGAAGGGCGAGTTGAAGGAGAAGGAGCGGGGCTCCAACTCCTCGAAGGACAGGTCGTCGTGGGCGCAGTACAGGTGCTCGGAGTACATGCGCTCGCGCTCGGGGTCGTCCTCGGGGAGGTCGACGAAGTCGAGGACGACCATGCCGCCGGACAGACCGAGGGCGGTCTCCACGGAGTCGGTCAGACGGCGCTTGGCGGAGTCCTTGACGGTGAGGCGGTCGACGACCACCTCGATGGTGTGCTTCTCCTGCTTCTTCAGCGTGGGCGGGCTGGAGAGCTGGACCGTCTCGCCGTCCACGCGCGCGCGGGAGTAGCCCTTGGTCTGGAGGTCGGCGAACAGGTCGACGAACTCGCCCTTGCGCTCGCGCACCAGCGGCGAGAGCACCTGGAAGCGGCTGCCCTCCGGCAGCTCCAGGACCCTGTCGACGATGGCCTGGGGCGACTGCCGGGAGATCGGCCGGCCGCACTCGGGGCAGTGCGGCTTGCCGATGCGGGCGAACAGCAGACGCAGGTAGTCGTAGACCTCGGTGATGGTGCCGACCGTGGAGCGCGGGTTGCGCGAGGTCGACTTCTGGTCGATGGAGACCGCCGGGGAGAGGCCCTCGATGAAGTCGACGTCCGGCTTGTCCATCTGGCCGAGGAACTGGCGGGCGTACGAGGAGAGCGACTCCACGTAGCGCCGCTGGCCCTCGGCGAAGATGGTGTCGAAGGCGAGGGAGGACTTGCCCGAACCGGACAGGCCCGTGAAGACGATGAGCGAGTCCCGAGGCAGGTCGAGCGACACGTTCTTCAGGTTGTGCTCGCGCGCGCCACGGACGATGAGACGGTCGGCCACGCCGGTCCGCACCTTTCTTTGGGAGAAGTGACAGGGGCGGGGCCCCCGTGCTTCTTCAGCCTAGGGGGAGCCACTGACAACGCCGGGTGGGATTCCCGGATCCGCCCGGAGGGTCCAACAATCCCCGGCTCTCCAGCATGCCCGACGCCGCCGCCGACGATATCGCACGCGCTTTCGATTTGCGGCCGTGGTCCGCCTCCTTCACCCGAAGGTGTGACGCCGCTAGGGTCGGGCGCATGATGGATCACGCGCGTGACCTGGCGTCTGTACAGGAAGCCACCGAACGACTGCTCAGCGCGGCCGGCGCACTGGACAACGCGGCTGTGACCGACGAGTCACGGCTGCCCGGCTGGACCCGCGGCCATGTCCTCGCCCACCTCGCCCGCAACGCGGACGCACTCGTCAATGTCCTGGAGGGGCGTCCCATGTACGTCTCCGGCGAGGCGCGCGACGCGGACATCGAGCGCGACGCCCCGCGCCCGCTGGACGCGCACCTCGCCGACGTGCGCGAGAGCGCGGCCCGCTTCGGGCGGGTGGCGGCCGCGCCCGCTGACTGGTCGCGCACGGTGGAGCTGCGCAACGGCGTCACCGACAGCGCCTTTCGGGTGCCCTTCCGGCGCTGGGCGGAGGTCGGGCTGCACCACGTCGACCTCGGCATCGGCTACGAGCTGGAGGACCTGGGGGACGAGTTCACGGAGCGGGAGACCGACTTCCTCGCCCGGCGGTTCACGGGCCGTTCCGACGTACCGGCGACGCGACTGACGGACGGCACGCGCGCGTGGAGCACGGGCCGGGAGACCGACGCGCCGGAGATCACCGTCACGGGAGCCCCGGCCGACCTGCTCGGCTGGCTCGCCGGGCGGCGGGACGGCGCCGCGCTCACCGTGGCGGGCGGCGCCCTCCCGAAGCTTCCGCCGCTGTGACCGGTGCCCTGACCGGCGCCCGCGGGTCCGCGGGCCCGGCCCGCACGGCATAGGCTGACGGCCATGACGTACAGCGGAGAGGTGCGGGTCGGCGGCCCGGCGGACGTGCACGAGCTGAAGGACCTGATGATCACCAAGATCGCGGTCGGTCCGATGGACAACAACGCCTATCTGCTGCGCTGCCGGGCCACCGACGAACAACTGCTGATCGACGCGGCGGCCGACGCGCACACGCTGCTCGGCACGATCGGTGACGACGGCATCGCCTCCGTCGTCACCACCCACCGGCACGCGGACCACTGGCAGGCGCTGGCCGAGGTGGTGGCGGCCACGCGCGCGCGTACGTACGCGGGCCGGGACGACGCCGAGGGCATTCCCGTGCCGACGGACTTCCCGGTCGGGGACGGGGACACGATCAGCGTCGGGCATGTGCGGCTCACCGCCCGCCATCTGGTCGGGCACACCCCGGGCTCCATCGCGCTGGTGTACGACGACCCGCACGGACACCCGCACGTGTTCACCGGCGACTGCCTCTTCCCCGGCGGCGTGGGCAACACGCACCACGACAAGCAGGCGTTCGAGAGCCTGATCCACGACGTCGAGGCGAAGATCTTCGAGCCGCTGCCGGACGAGACCTGGATCTACCCCGGGCACGGCAACGACACCACGCTGGGCGCGGAGCGGCCGCATCTGCCGGAGTGGCACGCGCGCGGGTGGTGACCTCCCGCCCGGTGAGGGCTCCGCACCCCGTGCGAAGCCCTCACACACCGGCCGCCAGGGCCGCGATCCGCTCCACCGCGAAGGCGTACCCCTGCACCCCGCAGCCTGCGATGACTCCGTCGGCGCGCAGCGATACGTAGGAGTGGTGCCGGAACGACTCACGGCGGTGGACGTTGGAGAGGTGGACCTCCACGACGGGCATCCCGTCGCAGGCGTTGAGCGCGTCCAGGATCGCCACGGAGGTGTGCGAGTAGGCGGCGGGGTTGATCACGATGCCGCAGTGGCCGAGCCGGGCCTCGTGGATCCAGTCGATCAGCTCTCCCTCGTGGTTGGACTGCCGGAAGTCCATCGTGCCGCCGCACGCGGCCGCCGTCCTCTCGCACAGGGCCTGGATGTCGGCGAGGGTGTCGGAGCCGTAGATCTCCGGCTGCCGCTGCCCGAGCAGGTTCAGGTTGGGGCCGTTGAGGATCATGATCGGGGCGTTGGCCAGGGTGCGGGGCACGGTTCCTCCGGGTCCGTCGGGGCACGGCGATCGGCCGCGGTCCGCTGTGACCGCCGCCGGACCCGGTCTATCACGGGGCCCCGGACGCCCCGCCCCGGGCCGCCCTCCTCGCCCCCCTCGCCGTCAGGGGTTGATGGCCAGTTCCAGGTACGCCGCGAAGATCACCAGATGGACGCCGCCCTGGAGCGGGGTGGCCCGGCCCGGCACGACGGTCAGCGAGCTGACCACCACCGTGAGCAGGAGCAGCAGCATATGGGTGGAGCCGAGGCCGAGCACGAGCGGCCCGGAGAGCCATACGGAGGCCAGGGCGACGGCCGGGATGGTCAGGCCGATGCTGGCCATCGCGGAGCCCAGCGCGAGGTTCAGGCTGGTCTGCACCCGGTCGCGGCGGGCGGAGCGGAGGGCGGCGATGGTCTCGGGCAGCAGCACCAGCAGGGCGATGATCACACCGACGACCGCGTGGTGCAGTCCCGCGGACTCCACCGCGGACTCGATGGTCGGCGAGACGCCCTTCGCCAGCCCGACCACGCCGATCAGGGCGAGGGCCAGCAGTCCGACGCTGGTCCAGGCCATACGCGTGGAGGGGCGCTCCGCGTGGTCGTCGGCGGTGATGACGTCGCCCTGCCGGGTGATGGGCAGGAAGTAGTCGCGGTGCCGGACCGTCTGGGTGGCCACGAACAGCCCGTACAGGATCAGTGAGGACACGGCGGCGAAGGTGAGCTGCACACCGGAGAACTCCGGTCCCGGCTTGCTGGTGGTGAACGTGGGCAGCACCAGGCTGAGCGTGGCCAGGGTCGCCACGGTGGCGAGTGCAGCGCCGGTGCCCTCGGCGTTGAAGACGGCCGTGCCGTGCCGCAGCGAGCCGACGAGCAGGCAGAGCCCGACCACGCCGTTGCAGGTGATCATGACGGCGGCGAACACCGTGTCCCTGGCCAGGGTGGCGCTCTTGTCACCGCCGTCCAGCATCAGGGTCACGATCAGGGCGACCTCGATGACGGTCACGGCGATGGCGAGGACCAGCGACCCGAAGGGTTCGCCGACCCGGTGGGCGACCACCTCGGCGTGGTGGACCGCGGCGAGGACCGCGCCGGCCAGCACCACCGTGACCAGGACGACGACCGCTCCGGGCAGCCCCCGCCCCCAGGTGAAGACCAGCAGGACGACCGCGAGTACCGGCACGACCGTGGTCCACGCCTTGCCGAGCGCCCTGAACCGCGTGATCATGCTGCGATCGTCGCAGAGGCCGGCCGGGTTCGCATTCCGGTGGGCGCCCGGGACGGCGGCCCCCGCATCCTCGGGGCGCGGGGATCCGGACCCGGTCGCGGGACGGGGGGACGCTTCCCTGCGGCGCTCAGACATCGGCGCGGTCCTTGTGCGCGGCGTCCTCGCCCTGTCCTTCTCGCACCTCCTCGGTCGCGGCCTGCTTCCGGGTGGCCAGCAGGCTGGTGACGGTGGTGACGACCAGCACCGCGCAGATCACGCCGAGGGAGACCGGGATGCTGATCTCCGGGACGTGCACCCCGCTCTCGTGCAGGGCGTGGAGCACGAGCTTGACGCCGATGAAGCCGAGGATGACCGACAGGCCGTACGAGAGGTGGACCAGCTTCTTCAGCAGGCCGCCTATCAGGAAGTACAGCTGCCTGAGCCCCATCAGCGCGAAGGCGTTGGCGGTGAAGACGATGTACGGGTCCTGGGTGAGGCCGAAGATCGCGGGGATCGAGTCGAGGGCGAACAGGACGTCGGTGGTGCCGATGGCGAGCATCACGACCAGCATCGGCGTCATGACGCGCTTGCCGTTCTGCCGGATCCAGAGCTTGGTGCCGTGGTAGCGGTCGGCCACTCCGAAGCGGCGCTCGGCGGCCCTGAGCAGCTTGTTCTCCTCGAACTCCTCCTCGTCGCCGCCGGAGCGGGCCTCCTGGATCAGCTTCCAGGCGGTCCAGATGAGGAAGGCACCGAAGAGGAAGAAGACCCACGAGAAGCTGGCGAGGATCGCGGCGCCGGCGGCGATGAAGACGGCCCGCAGCACCAGGGCTATCAGGACGCCGACCAGCAGCACGCGCTGCTGGTACTGCGACGGGACGGCGAACTTCGCCATGATCAGGACGAAGACGAAGAGGTTGTCCACGCTGAGCGACTTCTCGGTGATGAAGCCCGCGAAGAACTCGCCCGCCGGCTGCCCGCCGCCGAAGAGGAACAGACCGAGCCCGAAGAGGCCGGCCAGGGCGATCCAGACGACGGTCCAGATGCCCGCTTCCTTGACGGACACGTCATGGGGCTTGCGGCCGATGAAGAAGTCGACCGCGATCAGCGCGGCCAGACCGACGCTGGTCAGGACCCACAGGTTGATGGAAACTTCCACTGCGCCTCCGGCTGTTGCACGGGCAGATGAGTCAGCGTCATCGCTGCCGGAGGTCTCTTCCACCCGGGACGGGCCGGCGCCCCGGGATCTGGTCCGATCCGTATTGACGGGCACGCCGCAGCAGATAGGGAGTACTCCCCTCCGTACGGAAAACAGTACCCGAATCACCAAGGAAAGGTAAAGAGGAAGGCAAAGAAAAGATCAAAAGCCCTGATCACCTTAGCTTTACCTGTGCTTGACGCAGGTGGCGCAGCCGGGGCGGCCGCCCGGCGGCCGGCTCACCGGCCCCAGTCGCGGCGCGCCGCGGCGACCCGCGCGAGCACCTGCTCGACCACCCGGCTCCCCGGCGGCACGAGCGGCGGCTCGTACGTCCAGGCGTGCCCGACCCACGGGTCGGCCAGATGGTCGTCGGGCACGGGGGTGAGGCGCATCAGCGAACGCCACAGCGGGTCGAGCAGCGGGCCGTAGGCGGCGGCGTCCTCCCGGTCCGCGACCAGCATCAGATGGACGCCCACGGCCGGGCCCTCGTCCGCCAGATAGCGCAACTGGGTCACGGCGCGGTCGTCGAAGCCGTGCGGGAAGTCGTGGACGATCAGCAGCTGCTCGGCGGTGTCGAGGTCCGGCGGCAGCGAGTCGGGCGCACCGGCGCGCACCGCCATCTGCACCAGGTCCACCCGCCGGGTGAGCCGGCCCAGCACGTCCGCGACCCCGGCGGCACCGGCCGCGGGGGGCGCCGCGAGCACGCCCGAGCGCACCAGGGGCGCGAGGGGTCCGGCTGCGGATCCGGCCGCGTCGACGACGTGGACGCCGAACTCTCCCGGCGGGTACACGGCGAGCAGGCGGGCCGTGAGCGCGACGGCCGTCTCCATCGCCAGGCGTCGTGACTGCTCGGCGTCGGCCGCCGTCTCGCCGGACAGCCCGGAGCGGCCGCTGTCGATCCACAGGCCGCGCTCCAGCGGCAGGCGGACCAGCAGGGGGATGCGCAGGCCGGGTTCCTCCGGCAGATGGAGGTCGCCGAGCCGCACGGCCATCGGGATCTCCATCGGCACGCGGTATCCGTGCCAGACCGGGTTGTCCCAGCCCGCGTAGGCGGGCGGCAGCGCGGGCTCGACCACCTCGGACTCGGCGGTGAGCTGGGCGAGGTCGCGGTCGAGGGCGGCCCTGGCCCGGTCGACCAGTTCCTCGTGCCGGGCGCGTGCCGCCTGCCGTACGGCGTCGGCCTGGCCGCCGATGCGGCTGCGCGGGTCGGACAGGGCCTGGTCCAGTTCCTTGTCCCGGCGCGCGTCGGCGAAGTCGACGGCGCTGCGGTAGGCGGCCGTGGTGCGGGCCAGGTCCTCGAACATGCCCCAGACCTGGTTGTAGAGGCGCTCCTCCATGGACCAGCCGGTCGCGTCGCCGGCCACGGGCCGCGCGGGCTGTCCCGGCTCCGCCGGGGGCGCGGCGGGTGCGGGCGGGGGCGGGGCCGTCGTCTGCCGTCGCGGGTGGCTGTAGTCGATGGGGCCCCCTGTCGTGGAGGCGGTGGGAGCCGTGGGGGCGGTGGGGCCTGTCGGGGCCGTGGGGCCCGCCGGAGGCGTGGGGGCGGACGGGGGTGCGTCGGCCCGGGACGGGGACGTCGGTGCCGGGCCGGTACCCGGGCGCGGCGGTTGCGCGGCCGGGGGCGCGGGGGTGCCGGTGGTCCGGCCCGCGTAACCGGGGGCCGGGGTCGCGGGGGCGGTTCCCGTGGCGGTCGGGGCGGCCGTGGGGTCGCCCGGTCCTGTGCCCGGGGCGGACGCGGTGGTCCGCCGGGAGCGCTCGCCGTCCGCCGTGCGCGGCGGCGGGGCAGCCACCGAGCGGGCCAGTCCACTGGCGACCGCCTCCTCGACGGTGCCCGCCAGCTCGCGGGCCTGGGCGAGCCCCTGGTCGGCCAGCAGCTCGGCGAGACCGTCGGCGTATCCCTGGCCGACGGCGCGTACCTTCCAGGCGCCCTGCCGGCGGTAGAGCTCCAGCGCGATCACGGCCGACTCGGCGTCCAGGCCGGTGAGGGTGTAGCTGGCGAGTTCGCCGCCGTCCAGGCCGGTGACGGCCACGAAGGGGGCGGCGACCGCGCCGAACCGGGCCGGGCCGTGACCGCCGCCGGGCAGGGCGAGGAGCACGTCCACCCGGTGCACCGTCTCCGGTACCGCGTCCAGGTCGACGGCAAGCCGGTGGTCGGCGGCCGCCTGGCGGGAGACCTCGATGCCGGGCAGCACCGGGGCGCCGGGATGTGCCACCCCGGCGGTGCCCGGGACCGTGCCCTGCTCGTCGCCGGTGGTGGCCAGGGCCACCACCGGTGTCCCGGCGGAGACCCGGATCTCCAGGCGCGTCTCGGGGAGCGGGTGGTTCTGCCCCCGCACCAGCTCGGCCGTCATCGCCTTCTCCCCCTGTGCCGTGCCGCTGCTCGTGTCGTGCCCGCCCGCCGGTGCCGTCCTACAGGTGCGGCAGGATGGCCGGCATCAGGTCCTGGAACGTACGGCCGTTGGCCGCGGTGCCGAGGGCCGTCATCGTCCAGCCGCTCCCCGCGCGGTGCACCTTCGCCATGACCTGCGCGGTGTAGTTGCCGCCGCCGGCGAGGGTGTAGCGGGCCAGCTCCTGGCCGTTGGTCTCGTCCACCAGGCGGCAGAAGGCGTTCTGCACCTCCTGGAAGGTCTGGCCCGTGAAGGAGTTCACGGTGAAGACGATCTGGTCGATGTGGACCGGGACGCGCTGGAGGTCGACGAGGATCGCCTCGTCGTCGCCGCCCTGGCCGACACCGCCGACCAGGTTGTCGCCGGTGTGGCGCACGGAGCCGTCGTCGCTCACCAGGTGGCGGAAGAAGACGACGTCGACCGGCTGCTTGTCGGCGAACAGCACGGCGGAGGCGTCGAGATCGATCTCGCGCGTGCGCGAACCGAACAGGCCGCGCCGGGGGGCTGCCTGCCAGCCGAGACCCATACGGACCGCGGTCAGGCTGCCGCCGTCGTTCTTCTGCAGGCTGATGGCCTGACCCTTGGTCATGTTGACGGTCACGGCTGATTCCCCTCTCGGACTGCTCCCCTGTTGCCGCGGGTTCGCGCGGTTGATCAGCACCCTATGCAGAGGCACTGACATCGCCGCACTCCGGTCCGCACTTTGTGTCGGTCTTGCAACACTGCGCGAACGCGGGTGCCCGCGGGGCGGCTCTCCCCCGGGCACCCGCGCCTCCGGTCAGGCCAGGCCGGCCTCCCGCATCTGGCGCAGTTCCTTCTTCATCTCGGAGACCTCGTCGCGCAGCCGGGCCGCGACCTCGAACTGGAGCTCCGCGGCGGCGGCGCGCATCCGGTCGGTCATCTGCTCGATCTGTTCGGCGAGCTGGGCGGCGGGACGGTCGGTCGGCACCGTCTCCTTCGCCTTGCCCTTGGCGGCCTTCTGGGACTTGCCGCCCTTGGCCGCCGGGTCGCCGAGCGCCGGGACCGGGGTCTTGGCTCCCTTGCCGTCCTTGCCCTGGCGGTAGCCGGTGCCGAGCAGCCGCTCGGTGTCGACCTCCTCGCGGGCGATCTGCGCGACGATGTCGTTGATCTTCTTGCGCAGGGGCTGCGGGTCGATGCCGTTCGCCTTGTTGTAGGCGATCTGCTTCTCCCGGCGGCGGTTGGTCTCGTCGATGGCCTTCTCCATCGCCGGGGTGATCTTGTCGGCGTACATGTGGACCTGGCCGGAGACGTTGCGCGCCGCGCGGCCGATGGTCTGGATGAGCGAGGTGCCCGAGCGCAGGAAGCCCTCCTTGTCGGCGTCGAGGATCGCCACCAGGGAGACCTCGGGCAGGTCCAGGCCCTCGCGCAGGAGGTTGATGCCGACCAGGACGTCGTACTCGCCGGAACGCAGCTCCCGCAGCAGCTCGATCCGGCGCAGGGTGTCGACGTCGCTGTGCAGATAGCGCACCTGGATGCCCAGCTCCAGGAAGTAGTCCGTGAGGTCCTCGGCCATCTTCTTGGTGAGCGTGGTGACCAGGACGCGCTCGTCCTTCTCGGTGCGCGCGCGGATCTCGTGCACCAGGTCGTCGATCTGGCCCTCGGTGGGCTTGACGACGACCTCCGGGTCGACGAGTCCGGTGGGGCGGATGATCTGCTCGACCTGGCCGTCGGAGCGGGACATCTCGTACTGGCCCGGGGTCGCCGACAGGTACACCGTCTGGCCGATGCGCTCCTGGAACTCCTCCCACTTCAGCGGGCGGTTGTCCAGGGCGGAGGGCAGCCGGAAGCCGTGCTCGACCAGGGTGCGCTTGCGGGAGGCGTCGCCCTCGTACATCGCGCCGATCTGCGGGACGGTCACATGCGACTCGTCGATGACGAGGAGGAAGTCGTCCGGGAAGTAGTCCAGCAGCGTGTTGGGCGGGGTGCCGGGGCCGCGGTCGTCGAAGTGCATCGAGTAGTTCTCCACGCCCGAGCAGGTGCCGATCTGGCGGAGCATCTCGATGTCGTACGTGGTGCGCATCCGCAGCCGCTGGGCCTCCAGCAGCTTGCCCTGTGTCTCCAGCTCGGCCAGGCGCTCCTTGAGCTCCTCCTCGATGCCCCGGACGGCACGCTCCATGCGCTCGGGCCCGGCGACGTAGTGGGAGGCCGGGAAGACGTAGAGCTGCTGGTCGTCGCTGATGATCTCGCCGGTGACCGGGTGCAGCGTGGACAGCGCCTCGATCTCGTCGCCGAACATCTCGATGCGGACGGCCAGCTCCTCGTAGACCGGGAAGATCTCGATGGTGTCGCCGCGGACGCGGAAGGTGCCCCGGGTGAAGGCCAGGTCGTTGCGGGTGTACTGGATGTCGACGAAACGGCGCAGCATCTCGTCGCGGTCCATCTCGTCGCCGACCCGGAGGGGGACCATGCGGTCGACGTACTCCTGCGGGGTGCCGAGGCCGTAGATGCAGGAGACGGAGGCGACCACGACGACGTCGCGGCGGGTGAGCAGCGAGTTGGTCGCGGAGTGCCGCAGCCGCTCCACCTCCTCGTTGATCGAGGAGTCCTTCTCGATGTACGTGTCCGACTGCGGGACGTACGCCTCGGGCTGGTAGTAGTCGTAGTACGAGACGAAGTACTCGACGGCGTTGTCGGGCAGCAGCTCGCGGAACTCGTTGGCCAGCTGGGCGGCCAATGTCTTGTTCGGGGCCATGACGAGCGTGGGACGCTGGAGCTTCTCGATCATCCAGGCGGCCGTGGCGGACTTGCCGGTGCCGGTCGCGCCGAGCAGGACGACGTCCTTCTCGCCCGCCTCGATGCGCCGGGCGAGCTCGGCGATGGCCTGCGGCTGGTCGCCGCTGGGCTGGTAGGGGCTGACGACCTCGAAGGGCGCCACCGTGCGTTCGATCTGGGAAACGGGCCGCATGCCATCCACCGTACGACCCCCCACTGACAACCGGCCGCGATCAGCGGTTCTGCGGGGTGCGCGGGCTGCGCGAGGCCGGGGACCGGCGGCCGGGGCCGGTCGCGGCGTGGCCGGGACCGGGCGCGGGGCGGCGGGCGGGCCGGGCGGCCGGGGCGCGGGCCGGGACCCCCGGCTCGTGCACCACGGGGACCCAGTCCTTGTGGCCCATGACCATCAGCGGGTCGAGCAGTACGACGGCCCCGGCCAGGACCAGGAAGGCGAGCGGGCCGATCAGCATGGGGGCGAGCAGCGCGGCCGGTGACTCGCCGGTGGCGGGGCCGCCGCCGGTACCGTGCAGGTGCACGCTGAGCGCGGCCATGCCGGTGTAGTGCATGCCGCTGACGGCAAGGCCCATGACGAGGCTCGCGCCGACGCTCCACAGGAACCCCCTGACCTGCCCGGCCGCCCACAGGGCGGCGGTCGCCGCGACGACGGCGACGACGACCGAGGCGGCGACGGTGAGGGTGTTGTACTCGAAGGTGCCGTCGAACTGCATCCCGGCCATGCCCAGGTAGTGCATGGAGGCGACGCCAAGACCGGTGACGGTGCCCCCGGTGAACAGCGCCGAGCCGGTGGCGCCCTTGTAGCCGACGATGAAGACCCCGACGCCGACCATGACGATCGCCACGGCCAGGCTCGCGTACGTCGTCGGCCGGTCGTAGTGGATCGGCGCCCCCTGGACGGTGAACCCCATCATCGCCACGAAGTGCGTGGTCCAGATGCCCGAGCCGATGGCGGCCGAGCCGAGGGCGAGCCAGCCGGGGCGCCAGCAGTGGGCGACGAGCAGGGCGCGGGTGGTGCAGCGCAGGCCGAGCGCCCCGCCGAGGCAGGCCATGAGACAGGCCACCAGTGGAGTGACGAGCCCGTAGCCGAATCCGTCGACCGTGCCGTGCATGCGAGGTTCCCTTCCGCCCTGTCGAGCCCCGGAATGTGAGGGAGTCGCCCCCGCCCCATGACCGCCCCCGCGGCCAGGGTTGACGCAGAGAGTATGACCCCCGCCGGAACGGTCGAACGATTTTCCGGCAAAGAAGCACGACCCTTCCGCAGATGTGCGGCCCCGGTGACGGGACCGGCACGACTCCCTCGTCCGCGTGTCTGCTGCGCCGTCATCCCCGATGAATGACTCCTCGCTGTCACTCTTGCACTGTCGGTGATCACACGAAACGAGGAGTCCTCATGCACGCGCGCGCAGTTGCCGCCATGACCACCGCGCTCCTGGGAGCCCTGGTGCTGTCGCCCGCCGCCGAGGTCCGGGCGGCGGGCGCCCCGGACGCCCGGGAACGGCCCCTGGTCGTCGCCCACCGGGGCGCCGACGCCTACGCCCCGGAGAACACGCTGGCCTCGATCGACAAGGCGGCGGCCCTCGGCTTCCGCTGGGTGGAGAACGACGTCCAGCGCACCAAGGACGGCGAACTCGTCGTCCTGCACGACGACAGCCTGCGCCGCACCACGAACGTCGAGGAGGTCTTTCCGGGCCGCTCACCGTGGCAGGTGAAGGACTTCACCGCCGCCGAGATCGCGCGCCTGGACGCGGGCAGCTGGTTCTCCCCCGCCTACGCGGGCACGCGCGTGCCGACGCTCGCGCAGTACATGCGCCGCGTCGAGCACAACCACGAGAAGCTGCTCCTGGAGGTCAAGAACCCGGAGCTGTACCCCGGCATCGAGCGCCAGACGCTGAAGCTGCTCGGCGACGAGGGCTGGCTCGACCGGCGGCATCTGGCGGACCGGCTGATCGTGCAGAGCTTCAGCGCCGACAGCGTCCGCGCCGTGCACGGCCTGGCGCCCGGGGTCACGACCGCCCTCCTCGGCCGGCCGGACCCGGCGGACCTGCCGCGGTACGCGGGCTTCGCCGACCTGGTCAACCCGTCGTACGGGACGCTGTCGGCGGACTACGTCTCCCGTGTCCACGCGGTCGCCGGGCCGCACGGCAGGCCGATGCGGGTGTTCGCCTGGACGGTCGACGACGCGGCCCGCGCCCGGACCGTCGCCGGGTACGGCGTCGACGGCATCATCACCGACAAGCCGGACGTGGTGCGCGAGGCCCTGAACGCTGCCTGACGCTGCCTGACGCGGCCCCGGCCGTGCCGATCCACCCCTGCGGGCAGGGAAACCGCAGGTCGGAGGGGTCTGTCAGTGGGGGCCCGTACGGTGGTCGGCATGGACAAGCACGAGCAGGACGAGCACAGCGGGCGGCAGGTCGTGTGGGCCGTGGCCGACAGCGGCATCGGCCCCCTGCTGCTGGCGGCGACCGGCGAAGGACTGGTCAACGTCGTGTTCCACGCCACCGAGGCGGTGCGCGACCGGGCGCTCGCCCGGCTCGCCTCCCGGCTGGGCGCCACGCCCG
The DNA here is from genome assembly GCF_058344915.1 of Streptomyces sp. PL-25. Taxonomy (NCBI): domain Bacteria; kingdom Bacillati; phylum Actinomycetota; class Actinomycetes; order Kitasatosporales; family Streptomycetaceae; genus Streptomyces; species Streptomyces sp. PL-25. The sequence continues at coordinate 1,673,764 of NZ_CP136997.1, forward strand.
TCGAGGCGCCCGGCTCCCCGCTGCTCGCGGAGGCGATACGCCAGCTGGACGCCTACTTCGCGGGCGAGCGGCGGGACTTCGAGCTGCCGCTGGACTGGTCCATGCTCCCGGGGGACTCGGGGTTCAACGGGCAGGTGCTGCGCGCGCTGGCGGCGGACGTGCCGTTCGGCTCGGTCGTCGGCTACGGCGATCTGGCCGGACGGGTCGGCCAGCCCGGCGCGGCTCAGGCGGTGGGCGTGGCGATGGGCTCCAATCCGCTGCCGGTCGTGGTGCCCTGCCACCGGGTCGTCGAGCGGGACGGCGGCATAGGCGGCTTCGGCGGCGGTCTGGAGACCAAGCGCGCGCTGCTCGCGCTGGAGGGCGTCCTGCCCGAGCCCCTGTTCTGAGCCACGGCACGCGAGTGTTCCACGTTCCCGGCGCGCGGGTGTTCCGGGGCGACGGCGCGCGGGGCTTCGTCTGCGGGCGGGCTCAGTCGTAGTGCCTGGCCTCGAAGACGTTGCCGTCCGGGTCGCGGAAGTAGAAGCTGCGCCGGGCCGCCCCGCGGGCCCCGTAGGAGTCGTGGGAGAGGCGTGACACGGGGACGTCGCCCTCCTCCAGGCGGGCGCGCAGGGCGTCGAAGGCGTCGGCGGGCAGGGACAGGCAGACGTGGTTCACCGGGTGGCCCGCGCTGCCGGCCGCCCCGGGAAGCATGTTCATGCCCTGCACCAGGTCCAGCGGCACGAGGTCGAGGATCGTCTCCTCGTTGACGCGCACGGAGGGGAAGGACGCCTCGCCCGCGCTGAACTCCGCGGTTCTCAGCGGCTCGAAGCCGAGCGTCTTCTCGTAGAAGCCGGCCGCCGCGAGCGGGTCGCGCACCCACAGGACGACGTGGTCGAGACGTGTCGTGTTGTCCGTCATGGATTCCAGGCTGGTGCCGTACCGCCTGGGCCGCAAGGGGTTTGGCCGGGGCCGGGGCCCGCCAGAGATGAGGGGAGGGAGAGCCGTGGCGGACGGGAGGCAGGCACGTGCTGGTGGTGTCCGAAGAGGTGCGGGAGGCGCTCGCGGAGCGGCGTCCCGTGGTGGCCCTGGAGTCGACGATCATCGCGCACGGGCTGCCGCGCCCGCGCAATCTCCAGGTGGCGCTGGAGCTGGAGGACGCGGCGCGGCAGGAGGGCGCCGTACCGGCGACGATCGCCGTGCTGGACGGGCGGCCGCACATCGGTCTGGACAAGGACCGGCTGGAGCGGGTGGCGAACGAGGAGGGAATCCGCAAGCTGGGCCACCGGGACCTGCCGCTCGCCGTGGCGGCGGGGGCGAGCGGGGCGACCACGGTGTCGGCGACCGCCCTGCTGGCCTCGCTGGCGGGGATCCGTGTCTTCGCGACCGGCGGGCTCGGCGGGGTGCACCGGCAGTGGACGGTGACCCAGGACGAGTCGGCCGACCTGGGGCTGCTGGCGCGCACCCGGATCACGGTGGTGTGCGCCGGGGTGAAGTCGATCCTGGACGTGCCGGCGACCCTGCAACGGCTGGAGACGCTGGGCGTGGCGGTCGCGGGCTACGGCACGGACCGCTTCCCCGGCTTCTATCTGTCGGACTCGGGACATCCGGTGGACTGGACGCTGCGCACGCCCGAGGAGGTGGCCGAGGTCATGCGGGCGCAGAACACGCTGCGGGCGCCCGAGTCCGCGCTGGTCGTCGCCAACCCGGTCCCTCCGCAGGAGCAGCTCGACCCCGGGCTGCACGCGCGGGTGCTGGCCGACGCGCTGCGCGCGTGCGAGGCGGAGGGGGTCACGGGCCAGGCGGTGACGCCGTTCCTGCTGGACTTCCTCGTCCGGCACACGGACGGCGCCTCGCTCCGGGCGAATCTGGCGGCCGTCCGCGGCAATGTCCGGCTGGCCGGGCGCATCGCCGCCGCCTGGGCCCGGATGTGAGCACCGGGCGGGCGACGGCGGCAGGCGGCGACGGGGACGCCGGGACCTCACGCGCCGGGGCGGGCGCGCTGCTGGTGGTCGGGGACGTGGTCACCGATGTCGTGGCCCGGCACCCGGGGCCGCTCGCGCCCGGCACCGACACCGTCGCCGCGATCCGGCTGCTGCCCGGCGGCGCGGGGGCGAACGTGGCCTGCTGGGCCGCGTACCGGGGAGGCCCCGAGGTGCGGCTGCTCGGCCGGGTGGGCGCGGACACGGCGGCCTGGCACGAACGGGAGCTGACCGCTTCGGGGGTGCGGGCCCGGCTCGTCGTGGACCCCGAGGCGCCGACCGGCACGGTGGTCTGCCTGGTCGACGGGGCGGCCGGGGCCGAGCGCACGTTCCTCACGGACAGCGGGGCGTCGCTGCGTCTGGAGCCCGCCGACTGGTCCCCGGCGCTGCTCGACGGGGTCGCGCGGCTGCATCTGTCGGGTTATCTGCTGTTCTCCGGGACGGGCCGGGCGCTGGTGACGGCGGCCGTCGTGTCGGCACGCGCGCGTGGGGTGCCGGTGAGCCTGGATCCCGCTTCGGCGGGTTTCCTCGCGACACTGGGTGCGAAGCGGTTCCTGGCGCTCATCGAAGGCGTGGACGTCCTGCTGCCCAGCCGCGCCGAGGCGCGCCTGCTGACCGGCGCGGACGATCCGGCGGACGCGGCGGCCACGCTGAGCCGGCGCTTCCCGCTGGTGGTGGCCAAGGGCGGCCGGGACGGTGCGCTGGTGGCCCGCTCGGGCGCCGTGTGCGCCCGCGTGCCCGCCCGGCCGGTGGTGCCACTGGACACCACCGGCGCCGGTGACGCGTTCACGGGTGCGTTCCTCGCCGCGCTCGCCGACGGCGCCGGGCCCGAGACCGCCGCGGCGGACGGCTGCCGGGCGGGCGCGCTCGCGGTGGCGCGGGTGGGCGCAAGACCCCCTCGGCGGGCGCGGGGAGCGGTTCCCTCGTGAGCCGCGGGACGCGCCGTGGCTCCTCGGGTGCGGCGCTACTCCTTGTGCCCCCAGGCCGAGAACATCGGGGCGGTGGCGAGGTCCATGGTGCCGGTGGTGACGTTGGCCAGGTGGCGGTCGATCTCCTCGTCGGTGGCCAGGCCCGCGGCGACGAGCCGGCCGCGGATCTGCCGGACGGTGGCCGACTCCAGGGCGGTGCAGGCCGGCGACGCGACCGGGAAGAAGGCTTCGGCCTCGACCCGGCGCAGCCCGGCCTCCCGCAGCAGCCGGGGCAGCGTGCGCCCGTACGCCAGATCGGCCCCCCGGCCGGCGAGCAGCCGGCGGAAGCCGCGCCGCAGCCGGTTGGCCAGTTCCTCGGCGGGGCCGTGCTCGTCCGGGCAGGTCAGCGGTTGCAGCGCCGGATCGGCGTCCTCCAGGAGCAGCCGTCCGCCGGGCCGCAGCGCCGCGATCATGGACCGCAGCGCCCGCTCCCGGTCGGGGACGTGCACCAGGACGAGCCGGGCGTGCACCAGGTCGAAGCCCTCCCCCGGCGGTTCCTCGGCGCCCACGTCGTGCGTGCGCACCTCGACCGGCGGGCGGGCGGTGGCGGCGAGCCGGGTCGTGTCGATGTCGGTCGCGACGACCCGCCCGGTGGGGCCGACCCGGTCCGCCAGCCAGGAGACGACGGACGTCCCGCCCGCGCCGACCTCCCAGCACCGCCAGCCGGGGGCCACGCCGAGCGCGTCCAGATGCCGGAAGGTGGTGGGGTCGAAGAGGTGCGCGAAGGCGTCGAAACGCTCGCCCGCCTCGGCCTGCCGGTTGTCGAGCAGATATCCGTCGCCGTGCGTCATGCCCCGATCATCTCGCGGCGGGACGCGGGCGGCGGCGGAGGGGACGCCCGGGGCAGGCGGGGGCACCCGGGGCGGACGGGTGGGACGCCCGGGGCGCGGTTCCGGGGTTCGGGGTCCGGGGTCCGGGGTCCGGAGGACGGGCGAGCGGTCGGTCGGCACCGGTGACCAGAGAGCGGGCGGCAGGTGGCAGGCGGCAGGCGGCAGGCGGCAGGCGGCAGGCGGCAGGCGGCAGGCGGCCGCAGCCTGGGTCTGAGACAGAGGACCGGAATCCGAGCGGCCGGGCAGCCGGGCACCGGAGATCGGGGGCCGGAGACGACGGAAGCGGAAGCCAAGCGGTCAGGGGCCGGGGAGGCGAAGACCGGAGGCCGGAGTTGCAGGCCGTAGGCCGGTCCGGAGGAGGACCGTGGGCCCGACGGCCGGGCGGCAGGCATCCGGGGACCAGGGACCGGAACGGACGGAGTCCAGGCAGCCGGGCGGCACGAGGCCGAGGGCCGGAAAGCCGAGGGTCCGGCCTTCCGGGGGTCCCCGGCGCCGGGAACCGTGGTGCGTGCGGGTTCGGCGGGGGCGGCTGTCGTCAAGGGGTCAGCCGTTCCAGGCCGGGTGGCGTGGGTCGTCGGCGCGGATCAGTACGTCCGCCGTGGCGGCCGGATCGGTCTCGGCCTCGTAGCGTGCGAAGGCGGGCAGCGTCCAGTGGTCGGCCTCGGGGGTGCGGCGGCGCAGGGCGCCCGGGGAGAGGAGGACATGGACGCTGAGGTCGAAGGGGAACCAGTGCCGCAGCAGGAGGGGGCCGTGGAGCAGCAGCAGTCCGCCGGGCGGCAGCCGGACGTGGGGCCTGCGGGTCGCCCGGTCGGTGGCCGGGTCCCACAGGTCGGGCAGGACCCGGCCGTCCGCGCCCGGTTCGAGCGGCCCGAAGACCTCGCGCCAGAGCGCACCGGTGTCGTACCAGCCGTCGTAGTACGTGTCCACGTCCCGGCGGCCGTGTTCGAACCGCAGGGAGGCGGGTCGCAGGAAGCCCTCGGTGCCGACGACCAGGGACGGCCGGCCGCGTACGCGCAGCGCCTCCGAGACGCGCGCGGCCAGGTCGCCGGGGTGGGCGGCGGGGGCGCCGTCGAAGGCGACGCGCGGCCAGGCGCCGCCGTCACCCGGTTCCACGTCGAGCAGCCGTTCGGCCAGGAGGTCGCCGAGCCGTTCCCAGGTGATCGCTTCGAGTCGCACAGGGCCATGATGCGGCAGCCGGGGACGCCCGCGGGTGGGCCGAGGGCGGTACGGGCAGGTACCTCACATGGCCCCGCGCCCCGCACCCCCGCTTCCGCGGGGGCTCGTCGTGATCCAGCCCCTGCGCGGGAAGCGCTGCTCGGCGTGCCGCCGCGGGCCGCTGGCGCTGCTCGTCCTCGAAGAGGGGCGGCCCCGCTGCCTGGACTGCGCGGACCTCGCCCACCTGGTGTTCCTGCCGCGCGGCGACACCGCGCTGACCCGGAGGTCACGGGAGGAGAGCACGCTGTCGGTCCCGGTGGTGCGGTTCGCCCGGCGCCGCGGCCGGTACGAACGGCAGGGCGTCCTCGTCGAGGAGGCGGCCATCGCCCGCGCCGAACAGCGGTGTCTGGCCGACGCCGAGGCGCGGCGGCGGCGCCGGGCCCGGGACGCGCGGCGGCGGGCGGCGCAGGACGTACGGTTCACGGAGGCGTTCGCGGCGGAGATACGGCGGCTGTTTCCCGGTTGCCCGGCCGGACGCGCAGGGGCCGTCGCGGCGCACGCCTCGGTGCGCGGCAGCGGACGGGTGGGGCGCAGCGCGGCGGGACGGGCCCTGTCCGAGGGCGCGGTCGTGTGCGCGGTGCGGGCGTCCGTACGGCATCTGGACACACCGTACGACCGGCTGCTGATGGACGGCATGCCGCGACCTGAGGCGCGGCGGCGCATCGCGGACACCGTGGAGTCGGTACTGCGGACGTGGCGCGCCGGGGAGACGACCGGACCGGAGACGAGCGGACCGGAGACGAGCGAAGCGGAGACGACCGAGGCACCGCCGACCGAAGCACCGCCGACTGAGGCGGAGCCGACCGAAGCAGCGGGCACGCACGAGCCACACGAGCCACACGGGGCATGCGGGGCGCACGGGGCACACGAGGCGCAGGGCGAACCACTCGGCGGGATCGGTCGCGCGGGCGAGGGGCCCCACCGCTCTGCGCACGCGCCCGGCGCGACGTATCGTGACCAGGAGAGTCGCGCCCGCCCCGTGGCCGGAAGAGTGCCGCCCGAGCACGAGGGAGACGGCCATGGCCGATCCCAAGGGTTTCCTGAACACGCCTCGCCGGGAGTGGCCCCGCAGGCCGGTCCCGGAGCGGGCCGGGGACTGGGACGAGGTGTACGTCCCGGGTGCGCTGCTGCCGATCATCGGTGAGCAGGCCGACCGGTGCATGGACTGCGGGGTTCCGTTCTGCCACGAGGCGTGCCCGCTGGGCAATCTCATCCCCGAGTGGAACGACCTGGTCGCCCGGGACGACTGGCGGGCGGCGAGCGACCGGTTGCACGCCACCAACAACTTCCCCGAGTTCACCGGGCGGTTGTGCCCGGCGCCCTGCGAGGCGGGGTGCGTGCTGGCGATCAACCAGCCGGCGGTCACCATCAAGAACGTCGAGTGCGCCGTGGCCGACCGCGCCTGGGAGGAGGGGTTCACCCCGCCGCGCCCGCCGGAACGGCTGTCGGGGCGGACGGTGGCGGTGATCGGCTCGGGGCCGGCCGGGCTCGCCGCGGCGCAGCAGCTGACCCGCGCGGGGCACACGGTCGTCGTGTACGAGCGGGACGACCGGCTCGGCGGTCTGATGCGGTACGGCATCCCGGAGTTCAAGATGGAGAAGCGCCATCTGGAGCGCCGGCTGGAGCAGATGCGGGCCGAGGGGACCCGGTTCCGTACGAACACGGCGGTCGGGCGGGACATCGGCGCGGACCGGCTGCGGGCGCGGCACGACGCGGTGGTGATCGCGACCGGCGCCACGGCCTGGCGCGAACTGGACGTGCCGGGAAGGGAGTTGGCAGGGGTGCGGCAGGCGATGGAGTATCTGCCGCTGGCCAACCGGGTGTGCGAGGGGGACATCGAGGTCTCGCCGATGTCGGCCGCGGGACGCCATGTGGTCATCGTGGGCGGCGGCGACACCGGCGCCGACTGCCTGGGCACGGCGGTACGGCAGGGCGCCGCGTCCGTGACCCAGCTGGACATCTACGGCCGGCCCGGCGCGGAGCGGGACGAGGACAGCGAGCCGTGGCCCACGTACCCGAAGATCTACCGGATGTCGGCCGCGCACGAGGAGGCCGGGGTGCTGCGTACGGCGCCCGCAGCGGACGCGGACGCCCGGCTGTTCGCCGCGTCGACGCTGCGTCTCACCGGTGACGGGCAGGGGCATGTGCGCGAGCTGTGTCTGACCGAGGTGGACGCGCGCCGCAGCCCGCTGCCGGACCGGGAGCGGACGCTGCCGGCCGATCTGGTGCTGCTGGCGCTCGGGTTCTCCGGACCGGACCGGAGCGACGGGCTCGTCGACGGACTCGGGCTCGAACTGGCGCCGCGCGGCACGCTCGTGCGCGGCCCGCACTTCGAGACGGGCGTCCCCGGGGTGTTCGCCGCCGGGGACGCCGGTCGCGGGCAGTCGCTGATCGTGTGGGCGATCGCGGAGGGCCGGGCGGTGGCCGCGGCGGTCGACCGCTATCTGACGGGCGGTTCACGGCTGCCCGCCCCGATCGGGCCGTACGACCGCCCGATGGCGGTGTAGGCCCGCCGGGGCGGGAAGGCGGCCCCGCCGACCGGACGAGGCATCGTACGGAGCAATGTGACCGCCCCGGAGGCGGTGTACTGCGGCCTGCGGCTCCCAGTCTGCGGCCTCCGGTCAGCGGTCAGCGGTCAGCGGTCAGCGGTCAGCGGTCAGCGGTCAGGCGGAATGTAAGCCGGAATGTAAGCGGTCGCGAGAGGGACGGGCGGACGGTAAGCAGTCGATGTCGGTGGGGATCAAGTCAGTGCCAAAAGTTAAGAAGAACCGTGCAAGAAGGGCCGTGCAAGAAAATCAGCGGAAGCCGGTCAGGAGAGCAGGAAGTCGGCCACCCCCGCCTTGGCGCCCTCGATGAAGGCGGTCATCTCGTCGGTGGTGTAGATGAGGGCGGGACCGTCCGGATCGGTCGACTGGCGTACGGCGATGCGGCCGTCGGCCAGCTTCATCGCCTCCAGGCAGTTGCCCCCGTTGCCGCCGCTCCACGGCTTGTGCCAGCCCTCGCTGCCCAGCTCCCTGGCCGGCATGCCGTTGTAGATCCGCTCGCCGCGGACCCGCCGGCCGCGACGGCTCGGCGAGGGCTGGGACGTGATGTGATCCATTCACAACTCCTTGCGGAGATCCCGGAGGATCTCCTTCGTGCGATGTGCTGTGGCGGCCTGCGCCGCCATGCGGTCCATGACCTCCAGGTGGGTCGCCACCTCGCTGCGCGCGTCCAGGTAGACGGCGCCGGTCAGGTACTCGCTGTAGACCATGTCCGGCAGTTCGGGCATGGCGAATCGGAACAGCACGAAGGGCCCGTACGTGCCGGGATGCGGCCCCGAGGAGAACGGGGCGATCTGCAGCGTCACGTTGGGCAGCTTCGCGGCGTCGAGCAGCTTGTCGATCTGGGCGCGCATCACCTCCGGGCCGCCGACCGGGCGGCGCAGCGCGGTCTCGTCCAGGACGACCCAGAACCGGGGCGCGTCGGAGCGGGTGAGCAGGGCCTGGCGCTGCATACGGAGCGCGACGTGGCGCTCGATGTCCTCCGGGCTTGTCTGGCCTATCGCGCCCGAGGTGAGCACTCCGCGCGCGTAGTCCTCGGTCTGCAGGAGTCCGGGCACGAAGTGCGGCTCGTAGGACCGGATGAGCGAGGCGGCGCCCTCCAGGCTGACGTACATCGAGAACCAGCCCGGCAGGATGTCGTGGAACCGCTGCCACCAGCCGGGCCGGTTGGCCTCCTCGGCCAGTTGCACGAAGGCGTCGGCCTCGTCGTCGGGGATGCCGTAGGCCTTCAGCAGGAGCTGGAGGTACGGGATCTTGAGGGAGACCTCGGCCATCTCCATCCGGCGGACGGTGGCGGGGGCGACGCGGAGGATGCGGGCGGCTTCCTCGCGCTTGAGGCCCGCGCGTTCCCGCAGGTCGAGAAGGCGCCGACCGAGCACGACCTGCCCGACGGTCGGCGCGGACCGCGGTTCGCTCACCCTCCACCTCCAGTTGAAAGTCCTGACAGCCCTGCGGCGCCATTCGAAGATTCATTCGAAGACCCGACGGATCTCCGGCGATCTCAACTGGCGCCGCGCGACATGCTGTTGCGTGCAGTGTGCCACGACCCCTCACCGCGTCATACAGCACTCTGCATTTTTCATAGTGACACTTGCCAAGTGTTCACGGCGGGGAGATAGTGGCAAGCGTGATTCCGTCCCCGCCCTTAGGAACAGACGCCGCCGCGGGTCTTCTCGCCCCCGGCGCCGCCACGGGAGCGGGCCCCACCGGGGCCGTTGCCGAGCGCCGGTTCCGTTTCGAACTGGCCGCGCATCCGGGTTCGCCCGCACAGGCCAGACGACTGACCAGGTCACGGCTCACCGGCTGGTCGGTCTGCGAGGACACCTGTGACACCGCGGCCCTGATCGTCACCGAGCTGGTCACCAACGCCATCGTGCACACGGCGAGCGACCAGGTCGTCTGCGAGCTGCTCGACGGCGACGACCTGGTGCGCATATCCGTGCGCGACGAGGGCTGCGCCCCGGGTGAGCCGCACTCCTCGCCGCAGCGGCCCGAGGAGGAGCACGGCAGAGGGCTCCTCCTGGTCGAGGCCCTGTGCCGCGCCTGGGGAGCGCAGGAGCTGGGCCACGGTCTCGTGGTGTGGGCCGAGCTGCCCCGCACGGCCGCCGCGGCGGACGGTCCCGCCGACGACGTGACGGCATCCACGGACGTACGGCGTCCCGCGGACGTACCGGCACACGTGGACGCACCGGCACCGGCGGACGCAGAGCCGCCCGCGGTGGCGGAGGCGCCCGCGGTGGCGGAGGCGCCCGCGGTGGCGGAGGAATACGCGGAGGCGGAGGCGTCCGCGGATGTCCAGGCACCGGCGCACGAAGAGGGTGCCCGGGACGACCGCGAGGTGCGCGGCGACCTCGGCTGGGGCGCGCGCCCGAAGCCGGCCCCCGCCCGTCACCCCGGCCGCGAGGACGACCCGCGGGCGGCACGCGAGCCGCACGGGCACCCGCACGCCCAGCACACCCCGCCGCCGCACCACGCGGCGCACACACCGCACGCATCGCACACACCGCAGGCGGTTCACGGACCGCATGCCGCACCGCACGGGACGCACGCGCCACAGTCGTCCCACCCACCGCACACCCCGCACATCCCGCAGGGCACGCGACCGCACGAAGCTCAGGGAACGGGGTCTGTATGGCTGTGAGCGGTACTCAGGGTTCCGATCACGGCTCCGGCCAGGTGTGCAGCCTGGACACCCTCGTACGCCTGGGACGCGCGCCGCGCACGCCCGGCGCACCGGGCAGCCCGGAACCGTCCGGTCCACCGCTCCGGCTCACCCTCCCCGAGGGCATGACGGTCCCGCTGGGCTGTGACGCCGTGGCGGTGCCCGCCCGTTTCGGCTCCGAGCTGATGCCCCGGCTGCCGCGCGTGGGCTGCGTCTTCGCCGACGCGACGCACTGGTGGTGGATCGTGCCCTCGGACTCGGACTACGCCCTGCGCTGGCCCGCTCCCTCGTACTACGCGACCGGCGCGGTCCTGCCCGGCACGGCGCGCGACCGGCTGCCCACGCTCATCCACCGCCCGGACGGCGCGGTCCCCTACACGCCGCCGATCCCGCTGTATCTGGCTCTGTGCCGGGTGACGGGGACGACCCCGGCCTGGTCCCGGTCCGTCAGCGCCTGATCCTCCGGCGCCGGCGTACGCCCGGCAGTGCGGTGCGCTGGGCGTACGCCCGGTGCTCAGGCGCTCACGTCACCGCCGCCGTCGCCGCCCCGGACGATCACCAGGAAGGTGTCCGTGGCGAGGTCCATGATGACCTCGGCCGGCAGGCCCTCCAGACGCCGCGCATGCGCGAACTCCTCCGCGGGCCATGATCCGCGCGGACCACCGGCGGGAAAGCGTTCGAGCACTGTTCGCCCGTTCACGCCGCACCTCCCTGTTGAGCTGTACTCCTAGAGTTAAACGCCAAGCATGGGGTGAACGCCTCGCGCGGTGACCGTACTGAGACGCAGTCGACACGAGTTCACCGCCGAAACCGCGTCCGACCTCACACTTCCGGCGCAGCCGAGCACCGTGCGCGGCGTCCCGCGCACGGATCGTGCTCACTCGTCCGTGTGGTCCGGGAGGGCGGCCATCGCCTCGCCGAGGAGCTGTCCGGCGGTGTCGACGGCCCGTTCCAGCTCCTCGGGGGAGGCCGTCAGTCCGCCGAGGACGCCGTCGACGTCCGCCAGCCCCGCGCGGGCCAGGAGCCCCTTGTCGTTGGTCGTCCACTCCCCGCGCGCGGCCAGCACCGCGTGCGCCGTCTGCGTCGCGGCCAGGGCCACCGCCCCGGCGACCTGGGTGAGGGCGCCCCTGGGCGCGTGTCCGGTTCGCGCGTAGGCGAGCGTGGCGGTGGCCATGCCGTACCAGTGGTCACGCGCGGCCGGGCGCAGCCTGTGCGGATACGCCGTGGGCCGGGGCAGCTCGCCGCGCAGCACCCGGTTCACCGCGAGTTCCGCCACCACCAGGTAGCTCGGGATCCCGGCGAGGTGGAAGAGCAGCGGCTCGACCCGGAACCGGCCCGCCTCGGCCTCGGCCCACTCGTGTTCGACGACGGCGAGGTCCCGGTAGTGGACGTCGACACGGCGGCCGTCCACGGTCAGCCAGGCGCCGCCGTTGAAGACGCCGCCGCCCCACTCGCCGATCCCGGAGACCTGCCCCGGCCAGCCCACGGCGCGCAGATCGGCGGGGTCGAAGCCGTCGCGGTAGTAGACGGCGAGGTCCCAGTCGCTGTCGGGCCGGTGGGTGCCCTGGGCGCGGGAGCCGCCGAGGGCGACGGCCCGGACGCCGGGGAGGGCGGCGAGCCGGTCGGCGACGGTGTCGAGGAAGAGCTGGTCCGGGTCTTCCGCCCGTTCCGAATCTTCCGCCTGTTCCGGGCGTTCCATGCGGTGGTGCTCCCCTTGTCTCGCGTCTCGCTTTGTCTCGTGTCTCGTTGTCTCGCTCGTTGTCGCGCTCGGCTCTCATGGCGGGAAATTCGGGTGCGCCGGTGTGCGCGCGGCGCGCATCATCGGCGGGTTGTCCACCGTCCCAGGAGTCCCGTTGATACAGCGCGTCACATCCTCCGCCCTCTTCCCGCCGCCGACGTACTCCCACGCCTCCGTCGTCGAGGCGGGCACCAGGCTGGCCTTCCTCGCCGGGGCGGTGCCCCTCGACGCCGAGGGCGGACTCGTCGGGGCGGGCGATCCCGTGCGCCAGGCCGAACAGGTGATCGCCAATCTGTCCCGGCAGCTCCGGGACGTGGGCAGCGACCTGGCCCATGTCCTGGTGACCGATGTGTACGTCGTCAGCGCCGACCCGGCGGTGCTGAGCACCGTATGGGAGGTCGTCGAGGCGTCCGGACTGGCCACGGGCCCGCACTCGTCGACGCTGCTCGGCGTCGCCTGCCTGGGGTATCCGGGCCAGCTGGTGGAGATCACGGCGACGGCCGTCGTACCGGAGGCGCCGGAGAACGCACAGGAGGACATACAGGAGGAGGCGCCGGAGAACGCACAGGAGGAGGCGCCGGGCGCGGCGGAGCCCGTGGTACTGCGCCGGGCCGGTGCACCGGACGCCGCTGCCGTCGCCGACGTCTGGCTGCGGTCCTTCGCCGCCGCGCTGCCCACCGTCGTCCGGCCGCGCACCGACGACGAGGTGCGGGCGTACTTCCGGGACGTGGTGGTGCCCTCGCGGGAGACGTGGGTGGCCGACGACACCGGCGGGGACGGCGTCGTCGGCGTCATGGTGCTCGACGACGACGAGGTGTCCCAGCTCTACCTCGATCCGGCCTGGCGGGGGCGCGGGCTGGGCGACCGCTTCATCGCCCTGGCCAAGGAGCGCCGCCCGCGCGGGCTGGAGCTGTGGACGTTCCAGGTCAACGCGCCCGCGCACCGCTTCTACGAGCGGCACGGCTTCGTCGCCGCCGAGTACACCGACGGCAGCGGCAACGAGGAGCGCGAGCCGGACGTGCGGTACGTCTGGCGCCCCTGAGGGCGGGCGGCGGCACACCGGCAGGCGTCCGCGGGCAGCCGCCGCGGGGCCGGAGCGGCCGCGTCAGCCACGGGCGCCGTACCGGTCCGTGGCCGCGACCAGGACGTCCACCACCCCGGGGGCGCCCGCGTGGTGCCCGGCCCGGTCCACGAGCACCAGCTCGCTGTCCGGCCAGGCCCGCTCCAGGCGCCAGACGATGCCGAGGAGGTTGCCGAAATCGAGGCCGCCCTGGACGAGGGTGCCGGGGATGCCCGCCAGCAGGGGGGCGTCCCGCAGGACCACGCCCTCGTCGTTGTCCGGGCCGAGGAAGTGGTCGTTGCCGAAGTAGTGCGTGACGGTGCGGGCGAAGGCCATGCGGAACGCCGGGTCCTCGTAGCGGGGCACGGAACGCGGCGGGGCGGGGACGATCGCCGTCTCCCAGTCGGTCCAGGCCCGCGCCGCCCGCGCGCGCACCGCCGGGTCGGGCGATTCGAGCAGCCGGCTGTAGGCGGCGGCGAGGTTGCCGGTGCGGTCGGCGTCCTCGGGCAGTTCGGCGAGGAAGCGGGCGAAGGCGTCGGGGAAGAACCTGCCTAGTCCGTGGGTCAGCAGGGCCACCTCGGCGTTCGAACCGGTGGCGACCCCGGTGAGCACCAGCTCGGAGACCACCCCGGGGTGGGTCTGGGCGTACCGCAGTCCCAGGACCGAGCCCCAGGAGGCGCCCCACACCAGCCACCGCTCGATGCCCAGGTGCCGGCGCAGCAGTTCCAGGTCGGACAGGAGGTGCCGGGTGGTGTTGACGCTCATGTCGGTGTCGTGGGCGCTCGCGTGCGGCACGGAGCGCCCGCAGCCGCGCTGGTCGAGGAGCACGATCCGGTAGACGGCCGGATCGAAGTAGCGCCGGTGGCCGGGGGTGCAGCCGGAGCCGGGGCCGCCGTGCAGCACCAGCGCGGGCTTGCCGTCCGGGTTGCCGCAGGTCTCCCAGTAGACGTGGTTGCCGTCGCCGACGTCGAGCAGGCCGTGGTCGTACGGTTCGGTCTCCGGATAGAGGGGCATCGGCGCACCCTAGCCGGGGCGTGGCGGCGCCGTCCCCCGGTTTTCCGCCGCGCCTCCCGTGCCCGGGGCTGCTGTCCCGTCCTCGCCGCCCGCGCGGTCATTCCTCCGGCTTCGTCTCCAGCCCCGCCGCGTCCGCCGCCGTGCGCAGGACGTCACGGAGCATCGCCGGGGTGAGGCGGCCGGTGAAGGTGTTGCGCTGGCTGACGTGGAAGCAGCCGAAGAGGTCGAGGCCGGGGAGCGCCACCCGGGTGCCGTGCGCGAAGGCGGGGCGGGGCCGGGGCACCGTCCAGCCCGCCTCGGTGAACGCGGGCAGCGCGGCCTGCCAGCCGAACCCGCCGAGCACCACCACCGCCCGCAGGGTGGGCCGCAGCAGGTGCAGTTCCTGGACCAGCCAGGGCCGGCAGGTGTCCCGCTCGCCGGGGGTCGGCTTGTTGGCGGGCGGGGCGCAGTGCACCGGCGAGGTGATGCGCACGCCGTACAGTTCCAGGCCGTCGTCGGCACGGACGGCGGTGGGCCGGGAGGCCAGGCCCACGTCGTACAGCGCCCGGTACAGGACGTCGCCGGAACGGTCCCCGGTGAACATGCGGCCGGTGCGGTTGGCGCCGTGCGCGGCCGGGGCGAGTCCGACGATCAGCAGCCGTGCGTCCGGGGGGCCGAAGCCCGGTACGGGGCGGCCCCAGTACGTCCAGTCGGCGAAGGCGGCCCGTTTGGTCTCGGCCACCTCCTCGCGCCAGGCCACCAGGCGCGGGCAGGCCCGGCAGCGGGTGATGCGCCGGTCGAGAGCGTCGAGACTGCTGCTGTCCATGCCTCCACCGTAAATACCTCCGGAGCCGGCGGGTCCGGGCGGCTAAGGTCGGGTCCATGGCTTCGGGAGACGACATGGACCGCGACCAGGACAGGGGCGCCCCGGGCGGGGACGGCGAGCGCCGGGGCGGCGCGGACGGGCAGGGGCACGAGGACGGCGCCGCCGCGGGGACGGCCGCCGTCGATCCCCGGGTCGCCGCCGCCGTGGCCGCCGCTGCGGCGGCCGGTCCGGGCGCGGGCGAGACCGTGCGGATCGACAGCTGGATCTGGGCCGTCCGCCTGGTCAAGACCCGCTCCGTCGGCGCCACCGCCTGCCGGGGCGGCCATGTGCGGGTGAACGGCGAGCGGGTCAAGCCCGCGCACTCCGTCCGCGTCGGTGACGAGGTGCGGCTGCGCGGCGAGGGCCGGGAGCGGATCGTCGTGGTCACCCGGCTGATCCGCAAGCGGGTCGGCGCGCCCGTGGCCGTCCAGTGCTACGTCGACAACTCCCCGCCGCCCCCGCCCCGGGAGGCCGTCGCGCCCGCCGGGGTGCGCGACCGCGGGGCCGGGCGGCCGACCAAGCGCGACCGCCGGGAGCTGGAACGGCTGCGCGACATGGGCACCCTGGACGGTCCGAGCGGTCCGCAGGGCCGTCCGCGGAGCCACTGACCACCCCACCGCCCCGCCACCCCACCGACACACCGTCACGGCCGTCACGCTCCCGGAGCCGCCGTGCGCCTCGACCCGGCGTACTCCTCGCCCGCCGTACTCCTCGCGCCGCCGCGCCGCCGCCGCGCCGAGAGTACGTTGGCAGGGAGAAGTGGTGAGCGGCGATGCGTACGGGCAGTGAACCGACGACCGCGCGCAGTGCTCTGCGGGCGCGGTTCTGGCTGAGCGTGTGGGGGCTGGCCTGGGCGATGTTCGGCGTGGCCGTGTTCGTGCTGGTCGGGCGGCCGGGGTGGGCGGCGGCCTGTGGTGTGCTGTGGCTGGTGATCGCGGTCGACTTCGCGGTCATCGTCCGTCATCTGCGTCAGGGTCCGCACTACCAGCCGGGCCGTGACGTCCCCCCGTACCGGCCGCCCGACTGAGGGCGCCACACCCACGGAACCAACCGGCCCGGTCAGGTGTCGAACTTGGCCCGTTGCAGGTACTCCGGGTTGGGGTCCAGCGCGGCGGCCAGCCGGAAGTGGCGCTTGGCCTGGTCGGGCCGGCCCTGCCGCTCGTAGGTCCGGGCGAGCGCGAAGTGCGCGTACGCGTTGTCCGGCTCCCGCTCCAGGACGATGGTGAACTCCAGCTCGGCCGGTCTCAGTTGCGCGGCGGCGAAGAAGGCGCGGGCGCGCAGCAGCCGGGCGGCCGTGTTCTCGGGATGCGCGGCGATGACGCCGTCGAGCAGCTTCACCGCGCCTTGTGGGTCCCGCGCGGCGAGCAGGTGTTCGGCGGCGCGGAAGTCGATGACATGCGTCTCCGGAGTACGTCCGGGGGAACCGCTGGTCTCGGGCACGGCTGAGTCCTTCCCTTGCTGGAAGGGTCCAACGCCCCGACCGGGCAACCGTATTCCGGCGGTCGCGGCCCGCGCCGGGGCGCGCGGGCTACTCCCGGTCGCCGGCCGGTGCGGTGTGCGCCCTGCCGGCCAGTCGCGTCCAGACCTCGCGCACCCGTTCGCGCAGCCGGTCCAGCGGTACGTCGTTGTCGATGACGATGTCGGCGATCTCCAGGCGCTGTTCGCGCGTCGCCTGCGCGGCCATGCGCGCGCGTGCGTCCTCCTCGGTCATGCCACGCAGCCGTACGAGCCGGTCGAGCTGGGTCTCGGGGCGGGCGTCGACGACGATCACGAGGTCGTAGAGGGGGGCCAGGCCGTTCTCGGTGAGGAGCGGGACGTCGTGGACGACGACGGCGTCCTCGGCGGCGGCCTCCTCCAGTTCGCGTGAACGGGCCCCCACCAGGGGGTGCACGATCGCGTTGAGGACCGCGAGCCGCTCCGGGTCGGCGAAGACCACGGCGCCCAGCCGGGGGCGGTCCAGGCTGCCGTCGGCGGCGAGCACCTCGGGGCCGAAGGCGTCGGCCACGGCGGCCAGTCCCGGTGTGCCCGGGGCGACCACCTCGCGCGCGATGCGGTCGGCGTCGATCAGCACCGCCCCGCACTCCACGAGCAGCCGTGACACCTCGCTCTTACCGGCTCCGATGCCCCCGGTCAGGCCCACCTTCAGCATGGCGGCAGCTTAGGGCCTGGCGCGGGCGGCGCGGGCGCCGGGCCCGGCGGGGGCGGTCAGTTCTCGCCCTCCCGTTCGGCCAGGAACCGTTCGAACTCCCGGCCGATCTCGTCCGCCGAGGGGATCTCCACGGGCTCGGCGAGCATGTTGCCGCGGGTCTCCGCTCCGGCGGCCGCGTCGTACTGGTGCTCAAGGCCCTGAACCAGGGAGGTCAGCTCCTCGTCGCCCTCGCGGATCTGCCGGTCGATCTCGGTCTGGGTGCGGTGGGCGTCGTTGCGCAGGGAGTGGGCGAGGCCCGGCAGCACCAGGCCGGTGGCGGCCGTGATGGCCTCCAGCACGGTCAGAGCCGCGTCCGGGTACGGCGAGCGGGCGATGTAGTGCGGTACGTGCGCGGCGACGCCCAGGACGTCGTGCCCGGCCTCCATGAGCCGGTACTCCAGCAGGGCGGCGGCGCTGCCGGGCACCTCGGCCTCCTCGAAGGGGCTGCGGTGGCCGGGGACGAGGTCGCTGCGGTTGCCGTGCGGGGTCAGGCCGACCGGGCGGGTGTGCGGGACGCCCATGGGGATGCCGTGGAAGGACACGGCGAGGCGTACGCCCAGCCGCTCCACGATCTCCCGTACGGCCGCCGCGAAACGCTCCCACTCGACGTCCGGCTCGGGCCCGGACAGCAGCAGGAACGGCGCGCCGGTGGCGTCCTGGACGAGGCGCACCTCGATGGAGGGCTCCTCGTACGCGCTCCAGCGGTCGCGCTTGAAGGTCAGCAGCGGCCGGCGGGCGCGGTAGTCCACGAGCCGGTCGTGGTCGAAGCGGGCCACGACCTGGTGGGGCAGGGAGTCGAGCAGCCCGCCGGCGATCAGGTCGCCGGTCTCCCCCGCATCGATGTAGCCGTCGAAGTGGTAGAGCATGACCAGGCCGGCCGACTCCTGCGCGAGCGCCATGTCGACGACCGCCAGGCCCTTCGGCTCCCATGTGTACAAACCCTGCGGATCAAGCACTGTGATCGCCCCTCCTCGTGTTCATCGGTTCACAACGAGGAGCGGGGCGCGGGCATTCCCCGCTGCCGCGTGCCGTCGCGCGGCTCCCGGCCCGCCACACCGACACTCTTGACGCGCTCATGCCTCTCTCTTACGGTCCCGGAGCGGTCCCATGGTTCATGTGGCCGCCCTCGGTTCAGGTACGCGAACCCGCACCGCCCGCACCCGCCAGTCTTCGTGACCACAGGAAGGCTCCCCCATGCGCAGACGTTCCCGCACGTCGCTCACCTCCCTGCTCACCGTCACCGCGGCCCTCGCCGCCCCGCTCCTGGGCGCCCCGGACGCGCGGGCGGCCGCCCCGGTGGTCGAGGTCTCCACCGCGGCCCAGCTCAAGGCGGCGCTGTCCGCGGCGGCCCCGGGCGACACGATCCACCTCGCCGACGGCACGTACACCGGCAACTTCAAGGCCACCCGGGCGGCCACCTCCGGCGCCCGCATCACCCTGACCGGCTCGGCCGGGGCCGTGCTCACCGCGGGCGGCGGCTACGGACTGCACCTGAACGGCGCGTCGTACTGGACGGTCAGCGGGCTGACCGTCACCGGCGGCCAGAAGGGAATCATGATCGACGCCGCGCGGGGCGTGATCGTGGACGGTGTGACCGTGCACGACCTCGACATGGAGGGCGTCCACTTCCGTGACTCCAGCACGGACGGCGTCATCCGGAACTCCCGGATCTACGACACCGGGCACGACGGCCGGGGCATGGGCGAGGGCGTCTACGTCGGCACCGCCAACACGCTCTCGGACCGCAGCGACAACATCCAGATCCTGGGCAACACCATCGGGCCCGGTGTCGGAGGCGAGAACGTCGACATCAAGGAGGGCACCACCGGCGCCCGGATCGTCGGGAACACGTTCGACGGCAGCGGACTCACCGGAGCCAACTACGACGACTCCTGGGTCGATGTGAAGGGCAACGGCGTCCTGGTCCAGGACAACACCGGCACCCGCACCACGAACGACGGCTACCAGACCCACACCCAGCAGTCCGGCTGGGGCTGCGGCACGGTGTTCCGTGGCAACAAGTCGACTCTGACGGGTGCGACCGGCCCGACCCGGCTGGCCGTCGACGTGACCGGCCGGAGCACGAGCTGTCCGACCACCGTCTACGACAGCAACACGGTGACCGGCGGGAAGGGCCTGACGAACATCGAGGTGACGCCGACGCCGTGAGGACGAGCACCGCCGGGCACCGGCCGGTCCCGCGCGCACACAAGGCCGCGGCCCGTACCCCCACACAGGGGGTACGGGCCGCGGTCGTGCACTTACTGCGGGCGCCTGACGGCGAGCGGTCAGCTCTGGCCGCCGGCCAGCTTCTCGCGCAGGGCCGCCAGGGCCTCGTCCGAAGCCAGCGCACCGGAGGTGTCGCCGCCCTCGGAGGAGTACGAACCGCCACCACCGGACGCGGCCGGAGCCCCACCCGCGGTGTCGCCACCCTCGGCAGCGGCCTTCTCGTCCGCCTCGCGGGACTTGATGACCTGCGCCTGGTGCTGCTCGAAGCGCGTCTGCGCCTCGGCGTACTGGCGCTCCCACTCCTCGCGCTGCTTCTCGTAGCCCTCGAGCCAGTCGTTGGTCTCGGGGTCGAAGCCCTCGGGGTAGATGTAGTTGCCCTGGTCGTCGTAGGACGCGGCCATGCCGTACAGGGTCGGGTCGAACTCGACCGCCGACGGGTCGGCACCGAAGGACTCGTTGGCCTGCTTCAGCGAGAGGCTGATGCGACGGCGCTCGAGGTCGATGTCGATGACCTTGACGAAGATCTCGTCGTTGACCTGGACGACCTGCTCCGGGATCTCCACGTGGCGCTCGGCCAGCTCGGAGATGTGGACCAGACCCTCGATGCCCTCGTCCACGCGGACGAACGCACCGAACGGCACCAGCTTCGTGACCTTGCCGGGCACGACCTGGCCGATCTGGTGGGTGCGGGCGAACTGCTGCCACGGGTCTTCCTGGGTCGCCTTCAGCGACAGGGAGACGCGCTCGCGGTCCATGTCGACGTCGAGGACCTCGACCGTGACCTCCTGGCCGACCTCGACGACCTCGGAGGGGTGGTCGATGTGCTTCCAGGACAGCTCGGAGACGTGGACCAGACCGTCGACGCCACCCAGGTCCACGAAGGCACCGAAGTTGACGATCGAGGAGACCACGCCGGAGCGGACCTGACCCTTCTGGAGGGTCGTGAGGAACGTCTGGCGGACCTCGGACTGGGTCTGCTCCAGCCAGGCACGGCGGGACAGGACCACGTTGTTGCGGTTCTTGTCCAGCTCGATGATCTTCGCCTCGAGCTCCTTGCCCACGTAGGGCTGGAGGTCGCGGACACGGCGCATCTCGACCAGGGAGGCCGGGAGGAAGCCGCGGAGGCCGATGTCGAGGATGAGACCACCCTTGACGACCTCGATGACGGTACCGGTGACGATGCCGTCCTCTTCCTTGATCTTCTCGATGGTGCCCCAGGCACGCTCGTACTGGGCGCGCTTCTTCGAGAGGATCAGGCGGCCTTCCTTGTCCTCCTTCTGAAGGACAAGGGCCTCGATCTCGTCACCGACGGCGACGACCTCGTTCGGGTCGACGTCGTGCTTGATCGAGAGCTCGCGGCTCGGGATGACACCTTCGGTCTTGTAACCGATGTCGAGCAGGACCTCGTCCCGGTCGACCTTCACGATGACGCCGTCGACGATGTCGCCGTCGTTGAAGTACTTGATCGTCTCGTCGATCGCGGCGAGGAATGCTTCCTCGTTACCGATGTCGTTGACCGCTACCTGCGGGGTGGTGGCGGTGGTCTCGGTGCTGCTCGTCATGTGGGAAAGGGCTCCGGTACGGACATTGAAGTCGTAGGTACTGCTTACGCCGGGAGCCCGTTTCGCTCTGCAGAAGCCGGACAGCCAAGGAAGCGCCACACAAAACCGCTGGTGGCGCCTCGAGAACCGAGGGGACATACAACAGATGCGAGCGCAGCCTGCTCCGTCTGAGGCGCGCAGGCCCGCAGCGCAACTTGTAGCATACGGGGGCAGCCGGGCAGGGTCAATGCGCGAAGCCGCACACCCGGGGCGAACACCGCATTCCCGGCGCAGGAACCGTCCTCCGGGGCCCTACCGGCACCGGAACGCCCCCGGCGGCGCGCGCCACGGGGGCGCACGGAAGAGCCCGCAGACTAGTACGAGGGAGCCGATCATCCAAGAGTCCGAACTGTGCGAGCCCGAGGCCACCCGACGCGCGGCCGGTGTCGCCGAGAGCGCCCGCGCCAACCGCGGCTGGTGGGACCGGAACGCCGACGAGTACCAGGTCGAGCACGGCACGTTCCTCGGCGACGAGCGCTTCGTGTGGTGTCCCGAGGGCCTGGACGAGGTGGAGGCGGAACTCCTCGGTCCGCCCGAGGACCTGAAGGGCAAGGACGTCCTGGAGATCGGCGCCGGCGCGGCCCAGTGCTCGCGCTGGCTGGCCGGGCAGGGCGCGCGTCCGGTCGCCCTCGACCTCTCCCACCGCCAGCTCCAGCACGCGCTGCGCATCGGCGGACCGTTCCCCCTGGTGTGCGCGGACGCCGCCGTGCTCCCCTTCGCGGACGGTTCGTTCGACCTGGCCTGCTCGGCGTACGGGGCGCTGCCCTTCGTCGCCGACCCGCGGCTGGTGCTGCGGGAGGTGCGCCGGGTGCTGCGACCGGGCGGGCGGTTCGTCTTCTCGGTGACGCACCCCGTCCGGTGGGCGTTCGCCGACGAGCCCGGCCCGGAGGGTCTGTCGGTGTCCGCCTCCTACTTCGACCGCACGCCCTACGTGGAGCAGGACGAGGAGGGCGGCGCGGTCTACGTCGAGCACCACCGCACCCTGGGCGACCGGGTCCGCGACGTGGTCGCGTCCGGGTTCCGCCTGGTGGACCTGGTCGAACCGGAGTGGCCCGACTGGAACACCTCCGAGTGGGGCGGCTGGTCTCCGCTGCGCGGACACCTCATCCCGGGGACGGCGATCTTCGTCTGCGAGCGGGACTGACGCCGGCCCGGACACGGACCGCGATTCCCGTCCGCCCTCCACGCGCGCGTGGAGGGCGTTCCCGTACCCGTACGACACTGGGGGCGTGATCCGTGACGACGCCCTGGCCGCGCTCCCCGTGCGCGCGGCCCTCCCCGCCCTGAACGACGCGCTCGACGGGCACGGCAGTGCCGTCCTGGTGGCCCCGCCCGGCACCGGCAAGACCACGCTGGTGCCGCTCGCCCTGGCCGGGCTGACCGGCGGGGGTCCGGCCCGGCGGGTGGTCGTGGCCGAGCCGCGGCGGATCGCGGCGCGCGCCGCGGCCCGGCGGATGGCCTGGCTGCTGGGCGAACGGCCCGGCGGGAGCGTCGGCCACACCGTCCGCGGGGAACGCGTCGTCGGGCCGCGCACGCGCGTGGAGGTCGTCACCACCGGTGTGCTGCTCCAGCGCCTCCAGCGCGACCAGGAGCTGGCCGGTGTGGACGCGGTGGTCCTCGACGAGTGCCACGAGCGGCATCTGGACGCGGACACGGCCGCGGCGTTCCTGTGCGACGTACGGGAGGCGCTGCGGCCGGAGCTGCGGCTCGTGGCCGCGTCGGCGACCACGGACGCCGAGGGCTGGGCGCGGCTGCTGGGCGGGGCGCCGGTGGTCGAGGCGGCCGGTGTGTCGTACCCGGTGGAGGTGGTGTGGGCGCCGCCCGCGCGCCCGGTGCGGCCGCCGCACGGCATGCGGGTGGATCCCGCGCTGCTCGCGCACGTGGGGTCGGTGGTGCGGCGGGCGCTGGCCGAGCGGACCGGTGACGTGCTGTGCTTCCTGCCGGGCGCGGGCGAGCTCGCCCGGGTCGCGGGCGCGCTGAAGGACCTGGACGGCACGGATGTGCTCCAGGTGCACGGACGGGCCCCGGCGGCCGTGCAGGACGCGGTGCTGGCACCCGGGACGCGGCGCCGGGTGGTGCTCGCCACGTCGGTCGCGGAGTCCTCGCTGACGGTGCCCGGCGTCAGGGTCGTGGTGGACGCGGGGCTCGCCCGGGAGCCTCGGGTCGACCACGCGCGCGGGCTGAGCGCGCTGACGACCGTACGGGCCTCGCAGGCGGCCGGACGGCAGCGGACGGGCCGGGCCGGACGGGAGGCGCCGGGCACGGTGTACCGGTGCTGGACCGAGGCCGAGGACGGCCGCCTGCCGCGGTTCCCGGCGCCGGAGATCAAGGTGGCCGACCTCACCGCGTTCGCCCTTCAGGCGGCCTGCTGGGGCGACCCGGACGCCTCCGGGCTCGCCCTGCTCGATCCGCCGCCCGCCGGGGCGATGGCGGCGGCGCGGGAGGTGCTGGCCGCCGTGGGCGCGGTCGGTCCGGACGGGCGCGCCACGGAGCGCGGTGCGCGGCTGGCCCGGCTCGGCGTGCATCCCCGGCTCGGACGGGCCCTGCTCGACGCGGGCGCCGGTGACGCGGCGGAGCGGGCCGCGGAGGTGGTCGCGCTGCTCAGCGAGGAGGTGCCCCGGGAGTACGGCGACGATCTCGCGGCCGCGCTGCGCGCCGCCCGGCGCGGCGGCGACCCGTACGCGGGGCGGTGGCGCACGGAGGTGCGGCGGCTGCGGGCCGCGGCGAAGGGGTCCGCGGCGCCCGCCCCGGAAGGACGCGCGGCGGAGTCCTCCGGCGGGCGCCGGGAGGAGGACGTGGCCGGGCTGGTCGCCGCGCTGGCCTTCCCCGAGCGGGTGGCGCGGCTGGACGGCGGTTCGTACCTGATGGTCTCCGGCACCCGGGCGGAGCCGGCCGAGGGGTCCGCGCTGCGCGGGTCGCCGTGGCTCGCCGTCGCGGTCGCCGACCGGCCGCTGGGCCGGGGGCACGCGCGCGTGCAGCTCGCCGCGGCCGTCGACGAGGACATCGCCCGGCGTGCGGCCGGGGCGCTGCACGAGGAGCGGGAGGAGGTCGGCTGGGCCGGCGGGGACGTCGTCGCGCGGCGGGTCGAACGGCTGGGTGCGGTGGAGCTGAGGGCACGGCCCCTCACCGACCCCGCTCCCGCGCTCGTGCGCGAGGCGCTGCTCCAGGGACTGCGTCAGGAGGGCTGGGGGCTGCTGCGCTGGTCGCCGGGGGCCGAGGCGCTGCGGCGGCGGCTCGCCTTCCTGCACCGGCGGCTCGGCGCGCCCTGGCCCGATGTGGGCGACGACGCCCTGCACGCGCGCGTGGAGGAGTGGCTGGAGCCGGAACTCGGCCGTGCCCGCCGCCGCGCGGACCTCGCGCGGATCGACGCCGGGCAGGGGCTGTCCCGGCTGCTGCCGTGGGCCTCGGGGGAGGCGGCCCGCCTCGACGAACTGGCCCCGGAGCGGATCACCGTGCCCAGCGGGTCGGCCGTCCGGGTCGACTACGGCGATCCCGAGCGGCCGGTGCTCGCGGTGAAGCTCCAGGAGATGTTCGGGCTGGACACCTCGCCCGCCGTGGCCGGGATGCCGGTCCTCGTGCACCTGCTCTCCCCCGCCGGCCGTCCCGTCGCCGTCACCGCCGACCTCGCGTCCTTCTGGCGGGACGGCTACAAGGGCGTACGGGCTCAGCTGCGCGGGCGGTACCCGAAGCACCCCTGGCCCGAGGACCCGGCGATCGCCGAGCCGACCCGGCACACCAACGCCCGGCTGCGGCGCTGACCCGCCGGCCGGTCCCGGGCCGCACGCGCCGGGGCGCCCCGCTCCCGCGCCGGTGCGGGAGGGGGGCGCCCCGGT
The DNA here is from genome assembly GCF_058344915.1 of Streptomyces sp. PL-25. Classification (NCBI taxonomy): domain Bacteria; kingdom Bacillati; phylum Actinomycetota; class Actinomycetes; order Kitasatosporales; family Streptomycetaceae; genus Streptomyces; species Streptomyces sp. PL-25. The sequence goes on from NZ_CP136997.1 coordinate 1,698,447, forward strand.
GATGTGCCGGTGCCGCCGCGCGGCCTACGAGCCGGTGGACGGGGATGCCGACGGGGACCCGGACGGTGACGGGGACGTGGACGGGGACCCGGACGGGTCCGGTGACGGTTCGGCGGTGCCGTCCGCCGCGACCTTCAGCTCCACGGTCAGGGTCGCGCCACCGGTGGTGGTGATGCGGAGCAGGAAGGTGCCGGTGGTGTCGTCCGCGTACAGCTCGGGCAGCTTGAGCAGGCCCTTGTCGTCGGTCCTGAGGTCCGTCAGGGTGCGTACGGGCTTGTCGTCGTCGCCCTTGAAGTAGGGGCCCTTGTCGTTCTCGGTGCCGTCCTCGGCGGACTTGACCAGGGTGGCGGTGGCCGCGACCCGGTCCGCGACGGCGCCCTTGTAGGTGGCCTTGACCTCGATCTGGTCGGCGAAGGTGCCGCCGGGCGTGCAGAGCAGCGGCGTGTCGCCGGTGCGGACGAGCTTGTCGGCGGCGCGCGCGGTGACCGTGGCCTTGTACTGGACGGCGGAGACCGTGCGGCCCACGAGCAGGGCCTGCACGGTGAAGGAGCCCGTCTTCTCACCGGCCTGGAGCGCCGGTGCGACGGCCGTACCGGAGGCGTCGGTGACGATGGTGGCGACCTTCTCGCCCCCCGCGAAGGCGGCGTCGGTGTCACCGTCGATCACGAACCGGATCCTGACCTTGGCGACCGCCTTGCCGGCCTTGGTCTCGGCGCGGGCGCTGATCCTCCGCGCGAAGGCGTCGCCGGCCCTCGCCGTCAGCTCGCCCGTGCCCGCGTCCTTCAGGTGGTCCACGGTGTCGGTGGGCGTGGAGGGCTTGGTGGGGGGCGTCGGAGGCTTGGTGGGCGGCTCGGTCGGGGAGCCGCCGCCCGGCTTGCCCGGCTTGCTCGGCTTGGCAGGCTTGCCCGGGGTGCTCGGCCTGCCCGGCTCGGCCGGTGTGCCCGGCTTGCCGGACTTCCCGGGGCCGGTCGTCGGCACGGTCGGCTGCCAGGGGTTCGTGGGCGACGTCCCGGGGGTGCCGCCGCCGCTGCTGTGGCTCGGCAGCTGGCCGGTGCCGTCCGGCACGGAGTGGGTGCCCTTGCGGTAGTACTCCAGCCAGGACAGGACGGTGTTCAGGTACTCCTGCGAGTGGTTGTAGCTGAGGATCGCGCTGTTCAGGTCCGCCTGGTCCGACAGGTCCCAGTCGTTGCGGCACAGGTAGTGCGCGGTGGCCAGGGCGGCGTCGTAGATGTTGTTGGGGTCCTTCTTGCCGTCACCGTTGCCGTCCCGGCCCGCCCACTTCCAGGTGGAGGGGATGAACTGCATGGGGCCGACCGCGCGGTCATAGGTGCTGTCGCCGTCGTAGGCGCCGTGGTCGGTGTCGCTGATGTGCGCGAAACCGCTGCCGTCGAGGACGGGGCCGAGGATCGGGGTGAGCGTCGTGCCCTGGGCGTCCACCTGGCCGCCGCGGGCCTGGCCGGACTCGACCCGGCCGATCGCGGCGAGCAGTTGCCAGGGCAGGTTGCAGCCCGGCTTGGCGGTCCGCAGCTCGGACTCGGCCTTCTTGTAGGCGTCGAGCACGGTGGCGGGTATGCCCGCCTCGGCCGGGCCGCCGGCGGCGGGGGTGCCGCTCCCCGTGCCGGTGCCGGTGACGGGCTCGGGGCTCTTCAGCGGCGGCAGGTCCGTGTAGTACTGCGTGTCACCGGTCGCGGTGTCCCCGGCGCCCGCGGCGGTGTCGGGGGCGGAGGACGCACCGGCCGCCGTCTGTCTGCCGTCGTCGCCGGCCGTCACACCGGGAGCCTCCGAAGCGGAGAGCGCCGCGACCGCGACCGCGGCCACAGCCGTGGTCGCCGCCCCTTTGTACAGCCTCCTGCCGAAATGCGCCGCCATGGAGTGAACCCCTCCCGTGAACGCCCGAGCGTCCCTCTGTTCCTGTGTGTTCGCCCTGTTGTGACGGTTGACCCGCGGTACTGGTTGCCCTTGTGGAGCCTTCCGAATGCACGACCCAGGTGACCCTACGACAACTTCCTTTGTGTCGGGAGCGGTTCGTGCCCGGTTTGCTCCGGTTGGCCACCTTCGGCCGCACGAGGACGCGGAACCGAGGTGTCCGGTTCTCTCTCCCGCATACTGGGCGTATCGGTCGTCCGGGTCGTCCGGCCCGGTCAACACGCCTTGTGGGGGGTTCCGTTGCCGTTCACTCTGAGCCACGCGGCCGCCGTGCTGCCCGCCGTGCGCGGGGACGGCACGGGCCGGTGGCGGCTGGTGCCGGTGGTGCTCTTCGCGGGTTCCTTCGCACCGGACGCGACCTTCTACGCGGCGAACGCGCTGCCCGGCGATGGGATTCGGCACCTTCACCCACTCCCTGCCCGGCGTCGTGACGGTGGACGTGCCGACGGCCTGGCTCCTGGCCTGGCTGTGGCTCATGGCCCGCGAACCCCTGGTGGCGCTGCTCCCCCGGAGCGTCCAGGGGCGGCCCGCGGCACTGCTGCGGTGCGGTGCTCCACGCGCGCGCGTGGAGCCCTCCTCGGTGGCGCGCTGGTACCTCTCCGCGGCCGCGGGCGCGCTGACCCATGTGGTCTGGGACGCCTTCACCCACCATGACCGGTGGGGTGTACGGGTGCTCCCGGTGCTGGACCACCGGATCGGGGGCGCGCCGGGCTACCGCTGCCTCCAGTACGGCGGCTCGGTGGTGGCGGCGGTCGCGATCACCGGTTTCGTCGTCCACGCGCTGCGGCGGGCGGTGGCCGTCGAGCCGGCCGGGGCCGGGGTTCCGGTGCTGCCGGCCCGGGACCGGTGGTGGGGCCCGGCCCTGATCGGCGGCTGCGCGGCGGCCGGGACGGTGCAACGGGTCGCCCGCTCGTGGGCCGCGGACGGGAGGGGCGGGGGCGGGGGCCTGTTCGACCTGATCCCCACCGTGTGCTTCGGCGCGGGCGCCGGGCTGGTGGTGGGGGTGACGGCGTACGCGGTGGTGGTGCGGGTGCGCCACCGGCACAGGGGTGGCGCGGGGGGCGAGCGTGTCGGGAGCGGGGGCGTCGGGAGCGGGGGCGTCGGAAGCAAGGAGGGTGGGGACGCCGGTCGGCCGGATCCGGGTGCGGGAGGCGACGACGGGCGTCGGCGGGACGGCGGCCTACGGGTTCGGTGAGGCGGCGGGCCTCCGGCCTCCGGGGGGGCCGGGCCCTCCCTGGTTCCGGTCCCGGTCCGGGTCCCGTCCCCGGCGGTCTCCGCCGCTCGCGGCCCACCGACGACCGGCCCGGACCGGTCCGGACCAGTTCGGTTCGGTTCCGTTCCGTTCCGTTCCGTTCGGTTCCGTTCGGTTCGGCTATCGGTCGCGGTGGCCGGACCACCGGTCGCGCTGGGCGGACTACCGGTCGCGGCGGCCCGGACCGTTGCGGCGGCCCTGGTGATCCTGAGGGGACGGGTGGCCCGTCCGATCGGGCCGGTCCGTGCGAGCCGGGCGGTCCGGGCGGTCCCTGCGGTTCTTCCGGTCCCGGCGGTCGGGGCGGTCGGATCGTTCCGGACGCTCCGGACGCTCCGGGCGCTCCGGACGCTCCGGACGCTCCGGGTGGGTCTCGCGTGGTGCCGGGCCGCTCGGGCGGCGGGGCACGGCCGGGGAGGCCGCGACGAAGACGGTCACGGTGCGGGTGGGGACCGGGCGCGGCACCCGGGCGAGCAGGAGCGCCGCGTAGCCGCGCGTCAGATCGGCCCACAGCCGCCAGGGAAGCCGCGCGCCGGGGGTGAACCGGCGGCGCGCGTCCCGCGCGGCCCGACGGAGGGTGACCGCGAGGTCGGTCGGGACGCGGGCGGTGCTCGCGGTCGACGCGAGGGCCGGAACCGGCGGGGGCGACGCGGCCGGGGCCGCGCCGACGGCTGTCTGGGATACCGCCGGCCGGTGGTTGAGCATGCGTATACCCATGCCCAGATCCTGTCGGGCGGGGCGTGCCGCTGCGTCTTCGCGGGGGCCACGTGAGTGATGTACACGCAGTCGCCGCAGGTCCGGGCCCCTCCGGTCGAGCCGGCGGCCCGGTGGTGCACACGGACGGGTCCGGCGGACGGCACAGGAAGCCGGGCGCCGGACCCGTCCCGGCCGGGCCGTGCGCGGCGCCCGGCGGCCGTCAGTGCGCCGCCGACTCCCAGTCCGGTCCCACGCCCACCGAGACGTCCAGGGGCGCCCTGAGCCGGACCGCGCCGGCCATCTCGCGGCGGACGATCTCCTCCACGGCCGCGCGCTCGCCGGGGGCGATCTCCAGCACGATCTCGTCGTGGACCTGGAGAAGCATCCGGGACCTCAGCTCGGCCTCGGCCAGCGCCCGGTCCACGTTGAGCATGGCGATCTTGACGATGTCGGCCGCCGTGCCCTGGATCGGCGCGTTGAGGGCCATCCGCTCGGCCATCTCGCGGCGCTGGCGGTTGTCGCTGTTGAGGTCGGGGAGGTAGCGGCGGCGGCCGAACAGGGTCTCGGTGTAGCCGGTCGCGCGGGCCTCGTCCACCACCCGGTGCAGATAGTCCCGCACGCCGCCGAACCGCTCGAAGTAGGCGTCCATCAGGGCGCGGGCCTCGCCCGCCTCGATGTTCAGCTGCTGGGAGAGGCCGAAGGCCGACAGGCCGTACGCCAGGCCGTAGGACATGGCCTTGATCTTGCGGCGCATCTCCGCGTCCACCGCCGAGCGCTCGACGGCGAAGACCTGCGAGGCCGCGGTGGTGTGCAGGTCCTCACCGGAGGTGAACGCCTCGATCAGGCCCGCGTCCTCGGACAGATGGGCCATGACGCGCAGCTCGATCTGGCTGTAGTCGGCGGTCATCAGCGACTCGAAGCCCTCGCCGACCACGAAGCCGCGGCGGATGGCCCGGCCCTCGTCGGTGCGCACCGGGATGTTCTGGAGGTTCGGGTCGGTCGAGGAGAGGCGGCCGGTCGCGGCGACCGTCTGGTTGAAGGTGGTGTGGATGCGGCCGTCGGCGGCGATGGTCTTGATCAGGCCCTCGACGGTCACCCGGAGCTTGGCCTGCTCGCGGTGGCGGAGCATGATCACCGGCAGCTCGTTGTCCGTCTGGCCGGCCAGCCAGGCCAGGGCGTCGGCGTCGGTGGTGTAGCCCGTCTTGGTCTTCTTGGTCTTCGGCAGGGCCAGCTCGCCGAAGAGGACCTCCTGGAGCTGCTTGGGCGAGCCGAGGTTGAACTCGTGCCCGGCCGCCGCGTGCGCCTCCTTCACGGCCTGCTGCACCGCCCCGGCGAAGGTCTGCTCCATCGCCTCCAGATGGGTGCGGTCGGCGGCGATGCCGTGCCGCTCCATGCGGGCGAGCAGCGCGGAGGTGGGCAGCTCCATGTCGCGCAGCAGGTCCGCGGCGCCGACCTCCTGGAGGCGGTCCCCGAAGGCGGTGCCGAGGTCGAGGACGGCGCGCGCCTGGATCATCAGGGCCTCGGCCTCGGCGGCGTCGTCCGCGCCGAAGGCGAGCTGGCCGTCGGCCGCCGCGGCCGGTGCCAGCTCGCGGTGCAGGTACTCCAGGGACAGCGCGTCCAGGTCGAAGGAGCGGCGTCCCGGCTTCACCAGATAGGCGGCGAGCGCGGTGTCCATGGCGACGCCCGCGACGCTCCAGCCGTGCTCGGCGAAGACCCGCATGGCGCCCTTGGCGTTGTGGAACACCTTGGTCCGGCCGGCGTCGGCCAGCCAGCCGGCGAACGCCTGCTCGTCGGCCTCGTCGAGCTGCGTCGGGTCGAACCAGGCGGCGGCCCCGCCGCCGGCGGCCAGCGCGACCTCGGCCACCGAGCCGGTGCCCAGCGCCCAGGTGTCGACCGTGGCGACGCCCAGGGTCCGGCCGCCGTGCTCGGCGAGCCAGCCGGCCAGCTCGCCGGTGCCCAGCACCGCGCCGTCCAGCTCCACGCCCTCCGTCGCGACCGGCGTGGTCTCGGCCTCCTCGGCGCCGGGGTCGACGGCGAAGAGCCGCTCGCGCAGCGACGGGTTGCGGATCTCCAGGGTGTCCAGGACCATCGCGACGGCCTTGCGGTCGTACGCGGCCCTGGCCAGCTCGGCGACGCGCTTCGGCAGCTCGACGCCGCGCTCCAGCTCGGTGAGGCGGCGGTTGAGCTTGACGGCCTCCAGGTGGTCGCGCAGATTCTGCCCGGCCTTGCCCTTGACCTCCTCGACGCGCTCGACCAGCTCGGCGAACGAACCGAACTGGTTGATCCACTTCGCGGCCGTCTTCTCGCCCACGCCCGGGATGCCCGGCAGGTTGTCCGACGGGTCGCCGCGCAGCGCCGCGAAGTCGGGGTACTGGGCGGGCGTCAACCCGTACTTCTCGAAGACCTTCTCCGGGGTGAACCGGGTCAGCTCGGAGACGCCCTTGGTGGGGTAGAGCACGGTGGTGTGCTCGGAGACCAGTTGGAAGGAGTCGCGGTCGCCGGTGACGATCAGCACGTCGAAGCCCTCGGCCTCGGCCTGGGTGGCGAGGGTGGCGATGATGTCGTCCGCTTCGAACCCCTCGACGGCGAAGCGGGAGGCGTGCATCGCGTCGAGCAGCTCGCCGATCAGCTCCACCTGCCCCTTGAACTCGTCGGGGGTCTTGGAGCGGTTCGCCTTGTACTCCGTGAACTCCTCGGAGCGCCAGGTCTTGCGGGAGACGTCGAACGCCACCGCGAAGTGCGTGGGCGCCTCGTCACGCAGGGTGTTGGCCAGCATCGACGCGAAGCCGTAGATCGCGTTCGTCGGCTGGCCCGTCGCGGTGGTGAAGTTCTCCGCGGGCAGCGCGAAGAACGCGCGGTAGGCCAGCGAGTGCCCGTCCATGAGCATCAGCCGCGGACGGGTGCCGCCGGAGTCGGTCTCGGTCTTCTTCGATGCTGTCTCTGCCACGTCCCCGATCCTGCCACGTGCCACTGACAGCCGGACGCCACCCGCGCTGTGCCCGGCCGCCAGGCCCCCGGCGTCCCCGGACCGTCCCCGGGCGCCTGCCCCCGGCCCTCGGTCCGCGCTCCTCCCCGGCAGGCGGCATTGTCACCGCCTCGTGCGAGGATCGGAGACGGTCCGGTGCGGGGCCCGGGATACGCATCTCGCGGTACCGGCCGGGCAAGGCAGCACAGGCAGCACAGGCAGCACCCACGCAGTCGCCAGTCGAAGGAGAGCGTCCGATGGCCACCAAGCCGCCCAAGGGTGATCCGGTCCAGGACGCGCCGCAGGTGGACGGGCCCGAGCACGCGGCGGCGGGACTGCCCGCCGTCCGGCACTCGCTGCGCATGGCCCGGCAGCAGATGGGGGTCAAGCGCACCGCGCTGACCCTGCTGCGGGTCAACCAGAAGGACGGCTTCGACTGTCCGGGCTGCGCCTGGCCCGAGCCGGAGCACCGGCACACGGCGGAGTTCTGCGAGAACGGCGCGAAGGCGGTCGCCGAGGAGGCGACCCTGCGCCGGGTCACCCCGGAGTTCTTCGCCGCGCACCCCGTGTCGGACCTGGCCGGCCGCAGCGGCTACTGGCTGGGGCAGCAGGGGCGGCTGACCCACCCCATGTATCTGCCGGAGGGCGCCGACCACTACGAGCCGGTCACCTGGGAGCGCGCCTTCGGCATCGTCGCCGAGGAGATCGCCGCGCTCTCCTCCCCCGACGAGGCCGTCTTCTACACCTCCGGCCGCACCAGCAACGAAGCCGCGTTCCTCTACCAGCTGTTCGCGCGGGAGCTGGGCACCAACAATCTCCCCGACTGCTCGAACATGTGCCACGAGTCGTCCGGTTCGGCCCTGTCGGAGACGATCGGCGTCGGCAAGGGCAGCGTCCTGCTGGAGGACCTCCACCAGGCCGATCTGATCATCGTGGCCGGCCAGAACCCGGGGACGAACCACCCGCGGATGCTCTCCGCGCTGGAGAAGGCCAAGGCGAACGGCGCGAAGATCATCAGCGTCAATCCGCTGCCCGAGGCCGGCCTGGAGCGCTTCAAGAACCCGCAGACGCCGAAGGGCCTGGCCACCGGTGCCGCGCTCACCGATCTGTTCCTCCAGATCCGCATCGGCGGCGACCAGGCCCTCTTCCGCCTCCTCAACCGGCTGATCCTTCAGACCCCGGGCGCCGTGGACGAGCTGTTCGTCCGCGAGCACACACACGGCTACGAGGAGTTCGCGGCCGCCGCCCGCGCCGCCGACTGGGACCGGACGCTCGCCGCGACCGGCCTCACCCGCGCGGAGATCGAGCGCGCCCTGGACATGGTGCTCGCCTCCCGGCGCGTCATCGTGTGCTGGGCGATGGGCCTGACCCAGCACAAGCACTCGGTGCCGACCATCCGCGAGGTGGTCAACTTCCTGCTGCTGCGCGGCAACATCGGGCGCACGGGCGCGGGCGTGTGCCCGGTGCGCGGCCACTCCAATGTGCAGGGCGACCGCACGATGGGCATCTTCGAGCGTCCCGCCCCGGCCTTCCTCGACGCCCTGGAGAAGGAGTTCGGCTTCGCCCCGCCGCGCGAGCACGGCTACGACGTCGTCCGGGCGATCCGCGCCCTGCGCGACGGCGAGGCGAAGGTGTTCTTCGCCATGGGCGGCAACTTCGTCTCCGCCTCGCCCGACACCGAGGTCACCGAGGCGGCCATGCGCCGGGCCCGGCTGACCGTGCACGTGTCGACCAAGCTCAACCGCTCGCACGTCGTCACGGGCGCGCGCGCCCTGATCCTGCCCACGCTCGGCCGCACCGAGCGCGATGTGCAGGGCGGTGGCGAGCAGTTCGTCACGGTCGAGGACTCGATGGGCATGGTGCACGCCTCCCGGGGCCGGCTGGCGCCCGCGAGCCCGCTGCTGCTGTCGGAGCCGGCCATCGTGTCCCGGCTGGCCCGCCGGGTGCTGGGCGAGGACAGCGTGGTGCCGTGGGAGGAGTTCGAGCGGGACTACGGCGCGATCCGCGACCGGATCGCACGGGTGGTCCCCGGCTTCGAGGACTTCAACGCGCGCGTGGCCCGCCCCGGCGGCTTCGCGCTGCCGCACGCCCCGCGCGACGAGCGCCGCTTCCCGACCGCGACCGGCAAGGCCAACTTCACAGCAGCCCCGGTGGAGTTCCCCGAGCTGCCCGAGGGGCGGCTGCTGCTCCAGACGCTGCGCTCGCACGACCAGTACAACACCACGATCTACGGCCTGGACGACCGCTACCGGGGCGTCCGGAACGGCCGGCGGGTGGTGCTCGTCCACCCCGAGGACGCGCGGCGGCTCGGGGTGGCCGACGGCTCGTACGTCGATCTGGTCGGCGAGTGGAAGGACGGTGTGGAACGGCGGGCGAGCGGCTTCCGGGTGGTGCACTACCCGACCGCGCGCGGCTGCGCGGCCTCGTACTACCCGGAGACGAACGTCCTGGTGCCCCTGGATGCCACCGCGGACACCAGCAACACCCCGGCCAGCAAGTCCGTCGTGGTGCGTCTGGAACAATCGGCGACCGACTGAGCGTCCGCTCAGCGGCGCGGTGCCGACCGACGACGAGGCGCAGTGCCGACCGACGACGAACGGAGCCGGGCCCATGGGCGAGCAGCAGCATGTGAAGTTCCCTCAGGAGGTCATCGACGAGTACGCCGCCCTCGGCATCGACCTGCCCGCCCTGTTCTCCGCCGGCGACCTCGGGACCCGTATGGGCGTGCGGATCACCGAGGCGTCCGCCGAGCGTGTCGTCGGCACCATGCCGGTGGAGGGCAACACCCAGCCGTACGGGCTGCTGCACGGCGGCGCCTCCGCCGTCCTCGCCGAGACCCTGGGCTCGGTGGGCGCCATGCTGCACGGCGGCAGTTCCAGGATCGCCGTCGGTGTCGACCTGAACTGCACGCATCACCGCGGGGCGCGTTCGGGCGCGGTCACCGGTGTGGCCACGCCGCTGCACCGGGGGCGCTCGACGGCCACGTACGAGATCGTGATCAGTGACGAGCAGGGGCGGCGGGTGTGCAGCGCGCGGCTCACCTGTCTGCTGCGCGAGGCGCGGCCGGCGGACGCGGACGGCGCGCGGACCGCAGCCACGGACTGACCCGCGCGGGCAGGGGGTGGTCCGGTCGCGTGCCGGGCCGCCCCCTTCGGCGTTCCTGGACACCATGACGCACCGCGTGCATCACGAACACCACCGGTCCCATCAGCCCCAACGCGCCGTTTACCGCGCAGGGCGGGACATCCCGGCGTATCGCCACTCCAGATATCCGTATTCATGCCTTCCCGGCCGTCGCTGAATGCGATCTTCCATTTTTTCGCGTAACACTGCGTAACACGGAAGCAATACGAAGGCTCTGATTCCTCTTCTCGGACACCCCCCGGCGTGATCTTTCCGGGGCCTCGCGGCGCGCTCGCGGCCCGCTCCGCCGCCGCCCCGCCGACGGCCAACCGGAAGTGCGCATTCTCAGAATGCGGACCGGAGCGGAATTCCACCAAACCGGCCGAGAGCGACCTTCCGAGAAGCCCCTGAACCGGAACGGCATAACAAGAAAGTCACAAGCCAGTCCACCACCATGCCCATGGCCACAACCCAGGCTTAGAGTCACGGCCAGTCACCGCTCCACCGGGAGTTCGGTACCAGCGCGGCCTGTGCCGCCCCCACACCGGGCGGACAAGCCTGCGGAAAGGACTGATTGTGCGACAGCGTTCCCTGGTGATACTCACCTCCGTCCTCACGACCGGAGCTCTGGCCCTCACCGCGTGCGGCTCCCGCGGAGGCGACGACAAGGGCGGCGACGACAAGGGCGGCACCACGGTCGTCATCGGTGTCGACGCCCCGCTGACGGGACAGAACTCCGCCACCGGCCTCGGCATCCAGTCCGGCGTCGAGATCGCGGTCAAGGACGCCAACGAGAAGAAGCTCGTCCCCGGCGTCACCTTCAAGGTCGTCGCCCTCGACGACAAGGCCCTGCCGCCGACCGGCCAGCAGAACGCCTCCCAGCTGGTCGCCAACAAGGACGTCCTCGGCGTCGTCGGCCCGCTCAACTCCGGTGTCGCGCAGACCATGCAGAAGGTCTTCGCCTCCGCCAACCTGGCCGAGATCTCCCCGTCCAACACCGCGCCCGAGCTGACGCAGGGCAAGGACTGGGTCTCCGGCAACAAGGTCCGCCCCTTCAAGACGTACTTCCGCACCGCCATCACCGACGAGGTGCAGGGCGGCTTCGCGGCCGACTACGTCTTCAAGACCCTCAAGAAGAAGAAGGTCTTCGTCGTCGACGACAAGCAGACCTACGGAGCGGGTCTGGCCGGCATCTTCGGCAAGAAGTTCAAGGAGCAGGGCGGCACCGTCGCCGGCACCGACCACATCAACGTCGGTGACAAGGACTTCTCCACCCTCGTCACCAAGATCAAGAACTCGGGCGCCGAACTCCTCTACTACGGCGGCCAGTACGACGAGTCGCAGGTCCTCACCAAGCAGCTCAAGGACGCCGGTGCCAAGATCCCGCTGATGGGCGGCGACGGCATGTTCACCCCGACCTACATCCAGACCGCCGGCAAGGCGGCCGAGGGCGACTTCGTCACCTCCGTCGGCGTCCCCGTCGACACCCTGCCCGCCGCCAAGGAGTTCATCGACAAGTACAAGTCCGGTGGCTACAAGGGCGACTACGGCACCTACGGCGGCTACTCCTACGACGCCGCCACCGCCATCATCAAGGCCGTCGGCAACGTCGTGAAGGACGGCAAGGTCCCCTCCGACGCCCGCCAGCAGGTCGTCGACCAGCTCCAGAAGATCGACTTCGAGGGCATCGCAGGACCGGTCGGCTTCGACCAGTACGGCGACACCAAGAACAAGCAGCTCACCCTGTACCAAGTCACCAACGGTGTGTGGAAGTCCGTCAAGACCGGTACGTACAACGCAAGCTGACCCAGCCTCAGCACGGACGACACCAGGGCCGCGCGGCCACGACGACCCGTCACCGCGCGGCCCGACCTCTCTCCCCCGTCACTCTCCGCACCCACATGGAGGCCTTGCGGTGCACACTCTGCCGCAACAGCTGGCCAACGGGCTGATTCTCGGCTCGATGTACGGGCTGATCGCCATCGGCTACACGATGGTGTACGGCATCGTCCAGCTCATCAACTTCGCCCACGGCGAGATCTTCATGACCGGCGGCTTCGGCGCCCTCTCCGTCTATCTCGTCCTGCCCGACGGCACATCCATGTGGATCGCCCTCCCCCTCATGCTGATCGGCGGCGGCCTGGTGGCCGTGCTCATCGCGGTGGGAGCGGAACGATTCGCCTACCGGCCGCTCAGAGGCGCCCCACGCCTCGCCCCCCTCATCACCGCCATCGGCCTCTCCCTCGCCCTCCAGCAGGCCGTCTTCAACTGGTACCCGCACGCCGACAACGCCCGCAAGTTCCCCCAGCTGCCCGGCGGCCCGTTCAACATCACCGACAGCCTCAAGATCCAGTCCGGTGAACTCTTCGTCCTCATAGCCGCCCCCGTCTGCATGGGCGCCCTCGCCTTCTTCGTCCGCACCTCCCGCACCGGCCGCGCCATGCAGGCCACCGCCCAGGACCCGGACACCGCCCAGCTCATGGGCATCGACACCAACCGCATCATCGTCATCGCCTTCGCCATCGGCGGCTTCTTCGCCGCCGTCGCCGGCATCGCCTGGGGCTTCCGCGTCGGCAGCGTCAACTACGACATGGGCTTCGTCGCCGGACTCAAGGCCTTCACCGCCGCCGTCCTCGGCGGCATCGGCAACATCTACGGCGCCATGCTCGGCGGCATCGTCCTCGGCCTCGCCGAAGGACTCGCCACCGCCTACATCGCCGACATCCCCGGCATGGACCAGTTCGGCGGCCAGGGCTGGGCCTCCGTATGGGCCTTCGTCCTCCTCATCCTCGTCCTCCTCTTCAGGCCACAGGGCCTGCTCGGCGAACGCGTCGCGGACAGGGCGTGAGCACCATGACCGACACCACCCGCCCCGACGGGGGCACCCCGCTCATCCCGCTGCCGCACGGCGCCGCCCGGCTGCTCACCACCGTCGGCGCCGTCGCCACCATCGCCAGCACCATGCTCGCCTGGACCTGGACCGCCGAATTCCCCGGCGACCTCACCGTCACCGCCTACCCGGCAGGACTCCAGCTCCTCACCCTCACCGGCGGCATCCTCACCCTCCTGTACGCCCTCACCCTCTGGGACGTCCGCGGACTGCGCTGGCTCAACCCCGCCCGCACCACCGCCCCCGTCTTCCTCACCGCCCTGGCCGCCTTCGCCGTCACCTGGTACACGATCCTCGCGATCGCCATCGAACTCGGCGGCCTCGCCAACCTCGAACCCGGCGGCTACGTCGCCGCCGTCGCCTCACTGCTGCCCGTCATCGGCGCCCTCGCCCTGCCGCGCCCCGGCGACACCTGGAAGTCGTACTTCGCCAAGGCCGACGACATCCCGCGCCCCGCCCCGCTGCCCGCCTGGGCCGAACGCGTCGCCATCACCCTCGCGCTCGCCCTCGGACTCGTCGTCTTCACCTACGGCATCAGCACCCCCGACGACGAGTACGGCGAGACCTTCAGCGGCTTCGGACTCCTCGTCGTCTTCTCCGCCTGGGCCCTCTTCAGCGCCGGACTCACCGACCGCTTCTCCGCGCTCAACGCCCGCCACAAGGGATTCGCCACCTCCATGGCCTTCCTCGCCGCGGCCGTCTTCCCCTTCACCCAGACCGAGGACCACAACGCCAACATCGGCGTCAACATCCTCATCTTCGCCACCGTCGCGCTCGGCCTGAACATCGTTGTCGGACTCACCGGCCTGCTCGACCTCGGCTACGTCGCCTTCCTCGGCGTCGGCGCCTACGCCGCGGCCCTCGTCTCCGGCTCCGAGTACTCCCGTTTCTCCGGCACCCAACTCCCCTTCTGGGGAGCCGTCCTCGTCGGCATGGGCGCCTCCCTCGTCTTCGGCGTCCTCATCGGCGCCCCCACCCTGCGGCTGCGCGGCGACTACCTCGCCATCGTCACCCTCGGCTTCGGAGAGATCTTCCGCATCGCCGTCAACAACCTCGACGGCTCCTCCGGACCCGACATCACCAACGGCCCCAACGGCATCGCCAACATCCCCGACCTGGAGATGTTCGGGTTCAACTTCGGCGACCCGCACGACATCGGCTCCTTCACCCTGGGCCGCTTCGCCAACTACTTCCTGCTGATGCTGATCTTCACGGCCATCGTCGTGCTGGTCTTCACCCGCGCCGCCGACTCCCGCATCGGCCGCTCCTGGGTCGCCATCCGCGAGGACGAGACCGCCGCCACCGCCATGGGCATCAACGGCTTCCGCGTCAAGCTCATCGCCTTCGCCCTCGGCGCCGCGCTCGCCGGACTCGCCGGCACCGTCAGCGCCCACGTCAGCTACTCCGTCGTCCCCACGCCCTACCAGTTCGCCGGCGCCGCCCCGCCCAACTCCGCGTTCCTGCTGGCCGCCGTCGTCCTCGGCGGCATGGGCACCGTCAGCGGCCCCCTCCTCGGCGCCAGCATGCTCTACCTCATCCCCGAGAAGCTCCAGTTCCTCAAGAACTACGAACTCCTCGCCTTCGGCCTCGCCCTCGTCCTCCTCATGCGGTTCCGGCCGGAGGGCATCATCGCCAACCGCCGCCGCCAGCTGGAGTTCCACGAGACCGGACAACTCGACGTACCCGAACAGAAGACGCTCCCCGAAGACCCGGCCGTCACCAAGGCAGGGGCGTGAGGACGATGACGACACCAGTACTCGAAGCCCGTGACGTCACCATGCGCTTCGGCGGCCTCACCGCCGTACGCTCCGTCGACTTCACCGTCAACAGCGGCGAGATCGTCGGACTCATCGGACCCAACGGCGCCGGCAAGACCACCTTCTTCAACTGCCTCACCGGCCTCTACGTCCCCACCGAAGGAACCGTCTCCTACAAAGGCACCGTCCTTCCCCCCAAACCCCACCTGGTCACCCAGGCCGGAATCGCCCGCACATTCCAGAACATCCGGCTCTTCGCCAACATGACCGTCCTGGAAAACGTGCTGATCGGACGGCACACCCGCACCAAAGAAGGACTCTGGTCCGCACTCCTGCGCGGCCCCGGATTCAAGAAAGCGGAAAAAGCGAGCGAAGAACGGGCCATGGAACTGCTCCAGTTCATCGGCCTCGCCCACAAACGCGACCATCTCGCCCGCAATCTCCCCTACGGCGAACAGCGCAAACTGGAGATCGCCCGCGCACTCGCCAGCGAACCCGGCCTGCTGCTCCTCGACGAGCCCACGGCCGGCATGAACCCCCAGGAAACCCGCGCCACCGAAGAACTCGTCTTCGCCATCCGTGAGCAGGGCATCGCCGTCCTCGTCATCGAGCACGACATGCGGTTCATCTTCAACCTCTGCGACCGCGTCGCCGTCCTCGTCCAGGGCGAGAAACTCATCGAGGGCACCTCCGACGTCGTCCAGGCCGACGAACGCGTCGTCGCCGCCTACCTCGGCGAACCCTTCGAAGGCGCCCCCGGCGACGCGGAGGCCGCCGAGGTCGAGGCGGCCGAGGCGGAAGCCGCCGAGGCCGAAGCGGAGCACAGCACCAAGGGAGAAGCCCAGTGACCGCACTCCTGGAGGTCGAGGACCTCAGGGTCGCCTACGGCAAGATCGAGGCCGTCAAAGGCATCTCCTTCAGCGTCGAGGCGGGCGAGGTCGTCACCCTCATCGGCACCAACGGCGCCGGCAAGACCACCACCCTGCGCACCCTCTCCGGCCTGCTCAAGCCCAGCGGCGGAAAGATCGTCTTCGACGGCAAGCCGCTCACCGGCGTCCCCGCCCACAAGATCGTCGCCCTCGGACTCGCCCACTCCCCCGAGGGCCGGCACATCTTCCCCCGCCTCAGCATCGCCGAGAACCTCCAGCTCGGCGCCTTCCTCCGCAAGGACAAGGAAGGCATCGAGAAGGACATCCAGCGCGCCTACGACCTCTTCCCCATCCTCGGCGAACGCCGCAAGCAGGCCGCCGGCACCCTCTCCGGCGGCGAACAGCAGATGCTCGCCATGGGCCGCGCCCTCATGTCCCAGCCCAAGCTCCTCATGCTCGACGAACCGTCCATGGGCCTGTCGCCCATCATGATGCAGAAGATCATGTCCACGATCGTCGAGCTGAAGTCCCAGGGCACCACCATCCTGCTCGTCGAACAGAACGCCCAGGCCGCGCTCTCCCTCGCCGACCAGGGACACGTCATGGAGGTCGGCAACATCGTCCTCTCCGGCACCGGACGCGACCTCCTGCACGACGAATCCGTCCGCAAGGCCTACCTCGGCGAGGACTGAGCCCACCGGACCGCACCCGCCGCACACGCAGAGGCCCGCACCCCGGTCAGGGGGTGCGGGCCTCTCCGCACGCACCGGCAGGCGGGCGCCGCTCAGTCCTCCTCGGACCGCACCGGCTTCCCGCCCTTGGCCGCCTTCTTCTCCTCGCTGTCCTGGATGACCGCCTCCGCCACCTGCTGCATCGACATCCGGCGGTCCATCGACGTCTTCTGGATCCAGCGGAACGCCGCCGGCTCCGTCAGCCCGTACTCCGTCTGCAACACCGACTTCGCCCGGTCCACCAGCTTCCGGGTCTCCAGCCGCTGGGAGAGATCCGCGACCTCCTTCTCCAGCGCCCGCAGCTCCGTGAACCGCGACACCGCCATCTCGATCGCCGGCACCACGTCACTCTTGCTGAACGGCTTCACCAGATACGCCATCGCACCGGCGTCCCGCGCCCGCTCCACCAGATCACGCTGCGAGAACGCCGTCAGCATCAGCACCGGGGCGATGCTCTCCTCGGCGATCTTCTCCGCCGCCGAGATGCCGTCCAGCTTCGGCATCTTCACATCCAGGATCACCAGATCCGGCCGGTGCTCCCGGGCCAGCTCCACCGCCCGCTCACCGTCCCCGGCCTCACCGACGACGCTGTAGCCCTCCTCCTCCAGCATCTCCTTGAGATCGAGACGGATCAGCGCCTCGTCCTCGGCGATGACCACACGGGTCGTCAGCGGCGGGACATGCGACGTGTCGTCGCCGGCGGCGGCGTCGACGGACTGGGGCGACTCGGGGCCGGTCACGGGGGCGCTCCTTGTTCCGGGGGAGGCAGATACTGCTCCCAAGAGCGTACCTAGCTGCGGTAAGGTGGGGGCACGGCGGGTGACCGTCGATCTTCATTTCGAAGGGCGCCCCGGTAGCCCAGCGGTAGAGGCAATGGTCTCAAACACCATCCAGCGTCGGTTCGAATCCGACCCGGGGTACTTTTCCATAGTTCCCAAGGTCACGCTTCCCCAGCGGATGTCCACGTTCTCGTGAACATCCGCTTTTTGCCGCGTGCCGTCGCCGCCGCCCCGCGACGGTGGTCACATGTACGACCTCGGCACACGCAAGCACGCCCTCGCCCTGCTCGCACAAGGGCGCAGCCTGAACTCCGTCAGCAAGCAGACCGGCGTCTCCCGCGCCGCGATCCGCTCCTGGCGCGTCCGCCTCGAACCCCTGCCCCGCATGGCGCCCACCGACCCGGGGCCGCCCGCGGACGAGGCGGCGTACGCCTATCTGCTGGGCCTGTATCTGGGCGACGGGTGTCTCAGCCCGCATCCGCGCGGCGGCCACTACCTGCGGATCGCATGTGCCGACGCCTGGCCCGGACTCCTCCGTGAGTGCCGGGAGGCCATCACGGCGGTGCGGCCCGGCGTCGGGGTGTACGACGAGCAGAAGCAGGGATGCACCATGATCACCAGCTACTCCCGGCACTGGCCCCGCCTGTTCCCGCAGCACGGCACCGGCAGGAAGCACGAGCGCCGCATCGCGCTCGCCCCCTGGCAGCAGGAGATCGTCGACGCGTATCCCTGGGAGTTCGTCCGGGGGCTCATCCACTCGGACGGCTGCCGGATCACCAACTGGACGACCCGTCTCGTCGGCGGTGAGCGCAAGCGCTACGAGTACCCGCGGTACTTCTTCACCAACCTGTCGGCGGACATCACGCGGCTCTGCACCGACACCCTCGACCGGCTGGGTGTCGAGTGGAAGGCCCACGGCTGGAACATCTCCGTCGCCCGCAAAGCCTCCGTGGCCCTCATGGACGCGCACATCGGGCCCAAGTACTGACGGTCCCCTACCGCGGGCGGTCGTCCTCGCCGATGTGGTGGACGCGGACCAGGTTGGTGGAGCCGGGGACGCCGGGCGGGGAGCCGGCGGTGATGACGACGACGTCGCCCTTCTCGCAGCGGCCGTGGCGCAGGAGGAGTTCGTCGACCTGGGCGACCATGGCGTCGGTGGAGTCGACGTGCGGGCCGAGGAAGGTCTCGACGCCCCAGGTCGCGCTGAGCTGGGAGCGGGTGGCGGGCTCGGGGGTGAAGGCCAGGACGGGGATGGGTGAGCGGTAGCGGGAGAGGCGGCGGGCGGTGTCGCCCGACTGGGTGAAGGCGACGAGGAACCGCGCGCCGAGGAAGTCGCCGATCTCCGCGGCGGCGCGGGCGACGGCGCCGCCCTGGGTGCGGGGCTTGCTGTGCTCGGTCAGCGGGGGCAGGCCGCGGGCGAGGATGACCTCCTCGGCGGCGGCGACGATCTTCGCCATGGTGCGGACGGCGGTGACGGGGTGCTTGCCGACGCTGGTCTCGCCGGAGAGCATCACCGCGTCGGTGCCGTCGATGACGGCGTTGGCGACGTCGCTGGCCTCCGCGCGGGTGGGGCGGGAGTTGTCGATCATGGAGTCCAGCATCTGGGTGGCGACGATCACCGGTTTGGCGTTGCGCCGGGCCAGTTTCACGGCGCGCTTCTGGACGATGGGCACCTGTTCGAGGGGCATCTCGACGCCGAGGTCGCCGCGGGCGACCATGATGCCGTCGAAGGCGGCGACGATCTCGTCGACGGCCTCGACCGCCTGCGGTTTCTCGATCTTGGCGATGACGGGCAGGCGGCGGCCCTCCTCGTCCATGATGCGGTGGACGTCGAGGATGTCGCGTCCGCTGCGCACGAACGAGAGCGCGATGACGTCGAAGCCGGTGCGCAGCGCCCAGCGCAGGTCGTCCTCGTCCTTCTTGGAGAGGGCGGGGACGGAGACGGCGACGCCGGGGAGGTTGAGGCCCTTGTGGTCGGAGACCATGCCGCCCTCGGTGACGCGGGTGCGGACGCGGGGTCCGTCCACGGCGGTGACCTCCAGGCCGACCTTGCCGTCGTCGACGAGGATGCGCTCGCCGGGGGTGACGTCGTCGGCGAGGCCGGCGTGGGTGGTGCCGCACCGGTGGCGGTCGCCCTCGACGCCTTCTTCGACGGTGATGGTGAAGGTGTCGCCGCGTTCGAGGAGTACGGGTCCTTCGCGGAAGCGGCCGAGGCGGATCTTCGGGCCTTGAAGGTCGGCGAGGAGGCCGACGCTGCGGCCAGTCTCGTCGGCGGCCTTGCGTACGTGCTGGTAGCGCTCGTCGTGTTCGGCGTGCTCGCCGTGGCTGAGGTTGAAGCGGGCGACGTCCATTCCGGCGTCGACCAGGGCTTTGATCCGGTCGTACGTGTCGGTGGCGGGCCCCAGGGTACAGACGATCTTCGCTCGGCGCATGGTGTGAGCCTAGGCCTTACCTGTCGGTAGGGATTTGGTGCGACGTGACTGTTCAACGACCTTTGGATGAAGGGTTATTGACAAGTGTTGAAGTGTGCGGGGTGGTGCTCCTCTGAGCGTTCGGCGGGTTTCCGGCGGGTGTGCGGTGTCGGTCGGGGTGTGGGGGCGGTGTGGGGGCTCGCTCTCGGTCCGTTGTTCTGACGTGTTTACAGTTTGGGCGGTTTCATGGTGAATCGCGCGTTGAGTTGCGCGTGGACGTGCTGACGCTGGGGTTCCAGGTCGAGCGGGGCCGCCTCCTCGGGGGCGCCGCCGGGGGCGCCGAAGGCCGCGGCGCGGGCGCGTCCGGCGTACGGCGGGAAGGAGGCGCTGCCCTCGGCGTCGATGTCGGCGATCTCGACGAGGGCCGCGAGGGTGGTGCCGAGGGCCTCGGCGTACTCCTTGGCGCGCTGGACGGCGGCGCGTACGGCCTGTCGGCGGGCCTCGCGGTGGGCGGGTGAGCCGGGGCGCAGTTCCCACCAGGGGCCGTCCACTCGGGTGAGGTCCAAGTCGGCCAGTCGGGTGGTGAGTTCACCGAGGGCGGTGAAGTCGGTGAGTTCGGCGGTGAGGTGGACGGCGCCGTGGTAGGTGCGGACGCGTTCGCCGCGGCCGTGGCGGGCGGGTTCGGGGGCGATGGAGAAGGCGCCGGTCTCCAGCCGTTCGACGGCGGGGCCGTAGGACCGGACGAGGTCGAGGACGGCGGTGTTGCGGCGGGTGAGGTCGTCGAGGGCGGAGCGGCGGTCCCTGCCGCGGGCGCTGACGGTGACGCCGATGCGGGCGATCTCGGGGTCGACTTCGAGGTGGGCCTCGCCGCGGACGGCGATGCGCGGGGCGTCGGGGGTGCCGTACGGGACGGCGGGGCCGGGTTCCTCGGGGGCGGCGAAGGTCATGCCTCCCACTGTGCCACCGGGTGCCGGGGCGGGGGCACGGGGCGGCGGTCATCAGATCGCAACCTGCGGGGACTGTTGCGCTTCGGCATGTCCCGGCCAGAATCTACGCGCGTCCATCCATGGTCGGTCTACGCGCGTCGTCGGCCGTCCGCGGCCGGCCGCGCTCCGACCGGCCCGCGGGCCGGTCCTCGCAAGCCGATCCTTCGCAAGGAGAACCAGACATGGCGTTGAACCGCCGGAAGTTCCTGAAGAAGTCCGCCGTGACCGGGGCGGGGGTGGCGCTGGCGGGTGCGGCGGCGGCTCCGGCGGCCGAGGCCGCGACCCCCGGACACGGACACGGTCACGGGCATGGGCACGGGCGGCATCCCAAGCGGTACTCGCTGACCGTGATGGGCACGACGGACCTGCACGGGCACGTCTTCAACTGGGACTACTTCAAGGACGCGGAGTACACGGACGGCGCGGGCAACGCGCAGGGCCTGGCGCGCATCTCGACGCTGGTGAACCAGGTCCGCGAGGAGAAGGGCCGCCGCAACACGCTGCTGCTGGACGCGGGTGACACGATCCAGGGCACCCCGCTGTCGTACTACTACGCGAAGGTGGACCCGATCACCGCCAAGGGCGGTCCGGTGCACCCGATGGCGCAGGCGATGAACGCGATCGGGTACGACGCGGCGGCGCTGGGCAACCACGAGTTCAACTACGGCATCGAGACGCTGCGCAAGTTCGAGCAGCAGTGCCGTTTCCCGCTGCTGGGTGCGAACGCGCTGGACGCGAAGACGCAGCGGCCGGCGTTCGCGCCGTACGTCATGAAGACGTTCCATGTGCCGGGTGCCGCTCCGGTGAAGGTGGCCGTGCTGGGGCTGACCAACCCGGGCATCGCGATCTGGGACAAGGCGTATGTGCAGGGGAAGCTGACGTTTCCGGGTCTTGAGGAGCAGGCGGCGAAGTGGGTGCCGAAGCTGCGGTCGATGGGCGCGGACGTGGTGATCGTGTCGGCGCACTCGGGTACGTCGGGCCAGTCGTCCTACGGTGACCAGTTGCCGTACGTGGAGGACGCGGCGGCGAACGTGGCCCGGCTGGTGCCGGGGATCGACGCGATCCTGGTGGGGCACGCGCATCTGGAGATCCCGGAGCTGAAGGTCGTCAACGAGAAGTCGGGGAAGACGGTGGTGCTGTCGGAGCCGCTGTGCTTCGCGGAGCGGCTGACCCTGTTCGACATCGAGCTGGTGTTCTCCCGGGGCCGCTGGGAGGTGGAGTCGGTCGCCGCCTCGCTGCGCAACTCGAACGCGGTGCCGGACGACCCGAAGATCACCAGGCTGCTCGAGGACGAGCACAAGAAGGTGGTGCAGTACGTCAACCAGGTCGTCGGGCAGGCCACGCAGACGCTGACGACGGTGGACGCCCGTTACAAGGACGCGCCGATCATCGATCTGATCACCAAGGTCCAGGAGGACGTGGTGAAGGCGGCGCTGGCGGGTACGCAGTACGCCGCGCTGCCGGTGATCGCGCAGGCGTCGCCGTTCTCGCGGACCTCGCAGATCTCGGCGGGCGATGTGACGATCCGGGACCTGTCGAGCCTGTACGTGTACGACAACACACTGGTGGCGAAGCTGATGACGGGCGCGCAGGTGCGGGAGTACCTGGAGTACTCGGCGGGCTACTACGTGCAGACGGCGGCGGGCGCGCCCGTGGACGTGGAGAAGCTGACGAACGCGGGCGGCCGGCCGGACTACAACTACGACTATGTGTCGAGGCTGGCGTACGACATCGACGTCGCCCGGCCGGCCGGTTCGCGGATCCGGAACCTGACGTTCAACGGTGCGCCGCTGGACGACGCGCAGCAGTTCGTGCTGGCGGTGAACAACTACCGCGCCAACGGCGGCGGCGCGTTCCCGCACGTGGCGGCGGCGAAGGAGCTGTGGTCGGAGTCGACGGAGATCCGTACCCGGATCGCCGAGTGGGCGACGGCGAAGGGTGTGCTGGACCCGAAGGACTTCGCGTCGGTGGACTGGAAGCTGACGCGGGACGGTACGCCGGTGTTCTGACCGGCGGGCCGGTGCGGTGGCCGGTGCACCGGCCCCGCAGCCGGTGGGCCGGTGTCCCGGGCCGGTGTGTCCGTGCCGCGGGCAGCGGTGCGGTGGCGGGGGCGCGGCCTCAGGTCCCGTCCGCCAGAGGGGCGAGTGCCTTGAACTGGTGGGCGGGCGGGACCTGGGGCCGCTGCTGTCGCAGGCCGAAGCTGGTGAAGGCGGTGCGGGCGGGCAGCGGGTAGCTGGCCGTGCCGGTCACGGAGTTGAGGATGGTGGCGCTGCGCCAGGCGGCGAGGCCGAGGTCGGGGGCGCCGACGCCGTGGGTGTGGTGTTCGGCGTTCTGCACGTAGACGTGGCAGCCGGCGGCGCTGACGGCGGGGTCGAGGAGGAGGCGGTACTGCTCGTCGACGCGGGGGCGTTCGCTCTGGTCGCGGCGCAGGTAGGGGTCGAGCGAGGCGAGGAGGTGGCCCAGGGGGCGGGGCCGGTAGCCGGTGGCGAGGACGACGGCGTCGGTGGTGAGGCGGCTGCGGGCGTCCTGCTGGGGGTGTTCCAGGTGGAGTTCGACCTTGTTTCCGGCGACGCGGCCCGCGGTGCGGACGCGGACGCCGGGGGTGAGGACGGCGTCGGGCCAGCCGCCGTGCAGGGTGCGGTGGTACAGCTCGTCGTGGATGGCGGCGAGGGTGCTCGCGTCCACGCCCTTGTGCAGTTGCCACTGGGCGGGGACGAGCCGGTCGCGGACGGGCTCGGGCAGGGCGTGGAAGTAGCGCGTGTAGTCGGGTGTGAAGTGTTCCAGGCCGAGCTTGGAGTACTCCATGGGGGCGAATGCCTCGGTGCGGCCGATCCAGTGCAGCCGCTCGTGGCCGGCGGGGCGGCCCTTGAGCAGGTCGAGGAAGACCTCGGCGCCCGACTGGCCCGAGCCGACGACGGTGACGTGCCCGGCGGCGAGGAGCGCGTCGCGGTGGTCGAGGTAGTCGGCGGCGTGCACGACGAGGGCGCCGGGGGCGCCGGCCAGGGGGCGCAGCGGTTCGGGGACGTGGGGTTCGGTGCCGACGCCGAGGACGACGTTGCGGGTGTAGGTGCGGCCCAGGGCCTCGGCCTCGCCGTCGCTGTCGAGCTGGGTGAAGTCGACCTCGAAGAGGCGGTGTTCGGGGTTCCAGCGGACGGTGTCGACCTGGTGGCCGTAGTGCAGTGCGGGGAGCTGGTCGGAGACCCAGCGGCAGTAGGCGTCGTACTCGGCGCGCTCGATGTGGAGGCGTTCGGCGAAGTAGAAGGGGAAGAGCCGGTCGCGGGCCTTGAGGTAGTTGAGGAAGGACCAGTGGCTGGCGGGGTCGGCGAGGGTGACGAGGTCGGCGAGGAAGGGGACCTGGAGGCGGGCGCCGTCGATGAGCAGGCCGGGGTGCCAGTCGAAGCGGGGGCGCTGCTCGTAGAAGGCGGTGGACAGTCCGGTGAGGGGGTGGGCGAGGGCGGCCAGGGAGAGGTTGAACGGTCCGACGCCGATGCCGACCAGGTCGCGGGGGGCGGTCTGGGTGGGGGTGCGGTCCATCGGGGGGCGGCTCTGCGGCAGCCGGTCGGCGGCCGTCCGGTTCGCCGGGGAGTGCTGGGCCGGGGGGCGGCCGGTCGGCGGGTGGGGGCCGGTCGGGGCGTGGGGGTGGCTCATCGGGGGGTGGTTCCTTCCACCAGTTTCAGCAGGGCGGCCAGGTCGTCGGGCCGGGTGCGGGGGTTGAGGAGGGTGGCCTTGAGCCAGAGCCGGCCGTCCAGGCGGGCCCGGCCGAGGACGGCGCGGCCGTCGGTGAGCAGGCGGCGGCGTACGGCGGCCACCGCGTCGTCGGGGGCCCCGGCGGGCCGGAACAGGACCGTGCTGATGACGGGGCGCCCGCGCAGTTCGAGGCCGGGGTGGTCCTCGACGAGGTCGGCGAGGGCGCGGGCGTGGGCGCAGACCTCGTCGACGAGCGCGCCGAGTCCGGCGCGGCCGAGGGTCTTGAGGGTGACGGCGATCTTGAGGATGTCGGGGCGCCGGGTGGTGCGCAGGGAACGGCCGAGGAGGTCGGGCAGGCCGGCCTCGGTGTCGTCGTCGGCGTTGAGGTAGTCGGCGTGGTGGTGCAGGGCGTCGAGGTCGCCGCCGCGGCGCACGGCGAGGAGTCCGGCGGCGACCGGCTGCCAGCCGAGTTTGTGCAGGTCGAGGGTGACGGTGTGGGCGGCGTCGAGGCCGGTGAGCAGGTGGCGGTGGCGGTCGCTGAACAGGAGGCCGCCGCCGTGGGCCGCGTCGATGTGCAGCCGGGCGCCGTGCGCGGCGCTCAGCGCGGCGATCTCGGGGAGCGGGTCGATGAGTCCGGCGTCGGTGGTCCCGGCGGTGGCGGCCACCAGGAGCGGGGTGCGGGGGGCGCCGGGTCCGGTGAGGGCGGTGAGGGTCTCGGCCAGGGCGGCGGGGTCGAGGGTGCCGGCGGGGGCGGGGACGCGCACGGGGGCGGGCAGGCCGAGCAGCCAGGCGGCGCGGGGCAGGGAGTGGTGGGCGTTGGCGCCGTGGACGAGACGGATGCCGCCGCCCCGCTTCTCGCGGGCGAGGAGCAGCGCGAGGTGGTTGGACTCGGTGCCGCCGGTGGTGACGACGGCGTCGGCGCATCCCGCCGTGCGGGCGAGGGCGCGGGTGACGAGGGCTTCGAGCGCGGAGGCGGCGGGTGCCTGGTCCCATGAGTCGAGCGAGGGGTTGAGGACGCCGGCGGCGAGGTCGGCGGCGGCGGCCACGGCCAGGGGCGGGCAGTGCAGATGGGCGGCGCAGAGCGGGTCGGCGGGGTCGGCGGCGCCCTCGGCCAGGGCGTGCACGAGGGCGCGCAGGGCGTCGGGCTCGCCGTACTCGGGCAGTACGACCCCGGCGGCCGCGCGGACCCGGGCGGCGACGGCCTCCGGGCCGCCCGCGGGCAGCGGCCCGCCCCGGGCCGCCCGTCCGCTGTCCAGCGCGTCGAGCACGGTGTCCAGCAGCGGCCGCAGGGCGTGGCGGCCGTCGGGCCCGGAGGCGAGGCTGACCCGCGGTGCGGGCGGGTGCGGAGTGCCCATGGGCTGTCCTTAGGGGTACGCGGGCCAGGAGCATCCGGTTTGTCCGCCTGAAGGCGGGGTGCCCGGAAAGTCCAACGAGCGGGGCCCCCAGGGGTATTGCCGCACAGGGAGCACACGGAGCCCGCGCCCCCGGCGCTCGACCGCACGCCCGAGCGCCGGGGCGTACGGCTCCGCCGGGCTCTGGCGGCTCCGGGCTCTGGCGCTACCGGCGACCGACGGCGGGCAGGGGTCTCCGGTGCCTGCCGCCTGGCCGAACGGGCGCGCGCAGGGCCCCGCGGTACCTGCCGCCCTGCCGGGCCGACCGCCCGCGGGGCCTGCGCCCGTGCCACCTGCGGCTGGCCGCTCGGGCTCCCTGGACGGCGCCCGTCCGGCGAGCGGGCGGCGCCGCCGCGGACGGCGGAGGCGAGCCGCCGTGCCGGACGGGTCCGGCGGGGCGGGGAGCCGGGACCACGGGGATTCCGCGCCGCATGTGTTCGGTGGCCGGATCCCGGACGACTGGGACAGCCCGGGGCCGGGACCCGGCGGACGGAGCTGCCTGTCGCCGTGACGGCTACCGGCCGGGGACGGCCGGACCTCCCCGTGCAGGGCCCGGCACGCCTGTGCCGGGCGGCCGGGCCTGCCCGTCGGCCTGACGATCACCGGCCGGTCGGCCAGACGCGCACCGGTCGGCCGGGCGGCCCGTGCAGTACGGACTCGGGCTCGGGCTCGGCGCCATGAGGTCCGGCTGCCGCTCCCGGACGGCTGGGACAGCCCGGGGCCGGGGCCCGGCGGCCGGGGGCGCCGGACGCGACGTAGGCGCCCCGGGCGCGGCCCCGGTCGCCGGGTGGTGTGGAGCCGCCCCGCACACGCGCCGGACCCACGGCCGTACCGGCGCGGCGCGCCGCGGCGTGGTGTGCGGGGCCGCCGGGTGACCGGGCGGCCCGGTCGCCCCGGGCCCCACAGCAGGGCCGCGACCGCGCCGCAGGGTCCGGCCCCGGCCGTAGGCATCCCGCGTCCGCCTGCCCCCAGCACCCCCCGGGGCCCCGCCCCACCAGCGCACGCGCAGCGCGTCCCGCGGCGCTCGCGGTGTCTCCCTCCTCCGTGTCTCAGGCTCCGAAGTCCTTCCTGTGGTCCTCGGCCCAGGTCGCGAAGGGGCGGGCGGGGGTGCCGGTGATGTCCTCGACCGTGGTGGTGGTCTCGGGGGTGGCGCCGACGGTGTGGCGGAAGGTGTCGAGCAGGCTCTGGAGCATGTGCGGGGGCACGTGCGGGAAGAGTTCGGGGCCGGCCTGCTCGGGGGGCACCTCGGTGTAGGTGAGCGTGCGGCCGAGGGCGCGGCCGATCGCGGCGACCTGGCCGGCGTTGCTGATGGCCGCCGGCCCGCTGAGGCGGTGGGCGGCGCCCTCGTGGCCGCCGTCGAGCAGGACGCGTTCGGCGACGGCGGCGATGTCGTCCTCGTGGATGGGCGCGGTCATGCCGTCCGCGAAGACGCCGCGGACCTCGTCCCCGGCGCGGATCTGCCCGGCCCACTGGAAGGCGTTGGTGGCGAAGGCGCCCGGCCGCAGGAGCGTCCACTCCAGGCCGCTCGCCCGGATCTCCCGTTCCGCCGTGGCGTGCATGACGTGGATGGGGTGAGTCTCGTCGGCGCCCTCCGTGATGATGGCGGAGGAGAGCAGGACGACATGCCGGACGCCCGCCTCGCGGGCCGCCGCCAGGAAGGCGGCCGTCCGGTCGCCCGCCGCCTGGACGTACAGGAAGAGCTTGTCCGCCCCGGCGAACAGGGCGGCCGGGTCGTCCGGCCGGAACCGCACCACCTCGGCGCCCTCGGGCAGTCCGGCCCGCTGCGGGTCGCGGGTCAGGGCCCGGACGGGCCGGCCGGCGGCGGCCAGGCGCTCGACGAGGGCACGGCCGACGTTGCCGGTGGCGCCGGTGACTACGATCACGGTTTCCTCCGTGGTGGGGCGTGGCGCGGGCGGGCTCCGGACGGTGGGACGGTGTCCGGGCCGGCCCGCGGGCTGGTCGTCCTTCCGGGGTCCGAGCCTAGGAAGGACGACCGGCCCGCGCATCGTCGTCAGGGACCAGACGGGGACCAGTCAGGGCCCAGCCGGGTCGTACGCCCCTGGTACTACGCCCCCGAGCGCACCGCCGTCTCCTCCGGCTCGCCGGGCTCCCCCTGCTCCGCCCGCTCCCCCGTCCGCCCGGCCTCGCGGACGCGCAGCGCCCGTGCCAGGTCGTCGAGCTGGTCGTCGAGCTTGCGGCGCAGGGCCGGGATCGGGTCGTCCTCGCGCAGGCAGGCCCGGCCCAGGCGCAGGTGCTCGGCGTCGACGGCGTGGGCGGGGAAGGCGTAGCGTCCGGCGGCCGCGGCGATGGCGGGACCGCGGCGGGCGGAGAGGGCGACGGCGTCCGCGTAGTAGCGGGCCACGTACGGGGCGACGAGGTCGGCCTGTTCGGGCTGCCAGAAGCCCTGGGCGGTGGCGGTGAACAGGTAGTTGGAGAGGTCGTCGGAGGCGAACATCGCCTCCCAGGCGGCCCGCTTGGCGTCCGGGTCGGGCAGCGCGGCGCGGCAGCGGGCGGCGCCCTCCCGGCCGCTGGCGGACGGGTCGCGCTCCAGTTCGGCGGCGATGGCGGACTCGTCGGTGGCGCCGAGGACGGCGAGCCGGGCGAGGACGCGCCAGCGCAGCTCGGGGTCGAGTTCGGGGCCGCCGGGGACGGTGCCGTCGGCGAGCCAGGCGGCGATGGTGTCGGGGTGGGCGGCGACGTCGATGAAGTGGCGTACGGCGATGAGGCGCAGGCCGGGGTGGTCGCCGTCCTCGGTGCGGCGGATCAGGTCGCGGCACACGGAGGCGAGCGTGGCGAGGGCGGCGGGCCGCTGCTCGGGGGCGAGGCAGCGGTCGGCGATGTGGACGCGGGCGAAGGAGAGCACGGCCTCGACGAGGGCGAGGTCGCTCTCGCGCGGCAGGTGGGCGCGCGCGGTCTCCAGATAGACGCCGGGGGCCAGTTCGCCGTCGCGCACGGCGTCGCGCAGGGCGTTCCAGACGACGGTGCGGCTCAGCGGGTCGGGCAGGCCCGACAGGTTCTCGCGGACGGTGCGGAAGGACTCGGCGTCGAAGCGGATCTTGGCGTAGGTGAGGTCGCCGTCGTTGAGGAGGAGCAGCGCGGGGCGCGGGCCGCCGGTGCTGATGCCGGCGTCGCCGGTGGCGGGCACGTCGGCTTCCACGCGGGTGCGCAGGGTCAGCCGGCCGGCGTCGTGGAGGTCGTGGTCGTAGACGCCGACGGTGATGCGGTGCGGTCGGCTGCCGCCGCCGGGCGCGAGGCTCCCGGCGTGCTTCGTGCCGTCCCGGTCCTCGGCGGGATCGGGCGCGGACCAGGTTCCGGAGCTGCCCCGGTGCGCGATGTCGAGGTGCCAGGCGCCGTGGTCGGCGCGCACGGTGGGGACGAGGGTGTCGACGCCGGTGGTGCGCAGCCATGCCTGGGCCCAGGCGTGGACGTCGCGGTCGGTGGCGGAGGCCAGCGAGTCGATGAAGTCGGCGAGGGTGGCGTTGCCGAACCGGTGGCGCCGGAAGTGGGTGTTGATGCCGGCGAGGAAGTCCTTCTCGCCGAGCCAGGCGACGAGCTGGCGCAGCGCGGAGGCGCCCTTGGCGTAGGAGATGCCGTCGAAGTTCAGCAGCGCGGAGGCGGTGTCGTCGACGGCCTCGGGGGCGACGGGGTGGGTGGAGGGGCGCTGGTCGGCGTCGTAGCCCCAGGACTTGCGGGAGAGGCCGAACTCGGTCCAGGTGCCGGTGAAGCGGGTGGCCTCGGCGGTGGTCTGGTAGCCCATGTACTCGGCGAAGGACTCGTTGAGCCAGATGTCGTCCCACCACCGCAGGGTGACGAGGTCGCCGAACCACATGTGGGCCATCTCGTGGGCGATGACCATGGCGCGGGTCTGCCGCTCGGTGTCGGTGACGGCGGAGCGGTAGACGAACTCGTCGCGGAAGGTGACGAGGCCGGGGTTCTCCATGGCGCCCGCGTTGAACTCGGGGACGAACGCCTGGTCGTAGGAGTCGAAGGGGTAGGGCTCCTCGAACTTCTCGTGGTAGCGGTCGAAGCAGGCGCGGGTGACGTCGAGGATCTCGTCGGCGTCGGCGTCCAGGTGGGGGGCGAGGGAGCGGCGGCAGTGGATGCCGAAGGGCAGACCGCGGTGTTCGGTGCGCACCGAGTGCCAGGGGCCGGCGGCGACGGCGACGAGGTAGGTGGACAGCGGCGGGGTGGTGGCGGCCTTCCAGGCGCCGCCGCCGGTGTGTTCGGCGATGCCGTTGGTGAGGACGGTCCAGCCCTCGGGGGCCTTGACGGTGAGATCGAAGACGGCCTTGAGGTCGGGCTGGTCGAAGGCGGCGAAGACGCGCTGCACGTCCTCCATGAACAGCTGGGTGTAGACGTAGGTCTCGCCGTCGGAGGGGTCGGTGAAGCGGTGCATGCCCTCGCCGGTGCGGGAGTAGCGCATGGCGGCGTCGACGCGCAGTTCGTGCTCGCCGGGGGCGAGGTCCGTCAGCGGCAGGCGGTTCCCGTCGAGGCGGGCCGGGTCGAGGGGCTGTCCGTCGAGGGTGGCGGAGCGCAGTTCGGCGGGCTTGAGCTCGACGAAGGTGTCCGTGCCGTCCTGGCCGGTGCGTACGGAGAACCGGATCAGGGTGCGGGAGTCGAAGGTCTCCTCCCCGACGGTCAGGTCGAGGTCGACGTGGTAGTGGTGGACATCGAGGAGCTGGGCACGGGTCTGCGCTTCGTCGCGCGTGAGTACGGACATGCACGCCATGCTGCCCGATGGCGGGGGCGGGGCACGAGGGGGTTCGGGAGACGGGTCGGGCCGGGGTGCCGGGCAAGGGGGGGTGCCCTCACGCGCGCCGGGCGGGTGCCGGCGCGCGCCGGGGCGGCTGGGCGGGGGCGCGGACGGCGGGCGACGGGCCCTTCCGAGGCCGCTACGCCCGATACGCCCCTCCTCCGGGCCTTCCCGGACCTTCTCCGGGCCTTCCCGGGCCTTCCCCCGGGACCTTCCCCGAGCGCTTCCGGATCAGCCGGACCAGACAGATCAGACAGATCAGACGGACCAGTCCGAGTCGGCCCGGACCCGTCCGAGTCGGCCCGGGGCGGTCCGAACCAGTGCGGGCCGGCCTAGGCCGGCCCAGGTCAGCTCGTCGGTGCCGGCCGGTCGCCCGCGGAGTCCTCCGCGATGCGCTCGTGGTGGCGGATCACCTCGGCGATGATGAAGTTGAGGAACTTCTCCGCGAAGGCCGGGTCGAGTTTGGCGTCCTCGGCGAGGGCGCGCAGCCGGGCGATCTGGCGGGACTCGCGGCCCGGATCGGCGGGCGGCAGCTGGTGGGCGGCCTTGAGGTGGCCGACCTGCTGGGTCGCCTTGAACCGCTCGGCGAGCATGTGGACGACGGCCGCGTCGATGTTGTCGATGCTGTCGCGCAGCCGGGCGAGTTCCCGGCGGACCGCGGGGTCGACGTCACCGTTACCGGTGCTGCTGGTGCTCATGGGGGGCAAGCCTAGTCAACCCCGCCGGGTGGCCCGCGCCTTGATCAGGTGGAGCCGGGGGTCCGGTCCTACAGTGGGAGGCAGCGGGAAGAGGTGTCCGGTCGGCTCTGGGGGTGCGGACGTGGCGAACGGCGGGCCGGTCGAGCACGGCTTCCCGCATCTGGAGACGGTGCGGGCCGCGATCACGGCGCTGTACCGGCGGCTGTCGTACGAGACCGTCCGGACGTTCGCGACGAGCGTGGCCCCGGCGGACGTGGCGTTCGCCGACACCGACGACCTGCATCTGGGCGCCCAGCGGGTGGCCCATGAGTTGGTGCGGCACTACGGGCTGCCGGACGCCCGCCTGATCGTCGGCTTCCGGGAGATGACGCACGCGGCGAACGTGGAGCTGACGGCGGGCCCCGAGTACTTCGTGGAGCTGAACGACCGGTTCCGTACGCACCGCCGGGACATCGGCGCGGCCCTGGCGCACGAGGTGATGCACGTCTATCTGCACCGCCTGGACCTGTCCTTCCCGCGCACCCGGGACAACGAGATCCTCACGGACACGGCGGCGACGTACCTGGGCGCGGGCTGGCTGCTGCTGGACGCCTTCCGGGAGGACGGCGCCTCCTCGCAGAAGCTCGGCTATCTGACGCCGGAGGAGTTCGGCTACGTCCTGGCCAAGCGGGCGCTGCTGTTCGGCGAGGATCCCTCGACGTGGTTCACCAGCGCGCAGGGTTATGAGGCGTATGTGAAGGGGCGGGCGCGGGCGGCCGGTGACGCGCGGCGGCCGCCGCTGACGGCCGCGGGCTGGACGGGCCGGCGCCGGTACGCGCGCGACCGGCGGCACGCCCAGGAGCACGGCCCGCCGCCGGCCGGGGACGCGGACGTGCCGTACGCGTTCTCGGCGGGCGGGACGGAGCCGCTGCGGGTGTCGTTCCCGTGCCCGACCTGCCTCCAGCGGATCCGGGTGCCGGTGCGGGGCCGGGTCAGGGCGCGGTGCGGGCTGTGCCGGACGGTGCTGGAGTGCGACACATGAGGCGCGGGGCTGCGGATGCGCACGTGACGTCCTTCACAGGGTGCGATGCGGCGTCCGACCTCCTGTGACCGCGTGATCTCTTATCGTCACTGCCATGACGATCACCGAGGTTTTCCGTATCGGCGGCGATGTGGAGGTGCGCCGGATCGGTTTCGGCGCCATGCGTCTGGCGGACACGGAGCTTGAGCGCTCCCGTGCGGCCGCGCCGGTGTGGCGGGGGCCCGCGGACCGGGCCACGGCGCTGGAGGTGCTGCGCACGGCGGCCGAGTCGGGGGTGGACCTGTTCGACACGGCGGACGCCTACGCGCTGGGCGCCAACGAGGAGTTACTCGCCCAGGCGCTGCACCCGTACCGCGACGGCGTGGCCCTGGCCACCAAGACGGGGGTGCTGCGGCCGAGCGCGGCGGAGTGGATCCCGCACGGGCATCCGGCGTATCTGCGCCAGCAGGCCGAGCTGAGTCTGCGGCGGCTGCGCACCGACCGCATCGATCTGCTCCAGTTGCACCGCATCGACCCGGGGTATCCGCTGGCGGACCAGATCGGCGCGCTGCGGCAGCTCCAGGAGGAGGGCAAGGTGCGGCACATCGGGCTGTCGGAGGTGACGGTCGCGCAGCTGACGGCCGCCTCCGCCGTCGCCCCCATCGCGAGTGTGCAGAACATGTACAACCTGGCGGAGCGCGGCCATGACCCGGTGGTGGACCACACCGCCCGTCTGGGCATCGCGTTCCTGCCGTACTTCCCGGTGGCCCGGGGCGCGCACGCGGCGGACGGCGGTGCGCTGGCCGCGGTCGCGGACGAACTGGGCGCGACCCGGGCGCAGGTCGCCCTGGCCTGGCTGCTGCACCGCTCCCCCAACGTGATCCCCATTCCGGGGACGTCCTCGGCGGCGCACGCGGCGGAGAACGCGGGCGCCCTGCGGCTGTCCCTGACCGAGGAGCAGGTCCGCCGGATCGGCGCGGGCGTGCCCGTGTGACGTGCCGCGCGGCGCGGGCGGCCGGTCTCAGTCCCGTACGATCCCCGCGGCGCGGGCCGCCGCGAGCCACTGCGGGAACTCGCCGACGAGCCGGTCGTACAGCTCCTCGTCGGACATCCTGCGCGGGTCGCGGCCGGCCGGGAAGAAGCCCGCGTTGTCGACGGCGCGCCGCGCGGGCACGGCGAGTTCGTCGAGCCGGCGCAGGAAGTCGAACTGCCGGCTGCGGGCGTTGCCGAAGCCGATGAACTGCCAGAAGAGCGGGAGCTTCGCGGCCTTGCACAGATGGCGTTCGGCGGCGGCCTTGCTGGAGGGGCCGCCGTCCGTCTGGAAGACCACCAGGGCGGGGTCGGTGGCGCCGCAGTCGAGGTAGTGGTCGATGACGGCGTCCATGGCGACGTCGTAGTGGGTGCGGCCCATGTGGCCGAGACCGGCCGCGACGCGCTGGACGCTGCCCTCGTGGTCGGCGAGGGCGATCTCGGTGACGGCGTCGACGCCGGTGGAGAAGAACACCACCGGGACGCGGCCGTCGTCGTCGAGATGGGCGGCCAGGCCCAGCACCCGGTCGGCGAGGGCCTGCACGCTGCCGTCGCGGTAGTACGGGCTCATGGAGCCGGAGTGGTCCAGGACGAGGTAGACGGCGGCCCGCTGACCGGTGAGGCCGTGCTTGGTGAGGGAGACCCCCGCGCTCTTGTAGAGGCTGACCAGCGCGGGCGCCGTCTCCTCCACCTTGCTCAGACTGATCGCGGCCATGTGTCCCGCGCCTCCCCCGTGTCCCGTGTGTCCCGCTCATCAGGACGCCGGGCGGGGCCGCGCGGTTTCGGACATGTGACGGCGCCTGCCCTGTTGTCCGGTCGGGGACGGGCGGGCAGGCGCCGACGGTGTTCCGTACGCCGTTGTACGGGACGTCTGTGTCGGCCGCGCGTCAGACCATGAGCGAGCGGTCCGTCGGGCGGATCGGGGCCGGCAGGTCGCTGGCGCCCGTCAGGTGGCGGTCGGCGCCGCGGGCGGCCGAGCGGCCCTCCGCGATCGCCCATACGATGAGCGACTGGCCGCGGCCCGCGTCACCGGCCACGAACACGCCGGGCACGTTGGTCTGGAAGTCGGCGTCGCGGGCGATGTTACCCCGTTCGTCGAGCTCCAGGCCGAACTGCTCGACCAGGCCGTTGTCCCGGTCGGTGCCGGTGAAGCCCATGGCGAGGGTGACCAGCTGGGCCGGGATCTTGCGTTCGGTGCCCGGCTTCTGGGTGAGCTTGCCGTCGGTGAACTCGACCTCGGCCAGGTGCAGCCACTGTACGTTGCCGTCCTCGTCGCCCTCGAAGTGGGTCGTGGAGGCGGAGTAGATCCGCTCGCCGCCCTCCTCGTGGGCCGAGGTGACCTTGTAGAGGACCGGGAAGGTGGGCCAGGGCTGGCCGACCGGGTGCCGCTCCTCGTTGGGGCGGGGCATGATCTCCAGCTGGGTGACGGAGGCCGCGCCCTGGCGGTGGGCGGTGCCCACGCAGTCCGCGCCGGTGTCGCCGCCGCCGATGACGACGACGTGCTTGCCGGCGGCCGAGATCGGCGGGCTGACGTAGTCGCCCTCCTGGACCTTGTTGGCCAGCGGCAGGTACTCCATCGCCTGGTGGACGCCCCTGAGCTCGCGGCCCGGGACGGACAGGTCGCGGGCGGTGGTGGCACCGGCGGCGATGACGACGGCGTCGTAGCGCTTCTTCAGGGCGGTGGCCGAGATGTCGCGGCCGACCTCGACGCCGGTACGGAAGCGGGTGCCCTCCGCGCGCATCTGCTCGATACGGCGGTTGATGTGCCGCTTCTCCATCTTGAACTCGGGGATGCCGTACCGCAGCAGGCCGCCGATGCGGTCGGCGCGCTCGTAGACGGCGACGGTGTGGCCGGCCCGGGTGAGCTGCTGGGCGGCGGCCAGTCCGGCCGGGCCCGAGCCGATGACGGCGACGGTCTTGCCGGACAGGCGCTCGGGGATCTGCGGGGCGACGTCCCCGGTCTCCCACGCCTTGTCGATGATGGAGACCTCGACGTTCTTGATGGTGACCGGCTGCTGGTTGATGCCGAGCACGCACGCCGACTCGCAGGGGGCCGGGCAGAGGCGGCCGGTGAACTCCGGGAAGTTGTTGGTCGCGTGCAGCCGCTCCTGGGCGGCGGCCCAGTCCCCGCGGTAGGCGTAGTCGTTCCACTCGGGGATGAGGTTCCCGAGCGGGCAGCCGTTGTGGCAGAACGGGATGCCGCAGTCCATGCACCGGCTGGCCTGCTTGCTGATGATCGGCAGCAGGGAGCCGGGGACGTAGACCTCGCTCCAGTCCTTGACGCGCTCCTCGACCGGGCGGGAGGTGGCGACCTCGCGGCCGTGGTTCAGAAAGCCCTTCGGATCAGCCATTGATCGCCGCCTCCATCATCTTCTCGGTGATCTCGGTCTCGGACAGACCGTCTCGCTCGGCGGCGTCCTTGGCGGCGAGCACTGCCTTGTACGTACGGGGGATGATCTTGCTGAAGCGGGCGGCGGCGGCCGGCCAGTCGGCGAGCAGCTTCGCGGCGACCGTGGAGCCGGTCTCCTCGGCGTGCCGGCGCACCACGTCGTGCAGCCACCGCAGGTCGGTCTCGTCCGGCGCCTCGACGGCGTCCAGGTTGCCGGCGTTGACGTGGTCGCGGTCCAGGTCGATCACGTAGGCGACGCCGCCGGACATGCCGGCCGCGAAGTTGCGGCCGGTCTCGCCGAGGACCACCGCGTGGCCGCCGGTCATGTACTCGCAGCCGTGGTCGCCCACGCCCTCGGAGACGACCAGCGCGCCGGAGTTGCGGACGCAGAAGCGCTCACCGGTGCGGCCGCGCAGGAACATCTCGCCGCCGGTGGCGCCGTAGGCGAGGGTGTTGCCCGCGATGACGCTGTACTCGGCGAGGTGGTCGGCGGCGCGGTCGGGGCGGACGACGATCCGGCCGCCGGACAGGCCCTTGCCGACGTAGTCGTTGGCGTCGCCCTCCAGGCGCAGGGTGATGCCGCGCGGCAGGAAGGCGCCGAAGGACTGGCCCGCGGAGCCGGTGAAGGTGATGTCGACGGTGTCGTCGGGCAGCCCGGCGCCGCCGAACTTCTTGGTCACCTCGTGGCCGAGCATGGTGCCGACGGTGCGGTTGATGTTGCGGATGGCGACCTGGGCGCGCACCGGCTGGGCGTCGGCCGCGGAGCCGGCGGCCAGGGCGTCGGCGGCGAGCCGGATCAGCTCGTTGTCGAGGGCCTTCTCCAGGCCGTGGTCCTGGGCGGTCACCCGGTGGCGGGCGGCGCCCTCGGGCAGTTCGGGCACGTGGAACAGCGGTGCCAGGTCCAGGCCCTGCGCCTTCCAGTGGTCGACGGCGCGGGTGACGTCGAGGATCTCGGCGTGGCCGACGGCCTCCTCGATGGAGCGGAAGCCCAGCTCGGCGAGGAGTTCGCGGACCTCCTCGGCGATGAACTTGAAGAAGTTCACCACGTACTCGGCCTTGCCGGCGAAGCGGTCGCGCAGCACCGGGTTCTGGGTGGCGATGCCGACGGGGCAGGTGTCCAGGTGGCAGACGCGCATCATGACGCAGCCGGAGACGACGAGCGGCGCGGTGGCGAAACCGAACTCCTCGGCGCCCAGCAGCGCGGCGATGACGACGTCGCGGCCGGTCTTGAGCTGGCCGTCGGTCTGGACGACGATCCGGTCGCGCAGGCCGTTGAGCAGCAGGGTCTGCTGGGTCTCGGCCAGGCCCAGCTCCCAGGGGCCGCCCGCGTGCTTGAGCGAGGTCAGCGGGGAGGCGCCGGTGCCGCCGTCGTGGCCGGAGATCAGCACGACGTCCGCGTGGGCCTTGGACACACCGGCCGCGACCGTGCCGACGCCGACCTCGGAGACCAGCTTCACATGGATGCGGGCGGCCGGGTTGGCGTTCTTGAGGTCGTGGATCAGCTGGGCCAGGTCCTCGATGGAGTAGATGTCGTGGTGCGGCGGCGGGGAGATCAGGCCGACGCCGGGCGTCGAGTGCCGGGTCTTGGCCACCCACGGGTACACCTTGTGGCCGGGCAGCTGGCCGCCCTCGCCGGGCTTGGCGCCCTGGGCCATCTTGATCTGGATGTCGTCGGAGTTGACCAGGTACTCGCTGGTCACGCCGAAGCGGCCGGAGGCGACCTGCTTGATGGACGAGCGGCGCGCCGGGTCGTACAGGCGCTCGGCGTCCTCGCCGCCCTCACCGGTGTTGGACTTGCCGCCCAGCTGGTTCATGGCGATGGCGAGGGTCTCGTGCGCCTCCTGGGAGATGGAGCCGTACGACATGGCGCCGGTGGAGAAGCGCTTGACGATCTCGGAGACCGGCTCGACCTCCTCGACGGGGATCGGCGCCCGGCCGGAAGTGCCGTTCTCGTCCGTCTTCAGGGCGAACAGGCCGCGCAGCGTCATCAGCCGCTCGGACTGCTCGTTCACGCGGTCGGTGTACTTCTTGAAGATGTCGTAGCGGCCCGAACGCGTGGAGTGCTGGAGGCGGAAGACGGTCTCCGGGTCGAACAGGTGCGGTTCGCCCTCGCGGCGCCACTGGTACTCGCCGCCGATGTCCAGCGCGCGGTGCGCGGGCGCGATGCCGGAGGCCGGGTAGGCCTTGGCGTGGCGGGCGGCGACCTCCCGGGCGATGACGTCGATGCCGACGCCGCCGATCTTGGTGGTGGTGCCGTTGAAGTACTTCTCGACGAAGCCCTCGTCCAGGCCGACGGCCTCGAAGACCTGGGCGCCGCGGTAGGAGGCGACGGTGGAGATGCCCATCTTGGACATGACCTTGAGGACGCCCTTGCCGAGGGCGTGGATCAGGTTGCGGATGGCCTGCTCGGACTCCATGCCGGGCAGGAAGGTGCCGGCCCGGACCAGGTCCTCGACGGACTCCATCGCCAGGTACGGGTTGACGGCGGCGGCGCCGTAGCCGATGAGCAGGGCGACGTGGTGGACCTCGCGGACGTCGCCGGCCTCGACCAGCAGGCCCACGTGGGTGCGCTGCTTGGTGCGGATGAGGTGGTGGTGGACGGCCGCGGTGAGCAGCAGCGACGGGATGGGCGCGTGCTCGGCGTCGGAGTGCCGGTCGGACAGGACGATCAGCCGGGCGCCGTTGTCGATGGCGGCGTCGGCCTCGGCGCAGATCTCGTCGATGCGGGCGGCCAGCGCCTGGCCGCCGCCGGAGACCCGGTACAGACCGGAGAGGGTCGCGGCCTTGAAGCCGGGCATGTCGCCGTCGGCGTTGATGTGGATGAGCTTGGCCAGCTCGTCGTTGTCGATCACCGGGAAGGGCAGGACGACGCTGCGGCAGGAGGCCGCGGTGGGCTCCAGCAGGTTGCCCTGCGGGCCGAGCGAGCTGCGCAGCGAGGTGACCAGTTCCTCGCGGATGGCGTCCAGCGGCGGGTTGGTGACCTGCGCGAACAGCTGGGTGAAGTAGTCGAAGAGCAGCCGCGGGCGCTCGGAGAGGGCCGCGATGGGGCTGTCGGTGCCCATGGAGCCGATCGGCTCGGCGGCGGCCTTGGCCATCGGCGCGAGGATGACGCGCAGCTCTTCCTCGGTGTAGCCGAAGGTCTGCTGGCGGCGGGTGACCGAGGCGTGGGTGTGCACGATGTGCTCGCGCTCGGGCAGGTCGCCCAGCTCGATCTCGCCGGCCTCCAGCCACTCGGCGTACGGATTCTCCGCGGCGAGGGACGCCTTGATCTCGTCGTCCTCGATGATGCGGTGCTCGGCGGTGTCCACGAGG
Source organism: Streptomyces sp. PL-25 (assembly GCF_058344915.1). Classification (NCBI taxonomy): domain Bacteria; kingdom Bacillati; phylum Actinomycetota; class Actinomycetes; order Kitasatosporales; family Streptomycetaceae; genus Streptomyces; species Streptomyces sp. PL-25. Next base: position 1,737,088 of record NZ_CP136997.1, read on the forward strand.
AACATGCGGCCGGGCTGGAGGCGGCCCTTGCGCACGACGCGGGCCGGGTCGATGTCGAGGACGCCGACCTCGGAGCCGAGGACGACGAGGCCGTCGTCGGTGACCCAGTAGCGGCCGGGGCGCAGGCCGTTGCGGTCGAGCACGGCGCCGACCTGGGTGCCGTCGGTGAAGGTGACGCAGGCCGGGCCGTCCCAGGGCTCCATCATCGTGGAGTGGTACTCGTAGAAGGCGCGGCGGGCCGGGTCCATGGAGGCGTGGTTCTCCCAGGCCTCGGGGATCATCATCAGCACCGCGTGCGGCAGGGAGCGGCCGCCCAGGTGCAGCAGTTCCAGCACCTCGTCGAAGGAGGCGGAGTCGGAGGCGTCGGGCGTGCAGACCGGGAAGATCCGGTCGATCGCCTTGTCCCGGCCGCCGAACAGCCCGGAGTGCAGCCGGGACTCGCGGGCGCGCATCCAGTTGCGGTTGCCCTTGACGGTGTTGATCTCGCCGTTGTGGGCGACGAACCGGTAGGGGTGGGCGAGCGGCCAGCTCGGGAAGGTGTTGGTGGAGAAGCGAGAGTGGACGAGGGCGACGGCCGAGGCGAAGCGGCGGTCGGACAGGTCCGGGAAGAACGGCTCCAGCTGGCCGGTGGTGAGCATCCCCTTGTAGACGAGGGTGCGGGAGGACAGCGAGGGGAAGTAGACGCCCGCCTCGCGCTCGGCGCGCTTGCGCAGCACGAACGCCCTGCGGTCCAGGGCGATGCCCTCGCTGGTGCCGTCGCCGACGAAGAGCTGGCGGAAGACGGGCATGGTGGAGCGGGCGGTGGCGCCGAGGAGCGCGGGGGCGACGGGGACCTCGCGCCAGCCGAGGACGGTCAGGCCCTCGTCGGCGGCGATCGTCTCGATCTGTGAGACGGCCTCGGCGATGCCGTCCTCGGGCAGGAAGGCGATGCCCACGGCGTAGGCGCCGGCGGCGGGCAGTTCGAATCCGGCCACTTCGCGCAGGAACGCGTCGGGCACCTGGGAGAGGATGCCGGCGCCGTCGCCCGAGTCGGGCTCGGAACCGGTGGCGCCGCGGTGCTCCAGGTTGCGCAGGACGGTGAGCGCCTGCTCGACCAGCGCATGGCTCGCCTCGCCGGTGAGGGTGGCCACGAAGCCGACGCCGCAGGCGTCGTGCTCGTTGCGGGGGTCGTACATACCCTGCGCAGCAGGGCGAGCATCCATGAACGACCAGTTTCGGCCGTTCGTGGAGTGCTGGGACGGCTGGCGCGGCGTACGCATCGGCTCTCCCGTCGTCGTCATCTGGCATGTGCTGGTGCCGAGGGACGACGTTGGCCCTCTGCTGGAAGTGCGAAATTTCGTGCAGGTTACATGATGGAGCGGGTCCCGGAAAGTGGATACTTCGTTCCAGCATGCGGACACCGCAGGGTCGGCGGCGGGGTCTCCGCACCCGGCGGTGGAGGTCTCGACTGGGGGTCTGCGGGGCGGGATCGGTCGGATCCCCGTCCGTCGGCCGGACCCGGGAGGCGGGGTGGGCGGCGGCGCGCCCGCCCCAGGGGGTGTGCTCCGGGCCTCTTTGCCCACAGCGCTTACGGCTCATGCCCGGTGGTCACACGCTCGAAACCAGCGGGAAACGGTTACTTATGCAGTGAAGGGCATAAGTTCCGGTGACGTCATCCTACGGCCGTTCCGAACGCGATGCCCAGGGCGTACGTCACACCGGCGGCGGCACCACCCAGGGCAAGCTGCCGCAAACCGCTGTACCACCAGCTCCGCGCGGTCACCTTGGCCACCACCGCGCCGCACCCGAAGAGCCCGGCCAGGGCGAGCAGCACGGCGGGCCACAGCGCGTCGGCACCGAGCAGATAGGGCAGCAGCGGCAGCAGCGCGCCCAGCGCGAACGAGCCGAACGAGGAGACCGCGGCGACCAGCGGCGAGGGCAGGTCGCCCGGGTCGATGCCCAGCTCCTCGCGGGCGTGGATCTCCAGGGCCTGCTCCGGGTCCTGGGAGAGCTGGCGGGCCACCTCGCGCGCCAGCTCGGGCTGGACGCCCCGCGCCATGTAGAGGCCGGCCAGCTCGTCCTCCTCGTCCTGCGGGTGCTTGCGCAGCTCACGCCGCTCGACGTCCAGCTCGGCCTGGACCAGCTCCCGCTGGGAGGCGACGGAGGTGTACTCGCCGGCCGCCATGGAGAAGGCACCGGCGGCCAGACCGGCGAACCCGGTGAGGACGATGGTGTGGTGGCTCACCGCGCCGCCCGCGACACCGGTCATCAGGGCCAGGTTGGAGACCAGGCCGTCCATCGCCCCGAACACCGCCGGGCGCAGCCAGCCGCCGTTCACATCGCGGTGCGTGTGGTTGTCGCGGTGCGCCTCGTGCAGGGTCGCTTCGGTGTCGAGGATGGCCATGAGAGTCCCCCAGAATGCTTAGGCAAGGCTTGCTTTTGGACTGGTTCTACTTTTCGACAACGCCGAATCTACGCCCCGGCATTCCGCTCCGCCAGCAAGGAAAGGCTGAGCTAACCTGCGGCTTTACCTGACTTTGCTCATCCGTGCGAGACCCTGCCCAGATGTCGTACGGGTGACAGCGGGCCGCTCCAGGCTGCGGCCTGGCCGCCGCCGGGGGACACATGCCCAGAGGGCCCACAGGGTTCCGCGCCCTTCGCCGGGCGCCGTGGAGAGGAGAGCCCGCGATGGCATCGACCGACGGCGTCCCCCCGGCCCGCGTGTGCGACCGGGCACGCGGCGCGCTGCTCGGCCTCGCCGTCGGGGACGCCCTCGGCGCGCCCGCGGAGAATCTCAGACCCTCCGAGATCCGCGCCCGCTGGGGCCGGATCACCGGCTACGTCGCCGCCCGCCCGGCCGGGACCGACGACACCGAGTACGCCCTCTTCAGCGGGCTGCTGCTCGCCCGGCACGGCTCCGCGCTCACCCCCGCGCACGTGGAGGCCGCCTGGCACGAGCACATCGCCGTCCGCGCCGAGGGCCCCTTCCGCGGCGCGGGCTTCAGCGAGCGCGGCACCCTGGAGAACCTCCGCCGGGGCCTGGCCGCGCCCGTCTCCGCCCAGCACCGGCACGCCTGGAGCGACGGGCTGGCGATGCGGGCGGCGCCCTTCGGGGTGTTCGCCGCCGGGCGCCCCGCCGAGGCGGCCCGCCTGGTGGCGGTCGACGGCTCGGTCAGCCACGAGGGCGAGGGCATCCACGGCGGCCGGGCCGTGGCGGCGGGGGTGGCGGCGGCCATGGCGGGCGCGCCGCCGGTCGCGGTCGTGGCCGCCGCGCTGGCCGTCGTACCGGACGACTCCTGGACGGCCCGCTCGCTGCGCCGGGCGGCGGCCGCCGCCCACCGCGGCGAACGCGCGATCCGCTCCGCCGTCGTCATCGCCGGCTACCCCTGGTCCGACCTGGCCCCCGAGGCGGTCGCCCTCGCCTTCGGCGCGTACGCCGCCGCCGACGGCGACTTCCGCGACGCCGTCCTCACCGCCGTCAACATGGGCCGCGACGCCGACACCACGGCCGCGGTCGCGGGCGCCCTGGCCGGCGCGACCCAGGGCGTGGCCGCCGTCCCCGAGGACTGGGCGGCGGCCATCGGCCCGGCCCGCGGCACCTGCCTGCCCTCGGTGGCGGGCCGGCACGTACTGGAGGTGGCGGACCTCCTGGTGGCACGGGCGGTGATCGATCCGGGCGACGGAGGGGGTGCGGGGCCGGGTGGCGGGACGGGGCTGAACGCCGGAGCGGGGGCGGGTGCCGGTGCGGGGCTGGACATCGGTGCGGGGCTGGGTGTCGGTGCGGGTCAGCGCGCCGGGACGGGACCAGGTGCCGGAGCCGGTACGAGCCTGAGCATCGGCACAGGCCAGGACACCGGGACAGGCCCGGACACCGGTACAAGCCAGCACGCCACCGCGGGACCAAGCGCCGGAGCCGGTGCCAGCCTGAGCATCGGCACCGGCCAGCACACCGGGACAGGCCCGGACACCGGTACAGGCCAGCACGCCACCGCGGGCCCAGGTGCCCGGAACGGCCCGGGTTCCGGATGCGGTTCGAGCGTCGGAGGAGGTTCGAGCACCGGAGACGGCGCGGGGGGCACAAGCGGTCCGAGGGCCGGAAACGGTACGGGCCGGGGCCCGGGGCCCGTACCCGTGCGCCCCGCGCGGGCCGCGCCCGCCCCTTCGGCGCCTCCCGCCCCTTCCGCGCCCCCCGCTCCGGTGGGCCGCCTTCTCACCGGCCCGGTACGCCCCGGCGCCACGGCCGGGCTCCCGGGGCACGGACCCGCCCTGCCCGCGCACGACACCCGCTCCCCCGCGGCCGCGCCCGCGCGGGAGGCCCGTTCCGCACCCGCGCGCCCCGCGCCCGCCCCGCCCAGGTGCCCCGCCGAGCCGGACCCGGGCCCCGGCGAACCGCCCCGCGCGCCCGAGGCGGTGCCCGTGCCGGGGCCGCTCGCCGGGGCCGGCGCGTACGCGCTGACCGTCGACGAGGGCGAGGCGGGGCAGTGAGCGGGCGGCGGGTCGAGGGGCTGCTGCTGGGGCTCGCGGCGGGGGACGCGGCCGGCTGGCCGGCCGCGCGGCACCGGGCGGCCCGGATGCCGGAGTGGACCCGGCGGCTCACCCGCGAGCTGGACACCTTCGCCGAGGAGAACGCGACGACCACGCTGCCCGTGCCCGTGGCGCTGAACCAGTCCCCCGAACCGCTGCGCCTGGGCCCCTCCGACGACGCCGAGTGGGCGGTGTTCGCGGCGGAGGCCGTGCTGCGGGCCGGGGACGACGGCGCGCTCGGCGACCTCAGCCGGGACCGCCGGACCCGCGCCGCGATCGACCTCACCTGGAACGCCGTGGCGGCCGAGGTCGCCGCCGCGGCCGGACGCGCCGCCGAGATCGAGTCGGCGGTGCTGCCGCTGCGCGCCCGCATCTCCGTCCGGGCGGGCCTCGGCAACCTGGCCACCGGGCTGCGCCCGCCCGCCACCGGCCACGACAACCCGCACTACTTCGACGACGCCGCCTGCGTACGGGCCTGCGCCCTGGCCGTGGCCCACCCCGGCGACCCCGGGCGCGCCGCCGCCCTGGCCGAGTTCGACGCCCGCTACACCCAGGACGGCGACGGCGTGCACGGCGCCCGCGCGATGGCCGCCGCGCTCTCCCTGGCCCTCGCCGGGCGGGGCACCGACGCCTGCGTGTCGGCCGCGCTCGCCGAACTCCCCGACGGCACCGAGATCGGCCGCAACGCACGGCACGCGCTGAAGCTGGCCGCGGACTGCGCGGACGCGTTCGCGCTGGTACCGCTGTTGGAGCACGAGATCGTGGACCACGTCTACAGCTACGGCGTCGCCGCCGCCGAGACCGTCCCGGTGGCGCTCGCCCTGGCCACGGCGGCGGACGGCCGGATCGCGCGGGCGCTGCCCGCCGCCGCCTGCCTGTCCCGGGTCGCCGACTCCGCCCCCGCCCTGACGGGCGCGCTCACCGGCGCGCTGGAGGGCGCGGCGGCGATCCCCGGGCCCTGGCGGGACGCCTGCCGCACCCTGTCCGGCTGTGTGCTGCCCCGCCTCACCGGCACCGACCTCGTGGAACTCGCCGGACTCCTGGAAGCCGTACAACCGGCCCCGCCAGGAGGATGATTCGGGGCATGACGCCCAGAGAAGAAGAAACCGCCGATCCGGGAGCGAGTCTGGACGAGCGGATCACCGGTGCCCTGGTCGGCGCCGCCGTCGGCGACGCGCTCGGCGGACCCGTCGAGGGCTACTCCCCCGAGCAGATCGCCGAGCGGCACGGCGGCCGGGTGCACGGGATCGTCGGCCCCTGGCACGGCGACGCCTGGTCCACCGCCCGCCCCCTCGCGCCGTACCACAAGGGCGACGGCCACGTCACCGACGACACCCTGATGACCCACGCGCTGGTACGGGTGTACGCCCGGGTCCGCGACCACCTCGACGCCTACGCCGTCGCGGACCACCTGGTCCCCGACCTGATGACCAACCCGCGCTGGATCCCCGAGCTGGAGCGCGAGGCGCTGCCGCTGCACCGGGTGTTCCTGGCGGAGAAGTGGCTGGTCACGCGGCTGCACTACGGCCACGCCGACCCGCGTGAGGCGGGCGTCGGCAACATCGTCAACTGCGGTGCCGCGATGTACATGGCGCCGGTCGGCCTGGTCAACGCGGGCGACCCGCGGGCCGCGTACGCGGAGGCCCTGGACGTCGCGGGCGCCCACCAGTCCTCCTACGGCCGGGAGGCGGCGGGCGTGCTCGCGGCCGGGGTGGCGGCGGCCTGCTCGCCGGGAGCGAGTGCCGAGTCGGTCGTGTCGGCCTGTCTGTCCCTGGCCGAGGACGGCACCCGGGCGGCGATCGAGGACGTCTGCGCGGCGGCCCGCCGCTGCCCGGACATCGAGTCGGCGCTCGGCGCGCTGCGCGCGGCGGTGGCCCCGTACGACACGGTCGGCCCGGACTACCGCAGCCCCTCGCTGGGCGCGCGCCGCCCGTCCCGGCTGCACGCGATCGAGGAACTGCCCGTCGCGCTGGGCCTGCTGCTGGTGGCGCGCGGCGACTACCGGCGGGCCGTCCTCGGCGCGGTGAACTACGGCCGCGACTGCGACTCCATCGCCGCCATGGCCGGGGCGCTGGCCGGTGCGCTGGGCTCCCCGGTGCCCGAGGACTGGGCGAAGGCGGTGGCCGAGGCCAGCCGCCTGGACCTGTGGGAGCCCGCGCGCACGCTGACCGCGGTGGCGCGCGAGGTCTTCGCCGAGGACGTACGCCGACGGCGGGCGCACGAGCGGGCGTTCGCCCTGCTGGGAGGTGCGGGATGCTCCGACTGACCTGGGTGCAGCCGGAGGATCTGCTCGGTCACGAGCTGCGCCAGGCGGCCCAGGACGGCCGCGAACCGGCGGCGGTGGCCGCGCGGTGGCGGGCGGCGGGCGGCCCCGACGCCCCGGCGCGCGCCGGGGCCTCGCCGGAGCCCGTCTCGCGCTATCTGCGGCTGCTGGCCGAGGACCTGCTGGACGAACTGGCCGAGCTGCCCAGCCGGCTGGCCGAGGCGGAGCCCACCGACCCGGACGCGATCAGGGAGCTGTGCCCCGGCTGGCCGGGCCGTGTCGCTCCGCGCCCCAGGGCCGTGCCCGCCGTCGAACGCTTCGAGGCCGCCTGGCTGGGCCGGGCCGCGGGCTGCCTGCTGGGCAAGCCGGTGGAGAAGATCCCGCTCCAGGGCATCCGGGAGCTCGCGCGCGCCACCGGGAACTGGCCGCTGAGCACCTGGTTCACCGCCCGGGGCGTGCCTGAGGACCTGGCCGCCGCCCACCCCTGGAACCGCCGCTCGGCGGCCACCTGCCTCGCCGAGAACATCGACGGCATGCCCGAGGACGACGACCTGGACCACCCGCTGCTCGGTCTGCTCCTGCTGCGCCGCCACGGCCGCGGCTTCACCACCGCCGACCTCGCCCGCCTGTGGCTGGACGAGCTGCCCGCCGGCCGCACCTTCACCGCCGAGCGCGTCGCCTACCGCAATCTGCTGCTCGGCATCGAACCGCCGCGCACCGCCCGCCACCGCAACCCGTTCCGCGAGTGGATCGGCGGCCTCATCCGCGCCGACGTGCACGGCTGGACCAACGCGGGCGATCCGGGGGCCGCCGCGGAGCAGGCGTACCGGGACGCCGCCCTCACCCACACCGGGAACGGCGTCTACGCCGCGATGTTCGCCGCCGCCGTGATCGCCGCCGCCGCGAGCGGCGCCCACGACGTGCACGCCTGCCTGGCCACCGGGCTGCGGGTGGTGCCGCCCGGCTCCCGGCTGGCCCGCGCGGTGCGGTACGCGGTCCGGCTGGCCGGCGCCCACGCGGACTTCGACACCGTCGTGGACGAACTGCACACGGCGCACGCCGGGTACCACTGGGTGCACGCCGTGCCGAACACCGCGCTGATCGCCGCCGCCCTCACCCATGCCGACGGCGACTTCACCGGCTCCATCTGCCGGGTGGTGTCGGGCGGCTGGGACACCGACTCCAACGGCGCCACCGCCGGATCGGTCGCTGGGCTGCTCGCCGGGTCCCCCGCCGCGCTCCCCGACCGCTGGACCGCCCCGCTCAAGAACCGGCTCGCCACCACCGTCGCCGACTTCGACGGCACCGGCTTCGACGCGCTGGCCCGGCTCACCCACCAGGAGGCGTCCCGCCCATGACGCCCGACCCCGATGCCACCGAGGCGCACGCCACGGTCCCGCCGGACACCGCGCCGCCGCACACCGACCCGCCAGACACCGACTCGCCGCACACCGACCCGTCGGACACCGCGCCGCCGCTCACCGGACTGCGCGTCCTGGACCTCGCCACGCTGTTCGCCGGGCCCATCGCGGCCATGATGCTCGGCGACTTCGGCGCCGAGGTCATCAAGGTCGAGCATCCGGCCAGGCCCGACCCCGCCCGGGGCCACGGCCCGGCGAAGAACGGCGTCGGCCTGTGGTGGAAGCTGCTCGGCCGCAACAAGCGCGCCGTCACCCTGGACCTGTCCCGCCCCGGCGGCCGGGCCACCCTGCTGTTGCTCGCCGCGACCGCCGACGTGATCGTGGAGAACTTCCGCCCCGGCACCCTGGAGCGCTGGGAGCTGGGCTGGCCGGAGCTCTCGGCGGCCAACCCGCGCCTGGTGCTCGCCCGGGTCACCGGCTTCGGCCAGTTCGGCCCGTACGCGTCCCGGCCCGGCTTCGGCACCCTGGCGGAGGCGATGAGCGGCTTCGCCGCGATCACCGGCGAGCCGGACGCGCCGCCCACGCTGCCGCCCTTCGGGCTCGCCGACTCCATCGCCGGGCTGGCCACGGCGTACGCCGTGCTGACCGCGCTGGCGGCCCGCGAGCGCACCGGCCGGGGGCAGATCGTCGACATGGCGATCATCGAACCCATCCTGACCGTGCTGGGTCCACAGCCCCTCTGGTACGACCAGCTCGGCTACGTCCAGCCGCGCACCGGCAACCGCACCCAGAACAACGCCCCGCGCAACACCTACCGCACCGCGGACGGCACCTGGGTGGCGGTCTCCGCCTCGGCGCAGTCGGTGGCCGAGCGCGTGCTGCGCCTGGTGGGGCGCCCGGAACTGATCGCCGAGCCGTGGTTCGCGACCGGTTCCGGGCGGGCGGCGCACGCCGACCTCCTCGACGAGGCGGTCGGCGGCTGGATCGCCCGGCACACCCGCACCGAGGTCATGGCCGCCTTCGAGAAGGCCCAGGCCGCCATCGCGCCGATCCAGGACGTCCGGGACGTGGTCGCCGACCCGCAGTACCAGGCGCTGGGCACCCTCACCACCCTGTTCGACCCGGAGCTGGGCCGGATGCGCATGCAGAACGTGCTGTTCCGGCTCTCCGACACCCCGGGCGCGATCCGCTGGGCGGGGCGGCCGCACGGCGCCGACACCGAGGCGGTCCTGGCCGAGCTGGGCCTCACCCCGGAGGAAGTGGCCGCGCTGCGCGCGGAGGGCGTCCTGTGACGGTCACCGCCGCCTTCCCGCTGACCTGGCTCTACGCCCCCGGCGACCGCCCGCGGGTGGTCGCCAAGGCCCTCGCCTGCGGGGCCGACGTGGTCGTGGTCGACCTGGAGGACGCGGTCGCCCCGGACCGCAAGGAGTACGCCCGCGCCGCCACCGCGGAACTCCTGACCGAGCCGCCGCCGGTCCCCGTCCATGTGCGGGTCAACGCCCTGGACGGGCCGCTGGCCGCCGCCGATCTGGCCGCCGTCGCCGCCCGGCCGGGCCTGGCCGGGCTGCGGCTGCCCAAGGTGACGTCGGCGGAGCAGGTGGTGCGGATCGCGCGGCGGACCGAGCACGGCGGCGCACCGGACGGCGCGGGCGGCACCGGGCACGGCGCGGGGCCGCCGCTGTACGCGCTGCTGGAGAACGCCCTCGCCGTCGAGCAGGCGTACGCCATCGCCTCGGCGCACCCGTCCCTGCGCGGTGTCTCGATCGGCGAGGCCGACCTCCGCGCCGACCTCGGGGTGCGCCAGGACACCGGGCTCGACTGGTGCCGGGCCCGGGTCGTCGTCGCCGCGCGCGCGGCGGGACTGGCCCCGCCCGCCCAGTCCGTGCACCCCGACATCCGCGATCTGGAGGGGCTGGCGGCCTCCTGCGCGCACGGCCGCTCGCTGGGCTTCCTCGGCCGGGCGGCCATCCACCCCCGGCAGCTCCCCATCATCGAGCGCGCCTATCTGCCGACCGACCGCGAACTGGAGGAGGCCGAGACCGTCGTCAAGGCGGCCACCATGGACCCGGGCGCGCAGGCCCTCGCGGACGGCCGTTTCATCGACGCGGCGGTGGTCGCGGCGGCGCGGCGCACCCTGGCGCTGGCCCGCCGATGCTGATCCCGCGGATGCTGCTCCCGCGGCTGCCGGTCCCGCGCACGCGAAGGGCGCCCCCGCGACGGGAGCGCCCTCCTTGTGCCTGCGGCCCGCGGCCGGCCACGGACGACCGCGCGCGGCCGCGCCGGTCAGCCCTTCTTGGCCGTACCCGCCTCGTCCTTCACCCCGGCCTCGGCCGGGGCCCCGGCCGCGCCGTCCTCGTCCGCGCCGCCGGGACCGGCGTCCCGCGGGCCGGGATCCGCCTTCGCGTCCGCGTCCCCCGCCTTGCCGGCGGGGCCGTCCACGGGCCCGGCCGCGTCGTCGGGGGTGTCCTTCTCGGCCCTGTCCGCGGCGCCGTCCGGGGCGGAGGCGGTCCTGCCGGTCCCGCCGGTCTCCGCCCCGGCCGCCGTCTCGCCCTCGGCGGGCAGGCCGCGCTCGACCTGGAGTTCGCGGCCCGGCCGCTTCTTCGCCGAGATCCAGATGTAGGCCACGGCGAGCAGGAAGACGAGCAGGGCCGTCCAGTCGTTCAGCCGCAGGCCCAGGATGTGGTGGGCGTCGTCGACGCGCATGTACTCGATCCAGCCGCGGCCCAGGCAGTACGCGGCGACATACAGGGCGAACGCCCGGCCGTGGCCCAGCTTGAAGCGGCGGTCGGCCCAGATCACCAGGAAGCCGACGCCGACGCACCACAGGGACTCGTAGAGGAAGGTCGGGTGGTAGTACCCGGGGACCCGGCCGTCCGTGGTCGAGGTGATGTGCAGCGCCCAGGGGACATGGGTCTCCCGGCCGTACAGTTCCTGGTTGAACCAGTTGCCCCAGCGGCCCAGCGCCTGGGCGAAGGCGATGCCCGGTGCCACCGCGTCGGCGTACGCGGGCATCGGCACCCCGCGGCGGCGGGCGCCGATCCACGCGCCGAGCCCGCCCAGCGCGATGGCGCCCCAGATGCCGAGGCCGCCCTCCCACACCTTGAAGGCGTTCACCCAGTCACGGCCCTCGCCGAAATACAGCTCGTAGTCCGTGATCACGTGGTAGAGCCGACCGCCCACCAGGCCGAACGGGACGGCCCAGACGGCGATGTCGGCCACCGTGCCGGACCGGCCGCCGCGGGCGACCCAGCGCTTGTTGCCGAGCCAGACGGCTACGAAGACGCCGATGATGATGCAGAACGCGTAGCCGCGCAGCGGAAGGGGACCGAGGTACACCACTCCGTGCGACGGGCTGGGAATGTAGGCAAGTTCCATGGCAGGGTCGACGCTACCGCAGCCGGAGCGGGCCCAGGACGAGCAGCCCGGCTACGGGTCCATAACGGGCCGCCGCCCGGGAACCGCACCGCCCGGGGACGCACCCGACCCTCACCGGACCCTTACCCGCGCCTTGCCCCGCTCCCACCCGGCGCGCGCTCATCCCTTGTCGGCCGCTTCGACCTGCTGCTTCAGCTTGGCCGGGGTCATCGACCGGTCCTCCAGGATGTTCTTGCCGTTCAGCAGGACGGTCGGGGTGCCCGAGAAGCCGCCGGACTGGAACGCCTGGTGGGACTTGTCGACCCAGCTGTCGTGCGTCCCCTTGTCGACACAGGCGCGGAAGGCCGGGGTGTCCAGGCCCTTCACCTTGCCGGCCAGCCGGATCAGCGTGGCGTTGTCGGCGAAGGCGTCGTCCGTCTCCTTGGGCTGGTTGTCGTAGAGCACGTCGTGGAAGGCCGGGAAGTGTCCGGCGTCCTGGGCGCAGGCCGCCGCGTTGGCCGCGCGCAGCGAGCCGCTGCCGCCGAGGTTGCCGTCGATCAGGCGGACCAGGTGGTACTCGACCCGGAGCTTGCCGGAGTCGACGAGGGAGTGCACCGTCGGCCGGTACGCCGCCTCGAACGCCTGGCAGGCCGGGCAGCGGAAGTCCTCCCACACGGTGAGCGTCGACCGGGCGCCGTCCTTGCCGACCGGGATCGCGAGACCGTCCTTGCCCTGCGCGCCCGAGGGCGCCGCGACCGGGCCCGCACTGCTGCTCTTGTCCTTGCCGGAGTTCGCGGCGAGCACGCCGATCACCGTCGCCAGGGCCAGCACGCAGACCACACTGGCGGCCACGATCAGCGTGCGCCGGCGCCGCTCCGAGGCCTTCTGCTTCTCGCGCTGGACCGCCAGCCGCTGCCGGGCGGTGCGCTTCGCGTCATGGTTCTTCTCGCTCACACCCCCAGAACGAACCGGGGAGGCGCATTGCGCCTCCCCGGTCCCAGGTCCACCCGTTCGAGTGACCGAATGTTCTGCTGTGTCCGTTCTGCGGCGTCCGCCGCGGCCGCGGCACCGCGTCCGGGCCGCGCGGCCCGTGCCCGGCTACGCCTGGCCGCGCACCCCGCGGGCCAGTTCGCCGGCCAGTTCCCGGACGGCCTCGACACCGGCGGCGGCGTCCGGGGCGTCCAGCATCCGCTTGACGAACGCCGAGCCGACGATGACACCGTCGGCGAAGCCCGCGACCTCCGCGGCCTGGGCCGGGGTGGAGACGCCGAGCCCGACGCAGACGGGCAGTCCCGTGCCGGTGCCGCGGGTGCGCCGCACCAGGTCCTGGGCCTGCGCGCCGACCGACTCGCGGGTGCCGGTGACCCCCATGAGCGAGGCGGCGTAGACGAAGCCGGAGCCGGCGGCGGTGATCTCGGTGAGCCGCTCGTCCTTGCTGCTGGGCGCCACCACGAAGACGGTCGCCAGACCGTGCTTGTCGGCGTGCTCGCGCCACAGCGCGGACTCCTGGACGGGCAGGTCGGGCAGGATGCACCCGGCGCCGCCCGCGTCGGCCAGCTCGGCGGTGAACCGCTCCACGCCGTAGCGGTCGATGGGGTTCCAGTACGTCATGACCAGGACCGGCTTGCCGGTGGCGGCGTGCGCCTCGCGGACCGTGCGCATGACGTCCGCGATCCGCACACCGCCGCGCAGGGCGATGTCGTCGGCGGTCTGGATGACCGGGCCGTCCAGGACCGGGTCGCTGTGCGGCAGCCCGACCTCCACGACGTCGGCACCGCCGTCGAAGACGGCCTTGATCGCCTCGATGCCGCCGTCCACGGTCGGGAAGCCCGCCGGGAGGTAGGCGATGAGCGCGGCGCGGTCCTCGGCGCGGGCGGCGGCGAGGGTGTCCGACAGAAGCTGGATGGTGCCGCTCACTTGGCGTCCCCCTCGATCTCGGCGGTGTCGGCCGCGTCGGCGGCCACCTCGGCGTCGGTGTCGTACAGGCCGAAGTAGCGGGCGGCGGTGTCCATGTCCTTGTCGCCGCGCCCGGAGAGGTTGACCACGAGCAGCCCGTCCGGGCCCAGCTCCCGGCCGACCTCCAGGGCACCGGCCAGCGCGTGGGCGCTCTCGATGGCCGGGATGATGCCCTCGGTGCGCGACAGCAGACGCAGCGCCCGCATGGCGGCGTCGTCGGTGACGGCGCGGTACTCGCCGCGGCCGGAGTCCTTGAGGTAGGAGTGCTCGGGGCCGATGCCCGGGTAGTCGAGCCCGGCCGAGATGGAGTACGGCTCGGTGATCTGGCCCTCGTCGTCCTGGAGGACGTAGGAGCGGGAGCCGTGCAGCACACCGGGCTCGCCCGCGGTCAGGGTCGCCGCGTGCTCGCCGCTCTCCACGCCGTGCCCGGCCGGCTCGCAGCCGATCAGGCGGACGCCGGTGTCGGGGATGAAGGCGTGGAAGAGGCCGATGGCGTTGGAGCCGCCGCCGACACACGCGACGGCGGCGTCCGGCAGCCGTCCGGCGCGCTCCAGGAGCTGGCGGCGCGCCTCGACGCCGATGACCCGGTGGAAGTCGCGGACCATGGCCGGGAAGGGGTGCGGTCCGGCGACGGTGCCGAACAGATAGTGGGTGCGGTCGACGTTGGCGACCCAGTCGCGGAACGCCTCGTTGATGGCGTCCTTCAGGGTGCGGCTGCCGGACTTCACGGCCACGACCTCGGCGCCGAGCATGCGCATCCGGGCCACGTTCAGGGCCTGCCGCTCGGTGTCGATCTCGCCCATGTAGATCGTGCAGTCCAGGCCGAACAGGGCGCAGGCGGTGGCGGTGGCGACGCCGTGCTGTCCTGCGCCGGTCTCCGCGATCACCCGTGTCTTGCCCATGCGCTTGGTGAGCAGCGCCTGGCCGAGCACGTTGTTGATCTTGTGGGAGCCGGTGTGGTTGAGGTCCTCGCGCTTGAGGAACACCCGGGCGCCGCCCGCGTGTTCGGCGAAGCGGGGCACCTCGGTCAGGGCGCTGGGCCGGCCGGTGTAGTGGACGAGCAGATCGTCCAGCTCACGGGCGAAGGCGGGGTCGGCCTTCGCCTTGTCGTACTCGACGGCGACCTCGTCCACGGCGGCGACCAGGGCCTCCGGGATGAACTTGCCGCCGTACGCGCCGAAGTAGCCCTCGGCGCTGGGGACCTGACCGTCCTGGTCGGGGAAGAAGAATTCGCTGGGCATGCCAGAACCTCACGGTGAGTGCGTGGGACAACACTGTGCGCCGTGGGGGCGGGACGGCGTCCGGCGGCGGGCCGGACGCGGTTGCTCGCGCCCCGTCAGGGGCGCTGCCATCGACGGCCGTTGACCTGCCCCGGTTCGGCACCGATGACGTACCGGACGCGCCGGCCGTGCACCCGCCGCGCCGGGGCGCGGCAGCCCCGGGGGCGGCAGCCGCGCGCCAGGCGCGCGTGCCGGTCGGCGGTCGTCATGGTGAGCGTCATCGGTGCCCAGCCTACCGGCGTCTCAGCCGCGGCCGTGCCGCAGTGCGGGGTGCGCCCCGGCGGCCACCAGGTCGGCGACGGCCGTCCTCGGGTCGCGGCCGGTGACCAGGGACTCGCCGACCAGGACGGCGTCGGCGCCGGCGTTGGCGTAGGCGATCAGGTCGTGCGGGCCGCGGACCCCGGACTCGGCGACCTTGACGACGCTGTCCGGGATCTCCGGCGCGACGCGCTCGAAGGTGTCGCGGTCGACCTCCAGCGTCCGCAGGTTGCGCGCGTTGACGCCGATCACCTTGGCGCCGGCGTCCACCGCGCGCTCGACCTCGTCCTCGTCGTGGACCTCCACGAGCGGGGTGAGCCCGATGGACACGGCGCGCTCGATCAGCGACTCCAGGGCCGGCTGGTCGAGGGCGGCGACGATCAGCAGGGCGAGGTCGGCGCCGTAGGCACGGGCCTCCCACAGCTGGTACGACGTGACGATGAAGTCCTTGCGCAGCACGGGGATGTCCACGCGGGCGCGGACGGCCTCCAGGTCGGCGAGCGAGCCGCCGAAGCGGCGCTGCTCGGTCAGGACCGAGATGACGGAGGCGCCGCCCGCCTCGTAGTCGGCGGCGAGTCCGGCCGGGTCGGCGATCGCGGCCAGCGCGCCCTTGGACGGGCTGGAGCGCTTGACCTCGCAGATCACCTTGACGCCGTCGCCGCCGAGCGCGGCGAGCCCGTCCTTGGCGGCCGGCGCCTTCGCCGCGCGCTCCTTGAGCTCGTCGAGGCTGACGCGCGCCTGCCGCTCCGAAAGGTCGGCACGGACTCCGTCGATGATCTCGTCGAGCACACTCACGCGAGCGGCCCCCTTCCAGACGGTGGGATGTTCCAGCGGGTCGAGCGGCCTCCGGCGGGCCGCCTGCGGCGGATCGTGCGGATCTGGCGGATCAAGCGGGCGGAACCGGTGGTCACTGCGATGGTATCCGCAGGAGGGGCGAGGGCTCGCATCCGGCCGACCGCGGTCCCATTACCTGGACAGACACCGGACGATCAAGGGTGGAGCCAGCCGCCGAACGGCAGGTTCCGGACAATGGCGAAGAGCGCGAACAGGGCGCCCAGGCTCCACAGGAGCGCCGGGGGCGGCGTGAGACGCAGGGGGCGCCCGCGGATCGCGTGGACGGTCCACAGGGTCCACAGCACGGCGAAGGCCAGATAGCCGAGGACGGCCGGGGCATTGTCCCGCAGGGCCGTGAGGAGGTCGCCGTGGGCGAAGGCGTGGGCGCTGCGCAGTCCGCCGCAGCCGGGGCAGTACAGGCCGGTGAGGCGCAGCAGCGGGCAGGCGGGGTAGTGCCCCGGCTCGCCGGGGTCCACCACCGCGACGTACGCGAAGGCACCGGCGACGGCCGCGAGCACCGCGCCGGGTACGGCGAGCCGTCCGAGCACCTGTCCGGGACGCGCCCCGGGAGCCGTCCCGTCGTCGCGGGCGCCCCGGGGGCCGGGGACGGGCGTCCGGCCGCGCGGCGCCCGCTGACTGTCTGCGTTCACCTGTCGCATTCTGCCCGCGGCGCGCATCCCGCGCGCGCGGGATGCGCGGCGGGCGCGTCGCACACACGCGTGAGGGGCGGCTGCCGGCCGCCCCTTCCCGTCGTGCCGCGCGGTCCGCGCCGAGGCTGTCAGCCCTTGGCGCCGGCCGGGGCGCCCTTGGCGGCCACCTGGTGCACCGGGTGCTCGTTCTTCTGACCCATGCCCATCAGGCGCATGACGCCGCCGACGACACCGCCGAGCAGCACGATGCCCATGCTGACCCAGAAGCCGACGGGCTGGGCCATCACCATGAAGGCGCCACCGGCGCAGAAACCGATGAAGGCGATGATGACACCGGTCCAGGCGGCCGGGGTGTGACCGTGGCTGCTGCCCGCCATGACTTGCTCCTCGTTGCTTGTACGTCGCTTGTGCGGCGCCGGTACGGATCCGAGCCGGATGCTCGGATCCATTGTCCCGTACGCGTGCACGCGACGTGAGCGGGGGTCGCTCCTCGCGACCCGTTTCATCCCATCGGGAAGGCGGACCGGCCGGGCGGCGGTCAGGCGGGGCCCGTGCCGGTCGGGTCCTCGCCGCGGTCGAGGGCCTTCCAGAGGTCCTCGGGCCGGTCGGGGTCGAGGGGCTTGGCCGCGCGGGGGCGCGGCGCGCCGGAGCGTTCGTAGCGGCCGGACATCGCGGGCCACGACCTGCCGTAGCGCAGGGCCAGCAGACCGGCGAGCAGGAGCAGCACGCCGCCGGCCGCGGCGACGTAGGGCCAGCCGGTGTGACTGAGCGAGGCGGCGGTCGCGGCGGTGTCGCCGGACGCCTGCGCGGCCCTCTCGTCGAGCGCGCCGCCGTCGGAGGCGCCGTTGAGGGCGGCGGCGACGGTACCCGCGCCGGAGAGCGCGAGCAGGGCGGCGACCAGCACGCGCCCGGAGCGGCGGACCGCGAAGACGGCGACCAGCGCGGCCAGTCCCACGACGGCGAGCGCCGCGGGCACGCCCGTGATGTCGCTGCCCTTGGCGGTCAGCGGGAAGGCCCCGCCGGCCACCGACGCGGTGCCCTCCGCCCAGCGCTGCCGGGAGGCCAGCAGCGCCACGGCGGCGCCGGCCGCCCCGCACAGCAGGGCGACGGCGAGGCTGCGGCGGCCGGAGCGGGCGGCGGCGGCCTCGGGACGGGGGTGAGGTACGGCAGTCACGTACTCCACTATCGCCTGCGCGGCGGGCGGAGCGTCACCCGGGGTTCCGTGAGATGCGCCCCACCGGCCGCGCGCGCCGCCCGCAGCGGCCCTACGGGGCCAGCCGGTTGGCGGTGTGGACCGCGCGCAGCACGGCGGCGGCCTTGTTGCGGCACTCGGTGTCCTCGGCGACCGGGTCGGAGTCGGCGACGATGCCCGCGCCCGCCTGGACGTAGGCGGTGCCGTCGCGCAGCAGGGCGGTGCGGATGGCGATGGCGGTGTCGGAGTCCCCGGCGAAGTCGAGGTAGCCGACGCAGCCGCCGTACAGGCCGCGCCGGGAGGGTTCGAGCTCGTCGATGATCTGGAGGGCGCGCGGCTTGGGCGCGCCGGAGAGGGTGCCGGCCGGGAAGCAGGCGGTGAGCACGTCGAAGGCGGTGCGGCCGGCGGCGACGCGGCCGGTCACGGTGGAGACGATGTGCATCACGTGCGAGTAGCGCTCGATGGACATGAAGTCGACGACCTCGACGGAGCCCGGTTCGCAGACCCGGCCCAGGTCGTTGCGGCCGAGGTCGACGAGCATCAGGTGCTCGGCGCGCTCCTTGGGGTCGGCGAGGAGTTCGTCGGCGAGGGCCTGGTCCTGCTGCGGGGTGGCGCCGCGCGGCCGGGTACCGGCGATGGGGTGGACCATGGCCCGCCCGTCCTCCACCTTGACCAGCGCCTCGGGCGAGGAGCCGACGACGTCGAAGCCGTCGAGGCGGAACAGGTACATGTACGGCGAGGGGTTGGTGGCCCGCAGCACCCGGTAGACGTCCAGGGCGCTCGCCGTGCACGGCGTCTCGAACCGCTGCGAGGGCACGACCTGGAACGCCTCGCCCGCGCGGATGCGCTCCTTGACGTCCTCCACGGCCGCCCGGAAGTCGGCGCCGCCCCAGCGGGCGGTGTACTCGGGCAGCTCGGAGGGCGGCAGCGCGGCCGGGGGCTGGGCGACGGGCCGGGACAGGTCGGCCTCCATCGCGTCGAGGCGGGCGACGGCGTCCGCGTACGCCTCGTCGACGCCGGTGTCGAGGTCGTTGTGGTTGATCGCGTTGGCGATCAGCAGGACCGTGCCGTCCCAGTGGTCGAGGACGGCCAGGTCCGAGGTGAGCAGCATGGTCAGCTCGGGCAGCTTCAGGTCGTCGCGCTCGCCGGGGCCGACCTTCTCCAGGCGGCGCACGATGTCGTAGCCGAGGTAGCCGACCATGCCGCCGGTGAAGGGCGGCAGGCCCAGGTCCTGGGCGAGGTCGCGCGGGGTGTGCAGGGCCTCGACGGTGGCCCGCAGGGCGGCGAGCGGGTCGCCCTCGACGGGGACGCCGACCGGCGGGCTGCCCAGCCAGTGGGTGCGGCCGTCGCGCGCGGTGAGCGTGGCGGAGCTGCGGACGCCCACGAAGGAGTAGCGGGACCAGGAGCGGCCGTTCTCCGCGGACTCCAGCAGGAAGGTGCCGGGGCGCTCGGCGGCGAGCTTGCGGTAGAGCGCGACGGGGGTGTCGCCGTCGGCGAGGAGCTTGCGGGTGACCGGGATGACGCGGCGGTCGCCGGCCAGCTTGCGGAAGGTGTCGAGGTCCATGGCGGCCGACCCTACTGATCCGCGGCCGGTGCGCCGGAATCCGCGCGGCCGGACGCCCCGTCCGGGGCGGACACGGAGGGCTCGGCGGACGCGGCGGACGCGTCCGGTCCGGCGGTGGCGTCCGCGCGCAGCACGTCGGCGTCGAAGCAGGTGCGGTCGCCGGTGTGGCAGGCGGCGCCGACCTGGTCGACCTTGACCAGCAGGGTGTCGGCGTCGCAGTCCAGCGCGACCGACTTCACCCACTGGACGTGCCCTGAGGTGTCGCCCTTGACCCAGTACTCGCGGCGGCTGCGCGACCAGTAGGTGCAGCGTCCGGTGGTCAGGGTGCGGTGCAGCGCCTCGTCGTCCATCCAGCCGAGCATGAGCACCTCGCCGGTGTCGTACTGCTGGGCGATGGCGGGGACGAGTCCGTCGGCGCCGCGCTTGAGCCGCGCGGCGATCTCGGGGTCGAGGCTGCTGGACCGGGCGGTGCCGGGCGTGCTGGTCATGGGTGCCATTGTGCCGCGCGGGAGCGGCGGACCGGGCGACGGTCCGGTGGGCGGACGGGCCGGGGGGTCGTAGGCTGACAGCATGTCGACCTTCGCCAAGCGTGAACGGCTTCTGCTCGCCGACCTCTTGGAAACCGCGGGGCCCGAGGCACCCACCCTCTGCGAGGGCTGGCGCACCCGTGATCTCGCGGCGCACGTGGTGGTGCGCGAGCGGCGCCCGGACGCGGCCGGCGGCGCGCTGATCAAGCCGCTGGCGGGGCGTCTGGAGAAGGTGCTGGAGGAGTACGCGGCGAAGCCGTACGAGGAGCTGATCCAGCTCATCAGGACTGGGCCGCCGCGGTTCTCACCCTTCCAGCTCAAGCAGGTGGACGAGGCGGCCAACACGGTCGAGTTCTATGTGCACGCCGAGGACGTGCGGCGGGCGCAGCCCGACTGGGCGCCGCGCGAGCTGGACCCGGTCTTCCAGGAGGCCCTGTGGTCGCGTCTGGAGCGCACCGCGCGGCTGCTGGGCCGGGGCATCCCGACGGGTCTGGTGCTGCGCCGGCCCAACGGCCAGACGACCGTCGCCCATCGCGGGACCCCGGTGGTCACGGCGACGGGCGAGCCGGCGGAGCTGCTGCTGTTCGCCTTCGGCCGGCAGGGCAAGGCCCGGGTGGAGCTGGAGGGCGAGCAGGACGCCATCGCGAAGGTCTCGGAGACCAGGCAGCTGGGGTTCTGATCCCGGCGGGTCCGGTCCTCAGGGGAGTTCGGCGCGGCGCAGGTCGCGGGCGCCCAGGACGACGAGTCCGGCCAGGCCGCTGATCGCGGCGCAGCCCGCGAAGACGGGACCGGTGTCCCACAGGGCGACGCCCGCGCCGACCAGCGGGAAGGTGAGCGGCGCGACGCCGAACCCGACGAGCGTGGAGACCGAGGTGACCCGGCCGAGGTAGGCGGCGCCCGCGCGGGCCTGGACCAGGGCCCCGCACAGTGCTCCGGCGAGGCCCGCGCTCACGCCGATGAGCAGGGCCGTGACGGCGGCCGCGGGTACGGACGGCATCAGGGCCAGGGCGGCGACCGCGACGGCGGAGACGACGTTGGCGAGGGCGGCCACCGCCCCGGCGCGCGGTATCCGGCCGCGCCAGGTGAGCAGGAGCGAGGCCGCCCCGGCGCCGGTGCCGAAGCCGGCGAGCACCCAGCCGAGGCCGGAGGTCCCCCAGTCGCGCTGCTGGGCGAGCAGGGTGAGGCCGAGGTTCATCGGGCCGACGAAGCCGAGGTCGCTGAGGGCGATGGCCAGGACCAGGGGGCGCAGGACGGGGTCCTTGCGGATGTGGCGCAGGCCGTCGCGCAGTTCGGCGCCGAGGGCGCGCCGGGCGGGTTCGGCGGTACCGGGGGCGGGGCCGCCGACCCGCACCAGGAACAGCAGCGGCAGGGACATGCCGACGAGGAGGGCGGCGAGGCCGAAGGCCCCCGCGGTGCCGCCGAGGGCGACGCCCAGGCCGCCGAGCGGGCCGCCGAGGACGTTGGCGAGGCGGACGGCGAGGCCGCGCATGCCCTGGACGCGGGCGAGCTGGTCGCGGGCGGCGATCCGGCCGGGCAGGGCGCCCGCGGCGGGCAGGAAGACGGCGTCGACGAGCCCGAAGAGCACGGCGACCGCGCCCAGCGTCCACAGCCCGGGGCTCGCGACCAGCAGCAGGACGGCCGCGGTCAGCACGAGGGCGGAGCGGACGGCGGTGCTGCCGAGGACCACCCGGCGCGGCCCGTAGCGGTCGGCCACCACTCCCCCGCCCAGCATCAGCAGGGCGCGGGGCAGCGCCCCGGCGGCGGTGACGAGCCCGGCCTGCGCGGGGGTGCCGGACTGGACGGCCGCCCAGGACAGGGCGATGTAGTAGACGTTGTCGCCGACCGCGGAGGAGAGGTATCCGCCGAGCCAGCGCAGGACGTTGGGGTCGCGGTGGGCGGGTCTGCCGTGCGGTGCGGCGGCCGGGGGCGTGAGCGTGGTGGTCACGGCGGTACGTCCTCTCAGACGCGGCGGGCCGGGCTCCCGGCATCGGGGCCGGGGCCGGGCGCGGGGGCGGCGGGGTCAGGTGCGGAACGGGAAGCCGTACGTGTGCACCGCGACGTTCTCGCGGCCCTCGGTGTCACCGGCGGCGACGGCGGCCCGGCCGCGCTCCTCGTACTCGCGGACGAGGCCGTACATGCGCCGGGACAGCTCGGCCAGTTCCCGGGAGGTGAGCTTGAGCAGCCATTCGGAGGAGTCGGCCGCCTGGCTCCACTCGGAGCCCCAGTGGACGCGCTCGTCGAGGAAGCGCCGGTACAGGTCGGCGCGCTGGTCGAAGAAGAGGCGGCTCGCGGCGGTGTGCGCGGCGGCCTTCTCGGGGGCGTCCGAGAAGTCCTCGTCGTGGATGGAGACGCCGTC
Source organism: Streptomyces sp. PL-25 (assembly GCF_058344915.1). Classification (NCBI taxonomy): domain Bacteria; kingdom Bacillati; phylum Actinomycetota; class Actinomycetes; order Kitasatosporales; family Streptomycetaceae; genus Streptomyces; species Streptomyces sp. PL-25. The sequence continues at coordinate 1,759,186 of NZ_CP136997.1, forward strand.
GCTGGCGGGCTGCCACCAGCGCTCGCGGCCGTCCGCGGTCTGCGGCTCGGCCTGCTCGATCAGCCCGTGCTCGGCCAGCTTGCGCAGGTGGTAGCTGACCAGGGAGACGGCCTCGTCGACCTGCTCGGCGAGCTGGGAGGCGGTCGCCGTACGGGCGATGGTCAGCGCGCGGTAGAGCTGCATGCGCAGCGGGTGGGCGATCGCCTTGAGCGTGCCCAGGTCCTGGATCCGGCGGTCTCGTTCCCTGTCCGTCATGACCGCAACGCTAGATGCGCAGGAAAAGTTGCACAACTAGTTTTGCGCAACTTCTCTTGCGCAATTTTCCTTGCGGATCCGCGCGCGAAAAAGCCCCGGCCGCCCTGCGGCAGCCGGGGCTCCGGGCCCGCCGGGTCACCGCACGGGGTGCCCGGCCTCCCGCAGCGTCTCCTTGACCTGGCCGATGCGCAGATCACCGAAAGTGGAACACCGAGGCCGCGAGGACCGCGTCCGCGCCCGCCGCGACGGCCGGCGGGAAGTCGGCGAGCCGGCCGGCGCCGCCGGAGGCGATCACCGGGACGGTGACGTGCTTGCGGACGGCCGCGATCATCTCCAGGTCGTAGCCGTCCTTGGTGCCGTCCGCGTCCATGGAGTTGAGCAGGATCTCGCCCGCGCCCAGCTCGGCGGCGCGGTGCGCCCACTCCACCGCGTCGATGCCGGTGCCGCGCCGCCCGCCGTGGGTGGTCACCTCGAAGGTCCCGGCCCCGGTGCGGCGCGCGTCGACCGACAGGACCAGCACCTGGCGGCCGAAGCGCTCGGCGATCTCCCGGATCAGGTCCGGGCGGGCGATGGCCGCCGTGTTGACGCCCACCTTGTCGGCGCCCGCCCGCAGCAGCCGGTCCACGTCCTGCGCGGTGCGGACGCCGCCGCCGACCGTGAGCGGGATGAACACCTGCTCGGCGGTGCGGCGCACCACGTCGTACGTGGTCTCCCGGTCGCCGGAGGACGCGGTGATGTCCAGGAACGTCAGCTCGTCGGCGCCCTCGGCGTCGTACACCTTGGCCATCTCGACGGGGTCGCCCGCGTCGCGCAGGTTCTGGAAGTTGACGCCCTTGACGACCCGGCCGTTGTCCACGTCCAGGCAGGGGATGACTCGGACCGCCAGGGTCATGAATCGGGCTCCTCTGATCTTCCTCTGAATGCTTCGAGTTCCACCGAGACCAGGACGCGCGGGTCGACGAAACCGTCCACGACGAGCAGCGTCGCCACCGGGCGCACCGCGTCGAACAGCTCCTTGTGGGCGCGGCCCACACCGTCCATATCCCGGGCATGGCCGAGATACATACGGGTCCGGATCACGGACTCCACGCCGAGCCCGAACGCGCCGATCGCCTCCACCGCGCTGGCGAAGGCGGTCCGCGCCTGCTCGTACGGGTCGCCCTCCCCGTACAGGACGTCGCCCCGGAAGGCGGTGGTGCCCGCCACCAGGACGAGGTCCCCCGCCGCGACGGCCCGTGCGAATCCGAACGTCTCTTCCCAGGGAACTCCGCTCTGCACGCGCCGTACGGCATCGGACGTCATGACGACACTTCCTCCAGGGCCTCTTCGAGCGTGAACGCCTTCGCGTACAGGGCCTTCCCGACGATGGCGCCCTCGACACCGAGCGGCACCAGCGCGGCCAGCGCGCGCAGGTCGGCGAGCGAGGAGACGCCGCCGGAGGCCACCACGGGGCGGTCGGTGGCCGCGCAGACGTTCTTCAGCAGTTCCAGGTTGGGGCCCTGGAGGGTGCCGTCCTTGGCGATGTCGGTGACGACGTAGCGGGCGCAGCCCTCCTTGTCCAGGCGCGCCAGCGTCTCGTAGAGGTCGCCGCCGTCGCGGGTCCAGCCGCGCCCGCGCAGTGTGGTGCCGCGCACGTCCAGGCCGACGGCGATCCGGTCGCCGTGCCGGGCGATGACCTCGGCGACCCACTCGGGGGTCTCCAGGGCGGCGGTGCCCAGGTTGACGCGGGTGCAGCCGGTGGCGAGGGCGGCGGCGAGGGTGTCGTCGTCGCGGATGCCGCCGGACAGCTCGACCTTGATGTCCATGGCTTCGGCGACCTCGGCGATCAGGGCGCGGTTGTCGCCGGTGCCGAACGCGGCGTCCAGGTCGACCAGGTGCAGCCACTCGGCGCCGGAGCGCTGCCAGGCGAGGGCGGCCTCCAGCGGGGAGCCGTAGGAGGTCTCGGTCCCGGACTCGCCGTGCACGAGGCGGACGGCCTGGCCGTCGCGGACGTCGACGGCGGGCAGGAGTTCGAGCTTCGAAGCCATCACAGGGTTCCGATCCAGTTGTTCAGCAGCTGCGCTCCGGCGTCGCCGGACTTCTCGGGGTGGAACTGGGTGGCCCACAGGGCGCCGTTCTCCACGGCGGCCACGAAGGGCGTGCCGTGGGTGGCCCAGGTGACCTTGGGGGCGCGCATCGCCGGGTTGACGGTCTCCAGCTGCCAGTCCTGGACGGCGTAGGAGTGCACGAAGTAGAAGCGGGCGGCGGCGTCCAGACCGGCGAACAGCTCGGAGTCCTCGGGCGCCTCGACGGTGTTCCAGCCCATGTGCGGGACGACGTCGGCGGCCAGCGGCGCGACCGTACCGGGCCACTCGTCCAGGCCCTCGGCCTCCACCCCGTGCTCGATGCCGCGCGCGAAGAGGATCTGCATGCCGACGCAGATGCCCATGACCGGGCGGCCGCCGGACAGCCGGCGGTCGATGATCCAGTCGCCGCGGGCCTCCTTCAGGCCGCGCATGCAGGCGGCGAAGGCGCCGACGCCGGGGACCAGCAGGCCGTCGGCGGCCATCGCGCGGTCGAAGTCACGGGTGATCTCGACCTCGGCGCCGGTGCGGGCCAGCGCCCGCTCGGCGGAGCGGACATTGCCGAAGCCGTAGTCGAAGACCACGACCTTCTTGGCGCCGCCGGTGCTCAATTCCACACCTCCAGCCGCAGCACGCCCGTGAAGATGCACATCGCCGCGCCGAGCGAGAGCAGCACGATCAGGCTCGTGGGCATCTTCTGCTTGGCGAAGGAGTAGACGCCGCCGGCCAGGAAGAGGCCGAGGACGATCAGGATGGTGGAGAAGCTGTTCATGGCGGTTACAGGGCGCCCTTCGTCGAAGGCAGGATGCCGGCCGCGCGCGGGTCGCGCTCCGAGGCGTAGCGCAGGGCCCGCGCCAGCGCCTTGAACTGGCACTCGACGATGTGGTGGGCGTTGCGTCCGTAGGGCACGTGCACGTGCAGCGCGACCTGGGCCTGGGCGACGAAGGACTCCAGGATGTGCCGGGTCATCGTGGTGTCGTACTCGCCGATCATCGGCGCCATCTTCTCGGGCTCGGTGTGCACGAGGTAGGGGCGGCCGGAGAGGTCGACGGTGACCTGGGCGAGGGACTCGTCCAGCGGGACCGTGCAGTTGCCGAAGCGGTAGATGCCCACCTTGTCGCCGAGCGCCTGCTTGAAGGCGGCGCCCAGCGCGAGGGCGGTGTCCTCGATGGTGTGGTGGGAGTCGATGTGCAGGTCGCCGTCGGTCTTGACGGTCAGGTCGAACAGACCGTGCCGGCCGAGCTGGTCGAGCATGTGGTCGTAGAAGCCGACACCGGTGGCGATGTCGGTCCTGCCGGTGCCGTCGAGGTCGATCTCGACCAGGACGGAGGTCTCCTTGGTGGTGCGCTCCACGCGCCCGACGCGGTTCATCCGCTCTGCTCCTGTTCCTTCTTGAGATCGCGCACCGCATCGAGGAACGCGTCGTTCTCGGCCGGGGTCCCCGCGGTGACCCGCAGCCATCCCGGTACGCCGTTGTCCCGGACCAGGACGCCCCGGTCGAGGATCCGCCGCCAGGCGTCGTGGGAGTCCTCGAACCGCCCGAACTGGACGAAGTTGGCGTCCGACTCGGTGACGTCGCAGCCGATCGCCCGCAGCTCGCCGACGAGCCGGTCCCGCTCGGACTTCAGCTGCTCGACGTAGCCGAGCAGCGTGTCGGTGTGTTCCAGCGCGGCCAGCGCGGTGACCTGGGTGATCGCCGAGAGGTGGTACGGCAGCCGGACGAGCTGGAGGGCGTCCACCACCGCGGGGTGCGCGGCCAGATAGCCCAGGCGCAGCCCGGCGGCGCCGAACGCCTTGGACATGGTCCGGGAGACCACCAGATGGGGCCGGCCCTCCAGCAGCGGCAGCAGCGAGGCGCCGTGGCTGAACTCGACGTACGCCTCGTCGACGACGACCATGGTCGGCTTCACCGCCTGCGCGGCCTCGTAGAGCGCGAGGACCGTGTCGGCCGGGACCGCGTTGCCGGTGGGGTTGTTGGGGGTGGTGACGAAGACGACGTCGGGCCGGTGCCCGGCGACGGCCTTCTCGGCGGCGGCCACGTCGATGGTGAAGTCCGCGCCGCGCGGCCCGGAGATCCAGCCGGTGCCGGTGCCGCGCGCGATCAGCGCGTGCATCGAGTACGAGGGCTCGAAGCCGATCGCGGTGCGGCCGGGGCCGCCGAAGGCCTGGAGGAACTGCTGGATGACCTCGTTGGAGCCGTTGGCCGCCCAGACGTTCTCCGGGCCGACGCGGTGGCCGCCGGTGCGGGTCAGGTACGTCGCCAGTGCGGTGCGCAGCTCGACCGCGTCCCGGTCCGGGTAGCGGTTGAGACCGCGGGCCGCCTCGCGGACCCGCTCGGCGATCCGTTCGACGAGGGGTTCGGGCAGCGGGTAGGGGTTCTCGTTGGTGTTCAGCCGTACGGGGACGTCCAGCTGGGGCGCGCCGTAGGGGGACTTGCCGCGCAGCTCGTCGCGTACGGGGAGGTCGTCGATGCCGAAGTTCACTGGTTGGCCGGTACCTTCCATCCGAACCTCGCCTTGATCGCCGCGCCGTGCGCGGGCAGGTCCTCGGCCTCGGCCAGCGTCACCACGTGGTGGGCGACCTCGGCGAGGGCGTCGCGCGTGTAGTCGACGATGTGGATGCCGCGCAGGAAGGACTGCACGGACAGGCCCGAGGAGTGGCAGGCACAGCCGCCGGTGGGCAGCACGTGGTTGGAGCCGGCCGCGTAGTCGCCGAGCGAGACGGGCGCCCAGGGGCCGATGAAGATCGCGCCGGCGTTGCACACCCGGTCGGCGACCGCGGCGGCGTCGGCGGTCTGGATCTCCAGGTGCTCGGCGCCGTACGCGTCGACCACCTTCAGGCCCTCCGCCACGCCGTCGACCAGGACGATCGCGGACTGCCTGCCGGACAGCGCCGGGCGGATGCGGTCCTCGACGTGCTTGGTGGCGGCGACCTGGGGCGCCAGCTCCTTGTCCACCGCGTCCGCCAGCTCGGCGGAGTCGGTGACCAGGACGGCGGCGGCCAGCGGGTCGTGCTCGGCCTGGCTGATCAGGTCGGCGGCGACGTGCGCCGGGTCGGCGGTGGCGTCGGCGAGGACCGCGATCTCGGTGGGCCCGGCCTCGGCGTCGATGCCGATACGGCCGGTGAAGTAGCGCTTGGCGGCGGCGACCCAGATGTTGCCGGGGCCGGTGACCATGTTCGCGGGCGGGCAGGACTCGGTGCCGTAGGCGAACATCGCGACGGCGGTGGCGCCGCCCGCGGCGTACACCTCGTCGACGCCGAGCAGGGCGCAGGCGGCGAGGATCGTCGGGTGCGGCAGTCCGCCGAACTCGGCCTGGGCCGGGGAGGCGAGCGCGATGGACTCGACACCGGCCTCCTGTGCGGGCACCGCGTTCATGATCACCGAGGACGGGTAGACCGACCGGCCGCCGGGCGCGTAGAGCCCGACCCGCTCGACCGGGACCCACTTCTCGGTGACCGAGCCGCCGGGGACGACCTGGGTGGTGTGCGTGGTGCGGCGCTGCTCGCGGTGGACCAGACGGGCCCGGCGGATGGACTCCTCCAGGGCGGCGCGCACCGCGGGGTCCAGCTCCGCCAGGGCGTCCTTGATCGCCTGGGCCGGAACCCGCACGGATTCCAGCCGTACCCCGTCGAACTTCTCGGCGAAGTCGATCAGTGCCGCGTCCCCGCGATGATGCACGGCCTCGCAGATCGGGCGCACCTTCTCCAGGGCGGCCTGTACGTCGAAGTCGGCTCGGGGCAGCAGGTCACGCAGGGCGGGGCCCTCGGGAAGGGCGTCGCCGCGCAGATCGATTCGGGAGATCACGGTTCCAATTCTCTCAGACCGCGCTCCGGGCCCGTGCGCCCGTATCAATGGCTGATACAGAGCCCGGGAGCGCACGGTTCCGGCCTTCCGGTACAAGTCGGAAGATCCGCTTCACATTCCGCGTTCAGACCGTCACACAACGGGCATCACCGGTTGTACAAAACGACCGAACTCACGGGTAGCAGGGAAAGAAGGGAAGAAACGTGACCGAGGGGACCGGCAGCCGTGCCGGGGACCTGCCGGACGACCTGACCGACGTCGAGGCCGGGATGTGGCAGGCCTTCCGCAACGGCAGCGTGTACGACCTGCGCGGCGGCGACGCGGCGGTGGACGATCCGCACGGACTGCACCCGTGGGGGCCGCAGCGGAGCGTCCGCGCGCGGGTGGTCTGCTGGCTGCTGCTGGACGGACCGCCCGCGCTCGCCGGGCGTGTCTCCTCCCTGAAGCTGACCGGACTGCGCATCACCGGCACGCTGGACCTGGCCGGGGGCACGGTGGTGCCCTACGTCGAGATGACGGGCTGCCGCTTCGAGAACGAGGTGCTGCTGCCCGAGGCCCGCTTCACCACCGTGCGCCTGGTGGACTGCGCGGTGCCGCGCCTGGAGGCGGCGCGGGTGCACACCGAGGGCGATCTGCACCTGCCCCGCTGCCGCTTCCTGGCCGGCGTCCGGCTCACCGACGCGCGCATCGGCACGGACCTGCTGCTCAACCAGGCCAGCGTGCACCACGACCGCGCCGGGCGGTCGATCGCCGCCGACGGGCTCACCGTCGGCCAGGACCTCCAGGCCGAGATGCTCCAGGCGCACGGCGAGGTGAGCCTGCGCAGCGCGAAGATAGGCGCCTCGCTGAGCCTGCGCGGCGCCCGGCTGGCCGGCCCGTACACGCGCTTCGCGCTGAACGCGCCGCAGCTGACGGTCGGGCGCACCCTGTACCTGACCCCGGCCGCCCTCGGCTCCCCGCTGCTGAGCGGGGTCACCCCGGCGCGCGGGACGCGGATCCAGCACTTCGAGTGCCAGGGCGGGGTGCGGCTGGACGACGGGCGCTTCGGCGAGGCCGTCGACCTGGAGGGCGCGCGGTTCGCTCTCACCGACGAGCAGGCGCTGTCGCTGCGCCGGGTGCAGGCGCCCGAGCTGCGCTTCCTCGGGGAGCGGCTGCCGCGCGGCCAGGTGGTGCTGTCCGGGGCGCGGATCTCCACCCTCGTCGACCGGGCGGCCGGCTGGCCAGGACCCGGCTGTCTGCACATGGGCGGCTTCGTCTACGAGAACCTCGTGCCGCGCGGCCCGTTCCCGCTGGCCGAGCGCCTCGGCTGGGTGGCGGCGGCGACCGCCGAGTACAACCCGGAGCCGTACGAGCGGCTGGCCGCGGTGCTGCGCGAGGCCGGGGAGGACGAGGACGCGCGCGAGGTGCTGCTCGCCAAGCACCGCCGCCGCCGCGAGACGCTGCCGCCCGCGGCCAGGCTCTGGGGCTATGTGCAGGACGGGACGGTGGCCTACGGCTACCGGCCGGGCCGGGCCGCGGTGTGGATGACGGTGCTGTGGGCGGCGGGCTCGCTCGCCTTCGCGCACGCGGGCCGGCCCGCCGCCGGGCCCGGCGCGGGCGACCACCCGCCGTGGAACCCGGCGCTGTACGCGCTCGACCTGCTGCTCCCGGTCATCGACTTCGGCCAGGTCAGCCAGTGGCAGCTCAGCGGCGGCTGGCAGTGGCTCGCGGCGGCGATGGTCATGGCGGGCTGGACCCTGGCCACCACGGTGGCCGCGGGCGCGACCCGGCTGCTGCGCCGCAGCTGAGCCCGCCCGAGGCGGGGCGCCCCGCCCGGCCGTACGCCCCTGCCGTACGCCCCTGCCGCAGGCCCGCGCACGCCGGTGCGCACGCCGGTGCGCACGCCGCCGCCGGGACGTCCGGACGGCGTCCGGACACCTGATGGGCAGTCACCTCTTTACCCGACCTTGACCGGCCGCCGTACAACCTTCACCGGCTTCCCCCCACCCTCTGGCGCGTCCGCGACCTGCGTCTTTCAATGGTCGACACCATGGCTCTGCTGCCCCCCTTCATCCGCCCCACCCGGATGCCGCGAAGCGGGCGCCCCACCGTCGGGGCCGCCCCCGCCACCGGACTGCCCGCCGACGACGAGGTGCTTCTCGACGCGCCCGACGAACGCCTCGGTCCGGCCCTGGTCGCCGCCGCCCGCGGCTCGTACGGACCCGCCGCCGCGCTGCTCGCCGGTACCCGGGAGCGCGCCGAGTGGGAGGACCGCGACCGCTACGCGCGTCATCTGGCCGCGTTCGCGCGCTCGCGCGGCGAGTGGCTGGACGCCTGGGGCGCCGCCGCCCCCGGCGACCCGGACGCGCTGCTGGTCGCCGCCCAGCTCGCGGTGGACCGCGCCTGGCCCTCACCGGCCCGCGCCGATCTGCTGCGCGAGGTCAGCCCGCTGATCACCGCCGCGGCCCGCGCCGACGACCGGGACCCGGTGCCCTGGCGGGTCGCCCTCGACCACGCGCGCGGCAGCCGCGCCGGGCACCGCTACTTCGAGGAGCTGTGGGAGGCGGCCGTCCGCCGCGCCCCGCACCACCACGGCTGCCATGTGGCCGCCCTGCGCTATCTGGCCGCCCACGGCCCGCACGGCGCGCACCGCGAGTGCTTCGACTTCGCCGACCGGGCGGCCCAGGACGCCCCCGCGCACGCCCTGGTGCAGGGCCTGCCGCTGCGGGCCGCCCTCGCCTGCCTGGCCGCCGGGCGCGGGGCCGAGGTGGGGCGGGCCCGGCTGGACGCGGCGGCGGACCGGGCCATCGCGCTGTCCGCGCTGCTCCCGGCGGCGGCGCCCGCTCCGGCGGAGCTGCGCAATCTGCTGACGTACGTCCTGGTCCGGCTGGGCCGCCACCGGGACGCGCTGGCGCAGTTGCGGCTCATCGGCCCCTACGCCACGTCCTTCCCCTGGGACCGGGTGTCCGACGATCCGCTCGGACTGTTCCTGGAACTGCGCGCCGACGTCCGCTCGATGCCCCTGCCGGGTGCCCCGGGCGGCACCGGAACCGGGCGCGGCGGACGCGCCGGATCGCGGGACCATTAGGCTTTTGCGCCGTGACCACCGTCCGGCTTCCGCTCTTCCCCCTGAACTCGGTGCTGTTCCCGGGGCTGGTGCTGCCTCTGAACGTGTTCGAGGAGCGCTACCGCGCCATGCTGCGCACCCTGCTCAAGACTCCCGAGGACGAGCCGCGCCGGTTCGCCGTCGTGGCGATCCGCGACGGCCACGAGGTGGCGCCCAGCGCCCCCGGCCTGCCGGATCCGACCGCCGTGCCCGAGCGCGGCCCCACGGCCGGCTTCGGGCCCGACCCCGCCAAGGCGTTCCACGGCGTGGGCTGTGTGGCGGACGCGGCGACGATACGGGAGCGCTCCGACGGCAGCTTCGAGGTGCTGGCCACCGGCACCACCCGGGTGCGGCTGCTGTCGGTGGACGCCTCGGGGCCGTTCCTCACCGCCGAGCTGGAGGAGCTGCCCGAGGAGCCGGGCGACGAGGCGGGTGCCCTGGCCGAGGGGGTGCTGCGGTCCTTCCGCCAGTACCAGAAGCGGCTGGCCGGGGCGCGCGAGCGGTCCCTGGCCACGGGCGCGGAACTCCCGGACGAGCCGAGCGTGGTGTCGTACCTGGTGGCGGCGGCCATGGTGCTGGACACCCCGACCCGGCAGCGGCTGCTCCAGGCCCCGGACACCTCCTCGCGGCTGCGCGACGAGCTGCGGCTGCTGCGCTCGGAGACGTCGATCATCCGCAGCCTGCCGTCGCTGCCGGCCCAGGAGCTGACCCGCGGTCCGACCAGCTTCAACTGACACCGAGACACGGCACGCCGAGCAGAAGCCGAGCAGAAGCCGAGCAGAAAGAGCAGCGCCGGATGGCGAAGAAGGCGAAGAAGCAGCAGTCGGGCGGGACGCCCGCGACGGTGGCGCTGGCCGCGGCGGGCGTGGCCCACACCGTGCACTCCTACGACCACGATCCCGCCCACCCCTCCTACGGCGAGGAGGCCGCCGAGGCGATGGGCGTCTCGCCGGAGCGGGTGTTCAAGACGCTGGTCGCGGACGTCGACGGCGCGCTGACGGTGGCCGTGGTCCCGGTCGCGGGCTCGCTCGACCTGAAGGCCCTGGCGTCGGCGGTCGGCGGCAAGCGCGCGGCGATGGCGGACCCGGCCCTCGCGGAGCGCACCACGGGCTATGTCCGCGGCGGCATCAGCCCGCTGGGCCAGCGCAAGCGGCTGCCCACCGTCCTGGACGCCTCGGCCACGGCCCACGGCACGATCTGCGTCTCGGCCGGGCGGCGCGGCCTGGAGGTCGAACTCGCCCCGGCGGACCTGGCCCGCCTGACCGGGGCGGTACTGGCCCCGATCGGCCGGACCTGACCCCGCCCCCTCCGCTCCCGCTCACGGCCCACGGCTCCCCCGCTCCGGGATCCCGGTCCCTGCTGCCTGCTGCCTGCTTCGGTGAGCGGGGTCCGGCCGCCCGGCAGGTGATTCCGGGGAGGCGCTCCGACGCGTGCGGAGGGCCGGACCGCGGGCCGCCGTCCCGGCTCCCGGTTCCCGGTTCCGGCGAGTCGGCCTGGGGGTCCGGCTGTCCGCCGGGGCGGTTGCGGTGCCGGTGGGCAGCGGCCGGTGCGGGCAGTCCGGTGGGCAGCTACGGCGTCGGCGGAGCGCTCTCCTGGGGGCCGCCGGCCGGATCAGCGACCGGGCCCTGGGCCGGGCCCTGCTCGTACGGGCCCTGCTCGTACGGGTCCGGGTCGCGCGGGCCGAACAGGGCCGTGAGCGCCAGATGCACCACCAGCGCGGCCAGCGGCCAGGCCAGGAGGGCGCCCGTGGCGCCGAGGTGGAGCGGGGCCGGGAAGGTCTTGCCCTGGCCCACGGCCCTGGCGTGCGCGAAGATGTCCTGCTGGGGGCCGAGCCACACGCCCAGGCGCCAGGCCAGCAGCGAGCCGAGGAGGCCGCCGACGCAGAGGGCCACCACCAGGGGCACTCCCCCGCGGCGGCGCGAGAGGAAGACGGCCACGGCGCTCAGCACGCCCAGTCCGACGGCCAGCAGCGTGAACGTTCCGTCGATGCCGATCGCCTGTTCGCCCTCGACGTCCTTGAGGTAGATGGCCCAGCTGTCCTGGGTGACGGTCCCGACCATGAGCACCCGCGGGGCCAGCCACAGCCACAGCAGGCCCAGCAGTACGCCGCCGAGCGCCACGGCCACCGTGACCACGGCGGCCTCCCGCAGCTCGGCCCGTATCCCGGGGCCGTCCTGTGCGTACGACGAGCCCTCCGTCCCCGCTCCGCTCCCCGGTGCCCGCCAGGAGCGGGCGTACTCCTGCTCCTCGGCGCTCGGCCCGTCCTGCGGCGCGGGCCCGGACGGCTGCGGCGCCGGGGGCCCGGCGTCCTCGCCGGACGAGGAGGGCTGCGAGGACGGAGAGGACGGCGAGGACGAGGCGGGCCGCCGGTTCGGCGGCGTGGGGGGAGTCAACGGAGCGCTCACCCTGTCATCGTGCCAGGTGACTCTGTGGGCCGCGTCACCGGACGGCCGCCCGGCGGTAGGCCCAGGTCGCCACGGCCAGCGAGACCACGCCGACCCCGGCGCACACGGCCATGTCGATGCCGACCCACGCCCAGTCGGGGTGGTCGGCGAAGCTGCGGGTGTACGCCTCCACGCCGTAGGTCGACGGCAGCAGGGCGCGTGCGAGCCGGATCAGCTCCGGCATCCGCTCGGGCGGCAGCACACCGAGCAGCAGCGCCGCCGACATGCCCAACTGCCCCAGCAGCGTGGCCAGTTCCTGGCGGTCCGCGAGCAGCCCGCAGGCGGCGCCGAGCCCGGAGAGGGCCGCGCCCGCGAGCGGGATCACCGCCACGAGCACCCACAGGTTGCCCAGCGGCAGCCCGAACAGCGCGCACCCGAAGACCGCCGTCACCAGCGTCCCCGGCACGGTGAAGGACGCGTACGCCGCCGCCGCGCCGAGCACCACGGCCGCGGGCGGCACCGGCAGCGTCGCGTAGTGGTCGAGCCCGCCGCTGGCGCGCAGCTGGCCGAAGTACTGCGCGAGCAGGTTGAGCGCGACATAGGCGACGACGACGATCGACGCGCCCGCCACCACCGACCGGGCCTCGCCGCCGCCGCTGACCACGCCCCGCATCATGACCATGATGCCGACGGACTGGAAGGTCGCCACGAACAGCAGCGGGATCCGGGCCACCCGCGCCCGGGACAGCTGGGCCCGGTAGACGGCCGCGAGGGAGGGCCACAGCCGGGCCCGCGGCGCGAGCTCGGCGACCGCCACCCGCCGCGCGGGGCCGGTGTCCTGCGCGGCCGGCACGGCGGCCGGCACATCGGCGGATACGACACTCACGTGGAACTGCTCCTTATCGCTTTCCGCTCCGCGGCGTGGTCCGGCCCGGTCATGCCTTGACCAGACCCTGCCGGGCGGCGCCGCCCAGCGCCAGGTAGACGTCCTCCAGGCTGGGCGTGGTGAGGGTGAAGTCGTCCAGGGCGGCGAAGGCGGCTCCGCCGGTGACCGTGGCGACGACGGCGCGGGCCTCCTCGGGCGCGAGCCGCAGCGTCCAGCGGCGCCCCGAGCGGGCGGCCCGGTCCTGGAGGGCCGCGACCTCCGGGACCTCCAGCGGGGCGCGCTCGCGCCACACCAGTTCGACCCGCACCTCTCCGGAGACCCGTTCCTTGAGGCCGGCCGGGGTGTCGCAGGCGATGACCCGCCCCCGGTCCAGGACGGCGACCCGGTCGAGGACGGTCTCGGCCTCGATGACGTTGTGGGTGACCAGCAGCACGGTCGTGCCGTGCTCGGCGCGGCGCCGGTCCACGGCGGACCACACCGCGCGCCGCGCCACCGGGTCCATGCCGGTGGTGGGTTCGTCGAGCACGAGCAGCGGGCGCTCGCCGACCAGCGCGGCGGCGAAGCAGGCCAGACGGCGCTGGCCGCCGGAGAGCTTCTTGAGCGGGCGCCCGGCGATCGGGGTGAGGCCCAGCTCGCCGAGGACGGCGTCCCGCTCGGCCCGCGCCCGCCGGACGTCCAGACCGCGCAGTCGGCCGGTGGTCTCGGCGGCGAGCGAGACGGTCAGCTCGTCCAGGGCGGTGGACTCCTGGCCGAGGTAGGCGAGGACACGGGCGGCCCGCTCGGGGTGCGCCACGATGTCGTGGCCAAGGATCTCCACGCTGCCGCTGTCGGGGCGCATCAGCCCGGTGAGCTGCCGCACCAGGGTGGACTTGCCGGCGCCGTTCGGGCCGAGCAGCCCGAAGATCTCACCGCGCCGCACCTGGAGCCCGATGTCGTCGGTGGCCCGCACCTCGGGGGTGGCCGGGGTGCCGCGGCGGCCCCGGGCGGCGGGGTAGGTCTTGGTCAGTCCGCGCACCGCGCACACGACGTCGTCCGTGTGCCGAAGTCCGGGTGCCGCGCGCGTACTCACAAGGGTCTACCCTACAGGCCGTCTTTTGGCGTCCGCAGGCGTCCAGGGTTTATGCGCCTTCCCAGGTCAGCGCCGTATTTCCCATGCAGTCCCCTACATTCCGCGGGAGCGGCGTGAGAGGACGTGAGACGGCGAAGCCCCGGCCGGTGACGTTCCCCGGCCGGGGCTTCGCCCTTCCCTGGGTCAGCTCCGCTCCCCGTCCTCCGGCTCGCCGCCGCCGGGAGCGGCATCCGAGGCTTCACCAGCTGTGGCGGGGTCGCGGGTGGTTCTGACCTGTAGCCACCCGTCCGCACCGAACAGCTCGATCAACTGCGACAGGTGGACTCGGGCCATGCTGCGGCCGGACATCTCTTCGGTGGTCACCCGCGCCCCTCCAGGTCCGCCCACACCTGCTTGCCCCACGGCAGCGGGTCGGTTCCCCAGCCTGCCGCCAGCTTCTCCACGAGCGCGAGGCCACGCCCGCCCTCGTCCTCGGGACTCGAGTGCCTACGTACGGGGTGTCGCTGGGAGAAGTCCACGACGGCGACACGCACCCGGTCCTCTTCGGGCCGATCGACCGTGATCCGGATGGATTCCCGCCGGGCGTGCTGCACGGCGTTCGCCACCAGCTCGGTGACGATCAGGGTCCCGTCGTCGGCCAGCTCCTCCAGGTCCCAGACGGATAAGGCGACGCGGACCAAGCGGCGCGCGGTGGCGGCGCTTCCGGGCTCGCGCGGCAGGGTCTCGCTGTACCCGGGGTGCCCGGTCGGGCGCGGAGAGGCGGCCATGATCACCGGACACGCTCCCCCGGCCTGTGCCCCGCCCAGGGCTCTGCGAGGCGGGGGCGGGCAGACGGCGCGGCGTACGAAAGAGGTCATGGTCTCAACCGTGACGACGCCGCTCCGCCGGTTCAATGACAGTCTGGCGCGCCATCAGTCCGAAGTGTCAAAGGCGTAGTTCAGAGCGGTAGACCCACCAGGTCGGCAAGTTGACGCGTCTCGGTGGTGAGGGTGCGCCGACGGGCGATCGTGTCGGCCAGCGTGTCCCGGGCGTAGGGCTGCTCTGCGATCCATTCCGGGGCCTCGGCCGCGACCTCCCCCAGCACTTCGAGCGCGCGGCCGTGCTGACGCGTCATGGTGTACGCCTTCGCCACATCGAGCCTGTGACGGTGGTACTCGGACCCGGTGCCGCCCTTCAGCCGGGGGGCGATCTCCAGCACCTCGTCCGGCCGGTCCGTCACGACACCCTGTTCGGCGGCCTTGTACGCCACCGTGGCGGGCCCCCAGGTGGCGATCCGCACGTCCCCGTGGCGAAGCGGCCCCGTGGCGACGGCCGCCGACCGGGCGAGGCGCAGCATGTCGGCGGCCTCCCCTCCCCGGTTGTCCCGGAGGGCGGCTGCGTGTCCCTGGATCAGCAGCCACCCCCAGGCGGCGATCTCTTCGGCGGTCGCCCGGGACATGCGGGGTTCGGCGTCGTCCGCCCACTTCACCGCCATGGCGCGAGCAGCGTCGAACCGTCCCTGCCTCACCAGCAGCCATGTCCAGGTGGTGACGACGCTTGCGGCCCGCAGGCGGTCCGGGGCCTCGTCCAGGGCGCGGCGCAGCGCGGTCTCGGCCGCCGCGAACTGCCGGGCTCCGGTCAGGGTCGATCCGGCGATCTGGAGCAACTGCGCGCGGGCCGCCCGTGCGGCCGGGGAGTCCCCGAGGGCTTCGGCGTCCCGCAGCAGCGGCACCAAGAGGTCCGCGGCCTCTCGCATCCGCTTGCCGAAGTGGGCGGCCCTGACGGTCTCCAGGCCGTCCAGGACGCCCCGGGTCGTCGGCTCCTCGTCGGGCTGCTCGGCGGGGCGTTCCACGGCGCGCTGGAGGGCTTGCCACAGCGCGGGCGCGGGGTGGGACTCGGCAGGCGCACGCGCCACCAGCGTGGTGGTGGACACCCGGAGGGCGGCGGCCAGCTTCCGCGCGGTCTCCATGCGGGTGTCGGCCACCACGCCCTGTTCCAGCTTGGTGATCAGCGAGTGGCTGACCTTCGATGCTCGCGCCAGGTCGCGCTGCGAGAGACCGCGCCGCTTGCGGACCTCCCGTAGCCGGTCGCCGAGGCCGTGTTCATCTGACATGGGCCCTCCTTCGGTGCTCCCTCCGAAGGTACCCAGGCAGCGCGGTTCTGTGGTAACTACGGGATGCCGTTTGCTCGCTCGTGCGAACCGTGCCGCCTCACTGGTCCGCGTACAGCGCTCGAAGGTGGCTGCTCAAGCGGTGCTGGAGCGAGTCCAGCACCGTACGAGCCGCTGCCGCGTCCTGGTTCGGCTCTTCGGCCACTCCAGCACGCCGTGACCTGTTCCGGCCATGTCCCGAAGGAGACCGGCCATCACGTCCGGCGCCCACCTCCGCCGCTCCGGCGTCAGCTCCATGGAGTCCGACGCCCGGTTCATCGCAGCGAAGCAGGACCGTGCGGAGCAGACACAGGAGACGAGCTGGGGGCGCCCGTGAACACACGGGCCCTCCGGGAGCAGACGTACGGTTCACGAAGCGCCCCGGGCTTCGCCCTGTCCGGCTCCACGACGCGCGGCACTCGCGCCTCAAGGCACTGGCTGTGGCAGGCGTGCGGACATCGTGCTGGCCCCGGGGCCCGGGTCAGTCGCCCGCCGGGACGTGCTCGGCGTCCGTCCGGACGTCGATCTCGCGCCAGAACCCGGCCCGGATGGCGTACCGGTCGTGCTCGTCGATCTGGTCGTCCTTGTGGGCGAGCAGTCCGAACCGGGCGGCGTAGCGCAGCAGCTCGCCGTCGACGCGGTGCGGCACCCGCGGGTACATCGACGACAGCTTCTGGAGGTGGGCCTGGTCGCCGAGGCGCTCCACCCAGCGGCGGGCGAACACCTGTCCGACTTCGTACGGGTCGCCGCCGACGGTCGTGATGTCCTCCTCGCGGTCCGCCCAGCGCTGCTCGGCCGTGGTGAGCTGGGCGAGGGTGGGCATGGAGGCGGCCTCGGGCGGTTCGGTGGCCGTGCCGGGGCGGTCCACCCAGCCCTTGTCGGAGGACCAGCGCAGGGTCGCGGTGGCCGGCTGCCGGTCGGCGCCCTGGGCCCCGGGGGCGCGCAGGGCGGCGAGGTCCTTGGGGGTGGGGACGCCCTTGGCCGCGGGCAGCCGCTCCTCGGCGGCGGCGCGCTCACCGGCGTCGGCCGGGTGGCGCGGGCGGTCGGCGGGGCGCTCGCGGGACGCGGAGAGGCCGGACTCGGGCAGCGGCGCGGAGAGGATCGCGGCGATCTCGGGCCGGGGCACCGGCGGTGGGGCGCACACCCCGCCCGCCTCCTTGGCGCGGACCGCCTTGGTGATCCAGGTGCGGTCCAGGACGCGGCGCTCGTCGGCCTCGGCGACCAGGTCCTCGGACTGGTTGTAGTCGCCGTCGGCGGCCTGTACGGCCCACAGGTGGACGGCGACGCCGTGCTCCTTGGCAGCCATCATGCCGGGCAGCAGATCGCCGTCGCCGGTGACCAGGACCACGTCCGAGCAGGCGCGGTTGCGGGCCAGTTCGGTCAGCTCGGCGTGCATGGCGGCGTCCACGCCCTTCTGCGCCCAGCGCCCGTCGCTGCGGGTGAGCGCGCCGAGCCGGACGGTGACCCGGGGCATCACGCGCAGCCTGCGGTGCTCGGGCTGCGGGACGCGGTCGGGGGCGCCGTCGAACCAGTAGATGCGCAGCAGCGGGCGCTCGGTCTCCGACTCGGCCTGCTCGCGCAGCCCCTGGATCAGGGCGGCATGGTCGACCGTGATCCGGGACCGCGACGGCTCACCGGCGAGGAGGCTCGCGGCGGCCCCCAGCAGATACCCGGCGTCCACCAGGACGATGCAGCGGTCCACGCGATCCACCCTCTTTCCGGGGAGGTTGCTCAGGGAGGTGCTTCGGGCTTGTTTCGAGTCTGCCCGACCACGACCGGGTTAACGGCCCGAACTCGATCTTCGGCGTGGCGTTTCGGCGGCCCGCGGTCCGATGCCCCTTGTTACATACGGTAATTATCCGACATGCGTTCATTGTCGCCATATGTGAATCTGGTCGCGGCCCTGGCCCCTAGACCCCCTTCAGGAGGCTGATCACCATGGCCAAGAACCGCAAGCAGGACCGCAGCAAGCAGAAGGCGTCCGTGGGCGCGGGCGGCCCGCGGGAGTCGGAGCACTCGGTGTCGGAACCGCAGTCCGAGCACCACGCGCCGCAGCTGAGTCCCACCGAGGTGGCCCGCAAGGGCCGGCAGAAGCGCTTCGGCCACAACTGAGACCGGCACGAGGGCCGTTGACCGGGCCCTGGCACCCGCGAGGGGCGTACCCGATGCGCACGGGAACGCCCCTCGTCGTCGGTCCGGCCGCCGGACTCAGCCCGCCAGGCAGGACGGGCCGAGCAGGACCTTCAGATCGCCGAAGAGGGCGGGGTCGGGCTTGACCCGGTGCCGGTCGAGGCGCAGCACGGTCGTCTTGGACGGGCCCTGGAGCTTGATCCGGACCTCGCTGTCGCCCCGGTGGTGGGTGAGGATCTCGCCGAGGCGGCTGACCATGGGCGGGGTGATCCGGGTGGCCGGGATGGTGAGCACCACGGGCGCGTTGGCGCCCGCGTTGGACAGGTCGGGGACCTGGAGCTCCATCGCGACCAGGCGCGGCACGTCTTCGCGCTTGTCGAGGCGTCCCTTGACGAAGACGACGGCGTCCTCGACGAGTTGGGTGGAGACGAGCTGGTACGTCGCCGGGAAGAACATGCACTCGATGGAGCCGGCCAGATCCTCGACGGTGGCGATCGCCCAGGCGTTGCCCTGCTTGGTCATCTTGCGCTGGAGGCCGGAGATGATGCCGCCGATGGTGACGACCGCGCCGTCGGCGTGCTCACCGCCGGTGAGCTGGGAGATGCCCGCGTCGGCCTTGTCGGAGAGCACGTGTTCCAGGCCGAACAGCGGGTGGTCGGAGACGTAGAGGCCGAGCATCTCCCGCTCCTGGGCGAGCAGATACGTCTTGTCCCACTCCTCGGTGGTGAACTCCACGTCCAGCCCGAAGCCGGGTTCGCCGCTGGGCTCGTCGCCCATCCCGCCGAAGAGGTCGAACTGCCCCTCGGCCTCCTTGCGTTTGACCGCGACCACATTGTCGATCATCGGCTCGTACTGCGCGGTGAGGCCCTTGCGGGTGTGGCCCATCTCGTCGAAGGCGCCGGCCTTGATCAGCGACTCGGTGGTGCGCTTGTTGCAGACCACCGCCTCGACCTTGTCGAGGTAGTCGGGGAAGGAGGAGTACTTCCCCTTGGCCTTGCGGCTCCGGATGATCGACTCCACCACGTTGGTGCCGACGTTGCGGACGGCGGAGAGACCGAAGAGGATCACGTCGTCGCCCTGCGCGGCGAAGTTCGCCTCGGACTCGTTGACGTTGGGCGGGAGCACCTTGATGCCCATGCGCCGGCACTCGTTGAGATAGACCGCCGACTTGTCCTTGTCGTCCTTGACCGAGGTCAGCAGGGCCGCCATGTACTCGGCCGGATGGTTGGCCTTCAGGTAGGCGGTCCAGTACGACACCAGTCCGTACGCGGCCGAGTGCGCCTTGTTGAAGGCGTACCCGGCGAAGGGCACCAGCACGTCCCACAGCGCCTGGATCGCCTCGTCGCTGTAGCCGTTCTTCTTGGCGCCGGCCTGGAAGATGGTGAAGTTCTTCGCCAGCTCGTCGGGCTTCTTCTTGCCCATCACCCGGCGCAGGATGTCGGCCTCGCCGAGCGAGTACCCCGCGATGATCTGCGCGGCCTTCTGCACCTGCTCCTGGTAGACGATCAGGCCGTAGGTGACGGCCAGGACCTCTTCGAGCGGTTCCTCCAGCTCCTTGTGGATCGGGGTGATCTCCTGGAGGCCGTTCTTGCGCAGCGCGTAGTTGGTGTGCGAGTCCATGCCCATCGGACCGGGCCGGTACAGCGCCGAGACGGCGGAGATGTCCTCGAAGTTGTCCGGCTTCATCAGCCGCAGCAGGGAGCGCATCGGCCCGCCGTCGAACTGGAAGACGCCCAGGGTGTCGCCGCGCTGGAGCAGGTCGAAGGTCGTCGGGTCGTCCAGCGGCAGCGCCAGGAGATCGATGTCGATCCCCTTGTTGGACTTCACCATCTTGACGGCGTCGTCCATGATCGTCAGGTTGCGCAGGCCCAGGAAGTCCATCTTCAGCAGGCCGAGCGACTCACAGCTCGGATAGTCCCACTGCGTGATGGTCACCCCGTCGGTGTGCCTCACCCAGACCGGGACGTGCTCGGTGATGGTCTCGCTGGACATGATCACACCGGCGGCGTGCACGCCCATCTGCCGGACCAGGCCCTCGACGCCCTTCGCGGTGTCGATGACCTTCTTCACGTCCGGCTCGTTCTCGTACATCGCGCGGACCTCGCCGGCCTCCGAGTACCGGGGGTGCGAGGAGTCCGTGATGCCGTTGAGATCGATGCCCTTGCCCAGGACATCGGCCGGCATCGCCTTGGTGATGCGGTCGCCCATCGCGTACGGGTAGCCCAGCACCCGCGCGGAGTCCTTGATCGCGTTCTTCGCCTTGATCTTGCCGTACGTACCGATCATGGCGACCTTGTCGGCGCCGTACTTCTCCGTGACGTACCGGATGACCTCCACGCGCCTGCGCTCGTCGAAGTCGATGTCGACGTCGGGCATGGAGATGCGCTCGGGGTTGAGGAACCGCTCGAAGATCAGACCGTGCGGGATCGGGTCGAGGTCGGTGATGCCCATGGCGTACGCGACGATCGAACCGGCCGCCGAGCCTCGGCCGGGACCGACCGCGATGCCGTTGTTCTTGGCCCACATGATGAAGTCGGCGACCACGAGGAAGTAGCCCGGGAAGCCCATCGAGATGATGACGTCCATCTCGTAGTCGACCTGCTTCTGGCGGTCCTCGGGGACACCGCCGGGGAAGCGGCGCTCCATGCCGCGCCGGACCTCCTCCTTGAACCAGGTGACCTCGGTGTAGCCCTCGGGGATATCGAACTTCGGCATCAGGTCGCGCTTCTCGAACATGCCCGTGGTGTCGACCATCTCGGCCACCAGGAGCGTGTTGGCGCAGCCCTGCTGCCAGGCGTCCGAGGAGTCGATGGCGTACATCTCCTCCGTGGACTTCAGGTAGTAGCCGGTGCCGTCGAACTTGAAGCGGTCGGGGTCGGAGAGGTTCTTGCCGGTCTGGATGCACAGCAGGGCGTCATGGGCGCCGGCCTCGTGCGCGTACGTGTAGTGCGAGTCGTTGGTGACCAGCGGCGGGATGCCGAGCTTCCTGCCGATCTCCAGCAGGCCCTCGCGGACCCGGTGCTCGATGTCGATGCCGTGGTCCATCAGCTCCAGGAAGTACCGGTCCTTGCCGAAGATGTCCTGGTAGTCGGCGGCGGCCTTCAGCGCCTCCTCGTCCTGGCCCAGACGCAGCCGGGTCTGCACCTCGCCCGAGGGGCAGCCGGTGGAGGCGACGATGCCCTGGGACCACTGGGCGATGGTCTCCTTGTCCATGCGGGGCCACTTCTGGAGCCAGCCCTCGGCGTAGGCGTCGGAGGAGAGCCGGAAGAGGTTGTGCAGGCCCGTGCGGTCCACCGCCCACATCGTCTTGTGGGTGTAACCACCGGAACCGGAGACGTCGTCGCGCTTCTGGTGCGGCTGGCCCCAGCGGATCTTGCGCTTGTTGCGCCGGGACTCGGGCGCGACATACGCCTCGATGCCGATGATCGGGGTGACCCCGGCCTTCTGCGCGGAGTGGAAGAAGTCGTACGCCCCGTGGAGGTTGCCGTGGTCGGACATGGCGATGTGCGACATGCCCATCTCGTTGCACGCGTCGAACATGTCCTTCAGCCGCGCGGCACCGTCCAGCATCGAGTACTGGGTGTGGACGTGCAGGTGCGTGAACGGCGGCTTCGACACGGTGCGGCCTCCTGGGAGAGCTCTCGGCGACGGGCTGCGGACAGTCTGGGGGACAGCGTCGAAGTCTATGCCCCGGCACTGACACCCGGAGTCCGGCCGGGCGTACCTTCGGCGGGGAACCGGGCACTCCCCCGCGGCGCCGGACGTTGACCGGGAGGACCCGAGGACCCGAGGACCCGAGGACCCGAGGAGCCGGAGAGCCGGGCGACCCGCCCCGGCCCCGCCCCGGTCTCCCACCGTCCGCCCATGTCACGCACCACCCCCAGGAGGCACCCGCGATGTCGGTCCCCCAGCTCAGCGACGAGCAGCGCGGCGAGGAGATCCTCGCCGTCTTCGACACCGCCTTCGGCGAGCTGCTGGCTGCCGACCCGGCCGCTTTCCGCGTGAAGTTCCGCAAGATGGCGGCCTCGGCCTTCGCGTTCTACCGGGGCACGGCGTGCCTCTTCTACCACGACCTGGCCGCCCAGGGCCCCGGCGGGGACGGCGCGCGGGCCGCCGCCGGACCGTATCTGGACGAGCGCACCTCGCGCGTGTGGATCCACGGCGATCTGCACGCGGAGAACTTCGGTACGTACATGGATTCGAACGGTCGGCTGATCTTCAACGTCAACGACTTCGACGAGGCGTACGTCGGCCCGTTCACCTGGGACGTCAAGCGTTTCGCCGCCTCCGTCGCCCTGGTGGGGTACGCGAAGGCGCTCGGCGACCGGCAGATCACCGAACTGGTGAGCGTCTACGCGCGCGCCTACCGCGAGCGGGTGCACGCCCTGGCCACCGGCGCCAAGAGCGACGAGGTGCCGCCCTTCACCCTGGACACCGCCGAGGGCCCGCTCCTGGACGCGCTGCGCGACGCCCGCTCGCTGACCCGGTTCGGCCTGCTGGAGTCGATGACCGAGATCCGCGACTTCGAGCGCCGCTTCGCGCCCGGCGGCGGCTCCGTCGAGCTGGACGCGGCCACCCGCTACAAGGTGCTCGCCGCCTTCGACGGCTATCTGGAGACCCTCCCGGAGTCGTCCCTGACCCGCCCGGACTCCTACCGCGTCAAGGACGTCGTGGGGCGCCGGGGCATCGGCATCGGCTCGGCCGGGCTGCCCTCGTACAACATCCTGCTGGAGGGCAACAGCGACGCCCTGGAGAACGACGTCGTGATCTACATCAAGCAGGCCCAGACCCCGGCCGTCTCGCGGCACGTGACCGACCGGGCGATCCGCGACTACTTCGAGCACGAGGGCCACCGCACGGTGATCTCCCAGCGCGCCCTCCAGGCGCACGCCGACCCGTGGCTGGGCTGGACCGAGCTGGACGGCGCGGGGCAGCTCGTCGCCGAGGTCTCGCCGTACGCCGTCGACCTGGACTGGGGCGACATCGACGACCCGGAGGAGATCGCACAGGTCGTCGCCGACCTCGGCCGGGCCACGGCCGCCATGCACGCGGCGGCCGACGACCAGTCCGGCGAGTCCCTGGTGCCGTTCTCCACCGAGCGGGCCATCGACGCCGCCATCGCGGCCGACGAGGAGGGCTTCGCCCCGATGCTGGTGGACTTCGCGCACACCTACGCGGCCCGCGCGCGCGAGGACCACCGGATCTTCGTCGACCTGTTCCGCAACGGCCGTATTCCGGGTCTGTGACGACAGGGACGTTCACAGGGACCCTTTAGGGGCGCCTTACCGGCGGACGTGCCACACTCTCCTTCTGCTATGGACATATCCGGGACCCGACTCAGAGCCGTGCGCGCGGCGCTGTTCACGGCTGTGGTCGTGACGCTCAGCACCGCGTCGCACATCCTGCTGTCCCAGGTCCCGCTGCCGCTGAACACGGTGGCCGCCGTCGCGGGCGCCGTGTTCGTCCTCGCCTACGCCCTGGCGGGCCGCGAACGCGGCTTCGGCCGGATCGCCGCCCTGCTGATCCCGCTGGAACTGGCCGCCGACACCGTCTTCACCACCGGCCAGCAGGTCTGCTACGGCAGCGCGGGCGGCCCGCTCGCCGGTCCGCTGCGCTCGGTCGGCTGGGACGTGCTGTGCGGCAGCAGCACCCATGTCGGCACGCCGCTGGCCCGGATGACCGGCGCCGACACCGACCGGCTCGCGCTGCTGCTCGCGCACGCCGACCCGGCGACCGCCTGGCTGCTGCTGGCCGCGCACGTCGCCGTGGGCCTGCTCGCGGCGGGCTGGCTGCGCCGCGGCGAGCGGGCGCTGGCCCAGCTGGTGCGGGCGGTGGCCGCGACCACCTTCCGGCCGCTGCTGCTCGCGGTCGCGGCGGTCACGGTCCGCCGGCGCGGCACCGTCCGGCGCCCGACGCGCCCCGCGCCGCACCGCACCGCCCTGCGCGCCCGCCTCCTCGTGCACTCCCTGGGACGACGCGGTCCGCCGCGCCCGGCCGTCCGCGCCCACCGGCCCGCCCTCGCCCTCGGCTGAGGGGCGGCACCGGTCCGGGCCGACCGGTCCCCACCACGTCACACGTACGTCCGCGCACCAGGCTGCGCGGCCCACAGGGAGAACACCACCATGAGCAAGCGGAACAGCCAGTCGGCGAAGACGGCGGCCCGGGAGCGGCTGCGCGTCGAGCGTGAGCGCGAGGCGAAGCGGGCCAAGGTCAGGCGGCAGGTCATCGTCGGCGTCTCGGTCGTCGCGGTGCTGGCGGCGGCGGGCGGCATCGGCTATGCCGTCGTCCAGGCCAACAAGCCCGGCCACTGGGAGGCCGTGCAGGACGAGAAGGTCGTCGCGCCCGCCAACACCTCGGGCAAGGACGGCACGACGGTCGTCTTCGGCAAGAGCTCGGCCGCCAAGACCCTCAAGGTCTACGAGGACCCGCGCTGCCCGGTCTGCGCCCAGTTCGAGCAGACCGTCGGCGCGACCCTGAAGAAGAACATCGACGACGGCAAGTTCAAGATGCAGTTCATCTCCGGCACCTTCCTGGACGACCACGACCAGGGCGAGGGCTCCAAGAACGCGCTGAGCGCCCTCGGTGCCGCGCTCAACGTCAGCCCCGAGGCGTTCCTGGAGTACAAGACGGCGCTCTACTCCCCCAAGTGGCACCCGGACGAGAACGACGACAAGCTCAAGAGCGACAGCTACCTCATCCAAATAGCGGACACCGTCCCGGCGCTCAAGGGCAACGCCAAGTTCCAGACCGCCGTGAAGAACGGCACCTACGACGCCTGGGCCATGGCCATGTCGAAGTCCTTCGACGACAACAAGGACGGCGTGAAGGGCACCCCGAGCCTGGTCATGAACGGCAAGAAGCTCACCACCCCCGGCTCGGACAACGCGCCGATGACGGTGGAGGACTTCGACTCGGTGGTCGGCGCCGCGCTGAAGGGCTGACCCGGCCGGGCCGCTGCGCGCCGGATCCGTCCCGGTTCGCACGGCCCTGCGCCAATCCCCGCTGAAGAGCGGGCGAACTTTCCCCGTTCGCCCGCTCTTTGCGCGTACCGGTCAGTAATGTGATCGGCCGTGACCAGCCGACACAGAGCGTCCGACCCTGCCCAGACCCCTCTTCGCGCCGACGGCCCCGCGCCGGGCCCGCGCCGCCGTACCGTCGTCAAGGCCGCCGCGGCCGGTGCCGTCCTGGCCGCGCCGCTCGCCGCCGCGCTGCCCGCGCGCGCCGCGACCGGGGCGCCCGCCTTCCTGCACGGGGTGGCCTCCGGCGACCCGCTGCCCGACGGCGTCCTGCTGTGGACCCGGGTGACCCCGGTCCCGGAGGCCCTGCCGGGTTCCGGTGCCGGTCCCGACACCGAGGTGAGCTGGGCGGTCGCCACCGACCGGGCGTTCACCACCGTCGTCGCCCGCGGCTCCACCGTCGCGAGCGCGGCCTCGGACCACACCGTCAAGGCCGACATCCGCGGCCTGCGGCCCGCCACCGACTACTGGTTCCGCTTCTCGGCCGGCGGCACCGACTCGCCCGTGGCCCGCACCCGGACCGCGCCCGCCCACGACGCCGCCGTGTCCGGCCTGCGCTTCGGCGTGGTCTCCTGCGCCAACTGGGAGGCCGGCCGCTTCGCCGCCTACCGCCACCTCGCCGACCGCGGCGACCTGGACGCCTGGCTGCACCTGGGCGACTACATCTACGAGTACAGGTCGGGCGAGTACGCGGCCCGGGGCACCGTCGTGCGCCCGCACGAACCGGCGCACGAGATCCTCACGCTCGCCGACTACCGGATCCGGCACGCCCGCTACAAGACCGACCCCGACCTCCAGGCACTGCACCACCGGGCGCCGGTCATCGCAATATGGGACGACCACGAGTTCGCCGACAACGCCTGGTCGGGCGGCGCGGTCAACCACACCGAGGGCGCCGAGGGGGCCTGGAGCGACCGCCAGGCCGCCGCCAAGCGCGCCTACTTCGAGTGGATGCCGGTGCGCCCGGCGATCGCGGGCACCACCTACCGGCGGCTGCGCTTCGGCAAGCTCGCCGATCTGTCCCTGCTCGACCTGCGCTCCTTCCGCTCGCAGCAGGCGTCCACCGGCTCGGGATCGGTCGACGACCCGGACCGCACCCTCACCGGCCGTGCCCAACTGGACTGGCTCAAGGCGGGCCTGGCGGCCTCGGACACCACCTGGCGGCTGGTCGGCAACTCGGTGATGATCTCCCCGTTCGTCGTCGGCGCGCTCTCGGCGGACCTGCTGAAGCCGCTCGCCGAGCTGCTGGGGCTGCCCCGGGAGGGCCTGGCGATCAACACCGACCAGTGGGACGGCTACACCGACGACCGCCGCGAACTCCTCGGCCATCTGCGGGGCAACGCCATCCGCAACACCGTCTTCCTGACCGGGGACATCCACATGGCGTGGGCCAACGACGTGCCGGTGGACGCCGGGACCTATCCGCTGTCCGCGTCGGCCGCGACCGAGTTCGTGGTCACCTCGCTGACCTCCGACAACCTCGACGACATGGTCAAGGTCCCCGAGGGCACCGTCTCGGCACTGGCCGCGCCGGTGATCCGGGCCGCCAACCGGCACGTCCACTGGGTCGACACCGACCGCCACGGCTACGGCGTCCTGGACATCACCGCCGAGCGCGCGCAGATGGACTACTACGTCGTCTCCGACCGCACCCGGGCGGACGCCACGTCGTCCTGGGCCCGTTCGTACCGCACCCGCAGCGGCACGCAGAAGGTCGAGCGGGCGTACGACCCCGTCTAGGACCAATGCCGGTGACTTAAGTTCTGTCCTGCCGTGTGATGGTGACGGTGTCCGGCGCGGGGGGTGTCCAGTTGGAATGCTCGGCCCGTTTGAGCGGCCAGTTGGACATCTTGCGTTTGATCACTCGGGGGCAGGTGCGGTGGCGGCGTGGGGGCAGGAGGCGTTCGGCGATCTCAGCGAGGGTGCGGGCCAGTGCCCGGGCGAGTCGGCCGGGGGGAAAACGCCGCCTGGGCCGGGACCTGGCGGCGCACGATCCGCAGGGACCGGGTGAAGGACAGGCGGTCAGGGTCCAGACCCTCGCGCAGGGCGCTCTGGTGCATCAGCTGCCGGACGGCGTGGTGCACCAGGAGGAAGCCGTAGATCTCCTGCTCCACACCCCACGGGTATTTCGAGCGCAGGACGAGCTTCGGGCCGCGTTGGTGAGTCTTGATCTCGTCCAGCGTGGTCTCGATTTCCCACCGCTGGGCGTAGAGCGCGGCCAGCTCCCGCGCGGGTGCTTCCTCTGGATCGAGCAGGCTGGTGATCAGGCGGTAGACGGTGGCGTCGCCGGTGCGGGCGAGGGTGTACTCGATCACCCGGACCACCACCGGGTTGCGGCGGCTCCTGCGGTCCTTTTCGGCATGGACCGTGCTGAGGCAGGAGCCGTCGCCGAGGACCTGGGTGACGGGCAGGACCGCGCTCTTGCGCACCCGCCACAGCAGGTCCGCGCCGCTGTCCCGGGCGGCCTGCCACAACTCGAATCCGTAAAAGCCCCGGTCGGCGAGCAGGAGCATCCCTTCCCGGAGCCGGGAAAACAGCTGCCGGGAGAGTCTCTGCTCGCTCGCCGACTGCGGACCGATGACGGCCCCGAACACCGTGTGGGTGCCGCATTCCGCCAGCGCGACCAGCCGTGCCTGCGGGAACGCGGCTGCTCCGCGCGTCGAGGCATGGCGGCCGAAGAACTCGGCGTTGGCCGCCGTGTCCGCCACGTCCAGGGACGTGCCGTCCACCGCGACCAGACGCCGGTGCCGGTACCAGGCACCCGCCGTCCCGGGCACGGCCACCGGTCGGCAGACCCGGGCGAACAACGCCCTCAACGGCTCCACACCAAGACGCCGGCGTGCCCGGCCGATCGCGGCGGTCGTCGGCACCCGCCACGACCGCCGCCCATCACCCAGCCCCTCGCCCAGCAGCCGGGCGACCTCCTCGTATCCCTGCCCGAAGAACAGGCACATCGCGAGAACGAAGTAGACCACCACCCGCGCCGGCAGCAGACGGCTGCGCTGCTCGGTCCGGCCGCTCTCGGCGATCACCTCATCGACCAGACGAGACGGAAACGCCTGCGTCAGCACCCCGATCGCGATCCGGTCCGACAACCGCTCATCCGCAGGCACCCTGACCTGCCCCACCCTCGCCACACGAAAGACAACGAGGCACAGCCGTCTAAGTCACCGGCATTGCGTCTAGGACCTGTCCGGGCCTCTTCGGCGCGGGCTCAGCCGATGCTGTCGAGGAAGCCGAGCGCCACCCGCCAGGTGGCCTCGGCGGCCTCCGCGTCGTAGTCCGGCAGGTCCGGGTCGGTGTAGAGGTGGCCGGCCCCGGCGTACCGGTAGATCTCGACGTCGGCGCCGGTGCGGCCCATCTGGAGGTACCAGGCGCTCAGCCAGTCGTCCGTCTCGAACGGGTCCGGCTCGGCCACGTGCAGCTGGACGGGCAGCTCGTCGGCCTGGGCGCCCGGCGCGATGTCGGACGTGCCGTGCAGGAGCAGCAGGCCGCGGGCCTTGTCGTCGCCGAGGGCGAGGGTCTGCGCGACGGAGGCGCCGAAGGAGAACCCGGCGTAGACCAGGCCGCGTTCCGAGTAGGGGGCGGCGGCCAGCACCGCCCGTCTGAGCAGTTCGTCCTTGCCTGTCTCGTCCTTGAAGGCCATGCCCTCCTCGACGGAGTCGAACGTACGGCCCGCGAAGAGATCGGGCGTCCACACCTCGTGCCCGGCGGCGCGCAGCCGGTCGGCGGCCTGCCGCACCGCGGGGGTGAGGCCGTAGGTCGAGTGGAAGAGCATGATGTTCATGAGGCCATGGTGCCAGCCGGGTACGACGACGCCCGAGCGCACCCGCCCGGATGTGAACGTCCTGCGTGGGCCTCGCCACACGGGCCCGGCCCTACCCACGAACCGCCGGAAGACACATGTTCGTCCCCGGCCGCCGCCGGTTACGTTCGCAGGCATGGAAGACGCACTCCGCCCGCTGACCGTGATCGGCGGCTCGGTCGTCCTCACCCTGCTCATCGGCTGGACCACCGACCTGCTGCTGCGCAAGGCCGACGAACGGCACCACGAGACACCGCTGTGGGGACTGCTGCGCCGGGCCCGCGTGCCCTACCAGCTCGTCCTGTGCTCCGCCCTGCTCAGAGGCTCCTACGACCGCGCCGAACTCCTCCAGGAGCACCGCGGTGGCGTCGGCCGCACGCTGACCCTGGTGCTGATCGGATCCGCCGCCTGGCTGGCCGTCCGGATCGCGGCGGCCGTCGTCGAGACCTCGTACTCCCGCTACGCCAGCTCCCGCGCGCAGCGGGACCCGGCCCGGGTGCGCCGGGTGCGCACCCAGGTCGAGCTGATCATGCGGGTGGTCACCGCGGTCGTCATCGTGGTGGCCGCCGCCTCGATGCTGCTGACCTTCCCGGCGATGCGGGCGGCCGGTGCCTCGCTGCTGGCCTCGGCCGGGATCCTCGGCATCGTCGCCGGCGTCGCCGCGCAGTCCACGCTGAGCAACATGTTCGCCGGGCTCCAGATCGCCTTCGGCGACATGGTGCGCATCGGCGACACCGTCGTCGTCAACGGCGAGTGGGGCACCGTCGACGAGATCACGCTGACCTTCCTGACCGTACGGACCTGGGACGAGCGCCGGATCACCATGCCGGTCTCCTACTTCACGTCCAACCCGTTCGAGAACTGGTCGCGCGGCACCCCGCAGATGACCGGCACCGTCTTCTGGCACCTCGACCACTCCGCGCCGCTGGAGGCGATGCGCGACAAGCTGCGCGACATCCTGCGCACCTGCCCGGCCTGGGACGGCCGCGCCTGCAACGTGCAGATCACGGACACCACGCCCACCACCGTCCAGGTGCGGGCGCTGGTGACGGCGAAGGACGCCGACGACATCTGGACGGTGCGGGTCGCGGTGCGCGAGCAGATGCTCCGGTGGCTGTGCGAGGAGCACCCGTACGCGCTGCCCCGCGTCAACACGGGCGAGGCGGTGCCGCCGCGGGACCGCGCCGCCGGGGACGGGCACGGGGACCGGCCGGTGCCCGTCGCCGGTCCGGACGGGACGCGCACCGGCCTGGACGCGTCCCGCGCCGGACGCGGCTGACGGGGCCGCCGGCCGTTCAGTGGCCGCGCTCGGCGCCGCCGTTGACCTGGACGACCTGCGAGGTGACGTGCGCGGCGGCCGGGGAGGCCAGCCAGTGCAGGGTGGCGGCGACATCGCCGGGGGTGCCGGCACGGCCGGTCGAGGTCTCGGCGACGAGCCGGGCGCGGCGCTCGTCGTCCATCGCGTCGCCGAAGAAGCCGGTGTCCTCGATGTAGCCGGGGGCGACCACGTTCACCGTGATGCCGTGCGGGCCCAACTGGCGGGCCAGATCGTGGGCGTAGGGGTGCAGGGCCGCCTTGGCCGCGCCGTAGGCACCGCTGCCCGAGCCCCGGTAGGCGGCGATGGAGCTGAGGAACAGCACCCGCCCGCCGGGCTCGGCGAGCCGGTGTCTGAGGGCCTCGGTGAGCAGCACGGCGGTCAGCGTGTTGAGCCGGAAGTTGAGGGTCCAGTCGTCGGCGGTCCGCTCCAGCGGGTCGTCCCGCTCCGGCCGCTCCTCCAGCAGCCCGGAGCCGCCCGCGCTGTGCA
This sequence comes from Streptomyces sp. PL-25, assembly GCF_058344915.1. Taxonomy (NCBI): domain Bacteria; kingdom Bacillati; phylum Actinomycetota; class Actinomycetes; order Kitasatosporales; family Streptomycetaceae; genus Streptomyces; species Streptomyces sp. PL-25. Next base: position 1,789,616 of record NZ_CP136997.1, read on the forward strand.
CGAGCACGTCCACGGCGCCCATCTCCTCGGCGACGAAGCGGGCGACCTGCCGTACGTCGTCCACGTCCGTGAGGTCGGCCGCGCGGACGAGCGCCCCCGGCACCCGTGCCTCGCGCAGCACCTCCTCGCGCCGTCCGAGCAGCAGGACGCGGTCCCCGTCCGCGGCGAACGCCCGCGCCGCGGCCAGCCCGATGCCCGTACCGCCACCGCTGATCACTACGTTGCGTGTCATGCCACCGAGACTAGTTCGGCCCGGCCGCCGACGGGTCAGCGCAGGCTGCGCACGTCGAGGTGGCGCAGCACCCGGTCCACGATCTCCGGGTCGGCGCCCGGCTCGCTGCGGGCGGCGAGCACCTCGTGCCGGGCGGCGCTCAGCATCTCGGCCTGGATCCTGCGCAGCCGCTTGATCCGGCGCACCCGGTGCTCCTGTGCCTCCCGGCGCTCCTCGTCGCCGATCTGCGGGTTGATCCGCAGGCCGATCTCGAAGGCGCGCCGCAGCATCTGCTCCGAGACCTCGTCGGGCAGGTCCTCGACCGACTCGATCTCCTTCAGCCGCCGCTTGGCCGCGCGCGCCGCCCGCACCGCCAGCTCCTTCTCGAACTCCTTCTCGCGCTCGGTGTCGGCGCGCACCCCGAGCCGCTTGACCAGCCACGGCAGGGTGAGCCCCTGGAGCACCAGCGTCACCATGATCACGCCGAAGGCGATGAACACGATCTCGTCGCGGTCGGGGAAGGGCGCGCCGCTGTCCGTCTTCAGCGGGATGGCCAGCGCCAGCGCCACCGAGGCCACCCCGCGCATCCCGGACCACCACATGACGACGGTCTCCCGCCAGCTCGTCGGGATGTCCTCGTCGTAGTCCCGCCGGGCGTGCAGACGTTGGGTGAGCCAGGTCGCGGGCAGCAGCCACAGCAGCCGGACGAGGATCACGACGCCCACGACCACCCCGGCCCAGCCGAGCAGTTCCAGCCAGCGGCCGGACGCGGTGCGGATCGCGTTGTGCAGCTCCAGGCCGATCAGTCCGAAGGCGACTCCGGTGACGAGGGTGTCGACGACGTCCCAGACGGTGTGCCCGGCCAGCCGGCTCATCACGTCGTCGGCCCCGTAGGCGTACTCGGCCAGGAACAGCGCGGTGGTGAGCACGGCGAGGACGCCGGAGCCGTGCAGTTCCTCGGCCAGCACATAGGAGGCGTACGGCACCAGGAGCGTCAGGCCGATCTGGAGGGTGGCGTCCCCCAGCAGGTCCAGCAGCTTGTTGGCGCCCCAGCCGAGGGCGACGCCGATGACCACGGCGACCACCGCGGACAGCACCAGGTCGAGTCCGGCCTGCCAGGCGGAGAACTCGCCGCTGACGGCGGCGGCGATCGCGACGTGGTAGAGCACGATGGCGGTGACGTCGTTGAACAGGCCCTCGCCCTCCAGGATGGACACCAGGCGGCGGGGCAGCCCGAGCTGTCCGGCCACCGCGGTCGCCGCGACCGGGTCGGGCGGCGCGACCAGCGCGCCGAGCGCCACGGCGGCGGCCAGCGGCAGCCCCGGCACGATGGTGTGGGCGACGACCGCGACGCACAGGGTGGTGACGAACACCAGGGCCACGGCCAGCAGGAAGATCGGCCGTCTGTTCGCCGCGAACTGCCGCCAGGAGGTGCGCCGTACGGCGGCGTAGAGCAGCGGCGGCAGCAGCGCGGGCAGGATCAGCTCGGGCGGGATGTCGACGTTCGGCACGAAGTTCAGGACCGCCAGGACGATCCCGAGGAGCGTCATCAGCACCGGGGCGGGCAGCCCGAGCCGGTCCCCTATGGGGACGCTGATCACGGCCCCGAGCAGGACGACGAACAACAGGGCCAACTGATCCACGCTCGGCGCTCCGGGGGTCGGACGGTCACACGGCAGCCTCCAGCGTGCCATGCCGTCCGCCGCGTCGGCCTGCTGGGAACCGCGTGGCCGCGGCTACAGGGCGCGCCGCATGGCCCGGTGCGGAATGCCGGCGTCCGGGAACTCGGGGCCGTGGGCCGTGTAGCCCAGCCGCTCGTAGAAACCGAGGGCGTGGGTCTGCGCGTGCAGGTCCATCGCGGTCAGGCCGTGCGCGCGGGCCGCGTCCTCCAGGGCGCGCACCAGGGCCGCGCCGACGCCGAGGCCCCGGGCGGCGGCGGTGACGGCGAGGCGGCCCAGCGAGCCGACGGCCGGGTCGCCGCCGGTGCGGCCGGCCGCCGCCGCGCCGTGCAGCAGCCGTCCGGTGCCGAGCGGGGTGCCGTCGTCGCGGACGGCGAGCACATGCACCGCCACGGCGTCCAGCTCGTCGTACTCCAGGTCCTCGGGGACGCCCTGCTCGGTGACGAAGACCTCCTTGCGCACCGCGAAGCACGCCTCGCGGTCGGCGGCGCCGGCGGCCACCCGCGTCCGGTACGCGGCCCGGGTCACGCGTAGGTCTCCTCGCGGACCTGGTCCAGGGCCTGCTGGAGGTCGGCCGGGTAGTCGCTGGCGAACTCCGCCCAGCGGCCGTCGCCGGGGTGCTCGAAGCCGAGCCGCACCGCGTGCAGCCACTGCCGGGTCAGCTTCAGCCGCTTGGCCAGGGTGGGGTCGGCGCCGTAGGTGAGGTCGCCGACGCAGGGGTGGCGGTGGGCGGCCATGTGGACGCGGATCTGGTGGGTGCGGCCGGTCTCCAGCTTCACGTCGAGCAGGGAGGCGGCGCGGAAGGCCTCGATGAGGTCATAGTGCGTGACGGACGGCTTGCCCTCGGCGGTGACCGCCCACTTGTAGTCGTGGTTCGGGTGGCGTCCGATGGGGGCGTCGATGGTGCCGCTGGTCGGGTCCGGGTGGCCCTGGACCAGGGTGTGGTAGCGCTTGTCGACCGTGCGCTCCTTGAACTGGCGCTTGAGCGACGTGTACGCGTACTCGGACTTGGCGACCACCATCAGGCCGGAGGTGCCGACGTCCAGGCGGTGCACGATGCCCTGGCGCTCGGCGGCGCCCGAGGTCGAGATGCGGTACCCGGCGGCGGCGAGCCCGCCGATGACCGTGGGTCCGCTCCAGCCGGGGCTGGGATGCGCCGCGACGCCGACCGGCTTGACGATCACGACGACGTCGTCGTCGTCGTGGACGATCTCCATGCCCTCCACGGGCTCGGCGACGAGCTGCACGGGCGCGGGGGCCTGCGGCATCTCGACCTCCAGCCAGGCGCCGCCGCTCACCCGCTCGGACTTGCCGACCGCCGTGCCGTCGACCAGCACCTTGCCCGCCGCGGCCAGCTCGGCCGCCTTCGTACGGGAGAAGCCGAACATGCGGGAGATGGCGGCGTCGACACGCTCGCCCTCCAGGCCGTCGGGCACGGGCAGGGTACGGATCTCGGGAAGGGTGCTCACCCGTCGAGTATGCCGGACGGGCCGGACACTCCCGTACGCGCGGGCGTCCGCCGGGTGCGGCCTTCCCCCGGCGGGCGCCGGTGCGGGCCCCGGTCGTGGTGGACGGTGCCGTCAGTCCTTGTGGACGGTGCCGTCCGGGTCCCGGCCGCCGAAGGAGAGCAGCACGATCAGGATGCCGCCGCAGACGATCGCCGAGTCGGCGAGGTTGAAGACGGCGAAGTGCTTGGGCGAGATGAAGTCGACGACCGCGCCCTTGAAGACCCCCGGCGAGCGGAAGATCCGGTCGGTGAGGTTGCCCAGCGCGCCGCCGAACAGCAGGCCGAGCGCGAACGCCCAGGGCAGGCTGTACAGCTTGCGGGCCAGCCGGACGATCACCACGATCACGGCGGCGGCGATGACCGTGAAGATCACCGTGTACGCCTCGCCGAAGCTGAAGGCGGCGCCGGAGTTGCGGATCATCTGGAACTGGAGCCAGTCCCCGATGATCTGCACCGGGGCGTGGTGCTCCAGCTTGGCCACCACGAGGATCTTGCTGACGAGGTCGAGGGCGTACGCCACGGCGGCCACCGCGAACAGCACGCCGACGCGGCGCCTGCCCCGCGGCGGCCCGTCCGCGGCGGCGCCGGACTCCTTCGGCGCGCCGCCACCGGCGTCCGGCGTCGTCCCTGCTGGTGCGGCCGTCTCCGCCGCGACGTCGGGCTGCCGCTGCTCCCCGGGACGCTCCGCGTCCGGGGTGTCGTCCGGCGTACCGATGATGCGCTCCGCCTCTGCCACGTGAGTCCCTCGACCTAGGTACCTGACTGAGGACGAGACTACGGCACGTCCCGCGGGGCCGACGCGCTCAGGAGGGGCGCCGGCGCCCGTTCACCGCCGGTCGCTACCGGCGTTCCTGCTTCTGCTTGCACTCCACGCACAGGGTGGCCCGCGGGAAGGCCTGCATGCGGGCCTTCCCGATGGGGTTGCCGCAGTTCTCGCACACGCCGTAGGTGCCCGCGTCCAGCCGGTCGAGGGCGCGCTCGGTCTGGGTGAGCGTCTCGCGCGCGTTGGCGGCCAGCGCCAGTTCGTGCTCGCGCGTGATGTTCTTGGTGCCGGTGTCCGCCTGGTCGTCGCCCGCGCCGTCCCCGGAGTCCCGCATCAGACCCGCGAGGGACGCCTCGGACGAGCTGATCTCGGTGCTCAGCCGCTCCATCTCGGACTCCAGCTCCGCGCGGGCCTCGGCGACCTCCTCCTCGGTCCACGGGTCCTCACCCGGGCGAACCGCGAGGTCGCCCGGCTCCACCGCCGCGGCGACGCGCGCCTTGGGGACCGCGGTCTTGGCCGCCGTGGCCGTACTGGCCGTACCGGCCCTACTGGCCCTACCAGGGGTCTTCTTCGCAACCACCGTCGTGGCTCCCGTCTGCTTCGCGGCCTCGGCCGCGCCCGCCTTCTTGCCCGAGCTCTTCCTGCCCACAGCGGCACCGCTCCCACCCTGCGCGGCGCTCTTCGGCGGGGAGTCGCCCGGCGCGGGCTCCTTCGCCGGGGCGGCCTTGCGCGCGGGGGTCTTGTGGGCGGCGGCCTTCCGCTCCGGAGTGCGCCGGGGTGCGGCGGCCTCGGTCCGCTCCGGATCCCCGGCCGTGCCGCCCTCCGCCGGGGCCTTCGTACGGCCCTTCGCGCGGCCCGTGGCCGTCTCGCGGGCGGCGCCCTTCGCGCCGGTGGACCGCGCGGATCCGGTCGTCCGGCCGTCCGCGCCGGTGTGCCGGGACCCGTCGGACGCCGACTGCTCGGCGGTCTTTTTCGCCACCATGGACGCGGCCCCTTCACATATTGTGATCTTGCTCGCGAATCGTGCTGGGACGATAAATCGACTCAAGCCCCGCGGCAACGGGGCACGCCGCCCGATTCGCCCGCCTCGCGCGTACCGCGCCCGGCATGCAAGCGTTGTGCCCAGCTCCCCGCCCGGTAATCCGACAAGACGCACGTCGGACGATCCCAGCGGCCGGCGCCACCGCCGTTCGGGTCACCCGCGCCCCGCCCCGCTCCCGGCGCCGGGAGCCGAAAACCGGTCGGCCGCGGCTCCTGGAGCGCCGTACACTGGGCGGAGCGAGAAGCGTGGATGGGGACGAGTAGCGGCGCAGGCAGCCCAGAGCGACCCGGGGACGGTGTGAGCCCGGGGGCGAGCGCGACGCGAAGATCACCCCGGAGCCGCCGGAAGAACACCCCACGGGAGCAGCCCGGGGGCCAGTAGAACCGGCATCGCGAGCCCAATGAGGGGGCTCACCGGAGCGTACGGCGCACCGGCGGGCCAAGGAGGGTGGTACCGCGGGAGCGCGCCGCACGGCGTGGAAGCACGAACGCTCTCGTCCCTCCGACGGTAGGCAGCACATCCGCCGGAGGAAGCTCGTTGAATACGCAGCCGCAGTACCGCCAGGTGCCCGCCCAGGTCGACCTGCCCGCGCTCGAACACGCGGTGCTCGACTTCTGGCGCGAGCAGAAGATCTTCGCCAAGAGCCTTGAGCAGTCCGCGGGCCGCCCCGAATGGGTGTTCTACGAGGGCCCGCCCACCGCCAACGGCATGCCCGGCGCCCACCACATCGAGGCCCGCGTCTTCAAGGACGTCTTCCCCCGCTTCCGCACCATGCGCGGCTACCACGTGGGCCGCAAGGCCGGCTGGGACTGCCACGGCCTGCCCGTCGAGCTGGCGGTGGAGAAGGAGCTGGGCTTCACCGGCAAGCAGGACATCGAGGCGTACGGCATCGCCGAGTTCAACGACCGCTGCCGCGAGTCCGTGACCCGGCACACCGACGCCTTCGCCGAGCTGACGACGCGCATGGGCTACTGGGTCGACCTGGACGACGCCTACCGGACCATGGACCCCGAGTACATCGAGTCGGTCTGGTGGTCGCTGAAGCAGATCTTCGACAAGGGCCTGCTGGTGCAGGACCACCGCGTCGCCCCCTGGTGCCCGCGCTGCGGCACCGGCCTGTCCGACCACGAGCTGGCGCAGGGCTACGAGACGGTCGTCGACCCGTCCGTGTACGTGCGCTTCCCGCTCACCTCCGGACCGCTGGCCGGGCAGGCCGCGCTCCTGGTGTGGACGACGACCCCCTGGACCCTGGTGTCCAACACGGCCGTCGCCGCCCACCCGGACGTCACCTATGTCGTCGCCACGGACGGCGCGGAGAAGGTCGTCGTCGCCGAGCCGCTGGTCGCCAAGGCGCTCGGCGAGGGCTGGGAGACCACCGGCGAGTCCTTCACCGGCGCCGAGATGGAGCGCTGGACCTACCGGCGCCCCTTCGAGCTGGTCGAGTTCCCCGAGCCCGCCCACTACGTGGTCAACGCCGAGTACGTCACCACCGAGGACGGCACGGGCCTCGTCCACCAGTCCCCCGCCTTCGGCGAGGACGACCTCAGGGTGTGCCGCTCCTACGGGCTGCCGGTGGTCAACCCGGTCCGCCCGGACGGCACCTTCGAGGAGGACCTGCCGCTGGTCGGCGGCGTCTTCTTCAAGAAGGCCGACGAGCGGCTCACCGAGGACCTGCGCGAGCGCGGCCTGCTCTTCCGGCACCTGCCCTACGAGCACAGCTACCCGCACTGCTGGCGCTGCCACACCGCGCTGCTGTACTACGCCCAGCCGTCCTGGTACATCCGCACCACCGCCGTCAAGGACCGGCTGCTGGCGGAGAACGAGCGGACCAACTGGTACCCGGACACCGTCAAGCACGGCCGCTTCGGCGACTGGCTGAACAACAACATCGACTGGGCGCTCTCCCGCAACCGCTACTGGGGCACCCCGCTGCCCGTCTGGCGCTGCGCCGAGGACCACCTCACCTGCGTCGGCTCCCGCGCGGAGCTGACCGAGCTGACCGGCACCGACCAGTCGGGCCTCGACCCGCACCGCCCGTTCATCGACGAGGTGACCTTCGCCTGCCCCGAGGAGGGCTGCCACGCGACGGCCGTGCGCGTGCCCGAGGTCATCGACGCCTGGTACGACTCGGGTTCGATGCCGTTCGCGCAGTGGGGATACCCGTACAAGAACAAGGAGCTGTTCGAGAGCCGCTACCCGGCGCAGTTCATCTCCGAGGCGATCGACCAGACCCGCGGCTGGTTCTACACGCTGATGGCGATCGGCACCCTGGTGTTCGACAAGTCGTCGTACGAGAACGTGGTGTGCCTGGGCCACATCCTCGCCGAGGACGGCCGCAAGATGTCCAAGCACCTGGGCAACATCCTCCAGCCGATCCCGCTGATGGACCAGCACGGCGCGGACGCGGTGCGCTGGTTCATGGCGGCCGGCGGTTCGCCCTGGGCGGCCCGCCGGGTCGGCCACGGCACCATCCAGGAGGTGGTGCGCAAGACGCTGCTGACCTACTGGAACACGGTCGCCTTCCAGGCGCTGTACGCCCGTACGTCGAACTGGGCCCCGAGCGCGGCGGACCCGGCCCCGGCCGACCGCCCGCTGCTGGACCGCTGGCTGCTGAGCGAGCTGCACGCGCTGACCGACCAGGTCACGCAGGCCCTGGAGGCGTACGACACGCAGCGTGCCGGGAAGCTGCTCTCCGCGTTCGTGGACGACCTGTCCAACTGGTACGTCCGCCGTTCGCGCCGCCGCTTCTGGCAGGGCGACAAGGCCGCGCTGCGCACGCTGCACGAGGTCGTCGAGACGGTCACCAAGCTGATGGCCCCGCTGACCCCGTTCATCACCGAGCGGGTCTGGCAGGACCTGGTGGTGCCGGTGTCGCCGGGCGCCCCGGAGTCGGTGCACCTGGCCTCCTGGCCCGAGGCCGACCTGTCCGCGATCGACCCCGAGCTGTCCCGGCAGATGGTGCTGGTACGGCGGCTGGTCGAGCTGGGCCGGGCCACCCGCGCGGAGTCGGGCGTCAAGACCCGCCAGCCGCTCTCGCGCGCGCTGGTCGCGGCGGCGGGCTTCGACACCCTGGACCGCGAGCTGCACGCGCAGATCACCGAGGAGCTGAACGTCTCCTCGCTGGCGTCGCTCAGCGAGGTCGGCGGGTCACTGGTGGACACCACCGCGAAGGCCAACTTCCGTGCGCTGGGCAAGCGGTTCGGCAAGCGCGTCCAGGACGTGGCGAAGGCCGTCGCGGCGGCCGACGCCGCGGCGCTGTCGCTGGCGCTGCGCGAGGGCACGGCGTCGGTGGAGGTCGACGGCGAGACCGTCACGCTGGCCCCGGACGAGGTGATCATCACCGAGACCCCGCGCGAGGGCTGGTCGGTGGCGTCCGACTCGGGCGCGACGGTGGCGCTCGACCTGGAGCTGACCGAGGAGCTGCGGCAGGCGGGTCTGGCGCGCGACGCCATCCGGCTCATCCAGGAGGCGCGCAAGAACAGCGGCCTGGACGTCGCGGACCGGATCGCGCTGCGCTGGACCTCCACGGACCCGGCGGTCATCGCGGCCCTGTCCGAGCACGCGGGGCTCATCTCCGACGAGGTCCTGGCCACGGACTTCGCCCGGGGCGAGGCGGACGGCACCTACGGTGACCCGTTCACCGACGAGGGCCTGTCCCTGACGTTCCGGCTGCGCAAGGCGTAGCCGCGTGCGGCGCCCCGCGCCCCCTCCCGGGGGGCGCGGGGCGCCCGTGCGACCAGCCGCTGCCCGTGCACACGAGAACGGCCCCGGAGGAAATCCTCCGGGGCCGTTCTCTCAGGCTGCCGACGCCTTGTTCGTGCGTTCGCTCAGGAACCCGTCAGGGCGCCTCAGTTGTCGTCCTCGTCGATCAGGAAGCCGCGCATCGGAGACGGGGCCTGGCCCATGGGGGACGGGCCCTGCGGCCGGACCGGTGCCATCGGCTGGGTCATCGCCGGGGACATCTGCTGCTGGCCGCCGTAGGACGGACCGGACGGGCCGGACGGACCGCCCATCGCGCCGTTGCCGCCGTAGGACGGAGCGCTCGCACCGGCCGGAGCCATGGAGGGCGCCGGGGACGGCGGCAGCGAAGCGGCCGCCGGCGAGGTGCGCGGCGGGGCCAGCGAGTCGTCGGCCTGGGTCTCCAGCTGGCGCAGCTGCGACTCCAGGTACGACTTCAGACGCGTACGGTACTCGCGCTCGAAGCCGCGCAGGTCCTCGACCTTGCGCTCCAGCGTGGCACGGGCGGACTCCAGGGAGCCCATCGCGACGCGGTGCTTCTCCTGCGCGTCCCGCTCCAGCGCGTCGGCCTTGGCGCGGGCGTCGCGCTCCAGACCCTCGGCGCGCGAACGGGCCTCGCCGACGATCTTGTTGGCCTCGGAACGGGCCTCGGCGATCGCCTGGTCGGCGGTCTGCTGGGCCAGCGAGAGCACCCGCGCGGCGCTGTCGCCACCGGGACCCTGGCCCATCGGACCGGGACCGCCCATCGGGTTCGGACCGCCCATCGGGCCCGGACCCATCTGCCCCTGCATCGGACCGGGGCCCTGGCCCATCGGTCCGGGACCCTGACCCATCGGGCCGGGGCCCTGCGGGCCCTGTCCGCCGGGGCCGGCGGGCAGCTGCGGGGCACCGCTCGGCAGCTGGGGCGGACCACCCATGGGGCCACCCATCTGCTGCTGCGGCGGGCCCGATATGCCGGCGGGCACCGGAGCGCCGGGACCTCGCATGCCCTGCTGCGGCATCCCGCCCTGCTGGGGCATGCCCGGCCCCTGCTGCTGGTGCTGCTGGTGCTGGGGGTGCTGCGGGTGCTGCTGCTGGTCCTGCTGCTGCTCCGGAGGCTTGCGCATGTTCTGCTGGTTCTGCGCGGCGGCACGGGTGGCCGCGGCCAGCTTGGCGCGCAGGTCCTCGTTCTCACGGAGCAGACGGGTCAGCTCGGCCTCGACCTCGTCGAGGAAGGCATCGACCTCGTCCTCGTCATAGCCTTCTCGGAGGCGGACGGTCGTGAACTGCTTGTTCCGCACGTCCTCGGGGGTCAACGGCATCTCTTCACCTCAACGTAGTCATCGGCAGTCGGCAAGACCGTATCGTCCACACTCACGTCGCGAGGCTTCCCACGATGTAGATGAGGATGTAGACGATGATCATCAGAACGAAGAAGGACAGGTCGAGCGCCACGCCCCCGAGACGCAGCGGCGGGATGAACCGCCGCAGAAGCTTCAGCGGTGGATCGGTGACAGTGTAGGTGGCCTCCAGAACGACCACCATCGCCTTGCCGGGTTGCCACGAGCGGGCGAACTGGAACACATAATCCATGACCAATCGGAAGATCAGTACGATGAGGAACACCATCAGCGCGATGTAGAGAACCTCCATGGCCACGCCCATGATCGGTGCTTCCCTCTCCCCTGTTCCGTGCCGGTTGTCCGGTGGTGCGTCTCAGCTCTGGTTGAAGAACCCGCCCTCTGCGATGCGGGCCTTGTCCTCCGCCGTGACATCGACGTTAGCAGGCGACAACAGAAACACCTTCTGTGTCACCCGCTCGATGCTGCCGTGGAGACCGAACACCAGACCGGCCGCAAAGTCGACAAGTCGCTTCGCGTCCGTGTCGTCCATCTCCGTCAGATTCATGATCACCGGAGTGCCTTCACGGAAGTGTTCCCCGATGGTACGGGCCTCGTTGTAGGTCCGGGGGTGAAGTGTGGTGATGCGGTACGGCTCACGTTCCGACACGACCTTGGGCATGATCACCGGTGCGTTCTTCTCCAGGCTCGCGCGTTCTTGTGTGATGGATGCCACGGGCGCGATACGCGCCGGACGAGGGGATTCCGCCGGGAGCGAAGCGGAATGGGACACGGGTTCGCGGGGTGCCGGAGGCTGCATCACCCGTACCGGTTCGTCCCTTTGCTGCTGATGTGTACCGTGCGGCTGGTGCGACGGCTCGTGCCGCCTGCGGTCCCGCTCGGGCTCCGGGTCGAGTTCGGGTTCGAAGTCGTCATCGGGGTCGAAACCCCGGCCGTCGTACCCATCGTCCTCCACGAGGCCGAGGTAGACCGCCATCTTGCGCATCGCGCCGGCCATTCTCTGAGTCCTCCGCTCTGTGGTGGATCGACTGACGACCGCCAAGTCCCCGCGATCCACGAGGTCGTTGCGCCTTCTTCGGCGGTATTGACCATATTTTCTGCTGTGGTCCGACTTCTTGGCGACGTTACCCGAGGCCGGGGCGGACTCCGAGTACCGCGCTGCCGACGCGCACATGTGTCGCTCCGGCGGCCACGGCCTGTTCGAGGTCCGCGCTCATCCCTGCCGAGACCATGGTGGCAGCAGGATGGTCCCGGCGCAGGGAGGTCGACAAATCCATGAGCCGCTCGAACGCCGCCTGTTGGCGGCCGGCGTACTCCCCGGTCAGCGGCGCGACGGTCATCAGGCCGCCGAGCCGCAGTCCCGGAGCGTTCGCGACGAGGTCCGCCAACTCCCCGACGCCGCCCGGCGCCACGCCGCCCCGCTCGCCCCGCGCCTGCTCGCCCGCGTCCAGGGCCACCTGGATCAGGCACCCGAGTTCGCGGCCCGCGCGCACGGCCTCCTTGGAGAGCGCGGTGACCAGCCGGGCGCGGTCCACGGACTGCACGACGTCCGCGTAACCGACGACGGATCGCACTTTGTTGGTCTGAAGTTGACCGACAAAATGCCAATTCAAGGGCAGATCCGCACATTCCGCGGCCTTCGGCGCCGCGTCCTGGTCCCGGTTCTCGGCGACCTGGCGCACCCCGAGGTCCGCCAGGATCCGCACGTCCGAGGCCGGGTAGGTCTTGGTGACCACGATGAGGGTCACGTCCTCGCGGGGGCGCCCGGCCGCGGCGCACGCGGCGGCGATGCGCCCCTCCACCTTCGCCAGATTCGCGGCGAGTTCGTCCTTACGTTCCGTCATGCCTCATCAGTCCAGCCAGACATAGCCCGCGAGCCGACCGGTGGTGCGGTCGCGGCGGTACGAGAAGTGGTCGTCCGACTCCCGGGTGCAGACCGACGACCGCTCCCGGTCGCGCACTCCCAGGCGCTCGAGTTGTGCGTGCACTCCGGCGCTCACATCGAGCGCCGGCGTACCCCAGCTCGTTTCGGCGTACGCCGCCGGCTCGACGGCGCTCACCTCGGCGCGCATCGCCTCGGGCACCTCGTAGCACCGGCCGCACACGGCGGGTCCGGTGCGGGCGGTGATCCGGGCGGGGTCGGCGCCGAGTTCCACCATGGTCCGCACGGCGGCGGGCACCACCCCGGCCACCATGCCGGGCCGGCCCGCGTGGGCCGCGGCGGCGATCCCGGCGACCGGGTCGGCGAGCAGCACCGGGGTGCAGTCGGCGGTGAGCACGGCGAGGGCGAGTCCCCGGCGGGCGGTGACGAGCGCGTCGACGGACGGGACGTCCGCGCCGGGGTCCCAGGGGCCGTCCACGACCGCGACGTCGTCGCCGTGCACCTGGTTCATCCAGACCACGTCGGCCGCGTCGAGCCCGAGAGCGGCGGCGGCCCGTGCGCGGTTGGCCCGTACGGCACCGGGGTCGTCGCCGACGGCGCCGCCGAGGTTCAGCTCCTCGTACGGAACGGCGCTCACCCCGCCCCACCGGTCGGTGAAAGCGAAGTGCGCGCCGTTCACGGTGTCGCGCGGTCCTATCACTTCAGGAAGTCCGGGACGTCCAGTTCCTCGGCCGCGCTGTCGGTGTAGGTGCGCGGCGCCGGCGGGGCGGGCGGAGCGGTGGTGAGGTCGCTCAGCGGTTCGGGCGCGACCGGCTCCGGCTCCTCCTTGGGCGTCACGCTGCCCAGCGAGCCGAAGGTCGGACGGCTCTCGGACTGCCGTACCGGAGCGGGCTCCTCGCGGCGGGGCGCGGACGACGAGGAGGAGGCCGAGCCGAGGACGTTCTCCCGGCGGGCCGGGGGCTGGCCGCCGTCGAAGCCGGCCGCGATCACGGTGACCCGCACCTCGTCGCCGAGGGCGTCGTCGATGACCGCGCCGAAGATGATGTTGGCCTCGGGGTGGGCGGCCTCGCTGACCAGCTGGGCGGCCTCGTTGATCTCGAACAGGCCGAGGTCGGAGCCGCCGGAGATGGAGAGCAGGACGCCGCGGGCGCCGTCGATGGAGGCTTCCAGCAGCGGGGAGGAGATCGCCATCTCGGCGGCGGCCACCGCGCGGTCGTCGCCGCGGGCCGAGCCGATGCCCATGAGCGCCGAACCGGCCTCGGACATGACCGACTTGACGTCGGCGAAGTCCAGGTTGATCAGGCCGGGGGTGGTGATCAGGTCGGTGATGCCCTGCACACCGGACAGCAGCACCTGGTCCGCGGACTTGAACGCGTCGAGCACGCTGACCTGGCGGTCCGAGATGGACAGCAGCCGGTCGTTGGGGATGACGATGAGGGTGTCGACCTCTTCGCGGAGTTCGGCGATGCCGTCCTCGGCCTGGTTGGCGCGGCGCCGTCCCTCGAAGGTGAACGGGCGCGTGACCACGCCGATGGTGAGGGCGCCCAGGGAGCGCGCGATGTTGGCCACGACGGGCGCGCCGCCGGTGCCGGTGCCGCCGCCTTCACCGGCCGTCACGAAGACCATGTCGGCCCCCTTGAGGACCTCTTCGATCTCCTCGCGGTGGTCCTCGGCGGCCTTGCGGCCGACGGCCGGGTTGGCCCCGGCGCCCAGTCCGCGGGTCAGTTCGCGGCCGACGTCCAGCTTGACGTCGGCGTCGCTCATCAACAGCGCCTGTGCGTCGGTGTTGATGGCGATGAACTCGACGCCCTTGAGACCGACTTCGATCATCCGGTTGATGGCATTGACACCACCGCCGCCGACACCGATGACCTTGATGACTGCGAGGTAGTTCTGCGGTGCTGCCACGTCGAAGGCCTCTCGCCTCGAATTACGTCGCCGTCGTTGCGCGCTGTCCGCGCCGCGACGGCTGATGCCGAATGGGACGGTCCGTAACGCCGACCCGAACCCTAACCCTGAAGTTTAGGGTTACCAGTGTGCCTGTTCCTTGAAGTCTTCTGAACAGGACACTAAGTCGACAAGTGGCGCCCGTTCAACGAACACGCCGAACCTCCCGTTTTTCTTTTCACCCTATGTGATCAGGCATAGCGGTGCCCAACCAGGGTGCTGGCCTGCACGTATACCCGTCAACTCCCGGATGACGCCGGGGCGATGGGGACACTCACGTCGAAGTGCCGGGCGTCGGGGGTGGCTTTCAGCAGCGCGGTGAGCACCCGGGCCTTCGCGGCACTGCCCTCCCCGCTGCCCCAGGACACGGTGCGGCCGCCGCTCAGCTCCAGCGAGATGTCGTCGTAGGTACGGACCTTGACGGCGCGGGTCGTGCGGGCCACCGCGGCCGGGATGCGGCCGGCCACCGTGACGGCCTCGCGCACCAGGCGCGCCTCGTCGAAACGGCGCAGACTCGCCGCCGTGGCGGCGGTGCGGGAAAGCGACAATTCCAGGACGGGAACGCCTTTCGGCGCCTGCGAAACCGTGGCGAAACGGACGCCGGAGGCGTCCACTTCGACGAACTTTCCGCCCTTTTCCTCCACCATGACCGCGGTGCGCTCGACGACTTTCAGCTCGATTCCGTGCGGCCACGAGCGCACCACGGCGACCGAGTCGATGCGGGGCAGCCGGTGGCGCAGCCGGGCGGCGACGGCGCCGGTGTCCACGGAGACCAGCGGGTCGCCCACCGGCACCGCGGCGGCCGAGCGCACCTGCGCGGCGGTCAACACCCTTGTCCCGGAGACCGAGACGCGCTCCACCCGGGTCCACGAGGAGCCGTAGAGGACCCAGAGGGTGCCGCCGCCGAGCAGGAGCACGGCCACGGCCGCCAGGACGAGCGCGCGAAGGGGCAGCCGCCGCAACCGGCGGATCAGGGGCGGGCCGGACGGCGACTCCCGCCGGCGTTCACCGCGTTCCTCGGAAGTCGCTCCGGCCACGCTGTCGATCCCCTTCGTTCATATGGTCCTAACGGCGCGAGGCGATGGCCTCGTACACCATGCCGACGAGCAGTTCGTCGGCGTCGCGCCGGCCGAACTCACCGGCGGCGCGGGACATCTGGTACAGCCGGTGCGGATCGGCGAGCACGGGCAGCACCTGCTGCTGCACCCACTCCGGGGTGAGGTCCGCGTCGTCGACCAGCAGTCCGCCGCCCGCCTTGACCACCGGCTGGGCGTTCAGCCGCTGTTCGCCGTTGCCGATGGGCAGCGGGACATAGGCGGCCGGCAGTCCGACGGCGGAGAGTTCGGCGACGGTCATCGCGCCGGCGCGGCAGAGCATCATGTCGGCGGCGGCGTACGCGAGGTCCATCCGGTCCAGATAACTTACCGGGATATAGGGGGGCATACCCGGCATCTGGTGCACGCGCGGCAGTTCGTTCTTCGGGCCGACCGCGTGCAGGATCTGGATGCCCGCCTGCTGGAGCCAGGGAGCGACCTGCTGGACCACCTCGTTGAGCCGGCGGGCGCCCTGCGAGCCGCCGGTGACCAGCAGCGTGGGCAGGTTGGGGTCGAGTCCGAACATCGCGCGCGCCTCCGGCCGCGCGGCCGCCCGGTCCAGCGTGGCGATGGCCCGGCGCAGCGGGATGCCGATGTAGCGGGCACCGCGCAGCTTGCTGTCCGGGGTGGAGACGGCGACCTGGGCCGCGTAGCGCGAACCGATCTTGTTGGCCAGGCCGGGGCGGGCGTTGGCCTCGTGGATCACGATGGGCACACCGAGCCGCTTGGCGGCCAGATAGCCGGGCAGGGCGACATAGCCGCCGAAGCCCACCACGGCGTCGGCCTTGGTGCGTTCCAGGATCTGCTCGGCCGCCTTGATCGTGCCGCGCAGCCGGCCCGGGACGGTGATCAGCTCGGGCGTGGGCTTGCGCGGCAGCGGTACCGCCGGGATCAGCGCCAGCTCGTAACCGCGCTCCGGCACGAGCCGGGTCTCCAGGCCCCGCTCCGTGCCCAGGGCCGTGATCCCCACGGTCGGGTCCTGCCTGCGCAGGGCGTCCGCGAGGGCGAGCGCGGGCTCGATGTGGCCCGCGGTACCTCCGCCGGCGAGTACGACATGCACCGAAATTCACCGCTCTCCGGACGAACGCGCCGCCGAGGCGCGCCGTCGCATCGTGTTCCATCTCCGAGGCCCCTGGCCGGAACCCTGACCCGATCCTGCACCGGATCCCCGGTCCGAGCCGCGGCCGAAGCCCCCGACGGCCTCCCGTCCGGGATTCCGGCCGGGGGTCCGCGCGGCCCTCCGGCCGGCTGAGCGGCCGGCCGCGGAGCCTCCTGCCCGCTTTCTACCAAAGCGAGGTTGCCGCATGGCAAGCGCCGCCCGCGCAGCGGGTTCGTCTCGCGCGAAGGCGATCAGCAGCCCGATGGCGAACATGGTCGGCAGCAGGGCGGATCCTCCGTAGGAGAACAGCGGGAGCGGGACACCGGCGATCGGCAGCAGACCGAGCACCGCACCGACGTTGATCACCGCCTGCGCGATGATCCAGGTGGTCACGCCTCCCGCGGCATACCTGACGAAGGGTTCCTCCGTGCGTCCGGCCACGCGGATGCCCGCATAGCCTAGAGCCGCGAACAGGGCGAGCACCGACAGAGTGCCCGCGAGACCCAGTTCCTCACCGGTCACGGCGAAGATGAAGTCGGTGTGGGCTTCGGGGAGTTGACCCCATTTCTCCACACTCGCCCCGAGGCCGGAACCGAAGAATCCGCCGGAGGCCAGGGCGTAGATGCCGTGCACCGCCTGCCAGCACTTGGTCACGTCGGTGGAGCCGACGCAGGCGAACCGGTCCAGGCGGTTGGGGCTGGTCTTGATGAGGACCAGGCCGATCAGGCCGGCGACCGACAGCACGCCGACGAACAGCCGGGTGGGCGCGCCCGCCAGCCACAGCAGGCCGAACAGGATGGCGGTGAGGATGATCGCGGTGCCCATGTCGCCGCCGAGCATGATCAGTCCGAGCAGCATGAAGGCGACCGGGACGAGCGGCACCAGCATGTGCTTCCACTGCGTGAGCAGCCGCTTCTCCTGCTTGCGCGCGATGAGGTCGGCGGCCCAGAGCACCAGCGCCAGCTTGCCGATCTCGCTGGGCTGGATCTGGAAGGAGCCGCCCAGCGAGATCCAGTTCTGGTTGCCGTTGACCGACATCCCTATCCCCGGCACCTGCACCAGCGCCATCAGGAACACCGCGCCCGCCAGGATCGGGTAGGCCAGCGCCCGGTGCAGCTTCACCGGCATCCGGGCGGCGGCCAGCAGCAGTCCGGCGCCGATCACGGCGGCCAGGAGCTGCTTGCGGAAGAAGTACGAACCGGGCAGCGCCATCTGGAGCGCGGTGACCTGGGAGGCCGAGTAGACCATCACCAGGCCCAGCACGGTGATCAGCGCGCTGCCGCCGAGGATCAGGTAGTACGCGGTGAGCGGCCGGTCCCAGGCCTTGCGGGCGCGGGTGACGAGGGTGCGTACGGCGTTGTCGCGCGGGCCGCGGGCCACGGCGGGCCCGCGGCCGGCCCGCTGCACGGGCGGGCGGCCCTGGCGGCTGCCGGGACTACCGGGCATCTCCGCCTCCGCGGTACGTCGGCGGCGTACGCCTGGCTCGGCTCGCGGGTCCCACGCGTCCCTCCCAAGGTCGCCCGGCGGCGGGGGCGGCCGGGGTCAGCGGGTGCCGAGTTCGCGAACGGCCTCCGCGAACGCGTCGCCGCGCTGGTTGTAGTTGGTGAACATGTCCATGGAGGCACAGGCCGGGGCGAGGAGTACCGTGTCGCCCGTGGCGGCCAGCCGCCGCGCCTCCCGGACCGCCTGGAGCATGGCCCCAGTGTCGGTCCGGTCGAGGTCGACGACGGGGACTTCGGGGGCGTGTCGCGCCAGGGCCTCGCGGATCAGCGCGCGATCGGCGCCGATGAGGACGGCGCCGCGCAGCCGCTTCGCCGAGCGGGCGACCAGCTCGTCGAAGTCCGCGCCCTTCGCCAGACCGCCCGCAATCCATACGATCGACTCATATGCTCCCAACGACGCCTCGGCCGCGTGGGTGTTGGTGGCCTTGGAGTCGTCGATGTAGGCGACGCCGTCCACGTCGGCCACGTGCGCGATGCGGTGCGCGTCCGGGGTGAAGGCCCGCAGGCCGTCCCGTACGGCCGTGGCGGGCACGCCGAAGGCGCGCGCGAGGGCCGCGGCGGCAAGGGCGTTGGCGATGTTGTGCGGGGCGGGCGGGCGGACGTCGGAGACCTCGGCCAGTTCCTGGGCGTTCTTGTGCCGGTTCTCGACGAAGGCCCGGTCGACCAGGATGCCCTCCACCACGCCGAGTTGGGAGGGCGCCGGGGTGCCGAGGGTGAACCCGACGGCCCGGCAGCCCTCTTCGACGTCGGCCGCGCGCACCAGGTCCTCGGTGGCCGGGTCGGCCGCGTTGTAGACGCAGGCCACCTGGTTGCCCTCGTAGACGCGGCCCTTGTCGGCGGCGTACGCCTCCATGGAGCCGTGCCAGTCGAGGTGGTCCGGGGCGAGGTTGAGGACGGCGGCGGAGTGGGCGCGCAGCGAGGGCGCCCAGTGCAGCTGGTAGCTGGAGAGTTCGACGGCGAGCACGTCGTGGCGCTCCTCGCCGAGGACGGCGTCCAGCAGCGAGACGCCGATGTTGCCCACGGCCGCCGTGCGCAGGCCCGCCGCCGTCAGGATGGAGGCGAGCATCTGCACGGTGGTGGTCTTGCCGTTGGTGCCGGTGACGGCCAGCCAGGGGGCCGGCTCGCGGCCGTCCAGACCGCGCAGCCGCCAGGCGAGTTCGACGTCCCCCCAGACCGGGACGCCCGCCCGGTCCGCCGCCAGGAACAGCGGCTTGTCCGGCTTCCAGCCGGGCGTGGTGACGATCAGCTCGGTGCCTTCGGGCAGGGTGTCGCCGTCGCCGAGGCGCACGGTGACGCCCAGGGTGCGCAGTTCGGCCGCCTGCGCACGGGCCCGTTCGTCGTCGCCGTCGTTGACGACGGTGACGTGCGCGCCGAGGCCGTGCAGGACCTTGGCCGCCGGGATCCCGGAGACGCCGAGTCCGGCGACGGTGACGTTCTTCCCCTGCCAGTCGGTCACTTGTCCGCTGCCCATCCCGCGTAGAAGAGGCCGAGTCCGACGATCACACAGATGCCCTGGATGATCCAGAAACGGACCACGACGAGCACTTCGGACCAGCCCTTGAGTTCGAAGTGGTGCTGGAGCGGCGCCATCCGGAAGACCCGCTTCCCGGTGAGCCGGAAGGAGCCGACCTGGATGACCACCGACATGGTGATGAGGACGAACAGGCCGCCCAGCAGCGCCATCAGCAGCTCGGTGCGCGAGCAGATGGCCAGGCCCGCGAGGACGCCGCCGAGCGCCAGCGAACCGGTGTCGCCCATGAAGATCTTGGCCGGCGAGGTGTTCCACCACAGGAAGCCGAGGCAGGCGCCCATCAGCGCGGAGGCGACGACCGCCAGGTCCAGCGGATCGCGCACCTCGTAGCAGGCGTTGGGGTTGGTCAGCGTCATCGCGTTGGCGCAGGACTCCTGGAACTGCCAGACGCCGATGAAGGTGTAGGCGCCGAAGACCAGCACGGAGGCGCCGGTGGCCAGACCGTCCAGACCGTCGGTGAGGTTCACGCCGTTGGACATCGCCAGGATCATGAACAGCGCCCAGATCACGAACAGCACCGGGCCGATGGTCCAGCCGAAGTCCGTGATGAACGACAGCTTCGTGGACGCGGGGGTGTTGCCGCGGTTGTCGGAGAACATCAGCGACAGCACCGCGAAGCCGATGCCGACGATCAGCTGGCCCGCCATCTTCGCCTTGGCGCGCAGACCCAGCGAACGGCGCTTGACGATCTTGATGTAGTCGTCGAGGAAGCCGACCATGCCCATGCCGACCATGAGGCCGAGCACCAGCAGACCCGAGTACGTCGGGGGCTTGCCGGAGATCACCTTGGACAGGAAGTACGCGGCGACCGTGGCCAGGATGAAGGCGATACCGCCCATCGTCGGCGTACCGCGCTTGCTGGCGTGCTCGCGCGGGCCGTCGTCCCGGATGTACTGGCCGTAGCCCTTGCGGGCCAGCAGCTTGATCAGCAGCGGGGTGCCGACCAGCGTCAGGAAGAGACCGATGACTCCTGCGAACAGGACCTGGTTCATCATCGGGCGGCGACCTCACCCTCGGCACCGGTCTCGACGAGCGCCTGGGCCACGCTCTCCAGACCGACCGAACGGGACGCCTTCACGAGCACGACGTCCCCCGGGCGCAACTCGCTGCGCAACAGGTCGACCGCCGCCTGTGCGTCGGACACGTGCACCGACTCCTCACCCCACGAACCCTCGTTGTATGCGCCCAGTTGCAGCCAGGACGCTTCCCTGCCCCCGACCGCGACGAGCTTGCTGACGTTGAGCCGGACGGCGAGCCGTCCGACCGCGTCGTGCTCGGCGAGCGCCTCGTCCCCGAGCTCGGCCATCTTGCCGAGCACCGCCCAGGTCCGCCGCCCCTTGCCCATGGCCGCGAGCGCGCGCAGGGCGGCTCGCATGGACTCCGGGTTGGCGTTGTAGGCGTCGTTGACGACGGTCACGCCGTCCGGGCGCTCGGTGACCTCCATCCGCCAGCGGGAGAGGGAGCCCGCAACGGAGAGCGCGGTGGCGATCTCCGTTGCGGACATGCCCAGCTCATGGGCGACGGCGGCCGCGGCGAGCGCGTTCGACACGTGGTGCTCACCGTACAGGCGCATGGTCACATCGCATGCACCGGAGGGTGTGTGAAGCCTGAAGGAGGGCTGTCCGCTGTCCGTGAGTCTCACGTTCTCGGCGCGTACGTCCGCTTCGCCCGCCTCTCCGAAAAGAAGCACCTTCGCCTGTGTACGGGAGGCCATGGCACGGACCAGCGGATCGTCGGCGTTGAGGATCGCGGTGCCGCCCTCCGCGGCCGGCGGCAGGGACTCGACCAGTTCGCCCTTGGCCTGGGCGATCTGCTCCCGGCCGCCGAACTCGCCGATGTGGGCGCTGCCGACGTTGAGCACGAGGCCCACCTTCGGCGGGGTCAGCCCGGTGAGGTAGCGGATGTGGCCGATGCCGCGGGCGCCCATCTCCAGGACGAGGTACTTCGTCTCCTCGGTGGCGGTCAGGGCGGTCAGCGGCAGCCCGATCTCGTTGTTGAGCGAGCCGGGCGTGAACACGGTCGGGGCCTTGCTCCGCAGCACCTGGGCGATCAGGTCCTTGGTGCTGGTCTTGCCCGCGGAGCCGGTCAGGGCGACGAGGGTCGCGCCCAGCTCGGCCACGACGTGGCGGGCGAGGGCCCCGAGGGCGCACTGCACGTCCTCGACCACGATCGCGGGCACGCCGACGGGACGGGAGGCCAGCACGGCGACGGCGCCCGCCGCGACGACGTCCGCGGCGAAGTCGTGGCCGTCCACGCGCTCGCCGGCGAAGGCGACGAAGAGGCTGCCGGGCACCGCCTCCCGGGAGTCCCGGACGACGGGTCCGGTGACCTGGACGGACGGATCCGGTATGTCGTGCGTCTGCCCGCCGACGACTGCTGCGATCTCGGCGAGGGAGAGGGCGATCACAAGTTCATCCCCTGGGTCTTCTGGATTTTCAATCCCTGGGTCGTACGGACGGTCGTCCCTGGGCGTTCAGTTCTACGGGGCCGTCCCTGGTCTCACGGGCGGTCATCCCTGGCTGGTGCGGACGGCTTCGCGCAGGACCTCTCGATCGTCGAAGGGGCGGATCACACCGGCGATGTCCTGGCCCTGCTCATGGCCCTTGCCCGCGACCAGGACGGTGTCCCCGGGCCGGGCCCGGCCCACGGCGGCGGCGATGGCGGCGGCCCGCTCCTCGAACAGGAGCACCTCGCCGCGCTCGTGCGCGGGCACCGAGGCGGCGCCCTGGAGCATGGTGGCCAGGATCGCGAGCGGGTCCTCGGAGCGGGGGTTGTCGGAGGTCAGCACGGCGGTGTCGGCGAGCCGGGCCACCGCGGCGCCCATCGGGGCGCGCTTGGTGGTGTCGCGGTCGCCGCCGCAGCCGAGCACCACGTGCAGATGGCCCTTGGTGACCTTGCGCAGGGCCTTGAGCACCGACTCGACGGCGTCCGTCTTGTGCGCGTAGTCGACGACCGCGAGGTAGGGCTGTCCGGCGTCCACGCGCTCCAGGCGGCCCGGCACGCCCGGGACGGCGGCCACGCCGTCGGCGGCGGACTGCGGGTCGAGTCCGGCGGCGGCCAGCGCGACGATCGCGGCGAGGGTGTTGGCGACGTTGAACGGGCCGGCGATCGGGGACCTGGCGGCGATCCGCTGCCCCTCGGGGCCGACCACCGTGAACGTCGAGTCGAGCGGTCCGACCTGCACGTCCTCGGCGCGCCAGTCGGCGTCCGGGTGGCCCTCGGCGGAGAAGGTGACGACCGGGACGGTGGCCTCCCGGGCGAGCCGGCGGCCGTACTCGTCGTCGTGGTTGACCACGCCGAGCCTGCTGCGCTCCGGGGTGAACAGCTGCGCCTTGGCCTGGAAGTAGTCCTCCATGCCGGAGTGGAACTCCATGTGCTCCGGGCTGAGGTTGGTGAAGACGGCGATGTCGAAGACGCAGCCGTCGACCCGGCCGAGCACCAGCGCGTGGCTGGAGACCTCCATGGCGACCGCCTCGACGCCGCGTTCGCGCATCACGGCGAACAGGGCCTGGAGGTCGGTGGCCTCGGGTGTGGTGCGCTCGGACTTGATGCGCTCGTCGCCGATGCGCATCTCCACCGTGCCGATCAGACCGGTGGACCGCGCGGTCTTCAGGCCGCCCTCGACGAGGTAGGCGGTGGTGGTCTTGCCGGAGGTGCCGGTGATGCCGATCTGGAGCAGGTCGCGGCCGGGCCTGCCGTAGATGGACGCCGCCAGCTCGCCCATCCGCGCGCGCGGGTCCTCGACGGCCACCACGGGCAGGCCGGTCGCGGCGGCGCGGGCGGCGCCCGCCGGGTCGGTGAGCACGGCGACCGCGCCGAGGCTCGCCGCCTGGGTGACGAAGTCGGCGCCGTGCGCGCGGGCTCCGGGCAGGGCGGCGTACAGGTCGCCGGGGCGCACGGCACGCGAGTCGTGGGTGATGCCCGTGACCTCGGCGCTGCGGTCCGGTCGCGCGGTACCCAGCTGATCGGCCAGCTCCGCGAGGGGGATGGCGGTGACCTGAACCGGTCGCGGCGGTCCCGGGTACGTCACGGAAGCGCCCTTCTGGGTGGTTTGGGACTGATCAGGGTGTGACACGGCGGTGAGCGTACCGGGCTCACCGGCCTGCGGGCGAAGCGAGGCCGCGGGCGGCCGGCGGTTCCCGGGGTCGGGGGTGATCGTTGTCACGGGCTGGTTCCTGGTGGTTCTGGTCCGGTGGTACGGGTTCCGGCGGGTGCTGCGTGCCGGTCGGGGGCCGCTGGGGCGCTCGGGGTACGGGCTCGGGCGGGCTGGGCCGAAAGGGGCTGCCCGGCGGGTCAGGGCTTGTAGTCGACGGGCAGGTTCGCGGTCTGCGCGCCGGTCGGCGGCACCTGGAGGGTCTTCAGCGCGAACGTCATGACCTGCTTGTAGATCGGACCGCAGATCTGGCCGCCGTAGTAGTTGCCCTTGGTGGCGTTCTGGATCGCGCAGTAGACGGTGATGCGGGGGTTGTCGGCCGGGGCGAAACCGGCGAAGGACGAGGTGTAGCCGCGGTATCTGCCGGTGGCCGGATCCACACGGTTGGCCGTACCGGTCTTGCCCGCGACGCGGTAGCCGGGGATGCGGGCCTTGAGGCCGGTGCCCTGCTCGTCGTCGACCACGGACTCCAGCATCTGGGAGAGTTCCCTGGCCGTCTCGGCGCTCACGACCCGCTGCTTCGCGGGCTCGGCCGCCGGGGTGAAGCGGCCGTCGGGTCCCTTGGTGCCGCGCACCAGGCTCGGCTGGATCCTGACCCCGCCGTTGGCGATCGTCGAGTAGATGGACGCCGCCTGGAGCGCGTTGAGGGAGAAGCCCTGGCCGAACGGGACCGTGTACTGCTGCGAAGTGGACCACTTCTCGGGCGGCGCCAGGATGCCCTTGGTCTCGCCGGGGAAGTGGATGCCGGTGTAGCCGCCGATGCCGAACTTGCGCAGATACGAGTAGAGGACCTTGTTGGCCTCCGGCTGGGTCTTGCCGAGCCGTCCGGTGGCCAGGATCGTGCCGATGTTGCTGGACCGGGCGAGCACGCCGTTGAGCGTGAGGTACCAGGTCTCGTGGTCGACGTCGTCCTGGAAGAGCCGGTCGCCGCGGTGCAGCCGGTTGGGTACGACCACATGGGTGCCCGGGGTGGCCACGCCCTCCTCCAGCACGGCGGCCATCGACATGAGCTTGGCGGTGGAGCCGGGCTCGAAGGCGTCCTGGACGGCGGCGTTGCCGAGCGCCGCCGGGTCGGCGTGGGCCAGGTCGCCCGGGTCGAAGCCCGGGGAGTTCGCCATGGCGAGGATCTCGCCGGTCCGGGTGTCCTGCACGATCACGTAGCCGCGGTCCGCCCGGGAGTCGCGCACCTGCTGGGTGATGGCGTTCTGCGCGGCCCACTGGATGTCGCGGTCGATGGTCAGCTCGACGTCGGTGCCCGGGACGGCCGGGGTGCCGGTGGTGCCCGCGGTGGGCACCTCGCGGCCGCCCGACTGGGTGTAGCGGATCTTGCCGGGCTTGCCGGCCAGCTGCTTGTCGAGCTGCTGCTCGATGCCACCGCCGCCCTTGCCCTCGGCGTTGACCCAGCCCAGCAGCGCGGCGGCCAGGTCGCCGCCCGGGTAGACGCGCTTGGTGCTGGGCTCGGAGAAGACCCCGGCCAGGACGTTGGCGGCGGTCTTGTCCGTGCGCGCCTTCTGGGCGAGCGCGGCCTTCAGGTCCTTGATCTGCGTCCAGACCTGCGGGGTCTGGCGGCGGGCCAGCAGCACGTAGCGGGTGTTCGCCGTGCGCAGCTTCTTCGCCAGCTGGGCCTGGTCCTGGCCGATGATCGGGGCGAGCAGCGCGGCGGCCTGTTCGGGGCCGTCGCCGACCTTGAGGCTCTCGCGCGTGAACATCGTCGGGTCGGCCGTGATGTCGTTCGCGTCCACGCTGGTGGCCAGGGAGACGCCGTTGCGGTCGGTGATGCCGCCGCGCTCGGCGGCGATGGTGTGCACCACGTAGCGGTTGGCCTCGGCCTTGGCCGCGTAGGCACCGGCGTCGACGGCCTGCACCTGGAGCAGCCGGACCACGAAGACGAGCATCACCAGGGTCAGCGCGAGGGCGACCATGCGCAGTCTGGGCCGGGGGCTGCCCAGGCGCAGGACGCGCACCGGCGGGGGCCGCCAGGTGGAGTTGGGGCGGCGGGCCGGACGGGCGCCGGGGCCGGGCCGCTGCCTGCCGCCGCCGGGGCGGGCCTGCCTGGCGGGCCTGGCGGGTCCGGGCACGCGGCGGCGCGGCGGTTCCCTGTCGGTCACTTCCGTCACCTGCCGGGGGTCGGGGTCGTGGCGGGCTGAGGTCCGGTCGCGTCGGCCTGCCCGGTGGGCGCGGCGGTGTCGCTCCCGGGGGGCGCGGCGGGCGCGCTCTGCCCGGTGTCCGGGGCGGTGCCGTCGGCCGCGGGAGCGGGGGCCGCGGGCGGCACGCTGCCCGTCAGGCTCTCGGGCGGCCGTACGGACACCGGGAGGTCGTAGGCGGCGGACTGCTCGGCGGCGGCGGAGGGCACGCCCTTGACGGTGCCGTCGGGGTTCAGGAAGGCGGGATCACCGCCGGGCACCATGCCCAGTTGCCGCGCGCGGCGCTGGAGGGCGTCGGGGGCGGAGTAGGAGTCGATGTCCCGCTGGAGGGCCTGCTCCTCGTCCGTGAGGTTCTTGGTGTCCTTCTTCAGGTCGTCCATCTGGAAGGCGCCTTCGCTGAGCGCGGAGTTCAGCACCAGCAGTCCGATGAGGCCGCCGCCCAGGAGCAGCACGACGAGCAGGACGAAGGGGGCGCGGGCGGCCTGGGGCCCCTTTCCCGGCAGGAGCCGCGCCAGCCGGGCGGCACGCCCCCGCGGCTCGGGTTTGCTGCTCACTGGTCCCCCTGGCTCACTCGGCGTCCTCCCTGATGCGCTCGGCACCGCGCAGCCGGGCCGGTGCCGCCCGCCGGTTCTCGGCGATCTCTTCCTCGGTGGGAAGTTCGGCACCGCGGGTGAGCAGCTTGAGCCGGGGCTGGTAGCGCTCGGGGACGACCGGGAGCCCGGAGGGCGCGGTCGTGGCGGCTCCGGCCGCGAACACCTGCTTGACCAGGCGGTCTTCGAGCGACTGGTACGACAGTACGGCGATCCTTCCGCCGACGTCGAGGGCCTTTACCGCGGCCGGGATCGCCCGCTCCAGCACGGCGAGTTCGCCGTTGACCTCGATGCGCAGCGCCTGGAAGGTGCGCTTGGCGGGGTTGCCGCCGGTGCGCTTGGCGGCCTGGGGCAGCGCGTCGCGGATCAGCTCCACCAGGCGGGCGCTGCGGGTGAAGGGCTCCTTCTGCCGCTCGCGCACCACGGCGGCCACGATCCGCTTGGCCTGCTTCTCCTCGCCGTAGGCCCGCAGGATGCGCACCAGTTCGCCGGGCGGGTAGGTGTTCAGCACCTCGGCGGCACCGATGCCGGCCGACTGGTCCATGCGCATGTCCAGGGGCGCGTCCTGGGCGTAGGCGAAGCCGCGGTCGGCCTCGTCGAGCTGCATGGAGGAGACCCCGAGGTCGAACAGGACGCCCCGCACGCGCGGCAGGCCGAGCCTGTCGAGCACGTCGGGCAGTTCGTCGTAGACGGCGTGCACCAGGGTGGCGCGGTCGCCGAAGGGGGCGAGGCGTTCGCCGGACAGGCGCAGCGCCTCCTTGTCGCGGTCCAGGGCGACGAGGCGGGCCTCGGGGAAGCGGGTGAGCAGCGCCTCGCTGTGTCCGCCGAGCCCGAGGGTGCAGTCGACGACCACCGCTCCCGGCCGCTCCAGGGCGGGTGCCAGCAGATCCAGGCACCGCTGGAGCATCACGGGGACGTGTCGGCTGTCGCTCAAGGGGCCCTCTCAGGTCCGGCGGGCCCGCACGCACCGCCGGGTCCCCGACCGCTCGCGGGACGAGGGGGCCCTGCCGGCGCCGGAAGCGTCAGCCGACCGGGAGCGGGAGGAGGCCGAGCCGTACGTACGCGCCGCGCACGTGGGGAGACTGTCGGGCGCGAGCCGTGGTCTCCGGGGAAATGCCGTGCAGCAGGGAGGGCTGCGCCTCCCGCTTCGCGTCACTTTAGTCCACCGTGTCGCCCGGTCAATCAACCGGCCTGCGCGTCGCCCGCCGGAGTGCCGGGACACGGCGCGGGCCGCCGGTTCACCCGCATGGACGCGGATCACCCTGTGTGTGGGTTCTCTCACAACAAGCCACTGTGATGTTCTTTGTCCGCTCCCACGACGAGACCGCGGCGCGCACGCCCAGTAACGTCATGAGTATGACGACTTCCGCATCAGTTCCCGCCGGTCCCGAGGACGCCATAACGGACCGTTCCGTCATCGACCGGCTCGTCACGGCCAACGGGACCTACGCCGACGCGTTCACCGACCCGGGCATGGACGCCCGGCCGGTCCTCCAGGTCGCCGTCGTGGCCTGTATGGACGCCCGTCTCGACCTGCACGCCGCGCTCGGTCTGCGGCTCGGCGACTGCCACACGCTGCGCAACGCGGGCGGTGTGGTCACCGACGACGTGATCCGTTCGCTCGCCATCAGCCAGCGCGCGCTCGGCACCCGCCGGGTGGTGCTCATCCACCACACCAACTGCGGCATGCAGACCATCACCGAGGACTTCCGCCACGACCTGGAGATGGAGGTCGGACAGCGCCCCTCCTGGGCGGTGGAGGCCTTCAAGGACGCCGACCAGGACGTGCGGCAGTCGATGCAGCGGGTGCGCACCTCGCCGTTCCTGCCGCACACCGACGACGTGCGCGGCTTCGTGTTCGACGTCCGCACGGGCCGGCTGCGCGAGATCGACCCGGAGTGACCCCGGGCCCCGCCCCGGGGTGCCGGGGCGGGGCGTCGGTGACATGCGGGCGGGACCGCGACGCCATGCGGGCGGGTTGCGCGTCGTCCACGGTGAAAAGTCGTGAAACCCGAATATCGCGGCCAGTTGTCCACAGGCGAGTGACACGAATCGGTAACGGCGGCAAGAATGCGGGGTGTGACATCACGCGGGACCTTCCGGGTGATGTCGTGTTCGGGGTGGGCCCGGTCCGCGCAGCGGGGCGTCGGCCCGGAAATCTGGGGAATCCCCCGCCCGGCGACGGGTGCGGGGACGGGCCGAGGAGGGCCGGTGACGACCTATGACGATCGAGCGAGCCATGGGGGTGCCCCCGCGCGAGCGCGGTCGGGCGTGGGGGGTGATCTGACCGCCACCGTGGAGCGTGTCCGCGGTTCGGTGGAAGGAGTGATCGAGGGCAAGCCCGAGGTCGTACGGCTCTCGCTGACCGTTCTGCTCGCCGAGGGGCACCTCCTCATCGAGGACGTCCCCGGCGTGGGCAAGACGATGCTCGCCAAGGCGCTGGCGCGCTCCATCGACTGCTCGGTGCGGCGCATCCAGTTCACGCCCGACCTGCTGCCGTCGGACATCACCGGTGTGTCCATCTGGGACCAGCAGCGCCGGGACTTCGAGTTCAAGCCGGGCGCCATCTTCGCGCAGATCGTGATCGGCGACGAGATCAACCGCGCCTCCCCCAAGACCCAGTCGGCGCTGCTGGAGTCCATGGAGGAGCGCCAGGTCACCATCGACGGGCAGACCTACGAACTGCCCGCCCCCTTCATGGTGGTGGCCACGCAGAACCCGGTCGAGATGGAGGGCACCTACCCGCTGCCCGAGGCGCAGCGCGACCGCTTCATGGCCCGGGTGTCCATCGGCTACCCCAGCCCGGAGGCCGAGTTGCAGATGCTGGACGTGCACGGCGGCGTCAGCCCCCTGGACGACCTGCAACCGGTGGCGCACGCGCACGACATCGTGAAGCTCATCGACGCGGTCCGCGCGGTGCACGTCGCCAAGGCCGTGCAGCGGTACGCGGTCGACCTGGTCGCCGCCACCCGCACCCACCCCGACCTCAGACTCGGCGCCTCCCCGCGCGCGACCCTGCATCTGCTGCGCGCGGCGAAGGCGTCGGCCGCGCTGAGCGGCCGGGAGTACGCGCTGCCCGACGACGTGCAGGCGCTCGCCGTCGCGGTGCTGGCCCACCGGCTGCTGCCCACCGCGCAGGCGCAGCTCAACCGGCGGACGGCGGAGCAGGTCGTCGACGAGATCGTGCAGCGCACCCCGGTGCCCGCGGCGGCCCAGGCGGGCGGCGGCCTCGGAATGGGCAACACCGCGCCGGAGTTCGGCCGGCAGCAGCCGCGGAGGCTGTGATGACCGGCCCGGGGCCCGCGCGCGCGGAGGACGAGCAGGGCGGCCGGGGCGGCTTCCGTACGGCGCTCTCGGGTCTCACCACCCGCGGCCGGTCCTTCCTGGCCGCCGGGATCGCGGCGGCCGTGTGCGCGTACATCCTCGGGCAGGGCGAACTGCTGCGGGTCGGGCTGCTGCTGGCCGTGCTGCCCCTGGTCTGCGCGGCCGTGCTCCACCGCACCCGCCACCGGGTCGCGGGCAGCCGCCGCCTCAGCCCCGGGCGGGTGCCCGCGGGCGCCGAGGCCCGCGTCCATCTGCGG
The DNA here is from genome assembly GCF_058344915.1 of Streptomyces sp. PL-25. Taxonomy (NCBI): domain Bacteria; kingdom Bacillati; phylum Actinomycetota; class Actinomycetes; order Kitasatosporales; family Streptomycetaceae; genus Streptomyces; species Streptomyces sp. PL-25. The sequence continues at coordinate 1,819,419 of NZ_CP136997.1, forward strand.
ATGGACAACGTCTCCCGGCTCCCCACGGGCCTGCTGATGCTCCAGGACCGGGTGCCCTACGTCCTCGGGCCCCGGCCGCGCTTCGTCCTGGACCGGATGGAGCCGGGCGGACGCCGCGAGGTGTCCTACCGGGTCCGCTCCGACCTGCGCGGGCGCTATCCGCTCGGCCCGCTGCAACTGCGGCTGACCGACCCGTTCGGGATGTGCGAGCTGACCCGCTCCTTCTCCGCCTACGACACGCTCACGGTCGTCCCGCGCGTGGAGCCGCTGCCGCCGGTGCGGCTGAGCGGTGAGGCCAAGGGGTACGGCGACGGGCGGCAGCGTTCGCTGGCGCTGGCCGGCGAGGACGACGTGATCCCGCGCGGCTACCGCTACGGGGACGATCTGCGCCGCGTGCACTGGCGCTCCACCGCGCGCTACGGCGAGCTGATGGTGCGCCGTGAGGAGCAGCCGCAGCGGGCCCGCTGCACGGTGCTGCTGGACACCCGCGCCGTCGCCTACCGGGGCGCGGGCCCCGACGCGGCCTTCGAGTGGGCCGTCTCCGGTGCCGCCTCCGTCCTGGTGCACATGCTGGAGCGCGGCTTCTCGGTGCGGTTGCTGACCGACACCGGTGATTCGGTGCCGGGCGAGGGCTCGGAGGGCTTCGCGGGGGCCGGCCAGGACTCGGCGGACGCGGCCGGGCTGCTGATGGACACCCTCGCCGTGATCGACCATTCGGACGGAGCGGGCCTCTCCCGCGCCTACGACGTGCTGCGCGGCGGCAATGAGGGCCTGCTCGTGGCCTTCCTCGGCGATCTCGACGAGGCACAGACCACGATGGCCGCGAAGATGCGGCAGCGCAGCGGGGGCGCGGTCGCCTTCGTCCTGGACAGCGAGGACTGGAACCGTGACCCGGCGGGCGCACCCGCGGCGGGTGACGCGGCCGGTGCGCGGCTGCGGATGCTCCGTGACACGGGCTGGACGGCCGTGCGCGTGCCCCGGGGCATGTCCCTGGACGAGGCATGGCGCCGGGCGGACCATGAGCGCTCCGCCTCAGGCCCGGTCGGCGGCTCCCACTTCGCCCCGTCGACGGCGGCGAGCCGGGCGGGATCCGGCCCGGCGGGGCCGGGCACGGGCGGACCGGTGGCGGCGCGCGGCGCGGGCGCGGCCGGGGAAAGGCCGTGATGGGCGGCACGGCGGCGGGCCGGGCGCCGCGGCGGCCGGGTGGATCACCGCCGGGTACCGGGCCGGGATCCGCCACCGGAGGTGCGGGGGCGGCCCGGGGTGGCCGACGGAACGGGCGGCGAGGCCGTGGCAGTGGGCTCGGGCCCCGCGTCGGGTGCGGGAGCGGGAACGCGCGCAGAAGTGGGCGCGGTCTCCGGCAGCGAGCGCGGGCCGGGTCCCGGCTCCGGGCGCGTCGGGATGTCGCGGCGTCCCTGGCCGGGGCGCGGGCGAGTGGGGACAGGGGCATGAGCGGCGTGACCCGGCCGGTGGGCCGGCGGGAGGGGCGGGGATGAGCGGGCGGACGCGGTTGGCGCTGTGTGCGGCGGTGGCCACACTGATGGCGGCGTGCGCGTTGCTGCCGCTGGTCTCCCCCGCCACCTGGATCCTCCAGGCGACACTGATGCTCGCGGTGCAGTCGGGCGTCGGCGTGGCGGCCCGCCGGGTGCCGCTGGCGCGCCCGCTGACCGTGGCGGCGCAGGCCCTGGCCACCCTGCTGCTGCTCACCCTCCTCTTCGCCCGGCAGCAGGCGATCGCCGGGCTGATCCCCGGTCCGGACGCCTTCCGCCGGCTGGCCGCCCTGCTCCAGCAGGGCGGTGACGACGTCGGGCGCTATGCGATCCCGGCGCCGCTGTCCGACGGCATCCGGCTGATGCTCATCGGCGGTGTGCTGGTGATCGGGCTGATCGTGGACACCCTCGCGGTGACCCTGCGCAGCGCGGCCCCCGCCGGACTCCCGCTGCTCGCGCTGTACTCCGTGGCGGCCGGGCTGTCCGACGGCGGCTCGGCCTGGCTGTGGTTCCTCCTGGCGGCGGCCGGCTACCTCATGCTGCTGCTGGTCGAGGGCCGGGACCGGCTCGCGCAGTGGGGCCGGGTGTTCGGCGGTGCGGCACGGGCGCCGGGCGGCGGGTCCGGCGGCGCGGTGGCCCCGATCCGCACCGGACGCCGGATCGGCGCGGTCGCGCTGGGTGTCGCCCTGGTGGTGCCGCTCGCCCTGCCCGGAATGCGCGGCGGCCTGCTGGACGGCGACGGCGGCGTGGGCTCGGGCATCGGGGGCGGCGGCACCATCTCGGCGGTGAACCCGCTGGTGTCCCTGCGCGACAGCCTGAACGTCGACGAGAACCGCACGGTCCTCAGCCTGCGCACCAACTCCCCGAACGCCTCCGACCTGTATCTGCGCATCGTCTCCCTGGACGACTTCGACGGCACCACCTGGAAGCCGTCCCAGCGGCACATCGTCGGCGTGCCGGACCCGTTCCCCAGCCCGTCCGGCCTGGACGGCGGCGTCCGGCGCACCGAGATCACCACCTCCGTCGCCGCCGCCGACTGGTACGCGCAGGACTGGCTGCCGATGCCGTACCCACCGAGCGGTGTGCGGGTCGATGGCAGCTGGCGCTACGAGCCCGTGGGCATGACCCTGGTCGGCGACCACGGGCAGAACACCCGCGGGCTGTCGTACCAGGTCAAGAGCCTGGAGGTGCAGCCGACGGCGGAGCAGCTCGCCACTGCCGGGCAGCCTCCCGCGGCCCTGGAGCGCGAGTACACCAAGGTGCCCGACAGCCTGCCGGGCGTCGTGGCGAGCACCGCGCGCCGGGTCACGGCGGGAGCGGCGAACCACTACGAGCAGGCGGTGAAGCTCCAGAACTGGTTCTCCTTCGAAGGCGGCTTCCAGTACGACACTCAGGTCGAGGTGGGCTCGGGCTCGCAGGGGATCACACGGTTCCTCAGGGACAAGCGGGGCTTCTGCGTGCACTTCTCGTTCACCATGGCGGCGATGGCCCGTACGCTCGGCATCCCCGCGCGGGTGGCGGTGGGCTTCGCCCCCGGTGCCGCGCAGGGCGACGGCAGTGTCCAGGTGGGGCTCAAGGACGCGCACGCCTGGCCCGAGCTGTACTTCCAGGGCGTCGGCTGGACCCGCTTCGAGCCCACGCCGACCCGGGGCACGGTCCCGCAGTACACCACCTCGGACCCCTCGAACTCGACGCTGCCGAACCCGGCGCTGCCGTCCCAGGGGGCCAGCTCGCAGCCGTCCGCCGCGCCGTCCGCGAGCACCGGCTGCACCCCGCAGATGAAGCGGCTCCAGGAGTGCCCGAGCCCGTCCGCGCAGGCGGCGCTGCCCGCCGGGGACAGCGGCACGCCGTGGGGGGTGGTCACGGGCTGGGCCCTGGGCGGGCTCGCCGTGCTCGTCCTGCTGCTGTCACCGCTGCTGTGGCGGAAGCGGAGAAGAGCCGTCCGGCTGGGGGCGCACGGCCGGGGCCCGGCGGACGCGCTCCCGCACCGGCTGGCCGTCTGGCAGGAACTGACCGACACGGCCTGGGACTTCGGGATCTTCCCGGACGAGTCGCAGACCCCGCGCAGGACGGCGGAGCGGATCGTCCGGGCGGGACGGATCGACCCGGTGGCCGCCGCCTCGGCCCACCGGCTGGCCGACGCCCTGGAGCAGGTGCTCTACGCGCCGAGCCCGAGCCCGATGCCGGGGCTCGCCGACGACGTCCGCCGGGTCGTCGCGGGGCTGCGCGGCTCGGCCTCGCGCGGCGCCCGGCTGCGCGCCGCCCTCGCCCCCCGCTCGACCGCGCGTCTGTCCTGGGCCCTCTCCGCCCGTTCGGCCGCCCTCCGCGCCCGCGCCGCGGCTCTCCGCCCGGCCCTGCGCCGCCCCTCGCGCCAGCCCTCGCGCCAGCAGGGCTGACCGCCCGGCGCGAGGTGGTCGCCAGGGCCCGCCCCGGGCGACCACCGAGGGGAACGGACCGGCCGGGGGGCGCTCCGAGCCGCGTCGTGACGGACCGGGCCGCGTCCTGCCCCGGGATCGTCCACCGCCGAGCCCGCCGAGCCGCGTCCTGCCGGGGCGCGTCTTCCTGGGCCGACAAACCACCGCGGGCGGGACGGGCGGGGCCGGGCGACCGGGCGCCGGGGCCGGGGCCGGCTGGCCGGCCATGGAGGCGAGGCACGGCATGAGCAAGGAGCCGACCACGAGTCGTGGTCGGCTCCTCACACAAGCCGTTCGTGATGTGCCGCTCGGGCGGGGGCTATCGTCCCTGCTCGTCGCGGCGGCGCTGCCAGCGCTGCTCGATGCGGTCCATCATGGAGCGCTTCGAACGGGCCTGACGGCCCGGGTGCGGGCCGACGGCGGGCCGCTCGCCCGGCTTGGGAGCCTTGCGCCAGCCGGTCACGGCCAGCAGCGCGCATCCCAGCATCACCAGGAAGCCCACCACGCTCACCCAGGGATACTGGGCGATCACACCTGCCATGAGGAGCGCGATACCTACGAGGAAGCCCGCGACCGCCTGGTAGACCCGCCGCCGGGTGTACGTACGCAGCCCGCTTCCCTCGAGCGCCGACGCGAACTTGGGATCTTCGGCGTACAGCGCTCGCTCCATCTGCTCGAGCATGCGCTGCTCGTGCTCCGAGAGCGGCACGGAGTCCTCCTCATCGTGCAGTCGCCGGGGCGACCCGGGGGGTCCCTTCAGGATAGGCAGGGAATCGCCCCCGTGAAACCCGCCCCTCTACGCCAATTGGCCAACCGGATCACCATGACGGAACCCGGCTCGCTGAGGCTTCATTCCCCGGCGACCGGCCCGTCATGCCGGGCGGCCTCCCTCGATCATACGGCGCCACCACCTGGATCGGGGGGCCTGTGGCACACTCCATGCCCGGCCGGGCCGCCGGCCGGCGGCCCGTCGCACCAGGCCGGTCAGGCCCCGGGCGCACCCCGGGTCTCACCGAGGACGTGGAGCTGGGTGGCCACGGAGTGAAACGCCGGCAGTTCGGCCGCCGCCGCCTCCAGCTGGAGCAGGGCGTCCAGCGCCCCCGGCTCGGTGTCCACCAGCACGCCCGGCACCAGGTCGGCGAAGACCCGTACGCCGTGCACCGCGCCGATCGCCAGGCCCGCCTCCTCGACGAAGCCGGTGAGCTGCTCGGCGGTGAAGCGCCGCGGCACCGGGTCGCCCTCGCCCCAGCGCCCCTCCGGGTCGCCCAGCGCCTGCCGGGCCTCCGTGAAGTGGCCGGCCAGGGCCCGCGCGAGCACCGCGCCGCCGAGACCGGCGGCGAGCAGGCTGAGCACTCCCTCGGGGCGCAGCGCCGCGACCGCGTTGCCGACGCCGGCGGCCGGGTCGTCGACGTACTCCAGGACGCCGTGGCAGAGCACCGCGTCGTAGCCGCCGCGCTCGACCACGTCGAAGAGGCCGTGCACATCGCCCTGCACGCCGCGCACCCGGTCGGCCACACCGGCCTCACCGGCGCGGCGCTCCAGCGCGAAGAGCGCGTTGGGACTGGGGTCGACGACGGTGACACGATGGCCGAGGCGGGCCACGGGCACGGCGAAGTTGCCGCTGCCGCCGCCGGTGTCGAGGACGTCCAGCGACTCCCGGCCCGTGGCCTTGGCCAGCCGGTCGAGGGCGTCCCGCAGGACGTCCCAGACCACGGCCGTGCGAAGCGAGGCGCGGGATCGGGCGACGGGTGGGCGCATCGGGTCCGACACGGCAGTTGACTCCTCGCGGCGGCACCGCCTCGGGTACGGCGGAGCGATCGGGCTGCCTCCCCGGCCCGCGACACGGGAGGTGGGAAGGCTTCAGGCGTCTCCACCCTATTGCCTCCGCCGCCCGGTCCGCCCGTCGCCTCGGCGCCGCCTCCCGCCGCCCCGGACCCGCGCGGGTCAGCCCGCGTCCGGTATGCCGTCGGCCGGTGGTCGCGCAACCCGCGCGCCGCCGGTCCGCGGACCTCCGGCCTGCTCGGTCCCGGCGGTGTGCGGTCCTGCCGCCGGCTCCCCCGGCCGGGGCGGCGGCAGGACCGGCTGGAGGACCAGCATCCGCTCGACGATGCGCAGGAACATCGCCACGTCCCGCATCAGGTCGTCGGCGTCCCGGTGGCCCGCCGCGCCCCGCACCCCGGCCTCGGCCAGCGCGCGGCGGCGGGCGCCCGAGGCGAACAGGGCGCTCCACTCGGTCAGTTCGGGTGCGATCTCGGGGAGCACCTCCCAGGCGCTGCGGATCCGGGCCCGCCGCCGGGAGCCGGTCTCCGGGCGGGCCCGCGCGGCGAGCACAGCGGCGGCGGTGCGCAGGGCGGCGAGGTGGGCGGTGGCGTAGCGCTCGTTCGGTGTGGGGAGGACGGCCGCCTCTTCGAGGCCGGACCGGGCCTGGGCGAGCAGGTCGAGGGCGGCGGGCGGGGCCGTGGCCCGGCGGAGCACGGGGTGCACGTCGCTCGCCGGGCCGGTCAGTGAGGGGGCAGGGCCGGTGGCGCGGCGCCGGCGGGCGGCGGCCGCGGAGGGTTTGGCCATGACGAACCTCCTGTCGTCTGGGTGACGGCACGGGTGCCGTATGTGCCCATCGTGTGGTATGCCACTGACAATCCGTTCTGACCTGGTCTTTTGCCTCGCTCGTCCGTGCGGGCCCGGCGGCGGCGCGGGGCCGCCCGGCGTGGGGTGGCCCGGGGCCGCGACCGGTGGCGGCGCTCGGCGGGCGGCCCGTTCCTGTGACAATCAGGGCCATGGAAAGCAGCAGCGCCACGCCGGGCGGCCGTACCCGCCGCGAGGCCACCCGGCAGAAGCTCTACGAGGCAGCCGTCACACTCATCGCCGAGCAGGGCTTCTCCGCGACCACGGTGGACGAGATCGCCGAGCGGGCCGGGGTCGCCAAGGGCACCGTCTACTACAACTTCGCCAGCAAGTCCGTCCTCTTCGAGGAGTTGCTGCGGCACGGCGTGGGCCTCCTCACCGCCTCCCTGCGGGAGGCGGCCGAGCACGCGGCGCGCGCGGGCGGCGGCCGGGTCGACGCCCTGGACGCGATGATCCGCGCCGGGCTGGTCTTCATCGACCGCTATCCCGCCTTCACCCAGCTGTACGTGGCCGAGCTGTGGCGCACCAACCGGGCTTGGCAGTCCACGCTCATGGTGGTCCGGAAGCAGGCGGTCGCGGTCGTCGAGGACGTGCTGCGCGACGGCATGGCGAGCGGCGAGTTCTGCGCGGAGATCGATGTGCCGCTGACCGCCGCCGCGCTGGTCGGGATGGTGCTGGTGGCCGCCCTGGACTGGAAGGCGTTCCAGCCGGAGCGCTCCCTGGACGACGTCCACGCCGCGCTGTCGCGGCTGCTCCAGGGCCGGGTGAGCGGCTCCCGCTGAGAACACGCGCGGGAAGAGGCGCCGGTGCGCCGTGGCCGCGTCCCCCGCGGGCCACCACGCACCGGCGCCTCCCGGTGTTCCCCCGTGTTCCCCCGTGTCCCCCTGTTCCCCCGTACCTCGCTGCTCCCCCGTCGGACCCCGTTCGGTCGTTCCGGGCTCCCCCGTGCCTCGCTCCCGCCGACCTGGGCCGGCGGAAGGAGCGGTCCAGGGCAGCGCCGTTCCGCCGCCCCGTGTCGGCGGTACCGGCGCTGTGCCCCTTCCCGTGCCTCCACTCTCTCGTCCGCGCGGGCCGGGGCCCATCCGCGCAGGTACTCATCTCGCCGTCTAGGTACGAGTACTCAGCCCTCCGTACCCGTCCCCGGGCACCCGGCCCGGACGGCCCCGCGCCTCCCGCGCAGGCGCCGGCCGCGGCACCCGGAACGGGGATTGTCGGTGGTGGTCGGTAGGGTCGCGGGCATGGCACGGATTGCGGTGATCGGCGCCGGGATGGGCGCGATGGCGGCGGCTGCCCGGCTGGCCGTCGCGGGCCACCGGGTGACGGTGTACGAGCGGACACAGACGTACGGCGGAGCGGTGCGCCGCTTCGAGCGGGACGGCTTCACCTTCGACACCGGTCCCGCCCTGCTTCCGCTGCCCGCGGTCTACCGCGACCTGTTCGTGAAGACCGGCAAGGAGCCCCTGGAGGACCGCGTCGAGCTGGTCCAGGTCGCCCCCGCGGCGCGGCACGTCTTCGCGGACGGCACCGAGTGCGCCCTGCCGAACGCCTCCCGCGCGGGCGTCGTCGCCGCCCTGGACGACGCGCTCGGCGCGGGCGCCGGGCAGCGCTGGGGCGACTTCCTGGTGCGGGCGCGCGAGGCGTGGGACCGCACCCGGCGCCCGCTGCTGGAGGAGCCGCTGTGGCCCGACTGGCAGGTGCTGGCCGAGCGCGAGCCCTATCCGGCGGTTCCGCACAAGCGCCTGCTGCGCACCCGCCGGGCCGCCACACTCGCCGAGATCGGCGCCTGGGAGCTGCGTGATCCGCGCCTGGCCGCGCTCCTGGACAGCCACGCGCTCGCGTACGGGCTCGATCCCCGGACCGCCCCGGCGAGCGCCGCCGTGCTGCCGTACATGGAGCACGCCTTCGGCGTCTGGTACGTCCGCGGCGGTCTGCGCGAGCTGGCGCGCGCGGTGTACGAGCGGTGCACGGCCCGCCGGGTCGAGTTCGTCTTCGGCACCGAGGTCGCCCGGGTCGTCGAGAAGGACGGCCGGGTGGCGGGGGTGGAGTTCGCGGACGGGGGCGGCGCCGAGGCGGAGTTCGTGGTCACCGCTGCGGCCCCCGGGACGCCGGGCGGCCCCGGCGCGGTGCCGGACGGTGCGGGCGCGGTGCCGCCGCAGCGGGGGCTGCCGAGCCGGCTGACCGTGCTGCTGGCGCTGCGCGGCGCCCGCCCGGAGGGGACGGCCCACCGGACCGTGGTGCACGCGCCCGACCCCGCGCAGGAGTTCGAGGCACTGTTCGGCGCGGACGGTGCGGGCGGTACGGGCGGTACGGGGCTGCCCGCGCGGCCCACGGTCGTCGTGGCTCGCCCCGGCGATCCCGCGCTGGTCCCGGACCCGGAGCACGAGGCGGTCACGCTCACGGCCACGGTCCCGACCCAGGGTTCGGCGGCGGCCGCCGGGCCGCGGGATCTGGCCGCGCACGCCGACCGTATGATCACCGCCGCCGCCCGAGCCGTGCCCGGACTGCGCGACCGGCTGCTGTGGCACGAGGTCCGCACGCCCGCCGACATCGCGCGGGAGACGGGCGCGCCGGGCGGGTCGGTGCCCGCGCCGGCGCTGGCCGCGGGCCGGGGACGGCTGCTGCATCCGGCGAACTCCACCGGTACCGAGGGCCTGTTCGCCGTGGGCGGCTGGGCGCATCCCGGCGGCGGGCTGCCGCACGCCGGCATGTCGGGCGCGCTGGTGGCCGGGCTCGTCGTGGAGGGCCCGGACTTCCGCGGCTCGCAGTGAGCCGGGGGCGCGGGCGCGACGAGTACTGAGGCCGGCTCAGGAGCAGGGCGGTGAGGCCGCCGGAGGGCCGGCAGGGCCGCCCGAGGGCCGAGGAAGCTGCCCGGGGCGGCCGGTGAGGCTGCTTCAGAAACGGTACTGCTCGTCGTAGCCCGCGCCGTGCGGCGCCTGGCCGTGGCCGGGTGCCTGGCCGTGCGTCTGCCCCTGGCCGGGCCCTTGGCCGTGGGTGCCGTCGCCCTGTCCGTCGCCCTGGTACGGGTACGGCTGCTGTTCCGGCGGGAGCTGGCCGCCGTAGGGGTCGTCGCCGCGCTGCTGCGGGACCCACACGCCGCCCGGCGGGGTCTCGCCGCCGTAGCCGCCGCCCGGACCGCCCGCGGCGTACTGGTCCTGGCCGCCGTAGCCCTGCCGGCCGTAGTCGCCGGGGTGGCCGGTGCCGGTGCCGCCGTCGTAGGTCTGGGTGCCGATGTACGGGTCCGAGTAGGCGGCATACTGCTGCTGGCCCGTGCCGTCGTAGCCGTAACCCTGCTGCTGGTACCCGGAGTAGTCGTAGCCGTAGCCCTGGTCGGGGGCCTGGGCGGTGGCGGCGTACGGGTCCGGGGCCGGACTGCCGGCGGAGTGGCCGGTGCCGCCGTAGACGCCGTAGGAGCCGGTGTCGTCGGGCAGCGGCTGCGGGGCGTAGACGGCGGTGGACTCGGCGGCCGTGGGCTCCGGCGGACGGGTCGGGGTGAAGACGTCGTCGGGCTCGTCGTCGTGCCCGTAGGCGGAGGCGTCGGGTCCGGGCCCGTCGTACGCGCCGGCCGGGTCGTCGGCGCCGAACGCCTCACCGGGGCCGTCGACGGCGGCCTCCGGGCCGGGGTTCTCCGGGGCCGCGTCCTTGCGGCCGCCCCTGCCCCGGCGGCGCTTGGTGCCCTCGGCGGCGCCGGGCTGCCGCACCGCCCAGCCCGCGACGAAGCCGCGGCGGAAGGACAGCGTCACATAGGTCTGCCCGGTCGCGAAGGCGATCGCCCCCAGGGCGATGACCAGGACGGACGGCAGGAGCACACCGAGGACCACGCAGAGGAAGCCGCCGAAGGCGAGCAGCCGCCAGCGCAGCCGCGCCTTGTACTGCAGCAGCACCTCGCCGAGCAACCACAGTGCGACGCCGCCGAACGCGATGTAGAGGACCGCCCAGCCCATGTACGCCCCTCTCCCAGTGGCCGTTCCGCAGTGTGTCGCACCCGTGATGCGACCGGTCTAGGCCCGCGGTGAGCGGTGCGGGCCCAGGTTCTCGTGGATCTCCAGGGTCGCCGTGGAGTTGTTGAGCGTGATGAAGTGCAGTCCGGGCACTCCTTCGGCCAGCAGCCGCGCGCAGAACTCCGTGGCGAACTCGATGCCAATGGAGCGTACAGCGGCCGGATCGTCCTGCGCCGCGAGGATGCGCTCTTTCAGGGCGCCGGGGAAGACGGCGTTGGTGAGCGACGGGATCCGCGCGAGCGTCTTCACACTGGCGATGGGCATGATCTCGGGGATGATCGGGGTCTCGCAGCCGGCCGCCGCGACCCGGTCGCGCAGCCTCAGATAGTCCTCCGGGTCGAAGAACATCTGTGTGACGGCGTAGTCGGCGCCGGCCCGGCACTTGTCGACGAAGTGGCGGACGTCCGTGTCCCGGTCGGCGGAGCGCGGGTGCATCGCGGGGAAGGCCGCGACACCGACGCAGAAGTCACCGGAGGTCTTGATCAGCTCGACGAGTTCGGCGGCGTAGCGCAGACCGCGGGGGTGGGGCACCCACTCGCCCATCGGGTCGCCGGGCGGGTCGCCGCGCAGGGCCAGCATGTTGCGGATCCCGGCGTCGGCGTACTGCCCGATGATGTTGCGCAGGTCGGCCACGGAGTGGTCGACGGCGGTGAGGTGGGCGATCGGGGTGAGCGTGGTGTCCGAGGCGATGGCCTCGGTCGCCTTGACCGTGCCCGCGCGGGTGGAGCCGCCCGCGCCGTAGGTCACCGAGACGAAGTCGGGCGCCACGGCCTCGACCCGGCGCAGCGCGTTCCACAGGTTCCGCTCGCCCTTCGGGGTTTTCGGGGCGTAGAACTCGAAGGAGTACGTCGTCTTGCCGGTCGCGAGCATGTCGCGGACCGTGCGGGCGTGGTCCGACCTGGTGGATGCGGTGCCGAGGGCCATACCCGCAGGTTAGCCAGGGTGCGGCGGCCACCCAACCGAACGATGGCTTTTTGCCCGGTTTGCCGAGTTGTTGTCCACTCCTTGGACACTTTCTGTCCACGGACGCGCCGGACCGGTCCGCGGCCGGGGCTGAGATCGGGGCCGGGGCCGGGGTCAGACCGTCTCGCGCAGCCGCTTCGCGAACTCCGCCGCCGCGGCGCCGGGATCAGCGGCCTCGGTGATCGCCCGGACCACGACGACCCGCCGGGCGCCCGCCTCCAGCACCTGGTCCAGATTGCCCAGGTCGATACCGCCGATGGCGAACCAGGGGCGGTCGGTGCCCAGGGAGGCGGTGTACCGGACCAGGTCGAGGCCGGGCGCGTGGCGGCCGGGCTTGGTCGGGGTGGGCCAGCAGGGGCCGGTGCAGAAGTAGTCCACGCCGTCCTGGACGGCGGCAGCGGCGGCCTCGGACTCGGCGTGGGTGGAGCGGCCGATCAGGATGTCGCCGCCGAGGACGGCGCGGGCCGCCGGGACCGGCAGGTCGCCCTGGCCCAGATGCAGCACGTCGGCGCGGGCCGCGTGGGCGACGTCCGCGCGGTCGTTGACCGCGAGCAGTCTGCCGTGGCGGGCGCAGGCGTCGGCGAACACCTCCAGGTGCTCCAGCTCCTCCCCGGCCTCCATGCCCTTGTCGCGCAGCTGCACGATGTCGACCCCGCCCGCGAGGACCGCGTCCAGGAACTCGGGCAGGTCGCCCCGGTCCTTGCGGGCGTCCGTGCACAGATACAGGCGCGCGTCGGCCAGACGGGCGCGGGCGGCGGCTGCGGCGGTGTCGGACATGCGTGGAGTCCCCCTGCGATCGGATCAGTGGTGCGTGGTCGTGCGTGCTGCGGGGCGTGCGTACCGCGCGCAGTGCCTACGCGTGTGCGTACCTGTGCGTGCGTACGTGCTGGTGTTCCGGTCGCCGTGCGGGCCGGAGGGAGGCACGGGGCGCGCGCGGCGCGCACGCCCCGTCCGCGTCCGCCGTCCGGCGCGGCTACGCCCCGCACGGCTCGGTGGGCCGGTCGTCCCGGCCTCGGGCTCAGACGGCCAGCGCCTGGGCGCGGCGCTTCACCTCCGTGCCGCGGTTCTCACTGAGGGCCTGCGCGGGGGTGCCGGGCAGGCTGGGGTCGGGGGTGAAGAGCCACTCGATCATCTCTTCGGCCGTGAAGCCGTCGTCCCGCAGCAGGGTCAGGGTCCCGGTCAGGCCCTTGACGACCTTGTCCCCGTCGATGAAGGCGGCGGGGACGTGCAGCGCGCGGTTCTCACCCCGGCGTACGGCGATGAGCTGGCCCTCCTTCACCAGCTGCCGCACACGCGTCACCTCGACGCCGAGCATCTCGGCGATGTCGGGGAGGGTGAGCCAGGCGGGGACGAGCCCATCGGTCTTCGCGTCAATCTCGGTCACAGAACCAAGCGTGCCATCTGCCACTGACACGCGGAAGCCGACCCCGTCCACCCGGGCGGCGCGGCCGGGCACCGCGCCCTGGGACCTCCCCTGGCTATAGCTAGCCGACGGCCGTCTTCAGCGGCCGCGCCGGGTCCGCCAGCAGCTCGGGGTCCATCGGCGCGCCTCCCTCGATCAGCCGTCTGCCCTGGGCGAGATCCCGCGGCCGGCCGACCGCCAACAGGGCGACCAGCCGCCCCTGGCGCAGCCAGCAGACCGTCCACGCCGGACCGGACGGCTCGCCGCGCCAGACCATGGCGTCGGCCGCGGTGTGGTGCCCGGCGTACTGCACGAACCGGCCGAACTGCTCGGACCAGAAGTACGGCACCGGGTCGTAGGCCGCGGGGGTCAGGCCGATCACGTCGGCGGCGACGGTGCGCGGCCCCTGGAGCGCGTTGTCCCAGTGGTGGACCAGCAGGCGTTCGCCGTAGCGGCGCGAGGGGAAGGAGGCGCAGTCGCCGACCGCGTACACGTCCGGGGCGCTGGTGCGCAGATGGTCGTCGGCGAGCACCTCGCCCCACTCGCCCAGGGCGATGCCGGAACCGGCCAGCCAGGCGGTGGCGGGGCGGGCGCCGATGCCGACGACCACGGCACCGGCGGGCAGCCGCTCGCCGTCGTCGAGGACGACCGCTCCGGGCTCGACGGCCGCCACGCGCGCGTGGGTGCGCAGCACGGCGCCGCTGTCGGCGTACCAGGCGGTCATGGGCGCGGCCACCTCGGCGGGCAGGACGCCCGCCAGCGGCCGGCCGGCGGCCTCCACGACCGTCACGGCGCAGCCCGCCTCGCGCGCGGCGGTGGCGAACTCGGCGCCGATCCAGCCCGCGCCGACCACCACGACGTCGTGCTGTCCGGCGAGGACCGGGCGCAGCCGTTCGGCGTCGTCCAGGGTGCGCAGCAGGTGCACACCGGGGACGTCCTCGGTGCCGGGCAGCCGCACCGGTTCGGCGCCGGTGGCCAGGACGAGCACGTCGTACGGGACGGGCCCCGCGGAGGTGTCGAGCACATGGACGTCGGTGTGTACGGCCAGGGCCTCGCAGCCCAGGCGCAGCTCGACGCCGAGGGCCTCGAAGTCGACGTCGAAGGCGGAGCCCTCCGCCTTGCCGAGCAGGACGGCCTTGGACAGCGGCGGCCGGTCGTAGGGCTGGTGGGGTTCGGCGCCGATCAGGGTGACCGTGCCGGTGAAGCCCTGTTCACGCAGGGCGACCGCGGTCTGCACGCCGGCCATGCCCGCGCCGACGACGACCACGCGCCGCGGCTGCGGCGCGCCCTGCCGGGCCCGCCCGTGCTCCTGCTCCCGCGCCTGCGCCTGCGCCTGTCCCGGTTCCGGTGTCTGCTCGCTCACCCGATCACCATAGTCACCTGACAAGGCGTCAGGCAGGGGGCCGGTCCGGGCGCGGGTACCGGTCCGGTCCGGGCCCCGGTCCGCGGGGAGGCGGCGCACCGGAGGCTCCCTTACAGAGGCGCTGCTCGTGGGGCTAGGCTGGCGACCGTACAAGCACTCGCGGGAGCCCGGACGCACCGGGCTGAGAGGGAGGCTGGCGGCCTCCGACCGTACGAACCTGATCCGGGTCATGCCGGCGAAGGGAGGGGCTGGACGCCCATGTCGTCGCCACGTACGTCAGACGTCCTCGTCGTCGGGGGCGGAATCATCGGGCTCGTGACCGCCTGGCGGGCGGCCCTGCGCGGGCTGTCCACGGCCGTGGTGGATCCCGAGCCGGGCGGCGGGGCCGCGCAGGTGGCGGCCGGGATGCTGGCCGCCGTCACGGAGCTGCACTACGGCGAGGAGACGCTGCTCGGCCTGAACCTGGCCTCGGCCCGCCGCTATCCGGACTTCGCGGCCGAGCTGACCGAGGCCACCGGGCACGACCTCGGCTACCGCCGCTGCGGCACGCTCGCCGTCGCGCTGGACACCGACGACCGCGCCCACCTGCGGGACCTGCACGCCCTGCAACTGCGCTGCGGGCTGGAGGCGGAGTGGCTGTCCGGGCGGGACTGCCGCCGTCTGGAGCCGATGCTCGCGCCGGGTGTGCGCGGCGGTCTGCGGGTGGACGGCGACCACCAGATCGACCCGCGCCGTCTGTCCGCCGCCCTGGTGGCCGCCTGCGAGCGCGCCGGGGTGGTCTTCCACCGCGACCGGGCCGAGCGGCTCACCCTCGCCCGGGGCCGGGCCGCGGGGTGCGTCCTGCGCGACGGCACGGCGCTCGGCGCCGAGCAGGTGGTGCTGGCCGCCGGCAGCCTCAGCGGACGCCTGGCGGGGGTCCCGGACGAGGTGCTGCCGCCGGTGCGCCCGGTCAAGGGGCAGGTGCTGCGGCTGACCGTGCCGAAGCGGTACGCGCCGTTCCTGAGCCGCACCGTGCGCGCCGTGGTGCGCGGCGGCCACGTCTACCTGGTGCCGCGCCTGAACGGCGAGCTGGTCGTCGGCGCCACCAGCGAGGAGCTGGGCTGGGACACGACGGTGACCGCGGGCGGCGTCTACGAGCTGCTGCGCGACGCGCACGAGCTGGTGCCCGGGATCACCGAGCTGCCGCTGACCGAGACCCGCGCCGGACTGCGCCCCGGTTCCCCGGACAACGCGCCGCTGCTCGGCCCGACCGGTCTGGACGGGCTGCTGCTGGCCACCGGGCACCACCGCAACGGCGTGCTGCTCACCCCGGTCACCGGCGACGTCATGGCGCACGCCCTGACCACCGGCGCGCTGCCGGACGAGGCCCGTCCCTTCACCCCGCGGCGGTTCGCCGCCGCCCGCACGGAGCAGCCCGTATGAACACCTCCGCACCCCCGCCCCCGCCCCCGCTCCTGTCCGTCTCCGTCAACGGCGAGCCGCGCGAGATCGCGCCCGGCACGGCCCTGGACGCCGTCGTGCGCGCCGTGACGGCTGCGCCCTCCGGGGTGGCCGCCGCCGTCAACGAGACCGTCGTCCCGCGCACCCAGTGGCCCGCCACCGCGCTGTCCGAGGGCGACCGCGTCGAGATCCTCACCGCCGTCCAAGGAGGCTGACCCCATGGCCGACGACCCCTTCCTCCTGGGAGGCACGTCCTACACCTCCCGGCTGATCATGGGCACCGGCGGTGCGCCCAGCCTGGACGTGCTGGAACGGTCCCTGGTGGCCTCCGGCACCGAGCTGACCACGGTCGCGATGCGCCGGGTGGACCCCTCGTCGCACGGTTCGGTGCTGTCCGTGCTGGACCGGCTCGGCATCCGGGTGCTGCCCAACACGGCGGGCTGCTTCACGGCGGGCGAGGCGGTGCTGACCGCCCGCCTGGCCCGCGAGGCGCTCGGCACCGACCTGGTCAAGCTGGAGGTCATCGCCGACGAGCGCACCCTGCTGCCGGACCCGATCGAGCTGCTGGACGCGGCGGAGACGCTGGTCGACGACGGCTTCACGGTGCTGCCGTACACCAATGACGACCCGGTGCTCGCCCGCAAGCTCCAGGACGTGGGCTGTGCCGCGGTCATGCCGCTGGGCTCGCCGATCGGCTCCGGCCTCGGCATCCGCAATCCGCACAACTTCGAGCTGATCGTGGAGCACGCGCGCGTGCCGGTGATCCTGGACGCGGGCGCCGGTACGGCCTCCGACGTGGCGCTGGCCATGGAGCTGGGCTGCGACGCCGTGATGCTCGCCTCGGCGGTGACGCGGGCGCAGGAGCCGGCGGTGATGGCGGAGGCGATGCGGCACGCGGTGACGGCCGGCCGGCTGGCCCGGCTGGCGGGCCGCATCCCCAAGCGCCACTTCGCGCGGGCGTCGTCCCCGGAGCAGGGCCTGGCCGCCCTGGACCCGGAACGGCCCGCGTTCTAGGTCCCGTCACAGGGTCCCGTCACAGGCCCCGCGCGCGTGGGAAGCGTCACAGCTCGGTCGCAGTCCCGGCGCCGGGGCCCGCGGGGCGGTGAGGGTGTCGGTGGCGGCTCGTAGACTCACGTGCGTGGATACGACCCTTCAGGACCCTCTCGTCGGGCAGGTGCTCGACGGCCGGTATCGCGTCGACGCGCGGATCGCCGTCGGCGGGATGGCCACGGTCTACCGGGCCCTGGACACCCGTCTGGACCGCGTGCTCGCGCTCAAGGTGATGCACCCGGCGCTCGCGGTCGACGGTTCCTTCGTGGAGCGGTTCATCCGGGAGGCCAAGTCGGTGGCCCGCCTGGACCACCCGAACGTGGTGCAGGTCTTCGACCAGGGCACCGACGGGTCGTACGTCTACCTCGCCATGGAGTACGTCGCCGGGTGCACGCTGCGTGACGTGCTGCGCGAGCGCGGGGCGCTCCAGCCGCGGGCCGCGCTGGACATCCTGGAGCCGGTGCTCGCGGCGCTCGGCGCGGCGCACCGCGCCGGGTTCGTGCACCGCGACATGAAGCCGGAGAACGTGCTGATAGGGGACGACGGCCGGGTCAAGGTCGCCGACTTCGGGCTGGTCCGCGCGGTGGACTCGGTCACCAGCACCACCGGCGCCGTCCTGGGCACCGTCTCCTACCTGGCCCCCGAGCAGATAGAGCAGGGCACCGCCGATCCCCGCGTCGACGTGTACGCGTGCGGTGTGGTGCTCTACGAGATGCTGACCGGCGGCAAGCCCCACCAGGGCGACAGCCCGGCCCAGGTGCTGTACCAGCATCTGCACGAGGACGTGCCGGCCCCGTCCGCAGCGGTGCCCGGCCTGCCGTACGCGCTGGACGAGCTGGTCGCCGCGGCCACCGCGCGCACCGCCGGCGTCCGGCCGCACGACGCGGTGGCGCTGCTGGCGCGGGTCCGCGAGGCCCGCGCCGCGCTCTCCGCGCAGCAGCTCGACGCCCTGCCGCCGCAGGCCCGCACCGCGGAGCACGACAACGGCGAGGACCGTACGAGCGTGATCCCGCGCGCGCTGACGGTGCCGCGTCCGCTGCCGGTGAACGAGGACACGCCGGACCCGGCCGGTGCGGGCGGCGGGGACCCGCTGCACCGCACCAGCCGCTTCGAGGCGTCCGCGGCCCTGGCGCCCCGGCGGTCCGTCCGGCGGCCGAAGCGGATGGTGCTGACCGTGGTCGCCGCCGTCCTGCTGCTCCTCGGTGTCGGCGGCGGCGTCTGGTACATCAACTCCGGCCAGTTCACGAAGGTGCCGCCGCTGCTGGCGAAGACCGAGGCACAGGCCAGGAAGCGGCTCGACGCGGCCGGTCTGGACGTCAAGGACGTCAAGCACGCCTACAGCGACACCGTGAAGCGCGGCACCGTCATCAGCACCGACCCGGCGGCGGGCGCCCGGATCCGCAGCAACGACGCGGTGACGCTCACCGTCTCCGACGGCCCGGAGACCGTGAAGGTGCCGGATCTGAAGGGCCGCACGCTGGACGCGGCCCAGCGCCTGCTGAAGAAGGCCGGTCTGGAGCCGGGCATGGTGCGCCGCGCGTTCAGCGAGGACGTCGCGAAGGGCTCGGTGACCGGCACGGACCCCGCCTCGGGCACCGAGCGGCACGCGGGCTCGGCGATCGCGCTCACCGTCAGCAGGGGCAGCCCGGTCGACGTGCCGGACGTCGCGGGAGACGACCTGGACCAGGCGAGGTCCGAGCTGGAGGAGGCGGGCCTGAAGGTGACGGTCGCCTCCGAGCAGGTCAACTCCGAGCACGACAAGGGGCAGGTCGCCCGGCAGAGCCCGGCGGCCGGCGGCCAGGCGGCCGAGGGCGACACGGTCACGCTGACCCTGTCCAAGGGCCCGGAGATGATCGAGGTCCCGGATGTGACGGGCGACAGCGTCGACGATGCGCACAAGGCGCTGGAGGACGCCGGTTTCAAGGTCTCCGAGGACCGCGGGCTGCTCGGCCTGTTCGGCGACACCGTCAAGAAGCAGTCGGTGGCGGGCGGCGGGCAGGCGCCGAAGGGCTCGACGATAAAGATCACCATCAGGTGATCCCGCCGGGGTGCCCGCAGGGCACGGCAGGAGCGGGCGGAGGAGACGGGGATCACCTCGGCCGGCGTCCGGTGGCCCCGGCCCGCATGACACCCTGAACAGGTGAGCAGCCAGCAGTCCCCCGCCCCCTCCCCGTCCGCCGCGGCCCCGGTCCCGGCCCTGTCCGGCGCCGCGCGCAATCCGGTCGGCGGTCATGTCCCCGTGGCCGGCGGGCTGCACTCCGTGGGCCTGTCCTACGCCCGTGAGCTGGGGGCCGAGACCGTGCAGGTCTTCGTCGCCAATCCGCGCGGCTGGGCCACGCCCACCGGCGCCCCGCGCCAGGACGAGGCGTTCCGCGCGGCCTGCGCCGAGCAGTCGGTCCCGGCCTATGTGCACGCCCCGTATCTGATCAACTTCGGCTCGCACACCGAGGCGACCGTGGAGCGCTCCGTCACCTCGCTGCGGCACTCGCTGCGGCGCGCCCGGCAGATCGGCGCGCTCGGCGTCGTCGTGCACACCGGCAGCGCGACCGGCGGCCGGGACCGGGCGGTGGCGCTGAAGCAGGTACGGGAGCACATGCTGCCGCTGCTGGACGAGCTGACCCACGACGACGACCCGTGTCTGCTCCTGGAGTCGACCGCCGGACAGGGCGCGTCGCTGTGCTCGCGCACCTGGGACTTCGGGCCGTACTTCGAGGCGCTGGACGCCCATCCGATGCTGGGCGTCTGCCTGGACACCTGCCACATCTTCGCCGCGGGCCACGACCTGACCGGCCCGGACGGCATGCGCCAGACCCTGGACCTGCTGGTGGACACGGTCGGCGAGGGCCGGCTGAAACTGATCCACGCCAACGACTCCAAGGACGTGGTGGGAGCCCACAAGGACCGGCACGAGAACATCGGCTCCGGCCATATCGGCGAGGACCCCTTCCGGGCCCTGATGGCGCATCCCGCCACCGCGGGTGTGCCGCTGGTGATCGAGACGCCCGGCGGCAAGGAGGGGCACGCGGCGGACGTGGCCCGGCTGAAGCGGCTCAGGGACGGCTGAGCCGGTCAGGGACGGCTGAGCCGGAGCCTCACAGCCCGGGGCCGTCCCCGGGCTCCTCCTGGTAGGAGTAGCGCTGCTCCTGCCAGGGGTCGCCGATGTTGTGGTAGCCGCGCTCCTCCCAGAAGCCCCGGCGGTCGGCGGTCATGTATTCCACCCCGCGGACCCATTTGGGGCCCTTCCAGGCGTACAGGTGGGGGACGACCAGGCGCAGCGGGAAGCCGTGCTCGGCGGTGAGCAGTTCGCCGTCCTTGTGGGTGGCGAAGAGGGTCCGGTCCGCGGCGAAGTCCGTCAGGCGCAGGTTGGAGCTGAAGCCGTACTCGGCCCAGACCATGACATGGGTGACGTCGGGCGCGGGCGGGGCGATGTCCAGGACCGTGCGCGCGGGGATGCCGCCCCACTCGGCGCCGAGCATGCTGAACTTGGTGACGCAGTGCAGGTCGGCGACCACGGTGGTGTACGGCAGCGCCGTGAACTCCTCATGGGTCCAGCAGTGCTTCTCGCCGTCGGCGGTGGCGCCGAAGACCCTGAATTCCCAGCGCTCGGGCCGGAACCTGGGCACCGGACCGTAGTGGGTGACCGGCCAGCCCCGCTGGAGCCGCTGGCCCGGCGGAAGCTCCGGCTGTGCCGCTGCTCCCTGCGCTGCTCCCGACGCCTCCCCGGACGCGCGTTCCACCGGCTGACCCATGCCTCCATCCTGACAGACGGGGCGGGGTGCGCGGGACCAGCCCTGGACCAATTCGGGCAACTCATACTAAGTGTGCACTTACTGGACTGACGTGGAGGCCGATGGAATCATGCGGCGCTATCGGCCCGTGACGGCCCGTACCAGCACAGAAGGAGTGCCCCGCATGCAAGGCGACCCCGAGGTCATCGAACTGCTCAACGAGCAGCTCACCGCCGAGCTGACCGCGATCAACCAGTACTTCCTGCACGCCAAGCTCCAGGATCACAAGGGGTGGTCGAAGCTCGCCGAGTACACCCGGGCCGAGTCCTTCGACGAGATGCGGCACGCGGAGATCCTCACCGACCGCATCCTGCTGCTGGACGGCCTGCCGAACTACCAGCGGCTCTTCCATGTGTCGGTCGGGCAGACGGTGACCGAGATGTTCCGGGCCGACCGGCAGATCGAGGTCGAGGCCATCGACCGGCTGCGCCGCGGCGTGGAGGTCATGCGCGACAAGGGCGACATCACGTCGGCCAATGTCTTCGAGGCGATCCTCGCCGACGAGGAGCACCACATCGACTACCTGGACACCCAGCTGGAGCTGGTCGACAAGCTGGGCGAGGCGCTGTACCTCTCGACCGTGATCGAGCAGAGCCAGCCGGACTCCTCGGGCCCCGGCACCAGCGGGTTCTCCACCCACTGAGGCACCCGGCCCCGGCCGGACGGACCCCTACGCGGCGTCGCCCAGTTCCCTGCGGGCGGCGCCCGCGTCGTCCCCGGCGGTGAGCCGCGCGAACGCCGGGGCGCGCCGCTCGATCAGCTCGCGCCGCGGGCAGGCGCCCCGGCCGAGCAGGGCCTGGATGCGGCGGACGCAGCCGCCGCAGTCGGTGCCCGCCTTGCAGGCCGAGGCGATCTGGCGGGGGGTGCAGGCACCGCTCTCCGCGTGCTGCTGGACCTGCTGCTCGGTGATGCCGAAGCAACTGCAGACGTACACGCGCGGCTCACCTCCCGCCGGGATCGATCAGTGGTGCCGCCCCGACTTCTCGGTGAGGCAAACCTAACCTTACCCGTCGTACCGGACGCGAGAAAGAGAGGGGGGCGCGGACCGTGTGTGATCCGCGCCCCACTCACCGGCCGGTGCCCGGCCGACGGCTCACTGGTCCCGGTACATCTCCGCGACCAGGAAGGCCAGGTCCAGCGACTGGCTGCGGTTGAGCCGCGGGTCGCAGGCCGTCTCGTAGCGCTGGTGGAGGTCGTCGACGAAGATCTCGTCGCCGCCGCCCACGCACTCGGTGACGTCGTCGCCGGTCAGCTCCACATGGATGCCGCCCGGGTGGGTGCCCAGCTCCTTGTGCACCTCGAAGAAGCCCTTGACCTCGTCGAGCACGTCGTCGAAACGGCGGGTCTTGTGCCCGGAGGCCGCCTCGAAGGTGTTGCCGTGCATCGGGTCGGTCACCCAGGCCACGGTCGCGCCCGAGGCGGTGACCTTCTCCACCAGCTCGGGCAGCTTGTCGCGGACCTTGTCGGCGCCCATGCGCACGATGAAGGTCAGCCGGCCCGGCTCGCGGTCCGGGTCCAGGCGCTCGATGTACTGCAACGCCTCCTCGGCCGTGGTGGTCGGGCCGAGCTTGATGCCGATCGGGTTGCGGATCCTGGAGGCGAACTCGATGTGCGCGTGGTCGAGCTGCCGGGTGCGCTCCCCGATCCAGACCATGTGCCCGGAGACGTCGTAGAGCTGGCCGGTGCGCGAGTCGGTGCGGGTGAGCGCCGACTCGTAGTCGAGCAGCAGCGCCTCGTGGGAGGAGTAGAACTCGACCGTCTGGAACTCGGCCGGGTCGGTGCCGCAGGCCCGCATGAAGTTCAGCGCGTTGTCGATCTCGCGGGCGAGCTGCTCGTAGCGCTGGCCGGACGGGGAGGACTTCACGAAGTCCTGGTTCCAGGCGTGCACCTGGCGCAGGTCGGCGTAGCCGCCGGTGGTGAAGGCGCGCACCAGGTTCAGCGTGGAGGACGAGGCGTGGTACATCCGCTTCAGCCGCTCCGGGTCCGGGATCCGGGCGGCCTCGGTGAACTCGAAGCCGTTGACGGAGTCGCCACGGTAGGTCGGCAGGGTGACCCCGTCGCGGGTCTCGGTCGGCTTGGAACGCGGCTTGGAATACTGCCCCGCGATCCGCCCGACCTTGACCACCGGCACCGAGGCGGCGTAGGTGAGCACGGCGCCCATCTGGAGCAGGGTCTTGAGCTTGGCCCTGATGTCGTCGGCGGACACCGCGTCGAACGACTCCGCGCAGTCGCCGCCCTGGAGGAGGAACGCCTCTCCCCTGGCGACGGCCGCCATCCGGGCGCGCAGCTGGTCACACTCGCCCGCGAAGACGAGCGGTGGATACGACTCGAGGTCCGCGATCACTGCGCGCAGAGCCTCGGTGTCGGGGTACTCGGGCTGCTGCGCCGCGGGCAGGTCTCGCCAGGTGTTGCCAGCACTCGTGCTGGTCTTAGCGTTCACGGTCACACCACAAACCCTAAGGGGTCACTGAGCGGGTCCCTTCATCTGCTCATCAAGTGAGACGGACACCGCTTGTTTGCGGACACTTCCGGAACCGCCCCCGTCAGGTGCCCGCGCCGACGTCCAGCTGGTCCCGGTCGACGCTGATCCGCGTGCCCCCGTACGTCTCGGCGCGGTCGCCCGCGTACTGGTGGACGCGCCGGCCCTGGCTCCACAGACCGGCCGGGAGGGCGGCGTCGGTGGTGACGGCCTCGTCGTTCCAGCGCGCGAAGTGGATCACGTCCGGCAGGGTGGTCCGCGCCGCGTTGCCGACCAGGTCGGCGACGAGCGAGGAGACGCTGCCGTACGCGCCCGAGCGGTAGCCCAGCTCGTGCAGCCGCAGGGTCCACGCCTCCAGATAGCCGAGCACCCGCGCGGTGAGGGCCGCGCCGGGCGTGTACTGCTCCAGGTCGTTGTAGAGCACCGCGCCGGGACCGAGGCCGAGGGCGCCCGCCTGGACCACCGCGTCCTCGGCGGCGGCCCGGCCCTGGGGCGCCGGGTCGGTGATGGCGGCGCAGTCGTCCGCACAGCTCCCGGCACCGGCGGAGGGCTGCGGGCCGACGTAGAGCGGGAGCAGGCGCCAGCCGCTGGTGTACTGCGTCCGCACCCAGGTGTCGGTGAGGTTCGGCTGGGCGCAGGCGCGGTTGACGCCGCCGATGTAGACGCCGACGGCGCCGTAGGGCGAGGCGGCCCGCCAGGCGTCCATGGCCTTCTGGCCCGGCGCGGCACAGGTGTCGAAGCCCCGGCCGCGGTACACGGTGGCGTCGGCGGGCAGCGCCGGGACGGACTGCGCGCTGCCGTCCCCCGTCCCGGTGCGGGCCGCCGAAACCGTCCCGGTGCGCGCCGCCGGTACCGGGAGTCCCGCGCTGCGCAGCACCTCCTCGACCACCGCGCGGTCCTCGCGGTAGGGGGCGGTGACGGCGATCCCCTCGGCCGACGCCGTGGCGTGGAAGAGGCGGGCGGTGCGGTTCTCGGTGACGGCGGCCCGTTCGGCGGTGGCGGGCCGCACCCACAGGGACTCGGTGCGGCCGGTGGCGCGGGCCGGGCAGTCCTGCTGCTCGCCCGGGGTGCCCAGGTAGACGGCGTGCCGGTCGAAGCGGACGCAGGCCGCCGGGTCGGCGGTGAGGTCGACGACCTGCCAGTCGGCGGGGACGGTGAAGGTGTGGCCGCGGTAGGCGACGGTCCGGTACGCGGTCGGCGGCACGCTCCGGGGCGCGGCCGGGGGCGCGGTCCGGGACGCGGCCGGGGACGCGTCGGTGCGGGACGCAGCCGGGGACGCGTCGGGGAGGGCGGCGGGCGGCCGGCCGGCGGCCAGGGCCGCGCAGAGCGCCGGTGCGGCCAGCGCGGCCAGTGCTCTGAGGGGGCGCGCGGCGCGGCGGCGCGGGCGTGGCGTGGCGATGGTGTGCTCCTGGTGCCGGGCGGGTGGGGACGCCCGCCCTCCTTCCACCGGCCGGGCCCGGCGGAAACCGGGTGTGGTGCGTCCGGGCGATCCGGCGGCCCGCGCGGATGGGATAAGGTGCGGGCATGTCCGCGCACTCGACCCAGATCCAGAACTGGTGGTGGACCGCTTCTCCGGCGGCCCGCTGACTGCGCGTATCCCAGACTTCGCGAAGGCCGCCCGAGGGGCGGCCTTCGGCGTTCGCGGAGCCCGGCCGTTCCTCCCCGACATCGACGCACCACCGAGGGAAGAGGAACCGACCCCATGGACTTGGCCAGGCTGCTGCACGACTCCCGCCCCTTCGCCCTGCTCCGGCGCCGCACGCCCGGACACGACCACGACCTGGTCGAGGTGCTGATCGGCCCGGTGACCACCTGCGAACGGCTCGCCGACCTGCCCGACGAGGGGCTGGCCCTGGTGCCGTTCCGGCAGATCCGCGAGCGCGGCTTCGACGTCCGCGACGACGGCACCCCGCTGGCGGTCCTCACCCCCGAGGAGTCGTACACCGTCCCGCTGGCCGACGCCCTGGCACGGCTGCCCGAGCACGGGGTGCGGGTCGCGGACGGCGGCTTCGACGTGGACGACGAGGAGTACGCGCGGATCGTCGGGCGGGTGCTGGAGGAGGAGATCGGCACCGGCGAGGGCGCCAACTTCGTCATCCGGCGGACCTACCGGGGCGAGATCCCCGGCTTCGGGCGGGCCGACGCGCTCGCGCTGTTCCGGCGGCTGCTGGCGGGCGAGCGGGGCGCGTACTGGACGTTCGTCGTGCACACCGGGGACGGGCCGGGCGGGCGGACGCTGGTGGGCGCGAGCCCCGAGGCGCATGTGCGCATGTCCGGCGGCACGGTCGTGATGAACCCGATCAGCGGCACCTACCGCTACCCCGCCGGAGGGCCGACCCCCGAGCACCTGCTCGGCTTCCTCGCCGACGGCAAGGAGATCGAGGAGCTGTCGATGGTCGTCGACGAGGAACTGAAGATGATGTGCACGGTCGGCGACATGGGCGGGGTGGTGGTCGGGCCCCGGCTGAAGGAGATGGCGCACCTCGCGCACACCGAGTACGAGCTGCGCGGCCGGTCCTCGCTGGACGTGCGCGAGGTGCTGCGCCACACGCTGTTCGCGGCGACCGTCACCGGGTCGCCGGTGCAGAACGCCTGCCGGGTCATCGAACGCCACGAGTCCGGCGGGCGCGGCTACTACGCGGGCGCGCTCGCACTGCTCGGCCGGGACGCGGGCGGCGCCCAGACGCTGGACTCCCCCATCCTGATCCGGACCGCCGACATCGACGCGGACGGACGGCTGCGCGTGCCGGTGGGCGCCACCCTGGTACGCGGCTCGGACCCGGCGGGCGAGGTCGCGGAGACGCACGCGAAGGCGGCGGGCGTCCTGGCCGCGCTGGGCGTGCGCCCCGGCGCACCGGGCGGGGAGCGGGAGCTGCCGCGGCTGGCGGAGGATCCGCGGGTGCGGGCCGCGCTGGACGGGCGGCGGGCCGCGCTGGCGCCGTTCTGGCTGCGGATGCAGGAGCGGTCGCGGGCCCTGGCGGGGCACGCCCTGGTGGTGGACGGCGAGGACACCTTCACCGCGATGCTCGCCCATGTGCTGCGCTCCTCGGGTCTGGACATCACCGTGCGCCGCTACGACGAGGCCGGGCTGCGCGCGGCCGTCCTCGCGCACCAGGGGCCACTGGTGCTCGGACCCGGCCCCGGCGACCCGTGCGACCCTGCCGACCCCAAGATGCGGCTGCTGCGCGCGCTGACCGCCGAGGTGCTGGCCGGGCACCGGCACGGGGTGCTCGGCGTCTGCCTGGGGCACGAGCTGATCGCGGCCGAACTGGGCCTGGACATCGTCCGCAAGGAGGTGCCGTACCAGGGGGCGCAGACGACGGTCGACCTGTTCGGGCGCCCGGAGACCGTCGGCTTCTACAACAGCTTCACGGCACGCTGCGACGACGAGGCCCGCGCCGAGCTGGCCGCGCACGGCGTGGAGGTGAGCCGCGGCGCGGGCGGCGAGGTGCACGCGCTGCGCGGGCCGGGCTTCGCGGGCGTGCAGTTCCACCCGGAGTCGGTGCTGACGCTGAACGGCGCCGCGATCGTGACCGGGCTCATGGGTCAGCTGTGCGGGACCAGGACGTTCTCCGAGCGGCGGCCCGCCCGGTAGTCGAGGACGTTGCGCACGGTGGCGTCGACGATCTGCCGCAGCGCGTCCTCGGTGTAGTACGCCTGGTGGGACGTCACCAGGACGTTGGGGAAGGTGACCAGGCGGGCCAGGGTGTCGTCCTCGATGGCCTCCAGGGAGCGGTCGAGGAAGAACAGGCCCGCCTCGGATTCGTAGACGTCCAGGCCGACGCCGGTGAAACGGCCCTCGCGCAGCTCGGCGACAAGGGCCTCGGTGTCGATCAGGCCGCCGCGGCTGGAGTTGACCAGGATCGCGTCGTCCTTCATCGCCTTGAGGGCGGCCGCGTCGATCAGGTGCTGGGTCTGCGGCATCAGCGGGACGTGCAGGGAGACGAGGTCGGACTCGGCGAGCAGCTGGTCCTTGTGGACGTACTTCATGCCGAGTTCCATGCAGGCCGGGTTCTCGGCGACGTCCCAGCCGAGCAGGCGCATGCCGAAGCCGTGGGCGATGCGGGTGAACGCCTCGCCGATCTTGCCGGTGCCGATCACTCCGGCGGTGCGGCCGTGCAGGTCGCGGCCCATCAGCCCGTCGAGCCGGAAGTCGAAGTCGCGGGTGCGGGTGGCGGCCCGCACGATGCGCCGGTTGACCGCGAGGGCGAGCGTCCAGGCGAACTCGGCGACCGCGTGGGGCGAGTAGTACGAGACCCGGGCGACCGTCATGCCGAGGCGTTCGGCGACGTGCAGGTCGATGTTGTTGAAGCCGGTGGAGCGCTGGGCGACCAGCCGGGTCCCGCCGGCCGCGAGGGTCTCCAGGACCCGGCCGCCGAGCTCGGCGTTGACGCTGGTGGAGACGATCTCGTAGCCGGCGGCGATGGGGGCGGTGTCCTCGGTGAGGAAGACGTCCAGGCAGCGGACCTCGTGGTGGTCCCGGAAGGCGTGTTCGATCAGGGGCTTCTCGTCGGCCTGCACGCCGAAGGCCAGGATCTCCACGGTGCCTCCCGTTCGATGGGGTATGGGCCGAATATACGGGTGTGCGCGGACATCCGGCCCCTGCCCCGGCGCGACCGGCGCGGGGACCTGCCCCGCGGCCGGTCCGCGCGGTCAGCCGAAGAAGACGCCCGCCTCCGCGTACAGCGCCGGGTCGACGGTCTTCAGCCTGGCGGTGGCCTCGGCGATCGGGACACGGACGATGTCGGTGCCGCGCAGGGCGACCATCTTGCCGAAGTCGCCGTCGTGGACGCAGTCGACGGCGTGCAGCCCGAAGCGGGTGGCCAGCCAGCGGTCGAAGGCGCTGGGCGTGCCGCCGCGCTGGATGTGCCCGAGGACGGTGGTCCGCGCCTCCTTGCCGGTGCGCCGCTCGATCTCCTTGGCCAGCCACTCGCCGACGCCGGAGAGCCGCACATGCCCGAAGGAGTCCAGCGACCCGTCCTTGAGGACCAGTTCGCCGTCCTTGGGCATGGCGCCCTCGGCGACGACCACGATCGGGGCGTACGAGGCGCGGAAGCGGGAGGTGACCCAGGCGCACACCTGGTCGACGTCGAAGCGCTGCTCGGGCAGGAGGATGACGTTGGCGCCGCCGGCGAGGCCCGAGTGCAGGGCGATCCAGCCGGCGTGCCGGCCCATCACCTCGCAGACCAGGACCCGCATATGGGACTCGGCGGTGGTGTGCAGGCGGTCGATGGCCTCGGTGGCGATGCCGACCGCGGTGTCGAAGCCGAAGGTGTAGTCGGTGGCGGACAGGTCGTTGTCGATGGTCTTGGGCACACCGACGCAGGGCACGCCGTACTCGTCGCTGAGCCGGGCGGCCACGCCGAGGGTGTCCTCGCCGCCGATCGCGATGAGCGCCTCGACCTCCTGCTTGGCGAGGTTGTCCTTGATCCGGCGGATGCCGTCCTCCTGCTTGAGGGGGTTGGTGCGCGAGGAGCCGAGGATGGTGCCGCCGCGGGGCAGGATGCCGCGTACGGCGGGGATGTCGAGGCGGACGGTGTCGTTCTCCAGCGGACCGCGCCAGCCGTCCCGGAAGCCGACGAAGTCGTAGCCGTACTCCTGGACGCCCTTGCGGACGATCCCCCGGATGACGGCGTTGAGCCCGGGGCAGTCGCCGCCACCGGTCAGTACTCCGACGCGCATGGAAATGTCCCTTCGCCACGGTTGCCTGGTGAAGGGCACGGTAATGGTGACCCACGTCACTCCGACATGGGCGGAAAAGTCAATTCCGGTGGAATGTCCGGCAGTTGATCAGAGCAAATCCACTCGGACGAGTGGACGCGCGCGGGACGCGGATTGACCGGGGCCGTCCGCGCCCGCTCGCCTACTCGCCGTCGAGTCCGCGTTCGATGGCGTACCGGACGAGCTCCACCCGGTTGTGCAGCTGGAGCTTGCCCAGGGTGTTCTGCACATGGTTCTGGACGGTGCGGTGCGAGATGACCAGGCGCTCGGCGATCTGCTTGTAGCTCAGGCCCTTGGCGACCAGGCGCAGCACCTCCGTCTCGCGGTCGGTGAGCCGGGGGGTCTTCGGCTCGCCGTCGGCGGCGGTGTCCGCCGGCTGGGGCTCGGCGGCGAGGCGGCGGTACTCGCCGAGGACCAGTCCGGCCAGGCCGGGGGTGAACACCGGGTCGCCGACGGCGGTGCGGCGCACGGCGTCCAGCAGCTCCTCCGTCGAGGCCGACTTCAGCAGATAGCCGGTCGCCCCCGACTTCACGGCCTCCAGCACATCGGCGTGCTCACCGCTCGCGGAGAGCACCAGCACCCGCAACGCCGGGTTGTCCGCGACGAGTTCCTTGCAGACCTGGACGCCGGGCTTGGCGGGCAGGTTGAGATCGAGGACGAGCACGTCGGGCGCGGCCGCCCTGGCGCGGCGCACCGCCTGCTCGCCGTCGCCCGCGGTGGCGACCACGTCGAAGCCGGCCTCGGCCAGATCGCGGGCGACGGCGTCCCGCCACATCGGATGGTCGTCGACCACCATGACCCTGACCGGGCCCTGCCGTCCGCTCGTCGCCGTCATCGGCTCTCCGCCCTCCCCCTCATGGTGTTCCTGATGCTCTTCGTGCTCGTGATGCTCGTGGTGCTTTCGAGGCTGCCGGGACTCGTGGTGCTCTTGGTCCGGCGGGTGCTCTTGGCGCCGCTCGGGTGGATCGCCGCCTTGGGCACGGACAGTTCGACCTCCGTGCCCTGGCCGGGTACCGAGATCAGTTCGGCGGTGCCGCCGATGTCGCGCAGCCGGCCCCGGATCGACTGGGCCACCCCGAGCCGGCCCTCGCCCTCGGCCTGGGCGAGCCGTCCCTCCGGGATGCCCGGACCGTCGTCGCGCACCGTCACCAGCACCGTGTCCGGCTCGTCCTCCACCAGGATCCAGGCCCGCGCGTCCTCGCCCGCGTGGCGGCGGACGTTGTCCAGCGCGGCGCCGACCGCCCCGGCCACCTCGCGGGCCGCCGCGGCCGGCAGCGGCACCGGGGCGCCCGGCTCGGCCAGCGCGACCCGGGAACCGGCGTACGGGGCGAGCAGCGCGCGCAGGTCGAGGGGCTCGTCGGCGCTCTCCGGGTCCGGTTCGTCGACGAGCCGGACCACCGCGCCGTCGGCCGCGTCCTCACAGACCCGGGAGACGGGGTTGAGCCCGCCGGAGACCAGGGTGCGCAGCGCCACCTCCTGCTCGCCCGCCAGCCGGCCCAGCTCCGCCGCCTCACCGCCGATGACCGCGCCGCGCCGCTGCACCATCGCCAGCACCTGGAGCACGCTGTCGTGGATGTCGCGGGCCAGCCGCTCGCGCTCCCGGGTCGCCGCCTCGATCTCCAGGGCGCGGGCCAGGGTGCGTTCGGAGGCGCGGGCCACCTCGACGACGTAGCCGATGGCGATGGAGGCGACCCAGACCAGCATCACGTTGTGCACGGTGTCGCGGGCCGGGGTGCCGCGCTCGACCAGGTTGGCCACGGCGACCGCGGTGGAGGCGACGGCGGCCCAGCGCCAGCCGCCCTTGAGGGCGAAGGCGAGGACGGCTCCCGCGGTCCATATCGACGGCAGGGTGGGCCCGCCGTGCGCGATCCGCGTGTGGGCGTCGGCGAGCGGGGTGAGCAGGATGCCGCCCACCGCGAGCGCCAGGTCGGCGGCGAGGAAGCGCTTGGTGCAGTTCGCGGCGCTCGCCACCCGGGGCAGGGTGCCCAGGGTCCAGACGAACAGCACGCCGTAGTACGCGATGGCCACCCAGGGGTGCGGGAAGCGGGCGTAGGCGGTGGCGAACAGGCCGACCGCGTAGAAGAGGGTGAGCACCCGGTAGCCGGCGAGCGCGCGCCACAGCGGCTGCTCGACCGACATCCTCATGACGCGCACGCGTCCGGCCATCTCCCCCGGTCCCCCTGTCCCCGTCCGCCCCCTGCCGCGCGGGGCGGCTACTGCTCCCGCTGCTCCGCCTGCTCCTGCTGTTCCTTGGCGGCCTGGGCGAGGGCGGCCTTCGCGGCCTTCTCCGCCTCCTTCTCGGCCTTCGCCGCCTCGGTGATCTGCCGCTTGGCGGCGGTCGCGTAGATGTCGACGTACTCCTGGCCGGAGAGCTTCATGATCTCGTACATGACCTCGTCGGTCACCGCGCGCAGGACGAAGCGGTCCCCCTCCATGCCCTGGTAGCGGCTGAAGTCGAGCGCCTTGCCGATCCGGATGCCCGGACGCATCAGCTTGGGGACCACCTTGCCGGGCGGCTGGATCTTCTCGGTGTCGATCATCGCGACTGGGATCACCGGCGCCCCGGTGGCCAGCGCCACCCGGGCCAGGCCGCCCGGCTTGCCGCGGTAGAGGCGGCCGTCGGGCGAGCGCGTGCCCTCGGGGTAGATGCCGAACAGCTCGCCGCGCTCCAGCACCTCTATGCCGCTCTTCACCGCCGCCTCGCCCGCGCCGCGCGCGCCGGAGCGGTCCACGGGGAGCTGGCCGACGCCCTTGAAGAAGGCGGCGGTCAGCCGGCCCTTCACCCCGGGCGTCGTGAAGTACTCGGCCTTGGCGATGAACGTGACCTTGCGGTCGAGCACCGCGGGCAGGAAGAACGAGTCCGAGAACGAGAGGTGGTTGCTGGCCAGGATGGCCGCGCCCTCGGCCGGAATGTTCTCCAGTCCCTCCACCCAGGGCCTGAAGGCGAGCTTCAGCGGCCCCCCGATGGCGACCTTCATCGTGCCGTAGAACAACCGACTGCCTCCCGTGTGTGTCGCTCAGACCATAACCCGGAGCGGCACGGAAGGCGCCTACGGCCCTGGTCGGTGTCAGTGCCGTCGCGTACGGTGAAGTACCTGCCATCGACGTGCCCAGCCCACTCCACGAACAGGAGACCGACGTGCCGGTCCTCCCCGGAGCCGAGCCGTTCCGCCACGAGGGCGGCGAGGTCGGCGTCCTCCTCTGCCACGGCTTCACCGGTTCCCCCCAGTCGCTGCGCCCCTGGGCCGAGTACCTGGCCGGGCACGGCCTGACGGTCTCGCTCCCGCTGCTGCCGGGCCACGGCACCCGCTGGCAGGACATGCAGGTCACCGGCTGGCAGGACTGGTACGCGGAGGTGGACCGCGAGCTGCGTGTGCTCGGCGAGCGGTGCGCACAGGTGTTCGTGGCCGGTCTCTCGATGGGCGGCGCCCTGGCGCTGCGGCTCGCGGCGAAGCACGGGGACGCGGTCTCCGGTGTCGTGGTGGTCAACCCGGCCAACAAGGTGCACGGCCTGTCCGCGTACGCGCTGCCGGTGGCCCGGCACCTGGTGCGGACGACCAAGGGGATCGCCAGCGACATCGCCAAGGAGGACAGCGCCGAACTGGGGTACGACCGGGTGCCGCTGCACAGCGCGCACTCGCTGCGGACCTTCTTCCGGCTGGTCGACGGCGAGCTGGCGCAGGTCACCCAGCCGCTGCTGCTCCTGCGCAGCCCGCGGGACCATGTGGTGCCGCCCGCCGACTCGGCCCGGATCCTCGGCCGGGTCTCCTCCGTGGACGTCACGGAAATCCTGCTGGAACAGAGCTACCACGTCGCGACGTTGGACCACGACGCGGACCGGATCTTCGAGGAGAGCCTCGCCTTCATCGGCCGGATCGCACCCAGTGTCGGCAAGGAAGGGACGGCCGCAGGTGGCTGAGCACGACTCCGACCGCGAAGGCCGGGAGAACCGTGAGCCGGTCGAGCCCGCACCGCCGCCGGCCGCTCCCGCGCAGCCGGTGGACCCGGCGGGCGCCGCGCAGCCCGTACGGCCGGTGGACCCCGTCAAGTCCGTGGACCCCGTCAAGTCCGTTGATCCCGTACGGTCCGTGGACCCCGTCAAGCCCGCGGAACCGGTCAAGCCCGTGGAGCCGGTGGCGTCGGCGGACCTCGCGGAGGTCGCTGATGTGACGGGCGGCGCCGAAGGGGCCGGTGGGCCGGGCGACACCGGTGGTTCCGCCGGTACGGGCGATGCCGGTGGGGCCGGTGGGCCAGCAGGGCCAGGAGGGGCCGGTTCCGGCAAGGAGGCGGCGGCGCTCGACGAGGACGCCGTCTGGGCGGCGATCGTCGCCGGGTACGGCGAGGAGCCGCCGGACCCGCCGGGCGTCAAGCCCTTCAAGCCCATCGAGGACCTGCTGCTGCCGGAACCCCCGGACGAGGAGGGTGACGGCACCGCCGGCGACGGCACCGGCGGCGCGGGCGGCACCGGCGGCGAGAACCGCCCGGCCAAGCCGCTGGGCAGCTCCGTCTCCTTCGCGCCGGGCCTCGCCGGGCCGGGCCCGCGCGACTACGCGCCGCGCGAGCCGTCCGACGACGACGAGGGCCACTTCGTCCCGCCGGAGCCGCCGCCGCTGCCCGAGGCGGACGCCACCGCGAAGTTCGCGTGGCTGGGCGTGCTCGGCGGTCCCGTGCTGCTCCTGCTGGCCGTCCTGCTCGGCTGGGAGATGACCTGGTGGCTGACCACCCTCGGCATCGGCGGCTTCGTCGGCGGCGTGGCGACACTGGTGGCCCGGATGAACCCGGGTGACGAGGACGACGACGACCCGGGCCGCGGAGCCGTGGTCTAGACACGTCGGCGCGGGTCCGGGCGGGGGCGGTCCGCCCCCGCCCGGACCCGGCTTTGTCAGGCGTCCGCCGGGATGCGGACGGCGGCCAGGACCGGGAGGTGGTCGGTGGCCGCCCTCAGGTCCTCCTCCGTCACCCCGGGCAGTTCCCGCGGCACCCCGCAGCCGAGGATCTCGATGCCCTCGGTCGCGAGCAGCGCGTCGATACGCCGCCGCGGGGCGCGGGCCGGGAAGGTGTGCTCGCCGCCCCAGGGCGCCGTCGCCCAGCCGTCCTGGAGGGTGCCGGCCAGCCGCTGGAAGGCCGGTCCCTCGGGGCCCTCGTTGAGGTCGCCGCCGGCGATGGCGTGCCGCACGCCCATCCCGGCCAGCCGGCCCAGCAGCGCGCCGCTCTGCGCGTACCGCTCGTTCCTGTCGAGCGAGAGGTGGCAGGCGAGCACGCCGAGCCGGGCGCCGCCGAAGCGGACCACGGCCGTGGCGAAGCCCCGCCGGTGCAGGCCCGGGGTGAGGGGCAGCAGGACGTCCTCGGTGCGTTCCACGGTGGCCCGCAGGGAGCACAGGACGGCCGGACCGGCGGCCGTCCCGCCGCCGGTGAGGATCACCAGGTCCGAGGCCGAGGCCAGCCGCGCCAGCTTCTTGCGCCAGCGGAAGAAGCGCGGCGCCTCCTGGAGGAGGACGAGATCGGGCGCGCAGGCGCTGATCACCCGGGCGAGGGCGGCGGTGTCGTCCCGCATCGACCGGATGTTGAGGCTCAGGACGCGGACGACGGCGGAACCGTCGGCTTCAGTGCGGGAGTTGGGCAGCTGCATGACGATCAACATACGCGGGGCCGGGGGCACTGCCGAACAGCGGTTCCCCGTGCGGACCGGGGCCGGGGGCGCGCACGGTCCGCCGGGGCCTTCCGGCGTCCTCGGCCCGGCAGGAGGCGCGGTCCGGGTGCGCGGACGACGGCGCCCACCGGCCCGGACGGAGGGGACGGTGGGCGCGTGCCGCCGCGACGGCGCGGCGGGGTGGTTCACATGACCGGGTCGGGCTCCCGGGCGAGGTCGGCCGCGCCCACCAGACCGGCCTTGTTGCCGAGTTGGGCGGCGATCACATCGGCGACCGGGCGCCAGTTCCCACCGACCAGCCAGCGCTTGTACGACTTGCGGATCGGGTCCAGGACCAGGTCGCCCTCGTCGGACAGGCCGCCGCCGACGATGAAGGCGGAGGGGTCGAAGAGGGAGGCCAGGTCGGCCAGGCCGGCGCCGGCCCAGCGGGCCAGCTCGCGGTAGGAGTCGACGGCGACCGGGCAGCCCTGCCGGGCGGCCATGGAGATGTGCTTGCCCTCGATGCCGTCGGGCGTGCCGTCGCCGAGGGCGAGCAGCACCTCGGCGCGCTCGGGGGTGGCGTTGGCGCGCTGCTTGGCGTACCGGACGAGGGCGCGGCCGGAGGCGTACTGCTCCCAGCAGCCCTGCGAGCCGCAGCCGCACAGCAGCCCGTCCGGGACCATCCGGATGTGGCCGAACTCGGCGGCCACGCCGAAGTGGCCGCGGCGCAGCTTGTTGCCGATGATGATGCCGCCGCCGAGGCCGGTGCCGAGGGTGATGCAGATGACGTTGCGGTGGCCCTTGCCCGCGCCGAACCTGTACTCGCCCCAGGCCGCGGCGTTCGCGTCGTTCTCCACGACCACCGGGAGGCCGACGCGCGCCTCGACCTTCTCCTTCAGCGGCTCCTGGCGCCAGTCGATGTTGGGCGCGAAGTAGACCGTGGAGCGCTGCCGGTTGACGTATCCGGCAGCGCCGATGCCGACGCCGACGATCTCGTGCCCCGCACGCGCGCCCTCCACCGCCGAGGCGATGGCGTCCACGATGGCCTCGGGTGTGGTGGGGGTCGGCACCTTGAAGGTCGAGAGGATGTTGCCTTCCTCGTCGACCACGCCGGCCGCGATCTTCGTGCCGCCGATGTCGACGCCGATGGTGAGTCCCATGAATCCCTCAGTTCCGGTCGAGCCCCGCTACGGCCAACCGTACCCGAGCGGACCGTCAGTCCACGTCGATGCGTTCGCCGCCGCCGGTGCCCTCGCCGGGGTCGCGACGGTCGCCGAAGCCCTTCGGACCGGCCTGCGGGCCGCCCTGTGAGCCGTCCTCTCGACCGCCCCGTGAACCGTCCTCGCGGCCGTCCCGCCGACCGCCTCCCGTCCGGTCGTCGCGGAGACCGTCCGCGCCGGACGCGCGGGAGGTCCAGCGGTGCTCCTGGGCCTCGACGGCGGAGCGGTAGGCGGCCAGCAGTTCGCCGCCGGCCGCCGCGAGGTGGTCGAAGACGCCGGGGTTGCGTTCCACCACCGGTTCGACGGCGGCCCTGGCCTGCCGCACCGCCTGGCGCACCAGCTGCTCGGCGGCGGGTCCGGCGAGGGCGCCGAGCAGCGGGGAGCGGAAGGAGGACAGCTTGTCGGCGACGGTGTCGACGAACTTGCGCAGTTCCTCGGCGGCCGAGCCGGGGGGCGGTCCGTACCGCGCGCGGCGCCGGGCCTGCTCGGCCTCCAGGTCCTCGGCGCAGGCGGTGGCCCAGGCGTCGGCGTCGGTGGCCCGGGGCGGCTCCGGGTCCTCGTCCCTGCCGTGCCGGGGGGCGTCCGCGCGGCCGGTGGGACCGGTGGGGCCGGTGGGGCCGCCGGTGCTGGTGGGACCGGTGGTGCGCTCCTGAGCGGCGTCGTCCCGCGCGGCGTCGTCGGACGGTGGGCGCTCTTCGCTCATGGCGGGCTCCTGACTACGGTTCGTCCTTCCGACGTTACCCGAACGGGGCCCGGCCGTTCACCTGTCGCGGGGCCACAGCGCCGGGTCCGGCGCGAACCGGATGCGCAGTTCGTCCTCGCGCAGCGCGGCGCCGTCCACGGTGCACCGGCGCAGCGCCGAGGGCAGTGCCACGATGCGGCGGAAGCCCCCGGCGGTGAGCACCAGTTCGTCGCCGCGCCGGACGAGGTCGAGTTCGTCGCGGCGGGCGCCGGGCAGCGGGATGCGCCACACCAGGACGCCGTCGTCGGCGATCCGGTCCTCGACCGGCCACTCGACAGGGGCGGGCGCGGCGCCCGCGGCCGCGCCGGGCGCGGGGACGGCGAGGGCGGTCAGGTCGTCGGCGCCGCGCGGGTCCCGGCCCAGGTGGGCGGCCGGGTGGACGGTGTACGTCTGCTGCCACTCCTCCAGGGCCTTGCGCTGCTGGGCGACCGGGCCGGCCAGCCAGGAGTCGGCCGGGGCGTCGGGCAGGACGCGGGAGGCGACCAGGGACTCCACGGGCAGGGCGCCCACGGCGAGGCCCAGGGCGGTGCGGCGGACGGCGTCGGTGCCGGCCGGACCGGGCTCGGAGACCAGGCGTACGGCGGTGCCCGGGTCGGTGACGACGGCCTCGGCGGCGGCCAGTTCCACGTCCCAGCGGGCCGCCGTCTCGTAGAACCGCTCGGCGGGCAGGGGGACGCCGGCGAGACGGCCGAGGACCGGGCGCAGGGCGCGGGCGGCCTGCCGCTCGGGCGGCAGCAGGCGGCGCAGATAGCGGCGCAGCTCGGCGGGGAGGGCGAGCAGGGCGAGGGCCTGCGGGGCGCCCGGCAGATCGACGACGAGCAGGTCGAAGCGGTCGGAGAGGGCCGCGTCGCGCAGCGCGCGCAGCAGGGCCAGCTCCTCGGCGCCGGGCAGCGGGGTGACCTCCTCGGCGTCCAGCCGGGCGGCGCCGAGCAGGTCGAGGACGCTCGCCGCGCGGTCCTGGAAGGCGGCGAGGTCGGCCCGGAAGTCGGCCGCGGCGTCGGGGCGCCAGGCGGTGAGGTCCGGGGCGGCGGGCGCGGGCCGCGCGCCGGTGGGCGCACCCAGGGCCGCGCCGAGGGTGTCGGTGCGGTCGGCGCTGAGGACGAGGGTACGGAGTCCCTCGCGGGCCGCGGCGAGCGCGGTGGCCGCGGCCACGGTGGTGCGGCCGGAACCGCCCGGTCCGGTGATCAGCAGGGTGCGCATGAGGGTGAACGCTACCCGCGCCCGGGACGTACGGGATCCCGGGCCGCCCCGGGGCCGGGGTCGCGCGCTACTTCTCCAGGGACGGTCCGTCGGGCGCCGGGCCCGACTCCACCCGCTTCTTCAGTCCCGCCAGGGCGCGGTCGATGATGACCTTCTCGGCCTTGCGCTTGATCATGCCCAGCATGGGGATCTTGACGTCGACGGTGAGGCGGTAGGTCACCTCGGTGGCGCCCGCGCCGGCCGGCCTGAGCAGGTAGGAGCCGTCCAGGGAGCGCAGCATCTGGGACTTGACCAGGGTCCAGGACACCTCGTCGGCGCCGGTCCAGGTGTAGGCGAGGGTCTGGTCGTCCTTGATGGCGCCCGCGTCCATGACGAGGCGGACCTGCTCGGCGCGGCCCTGCTCGTCGGTCCTGAGGACCTCGGCCTCCTTGACCTCCCCGGTCCAGTCGGGGTAGCGGGCGAAGTCGGCGATCACCCCCATCACGTCGGCGGGGGCCGCCTCGATCGTGATGCTCGAGCTGGTGTGTTCCGCCATCGCCGTGGCTCCTCCAGGTGCGGGCCCAAAGTCGGTCGTCGTGCGCACATGTGCGCAGCGTGAAGGCTACCGCGCAGGCGGACGGCGGACTCCACTGCCACCTGCGGTCATGGCCGGGCTCACCACTGGAGGACCCAGGGGGTGCCGGTGCGCGCGAAGTGCCCCACGTTCACGCACTCGGTGGCGCCGACGCGCATGCGCCGGGCCAGCGGCTGGTGGACGTGGCCGAAGAGGGCGTAGCGGGGGCGGGTGCGGCGGATGGCGTCGAGCAGGGCGCGGCTGCCGCGTTCGAAGCGGCGGGCGACGGTGTCGTAGACGAGTTCGGGCACCTCGGGCGGGATGTGGGTGCACAGCACGTCGACCTCGCCGACCGCCTCGATCTTGGCGGCGTACTCCTCGTCGCCGATCTCGTACGGCGTCCGCATGGGGGTGCGCAGGCCGCCGCCGACGAAGCCGAAGACGCGGCCGCCGATCTCGACGCGTTCGCCGTCCAGGACGGTGGTGCCCTCGTGGGCGAATTCCGGCCACAGGGGCGGCATGTCGACATTGCCGTAGGTGGCGTACGTCGGGGTGGGGAAGGCCGCGAAGAGCTCGGCGTACTGGCGGCGCACGGCCGCCTCGATCACCTGGGCGCGGTCGCCGTCCAGCTCGCCCCACAGCCGGGCGCCGAGTTCGCGGGCCTCGGCGAAGCGGCGGGCGGTGCGCAGCTCGACGATGCGGTCCGCGTTCTCCACGCCGAACAGGTCGGGGAAGATCCCGCGCGAGTGGTCGGCGTAGTCGAGGAAGAGGACGAGGTCGCCCAGACAGATCAGGGCGTCGGCACCCTCGCCGGCGCGGGCCAGGTCACGGGCGTTGCCGTGCACGTCGCTGACCACATGGACACGGGTGCCGCCGGGGCGTGTGGGACCGGGTGCCGAGAGGGAAACCATGAGCAAGAAGGGTAGGCCGTGCCGGGGGTGGCCGGACCTGCGGTTACTGGCCAGTCGTTCAACGGGTCGACTACTGTGCGCAAGGAGACACCCATCGTGTGACGCAGCGAACATCTCACCGGGACCCCCTGTCGAAAAAGCCATACCGGCGGGTAACGTCCGGGCAGTCCAGTCGTGCTCCGGATTTCGGCCACCGGGCCCCCGAGGTTCCCGGCGAGGTCCCGGGCACGACCGAGCCTTGGACCGCACCGTCGCATCACACAACGTCGTGGCGTCGGCGCCCTATGAGGAGCAGCAGTCTTGCGCGAGTTCAGCCTTCCGGCTTTGTACGAGGTCCCCGCGGACGGGAATCTGACCGACATCGTCCGCAGAAACGCCGCGCAGCATCCCGAGGTCGCCGTGATCGCCCGCAAGGCGGGCGGGGTCTGGCAGGACGTCACCGCGCGGGAGTTCCTCACCGAGGTGCGGGCCGCCGCCAAGGGCCTCATCGCCTCCGGTGTCCAGCCCGGCGACCGCGTCGGTCTGATGTCCCGTACGCGCTACGAGTGGACGCTGCTGGACTTCGCGATCTGGAGCGCGGGCGCCGTCACCGTGCCGGTGTACGAGACCAGCTCGGCCGAGCAGGTGCGGTGGATCCTCGGCGACTCGGGCGCGACGGCCTGCCTGGTGGAGACCGACGCCCACGCCGCCGCCGTGGAGTCGGTGCGCGAGGGCCTGCCCGCGCTGAAGAACGTCTGGCAGATCGAGGCCGGCGCGGTCGCGGAGCTGGGGCGGGCCGGGCAGGACGTCAGCGACGCCACGGTCGAGGAGCGCGGCTCGCTGGCCAAGGCCGACGACCCGGCGACCATCGTCTACACCAGCGGCACCACCGGCCGTCCCAAGGGCTGTGTGCTCTCCCACCGCAGCTTCTTCGCCGAGTGCGGCAACGTGGTGGAGCGGCTGCGTCCGCTGTTCCGCACCGGTGAGTGCTCGGTGCTGCTCTTCCTGCCGCTCGCGCACGTCTTCGGGCGGCTGGTGCAGATCGCGCCGATGATGGCGCCGATCCGGCTGGGCTGCGTCCCGGACATCAAGAACCTCACCGAGGAACTGGCCTCGTTCCGGCCGACGCTGATACTGGGCGTCCCGCGGGTGTTCGAGAAGGTGTACAACGCGGCGCGCGCCAAGGCGCAGGCGGACGGCAAGGGGAAGATCTTCGACCGGGCGGCGGACACGGCGATCGCCTACAGCCGGGCGCTGGACACCGTCTCCGGACCGTCGTTCGGCCTCCGGCTGCGGCACAAGATATTCGACAAGCTGGTGTACGGCAAGCTGCGGTCGGTGCTCGGGGGGCGCGGCGAGTACGCGATCTCCGGCGGGGCGCCGCTCGGTGAGCGGCTGGGTCACTTCTTCCGCGGTATCGGCTTCACCGTCCTGGAGGGGTACGGGCTGACCGAGTCCTGCGCGGCCACCGCCTTCAACCCGTGGGACCGGCCGAAGATCGGCACCGTCGGGCAGCCGCTGCCCGGTTCGGTCATCCGGATCGCGGACGACGGGGAGGTGCTGCTGCACGGCGAGCACCTGTTCAAGGAGTACTGGAACAATCCGGACGCCACGCGGGAGGCGCTGGCCGACGGCTGGTTCCACACCGGGGACCTCGGCACGCTCGACGAGGACGGGTATCTGCGGATCACCGGCCGCAAGAAGGAGATCATCGTCACGGCGGGCGGCAAGAACGTCGCGCCCGCGGTGATCGAGGACCGGATCCGGGCGCATGCGCTGGTCGCGGAGTGCATGGTGGTCGGGGACGGGCGGCCGTTCGTGGGGGCGCTGATCACCCTCGACGAGGAGTTCCTGGGGCGCTGGTGCGCGGAGCACGGCAAGCCCGCCGGGTCCACGGCCGAGTCCCTGCGGGAGGACCCGGATCTGCTCGCTGCGGTGCAGAGCGCGGTGGACGACGGGAACGCGGCGGTGTCGAAGGCGGAGTCGGTGCGGAAGTTCCGGGTGCTCGGGGCGCAGTTCAGTGAGGAGGCGGGGTATCTCACGCCCTCGCTGAAGCTGAAGCGGGGTGTGGTGGCGAAGGATTTCTCGGGGGAGATCGAGGCGATCT
The DNA here is from genome assembly GCF_058344915.1 of Streptomyces sp. PL-25. Taxonomy (NCBI): domain Bacteria; kingdom Bacillati; phylum Actinomycetota; class Actinomycetes; order Kitasatosporales; family Streptomycetaceae; genus Streptomyces; species Streptomyces sp. PL-25. The sequence goes on from NZ_CP136997.1 coordinate 1,860,490, forward strand.
ACTCGAAGTAGGGGGCTCTGCCCACCCGCCCGCCCGACTCGGTGGGTTGCGGGGGCGCCCTCCCGGGGCTCCGCCCCGGACCCCGCCACAGCTGTCCCACCCACCCGCCCGACTCGGTGGGGAAAGAGGACCCGCCTCGGGGCTCCGCCCCCGGACCCCGGCGGGGGCTCCGCCCCCAGCACCCCCGGGTGAGTTGCCCGGACCACCGGAGCACGCGCAAGGGCCCCGCCCCGGACCCCAGCGGGGGCTCCGCCCCCTGCGCCCCCGGGTGGGACGACCGGACCACCGGAGCACGCGCGGAAGACCAGCCCCCCGCTCCCCCAGGTGGATCGCCCCCGCCCACCGGAGCACCCGCGGACGATCCGTTCCGGGCCCCTGCGAGGGCTCGCCCCAGCTCCCCCCCCCCAAGTGGGTTGTCCGGACCACCGGAGCACCCACGGTGAACCAGCCTCAGGGCTCCGCCCCAGGCCCCAGCGGGGGCTCCGCCCCCAGCGCCCCCGGGGGAGTTGCCCTGACCACCGGAGCACCCGCGGAGGACCAGCCCCCTGCGCCCCCAGCTGAGTTCTCCGCCCTCCCGCTACAGGAGTTCCCTCAGCCGTTCCGCCAACAAGTCCCAGCGCCAGGTCTGTTCGATCCACTGGCGGCCTCGTTCGCCCATGCGGTGGCGGAGTTGGGGGTCGGCGAGGAGGGTGGTGATGCGGTCGGCGGTGTGGTGGGGGGAGCCGCCGGGGACGACCCAGCCGGTCTCGCCGTCCAGGACGGCGTCGGGTGCGCCGCCGGAGTCGCCGGCGACGACGGGGAGGCCGGTCGCGGAGGCCTCCAGGTAGACGATGCCCAGGCCCTCGACGTCCAGGCCGCCGCGGCGGGTGCGGCAGGGCATGGCGAAGACGTCACCGGCGCCGTAGTGGGCGGGCAGTTCGCTCCAGGGGACCGCGCCGGTGAAGCGCACGGACGCGGCGACGCCCGTCTCGTCGGCGAGGCGGCGCAGGTCCCGCTCGTAGGGGCCGCCGCCGACGATCAGCAGGACGGTGTCCGGCTCGGCGGCGAGGATCGCGGGCATCGCGCGAATCAGGGTGTCCTGGCCCTTGCGCTTGACCAGCCGGGAGACGCACACGACGACCGGGCGGTCGGTGAGCCCGAGCCGGGCGCGCACCTCGGGGCCGCCGGAACCCGGGTGGAAGACCTTCTCGTCCACGCCTGGCGGGAGGTGCGCCATCCGTGCGGCGGCGTCGGGTGTCAGCGCGGCGGCGATCCGGGAGCGGGTGTACTCGCCGAGGTAGGTGATCGTGTCGGTGGACCGGCCGATGCGGCGCAACAGCTGCCGTGCGGCGGGCAGTTGGGCCCAGCCGGCCTCGTGGCCGTGGGTGGTGGCCACCAGCCGTTCGGCGCCCGCCCCGCGCAGGGCGGGCGCCATCAGGCCGAGCGGGGCCGCCGCCCCGAACCACACCGAGGTGCAGCCGTGCTCGCGCAGCAGCCCGGCCGCGCGCCGGGTGGCGTCCGGGGTGGGCAGCAGCATCGTCGTGCGGTCCCGGACGACGGTGAAGGGCTGCTCCGCGTCGAAGGCGGCCGTCGCCCGCACGCCCTCCCGGCTCCGCTTCCAGGTGGAGGCGTACACGACGAGCTGTCCGGGATCGAGGCGCAGCGCCATGTTGTGCAGGAACGCCTGGATGCCGCCGGGGCGGGGCGGAAAGTCATTGGTGACGACGAGGGTCTTGTGCATCGCCGCAGACCCTACCCAATCCACCCTCTCCACCCGCCCGGCCCCCGTGCGGCGGTGTCCGCGTGGTCGCCGGGCGCGGCGGCGGGGACGATGGGCGTGGGACGTGGCCGGCGGCGGACGGACGAGGGGCCGAGGTGGACGAGGCAGGCGGGGTGCGGCGTCCGGCGGTGGTGCTCGCGGTCTGGGCGGTGAGCCGTGCGGTGCTGCTGCTGTACGTGCTGCGGGTGCTGGTGTTCCCGGGTCCGGACGTCACCGGTGATGTGTCGGTGATCTACCAGGGCTGGTCCGAGGTGCTGCGGCAGGGCGCGTTCCCGGCCGACGACGTCGCCTGGCAGTACCCGCCCGGGGCCGCGCTCGCCCTGCTCGCCCCGCTGGCGCTGCCGTTCCTCGGGTACGCCGACGCCTTCTTCGCCCTGGCGTGCGCGGCCGATCTGGCGGTGCTGTGCCTGCTGCTGTGCGGCGGGCGGCGGCTGGGCCGTCCGCTGCGCGGCGCGTGGGTGTGGACGGCGGGCGCTCCCCTGCTGGGCCCGGTCCTCTACGCCCGCTACGACGTGCTGGTGACCGCGGTGGCCGTGGCCGCGCTGCTCACGGGCGCCCGCAGGCCCCGGGTGCTGGGGGTGCTGGCGGGCCTCGGGGCGCTGCTCAAGGTGTGGCCGGTGCTGCTGCTCGCGGGAGTGCGGGGGCGGAGCGGGCGGCGGGCGTGGACGGCCGCGGCGGTGACGGTGGCCGTGCCGGTGGCGGTGTGCGCGCTGTGCGTGCCCGGCACGCTGTCCTTCCTGGCCGCGCAGGGCGGCCGGGGCACGGAGGTGGAGTCGCTGGGCGCGCTCGTCCTGCACGCGGCACGGCTGTTCGGCTGGCAGGGGCAGGTGCTGCTGCACTACGGGTCGATGGAGTTCCTGGGGCCGTACGTCGGCGCGGTGAGCGCGGGCGCGCAGGTGCTGACGGCGGCGGCCTTCGGCTGGCTGCTGTGGTGGCGGCTGCGGACCCGGCACGGGCGGCTCGCGCCGTGCGTGGTCGTGGACGCCGCGTTCACGGCGGTGCTGCTGTTCACGGTGACCAGCCGGGTGATCAGCCCGCAGTACCTGGTGTGGCTGGTGGGGCTCGGCGCGGTCTGCGGGTGCTGCGCGGGCAGCCGCATGTGGCCGGCCGTCGCCCTGGTGCTGGCCGCGGCCCTGGTGACCGTGCTGGAGTTCCCGGTGTACTTCGGGCACGTCGTGGCGAGCGACCCGCTGGGCCTGACGCTGATGTTCCTGCGCAACGGTCTGCTGGTGGCCGCCTGTCTGGGCGCGGGCCGCGTCCTGTGGCGCGGCACCGCCGCCCGGCCCGCGGGCCCGCCGTCCCCGCACGACCGGGCCCCCGCCCGCACCCGGCAGCCGTCCCCCGCCCCCTGACCCGGCCTCCTCGGCGTCGGCTCCTCCCCGGCTCCGCCGCGCGCCGCGCGCCGCTCAGCCCAGCTGCTCCCGCAGATACTCCCGCCACTGCCCGGTGAACCGCGCCAGGTCCGTGCCCAGCACCGTGCGCAGCGCGGCCTCGACCGCGCCCGAGCGGCGGTCGTGGGCGCCGACGGCGCGGTAGAACGCGTCCAGCCGGTCCTCGCCCCAGTGGGCGGCGATCATCCGGCAGGCCAGCCAGCCGCCCTCGTAGGACTGGGCGAGGCGGGTGGAGTCCTCGGCGAAGCCGAAGTCCTTGTCGGCGGGCAGCGCGGCGGGGACGTGCCCGTCGGCCACGGCGTGCTGGAGTTCCGGCGCGGCCTGCTCGGGGGTGCGCCCGGACTCGCGGTAGCCGACCCAGTCGGCGTAGCCCTCGGAGAGCCACAGCGGGGTGGCGGCGTCGGTGTGGGCGCGGGTGGCGACATGGGTGGTCTCGTGGGTGAGCACGACCTGCCGGCCGAGCGGGCCCAGCAGGCTGTACGCGTCGGGGTTGACGACGACCCGGTCGGCGGGGGCCCGCCCGCTGCCCCCGGCCTCGCCGGTGGTGACGGCGGCGATGCCCCGGTAGTCGTCGGCGGGCGAGCCGAGCAGCGCGGCCATGGCGTCCAGCGAGCCGGGGACCAGCACGACCACGCGGCGGCTCCAGTCGGTGCCCCAGGCGTCCGACACGGCGGGCACCGCGTGGTCGGCGAGGGAGGCGTAGTCGCGCAGCGAGCGCGTGCTCTGCCCGACGCCGAGGACGATGCTGCTGCGGCCCCGGGCCACGCCCACGGTGCCCTGGTCCCACAGCTGCTGCGCCGCCTCGCGCGCCGGACGTTCGGAGTCGACGTACCACGCGCCGTCGGCGGCGGTGGACAGGGTCAGGGTGCGGCCTACGGTGACGGGGGCGGTGTCGTAGCCGGTCACCCGGTAGCTGAGCTGGGCGTCGGCGGTGGCCGTGGCGCCGCTGCGGCGCACCGCGGTCACGCGGTAGGACCAGGCGGTGAACGGCACGGCCCGCAGCCGGGTGTACGGGGTGCGGGTGCCGGTGGTGGCGTAGGCGGCCGCGTCGTGGTGGAGGACCGCCGCCGCGCGGGTGTCGAGCAGGTGCTGCACCTGCGCGCGGGCGGTGTCGGCGGCGGTCGGGCCGCCGCACGCCGTCAGCGAGGCGAGCAGCAGGGACGCCGCCGCCACCGTTCTTCCCCGTACCCGTCCGCGCCCGGCCATTGCCCGATCGTACGGCGGCGCCGGGGCGCCGTCAGACCCTGGTGACCGAGGAGATCGGCAGCATGTTCACGGGGTCGTAGCGCACGGGGGCGCCCGGGTGCGGGGCGTGGATCACCCGGCCGCCGCCGACGTACATGGCCACGTGGCTGGCGTCGGAGCGGTAGACGACGAGGTCGCCGGGCCGGGCCTGGGAGAGCGGGATCTGCCGGCCGGCGTAGCGCTGCTCCTGCGAGGTGCGCGGCAGATGCACCCCGGCCTGTGCGTACGCCCACTGCATGAGGCCCGAGCAGTCGAAGCCCGAAGGGCCGTTGGCGCCCCACACATAGGGGCGGCCGAGCGCGGAGCGGGCGGCGGCGAGGGCGGCGGCGGCGCGCCCGGAGGCGGCCGGGCCGGCGTCCGGCCCGGACAGGAGGTCGTCGCGGCCGGAGCGGGAGGTGCGGGTGTAGGCGTCGCGCTCGGCGCGGCTGAGGGAGTTCAGCAGCCGCCGGGCCTGGGCCAGTTTCCGTTCCACGGTGTGCTTGTGGGCGGCGACGGCGGTGCGGCTCTTCTCCAGTTCGGCGAGGGCGCCGGTGGCCTCGGCGCGCTGCTGGGCGAGCGAGCGCAGCGCCTGGCGCAGCGCCTGGAGTTCGCCGGCCTGGTGCGCGCTGATCCGGTCCAGGGTGCTCGCCCGGTCCAGGTACTCGGCCGGGTCGCGGGAGAACAGCAGGGCGAGGGACGGGTCGATGCCGCCGGAGCGGTACTGCGCGCCGGCCACCGAACCGATCGACTCGCGCAGGGTGTTGACGCGCTGCTGCCGGCGGGCGATGCGGTCCTGGGCGTCGTGCACCTGGCGGCGCAGCGCGTCGGCGCGTTCGTCGGCCCGGTCGTAGTCCTCGGTCGCCTTCTCCGCCTCGTGGTAGAGGCGGTCCACCTCGGCCCGGGTCCCGCCGTGCGGTGCGGCGGCGGCCGGGGCGGCGGCCGGCAGCGCGCCCAGGGCCGCGGCGGCGGCGGACAGCACGGTGACGGCGGCACGGGCGGCACCGGTGCCCCGGTCGGGACCGGACGGTGCAAGACGGCGATGGGACCCCACGGGAAGCCGAACTCCCTCCACTGGTCAGCACGGACGGTCTCCCCTCGGGCCGCGGGTGCGGCGCGGTGCGCCACGGCGGTGGGGGAAACGCGGCCGACAGTAGCCGCGTCGGCACGCACCGGCCAAAGACCTCGGCGGGCGTACGACACGGCGCCCCGCCTCCGACACAGGTCAGGGGCGGGGCGCGGGGTCAGCGTGCGTTGATGCGATTCGCCCGTTCGGGCGGTGTGACGGCGTGCCGGTGGAGCCGGTTCGGACTCAGATGCGGACGCCGAACTGGAAGGGCATGTTGCCGATCGACTCGTAGCGCACGTTGGCGCCGGTGTGCGGGGCGTGCAGGACCATGCCCTTGCCCGCGTACAGGCCGACGTGGTGCAGGTCGCCGTAGAAGAGCACCAGGTCGCCGACCTGGAGCTGGCTCTGCGAGTAGATGCGCTGGCCGGCGTTGGCCTGGGCCTCGGAGGTACGCGGGATGGTGACGCCGGCCTGGGCGTAGGCCCAGGAGGTCAGGCCCGAGCAGTCGAAGGAGGACGGGCCGGTGGCGCCGTAGACGTAGGGGCTGCCGATCACGCTCTGGGCGGCGGAGAAGGCGGCGCCCGCGTGGCCGCTGCCGGGCGATACCTTGCCCATGGACACGCGCTCGGTGCCGCGGGTGGCGCGGGACTGCTCGGCCTGGGCGAGCTGCTGCTTCTCCTGCGCGGTCAGGGTGTTGAGGAGCTTCTGCGCCTCGGCCAGCTTGCTCTGGACTTCCTTCTTCTTGTTGCCCAGTTCGGTACGGGTGGCGGAGAGGTCCTTGAGCTTGCCGGTGGCCTCGGCGCGCTGCTGGGCGAGCTGGCGCTGCTTGTCCTGGATCTTCTTCAGGGAGTCGGCCTGCTGCCCGCTGACCTGGCTGAGGGTGGCGGCCTTGTCCAGGTACTCGTCCGGGTGGGACGAGAGGAAGAGCTGGAGGGAGGGGTCGATGCCGCCGCTGCGGTACTGGCCTGCTGCCATCGAACCGAGGCCGTCGCGCAGCTTGTTGAGGTCCTGCTGGCCGCGGGCGACGTTGTCCTGGATGGTGGAGATCTCCTTCTGGAGCTTCTCCTGCTTCTCCTTGGCCCCGTTGTACTTCTCGGTGGCCTGCTCCGCCTGCTCGTAGAGCGTGTCGACCTTGGACTTGACCTCGTCCTTGCTGGGCTTCTCGCTCGGTGCCGCGTTGGCCGACTGCGCGCTGATCGCGACGGCGGCGGCTGCCGCGGTGGTGAGCATGGTCACCCGGGCACGGCTGGGCTGTTTGGGTCGACGGTGGGACGCCACGGAAGCGAGCTCCTTCTTGTGAGTGATCACCCGCTCGGAGGTTCGAAGCCAGACCCTAGTGACCTCATCGTGATGAATTCAAATCCTACCGACAAGAAAACCCGTCACGCACCGCATTCTTTGCCAGGAACTCACCTGGGGTGAGGCGCGGTTGACGCTACGTCGCGTGACGGTTCCGTCAATTCGGGCATTAAACCTCCCTGTCACGAATGAGCAGGAGATCTGCTTATGTCCGGAATAGACCGCGCCACAGACGCTTTCAGCCGCGGAACAGGCGCTTCAGGAGCATCGCCGACGCCACCGGCCGCGCCCCCGCCCTGGCGACGCCGTCGGCCACCTCGCGGTCGGTCGAGGCGACGATGACCGGCCGGCCCGGCGGCTCGGCCCGCACCAGCTGACGGATCAGCTCGTCGGCGGTGACGCCCGGCTTGGAGAACAGCACCCGCACCCCGCGCGGCGGCGCGAGCAGCACCGGCGCCGCCAGTTCCGCGCCGTCGAAGACACAGGTGACCTCGGCGCCGGTCTGCGCGGCGAGCTGCGAGAGCTGTCCGAGCAGGCGCAGCCGCTGCTTCTCCAGCGGCATCTGCGGATAGCCGGTCTTGGTGACGTTGTAGCCGTCGACGACCAGATGCGCCTGCGGCAGCGCCAGCAACTGGTCCAGGATCGCCGGGTCGTGCTCGGACAGCGCCCGCGCGGCGATGTCCTTCGGCGTCATCCGGCCCGGCTCCACCGCGTCCACGGTCTCGGCCGGCCGTACGGACACCGGGGGCAGCGCGAGTTCGCGCCGCAGCCCCTGCGCCGCCTCCAGCACGGTGTCCAGGAGCAGCCGCACCCGCATGTCCTCGACGCTGCGGCCCTCGCGCGCCGCCTTGCGGGTGGCCTCCAGGGCCGCCTCCGCCTCGCCCAGCCGGGCCTTGAGGCGCCGGTTCTCGCTCTCGGCGGCCGAGATCTGCACCTGCCCCTCGGCGCGCACGCTCTCCGTCTCACCGCGCGCCTTGCGCAGCGCCGCCTCGCCGCGCTTGACGTCGCTGAGCGCGGCGCGCAGCTTGCGGTGCAGCGCCTCGGTCTCCCGGCGGACCGCGTCCAGTTCGGCGCGCAGGCGCTCGGTCTCGGCGCGGGTCTGCTCGCGGGCCCCGGCGAGCTGCTCGCGCAGCCGTTCCAGTTCGGCCCGGCTCTCCTCGTCGACGCGCTCGGCGTGCGCCCGCAGCGCCTCCTCGCCGGCCGCGGTCACCAGCTTCACCCAGCCCGCGGGGCGCAGCACATAGGCGGCGGCGGCCACGTCGAGCGGGTCGGCGGCCGGCGGCGGCGCGCCGGAGTCCAGGGCCCCGCACAGCTCGCCCTGCGCCTCGCGGAACTTCTCCCCGACCCGCTGCCGGAACAGCGGGTCGGTCTCCAGCGCCGCCGCCATCGCGTTGCCCGCGAACTTGGCGCGGCGGTTGGGCGCGAACCGGGCGTACTGGCGCAGCTGCGCGGGCAGCTCACCGACGGTCAGTTGCCCGAAGGCGTCGGCCACGATCTGCACGACCCGGCGCCGTACGCCGTCGGGCAGCGGACGGTCCAGCACCTCAGCGGCGCCGTCGCCCGGCTCCCCGCCTTGTGTCTGCGCCATCCGTCACCCCAATGCGTCACGGGATCCCCGCGGGGACCACCTGTGCGGGGCCCGCTCCGCTCAGGAGCCGGCGCCCGGCCTGTCCACGAGTTCCACCTTGTCCACGGCGTTGCACCAGCGGCAGCGCACCGACTCGATGGTCTCACTGACGACCTCGCGCTCCTCGACCGTGGGCTCACCGGCCAGGTCGAGGTGGACGTACTCGACGACCTTCGACGAGCGCGTCACGTCGAAACGGGTGAGGTTGCCGCACAGCGTGCAGCGCCACCGCGTCGTGGCGGTCGGCAGGGGAACCGTCATCGTGGCTGCTCACTTTCCTTCCGGGACCGTGCCGCGCCGGTGTCCCCGGAGCGTCGGCCGTAACCCTACGGCCTGGGAGCCACTCGGCGCCCGGCTGTCCACGGCGGCGAGGCGCTCTGTGCGGATGCGTCCCGTTACGCCATGCTCTGTGCACATGACCAGCTCCAGGAACGCGGTGCCCGCCCGAGTCCTCCGGGCCCTGCGGGCGGTACGGACCACGCGCGCGCCGGTGACAAGTGCGATGCTCGCCCTGTGCTGCCTGGTCTTCGCGATGAGTCCGGCCTCCGGCCTGTTCCCCTCCTACGGCACCGGGCACGGGCTGCTCCTCGCCCAGCAGGCGTACTTCCGGCGCTGGGGCGTGGTCCCCGCCGACCTGTTCTCGGGCTCCCCGCGGGCGGCGCTCACCCCGGCCACGGCCCTGTTCGTGCACGGCAGCTGGGTCCATCTGCTCGGCAACATGCTCTTCCTGCACGTCTTCGGCGCGATGACCGAGCAGCGCCTGGGCCGGGTCCGCTTCACCCTGTTCTACCTGGGCTGCGGCTATCTGGCCCTGCTCGGGTACGCCGCCGCGCACGCGGACTCCGGCCAGACCCTGGTCGGGGCGTCGGGGGCGATCTCGGCGGTGCTCGGCGCCTTCCTGTACCTGTTCCCGCGGGCCCGGGTGACCAGCCTGCTGCCGTTCCTGTTCTTCCTGCCGCTGCGCCTGCCCGCCTGGGTGGTGCTGCCCTTCTGGGCGGCCCTGCAGTGGCTGGCCGCGGGCCGGGCCGGCGACGGGCCGGGTGTGGCGTACCTGGCCCATGTCATCGGCTTCGGCCTCGGCTTCGGCTGCGCGTGGGCCGGCCACGGGCGCACGGCTAGAGTGAAGGTCAGCCCCGCTCCGGCCCCCGAGGGAGAGAACCAGCCGTGATCACCGCGATCGTCCTCATCAAGACCAGCGTGGACCGGATCCCCGAGATCGCCGAGCGGATCGCCTCGCTGGAGAGCGTCAGCGAGGTCTTCTCCGTCACCGGCACCTACGACCTGATCGCCATGGTGCGGGTGGGCCGGCACGAGGACCTGGCGGAGATCATCCCGGGCCGGATCAGCAAGATCCCCGGGGTGGAGGCGACGGACACCCACGTGGCGTTCCGCACGTACTCGCAGCACGACCTGGAGGCGGCGTTCGCCATCGGTCTGGACTCCTGACCTCCGGCCGGTCCGCCGCCTCGGGGGCCGCGGGGTTCACACCGCCGGGACGCAGCGGCCGTCCTCCGTGCGGTAGCGCCACTTGGCGCCGTCGCTGACCAGCTCGCGCACCGCCGTCACGAAGCGCTCCACATGCTCGTCGGGGGTGCCCGCGCCGAAGCTGACACGGATCGCGTTGAGGGACTTCTCGCCGGGCGCGGCCTCGGGGGCGCCGCACTCACCCTGGGTCTGCGGGTCGCTGCCGAGCAGGGTGCGCACCAGCGGGTGGGCGCAGAAGAGCCCGTCGCGGACGCCGATGCCGTACTCGGCGGAGAGCGCGGCGGCGAAGTGCGAGCTGTTCCAGCCCTCCACGACGAACGAGATCACGCCGACCCGCGGGGCGTCGTCCCCGAACAGGGAGAGCACCCGCACCTGCGGAACCGCGGCCAGGCCCTCCCGGACCCTGTCGATGAGGTGCTGCTCGCGGGCGACCAGCGTGTCGAACCCGGCCTCGGTCAGCGCCTTGCAGGCCGCCGCGATGGAGTAGGCGCCGATGACGTTGGGCGAGCCGGCCTCGTGGCGGGCGGCGCTGTCGTGCCACTCCACGTCCACTCCCCCGTCGGCGCGGCGGGACACCCGGCGGCTAGCGCCGCCGCCCGCGAGGTAGGGCTCGGCCTCGCGCAGCCAGTCGGCGCGCCCGGCCAGCACGCCGGAGCCGAAGGGGGCGTACAGCTTGTGCCCGGAGAAGGCGACCCAGTCGACGTCGAGGTCCTTGACGGACACCGGGTGGTGCGGGGCGAGCTGGGCGGCGTCCAGCACGATCCGGGCGCCGTGCGCGTGGGCGGCGGCGGCCAGTTCCCGTACCGGCCACAGTTCGCCGGTGACGTTGGAGGCGCCGGTGACGCAGACCAGGGCAGGGCCGTAGGGCTCGCGGTCGGCCAGCGCCCGCTCCAGGGTGGCGACGGCCTGCTCCGGGGTGCGCGGGGCGTTCAGGCAGGTCACCTGGGCGTCGCGCCAGGGCAGCAGCGAGGCGTGGTGCTCGGTCTCGAAGACGAACACCCGGCAGTCGGCCGGGACCACCCGGGCCAGCAGGTTCAGCGAGTCGGTGGTGGACCGGGTGAACACCACCTGGTCGTCCGCGCGGCAGTCCAGGAACTCGGCGACGGTGCGCCGGGCGTTCTCGAACAGGTCGGTGGAGAGCTGGGAGAGGTAGCCGGCGCCGCGGTGCACGCTGCCGTAGTACGGCGCGTAGGCGGCCACGTCGTCCCAGACCTGCTGGAGCGCGGGGGCGCTGGCCGCGTAGTCGAGGGCGGCGTAGGTGACTTCGCCGCCGGTGACGAGCGGCACGGTGACATCCCGGCCCAGAACGGGCAGCGGGGCACAGACGGACTGGTCGGCGGCAGCGGTGGAGACAGACATGGGGGAACTCCCGTGAAGGCAGGGTGAACCGACCGCGCGAGCCCGGCACGGGGCACCGGCGCGGAAGGGTGAAGTGGGTGTGCGGAGGCGGGGCTCGACGCCCTAACGCATTCGCTTGCTCACGGAAGGCTCCCTCGACCGACCAGGACCCCTGGCCCCGCACTTCCCTGGGAAGCGCGCGAGGGGTCCGCGCTTGCCGTAGACCTCGCTGCCTACGACCTGGTCTTCACCCGGGGCACCCCGCCACGGACGGAGGGTTGCCGGACAGCCGGCCGGGGCCACATGGCTGTCACTCATGACCTGGTGCCATCCTGCCACACGATCTTCTGTGCGCAAGGCGCGGTCCGGATCGTGGACCGCGCCTCGCGTCACCTCACCGCGTGCGGACGCGTACCGCGGGGGCGCTCAGGCGTTGCTGGCGGCCACCCAGCGCTCCAGCGTGCCCCGGGCCGCCCCGGAGTCGATCGACTCGGCGGCCCGCGCCATACCGGCCCTGATCCGCTCCGCCAGCGTCCCGGAGCCCGGCTCCAGGGCGACCAGGGCAGCCGCCGAGTTCAGCAGCACCGCGTCCCGTACGGGACCGTGCTCGCCGTCCAGCAGGCGGCGGGCCACCTCCGCGTTGTAGGAGGCGTCGGCGCCGCGCAGCGCCTCCACCGGCACCAGGTCGAGGCCGACGTCGCGGGGGTCGAAGCGCTCCTCGGTGACCGTGCCCTCGTGCACCACCCAGACCCGCGAGGTGGCCGTGGTGGTCAGCTCGTCCAGGCCGTCGTCGCCCCGGAAGACCAGGGAGGAGTTGCCGCGCTCGGCGAAGACACCCGCCACGATGGGCGCCTCGTGGGCCACGGCCACACCGACCGCCTGCGCCTTCACCTGGGCCGGGTTGGTCAGCGGGCCCAGCAGGTTGAACACCGTGCGGATGCCCAGCTGGCCGCGGGCCGCGCCCACATGGCGCAGCGCCGGGTGGAACTTCACCGCGAAGCAGAAGGTGATCCCGGCCTCCTCGGCGACCTCCGCCACCCGGCGAGGCGTCAGATCGAGGTTGACGCCCAGCTTCTCCAGCACGTCGGAGGCGCCGGAGGCGGAGGACGCGGCCCGGTTGCCGTGCTTGACGACCTTGGCGCCGGTGCCGGCCACCACGATCGAGGACATGGTGGAGATGTTCACCGTCTTGGCGCCGTCGCCGCCGGTGCCGACGATGTCGACGGTGGCGCCGGGCACCTGGATCACCTTGGCGTGCTCGTACATCGTGCGCACCAGGCCGGTGATCTCCGCGACGGTGGCGCCCTTGGCGCGCAGCGCCACCGCGAAGCCGGCGATCTGGGCGTCGGTCGCCTCGCCGCCCATGATCCGGTCCATGGCCCAGGCGGTGTCGTCGGCGGTGAGGTCGCGGCGGTCCAGCAGGCCGTTCAGCAGGACGGGCCAGGAACGGCCCGCCGCGGTGTCGCCTCCAGCGGGGGTCACAGCGCTCATAAGCCGCTCCTGATCCGGTGTCCCGGCCGGTGCTCAGGGCCATGGGACGGGGGGTGTCGTATCACCGTCCACCCTATCCAGCCCGGGGGACGGCGGAGGGCCCCATCCGGGGTTCGGACGGGGCCCTCCGGCCTGGCGTGGCGACGCTCAGGGGTCAGTGATCAGTGGTGGCCGTGGCCGCTCGTGATCTCCTTGTACTCCTCGACGGTCGGCTTCGAGATCTGGTTGTCCTCGCCGTAGTACGCGTTGCTGAGCTTGGCGCGCAGCTTCTCCGTACCGCCGACCTTGCGCTCGACACCGTTCTCGTCCACCGTCGGGCCGATCTCGGCCGGCTCGTACTGGTGGTGGGCGGTGAGGGTGTACAGCTGCTCCTGGCTGAGCGGCTCGTGGACCTCGATGAACTCACCGTGCGGCAGGCGCTTGATGATGCCGGACTCGCGGCCGTGCAGCACCTTCTCCTTGTCCCGGCGCTGGAGGCCGAGGCAGATCCGCTTGGTGATCACGAAGGTGATGACCGGGACCACGAAGAACGCGATCCGCACGAACCAGGTGATGGCGTTGATCGACAGGTGGAAGTGGGTGGCCCACAGGTCGTTTCCACCGCCGACCAGCAGCACGAAGTACCAGGCGATCCACGCGGCGCCGAAGGCGGTGCGGGTCGGGACGTTGCGCGGGCGGTCCAGGATGTGGTGCTCGCGCTTGTCGCCGGTGACCCAGGACTCGATGAACGGGTACACCGCGAGGGCGATGAGGACCACACCGAAGAGCACCAGCGGGATGAACACGCCCAGGACCAGCGTGTGGCCCCAGAAGTTGATCTCCCAGCCGGGCATCGCGCGGATCAGGCCCTCGGCCATACCCATGTACCAGTCGGGCTGGGCGCCGGTGGACACCTGGTCCGGCCGGTAGGGGCCGATGGCCCAGATCGGGTTGATCTGCGCGATCGCCGCGACGGCCGCGATGGCACCGAAGACCAGGAAGAAGAAGCCTCCGGCCTTGGCCATGTAGACCGGCAGCAGCGGCATGCCGACGACGTTGTTGTTCGTCTTGCCGGGGCCCGCGAACTGCGTGTGCTTGTGGTAGAAGACCAGGATCAGGTGGCCGACGACCAGGCCGAGCATGATGCCCGGCAGCAGCAGGATGTGGATCGAGTAGAACCGGGCCACGAAGTCGTGGCCGGGGAACTCGCCGCCGAAGAGGAAGTACGAGACGTACGTGCCGACGATCGGCACGGACAGGATCGCGCCCTCCATGAAGCGGACACCGGTGCCGGACAGCAGGTCGTCCGGGAGCGAGTAGCCGGTGAAACCGGTGAACATGCCCAGGACGAACAGCAGGAAGCCGAACATCCAGTTGATCTCACGCGGCTTGCGGAACGCGCCGGTGAAGAACACGCGCATCATGTGCACGAACATGCCGGCGAGGAAGATCAGCGCCGCCCAGTGGTGGATCTGCCGGATGAGCAGACCACCGCGCACCTCGAAGGAGATGTGCATGGTCGAGTTGAACGCTTCACTCATCAGCTGTCCCTGGAGCGGGACGTAGCTGCCGTGGTACACCACCTCGTTCATCGACGGGTGGAAGAACAGCGTCAGATACACACCCGTGAGGATGATGATCAGGAAGCTGTAGAGGCAGACCTCACCCAGCATGAACGACCAGTGGTCGGGGAAGATCTTGCGCATGTTGGCCTTGGCCAGGCTGTAGATGCCCAGCCGGCCGTCGGCCCAGTCGGCGAGCTTCTCGCCGGCCGGTGCCTTACCGCGCGAGCGGTTCGGCTCGTTGCTTGCTGCAGTACTCATCCGCGCTCCCAGAATGCAGGACCGACGGGCTCCTCGAAGTCGCCGAGCGCTTCGAGGTACCCCTCGCTGTCCACGCCGATGCGCAGCTGCGGCAGGGCGTGACCGGCCGGGCCGAAGATGACTCGGGCACCGTCGGAGAGGTCGAAGGTGGACTGGTGGCACGGGCACAGCACGTGGTGCGTCTGCTGCTCGTACAGGGAGATCGGGCAACCGACGTGGGTGCAGATCTTCGAGTAGGCCACGACGCCCTGGTACGACCAGTCCAGCTCGCGCTTGTCCTTGATGTTGTCCGGCTGGAGCCGGACGATCATCAGGGCGGCCTTGCCGATCTCGGTCTGGAAGTCCTCGTCCGTCTCCTCCAGGCCCTCGGGCTTGGCGAAGGTGAGCGAACCGACGATGACGTCCTCGGGACGCAGCGGCTGGTTGGTGTTCATGTTGACCAGGCGCTTGCCCTTGGCCCACAGGGTGTGCCGCAGCGTCTCCTTGGGCAGCGGGCCCAGGTCGCGCAGCAGGAACACACCGGACAGCGGCACCAGGGTGAGCGCGCCCAGCATGGTGTTGCGGATCAGCGGCCGGCGGCCGATCGCGGACTCCTTGGCACCCTGCTTGAAGTCGGCGTGGACCTTCGCGCGGACCTCGGGGGACGCCTCGATCGGGTGACGCTCGTCGGCGACCTCGGCGTCCGACATCAGCGTGCGGGCCCAGTGGACCGCGCCCGCGCCGATGCAGAACAGCGCCACGCCCAGCGTCAGACCCAGCGCGAAGTTGATCGCGCTGATGTGCCCGAGCGGGAAGACGTAGACCGACTTGTCGTTCGGGATGGTCACGTACGAGGCGATGAAGCCCGCGGTGGCCAGCATGGAGACCGTGAACAGCATGGCGACGACGCGCTCGGACCGGCGGGCGGCCTGCTCGTCGACGTCCTGGATCCGGTGCTCGTGGGGCGGCAGGCCCGGGTCGGCGAACGGGTTCCTGTCGTCCGCGACCTCTGCGGCGCCGTGCGCCGCGCCCTGCTCAGCAGGCAGGTTCTCTTCTGGGATGTCTTGGGTACTCATGACTTCTTGGCCTTTGCGGTCCGAGCGGCGACCCACACGGCGACGGCGACCAGCGCGCCCAGTCCGAAGATCCACGCGAACAGACCCTCGCTGACCGGCCCGAGGCCACCCAGTTCGAGACCGCCGGGGTTGTCCGAGTTGTCGCTGTTGACCGCGTTCAGGTACGCGATGATGTCCTTCTTGTTCTTCTCCGACAGGGTCGTGTCGGGGAAGGAGGGCATGTTCTGCGGGCCGGTCTGCATGGCCTCGTAGATGTGCTTCGGGTCGACACCCTCGAGGTCCGGGGCGAACTTGCCGTGCGTGAGCGCACCGCCCTTGCCGGTGAAGTTGTGGCACTGGGCGCAGTTGGTGCGGAACAGCTCACCGCCCTTGGCGATGTCCGCGCCCTCCGGGCTGTACTGGTTCGTCGTCGGCACGGCCGGGCCGGCGCCCAGGGAGGCGATGTAGGCCGCCAGCTGGTCGATCTCGGCCTGGGTGTAGATGACCTTCTTGCGCGGGACCTGCGCGCCGGGCTGCTGGGCCGGCATACGGCCGGTGCCCACCTGGAAGTCGACTGCCGCGGCGCCCACGCCCACCAGGGACGGACCGTCAGTGGTGCCCTGACCACCGGTGCCGTGGCAGCTTGCGCAGCCGACCTGGTAGAGCTTCTTGCCCTCCTCGATGGTGAGGGACTGAGCCGACTCGTCGGCCTTCGCCTTGCTCGCGGGCGCGAACGCGGTGTACAGCCCCCCCGTGGCCGCCAGCGCGAGAAGGAGGACGACGACCGCCGCCAGCGGATGGCGTCGTCGTGCGGAGAGCTTTTTCACGGATTACCCCGGTGTCAGGATCTTCTGCGTCGATGCTTTGCGGACTGGGATCGGTTCGTCGGCTACTTGATCAGGTAGATCGTGGCGAAGAGGCCGATCCAGACGACATCGACGAAGTGCCAGTAGTAGGACACGACGATGGCCGCGGTCGCCTGCTCGTGGGTGAACCTCTTGGCCGCGTAGGTGCGGCCGAGGACCAGCAGGAAGGCGATGAGACCGCCTGTCACGTGCAGGCCGTGGAAGCCGGTGGTCAGATAGAACACCGAGCCGTACGGGTCGGAGGAGAGGGAGAGCCCCTCCTCCTTCACCAGGCTCGTGTACTCGTAGATCTGACCGCCGATGAAGATCGCACCCATGATGAAGGTGACGATGAACCAGCCCCGGAGCTTCTTCACGTCACCGCGCTCGGCGGCGAAGACGCCGAGCTGGCAGGTGAGCGAGGAGAGCACCAGGATCGTGGTGTTCACCGACGAGAAGGGGACGTTGAGACTGTCCGCCATCTCCTTCCAGTGCGCCGGACCCGTCACCGATCGCAGGGTGAAGTACATCGCGAAGAGGGCCGCGAAGAACATCAGCTCGGAACTCAGCCAGATGATGGTTCCGACGCTGGTGAGGTTCGGCCGGTTGACCGACGGGTGCGCGTGCCCGGTTTCTACTGTCGTTGCTGTCGCCACGACCGACATTATGTCGGTCGCTTATCCCGCCCTCACTCCGGGGGGTGCCGTTCGGAGTGTCTGTGGGGTGTGTCCAGCCCGTATGGCCCATCGAAGGGGTGTTCAAGGCGGTGTCGGCGGGGTGGACGAGGGAGTAGCATCCGCGCCATCGGTACCCGGAAGTTCCCGAACATTGCTGTGTCTTCTCGAGTCAAGATGCGTGGAGGAACAATGCAGGCGACCGCCACGGTGCTGGTCTACAGCGACGACGCCAACACCCGGGAGCAGGTGCGGCTGGCCACCGGCCGGCGTCCGGCCCAGGACGCGCCCCTCGTGGAGTTCGTGGAGTGCGCGACGCCGGCGGCGGTCCTCGCCGAGCTGGACAGGGGCGGGATCGACGTCTGCGTCCTGGACGGCGAGTCCGTCCCGATGGGCGGCATGGGGATGTGCCGCCAGATCAAGGACGAGGTCTTCCGCTGCCCGCCGGTGCTGCTGCTCATCGGGCGGCCCCAGGACGCCTGGCTGGCCACCTGGAGCCGGGCGGACGCGGCCGTGACCCTGCCGGTGGACCCGGTGGAGTTCGCCGGCGCGCTGGCCTCGCTGCTGCGCCGCAAGGCGCTCGTCGCCTGAGCGCCCGGGGCGGGCCGCGGCCGGCTGGCTGCGGCCCGCCCCGGGGCAGGCCCTCGTGCGGCCGCTCAGAGGCTCTGCGGGCGCAGCCTGGACTGGTCCGCCTGCGGGGTGGCGGCCTGCGGGCCGCTGCTCAGGGCGCTGCCCTGGAGCCACTTCTGCCAGGACAGGTTCCAGTCGCCGTAGCCGTTGTCGAACAGTTCCATGGGATCGCCCTTGGAGTTGACGACCTGGACCACGTCGCCCTCGTGGATGTTGTCGAAGAACCACTTGGCGTTCGGGGTGCTCATGCCGGTGCAGCCGTGGCTGACGTTGGCGATGCCCTGGGAGCCGATCGACCAGGGCGCGGCGTGCACGAACTCACCGCTCCAGGTCACCCGGGTGGCGTAGTAGACCGGCAGGTCGTACGAGTCCGTCGAGCCCGCGGCGATGCCCACGGTGGAGCTCTTCATCCGCACGAAGTACTGCTTGGCGAGGACCACCTTGACGCCGTTGCGGGTCTCGAAGCCGGGCTTGCCGGTGGTGACCGGGATCTCCTTGATCTTCTCGTCGTTGCGGTAGACCGTCATCGCGTGCGTGGCCGCGTCCGTGACGGCGACGACGCGGTCCCCGGTGGTGATGGTGAGCGGCTTGGCGCTGCCGCCGTAGAGCCCGTCGGCGATCCGGATGTCCTCCAGGGTGCTGCGCACCTCGACGGTGGCGTTCGCGGGCCAGTAGTCGCGGGGCCGGTAGTGGAGCTGCTTGTCGTCCACCCAGTACCAGGAGCCCTGCACGGCGGGTGTGGAGCGCACCTGGAGGCCGCGCTCCACGATGGCGCGCTGCGCCTTGTCCTTCACGGGCTGGTCGAGTTCGGCCACGATGGGCTCGCCGACGCCGTAGGTGCCCGCCTCCGGGCCGAACTCGATGTTCAGGCGCCGGGTGGTCGCGGGCTTGCTGGTGTCGAAGGTGAGGACCTTGCGGCCGGGTGCGCCGTCGTCGTTCTCGGTGCGGACCGTGAGCGTGTAGTGGGCGCCGGCGGCCAGCGGTGAGGTGCTGTGCCAGCGGCTGCCGTCGGCGGCGAGTTCGCCCGCGACGTGCCGTCCGGTGGCGTCCTCGGCGCTGACGTCCGTGAGGTGTCCGCTGGAGCCCGTGGCGGTGACCACCAGGGGCTTGTCCGGGTCGGCCTTCTTGCCGGCCTCGGTGGGCCCGCTGAAGGCGATCTGATCCGCCGCGTCGTACGGGTCGGCGGCCAGCGGGTTGTCGTCCGCGCCGCAGGCGGTGACGCCCGCGCCGAGGGCGACCACCAGCGCGGTGCAGCTGAGACCGGCCTTTGCGCCCCGGGAGAACAGTTCGGTGCTCATGGCAGCACGCTAAGGAGCCCCGTCAACTCCGGCACGGTGGATCGTCCGTCCGGGGGACACCGGTACGACAAAAAGAGGGAACCCGGACACTCGTTCGATGGAGTGCCCGGGTTCCCCGAAGTGCGCCGTGTGCTACTGGGTGCGGTTCTCACCGCGGTAGTACTCGAAGACCCAGCCGAACAGACCGATCAGGATGATCGGCGCGCCGAAGTACAGCAGCCACCAGCCCAGGGCCACGCCCAGGAAGGCCAGCGCGCCACCGACGCCGAGCGCGAGCGGCTGCCAGCTGTGCGGGCTGAAGAAGCCCAGCTCACCGGCGTCGTCCGCGACATCGGCCTCCTTGTCGTCCTGAGCGCCGGCGTCGACCCGCTTGGCCGTGAAGCCGAGGTAGAAGCCGACCATGATGCTCAGGCCGAACGAGAGGAAGAGCGCCGTGGTACCGGCCGGCTCCTTCGACCACACGCCATAGACGATCGCCATGACGAGCAGGAAGACGCTCAGCCAGATGAACATCTTGCCCTGGATCTTCACTTGCCGGCCTCCTTGCCGCCGGCGACGGCAGCCTTCTCGGACCCGCCGTGACCGGCGTTCTCCAGCTGGTCCAGCGCGGCGATCTCCGGGTGGTGCAGGTCGAACGCCGGGGATTCACTGCGGATCCGCGGCAGGGTGAGGAAGTTGTGCCGCGGCGGCGGGCAGGACGTCGCCCACTCCAGGGAGCGGCCGTAGCCCCACGGGTCGTCCATGTTGACCGGCTTGCCGTACTTGGCCGTCTTCCACACGTTGTAGAAGAACGGCAGGATCGACAGGCCGAGCAGGAAGGAGAAGATCGTCGACACCGTGTTCAGCGCGGTGAAGCCGTCCGCCGCCAGATAGTCCGGGATGCGTCGCGGCATGCCCTCGGTGCCCAGCCAGTGCTGCACGAGGAAGGTGCCGTGGAAGCCGATGAACAGCATCCAGAAGGTCATCTTGCCCAGGCGCTCGTCCAGCATCTTGCCGGTGAACTTCGGCCACCAGAAGTGGAAGCCGGAGAACATCGCGAAGACGACCGTGCCGAAGACGACGTAGTGGAAGTGGGCCACCACGAAGTACGAGTCGGAGATGTGGAAGTCCAGCGGCGGCGCGGCCAGGATGACACCGGTCAGACCACCGAAGGTGAAGGTGATCAGGAAGCCGGTCGCCCACAGCATGGGTGTCTCGAAGGAGAGACTGCCCTTCCACATGGTGCCGATCCAGTTGAAGAACTTCACACCGGTCGGTACCGCGATCAGGAAGGTCATGAAGGAGAAGAACGGCAGCAGCACACCGCCGGTGACGTACATGTGGTGCGCCCACACCGTCACGGAGAGGCCCGCGATGGAGATCGTGGCGCCGATCAGACCCATGTAGCCGAACATCGGCTTGCGGGAGAAGACCGGGATGACCTCACTGATGATGCCGAAGAACGGCAGGGCGATGATGTACACCTCTGGATGGCCGAAGAACCAGAAGAGGTGTTGCCACAGCAGTGCTCCGCCGTTGGCCGCGTCGAAGATGTGCGCACCGAACTTGCGGTCCGCCTCCAGGGCGAACAGCGCGGCGGCCAGCACCGGGAAGGCGAGCAGGACCAGCACCGCGGTCAGCAGCACGTTCCACACGAAGATCGGCATGCGGAACATGGTCATGCCGGGCGCGCGCATGCAGATGATCGTGGTGATGAAGTTGACCGAGCCGAGGATCGTGCCGAAGCCGGAGAAGGCCAGACCCATGATCCACATGTCGCCGCCGATACCCGGCGAGTGCACCGCGTCGGAGAGCGGCGCGTAGGCGAACCAGCCGAAGTCGGCCGCGCCCTGCGGGGTGAGGAAGCCGCCCACCGCGATGAGCGAGCCGAACAGGTAGAGCCAGTAGGCGAACATGTTCAGCCGCGGGAAGGCCACGTCCGGCGCGCCGATCTGGAGCGGCATGATCCAGTTCGTGAAGCCGGCGAACAGCGGCGTCGCGAACATCAGCAGCATGATCGTGCCGTGCATCGTGAACGCCTGGTTGAACTGCTCGTTCGACATGAGCTGGAGGCCCGGACGGGCCAGCTCCGCACGCATCAGCAGCGCCATGACGCCACCGATGCAGAAGAACGCGAACGACGTCACCAGGTAGAGCGTGCCGATCGTCTTGTGGTCGGTGGTCGTCAGCCACTTCACCACGACGTTGCCGGGTTGCTTGCGCCGGACCGGCAGCTCGCTCTCGTATGAGCCCGCAGCCGCCGCGGCACCCTGAGGTTCGTTGAGGATGCTCACAGGTTGTTCGTCTCCCGGTTCTTCTCGTGGCTCGTCTGCGCGATGCCGGCGGGAACGTAACCGGTCTGCCCCTTCTTAGCGAGGTCCTTGAGGTGCTGCTCGTAACGCTCCGGCGAGACGACCTTCACGTTGAACAGCATCCGGGAGTGGTCCTGGCCGCAGAGCTCGGCGCACTTGCCCTTGAAGGTGCCCTCCTGGTTGGGGGTCACCTGGAAGGAGTTGGTGTGGCCGGGGATGACGTCCATCTTCATCAGGAACGGGACCACCCAGAAGGAGTGGTTCACGTCCCGCGAGGTGAGGATGAAGCGGACGGTCTTGCCCTTCGGCAGCCACAGGGTCGGGCCCGGGTTGCCGGTCTGCGGGTTCCGGGTGCCCGGGGTGCCGTAGTCGTAGACACCGCCGGCGGCGGCCGGGAAGTCCTTCTTGAACCGGTCCGGAATGGCCGTCAGGTTCTTGTCGGTCTTCGCGTCACCCGCCGAACCGGCGACCGGCGTGACGTAGTTGAAGGCCCAGCTCCACTGGTAGCCGACCACGTTGACCGTGACGTCGGGCTTCTTCGATTCGTCGAGAAGCTTCGACTCGTCGCGGGCCGTGAAGTAGAAGAGCACCGAGACGATGATGAGCGGGACCACCGTGTACAGGGCCTCGATGGGCATGTTGTACCGGGTCTGCGGAGGTACCTCGACCTTGGTGCGGCTGCGCCGGTGGAAGAAAGCACTCCACAGGATCAGACCCCACACCAGCACGCCGACCGCGATCGCGGCGGCCCAGGACCCCTGCCACAGGGAGAGGATCCGCGGAGCCTCTTCCGTGACCGGGGTGGGCATACCCAGCCGGGGGAAGTCCTTGTATGTGCAACCGGTTGCGGTCGCCAGGACCAGGCCCGCAGTCAGTGCCTGCAGCAGCTTCCGCCGCATCGGGCGCCGCGGCGAGCGGTCGGAGCCGTTGGGACTCACGTAGCGCCTTCCCGAGAGTCTCGCCCGCGCGGTTGGCTGCGGCCTGCCTTCTCGCTGGTCGGTCGCCGCCCTGCGTCGGGCAGGGGTTTGGATGTTTATGCGGACCAAACCCTACTGGACGCCTTCCGGCGGGTCGCGGGGAGGGGGGCCCAACGCGCCGCGGGTCACGCCGACGGGTGGGATGCCCTGAAGTGGGGCGCTTCGCCGGGGCGTGCCGGGCGCGCACCGGGGTGCCCAACCGGGCGGGCGTAGGCCGTTCGTGGCGGGTGCGGGGCGAGCAAGGCGAGCGAGGCGGGCGGAGGTGGGGGTGCGGTGTGGCGGGTGCGGTGTGGCGGGTGCGGTGACGCGGCAGCGGGCGCGGGTGGCGCGGGACAGGCGGGGACCGGTCGGGGCGGAGGCGGGTGTTCCGCACCGGCACGGCGGTTCGACGGCGGGCGCGGGCCGGTACGGGCGAGGCAGGCGTTCCATGGTGGGCGCGGGGCGGCCGTGGTGCCGCCCCGCGGTTCCCCGGCGCCCGGCGGGGCGCTTAGCGTGAACCCGTGCCCTACTTCGACGCCGCTTCCGCCGCCCCCCTGCACCCCGTCGCCCGTCAGGCCCTGCTCGCCGCGCTCGACGAGGGGTGGGCCGATCCCGCACGGCTCTACAAGGAGGGGAGGCGCGCGCGGCTGCTGCTGGACGCGGCGCGCCAGGCGGCGGCGGAGGGGGTGGGTTGCCGGGCCGACGAGCTGGTGTTCACCTCGTCCGGCACCCGGGCCGTGCACACCGGCGTCGCGGGGGCGCTGGCCGGGCGGCGCCGGGTCGGACGTCACCTGATCGTGTCAGCGGTCGAACACTCCTCGGTGCTCCATTCGGCGGAGGTCCACGAGGCGGGGGGCGGGACCGTCGGCCGGGTCGCGGTCGACCGGCACGGCGCGGTGAGCGCCGGTTCCTACGCGGCGGCGCTCGGCCCGGACACCGCGCTGGCGTGCCTCCAGTCGGCCAACCACGAGGTGGGCACCGAGCAGCCGGTCGCCGAGGTGGCCGAGGTGTGCCGCGCCGCGGGGGTGCCGCTGCTGGTGGACGCGGCGCAGTCGCTCGGCTGGGGGCCGGTCGGCGGCGACTGGTCGCTGCTGACGGCGAGCGCCCACAAGTGGGGCGGGCCGTCCGGGACCGGGCTGCTGGTGGTGCGCAAGGGCGCGCGGTTCGCCCCGCGGGAACCGGCCGACGAGCGGGAGTCGGGCCGGGCGGCCGGATTCGAGAACCTGCCGGCGATCGTGGCGGCGGCCGCCTCGTTGCGGGCGGTGCGGGCCGAGGCGGCGGCCGAGGCGGTACGGCTGCGGGAGCTGACCGAGCGGATCAGGGCGCGGGTGCCGGAACTGGTGCCGGACGTGGAGGTGGTGGGCGACCCGGTGCGCCGGCTGCCGGGGATCGTCACCTTCTCCTGTCTCTATGTCGACGGGGAGACGCTGCTGCACGAGCTGGACCGGGAGGGCTTCTCCGTCTCCTCGGGCTCCTCCTGCACCAGCAGCACGCTGACCCCGAGTCATGTGCTGCGGGCGATGGGGGTGCTGAGCGAGGGCAACGTGCGGGTGTCGCTGCCCGCCGGGACGGCGGCCGAGGACGTCGAGCGGTTCCTGTCGGTGCTGCCGGGCGTGGTGGCGGGCGTACGGGAGAAGCTGGGGGCGGTGCCGCAGGCGCAGGCGCCGGGGCCGCGGGAGGCGCCGGGCGCGCGTGCCGCGGAAGGGACCCGCGCCGGGGAGCTGGTCCTCGACACGCTCGGCAGGCGCTGCCCGATCCCCGTCATCGAGCTGGCGAAGGTCATCGGGGACGTGCCGGTCGGCGGCACGGTCCGGGTCCTCTCGGACGACGAGGCCGCGCGTCTGGACATCCCGGCGTGGTGCGAGATGCGGGGGCAGGAGTACGCCGGCGAGGAGCCGGCGGACGAGGGCTCGGCCTACGTCGTCCGCCGGGTCTCCTGACGGGCTGTCCGCCGCGCGGGCGGACCGGCGCGGGTGCGGTCAGGCGAGGTGGGTGCGGACCTCGCCGGCCGCCTCGTCGCCGTACGCCTTGGTGAAGCGCTCCATGAAGTGGCCCCGGCGCAGCTGGTACTCCTGGGTGCCCACGGTCTCGATGACCAGGGTCGCCAGCATGCAGCCGACCTGGGCGGCGCGCTCCAGGGAGACGCCCCAGGCGAGACCGGACAGGAATCCGGCGCGGAAGGCGTCGCCCACGCCGGTGGGGTCGGCCTTGCGCTCCTCGTCCGCGCAGCCGACCTCGATCGGGTCCTCGCCGGTGCGCTCGATCCGCACGCCGCGCGCGCCGAGGGTGGTCACCCGGTGGCCGACGCGGTCCAGGATCTCGGCGTCGCTCCAGCCGGTCTTGGTCTCGATGAGGCCCTTCTCGTACTCGTTCGAGAACAGGTACGTGGCGCCGTCCAGCAGTATCCGGATCTCGTCGCCGTCCATCCGGGCGATCTGCTGGGAGAAGTCGGCGGCGAAGGGGATGGAGCGCGAGCGGCACTCCTCGGTGTGCCGGAGCATGGCCTCCGGGTCGTCGGCGCCGATCAGCACCAGGTCGAGGCCGCCGACGCGGTCCGCGACGGTCTTCAGCTCGATGAGGCGGGCCTCGCTCATCGCGCCGGTGTAGAAGGAGCCGATCTGGTTGTGGTCGGCGTCGGTGGTGCACACGAAGCGGGCGGTGTGCAGGGTCTCGGAGATGCGGACCGAGGCGGTGTCGACGCCGTGCCGGTCCAGCCAGGCGCGGTACTCGCCGAAGTCGGATCCGGCGGCGCCGACCAGCACCGGGCCGGTGCCGAGCTGGCCCATGCCGAAGGCGATGTTGGCGCCGACGCCTCCGCGCCGCACGTCCAGCTGGTCGACCAGGAAGGAGAGCGAGACCGTGTGCAGCTGGTCCGCGACGAGCTGGTCGGCGAAACGGCCGGGGAAGGTCATGAGGTGGTCGGTGGCGATGGAGCCGGTGACTGCGATGCGCACGGCGTGGACGCTCCTGGTGGGCGGAGGGACTGACAGTTCACGCTACCCGTTCGGCGCGGAGCGCTGAAGCGGGCGAAACTACCCGATAGTAGATCTTTCTCGGCGGGGTGTGCCGTGCTTACGGTTCCCTCATGACGAACGAAGAGATCCATGCCGCCCCCGTCCGTACCGCCCCGGGCGGCGATCCGGGCGGCGACCTGGACGGCGATCTGGCGTCGCTGCGCGGGGACGGCGCCCGGATGGCCCCGCGCTGGTCGGCTCCCGCCCGGAGGACCGGAGCGGCCCCGGCGGCGGTGTCCGCCGCCCGTATCCACGGCGTGTCGGTCCCGGACACGTCCGCCCGGCTGCTGGAGGGGATGTCGGAGTACGGCGACTGAGCGGAGTACGGCGGCCGCGCGGCCGCGGGATCCGTCGCGGGCCGCGGGATCCGTCGCGGTGTCCGTCGCGGCCGGTGGAACCGGGCGCTCCCCCGGCGCGTCCCATGGCCGTCCCCCGTGAGGGGGATACGGGACACGACCCGTCGGCCGTCGACTTTGTCAGGGCCGGGTCAGGGTCACCGGGACGGCTGCGCAGGCGAAGGAGCGATGCGGTGAACACCGAGCGACCGGACCACGAGGACGCGGCGAAGGCGGCGACCGCGGATGCCGCGGGGCCCGCGGGCGGTGCCGGCGGCGGGCACGACGACCACGGCGGCGGTGACGACGGCAGGGGCGGCGGCGGAGGCGGTGACCGCGACGGCGGGCGGAGCCCGGACGACGAGGACGGCGGGCGCTTCCGGCGGGGCCGTCCGCCGCTGGTCGCCGCCTCGGTGGCCGCCGCGGTGCTGCTGGCGGGCGGCGGCGGGGCGTATCTGGCCATGGGCGCGACGGGCGGCTCGGGCGACGGCCGTACGGACGCCGCGGCGTCCGGCGGCCACGGCACTCCCCCGCCGCTGGCGCTGGACGACCACACCGCGACCGTCACCCGGTCGGGACCGGGCACGGACGGCTCGGGCCCCGCCACCGGTGGCCCGAACGGCGGCTCGAACGGCATCGCGCCCGGCGAGCCCGACCCGTACGGCACCACGTACCGGGCGGCGGGCGCCCTGCCCGAGGGGCCCGGTTCGGCGCCGGTGTACGCGGCGCGGGGCGAGGTCACCCGCGAGGAGGCGGCGCGGCTCGCCGCGGCGCTCGGGGTGGCGGGCGCCCCGGTGGCCGACGCGCAGGGGTGGCGGATCGGGAACGTCAAGGACGGCGCCGGGCCGGTGCTGCGGGTCGGCCGGGCGGCGCCGGGGACCTGGACGTTCAACCGCTATCTGCCGGGCACCGACGACTGCAAGGGCCTGATGTGCCGGCACGATCCGGCGGCGCCCGCCGCGCACCCGGTGAGCGAGGCAGCGGCACGCAAGGCGGCGGCCCCGGTGCTGAAGGCGGCGGGGCAGGAGGGCGCGGCGGTGGACGCGAGCCGGACGCAGGGCGCCCAGCGGGTGGTCGAGGCCGATCCGGTGGTCGGCGGGCTGCCCACGCGGGGCTGGACGACCAGCCTGACCCTCGGTCCCCAGGGCGAGGTACTGGCCGCCGGCGGACAGCTCAAGGCACCGGTGAAGGGCGACACGTACCCCGTGCTGGACGCCCGCCGCACGCTGGAGCTGCTGAACGCGGCGCCGCGCACCGGCGGGGGCGGGGGCATCGGCGGGTGCGCCGCTCCCGTACCGCTGAAGGACTCGGCGAAGGACCGTACGAAGGACCGGCCGGCGGCGCCGTGCGACTCGTCCGCCACGGGCGGGAAGGCGGCCGGCGGCTCCTCCTCCGCTCCGGGCGGCGGCGGTACGCGGACCACCCTGACCGTCGAGAAGGCCGTGTTCGGGCTGGCGGCGCACCCTTCCGGGGGGCGGCAGACGCTGGTGCCGTCCTGGCTGTTCCAGGTGCGCGGGGCGGCCGGGCAGTCCCCGTTCACGGTGACGTATCCGGCGGTCGACCCGAAGTATCTGGCCTCGCCCGCCCCGCCGTCCGGGCAGCCGGAGCCCCGGCCGAGCGGACCGGGCGCGACCACTGCCCCGGCCACCCGCGAGGTGCACCCGGCCGGGTACAGCGCCAGTGGCGACGAACTGACGGTGACCTTCGAGGGCGGTGTGTGCGCCGACTACCGGGTGTCGGCGAAGGAGGACGCCGGGCGGGTGACCGTCACGGTGACCGAGACGCCCTGGCAGGGCAAGGTCTGCATCATGATCGCCAAGGTGTACCACCGGACCGTGCACCTGGACCGGCCGCTCGGGGAGCGGACGGTGGTCGGCCCGGACGGCCGGGCGATCCCGTCCCGGGCCGCGGGCGCCGGACTGCCCCAGTCGGGGACGCCGGTGCGGTGACCGGAGCGCCGGGCCGGGCGGTGCGGCGCGGGAAGGAACAGCGGAAGGCGGCAGCCCCTGAGGGGGCTGCCGCCTTCCGTCGTTCGTCTGTTCGCTTCCCGTCGCGGCGGGGGTGCGGCTCAGCTGAAGGAGTCGCCGCAGGCGCACGAGCCCGTCGCGTTCGGGTTGTCGATCGTGAAGCCCTGCTTCTCGATGGTGTCCACGAAGTCGACGGTGGCGCCGCCCAGGTAGGGGGCGCTCATGCGGTCGGTGACGACCTTGACGCCGCCGAAGTCCTTCACGACGTCCCCGTCGAGGGAGCGCTCGTCGAAGAAGAGCTGGTAGCGCAGGCCGGAGCAGCCGCCGGGCTGGACGGCGACCCGCAGGGCGAGGTCGTCGCGGCCTTCCTGGTCGAGCAGGGCCTTGACCTTCGCCGCTGCGGCGTCGGTCAGGACGATGCCGTCGGTGACGGTGGTGGTCTCGTCCGATACGGACATCTACATCTCTCCCGGGTTGTACGGAGACTGCTTGCCGACGAGTTCAACCGGTGGGGCCGCGCATTCATTCCGGGCCGGGCGCGTGCTTTTCGGTGTTCCACGCGGTTCCACGCGCGTGCTGCTCGTCCCGCTCGTCCACTTCATGCTCGCACATACCCGAAAGTGCGCGCAGTGGCCGGGCGCCGGGATTCACGTCACATCGACATGATGGCCATCGTCAAAGTGACGTGAAGCGGTTATGATAGATAGCGTCAATTAGACGAAAAGTAGAAAGGGTGCGTGTCGTGACCACCGCCCAGACCCAGGAGCTCGACGTTCAGCCGACGCCCCTCGCCCTGTTGCTGCTCGGCCGCGAGGCCGACCCGAGGAGCGAGCGCGGCGTCGAGTGCCCCGGCGACCTCCCCGCCCCGTCCGACCCGGACCTGGTGGCGCGCGCCCGCGCGGCCAAGGAGAAGCTCGGGGACAAGGTCTTCGTCCTCGGCCACCACTACCAGCGCGACGAGGTCATCCAGTTCGCCGACGTCACGGGCGACTCCTTCAAGCTGGCCCGGGACGCGGCGGCGCGGCCGGAGGCCGAGTACATCGTCTTCTGCGGTGTGCACTTCATGGCGGAGTCCGCGGACATCCTGACGAACGACGGGCAGAAGGTGGTCCTGCCGGACCTGGCGGCCGGCTGCTCGATGGCCGACATGGCGACGGCCGAGCAGGTCGCCGAGTGCTGGGACGTGCTGACCGAGGCGGGCGTCGCCGAGCAGGTCGTCCCCGTCTCGTACATGAACTCCTCGGCCGACATCAAGGCGTTCACCGGGCGGCACGGCGGCACCATCTGCACCTCGTCGAACGCGAAGCGGGCCCTGGAGTGGGCCTTCCAGCAGGGCGAGAAGGTCCTCTTCCTGCCCGACCAGCACCTGGGCCGCAACACGGCGGTGCGGGACATGGGCATGTCCCTGGACGACTGCGTCGTCTACAACCCGCACCGGCCGAACGGCGGGCTGAGCGCCGAGGAGCTGCGCGCCGCGAAGATGATCCTGTGGCGCGGCCACTGCTCGGTGCACGGCCGCTTCAGCCTGGACTCGGTGAACGACGTCCGCGCCCGCATCCCCGGGGTGAACGTCCTGGTGCACCCCGAGTGCAGGCACGAGGTGGTCTCCGCCGCGGACCACGTCGGCTCGACCGAATACATCATCAAGGCGCTGGAGGCGGCCCCGGCCGGCTCCAAGTGGGCCATCGGCACGGAGCTGAACCTGGTCCGCCGTCTGGCGAACCGTTTCGCCCCCGAGGGCAAGGAGATCGTCTTCCTCGACAAGACGGTCTGCTTCTGCTCGACGATGAACCGCATCGACCTCCCCCACCTCGTCTGGACCCTCGAATCCCTGGCCGAGGGCACCCTCGTCAACCACATCCAGGTCGACAAGGAGACGGAGACCTACGCGAAGCTGGCGCTGGAACGGATGCTGGCGCTGCCGTAGGGACCCGAGAGACGACAAGGGGCGCCCCCGACCGCTTCCGGCGGCCAGGGGCGCCCCTTTCGTGCCACGATCGAGGGAACGGTTCCCGATACCGAGGGCAGGTGGTCTCGCGATGTCCCATTCTTGCGAACGGCCGAAGAAGGGGCGTGACATGACTGCCGTGGCTCATGAGCCCACCACGCCGGCGGAGGGACTGCTGGACATCTTCCTGTCCCTCGACACCCCGGAGGGTTTCCGGGCCGAACTGATCGAGGGGGAGATCGTCGTGACGCCGCCGCCGGACGGGGAGCACGAGCATTTCATCACCCGGCTCGCGAAGCAGGTGATCAGACGGTCACGGACCGACATGGACTTCTCGGGCAACAAGGGCCTGGAACTGCGCTGCGCGGCCGCCTGCCCGAAGGACCATGTGATCCCGGACGGCACTTTCGCCCCCGCCCACCTGGACCTCTACCGCGACGCGGACCCCTGGATGCCCTCGGACGACGTCGCCATGGTCCTGGCGGTGACCTCGACCAAGCCGCGCAGGGACGGCGAGGCCAAGCGCCACGGCTATGCCCGCGCGGGCATCCCGCTGTACCTGCTCGTGGACCGGGACGCCTCCTCCGTCACGCTGTTCAGCGCCCCCGAGCACGAGGACTACCGGCAGCTCTGCACCGTCCCGTTCGGCAAGCCCCTGGCCCTTCCGGAGCCCTTCGCCTTCGAACTGGAGACGACGGACCTGCTCTGACGTCCGCCCGTCACGGCCATCCGCCTGTCACGGCGGCACCGGATTATCCCCGCTCTCCGATGCTCGGCGTCACGAGGCGAGGAGCACTGCGCACGAACCGGATCGTTCGAAGACCGCCCCGGCGATCTCGGGCAGCTTCGATCCGGCCGCCCGGCCGTAGACGGGGCCAAAGTCCAGGGCGAACCCCGCGTCCGTCGCGTCCACCCGCACCGCGTCGGGAGTCTCCGTCCCCCTGGGAGCGAGCCTGTTGTCCCGTACGAACGCCGGAACACTGTCGCACGGGATCGAGAACTCCACCCGGAACGGATAGCCGTCCAGCGCCTTCAGGGCGCCGTACGTGATGTCCTCGGCCGTCTTCGGAAGGCGTACTTCGTAGTCGGACAGCGCCTGTTCGAGGCTGACGTCCGCGGTGTCCGCCGGGGACTCGTGCGGGAACGGCCCGGCGTGCTCGGCGGAGTGCAGACCGGCCACGTCGCAACCGACCGATCCCCCGAGAAGCAGCACACCACCGCGCCGACCGCCGCGAGGCAGCCCCACACGAGCCTCAGGTGGTCCGGGGTGAACCGGGGGCCGGGTGGGCCGCCCGGCATGACCGTCGCGATGAGGTCGTAGACGCGGAGGGCCGGATCGCGGTAGTCCAGGGCTGTCAGTGAACCGAGAACAAAGATCGCCACAGCCCATACGAAACGCAGCATCACCTCTCCTGTTCCCGGCGGGACTTCGCCGATTCGTGCGGGTCCCACACCACAACTGACGCCACGATATGTCCGTCCGGCGCTCCGGTCGCCTTCAGGCCCCCGGCAACCGCGCTCCCCGGCTCGCCGCGATCCTCAGGGTGTCCGCCAGGGCCGCTGCCAGTTGGGCTCCCACGAAGCGCAGTTCGCCCGCCTCCGTGGCCGCGTCCGCGAGCAGCGCCCTCCCCTCGGTCAGGACGAACTCGGCCGAGTCCAGCAGGTCCGCCTCCAGCCGGTCGGCCAGGCGCGACAGGCGGCTGTCCGGCTTGTCCGTGCTCAGGTAGCACGGGGCACCGTCCGGCCTCGTCCACGGCAGCAGCCGCAGTGGTGTGCCGTCCCGTCCTTCGCGGATCATCGCGTCGCTCCCTCCGGTGAGGTCCGGCCGTTCGGCTGCGGGGCCGGACCTCCGCGGGCTGTACGAACTCGCCAAGCGCGAGGCCCATCCCGACCAGTACCGGCGGTTCATGGACTTCGAGGCGCAGGCCGAGGTGATCGAGACCTACGATTCACAGGTCGTCCCCGGACTGTTGCAGACCAGGCAGTACGCACAGGCACAGCTCAGCCTCCAGGAGGAACTTCCCGCGGAGAGGCAGGCGGCGCTCGTAGACGCGCGCATGTTCCGTAAGGAGCGGCTCAACTCCGCTCATCCTCCGCTGCACTGGGCCATCATCGACGAGTCCGTGCTCCGGTGGCAGATGGGCAGCCGGGAGTGCACCTACAATCAACTGGCCTCGCTGCTCAGGCAGGTGGATACTGCGCACAGCAAGGTCCAGGTGATGCCGTTCAGTGCTGGTGCGCACTACCTGATGGGCGGCGTGCTGAACCTGCTGACTCTTCCCAACGGCTCCACCCTGGCCTACGAAGAGGGCATCGAGGTCAGCCGCCTCTATGAGGACCGGGATTCGGCCAAGAAGTGGCGATGGCGGTACGACGTACTCCGCGCCCGCGCTCTCTCCCCGGCCGCCTCGGCGGAGCTGATCCGAAAGGCAATGGAGGACTACCGCCCATGCGACACACCCCCGAACTGAGTTCCGCCCGCTGGCGACGGAGCAGTCACAGCAACGCCAACGGGGGCAGCTGCGTCGAGATCACCGAGGACTTCCCCGGCACTGTCCCCGTCCGTGACAGCAAGGTCCCCCACGGTCCCGTCATCGTCGTCCCGGACGGTGTCTGGGACGCCTTCGTCCGCTCCCTGAAGGCGTAGGCGGGCGGGCGCACGCGCGAAACGAGACGGCCGGGCCTCCGCGGAGGCCCGGCCGTTTCCTGTGGTGAGGGGGTGTCAGACGCCCGCCGGTTCCAGGTCCTCCGTCTCCGTCCTGGTGGTCCGCTTCGCCGCGCGCTTCTTCGCCCGGCGTTCCTTGCGGAGTTCGAGCATGGCGTAGAGGGTCGGGACGAGGAGGAGGGTCAGGAGGGTGGAGGTGATCAGGCCGCCGATCACGACCACGGCGAGCGGCTGGGCGATGAAGCCGCCCTGGCCGGTGACGCCGAGGGCCATGGGGAGCAGGGCGAAGATCGTCGCCAGGGCCGTCATGAGGATCGGGCGGAGGCGGTGGCGGCCGCCCTCCACGACGGCCTCGACGACGCCGTAACCCTGTCTGCGGTACTGGTTGATGAGGTCGATCAGCACGATCGCGTTGGTGACCACGATGCCGACCAGCATCAGCATGCCGATCATCGCGGGCACGCCCAGCGGGGTGCCGGTGGCGATGAGCAGGCCGAGCGCGCCGGTGGCCGCGAACGGGATGGACACCAGCAGGATCAGCGGCTGGGCCAGCGAGCGGAAGGTCGCCACCAGCAGCATGAACACGATGGCGACGGCCGCCAGCAGGGCCAGGCCCAGGTTCTTGAAGGCGTCGTCCTGGTCGGAGGTGACACCGCCGATCTCGGCGGTCGCGCCCGCCGGGAGGTCCAGCGCCTTGACCTTCGACTGGAGCTTGGAGCTGACCGCGCCGGTGTTGTCACCGACCGGCTTGGCGGTGACGGTCGCCGCGCGCTGTCCGTCGATACGGGTCATGGAGACCGGCCCGTCGACCAGTTCGACGGTGGCGATGTCACCGAGCTTCACCGGTCCGAGACGCAGGTTCCGCAGCTGGGACAGGGTCTCGGCGGGCTTCGCCGACTTGATCACGATGTCCCGCTCGGTGTCGCCCAGGACCGCCTTGGCGGCCGTGGTGCCGCGCACCGCCTGGGCGACGGCCGCGCCGAGGGTCTGCTGGGTGAAACCGGCCGCGGCCGCCTTGTCATTGGCCCGCACCGAGACGCGGGGCACGCTCTGCGACAGGTCGCTGGTGACGTCGCTGACGTCGTCGAGTCCGGCGACCGCCTTGCGGACCTGCTCGGCCGCGTCCCGCAGCGACTTCGCGTCCGGCGCCTTGACGACGACCTTGAGGTCCTGGTCGCCGAAGCCGTCACCGGCGTTGACGGTGGTGGTGCCGATGCCGGACAGCTTGTGCAGCCCGGACTCGATGTCCTTGCGCACGTCCTCGGCGGACGCGGAGTCCTCCAGCATCACCTGGTAGGAGGCGTGGTTGGCATCCGTGGAGCCGCCGAAGGCCGCCAGGAAGCCGGAGGAACCGACCGTCACCTGGTAGTCCTTGACGCCCTCGGTGCCGGAGAGCAGCTTCTCGACCTTCTTCGCCTGCGCGTCGGTGGCCGCCAGGCTGGTGCCCGGCTTCAGCTCCTGCTTGACGCTGAGCACCTTCTGGTCGCCCGGGTCGAAGAAGTTGGTCTTCAGCAGCGGGGCCAGGCCGAAGGTGCCGACCAGCACGACCACCGCGATCAGCACACTGGTGAGGCGGCGGCGGGTCGCGAAGCGCAGGACCGGCACGTAGAAGCGCTGGAGACGGCTGCCGGCCTCCTTCTCCTCCGCCTTGCGGCGGGCCTCCTCCGGATCGGCCGGCGTGTTCTTCGGGGCGCGCAGGAACCAGTACGACAGGACCGGCACGACCGTCAGCGACACCAGCAGCGAGGCCAGCAACGCCACCGTCACGGTGATGCTGAACGGGCCGAACAGCTCGCCCACCAGACCGCCGACCAGCCCGATCGGCAGGAACACGGCGACCGTGGTCAGCGTCGAGGAGGTCACCGCCCCGGCCACCTCGCGCACGGCGCCCAGGATGGCCTCGCGGCGCTCCTCGCCGTAGCCGAGGTGGCGGCGGATGTTCTCCAGGACCACGATCGAGTCGTCGACGACGCGGCCGATGGCGATGGTCAGGGCGCCCAGGGTCAGGACGTTCAGCGACAGGTCGCGGGTCCACAGGACGATCAGGGTGATGACCACGGAGAGCGGGATCGAGACCGCCGTCACCAGCGTGGAGCGCAGCGACGCCAGGAAGACCAGGATGACCAGGACGGCGAAGAGCAGACCGAGCGCGCCCTCGGTGGTCAGGCCCTCGATGGACTTGGAGACGGCCGGGCCCTGGTCGCTGACCGTGGTGATCTTCGCGTCGGAGCCGAGGCTCTTGCGCAGCTCGGGCAGCTTGTCCCGGACGGCGTCCGAGACGGCGACCGCGCTGCCGTCGTGGTCCAGGGTGACCGCGACGGCGAGGCTGGGCCGGCCGTCGGTGCGGGTGATGGAGTCGGCCTTGGCGGGCTGCTGCCGCACGGTGGCGACATCGCCGAGACGGGCCGGTGCCTTGCCCGTGCCGGCGCCTGCCTGCCCGGTTCCGGTCTGCCCGGCGATCCGCAGGTCCTCGATCTGCTTCAGCGAGGTGAAACCGCCGCCGACCTGGACGGTCCGGCCGGCGCCGCCCTCGTCGAAGGATCCGGCCGGGACGGTGGCCCCGCCCGCCTGGAGCGCCTGGGCCAGGTCGGCGGTGGTGAGGCCCGCACCGGCGAGCTTCGCGTCGTCGGGGGTGACGGTGACCTGGAGGTCGCGTACGCCGTCCACGGTGACCTGGCCGACGCCGTCGACGTTCTTCAGGGCCGGGACGACCGTCTTGTCGAGCTGGTCGGCGAGCGCCTGCTGGTCCTTGCCGGAGGTCACGGCGAGGACCACGGTGGGTATGTCGTCGGTGGAACCGGCGACGACCTGCGGGTCGACGTCGTTCGGGAGCAGGGCGCGGGAGCGGTTGACGGCCTGCTGGACGTTGGCGACGAGCTGCTGGGTGTCGTTGCCGTACTCGAAGGACGCCGTGATCACGGCGCTGCCCTCGCTGGCGGTGGCGGTGACGCCGGTGATGCCGTCGACGGCCTTGATGTTGTTCTCGAGGGGTTCGACGACCTGCTTCTCCACGACGTCCGGGGAGGCACCCTGGTAGGGCGCGAGGACGGACACCACGGGAAGTTCGATGCTGGGCAGCAGCTGCTGCTTGAGCTGGGGGATCGCGATGGCCCCGAAGACGAGCGCGACGATCGAGATCAGCCCGATCAGCGCCCGCTGCGCGAGGCTGAATCTGGACAGCCAGGACATGGGTCAGGGTCTCTCTTCTGTGAGCGCCGGGAGCGGCAGGAGCGGCACGGGCGCGCAGCAGCGCCCACCCTTACACCCTCAGGCATGGACACCCGGTGATCCGTAACCCCCTGGTCCAATTCCGCGCGGTACGCCTACTCCGGCCGCAGTACGCCCGGGTAGAGGCCGCTCCACCCCTGGATGTACCGAGGGTGGAGGGGGCTCAGTCCACCCGGGGGCGGACCAGACCGGACTCGTAGGCGATCACGACGAGCTGGGCGCGGTCGCGGGCGCCCAGCTTGGCCATGGCCCGGTTGACGTGTGTCTTGACGGTCAGCGGGCTGACCGTGAGGCGTTCGGCGATCTCGTCGTTGGAGTGGCCGCCGGCGACCTGGACGAGCACCTCGCGTTCGCGGCCGGTGAGCGCGTCGAGGCGGGCGGAGCGGATGGGGTCGCGGCCGTCGTCGGTGCCGTCGCCCTGGGCGAGGAAGCGGGCGATGAGTCCCTTGGTGGCCGCCGGGGACAGCAGGGCCTCCCCGGCGGCGGCGATGCGGATGGCGTTCAGCAGTTCCTCGGGCTCGCTGCCCTTGCCGAGGAAGCCGGAGGCGCCCGCGCGCAGCGACTGCACCACGTAGTCGTCGACCTCGAAGGTGGTCAGGATGACCACGCGTACCTGGTCGAGGGCCGGGTCGGCGCTGATCAGGCGGGTGGCGGCGAGGCCGTCGGTGCCCGGCATCCGGATGTCCATGAGGACGACGTCGGCGCGCCGCTCCTTGGCCAGGCGCACCGCCTCGGTGCCCTCGGTCGCCTCGCCGACCACCTCCATGTCGGGCTCGGAGTCGACGAGCACGCGGAAGGCGCTGCGCAGCAGTGCCTGGTCGTCGGCGAGCAGGACACGGATGGTCATACGGCGTCCCCCGGGGCGCGGGTGCGGGTGCGGGCGGTGCGGGGACCGGTGCCGGGCTCACCGGGGGTGCGGGTTCCGGTGGTTCCGGTGCCACCGGAACGGGCGGTGGTGCCGGTGCCGGCGGTACGGGCGGTGGTGTCGGCGGTACGGGCGGTGGTGCCGGTGTCGGTCCTGACGGGAAGGATCGCATGGACGCGGAAGCCGCTGCCGTAGCGGGGGCCGGTGGTGAGGGTGCCGCGCAGGGCGGTGACCCGCTCGCGCATGCCGAGCAGCCCGTGGCCGCCGCCGTCGGCGCCCGGGGCGCCGTCCGCGCCCGCGCCGTCGTCCAGCACGGTGATCTCCACGTTCGGTCCGACCCGTACGACGCTGACCTCGGCCGCGGCCCCGCTGCCCGCGTGCTTCTGCACATTGGTCAGGGCCTCCTGGACGACGCGGAACGCGGCCAGGTCGACGGCGGCGGGCAGCGGGGCGCCGCCGTCGGAGCGGGCGACCTCGACGCGCAGGCCGGCGCTGCGGAAGGTGCCGACGAGGTCGTCGAGCCGGTCCAGGCCGGGGGCCGGCTCGGTGGGGGCCTCGGGGTCGTCGGACTGCCGCAGCAGCCCGACCGTGGCGCGCAGTTCGTTCAGCGCGGAGCGGCCGGCCTCGCGGACATGGGCGAGGGCCTCCTTGGCCTGGTCGGGGCGTTTGTCCATGATGTGGGCGGCGACCCCGGCCTGCACATTGACCAGCGCGATGTGGTGGGCGACCACGTCGTGCAGGTCGCGGGCGATGCGCAGGCGCTCCTCGACGACGCGGCGGCGGGCCTCCTCCTCACGGGTGCGTTCGGCGCGTTCGGCGCGTTCGCGGATGGCGCTGACGAAGGCGCGGCGGCTGCGGACGGCGTCGCCGCCCGCGGCGGCCATGCCGGTCCAGGCGAAGATGGCGAGGTTCTCCTGGGCGTACCAGGGCTCGGGGCCGCCGAGCATGGCGGCCCCGGTCAGCACGGTCATGGTGGACAGGCCCAGGCGCCAGGTGGTGGGGCGGTCGGTGGTGGCGGCGACGGTGTACAGGGCGATGACGGCCGCCATGGCGACGGGGGCGCGCGGGTCGCCGGTGAGGCAGCCGGCCAGCGAGACGGCGCCGGTGACCGCGAGCACGGCGCGCGGGGCGCGGCGGCGGAAGACGAGCGCGGCGGCGCCGAGGGCCATCAGCACCAGGCTGATCGGTTCCGGATGGCGCACCGCCCAGCTGACGCCGTGCTCGCCGCGCGGCTCCACGAAGGAACCGGCGACCATGCAGACCAGGGCGCCCGCGGCGATGGCGGCGTCCAGCGCGCAAGGGTGCGCGGTCAGGCGGCTGCGCATGCGGTCGAGTCGGCTCACGCCTGCCAACGGTACGGGGCCGACACCGGACACGGGGACGCCCGACGGGAAGCGGGGTACGCTGCCGCGCCCGCGGGGTGCCGAGGGGAGAGGGCGGCGTACGGGCGGCCGGGGCCCGGCCGCCAGAACTCGCGGGCGTACGCCCGGCGCAAGCGACCGGTGGGGCGGGGCCGGGCCCGTGAGCTGGCACGGGGCCCGTGGGGCGGAGCCGGGCCCGTGGGCTGGCACGGGGCCCGTGGGCTGGCGCGAGCGACCGGTGGGGGGACGCGGAGCCCGTGGACAGCCTCAGGGCCTCTCAGGGCGCTGCGGATACGGGGCTCGGCGACCGTCGCGAAGGGCGCGCCTGCCGACCCGGCGCAGGGCGCGACGCACGGCGGCGGCGGACGCGCCGAGCGGGCCGGGGACGGGGCCCGCGAACCGGCCCAGGTCTCCTAGGCCGCTGCGGCACGAGGACCCGGCGACCGTCACACCCGACCGACCCGGCGCAGGGCTCGGCGCAAGCGATCAGCGCAGACCGGCGGTGGAGCGGTGGACCCCCCGGCCCGACCGGCACCGGGCCGCAAGCCGGGTGCGCGGACCGGTGCGCGGACCGGCGCGCGCTCGGGCGGCCGGGGGGTGGCGGGGCGGCGTGCCCGGCCCGGCGGTCGGGCCCCGCGGTCTGGCGGGGGCCGGTCGCGGGGCGGGGTTCAGTTGGGGATGAGGCCGTCGTCGCTGAGCATGGCGCGTACGTCGTCCAGGCTGGCGTCCGGGGCGGGCAGGATCAGCTCGGAGGGCTCCAGGGCGTCGTCCGGGAGGGGCTCGCCCAGCTCCCGGACCCTGGTGAGCAGGGCGGACAGGGTCCGGCGGAAGCCGGGGCCGTCGCCCTTCTCCATCTCGGCCAGGAGCTCGTCGTCCAGCTCGTCCAGTTCGGCGAGGTGGCCGTCGGCCAGCCTCACCTGTCCCTCCCCCATGATCCGTACGATCATGTCGCCCTCCTCGGCGGCGTGGCCGGGGCCACGGTGCTCACTGCTTGTCGAAGCGCGGGGTGTCCTGCGGCTGCTGCTGGGTCTCGGCCTGGCCCTGGCTGCCCTCGATGGCCTGGCGGTCCGCGGAGGAGCCGCCGGCCAGCTCGGCCTTCATGCGCTGAAGCTCCAGCTCCACATCCGTACCACCGGAGATGCGGTCCAGCTCGGCGGCGATGTCGTCCTTGGCCATGCCGGTGGGGTCGTCCAGGGCACCGGAGGCGAGCAGTTCGTCGATCGCGCCGGCGCGCGCCTGGAGCTGCTGGGTCTTGTCCTCGGCGCGCTGGATGGCCAGGCCGACGTCGCCCATCTCCTCGGAGATGCCGGAGAACGCCTCGCCGATCCGGGTCTGCGCCTGGGCCGCCGTGTAGGTCGCCTTGATGGTCTCCTTGCGGGTGCGGAAGGCGTCCACCTTCGCCTGGAGCCGCTGGGCCGCCAGAGTGAGCTTCTCCTCCTCGCCCTGGAGCGTGGAGTGCTGCGTCTCCAGGTCCGTCACCTGCTGCTGGAGCGCGGCACGGCGGGACAGCGCCTCGCGGGCGAGGTCCTCACGGCCCAGCGCGAGCGCCTTGCGGCCCTGGTCCTCCAGCTTGCCGGACTGCTGCTGGAGCTGGTTCAGCTGGAGCTCCAGGCGCTTGCGGCTGGTCGCCACGTCGGCGACGCCGCGGCGGACCTTCTGGAGCAGCTCAAGCTGCTTCTGGTACGAGTAATCGAGGGTTTCGCGCGGGTCCTCGGCCCGGTCAAGGGCCTTGTTCGCCTTCGCGCGGAAGATCATCCCCATACGCTTCATGACACCGCTCATGGGCTTCGCGCGCCCCCTTCTGACGGACTCCAGCTCACAGCTCTGCGACAGAACCCACAGTACGGGCCCTGCAACCATTACCGCACTGTTCGGGAACGGATGCGGTCATCCCCAAGGACGACTGACCGCGTTTCCGATCCGGCGTAGGGAGTAGGTGACCCCCTGTGGGCCCGGCCGGAGTGCGGACCGTCTTCCCCCTGTCCCCTGAAGACGTCCGGTGTTGCCGGATCGTTCCCCACCGGGCTGGGGTCCATGCGGGTCGAGCCCGTACCCTTGGGATTTGTGTTCCGTAGCCGTGCCAAGGAAGAGAAGGCGCCGGTCGCCGAAAAGACGACGGTGAGCATCTCCAAGCAGCCCCGTGACCCGCAGGCGCCCAAGGGTCGCCCCACGCCGAAGAGGAGTGAGGCCCAGGGCCAGCGCCGCAGCGTCGCCAACACGCCGACCAACCGCAAGGAGGCCGCCAAGCGGCAGCGCGAGGAGCGCCGCGTCCAGATGGAGCGCCAGCGCCAGGCGCTGGCCAGCGGCGACGAGCGCTACCTCCCGGCCCGTGACAAGGGCCCGGTGCGCAAGTTCGCGCGTGACTTCATCGACTCGCGGTTCAACATCGCGGAGTTCTTCCTGCCGATGGCCGTGGTCATCCTGGTGCTGAGCATGGTGCGCGTCGGCTATCTGCAGAACCTCGCGCTGCTGCTGTGGCTCGTGGTGATCGTGCTGATCGTGCTCGACTCGGTCCTCAGCGTCTTCCGGCTGAAGAAGCGGCTGGCGGAGCGCTTCCCGGACCAGAGCCGCAAGGGCGCCGTCGCCTACGCGCTGATGCGCTCCCTCCAGATGCGCCGGCTCCGTCTGCCCAAGCCGCAGGTCAAGCGTGGAGAGCGGCCCTGAGTACGACCGCTTTCTCCGGAGGCGCGGCCGACGCCTGGCTGCAGAAGCTGGGCGGGCTGCGTGACGTCGTACGGCAGGAGCTGGTCGCCCGGCAGCTCGACGAGCAGATAGCGGGGCGTTTCCCGGTCGGGCAGCGGCTGCGGGTGCTCGACGTCGGGATGGGCCAGGGCACGCAGGCGCTGCGGCTGGCCCGTGCGGGGCACCAGGTCACCGGCCTGGAGCGCGACCAGAAGATGATCGCCGTGGCGCGGGAGGCGCTGGCCGCCGAGCCCGAGGGCATCCGGGCGCGGATGCGGATCGTCGAGGGCGACGGCCAGGACACCGGGGTGCACTTCCTGCCCGGCAGCTTCGACGTCGTGCTCTGCCACGGCGTGCTGATGTACGTCGAGGAGCCCGACCCGCTGCTGGCGGGGCTGGCCCGGATGCTCGCGCCGGGCGGTCTGCTGTCGCTGCTGGTGCGCAACGCCGACGCGCTGGCGCTGCGGCCGGGGCTCATGGGCGACTGGCCGACCGCGCTGGCCGCGTTCGACTCGACGGTGTACCGCAACCGGCTGGGCCTGGACGTACGGGCGGACCGGCTCGCCGATCTGACCGCGACCCTCGCCGGGATCGGCGCGCCGCTGCACGCCTGGTACGGGGTGCGGGTCTTCACGGACACGGCTGCGGACGGCGCCGAGCCGCCGGCGGACGTGGCGACGCTGCTGGACACGGAGGAGCGGGCCGGCCGGACCGACCCGTACCGCGCGGTGGCGGCGCTGCTGCATCTGTGCGGGGTGCGGGGCTAGCACTCCCCCGGGCAGGCCGCCCCGGCCGCCCGATCGGGTGCGTC
This sequence comes from Streptomyces sp. PL-25, assembly GCF_058344915.1. NCBI lineage: Bacteria > Bacillati > Actinomycetota > Actinomycetes > Kitasatosporales > Streptomycetaceae > Streptomyces > Streptomyces sp. PL-25. The sequence continues at coordinate 1,901,576 of NZ_CP136997.1, forward strand.
GGCAGGGCCCGGCGTCCGTCTCGGCGACAGACTCGGCTCATGGACGCTTTCCGTAGCCGTACCAGCTCCGTCAGCCGTACCAGCGGTGCCGCGCCCGGCCGTACGCGCACCCGTGGCCGTCCGTGTGTCCGGGGCCGCCGGACGGCCGGTCCGCTGGTCGCGCTCGTGTGCTGTGCCGCCGCGCTGGCCGGGTGCAGCGGTCCCACCGGGCCCGAGGAGACGGCGGCCTCCGGCGCCCCGACGCCCTCCTCGGGCGGGCGGCAGGTGGCCGCCCCGGCGGCGGCGGACGGCCTCCAGAGCGACTACCAGCGGGTGATCAAGGAGGTCCTGCCCTCGGTCGTGCAGATCCAGGCGAGCCGCGACCTCGGCTCGGGGGTCGTCTTCGACGACAAGGGGCACATCGTCACCAACGCGCACGTCGTCGGGAACGAGAAGCGCTTCCGCGTCACCACGGCGGGCAGCGAGGAGACGCTCACCGCGACCCTGGCGTCCGCCTATCCGGAGCAGGACCTCGCCGTCGTCAAGCTGGACAAGGTGCCCGACGGGCTGAAGGCGGCCACCTTCGGGGACTCCGACAAGGTCGCGGTCGGGCAGATCGTGCTCGCCATGGGGTCGCCGCTGGGCCTTTCGTCGAGCGTCACCCAGGGGATCGTGTCGGCGACCGGGCGGACCGTCAGCGAGGGGCAGAGCGGCGGCGGCACGGGGGCGACGATCGCCGACATGGTGCAGACCTCGGCGGCGATCAACCCCGGCAACAGCGGGGGCGCGCTGGTGAACCTGGACGGCCAGGTCATCGGCATCCCGACGCTCGCCGCCACCGACCCGCAGCTCGGGGGCAGCGCGGCGCCCGGCATCGGGTTCGCGATCCCCTCGTCCATGGTGAGGACGATCGCCGGGCAGATCGTGAAGTACGGCAAGGTCGTCGACTCGGGGCGGGCCGCGCTCGGCATCACCGGACGCACCGTCATCGACACCTCGTACCAGCCCGCCGGGGTCGCGGTCGTCGAGGTGAAGTCCGGTGGCGCGGCGGACCGGGCGGGGATCCGGCCCGGCGACATCATCCTCAAGGTCGGCGGCGCCGGCATCACCGACATCACCTCGCTGTCGGAGGCGCTGGCCGGGGACAAGCCGGGGCAGCGGACGAAGGTGACGTACTCCCGCGACGGCGCCGAGCGGACGGTGGACGTGACGCTGGGCGAGCAGTGAGCGGGGCGCCTCGGGCGGCCCGGCGCGGGGCCCGATGCGGGAGCCCGGCGCGGTGGCCCGGCCCCCGAAGCTCTCGTCAGCCTTCGTCCGGTTCGGCGGCGCCCCGGACCGGCCCGGAACCCCGGAACGCTCCGGACCGGCCGAAGGCCCTACGCCTGGGCCTGGTCGGCGTGCAGGCTCATCGGACCGTAGATCTCGGCGGTGTCCTCGAACAGCCGCACCTGGTCCGCGCCGCCGTCGGCCAGAGCCTTCCAGTTCTCCCCGATCCAGGACTCGGCGTCGCCCTGCGTGGTGAACTCCTCCGGCTGCACCGCGGGCTGGACCTCCGTCCCGTCGGCCGTCTCGAACCGCCACGTCCATGCCACCATGTACGCCTCCCTGATGCGAGCACACGAGTACGGGCACACGTCTGCGGGCGCACCGCGCGCCCACTGCACACACTGCCCATCGGCAGCCGGATCACGCGGATCATGATCCGGTTCCGCCCGCAGCAGCCTAGCCGGATGCGCACGACCCGCACCGGCACGGGAAAATCGGGTCCGTGGACGTGACACTGCTCGGTACCGGCGCCCCCGCGGGGCTGCCCCGCCCCCACTGCCCGTGCGCGGCCTGCGCGACGGCTCTCGGTGCGCAGGCCCGCGCCGCGACGGCGCTGCTCGTGGACGGGTCGCTGCTGCTGGACCTGACGCCCGGCGTGGCGTTCGCCGCCGCTCGGGCCGGGCAGTCGCTGGGGCAGGTGGCCCAGGTGCTGCTGTCCCATCCGCACGACGGTCCGACCGTGGAGGTGCCCGCCGGGCTGCCGCAGCCGGGCCGGGTGCCGGACGGGCGGGAGCTGGCGCTGCTGACCGGGCATCGGGTGCGGGCGGTGGCGCTGGACGCGCCGGGCACGGGGTACGCGGTGACCGGGCCGGACGGCAAGCGGCTGCTGTATCTGCCGCCGGGCGGCGCCCCGGCCGGTCTGGAGGAGGGTTCCGTACCGGCGTACGACATGGTCGTCGCGGATGTGACGGGGCGGCCGGACGCGCTGGCGAAGCTGCGGGCCGTGGGGGCGGTGGGGCGGGCGACCGATGTCGTCGCGGTCCATCTCGACCACGATGTGCCGCCGGGCCCCGAACTGTCCCGGCGGCTGGCGGCGGCCGGGGCGCGGGCGGTGCCGGACGGCAGCACGCTGGTGATCGGGGCGTACGAGAACATGGCGGCCGTACCGGACGTGCCCCGGCGCACGCTGGTGCTGGGCGGGGCGCGTTCGGGCAAGTCGGTGGAGGCCGAGCGGCGGCTGGCGGCCTTTCCCGACGTGCTGTACGTGGCCACCGGCGGCACCCGGGGCGGGGACACGGAGTGGGCGGCGCGGGTGGCCCTGCACCGGGAGCGGCGGCCGGGTTCGTGGCGTACGTCCGAGACGTGCGACCTGGTGCCGCTGCTCGCGCAGGACGGTCCGCCGCTCCTGATCGACTGCCTGTCGCTGTGGCTGACGGACGCGATGGACTCCGTGGGCGCCTGGGACGACGCCGAGTGGGCGGACGGCGGTGAACGGGCGCTGCGGGGGCGGACGGCCGCGCTGACGTCGGCGGTGCGGGCCGCCCGGCGGACCGTGGTCGCCGTCTCCAACGAGGTCGGTTCGGGCATCGTCCCGGCCACCGCCTCGGGCCGCCGCTACCGTGACGAACTGGGCCGGCTGAACGCGGCCTTCGCCGCCGAGTGCGAACAGGTGCTGCTGGTGGTGGCGGGCCAGGCGCTGCGTCTGCGCGGCTGAAGTGGCGGAAGCCGCCGGGGCGGGGCGAATCCGCGCGGGTCGGACGGGCCGGACGGGCCGGACGGATCAGACGGGTCAGACGGGTCAGACGGGTCAGACGGGTCCGGCCGTGTCGCGGCGGGCGACGAGCCGGTAGGTGTTCGAGCAGCCCGGGGTGCGGCGCAGCAGCGGGGCGAGGGCCAGGTCGAGGAGAGCGGCCAGGTCGACCAGCGGGCTGGTGGCGGCGGCGAGGACCGCGCGCAGCGCGCGCCGCGGGGTGCTGGGCGGGGTCTGCCGCCAGGGGGCGTCGGGGGCGGGCAGCAGGCGGGCCAGGGCCAGGGCGAGGGCCGCCGACAGGTCGTTCGGCGTGTGCGGGGTGCGGTGGTCGGTGACGAGGACCGTGCAGCCCGCGGACTCCAGCGCGGCGCGCAGGTTGCGCGCGGGCGGCAGGTGCAGATGGCGCGGCTGCCCGTGCGGCAGCCACCACTTGCCCAGCAGCAGGGCGAACGCGCTGCGCGGGTCGGGCAGTTCGATCAGGAGGTGGCCGCCGGGGCGCAGCGCGGTGAGGGCGCCGCGCAGCTCGGCCCGGGGGTCGGGGGCGTGGGAGAGGTGGTGGAACATGCTGACCACGTCGTAGCGTCCGCGCAGCCGTTCGGCCACGCGCGGGTCGGACAGATGCCCGATGTGCGCCTCCTCGATCCGCCCGGCCGCGCGCGCGGCCTCCACCCGGGGCGTGGGGTCGAGCCCGTCGAAGGAGGTGTACGGGAAGATCTCCCGGGCCGCGGCGGGGAAGTGGGCGTGGCCGGTGCCGACGTCGAGCCAGCTCTCCGGTTCGCCCACGTTGCGCATCAGGTGGGCGTCCCAGCGGTGCCTGCGGTGGCTGCGGCGGGCGGCGAGCACCGGGTCGGGCAGTGCCTGCGGGTCGCTCTCGTCGAAGTCGCGGTGGTAGAAGGCGAGTCCGGCCGGGGTGAGCCGGGGGTTCTGGAAGGCGTGCCCGCAGTCGCGGCACTGGTCGAGCGCGAACCTGCCCGGCTTGCGCTGGAGCAGGTCGGGCGCGCTCAGCCGGGTGCGCAGCCGGGCGGAGCCGCACCAGGGGCAGTCCGCGCGGCGCGGCTCGTGGAACCGGTCGGTGCCCTGGGCGAGTTCGGCGGCGTACCCGATGCGGCGCGGGTCGTAGACCCGCGGGGCGTACGGCAGGGGCGGCATGGTCGGCTCCCGGTGGGCGGGCGGGCGTACGGCGGGGAGCGGCCGGGGGCGGCCTCTCGTGCGGCCACTGTCGACAATTCCCTGCAAAAGGGAACGTATGGGATCCGTGTCGCGGCCGGGAAGACGCCGTACGGGTGTGCCGACGGCCCGGCGTGCGGGGGTGGCGGCGCCGGCCTGCGGGGGGTGGCGGCGCCGGCGTGCGGGGGGTGGCGGCGGCATCGGGACGTGGGTCGGTCCCGTTCGGCCGGGGCCGGTACTGTTCGGCGAATGAGCTCGCTGAATCTCGACGACTTCTCCGATCTGATCGAGCGCCCCGACGGCGGAGTGCGGCGTGACGCCGAGGCGCGCCGGGAGCGTCAGGCCGTGCCGCCCGGTGCGCTGGGCCGCCTCGACGACCTGGGTGAGTGGCTGGCCGCGGCCCAGGGTGCCGTACCGGTGCGGCCGGTCGAACAGCCGCGCGTCGTGCTCTTCGCCGGTGACCACGGCATCGCCGCGCTCGACGTGTCGGCCCGCCCGGCGGGCACCGCCGCGCAGTCGGTCCGGGCGGTGCTGGAGGGCGCGCGGCCGGTGTCCGTGCTGGCCCGGCGCCAGGGTGTGCCGGTGCGGGTGGTGGACATGGCCCTGGACTGCGAGCCCGGGGCGCTGCCCGAGGACGTCGTGCGTCACCGGGTGCGGCGCGGCAGCGGACGTATCGACATCGAGGACGCGCTGACCCCCGAGGAGGCCGAGGCCGCGTTCCGGGCCGGGGTCGCGGTGGCCGACGAGGAGGCCGACTCCGGTACGGACCTCGTGGTGCTCGGTGACGTCAGCGTGGGCGGGACGACGGCGGCGGCGGTGCTGATCGCCGCGCTGTGCGGGACGGACGCGTCGGTGGTGACCGGCCGCGGCGGCGAGGCGATCGACGACCTGGCCTGGATGCGCAAGTGCGCCGCGATCCGGGACGCGCTGCGCCGGGCGCGGCCGGTGCTCGGGGACCAGCTGGCGCTGCTCGGGGCGGTCGGCGGGGCCGATCTGGCGGCGATGACCGGCTTCCTGCTCCAGTGCGCGGTGCGCAAGCTGCCGGTGATCCTGGACGGCGTGGTCTCGGCGGCGTGCGCGCTGGTGGCGCAGCGGGTGGCCTTCCGGGCGCCGGACTGGTGGCTGGCCGGGCATGTCAGCGGGGAGCCCGGACAGGCCAAGGCGCTGGACCGGATGGCGCTGGAGCCGCTGCTCGACCACGCCGTACGGGTCGGGGAGGGCGCGGGCGCGCTGCTGGCGCTCCCGCTGGTGCGGGCCGCCGCGGACCTGGCGGCCGAGCTTCCCGAGACGGCGCCCGCCGCCGACGACGAGACCGACGGCGCCGCCGGGACCGGCGCTGCCGCCGCCGCTCCGGAGGACGAGCCCATGGACTACTCCGGCCTGGACTGACGCGCCGGGCGCGGGGAGCGGGACACGGCGCGGTGCGGCGTGACGCGCGTCCGTACCGTGCCGCGATGCCATGCATATGATCCGTATTCATGGGATATGCCCGCATTGCACCCGCCCGTTCCGCCAGTCCGGGCAGTCCGGGCGAGCGGAGTGGTCCGGGCGAGCGGAGTGGTCCGGGCGGCCGGGGCGGCGCGGCCTCGCGGCGGGCCGCCGCGGGGGCCGTCTGGTATCTGCGGGCGGTCGCGTTCGTCAACTTCCTCAGCGCGGTGTGGGTCTCCCTGGGCCAGGACGTGCGGCGGCACAACCAGGAGAACCTGTTCACCCCGTACCTGCTCACCGCCGGCTTCGCCTCCGGGGTGTTCGCCGCCTTCCTGGCCGTCACCATGCGGCGGCGCAAGCGGGCCGCCTGGATCCTGAACCTCGGTCTGAGCGCGCCGTTCCTCGGACTGTTCGCCGTCGCGATGACGCTGCCCGAGATCCGCGGCTCCGCGCAGAACTGGGTCTCGCTGATCCTCACCGCCGCCTTCGTGGCCGCCCTGCTGCTCGGGCGGCGCGAGTTCTACGCCAAGGGCGACCGCGCCAACCCGAAGCTCGCCGCCCTCGTCGCGATGGCCGGGCTGCCGGCCGCCTCGCTGCTGGCGGCCCTGCTGGTGACGGTCACCAACCAGGCGCCGGACGCGGCCCGTTCGACCTGGCCGGAGCGCTGGCACTACGGCACGCTGCGGCTGGTCTCGGTGGCCGCGCCGGAGGCCAGGTTCCCCGCAATCGCCACCCCGCCCTGGGCTGACGTCTCCGTCAACGTGCTGTCCACGGCGCTGGTCCTCGCCGTCCTGTACGCCGCCTTCCGCTCCCGGCGCGCCGTCGACCCGCTCACCGAGGACGACGAGAAGCGGCTGCGCGAGCTGCTGGACCGGCACGGCGAGCGGGACTCGCTCGGCTACTTCGCGCTGCGCCGCGAGAAGAGCGTCGTGTGGTCGCCGACCGGGAAGGCGGCCGTCGCCTACCGGGTGGTGGGCGGGGTGTCGCTGGCCTCCGGGGATCCGCTGGGCGACCCGGAGGCGTGGCCCGGCGCCATCGGGCCGTGGCTGGCCGAGGCCAGGGCGCACGGCTGGATCCCGGCCGTGATGGGCGCGGGCGAGGAGGCGGGCACGGTGTACGCGCGCCACGGCCTGGACGCCCTGGAACTGGGCGACGAGGCGGTGGTGGAGGTCGCCGACTTCACTTTGGAGGGCCGGGCCATGCGCACCGTGCGGCAGGCCCACAACCGGGTGCGGCGGGCCGGGTACACCGTGCGCGTACGGCGGCACGAGGACATCCCGGCGGACGAGATGGCCTCCCTGGTGCGGCGGGCGGACGACTGGCGGGACGGGCCCACCGAACGCGGCTTCAGCATGGCGCTCGGCCGGCTCGGCGACCCGGCCGACGGCCGCTGCGTGATGCTGGAGTGCCGCGACGCGCACGGCGCTCTGCGGGCTCTGCTCTCCTTCGTGCCCTGGGGGCCGCACGGGCTGTCCCTGGACCTGATGCGCCGTGACCGGGACGCCGAGAACGGCCTCATGGAGTTCATGGTCATCGAACTCCTCGGCCGGGCGCGGGAGGTCCGGGTCACCCAGGTCTCGCTGAACTTCGCGATGTTCCGCTCGGTCTTCGAACGCGGGGCGCGCCTGGGCGCGGGTCCGGTGCTGCGCGTGTGGCGCTCGCTGCTCGGCTTCTTCTCCCGGTGGTGGCAGATCGAGTCGCTGTACCGCGCCAACGCCAAGTACCGGCCGGTGTGGGAGCCGCGGTTCCTGCTCTTCGAGAAGAGCGCGGACCTGCCGCGCATCGGCCTCGCGGCGGCCCGCGCCGAGGGCTTCCTGACCACCGGTCCGGCGGTGCGCGGGCTGCCGGAGCGGCTGCGCCGCCGGGGGCGGCTGGAGACCCGGCGGTGAGGGCGGGGCCGCCGCGACCACCGGGATCGTTCGGACCGCCTGGACCGCCTGGACCGTCGGGGTCGCGGCAGCGGTGCGCCGGGCAAGGCGTACGGGCCTGATGGGGCGCGCCGTCCGCCGGGTCGGCGCCGAGTGGGCGCGGGTGTACGGCACCGTACGCGTCCCGCTGCTGGGGCGCGGGCCGCGTGCGGTGCCGATGACGCTGGCCGCCGTCTGCCTGACGGCGCTGCTGTACTACGCGCAGCACCGGCCGTGGGGGGACGCCCTGGCGCGGCGCACCGGTGTCGTACGGGCCGACGACCCGCTGTGGCGGGCCCTGCTGCACACCCCGCTCTCGCTGTGCGTCCCGGCGCCCGACCTGCCGGTGTGGGGCGCGCTGGCGCAGGTCCTGTGCGTGTTCGGCGTCGCCGAGGTCTGCCTCGGCCGGCCGCGCACCCTGGCCGTCGCCTACGCCGCCACGCTCACCGGCACGCTGTACGCGCGGCTCGGCCTCGCCCTGGGCCCGCACCGCCCGCTGGGCCTGCCGCCCGCCGACGCGCACGTCGTCGACACCGGCCCGTCGGCGGCCGTCGTCGGGCTCGCGGTGTACGTCGGCCTGCGCCACGGCGCGTACCTCACGGCGGGCGCGGTGACCGCGGCCATGGCCGCCGAGGCCGCCCTGAAGGACAACCTCGCGGGAAAGGAGCACCTGGCCGCGATCGCGGGCGCGGCCCTGCTGTACGCCGCCCCGGCGCTCCTGCGCCGCACCCCCCGCCGCCCACCGCCTCGCCCGCCGACGACGGCAGCGGCCGCCTGCGGCACCGCTTCCCGCGCGGGGGCGGAGACGGGGGCAGGGCCGGGGGCACGGCCGACGGCAGAACCGGGGGCCGGGGCAGGGGCCGAACCGAGGACCGGACCGGAGGTCGGATCGGGGGCCGGGCCAGGGACCGGACCGGAGGTCAGACCGGGGACCGGGCCAAGGACCGGACCAAGGCTCCGTCCGGCAGCCGGGTCAGGGGCCGAACCGAGAACCGGACCGGAGGCCGGACCCGGGACCGGACCGGAGGCCAGACCGAAGGCCAGGCCAGGGACCGGACCGGAAGCCAGGCCAGGAGCTGGGCCCGGGGCCAGACCCGAGGCCGGGCCAGGTGGCGTCACCGGTCGTGGTCCCGGAGGCCGGGTCGGCTGGGGCGGTGGATCCGGTCGAGCGGGCGGGGCGTGCGACGGGGCGGAGCCAGGGTCTGCGGCCGCGGCCGCCAAGCCGGGGCCCGGGACGGCGTCTGGGCACGGGCCCGTCATCTGGGTCCGGGCCGGGAAAGGCGCGCGGGACACCGCCGGGGCCTGGGGCAGGCCGATGCCCGGAGCGGGCCCGGCGTCCGGCCGCGTCCGTGACACCTGACCCGGCGCCGCACCACGCGCGGCAGACGCCGGGCTCCGAGTCCCTGGCCAGGACGCGTCCGGGCCAAAGCGCCCGAGCCGGACCGGCACCCAAACCGGGCCGCCTGCCCGAGCCGGGCCCACCCTGCCCTCAACCCGCGCCCGGTCGCGGTTCCGCAGTCCCGGCCGGAACTCCCGCCCGAACCAGGCCGTACCCGCGCCGGACCACGCCAGAACCAGGCCACCCGAACCAGGCCCCCGCCGCACCGCTCGCGCCGGGCCACGCCCGAGTCCGACCCCAGGCCAAGGCCCGCGCCGCACCCCCCCCCAGCCGAACCTCACCCCGCACCCGGCCCCACGACTCCGCGTCCGGGCCACAGCCTCCGCCCTGACCGGGCCGAACCGAGCCGGACCTCACCCGAGCCGGACCTCAGGACGGCGCCAGGTCCCGCCCCGGCCTCCCCCAGACCCGGTCCCGGCTCCGTGTCCCGGCCGCATCCCGCCCGAACCAGGCCGCACCCACGCCGGACCACGCCAGAACCAGGCCACCCGAACCCGGCCCCCGCCGCACCGCTCGCGCCACGTCCCGCCCAGGACCGGCCTCAGGTCCGCGCCGCACCCCCACCCGAATCTCCCGGATCTCGGCCCTTCCCCCAGCCTCGTCCCTCCCCCGGGCCCGTTCCCGGCTCCGCGTCCCGGCCGGGGGCTCCGCCCGGTTCCGGGCCCGAGGCGGGGTCCGCGCCCGGGGCGGGTTCTGTTCCCCGGGCGGATTCCACTTCTCGGGCCGGCTCCGCGCCCGGGGCGGGGTCCGTCTCCGGGGTGGGCTCCGTCTCCGGGGTGGGCTCCGTCTCCGGGGTGGGTCGCGGTTCTGTCAATGGGGGCGGGCCCGCCGTCGGGAGGGCGGGCGGGAGCGTGGTCGGTTTGCCGGCGATCCAGTCCTGGAAGGCGCGGCGGGGTGCCGTCCAGCGGCGGTCGTGGCGGTGGGCGCGGAGGGCGGCACGGGCGCGGGCGCGCGGGCGGTGGCGGTAGAGGTGCCGGGCCCAGTAGGAGCCGGGCCGGGCCAGCCGGACGGCGCCGACCAGGGCGACGAAGGGCACGATCACGCCGAAGACCGCCAGGCGCAGCTTGCCCTTGCCGAGCGCCACCAGGGAGAGGAGGAAGTTCGCGGCCACGCCCGCGATGACCGTCCCGCGGTCCTGGAGCTCGCCGGGGGTGACGTCGTTGACGCCGAACGGGGAGAACCCGGCGAGGACCAGTCCGACCAGGGCCGCGGTGAGGACGACCACCTCGACGCTCTTGCGGCCCTCCTCGGTCCAGTAGACGTCGTCCAGGTGCAGCAGGAGCGCGAACTCGTCCAGGACGAGACCCACGCCCGTACCGAAGATCACCGCGAACACCGAGGCGCCCACGCCGTGCCTGCTGCTGGTGGCGATCGCGCCGAAGCCGCCCAGGACGGCGAGGACCACTCCGGGGACGACGTGGTGGATGTGCAGCCCGCCCGCCTTGACGTTCCCGAAGGGGCCGCGGCCGGCCCGGATGAGACGGGTGATGACGCGGGTGATCAGGAAGGTGGCGACGAACGCGCCCAGGGCCAGGAGCAGGGGCAGTTTGCCGGGTTCGACGATGTTGCGGTACAGCCAGTGCCCCATGGACAGCAGTCTGCCCCGTCCGCCGGGCGGTCGCCCGCCCACCGGCCCGCCGCGTACGCCCCTCCCGTAGTCTGCCCGCGTGTCCGACCCCTCGTCCCCCTCGTCCCCCTCGTCCCCGTCGCCCGCTTCCTCCTCCCCGTCCTCTCCCCCGCCGGGCTCGTGGACGCACGGGCCGCGGTTCGCCTTCGGCACGCTGACCGTGCTGCCGGTCCGGGTGCACCGCTGGGACCGGGGGGCGGCGCGCGGGGGGATGCTGTGCGCTCCGGTCGCGGGGCTCGTGGTGGGCGTGGCCGCGGCGGGCGCCGGTCTGCTGCTGCACCTGCTCGGGGCCGCCCCGCTGCTCGCGGCCGTCGCCACCGCCGCCGTGCCCGCCGTCCTGACCCGCGGTCTGCATCTGGACGGGCTCGCGGACACCGCCGACGGACTGGGCAGCGGCAAGCCCGCCGCGGACGCGCTGCGCATCATGAAGCAGTCGGACATCGGCCCCTTCGGCGTGATCACGCTGCTGTTCGTGCTGCTCGCCCAGGTGGCCGCCCTCACCCAGGCGTACTCCGGCTCGTGGGCGCGCGGCGCCCTCGCGGCCGTCGTCTCCGCGGTCGCCGCCCGGCTGGCGCTGACCCTGGCCGCGCGCACCGGGGTGCCCGCCGCCCGGCCCGAGGGGCTGGGCGCGGCCGTCGCCGGGGTGGTGCCGGTGCCCGCCGCGCTGGGCGTGGCGCTCGCCGTCACACTGGCGGCGGGCGCGGCGGGCGCGGTCCTCGGCACGGGCACCGCCTGGCGCGCGGCCGGTGCGGTGCTCGCCGCGCTGTGCGCGGCGGAGCTGCTGCTGCGGCACTGCACGCGCCGTTTCGGCGGAGTGACCGGCGACGTCTTCGGCGGTCTCGCCGAGACGGCGGCGACCTGCGCGCTGCTCGTCGTGTCACTGGGCTGAAACGATTCCCGCCGGACCCTTCGGCCGCCCGCCCCCCGCTCGCTAGTCTGAACGGCGGAACAGACAACGGGTGACGGGATCGGGGGACGTCTGTGCCGAAGCTGCGCCGTGTCATGGCCTGGTTGATCGACTTCGCGCTGGTGGTCGCGGCGGCCTCCGCGCTCGCCGTGCTCACCTTCCACCGGATCGCCGCCCTGGTCACCGACGTGCCCGAGCTGGCCACCCGCGGCGGCCTTGATCTGCTCGGCTCGCGCGGTGACGTCGTCGGCAGCTCCGAGCACCTGGGCCTCTCGCTGTGGAACAAGGCCGTGCTGTACGTGGAGCAGGGCTTCGCGCTGCTGGTGCTCGCCACCTTCCTCTACCAGTGGGCCTGCCTGGCCCTGGCCGGGCGCACGGCGGGCAAGGCGCTGCTCGGGCTGAAGGTCGCCCCGCTCTCGCCGCTGTCCCGGCGGGGCCGCTCGGCCGCGGTCCGGGCCGCCGTCACCACCGCGGCCGACGTCGCCGTCTACGCGGTGGCCTGCGTGCTGCTGATCGAGGGGCACTTCCTGCTGTCGGTGCTGGTGTGGGCGGTGGCCGTGCTGCTCTTCCTGGTCAACGCGCTGCCGGTGCTGTTCCGCGGCCGGCGCTCGCTCGCCGACCGGCTGGCGCGGACCTCGGTCACCGGGCTGTGGCTGGGCGCCCCCGGCGCGCCGCTCCGCACGGCAGCGGACCTCGCCACCGCGCCGGACGCACCGGTCGGCCCGGCGTTCCCGCCGCCCGCGGACCCGGGGTACCCGCCGGTCGCCGCGCCGGGCTTCCCCGCGCCCGGCGGCGGGCAGGGGCTCCCCCGGCCGGGCGGCGGTCCCGGCTTTCCGCCGCCCGCCGCGCCGGGGTTCCCGCCGCCCGGCGGCGGCCCGGGGTTCCCTCCCCCGCCCGGCCCGGGGTTCCCCGCGTCGGGCACGGGGTTCAGCACGCCCGGCGCCACGCCCCCAGCTCGTACTTCTTGAGCAGGGAGCTCAGTTCCAGCTCGCGGGACTCCGCGCAGAAGCGGCCGGTGGGCAGTTCGTACTCGGTGTGGAAGACCGCCTTGCCGGCCGCGACGAACGGCTTGAGCCGGGCGCACTCGCCGTACTGTGCGCACTGTTCGTTGACCGCGAAGTCGAAGTCGCCCACCAGCTCGGGGATCTGGTCCAGGTCGTTCTTCAGGCCGACCGACATGCCGCGCGCGTGGGCGAGGGAGGCGACGAGGCGGTTGTAGCGGAGCTGGTCGGCGGCGGTGAGCGGGAATCCGGTGCGGTTCTTGTAGCCGTCCATGTTGTCCGGCTCCACCGCGTCGAAGCCCTTGTCGCGGCACATGTCGAGGCGGGCCGCCAGCAGGGGCTGAAGGACGTCGGTGCGGCGGATGTCGAACCAGCGCTCGCCCTTCCAGCCGTTGCCCTCGCCGAGCACCGAGGCGGGGAAGCGGGCGGCGTCGGGCCGGAAGTCCTCCCAGGCGCCGGTGGAGACGTAGCAGATGACCTTGCGGCCCGCGCGGTGCAGTGCGGCGACCGTCTCCTTCGAGTGGTCGAAGCCGTCGATGTCGTAGACCGCCGCGTCCACCGAGGTGTCGAGCCGGCCGCTGAGCTGCCACTGCCAACTGGTGCCCGGCCGGGGGCGCCAGCGGTCCGCCGGGGACGCGGTGGCCTTCCCGGCACGCGCCTTGCCCCCACCGCCCCCACCGCCGTCGCCGTCGTCGCGCGTGCCGCTCCCGCATCCGGCGAGCAGCAGGAGGAGGAGCGCGACGAGGGCGGCCGGGCGGGCCGCGGACCGGAATCCGGGGGGAGCGGCGGGACGGCGGGCAGGACGGGTGGTGGGGTGATCCGTGGGGGTGTGCACCATTCGATCATCGCCGATGCCCCACCGCACCCCGCCGCCAGGGCAGTTGGCTTCCCGGCGGCGTCCCGCGCACGCATGGTGCGGCGGCGCGCGGGGCATCCGGTGACGGCCGTGCCGCCGCCGGGTGAAGACCACGCGACGGACCGGCGCGCGGACGCGCGTAGGCTCGTGCCGGGTGATTGCCTGCCCGGGTGCAGACCGCACCGCAGATGGAGTCGGGTCCGACAGGGCCTGAGGTCGGTCGTCGGGCCCGGTCGACCCACCCGTATTCGGCCAACCACCTTTCACAGGGAAGCGAGAAATCACCACCGTGACTGCTCTCACTCTCAGCACCGCCGCGGCGCCCGGCCTGCGCGCCGACGCGATCGTCGTCGGTGTCGCCAAGGGCACATCCAGGTCCGGGGCCCTGGTCCTCGCACCGGGTGCCGAGGCCGTCGACGCGGCCTACGACGGCAAGCTCGCCGCCGTCCTGGAGACCCTCGGCGCCTCCGGGGCCGAGGGCGAGGTCACGAAGCTGCCCGCGCCGTCCGGCTTCAAGGCCCCGCTCGTCCTCGCGGTGGGCCTGGGCGCCGCGCCCGAGAAGGACGCCGGGTTCGACCCCGAGGCGCTGCGCCGGGCCGCCGGTGTGGCCGCCCGCGCCCTCACCGGCGCGAAGAAGGCCGCGTTCGCGCTGCCGCTCGCGGACGCCGCCGACGCCGGCGCGGTCGCCGAGGGCGCGCTGCTGGGCGCGTACTCCTTCGACACGTACAAGGAGGAGGGCAAGGACGCCAAGGACCGCGGCGGCAAGGCGCCGCTGGCCGACGCCGTGCTGCTCGGCGGCAAGCCCCGCGACAAGGCGTTCAAGGCGGCGATCGAGCGCGCCACCGCCCTCGCCGAGGAGCTGAACCGCGCCCGCGACCTCATCAACACCCCGCCCAACGACCTGAACCCGGCCTCGTTCGCCGCCGTCGCGCAGGACGCGGCCAAGGCGCACGGTCTGAAGATCCAGGTGCTGGACGAGAAGGCGCTCGCCAAGGGCGGCTACGGCGGCATCCTGGGCGTCGGCGCCGGTTCGGCGGCCGGGCCGCGCCTGGTCAAGCTGTCGTACACCAGCTCGAAGGCGAAGAAGCACCTGGCGCTCGTCGGCAAGGGCATCACCTACGACTCGGGCGGCATCTCGCTCAAGCCGGCCGGTCACAACGAGACGATGAAGTGCGACATGGCCGGTGCCGCCGCGGTCTTCGCCGCCGTCGTCACCGCCGCCCGGCTGGGCCTGGAGGTCAACGTGACCGGCTGGCTGGCGCTGGCCGAGAACATGCCCTCCGGCTCCGCCACCCGCCCCGGTGACGTGCTGCGCATGTTCAGCGGCAAGACGGTGGAGGTGCTCAACACCGACGCCGAGGGCCGGCTGGTGCTCGCGGACGCGCTGTGGGCCGCCTCGCAGGAGAAGCCGGACGCGATCGTGGACGTCGCGACGCTGACCGGCGCGATGGTGCTGGCGCTCGGCAACCGCACCTTCGGGATCATGGCGAACGACGACGCGTTCCGCTCCGCGATCCACGAGGCCGCCGAGGAGGTCGGCGAGGAGGCGTGGCCGATGCCGCTGCCCGAGCACCTGCGCAAGGGCATGGACTCCCCGACCGCCGACATCGCCAACATGGGCGAGCGGATGGGCGGCGGCCTGGTCGCCGGTCTGTTCCTGCGCGAGTTCATCGGCGAGGGCATCACCTGGGCGCACCTGGACATCGCCGGTCCGGCCTTCAACGAGCAGGGCCCCTTCGGCTACACCCCCAAGGGCGGCACGGGCAGCGCGGTGCGCACCCTGGTCCGGCTGGCCGAGCTGACGGCCGCGGGCGACCTGGGCTGAGGCCCGCTCCCGCACCGCGGCGGCCCCGGGTGCCCGGCGCACCCGGGGCCGCCGCGTCCGGCGCGCGGCGCGCCCCCGTGTCCCGGCGCGCGTGGCGGGTGGTATGTCTCACACCCCGGCCCCGCGTCTCGTTCACCCCCGACAAGTGCGAAGATGGGCGTCGGCAGGACAGGGCCCCCACCCAAAGGGCCGAAGAACGAGCGGCCGGACACAAGCCGCCCGCCGGTCACCGACGACCGGCACGGCGCACATGCATGGAGGACGTGACGTGGCGAACGACGCCAGCACCGTTTTCGACCTAGTGATCCTCGGCGGTGGCAGCGGCGGTTACGCCGCGGCCCTGCGCGGGGCGCAGCTGGGCCTGGACGTCGCCCTGATCGAGAAGGACAAGGTCGGCGGTACCTGCCTGCACAAGGGGTGCATCCCCACCAAGGCCCTGCTGCACGCGGGCGAGATCGCCGACCAGGCCCGCGAGAGCGAGCAGTTCGGTGTCAAGGCCACCTTCGAGGGCATCGACGTCCCGGCCGTCCAGAAGTACAAGGACGAGGTCATCTCGGGCCTGTACAAGGGGCTCCAGGGGCTGATCGCCTCCCGCAAGGTGACGTACATCGAGGGTGAGGGCCGGCTGTCCTCCCCGACCTCCGTCGATGTCAACGGCCAGCGGATCCAGGGCCGCCACGTCCTCCTGGCGACCGGTTCCGTGCCGAAGTCCCTGCCCGGCCTGACCATCGACGGCAACCGCGTCATCTCCTCCGACCACGCCCTCGTGCTGGACCGGGTGCCGAAGTCCGCGATCATCCTCGGCGGCGGTGTCATCGGCGTCGAGTTCGCCTCCGCGTGGAAGTCCTTCGGCACCGACGTCACCATCGTCGAGGGGCTCAAGCACCTCGTCCCGGTCGAGGACGAGAACAGCTCCAAGCTGCTGGAGCGCGCCTTCCGCAAGCGGGGCATCAAGTTCAACCTGGGCACCTTCTTCGAGAAGGCCGAGTACACCCAGGACGGCGTCAAGGTCACCCTCGCCGACGGCAAGGAGTTCGAGGCCGAGGTCCTGCTCGTCGCCATCGGCCGCGGCCCGGTCTCCCAGGGCCTGGGCTACGAGGAGGCCGGGGTCGCCATGGACCGCGGCTACGTCCTGGTCGACGAGTACATGCGCACCAACGTCCCGACCGTCTCGGCCGTCGGCGACCTGGTCCCCACCCTCCAGCTCGCGCACGTCGGCTTCGCCGAGGGCATCCTGGTGGCGGAGCGTCTGGCCGGTCTGAAGACCGTCCCGATCGACTACGACGGTGTCCCCCGGGTCACGTACTGCCACCCGGAGGTCGCCTCCGTCGGCATCACCGAGGCCAAGGCCAAGGAGATCCACGGCGCGGACAAGGTCGTCGCCCTGAAGTACAACCTGGCGGGCAACGGAAAGAGCAAGATCCTCAAGACCGCGGGCGAGATCAAGCTCGTCCAGGTCAAGGACGGTGCCGTGGTCGGCGTCCACATGGTCGGCGACCGCATGGGCGAGCAGGTCGGCGAAGCGCAGCTGATCTACAACTGGGAGGCGCTGCCGGCCGAGGTCGCGCAGCTCATCCACGCCCACCCGACGCAGAACGAGGCGCTCGGCGAGGCCCACCTGGCCCTGGCCGGCAAGCCCCTCCACTCCCACGACTGAGCCTTCGGTCAACGGGCGCGACGACACAGACTTCCGTACTTCGTAAGGAGCAACCGAAACCATGGCGGTTTCCGTAACCCTGCCGGCGCTCGGCGAGAGCGTCACCGAGGGCACTGTCACCCGCTGGCTGAAGGCCGAGGGCGAGCGCGTCGAGGCCGACGAGCCGCTGCTCGAGGTCTCGACCGACAAGGTCGACACCGAGATCCCCTCGCCGGCCGCCGGTGTGCTGGCCTCCATCAAGGTCGCCGAGGACGAGACGGTGGAGGTCGGCGCCGAGCTGGCCGTCATCGACGACGGCTCGGGCGCCCCCGCCGCTGCCGAGGCGCCCGCCGCCGAGGCCGCTCCCGCCCCGGCCGCCGAGCCCGCCCCGGCCCCCGTCGCCGAGGCCCCCGCCGCCCCGGCCCCGGCTCCTGCCGCTCAGGCGCCCGCCGCCCCCGCCGGTGGCGCCGAGGGCACGGACGTGGTCCTGCCCGCGCTCGGTGAGTCCGTCACCGAGGGCACCGTCACCCGCTGGCTGAAGTCGGTCGGCGACTCCGTCGAGGCCGACGAGCCGCTGCTGGAGGTCTCCACGGACAAGGTCGACACCGAGATCCCGGCGCCCACCTCCGGCGTGCTCCTGGAGATCGTGGTCGGCGAGGACGAGACCGCCGAGGTCGGCGCCAAGCTCGCCGTCATCGGTGCCCCGGGTGCCGCTCCCGCGGCCGCCCCGGCTCCGGCCGCCCCCGCCCCGGCCCCCGCGGCCCCGGCCCCGGCTCCGGAACCGGCCGCCCCGCAGGCTCCGGCCGCCCCCGCGGCCCCCGCCCCGGCCCCGCAGGCTCCCGCCGCTCCGGCCGCCCCCGCCCCGGCCGCCCAGGCGACCGACGACGGTGCCTACGTGACCCCGCTGGTGCGCAAGCTCGCCGCCGAGAACGGCGTCGACCTGGGCGCCGTCAAGGGCACCGGCGTCGGCGGACGCATCCGCAAGCAGGACGTGCTCTCCGCGGCCGAGGCCGCGAAGACCCCGGCCGCCGCCCCGGCGGCCGCCGCTGCCGCGCCCGCCGCGAAGAAGGCCCCCGCCCTGGAGGCCTCCCCGCTGCGCGGCCAGACCGTGAAGATGCCGCGGATCCGCAAGGTCATCGGCGACAACATGGTCAAGGCCCTGCACGAGCAGGCGCAGCTGTCCTCGGTGGTCGAGGTCGACGTGACCCGGCTGATGCGGCTGCGCGCGCAGGCGAAGGACTCCTTCGCGGCGCGCGAGGGCGTCAAGCTCTCCCCGATGCCGTTCTTCGTCAAGGCCGCCGCGCAGGCGCTGAAGGCCCACCCGGCCATCAACGCCAAGATCAACGAGGCCGAGGGGACCATCACCTACTTCGACACCGAGAACGTCGGTATCGCGGTGGACTCCGAGAAGGGCCTGATGACCCCGGTCATCAAGCACGCCGGTGACCTCAACATCGCCGGTATCGCCAAGGCCACGGCCGAGCTGGCGGGCAAGGTGCGGGCCAGCAAGATCACGCCGGACGAGCTGTCCGGTGCGACCTTCACCATCTCCAACACCGGTTCGCGCGGCGCGCTCTTCGACACGATCATCGTGCCGCCGGGCCAGGTCGCGATCCTCGGCATCGGTGCCACGGTCAAGCGTCCGGCCGTCATCGAGACCGAGGAGGGCACGGTCATCGGCGTCCGCGACATGACCTACCTGACCCTCTCCTACGACCACCGCCTGGTGGACGGCGCCGACGCGGCCCGTTACCTGACGGCGGTCAAGGCGATCCTGGAGGCGGGCGAGTTCGAGGTCGAGCTGGGTCTCTGACCTCTCCGCTCCCCGCCGGGAGCTGGTGCGGCGCCCCCGTCCGGAGCACTCCGGGCGGGGGCGCCGCCGTTTGCCGTTTCTTGGCCATCACGGCGTGTAAGCCTCGTCTCACCTGCGTGAAAGCGCCCGTATGCGCCCTTCCGCCGCGCGCGGACCGCCGTATTGTCTAAGCGTCAATGCCCCCGGGGGCCGTCTTCGGTCCCGTTTTAAGGAGCCTCCATGACCGCGCCCGTCGTCCACTCGCTGCGCGAGCAGATCCGCGAGCACATCGTGGAGGGGATCGTCAGCGGGCGCTGGAAGCCGGGCGAGCGGATCGTGGAGCGGCGGATCGCGACCGAGCTGGAGGTCAGCCAGACGCCGGTGCGGGAGGCGCTGCGCGAGCTGGAGTCGCTGCGGCTGATCGAGTCGGCGCCCAACAAGGGCGTCCGGGTGCGCAATCTGACCGCCGCCGACCTGGAGGAGAGCTACCCGGTCCGGGCCGGTCTTGAGGCCATAGCGGCGGAGCTGGCCGCCGGACGGCTCGCGGAGGACTGCTCGGCCCTGGAGCCGCACGTGTCCGCGCTCTACGAGGCCGACCGGCGCGCCGACGGGACCGCGCAGGTGCGGCACACCGTGGGCTTCCACCGGGAGCTGGTGCGCGCGGCCGGCAACTCGGTGCTGCTGCACACCTGGGAGGGGCTGGGCATCGAGGTGTTCACGGCGCTGTCGATCCGCTGGCTCGGCACGGTGCAGCAGTCGTACGCGGAGGAGCACGAGGAGCTGGTGCAGGCGTTCCGGCGGCGTGATCCACGGATCGCGGAACTGGTCAAGGCGCATGTCCTGGGGTGCGCTCCGCGCCCCTGACGCCAGTCGAGCACTTCCCCGCTCACCTGCGGAAACAGTTCGAAAATGCGGCACGGCGTGCCTGCCCGAAAGGCACCGGGTGCCGACTTTCTCGGAATCGAGAGGTTTTCCCCCTCAACCCTTTGATCGATCATCGATCAGGGGGTTACAGTCGGCGACGGGCTCTGACCAGGGCCCTCAGCCCTGTCCTGCCAAAGACCTAGGGCACCCCCGAACCCTTACCAGATGAGGGAACCCCCTTCGACTGAGGAAGGCGGCGACATGACCGACCCCAACGCCATCCAGCCGAGCGAGCTCGACCAGCTCCCGGACCGCGACCCCGAGGAGACCGCCGAGTGGCAGGCCTCCCTGGACGCCGTCGCCCAGGCGGCCGGGCCGCACCGCGCGGCGTACCTGATGCGCCGCACGCTGGAGCGCGCGGAGGGCACTGGTGTCGCCCTGCCCAAGCTGCTGGAGACGGACTACGTCAACTCCATCCCGACCGCCGCGGAGCCGGCCGTCCCCGGTGACGAGGCCCTGGAGGCCCGTATCACCGCGTGGAACCGGTGGAACGCGGCGGCGATGGTGACCCGTGGCTCCAAGTACGGCGTCGGCGGCCACATCGCCACCTTCGCCTCGGCGGCCTGGCTGTACGAGACCGGCTTCAACCACTTCTTCCACGGCAAGGAAGGCGACGGCTCCGGCGACCAGCTGTACATCCAGGGCCACGCCTCCCCGGGCATCTACGCCCGCGCCTTCCTCGACGGCCGGCTCACCGAGCAGCACCTGGACAACTTCCGCCAGGAGGCCGGCGGCAACGGCCTGCCGTCCTACCCGCACCCGCGGCGCCTGCCCTGGCTCTGGGAGTTCCCGACCGTCTCCATGGGCCTCGGCCCGCTGTCGGCGATCTACCAGGCGCGCTTCAACCGGTACCTCACCAACCGCGGCATCAAGGACGTCTCGTCCTCGCACGTGTGGGCGTTCCTCGGCGACGGCGAGATGGACGAGCCGGAGTCGACGGCGGCTCTCGCGCTCGCCTCCCGCGAGGGTCTGGACAACCTGACCTTCGTCATCAACTGCAACCTCCAGCGCCTGGACGGCCCGGTCCGCGCCAACTTCAAGATCGTGCAGGAGCTGGAGGCCCAGTTCCGCGGCGCCGGCTGGAACGTGGTCAAGTCGCTGTGGGGCACCGCCTGGGACGAGCTGTTCCAGCTCGACACCACGGGCGCGCTGCTGCGCCGGCTGCGCCAGGTGCCGGACGCCCAGGTCCAGACGTACCAGACCCGGGACGCCGCCTACATCCGCCAGGACTTCTTCGGCGCCGACCCGGCGCTGGCCGAGATGGCGAAGCTGCTCAGCGACGACAAGATCGTCGAGTGCTTCCACTTCTCCCGCGGCGGCCACGAGGCCCGCAAGGTCTACGCCGCGTACAAGGCGGCCCTGGAGCACAAGGGCGCCCCGACGGTGATCCTGGCCCAGACGGTCAAGGGCCACACCCTCGGCGACGGCTTCGCCTCGAAGAACGCCAACCACCAGATGAAGAAGCTGACGGTGGACGAGTTCAAGGCGATGCGCGACCGCCTCGACCTGCCGATCAGGGACAGCGACTTCGTCGACGGCCAGGTGCCCTACGGCCACCCCGGCGCCGACTCCCCCGAGGTGCGCTACCTCCAGGAGCGCCGCGCGGCCCTCGGCGGCCCGGCCCCGGCCCGCCGCGTGCACCCGCTCGCGCCGCTGCCCGCCCCCGCCGACAAGGCGTTCGCCTCCTTCGACAAGGGCTCCGGCACCCAGAACGTGGCCACCACCATGGCCTTCGTCCGCCTGGTCAAGGACCTGGTCCGCGACAAGGAGACGGGCAGGCGCTGGGTGCCGATCGTCCCCGACGAGGCGCGCACCTTCGGCATGGAGAGCCTCTTCCCGTCCCTCGGGATCTACTCCCCCAAGGGCCAGACGTACGAGCCGGTCGACCGCGACCAGCTGATGTACTACAAGGAGGCCGAGAACGGCCAGATCCTCAACGAGGGGATCACCGAGGCCGGTTCGATGGCCGACTTCATCGCCGCTTCGTCGTCGTACGCGACGCACGGCGAGGCGATGATCCCGTTCTACATCTTCTACTCGATGTTCGGCTGGCAGCGCACCGCCGACCAGATGTGGCAGCTCGGCGACCAGCTCGGCCGCGGCTTCCTCGTCGGCGCGACGGCCGGCCGCACCACGCTGACGGGCGAGGGCCTCCAGCACGCCGACGGCCACTCGCCGGTCATCGCCGCGACCAACCCGGCGGCGCTCTCCTACGACCCGGCGTTCGCGTACGAGATCGCGGTCATCGTGAAGGAGGGCCTGCGCCGGATGTACGGCGAGGCGGCCGAGGGCGAGGACCAGAACGTCTTCTACTACCTCACCGTCTACAACGAGCCGCTGCCGCAGCCGGCCAAGCCGTCCGGTCTCGGCATCGACGAGGGCATCGTCAAGGGCCTGTACCGCTTCAACACGGCGGAGTCGGCCGGTCTGTCCGCCCCGGCGAACGCCCCGCGGATCCAGCTGCTCGGCTCGGGCACCGCGATCCACTGGGCGCTGACCGCGCAGCGGCTGCTGGCCGAGGAGTGGGGCGTGGCCGCCGACGTGTGGTCGGCGACCTCTTGGACCGAGCTGCGCCGGGACGCCCTGGAGGCCGACACGGCGCTACTGCGCGGCGAGGAGCGGGTGCCGTACGTACGGCAGGCGCTCCAGGGCGCCGAGGGCCCGGTGCTGGCCGTGTCCGACTACATGCGCCAGGTCCCGGACCAGATCGCGCAGTGGGTCGAGCAGGACTGGTCCTCGCTGGGCGCCGACGGCTTCGGCCTGTCGGACACCCGTGACGCGGCCCGCCGCCACTTCGGTGTGGACGCCGAGTCGATCGTCGTCGCGGCGCTGGCCCAGCTGGCCCGGCGCAGCGAGGTGAAGGCCTCGGCGGTCAAGGAGGCCCGCGAGAAGTACGGCCTGTAGGGGCCGGCGGACGCGACAGGCGGCGGAGGGGTGCGGCAGCAACTGCCGTACCCCTCCGCCGCCGTCTTCGTCCTCCGCCGTCGTCCTCGCCGCCCTCGCCGTTGTCGTCGTTGTCGGTGGGGCCCGGCATGATGGCCGTATGCGTGCCGCCCGGCTGATCAGGATGGTGCTGCTGCTCCAGGCGCGGCAGCCGATGACCGCCGCCGAGCTGGCCCGGGAGCTGGAGGTGTCGGAGCGGACCGTCACGCGGGACGCGCAGGCGCTGTCGGAGGCGGGGGTGCCGGTCTACGCCGACCGGGGGCGGGCCGGCGGCTACCGGCTGGTGGGCGGCTACCGCACCCGGCTGACCGGTCTGGCGCGCGACGAGGCGGAGGCGCTGTTCCTCAGCGGCGTACCGGACGCGCTGCGCGACATGGGGCTGGCGGACGCCGCCTCGGCCGCCCGGCTGAAGGTGTCGGCCGCGCTGCTCCCCTCGGTGCGCGACGCCCCGCGCACGGCGGCACAGCGCTTCCATCTGGACGCCCCGGCCTGGTTCCGCGAGCCCGAGGTGCCCGAGCTGCTGCCCGCCGTCGCGGAGGCGGTCCGGGCCGACCGGGTCGTCACCGTGCGGTACCGGCGCGGGGCGGGCGAGGACGGCGGCGGGACCGAGGTGGCGCGGGAGCTGGAGCCGTACGGGCTCGTGCTGAAGGCGGGGGTCTGGTACCTGTGCGCGCGGGTCGCTGGGGCCCATGCGGCGGGCGGGGAACCGTCTTCCGTCCCCTTGGGGTTCCGCGTCTACCGGGTGGACCGCTTCACGGCCGTGGAGGCGCGGGAGGGGGACGGAGCGGGGTTCGCGCGGGACGAGAGCTTCGACCTGCCCGCCTTCTGGGCGGAGCGCGCCGAGCAGTTCGCCCGCTCGATCCTGCGCGCCGAGGCCGTCGTACGGCTGTCCGAGGAGGGCGCGCGGCGGCTGGCGCAGGTGGTCGACCCGGTGGCGGCGCGCGCGGCGCTGGCCGGTGCCCCTCCCGCCGACGAGCACGGCCGGCGCACGGTGACCCTGCCGGTGGAGTCCGAGGAGGTCGCCCACGCCCAGCTCACGGCGCTCGGCCCGGAGGCGGAGGTGCTGGCCCCGCCGTCCCTGCGCGCCCGCCTCGCCCGCGACGCCCGGCGCCTGGCGCGGCTGTACGGACCCGGGGACGGGCACGAGCCCGGAGGCGGGCACGAGCCCGGAGGCGGGGGCGGGGACGCGGCGGCGGACGCCCTTCCGCGGGCTCCGCGTGCGGCGCGCGGGGGCAGGGCCGATGCTGGACACCGTGATGGACGAGACGGAGTTCTGGGAGCTGATCGACGCGACGCGCGGGGCCGCCGAGGGTGATCCCGAGGAGCAGGCGGACCTGCTCGTGGAGCGGCTGCTCGCGTTCGACCCCGAGCGGGTCCTGGACTTCGCCCGGCACTTCGAGTCCCGCTACCACCGCGCCTACCGCTGGGACCTGTGGGGTGCCGCATGGGTGCTGCTGGACGGGGCCAGCGACGACGCCTTCGACTTCTTCCGGTGCTGGCTGATCGGCCAGGGGCGGGAGGTGTTCGAGGGCGCGCTGCACGACCCGGACGCGCTGGCCGGTCTGCTCGACGACTTCGACGAGGAGATCGACGGCGACGGCGAGGAGCTGGGGTACGCGGCCGACGAGGCCTACGAGCAGCTCACCGGCACGGTCGCCCCCGACCTGGGCATCCCGCCCGCCCCGGCGGAACCGGAGGGCACCCCGGTCGCGTTCGAGGACGACGACGAGCTGGCCCGGCGCTATCCGCGCCTGTGGGAACGCTTCCGGGACTGACAGACGCGCTCGCGGGACCGACGGCGCGCGGGCGGGCGGTTCCGGGCGGGCGGGAACACGCGCTCCGCACCGGGTCGGATTCAGATACGGCCCTGGAGGCGGGCCGCCGTCTGCCGGATGGCGGGGAGGCGGACGGTGAGGGCGGCGCCCGGACAGTTGGTGCGGAAGCCGTCGGTGTGGCCGGCCAGGGCCGGGAGCAGCGCGGTGGTGCCCGCGGTGTAGCGGGCGAGCCGGTTGCTGGAGACCAGGGCGACGCTGCCGCGCGGGTCGACGCCCGCGAGGCCGAGTTTCCAGGCGGCCAGCGCGGCGATCGCGTCGGTCATGGCGCGCGGCACGGGCGTCCCCGCGGTGAACGTGCCGATGGCCGCGATGCCCGCCGTGCGGTGGTTGAAGCCCTGGGTGTGGGCGCCGGTGACCGCCCGGTCGACGCCCCCGGCGCGGCCCTCGTAGATCGTGCCGCAGCGGTCGACGAGGAAGTTGTAGCCGATGTCGTCCCAGCGGCGGGCGCCGGTCTGGCCGGCGTAGAGGTGGCGGATGATCTGCGGGGCCTCGGCGCAGGCGTAGCCGTTGGGCGAGTCGGTGTGGTGGACGAAGACGGCGACGACCTTGTCGTCGTAGCGCGGCGGCGGCTGCACGCGCCGCGCGGTGGCGTCCAGCCAGACCGAGCGGGGCACGATGCGCGGCCGGGGCGCTCCGTGCGCGACGGCGGAGCCGGCCGGCGCCGCCTGCTCGGGCCGGGCGCCGGGCTCCTGCGCGTGCGCTCCGGCGGGCGCCCGTCCGGTCACGATGCGGCCGACGCCCTCCGCGCCCAGCAGCAGCGCGCCGACGGCCGCGGCGGCCGGCAGGAAGCACAGCAGCGCGACGAGGGCGCGTCGCAGGCGCCGTGTCCGCCGGCGCACGGCCGTCAGCCGCCACGCCCCGTCCGGTCCGCCGCCGTTCCACCGGTTCCGGTTCCGGTTCCGGCCCCCGCCCCGCCCGCTCCACCGGCCCCGGGGCCCTCGCCATCGTCCGGCACTCCACCGCCACGGTCTTCGGGCACGCTCGGGCGGCCCGGGATCTCCCACTCCACGCATGGCTTCACGATCACCCCCATCCGCGCCGTCCGCGATGTGTGCTGTGCCACCTGGTGGAACCATCGTCCTGGTCCGGGGCGTTTCTCCGGATACACGTACACACGGCCGGTTCCCGACCCCCTGTGCGTGACCGGTCACGCCGCTCACCGGGTCCGTCCCGGGGCGTGTCCGGGCCCGAGAGAAAGGCGGCCTGCGTGGATCTGCTCGACCTCGTGCTGCTGCTGGTCATCGTGTTGTACGCGGCGTCCGGCTACCGGCGCGGTCTGGTGGCCGGCTGTGTCTCGCTGGCCGGTTTCGTGGGCGGCGCGGCCGTCGGCGTCTGGGTGCTGCCGTGGGTGATGGACCTGGTCACGCGCGGGAGCACGGCGGCGACGGTGACCGCCGTGGTCACGGTCCTGGTGCCCGCGGTCGCCGGGCACGAACTGGCGGGGCGCCTCGCGCTGCGGCTGCGGAGCCGGCTGGAGGGCGCCGGTGGCGGCTCGCTGCGGGCGGCCGACGGGATCGGCGGGGCCGCCGCCAACGCGGTGGCGGTGCTGATCGTGGCCTGGGTGGCGGCGAGCGTCCTGGGCGCCTCCTCCTCCCCCCTGGTGACGACGGCGATACGGGACTCGAAGCTGCTGGGCGCGGTGCAGGACGCGATGCCGGACACCACCCCGGCCTGGTTCTCGCGGGCCACCTCCGCGCTGACCGAGGCGGGCTTCCCGCAGGTCTTCAACCCGTTCGAGAACGAACCGGCGGCCGGTGTCGCCCGGCCCTCCGGGGACAGCGTCACGGCGAGCGCGACGAACGCCGCCCGGCTCAGCACGGTGAAGATCGAGGGCTCGTCGGGCGACCAGGGCCGCGAGGGCAGCGGCTTCGTGTTCGCGCGCCAGCGCGTGATGACCAACGCGCACGTGGTGGCGGGCATCGACACCCCGTACGTGCAGATCGGCGGCGTCGGGCACACGTACGCCGCGCGGGTGGTCCTGTTCGACCCGGACCGGGACGTGGCCGTGCTCTACGTCCCCGGGCTGCGCGCCCCCGTGCTGCGGTTCGACGACACCGCCGGGCGCGGCGACGCGGCCGTGGTCGCCGGCTATCCGCAGGACGGCGGCCTCGATCTCCAGGCGGCGACGGTGGCGAACCGGATCCGGGCCACCGGCCGGAACATCTACAACGACGCCTCCGTCACCCGGGAGATCTACTCGATCCGCTCCACGGTCCGGCCGGGCAACTCCGGCGGCCCGCTGCTGACCACGGACGGCCGGGTCTACGGCATGGTGTTCGCCCGTTCCACCTCGGACGCCGAGACGGGGTACGCGCTGACCGCCGGTGAGGTCGCCGCGGACGCGCGGCGGGCGGCGGCCGCCACGGCGGCGGTGGACACGGGCCGCCTCGTCGCCGCCTGAGGCACCGGGCCGCGTGCGGCTCAGACCAGCGGACGGCCCATCAGGACGTCGTCGACATAGGCGCCGTCCAGGAAGAACTCCCCGGGCTGGACGCCCTCCACGACGAAGCCCTCGGACTCGTAGAGCCTGCGGGCGGGGGTGTTGGGGCCCAGGACGCGCAGGGTGATGCGGCGGGCGCCGAGGCGGCGGGCCTCCTCGACGGCGGCGCGCACCAGGGCGCGGCCCGTTCCGGCGCCGCGGGCCTCCTCGGCGACGGCGAGGCCGCGTATCTGCTGGACGTGCGTGTTGGCGGCCAGTTCGGTGGGGTGGCCGAGGCGGACGTAGCCGACCGGGCGGCCGTCGAGTTCGGCGACCAGGTGGTGGTCCGGTCCGGTGCGTTCGGTGAAGAACGGCGGGTACGGCTCCTCGGGACGCGGCTGCACCGAGTGCAGCGGGGACCAGGTGGCCCCGTCGAGCCGGGCCAGGGCCTCTTCGTCCGCCGCTCGGGCCCGGCGGATGCGCGGAGCGGCCGGGGGCGTGTGGGGGGCGGCGCCGGGCGCGGGGACGGCGCCGTCGGATATGCGGGTGCTGTCGGTGCTGTCTGTGCTGTCTGTGCTGTCGGGCATGGGGGCACTGTAGGGGCGGCCCGGGTGGCTGTCCCGGGGATTTCCGTGGCGGGGCGCGGGGGTGGGAGGGGCACGCCGGGGCAGGATGGGGCGCATGGAACGTTCACGCATCGCGGTGGCCGGGGCGTCCGGTCTGATCGGCAGCGCGCTGGTGCGGTCCCTGACCGCCGACGGGCACGAGGTGGTGCGTCTGGTGCGCCGGCCGGTGCGCGGCGCGGACGAGGTCCGCTGGGACCCGGAGCGGCAGTACGTGGACACGGCGGGGCTCATCGGCTGCGACGCGGTGGTCGACCTGGCGGGCGCCGGGGTCGGCGACCACCGCTGGACGGACGCGTACAAGCGGACGCTGCGCGACAGCCGCGTGCTCGGCACGGCGGCGCTGGCCGAGGCCGCCGCCGCCCTGGACACCCCGCCGCGGGTCTTCGTCGGCGGCAGCGCGATCGGCTTCTACGGCGACACGGGCGGGACGGCCGTGGACGAGGACGCGCCGCCCGGCGACGGGTTCCTGGCCGCGCTGTGCGTGGAGTGGGAGGAGGCGGCGGCCGCGGCGCAGGAGGCGGGCGTGCGGACGGTGTTCGCGCGCACCGGTCTGGTGGTGGCCCGTGAGGGCGGCGCGTGGGGGAGGCTGTTCCCGCTGTTCAGGGCCGGGCTCGGCGGGCGGATGGGCGACGGGCGGCAGTACTGGTCGTTCATCGCGCTGCACGACGAGGTGGCGGCGCTGCGGCATCTCATCGACACCGAGTCGCTGTCCGGGCCGGTCAATCTGACCGCGCCCGAGCCGCTGACGAACCGTGAGATCACCGCGGCGATGGCCCGGGTGCTGCACCGGCCCGCGCTGCTGCCGGTCCCGGCGCCGGTGCTGCGGGCCGCGCTCGGGGAGATGGCCGGGGACGTGCTGGGCAGCGCGCGGGTGCTGCCGCGGCGGCTGCTGGAGTCCGGGTTCGTGTTCGCCTTCCCCGGGATCGAGGACGCGGTGCGGGCGGCGCTGTGAGGACACCGTCCTGGGGGCGGAGGCCGCTCCGCGCGCGGTCCCGCGGACGGGACGTCCGGGTCCCGTAGGCGGCCGCGCCGGGAGCCGCCGGAAGTCGCCGGGAGTGGCGGGTCGTGGGCGCGGCGCCGGGGCGGCGCCGGGGCGGGCGCGGCCGTGGCCCGGGAGGGTGTACGGGAGGCCGTGGTGCGGGGTGGGGCGTACCGGCGGCCGTGGTGCGGGGAGGGGCGTACGGGAGGCGGTGGGCGCGGTGGGGCGGGCGGGGTGGGCCGGGGGCGGTGCCCTCGGGGCGGGCGCCGTGCGCGTACGGCCGTATGCGACCGCCGTGCGACCGTGCCCTGTCCATGCGCGACTGTCCCTGACCGGACGGCGCCCTAATCTCGTGCCGAACTCGGGTATTCCTCAAGCCGGTCGAGGGCATCACCGCCCCACCGGTCGCGCAACCTCGAGGAGGGGCACGTGCTTGAGCCCGCGTACCAGGTGGATGTCGTGGTGGTGGGAGCCGGGGTCGCCGGACTCTCCGCGGCACATCGGCTGACCAGCGCAGGAGTGACGACAGTGGTCCTGGAGGCCGCCCCCTTCGTGGGCGGTCGCATGGCGACGGAGAAGATCGACGGGTTCCGGCTCGACCGGATCGGGCAGCCGCTGTTCACGTCGTATCCCCAACTGGCCCGCAGCCCCGGGCTGGACGCGCTCGTGCTGCGTCCCTTCGCGCCGGGGGTCCTGCTGCACCACGACGGGCGGCGCCACCGGGCGGGTGCCCCGGCGGGCGGCGGAAGCGCGCGGAGCGCACTGCATGCCGTGCGCGCCCTGGCGAGCGCCCCCCGTTCCGCGGCGCTGCCCGGCGGCCGGGGCGTCCGTGCCCTGCGCCCCGTGCCGCCGCCGTGGTCCCGGGCGGCCCGGCCCGACGACTTCGCCGCGCCCGGCTCCGCGGCGCCGGCCCGGCCCGGCCGCTTCGCACCGGCGGCCGACCGCGCCCAGCCCTTCGGCATCGGCACCCCGCTGCGGGTGCGCGCCGCCCTGGCCCGGATCGCCGCCACCCCGGTCGAACGCCTCCTGGCCCGCCCGGACGTGCCCGCGGCCCAGGCCCTCGCGGAGCGCGGGCTGCCCGCCCGCACCGTCGACGGCTTCCTGCGGCCGCTGCTGTCCGCGCTGCTGTGCGACCCGGACCTCACCACGTCCAGCCGCTGCGCCGACCTGGCGCTGCGCGCCTTCGCCACCGGGCGGCTGTGCCTGCCGGAGGGCGGCGCGGAGGTGCTGCCGGAACTCCTCGCGAGCACGCTGCCGCCGGGCACCGTGCGCACCGGCGTGCGGGTCACCTCCGTGTCCACCAACACGGTGGCCACGGCCGAGCACGGCGAAATCCGCTGCCACGCGGTGCTGGTGGCCACCGGCGCGCGGACCGCCGCCACGCTGCTGCCCGGACTGCGGGTCCCCGGCTTCCACCCGGTGACCGTGGTGCACCACACCACGGACGAGCCGCCCGAGACGGGCGCGCACCTGCTGCTCGACGCGGAGCGGGGCGGGCCGGTCGCGCACACGGCCGTGGTGAGCCGCGTGGACCCGTCCCGCGCCCCGGCCGGGCGCGCCCTGGTCTCCTCCACGGTCCTGGGCACGCCCTCGGCCGACGTCGACACCGCCGTACGCCGTCATCTGGCCCGCCTCTACGGCACCTCGACCGACCGCTGGGAGACGCTCGCCGTCCACCACCACGCAGAGGCGGTGCCCGCGATGGGCGCGCCGCACGATCTGCGGCGGCCGGTGCGGCTGCTCGCCGGCCTCTACGTCTGCGGCGACCACCGCGACACCAGCACCCTCCAGGGCGCCCTGCACTCGGCCCACCGCGCCGCCGCCGCGATCCTCGCCGACCTCGGCACGGGCCGCCCGATGCACAGCGCGGATCCCCTCCCGACGACTACGCCACGGGCGGCGGCGGCCTGAGGGGGGGTCCCTCCGGGGGGTGCGGGAGGAGACGGGGCCCTCGGGAGGGGCGGTGGACGGAGGAGGCCCCGGGGAAGGGCCCGGGGAAGGGCCCCCGGGGGCGGGCCCGTGCGGCGGACGGCACGGTGAGCCGTAGGCGGGTATGTCGGAGGCCGACGGGCTGGGGCCGTTGAGCCGGAGGCGGGTACGTCGGAGGCCGACGGGCCGGGGCCGTTGAGCCGGAGGCGGGTACGTCGGAGGCCGGTGTGGCCCGGGGGGCAAAGCCCGGGTGGCCGGTGGCCCAGAAGCCGGAGCCCTGTGGGCCCGGGGCACCGGCCGGTGGGCCCAGGGTTCTCGCCCCCGCCGCCCCTTCCCGTCCCGTTCCCAGGGGCTTCGCCCCTTCGACCCCACCGGGGCTCCGCCCCTGGACCCCGCGGGCTCGCCCGAGAGCACCCGGGCCTGCCCCTCGGCGGGGGTCAGCGGCGGCCCGCGGGGCCTCCCGAGACCGCCGCCGGCACGACCGGGCGGCCGGGCCGGGGACGGTCACGGCGACGCCGTCCGGTCGGTGCCGACGGGAGCCGAGCGGTCGGCCGGGCGCGACACGGACGGTGCCGGTGCCGCCCCGGCCGCGAGGACGGCGGCCGGTCCACGCCCGCTCCGCCGAGCAGGCGGCAGGCACCACCCGCGACCGACAGACGCCCACCGCCCGCCGCACCCGCGACCGGGCACCACCACGCCGACCCACACGCCCGGCAGCACCCTCCCGGCACCGCCCGCGCCCGATACCCGGCCGCACCCGCGACCGACCAGCACCCACCACCCACCCCGCCCGCGACCAGGCACCACCACACCAGCCCACACGGCGCGGCAGCACCCTCCCCGGCCACCCGGCACCGCCCCCTCCCGGCCACCCGGCCACACCCGCGACCGACCAACACCCACCACCCACCCCGCCCGCGACCGGGCACCGCCGCGCCGGCTCACACGGCGCGGCAGCACCTCCCCCACCGCGCTCCCGGCTTCTCAGCCCAGGGACGCCACCTTGTCGCGGTACGTGCGGACCGGGGGCGCGTCCTTGTAGGGCTCCAGGCGGCGTTCGAAGTCGCGGACGTACTCGTCGGCGCGGACCGAGCGCATGTCGGCGGCCTGGGCGGCGGCCTCGGCGCCCAGGCGGCAGGCCTGTTCGAGGTCGCCGAGGCCGAGGCGGGCGGTGGCGAGGACGACCCGGCTGAACAGGCGGCTGCGGGCGTACGCCGGGGCGCGCAGCTGGAGGGCGCGTTCGGCGTGCTGGGCGGCGGCGCGGTACTGCTGGAGGTCCCGGTGGCAGTGCCCCAGTTCGTCGGCGAGCTGTCCCTCGTCGTAGGAGCGCGCCCAGAAGGGGACCTCGTCGCCGGGCCTGGCCGCCTCCAGGGCGCGTTCGGCGCGGGCCAGCGACGCGGTGCAGGCGCGGACCTCGCCGAGCACCCCGTGCCCGCGTGCCTCGGCCGCGTGCAGCAGCGCCTGCACGGCGGGCGGCGCGGAGCCGCCGAGGCCCTGCTGCGCCACCCGGGCCAGTTGGACGGCCTCCCGTCCGTGCGCCAGGTAGACGGCCTGCCGGCTCATGGTGACCAGGACGTAGGCGCCGTAGGCCCGGTCCCCGGCGGCCTGGGCGAGCCGGAGCGCCTGGACGAAGTAGCGCTGGGCGAGGCCGTGCGCGGCGATGTCGTACGACGTCCAGCCGACGAGCCGGGTGAGGTCGGCCGCCGCCGCGAACAGGCGGCGTCCGGTCTGCTCGCCGTAGCTGCCGCGCAGCATCGGCTCGCACTCGTGTTCCAGATAGCGCACGAGGGCCTGCCGGGCGTGCCCGCCGCCGTACATGTCGTCGAGGCTGCGGAACAGCTCGCCCACCGAGCGCAGCGCGGCGATGTCCCCGGGGGTGACCCGCCGGCCGGTTTCCTGCTCGGTCTGGGCCCGCTCGGCCCGACCGCGCTGGCGGGGCACGCCGGGGACCGGCTGCCCGGCCCCGGCGAGCGGGGGCGCGGGCGGCGGCGCGGGCTGGGACGCGGGCGCGGCGGCCGTACGGCCCTGGGCGGGGACCCGGGGCACGGCGGGCTGCTCGGTCCGGGCGACCCGGTCGTCGGCCCGCCCGATCAGCCAGTCGCGGCTGGGCACCACGAGCCCGGCCGGGGTGAAGGCGATCTTGCGGAGTTCGGCCTGGCTGCCGGAGTCCTTGCGCCACAGCCCGCTGACGATGTCGACGGCCTCCTCGGGGGCCGCGGCGAACTCCAGCCCGGCGTACACCGGGGCGCAGGCGTCCAGGCCGAGGTCCTGCGCGGTGAGGCGGCGGCCCAGGCGCCGGGTGAAGACCTCGGCGATGAGGGCGGGGGTGGTCCCTCTGGGCTGCTGGCCGCGGAGCCAGCGGGTGACCGAGGTCTTGTCGTATCTCAGGTCCAGGCCGTGTTCGAGGCCGAGCTGGTCCACACGACGGGCCAGACCTGCGTTGGAGAACCCCGCTTCTGCGATGAGCGCGGCGAGCTGGCGGTTGGGGGTGCGCTGCGCGGGTCGTTCCGTCATCTGCGGTGCGGTCTCCTGCCTTTCGGGCCCGCACGCGGGTGCGTGGTGCCCGGATTGCCTGTGAGCAGCCCTTATGGCCTCATGAACGGCGCGAATGTAGCGGAGAGTGAGCAGCCGGCCGCGCTCTTCGGCATCTATTCATCCGATCGTGTGAGGATTGCCCGCGCGGCTGACGCGAGGCGGCCGGACGTACAGTGGCGTGGGCGCATGACGTGCCTGACGACCTTCCAGGGAGGCGCTTGCCGTGAGTGAGGTGCGGTTCGTCCGCAGGGGATTCGGTGCCGAGGCCGTGGACTACCAGGAGGCCTGGGACGAGCAGCGGCGGGTGCACGCGGCCCGGTTCGCGGACGAGATCCCCGACACCGTGCTGCTGCTGGAGCACCCGCCCGTGTACACGGCGGGCCGGCGCACCCAGGACAGCGAGCGCCCGCTCGACGGCACCCCCGTCGTCGACGTGGACCGCGGCGGCAAGATCACCTGGCACGGCCCCGGACAGCTGGTCGGCTACCCGATCCAGAAGCTGCCCCGCCCGGTGGACGTGGTGGCGCACGTGCGGCGCCTGGAGGAGGCGCTGATCCGCACCTGCGCGGAGTTCGGCCTGGAGACCACCCGGGTCGAGGGCCGCAGCGGGGTGTGGGTGCTCGGCGACCCGGTCGAGCTGCGGCCCGCGCTCGGCGGCCTCTCCCTCGACTTCGACCCGCGGCTGGCCGACGAGGAGTTCGACCCCCGGCTGAACGGTCCCGAGTACGCGCCCTCCAACGCCGGCCAGCGCCGCGAGGACCGGAAGATCGCCGCCATCGGCATCCGGGTGGCCAAGGGCGTCACGATGCACGGCTTCGCCCTGAACGTGAATCCGGACAACAAGTGGTTCGACAAGATCATCCCCTGCGGGATCCGGGACGCGGGCGTCGCCTCGCTCGCGGGCGAGCTGGGCCGGGACGTCACCATCGCCGAGGTGCTGCCCGTGGTCGAGCGGCATCTGCGGGACGTCCTGGAGAACGCCGACCTCAGGCCGCGCGCGGTCGAGAGGACGGCGGCCGTCTGACGGCGCGGTCCGGCGGACCCGCGGCACTCGCCCGGCGACGGGAATGATCTCCGCGGGTCGAAGGTTGGCCTCACCGACAGGGCGCAAGGAACACGGGCGTACGCTGGGTACGCCGAAGAATCGAAGTTACAGGGAGCCGATGTGTCCGCAGTCGCACCCGACGGACGCAAGTTGCTGCGCCTGGAGGTCCGCAACAGCCAGACCCCCATCGAGCGCAAGCCCGAGTGGATCAAGACCCGGGCGAAAATGGGTCCCGAGTACACGAAGATGCAGAACCTCGTGAAGAGCGAGGGCCTGCACACGGTCTGCCAGGAAGCCGGCTGCCCGAACATCTACGAGTGCTGGGAGGACCGCGAGGCGACCTTCCTCATCGGCGGCGACCAGTGCACCCGGCGCTGCGACTTCTGCCAGATCGACACGGGCAAGCCCGAGGCGCTGGACCGCGACGAGCCGCGCCGCGTGGGCGAGTCCGTGGTCACCATGGACCTGAACTACGCCACCATCACCGGCGTCGCCCGCGACGACCTGGCGGACGGCGGCGCCTGGCTGTACGCCGAGACCGTGCGCCAGATCCACGCGCAGACGGCGGAGCGCGAGGGCGGCCGGACCAAGGTCGAGCTGCTCGCCCCCGACTTCAACGCGGTCCCCGAGCAGCTCGCCGAGGTGTTCGAGTCCCGGCCCGAGGTCTTCGCGCACAACGTCGAGACGGTCCCGCGGATCTTCAAGCGGATCCGCCCCGGCTTCCGCTACGAGCGCTCCCTGAAGGTCATCACCGAGGCCCGCGACTTCGGCCTGGTGACCAAGTCCAACCTCATCCTCGGCATGGGCGAGACCCGCGAGGAGGTCGTCGAGGCGCTGAAGCAGCTGCACGAGGCGGGCTGCGAGCTGGTCACCATCACGCAGTACCTGCGCCCGAGCGTGCGCCACCACCCGGTGGAGCGCTGGGTCAAGCCGCAGGAGTTCGTGGAGCTGAAGGAGGAGGCCGAGCGGATCGGCTTCTCGGGCGTGATGTCCGGGCCGCTGGTACGGTCCTCCTACCGCGCCGGGCGGCTGTACCAGATGGCGATCGAGAAGCGGGGCGCCTTCGTCGCCGCGCAGGCCGTCTGAACCGTCCTCGCCGCCTGACGCACCGTCAACCGCCGCGCTCCGCCGCCTCCGACGGAGCCGCCGGGACTGTGTGAATTCGAGCACAAGAACTTACCGCGCAGTAGCGGCCGAGACGACGCGGTCCCGGGCGTCCCCGCAGATGAGGGCGCCGACCGGGGCCGCGTCGCCCTTTTGGCCCGCGATGTCAGGGCTTCACCGCTGTTTGACCGGTCGGTCACGCCCTGGTAACACCAGACAGTGACCCTGGTTCCACACCATCCGCGTCCGGAGCCGTTACGAGGGGGGACCTCCACCATGCAGGCCGCGCCCGTCCGTGCCACCGCCATCCCGTCCTTCTCGGTCGCACTCCGTGCGGTCGAGTCGCTGCTCATGAGCGGCGGCCAGCGCACCGCCCGCCGCAACGCCTGGACCTCCGTGCTGGAGGACCGCCGCCGCGCCAAGGACCGGGTCGAGGCGCAGCGCGTCCTCGACCGCTTCCCGGCCGTACGCCCGTAGCGCGCGCCCCCGCCGTACACCTGCGCCGCGCCCCGCCGTACGCCCGCGCCGCGCCCCGTCGTGCGCCCGCGGCCGGGGGCCGGGCACTGCGTCGTCGGCCACTCGCGGGGGCACGTAGACTTCGTGGCATGGCGAGGAAGGAAACCGCAGCCGAGGCTGCCAACCCGGGGCGACTGAAGCAGATCGCCCTGACGTACAAGATGACCCGCAAGGCCGATCCGAAGATCGGTCTCGTACTCGCGGCTGTCGGCATCGTCGTCTTCGGTGTCCTTCTCGGGATCGGCTTCTTGATCGGCCACCCCGTCTATCTGGGCATCCTGGGCCTCCTGCTCGCCTTCCTGGCGATGGCGATCGTCTTCGGCCGCCGGGCCGAGCGGGCCGCCTTCGGGCAGATGGAGGGGCAGCCGGGCGCCGCCGCCGCGGTGCTGGACAACATCGGCCGCGGCTGGACCACCACCCCGGCCGTCGCCATGAACCGCAGCCAGGACGTGGTGCACCGCGCGGTCGGCAAGGCCGGCATCGTGCTGGTCGCCGAGGGCAACCCGAACCGGGTGAAGACCCTGCTCGCCGCCGAGAAGAAGAAGATGAACCGCATCGTCGCGGACGTCCCCGTGCGTGATGTGATCGTCGGCACCGGCGAGGGCCAGGTCGAGCTGAAGAAGCTGCGCACGACCATGCTGAAGTTCCCCCGCGTGCTGACCGGCCCCCAGGTGACCGCCACCAACGACCGGCTGCGCGCCCTGGGCGACCTGATGAGCAACATGCCGCTGCCGAAGGGCCCGATGCCCAAGGGCATGCGGATGCCGCGAGGCGGCGGCCCGAAGGCGCGCTGAGCCTTCCCCGCCGTACGAGCGGACAGCGTACGAGCGACGTACGACGAGAGGGGCGCCCGGAGTGATCCGGGCGCCCCTCTCGTCGTCGTTGCCGTGCCGCCTTGGGCGGGCCGCGGCCGCCGGGGCTCTACAGCCCCACAGCCCCCACAGCCCCCACAGCCCCCACAGCCCCTACAGCCGGACCTCGACCGTGCCCGCGAGCCGGTCGTGCAGGCCACGGCCGTCGCGGTCCCAGATCAGCGCCGGGAGGGCCAGGAAGAGCAGCACCGTGCGCAGCAGGGCGCGCAGCGGCTGGACGCGGCCGGTGCCGAGGGCGACCACCCGCAGCCCGAGCAGCCGCTTGCCGGGGGTGCAGCCGACCGTGCCGAGGGTGAGCACCATCAGCACGAGGAGGATGAGCGGGCCCCACACCTGGGCCGCCTCGTTGTAACTGTCGGCGATGAGGCCGTATGCGATCAGGAGGCACAGGCCCCAGTCGACGGCCAGGGCGGCGAGCCGCCTGCCCGGCCGGGCGATCGAGCCGGGGCCCTGCTCCGGCAGTCCGAGCTGTTCACCCCGGTAACCGAAGTCGGCGCCCGCGTCCTCCATGGCCGCGCGCGGTCCGGAGAGCCACGATCCCACTGCTTGCCTGTTGTCCACCCGTCCACGGTACTGCGAGGCTGGAAGGAGGACGGCCGCCGGGGTGTCCACGGACGTGACCCCGCCCCGGCCGGTTAACTTCTGCGAAACAAATGGGTCACGCCCGGGAAATCACCCGTCCCTAGGGTCGAGGCACCGTGTGCCACCGCACTGGCCGCACGCACGATCTACCACCCCGGCGGGACGGTCGGGAGTAGGAGGAGCTGGATGTTCCAGAACGCCGACGAGGCCAAGAAGTTCATCGCGGACGAGGACGTCAAGTTCGTCGACGTCCGCTTCTGCGACCTGCCGGGCGTCATGCAGCACTTCACGTTGCCCGCCGATGCGTTCGACCCCGATGACGAGCAGGCGTTCGACGGATCCTCGATCCGCGGCTTCCAGGCCATCCACGAGTCGGACATGTCCCTGCGTCCCGACCTGTCCACCGCGCGGCTGGACCCGTTCCGCCGGGACAAGACCCTCAACATCAACTTCTTCATCCACGACCCGATCACGGGCGAGCAGTACTCCCGTGACCCGCGCAACGTGGCGAAGAAGGCCGAGGCGTACCTGGCGTCCACCGGGATCGCCGACACCGCGTTCTTCGGCCCCGAGGCCGAGTTCTACGTCTTCGACTCCGTGCGCTTCCGCACCGCCGAGAACGAGTCCTTCTACCACATCGACTCCGAGGCGGGCGCCTGGAACACCGGCGCGCTGGAGGACAACCGCGGGTACAAGGTCCGCTACAAGG
The DNA here is from genome assembly GCF_058344915.1 of Streptomyces sp. PL-25. NCBI lineage: Bacteria > Bacillati > Actinomycetota > Actinomycetes > Kitasatosporales > Streptomycetaceae > Streptomyces > Streptomyces sp. PL-25. The sequence continues at coordinate 1,939,134 of NZ_CP136997.1, forward strand.
GCGGCTACTTCCCGGTCCCGCCCGTCGACCACTTCGCCGACCTGCGCGCCGAGATCTCCCTGGAGCTGGAGCGGTCCGGCCTGAAGGTCGAGCGCCAGCACCACGAGGTGGGCACCGCGGGCCAGGCGGAGATCAACTACAAGTTCAACACGCTGCTCGCCGCCGCCGACGACCTCCAGCTCTTCAAGTACATCGTGAAGAACGTCGCCTGGCGCAACGGCAAGACCGCGACCTTCATGCCGAAGCCGATCTTCGGCGACAACGGCTCGGGCATGCACGTGCACCAGTCGCTGTGGAGCAACGGCGACCCGCTGTTCTACGACGAGGCCGGTTACGCGGGCCTGTCGGACACCGCCCGCTACTACATCGGCGGCATCCTCAAGCACGCCCCGTCGCTGCTGGCCTTCACCAACCCGACGGTGAACTCCTACCACCGCCTGGTGCCGGGCTTCGAGGCCCCGGTGAACCTGGTGTACTCGCAGCGCAACCGCTCCGCCGCGATGCGCATCCCGATCACCGGCTCGAACCCGAAGGCCAAGCGCGTCGAGTTCCGCGCCCCGGACGCCTCCGGCAACCCGTACCTGGCGTTCTCCGCGCTGCTGCTCGCGGGCATCGACGGCATCAAGAACAAGATCGAGCCGGCCGAGCCGATCGACAAGGACCTCTACGAGCTGGCCCCCGAGGAGCACGCGAACGTCGCCCAGGTCCCGACCTCCCTCGGCGCCGTCCTCGACCGCCTGGAGTCCGACCACGAGTTCCTGCTCCAGGGCGACGTGTTCACGCCGGACCTGATCGAGACGTGGATCGACTTCAAGCGCACCAACGAGATCGCCCCGCTCCAGCTCCGCCCGCACCCGCACGAGTTCGAGCTGTACTTCGACGTGTGACCGGCACCGCGCCGCCCGGCGCGACGCCCCATGGAACCGCCCCCCGTGCAGTCCTCGCACGGGGGGCGGTTCCTCGCTTGGGGGGGTTGCCGGTCCTCGGTCCTCGGGATGCCGGTGGGGGGACCCGGACCCGGCGCCGGCGTCACAGCACGATCACGACGACCGAGTTCTGGTTGTAGCCGAAGCCGTACCCGTAGCCGTACCCGGGGCCGTAGAGGGCTCCGCGGTCGCCGCGGCGGCCGTAGCAGTTGCTGCTCCACCAGCCGCAGCTGCCGTGGTCCACGGTGGCCGAGGTGCCGGCCGGTGCCGGGGCCGCCGAGGCGGTGCCCGCCGTGCCGATCGCCGCGCCGCCCGCCAGCAGGACGCCGGCGGTGGACAGGGCGAAGAGTCGCCTCGCGCGTGGTGCTTTCATGGAAAACCTTCCCTTCCACCCGTTCGTGACCGCTGATGCGGCTCCTGGGGTGACGTGACGGAAGGCCGCGGCCGGCCGCAGCGCGCTCACTTGCAACGAGGCTAGCCGCCGCCGCACGACTCAGCATCTTGAGCCGAACGAGGGACATCCCCGTGCAACCTTCCGGCGCCCGGCGGGTCTCCTACTGACGGAGCCACCGACGGCAGAAGTACGGCAAGAACGGCAAGAACGGCAAGAAGGGGTGACGGGCATGGCCGGACACGACGACTTCGAGCGGGAATTCGATCACCGCTGGGCGAGCGCCGCCGAACACAAGGAGCCCTCCGCGCGGGCCCGTATGCTCGCCGCCCGCTGGAAGGACAACCCGCCCGGCCCGGTCCCCTTCCGCGGCGACCCGGACCCCGCCGTCCCCCGCCGCTCCTCCTGGATATCCACCGCCGCCGTCCTCGGCTCCGTGGCCGCCCTGATCGTCCTCATCGGCTACGCCCAGACGCACGGGGTGTAGCGGGCCGCCCGCCGAGCCGCCCCGCAGGTGCACACTGGAGGCGGGAGGGGACTGATCCAAGGTGCCTTTCTGCGGGGTGATGGACGATGCAGAGCCGCTTCCGGAGCGACCGGCGGCTGACCGTGCGCATGGGGCTGACGCTGTTCCTGCTCGGGCTGCTGTACGTGGCGTTCGTGGCCGCGTTGATCGTGTTGCTGAAGTCGTGGGTGCTGGTCGTGGTGATCGCGGCGGGTGTGCTCATCGCCCAGTACTGGTTCTCCGACCGGATCGCGCTGTTCGCGATGCACGGGCGGGTGGTGGAGCCGGAGGAGTTCCCGCAGCTGCACGCGGTGGTCGACCGGCTGTGCGCCATGGCGGACATGCCGAAACCGACGGTCGCCGTGTCCAGCATGGACATGCCGAACGCGTTCGCGACCGGGCGCAACCCGGACAACGCCGTGGTGTGCGTGACCACCGGGCTGCTGCGGCGGCTGGAACCGGGCGAGCTGGAAGGGGTCCTCGCGCACGAGCTGTCGCATGTGGCGCACAAGGACGTCGCGGTGATCACGGTCGCCTCCTTCCTCGGGGTGCTCGCGGGGCTGGTGGTCCGGTTCGCGTTCTACTCGGAGCTGCTGGGCGGGCGGGGCCGCAAGGACCAGAACACGCTGGCCGTGTTCGCCGTGGTGATGGGGGTGTCGGCGGCCGTATACGCGATCAGCTTCCTGCTGATCCGGGCGCTGTCGCGGTACCGGGAGCTGGCGGCCGACCGGGCGGCGGCCCTGCTGACCGGGCGGCCCTCCGCGCTGGCCTCGGCGCTGACGAAGGTCACCGGTGACATCGCCCGGATCCCCTCGGAGGACCTGCGCACGGCCCAGGCCTTCAACGCGTTCTACTTCACCCCGGCGCTGGGCTCCGACCCCGGCATCGCCCGGCTCTTCTCCACCCACCCGAGCCTGGAGCAGCGGCTGGCCCAGCTGGGGCGGATCTCCGCCGAGCTGGGCGAGGCCGCGGCGCCGGGGAAGGCGGGCTGAGGATGGGCCTCCTGGACATCCTGCTCGGCCGCAGCAGGCCCGCCCCGCCCGACCTGGACCAGCTCTTCGCGCTGCCGTCCGCCGCGGTGACGCTCCAGGCGGCGACCGGCTTCACCCCGACCGGGCAGGGCGCGGTGTGCTTCGCCACGGTCGAGGGCGCGGCCTTCGAGCAGACCCACCGCGAGGTCCAGGCGCTCCTGGACGCGGACACCGACCGCACCGGGCCGCCGGTGGAGCTGTCCCGGGACTCCTACGGCTACTCCTGGCTGGTCTCCCACCGCGCCCCGGACCAGCTGCCCGACCTGGTCAACGACCTGCACGCCGTGAACAGCGCCCTGGAGGTCAACGGCTTCGGACCCCAGCTGCTGTGCTCGCTCGCCGGATTCACCGACGGCACCGGCCGCCCGCTCGCGCTGGTGTACCTGTACAAGCGGGGCAGCTTCTATCCGTTCGCCCCGCTGCCCGGCCGGGAGCGGCGGCGCGACAACGCCCTGGAGATCCAGGTGAAGGCCGCCCTCGCCGGTGATCTGCGGATCGAGCAGGATCTGAGCCGCTGGTTCCCGGTATGGGGCGCGCCGGGGCTGTGAACCGTGCGTGAATGGCGGGATGCCTGATCCGCACCGTCCCTCCCGCGTCCCGGACCCGTACGCCCTGCCCGGTCCCCCGCCCGGTTCCGCCGGCCCCCTCGGCGCCGTCACCGCCTTCGTCCAGGAGTACGACGGCGAGGCGCTCAGCGGGGTCCACGCCCACGCCGGTGCCGTACCCGGGCGGCCCACGGCCGTGCTGCTGCACGGTGCCGGCACCGGTTGCGCGGCGCGGCTGCGGCCGCTGTTCGGCGAGTTCGCCGCGCACGGCTGCCCGGTGCTCGCCTTCGACTTCTCCGGGCACGGCTCCAGCAGCGGCGCGCTGAGCGAGCTGACCCTGCGGCGGCGCTTCGAGCAGGCGGTCGCGGTGATCGACGCGTGGGTGCCGCGGGGCGGGCCGCTGGTGCTGGTGGGCTTCAGCATGAGCGGGCAGACCGCGGCCGACCTGGCACGGCACTACGGGGACCGGGTGGCCGGGCTGGGCCTGTGCGCGCCCGCCGTCTACGCCGCCGAGGCGTGGGACGTGCCGTTCGGCACCGGGGACGGCGCCTTCAGCGAGATCATCCGCCGTCCCGGCTCCTGGCGCGCCTCCCCCGCTCTGGACGCGCTGCGCGCCTACGAGGGCCGGGCGGTGCTCGCCGTGCCCGGCACCGACGACGTCATCCCGGCCGAGGTCACCGAGGCCGTGCAGGACGCCCTGGCCGCCCGCGCCCGGTCGACCCGCCTCGACGTGCCCGGCGCCGGGCACCGGCTGGGCGAGTGGTTCCACGACCACGCCGGGGACCGGCGGGACTTCGTGAGCGCGGTGCTCGCCGGGCCGGACGGCCGCGGCTGGAGCGCGACCAAGGCTTGGGTGGCCCGGCAGCTCCCGCCGGGCCGTTCGGTGCGTACCGCCGGGCTGCTGCGGGGCGGGTCCACCTCGCAGATGCGGGCGCTCACCCTGGACGACGGCGGCGCCCTGGTGCTGCGTACGGTCGTCCGGCCGTTCTTCCGCCGGCACGCTCCCGCGCTGCTCGCCCGTGAGGCGGCGGTCCTGGCGCTGCTGGCCGGAGAGGCGGGCGTCCCGGCGCCGGAACCGGTCGCCGTGGACGCCGCCGCCGAGCACTGCGACCATCCGAGTCTGCTGATGTCGGCGCTGCCGGGCCGGGTGCGGGTGGACGAGCCGGACCCGGCCGAGCTGGGGCGGCGCCTGGAGCTGCTGGCGGCGCAGCTCGTCCGCGTCCACGCCGTCGTACCGCGGGCGCCGCACGAGCGGCCGCGGACCTACGAGGCGTGGACACCGCCGGAGCGGGTGCGGGTCCGGCCGGGCGAGCTGTGGGAGCGGGCGGTGCGGGTGCTGCGCCGCGAGCCGCCGGCGTACGAGGGCTGCTTCCTGCACCGGGACTTCCATCCGGGGAACGTGCTGTTCACCGGGGCGGGCCCGGACCTGCGGATCAGCGGGGTCGTCGACTGGGTGGAGACGTCCTGGGGCCCCGCCGATCTCGACGTGGCGCACTGCGCGACCGCGCTGGCGCTGCTGCACGGCCCCGGACACGGGCTCGCCTTCGCGGACCGTTACGAGGCGCACGGCGGACGCCGTCTGGCCCGGGGCCGCGACCAGTTGTACTGGCGGCTGCTCGACGCGCTGCACTACGCGCCCGGCACGGACCGGCTCGCCGGGCCCTGGCGCGAGCTGGGCCGCACCGACCTCACGCCCGCGGTGCTGGGCGACCGGCTGGAGGCGTATGTCGCCGGGCTGCTGAAGCGGTACGGCTGAGCCGCCCGCCCGGCGCGCCCCGTGCCCCGCCGCGCACCGGGTGCCCCGCTCGCGCGCGGCACCCGGTGGCGGCCGGTCCGGGCCCGGTCAGCGGGCGTAGCGCATCAGGGCGCGGACCATGTGGCAGGTGGTGGCGGACGGCGGGTGGACGCCGATGAGTTCGGCGGTGGCGCCTATCGTCTCGTCGCGGGCCTGGCCCGGCTGGATCCCGGAGTCGAGCAGGGCGATGGCGAGCCGCATCGCCTTCAGACGGCGGTTGTGCGTGACGTACCACTCGCGCGGGCGGCCGGGCGGCAGCGGGCGCTTGTGCACGGGCGCGTAGGGCTGGTCGAGCAGGACGGGACGCTTGGCGGTGGACTGGGTCGGCAACGGCTTCGGCTTCAGTGTGGCGGCGGACACCGGCATCCTCCTGTCGCGAGGGGGGGCGCCGGCCGGGGACCGAGACCCCGGTGACGCCCTCGAACACTGACTCCATTCTACCGCCGGGCACTGACAACGGCAGGGTTGCGGAACCGTGTAAAGCCCCAGGTGGGCAGGGAAATTGTTGCCGCGTCACCCGCGGTTCGCCCGGGGCGCGCGGGACGGGAGAAAATCGAACAGAGGCTTACTGGGCGGGCGGCTGGATGTAGTCCTCCAGGCGGGCCACGGTGAAGCCCTGCTCCTGGATGCGCTCCAGCATGTTGGCGAACATCGTCGTCATGGTCGTGCCCTTGAGCTCGGAAGGGCCGCGGAAGTGGGCCAGGATGATGTCGCCGGGGCGCAGCTTCTTGTCCGCGGTCTGGTACTGCATGTTGCGGATCTGCATGGACTCCCGCCACCAGACGATCGCGCGGGGCCCGCACGCGCTCACCGCCGCCTTGGTGTCGGCGTTGTAGGCGCCGTAGGGCGGCCGGAACAGCAGCGGAGCGGTGCCGTACTGCTGGGTGAGGATCTTCTGGTCGCCGCAGATCTCCTGCTTCTGGCGGGACAGCGGGAGGGTGTTCATGACGGGGTGGTGCAGGGTGTGGTTCTGGATGTGGTTGCCCATCTCCTGCAACGGCTTGAAATACGCGTAGTCCGACTTGGCCGCGTCGTTCATCAGGAACATCGAGACCGGCACCTTCAGGTCCCGCATCATCCGGATGAACTTGGGGTCCTTCTCCTGCCCGTCGTCCAGCGTGATGAAGACGATCTTCTGCGAGGTCGGTATGTGGGTGAGGACCGGGACGGTGCCGTGCGCGGAGAGCTTGACGGGCTTGTCGGCCGGGGGCGCGGGGGCCGCGGGCAGGGGCTTGAGCCCCCACTTGTGCCAGGCGGCGGCTTCGGCCGCGGTGTCCTGGTGGGCGCCGGCCGTGGGCGAGGGACCGCGCGTGGCGCCCGTGGATGCGGTGGAGCCGCCCGGTTCGCCGCCTGCGTCCCCGCTGCCGCCCGTGCCGCAGCCGCCGGCCGTCAGCGCCAGGACGGCCGTGCCCGCCAGCGCCCCGTAGAACCTGCCTGCCCTGCTGTGCCGCTTCACCGCGCCGTTCTCCCTCTGCTGTGCGTACGAATGCCGTACGGGCATCCGTGAGGAAGACGAGTCGTACGCGCGTGCGGTGCCGTTTCCGGCCACCCGAACCGTACGGAGGCCCGTCGGCGGGTCCGCCGGAGACGGCGGCGGCTACCGTGGCCGCATGGAGATCTGGATCAATCCGGCCTGCTCGAAGTGCCGCGGCGCGATCGGCGTGCTGGACGCCGAGGGCGCCGAGTACACCGTGCGCCGCTACCTGGAGGACGTACCGACCGAGGACGAGATCCGGACGGTGCTGGCCCGGCTCGGGCTCGAACCGTGGGACATCACCCGCACCCAGGAGGCCGCCGCGAAGGAGCTGAGCCTGAAGGACTGGCCGCGCGAGGACGCCGCGCGCGGGCGCTGGATCGCCGCGCTGGCCGCGCACCCGAAGCTGATCCAGCGGCCGATCATCACCGCCGACGACGGCACGGCGGTGGTGGGGCGGACCGAGGAGGCGGTCCGGGACGCGCTCGGCCGGGGCTGACGGGCCGGGCGGCGGCCGGTTCGGAGGCGCGGACGCGCCGCCGCTCCCGCGGTAACACGGGGTTCACACTCGGGCAACGGCCGGGAAACCGGCTGTTGACAGGCTGCGGGCATCCACCGCGACGCACCGGTGCCGCCGCCCCGCCAGGGCGGCCCGGCGGCACCGCACCGCACCGCGCGTGCACCCGTGACACCCCGAAGGATGTGGCCCCCCGTGAGCTTCAAGGCTGAGTACATCTGGATCGACGGCACCGCGCCGACGGCCAAGCTGCGTTCCAAGACGAAGATCCTCAGCGACGACGCCCAGGGGACCGAGCTGCCGCTGTGGGGCTTCGACGGGTCCTCCACCAACCAGGCCGAGGGCCACTCCTCCGACTGCGTGCTCAGGCCGGTCTTCTCCTGCCCCGACCCGATCCGCGGCGGCGCCGACCTGCTCGTCCTGTGCGAGGTCCTCGACACCGACCTCACCCCGCACGTGTCCAACACCCGCGCCGCGCTCGCCGGCACCGCCGAGCGGTTCGCCGCGCAGGAGCCGGTCTTCGGCATCGAGCAGGAGTACACCTTCTTCAAGGGCTCGCGCCCGCTCGGCTTCCCCGAGGGCGGCTTCCCGGCCGCGCAGGGCGGCTACTACTGCGGGGTCGGCTCCGACGAGATCTTCGGCCGCGACGTGGTCGAGGCCCACCTGGAGAACTGCCTCAAGGCGGGCCTGGACATCTCCGGGATCAACGCCGAGGTCATGCCGGGCCAGTGGGAGTTCCAGGTCGGCCCGCTCGCCCCGCTGGAGGTCGCCGACCAGCTCTGGGTGGCCCGCTGGCTGCTCTACCGCACCGCCGAGGACTTCGGCGTCTCCGCGACCCTGGACCCCAAGCCGGTCAAGGGCGACTGGAACGGCGCGGGCGCGCACACCAACTTCTCCACCCGGGCGATGCGCGAGGGCTACGAGGCGATCGTCACCGCGTGCGAGGCGCTAGGCGAGGGCTCCAAGCCGCTGGACCACGTGAAGAACTACGGCGCGGGCATCGACGACCGGCTCACCGGTCTGCACGAGACCGCCCCCTGGGACACCTACCGCTACGGCGTCTCCGACCGCGGCGCCTCGGTGCGCATCCCCTGGCAGGTCGAGAAGGACGGCAAGGGCTACATCGAGGACCGCCGCCCGAACGCCAACGTCGACCCGTACGTCGTGACGCGGCTGCTCGTCGACACCTGCTGCGCGGCGCTGGAGAAGGCCGGCCAGGTCTGACCCGTACGGCAGACCCGGGGCGTCCACCGCACGGTGGGCGCCCCTCGTGCTATCCGGGAAACCGTCCGAGCAGTGAGAGGAGGGTCCTGTCCGGGCGCGGCGTCTGCTTCAATGGAGCCATGGCCAGCTTCCAGAAGTGCAGCGCGACGGGTCGCCATGACCTCGAGCCCTTCTGGCCTTCCCGTCAGCACCACGACTTCGACCGGGTGTGTTGCCGCGCGACGATCGCGCGGGCCCTGTAGAGCCGTACACCCCGGTCTCCGGCCAGCGCACCACGACGTACGTCCCCGGCGCCCGCGACCACGAACTCGCCGCCGCCGTCCCGACCGACGAACTCGACGCGCGAAAGAGCTGACCTCTCATGGCGACCTCCCGTTCCCTGACCACCGCCGCCCTGCCCGCCGCCCTTCCCGCCTCTTCCGGATCCGCCGCCTCCCCCGCCTCCCCCGCGCCCGCCGCCCGGCACCGGCTGCGGGCCGTGGACCGGGACGAGGTCGTGGACGTGACGGAGTTCCTGCCGCCGGGCGCCACCTGGCTGCCGGCCCCGCAGCACACCCTGCCCGCCCTGCCGGGCCGCCCGCCGATGATCGGCTACCTGGTGCTGGTCCCGGCCGACCAGCAGCCGCCGTTCCCGCCGGTGGCCGTGCCCGACCGCCCGCAGGCGGCCCCGGTGACGGCCGGTGGGGGCACCGGTACCGCCGCCGCGGACTCCGCGGGCGGCGATCCGCTGGTCCGGGTGGACACCGCACGGCGGGTCGCCGCGGTCGGCGGACGCGAACTCGACCTCACCTACCTGGAGTTCGAGCTGCTCGCGCATCTCGTCGCGCATCCGCACCGGGTGCACACCCGCGACCAGCTCGTCACCACGGTGTGGGGCTACGGCCACGTGGGCGACGGCCGCACCGTGGACGTGCACGTGGCCCGGCTGCGCCGCAAGCTCGGCGCCGAACACCGCGCCGCCATCCAGACGGTGCGCCGGGTGGGCTACAAGTACGCGCCGCCGAGCGGCCGTTGACCGGCCGCTGACCGGCCGGGACGCGCCCGCTCTGCCGACAGCAGAGCCCTGTTCCCTCCCCCGGCCGGACCGGGCACAGTCACCGGTATGAGACTTCTGGTGCTGGGTGGTTCGGATTTCGCGGGGCGGGCCGTCGTCGAGGCGGCGGCAGGGCGCGGCTGGGACGTGACGGTCCTGAACCGGGGGCGGCGGCCGACCGCCGCCCCCGGGGTGCGGTCGCTCGTCGGCGACCGCACCGCGCCCGACGGTCTTGCCGCCCTCGCCGCGGACGACGGGGAGTGGGACGCGGTCGTCGACACCTGGTCGGCCGGGCCCCGCCCGGTCCGCGACGCGGCGCGGCTGCTGCGGGGCCGCGCCGGGCGGTACGTGTACGTCTCGACGTGCTCGGTGTACGCCTGGGCGCCGCCCGCCGGGTACACCGAGGCGGCGCCGCTGGTGGAGGGCGCCGACCCGGACGCGGACGGCACCGACTACGCCCGCGACAAGCTGGGCGCCGAACTGGCGGTGACCGGCGCGTTCGGCGCCGGTGACTCCGTGCTGGTGCGCTCGGGGCTGATCCTCGGCCCGTACGAGAACATCGGCAGGCTGCCCTGGTGGCTCGGCCGGATCGCGCGCGGCGGGCCCGTCCTGGCGCCGGGACCGCGCGAGCTGCCGTTGCAGTACGTCGACGTGCGCGACCTGGCCGCGTGGATCCTCGGCTCGGTGGAGCGGGAGCTGAGCGGGCCGTACAACCTGATGAGCCCGCAGGGGCACGCCACCATGGGCGAGCTGCTGGACGCCTGCGCCGCGGTGACCGGCTCGGGTGCCGAGCTGCGCTGGACCGATCCGGAGACGGTCCTCGGCGCGGGCATCGAGCCGTGGACCCAGCTGCCGGTGTGGACGCCCCCGGGCAGCGCGGAGCACGACGCCCTGCACGCCGCCGACGTCTCCCGGGCGGTCGCGGCCGGACTGCGCTGCCGCCCGGTCGCCGAGACGGTCGCCGACACCTGGCGGTGGCTGTGCGACACCGGCGGCGTCGCCCCCCAGCGCCCGGACCGGCCCCCGGTGGGCCTGGACCCCGAGGTGGAGGCGAAGGTGCTGGGCCTCGGGCGGCCCTGACACCGCGAGGGTGGTGCCGGCGACACCCCTCGTCCGGGGGCCCGGCCCCGTGACGGCCGCCGTCGCGCCGGGCGAGACTTGCCGCATGGACACGAAGAGCGGGCAGGGTACGGGGGACGGCCGGGGCGCGGCCGGGCGGGCACGGACGGTGGGGACGGCCGGGGCGCGGGGGCTGCTGCTCGCCGTGGTCTCGCTGACCGGATCGATCACGCTGTTCGTGCTCGCCGTGCTGTCGATCGCCTTCGTGCCGCTCGGCATCGGCTTCCTCACCACCCCGCTGGTGCTCGGCGGCGTCCGGGCGTTCACCGACTGGCGGCGGCTGGTGGCCGCCGAGTGGTGCGGGGTGCGGATCCCGGCGGTGTACCGGCCGCTGCCCGAGGGCGCCGGGCCCTTTCGGCGCACCCTCGTCCTGCTGGGCGACCCGGCGACCTGGCGCGGCCTCGGCTGGCTGCTGACCGACATGACGGCCGGGTTCGCCACCGCGCTGCTGCCCGCCGCGCTGCTGCTCTACCCGCTGGAGGGCATCGCGCTGGGCGCCGGGCTGTGGCGGGCGTTCACGGACGGCACGCACACCGGGTACTGGTACGCGTTCGTGCCCGTCTCCGGCCAGGCGACCGCGCTCGGCGCCGCCGCCCTCGGCGCGGCCCTGCTGGCGGTCGCCTGGCGCCTCACCCCGCTGCTGCTCAGGGGCCACTTCCTGCTCACCCGCTCCGTGCTCGGCGGCGGCAGCGGCGAACTGGCCGAGCGGGTGCGGGTGCTGACCGAGACCCGGCGCGACGCGGTCGACACCTCCGCCGCCGAACTGCGGCGCATCGAACGCGATCTGCACGACGGCGCGCAGGCCCGGCTGATCGCGATGGGCATGGACCTGGGCACCGTGGAGGCGCTCATCGACCGCAGCCCGGAGCAGGCCAAGGAGCTGCTGGCGCGGGCCCGGAAGAACTCCGCCGACGCCCTGGTCGAACTGCGCGACCTGGTGCGCGGCATCCACCCGCCGGTGCTGGCCGAACGCGGACTCGGCGACGCGGTACGGGCGTTGGCGCTGCGGATGCCGGTGGAGACCGAGGTGACCGTGGACCTGCCGGGCCGGGCCGAGGCGCCGGTGGAGTCGGCCGCGTACTTCGCGGTCAGCGAGGTGCTCACCAACGCCGTCAAGCACGCCGACGCCCACCGGGTCTGGATCGACCTGCACCACCGCGACGGTATGCTGCGCATCGCGATCACCGACAACGGCCGGGGCGGCGCGGTGATCGGGGCCGGATCGGGCCTGGCCGGGATCGAGCGGCGGCTGGGTACGTTCGACGGCGTCCTGGCCGTCAGCAGCCCCGTGGGCGGCCCCACCATGGTCACCATGGAGATTCCGTGCGTGTTGTCCTAGCCGAAGACCTCTTCCTGCTGCGGGACGGGCTGGTGCGGCTCCTCGAAGCCCATGACTTCGAGATCGCGGCGGCGGTCGGGTCCGGCCCCGAGCTGGCCCGTGCGCTGGCCGAGCTGGAGCCGGACGTCGCCGTCGTCGACGTACGCCTGCCGCCCACGCAGACCGACGAGGGGCTCCAGTGCGCGCTGCGGGCCCGGCAGGAGCGGCCCGGTCTGCCGGTGCTGGTCCTCTCCCAGCACGTGGAGCAGCTGTACGCGCGCGAGCTGCTGGCCGACGGCAACGGCGCGGTGGGCTATCTGCTCAAGGACCGGGTGTTCGACGCGGCGCAGTTCATCGACGCGGTGCACCGGGTCGCCGCGGGCGGCACGGCGATGGACCCGCAGGTCATCCAGCAGTTGCTGGCGCGGCGTTCTGGTCCGGACCGGCGGCTGTCCCGGCTGACGCCGCGTGAACTGGAGGTGCTGGAGCTGATGGCGCAGGGCCGGTCGAACACCGCCATCGCGCACCAGCTCGTGGTCACCGAGCGGGCCATCGCCAAGCACACCTCCAACATCTTCGCGAAGCTCGGCCTGGAGGTCTCGGACGACGACAACCGGCGGGTGCTGGCCGTCCTCGCCCATCTGGACCGCGACCGCTGAGCCCGCCCGGCGCGACGAGCGGCCCCGCCGCAGGCAAACGGGTGTGCGAGAGTGGCCCGATGGACCAGGACTGGGAAGAGCGCGTGACCGCCGCTTGGGCCCGCTTCGGGGACCTTCCCGAGAGCGCGGCGCCCGCGTTCCGGGCGGAGGTCGACGCGCTCGTCGCGGAGTTGCCCGAGGACAGCCCGCTCGGACCGTTCGAGCGGGCCTGCGCGTGGGACTCCACCGGGCACTCGGACCGGGCGGTGCCGCTGTACCGGGAGGCGCTGGCGCGCGGGCTCGACGGCTACCGGGGCCGCCGCGCGAAGATCCAGCTCTCCAGTTCGCTGCGGAACACCGGGCACCCGGAGGAGGGCGTCGAGCTGCTCACCCCCGAACTGGACGCTCCTTCCGACGAGTTGGACGACGCGGTACGCGCCTGCCTGGCGCTGTGCCTGTCGTCCCTCGGCCGGGACCGCGAGGGCCTGTCCCTGGTGCTGGGCGCCCTCGCCCCGCATCTGCCGCGCTATCAGCGCTCGATGGCCAACTACGCCCGCCTGCTGGTGGCTTCGGAGGACTGAGGCACGGGGGCGGTGACCAACCGCTCCTTTGCTCGTTCTGCTGGACGTGCAGTCACAGGACGTCGCCCCGCGCCACCCCCGTTCCGCCTCCCGTCCCGCCGCCGGTGTCGAGCAGGCCGAGGCCGCGCTCGTCGAGCACTATCCGCGGCTGGTCCGGATCGCCTATCTGGTGCTGCCGCCGGGGCTCGGCCGCAGCAGGCGCGTCCTGACCGCGCACTCGCTCACCCAGCGGGCGCTGCCCCGGGGCCGGTCGGCGGCGTCCGCGATCCCGGCGCAGTCGCACGGCGACGACGGCGACCCGGGCTACGCCTATCTGCGCCGCCAGGTGCTCCGTACGGCGCTGGAGGCGGGCCGGGCGGCCAAGCGCGGGCTGTGGCCGCGGCGCGCCGCGCTGCCGCCGCTGCTCCCGCAGGTGTGGGGGCTGCGGCTCTTCCCGCGCTCGGGCGGGGCCGACGAACTCGCCCTGGACCAGCGGCTGGCGTCCCTGCCCGCCCCGGCCCGCGCCGCCTATGTGCTGCGCGGTCTGGAACGGCTCCCGGACGCGGTCGTGCGCCAGGTGCTGGCGTCCGCGGGCGTGGCCGACCCGGGCGCCGCGCTGCGCCAGGCCGACCGGCTGCCCGCGCGGCACGCGCTGCTGGAGTCCCCCGAGTTCGACCCGTGCTCGCTCCAGGCGCGGCCCACCGATCTGCTGCGGCGCAGGCAGCACACCCGGGCGGCGCTGGCCGCAGCGGCGGCGCTCGCGGTGTGCGGCGCGCTGGTGGCGCTGCCCGGCGGCGGCTGGGGCCCGGACGGCGCCGCCGCGCCCGCCTACGCACAGAACCCGGCCGCCGAGGCGGCCCTCGACCCGGGCCGGCTCACCCGGGCCGCCCCGGCCGCCTGGCGGACCTCGGCGCGGCTGGACTTCTCGGTGTGGCCGGCCCGCGGCGACCTGACCGGAGACGCGTCCCTGCTGCGCCGGGCGCTGGCCGTGTGGGCGCGGCCCGGCGGCGCGGTCCGGGTCTCGGCGACGCCCGGCACCGCCTCGGGCGGCCCCGCCGGACCGCCGCAACTGCTCTACGCCGGGACCGTCGACGCCGCGCGCGTGGTGATCCTCTACGACGGGCTGCGCATCGTCCGCTACGCCGAACCGCAGGACTCCGCGGCCGGGGCGGCCCTCGACTTCGCCCGGGTGGACGGCGCGAGCGGCCCGGAGGCGTCGGCGGTGGTGCTGGACCGCTCCGACGGCAATGTGCGCTATCTGACGGCGCCCTGGGTCCGTACGGCGGCCCAGCGCGATCTGCTGAAGCCGACGTCCACCGCGCTGGACCTGGGTCTCTCGGACGGGGTGACCGGGCCGCTGGCCGGCACCGCGCGGCAGACCGGGGCGTGCACCTCCTGGCGGGTGCTGCGGCTGACCGGCGACGGCGGCAGCCAGTTGCTGAGCGATCTGGGCGAGCTGGTGCCCGCCCGGCTCACCACGGGGCGCCCGGCGGCCCCGCACGGCGCGGCGAGCGCGGCGGGGCTGCGCGCCTGGGCGCCGTTCGCCTGCTCGCTGGGCGCGGTGCGCGGGCAGGGCGTGCGGTCGGTCAACGCCTGGCGGTTCGCCGAGCAGCCGCTGCCCGGGGCGGGCGGCACGGCTACGTGGGTGTGCACCCGGACGGAGACCTGGCGCGGCGCCGGTCCGCGGGTGCTGGCCCAGGTCCGGGTGCCCGGCGGGACGTACGGGGCGGTCGCGGCCAGGGCCGAGGACGTACCGGCGTGCGGCGCCCGCGATCCGCACGTGCTGGCCGGGGTGCTGTGGAAATCGAAGGCGGGCACCTGGTACCTGCTCGCGGCCGGTGACGCGGACACGGCCTCGGTCACCGCGACCGGCGGAATCTCGGCGACCGCGACCGGTCCGCTGCTCGCGGCGCGGGCGAAGCAGGGCGCGCAGGCGCAGCTGAAGGGCACCCTGGAGGGCGGCGGCACGCTGGAGGCGCTGCACTAGGGCCTGTCGGGCCCGGCCGCCGCCCCGCTTACTGACATCAACGTCAACAAGGTGGCGCCAAGGGGTTCCCGGACGCCCTACCCGTCAGTACATTGACGCCATGTCTCACACGCAGGACCGGGTGCCGCTCAAGGCACGGAAGGTGTCCTTCTCCTGGGAGGGCACACCGCTGCACTGGGTGCCCGGGGACCCGTTCACCTCGCACACCATCAATGTGCTGCATCTGCTGCTGCCCGCCGGGGAGCGCTGGTTCGTGCACGTGTACAAGCAGGTGCTGCCCTACATCCGCGACGAGCGGCTGCGCGAGGACGTCCTCGGGTTCATCGGGCAGGAGGCGATGCACTCGCAGGCGCACGACGAGGTGCTGCCGCACCTGAGGGAGCTGGGGCTCGACCCGACCCCGTACACCGCGCAGGTGGACTGGCTGTTCGAGAAGCTGCTCGGGGACCGGACGCTGCCGCCCGGCGCGGCCCGCCGCTGGTGGCTGATGGAGCGGGTGGCGCTGATCGCGGCGATCGAGCACTACACCGCCTTCCTCGGGGACTGGGTCCTCAACGCGGGCGAACTCGACCGGCGCGGCGCCGATCCCACCATGCTGGACCTGCTGCGCTGGCACGGCGCCGAGGAGGTCGAGCACCGCTCGGTCGCCTTCGACCTGTTCCAGCACGTGGACGGCAACTACCGGCGCCGGGCCCGCACCTGGGCGACGGCCTTCACCGCGCTGGTCTTCCTGTGGCAGCGCGGGGCCCGGTTCTTCATGGAGAACGACCCGACACTGCTCGACGGCAGGGCCCGGCTGCGCGACTTCCACCGCGCCGGCCGCCGGGGCACCCTGCCCGCCACCGGCGCCATGCTGCGCTCCATACCCACCTACCTCGCCCGCGGCTACCACCCCTCCCAGGAGGGCTCGACCGAGCAGGCCGTCGCCTACCTCGCCACCTCCCCGGCGGCGCTCGCGGCCGAACAGGCCCAGAAGGAGACCGTGTGAGCCCGAAGCCGCCGAGGCTGCGGACGGTCCTGGCGGTCGCGGGCGCCGCCGTGCTGACGCGCCGCGCCCTGCGCCGCCGTATCCAGGCGTCCCCGCTGTGGCCGCTGCCCGCCCTGGACGAGCCGGTCTCGGGCCGGCCGCGCTCGCGGGCCCTGCGGCTGCGTGTCACCGCGCGCGAGCCGGTCGCCGAGGGCGTCGTACGGCTGCGCCTGGAGGGGCACGGCCTGCCCCGCTGGGAGCCCGGCGCCCACCTCGACCTGGTGCTGCCCTCCGGACTCGTACGGCAGTACTCGCTGTGCGGCGACCCGGCGGACGACTCGTCCTACACCGTGGCCACCCGGCTGATCGAGGACGGCCGGGGCGGCTCGCGCGAGGTGCACGAACAGCTCGCCGAGGGCGCCGAGGTGGAGGTGCGCGGCCCGCGCAACCGCTTCCCGCTCACCGAGGCGGACTCCTACGTCTTCGTCGCGGGCGGCATCGGCATCACCCCTCTGCTGCCCATGCTGCGGGCGCTCGGCGGGCACGCCCCCTGGCGGCTGCTGTACTGCGGGCGCAGCCGGGCCTCGATGCCGTTCCTGGCGGAGCTGGCCGCACTGGATCCGGACGGCACCCGGGTGACCGTGGCCGCCGGGGACGAGCACGGCCGCCCCGATCTGGACGCGCTGCTCACCGGCCTCGCCGCAGGCACCGCCGTCTACTGCTGCGGGCCTGAGGGCCTGATGGCGGCGGTGGCCGAGCGGCTGCCCGAGGGCACCGCACTGCACCTGGAGCGGTTCGCGCCACGCGCCGCGACGGGCGGGGACCACGCCTTCGAGGTGGAACTGCGGCGCAGCGGACGCACGGTGACCGTCCCCGCGGACACCTCCGTGCTGGCCGCCGTGCGCACCGCCCTGCCGGACACCGCGTACTCCTGCGAGCAGGGCTTCTGCGGGACCTGCGAGCAGCGGGTGCTGGAGGGCGAGGTCGACCACCGGGACGAACTGCTCACCGACGCCGAGCGGGGCGGCTCCCTGCTGATCTGCGTCTCCCGGGCGCGCGGCGAGCGCCTGGTGCTCGACATGTGAGGCACGGCCCGCTCCGGTGCGGACGGCGGACCGCGGGACGGACCGGACGAACACCGTGGCCGGTCCGGACCGTTCGCGGCCGGATCCGGTCGGTAGGGTGGGCACATGACCACCGGGGTGCGGCGCAGGATGGGAGTCGAGGAACGACGCGAGCAGTTGATCGGCGTCGCCCTCGAACTGTTCGGCGGGCGCTCCCCCGACGATGTCTCCATCGACGAGATAGCGTCGGCGGCGGGCATATCGCGCCCGCTGGTCTACCACTACTTCCCCGGCAAGGTCAGCCTGTACGAGGCGGCGCTCCGGCGGGCGGCGGACGATCTGGCCGACCGGTTCACCGAGCCGCGCGAAGGCCCGCTGGGGCTGCGGCTGCTGCGGGTGATGCGCCGCTTCTTCGACTTCGTGGACGCGCACGGGCCCGGCTTCTCGGCCCTGATGCGGGGCGGCCCGGCGGTCGGCTCGACCACGACCAACGCCCTCATCGACTCCGTCCGGCAGGTGGCCTACGACCAGTTGCTGTCGCATCTCGGCGTGCAGGACCCGCCCGCGCGCCTGGACCTGGTGGTGCGCTCCTGGATCTCCCTGGCCGAGTCGACGGCGCTGCTCTGGCTGGACGGCCGCCGGGTGCCGCGCGCCGAGCTGGAGGTCCAGCTCGTGCACGACTTCGCCGCGCTGCTGGCCGTCGCCGCCGCCCAGGACGAGGAGCTGACCGCGCTGCTGCGCGGCGTGTTCACGGCGGAGCCGGCCGACGGCCCCTTCGCGGACCTGCTCGGCCGGCTCCTCCGGCTCGCCTCCTAGGGTCTGCTCAAAGGACGCCGGTCCTCAGCTCTCCGTCTCGTACTTGCGGTAGGACGCGTCGAGGTCGCGGATCTCCGCCGAGGCGTGCAGGACCAGGCCCTCGACGGGCCGCACATGGGCGCGCAGCGCCTCCAGGACCGCTTCCGCCAGCCGTGCCTTGGTCTCCTCGGTGCGCCCGGCCAGCAGACCGACGCTGACGTGCACGATCGCGTGCCCCTCGGCGTCCGGCCCGACGACGGTGTCCTGGCTCCTGGTTCCGGCTGTGGCGACGGGGTCACCCTAGGGCCTGGACGGTGAACGTGCCGGTGGCCGCCGGGCGAGACCGTATCCCCGGTGAATCGCTTGCAGCAAGAGTCATGAAAACCATGGAAAGAACTTTCAGGATCGGCCCTCCGACGCCCCCTCACCCGCCCGGCGGAGCCGGCCCCCGCACTCCCCGCCGCACGGGCAGTACGTGTCCGTCGGCGATCTGACCCGACACCCTGCGGTAACGAAAATGTCACGCTTGCCGGACCGTGCGGAAATTTTCTTGCAACATCTTTCGCAAGGGATTGCAGCCTTGCTACGTTCCTCCCGCGCCCGGCGGCCGTCGATCGGGACAGACGGCACCCACGGTCCTCCCAAGGGATGATCCGGGCCCATATCTAGGGAGTTCATATGCGACGTGGCATATCGATCGCCGCCGCGGTCACCGTGGTCGCGCTGGCCGCCTCGGCCTGCGGCGGGTCGGACAGCGACTCGTCCGGCAAGCCGAAGGACCCCAAGGACGTCTCCGGGACGATCACGTACTGGGACACCTCGGACGCGGCGACCGAAGCCCCGACGTACAAGGCCCTGGTCAAGCAGTTCGAGGCCAAGTACCCGAAGATCAAGGTGAACTACCAGAGCGTCCCGTTCACCGACGTCGAGCAGAAGTTCAAGTCGGCCGCCAAGAGCGGCAAGGGCGCGCCCGACGTGGTCCGCACCGACGTGGGCCTGATGGCCGAGTACGCCTCGCTGGGCTACATCGCCCCGCTCGACGGCACCCCGGCCCTCAAGGACACCGCCGACTTCACCGCCACGCCGCTGAACACCGCCAAGTACGACGGCAAGACGTACGGCGTCCCCTCGGTCACCGACACCCTCGGCCTGCTCTACAACAAGAAGCTCCTCCAGCAAGCCGGCATCGCCAAGCCCCCGGCCACCTGGGACGAGTTCATCGCCGACGCCAAGGCCATCAAGCAGAAGACCGGGGCCTACGGCACCTACGTCAACCCGGACTCCTACTTCCTGCTCCCGCTGCTCTACAGCAACGGCGCGGACCTGGCCGACCCGTCCGCCAAGAAGATCACCATCAGCGACGCCGCCGCCGTCACCGCGCTCACCACCGCGAAGAAGATCAACGACGAGGCGTCGATGAAGGTCGACTTCGCGAACGCCTACCAGAACATGCAGACCGCCTTCAAGAACGGCAAGGTGGCCATGCTGATCCAGGGCCCCTGGTCGGTCGGCGACGACCTGACCGGCAGCGCGTTCAAGGGCGACGAGGCCAACCTCGGCTTCGCCGCCGTCCCGGCGGGCGCCGGCGGCAAGGCCCAGGCCCCGACCGGCGGCCACAACCTCGCGGTCTACCAGGGCTCGGGCAACCTGGACGCCAGCTATCTGTTCACGCAGTTCATGACGTCCACCGAGAGCCAGATCGCCATCGCCAAGGGCACCGGCACCCTGCCGACCCGCACCTCGGCGTACACCTCCGAGGTCACCGCCGACCCCAAGATCGCCGGCTTCAAGCCGCTCCTGGAGCGGACCGCCCGCCCGCGCGTGGCCCTGCCGCAGGTCGGTTCGCTGTTCACCCCGCTCCAGCAGAACTACGTGAAGGTCCTCCAGGGCGACCAGTCGGTCAAGGGCGGCCTCGACGCCACCGCGAAGGAGTTCCAGAAGCTCCTGCCCGGCTACTCCGTCGGCTGACCGCACCCGCCGCAACCGCCCCCGCCGTCGCCGCACGGCAGCCGAAGACACGCAGCCCCGGGGAACCGACTTCCCGCTGCCGCCCCGACCGGGGCTCCCCGGGGCCGCGGAACCACCCGACTTCGTCCGCGAGAGAGCCGATGACCATGACGACCGCAGCGAGCACCGGAGACGACCGCACCACAGCGGGCGGTGACCGGCCCCCGCGCCCCGCCCGCGCCTCGGCGCTGCGGCGGTCCTGGGACACGTACTGGTACGCCTGGGCGATGGTGACCCCGGTCGCCCTCGTGATCACCGTGCTGGTGCTGTACCCCCTGGGCTACGGCTTCTACCAGTCGCTGACGAACGCCAACGAGTCCAACGTCGCCAGCACCATCGGCGCCTTCCACCGGCCCGCCACCTACGACTTCGTCGGCCTCGACAACTACTGGCACGTCCTGTCCGGCGCGGACGGCGACTTCTACCCGCGCCTGGTGTGGACGGTCGTGTGGACCGTGTCCTGCGTGGTGCTCCAGGTCGGTCTGGGCATGGCGCTGGCGGTGCTGCTCAACCGCGAGATGCGGCTGCGCGGCTTCTACCGCGCCCTGCTGATCCTGCCGTGGGCCGTCCCCTCCTTCATCGGCGTCTTCGCCTGGCGGCTGATGCTCAACTCCCAGTACGGCGTCTTCAACGAGGTCATCACCGCCCTCGGCCTGCCGGCGCAGAACTGGCTGGGCACCCCGCTGGCCCAGAAGGCCGCCGTCATCATGGTCAACGTCTGGATCGGCATCCCGTTCAACATGGTCGCGCTGCTCGGCGGGCTCCAGTCCATACCCAAGGAGCTGTACGAGGCCGCCGAGATGGACGGCGCCTCCCCCTGGCAGCGCTTCGTGAACGTCACCCTGCCCGGCCTCAAGCCGGTGTCGAACACCGTGATCCTGCTGGGCTGCATCTGGACGTTCAACATGTTCAACGTCATCTACCTGCTGCTGGGCAACAACACCACCGGCGACACCGACATCCTCGTCACCTTCGCCTTCCACAAGGCCTTCAACGGGATCTCGGACTACGCGGGAGCGGCCACCTACGGGATCATCATCCTCGCTCTCCTGCTGGCCTTCTCGACCTTCTACCGCCGCAGCACCCTGAAGTCCGAGCAGGCGTAAGGAGCCCTCGCCATGACCGCAGCCACGCACGAGAGCGGCCCCGCCGCGCCCGCCGCCCCCGCCCGCCCCGCCGCCCCGCGCCCGCGCCGGGTGCGCGGCCGCCAGGAGCGCGCCCCCTGGGTCTCCGTCGTCCTGCACGCCACCCTGGTCCTCGCCACCGTGATCGCCGCGTTCCCCGTGGCGTGGATCCTGTTCATCTCGCTGGGCCCCAAGAACGCCTGGCAGGAGCCGGGCCAGGTGCTCAGCCATCTGAGCCTGCACAACTACAGCGACGTACTGGCCCATTCGGACCTGGCGACGTGGTTCCTGAACACCGTCGTCGTGGCGGGCGGCACCACCGTGCTCGGCGTCTTCCTCGCCTCGACCGCCGGGTACGCCGTGTCCCGGATGCGGTTCCCGGGCAGCCGCCAGCTGATGTGGACCTTCCTGGTCACCCAGATGTTCCCCAGTATCGTATTGATCGTGCCGCTCTATCTGCTGATGTCCGAGTTGCACCTGCTGGACAACTACCTCGGGCTGATCCTGGCGTACGCGACCACGGCGGTGCCGTTCTGCGCCTGGATGATGAAGGGCTACTTCGACACCATCCCCAAGGAGATAGACGAGGCGGGCCGGGTGGACGGGCTCACCCCGATCGGCACCTTCTGGCGGCTGATCCTGCCGCTGGCCAGGCCGGGCCTGGCGGTGACCGCGTTCTACAGCTTCCTCACCGCCTGGGGCGAGGTCGCCTACGCGACGCAGTTCATGCAGTCCGACCACTACACGCTCGCCGTCGGCATCCGCACCTTCGCGCAGGACCAGCGCCCCGACTGGGCGTGGACCTCCGCCACCGCGATCATCATCACCATCCCGGCGGCCCTCGTGTTCCTGCTCGTCCAGCGCAGCCTGGTGTCCGGTCTGACGGCCGGCGGCACCAAGTCCTGAGCGCGGCCCGGACGGCGGCCCCTCCCGCCGCCGCGCGCACGCGCCCTGTCGTTCCCCTCGCACCCCTAAGGGAATCCATGACCCAGCACGTCACCGACACCGCCCCCGCCGAAGCCCCCACCGCCGCCGCGCGCCGGGAGTGGTGGCGCGACGCGGTCATCTACCAGGTCTACCCGCGCAGTTTCGCCGACGGCGACGGCGACGGGATGGGCGACCTGCCCGGCATCCGGGCCCGGCTGCCCTACCTGCGCGATCTCGGTGTCGACGCCGTCTGGCTGTCCCCGTTCTACGCCTCCCCGCAGGCCGACGCGGGCTACGACGTCGCCGACTACCGGGCCATCGACCCGATGTTCGGCACCCTCACCGACGCCGACGACCTGGTCCGCGACGCCCACGCGCTGGGGCTGCGCGTCATCGTCGACGTCGTCCCCAACCACTGCTCCGACCAGCACGAGTGGTTCAGGCAGGCGCTGCGCGAGGGCCCCGGCTCCCCGCTGCGCGACCGCTTCCACTTCCGCCCCGGCAAGGGCGCGGGCGGCGAACTCCCGCCCAACGACTGGGAGTCCATCTTCGGCGGCCCGGCCTGGACCCGGGTGACCGAACCGGACGGCACCCCGGGCCAGTGGTACCTGCACCTCTTCGCGCCCGAGCAGCCCGACTTCAACTGGGAGCACCCGGCCGTCCACGACGAGTTCCGCTCCATCCTGCGGTTCTGGCTCGACCTCGGCGTCGACGGCTTCCGCATCGACGTCGCCCACGGCCTGGTCAAGGCCGCCGGACTGCCCGACATCGGCCACGACGAGCAGGTCAAGCTGCTGGGCACCCAGGCCGTGCCGTACTTCGACCAGGACGGCGTGCACGAGATCTACCGCAGCTGGCGGCGGATCCTGGAGGAGTACGCCGAAGACGAATCAGGGCCCGAAGGGCCTTCCTCAGAAGGGCGGTGGCGGGCGACGGGCGGGCGGATCGCGGTCGCCGAGGCGTGGACGCCGACCGTGGAGCGCAGCGCCCTGTACCTGCGCCCCGACGAGCTGCACCAGGCGTTCAACTTCTCGTATCTGACCACCGGTTGGGACGCCACCGAGCTGCGCGACGTCATCGACCGCTCGCTGCGCGCCATGAACGCCGTGCACGCGCCCGCCACCTGGGTGCTCTCCAACCACGACGTCGTACGCCACTCCACGCGGCTGGCGGCGGGCGACGGCGCCGACGGTCTGCGCCGGGCCCGCGCGGCGACCCTGCTGATGCTGGCGCTGCCCGGCTCGGCCTACCTCTACCAGGGCGAGGAACTGGGCCTGCCCGAGGTCGTCGACCTGCCCGACGAGGTGCGCCAGGACCCGGCGTTCTTCCGCAGCTCCGGCCAGGACGGCACCCGCGACGGCTGCCGGGTGCCGCTGCCGTGGTCCGGGCAGGAGCCGCCGTTCGGCTTCGGTCCCGTCGAGGGCGGCCCGAGCTGGCTGCCGCAGCCCGCCGAGTGGCGGGAGCTGACGGTCGAGGCGCAGCAGGGCGACCCGGACTCGACGCTGGAGTTCTACCGCAGCGCGCTCGCCGTGCGCCGCGAGCACCCGGCGCTCGGCGCCGGGACCCGGATCACCTGGCTGGACAGCCCCGAGGGAGTGCTCGCCTTCCGCCGCGACACCGGCGAGGGCTCCTTCGTCTGCACGGTCAACCTGACCGCCGCTCCCCTCGCCGTGCCCACCCCCGGCACCCTGCTGCTGGCCAGCTCAGACGTGGTCCCCGGCCCCGACTTGACGCAACTGCCCCGCGACTGCGCCGTCTGGTGGGCAGTCTGACATGCAACCGGTACAGTCCACTCCTGTGACCACACGGCTTGCCGACATCGCCGCGCAGGCGGGGGTGAGCGAAGCGACCGTCAGCCGCGTCCTGAACGGCAAGCCGGGCGTCGCCGCCACCACCCGCCAGTCCGTGCTGGCCGCGCTCGACGTCCTCGGCTACGAGCGTCCGGTGCGGCTGCGCCAGCGCAGCGAGGGTCTGGTGGGCCTGATCACCCCGGAGCTGGAGAACCCCATCTTCCCGGCGCTCGCCCAGGTGATCGGGCAGGCGCTGACCCGGCAGGGCTACACCCCGGTGCTCGCCACCCAGACCCCCGGCGGGTCCACCGAGGACGAGCTGACCGAGATGCTGGTGGACCGCGGGGTCGCGGGCATCATCTATGTCTCCGGACTGCACGCGGACACCACCGCCGACATGGAGCGCTACGAGCGGCTGCGCGCCCAGGGCGTGCCGTTCGTGCTGGTGGACGGCTTCTCCCCGAAGGTGCAGGCGCCGTTCATCTCCCCCGACGACCGCGCGGCCATGACGCTCGCGGTCACCCATCTCGTCTCGCTGGGCCATGTCCGCGTCGGCCTCGCCCTCGGGCCGAAGCGCTTCGTGCCGGTGCAGCGCAAGATAGAGGGCTTCGTCCGCGCCGTGCAGGACCAGCTGGGCCTGGCGCCCGACCTCATCGAGACGGAGCTGGTGCAGCACTCCCTGTACACCCTGGAGGGCGGCCAGGCCGCAGCGACGGCACTGATCGCCCGCGGCTGCACCGCGGTGGTGTGCGCCAGCGACATGATGGCGCTCGGCGCCATCCGCGCGGGCCGCCAGAACGGCCTGGCCGTCCCCCGGGACCTCTCCGTGGTCGGCTTCGACGACTCCCCGCTGATCGCCTTCACCGACCCGCCGCTGACCACGATCCGCAAGCCGGTCCCGGCGATGGGGCAGGCGGCGGTGCGCACCCTGCTGGAGGAGGTCGGCGGGACGCCCGCGCCGCACAGCGAGTTCGTGTTCATGCCCGAACTGGTGGTCCGCGGCTCGACGGCGTCGGCGCCCCGGACCCGGTTCTAGGGCCGCTCGTCCGGATCGTGCCGGGCCGCTCCCCCACCGGATCCGGACGGACGGCACGCGGACAACATGCGGGCGGGACCGGGCCGCGGGATGAGGGCCGCGGGGCGGCTTTTCTGGCAGACTCTGCGGCTATGGGTGATACGACCGTGCGCCGACCGGAAGATCCCGAAGAGGCCCGTCCGTACCCCGTCACGGACACCGGACGCCCCCGGCCCGCGAGACCGGCGCGCGTCCCGCGCCGGCCCCGCATCTGGTTCGAGATCCTGCTGATCGCGGTCAGTTACTGGACGTACTCGCTGATCCGCAACGCCGTCCCGGAGCAGAAGGCCGCCGCCCTGCGCAACGCCGCCTGGGTCTGGCGCACCGAGCACCATCTCGGCATCGCCGCCGAGCAGTGGGTCAACCACACGGTGAACACGGTGACTTGGCTGGTCGTCGGGATGAACTACTACTACGCGACCCTGCACTTCGTGATCACGGTAAGTGTCCTGGTGTGGCTCTACCGCACCCACCCCGGCCGGTACGCGGCGGCCCGGCTCGCCCTGTTCGCGACCACGGGCGTGGCCCTGCTCGGCTACTACCTGTATCCGCTGGCGCCGCCCCGGCTGATGTCCGGCGGCCGCTTCGTCGACACCGTCCAGGTCCACCACACCTGGGGTTCGATGGCCTCCGGAGACCTCAAGCACATGTCCAACCAGTACGCCGCGATGCCCTCCATGCACATCGGCTGGTCCCTGTGGTGCGGCCTGACCCTGCTGGCCCTGGCCACGGTCCCGTGGGTGCGGGTGCTGGCCGCGCTCTACCCGGTGGCCACCCTGGTCGTCATCGTCGCCACCGCCAACCACTTCTGGCTGGACGCGGTCGGCGGAGTGCTCTGCCTCGCCTTCGGCCTCACCGTCGCCCGCCTCTGGTACGGGGCCCTGCCGCACGCCCTGCCCAGGACGGCGCCCCGGCGGCCGGCGGGGGCGGGGGCAGGGGCAGGGGCGGGATCGCAGTCGTACGGGACTTGAGGTGCCGTAGCACGGCTCAGGTGCCGTAGAACAGGGTCTCCATCACGGTCCTGGCGCGGCGCGCGGTGCGCCGGTAGGCGTCGAGCATGTCGCCGACGTGACCGGGCCCGTACCCGAGGTAGCGCCCCACCGCGGCCAGCTCCCGCGGCTCGGTCGGGAAGGTGTCGCCGGCCCGGCCGCGCACCAGCATCACCGCGTTGCGCACCCGGGTGGCCAGCACCCATGCCTCGTCCAGGACGGCGGCGTCCTCCTCGGTGACCAGCCCGGCCGCCCGCGCCGCCGCGAGGGCCTGCCGGGTGCGGGTGGTGCGCAGTGCGGCCACCTCGGCGCCGTGCCGCATCTGGAGGAGCTGCACGGTCCACTCCACGTCGGAGAGGCCGCCGGGCCCGAGCTTGGTGTGCAGCTTGGGGTCGGCGCCCCGGGGCAGCCGCTCGGACTCCATCCGGGCCTTGAGCCGCCGGATCTCGCGCACCGCGTCCTCGCCGAGGCCGGCCGCCGGGTAGCGCAGCGGGTCGACCAGTTCCACGAACCGCCGCCCCAGTTCCTCGTCCCCGGCCACCGGTTCGGCCCGCAGCAGCGCCTGCGACTCCCACACCAGCGACCAGCGCCGGTAGTACGCCGCGTACGAGGTGAGGGTGCGCACCAGCGGACCCGACTTGCCCTCGGGGCGCAGATCGGCGTCGATGAGCAGCGGCGGGTCGGCGCTGGGGAGCTGGAGCAGCCGGCGCATCTCGGCGACGACCCGGTTGGCGGCGTCGGCGGCCTCCCGCTCGTCGGCGCCCTCGCGCGGCTCGTGCACGAACAGGACGTCGGCGTCGGAGCCGTAGCCCAGTTCGTGGCCGCCGAAGCGGCCCATGCCGATGACCGCGAACCGGGTGGGCAGGGTGTCGCCCCAGCCGCCGCGCACGACCGCCCGCAGGGTGCCCGCGAGGGTCGCGGCCGTCAGGTCGGAGACCGCGCCGCCGACCTGGTCGACCAGGGGTCCCTGGTCGGTCTCGGCGGGCTGGGCCTCGGTGCCGTAGGAGCCGACGATGTCGGCGGCGGCGGTGCGGAACAACTCCCGTCTGCGCACCCCGCGGGCGGCCGTGACGCCCTGCTCGGCGCTCTCGGCGCGGCCGACGGCGGCCAGGATCTCCTGCTCCAGCTGGGCCCGGCCGCGCGGTCCGAGTCCGCCGCCGCCGTCGCCGAGCAGCGCCACCGCCTCCGGTGCCCGCATCAGCAGGTCGGGGGCGAGCCGCCCGGCGGACAGGACCCGGGCGAGGTTCTCGGCGGCGGCGCCCTCGTCGCGCAGCAGCCGCAGGTACCAGGGGGTCTTGCCGAGCGCGTCGGAGACCTTGCGGAAGTTGAGCAGTCCGGCGTCCGGATCGGCGGAGTCGGCGAACCAGCCCAGCAGCACCGGCAGCAGGGTGCGCTGGATGGCGGCCTTGCGGGTGACGCCGGAGGCCAGGGCCTCCAGATGGCGCAGGGCGGCGGCCGGGTCGGCGTAGCCGAGCGCGACCAGCCGCTCGCGGGCCGCCTCGGTGCTCAGCCGGGCCTCGCCGGGGGCGAGCTGGGCGACCGCGTCGAGCAGCGGCCGGTAGAACAGCTTCTCGTGCAGCCGCCGTACGACGCCGGTGTGCCGCTTCCACTCGCGGGTCAGCTCGGCCACCGGGTCGGCGCGCAGCCCCAGGGAGCGGCCCAGCCGCCGCAGTCCGGCGTCGTCCTCGGGCAGCAGATGGGTGCGGCGCAGCCGGTAGAGCTGGATGCGGTGCTCCATGAAGCGCAGGAAGCGGTACGCCTCGTCGAGCCGTCCGGCGTCCGTGCGGCCGACGTAGCCGCCCGCGGCGAGGGCCTGGAGGGCGTCGAGCGTGGTGCCGCTGCGCAGCGAGGGGTCGGCGCGGCCGTGCACGAGCTGGAGCAGCTGCACGGCGAACTCGACGTCGCGCAGTCCGCCCGGTCCGAGCTTCAGTTCGCGCTCGACCTCGGCGACGGGGATGTTCGCCACCACGCGGCGGCGCATCTTCTGCACGTCGGCGACGAAGTTGTCCCGTTCGGCGGCCTGCCAGACCAGCGGGGAGAGCGCCTCGACGTAGGCGGCGCCCAGCCCGGCGTCCCCGGCGACCGGGCGGGCCTTCAGCAGCGCCTGGAACTCCCAGGTCTTGGCCCACCGCTGGTAGTAGGCGAGATGGCTGCTCAGGGTCCGCACCAGCGGTCCGTTGCGCCCCTCGGGCCGCAGATTGGCGTCGACCGGCCAGATGCTGCCCTCCACGGTCGTCTCGGAGCAGATGCGCATCATCCGCGCGGCGAGGCGGGTGGCGGCGCGCAGCGCCTCGGTCTCGTCGCCGTCCTCCTCGGCGCTCTCGCCGACGAAGATGACGTCGACGTCGGAGACGTAGTTCAGCTCGTGGCCGCCGCACTTGCCCATGGCGATGACGGCGAGCCGGCACCGCGCGGCGTCCTCGGGGGCCTCTTCACCGGCGATGCGCAGCGCGGCGCGCAGGGTGGCGGTGGCGAGGTCGGCCAGTTCGGCGGCGGTCTCGGCGATCCCGGTGGTGCCGCAGACGTCGCGGGCGGCGATGGACAGCAGGCAGCGGCGGTAGGCGACGCGCAGCGCGACGGGGTCGTCCGCCCCGGCGAGCCCCCGTTCGAACTCCTCCACGCCCGGGTGCAGGTCGCGCGGCTCGTAGGTGACGAGCGCCTGCCAGTCACCGGCGTGCCGCGCCAGGTGCTCGCCGAGCGCGGCGGACGCGCCGAGCACGCCGAGCAGCCGGTCGCGCAGCGGTTTGGCCGCTATCACCGTGTCCAGCAGTTCCCGCCGGGCGGCCGGCGAGGGCTGCGCCTCCAGCAGCCGGACCAGTCCGTCCAGCGCGAGATCCGGGTCGGCGGTGGCGCCCAGCGCCTCCAGCAGCACCGGGTCGTCGCGGACCCCGGCCAGCTCCGGGCCGTCCAGCCTCCGCTCGGCGGCCGAGGCATCGGTGAAGCCGTGCCGCAGCAGCCGTGTGAAGGTGCTGCTCCTGCGCCCCGGCGCCGTCATCCCGGTCTCCCGTCGGATCGAGGTGGTCCTGGCCAGAGCGTAGCGGCAGGCGGGGGTGTCGGCTGGGGGGTGTCGGCTGCGGGCGGGGCGGGCGGGCGCCGTGGCCGCGCCCTGCCCGACGGTCAGAGGCCGTGGGGCGGGATCCGGAAGCAGGGGCAGGCCGTCGCTCAGAGGCCGTCCAGCCAGGCCGCCGTGTCGGCGGGGTGCCCGAAGCGGTGGACGGTGAGCGGGCCGAAGCGGGGGTCGCGCGTACGGCGTGCCAGCTCGCGGCGGCGGGGCCCGTGCTGCGCCCAGGACCACCACACGGGGTGCTCCCGGCTCAGCCACCCCCGCCAGGTCTCCCGGTTCCCGCCGAACAGCGCCTCGCGGGTGACCGTGCGGCGCAGGGAGCGGCGCAGCACGCGGGGCATGACGACGTGCCGGGGGTAGTCCAGCCAGAGCACGGTGTCGGCCCGCTCCCACAGCAGGTCACGGACCTCCGGGTAGCCGAGGGAGTCGATGATCCAGCGGGACGCGTCGGCGATCCTGCCCACGTCCTCGGCCAGCCGTCCGTTCACGGC
Source organism: Streptomyces sp. PL-25 (assembly GCF_058344915.1). NCBI lineage: Bacteria > Bacillati > Actinomycetota > Actinomycetes > Kitasatosporales > Streptomycetaceae > Streptomyces > Streptomyces sp. PL-25. The sequence continues at coordinate 1,968,490 of NZ_CP136997.1, forward strand.
CCAGCCGGGACCGGCGAAGTACAGCGCGTCCATCTCGTGGTACGGCACCCCCAGGCGGGCGCCGACCGACCGGGCGAGCGTCGACTTGCCCGCACCGGTGACACCCACGACCAGGATCCGCTGCACGGCGGCACCCTATCCGCGCGGCGGCGGGGCCGGGAAGGCGACCTCCGCTCCGGAGGTCTCCGGGTCGGCGACGGCGGTCACGGGATCTGACCTGCGTCGGCCTTCGCCATGCGGTCGGCAAGGATCGTGGACAGTTGCTGGAGGCGTCCGACGCGCTCCGGGGTCCCGTCGTCCAACTGCTGTGCCATACCGATGAAGGCCCCGTGGCGGAACACCGAAGCGCGGTTGTACATCGACGCCGTGGGCCCGCTGTCCGACGAGAAGCCCTGGCTCTCCTCGCCGTAGTCGCTCAGACCAGCGATTTCGTGCTCAAAAGCGAGACCCTTCTCGATGCCGCCGTCCACGAGATCCACGTACGCGAGATGAGCGGTCATGGCGTCAGGGAACGCCACGACGAGAAATTCGGCATAATTGCCTGGATTGCTGTCTTTCGTCACCTTCGGGCCGTACTTCACACGGCCGAAAGCGGAGGCGTTCTTCTGGCACTCGGGTGCGGCACGGCAGAGGAACAGTCCGGCCGCGGACGTGGCGATGTGTGGAGTTTCGGCCTGCGGAAAGGCACGGCTGTCCACGGATTTCCGGTCGGGGAGGATCCGGCGGACCGTCGCCGTGGTCGGCGGCAGAGCGGCACCCGCCGCGCGGGACACGGAAGGCGTGCTGCTCGGTGGTGCGTCGCCGTCCTGCGGGAGCTGCGCGCCGCCGAGCCGGACACCTCCGTACACGGCGAGCGCCAGGATGAGGACGGCCAGGGTGAGAACCGCGAGCGTTCGGGCGTCGCCGTTGCGGATGTTGTTGATGATCTGGTCGCGGCCTGCGAAGTTGCCCCGGACCTTGTTCCCTGTTCCCTGGACGGTGATGCCGCCGCCGGAAGCGACGTTGGCGGGCTGAGCCGGGGCGGGCGCCTCTTCCGGGGCGGGCATGGCGCTGGTGAGCCGGACGACGAAGGGCTGGTCGGCGGCCATCACGGCCACCAGGGCGCTGTGGAGGACGGCCTGGGCCGCAGGCTCCTGCGGTGCCGCGTCGAACGTGGCCACGGCGGCGTTCTGCCCGGCGCCCGCGAGCCGGGTGCGCACCAGATCGCCGACCAGCGAGGCGGCGGTGCTGCCGACGCCGGTGGCAGCCGCTGTCGCTGCTGTCGCCATCAGCTGAACCACGGCCGAGGCAAGTCCGTCAGACGCGCTCATCGAAATACCCCCCGAGACAGCACCAGTCACGCCCATGCTTCCAGGCGGACCTGCAACTCAAGCCGGCAGAAGCCCAATCGCAACGTTCCGTGCTCGCGGTCCGCTGCGAGGCGGCCGTCCATGCCGCGGCGGTCCATCAGTGGCTGCGATCCGCCCACCGGTCACGGTCGTGCGCTGCCGGTCACCGATTCGACCAGCGCATGGGAGGACGCACCTGTGGCCGCCGGGTACCCCTGTGCGGACAGCGAGGACAGCGAGGACAGCGACTTGAACGGCACGGGCGACATCTCCGTCGCCGTGCTGGACGAAGGCGGCTGCGAGAACGTCCGGCGCGACACCACCCGCCGCGCACACGACGTCACCACCGAGACCGGCATCAACCAGATCGCGGACGACCTCGCCGCACGGCCGCCCGCGCTGCCGGAATCACCGACCAGTCCCGGCCTTGCCCTGCTGGTAGGGCGCAGCGATGCTGGACCGATGCCGGGGCAGCGCAGCAGAAGACGCCGGTCGCAGGACGAGGCGCGGCGGGCGGCTGCCCGGTTCGCGCCCGAGGCGGGCCGTTGGGAAGTGCTCTTCGAGACGCAGGACGAGTCGGAGTGGCACACCGGCCTGCGCCGCCTGCGGGCGTCGGACCCGCGGATCGACTGGACGGCGGTGCGGATGGACCGGTTCTGCGGGCGCCTGACCCAGCCCACCACGTTCCGGCTGAGCCTCTTCGTACCGAAGGGCACGCCGCCGACCCGTTCCTGAAGGCGTCGCCGTACGGATCAACGGCCCGCGTCGAAGTCGTACTCCAGGACGTACGAGGCGGCGTCGAGGGTCATCTCATTGACCTCGACGGCGTGGCCCTCGGCCGCGTAGGCGGTCCGGCAGACGAGGATGACCGGAGTCCCCGCGGACACGCGCAGCTCGGCCGCCTCGTCCTTCGAGGGCATACGGGAGCGGATCTCCTCACGGAAGTGCACCGGCTCGTGGCCCAGTTCGGCGAGCCTGGCGTAGGTCCCGCCCGGCCCGGTGTCCTCCCGCGTGATCGCGGACCCGGCCACCAGGGACATGGCCAGATAGATCGTCGCGAGCAGCACCGGCTTGCCGTCCAGCACGAACCGCCGACGCCGTACGCAGACCGCCGCGTCGTCGGTGAGAGCCAGCACCACGCCGACCCGCTCGGGCACCCTCTCCTCCGACACACTGATCCGGTCGACCTCAAGCACCCGCTCCCCGACGTCCGCCGCCCAGACGGACCGGCCGCTGCCCCACTGGTCGCGGGACAGGCGGTCGATGCCGCGGCGGCGGAGGGGGCGGAGAGGCCGGTGCTCGGGCCCACGGTCGTCGTCGGTCACAGTCATCCCGGCAACCTCCTCGCTTCTCCGCCGACCCCGTCTTCCGGCCCGCCCCTACAGCACCGGCAGATGCTTCCGCAGCTCGTACGCCGTGACCTCGCTCCTGTACTCCTCCCACTCCTGCTTCTTGTTGCGGAGGAAGAAGTCGAAGACGTGTTCGCCGAGGGTTTCGGCGACGAGGTCGCTGTTCTCCATGAGGGTGAGGGCCTCGCCGAGGTTCTGGGGGAGGGGTTCGATGCCCATGGCGCGGCGTTCGGCGTTGGAGAGGGCCCAGACGTCGTCCTCGGCGCCGGGGGGGAGTTCGTAGCCCTCCTCGATGCCCTTGAGGCCGGCGGCCAGGAGGACGGCGTAGGTGAGGTACGGGTTCGCGCCGGAGTCGATGGAGCGGACCTCCACGCGGGCGGAGCCGGTCTTGCCGGGCTTGTACATGGGGACGCGGACCAGGGCGCTGCGGTTGTTGTGGCCCCAGCAGATGTAGGAGGGGGCCTCGCCGCCGGCGCCCGCGGTGCGCTCGGAGCCGCCCCAGATGCGCTTGTAGGAGTTGACCCACTGGTTGGTGACCGCGCTGATCTCCGCCGCGTGCCGCAGCAGGCCCGCGATGAAGGAACGGCCGACCTTGGAGAGCTGGTACTCGGCGCCGGACTCGTAGAACGCGTTCCGGTCGCCCTCGAAGAGGGAGAGGTGCGAGTGCATGCCGGAGCCGGGGTACTCCGAGAACGGCTTGGGCATGAAGGTGGCCTGGAGGCCCTGCTCCAGCGCGACCTGCTTCATGACCAGGCGGAACGTCATGATGTTGTCGGCGGTGGAGAGCGCGTCGGCGTAGCGCAGGTCGATCTCCTGCTGGCCGGGGGCGCCCTCGTGGTGGGAGAACTCCACCGAGATGCCCATCGACTCCAGCATGGTGATCGCCTGGCGGCGGAAGTCCATGCCGATGGCCTGCGGGGTGTGGTCGAAGTACCCGGAATTGTCGGCGGGGGTGGGGCGGGAGCCGTCCAGCGGGCGGTTCTTCAGCAGGAAGAACTCGATCTCCGGGTGGGTGTAGAAGGTGAAGCCCAGGTCGGAGGTGCGGGCGAGGGCCCGCTTGAGGACGTAGCGGGGGTCGGCGAAGGACGGGGAGCCGTCCGGCATCAGGATGTCGCAGAACATCCGGGCCGTCCCCGGGCCCTCCGCGCGCCAGGGCAGGATCTGGAACGTGGACGGATCGGGCTTGGCGATCATGTCCGACTCGTAGACCCGGGCGAAGCCCTCGATGGCGGAGCCGTCGAAGCCGATGCCCTCGTCGAACGCCTGCTCAAGCTCGGCGGGGGCCACGGCCACGGACTTGAGGAAGCCCAGCACGTCGGTGAACCACAGGCGCACGAACCGGATGTCGCGCTCCTCCAACGTCCGGAGTACGAACTCCTGCTGCTTGTCCATCTTCCGCTTCCCCATCCTTGCTGGTCAGGCCGCCTGTGTCCGTACGTAGGCACGAGAGGCGGTCGGGCACGCGAGCATCACACCACATCACCGTTTCACATGCGTTGCGGACCGTCGTTCCCACGCGTCACGGGCCTCGGGGCGGGGCCGTCCCGGGTCCGGCCAGGTCCAGGTGCGCAGGGTCCGAGCGCCGGGTCGGCGGGTGTGCCGCTCCGCTGCCCATCTTGCCTCCTGTACGGCTCCCCCGTAATGGCCGAAAGCCCTTCCGGCGTGAGCGACACCACTCCCTCTTAATTTGCATCTCAGATGCAAGTTTTCATACCGTCGAGGCAGTCGAGCGATCGAACTTGCGAGCGATCCGAGCAGTCCGAGTGATCCGAGCAGTCCGAGCGGTCCGGTCGATCCTTCGTCGAGCCTTCGAGGAGACACGATGCTGTCCGAGCAGTCAGCAGCCACCGTCCGCGCCACCCTCCCCGCCGTGGGCGCGGCCATCGGCGAGATCACCGAGCGCTTCTACGCCCGGCTGTTCGACGCCCACCCGGAACTGCTGCGCGACCTGTTCAACCGCGGCAACCAGGCGTCCGGCGCGCAGAAGCAGGCACTCGCCGGCTCCATCGCCGCCTTCGCCACCCACCTGGTGGACCACCCGGACCAGCGCCCCGACCTGATGCTGCACCGCATCGCCCACAAGCACGCCTCGCTGGGCATCACCCCCGAGCAGTACCCGATCGTCCACGAGCACCTGTTCGCCGCCATCGCCGAGATCCTCGGCGAGGCCGTCACCCCCGAGGTCGCCGCCGCCTGGACCGAGGTCTACTGGCTGATGGCGAACGCCCTCATGGCCATCGAGAAGCGGCTGTACGAGCAGAGCGAGCAGACCGGCTGGCGCGACTGGACGGTCGTCGGGCGCGTCGAGGAGACCGCCGACGTCGTCACCTTCCGGCTGCGCCCCGCCGACGCCGGCCCGGTGCCCGGCTACCGGGCCGGCCAGTACGTCTCGGTCGCCGTCCGCCTCGCGGACGGCGCCCGGCAGATCCGCCAGTACAGCCTGACCGCGGCCCCCGGGTCGCCGGAGCGGCAGTTCGCCGTCAAGCGGGTGAGCGGCGGCGCCGCGACCCCCGACGGCGAGGTCTCCCACCACCTGCACGCGCACGTCCGCGAGGGTGACGTCCTCCAGCTGTCCGCCCCCTACGGCGACCTGGTCGTCGAGGACACCGGCGCGCCGCTGCTGCTCGCCTCCGCGGGCATCGGCGTCACCCCGGTGATCGCCATGCTGGAGCAGCTCGCGCTCGACGGCCACGCCGCCCCCGTGACCGTGGTGCACGCCGACCGCTCCCCCGCCGCGCACGCGCTGCGCGCCGACCACGAGGCGTACGCGGCCAAGCTGGCGGACGGGCGGACGGTCTTCTTCTACGAGGAGGGTGCCGAGGGCGCCGCGCGGTCCGGTCTGGCCGACCTCACCGGCGTCGACGTCCCGGCCGGTACGCGCGCCTACCTGTGCGGGCCGCTGCCGTTCATGCGGGCGGTGCGCGAGCAGCTCCTCGCCCGGGGCGTGGCCCCGGCCGACATCCACTACGAGGTCTTCGGGCCCGACCTGTGGCTGGCCGAGGACGCGGCCTGAGCGACGTGGTTCCTGGGCCCGGCCCGGTGTGAGAGGCGCCGGCCGGAGGCGGTTCCCCCGACCGTCTCCGGCCGGTTCCCGCGTTCCGGCGCCCGTCCGCGAAGGGTCCGCGGTTCCCGTACGGTCCACAGTCCCTGTACGGTCGCGGTCCCCGTACGGTCAGGTGCCGTCCGGCCGCCGCGCGGTCGGCAGGCCCAGCAGCAGCGGGCCCGTCGGGGAGGCGACCATGTCGGCGACGGTGAGCGGGTCGAGTGCGGCGTAGAACGCCTCCTGGGCCCGGCGCAGGGCGCCGCGCAGGCGGCAGCCGGAGTTCAGCGGGCAGGGGTTCGCGCCCTCGCAGTCGGCGACGTCGCCCTCGCCCTCCAGGGCGCGCACGATCGCGCCGACCGACGCGCCGCGGCCCGCCTCGGTGAGGGTCAGGCCGCCGCCCCGGCCGCGGCGGGCGGCGAGCAGGCCCCGGTGCTGGAGTTCGGCGACGACCTTCGCGGCGTGCGTGTACGGCACGCCCATGTCCGCCGCGACCTCCCTGGTCGTGGGGCTCGACCCGCCCGCGACGGCGAGCCTCATCAGGACGCGCAGCGCCATGTCGGTGGAGCGCAGCAGCCGCATGCCGCCAGCCTAAATAATGCGCATCTGCCATTCAACTTATCCGCACAGCCGCACAGCCGTATTCCCATACCCGCGTCTGGCGCTTCCCGCTCTCCCCTCCGCACGCCCTCCCCCACTACGATCAGCGCGCACTCGCACCGCGCCCCACCCGCCGGGCCCCGCCGCCCGGCCCCACGGCACCCCTGCCATGCCGCCCCGCCCGCCCCACCCGCCCCACCCGAACGCCCCGTCCCCATCCGACCGTGACACGAAGGACTTCCCCATGGGCTCCGCGAAGAAGCCGGACAGCACCGCCACCGGGCAGCGCAAGGCGCGCATCGAGGAGATGCGCCGTGCCGACCGGTCCCGGGAGCGCCGCAACCGGCTTCTGGTGATCGCGGCGAGCGTGGTCGTCGTCGTGGGTCTGGCCGTCGGCGGCGTGGTGCTGGTCCAGTCGCGGTCCGACGACGGCACCCCGGTCGCGCAGGAGAGCGCGTCCGGGTCGGCGCCGAGCGGCATGGACGGCAAGAACGGCAACGACAAGAAGGGCAAGGGCACTTCCGGCCACTTCGAGACGGGCAAGGACGGGGTGCGGACCTGGAAGGGCACGCTGGGCCGTACGCACACCACGGACCCCGTGACGTATCCGATGGAGCCCCCGGTCGGCGGTGACCACAACCCGGTCTGGCAGAACTGCAACGGCGACGTCTACACCGCCCCGCTGAAGAACGAGCACGCCGTGCACGCGCTGGAGCACGGCGCGGTCTGGGTGACGTACAACGCCAAGGCGCCCAAGGCCGACGTGGACGCGCTCGCGGCGAAGGTGCGCAGGACGCCGTACTCGCTGATGAGCCCGGTGGCCGACCAGAAGGACCCGATCATGCTGTCGGCGTGGGCGCACCAGCGCACGGTGACGGGCGCGGCCGACCCGACCGTGGACGCGTTCTTCGCCCGGTTCGTCCAGGGTCCCCAGACGCCGGAGCCGGGGGCCGCCTGCACGGGCGGGGTGGACCGGTGAGGGTCGCCGGGCTGGTCGCGGGCGCCGTGGCCACGGCCGTGATCGCCGTCGGCGCGATCGGCTACGCGGTCGCGGAGGGCGGCGGCCCGGCGGACGGTGCTCCGGCGGCGGGCGCCACGGCCCCGGCCCCGACGGTGCCGGCCGCCGGTTCGGCGGACGCCGGTTTCGCCCGGGACATGGCGGTCCACCACCAGCAGGCCGTCGAGATGTCGTACATCGTGCGCGACCGCACGAGCGACCCGGAGGTGCGGCGGCTCGCCTACGACATCGCGCAGACCCAGGCCAACCAGCGCGGCATGCTGCTGGGCTGGCTCGATCTGTGGGGGCTGCCGAAGGTGTCGGCGGGACCGCCGATGGCGTGGATGGGGATGGGGACGGGCGGCGCGACGCCCGGGGCGCCGAACGCGGACGGCACGGACGGCACGGACGGCGCGCTGATGCCGGGGATGGCCACCGACGCGCAGCTGAAGGAACTGGGCCGGCTGCGCGGACGCGCGGCGGAGGTGCTGTATCTGCGGTTGATGACGGCGCATCACCGCGGCGGCATCCACATGGCGCAGGCGTGTGCCGCCGCCTGTGCGGTGGGGGCGGAGAAGCGGCTGGCGCAGGGCATGGTCGACGCGCAGCAGTCGGAGATCGACCTGATGGCGGACATGCTCGAAAAGCGTGGTGCGGCGACCGGTTCGTGAGGTCCGGCGACCGGAATCCGGGGAACGAAGACCGCAATTCGTGCGCTATACACCGGTCCTGACGGTTCCTTGGGTTTCTCTTGGCCTGCGCATTCCCCTGGCATGCACGGTTCATCGGGAAGAGTGGCACTCGATCGTGTGATCCATTCAGGGGCCACACCGCCGCGGTCGTCATGCCGGGTCACGCGAGGTCCGACCACTCATTGCGTTACATGCGATCCGCATCGCAGGGGGTTATATGAGATCGAACCGCGCCACCGTGCGGGCCGGAGTGAGCCTGGCAGCGACACTGCCGATGGTCGCCGGCGCGCTGGTGCTCGGCATACCCGCGGCGCACGCCGCGGGCCACTCGGGCCGCCAGGCCGTCACGGGCACCAAGCCCGCGTGGGCGACGGCCAAGGCGGACAAGGGTGCCACCGCCGACAGCGCCCAGGTCACCGCCCGGGTGTATCTGGCCGGCCGCGACGCGGCGGGCCTGGCCGCCTACGCCAAGGCGGTCGCCGACCCGTCCTCGCCGTCCTACGGCAAGTACCTGAGCGCCGATCAGGCGCAGACGCGCTTCGGCGCGACGAAGGCCCAGGTGTCCGCCGTCACGTCGTGGCTGAAGTCGACGGGTCTGAAGGTCACGTCCGTCACGCCGCACTACGTCGCCGTCTCCGGTGACGTCGCCGCCGCGGAGAAGGCGTTCGGCACCCAGCTGCACAACTTCGCCAAGGGCGCGAAGACCTACCGCGCCCCCGCCCAGCAGGCGTCGGTGCCGCAGGAACTGCGGGACGCCGTCCTGACCGTCACGGGTCTGGACAACGCCCCGCACAAGTCCGACCACAAGGACCAGCTGCCGCCGCCGGACGCGGTCTTCAAGAACGCTGGGCCGTTCTCCACGTACTACGGCTCGAAGACCGCGAAGACGCTGCCGTCCGCGTACGGCCAGAAGGTCCCGTACGCCGTCAAGGGCTACACGGGCAAGCAGCTGCGCGCGGCCTACGGCGCGGGCAAGTACACCGGCAAGGGCGTCCGGGTCGCCATCACCGACGCCTACGCCTCGCCGACCATCGCCTTCGACGCGGCCATGTACGCGAAGAAGAACGGCGACAAGCCGTGGAAGACCGGCCAGCTGCACCAGTCGCTGCCGGCCCAGTACACGCGCACCGAGGAGTGCAAGGCGTCCGGCTGGTACGGCGAGGAGACCCTGGACGTCGAGGCCGTGCACGCGGTCGCGCCGGACGCGGACGTCACCTACGTCGGTGCCGCCTCCTGCTACGACGACGACCTGCTGGACTCGCTGAGCAAGGTCGTCGACAACCACCTGGCCGACATCGTCTCCAACTCCTGGGGCGACATCGAGGCCAACCAGACGCCCGACCTGGCCGCCGCCTACGACCAGGTGTTCCAGTTCGGCGCGGTGGAGGGCATCGGCTTCTACTTCTCCTCCGGTGACAACGGCGACGAGGTCGCCAACACCGGTACGAAGCAGGTCGACACCCCGGCCAACTCGGCGTGGGTGACCGCCGTCGGCGGCACCTCGCTGGCCGTCGGCAAGGGAAACAAGTACCTCTGGGAGACCGGCTGGGGCACCGACAAGGCCAACCTGTCGGCCGACGGCAAGAGCTGGGACGGCTTCCCCGGCGCCTACACCTCGGGCGCGGGCGGCGGCACCAGCAAGACCGTGGCACAGCCGTACTACCAGAAGGGCGTCGTCCCGAACGCGCTGGCCACGGCGAACAACGCCGCCGGCAACCGCGTCGTCCCGGACATCGCGGCCATCGCCGACCCGAACACCGGCTTCCTGGTCGGCCAGACCCAGTCCTTCCCCGACGGGTCGCAGCAGTACGCCGAGTACCGGATCGGCGGCACCTCGCTGGCCGCGCCGGTGATCGCGGGCGTGCAGGCCCTCGCCCAGCAGGCGAACGGCGGCAGGGCGATCGGGTTCGCCAACCCGGCGATCTACTCGCAGTACGGCACGAAGGTGTACCACGACGTCGTGGACAAGCCGACCGGCAAGGACCTCGCGGTCGCGCGCGTCGACTTCGTCAACGGCATCGACGCCACCGGCGGCCTGAGCGTCTCGCTGCGCAGCCTCGGCAAGGACAGCTCGCTCAAGGCGGTCAAGGGCTACGACGACGTCACCGGCGTCGGCTCGCCCGCGAAGGGCTACGTCGACTCCTACCGTCGCCGCCACTGACCCGTATCCGCACCGCGGCGCGCCCGTCCCCCGGCTTCCGGGGGGCGGGCGCCCGTGCGTGCGCCCGCCCCCGCGCCGCCATCGGCGTGGGGCGGCCCACACCCGCCCGTCCCCCCATCGCGTCGCTCTGACGATTACACTGGGGGACGTGCCTCAACTACGTCTCGCCCTGAATCAGATCGACTCGCGCGTCGGCGACCTCGCCGCGAACTCCGAGGCGGTCGTCCGCTGGACCCGGCACTCCGCCGAGCAGGGAGCGCATCTCGTGGCGTTCCCCGAGATGGTGCTGACCGGGTATCCCGTCGAGGACCTGGCGCTCAGGTCGTCCTTCGTGGAGGCGTCCCGGGCCGCGCTGCGCGCCCTCGCCGCCCGGCTCGCCGAGGAGGGCCTCGGGGAGCTGCCGGTCGTCGTCGGCTATCTCGACCGCTGCGAGACCGCCCAGCCGAAGTACGGCATGCCGGCCGGCGCGCCGCAGAACGCGGCGGCGGTGCTGCACCGCGGCGAGGTGGTGCTGGCCTTCGCCAAGCACCACCTGCCGAACTACGGCGTCTTCGACGAGTTCCGCTACTTCGTGCCCGGCGACACCATGCCCGTCCTGCGGGTGCACGGCGTCGACGTGGCGCTCGCCATCTGCGAGGACCTGTGGCAGGACGGCGGGCGCGTCCCGGCCGCCCGCACCGCGCGCGCGGGCCTGCTGCTGTCCGTGAACGCCTCCCCCTACGAGCGGGAGAAGGACGACACCCGCCTGGAGCTGGTGCGCAAGCGGGCCCAGGAGGCCGGCTGCACCACCGCGTACCTGGCCATGACCGGCGGGCAGGACGAGCTGGTCTTCGACGGCGACTCCATCGTGGTCGGCGCGGACGGCGAGGTGATCGCGCGGGCGCCGCAGTTCACCGAGGGCTGTGTGGTGCTGGACCTGGAGCTGCCCGCGGTGGCGGCCGACGCGGTCGCCGACGGGCAGCGGGTGGACGACGGGCTGCGCGTGGAGCGGGTGGTGCTGTCCGAGGAGCCGCTGCCCGCGTACGAGCCGCGGTTCACCGGCGGCTACACCGAGCGGCTGGACGACGACGAGGAGGTCTACACGGCGCTCGTCACGGGCCTGCGGGCGTACGTCCGCAAGAACGGCTTCCGGTCCGTCCTCATCGGCCTGTCCGGCGGCATCGACTCGGCGCTGGTCGCGGCGATCGCCTGCGACGCCGTGGGCGCGGAGAACGTGTACGGGATCTCGATGCCGTCCAAGTACTCCTCCGAGCACTCCAGGGGCGACGCGGCCGAGCTGGCCCGGCGCACCGGGCTGCACTTCCGCACGGTGTCGATCGCCCCCATGTTCGACGCGTACATGGGCTCGCTGGGGCTGACCGGGCTGGCCGAGGAGAACCTCCAGTCCCGGCTGCGCGGCACCCTGCTGATGGCCGTCTCCAACCAGGAGGGCCACATCGTCCTCGCCCCCGGCAACAAGTCGGAGCTGGCGGTGGGCTACTCGACGCTGTACGGCGACTCGGTGGGCGCGTACGGCCCGATCAAGGACGTGTACAAGACGTCGGTGTTCCGGCTGGCCGAGTGGCGCAACCGGGCCGCCGCCGAGCGCGGCCAGACCCCGCCGATCCCGGAGAACTCGATCAGCAAGCCGCCGAGCGCGGAGCTGCGCCCCGGGCAGGTCGACACGGACTCGCTGCCGGACTACCCGGTGCTGGACGCGATCCTGGAGCTGTACGTGGACCGGGACAGGGGCGGCGACGAGATCGTCGCGGCGGGCTACGACCGCGAGCTGGTGGTGAAGACGCTGACGATGGTCGACCGGGCCGAGTACAAGCGGCGCCAGTACCCGCCGGGCACCAAGATCTCCGCCAAGGGCTTCGGCAAGGACCGCAGGCTGCCGATCACCGACGGCTGGCGCGAGCGGGCGTAGCGCCCGGCACGAGCAGGCGTAGCGCCCGGCACGAACGGGGGCGCGACGGAGAACAGCCCCGCCGACGGGGGAAGATCGGCGGGGCTGTTCCGGGTGTTTCCGCAGTGGTCCGGGTGGGCCGGCGGATCAGTGGACGGAGTGCTCCTCCAGCGGGAACGCTCCGCCGATCACGTCCTCGGCGAAGGACCGCGCCGCGTCGCCCAGGACGCCGCGCAGGTCGGCGTACTTCTTGACGAACTTGGGCACCCGGCCGCCGGTCAGGCCGAGCATGTCCGTCCAGACCAGGACCTGGGCGTCCGTGTCGGGTCCGGCGCCGATGCCGACGGTCGGGATGTGCAGCACCCGCGTCACCTCGGCCGCCAGCTCCGCCGGGACCAGCTCCAGGACGACGGCGAAGGCGCCCGCGTCCTGGACGGCCTTGGCGTCGCGCAGCATCTGCTGGGCGGCCTCCTCGCCGCGGCCCTGGACGCGGTAGCCCATGGCGTTGACGGACTGCGGGGTCAGGCCGATGTGGGCCATGACCGGAATGCCGGCCTCCACCAGCAGGCGGATCTGCTCGTGCGAGCGCTCGCCGCCCTCCAGCTTCACGGCGCCGACCCCCGCCTCCTTCACCAGGCGGGTGGCCGAGCGCAGCGCCTGCACCGGGCCCTCCTGGTAGGAGCCGAAGGGGAGGTCGCCGACGATCAGGGCGCGCCGGGTGCCGCGCACCACGGCGGCCGCCATCATGGCCATCTCGTCGAGGGTGACGGGCACGGTCGTCTCGTACCCGAGGTGGCAGTTGCCCGCCGAGTCGCCGACCAGCATCACGGGGATGCCGGCCTCGTCGAAGACGGAGGCGGTCATCGCGTCGTAGGCGGTGAGCATGGGCCACTTCTCGCCGCGCTCCTTGGCGAGGGCGAGGTCGCGGACGGTGATGCGGCGGGTGCCCTTTCCTCCGTACAGCGTCTTGGCACTGCCGTCGGAGGTGCTCTTCTGTGCAGGCTGGGCAGCCGGAAGCTGCGTCATTGCAACGGCTCCTTCAATCATCTCGAGGCGCCCTGACGGCGTCCCCGGACTCCCCTCCATGGTGACACCTCCGCCCGCGGCGGGCCAGAGGGACCCCCGTGTGCCTCAAGTCTCGGTCCGCCGTGGGCCGGTGTGCGCTTCGAGCGGGCGCGGGATGGGCAAGGCGGGCGGTCGTAAGATCTGAGTAAAGGATTTCCGATACGAGACGGTTCCGTATCGGAAAGGCCCTACGCTCGGGCCCATGACTACTCCTGCCGACCGCACCGCCCCGGGCCCCGGGATCCCGGAAGCGGTGCACCGCCGCCGCTGGGCGATCCTCGGCGTCCTGATGCTGAGCCTGCTGATAGTGGTGCTCGACAACTCGATCCTGAACGTCGCCATCAAGACCATCTCGACCCCGGCCCCGACCGGGCTCGGGGCCACCCAGAGCGAGCTGGAGTGGGCGATCAACGCCTACACGCTCGTCTTCGCCGGACTGCTGTTCACCTCGGGCCTGATCGGGGACCGGGTGGGCCGCAAGAAGGTGCTGCTCGGCGGTCTCGTCGTCTTCGGCATCGGCTCCGCGCTGGCCGCCGAGTCCGGCTCGCCGGGCCAGCTGATCGCCTACCGCGCCCTGATGGCGGTGGGCGCCGCGTTCGTCATGCCGGCCACCCTCGCCGTCCTGATGAACGTCTTCGAGCGCGACGAGCAGCCCAAGGCCATCGGCATCTGGGCGGGCGGCGTCGGCCTCGCCATCGCCATCGGCCCGATCACCGGCGGTCTGCTGCTGGACCACTTCTGGTGGGGCTCGGTCTTCCTGATCAACGTGCCGATCGTCGTCGCCGCGGTGGCGCTGATGATCTGGCTGGTGCCCGACTCGCGCGACCCGCGCCCCGGCCGCCTCGACCCGGTCGGCGTCGTACTGTCCGTGGTCGGCCTGGTGCTGCTCGTCTACGGCATCATCAAGGGCGGCGAACTGGCCGACTTCACCGACCCTGCCGTGCTGGCGACCATCATCGCCGGTGTCGTCGTCCTCGCGGCGTTCATCGTCTTCGAGAAGCGCAGCGACCACCCGTCGCTGGACGTCACCTACTTCAAGAACAAGGTCTTCTCGGCCGCCATGGCCGCCATCGCGCTGGTCTTCTTCGCCCTGATGGGCGTCACGTTCTTCTCGGTCTTCTACACCCAGAGCGTGCGCGGCTACTCCCCGCTGGAGTCCGGCCTGCTCATGATCCCGCTGGCCGCCGCGCAGATGATCTTCGCGCCGCGGGCCCGGCTGGTCGTCGACCGCTTCGGCTACAAGGCGACCACCACGGCGGGCCTGGTGCTGCTGGCCGGGATGCTCGCCGCGTTCGCCGGGTTCGAGGCCGACACCCCGATCTGGGTGCTGGAGGTCGTCTTCTTCCTCATGGGCACCGGCATGGCGCACATCATGACGCCGACCAGCGTGGTCATCATGCAGGCCCTGCCCCGCGAGAAGGCGGGCTCGGCCTCCGCGCTGAGCAACACCTTCCGCCAGGTCGGCGGCGCGCTCGGCATCGCCGTCCTCGGCTCGGTGCTCTCCACCGCGTACCGCAACAGCATCGAGGGCAAGCTCGGAATGCTCCCGGCGGACCTGCGCGGCACGGCGGGCGAGTCCATCGAGGCCACGCTCGGCGTCGCCGAGAAGCTCGGCCCGCGCGGGCAGGCCCTGGTCGACCCGGCCAACAGCGCCTTCCTGCACGCCATGCACGTGACCTCGCTGTGCGGCACCGTGGTGGCGCTGGCCGGCGCGGTCGTGGTGGCCCTCTTCCTGCCCGGCCGCACCCCGCGCCGGCCCGAGAACCAGGAGGAACCGGAACTGGTGGCGGCGGCCGACTGACCGTCGCGGCCGCGAGACGGGGGACGGCACGGCAGCGGGGGCGGAGCAGTCATACGGGGGCGACCGGCCGGCGGTGGGCAGCAGCACCGCCGGCCACCGGGTGGACAATGACCCGGTACGACGAAAGGACGTCTCAGGTGAGCCTCGCCGACAGCCAAGCCGCCCCGGAGTGCCCCGTGCGGGGCCGCCCCCGGAGCGAGGCGGTGGAACGCGCCATCGTCGAAGGGGTGATGAAGCTCTTGGAAGAGGGCGTGCCGCTGGCCGAACTCTCCATCGAGCGCATCGCCCGGACGGCGGGCGTCGGCAAAGCCACCATCTACCGCCGCTGGAGCGGCAAGGAGGAGCTGTTCGCCGACGTCGTACGGGCCGCCGAACCGCCCGACGCCGATCTGCCCGGCACCTCCATGCGCGACGATCTGGTGGCGCTGCTGGAGCAGTTGCGCCGGCGCGGGCTGATCAGCCGCTCCTCGGCGATCCTGCACAACGTCTACGCCCAGATGAAGAGCAGCCCGAAGATCTGGTGCGCCTACCACGCCACCGTCGTCGAGCCCCGGCGCCGGATCCAGGTGGAGGTGCTGCGCCGCGGCCAGCTCACCGGTGAACTGCGCGCGGACGTCGACGTGGAACTGCTCAACGACATCCTCGTCGGACCCATGCTGGTGCGCAGCATCATGCGGCCCGATCTGGACCTGCCCGAGGGGCTGTCGGAGCAGATCGTGGACACGGTCCTGGAGGGCCTGCGGCCCGTGCCGCGCCCGGCCGGTCCGGCGCCGGAGTGAATGTGCCCGTTTCGTCACAGAGCAGGCCCCGCACGGCGTGACCGGAACTCCGCGCCCCGCCTCGTTCGTCCTCGTGCCCGTACGGCCGTCACGGACGGCAGGAACGGAGCCGATCATCCCCTAGGGTCGTAGCCCACGGGGTGAACGGTGCACGGCAGGCACGGCAGGCAGTGAGGCGACGGTATGGCGCAGCAGGCGTACTTGACGGAGACGGACGACGGCGGCTCGGGGCCCGAGCGCTCGGAGAACCGGATTCGGCGCCTGCTGGACCGGCTGCTGCGCGGCTGGCGCGGCGACCGCCGGATCTGGCGGCGGGGCATCGTCTCGGCGGTCCTCGCGGTGCTGGCCGCGCTGGTGATGCTGCTGCACTCGCACATCCCCAACCGGGTCGGCAACCTGGGCAGTCTGACGGAGACCTTCCTGCCCTGGCTGGGGCTGCTCGTGCCGGTGCTGCTGGTGGTGGCGCTGGTGCGCAAGTCGGCCACCGCGCTGATCGCGCTGGTGCTGCCCGTCGCCGTCTGGCTGAACCTCTTCGGCGGCCTGGTCACCGACAAGACCGGCGGCGGCGGTGATCTGACGGTGGCCACGCACAACGTCAACGCGGACAACCCCGATCCCACCGGGACCGCGCGGCAGGTCGCCGCGTCCGGCGCGGACGTGCTGGCGCTGGAGGAGCTGAAGGCCGCCGCTGTGCCGGTGTACGAGCGGGCGCTGGCGTCGGCGTACAAGTACCACGCCGTGGAGGGCACGGTGGGGGTGTGGAGCAAGTACCCGCTCAGCGATGTTCGCCCGGTCGACCTCCGGCTCGGCTGGACCCGCGCCCTGCGCGCCACGGTGGCCACGCCCGAGGGCCCGCTCGCGGTGTACGTCGCCCACATGCCCTCGGTCCGGGTGAAGCTGAACGCCGGGTTCACCGCGCAGCAGCGGGACCACAGCGCGACCGCGCTGGGCACGGCCATCGCGCACGAGAAGCTGGAGCGGGTGGTGCTGCTCGGTGATCTGAACGGCACGATGAACGACCGCTCGCTGGGCGCGGTCACCTCCCAGATGCGCTCGACGCAGGGCGCGGCGGGCAGCGGCTTCGGCTTCAGCTGGCCGGCCTCGTTCCCGCTGGCCCGGATCGACCAGATCATGGTCAGGGGCGTGGAGCCGGTAAGCTCCTGGACGCTGCCGCGCACGGACAGCGACCATCTGCCGATCGCGGCGCGTGTGAAGGTCACCACATCGGCAACCAGCTCGTAACCTGCTGGAATACCGGGCCTGAAAGACTTTGTTCCGCAGCTGAACATACAAGTCGCACGCTGTACGGAACCCACCCCGAAAGGTCTTTCATGCCCCTGGCCCTGCTCGCCCTCGCCGTGGGCGCCTTCGGCATCGGCACGACCGAGTTCGTCATGATGGGGCTGCTGCCCGACGTCGCCGACGACCTGGGCATCTCGATCCCCACCGCCGGGCACCTGGTCTCCGCGTACGCGCTGGGCGTGGTCATCGGCGCCCCGCTGCTGGCCGCGCTGACCTCCCGGATGTCCCGCCGCCGGGTGCTGATCGGCCTGATGGCGCTGTTCGTCGTGGGCAACGCCCTCTCCGCGCTCGCCCCCGGCCACGGCTGGCTGCTGGCGGCCCGCTTCCTGAGCGGGCTGCCGCACGGCGCCTTCTTCGGCGTCGGCGCGGTGGTCGCCACCGGGATGGTGCCGCCCGAGCGCAAGGCACGCTCGGTGTCGCTGATGTTCCTCGGCCTCACCGTGGCCAATGTCGCCGGGGTCCCGGTCGCCACGCTCATGGGCCAGCACCTGGGCTGGCGGGCGACCTTCCTCGGGGTCGGCGCGATCGGCGTGGCGGCCATCGCCGCGCTCGCCCTGCTCATCCCCCGCGACCCCGCGCACGCCGCCCCGGCGGCCGGACTGCGCGGCGAACTGGCCGCCCTGCGCTCGCTGCCCGTGTGGCTGGCGCTGCTGACCACCGTGGCCGGTTTCGGCGCGCTGTTCGCCGCCTACAGCTACATCACGCCGATGCTCACCGGCACCGCCGGGTACGCCGAGTCCAGCGTGACCCTGCTGCTGGCCCTGTTCGGCGTCGGCGCGACCGCGGGCAATCTGCTGGGCGGGCGGCTCGCCGACCACTCGATGCGCGGCACCCTCTTCGGCGGGCTGGCCTCGCTGGCCGTCGTGCTGCTCCTCTTCCCGGTGCTGATGCGGGCCGGGTGGAGCGCGGCGCTCGCGGTGACCCTGCTCGGCACGGCCGCCTTCGTCACCGGCTCCCCGCTCCAGCTCATGGTGATGGAGAAGGCGGCGGCGGCGCCCTCGCTGGCCTCCTCCGCCAACCAGGCCGCCTTCAACCTGGCCAACGCCGGGGGCGCCTGGATCGGCGGGCTCGCGCTGGCCGCGGGCTTCGGCGCGACCTCCCCGGCGCTCGCCGGCGGCGCCCTGGCCGTCCTCGGCCTGGCCGTGGCCGCCGCCGCGCAGGCCGTCGACCGCCGCCGTCCGGCCCCGGTCCCCGCGGCCCGCGTCGTCACCGGCCACGTACCGGAGGCGGCCGCACCGCTGCACCGCTGAGCGGACGCCCAGGCAGGCGCCCGGCCCCCGCGCCGGATGCCTGTCGGCGGCGCCCGGCCATCGCGCGGGGCGCCTGCTGACGGTGGGCGGGCGCCTGCCTACGGTGGGCGGACGGGCAGGCGGCAGACGGGCCGTCATCGGCGGACTGTTGGCGGCGGACTGTCAGCGGCACACAGACGAACACCGGCGGACTGTCGGCGGCGGACGGGCGGGCGTCGGCGGACTGTCGGTGGTTTGTCGGTGGCGGGTGGCATCGTCTTCGCCATGACACGAATCGACAAGCACCCCGGCGGCGCGGGGATCGCCGTGACGGTACGGGGACTGGTCAAGCACTACGGCGAGACCAAGGCGCTGGACGGCGTCGACCTCGATGTGCGCGAGGGCACCGTGATGGGCGTGCTCGGGCCGAACGGCGCCGGCAAGACCACCCTCGTCCGCATCCTCTCCACCCTGCTGGCCCCCACCTCCGGCGAGGCCACCGTCGCCGGTTACGACGTGGTGCGCCAGCCCCGGCAGCTGCGCCGGGTCATCGGGCTCACCGGGCAGTACGCGTCCGTGGACGAGAAGCTGCCGGGCTGGGAGAACCTCTATCTGATCGGACGGCTGCTGGACCTGTCCCGCAAGGACGCCCGCACCCGCGCCGACGAACTGCTGGAGCGGTTCTCGCTCACCGAGGCGGCCAAGCGCCCGGCCAGCACCTACTCCGGCGGCATGCGGCGCCGACTCGACCTGGCCGCGTCCATGATCGGACGCCCCGCGGTGCTCTACCTGGACGAGCCGACCACCGGCCTGGACCCGCGCACCCGCAACGAGGTCTGGGACGAGGTCAAGGCGATGGTCGGCGACGGCGTCACCGTGCTGCTGACCACCCAGTACATGGAGGAGGCCGAGCAGCTCGCCTCCGAGCTGACCGTGGTCGACCGCGGCAAGGTGATCGCGGGCGGCCGCATCGAGGAGCTGAAGGCCAAGGTCGGCGGGCGCACCCTGCGCGTCAGGCCGGCCGACCCGGGCGAACTGCGCCCGCTCGCCGGGATGCTGGACGAGCTGGGCATCACCGGGCTGGCGACGACCACCGTGGACACCGAGACCGGCTCGCTGCTGGTGCCCGTCCTCAGCGACGAGCAGCTCACCGCCGTGGTGGGCGCGGTGACCGCGCGCGGCATCACCATCACCTCCATCACCACCGAACTGCCCAGCCTGGACGAGGTCTTCCTGTCCCTCACCGGCCACCGCGCCAGTGCCCCGCAGGACGCCAGCCCCGCCGACGCCCGCGAGGAGGTCGCCGTATGAGCGCCGTCACCACTCAGATCCCGACCGCCGACGTGCGGATCCCGCTGCGCGGACATCTGCGGCACACCGGCGCGCTGATCCGGCGCAACCTGCTCTGGATCCGCCAGGACCCGGAGTCCATGTTCGACGCGCTGCTGATGCCGATCGTCTTCACCCTGCTGTTCGTGTACGTCTTCGGCGGCTCGATCGGGCAGGCGCTGGGCGGCGGCCAGTCGCAGTACGTGCAGTACGTCATCCCGGGCATGCTGGCGATGAACAGCATGACGCTGTCCCAGGGCGTCGGCACGGGCTTCAGCCAGGACTTCAACAGCGGTGTCATGGACCGCTTCCGGTCGCTGCCGATCGGCCGCGGCTCGGTGCTGTTCGCGAAGATCGCGGTCGAGCTGTTCCGGATGCTGTTCGCCACGGTCGTGCTGATGGTCGTCGCCGCGCTGGTCGGCTTCCACATCACCCACTGGACCGGTCTGTTCGCCACCGTGGGCCTGTCCGCGCTGTTCGCCTCGTCGATCATGTGGGTGTTCCTCACCCTCGGCGTCATGCTGAAGAACGCGCAGTCCGTGCAGGCGATGGGCTTCCTGGTGCTCTTCCCGCTCCAGTTCGGCTCGTCGATCTTCGCGCCGACCCAGTCGATGCCGGGCTGGCTCCAGCACTTCACCGACTACAACCCGCTCTCCACGCTCGCCGACGCGGCCCGCGGTCTGATGCTGGGCGGGCCGGTCGCGCACGACCTGTGGATCACCGTGGCCTGGTCGGTCGCGATCACCGCCGTCGCGGCCCCGCTCGCCATCCACAAGTTCCGCACCAAGACCTGAGGGCGCGCGCCTCAGAACAGGGCGGCGGCCTCCTCCGGGGAGAGGCCGCCGCCCTCGGCGTACGCGGCCTCGAAGCCGTCCGCGCCCAGCGCGCCCCGGATCCGCTCCACGACCTGGTCCCGGACATGGCGTTCCATGGCGGAGGAGACATGGCGGGCGGGCAGCAGGGCGTCGGCGGCGGCCAGGCAGCGGGCCGCGTCCCGGGCCCGTCCGCCGCCGTCGAGCGCGGGCAGGGCCATCGCGCCGACCATCAGATAGAGGGCGCGCATGTGCGGGGCGATGGCCAGGGACAGCGGGTCACCGGCCCCCCGCATCGCCTGTCCCGCCTTGGCCAGCGCCTCCTCGGGACGGCCGTCGACCGCGTCCAGCCACGCTTCGGCGCCCAGGATGAAGGAGTCGAAGACGATGAAGTGGGAGATGCCGAACTCCTCGCGCAGCAGCCGCAGTTGCTCGCGTGCCTGCGGGATGCGGCCGGTCATGCCGAGGTGGCCGGCCAGGAACAGCCGGGCGGCGGGCATCGCCTCGCTCCCGGCGCCCAGCCTGCCGTCGATCACCTCACGCAGCAGCCGCTCGCCGCGCTCCACGTCCCCCGCCTCGATCAGGGCGCTGCCGAGCCGCGACTGGAGCACCGCCGTCTGGGCACGCGCGCCGAGCCGTTCGGCGTGGCCCACGGCCTCCTCGTAGTCGGCGGCGGCCCGCAGATACCGTCCGGCGCGCTCATGGGACTCGCCGCGCGCGGACAGCGCCTCGGCGGCCCCCCAGGCGTCCCCGAAGCGCCGGTAGATCTCCAGCGACTCGTCGGCGTCGCGGGTGGCGTCGCCGGTCCACTCGACGCGGTTGGCCAGCAGGTTGGCCCGCATCTGGAGGGCGCCGGCCAGTTCGTGCTCGTAGCCGGGGGTGCTGCGGCAGGTGTCCACGGTCGCGTCGATGACGGTGCGCAGCCGCTCCATGTCGCCGCTCAGTATCACCGCGAAGAACCACAGCATGCCGGGGTAGCGGCAGGTCTGGGGCAGTCCGGGTTCGTAGACCTCGGTGACGGCCCGGAGCTTGCGCTTGGCCTCGGGGGTCTCCCACGCCTCCAGTTCGGTGTCCATGCAGGCGAGGTGGAGCAGGTGCAGGCCGCGGCGGGCCTCCGCCAGGACGTCCTCGCTCATCGGCGGCGGGGCGTCCGTGCACCGCCGCCGCACCGGCACCGCGCGGCGCACGGGCTCGGCGAACGGGTCGGGGGTGAACGCCATGATGTCCGCGCACCAGTTGCGGGCCTCGATGCGCACGTCCCGCATCTGCCAGTACGTGCCCAGGGAGTGGATCAGGCACAGCGCCTCGTGCTCGTCGCGTTCGGCGACGGCGTGCCGCAGGGCGGTGCGCAGGTTCTCGTACTCCAGCTCGAAGCGGGCGATGGCGGCGAGCTGGCCGGAGCCGCGCAGCAACGGGTCGGTGGTGCGGGCCAGTTCGCGGTAGTGGACGAGGTGGGCGCGCTCGGCCGCGGCCCGGCCGCCGGTCTGTGCCAGCCGTTCGGCGGCGTACTCGGCGACGGTCTCCAGGAGCCGGTAGCGCATCGCGCCGTCGGCGGCGGGCGCGGCCACCACCAGCGACTTGTCGACCAGGGAGCCGAGGGCGTCGAAGGCGGCGGGCCCGCACACGGCCTCGGCGGCGGCCAGGTCGCAGCCGCCGGCGAAGACGGACAGCCGGCTCAGCACCTCCCGCTCCCCCGCGTCCAGCAGGTCCCAGGACCAGTCGACGACGGCGCGCAGGGTCTGCTGGCGGGGCAGCACGGTGCGGCTGCCGGAGGTGAGCAGCCGGAAGCGGTCGTCGAGCCGGTCGGCGATCTGCCGCGGGGAGAGCATCCGCAGCCGGGCGGCGGCCAGTTCGATGGCGAGCGGCAGCCCGTCCAGGCGGCGGCAGATCTCGGCGCAGGCGGCGGCGGTGTCCGCGTCGGCGTCGGTGCGGAAACCGGGCCGTACGGCGGCGCCGCGCTCGGCGAACAGGCGCAGCGCGACCGGATCGGGCAGCGGCTCCACCGGGCGCAGCAGTTCGCCCGGTACGCCGAGGGGTTCGCGGCTGGTGGCGAGGACGGTGAGGCGGGGGCAGCGGGCGAGGAGTTCCTCGACGAGGTGGGCGGCGGCGTCGACGACATGCTCGCAGTTGTCCAGGAGCAGGAGCATGCGGCGGCGGGCGCAGTGCTCGACGAGCCGTTCGACCGGGTCGTCGTGGCGGTCGGCGACGGCGGCCCGTATCTCCTCGGCGCCGGCGCCGTAGAGCACGGTCTCGCGGGCGCCCACCGCGGTCAGCACCGCCTCGGGCACCGCGTCCGGGTCGTCGACCGGGGCCAGTTCCGCCAGCCACACGCCGTCGCGGGGGGCGGGCCGCAGGGCCTCGGCGGCCTCCTGGGACAGCCGGGTCTTGCCGGCCCCGCCGGGCCCGAGGAGCGTGATGAGCCGGGCGCTTCCCAGGTCGGCGCGGAGCGCGTCGATGTCGCTCTCGCGGCCCACGAAGGAGGTCAGCCGGGCGCGCAGGTTGCTGGGCGGCGCCGCCGGGGCGGCGGCCGGGGGCGCGGGGTCGGCGGGGACGGCGGCCGGGACCCCGGGGGCCGCGGCCGACGGGCGGCCGGGGGCGACGGCGGTGGCGTACGCGTCGGAGCCCGCGCCCCGCCGCCGGTCCTGCCGCGGTCGGTCGCCGCCGAGCAGCCGCCCGTGCAGCGCGCGCAGTTCGGGCCCCGGGTCGGAGCCGAGCCGGTCGGCCAGCAGACGCCGTACGTCCTCGTAGGCGGCGAGCGCCTGGGCGGTGCGGCCGGCCTCGTGCAGGGCGCGCAGCCTGAGCGCCTGGAGGGGTTCGTCCAGGGGGTGGGTGTCGCACAGGGCGGTCAGCTCGGGCAGGGCCCGGTCGGTGTCGCCGAGGGCGAGCGCGGCGGCCAGGCGGGCCCGGCGCACGTCCAGGTGCCGGGTCTCCCAGCGGGCCGCCTCGGCGGTGCGGTCGGGCAGGTCGGCGAGGGCGGGGCCGTGCCACAGGGCGAGGGCGTCGTCGAGGGTGGCGGCGGCCTTGGTCGGGTCGCCGTCGGCGAGTGCGGCCAGGCCCTCGCCCGCCAGGCGCTCGAACCGGTGCAGATCGATGTCGTCGGCCGTGGCGGTGAGCCGGTAGCCGCCCTCGGCGGAGGCCACCGCGTCCGCGCCGAGCGCCCGGCGCAGCCGTCCGACCAGGGCCTGGAGCGCGCCCGTGGCGTCGGCGGGCGGATCGTCCTCCCAGACCTCGTCGACCAGGACGGACACCGGGACCGTACGTCCGGGCCGCAGGGCGAGCACGGTCAGCAGGGCGCGCAGCCGCGCACCGCCGACCGGGACGGCGGTGCCGTCGGGGCGGAATGCCTGGGTGGTGCCGAGGATGCGGTAGCGCACGGGGTCCATTGTCCCCGGGGACGCCCCGGAGCCGCTCGGGGGTTTCCTCGTGGCGGAAAGCGGCGGGAAAGCGGCGGGGACAGGCGTCTCAGATGCGGACGAACTGGGAGGAGTCGAGGGTCAGGGTCTGGTCGGCGACGGGGATGCGGATCTCGTCCCCGAAGGCGCCCGACTCCTCGTGCCGGTAGACGCCGTCCTCGGGCCGGGTCAGCAGGGTCCAGCGGGCGCTGAGCACGTCGACGACGAGGTAGGCGGGGATGCCGCGCAGCGCGTAGTGGTCGGGCTTGGTGCTGTAGTCGCGGTTCCTGCTCTCGGGGGAGACGACTTCGACGACGAAGGGCAGGTGTCCCTCGTCGAACTCGCTCTTGCCGGAGTTCCACTCGCTCTCCGGCAGGGCGGAGACATCCGGCTCGGGCGAGTAGCCCTCACGCCGGGGAACGATCTTGAACTCACCGATCGGCACCCAGCCCGGCGCCCGTGTCTCGATCTGGTTCGCGATGCGGCGCTGGGTCATGAGATGCGCCTGCGTGACAGGTACCACCGTGAGTCCGTTCCGTGTCAGGCGGAGTCGCAGCCGCCTGGGCAGGTGAACTGCCTCAAGCGCATCTGCCACCCACTCCTCGGTAGTGGTCACGACACCTCCCTGGTCGAGTCGATTCCAGCCTACCGACTATCAGGAACCGCAAGCCCACCGCAGCACGTTCCCCCCGTGTCACCGGTACGGTCGACCCCACCCGCCGGTCGTGCCCGGCACCGGACCCGTCCTTTGGAGCGCCCCGCCCATGACCACCGCCACCGCCCGCCGCGACGACCGCCGGATCAGCCCCGTGTTCCTGGGGATCCTGGCCGTCACCGCCGTCACCGGGTGGGCCACCTGGACCGGGTTCGCCGAGCGGCCCGGTGTCGCGGTGTTCCTGTTCGTGACGGCTGCCTGGATCGTCTCGCTGTGCCTGCACGAGTACGCGCACGCCCGCACCGCGCTGCACAGCGGTGACATCACGGTCGGCGCGAAGGGCTATCTGACGCTGAACCCGCTGAAGTACACGCACGCGCTGCTGAGCGTCGTGCTACCGGTGATCTTCGTGATCATGGGCGGGATCGGACTGCCCGGCGGCGCGGTCTTCATCGAGCGGGGCCGGATCCGGGGCCGCTGGCGGCACAGCCTGGTCTCGGCGGCCGGGCCGCTGGCCAACGTGCTGTTCGCGGCGGTGTGCACCGCGCCGTTCTGGCTGGACGCGCTGGACGGGGTGCCGGGCGACTTCCGGTACGCGCTCGCCTTCCTCGCGCTGCTCCAGGTCTCGGCCGCGCTGCTGAACTTCCTGCCGGTCCCTGGCCTGGACGGCTACGGCGTGCTGGAGCCGTGGCTGTCGCAGGGGCTGAAGCGGCAGGTGGAGCCGTTCGCGCCGTTCGGACTGCTGTTCGTCTTCGCGCTGCTGTGGCTGCCCTCGGTCAACAGCGCCTTCTTCGACGCGGTCCACGCGATCCTGGGCCATCTGGGCG
Organism: Streptomyces sp. PL-25; assembly: GCF_058344915.1. NCBI lineage: Bacteria > Bacillati > Actinomycetota > Actinomycetes > Kitasatosporales > Streptomycetaceae > Streptomyces > Streptomyces sp. PL-25. The sequence goes on from NZ_CP136997.1 coordinate 1,993,736, forward strand.
TGGACGGCCCCGACCGCTACTGCGGCCAGGAGCTGTACCGCTTCTGGCAGGGGACGAACGAGTACTGCGCGGTCAGCCGGTGACGGAGCCGCCGCGGGCCGCGCGGCCCCGGCGCAGGTAGTACCAGGTCATGTTGGACGACAGTCCGGCCAGCAGGACCCACACGATCCCCAGCCAGCTGCCCTGGACGAAGGAGACGACGGCCGCGGCCACGGTGAGCACGCAGACGATCAGGGCGTAGAGGGCGAGGCGGGGCATGGGGGCGGACTCCTGTCGGGGACACGGGGGCACTGCTCGGGACTGCTTCGCCGACCAGTGTCCCCCACGCGCGTCCCGGACCGGTGCGCGGGCGGTGCTCAGACGTCGGTGAGCCGCAGCCCCGCGTGCGCCTTGTAGCGGCGGTTGACGGAGATCAGGTTGGCGACCAGCGACTCCACCTGGTGGGCGTTGCGCAGCCGCCCGGCGAAGACCCCGCGCATCCCGGGGATCCGGCCGGCCAGCGCCTGCACGATCTCCACGTCGGCGCGCTCCTCGCCGAGGACCATCACATCGGTGTCGATCCGCTCGATCGCGGGGTCCTGGAGCAGGACGGCCGACAGGTGGTGGAAGGCGGCGGTCACCCGCGAGCCGGGCAGCAGGGCGGCGGCCTGCTCGGCGGCGCTGCCCTCCTCGGGGGTGAGCGCGTAGGCGCCCTTCTTGTCGAAGCCGAGGGGGTTGACGCAGTCCACGACGAGCTTGCCGGCCAGTTCCCCGCGCAGGGACTCCAGGGTCTTGCCGTGGCCCTCCCAGGGCACCGCGACGATCACGACGTCGCTGCGGCGGGCGGTCTCGGCGTTGTCGGCGCCCTCGACGCCGTGCCCGATCTCCTCGGCCGCCGCCCGCGCCCGGTCGGCGGCCCGCGAGCCGATGATCACCTTCTGGCCGGACCGGGCGAACCGCTGGGCGAGCCCCTTGCCCTGCGGGCCGGTCCCGCCGAGCACGCCGACGACCAGTCCGGAGACGTCGGGCAGGTCCCAGGGGTCCTTGGCGGGGGCCTTCTGTGCACTGTCGGTAGAGGTCATGGGCCGACTCTACGTCCGCGGCCCCTCCCCCACCCGTCCGGGTGAGCCGGGTCAGCGGTGCCGCCCGGTGTCCCCGGTGCGGGCGAACCGGGTGCGAACTGCGCGTCGGCAGCGGCCGTTTGGGGCAGTATGCGCTCCCATGGACGCCGTACGGGTCGCGCTGCTGCGCGAAGTGCTCGCCGGGACCGAGTGGTTGGACACCACCCGGCGGTTCGCGGGGGCGCTGCGCGGGTCGGTGGTGGCGCACGGGGGCGGGCTGCTGCTGGTGGGCACGCCGGAGCACGAGCCGTGGCATCTGGCCGCGCATCTGGTGGACGAGGCCGCCTGGTCGGGCACGCCGGAGCTGGCGCCCACCCTGGTGCGGCACGGCGCGGGTCCGGCGGATCCGGCGCACCTCGCGGTCGGGCTCGGCCGGCTGGCGGCGGCCCGGCGCGGCGAGACGCTGCTGGTGGTGGCGCCCGAGGTGCCCGGCGGAGGGGGCGAGCCCGCGGAGTTGCTGACGCGGGTGCGCGATGTGCGGCGGGCCGGGGCGACGGTGCTGGCGCTGGGCGCGGGCGGCGGCGAGCTGGCGGCGATGGCGCACGAGACGCTGGCGGTGCCGGACGGCGGCGAACTCGACCTGGACACCGTGCAGCACCTGGTCAGCGCGGCGGCCGGGGAGAACCCGCTGCCGGGGCCGCGCGGGCGCGGGCGGTGGCGGGACCGGCTGTCCCGGCTGGCGGAGGCGCTGACGGCTCCGCCGCCCGCCCGCTGGTAGGAACCGGGGAAACCCATTTGCTCCAGCCGAGCCTGTGCCTGAACATGACCCGACGTGACCGATCACGCCCCGTCTTCTCCGTCTTCTCCTGGTGCTCCGGCTTCTTCTGCTTCTGCGGGTTCCGCGGGTGCTCCGTCCGGCATCCCACCCGTCGCTGAGTCCGCCGAGCCGCCGTCCGGGGTGCGGGCGCTGCTGCCCGATCTCGCCCCGTGGCGCTCCTCCCGCGACTTCCGCAGGCTGTGGGTGTCCGGGCTGATCTCCAACTTCGGGACGTTCCTGACCTTCGTCGCGCTGCCGGTGCAGATGAAGGAGCTGACCGGCTCGGCGGCGGCGGTCGGCGCGATCGGCGCGGTGGAGCTGGTGCCGCTGATCGTGTTCGGGCTGTACGGCGGGGCGCTCGCGGACGCGATGGACAAGCGGCGGCTGATCCTGTGGACCGAGGCCGGCCTCGGGGTGCTCAGCGCCGCGCTGCTGGTGGACGCCCTGCTGCCGCACCCGGCGGTGTGGCCGCTGTACGTGGTGGCGGCGCTGTCCTCCGCGCTGACCGCCGTGCAGCGGCCCGCGCTGGACGCGCTGTGGCCGCGCATCGTGGCCCATGAGCACCTGCCCGCTGCGACCGCGCTGAACTCGCTGCGCTGGACCGTGGGCGGGGTGGCCGGTCCGGCGGTGGCGGGTGTGATCGTGGCGTACGCGGGCCTGGCCCCGGCCTACGCGGCCGACCTCGCGACCTTCGCCCTCTCGGTGGTGCTGGTGGTCCGCATCGCCGGGCAGCCCGCCTCCCACGAGGCCGCGAAGCCGTCGCTGCGGGCCGTCGCGGAGGGCGCCCGCTACGCCTGGAACCGCAAGGAGCTGCTGGGCACCTACGCGGTGGACCTGGCCGCGATGTTCCTGGCGATGCCGCTGGCGGTGCTGCCGTTCCTCGCGGACGAACTGGACGCCCGCTGGTCGCTGGGGCTGATGTACGCCGCCGTGCCGCTCGGGTCGCTGCTGGTGAGCGTGACCAGCGGCTGGACCTCGCGGGTGCACCGGCACGGCCGGATGGTGGTCCTCGCGGCGCTGCTGTGGGGTCTGGCCATCGCCGCGGCCGGGGTGGCCGGGAACGTCTGGCTGGTGCTGCTGTTCCTCGCCGTGGCGGGCGGCTGCGACATGGTCAGCGGGATCTTCCGGGGCGCCATGTGGAACCAGACCATCCCGGACGAGCTGCGCGGCCGGCTGGCCGGGATCGAGCTGCTGTCGTACTCCGTGGGCCCGCAGCTGGGCCAGGTGCGCTCCGGCGGGCTCGCCGCCTGGTGGGGCGTACGGGCCTCCGTGTGGTCCGGCGGCGTCCTGTGCGCGGGCGCGGTCGGCCTGCTCGCCCTCTGCCTGCCCGGCCTGATGGCCTACGACGTCCGCACGAACGAGCACGCGGTACGCCAGCGCGAACTGCGGGCGACGGGCCTGCGCACGGCCGCCTGACCACCGGCCCACCGAACCCCCGCGGTCCCGCGCCCCGGGCGACGGCAGGCCGCTCACACACCACACCGGGAACGCACGGACGCACCCGGGCCGCGGCGAGCGGCGGACGACGATCCCGCGGACGGCCGCGCTGCCGACGCCCACTGGCACCCACCGAAGGCCCGCCGAACGGCCTGGCCCTGGACCCGCCCGCCCCGCAGGCACCGGACCAGTCCTCGTCCTCCGGTCCCGGGCGCCCAGAAGCAATGGGCCGCCCGCACGCCGGGAGCGCATGAGCGCGCGGCAGGCCGCAGGCGGCGGCCCGCCGGACGGCCCCGGACCGGCCCGCCCCGCAGGGCACCGAACGGGCCCTCGCCCCGGGTCCCGGGCGGCGGGGCGGCGGGCCTTCGTGCGCCGGAGTGCGCGGGGGTGGCCGGGGGTGGCCGCCGACGTGGTGAGGGGGGTGCGGGGCCCGTGCGGTCAGGTCTGGCCGGGGCCGGGGGGGCGGTCGCCGGGCGGGGCGTCGTGCCAGCGCGGGTCGGTCTCCCACTGGAGGTTGCGCTCGTGCGCGGTGTCCATCGCGTGCTGGGCCTCCTCGCGGGAGGCGTACGGACCGAACCGGTCCTTGGCGGGGCACTCCGGCCCCTCCTCGACCTTCTGGTGCTCCAGGCAGTAGAACCACTCACCCGGCTTGCCCGCGGTGCGCTTCTTGAACAGGGCCATGACCAGCTCCTCTCGCCACCGACATGTTCCCTCATCGGCGCTGGATAGACTCACCGGCATGTCTGGCCAGTCACTGCTCGTCCCCGGGGAGCTGTCCCCCGCCCGTTCCGTGCCCGGAAACATCCGCCGCCCCGAGTACGTCGGCAGGCCCGCGCCGAAGCCGTACACGGGGCCCGAGGTGCAGACCCCGGAGACCGTCGAGGCGATGCGGGTCGCCGGGCGGATCGCCGCGCGGGCGATGGAGGAGGCCGCCAAGCACATCGCGCCCGGCGTCACCACGGACGAACTCGATCGGGTGGCGCACGCGTACATGTGCGACCACGGCGCCTATCCGTCCACGCTCGGCTACCGCGGTTTCCCCAAGTCGCTGTGCACCTCGGTCAACGAGGTGATCTGCCACGGCATCCCGGACTCGACGGTGCTGCGGGACGGCGACATCGTCAACCTGGACGTGACGGCGTACATCGGCGGGGTGCACGGCGACAACAACGCCACCTATCTCGTCGGCGACGTCGACGAGGAGAGCCGGCTGCTCGTGGAGCGCACCCGCGAGACGCTGAACCGCGCGGTCAAGGCGGTCCGGCCGGGCCGGCAGATCAACGTCATCGGCCGGGTCATCGAGTCGTACGCCAAGCGCTTCGGCTACGGCGTGGTCCGCGACTTCACCGGGCACGGCATCAACACGTCCTTCCACTCCGGGCTGATCGTGCCGCACTACGACAGCCCGCACGCCACCACCGTGATGCGGCCCGGCATGACCTTCACCATCGAGCCGATGCTGACGCTGGGCACCATCGAGTACGACGTGTGGGAGGACGGCTGGACGGTCGTCACCAAGGACCGCAGGCGCACCGCGCAGTTCGAGCACACGCTCGTGGTGACCGAGACCGGAGCGGACATCCTCACGCTGCCGTGACCCGTGCGGCGCCGCCGCCGCGCAGCAGCCTCACGAGGGCCCGCCTTCCCCAGGGGAGGTGGGCCCTCGCGCGTCGCGGTACGGTTTACCGACAGCGCGTCGGAAAGTTTACCGACCGGACGTCGGCAAGGCATTGACTTAGGTTAGCCTTACCTTAGAGGATCCCCTCATGGACTCCTTCTCGACTCTCCTGCGCACCGCCTCCCACGAACAGCACGTGGAGGCGGAGAACTCGACCTTCATGAGCGACCTGCTCGGCGGCCGCCTCGACCTGGAGGCGTACGCGCGCTACACCGAGCAGCTCTGGTTCGTCTACGAGGCCCTGGAGACGGGCGCCGACCGGCTCGCCGCCGATCCGGTGGCCGGGCCCTTCGTGCGGCCCGAGCTGTTCCGGCTGTCCGCGCTGGAGCGCGACCTCGCGCACCTGCGCGGGTCCGGCTGGCGCGCGGGGCTGCGCGCGCTGCCCGCGACCGAGGCGTACGCGGCCCGGGTGCGGGAGTGCCGGGAGCAGTGGCCGGCCGGGTACATCGCCCACCACTACACCCGCTACCTCGGCGACCTGTCCGGCGGCCAGATCATCCGCGACCGCGCGGAGCGCACCTGGGGCTTCGAGCGCAGGGGCGACGGCGTGCGCTTCTACACCTTCGAGGAGGTCGCCAACCCGGCCGCCTTCAAGCGGGAGTACCGCGAACTGCTGGACGGCGTGCGGGCCGACGACCTGGAGAAGCAGCGGATCGTGGCGGAGTGCAAGCGGGCGTTCGCCCTGAACACCGCCGTCTTCCGGGCGCTGGGCGAGGAGTTCCCGCTCACCGCGTGAGCGGGCCCGGCCCCGCCGCCGGGTCTCAGCGCTCCAGGACGACCCGGCCGCCGATCTCCACCCAGCCCTCCGGCTGCGGGGCCGTCAGGATCTGGGAGCCCGCGCCCTGGACGATGTTCAGGGCGCGGCCCAGCCGCGCGGTCAGCAGCAGCGCGGCGGCGCCGGTGGCCTCGTCCTCCTCGATGCCGTCCCCGCGCCCGGGGAAGGCGCGGGCGCGGATGCGCCCGGCCGCCTCGTCCTCCCACGCCCAGGCGTAGATCCACTCGCCGGGCGGCGGCACCGCCAGGTCGTCGACCTCGGCGGCGCTCGCGTAGCGGCGCAGGGTGCGCGGCGGGGCCCACTCCGGGCGGGCCTCGATCCAGGTGAACTCGCCGTCCAGGCGGGTGCCGACCGGGCCCGCCGGGGTGCGCAGCTCGGGGACGTCCAGGAGCCAGGCCGTGCCCACGCAGGGGTGGCCGGCGAAGGGCAGCCGCAGGGTCGGTGTGCGGATGTCGATGACGCCCCGCTCGGGGTCGTCCACGAACACGGTCTCGCTGAAGCCGAGTTTCGCGGCCAGCGCCTGGCGCTCGTCGGAGTCGGGCAGCAGGGATCCGTCGCGGACGACACCGAGTTCGTTGCCGTAGCCGCCGTTCGCCGCGCAGAACACGCGCAGCACGTCGTAGTCGGTCACCGGGGCATTCAAGCACCCGGGCGCCGCAGGGGGCGGGGCCGGTCGCACAGCGGACCGGTCCCGCCCCCCTTCTGCCGGGTCTCCTGTCGGATCTGCCGGGTCTGCTGTCAGAGCTGGGTGGCGTCGCGCCGCCTGCGCAGCGCGAACACCACGCCCGCGCCCGCCGCCACGGCCGCCGCGGCGGCCGAGCCGAGGGCGGCCACCGGCACGCCGGAGCCGGTGGAGGCGAGGCTGCCGCCGCCGATCGTGGAGCCGGTGCCCCCGGTCGTGGAACCGATGCCGCCCGCCGTGCCGCCGGTGCCGGACGCCGGTCCGCCGCCCGTGCCCGCGTCACCGCCGGTGCCCGCGGAGCCCGCGCCGCCGGAGGAGCCCGACGTGCCGTCGCCCGAGGGGAGTTCGGCGCCGTCGGTGAGGGCCACCGACAGGTTCAGCGGGTCGAGCACGGTGCCCTTGGGGTAGAAGCCGCTGAACGCCGTGGCGCCGGCGTCGGTCAGTGTCACGCCCACCCCGCTGAGGGAGATGACGTCGCCCTTGGGGGTGAGCCCGCCCGCGGGGGCCTTCAGGTCGGCCAGGACGACGCCCTTGGAGAGCTTGCCGAGGCTGGTGACATCGGCGGTGAGCCTGCCGGACGTGCCGGAGAAGGACGCCTTGACACCGCTGAGGGTGAGGTCGAGACCGTAACCGCCGTCCTTGCCCTCGCCCTTGTGGCCCTTGAAGTTCACCGCGCCCTTGAACGCGGCGGACAGGGTGCCGGCCTGGGTGTCGTAGCTGCCGGTGGCGTCGGTGAAGGTGAACGCGCCGTTGCCGGACGCCTGGGACGCCCCGCCGGACGCCGTGATGGTGCCCTTGGCCAGCGAGCCCGTCACATAGGACCGGAAGGACGCCTTCACACCCCAGGTGAGCCGTCCGTCCGCGAGGACGCCCCTGGCCGGGACCGGGGCGGAGGAGCCCGTCGCGGTGGCGGACGGGGACGGGGAGGTGCCCGTGCCGCCGGTGGCCGGGGCCGAGGGGGACGGGGAGGTCCCGGTGCTCTGCGTCGGGGACGAGGAGGCGGACGCCGGGGGCGAGGACGGGGAGGACGGCTCCGTGGAGGGGCCGGTGGACGGGCTCGGCGACGCCGGGACCTCCTTCTTCACCACCGAGAGCGGGTCGCCCGCCGCGCCCGCGTAGGTGTCGCTGCCGAGGAAGGTGCCTGCCTGGGTGGTGAGCTTGGTGGCCAGGCCGGTCATGTCCGCGCTGGTGGGCGCGGCGACCTCGGCGAACGGCACGTCCTGCCGGGTGGTGCCGTCGTCGGCGGTCAGGTCGGCGGTGAGCACGCCGGTGCCGCTGTCGTACTGGAAGTCGCTGAGCACCCGCTTGAAGCGGTGGGCGCTGGACTCGGAGGTCAGCGTGCCCTTGAAGGTGAGGTGCACGGCGTGCGTGGTGCCGTTGTAGGTGCCCTGGCCCCCGGTGAAGGTGAAGGCGCCGTTGCCGGACGCCTGCACGGCGCCGTCGGCGGTGGTGAAGGTGCCCTTGGCGTAGGGGCCGGTGACGTAGGAGCGGTACGAGTCCTTGATGCCCCAGGTGAGTTCGTAACCGCTGAGGGGCCGGTCGGCCGCCGCCGCGCCGGGGGCGCCGGCCAGCGCGGCGGCGCCCACCGAGGCGACGGTGGCGGTGACGGTGGCCACGGCGGCGGCGAGGGCGAGGGGCCGTCTGCGGGAACGGCCTCCGGTGGTGCGGGACATGGTGGTTCTCCTCGTGCGGGGAGCGGCCCGGTGCGGGCCTGCGGGACGGGTGGGTGGACGCGTGCGCGCGGTGTCGCGGCGCTGTGCTGCCGTGTCGCCGCGGTGCTGTGCTGTCGTGTCGCCGCGGCGCTGTGCCGCGGCGGGTGTCAGGAGGTCTTGGTCGCGGGGGCCGGGTCCTCGGCCGTGGCGGCGGCGTCGGCGGCCGGGCGGGCGCGGCGCCTGCCGCGGACGATCAGCGTGCCGAGGGCGGAGACCACGAGGACACCGGCCGCGACCAGGACGAGCGGCAGGACCGGGAAGCCGCCGCCGCCGTCGTGGCCGGAGGCCGCCACGGGCTCGGCCGGGAGACCGGAGCCTTCGGCCGCCTGCGGAGCGGCGGACGCCTGGGCGGAGGCGGTCGGCGCGGTGCCGAGGTCGGGCAGCGCGGGCAGGGCGGCGCCCGCGGTGAGGGCGACGGCCACCGAGACCGGGTCCATCGCGGTGCCCGCCGGGTACATCCCGCCGAAGGCGCGGGCGCCGCGCTCGGTCAGGACGGCGGGCGCCTCGGTGACCCGCGCCAGTCCGTCCCGGGCGGTGAGGCCCTCGGCGGTGAAGGTGACCAGGGGGACGTTCCTGCCCGTCAGGGTGGTGCCGGTCACATCGGCCGAGAGGGTGCCGCGGCCGTCCTCGACGGTGACGCGCGGGCCGGTGAGGCGCAGGTCCAGGCCGTGTGCGCCGGTGAAGCGGACGGTGCCCCGGAAGGCGGCGCGCAGCGTGCCGTCCTCGAAGGTGCCGGCGCCCGAGGGGAAGCGGAAGAGGGCGCCGCCGTCCTGGGCGCCGTCGGACAGCGTCCACCTGCCGCGCGCGATGTCCCCGGTGACGTACTCGCGGAAGGTGCGGCGTACGCCCCAGTCGACGGCGCCGGTCACGATCGCGCCGCCGGAGGCGGCCTTGCGTGCGGGGGCGGTGGCGGACGGGGCGGCCGGCGTGGACGGGGACGGGCTGGACGGGGCCCCGGCGGGGGCGCGGTCCTCGGGGCGTACGTCCGCCGAGAGGCTGACCGGGTCCAGCGGGGTCCCGGCCGTGTAGTACCCGGCGAAGGACTTGGCGCCCTGTGCGGTGAGGGTGGCGGGCAGGTTGTTCAGGGCGACCGAGGTGCCGGCGCCGCGCATGTCGATCCCGGCCAGGGAGAGGGAGGCGAAGGGCACCTGCGAGGACGTCGTGACCGCCCCGGTGCCCTTCGCCTTGCTGACGACGTCCACGTAGAGGGTGCCGGAGGAGCCCGCGACACGCACGGTGGGACGGCTGAGCGTGAGGTCCAACTGGTAGCCGCCGCCCGCCTGCCGGTGGCCGGTGAAGCGCACTCCGCCCGAGAAGGCGGCCCGGAAGGCGCCGGTCGAGCCGTCGTAGGAGCCGGTCGCCGAGTGGAAGCGGAAGGTGCTGGCGCCGACCGTGGCCGCGCCCTGGGTCAGGGAGTAACTCCCCTTCGCTATGGGCCCGGTGACATAGCTCTGGAAGGAGGACTTGATGCCCCAGTCGAGCCGGCCGCCCTGCACGGCGCGGTCCGCCGCCTGGGCGGCGGGGGCCTGGAGCAGGGCGGTCAGCAGGGCCGCGGCGAGCACGGCGAGGGCGGTGCTCGCCGCGCTGAGAACGGTGCGCGGGGAGCGCGCGGGCATGGGCATGGAAATGTCCTCCGGATCCACAGCCGGTAGCGAACAAAGGTAAGGCTAACCTAAGCTCAACGTGCCGGAGATCGGCACTCCCCGAGAGGAACGGACGGACCGCACCGTGCGACGCTTGCGCACACACCTGGCGGGAGCACTGCTGTCGGTGCTCGCGCTCACCCTGACCGCCACCGGCTGCGCCGGCACGGCGGGCGCCTCCGGCACCGGCGGCACCGGCGGCACCGGCGGCGCCACCGGCCCGGCCGGCGCCGTCGACGACCGGGTCGAACCGCTGACCGGTGTCGCCGCGCCCCGGCTGCCCGTCACCGTCGACTCCGCCGACGGACGGAAGGTGACGGTGACCGGGGCCCGGCGGATCGTGCCGCTGTCCGGCAGCCTCAGCGAGATCGTGTTCACGCTGGGGCTCGGCGGGCGGGTCGTGGCCCGCGACATCACCGCCACCTTCGCGCAGGCCCGGAAGCTGCCGGTGGTGACCCGCAATCACGACGTGTCCGCCGAGAGCGTCCTCTCGCTCCACCCCGACCTGGTGGTGGCCGAGGAGACGTCGGGCCCGGCCGAGGCCATGGACCAGATCCGCGCCGCGGGCGTCCCGGTGCTCGTGGTGAAGCCCGCCGCCGGGCTCGCGGACGTGGGGCCGCGCATCCACGCGGTCGCCGCCGCGCTCGGCGTCCCGGACGCGGGCGAGCGCCTGACCCGGCGGGCGCAGGACCGGATCGAGGCGGTGCGCGGGTCGATCCCCGCGCACGCCGACCGGCCGCGCGTCGCGTTCCTCTATCTGCGCGGCTCGGCCGCCGTCTACCTCATCGGCGGCGCGAAGTCGGGCGCGACCTCGCTGATCGAGGCGGCCGGGGGGATCGACGCGGGCGCCGCCTCGGGCCTGGACAAGGACTTCACCGCCATCACCACCGAGGCGCTGGCGAAGGCCGCGCCGGACGCGATCCTCGTCATGAGCAAGGGACTCGCGTCCGTGGGCGGCGTCGACGGCCTGGTGAGGATCCCGGGCGTGGCCCAGACCCCGGCCGGGATGAAGCGGCGCGTCGTGTCCGTGGAGGACGGTGTGCTGCTCAACTACGGCCCGCGCACCGACCAGGTGCTGCGCTCGATCGTCGGCCAGCTCTACGGCGACGGGACGAAGCGATGACCGCCCCCGCCCTCGACGGCACGGCCGAGGAGCACGGGACATCACAACCTCCCGACGGGAAACGGGACTTGACGGAACCCGGTGCCGGGCGGCGGCGGGGCAGGCCCTGGCTCCTGACGGCCGGTCTGCTGGCCGCGCTGCTCGTGCTGGTGCCGGTCGCCGCCGGTCTCGGCGCGTACCCCATCCCGCTCGGCGACGTGCTGTCCTCCGTGCTGCACCGGGCCGGGCTCGGCGGCTCCGGGCTCGACCGGGTGGCCGAGTCGGTGCTGTGGAACGTGCGGTTCCCGCGCATCGTGCTGGCCCTGCTGGTCGGCGCCTCGCTGGGCTGCGCGGGCGCCCTGATGCAGGGCGTGTTCGGCAATCCGCTGGCCGAACCGGGCGTCATCGGCGTCTCCTCGGGCGCCGCGGTCGGCGCGGTGGCCTCGATCGCCCTGGGGATCGGCTTCCTCGGCACCTGGACGGTGCCGGTGTTCGCGTTCGCCGGGGGCCTGGGCACGGCCTCGCTGGTGTACGTGATGGCGCGCTCGGGCGGCCGTACGGAAGTGGTGACGCTGATCCTCACCGGGATCGCGGTGAACGCCTTCGCGGGCGCGCTGATCGGCCTCTTCCTGTTCTTCGCGGACAGCGCCGCGGTCAGCCAGATCACCTTCTGGCAGCTCGGCTCGCTCGCCCAGGCCACCTGGCCCAAGGTGCTGGCCGTACTGCCGTGCGCCGCGCTCGGGCTCGGCCTCGCGCCGCTGTACTCGCGCCGCCTGGACCTGCTGGCGCTCGGCGAACGCCCGGCCCGGCACCTGGGTGTGGACGTGGAGCGGCTGCGGATCGTGCTGGTGCTGGTGATCGCCCTGCTGACCGCCGCGGCGGTCAGCGTCTCCGGGATCATCGGCTTCGTCGGCCTGGTGGTGCCGCATCTGCTGCGGATGGCCGCGGGACCGGGGCACCGGTTCCTGGTGCCGGGCAGCGCCCTGCTGGGCGCGCTGGTCCTGCTCGCCGCCGATCTCGCGGCGCGCACCGTGGCCGCACCCGCCGAACTCCCGCTCGGCGTCCTCACCGCACTGCTCGGCAGCCCGTTCTTCTTCTGGCTGCTGCGCCGCACCCGACGCAGGCAAGGAGGCTGGGCGTGAAGGCTCTGCGGGGACTTGACGTGAAGCGGCTGCGCGGCCGGCCGGAGCCCCCCGGTCCGCCGCACGCCGGGCAGGTGCTCGCCGAGGCGGAGGGGCTGCGGGTGCGCCTGGGCGCCCGGGAGGTGCTGCGCGGGGTGGACGTGCGCGTACGGGCCGGTGAGGTGCTGGCCCTGGTCGGGCCCAACGGGGCGGGCAAGTCGACCCTGTTGGGCGCGCTCGCCGCCGATCTCCCGGCCGCCGCCGGTGTCGTACGGGTGCACGGCCGTCCGGTACGGGAGTGGTCGGCGCCCGAACTCGCGCTGCGCCGGGCCGTGCTGCCCCAGTCGGCGGAGCTGTCCTTCCCGTTCCCGGTGGCGGAGGTGGTGCGCATGGGCCGCGCGCCGCACCCCGCCTCCCCGGCCGAGGACGAGGCGGCCGTGGCCGCGGCGATGGCCGCCACCGAGGTGAGCGCGTTCGCCGGGCGGCCCTTCCCGGCGCTCAGCGGGGGCGAGCGGGCGCGGGTCGCGTTCGCCCGGGTGCTGGCCCAGCACGCCCCGCTGCTGCTGCTCGACGAGCCGACCGCCGCGCTGGACCTGCGCCACCAGGAACTGGTGCTGCGGCTGTGCCGGGAGCGGGCCGCCGCCGGGGACGCGGTGGTCGTGGTCCTGCACGACCTGGGGCTCGCCGCCGCCTACGCGCACCGGGTCGCGGTGCTGGCCGCCGGGCGGGTCGCCGCCGACGGGCCGCCCGGCGAGATCTTCACCGGGGAACTGCTCTCCCGGGTCTACGACCAGCCCGTCGAGGTGCTGCCGCACCCGCGCACGGGCGCGGTCCTGGTGACCCCGAGACGGCACCTTTGACGCACCTGTGGCCGGTTCTTTGCACCGCCTTTGACAGGCCGCGACCGGCCCGTGTCCTTGTCCCGCGCGTGAGAGCTGAATCACGGCACGCGCGGGTAACAAGCAGGGAGGTGTCGGTTAAGTTAGGCAAGCCTCACCAACAACTGTGAGGGCCGTCACGCCCAGTTCCAGTCATCCGGGAGTCCCTGCATGAGAGCCGTCCGACGCTCCGTCGTCACCGCCGCCGCCGCCGCGGTCGCCCTGACCGCCGTGACGGCCTGCACCTCCAAGAGCGACGCCGCGGACGGCGACGCGATCCAGGTGACGGCGGCCGACTCCACGTGCGACACCTCGGCCAAGACCGTACCGGCCGGACAGGTCACCCTCAAGATAGAGAACAAGGGCTCGCGGGCCACCGAGGTGGAGATCCTCTTCCCCGACGACCGGATCGTCTCCGAGAAGGAGAACATCGGCCCCGGCACCAAGTACACGCTGACCGCCGAGGTCAAGGCGGGCTCCTACGAGATCGCCTGCCGGCCGGGCATGAAGGGTCACGGCGTCCGCCAGAAGCTCACCGTCACCGGCAAGGGCGCCGCCGCGCAGCGCAACCCCGAGCTGGACAAGCCGGTCGCCGAGTACCGCCAGTACGCGCAGGACCAGGCCGACGCCACCGTGCCGCTCGCCGAGGTCTTCGCCAAGGCGATCAAGGCCGGCGACCTGGAGGCCGCCAAGAAGGCGTACGCGCCCTCCCGCATCGGCTGGGAGCGCACCGAGCCGGTCGCCGAGTCCTTCGGGGACATCGACCCGAAGACCGACACCCGCGCCGACGGCCTGGAGCAGGGCCAGAAGTGGACCGGCTGGCACCGCCTGGAGAAGGCGCTGTGGCAGGACAAGAAGATCGGCGCCGAGGAGAAGACCCTCGCCGACCAGCTCGTCACCGACCTGAAGGACTGGCAGCAGCGGGTCGGCAAGGCGGAGATCACCCCCACCTCCATGGCCAACGGCGCCAAGGAACTCCTCGACGAGGTCGCCACCGGCAAGGTCACCGGTGAGGAGGACCGCTACTCGCACACCGACCTGGTCGACTTCAAGGCCAACGTCGAGGGCGCGCAGAAGGCGTACGAACTCCTCAAGCCGGTCGCGCGGAAGAACGACGCCGCCCTCACCGGCGAACTCGACAAGCAGTTCGCGGCCCTGGACACCGTCCTGGACAAGTACCGCAAGGACAAGACGTCCTACGACTTCGTCTCCTACGACACGGTCGGCAAGGAGCAGCGCAAGGAGCTGTCGGACGCGGTGAACGCGCTCGCCGAGCCGCTGTCCAAGCTCGCCGCCGCAGTGGTGAAGTAGGGGACGGGACCATGGCCGAGGAGCAGGAACGGCGTCCCGCGCCCTCCCGCCGCGCGCTGATCGGCTGGGGCGGTGCCGGGCTCGCGCTCGGCGCCGTCACGGCGGGCGGCGCGGTGGCCGCGGCCACCGGCGGCGACGGCGGCGGCGGCGCGACCGACACCGGGGGCGCCGTGGAGTTCCACGGTGTCCACCAGGCGGGCATCGCCACGCCCGTGCAGGACCGGCTGCACTTCGCCGCGTTCGACGTGAAGACCGACGACCGCGCCGAGTTCGTCCGGCTGCTGAAGGACTGGACGGCCGCCGCGCGCAAGATGACCGCCGGTGCCCCGGTCGGCGACGGCGCCTACGGCGGGCTGGCCGAGGCGCCGCCGGACGACACCGGCGAGGCGCTGGGCCTCAAGCCGTCCCGGCTGACGCTCACCATCGGCTTCGGGCCCACGCTGTTCGACCGGTTCGGGCTCAAGGACCGGCGCCCGGCGGCCCTGGTCGACCTGCCCCCCTTCCCCGGCGACAACCTGGACCGCTCGCGCACCGGCGGCGACCTGTGCGTCCAGGCGTGCGCGGACGACCCGCAGGTGGCGGTGCACGCGATCCGCAACCTGGCCCGGATCGGCTTCGGCAAGGTCGCCGTGCGCTGGTCCCAGCTCGGCTTCGGCAAGACCTCCTCCACCACGCCCGACGCCCAGACCCCGCGCAATCTGCTCGGGTTCAAGGACGGCACCCGCAACATCGCGGGCACCGAGACGGCGCGGCTGGACGAGCACGTGTGGGCCGGCGCCCAGGACGGCGGGGGCAAGGACGCCTGGATGAGCGGGGGTTCGTACCTCGTCGCCCGGCGCATCCGGATGAACATCGAGACCTGGGACCGCACCTCGCTCCAGGAGCAGGAGGACGTCTTCGGCCGGGACAAGGGCGAGGGCGCGCCGGTCGGCAAGGCCAAGGAGCGGGACGAGCCGTTCCTGCCCGCGATGAAGCCGGACGCGCATGTGCGCCTGGCGCACCCCGACTCCAACGGCGGGATCACCATCCTGCGCCGCGGCTACTCCTTCACCGACGGCACCGACGGCCTGGGCCGCCTGGACGCGGGGCTGTTCTTCCTGGCCTACCAGCGCGACGTGCGCAAGGGCTTCGTCCCGCTCCAGCGCCGGCTGTCCGCGCACGACGCGCTCAACGAGTACATCCAGCACGTGGGTTCGGCGGTCTTCGCGATCCCGCCCGGCGTCCGCGACGCGAACGACTGGTGGGGGCGCACCCTGCTGTCCGAGGAGGCGTAGGTCCGTGTTCTCCAACTATCTGATCGGTCTGCGCGAGGGGCTGGAGGCCAGCCTCGTCGTGTGCATCCTGATCGCCTACCTGGTCAAGACCGGCCGCCGGGACGCCCTGCGGCCGATCTGGACGGGCATCGCCATCGCCATCGCGCTGGCCCTGGGCTTCGGCTGTGTGCTGGAGTTCGGCTCGCA
Source organism: Streptomyces sp. PL-25 (assembly GCF_058344915.1). Lineage (NCBI taxonomy): Bacteria > Bacillati > Actinomycetota > Actinomycetes > Kitasatosporales > Streptomycetaceae > Streptomyces > Streptomyces sp. PL-25. The sequence continues at coordinate 2,009,392 of NZ_CP136997.1, forward strand.
GGAGATGACGTTCCAGGCGCAGGAGGCGCTCGGCGGCTCCCTGTCGGTGATCGCGGTCGGCCTGGTCACCTGGATGGTGTTCTGGATGCGGCGCACCGCCCGGCACCTGAAGGCGGAACTGCACGGCAAGCTGGACGCCGCGCTGGCGATGGGCACCGGGGCGCTGGTGGCCACCGCGTTCCTCGCGGTGGGCCGCGAGGGCCTGGAGACCGCGCTGTTCGTGTGGGCGTCCGTGCACGCCGCCTCCGACGGCACCCCGCGCCCGCTGATCGGCGTGGCCCTCGGCATCGCCACCGCGGTGCTGCTCGGCTGGCTGTTCTACCGCGGCGCCGTGCGCATCAACCTGGCCAAGTTCTTCACCTGGACCGGCGCCATGCTGGTCGTGGTCGCGGCCGGGGTGCTCGCCTACGGCTTCCACGACCTCCAGGAGGCCGACTGGCTGCCGGGCCTGACGAACCTCGCCTTCGACATCAGCGGCACCATCGAACCGGACAGCTGGTACGGCACGCTGCTCAAGGGCGTGTTCAACTTCCAGCCCGACCCGACCGTCCTCCAGGTCACGGTGTGGCTGCTGTACCTCGTCCCGGCGCTCACGCTGTTCTTCGCCCCGGTAGGGTTCGCCTCCGGGAAGGGGAAGGTGAAGGTAGCTGATGAGCAGGGTTCGCGGCCCTCGGAGGCTTCGCAGGCTTGAGCGGGCGGCCGTCCTGGCGGCCTCGGTGACCGCGCTGGCGCTGACGGCGAGCGGCTGCGTGGTGGTGCACGGCGAGCGCGAACTGCTCCCGGGCGCCACCCGGGCCGAGGCCGCGACGGCACTGGCGCAGTTCACCGCCGCCTACAACAAGGCCGACCGGGCGTACGACAGTTCACTGGACGCGGACCGGGTCACCGGCGCGTTCGGCGCGATCGACGCGGCGCGGCTGAAGGCGGGCCGCGTCAACAGCCCCTCGGGCAACGCCGCGCACAGCCCGCTGACGCTGACGGACGCGAAGTTCACCATCCCCAAGAAGGCCGGCTGGCCGCGCTGGTTCCTCGCCGACGCCAAGGGCAACAAGGGCGGCGGCTCGCGCTGGCTGCTGGTGTTCACCCGGCACTCCCTCACCGGCACCTGGCAGGTGGCGTATCTGACGCTGGTGGCTCCGGACGCGGTGCCGAAGTTCCGGGTGGACGAGGACGGCTGGGCGGAGGCCGTGCCCGCCGACTCCCCGGGCCTCGCCGCCGCGCCGAGCGGGCTGAGCCGCGCCTACGCCACGTATCTGAAGGACGGCGGCGACACCTTCGCCCCGGGCACGCACACCACGGCCTGGCGCGCGCTGCGCGCCAAGAACTCGGTCCGTCCGGGCCTCGCCACCCAGTACATCGACGAGCCGCTGAGCGGCGGCGACCACGCCCCGCTGGCGCTGCGCACCGCGGACGGCGGCGCGCTGGTGTTCTTCGCCACCCGCCACTTCCAGAAGCAGACGGCCGCCGCGGGCGCCTCGGTGCCCACCCCGAACAAGGACGTCCGCGCCCTCACCAAGGGCGAGATCAAGCAGTCCCTGACCATGGAGTTCGTCTCCGCCGAGGCCGCCTTCGACCCGGCGGCGGGTACGGGCTCCGGATCGGGCTCCGGGTCCGGCGGCGGGAAGGTCTCGGTCGTGGGGCGCGTGCAGGGGATGACGTCGGCGCAGGGCGGCTGAGGCGGGGCAGCCGACGCCGGGGGCCGGGGGCCGGCTGCCTCAGTGGCGCAGCGGCCAGGCCGGGGCCGGGTGGCCGGGCTCGTCCGCGGTGTGGCGGGCGCAGGCGTCGGTGAGGGTCTCCAGGAGGGTGAGCGGGTCCGGGAGGGGGTGCTCGGGGCCGTGCCCCGCGAGCCAGCGCACCGCGCGGTCCGCGTCACCGGGCAGCCGGGCCGGCGGGACCAGGACGTATGAGCCCCGGCAGTGCCAGCGCAGTCCGGGGTGCTCGTCCATGGTCTCCGGGTGGCAGTCCAGCTCGCACGGCCACCACTCGTCCTCGTCCTCGGGGGTGCCGCGGGTGAGGGTGAAGAACAGCATGCGCCCGTCGTCGCTCTCCGCGACCGGACCCACCTCCACCCCGCCGAGCCGCAGCCGCTCCAGCGCCGCCCGCCCGGCCTCCAGCGGCACGTCCAGGACGTCGTGGGCCATGCCGGTGGCGGTGATGAAGTTCGCCTCGGGCTGGTGCCTGGCCCAGCGCTCGACCTGGGCGCGGTCGGTGGTGGACTGCGTCTGCCAGGCGAACGACACCGGGTGCCGGGCGGGGGTGGGACAGCCGACGCGGTCACAGGAACAGCCGTAGCCGATCCCCGGGTGCGCGGCGGGTGCGAGGGGCAGTCCCGCGCCGGCGGCGGCGAGCAGCAGGGCCTCCCGGCCGCCGTCCCCGGCGGGCTGCTTCGGGCGGCGTCCGCGCAGCCACTGGGAGATTTTGCCCTGCCGGCCGCTGTGACCGCCGAACTCCGCGCTCATCTATCCCCTCGCCTCGCTGTGTGGACAGCTTGCTCCGTGGCTCTCCATGGTCCCACCATCCTGCGCCTTCGGTGACCGGAGCCGGTATCCGGGGTCGGGGCAGGGCGTCTTCGCGGGGCTCACACGGCGCACGGGCCGGGGCTCACCCCGGCGCACGGCGGGTGTCCGGCAGGGGACGCGGGTGTCCGGCACGGGGGCGCGGGCGGCGGTTCAGCGCGGGGCGAGTCCGTACAGCGCGTAGTCGACGAGGGTGTCGGTGTACGCGTAGGTGAGCGGGCCGGTGTGCTGGAGCCAGCGCTGGGCGACCGGGGAGACGAAGAGTTCCAGGGCGATGCGCGGATCGATGTCGGGGCGTACGGCTCCGCTCTCCTGCGCGGAGCGCAGTCTGTGCACGTACAGCTGGAGCTGGGGTTCCAGCAGCCGGGCCACGAGTTCCCGGCTGAGCTGCTCGTTCACCAGTCCCTCGGCGGCGAGCGCGCGCGAGGGCGCCTCGAACCTCGGGTCGAGCAGCCCGTCGACGGTGGCGCGCAGCACGGCCTTCAGGTCGGCGGCGAGGTCGCCGGTGTCCGGGATGCTTCCCTGCGCCTCCGCCGCCCCGCCCAGTTTCTCCCCGCTCTGCCGCGCGCCCTGCTCGGCGAGGTCGAGGAAGGCGTCCAGGAGCACGTCGGCCTTCGACGTCCACCAGCGGTAGATGGTCTGCTTGCCGACGCCGGCCCGTGCGGCGATGCCCTCGATCGTGGTCCTCGGGTAGCCGTTCTCGGCGACCAGCGCGAGCGCGGCCTCGTAGATCGCCCGGCGCGACTTCTCGCTGCGGCGGGAGGCGTCGGGGGTGGGCTTCTTGACCATGCCGCGACGGTAGCAGGGGGCTGAGACGGGCCGTCTCGCCACCGGGCGTCCCGGGCGCCACCCGCGTGGGCGAACGCGGCGGTCCGGCCCGCGCGCGGCGGCGGCGCCCGGCGCACCATGGCAGCGAGCGTCCCGGCGGCCGAGCACGCGGGCACGCCGTCCCCGCGCCGACCCCGCGCCCGCCGTCTCCGAGGAGGCCGCCTTGGCCCGTCCCCGCCGCGCCACTGCCCGGCGCTACCTGATGTGCCCGCCCGTGCACTTCGCCCACTCCGCCGCCGCCCGCACGCCCGGCGCGGGCACGGACCCGGCGGGCGCGGCAGGAGCGGCGAGAGCGGCGGGCGCGGCCGACACCTCGGCGGCGCTCGCCCAGTGGGAGCGGCTGCGCGAGGTGTACCGGTCGCTCGGGCACACGGTGGAGGTGCTGGTCCCCGAGCCGGGTCTGCCGGACATGGTGTGCACGGCGGACGGCGCGCTCGTCGTGGACGGGCGGGTCCTCGGCGCCCGGTCCGCCCGGCCGCGCCGGGAGCGAGAGGAGGCGCAGCTGCGCTGGTTCGCCGGGCACGGCTTCGCCCGGCTGCGCCTGCCCGAGCACGGCAACGCGGGCGAGAGCGACTTCGCGGTGACCGCCTCGTACCTGCTGGCCGGGCGCGGCTTCCGCACCGGTCCGCTCGCCCACGGCGAGGCGCAGGAGTTCCTGGGCCGTCCCGTGATCGGCCTGGAACTGACCGACCCGCGCCGTCCCCGCCTCGGTCTCGCACTGGCCGTCCTCGACGACGCGGCCGACGAGGTGGCGTACCACCCGCCCGCCTTCTCCCCCGGCAGCCGCGAGGTGCTGCGCCGCCTCTTCCCCGACGCCCTGCTCGTGGGCGAGGAGGACGCCGCCGCCTTCGCCCTGGACGCCGTCGGCGACGGACTGCACGTGGTGCTGCCGCGCACGGCGGCAGCCGGTCTGGACGCCGCGCTGCGGGAGCGCGGCTTCGCACCGGTCGGCGTGGAGATCGGCGAACTGCGCAAGGCCGGCGGCGGGGTGCGGCGCTGCTCCCTGGAACTGCGCGGCTGAACGCCGGGTCGGGGGGTGGGGGGCGGCGGCGGGCGACGCTACCGGAGCCGAGCCTACGGACCGCCTTGCGCGCCCCCCAGGCCGACGGCGAGGCAGACGCAGCCTCCTGCGACCGCGCGCCCGGCCCGCAACGCTCGGCCCCAGCCCTGACCCCGGCCCCGGCCCCGGCCCCGGCCCCGGCCCCGGCGATGCGGGTCGCAGGCGACCGGGTGCGGCGGGCGGTGGGCCCGCGCCGTGCCGGTCAGTCCCCGTACCGTGCGCCGTCCTGAGGGGGCCAGGCGGCGCCCCAGTCGGTGTCCCGGGCCGCCTTGTAGAGGCCGCCGTGGCGTTTGGTGACCGTACGGCGGCGCAGTTGCTCGTCCGTCTCGCACAGGTCCAGCAGGACCTGCCCCTTGCGGATCTGGGGGCGCCGTACGACGCGGGCGGGCGCGGGGGCGGGGGCGGCGCGGGTGGCGGCGACGTAGCTGAACTTCTCGTCCTCGTAGGCGAGCGAGCCGCCCTTGACCTGGCGGTGCAGCGAGGAGCGGCTGACCCGGGCCGAGAAGTGGCACCAGTCGGTGCCGGGCACGATCGGGCAGGCGGCGCTGTGCGGGCAGGGCGCGGCGACGCGGAAGCCGGCCGCGACGAGCCGGTCGCGGGCATCGATGATCCGAGCGTAGCCGTCGGGGGTACCGGGCTCGACGACCACGACGGCCCCGGTGGCGGACACGGCGGCGGCAGCGGCGTCGACGACGGCCGCCCGGTCCGCCGCGGTCAGTTCGCCCAGGACGTAGGAGACGGTGACGAGGTCGCTCTCGTCCAGGGCGAGCGCGGCGCCGATCCGGGCCCGCCGCCAGGTCGCGTCGCGCAGGTCCGGGTGGGCCGCGGCGATCTCCCGGCCCAGGGCGAGCGCGGGTCCGGCCCAGTCGAGCACGGTCACCGGCCGCGTCCCGGGCCAGGTGTCGGCGACGGCCCAGGTGGCGGCGCCGGTGCCGCCGCCGACGTCGACGTGGCCGCCGGGCGTCCAGCCGGGTACGGCCGCCGCGAACTCGGCGAGCGCCGAGCGGACCGCCTCGAAGGTGGCCGGCATCCGGTAGGCGGCGTACGCGGCCACGTCGGCGCGGTCACGCAGGATCGGCGCGTCGGTCGGGGTGGTGCCCCGGTAGTTCGCGATCAGCCGCTCCACGGCGCCCGCGGCCTGCCGCGGCGGCAGTCCGTCGAGCAGACCGGAGAGCGCGCCCCGGAGGGTCTCCGAGGCAAGTACGACGTCGTTCACCGCACGATTCTCTCAGCCGGTACGGGGTGCTCGGGGCCGCCTGACGCGCGGACGGCCCCGGGCCCGCTCAGGTCCCGCGTGCGGCCCGTACGCCCCGGACCGCCCGCGCGAGCCGGGTGGCCGCCGCCGCCCGCGGCCGGTTGTCGGGGCGCCGTCGGCGCGGGTGCACGGTGGTGGCCAGCAGCACCAGGAAGGTGTCGGTGGCCGGGTCGAGGACGAGGGACGTCCCGGTGAACCCGGCGTGCCCGGCCGCGCCCCGCCCGGCCAGCTCCCCCATGAAGCGCGGCTCGTCCACGGCGAAGCCGAGCCCCGGCGGGGCCAGGAGCAGTTCGACGAGGTCGGGGCCGAGGATGCGGGCCGATCCGTAGGAGCCGCCCGCCAGCAGGGCGCGGCAGAAGACGGCGAGGTCGGTGGCCGTGGAGAACAGGCCCGCGTGCCCGGCGACCCCGCCCAGCGCCCAGGCGTTCTCGTCGTGGACCGCGCCGCGCAGCATGCCCCTGTCGGCCTTGGCCCAGGGCCGCCGCTGGTCCTCGGTGGCCGCCGCGCCGGGGCAGGGCCCGAAGCGGGTGGCCGTCATGCCGAGCGGGCGCGTGATCCCCTCGTGGACCAGGACGTCCAGGGGCCGGCCCGTGACGCGTTCCAGCACATGCTGGAGCAGCAGCAGGTTCAGGTCGGAGTACGTGTAGGTGCCGGGCACCCCGACGGGGGGTTCGGCGCGCAGCCGGGCGAGCCGGGCGGCCTGGTCGGGGCAGTCGTACAGCGGGATCTCGGGCCGCAGCCCGGAGGTGTGGGTGAGCAGTTGCCGCACGGTGACGCCGTGTGCGGCGGCGGCGTGGAACTCGGGGAGATAGGCGCCCACCTTCGCGTCCACGCCCAGCGTGCCCCGTTCGATCTGCTGCACCGCGGCGACCGCCGTGAACAGCTTGGTGACGGAGGCCAGGTCGAAGGGGGTGGCGACGGTCATGGGGACGCGTTCGTCGGGCGGGAGTTCGACGCCCCGGTCGGTGGCGGGGTCGTAGGACGCGTACCGTACGGCCCAGCCGGCGGCCTCCGCGACGGCGATCACCGGACCGCGTCCGGCGACCACGACGGCGCCCGCCGCCCAGGGGTGCTCGCCCTCGGTGGCGGCGCGCACCTCGCGGACGAGGTGGCGCAGTTCGGCGGGGTCGAGCCCGGCCCGCTCCGGGCTGTCCCGCCGCAGTCTCGACGCGCTCAGCTGTCCGCTCCTTCGGCTCCCTCTGCTGCTCCCGCTGCCCCTGCTGTTCCTGCTTCCCCTGCTGTTCCTGACGCCTCCGCTGCCGCTGCCGCCGCCGGTGTGCTCCAGGGACGGCACATTCCCACGAAGCAGCCGAGCGCCACCAGAGCCGCGGCCAGTTGGACCACGGCCATGGGTACGGCGGTGTGCTCCCCGGCGATCCCGACCAGCGGGGAGGCGACCGCGCCGATCAGGAAGGAGGAGGCACCGAGCAGGGCGGAGGCGGACCCGGCGTTGCGCTTGGTGCGCATCAGGGCGAGCGTCTGGGTGTTGGGCAGGGTGACGCCCATGGCGGACATCAGCACGAACAGCGCGGCGGCCACCGGGATCAGACCCACGTCGCCGAAGGCGCCCGCGGCCATCAGCAGCAGCGCGGTGGCCGCCGCGATGACGACGAGGAGGCCCGCGCCCAGCACCCGGTCCATGCGGAGCCGGCCGACCAGCACCGCGCCGTTGAGCTGGCCGACGGCGACCAGGCCGATCGAGTTCAGTCCGAACAGCAGGCTGAACGTCTGCGGGGAGGCGCCGTAGATCTCCTGGATCACGAACGGCGAGGCCGATATGTAGGCGAACAGGGAGGCGAAGGCGAAGCCGCCCGCGATCAGATAGCCGGTGAAGACGCGGTCGGCGAGCAGCCGCCGCATCGAGCCCAGCGCCTCGCCGACGCCGCCCTCGTGCCGGGCGGCCGGCGGCAGCGTCTCGGGGAGCCGCGCCCACACCACCGCGCCGAGCAGCGCGCCCACCACCGTGAGCACGGCGAACACGCCCCGCCAGTCCGTCACCCGCAGGATCTGCCCGCCGATCAGCGGCGCGACGACCGGGGCCACTCCGGAGATCAGCATCAGGGTGGAGAAGAACCGGGCCATGGCCACGCCGTCGTACAGGTCGCGGACGACCGCGCGGGCGATGACGATGCCGGCCGCGCCCGCGAGGCCCTGCGCCAGCCGCAGCGCGACCAGCGCCTCGACGTTCGGTGCGAGCGCGCACAGGGCGGTGGCCACGACGTAGACGGCGAGCCCGGCGAGCAGCGGGCGCCTGCGGCCCCAGCGGTCGCTCATCGGGCCGACGACGAGCTGTCCGAGCGCCATCCCGGCCAGACAGGCGGTCAGGGTGAGCTGGACGGTCGCGGCGGGCGCGTGGAGGGTGCGGGTGACCTCCGGCAGCGAGGGCAGGTACATGTCCATCGCGAGCGGGGGTGTGGCGGTCAGGCCGCCCAGGATCAGGGTGACCAGCACACCGGTGCGGCGGGCCGAGCGGTCCGGCGGCGGGGATCCCGGTGACGGCCGGGGCCCAGGTGGCGTCTGAACTCCCGGCGGTGGCAGGGGTCCCGGTGCCGTCCGCGCGGCGGCCGGCTCCCCCGCGGCCTGCCTGTGCGGTGCCGACGCCCCACCCTCGGACATGTGTCCCTCCCTCTCCGACTGGTCCGCCACCTATGCTCTCAGCTCGTACACCGTGCCGAGGAACGCATGAGCGAGGGTGGGGTCCGTGATGCCTGGAATATCCGGTGGGGCGCAGGAGAAGGTCCGCTGGGGGATCCTCGCGACGGGCGGGATCGCCGCGGCGTTCACGGCGGATCTGGTGGACCTGCCGGACGCCGAGGTGGTGGCGGTGGGTTCGCGCCGCGCGGAGTCGGCGCGGGCGTTCGCGGACCGGTTCGGCATCCCGCGGGCGTACGGCACCTGGGAGGAGCTGGCCCACGACGCCGATCTCGACGTGGTCTACGTCGCCACCCCGCACGTCGCCCACCGGACCGCCGCGGGGCTGTGCCTTCGGGCCGGGCGGAACGTGCTGTGCGAGAAGCCGTTCACGCTGAACGTGCGCGAGGCCGGTGAACTGGTCGCGCTGGCCCGGCGGCAGGGGCGCTTCCTGATGGAGGCCATGTGGATGTACTGCAATCCGCTGGTCCGGCGGCTGAAGGCGCTGGTCGACGACGGCGCGATCGGCGAGGTGCGCAGCGTGCGGGCGGACTTCGGACTGGCCGGCCCGTTCCCGCCCGCCCACCGGCTGCGTGACCCGCTGCTCGGTGGCGGCGCGCTGCTCGATCTCGGCGTCTACCCGGTGTCGTTCGCCCATCTGCTGCTCGGCGAGCCGACGGAGGTGCTGGCCCAGGCGGTGCTCTCCCCCGAGGGTGTCGACCTCCAGACCGGCGCGCTGCTCTCCTGGGACGGCGGGGCGCTGGCCCAGCTGCACTGCTCGATCACCGGCGATACGGGGACGACGGCCTCGGTCACCGGTTCGCGCGGCCGGATCGACGTGCCGTACGGCTTCTTCCACCCGGACCGGTTCGTGCTGCACCGCGACGGCCGCGACCCGGAGGAGTTCGCGGCCGACCCGGCGGACGGCCCGCGCAGCACCCTGCGGCACGAGGCGCTGGAGGTGATGCGGGCGCTGCGGGCGGGCGAGACCGAGTCTCCGCTGGTGCCGCTGAACGGCACGCTCGCGGTGATGCGGACGCTGGACGCCGTCCGGGAGCGGATCGGGGTCCGCTATCCGGGGGAGCCGGGCGACACGGGCGAGCCGGGCGAGCCGGTGGGTCCGGTGCTCGCGGGCGCGTGAGGGCTGCCCGGCCCGCGTAGGTGCGTACGAGTGCGCGGCATCCGTATGGCGGACACGGGATTCCGTATGACGGACCGCGCTCGTACGCTCCGGTGGCATGACTGACACCGAGACGTCGAAGACCGCCGTGGTGACGGGCGCGGGTTCCGGCATCGGCCGGGCCGTCGCCGTGGAACTGCTGCGCGCGGGCTGGTCCGTGGCGCTGGCCGGGCGGCGCGCCGAGCCCCTGGAGGAGACGGCGGCGCTGGTGCCCGGCGCCGCCTCGCTCACCGTACGCACCGACGTGGCGCGACCCGAGGACGTGGCCGCGCTGTTCGCAACGACGGCGGCCCGGTTCGGGCGGGTGGACCTGCTGTTCAACAACGCGGGCACCTTCGGCCCCGGCGGCGTCCCCGTGGAGGACCTGCCCTTCGAGGCGTGGCGGCACGTGGTGGACACCAACCTCAACGGGGCGTTCCTGTGCGCGCAGGCGGCGTACCGGCAGATGAAGGAGCAGCACCCGCAGGGCGGCCGGATCATCAACAACGGCTCGGTCTCGGCGCACACGCCCCGGCCGCACTCGGCGCCCTACACCGCCACCAAGCACGCGCTGACCGGCCTGACCAAGGCGCTGTCGCTGGACGGGCGGCCGTACCGGATCGCGGTCGGGCAGATCGACATCGGCAACGCGGCCACCGAGATGACGGCCCGGATGGAGGCGGGCGCCCTCCAGGCGGACGGGCGCACGGTGCCGGAGCCGGTGATGGACGTCGCCGATGTGGCGCGCACGGTGCGGCACATGGCCGAACTACCGCTGGAGGCCAACGTCCAGTTCGCGACGGTGCTGGCGACGGCGATGCCGTACGTCGGGCGGGGCTGAGCGGCCGTACACCGGGCCTGCCCGCCGATGTGGCGCGGCGGCCGTCCACGGACCGGTGCGCACCTCGCGTCCCGCGAGGTCCACCCCCAGCCGGTGCCGTGGAACGGCCGCCGCCTACCCCCCTGGACATGGCCTGATGGAAGCTCGGCGCTCCAACTGTGAAGCTCCGGTGAAGGAGAAGCCGAGCATATGCCGCCGAACGGCCCGCAGGGTGCGGAGTCTTCCATTCCGTATGTGCAGATCGCGACGGCCTGTCAGCCGCCGCGATGACGTGACTCAGCGGCGGTGCCGTCCGCCCGTGCCAGCCCGCGCCTCCGCCCGCGCCTCCGCCCGCGCGGCGGCCCGGCGCCGGCGCAGCGCCCAGACACCGCCCGCGAGCAGCGCGGCGGTGCCGCCCGCGCCCTCCACCAGCCGCCAGGTGGAGGGCCCGGCGTCCCCGGCGGACGCCGCCGCCCCGGTCCCGGAACCGGCCCCGGCCGCCCGCGAGCCGGGCGCACCGCCCGCCGGTGCGCCGCCCTCGCTCAGCGGTTCCACCAGCGTGCCCACGGCCTGCGCCGAACTCCCCTGCGCGAAGCCCCAGTCGAGCAGGGCGGCGGTCTCCTCGTAGACGGCGTTCGCACCGTTCTCGGGGTGCATCACGGTGGCGACGAGGGTACGGCCGCCACGGACCGCGGCACCGGTGAAGGTGTTCCCGGCGTTGGTGGTGTAGCCGTTCTTGACGCCGATCATGCCGTCGTACGGCTTCAGCCCCCAGGAACCGGTCAGCAGGCGGTCGGTGTTCTGGATCTGGAACGTCTTGCGGCCGCCGGCCGGGAAGTCGGCGGTGCGGGTGGCGCAGTATCCGCGGAAGTCGGCGTTGCGCAGCCCGTGCCGGGCGAACAGGGTCAGGTCGTACGCCGAGGAGATCTGGCCCGGGTGGTCGAACCCGTCCGGGCTGACCACGTGCGTGTCCAGGGCCTGGAGGTCCTCCGCCCTGGCCTGCATCTCGGCGACCGTCTGTTCGACCCCGCCGTTCATATGGGCGAGGATGTGCACCGCGTCGTTGCCCGAGCGCAGGAACACGCCCTGCCACAACTGCTCGACGGTGTACGTGATCCCGGCCTGGATGCCGACGAGGCTGGAGCCGGAGGGGATGTCGGCGAGTTCGGCGGCGGTGACGGTGTGCCGGGCGGTGCGGTCGAACTTCTTCAGGACCGTGTCCGCGAAGAGCATCTTCAGCGTGGACGCGGGCGCGAGCCGCTCGTGCGCGCGGTAGGAGGCGAGCACCTCGCCGCTCGCCCAGTCGGCGAGGAGCCAGGCGCGGGCCGAGAGCTTCGCGGGGAGCCGGGCGGCGGCACGCACCTGGACTCCGGTACGGGCCAGCCGCTCACCGCCGATGACGGCGGCGGACCTGGTCGAGGCGGTGGTGCCGGTCATGCCGGTGGTCCCGGTCATGCCGGTGGTCCCGGCCCTGGCGGTCCCGGTGGTGGCCGCGGTGGGGGACGCGGCCGAGGCGGGGTGACCGGCGGTGACGGCGGCGACCGGAGCGGCCGCGCACAGGGCGAGCAGGGAGCGCCGCGACGGGAGGGGGGACGGGGCGGCGGACCGGGGTGGGCGGGGGAAGCGGGGGGACAGAGAGGAATCGCGCACTCCGGGACCGTACAAAGCCGGGGCGGGCCCGCGCACGACAGGTCTTCAAAGGCTGATCAAAAGATCACCGAAGGGGGGACGCCGGATCACTCGTGTCGCGCACGCGGCCGACGGTTCGGCCCCGGTGTCTGCTCGGTCCGCCGGCGGCGCCCGCCACCGGAGCACCGGCGGTGGGCGAGGCGGCCGGGGCCGCCTGGTCGGTCCACTCGCGGCGCCCGCCACCCGAACGGCATGCAGAACGGGCCGCCGGGGCGCGACCGGTGCGAGGGTGGTCACGGCGTTGCCGCTTCTCCCGAGGAGTCACCGTGACCTGTTGCGACCGACGTGATCTCGGCCTGCTGCTGCTCCGGTTGGGCACCGGCGGCGTGCTGGCCGCGCACGGCGCGCAGAAGCTGCTGGGCTGGTTCGGCGGGGCCGGTCTGGAGGGGACGGGCCGGTTCATGGAGTCGGTCGGCTACCGGCCGGGCCGGGCGAGCGCGACGGCGGCGGGGCTCGCCGAGGCGGGCGGCGGTCTGCTGCTGGCGCTGGGCCTGGCCACCCCGGCGGCGGGCGCCGCGGCGGCCGGCGCGATGGCGGGGGCCGCGGCGGTGCACACCCCCAACGGCTTCTTCGCGCAGGGCGGCGGCTACGAGTACGCCGCCTCCCTCGGCCTCACCGCGACCGGCCTCGCGATCACCGGTCCCGGCCGCCTCTCCCTCGACCACGCCCTCGGCCACAGCATCAACCGCGGCTGGATGGTCCCCGCGGCCCTCGCGGCGACGGCGGCGGGCACGGCGGCGGTCCTGGGCGCCCGGGTCCGGTACCTGCGGCGGCAGAAGGAGGGGCAGCAGGAGGCGCTGTTCGAGAAGTAGAGCAGTGCTGTTCGAGGAATAGGGCGGTACGGAGCAGTGGAGCAGCAGTACAGGAGCAGCGGGGCAGAGGGCAGGAGCGGAGGAGCAGAGGGCAGCCGCCCCGGGTTCGTGGCAGGCTGCGCCCATGACCGCCCCGGACCCCGCCGCCCAGGCCCCCGCAGCTCCCCCCGTGCCCTCCTCCCCCGCCGCGCCCGCCCTCTGGCCGACCGTCGACGTCCTGTGGGCCTGGCTCGACGGCCACCGCGCGCACGGCGAGCGCGAAACCCTCCTGCTGCGCCTGCTCAAACTCTCCGAGGAGGTCGGCGAGGCCGCCCAGGCGGTCATCGGCGCGACCGGCCAGAACCCCCGCAAGGGCACGACCCACACCTGGCAGGACGTCGAGTCCGAGCTGTGCGACGTGGTGATCACGGCCCTGGTCGCGCTGCGCACCCTGACCCCGGACGCCGAGGAGGTCTTCGGGCGCCATCTGGCACGGGTCAGAGACCGCTCGCTGGGCACGGGCACGGGAACAGGCACGGGCACGACGAACGGCGACGGCGTGCCGCCCCGTACTCCCTGAGCCGGAGCGGCACGCCGTCGCACGCTGCCGCGGCCGGTCAGCCCTGACCGGCGGTTCTTGTCCGGCGCCGCATCCACCCCCCGTGGGGATCCGGCACCCGGCGCCATGGCGGCGCCCCACTGTCACGGCCACTGCCGCGCGACCGGACCGATCCGGCCGCTTCCGGACGGTCGCTAGAGGATCGCGACACCGCCTTCCCGCAGCGGTCCCCTGCGAGGACTCCGGTCGAGAGAAGCGGCCAGCCCGAGTCCCGCCAGCGCGGCTCCCGCGGCCAGGCACTGGACGACCTGTGGTGCGCCGCCGGGCGCGCCCACCGCCGGATGGACGAGTGCGGCGCCGAGCGCGCCGCCGGTGAAGAGTGAGAGCGGGATCGCGACAGGCCCGCGGGGCTGGGCCGGAACGGGTTCGGCCGGAACGGGTTCGGCCGGGACGATGCCTCCGTCCCGCTCGTCCTCGTCGAGCTGGTCCTCGACCCGGTCCAGGAGCGCTTCCCAGCTGACGGGGTCGATCCCGTCCCCGTCCGTCTGCTGCCGGGTTCCCTCCCGGTACTCCTCCGCCAGGCGGCGGAGCTGCTCGAATGTTTCAGACATTCCGTGTGTCCCTCCCGAGCTGTGCGTATGGGTTTCGAGCGGACGCTTGACTGTTCTTCATGGTTCGCCACTGTTCTTCGTTGTTGTCCTACGGGTCGCTAGGACCCAACCTGGATTCACGGGAGGCGACGTACGTGCCGCCTCCCGTGAATCCGAGTAACGGCACTAGCTCGTCACGTCACCGAGCACCTCGTCGTGGACGGTGGCGCGGTGCGGCTCCAGTGCCTGGCGCACCTTCGTGTAGCGGCGGGCCACCGTGTGCCGGTCGATCCGGAGGACCTGGGCGATCTCCGCCTGGGTCAGGCCCTCGACGATCGCGAGCCGGGCGACCTGGTACAGCCTGTCGGGCAGGGTGTCCGCGAGGAACCGGTCGATGGCCCTGAGCCGGTCGTCGCGGATGTGGTCGCCCTCGTCCGGCTGGACCGCCACCACCTCGGGGATCTCCGCCACCGGCGTCGAGCGGTCGCGGTCGTTGCCGCGCGCCGCGTCCGCGATGACGTTCCGCATCACCTTGCGCGCGAAGGCCCGGCCGCCGTCGCGCCGGTCCAGCACGAAGTCCGGGCGGGACCAGGCGCGCACGAGCTGGAGCACCGCGGTCTGCACCAGGTCCTCCATGGCGTACTGCATGCGGGCCTGGCGCACCATGCCTTCCAGGAACGGCTTGAGCCGCTGGAGTTCGTCCACCTGTCGCGGTGTCAGCCGGCGGCGCGGCTTGGCTTCCGGAGCGGTGCGTGCTTCCGGGACGAGTCCCTGCGGTGTACGCGGCAGGTCGTGCGGGTCCGTCGGCCCTCGAACATCGGGGGCATTGTGCATCAGGACCAGTCCTTCCCGTGGCGCGGCCAACTGAGCGGCCGGGAAACGGCGGTTGGGCTTCTCACTCAGTTGTGCCGCGCGCGGGGGCAGGTGTGGTGCGTTTCCGTCTCCGTAACTTTGAGTGACGGCCGGGGACGGGCCCCGGCCCCACCCCTCAGCTCAGGAGCTGATGCACGAACAGGGCGACCCCGACACCCACGAGCAGCGCGGTGCCGAGCAGCGGATCGAGGAACGCCACATAGGTGACGAGCCCCGCGACGATCAGGATCAGCAGGATGCGGTGGAGCTTCTGAAGAGGGTCCATACGGCGTGCTCCCGGGGACGGCGACCGACGACACGTCGGCGGAAAGGGCACCGGCACGACTCACCGGTTCACTTCGGACGCCGCCCCGGACACCACCCTCGGGCGCACCCCCGGACGGTGTCCGTCATCACGCCACCAGACGCGCCCGGCGCACCATTGGGGGTACGGACGGCCTCCCCGCGCCGGGAACACCGGACCGCCCGACCCACTACGCTCCGGACATGGACGACGAACCGCTCTCCCGGTGGGCCGAGCGTCGCGATGCGAGGATCGGGCAGCTCCGCGCCGTGCCTCTCGTGACCGGCGACGGCCCGAGGGCATCGCATCTGAACCCCGAGGCGCCCCGGGCGATCCAGCGGTGGAACGGCCATCTGTGGGAGCCGTACGGCTTCGCGGCGAACCTCGCCGAAGCACGGCTCGTCCTGTTTCCCCGCGCCGAGGCCGACTCCGCACCCTCACCCGCCCCCGCGGCCACGCCGAGGCTCGGCCCCGGGACCGGCAGGCACCGGAAGCCTCCGGCGCCCTGAGGGCCGGCCCGCGGTACTCGCTGCGCTCCGGCAGCCGGCCGACGCCCACGATTCCGTGAGAAAAGGCCGCTGACCCGCGGTGAAGCGGCCTGAGGGGCAGACGAGTCGGGCTGTACGCCGGATTTTGTCGCCCGGTCGCCTCGCGGCGGCCGGGGAGACGGCCATCCATCTAGGACCGGCGTTGCCGCCGGCCTCGTGCGGTCCACCCGCGGACTCGGGCGGGCAGCCCTCGAACGTCCGCGCAGAGACACCGGGGTGTCTCCTTTTGACCTTGCTCCGGGTGGGGTTTACCTAGCTGCCCAGGTCACCCTGGGCACTGGTGGTCTCTTACACCGCCGTTTCACCCTTACCGAGGACCGAGGTCCCCGGCGGTCTGTTCTCTGTGGCACTGTCCCGCGGGTCACCCCGGGTGGCCGTTAGCCACCACCCTGCCCTGTGGAGTCCGGACGTTCCTCGGGAAGCCCCTCGCGGGAACTTCACGCGGCCGTCCGCCCGGCTCGTCTGCCGTACGGACCATGATACCGGGCGGCCGGGTGCCCGGTGCGCCCGCCCGGGTCAGGGGGCGGGCGGGGCGAAGGCGCGGTCCAGGGCGTCGAAGGCGGCGGTGAGGCGCAGCCGGTGGTCCTCGGCGAGGGCGTCATCGACGGCGGTGTCGTCGGTGACGGTGTCCTCGGTGGCGGTGTCCGTGTCCGCCAGCAGGCGGGCGACCGTGCCGGTGCCGACCGCGCGGTACGCGGCGACCGCCAGGGCGGCCAGGAGCCGGGGGTCGGGGACGTCCGGCGCGGTCTCGGCCAGGGCCTCGGTCAGGGCGTGCTCCACCTCGTCCACCGCCTCGCGCGCGCGGGCGCGCAGCGCCGGGGAGGCGGCGACGACGTAGAGGAAGGGGCGGAAGCGGGCGCGGGCGCCCGAGAGCGGGTGCCCGGTGCCGAGGAGGCCGAGGGCGAGGCGGCGCAGCGCGGTGAGCGGGTGCTCGCCCGGGGCGCGTCCGCGTACGGCCTCCGCGACGAGTTCCACCGCCTCGGGGATGCGGTCGAGGAACAGGTCCTCCTTGCGCGGGAAGTAGTTGAAGACCGTCATCGGGGACACCTCCGCCGCGCGGGCGATCTCCACGACGGTCACCTCGTCGAAGCCGCGCTCCACGAAGAGCCCGGTCGCCACGTCCGAGATCCGCCGCCGGGTCTCGCGCTTCTTCCGTTCCCTCAGACCCGGTTCGCCGGTGGCCCGTTGTGTGCTCATGGAGAAAAATATAGCCGATAGAAACTTTTAGTCGCTACAGTGAAGCCATGACTGACTACGACGTGGTGGTGGCCGGCGCCGGTCCGGTGGGACTGTTCCTCGCCTGTGAGCTGCGGCTCGGCGGAGCGCGGGTGCTGGTGGCGGAGCGGCTGGCCGAGGTGGACGAGACGATCAAGGCGGGGGCGATCAACACGCCCAGCGCGGTGGCGCTGTACCGGCGGGGGCTGCTGCCCGAGGTGACGCGGGTGTGGGAGCAGTCGGCGGCCCGCATCCGCGCCTTCATGCGCGCGAACGCGCCCCAGGGCCAGGAACAGGAACAGGAACAGGAACGGGAACAGGGCTCCGGCCGGGGCGGGGAGGAGGGGCTTCAGGACCGTATGCCGCCCAAGTTCGCCGGGCACTTCGCCGGAATCATGCTGGACGCGGCCCTGTTCGACGAGTCCGACCCGGCCTACGCCGACCTCGGGCCCGCCGCGGACGCCGGGCTCGGTGTCCCGCAGGCGGAACTGGAGCGGATCCTCGCCGTGCGGGCGGCGGAGACCGGCGTCGAGGTGCGCCGGGGTGTCGCCCTGACCGGGTTCCGGGACCACGGCGACGACGGCGTCACCGTGGAGCTCGCCCCGGTCGACGGCTCCGCGCCCCAGCGCGTCTGCGCCGGCTGGCTGGTGGGCTGCGACGGCGGGCGCAGCACGGTCCGCAAGCTCGCCGGGTTCGACTTCCCCGGCACCGACCCGGAGATCACCGGCTACCAGGCGATCGCCGACCTGACCGGCGCCGAGAAGCTCGGCAAGGGCTGGAACACCACCGAGGTCGGCACCTACGTCCACGGGCCCTTCCCCGGCCGGGTCCTCACCGTCGAGTTCGACGGGCCGCCCGCCGACCGCTCCGCGCCCGTCACCCCCGAGGAGCTCCAGGCCAGCCTGCGCCGGGTCTCCGGTGTCCCCGACGTGTCGGTGACGGCGATCCGCTCGGTGACCCGCTTCACCGACAACGCCCGCCAGGCGAGCACGTACCGCAGGGGCCGCGTGCTGCTCGCCGGGGACGCCGCCCATGTGCACTCGCCGTTCGGCGGGCAGGGGCTGAACCTGGGCATCGGCGACGCGATGAACCTCGGCTGGAAGCTGGCGGCCGTGGCGCGCGGCCTGGCCCCCGAGGCGCTGCTGGACACCTACACCGCCGAGCGGCATCCGATCGGCGCCTGGGTGCTGGACTGGACGCGCGCCCAGATCGCCCTCATGCGGCCGGACCGGCACGCCCGCGCGCTGCGCCGCGTGGTGACCGACCTGGCGCTGACGACGACCGGGACGACGTACCTGGTCAAGCAGATATCCGGCATCTGGCAGCGCTACGACCTGCCCGGCGGCCACCCGCTCGTCGGCGCCAGCGCCCCCGACCTGGAACTCGCCGACGGCAGCCGCCTCGGCGACCAGCTGCGCCGGGGCCGCGGCCTGCTCCTCGACCTCACCGGCGACCCGTCCCTGCGCGCCCTCGCCGACGACTACACCGACCGCGTCACCGTCGTCACCGCCCCCTGCGCCGCCCACCCCGAACTCGCCGCCCTGCTGGTCCGCCCCGACGGCTTCGTGGCCTGGGCCGCGGACACGGGCACGGGTACGGGCGGCGCCTCGGGTCTGGAGGCGGCGGACGGCGGCGAGCCGCTGCTCCCGGCTCTGGAACGGTGGTTCGGGAAACCGGCGGCAGCCACCCGCTCTTGACCTTCACCCGACGTCAACGTCTGTACTGGCCGTATGCGGATCGGAGAACTCGCCGCGGCCGTCGACGTCACGACGCGGACCGTGCGGCACTACCACCACCGGGGCCTGCTGCCCGAGCCGGGACGGGACACCAACGGCTACCGCCGCTACACCCTCCGCCACGCGGTCGCCCTCGCCCGCATCCGGCGGCTGACCGAACTCGGTCTGGCCCTGTCGGAGGTGCGGGACGTGCTCGCCGAGGACGCGGGGCGCGATCTCGCCGACGTACTGGAGGAGCTGGACGCCGATCTGGCACGGCAGGAGGCGGCCGTACGGGAGCGGCGGGCCCGGCTGCGGGCCCTTCTCGACGCGGGGCTGCCCGACGAGGGGCCCGTGTCGCCCGGACTCGCCGCTCTGTTCGCCGGACCGGCCGCCCCGCCGTCCGGCGGCTCGCCGATGGCCGCCAAGGACCGGGAGGTGCTCGCGTTGCTGGACACCGCGGCGGCTCCGGCGGACCGCGACCGCCTGCTGGCCGGACTGCACGAGACCCTGGGCACTCCCCGGGCGGCGGCCGGGGCGCGGGAGGCGTACGCGCTGCTCGACGACCTCGCCGACGCGGAACCGGATGATCCGCGCACCGGCCGCGCGGCCCGCGTCCTGGCGGGGCTGATCCCCGCCGCGCTGCTGCCGGAGACGGAGTTCGACCACGACGGCGCGTTCCTGCGCGCCATGTACGCGGACCTCGCGCCGGCCCAGGCGGCTGCCGTCCGCGGCGCGCTGGGCATCCTGGCCGAGGAGCGCCTGAGACGGCAGGAAGGGCAGGAAGGGCAGGAAGGGCAGGAACAGGAACAGGAACAGCAGGAGCGGTACGGGAACGGGAAGCAGCTCCGGTCGGACAGGCCGGGTGGGGAGGGGACATGATGCGGACCACGTACGTGCTGGCGCGGCACGAGCTGCGGCTGCTGGGCAGTCTGGTGCTCTGGCTGGGGCGGCGCACCCATGGCGGCGGGGAGGGAAGAACGTTCGGGCACGCCAGGGGGCAGGGCGCCGCCATGTTCGGGCTGGCGTTCGTGTGCGTGATCGAACTGCTGTGCACCTCCGTGCTGCTGCGCGAGTGGCCCACGGCGGAACGGGTGACGCTCGCGGTGGACGTGTACACAGTCGTCCTGGTGGTCGCCCTGCACGCCGCCTCCGCCGTCCGCCCCCATGTGCTCACCGCGGACACCCTGCGCGTCCGCCGGGCGGCCCACGTCGATCTGCGCGTGCCGCTGGACCGGATCGCCGCCGTCCGCCGTGAGACGCGCACCCCGGGGCCCCGGCAGGCGGACGGCGAACTCGACCTCGCGGTCAACGGGCAGACCTCCGTGACCCTGGAGCTGACCGAGCCGGTGGTGCACACCACCTTCCTGGGCCGCCGCCGTCCGGTGCGCGTCGTCCGCTTCCACGCCGACGAGCCGGACCGCCTGGTGGCCGCCGCCCGCCGAGGGTGAGGACGAGGGCCCGCCCCGGGGCGTGCCGGCGTCCCCGTACGCTGGCCGGGAGCCCTACCCGAAGGAGAACCCGTGCTCGTCCTGCTGCCGCCCTCCGAAGGCAAGGCCGGTTCCGGTCGTGGTGCCCCGCTGGAGCTGGAGTCGCTGTCGCTGCCGGGGCTCGCCGGGGCGCGGCGGGCCGTGCTCGACGAGCTGGTGGCGCTGTGCTCGGGGGACGGCGACGCGCAGGACAAGGCGCGGGACGTGCTCGGGCTGAGCGAGGGGCTGCGGGGCGAGGTCGCCAAGAACGCGGGGCTGCGCACCGCGGGGGCGCGGCCCGCCGGGGAGATCTACACCGGTGTGCTCTACGACGCCCTCGGCCTGGCCACGCTCGACCCCGCGGCCAAGCGGCGCGCGGCCCGTTCGCTGCTGGTCTTCTCCGGGCTGTGGGGTGCGGTCCGGGTGACCGACAGGATCCCCTCCTACCGCTGCTCGATGGGGGTGAAGCTGCCCGGACTCGGTGCGCTGGGCGCGCACTGGCGCGCCCCGATGGCCGAGGTGCTGCCCGAGGCGGCCGGGAGCGGTCTGGTGCTGGACCTGCGGTCCGCCGCGTACGCCACCGCCTGGAAGCCGAAGGGTGAGGTCGCGGAGCGGACGGCGACCGTACGGGTGCTGCACGCGCCCACCCGGAAGGTGGTCAGCCACTTCAACAAGGCCACCAAGGGGCGGATCGTACGGAGTCTGCTGAGCGCGGGCGCCGCCCCGGCCGGCCCCGCCGAACTGGTGGAGGCGCTGCGGGACCTCGGTCACGAGGTGGAGGCGCGGGAGCCGGCCGGGGCGGGCCGGGCCTGGTCGCTGGACGTGCTGGTGACCGAGGTCCACTGAGCCCCGCCCCGCCGTCAGTCGTTGCAGCATGCGCAACCTGCTTTGCGCATGCTGATGCGGACCGGCAGGATGGCGCCATGTCCGCATCGCTGCCGTCGCTGCCGTCGCAGCCCTCGCCGTCCTCGCTGCCGTTCCCGCCCGCCGCGCCGTCCGGGTCCACCTCCGTGCTGGACCTCGCCCCCGTCCTTCCGGTCGTCGTCCTGGAGGACCCGGCCGCCGCGGTGCCCCTCGCCCGCGCGCTGGTCGCCGGGGGGCTGCCCGCGATCGAGGTGACGCTGCGGACCCCGGCCGCGCCGGAGGCGATCGCCGCCATCGCCGCCGAGGTGCCGGGCGCGGTGGTGGGCGCGGGTACGGTCGTCACGCCCGCGCAGGCCGAGCAGTGCGTGGTGGCAGGGGCCCGGTTCCTGGTCAGCCCCGGCTGGACCGACACCCTGCTGTCCGCCATGGCCGCGTCCGGACTGCCGTATCTGCCCGGAGTGTCGACGACGTCGGAGGTCGTGGCGCTGCTGGAGCGCGGGGTGCGCGAGATGAAGTTCTTCCCGGCCGAGGCCGCGGGCGGCACCGCCTACCTCAGGTCGCTGGCCGGTCCGCTCCCCCAGGCCCGCTTCTGCCCGACGGGGGGCATCGGGCCCGGCACCGCGCCCGACTATCTGGCGCTGCCCAACGTCGGCTGCGTGGGCGGCAGTTGGATGGTCCCGGCGGACGCGGTCGCGGCCGGGGACTGGGCCCGTGTCGAGCGGCTGGCGCGCGAGGCGGCGGGGCTCAGCGCAGGTGGGACGTGTCGTTGAGGAGCCGGACGCTCGCGTTGCCGTCCGCGTAGTACGCCACCGCCGACAGGGAGGCCGCCGACAGCTCCATGCGGAACAGCGACTCCGCCGGGGCGCCCAGGGCCAGCCTGACGAACGTCTTGATCGGCGTCACATGGGTGACCACCAGGACGGTGCGGCCCGCGTGGGCCGCGACCAGCCGGTCCCGGGCCGCGCCGATCCGTACGGCGGTGGCCGCGAAGCTCTCGCCCCCGCCGGTGGGTTCGGCCTCCGGCGAGGCCAGCCAGGCGTTCAGGTCGTCCTGGTGGCGTTCGCGCACCTCGCCGAAGGTGAGCCCCTCCCAGGCGCCGAAGTCGGTCTCACGCAGGTCCTCGTCCACCGTCACGGCGAGGCCGAGGCGGGCGGCGACGATCGCGGCGGTCTCCCGGGTGCGGGCCAGCGGGGAGGACACCACGGCCTGGATCGTGCCGCGCCGGGCGAGCGCCGCCGCGGCCCGCTCCGCCTGCTCCCGGCCGACGGCGGAGAGCGAGGGATCGCTGCCGCCGCTGCCGGAGAACCGCTTCTGCGGGGTCAGCGGCGTCTCACCGTGCCGCAGCAGCACCAGCGTGGCCGGCGCTCCCAGATCCGCGGGCGCCCAGCCGGGCGCGGCGACGGTCCGGGCGGCGCGCTGGTCGGCGGTGCGCTGGTCAGCCGCGCGCTTCGGATCGGGGGTGCCCCCCGCCACGGGGGTGCCTTCCGTCACGGGGGCTTCTTCCGCCGCAGGAGCTTCTTCTGTCGCGACGGCGCTCGCGACGGCGCCCTTCGCCCGGGTGCCGGCAGCGGCGGTGGCCGCCGTCGACGCCGACGCGGGCGCGGACGACCACGGCTCGCCGCGCGCGCCCGCGTCCATCGCCTCGTTGGCCAGGCGGTCGGCGTGCTTGTTGCGTGCGCGCGGGATCCACTCGTAGGTGACCCGGCCGGGCGGGAAGACCCGGGCGGCCTCGGCCGCCAGGGGCTGGAGGTCGGGGTGCTTGATCCGCCAGCGCCCCGACATCTGCTCGACCACGAGCTTGGAGTCCATCCGCACGTGCACCGCCGCCCCCGGGTCCAGGGCGTGCGCGGCGCGCAGCCCGGCCAGCAGGCCCCGGTACTCGGCGACGTTGTTGGTGACGGTGCCCAGGTACTCGGCGGCCTCCGCGAGGGGCTGGCCGTCGGACGCGTCGAACACCACCGCGCCGTAGCCCGCGGGCCCCGGGTTGCCCCGCGACCCGCCGTCCGCCTCGACGATGAACTCCCGCACGCGCGAAGCCCTTTCCTCAGTCCCTCCGGGATCCCGCCGCGCTACAGACCGGACTCGGCGGTGCGCACCAGGATGCGGCGGCAGTTCTCGCAGCGCACGACCGTGTCGGCGGCGGCGCCGCGGATCTCGTTCAGCTCGGTGATGGCGAGCTCCTGGCGGCAGCCCTGGCAGGTGCGCTGGTACAGCTTGGCCGCGCCGATGCCGCCCTGCTGCTCGCGCAGCTTGTCGTACAGCTTGAGCAGGTCGGCGGGTACGGAGGCGGCGACGACCTCGCGCTCCTTGGTCACCGAGGCGGCCTCGCCGTCCAGTTCCTCGTAGGCGGCGTCACGGCGGGCGGTGGCGTCGTCGGCCTTGGCCTGGACGGAGGAGACCCGCTCGGTCAGTTCGGCGACCCGCTCCTGCGCGGACTCGCGGCGCTCCATGACCTCCAGGACGACGTCCTCCAGATCGCCCTGGCGCTTGGCGAGCGAGGCGATCTCGCGCTGGAGGCTTTCCAGGTCCTTCGGGGAGGTGACCGCGCCGGAGTCCAGGCGCTGCTGGTCGCGGGTGGCGCGGGTGCGCACCTGGTCGACGTCCTGCTCGGCCTTGGTCTGCTCGCGGGCGCAGTCGCTCTCCTCGGTCTGCGCGGCCACGAGCAGGTCGCGCAGCTGGGTGAGGTCCTTGCCGAGCGCGTCGATCTCGGCGTGCTCGGGCAGCGACCGGCGCCGGTGCGCGAGCTGCTGGAGGCGGACGTCGAGGGCCTGGACGTCGAGGAGTCGGATCTGGTCGGCGGGCGCGGCGTTCAGTTGGGGGCTCCCATGGGGTGTCTAGTTGTCGGTGGTGGTGGACGCCGCGTGGGCGGTCCAGGGATCGGTGACCGTCGTGGAGACATGGACCCGCAGGTCCCATCCGTGCCGGTCGGAGATCTCGTCGAGCTGGGCGGCGGCCAGCTCGCACCAGGGCCACTCGGTGGCCCAGTGCGCCGCGTCGAGCAGCGCGAGGGGGCTGTGCGCGCGGGCCTCGGAGGCCGGGTGGTGGCGCAGGTCCGCGGTGAGGAACGCGTCCACGCCTGCGGCGCGCACGGCGTCGAAGAGGCTGTCGCCGCTGCCGCCGCTCACGGCGACCGTGCGCACCCGCTGCTCCGGATCGCCGGCGACGCGGATGCCCTGCGCGGTCGCGGGCAGCCGCGCGGCGGCGCGTGCGGCCAGTTCGCGCAGGGTCAGCGGGTGGTCGAGCGCGCAGACGCGGCCCAGACCGCGGCGGCCCGCCGGGTCGTCCGGGTCCGGGACGAGGGGCCGTAGGACCCGGAGGTCCAGCGCTCCGGCGAGCGCGTCGCTGACGCCCGGGTCGGCGGTGTCCGCGTTGGTGTGGGCGACGTGCAGGGCGATGTCGTTCTTGATGAGGGTGTGCACGACGCGGCCCTTGGAGGTGGAGGCCGCCACCGTCGTCGTACCGCGCAGATAGAGCGGGTGGTGGGTGACGAGCAGGTCGGCGCCGAGCCGCACCGCCTCGTCGACGGTCTCGCTGACCGGGTCGACGGCGAACAGGACCCGGCCGACCTGCTGGTCCGGGTCACCGGCGACGGTGCCGACCGCGTCCCAGGACTCGGCCCGCTCGGGCGGCCACAGGGCTTCCAGCGCGGCGATGACTTCAGACAGACGGGGCACGGGTGCAAGGCTACCTGGGTGTTCGGCGCGGCTGAACCGGTGCCGTCGCCCGGGGACGGCCGTCCCGGCGCCGGACTCGTCCGGTGGTGCCTTCGCACAGAGGTTTCGTTTCCCGCCAGCACAAACGTTCCGCTTTTCTCCGGCGAATCGTTCCTGGGCCACCCGTATGTGTGAAGCCTCCGCCCGCCGGGCCACCGCCTGTGCGTACGAAAACTAGCGTCCTCGCAGGAGGTGACCGAATAATGACAGTCTGTGCCTCTCCGGGGCCCTCGGCCGCACGTGAACAGGAGGGCGCCCCAGCCCCGCCGCGAGCGGCCGCCGAGGACGGCGCGACGCCCGCGGCGCCCTGCGCGATCACGGTGGACGGCGCCTACGCGGCCCGGCTCACCCGCGGCGGCGGCTCCTGGTACCCGGAGCGCTGGACGCTGGACGGCCCCGAGCCGTACGCCGTGCCGCTGCCCGCCGAACGGCCCGAGGAGCCCGGGACCGAGGTGCAGCCGATGGGCGACGGCCGGGTCCTGGTACGGCGGCTGGTGGCCGGCCGGCACACCTTCTCGCTGCTCTACCCGGCGGGCTCCGGCACCGGCGAGCTGTCCCTGGGCGCGGTCGAGTGCCCCGACCGCACCCGGCTGCGGCTGCTGCCCTGCGCGCCCGGCGGCGAGCGGGCGTACGCCCTCGCCGTGGGCCCGCTCACCTCGGCGGTGTGGCTGGTGGCGGGCGCCGGTATCGGCCCCGAGCTGCTGGCCGAGGTGCCCGGCCGCTGCTCGGGCGGGGTCTGGCTGGACCGCTCCGGGCGGCTGCTGGCCCTGGACCGGTGGGACGGCGGGCGCACCAAGACGGTCGTGGTGGACCTCGTCGGCGGCGAGGTGACCCCGCTGCTCCAGATCGCCCCGCACAGCGACGACCGGCTGCTGCTCGCCGACCCCGACAGCGGGCTGCTGCTGATCCGCTCGGACGCCCCCTCCCCCGGGCGGGCCCGGCTGGGCTGGGGCGTGCTCGGCAGCACCCTGCCGGTGCGCTTCCCGAGCGGCCTGGAGGTGCCGGACTGCGCGGTGACGCCGTTCGCGGTCCAGCCGGGCCAGGTGCTGACCCCGGAGCAGTGCGCGGTGGCGCTGCGCTACGAGGGCGCGTACGGCAGCTGGATCGGCGTGTGGCGGCCCGCCGAGCGGCGCGTACGCCATCTGCCCGCGCCCGAGGGGTGGCTGCCCGGCGCCGGGGTCTGGACCGGCGACGGCGCCCTGCGGCTGCCGTTCAGCACGGGCGCGGTGCCGTGCGGGGTGGCCCGGTGGACGGCGCCGGGCCGGGACCCGGGGCGCGAGGCGGGCAGCCCCCGGGCGGCGCTTCCGGCGGTCCGCGCGCCCCGCTGGGTACCGGTCCGGCGGGCTCTGGCGCTGCCGTCGCCGGCCGGTGCGCCGGACGGCGGGCCGGGCGCAGGACCAGGCACGGGACCGGGCGCAGGGCCAGGCACGGGACCGGGCGCAGGACCAGGCACGGGGCCAGGCGCAGGACCGGACACGGGGCCGGGCACAGGACCGGGCGCGGAGCTGGCGGTACCGGCGGTCCGGCCGGGCGCGGCACCGGACGGCGGGGCCGGTGCGGGGAGACCTCGCGTCAGGCCGTACGGGCCCTACGGGGGGCCGCCCGGCGCGGGGCTCCAGGAGCAGCCGGTCGCGCGGCCGTACCCCCAGCCCGGTCCGCGCCCGGGGCCGTACGCCCCGCCGGGCCCGATGCCGTACGGGCAGCAGGCACCGCGGCCGCAGGGACTGCCCGGCGAGGGGCCGCTCACGGGACCCCGCCAGGGCGAGGGGCCGTACGGAGGGCCCGGCGCCGGGCCCCGCCGGAGTCCCGCCCGGCCTCACCCGCGTCCCGCCGCAGCGGCGTCCCCCCGGCCGGGCGCCCCGGCCACCGGCGCGGACGCCCCGGGCCGCCCCCGCGCCCGCGCACGCCTCCCCCCGCGCCCCTGGCACCGGAGGCCCCGGCACCCCCGCCGGTCCCCAACCCACCCACTCCTCCCCCGGTTTCCTCGTCCCGGCCGCCTTCCGGCTTCTCGCGCCCGGCCGCTCCCCGCACCCCGCACCGGACCTCGCCCCGGCCCCCGCGCGGGGCCCCGGGACCGCAGCCCGCACCGGCCGAAACAGCCGAACCGGCGGCGGAAGCGGCCGCTTGTCCGGAGACGGAACCGGCGGCGGAACCGGCGGCTGGCCCGGCGGCGGAACCGGCGGAATCCGACCCTCCGTCACCCGTCGTTCCCCGCCCCGTCACCCTTCAACAAGCCGCGCGTACCGGCCGGATGACAGGGCCGGTCACGGGACGTATGGCGAGCAGGTAACGGAATCGTGCCGGTTGGCGTGGCCGCCTGGATTTCGCCCGAGGTGTGCCGGTTAAACTCGCCCGGCTGTACGAAAGATGATGTTGACGGGGTGAGTTTTTCCGATGACCGACGCCAGCACGACCCAGCCGCGTCCGACCGACGTCCAGGAGCCCGAGGGCCACGGCAGGCACCGCGGCCAGACCTCCTCCCACGACGGTGAGACGGCTCCCGCCGGACGGCACCGCAAGCCGGCCGGGGAGCAGGCCGAAGTGGCGGCCTGACAGCGGCCCGAACAGCACGGGGAGCACAGCGCGGCCCCGCCCTCCGAACGGAAGCACCGGAGGGCGGGGCCGTTCCGCGTCCCGGCGGCCTCAGCGCCGGCCCAGGCCCACGGTCATCTCCGCCAGCACCGGCGCGTCACCGCGCTCGACGGCGCCCACCGCCACCCGGACCGTGCCCGGCCCAGACCCCGGCCCCGGACGCCACATGCGGATCCGCAGCGTCTCGCCCGGGTGCACCACCCCGGCGAACCGTGCGGCGCAGGAGCGCACGCGTGCCGCGTCGCCGTCGAGGAGTGTGTCGACGACCGCCTTGAGGGCCATGCCGTAGGTGCACAGCCCGTGCAGGATCGGCCGGTCGAAACCGGCGGCCCGCGCGAAGTCCGGGTCGGCGTGCAGCGGGTTGGCGTCGCCGGTCAGCCGGTAGAGGAGCGCCTGGTCCTCGCGCACCGGCCGCTCCACGGTGCGGTCCGGGTCGCCGACCGGTGCCCCGGCGCGCGCGGAGGGGCCGCGGTCGCCGCCCCAGCCGCCCGCGCCGCGCACGAAGATCCGCGCCTCCTCGGTCCACAGCGGCCCGTCCGCGTCGACGGCGTCGGTGCGCAGGACGAGGACGGCCGCCGTCCCCTTGTCGTGCACGGCGGTGATCCGGCTGGTGGCGGTGGCGGTGCCCGCGACGGGGAGCGGGCGGTGCACGGTCAGCGCCTGCCCGCCGTGCAGGACGCGGGCGAGGTCGACGTCGACGCCGGGCACGGACAGCGCGTCGATCACACCGGGCGGCCGGCCGCCCGCCACCGTGGCGAAGCTGGGCAGGACGTGCAGCCGGGTCTCCAGGGTGTAGCGCAGCTCGCGCGGGTCGGTCGCGGGGACGCCCGCGCCGAGGGCGAGGTGGTAGAGGCGTACGTCCCGGTCGGTCCAGGAGATCTCACGGGTGCGGGGTCCGGCCGCGAGGGCGCGGGCTGCGTCGAGGGGCATGGGCTCCTCTGTACACCCGGTGCGCCGGGCGGGCACATTTCCTGACGGTACCTCAGCGTGGCGGGGCGGGACATTTGTCCTGCCCGCGGCAGGGCGGACGTCGTGGCGGAGTGCGTACAAGCGCCTCTGCCGGGGGCCGGGCCCGGATCCGTAGCGTCACTGCCATGACACAGACACGAAGTGCCGTGTCCTTCACGGGGGCGGTCAAGACGTACGGCGCGGTGCGCGCAGCGGACGGTATCGACCTGGAGATCGGGCGCGGCGAGACGGTGGCGCTGCTCGGCCGCAACGGTGCCGGCAAGTCGACCGCGATCTCGCTGCTGCTGGGTCTTGTCGCGCCCGACGCGGGCGCGGTGGAGCTGTTCGGCGGGGCGCCGGAGCAGGCGGTGCGCGCCGGTCGCGTGGGGGCGATGCTCCAGGAGGCACGGGCGGTGCCCCGGGTGACGGTGGGCGAGCTGGTGGGCTTCGTGGCCC
Source organism: Streptomyces sp. PL-25 (assembly GCF_058344915.1). Classification (NCBI taxonomy): domain Bacteria; kingdom Bacillati; phylum Actinomycetota; class Actinomycetes; order Kitasatosporales; family Streptomycetaceae; genus Streptomyces; species Streptomyces sp. PL-25. Next base: position 2,037,966 of record NZ_CP136997.1, read on the forward strand.
GCCGCTATCCGGAGCCGCTGCCCCTGGCCCGGGTGCTGGAGCTGGCCGGGATCGCCGAGCTGGCGGGGCGGCGCGTGGACCGGCTCTCCGGCGGCCAGACGCAGCGGGTGCGGTTCGCGATGGCGCTCGCCGGGAATCCGGCGCTGCTGGTCCTGGACGAGCCGACGGCCGCGCTGGACGTGGAGGCGCGGCACGCGTTCTGGGAGGCGATGCGGGCGTATGCGCGCGGCGGGCGCACGGTGCTGTTCTCCACGCACTACCTGGAGGAGGCCGACGCGTACGCCGACCGGATCCTGGTCCTGGACCGGGGGCGGATCGTCGCGGACGGCACCGGCGAGGAGCTGCGGCAGGCGGCGGGCGGCGGTCTGGTCGCGTTCGACCTGTCCGGACGCGGCACGGCCGGTCTTGAGCTGCTGCCGGGGGTGCGGTCCCTGGAGGTGCGCGGGGACCGGGCGCGGCTGCGCACCGACGACGCGGACGCGACGGTGGTCGCGCTGGCCGGTCTGGGCGCGATACGCGGCCTCGAGGTGGCCCCGGCCTCGCTGGACGAGGCGTTCCTGGCCCTGACCGGCGCCGCCGGCCGGGCCTTCGGGAAGGAGACGGTCTGATGTGGGACTACCTGCGCCTCGAAGTGCGGCGCACGCTGCGCGACACCGGGTTCGTGATCGGCTCGGTCGCCGTGCCGGTGATGATGTATCTGCTGTTCACCAACATCGGCACGGGCAACACCGACAACACCGACGGCACCGGCGGGTGGCGGACGGCCGCGATGGTGGGCATGGCCGCCTACGGCGCGGTCGGCGCGGCGCTGAACACGGGTGGCGCGGTCGCCGAGGACCGGTCGCTGGGCTGGCTGCGGCAGCTGCGGGTGACGCCGATGACCCCGCGCCAGGTGGTGACGGGACGGGCGCTGACCGGCGCGGTGACGGTGCTGCCCGCGATCTGCGCGGTGCTGCTGGCGGGTGGCCTGGTCAACGGCGTACGGCTGGCGGTGTGGCAGTGGGCGCTGACGGCGCTGCTGCTGTGGCTGGGCTCGGTGCCGTTCACGCTGCTGGGGCTGGGCAACGGCTACCGGCTGAACACCCCGCAGACCTCGGCCGTGGCGAACCTGGTGTGCAACCTGGGACTGGCGGTGGTCGGCGGGCTGTGGTTCCCGGTCGACCTGTTCCCGCACTGGCTGCGTTCGGTGTCCGCGTACACGCCCACCAACCGCTTCTCCCAGGTCGGGCTGGCGGTCACCGAGGGGCATGCTCCGGCCATGGGTGCCGTCCTCGTGCTGGCGGGCTGGCTCGCGGCGTTCGGTTCGTACGCTGTGCTGGCGTACCGCCGCACCGCGGCAACCGTCTGATCGGGGGAACGGAACATGAGCCGGACGCGCAGCATCACCGAGCACTGGTCGCTCAGCATCGCCCACCACAAGCGGTCCTGGCAGGAGGCGGTCCGCGAGGCCCGGGAGGCGCGGCGGTTCTGGAAGGACAACAAGGCGCGGCTCAAGGGCGAGTGGAAGGCGGCGCGGAAGGCCGGCGAGGTGCCGGAGGACTCGGGGCCGCCGCCGAGCGGGTTCGCGCTGCTGCCGTGGCTGCTGATGGGTCTCGGCTCGCTCTCCAACATCTTCCAGGGCCGCACGCCCCACGCCTGGGGCGGCGTGCTCGGGCTGCTCGCGTTCAACTCGCTGTACGTCTACGTCGTCTTCAACGCGTTCGACAAGAAGCGGCGGGCGGCGCGGGCCACCCGGACCGCGCTGGGGCTGATGGGGCTGGTCACCACCGCGCTGGGCCTGGGCTACGGCGGGAACTGGCTGCTGTTCTTCCCGCTGCTCGGGCTGGCCGCGGGCTCGATCCTGCGCGGTCCCTGGCTGGGGAAGGCGGGGCTGTCACTGGCGGTGTTCTCGGGGCTCGTCGCGGGCTTCCGGGAGGGCTGGGACGGGGTCAACATCGCGTACGCGACGTTCCTGTCCACCATGGTGACGGCGGCGATCCTGAGCCTGAGCGAGGCGGTGCGGGAGCTGCGGGCCGCCCGGGAGGAGCTGGCCCGGCGCGCGGTGGAGGAGGAGCGGATGCGCTTCTCCCGCGATCTGCACGATCTGCTGGGGCACACCCTGTCGGTGATCGTGGTGAAGTCGGAGGCGGCGCGGCGGCTGGCGCCGCGGGACCTGGACGCGGCGCTGGCGCAGGTCGGCGACATCGAGTCGGTCGGCCGGCAGGCGCTCACCGAGATCCGCGAGGCGGTCACGGGCTACCGCGAGGGCAGCCTGAGCACGGAGCTGGACCGGGCCCGCTCGGCGCTGACCGCCGCGGGCATCGAGCCCGTCGTACGCCGCTCGGGGCCGCCGCTGACGCCGCAGACGGAGGCGCTGCTGGGCTGGGTGGTGCGCGAGGCGGTCACCAACGCGGTGCGCCACAGCGGCGCCGGACGCTGCGAGATCGCGGTGACGGGCGGGGCCGAGCGGGTCCGCCTCACCGTCGCCGACAACGGCACCGGCGCCCCGGGCCCCGCGGCCCCGGCCCGCACCCCCGGCATCGGCGGCACCGGACTCAAGGGCCTCACCGAACGCCTCGCCGCGGCCGGCGGCTCCCTCCACACCGGCCCGTCCCCGCGCGGCGGCTTCACGGTCACCGCCGAACTCCCCGCCAGCACCGAGGAACTGACCGCCGCGGCCCTGGCCACGGCACTCCCGGGCGGCACGGACCTGGGCACGCGCCCGGCCGGATGCTGACCCGGGACCGCGGGCCCGTCCCGAGAGAACCGTTCCGGCGCCCGCCGCTCCCCGGAGTCCCTACGCTTGCCCCGTGAACGAGACGCCGCAGGAGCACCGTCCGGCCGAACGCACCCGGGTCCTTCTCGCCGAGGACCAGGGGATGATGCGGGGCGCGCTCGCGCTGCTGCTCGGGCTGGAGGAGGACATGGAGGTCGTCGCGCAGGTGGCGGCCGGGGACGCCATCGTGGACGCCGCGCTGGCCCACCGCCCCGACGTGGCGCTCCTGGACATCGAACTGCCCGGCCGCAGCGGTCTCGACGCCGCCGCCGAGCTGCGCGAGCGGGCCCCCGGCTGCAAGGTGCTGATCCTCACCACCTTCGGCCGCCCCGGCTATCTGCGCCGGGCCATGGAGGCGGGCGCGGCCGGCTTCCTCGTCAAGGACGGCCCGGTGGAGGAGCTGGCGGCGGCGATCCGGCGGGTGCTGGCCGGTCAGACGGTGGTCGACCCGGCCCTCGCCGCGGCGGCCCTCAGCGCGGGCCCCAGCCCCCTCACCGTCCGTGAGTGCGACGTCCTCAAGGCGTCCGCCGACGGCGCGACGGTCGCCGACATCGCCGCCAGACTCCACCTCTCCGAGTCCACCGTCCGCAACTACCTCTCCTCCGCCATCGGCAAGACCGGCACCCGCAACCGCATGGAAGCCATGCGCGAGGCCCGCCAGCAGGGGTGGCTGTAGAGGCCGCCCGGTCTCAGGCCGAGGGCCCGGTCCCGGACGGCTGCCTGCGGAACAGCGCCGTCCACAGGAAGTCCTCCCCGAAGCGCGGCGACCCGTCGGGTTCGGCGCGCATCCGGCGCAGTTCCACCTCCGTCAGCCCGGAGAAGATCCGGCGCAGCGCCTCCGGCGTGTAGGCGAGCCCGCCGTGCAGCCCGGCGGTGCGGTACAGCTCGGCGTCGGGCAGTTCGCAGCCCATGGCACCGGCGGCGAAGCAGGTGAGGGCGAACCGGCCGCCGGGGGCGAGGACCCGGTCCAGCAGGGCGAGGTAGCTGATCCGGCGGTGCGGCGGCAGGTGGTGGAAGCATCCGGAGTCGTAGACGAGGTCGTACGGACCGGTGAGGCCGGTCCCGCTCGCGGCGAAGGCGTCCCCGCACAGGAAGCGCACCTCGGCACCGGCGGCGCGGGCCCGTTCCCGCGCCCAGTCCACGGCGGCCGGTGAGAGGTCCACGGCGTCCACCGCGTAGCCGCGCGCCGCCAGGTGCAGGGCGTTGCGGCCCGGACCGCAGCCGAGGTCCAGGGCCCGGCGCCCGCCGATCAGCCCCCGGTCCAGCCACTCCACCAGGTTCTCGTCGGGGGCGGCGGCGAAGAACGGCACCGGCCGGTCCCGGTCGGCGTAGAAGCCGTCCCACCAGTCGGCGGCACCGCCCGTCCAGCGGTCGGCGCCGGGGGCGAACAGCCCGTCCAGCAGCCGGAGCACGTCGTCCACGGTGCGGATGTCCCGGTCCATGCGCTTCCCCTCCCAGGGCCTTCGGGCGGGCCCTGCCCCGGGCCCGTTCCCGGTGCCCCGACGGTAGTGCCGTACTCACCGAAAGCCCAGGTCAGGCGCGGCCCTACGGGGTCCTCCAGGAGCCCTGTGCGGGGCACCGCCGGGCTGGTACGGGCGAGGCAGGGGGATCGCCCCGGTACCCGGCGGAAACCGTGCGCCGGGTGGCGCCGCGGCCCCGGAAGGCACCGCCGCCCGCCGGGCCGGGGGGAGTTTTCACGGCCCGGCGCGCCCCGGGCAGTCCCTAGGCCCGCCGCTCCCCGCCCCCCACCCCCCGGGGCAGCCACACCGCCATCAGCAGGGCGCCGGCCAGGACGACGGCGGTGCCGGTGCGGAAGACGAGAGCGTAGCCGTCGGTGAGGGCGGCGGGGGTGGTGCGGCCGGCGGTGCGGGCGGCGGCGAGGGTGGACATGACGGCGAGGCCGAGGGAACCGCCCATCGTGCGGGAGGTGTTGATGAGGCCGGAGACGAGTCCGGCGTCGCCGGGGGCGGCGCCGGAGGTGGCCAGGGCGGCGAGCGGGGTGCCGGCCAGGCCCGCGCCCAGCATCATCAGGATGCCGGGGAACATGATCGACGTCAGATAGCCGCTGTCCGCCTTCATCAGGGACTGCCAGCCGAAGCCGGCGGCCGACACCAGGGTGCCGAGCACGGCGACGTTGCGCGCGCCCGCCGCCCGCATCAGGCGCGGTGCGATCTTGGAGCCGAGGACGACGGCGAGGGAGCTGGGGACCAGGGCGAGTCCGGCGTCCAGCGGGGAGTAGCCGAGCACGTTCTGCGCGTACAGCGTCATGAAGAACCACATGCAGAACATCGCCGAGCCGCAGATCAGCATCGCCGCGTTCGCGGACGCCACCGAGCGCACCCGCAGCAGGCCGAGCGGCATCAGCGGGGCGGCGGTGCGCGCCTCCACGGCGAGGAAGGCGGCGATGAGGACGAGCCCGGCGAGCAGCGGGACCAGGGTGGCCGCCGCGGTCCAGCCCTCGGCCTCGGTCTGCGAGATGCCGTACGCCAGGACGGCGAGCCCGGCGGTCACCAGCAGTGCGCCCGGCAGGTCCAGGCGCCTGCGCTCACCGGCCCGGCTCTCCACCAGCCGGCGCACCGAGGCGGCCAGCACCACCGCGCCGACCGGCACGTTGATCAGCAGCACCCACCGCCAGGACAGGCCCTGCACCAGGATCCCGCCGACCAGGCCGCCCGCCGCGCCGCCGCCCGCGCCGACCGCCGTCCAGGTGGCTATCGCCCGCGCGCGGGCGGCGCCCTCGGGGACGGCGGCGGTGAGCAGGGTCAGGGTGGAGGGGGCGAGCACGGCGGCGCCGAGCCCCTGCACGGCGCGGGCCAGCAGCAGTTGCCAGCCCTCCTGGGCGAGGCCGCCGCCGAGCGAGGCCAGCGTGAACAGGCCGAGGCCGACCAGGAACATGCGCTTGCGGCCGTAGAGGTCGCCGGCCCGGCCGCCGAGCAGCATGAACCCGGCGAAGGCGATGGCGTAGGCGTTCACCACCCATTGCAGTCCCGGGCCGCTGAGCCCGAGGTCGGCGCGCATCGAGGGGAGGGCGACGTTGACGACGGACACGTCCAGGACGACCAGGAACTGTCCGGCACAGGCGAGGGCGACGACGAGCCAGGTGGGTGAAGCCGGGACACGGCTGCGGGTGGTCGCGGTGCGACCGGCGGCTTTGAGCATGGTTGTCATGGTCTCAAGCGGCCGGTGCCCCTTGCATCGGGATTTCGGGCCGCCTTCACCTGGTCCTCTCGGCCTAGTCCGCCTAGCCCCTCCGGTCCGCGCGCCCCCGTCCCGCTCTGCCTCGTTGCGACCGGATCATGCCTGACTCCTAGTCAGATTCTTTCGGAACGGTCAAGAATTCGTTAGTACGCCGAAGCATCGGAATAGGTGCCCCGGCGAACGAGGTTTACCCGGCACTTATCCCGTACGGATGATCACCGAACCTTCGTTCTCAAGGCCTGGAGGCCGCCCTCAATGACGCTCACGACGACCAACCGGCCCTCCCGGAGCGCGAGCGGGGCCGTCGTCCCGGTTCTCGCCTTCGCGGGCATCGTTGTCGCGGTGATGCAGACCCTGCTCGTCCCGGTCATCAAGGACCTGCCGCTGCTGCTGGACACCACCCCCAGCAACGCCACCTGGGTCCTGACCTCCACCCTCCTCTCCGGCGCCGTGGCCACGCCGATCATGGGCCGCCTCGGCGACCTCTACGGCAAGCGCCGGATGCTGATAGCCAGCCTCACGGTCATGGTCGCGGGCGCGCTGGTCAGCGCCTTCACAAGTGCGTTGCTCGCCATGATCGTGGGCCGTACGCTCCAGGGCTTCGCCATGGGCGCGATCCCGCTCGGCATCGGCCTGATGCGCGACATGCTGCCGCGCGAGAAGCTCGGCTCCTCGATGGCGCTGATGAGTTCCTCCATCGGCGTCGGCGGCGGCCTCGCGCTGCCCGCCGCGGCCCTCGTCGCCCAGCATACCGACTGGCACGCCCTCTTCTACGGCGCCGCCGGACTCGGTGTCCTCGCCATCGTGCTCACCCTGCTGACCGTCCCCGAGTCGCCGATGCGCGCCGCGGGCTCCTTCGACCTGCCGGGCGCGCTCGGCCTGTCCGCCGGACTGGTGCTGTTCCTGCTGCCGATCACCAAGGGCAGCGACTGGGGCTGGTCCTCGCCCACCACGCTCGGCCTGTTCGCCGCCGCCGTCGTCGTCCTGCTGCTGTGGGGCCTGATGGAGCTGCGCAGCAAGGCCCCGCTGGTCGACCTGCGCACCACCGCCCGCCGCGAGGTGCTGCTCACCAACCTCGCCTCGATCATGGTCGGCGTCGCCTTCTACGTCGTCTCCCTGGTCCTGCCGCAGCTGCTCCAGCTCCCCACCGCCACCGGCTACGGCCTCGGCCGGTCGATGGTCGTCGCGGGTCTGTGTGTGGCCCCGCTCGGCCTGACGATGATGTTCACCGCGCCCGTCTACGCCCGGCTCTCCGCCCGCTACGGCCCCCGGACCACCCTGGTCATCGGCCTGATGATCATCGCGATCGGCTACGGCGGCGGCCTCGGCCTGATGGACGCGGCCTGGCAGACGGTGCTCACCTCGGTGATGCTGGGCGCCGGCATCGGCCTCGCCTACTCCTCGCTGCCCGCGCTGATCGTCGGCGCGGTCCCGGCCGCCGAGACCGGCGCGGCCAACGGCCTGAACACGCTGATGCGCTCCATCGGCACCTCGGTCTCCAGCGCCGTGATCGGCATGGTGCTGGCCAACACCGCCCACCAGGTGAACGGCGTGGCCGTGCCCACCATGCACGGCTTCCGCGTCTCCTTCCTGATCGCCACCGGCGCCGTCGCCGTCGGCCTGGTACTCGCCCTGTGCCTGCCCCGGCCCGCCCGCTCCACCGCCCCGCAGCTGCGCGCCAGCAGCGAGGAGGACGCGAACCTGGCCCGCGCGCAGGAGATGCTGGGCGGCTTCCGCGGCCGGGTCCTGGACGCCGCCGGCGCCCCGGTCGCCCGCGCCAAGGTCACGCTGATCGACCGGCACGGCCGCCAGGCCGGCGCCACCCTCTCCTCGGCCGACGGCAGCTACGCCCTCGCGGTCCCGGTCCGGGGACCGTATGTCCTGGCCGCCCGCGCCACCGGCCACGGCCCGCACGCGGCCTCGGCCACCCACACCGGCGACGACCGCCCGGTCGACCTCGACCTGGCCCTGCCGGGCGAGACGGTCAGCGCCTGACGTCCCGGCCGCCGGTACCGTCCGGCCGGGACCGCCTGAGCCGCCCGTCCACCGCCTGAGCCGCCCGTCCACCGCCTGGGCCGCCCGCCGCACGCACCCCACCGCACCCGCTGTCGCCCGCCCGGCAGCGGGTGCGGCAGCATGGGCGCCCGGCACGCCGTACGTACGACCGGAAGGACCCGCCGCATGACCGCGGTACCGAAGCCCGACATCCTGGCCGCGTTCGAGGCCGCGAAGGGGTTCATGCCCACGGACGAGGGGCTGGCGCTGTACGCGGCGGCGGCGGACGCGGGGCGGCTCGGGCTGCCGCTGCTGGAGGTCGGCACGTACTGCGGGCGCTCCACGGTGCTGCTCGCCGACGCGGCGCGGCGGGCGGGAGTCACCGCGCTCACCGTCGACCACCACCGGGGCAGCGAGGAGCAGCAGCCCGGCTGGGACTACCACGACCCGGAGACGGTCGACCCGGAGCTCGGCCTGATGGACACGCTGCCCGCGTTCCGGCGCACGCTGCACCGGGCCGGTCTGGAGGAGCACGTGGTGGCGCTCGTCGGCCGCTCGCCGCAGATCGCCGCGCTGTGGAACACCCCGCTCGGGCTGGTCTTCGTCGACGGCGGGCACACCGACGAGCACGCCGGTGCCGACTACGCGGGCTGGGCCCCGCACCTGGCGGCGGGCGGGCTGCTCGTCATCCACGACGTGTTCCCGGAGCCCGAGGACGAGTTCACCGGGCAGGCGCCGTACCGCGTGTATCTGCGGGCGCTGGAGTCCGGGGAGTTCACCGAGGTGTCGGCGACGGGCTCGCTGCGCGTCCTGCGGCGGACCGGCGCGAGCGCCCCGGCGCGCGGTTAGAGTCGCAGCCGTGTCGTACGCAGACCCAGGCCCCCGGAGCCCGCACCCGGACCGCCCCGAGCCCTCCGGGCGCCCCGGCCGTTCGCGCCGTACGCCCGTCGTGCTGCTCACCGCGCTGGTGTGCGGCGGGCTGCTGGGCTGGCTGGGGTACGAGGCGGTGGGCGCGCCGGACGACGGCTCCGCCGCCTCTCCCGCCTCCCCCGCCGTCTCCGCCCCGGGTGCGCCGTCCGGCGGCCCCGGGACGCCGTCGCCCGGCTCCCCCGGCCCGTCCTCCGGTGACGGCAAGGGGTCCGGCGCGGGCAGCCTCGCGGGCAAGGTCGTCGTCATCGACCCGGGCCACAATCCCGGCAACTTCCGCCACACGTCGCAGATCGCCCGCCCGGTGGACATCGGCACCGACCGCAAGGAGTGCGACACCACGGGCACGTCCACGAACGACGGCTACGCCGAGGCGCGGTTCACGCTGGACGTGGCGCACCGGCTGCGCACGCTGCTCCAGCGGCAGGGCGTCACGGTGAAGCTGACCCACGACGACGGCTCCCCGGACTGGGGGCCGTGCGTGGACGAGCGCGCCCGGATCGGCAACAGCGCGCACGCGGACGCGGCGGTCTCGGTCCACGCCGACGGCGCCGCCCCCGGCGACCGCGGCTTCCACGTGATCCTCCCGGCGGCCGTGCACGCCGGCGCCGCCGACACCCGCCCGATCGCGGCCGCCTCCAGGGACCTGGGGGAACACGTCGCGGACGGCTTCCGGCGGAGCACCGGCGAACCGCCGTCCACCTACCTCGGCGGCGGCACCGGACTCGTCACGCGGAAGGACCTCGGGGGTCTCAATCTGTCAACGGTTCCCAAGGTGTTCATCGAGTGCGGCAATATGCGCGACCGCACCGACGCGGCCCTGCTGACCAGCGGAAGCTGGCGGCAGAAGGCGGCGGAGGGGTTGTCTGAGGGAATCGTGAGTTTCCTGCGCGGGTCGTGATCCGCACCCCGTTCCCGGCGGACAGGCGCGCCGGACGGACGATAGTGTCACCCGTACGATGAGGGGCCACCCCCGCGCTTCACCCCAGGACCCGGTACCGGCGGCCTGCCGAAGCGACGCCTCTGACCCGCGACAAGACGACTGAAGGACCTGAAGTGAATATCCGCTCCCTCACTCGGGGCGACGGCGTGGTGATCGGAGCAGCGGTGTTGCTGTTCATCGCGTCGTTCCTCCACACGTACGACAACTACCTCGGCACCAATGCCTGGGACGGGCTCGGTCTGGGGCTCGGCATCTACATGGGCGGGGTGATCGGTGCGGTCCTGGTCGTCGTGCAGCGCTGCCTGCCCCAGCCCCGCAAGGTGGCCGGTCTGGAACTGGGCACGGTCGGCGCGGGGTTCACGGTGCTCGTGGCGTGGATCCTGTTCTGGGACCTGGTGGACACGCCGAGCACGGTCGGCGCGGGCGCGGGCCTGATCCTCGGCTTCATCGCGTCCCTGGTCATGGCGGGCGCGGTGATCGCCACCCCGCTGGTCCCGGCGCTCCAGGCACCGCTGGTCTCGGCGCCCAAGCCGGTCGCCGCGGGCCCGTACGGCGGGCAGCCGCAGGCCGGTTACGGCTACCCGGGCGCCCAGCCTCAGCCGTACGGCGCGCAGCCGCAGGGCGGTCAGTCCTTCGGCGGGCAGCCGCAGCCGGGCCAGCCCGCCCCCGCCCCGGCGGCCGCCGGTCAGCAGACGCCGGCCTTCTCGCCGTTCTGGTTCGCGGTGCCCGCGCCGCGTCCGCTGTTCGGCGAGGACGGTTCGTCCGCGCCGATCGCCGAACTGGCGCCGGGCGTCTGGTACCTGGCCGTCGAGCAGCGCGGCCAGGGCCTGCTGACCGAGATGCAGGACGGCCGCCGCGGTGTCCTCCAGGACACCTCGAACATCCAGCGCGGCTGATCCCGCGCCGCCGCTCTCCACGGCTCCATGGCTCCATGGCTCCATGGCCGTACGGCCCCCCGCCCGGAAGACTCCCGGCGGGGGGCCGTCGCCGTTCGCGCGACCGTCGCGCGCGAGCGTACGGGCGGCTCAGGAGCCGGACTTGGCGCCCTGCCGCAGCTCGGACGGCGTGGGCACCTTGTCCTTGACGGGCGCGCCCGCGCCCTTGCCCGCGTCCTTCACCTTGTTGATGGTGTCGTTGAAGCTGCTCGCGGCCGAGCCGTCGCCCTTGCGGAGCTTGGCCGGGAGGTCCTTGAGCCCGGCCACGGCCGACTCCAGCGGGGCCAGCGCCTTGGAGAGGGTCGGGTCGCCCTTGGCGTTGCGCTCGGCCGCCTTCAGCCGGTTGTAGGTGAAGGCACCGGCCAGGGCCGCCTTGACGAGCGTCGTCCTGCGGTGCTTGGCGCCCTTCTTGAACTTGCCTTCCTTGTACGGTTTCACGATCCACTGGTAGGTCGCGCCGGCCGCGAGGCCCGCGTTCGCCACGAACCGGGTCTTGGCGAACTTCTGCCGCTCGGCGGGGGTGCTCGGGCTGGGCGTGGGGGCGGCGACCGCGACGCTGGGGACGGTCTGCCGTCCGTCGCCCTGGCCCGCCGCCCACACGGGGGTGGAACCGGCGAGCAGGGCGCAGCAGAGGGTGAGCGCCACGGTGAGGCGCCGTATCGGTACGGGCACGGTGTCCTCCGAAAGGTGTTGCTCCGGGTCTCGGATACTCCAGAGGTCCGTGTGAACCACGGCATACCCGATGAAACACGCCATACCTGTCGAAACACGGCACGGAGGGTGCGTACGCCGTGACGACGTGTGCGCGCGGGAGGTTTCAAGCGGCCGCGCGCGGCCAGACGCTTGGCATGTCCCCTCGATATCGCACGGGTTCCGGCTCCGCCGGGACGGTCATCGCGGTGGTCGCCGATGTCATGGCCGTCATCCTCGGACTGTGGATCCTGATGTACCTGCTGGACGCGAACCGGGCCAACGACCTGGTGCGGTTCATCCATGGAGCGGCCGACTGGCTCGCCGGCTGGTCGCGTGACCTGTTCACCTTCGACGAGGCGTGGGCCCGGGTGGTCGCGGGCTACGGCCTGGCCGCGGTCGTGTACCTGTTCATCGGGCACGCCGTGGCCAACCGGCTGCACCGCGGCTGACGCGGCCTCGGCGGCCTCGGCGGTCCGCCGGGGCGCGTCAGCCGCAGCAGTCGGGTTCCAGTCCCCTGGGCGGGCCGTCCTGCGCGAAGACCGTGCAGGTGGGCTCGTGGCCGCCGAGCGCGGCGACCGCGAGGAGCAGCGAACCGGCCGTCCACGTGGTCAGTTCGCGCGGCCATATGGCGTCGTCCTCGAAGACGTAGCCGGTCCAGTACAGGCCGCTGTCCGCGTCGCGCAGGTGCTGGATGGACTGGAGGACGTCGAGCGCGCGGTCGGACTCGCCCACCGCCCACAGGGTGAGGGCGAGTTCGGCCGACTCGCCGCCGGTCACCCACGGGTTGGGCACCACGCAGCGCACCCCGAGGCCGGGCACCACGAAACGCTCCCAGCCGGCCTCGATGCGCGCCTTGGCCTCGGCGCCGGTGACCGCGCCGCCGAGCACCGGGTAGTACCAGTCCATCGAGTAGCGGTCCTTGTCCAGGAACCGCTCCGGGTGCCTGCGGATCGCGTGCCGCAGCGCACCGGCCGCCAACTCCCAGTCGGGCTGCGGCTCTTCGCGCTGCTCGGCGATGGCCAGCGCGCAGCACAGCGCGTGGTGGACGGAGGCGGAGCCGGTCAGCAGCGCGTCCGCGGTGGCCGTTCCGTCGTCGTCGCGCTTCCAGCCGATCTGGCCGCCCGGCTGCTGGAGGCGCAGCACGAACTCGACGGCCGCGTACACCACGGGCCACATGCGGTCCAGGAAGGTGTCGTCGCCGGTGGACAGGTAGTGGTGCCAGACGCCGACGGCCACGTAGGCGACGAAGTTGGTCTCCCGGTGGCGGCCGGTGACGTCGTCGTGGGCGCCGTCCGCGTAGGCGGCGTACCAGGAGCCGTCGGGGAGCTGATGGCGGGCCAGCCAGTCGTAGGCCCGCGCGGCGGCTTCGTGCTCGCCCGCCGCGTCCAGCGCCATGGCGGCCTCGGTGTGGTCCCACGGGTCGAGGTGGTGGCCGCGGAACCACGGGATGGCGCCGTCCTCCCGCTGTACGGCGAGGAGCCCGGCCACGGTGGCGGCGGCCTGCCCGGCGGTGAGGACCCCGGGCAGGACGAGGTGTTCTGTCCGGGGCGTGGTCACTTGGCGTCCGCCCGGGGCAGGTGGGGCTTGGTCGCGTACGCCACGAAGCTCTTGCCGATCAGCGGGTTCAGCGCCTGCTCGGCGACCCGGGTGGCCAGCGGCTTCTTCATGATGTCCCAGACCAGCAACTTGTGGTACGCCTTCACCGGGAGCACCTGGTCGTTGTCGACGCCGAAGGCGCACTTGAGCCACCAGTACGGCGAGTGCAGGGCGTGCGCGTGGTGCGTGCCGTACGGCTTGAGCCCGGCCTCGCGGATCTTGCCGAGCAGTTCGTCCGCCTTGTAGATGCGGATGTGGCCGCCCTCGACCTCGTGGTAGGCGTCGGACAGGGTCCAGCAGACCTTCTCGGGGCCGTAGCGCGGCACGGTGACCGCGATCCGGCCGCCCGGCCGCAGGACGCGCACCATCTCGGCGAGGACGCCCTTGTCGTCGTGGATGTGCTCCATCACCTCGGAGATGATGACGACGTCGAAGGACTCGTCGGGGAAGGGCAGCGCGAGGGCGTCGCCCCGCAGGGCGGTGGCGGTGGCCCCGGCGGGTGCCTCGCCGGCCTCCTTCATCGCCGCGAACCACTTGGCGACCTCGCGGATCTCCTCGGCGCTCTGGTCGAGGGCCACCACCCGGGCGCCGCGCCGGTAGCACTCGAACGCGTGCCGTCCGGCGCCGCAGCCGAGGTCGAGGACGCGGTCGCCCGGGGCGAGCGGGAACCGGGAGAAGTCGACGGTCAGCACGTTGCCCTGCTTTCGTATGCGTCTGCTGCTTCTGCGGCTGGTGCGGCTGCGGCGGGTGCGGTCGCGGCGGGTGCGGCGGGTGCGGCGGGTGCGGTCGCGGCGGGTGAGCCCGGCGCGGGCCCGTCCGCCGCGGGCGCGGCGGCCGCCGGTGCGGGGCGGCGGCGCGCGGCCGCTCCTGCGGGGCGGGCGGAGTCCGCGATGGCCTCGCGGTAGCGGGCGACGGTGCCCTCGGCGGCACGGGCCCAGGTGAAGTGCCGCAGCACGCGCTCGCGTCCGGCGGCGCCGAGCCGCGCCCGCAGGCCGGGGTCGCCCAGCAGCCGGACCAGCCCGGCGGCCAGGGCCTCCGCGTCGCCCGGCGGCACGGCGAGGCAGGTCTCGCCGTCCCGGCCCGCCACCTCGGGGATCGCGCCGCCGGTCGTGGCCAGCAGCGGAGTCCCGGTGGCCATGGCCTCGGCGGCGGGCAGCGAGAAGCCCTCGTAGAGCGAGGGCACGCAGGCGACCTCGGCCGAGCGGACCAGGTCGACCAGTTCGGCGTCGGAGATGCCCTTGACGAACTCGACGGCGTCCTGGAGGCCGTAGCGCTCCACGGCCCGCGCGACCGGGCCCTCGGACGGCCGCTTGCCGACGACGACCAGATGGGCGCCGGGGTGCTCGGCGCGGACCTTGGCCAGCGCCTCCACCAGGAAGACCAAGCCCTTGAGCGGCACGTCGGCGCTGGAGGTGGTGACGATCCGGCCGCTCACCCGGGCCACGGAGGGGTCGGGCGAGAACAGGCCGGTGTCGGCGCCGATGTGCACCACGTGGATGCGGTCGGGGCGGACGCCGAGGTGGTCGACGATCTCCTGTCGGGAGGTGCCGGAGACGGTGAGCACGGACGGCAGGCGGCGCGCGACCCGCTTCTGCATCCGGGTGAAGGCGTACCAGCGGCGCACCGACCACTGCCGCTGCCGGGTGGCCGCCGCGTCCAGCTCCAGTCGCCGGTCCACGGTGATGGGGTGGTGGACGGTGGTGACCAGCGGGGCGCCGACGTCGCCGAGGAGTCCGTAGCCGAGGGTCTGGTTGTCGTGGACGACGTCGAACTCGCCGCGCCGGGCGCGCAGATGGCGGCGGGCGCGCAGGGAGAACGTCAGCGGCTCGGGGAAGCCGCCGGTCCACATGGTGGCGACCTCCAGCGCGTCGATCCAGTCGCGGTACTCGCCGCGGCCGGGGGTGCGGAAGGGGTCGGGCTGACGGTAGAGGTCGAGGCTGGGCAGCTCGGTCAGGCGCAGCGCGCCCGCGTAGTCCTCGTTCTCGTCCAGGACGGGATAGGGCTGGGAGCCGATCACCTCGACGCGGTGGCCGAGGCGGGCCAGTTCGCGCGAGAGATGGCGGACGTAGACGCCCTGGCCGCCGCAGAACGGGTTCCCCTTGTAGGTGAGGAGCGCGATCCTGAGCGGTCGCCCGCCGTCCGCGGCGAGATCCGCCGGGGACCCTGCCTGACTGGCCTCAGCGGTCACTCTGGGCCCCCTTCTGACTGCACCGCCGCGAGATTACGCCGGGACGCTAATCTAGAACAAGTTTCAGACTTGATCGTTCCGGAGGCTCCGAATCTACCGGCAGGTAGCCGCGCTGTGAGCGGGGGACCGGGTGATTCGCACCACGGCCGGCGAACGCCCCGCCCCCTCGCACACCGGCCGGACGCCCTGCCACGCTGTCCGACCACCGGGCCCGCCGGCTCCGCCGGCCCCACGGCCCACCGACTGCCACGGAGTGCGACCCATGCCCGCGCAAGCCCGTACCTCCCGGCCGGCCGCGCCGCCGCTCACCGAGCGGCAGGAGGCGCGCCGCCGCCGCATCCTGCGCGCCAGCGCGCGCCTGGCCTGCCGGGGCGGCTACGACGCGGTGCAGATGCGGGAGGTCGCGGAGTCCTCCCAGGTGGCGCTCGGCACGCTCTACCGCTACTTCCCGTCCAAGGTGCATCTGCTGGTCGCCACCATGCAGGACCAGTTGGAGCGGCTGCACGGCGCGCTGCGCAAGCGGCCCCCGGCGGGCGAGCGGGCCGCCGAGCGGGTCGCGGAGACGCTGATGCGGGCGTTCTTCGCGCTCCAGAGCGAACCCGACCTCGCGGACGCGATGGTGCGCGCGCTGACCTTCGCCGACCGCAGTGTGAGCCCCGAGGTCGACCAGGTCTCCCGGCAGACCACGGCGATCATCCTGGACGCGATGGGCCAGGACGACCCGACGCCCGAGCAGCTCTCCGCCGTGCGCGTCATCGAGCACACCTGGCTCTCGGCGCTGATCACCTGGCTCTCGGGCCGGGCCTCCATCGCGCAGGTGAAGGCGGACATCGACACGGTGTGCCGCCTGATCGATCTGACGGAGGCCGCCCCCGGGAGCGGCGGCGGGCGGTAGAAGACGGCAGAAGGCCGAAGACGGTGGAAAAAAGGGGGGATTTTTCCCTTCTGCCCCTTGTGTCGCGCAGCAGCCGTTCTATACTGATAAGTGCCTGCGAGGCGAGTGAGGGAGTCCCACCGGCGTAGCCGACTCGGGCGAGATGCTGCGGTATCCGCCAAGGCCGACGTCGACGGTAGGGCTGAGAGGCCGAAGGTCCAGTGAGCGAGACGGACCGGACGGCGACCCCCATCACCTGATCCGGACCATACCGGCGAAGGGAACCCGTCTCGTAGGTCTTTTGTCTCTCCGGGGCCCCCGCCGGTGCGGCTCCGTCCCATGGCCGCCCCGCAGCCGCCCCGCAGCCGCCCCGGACAGGGCCGGTAGAGTGGCCCGGTCGTTTCACGCCTGTCCTGGGGGAAGCCGGTGCAATTCCGGCGCTGACCCGCAACCGTGACCCCTCCCCTCCCGGGAGCGGGGAGCCGGACCGCCCCGGACCCGTGCGTGACCGGCTCGCGTGCGCCGGCGGTCCGCCGGTGCACGGCACCGTCGAGGGATACGGAGCCGAGCCGCCGGGGTCGCCCGCGCTGTCCGGCTCCCCGCAGGGAGAGGCTTCCGCCGATCATGAACATCCGCCGCAGCGCAGCGGCCCTGGCCGCCGTCGCCGTCGCCGTGATCGGTGCCCCGGTGCAGTCCGCCGCCGCCGACACCGCCCCGCCCGCCTCCGCCGCACCCAAGCTCCCGGCGGCGCTGTACGGCAGGACCGATCCGCAGTACGACGGCGTCTGGCGGCAGTCCCTGGCGCTGCTCGCCCAGCACACCGCGGGCGTACGGCCCGCCGCCGAGGCCGTGGACTGGCTGGCCGGACAGCAGTGCGCCAGCGGCGGCTTCGCGCCCTTCCGCGCCGACACCTCCCGCGCCTGCGACGCCAAGACCGCCGTGGACACCAACGGCACGGCCGCCGCCATCCAGGCCCTCACCGCGCTCGGCGGCCACGAGGCCGTCACCGGCAAGGCGGTGGCCTGGCTGAAGTCCGTGCAGAACAAGGACGGCGGCTGGGGCTATATGCCCGGCGGCGCCAGTGACACCAACTCGACCTCGGTCGTCGTCGGCGCCCTGACCGCCGCCGGTGACCAGCCCGCGTCCGTCCTCAAGGACGGCAACTCCCCCTACGACGCCCTGCTGAAGCTGGCCCTGCCGTGCTCCGGCACGGGCGACGGCGCGGGCGCGTTCGCCTTCCAGCCGGACAAGCAGGGCAAGCTCGCCGCCAACGCGGACGCGACCGCCGCCGGTGTCGTCGGCATCCTCGGCAAGGGCCTGGTCGCGTCCGCCGCCAAGGACGGCGGCGCGGCCCGCTGCTCCGAGGCCGGACCCGCCCCCGAGCGGGCCGCCGCCAACGGCGCCGCCTACCTCACCCGCGCCGTCGCCAAGGACGGCCACCTCACCTCCGCGCTGCCCGGCGCCGACCCGCAGCCCGACTACGGCAACACCGCCGACACGGTCGTGGCGCTGGCCGCGCAGGGCGGCGCCGCGCAGGCCCGCAAGCCGCTGGAGTGGCTGGAGAAGAACGCCGGGACCTGGGCGGCGCAGAGCGGTCCGGCCGCCTACGCCCAGCTGATCTTCGCCGCGCACGCCACCGGCACCGACCCGCGCGCCTTCGGCGGCACCGACCTGGTCAAGGCGCTGAACGCCACCGGCCCGGCCCCGCAGCAAGCCGCCGACGGCAAGGGCCAGGGCACGACGGCACCGACGGACAAGGCGGATAGGGCAGACAAGACGGACAAGGGCAGCGGCTCTTCGCACACCGTCTGGTGGATCGTCGGCGGTGTCGTCGTGGTCCTCGTGGTCGCCGCCGTCGCCTGGTCGGTCCTGCGCGGGCGCGGCGGCGCGGGGCAGCGGTCGTGACGCACCGCCTCCCGCGCGTCCTGCCCGTGCTGCTGGCCGCCGTGTTCCTGCTGGCGGCGGGCGTCGCCCCGGCGCAGGCGGCCGGGTACCGCTACTGGTCCTTCTGGGACCGCGAGGGCGGGAAGTGGACGTACGCCACCCAGGGGCCGTCCACGGCGCGCCCCGCCGACGGGGACGTGCAGGGCTTCCGGTTCGCGGTGAGCCAGGACTCCCAGGACGCGGCCCAGCCGCGCGGGACGGCCGGCTTCGCCGCCATCTGCTCGGGCACCGAGGCCCGCGGCGGCGACAAGCGCGTCGCGCTGGTCCTGGACTTCGGCGTCGCGGCGGACGCGCCCTCCGGCGAGAGTCCGCCCGCGCCGCGCACGGCCTGCGCCCGGGTGCCGTCCGACGCCACCACGGCCGAGGCCCTGGCGGCCGTCGCCAAGCCGCTGCGCTACAACACCGACGCGCTGCTCTGCGCGATCTCCGGCTATCCGCGCAAGGGCTGCGGCGAGCAGGTCGCCGCGGACGGCGGCGACCGGGCCGACCGGGGGCAGGGCGACAACGAGAACAACGAGAACAACGAGAACAAGGACAAGGGCGCGGGCAGCTCGGCCGCCGCCAAGGACAACGACGGCGGCGGCGCCTCGGTGGGTCTGCTCGCGGGCAGCGCCGTGGTCGTGGTCCTCGCCGGGGCGGCCGTATGGCAGGCCCGGCGGCGCAGGAATGCCTAGCGGCAGCAGCCGTACGGCCGGTGCGCCCGCGCGCCGGTCCGGCCCGCGGGTGCACGCGGGCGCCTGGTGGCTGTGGGCGCTGGCGCTGGGCACCGGCGCCACCCGCACCACCAACCCACTGCTGCTCGCGCTGCTCCTCACGGTCTCCGGCTACGTCGTCGTGACCTGCCGCCCGCGCACCCCCTCGGCCCGCTCCTACACCGCCTTCCTGCGGCTGGCGCTGGCCGTCCTCGTCATCCGGCTGTTCTTCGCGGTCGTCCTCGGCTCGCCCATCCCCGGCACCCATGTGCTGGTCACCCTGCCCGAGGTCCCGCTGCCGCACTGGGCGCAGGGCATCCGGCTGGGCGGCCGGGTCACGGCCGAAGGGCTGCTGTTCGCGCTGTACGACGGGCTGAAGCTGGCCGCGCTGCTGATCTGCGTGGGCGCGGCCAACGCCCTGGCCGCCCCCGCCCGGCTGCTCAAGTCGCTGCCGGGCGCCCTGTACGAGACGGGCGTGGCCGTCGTCGTGGCGCTCACCTTCGCCCCGCACCTGGTGGCCGACGGGCGCAGGCTGCGGGCCGCGCGGCGGCTGCGCGGGCGCCCCGACCGGGGGGTGCGCGGGCTGCTGCACGTCGGACTGCCGGTGCTGGAGGGCGCGTTGGAGCGCTCGGTGGCGCTGGCCGCCGCGATGGACGCCCGCGGCTACGGCCGTACCGCCGAGGTGGCGCCCGCCGTGCGCCGTACCACCGCCGCGCTCACCCTGGGCGGGCTGCTCGGGGTCTGCGCGGGCACGTACGGGCTGCTCACCGCGGCGGGCGGCAGCTACGGCCTCCCGGTGCTGCTGGCCGGGCTCGCGGCCGCGCTCGGCGGGCTCTGGCTGGGCGGGCGCCGCTCGGTGCGCACCCGCTACCGGCCCGACACCTGGAACGCCCGGTCCTGTCTGGTGGCCGCCTCGGGCGTGGCCGTGGCCGCGCTGCTGACGCTGGCCGCCGCCCGCGACCCGGAGGCCCTGCACCCCGGGGTGGTCCCGCTGGTCGCCCCCGGTCTGCCGCTGTGGCCCGCGGCGGCCGTCCTGCTCGGTCTGGTCCCCGCGTTCGTGGCGCCCACCGGCACCGCCGCCCGCGAGGAGCCGGGCCCCCGCGCCCGCGAGGAGTCGCCGTGATCCGTTTCGAGGATGTCTCCGTACGGTACGAGGGGACCGCCGAACCCACCGTCAGCGGCGTGGACTTCGAGGTGCCCGAGGGCGAACTCGTGCTGCTGGTCGGCCCGTCGGGCGTCGGCAAGTCCACCGTGCTGGGCGCGGTGAGCGGTCTGGTGCCGCACTTCACCGGCGGCACCCTGCGCGGCCGGGTCACCGTGGCGGGCCGCGACACCCGCGTCCACAAGCCGCGTGAGCTGGCCGACGTCGTCGGCACCGTCGGCCAGGACCCGCTGTCCCACTTCGTCACCGACACGGTGGAGGACGAACTCGCCTACGGCATGGAGTCGCTGGGCCTCGCCCCGGCCGTGATGCGCCGCCGGGTGGAGGAGACCCTCGACCTGCTGGGCCTGGCCGCGCTGCGGGACCGGCCCATCGCCACGCTCTCCGGCGGCCAGCAGCAGCGGGTCGCGATCGGCTCGGTGCTCACCCCGCATCCGGAGGTCCTGGTCCTGGACGAGCCGACCTCGGCGCTCGACCCGGCCGCCGCCGAAGAGGTCCTGGCCGTCCTCCAGCGGCTCGTGCACGACCTCGGCACCACGGTCCTGATGGCCGAGCACCGCCTCGAACGCGTCGTGCAGTACGCCGACCGGGTCGTCCTGCTGCCCGCGCCGGGCGCCGCCCCGCTGCTGGGCGCCCCGGCCGAGGTGATGGCCGTCTCGCCGGTGGTCCCGCCGGTGGTGGACCTGGGGCGGCTGGCCGGCTGGTCGCCGCTGCCGCTGACCGTGCGCGACGCCCGGCGCCGCGCGGCCGGCCTGCGCACCCGGCTGACCGGCCGCGCGCCCGCGCCCGCGCCGCTCCCGGCCACGGCACCGCCCGGCGCGCCCCCGCCCGTACCGCACGCCCCCGCCGGACGGCCGGGGCTGCGCACCCTCCTGCGCGGACGCGCGGCAGACACGGCAGACACGGCAGACAGTGCCACGGCCGCCGCTGCCCCGGGGGCGTCCGGCGGTGCCCCCCTCGCCGCCGAGGTCCGCGCCCTGGGCGTCCGCCGCGACGGCGTGCAGGCGCTGCACCACGTCGACCTGGCCGTCGCCCCCGGCGAGACCGTCGCGCTCATGGGCCGCAACGGCGCCGGGAAGTCCACGCTGCTCGGCTCGCTGGTCGGCCTGGTGGAGCCGCGCACCGGGCAGGTCCGGGTGGGCGGCGCCGTCCCGCACCGCACCGCGCCCCGCGAGCTGGTGCGCCGGGTCGGCCTGGTCCCGCAGGAGCCGCGCGACCTGCTGTACGCGGACACGGTCGCCGCCGAGTGCGCGGCCGCCGACCGGGACGCGCAGGCGGCGCCCGGCACCTGCCGGGCCCTGGTCGAGGAGCTGCTGCCCGGTGTCGGCGACGCCACCCACCCGCGTGATCTGTCCGAGGGCCAGCGCCTCGCGCTCGCCCTCGCGGTGGTGCTGGCCGCGCGCCCGCCGCTGCTGCTCCTGGACGAGCCGACCCGGGGCCTGGACTACGGCGCGAAGGCCCGCCTGGTCGCCGTGCTGCGCGAGCTGGCCGCCGAGGGCCACGCGATCGTGCTGGCCACGCACGACGTGGAGCTGGCCGCGGACCTGGCGCACCGGGTGGTGCTGCTCGCCGAGGGCGAGGTGATCGCGGACGGCCCGATGGCCGAGGTGGTCGTCTCCTCCCCTTCCTACGCCCCGCAGGTCGCCAAGATCCTCGCCCCGCAGCGGTGGCTCACCGTCTCCCAGGTCCGCGAGGCACTGGCATGACCGCTCCCGCCTCCGCGCCCACACCCACCGCGCCCGCGCCGGACCCCGCCGCCCGGCCCGCCCGCCGGGTGCGCGCCGTCCGCTTCGGGCCGCGCTCGGTGGCCGCGCTCGTCCTGGTCAGCGCGGTCGGGGTGGCCGCGTTCAGCTGGCCGTTCCTGGCGCCGCCGACCGCCCAGGTGAACGCGCACGCGCAGGACGCGCCCTGGCTGTTCGCGGGACTGCTCGTCCTGCTGGTGGCGGTCGTCGCGGCGACGATCTCCGAGTCGGGCCTCGGACCCAAGGCGGTCGCGATGCTCGGCGTGCTGGCCGCGACCGGGGCCGCGCTGCGCCCGATCGGCGCCGGCACGGCGGGCCTGGAGCCGATGTTCTTCCTGATGGTGCTGAGCGGGCGCGTGCTCGGGCCGGGCTTCGGGTACGTGCTGGGCTCGGTGACGATGTTCGCGTCCGCGCTGCTCACCGGCGGGGTGGGGCCGTGGATGCCGTTCCAGATGCTGGCGATGGGCTGGTTCACCATGGGCGCGGGCCTGCTGCCGGGCCCGGACCGGCTGCGCGGGCGGGCGGAGCTGCTGGTGCTGGGCCTGTACGGCTTCGTCGCCGCGTTCGCCTACGGCACGGTCATGAACCTCGCGGGCTGGCCCTTCATGGGCACCCTCGCCTCCTCCATCTCCTTCGACCCGCATGCCGCGATCGGCGCGAACCTGGCCCGTTTCACCGCGTACTGCCTGGCCACCTCGCTGGGCTGGGACCTGGGCCGGGCCGTGGTGACCGTGGTGCTGACGCTGGCGGTCGGCCCGGCGGTGCTGCGGGCGCTGCGCCGGGCCACCCGGCGGGCCGCCTTCGAGACGCCGGTCACCTTCGAGGCCCCCGGCCGGTGAACCGTCGGTGAGGCCCGCCGAGCCCACCGTGACCGGACCGGTGAGGCGCCCCACATGACCCAGGTCACCTACGAAGCGGGGCCGTAGCACGAAGTGGCTGTCATGTACACGGCTTTACGCGCGTCCACCTGGGCATTGAGACGCCGCTCACACGAGTCCGGATCACCCCTGATGCGACGACCACTAGTAAAAGGGGTGTTTGCGCCCGGTTTTCCGGCCTGCTTCTCTGGACGACGTCGCCAGGAGCCGACGGTCCCCCCGGGGGTCGCGGCACCGGGCAGCCCCTCCCCCGCTTCCGCGGGCTCCGGCCGCCGGCGATTCCTGTCCCCGACGTAAGAGGTTCTCCGTGTCCGTCTCCTTCATCCGCCGCATCGCCACTCCGAAGAAGGCCCTCTCCACCGCCGCCGTGGCCGCCGCCACCGTCGGTATGGCCCTCACCTCGGCCCCCGCGCACGCGGCCACCACCGCTTCGGGTGCCGACGCCAGGTCGATCGCGCGCCAGATGATCCCGGACGCCGCCCAGTTCAACGCTTTCAGCAACATCGTCAACCACGAGAGCAGCTGGAACGTCCACGCCACCAACTCCTCCTCCGGTGCCTACGGCCTGGTCCAGGCGCTCCCGGCCTCGAAGATGTCCTCGGCCGGCGCGGACTGGAAGACCAACCCCAAGACCCAGATCAAGTGGGGTCTGGACTACATGAACTCCCGCTACGGCAGCCCGGCCGCCGCCTGGAACTTCTGGCAGGCCAACGGCTGGTACTGAGCCACAGCCCCCTGATGCGGCGACCGGCCCGGCAGGTGCGATCCACCTGACCCGCGCCCCCGCACGGCAGTCGTGAAGGCGGCGGCCCCGATCCCCGGGCCGCCGCCTTCGCCATGCCCGGGGCCGGAGCCAGGGCCGGTCAGCCGGTGGTGCCGACGGCGGTGGCGGTGGTGGCGGTGGCGGTGGCGGTGGCGGTGGTGAAGGCGACCAGGGCGTACTGCGCGACGGTCACCTCCGCCGTGACCGCGTCCCCCGTGACCTGCCAGGGCACCGGGCGCGGGTCGGGCGACGGCCCGTCCGGGGAGCTGACCGTGACGGCGGTCACCCGCCGTCCCGCGGGCACGGTGAGCCGGACCGTGCAGGTGGCGGGCCTGGTGGTGAACGCGGCCGGGGCGTCGCCGAAGCAGGTGAAGTTCACCAGCTGCACCAGCGTCTCGTCGCCGAGCCGGCTCAGCTCCAGGTGGATGCGCGGGTCCCCGGTGAGGCCCACCGCGGGCGGCGCCGCGGCCCGCACCGGCCCGAGCAGCCGGTCGGCGGTGGCCTGGTCGGTCTTGCCCAGATACCGCAGTCCGGCGAGGTCCTTCACGTAGTGGCAGGTGCCCGCCCCGACGGCGTGCGCGCGGGTCTCGGGCTGCGGGTCGGCGGCGCCGAAGCCCAGCACGTCGGCGAGCGCGTACTCGGTGCGCGCGGTGCCGTACTCGGTCAGCGAGGTGGGCGAGGGCCCGGTGACGACGAGGGTCCCGCCGCCCGTCACATAGTCGCGCAGCACCGCCGCCTCCGCGTCGGAGACGGCCTGGAGATACGGCAGCAGCAGCACGCGGTAGCGGGCGAGACCGGCCGCGGTGAGGCCGGGGCTGGGCACGGTGTCGAACGGGATCTGCGCCCGCACCAGCGCCTTGACCGT
This sequence comes from Streptomyces sp. PL-25, assembly GCF_058344915.1. Lineage (NCBI taxonomy): Bacteria > Bacillati > Actinomycetota > Actinomycetes > Kitasatosporales > Streptomycetaceae > Streptomyces > Streptomyces sp. PL-25. The sequence goes on from NZ_CP136997.1 coordinate 2,062,116, forward strand.
GCCGCGGAACTCCCCGAGCCAGGGATGGTTCAGACAGCTCTCCTCGGCGTAGTCGTCGCTCCACCACTCCTCGACACCGGCCGGCGGCTTCGTGTTGACGTACATGCCGCTGCCGTCGCGCGAGGCGGTGAAGTCGCGGCTGGCGGAGGAGTGGTAGAGGCCGACCTCGGCGCCGCGCTCCGCGTCGAACAGCCGCTCCCGGTGGGCGGCGGCGAAGCCGTACACGCGGGTGCGGGTGGGCAGGTCGGCGCTGTCCGACTTGAAGGGCGTCTGCACCTCGTACGGGTTGCACCCGGCGGCCAGCACCTCGGCGAGCACCAGGGACGCGTCGTCGGCCTGCCAGCCGTAGGAGAACGCCCAGGCGGGCTTGGTGCCGCTGGCCGCCCGCGCATACTTGTACATGGAGATCAGGCAGATCCAGTCGTCGGCGGTGGCGTGGCGCATGCCGTCGTAGTTGCCGAGGATGTCCACCTCCCAGACGTGGCTCGCGCTCTCGGCGGTGCGCAGCAGGGCGCCGTCCAGGCCGATGGTGGTGGCGTAGTCGTAGTCCATGGTGACGGTCTCGACGAAGGTGACCAGATCCGGGTTGGCGGAGCGGCCGGCCGCGGCGATGTCGAGCTGCCACTGGTTGAGGTTGTGGTGGCGCCAGTCGACGTAGCGCCGGAAGACGGGATCCTTGAAGTCGGGCTTGACCGGCATCGGCAGTCCGGTGTCCCCGGTGAACGCGGCGGTCGCCCAGGAAGAGGTGTCGCACCAGCTCAGCGCCCCGTCGAAGTAGATCGGCACATCCGGCCAGATCGCGTCCACGCCGGTCGCGGCGATCTTCTTGACGCGGCCCAGGTAGTAGTCGCGCCAGGGCGAGTTGGGGCTGAGCCAGCAGCTCTCGTCGCCGGGGTCCACCCAGACGACGAGGCTGCCGTAGAACACGTTGGGCTGCCCGGTGAGGTCGCGCTGCACCCAGGAGGCGCCCTCGGCGGTCTTGTAGAACGAGGGGCCCTTCTCGCCGCCCACGCTGATCAGTTCGAGGGACGGGTAGTACATGACGACCCGCATCCCGGCGGTGTGGGCGAGTTCCGCGAAGCTGTGGATCTTGCCCAGGTGCCGGGTGAACTCGGCGTCGGTCAGCCAGTTGGACAGGATCGTGTCGACCTCGATCACGCTGACGTTCTGCTTCTTGAGCGCGTCGATGACCGGCCGCATGTCGCGGGCGGGGTCGGCGTCGTCGTCGAAGGTGGCGTCCGCGATCCGGGCGTGCCGGGCCCACTCGGGGAAGGCCGCGGGCGTGAGCCGGGTGGCGGCCCCGGCGGGCCGCAGCGGTACGCCGGGGGCGCCGGGGCCGCCGGTCGGGTCCGGCGGCCGCCCCGCCCGGCCGGGCAGCAGCCGGACCGCGGCCGCCGCCCCGCCCGCCGCGAGCGAGCCGCGCAGCAGCGCTCTGCGTGTCAGTCCCCGTCGTTCGCGCATGGCTGTCCCCTTCCGCCGCACCCGGGATCGAGGCCGTGGTGGATGGCCGCGCTTCCGCCTCCGGGGCGGCCGAGGCAGCACACTGCCCGAGCGCGGCACGGCGGCGGGAGGGCGTTCACGGACAACGGCGATACGGCGCGAACGCGCGCCCGAAGGGGCGGCTACCGGCGGCGGTGAGCTGTGCGACGCCCCACCGGCCCCCGGAGCACCACGGGCACCGCGGCCGGTGTTCCGCTCCGGCGCCCCCGTCCGGTTCCGCACCACGCCGGGGCCTCGGCCGGTGGCCCGAACGCCCACCGTCGCACCGCACCCCCCGGTCAGCCGTTATGACCGGCCGCCCTGGCCTGCCTCACCTGCCTGAGCCGCCTGATCTGACTGAGCCGCCTCCAGTGCGCCGAACCACCGGGCGACCTTGGGCAGCGCCGCGAGCACCGATCCGTTGTGGTCGACGTCCCCCTGGTTCATCACCGGCGCCGTCACCCCGTGCCCGGCCAGGGCGCGGGCGCAGCTGCGGGCGTTGCCGATGGGGACGTCGGTGTCGGCGTTCCCGGCGTACAGCCGCACCGGCGCGGCCGGTTTCCAGTCGCACGAGCCGTCGTTGGCGACGAGCGCCGCGCGCAGGCCGCCGCCGGGGTGGGCGAGCCGGGCCCAGAAGTCGTCGGTGACCAGCTCGCGCACGGTGGGCGCGAGCTGCGGGATGACCTCCTCCTCGGTGTGCCGCCCGTCGAAGAGGGCTTCGACGCGGTCCGCGTAGGGCGCCCGGAAGACCTCGGCGGGGTCCCGGTAGATCGGGTGCAGGCGGTTCTGCGCGACGAGGAAGTAGGCGAGGTAGAACACCCCGCTGACGTCGTTGACCCGGCCGTCGGTGAGGGCGGGGATCTCCTGGCCCGTCAGGTCGTACGGGCCGCTGACCGGGGCCAGCGCGCGCACCCTGAAGTGCCGGTCGGCGCCGTCGGCACCGGCGGCGCCGTCAGCGCCGTTCTGGAGGGCCCGGCCGAGCGCCATCGCGACCTGGCCGCCCTGCGAGAACCCGGTCAGGTACACGTCCCCGGTGAGGGTCCGCCCCAGCCCGGCCGCCGCCGTGCGGGCCGCCCGCAGCATGTCCACCGAGGCGGTGACCGCCGAGCGCGTGTCCATGTACGGGTGGACGCCCGGCCCCTTGCCGAGGCCGAGGTAGTCGGGCGCGGCGACCGCGTGCCCGGCCGAGCCGAACAGATAGGACTGCGCCCGGTTGTCCTCCGCCACGGACGGCGCGTAATCCCTGTCGACCATGGTCCCGTGGGTGTCCGACACCAGACTCAGCCGCCGCCCGCCGCCCTCGGGCAGGGGTGAGCAGTCCGGTGGCGGTGGTGGGGTGGCCGTACGGGTCGACGGTGCGGTACGTCAGCCGGTACGCGCGCACACCGTGGCGCACGGTGCCGGTGTCCATGGGCAGGGCGGCCAGATACCGCACGACCTCGGCGCGGCTGTGGGCGGCGGCCGGGACGACGGAGAGGAGCGCGCCACGGGCGTGGGCGCGGTCGGCCGAAGCCACCGGGGCGGTACGGGCAGGGGGCAGCGGCGGCCGTCGCGGCGGGGGCGGCGGCGAGGGCGGCGAGGAGGAGGGCGGCGGAGGCGGCGAGGGCGCGGCGGGTGCGGCGGGTGCGGCGGGTGCGCGGGGCGCGCCAACGGGACTGCGGGGCTCGGCTGTTGCCGGTGTGCGTCGTCATGCCCTGGACGCTACGGACACGCGGGGCACCCGGGACATCCGAGACTCCCCCGCGTGCGTGGTGGACTTGGCGACACCCCTGACCGTGCAGGTGACCGGAGGTTTCGATGACAGCGGAGGGCGCGCGGGACGCGGAGCCGGACAACGGTGACGGCGGCGGTGGCGGTGGTGGTGGCGGTGGCGGTGGCGGTGGCGGCGAGGACCGTGAGGCGCGGGGGTTGCGGCTCGTACCGGTCCTGCTGGGGCTGACCGTGGTGAGCGGCATCATCGACGCGGTCAGCTATCTGGGGCTCGGGCACGTCTTCACGGCCAACATGACGGGCAACGTGGTCGTCCTCGGCTTCGCCGCCGCCGGGGCGCCCGGCTTCTCCGTACCGCACACCCTGACCTCGCTGGTGTGCTTCCTGGTCGGCGCGGTGACCGGCGGCCGGGTCGCGGTCCGCTACGGCGACGGCTCGCGCCGCACCTGGGCGCGGGTGACGCTGGCGGCGGAGGCGGCCCTGGTCGGCGTCTCGGCGGTGGTGGCGTTCACCGTGCCGGACGCCACGACCACGGCCTACGCCCTGATCGCCCTCACCGCCTTCGCGATGGGCCTGCGCAACGCCACCGTCCGCAAACTGGGCATCCCCGACCTGACCACCACGGTCCTGACGATGACCCTGACGGGCCTCGCCTCCGACTCCCGGGCAGGCGGCGGCACCGGCCACCACTCCCCCCGCCGCACCGCCTCGGTCCTCGCCATGCTGGCCGGCGCGACCCTGGGCGCCTGGCTGGTCGTCCACCACGACCTGGGCACCCCCCTGCTGATCGCCGCGGTGGCGGCGGGGGTGCTGGCGGTGGTTGCTTCGGGACGGGAGTGAGGCGTTGATCAGACCAGTTGCGTCGTGGCGAGAACAATCCCCCAGCCAGCGAACGCCAGGAGGATCCCGGTTACCAGCGTTGCTCCCCACGCATATCTGGGACGAAGCTGAGGAACTTCGCCGCCACCAGGTTCCAGCGCTCTCTCAAGCCAAAGAAACGTAAAAAAGCCGATTCCAGTAGAGAGACATATAAGAAACCACACGCCCCGATTTTTAACCCTCATGTATCGGCGCGGGCTCGCATAAGCCACGGTCAACACGGCAGCTCCCACGACCAGCGCACTCAAGCGCAGCACATCGGAATCAAGGAAGAGCGGGTAGGAGGCAGGCAGGAGAACGGAAAGAGCGGCAGGGCTCTGGAAGGCCGCGCCGTCTTCAAAAGGAAGATCTGCTACAGGCCTTCCGAGATCGGCCGCGATCATCTCCTTCATAGCGTCCGCATCACCTTCGCCAAGGACGTTATCCGGCACGCGGGTACGCCATTGACGGTAGACCAACGGGAAGGCTTCCCAGGTGAAACGTGCCCCGCGATCATCATACTCGAGATGCACAACTGGTGGATTATCGGACCGTAGAGCCCTAAAGAGGTCTTCCCGTGTGCTCGATACCGGAAACTCCTGAAACAGGTACGCCACAAAAGAAACCGTTAAGAGCGACAGAGCGACGAACCTCAGTGCGCCGATCAGCAGCTTGGCAGCTGTTTGTCGCCGAACGGCCGAGGAGCTAACCAACACGTACCGTCACCGTCCCGTAGTACTCCTGGGCTATGCTCGAAAATGCATGCCCAGATGGCACATCGTCCACATGCCGCAAATGTAGAAGTGATCCCATGCCCGTTTTGTTGTACGACGCAAAAGCCACCGTAAATGAGCGAGATTCCTTAGATACGGCAACAACCTGGTACTCGATATTATAGCTGCCAAGGAAGGCAGTAGGAGTCTCGTTCCCCCTTCCGCCATTCGTGAGCATCCCGAGCAAATCCTTCCCGAAATTCGACTTCGCGTCGACATGATCCCGATTGCCTCCAAGTTTACTCAAGGGAGCCTTAAAGTCGGAGGAGATAATTTTTTGTGCCAATTCAGCCAATATTTCCTTATGGGTTGAATCCTGCATGATCTCCCTAGTCAACGGACTGCCGTCATCAAACGGGATATTATTCACTTCACCGTTCCCGTCGGCCCAGAGAAGGAGGATATCCCGCCACCCCAGTTGCGGAGAATTTCCCCCGATATAGTTACATGCGGCAGCCTCCCCACTATTAACCGCAGCACCCGGCACACACGGATGCGTATTCCCAGTGATGGCATTAATGTACTTTCCCAGCTGAATAGCTAGCTCTCGATGAAGGCCCGAATTCTCCTTTTTGACCAAGGAGTCCAGCGCCTTCACACATGTCGCATCACAACTACCAGCGACACCAGATGAACCACCACTGCCACCTCCTCCCCCACCATTGTTGCTGCCGCCGTTCCCGCCGCCACCCCCGCCGCAGTTGTAGTAGCAGCCGTCGTCGCCGACCTGCCCCGAGGGCTTGCCTGCGCCGTTGGGGTTGGCGGGGCCGGCCGGGCCTCCGTCGTTGCGGGGTTCGCTGTGGCCGGTGCCGTCGTCGAGCCAGGTTCCGGTGGGGTCGCTGTAGGTGGTGGGGTTGTGGGCGCTGTAGGCGTAGCCGCCGATGGTCTGGGGCTTGTCGAGTTCGAGGAGCGGGTCGACGCTGATGAAACGGCCGGTGGCGGGGTCGTAGTCACGGGCGCCGATGTGGGTGAAGCCGGTGGTGGGATCGGTGTCGCCGCCGATGAAGCCCTTCTGACCGGGCCAGAAGGTGGGCGCGGTGCCACGGGAAGCTCCGTACGGGAGGGTCTTGCGGCGGTTGGTCGCGAGAGTGGTGGCGGAGATGGAGAGCGTGTTGGTGCCATGGGGGTCCGCGACGAGGATGCGGACCCTTCCGTCGCTGCTGGTGCGCACCGCTGAGCCGCCGGGCACCGTGTAGTAGCGCGTGCCCGCCAGCGCGTTGGTGGCCTTGGTGAGGACGAGTTCCTGACCGCCAGGGAGGTAGAGGGTGGTGGCGGTGGGCTCCCGCTGGAGGATGCGGGTGCCGTCGGCGTCGTAGAGGAATCTGGTGGTGGCGCCGGAGACTCTGGAGGTGGCGAGCCTGCCTTCCTCGTTCCAGGTGAGGTCCTGGGCGGGACCACCGGCAGGCGTCTTCTTGGTCAGGTTCCCGGTCGCGTCGTACTGGTAGGTGTCGGCGCCGGTTGCTCCGCCGGTGGCGGTGACGGTCCGTACGGCGTGCGGCTGGGCCGCACCGGTGGAGGCGGGGTAGCCGTAGGTGCGCGTGGTGTCGGCCGTGACGGGGCCCGCCTTGTGCTGGGTCTCGGTGGCGCGGTCACCGCTGTCGGTGAAGGTCCAGCTGGTCCAGTACGGGTCGGTGCTGCCCAGGCTTGGCGTACCGGAGCCGTTGACGGGCTTGGTGGTGCAGCCGTCCCCCGTGATCCAGGCTTCGCTGAGGCGGCGGGCCCAGTCGTAGGTGTAGCACTGGTCGTCGACGACGGTGCCGTCGTTCTGGTCGTCGCGGACCCGGGTCAGGTTTCCGACGGTGTCGTAGGAGTACTTGATGTTGGACAGGGTCTTGGGGCCGGCGGCCTGGCGGTCGGTGATCGAGGTGGTCAGCCGCTGGGTGACCTTGTCGTAGCTCAGGGTCTGGGTGACGAGGGTGCCGAGGTTGCCGAGCTGCGCCTGGGCGAGCTGGCCGTAGGGGGTGTAGGTGGCGCCGCGCAGGTATGCCTGGGACAGGGTGCCGTCGACGATGGAGAGCTGGTCCTGGACGTAGTGGTCGGTGACCGTCTCCGCGGGCAGGGCCGTGGTGGCGTTGGTGTTGGTGGTGCTGTACGCGGTGGTGGCGGGCAGGCCGTTGACCGGAGTGGCGGTGGTCGCGACGGTGTAGGTACCGGCGAGCTTCTCCTCCCCGGCCACCGAGGGCACCGTGACCTTGCTGCCGGTCGGGCTGCCGGCGGTGTCGTAGCCGGTGACTTCCGTCTTGTAGGCGGCGGCCGGTGTGACGGATGTGTCGTAGCGGACGGAGGTGGCGGGCAGTCCCTTGCCTCCGGTGACCGTGTCGTAGGTCCACTCGGCGAGCTTGGTGCCCGTGGCGGAGCCGACGCGCAGACTCGTCTTGCGGCCGAGCTCGTCGTACGTGGTGGCCAGAGTGGTGTTGCGGGCGTCCGTGGTCGTGGCGACGCGGCCGTCGTTGCCGTAGACGGTGGTCCCGGCCCCCTTGTCGGGGTCGATCGAGGCGATCTGACGCCCACGCAGGTCGTAGGTGTACGTCCAGGTGTTGCGGCCGGACGCGTCGGTGACCTTGGTGAGGTTGCCGACCGGGTCGTAGGTGTAGCGCGTCGCTTCGTAGCGGTCGGCGGACGCACCGATGACCGGGGTGCGGTCCTTGTACTCGCGTCGTTCGATCGTGCGGCCGCGGATGTCGCTGACGGCCAGTTCAGCGGTGCCGCCCGCCGGGGGCAGCACAGCGGTCCAGGTGTCGCCGTAGGTGGTGGCGGTGCGCCACTTCTCCACGTTCAGGGAGAGGGTCACCGCTGCGGTGGGGCGGCCCCTGCCGTCGTACTCGGTCACCGTCGACGCGGGTATCTGGTTGGGCGTGACACTGAGCAGCGTCGTCGACACGGGCTGGTCGTTGTAGAACGGCGCATCCGTCTGGAAGGCGCGGCCGTGGGTGTCGTAGAAGGTGTCGGTGACGGTGCGGCCGGTCACGCCCACGGCGTCGGCCTGGGTCTGGCGCTCGCGCAACAACGAGTCGTACAGGGTGACGGAGGTGGCCCAGGTCCCGTCTTCACGGCGCTGCTTGGTCGTCACGGCCGAGGGCACGGTGGCGGAGACGCTGTAGGTGAAGGTGGCGTTGGGGTCCTCGGTGGTGGCCCGGCCCGTGCTCCACGCCTTGGTCAGACGGCCCAGGCTGTCGTACTGACTGGTCGCCGTTCGTCCGTTCGCGTCGGTCGTGGTGAGGGTGAGGCCGCGCAGTCCGTCGAAGGTGCTGGTGGCCGCCTGGTTCTTGACATTGGTGACGGTGACGGTGGTGGGCTGCGCGCCGGTGGCCGGTGTGTAGGCGGTGGTGACCGGCTGGTTGTCCTGGCCCCTGCTCGTGGTCACGCGGCCGTACTGGTCGTGCGAGGCCTGGCTGGTGGTCTCCCAGACAAGGGCGCCGTCGGCGCCGAGCTTCGACGCCTGTTCGGTCTTGGTGACGTTCGCCTGGCCGGGCTTGGGTGCCGTGCCGGGCGCCTGGCCGTCGTAGGAGGTGCGGGAAGAGCTGGTGATTCCGGTGTTGAGGATCCCACCGTCGCAGCGCGGGGAAGTGACGCTCACCGTTTCGCTGGGGTAGGCGATCAGCCAGTTGGCCGTGTCGGGGGTGACGTAGGTGGTACGGGTGCAGACGGGCTGGACGCCGTGCTCGCTGTCGCCGCTGTCGCCCTGGGAGGTGACCAGGCCGTAGACCGGGTCGTAGGTGCGCGTGGTGGTCAGAGTGCGCCACGTCGTGCCGTCGTCGAGCAGCGTGGAGGCTTTCTCGGTGACCGTTCCAGAGAGACGGGCGACGGCGTCGGGCAGGGCGGGGCCGTCGGTCCCCGGCTTGTCGGGGTCGGTGATCCCGGTGATGTGCTGGGTGGCGGTGGCGTCGGATTCCCAGGGGAGGTAGGTCGTTTTGGCGACGACCTTGCCGTCGGTGCCGTCCTTGTCGTAGGTGCGGGTCTCGGCCGCCCGGCCGGCGAAGTCTTCGCGGTCGGTGATGCCGTTGACCTTGGAGGCGTTTCTGGGGCTGCCGTCGGCGAGGGTGTCTCCCGCCATGCCGAGGAAGTAGCTGGTCTCGGTCTTGGTGCGGTTCGCCGTGCCGGTCAGGGTGCGGACGGTGCCGTATCCGCGGAAGGTGCTCCAACTGCGGTGCTTGTCGAGCGTGAACTCGCTGTCGTCCCGCCGCCAGTTCGGTCCGTCGGCGTACTCATAGGTCGTGGTCTTCGAGGGTGATCCGGAGCCCGCGGTGGTGTCGTCCTCGGTCACCTGGGTCACGACGTACTTGTGGAACCAGTCCTTGACCGGGTCGACGGCGCCGTCCGGTGTCCACCAGGACGGGTAGCAGCGCTTGGTGTTCTTGTCCGGTGCGGGCAGCTTGCCCGTGGTGCACTCGGTGGGGCTGTACGTGACCAGCGTGTCGGCGCCGGTCTCATTGGTGATGCGGGTGATGCGGTACTTGTTCAGCGGCGGCCGGCCCTCGGAGGAGTCCACCCGGTTGGGCATCAGAGTGGAGCCGAAGGTGATGGCCGGTGTGGACAGGTCGGCGAGAGCACCCGCCTTGGCGGTGTGCTGGACCGAGGCCAGCCACAGGCCCGGGGTGGAGACGTCACCGGTGCCCGGGTAGGACTGGGTGAGGCTCCAGGTGTCGACGGGCTGCATCGTGCCGCCCTGCAGAGCGAAGGTGTTGACCGCCTTCAGACGCTTGGTCGACCAGAACGTCGGAGCGGCCTCCAGGCACTGCTTGCCGTCCTTGCAGTCCAGATCGACAGGTACGTCCGGCCAGTTGGCGGCGTGGTCCTTGTCGAAGGTGCAGTCGGACAGGCACCGGTCCGCGACGTCGAACTTCACCTGACCGGCCGGGTTGGCAGTGGTGAGGGCCTCGCCCGCGCGCAGTCCGTAGTCGATCCGGGTCAGGTAGCCGCCGCGGGTGTAGGAGACCGGCTTGTCGATCTTGTTGTTCTGGGCGTAGTAGCCCAATTCCTTGGCGTAGTACAGGGCCATGGCGTCGCTGTGCGGGTCCACGACGTAGTCGAGATTCCAGCGCCAGCCCTGGGTCTGTGCCGAGGAGGCGAAGTCCGACCCGTGTCCGGGCTCACCGCTGTGGTTGCCGTAGACCGGGACGGTGAACACGGAGTTCGTCTCGCTCTTGCCGCTGCTCCAGCCGGGCAGCCGGTTCTTCCCGAACCAGTACTGGGTGCCGTCGGCGGTGGTGAGCTTCCAGTACTCGTAGTCCTGGTCGCCGTTCACGTCGTCCGGGGAACTGCCCTTGATCAGTTCGACGCGGGAGCCGTCGTCGTCAGCCTGCTTCCACACGTTGTTGCCCGCGTCCCACACCAGCGGTGTGGACCTGCCGTTCAGGGACAGGGTCGCGTTCTGGGACTTCCAGCACAGGTCACCGACCTTCTCGGTGTTGTTGCCGCCCTTCTTGTCGTTCTCGCACGGGGCGTAGGTCCGCTCGACATATCCGGGCGAGTACTCCCAGCCCTCACCGATCCAGGAAGTCTGGTTATTGGTGGAGGAGGTCCGGCCGTCCACGGCCGAGGAGTTGTAGGAGAGTCCGACCTTGGGCTCAAGGCCGCCCGGTACGGGCGGTACCCCGAAGGGGATGTTCCAGCCGAACCCGCCGGAGTTCCCGCCCGCCGACCACGATCCGGACGCGGTCAGCGAGGTGGCCTTGAAAGAGCCCGCGTCGCCGGAGGCGCCGGCCTCGGCGGCGAGTACCACCGTGCCCTGCGCGGAGGACTTGCCTGCGGCGGGGGAACCCGGTGCCTCGGCAGGAGGAAGCGCGACCGTCGCGGTCAGGGTGTGCGACTTCGTGTCGTTGTCCGTCGCCAGCGGTACGCCCTGGCGGCATCCGACCGCCTCGGGGGTCGTCAGCGCGCAGGCGGGCAGTTGCACGAGACGCAGACGTGAGGCCCAGTCCGCACCGTAGGCCGCGGTGATGCCTGTGTAGTCCACCTGGACATCGGCCGCTCCGGCCGTGCCCGAGGTGTCGGTGGGCCGGAGCGACAGCAGCAGGCCCTCGATCCCCGCCCGTTGGGCGGCGGTGCGGTCGGCCACCTTCACGTGCAGCCGGTCAGGTGCCGTGCTGCCGGTGTCCCGGACCATCTTGCCGCTCCCCCGGACCGGGTGGGAGGCCCTGCCGACGCTGACCGGAAGCGAGCCGGCCCGCACGCGGCGCTCACCGTCGTGCGCCTTCGGCTTCGATCCCGCCGTGACCGCGGGCAGCACGACGTCTGCTTCCCCCGCACCCGGCCAGGCCGCTTTCCCCGGTGGGTGCCAGATGTTCAGATCGGACTGCGAACGCACCGCCGTGTGATGGGTGACCAGGTCCGTGCCCGGCACCGATACGGGCTTGGGCACGGCACGCGGGGAGAAGGGACCAGCGGGCGCGGCCCAGCTCGGCGCCTCGAGCAACGTCATGCACAGGACCACGGCGAGCAGACCGGCCAGGGCGGTCACCAGGCCGCGCACCCGCAACAACCGAGGTGCCGAAAACGGCATGGCAAAGCTGCGGCGGAACGCCATGGAAATCCCCACCCTCAGACCTGCTCGCTACAAAGATCAGACACAGGAAACCCGATTAAGTGCCCCATACACAAGAGGAAAAGTGGCGAATTTAAGACGTCGGCAGAAGCCTCTTGAGTCAAAGCGATCTTCACACCACCAACACATCCCAATACGTTTCCACTGGTAGGAATGGGGGGCAAAAATAGACAAATATTTACAATAAGTACACATGTGGAGGTGATGTGAATACTCGCGCGAGTTGCCGGAACGCAAACGCAGCCCACGTGCTCGGAGATCGAATGCTCCACAATTCAGCGACAGGATTCGCGTACTCTCCGGGGCGTACTCCCTGAAAGGAATCTGATGAAATATCCTCGCCTCATACGTCGTGGAAGGAGGCGTCTGGCAACGGCACTCCTCGCCCTCTCTTTCTCGGCGGTGGCAGGTGTCAGCGCGCAGACGCTCCCGGCCGCAGCCGCAGCCACCGCCCCGGAGGAGGACAGTCCGCCCGCCGCGCCGCCGGCCAGTTCCGAGAACAAGGCGGCCGGCCTCGCCGCGAAGAGCGGGCAGCCCGTCGAGATCCTGGACCGGCGCGAGGAGGACGCCGAGACGTTCGCCAACCCTGACGGGACCACCACCCGCCGCCAGTACTCCACCCCCGTGTGGTCGCGCTACGAGGGCGTGTGGAAGAAGGCCGACGCCACCGTGGTCCGTCGGCCGGACGGCACGGTGGGCCCCGCCTCAGCGACCTTCGGGATCACCTTCTCCGGCGGCGGCACCACTCCCTTGGCATCCATGACCAAGGACGACAAGCAACTGTCACTGTCATGGCCCACAGCTCTGCCGCAACCGGTTCTGGAGGGCAACACCGCCCTGTACAAGTCGGTCCTGCCAGGCGTCGACCTGAAGGTCATCGCCGAGGTCGACGGGTTCGCGGAAGACCTGATCATCAACACCCCGCAGGCCGCCGCCGATCCGGCCGTCCGAAGCATCAGACTCGGCGTCGGCACCGTCGGCGTCACCCTCGCCGACGACGGGAGCGGCAACCTGACCGCCGTGGACGCGGACGGCAACGCCGTCTTCAGCGCCCTGCGGCCCAAGATGTGGGAGCAGCCGTCCCTCCCCGGCGCTGCCGCGAAGAGAACGCACATCAGCGCGGCCGACACGGACGGTCAGCCGAGATCCGCTCCGGTGGGCGTCGAGGTCTCCGGCGACACCCTCACCCTGACACCGGATCCCACCCTGCTGGCCACCGCCGATCAGTTCCCGCTGGTGGTGGATCCGCCCTTCTCCGGCGGCAAGCGCAAGAAGTGGGCTGTCGTGTACTCCGCGACCCCGGGCGCCGACTATCCCAACGGCTCGGGATGGAACTCCGACAACCCCAGCGACGAACCCCGGGTCGGCTTCAACGGCACCGGCAGGACCCGCTCGTTCTTCGCGATGGACACCAAAGGGCTGGCGGGCGCGGACATCCTCAAGGCCACCTTCGCCGTCGTCGAGACCCACTCCTGGGGCTGTGACGCCTCGGCCGCCGGGCCGACCGAACTGTGGTCCACCGGCAGCATCGACACCACCCCCACCTGGAACAGCCAGCCGATCTGGTCGCAGAAACTCGACTCCGCCTCCTACGCCCACGGCAACCCCACGTACTGCCCGGGGAATCTCGGACACGACTACCACTCCGACGCGCTGACCGACTACATCCAGAAGGCCGCCGACAGCGGCTGGAGCACGCTCGCCTTCGGTCTGCGGGCCGAGAGCAGCCACGAAGGTGACCACGACAGCTACAAGCGGTTCACCAACAACCCGGCTCTGGAGATCACCTACAACTTCAAGCCCACCGTCGACGAGTACCACGCCTACGAAGGCACCTGGAGCCCCGGCGGAGACGGCAACAAGCAGGTCCCCTGCAAGGGTCTGGTCGGCAACAGCGGGATAGCACTCACGGCGAAGCTCATCGACAAGGACGGAGGGAAGGTCACCGGCGAGTTCTCCGTGGTCAACTCCGCCGGCAAGACGGTCGCTTCCGCCACCGACACGGTTGCCAACGGACAGACCGCCTCGGTCACTGTGGCAGCCGGCAAGATCCCCAACGGGTCGTACACGTGGACGGTCCGCGCCAAGGACGACGAGAGCACCACCAGCAGCACCACCGCACCCTGCGGCTTCACCGTCGACCGCATCGGGCCTGCCGACGCCGTCGTCGTGACCAACACCGACGGCACGGCCGCGGACGAGGCCACCGACATCTACACCGCCCGCAAGGCTCTCCCATTGCAGCTCAGCAACACCGCCGACGACCTGGCGGGCTTCTGCTGGAACACCGACCAGTACATCTCCGTCTCCAGCACCCGCTGCTCCAACGGCAACTGGGTCGACGTCGGCACCGACCACCACAGCGCGCGCATCACCATCACCCCCAGCGGCACCCCGAACAGCACCCTGCACGTGCTCGCCTTCGACAAGGCCGGTAACCACTCCCCCTACGACCGGGCCAGCGACGCCGTCATCCTCAGTACCACTCCCTCCGACTTCGTGTACGCCCCCGCCAAGAACCCCGGCACCGGTCTGGCACACACGGATCTCCCGGGCGACCTCACCGGCGACGGCCACACCGACATGGTCGCCATCGACGCGACCAGCAAGCTGCGCCTCTACGCGGGCGACGGCACCGGCAGGGTCTCTCCCGCCGACATCGTGGGCACGGGCGGCTGGAGCAACGCCCTCATCGCCCACCGCGGCGACCTGCGCGGCTTCACCGGCCAGGGCGCCGCACCCGACGGATACGAGGACTTCGTCGTCCGGCTGAGCAACGACAAGCTCTATGTCTACGGAGGCGACGGACTCGGCCGGCCCGCCTACGACACCCGAACCGAACTCGTCCATCCCAATGTCGACACCGCCCCCGACTGGCGCCGCATCCGGCAGATCGTCACCCCCGGTGACATCGACCGGAACAACACGCCGGGCCATGAAGCAGGCAACGACCTCATCACCATCGAGTGCACGACCGACGCCTGCACGGACGCCCAGCTGTACCTCTACACCGGCAACACGATCGGCGGCGGGGGCCAGGACCAGACCGAACCGTTCGACCTCAACAACCGCACCGTCATCGGCACCCGCGGCTGGAAGGACTACACCAACCTCGCCCTCGGTGACCAGAACGGGGACGGCGTCCAGGACCTGGTCGCCCGCAACCCCAGCACCGGCGAGCTCTTCCTCTACCCCGGCCGCATCACCGACGGAACGTACTCTCTCGGCACGCGCGTGCTGTACGGGACGTCGGGCTGGGACCGCCGCCCGCACCTCGCCTCACCGGGCAACGTCCAGGGAACCGTCACCACCGGCACCTACAGCGACCCCGACGCCGGAACCGACATCACCTACCATCAGTTCCAGCCCACCGCCGGTGAGACCTACGGCGACGTCTGGGCCACCACACCTGCGGACGCGAACTACACCGTCAGTTACACCGACGACTCCGGTGCGGAACAGACCACCAAGTGCCCCACGGGGTGCCTGCTCTTCTATCCCGGCACCCCCACCACCCTTCGCAAACCGAAGCTCGTGGGAACGAGCAGCTGGGACACCACCATCACCGACATCTCCTGAGCCTGCCGCTCACGGCTGAGCAGGACCGGCCGGGCCTCGGCGGCGGGGGCGTCCGTGTGTGGGACGCCCCCGCCGCGGCCTGTGCGAGGTGTGCAGCAGCCGCCCTGCCGAGGTCGGCGCAATCCCGCGCGGGTGGCGTTCGAGCAGGCTGGGTCCCACTTCCCGCTTGAGTCGCTTCACGTGCCGGCTGACGGCCGACTGCGTACAGCCCAGGTCACGGGCGGCGGCAAAGACACGGAGATCGTCAATTAGCGCGGGACCCAAGCTATTGCTTGGGCATTTCCTAGCAAACCCGTGGATTGACTTAGGTCCCGGCAGGTTTGATCATCGTTCCGGGCCCAGGGCGGCGACCCGCCCGCTGTCTCTTCCGTGGTCCGGACGCGGTCCTGAATGCGGGCGGGTGCCGACTCACCACGGGCCCGACCGGCTTCCCGGCCCCGGCCGCCCCACCTCTCGACTCATTGATTTCCCGGACAGGAGCACACATGAGCACAAGCAGGACGACCGTGGCGGTTCTCGGCCCAGGCGGCGTCGGCGGCCTGGTCGGCGCGCTGCTCGCCCGTGCCGGACACCGCGTCGTCTGCCTGGCGGGGGAACAGACCGTTGCCGTGCTGCGCCAGGACGGGTTGCGCGTCGACAGCAACCGGTACGGGGAGTTCACCGTGGCGGTGGAGTCCGACACCGAGTTGCGCGAGCCGGTAGATGCCGTCTTCGTGACGGTCAAGCAGACCGCGCTCGCCGAGGCGCTCGACCGCATCCCGGCCGAGGTGCTCGGCACGGCGGTCGTGGTACCGCTGCTCAACGGCCTCGACCATCTCGCCGTACTCCGCGAGTGCTTCCCCTCTGCCCGGGTCGTCGCGGGCACCATCCGGGTCGAGGCCACCCGCACGGCGCCTGGCCGCATCGCCCACACCAGCCCTTTCGCCGACCTTGAACTCGCCGCCCCCCTGGATGACTTCGTGGAGCTGCTGCGACAGGCCGGTCTGGGCGTGACCGTACGCGAGGACGAGAGCGCGATGCTCTGGGACAAACTGGCCTTCCTCGCTCCGTTCGCCCTGCTGACCACCCGCCACCAGTCCGACGTCGGTGCCGTCCGTGATCGGCACCGGCTCGAGCTGCTCACCGTCCTCGACGAGATCGCGGCCGTAGCCCTCGCCGCCGGCACGCCGGTGAGCGCCGAGGGGCTACTCTCCTTCTTCGACCGCGTCCCTGGGACGATGAGGTCCTCGATGCAGCGCGACGCCGAGGCCGGCCGCCCGCTCGAACTCGACGCCATCGGCGGAGCCGTCCTGCGCGCCGGAGCCGCCCACGGCATCGCCGTCCCGGCCACCGCCCGACTGGTCGCCGAGGTGGCGCAGTCCGCGAAACGGGTGGCCTGATGGGGCGGCCCGCCCCGGCGCGATGGTCCCGGGCCGAGGAGTTCCTGTCTGCCCGCGGCGCCGCCCGGACGGCCCATCCGGGCGGAACGCTCCTGGACCACCTGCACCGCGTCGCGCGCTTGCTCTCCGCCTGGGACGCCGCCCCTGACGTCCAGCTCGCGGGGCTGTGCCACGCCGCCTACGGAACGGACGGATTCGACGGGTCGCTCCTGGGCATCACCGAGCGCGGGGTGCTCGCCGAACTGATCGGCGATCGCGCGGAGGCCCTGGTGTACCTGTACGCAAGCTGCGACCGGGCGACCGTCTATCCGTGCCTGGGCAACGGACTTCCGGTGGTCTTCCATGACCGCTTCACGGGCCGGGAACACACTCCGGCCGAGGCGGACGTACGCGCCATCGTGGAGATCACGGCCGCCAACGAGCTCGACGTACTGGCCCACCACGCCGGGCTGGCCGAACGCCACGGCCCGGCCCTGTGCCGCCTGTTCGCCCGCTCACGCGATCTGCTGTCCGCACCCGCGTGGAACGCCTGCGCCGAGCATCTGGCCCGGTACGCCCCCGAGCCGGGGATCGTGATCAGCGGCCTGGACCACCTGGTGCTGACCGTCACCGACGTCGAGCGGACCACCGCCTTCTACCAGCGGGTCCTCGGCTTACGGCCCGTCACCTTCGGGGAGGGGCGCCGCGCGCTGGGCTTCGGCAGCAGCAAGATCAACCTCCACCGGGCAGGCCGCGAACGCCTGCCCCACGCCGCCCGACCCACCCCCGGCAGCGCCGACCTCTGCCTGGTCACCGAGACCCCGCAGGAACAAGTGCTGGCCCATCTGGCCGCCTGCGGGGTACCCGTGGAGAAAGGCCCGGTACCGCGCACCGGCGCCCTCGGCCCGATCCTCAGCACCTACCTGCGCGACCCGGACGGCAACCTGATCGAAATCTCCACCTACACCTGACCAAGCCCCTGGGCGGGTGAAGCTGTTGCCCCAAGCCTCCAGCCGAGAGCCGCGCAACGCCGAGCGTCCCACCTTGACCTGGTGACAGAACGATTGCTGATGGAGCGGCTGTGACAAGTAGCCCGTCTCCCAGGTGACACCCAGGCTGCTTCGGCCCGGCTCTTCTGCCGGCCTCTTCGGCTCTGCCGGTGACAACTGTCGAGCCTCGGCACAGCACGGTCGGTCGATCGGGTCACGCAGTGTTCGCCCGGCGCATCTCCATATACCCGGCTCTTCACCACCAGCCCCTGGCCACCGTCGGCTCCCCTGTGTGCTTGACCAGCCGCACCCACAGATCACTCGTGGCGGGCGAAGTCCGGCACGCCCTCGACCGACGCCGGATCGTCGATCGACCGTGCCGGAGCACCTTCCGGTGGGCGAACCCGCGAGACAGAGATGCCGTGCACGCAAGCGCCACACCACAAGAGCACGTACCCGACCCGGGTTTCAGGCTCGACGATATACCTGACCTCAAGCCGGCCCTGGCCGCAGTCCGGACACGAGGCCAGGCCCACCTCACCCTGCCGGTCGACCACCTGGCCCAGTACCCGCAGCCATGAACCGCACTCGCCCACGTGGGCAATTCTCGAACATCCAGCTCGCCCGAAATGCACCTACGAAGAACACGCGTCACAGTCGGGCGATCAAGAATCACCGCAAGCCCTTCACTGAGGTCACACCGGCCGACAGTTTCCATCACTCCGTCCAGTGGATCAGCCCAGCTGATCAGCCTGGTCAGTGCCCCATAAGATTCAGATTCCAACATCACACAACAGCACCTCATTTGAACTTAATGTGAGCGATAGTTCCGTCAGGGAGCCAAGTCGCCTTGAAGGCCAACTCCGTGACACCCTTTACATCGACCCGCTTTCGATAGATGGCAAAGGATCCTGAAACCCTCCCAGGCGCCTTGTAGCTGAACTCGGCGCCGCCTTCGGGAAGGCGAATTATGTAGCTGTTCGCATCTAACCTCGCGCTTTCACGAGTTGGGCTGTCCAAGCATTGATCAGAAACACGGAAAGTGCCCTTGACCTGCAACGATGGGACTTGCTGAGGGTCCTGTTGGCTGCAAGGAAAAGAGCACTTCCCAGGTGAGAGAGCCTATCTCGTCGTACCCACGTGTCCGTGTCCAGGGAGACGGTCGGCAGGTGGTCTCGCAGGCCGGTGCGGTCCTGCTGCTGGAGACGGTCCGCAAGACGGGTCTTGACCAGGCGGTATCCGCAGCTCTGGCGCCGTGGCGGAAGCCGCGGGCCGTTCATGATCCCGGCAAGATCCTCCTGGATCTCGCTCTGGCGGTCGCATTGGGCGGGGACTGCCTCGCGGACGTCGCCATGCTGCGGTGCGAGCCGGCCGTCTTCGGCCCGGTCGCCTCCGATCCGACCGTCTCCCGCCTGATCGACACCCTTGCCGCCTCCGGCGAGAAAGCCCTGCGAGCCGTCCGAAACGCGCGGTCAGAAGTCCGTGATCGTGCCTGGTCGTTGGCCGGTGAGAACGCCCCGGACTCCGATGGCCAGGTCACCGTCGACCTCGACGGCGTCCTGCTGATTGCGCACTCCGACAAGCAGGATGCGGCCGCGACCTGGAAGAAGACCTACGGCCATCACCCACTGACGGCCTTCGTCGACCACGGACCGGGCGGAACCGGCGAGCCCGTCGCCGCTCTTCTCCGGCCGGGCAACGCGGGCTCCAACACAGCCGCCGACCACATCACCACCGCACGGCTCGCCCTGGCACAGCTGCCGAAGAACCACCGGCGGGGACGGCAGACGCTGATCCGCACGGACTCCGCCGGCGGCACCCACGACTTCGTGTCCTGGCTCGCGAAGCGAGGCCGATGGCTGTCCTACTCGGTCGGCATGGTGATCACCGAGACCATCCACCAGCATGTGCTGAAGATCCCGGCCCTGACCTGGACCCCGGCCGTCGAGGCCGACGGCACGGTCCGTGACGGGGCCTGGGTCGCCGAGCTCACCGGCAGCCTGCTGGACGGCTGGCCGAAGGGCATGCGACTGATCGTCCGCAAGGAACGGCCGCATCCCGGGGCCCAGTTGCGGATTACCGACGCGGACGGCATGCGGATCACGTGCTTCGCGACCAACACCCCGGACCGTCCCATCGCCGAACTCGAGCTCCGGCACCGGCTGCGGGCCCGCGCCGAGGACCGGATCCGGGCCGCCCGGTCCACCGGCCTGCGCAACCTGCCCCTTCACCACACCGCACAGAACAAGGTCTGGCTGGAGATCGTCCAGATCGCGCTCGACCTGCTGGCCTGGATGCCCATGCTCGCCCTGACCGGCCAGGCCCGTCTCTGGGAGCCCCGCCGCCTGCGGTTCCGCCTGCTCCCCACCGCCGCCCAGCTCATCACCACCGGCCGGCGCCGCATCCTCCGTCTCGCCCGCCACTGGCCCTGGACCGGTGAGGTCACAGGCTCCCTCGAACGGCTTGCACTCCTGCCGAACCCCGGCTGACCAGCACCCTTCCCGTCCCTACGAGAGAGCCGCCACAGACCGGAGCAGTGGAACCCGGCGTCCACCCGAGACGACACACGGGCCCTCGCAGTGCCCGCCATCAGCCATCGAAAGCGAAACGGTCCACCGACTCCGTCGGCGGACCGTCATGCAAGATCGAGGCTAACCGGCGCAGTGTTCGGGGTGTCCAAGCGGCAGGTGTTCGAGGTGGCCCCGCCTCCGCCGCCGACGACCTGCCCGGGTTGCGGGCAGGTCACCGTGGGCACGGCACCGTCGGGGGCGGGTGGTCGAGTGCAGTGGGGGCCGGGTGTCAAGGCCGCGCGATGCTCGCGGTGATGCCCATCACCTGCCCTTCGGCCGCGCGAGGCGGCTTCTGCGTGACCTGGCAGGCGTTGACTGCTCGACCGGACGACAAGTGCACCGCGCTGCACACCGGCGGCCGCACCACCGCCGACATCGACGCCGGTCAGACCCTGGACGGCTTCAGCGGGATCCTGGTCCGCGACGGCTACGGCGGCTACGCGCACCTACTGGACGCCGTCCACGTGTGGTACGGCGCGCACACCCTGCGCGACCTCAAGGCCGTCCACGACACCGACCCCGACCAGCAGACCGGCGCCGAGGCCATGGCCAACGGGCGGGCCGGTTCGACAAGCACCGCGACATGAACCTGGCCTTCGTCCACGACCTGACGATCCCCTTCACGAACAACCCGGCCGAGTTGGAGGTGAGAGGCGCGAAGGTCCGCCAGCGGGTCTCCGGCTGTCGGCGGACGCTGGACGGACCCGCCGACCTCGCCGTCATCTGGTCCTACCTGTCCACCGCCGCCAAACACGGCCTCGACCACCTCGACGCGCGCACCCAGCTCTTCACCACCGGCCCCTGGCTGCCACCAGAGCCGTCAGTTCCCCCCGGTCTGAGCCCATCGGCACCGCATCACCACGCGCTCAGGACGGCCTGAGCCGCCGTGAGGGGATCCCGATGGTGCAGCAGAGTGTCAACCACGCTCCGCAGCAGGTCGCCTGCGAGCTTGAACGCCATCTCGGAGGACCCTGCTTCGTCGAAGCCCGCGCGGTCGACCCGCAGCAGCCCGGCCGGCAAAGCTCTGACTGCAGGGTCCCCGGCCAGCCCGTCGAGTACTGCACCGGCGAAGTCGCGCGGCAATCCAGCCACCAGTGGACTGCCGAGCTCGCTGGCACACGTGGCGACCGCGCCAAGCCCCATCGCCTCGCAGAATGGGACCTCGAACACGGTCGACGAACCCTGCGGGTCCGGCGAGAACTCGGCTCCGAGCAACGCCCGCATGGTCATCCCACCAAACGCCCGGCTCAGTTCCACGACCGCCCGTACCGCGCGCTCAGGGCCCGGCGAAGCGGAACGTTCGCAGCGTGCCACGTGCATCGCGACGTACGCAGCAGACGACTCGTCTGTCCGAACCGCGGCACGACGGCCGCCTTCTGCAAGGATGATACCGTGGCTCCAATCCCCATGCGCGACGCCAGTTGTCGTTGAACATCTCCGGGAACTGGTCGATCACTTCGGGCGTGTAGTTCTTCATCAGAGGGTGCGTCTGTAGCACCAGCTCGTGGGCATCCTCATACGACATACCGCCATCCATCATCCCGGCCTCGGTGAGCTCGTGTCGCATGAAGTTCTGCTCGCCCTCGGAGAGCAGACGCCCATCTGCCATGCCCTGACGGATCCCATCGATCATGGCATCGTTCGCCGGAGAATGATCGGGCTCGGGACGTCCCAGATGATTCGAGACCCGCGTCAGATCCTCGGGTGAATAGCTACGGACGGAGCCTTCGGCTCCTGTACTTGAGCCCGCTGCCTCGGAAGAAGCCTCCGAGAACGCCTTCCCCAGAGGGTCCGCGCCGTTCTGGGCGGTTCCGTAGCCTGCGGCAGCGATGCCGAGTCCGCCGACGATCGAGGGGACTCCGGCGAGGCAGAGGACACCGGTTCCGCATTCGATCACGCCGGAGAAGGCAAGGGCCAGGCCGCCCCCTCCGCCGGCTATTCCGCCGCCGAACTGGATCAGCCCGCTCCAGAAGTTGGGGTCATGGGCCAGGGTGTTTCCGTAGGTGGTGGGGTTGTGGGCGCTGTAGGCGTAGCCACCGATGGTCTGGGGCTTGTCGAGTTCGAGGAGCGGGTCGACGCTGATGAAACGGCCGGTGGCGGGGTCGTAGTCACGGGCGCCGCTGCGGCCTACGCGCTGATCGCGCTCACGGCCTTGACGATGGGCCTGCGCAACGCCACCGTCCCCCCGTCCGCAAACCGGGGGTCGTCCACCACGACCTGGCCGCCCCCCTGCTGCCCGCCGCGCTGGCGGCGGGGGTGCTGGCGGTCGTTGCTTCAGGACGGGAGTGAGGGCCTGGCCAGACCAATCACGTCGCAGGCAAAAACAGTCTTCGGTCAGCGAACGCCAAGAGGATCCCCGTGACAAGGGTCGCTCCCCAAAAATATCTGGGAATAATCCCCGATGGAAAGAAACGCAAGAAATCACACACCGCGATTCTTCACCCTCATGCATCGACGCGGCACCAATAGGCCACAGCCGGCACAGCAAATTTCACATCCCGCGCACTCAAACACAATGCGACGGAACCGAAGGGTCCAGAAACCGAGACGGATCTATCGCAAACCCAAAATCTTTAGGTATGTCGGATTGAATCCGAACTCTGGATGCTTATCCAGGATGCACGCCAGACCCCTGTCAACGAAGGCTGATACCTGACTCATGAAGTCACCCAATCGACAACGTCCGACGACAGGGTCCCATGAGCGCACAATATCCAACCCTCCCTCCACCGAAACAACGTCTATCGTCATATCATTCTCCGTAAAGCTAATCTTGCCTTCGCCACCCCCCTGCACCTCCCGAGCGGAAAGGAGAAGGCAAAACATGAAGTCCACGATCGGAACACCGAAGAATGACTCACCCCATTGACCGTCAACGGAGAACGAGATATCCGTCTCGAAATAGCCGTACCTGATGTCCATCTCGCTCGCCGTTACGACCCCTTCAACCTCCCCAGCCGAAAGCTCTCTCATTGTTTCGCAATCGAAGTCGATACTTATCATTTTCTCCCCCCGTATATCGGAACCCACTTCTCGCCACTGGCAAGCGTGATGATCCCGTCCCACTCCGATGGCTTCGCATTTCTTCCAACCGAACATCTGCTCTTCGTCGATCAGATACCTGGCGATCTCTCTCGGGTTTCATTCAAGGCCATCACGGAGAGACCGCAAGAATTCCAAGAATCCACGCGCCACAACTTGTAGTTCAGATTTTCCCACCTCGTAAGCGGCACCCAGAAGGGAGCCGCCTGCGAGTCGGATCACCTCTCCCGTTTGCCGATCGATGGCAAACAATCCGCCACCGCCGTCGGATCCGAATACGACGATCGGCGTGTCCGGCGGACCGCTCACACATGTCGGCTGAGCGCCCTGCAGACCACTCACCACTTCCTCGGCTTCTTGAATGAAGAACCCTGGTCCGACATCGGGAAGAGAGACACACGCCACATACGAGTAGAATTCGATCAGATTTCTGACGCTTCGGTCGCACAGAATCGCCGCGAGCGCGTCACGGCTGCTGCAGTCAGTCGACCGGGTTACATAGTGTTCGCCCGGCGGATATCCATGCCTTGTCTCGAATCCCGCAACAAATCGCGGGACGAGGGATGACATTTCGTCGAGCCACACCTCGATGCTCGCTTCAGAACTCATCTCCTGTGCTTCCTCAAGGCCGTCCACGACACCAACCCCCGCCCCGGCGACTCCCCCGTGTGCTTTGACCAGCCGCACCCACAGATCACTCGTGGCGGGCGAAATCCGGCACGCCCTCAGCCGACGCCGGATCGTCGATCGACCGTGTCGGAGCGCCTTCTGGTGCGCGAACCCGCGAGACAGAGATGCCGTGCAGGCAAGCATCGCACCACAAGAGCACGTATCCGACGCGGGTTTCGGGCTTGACGATATACCTGACCTCAAGCCGGCCCTGGCCGCAGTCCGGACACGAGACCAGGCCCACCTCACCCTGCCGGTCGGCCACCTGGCCCAGTACCCGCAGCCATGCCGCGCGATCAGCCATCAGCCCGACCTCCCGTTGTAAAAGTTCCAGAACTGGTGCTCCGAGCCGTAGACAGCCCGTTCCCAAGTGGATCAGCCCAGCTGATCAGCCTGGTCAGTGCCCCATAAGATTCAGATTCCAACATCACGCAACAGCTCCTCATTTGAACTTAATGTGAGCGATAGCCTGCGCCGTTCCGGCGGTGGACGGTGCGGAGGAGTACTTGATGTCGGACAGGGTCTTGGGGCCGGCGGCCTGGTGGTCGGTGACCGTGTCGTAGGTCCACTCGGCGAGCTTGGTGCCCGTGGCAGGGGCGACGTTGGTGGTACGGGTGCGGACGGGCTGGACGCCGTGGTCGCTGTCGCCGCTGTCGCTCTGGGAGGTGACCAGACCGTAGACCGGGTCGTAGGTGCGCGGCCTGTGCGAGGGATCGCGCTCTGGCGGTGACGAGTCCCCGGGCGGTGGGTGCCGGAGGGTGCCCGGCTACTGGACCGCGGTCGCGCGTACGGCGGTGAGCGCCCGGCGGGTCAGGGGGCCGAAGTCCTCGCCGGTGCCGGTGTCCGTGTCGGTGTCCGCGCCCGTTTCGGTGTCGGTGGCGGTGGCGATCCACTGGTCGTAGGCGATCTCCCAGACGAGTGTGCCCAGTTTCGCGGCCATGCGGGCGGTCGGGGGCGGGGTGCCGCGGCGGGTGAGGGCCTCGGTCATCGCGGTGGTCAGCTCGGTCCGTTTCAGGGCTTCGCGTTCCAGCAGTTCCGTGTTGGCGTTCAGTACGGCCTGGCGCCGGGCGCTGAACTCGCGGCGGTCGGCGGTGAAGAAGGTCCGGCCGAGGGTGTCGAGTGCGTGCGCCACCGCGTCGAGCGGTCCGGCCTCCGGGGGCGCCGAGGCGATCGCTTCGACGAGCAGACCGGTCAACGCGCCCCGGCCGAAGAGCACCTCGCGCTTGTCCGGGAAGTACCGGAAGAACGTGCTCTTGGTGAGTCCCGCGCGCTCCGCGATCTCGATGACGGTCGTGTTCTCGTAGCCGTGCTCCTCGAAGAGGTCGAGGGCGGCGGCGGCGAGTCGTCCTGGTGCGTCGGGTTGCCATCGGGCCATGGGAACAGTGTACGGGACTTGGTCCCATCACCGTGTAGGGTCGATGAGACCAAGTCCCATCACCGGTCGAGGAGATCACCGATGAGCAGAGCCGTCCGTTACCAGCGCTTCGGCGGTCCCGAAGTGCTCGAACTGCGGGAGATACCCGAGCCGCACGCCGCCCCCGACGAGGTCCGCGTCCAGGTCACCGCCGCCGGGCTGAATCCGATGGACTGGCAGATCGCCGCACAGCCCGACATGGCGGCGCGGTTCGGGATCGCCCTGCCGGCCGGGTTCGGCAGCGACTTCGCCGGGGTGGTGGACGAGATGGGCGCCGAGGCCACGGGGTTCGCGGTCGGCGACCGGGTGTACGGGGCCGCGATCGGGCGGTCCGTCGCCGATTTCGTGCTGGTCAAGACGCCCGCGGCAGATCTGTGGCCCACCCCGGAGGGCGTCGGGGACGAGGTGGCGGCCACGCTTCCGGTGTCCGGCCTCACGGCCGCGGCCGCGCTCACCGCGGTCGGGCTGCGTTCCGGGGACACCGTCCTGATCGGCGGGGCGGCCGGTGGAGTGGGCATCTTCGCCGTGCAGTTGGCGAGGCTCGCGGGTGCCCGGGTGCTCGGCACCGCCTCCGAGGGGACGTTCGGGTTCCTGCGCGGGCTCGGCGCCGAACCCGTGGCGTACGGCCCCGGCCTGGCGGACCGGGTGCGGGCCCTGGCGCCCGAGGGGATCACCGCCGCGACGGACCTGTTCGGCAGGGAGGCGGCCGAGACCGCGGTCGAACTCGGCGTGGCACCCGAGCGGATCTCCGTCGTGGCCGACGGCCCCGCCCCGCCGCCCGGTGTGCGCAGGGCGGGTGCCTACGACGCGGGTCCGGGCGACCTGGAACGGATCGCCGAGGCCGTCCGGTCCGGCGGGATCACGGTGCCGGTCGCGGCCGCCTTCCCGGTCGAGCGGATCCGCGAAGCCGTGACGACACAGGCCGGGCGGCACGTCCACGGCAAGATCGTGATCACGCTGTGAACAGGCGATGTTCCGTATGAAGTGCGGTGTCCGCTCCATGCCCGGCGGCGCGTTCCTCAGCGGGGAGGGCGGTTCCCGGCCCATACCGTGGGGGTCCGGCCCGACCACGGGCTCGCCTGTTCGAGCTGGCCGGCGAGGCGGAAGAGGCGGCTTTCGAGGCCGTATCCGGCGGCGAACTGCATTCCTACCGGAAGCCCCGTCCCGGCATCGGCCGTCACCGGTACGGACATGGCGGGCGTGCCCGCCACGTTGAACGGCAGGGTGAACGGCGACAGGTCGGTGATGCGCTCGATCCAGCCGAGGCCGTCCAGTGCCTCCGCACCCTCGGTGTGCGTGCCCAGCGGCAAGGGGAGCTCCGGCAGGGTCGGCGTGAGGAGGATGTCGTACGCGTCGAAGTACCGCGCCAGGCTCCGGGCCACCCGGTTCCGCATCGCGAGAGCGGTGAGGAACCGCGCGCCGCCGACCCGCTGCCCGTAGTGGTAGCCGGCGAGGGTCGCCGGTTCAAGGGTCGAGGAGTCGACGGGACGGCCGAAGGCGGCGGCCAACTCGTCGACCAGGGCGGTGAGGTTCACCGTCATGATCCGGGCGTTGGCCACGACGAACTCCTCCCAGTCGGCGCCGAGGTCGACCTCGGTCTCCGCCACCCGGTGACCGAGGGATTCGAGCAGTCGCACGGTGCGGGAGAGGGCGTCGGCCACCGGTGCGGTGGTGCGGCGTCCGCCCCACGCCTGGGCGAGGACACCGATGCGCAACGAGCCCGGAGGACGGGTGACTTCCTCCGCGTACGGCCGTGACGGCTGCGGGGCGAAGTAGGGGTCGCCCGGTTCCGGGCCGCTTATCTGGTCGAGCAGTACCGCACTGTCGCGTACGGTGCGGCTGACGCCGCCTTGCACGGCCAGGCCGCTGAAGACCTCGTCGACGCCGGGCCCCATGGACACCCGGCCACGGGTGGGTTTGATCCCGAAGAGGCCGTTGCAGGCGGCGGGGACACGGAGCGAGCCGGCGGCGTCGGTGGCATGGGCGACCGGGACCACCCCTGCGGCGACAGCGGCGGCCGCGCCTCCGCTGGAGCCGCCCGCGCTCCGCTCCGGGTCCCAGGGGTTGCGGGTCGCGCCGTACAACGCCGATTCCGTCGAGATGCCGTAGGCCAGCTCCGGTGTCGCGGTGCGCCCGAACGTCACGAGTCCGGCGCGGCGGAAGCGCCGCATCAGTGCGGAGTCGGAGGCGGCGACGTTACCGGCCGCCAGACGGCTTCCCAGCTCCGTCCGCCGGCCGGCCATGGTCACCGCGATGTCCTTGATCAGGAAGGGGACGCCGGCCAGGGGTGCGCTGCCGGGGGCCGGTTCGTCGTCGGACGGCCAGGTCTCCACGACGGCGTTGATCCGCGGATCGACCGCCTGTACCGCCTCGCGTGCGGCCGCCTCCAGTTCGGCGGGGAGCACCTCGCCCTCGGCCACCAGCTCTGCCAGCCCGACCGCGTCGAAGCCCGCGTATTCAGAAGCTTTCACTGCCACTCCTCGGCAAGAACAGACAGGAACGAACAAGAACGATACCGATTAGTCTTGGACGATACCCTACGGTATCGAAGGGGGCTGACTGGTACCGTGGCGAGGTGCGGACCCCACGATCGGAGTGACGGAGCAGTCATGGCATCGAGCCTCAGCAGGCCGGGCAGAGTGGCGAAGCTGCCGCCGCGTGAGCGCATCCTCGACGCGGCGGAGGAGCTCTTCCAGCGAGAAGGGATCCGGCAGGTGGGGGTCCAGGCGATCGCCGACAGGGCCGAGACCACCAAAATGGCGATCTACCGGCATTTCGAGACCAAGGACGCGCTGGTCGCGGAGTGGCTGCGGATCGTCGCCGCCGATTATCAGGCGGCCTTCGACCGTGTGGAAGCCGCGTACCCGGACCGGCCCGAGGAGCAGATCCTGGGCCTGGCCCGCTTCATCGCCGAGGGGCTGCCGACGATCTCGTACCGGGGCTGCCCGTTCATCAACTCCCTCGCCGAGCTGCCCGACCGGCTGCACCCGGCCCGGCAGGTGATCGAGGAGCACAAGGCCCACCAGACCCGCAGGCTGATCGCCATGTGCGCCGGTGCCCGGATGCCCGACCCCGAACAGGCCGCGGCCGAGATCACCTTCGTGCTCGAAGGGGGCGCAGGTCAGTACGCAGAACGGCAGCATCGACCGGGCGGGAGACCGTCTGATGAAGATCGTCGAGGGAATCGTGGCCCGGCACCGCTCCGACGTCGGTACGTCCAGGGCGGCCGACTGACCGCCCGTGCCGCTTCGATGGCTCCGGACGGCTGCGCCCACCCGCGCGAGCACGGTCAATTCCCCAGGTACCGGTGACTTTCGCCGCCGGGAACCACGTGGACGCCCCTTCGGGAAGCGGACCTCGTGGTGTCGAGGCCCGCTCTCGCCCCGGAGGCCGGGTTCAGTCCGCCGTCACTTCCCGGCCGGGGCGCTCTCGAAGTCGACCGAGTCCGTCTGGATCGTGCCCGCTGTGCGGCCCGGGGCCCGCTGGTAGGTCCAGTAGAGGTTGGTGTGGGCGATGACCTGGGGGACCGGTGGGGCGCCCCAGGCGGTCTTGTCGCCGGCCGTGTGGGCGTCGGCGACCAGGATCGTGTCATAGCCGCGCACCAGGGCGCCGTGCAGCGTGGAGCGGACGCAGGCGTCCGTCTCCGCGCCCGTCACCAGGAGCCGTCCCACACCCAGGTCCGACAGGACGCTCTCCAGCGTGGTGTCCTCGAAGGAGTCGCCGTAGTTCTTGTGGACGAGCGCCTCCCCCTCCGCCGGGGCCAGTTCCGGGACGATCCGCCAGCCGTCGCTGCCCTTCGCCAGCCCGTCGTCCGCGTGCTGCACCCACACCACCGGTACGTCCGCCCGCCGGGCACGCTCCACCAGCGTCGCGATGTTCCCCACCACCGCGTCCCGCTCGTGCGCCCCGCCCACCACGTCCACCTGGACGTCCACGACCAGCAGCGCGGTCCCCGGCCGGTTCTCCAGGGTCGTCACCGCTCCCCCGCCTCCGCCGCCCAGTCCACGAAGCCCGCGAACGTCCCCGGGCGGAACGTCAGCATCGGTCCGCCGGACACCTTGGAGTCCCGTACGGCCACGGAGGCGCAGGGGGTGTCCGCCACCTCGACACACTGGCCGTTCTGGTCGCCGCTGTACGTCGACTTGCGCCAGGCCAGGGGCCCGAGCGGCGCGCACTCCACGCACTCGCCGCCCTGGTCTCCGCTGTAGCTGGACTTACGCCAGTTGCTCTCCATAGCGGTCCTCCATCACTCGCCGGATCAGCTCCGCCGAGTCCTTGAGGGACAGCGCGGCGGCCCGGAGGTGATCGTAACGGAGCGAGCAGTCCGCAACAGTGTCTGGATTCGCTGTCGGATGCCCGCTGCCATAGCTCTCCGTGTACACAACGGTCGGGTCGCTCTGGAAGCGGTAGACGTCGAACGAGCCTTGAAGTCCGGCATGCGCTCCGGCTTCGTACGGGAGAATCTGTACGTTGATCCGGGGCGTGGCCTCGAATGTCAAGAGGTGCGCGAGTTGGCCCTTCATGGTCTCTGCCCCGCCGATCTCCTGGTGGAGAACAGCCTCACTCAGGACAGCCCAGAACACCGGCGGGGCCTTCTTCTTGAAGACTCGCTGACGCGCCAGTCGCGCAGCGGTACGGCCGTCGACATCGTCCTGATCGAGGGCACCGAGCACCGCACTTGCGTAGTCCTTCGTCTGAAGGAGGCCAAGCACCATGTGCGTCTGGAAGGAGCAGATCTCCACGGCCCGCAACTCCAGCTCCGCCACTTGCTGGAACCACGCCGGAAGCTGACTTCGCATCACCAACTCGACCAGCCGCGACAGCAGTCCGCCCGTGCCGAGCGCGGCGTCCACGCGTTCGCTGAACTCCGCTGTCGGCAGCTTCCGGGCCGTCTCCACCTGGCCCACCAGCGAGCCCGTGTAGTTGACGACCTCCCCTAGTTGACGTTGCGTCAGGTTCGCGGCCTCGCGGAGGCGGCGCAGCTCGAAGCCGTAGTAGTCGAGCGGCGAGGCCCCGGGGTCGAGGACGTTGATGTTGGTCACGCGAGGTCCCCTTTCCTCGGACTGCCCACGGGCAGACCCGTTGTATCCAGGCAATAGCCCAGAGTAGTGACCACAGGTCAGTCTCGTACCGTGAACGACTACTTCCCCTCCGTTCTGGCAGGCCCCCGCCCTGCCCAGTACCGCCTGATCCTCACCGCCGGTGAGCACTCGGCGGGTCATATCCGTCGTATCGTCCGCACGCACCTGGCCGAATGGGGCCTTGCCGAGCTGACCGACGCCGTGGAACTGGGCGTGACCGAGCTGGTCGCGAACGTCGTACGGCATGTCCCCGACCGCCACTGCACGCTGGTGCTGCTGCAACGGGAGGCCGGGGTCCGGGTGGAGGTCACGGACGGTTCGTCCGAACTGCCCGTGGCCCCGGCCGAGGTGCCCTGGGAGGCGGAGAGCGGGCGCGGGCTGCTGCTGCTCGACGCCGTGGCCGACAAGTGGGGTGTGGACCGCTGGAGGCAGGGCGGCAAGACCGTGTGGTTCGAGTGCGGTCCCGCGCCCTGCCCGCCGGATCAGGTGCGCGGCTGAACCACCGGATCCGCCCACGGGCGGCCGTGCCCCGACTGCCGTCCCGGACTGCCGTCCCCGGCTTCCGGACCCGGCAGCCGGTCAGCGGCGGCGCAGGGCCGCGTCCAGCAGGGCGGGCGGGGTGTCGAACTTCTCCTGCGGGGCGAGGTCGGTGCCGGGCGCGACGATCCCGTCGACCGCGTCGAGGACGTCGGCGGGAAGCACCGTGTCGGCGGCGGCGAGCTGGGCGCGCAGGTGGTCCAGGGTGCGCGGGCCGATGAGGGCGCAGGTCACGGCCGGGTGGGCGGTGACGAAGCCGAGGGCGAGCTGGATCATGGTGAGCCCGGCGTCGTCGGCGACCTTCGCGAGCCGTTCGACGGCGTCCATCCGGGCGCGGTTGGCGGGCACGGTCAGGTCGAAGCGCTCGGGCAGGATGCGGGCGCGGTGGTTGGTGAGGCCGCGGTCCGCGCGGACGGCGCCCGAGAGCCAGCCCGAGGCCAGCGGTGACCAGACCAGTACGCCCATGCCGTACTCCTGGGTGACGGGCAGGACATGGGCCTCGATGCCGCGCTGGAGCAGGGAGTAGCTGGGCTGCTCGGTGGCGTAGCGGCCGAGATGGTGCTCGCGGGCCGCCCACTGGGCCCGCACGATGCGGTGGGCCGGGAAGGTGGAGGAGCCGAAGGCACGGATCTTCCCGGCGCGCTGGAGGTCGGTCAGGGCCGACAGGGTCTCCTCGTCGCCGGTGGCCGGGTCCCAGCGGTGGATCTGGTAGAGGTCGACGTGGTCGACGCCGAGGCGGCGCAGGCTGGCGTCGAGCGCGGTGACCAGCCAGCGGCGGGAGGAACCGCGGTGGTTGCGCTCCTCGCTCATCGGCATGCCCGCCTTGGTGGCGAGCACGATGTCGTCGCGGCGGCCGGCGATCGCCCTGCCGACCATCTCCTCGGACTCGCCGGTGCCGTACATGTCGGCGGTGTCGATGAGGTTGATCCCGGCGTCGAGCGCGGTGTCGACCAGGGCGGTGGCCTCCTCCTGCGTGGTGCGGCCGATGCTGCCGAAGTTCATGGCGCCGAGCGCGAGGGTGCTGACCTGTACGCCGGTGCGGCCCAGGGTGCGGTACTGCATGCGGATGCTCTCCAGGGAACGGGGGCAGGGGTGGCCGACGGGCCGCCGCTCTGCCATGATGAACAAGCGGAACGTTGCTCCGTTAACGACGACGATACGGAACAGCGCTCCGCTTTGGCAACGGCGACCGCGGTGGAATCAGTGGGTCCGGTGGAGTCGCGGTGGGAAAGGGGCGTACGCACGGTGAGTGAGAGCGACGGGGGCGCGGGGAGCGCGTCCCGGGCCAGGCGGGCGGACGCCCTGCGCAACCAGCAGACCCTGCTCGACGCCGCCGCCGCGGTCTTCGTCACCTCGGGCGTGGAGGCGCCGGTCCGGGACATCGCGGCCAGGGCCGGGGTCGGCATGGGCACCATCTACCGGCACTTCCCGACCCGCGCCGACCTCGTCGTCGCCGTCTACCGGCACCAGGTCGAAGCCTGCGCCGAGGCCGGGCCCGCGCTGCTGGCCGAAAGCGCCAGCCCGCACGCCGCGCTGGGCCGCTGGATCGACCTCTTCGTCGACTTCCTGGTCACCAAGCACGGCCTCGCCGCCGCCCTCCAGTCCGACGACGCGGGCTTCCGCACCCTGCACGCGTACTTCCTCGACCGGCTGCTGCCCGTCTGCGCCGAACTGCTCGGCGCCGCGGCCGAGGCGGGCGAGACCGGCCCGGACGTGACCGCCTACGAGCTGATGCGCGGGGTCGGCAACCTCTGCATCGGCGCGGAGAACGACCCGGAGTACGACGCGCGCCGCCTCGCGCAGCTCCTCGTGGCGGGACTGCGCCGGGAGCGGTGAGCGGCGGGCCCGACGGCGCGCCGCTCACCGGTGCCGTCAGCGCCCGCAGCGGCCGGGGCGGGCGTAGCGCAGGACCTGCGCGCCGTGCACGTGGACGCGTGCGCAGACCTCGAACTGCCGGTGCAGCACGTCCCGTTTGACGGCCTCCTGGGGGTACGGGTCCAGGGGCTGCCCCGGCGGGTCGGCGAGGGCGACGATCCGGTCGGCCGCGAGGATGCGCCGCCGGATCTCCGCGGCGGGCAGCTCGGTGCCCTGGAGGGTGGCCGAGGCCGCCGGCGAGCCGGACAGGGCCAGATCGTCCAGGCGGGCGTAGAGCGCGGGGCGGGACAGCAGCCACTCGCGGCGCCGGGCGGGCAGGAACAGCACACCGTCCCCGGGCCGGGCCAGCCGCCGCACCTCCCGGGAGACGGCGACCACGTCGTCCTTGCGGCTCTGCGGTGAGCGCACCGCCAGCGACCACGGCAGCAGCACGGCCACCGCCGCCACGGCCGCCAGGCACGCCACCGGCACCCGGACCGCCCGGCGCCACCGGGCGCGCCCGGCGACCGCGCGGTCCAGGGCGGCGCCCGCGAGCAGCGCGGTACCCGTCATCCCGTAGATCACGTACCGGTCCACGTACCAGGGCTTCACCAGCGACACCGTCATCAGCAGCCCGGCGGGCAGGACGGCCAGCCCCAGCCCGAGCCGGACGAGCGTCACCCGGCCGCGCGCCTCACCACCCCTCCCGGGCTCGCCGGTCCCGTCCCGCGACAGCCACCGCGCCAGCAGCGCGCAGACCGCCGCGACGGCCGCGTACTGGAACCACATGGCGGCGCTCGGGCGGCCCAGCCAGCCCAGTTGACGGTCGGCCTGACGGGCGCTCAGCACGGCCAGCGGCAGCAGGGCGGCGAGGACGGCGGCCGAGGCGAGGGCCCAGCGGCGCCAGGTGCGGCGCGGCGCGCCGAGCCGCCACAGGGTCAGAGCGTGTGCGGTGAGCGCCAGGGCGGCGAACTCGTGCAGCCAGCAGGCCACGGCCAGGAGCACCGCGTACCCGGCCCACCAGCGGCGGCCCGGCGCGTCCAGGGCGCGCAGGAAGAAGTACGTGGCCCAGGTGACCGCCGCCGTGACCAGCGCGTACGAGCGGCCCTCCTGCGCGTACTGCTGGGTCACCGGCAGCACGGCGAAGACCGTACCGGCGAGCACGCCCGCGCGGCGGCCCGCGAGCCGGGCGCCCGTCACCCCGACGCCCGCCGCCGCCAGCGCCGTCGCCAGGACCGAGGGCAGGCGCAGCGCGAGCAGGCCGCCGTCCCACAGCGCGAACACGGCGTGCATGAGCAGGTAGTAGAGGCCGTGCACGGCGTCGATGTGGCCCAGCAGCCGTCCGATGTCCCCCAGGGACCGGTGGGCCACCTGGTGGGTGACGGACTCGTCCCGCCACATGCTGTCCCGCCGCCCGATCCCCCACAGGCCGAGGGCGAGCGCCAGGGCGGCGGGCAGGGCGGCGGGCAGGGCGGCGGGCAGGGCGGCGGGCGCGACGGTGGGCAGAGCGGCCCGCACCGTCGTGCGTGGCGAGGCCGTACGCGTCATCTCAGCGCGCCGCCGATGCGGGTCTGGGGCCACCCGGGTCGGTGTCGGTGTCGGTGTCGGTATCGGTGCCCGTGGCCTGGGACGGGATGGTGGCCGAGCCCGCACCGGCGGACGGGGCCGCACCGGCGGACGGGGCCGCATCGGCGACCGGAACCGGACCGGTACCCGAGCCCGCACCGGCGGACGGGACCGCCCCCGTGGTCAAGGCCGCGCCGGAGACCGGGGCCGGGGCGGCCTTCCGGAGTTCCGGCGGGCGGGTTGCGGTCGTCCGCGCGCGGGGGCCCGACAGCAGGTAGGTCACCGTGAAGCCCGTGGCGACCACGGTGGCGCCGCCGACCGCGTCCAGTACCCAGTGGTTGGCGGTGCCGATGATCGCGGAGACGGTGAACAGGGGGTGCAGCAGGCCGAGGGCCTTCATCCACCAGCGCGGTGCCACCACGGCGATCACCACACCGCACCACAGGGCCCAGCCGAAGTGCAGGGACGGCATCGCCGCGTACGGGTTGGTGAGCGCGGTCAGGGCGCCGTACTCCGGTTTGGAGAAGTCCTGCACGCCGTGCACGGTGTCGATGAAGCCGAAGCCCGGCATGAGCCGGGGCGGGGCCAGCGGGTAGAGCCAGAAGCCGACCAGGGCGAGCAGCGTGGCCACGCCCAGGGCGGTGCGCGCCCACCGGTAGTCGGCCGGGCGCCGCAGGTAGAGCACGCCGAGGACGGTCAGCGGCAGGACGAAGTGGAACGTCTCGTAGTAGTAGCTGAGGAAGTGGTCGAGCCGGGGCAGCCGGACCATGGCGTGGTTGGCCCAGTGCTCTATGTCGAGGTGCAGGAAGTGCTCCAGGGAGTGCACCTGGCGGCCGTGGTGCTCGGCGGTGGCGCGGTCCCCGCGCGCGACCACCCGGACCTGGGAGTAGGCGGCGTAGGTGACGCGGATCAGGAGCAGTTCGAGCAGGAGGTTCGGGCGGGTGAGCACCCGGCGCAGGAACGGGACGAGCGGGACGTGCCGGAGGCGGGCGGGCACCGGGTCCGCGTAGCGGGTGGCGACCGGGGTGCGGTAGTGCTCGTCGGCACGGGACAGGAACGGCACGGCGGTGGCCGCCGCCAGGGCCGCCAGCAGGACGAGGTTGTCGCGCAGCGGGTTCAGGACCGCCATCTGGGGCAGCATCGCCCGCGCGGGCAGCGTCAGCACCAGCACCACGGCGACCGGCCACACGTACCGGTCGGAGGCGCGCCGCCCGGCCCGGCCCGCGACCGAGAGCAGCACCCACAGCAGCTGGTGCTGCCAGGCGGTGGGCGAAACGGCGATCACGGCGCAGCCGGTGACGGCGACCGCCAGCAGGAGCTGTCCGTCATGGGCGTAGCGGACCGCGCGGCGCAGGGCGAGGACGGCGACGGCGGCGGCCAGGGCCAGGAACAGCGCGATCTCCAGCGGGCCGGTCAGCCCGAAGCGCAGCAGGGCGCCGTGCAGGGACTGGTTGGCGCGGGCGTCGGCCGGACCGCCGAGGCCGGTGCCCGCGCAGTGGCGGATCCAGTACACGGCGGAGTCGTGCGGCATGGCCGCCCAGGCGAGGGCGGTGCCCGTGGCGAAGGTGGCGCCGGCCGCGGCGGCGGCCCGTCTGCGTCCGGTGCACCACAGCAGCGGCGCGAACAGCAGCGTGGTCGGCTGGAGCGCGGCGGCGAGCCCGACGAGGAGGCCGCCGGTGCGTTCGCCGCGCACGGCGAACAGGCCGAGCAGCACCAGCAGCACCGGCAGGACACCGGTCTGGCCGAGCCAGAACGCGTTGCGCACCGGCAGGGACAGCATGAGCAGGCTGATCGCGACGGGCGCGGCCAGCAGCGCGGTGCGGCGCCCGGCCGGCTGGGGCAGCGCGCGGGCGGCGACCAGGCCGAGGGCGACGACCAGCAGCAGCGTGCCGAAGATCCAGCTCCAGCCGAGGGCCCGCTCGGCGGCGTTGGTCAGCGGTTTGAGGACGAGGCCGCTGAAGGGGGTGCCGGTGAAGCTGGCCGTCTCGTACAGGGAGCCCTTGACGTGCAGGACGCCGTGCGGTCCCACCCAGGTCTCCAGGTCCGTCAGCCGGTCCCCGCGCGGGGTGGCGAGGACGACGGCCACCTGCCGTATCGCGAGGAGCCCGGCGATCAGCCACAGGCCCAGCCGGGCCGCTCTCAGGCGTCCTCCGGCGGGTGCCGCGGCCGCCGCCGCACCGCCCCCGAAGGCCGCCACCGGTCCGCCGCTGTGCTTCGCATCCGCCACGCCTCGTCGGCCTCCCGCCCCACTCGTCCCGCGCGCTCGCGAATCCGCGTGCCGCGTCCCGTGCGCCGGGACGTCTGCCTGTCCCGGTACGAACCCTTACGAACCCTATGAGGCGCGCGGCACCGCCACGGAAGCCCCCCGTGAGGCGCCGGCCCCTCCCCGGAAGACGCCCCCGGGCCGGGTTCCACCTGTCTCCCGGTCCCTCGTACCCAGTCGTGGGGCGCGACAAGGATCACAACGCGGAACCGTGCCGGACGCCCCGAAGCGGGCATACGTCCCTGCGTATCGCCCATTTGAGTGCTCTGTGCATCGACCTGCTTACACCACGCAAGGGGAGCAAGCGGTCGTATGGTCGATTTCTGGCCCACCGCGAACGTCGCTTTCCAGCCATGTCACGCGGGGGCCGCTTTCGGTCCGTACCCCGTGCGGACCGGTGCCGGACCGCCCCGTGCGGACCGGTGCCGGACCGCCCCGTGCGGACCGGCCGGACCCGGCGACAGCGCCGCCGCGCGGGTCGCGTCCCTGCCCCCGTCGAAAGGTAGGCGAGCGAAGCCTTGTCGGCTGCCACCGTCACCGCACCCCGCCCTGTCACTCTCACCAAGAACCGCTCCGACGCCACGGTCACCGACCCGGCGCTCGTACGGCGGGCCGTGAAGGCCGCCGCGCTGGGCAACGCGATGGAATGGTTCGACTTCGGTGTCTACAGCTACATCGCGGTGACCCTGGGCAAGGTCTTCTTCCCCTCCGGCAACCCCACGGCCCAGCTGCTCTCCACCTTCGGCGCCTTCGCCGCGGCCTTCCTGGTGCGCCCGCTGGGCGGCATGGTCTTCGGCCCGCTCGGCGACCGCGTCGGGCGGCAGAAGGTGCTGGCCGTCACCATGATCATGATGGCCGCGGGCACCTTCGCCATCGGCCTGATCCCGTCGTACGCCACGATCGGCGTGGGCGCCCCGATCCTGCTGCTGGCCGCCCGCCTGGTGCAGGGCTTCTCCACCGGCGGCGAGTACGCGGGCGCGTCCACCTTCATCGCCGAGTACGCCCCCGACCGGCGCCGCGGCTTCCTCGGGAGCTGGCTGGAGTTCGGCACGCTCGCCGGGTACATCGGCGGCGCGGGCCTGGTCACGCTGATGACGGCGCTGCTGTCCTCGGAGGACCTGGTCTCCTGGGGCTGGCGGATCCCGTTCCTGATCGCGGGCCCGATGGGCATCATCGGCCTGTATCTGCGGATGCGCCTGGAGGAGACCCCGGTGTTCGCCGCCGAGGTCGAGAAGTCCGAATCCAGCCGTCCGAAGGTGCCGCTGCGCGAGATGGTCGCGGGCCAGTGGAAGGCGCTGCTGCTCTGCATGGGCCTGGTGCTGGTCTTCAACGTCACCGACTACATGCTGCTGTCGTACATGCCCAGCTATCTGACCAGTGAGCTGAAGTACGACGAGACGCACGGGCTGCTGGTCGTGCTGGCCGTGATGGCGCTGATGATGATCGTCCAGCCGTTCGCCGGGGCGCTCACCGACCGGATCGGCCGCCGTCCGGTGATCGCGGCGGGCTGCGCGGGCTTCCTGCTGCTGTCCGTCCCCGCGCTGCTGCTGATCCGCCAGGGCAGCCTGCTCGCCATCGGTCTGGGCATGGGCGCGCTCGGTCTGCTCCTGGTCTGCTTCACCTCGGCGATGCCGTCCGCGCTGCCCGCCCTCTTCCCGACCCGGGTGCGCTACGGCTCCCTGTCGATCGGCTTCAACATCTCCGTGTCGCTGTTCGGCGGCACCACCCCGCTGGTGGTCACGGCCCTGATCGGCGCGACCGGCAACATGATGATGCCCGCCTACTACATGATGGCGGCGTCGCTGATCGGCGGTGTGGCGGTGTGGTTCATGGCGGAGTCCGCCGGGCGCCCGCTGCCGGGTTCGCCGCCCTCCGTGGAGTCGTGAGCGCCGGGGCCGCAATTCGCTGACACTGTTCGTGCCGCCGGGCTATATTCGTTAGCGCAGCTAGTTAGCGGATCTAACTAGGCACACGAAAGGCATGGTGCATGAGCGACTCGCAGCTCTGGGACGACGTGGACGCCTACTTCTCCGGCCTGCTCTCCCCGGAGGACGAATCCCTCCGGGCCGCGCAGCGGGACAGCGACACCGAGGGCCTGCCGCAGATCAACGTCACTCCGAGCCAGGGCAAGCTGCTGCACCTCCTGGCCCGCCTCCAGGGCGCCCGCAACGTCCTGGAGATCGGCACGCTGGGTGGCTACAGCACCATCTGGCTGGCCCGCGCGCTGCCGGAGGACGGCCGCCTGGTCACGCTGGAGTACGACGCCCACCACGCCGACGTGGCCCGCCGCAACCTCGCGCACGCCGGGCTCGACCGGATCACCGAGGTGCGGGTGGGTCCCGCCCTGGAGTCGCTGCCCAAGCTCGCCGACGAGAACCCGGCCCCCTTCGACCTGGTCTTCATCGACGCCGACAAGGTCAACAACCCGCGCTATGTGGAGTGGGCGCTGCGACTGACCCGCACCGGCAGCCTGATCATCCTGGACAACGTGGTGCGCGGGGGCGCCGTGACCGACCCGGACAGCACCGACCCGAGCGTGCGCGGCACCCGCGGCGCGCTGGAACTCGTCGCCGAGCACCCCCGCCTGGACGGCACCGCCATCCAGACGGTGGGCAGCAAGGGCTACGACGGCTTCGCGCTGGCCCTCGTGCTCGACGACTGAGCCCCCGTCGCCCGCCCGCCCGCCCGTCCGGGCCGCGCGCGGCCCGCTCACACCTCGTGGTAGAAGCCGACGCTGAGGCTGCGCGGGCTGGTGCGGTCCCGGACGACTATCTCGCCCGAGCCGCCCCGGGGCAGTTCGGCGGTGGCGCCGTAACCGAGCGGGCCGCCGCCCTGCGCGCCGAGCTGTGCCCTGCCCGGCGCGCCGCCCTGCGCGCCGAAGGTCAGCCGGACCTCGGCGGACGGTTCCGGCTGCGAGCCGCGCAGCCAGGTGACCCGCCAGGCGCCCCCGGCTCCGCAGCGGAACTCCAGGTGGACGCGGGAGACGAACAGCCAGTCCTCGGGCGTCGCCAGCCGGCACACGGCCCGGTCCCGGCCCACCCGCAGCACGGCACCCGGCTCGCTGGGCGCTTCGGCCATCAGCATGCCCGCGGTGCTGCCCGCGTCCGTCCCGGCGACCGCGGCCATGGTGAGTTCGAGCACGTGCGCTCCTCGTGGTTCGGGGCGCCCCGGGCCGCAGTCTGCGCGTGCCCGGCCGTGCGCGCCAACACCGGTCGCGGAGCGCCCGGTTGACGCACCGCGGCGGAATGATAAATCGCCTGGGCGGGGCATGTCCGGCACAATGAGCCCATGACCGAGCGAAAGCCACCGGGTGTGCCGTTCGAGTCCTGGGTCGAGAAGGAGATCCGCGACGCGCAGGCGCGCGGCGCCTTCGACCGGCTCCCCGGCGCGGGCAAGCCCCTCCCGGACGACACCACGTACGACGAACTGTGGTGGGTCAAGCGCAAGCTCGCCCGCGAGGGCCTGTCCGTCCTCCCGCCGACCCTCGCCCTGCGCAAGGAGGCCGAGGACGCCCTTGCGGCGGCCCACGCGGCCCCCTCGGAGAGCGCCGTCCGCCGGATCGTCGCGGACATCAACACCAAGATCCTCGACATGATGGTGAAGCCGCCACCCGGTCCGCCGCTGGGCCTGCGACGGTTCGACGTGGAGGAGGTCGTGGCCGAGTGGCGCGCACGGCGGGGAGGGCGGGAAGCACGGGCGGCGGGCGACGGCTCGTCCGGCTGACGGGCGGGTGATATCCGGTTGCGGACGCGTGTGGCCCGCCGGTGAGAATGTGCGCATGCCGCTGCCGCCGTCGACCACCGCCGTGTCCTGGAGCGTGAGCCCGGAGCCGTACGACTCGCCGGTCGCCGCCGCTCTGTGGCGGGCGTACTACACCGAGGTCAGCGACCGCTGGTATCTGCTGCACGAGGGGCGCCGCACCGGTCCGGACGAGCTGGAGCGGGAGATCGCCGCCGTCACCGGGGCGGAACTGGCCCCTCCCACCGGGCAGTTGCTGCTCGGGCGCTACGAGGGGCGACCGGCGGGAACGGCGGGGGTCCGGCTGCTGGACTCCGGCACCGCCGAGCTGACCCGGGTGTTCCTGTACGAGCAGGCGCGCGGCCGGGGCGGCGCAGCGCTCCTGGTCACCGCCGCCGAGGAGGCGGCCCGCACCCTCGGCGCCCGGCGCATGGTCCTGGACACCCGGCACGACCTCGTCGAGGCCCGCGCCCTGTACGCCCGCCTCGGCTACACCGAGACCGGACCCCACAACGACTCCCTCTACGCCGAGCACTGGTTCGCCAAGGCCCTGCGCTGAGGCGCCCGCGTCTCCGCCATCGCGTCGCGGCACGGTGCGTCGCGGCGCGGCGGTCAGAGCTGCCGGGTGACCGGGCGTCCGTCGTGGGGGCGTTCGCCGTCGGAGCCGCAGAGTTCGCCGGTCAGTTCCTTCACGAGCTGGGTCAGGTCGGTGGAGCGGCCGGGTTTCCACCAGTCGCCCAGGAGCTCGGCGAGGGACTCCTCGCGGGCGTGGGCCAGCCGCTCGGCGACCTCGCGCCCCTGGTCGGTCAGGACGAGGTCCAGGCCCTGCCGTTCGGCCAGCCGGCGTTCCTCGACCTGGCGGGCCGCCTCCAGGATGACGGTCAGCGGCACCGGGACGCGCTCGGCGAGCAGGGCCGGTTCCACCCACCCGAACTTGTTGATCCGCAGCACCAGCCAGCTCGCCGCGGGCAGCAGGTCGTAGCCCGCCCGCGCGGTGATCGTCCGGTAGATCTCGCGCCGCCCCTCGCGGGTGCCCAGCACCGACAGCGCCCGGCACACCTCGTCGTACGAGGACCGCTCCACCGGGTTGGTGGCGAGCGTCTGCGTGCCGTCCGGCGCCGTGACCGAGCCGCGCAGCTTGTCCTCCTTCAGGAGCCAGGCCAGGAGGAAGGCGAGAAGGGCCACCGGGGCGGCGTAGAGGAAGACGTCGGTGATGGCGGAGGCGTACGCGTGCAGCGCGGCCGGGCGTAGAGCGGGCGGCAGGGCGCCGATGCCGCGCGGGTCGGACTTGAGGGCGTCCGCCGTCACGCCCGGCGGCAGCCGTGTGCCCCGGAAGGCGGCGGCGAGCTGGTCGCCGAGCCGGCTCGCGAAGACCGTACCGAAGATGGCCACGCCGAACGAGGCGCCGATGGAGCGGAAGAAGGTGGCGCCGGAGGTGGCGACGCCCAGGTCCTCGTAGCTGACGGCGTTCTGCACGATGAGCACGAGGACCTGCATCACCAGGCCCAGACCGAGACCGAAGACGAAGAAGTACGCGCTCATCTCGGCGGTGGAGCTGTGCTCGTCGAGCCGGTGCAGCAGGAGCAGGCCGACGGTGGTGACGGCGGTCCCGGTGACGGGGAACACCTTCCAGCGCCCCGTCCGGCTGACGATCTGCCCGGAACCGGTGGACGCCAGCAGCATGCCGACCACCATCGGCAGCATGTGCACACCGGACAGTGTCGGCGAGATGCCCCGCACGACCTGGAGGAAGGTCGGCAGGTACGTCATCGCGCCGAACATCGCGAAGCCGACGATGAAGCTGATCACCGCGGAGAGCGTGAAGGTGCGGACGCGGAACAGCTTGAGCGGCAGCACCGGTTCGGCCGCCCGGTGCTCGACGGCGACGAAGGCCGCCGCGAGGAGGACGCCCAGCACCGCGAGGCCGATGATCTGCGGCGAGCCCCAGCCCCAGGTGGTGCCGCCGAGCGAGGCGACCAGCACCAGGCAGGTGGCGACCGAGGCGATCAGCAGCGTGCCGAGGTAGTCGATGACATGGCGCTGCGTCTTGCGCGGGATGTGCAGCGCGGTGGCGATCACGGCGAGCGCGACCACACCGACGGGCAGGTTGACGTAGAAGACCCAGCGCCAGCTCAGATGCTGGGTGAACAGACCGCCGAGCAGCGGCCCGAGCACACTGGTCGCGCCGAACACCGCGCCGAAGAGCCCCTGGTAGCGGCCGCGGTCGCGGGGCGGCACGACATCGCCCACGATCGCCATGGACAGCACCATCAGCCCGCCGCCGCCCAGCCCCTGCACGGCCCGGAACGCGATCAGCTCGGGCATGTTCCGCGCCATCCCGCACAGCGCGGAGCCGATCAGGAAGATCACGATGGCGGTCTGGAACAGCTTCTTGCGGCCGTACTGGTCACCGAGCTTGCCCCACAGCGGGGTCGCGGCGGTCGACGCCAGCAGATAGGCGGTGACCACCCAGGACAGATGCTCCAGGCCGCCGAGGTCGCTGACGATGGTGGGCAGCGCGGTGGAGACGATCGTCTGGTCGAGCGCGGCCAGCAGCATGCCCAGGAGCAGCGCGCCGATCGAGACGAGGACGTTGCCCGGGACGTGCTCGGAGTCGTCGGGCGCGGCGCCGCGCGGCGCCGTCTCCGGCACCTCCGGGGTCTCCGGGGTACCGGTCGTGCCGTGTCCATCCCCGGCCATGGCGACCTCCCGACGCTCGCGTGACACCCTCCATCGTCACCAATGTGTCCGGTTATGGCCTGTCGAGTCCCCTTCGGCCGCCGCCATTCCGGGGGCTTCGGGGAGAAGGTGTGGAGGGGATCTGCATAATCCTTGGAGTTCGGACTGGGAGGGGACCGGCGCGTGGAAGAGCCGAAACGGCATGTCTGCCCGGAGTGCGGGGCACCCCGCAGCGCGGACAACTCCCCGTCGTGCGCCTGCGGCCGCCGGGCGGCCGATGCCCTGCGCGACGCGCGGACGGCGGAAGCGGCGCGGGCCGAGGACTTCGACCCGCTGCGGATACGGCCATACGTGAATCCCGGGGACCCCGGAGACCCGGGTGACCCCGCAGACCCTGGAGGCCCGGGTGACGCCGGAGGCCCGGGTGGCCCCGGGGTCGTCGGTGCGGGCTCGGGGGCGAGTGCGGCTCCCGTTGCCGCCGAGGGCGAGCGCGCCGGGGGCGCCGGGGCCACCCGGGCCGAGGCGGAGACCCGGCCGGTGCCCGTCGTGCCCGTCGTGGACGGCGCGGGCGGCGCTGAGGGCGCGGGGGGCGCTTCCCGTACAGCCTCTGCGGACGGTGCGCCCGGCATGAGCGGCGCTCACGGCGCGCCCCGCGCGGACGCCGCCGAGGGCGCGGGCGCCGCGCACGGCCTGGACGGCGCGCACGGCGCACACGGCCCGGACGCCACCATGTCGCTGCGCGCCATCACTCCGCCCGCCCTGCCCACCCCGCTGGCGCAGCGGGCGGGTGCGCCCAGCGCGTCCGACCTGAGCCTGTTCGACGCCCGCTCCACCCGGACCTTCGAGGCCGTGGACCCGTCCGCCGGGGCGGACGGTACGGGCGACGGGCCGGGCGGGTCCCGTCGGCGCCGGCGCCGCCCCGCCGCTGTGATCGCCGTGTCGACGGCGGTGGTGGCGGTCGTCGCGGCGACCGCGTACGCCGGCGGTCTGTTCTCGTACGAGTCCCCCGCGCGCGACGGCGCGGCCCAGGACGTGCGGGAGGGCATCCCCGACGGCCCGGCGCCCACGGTCCCGCCGTCCGCGCCGACGAGTGCCGCGCCGGTGCGCTCGCCCTCGCCGTCCGTGTCGGCGACCACGTCGCCCTCGCCCAGCGCGAGCATGTCGGCGTCGGCGTCGGCGTCGCCCTCGGCCACCGGCCACTCGCCGACGCCCTCGGGATCCCCGACCGGCGCCGCCGTACCGGGGCCGGGCACCGCCTCGCCCCCGCAGAGCCCGCCGAACACCCTGGCCACCGCCTCCACGCAGCCCGCCGGGTCCCTGCGCCGGGGCGACCACGGCCCCGCGGTGCGCGACCTTCAGGAGCGCCTGACGCGGCTGTACCTCTACACCGACGCGATCGACGGCTACTACAGCCGCAGCGTCGAGGACTCGGTACGCAACTACCAGTGGGCCCGCGGCATCACCTCGGACGGCTTCGGCGTGTACGGCCCGGCGACCCGAGCGAGCCTGGAGGCGGAGCCGACGCACTGGTGAGACGGGGCCTGCGCGGTCGGCGGCCGGGGCCAGCGGTCGGCGACCCGTGACCGGTCGACGACCGCTCGACGGCCGGTGGCCGGTCAGCGGCCGATCCGCGACTGGCCCACGCCCGGCAGCCGGTCCGTGACCGGTCCACGGCCACCCGGCGGCCGGTCCACGGCCGGCCTGCTGCCAGCCCCCAGCCCAGCGCGCCCAGCGGCCGGTGACCGGTGACCAGTGACCGGCCTACCGGCCAGGCGGGCGGTCAGCCCACCAACTGGACGATCAGCCCAGGTGCAACCGCACGGTCCCGTCCCCCACCGGCTCGACCCGGATCTCGGTGAGGTCCCGCACGACCGCGTCGGGTTCGTGGAGGGCGGCGCGCGGGCCGATGCCGATCACGCGCATCCCGGCGGCCCGGCCGGCGGCGATGCCCGCGCCGG
This sequence comes from Streptomyces sp. PL-25, assembly GCF_058344915.1. Classification (NCBI taxonomy): domain Bacteria; kingdom Bacillati; phylum Actinomycetota; class Actinomycetes; order Kitasatosporales; family Streptomycetaceae; genus Streptomyces; species Streptomyces sp. PL-25. The sequence continues at coordinate 2,106,777 of NZ_CP136997.1, forward strand.
AGTCCTCGAAGACCACGCAGTCGGCGGGCTCGACGCCGAGTTCGGCGGCGCCCTTGAGGAAGCCCTCGGGGTCGGGCTTGCTGGCGCCCACGGACTCGGCGGTGACCCGCACGTCCGGCAGCGGCAGCCCGGCGGCGGCCATCCGCGCGGTGGACAGGCCCACGTCGGCCGAGGTCACCAGGGCGTGCGGCAGCCCGCGCAGCGCGGCCATGAACTCCGGCGCACCGGGCACGGGCACCACGCCGTCCATGTCCGAGGTCTCCTCGGCGAGCATGCGGGCGTTCTCGGCGATGTTCTGCTCCTGGGGGCGGTCCGGCAGCAGGAGCGCCATGGAGGCGTGGCCCTGGCGGCCGTGCACCACCTTCATCACCTCGTCGCCGTCCAGGCCGTGCCGGTCGGCCCAGCGCCGCCAGATGCGGTCGACGACGGCGTCCGAGTTGACGAGGGTGCCGTCCATGTCGAGCAGGAGGGCGCGGGCGGTGAGCACGGCGGTGGCCGTCATCGGCAGCTCCAAGGTGCGGAGGGGCGTGCGGAGGGGCCCCGGCTGTCCCGCCGGGCTTCCCGGAGGGGACAAGGCGGCCCCGCCCGCCGGTCAGGGAGAACGGGCGGGAGCCACTTTGTTTCCCCACGGTACAAAACGAGACCGGCTTCCCGCCACCGCCCCGCACACCCTTCACCGGACTTCATCGGAAGTTCAGCTCCGGGCCGGGCGCCGGGACCCCGGGGGCACCCTCCCGGCACGCCCCCGGCGCACACGACCGCGTGCCCGCGCGCACGCCCCGCGCGCAAGCCCGGCGGCTCAGCTCACCGCCTCCCACAGGCTCCACACACCGAGCGCGATCATCAACACGGCCGCGATCTTGGTGATCAGCCCCAGCGGCACGCGCCGCATCAGCGCCTTTCCGCCGACGATGCCGAGACCGGCGACCGCCCACAGCGCCAGCACCGCGCCCACGCCCACGGAGATCGGGTCGTCGTAGCGGGCGGCGAGGTTCGCCGTCATGATCTGGGTGAGGTCACCGAACTCGGCGACCAGGATGAGCATGAAGCCGGTCCCGGCGACCTTCCAGAAGGACTGGTCGGCGGGCTTGCGGATCTCCTCCTCGTCGTCGCCCTTCTTGAAGAGCAGCACGGCCGCCCCGCCCAGGAACAGCACGCCGGTGAGCGCGTGCACGATCTGCTGCGGCAGCAGGGTGAGCACGCTGCCCGCCGCCACGGCCAGCACCACGTGCAGCAGGAAGGCGGCGGCGACGCCCGCGAAGACGTAGGAGGCGCGGTAGCGGGTGCCGAGGACGAGTCCCGCCAGGGCCGTCTTGTCCGGCAGTTCGGCGAGGAAGACGACGCCGAAGACGAGCGCCATGACGCTGAGACTGATCACTGTCCCTCAATCGGTCGGGCCGCCCCGCCGAGAGTGCTGTGAACTGTGCGACAGACGCCTCGGCAGGGCAGCGCACTGATGCGCCCGTGCCGTGGGCACGGGCGTGCACTGCTTGCCGAAGGTCTCGCTGGCCGGCCGGGACGGTGTCCGCGGTCTGCCTCCGGGCGCCGGCTCAGCGTGGCTGAGCAGTATGTCGACGGTCCGGCGAAGAGCTACTCCCCTTCTGCGCCGTCCATGCTACGCGACGACGAGTTCCGCTCCGGACCTTGTCTTGTCATGGACGCGTCACTAACTTCTCACCGGACGCACACCCTCCCGCAACGCGGCGCCGCGAGCATTCCCACGCTCGCGCCCAAAGCCCCCACCACGCAAGGGAGTTCACATGGCCCGCATATTCCGCCGCCGGTCCTCCGCACCCTCGTTCTACGCGCGTCGACGCGTGGGCATCCTCACGGCGCTGACCGGCCTCCTCGCCTCCGCCGCGCTGATCAACCCCCCGGCCGCGTCCGCCGCCCTCCCCACCCCGGTCAGCGCCGCCACCGCCCGCGGCTACCTCGCCTCCCTCACCGTCGCGACCGAGAACCGCACCGGCTACGACCGCTCCCTGTTCCCGCACTGGATCACCATCAGCGGCAGCTGCAACACCCGCGAGACCGTGCTGAAGCGGGACGGTTCGAACGTCACCACCGACTCCTCCTGCGCCGCCAAGAGCGGCAGCTGGTACTCCCCCTACGACGGGGCGACCTGGACCGCCGCCTCCGACCTGGACATCGACCACGTGGTCCCGCTGGCCGAGGCGTGGGACTCGGGCGCGAGCAAGTGGACCACCGCGCAGCGCCAGGCGTTCGCCAACGACCTGACCCGCCCGCAGCTCATCGCGGTCACCGACAACGTCAACCAGGCCAAGGGCGACCAGGACCCCGCCACCTGGGTGCCGTCCCGGTCGGCGTACGTCTGCACGTACGTCCGCGCCTGGGTCCAGGTGAAGTACTACTACGGCCTGTCGGTCGACTCGGCGGAGAAGAGCGCTCTCCAGGGCTACCTCGCGAGCTGCTGAGCACCCGCCCTCCATCACCCCTTCCCGGCCCTCCGCACCCGCCCACCCCCTCGCACCCCCCCTCCCCCCCACACACCGCGCCACCCGCCCGCCCTCCTCCGTCACACACGCCCTTCGGGGCCGGCGGAGGAGGGCGGGCTTCGTCGTGGACGGGGGCCAGCGCGGCGGGTGCGTGGCCGATCCGCATCGCCCCCGCATGGCGCGATCCGAGCCATCGGGCCGCCGGCGCCGCACCCGGCCGTGGTGGTTCGGCCATTTGTTCGTTAACTCGACGCCCGTCGACGTTCGCCCCGGATGCGTCCGGCGCGCCTCCGCGCGCAGGCCGAGCGCGCCCGGGGAGCCCCGCCGCGAGCCGTAGCGGAGTCCGCCGCACTCCCGGCCCGCCCAGTGGTCCAGCAGGTGGCACACCCCGTTATTCACCAGGTTGTCCACCCCTCGGCTGGTTCGCGCACTTCGCTTAATCCGCTGCGTACCGGAGCAAACGGAATCGGAACCGCACCCCCAGCATGGCCAGATGTTGAACTTGCAAGTACAGATTAGGTCGACCTAACCTAGGTCACTCGTTCGGATGCGTCCCCCAGCCGGTCCCCTCCCCGGGCCGGCCTTGACCGAAGGAGAACCCCCACATGACCGGCCTGACCGGACGTCTCAACTCCGCGCAGCCCTATGTCCTCGGCCTGTTCCGCGTCGTCGTGGGACTGGTGTTCTTCTGCCACGGCGCCGCGTCCCTGTTCGGCGTGCTCGGCGGTGCCGCGGGCACCCATGGCGGCACGCTCTCGGCGGGCACCTGGCCGAACTGGTACGCCGCGGTGATCCAGCTGGTCGCCGGTGCCCTGGTCGTGCTGGGCCTGGGCACCCGCGCCGCCGCGTTCATCGCCTCCGGCTCGATGGCCTTCGCCTACTTCGACGTGCACCAGAAGGCGGCGCTGTGGCCCATCGAGAACGGCGGCGAGATGCCGGTGCTGTTCTGCTGGTCCTTCCTGCTGCTGGTCTTCACCGGCTCCGGCGCCTTCGCCCTGGACGGGCTGCTCGCCCGGCGCTCGACGCAGCGTCAGCCCGCCGCCGAGCAGACCCCGGTGGCGGCCTGACGGCGGGCGCGGGGCTGCCGGTCCCACCCGGCAGCCCCGGCCCCGGGCCGGTCCTCCCGCGCACCGGCCCCGGCCTCCCCGCACACCCCACAGGGGCCTCTGCGAACACATGAGCCCCCGATGAATCCCCTGTCACACCCCGGGCGTACGCTGTATGGCTGTTCACAGACCGCCCCTGCCGCTCCCCCGCGACAACGCGGCACACGGTCCGGTCCCCGGGGGAGTCGAGGGAGTTCGCGGTGCTGGAGAGTGTGGCGAGGGTGGGGGCGCTCACCGGCACTCCGTGGATCTATGTCGCGGTGACCCTCTCGGTGCTGCTGGACGTGTTCCTGCCGGTGCTGCCCAGCGGGGTGCTGATCGTGACGGCGGCGACGGCCGCCGCGGCGGGCACGGGCGCCGCCGCCGGGCATGTCCCGCACGACGTGCCCGACATCCTCGCGCTGATCCTGTGCGCGGCCACCGCCTCGGTGCTGGGCGACCTCTTCGCCTACCGCCTCGCCCGGCGCGGCGGCGAGCGGCTGGACCGGGCCCTCGCCCGCTCCCGCCGCCTCAGCACCGCCCAGGAGCGGCTGGGCGCCGCCCTCGCCCGGGGCGGCGGAGGCGCGCTGGTGGTCATCGCCCGCTTCGCCCCGGCCGGCCGCTCGGTCGTCTCCTTCAGCGCGGGCGCCGCACAGCGCCGGGTGCGGGAGTTCCTGCCCTGGTCGGCGCTGGCCGGGCTGTCCTGGGCGGGCTACAGCGTGGCCCTCGGCTACTTCGGCACCCGCTGGCTGGGCACCGCCTGGCTCGCCACCTGCGTCTCGGTGGCCGCCCTGTTCGCGGCCGGGGCCGCGGCGGCGTATCTGATGCGCCGCACCCCGAAGGCGCGCGAGGCATCCTGAGTCACCGCCCCCCCGGCCGTCTCAGGTAAGGCTGACCTCACCGCACCCCGGAGCCCGGGGCGCGGAGGCCCGTCGGCCGCCAGCCCGTCGGCCGCCAGCCCGCCAGCCCGCCAGCCGCGGCGCGCCTCACCCGGCGGCCCGTCGCGCCGTACCACCACCCCGCACCTGAAGTCCCGCCAGCAACTCCGCCGTCGCCGCCGTGACCGCCTCGACCGCGCGGTCGAAGACTTCCTGGTTGTGCGCGGCGGGCGCGCGGAACCCCGAGACCTTCCGGACGTACTGGAGGGCGGCGGCGCGGATCTCCTCCTCGGTCGCCTCCTCGGGCAGGGCGGGCGGGCGCAGCGTCTTGATGCTCCGGCACATGCTTCCAGTCTCCTCCCGGTCCCGCGGGACCGTCGGTGCCCTCATTCGCCGCCCGGGGACTCGGCGTCCAGGTCGGCGTACCAGTCGTTCGACGTGATCGGGTGGCCCTTCGGGTACTCGAAGGCGACCGTGCCGCGCAGGGTGAACCCGGCGCGGCGGCAGACCGCGTTCGAGGCGGTGTGCTCCAGGCGCGGGTACGCGTGCAGGGACCGGTGCCGCCCGGCGGCCCGCGCGCGGCCCATGACCGCCCGCGCGGCCGCCGCCGCGAGCCCGCGCCCCTGGAATCCGGGCGATATCGCCCATCCCGTCTCCCAGACGGTCCCCTCGGGCCAGGGCCGCTCCCAGAAGCCGATCACCCCCGCCGTGCGCCCGTCGTCCGCCGCCACCACCCGGTACATCCCCCCGGCGGGCAGTTGCAGATAGCGCCGGTGGCGCTCGGTGAGCTTCTCCTCGCTCTCCGGGCCGCCCAGGTGCTCGGTCATCTCCGGGCTGTTGTGCAGCCGCAGCAGCCAGAAGTCGTCCTCGCCCCACGGCTCCAGCCGTACCTTCGTCTCGTCCGCCTCACCCATGACGCCCTCCCCTTCCGTCCTTCGTCATCCCATCCCCGTCACCGTAGGGCAGGGGTCTGACAACGGGCCGCGACCGGCGGATTCATCGAACGCATGAACCCCCTCGCGCGAGTCGCCAGCGAAAATCGAACAGGCGTAGCATTGCGGCGTGGCTACGCCCTATGACTTCCCGAGTGACCTCCTCGCCGGCCAGGAGGAGCTGCATCAGGTCCGGGCCGAGCTGTCGGCCCTGCTCAAACGGCTGCCCTGGTCGGTCCAGCCGCTGGACGGATTCAGCGACGACGGCGGCTGGCGCAAGGTGGAGCGCCCCGCGTCCCCCGGCTGGTCCGCCGACGACCAGGCCGAGGTGGAGAAGCTCCGCCGCCGCGAGCACGAACTGGCGGTGTTCGTCACCACGCACCGCTACTGGTCGGCCTTCAGCGGCCCGGACGCCGTCGCCGCCCGTACCCGGCTCAAGCACGCCCGCGAGGACCACGAGCGCTCCTCGCGCGGGGACGGACCGGGCGACGGGTGATGCCCGCTGGTCACCGGGGCGCCGCGCCGCCGGGCCCGCCGGAAGGGGTTTGCGGGACGGTCCCCTCGTCAGGGTAGGCTGTCCACTCGTCCCGGGTGCGTAGCTCAGGGGTAGAGCGCCTGCCTTACAAGCAGGATGTCGGCGGTTCGAAACCGTCCGCGCCCACCGGCCGCGTCACGTCACGTCGTGTCACGCGAACCCGAAGGCCCAGCACCACGGGGTGTCCCGAGGAGCTGGGCCTTCGGTGTGCCCGGGGCCGTCGTAGGGGGGTTACCCCCACCCCCGACCCGGCAGTGAACCGCATTCCCCGCCCGGTCCTCCTCTTCTACGGTCGTGGGAGACCGCAGCACGAAGCGCCGAGAGCGCTGTTCCGCATCTGGGGGAGACCGACATGTCCCGTTCCGTTCCCGTCCGCGCCGCCGCCGTGACCGGTGTCGTCGTGGCCCTGCTCGCCACGGCCACCGCCTGCGGGGGCTCCGCGGCGGACGACAAGGACCCCGAGCAGCACTCCTTCTCCCTGCACGGCCGCACCCTGACCGTGGACTCCGACGACTCGGCGCTGGAGATCGTCTCCGCCGACGGCGTCAAGGCCGGAACGGTCCAGGTCACACGGTGGTTCAAGGGCTCCGTGCTGATCGGCGACGACCCCCATGTGACCTGGTCCATGAAGAACGACCGGCTGGTGCTGCGCCTGAAGTGCTCCGGGATCGTCACCGACTGCGACGCCCGGCACCGCATCGAGGTGCCGCGCGGCGTCGCCGTGAAGGTGCGGGACGGCAACGGCAGCGTGCGGGCGCAGGGCTTCAAGGACCCGCTGACCGTGCGCACCTCGAACGGGCCCGTGCACATCACCGACTCCACCGGGCCGCTGGACCTGCGCACGTCCAACGGCTCCGTGCGGGCCGAGGTCGCCGCGCGCCAGGTGCGCACCACCACCAGCAACGGTTCCGTGCACCTCGAACTCGGCGCCGTGCCCGACCTGGTCGACACCCACTCCTCCAACGGTCCGGTGACCGTGGCGCTGCCCGGCGGCCGGTACCGGGTGACGACGGAGACCAGCCACGGTTCCACCCATGTGTCGGTGCCCCGGGACGACTCCAGCCCGCACGTGGTGTCCGCGCGGACCTCCAACGGGAGCATCACGGTGCGCACGGCGAACTGACCGGCCCGTGTGTTCGTCCTGTACAGGTGGGAGAATGAACCCACGCTGATTCAGGCGGGGCGGACGACGGCACGGGGAGAGGAATGTGACGGCCACACCGGCGGGACGGGCCACGGCGACGGCACCGGTACCAGCGCGGCGGCCGCGCACGCCCGCCCGGCGGGCCCGGCCGGGTGCCGGACCCGCCGGGCGCGCGGTCGACGTGCTCGCCCTGGCGGCGCTGCCGCTGCTGGCCGCGCTCGCGCTGCCCGCCGCCTTCGCGGGCGGCGGCACCCGGCGCTGGTTCGGCGGCCGGGCCGAGAGCCAGCGGGCCGAGGCGCAGGCGGCCAAGGACGCGGCGGCGAGCGCCTTCTACGAGCTGGACACCGCCCAGCGCGACCTGCGGATCTCGATGGAGACCATCACCGCCGTCGACGACTCGCCGGCCGCCCGCCGCGCGGTCGCCGACTTCGAGGCGCTCGGGCAGCGCATCGACCAGGCCAGCGGCCGCTACATCCAGGCGGTCGACGCCACCGACCTGGACCGCGACGACCTGGAGGCGTCCGCCGCCTCCCGGGCGCGCGCCGATCTGACCGCCGCCAAGGACGAACTGCTGAACGTCAAGCGCGAGCTGGACCGTTTCAGCAGCGGTCTGGGGCCGCTGCTCGGCAAGGCCGAGACCCAGCTCGCGCGGCTCGCGCCCGCCGTGGAGCGCGCCCGGCAGGCACTGCTGGCCGCCAGCAACGCGCTGGACGCGGTGCGCGGCGCCGGCCTGCGGGCCGACGACCTGGCCGCCCGGCTGGCCGCGCTCGCCCCGGAGTTGACGAAGCTGAACCAGGGCGCGGGACAGCACGGCGTGCAGCCGACGCTGGAGCGGGCCGAGCGGGTGTCGCGGGAGGCGGCGGCCATCGGCGCCGAGGCCGGGCGGCTGCCGGAGAAGGCCGCCGAGATCGACCACCGGCTGGTGTCGCTGCGCACCCGCGCACAGGCGCTGACCACCCGCAGCGGCCAGGTGGACCCGATCCTGTCCGAGCTGCGGCGGCGGTTCACGATCGCCTGCTGGCAGGACCTCCAGCAGGTCCCCGAGCAGGCCGCTCAGAACGTCCGGCAGGCCGAGGCGAAGCTGAAGGAGGCGCAGGCCGCGCGGGACGCGCAGCGCTGGCCGGACGCGACCGCGCTGCTGTCGACGGTGCGGGCGCTGCTGAACACCACCGACGAGGCGGTCTCGGCGGCCGGGGACCGGCTGGACCGGCTGAACGCGGTGCAGAAGGACCCGCAGGGCGAGATCGAGAAGACCCGGTTCGCGATCCGGGACGCGCAGCGGCTGGCGATGACGGGGCGTACGACGCCCGATCCGCGGCACGCGCGCCCGCTGGACGACGCGGTGGCCCGGCTGGAGCGGGCGATCACGGGCCTGGAGGGACGGCACCCGGACTACTGGCACTTCCTGACGGAGACCGACACGGTCCGGCGGACGGCCGCCCGGGTGGTGGCGCAGATCCGCGAGGAGCGGGGAGCCGGCCACTGAGACGAGGCCCCGTCCGGCCGGCTCCCGCTCCCGCGCGGCTCAGGTGCGATAGGCGAAGTAGTTGGCGTTCGGGTAGGAGGCGATGAGGCTCGCCACCGACCTGTTGTAGGTGTTGGTGGAGTGGTACGACACGTACGGCACGCCCTGCGGGCTGCGGTAGGTGACGATCATGGAGTGGTCCTTGGACCCGTCCCGGTTGAAGTCCACCTGGAGCACGTCGCCGACGTCCATCTGGTAGACGTACGGCAGGCTGGTGGCCCGCTTGGAGGACAGGGCGAACCAGGAGAACTCGTTGACCCCGACGAACGAGTCCGACTGGATCTCGTTGTTGCCGAACCAGTTGTGGAAGTCGTTCGTGTAACCGGGGACGTGCTTCCAGCCGCCGGCCTTCAGGGACTGGCTGACGAAGTTGGTGCAGTCGCCGCCGGCGCCCTGGCCGTCGAAGCTCGGGTAGTCGGGGTTGTACTTGCTCCAGTACTTCTGCGCGTACGCGGCCATGGCCTGGTAGTCGTACGTGCCCGACGTCAGGTTCTTCTTGTTGGCCGGCGCGTTCTTCGCCGTGGACGAGCGGGTCGCCTCCGGCGGGTTGCCGTCGTCGGCGGGCGTCTCCGGCTTGGTGGCCGGCGGCGGCGCGGGCTGGTTCACGGCCACGCCGTCGTCGGTGTCGTGGATGCTGGTGAGCTGCCAGTTGCCGTGCTTGTCGGCCTGGAAGGACAGCTCGTGGTGGGCCTGGAAGCCGGTGTTCTTCGGCTCGTTGCCCCGGACCCTGGCATAGGTCAGCGTCGTGTTCTCGGTGACGGCGACCTTGGCGTTGCGGCCCTTGACCTGGGTGGCGTTCAGCGTGACGGTGGTGCTGCCCGCGCTGTACTTCTCGCCCAGCTTCTCCAGCCGGTCCTTGCGGCCGCGCAGCTGGCTCAGCGCGGAGTCCTCGTACTTGGACTGGGTGCCGGACAGGCGGACCTTGCCGGAGAAGCGCGAGGACAGCCGCTGGTGGTGCCCCTGCTTCCCCTGCTTGCCGCCCTTGCCGCCGTCGACCAGGGCCTCGGTGCGGTCGGTGAAGACCGCGTCCGCCAGCTTCTGGAAGGTGGCCTTGGTGGCCGCGTCGACCGTCGGGTCGTCGGTGACCGCCGCGCCCGCGCTCCAGTTGGGCACCAGCACGACGCCGGCGACCACGGAGGCGGCAGCGGCGGTGACTATGGTGGCGCGACGCCGCTTACGGCTCAGTTTTCTTGATTTCAATGATGATCCCCTCTACGCCGGTACACCTACCGGGCGGACGCATCTTCGCATGGGGCGAGCGCCGGTTGTGAAGAGGGTGTGCGCAAGTGGAACCAAGGGGTTACACGGGTCACTTGACCACCGTGGACCAGTCCGGCGACTGCGCCGGATCCAGTCCGCGCAGGGCTTGCAGGGTCGCCGGCTTCTGCACGTCCATCCAGTCCGCCAGCTCCTTGAACGACACGCATTTGACGCCCTGTTTGGTGCAGACCTTCTTGATGACCTGGTCGATGGACTTCATGTAGATGCCGCCGTTCCAGTCCTCGAAGTGGTTGCCGATGAACAGCGGTGCCCGGCTGCCGTAGTAGGCGCGGTTGAAGCCCGCCATGTAGGAGTCGACGGTCTGCTTCTCCCACTGCGGGTACTTGGCGGGGTCGCCCTTGGTCTCGCCCGCCGACTGGTTGTAGAGGAAGTTGAAGTCCATGGACAGGCCCTGGTACTTGCCGTCCTCGTACGGGAGCATCTGGAGCGGGAAGTCCCAGATGCCGTTCTTCTTGGCGGGCCAGATCTGGAAGTCGCCCGGCGAGGACGCGTCGTAGCGCCAGCCGTAGTCCTTCATCGCCTTGAGCAGGTTGGGCTGGCCCTCCAGGCAGGGCGCCCGGCCGCCGGTGACCTCCTTGCGGAAGTCGAAGGGCAGCGGCGGGATGTCGGTGAAGCCGGTGTTGGTCTTCCACTTCTCCACGAAGTCGTAGAACTGGTCGATCTCGCTCTTCCACTCCTCCACGCTCCAGTCGCCGCCGCCCTTGGCGCCGCAGAAGTGGCCGTTGAAGTGGGTGCCGATCTCGTTGCCCTCCTGGTAGGCCGTGCGCAGCTGGCCGAGGGTGTCGCGGATGTGCTCGTCGGTGGCGTAGTCGATGGCCGCGTCGCCGGGTTCGTGCATCGGCGGGTGGTAGAGGGTCTTCTTGTCCTTGGGCAGCAGGTAGATGCCGGTGAGGAAGAAGGTCATGTGGGCCTTGTACTGCTTGGCCAGCTCCCGGTAGTGCGAGAACAGGTGGTCGCTGCCCTCCAGGGCGCCGTCCCAGGAGAACACCACGAACTGCGGCGGCTTCTCGCCCGGTTTGAGCGGGACCGGCTTGAACTCTCCCTTCTGCGGGCCCGTGTAAGAAGTGGAGCCGTCGCCGAGCACCTTGACCTTGCCGTCCCAGGCGGGCTCCTTGCTCGCCGTGGCCGACGGGACGGGGCCCCTGGTGGCGGTCCCCCCGGCCCCGTCGGACGCGGTGGGCGCGGTGGAGTCGGGGCGGGTCAGGGCGAGGAAGCCGGCCACCACGGAGGCGACGACCAGGAAGGCGGCCAGAGTGATGAACTGCGGTCGGGTGGGTCGGCGGCGTGCGGGCGCTTTGCGGCGTCGGCCGGGGGGCGGCTTCATGGGCGGCTCGAATCTGCGTGGTGGGCTGCGGGAGTCTGCTGCGGGGAGCGGGCGGCTCGCGGGTCAGCCGTGCGGCACCGGGGCGCCGCGCGGGTCAGCCGAGTGGCGCCATGGCACCCTCCCAGATGGAGTACGGCACACCGCCGGGCATCGTCTCGTCGATCCCCTTCAGCGGCAGCGGTTCGAGGCTCTTGGCCAGGTCCATGCGGTAGACGACGACGGCCGTGGTCACCTTGCGCGCGCTGCCCACGTACCAGGCGGCCGTGTCGTCCTCGGTGGTGCCCCGCTTGCCGGTGACCCGTGCCTGGGCGGGAGCCGCGTCCGGGTGGGCGGTGCGGAAGGCGTCGGCGAGCGCGTCGTCCACCCGCTGGGCGGTCCGGGTGCTGACCGCCTGCCCGCTGAGCGGCCGGTCCATGGGCACGGTGGCGCCGTTGCGGGTGATGCGCAGCACCGAGTACGGCTCGGTGTGTACGCCCGCGGCGGCGAAGGTGGCGTAGCCGCTGGCCATGCGGATGGCGCTCGGCCGGGAGTTCCCCTGGGTCAGCGCGGGCACCTGCGGGCCCAGGCTGGAGGAGAGCAGTCCGGAGGCGACGGCGGTCTGTTTCACCTTGTCCAGGCCGGTGTCCATGCCGAGCTGCATGAACGGCGTGTTCACCGACTGGGCGAGCGCCTTGCGCAGAGTGATCTTGCCGTAGGACTTCTTGTCGTCGTTGTGGGCGGCGACCTTGCGGCCGCTGCGGTCCCAGTAGGGGCCCTCGGGGGTGCTGACGGGCACGGCGTCGTCCCCGTCGTAGACGGTGTCCGGGGAGATCTGCCGGCGCGGGGCGTCGCGCTGCTTGACGACGCCGTGTTCGAGGCCGGCCGCGTAGACGAACGGCTGGAAGGCCGAACCGGCCGGTACGGTCGCCGCGTTGGACTCGTTGAAGCCCTGGGTGCGGTGGTCGGGGCCGCCGTAGACGGCGAGGATCCGGCCGTCGGTGTCCACCGAGGCGGCGCCGTAGTGGGCGGTCTTCGCGGCGCCCGCGTCGCTCTTCTTCGCCTTCGCGCGGGCCTTGGTGACGATGTCGGTGAGCGCGCTCTCGCGCTTGCGGTCGAAGGTCGTGTAGATCTGGTAGCCGCCCAGGTCGAAGTCCTTGTCCGACAGGTGCGCGGTGTTCTTGACGCTCTGCGAGGCCAGTTCGACCAGGTAGTCGCTCTGCTGGCCGGTGTCGGAGAGCGGGTTGCGCTGGAGCGGCTCGGGGAAGGTGGTGTAGCCGGCGCGCTCCTTCTCCGACAGCTTGCCGATCTTCACCATGCGGTCCAGGGTCCACTTCCAGCGTTTGACGGCGCGGGCGTGGTTCTGCGGGCCGAGCGTGGGGTCGTAGAGGCCGGCGCCCTTGAGCAGGGAGGCGAGGAACGCGGCCTCGCTGGCGTTGAGCCGGCTGACGTCCTTGCCGTAGTACGCCTGGGAGGCGCGCTGGATGCCGTAGGTGCCGCGGCCGAACCAGCTGGTGTTGAGATAGCCCTCCAGGATCTTGTCCTTGCTCATCCTGTTGTCGAGCTTGAGGGCGATCATCGCCTCGGTGAACTTGCGGCTGACGGTCTGGTTCTGGGTCAGGTAGACGTTCTTGACGTACTGCTGGGTGATGGTCGAGCCGCCCTCGGTGTCGCCCTGGCCGACCGTGCGCCACAGGGCGCGGGTGATGCCCTTGAAGGAGATGCCCGGGTCGCTGTAGAAGCTCTCGTTCTCGGCGGCCAGCACCGCCCAGCGCACGTCCTCGGGGATGTCCTTCAGCGGCATCGCCTGCCGCTGCACCCAGCCGGTGCGGGCCATGGGGGTGCCGTCGGACCAGAAGTAGACGTTGTCCTGCTGGGTGGCGTACGAGTTGAGGTTGTCCGGTATGTCCGTGGCGGCGTAGGCGACGACCAGGAACAGGGTGGTCACGCCGATCCCGGAGAAGGCCAGGCCGATCCACTGCCGCCAGGAGGGCAGCCAGCGGCGCCAGCCGGTGCGGCCGCGGCGCGGGTAGACCGGCTTCAGCTTCCGGGCGTACGGCGCGATCACCGCGAACAGCGGGGCCAGGCGCCGGGCGAGGGGGGCGACGGCCCTGGCGACGGCCGGGGGCAGGAGACGGGAGCGGCGCGGCTTGCGGCGGCTGCGGCGCTCGGCCCGGCCGCCGGTGGCGTCGTCCTTCGCGGACGCCGACCGCAGCTGGGCGACGCGCAGTTGCATGGTCTCGTGGGGCTGCGGCGGCGGCTCGCCGGACTCCACCGGCTCCGGTGCCTCGCCGCCCGGGTCCGCCCTCGGGGGCCCGGCGTCCGGTCCGGGGGTCCCGCGGTCCGCCGGCCGCAGCCGTGCGGGCAGCCTTCTGCGCAGCGCGCCGACGTTCAACTGCATGGTCTCGTCCGCCCGTACGGGCGGGCGGGTCTCGTCCGTCCCGGGATCCGGCGCACGGTCCTGCGCGCGGTCCGGCACGGCGCGGCGTATTCGGGGTGGGCGGCCTTCCTCCGGAAGGTCTCCCCCCTGCCCTGCCTCGGTCACGACTGCGTCTCCCTCCGCACCCCGTGTTGCTCGCGCGGGTCGACACAGCCGCCGCAACCGCGGCCGCCGGCCCCCTCACTCCCAGCCGCTTCGCGGCTCGCACGGCCATACAAAATTATCAGCCGTCTTTTCAATTTCTCCGCAGGAGAACGGGACAGAACAGAACACACAAGGAACACCCAGCATTGTGTCCCCCGTCACGCCCGCCGGGGCCTGGCCTAACCTGGTCGCATGCCTCGTTACGAGTACCGCTGCCGCAGCTGCGGCGACACCTTCGAACTGAACCGTCCCATGGCGCAGTCGGCCGACCCGGCCACCTGCCCGGCCGGACACGGCGACACGGTCAAGCTGCTGTCCACGGTCGCGGTGGGCGGCTCGGCGAGCGCGCCCCGCTCCCAGGGCGCGGGCGGCGGGGGCGGGGGCGGCTGCTGCGGCGGTGGCTGCTGCGGCTGACCCGCTCTACGCGGGCCTGCGGGCCGCCGCGAGGAACTCGCGCAGGATGCGCTCCCCGGCCAGCACCCCGCGCTCGGGCAGCGCGCTGATGCCGGAGGCCGTCCAGCCGCTCTCCGCCAGTTCGCCGTGGCCCGGCCGCCAGCCGCGGTCCACGGCCTCCAGCAGATCGGCGTCCAGCAGCGAGTCGCCCGCCCCGAGCACTCGTTCCGCACCGGTGCGGCGGGCGACCTCGCGCACCGCCGCGCCCTTCGTCAGCGGCTTGGGCACGGCGTAGATCTTGCGGCCCTGGAGCGAGACCGTCCAGCCGCGGCCCTCCGCCCACCCGGCCAGCTCCTTCACCCACTGCTCCGGGAGCAGTTCGCGCTCCACCACGAGATAGGCGAACAGGTCCTCGGCGACCCGGTGCTTGCGCGCCCACACCGGGTCGGCGCTGCGCAGCAGATGCTCGCGGACCTCGGCGAGCGGCGCGCACTCCGCGGCCAGCCGCGCGGTCACCCGCCGGTGCCAGTCGGCGTCGGACACGCCGTCCACCAGTAGATGGCCGCCGTTGGCGCAGATCGCGTACTCCGGCCGCGGGCCCGGCAGGCTGATGCGCAGGTACTGCTTGCGGGTGCGGGTGGTGGTGGGCACGAACACGGCCGCGTCGCCGAGTTCGCTCAGCAGGGCGGCCGCCGTCTCCGTCAGATAGGACAGCGGTCTGCTCTCGTGCACCTCCACGCACAGCAGCCGCGGGGCGCGCGCGTCCGGCATGGTCAGGGCCAGCGCCCCGGCCGAGTAGATGAGCGTACGGTCGAGGTCGCTCGCCACCATGACCGTCATCAGCGGGTCACCGCCTTGCCGTCGGCGCCGGTCGCCCCGCGCGTGTAGCGGGGGTGGATCAGCCCCACGCAGGTGTACGGCAGGCCGTCCACCTCCTCGACCGGCACCCCGCGCTGCCCGGCCAGCAGGCGTACGTGGTCCAGGTCCGCGCCCGCGCCGGTCCGGGCGAGGATCTTCCACGGCACCCGGCGCAGCAGCACCCGGGTGGTCTCGCCGACGCCCGGCTTGACCAGGTTCACGTCGTGGATGCCGTACTCCTCGCTGATCCGCTCGACGGCCGCCCAGCCCGCCCAGGTCGGGGCGCGGTCACCCGCCAGCAGTTCCTTGACGGCCACCTCCACGGTCTCGGCGGCCTCGGGGAAGCGGGCCGAGACGGCGTCGAGGAAGGCGTTCGACAGGTCCGCGCCGGCCAGTTCACGGTAGAACTTCGCGCCGTGGAAGTCGTCCGGGCCGACCAGGTCGGCGCGCAGCACGGTGCGCGATATCAGCCCGGAGACGGTGGAGTTGAGGCAGGCGGAGGGGATGAGGAAGTCGTCCCGGGTGCCGTAGGTGCGCACGCACGCGCCCGGGTCGGCGAGCACCGCGATCTCCGGGTCGAAGCCCGGGGCGCCGCCCTGCTCCTCGAACCGGCCGATGGCCTCGGCGAGTTCGCGGGTGATGGCGCCCTTGCCGGTCCAGCCGTCCACGAAGACGACGTCGGCCGGGTCGTGATGGGCGGCCAGCCAGCGCAGCGCGTTGGCGTCGATGCCCCGGCCGCGCACGATCGACACCGCGTAGTGCGGCAGGTCGAGGCCGTGCCGGAAGGCGGCCCAGCGGCGCATCAGCACCCCGACGGGGGTGCCCGCGCGGGCCAGCGAGACCAGGACGGGGCGCGGGGAGCGCTCGGCGAGGACCAGTTCGGTGACCGCGCCGACGCCGCGCGCGAGCCGGTCGGCGGAGGCGGTGAGCGCGGAGTGGAACAGCTCCTGGTACTCCGCGCTGGGCTGGTACTCCACCGGCAGCGACTCGGCGTAGTGGGCGCCGCCGCGCTGGATGGCCTCCTCGCGCTCCTCCGTGGGCGCCTCCAGCGTCACGTCCGAGAGGTCCTGGAGCAGCCAGCCGACCTCCTCGGGCGCGTACGAGGAGAAGTCGGGGCCGCGCAGGGGCTCGGGCAGCATGGGGGGACCTTCCGGGCGGGAGGCGGGAACAGCCGGGTGGGCGGCGGGGACGTACGCCGGGACGACGGCGAGCAGCACCTGCGGGGTGTGCTCGGCGAGGCGGGCGAGCAGGCCGTCGGGGGCGTGCAGCGCGGGCGTGTCGGCGGCCGAGTCGACGACGGCGAGGACGGCGTCGAAGCCGCCGCCCGCCACGTTGTAGGCGTAGCGCTCGCCGGGTCCGTCGGCCGGGTCGTCGTGCGCGGGGAAGACCAGGCGGCTGCGGATGGCGTAGCCGGGGTCGTCCACGGCGAGGACGGGCGAGCGGGTGGTGGTGGAGGAGCGCACCTCGGCGCCGGTGGTCCGCTCCAGCTCGTGGGCGAGCCGCAGCGGCGTGTACATCAGCTCCTCACAGCCGAGGACCAGGATCCGGCGGGCGCCGGCGGGCAGCGCGGCGGCGAGCCGGGCCGCCATGCCGGGCAGGGCACGCTCCAGGCGGGCGCGGTGGGCCGGGGTGAAGCCGTGCCGTCCGCCGTCGGGGAGGCCGGCGGGCCAGTCGAGTCCGACGCGGGTGATCCGGCCGCGGGCGCGCCCGGCGGGCGGCGCGGCGGAGCCGGGCGCCGCCGTCTCGTGGCGGGCGACCAGGTCCCGGCCCTTGTCCAGCACGCCGTCGGGGAGCCGGACGGTGCCGGAGGCGGCGGCGACCAGGTCGACGCGGGCGCCGATGCTCCGGGCGAAGTCGTCCAGGCGCGCGGTGTCGGCCGGTGAGCGCATGTCCACCAGGGCGACCACGACGTAGCGCTCGCGCGGATGGCGGGCGTGCAGGTCGCGGATGGTGTTCAGGACGGTGCTGCCGGTGGAGAACTCGTCGTCCACCAGCACCAGCGGGCCGCCGCCGGACAGCAGCGCCGGGTCCTCGGGGAGCAGCAGGTGCGAGGTGGCGTGGGAGTGGGACTCCTCGAAGCCGCCGGCCGGGGGGACGCCGGGCACGGGCCTGCGGGTGGAGTGCAGGTACGGCACCGGGCCCAGGCCGTCGGCGACCGAGTGGCCGAGTCCGGTGGCGGTCTCCGCGTAGCCGAGGACGACCGCACCGGCGGCGTCGCGCTCGCCGAGCAGGGCGCGGACCTGGCGGCCCAGGGCGAGGCCGTGCCCGTGGACCACCGCGGGCGACTGCGGTACGTGCTTGCCGAGGACGTACGAGACGAGCAGGTGGGCCCGCTTGGGGTTGCGGCGCAGCGCGAGGCCCAGCAGGTCCTTGAGCTCGCCGCCGCCCACGAGGTCCACGCCGAGCCGCTCGGCGACCCAGCTGCCGGACCAGATGCCGTCGTGCACTGCCTTGTTCATGCGTTCCTAGGGGAGGGGGGTGAGGGGCCGGGGTCAGCGGTCGGCGGGGATGCCCGCGGCGAGCAGTTCCACGAAGCCGATGTCCTCCCGGGCGACGCCGAAGACCTCGGCGCGCAGCAGGGTCCGCTCGGCCCAGGCGCGGTGCGGCTTCACCTCGTTCATCTTGTTCGTGTACGCCGACCTGAGCACGCCCCCGCCGCCGCGCTCGGGGCGCAGGATGTCGGCCGCGTCGCTGTACTCCTCGTGGCTGACGACGGACAGCGCGTGCACGGGCAGGACGTGCGAGGGGTGGATGCAGGTCTTGCCGAGCAGCCCGTTGGCCTGGTCCAGGGTGATCTCCCGCAGCAGCCCGTCCATCGCGTGTTCGATCAGTGTCGCGCGCAGGCCCGCCGCCTGCACCTCCAGGAAGGGGCTCTGGCGCAACTGCGGCTTGAACATGCGCTCCTGTGCCCGGAAGTACTCCCACACCGGGCCGGTCACGGTGAATCCGGTGCCGTCGGCCCGGCCCAGCATGTTGACCACGTCGGCGATGACGGAGGCGACGACCTGGACGTCGTAGGCCGTCATGTCGGGGGCCCGGCGCAGTCCGTAGGAGGAGCAGAAGTCGGTCACGCCCAGGCGCAGCGCCAGCACCCGGTCGCGGTACTTGTCGACCGCGCGGAAGATGCCCTCCAGGGTCTCCACGCGGGTCTCCCGGTAGAGCAGTTCGGGCGATTCCAGGACGGGCATGGCGAACAGCCGCCGGCCGCAGTCGGCCTCGGCGGCCTGCACGGCCTCCAGGAAGCCGAGGCCGCGTTCGCCGGTGAACTTCGGCAGCACGAATCCGGACAGCAGCCGGACCGAGGGGCCCAGGCGCCGCACCAGGTCGGGTATCTGGCCGGCGGCGCGGACCCGGATGAACAGCAGCGGGAGCCCGGTGCCCGCGGGGAGCACGGCCAGCGCGGCGAACTGCCGGACGAGGTTCGCCTCGCCCTCCGCCACGTCGGCGTCGCCGATCGAGTCCTCCAGGCACAG
Organism: Streptomyces sp. PL-25; assembly: GCF_058344915.1. Lineage (NCBI taxonomy): Bacteria > Bacillati > Actinomycetota > Actinomycetes > Kitasatosporales > Streptomycetaceae > Streptomyces > Streptomyces sp. PL-25. The sequence goes on from NZ_CP136997.1 coordinate 2,125,221, forward strand.
CACCATGGAGACGACCCCGCGGGCGGCCTGCTTGGTGATGTCCTCGGCCAGGCTCGGGCGGGTGGCCGGGCTGTAGAGGGTGGCGCCCAGGGCGGTGGAGAGCAGCCGGGCCGGGGAATCGGCGGTGAACTCGGCCGGTTCCCGGTGGAAGAGCCGCTGCCGTGCCTCAGGGGCGAGATGCCCGAAATGACGCATGTAGCTCCCCTGTGGTGACGCCCGGCGGAAATTAGGTGGCCGGTAATAGTACGTACATACCGGTGTCGGCGGTTCCCGCCGGGCGTGAACTCCTGATGACGGGCGCCCGCCACCGTAGCGGGGTTGCCGGGCCGCGTTGTCGTGAGCAGGACCGAGCAGGCAGGATGACGGCATGACGCGCGCGATGCTGAAGGGGTCGAACGTCCCGGTGGAAGCGGCCACGGTACGGGCCGTGGTGCGCTGGACGCCGGGCCAGGGGGTGCCGGACGTCGACGCGTCGGCGCTGCTTCTCGGCCCCGGCGGGCGGGTCCGCTCCGACGAGGACTTCGTCTTCTACAACCAGCCCCGGCACCCCTCCGGGACGGTCTGGCGGCTGGGCAAGCGGCGGGTCGCGGAGGGCCTGACCGACACCGTCCAGGCCGAGCTGACCGGTGTGGAGCCGGAGATCGGCCGGATCCTGCTGGTCGCCTCGGCGGACGGCGTGGCCTTCGACCGCGTCCGGGCGCTGAGCATCCTGCTGTACGACGCGGCGGCCGGCGACGGCGAGCCGCTCGCGTCCTTCGACGTCAAGCCCGAGACCGGCCAGGAGACCGCGCTGATCTGCGGCGAGCTGTACCGCCGCGGCGAGGGCTGGAAGTTCCGGGCGCTGGGCGAGGGCTACTCGAACGGGCTGAAGGGGCTGGCCACCGACTTCGGGATCTCGGTGGACGAGGCGGCGGAGGCGGCCGACGGCAGCGCGGCGGACGCGGCCGCGGCCACGGCCCCGGCGGCCCAGCCACTGCCCCCGGAGCAGCCCACGTACGCCTATCCCCCGCAGCCGCCGCAGACCGCGGCGCCGCAGCAGCCGCCGCGCACGACGGCGGCCCAGCCCTCCTACGGCTATCCGCAGCCCGGCTACGGCTATCCGCAGCAGCCCGCGCCGGTGTCCGCGGGCGCCGCGCCGGGCGGCTACGGCTATCCGCAGCCGGCCGGTTCCGCCCCGGACCCGGACTTCCGGCTGCCCCCGCAGGGACCGCAGTTCATCGGCCGCTGAGACGCCGGTGACCTGCAGCTCCCGCGCTCACACCGGCCCAGCGAGCAGCGCGAGCAGGCGGACCATCCGCTCCAGCGCGCCGAGGTACGCACGGTAGTCGTCCACCGGCTCCGCGTCGTCGCCCTCCTGCGGGCCGAGCGCGTCGAGGTCCCGCCGCAGCGTCTCGGCCTCCAGCAGCAGCGCGCCGGTCCCCGGCACCTCGGCGGCACCGACCCGGCCGTCGCGCACCCGTGCCGCGTACCCCGCGACATACCCGTCGAGGTCGAGCAAGCGGGAGTTCCAGTCGCGCAGCTCCTCCCCTCGGGGAAGAGCGGGGTACGGCAGGGCCCGGAAGGCGTCGAAGGCGGCGCGGAAACCGGCCGCGGTGTCGGTCATGCCCTCGCCTACCGGTCCGCCTTCGACTTGTAGCCCCGGCCCCACTGGAGCCCCCAGCCGTAGAGCCGGTCCAGCTCCGACTGGAAGCCGTAGACGAACCTGACCTCGCGGCGCACCACCAGTTCGCCCTTCACGTTCTCGATGAGGACGACCGCGCAGGAGCGGGCCTCGGGGTGGCGTTCGTCGAGGCCGATCTCGATGCGCGGGCCGTTGCTCGGGTAGAGCGTGACGACGGCGTGGGTGCGGTCGAAGGCCGGTGTCTGGTCGTAGATGTAGACGAAGACCAGCATCCGCTTGATGTCGTCGCGGTGGTCGAGGTTGACGTAGATCGTCTCGCCGGACGCGGAGCCGAACCGGTCGTCGCCGCTGAGCTTGATGTACGGCGGGCCGTTCACATCGCCCAGGAGGTTGCCGAGGGGCTGGACGACGCCCTTGGTGCCGTCCGCCAGCTCGTACAGGCAGCCCAGGTCGAGGTCGACGTTGACCATGGACTGGCTGTGGCCCTGCACCTCCGGCGGCTTGAGCGCCTTGAACGGGTGGCGCAGCAGGCTCTCCCGGGCGGCGCCGCCGAAGTCCGAGGTGCGCATCCGCCAGTTCAGGTTGATGCGCAGATTGCCGGTGGCCGCGCCCTGTTTGGTCAGCGACACCTGGGCGTGCCGCTTGGTCAGCTCGATCGCGTTGGACGCGGCGCTGCCCGAGTCGAACTCGGCCAGGCGTCCGCCGCGCAGACCGTCGAAGAATCCCATCTTCCCCCCACCTTCACCGCGCTCGTCCACCCCCGTCCACATGCTCGCGGGGCGGCCGGTCGGACGCACCCGGCTCGGCTGCCGTGCGGTCCCGTCGGCCGCCCCGTTCAGAGCGTTCCCGTACCGGGTGGGGCGTCACACCCCGGACTGCACCTCAGTCTTCTCCCCCGGGCCCGCCGCTTTTCCCTCCGCGGCCTCCAGCGCGCGGTTGCGCCGGACCGAGGACCAGAAGGACCAGGCGATCAGGACCACGCCGACCAGGCCGGTGATGACCTCGTTGATCTCGTACTGGATGGTGACCATGAGGATCACGGCCAGCGCGCCGATCGCGTAGTGGGCGCCGTGCTCCAGGTAGACGTAGTCGTCGAGGGTGCCCTGGCGGACCAGGTAGACGGTGAGGGACCGGACGTACATGGCGCCGATGCCGAGGCCGAGGGCCATCAGGACGATGTCGTTGGTGATGGCGAAGGCGCCGATGACACCGTCGAAGGAGAAGGACGCGTCCAGGACCTCCAGGTAGAGGAACATGAAGAACGCGGCCTGGCCGGCCAGCTTCACGGCCGAGCGCGGCTTGCCGCTGCGGGCGGCCTCTTCCTCCTCCTCGTGCTCGCGTTCCTCGTCCTCCTCCAGGCGGTCCTCGAAGAACCCGGAGAGACCGCCGACGATCATGTACGTGATCAGACCGGCGATACCGGCGATCAGTACGGTCTGCGCCTTGTCGGCGTGCGCGCCGCCGTGCTGGTGGGCGTGGGTGGCGAAGGTGAAGGAGGTGATCAGCAGGACGATCAGGGAGATGCAGACCGACAGCATGTCGACCTTGCCGAGCTTGGCCAGGGGCCGCTCGATCCAGCGCAGCCACTGGATGTCCCGGTCCTCGAAGATGAAGTCGAGGAAGATCATCAGCAGGAACATGCCACCGAAGGCGGCGATCGCCGGGTGCGCGTCGGTGACCAGCTGCTGGTACTGGTCCTTGTCGTCGAACGCCAGCCGGACGGCCTCGATGGGGCCCATCTTGGCGGTGACGGCGACGATGACGACGGGGAACACCAGCCGCATGCCGAAGACCGCGATCAGCACGCCCACCGTGAGGAAGATCTTCTGCCAGAAGGCATTCATCTTCTTCAGGACTCCGGCGTTGACCACCGCGTTGTCGAAGGAGAGCGAGATCTCCAGGACGGCGAGGATCGCCACGACTCCGAAGGCGGTCCACCCCCCGTAGAACGCGGCCGCGATCAGGCCGAGCACGGTGATCGCGAACGACCAGCCGAAGGTTTTCAGAAGCACTGGCTACCCAATCCCTTAAGTACGGGTCTCCCCCGTCGCCTGTACGGGTCTCCCCCGTCGCCGCACTCGGCTTTACGAAACGTTGACTCCGAAGTCTAGAGCGATACCGCGCAGTCCGGAGGCGTACCCCTGTCCCACGGCCCGGAACTTCCATTCCCCCTGGTAGCGGTAGAGCTCGCCGAAGATCATCGCCGTCTCGGTGGAGGCGTCCTCGCTCAGGTCGTAGCGCGCGAGCTCCTGGCCGTCGGCCTGGTTGACCACGCGGATGAAGGCGTTGCTCACCTGTCCGAAGGTCTGGCCGCGCTCGTCGGCCATATGGATCGAGACCGGGAAGACGATCTTCTCGCAGCGGTCCGGGACCCGGGCGAGGTCGACCAGGATCGACTCGTCGTCGCCCTCGCCCTCGCCGGTGAGGTTGTCGCCGGTGTGCTCGACGGAGCCGTCGGGGCTGGTGAGCTGGTTGTAGAAGACGAACCACTCGTCGCCCAGCACTCGGTTCCCGGCGCCGCACAGCAGGGCGCTGGCGTCCAGGTCGAAGGGGGCTCCGGTGGTGGAGCGCGCGTCCCAGCCGAGCCCGACCAGGACGTTGGTCAGGTTGGGTGCGGCCTTGGACAGGGAGACGTTGCCTCCCTTGGCGAGCGTGACGCCCATGCTGCTGGTCCTCCCCGTGGGTGGTGCCTGTGTCGGTGTCCTGCGCGTCCGGCGCCGCGCTGGGACGCGCGGCGCCGGACGGTCGGGCGTGGTGCGGAACTCAGACGTTGACGCCGAAGTCCTGGGCGATACCGCGCAGGCCGGAGGCGTACCCCTGGCCGATGGCGCGGAACTTCCACTCCGCGCCGTTCCGGTACAGCTCGCCGAAGACCATGGCGGTCTCCGTGGAGGCGTCCTCGCTCAGGTCGTAGCGGGCGATCTCCGCGCCGCCGGCCTGGTTCACCACGCGGATGTAGGCGTTGCGGACCTGGCCGAAGGACTGCTGGCGGGTCTCGGCGTCGTAGATGGAGACCGGGAAGACGATCTTCTCGACGTCGGCCGGGACGCCCGCGAGGTCGACCTTGATCACCTCGTCGTCGCCCTCGCCCTCGCCGGTGAGGTTGTCACCGGTGTGCTCCACGGAGCCGTCGGGGCTCTTGAGGTTGTTGAAGAAGACGAAGTTCTGGTCGCTGCCGACCTTGCCGGCGCTGTTCAGCAGCAGCGCGCTGGCATCGAGGTCGAAGCCGGTGCCGGTCGTCGTCCGGGCGTCCCAGCCCAGGCCGACGAGGACCGCGGTCAGGCCCGGCGCCTCCTTCGAAAGCGATACGTTGCCGCCCTTGCTGAGGCTGACTCCCACGAGTCCTCCATTGGTGTCCGGGGGCGGGGAGCCCCGTCGTGCATCGGATATGGGATCAACGTGTCGATCCTAGTGACGGGTTCCCGCCCCCCGCAGGCCGTGTGACCGAAGATTCCCAGGTGTCGGGTCCTCCCGGCTCCGCGGCAGGGGGCGGGGGCGGCTCACAGGGCGCCGAGCGCCGTCACGTACTCGTTCAGGTCGCGGGCGTCCGGCAGGCCGTTGACGACGGTCCAGCGCACCACGCCCTCCTTGTCGACGATGAAGGTGCCGCGCACGGCGCAGCCCTTGCCCTCGTCGAAGACGCCGTAGGCGCGCGAGGTCTCGCCGTGCGGCCAGAAGTCGCTGAGCAGCGGGTACTCCAGGCCCTCCTGCTCGGCGAAGACGCGCAGGGTGTGGATGGAGTCGTTGGAGACGGCGAGCAGCTGGGTGTCGTCGTTGACGAACTTCGGCAGGTTGTCGCGCAGCGCGCACAGCTCGCCGGTGCACACACCGGTGAAGGCGAACGGGTAGAAGAGCACCACCACGTTCTTCTCGCCGCGGAAGTCGGACAGCCGTACGGTGCGGCCGTGGTTGTCCTTCAGCTCGAAGTCGGGTGCCTTGTCGCCGACCTGGATCGCCATCGCGCTGCTTCCCTTCGGTGGGGCTGTTCGGGTGAGACCACCCTACGCAGCGCACACCGCGCACCCACGGACGGGCCGACACGCGCCGGCCCGTCCGGGGCTCCGCCGGGCGCCCGCGGGCACGGCCCGCGGGACGGAGGCTACTTCTTGGGCTTGGCCGCCTTCGGCGTGAGCAGCCTGGTGCCGTTCCAGTCCTTGCCCACGCTGACGCTCTTGGTCTGCGACAGACCCGCCGTCGTCGCGGCCTCGCCGATGTCGCTGGGTTCGACGTATCCGTCCCGGCCGGTCTTCGGCGTCAGGAGCAGGATCTCGCCGCCCTCGTCGAGGAACCCCAGGGCGTCGACCAGCGCGTCCGTCAGGTCGCCGTCCTCGTCGCGGAACCACAGCACCGCGGCGTCGGCCACGTCGTCGTAGTCCTCGTCGACGAGGTCCTGTCCGATGACTTCCTCGATGGACTCGCGGAGCTCCTGGTCGACGTCGTCGTCGTAGCCGATCTCCTGGACCACCTGTCCGGGCTGGAATCCCAGCCTGGCGGCCGGGTTAGTCCGCTCCTCCGCGTGGTCCGCGGTCGCGCTCACGGGTTGCCTCCTGATGGTGTTGCGATTGGGTCTTCAGCCACGCGCGTGCGCGAAGCATTGGCCGTAGTCCACACGGGCGGGCCGGATCGCGCAAGTACCCGGCGCTCCGGACCGCCGAAACGGTGACGTTCCCGGCTGTGTCGCCGCAACTCCTGACACGGTATCGCGCTCCGCGGTGACACACACCACACCCTTCTGCCCGCTTTTGCGTGTTTGGGAACCCCTGCTCGGCACGAGATCCGAAGGGGAACCCTTTCACCCCCCGGAGAGGCGGCCGCACCACCCCTGTTACCGGTGAGTAAAGATGACGTTTGCCTCACCCGAGGTACACGATGGGGAACGGTGCAGGCACACACAGACAGACGACCCGGAACGGAACAGAGCGAACAGAGCGAACAGAACGGCCAGAACCGCACAGCCCCGGGGAAACCCCAGCAAGAGCCCAGAGACGTCACAGATATGTCAGCCCTCTGACAGGTAAGGAACAGCGTGGCTTCCGGATCCGATCGAAACCCGATCATCATTGGCGGCCTTCCGAGTCAGGTTCCTGACTTCGATCCCGAGGAGACCCAGGAGTGGCTCGACTCGCTCGACGCAGCCGTCGACGAGCGAGGCCGGGAGCGGGCCCGCTACCTCATGCTCCGGCTGATCGAGCGCGCGCGGGAGAAGCGCGTGGCCGTGCCGGAGATGCGCAGCACGGACTACGTCAACACCATCCCCACCAAGAGCGAGCCGTTCTTCCCGGGCAACGAGGAGATCGAGCGCAAGATCCTCAACGCCACCCGCTGGAACGCCGCGGTGATGGTCTCCCGCGCCCAGCGCCCCGGGATCGGCGTCGGCGGCCACATCGCGACCTTCGCCTCCTCCGCCTCGCTCTACGACGTCGGCTTCAACCACTTCTTCCGCGGCAAGGACGACGGGCGCGGCGGCGACCAGGTCTTCTTCCAGGGCCACGCCTCACCGGGCATCTACGCGCGCGCGTACCTGCTGGACCGGCTGAGCGAACAGCACCTGGACGGCTTCCGCCAGGAGAAGTCCAAGGCGCCCCACGCCCTGTCCAGCTACCCGCACCCGCGCTCCATGCCGGACTTCTGGGAGTTCCCGACCGTCTCCATGGGCCTCGGCCCGATCGGGGCGATCTTCCAGGCCCGGATGAACCGGTACATGCAGGCGCGCGGCATCGCGGACACCTCCGACTCGCACGTGTGGGCCTTCCTCGGCGACGGTGAGATGGACGAGCCGGAGTCGCTGGGCCAGCTCTCCATCGCCGCCCGTGAGGGCCTGGACAACCTGACCTTCGTGGTCAACTGCAACCTCCAGCGCCTGGACGGCCCGGTGCGCGGCAACGGCAAGATCATCCAGGAGCTGGAGTCGGTCTTCCGCGGGGCCGGCTGGAACGTGATCAAGCTGATCTGGGACCGCACCTGGGACCCGCTGCTCGCCCAGGACCGCGACGGCATCCTGGTCAACCGGATGAACACCACCCCGGACGGCCAGTTCCAGACCTACGCTACCGAGTCCGGCGCCTACATCCGCGACCACTTCTTCGGCGACGACCACCGGCTGCGCGCCATGGTCGAGAACATGACCGACGACCAGATCCTGCACCTGGGCCGCGGCGGTCACGACCACCGCAAGATCTACGCGGCGTTCAAGGCGGCCGTGGAGCACAAGGGGCAGCCGACCGTCATCCTGGCCAAGACGGTCAAGGGCTGGACGCTGGGCCCGAACTTCGAGGGCCGCAACGCCACCCACCAGATGAAGAAGCTGACGGTCGACGACCTCAAGCGCTTCCGCGACCGGCTGCACCTGCCGATCTCCGACAAGGAGCTGGAGTCCGGCGCGCCGCCGTACTACCACCCGGGGCGCGACTCCGAGGAGATGCAGTACATGCACGACCGCCGCAAGCAGTGCGGCGGCTATGTCCCGACCCGGATCGTGCGCGCGAAGCCGCTGCCGCTGCCCGACGACAAGACGTACGCGTCCGTGAAGAAGGGCTCGGGGCAGCAGGCCATCGCGACCACCATGGCCTTTGTGCGGCTCCTGAAGGACCTCATGCGGGACAAGGAGATCGGCAAGCGGTTCGTGCTGATCGCACCGGACGAGTACCGCACCTTCGGCATGGACTCGTTCTTCCCGAGTGCGAAGATCTACAACCCGCTCGGCCAGCAGTACGAGTCGGTCGACCGCGATCTGCTGCTCGCCTACAAGGAGTCCCCGACCGGGCAGATGCTGCACGACGGCATCTCCGAGGCGGGCTGCACCGCCTCCGCCATCGCGGCGGGCTCGGCCTACGCCACCCACGGCGAGCCGCTGATCCCGGTCTACGTCTTCTACTCGATGTTCGGTTTCCAGCGCACCGGTGACCAGTTCTGGCAGATGGCCGACCAGCTCGCGCGCGGTTTCGTGCTGGGCGCGACCGCCGGCCGTACGACCCTGACCGGCGAGGGGCTCCAGCACGCCGACGGCCACTCGCAGCTGCTGGCCTCCACCAACCCGGCGTGCGTGGCCTACGACCCGGCGTACGGCTACGAGATCGCGCACATCGTGCAGGACGGCCTGCGCCGGATGTACGGCGGTGACGAGCAGCACCCGCACGGCGAGGACGTCTTCTACTACCTCACCGTCTACAACGAGCCGATCCGCCAGCCCGCCGAACCGGCCGACGTGGACGTCGAGGGCATCCTCAAGGGCATCCACCGGATCTCGGCGGGCACGGCGGGCGAGATCCCGGCGCAGATCATGGCCTCGGGCGTGGGCGTGCCCTGGGCACTGGAGGCGCAGCAGATCCTCGCCTCCGAGTGGAACGTCAAGGCGGACGTCTGGTCGGCCACCTCCTGGAACGAGCTGCGCCGCGAGGCCGTGGCCTGCGAGGAGCACAACCTGCTGCACCCGGAGGAGGAGCAGCGGGTGCCGTGGGTGACGCGGAAGCTGAGCGGCGCCGAGGGGCCGTTCGTGGCCGTCTCCGACTGGATGCGCTCGGTGCCGGACCAGATCGCGCGCTGGGTGCCCGGTCCGTACCAGTCGCTGGGCGCGGACGGGTTCGGCTTCGCCGACACCCGCGGGGCGGCCCGGCGGTTCTTCCACATCGACGCCCAGTCGGTCGTGGTGGCGGTGCTGACCGAGCTGGCGCGCCAGGGGAAGGTCGACCGCTCGCTGCTCAAGCAGGCGATCGACCGCTACCAGCTGCTCGACGTGACGGCGGCGCACCCGGGCGCGGCCGGGGGCGACGCGTAGCGGCCGGGCCCGCACCCGCACACCGCGAAGGGGCGGTGGAGCCTCGGCTCCACCGCCCCTTCGGCGTACGTCCGTCCCGCGCGCGGCGGGCGCCGTCCGTCCGGCCGCTCAGAGCACGCCGTGCCCCCAGGTCGCGGCTCCGGCGAGCGCGACCAGCGCGAGCAGGGTGTCTACGGCGCCCAGGACGAGGGCGACCAGGGCCGGGACGGAGCGGCTCGCGCCGGTCCAGCTGCGGCCCATCGACAGCCATCCGCAGACGACCGCCACCGGGCCGAGCACGATCCCGAGGGCGAAGAAGCCCGCGACCGCGCAGACGGTTCCGATGATCCCGAGCGTCGCGCGGTCCGGCCCCTCCCGGTGCCACGTCCGGCCCCGTGAACGGGGGTACCCGCGCGTTCGGTGTCCGAAGCCCGCCATCATCAACTCCTCGAACCCCGGGTCGGGTTGGAGTTCCATCGGGGTTCGGGGAGCGGGTACCCCGGTTCTGACGGGCCATCCGTACGGGCCGTCCGCACGGGCCGTCCGCGCAAGCCGCATGCCGCCTTCCGGCCCGGCCGACGCGCCGCCCCCCTCCGGCGGCGCGCCATGGACCGGCGCCCCCGCCGTTCCGCTCGTCCCGCTCGTCGGGGTCGTCTTCCCGTACCGGACATGGCCCACTGTCACCCGCGGCCGGGACCGGGGGCGGCGATTGCGCGGTGCGGTCACCCTGATAGGGGAAACCGCACCGGGCCGACCGCCGCGCGTCAGATGTGGCCGACGCCCGCGCCCGCCTCCGCGTTGACGCCGCGCTTGGTGAGCAGCGCGACCAGGACGGCCACCACGGCGACACCGGCGGCGACCAGCGAGGCGAGGCTCATCCCGGAGATGAACGTGTCGTGCGCGACGGAGGTGATCTTCGCGGCGACCTCCGCAGGCACCCCCTTCGGCACCGGGGCGACGCCGACCTGGACCGCCTCGGACGCCTGGTCCGCCTGGGCGGGGGTGAGCGGCGGCAGGCCCGCGTCCTTCCAGTTGCCCGGCAGCGCGTGGTCGACCTTGGAGGCCATCACGCCGCCCAGCACGGCCGTACCGAGGCTGCCGCCGATCTGCATGGCGGCCTGCTGGAGACCGCCGGCCACACCGGACAGCTCCATCGGGGCGTTGCCGACGATGACCTCGGTGGCGCCGACCATGACCGGGGCCAGGCCGAGGCCGAGCAGGGCGAACCAGACCGACATGGTGGCGCTGCCGGTGCCGGTGTCCAGGGTGGACATGCCGAACATGGCGAGGGCGGTGACGGCCATGCCGCCCGCGAGCGGGATGCGCGGTCCGGCCTTGGTGATCAGCGCGCCCGCGAGCGGCGAGCCGACGATCATCATGCCGGTCAGCGGCAGCAGGTGCAGACCCGCGCTGATCGGGCTCAGGCCGTGCACGTTCTGGAGGTAGAAGGTGACGAAGAAGAGGCCGCCGAGGAAGGCGATGGCCATCAGCACCATCAGGACCACACCGGCCGACAGCGGCACCGAGCGGAAGAGGCCGAGCGGGATCAGCGGCTCCTTGACCTTCGTCTCCCAGACGGAGAAGAGGACGAAGCCCAGTACGGACCCGGCGAGGAAGGCCCAGGTCTTGCCGTCGCCCCAGCCCCAGGCCGGGGCCTTGATGAGCGCCCACACCAGGCAGAACATCGCACCGGAGAGCAGCGCGATGCCGGGGATGTCGAAGGAGCGCGGCGCGTTCTCGGCGCGGTGGTCCAGCAGGATGAGCAGGCCGAGCACCAGGGCGAGGGCGCCGACCGGCACGTTGATGAAGAACACCGACTGCCAGTTGACGTGCTCGACGAGGACGCCGCCGAGGATCGGGCCACCGGCGGTGGAGGCGCCGATGACCATGCCCCAGATACCGATGGCCATGTTGAGCTTCTCGGCCGGGAAGGTGGCCCGCAGCAGGCCGAGCGCGGCCGGCATCAGCAGCGCGCCGAACAGGCCCTGGAGCACGCGGAAGACGACCACCATGGCGATGGTGCTCGACAGACCGATCGCGCCGGAGGCGGCGGCGAAGCCGGTCACGCCGATCAGGAAGGTCTGCCGGTGCCCGAAGCGGTCACCGAGCTTGCCCGCGGTGATCAGGGAGACGGCCAGCGCGAGGAAGTATCCGTTGGTGATCCACTGGACGTCGGCGAAGCTGGCGTGCAGGTCCTTCTGGATCGCCGGGTTGGCGATGGCCACGATGGTGCCGTCGAGGGCCACCATCATGACCCCTACGGCGACGGTGATGAGCGTGACCCACGGGTGTCCGCGCATCCCCTTGGCCGGTGCGGGGTCCGACAGGGCTGACGCCTTGTCCCCCGGCCCTGTCGTGTCGACGGTGGTCTGACTAGTCATACATTCGAGGCTAATGTCAGCGACTGACAAATGACAAACCAATTCACAAGTCGGTAACTGACATGTCAGCCTCCTATAGGCTGAACTGGGGAAACAGTTCGCCGAGAGGTCCGGAGAGGCACATGGAGACGGCGGGGACCGCCGAGGCGGCACCACCACCGGGGCTGCGTGAGCGCAAGAAGCAGCGCACCCGGGACGCCCTGCTGCGGGCCGCGCTGGAGCTGTTCACCACCGTCGGCTACGAGCGCACGACGGTGGATGGCATCGCCGAGGCCGTCGGCGTCTCGCAGCGCACCTTCTTCCGGTACTTCCCCGGCAAGGAGGAGGCCGCCTTCGCCGTGCAGGACATGGTGGAGGCGCACTTCGTCGAGGCGCTGCGCGCCCGTCCGCCGCACGAGGCCCCGCTGGAGGCGCTGCGCCAGGCGGTCCTGGAGGGCTGGGACACGATCAGCGACGCCGTGCTGAGCGTCGTGCCCGTCGAGCTGTATCTGCGGATGTTCTGCACCATCGAGTCGACGCCCGTCCTGCTCGCCGCGCAGCTGCGCCGTGCGGCGGAGACCGAGGAGCAGGTCGCCCGGCTGCTCGCCGCCCGCGAGGGCCTGGACGCGGACACCGATCCGCGCCCGCGGCTGCTGGTGGCCCTCTTCGGCGGGGCGATGCGGGTGACGGGCCGTCAGTGGAGCGCGGGCCCGGACCTCAGCCTGGAGGCGATCCGGACGCTCACCGCCGCGTACCTCGATCAGGTGGGTCCGGCGCTCACCGGGAACTGGCGGACCACCCGTCCGTGACCCCGCGGCACTTACCGCGCGGATCTTGAACTTCCGTATGCGCGGCCGATCTTGAACAGCCGTGCGGGCGGTGACACACGGCACGCCAAGTGAAACGTGATCCCGGTCACTCGATTGACGCGAGACCGCCCCGTTCTCCTAGTGTGTCCTCCCAGTGACTTCCTTCGACACCTCCCCGCAGCTCAACGTCTGGCGCGCGCTGCTCGCGCTGGCCGTGGTCTTCGTGATGCTGGCGACCACCGGCTGGACCGCCGTGCGCCACCAGCGCGGGACCACCGCCCTCCAGGCATCCCTGTCCGCCTGGGAGCACGGGAGCCTGCACGGGCACCGGCTGCCGGACCCCGAGGCGGGTTCCGCCCGGCTGACCCGCTTCTTCACCTCGCTCACCGCGCAGGACCGCACCCGGCTCGCGCACCGCTACCCGCTCGCGGTCGGCAACATGAACGGCGCCCCGGTACCGCTGCGCTATCTGGCCAACCGGGTCGCGCTCGGCCAGGCCCGGGACGTCGAACGCGAGCGCATGCACGACAGCAGGCTCTCCCCCGCCGGGCAGCAGGCCGCCGGCCGGCGGATGCACCGCTTCGCCTCGCTGCTGGGCACGGGCCGCCAGATCCTCGCCTTCGACCCCACCGGCTCCGGCCGCGTCGCCGAGGTCTTCGGCGACCTGCCCCGGGCCCAGCGGGTCTCCGTCGTCGTCCCCGGCGTCGACACCGACCTGATCACGTTCCGCAAGACCTACCGCCCCTACTCGGCGCCGTACGGCATGGCGCAGGCGCTGTACGCCGCCGAACGCACCGCCGCCCCCGCCACCCGCACCGCCGTGATCGCCTGGGCCGACTACACCGCGCCCAGCGGCATCGGCGTGGACGCGGCCACCGCGATGCGCGCCGAGGAGGGCGCGGTGCGGCTGAACAAGCTGCTGCGCGCGCTGCCCGGCAGCGCGCCCGTCGCCCTGTTCTGCCACAGCTACGGCTCGGTGCTCTGCGGGGTGGCCGCCCGGGAGCTGCCCGGCCGGGTCGCCGACATAGCGGTCGCCGCCAGCCCCGGCATGCGCGCCCAGAAGGCGTCCCGCCTGAACACCTCGGCGCACGTCTGGGCGATGCGGGACGCCACCGACTGGATCCGCGACGTGCCCTACCTGGAGCTGGGCGGTCTCGGCCACGGCGCCGACCCGGTCTCCGGCGCCTTCGGCGCCCGGGTGCTGTCCGCCGAGACGGCCGAGGGCCACGCCGGCTACTTCGAGCCGGGCACCGACAGCCTGGCCAACTTCGCCGAGATCGGCGTCGGCGCGTACGACGCCGTGCGGTGCGCCCATGACAATGACGGATGCCGGGCGGGTTTGTCCGGCACGACGACGGCCGAACGCGCGTAGAGACAGCAGGAAGTGCGGTCCGCCAGGGGAGGGACGAAGCAGCGCGTGCCCCCTACGATGAGCCGCATGGGTGACGTACTGGCCGGATTTCACGCTGCCTGGGAGTTCGCGTCCGATTCCGTGCTCATCCGTTACGAACGGGGGATACGGACACCGAAGCTCTTCCAGGCACTCGGCGAGCGCCGCGTTCCGCTGGACGCGCTCGCGTCGGTGACGCTCACGCCGGGGCGGCGCGGGACCGTGGTCCTGCGCGCCGCACCGCGGCCGGGCGCCGATCCGCTGATGGACGCGGCCGACGGGCAGCTCAAGGAGGGCTGCGACCCCTACCGGCTGGTGCTGCCCGCCGACCGCGAGGCCCTCGCCGGGCGCTACGCCGACGAGCTGAACGCCCGGCTCACCGGGAGCGGGCCCGCCGACCGCCATCTGGTGGCCGCGCCCGAGCCGCCGCTCCAGTTCAAGGCGTACGACGGCAAGGCGTCCTTCGACGGCGGCGCCGTGCGCTTCCGCTGGTCCTGGACCGGGGCGTCCTCGGCCAAGTGGAAGACGGGCGACCAGCACTTCCCGGTGGCCGCGCTGAGCGGGGTGGAGTGGCGCTCCCCGGAGTCCTTCGAGGGCCATCTGCGGCTGCTGCCGCGCGAGGGCTGCGGGGCGGCCGGCGCCACCGCGGGCGCGGGGCAGCCGCCGCAGCCCGACCAGGACCCGGCGGCGGTGGTGTTCGGCCGCGGCTACGGGCCGGTGCACGAGTCGCTGCCGTTCGCGGCGGCGGTGCTGGCCGCGGTGCGGGTGGCCGCGCCCGCGCCCGCGCTGTCGGTCCCGGCGGCCCGCCGCGACCCCGCCGACATCGCGGAGCGGATCCGCCACCTCGGGGAGCTGCACCAGGCGGGTCTGGTGACGGACGAGGAGTTCTCGGTGAAGAAGGCGGAGCTGCTCGCCGAGCTGTGAGCCCGCCGCCGGGCCGTACGGCCGGGGCGGGCCCGGACGGCTCAGCGGGCCCCGCTCCCGGCCGCCGCGTAGAAGCCGATCTTGCCGTCCAGCACGGCCAGGGTGTCCTGGAGTTCGGCGATCCGGGACAGCACGTCCCGGCGGGTCGCCTCCAGCAGCTCGAACCGCTCCCCGTACGTCTGCTCGCCCTGGCGCACCAGCTCCGCGTACCGCACCATGTCGGCCACCGGCATGCCGGTCCGCCGCAGCTTGCCGACCAGGCCGAGCCAGTCCAGGTCGCGGTTGCTGTAGCGGCGCTGGCCGGTGTGCGAGCGGTCGACGTGGGCCATCAGGCCGATCCGCTCGTACCAGCGCAGGGTGTGGGCGGTCAGCCCGGTGAAGGCGACGACCTCGCTGATGGTGTAGCTGTCCTGTCCGTCCGGGCGCGGACGCCGCCGCGGCTCGGCGCACAGGCCGGTGCTGGTGTCCTCGCTCTGCGGCGTCTCCCGGGTGGCCACGGCCGTGGTCTGCGTCACCGTCATGGTCCCCACGCTAGGGCCTTGGAGTGCGCTCGAAGCAAGGGCGGTCCCCCGGCCGGGCGGGAAAAGCGCGGGACACGGGCGGACGGCAATGACTAGCGTGCGAAGGCATGAGTCTCGTACGACGTGCCGAACCCGCGGACGCCGCCGAAGTGCTGCGGCTGCGCCAGGTGATGATCGACTCGCTGCCCGGTTCCGATCCGTCCACCGCGTGGCACCAGCGGTCCCTGCCCGCCCTGCGGGCCCGGCTGGGCGACCCGGACGGCGGCTTCGCGGCCTTCGTCGTCGACCACCCCGAGCGGCCCGGAGCGCTGGCGGCGCTGGTGGCCGGGACGGTCGACTACCGCATCGGGAAGGCCGGCGACCCGACCGGCACGGTGGGCTACGTCTTCAGTGTCGCCACCGACTCCGACGCCCGCAGGCGCGGGTACGCGCGCGCGTGCATGGGCACGCTGCTGGAGTGGTTCCGCGAGCGCGGTGCGCGCCGGATCCAGCTCACCGCCTCCGCCGAGGCCGCCCCGCTGTACGCCTCGCTCGGCTTCCGTCCGAAGCCGGACCCGCTGCTGGAACTGCTGCTCTGAGACCGGGGCCCCGCCTTTCCCGGCCGGGTCAGCCCGCGGTGCCGGGCTTGGTGCCCCAGACGTAGACGGCGTCGTGCAGGGCGAGCAGGTCCCACAGGGCCGCCGCGTCGCTCACCGTGAGGTTGACGCAGCCGGCCGAGCCGCCGCCGTCGTAGAGGTTGCCCGGGTGCCCGTGCAGGGCCTGTCCGCCGTCGAAGAACTGCGAGTACGGCATCGGGGCGTCGTCGTACAGCGAGGAGACGTGGTCCTTGTCGCGCCAGTAGACGGAGTGCCAGCCGGGCCGGGTCTCCTGGGTGTCGCGGCCGGTGCGGATCGGCACCGGGCGGAAGTCGACGTGCGCGCCGGTCTGCACCCACAGCAGCTGCCGGTCCATGTCGACGCAGGTGACCCGGTAGCCGCGCACCGGGCAGTGGCCGGCCGCGTTGGGGTCGGCCGCGGCCTGCGCGGCGAGCATGTAGCGGTAGGTGGCCAGGTCCGCGTAGCCGTCGGTGCGGGGGACCTGGTGCGCGTTCTGGAAGGCGCGCACGGCCTCGCAGTCCGCCGGGGACTGGATCCCGTCGACGGGCAGGCCGAGGTACTGCTCCAGCGGCCGCTGGTAGGGGCCGGTCGGCGCGGTGCACTCGGCGGCCGCGCCGCCGGGAGCGGCGGCGGCGCCCGGCACGGCGAGCGCCACGCAGGCCAGCGCCGCCACCGTTGCGGTGGCGGCGCCGGATATGCGGATACGGGCAGGACCCACGGCGGAGACCTCCTGAGCGGAGCGGGCTTCTCCTGCCAGTGAAGCGCCGGGCCGCTCCGGCCGCCCTGGGGAGGACGGCCGAACCGGTGAACGGACCGGGGGCCCGGCCCGCCCGTCAGCGGGTCGGCGGACCCGGTCGGTCAGTACCCGTACGAGCAGTCCTTGCCCTTGCAGGGCTCGCCGCGCTCGTTGGAGAGGCTGACGTCCACGGCGGTGGAGCTGTCGGTCACCCGGTAGGGACCGGAGACCGGGTTGCCGGGCAGGACGTAGCCCTCGGGCACGGCCGTCTCGCGCAGGTAGTACTCGCCGGCCGGGAGGTCGTCGAAGGCGCAGTGGCCCGCGGAGTCGGTCGAGCAGCCGCCGCCGACCCGGGTGTCCGGGTCCGCGCCGGTGGTCTGGAGACCGGGGACGCCGTTGGTCTCGCGCCAGGCCTCGAACACGGCACCCGCCAGCGGGCTGCCGTCCTTGCGGTCGGTCTTGGTCAGGTGGATGGCGCCGTTGCCGTGCGGGACGCTGGAGCGGGTGTCGGCGGCCACAGCCTGCACACCGGCCTCCGCGTTGGCCTCGGTGAGGGTCAGCGGGCCGAACACGTCCGGGTCGGGCAGGTCGTAGCCGTCGGGGGCCGCGGTCTCCCGCCAGTAGTACGTGCCCGTCTCGACCGTGACCGAGCAGCGGCCGTTGGTGCCCGTGGTGCAGGAGGTGACCTGGGTGTCCGGGTTCGCGCCCGTGGTCTGGAGACCGGCCTCGCCGTTGGTCTCGCGCCACAGCTCGAAGTCGGCGCCCTCCAGCACGTCACCGGTATCGGCGTCGGTCTTGAGGATGCGCACCTCGCCGCTGACCGGCGGCACGGTGCTGCGGGTGTCCTTGGCCACGGCCTGCACGCCCTGCGCCGCGTTGTCGGCGGTGAGGGTCAGCGGGCCGAAGACGTTCGGGTCGGGCAGGTCGTAGCCGTCGGGGGCCGCGGTCTCCCGCCAGTAGTACGTGCCGGTCGCCACGGTCACCCCGCAGCGTCCGTCGTCGCCGGTGGTGCAGGAGGTGACTCGGGTGTCCGGGTCGGCGCCCGTGGTCTGGAGACCGGGGACGTCGTTGGTCTCGCGCCACAGCTCGAAGTCGGCGCCCGGCAGGGTGTCGCCGGTGGTCGCGTCGGTCTTCACCACGCGCACCTCGCCCGTGGTCGGGCCGGTGCCGCCGCAGTCGGGCAGGTCGCCGTCGAAGGGATAGGCGTGGAACTCCTGGCCGCCGCCGCCCGTCGCCGCGCTGGTGTGGGTGAGCGAACCGGTCGTGAAGAAACGGCCGTTGATGCCGGGCAGGGTGACGGTCGTCATCGACGCCTGGTCGCCCATGAGGAAGCTGCCCTGCATCTGCCCGGTGCCGCTGAGGTGGACCGTGGTGGCGTCGGGGAAGTTCCACAGCAGCCGCTCGCGGTAGGCGTTGAGCGGGTCGGTGCTGTCGTCGATGCCGCCGCTGTAGGTGTTGATGGTGCGGTCGCCGCCGACGATGTTGACCAGGACGGTGGCGTCGGCGGGGACGTTCTCGAAGACGATGCCCTGCTGGCCGCCGCCGGGCGCGGTCAGGTCGAAGTCGACGTTGAAGACCTGGAGGGCGGAGGTCCCGTCGCCCCGGAACACGGTCTGGCCGCCTTCGTTGACGGCGGTGCCGGTCGCCTGCCGGGGCTGGCCGCCGACGCGGGCGTAGCACTGGCTGGCCGCGGTGAGCTGGTTCCTGAGCGCCGTGTACGGCTGGGCGGCGTCCGGGTCGTGGACGAGTTCGCCGTTGACCGTGCCGGACTCGGTGCCCGCGTAGCGCACGATGCCCCGCTCGCCGAGGATCCCGCCGGTGGTCTCCAGCCGCTGGCCGGGCGCGATGGTGACATTGCCGCCGGTGGTCAGGAAGTCCGCGTCGGTGGGCGGCGGTACGCGCGAACCCACGCCGACGATGCCGAGGTTGTACAGGCTGCTGCCGGCCGGGTCCTTGTTCTGGTCGAAGTCGTCGAGGACGACGACCCGGCCCTCCGCCTCCGCGGCCCGGCCGCGCACCAGGAAGTCGTCGCCGACGAAGATGTTGATGGCGTTGTCGCGGCCGGCGAGGGGCCCGTTGTTGATGCCGGGGAACGGGTTCGGGCAGGAGCCGGGGACACACGGGCCGAGGCCGCCCGGGAGCGGCGCGGCGTGGGCGGGGGCCGCGCCGAGCCCGAGGGCGAGGGCGGGCGCCGCCGCCGCGGCCAGGGCCCAGGCGGTTCCGGTGGCACCGACGCGGGTACGCAGCGCGCCGAGGTGCTGGGAGAAGCGTTTCATGGGGGGCATGGTGGTCAGCCCCGGTGGCCGGACCGGACGCGTGACACGTGCGGCTGAGCGCATCTCGCGACGTTTCTCATTCGACCGGAGCACCTCGGAGGGGTATTTGTCACACCGGTGGTCCGGTCCTGGGCGCGCGGCCCGGCCGCGTAGGCTCGGCGCATGTCGTTGAACAGCCTGGCGTCGATCGAGAACTGGCCGGTGCCCACCGCCGCGGCGGGCGTGGTCCGCGCGGACGGCACGGTCGTAGGCACCCACGGCCCCACGGGGCACCGCTTCCCGCTGGCCTCGGTGACCAAGCCGCTGGCCGCCTACGCGGTCCTCGTCGCCTACGAGGAGGGCGCCGTCGAGCTGGACGAGCCGGCCGGGCCGCCCGGTGCCACGGTCCGCCATCTGCTCGCCCACACCTCGGGGCTGGCCTTCGACGAGCACCGGGTGACGGCGCCGCCCGGTGAGCGGCGGCTGTACTCCAACGCCGGTTTCGAGCAGCTCGGCGACCATGTGGCCAAGGCGACGGACATCCCCTTCGGGGAGTACGCGCGCCAGGCGGTGCTGGAACCGCTGGGCATGACCGCGACCGTCCTGGACGGCTCCCCCGCCAAGGACGGCGTCTCCACCGTCGAGGACCTGCTGCGCTTCGCCGCCGAACTCCAGGCCCCCCGCCTGCTGGACCCGCGCACGGTCGCCGGGGCGATGACCGTCCAGTACCCGGGCACCAAGGGCGTCCTGCCGGGCTACGGCCACCAGAACCCCAACGACTGGGGCCTCGGCTTCGAGATCCGCGACGCCAAGTCCCCGCACTGGACGGGTACTTCCTCCTCCCCGCGCACCTTCGGCCACTTCGGCCAGTCCGGCACCTTCCTGTGGACCGACCCCGACGCGGGCGCGTCCTGCGTCGCCCTGACCGACCGCGCCTTCGGCCCCTGGGCGATCGAGGCGTGGCCGGCCTTCACGGACGGGGTGCTGGCGGAACTCCGGGGCGTGTGAGGGGTTCTGCGGGCTACCGCCCGCGCAGTTCCCACACCAGCACTTCGGCGGCGCCCACCGCCACCGCCTCCCGCTCGGCCTCGGCCGGGGCGGTGAGGCGGGCCGCGTCGCCCGGGGCCAAGAGGTGGCCGGGCAGGCGCAGTTCGCCGCGCACGACGTGGACGTACACGTGCGGGGCGGACGGGAGCAGGGCGCGTCCGCCCGCGCGCAGGCGCAGGACGCGCAGGGTGGCGCCCGCCCCGGGCACGGGGTACGAAGTGTCGGCGGGCAGGGCGCGTACGGCCTCGTAGCGGGGCTCGCCGCCGGGGTGCAGCGGGGTCAGCCACATCTGGACGAAGGTCAGCGGGACGTCCGCGTCGTTGCGTTCGGTGTGGCGCACGCCGGCCGCGGCGGACAGGTGCTGGAGGTCGCCGGGGCGGATCACCGTGCGGCGGCCGGTGGAGTCGCGGTGGGTCAGTTCGCCCTCGACGACCCAGGTGACGATCTCGGTGTGGCTGTGCGGGTGTTCGGCGAAGCCCGCGCCGGGGGCCAGGTGCTCCTCGTTGCAGGCGATCAGGGCGCCGTGGCCGAGGTTGTCCGGGTCGTAGTGGGGGCCGAAGGAGAAGGCGTGCCGGGTGCTGATCCCGGCGCCCTCGTCGCCGCCCGGGTAGCGGTCCGCGGCGCGTCGTACGTCCGTGCTCACGCGCCCCACCGTAGCCCCGCGGGACGGGGCCGCGGGCCCCCGGTCCGACCCGCGGCACGCACGCACGTCCGGATAAGGCAGTCTTGTCCCCGTGCCCGAACCCGAATCCCACCGCCCCGAAGCCGCCGCCCGCCCCGCCCACCGGCACTCCGCGACCCTGAAACGGCTGGAGAGGTCCTCCGGGTCGCTCGCCGCGCAGGCCATCGCGCGGATGGACGAATCGCTGCCGTGGTACCGGGCCATGCCACCGGAGAACCGGTCCTGGATCGGCCTTGTGGCCCAGGCGGGCATCGCCGCGTTCACCGAGTGGTTCCGGCACCCGGACGCCCCGCAGGCGATCTCCACCGATGTGTTCGGGACGGCGCCGCGCGAGCTGACGCGGGCGATCACGCTGCGGCAGACCGTGGAGATGGTGCGCACCACCATCGAGGTCATGGAGAGCGCCATCGACGAGGTGGCCGCGCCCGGCGACGAGAACGTGCTGCGCGAGGCGCTGCTCGTGTACGCCCGGGAGATCGCCTTCGCCACCGCCCAGGTCTACGCCCAGGCCGCCGAGGCACGCGGTGCCTGGGACGCGCGCCTGGAGTCGCTGGTGGTGAACGCGGTGCTCAGCGGGGAGGCCGACGAGGGCGCCGTGTCGCGGGCCGCCGCGCTCGGCTGGAACTCGCCCGACCATGTGTGCGTGGTGCTGGGCACCGCGCCCGAGGGCGACTCCGAGCTGACCGTGGAGGCCATCCGGCGGGCCGCCCGGCACGCCAAGCTCCAGGTGCTGACCGGGGTGCTCGGCGACCGTCTGGTGGTGATCGCGGGCGGCGACGACAATCCGCTGGCCGTGGCCAGGTCGCTGATCGGGCCGTACGCGGCCGGGCCGGTGGTGGCCGGGCCGATCGTGCCCGACCTGCTGGCCGCCACCCGGTCCGCGCAGGCCGCCGCGGCCGGTCTCAAAGCCTGTTTCGCCTGGCAGGACGCGCCCCGCCCGGTGCTGGCGGACGATCTGCTGCCGGAGCGCGCCATCGCCGGGGATCCGAGCGCCCGGGAGCAGTTGGTAGAGGAGATCTACAGACCGCTGGAGGAGGCCGGGTCCGCGCTCCTGGAGACGCTGAGTGTCTATCTGGAGCAGGCGAGCAGTCTGGAGGGGGCGGCCCGGATGCTCTTCGTTCACCCGAACACCGTGCGCTACCGGCTCCGACGTGTGACTGACGTCACCGGATGGTCCCCCTCCGATGTACGATCCGCGTTCACGCTGCGGATCGCCCTGATCCTGGGGCGTCTGGCCGATGGAGATACCCAGGCCTAGCCTTTTGTCGGGGGTCCACAAAACCCCTCAGTGTTCTTCGTCCCTGTCCTCACGGGCGGCCATGCCCGTCCCCAAGAGAGAGTGTGAGAGTGCTCGTACTCGTCGCTCCCGGCCAGGGCGCCCAGACGCCCGGCTTCCTGACCCCCTGGCTCGAACTGCCCGGTGCCGCCGATCGTGTGGCCGCCTGGTCGGACGCCATCGGCCTGGACCTCGTCCACTACGGGACGCAGGCCGACGCGGACGCCATCCGTGACACCGCGGTGGCGCAGCCGCTGCTGGTCGCCGCCGGGATCCTGTCGGCCGCGGCACTCGGTGACGTGGCACCCGATGCCGTCGCCGGGCACAGCGTGGGCGAGATCACCGCCGCGGCCTTCGCGGGCGTGCTGGGCGACACCGCGGCGCTGACCCTGGTCCGCCGGCGCGGGCTGGCGATGGCCGAGGCCGCCGCGATCACCGCGACGGGCATGTCGGCGCTGCTCGGCGGCGACCCCGAGGTCTCCGTCGCGCACCTGGAGAAGCTGGGCCTGACCCCGGCGAACGTCAACGGCGCGGGCCAGATCGTGGCCGCCGGCACCCTGGAGCAGCTCGCCGAGCTGGCCGAGAACAAGCCGGAGGGCGTGCGCAAGGTCGTGCCGCTGAAGGTGGCCGGTGCCTTCCACACCGCCCACATGGCCCCCGCGGTCGACCGGCTCGCCGAGGCCGCGAAGGCGCTGGAGCCGGGCGACCCGAAGGTCACCTACGTCTCCAACAAGGACGGCCGGGCCGTGACGAGCGGCGCCGAGGTCGTGGAGCGGCTGGTCGGCCAGGTCGCCAACCCGGTCCGCTGGGACCTGTGCATGAAGACCTTCGAGGAGCTGGGCGCCACCGCGCTGGTCGAGGTGTGCCCGGGTGGCACGCTGACCGGTCTGGCCAAGCGGGCGCTGCCCGGCGTGCGGACGCTGGCGCTGAAGACCCCCGACGACCTCGACGCGGCCCGCGAGCTCATCGCCGAGCACGCGAACGCCTGACGACCGAAGGAGCCGACGTTCATGTCGAAGATCAGGCCCAGCAAGGGCGCCCCGTACGCGCGCATCCTCGGTGTCGGCGGCTACCGCCCGACCCGGGTGGTGCCCAACGAGGTGATCCTCGAGAAGATCGACTCGTCCGACGAGTGGATCCGGTCGCGCTCCGGTATCGAGACCCGGCACTGGGCGGGCCCCGAGGAGACCGTCGCGGCCATGTCGATCGAGGCGGCCGGCAAGGCCGTCGCGGACGCCGGGATCACCCCCGAGCAGATCGACGCCGTGGTCGTCTCGACCGTGTCGCACTTCAGCCAGACCCCGGCCGTCGCGACCGAGATCGCCGACAGGCTGGGCACGGACAGGGCCGCCGCGTTCGACATCTCGGCGGGCTGCGCGGGCTTCGGCTACGGCCTCACGCTGGCCAAGGGCATGGTGGTGGAGGGTTCCGCCGAGTACGTGCTCGTCATCGGCGTGGAGCGGCTGAGCGACCTGACCGACCTGGAGGACCGTGCCACGGCCTTCCTGTTCGGCGACGGCGCCGGCGCGGTCGTGGTCGGCCCCTCCCAGGAGCCGGCGATCGGCCCGACGGTCTGGGGCTCGGAGGGCGACAAGTCCGAGACGATCAAGCAGACCGTCCCCTGGGACCGCTTCCGCAGCGGCGACCTCGACGGTCTGCCCCGGGACAGCGAGGGCAACGTCAAGTTCCCCGCGATCACGCAGGAGGGCCAGGCGGTGTTCCGCTGGGCCGTGTTCGAGATGGCGAAGGTCGCCCAGCAGGCGCTGGAAGCGGCCGGGATCACCCCGGACGACCTGGACGTCTTCATCCCGCACCAGGCCAATGTGCGGATCATCGACTCGATGGTGAAGACCCTGAAACTGCCGGAGCACGTCACGGTCGCCCGTGACATCCGCACCACCGGCAACACCTCGGCCGCCTCGATCCCGCTCGCGATGGAGCGGCTCCTGGCGACCGGCGAGGCGAAGAGCGGCGACACCGCGCTCGTCATCGGCTTCGGGGCGGGTCTCGTCTACGCCGCTACGGTCGTTACCCTCCCCTAGGCACTCCGTGCCGGATCATGGGGTCCGGTACGGCACTGCCACACCTGCCGCTGCCGCGGCGGGCGCCACACCCTCTGAACATCTACGAAGGAGCGCCGACATGGCCGCCACTCAGAAGGAGATCCTCGACGGTCTCGCCGAGATCGTGAACGAGATCGCCGGTATCCCCACCGAGGACGTCCAGCTGGACAAGTCCTTCACCGACGACCTGGACGTCGACTCGCTGTCCATGGTCGAGGTCGTCGTCGCCGCCGAAGAGCGTTTCGACGTCAAGATCCCGGACGAGGACGTCAAGAACCTCAAGACGGTCGGGGACGCCACCGACTACATCCTCAAGCACCAGAGCTGATCTACCGATCACTGCTGTGGGCTGATGCCCCGCCACCCGGCGGTGGCGCCGTTTTTGATCCTCGTTCCGTTGGAGAAAGAATTCCCGTGAGCCCGACCAATCGCACCGTGGTCGTCACCGGTATCGGCGCAACCACACCGCTGGGTGGCGACGCAGCCTCTACCTGGGAGGGTCTGATCGCCGGCAAGTCCGGGGTCAAGCCCCTCACCCAGGACTGGGCGGCCGAGCAGGCCGTCCGTATCGCGGCTCCGATCGCCGTCGAGCCGACCGAGATCATTCCGCGTCCGCAGGCTCGCAGGCTGGACCGTTCGGCGCAGTTCGCGCTGATCGCGGCCCAGGAGGCGTGGCAGGACGCCGGTTTCTCCGGCAAGGCCGGCGAGGACGGCAGCGACGGCGCCGTCGACCCCGACCGGCTCGGTGCGGTCATCGCCTCCGGCATCGGCGGCGTGACGACCCTGCTGGACCAGTACGACGTGCTGAAGGAGAAGGGCGTACGCCGCGTCTCCCCGCACACCGTCCCCATGCTGATGCCGAACGGCCCCTCGGCCAACGTCGGCCTGCTCGTGGGCGCCCGCGCGGGCGTGCACACCCCGGTCTCCGCCTGCGCCTCGGGCGCCGAGGCCATCGGCTACGCCATCGAGATGATCCGTACCGGCCGGGCCGACGTGGTCGTCGCCGGCGGCACCGAGGCGGCGATCCACCCGCTGCCCATCGCCGCGTTCGGCAACATGATGGCGATGTCCAAGAACAACGAGAACCCCGAGACGGCGTCGCGCCCCTACGACGTCGCCCGGGACGGCTTCGTCCTCGGCGAGGGCGCGGGCGTGATCGTGCTGGAGTCCGCCGAGCACGCCGCCGCGCGCGGCGCCCGCGTCTACGCGGAGGCGGTCGGCCAGGGCATCTCCGCCGACAGCCACGACATCGTGCAGCCGGAGCCGGAGGGCCGCGGCATCTCGCACGCCCTGCAGAACCTGCTGGACCGCAACGACCTGGACCCGGCCGAGATCGTGCACGTCAACGCGCACGCCACCTCGACGCCCGCCGGTGACATCGCCGAGCTGAAGGCGCTGCGGAAGGTGTTCGGCGACGACGCCGACCACATGGCGGTCTCCGCGACCAAGTCGATGACCGGTCACCTGCTCGGTGGCGCGGGCGGTGTGGAGTCGGTGGCGACCGTGCTGGCCCTGTACCACCGGGTGGCGCCGCCGACCATCAACCTCGACGACATCGACCCCGAGGCCGAGGCCAACGCGGACGTGGTCCGCGGCGAGGCCCGCAAACTGCCGGTCGAGGGCCGGATCGCCGCGCTGAACGACTCGTTCGGCTTCGGCGGGCACAACGTCGTCCTGGCGTTCCGCACGATCTGAGGACGCCCGGCACCGTCCGAGTGAACGGCTGCGGCCCGGACCCCCGTCGGGGTCCGGGCCGCAGCCGTCGCCGTTCGTCCGCGCCCGCCCGCCGGGCTCAGACCACCTGGTGGAGCCAGCGGACCGGGGCGCCTTCACCCGCGTAGCGGAACGGCTCCAGTTCGTCGTCCCAGGGCTTGCCGAGGAGCTTGGCGATCTCGGCCTCCAGGTCGGTCTCGCCGCGCTGGGAGCGGGTCAGCGCGGCGCGCAGGCGGTCCTCGGGGATGAGGATGTCGCCGTGGATGCCGGTGACGGCGTGGAAGATGCCCAGCTCGGGGGTGCAGCTGTAGCGCTCGCCCTCGGCGCTCGCGCAGGGCTCGGCGGTGACCTCGAAGCGCAGCAGGTGCCAGCCGCGCAGCGCGGAGGCCAGCTTGGAGGCGGTGCCGGCCTGGCCCTGCCAGGAGAACTCCGAGCGCCAGGTGCCGGGGGCGGCCGGCTGGCGGATCCAGTCCAGGCTGACGCGGGTGCCGAGCACCCCGGCGACGGCCCACTCGACGTGCGGGCACAGCGCGCGCGGCGCGGAGTGCACGTACAGAACTCCACGTGTCGTCACCGGGACCTCCGAGCAGAGCGGGGAAGGGGGCGGGCGGGCGGCAGTGGCGCGGGGCCACACTGAGGGCGAGGCTACCGTGCGACGGGCCGGGGAGTGTGACGTACGGTCGGTCCCGGGGCCTGGAAACGCCCGCCATTCACCCGGGGGGACGCTTGTACGGGTGTGCGCCGTCACATCGGGTGAGGCTGGGAACCCTCAGGCGTTGTTCTGGAAGGGACCACCGCACGACGACCGAGGGGAAGACCGGCATGCCCAAGCGAAATCACCGGCTGCGGGCCGCCCATGCCGTCGTGGCGGCCGCCGTACTGACCGCGGCGGGCTGCGACGCGGCCGGTGCGGGCGCCTCCGGCGGCCGGGAGGCGGGCACCGCGGCCGGCCGGTCCGCGTCGCCCGCTCCGGTGTGGAACACCCGTCCGGATTCCATCGCCGCGGTGGGCGACTCCATCACCCGCGGCTTCGACGCGTGCATGGTGCTGACGGACTGTCCGGAGGTCTCCTGGGCGACGGGCAGCGACGCGGGCGTGGACAGCCTGGCCGTGCGGCTGCTCGGGGTGACCGGAGCGGCGCAGCGCAGCTGGAACCACGCGGTGACCGGTTCCCGGATGGCCGATCTGCGCGCGCAGATGGAGCGGGCGGTGCTGCACCGGCCGGAGCTGGTGACGGTGATGGCCGGGGCGAACGACGCGTGCCGGGACTCCACCGGCCAGATGACGCCGGTGGCGGACTTCCGCCGCCAGTTCCAGTCCGCCATGACCGCCCTGCGGCAGGCGCTGCCGAAGACGGAGGTGTACGTCTCCAGCGTGCCGAACCTGAAGCGGCTGTGGTCGCAGGGCCGGACCAACGCGCTGGGCAAGCAGGTCTGGAAGCTGGGCATCTGCCCGTCGATGCTCGGCGACGCGGACGCGCTGGACGCGGCGGCCACCCAGCGGCGGGACACGGTGCAGGCCCGGGTGGTGGAGTACAACAAGGTGCTGGCCGAGGTGTGCGCGAAGGACCGCCGCTGCCGCTTCGACGACAACGCGGTCTTCGACTACCGGTTCGGCACCAAGCAGCTGAGCCACTGGGACTGGTTCCACCCCAGCCGCAACGGCCAGGCCAGGCTGGCGGAGATCGCCTACCGCACTGTCACGGCCACAGATCCGTGACCTAGGGTTCCCCCATGAACGAACTTTTCAGCACACTTTCCGACGGCACGCCGGTGCACCGCTGGACGCTGGAGCGGGCCGGGGTGCGGGTACGGGTGCTGTCCTACGGCGGGATCGTGCAGTCGGTCGAGGTCCCGGACCGGGACGGGCGTACCGCGGACGTGGTGCTGGGCTTCCCCTCGGTGGACGGCTACCTCGCCCATCCGGAGCCGTATCTCGGCGCGCTGATCGGCCGGTACGCCAACCGGATCGAGGGCGGCCGCTTCGCCCTGGACGGGTGGACGTACACGGTCACGCCGAACGAGGGGGCCAACACGCTGCACGGCGGCGCGCGCGGCTTCGACAAGCGGGTGTGGGACGCGGAGCCGGTCGAGCACGGCGTACGCCTGTCCCGGGTCAGCCCGGACGGCGAGGAGGGCTTCCCGGGGCGGCTGGAGACCGTGGTCACCTGCACGCTGGACGCGTCGGGCGCCCTGCATCTGGCCTATGAGGCCGTCACGGACGCGCCGACCGTCGTCAACCCGACCAACCACACCTACTGGAACCTGGCCGGGGCCGCCTCCGGGACGCCCGCGACCGGGCACACGCTGCGCCTGGCCGCCTCCCGGTACACCCCGGTCGACGCGCGGCTGATCCCGGCGGGCGACGCGGCGGACGTCACCGGCTCCCGCTTCGACTTCCGTGAGCCGCGCCCGGCGGGCCCCGGCTACGACCACAACTTCGTCCTGGACAAGGGCGTCACCGCGAGCCCCGAGGAGGCCGCCGAGCTGTACGACCCGGAGTCCGGGCGGGTGCTGACGGTGGCCACCACCGAGCCGGGACTCCAGGTCTACACCGCCGACCACCTGGCCGCGGGACCGTTCGCGTCCGGCGCCGGGATCGCCCTGGAGACCCAGCACTTCCCCGACTCCCCCAACCGCCCCGGCTTCCCGAGCACCGTGCTGCGCCCGGGTGAGGTGTTCCGCTCGGAGACGGTGTACGGCTTCTCGGTGCGCTGATCCCGGTGGGCCGGTGCGTTGCTCCCCGGTGGGCCGGCCGGGCGGGCCGCCGTGCGTCCGGGCGCGAGGCCACGGGCGTCGGCCCCGGTCCACGGGCCCCGGTCCAGGGGTCAGGTCCCGGGCCGGGGCGGTACGCGGGGGAACCCGTCCCGGACCCGACCCTAGTCGCGCCGGCCCCCGCGCCGTCCGGCACCCCGGCGCCCGGCCGCAACCTCGTACGAACCCTTCACATCTACGAAGCCTCCACATCCACGCCGGTCACGCGCGGCCGGGCACGGCCGCCACGGCCTCCACCTCGATCAGCGCCTCGGGCCGGAACAGCCGGGGCACCTCGACGGTCATGCTGGTGGGCGGGGTCCCGGTGAGGTGGCGCCCGCGCACGGCGGCGTACTCGGCGATGCCGCCGATGTCGGTCAGATAGGTGCGGATGCTGATGACGTCCGCCAGGCCCGCGCCGTGCGGCTCAAGCAGCGCGGCGAGGGTCTCGAAGATCCCCTGGCTCTGCTCGGCGAGCGTGGCGCCCTCGGCGATCTGGCCGGAGACGAACAGCAGGGCGCCGCCGTCGGCCTGTTCGACCCGGGCGACCTGGGAGTAGTAGGGGCTCAGCGGCTGCGGGGCGTCGGCGGGGCTGCCCAGGGTGATCTGCACGGTGGTGCTCCTCAAGCGGGGATGCGGGTACGGATCCGGGCGGCGGCCCGGGAGAGGTCGGCGGCGGCGAGGGCGGGATCGTCCTCGGCGGCCCGCCGGTAGCCGTCCGACGCCGCCCGGACGACGGGGAGTTCGGCGCGGGCGGTGGCGAGCGCCAGGTCCTTGACGGCCAGGGCGGTGGTGAAGCGGGCGTCGGCGGAGAAGGCGCGGGCGACTGCTCCGGCGAGCGGTCCTGCGGCCAGCGCGCCCCGGGCGGTGTCCGCGTCGAGGCCGAGGGCGTCGGCGAGCCGCAGCGCCTCGGCGACCAGCGCGACACCGCCGATCGCGGCGGTGTTGAGGACGAGTTTCAGCGCGGCGCCCGTGCCACAGGGGCCGGTGCGGGTGACGGTGCCGAGGTGCGACAGGACGCGTTCGACGCCGGTGCTGTCGCCGCCCGCGAGGATGCCGAGACGGCCCTCGGCCGCCCGGTCGGTGCTGCCCATGACCGGGGCGTCCACGAGGCGGGCCCGGCCGTCCAGACGGGCCGCGAGCGCGTGCACCGCGTCCGGTCCGACCGTCGACATCTCCACCCAGTGCGCACCGGCGGGCAGCGCGGGCAGCACCGCGTCGGCGACCTCGGCGAGCGCGTCCGGACCGGTGAGCATCGTGATCACCACATCGGCGTCCCGGACCGCGTCGGCGGGCCCCCCGGCGGCGCGGGCACCCTCGGCGGCCAGCGGGGCCGCCCTGGCCGCCGTGCGGTTCCAGACGGTCAACGGGTGCCCGGCCGCCAGGAGCCGGCGGGCCATGGGCGTGCCCATGCTGCCGAGCCCCAGGAAGGCGATCTTCTCGTTCTGCTCCATGGCGCCGACGCTAGGGCTGCCCAAGGGATGCGACAAGCGAATGTCTAGCATGACTGCCATGCCGAACCCGCATGACTCTGCCGCCCCCGACCCCGAACCCGAACCCGAACCCGACCCCGAACCGGGCCGAGAGGGTGCCGTCCCCGATCTGTCGACGCTCTGGCTGCGGGTGTTCCTGGAGGTGGCCCGGCACGGCTCGTTCACGGTGGCGGCGCGGGACCTGGGCTGGACCCAGTCGGCGGTGTCCCGGCAGATCTCCGCGCTGGAGTCGGCCCTCGGCGGCGGGCCGCTGTTCGACCGGCTGCCGCGCGGGGTGCGGCTCACCGAGGCGGGACAGGTGCTCGTGCCGCGTGCGCGGGCCGTCGCCGAGTCGCTGCGCGGCGCCGTGCGCGAGCTGACGGCGCTGCGCGAAGTGGCGGGCGGGCGGCTGCGGTTCGGCGCGTTCGCCTCGGCCGACGTGGCGCTGGTGCCGTGGGCGCTGGCCGCCTTCCGGGCCCGCCATCCCGGTGTGCGGGTCTCCCGCGAGGAGGGTCTGACCCCCGGCCTGCTGGACCGGCTGAGCGCCGGGCACCTGGACCTGGCGGTGGTCTCGACGACCGGTTCCGCCCCGCTGGAGGCGTACACGCTGCACCATCTGCTCGACGAGCCGCTGTACGTCGCCGTACCGGCCGGGCATCCGCTGGCGGGGCGCCCGGGACCGGTGCGGCTGCGCCGCTTCGCCGACGCCGACTGGGTGTCGGGCGGCCCGCGCCCGGAGGGCACACTGCTCGACGCGGCGCTGCGCGCGGGGTTCCGCCCCCGGGTGGCCCATGTCGTCGCCGAGTGGACCGCCAAGCAGGGCTATGTGGCGGCCGGTCTGGGCGTGGCCCTGGTCCCGGCCCTCGCCGCCGCCTCCGTACGCCCGGACGTCGCCCTGCTCCCGCTGTGCGCACAGGACACCCCCGCCAGGGCGGTCTACGCCGCGACCGCCCCCGGCCACTCGCTGTCCCCTGCCGCCCGCGCCTTCCTGGGGACCCTGCGGGAGGCGGCCGCGACGGTACTGGAGGCGCCGGGGGCGACCGGGGTCGGAGCCGGGGGCGCGGGGGCCTAGGCGACGGCCGGTACGCGGGTGAGGCGCCGGGACCGGGTCAGGGGCGGGGGTGGCTGCGGGCGCCCGGGGCCGGTCCGGAGTCCGGGGTGCCGGTGGTGTGACCGTGGGCGGGGGCGGGGCGGCCGTCCGCGGGGGCGCCGTCGTCGCCGGTGTCGGTGTCGGTGTCGTCGGTGCTCCGGTTCGGCTCCGTCTCCTCCCCCAGGAGGTCGCGGGCGAGCAGGGTCGCGCCGGCGACCGCTCCCGGCATCAGGAAGACGGCGACGAAGGGGACGAGGAAGGCAAGGCCGAGCGGGGTGCCGAAGCCCCAGACGAGGGCCTTGCGGGAGCGCAGGAGCCTGAGCCGGGCGCGGAGTTCGACGTCCCGGCGCTGGAGGGCGACGGCGGCCAGTTCCTCGGTGAGGAAGAAGCCGGTGACGAAGAAGCCGATCACCGGGACCACCGTCTGCCCGACGAACGGCAGGAAGCCCAGGGCGAAGAGCAGCACGGCCCACAGCGCCGCCCGGACCAGGACCCGCAGGCTGTCGCGGGCCGAGATCCACAGCTCGCGCCAGAGCGGCAGGCCGGACCCGGGCGCCGTGCCGTCCGGTGAGACGTCCCGGTCGACCTGCTCGGAGAGGCTGTCGTAGAAGGGCTGGCCGATGAGCAGGGTGACGGCGGTGAAGGTGACGACGGCCAGCAGCAGGCCGAGGGCGAACAGCACGGCCGTCAGGAAGCCGCGGAAGAGCCCGAGCCAGGGGCTGGGCCAGCCGTCGGCGAAGGGCGTGGCCCAGCCGACCGCGTCCGCGCCCCACAGGGCGAGCGCGGTGAGCGCGGCGGCGTACAGGACGAGGGTGATCAGGCCGGGGAGCAGGCCGAAGCCGTACGACCGCCCGTGCCGGGCCACCCACCGCTGGCCCTTCAGGAGATACCCGAAGCCCGCCCCAAGATCACGCATGCGCACACTGTAGCGACGGCGGCGGCCGCACCCCACGTCCAGAGGTACGACCGCCGCCGCCCTGGGCAACGAGCCGGTTCAGGCCAGCGTCACGGTCACGTCGCCGCGGGTGGCCTTCGAGTACGGGCACACCTGGTGCGCCTTCTCCACCAGGCTCTTCGCGGTGGCCGCGTCGACGTTCGGGATGGCGGCCGAGATCTCGACGATGATCCCGAAGCCGTCGTCGTTCTTGCCGATGCCGACCTTCGCGGTGACGGTCGAACCGGAGATGTCGGCGCCCTCCTGGCGGGCGACGACACCGAGGGCGCCCTGGAAGCAGGCGCTGTACCCGGCGGCGAACAGCTGCTCGGGGTTGGTGCCGGCGCCGCTGCCGCCCATCTCCTCGGGCGGGTTGACGACGATGTCGAGCCTGCCGTCGTCGGTGGCGACCCGGCCGTCGCGTCCGCCCTCGGCGGTGGCGACGGCGGTGTACAGGACGTCGGACTGCTGGATGGCCATGGCTGCGTTCCTCCTCGGTCCGCGGCGACTCGCGCCCACGATCGCCCGCGGTTTCGGAAAGAAGTTACCGCATGTCGGAAACTGAGGGAATGCCGGCCGGGCGCGGGCCGCCCGCGGGGGTCAGAGCCTGACGATCATCTTTCCGGTGTTGTCGCCGCGCAGCACGCCGAGGAACGCCTCCAGGGTGTTCTCCACCCCTTCGACGACCGTCTCGCGGTACTTCAGCTCGCCCGAGCGCACCCACGGGCCGACCTCCTCGACGAACTGCGGCTGGAGGTCGTGGTGGTCGCCCACGAGGAAGCCCTCGATACGGCCGCGGGTCTGGATCAGCCGGGCCATGTTCCGCGGGCCGGGGGCGGGCTCGGTGTTGTTGTAGACCGAGATGGCGCCGCAGACGGCGATGCGGCCGTCGCGGTTGAGGGAGCCGATGGCGGCCTCCAGGTGGTCGCCGCCGACGTTGTCGAAGTAGACGTCGATGCCGTCGGGGGCGGCGGCGCGCAGCTGCTCGGCCACGGGGCCGTTCTTGTAGTTGAAGGCCGCGTCGAAGCCGTACTCGTCGACGAGCAGCGCGACCTTCTCGTCCGACCCGGCCGAGCCGATGACCCGCGCGGCGCCCTTCAGCCGGGCGATCTGCCCGACCTGGCTGCCCACGGCACCGGCGGCGCCCGACACGAAGACGATGTCGCCCTCCTTGAAGGACGCGGTGCGCAGCAGTCCGGCGTAGGCGGTCAGACCGGTCATGCCGAGCACACCGAGGTACGTCGACAACGGCGCGGCCTGCGGGTCGACCCTGACGGCCTGCGCGGCGTCCACGGCCGCGTACTCCCGCCACCCGGCGAAGTGCAGGACGTGGTCACCGGGGCTGATCCCCTCGGCGCGCGAGACGACGACCTCGCCGACGGCGCCGCCCTGGAGGGGCTTGTCCAGCTCGTACGGCGCCACGTACGACTTCGCGGCACTCATCCGGCCGCGCATGTACGGGTCCACGGAGAGGTACTCGTTCCGTACGAGGACCTGGCCCTCGCGGGGTTCCGGCATCGGGGACTCCACCAGGGCGAAGTCCTTGGGCTCCGGCCAGCCGACGGGACGGCTGAGCAGGTGCCATGCGCGGTTGACGGCGGGCAGTGCGGGGGTGTCGGTCACGGTGCGCCTCTCCTCGGTGGGGGCTCCGCCCGGCGCGGCCGGGCGCGGGAGCGAGATGCTTCAGGTTCTGAAACAACCATGCGCCTGAATATTTCAGGTTGTCAAGTAACGCGGTACCCTGGTCCCCATGGCACCGACTCCCCCGCCCGCCCGCCGCCCCGACGCCCTGACCATGGAGGTCGTCGAGCTGATCGGTGACGTGGTGGCGCGGTTCTACGAGGACTACGAGGAGGCCGCGGGCGAGCACGCGCTGACCGGCCCGCAGGCGCGGCTGCTGAGCCTGCTGTCCCTGGAGCCGCTGCCGATGCGCAAGCTCGCGCAGCGGCTGAAGTGCGAGCCGTCGAACGTGACGGGGATCGTGGACCGGCTGGAGGCGCGCGGGCTGGTGGAGCGGCGGCCCGACCCGGACGACCGGCGGGTGAAGGTGGCGGCGGCCACCGAGCAGGGCCGCCGGGTGGCCCGGGACCTGCGGGAGGGGCTGCGCTTCGCGCGCGAGCCGCTGGAGGGCCTGAGCGACGCGGAGCGCCGGGCGCTGCGGGATCTGCTGCGCAGGATGCTGGGCGGCGGCTCGACGGACTGAGCCGGTCGGGTCGCGTCGCGTCCGGCGGGCGGGCGGGGCGCGGCCGGTCCGGCCGGTGGCCGGGAGAAACACGAAGGCGAGGAGAACATTCTCCTCGCCATGCTCAATTTATAGCGCACCGGGGGGCTTGCGGCAAGGCCCCCGTCATGCCGCACAATCGGCGGCCGAGCCCACGACCTGCGGAAACGAGGGCGATGTGGGCCGGTGCGTGCGCCGGGCCACGCCGCCCGGGAGGTGTCGCCATGACCGAGCAGTACGTCCTGGATCTCCGGGAGATCCACGCAGGAGAGGCAGGACGGACAGGAGAGGCAGGACGGACAGGAGACGCCGAGTTCGGGAGGACGGCCGCCCTCGTCGGCGGCAAGGCCGCGGGCCTGGCACGGCTGGCCCGGATCGAGGGCGTGCGCGTACCGGGCGGATTCTGTGTGACGACGCACGCCTTCCGGCGGATCCTGGCGGCGGCGCCGTCGCTCGGCGGGCTGCTCGACCGGCTGGCGCGCCTCGGCCCGGACGACGGGGAGGCGGTCCGCGCGCTCAGCGCGGAGATCCGCCGGACCGTCGAGGGGACCGCCGTCCCGGACGACATCGCGGCGCCGATCACCCGCGCGCTCGCCCGCGACGGCGGGGCCGCCGCCTACGCGGTCCGCTCCAGCGCGACGGCGGAGGACCTGCCCACGGCGTCCTTCGCGGGCCAGCAGGACACGTATCTGAACGTCGTGGGGACCGAGGCGGTGCTCGCGCACATCAGCCGGTGCTGGGCCTCGCTCTTCACCGAGCGGGCCGTCGTCTACCGCCGTCGGCACGGCATCGACCACCGCGGGGTGCGCATGGCCGTGGTCGTGCAGCGGATGGTCTTCCCGCAGGCGGCGGGCGTCCTGTTCACCGCCGACCCCGTGACGGGCGACCGGCGGACCGCCACCGTGGAGGCGGTCCCCGGCCTCGGTGAGGCGCTGGTCTCCGGATCGGTGAACCCGGACGTGTTCCGCGTGCGCGACGGCGAGGTCGTCGGCGCGACGACCGGCGTCAAGGAGCGTGCCGTGCACGCCCTGCCGGGCGGCGGCGTGCGCGAGGAGGCGGTCGCCCCGGAGTTGCGGGAGCGGCCCGCGCTGACGCCGGCGCAGGCCGTCCGGCTCGTCCGGCTGGGGCGGCGGATCGAGGAGCGCTTCGGCTGCCCGCAGGACATCGAATGGTGCCTGGCCGACGGGGAGTTCCAGATCGTGCAGAGCCGGCCGGTCACGACGCTGTTCCCCGTACCCGGGGAAGCGGTGGACGGGGAGCCGGGGGACGAGGAACCGGGGGCCGCCGGGACGGACGGGCGGGGCTACCGCGTCTACGTCTCGGTCGGCCACCAGCAGATGATGACCGACCCCATGAAGGCGCTGGGGCTCTCGGTGTGGCGGCTGACGGCCATGGTGCCGATGCGGGTCGCGGGCGGCAGGCTGTTCGTCGACGTGACACCGCGGCTGGCCTCGCCCGCGAGCCGCGGCCCCCTCCTGGACCTGATGGGCCGGGGCGATCCGCTGGTCAGGGACGCGCTGGAGACCGTCCTCGCACGCGAGGGCGAGCGCGTCGCCCTGGCCGCGCCGTCCTCCCCGGCGCCGGGCTCCACCGGGGCGGCTCCGGCGCGCGCCGAGGCCGCCCCGCCACCGCTGGAGACCGATCCGGCCGTCGTCGCCGGGCTGATCGCGCGCAGCGAGGCGTCCGTCGCCGCCCTGCGGCGCGAGATCCGGACGAAGAGCGGACCGGAGCTGTTCGACTTCCTGCTCACGGCCTTCGAGGAGCACAAGCGGGTCCTCGGCGATCCGCTGAGCATCCGGGTGATCATGGCGGGGATGGAGGCCACCTGGTGGCTCAACGACAAGCTGGCGGAGTGGCTCGGTGAGAAGAACGCCGCCGACACGCTCACGCTGTCCGCACCGGGCAACGTCACCTCGGAGATGGGCCTCGCCCTGCTGGACGTCGCGGACGTGATCCGGCCGTACCCGGAGGTGGTCGCCTGGCTGCGGGACGCGCGGGACGAGGACTTCCCGGACGGGCTGGCGAAGGTCGCGGGCGGCCCCGAGGCCCGCGAGGCCCTGGAGGGGTACCTCGACCGGTACGGCATGCGCTGCGTCGGCGAGATCGACCTCACCAGGCCGCGCTGGAGCGAGCGCCCCACCGCGCTCGTACCCGTACTCCTCGACCACGTACGGAACTTCGGGCCGGGGGCCGCCGCGCGGCGCTTCGAGGAGGGGCGCAGGGCCGCGCGGGAGAAGGAGCAGGACGTGCTGACGCGGCTGCGGGCGCTGCCGGACGGTGAGCGCAGGGCCGCCGAGACCAAGCGGATGATCGACCGGGTCCGGACCTTCATCGGGTACCGGGAGTACCCGAAGTACGGGATCGTCAGCCGCTACTTCCTCTACAAGCAGGCCCTGCTGGAGGAGGCCGGGCGCCTGGTCCGGGACGGGGTGCTCGCCGCGCGGGAGGACGTGTACCACCTGACGTTCCAGGAGTTCGCCGACGCGGTGTGCACGCGCCGGGTGGAGCCGGGGCTCGTGCGGCGGCGCGAGGAGGAGTTCCGCTCGTACCGCGCGCTGACGCCGCCGCGGGTGCTGACCTCGGACGGCGAGTGCGTCACCGGGGAGTACCGGCGCGATGACGTGCCGGACGGCGCGCTGACCGGTCTGCCGGTCTCCGCCGGGACCGTGGAGGGGCGGGCCCGGGTGGTCACGGACCTCGCCGGGGCCGCGCTGGAGGCGGGCGACATCCTGGTCACCGCGTACACGGACCCCAGTTGGTCGCCGCTGTTCGTGGGGATCGCGGGTCTGGTGACGGAGGTGGGCGGTCTGATGACCCATGGCGCCGTGATCGCCCGGGAGTACGGGCTGCCCGCCGTGGTGGGTGTGGAGGGCGCCACGCGGCTGATCCGGGACGGGCAGCGGATCCGGGTGCACGGGGCCGGGGGGTACGTGGAGATCCTCGGCTGACCGGCCGCCGCACCGGTCGCGGGGCCGCCGTCCCCTATGTGCACCACCACAGGAAGCGGTTGCAGGTGTGGGTCGGGGACGGACTCGGCGGCGGGGCCGGGGCGGAGGACGCCGGGGCGGCCGGGGACCGCGGGTCCTGCGGAGTCGCCCGGGGTGACGACCCGTCGCCGGTGGAGCCGCCGGGGCCGGTCACCGCGCCCGCCGGGGAGGTCGGCGCGCCCGCCGTGTGCGACGCGCTCGGGTCCGCTCCCGGGGAGCGGTCCGACGCGGAGGCGGACGGGTCCGCCCGGTGCGAGGCCGAGGCCGTCGCCGAGGCCGTCGTGGTGTGCGCACCGGCCGCGTCGGCGGTCGCCGCGCCGGACGGCCGGGCCGTGCCGTCGTCGGCCGGACCGGTCCCGGCGCTGTCGGCCGCCGGGTCGCCCGCCGCTTCCGGGCCGGAGCCGGACAGCCCCGGCAGGCCGGGCGCGTCCGAGCCCAGCTCGGCCAGGCTCAGCCCACCGGCGGCCAGGACGAAGCCCGCGGTGACCAGCAGGACCCTGCGGCGGCGCCTGCGGTGCGCCGCCGCCTTACGGGCGCGCCGACCGGCGCCGCGGTCGTCGGAAGGGTCGCGGCCGCCGGAGGGCTCGCGGTCGGCGGAGGGGTCTCGCTCGGCGGTGCGGTCGGCGGTGCGGGTGTCGGTGTGCTCGGCGGTGCGGTCGGCGGCGGCAACGATGTCATCGCCGTCGGCGGCGCCGCCCGCGCGTTCCGTGCTCCCGGCGCTCCCGGCATCCGCCGCAGGTTCGTACCCGTACTCGTATCCGTTCCCGTACCCGTACGCGAACTCGTGTGGTCGGGCCGGGGGTTCGGGTTCCCGTGCGGACACCGGGGCGGTTTCGGCCGGGGTGCCGCACCCCGGGCAGGCGAGGGCGCCGTTGAGATGCCGTCGGCACGGGTGGCAGTAGTTCATGACGCGGGAAGACTAAGTTCCGGGCGGGGCGCGTTCCTAGGGGCGTCTGTGAAGGTTCCGTGGGGGATCGAGAGAACTCCCGGACGGCGTGCCGGAACCGATCCCGGTCCGCCCCATTGACACTGCCCGCGCCGCGTCCTTACTGTCACGCCAGCATTTCGAACGTGTGACGAAATATCGAACAACACGACAACGCGGCCGTCTGCACGCGCACCACCGCCGGGAACAGTCGAGCCGTCGCGATCAGCTGAGGGGCAACCGCCGTGCGCATCACCGAAATCAGCACCCATGTGGTCGGGACGCCGTGGCGCAACCTGACCTATGTCCAGGTGCACACCGACGAGGGGATCACGGGGGTCGGCGAGACCCGCATGCTGGGCCGCACCGACGCGCTGATCGGCTATCTGCGCGAGGCCGAGGCCAACCACATCCTCGGTTCCGACCCGTTCGCGGCCGAGGACCTCGTCCGCCGGATGAAGTACGGCGACTACGGCCGCGCCGGTGAGATCGTCATGTCCGGCATCGCCGTCGTGGAGATGGCCTGCTGGGACATCAAGGGCAAGGCGCTGGGCGTGCCGGTGTGGCAGTTGCTCGGCGGCAGGGTGACGGACAGGGTCAAGGCGTACGCCAACGGGTGGTACACGACCGAGCGGACCCCCGAGGCGTACCACGAGGCCGCGCGGGGGGTCATGGCGCGCGGGTACCGGGCGCTGAAGATCGACCCGTTCGGCACCGGGCACTTCGAACTGGACCACGAGCAGACCTGTTACGCCGTCTCGCTGATCGAGGCCGTACGGGACGCCATCGGTCCGGACGCCGAGCTGATGCTGGAGATGCACGGCCGCTTCTCGCCCGCCACGGCCGTCCGGCTGGCCCGGGAGATGGCGCCGTTCCGGCCGGCCTGGCTGGAGGAGCCGGTGCCGCCGGAGAACCTGAAGGCGCTGGCGAAGGTCGCCGCGAAGGTGGACGTCCCGGTCGCCACCGGCGAACGCGTCCACGACCGGATCGAGTTCCGCGAACTCCTGGAGAGCCAGGCCGCCGACATCCTCCAGCCGGACGTCGGCCATCTGGGCGGCATCTGGGAGACCCGCAAGCTGGCGGCGACCGCCGAGACGCACTACATGCTGGTGGCCCCGCACAACGTCGGCGGGTCCGTACTGACCGCCGCCTCCCTTCAAGTCGGTTTCTGCACACCCAACTTCAAGATCCTCGAACACTTCAACGACTTCGCGGACGCGGAGATCAAGAAGGTGGTCAGGGGCGCCCCGCAGGTGGACCCGGAGGACGGCTGCTTCCACCTCTCCCACGCGCCCGGCCTCGGCGTGGAGCTAGACGTCGAGGCAGCGGCCGAATTCCCGCAGCAGCGGGCGCGGTTCGACCTGTGGGCCGAGGGCTGGGAGACGCGCAGGCCCCAGGGCGCGGGCGGAGAGGCCGGCGGGGCCGGATCCGGGGGTGGCGCGTGAGCGCCGTCGTCGTCGAGGCACCGGGCGAGCACCGGATCGTGCCGCACGCGCCCCGCCCGCCGGGGCCCGGCGAGGCCCTGGTCGCGGTGCACGCGGTCGGCCTCTGCGGCAGCGACCTGGAGGTGTACCGGGGCAACCGCCCCGCCGAGTACGTCCGTTACCCGCTGACACCAGGCCACGAGTGGTCGGGCACGGTGCGCGCGGTGGGCGCCGGAGTGCCCGCGGCGCTGACCGGCCGCAAGGTGGTCGGCGAGGGGTTCCGCAACTGCCAGGTCTGCGACCGCTGCCACGCGGGCGAGACCACGCTGTGCGCCGCCGGGTACGAGGAGACCGGCTTCACGCTGCCCGGCGCGATGGCGGCCACGCTCACCCTGCCGGCCCGGCTGCTGCACGTCCTGCCGGACGGCGCCGACCTCACCGCCGCCGCCCTGCTGGAGCCCGCCGCGTGCGTGGCCGCCGCCGCGCTGAAGGCGGACGTCCGGCCGGGCGAGCGGGTCGCCGTGGTGGGCACCGGCACGCTCGGCCTGCTCGCCGTGCAGTTCCTGCGGGCGGTCTCCCCGGCCGAGCTGCTGGTGGTGGGCCTGCACACCGAACGGGCCGAACCGGCGCGGTCGTTCGGCGCCACCGGATTCCGTACCGCGGACGATCCGGCGCTCCCGGACGACTTCGACGTGGTCGTGGAGGCCGCCGGGTCGGCGGACGCGGCCCGTCTGTCCGCCTCGCTGCCGCGGCGCGGCGGGCGGCTGGTGCTGACCGGCCTCCCGGCACCGGGCGCCGCCGGACTCGACCCGGCCGGCCTGGTGGTACGGCAACTGGAGGTGCGCACCGTCTTCGGGGCACCGCCGGGAGCCTGGGCGCACGCCGTGCGGATGTTCACCGCCCGCCTGCTCGACCCGCTGCCGCTGGTCACCCATGAACTCCCGCTCACCGAGTTCGCGCGCGCCGTCGGTCTGGCCGGGTCCGGCGACCCCCGGGTGGGCAAGGTGCTGCTCCGCCCCTGATCACGGCTTCGGCTTCGCTTCCGGCCTCGGTCCCGGCCCCGGCCCCGGCCGCCCCGCCACGCGCCGCTTCCCCTCGCTTCCCTCGCTTCCCTCGCTTCCCTCGCTTCCCTCGCTTCCCGCACCCTATGGCGCGAACGGCGTCCGAAATACCGGACGAGCGCCTCGTTCGAACCGAACCCGGAGGACAGCCCGTGACCGACGCTTCCGCCACGGCGGCCCGCAGGCCCGGTGAGCCGGCGCTCTCCGCGCTCGGCCTGGCCGCCCCCGGCCCAGACCCCGCCGACTCCTCCCCGCACTCCTTCCCCGGCGGCGGCCGCTGGCGCACCGAGATCCCCTCCTGCGAGGGCCCGGAGGCACT
The DNA here is from genome assembly GCF_058344915.1 of Streptomyces sp. PL-25. Classification (NCBI taxonomy): domain Bacteria; kingdom Bacillati; phylum Actinomycetota; class Actinomycetes; order Kitasatosporales; family Streptomycetaceae; genus Streptomyces; species Streptomyces sp. PL-25. The sequence continues at coordinate 2,166,153 of NZ_CP136997.1, forward strand.
GGCGGTGGTCCTGGAGGAGTCCGCGCGGCTCGACGTCCCGGTGCACCGGATCAGCCAGGGCAGCGGCGTGTGGATGCTGACCGACGCCGAGATCACCGAGATGGTCGGGGCGAGTGCCGAACGGGGCGTCGAACTCTGCCTGTTCACCGGTCCGCGCGGCACCTGGGACACCGGCGGCTCGGTGCGCACCGACTCGGGCGGCGCGGGACCGCGCGCCCGCGGCCACGACGCGGTCGCCGGGTGCGTCGAGGACGCCCTGCGCGCCACCGGACTGGGGGTGAGATGCCTGCTCGTGGCCGACGAGGGCGTGCTGTGGACACTGCACCGGGCGCGGACGGCGGGACTCCTCCCGGCCGACACCACCCTGAAGGTGTCCGCGCTGATCGGGCCGGTGAACCCGGCCGCGTACGCCGTCCACGAGCAGTTGGGCGCCGACTCCGTGAATGTGCCGAGCGATCTGACGCCCGCCCATCTCACCGAGATACGGCGGGTGTCGGCGGCGCCGATGGACATGTACATCGAGGCGCCGGACGACCTCGGCGGCTATGTGCGGATGTACGAGGTGGCCGAGCTGATCCGGCGCGGGGCGCCGCTGTACCTGAAGTTCGGTCTGTCCAGGGCGCCCGGCATCTATCCGTACGGGCACCATGTCCGCGACGTCGCCCTGGCCAGTGCGCGGGAGCGGGTCCGGCGCGGCCGGCTGGCGCTGGACCTGCTGGAGCGGCACGGGGCGGCCGGTGACATGGCGCCGCTCGGCTCGCGGCTGCCGGGCCCGCTCACCCGCTTCGACACACCGGCATAACGTTCCGGAAACTGAGCTTCACAGAAGCCGACACAGCCGCGCACAATCCCACACATCTGTTTCCCGGGCCGATCCGGCCCCGCAGTGCCCCGCAGTCGCACCGCCCGCAGTCGAACCGCCCGCCGCGCACCGCCCGGCAACTCCTCGGCACCACGGCACCACGGCACAGCACGACCGGCACAGCACCACCGCACCAGACGTGCACGACCGGCACTCCCGGCTCCACCGGCACCACCGGCACCACCCCCACAGCGTCGCCGCACCGCCATGTACCGCCATGTACTGCCCCGCACCGCTCGCACCGCCGGACCACCCGCACCCACATCGAGGATGATGACCATGCGCAACCGCAGAGCCGCACTCGCCGCCACCGCCACCGCCGCCTGCCTCCTCCTGGCCCTGTCCGCCTGCGGGCAGAACAGCGAGGGCGGCAGCAAGGAGGACAAGAGCGGCGCCAAGGGCGGCACCATCGGTGTCGCGATGCCGACCAAGTCGTCCGAGCGGTGGATCGCCGACGGCAACAACGTTGTCAAGAACCTGGAGTCCAAGGGCTACAAGGCCAAGCTGGTCTTCGGCGAGGACGACCCGGACACCCAGGTCTCGCAGATCGAGAACCTGATCACCCAGGGCGTCAAGGGCCTGATCGTCGCCGCCATCGACAACAAGTCCCTGAACAACGTGCTCCAGCAGGCCGCCGACGCCAAGATCCCGGTCATCTCCTACGACCGGCTGATCCTTGGGACCAAGAACGTCGACTACTACGCCTCCTTCGACAACGAGAAGGTCGGGCAGCTCCAGGCCGGTTACATCGTCGAGCAGCTCGGTCTGAAGAGCGGCAAGGGCCCCTTCAACATCGAGCTGTTCGCCGGTTCCAACGACGACAACAACACCAAGTACTTCTTCGACGGCGCGCTGAGCGTCCTCAAGCCGTACATCGACGGCAAGAAGCTGGTCGTCAGGTCCGGCCAGACGAAGCTGAACCAGGTGACCACGCTGCGCTGGGACGGCGCCACCGCCCAGCGGCGCATGGACGACATCCTCACCTCGGCCTACAAGAGCGCCCGGGTCGACGCCGTCCTGTCCCCCTACGACGGCATCTCCATCGGTGTGCTGTCCGCGCTGAAGTCGGACGGCTACGGCTCGCGCAGCAAGCCGCTGCCCGTCATCACAGGCCAGGACGCCGAGCTGGCCTCGGTGAAGTCGATCATCGCCGGGCAGCAGACGCAGACCGTCTACAAGGACACCCGCAAGCTCGCCGAGGTCGCCTCGACGATGGTCGACGACGTCCTCAACGGCAAGAAGCCCGAGGTCAACGACACCAAATCGTACGACAACGGCGCCAAGGTGGTGCCGTCCTACCTGCTCCAGCCGGTCAGCGTCGACAAGACGAACTACGAGGACGTCCTGGTCAAGGGCGGCTACTACACCGACGCGCAACTGGGCAAGTAGCCCCCTCCCGCACCCACCGGTACGACCACCACCGAACCGACCGACCACCGACCGGAAGGCACGACCATGGCGGGACCCGTCCTGGAAATGCGCTCGATCGTCAAGACCTTTCCCGGTGTCAAAGCGCTGTCGGACGTCACCCTGACCGTCCGCCGGGGTGAGGTCCACGCCATCTGCGGTGAGAACGGCGCCGGCAAGTCCACCCTGATGAAGGTGCTCTCCGGCGTGCATCCGCACGGGAGTTACGAGGGCGAGATCCTCTTCGAGGGCGAGACCTGCCGGTTCCGGGACATCCGGGCCAGCGAACAGCGCGGCATCGTCATCATCCACCAGGAACTGGCGCTGGTGCCCCATCTCTCCCTCGCGGAGAACATCTTCCTCGGCAACGAACACGCCAGGCGCGGGTTCATCGACTGGAACGACACGCTCAGGCACGCCGCGCAACTGCTGCGCCGCGTCGGCCTCGACGACCACCCGGAGACCCGGGTCTGCGACATCGGGGTCGGCAGGCAGCAGCTCGTGGAGATCGCCAAGGCGCTGTCGAAGTCGGTGAAGCTGCTCATCCTGGACGAGCCGACGGCCGCGCTCAACGACGAGGACAGCGGCAAACTCCTCGATCTCATCCTGGAGTTGAAGAACCAGGGCATCACCTCGATCATCATCTCCCACAAGCTGAACGAGATCCGCAAGGTCGCCGACTCGGTGACGATCCTGCGCGACGGCCGCACCATCGAGACGCTCGACGTGCGGGCCGCCGCCACCACCGAGGAACGCATCATCTCCGGGATGGTCGGCCGCGACCTCGACCACCGCTTCCCCGAACGCACCCCGCACCGGCCCGAGGAGGGCGCGGCACCGGCCCTGGAGATCCGCGGCTGGACCGTGTTCCACCCGATCGACCAGCAGCGCAAGGTCGTCGACGACGTGTCGCTCCAGGTGCGGCGCGGGGAGATCGTCGGCATCGCGGGCCTGATGGGCGCCGGCCGCACCGAGCTGGCCATGAGCGTCTTCGGCCGCTCCTACGGGCGCTACGCGGCCGGCACGGTCCTCAAGGACGGCACCGAGATCCGTACGAAGACCGTCGCGGAGGCGGTCGGGCACGGCATCGCGTACGTCACCGAGGACCGCAAGCACTACGGCCTGAACCTCATCGACACCATCAACCGCAACATCTCGCTGACCGCGCTGCGGAAGGTCGCCCGGCGGGGCGTGGTCGACGAGCACCGGGAACGGCAGGTCGCCGAGGGGTTCCGCACCTCCATGAACATCAAGGCGCCGACCGTGTTCGAGCCGGCGGGCAAGCTGTCCGGCGGCAACCAGCAGAAGGTCGTCCTCAGCAAGTGGATCTTCTCCGGGCCGGACGTGCTGATCCTGGACGAGCCCACCCGGGGCATCGACGTGGGCGCCAAGTACGAGATCTACACGGTGATCGACCGGTTGGCCGCGCAGGGCAAGGCGGTCGTCTTCATCTCCTCCGAACTGCCGGAACTGCTCGGCATGTGCGACCGGATCTACACCATGGCCGCCGGCCGACTGACCGGCGAGGTGCCGCGCGCCGAGGCCACCCAGGAGGTGCTGATGCGCCGTATGACGAAAGACCCGCAGGACCCGCAGGACCCGCAGGACCCGCAGGACCCCCGGGCCGCCCGGATCTCCCAGGACTCTCAGGACTCTCAGGACTCTCAGGACGAAGAGGTATCGCGATGAGTACGGATGTGAGCGCCAAGAGCCCGGCCCCGGCGCCGCCGGGCCGGGCCGGGGCGGAGTCCGGCGGCGGACTGCTCCAGCTGATGCTGGGCGGGCTGCGCCGCAACATGCGCCAGTACGGCATGCTGATCGCGCTCGGCCTGATCGTCGTCCTCTTCGAGATCTGGACCGACGGCGATCTGCTGCTGCCGCGCAACGTCTCCAACCTGGTCCTCCAGAACAGCTACATCCTGATCCTGGCCATCGGCATGATGCTGGTGATCATCGCCGGGCACATCGACCTGTCGGTCGGCTCGCTCACGGCGTTCGTGGGCGCCGTGGCGGCCGTGCTCACCGTCAGCCACCATCTCGCGTGGCCCGTCGCGGTGGTGCTGTGCCTGCTGGTGGGCGCGGCGGCGGGCTCGCTGCAAGGATTTCTGATCGCGTATCTGGGGATACCGTCGTTCATCGTCACCCTCGCCGGGATGCTGCTCTTCCGCGGGCTGACGGAGATCCTGCTCAAGGGGCAGACCCTCGGCCCGTTCCCGGACGGCCTGCAGAAGTTCGGCAACGGCTTCCTGCCCGAGGCGGGCCCGCACACCAACTACCACAATCCGACCCTGCTCCTGGGCCTCGTCCTCGTCGCCTCCGTGGTCTGGCAGGAGGTGCGCGACCGGCGCCGCCAGCAGGAGTTCTCCCTGGACGTGCTGCCCGCGCGGCTGTTCGCGCTCAAGCTCGTCGCGCTGGTCGCCGCGGTGCTGGTCGTCACCCTGCTGCTGGCCAGCTACAAGGGCGCGCCGATCGTGCTGATCGTCCTCGGCGCGCTGGTCGTCGGCTACGGCTATGTGATGCGCAACGCGGTCTTCGGCCGCCACATCTACGCGATCGGCGGCAACCTGCCGGCCGCGAAGCTGTCCGGCGTCAAGGACCGGCGGGTCACCTTCCAGGTGTTCCTGAACATGGGTGTGCTCGCCGCCCTGGCCGGCCTGGTCGTCGCCGCCCGGCTCAACGCGGCCTCGCCGAAGGCGGGCGTCAACTACGAGCTGGAGGCCATCGCCTCCTCCTTCATCGGCGGCGCCTCCATGAGCGGCGGTGTCGGCACCGTGCTCGGCGCGATCATCGGCGGTCTCGTCCTCGGCGTGCTCAACAACGGCATGAACCTGCTCAGCGTCGGCACCGACTGGCAGCAGGTCATCAAGGGCCTCGCCCTGCTCGCGGCGGTCGGCTTCGACGTGTGGAACAAGCGCAGGTCCGGCTCCTGAGACCGGGCGCCCGCCCCGCCCGCCGCGCACCGTCCCGCGGACGTCCGTACCGGCGGGCGGCCCGTGCCCGCGGGCTTTCCCACCGGCGTGGGAGAACCCGTGACCGCACGGGCCGCCCGCGCGGTCACGGGTTCTCCCACGCCGCCGGTTCCGCCGCCAGGGTCCGTACCGTCTCCGGCAGGGCGCCCGAGGCGATGTCGGCGAGGGTGACGCCCTCCAGGATCCGGCGGACATTGGCGCGCAGCGCGATCCACAGGGGCAGCAGCGGCTCGGCCGAGCCCGTGTAGGTCAGGCCGGTGGGGCGTTCGCCGCGTACGGATACGATGGGGCCGTCCACCGCGCGGATGACGTCGGCCACCGTGATCTGCGCCGCGTCCCGGGCCAGGGTGTAGCCGCCGCCCCCGCCGCGCCGGCTGGTGACCAGGCCCGCGCGGCGCAGGTCGCCGAGGATGCCCTCCAGGAACTTGTGCGGGATGCCCTGCTCGGCGGCGACCGTCTCCGCCTTCACCGGGCCCGCCTGGTCCTGCACCCCTCGTACGGCCAGTTCCAGAACCGCCCGTACCGCGTAGTCCGCCCGTGCCGAGATCCTCATGGGTCCATTGTGGGGCCCGGGACAGTGGAGAATGGCGGTGCCCGCGCCCCGTACCATCCGCCCGGGAGGCACTCACCTTGGCGCTCAGCAGACGTACATTCAGCGCCCTCGCGGGCTCCGCCGCGCTCGGTCTCGCACTGGGCGGCAGCGGTGGGCCGGGGGCGCCGGCGGCGTTCGCCGCGCGCGGGGTGCCGACGGGTCCGCCGCCGCCTGTTCCGGCCGCCGACGGGCGGCGCCACACCGTGGCCTTCGACCACTACTCGCTGCTGGTGGACGGCAGGCGGCTGGTGCTGTGGTCCGGCGAGATGCACCCGTTCCGGCTGCCCAGCCCCGGCCTGTGGCGGGACGTCCTCCAGAAGATGCGGGCGCACGGCTACAACGCGGTCACCGCGCGGGTGGCGTGGAACTACCACTCCGCCGCCCCGGGCACGTACGACTTCACGGGCGTGCGGGACCTCGGGCTGTTCCTGCGCACCGCCGCCGAAACCGGGCTCTACGTCGTGCTGCGGCCGGGCCCGCGCATCGGCGCCGACGTGGACGGCGGCGGCCTGCCCGGCTGGCTGCCCGCGGCCGCGGGCGCCTCGCCGACCGCCGACCCCGGGTACGCGCGGCACGCCGAGGAGTGGCTGGGCCGGGTCGACGCGATCGCCGCCCGGCACCTGTACACCCGGGGCGACGGCACGGTGCTGCTCTACCAGGTGGACAGCGGGGCGGCGGCGGACACCGGCGGCGCCCTGGTGTCCCGGCTGCTCGACAAGGTCCGCGCCGACGGCATCGACGTCCCCCTCTTCCACGGCGACCGCGGCGGCCGGTGGATGCCGCAGTCCTTCCCCCGCCCCGCGGGGTTCCTGTCGGACACCGGCGGCGGGCACGGCACCGGGGCACCGCACGCACGGGACGCGGCCGCCGTGCGGCGCGCCCAGCTCACGGACCTGGCCGGCGGCATCGCCCTGCACAACGTGTACCCGGCCTTCGGCGGCACCTCCTGGGGCTGGCTGCCCGGACCGGGCATGCCCGCGTCCTACGACCACGGCGCCGCCATCGACGAGGGACGCCAGGTGACCGCGGAGATGGTGCCCGCGCACCAGATCGGGCACATGCTGCGGCATCTGCCCGACTTCGCCAAGCTGGAGCGGGCCGGGGGCGCGAGCGCGCGCGGGCTCACGACGTACCACCTGCGCAACCCCGACACCGGCGGCCGGGTCCACATCCTGCGCAACGACAGCGACAAGGACGTCTCCTCGCTGCTGCCCGCCGCCGGTGAGGACCTGCCGGTGACGGTCCCGGCCAGGGACGCCCGGCTGGCGGTCACCGAGATGCGGCTGGGACTGCTCAGGGTGCGGTACTCCACCGCGCACCCGATGCTGTACCTCTCGGCCGGGCCGCTGGACATCGTCGTGTTCTGCGGACGGCGCGGTGACTCGGCCCGGCTGGCGCTGGAGGCGGCCGGAGAGCCGATGGTCACCCGGCTCAGCCAGCAGGTCGCCTATGTGTACGAGCGGCGTCTGGTACGGATCACGGTGCCCTTCGGCACCGGCCTCGCCGGGGCCCGGGTGGAGGCGGGCGAGACCGTCGACCGGCCGGTGCTGATGCTGTTCGCCGACGACAGGACGTCGTCGCGGCTGTGGCCGTACGAGACTCCGTCGGGCTCGCTGCTGGTCTGCGGGCCGAGGCTGCTGCGCACCGCCGCCGTCCAGGGGGCCACGCTCCACCTCACCGGCGACACCGTCGAGGCGACGAGGCTGGAGGTCTGGCCCCCGCACGGAGTGACGGCGGTGACGTGGAACGGCCGCCCGGTGCGCACCGTCCGCACCGGCTCGGGCAGTCTGCGCTCGGTCGCGCCGCTGGCGGGGGTGGCAAAGGTGGAGCTGCCCGTGCTGGGCGGCTGGCGGGCGCGGGCGGAGAGTCCCGAGTCCGCCCCCGGCTTCGACGACTCGGCGTGGCGGACCGCCGACCTGGCCTCCGCGGACGGCGGCACGGCCGGCGCGCGGAAGCAGCCGGTGCTGTCCGCCGACGCCTACGGCTTCCACTACGGCGCTGTCTGGTACCGGGGCGCCTTCACGGACGCCTCGGGCATCGGGTCGGTGTCGCTGGAGCACGGCGCGGGCCCCGGCGGGCTGCTGATGGCGTGGCTGGACGGGGAGCCGCTGGGCACGCACCAGGTGCCGGACCCGGGGCACGAGGGCGGCGCCGACGCGGGCACCGCCGTTCTCGCCGTGCCGCCGCACCTGCGGACCGGCGGCCGGCATGTGCTGGCCGTGCTGGTGCGGCCGGCGGCGCGGGCGCAGGACGACACGGCGCCCGGCACGGCCGCCGGGGCGGCGCGCGGGCTGGCGGCGGTGGACTTCGCCGGGGGCGAGCCGCGGGTGCGCTGGCGGATCCAGGGCGCGGGCCCGGCCGACCCGGTGCGCGGACCGCTGAACAACGGCGGCCTGCACGGGGAGCGGGAGGGCTGGCACCTGCCGGGCTTCCCGGACGGCGGCTGGGACAAGGTGTCCTTCCCGCGTGCCGTGCGGCGCCAGGGGGTCACCTGGTACCGGACCACGTTCAAGCCGTCGGTCGCGGCGGGCACGGACGCCTCGGTGGGGCTGGTGCTCGACGACGACCCGCACCGCGAGTGGCGGGCGCAGGTCTTCCTGAACGGCTGGAACCTGGGCGAGTACGTCAACGGCGCGGCCGGGCGGCGCCCGCTCGTCCTGCCGGACGGGATCCTGCGCACCCGGGACACCAACACCCTGGCCCTGGCCGTCCTGTCCGGGGCGGACACGGAGGCGGGGCCCGGCCGGGTGCGGCTGACGCTGCTGGGATCCGCGGCCGGCGGGGTGCCGGTGGCGCCGGTGTCCTCCCCCGGCCGCTGAGTCCCCGGTCCCGGCGGGCGGGGGCCGCCGCCGTTCCCGGACGGGGTCCGTCCCCGGACGGGGTCCGTCCCCGGACGGGGCCCCGCACTCCGGGCCCGGGGCACCGCGATCCGGACGCCGGACGCCGTGCCCCGGACACCGGACATGGTGATCCGGACGCCGGGCATCGTGACCCGGGTGCCGGGCGTCGTGATCCGGGCGGCGCGATCCGGGCGAGAGCGCCGCGAAAGAACCTTTCCCCGGGCCGGTCGGCCGGAGAGGATGGGGGGTCCGGCAGACCGAGGGGGGCGACAAAGGGAGATGAGTGCGTAGGAAACGGGAGATGCGGCGCCTCGCCGAGACTCTCATCGGCCCGCTCCGGGTACCGGTCCCCGCGGACCCGGAGACATTGTTCGCCGCCCTCGTCGACTCGGTCGCCGCCTGGCGCGGCCGGCCGGTCGTCGTCCGCCGGGAGATCTTCCCGCCGCACACCGCGAGCGGGCTGTGGCTGGAGGGCGAGACACAGGACGTGGTGGTCATCGACCGGCGGGCCGCCGCGTGGCACCAGATCGTGATCTTCTGCCACGAGGTGTGGCACATGAGCCGGCGGGACGCGGACGCCGCGGGCCCGGTCCCGGCGGGCGGTCCGCCCCGGCCGGTCGCCGCCCGCACCGACTTCAGCCTGGCCGACGAGCAGGAGGCCGACCGGTTCGGCATGCTCATGGGCGGCAGACTGCGCGGCTGGCTGGAGGAGGCACCGGCGGGCGGCGCGTCCGCCGCGGCCCCCGGCGCCGACGAGGACATCGCCGGACGCATCGGATCGGCACTCAACTACCGGGGAACACCCAGGACATGAGCGGGATGATCAACTACGTCAGCTGCGGCGCGCTGTGGCTGGGCCTGGCGGTGAAGACCCCCGATCTGGTCCGCCGCCGGCACGATCCGTATCTGCGCGCGCTCTGCGTGGTGCTGGCCCTGGCGGGCACCTGCTTCGTCCTGGGCGCCGCGCCGACGGTCGGCGCCGTCAACCGGCTCAGCGGCGTGCCGAACATCGCCGCACCGCTCACCTACGCGTCGATCACCGCCTACAGCGCCGCCTCCCAGGTCCTCGTCGTCCACTGGCGGGGCGGGGGGCGGGTGCGCCGGGTGACCCGCCGCTGGGTGGCGGCCTACGCCTGCGTGCTCGTCGGCATCGCCGCCCTGTTCGCGCTGGGCGAGGCGCCGGTGGAGCGCCGTACGGATCTGGACACGTACTACGCGACGACGCCGTTCATCGCCGAGATGATCGTGCTGTACCTGGCCGGGCACCTCGTCGCGGTGAGCGTCACCACGGTCTCGGCGCTGCGCTGGGCCCGCACGGTGCACGGCTGGCTGCGCGCGGGGCTGGTGATGCTGGGTCTCGGCTCCCTGTGCAGCGCCGGTTACGCGGTGACCAAGTTCGTCGCGGTGGGGGCCCGTTGGTCCGGGCGCGACTGGTCCTCGCTCGGCACCGACGTGTCACCGGCCGCCGCGGGCCTGGGCGCGCTGGTGACCACGGTCGGCATCCTCGTACCGCTGGCGGGGCCGCGGCTGACGCGGTGGCGGCGGTCCTGGCGGACGTACAACCGGCTGGCGCCGCTGGAACGGCTGCTGGACGGCCTGCTCACCCGCCACGCCCTCCGGCTGCCCCGCCCGCGCTGGTGCTCCCCGACGACCCGGCTGATGTGGCGCCAGACGAGCATCCACAACGCGCTCGGCTATCTGGACGCGTTCTTCGACGGCGCCCTGTACGAGCGCACCCGGGCCACGGCCCTGGCGGCCACCGGTGACCAGGAGCGGGCGGAGGCCGCCGCCTGGGCGGCGGTCATCACCGCGGCCCTGGGGCAGCCGTCCGGGGACGGCCCGCGGTCCCCGCACCCGCACGGCGGCGGCGGTACGGCGCTGGAGGCGGCGGTCCGCGGACCGGCGCCCTCGCCGCCGGCGGGCGGGACCGGCCGGGCGGCGGAGGCCGCCGGAGCGGCCGGGCAGCACCTCGTCCTGCTCGACGGGATCGGCCCCACGGCGGGCCCCGAGGGCATCGGCGGCCCGTGGCCGGTCCTGCTCGACGGTGTCGGCCGCCCCCCGGCCCCGCTGGACGCCGGGCAGGGCGAGGGGGCCCGGCCGGGCGGGCGGACCCCCGGCCCCGCGCTGCTCCTGCGGATCGCCGACGCCCTGCGGGCCCCGGAGCCCCCGGCGCCCGGCTCCCGGCCCTCGGGGGCGGCGTGAGCAGGCGCCCGGCACCGCCGCCGCTCCCGCGCACCGTGTCCCCGACGCGGCGGGGGTGGTGTCCGTGAGTCTCGTCGTGTATCTGGCGGCCGGGCTGCTGGGACTGGCCGCGATCGTGCTGTGCCGCCGCCCGCCGCGCGCCGGGTGGGACCCGCTGACCGTGTCGACGTGCGTGTCGATCCTGCTGGCCTCGCTGGTGTTCGTCTGCTCGGCGCCGCTGACGCTGGCGGCCGTCAACCGCCTCACGGGCATCCCCAACTTCGGCGCCCCGCTGACCTACGGCATGATCAGCGCGTACAGCTGCTCGCTGCTGATCCTGCTGGTCCACTGGCGCGGCGGGCCCCGGCGGCAGGTGCGGCGGATGGTGCTGCGCAGCGTCGCCGCGTACGTGGCGCTGATCGCCGTGATCGTCGTGCTGTTCCTGCTGGGCGACGCCCGCACCGAGCGGCTCAACGACCTCGACACGTACTACGCCAACACGCCGTACCTGTGCGAGATGATCCTGCTCTACCTGATCGGGCACAGCGCGGCGACCCTGGCGATGTGCACGCTGTGCGTGAAGTGGAGCCGGGAGGTGACCGGGCTGCTGCGGGCCGGGCTGCGGCTGATCCTGGCCGGTTCGGCGCTGGACGTGGCCGGATTCCAGCTGACCAAGTACACGGCGGTGGTGGCGCGTTGGTCGGGCCACGACCTGGACGTGCTGTCCACGCAGGTGGCCCCGCCGCTGGCGTCGCTGGCCGCGCTGCTGTGCTCCGCGGGCTTCGCGCTGCCCCGGCTGCTGCCCTCGGTCCTCGCGCAGGTGCGCAGCCTGGACGACTACCGCAGCCTGGCGCCGCTGTGGGCACGGGTGCGGTTCGTGTCCACCGCGCCCAAACCGCCCAGCGGCTGGTGGCAGTTGCCGCGGGCCCGGCTGCACTGGCGGGAGGTGTCCATCCACGACGCGCTGCTCGGCCTCGCCCCGTACTTCGACGACGAGGTCCGCGAACGCGCCCTGGCCGCCGCCCGGCGCGCGGGCCGCACCGGGCACGAGGCGCGGATCGCGGCGGAGGCGGCGATGCTCGCCGACGCCGCGCGCCGCGCCGCCGCACGCGAGGAGCCGCTGCCCACGCCGAGCGGTTACCGTCTGCACGCCACGGAGGTGTCCGGGACGGGGGGTCTGGTGGAACTGGCGCAGGCACTGGTCAGGCCGCCCGCCGGAACCCCCGTGCGGGGAGGGGCGGTACGGACCTCCCCCGGCTGAGCCCGCGACCCACTCCGAGGAGTCCGATGTCCCCCTCCCCCAGTCACCGTCCGCGCAGAGCCGTGGTCGTCGGTGCCGGTCTGGCCGGCATGCTGGCCGCCGCGGCGCTGTCCTCCGCCGTGGACGACGTGGTCGTCCTCGACCGGGACGACCTGCCCGACGGCCCTGAACACCGCAAGGGGCTGCCCCAGGGCCGCCACGCCCATCTGCTGATGGCCGGGGGCCTGGCCGCGATGGAGGAACTGGTACCGGGCGGCGGGGTGCGCGAGCGGCTGCTCGCGGCGGGCGCCCGGGAGATCCCGCTCGGCTCGGGCATGCTGGCCCTGACCTCCGAGGGCTGGTTCCGGCGCTGGCGGCACGACGGTCCGCGGGTGCTCAGCTGCACCCGCGCGCTGCTGGACTGGACCGTGCGCGACCTGGTCCTCACCCGCACCGGCACCCAGATCCGCAGGGCGCGGGCGGTGGGCCTCACGGGCGACGCGCGGCGGGTGCGCGGGGTGCGGATCGCGCCGGCCGGGGGCGGGACGGCCGACGGCGGGACGGCCGGCGGCGGGACGGCCGGCGGCGGGACGGCCGGCGGCGGGACGGCCGGCGGCGGCGAGGAGACCGAACTGGCCGCGGATCTCGTGGTCGACGCGAGCGGGCGCGGCTCACGGGTCGTCACCTGGCTGGCGGAGACGGGCATCACGGACGTGCGGACCAGAAGCGTCGACTGCGGGCTGGTGAACGCCACCCGCGTCTACCGGACCCCGGCGGGTGCCGAGCAGTTCCCGCTGACGGTCGTGCAGGCGGACCCCTACCGGTCCGCGCCCGGCCGCAGCGGCATGCTGCTGCCGATCGAGCGGGACCGCTGGATGGTCAGTCTCGCCGGGACGCGCGGCGGCGGCGAGCCGCCCGCCGACCCGGACGGCTTCCTGGCCTACGCGTTCGCCCTCGCCAGCCCGATCGTGGGCCGGCTCGCCGCCGGGGCCGAGCCGCTGACCGGGGTGCACCTCAGCCGCAGCACCAGCAACGAGCGGCGCTATCTGGAGCGGACCGCGCGCTGGCCCGAGGGCTTCGTCGTGCTGGGCGACGCGCTGGCCACCTTCAACCCGGCCTACGGGCAGGGCATGTCGGTGGCCGCGCTGGGAGCGCGGCTGCTCGCCCGGGAGCTGCGGCGCGGCGGCCCGGACGCGCCCGGCCTGTCCCGGCGGGTGCAGCGCGGGGCCGCCCGGTCGGTCGACGCGGCCTGGGCGGCGGCGGTCGGCCAGGACGTCTGGTACCCGCAGACACGCGGCGCCCGGCCGACCCCGGCGGACCGCCTCGCCACCGCCTACAGCCGCCGCCTCACCCGCTCGGCCACCGGCTCCTACCGGGCGGCGGCGGCCCTGTGGGACGTGACCAGCATGCGCACGGGCCCCGAACGCCTCTTCCGCCCCACCACCCTCCTGGACGTCGCCTGCGGCCCCCTCCTCCCACCCCTCTCCGGCCCCCCACTGACCCCGTCCGAACGCAAGACCCTGGACACCCTGGACCGCCCCGGCCCGAGGACACCGTCCGCGCCTCCGGCACGACGGGGCTGAGGCGGGGCTGGGCCGGGAGGGCGGTCGCGCCCGAGAGGGCGGGCCGGGGGCGGGCCCGGGAGCCGGGGTCGGGGCCTGGGCCGCTGCCGTCTTCCAGCCTGAGGGCCGGGGGCAGCTCCCCCGGAGCGGCCGGGAAATGCCCCGGCCCGAGACACAGGTGCGGTACGGCTGAGGCCGGGCGGCGGGCCAGGACAGCGGCAGCGGCCGACGGACCGGCCAGCGGGCCCAGAGGCCGAGGTGGGGGCCCTGGACCCCTGCCTCCCTTCGGCCTGGCGGCCGGGAGCAGCCCGCCGGGGCTGCCGGGAAGGCCCCCGGGCCCGAGACACCCGGTGCGGCATGGTGACGCCGGGCGGCGACCGGCCCCCCGGGGGGGTGCCTCTATGTCGTTCGTCAAGGCATCCCTGTCGGGTTTGGGATGGTTCGGGATGGGGGTTATGCGGCGAGTTCGACGTCCTTCGGTGTCCGGGACTCGTAGAAGGTGCCGTCGCGGAGCATGGCGAACAGGACGCTGATGCGTTGGCGGGCGAGGCGGAGGAGGGCTTGGGTGTGGGTTTTGCCGCGGGCTCGTTGCTTGTCGTAGTAGGTGCGGGAGGCGGGGTCGGCGTTCATGCAGGCGAAGGCGGAGAGGAACATGGCCCGTTTGAGCTGCCGGTTTCCGCCTCGGGGTGCGTGTTCGCCGTGGATCGAGGTCCCGGATGACTTCGTGGTGGGGGCGAGGCCGGCGTAGGAGGCGAGGTGGGCGGCGGTGGGGAAGCTGGTGCCGTCGCCGACGGTGGTCAGCAGGACTGCGGCGGTCCTGACGCCGACGCCGGGCATCGAGGTCAGGACCTGGGAAAGAGGGTGGGCCTCCAGCAGGGTGTTGATCTGGGCTTGAAGGGCCCGGCGCTGTTCGTGGACGGCGGCGAGCGAGCGGGCCAGGGACGGGACCACGATGTCGAGGGTGCCGGTGCCGGGAACGATCACGGTCTGCTCGTCCAGGGCGTCGAAAACGTCGTCGATCAGCCGTGCGGCCATGCGCGGGGCCTTGGGCCGGATCAGCTCGACGAGGCGGCGCCGGCCGGCTTTGCGCAGAGCGGCCGGGGATCCGTGACGTTCCAGGAGCCAGGTGACGGCCTGGTGGTCCAGACGGGGTCCCAGGACCCGCTCCAGCGACGGGTGGAACTGGGTGAGCAGGCCGCGTATCCGGTTGCTGGTGCGGGTGGCCTCGGCGGCCAGATCCTGGTCGAAGCCGGTCAGGACGGTCAGCTCGGCGGTGATCTCGTCGGTCAGTTCGAGCGAGCGCAGAGTGTGGGGCATGGTGCGTGCGGCGTCGGCGATGACGGCCGCATCCTTGGCGTCGGTCTTGGCCTCGCCGGGGTAGAGGTCGGCGATCCGTCGCATGGCCAGGCCGGGCAGGTAGGCGACGCGGCAGCCGGCGTCGCGGGCGACGGCCAGGGGCAGGGCGCCGATGGAGGCGGGCTGGTCCACGATCACCAGGACGCTGCCGAACTTCGCGGTCAGCTTGTCGAACACGGTCCGCAGCTTCGGCTCGCTGTTGGGCAGCGGCTTGTCGAAGACCTTCTTCCCGGCCGGGGCGAGCCCGTGCCCGTGATGGGCGGACTTGCCGACGTCCAGGCCGAGGAACACGCCCACGTCTTCGATCTCGAACATCGCACCCTTCCAGGGGTTTTGACGGTGCCGGCCTCGGCTCGGGTGTCGTGCTCGCGCATCCACGTTATGCAGACCTGCCGCCCGCGAACTGTCCGGCATTGCGCCGGGCCGGACGGTGGCCGGACCTCTGATCAGCGTCTCCGACGAACACCCCCAGACCCGGTGACACCACCCCCCAGGTCATGCCTTCGACAGGGGGCAACAGTCATGCCAGGCCCGGAGGCCAGCGATCCCGTTGCAGGACCGCGAAAAACATAACGGGGGCGGCGGGGACGGCGGACCGGCGGACCCGTCTGCGGGCCAGGGCCGGGGCCGGGGCCGGGGTCGGGGCCGGGGCCCAGGGCCGCTGCCGCCCTCCGGCCTGCGGGCCGGGAACAGCCCACCAGGGCAGCCAGCGAACGGCCCCCCGCCCTCGCCACCGGCATGGCACAGCGCAGCACGGCTGGGGCCCGGCGCCCCTTGCCCCGGCGTCCCTTGCCCCGGCGTCCCCGCCCCAGGACCCGGCAGAGCGGCCGACGGACCGGCCGCCGGGGCCGGTCGGAGGGCCGGTCCCGTCCGCGCCCGCTGCGCCGTGGTCAGCCCGCGAAGGCGGGCTGGGGGAGGCCGTGGCCCGCGTCGGGGACGACCAGGAGGGCGCCCGCGAGGGGGTGCGGGGCGGAGGGGCCGGTGCTGGCCGAGGTGATGTACAGGTCGGTCAGCGCGGCGCCGCCGAACGCGCAGGCCGTGGTCCGGGCGACGGGGAGTTCCACGACCCGGTCCAGCGTGCCGTCCGGGGTGTAGCGGCGTACCGCCCCGCCCTCCCACAGGGCCACCCACACACAGCCGTCCGCGTCGACGGTCAGGCCGTCCGGGAAGCCCGCGCCCTCCTCCACCCGGGCCAGCGGGCGCCGGTTCACGGCCTGCCGGGCGCCGTCGACGCCGTCGACGCCGTCCAGGACGTCGAAGACGTCGATCCGGCCGGTGGGCGTGTCGGCGTAGTACATCCGGCGGCCGTCCGGGCTCCAGCCGATGCCGTTGCTCACCGTCACGTCGGTCAGGAAGGGTTCGGCCGTGCCGTCACCGGTGACGCGGGTCAGCGTGCCGCCGCCCGGCGCCTCGTCGTAGCGCATGGTGCCCGCCCACAGGGAGCCGTCCGGGGCCACGGCGGCGTCGTTGCCCCGGCGGCCGGGCACCGGGTCGCGGTGCAGCCAGCGGAACGCGCCGTCCGGGCCCGGGTCGACCAGGCCCACCCCGTCGCGCAGGTTCAGCACCAGGCCGCCGCCGGTGCGCGGCTTGGCCGCGCCCACGTGCTGCCCGGTGGCGCGGACCGTGCGCCGGCCGGTGGCCGGGTCCCAGGTGTGCACCCGGGAGGAGAGGATGTCGATCCAGATCAGGTGCCCGGCCACCGGGTCCCAGGTGGGCCCCTCGCCCAGTTCGGCCCGCTCCGGCGCCGCCGCCTCGTACTCCGGCCGCCTCATGCCGCGCTCCGGTGGCCGAGGCGCTCGGAGAGCTCGGCGGCGCCCCGCACGGCGAGCCGCTCCAGTTCGCCGGTGCGCTCCTCGCTCCAGCGGACCATCGGCACCGAGATGGACAGGGCGGCGACGACCTCGCCGGTGCGGTCGCGCACCGGGGCGGCCACGCAGCTGACGTCCGGGTTCGACTCGCGGTTCTCCACGGCGAGCCCGCGCTGCCTTATCCCGGCCAGCGCCGCGCGCAGCACGGCCGGGTCGGTGATGCTGTCGGGCGTCATCGCGGCCAGCACCGCGTCGTCCGGGACGCGCGCCGCGAGTTCGGACTCGGGCAGCGAGGCGAGCAGCATCTTTCCGACCGAGGTGCAGTGCGCGGGCAGGCGGCGGCCGGCCGCGGAGACCATGCGCACCGCGTGGGTGGAGTCGACCTTCGCGATGTAGATGACGTCGGTGCCCTCCAGTATCGCGACGTGCACCGTCTCGTCGCAGGTCTCGGCCACCGAGCGGGCCACCTGCTGGCCCTCGGCGGCCAGGTCGAGCTGCTCGGCGTAGCGGCTGCCCAGCTGGTACGGGCGGACGCCGAGCCGGTAGCGGCCGGGCTGCCCGGTGACCGGGACGATGTACTGGCGGGCGGCGAGCGTGGTGACCAGCTCGTGCACCGTGGTGCGCGGCAGCTGGAGCCGGCGCACGATGTCCGGGGCGGAGAGCGTGCCGTCCCCGTCGAGGAAGAGCTCCAGTATGTCCAGAGCCCGGGTCACGGCGGGTACGAGACGTCCCACGGCCGGCCCCCTCCCTGAATCCGGCCTGTTCGAGATTTCAACAGGCGACCGACATGGCGAACGAGGAACATTCACAGGCTAGCCATGGGGGTGGGGCGGGGCAATGGGGCGGCGGTGGCGCGCGGGGCGCATGCCGCCGGGTGGGCGATCGAGGAGCGTCCGCCGCCGGACCGCCGACCGCGGAACGTCTGCCGCCGGGTGGGCGATCATGGAGCGTATGACCGCCTCCGCCGCCGGTTCCCGGCCCCCGTTCACCGCGCGCGACGTCCAGCTGGTGCTGCTGCGCCGCATGGCCGACCACCAGCCGGACCTGGTGGCCGACGCGCGCCGCGAGCTGGGCGCCACGGCGGCGGAGATGCGGGAGGCGAACAAGCGGTGGCAGGCGATGGCGCACACACCGCGCGGCCACTCGGACGCCGTCTTCCGCGGCGCGCTCGGCGCGCCCGAGTCCACGGCGGCCCGCCGCGTCGGCGACGTGGAGTGCGAGGCGCGGCAGTGGCCGCTGCCGCTGTGGCCCACGCTGCGCCTGGAAGTGCTGAGCGGACCGCGCGGCCGGGTCTGGAACGCCTGGCTGGTACGGGCGCCGGGCGCCCCGGCGCCCGTCCTGCGCACGCTCGACGACCTGACCCCCTGGTCCTGCACGGTCGACGAGGCCGCCCGCGCCTTCGCCCCGGCCCGCCCCCTGGAGGGCACGGCGCCCACCCGGTGGGGGCTCCTCTTCACCGCGCCCGACGCGCGGGGCGCGGCGCACGAGGTGGCCGCAGAGTTCACCTGGGGGCTGCTCCAGCGCACGCGCGTCAAGGACGCGTAGGCACCGCGGCGGCGGCCAGGATCTCCGCGACGACCCGCTCCAGCGAGCCCGGGTGCAGCCACAGGAACAGGTTCGGCTCGACCAGTTCGAGTTCCATCACGCACGGGGCGCCGTCCGGTCCGTCCACCAGGTCCACCCGGGCGTACAGCAGCTCGGGCGCGCCGGGTACGGCGGCCAACGCGCTCTCGGCGACCGCGAGTTCGGCGGTGGTCGGGGTCCACGGCTCAAGGCCCGGGTGGGCCGTCTTCTGAGCGTCGTAGGCGGTGCCGGGCGAGAGCACGGCCCGCTTGCGGCTGGCGTGCAGCAGCCGGCCCCCGGCGTACTGGAGCGCCCGCTCCCCGCTGACGTCGATCCGCTCCAGATAGGGCTGCACCATCGCGGTCAGGCCCCCGGCGTGCAGCCGGGCCACCTGCGCGGCGGCCGTCCCGCGCTCGGCGGGCGTGTAGCGGGCGGCGAGCCGGGCGCCCGCGCCGAAGACCGGCTTGACGACGAAGTCGTGGCCGCCGGGCAGGTCCCGCGGCCCGCAGGGCTCCCCGGGCGCCACGTACCGGGTGGGCACCACCGGCACCCCGGCGGCGGCGAGGTCCCCGAGGTAGCGCTTGTCGGTGTTCCAGCGCACGACGGCGGCCGGGTTGGCGAGCCGCGTCGCCTTCGCGCAGCGCTCCGCCCAGGCGGTGAACTCCGCCGCGCGCCCGCTGTAGTCCCATGTGGACCGTATGACGACCAGGTCGTACCCGGCCCAGTCGGCGTCCGGATCGTCCCAGTGCACGGCCTCGGCGTCCGCTCCGGCCGCGCGCAGCGCCGCGACCAGCGGCCCGAGGTCACGGTCCCGGCTCGGGGCGGTGCCGGGGTCGTAGGTGGCGAGGGCGACACGGGACACGGCGGGCTCCTTCGGCGGGCACGGCACAGTACGGATCGGAGGCGGGCACGGCACAGTACGGATCGGAACGGACGGCGGACCGCCCGCACGCTAACAACCCCCGCCGCAACCGGAACACCCCTGTTGACCTTCACCTTCGGGGAAGCCCCAGCATCGGTGGCGGGAACGGAATCGAGGTCCACATGCACACGGGCACGGCCATGCTGACGATCGGCGCCTTTGCGAAGGCGTCCCGGCTCTCGCCGAAGGCGCTGCGGCTGTACGACGAGCTGGGGTTGCTGCGCCCGGCGCGGGTCGACCCGGACACCGGGTACCGCTACTACGCGCCGGACCAGTTGGAGCAGGCGCGGCTGGTGGCGTGGCTGCGGCGGCTGGGAATGCCGCTGGCCGGCATCCGCCGGGTGTGCGCGCTCGCACCGGACGCCGCCGCCCGCGAGATCCGTGCCCATTGGGGCCGGGTGGAGGCGGAGACGGCCGTACGGCGGGACCTCGCGGCGTTCCTCGCCGACCACCTCGACCACCTCTCGGACAGGTCTGACCGCCTGTCTGACCGCTCTTCGGCACCGCCGAGGAAGGACACCACCATGCTGGAACTGCGCTACGCCGCCTGCTCGGACCGCGGCCGGGTGCGCCCCGCCAACCAGGACACCGCCTACGCCGGGACACGGCTGCTCGCCGTGGCCGACGGGTACGGGCCCGCGGGGGCGCGGGCGGGCGGCGCGGCCGTGACGGCGCTGAAGGCGCTGGACACGGCCGAACCGCCCGCCGGGAGCGTGCTGAACCTGCTGGAGGACGCGGTCCAGGGCGCGACCCGGGCGGTGGCGGACGCGGTGGGCGACGCGGAGGCCGGTACGACGCTCACCGCGCTGCTGTGGACCGGTTCCCGGCTCGCCCTGGTGCACATCGGGGACAGCAGGGCGTATCTGCTGCGCGGAGGCGGGCTGTTCCGGGTCACCCACGACCACACGGTGGTCCAGGCGATGCTGGACGAGGGGCGGCTGACGCCCGAGGAGGCGGTGAGCCACCCGCAGCGCGCGCTGCTCCTCAGGGCCCTGGACGGCACCGCCACCCCGCCCGTCCCGGACCTGCGCCTGCACGACGCCCTGCCCGGCGACCGGTATCTGCTCTGCTCGGACGGCCTGACCGCCGTCGTGCCCGACGACCGGATCCGGTCCCTGCTCGCCGCCGCCGAGAGCCCGGACGCGGCCGTACGGTCCCTGGTCGGCGCGGCGAACGCATCCGGCGGCCCGGACAACGTCAGCTGTGTGGTCGCGGACGTGGTGGGGGCCCGCTGAGGAAGCGAGGGGGGAGAGGAGGGGACCTGCGGCACAGCCCCGGCGTGGCGCACGGCACGCGCGGCGGCCGTGGGCCGGTGGCGGGCGCGTACGGCAGGATCGCCCCGCGGCGGGCCCGCTGCCGCCCCTGGCCGGGCGGGCCGTGGCCGCCGTCCGCGCCCACGGCTTCGCCCACTCCTGCCGGGATCCGCCTGGTGAGCGTGGAGCGGGACCCGGAGCGCGCCCGGGTCGCCGCCGGTGTGTTCGCCGGGCGGCCCGGGACGGAGGTGCTCGTCGGGGACTGGCGGCGGATCGAGGAGTACGGACCCTACGACCTGCTCGTCCTGGACGGTGGCGGGCAGGGCAAGGCGCCCGGGGGGATGCTCCCGCGGACGTGCGCCGGCTGCTCGCGCCCGGCGGCACGGTCGTCGTCGACGGCTTCACCCCGGCCGCCTCCTGGCCGCCCCGGCACGAGGGCGCGGTGGGCCGGGCCCGGCTGCACTGGCTGGAGCGTCCCGCGCCGCACGCCGCCGAAGTCCGGCTCGCGGCCGGCCTGAGCGCGGTCGTGGGGCGACGGCGTCCGGGGTAGGACGGTGCTGTGGGTCCCACGACCGGTCCGGCCGCCCCGGTACCGAGGGGTGGCCGGGCCCGGCGGCCGGGACACTGACCAGGTGACCGGCCGGCCCGTCCGGTGACCCAGACGAACACGACGAACACGATGAACACCACGTACACGATGTACACGACGAAGGAGTCCGCCGCGTGTCCTCCCTCTTTCCGGCCCTGACGGATGCCCCGGGGCCCCGGCCCGCCCTGCGGTTCGGCGACCGGGCGCTGACGTATGCGGAACTGGCGGCGGCGGCCGGTGCCGTCGGCGCGCGGGTGCGGGGCCGGGAGCGGGTCGCCGTGTGGGCGACGCCCGCGCTGGAGACGGCCGTGGCCGTGGTGGGCGCGCTGCTCGCCGGGGTGAGCGTCGTACCGCTGAACCCGAGGTCCGGCGGGAAGGAGCTGGGGCACATCCTCGCCGACAGCGCCCCCTCGCTGGTGCTGGCCGCCCCCGGCGACGAACTGCCCGGCGTGCTCGCCGGATCGCACCGCGTCGACGTGGACGTACGGGAGCGGGGGCCGGTCCCGGCCGAGGACGGCCGGGCGGGCGACGAGGATCCCGCGCTGGTCGTCTACACCTCCGGCACCACAGGACCGCCCAAGGGCGCCGTCATCCCGCGCCGGGCCGTCGCCCACACCCTGGACGCGCTGGCGGACGCATGGGCGTGGACCGCCGGGGACGTGCTGGTGCACGGGCTGCCGCTGTTCCATGTGCACGGCCTGGTCCTCGGCACGCTCGGCCCGCTGCGGCACGGCGGCTCGGTGCGGCACCTGGGCCGGTTCACGACGCAGGGCGTGGCCCGGGAGCTGTCGGACGGGGCGACGATGCTGTTCGGGGTGCCGACCATGTACCACCGGATCGCGGAGGCGCTGCCGGACTCCCCCGAGCTGGCCGGGGCGCTGGCGGGCGCCCGGCTGCTGGTCTCCGGTTCGGCCGCGCTGCCGGTGCACGACCACGAGCGGATCGCGGCGGCGACCGGGCGGCGGGTGATCGAGCGGTACGGGATGACCGAGACCCTGATGAACACGAGTGTGCGGGCGGACGGCCAGGCCCGCGCGGGCACGGTCGGGCCGCCGCTGCCGGGCGTCGGTCTGCGGCTGGTGGAGGAGGACGGGACGCCCCTGACCGCGTACGACGGCGAGAGCGTCGGCGAGATCCAGGTGCGCGGCCCGAACCTGTTCACGCAGTACCTGAACCGGCCCGACGCGACGGCCGCCGCCTTCACGGCCGACGGCTGGTTCCGCACCGGGGACATGGCGGTGCGCGACCCGGACGGCTATGTCCGGATCGTCGGCCGCAAGGCCACCGACCTGATCAAGAGCGGCGGTTACAAGATCGGCGCGGGCGAGATCGAGAACGCGCTCCTGGAGCATCCCGGTGTCCGCGAGGCCGCCGTCACCGGGGAGCCGGACGCCGACCTCGGCGAACGGATCGTCGCCTGGATCGTCCCGGCGGACCCGGCCGCCCCGCCCGGTACCGAGGAGCTGGCCGGGCACGTGGCCGGGCGGCTGGCCCCGCACAAGCGGCCCCGGGTGGTCCGGCTGCTCGACGCGCTGCCCCGCAACGACATGGGCAAGATCATGAAGCGGGCGCTGCCGCAGGGCGGCCCGGCCGCGGAAGGCGGGCGCTGACCATGCCCGGCCGTCACTCCGCCCGGCAGGCGATAGCCCTGGTCACCGACGACTTCACCGAACTGCCCGACGCCCCGGCGCCGTCCGGCTCCACGGGCGCCCCGGACACCGCCGCCCCGCACGCCGCCGCCCCGCGCGCCGCCGCCCCGGACAGGCCCGACGGGCCGCTCGGCTGGGAGGGCTACGACGCCTCCCGCGCCCGCGCCGCCGCACGCACCGGCGAACAGGAGTCCGTCGTGTGCGGCACCGCACGGATCGAGGGCACGCCCGCGGTGCTGATCTCCTTCGAGTTCGGCTTCCTCGGCGGCTCGCTGGGCACCCGCACCGGCGACCGCCTGGAGGCCGCGTACGCCTACGCCCGCGCGCACCGGCTGCCCGTCGTACCGCTGGTGGCCACCGGCGGCAGCCGCATGCAGGAGGGCATGCTCGCGCTGACGCAGCTCCAGCGCGTGGCACGGCAGTCCGCGCTGACCCGCGCGGCCGGTCTCGCGCAGATCGCGGTGCTGCGCGATCCGACGACCGGCGGCGGCTGGGCCACGCTGGGCGCGGGCGCCGACGTGGTGCTGGCGCTGCCCGGCGCCCAGGTCGGCTTCGCCGGTTCCCGGGTCCGGCCGCCGGACGCCGACCCGGCGGCGTACACGGCCGAGGCGCAGGTGGCGGCGGGCTCGGCGGACGCCGTCGTACCGCCCGGGGAGCTGCGCGCGACGCTGGGCCGGTGGCTGCGGCTGCTGACCGCGCCCTCGTCCGCCCCCGCTCCCCCGCCGCGCGCACTGCCGACGGCGGCGACCGCCACGACCACGACGACCGCCACGACCACGACGACGACTGCGGATACGGCGGCTACTGCGAGTACGACGGCTACGGCGGCCGCGACCGGGCTGCCCGGCACCGATCTGCCCGGCACCGGTCTGCCCGCCACCGGCTGGGAGGCCGTCCGGCGGGCCCGCGCCCCCGAACGCCCGCGCGCCGAACGGTATCTGGACGCCTATTTTTCCGACCGCGTGGCCCTGCGCGGCGACCGCTGCGGCGGCGGCCCCTCCCCCGAGACCGGCGCCGCCACCGACGCCGAGACCGACACCGGCGGCCGGGGCGAAGTGGGCGGCGTGCTCTGCGGGTTCGGCACGCACCAGGGCCGTACCGTCGCCTACGCCGCCCAGACCGGCACCGCCACGCGGCCCGCCGGGTACCGCACCGCCGCCCGGCTGGTCCGGCTCGCGGACCGGCTCGGGATCCCGGTGCTGACGCTGGTGGACACCCCGGGCGCCGCCAACGACGCCGAAGCGGAGCGGCAGGGCGCGGGCGCGGCCATCGCCGACCTGTTCGGCGCGGTGGCCGCCGCCCGGACACCGGTGACCACGCTGGTGATCGGGGAGGGCGGTTCGGGCGGCGCGCTCGCGCTGGCCGCGCCGGGCAACACCTGGGCCGTGCCCGACAGTTATTTCTCGGTGATCGCTCCGGAACTGGCCGCCGCGATCCTCAAGCGCCCGCCCGAGCAGGCACCGGCCACGGCCGAGCAGTTGCGGCTGCGCCCGCAGGATCTGGTCGAACTGGGCGTGGTGCGGGGCGTGGTGGAGCCGTAGCGGGCCGTGGAGAGCCAGGAGGTCCATCAGCCGTTCGGAACATTTGAACATCCGAACATCCGAACAAGAGATCAGTTGTTCCCTGGAACAGGTGATCGTCGCAGAAGTGATCGGTACGGGGCCCGCGGGGCGGACGATACTGACGGTGCGCAAGCGACGGGCTGCAGACCGTGGTCGGCGCAGGTCCCACACGTGGCAACACAAGGAGAAGTACGATCATGAATTTCCTCACTGACGTCCTCGCCGGCCTGATCCACATCGTCGGCTGGCTGATCTGACGGCAGCGAAGCAGCACGGCGGCGCCGCCTCCCCGTCCCAGGGAGGCGGCGCCGCCCGCGTGTGCGCGCGGCGCTCAGCTCACCGCTGCCGCACCCCCACGGCCCGGACGAGCTCCTGGTGCACGGAGCCGCCCCGGTCGTCGCCCGCCGAGGCGCGCAGCGAGACGGACGCCGCGCCCCGGGGCACGCTCAGCGTGCCCTTCCAGGAGGCGTGCCCGCCGGAGAGCCGCACCTGCCGCCAGGTCGCGCCCTCGTCGTAGGAGACCTCCAGCCGGCCCCCGGAGAGGGTGCCGGTGCCGGTGGCGCCCGCCACGTACGCGGCGCTCAGGCCCACCGGGATCCGGCTGCCCGCCCGCACCGTGCCCGCGAGGTCGGTGTCGACGTCGAGGGCGAGGTTGATCAGGGGCAGGAAGCTCCAGTGGTCCTCGGGGGTGGCGGCCGAACGGAACGTCCACTCGGCGTGACCCCGCCCGGCGAGCTTCCAGCGGGCCGGGTCCAGCGCGGTGTCGGTGACGAGCTTGTACGTGTGCGCGTCGGCGGGCGCGTCCCGGACGTACGCGCTCGAACTGGTGCCGCGGTCCACCTCCTTGCCGTCCAGATAGGCCACCGTCGTCTGGGTCATGCCGCTCTCCGCGCTCCACACGTCGCCGAAGCCGGTGTGGTCGGGCCCGGAGTCGCCCCAGCCGGGCGCGTTGAACTGGAGGGTGTTCCCGGCGCGCTGCTGGCCCCAGCCGAGCCCGGTGCCCAGCCACGGGTGCCAGACGGGCTTGAACCAGTCCAGCTCCCGGCGCGAGCCGCCGGTGTAGCGGACCAGGCCGCTGCGCTCCTCCAGGGTGCCTTCGCCCAGCGTCACCGACTCGTGCCAGAGCTGGCCGGGCCCGGTGGAGACGTAGTCGGTGCGGGTGGCCGGGTAGTCGGCGCTCTCGGGGAAGCCCAGGCCGATGGGGAAGGTGTCGGTGATCGAGTACCGGAACTCCCCGCCGCTCGCCGCCTGCCCGGAGTGGAACCTCACGTCCAGCGCGGCCAGTCGGCGCTTGCCGGGGGCGTAGGTCAGGTCGTGGTCGGGGACCGCGCCCGGGTGGCCGTCCGAGAGGTCGTAGACGTACGGCGTGTGCGGGGTGCCGGTCATGTTGACGCGGCGGGCGGCGCGCAGCCGGGCGGCGTCGGCGGCGTTCACCGAGGCGATCAGGAGCGGCCGGTCGGCGTTGTCGTCGGTGCCCCACCACAGGCTGAGCCGGCCGGGCGCGTCGTCCGTGACGAAGAGCGCGGCGGCGCCCGCGTCCTGCGCGGCCTGGGCGAGCGCGCCGGGGTCGGTGGTGTCGGTGACGCGGGCCAGGACCGCCTTGCCGCGTACGTTCCTGCCGGTGAGGCCGCCGGTGCCGATGTCGACCAGCGGCAGCCTGCTGCGGCCCGCGGTGAGGGTGCTGCCCGCCTGGACGAGCGCGTCACCGACGCCCTTGACCGCCAGCAGGGGTGCGCCGAGCCGCCACACCGTCCGGTACTCGAAGGAGCCCTGCCGGACCTTTTCGGTCGGCGCGGCGAACACGCTGTCGTACGTCAGCGGCACCTGCACGGCGCCGAACAGGTCGGCGCCGCCCGCCTTGCGGTCGTACTCCATGAGGAGCTGGCGCCGCTCGGTGCGGCGGCCCACGTCGGCGCGGACCTCGCGCAGCCGCCGCCCGTCCAGGGTGATCTCGCGGTCCCGGTCGAGGGTGATCTCGGGGGCGGCGAGGAAGCCGAGCCCGAGGGAGTCGGCGCCGTGGCTGCCGCGCACGTCGAGGAAGGAGGACACGCTGTACGTGCCCGGGTCCAGCCGCAGCCGCAGGGTGCCCGAGTCGTCGACGTGGGCGCTGAACGGGTCGGCGTCCGCGACGAGTCGCTGCACGGCGAGGTCGGCGGCGGTGGCGGCTCCGGAGCGGTCCTTGACGTGCACGGTGAGCGTGTACCGCTCGCCTTCCTTGACCAGCCCGAACGCGGTGTGCGCGACGGCTGTGCCGGCCGCCGAGGCCACGATCTGCCCGCTCGTGTTGCCCACCGGGGCCTTGGCGCCGTCGCCGGTGACCGTGGTGGAGGCGGTGCCGTGCGCGGGCACGGTGAGCTGCCGGTCGGCGAGGGCGGCCACGCCGTCGGGGGCGCCCCGTACGGCCAGGGTCAGCTCGACGGGCCGGTCACCGGAGTTGGTGTAGGTGAGGGTGCGGGTGACCGGCTTGTTCCCGTCGTAGGGCCAGCCGTAGAAGCCGAGGTCGGCGCTGCCGGTGGCGGTGACCTGGGCGGCCACCGCGTCCGGCACGCTCACCCGGCCCGCGCCCAGCACATAGGCGGAGGCGTCGAGCTGCTTCGACGTCGACATCAGCGCGTCCTTGAGCCGGGCCGCGCCCCAGTCCGGGTGCTCCTGGGCGAGCAGGGCGGCGACCCCGGCGACATGGGGCGTCGCCATGGACGTACCGCTCATGGTCGTGTAGTCGCCGCTGCCCTCGGTGAGCCGGGAGCGGGCGGCGAGGATGTCGACGCCGGGGGCCGCGAGGTCGGGCTTGAGGGCGTTGTCGCCCAGGCGCGGTCCCGCGCTGGTGAAGTAGGCGGCCCGGTCGGCGGAGTCGACCGCGGAGACGGTCAGGGCCGCGTCGGCGGCGCCGGGCGAGCCGATGGAGGAGGGCGCGCCGGTGTTCCCGGCGGCGATCACGAAGAGCGCGCCGGTCTCGGCCGAGAGGGTGTCGACGGCCTGCGCCATGGGGTCGGTGCCGTCGCTGGCCTCGGTGGAGCCCAGCGACATGGACACGATCCGCGCGTGCACGTCCCGCGCGGCCCACTCCATCCCGGCGATGATCTGCGACTCGCTGCCCGTGCCCTGGTCGTCGAGCACCTTGCCGACGGCGAGCACGGCGTCGGGGGCGACGCCCTTCTCCCTGCCGTCGGAGGCGGCGCCGCTGCCGCCCACGGTGGAGGTGACGTGGGTGCCGTGGCCGTTGCGGTCGGCGACCTCCTCGCCCGGGATGAAGCTCTTGGTCCGCGCGACGCGGCCGGCCAGGTCGGGGTGGGTGGTGTCGACGCCGGTGTCCAGGACGGCGACGGTGACGCCCTTGCCGGTCAGCCCGGCCTCCCACGCCTCCGGGGTGCCGATCTGGGCGTTGGACTCGGCCATGTCGGCGCGGACCCGGCCGTCGAGCCAGACCTTGTCGACGCCGTCCGGCGAGAGGGTGCGCGCGCCGTCCGGCGAAAGGGTGCGCGCGCCGCCGGGCCGGGTGAACTCCCGCCAGAACGCACGCCCCTTGCCCGCCTCGACGGCGGCGCCGTGCACGCTGGCGAGGTCCCGGGTCCGCGCGGCGCCGCGCGGGGTGCGCACCGCGCGGTCCTTGCCGTAGGTCACGATCAGCGGCAGTTCTCCGGTGCGGGTGTCGGCGAGTCCCTGCCGCAGCAGCTCGCTGACGTCGAACAGCCGCGGGTCGAGCCGGCCCGCGCGCAGATACGGCCGGGCCTCGTCCGGTACGACGGTGACGGTGCCGTCGGCCACGGTGGTGCGGACGGCTCCGGTGGCGTCCGCCGGCCGCCGCACCGTGACGGTGCTCTTCCCGCCGCCGAGCGGGGTGACGGTGACCCGGTCGCCGGTGACGAGGGTGACGGTGCGGGGGCCGTCCGCCGGTTTCCCGGCCGCCGCGGCGGCCCGGGGCGCGCTGGTCGTGGGGGTGGTGGATCCGGTGTCGTGGGCGGCCGCCTGTCCGGCGGCGGCCTGCCCGGCGGGCAGCAGGGCGATCACGAGCCCGGCCGACAGGAGGGTCGCTCTCCGTCTGCCTGGTCCTCTGCTCATCCGTGCCTCTCTTCCTCGCAAGCGGCGGTCCGCTTCGTCGAGTGCTGCGTCGAGTGCTGCGTCGGTGCTGGGAAGAGTGTCAGGAGACTTGTGTGGCAAGGGAGTTGACGAGCGGTGGCGGATGGTCGCCGTGGCAGGTTCCCGCCAGGACAAGGCGGTCCACTGTGCGCATACCTGGTACTTGTTCAGCGGGCGGCCAGGAAAAGCACTCGTCCAGCGGCCCCCCGCCCGGCCCCCTTGAACAGGCGCCCGCTCCCCCGTCCCGCACACGATGCACAGGAGGCCGCCGCCCGGCGACCGCCACGGTCCGCGCTCTCGGGAGGATCCGTCATGTCCGCCAGTCTGGAGCAGTTGCGCCGCTGTCATCTCGCCGTCGACCTGGGAGCGGCCCGGACCCGTGTGTACGTCAAGGGCGCGGGACTCGTCGTCGACCAGCCCTCGGTCGCCGCCGTCAACACCCGTACCGGCGCGCTGATCGCGGTCGGCGAGTTCGCGGAGAAGATGACCGGCCGCACCCCCGACTACATCCGCGTGGTCCGCCCGGTCTCCGGCGGCACCGTCATCGACATCGAGATGGCCCAGCGCATGCTGCGACATCTGCTCGGCGACAAGATGCGCCGCTCGCTGCGCCGCAAGGCCCGGCTGCGGGCGGCGGCCTGCACCCCGCACGACGCCGATCCGCTGGCCCAGCGCGCCACCGTCGAGACCCTGGTCGGACTCGGCGCCCGCCGGGTGGAGCTCGTCGACACGCTCATCGCCGCCGCCGTGGGCTGCGGACTGCCCGTGGAACGCGCCGAGGCCACCATGATCATGGTGTGCGGCGCCGCGGCGACCCAGGTGGCCGTCCTCTCCCTCGGCTCGATCGTCGCCGCCGTACGGATGCCGGTGGGCGGCGAGGCCGTCGACCACGCGATCGTCCAGCACCTGCGCCAGGAACACGCGTTGGTGCTGCCCAGCCAGTCGGTGCGCCCGCTGCAACTGGCCCTGCACGACAACGGCCTCACGGCGCACGGCCCGGCGGCCACCGAGATCCACGGCCGGGACGTGGCCACCGGGCTCGCCCGCTCCGTCCTGGTGGACACCGCCGCCGTGCGAGAAGCCATCCAGGCCCCGCTGACCGCCGTGCTCGACGGCATCTACACGGTGCTGCGGGAGTGCCCGCCCGACCTGGTCGCCGACCTCGTGGACCGGGGCATCATGATGGTCGGCGGCTCCGCGCTGCTGCCGGGCCTCGACCAGATGCTGCGCCGGGCCACGGGCATGCCGGTGCACATCGCCGACCGCCCCGACGTGTGCGCGGTGCAGGGCCTGGGCGAGATGCTGGAGGGCCGGATCGAACCGCTGGTACTGGACCCGATCGGGGCGTAGCCGCCGACGACGGCGCCCCGGCGACGGCGGCGCCCCGGAACCGCCCCGCGTCCCGGACCTCGCACAGCACCCGCCCGTCCGCCGCCCACACCCGTACCTCGCCCGAACCGCCGCCGTGCACCTCACTGTTGGCGGTCAGCTCGGCGGCGACCGGCACCCGGTCCTCCAGCCGTCGCCCGGCAGGACCGAGCAGCGCGCCAAGGCACACGGCGTCGTCATATGGGCACAGGACCGTCACCTCGCGCCCCCGAAACGCCAGCTTGATCAGCGCCTCGTGCTGGATGCGGAGGGCAGGGCGCTGGAAGGGCTCCGGCCGTGCGGACCCCCGGCCCCGCCCCGCCCCGGCGAAGGCAATACCGGCACCCCGCTGCCCGGCACCCCACCGGCCCGACCGAACCGGCCCGCGCGCCGCCCGCCAGGTGTACGCGGCGGAGCACAGGGCAGGCGCAGAACAGACCACCGGGCCCCGGCTCCCGAAAAGCCACGGAGAACCGGAGGACTGGAGGACCGGAGCACCGGGAGACCGGGAAGGCAGGGGGGCGACGAGACGAGCGGGACGACGGGCGGGACAGGGCGGGACATGACCTCAGGGACACCACCTCCACCTCTCGCGCGGCGGCTGGACGCGCCGGCCGCTCCGCTGGCCATCGCCGCGCACGTCCGCCCGGACGGCCGGGCCCGGCTCGCCCCGAGCGGGGAGCTGGTGCACGGCTGCGCGGACACGCTGGCCAAGACGCTCGCCGAACTGCCGCCCCGGACCTGCCGGATCGACCTGGACATGGCCGGGGTGACGTTCATGGACTCGGCGGGTCTCGGCTTCCTGGAGGCGCTCGACGCCCACGGCCGCTGCCATCTCGTCCCCGTCACGGCCACCGGCTGGACAGGGCAGCCGCGCCGCGTCCTGGAGTTGGCTGGCCTGGACACCGCCGACCCGCTGAACCCGTCCCCGGAGGAACCCGCGCCCCCCGCACCGGCCGCCCCCACCCCCGCCTCGGCGGTGGCCGTGGAGCGCGGGGAGCGGCTGCTCCAACTCCAGCGGGAGGTCGAGCAGCTGCGCCGGGCCATCGACTCCCGCCCGGTCATCGACCAGGCCCGCGGCATCCTGATGGCCGCCCACGCCTGCACCCCGCAGCAGGCCTGGGACATCCTCCGCGAGGCGTCCCAGCGCTCCAACACCAAGCTGCGGACCGTGGCCGCCGCCGTCACCGCGGGCGCCCTGCCGGACGGGCCCCCGCCCCCGGAGGAGATCCGCGCGGCCCTGCGCGCCGCGCTGGCCCGGACGACCGCGTGCGGAGGAGGGAACGACGGGTACCCGGACCCCGAGTGACCACCCCAGGTCCGCAGGAGCCACCATGAACATGCGAGAGCACACCCCCTCCCAGGCCGAGGGCGAACGCGACGACACCCCCACCCGCCGCACGGCCGACACCCCGGAACCGCCCTACCCGACCCCTTCCCAGGCCGAGGGCGACCGCGACGACCTCCCGGAGACGTCGGACGCGGCGGACGGCATCTGAGAGCGGTTCCGCCGCCGCCGCCCGAGTACGGGAACTCAGCGGAAAGGAAGCACCCGCGACATCACATCTCGCACGTTCCCGGCCACTTCGGGATTCGCGGAAAGAAGAGAACTGATCCCCACCGCGATCAGCATCCACCTACCTGGACCGGCATATTGGTCAGAAACTCCGGGAACCAACGGGAGGACACCTCCCGCAGCCACTAGAAGGCATCCCGGCCACATTCGAAGCACACGCCGCCACATCCGGTTCGCCGCAGATGCCACCTCAGGCGCACCGGAGAGAAAAGTCTGCCGGTCACTGCGCACGAGCGCGTCGATCTTCTCGAAGAGCTCGCTCACGACGACGTCGACATCGTCCGCTTGTTGCAGCCTGGCCAGTTTGCGCTTGTACATCCGCACCGTCGCCGCCGCACGCAACGACTCTTCTTCCAGTTCACGCCTCAACTCGAAGTCGACGGGGTCGAAACGCCCCCTCAGCAGGAAGGCCCTGGCCGTCTCGACGGCCGCGACCTCAAGGGACTCGCTCCACTGGCGTACCGTCCCCCGCTGCCACCAGAGCTCCCGGCCGTCATGCATGGCCGCGACGAGGCGAAGCATCACCAGCGCTTCCTTGTCGTAGGCGTGCACCCTCTCCGCGATCTCACGGCGCCACCGCACGTACATGATCAGGACTGCCGGAAGACTCCCGAGGAACAGAAGCGACAGAGCCGCGTCGGCGACGCGCGGCACAAAGCCTTCGAACATCGGAGTCGGCAGCAGAGAAAGCCACACGATCCAGAGAACGAGTACGGTGACCAGCGGGAAAATGGCGCGCAAGAAAAGAACGCGGTAGCCGAGGAAGGGCCAGCTCACGAAAGGCAGGATGCAGATCATGACCCCTGCGACGGCCCGGGCATGCGCGGTCCCCCCGCACAAGATGATCACAGCCACCGGAAACCACAAAGTCGCGTACCCCAAAGGGGAACGGAAGAAGATCAGGAAGAACTGAGCCGGAAGCGCGGCCGCCCTCCGGTGCGCCGCCTCCGACAGCTCCCTGAGGCCGGAGGACGGCGCGAGGGCCCACGGCACGCGGTCCAGATCGCCCCCCATCCGCCCTTCATTCGGCAGCCACCAGGGCGACACAGCACTCCAGCATGCGCGCCGGGAACTGTGGACACGATCAAGACCCGTACCATATCTTGTACAAGTCGAGAGAGGAGGCAGCAAATATGTCCATCACCGCCAGCGAGGCGCGCCAGAACCTGTTCCCGCTGATCGAGCAGGTCAACGAGGACCACGCCCCGGTTCACATCACCTCCCGCAAGGGGAACGCCGTCCTCATGTCCGAAGAGGACTTCAGCTCTTGGACCGAGACCGTGCACCTTCTGCGCTCCCCCAAGAACGCCCGTCGCCTGCTCGACTCCATCGCCGAGGCGGAGGCCGGCAAGGCCCAGCACCGCGAGCTGATCGACCCCGACGCGGAGCATGCGTGAAGATCTCGTTCACGTCTCACGCCTGGGAGGACTACACCTACTGGGCCGAGAACGACCGCAAGATGGTCAAGCGCATCAACAAGCTGATCGACGACACCATGCGCGATCCCTTCAAGGGCATCGGCAAACCGGAGCCCCTGAAGGGCGATCTGTCGGGCTACTGGTCTCGGAGGATCGACGACACGCACCGGCTCGTGTACAAGCCATCCGGCGACGAGTTGATGATCGTCCAGGCTCGGTACCACTACTGACACCGAAAAGCCCTCACCGGCGACGGCTCGTCCCGTTCGTGGCGATGGGCCGAGCCGACGGCGGAGTGCGGGCGCTCCCGTGCGAACACGCCGGCCGCTGTCGCCTGACCGTGTCCCCTGGGTGTCCCCTGGACCTTGATCTGAACGAATGAACGGGGGCCCCACCCTGGAGTGGCGACCCCCGTTCTCACGCTTCCGCAGATAGAAACGGTTCTCTGGGAGAACCTTGCGGTGGGGCGGGTGGGACTCGAACCCACGGCCGACGGATTATGAGTCCGCTGCTCTAACCGGCTGAGCTACCGCCCCGTCCGGCGCGTCGCGTACACGTGTGCGCGCCGTCTGCCGCAGCATAGCCGCTCATACGATCTCCTGCTTCGCCGTGGTCGGCTCGCCGCGGTCTTCCTGACCTTGAGGACTCCTGCGAGGTCACGGCGGTTCCCCCGAACATGGATCCGGTGGGTACCCGGGTGCGGGGCCGGACATGAAAAAGGACCCCGGAGGGTCCTCGTTCAGCATGCTCCCCCGACTGGACTCGAACCAGTAACCTGCCGGTTAACAGCCGGCTGCTCTGCCAATTGAGCTACGGAGGACCGAGCTCCCCCGACTGGACTCGAACCAGTAACCTGCCGGTTAACAGCCGGCTGCTCTGCCAATTGAGCTACGGAGGAATGCCTCGTCGCATCGGACGCGTCTTCCGGGGTAGTCCCCGGTGAGCGCGCGCTCGCTGCGACACATACATTAGCGCAAGCAGGGGGGTGCTCCGCCAATCGGTTCCCCCGGGCTCCGACGTCGAGGCAAGGAAGGGTGGCCACCATGCGCTACCGGCTCGTGTTCATCGCAGGGCTGGCTCTGGGTTACGTACTGGGCACCAAGGCGGGACGTGAGCGCTACGAGCAGCTCCGCAAGTCCGCCCGCCAGGTGGCGCAGAACCCCGCCGTGCGCAACACCGCGGAGACGGCGGCCCAGCAGGGGCGGCAGTTCGCGGGCAAGGCGTACCACGCGGTCAGCGACCGGGTCGGCGACCATGTCCCGGACTCGGTGGCGCAGCGGGTCCGCTCCCTGCGCGAGCGGGCCGGGGGCAACGGCGCGGACGACTGGGGCACCAGCAACACCTGAACCGGGGGAACCATCCGGCCCCCGCCCCACACGGGTGCCGGGATGCGGCAGAATTTTCCGCATGGGGATAGTCGCCGGGTTGGACAGCTCACCTGATTTCACTCGCATCGTGGTCTGCGACACGGACACGGGGGCCGTGCTCCGGCAGGGCTACGCACCGCATCCGGTGGAGAGCCCCGAGGGGGGCGGCCGTCCGGCGGACGTGGATCCGCAGGCCTGGCTGCTCTCGCTCGGGGAGGCCGCGGGCGGCGGACTGCTGGAGGGCGTGCAGGCGATCGGCGTCTCCGCCCAGCAGAACGCGCTGGTGCCACTGGACGGCCAGGGCGCCACCGTGCGCCCGGCGCTGGTCGGCGGCGACCGGCGGGCCCAGGCCGCCGCGGCGGACCTCGTCGACTCCTTCGGCGGCCGGGAGGCGTGGGCGCAGGCGGTCGGCTCCGTGCCGCAGGCCGCCCAGCCGGTCACCAAGCTGCGCTGGCTCGCGAAGAACGAGCCGGAGGCGGCCGGCCGCACGGCCGTGCTGATGCAGGCGCACGACTGGCTGGTGTGGCAGTTGCTGGGCCGCCCGGCGCGGCGGACCACCGACCGCGGCGGCGCCTCCGGCACCGGCTACTGGTCGGCGGCCACCGGCGCCTACCGACCCGACCTGGTCGAGCTGGCGCTCGGCCACCAGGCGGTGCTGCCCGAGGTGATCGGCCCCGCCGAGGCGGCCGGTACGACTCCGGAGGGGCTGCTGATCTCGGCCGGCACCGGGGAGACCATGGCCGCCGCCTTCGGCCTGGGCCTCGGGCGGGGGGACGCGGTGGTGTCGCTGGGCGCCTCCGGGTCGGTGATGGCCGTGCACCCCGAGGCGCTGGTGGACCAGAGCGGGATGATCACCTCGCTCGCCGACGCCACCGGCATGCATCTGCCGGTGGTGACCACGCTGAACGCCGTACGGACACTGCGCGGCACCGCGGAGCTGCTGGGCCTGCCGGATCTGGAGGCCCTGTCCGAGCTGGCGACGAAGTCGACGCCGGGCTCGCACGGGCTGGTGCTGCTGCCGTATCTGGAAGGTGAGCGGACCCCCGCGCTGCCGCACACCGCCGGGACGCTGTCGGGTCTGCGGCGGGAGTCGATGAAGCCCGAGCACCTGGCGCGGGCCGCCTTCGAGGGCATGCTGTGCGGGCTCGTGGACGCGCTGGACGTGCTGCGCGGCCGGGGCGTGGAGGTGCGGCGCGTCTTCCTGCTCGGGCCGGCCGCCGAGCTGCCCGCGGTGCAGGCCGCGGCGCCCGCGCTGTTCGGCGCGCAGGTCGTCGTGCCGCAGCCCGCCGACTACGCGGCGATCGGCGCCGCCCGGCAGGCCGCGTGGGCGCTCGGCGTCTCGCAGGGCACCCTCGACCCGCGCGACCCGCCCGCCTGGCAGGGCGCGGCGGCCCAGGTGCTGGAGCCGGGCGAGGACCTGGCGGTGGGCCAGGCGGTGCGCCAGCAGTACACGGCGGTGCGCGAACAGACCCATCCGGGTGCGTTCGGCGCGTAGTGCGCGGTGCGCCGCGTACGGGACACGCGTACGGGACACCCGTACGGGGCGCGCGGGCCCGAGCGCGGGGCGGCCGGGGTGTCCGGCCGCCGCGCGCTCCGATCGGGTTAATCAGTTGAGGTAACACGGGCGGAGTGTCCGACGATAGGTGCCAGGGGACATCGACCGCCCCCACCGCCGACTCCGAGAGACCCAGCGTGCTCATACGACTTCTGCGGACCTATCTCAGGCCCTACAGGAAACCCATCGCTCTTCTGGTGCTGCTTCAGTTCCTCCAGACCTGCGCCACCCTCTACCTGCCCACGCTGAACGCCCACATCATCGACAAGGGCGTGGTGAAAGGTGACACGGATTACATCCTGACGTTCGGCGCCGTGATGATCGCCATCTCGCTGGCGCAGGTGGGATGCAACATCGGTGCCGTGTACTACGGCGCCAGGACCGCCTCCTCGCTCGGCCGGGACGTGCGGGCCGCCGTCTTCGACCGGGTGCAGTCCTTCTCGGCGCGCGAGGTCGGCCAGTTCGGCGCGCCCTCGCTCATCACGCGTACGACCAATGACGTCCAGCAGGTACAGATGCTGGCCCTGATGACGTTCACCCTGATGGTGTCGGCGCCCATCATGTGCGTGGGCGGTGTCGTGCTGGCCCTCGGCCTGGACGTGCCGCTGTCGGGCGTCCTGGTCGCCGTCGTCCCGGTGCTGGGCCTCTCCGTGACGCTGATCGTGCGCCGGCTGCGCCCGCTGTTCCGGTCCATGCAGACCCGCCTGGACACGGTGAACCGGGTGCTGCGCGAGCAGATCAGCGGCAACCGCGTCATCCGCGCCTTCGTCCGCGACACCTACGAGAACGACCGCTTCCGCGCGGCCAACGGCGAGCTGACCGAGATGTCCCTGGCCACCGGCCGGATGCTCGCGCTGATGTTCCCGATCGTGATGACGGTGGTCAATGTGTCGTCCATCGCGGTGGTGTGGTTCGGCGCCCACCGCATCGACAGCGGCGGCATGATGATCGGCGACCTCACCGCGTTCCTCGCCTATCTGATGCAGATCGTGATGTCCGTGATGATGGCCACCTTCATGTTCATGATGGTGCCGCGCGCGGAGGTCTGCGCCGAGCGCATCCAGGAGGTCATGGACACCGAGTCCAGCGTCGTCGCGCCCCTGGCGCCGGTGCGCGAGCTGCGCAGCCACGGTCATCTGGAGCTGCGCGGGGCGGGCTTCCGCTACCCGGGCGCCGAGGAGCCGGTGCTGAAGGCCGTGGACCTGACCGCCCGGCCCGGCGAGGTGACCGCCGTGATCGGCTCGACCGGCAGCGGCAAGTCCACCCTGCTGGGCCTGGTGGCGCGGCTGTTCGACGCGACCGACGGCGAGGTCCTGGTCGACGGCGCCGATGTGCGCACCCTGGACGCCAAGCTGCTGGCGCGGACCGTCGGCATGGTGCCGCAGAAGCCGTACCTGTTCGCGGGCACGGTCGCCACCAACCTTCGCTACGGCAATCCGGACGCCACCGACGAGGAGCTGTGGCACGCGCTGGAGGTGGCGCAGGCCAAGGACTTCGTCAGCAGGCTGGAGGGCGGCCTGGACGCGCCGATCTCGCAGGGCGGCACCAATGTGTCCGGCGGCCAGCGCCAGCGCCTGGCCATCGCCCGCACCCTGGTGCAGCGCCCGGAGATCTACCTCTTCGACGACTCCTTCTCCGCCCTCGACTACGCCACCGACGCGGCCCTGCGCGCCGCGCTCACCCGGGAGACGGCCGAGGCGACCGTCGTCATCGTCGCCCAGCGGGTGGCGACCATCCGGGACGCCGACCGGATCATCGTCCTGGACGAGGGACGGGTCGTCGGCACCGGCCGCCACCACGAGCTGATGGCGGGCAACGAGACGTACCGGGAGATCGTGCTCTCCCAGCTGACGGAAGCGGAGGCCGCCTGATGGCAGGGCCGATGGGGCGGATGATGGCCGGGGGCTCCCCGGACAGCCGCTCGATGGACTTCAAGAAGTCGGGCAAGCGGCTCATCGCCCGGTTCCGACCCGAACGGGCCACGATCTGCATCCTGCTGGCGTGCGTGGTGGTGAGCGTCACCCTCAGCGTGATCGGGCCGAAGATCCTCGGCAAGGCCACCGACCTGGTCTTCGCGGGCATCATCGGCCGGCAGTTCCCGGCCGGGATGTCCAAGGAGGAGACCCTGGCCTCGCTGCGCGCGCACGGCCAGGGCTCGGTCGCCGACATGCTCCGGAGCACGGACTTCACGCCCGGACAGGGCATCGACTTCGGTGCCGTCGGCGAGGTGCTGCTGTTCGCGCTGGGTACGTTCCTGGTGGCCGGGCTGCTGATGGCGGTGGCGACCCGGCTGGTGAACCGGTCGGTCAACCGGACCATGTTCCGGATGCGCGAGGACGTGCAGACCAAGCTGTCGCGGCTGCCGCTGTCCTACTTCGACAAGCGCCAGCGCGGCGAGGTGCTCTCCCGCGCCACCAACGACATCGACAACATCGGGCAGACCCTGAACCAGTCGATGGGCCAGCTCATCAACTCGCTGCTGACCATCTTCGGCGTGCTCATCGTGATGTTCTGGGTCTCCTGGCTGCTGGCGCTGGTCGCGCTGGTGACCGTGCCGCTGTCGTTCGTCGTGGCCACCCGCGTGGGCAAGCGCTCCCAGCCGCACTTCGTGCAGCAGTGGCGCTCCACCGGCAAGCTGAACGCGCACATCGAGGAGATGTACACCGGGCACGCCCTGGTGAAGGTGTTCGGCCGCCAGGAGGAGTCGGCGCGGCAGTTCGCCGAGCAGAACGAGGCGCTGTACGAGGCCGGGTTCAAGGCGCAGTTCAACAGCGGTGTCATGCAGCCGCTGATGATGTTCGTGTCCAACCTGAACTATGTGCTGGTCGCGGTCGTCGGCGGGCTGCGGGTCGCCTCGGGCACGCTGTCCATCGGTGATGTGCAGGCGTTCATCCAGTACTCGCGGCAGTTCTCGATGCCGCTGACCCAGGTCGCGTCGATGGCGAACCTGGTGCAGTCGGGCGTCGCCTCGGCCGAGCGGGTCTTCGAACTGCTGGACGCCGAGGAGCAGGAGGCCGACCCGGTGCCGGGCGTGCGGCCGGAGGAACTGCGCGGGCGGGTCGCGCTGGAGCACGTGTCCTTCCGCTACGAGCCGGACAAGCCGCTGATCGAGGACCTGTCCCTGACGGTCGAGCCGGGCCACACGGTCGCGATCGTCGGCCCGACCGGCGCGGGCAAGACCACCCTGGTCAACCTCCTGATGCGGTTCTACGACGTCACCGGCGGGCGGATCACCCTGGACGGGGTGGACATCGCCCGGATGTCGCGCGACGAACTGCGCTCCGCCATCGGCATGGTGCTCCAGGACACCTGGCTGTTCGGCGGCACCATCGCGGAGAACATCGCCTACGGCGCCCCCCGCGAGGTGACGCGCGGCGAGATCGAGGAGGCGGCGCGGGCCGCGCACGCGGACCGGTTCGTGCGGACCCTGCCCGACGGCTACGACACCGTGATCGACGACGAGGGCAGCGGGGTCAGCGCCGGTGAGAAGCAGCTCATCACCATCGCGCGGGCGTTCCTGTCCGACCCGGTGATCCTCGTGCTGGACGAGGCGACCAGCTCGGTCGACACCCGTACCGAGGTGCTGATCCAGAAGGCGATGGCCAAACTCCAGCACGGCAGGACGTCGTTCGTCATCGCGCACCGGCTCTCCACCATCCGGGACGCGGACACCATCCTGGTGATGGAGAACGGCTCCATCGTCGAACAGGGCGCGCACGACGAGCTGCTGTCGGCCGACGGCGCCTACGCCCGCCTGTACAAGGCGCAGTTCGCGCAGGCGGTCGCGGAGGTCGACTGAGCGCAGACCGGTCCGGCCGGTACGCGGGAGGGGGGCGCCCGGCGGGGCGGCCCCCTTCAGTCCAGGTAGCCGCGCAGCTGGTCGGCGAAGGTGTGGTCGCGCAGCTTGTTGAGGGTCTTGGACTCTATCTGGCGGATCCGCTCCCGGGTCACGCCGAACAGGCGCCCTATCTCCTCCAGGGTGCGCGGGCGCCCGTCCACCAGGCCGTAGCGGAGCTGGACGACCTTGCGCTCGCGCTCCCCCAGCGTGGAGAGCACCGCGTCCAGGTGCTGGCGCAGCAGCAGGAACGCGGCCGACTCCACGGGCGAGGCGGCGTCGCCGTCCTCGATGAGGTCGCCGAGGGCCACGTCGTCCTCCTCGCCGACCGGGGCGTGCAGCGAGACCGGCTCCTGCGCCAGCCGCAGCACCTCGCTGACCCGTTCGGGCGGCAGTTCGAGGTGGGCGGCGACCTCGGCCGCGGTGGGCTCGTAGCCGCGCTCCTGGAGCATCCGGCGCTGCACCCGCACCACCCGGTTGATCAGTTCGACGACGTGCACCGGTACGCGGATGGTGCGGGCCTGGTCGGCCAGTGCCCGGCTCATCGCCTGCCGGATCCACCAGGTCGCGTACGTCGAGAACTTGTAGCCGCGGGCGTAGTCGAACTTCTCCACCGCCCGGATCAGCCCGAGATTGCCCTCCTGGACCAGGTCCAGCATGGTCAGCCCGCGGCCGACGTAGCGCTTGGCGACCGACACCACCAGCCGCAGGTTGGCCTCGATGAGGCGGCGCTTGGCGAGGCGGCCCATGACGACCAGCCGGTCCAGGTCGCCCGCGAGCGCGCTGTCGAGGTCGTGGGCGCCGCTGAGCTTCTCCTCGGCGAAGAGACCGGCTTCGACCCGGCGGGCGAGGTCCACCTCCTCGGCCGCGCTGAGCAGCGGGATGCGGCCGATCTCCCGCAGGTACTGCCGGAACAGGTCCGCGGTGGGCCCGCCGCTGTCGGCGCGGGCCGGGACGGCGGCGGGCTCGGACGCCTCGTCGGGCTCACCGGCTTCGGCGGGCTCGGCGGCCTCGCCGGCCTCGGCGGCCTCGGACGCGCCGGGCTCCGGCTCGTCGGCGGGCGGCTCCTCCGGTTCGCCGGGCTCCGCCGCGTCCGGGTGGTGCGCGACCCGGTCCTGCGGGGGCACGGCCGCCGCCAGGACGAGATCGGTGGCGCTGTCGGCAGGGGTGATGAGGGTCTGGGTCTGCACGCGGGCGACCTCCAGGATGATCGCTGCTGACCTGTGCGGCAGCGGTACTCGGGGGACGGGGTCGACGGCCTCGCCGCTGTCCGTCCTGTACGCGATGAGCACGGCCGCGGGAGGAGAGACCCGTGGGGGGACGGACCGGCCGCGCTCCGGGGATCAGGCACCGGACCCCAGTGTGGAGTACGACACATCGCCGCCACGAGGGGCGTGCGGTGACTTTTTGCGTCCGGTCCGTCACGAGGCGGATATTCCGGCCGCTCGGACCCCGGAGAACCCTAGAGAGCGGCCGCGCCCTTGACCGCCAGGGCCTGGTCGTACTGCTGGAGGACCC
Source organism: Streptomyces sp. PL-25 (assembly GCF_058344915.1). Classification (NCBI taxonomy): domain Bacteria; kingdom Bacillati; phylum Actinomycetota; class Actinomycetes; order Kitasatosporales; family Streptomycetaceae; genus Streptomyces; species Streptomyces sp. PL-25. The sequence continues at coordinate 2,207,222 of NZ_CP136997.1, forward strand.
ACAGCTCGTTCTGCGCGGCGGCGAGGCCGGCGGGGTCACCGCCGGTGCCGAGGCGGGCCACGGTGCTGTTGAGGTCGCGGATGCGGCGTTCGACGGCGCGGCGGCGGACCCGGACCAGGACCTCGCCCGCGTACATCTCGTCGACCACGCGGCGCATGATCGCCTCCACGGCCAGCTCGGTGACCATGGCGCGGACCGTGTCGTCGGGGGCGGCCTCGCGGACGCGGACCAGGTACTCCTGCGGGTCGGCCGTGCCGTACTCGGCGCCGCCCGCGTCCAGGACCGCCTGGCGCACGGCCGCGTAGGGCGGGGCGGTGAACTCGTCCGCGCCGTACGCGTCGAAGGCCGGGGAGACCAGCTCCGGGCGTTGCAGCGCCAGCTTCAGCAGTTCGCGCTCGGCGGCGTGCACCGGGTTGCGCAGGTTCAGGGCGGGGCCGCTGGGCGCGGCGGGCCGCGCGGGGGCGGCGTACTGCTGCTGCGGGGGGCCCTGCCGGCGCTCGGGGCCGCCGCGGCCGCCGCGTTCGCGGGCCCAGCGGGCGAGCTGGGCGACCCGCTTGACCACGAACTGGGTGTCCAGGATGCCGAGCAGCCCGGCGAGCTGGACGGCGACCTCGTGCTGGGCGCCGCTGTTCTTGATCCGGGCGACGACCGGCGCGGCCTCGTCCAGGGCGGCGGCGCGGCCCGCCGGGGTGTCCAGGTCGTAGCGGGCGACGATCTGGCGCAGCGCGAACTCGAAGAGCGGGGTGCGCGGCTCCACGAGGTCGGTGACCGCGTCGTCGCCCTTGGCCAGGCGCAGCTCGCAGGGGTCCATGCCGTCGGGGGCGACGGCGATGTACGTCTCGGCGGCGAACTTCTGGTCGTCCTCGAAGGCGCGCAGCGCGGCCTTCTGGCCGGCCGCGTCGCCGTCGAAGGTGAAGATCACCCGGGCCGAGCCGTTGTCCATGAGCAGCCGGCGCAGGATCTTGATGTGGTCGCCGCCGAAGGCCGTGCCGCAGGTGGCGATGGCGGTGGTGACCCCGGCCAGGTGGCAGGCCATGACGTCGGTGTAGCCCTCGACGACGACCGCGCGGGACGCCTTGGCGATCTCCTTCTTGGCCAGGTCGATGCCGTACAGGACCTGGGACTTCCTGTAGACCGGGGTGTCCGGGGTGTTCAGGTACTTGGGGCCGTTGTCCGATTCGTAGAGCTTGCGGGCGCCGAAGCCGACGACCTCGCCGCCGATGTCGCGGATCGGCCACATCAGCCGGCCGCGGAAGCGGTCGATGGGCCCGCGGCGGCCCTCCTGGGCGAGGCCGGACAGGAGCAGTTCCTTGTCGGTGAAGCCCTTGCCGCGCAGGAAGCGGACCAGGTGGTCCCAGCCCTGCGGGCTGTAGCCGACGCCGAAGTGGACGGCGGCGCCCTGGTCGAAGCCGCGCTCGGCGAGGAAGACCCGGCCGGTCTCGGCCTCGGCGCTGCCCGCGAGCTGTTGCGCGTACCAGTCGGCGGCCAGTTTGTGCGCCTCGATCAGGCGGATGCGCTCGCCGCGCTGGTGGGAGGGGTTGTACCCGCCCTCCTCGTAGCGCAGGGTGATGCCGGCCTGGGCGGCGAGGCGCTCGACCGCCTCGGAGAAGGTGAGGTGGTCGACCTTCATCACGAACGTGATGGTGTCGCCGCCCTCCTGGCAGCCGAAGCAGTGGAAGAGTCCCTTGCTCGGGCTGACCTGGAAGGACGGCGACTTCTCGTCGTGGAAGGGGCACAGGCCCTTGAGGTTGCCGCCGCCCGCGCCGCGCAGCTGGAGGTACTCGGACACCACGGCGTCGATCGGGACCGCGTCCCGTACCGCCTTCACGTCCTCGTCGTTGATCCGTCCGGCCACGGGTGAATTCTACGGGGCCGCGGTGACACTCCCGTCCGGACAGGTCCTACGGGACGAGGGTGTCCAGCGGGACGTGCGGGTCGGCCAGCGCGTCGGTGTCCACCGGGGTCCTCGCGCGGATCAGGGCCTGGATCGGGTCCGTGACGTCCCACACGTTGACGTTCATCCCCGCGAGGACGCGGCCCTCCTTCACCCAGAACGCGATGAACTCGCGCTTGCCGGCGTCGCCGCGGATCACCACCTGGTCGTACGAGCCGGGCGGCGCCCAGCCGCTGTACTCCATGCCCAGGTCGTACTGGTCGGAGAAGAAGTACGGCACCCGGTCGTGGACGACGTCCCGGCCGAGCATCGCGCGGGCCGCGGCCGGGCCGCCGTTGAGCGCGTTGGCCCAGTGCTCCACCCGCAGCCGGGTCCCGAACAGGGCGTGCGGGAAGGCGGCCACGTCACCGGCGGCGAAGATGTCCGGGTCGGCGGTGCGCAGCCGCTCGTCGACGATCACACCGCCGCCGTGCGCCCGGTCGGCCAGCTCCAGGCCGGCCGCCTCGGCGAGCGAGACGCGCGGGGCGGCGCCGATCGCGGCGAGCACGTCGTGGCAGGGGTGCTCCTCGCCGTCGTCGGTGCGGGCGGCCAGCACCATGCCGTCCTGGCCGACGATCTCGGTCAGCCGGGCGCCGAAGTGGAAGCGGACGCCGTGCTCGCGGTGCAGCTCGGTGAAGAGCTGGCCCAGCTCGGGGCCGAGCACGCCGTGCAGCGGGGTGGCGGAGGGCTCGACGACGGTGACCTCCGCGCCGTAGGAGCGGGCCGCGGCGGCGACCTCCAGGCCGATCCAGCCGGCGCCCGCGATCACCAGATGGCCGTTGTCCCGGCCGAGGTGGGTGAGGACGTTCTTCAGGCGCTCGGCGTGGGCCAGGCGGCGCAGGTGGTGGACGCCGGCCAGGTCGGTGCCGGGGATGTCCAGGCGGCGCGGCTCGGCGCCGGTGGCCAGCAGCAGCTTGTCGTAGCGGACGTGGGTGCCGTCGTCGCCGTAGTGGACGGTCTTGGCGGCGCGGTCGACGGCGACGACGGTCTGGCCGAGGTGCAGCTCGATGTCATGGCGCGCGTACCAGGCCGGTTCCTGCACGAAGACGCTGTCGCGCTCGTCCTTGCCGAGCAGATAGCCCTTGGACAGCGGCGGGCGCTCGTAGGGGTGGTCGCGCTCGTCGCAGATGAGGATCACCCGGCCGCTGAAGCCTTCCGCGCGCAGCGTCTCGGCCGCCTTCGCGCCGGCCAGACCTCCTCCGACGATGACGAATGTCTGATCCGCGTCGACCACTTGTTGCCTCCTGCCGGGGGGCCGGGGGGTGTCCCCCGGAGAAACTGCGGGTGCCGCCACGTGCGAGCGTCCCGCGCGGAGCGTGATGCGGGAAGAGGGAGTGGCCCGATCAGGCCACGCAGGGTCACCCCGGGGCGCCGGGCCCCGGCACTGGGGTCACCCTGGCCCCATGCGTAACAGCGGTATCACGGCGGTCCGTAAGCGCGCTGTCAGTTCCATGACGTCATCCCTGCCCCGTCCGGGCCCCCGTCAGCCGTGCGTGAAGCGAGCGGGCCGAGACATCGGTGAGGGAGGCGATCTGGTCGACGATCACGCGCTTGCGGGCGCGGTCGTCGGCGGCCCGGGTGAACAGGGCGCGGAACTGCGGGTCCAGGCCCTCGGGGGCGCGCTCGGTGAGCGCGGCGGCCAGCTCGGCGACGACGATCCGCTGGTCGGCGCGGAGCCGCTCCTGCTCGTCGCGCTGCATGACGAAGCGGTCGGCGACGGCCTTGAGGACGGCGCACTCCATTCGGGTGCTCCTGGGGACGACCAGCTCCGCGCCGTACCGGGTCAGCCGGCCGTCGCCGTACGCCTGCCGGGTGGCGCCCTCGGCGGCCAGGCAGAAGCGGCCGATGAGCTGGCTGGTGGCGTCCTTCAGGCGGGCCTGGGCCATGGCGGAGCCGTCGTAGCCGTGCGGCCACCACTCCTGGTCGAGGAGGCGGTCCAGGGCCTCGGCCAGCTCCTCGGGCTCGGTGCCCGCCGGGACGTAGCGGCCGACGGCGACCGCGAAGACGGCCCGCCGCTCGGGCGCGGAGCGCAGGCAGCCGGGGTCGAGGTGGCCGGCGTGCAGGCCGTCCTCCACGTCGTGCACCGAGTACGCCACGTCGTCGGACCAGTCCATGACCTGGGCCTCGAAGCAGGTGCGGGTGCCGGGTGCGCCGCGGCGCACCCAGTCGAAGACCGGCCGGTCGTCCTCGTAGACCCCGAACTTGGGCGAGGCCGGGTCGGTGGGGTGGGCGCCGCGCGGCCAGGGGTACTTGGTGGCCGCGTCCAGGGCGGCCCGGGTGAGGTTCAGCCCGACGCTGACCGGTTCGTCCGCTCCGGGGCCGGTGACGAACCGCTTGGGCTCGATCCGGGTGAGCAGGCGCAGCGACTGGGCGTTGCCCTCGAAGCCGCCGCAGTCGTGCGCGAACTCGTTCAGCGCCTGTTCGCCGTTGTGCCCGAAGGGCGGGTGGCCCAGGTCGTGCGAGAGGCAGGCGGCCTCCACCAGGTCCGGGTCGCAGCCCAGGGCGGCGCCCAGCTCGCGGCCCACCTGCGCGCACTCCAGCGAGTGGGTGAGCCGGGTGCGGGGGCTGGCGTCCCACGCGCCGACGCCCTGCGGTGCCTTGTCCGGCGTGACCACCTGGGTCTTGCCGGCCAGCCGTCTGAGGGCCGCGGAGTGCAGCACCCGCGCGCGGTCGCGCTGGAACGCCGTACGCCCCGGCCGCTTGTCCGGCTCACCGGCCCAGCGGTCGATGGCCGCCGGGTCGTAGCCCTCGGGCGGAAGCTGGTTCTCGTACGGCGCCGCCGTCTCGGATGCGATCCCTGCCATGCCTCGACAGTACGGGCACCCACCGACAAGCGGGACGCGGCGGTGCGCTCCGGGCGGGGCCGCTCGGCGAGGGCCACGCGGGGGCGGGGCGGGGCGGGGCGGCCTCGCCGGGCGCGGCGGGTCGGGTGAGGGGCGGCGGGGCCGGGGACGTGGGCGGCGCGCGCGTAGGCGAGGCGGCCGGGCGCGGTGCGGCAGGGGACGAGGCGAGGCAAGGCGACGGCGATCCGGTGCCGGCTGCGCGCAGGCGTGGGGGCGTGCATGGCGGCCGGGACGGTGGGCGCGGTGGCCGAGGCGTGAGGGGGGACCGCGGGCATGCCGAGGCGGGTGGCCGACAGCCGGGCGATGCGGCGGGGGCCGGACGCGCGATCGCGTGCCCCGGGGCGCTGGAGCCCGTGGCAGTCGGCACGACCGCGTTCCCCCGGTGCGGCGCCGTGTCGGCGGGCGGGCACCGGGCCGCCTCGGTCGGCCGGTCGGCCGGTCGTGCGGCGCCCGCGCGAGCAGCGGACGCGGGCCGGGCAGGGCCACCACGCGCGCGCGTGCCGGTGCCGGTGCCGTCGCGGCTGCCGTGCGCCACGAGGAGAGTGCAGGTGGGCGGGCGGGTGAACCGGGGCGGGTCCTGGCTCGTCCTTGCTGATCGGGGCCCGTACCGCACACACGTGCGCGTACGGCCGTACGAGAGGGGGCCGGGCGATGCACTGGACACGCCGACCGGGATGGAGGCGGCCGCGGCTGCCGCGCACGCGGGCCGGGCAGCGGCGGCTGGTGCGGGCCGTGGTGGCGGTGTGCGTGCTGGCGCTGCTGCCGGCGACCTGGCTGTACGTCACGACCGGGGACCGGCTGCGCACCACGGCCGACGCGCCGCGCACCGACGTCGCCGTGGTGTTCGGCGCGGGCCTGTGGCACGGCGAGCCGTCGCCGTACCTGGCGCACCGCCTGGACGCGGCGGCGCGGCTCTACCGGGACGGCAGGATCAAGGTCGTCCTGGTGACCGGCGACAACAGCCGGGAGGACTACGACGAACCGGACGCCATGCGCACGTACCTGACCGGGCACGGCGTACCGGCCGGCCGGATCGTCACGGACTACGCGGGTTTCGACACCTGGGACTCCTGTGTGCGGGCGAAGAAGATCTTCGGTGTGGACCGGGCGGTGCTGGTCAGCCAGGGCTTCCATATCCGGCGGGCGGTGGCGCTGTGCGAGGCGGCGGGCATCGACTCCTACGGTGTCGGGGTGGACGCCGTGCACGACGCCACCTGGTACTACGGCGGCGCGCGGGAGGTGTTCGCGGCCGGGAAGGCGGCGCTGGACGCGGTCTTCCGGCCGGACCCGACCTTCCTGGGGCCGAAGGAGCCCGGGGTGGCGCGGGCGCTGGCCGACGCGCGCTGAGCGTCCTTCCCCTGGCCGGGACGCCGGTGTCGGCCTAGGTCCACCGGAGGAGACCGGTCGGGACCGGGGGTCCGGGCGTCGGCGGGGCGCGTCGGCGTAGGTTCGGGGCATGTCCCACGCCGAGACCAGCGAGACCTCCGAGCCCAGCGAGACCAGTGCGGCCAGCGCGACCAGTGCGGCCAGTGCGACCAGCGCGACCAGCGCGACCGACAAGACCAGCGAGACCAGCGAGACCGACACCGCTTCGGCCGCCCCCGCGGGTGAGCCGTTCGACCTCGACGCGTATCTCGCGCGCATCGGCCTGCGGGGCGAGCGGCGCGCCGGGCTCGCGACGCTGCGCGAGGTGCACCTGGCGCACGCCCTGTCCGTCCCGTTCGAGAACCTGGACGCGCTGGCGGGCCGGGCGCCCTCGCTGGCGCCCGCCGATCTGGTGGCCAAGATGGTGCGCGGCCGGCGCGGGGGCTACTGCTACGAGCAGAACACGCTGCTCGCGCTGGCCCTCCGGGCGCTCGGTTTCGAGGTGTCCGGGCTGGCGGGGCGCGTGGTGCTGGGCGCCGACGACCCGGAGAGCCGGCCGCGTACGCACATGATGCTGCGGGTGGCCGTGCCGGGCGAGGCGCGGCCGTATCTGGCGGACGTGGGCTTCGGGGCGACCGGCGCGCTGCTGGAGCCGGTGCCGCTGGCCGTAGGGCCCGAGTTCGCGGGGGCCGGGCGGCGCCACCGGCTCGTACGGCTGCCGCACGGCGGCCCGCTGGAGCTGTGGGCGCTACAGGCGTACGACCCCGGGGCGGCGGACTGGATCGCCCAGTACGCCTTCACGCAGGAGCGGTTCGTCGCCACCGACTTCGAGGTGGCCAACTGGTACGTCGCCACCCATCCTCGCTCCCCCTTCACCCGCCGCGCCTACCTCCAGCGGACCACCGCCGGGCGCCATGTCTGCCTGGACGGCGCCCGGTTCACCGAGACCCTCGCCGACGGCACGGTGACCGGGCGGACGCTCACGGACGAGGCGGAGGCGCGGCGCGTGGCCGAGGAGGAGTTCGGCATCGCCGTGCCCGAGGGGCTGCGGCTGCTGGGCTGAGCTGAGCTGAACCGATCCCGGCGGGTGGGCGGGTGGCGGGGGCATGCCTCCGCCACCCGCCCACCCCCTCTTTCCGATCCCTCTCCCGAACCGCTCTCCCCGTTCATCCGACCGTGCGGGCGCTATGGACATGACATGTCATGCCCACTTAAATCTCAGTCACCGTCAGCGCCACCCCCACGCGCCCCCCGAGGGCGCCCGCGCTCAAGGAGACCGATGAGCAGTCGGACACGGCACACCCGAGGTTCCCGCCTGGCCGCGGCCGCAGGGGCCGCCACCGCCGCCACCCTGCTGGCCGCCGTACTCTCCCCCGCCGCGCACGCGGGCCCCGGACCCGACCGGACCACCGCCGTCCACAACGCCGCCTCGGCGCTCGCGGGCCACGCCGGCGCCCTGGGGCTCACCTCCGCCGAGCACACCGCCGTGCGGGACGTGATCGTCGACAAGGACGGCACGCAGCACGTCCGCTACGACCGCACCTACGACCGACTGCCCGTGCTGGGCGGCGACTTCGTGGTCCACCTGGCCCCGGACGGGGCGTACCGGGGCGCGGACCGCGCCACCCACGGCACGATCGCACTGGCGACCACCACCCCGGCGCTCACCGCCCCGAAGGCCGCCGACCTGGCCGAGCGCGCCCTGCGCGGCGCGCACGCCGGGACCCGGTTCCAGCAGGTCAAGGCCCGGCCGAGCCTGGTCGTCGACGCCCTGCACGGCAGTCCGCGGCTGGCCTGGCGCACGGTCGCCGCCGGTCTGGACTCGCTCGGCAACCCGGTCGCCCGTACCGTCCTGACCGACGCGCACACCGGGGCGCAGATCGACGCCTGGGACAGCATCGAGACGGCGACCGGCGACGGCAAGTCCCTCTACAGCGGGACGGTCGCGCTGGAGACGACCCAGTCCGGCTCGTCGTACCAGCTCAAGGACCCGACGCGGGGCAACACGTACACCGGTGACGCGGAGAACAAGACCGACCTGTGCATCTTCGGCATCTGCTTCCAGCGGGCCCCCGCGACCCTGTTCACGGACGCCGACAACCACTGGGGCACGGGCGCGACGGCGGACCGGGCCTCGGCGGCGGTGGACGCCCAGTACGGCACGGACGAGACCTGGGACTACTACAAGAACGTCCACGGCCGCACCGGCATAGCGGGCGACGGCAAGGGCTCGTACAACCGCGTCCACTACGGCACCAACTACAACAACGCCTTCTGGGACGACAGTTGCTTCTGCATGACGTACGGCGACGGTGACGGCACGACCTTCGGTCCGCTGGTCGCCCTCGACGTCGCCGGGCACGAGATGTCGCACGGCGTGACGTCCAAGACGGCGGCGCTGACGTACTCGGGCGAGTCCGGCGGGCTCAACGAGGCCACCTCCGACATCCTCGGCACCCTGGTCGAGTGGTACGCGGCCAACCCCGCCGACCCCGGCGACTACCTGATCGGCGAGGAGATCGTCCGCTCCGGCTTCGGCGGCACCGCCCTGCGCTACATGGACAAGCCCTCCAGGGACGGCAACTCGGCCGACTGCTGGAGCAGTTCGGTGGGCAACCTCGACGTCCACTACTCCTCGGGCGTCGCCAACCACTTCGCCTACCTGCTCGCCGAGGGCAGCGGCGCCAAGACCGTGAACGGCGTCTCCTACAACTCCCCCACCTGCAACAGCTCCACGGTCACCGGCATCGGCCACGACAAGCTCGGCAAGATCTGGTACCGCGCCCTCACGGTCTACATGACCTCCTCCACCAACTACGCGGCCGCCCGCACCGCCACCCTCAACGCCGCCAAGGACCTCTACGGCTCCGGCAGCGCGGAGTACAACGCGGTGGCGGCGGCCTGGAGCGCGGTGAGCGTGAACTGACACCCGCCCCCACCGGCCACAGCGGCCGCTCGGACCACACGTCCGGGCGGCCGTCGTCGTGCACACGAGGGCCCGCCCCGCCCCTTAACTCCCGTACGGCCGCCGCTCCCTCGCCTCGCGCAGGGCGTGGCCCCACCAGGTCAGCTGGTCGAGCATGGCCTTGGCTGCGGCGTCGGGGGCGGTCGGGTCCTTGGGGTGGCCGGTGTCGTCGAAGGAGGCGCCGGCGTTGTGGAAGGAGACGGTGTCGCGGACGGTGACCGCGTGCAGCTCGGCGAAGATCTGCCGCAGGTGCTCGACGGCGCGCAGACCGCCGGCGAGGCCGCCGTAGGAGGCGAGGGCGACCGGCTTGGCCTGCCACTCGGTGAAGTGCCAGTCGATGAGGTTCTTGAGGCCGGCCGGGACGGAGTGGTTGTACTCGGGGGTCAGCACGACGAACGCGTCCGCCCCCACGAGTTTCGGGGTGATCTCCGCGAGCGCGGCCCGCGCCTGCGGGCCGGGGTCCAGGCTGGTCGGGAGCGCGGCGGTGTCGGCCACGTCCACGACCTCGACGGCGAGGCCGGTGCGGGCGCGCAGATGGGTGAGGAGCCAGTCGGCGACCACGGGTCCGAAGCGGCCGTGCCGGTTGCTGCCGAGGACGAGGGTGACCTTCAGGGGCGCGCCGGGCGCGGTGGTGGTGTCCATGCGGCACAGCCTGGTAGCTCAACCAAGGTTGAGGTCAAGCGGCGGCCCGGCGCCCGGTCCGCGCACCCCGGTCACCCGTTCACCCCCGCACCGGGCACCCTTCGGGAAATTTCCGACACACCGTCAGGGGCATACGCCCTGACCTGCGGGAACGTCGCACCTTCCGGCGCCCGAGGCGGGCGCGGCGGCACCCGTTCACCGTATTTCTGACGGCCCCTCAGGAAGCGCGTGGGCGGCTGTGCCACTTACCTCGGAAGGGCAGGGACGCGACGACGGCGGCACATGCGGGTGCCGCGGCCGTGTCCCGACCGCTGAGCAGCTCTAAGGAGCACCGATGCGACGTACCGCACGTCTGCCGGCCGGGGCCGTGACCGGGGCCGCGCTCGCCGTCGCCGCCGTGAGCGGCCTCGCCGCGCCCGCGTACGGCGCGGACACCGCTCCCGTGGCCACGCGCCCCCTCGGCTCGGCCGCGAGCGGCCTGGAGGTGTACCCCACCTCGGTGGTGCCGGGCGGGCAGGTCACCGTGAACACCACCGCGTGCGGCGGGAAGTCCTCCGCGGCGGGCGACGCCAGCGCGGTCGGCGCGGGTCCCTTCACCCTGGCGCCGAGCGAGCGGGACGACGCGATCGGCCGCTTCCGGGTGCCGGAGAGCGCGCAGCCGGGGACGTACGAGATCGTCGCGGAGTGCGCCGAGGGCGGCCGGGAGATCAAGGGCGACCTGGTCGTCACGTTGACGGCGGCACAGGGGCAGCAGGTGCAGCCCCGCGGAAGTGTGAAGACGGGGGTCGGCGGCGCTCTGGGCCACGACCCCGTGCAGACCGCGGCCGGCGTGGCGGCTCTCGCCGTCGCCGCCGCGGGCGGTACCTGGCTCCTGCATCGCCGGGCGAGAGGCGACGGGATCTGACGGACACCCTCCGCTGTCCGTCGGCCGGTACCGCACGTCCCCTCCCCCTCCGGGTGCGACGCCCCTCGCGGCCCGGAGGGGAAGGGGACACGACCGCAGGACCCGCCCCGACACGAGGAAATACGGAGAGGGGTACGCATGCGCAGGATCGGCGACTGTGCGATAGCCGCCGTCACCGTCGTCAGCCTCTGCTGCGGCGTGTGGCTGCTGCACGGTGAGGGCGCCACGCACGCCCCGCCCCAGCCCGCCGCGGCCGAGGGCACCCCGGACCCGGGCGAGGAGCGGCTGAGCGCGCCCGCGCTGCCGCCCTCCCCGCCCGTCCGGATCCGCATCCCCTCGATCCGGGTGGACGCTCCCCTGACGGGCCTGGGCCTCACCGCCTCCGGCAGCCTCGCCGTGCCGCCGGCCGCCGACAAGAACCTGGCCGGGTGGTACGAGGCCGGGACCACTCCCGGCGAGCGCGGCACCGCGATCGTGGCCGGTCATGTCGACAACACCCAGGGCCCCGCCGTCTTCTACGACCTCGGCGCGCTGAAGAAGGGCAGCGTGATCGAGGTGGACCGCCGCGACGGCGGTGTCGCGGTGTTCACCGTGGACGCGATCGAGGTGTACGCGGCGAAGGACTTCCCCGACCAGAAGGTGTACGGCGCCGCGCCCCGCCCCGAGCTGCGGGTGATCACCTGCGGCGGCGGCTACTCCCGGGCCACCGGCTACCAGGGCAACGTGGTCGTCTTCGCCCATCTGACGGGCAGCCGCTGACTCCGCGGGCAGGCGGTCCGCCGCGCTACGCCACCCACTGCTCGTAGGCGAGGTTCACCACCAGCGCGCACACCACCGTCAGCAGCACGACGCGGACGAAGCCGCTGCCCTTCTTCAGCGCGGTGCGGGCGCCCAGCATGCCGCCCGCCAGGTTGAACACCGCCATCAGGGCCGCCAGTTCCCACAGCACCGCGCCCTGCCAGGCGAAGGTGGCCAGGGCACCGGCGTTGGTGCAGCAGTTGACGATCTTGGCGGTGGCGGAGGCGGTCACCAGGTCCAGGTGCAGGACGGCGGTCAGCGCCAGCACCAGGAAGGTACCGGTGCCGGGGCCGATGAAGCCGTCGTAGAAGCCGATGCCGAGGCCCGCCAGGCCGATCGCCGCCAGGATCTGCCGCCGGGTGGCCGGGCCGGGCGCCGGGGCGGCGCCGAAGGCGGGCCGCAGGATCACGAAGGCCCCGACCGCGAGCAGCACCACCATGATCAGCGGCTTGAGCACATCGGTGCTCATCCCGGCCGCGAAGAAGGCACCGGCGCAGGACCCGGCGAGCGCCGCGAGTCCGATGCGCACCGCCGTGCGCACGTCCACGGGCGCCCGGCGGGCGTAGGTGACCGCCGCGCCGGTCGTCCCGACGATCGCGACCGCCTTGTTGGTGCCCAGCGCGGACGCGGCCGGTGTGGATCCCGGCAGCCCCAGCAGCAGCACCGGCAACAGCAGCAGCCCGCCCCCGCCGACCACGGCGTCGATCCACCCCGCCGCGAGCGCGGCGAGACACAGCAGGGCGATCACGGTCAGCGATATGTCGGGCATGATCATGACCCTAGGCAAGGGCGGGTGCGTGATCCATGCATCTGAGCGACTTCTGAGGTCCGCCCCTCCCTCGACCGGCCGCTTACTTGACCGTGCGTTTCAGAAAGGGCTAGCCTTCCGTACGTGGCCAGGACCAAGGAGTTCGATCCGGACGCCGCGTTGCAGTCGGCCCTGGAGCTGTTCTGGCGGCGTGGCTACGAGGCGACGTCGATGGCGGACCTCGTGGCGCACCTCGGCATCGGGCGCGCCAGTCTGTACGCGACGTTCGGCAGCAAGCACGAGCTGTACCTCAAGGCGTTCGACCGGTACTGCGAGAACAGCGACGCGGTGCTGCTGCGGGAGCTGTCCCAGCCGGGGCCCGCGCTGCCCGCGGTGCGGGCGGTGATCCGGCGGTTCGCCGGCGAGGCCACCTCGGAGCAGCGGGAGTGCGGCTGCTTCGTGACGAACACGGCGGCCGAGCTTGCGCCGCACGACCCCGAGGCGGCGCGCCGCGTCGAGCAGCGCTGGGACTACATGGAGACGCTGCTGGGCTCGGCGCTGACCCGCGCGCGGGCCCAGGGCGAGCTGGGCGCCGAGCGCGATCCGCGCGCCCTGGCCCGGATGCTGCTGGTGCTGATGCAGGGCATGCGGGTGGTGGGCAAGGCCACCCGCGACCCGGCCCGGGTCCGCGACGCGACCGAGCAGGCCCTGGCCCTGCTCGGCTGATCCGCCGCCCCCTCGCACGCGGGGGCGTTTTCTTCGGCCTTCATACTGAACCGTTCGGTCAAATAAAGACCCACCACCCAGAGCTGCCCAAAGGGGAGATCATGACCACCCAGAGCACCCGGCCCGCCGGACGCTTCGACGGCCGGACCGTGCTGGTCACCGGCGCGGGCTCGGGCATCGGCCGGGCGACGGCCCGCGCGTTCGCCGCCGAGGGCGCCCGGGTCGTCGTCGCCGGACGCCGCCCGGAGCCGCTGGCCGAGACGGTCGCGCTGATCGAGGAGGCGGGCGGCACGGCGCTCGCGGTGGCCGCGGACGTCTCCCGCGCCGCCGACGCCGAGGCGCTGGTCCGGACCGCCGTGGACCGCTTCGGCTCGCTCGACGTCGCCGTCAACAACGCGGGCGTCTTCCGGGGCGGCACGCCCCTGGCCGAGCTGCCCGAGGACGACTGGCACACCCAGCTCGCCGTCAACGTCACCGGCGTCCACCTGGCCCTCCAGGCGCAGATCCGCCGGATGCGGACCCAGCCGTCCGGCGGCGCGATCGTCAACGTGTCCTCCACCTTCGGCCCGCACACGACCTCGCCGGGCGCCGCCGCCTACTCCGCCACCAAGGCCGCCGTGACCGCGCTCAGCCGGGGCGCGGCCCTGGACCACATCGGCGACGGCGTCCGCGTCAACGTGGTCAGCCCCGGCGCGACCGCCACCGGGATGTCGCTGCGCCCCGGCGAGACGGAGGAGGGCCGCACCGAGCGGGCCCGCGCCACCCTCCCCCTCGGCCGGGTCTCCGCCACCGAGGAGGTCGCCGCCGCCATCCTCTACCTGGCCTCCGACGACGCGGCCTCGCTCGTCGGCACCGATCTGGTCGTGGACAGCGGCGGCTCGCTGTGACGCCGTGGCGCGCCCCGGCCGCGGCGTCAGTCGATCCCGGAGCGCTCCACTCCCGCCACGATCCACCGCTGGAAGCACAGGAACACCGCGAGCAGCGGCAGGATCGAGACGGCCGCGGCCACGAACAGCTCGTGCAGCCGCACCACTTGGGCGGTGGTGAAGGAGGACAGGGCGACCTGGACCGTCCAGGCGCTCTGGTCCTGGCCGATGACCAGCGGCCACAGGAAGGAGTTCCAGGCGCCGAGGAAGACGATCGTGCCGACGGCCGCGAACACCGGCCGGGCGTTCGGCACGACGATCAGCCAGTAGGTCCGCCAGTAGCCGAGCCCGTCGACCTGCGCGGCGTCCTCCAGCTCGCGCGGGAAGCCCAGGAAGTACTGCCGGAAGACGAAGCAGGCGAAGGCGGAGAACAGGGTGGGGACGATCAGTCCGCGCAGGGTGGAGATCCAGCCCAGCGACGACACCAGCACGAAGCTGGGCACGAAGGTGACGGCGGCCGGGACCATGAGGGTGCCCAGGACGGCGTAGAAGACCTTGTTCGCGTGCCGGTAGGGGATGCGGGCCAGGCCGTAGCCCGCGAGGGAGGCGAGGACCAGGGTGCCGAGCGTGGTGGCGACCGCGATCAGCGCGGAGTTCAGCAGCGAGCGGGCGAACGGCACGGAGGTGTCGTCGAACAGCTCGCGGACGTTGCCCCAGCGCAGCTCGGAGGGGAAGAGTGTCCAGTCGGGCGAGGTGATGTCCTGCTCACTGGACAGGCCGTTGCGCACCAGCAGGTAGAAGGGGACCAGGAAGAGCAGGGCGAGCGCGATCAGCAGCACGAGGCGCAGCGCCCGCCCGGCCCGGACCAGGGCGTCATCCATCGGCATCCGTCCTTCCCAGTCCGAACCAGCGGGCCTGGCCCACCGTGACGACCGCGATGATCAGGGCGAGGATCACCGCGCCCGCGCTGCCCGTCCCGAGGTTCTGCCCCTGGCCGAGGGCGGTGTAGTAGAGGTAGACGAGCGGCGGGCGGGCATAGGGCGGGTAACCGCGGGCGTCGGAGAGCAGGTTGTAGAACTCGTCGAAGGACTGGAAGGCGTTGACGACGAGGAGCAGCACCACCGCGACGGAGGTGGCGCGCAGTTGGGGCAGCGTGATGTGGCGCAGCACCTGCGGTCCGGGCCGGGCGCCGTCCACGGCGGCGGCCTCGTAGAGCACCGGGTCGATCCGCTGGAGCCCGGCCAGGAAGAGGATCATGTAGAAGCCCGCCTGGAGCCACAGCCGTACGGTGACGATGACCAGCCAGTACCAGGGCGGGTGGGTGGTGGACAGCCAGGCCACCGGCTCGGCGCCGAAGGCGTCCAGGACGGTGTTGGCCAGGCCGAACCGGACCCCGTTGAAGATCGACATCTTCCAGATCAGCGCGGCCACGACATAGCTGCACGCGGCCGGCAGGAAGAACACCGACCGGAAGAACGCCTGCGCCCGGCGCACCCGGTTGACCATGAGGGCGAGCGCCAGCGACAGGACATAGGTGGCCGGGACGATGAACGCGGTGAACAGCAGGAAGGTGCGCAGACTGCCGGTGAAGGCGCCGTCCGACAGCATCGCGGTGTAGTTGCCGAGGCCGACGAAGCGGGTGGGCGTGACGGTGTTGTGCGCGTCGAAGAAGCTGAGGCCGACGCTCCACAGCAGCGGGACGTAGGTGAACAGGGCGAGCCCGGCGGCGAAGGGCCCGACGAACACCCAGAACCACAGGGTGCGCCGCCGGGTGAGGCCGCGGCGGGCCGCCGCCGTGCGGTCGCCCGGTGCGCGCTCGCCGCCCGCCCGGGGGCCCGTGGCGGGGCCGGCCACCGTACGGCTGCTCACGGCTTCTTGTTCCGTACGCGGTCGAGCTCGGCCGTCACCTTCCGCAGCACCGACCGCAGTTCGGCGTCCGGGTCGGCGCCGTCCTTGATGATCCGGCTCAGCGCGTCCTGGTAGGCGGTGCGAGCGGCCGGGGTCCACAGCAGGGGCTCGGCGTGGCCGTGGTCGGTGGTGAGGCGGACCGCCTCGGCGGCGGCGCCCGTGCGCAGCTTGGCGGCCTTCTTCGCCAGCGAGATCCGGGCCGGGATGTGGAAGCCGTAGGAGAGCGCGAAGTCCTCCTGGTCGTCGGTGCGTTCGACCCATAGCCACTTCACGTACGCCTCGGCGGCCTCCCGGTCGCGGCTGCGGGCGCTGACGGCGGCGGCGTACGCCCCGACCGGCACGGCGGGCCGTCCGGCCGGGCCGTCCTTCGGGAACGGCAGCACCCCGAAGTCGTCGCCGAGTTCCTTCTGCACCTGGGGCAGCGCCCACAGCCCGGACCACTGCATGGCGGTCAGGCCCTGGAGGAAGGCGGACGGGTCGGACCAGTCCGCGGGGGCGCCGAGCAGCAGCGACCTGTCGGCGTAGAGCCTGCGGATCTTGGCGAGGGCGCGGGCGGCGGCCGGGTCGTCGAAGCCGGGCCTGCCGTCGTCGGTGACGAGCTGGAGTCCGGCCGCGTACAGGGGAGTTCCGCCGAGGACGCCCGCGCCGCCGTCGTTGCCGAGGAAGAGGCCCTTGGTCTTCCTGGTGGTGAGCTTCTTCGCGGCGTCGACGAGCGCGTCGAGGGTGCCGGGCGGTTCGAGACCGGCGTCCTTCAGCAGGCTCTTGCGGTAGTAGAGCATCTGCATGTCGACGACCTGCGGGACGCCCCAGATCTTCCCGTCGTACTTCTTCGGGGCGAGCACCGCCGGGTTGAAGTCGTCCTCCACCCCGGCGAGCAGGGCGGTGAGGTCGGCGACCTGGCCGCCCTGGATCTGGTCCAGGGTGGGCCCGTCGACCTCGAAGACGTCGGGACCGGAGTCGGTCAGCAGGGCGGCGGCGGTCTGCCGGTCGTAGTCGCCCGGCCGCCACTGCACGGTGACGCGCGCCTTCTCGTACGCGGCGGCGTACCGCTTGACCGCCTGCTCGGTGCCCGGCTCGCCGTACTGGTGGTACCACTGCGACAGCGCGGGCCCCGAGCCGCCGCCCCCGCGCCCGGTGTTGCCGCCGCAGGCGGTCAGCAGTCCGCCGCCCGCGACGGCCCCGGCGGCGAGCAGTGCTCTGCGGCTGATGGTCATCTGCGCCCCCTGGCGTTCGTGTCCCCGCACCTGTGCCCGGTGCCGTATGCCCTGCCACGCGGCCGCACACCCGCCGCGCACGGCCCAACGATCAACCATGCGCCGCGATTACGACAGGAGCGTCGCAGCGGTGTGTACGCGTCAAGAGCACCGTTTCGGCCAGCCCCGGCCGCACGGCGCGCACCCGCCCGGCGCGCCCGCACGGCGTACACGGCCGGGCCGGTGACGGGCGGGGCCATTGGGGTGGATTCGGCGGCGGGTCGGTGTCATGTTCCGGTGCGGGGGTTACTGACAGTGCTATGACCACTGCGCTTCGTATCCCGCCCCTCCGCACGATCGTCGCGATCTGCGCCCTGGGCGGTTCCGCCCTGCTGATGACCGCCTGTTCGACCACGACCGGGTCGCAGGCCGAGGCGGCCGAGGCCGCTCCCACGACCGCCTCGCCTACCGACACCGCCTCGCCCTCGCCCACCGCCTCGCTGACCAAGGACCAGATGCAGCGCCGGGACCTGGTCTCCAAGACGAAGGTGAGCTGGGACAAGGCCGCCGGCACCGCCGTGAAGGAGGTGTCCGGGGGCAAACTCATGGGGATCGAGCTGAAGGCCGTCTCGCAGGAGAACTCCGCGTCGCCGGGCACGGCTAGCCCCGGGACGGCGAGCCCCGGCACGGCCAGTCCCGGCACGGCGAGCCCGGGTACCGCGAGCCCCGGCACCGCGAGCCCGTCCTCGCCCGCCCCGGCCCCCTCCCCCGGCTCCCCCGAGTGGCAGGCGAAGGTCGCCGCCGCCGACGGCACGGTCCACATGGTCGACGTCGACGCGGCGAACGGGAAGGTCTTCCGCAACCAGACCCAGTCCGGCCAGAGCGCCGACGACCGCCGCAAAGTGGCCGACCGGCTGCGCAAGGCCACGCAGAGCCCCGCCCAGGCCGTGAAGACCGCCACCGGCAAGAAGAAGGGCACCGTCACCGGCGCCATGCTCGACGAGAACGACGGCAAGCTCGTCTGGGCCGTCGACGTCGTCGACACGAAGGACTGGAAGAAGACGACGTACGACGTCGACGCGGCCAGCGGCAAGATCGCGCGCGAGCACACCGACCAGGACTGAGCACCCGCCGGCCGTGCGGAGCCGGACACGGGAAGGGCGGCGTCCCCGCACAGGACGCCGCCCCTTCGCTGTTTCGCTGTTTCGCTGTGGGGACCGTTTCGCTGTTTCGCTGTGGGGACCGGAGTCCTCGTCGCAATCGGTAGTGAGGGTCGGGGACCACGACGAGGACTCCGGGATCTGCGGCGCCGGCGCGTGGCCGGCGGTCACCGGCTCTACCGGTGGTCGCTGCCCTCCGAGCCGGAGGCCGCGCGGCCCGCCTCCAGGCGGGCGACCGGGATGCGGAACGGGGAGCAGGAGACGTAGTCCAGACCCACCTCGTGGAAGAAGTGGACGGACTCCGGGTCGCCGCCGTGCTCGCCGCAGACGCCGAGCTTGAGGTCGGGGCGGGTGGCGCGGCCGGCCTTGGCGGCGGACTTCACCAGGGAGCCGACGCCGTCCTTGTCGATCGTCTCGAACGGCGACACCCCGAAGATGCCCTTCTCCAGGTACGCGGTGAAGAAGCTGGCCTCCACGTCGTCGCGGCTGAAGCCCCACACGGTCTGGGTCAGGTCGTTGGTGCCGAAGGAGAAGAACTCGGCGGCCTCGGCGATCTGCCCGGCGGTGAGCGCGGCGCGCGGCAGCTCGATCATGGTGCCGATCGCCAGCTTGAGCCTGGTCCCGGTGGCCGCCTCCACCTCCGCGACGACCTGGTCGGCCTCCTCGCGGACGATCTCCAGCTCCTGGACGGTGCCGACCAGCGGGATCATGATCTCGGCGCGCGGGTCGCCCTTGGCGGCCTTGCGCTCGGCGGCGGCCTCCGCGATGGCCCGCACCTGCATGGTGAACAGGCCGGGGATGACCAGGCCGAGGCGGACGCCGCGCAGGCCCAGCATCGGGTTCTGCTCGTGCAGCCGGTGCACGGCCTGGAGCAGGCGCAGCTCGTTCTCGTGCGGCTCTTGGCGGGACTCGGCCAGGGCCACGCGGACCGACAGCTCGGTGATGTCGGGCAGGAACTCGTGCAGCGGCGGGTCGAGCAGGCGCACGGTGACCGGCAGGCCGTCCATCGCCTCGAACAGCTCGACGAAGTCCTTCTTCTGGAGCGGCAGGAGCTGCTTGAGGGACTCCTCGCGCTCGGCCTCGGTGTCGGCGAGGATCAGCCGCTCGACCAGTTCGCGCCGGTCGCCGAGGAACATGTGCTCGGTGCGGCACAGGCCGATGCCCTGGGCGCCGAAGCGGCGGGCGCGCAGCGCGTCCTCGGCGTTGTCGGCGTTGGCGCGCACCCGCAGGCGGCGCTTGCGGTCGGCGAAGGCCATGATGCGGTGGACCGCCTGGACGAGTTCGTCGGCGTCGTCGGCGCCCGCGTGCATCCGGCCCTCGAAGTACTCCACGACCGGGGAGGGCACCACCGGGACCTCGCCCAGGTAGACCTTGCCGGAGGAGCCGTCGATGGAGATGACGTCGCCCTCCTCGACGACGTGCCCGCCGGGGACGGTCATCCGGCGGCGCTTGGTGTCGACCTCCAGGTCCTCGGCGCCGCAGACACAGGTCTTGCCCATGCCGCGGGCGACGACGGCCGCGTGGGAGGTCTTGCCGCCGCGGGAGGTCAGGATGCCCTCGGCGGCGATCATGCCGTCCAGGTCGTCGGGGTTGGTCTCGCGGCGGACCAGGATGACCTTCTCGCCCGAGCGGGACCACTTGACGGCGGTGTACGAGTCGAAGACGGCCTTGCCGACGGCGGCGCCCGGCGAGGCGGCGATGCCCCGGCCGACCTGCTCGACCTTGGCGCCGTCGTCGAAGCGCGGGAACATCAGCTGGGCGAGCTGGGCGCCGGTGACGCGCTGGAGCGCCTCGGCCTCGTCGATCAGGCCCTGGTCGACGAGCTGGGTGGCGATGCGGAAGGCGGCGCCCGCGGTGCGCTTGCCGACGCGGGTCTGGAGCATCCAGAGCTGGCCGCGCTCGATGGTGAACTCGATGTCGCAGAGATCCTTGTAGTGGTTCTCCAGGGTCTCCATGATCTGCATGAGCTGGTCGTACGACTTCTTGTCGATCTGCTCCAGCTCGGCGAGCGCCACGGTGTTGCGGATGCCGGCGACGACGTCCTCGCCCTGGGCGTTCTGGAGGTAGTCGCCGTAGACGCCCTGGTGGCCGGAGGCGGGGTCGCGGGTGAAGGCGACGCCGGTGCCGGAGTCGGGGCCGAGGTTGCCGAAGACCATCGAGCAGACGTTGACGGCGGTGCCGAGGTCGTGCGGGATGCGCTCCTGGCGGCGGTAGAGCTTGGCGCGGTCGCCGTTCCAGGACTCGAAGACGGCCTTGATCGCGAGGTCCATCTGCGTGCGCGGGTCCTGCGGGAAGTCGCGGCCGGCCTCG
This sequence comes from Streptomyces sp. PL-25, assembly GCF_058344915.1. NCBI lineage: Bacteria > Bacillati > Actinomycetota > Actinomycetes > Kitasatosporales > Streptomycetaceae > Streptomyces > Streptomyces sp. PL-25. Next base: position 2,227,583 of record NZ_CP136997.1, read on the forward strand.
GTCTTGACGATCTTCTTGAACTTGGTGACCAGCTTCTTCAGGTCGGCCGCGTCCAGTTCGGTGTCGACGGCGACCTTCTTGGCCTCCTTGGCCTTCTCCAGCACGTCCTCGAAGAGGTCGCCGTCGACGCCGAGGACGGTCTTGCCGAACATCTGGATGAGGCGGCGGTAGGAGTCCCACGCGAACCGCTCGTCGCCGGCCTGCTTGGCCAGGCCCTGGACGGACTTGTCGGAGAGCCCGATGTTCAGGACGGTGTCCATCATGCCGGGCATGGAGAACTTCGCCCCGGAGCGCACGGAGACCAGCAGCGGGTCGTCGGCCTGGCCGAGCTTCTTGCCCATGCGCTGCTCCAGCGCGTCGAGGTGCGCACTCACCTCGTCGCGCAGGGCCGCCGGTTCCTCGCCGCTGTCCAGGTAGACCTTGCAGGCGTCGGTGGTGATGGTGAAGCCCGGCGGGACGGGGAGCCCCAGGTTGGTCATCTCGGCGAGGTTCGCGCCCTTGCCGCCGAGCAGGTCCTTGAGGTCCTTGTTGCCCTCGGTGAAGTCGTAGACGAACTTCACGCCCTCAACGCTCCCGCCCGGCGCGGGTACCTGGAGATCTTTGTTTTCCGACACGGGTCTCGACTCCTCGAGGACGCGGTGGCTGCCCTGACGGCGAGGAACATACCCAGATCAAAGGCTTGTGGGTACGTCCACTCGTGCGTCATGCGCCTGTAACCAGCGGTCCGCCAGCGGATCGAAAGTCAAGGCTTGGCAAGTCGTCAGGGCCGGATGTTTTCACTTCTTGAACGGATTCTGGCTCGCGAACCCGCTCGATCGCTCATGTGAGCGGCTCTGGGCACGTGTGATTTCGATCGATGAACGATCACCGGGTGGCACCGAGTGCCACCCCTTGGAGAAGTGCAGACGGGCAAAGATCCGCTCATCTGAGCAAAACCCCTCTCAAGGGTGGCGAGAATCACGCTGCCGCACACGCTCGGATTTCACCATGCGGACGCCCGGACCGCATGTCCGGCCGCGCTGGGGACGCGTGGACGCGCGTTGCGCGCGCTCGGGAGGGGGCGGAGCGGCGGTCGGGCGCGGCTCGGGGTGGGGCGGGGGCGGGGACTGGCCCCAGGGAGTCCGTGCGGCCAGGGGCGGGAGCGGGCCGGAGGCCGGGGACGAGGGCTGGAATCCGGGGGCCCGAGGCCGGGAGCCGGAGACCGGGCGCCCGGCGGCCGGTCTCCGGCTGCCGGGCGCCCGGCGGCCGGGAGCGGGGAACCGGGAGCCAGGGGCCCGAGGCCGGAACCGGAGAGACCGGGCGCCCGGCGGCCGGGAGCCAGGGGCCTGACGGCCGAGAACCGGGAGCCAGACGCCCGGCGGCCGGGAACGGGGCCTCAGCCGCCCGATGTGTCCAGTTCCGCGTCCTCGCTGATGCCGCCGGCGCAGTCGTAGGGGTCCTTGAGCCAGCCGTCCGGGAGGACGACGCGGTTGTTGCCGGAGGTGCGGCCGCGGGGGCCGTCGGCGCCGGTGGGCCAGGGCTGGTCGAGGTCCAGCTCGTCCAGGCCGGTGCGCAGCTCGGCCAGGGAGGAGGTGATCGCCAGGCGCTTGCGCATCTCGGAACCGACCGCGAAGCCCTTCAGGTACCAGGCGACATGCTTGCGGAAGTCGATGACACCGCGTGCCTCGTCGCCGATCCACTCCCCGAGCAGGGTCGCGTGCCGCACCATCACGTCGGCGACCTCGCGCAGCGTGGGCCGCACGAACGCGTCCGGGCGGCCCTCGAAGGCCGCGACCAGGTCGGCGAAGAGCCAGGGCCGCCCCAGGCAGCCGCGGCCGACGACCACGCCGTCGCAGCCGGTGGCGCGGACCATGCGCAGCGCGTCCTCGGCGGACCAGATGTCGCCGTTGCCGAGGACGGGGATCTCCGGGACGTGCTCCTTGAGACGCGCGATGGCGTCCCAGTCGGCGGTGCCGCCGTAGTGCTGGGCGGCGGTGCGGCCGTGCAGCGCGATGGCGGTGACGCCCTCCTCGGCGGCGATACGGCCGGCGTCGAGGTAGGTGAGGTGGTCGTCGTCGATGCCCTTGCGCATCTTCATGGTGACCGGCAGGTCCCCCGCGCCGCTGACCGCCTCGCGCAGGATCGCGCGCAGCAGGTTGCGCTTGAAGGGCAGGGCCGAGCCGCCGCCCTTGCGGGTCACCTTGGGGACCGGGCAGCCGAAGTTCAGGTCGATGTGGTCGGCGAGGCCCTCCTCCGCGATCATGCGGACCGCCTTGCCGACGGTCGCCGGATCGACGCCGTACAGCTGGATCGAACGCGGCTGCTCGCTCGCGTCGAACCGGATCAGCTGCATCGTCTTCTCGTTGCGCTCGACCAGGGCCCGGGTCGTGATCATCTCGCTGACGAACAGGCCCTTGCCGCCGCTGAACTCCCTGCACAGGGTGCGGAAGGGGGCGTTGGTGATCCCGGCCATCGGGGCGAGGACGACCGGCGGCGCCGCGATGTGCGGACCGATCTGGAGGGGGGACTCGGGCATGGGCATTCCCTCATTGTCTCGCATGCACGAGGCACTTGTAACGGTCATTAGTTAACCGCACTATCGAAGTGGACTACGCTGGAACCCATGCCCGAGCTGAGTCACCGCCGGCGGCTGCTGGTGCTCGCGATCTGCTGCATGAGCCTGCTGATCGTGAGTCTCGACAACACCGTCCTGAACGTCGCCCTGCCCTCCATGCAGCGCGAGCTGCACGCGAGCACGTCCGGCCTGCAATGGACCATCGACGCCTACACGCTGGTCCTGGCGTCGCTGCTGATGCTCGCCGGTTCCACCGCCGACCGCGTCGGCCGCAAGCGCGTCTTCATGACCGGTCTTGTCGTCTTCGCCCTCGGCTCGCTGCTGTGCTCGCTCGCGCCCGATCTGGAGCTGCTCGTCGTCTTCCGGATGGTGCAGGCGGTCGGGGGCTCGATGCTCAACCCGGTCGCCATGTCGATCATCACCAACACCTTCACCGACCCGCGCGAACGCGCCCGTGCCATCGGTGTGTGGGGCGCGGTGGTCGGCATATCCATGGCGGCCGGGCCGCTGGTCGGCGGGCTGCTGGTGGAGTCGGTCGGCTGGCGCTCGATCTTCTGGCTCAATCTGCCCGTCGCCCTCGCCGCGATCCTGCTCACCCTCCGCTACGTCCCCGAGTCCCGCGCCCCCCGGGCCCGCCGCCCCGACCCGGTCGGCCAGGTGCTCGTCATCGCCCTGTTCGGCGCGCTGACGTACGCGATCATCGAGGCGCCGGACGCCAGCGCCGCCGTCGTGGTGCCGTTCGCCGCCGTCGCGCTCGCCGCACTGCTCGGGCTGCTGTGGTACGAGCCGCGCCGCGCCGAACCCCTGATCGACCTGCGCTTCTTCCGCTCCGCGCCGTTCAGCGGGGCCACGGTCATCGCGGTCAGCGGCTTCGCGGCGCTCGGCGGCTTCCTGTTCCTTTCCACGCTCTATCTCCAGAACGTGCGCGGCCTCGACGCCCTGCACGCCGGTCTGTGGATGCTGCCGATGGCGGCGCCCACGTTCCTGTGCGCGCCGCTGTCCGGGCGGCTGGTCGGCACCCGCGGGCCCCGGCTGCCGCTGCTGATCGCCGGGACCGCGATGACGGTGAGCGCGGTGCTGTTCGCCGCCTTCGAGGCGGAGACGTCCGACCTCACCCTGGTCCTCGGCTACGTGCTGTTCGGCATCGGCTTCGGCTTCGTGAACGCGCCCATCACCAACACCGCCGTCTCCGGCATGCCCCGCGCCCAGGCCGGGGTCGCCGCGGCCGTCGCCTCCACCAGCAGGCAGCTCGGCTCGACCCTCGGCGTCGCCGTGGTCGGCGCCCTCCTGGTCTCCGGCATCGGCTCCTCGTCCTACCGCGACACCTTCGTCTCCGCCGCCCGCCCCGGCTGGTGGGTCCTGGTCGCCTGCGGCGTCCTCGTCCTCGTCCTGGGCGCCCTCACCAGCGGCCCCTGGGCCCGCCGCACCGCCGAGCGCACCGCCGACCGCCTCCAGGAGGACGAGGTGCGGCAGACGGCGGGGGTCGGCTCGGCCTGAGGCAGGAACCGCCCCCGCGCCCGCGGCCGGGCGGCCGGAACGGCCCGCCGGGGGGGAGCCGGCGGGCCGTTCCGGCTGCCCGGGGCCGTGGCCGGGCGGCCTCACTCGATCGGGAACTCCGAGACCACGGCCGGGATGCCCGTGCCCGTCGAGTCGCCGGACGGCTTGAACACGTACACCTGTGTCCCCGGGACCGCGAGGTCGACCGGCAGGCGGGCCAGGGCGACGTTCGACCGGATCTTCGGGGCGTACGAGGCGGACGTCAGGTAGCCCACGGGTTCCGCGTCCGGCGCCGGTGCGACCAGCCAGAAGTCGGACAGGTAGTCCACGAGCGGCTCACCCTCCATCTTCAGGCCCACCATGGTGAGCCGGTAAGGGTGGTTTCCGGCGGCGATCTCGTCCCGCATCTTTTCGAGGGCGGCACGGCCGATGTAGTCCGACGCCTTGTTGCGGGGAATGTGGGACGCCAGTCCGACCTGGAAAGGAACCATCTCGCTGTCGACGTCCTGCCCCCACGCGAGAATTCCTGACGTGACCCGGTGGGGCTGTATGGGGCCGGTCACCGTCAGTCCGTACTTATCGCCCGCCCGGAGAATCGCATCCCACATCTGCTCCGCGTGAATGCTTGAATTCTTGAGGTAGACTTCATATCCGGCCTCTCCGGAGAAACCGGTGCGTGAAACGAGTACCGGAAGTCCGGCGATCTCGGTCTCCGCCAGACCGAAAACGGGCATCTCGGCGGCCATATCGCCGATGAGGTCGGCCATCAGGCTGTTCGCCTGCGCCCCCTGGATCTGGACGGGCGACACGTCCATCTCCTGGATCTGGACATCGAACCCCTTGCCGACATTCACCCCCTTGAGCCACAGCGACAGATCCGAGTCGGAGATGCTGAACCAGTACTCCTCGGGGGAGATCTTCAGCAGCAGCGGGTCGTTGATCATCCGGCCGCCGGCGTCGCAGAGCACGGTGTACGCCGCCCGCATGGACGCCAGCCGCGTGACGTCCCTCGTCACGACGTAATCGACGAACTCGGTGGCCTCGGGCCCCCGCACGCGGATCTGCCGGGCGGCCGCGATGTCCCACAACGTCACCCGCTGCGTCAGCGCCTCGTACTCGGCTCCGGACCCGCCGCCCTCGTCGGAGCCGTAGCCCCTGGGCAGATACATGCGGTTGTAGACCTCCGCGCGCCAGCATCCCGCTTCGACCGCGAGATGCCAGTACGGCGACTTACGGGCGCGCGTCGATATCAGAAGCTTGATGTCCGGTCGGCCTGTCTGCCGCAGATTGACAGGGACTGTTCTGTCCGACTGATCGACCGATGAGTAGTTGGGGTCCGCCCATTTGCCAGACTCGTTCGTCACACTATCCCCTACCGTGGCTACCTTACTCGGTGCCGGTTCATTGAGGTACGCGGCGATGGCAGCGATATTCGCTGCGAACCAGCGAATCGGACATGGTGCATTCCCGAATGTAACACGGCGCGAACCTGTGACCAAGGACCGTCTCAAGGCCTTCCACCGGTTCAAAACCCGTACCGCGCGACCACGCTCCGCGCAGGGTGACCGGCGCAAACGCGCCGAATGCACACATGCCGTGGAGCCCGAAAGACATCGAAAGGAAACCGGAAAGACACCGGATCAACAGCCTCGCGGCGCCACCAGCGAGAACAGGGTTTTCCCGAGCCCTTGTCCCCGACGAACCCGAAGACACTTTCCGGCCGAAAAAACCTCGCCGCCGCCTGTCCCGTGTCCGGCACTCAGGACGGCGGCGAGGACCACGAGGGCTCGGTCGGCCCGGACGCGGACGGACGGGCCCGGTCACCGCTCGCTGTAGTAATGGAGCCACAGGGCGGCGATCTTGCGGCGGTCCGCCGGAGGCACCTCGTGCAGGGTGCGGGTGGGGCGGCCGTCCGCGAGGGTGCGCAGGGCCGCGAGGATCTCGGCCTGCGCCAGGCAGGGGTACGGGTCCGCGCCCGCGCCGCGCGGGACGCCGACGGCCGCGCCCGCGTCGTGCAGGTAGAAGTAGTGCTCCGCCGATTCGTAGCGGGTGACGTGCCGGGTCGCCGTGTACCTGCCGTACTCCTCGGGCAGCCCGGAGAGGTCCGGCGCCTCTGCCGGGCCGGTCACCGTGGTGACGAAGGCCCCGTCCGGCAGCACGGGGAAGTCCTCGCCGCGCAGTGCGAGCGCGCCCGACGCGCAGACGACGAGCGCCGCCGCCGCCAGCGCGGCCTGCCGGTCCGCCACTACGCCGTAGCCCCGCGCCAGCGCCTGCGCCCGCCGCTCCGGATCGGTGTCGTACACCGTGACCCGCGCTCCCCTGGCGCTCAGCGCGGAGGCGACCGCGCCGCCGAGCCGCCCGAAGCCGAGCACCAGCGCGGGCCGGGCGTCCGGTGTCTCCCGCCACCCGCGCAGCAGTGCCTCCGCCGCGGAGACGACGGACTGCCCGAGCAGGAACTCCTCCGGTTCCCGCAGCGGGGACCGCGCGACGGAGACCACGGGGCAGGGCAGCTTCTCCCGCTCCGCGTACCGCCGGTGCCCGCTGTCGCTGTCCTCCACCACGCCGAGCACGGTTCCGCTGAACCGCTCGCACAGCACGTCGAGGGACGGCGCGAAGCAGCCGCCCGCGTCCAGCAGCACCACCGGTTCACCGGCCGCCCGGGTCTCCAGATACGTCAGCACCGTCCCCGGATCGGCGAGCCGCTCGCGGGACAGCTCGTCCACCGCGAACAGCCGCTCCACCTCGCGCTTCGCCGCACCGTCCCCGCGCGCGGCCCCCGGCTCCGGCTCCGGGAGCACGCCGCGCAGGCGCGAGACCGTGCCCACCACCCGTACGAACGGGACCCGTTCGGGCACAAGCCGCGTCACCAGCAGCGAGGAAGGCACCAGCGAGGGGGCGAACTCCCATGCGGTGCGGGCGAAGTACGCCTCCAGCCGCGCACGTTCTCCAGTCTTCATCGGACACCTTCCCTTGATCTCGCGCTTCACAGGAACTCGCCCCGGCTCCGGGCGTTCGCGCGGGCGGTCCGCGCACGCAGGCGCTCCGCGTCGCTCGCCGGCCGTACGCGGCCGGGTTCCGCCTCCCACTCGGCCCCGCCGCACACCGGCCGCAGCGACCAGCGGGAGCCGGCGACCCCGCGGAACTCCCCCACGACGTCACCGCTTCCGGTGTCCACCACCAGCGTGCCGACGGCCGGATGGGTGCGGGACTCCTGTCGGCCGGCAGGACTGTGTTCGCCAGGCATGGCCGTTCCTCTCCGTAGCCATTTCGCTACCAAGCGGATTCAGCGTGGCGTAGAGTCGGTGCTCACTCAACGTGTCAGTGCTGGCAGGAGAGTTGGTGTCGCGTTGGTCAATCGCAAGGAGCTTCGACCCGAGAGCAGCCCGCAGGCCGGCTACGGAGCACAGCTGCGCAGTTGCCGCGAGAACAGAGGGTGGAAGCAGGAGGATCTGGGCGCGGAGATGGGCTACTCCAGCACCCATGTCTCAGCTGTTGAAACTGGTCGGAAAATGGCAACCTTGCGCTTCTCGCGCAGTGCCGACCGGGCGCTGGGTACGGGCGACCTGTTCGAACGCAAGTACCGCGAGATCAAGCACGGGGTGCTGCTGGAGGGCTTCCCGGAGTATGTCGGACACGAGGGCCGCGCGGTGGAGATCCGGCTGTACGAGATCGGGATCATTCCTGGCCTGCTCCAGACGCCGGAGTACGCACGGGTGCTGGCGGACAGTGCGGTGGGGCGAGGGACCATCACCGCCGACTATGCCGCCGAACGCGTCTCGGTTGTCGCCGAGCGCCAGAAGGCGCTGGAGCGGCGCCGCCCCCCGATGATCTTCGCAGTGATGGACGAGAGTTGCCTCCGTCGCCCCATCGGAGGCTCCGCAGTCATGCGCGCCCAGTTCGACCGGCTGCTTGAGTTCGCCGAACGCCCCAACACGGTGTTGCAGGTGGCGCCATACGAGCTGGGGGAACGTCGCCCCTTCGACCTGCCTGTCTATCTACTGACTATGGCGGATCGGTCCATGATGTGCTACGCCGAGTCTCAGACGCAGGGACACCTTGATCGCGAAACCACGTCCGTACTACCGGTCTTGACGTCCTACCATCAGCTACAGGCGGAAGCGCTCCACCAAACGGCATCCGTGGATCTGATCAAAGAGCTCCGAAAGGGCATCCCGTGACGACGACCGACACCCCCCGCTGGTTCACGTCCTCCTACAGCAACAACGGCGGCGCCTGCGTCGAGGTCGCCGTCAACCTCACCGCCACCCACGGCGTGATCCCCGTCCGCGACTCCAAGAACACCACCGGCCCGGTCCTCAACCTGCCCACCGGGGCGTTCTCGACGTTCGTCGCGGGCGTCAAGTCCGGCCAGTTCGGCACCTTCTGAGTCCGCACACGAAAGGGCACCCCATGACGACGACCGACACCCCCCGCTGGTTCACGTCCTCCTACAGCGACAACGGCGGCGCCTGCGTCGAGGTCGCCGTCAACCTCACCGCCACCCACGGCGTGATCCCCGTCCGCGACTCCAAGAACACCACCGGCCCGGTCCTCAACCTGCCCACCGGCGCGTTCTCGACGTTCGTCGCAGGCGTCAAGTCCGGCCGGTTCGGCACCTTCTGAGCGCCCGGTGCGGATCCCGGGAAGCGGCTGCCGCGAGGGGCTACTTCCCGGGACGGCCGAGTTGGTGGACCGTCCAGTCGGCGGTGCGCCAAGGCTCGGGGTCGAGGGCGGTTCGACAGTCGACGAGCAGGAGGTCGGCGACCCGGTCGGCACCGAGCTGCCGGGCGGAGGCGGTGAAAGCGCGGACGTCCTTGGGAAGGCAGCCACCGCCGTAACCGATGCCGGGCCTCATCCCGCCGCTGCCGATGCGCGGGTCGATGCCGAGGATGTCCACGATCCGCGCCACGTCGCCGCCGGCGGCCTCGCACGTCCTAGGAAGCTCGTGCGTCGTGGCTCTCGCGGTTGGCGAGGACTTGTTCCATGTGGGTCTGGGCCCATTGCCTGAGCCCGCGTGTCAGGTGGTGGAGCGAGAGGCCGAGGTCGGTCAGCTCGTAGGTGACGGTGACAGGGACCGTGGGTGTCACGGTGCGGATGAGCAAGCCGTCGCGTTCGAGAGCCCGTAGGGTCTGGGTCAACATCTTCTGGCTGACGCCGGCCAGTAGCCGGGCCAGCTCGGAGTAGCGCATCGCCTTCGGGGCGTGCGATGCGCCGGACTGTTCGGGTGTGTCACCGCCCAGTGCACACAGGATCAGGACGACCCACTTGTCTGAGATCCGGTCGAGGAGCTGACGGCTGGGGCACACCGCCAGGAACGCGTTGTACTCCGCCTTGGCCTGCGCTTTCCTGTCGGCCTTCGTCGTCACTGATTTCGCCTCTCACCTTATGGGGTGTTACGCACTTCAGAGTGCCTACTTCCCGGCAGGAAGTTCCTCTCCAACACTGGTGCAAGGGGGCTGGAGACACCATCCCTTGCATGAAGTGAAAGGCGCCACGATGAACACGCCCTCCGCACCTCTTCCCGGCGGAACCTGGACGCTGGGTGACTCGTCCGTCACCCGGTTCGGCTACGGCGCGATGCAGCTCGCCGGCCCGTGGGTCATGGGGCCGCCCGCCGATCACGACGGCGCTCTGGCCGTGCTGCGCGAGGCAGTCAGCCTCGGGATCACCCACATCGACACCAGCGACGCCTACGGACCGCGCTTCACGAATGAGCTGATCCGTGAAGCGCTGCACCCCTACCCGGAGCCGCTGTTCATCGCCACCAAGGTGGGGGCGACCCGCGACGCACAGGGCGGCTGGCCCACGGCCCGGCGCCCCGAAGACCTGCGCAAGCAGGTCCATGAAAACCTCGAATCCCTCGGCGTCGACACCCTCGACCTGGTCAACATGCGCATGGGTGACGCTCAGGGCCCGCAGGCCGGCTCGATCGCCGAAGCATTCGAGACGCTCGTCGACCTCCAGCAAGAGGGACTGATCCGCCACCTCGGCGTCAGCAATGTCACCGGAGAGCAGGTCGCTGAGGCGCGCGGCATCGCCCCGATCGTGTGCGTGCAGAACATGTACAACCTCGCCCACCGCCACGACGACGACCTCGTAGATCATCTCGCCGCCGATGGCATCGCCTACGTGCCGTTCTTCCCCCTGGGAGGCTTCACGCCGCTGCAGTCCGAGGCCCTCACACAGGTCGCGGACCGACTGGGGGCGACGCCCATGTCGGTCGCGCTGGCCTGGCTGATCCAGCGCTCGCCGAACATCCTGCTCATCCCCGGTACTTCGTCCACCGCCCACCTGCGCGAGAACATCGCAGGCGCCGGTCTCTCCCTCTCGAACGAGGATGTGGCCGAACTGGACAGCATCGGCCACTGAACAACACACAGGTCACCAACCGGGACCGCGAACGCGTCGGCGGTCTCCTCCAGCGTCATGTTCCGCGCCATCCGCGCTACTCACCCGGAGCAGCGTCCCCGTGCCCGCCGGGTAGTGTTCGGCGGGCACGGGGCCCTTCAACGCTGCAGAGACTTCCGCCTTCTTACGTCGTCTGTTCCGGCATCCAGTACGGGGCGATATGACAGCAGCAGAACCTTGAGTTCCCCACGATTCGCCTGGGCCCTCTTGATCCACGAGCGGCTCATGGCAGGCTGATGCCGCATGATCGATGAGTTCGCGAAGAACAACCTGCACGAGAGACTGCGGCGGGACCGCAAGGCGCTGCTCTGGAAGCTCGAGGGCCTGTCCGAATACGATGCCCGCCGACCGTTGACGGTGACCGGGACCAACCTCCTCGGCCTGGTCAAACACGTGGCCGGCGTCGAGGCCAGGTACTTCGGTGAGGTCTTCGACCGTCCTTCCCCGGAACCGCTGCCCCGGTGGCAGGACCACGACGGCAGCGATCTGTGGGCGGCTGAGGACGAGACCCGCGATCAGATCGCCGAGTCCTACCGGCGCACGTGGGAACACTCGGACGCGACGATCAACGAGCTTCCCCTCGACGCCCCCGGCCACGTGCCGTGGTGGCCGGAGCCTCATTCCACCACGAATCTGTTCGCCGTCATGGTCCATGTTCTCGGCGAGACCAACCGGCATGCCGGGCACGCCGACATCCTGCGCGAAAGCGTCGATGGCCGAACCGGGATGCGGCCCGAACACGAGACGCAGATCGATGAGGAAGCCCGCGGCGCCCACTACGCGAAGATCGAGCAGGCCGCCAGATCGGCCGCATCGATCAAGGCACAGAGGGCTGTGCCGCGCGAGTGAAGGGCCGCGCGGGGACGCGACGATCACGGGATCGGGTCGACGTCGCAGTCGAAGGCGGCCTCTGGCAGCGCGAAGCGCGAAGACACCGTCGACGAGTGCGGGACTTCCTGGAGCGTCTGCGCTCGTGCCAGGCCGACACGGCCTCTAGGGACACCGCTCCAGCGCGATCGCGTGCAGCTTCTCCAGGCGCTGCCGGGACTCCTCGTCGGCGGGGACGTAGGTGACCATGCGGGGGCCGGTGTCGGGGCTGAGCCAGAGGTCGGTGTGGTCGACGGTGAGGCGGCCGACGTAGGCGTTGCGGAACTCCTTGCGCTTGCCGACCGGGGCGACCACCTCGTGGCGGTCCCAGATCTCGCGGAAGTCGGGCGAGGACTCGCGCAGGCGCTTGAGCAGCGCCTTCCAGGCCGGGTCGGCGAGGTGGCCGGCCATCGCGGCGCGGAAGCGGGCGGCCATGAGCCGGGTCGCGGACTCCAGGTGGACGATCGAGGAGCGCCACTGCTCGTGGGTGTACGACAGGATCATGCAGTTGCGGTCCTCGGGCGGCACCGACTCCAGGTCGCACAGGAGCAGGCCGTAGGTGCGGTTGTGGGCGAGGATGTCGTACCTGCTGTTCTGGAGGCAGGCCGGGAAGGGCTCGATCTGCTCCAGGAGGGCGCGCAGGGCCGGGGTGACCGAGGGGCACGTGGTCGTCGGGGCCGGGTCGGCGGTGCCGGCGAGCTGGAAGAGGTGGGCCCGCTCGGTGGGGTCGAGCAGCAGGGTGCGGGCGAGCGCGTCCAGGACCTGCACGGAGACCTGGATGTCACGGGCCTGTTCGAGCCAGGTGTACCAGGTGACCCCGACCGCCGAGAGGTGCGCGACCTCCTCGCGGCGCAGGCCCGGCGTACGGCGGCGGGCGCCGCGCACCAGGCCGACCTGCTCGGGGGTGATGTGCTCGCGGCGGTGGCGCAGGAAGGCGGCGAGTTCGTGGCGCCGCACCGCCGAGGCGGTGGCCTCCCGGGCCCGGGGGGCGACCGCCGTGTGCGAGGCCATCGTGCTCATGCTCATGCCTCCAGCCTGCCGCTCCGCCGAACCTGTTGCCAGGTACTCCTGCTACCAGGATAAGGACACTCTGGTACCTGGGTCGGCGGCGGCGCAGGCTCGATGACGTGACCACCCGAACCGTCTCCTCAGCGTCCTCGCCGTCCTCGCCGTCCTCAGCGTCCTCGCCGTCCTCGCCCGCCGTCCGCACCGCCGCCACCGCGCTCCCGGCGCTCAGCGGCCTCGGACTGTTCACGGTGCTGCTGGGCGCGGCGCTCCCCCTCATCGACTTCTTCATCGTCAACGTGGCCCTGCCCACCATGGGCCGGGACCTGCACGCGGGCGAGGCCGTCCTCGAACTCGTCGTCGCGGGCTACGGCGTGGCCTACGCCGTGCTGCTGGTCCTCGGCGGGCGGCTGGGCGACCTGTTCGGCCGGCGGCGGCTCTTCCTGGGCGGCATGGCGGCCTTCGGCCTGACCTCGCTGGCCTGCGGTCTGGCGCCGGACGCCTGGTCCCTGGTCGGGGCGCGGGTGGCGCAGGGCGCGGCGGCCGCCGCGATGCTGCCGCAGGTGCTCGCCACCATCCAGGCGGCCACCGCGGGACCGCGCCGGGCCCGCGCGATGGGCCTGTACGGCGCGACGGCGGGTCTGTCCATGGTGGCCGGGCAGATCCTCGGCGGCGTCCTGGTCGCCGCGGACCTGTGGGGCACGGGCTGGCGCTCGGTGTTCCTGGTGAACGTGCCGGTCGCCGTCGTCGGGCTGGTGCTGGCGGCCAGGGCCGTACCGGAGACGCGCTCGCAGCGCCCGGAGCCGGTCGACGGCCCCGGCACGGTCCTGCTCGCCGCCTCCCTGCTGACGCTGCTCGTGCCGCTCACCGAGGGCCGGGCCGCCCACTGGCCGCTGTGGACCTGGCTGTCGCTGGCCGCCTTCCCGGCGGTGGCGGCCTGGTTCTACGCCGTGGAGCGGCGCGCGGACCGCGCGGGCCGTACGCCGCTGGTGCCGCCGAGCCTGTTCCGGCTCGTCTCGCTGCGCCGCGGGCTCGCGCTGATCGTGCCGTTCTCCATCGGGTTCAGCGGCTTCATGTTCGTCATCGCGGTGGCGTTGCAGCAGGGCGCGCGGCTCGGTCCGGTCCCGGCCGGACTGGCGCTCGCGCCGATGGCCGTCGTCTTCTTCCTGGTCTCGCTGGCCGGGCCCCGGCTGGTCGCCCGGTTCGGGACCCGGGTGGTGACGGCGGGCGCGGTGGTGCAGTTCGCGGGCGTGGGCCTGCTGGCGCTGGCCGTCCACGGGTCCTGGCCGCACGTGGGCTTCGTGGAGCTGCTGCCGGGCGCGGCGGTCGCCGGGGCGGGGCAGGCGCTGCAACTGCCCGTGATCTTCCGGATCATCCTGTCCGAGGTGCCGACGGCGCGCGCCGGGGTGGGCAGCGGTGTGATGGTCACCGCCCAGCAGTCGGCGCTGGCGCTGGGCGTGGCCACCCTGGGCACGCTGTTCCTGTCCCTGGTGCCCGGTCTGGGCATGGGCGGCGCCCTGGTGACCACCCTGCTGGTGCAGCTCGGCGGGATCGTCCTGACGGGGCTGCTCAGTCTGCGGCTGCCGCGCACCGTCGGCTGACGGGCGCGCGTGATCGCCGCTGCGGGCCGAAGGTAAGAAAAAGGTGAACCGGAGCACCCCCGCCGACCTGCGGGTTTATCCCAAACCTGGGATTTCCGGCACGTGTTCCGAACGTTCTCGACTCGCCGCGCGGCCGAACCCCGGCAACTCTGGAGGAGCGCGGACGGCCCCTGGGGCCCCGCGCCGCAGGGGGGAATCCGTCGACCAACGGGAGACCACCATGCCTGTCACCACCAGCCGCCGCTGGGCCCGCGCGCTCGCCGCCGGTGCCCTGTCCGCAGCCCTGGTGTCGGCCGGATCGGCCGCCGCCCTCGCCTCGGACAACGCGCCGGTGGCGAAGCCGAGCCCGTCGCACAGCACCATGACGAAGACCAAGGGCTCGATCATGGCAAAGGCCAACCACAGCACGGTCAAGGCCGGTGAGACCGTCAAGCTCGCCGGTCACGCCAAGGACGTCAAGCCCGGCACCAAGCTGGTCCTCCAGCACCTGCACAACGGCAAGTGGACCACGCTGCACGCGAGCACCACCGTCAAGAAGGGCGGCGTCTTCTCGCTGACCTCGAACAAGCTCGGCACCAAGGGCACCGAGCACCTGCGGGTGGCGACCACGGACGGCAAGACGCACTCCTCGCCGGTGGCCGTCAAGGTGCACTGACGCCCGCCTGACGGCCGTCAGGGCCGCAGGCCGCGTACCAGCAGGTCCAGGACCGCGTCGAACTCGTCCTGGATCCCCGGCCGCTTCCACTCCCCCGCGTAACACGGGTCGTGGAAGCGGCCGGTGGCGTGGAAGAGGGCGCGGGCCGTCGCCGCCGGATCGGCGGCGGCGAAGTCCCCGGCGGCCACGCCCGCCGCGACGATCGCGGTCAACTGCTCGGTCAGCTCGGCGATGTGCTGCTCCACCGCCGCGCCGTTCTCCGCGGCGAGGACCGAGTACGTCGCGAACATCTCCGGATCGTCGCCCGCCTTGCGCAGCTTGGCCTCGAACAACGCCCGCAGCCAGGCCCGCAGCCGCTCCTGAGGGGCGCGCCCCGGGTCGGCGGCGAGGCCGGACAGGGCGTCGTGGGTCCGGTCGAGCCACCGCTTGGTGACCGCCTCGCGCAGCGCTGCCTTGGTGCGGAAGTGCCGGTAGACGCTGCCGTGGCTGACGCCGAGCGCGCGGGCCACGTCCACCACGGTCGCCTTGGCCGGGCCGTGGCGGCGCAGCACTTCCTCGGTCGCCTCGATGATGCGCTCGGCGGTCAGGGTCTCAGCAGCGGGTGACATGCCTAGACCGTACCCAAGCGGCTGTCCGGCACGGCGGTCAGTGCTCGCTGTCCAGGTCGGCCATCAGCGCCTCCGGGTAGCGGGTGCCGGCCGCCGCGTCCGCCGGTACGGCCTCCTCGATCGCCGCGAGGTCGGCCGCGTCCAGGGTGACGTCCAGCGCGCCCAGGGCCTCGGCCAGCCGCTCGCGGGTGCGGGCGCCGACGAGCGGCACGATGTCCTCGCCCCGGGAGAGCACCCAGGCGATGGCGGTCTGCGCGACCGTGGCGCCCTTGCCCTCGGCCACCGCGCGCAGCGCCTCGACGAGGTCCAGGTTGCGCCGCAGGTTCTCGCCCTGGAAGCGGGGCGAGAAGGAGCGGAAGTCGCCGGGGGCGAAGCGGTGGCCGGGGGTGAGGCGCCCGGAGATCAGCCCGCGCGACAGGACGCCGTACGCGGTGATCGCGATGCCCAGTTCCCGGGTGACGGGCAGGATGCGGTCCTCTACGCCGCGCGAGATCAGCGAGTACTCGATCTGGAGGTCGGAGATCGGGGCGGTGGCGGCGGCCCGGCGGATGGTGTCGGCGCCGACCTCGCTGAGGCCGATGTGGCGCACGTACCCCTTCTCGACCAGCTCGGCGATGGCGCCGACGGTCTCCTCGACGGGGACGTCCGGGTCGAGGCGGGCCAGGCGGTAGACGTCGATGTGGTCGACGCCGAGGCGCTGGAGGGAGTAGGCGGCGAAGTTCTTCACCGCGGCGGGGCGGCCGTCGTAGCCGCTCCAGTTGCCGTCGGGGTCGCGCAGGGCGCCGAACTTGACGCTGGTGAGGGCCTTCTCGCGGAGCGCGGCGGGGGCGGTGCGCAGGGCCTCGCCGACCAGCATCTCGTTGTGGCCCATGGCGTAGAAGTCGCCGGTGTCGAGCAGGGTCACGCCGGCCTCCAGGGCGGCGTGCACGGTGGCGATCGACTCGGCCCGGTCCGCCTCGCCGTACAGCGCGGACATGCCCATGCAGCCGAGACCGAGGGAGAAGACCTGGGGGCCGGTGGTTCCGAGGGAGCGGGTGTGCGTCGTCATGGCTCCACACTCCCACATGGAATGACAGATTTCAATATCTGTCATTCCATACTTGTCAGCTTCCATGAAGCACCGGCCAGCCCGGACGCCGACCCGCACAGAAAAGCCGTACGGCCGCCGGAGGTGATCCGGCGGCCGTACGGCGTTCGTTCGAGCGGGGGTGGCGCGGGCTCAGCAGCCGATCAGGCGGGCGGCCAGGTAGCCCTCGATCTGGTCGAGGGAGACGCGCTCCTGCTTCATCGAGTCGCGCTCGCGGACGGTGACCGCGTTGTCGTCCAGGGTGTCGAAGTCGACGGTCACGCAGAACGGCGTGCCGATCTCGTCCTGGCGGCGGTAGCGGCGGCCGATGGCGCCCGCGTCGTCGAACTCGATGTTCCAGTGCTGGCGCAGCGCCTGGGCCAGGCCCTTGGCCTTCGGGGACAGCTCCGGGTTGCGCGACAGCGGCAGCACCGCGGCCTTCACCGGGGCCAGGCGGTGGTCGAGGCGCAGCACGGTGCGCTTCTCCATCTTGCCCTTGGCGTTGGGCGCCTCGTCCTCGACATAGGCGTCGAGCAGGAACGCCAGCATCGCGCGGCCGACACCGGCCGCGGGCTCGATGACGTACGGCGTCCAGCGCTCCTGGGCCTCCTGGTCGTAGTACGCGAGGTCCTGGCCGGAGGCCTTGGCGTGGGCGCCGAGGTCGTAGTCGGTGCGGTTGGCGACGCCCTCCAGCTCACCCCACTCGCTGCCGCCGAACTGGAAGCGGTACTCGATGTCGGCGGTGCGCTTGGAGTAGTGGGAGAGCTTCTCCTTCGGGTGCTCGTACCACCGCATGTTCTCCTCGCGCAGGCCCAGGCCGGTGTACCAGTTCCAGCGCTGCTCCATCCAGTACTCCTGCCACTTCTCGTCCTCGCCCGGCTTGACGAAGAACTCCATCTCCATCTGCTCGAACTCGCGGGTGCGGAAGATGAAGTTGCCGGGCGTGATCTCGTTGCGGAAGGACTTGCCCATCTGGGCGATGCCGAACGGCGGCTTGCGGCGCGAAGTGGTCTGCACCTGGGCGAAGTTGGTGAAGATGCCCTGGGCGGTCTCCGGACGCAGGTAGGCGACGGAGCCGGTGTCCTGGGTGGGGCCGAGGTGCGTGGAGAGCAGACCCGAGAACTGCTTGGGCTCGGTGAACTGGCCCTTGTTGCCGCAGTTGGGGCAGTTGACGTCCGCGAGGCCGTTCTCCGGGAGGCGGTGGTGCTTGGCCTCGTAGGCCTCCTCCAGGTGGTCCGCGCGGAACCGCTTGTGACAGGCAGTGCACTCGGTCAGCGGGTCCGTGAAGGTGGCGACGTGGCCGGAGGCCACCCAGACCTCGGTGGCCAGGATGACGGACGAGTCGATGCCGACCACGTCCTCGCGCGACGTCACCATGTAGCGCCACCACTGGCGCTTGAGGTTCTCCTTCAGCTCGACACCGAGCGGACCGTAGTCCCAGGCGGCGCGCTGACCGCCGTAGATCTCACTGCACGGGAATACGAAGCCACGGCGCTTGCTCAGGCTGACGATGGTGTCGATCTTGTCGGCGGCCACGGTGCTCTCTTCATTACGACGACGGGCGACGAAGCGAGACGCTTCAGAGCGAATGCCTCAGGGTACCGGCGGGGGCTCCCCCTCAATCAAATCGGTGCCCGGAAACGGCACGGTCCGGGCACCTCCGGACCTGTTCAGGGGGGCTTGTTGACAACGGTTTCCATTTTTGATGAAAATGAGTGTCATGAACGCTCGACGACACCTCCTCGCCCCGTCCCGCATACGCACGGCCGCCGCCCTCACCGCGGTCACCGCCGTCGGACTCGGCGCCCTGACCGCCTGCTCGTCCGCGGACGCCTCCGGCAAGACGGACAAGTACGACGTCGTCGCGTCGTTCTACCCGATGGCCTACCTCGCCGAGCGGATCGGCGGTGACCACGTCCACGTCACCAACCTCACCCAGCCCGGCCAGGAACCACACGACCTGGAGATCAGCGCCCAGCAGACCGCGCGGCTCCAGGACTCCGACGCGGCCCTCTACCTCAAGGGCCTCCAGCCCTCCGTGGACAAGGCCATCGACCAGTCCGGGATCAGGACCAAGGTCGACGCGGCTTCCCTGACCACCCTGGAGGAGCACGGCAGCGAGGTCGGCGGGCACGCCGCCGCGCACGACACCCACGAGGGCGAGGACGAGGACGAGAGCGGCGGCAAGGACCCGCACGTCTGGCTCGACCCGGTGCGCTACGCCCAGATCGCCGAGGGCGTCGGCAAGGCCTTCGAGAAGGGCGACCCGGACCACGCGGCCGACTACCGCAAGAACACCGCCGCCCTGGTCAAGCAGCTCGACGAGCTGAACACCCGGTTCAAGGACGGCCTCGCGCACACGAAGTCCAAGGTCTTCATCACCACGCACGCCGCCTTCGGCTACCTCGCCGAGCGCTACGGCCTGACCGAGGAGGCCATCAGCGGCCTCGACCCGGAGTCCGAGCCCAGCGCCGCCCGGATCAAGGACCTGGAGAAGATGGCGAAGGCCGACGGCGTCACCACCGTCTTCTACGAGACCCTCGTCAGCGACAAGACCGCGAAGACCGTCGCGCGGGACGCCGGGCTCAGGACCGACGTCCTGGACCCGATCGAGGGCATCACCGACAAGTCCCGGGGCCGCGACTACCTCGCGGTGCAGGAGGCCAACCTCAAGGCTCTCCAGCAGGCCCTGGGCGCCAAATGACCCACTCCCAGCGGCCCGAGGAGCCTCCCATGGGTGAGCCCGTCATAGCCCTGCGCAAGGTCACCGCCGATCTCGGCGCCCGCACCGTGCTGCGCGGCATCGACCTCACCGTGCGCCGCGGCGAGGTCGTCGCGCTGCTCGGCGCCAACGGCTCCGGAAAGTCGACGGCGGTGCGCAGCGTCATCGGCCAGGTGCCGGTGACGAGCGGCGAGATCGAGCTGTTCGGCGTCCCGCGGCGCCGCTTCCGCGACTGGGCGCGCGTCGGCTACGTACCGCAGCGCACCACCGCGGCGGGCGGCGTCCCGGCCACCGTCACCGAGGTCGTCTCCTCCGGCCGGCTCTCCCGCACCCGCTTCGGGCTCTTCCGCCGGGGCGACCGGGAGGCCGTCCGCCGCGCCCTGGAGCTGGTCGGCATGGCGGACCGCGCCAAGGACTCGGTCGACGCGCTCTCCGGCGGCCAGCACCAGCGGGTGCTGATCGCCCGCGCGCTGGCCGCCGCGCCCGAGCTGCTGATCATGGACGAGCCGATGGCGGGCGTCGACCTGGCCAGCCAGGAGGTACTGGCCGCGACGCTGGAGAGGCAGGTCGCCGCCGGGACGACGGTACTGCTGGTGCTGCACGAGCTGGGCCCGCTGGAACCGCTGATCGACCGGGCGGTCGTGCTGCGCGACGGCTGCGTCCTGCACGACGGCCCGCCCCCGAAGGCCGTGGGCCAGCACGCCCTGCCCGGCCACGACCACGTCCACCCCCACGACGCCGTCGGCGCCGATCCGATCCGCACGGGACTGCTGAGCTGATGGACTTCCTCAACTACGCCTTCATGCAGCGGGCGCTGCTGGCCGCCGTCCTGGTCGGCATCACCGCGCCCGCCGTCGGCATCTACCTGGTCCAGCGCCGCCAGGCGCTGATGGGCGACGGCATCGGCCATGTGGCGATGACCGGCGTCGGCCTCGGCTTCCTGCTCTCCGCCTCCCCGGTGTGGATGGCGTCGGCGGTCTCCGTGCTCGGCGCCGTCCTGATGGAGCTGATCCGCTGGTACGGCCGCACCCGCGGCGACATCGCCCTCGCGATGCTCTTCTACGGCGGCATGGCGGGCGGTGTCATGTTCATCAGCCTCGCCCCCGGCGGCTCCACCGCGAACCTGACGTCGTACCTCTTCGGCTCGCTCTCCACCGTCTCCCAGTCCGACGTGGTGGCGATCTGCCTGCTGGCCGCCTTCGTCGTCCTGGTCACCCTGGGCCTGCGCCGCCAGTTGTTCGCGGTCAGCCAGGACGAGGAGTTCGCGCGGGTGACCGGACTGCCGGTGCGCGCCCTGAACCTGCTCACGGCCGTCACGGCGGCGGTGACGGTGACGGTCGCCATGCGCGTGGTCGGGCTGCTGCTGGTGTCCGCGCTCATGGTGGTGCCCGTCGCCGCCGCCCAGCAGCTCACCCGCAGTTTCGCGGCGACCTTCGCCGTGGCCGTGGCCATCGGTGTGAGCGTGACCATCGGCGGCACGGTCACCTCGTACTACCAGGACGTGCCGCCCGGCGCGACGATCGTGCTGCTGACCATCGCCGCGTTCGGGGTCCTCACCGTCCTGGCCACACCACTGGCCCGGCGCCGCGCCCGGACGCTCGCCGCCGCACGGCCCGTCGGCGACCCCGCGGAGTGCGCGATTCCGGCCAGCCGGGGCGCCGCGGACGGGATCGGCGTCTGACCGCGGCCTGCCGGGGCTGGCACAATGGCCCCGGCAGGCGCAGACGTGAGGAGGCATCCGGTGACGACCGCAGGACCGCCCGTGAAGGGCCGGGCCACCCGGCAGCGCGCCGCCGTCGCGGCAGCCCTCGACGAGGTCGACGAGTTCCGCAGCGCGCAGGAACTGCACGACATGCTCAAGCACAAGGGCGACTCGGTGGGCCTCACCACCGTCTACCGCACCCTCCAGTCCCTCGCCGACGCCGGTGAGGTCGACGTGCTGCGCACCTCCGACGGCGAGTCCGTCTACCGCCGCTGCTCCAGCGGCGAGCACCACCACCACCTCGTCTGCCGCGTCTGCGGCAAGGCCGTCGAGGTGGAGGGCCCGGCCGTGGAGAAATGGGCCGAGGCCATCGCCACGGAACACGGCTACGTCAACGTCGCCCACACGGTCGAGATCTTCGGCACCTGCGCGGACTGCGCGGCCCTGGAGAGCCACGGCGAACGGTGAGGTACGGCCCAGGCGGTGAGCCTGGGCCGGTATCTGCCGGGGCCCTACGCGGAGGGGTCCTCCTGGCGGCCCTCCATGGCGAGCAGTTGCTCGTTGGGGATGGCGCCGCCGAAGCGGCGGTCGCGGGAGGCGAACTCCAGGCACGCGCGCCACAGGTCGCGGCGGTCGAAGTCGGGCCACAGGACGTCCTGGAAGACCATCTCCGCGTACGCGCTCTGCCAGAGCAGGTAGTTGGAGGTGCGCTGCTCGCCGCTCGGGCGCAGGAACAGGTCCACGTCCGGCATGTCCGGGTAGTACAGGTACTTCTGGATGGTCTTCTCGCTGACCTTGGACGGGTCGAGGCGGCCCGCGGCCACGTCCTCGGCCATCGCCTTGGCCGCGTCCGCCAGCTCGGCCCGGCCGCCGTAGTTCATGCAGAAGTACAGCGTGATCAGGTCGTTGTCCTTGGTCTGCTCCTGGGCGACCTGCAACTCCTTGGCGACCGACTTCCACAGCCGGGGCATCCGGCCCACCCAGCGCACCCGGACGCCGAGCCCGTCGAGCTGGTCGCGGGACTTGCGGATGAAGTCCCGGTTGAAGTTCATCAGGAAGCGCACCTCGTCGGGCGAGCGCTTCCAGTTCTCGGTGGAGAAGGCGTACAGCGAGATGTTGCGCACACCGATCTCGATGCCGCCCTGGAGCACGTCGAGGACGCGTTCGGCGCCGACCTTGTGCCCCTCGGTGCGGGGCAGGCCGCGCTGCTTGGCCCAGCGGCCGTTGCCGTCCATGACGATCGCCACGTGCTCGGGCACCAGCTCACCCGGGAGCTTCGGGGGGCGCGCGCCGGACGGATGCGGCTCGGGCGCCAGGTACTCGCGTCGCCGGCTGCCCAGGAACCCGCGTACGGCCATGTGCTCTCGTCTCCCTCTGCTGTGTTGCCCGTGCTGCTCTCTACTTTTCCACGTACCGCAGCGAGCGCAGTCCGCGTTCCAGGTGCCAGTGCAGGTAGGCGGAGACCAGCCCGCTGCCCTCCCGCACGTGCCGCGGCTCGCAGGCGTCCGCCGTCGCCCAGTCCCCCGTGAGCAGCGCGCCCAGCAGCACGAGCGTCTGCGGCGAGGGTACGACACTGCCGGCCACCCGGCAGTCGACGCAGACGGAGCCGCCGGAGGCCACCGAGAAGAACCGGTTGGGCCCCGGCATGCCGCACTTCGCGCAGTCGCCGAAGCTGGGCGCGTAGCCGTTGACGGCCAGCGAGCGCAGCAGGAACGCGTCCAGCACCAGGTGCGGGGCGTGCTCGCCGCGGGCCAGTGTGCGCAGGGCGCCGACGAGCAGCAGATACTGCTGGACGGCCGGTTCGCCCTCGTGGTCCGTGAACCGCTCGGCCGTCTCCAGCATGGCCGTCCCGGCGGTGTACCGGGCGTAGTCGGTCACGATCCCGCCGCCGTACGGCGCGATGGTCTCGCTCTGCGTGCACAGCGGCAGCCCGCGCCCGATCAGCTCGCTGCCCCGGGCGAAGAACTGCACGTCCACGTGCGAGAAGGGCTCCAGCCGGGCGCCGAACTTGGACTTCGTGCGCCGTACGCCCCGCGCCACCGCCCGCACCCGGCCGTGACCGCGCGTGAGCAGCGTGATGATCCGGTCCGCCTCACCCAGCTTCTGGGTGCGCAGCACGATGCCGTCGTCGCGGAACAGACTCATGCGGTCCATTCTCGCCCACCGCGGACGCGTCCCGGTCCGTCCGGGTGGGCCCCGGCGGCGGCGCGGGCCCTGACCTGGGCGCGGTCAGCCCGGCACCGACACCAGCCCCGCCTCGAACGCCATGATCACCAGCTGGACGCGGTCACGGGCGCCCAGCTTGGCCAGCAGGCGGCTGAGGTAGGTCTTGGCGGTGGCCACGCTGATGCACAGTTCGGCGGCGATCTCCGTGTTGGACAGCCCCGTGCCGACGAGGGTCAGCACCTCCCGCTCCCGCTCGGTGATGCCGGTCAGCTCGCGGCGGGCGGGCCCGGCGGACGGCGCGGCCCGGCGCGCGAAGTCCTCGATCAGGCGGCGGGTGACGCTCGGCGCGATCAGCCCGTCCCCGGCGGCGACCACCCGCACCGCGCCGATGATGTCGTCCAGTCCCATGTCCTTGACCAGGAAGCCGGAGGCGCCCGCGCGCAGCGCCCCGTACACGTACGCGTCGTCGTCGAAGGTCGTCAGGACGACGATCCGCGCCCCGGCCGGACCCGCCGTGATCGCGCGGGTCGCCTCGATGCCGTCCGTCCCCGGCATCCGGAGGTCCATGACGACCACGTCCGGGTCGAGTTCCTCGGTGAGCGCCACCGCCTCGGCGCCGGTGGCGGCCTCGCCCACCACCTCCATGTCGGCCAGGTCCGCCATGACCATGCGCAGCGCGGCCCGGATCAGCTGCTGGTCGTCGGCGAGGACCACCCGGACCGTCATCGCGGGGCCGCCACGGGCAGGGGCAGCCGCGCCGCCACCCGGAAGCCGCCCTCCGGCCGGGGCGCCGCGCTGAACTCGCCGTGCAGAAGGGCGACACGCTCGCGCATCCCGGCGAGACCGAACCCGGTGTCGGTCGCGGTGCCGTGACCGCGGCCGTCGTCGGTGACCTCCAGGGCGAGCGCGTCGTCCCCGTAGTCCACGGTCACCCGGCAGGCGGGCGCCCCGGAGTGCCGTACGACGTTGGTGACGGACTCCTGGACGATGCGGAACGCCGACAGGTCGACGTCCGGCGGCAGCCGCCGCTCCTCCCCCAGCCGCCGCACCTCCACCCGGACCCCCGCCGCGGTGGTCGCGGCGGCCAGCCGGTCGAGGCCACCGAGCCCGGCGGGACCGAGGGGACCGGCGGGATCAGTGGGGCCAGCAGGGTCAGTGGGGCCGGTGGGATCAGTGGGACCCGTGTCGGTCTCACGCAGGGCGACCAGCATCCGGCGCAGCCCGGCCAGGGTCTCGCGGCCGGTGGTCTCCACCGCCCGCATCGCCTCGCGGGCCGCGTCCGGCTGGGTGGCCGCCACCCGGGCCGCCGCGCCCGCCTGGAGGGCGATGATGCCGATGCTGTGCGCGACGGTGTCGTGCATCTCCCGGGCGATGCGCAGCCGTTCCGCCGTGACCGCCTGCGCGGCGGCCCGCTCGTTCATCCGCCGCGCGTGCTCGCGCGACTGGTGCGCCGAGCTGCCGAGCAGCCAGGCGATCACCGTGACCAGGGCCACGGCCAGTTCCGCCGAGACACCCGCCGACCAGCCGCTCAGCACCCGGAAGGCGACGAAGCCGACGAGTGTGCCGACCGCCAGGGCGAGACCGGCCGCGGCGGTGCGGCGCGGCCTGCCCGCGGCGACGAAGTACAGCGCCACCGCCACCGCGAGGTACTGCGCCATGGGCAGTTCGCCCACCCCGAGCGTGGTCGTCTCCCCGATGGCCGCCGCGATCAGCACGGCCAGCGCGGCGAGCGGACGGCGCCCCAGCAGCAGGCCGCCGTACAGCACCAGGGCGGTGGACAGCACGGTGACCGTCAGGCCGTCCCAGCGGTACAGCTGGGCCGCCGGCCACTGTCCGGGCTCGGTCTCGCCGGGCAGCCGGACAGTGGTCAGCAGGGTGAACAGCGTGCTCGCGCACCACACGAGCGCCGTCCAGCCCGCGGGCGGGACACGGCGGAGCAGCGGCGGCGGCACGGTGGCGGACATGCCGTGATCGTAGGACCGGCCACGGCCGCCGGTCATCGGCCCGGGGACGTACGCCCCGGGTCGACATCCCGGACCGGGCCCGCGCGGCTCACGGTGCCTCGCCCCGGCTGCGGGCGTTCGCGTACGCCGTCGCCGCGCTCAGGCGCTCCGCCAGGGTCGCCGCCCGGACCAGCTCCGGTACGCAGTCCCACTCGCGTCCCCCGCCGAGGGGCCGCAACTGGACGTACGGCCCCTCGTGGCCCATGACCACGCCGACGCACCCGGTGCCGGTGTCGAGCGCGTAAGCCCCCACCGGCGGACACGGGCCGCTCACCGCAGTGCCGCGACGAGCCGGGCCGCCGTCTCCACGGAGCAGCGGCCCAGTTCCACCAGCGGGCAGGGTGCCTCGCGGGCCAGCCCGCCCGGGTCGAGTCCCAGTGAGGGCAGGGTGATTCCGGCCTTTTCCAGCGCGGTACGCAATTCAACAAGTGTTTCCTCCGCTTCCTGGACACAGACCGCCGAGTGAGCCGAGTGCTGCTGTGCTGCCACGGTGTTCTTCCTCCCTTTCCCTTTCCGGGATTTCCGTCATCCCGGGGTTTTACTCTTCGCGTCTCCACAATGGTGTTTCACGTCTACACTCGGAAGGGTTTCGGGCACTGCAAGGGAGCGGCTGCACAAGGGGGTTGGTAATGGCCAATGCTTCACGCCAGGTCGTCTGGGAGTTCTTCGGCACCGAACTGAAGCGGCGCCGGGAGAACGCCGGATTGACGCAGGTGGAGCTGGGCGGGCGGGTCTTCGTCTCGGGCGGCTACATCGGTCAGTTCGAACAGGCGATCAGGAAGCCGCAGTTGGATGTGGCCCAGCGGATCGACGACGTCCTGCAAACCGACGGTATTTTCGAGCGGCTGTGCAGAAAGCTGATCGACGATCCACGGTACGCGGATTACTTCGCGCATGCGGTGGAGCTGGAGCGGCTGGCGACGAAGATCTGTGAGTTCGCCCCGGCAGTCGTCCCGGGGCTGCTCCAGACACAGGCATACGCCCGCGCGGTGACCATCGCCGCGAATCCCTTCAGGACCGACACCTACGTCGACGAGATCGTCGCCGCCCGGCTGGAGCGGTCGCAGATCCTCGGCGACGCGACCCGCCCCGAGTACTGGGTGACCCTGCACGAGAACGTACTGCGCATCCCGGTCGGCGGCCCGCAGGCCATGGCCGCGCAACTGAACCACATCGCAGGGCTGGTGCGCGAGCGCTCGGCGGTGGTAGCGGTGCTGCCGTACGCGGCGGGGGCTCACGCCACCATGACCGGAGATCTGAGGCTCATGGAGTTCGAGGACGCCCCGCCGGTCGCCTATACAGAGACGGAGTATTCGGGGACACTCATCGACGATCCGGCCGTAGTGAAGCACGCCTTGCGCACGTACGATCTGCTCAGGGTCGCCGCGCTGTCGCCGGGGGCGTCCCAGGCCCTGATCGAATCGGCGGCGGAGGACTTCAGACGATGCGCGAGTACGACCTGACCAAAGCCTCCTGGCACAAGAGCAGTTACAGCAACGGGAGCGGCGGCAACTGCGTCGAGGTCGCCCGCGACTTCCCCGGCGCCGCCCGCTGGCGCAAAAGCACCTACAGCGACGGCAACGGCGGGAGCTGCGTCGAGGTCGCCGACGGCTTCCCCGGTATCGTCCCCGTCCGGGACAGCAAGGTCACGGACGGTCCCGTGCTGGTCGTGCGGGCCGGTGCCTGGGCGTGCTTCGTCGCGGGTGTGGCCGGGGCCGCGTAGGCGTCAGAGCAGCGGGTCCGCCGCCGTCCCCCGAACCACGCGGAGCCCCGGGTGACCAGCCCGAGCCGGTACTGAGCCCCGGCCGCCTCGCGGGCCGCCGCCCCTGGGCAAGCGGCCCGCGACGGGCGATCATGGTCGGCATGTCGATCGCAGCGGCCGTCCTGGTCTGGCTCAACGCCTGTGTGCACCTTCTGATCATGGGTGTGGAGATGTTCCTGTGGACGGTGCCGAGGGTGCGGGGGTCCTTCGGCACCACCGCGGAGTTCGCCGAGCGGACGAAGACGCTCGCCGCCAACCAGGGCCTCTACAACGGGTTCCTGGCCGCCGGGCTGATCTGGGGCGCGCTCGCCTCCGATCCGGTGGGCTTCCAGGCGCGGGTGTTCTTCCTGGCCTGCGTCGCGCTCGCGGGCCTGTACGGGGCCGCCACCTCCAGCCGGAAGATCCTCTTCGTCCAGACCGTCCCGGCCGCCGCCGGCCTCGCGCTGGTGCTCCTGGCGCACTGAACCCGTAGGGGGCCTGAGGGGGTAAACCCCCGGCACGGCATGCCAGTTGGCCGGATGGAGCGGGCCGGGGCGGTCCGGGAGGCTCCTCCTATGACCCAGCTGACCCAGCGCAAGCGCATCCGTGTCCGTACCGGCCGTACCGTCCTCACTCGTCGCAACGCCGCACTCGTCGGCGCCACCGCCGTCCTGCTCGGCATCACCGCGCCCGTGACCGCGTCGGCCGCCGCCCGGCCGTCCCCGGCCCCCACCCTCACCTGGACGAAGTGCGCGGGCGACGGCCTCGATCCGCGCCAGCGGTGTGCGACCCTCGACGTCCCGATGGACTACGCCGATCCGCGCGGCCCGCACATCGAGATCGCCGTCTCGCGCATCGCGAGCGAGAAGCCGTCCACGCGGCACGGGGTGCTGCTGCTGATCCCGGGCGGCCCCGGCGGATCCAGCCTGAACGACCCGTCCGGCAAGGGGCAGAAGCTGCCGCAGGCGGTCCGCGACCAGTACGACCTGGTCGGCTTCGCACCGCGCGGCCTCGCGCCCTCCACCGCCGTGGACTGCGGGCTCGACCACGCCGACCTGGCGACGTCCCGGCTGCGCCCGTGGCCGGCCGCCGACGGCTCGATCGACGGGAACCTGGCCGACGCCCGGCGCATGGCGGACGCCTGCGCCAAGAACGCCGGGCCGCTGCTCCAGCACCTGAGCACCGCGAACGAGGCCCGCGACCTCGACCGCCTGCGCGCCGCGCTCGGCGAGGACACGGTGTCCGCGTGGGGCGTGTCGTACGGGACGTACGTCGGCGCCGTCTACAACCAGCTCTTCCCGCGCCGCGTCGACCGCATGGTGCTGGACAGCAACGACAACCCGGACCCGCAGCAGGTCAACCGCGCCTGGCTGGGCGCGCACGAGCAGGGCGTGGAGGACACCTTCCCGGACTTCGCGGCCTGGGCGTCACGGCCCGGCAACCCGGACCGCCTGGCCGAACGGGCCTCCGACGTACGGCCGTTGTTCCTGGACCTCGCCGCCCGCCTGGACCACGCCCCGACCCCCTGGCCCGGCGCGAACCCCGAGGAGCTGAACGGGAACGTGCTGCGCCAGACCCTGCTGGACAGCCTCTACGCGCCGAAGAACTACCCGGCCCTGGCGAAGCTGATCCAGGCCGCGCGGCAGGGTACCGTCCCGCCCGCGCCGCAGGCGCCCCCGGAGGAGGCGCTCCAGAACGTGGCGGCCGTGGGCGCCGGCACCCTCTGCAACGACGTGGCCTGGCCGCACTCGGCGGCGGCGTACGAGAAGGACGTGGCGGACAGCCGCGCCGCGTACCCGCTGACGGCGGGCATGCCCCGTAACGCCATGCTGTGCGCCGCCTGGCCCACCGCGCCCCGCGAGGCCCCCGTCCGCGTCACCGACCGCGGCCCGTCCCGTGTGCTGCTCGTCCAGAACCGGCGCGACGTCGCCACCCCGCTCGGCGGCGCGCTGAAACTCCGTGCGGCCCTCGGCCGGCGCGCCGTCATGGTCACCGTGGACTCCATCGGCCACGACGCCTACCTGGCCAACGGCAACCCCTGCGGCGACCGCACCGTCTCGCGCTTCCTGGCGACGGGGCAGCGCCCGGCGGGGGACGTGTACTGCCGCTGAGCCGCGCGGGCCGCGCTCAGCCCGGCTCGACCGCGTCGACCATCCAGGTGCCGTCCTCCTCGTCGTCGACCCGGACCTCCAGTTCCCGCACGCTCATGCCCGCCTCCCACAGTTCCCGGAACCGCTTCATGCGGTCCTCGACGTGGTCGTGGCGGGCGATGAGCCGGGTGCGGACGTTGACGTCCCGCAGGTCCTGGTCGATCTCGAAGGACGCCTCCTCGTCGTAGACGATGAAGTCGTCGGTGGTGCCGCGCTGGAGCAGCGGCGGCAGCTCGGGCAGGATCGAGACGCGCACCTCGATGTGCAGCAGCTCCTGTTCCTCGCACAGCCGTAACAGCGGGTCGCCGAGTTCGCGGGCGCTCTCCAGCAGGAACACGCGGCGCACACTCACGCCCCGCTCCACCGCCTCCCGCTGCGCCTGGAGATAGCGGCTGGCGGGCTCGCTGTTCCAGAACTCGCGGTCCACGGAGGTGCTGGTGGCGCAGATGGAGTGCTCGGCGGCCCGGGTGAGGGACAGCAGCCAGTCGTGGTTCTCGCCGGGGCACTCGGCGCTCAGACTGGCCAGGTCCGCCATGTGGCCGACGACCCGGCCCATCTCCAGGCGGACGAACGTGTAGAGGAGCGGTGTGCCGGGGGCCAGCACCTCGGCGAAGCCCTTGGCCAGTTCGGGCACGCCGTCGACGCGGATCTGGGCGGGCGGGAGGTAGGGCCCGGCGGACCGGTCCGCCTCGGCGATCCGGCTCTCCACGAGCTGGCGCATGTCGGCGGTGTGCCGGGTCAGTCCGGTGTCCAGCCGGTCGTCGTGGCGGCGCAGACCGTCGCGTACGGCGTCGGCGGCCCCGCTCAGCAGGGCCTCGGTGTCCCGGGTGTGCGCGGCCAGCGCCCCGGCGTGCTCGTCGAGCCGCCGGTCCAGACCGAGGACGTGCTGCACGAGGACCGCGGCGGTGGCGCACAGGACGGCGGCCCCGGCCTGCCGGGACAGCGCGGTGTGCGGGGCCAGTACCGCCGTGACGGACCAGGCGAGCGCGCCGGTGACCACACCGGCCGCGATCCGGCGCGCCCACCGGGACGGGCCGGGGCGGGCCGCCCGCGCCGGGTGAGGGGCGAGGGCCGCTCGGAGCCGGTTCGCGATGCCGGACGGCGCCGCCGCACCGGCCCCGGCGGCCGGGCCGTCCGGGGCGGCCGGGCCGTCCGGGGCGGCCGGGGCGGCCGGGGCGCCCGGGACATCCGGGGCGTCCGTGGCGGCCGTGTCCTCGGGCTGGGGTGTCTGTGCCGTGCTCATCTCGCTTCTCCCCCCGTTGGGATACGCGTCGGATCGGGATGCGGTGAGGTGCCGTGGGGGACCCGGGCGGGCGTCCGGTCAGGGGACCGGCTCCACCTCCCGGTGCGGCGCGGGGATCGCGTGCAGGGTGAGCTGGTCGCGGATGCGCTGCACCTGCGCCCGCCACTGCCGGGTGAAGCCGGGCCGCTCCTCCAGGACGTCCCAGAGCGGGGCCAGTTCCGCCGCCACCCGGGCCCGCGGCATCCACAGGTGCAGCAGGTGGTCGACGGCGGGCCGCAGCACGGTGACGACACAGGGGCGGTCCCGCACCGCCGCTCTCGCGCGGACCGGCTCCGCCGGGGCGCCCAGGGTGATGCCGTCCAGCAGCCGGACCAGGGTGGTCAGCAGCCAGTCGTGCAGGGCCAGGTCGTCGCAGAGTCCGGCGATGTCGGCGGCGGGCGTGCCCTCGGGCACCCGCAGCCGTACGGTGCGCAGCTCGTCCTCGGCGAGGGTGAACCGCTCGACGGCAGGCCGGGCCTCCCCCTCGGCGGGCAGGGCCGCCCAGCGCAGCCGGGTGGGCCGGGAGCGCAGGGGCGGGCGCTGGTCGAGCAGGGGGTGGCGCAGCAGCCGGGTGAGCAGCGCGTCGGCTATCAGGCCGACGTCGAGGTCGCCGGGACGTCCGCCGCCGAGCACGCCCCGGGCGACCGCCTCGTGCGGCGCCTTCCCGAACGGCTCCAGCAGACCGGGCCGTACCAGGTACTGACCCCAGGGGCGCCGCTGGTCGGGGCCGGTGGCGGCCAGCCGGAAGTACGCGGAGGTCTGCAGGACGCGGCCCTCGGTGAGCGCGGCCCGCGCGGCGACCGTGCCGACCGCCCGGACGGCGCCGCCCGCGCTGGGCAGCGGGCAGTCGACGCCGGTGAGGGTCTCGGGAGAGCGCGCGTAGAGGTTGGGGCGTTCGGAGAGCAGGACGCGTTCACCGGCGCGCAGCGCGAGGAGCCGGTCGGCGGCCCGGATGTCGAGGGCCTGTCCGGCGGGCAGCAGGCAGGTGCGGACCTCGCCGCAGGCGAGCACGGTGTTCCCGGTCCCGCCCGGGGGCGTGTCCGCCATGTCAGGGCCCCGCGTAGAAGACGTAGGAGACCCGGTCGGCCACCGAGTCCGGGACGGTCACGCGCTCGCGGGCGGAGCGCTCGGCCACCTGGTCCAGCGCCCCCCGGTCCACGTCGGTCTGGTCGAGGACCACCCGCACGGCGTGCTCGACGGGCAGGAACCGGCTGGGCAGCACCGAGCAGGTCCGGTAGGCGGCGAACGGGTCGGCGCGCTCGTTCAGGCGCAGCAGCGGCGGCAGGTCGTCCCAGTCGTCGGGGAAGCCCGCGCCGGACGGCCGGTGCGGGTCGAAGACGGGCGCGCCCTCGTGGCGCAGCAGTCCGAGGCGGCCGAGCTGCCAGACGGCGGCCAGGAACGGACAGGACCAGGTGCGCCGTCCGTCGGCGTCGTCGCTCCACAGCTCGGCGTCGAGGAAGACGGAGTGGCGGCGGGCCGCGGTCTCCCGGGGCGGCTGCCAGGCGGCGGCGGTCTTCATCGCCTGCGGGGCGCGGGCGGCGGGGCTGCGCTCGCCGTTGGCAAGCCAGCCGGTCTGCGCGGCGGGCGGCCGGGCGCCGTGGCTGCCCGGCGGGGGCTCCTCCACCAGCCGGGCGGCCACGGCCTGGGCGACGGGCACCTCGCCGGTGACGGCGCAGCCGGACTCGCGGGCCAGGTAGTCGACGCCCAGCCCGGCCCGTTCGGCCTCGGCGAGCAGCAGCGGGACGAGTTCGGCGGGGCTGGAGAAGCGGGTGAAGTAGTCGTCGATGAGGAAGCAGGTGCTGATCCGGGGGCGCCGGCCGCCGGTGCGGGCCGCGGCGGCGGCGCGGGCCGCCTCCGCCCAGGGCCGCACCTGCTCGAAGTGGTCCCGCAGCCGCTGCGGACCGGCCTCGAAGTCCTCCATGTAGAGGTGGCCCAGTTCGAGGGACAGGTGGGACAGCGGCACCGCCTGGGTGCGCGGCTCGGCCGCGGTCTCGCGGAACACGGCCTCCGTCACAGCTGCCCCCAGTACGTGTCGTCCGTCAGCCGCCGGGCCAGTTCCTCCAGCGCCTCCAGGGTCTCCTTGTTGGCGATCTGGGTGGAGAGCACGTCCTCCTCGGTGATGAGCTGTTCGCGCCACTGGAGGATCGGTTCCAGCGGGACGATGCCGACGACGACGCTGTCCCCGATGCGGTGCTCGGCGGCGAGCCTGCGCAGTGTCTCGTCGCATGCCTGCATCCAGGCGGCCTGGGCGGACGAGCCGTGCGACCACAGCGGCGACTCCGGATCCGGTACGGCGGCCCGTACGAAGCGGATCGCGGCCCGCAGCGCCTGCTCGTCGTGGCCGCGGGCCACGCCGCCCTTGATGATGCCGTTCTCCTTGTGGACCAGCCCGGAGGCGGCGATCACGTGCTGCCGGGTCCAGCGGTGGAAGACCAGCCAGCGGAAGGGGACGTTGCGCATCCTGGGGTGGGCGGTGGCCGCGAGGGCCATGTCGACGGCGTAGCTGCGGCCCGCGCTGAGGTCGACGACGATCACGTCGAACTCGGTGTTCAGCCGCAGCAGCAGGTCCACGCACCGCTCCAGGGCCTCCTCGCCGGTGGCGAACTCGCCGCCGCCCGCGTCGCCGGGCAGCAGGACCAGCCGGCCGGACTGGTTGGGGCGGGCCCGCAGCAGCGGGTGCTCGGTCTGCCGCCAGACGTCGATCCTGGCGGGCTCGGCGGCCTCGCCCTCCAGGTAGGAGTGCAGGCCGCGCTCCGTGATGCCGCGCATGGCGCCCGGCACGTCGAAGACGGCGGCGGCGGTCGGCGAGCCGAAGTCGAAGTCCACGTAGGCCACGTGGTCGCCGCTGAGGGCGCGCTGGTAGGCCAGGTTGGCGCTGGTCACCGAGCGGCCCGTGCCTCCTTTGTCGGAGGCGGCGAAGACGAGCACGGCTCACACCTCCTGCGTGGCGGCGCCCCTGGCCTGGGCCAGGGTGTCGAGTTCCTGGAGGACGGGCAGGGCGAGCGCGAAGGCGGTGGCGGGCCGGTCGTCGAGCAGGCTGCGGGCGTGTTCGAGACGGCTCTCGATGCTCCGCATGGTCCGGCCCCGGCCGCTGTCGGTGCCGGTGGCCGCCTCCAGCTGCTCCTGGCCGAACAGGTGGGTGGCCTCGCTGAGCAGTTCCCGGGCGAGCTGGGCGAGTTCGGGACTGCGGATGGGCTGCTGCTCGTACAGGTTGCGGGCGGCCACCAGGCACTCGACGATGCGCTCGGTGATGCTCCAGGACATGCGCGGGGGCGTCCCGCGCGCGTCCGGGTAGACGGTCCGTACGTCGTCCCAGAGGTCGATGCCCGCGCCGTCCTGGATCCGCCGGTTCCACAGGTGCTCGAAGGTCTGCTCGGCCAGCCGCAGCAGGCGGTCCTGCGCGTCGATGTTCCGGGACAGCTCGGCGAGCTGCACGATCCGTTTGAGGAGCTGGGCGGAGAAGTCGGTCATCCGCCACAGGAGCAGTCCGCCGGAGCGGTCGGAACCGGCGAGCGGCATGGTGACGCCGGGGTGGTGCAGGCCGATGGCGGGGTCGTTGCGGGTCATCCGGCTGGTGACCCGGCCGCGGTCGGCCAGGCGTTCCATGATGGCGACCGTGCGGGTCAGGTCGTCGTCGGTGGCCTTCCGGCGGACCAGGTCGTGGACGAGGATGGCGGCGACGGTCAGGGAGAAGTACTCGGACTCCAGCCGCAGGCCGGTGGTCTGCCAGGGCAGGTCCTCCAGGGGCCAGCGCTCGCTGCCGAAGCGGGCGACGGCGGACCAGTACTGCTGGCTCAGCTCCCAGCGCAGGCGCAGCGCCTCGGAGAGCTTCTGCTGGTCGGCGTCGAGCAGTCCGAGGGTGAGGGTGCGCTCGGAGAACAGGTCCTGGATGCCGTCGAGCGCGACCACGGTGAAGTACACGTACGGCAGCCGGTCGGCGATGCCGTCGGGCTGGCCGGGGACCTGGACGTCCAGGTCGGTGACGCGCGGCGCGTCCCGCACCACGCCCCAGGCCCAGCCGCACTCGAAGAGCTGGCTCTCGTCGCGGATGCTCTCGTCGACCTGGATGCCGCGGGTGAGGCTCTCGATGATGGTGGCGCGCAGCGGCCGGAAGCGGCGGGCGAACTGCTGGAGGACGGCCCGGTCGGACTGGCGGTTCTGCCCGATGACCCGGATCAGCCGCTTGCCCTGCTCGGACTCGGCGTCGAAGACGTTGACCGTGAAGGAGCGCAGCAGGCTGATCATCGCGGAGGTCAGCCGGGCGTTGGTGGCCTCGCGCAGCTCCCCGACGGCCCGGCGGACCTCGGGGCGGGTCGTGGTGGTCTCGTAGACCTTGAGGAAGCCGAGGGTGGCCAGGCAGAGCGTGACGGACATGGAGTAGGAGTCCACCACCCCCAGCTGCGCCTGGTCGTGGGTGAGTTCGCCGCCCGCCTCGGCCGGTTTGAAGTAGTGCCCGCCGGCGAAGGTGGGGCTGTCGTCGGCTCCGGTGTGGGTGCGCATGAACTGGGTCAGCGCGGTGATCAGGTTGAGCGGGATCTCCAGGCGGCTGCCGACCCGCTCCACGGCGCGCAGGACGTCCCGCTCGGTGGTGTCGGGCTGGTCGACGCGGAACGCGGGGACCTCGGTGGCGGGATACAGCAGGCACAGCAGGCGCTCGGCGTCCGCGACGCTGCTCATCCCGTCGGTGTCGCCCGTGAGGAGCTTGCCGTCCTCGAACGAGTGCCGGGCCGTGGCCCGCCAGATGTCCAGCAGATGCTGCCGTGGCTTGATCTGCATCCCCGTACCCCTCGTACAGATCCCGTTGTCCTGTGCCGTCGCCCGTGCCGGCGCCCCTCACGCCCAGACATGGTCCCCGTTCCTACGGAGCGGCAATCTCCTCTTTGCGCCGTCCCAGGGCGAGGATCATGCCCTCGTGTCCGGGCCGTACCACGTGGTGCAGATCGTGCAGCTCCAGCTCGGCGGTGAACGGCTCCAGGGCCCGCCTGGCCCGCTCCTCGTTGACCCGGTAGGCCGGGTAGCGGTGCTCGCCCACGCGGTAGCCGACCGACTCCTTCATGAACGCCACGGCGAACGGCGCCCCGCCCGCGAGCGCCTCCATGAAGCAGCGCACGCCCCGCTGGAACTCCTCGGGGCACTCGGACATCGAGTCGGCGACGAAGAACATCGTCCCGATGTCCCAGCGGCGCCGTCCGTCAAGGTCGAACAGGTTGGCCCGTTCCACCCGGACGATCTCGCCGACCCGGCTGTGCGGGTCGACGCCGCGGTAGGCGGGGGCCTCGGTGAGCACGTCCCAGAAGGCGTCCCACTCCGTGCCCAGGCCCCCGGGCGCGGTCTGCCGCTTCAGGTACTCGATGTTCGGCGGCGCGTACTCCAGCAGGAGGACCTTCTCGCACCACGGCAGCATGGACAGCGCGGGATACAGGTTGGCGCCCGCGCCGACGTCGACGCCCCGCGCGAGGGCGGGGCCGGAGCCGGCGAAGCAGCGGCTGAAGTAGTCGCGCAGCAGGCGCACGATGTGGAGGTCGGCCTCCAGCGGCGTGCGGTAGTTGTTGTCGACGTACACCTCAGGATCGAACTTCGACCACGGGGCGTCAGCGTTGCGATCCATAGTCACCCTGCCGCGTTCCATTTCTTTGCGAGCCGGTCCGTGTGCGCGGGCCCCTGGACGCCGGCAGCCCCGAGTGGCGGACCTCGTCCCCCGCACCGTAGACCCGCCGCAAACACGCCGGTCCCTCACCGCGGGACGCGTCCGGTGCACCCCGGCGCACGTCAGCACATCCGGGCGCACACCCCAACTGGCCCTTGCAGTACGGAACTTGGAGGCTCCACTGTGGCAGAACGAGCAGCCGGCCGCCACATCCGGGCCTCAGTCCTTCGGGTGAGCGCGCCGGCTTCCGCCGGATTGACGTCCGCATGTCCTGACTGGGGGTGGCATGACCGCCGAACCGCTGGAGCATTTCCTCGACCGCCACGAGCAGCTCACCGCACCGTTCCCGGCCTCGCTGCCGCTCGTCCTGCGCCGGGTGCACGAGTCCGACCTGCCCGAACTGCAACGGCTGGACGCGGAGGTCTTCCAAGAGGTCGCGTACCCCGGTTTTCTGCTGCGCCAGCTCTACGACATGTACGCGGAGCACTTCCTCGTCCTGGACGACGGGACGGGCCGGCTGCGCGGCTATGTGCTGGCGGGGACGACGGCGCTCGGCCGCGACAGCTGGATCCTCGGCCTGGGCGTGACCCACGACCGGCGCCGCAACGGGCTGGGCCGGGAGCTGATGACGGCGGTCCTGGACCGGCTGCGCCGCGCCGGGATCGAGCAGGTCCGGCTCACCGTCGAGCCCACCAACCGGGCCGCGATACTCCTCTACCGCTCCCTGGGCTTCGGTCCCGAGGAACCCGACGGGGGCCTGCGCCCGGACTACTTCGGCCCCGGGATGCACCGGCGGATACTGCGCCTCGACCTCACCCGGGGCCGCTGAGCGGCCCGGCCGGGCGCGGCGCTCCCGTCCCACGCCTGACGGCGCGGCGACCATACGAGGCAGTTGTCGTCGACCGCCACCGCTCCCGGGAGCCCGTATGACCTTCCCCGCGCCGCTGACCGGTGTCGTCCCGCCCGTGTGCACACCGCTGACGCCGGAGGGCGAGGTGGACGTGGGCTCGCTGCTGCGGCTGGTCGACCATCTGGTGGCGGGCGGGGTGCACGGGCTGTTCGTGCTCGGGACGGCGTCGGAGGCGGCGTTCCTGACGGACCGGCAGCGCGCACAGGTGGTGGAGGCGGTCGCCGGGCACGTGGGGGCGGGGCTGCCGGTGCTGGCGGGCGCGGTCGACATGACGACGGCGCGGGTGCTCGACCAGGTGGCCGCGGTCGCGGCGGCGGGCGCGCGGGCCGTGGTGGTGACCGCGCCCTTCTACGCGGTCGCCCGCCCGGCGGAGATCGCCCGCCACTACCGCCGCGTCGCCGCCGCGAGCCCGGTCCCGGTGCTCGCCTACGACATCCCCGCCGCGGTGCACACCAAGCTGCCCGCCGCTCTCGTGCTGGAGCTGGCCGGGGAGGGCGTCCTGGCCGGACTGAAGGACTCCAGCGGCGAGCTGGACGGCTTCCGGGAGGTCGCCGCCGGGGTGCGCGCGGACTCGCGTACGGCCGGGTTCAGCGTGCTGACCGGCTCCGAGCGGCTGGTCGACGTGGCGCTGGCGCTGGGCGCCGACGGCGCGGTGCCGGGGCTCGCCAATGTCGACCCGCACGGCTTCGTACGCCTCTACCGCCTCGCGCGCGCCGGTGACGCGCAGGGGGCGCGGGCCGAGCAGGAGCGGCTGTGCGCGCTGTTCGCACTCACCCGGACCGGCGGCCCGGGACCCGCGGCGCCCGGCCCGTTGAAGGCGGCCCTGCATCTGCGCGGAATCATCGACTGCCCGGCCACCGCCGGACCGCAGCTCCCGCTGACGGAACAGGAGGTGGCACACGTACGCGACCACCTCGCGACGGCGGGGCTGCTGTAGGGCCCGGGTCGGCGGGGCCGGGCGGGCGGCGGCAGGGGCTGGCGGGGGCTGGTGAGGGCTGGTGGCTGGGGAGGCGTCCGGATGCTGCCGGGGGCCGGCGGCCGGTGGGCGGGACAGCGTCCGGATCCTGCCGGGAGCCGGTGGCCGGGCGGTGTCCAGGTCGTGCCGGGAGCCGGTCGGGGTGGCATTCGGGCGCCGCCGGGGGCCGGTGGTCAGGACGGGGTGCGGGCCGCCGCTGCCAGCAGGCGGTCGATGTCGTCCGCGCAGATGGTGAGGGCCGCGCCGACCGTGGCAAGGACGTCGCGCTCGGCGGGGGTGTAGGGGCCGTCGGCCAGGGCGATGCGGGCGGCCTGGAGCAGGACCGCCTCGCGGCCCGCCGGGGCGAGGTGGGGGGCCAGCGGGTCCAGGGCCTCGTGCAGCTCTATGGTCAGCCCGGGGGCGCACGGCTGGTCCTCGTAGACCCGCCCGGTGTCCGCGGCCAGCGCGTCGACCAGGGCGGCGAGCTGCTCCTCGGTGCACTCGGCGAAACCGGCGGCGCGCACGGCGGCGGCGGCCGTCTCCAGGACCGTGCGCGAGGAGGTGCCGCCCGCGGAGAGCACCGCGAGGGCGACGGTGTGCACGGCGTCGCGCAGCATCGCCGAGAAGCGGATGGTGGTCGGGTGGTCCAGGGCGTCGGTGCCGAAGCGGCCGGTGCAGGCGGCGCACTCCACGACCGGACCCGCCGCGCCGCGCGGCAGCAGCGGCACCCCGAGGACGGTGAACCGGCGCCGGCCGGTGAGCCGCTGGTAGTTGCGGTCACCGCCGCAGCCGGGGCAGAAGAACTCGCCGTCGCCCACGGGTGTCCAGGCGGTACGGGTGCCCAGTATGCGGGCAAGCCTGACGGCACGGCCGTTTCGTCCCCGTACTGGCAGCACGTCGCACCTCCGTAACCACGCGGCAACATCGCCACGTGGGCGTGATGTTAGCCACATCGGTGAGGCTGAGTCAGTACCCGGGACGAGACCTTTCCGTGACCTGGCCGGTAAACGACGGCAAAATTCCCGGCCCCGGCTGCCTCGATGGGCGGCCGGGGCCGGGAAAACGCCGGTCAGGGTGGTCAGCGGGCGGCCCGGTTGACGGCGGAGACGACCGCCTTCAGCGACGCACGTGTCGTGTTCGCGTCGATGCCGATCCCCCACAGGACCTTGTCCTCGATCGCGCACTCGATGTAGGAGGCGGCCTGCGCGGAGGCGCCCTCGCTCATCGTGTGCTCCTGGTAGTCCAGCAGGCGCACGTCGATGCCGATGGACTGGAGGGCGTCGAAGAACGCGGAGATCGGGCCGTTGCCGGAGCCGGTCAGCACGGTGTCCTCGCCGTCCACCTGGGCCTCCACCGTCAGGCTGTCCACGCCGTCGGTGTCGGTGGTCGACTGGCCCGTCTTGACCTGGATGCGGCCCCAGGGGTTGTCCGGGTTGGGCAGGTACTCGTCCTGGAAGACGGACCAGATCTCCTTCGGCGTGACCTCGCCGCCCTCCGCGTCGGTCTTCGCCTGGATGATCTTCGAGAACTCGATCTGCATCCGGCGGGGCAGGTCCAGCTTGTGGTCGTTCTTCAGGACGTACGCGATGCCGCCCTTGCCGGACTGCGAGTTGACGCGGATGACCGCCTCGTAGGAGCGGCCGACGTCCTTCGGGTCGATCGGCAGATAGGGCACCGCCCACTCGATGTCGTCGACCGTGACGCCCTTGGCCCGCGCGTCGGCCTCCATGGCGTCGAAGCCCTTCTTGATGGCGTCCTGGTGGGAGCCGGAGAAGGACGTGTAGACCAGGTCGCCCACGTACGGGTGGCGCGGGTGGACCTCCATCTGGTTGCAGTACTCCCACGTACGGCGGATCTCGTCGATGTCGGAGAAGTCGATCTGCGGGTCGACGCCCTGCGAGAACAGGTTCATGCCCAGGGTGACCAGGTCGACGTTGCCGGTGCGCTCGCCCTGGCCGAACAGGCAGCCCTCGACGCGGTCGGCGCCGGCCATGACCGCCAGCTCGGCCGCGGCCACCGCCGTGCCGCGGTCGTTGTGCGGGTGGACGGACAGGCAGACGTACTCGCGCCGGGAGAGGTTGCGGTGCATCCACTCGAAGCGGTCCGCGTGCGTGGAGGGTGCCGAACGCTCCACGGTGGCCGGCAGGTTGAGGATGATCTCGCGGCCCGGTCCCGGCTGGTAGACGTCCATCACCGCTTCGCAGACCTCCAGCGCGAAGTCCAGCTCGGTGTCGGTGAAGATCTCGGGGCTGTACTGGTACCCGAACGTCGTGCCATCAGCCTCCGGGCCCAGCAGCTTCTCGGCGTACTCCATCACCAGGCGGGTGCCGTCGACGGCGATCTGCTTGATGTCGTCCCTGGAACCGCGGAAGACGACCCGGCGGAAGACCGGCGCGGTGGCGTTGTACAGGTGGACGGTGGCGCGCCTGGCGCCCTTCAGGGACTCCACGGTCCGCTCGATCAGGTCCTCGCGGGCCTGGGTCAGTACGGAGATCGTGACGTCGTCCGGGATCGCGCCCTCCTCCTCGATGATGGAGCGCACGAAGTCGAAGTCGGTCTGGCCGGAGGCCGGGAAGCCGACCTCGATCTCCTTGTAGCCCAGCTTGACCAGCAGGTCGAACATGGCGCGCTTGCGGGCGGGCGACATCGGGTCGATCAGGGCCTGGTTGCCGTCGCGCAGATCGGTGGAGAGCCAGCGGGGGGCGGCGGTGATGCGCTGCTCGGGCCAGGTGCGGTCGGGGATGTCGACCTGCTCGTACTGGCCGTACTTGCGGACCGGCATGGAACTGGGCTGCTGACGGTTGACCATGGTGGCGTGGGCTCCTCGGGAGGTCCGCGGGTGACGCGGAGGCCGGTGGGGCGGCCGACGGCGCAACGCCAGACTCCGCGGGGAGGGGGTCGGCCTCGACTACAGGCCCTCGCCGCGGCAGCTAAGGAGAAGCAGCCCGAAACGCATGGTGCTGTGCAGCCTAGCCGAGCCGCGTCGGACGCGTGGACCCGTCCAGTATGCGAAACGAGACCCGCGAAAGGGAGCAAAAGGTACAAAGAGTGCGCGTCGTCACACCGCGCAGCCACCCCTACCCTTCGCGACCGCCGAAGGAACGCCTTGCCCCGATTTTTCACCAATCAAGGTTGCAGGTAGTGACTTTGACATCACGCAGTGCGATGGTCGACGTATGACCAGCCACGGGGGCCAAGAGCCCGTCTTCTGCACCATCGTCCCGCCCCACGTCCTCGACCGGCTCGCCCGGAACGAGGACCCCGCGCTGTCCGGCCCGGCCCGCCGCAGCCTCCAGCGCGACGCCATGGAACGCACCCGCAGGCGCCTGACCACCGTCGTCGGCGCCACCGCCGTCGCCCCGCCCGCCGGCAAGCAGGCCGAGCAGCCGCACCGCACGATCTACGACGCCCACCACCGCACCGACCTGCCCGGCACCAAGGTCCGCAGCGAGGGCCAGCAGCCCGGCAAGGACGCCACCGTCAACCGCGCCTACTCCGGCCTCGGCGCCACCTTCGAGCTGTACCTGAAGGCGTACGGCCGCGACTCCATCGACGGCAGCGGCCTGCCGCTGGACGCGACCGTGCACTACGACGAGAAGTACAACAACGCCTTCTGGAACGGCGAGCAGATGGTCTTCGGCGACGGCGACGGCGAGGTCTTCCTCGACTTCACCATCCCGGTCGACGTCATCGGCCACGAGCTGACCCACGGCGTCACCCAGCACACCGCCAACCTGGCCTACTTCGGCCAGTCCGGCGCGCTCAACGAGTCGGTCTCCGACGTCTTCGGCTCGCTGATCAAGCAGTACACGCTCGGGCAGAGCGCGAGCGAGGCCGACTGGCTGATCGGCGCCGGGCTGCTCGCCCCGCGCGTCACCGGCACCGCGCTGCGCTCCATGAAGGCGCCCGGCACCGCCTACGACGACGACGTGCTCGGCAAGGACCCGCAGCCCGCCACCATGGACGACTACGTCCACACCGGCAGCGACAACGGCGGCGTGCACATCAACTCCGGCATCCCCAACCACGCCTTCTACCTGGTCGCCACCGCGCTCGGCGGGCACGCCTGGGAGAAGGCCGGACAGGTCTGGTACGACGCGCTGACCGGCGGCAAGCTCAAGGAGGACGCGGACTTCGCGGCCTTCGCCACCCTCACCGTGCAGGCCGCCCGCGAGCGGTACGGCGCGGGGGACGTGCTCCAGGCCGTGCAGAAGGGCTGGGAGCAGGTGGGGGTGCGGACGCTCTGAATCCGTACTAGACACTGACCCATGCGTATTCAGGTACGGCGCACGGGCGGCTTCGCGGGCATCGAGCGGCACGCCGAGGTGGACACCTCGCAGCGGCCCGATGCCCCCGAGTGGCGGTCCCTGGCCGAGAAGGCCCTCGCCGCGGGCCAGGGCACCCCGCCCGCCGGGGTCCCGGACGGCTTCCACTACGAGATCACGGTCGACGGACACACGGTCCACGCCGCCGACCCCCGGCTCACCGACGACCAGCGCGAGCTGATCACCAGAGTGCTGAAGGAAGGCGCGTAGCCAGGGGCCCGCAAGCCCTTTCCGTGCACGGGCGTTGACTTCCGTTACCGCCGGTACGGATGATCCGCGCATGGCGACTGACGCAGGCACCTCAGGCACCTCGGCCGAACCGCTCCCCCGGTTCCCGGACGGTTTCCTGTGGGGGGTGTCCACCTCGGCGCACCAGATCGAGGGAGCGGCGGACACCCGGGAGCCGTCCGTGTGGGACGCGTTCTCCGCCGAGGCGGGCCGGATCAAGGACGGCTCCACGGCGGCGGTGGCCTGCGACCACTACCACCGGCACACCGAGGACGTCGCCCTGCTGGCCGGGCTCGGCGTCGGCGCCTACCGCTTCTCCGTGTCCTGGCCCCGGGTGAACTCCCCCGGCGGCCTCGACTTCTACGACCGGCTCGTCGACGAGCTGTGCGCGGCCGGGGTGCGCCCCGTCCCGACGCTCTTCCACTGGGACCTGCCGGCCGGTCTCGACTGGCTGGAGCGCGACACGGCGGAGCGCTTCGCGGAGTACGCGTCGGTGGTCGTCGGGCGCCTCGGCGACCGCGTCGGCAAGTGGATCACCCTCAACGAACCCGCCGAACACACCCTCCTCGGCCACGCGCTGGGCGTCCACGCGCCGGGCAGGCGCCTGCTGTTCGACGCGCTGCCCGCCGCCCACCACCAGCTCCTCGCCCACGGCCTGGCCGTACGGGCGCTGCGCGCGGCCGGGGCCTCGGACATCGGCATCGCCAACTCGCACGCCCCGACCTGGCCCGCCTCGCGCGAGGCCGCGGACGTGGAGGCGGCGGACTTCTACGACATGCTGCTCAACCGCCTGTTCGCCGAGCCGCTGCTGCTGGGCCGCTACCCGGAGGGCGTCGGCGAGCTGATGCCCGGCGACGTCGAGGCCGACCTCAAGGTGATCGCGGAGCCGCTGGACTGGTACGGCGTCAACTACTACGCCCCGGCCCGGGTGGGCGCCCCGCAGGGCACCGACGCGGAGGTCGGCGGGATCAGGCTGCCCGCCGGACTGCCGTTCACCGTCCGACAGATCGAGGACCGCCCGGTCACCGACTTCGGCTGGCCGGTGGTCCCCGAGGGCCTGACCGAGCTGCTGACCGGCTTCCGCGAGCGCTACCGCGACCGCCTCCCGCCGCTCGTCATCACCGAGAACGGCTGCTCCTACGAGGGCCTGGACGACCAGGACCGCATCGCCTACCTCGACGCCCATCTGCGGGCGCTGCACCGGGCGATGGCGGCGGGCGTGGACGTACGCGGCTACTTCGTGTGGTCCCTGCTGGACAACTGGGAGTGGGCGGAGGGCTACGCCCGGCGCTTCGGCCTCGTCCACGTCGACTACGCGACCCTGGAACGCACCCCGAAGTCCTCCTACCACTGGTACCGCAGCCAGCTCCGCGCCCAGAGATGACCCGCCCCCGCCGGCCGCCGCGCCCGCCGGGTCCGGCCTCGTCCCCGGGCAAAGCCCCCGCGCGCCCCGGGCCCGACCCGCTCGCCGAACCCGTCCGGCCGGTCGGGCGGGGCTGGACGGCCGCGCTCTCGCTGGCCAACGGCGCGATCTGGGTGGGCTGGTACGGACCGCTGCAGATCCTGCTCGCCGCCCAGGCGCGGGACTTCGCGCCCGGCACCGGCCTGTCCAAGGAAGCGCTGCTGGCCTGGGTGACGGGCGCCGGGGCGGTGGTGTCGCTGGTGGCCAATCCGCTGTTCGGGGCGCTGTCGGACCGGACGACGGCCCGCTGGGGCCGCCGCTCGCCGTGGATCGCGGCCGGGACGGCAGGCGGCGCGCTGTCGCTGCTGCTCCTGGCGGGCGCGCACGGCGTGGCCGCGATGGCGGCTGGCTGGTGCCTGGTCCAGCTCACCCTGAACGCGGCCTTCGCCGCGGTGACGGCGGCCGTGCCGGACCGGGTGCCGCGCGCGCAGCGCGGATCGGTGGGCGGCCGGCTGGGGGCGGCACAGATCCTCGGGGTGGTCGGCGGGACGGGACTCGCGACGCTGACCGGCGGCACCGGGGCCGGGTACGCGGCCTGCGCGGTGTTCACGGCGGCGGGCGTGCTGCCGTACCTCCTCGGCTTCCGGGACCTGCGGCTCCCGGCGGCGCGCCGCCCGCCCTGGTCCTGGCGGGGCTTCTGGGGCGGCTTCCTGCTCAGCCCGCGCCGCCACCCGGACCTCGGCTGGGCCTGGCTGACCCGCTTCCTGATCAACCTCAGCAACTCCCTGGTGCTGCTCTACCTCCTCTACTACCTGCGCGACCGCGTCGGGTACCCGGACCCCGAGCGGGGCGTCCTGGTCCTCACCGCGGTGAACGGGGCCACCCTGCTGGCCACGGTGGTGGCGGGCGGGGTGTGGTCGGACCGGGCCGGCCGCCGCAAGCCGTTCGTGGTCTGGTCGGGCGTGCTCATGGCGGTGGCCACGGCCGCGCTGGCGGCGTGGCAGACCTGGCCGGGCGCGCTCGTGGCGGC
Source organism: Streptomyces sp. PL-25 (assembly GCF_058344915.1). NCBI lineage: Bacteria > Bacillati > Actinomycetota > Actinomycetes > Kitasatosporales > Streptomycetaceae > Streptomyces > Streptomyces sp. PL-25. The sequence continues at coordinate 2,272,107 of NZ_CP136997.1, forward strand.
GGCCGTCCTCGGCGTCGGCTTCGGCGTCTTCACCTCGGTCGACTTCGCCCTGATGACCGACGTACTGCCCACCGCCCTGGACCGCGGCAAGGACCTCGGCGTCATCAATGTCGCCAACGCCCTCCCCCAGGTGGCGGCCCCGGCACTGGCCGCGCCGATCGTGACGTACCTCGGCGGCTACCGCGTGCTCTACCTGATCGCGGCCGCGATCGGACTGGCCGGTGCGGTGCTGGTGGGGCGGATCCGGGGCGTGGAGTGAGGCGCGGGGGGTGGGCCGCCGCGGGAGACCGCAGGAGACCGCAGAAGAAGGGGACCGGGGTCCCGGGCGGTGCGGATGCCGGGAAAAGCCCTACGGGCTTGCCGCTCCCGCGTCGTACCCTGGGAAGCGCGAGGCCGCCGTCAGCTGTGCGGCCGTGACGAGGAGGAAAAGCAGGCGTCGAGCGCCGGCCCATGACTCAGACACCCGCAGCCAAGACCCCCGCGCAGGGGCAGGCGAGAGCACAGTTCACCGTCCCCGCCCAGCACCCCATGGTGACCGTGCTGGGTTCCGGCGACTCCCTCCTGCGCGTGATCGAGAAGGCCTTCCCGGGGGCCGACATCCACGTCCGGGGCAATGAGATCAGCGCGGTGGGCGACACGGCGGACGTGGCCCTGATACAGCGCGTGTTCGACGAGATGATGCTCGTGCTCCGCACCGGGCAGCCGATGACGGAGGACGCAGTGGAACGCTCGATCGCCATGCTCAAGGCGAGCGGGAACGGCGAGGGGGACGGCCAGGAGACCCCGGCCGAGGTGCTGACGCAGAACATCCTGTCCTCGCGCGGGCGCACCATCCGCCCCAAGACGCTCAACCAGAAGCGCTACGTCGACGCCATCGACAAGCACACCATCGTCTTCGGCATCGGCCCCGCCGGTACCGGCAAGACCTATCTGGCGATGGCCAAGGCGGTGCAGGCCCTGCAGTCCAAGCAGGTCAACCGCATCATCCTGACCCGCCCCGCGGTCGAGGCCGGCGAGCGCCTCGGCTTCCTGCCGGGCACGCTCTACGAGAAGATCGACCCCTATCTGCGCCCGCTCTACGACGCGCTGCACGACATGATCGACCCGGACTCGATCCCCCGCCTGATGGCCGCGGGCACGATCGAGGTGGCCCCGCTGGCGTACATGCGCGGCAGGGCGCAACCGATCTTCACGAACGTCCTGACGCCGGACGGCTGGCACCCCATCGGCGACCTCCAAGTCGGTGACCTGGTCATCGGTTCCAACGGTGAGCCGACCCCTGTCCTGGGCGTCTACCCGCAGGGCGAGAAGGACATCTACCGCGTCACGGCCCAGGACGGCGCCTGGACCCTGTGCTGCGGCGAGCACCTCTGGACCGTCCGTACAGCCTCCGACAAGCGCCGGGACAAGCCGTGGCGGGTCCTGGAGACCCACGAGATGATCGGCAATCTGCGTGCAGCGCACGCCCGCCGCTACGAGCTGCCGATGCTCACGGCGCCGGTGTGCTTCCCGGGGCGTGAGGTGCCGATGGACCCGTACGCGCTGGGTCTGCTCCTCGGTGACGGCTGCCTGACCGGCTCCACCACGCCCTCGTTCGCCACGGAGGACCCGGAGCTGGTGGCGGCGCTGGAGTCGGCCCTTCCGGGAGTGTCGGTACGGCCTCGGGGCGGACCGGACTACGTCCTCAACCGGATCAAGGCTCCGGGCGACGTGATCACCTTGGAGAACCCGGTCACGGGTGTCCTGCGGAAGCTGGCACTTCTGGGGACCCGGTCGTTCTCGAAGTTCGTGCCGGACGACTACCTCCAAAATTCGGCCGAAATCCGCCTGGCGGTACTCCAAGGACTGCTCGATTCCGACGGTGGCCCGGTCACGCAGTCCGACCGCACGTGCCGCATCCAGTACACGACCGCCTCGATCCGGCTCCGGGACGATGTCGTCCAGCTCGTACAGTCGCTGGGAGGTGTCGCCTACAGCCGCCGCCGAGCCGCTGAGGGCCGCAAACCCGGCCGCGCGCGTGGCCAGGACGTCCACCACCGCCGTGACACCCACATCCTGGACATCCGTCTACCCGAAGGCATCGAGCCCTTCCGCCTCGCCCGCAAGCGCGACAGGTACCACGCGGCCGGGGGCGGCGGGCGGCCCATGCGGTTCGTCGACAGCATCGAGCCGGCAGGCCGCGAGGAATGCGTCTGCATCCAAGTGGCGGCCGAGGACTCCCTGTACGTCACACAGGAGTACCTGCTGACGCACAACACCCTGAACGACGCCTTCATCATCCTGGACGAGGCGCAGAACACCAGCCCCGAGCAGATGAAGATGTTCCTCACCCGGCTCGGCTTCGACTCGAAGATCGTGATCACCGGTGACGTCACCCAGGTGGACCTGCCGAGCGGGACCAAGTCGGGTCTGCGGCAGGTGCAGGACATCCTGGAGGGCGTCGAGGACGTCCACTTCTCCCGGCTGTCGTCGCAGGACGTCGTACGGCACAAGCTGGTGGGCCGTATCGTCGACGCGTACGAGAAGTACGACAGCACGCACGGCACCGAGAACGGGGGCGTGTCCAAGGGCGGCCGTTCCCGGTCCGCCGCCGGGCACGGCCACGGGCACAAGGGGAAGTAGACCAGCACGACCATGTCGATCGACGTCAACAACGAGTCCGGAACCGAGGTCGACGAGCAGGCGATCCTCGACATCGCCCGCTACGCGCTCGCACGGATGCGCATCCACCCGCTCTCCGAACTGTCGGTGATCGTCGTGGACGCCGACGCCATGGAGCAGCTGCACATCCAGTGGATGGACCTGCCGGGGCCGACGGATGTCATGTCCTTCCCGATGGACGAGCTGCGTCCGCCGGGCAAGGACGACGAGGAGCCCCCGCAGGGCCTCCTCGGTGACATCGTGCTGTGCCCCGAGGTCGCCGCCCGGCAGGGCGCCGAGGCGGAGACGAAGCACTCCATGGACGAGGAGCTGCAGCTGCTCACCGTCCACGGGGTGCTGCACCTGCTGGGCTACGACCACGAGGAGCCGGACGAGAAGGCCGAGATGTTCGGCCTCCAGGCGGCGATCGTGGACGGCTGGCGTGCCGAGCGGGGCCTGGAGGGTCCCTCTCCGGCGCCGACCGTCTCGTAACCGCCGATGAGTCCGCAGATCGTCCTCGGCGCCGTCGCCCTGGTCGTCGTCGCCTGGCTCGCCGCCTGCGCGGAGGCGGGCCTCGCGCGCGTCTCCAGCTTCCGCGCCGACGAGGCCGTGAAGTCGGGCCGCCGGGGCGGCGCCAAGCTCGCCCAGGTCGCCGCCGACCCGACCCGCTATCTGAACGTGGCCCTGCTGGTCCGCGTCGCCTGCGAGATGGCGGCGGCGGCCCTGGTCACCTATGTCTGCCTGGACGCGTTCTCCGGGACCGGCGAGGCGCTGGTGGTCGCGATCGCCGTCATGGTCCTGGTCTCCTACGTCGCCGTCGGGGTCTCCCCGCGCACCATCGGCCGGCAGCATCCGCTGAACACGGCCACCGTGGCGGCGTACGTCCTGGTCCCGCTCGCCCGGATCATGGGCCCGATCCCCTCGCTGCTGATCCTCATCGGCAACGCGCTCACGCCGGGCAAGGGCTTCCGGCGCGGCCCGTTCGCCTCGGAGGCGGAGCTGCGGGCGCTGGTCGACCTGGCCGAGCAGGAGTCCCTGATCGAGGACGACGAGCGCCGCATGGTGCACTCCGTCTTCGAGCTGGGGGACACGCTGGTGCGGGAGGTGATGGTGCCGCGCACCGACCTCGTCGTCATCGAGCGGTACAAGACCATCCGCCAGGCCCTCACGCTGGCGCTGCGCTCCGGTTTCTCGCGCATCCCGGTCACCGGGGAGAGCGAGGACGACGTCGTCGGCATCGTCTATCTGAAGGACCTGGTCCGCCGCACCCACATCACCCGGGAGGCGGAGAACGAGCTGGTGTCCACGGCGATGCGCCCGGCGGTGTTCGTACCGGACACCAAGAACGCCGGTGATCTGCTGCGCGAGATGCAGAAGGAGCGCAACCACGTCGCGGTCGTCATCGACGAGTACGGCGGCACGGCCGGGATCGTCACCATCGAGGACATCCTGGAGGAGATCGTCGGCGAGATCACCGACGAGTACGACCGGGAGCTGCCTCCGGTGGAGGACCTCGGCGAGGGCCGCCACCGGGTCACCGCCCGCCTCGACATCACCGATCTGGGCGAGCTGTACGGCCTGGAGGAGTACGACGACGAGGACGTGGAGACGGTCGGCGGGCTGCTCGCCAAGGCGCTGGGCCGGGTTCCCATCGCGGGCGCCTCGGCGCCGGTCGAGCTGCCCGACGGGCGGACGCTGCGGCTGACCGCGGAGTCCGCGGCGGGCCGCCGGAACAAGATCGTGACGGTGCTGGTGGAGCCGGTGGACGGGCCCGGGGACGGAGCGGAGAGCGGATGACGCCCCAGGAGCTGCGCGCCCTGTGCCTGTCCTTCAACGCCACCGTCGAGGACTTCCCCTTCAACCCGGAGACCTCGGTCTTCAAGGTGCGGGGCAAGCTCTTCGCGCTGACGGCGCTGGACGCGCGGCCCCTGACCGTCAACCTCAAGTGCGACCCCGAGGACGCGGTGCGGCTGCGCGGCGAGCATCCGGGGCTGGTCGTCCCGGGCTGGCACATGAACAAGCGGCACTGGAACACGGTCACGGCCGACGGACGGCTCCCGGACCGGCTGGTCCGGGAGCTGGTCGAGGACTCCTACGACCTGGTGGTGGCCGGTCTGCCGCGTGCCGAGCGGCTCCGCCTCGACCGGCCCTGAGGCCCCTGAGGCCCCTCAGGGGCGGGCTCCCCGGCCGGTACGCAGGCCGAGTCCCACCAGCAGCGCCGCCGCCAGCACGATCAGCGCGTCCAGGGCGAGCACGGTGTGCACCCCGGCCAGCAGGTCGTCGGAGGTGGTGGCGAGCACGCCCAGCAGCGGGATGCCGACGGTGATGCCCACCTGCTGGGTGGAGGTGACCAGGCCGGTGGCCAGGCCCTGCTCCTCGTCGGGCACGCCCGAGGTGACGGTCAGACCGTAGGAGACGATCGCGCCCAGGTGGAACATGCTGGCCAGGGCGACGGCGGCGGTGGCCAGCCACACCGACCAGGAGCCGGTGCCCAGCCCGAGCAGCGCGGCGATCAGCGCGCCCTGCCCGGCCAGCGAGCCGGCCAGCGTACGGCGGGCGCCGAAGCGGCCGATGACCTTCGCCGCGTACGAGCCGGCGACGACCGACAGCACGCCCTGCACCCCGAAGACGAGGCCGGTCTCGAAGGCGGACAGGCGCAGGGTCTCCTGGAGGTAGAGGGTCAGGACGAAGACGACCGTCGACATCATCGAGAAGGTGACCAGACCGCCCAGGTTGCCGAAGGCCACCGTGCGGCGGCGCAGCATGGGCAGCGAGACCAGCGGGGCGGCGGAGCGGGACTCCACGGCCGCGAACGCGGCCAGCAGGGCGAGTCCGGCGAGCAGCGCGGCGATCACGTCGGCGCGGCCGAAGCCGTGGTCGGCGGCGGTCGACAGGGCGTAGATCAGCGAGAGCAGACCGGTGGTGACGGTGACCGCGCCGGGCACGTCGAGGCGGGGGCGGTGGGGGGTACGGGACTCGGGGAGCAGGCCGGGGGCCAGGGGCAGCACGATCAGCGCGAAGACGGTGAGCAGCGCCATCGTGGAGCGCCAGCCGAGGGCGTCGGTGAGGACGCCGCCGGCGACCATGCCGACGGTGAAGCCCAGCGAGAGCAGGGTGCCGGAGATGCCGAGGGCGCGGTCGCGGGCCGGGCCCTCCGGGAAGGTGGTGGTCAGCAGGGACATGCCGGTGGGCACGATGGCCGCGGCGCCCAGGCCCTGGAGCACCCGTCCGGCCAGGAAGGACGCCGGGTCCCAGGCGAGGGTGGCCAGCAGGGAGGCCGCGCCGAACAGGGCGAGCCCGGCGAGGAACAGCCTGCGGCGGCCGAACAGGTCGCCGACCCGGCCGAACAGCAGCAGGAAGCCGCCGGAGGGCAGGGCGAACGCGGTGACGGCCCACTGGAGCGCGGAGCGGCTCATGCCGAGGTCGGTGCCGAGTTCCGGCAGGGCCACGTTCAGGACGGAGAAGTCCAGGGCGACCATGAACTGGGCCGCGCACAGGACGAACAGGACGAGCTTGTCGCGCGTCGACAGCCGGGAGGCCGCCGATGCCGAGGAGGTGGGCTGGGGGTCGGGGACGGTTGTCGGGGTGGCCGGGGTGGCCGTCGCGGTGGCCGGGGTGGCCGTCGGGGTGGTGTCGATCGCCATGGCACAGAGCTTCTTGCGGCCGGAACAGATGTGGGGAGTCGGAACTTATGGTGGTGGTGGCACCACCAGACAGCGCGAGGGGGATCCGTACGTGCCGGAGACGGACGTGTCGAAGAGTCAGCGGCGGCATGAGCTGCGCGAGTTCCTGATGAGCAGGCGGGCCCGGGTGTCCCCGGCCGAGGCGGGGCTGCCGGACGGCCGGGCGCGCCGGCGTACGCCCGGACTGCGGCGGGAGGAGGTCGCCGTGCTCGCCGGGGTGGGCGCCTCCTGGTACCAGTGGCTGGAACAGGGCCGGGACATCTCCGTCTCCGCGCAGGTCCTGGACGCGGTGGCGCGGGTGCTGCGGCTCGGCGGCACCGAGCGGCGCCATCTGTACGTGCTCGCCGGGCTGAACCCGCCCGCGCCCGAGGTGGCGCCGGACAAGCGGGACATGTGCGAGGGGGCTGCGGCGGCTGATCGACACCTGGATGCCGTATCCGGCGCACATCATGGACCTCTACTACAACTGCGTGATGTACAACGACGCCGCCGCGGTGGTGCTGGGCATGCGCCCGGACATCACGCAGAACTGCCTCGTCGACTTCTTCACCGACCCGCTGTACCGCGCCCGCTCGCACAGCTGGGAGCGCAACGCCCGTACCGTCGTCGCGCAGTTCCGGGCCGCGTGCGCCGCCCGGCCCGGCGACGAGGGGTACCAGGCGGTGCTGGAGCGGGTCTCGCGGGCCAGCGCGGAGTTCACGGCGCTGTGGGAGGAGTGGGACGTCGAGGAGCCGGGGCAGGTGCGCAAGGAGCTGGAACATCCGCTGGTGGGGCTGCTGTGCGTGGAGTCCACGGCGATGAAGGTGCCGGCCCGGCCGGATCTCACGGTGGTGCTGCACACGCCGCTGGACGAGGCGAACACCGCGGCGAAGCTGGAGTGGCTGGCCTCGCCGGAGGGGCGGCGCGGGGCGATGTATCCGGTGGCGGGGTGAGGTTCCGCCGCGGAGCGGGGGCCGGGTGTGGGTCGGCGGGGGCCGGGTGTGGCGGGGGCCGGGGTGCACGGGAGGGCCGTCGGGAGGGCTGTCGGTGGGGCTCCGTATGCTCGGGGCCATGAGCGAGAGCACCGACAGCAGCGCGCTGGACGCCGAGGACCGCAAGATCGTCACCCTGGCCCGTTCGGTACGGGCCCGCAACGGCGTGCCGGAGGGCGCGGCGGTACGGGACGAGACGGGCCGCACCTACGCCGCCGGGTCGGTGCGGCTGGCCTCGCTGGAGCTGAGCGCGCTGCGCACCGCGGTGGCGATGGCGGTGGCGTCCGGGGCGACCTCGCTGGAGGCGGCGGCCGTGGTCAGCGCCGCTCAGGGGCTGCCGCCGGAGGACCTGGCGGCCGTGGCCGACCTGGGCGGGGCGGGTACGCCGGTGCTGCTGGCCGGGCCGGACGGCGCCGTGCGGGTGACGCTGACGGCGGACACGGCGGACACGGCGGAGACGGCGGAGTAGCGGCGCGGGCGGCTGGGCGGCTGGGCGGCTGGGCGCGTCCGGGGTGGTGGGGCGTCTTCCGGGGGCGGTGGGGCGCCGGTCGCGGTGCCCTGTTCGGCGGGGGGTCGTGGATCAGGGACAATGGGCGCCATGAGCGTTCGTACCCAGTCATCCGAGCAGTCCGCCGAGGCTGCCCACCGGGCCGGCTTCGCCTGTTTCGTGGGCCGCCCCAACGCGGGCAAGTCCACCCTCACGAACGCTCTGGTCGGGCAGAAGGTGGCGATCACCTCCAACCGGCCGCAGACCACCCGGCACACCGTGCGCGGCATCGTCCACCGGCCGGACGCGCAGCTGATCCTCGTGGACACGCCGGGGCTGCACAAGCCGCGGACGCTGCTGGGCGAGCGGCTGAACGACGTGGTGCGGACCACGTGGGCCGAGGTGGACGTGATCGGCTTCTGCCTGCCCGCCGACCAGAAGATCGGGCCCGGTGACCGGTTCATCGCCAAGGAGCTGGCGGGGATCAGGAAGACGCCGAAGGTCGCGATCGTCACGAAGACCGACCTCGTGGACGGCAAGGCGCTCGCCGAGCAGCTCATCGCGATCGACCAGCTGGGCAAGGAGCTGGGGATCGAGTGGGCGGAGATCGTACCGGTGTCTGCGACGGCCGGCCGGCAGGTGGATCTGCTCGCCGATCTGCTGATCCCGCTGCTGCCGGAGGGGCCCGCGCTGTATCCCGAGGGGGATCTGACCGACGAGCCCGAGCAGGTGATGGTGGCCGAGCTGATCCGCGAGGCGGCGCTGGAGGGGGTGCGGGACGAGTTGCCGCACTCCATCGCCGTGGTCGTCGAGGAGATGCTGCCGCGGGAGGACCGGCCGGAGGACAAGCCGCTGCTCGACATCCACGCGAACGTCTTCATCGAGCGGCCCAGCCAGAAGGGGATCATCATCGGGCCGAAGGGGAAGCGGTTGAAGGAGGTCGGGATCAAGTCGCGCAAGCAGATCGAGGCGTTGCTCGGTACGCCGGTGTTCCTCGACCTTCATGTGAAGGTCGCGAAGGACTGGCAGCGGGATCCCAAGCAGTTGCGTCGGCTCGGTTTCTGAGGGTTCCTCGGCCCACCCGCCCACCCGACTCGGTGGGTGAAAAGGCCCCGCCACGGGGCTCCGCCCCGAACCCCGGCGGGGGCTCCGCCCCCAGCACCCCCGGACTCGCCCACCCACCCGCCCGACTCGGTGGGTGGAAAGGCCGCGCCACGGGGCCCCGCCACGGCCCCCGCGGGACTCCGCCCCCCTGCGCCCCCGAACTCGCCCACCCGGCGCCCGACTCGGTAGGTAGGACGGTCCCGTCACGGGGCTCCGCCCCTGGCCCCCGCGGGGGCTCCGCCCCCCGCGCCCCCCGAGCCCACCTGACGCGGTGGGCGAGAAGACTCCGCCACGGGGCTTCGCCCCGGACCCCGGCGGGGGCTCCGCCCCCTGCACCCCTGAACTCGCCCACCCGGCACCCGACCGGTGAGCCAGGAAGCCCCTTACGGAGCTCCGCCCCGGCCCCCTTCAGGGGCTCCGCCCCCCGCACCCCTGAACTCGCCCACCTGGCACCCGACCGGTGGGCCAGGAGGCCCCTTACGGAGCTCCATCCCGAACCCCCTCAGGGGCACCGCCCCCTGCACCCCTGAACTCGCCCACCCGACCGCCCGACCCGGTGGGCCGGGAAGTCTCCCACGGGGCTCCGGCTTCCTCCACCCCGGCGCTCGATCGTCCTCGGTCGGCCGGGAGGTCGCGTCGCGCGGCTCGCCCCCGGCCCCTCGCCCCCGACGCTCGCCCGGGGTCCCGGCCCGGCCGCGTCTTCCCACGGACCCCGGTTTCCCTCACGACCGACGGGCCGAGCGCCGTGCGCTCGGCCCGTCGGTCGGGGTGGGGGTCAGCGCAGGGCGCGCAGGGCCTGCTGGGCTCCCTTCGCGTGGAGGTTGACGAAGACGGGGGCCGTGCCCAGGGGGGTGCTGTAGGAGGTGAGGGTGCGGTTGCCGGGGATCGTCCTGTGGTGGGCGACGTCGTACCAGGTGCCCGGGGGGAGGTGGACGGAACGGGTGGGGGCGTCGGTGAGCTGGGGGGCGGCGAGGACGGCCGGGCCCAGCATCCACTCGTCGGTGGCCGTGTAGGCGGCCCGGTCCTTCGGGAAGTCGAAGAAGAGGGGGCGCATGATCGGGTCGCCGGTGCGCAGCGTGGCCTGGACCTGGTCCCAGATGTAGGGGGCCAGGCGGGCGTGGCGGGCGAGGGCGGCGCGGTAGAGGTCGATGGTCTCCTGGTCGTAGACGACCTTCTGGCCGGTGGTGGGGTCGTTCGTCTCGACGGGGGACGTGGAGGCGTACATCAGGGGCATCAGGGACGCCGACTGGGCCCAGCGGACCAGGACCTGCTTGGTGGGGGCCGGCTGGCCCAGCGAGCCGCCGATCATGTCGGTGGTGACGAAGGGGTAGCCGATGGTGGAGATGGCGAGGTTCTGGGAGACGGAGGCCCGCAGGGAGTTCCAGCCGGTGCCCTTGTCCTCCTGGCGGGTGACGAATCCGGCCCGGTGGGCGGTGGTGTCCCAGTGGACGCGGATGCCGACGCCCTGGAGGTCGTACTCGTCGGCGAGCTGTGCGCCGAGGCGCTGGTAGTCGGTGGGCTTGTAGCCCTCGTGCGGGGCGCACTTCTCGTCGATGAAGCGGGTGTCGAACTTCAGGCCGTCGACGCCGTAGGCGCTCATGAGAGACTTCAGGCGGCCCTCGTACCAGGCCTTGGCGTCCGGGTTGGCGAGGTCGACGATGCCGGCCGTGCCGTTCCACCAGGTGACCGTGCAGGGCTTGGTGGTGTCGGTGGCCGACTTCAGCAGGTAGCCGTGGTCGGCGGCATAGCCGTACTGGTCGGAGTCGAGGTTGATCCAGAGGGTGACCCAGAGGCCGAAGTCGAAGCCGAGGTCGTGGATCTTCTTCGACATGGCGGCGGGGTCCGGGTACGCCTTCGGGTCGAAGGTCATGTTCCCGTAGTCGGACTCCCACTTGTCATCGAGCTGGAGGGTGTGGCCGCCGATGCCGTTGTCGTGCAGTTCCTGGGCGTAGTCGAGCAGTTTGGCCTGGTCGACGTCGGTGTAGAACTGCGCCCAGGAGTTCCAGACGGGCTCGGCGTACTGCCGGTAGGTGGCATCGCTCTTGGCGGGCTTGCCGACGATGCCGATGTAGTCGCGGTAGACGTCAAGGGGCGTCGACTCGACGAAGACGGTCGCCCTGTACGGTTCGGCGGACTCGATGTCGAAGCGGCCGAGGCCGTCCCCGCCCTGGTTGAGGGCGACGTCCATGACGTGCCCGGTGTCCACGCGCAGCCCGGTGGAGCGCGAGGTGTACCAGAACGGGTCGACCATGTAGTACGAGGCCGGGCCGAAGTTGGTGTGTGCGACCTGTCCGGTGTCCAGCGGCCAGGGCTGGTCGGTGCCGGGACCGCCGGAGGTGGTCTGGGCCTCGCCGTGGCCGTACCAGTGGCCGGCGGAGGAGAGGGCGTAGGCGAGGCCGAGGCGGTCGGGGACGGCCTGCCCGGTGACCTGCCAGTCGAGCTGGTAGCGGTCGGCGGCGGGCGTGATGCGGGCCTGGACGCTGGTGCCGGGCGCGGTGGTGGCCGCGGTGAGCGTGAGGGTGCCGTGGCGCCAGGTCCAGTCGGTGACGCGGGTGGCGTGCTGCCAGGTTCCGTCGGCGCGGAAGCGCAGGGCGCCCGTGCCGGCCGGGGCGGTGGCCAGGACGGTGGCACCGGACCGGCTGGTGGTGAGGGCGAGTTGGGCGGTCGTCACCGTCAGGCGGTAGCCGGGCGCGGTGCGGCCGCGCGGGACGGTGAGGGTCAGCTCGGCCGGGGACGAGGTGAGGCGGGGAGCGGGGGCGGCGGGGGTCGCCTGGGCGGCCTGGGCCTGGTCCTGCGCGGTGAGTCCCACGGGGAGGGCGAGGGCCAGGGCGAGGGCGGCGAGGAGCACTCGGGGGCTGCGTGATGGTCTGCGCACGACGCATGTCCTTCGACGGAGCGGTCAGGAGGGAGCCATGGGTCTGGAAGTGCGGGCCCGTGCAAAACCGTGCTGCGTGCAAAATCGTGCTTGATCCCGCCGATAATTGAGCAGCAAACGTCATCTGTCAATGGCGTACCCGGGCCCGGGAGTTGCGGCGCACGCGGGCGCGACGGGTCACGCGGAGCGGCCGAAACCGATGGTGGGCACCGCCCGGCGGCGGGGCCAGGGCTCCGCGCACGCCTCGGGCAGCAGCCGGTCCAGGAAGGCGTACCGGCGCAGCGCGGCCGGGTCCTGGCCCGGTACCGACTGGACCCGGCGCCACCAGGCCGCGATCTCGGACCAGCCCGGCGCCGACAGCGAACCGCCGAACTCCTGTACCGACAGCGCGGCGGTGAGCCCGGCGAAGGCGAGCCGGTCGGCCAGAGGCCAGCCGGCCAGACTGCCGGTGACGAATCCGGCCACGAAGACATCGCCCGCGCCGGTCGGGTCGAGCGCCTCGACCGCGATGGCGGGCACCTCGGCGCTCTCCCCCGTGCGCCGGTCCACGGCGTAGGCGCCCTCCGCGCCGAGGGTGACCACCGCGACCGGCACGAACGCGGTGAGCGCGTGCGCCGCGGCGCGCGGGCAGTCGGTGCGGGTGTAGCGCATCGCCTCCTCGGCGTTGGGCAGGAACGCCTCGCAGTGCTCCAGGTCGGCGAGGCCGGCCAGGTCCCAGGCGCCGGTGTCGTCCCAGCCGACGTCCCCGAAGACCCGGGTCCCCTGCCGGGCGGCCTCGGCGATCCACGGCTCGCGCCTGCCGGGCGTCAGGGAGGCGACGGCGGCACGCGCGGACGGCAGGCACAGGGGTGTGCCGTCCTGGAGGTCCGGGAGGAGGACCTCCTCCGGGGGCGGCTCGTGGCCGTGGGAGACCATGGTGCGCTCGCCCTCGTACGCCATGGAGACGGTGACCGGCGAGTGCCAGCCGGGGGCGGTGCGCGAGGGGGTGAGGTCGATGCCCTCGCCCTGTTCCAGCGCGTCCCAGCAGTACTCCCCGTAGTGGTCGTCGCCGAAGGCCGCCGCGAGCGAGGTGCGCAGGCCGAGGCGGGCCAGGGCGGTCGCCATGTTGGCCACGCCGCCGGGGCTCGAACCCATGCCGCGCGCCCAGGACTCGGTGCCGCGCACCGGGGCGGAGTCGAGGCCGGTGAAGATGATGTCGAGGAAGACGGTCCCGGTGAGGTAGACGTCGCAGGGCGGGTCGTCCGTGGTGCGCAGCCCGGCCAGCGGGTCGAGCTGCGGGGCGCCGGGGGCGTGCGGCGCCCCGACGACGTACTCCCGGTCCTGCGGATACTCGCGGGACTCGGGCGTCTCGCGGCGCGGCGGGACCCGCCGGGCGTCCGGGTGCTCCCGGCCGGCCGGCCGCTCGTCCCGGTACGCGTGCGCTCCCGGGTGTTCCGGGTGTTCCGGCTGCTCCGGTCCTTCTCCGGCGGGCGTGTTGGACGCGGTCACGGTGCGCTCCCCTGGCATGGTGCGGATCCAGCCAGTGTGCACCACCGCGCGCACCCGGCGGGGGTGTCACGCCGGGTGGGGCGATACCTCGGTAAGTACGGGGGTGTGCTCGTCGGGGACGGGACGCGGTGGCCGCCGGCGCACCGGGCGCGCGGGTGCGGCGGGTCCGTCGCCGTCGCGGTACGGGCGGGCCCGCGGGCCTGTCACCAGCGCGGTACGGGCGGGGCGGTCCACCGGGGGTCGGCGGCGCGCAGGGCCGCCGTGTCGTCGCGGTCGCGCAGTGCACCGTCGTCGTCGAGCCAGCGCCGGTGCAGGAACGCCAGCCGGTCGCGGTCGAGTTCGACGCCGAGGCCGGGACCGTCCGGCACGGTGACGCAGCCGTCGGTGAAGGCGAGCCGTTCGGTGAGGACGTCCTCGGACTGCCAGGGGTAGTGGGAGTCGCAGGCGTGGTGGAGGCCGGGGAGGGTCGCGGCGACGTGGGTCATGGCGGCGAGGCTGATGCCGAGGTGGGTGTTGGAGTGCATGGACACGCCGACGCCGAAGGTGCGGCAGAGCGCGGCGAGTTGGCGGGTGTTGCGCAGTCCGCCCCAGTAGTGGTGGTCGCACAGGACGACCTGCACGGCGCCGCGGGTGAACGCCTCGGGTATCTCCGCGAACGTGGTCACGCACATGTTGGTGGCCAGCGGCACCCCGGTGCGGGCGGCGACCTCGGCCATGGCGGGGGTGCCGAGCGCGGGGTCCTCCAGGTACTCCAGGACACCGGCGAGCTGACCGGCCACCTCCAGCGAGGTGGCGACGGACCAGGCGCCGTTGGGGTCGAGGCGCAGCGGGTGCCCGGGGAACGCCTCGGCCAGGGCCCGTATCGCGGCGACCTCCTCCTCGGGCGGGAACACTCCGCCCTTGAGCTTGAAGGAGGTGAAGCCGTACCGCTCCTTGAACCGCCGGGCCTGCGCGACGACTCCGGCCGGGTCGAGGGCGGCGCCCCAGTCGTCGGGTTCGGCGGGGACGCCCGCCGGGTGCCGGGCCCATTTGTAGAAGAGGTAGGCGCTGTACTCGACGCGGTCGCGCAGCTTGCCGCCGAGCAGTTCGTGCACCGGCAGGCCGAGGGTCCTGCCGAGCGCGTCCAGGCAGGCGACCTCGAAGGCGGAGACGACGGACAGGCGCAGCTTGTCGGCGGTCTGGGCGCCGCGCAGCCCGCCGACGTCCACGGCGTCCTCCACCCGGGAGGCGTCCACGGCGACCTCGTCCGCGAGCGCGAACAGCGCGTTCAGATCACTGACCCGGCGCCCTTCGAGCCGCGCGGCGAACGGCGCGGCCAGCTCCAGGTACTTGGTGTCGCCGTAGGTCTCCCCGACCCCCGTGACGCCCCCTGCCGTCTCCACCTCGACGATCAGCCGGGGCGTGTACGGCTGGTGCACACCCTGCGTGTTCAGCAGCGGCGGATCGGCGACCAGGATCGGCGTCAGCCGCACCCCGGCGATCGTGAGCCCGGCCCCGAGATCGGACACCTTGTTCCCCACCTTGCCTCCCACCCGCCCGCCCGGCCGGCCGGCCGCCCGCCTCAACGCTGTCCATGTATGAGAATGGAGACTAGGTAGGCGAACAGGCCCCGTCAATGGATCCACACCGGGGCCCGCTCCCGGAGGGGGTAAGGGGCGGGGCCGGCGGGGCCCCTGCACGGTGACCGGGACGGGGGGCGAAGTCCTGTGGCGGAACCTCCCGGCCCACCGCGTCGGGCGGGCCCCAGGGGGCGGGGGGCAAAGCCCCCGCCGGGGTCCGGGGCAGGGCCCCGTGATGGGCCCCTCTCACCCACCGAGCCGGGCGGCCGGGTGGGCAAGCCCGGGGCGCAGGGGGCGGAGCCCCCGCCGGGGGCCGGGGCGGAGCCCCGTGGCGGGGCCTCACGACCCACCGCGTCGGGCGGGCAGGTGGGCAGGCCCTGGGGCGCAGGGGGCGGAGCCTCGCCGGGGACCGGGGCGGAGCCCCGCGACGGAACCCCACGACCCACCGCATCGGGCGAGCAGGTGGGCAAGCCCCAGGGCGCAGGGAGCGGAGCCCCGCCAGGGACCGGGGCGGAGCCCCGCGACGGAACCCCACGACCCACCGCATCGGACGGACAGGTGGGCAAGCCCCAGGGCGCAGGGAGCGGAGCCCCGCCAGGGACCGGGGCGGAGCCCCGTGACGGAACCCCACGACCCACCGCATCGGACGGGCGGGCGGACAAGCCCCAGGGCGCAGGGGGCGGAGCCTCGCCGGGGGTGGGGCAGGGCCCCATGACGGAACCCCACGACCCACCGCATCGGACGGGCGGGCGGATAAGCCCGGGGGCGCAGGGGGCGGAGCCCCCGCCGGGGGCCGGGGCGGAGCCCCGTGGCGGGGCCTCACGGCCCACCGAGTCGGGTGGGCGGGTGGGCGAGAAGGCAGGGCGACGCGTCAGGCGTCCCCGGAAAACTCGTACGCCTCCACCTCCGCCAGACACCGCCGCCTGCGCTCCTCGTCGTCCTCCAGGAAGGAGGCGAGGAAGGAGTTGCGGGCCAGCTCGCGCAGCCGTTCCTCGGACAGGCCGAGGACGCGGTGGACGGCGTCGAAGGTGTCGCCCGCGTACCCGCCGAAGTAGGCCGGGTCGTCGGAGTTGACCGTGCACAGCAGCCCCGCCTCCAGCATGGCGGGCAGCGGATGATCGGCGAGGGTGTCGACGGCGCGCAGCCGGACGTTGGACAGCGGGCACAGGGTCAGCGG
Organism: Streptomyces sp. PL-25; assembly: GCF_058344915.1. Lineage (NCBI taxonomy): Bacteria > Bacillati > Actinomycetota > Actinomycetes > Kitasatosporales > Streptomycetaceae > Streptomyces > Streptomyces sp. PL-25. The sequence continues at coordinate 2,288,091 of NZ_CP136997.1, forward strand.
TATCCGCTCGCGGACCAGCCGGCCGACCAGCGCGGGGTCCTCCACGCAGCGCAGCCCGTGGTCGACGCGCTCGACGCCGAGCACGTCCAGCGCCTCGGTGATGTACTGCGGCGGCCCCTCCTCCCCCGCGTGCGCCACCCGCCGCAGACCGAGCGCGGCGGCCCGCTCGAACACCTCGCGGAACTTCGCCGGCGGGTGCCCGACCTCGGCCGAGTCGAGCCCGATGCCGGTGATCCGGTCCAGGTACGGCCGGGCGGCCTCCAGGGTCTCCAGCGCGGACGCGGCGGACTCGTCGCGCAGGAAGCACAGGATCAGCCGGGTCGAGACGCCGTGCCGCTCCTCGCTGCGGCCCAGCGCCCGCCACAGCCCCTCGACGACCGTGCCCATGCCGATGCCGCGCGCCGCGTGCGCCTGCGGGTCGAAGAAGATCTCCGCGTGCCGTACGCCCTGCGCGGCGGCCCGCGCGAGATAGGCGTCGGCGAGGTCGGCGAAGTCCTGCTCGGTGCGCAGGACGGCCATCAGCTCGTAGTACAGGTTCAGGAAGGTCTGGAGGTCCTGGAAGCGGTACGCCTCGCGCAGGGCCTCGGTGTCCGCGTAGGGCAGCGTCACACCGTTGCGCGCGGCCAGCTCGAAGGCCAGCTCAGGCTCCAGGGTGCCTTCGATATGGAGGTGCAGTTCAGCTTTGGGCAGGGGCATCAAAGAATCGTACGGCGCCTTCACCGACGTTTCGGAACCGGCACCCGTTGCAGATCATGGGCCACGGTCAGCTCGCCCTCGAAGCCGGCGGCCCGCGCCTGCCGTTCGAACTCGGCGGGCTCGGAGTAGCGCTGGCTGAAGTGGGTGAGGACCAGGTGCCGTACGCCCGCGTCCCGGGCCAGGCGGGCGGCCTGCCCGGCGGTGAGGTGGCCGTGCTCGGTGGCGAGCGTCTCGTCCTCGTCGAGGAAGGTCGACTCGATCACCAGCAGATCGCAGTCCTCGGCCAGCTCCCGTGCCCCCTCGCACAGCCGGGTGTCCATGACGAACGCGAACCGCTGCCCGCGCCGCACCTCGCTCACCGCCTCCAGCGGCACCCCGCGAAGGGAGCCCTCGTGCTGGATCCGGCCCACGTCCGGGCCGGTGATGCCGTGCGCGGCGAGCCGGTCGGGCAGCATACGGCGCCCGTCGGGTTCGACGAGCCGGTAGCCGTAGGACTCCACCGGGTGGGAGAGGCGGCGGGCTTCGAGGGTGTACGCCGGTGTCGTGGCGAGGACGCCGTCGGCGTCCACCGGGGCCTCGGTGAGGGCGACCGTCTCGCGGTAGGCGGTGGCGTGCCGGAGCCGGTCGAAGAAGCGCTTGCCGGAGCGCGGGTAGTGCGCGGTGATCTCGTGCGGGACCCGGTCGAGGTTGATGCGCTGGATCACCCCGGCCAGACCCAGGCTGTGGTCGCCGTGGAAGTGGGTGACGCAGATCCGGTTCAGGTCGTGGGCGGCGGCCCCGGCGCGCAGCATCTGCCGCTGGGTGCCCTCCCCCGGGTCGAACAGGATGCCCTCGCCGTCCCAGCGCAGCAGATAGCCGTTGTGGTTGCGGTGCCGGGTCGGGACCTGGCTGGCGGTGCCGAGGACGACGAGTTCGCGTACGGACATGACCGGTTGCCTAGCCGGGCGGCCACTGGAGGCCGCGGCCGCCGAGGACGTGCGCGTGGGCGTGCCAGACGGTCTGCCCGGCGCCCGCGCCGGTGTTGAAGACGGTGCGGTAGCTCTCCAGCTTCTCCTCGTCGGCGACGGCCCGCGTCTCGCGCAGCACGTCGGCGGCGAGTTCCGGGGCGGCGGCGGCGAGCGCGGCGGCGTCCTTGTAGTGCGCCTTGGGGATCACCAGGACGTGGGTGGGCGCCTGGGGGTTGATGTCGCGGAAGGCGACGGTCGTGTCCGTCTCGCGGACGACGGTCGCGGGGACCTGACCCGCGACGATCTTGCAGAACAGGCAGTCGTCCTGCGCTTCCCCTGCCATACGCGTGCGCTCCTTCGGACCGGTGAGCTGGTACGGGGCATCGTAGTCGGTCGGCCGTGGGGAGCGCGGGCCGGTGCACGGGCCGGTGCGCGGCCCGCCCGCGCTCCCCACGGTGCGGATCAGTCCCCCGCGCTCCCCACGGTGCGGGTCAGTCCCCCGCGCTCTCCGCTGTGCGGGGTCGGTCCCCCTGTCCGGGCAGCGCGGGCGGGGTCTTGGCCGGGGTCGCCTCCAGCGCTTCGAGGGCCAGCCTGATCGCCTCGTCGAGCTGGGGGTCGCGGCCCGCCGCGTGGTCCTGCGGGCGCTGGAGGACCTCCACGTCCGGGTCCACGCCGTGGTTCTCCACGCCCCAGCCGTAACCCTCCAGCCAGAACGCGTACTTGGGCTGGGTGATCAGGGTGCCGTCGACCAGCCGGTAGCGGCTGTCGATGCCGATCACGCCGCCCCAGGTGCGGGTGCCGACGACCGGGCCGATGCCCAGCGCCTTGACGGCCGCGTTGACGATGTCGCCGTCCGAACCGGAGAACTCGTTGGCGACGACGACGACCGGGCCGCGCGGGGCGTCGCGCGGATAACTCTCCGCACGCATTCCGCGCGGCAGGTCCCAGCCGACGATCCGCCGGGCCAGCTTCTCCACCACCAGCTGGGAGGTGTGCCCGCCGCGGTTCTCGCGCACGTCCACCACCAGGCCCTCGCGGGCCACCTCGACGCGCAGGTCGCGGTGGATCTGCGCCCAGCCGGGCGCCTGCATGTCGGGCACGTGCAGATAGCCGAGCCGCCCGCCGGACCGCTCGTGGACGTAGGCCCGGCGGTCGGTCACCCAGGCGTGGTAGCGCAGCGGTTCCTCGTCGGCGAGGGGCACCACGACCGCGTGCCGTACGTCCCCGCCGCCGGCCGGTGAGATCGTCAGCTCGACGGGCTTCCCGGCGGTGCCCACCAGCAGCGGTCCGGGTCCGGCCACCGGGTCCACCGGGCGGCCTGCGACCGCGACGACGGCGTCCCCGGCGCGCACCGCGGCGCCGGGCGCGGCGAGCGGGCTGCGGGCGTGCGGATCGGAGGTCTCCGAGGGCAGGATCCGGTCGACCCGCCAACTCCCGTCCTCGTGCCGGGAGATGTCCGCGCCGAGCAGCCCCTGCCGGGCGCCGTCGCCGAAGGCGCCGTAGGGGGTGACGTAGGCGTGCGAGGTGCCGAGTTCGCCGTGCACCTCCCACAGCAGGTCCACCAGGTCGTCGTGGGTGGCGACGCGGTCCAGGACGGGCCGGTAGCGGTCCAGGACGCCGTCCCAGTCGACGCCGCTCATGTCGGCGCGCCAGAAGTGGTCCCGCATGATGCGGCCGGTCTCCTCGTACATCTGCCGCCACTCGGCGGCCGGGTCGACGTACTGCCGCACCCGGCCGAGGTCGACGGTGATGTTGGAGTCGCTGTCCTCGTCGCCGGAGGCGCGCCGGTCGCTGGGCACGACCCGGAGCTTGCCGTCGGACCACAGCAGGACGCGCTTGCCGTCGCCGCTGACCTCGAAGTGGTCGGCGTCGGCGGCCAGATGCTCCAGGCGCTGCTGGGCGAGGTCGTAGCGTTCCAGCTCGGTCTTGGGGTCGGGGTCGTCCGGGGTGGCGCGGGCGGCGCCGAGCACTCCGGTCACCGGGTGGCGCAGCCAGAGCACGCCGTCGCGGGCGGCGCGCAGGTTGGAGTAGCGGGCGGCCTCGACCGGGAAGGGCACGATCCGGTCGGCGAGCCCTTCGAGGTCGATCCGGGTGGCCGGGGCGCCCTCGCTGTCCGGGGTCTCGTCCTTGTCGGCGGTCTCGAAGGGGCGGCCGTGGCGCTGCGGCCCGAACGGCGACGGGGTGGTCGCGGCCAGCGTGATCAGATGCGGGCGGGAGCTCTCCACGAACGCCAGGTCGAAGACGTGTTCGTCGTAGACGGGGTCGAAGGAGCGGTGCGAGAGGAAGGCGAGGTGCTTGCCGTCCAGGGTGAACGCGGGCGCGTAGTCGTGGAAGCGCAGCGGGGTGGCCTCGGTGACCGACAGGTCGGTGGTGTTGGCCAGGCGGAGCTGGCTGAGCGGGCTCGGGCCGGGGTGCGACCAGGCGAGCCAGGCGGAGTCGGGCGAGAAGGCGAGGCCGGTGACGTCGCCGTTGTCGCTGCGGTCGACCTCGCGGACCTCGCCGCTCTCGCGTTCGACGAGCAGCAGCCGGCCGTCGTGGGCGGCGACGGCGGCCCGGCTGCCGTCGGGGGCCATGGTCAGTTCCAGGACCCGGCCGAGCTGCCCGGCGGCCAGCCGGCGCGCGGTGGCGCCGGGCGCGAGGCCGGTGGCGGGCGCGAACTCCAGGGCGTCCTCGCCCTCGGCGTCGGTGACCCACACCGCCCACTCCTCGCCGTCGGCGCGGAAGGTGCGCGGCAGCCGGTTGCGCACGCCGGGCTCGGCGGCCAGCGCGCGGGCCGGGCCGGAGCGGTGGGTGACCCAGTGGACGGCGCCGCGCACCGAGACGGCGCTGCCGCGCGCGGTGTGGTCGGGGGCGGCGGACCCGAACCAGCGGGCGGCGTTGACCGGGTAGGGCTGGAGGTCGGTGCGCGGGCCGCCGAGCCGGATGTCCAGGCGGCGCGGCTCGGCGTCCTCCAGGTCGTCCAGGAGCCACAGTTCACCGGCGCTCGCGTAGACGACGCGGATGCCGTCGGTGGCGGCGTGCCGGGCGTAGAAGCCTTCGGCGGGGGTGTGGCGGCGCAGGTCGGAGCCGTCGGCGAGGGAGGAGTACAGCGCGCCGGTGCCCTCGTGGTCGGAGAGGAACGCGATCCTGTCGCCCACCCAGAGCGGGTACTCGATGTTGCCGTCCAGGTCCGCGTGCAGCCGGACGAACTCGCCGGTGTCCTCCGGGTCGATCCACAGCTTTCCGGCGCCGCCGCCCCGGTACCGCTTCCACCAGGCCGCCTCGCGGCCCATGGGCGCGGACAGCAGCACGGTGTGCGGCCCGTACGCGACGTCGCCGACCGGGCCGTAGGGCAGGACGGCGGCCTCGGAGCCGTCCAGCGGGACGGCGCGGGCCCAGCTGCGGCGCAGGCTGGCCTGGCCCTGGGTGCTGATCGCGAGGACCTCGCCGCCGGGGGTCCAGCCGCGCACCAGGGTGCGCCAACTGCCCCAGTGGGTCAGGCGGGTGGCGGGGCCGCCGGCGACGGGCGCGGCATGCACCTCGGGGGCGCCGTCGCGGGTGGAGGTCCAGGCGACGGTGGTGCCGTCGGGCGAGATGCGCGGGTGGTTCACCGGCACGTTGTCGGCGCTGACCCGCCAGGCCCGCCCGCCGTCCAGCGGCGCGAGCCACACGTCGTCCTCGGCGGTGAAGGCGACCAACTCCCCGTGCAGGTGCGGAAAGCGGAGATACGCGGACGGTACGGTCGATGCAGACGATGCTGACTGAGTCACCCGGTCACCCTACGCAGCGCCCGCGGTCCCGGACAGGGGGACGGATCACTTCGCCGATCACTTCCCCGGGTCTCCCCGGGTCCGCGTGTCCCGGCACGGCGGGCCCCGGCGCCGCTACTTGCCCCGGACGGGCGGGCATCCGGGATCGGTGCCGCACCACACCGTGCGGGTGACGGTGACCGTGACCGTCGGCCCCGGCTGCCGGGGCGCGGGCGGCTGGTAGGTGGTCGGCAGGCGGGTGGGCGGCCGGTAGGTGGTCGGCCGGTACGTGGACGGCCGGTACGTGGACGGCCGGTACGTGGACGGCCGGTACGTGGGGACGGTGGTCGCGCGGCAGTCGCCGAGGCCGTCGGCGTGGAAGAGCACCTTGCCGCCCACCTTCGCGGTCAGGTCCCCGCGCACGCAGGCGCCGTCGACGGTCCCGTCGACCTGCCCGGTGACGGTGATCTTCCGGTTGTCCTTCGTACGGCCCTGGCAGTCCACGGAGGCGAGCACGGACCGGGACGCGGCGGGCGAGGGGCCGCTCTGCCGGTCCGGCGCGGACGCCTTGCCGCCGTCCCGGGAGCGGGCGGTGCAGCTGAACCAGCTCACGGAGACATGCCGCCGGTTCAGCTCGGCGGTGGCCGTGCGGTCGGTCGTGTACGACACCGTCGTGGTGCTCAGGCCGCCGCCGGGGTCGCAGGCGGCCAGGCCGCCCACCGCGGCGGCCACGAGCGCCGCCACGGCCATCGTCCGCCGCCCGCGCGGCAGGTGCCGGATCCGCCTCGATACCCGCATACCCGGCAGAATGCCACCGGCCCGCCCCCGGCGGTAGAGCGCATACGGCCACGCGCGCGCCGTGCGCGCCCGCGCACGACGCCCAGCGCAGGGCACGGCGTGCAGCGCAGGCATGGCGCACGGCGCACGGCGCACGGCGCATGCTCAGGAGCGCAGCAGCAGCCACTCCTGCAACTCCACGAGGTTGCCCTCCGGGTCCTTGAGGTGGGCGACGCGCATCCGGTCGCCCATCGGCGCCGGGCCGTGGGCCAGTCGGGCGCCGCGGGCGGTGAGCTGCGCGCAGTAGGCGTCCAGGTCGTCCACGCGCAGCACCACCAGCGAGCGGTGCCCGGTCGCGGTCTCCCCCAGCTCCCCCAGCACCTCGGCCATCATCGCCCGGTCCTGGAGGGCGATGCCCGCCGAACCGGTGGCCGGGCTGAACTTCTCGTACGGGCCCTGCTCGGCGCCCGACTGCGGCTTGAGGCCGAGCACGTCGGCGTAGAAGCGGTAGCAGGCGGCGAAGTCGGTGACGAGCAGCCGGACCTGGGCGAGTTCCACGGTCATGTCCCCCTGTGCGGTCGGTGACCGCGGACTCAGGACCAGCGGCCCGTACGCCCCATCAGCAGGGCCGCCGCCGCGGTCCCCGCGGTCGATGTACGCAGCACCGTACGCCCGAGGACGCAGATCCGCGCGCCCGCCTCCGCGAAGAGCGCCAGCTCCTCGGGGGACACGCCGCCCTCGGGGCCCACGATCAGCACGATCTCGCCGTGGGCGGGCAGGTCGGCGGTGGCCAGCGGGTCGTGGCCGCTCTCGTGCAGGACGGCGGCGAAGTCGGCCCCGGCGACGAGCGCGGCGACCTGCTTGGCGGTGGCGGCGTCCGCGACCTCGGGGAAGCGGGCCCGGCGGGACTGCTTGCCGGCCTCGCGGGCGGTCGCCCGCCACTTGCCGAGCGCCTTCAGACCCCGCTCGCCCCGCCACTGGGTGATGCAGCGCGAGGCGGCCCAGGGCACGATCGCGTCGACGCCGACCTCCGTCATGGTCTCCACGGCCAGTTCGCCGCGGTCGCCCTTGGGCAGGGCCTGGACGACAGTGATCCGGGGCGAGGGCGCGGGTTCCTCGGTCACCGCGTCCAGCCGTACGACGAGCCGGTCCTTGCCCTCGGCCGCGGTGACCTCGCCCTCGGCCCGGCGGCCGGCGCCGTCGGTGAGCACCACCCGCTCGCCGGGCTGGAGCCGCTTCACCGAGACGGCGTGCCGCCCCTCGGGGCCGTCCAGCACGAACTCCCCGCGGGCGTCGGCCGGTTCGTCGGCCAATCCCTCGGCGACGAACACCGGTGCGGTCATCGGGGGTCGCCTCCGGTCCGCGGCCGGGCGGACAACGCGCCGCTGGCGGCGTCCAGTTCGGCCGCCAGGACCTGGACCAGTTCCCCGGCGGGCAGGGCGCGGGCCTGGCGGTGGCCCTGTCCGGCCCACAGCGCCATGCCCTGCGGGTCACCGGCCTGCGCCGCCGCCTTGCGCAGCGGGGAGGCGAGGTGGTGGACCTGCGGGTAGGCGGCCGGGGCGTAGGGGCCGTGTTCGCGCATGAAGCGGTTGACCAGGCCGCGGGCGGGCCGTCCGGAGAAGGCGCGGGTCAGTTCCGTGTGCGGGAACAGCGGGTCGGTCAGGGCCTGCTTGTGCAGGGCGTGCGCCCCGGACTCGGGGGTGGCGAGGAAGGCCGTGCCGAGCTGGGCGGCGCTCGCGCCGGCGGCGAGGACGGCGGCGATCTGGCTGCCGCGCATGATGCCGCCCGCGGCGATGACCGGCAGCTCCACCGCCTCGCTGACCTGCGCGACCAGGGAGAGTACGCCGATGCCCGCGCCGTCGTTCTCCCGCTGGTCGCGGTGGGTGCCCTGATGGCCGCCCGCCTCCACGCCCTGGGCGATCACCGCGTCCGCGCCGGACCGGCCCACGGCCAGCGCCTCGTCGACGGTGGTCGCGGTGACCAGGACGTAGGTGCCGACGCGGTGCAGGGAGTCGACGACCTCACGGGTGGGGGCGCCGAAGTGGAAGGAGACCACGGGGACCGGGTCGTCCAGCAGGACGGCGAGTTTCACGTCGTAGCCGTCGTCGTGCCCGCACTCGGGGTCGCCCAGCTCCGTCTCGTACCAGGTGGCCTCGCCCGCCAGCTGCTGGGCGTAGAGGTCGACGGCGCCGGACTCCGCGAGGTCGGGCTGGGGCATGAAGACGTTGACGCCGAAGGGGCGGCCGGTCAGCCCGCGCACCTGTTTGATCTCCTGGTACATGCCGTCCGCCGTCTTGTAGCCGGCGGCGATGAAGCCCAGTCCGCCGGCCTCGGAGACCGCGGCGGCCAGCTGCGGCCCGGAGGGGCCGCCCGCCATCGGGGCCTGCACGATCGGCCGAGGGAAGAGATCGGTCAGCGCGGACAATGCGGAGGACATGACCGCATGGTGTCACGTCCGCGGCACGCCGCCGCATCCGGGCGTCCTCTGGCATATGCCAAAGGCAGCCACCGATACCGGTGGCTGCCCTTGGGAGCGCTTCCCCGCCCGGACGCGGCCGGGCGGACCCGCTCAGCGTCCGTTGAACGCGTCCTTCAGCCGCGAGAACAGGCCCTGCTGGCCGGGCTGGAACTGCCCCTGGGGCCGCTCCTCGCCGCGCAGCTCGGCCAGCTCCCGCAGCAGGCGCTCCTGCTCGGGGTCGAGCTTGGTCGGCGTCTGCACCTCGACGTGCACGATGAGGTCGCCCCGGCCGCCGCCGCGCAGATGCGTGACGCCCCGGTCGTGCAGCGGGATCGACTGCCCGGACTGGGTGCCCGGCCGGATGTCGACCTCCTCCAGGCCGTCCAGCGTCTCCAGCGGCACCTTGGTGCCCAGGGCCGCCGCCGTCATCGGCAGGGTGACCGTGCAGTGCAGGTCGTCGCCGCGCCGTTGGAAGGAGGAGTGCGGCAGCTCGTGGATCTCGACGTAGAGGTCGCCGGCGGGGCCGCCGCCGGGGCCGACCTCGCCCTCGCCCGCGAGCTGGATGCGGGTGCCGTTGTCCACGCCCGCCGGGATCTTCACCGTCAGGGTGCGGCGGGCGCGGATGCGGCCGTCGCCCGCGCACTCCGGGCACGGGGTGGGCACCACGGTGCCGAAACCCTGGCACTGCGGGCAGGGCCGCGAGGTCATGACCTGGCCCAGGAAGGACCGGGTGACCTGCGAGACCTCACCGCGGCCGCGGCACATGTCGCAGGTCTGGGCGGTGGTGCCCGGGGCCGCGCCCTCGCCGCTGCACGTGGTGCAGACGACGGCGGTGTCGACCTGGATGTCCTTCGTGGTGCCGAAGGCCGCCTCGTCCAGCTCGACCTCCAGCCGGATCATGGCGTCCTGGCCGCGGCGCGTGCGCGAGCGCGGTCCGCGCTGCGAGGCCGTGCCGAAGAACGCGTCCATGATGTCGGAGAAGTTGCCGAAGGAACCGGCGCCGAAGCCGCCCGCGCCGGCCCCGCCGGACTGCGAGAGGGGGTCCCCGCCGAGGTCGTAGACCTGCTTCTTCTGCGGGTCCGACAGCACCTCGTAGGCGGCGTTGATCTCCTTGAACCGCTCCTGGGTCTTCGGATCGGGGTTGACGTCCGGGTGCAGCTCGCGCGCGAGCCGGCGGAACGCCTTCTTGATCTCATCCTGCGACGCGTCGCGGCGCACGCCGAGAACGGCGTAGTAGTCCGTGGCCACTTACGACTCCGCCAGGATCTGTCCGACGTACCGTGCCACTGCGCGTACCGCTCCCATCGTTCCCGGGTAGTCCATGCGGGTCGGTCCGACCACGCCGAGCTTGGCCACTGCCTCGCCGCCCGAACCGTAACCGACCGACACGATGGACGTGGAGTTGAGTCCTTCGTGGGCGTTCTCGTGACCGATGCGCACGGTCATGCCCTGGTCCTGTGTCTCACCGAGCAGCTTCAGCAGGACGACCTGCTCCTCCAGCGCCTCCAGCACGGGCCGGATGGTGAGGGGGAAGTCGTGTCCGAAGCGGGTGAGGTTGGCGGTGCCGCCGATCATCAGCCGCTCCTCGTTCTCCTCGACGAGGGTCTCCAGGAGGGTGGACAGCACGGTGGCGACCGCGCCCCGGTCCTCCAGGTCGAACCCGTCGGGGAGGTCCTCGACCAGCTGCGGCACATCCGCGAAGCGGCGGCCCGCGACCCGGCTGTTCAGCCGCGCCCGCAGGTCCGCGAGGGACGTCTCGCCGAAGGGCGCCGGGCAGTCGATCATCCGCTGCTCGACCCGGCCGGTGTCCGTGATCAGCACGAGCATCACGCGCGCGGGTGCGAGCGCGAGCAGTTCCACGTGCCGCACGGTCGAACGGGTCAGCGACGGGTACTGCACCACGGCGACCTGCCGGGTCAGCTGCGCCAGCAGCCGCACCGTGCGGGCCACCACGTCGTCGAGGTCGACGGCGCCGTCGAGGAAGTTCTGGATGGCGCGCCGCTCGGGCGCGGTCATCGGCTTGACCCCGGCCAGCTTGTCGACGAAGAGGCGGTACCCCTTGTCGGTGGGGATCCGGCCCGCGCTGGTGTGCGGCTGGGCGATGAAGCCCTCGTCCTCCAGGGCCGCCATGTCGTTGCGGACCGTGGCCGGTGAGACGCCGAGGTTGTGCCGCTCGGTGAGGGCCTTGGAGCCCACCGGCTCCTCGGTGCCGACGTAGTCCTGGACGATGGCGCGCAGCACCTGAAGCCGTCGCTCGCTGAGCATCGCGCACACCTCCAGAGTCGTCCCTCGGCTTCCGCCTGGCACTCGGCGCATTCGAGTGCCAGCATTCCCCGGCCCAGTGTACGGCCGTGGGGTACGCCGGGGGCAAGACTGGTCCAGGTGACCGGTCCGGGGAAGGCCAGGGGCTTTCGTTCGGATCAGGCCGGATGAGGGAGCGGGGTCTGGTGCCGTGCCTCGCAAGGCGGAGGAGGGCGGCATGGCGGAGCCATGGCAACCGACGACAACGCCGCGAGGGACGGCACCAGGGCACGCGAGCCCGGCATGATCCGAACGAGAGGCCCTAGCGTTCCGGTATGACCGTGACTTGGGAAGAGCTCGGGTGGGAGCGGCTGGCGGACGGCGTGGGGCGGGTGCGGCTCCCGGGGTGGGACTGCACGGTCGGGCTGGTCGCCGGAGCCGGGGCGGCGCTGATGGTGGACGCGGGCTCCTCCCTCGCCGAGGGCGCGCGGCTGCGTGCGCGGGCGCGCGAGCTGACCGGCGGCGATGTGACACATCTCGCGCTGACACACCCCCACTTCGACCATGTGCTCGGGGCGGCGGCGTTCGACGGCGCCGAGATCCTCGCCGCCGAGGGGGCGCGCACGGTGCTCGGCGACGCGCGCGGGCGCGCGGAGCTGCGCGAGGACGCGGTGCGCCAGGGGCTCGACGCGGCGGCGGCCGAGGAGGCCGCGGCGGCCCTCCCGGTCCCCGGCCGCGAGGTTTGCGGGCGGCTGGCCCTGCCGCTGGGCGGCGGCCGGGAGGCGGTACTGGCAGAGCTGGGCGCCTCGCACAGCACGCACGACCTGGCGGTGCTGGTGCCGGTGCCGGGCGGACGGCCGGTGGTCTTCTGCGGCGACCTGGTCGAGGAGTCCGGCGAGCCGCAGGCGGGCCCGGACGCGGCGCCGTCCCGGTGGCCCGCCGCGCTGGACCGGCTCCTCGCGCTGGGCGGCGAGGACGCGCTCTACGTCCCCGGGCACGGTGCGGTGGTCGACGCCGCCTTCGTCCGGGCCCAGCGCGACGCGCTGGCCGACCGCTTCGGCGTGTCGCGCTGACCGCGGCCCCGGATCTCCCTATCGTCACTCGAATGCGCCAGTACTCCGCCGACCTCACCCCGCCCTGGAAGAAGCCGCGGGCCGTGCCCGAGGTGGCGGCCGAGCCGGGGCTCGTGGTGGAGGAGCCGGCGACCGGATTCTGCGGGGCGGTGATCCGCTGCGAGGCGGGCATGGTGACCCTGGAGGACCGCTTCGGCAAGCACCGCGTCTTCCCGCTCCAGCCCCGGGGCTTCCTGCTGGAGGGCCGCCCGGTGACGCTGGTGCGGCCCGCCTCGGGTCCGGTACGTCCCACCCGTACCGCCTCCGGTTCGGTCGCCGTCCCCGGCGCACGCGCGCGCGTGGCCCGCGCCGGGCGCATCTACGTGGAGGGGCGGCACGACGCCGAGCTGGTCGAGAAGGTGTGGGGCGACGACCTGCGCATCGAGGGCGTCGTCGTGGAGTACCTGGAGGGCGTGGACGACCTGCCCGCCATCGTCGAGGAGTTCGCGCCCGGCCCGGACGCCCGTCTCGGCGTCCTCGTCGACCATCTCGTCCCGGGCAGCAAGGAGTGGCGGATCGCCGAGGCGGTCACCAGTGAGCACGCGCTCGTCGTCGGGCATCCGTACATCGACGTCTGGGAGGCCGTGAAGCCGTCCTCGCTGGGCATCGAGGCGTGGCCCCGGATCCCGCGCGGCCAGGACTGGAAGACCGGGGTCTGCCGCGCCCTGGGCTGGCCGGACCACACGGGCGCGGCCTGGCAGCGGATCCTCGGGCGGGTGCGGTCGTACAGGGATCTGGAGCCGGAGCTGCTGGGGCGGGTCGAGCAACTGATCGATTTCGTGACGGAGCCGGCGTAGAGCCACCTGGCCGGCCCGGGTCGCTCAGTCGACCAGGTCCCGCACCACCGCGTCCGCCAGCAGCCGGCCGCGCAGGGTGAGCGCCGCGTGCCCGGCGTCGTACGGCTCCCGCTGGAGCAGGCCGTCCGACAGCGCCCGGCGGGAGGCCGCGAGGCCCGCCTCGCGCAGCAGGTCCAGCGGTACGCCCTCGCGCAGCCGCAGCTCCAGCAGGATCCGCTCCACCCGGCGGTCCTCCTCGGTGAGGAGTTCGCGCCCGGCGCCCGGGGAGCGCCCCTGGGCGAGGGCCGCCGCGTACGCGCCGGGGTGCTTGACGTTCCACCAGCGCACGCCGCCCACGTGGCTGTGCGCGCCGGGGCCCGCGCCCCACCAGTCCGCGCCGCGCCAGTACAGCTCGTTGTGCAGGCAGCGGGCGGCCCGGGAGGTCGCCCAGTTGGACACCTCGTACCACTCGAAGCCCGCGGCGGACAGCGTCTCCTCGGCGATCAGATAGCGGTCGGCGTGCACGTCGTCGTCGGTCATGGGGACCTCGCCGCGCCGGATCCGGCGGGCCAGCTGGGTGCCCTCCTCGACGATGAGCGCGTAGGCGGAGACATGGTCGGGGCCCGCGCCGAGGGCCGCGTCCAGGGAGGCACGCCAGTCGTCGTCGGACTCGCCGGGTGTGCCGTAGATCAAATCGAGGTTGACATGCTCGAAACCGGCGGCGCGGGCCTCGGCGACACACGCCTCGGGGCGGCCGGGCGTGTGGGTGCGGTCGAGGATCTTCAGCACATGCTGCCGGGCGCTCTGCATGCCGAAGGAGATCCGGTTGAAGCCGCCCTCCCGCAGGGCCGCCAGATACGCCGGGCCGACCGACTCGGGGTTGGCCTCCGTGGTGATCTCCGCGTCGGGCGCGAGACCGAACTCGTCCCGGATCGCGGCCAGCATCCGGACCAGGTCACCGGCGGCGAGCAGGGTGGGCGTACCGCCGCCGACGAAGACCGTGCGGACCGGGCGCGGGTCGTCGCCGAGGACCTTGCGGGCGAGCCGGACCTCGTCGACGAGGGTCTCGGCGTAGTTGTCGCGGGAGGCGAGGACACCGCCGGTGCCGCGCAGCTCGGTGGCGGTGTAGGTGTTGAAGTCGCAGTAGCCGCAGCGGGTGGCGCAGTACGGGACGTGCAGATAGAACCCGAGCGGCCGGCCTGCGGCGCCGGTGAGCGCGGAGACGGGCAGCGCGCCGTCGGCGGGGACGGGCTCGCCGTCGGGGAGTGCGGAAGGCATGCCTTCCATTGTCCGGCATCGGACCGGTGGACCGGACGCGACGGGAGTCGGCCGGGAGGCCGGGGAGCCGGGAGGCCGGGGAGCCGGGAGGCCGGAAGACCGGGAAGCGGGAGGCCGGGAGGCCGGGAGCGGCGGTCGGCCGGGGAGCCTGGGCAGGAACGGGGTTCCGTCGGCCGCCCGCGAGCGTGAGCGGCGGTCGGCCGGTGAGCCGGGCAGGAACGGCGACGCGTCGGAGGCCGGGGGTGTGTCCGGCTCGCGACCGGCGGGCCGGGGCATCGCTGGTGACGGCCTGCCGCCCGGAGCATGAGCGCTGTCCGCCTGCCGCCCGGAGCGTGATCGATGTCCCGCCTGCCGCCGGGGGCACGACCGGCGTCGGCTCGGGGTGGCGGGCCGATGCCGGCCATGCTCCGGGCGGTGGGCGGGCGCGGGCGAGGGGGCCCGGTCCACTGGTCGAACGCCGGCCGTGCTCCGGTCGGCAGGCCGGACGCCGGGTGCTTCCGGACGGAAGGCTCTGCGCTCGTCACGCTCCTGTCGTCGGGCGGGGCACCGGCCGCGCGCCCCGGGCGGCGACCGTACGCCGGTCACGGGCACGGCCCGGCCGTGCGTGGGCCGTCCGCTCTCCGGGCAGCGGGGCACGCACGGCGCTCACACGGCCGGACCGAGGCACCACCGGCACCCGGCGTCCCGCTCGCCGCCCGCGGCGCCGTCGGAGTCCTGCCCGCCCACCGGAGCACGGTCGGCGGGCAGGACCGACAGGCGCGGGGTGTGACCGGTGTTCCTCCGACCGCCTCGGGCCCCGTCACTGGGCCTGGAGCACCAGCAGGGCCAGGTCGTCCTCGGGAGGGGACTCGCCGAAGCCGTGCACGAGGTCTCGGATGCGGTCGGCGATCAGGTCGGCGTCCAGGCCCGCGCAGTCGGCGAGGGCGGCGGCGAGGCCGTCGCCGTCGTCGAGCTGGCGGGAGCCGGAGCGGCGCTCGGTCACCCCGTCGGTGACGCAGAGGAGGGAGTCTCCCGGGGCCAGCTCGAAGCTGTCGCACAGGTACGTCTCGTCCTCGATGACGCCGAGCAGGGTCTGCGGGTGCGCGACCGTGCGGACGTCGCCGCCCCGGGTGAGCAGCAGCGGCAGCGGGTGCCCGGCGCAGGCGAGGGTGCAGCGGACACCGCCCTCGAAGGGGGCCAGCTCGCCGTAGAGGAGGGACAGGAAGCGGGTCTGCGGCGCGTCGCCGGGGGCGACGGGGCCGGCCAGGGCGCGGGCGGCGGCGTCGGCGGCCTCGGTGGCGTCGTCAAGGAGGAGCTGGTTGAGGCGGTCCAGGACGTCGGGGACGCCGTAGCCCTCGCGGGCCAGCAGCCGCAGCCAGGGCCGGGCGAGCCCGATGACCACGGCGGCCTCCGGGCCCTTGCCCTGGACGTCGCCGACGGCGAAGCACCAGCGGCCGTCGCCCGCCGGGAAGAGGTCGTAGAAGTCGCCGCTCGGGCCGCCCTGGTCGCACGGCTCGTAGACGAGGGCGCTGCGCAGCCCGGGGATCTCGGCGACCGCGCCGGGCAGCAGTCCGCGCTGGAGGACGGCGCTGATGGTGGCCTGCCGGGCGTACTGGCGGGCCGCGCCGATGCCGAGCGCGACCCGGCGGCTGAGGTCCTCCACCAGGCCGGTGATCTCGTCGGGGAAGCGGGGCAGTCCGACCCGGCCGATGACGAGGGTGCCCAGCGGGCGGCCCCCGGCGACCAGCCGGTAGGCGAGCGCGGCGCCGTCCGCCTCGCGCGGGCCCAGGGCCGCCCCGGGCCACGGGTAGGGCACGGGACCGGAGCCCGGCGCGTCGTCCGCGGGCCGGGGCGGGTCTTTCTCCAGGGCCAGGCGCAGTTGCTCCAGGTGGTTCTCGCTGCCGTGCCAGACGCGGGCGAGGCGGCCGCCGGGCGCGCCGGTGCCGTCGCCCCACAGACCGCCGCGCGCCGTGGACTCGTCCTCCAGCCACACCGCGCACCAGTCGGCCAGGCGCGGCACGACGAGCTGGCCGGTGAGCGAGGCGACGAGGTCCTCGTCGAGCTGCCCGGCGAGCAGGTCGGACGCCTCGGCGAGGAAGGACAGGGCGCCGCGGCCCAGCCACTCGCGGTCGCGTTCGGCGCGCTGCGGTTCGGGCGCGAGGATCTCGGCGACGCCGAGGCAGGGTTCGGTGCCCGGCCCGGCGGCGGCGCCCTCCTCGTCCGGCTGCCGCTCGTCGGCGGAGAGCCGCGCCCACACCGTCTTGGCGCCGGTCCGGTAGGTGATGCCCCACTCCTGCGCGAGCGCGGCGACCAGCCGCAGGCCGCGGCCGTACTCCGGGGGCTCGTACGCCGTCTCCTGGCCGTGGCCGCGGGGGGCGCGCGAGGGGTGCCGGTCGGTGACCTCCACCACGCACGCGCCGGTGTCGGGCTCCCGGCGGCAGCTCAGCTCGGCCTGGGTGCCCGCGTGCACGACGGCGTTGGTGACCAGTTCGCTGACGACGACCAGGATCTCGTCGGCCAGCCGCTCCGGGACGGCGAGGCCGAGATCGCGCCATTTCGTGAACGCGGTGCGCACCAGCGCGCGGGCGGAGCCGGGTGCCACCGGGCTGCCGGGCAGGGTCGCGCACACCTCCCCGGCTGCCTCCGCGCACCGGCGTGCGCCCGGCTCACCGGCGCGGAACCCCGTCTCCCGCTGCGTCGGAATGGCCCCCATCTACAGCTCCCCGAGCAATCGGACGAAAGGTCGGTCATCGCCGCCAGGGTGACAGACCGACCACGCTCCGAAGCACCGGGTTACCGAACTGGACCGCCCCACGCGAGAACTCCGCCGGGGAGCGCACGGACCCGAACGTTTCCGGCCACTTCGGGACCGTTCCGAGGGGGCGTAGGCGATCCGGGGCGTCCGGCTGCGGCCCGGGACGGCCGACTGCGACCGGGCGTCCGGCGGAGCCGCGCGGGTGGGGCGGCGGGGCGGTCAGGCTTCCCGGGTCCCCGCGTACATGTCGTCGATCAGATGCTTGTACGCCCGCTCCACCACCGGCCGCTTGAGCTTGAGGGACGGGGTGATCTCGCCGTGCTCGACGTCGAGGTCGCGCGGGAGGAGGCGGAACTTCTTGATGGTCTGCCAGCGCTGGAGACCTTCGTTGAGCTGGCGGACGTAGCCGTCGATCAGCTCCACGGTCTGCGGGGCGGCGACGACCTCGGCGTAGGAGCGGCCGCGCAGGCCGTTCTCCGCGGCCCATTCGAGGATGGCGGGCTCGTCCAGCGAGATGAGGGCGGTGCAGAAGTTCCGGTCGGCGCCGTGGACGAGGATGTTCGAGACGTACGGGCAGACCGCCTTGAACTGGCCCTCGACCTCGGCGGGCGCGATGTACTTGCCGCCGGAGGTCTTGATGAGGTCCTTCTTGCGGTCGGTGATGCGCAGATAGCCGTCCGGGGACAGCTCGCCGATGTCTCCGGTGTGGAACCAGCCGTCGGACTCCAGCACCTCTTCGGTCTTCTCGGGCAGCTTGTGGTAGCCCTGCATGATGCCGGGGCCGCGCAGCAGGATCTCGCCGTCCCCGGCGATCCGTACCTCCGTGCCGGGCAGCGGCTTGCCGACGGTGCCGGTGCGGTATGCCTCGCCCGGGTTGACGAAGGAGGCGGCGGAGGACTCGGTGAGGCCGTAGCCCTCCAGGATGTGGATGCCCGCGCCGGAGAAGAAGTAGCCGATCTCCGGGGCGAGGGCGGCGCTGCCGGAGATGCAGGCGCGCAGCCGCCCGCCGAACGCGTCGCGGATCTTGGCGTAGACGAGCGCGTCGGCGACCTTGTGCCGGGCGGCCAGCGCGAACGGCGCCGTGTGCACACCGGTGCGCCTGAAGTTGTCCTGGGTGACCTTGCCGTACTCGCGCGCTACCTCGGCGGCCCACTGGAAGATCTTGTACTTGGCGTTGCCGCCGGCGCGTGCCTTGGCGGCGACGCCGTTGTAGACCTTCTCGAAGATGCGCGGCACGGCGGCCATGTAGGTCGGCCGGACCACCGGGAGGTTCTCGATGATCTTGTCGACACGGCCGTCGACGGCGGTGACGTGCCCCAGCTCGATCTGTCCGGAGGTGAGGACCTTGCCGAAGACATGGGCGAGCGGCAGCCACAGGTACTGCACGTCGTCGGGGCCGAGCAGACCGGTCGAGGCGATGGCCTTGGCCATGTACGACCAGTTGTCGTGCGGCAGGCGGACGCCCTTGGGGCGGCCGGTGGTGCCGGAGGTGTAGATGAGGGTGGCGAGCTGGTCCTTGGTGATCGCGCCGACCCGCTCCTTGATCAGCTCCGGGTGCTTCTCCAGGTAGGCGGCGCCGCGCTCCTCCAGCTCGGCGAGGGTCAGCACCCACTCGCCGCTCTCCACGCCCGCCGGGTCGATCACGACGACGTGGTGCAGGTCGGGCAGCTCGGCGCGCCGGTCCGCCGCCTTGGCCAGCTGCTCGGCGTTCTCCGCGATCAGCACCCGGCTCTCGGAGTCGGCGAGGATGAAGGCGGACTCGTCGGCGTTGGTCTGCGGGTAGACCGTGGTGGTGGCCGCGCCCGCGCACATGATGCCGAGGTCGGCGAGCAGCCACTCCACGCGCGTGGACGAGGCGAGCGCGACGCGCTCCTCGGGCCGTACGCCCAGTTCGATGAGGCCGGCGGCGATGGCGTGCACCCGCTCGGCGGCCTGCGCCCAGCTCAGCGAGCGCCATTCGTCGGGGCCCTCGCCCGAGGAGGGCGGCACGGGGTAGCGGTAGGCCTCGGCGTCCGGTGTGGCCGCCACGCGCTCCAGGAAGAGGGCCGCCACGGACGGCGGACGGTTCTCGATCAGGGTCTGTGCGTCGCTCACGACATCCTCCGGGGCCCGCGGCAGTGCGGCGGCTGGCTCAGGTGCGGCTGGGTTGACTCACGGGTGGTGGCTGGGCTGGTGGTCCGGCCGGCGGAGCCGGCTTGTTTAACTCACGAGTAACTAGCGGGCAGGCATCAGGGTAGAGGGCGACCGGCCACCGCGTAAGGGGCTGTGGCCTGAGACTTCCCACAGAGCGCTACCACGCGCATGCGCAGGGGCCCGCCGCACTGTCGTGCGACGGGCCCCTTTTCACCCGGTTCCGCACCCGCTCCGCCGCCGCGGCGGCCGGGCACGGCGAAGCCGCGCGGTCACTTCTTGCTCTTGGCCGACGCCCCGCTGTCGTCGCTGGAGAGCACCGCGATGAACGCCTCCTGGGGAACCTCCACGGAACCCACCATCTTCATGCGCTTCTTGCCCTCCTTCTGCTTCTCCAGCAGCTTGCGCTTACGCGAGATGTCACCGCCGTAGCACTTGGCGAGGACGTCCTTGCGGATGGCGCGGATGGTCTCGCGGGCGATCACGCGCGACCCGATGGCGGCCTGGACGGGCACCTCGAAGTTCTGCCGCGGGATCAGCTCGCGCAGCTTGGCGACGAGCCGCACGCCGTACGCGTACGCCTGGTCCTTGTGGGTGATCGCGGAGAACGCGTCCACCTTGTCGCCGTGCAGCAGGATGTCGACCTTGACCAGGGAGCTGCTCTGCTCGCCGGTGGGCTCGTAGTCCAGGGAGGCGTAGCCGCGCGTCTTGGACTTCAGCTGGTCGAAGAAGTCGAAGACGATCTCCGCGAGCGGCAGGGTGTAGCGGATCTCGACCCGGTCCTCGGAGAGGTAGTCCATGCCGAGCAGGGTGCCGCGCCGGGTCTGGCACAGCTCCATGATCGCGCCGATGAACTCGGTGGGCGCGAGGATCGTGGCGCGCACGACCGGCTCGTACACCTCCGCGATCTTCCCCTCGGGGAACTCGCTCGGGTTGGTGACGGTGATCTCGCTGCCGTCCTCCATGATCACGCGGTAGACCACGTTGGGAGCGGTGGCGATCAGGTCGAGGCCGAACTCGCGCTCCAGGCGCTCGCGGATCACGTCCAGGTGCAGCAGGCCGAGGAAGCCGACGCGGAAGCCGAAGCCGAGCGCGGCGGAGGTCTCCGGCTCGTAGACCAGCGCGGCGTCGTTGAGCTGGAGCTTGTCCAGCGCCTCGCGCAGCTCCGGGTAGTCGGAGCCGTCCAGCGGGTACAGGCCGGAGAAGACCATCGGCTTGGGGTCCTTGTACCCGCCGAGGGCCTCGGTGGCGCCCTTGTGCTGGCTGGTGACGGTGTCACCGACCTTGGACTGGCGGACGTCCTTCACCCCGGTGATGAGATAGCCCACCTCGCCGACGCCCAGGCCGTCGGCCGGCAGCATCTCCGGGGAGTTGGTGCCGATCTCCAGCAGCTCGTGCGTGGCGCCGGTGGACATCATCCGGATCCGCTCGCGCTTGTTGAGCTGGCCGTCGATGACTCGGACGTACGTCACCACGCCCCGGTAGGAGTCGTAGACCGAGTCGAAGATCATCGCGCGGGCCGGGGCGTCCTTGACGCCGACCGGGGCGGGGATGCGCTCGACCGCACGGTCGAGCAGCGCCTCCACGCCGAGGCCCGTCTTGGCGGAGACCTTCAGCACGTCGTCCGGGTCGCAGCCGACCAGGTTCGCCAGTTCCTCGGCGAACTTCTCCGGCTGCGCGGCCGGCAGGTCGATCTTGTTGAGGACCGGGATGATCGTGAGGTCGTTCTCCATCGCCAGATAGAGGTTGGCGAGGGTCTGCGCCTCGATGCCCTGGGCGGCGTCGACCAGGAGGATCGTCCCCTCGCAGGCGGCGAGCGAGCGGGAGACCTCGTAGGTGAAGTCGACGTGCCCCGGCGTGTCGATCATGTTGAGGATGTGCGTGTTGCCGGGGTCGTGGGTCGGCGCCCACGGCAGTCGCACCGCCTGGGACTTGATCGTGATGCCGCGCTCGCGCTCGATGTCCATGCGGTCGAGGTACTGAGCGCGCATCTGCCGCTGCTCGACCACACCGGTGAGCTGGAGCATCCGGTCGGCGAGAGTGGACTTGCCGTGGTCGATGTGCGCGATGATGCAGAAGTTGCGGATCAGCGCCGGGTCGGTACGGCTCGGCTCGGGCACATGGCTGGGGGTCGCGGGCACGCAGGGTCCTGATTCTTGAGGCGTCCGCATACGTGTGCTTGTCCGTCTGCGGTCTCGGGTCGGATCGATACGTAGTCTTTCCATGGTCCCATGTCCGGCGGCGGCCGGGGAGCGGCGACCGGTTTGGGCCGTGGAACGGGGCGCTGGTAACGTGGGGGGCTGTGTCTCATGCCCTCTCGGCGCGAGGCACACCGGAAAATTTTCGAAAGAGAAGGCTCATTCGTGGCGAACATCAAGTCCCAGATCAAGCGGATCAAGACCAACGAGAAGGCTCGGCTGCGCAACAAGGCCGTCAAGTCCTCCCTGAAGACCGCGATCCGCAAGGCCCGCGAGGCCGCTGCCGCGGGTGACGTCGAGAAGGCCACCGAGTACCAGCGCGCTGCCGCGCGTCAGCTCGACAAGGCCGTCTCGAAGGGCGTCATCCACAAGAACCAGGCCGCCAACAAGAAGTCGGCGCTGGCCATCAAGGTCGCGACCCTCAAGGGCTGAACTCCCTGACTTGACGCCGGACGGACCCGGGCGGGCCCTCTCTCATCCGCCCCCGGACGGCACCCAGAGCCTGTGCGCGGCCTGCGTTCGCCACGCGGGCATGGGCTCACCAGCATGACCGAAGGCCCCGGCCGCCTCCCTTCCCCAGGGAGCGCGTCCGGGGCCTTCGGTGTGCCCCCCCGTAGGCCCGGGTGTCAACGTGCACGTGGGGCCGGCTGTGGGAGCTGAGCCGGTATCCGTCTGTCGAGTCAGCCCATCACATGACCTTCTTCTCCTCGGTGACCATCACGGCCACCGATTCCATGTCGATGAAGCGTGCTTCGTCGGGGTTGACCAGCGTCCGGTAGTTCTCGGAGGCGAAGAAGGCGTCGTGATCCTCCCAGTTCTCGAACCAGATCTCCGTCAGGCCGTCGTAGGCCCGGGGCGGATAGTTCTCGGCGGGGACCGGGTGGGACACGGTGTACTTGCGCACGTAGCGCTCCGCCTCCGGGATGGAGGTGAACAGCGGCGCGTGCTGGTTGCGGTGGTGTTCGACGAAACGCTCGTGCGACATTCCCTCGACGCGGTTGATCATGAAGATGAGGGTGCGCCTCATACAGGCGTTCCTGGCAGCAGGCGTGCCCAGCAGCACCATCGCCGAGATGGCGCCCTGCATGTCCGAGCCGACCGAGGACAGGGCGCGGCAGGCACTGAGAATCATGGGCCGCGAGCGGGCCCGGCTGTCCGAGGCCATCGACGGCCTCGCTGCCGCCAGGACCGCGCTGGACCACCTCATTGAGGACAACCACGCCTACCTGACCCGGTCGGCGGACGACGGTCCGTGACGCGGGGGTGATCGGATCAGCGCGCGGACGACAGGAAGACAGCGGACCACAGGAAGACACCTGCGACGTGGAGTCCGGCCAATCATGGTGAAGGGAGGCAACAGTGCCTTGTGGGCGCGGATGTACGTGCCGCACCCCGCGTCTTCGCCATGACCGGCCGGACAGGTCCTAGCCGCGTCCCCGGGAACGGGCCGCGCGGGCGATAATCACCACGGCCTTCTCCAGCGCGTACTCGGGGTCGTCGCCGCCGCCCTTCACCCCGGCGTCCGCCTCGGCGACGGCGCGCAGGGCCACGGCGACCCCGTCCGGGGTCCAGCCGCGCATCTGCTGGCGTACGCGGTCGATCTTCCACGGCGGCATGCCCAGCTCGCGCGCCAGATCGGCGGGGCGTCCGCCGCGCGCGGAGGACAGCTTGCCGATGGCGCGCACGCCTTGCGCCAGCGCGCTGGTGATCAGCACGGGCGCCACCCCGGTCGCCAGCGACCAGCGCAGCGCCTCCAGGGCCTCGGCCGCGCGGCCCTCCACGGCCCGGTCGGCGACGGTGAAGCTGGAGGCCTCGGCGCGGCCCGTGTAGTACCGGGCGACGACGGCCTCGTCGATCGTCCCCTCCACGTCGGCGACCAGCTGGGACACCGCCGACGCAAGCTCGCGCAGATCGCTGCCGATCGCGTCGACCAGCGCCTGGCACGCCTCGGGCGTCGCCGAGCGGCCCAGACCCCGGAACTCGCCGCGCACGAAGGCGAGGCGGTCGGCGGGCTTGGTCATCTTGGGGCAGGCCACCTCCCGCGCGCCCGCCTTGCGGGCCGCGTCCAGCAGTCCCTTGCCCTTGGCGCCGCCCGCGTGCAGCAGCACGAGCGTGATCTCCTCGGCGGGCGAGGCCAGATACGCCTTCACGTCCTTGACGGTGTCGGCCGACAGGTCCTGCGCCGCGCGTACGACCACGACCTTGCGCTCGGCGAAGAGCGAGGGACTGGTCAGCTCGGCGAGGGTGCCGGGCTGCAACTGGTCGGGGGTGAGGTCCCGTACGTCCGTGTCGGCGTCGGCGGCGCGGGCGGCGGCCACCACCTCCCGCACGGCGCGGTCGAGCAGCAGCTCCTCCTGGCCCACGGCGAGCGTCAGCGGAGCGAGAGGGTCGTCATTCGCAGTCTTCCTGGCCATCGCGACAAGCATCCCACGGGCCACTGACAACGCCCGCGCCGCGCACCCGCCGCGGCCGGACGCTCCGTGCGCGCTCCGGCCGCTACGGCTCCTCGCGCCAGCCGTCCCACTCGCCCGCGAACGCGTCCAGCTCCGCCGCGTCCAGCCGCTCCTCCTCGTCGCGCAGGACGACGAGCCACTGGGCGTCCTCGGCGTCGTCCTCACCGGCCAGCGCGTCCCGTACGAGCTGCGGCTCCTCGCTGATGCCGAACCGCTCCGCCAGTTCCTCGGCCGCCTCCTGGGCCGCATCGCGGTCGGGCAGCACCAGGACATGTCTCACGTCACTCACGCACGCCATTGTCGGACATGGAGAACGCTGCGAACGCTGCGAACGCGGCGGACGGGGCAGACGCGCTGGATGCGCTGGACGCGGTGGAGCAGCACCGCCGCCGGGCACCGGCCCCGGACCCGCCCCCGGCCGTCACCGCCGCCGCCCCCCGGCACCGGCGAGCCGACCGGTCTCAGCCCTTGGGCACGATCTGCATGTCGAGTTCGACCTTGATGGTGGGGCCGACCACGGCGATGCCGCGCGCCAGCATCGTCTGCCAGCTGACGGTGAAGTCGTCGCGGTGCAGCTCGGCGGTGGCGCGGCAGGCCGCCCGCACCTCGCCCTCCATGCCGTGGCCGAGGCCCAGGTAGTCCGTGTCCAGGGTGACCGTGCGGGTCACACCGTGCAGGGAGAGCGCGCCGGTGATCGCCCACCGGTTGCCGCCGCGGTGCGCGAACCGGTCACCGTAGAACTCCAGCGTCGGGAACCGCGCCACGTCCAGGAAGTCCGGCGAACGCAGGTGGTCGTCGCGCATCCTGACGTTGGTGTCGATGGACGCCGCGTCGATCACCACGTGCATCGCCGACTGCTCGATGTCCTCGGCGACCCGCAGCACCCCGGCGAAGGAGTTGAACCGGCCGTGGATCCGGGCCAGTCCGATGTGCCGGGCGGTGAAGCCGATCGAGGAGTGCGTGGGCTCGATGTCCCAGTCGCCCGGCGCGGGCAGCTCGGGCGGCTGCGCGACCTGCAACGTCACATCGCCGAGAGAGGTGAGCGAGCTCTCCGTGACGGTCGCGGCGGCCCGGTAGGGCGCGTACCCCTCGGCGGACACGGCGAGCCGGTACTCCCCCGCGGGCACCGCCGCCACGAACGAGCCGAACGGGTCCGTCCCGCCGCCGACCACCTTGCGCCCCGCGCTGTCCATCACCGCGAACTCCGCCTGCGGCACCGGCTGGCTGACCGGATCGAGCACCCGGCAGCTGAGCACCCCGGCGTCCGGTGGGGTCCGCACCGCCGCCAGGGGACTCGTCCGTTGCACTCGCTTCGTACGGCTTCCCAGCAAGCGGCCGATCATCTACGACACCCTCTGCACGATGTGACAACACCTGTTTCCGAAGAATCATTCGATCACCGTTGAGGTATTCGAGGCAACACGGTGACACATCATGGGAAACCAACACATGTGACGCCTCTCGCACGAGTAGCCGGGTGTGACCTGAATTTCCCGTTCAGGGAACGGTTTCGCCCCGCGCCCGGGGGTGCGTCGGCGGGTGCCGTGCGTCACCCCACGCCCCGTCAGTCCCGCACCACGCGCACCCCCGCTCCCTCGCCCGTGACCGCGAGCGCGCCGTCGCGGTCGGTGCGCAGGACCGCGGCGCCCTGGGCGCGCAGGGCGGCGACCGTACGCGGGGACGGGTGGCCGTAGGTGTTGCCCGCGCCGACGGAGATGAGGGCCGCTCTCGGGGAGACGAGGCGCGTCAGCTCGGGGTCCTGGTACGCCGAGCCGTGGTGGGCGACCTTGAGGATGTCGACGCGGGCCAGCCGGGCCGCGTCGGGCGAGTGGGCCAACTGCTGCTGGGCGGGAGGCTCCAGGTCGCCGAGGAGCAGGAGGCTCAGGGAGCCGGAGCGGACGAGCAGGGTGACGCTGGCGTCGTTGGGGCCGGCCGGGGCGACAGCCGGGCGGGCGGGCGGCCAGAGCACCCGCCAGGCGAGATCGCCGGTGCGCCGCTCCTCGCCCGCGACGGCGCGGGTGAGGGGGATGCCCCGCCGCGCCGCCTCCCGCCGGACGAACGCCGCCTGTTCGGGAGGCTCTTCGTAGGCCGTGGTCTCGATCTCGCCCACCCGGCGCCCTCGCAGCACACCGGGCAGACCCGTCACATGATCGGCATGGAAGTGGGTCAGCACGAGCAGCGGGACCCGGGTGACGCCGAGCGCGCGCAGACAGCGGTCCACCCGGCGGGAGTCGGGGCCGGCGTCCACCACCACACCGGCGCCGGGGCCCGCCGCCAGCACCGTCGCGTCGCCCTGCCCCACATCGCACATCGCGAACCGCCACCCCGGCGGCGGCCAGCCGGTGAGCACCCGGGCCAGCGGCGGCGGCTGCACCACCGCGACCAGGAGCAGCAGCCCGCAGGCGGCGCACAGCCAGGGCCGGTGCAGCAACCGCCGGCCCAGCAGGACGAGTACGGCCGTGACCACCGCCAGCAGCAGCGCCCCGGTCCAGTCCCCCGGCCAGTCCACTCCCCCGCCGGGCAGCGCGGCGCCGGTCCTGGCCACCCACGCGATCCAGGCGGCGGGCCAGCGCGCGCACCGGGCGAGCGCCTCGGCCACCGGCATCGCGACCGGTGCGCACGCCAGGGCCGCGAAGCCCAGCACCGTCGCGGGCGCCACCGCGATCTCCGCCAGCAGGTTGCACGGCACCGCCACCAGGCTCACCCGGGCCGACAGCACGGCGACCACCGGCGCGCAGAGCGCCTGGGCGGCGGCCGCCGCCGCCAGCGCCTCCGCCGGGCGAGCGGGCACCCCGCGCCGCCGCAGCGCCGCGCTCCACCGGGGAGCCAGGGTGAGCAGCGCTCCGGTGGCCAGCACCGACAGCAGGAAGCCGTAACTGCGGGCCAGCCACGGGTCGTAGAGCACCAGCAGCAGGACGGCCGCCGCCAGGGCCGGGAGCAGCGACCGGCGCCGTCCCGTGGCGAGGGCGAGCAGCACCACCGATCCGCAGGCCGCGGCGCGCAGCACACTCGGGTCGGGCCGGCACACCACGACGAACCCCAGGGTGAGCACCGAGCCCGCCAGCGCGGTGGCCCGCAGCGGCAGGCCGAGCCGCGGTGCCAGGCCCCGGCGTTCGGCGTGCGGGGCGAGGCCGGGCGGGCCGATGAGCAGGGCGAGCAGGATCGTGAGATTGCTCCCGGAGACGGCCAGCACATGGGCGAGGTCCGTGTCCTTGAACGCCTGGTCCAGCTCGGGTGTGATCCGCGAGGTGTCCCCGACGACCAGTCCCGGCAACAGGGCGCGCGCGTCCCCCGGCAGGCCGTCCGTCGCCGCGCGTAGACCGGCCCGCAGCCGGCCCGCCAGGCGCTGTGGCGCGGAGGGGCCCTCGGTCACCTCGGGGGCCGCCCCGCCCGCCCCGGCCTCCTGGACCCGCAGCACCGCCGCGATCCGGTCGCCGCCCGTCAGCGGGGGCGCCAGCCGCCCGGTCACCCGCAGCCGGGTCGACGGCAGCAGTCCCAGCCAGGGGGATGTGTTCCGGGCCTCGGATCCGTCCGTGCGCGGTCCGGTGGTCGCCTTGTGCTCGGCGGCCGGAGCGCGGGTGCTCACGAGGACCAGCACCGGCGCGCGGGTCGTCGCCGCGGCTCCGCCCGGTCGCTGGATCCGCCGTACCTCCGCCTCGGCCAGCACGGAGACCGGTGCCATGTGGTCGCCGCTGACCCGGGGCCGGGTGAGCCGGGGATCGGAGGTCAGCTCCACCTCGGCGGTCACCGTCGCGTACTGCCGCGCCAGGCCGGGGACCGGTCCGCTCCGCACGTCCGCGGCGTGCAGTCCCGCGGAGGCGGCGGCCGCCGCGGCGGCGAGCAGCGCGAGCGCGGTGGCGGTGCGCAGCCAGGGGGTCGGGCGGCGGTCCCGGTGGGGTCGGCGCAGGAGGAGCAGGGCTCCCACGGCGAGGCAGGCCACGACGGCTGCCGTCACCTGGCGCACGGAGGCGTCCAGGGCCAGGGCCGCGGTCGCCCAGGCGGCGAGGGCGGGAGGCACCAGCCGCAGGTCGGGCGGGCCCTCCTGCCGGGGGTGGGAGGCACCGAGCCGATGGCCGGAGGCGAGGTGCACCGGGGAGCGGGGGCGGGGGGCGGTGTCGGTGCGCGAGGTCCCCGGGGCCGCCGTCGGGCCCGGTGGCGGGCCGGGGACGCGGGTGGCCGCGGGCCGGATACCGGGAGCGCGGGTGGCGGGCCGGGTTCCGGGGGGCCGGGTTTCGGGGGGCCGGGAGGTCGCGGGCGGGTTCATTCCGTCACCAGGCCGCGCAGGTCGGCGAAGCGGCGGTCACCGATGCCGGTGACCTGGCGCAGTTCCTGCACCGAGCGGAAGCCGCCGTGCCGGCTGCGGTAGTCGACGATGTGCTGGGCCAGTACCGGGCCGACACCGGGCAGTGTCTCCAACTGGTCGGCGGTGGCGGTGTTGAGGGAGACCGGACCCGCCGGTGCCCCGGCGGCGCCCGGGGCGGTCCCCGCGCCCGCGCCCGCGGCCGTCCCCGGTCCGGTGGCCGGTGGCGGTCCGCCGACGACCAGTTGCTCGCCGTCCACGAGGAACCTTGCCTGGTTGAGTCCGTCGAGGTCGGTCCCGGGCCGTGCGCCGCCGGCCGCCCGGAGCGCGTCGGTGACCCGTGAGCCGGCCGGGAGGCGGTGGACGCCGGGGTGCCGGACCTTGCCGCTCACGTCCACCATGATCTGGCGGGCCCCGGCCGGGGCAGCGGCTTCCGGCGCCGCGGCGGCCGAGGCGTCCGACGCCACCGGGAAGTCCGGCGCGGCGCTCCGGTCGTCGTCGGCGGCGCGGCCCGGCCGGGACGCTGCCGCCCGGACCACCTCGGGTGCCGCGACGGACCGGGTGCGGCCGGTCCAGAAGTGCTGCGCGGCGAGGACAGCGGCGGCGACGAGCACCACCGTCAGCGCGATCGCATGCCTGCGCTCGACCCCGCACCGCGCCTGGAGCCACAGCGGCAGTCGCTCGCGCAGGGCGAGGGCGAGGGTTGCCGGGCTCCGCCGGGTCCGTGCCGCCTCCTCCGCGGAGCCGGTCGCGGCAGCCGTACCAGGGGCGGTGTCCGCAGGCACCGCCGAAGACATCACGGACGCGGT
Source organism: Streptomyces sp. PL-25 (assembly GCF_058344915.1). NCBI lineage: Bacteria > Bacillati > Actinomycetota > Actinomycetes > Kitasatosporales > Streptomycetaceae > Streptomyces > Streptomyces sp. PL-25. The sequence goes on from NZ_CP136997.1 coordinate 2,316,728, forward strand.
CGGCTGAGCCGGGGACGCCGGGGGCGGGACCGAGGGCGCCGTGGGCGGGACCGGCCTGGCCCGTGGCGCGCCCGGCGGCACCCAGTACGTGGACCGGGAGGCGCTGTCGCGCACAGCCCCGGGATCGTCGCCGCCCGGAGGCCCGCTCCCCGATTCCTCCGCTTCCCCCGCCTGCTCCGCGCGGGCGGGGGAAGCGGCGAACAGGGCCTCGGCGCGGCGGCGCAGGTCCTCGGCCGGGGCCTGATGGCGGCGGGGGCCGGAACGGGTGGGAACGGGGCGGTGGCGACGGCCATGGGTGCGGCTGTCCGAGCCGGGGGCGCGACCCGGGCCGCTGGTCGCCGTCGCGGGGCGTGGATGCGGTCGAAGTGCCATGGCGTCAGCATCGGACAGCCCGTCACTTCGCGGTGATCTTGCTCGATTTCCGGGGACTACCCGCCGGTTGTGGACAACCGCGTCCCCCACACGGGTCAGCGCGGGGAGACCACGACCCCCAGCAGCCCCGGCCCGGTGTGCGCGCCGATCACCGCGCCGACCTCGCTCACATGCAGGTCGGCGAGGCCCGGCACCCGGGCCCGCAGCCGGTCGGCGAGCGCCGCGGCCCGGTCGGGGGCGGCGAGATGGTGGACGGCGATGTCGATGCCCTCGCCGTTCGCGCGCTCGGTCGCGATCTCCTCCAGGCGGGCGATGGCCCGGGAGGCGGTCCGTACCTTCTCCAGCAGCTCGATCCGGCCGTCCTGGAGTTGCAGCAGGGGTTTCACGGCGAGCGCGGAGCCGAGCAGGGCCTGTGCGGTGCCGATGCGTCCGCCCCGGCGCAGATAGTCGAGCGTGTCGACGTAGAAGTGCGCGGAGGTGCCCGCGGCGCGCTTCTCGGCGGCCGCGACCGCCTCGTCCACCGTGCCGCCGGCCTCCGCGGTCTCGGCGGCGGCCACGGCGCAGAAACCGAGGGCCATCGCGACCATCCCGGTGTCCACGACGCGGACCGGTACCGGCGCCTCGCGGGCGGCGAGCACGGCGGCGTCATGGGTGCCCGACAGCTCCGCCGACAGATGCAGGGAGACGATGCCGGTCGCGCCGGACTCGGCGAGCCGGCGGTAGGTCTCGGCGAAGCGCTCGGGGCTGGGGCGCGAGGTGGTGACGGAGCGCCGCTTCTGGAGGGCCTGGGCGAGGGAGCGGGTCGAGATCTCGGTGCCCTCCTCCATGGCCCGGTCGCCGAGGACCACGGTCAGCGGGACCGCGGTGATGCCGTGACGCTCCATCGTCCGCTGCGGCAGGTAGGCCGTTGAATCGGTGACGATCGCGACATGGCGGGACATGAGCTGGAGGTTACCTGCCGTAGCGTCCGGGTGGCAGTCCAGCCCCTCTGACCGGGTGCGCGGGTGGCCGGAACAGGTGCGGCGGGCGGGGCGCAGCGGGATTCGGCGGGCTCGGCGGCTCAGGTGGTGCTCTCGGGGCGGGGCTTCTTCTGCCAGGAGTAGGTAGGGCGGCGCACCGGCTCCGTGAGGGCGGGACGGTCCCCTCCGCGGTCCGGGCCCCGGTCCCGCTCCCGGTCCGGGGCCGGCCGGGTGGCTTCCTCGGCGGGGGACGGCCGGAAGGCGCCCTCGTCCGGGCGTGCGGTCCCCGCACCGGCGGCGCCGACGCCGCTGCCGTGGGCGCCGCCGGTGCTGGTCCAGTGGCGCAGGGCGTCGGCCTCCACGCCGATCTGGTCGCTCAGCACGTCCAGGTCGTCGTCGGCGAAGCGGCGGGCGCGGTCGTGGGCGGCCCAGCGCAGGGCGTCGGCCGAATCCGTGACGCGCCGGGTCCGCTCGGCCAGGGACGGCAGCCGCTCGGCGAGCGTCGCCCGGTTCGGCTCGCTCTCCAGCCGCTTGAGTTCGTGGTCCAGTTCGCGCCCGTGGACGCTGAGGCGTTCGAACAGGGCGACGGACTCCTTGAGGGACTCGTCCTCGGTGGCGCCCGCGTACAGGGCGTCCTGGGTGGCGCGCATGGAGGTGCGCAGGGCGAGCCGGAGCTGGGCCAGCTCGCCGGCCGGGCCCGGCTGGGCGAAGGACTTGGCGCGCAGGGTCTGGTCCTCCACCGCGCGGCGTGCCTGGTGGATCGTGCGGTCCACGCCGCGCTTGGCGGCGCCGACCGCCTTGACCGTGGCGTAGGCGCCCACGCCCAGGCAGAGCAGGAAGAGCACGGCGAAGACCGCGATGACTGCTTCCACGATGCTCCTCCTCGGCTCGGCGGCGCGCTGAGCGCCGCCCCTCCACGGTAAACGCAGCGGGCAGGTCCGGGGTTCCATGAAAACCCCGAACCTGCCCGTAGGGGACTACCCCGAGGCCGCGCCGCGGATCACGCGGTCACGATGTTCACCAGCTTCGGCGCGCGGACGATCACCTTGCGGATGCCCGCGCCGGCCAGCGCCGCCACGACCTTCTCGTCGGCGAGCGCCACCTTCTCCAGCTCGTCCTCGGAGATGGCCGGCGGCACCTCCAGGCGGGCCTTGACCTTGCCCTTGATCTGGACGACGCAGGTCACGGTCTCGTCCACGACGTAGGCCGGGTCGGCGACGGGGAAGTCGCGGTGGACGACCGAGTCGCTGTGGCCCAGCCGGTGCCACAGCTCCTCGGCGATGTGCGGGGCCAGCGGCGCCACCATCAGCACCAGCGGTTCGGCCACCGCGCGGGAGAGCGGACCGCCCGTCTTCGTCAGGTGGTTGTTCAGCTCGGTGATCTTGGCGATGGCGGTGTTGAAGCGCAGATGCTCCAGGTCCTGGCGCACACCGTCGATCGCCTTGTGCAGAGCCCGCAGCGTCTCCTCGTCGGGCTCGGCGGCGGAGACGGTGACCTCACCGGTGGTCTCGTCGACGATGTTGCGCCACAGCCGCTGGAGCAGCCGGTACTGGCCGACCACCGCGCGCGTGTCCCACGGCCGGGAGACGTCCAGCGGGCCCATCGCCATCTCGTACAGGCGCAGGGTGTCGGCGCCGTACTCGGCGCAGATCTCGTCCGGGGTGACCGCGTTCTTCAGGGACTTGCCCATCTTGCCCAGCAGCCGGGAGACCTTCTCGCCCGCGTGGTAGTACGCGCCGTCGCGCTCCTCCACCTCGGCGGCCGGCACCGCGATGCCGCGGCTGTCGCGGTAGACGAACGCCTGGATCATGCCCTGGTTGAACAGCTTGTGGAACGGCTCGGCGGAGGAGACGTACCCCAGGTCGAAGAGGACCTTGGACCAGAAGCGCGCGTACAGCAGGTGCAGCACGGCGTGTTCGGCACCGCCGACGTACAGGTCGACGCCGCCGTGCGGCATGCCCTCGCGCGGGCCCATCCAGTAGCGCTCGATCTCCGGGTCGACCAGCGCGCGGTCGTTGTGCGGGTCCAGGTAGCGGAACTCGTACCAGCAGGAACCGGCCCAGTTGGGCATGGTGTTGGTCTCGCGGCGGTACTTCTTCGGGCCGTCGCCCAGGTCCAGGGTGACGTTGACCCAGTCCTCGTTGCGCGACAGCGGCGTCTCGGGCTGGGTGTCGGCGTCGTCCGGGTCGAAGGTGCGCGGGCTGTAGTCCTCGACCTCGGGCAGCTCCAGCGGCAGCATCGACTCGGGCAGCGGGTGCGCGATGCCGTCCTCGTCGTAGACGATCGGGAAGGGCTCGCCCCAGTAGCGCTGGCGGCTGAACAGCCAGTCGCGCAGGCGGAAGTTGACGGTGCCCTCGCCGGTGCCGGTGCGCTCCAGCCACTCGGTGATGCGCGCCTTGGCCTCGGCGACGCCCAGGCCTTCCAGGGAGATCTCGTCGTTGGCGGAGTTGATGATCCTCGCGTCGTGGGAGCCGAAGGCGTCCTCCCACGTGGCGGTGTCGGTGCCGCGGCCGTCGGTGGGCTCGACCACGCAGTGGATCGGCAGCTCGAAGGCGCGCGCGAACTCGAAGTCGCGCTGGTCGCCCGCCGGGACGGCCATGATCGCGCCGGTGCCGTAGCCCATCAGGACGTAGTCCGCGATGAACACCGGCACCCGCTCGCCGTTGACCGGGTTCGTGGCGTACGCGCCGATGAAGACGCCGGTCTTGTCCTTGGCCTCGGCCTGGCGCTCCACGTCGGACTTGGCGGCGGCCTGCGCGCGGTAGGCGGCGACGGCCTCGGCGGGCGTGGCGTGGCCGCCGGTCCACACCTCGTGGGTGCCCTCGGGCCAGGCGGCCGGGGTGAACTTCTCGACCAGCGGGTGCTCGGGGGCCAGCACCATGTAGGTGGCGCCGAACAGGGTGTCGGGGCGGGTGGTGAAGACGGTGATGCGCTCGCCGTCGATCGGGAAGTCGACGCGGGCGCCCTCCGAGCGGCCGATCCAGTTGCGCTGCTGGAGCTTGATGGCCTCGGGCCAGTCCAGCTCCTCTAGGTCGTCCAGCAGCCGGTCGGCGTAGGCGGTGATGCGCATGTTCCACTGGCGCAGCTTGGCCTTGAAGACGGGGAAGTTGCCGCGCTCGGAGCGGCCGTCGGCGGTGACCTCCTCGTTGGCCAGCACGGTGCCCAGGCCGGGGCACCAGTTGACGGGCGCGTCGGAGGCGTAGGCCAGGCGGAAGCCGCCCAGGACGTCGGCGCGCTCGGCGGCGGTCAGCTCGCTCCACGCGCGCGTGTGCCCGGGTACCGGGCGCTCACCGGACTCGAAGCGCGCGACCAGCTCGGCGATCGGGCGGGCCTGCCGCGCCTCGTCGTCGTACCAGGAGTTGAAGATCTGCAGGAAGATCCACTGGGTCCACTTGTAGTACTCCGGATCGATCGTCGCGAACGACCGGCGCTTGTCGTGGCCCAGGCCCAGCCGGCGCAGCTGGGCCTTCATGTTCTCCATGTTGGCCTCGGTGGACACGCGCGGGTGCGTACCGGTCTGCACGGCGTACTGCTCGGCGGGCAGGCCGAAGGCGTCGAAGCCCAGGGTGTGCAGCACGTTGTGGCCGCTCATCCGCTGGAACCGGGCGTAGACGTCGGTGGCGATGTACCCCAGGGGGTGGCCGACGTGCAGGCCCGCACCGGAGGGGTACGGGAACATGTCCATGATGAACTTCTTGGGGCGGGCGGCCAGCTCCGGGTCCCCGGCCAGGTCGCCGGTGGGGTTCGGCGCGGCGTAGGTGCCCTCGGCGTCCCAGAAGTCCTGCCAGCGTGCCTCGATGTCGGCCGCCACGGCGGCCGTGTAGCGGTGCGGCGCAGTCTCCGCCGGGCCGGCGGTGGCTGCGGGGTTCGTCTCGCTCATGATCCTCAAAGCTCCATCGATCGTCTCTGCCCGCGGCTGCGACTTTCCGGAAATGAAAAATCCCCTCGCACAGGAGGGGACGCCGCGCCGATGCCGACCCACCGATTGGCCCGGCGGTCGGGAGTGATCAGCGCGGCTCGCTAAGCAGAAGGCGTACGGCACGCATGGCGTCAGGGTACCGCAGCCGTCGAGCGGCCCGCGACAGGCTTGTGGACGACCGGGCGAGGGCCGCCGGGGGGACACGGTGGCGGGGGGGGCACGGTGGCGGGGGCCGGAGCCACCCGCAGGGAGCACCAACAGGGGCGCCGGCAGAAGCACCCGCAGGGATATACCGAAGGCGGGCCGCCCGTCCGGACGACCCGCCTTCGATCCCTGTGGAGCTAAGGAGAATTGAACTCCTGACCTCCTGCATGCCATGCAGGCGCTCTACCAACTGAGCTATAGCCCCTTGTCCTGCTTCCGCCCGGTTTCCCTGGCGGCGACGCCAACATTACACGGTCCAGGGGGTGCTTCACCAAATCCGTTTCCGCTTCGCCCGAGATGACCGATAGCGACCAATTTGACCAGTCGGATCGGTCGGTCGGTCGACCGGTCGACCGGTCGGATCATCATGCCGTGACGAACGAGTAGAACCGCTTCAGCGTGCAGTGCTCCTCCAGGAGCCGCCCGTAGATCGGTTCGCCCTCCAGCTCGCGGTACGTCTCGATCGGGTCGCCTTTTATGATCAGCGCCCGCGCGCACTCCTCGCACCAGTACTGGTAGTCGGGGTTGATCGGCTCCATGTCACGGACGATCGGCGTACCGCTGCCGCACCAGTCGCACTTACGCCTGTGGGCACCCATCGATCAGCTCCAGCTGTGGCCGCAGGCCGTGCACACGTACGAGACCCCGCCGTTGTCGCCGAGGACCTGGGCGACATGGAGGGAACCGCAGGAGGGGCAGACCAGGCGGGTGGCGGTGGCGGTGGCGCGTATCGACGCCGCACCGAGGAGGTGTCCGCCCTCCTCGAGGATGCTCGCAGGCATCGCCACTCCCTCCCAGTCGGGCCGCGCCCCCTTCCGGCCGTTTGATTCTGCCACGGCCACCGGGCCTCTTCGCAGAGGTAGCAGAGGTGTACGTCCCCGGACCCCGGCCGATCCGGGGCAGGAGGGGGCGCAAAGCAGAGAATCCCGCCCCTTGCGGGACGGGATTCTCTTCACCGATCTCTGGCTCTCCTCGCGGAGGACCGATCAGTGGAGCTAAGGAGAATTGAACTCCTGACCTCCTGCATGCCATGCAGGCGCTCTACCAACTGAGCTATAGCCCCTCGTTCGCTCCCCGCGCTGCGGGGCGAACAAGAAGAACTTTAGCCTGCGACCTGCCGGAAAGTGAAATCCGGGTCCCCGCGGGGGACGGCCGCCCCGGGGCGGGCTCAGGTGTCGTCGCCGAGGACCGGTTCCGGGAGCGTGCCGGCGTTGTGCTCCAGCAGGCGCCAGCCGCGGGCGCCCTCGCCCAGCACCGACCAGCAGCAGTTGGACAGCCCGCCCAGGCTCTCCCAGTGACGGGCCTCCAGGCCGAGCAGACGCCCGATGGTCGTACGGATGGTGCCGCCGTGGCTGACCACCACCAGCGTGCCGTCCTCGGGCAGCTTGTCCGCGTGCCGCAGCACCACGGGGGCGGCGCGGTCGGCGACCTCGCTCTCCAGTTCGCCCCCGCCCCGGCGCACCGGCTCGCCGCGCTTCCACGCGGCGTACTCCTCGCCGTACCGGGCGATGATCTCCTCGTGCGTGAGCCCCTGCCACACGCCCGCGTAGGTCTCGCGCAGACCCTCGTCGCGGGCGACCTCAAGACCGGTGAGGGCGGCCAGCTCGTCGGCGGTGCGCGCGGCCCGCTTCAGGTCGGAGGAGACGATCGCGTCCGGGCCGAGGGAGGCCAGCAGACGGGCGGCCCGGCGGGCCTGGCCGACGCCGGCCTCGGTCAGCTCGACGTCCGTGGAGCCCTGGAAGCGGCGCTCCACGTTCCACGAGGTCTGGCCGTGCCGCCAGAGGATGACGCGGCGGCCCCGGCCGGGCGGCCGGACGGCCGCCTCAGCGGCGCCGCTCACCGCCACTCACCGTCCGGCTGCGCCGGCTCCTCGGCGGCCTGGAGCCTGGCGTGCTCCGCCGCCTTGCCGCGGGTCGCCTTCGCCTCCTCGGGCAGCTCCAGCTCGGGGCAGTCCTTCCACAGCCGCTCCAGGGCGTAGAAGACGCGCTCCTCGCTGTGCTGGACATGGACGACGATGTCGACGTAGTCGAGCAGGATCCAGCGGGCCTCGCGGTCGCCCTCACGGCGGACCGGCTTGGCGCCCAGTTCCTTCTGGAGCCGCTCCTCGATCTCGTCGACGATCGACTTGACCTGGCGGTCGTTGGGCGCGGACGCCAGCAGGAAGGCGTCGGTGATCGACAGGACGTCACTGACGTCGTAGGCGATGATGTCGTGCGCGAGCTTGTCGGCGGCCGCCTGGGCGGCGGTGGTGATGAGCTCGATGGAACGGTCGGTCGCGGTCACTACAGGGCTTTCCGTCGGCGGTCACTTGACACCAAGGGTCTCACGGACCGCCGACAGCCCCTGCGTCATTACGGGATCACCGGGCGGAGCCGGGCTTGTAGTCCTGGCCGAGGACGACCGAGACGTCGGCGTTCGCGCCGACCGACCCCTTCTTCACGGCGCTCGCGGGCAGGCCCAGCGTCTTGGCGGCCTCGGTGGCGTCGTCCTTGTGGGCGTCGTCGGCGTAGCCGACCTCCGACGCCGGGCGGACCGCGGACGCCGTGCCCCCGTCCAGGAAGGTGAAGCCGCCGTTGAGGAGGGTGACGCGCGCCTTGTCGGTGTCGCCCTTGGTGCCGGAGGCGTTCTGCACCGAGACCCGTACCGCCGAGCCCTGGCCGGGGCTCTTCGCGGTGCCGCCCAGGATGTCCTTGACCACGCTGTCGCTGGTCCGCGCGGTCAGCCTGCCGTCGCTCTGCACGGGCAGCAGCGCGGTCCTGCAGTCCCCGCCCTTGGCCAGCTCGGAGAGCTTGGCCAGGAAGGTGCCGAGGTCCTGGTCGGTGAGCGAGGGATCGAGGATCTGCGCCAGCGTCTGCACGGTGACGGTGGCCGCCTGCGGATCGGAGGAGATCTTGCGCAGCACGCCCTGCATCACCTGCCCGAACCGCTTGAGCTGGGCGTTCTGGTCCTCCCCCGGTCCGAGGTAGGTGGCGTAGGCGACGGCCATCCGGCCGCTGAGGGTCTGGCCCGTGCCCTTGTGGACGAGCAGCGTGGTGCCCTTCTTCTTCGCGTCCCGGTCGGGCACGTCGGCATCGATGTCGGCCTCGATGCCGCCGACCAGGTCGACGAGGTTCTGGAGGTAGGGCGTGTCCAGGCGCCAGGTGCCCTGGATGCTGGTGCCGAGCACGGTGTCGAGCTGGTCGCGGGTCCCCGCCGAGCCGTCGTCCTTGACCGACTTGGCCAGGGTGGTGGCGCTGCCGTCGTCGGAGGCCAGGGCGAGGGTGTTGGGCAGCAGGACGGTGGTGCCCTGCTTGGTGGTGGTGTTGTCGACGAGCAGCGCGGTGGTGGTGCCGCCCCCCGCGGTGTCGTGCAGGTGGACGACGATCACGTCGCGCTTCTGGGCGCCCGCCGCGGCGGCGGTGCCGGTCCCGCCGCCGGACGACGAGAGACCGGGGAGCTTCCCGGCGTACCAGAGGTAGCCGACGCCGCCGGCCGCGACCAGTGCCAGCACCACGGCCAGCGCGACGAGGCGGCTCCTGGCGCGGCGGCGGGCCTCCTCGCGGCGCTCGGTGCGGTTCTCGGTGAACTTGAGCCAGTCGATGACGTCCTCGGAGTCGTCGCTGGGCTCCTCGACGAACGCGAACTGCTCGGTGCGGTAGTCCGGCGCGTCGTCATCCCCCGGGCCGCCGGTGCGGTCCGGGCCGCCCGTGTGCCCGGCGCCGCCGGCGGCGTCCGGGCCGTCCTGCGCCGGGCCGTCCGCCGGGGGGCCCGCCTGGTGCGGGACGCGGGGCGGCTGCGCGGCGGTACGGGGCTGCTGCCCGGTGCCCGGGGCCCGGCCGTACGGGTCGTGGCCACCGCCGCTCGGGTCGTAGGGCGCGTACGGGTCCGTCTGGACGCCGGAACCGTAGCCGCCGCCCTGGTGCGCGTCGTAGGGCTGCTGCCCGGTCTGGTGCGGGTACGGCTCGTACGGCTCGTACGACTGCTGGTGATACGCCTGGTACGGGTCGCCGGGGGCCGGGACGGGCTGCTGGGCGCCGGTGTCCTGGGCGCCGCCGTAGGCGGGCGGGGCCGCGGACCGCCCGCCGTCCGCCGCGTACGGGTCGTAGCCGTAGCCCTGCCCCTGTCCCTGTCTGCCGTAGGCGTCGTACGTCTGCTGGGGAGTCTGCTGGACGGGGACCTGCCGGTACATGGGACGGCCGTACTCGTCGTAGCCGACGAGCTCGTAGCCCTCGCTCTCGTACCCAGCGTCGTATCGGTCGTTCACCGGTGCCCCTCTCGGCTCACTCGCCGCGGTACAGCTCGCGCTTGGCGATGTAGCGCACGACTCCGTCCGGCACCATGTACCAGATGGGGTCTCCCTTGGCGACTCTCGCCCGGCAGTCCGTGGAGGAGATGGCCAGCGCGGGGACCTCGACCAGGGAGACACCGCCCTCGGGCAGACCGGGGTCGGTGAGGCTGTGGCCGGGGCGGGTGACGCCGATGAAGTGCGCCAGGGAGAACAGCTCCTCCGAGTCGCGCCAGGTGAGGATCTGGCCGAGCGCGTCGGCACCCGTGATGAAGAACAGGTCCGTGTCGGGGTTGAGGGCGCGCAGATCGCGCAGGGTGTCCACGGTGTACGTGGCGCCGCCGCGGTCGATGTCGATGCGGCTGACGGAGAACTGCGGGTTCTCGGCGGTCGCGATGACCGTCATCAGATAGCGGTCCTCGGCCGCGGAGACCTTGCGGTGGGACTTCTGCCAGGGCTGCCCGGTGGGGACGAACACCACCTCGTCCAGCTCGAACTGCGCGGCGACCTCGCTGGCCGCCACGAGGTGCCCGTGGTGGATCGGGTCGAACGTGCCGCCCATGACGCCGAGGCGCCGCTTGCCCGTGAACGAGGGGCCGCTGCCGGGGCCGTACCCGAGGTGCTTCACCGTGTCGCTCACCGGACCGGTAGGCGTGTCCTGCTCTCCCATGCGTGCAGACCCTACCGGCCCGGCCCGAGTGCTCCCGCCGGGCTCAGCGGTCGCGGTTGAAGCGGGTGGTGACCCACAGCAGGAGCAGCAGGATGATGAAGGCGGCCCCGCCCGTCACCGCGGGGTTGAGGCTGTCGTGGTGGCCGCCCTCGGCCTCGGCGAGGGTGGCCAACTGGGCAGCGGTGCTGGGGATGCTCATCTTCGGCAGACCTATCCGGGTGTGGGCGGGATAAAGATGTGCGCCCATCGTAAGCGCCCGGCTTCCCGTGCCCCACCCCGACTCCACCGTTGTGCGCGGGGGACCCCGCGGTGGTGCGCGGGCGCGCGCCGGGCCGTGCTCCGCACCTGGCGGCGGACGGGCCGGGAACCTTCCGGCGGGGTCAGTCGTCGTTGCGTTTGTAGCCGCGCAGCAGGAACCAGCCGGTGAGCGCACAGCCCAGGACCATCACGACCAGGACGACCTTGAGCAGATAGCCCGATCCCTGGTGCTGGGAGGTGGTGTTCGCGGCCTCGACCAGCCGCACGGCCAGAGGATGGTGCTCCATGGCGGGACTCCTTCGGTGTACTGCCCGCCACGGTATCTCCGCCTAGGCTGGCTCCCGCCTCGGGGGCACATGGGGCGACACCGACGCATGGGGGATGACATGTCCGACGACGGCCACCAGCACGACGGGCGCGAGCAGGTGCCGGGCCGGCGCCGCGCGCGCTTCCCGGGGATCTCCTCGCGTGCCTATGAGCATCCGGCTGACCGCTCCGCGCTGGTCGCGCTGCGCAAGCTGAGCGGTTTCGACACGGTGTTCAAGGCCCTCAGCGGCCTGCTGCCCGAGCGCAGCCTGCGGCTGCTCTTCCTGTCCGACTCGGTACGCGTCTCGGACGAGCAGTTCTCACACCTGCACGACATGCTGCGCGACGCCTGCTACATCCTGGACCTGGACAAGGTCCCGCCGATGTACGTCAACCAGGACCCGCAGCCCAACGCGATGTGCATCGGCCTGGACGAGCCGATCATCGTGGTGACCACGGGTCTGGTCGAGCTGCTCGACGAGGAGGAGATGCGGGCGGTCGTCGGCCACGAGGTGGGCCACGCCCTGTCCGGTCACGCGGTGTACCGCACGATCCTGCTGTTCCTGACCAGCCTGGCGGTGCGGGTGGCGTGGATCCCGCTGGGCAACATAGCGATCATGGCCATCGTGACGGCGCTGCGCGAGTGGTTCCGCAAGTCGGAGCTGTCGGCGGACCGGGCGGGGCTGCTGGTCGGGCAGGACCTGCGGGCCTCCATGCGCGGGCTGATGAAGATCGCGGGCGGCAACCACCTGCACGAGATGAACGTGGACGCCTTCCTGCGCCAGGCCGAGGAGTACGAGTCGGCGGGCGACCTGCGCGACTCGGTCCTGAAGATCCTGAACGTCCTGCCGCGCACCCACCCCTTCACCACCGTGCGGGCGGCCGAGCTGAAGAAATGGGCCGAGTCGCGCGACTACCAGCGGATCGTGGACGGCCACTATCCGCGCCGCGAGGAGGACAAGGACACCTCCGTCACCGACTCCTTCCGCGAGTCGGCCGCGCACTACGCGGGCCATGTGAAGAACTCCAAGGACCCGCTGATGAAGCTGGTGACCGATCTGGCGGGCGGCGCGGGCGACCTCGGCGAGAAGGTGCGACGCGGATTCAGCGGGTTCACCGGCGGCTCGGGGCCGCGCAAGGACGCCCCCGAGGGCGCCGAGGGTACGAAGGGTACGAAGGGCGGCGGGGACGAACCGCCCGCCGGTGGGGCGGCCCGCGAGGAGGACTGAGCCCTCCCCCGCGCGGGGGCGCCGCGGGCGGCTCGGGCGGGGCCCGGTGTCTCAGAACCCCGGTGGCCCGGTGTCTCAGGGCCTCGGCGGCCCGGTGCCAGGGCCCTCGGCGGCTCAGCTCCTGGGGGCCATGGGCTGGGCGTCGGGGGCCAGGGAGCCGCACACGGCCGCGGTGCCGTCCGGCGCGTACGGGTCCGTTCCGGCGGGGCCCCCGGGCCGGGCGCTCTGGCCGGCCAGCAGTGGCCGGAAGCGGGCGGTGGCGTCCTCGGAGCAGGACAGCGGGCCCGCCTGGACGGTGGACGTGACCAGTTGCACCTGGTGCAGCCTGAGGTCGTCGCGGTCGAAGCGGAACCGCAGTTCCCGCCGGACGGTGAAGAGCGAGGCCGCCGCCGTGGCGGCGGAACCGGCCGGCCTGAGGGCGTAGACGAGGACGGGGTCGGCGGTGACCTCCAGGGTGGAGGGGTCGGTCTCGACGACCTGGAGGCTGCCCTGGGCCCGGATGGGGGCGCCGGCCGGCTCCACCCGGCGCGGGTCGAAGCGGACCAGCCAGCCGGTGGCCTCGTGCCGTCCGTCGGCGGGGGCGTGGCCGCCGGTGCTGCGGTCGAACTGGTCGAGTTGGTCCGGGTCGAGCAGCGTCCGCACCGCCTCGGTCCGGTCGCCGTGGAGCACCTCCGGGTCGAGGGAGGAGGCGACGATGTAGTCCCGGGCGCCGGTCAGCGCGGCGACGACCTGGCTGTCCGAGAAGTGCGCGGTGCCGCGGTGGGCGGGCAGGGGGATGCCCTCGGCGCCGGTGGCGTACGGGGCGGCGGGACTGCGCGCGTACAGCCGGGCGGGATCGCTGTCCCCGGGCACCCTTCCGGTGGGGGCCAGCGGGATCACGGTCGTCCGCAGCTGTTCGACGGGGCGCAGGGTCCGCGCGTCCCGGTAGGGGGTGCGCACGCCCAGGTAGATCGCGGTGGCGAAGGCGACCACGATCAGCAGCAGCAGGAACAGCGCCTGGCGCGGCAGCGAGCGGCGCAGGTGCGGGCGGCGGCGCACGGCGGGCGTGTGGTCGGTCATCCGCTCCTGGGCGGAGTACTCCTGGAGGCGGGCAGCGCGCACGAACGACTCGTCGAAGACGACGGATCGGTACTCGTCCTCCGCGCCTGAGGGGATGCCTTCGGGTGTCCCTTCAGGCGGGTCGCCAGGCCCTCCCATACTTTCAGGGTAGGTCGCGCGGAGCGCCGGTAAACGCGCTGCTCTGCGCCAAGTTGTGACAGCCGCTCACCGTGGGCGGCCGGTCGGCGGCCGGTCGGCGGCCGGTGGGTGGCCGGTGGGTGCTCAGTGGCCGCCGGGGGCCGCGGACACCGGCGGCCGGGAGTGCTCGGCGGGGGCGGCGGCGCTGCCCTGCTCCAGGCCGGTGGAGGCGGGCGGCGGCACCTGGTCGCGGCTGCCGGAGGAGCCGCCGCGGTAGACCGCGGCGAAGGCCAGGGCGACCATGCCGATGCCCATGACGACCGCGAGCACCCAGGCGACGGGGCGGTGCCAGCGGACCTGTCTGCCGAAGGCCCGGGGACCGCCGAAGCGGTGTGCGAGACCGTCGCGGTCGTCGGCGTCCTCCGGGTCATCGAGGTCGTCGGCGCCGTGCCGGGTGGCGAAGCCGTGCCGGTCGGCGCCGAAGCGGTCGTCGTGGCGCTCGCCTCTGGTGCGGGCGCGGCGCGCCTCCGCCTCGGACGCCTCGGCTCTTGCCTGGGCCGCGGCCAGCAGGCGTTCGACGGCGGTCGGCTCGTGCACCACGGCCGCCCGTACGAACGCCTCGTCGAAGACCACGGAGGCGAACTCTTCGTCCGACACCCCGCGGTCGTGGTCGTCGTCGGGCTCCCAGCCGTCAGGGAACGGCGTGCCCCCCACGTCCTCCGGCACGGATCCAGAGTAGACCTGGGGGGTCATTTTGGGCAGACCGCGGGGAGATTCATCCGCCTGCTGAGACGGCACCGGCCCGCCAGGGGCGACCGGCGCGGTCCGGGTTCAGCGGCGGACGTGCCCGTCGCCGGTGACGATGTACTTGGTGCTGGTCAGCTCGGGCAGCCCCATGGGGCCGCGGGCGTGCAGCTTCTGCGTGGAGATGCCGATCTCGGCGCCGAAGCCGAACTGGCTGCCGTCGGTGAAGCGGGTGGAGGCGTTCACGGCGACGGTGGTGGAGTCGACCAACTGGGTGAAGCGGCGGGCGGCCTGCTGCGAGGTGGTGACGATGGCCTCGGTGTGGCCGGAGCTCCACAGCCGGATGTGGGCGACGGCCCGGTCCAGGGAGTCGACGACGGCGGCGGCGATGTCGTAGGAGAGGTACTCGGTGTCCCAGTCCTCCGGGGTGGCCTCCACGACGGTGGCGCGGGAGTCCTTGGCGTACGCCATGACGCGCTCGTCGGCGTGCACGGTGACCCCGGCGTCGGCGAGGGCGTCCAGGGCGCGCGGCAGGAACTCGGCGGCGATGTCCTGGTGGACGAGGAGGGTCTCGGCGGCGTTGCAGACGCTGGGGCGCTGGGCCTTGGAGTTGACGAGGATGCCGACGGCCATGTCGAGGTCGGCCTGGGCGTCGACGTAGACGTGGCAGTTGCCGGTGCCGGTCTCGATGACGGGGACGGTGGACTCGTTGACCACGGTGCGGATCAGGGAGGCGCCGCCGCGCGGGATGAGGACGTCGACCAGGCCGCGGGCACGCATCAGCTCGCGTACGCTCTCGCGGCTCTCGCCGGGCACGAGCTGGACGGCGTCGGCGGGCAGCCCGGCGCCGCCGACGGCGTCGCGGATCACTCGGACCAGGGCGGTGTTCGACGCGTAGGCGGAGGCGGAGCCGCGCAGCAGCACCGCGTTGCCCGACTTCAGGCAGAGGGCGGCGGCGTCCACGGTGACGTTGGGGCGGGCCTCGTAGATGATGCCGACCACGCCGAGCGGGACGCGGACCTGGCGCAGGTCGAGCCCGTTGGGCAGCGTGGAGCCGCGGACCACCTCGCCGACCGGGTCGGGCAGCGCGACCACGTCCCGTACGTCGGCGGCGATGGCCCGCACCCGCTTCGGGGTGAGGGTGAGCCGGTCGACGATCGCCTCGCTGGTCCCGGCGGCGCGCGCCCCGGCGACGTCCTGCGCATTGGCCTCGACGATCTCGCTGGTACGGACCTCCAGGGCGTCCGCGACGGCGAGCAGCGCGTCGTCCTTCTCGGCGCGCGGCAGCGGCGCGAGGTCGGCGGCGGCGGCCTTGGCCCGGTAGGCGGCCTGGGTCACCGGGGACATGGAGTCGTACGGCGAGAGCGTGGTCATGGGGGCAGCGTAGTGCGCCGTGCTGCGGCGTTCACGCGCTGTTCCACAGCGCGAGACGTGGGCGGGGCGGGGTGCGGTCCGCAGGGCGCGGGTCGCGGGTCTATGGGGGCGCGGGCCCTGTGCCTCCGGGCCCGGGGCGGCCCGCGCGTACCCGGTCCCGGGCCCGGACCGGCCGGCGCCGGGGAACAGGCCCCGGCCCGGGTGGCAGGGACCGGCAGTCCGGACAGGCGAGGGCCGACGATGCCGTCCGCCTCGCGCCTCCGGCCGGTCGCCGGGCTGGAGCGGCGGACCCTCCTGAGCCGGGCGGCCGACCTGCCGGTCCGGCGTCCCTCCCTCCCGACCGGGGAAGAGACACCGGCCGTGCTGCGACCGGGCCCCCGCCTCGCTCCCCGGAGCGGACCCGGCCCCCGACGGGCGCCCGGCCGGCCCCGGTCTGGGCAGGACGGGGCCGGACCTGGGCGGCCCGGTGATCCTGACGAGACGCCCGGCGACGGGCCGGGACCGGATCGGCCTCGAACGGACAGATGCCCGCGGGCCCGGTCGCGTCGCCTCAGAAGGGGTGGACGCCGATCGGGGTCGCCGGGGGTGGGCCGTAGCCCTCGGCGAGGCGTTGGTGGTAGGTCTCGCGGTCGATGACTTCCAGGCCGACGATCTCCCAGGGCGGGAGCTGGGCGCTCTGGCGGTGCTCGCCCCACAGCCGCAAGGCGACGGCCGCGGCGTCGTGCAGGTCGCGGGCCTCCTCCCAGTAGCGGATCTCGGCGTGGTCGTCGGCGTAGCGGCTGGTCAGCAGGAAGGGGTGGTCGTGGGCGAGCTGTTCGAGCCCGCGCCGTACCTCCTGGAGCGGGGTGCCGGCTCCGGAGACCCGCAGGGTGATGTGCCACAGCCGGGGCTGGTCCGCCGGTTCCGGGCGCCCGTCGTGCGCCCGGCGCGTGCCGTGCTCCCGCCCGCGCTCCGCGCCTTCGTGCTCCCGGTGCTCGCGCTCGTAGCGGTCGCCGGCCGCGACGCTGGTCAGGGTCCGCTCCTCACCGGGCGCGCGGGAGGGGGACGGGCCGCCACCACCGCGGGACCCCGCCGCCCCAGGGCGCACTCGTCTCACGACGGCCTCCTTCACCCAGTGCTCGTGCGGAATGTGTCCCTGGGACAAAGTGCAGCAGGCCGTACGGCTCCGTGGGGCGGTTTTGCGGAAGGTCCCCCACCTTCAGGGACCGGCCGGCCGGACGTTTCGGCCCATTACGGCTCCAGGATCACCAGATCGTCCCTGTGTACGACCTCGCGTTCGTACGCCGGTCCCAGCTCGCGGGCGAGTTCCCGGGTGGAGCGGCCGAGCAGCCGGGGGATCTCCCGGGCGTCGAAGTTGACGAGGCCGCGGGCGACGGCGTGGCCGCCCGCGTCGCGCAGTTCGACGGGGTCGCCCGCGGTGAAGTCGCCCTCGACGGCGGCGATGCCCGCCGGGAGCAGCGACTTGCGGCCCTCGACGACCGCGCGCACCGCGCCGTCGTCGAGGGTGAGGGCGCCCTGCGGGGCGGAGGCGTGCTGGAGCCACAGCAGCCGGTCGGCGGAGCGCCGCCCGGTGGGGTGGAAGTAGGTGCCGGTGTCCTCGCCGGACAGGGCGTCGGCGGCGTGCACCGCGCTGGTGAGGACCACGGGGATGCCCGCGGCGGCGGCGATCCGGGCCGCCTCGACCTTGGTGACCATGCCGCCGGTGCCGACGCCCGCCTTGCCCGCGCTGCCGATCTCGACGCCCGCGAGGTCGGCCGGGCCGCGCACCTCGGTGATGCGGGAGGTGCCCGGCCGGCTCGGGTCGCCGTCGTAGACGCCGTCCACGTCGGAGAGCAGGACCAGCAGGTCGGCGTGGACCAGGTGGGCGACGAGGGCGGCGAGGCGGTCGTTGTCGCCGAAGCGGATCTCGTCGGTGGCGACCGTGTCGTTCTCGTTGACGACCGGCAGGGCGCCCATGGCGAGCAGCTTGTCGAGGGTGCGCGAGGCGTTGCGGTGGTGGGCGCGGCGGCTGGTGTCGTCGCCGGTCAGCAGGACCTGGCCGACGCGGATGCCGTAGCGGGCGAAGGAGGCGGTGTAGCGGGCGACCAGCAGCCCCTGGCCGACGCTGGCCGCGGCCTGCTGGCGGGCGAGGTCCTTGGGGCGGCGGGCCAGGCCGAGCGGGGCGAGGCCGGCGGCGATGGCACCGGAGGAGACGAGGACGACCTCCTTGTTCTCCGGGCCGCTGCTCTTGGCGAGGACGTCGACGAGGGCGTCCACCCGGTCGGCGTCCAGGCCGCCGGTGGCGGTGGTCAGCGAGGAGGAGCCCACCTTGACGACGATCCTGCGGGCCTCGCGCACGGCCTGCCTTGCCCCTGCCACCTTGCTGTCCGTCCCCTCGCGCAGATCCGGTCCGAGAGCACGAATCTACGCGAGGCGATGCGCAGAGGGCGCACCGGTCCAGCCTGCGGACGGCTCGCGGATCCCGACCGCGGGCGGCCCGCGGGTGGGCAGGCACGGGCGGCTCACGGGGCCGGAGCCGCCCGTACGGACGTCAGCCGGTGGGCACGCCGCCCGTCCCCCCGGCGGAGTCGACGCGCTGTCCCGGCACGCCGGCCGCCGCCTCCGCGCGCATCGCCTGGCCGATGTTGCGGGTCTCGGCCTTGAGGGCGAGCCGCGCCACCGCGGCGTTGAACCGCTCGATGGACGTCGGCTTCTCCGGGCCGAGCAGATAGCGCCGGAGCTCCTTGCGGTCCTCGGCCAGCCGGTCGGCGGCCGGGTCCCGCACCGCGGCCAGCAGTTCGTCCAGTTCGGCCGCGTCGTTGGAGAGGATCACGGCGGCGCGGACCGCGGTGTTCTGCCGCTTGAACTCCTCGGGGCCCAGGCCCGCGGAGTCGGTGACGGCGTAGGGCCTGCCGCTGGCGATGTAGTCGGAGACCACGCTGGAGATGTCGGAGACCATCGCGTCGGCGACGTTGAAGCAGTCGTACAGCCGCGGTGCGGCGCCGGTGATGACGCGGTGCTGCCAACTGCCGACGGACCGCCAGTAGGCGTCGTTCCAGCGGGCCCGCAGCTCGTCGGCCTCCTCGTGCCGAGGGATGTCGACGAGGCTGTCGCGGGTGGCCTCGGCCTCGTCGCCCTTGTCCTTGACGCTGGCGGCCAGCACGGCGAGCCGCGCCTCCAGCCGGGCCAGCTCGGCGCGGGCGGCGGCCTTCTCCGCGGCGTGCGCGGCCGTGTCGGCGGTGAACCGCGGGTCGGCGGCGCGCTCGGCGGCGGCCTTCTCGATCAGGGCGGTGATCCGCTGGTGCGCGGTCCGGGCCCGTGCGCTGCGGTTGCCGGTGAACGGGTGCGGCTTGTACAGCACCCGGACCGGCGGGTCGGCGCGCAGGAGGTGCCGCACGATGTTCTCGCCCGCGAGGACCAGGGAGGTGTTGCCCGGGTTGTCGTCCCAGCCCTCCCAGGTCGGGGCGTACAGGACGGTGGGTACGCGCCCCTCGGGTACGCCGTCGCGCACCTGGATCGGGGCCAGCTGCGGGCGGCCGACCTCGACGATGTCCTCGTCGCGCACGCCGACGTCGGCCACGGCGTAGCGGTCGCGGCCGGCCCGGCCCGCCGTCCAGATCTCGTCGTAGGCCTTGCTGAACGGGTTGACGCTGGCGGCCTTGTCGCTGTCGCCGTGGCCGATGAAGACGTGCTTCATGGTGGGCAGGCGCAGCATGTGGATGTTCTTGCCCGCGTTGGCCGGGTAGAGGGCGACCCGCACGGTGGGCAGGTCCATGTTCATCAGGTGCACGCCGCCGGGCACGCAGACGACGGGGACCGTGGTGGGCGCGAGGTTCTCCAGGATCGCCCGCTCGCGCAGGATGATCAGCGGCCGGGTGTCCAGCTGCTTCAGCATGTCGAGCCACATGTTGACCTGGTAGGCGGCGTCGTCGGAACCGGAGAAGTACAGCACCGTCTCGGGCCGGTACTGGCGCAGCCAGGCGTCGAGGCCGGCCCTGACCTTGTCGCCCTTGGGGGGCATCCGCCGGCGGCCGGCGTACGGCAGCAGCGCCAGCGTGTACAGGGCGCCCAGGCCGAGGGTGACGGAGATGCCGACGACGGCGGCCTGGGCCGAGTCGGTGGCGGCGGCGACCAGCAGGCCGATGACGGCGGCGAGGTCGAGGTGGAGCATCTTCTCGCCGGAGCGGCGCAGCAGCCGGCGCGGCGGCGCGTCCGGGATGCGTATGTGCGAGCCCAGGTCGACGTTGCGGGTGGCGACCGGCATGGTGCGGCGGTGCCGGATCAGGGCGGCCAGCGCTCCGTGCGGGACCTGGAGGGCGTAGAAGGCGATGAAGCAGGCGACCGCGCCGTAGAACGGCACATCGCTCGTGAGCGACATCCGGGCCAGCAGCAGGATCAGCAGCAGCTGCCGGATCAGGAACCGGACGGGGAGTCCGGCCCGGGTCCTGCCGAGCCGCTCGACCAGGTAGCTGCCCTTGCGGTGCAGGTAGTGGTCCGTCAGATACGTCATGAGGGCCACGGCCGCGAAGGCGTAGACGTTCGGGAGCAGCGCTGCCAGCGTGAGGAGGGGGAAGCCCAGCAGCATGAGGGCCGCCGCGGCCAACTCGACCGCACTGCCCACCCGGGCGACGCGTATAGCGGTGGATATCACAGGGAACCTGCTCCAGGAGGGTGCCGGTTTCGTCACTGCACGGCCCTGGACCGGGTTACCTCGTCGCGTGTCGAGCCGATCGGACGACGGCCGTGAGAATCGAAGGGGGTGAAACTGAGGAACTCAGGCCCCTGTGCACGACACCCCCGACGGGCAATCACAGCGGCCTGGGCGGCAATTCGCTTTTTGCAGTGGATTATGCCACGCCGTCCTCGCGGTCCAGGACTCCGGCCAGCGCCTGTTCGAACCCCGAGGCCGGGTCCGCGGCCGCCGTCGGGTCCTGCTGGCGGACGTCGATCACATGTCCGGTCAGCTCCGACAGCAGCACGTCGAGCGAGGTGCGGGCCACCGCCTCGGAGGAGAGCAGGGTGCCCGCGGGTTCCTGGCCGAATGCCTTGGTGCGCATCGGGGTGGCGGTCCGCTCGGGGTTGATGCAGTTGACCCGGACGCCGTCGCCGGCCCACTCGTCGGACAGCGCCTGGGTGAGGTTCACCATGGCGGCCTTGGTCGAGGAGTAGAGGCTGTACTCGGCGCGGCCGCGGGTGTAGCTGCTGGAGGTGTACAGCAGCAGCTGCCCGCCGCTCTCCGCCAGGTACTTGTACGCGGAGCGCGCGATCTGCACCGGGGCCAGGTAGTTGACCTTCAGCGCCTCCTCGATGGTGGCGTTGTCGGTCTCGGCGAGCCGGCCTATGCGCAGCACGCCGGCGGTGTTGACGACGTAGTCGATGCGTCCCGTCTCGGCGTACGCCTTGGACAGCGCCTCCTCGACCTCCTCCGGCCGCTCCACATGGGTGCCGGTGGTGGAACGGGCGAGGGCGTAGACGTGCGCGCCGTAGGACCTGGCCAGTTCGGCGATGTCCTTGCCGATGCCGTACGAGCCGCCGAAGACGACGACGGTCCTGCCGGTGAGCAGCTCCCGGTAGGCCGCCTCGCCGTTCTGCTCCGGGGCGGCCGTGGAGGCGAGCTGGAAGAGCTTGTCGGCGATGAACACGTCGACGGGCTGGGTGACCTTCATGTTGTACTCGTCGCCCGCCACCACGTGGATCGGCACGTCGGGCAGGTACTTGAGCACGACGGAGCAGTCGTCCGTGGCCTGGAAGTGCGGGTCGCCCGCGGCGATCTCGTAGGCGCGCCGGATGGTGGACAGCTTGAACGCCTGCGGGGTCTGGCCGCGGCGCAGCCGGGAGCGGTCCGGGATGTCGGTGATGAACTCGCCGTCCTCGCCGTGGGTGCGGGTCACGATGATGGTGTCCGCGGACGGGATGGCGACGTCGACCGCCTGGTAGCGCCGCAGCGCGGTGACGCAGTCGTCGATCACGCGCTGTGACAGCAGGGGGCGCACGGCGTCGTGGAAGAGGACGTTGAGGTCCTCCCCCTCGGCCAGGCCCTCGGTCAGCGCGGTGATGGCGCGCTCGGTGGTCTCGTTGCGGGTGGCGCCGCCCTCGATGATGCGGGAGACCTTGCGGAATCCGGCCTTGGCGACGATCTTCTCCACGTCCGGCACATAGCCCGGCGCCATCAGCACGATGACCTCGTCGATCGAGTCCGCCTTCTCGAAGGTGGCCAGAGTGTGCTCCATGACCGCCTTGCCGGCGATCTTCAGCAACTGCTTGGGGATCGACAGGCCCACGCGCTGACCTGTACCCCCGGCCAGGATCACTGCGGCGGTACGGGGCTTGGCTATGTGCTGGGACACAGGTGACCTACCTTGTGGCAAAGGGGAACCCCGGAATGTTCCCACTCCGGGTAAGCGCTGTGCAAGGTGAGCGACGCCCGCCACATGACCGTCCGTCACGCCGCGACCACAGGGTGTGCCCGGGTGCGCGGCGGCGGGTGCCGCCGGGCACCCGCGCCCGTCCCTAGAACGGCTCGAAGTCGTCGTACTCCTGCTCGG
Organism: Streptomyces sp. PL-25; assembly: GCF_058344915.1. Classification (NCBI taxonomy): domain Bacteria; kingdom Bacillati; phylum Actinomycetota; class Actinomycetes; order Kitasatosporales; family Streptomycetaceae; genus Streptomyces; species Streptomyces sp. PL-25. Next base: position 2,338,727 of record NZ_CP136997.1, read on the forward strand.
TCTCGTCGCGCTCGGCCTGCCGGTCGCGACGGCGCTGGGCGGCCGGGCGGGGCGCCTCGAAACGGTGGTCCTCGCCGCGGCGGCCGAGCATCTCGGCACCCGCCATCACGGACGGCTCCCAGTCGAAGACGACCGCGTTGTCCTCGGGGCCGATGGCGACGCCGTCGCCGGAGCGGGCGCCCGCCTTCAGCAACTGGTCCTCGACACCGAGGCGGTTGAGCCGGTCGGCGAGGTAGCCCACGGCCTCGTCGTTGTTGAAGTCGGTCTGCCGCACCCAGCGTTCGGGCTTCTCGCCGCGCACGCGGAACAGGCCCTCCTCCTCGCGGGTGACCGTGAAACCGGCCTCGTCGACGGCCTTGGGCCGGATGACGACGCGCGTCGCCTCCTCCTTCGGCCGGGCGGCCCGCGCCGTGGCGACCAGTTCGGCCAGGGCGTACGACAGCTCCTTCAGGCCGGTGTGCGCCACCGCCGACACCTCGAAGACGCGGTAGCCGCGCGACTCCAGGTCGGGCCGGACCATCTCGGCGAGGTCCTTGCCGTCGGGTACGTCGATCTTGTTGAGGACGACCACGCGCGGCCGGTTGCCCAGGCCGCCGTACTGGCGCAGCTCCTCCTCGATGATGTCGAGGTCGGAGACCGGGTCGCGGTCCGACTCCAGGGTGGCGGTGTCCAGTACGTGCACGAGGACGCTGCACCGCTCCACGTGCCGCAGGAACTCCAGGCCCAGCCCCCTGCCCTGGCTGGCGCCGGGGATGAGACCGGGCACGTCGGCGACGGTGTACACGGTCGAACCCGCCGTCACCACACCGAGGTTGGGCACCAGGGTGGTGAACGGGTAGTCGGCGATCTTCGGCTTGGCGGCGCTGAGCACGGAGATCAGCGACGACTTGCCGGCGCTCGGGTAGCCGACCAGCGCCACGTCGGCGACGGTCTTCAGCTCCAGGACGATGTCCCCGAGGTCACCGGGCTCGCCGAGCAGCGCGAAGCCGGGCGCCTTGCGGCGTGCCGAGGCCAGCGCCGCGTTGCCCAGGCCGCCCCGGCCGCCCTGCGCGGCGACGTAGGAGGTGCCGTGGCCGATCAGGTCGGCCAGCACGTTGCCCGCCCGGTCCAGCACGACCGTGCCGTCCGGCACCGGCAGCACCAGGTCCTCGCCGTCCTTGCCGGACCGGTTGCCGCCCTCGCCGGGCTTGCCGTTGGTGGCCTTGCGGTGCGGCGAGTGGTGGTATTCGAGCAGCGTGGTGACGGACTGGTCGACGGTGAGGATCACGTCCCCGCCGCGTCCGCCGGTGCCGCCGTCCGGGCCGCCCAGCGGCTTGAACTTCTCACGGTGCACGGAGGCACAGCCGTGGCCCCCGTTACCCGCGGCGACATGCAGTTCGACGCGGTCCACGAAGGTGGTCATGTTGGTGCCTCCAGAAACTACGGGAATATCTCTTGGGTAACACGCGAAAGGCGGACCCGCCTTCCCGACCGGGAAGTGAGGTCCGCCTCGCGAAAGCCTCCGGTCAGGCGACCGGGACGATGTTCACGACCTTGCGGCCGCGGTGGGTGCCGAACTCCACCGCGCCGGGCTGGAGCGCGAACAGCGTGTCGTCGCCGCCACGGCCGACGCCCGCGCCGGGGTGGAAGTGGGTGCCGCGCTGGCGGATGATGATCTCACCGGCGTTCACGACCTGACCGCCGAAGCGCTTCACGCCGAGCCGCTGGGCATTCGAGTCGCGACCGTTCCGGGTGGACGATGCGCCCTTCTTGTGTGCCATGTCTCCTCAGTCCCTTACTTCGCAGCCGCGGGGATCTCAGTGACCTTGATCGCCGTGTACTGCTGGCGGTGGCCCTGACGACGGCGGTAGCCGGTCTTGTTCTTGTAGCGCAGAATGTCGATCTTCTGGCCCTTGTGGTGGTCCACGACCTCGGCCTGGACCTTGATGCCGGCCAGCACCCACGGGTCGCTGGTCACAGCGTCGCCGTCGACAACGAGCAGGGTCGAGAGCTCGACCGTGTCGCCAACCTTGGCAGTGGAAATCTTGTCAACCTCAACGATGTCGCCGACAGCAACCTTGTGCTGGCGACCACCGCTGCGCACGATGGCGTACACGCGGATCTCACTCTCTCGCTCGGAAACGGCACCCCCGCAGTCCAGCCGCCCGGACACAGGACACGCACGGCCTCTCCCGGTCACGGCCCGTGCCCGGAAGGAAGAGGTTTACGGGGATGTGGCGTGCCGATCGACACGCCGACGGTCAAGGTTACGGGGCCCGGCGTGAGGGGTCAAACCGGGCCCGCGGACCCCACACAGGCCACCGGGGGCGCACCACAGGCCACCGGGGCGCAGCACCGCCGCAGCACCGCGCGTACACCGCGCGTATATAAGGACAGCTTTCCGCCGGGAGCGGGCGCCCCTCCCCCGCACGCCGTCCGCCGCGCCCTCCTCCGGGGCATGACAAGGATCACAGCCGCCGCACAGGAAGACCTCCTTGACACCGGTCGCGGCCACCGCCCGACGGCACGTCAGGGGGCGTCCGGGAGGTGTTCGACGCGGTCGCGGAGGTGCGGGCCGACGGGCACGGGCCGGGGGCGGCGGACGCCCTCCGCACGTCCGGCCGAGGGCGCTCGGCACGGGACATGGCCCGTTCCAGCCACCCCGTATGCTTCCTGGGCAAAGCCCAACACCGGAAGGCATAGAGAGTGAACTACAGGGTTCAGCCCACTGCCCAGGTCGCCGAGACCGCCGAGATCGGGGCCGGGAGCAGCGTCTGGGAGCTCGCGCAGATCCGCGAGGACGCCCGGCTCGGCGAAGGCTGCGTGGTGGGCCGCGGAGCGTACGTGGGCACCGGTGTGCGGATAGGCGACAACGTCAAGCTGCAGAACTACGCTCTCGTGTACGAACCCGCCGAGCTCGGCGACGGTGTCTTCGTCGGCCCCGCCGTGGTGCTCACCAACGACCACAACCCGCGCTCCGTCGACCCCGCCGGCAAGCAGAAGCGCGGCGGCGACTGGGAGGCCGTGGGCGTCAAGGTCCAGGAGGGCGCCTCGCTCGGGGCGCGTTCGGTGTGTGTCGCCCCGGTGCGGGTCGGCCGCTGGGCGATGGTCGCCGCCGGCGCCGTCGTGACCAAGGACGTGCCGGACTTCGCGCTGGTCGTCGGAGTCCCCGCGCGCCGCATCGGCTGGGTCGGGCGGGCCGGTGTCCGGCTGACCGAGCACGAGGACGGCAGCGGCACTTGGGAGTGCCCGCAGACCGGTTCCCTGTACGACGAGAAGGACGGCGTTCTCACCGAGCGCTGAACCGCACACCGAGCACAAAGACAGCACGTGACATGTGGCGCGCGGCGGTAATTCTCTACCCAATGTGCCCATAGAAAGGGTTCCCCGACCACCATGCCGCTTGGATCACGCGGACGCCGTCCACGCGTTCTCTATCTCGCGTACTACTTTCCTCCGAGCCGCGCGAGCGGCATATTCCGGGCCCGTGCCACGGCCAACCACTTCGCGAAGGCCGGATGGGACGTCACCGTCTACACCGCCCCGCGCGAGTTCTTCCAGACGTACCTGCACAACGCCTGCGACCCGTCCCTAGAGGACACCATCGACCCCGATGTCACCGTGGTGCGGCCCCCCATGGGGTACTACGCCTGGGAGAAGGAGATACGCAAGTACGGCCGGCTGCGCCGTAATTTCCCGACCGTCGCCGGGAACCTGTACAAGCTCTTCCAGAACAAGGTGTTCCCCGAGCACTACCTCACCTGGATACCCGGTGTTCTCTCCCACGCGGTGAAGGCGCATTTCAAGCAGAAATTCGACCTGATCATAGCGACCGGGAACCCCTTCGTCTCCTTCGCCGCCGCCCAGGTGCTCGGAAAGCTCCTGCGCGTCCCCTACGCGGTCGACTACCGCGACTCGTGGACCTTCAACCAGTTCACCGAGGAGCTGAAGTTCCCGGAGGACAGCAAGGCCTTCGAGTGGGAGGCGAAGGTGCTGCGGGACGCCTCCGAGATCGTCTTCGTCAACGACGGCATGCGGCAGTGGCACATCGACCGCTACCCGTACGCCGCGGACCGCATGACCGTGGTGCCGAACGGCTGGGAGCCCGAGCTGATGGGCGACCTGCCCTTCTCGCCGCCCCCCGCCGACCGCCCGCTCCGCTTCGGCTATCTGGGCACCGTCACCTCCTACCTCCCCCTCGAAGAGCTCTTCGAGGGCTGGCGGCTGGCCCGCAGCCATCCGCTGCTCCGCGACGCCGAACTGGACATCCACGGCCACCTGGGCTTCTTCCCGCAGGACGTGGCGCCGCTCATGGAGCGGCTGCCGGTGGAGGAGAACATCGGCGTCCACTACCGCGGCGCCTTCGGCAAGACCGAGGCCAGGGCCGTCTACGAGCGGACGGACGCGCTGGTCTTCTGCGTTCCCGGCGCCCGCTATGTGACGTCCGGCAAGGTCTTCGAGTACATGGCGTCCGGCAAGCCCATCGTCTCGGTGCACCGGCCCGACATCGCCGCGACCGAGGTGCTCGACGGCTACCCGCTGTGGTACCGCGGCAGCGAACTGACCGCCGACGAGGTCGCCAAGTCGTTCATCGCGGCCGCCGAGGGTGCCCGCGGCATCGACCGCGCACAGCACGACCAGGCCGTGGCCCACGCCCAGACATACACCCGCGAGGCCACTCTCGGGCCGTGGGAGCAGCGGATGCGCGACCTGGTGGGAGGGACCCGATGAGCACCAGCACGACCACGACCGGCCACGTCCTGTACCTCGCCCTGGGCGAGTACCGGGTCCGGGCCACCCGGGCCCACGTCGAGGGGTTCGCGGCCGAGGGACGCCCCGTCGTCCTGGTGATCGCGGACCGCCCCGAATGGGACGACCTGCCGGAGATCCCCGGCGTGCGCGTGCTGCGCGTCGAGCGGGACAAGAAGGGCTCCGCGTGGCGGGCGGCGCGCAAGCTCGTCCTGGCCTCGAACGGCCCGCTGCGCGGCGCCGGGCTGCTCGTCGCCGGTGACGCCCAGGCGCTCCCGCTCGCGTGGGCGGCACTGCGCCGCCGGCCGGGCATCGAGTTCCGGCTGGAGCCGTACGACAACGGCGGCCGGGTCAGCGAGCCCGCCGACCTCGCGGTGGTCACGCCCTGGTACCCGTCGCCGAACAACCCGTTCGCCGGGTCGTTCGTGCAGGCCGCCACCGAGGCCGTGCGGGACCACTACGACCGCATCTCGATCCTGCACACCGAGGACTGGTCGGGATCCGCGCCCGCCCTCCTCGAGGACGCCGTCAAGGTGACGGCCGACCGCCTGCTGGACCGCCGCGAGCTGATCCCCGTCCTCGACACCCCGACCGGGGTCGTCACCCGTGTGCCGGTGCCGCTGACCACCCGCCGCAACTACGCCGCCTGGGCCACCGCGCAGGAGGCCGCGCTGCGCAAGGCGCTGCCGACCGGCCGGATCGAGGCACCGGTCGTCCACGCCCACACCGCGATCTACGGCGGTGTGCACGCGATGCGTCTGGCCCGGCCCGACGCGCGGATCGTGATCACCGAGCACTCCACCTTCCTGGAGAAGATCTTCAAGCAGTCGGCCGGGCGCCGCCTGTACGACGAGGTGCTGGAGCGCGCGGACGAGTTCCTGTGCGTCGGCAGCTATCTGCGCGACCAGATCGTCCGCGAGTTCCCGCACCACGCGGGCAAGATCCGGATCCTTCCGAACGTCATCGACTTCGACCGGTTCACGCCCGAGGCCACGCCCTCCGAGAAGCTGCTGAAGTGGCTGTACCTCGGCCGTCTGCTCCCGCACAAGGGCGTCATGCCGCTGCTGGAGGCGTTCGCCCTGGTCGCGGAGCAGGAGCCGGAGGCGACGCTGACCATGGTCGGCGCCGGCGCGCTGGAGGACGACCTGTGCGAGCGGGCCGCGGAGCTGGGCCTGGGCGACCGCTTCCGTGTCCTCCCGCCGGTGCCGCCGGAGGAGGTCAACGCGCTCATGCACCAGTACGACCTGCTGGTGCACGCCAGCCGCTTCGAGACCTTCGGCATGACCGTCGTCGAGGCGAACGCGGCCGGCCTGCCGGTCCTGGTGACCAAGAGCCACGGGCCCGAGGAGACACTGGCCGGCCTGGAGGACCTCGCCGGCGCGCTGATGGACGTCAGCGACGACCCGACCGTCATCACGGACGCGTACTGGAAGCTGCGCGAGCGCTTCCACGAGCTGGACCTGGAGAAGGCGCGCCGGGAGCTGATGGCCAAGTACAGCCGCGAAGTGGTCGGGCGGCAGCTCATCGAGGTGTACGAGGACCGGGCACCGGCCATCGAGATCCCGTCGGCACCGGAGGCGCCGGAGGCACCGGAGCCGTCCGCGCCGCGGGAGATCCCCGCCGGAGCGGAGTCCGCGGCCGTCGAGGTCTCGGCGGCGGAGCCGGGCCGGGTCGTCATCCTCGCCTACACGCCGGCCCGCCCGCGCCGGGTCGCCAACTTCGCGAACGAACTCGTCCGCCGTGGCGTCCAGGTCGACCTGGTCACCGCCCGCCGCAAGGCGTGGACCCGGACCGACCTCGACCCGCGCGTCTCCTTCGTCACCATCGAGACGGCCGAGGCGTCGCTGTTCATCCCGCGCGGTGAGCGCTTCGTCGTGTACCGGGCGCCCCGCGCGGTGCTGCGCCGCGCCGACCGGCTGGCGGAGCGGCAGCGCGACGCGGTCGCGCCCGAGCTGGCGGTGAAGGTCGCCCGGCGCGCCCACAACAAGGTGGCGCACGGCTTCCACAAGAAGGTGTTCCAGCGCGGGTACCGGGTGGTGCGCCCGCGGATCCTGGCGAAGATCGCCGCCAACGAGGCGCTGCCGCAGCTGCGTCTCGACGAGACGCAGCACGTCTTCCTGGCGGACACCAACGCCACGACGACGGCGTGGCGGATGGCCCGGACGCACCCGCATCTGACGGTCACCAACCGCATGGACCTCACCCTGTTCGAGCACCTGCCCGTGCTCGACTAGGACGTCCCGCGCACGACGACGGCCGGTCCCCCTCCCGCTCCGCGGGAGCAGGGGACCGGCCGTCGTCGTATCCACGGGCGGGAAACGCGGGAGGCGGCACCCCGGTCGTACCGGTGGGTGCCGCCTCCCGCTGGGCGGGCGGGTCAGCCGCCGATGACGACCCGGCGCACGCCCTTCCACGCCTCCGGGTCGGTCGTACGGCGGCCGTCGACCAGCACGGTGACGTCCGGCAGGTCGGCCGGGGTCAGCGAGCGGTACTCGGCGTGGTCGGCCTGGAGGATCGCGGCGGTGACCTTCTCGCCCTGGTGCGGGGCCAGGCCGTGCGCGGCGAGCTCCTCGGCCGTGTACATCGGGTCCGAGACGAAGGGGACGGCCCCGCGCGCCTTCAGCGCCTCCACGGTCGGGAAGACACCGGAGAACGCGGTCTCCTTGACGCCGCCGCGGTAGGCGGCGCCGAGCACGAGGACGTGCACGTCGGTCAGGTCGCCGTAGGCGGCGGCCAGCAGGTCGACGGCGTACTCGGGCATCGCCGCGTTCGCCTCGCGGGCGGAGCGCACGACCGTGGCGGACGGGTCGTTCCACAGGTACATCCGCGGGTAGATCGGGATGCAGTGGCCGCCGACCGCGATGCCCGGCTGGTGGATGTGGCTGTAGGGCTGCGAGTTGCAGGCCTCGATGACCTTCTTGACGTCGATGCCGTTGCCGTCGGCGAAGCGCGCGAACTGGTTGGCCAGGCCGATGTTGACGTCCCGGTAGGTGGTCTCGGCGAGCTTGGCCAGCTCGGACGCCTCGGCGGTGCCCAGGTCCCACACGCCGTTCGCCCGGGGCAGGTCGTCCCGCTCGTCGAAGTCGAGGACCTGCTCGTAGAACGCCACACCGCGGGCCGTGGAGGCCTCGTCGATGCCGCCGACCAGCTTCGGGTAGCGGCGCAGGTCGGAGAAGACCCGGCCGGTGAGGACGCGCTCGGGCGAGAAGACCAGGTGGAAGTCCTCGCCCGCACTCAGGCCGGAGCCCTCGGCCAGCATCGGCGCCCAGCGGGTACGGGTGGTGCCGACCGGCAGCGTGGTCTCGTACGAGACGAGGGTGCCCGGCTTCAGGCCCTTGGCGATCGCCTCGGTGGCCGAGTCCATCCAGCCGAAGTCCGGCACGCCCTCGGCGTCGACGAACAGCGGAACGACGACGACGACGGCCTCGGACTGCGCGACGGCCGCCGCGGTGTCCGTGGTCGCGCTGAGCAGTCCCGCGTCGACGGCCTCCTTGAGCTTGACGTCCAGCTCGTGTTCACCGGGGAACGGCTCCGTACCGGCGTTGACCAGCTCGACGACCTTCTCGTTGACGTCCGCGCCGATGACCCGGTGCCCCTTGGCGGCGAACTGCACCGCCAGCGGAAGCCCGATCTTGCCGAGCGCTACTACACAGATGTTCATGAGCGGTCGTTACTTCCTTTTCGAACCGTTCGGCTTCTTGGCACCGGTCGGCCGGAGGCCGACCGCCCGGAGTCTCTTCAGACGCCGGGCGAGGGCCGCCCGCACCCGGGGGGTCAGCACGCGCTTCTGCGAGGAGGCCAGTACCGTCCTCACCCGGGTGGTCAGCGGCGGATACAGCTGCGCGGTGGAAACCACCACACGGCCCTTGCCGTTCACGACGGCGCTCGCCCGGTAGGGGGCGTCGCTGCCGCCCCACAGACGGGCCAACGGCATGGGCTTGTCCTTGCCGGGCACGGGGATCTCGTACGTCGAACCGGCGATGTCCAGATAGACCCGCACCCCCAGCTTGGCGGTGCGCCGCGCCAGCGGGATCCGGGCGTCCACCACGGTCCCGCGGCCGTCGGCGGCGGGCTCGCGGGTGATCTCCCCCACCGGGTCGGCGAGCCGGGCCCCGGCCGGCAGCGGCCTGCCGCCGGCCTTGTCCGCCGACTTGGGCAGGGCGCCCTGCGTGAGGCGCAGCGTGATCCCGGCACCGCCGGTGTCACCGGTCACCGGGACCCGGACGGACGCCCGGTAGGTGATCCGCTCGCCGTGCTGCTCCCAGGCGCTGTCGAGCAGTTCCGTCCCCCGGGCGAGCTGCCCGGCGACGTTGTCCTGGAACACCTCGTAGCAGCGGTCGGGCAGTCCGGGCCACGCGGCGCGGAAGCCCGGGTAGCGGACGTGGACGCGTCCGTCCTCCATGAGCAGCGACGGGCCCTCGCCCGTCGTCTCGGACGTGATCGCCTCGCACAGCGCGTCGACCGCGCCGGCCTGGGCCAGGCAGATCCGCACCCGGCGCCTGACGTCCAGGGCGTCCCGGATGCCGTCGGTGAAGTAGGCGTCGGCCAGCCGTCCGATGCCCGCGCAGATCTCCCGCTGCACCTGGCGGTCGAGGGCGGGGAAGTCGTCCTGGACGAGCTTGGACAGCTCCCAGGTGAAATGCCGCAGCAGTACGGCGTCGAGCCGCGGCCCCGGCTCGATGAGACCGGCCGTGAAGTCCATGATCTGCGCCGCGCAGCGCAGCCGGGCCAGATGGTCGGCGCGGTAGGTGATGTTGCTGGCGTCCCCGCGCTTGACCGCGTAGTAGCAGGTGTAGTCGGCCACCACCGATATCCTGCGCGCGCGCACGCACGCCTCGATGGTGAACGGCTGGTCGCTGCCCACCGGCATGTCTTCCGGGAACCGCAGCTTGTGCCGCTCGACCAGCTCGCGCCGGAACAGCTTGGTGTTGGCCAGCGTGAACGGCAGCGCCGAGTCGTAGAGGCTGACGTCCGGGTCGCTCTTCTTGAACAGGGCCTGGTGGACGTACCGGCCGTTCGTGCCGACCATCTTGCCGACGACGACGTCCGAACCGTGCTTGTCGGCGCACGCCACCATGCGCTCCAGCGCCTTCTCCCCGAGGTGGTCGTCGGAGCCGATGAAGTACACGTACCGGCCCGTGGCCACCTCCAGCGCCCGGTTGCTGGGTGCGGCCGGGCCGCCGGAGTTGGCCTGGTGGATCACCTTGACGGTGTCCGGGTAGAGCGCGGCGAAGCGGTCGAGTTCACGACCGCTGTCGTCCGTGGAGCCGTCGTCGACCGCGACGATCTCCAGCCGCTTGCGGCCGATGCTCTGCCCCACCAGGGAGTTCAGGCACTCCGTCAGGTAGGGCATGGTGTTGTAGACGGCGACGACCACACTCACGTCGGGTGTGGCACTCACCGCTCTCTCAGGCATGGGATGCCAGGTCCTCCGGCTGAAGGGAGACGCTCCGGTTCTGCGTGGCCGACTCCAGCACCGCCGCCGCCACCTCCACCGTCCGCATGCCCTGGCGCAGGGTGCAGATGTCCGCGGGCTTGCCGAGCACCGCGTCGCGGAACAGTTCGTGCTCCACGAGGAGCGGCTCGCGCTTCTGGATGGCGTACCGGATCATGTCGCCCTCGGAGACACCGCGGAAGGCCTGGAGGGCCTCCCACTCGGTCGTCACCGCGGCGTTGGAGTGGAACGTCAGGTCGGCGGTGAGGGTGTCCGCGATGAAGCAGCCGCGCTCGCCGGTGACCGAGGTGAAGCGCTCCTTGAGCGGGCTCAGCCAGTTGACCAGGTGGTTCACCATGGTGCCGTCTTCGAGGCGGCCGACCGCGGAGACCATGTCCTCGTGCTCGCGGCCGCTCTTGGAGACGGTGTGCGCGGTGATGGAGACGTACGGGCTGCCCGTCACCCAGCCGGTGAGGTCGATGTCGTGCGTCGCCAGGTCCTTGACCACGCCGACATCGGCTATGCGGTGCGGGAAGGGGCCCTGACGCCGCGTCACGACCTGGTAGACGTCGCCCAGCTCACCGGCCTCCAGACGGGCCCGCAGCGAACGCAGCGCCGGGTTGCACCGCTCGATGTGGCCGACTCCGGCCACCAGGCCGCGCGACTCGAACGCCTCGACCAGGCGCCGCGCCCCCGCCACGGTGTCGGCGACCGGCTTCTCCACCAGCGCGCAGACACCGGCCTCGGCGAGCGCCAGGCCGACCTCCTCGTGCAGCCCGGTGGGGCACGCCACGACGGCGTAGTCGACGCCCAGGTCGATCAGTTCCTGGACGGTGCTCAGCACGGGCGCGCCGTGCGCGGCGCCGTGCTTGTCGCCCATCGGGTCGACGGCGCCGACGAACTCGACGCCTTCGAGGCCGGCCAGGACGCGGGCGTGGTGGCGCCCCATCGAACCCAGTCCGACGAGTCCCGCCCGCAGGGCCTTGGTGGTGGTCACTGCTGCTCTCCCAGCGCGTTCACGGCGGACACGATGCGCTCCAGGTCCGCCTGGGCCAGGGCCGGGTGGACGGGCAGCGACACGACCTCGGCGGCGGCGCGCTCGGTCTCCGGCAGGTCCCAGGTGCGGCCGGCCTTCTGGTCCGGCTCCCAGTACGGCTTGAGCCGGTGGATCGGCGTCGGGTAGTACACGGCGTTGCCGATGCCGGCCTCGGTCAGGCGGGCCATCGCGGCGTCCCGGTCGCCCCGGACCCGGACGGTGTACTGGTGGTACACGTGCCGGGCGCCCTCGGCGACCTTCGGCGTGACCACGTTCGGCGCGGTGATGTGCTCGGTGAGGTAGGAGGCGTTGGCGATGCGCTGCTCGGTCCAGCCGTCCAGCTTGGCGCGCTGGACCCGCCCGATCGCGGCGGCCACGTCGGTCATGCGCATGTTGGCGCCGACGATCTCGTTGGCGTAGCGCTGCTCCATGCCCTGGTTGCGCAGCAGGCGCAGGGTGCGGGCCAGCTCCGCGTCGGCGGTGCTGACCAGGCCGCCCTCGAGGGCGTGCATGTTCTTGGTGGGGTAGAAGCTGAACGTGCCCGCGGCGCCGAAGGCACCGACCGGCGTGCCGTGCAGCGCGGCCGCGTGCGCCTGGCAGGCGTCCTCGACCACGGCCAGGCCGTGCTTCTCGGCGATGGCCATGATCCGGTCCATCGCCGCGGGGTGGCCGTACAGGTGGACCGGCATGATCGCGGCGGTGCGCGGCGTGAGGGCCGCCTCGACGGCCGCGGGGTCCAGGCAGAAGGTGTCCGCCTCGATGTCGGCGAAGACCACTTCGGCGCCGACCAGGCGCACGGCGTTGGCCGAGGCCGCGAAGGAGAAGGACGGGACGATCACCTCGTCCCCCGGGCCGAGCCCGAGGGCGAGCAGCGCGAGGTGCAGCGCGGAGGTGCCGGAGTTGACCGCGACGCAGTGCCGCCCCTCCACCAGGTCCGAGAACTCCGCCTCGAACGCGGCCACCTCCGGGCCCTGGACGACCCGGCCGCTGCGCAGCACGCGCACCGCCGCCTCGATCTCGTCCTCCCCGATGACGGGTTTGGCGGCCGGTATCAACTCATGGGTGTCGCTCACGACATCCCCCTCCTCATTCGGCGACCTCGACGGCGCACCATGTTCAAGGGTCGGGAAGCGGCGGCGTGCCAATCACGCGTCCGCGCCCCTGGTCGCTCGCCGACCGGTGGGCGGCGAACGGCTTTCGCAGCGGACCTGCCCCGCAGGTGTCCTCGCGAGAGCAGCCGCTGTGCGGACGACGTGACGCGGGTGCTGCACATCGGCTGCGGGCCGACGCGCGTAGCAGCCACCGAGCCCGGGGTCACGTTATCAGCCCGGAAAGAAGATCTTTTCCTACGGGCCGGACCGGGAACACACCGGATACGACCGTGTTGTGTCCCGTTCGCCACGCCCAGTGATCATGTGCGATCACCGGGCGGGCGGATGCGGGAGGCGGGCCGGGGACGGCCCGCCTCCCGGTGCGGACGGATCAGCTCTCGTCGGCCGCGGCGGAGGCCGGGGACGCCGCGGTCTTCTTCGCCGCCGACTTCTTCGCGGCGCCGGCCGTCTTGGCGGTCTTCGTCGCCTTCTTGGCCGTCGCCTTCTTCGCCACGGTCTTCTTGGCCGCCGTCTTCTTGGTCGCGGCCTTCTTCGCCGTGGCCTTCTTGGCGGCCTTGCGGACCGTCTTCTTGGCCGGAGCCTCCTCGGCCGCCTCGGACTCGGCGGCCGCAGCGGGCTCCTCCGCACCGGCCTGGCCCGACGGGACGACCACGACGGCCGCCTCCTCGGACGCGGTCGGCGCGGTGGCCTTGCGCACCGCACGGCGGCGCGGACGGGCCGGAGCCGCCTCTTCCGCGGGCGCCTCGGCCTCGGCCGGAGCGACCGCCGGGGCGGCCTCCTCGGCCGGGACCGGCTGCGGCTCGGGCGCGGTCTCCGCGACCGTCACCACGGCCGCCTCGGCTCCCGCCGGGGAACCGGCCGGAGCCGACGCCCTGCGGGTCGCGCGGCGGCGGGTACGGCCCTTCGGCGCGGCCTCCTCGGCCACCGGCGCCTCCGGCCCGGCGGCCGGGACGACCGGGTCCTCGGCGGCCACCGGCTCGGCCTGCGCCGCCTCGGCTGGCTCCGGACGCACCGGGCGCCCGGCCTCCTGCTCCGCGGTCACCTGCTGAGCGGTCGGCACCTCGGGAGCGGCCGGGGCCGCGCCGTCCGCCGCCGCCTTCGGCGCGCCCGCCGGGGCGGACGCCCGCCGGCTCGCCCGGCGCCGGCCGCGGCCACGGGACGCGGCGGCCTCCGCCTCGGCGACGGAGCTGTACAGCTCCTCGTCCGGGGACAGCTCGAACGCGGGCACCTCGACCGGCTCGGCCTGCGCCTCGACGACGACGTCGGCCTCGGCCTCCGCCTCCTCCTCGGCGGTGGGCACGGCGGCCTGGACCGCCGCGGTCTCGTGCTCGTGCTCGTGCGGCTGCTCGGCACCGGCGCGGGCGCGCTTGCGGCGCTTGCCGCCGCCCCCGACGGCCGTGGGCTGCTCCATGTGCACGATGACACCGCGGCCGTTGCAGTGGACGCAGGTCTCGGAGAAGGACTCCAGCAGGCCCTGGCCCACCCGCTTGCGGGTCATCTGCACCAGGCCCAGCGAGGTCACCTCGGCCACCTGGTGCTTGGTGCGGTCGCGGCCCAGGCACTCCAGCAGGCGGCGCAGCACCAGGTCGCGGTTGGACTCCAGGACCATGTCGATGAAGTCGATCACGATGATGCCGCCGAGGTCGCGCAGCCTGAGCTGGCGCACGATCTCCTCGGCCGCCTCCAGGTTGTTCCTGGTGACCGTCTCCTCCAGGTTGCCGCCCTGGCCGGTGAACTTGCCGGTGTTGACGTCGACGACGACCATCGCCTCGGTCCGGTCGATCACCAGCGAACCGCCGCTGGGCAGCCAGACCTTGCGGTCCAGCGCCTTGGCGAGCTGCTCGTCGATCCGGTACGTGGCGAAGACGTCGACCTCGCTCGTCCAGCGCGACAGGCGCGGGGCGAGGTCCGGGGCGACGTGCGCGACATAGCCGTGGATGGTCTCCCACGCCTCGTCACCGCTGACGACGACCTTGGAGAAGTCCTCGTTGAAGATGTCGCGCACCACGCGGACGGTCATGTCCGGCTCGCCGTACAGCAGGGTCGGCGCGCTGGAGTTGCCGTTCTTCGCCTTCTTGCGGATGTCCTCCCACTGCCCCTGGAGCCGCTCGACGTCGCGGCGCAGCTCCTCCTCGCTCGCGCCCTCGGCGGCGGTGCGCACGATGACGCCCGCGTCGTCGGGGACGATCTTCTTGAGGATGGTCTTCAGCCGGGCCCGCTCGGTGTCGGGCAGCTTGCGGCTGATGCCGGTCATCGAGCCCTCGGGGACGTACACGAGGTAGCGGCCCGGCAGGGAGACCTGGCTGGTCAGACGGGCGCCCTTGTGTCCGATCGGGTCCTTGGTGACCTGGACGAGGACGGACTGCCCGGACTTCAGGGCGGACTCGATGCGGCGCGGCCCGTTGCCCATGCCGAGCGCCTCGAAGTTGACCTCGCCCGCGTACAGCACGGCGTTGCGGCCCTTGCCGATGTCGATGAAGGCGGCCTCCATCGACGGCAGGACGTTCTGCACCTTGCCGAGGTAGACGTTGCCGACGTACGAGACGGCCTGCTCCTTGTTGACGTAGTGCTCGACGAGCACATCGTCCTCGAGGACGCCGATCTGCGTGCGGTCGCCGTTCTGCCGGACCACCATCACGCGCTCGACGGCCTCGCGGCGGGCCAGGAACTCGGCCTCGGTGATGATCGGGACGCGGCGCCGGCCCTGCTCGCGGCCCTCGCGGCGGCGCTGCTTCTTCGCCTCCAGGCGGGTCGAGCCCTTGATGGACTGGACCTCGTCGCTGCCGCCGCCGGGCCGCTCGTCCTTCTTGCCGCGCGGCTCGCGGACCTTGACGACGGTGCGCTCGGGGTCGTCGGCGGACGGCTCGCCGTCCTGGGCGCCGTCCCCGGCCCGGCGACGCCTGCGGCGACGGCGGCGGCTGCTGCTGTTGCCGCCGCCCGCGTGCTCCTCGCCCTCGTCGCTCTCCTCGGACGCGTCCTCGGCGTCCTCCTCGACCTGCTCGGCGGTGTCCTCGGCGTCCTGCGCGGCCTGCGCGGCGGCGAGCTCACCGCTCTCCTCCGGCTCCTCGTCACCGTGCTCGGCGGCCTCGCCGCGGCGCCGGCGGCGGCCACCGCGGCGGCGGCGCCGGCGGGAACCGGACTCCTCACCGTCGTCGCCGTCGTCGCCGTCCGTGAGATCCGCTTCCTCGGCGGACTCGGCGGACTCGGCAGACTCGGCGCCCTTGGCGGACTCCGCCTCGTCGTCGGCGGGCTCGGCGGGCGCCTCGACGGCGTCCTCGGCGGTACGGGCCTCGGGCTCCTCGTCGGCGGCGCCCCGGCGACGGCGGCGGCGCCGCGCCCCGGGCTGCTCGGCCGGCTCGGTCCGCGCGGCCGGCTCCGCCACGGGGGTCTCGGTCCCGTCGGGCTCCTCGTCGTGCGCGGCCTCGGCGGCCGCCTCGGCGGCGGCCCGCTGCGGGGTCTGGAACTGGAACTTCGGCTCGGCGAAGACCGGCGGCTGGAAGACGGCGACGGCGGGCCGCGCGGGCTTGCTCGGCGCGTCGTCCCCGGCGCCGGAGCGCGCGGCGGGCTCGGAGAACCCGGTCGCGGCGCGCCGCTCCACCCGGCGGCGGCCGCGACGCGGCGCGGACTCCTCGGCGGCGGACGCGGACTCGGCGGCGGGAGCCGCGGCGGCGGGCTCGCTCACCTCGGCGGCGGACGCCGCGCCCTTGCGGGTGGCCCGGCGGCGGGCACGCGGCGCGGCGGGCTCCTCGGCAACCTCCGCGGCGGGAGCGGACTCCTCCGCGGCCGGGGCCTCGGCCGTCTCCACGGCGGCCTCGGCGGCGGGCGCCGACACCTTGCGCGTGGCACGGCGACGGGCACGCGGCGCGGCGGGCTCTTCAGCGACCTCTGCGGCGGGAGCGGACTCCTCGGCGACCGGCGCCTCGGCCGCCGTCTCCACGGCGGCCTCGGCAGCGGGCGCCGACACCTTGCGCGTGGCACGTCGACGGGCACGCGGCGCGGCGGGCTCCTCGGCGGCCTCGACGGCGGCGGGCTCCTCGGCCGGCGCGGCGGTCTCGGCGGGCTGCGGCGCACCGGCGGCGGCGGACGCGCGGCGGCGGGCCCGGCGGACGGGCGCGGCGGTCTCGGCGGCGGCCTCCGCGGGCGCGGCCGGCTCCTCCGTACCGCTCACGGCACCGCTCTCGGCGGCCTCGTCGGCGGCACCGGTGGGCGCGGACACGCTGCGCGTGGCGCGGCGGCGGGTACGGCGCGGAGCGGCGGCCTCGCCGCTCTCGACGGTCCCGGCGGACGTCTCGTCCACCGCCTGGGTCTCCTCGGCGGCGGTCGCCGGGACGACGGTCTCGGCGGCCGGGGCCTCGGTGGTCTTCGGTGTCCCGGTGGGCGCGGAGGCCCGACGGCGGGTGCGGCGCGCGGGAGCGGCGGGCTCCTCGGCGGCCGGAGTCCCGGCGGCCTCGACGTCCTCGGCGGACGCAGGCGATACGGCCGGAGCGGTGACCTCGGCCGGTGCCTCGGCGGCACCGGGCGGCCCCGCCGGACGCGACGCGGCGCGGCGCCGGCGGCGCGGCGGCAGCGTGTCGCTGGGGGTGTTCAGTTCTTCGGAACCCTGGGTGGGCTCGGTCGGTTCGAGCATGCGGGCGAATCTCCCGTCAGGCCCCCGGGCGCCGCGCTGGTCCGGTGTCCGATCGCATCGATCGGACACCGCTGACGTCCGCGGCCTCGCGGTTGCGCGATGGCCGCCGTCCGGGGCGCGGGCGCCGCACGGGAGCTCTCTGTGTCCTGTCTCGCCGGTTCCGTACACCTTGTCGCGTACGGCCTGGCGAAAGTCTTGTGGTCGGTGCGCTGCCCGACCCAGGTGGCTCCCGAGTACGAGGGCGGCGCTTTCGACGTCCGTCCCTACGGAACCTTCCCTAAGCAGGCACCTTCGCGGCGGCGGCTTCGGCGGCCCCTTCTGAAGCGGCCGGGGCGGCCGGGTCTGCCTCGCGGTCGGGCGCGAGCGGGTCGGTCACCGTGCCGGTCTCTTCATCGAGCAGCCCCTGCGCCAGCCTGGTCACCGCTGCGGGGACCGGCGGCGCCAGGTCGGCCACGGCGCGGAGACCGGACAGGACGTCGTCGGGTCGTACGGCAGGCGTCACGTGCCGAACAACCAGCCGCAGTATCGCACAGGGCCGGTCGCTCGGCCTATCGGCCGCCGCACCTGGCGTTTCCACCCGGGCCAGCCGCACCACCGCGGAGCGGGCGTCGAACGTGCGGACGCCGTTCTTGGTCTGGCGCTGCACCTCGACGGTCTCGGCGCCGTCGAAGGCCGCGACCGCCCGGTCCGCCTCGGCCGGGTCCACGCCGTCCAGGCGCAGTTCCCAGACGGAGGCCGTCAGCCGGTCGGCGAGTCCCGGGGTACGGGCCTCGACCGCGTCGACGATGTCGAGGCCGGTGGGCATCGACTCGTCGAGGAGACCGCGCAGCCGCTCCGGGTCACGGGGCGCGGTGAGCGCGATCTCCAGGTACTCCGCCTCACTGGCCGTGCCGGTGGGCGCGGCGTTGGCGTAGGACACTCTGGGGTGCGGAGTGAACCCGGCCGAGTACGCCATCGGCACCTCGGCGCGGCGCAGCGCGCGCTCGAAGGCGCGCTGGAAGTCACGGTGGCTGGTGAACCGGAGGCGGCCACGCTTGGTGTAGCGCAGTCGGATGCGCTGCACCGTGGGTGCGGGCGGCGGGCCTTCGGGCTGTCGCTTGCCCAGTTTCGTTCAGTCCTTCGTGAGAGCGGCTCTGCCGCTTCCGAGCGTACGTCTCCCAGGGTACGTGTCCCGGGCCGTGGCGGCTCCTCCCGGTCCAGGACGGCGCGAAGCGCCCCCGGCGGCGTGCCGGGGGCGCTTCGCGGGTGGCGGTGCCGGTGGTCAGGGCTCAGGACCAGGCGGCGGCGCCCCGCAGCAGGTGGTGGTCGGAGAGCGGGGGGCTGGAGCAGCCGGCCGCGTCACCGTGCTCGTCGCGGAAGTGCCGGTCGCTCACGAAGATGTAGTCGATCTTCTTGGCGTCGGTGGTGTCCTCGCACTGGCCGTCCACGGTGTTCTCCCCCGTGCGGCAGGTGCTCTGCCCGGCGCAGCGGGCGGCGAAGTGGTCCTTGTCGGTGTCGTCGACCTCGCGGAAGGGGCCGGTGCCCTGGTCGCTGTCGTACAGCCAGCGCAGGGGTGCGGCGGTGGGCGTCATGTTGAAGTCGCCGCCGAGGACGACGGGCATGGTGCGGGTGGCCGGTTCCAGCTTCTGGTAGATCTGGTGCGTCTGCTCCTCCGGGGTCTTCCCGCGCCAGTCGAGGTGGGTGTCGCAGGCGCGGACGGTACGGCCCCGCACCTGTGCGTCGACGCAGAGCAGGCCCCGCTGCTCGTCGGCCACGGCCGGGTCGTTGTAGAGCATCGTCATGGTCCGGTTGGCGACCGCCGCGGCGCTGCCCTTGACCAGCATGGCGAGGCCGAAGCGCTGGTCGCTGCCCCACTGGGTGCAGTTGCCGATACCGCTGAGGGTGGCGCCCCACACGGCGGTGTAGGGGGTGCCGGAGCGGTCGGCCAGGCCGTCCCTCAGCAGGGCGTACTGGCCGTAGCAGACCTCCTGGAGCATGACCACGTCGGCGTCCCAGTAGTCCACGGCGTGGACGATCTGGTCGCGCCAGGCGTTCTTCCCGGCCGTGTCGTTGCCGGGTTTGGTGGGACAGCCGGCGGCGGCGCCGCAGACGTTGTAGCTGACGAAGCGCGGCGCGGGCCAGTCCGTGGACGGGGTGTCGGCATGTGCGGCGGTTCCTTGCAGGGCCGTGCCGAGCAGCAGGGCCGCCGTTGCCGCGGGCGCCAGCAGGCGGCGCAGGAGGGCGAGGGGTCTCATGGTGTGATCATCCTTGTGTGGGGCGGGGTCGTCGGTCCTGACGGGCCGTGACCGGGAGCGGTCAGGCGAGGTCGCTGCGGTACCAGTTCCAGCTGCCCGTGTCGTCGCTGTCCCAGGAGAGGACCGGTGGCTTGAACGCGGGTCCGGTGCTGGAGAGTTTCCACAGGCCGGTGCGGTTGGTGCCGTCCGTGTGCTGTCCGTAGTTGTAGAGCACCGCGACATCCGCCCTGCCGTCGCCGTCGAAGTCGCCCGTGGTGAGCTTGGCGGAGCCGGCGCTCCAGCTGTCCGAGCCGGAGTCCCACTTGCGCAGCGGGTCGCTGAAGCCGGCGCCGGTGCTGGCGAAGGTCCACCAGGCGGATCTGTTGCTCCCGTCGGCCGCCTGCCCGTTGTCGTAGAAGACGCCGATGTCGGCCTTGCCGTCGCCGGTGTAGTCACCGGAGGTCAGCTTGGAACGGTCCCAGTTCCAGCTCTTCACCTCCGACTCGGTGTTGTCCCACTTGCGCAGCGGAGCGTTGAACCCGCCGCCCGTGCTGGTCAGCGTCCACAGCGTGGTCCGGTTGCTGCCGTCGCTCTGCTCACCGTTGTCGTACAGCACCGCGACATCCGCCTTGCCGTCCCCGGTGAAGTCACCCGCCGTCACCTTCGAACGGTCCCAGTTCCAGCTCCCGCTGCCCGCGTCGACGTTGTCCCACTTCTTCACCGGCTTCCCGAACCCGCTGCCCGTGCTCGTGAACGTCCACAGGCTGGTGCGGTTGCCGCCGTCGCTCTGCTCGCCGTTGTTGTACAGCACACCGACGTCCGTCCTGCCGTCACCGTTGAAGTCACCCGAGGTGACCTTGGAACGGTCCCAGTTCCAGCTCCCGCTGCCCGCGTCGACGTTGTCC
This sequence comes from Streptomyces sp. PL-25, assembly GCF_058344915.1. Lineage (NCBI taxonomy): Bacteria > Bacillati > Actinomycetota > Actinomycetes > Kitasatosporales > Streptomycetaceae > Streptomyces > Streptomyces sp. PL-25. The sequence continues at coordinate 2,358,782 of NZ_CP136997.1, forward strand.
CACTTCTTCACCGGCTTCCCGAACCCGCTGCCCGTGCTCGTGAACGTCCACAGGCTGGTGCGGTTGCCGCCGTCGCTCTGCTGACCGTTGTTGTAGAGGACGGCGATGTCGTCCTTGCCGTCGCCGTCGAAGTCGCCCGTGGTCACCCGCGAGCGGTCCCAGTTCCAGCTGCCGCTGCCCGCGTCGACGTTGTCCCACGCCTTCACCGGCTTGCCGAAGCCCGTCCCGTTGCTGGTCAGGGTCCACAGGCTGGTGCGGTTGGTGCCGTCACTCTGCTGACCGTTGTTGTAGAGGACGGCGATGTCGGCCTTGCCGTCGCCGTCGAAGTCGCCGGTGGTCTGGGAGGCGGTGGCCCGGTTCGCGACGAAGAAGCTGGTGGCGCCGGAGCGGGGGCCGGTCTGTCCGGCGTCGTTCACGGCGGCGACGGTGAGCGCGTGGGGCCCGTCGGGCAGTACGGCGGTGTCCAGCGTCACCGCGTAGGACGGGCCGGACCCGGTGGCGGTGCCGACCAGGACGCCGTCGACGTAGAAGGACGCCCGGGTCGGGGTGCCGACCGTGTCGGTGACGGAGGCGGTCAGCCGGACGGAGCCGGTGAGGACCGATCCTCCCGCCGGTGCGGTGACCCGGGAGACGGGCGGGGTCGGCGAGGGGTAGGGGTCGGCGTGGTCGGAGCCGAGGTGGTACTTGAGGCCGCACTTCGGCCAGGCACCCTCGCCCTGGTCGGCGAGGACCTTCTCGCCGATGAGTATCTGTTCCTTCTTGGTGGCCAGGTCCGCCCGGGGGGCGTAGGCGGTGCCGCCGTAGGCCGCCCAGGTCTGCGGGCTGAACTGGATTCCGCCGTAATAGCCGTTGCCGGTGTTGGCGCTCCAGTCGCCGCTGGACTCACAGTCGGCGACCTTGTCCCAGGTGCTGACCGAGGCGGCTCGTGCGGGGCCGGGGAAGGCCAGGACGGTGCCGCCCGCCAGGGCGGCCACGGCGGTCAGGGCGGCCAGGGCCGCGTGCGGGCGTACGGATCGGGACGGCATCGGGATTCCTCACAAGGGTCGGATGTGCGGGAGGGATGCCGCGTGGGCGGCGGGAGCGGGTCCCGCCGCCCACGCGGGTGGCCGATGCCGTCAGGCGAGCTTGCTGTTCTCCCAGTTCCAGCTGGTGAAGTTCTTGCTGTCGAAGGCGAGGGTCGGGTTGTTGAAGGCGGGGCCGGTGCTGGTGAACTTCCACAGGCCGGTCCGGTTGCTGCCGTCGTCCTGCTGGCCGTAGCCGTACAGGACGCCGATGTCGCTCTTGCCGTCACCGTCGAAGTCGCCGGAGGTGAGCTTGCTGGTGGCGGTGTTCCAGCTGTCGGAGCCGGAGTCCCACTTGCGCAGCGGGTTGCTGAAGCCGGCGCCGGTGCTGGCGAAGGTCCACAGGGCGGACTTGTTGCGGGAGTCCTCGGTCTGGCCGTTGTTGTAGAGGATCCCGATGTCGGCCTTGCCGTCGCCGGTGTAGTCGCCGGAGGTCAGCTTGGAGCGGTCCCAGTTCCAGCTCTTCACGTCCGACTCGGTGTTGTCCCACTTGCGCAGCGGAGCGTTGAACCCGCCGCCCGTGCTGGTCAGCGTCCACAACGTGGTCCGGTTGCTGCCGTCGCTCTGCTCACCGTTGTCGTACAGCACCGCGACATCCGCCTTGCCGTCCCCGGTGAAGTCACCCGCCGTCACCTTCGAACGGTCCCAGTTCCAGCTCCCGCTGCCCGCGTCGACGTTGTCCCACTTCTTCACCGGCTTCCCGAACCCGCTGCCCGTGCTCGTGAACGTCCACAGGCTGGTGCGGTTGCCGCCGTCGCTCTGCTGACCGTTGTTGTACAGCACGCCGACGTCCGTCTTGCCGTCGCCGTTGAAGTCACCCGAGGTGACCTTGGAGCGGTTCCAGTTCCAGCTGCCGCTGCCCGCGTCGATGTTGTCCCAGACCTTCACCGGCTTGTTGAAGCCCGTCCCGTTGCTGGTCAGGGTCCACAGGCTGGTGCGGTTGCTGCCGTCACTCTGCTCGCCGTTGTTGTACAGCACGCCGACGTCCGTCTTGCCGTCACCGTTGAAGTCACCCGAGGTGACCTTGGAGCGGTCCCAGTTCCAGCTGCCGCTGCCCGCGTCGATGTTGTCCCAGACCTTCACCGGCTTGTCGAAGCCCGAGCCGTTGCTGAGGTAGGTCCACAGGCCGACGTGGTTGGTGCCGTCGCTGGTCTGGCCGTAGTCGTACAGCACGCCCACGTCCGACTTGCCGTCACCGTTGAAGTCGGCGTCGAAGGTCGAGCCCGAGTCGCCGTTGGAGGTGATGATCTGGGCGCGGTCGCCACCGGTGTTGCCCTGGGTGTCGGTGACCTCGACGGAGAGGGTGTGCTTGCCGTCCGGCACCCGGCTGGTGTCGAGGGAGTAGGTGTACGGCGCGGTGCTGCGGGTGGCGATCTTCTCGCCGTCCAGGTAGTACTCGACGGTCTTGATGCCGTAGGTGCCGGCGGTGACGGATGCGGAGAGGGAGGCGACACCGGTCACCGAGGTGCCGGGCAGGCCCTTCAGGGAGACCTTCGGCGGGGTGGCCTTCTGGATCACCGGGGAGATGTAGCCGCTGATGGTCTGGCCCCAGGGCGCGTCGCCGACGGCGTAGTGGATGGTGCTGTTGGTGCTGACCAGGCCCTCGGAGCTGGTGGCGTGGCCCTGGTTCCCGCCGGTGATGGTGACGGTGCCGTTGCTGACGCCCGTGACCATCGCCACGTGCTGGGCCCAGCCGTTGGAGTAGCCGTAGACGACGGCGTCGCCGACATGCGGGGTACTGGATTTCGTCCCGTACTTCAGGCCGTACTGGTAGAAACTCGCGGCGGCATCGGTGAGCATTCCCATACCGGAGACATCGTGGTGGGCCCACACCCAGCCGACGAAGTCGGCGCACCACGCCTGCGACTGGCCGCCGTGCCCGTCGCAGCTGTTGCTCTGGCTCAGGCCGTCGTCGTAACCGCCGTGGGCGCACGGCCCGTTGCCGTTCTCGGCAGTGGCCGTGGCGGCCATCTGCTCTTGGGGCGTGCCGGCGGCCTGGGCCGGGACACCCGCGAGACCCGTGATGACGGTCGCGGCGACCAGGGCACCGAGAGCGGACAGCGCGCGGCGGTTGGCCTTCGCGTACACAGACATGGATTTCCTCCGTTTTCGGGCACGGCTGAGCCGCGCCGCGGCGTGAAAGGGCGTGGAAGAGCACGGAAGGACGTGGACGGGCGTGGGAGGGTGTGGAAAATCAGGGAGACCGTGAAAGGTGTGCGGGAGAAGCGGGGGCCGCTCCGCTCAGGTGCCATCGGGCTCGCCCATCCGGTGCCTGGCACCGGATGGGTGCCTCACAGGTGTGCCGGTCCGGTCTTCCGCGCGGGCGGGCACCTGCGCCGTGTGCGGGCCGTCACCCGTGGAAGCACTTCGACGCGCTTCGTCGCGCGTCCCGCCGCCGTCCTGCGGCGCCTCCAGCGGCGGACCTACTGCCAGCCGAGGTCGTCCTGCGTGTCCATGGCCGTCCGGGCGCTGTGCGCACCGAGGATCTGGGCGGGCCCGGCCGGAGCGGCGGTGTACTGGCCGAAGAGGACGGCACCCAGAGCGAGAAGGGCGGTGGCGGCGACCTGGCTCATACGTATGTGCATGGCGTGCATGACTCTTTCCCCTGAGAAGCGATGACACGAGTGCGGGCGGTGCGGTCCGCCTGAGGATGCGGGGCCCTGGGCCCGTGGGCCGCGTCCCTCGGCTTCGGTCATCAGCTTCTCCGCTGCTCAGCGGCTGGAGAAGGGCTGGAGGCTGGCCCCAATCGGCCATGGCCCCTTCCGTCCAGGCCCGGTCGCGCCGTCCTCAGCCGGGGCCGGAGGGGAACAGCAGCCGCTCGTAGTACGGCGCCACGAAGGCGGCGCCCGAGCTCACCGCTTCCCACCCGCGCAGCTCCGGCGCGTCGGCGAGCGCGCGCCGGCACACCTCCAGCGCGCGCGCCTCGGCCTCTTCCAGGGAACCGGCCAGCACGAAGAGGGCCAAGACGGGGTGGGGCAGCGCGTCGGGGTGCGCACGGACGTGTTCGACGCCGTCGGCCGGGCTCGCCGCGGCGAGCACCAGTTGGGCGACACCGTCCGGGAGGACGGCTCCGTCCGCGCCTCCCAGACGCGTATGGATCAAGTACATGGTGCCGAACATCACAAGCCGCAAGCCCTTGCCGCCAGAGCAATCAGGTGGCCGGTTTCGTCCTTTGCCGCTTTGGTCCATGAATCTGTACAGAGACTGAACAACTATTCCATGGCACGATCACGAAGTTCACGGGAAAGGCAAGTGACCGAAGGGGGTGGGGATGCGACCCGTTCTGGGCTTGGATCCCGTCGCGGAGTCCGTATACAGGGAAATGCTGGCCCATCCGCTGGAGGGCGTCGCGGCGCTCGCCGAGCGGACCGGACACGCGGTGGAAGACGTACGGGAAGCCTGTGACCGGCTGAGCGAACTGACCCTGGTCCAGCCGTCCGGCGAACACGACGGGCGGCTGCGCGCCATCGCCCCGGACCTCGGCATGGAGGTCCTGATCGCGCGCCAGCAGGCGGAGCTGGCCGCGCAGCAGGCCCAGTTGGAGGCCTCACGCGCCGCGGCCGTCCGCCTGATCGCCGAGCACGCCGAACTCAACCGCGCCCAGGACCCCGGCGCGGAGCAGCTCAACGGCCTGGACGCGGTCCGGGACCGGGTCGCCCTGCTGAGCAGGTCCGTGCGGAAAGAGGTGCTGACCTTCGCACCCGACGGCGCGCAGACCGCGGCGAACATGGAGGCGTCCCGGCCGCTCAACCGCGAGGTCCTCGAACGCGACGTGGTCATGCGGACCGTCTACCTGGACAGCCTGCGCAACCACCAGCCCACGGTGGACCACGCGAACTGGCTGACCGCTCACGGCGCCCAGGTCCGCACCGTGCCGGCGCTGCCCACCCGCATGATCATCATCGACCGGACCACCGCCGTCCTGCCGGTCAGCAGCGCGGACACCGCGTCCGGCGCCGTGATCCTCACCGGACAGGGCACGCTCACCGCGCTGTGCGCACTCTTCGAGGGCATCTGGCACGCCGCGCGACCGCTGGGCGAGGTCCTGGTCCGCGACGGCCACGGCCTGACCCGCCAGGAGAGCACCACGATCAAGCTCCTCGCCCAGGGCCACACCGACGAGGCCATCGCCAAACGGCTGGGCGTCTCCCAGCGCACCGCCCGCCGGGTCGCCACCGACCTCATGGAGCGCCTGAACGCGCGCAGCCGGTTCGAGGCGGGGGTCCGGGCGGTCCAGCGCGGCTGGCTGCCGAGCCAGTGCGACTGAGCTGCCGTCCCGCCGAGCCCCGGGCACCCAGCAGAAAGGTTCCGCCCGGGGTGCCGGAGAGGCTGGCGCGGTGCCGCGAGTACGTCCCGAGACCTTCGCGGCCCTGCTCGGCTCGCTGTCCCCGCACCGCATGGGCCGCCCCGAGGCGATCGCCGCGGCGATCGCCTCCCTGGCGATGGCTGAGGCCACCTCGTCCTCCGCGGCGTCCACCACGGCCTCAGCGATGCGCCGCGGTGACCCGGTCGCCCTCCGCTTCCCCGCCTCAGCCCGCCACAGTGCTGTTCTTCACCGTCAGCGGCAGCAGCTTCTTGCCCGTCGGGCCGATCTGGATGCTGGTGTCCATCGCCGGGCACACGCCGCAGTCGAAGCAGGGCGTCCAGCGGCAGTCCTCGACCTCGGTCTCGTCGAGGGCGTCCTGCCAGTCCTCCCAGAGCCAGTCCTTGTCGAGGCCGGAGTCGAGGTGGTCCCAGGGCAGGACCTCCTCGTAGGAGCGCTCGCGGGTGGTGTACCAGTCGACGTCGACGCCGTAGGGGGCCAGGGCCTTGGCGGCGCAGTTCATCCAGCGGTCGTAGGAGAAGTGCTCGCGCCAGCCGTCGAAGCGGCCGCCGTCCTCGTAGACCGCGCGGATCACCGCGCCGGTGCGGCGGTCGCCGCGGGAGAGCAGGCCCTCGATGATGCCGGGCTTGCCGTCGTGGTAGCGGAAGCCGATGGAGCGGCCGTACTTCTTGTCGCCGCGGATCTTGTCCCGGAGCTTCTGCAGGCGGGCGTCGGTCTCCTCGGCGCTCAGCTGCGGCGCCCACTGGAAGGGGGTGTGCGGCTTGGGCACGAACCCGCCGATGGAGACCGTGCAGCGGATGTCGCCCGAGCCGGAGACCTCGCGGCCCTTGGCGATGACGTGGGTCGCCATGTCGGCGATCTGGAGCACGTCCTCGTCGGTCTCGGTGGGCAGGCCGCACATGAAGTACAGCTTGACCTGGCGCCAGCCGTTGCCGTACGCGGTGGCGACCGTGCGGATCAGGTCGTCCTCGGAGACCATCTTGTTGATGACCTTGCGCATCCGCTCGGAGCCGCCCTCGGGGGCGAAGGTCAGACCGGAGCGGCGGCCGTTGCGCGTCAGCTCGTCGGCCAGGTCGACGTTGAAGGCGTCCACGCGGGTGGAGGGCAGGGACAGGCCGATCTTGTCGTCCGTGTAGCGGTCGGCCAGGCCCTTGGCGATGTCGCCGATCTCGCTGTGGTCCGCGGAGGACAGGGAGAGCAGGCCGACCTCCTCGAAGCCGGTCGCCTTCAGGCCCTTCTCGACCATCTCGCCGATGCCGGTGATGGAGCGCTCGCGCACCGGGCGGGTGATCATGCCGGCCTGGCAGAACCGGCAGCCGCGGGTGCAGCCGCGGAAGATCTCCACCGACATGCGCTCGTGCACCGTCTCGGCGAGCGGGACCAGCGGCTGCTTGGGGTAGGGCCACTCGTCCAGGTCCATCACGGTGTGCTTGGACACCCGCCAGGGCACACCGGAGCGGTTGGGCACGACACGGGCGATCCGGCCGTCGGGGAGGTACTCGACGTCATAGAAGCCGGGGACGTAGACCCCGCCGGTCTTCGCCAGGCGCAGCAGCACCTCCTCCCGGCCCCCGGGGCGCCCCTCGGCCTTCCAGGCGCGGACGATCTCGGTGATCTCCAGGACCGCCTGCTCGCCGTCGCCGATGACCGCGCAGTCGATGAAGTCGGCGATCGGCTCGGGGTTGAAGGCCGCGTGGCCGCCGGCCACCACGATCGGGTCGTCGACCGTGCGGTCGCGGGCCTCCAGCGGGATGCCGGCCAGGTCGAGGGCGGTGAGCATGTTGGTGTAGCCCAGCTCCGTGGAGAAGGACAGGCCGAACACGTCGAACGCCTTCACCGGGCGGTGGCTGTCCACGGTGAACTGCGGGACGCCGTGCTCCCGCATCAGCGCCTCCAGGTCCGGCCACACGCTGTAGGTGCGCTCGGCGAGGACGCCCGGCCGCTCGTTCAGCACCTCGTAGAGGATCATGACGCCCTGGTTGGGCAGGCCGACCTCGTACGCGTCCGGGTACATGAGCGCCCAGCGGACGTCGCACTCGTCCCAGCTCTTGACGGTGGAGTTGAGCTCGCCGCCCACGTACTGGATCGGCTTCTGCACATGCGGGAGCAAGGCTTCGAGCTGCGGGAAAACCGACTCGACGGTCATCGCGGGAACTTTCGTCAGCTGACAGGGGTGACCATCTAGCCTAACCCGGTCGGCGGCCTGTCCCGAACGGCCGCAGCCGCGCCCGCAGCCGGGACAGCTCCGCCTCCAGCACGGCCGCGCGGTGCTCCTCGCGCCCGTACAGCAGCCCGTAGGTGAAGGAGCTCTCCCGGGCCGCCTGCGCCTGCCCGGCCAGCTCGCGCAGGGCGCGGCGGGCCAGCACGCCGTCCTGGTGGTCGCCGAGCAGCGTCTGGAGGGCCTTGGCGTCCGCGCCCGGCGGCCCGGCCGCCGCGCCGAGGGCCCCGGCGGCGGTCTCGGCCGCGTAGCGGGTGCGCTTGGCCTGCTTGCGGGCCTCGTGCAGGGCGAGGTCGCGGGCGGGTCCGGGCGGCAGGGCGAGCGCCCGGTCGAGGGCGGCGGCCAGCCGGGCGTGTTCCTCGCCGAGGGCCCGGCCCAGCACCTCGGCCGGGTCGCCGCCGGCCGCGGGCCGCAGCGGCGGCCGGGCGGTGAGGGCGTCCAGCGCGTCGAGCAGGGCCAGGTACCGGCCGCCGTCCAGGACGGCCAGCACCCGGCTGCGGGCGCCCGCGCGGCGGCTCGCGGACCACAGCCGCAGCCGGGTGCGGACCGGCCCGGTCACCAGGGACTCGGGCAGCGCGCCGAGGGCGGCGGTGAGGCGTTCGGCGAGGACCTCGTGGTCGCGGTCGAGGCCGAGTTCCCCGGCGAGCCACTTCAGTTCGGCGGCGAGCGGGGCGGTGGCGGCGCGGTCCAGGACCCGGCCGTGGGTGCGCAGGGCGCTGCGCAGCCGGCGGGTGGCGACGCGCATGCGGTGCACGGAGTCGGGCAGATCGCGGCGGACCGCCGGGTCGAGGGCGACGACGACGTCCCGCTGGGCGCGCAGCCGGGCGAGGACGTGGTCGCCCGCGGTGACCGGCCAGGCGGGCGGTCCGGGCAGCGGGCGGTGGCCGGGCGGGGCCGTCTCCGCCAGGGCGCGGGCGGCCTTGGAGGGGGCGTCCGAGCGCCGTACGCCCGCCGCGCGCAGCCGGTCGTCCAGCAGGTCGAGGAGGGCGGGGTCGCCGTCCTCGGCGAGTTCCACCTCGATCTCGGTCCAGCGGGCCGTGGCGGAGCGGTCGTCGTGGCCGCCGCGGGTGTGCGCGGTGCCGGTCGTGCCGGTCAGCCGGTCGGCCCGTACGGTGTCCACGCTCAGCTCGGCGAGCAGCGTGCCGCGGGCGTCGAGCAGGTGGTGGACGGCGCGGGTGGAGCGCAGCCGGAGCACGGGGCGCAGCGCGGCGCCGCGGACCCGGGAGCGGAGCAGGGCGGCGAGGGCGGGCGGCACCTCGTCGGAGAGCGGGGCCTGGATCTCGTCGCGTACGTCGGGGGCGACCGGGATCTTCAGGTGCCAGCCCGCGTCGGTGCCGCCGGTGCGGCGGCGCAGCGTGAGTCCGGCGGCGGCCAGGCGTTCGTCGGCGGTGTCGTAGTGGACGGCGTCGAGGGCGGCGGTGCCCCGGTCGGCGACGGCGGCGACCGGACCGACGCCGGTGAGGTCCGGCAGTCGGCCCGTACCGGACTCGTACTTCCGCTCGATCTCGCGCCGGACGGCCGCCATGCACCGAATGTAGTGGTCCCCGCCGCCGGGGGCGCCTCCTGCGCACGGATCCGGTGCGCAGGAGGCGTGTGCTACGCCGACATGGGCCGCTGCACTCTGATCGACTGGAGCAGTCCGACCGCCGCCCAGACCGCGAACATGGACGAGCCTCCGTAGGAGACGAACGGCAGGGGCAGGCCGGTGACCGGCATGATGCCCAGGGTCATGCCGATGTTCTCGAACGCCTGGAAGGCGAACCAGGCGACGATCCCGGCGGCGACGACGGTGCCGTACAGCTCGGTGGTCTCGCGGGCGATGCGGCAGGCGCGCCACAGGACGACCCCGAGCAGCACGATGATCAGCCCGGCGCCCGCGAAGCCCAGCTCCTCCCCCGCGACGGTGAAGACGAAGTCGGTCTGCTGCTCGGGCACGAACTGGCCGGTGGTCTGGGAGCCGTGGAAGAGGCCCGAGCCGGTCAGTCCGCCGGAGCCGATGGCGATACGGGCCTGGTTGGTGTTGTAGCCGACGCCGGCCGGGTCGAGGCTGGGGTTGGCGAAGGCCGCGAACCGGTTGATCTGGTACTCGTCGAGGATGTGCAGCTGCCAGACCGCGACGGCGCCGAGCGTGCCGGTGGCCACGAGGCCCAGGGTCCAGCGGTTGGAGGCGCCGGAGGCGAGCAGCGCCCCCAGGATGATCACCACCATGACCATGACCGAGCCGAGGTCCGGCATGAGCAGGACGATCAGGATGGGAACCGCGGCCAGGCCCAGGGCCTGGAGGACCGTGCGGTGGTCGGGGTGCTCCTTGTCGCCCGCGTCCACCCGGGCGGCGAGCATCATCGCCATGCCCAGGATGATCGTGATCTTCACGAACTCGGACGGCTGGATGGAGAAGCCGCCGCCGAGGACGATCCAGGAGTGCGCGCCGTTGACGGTGGAGCCGAGCGGGGTGAGCACCAGCAGGATGCCGAAGACCGAGGCGCCGTAGAGGATCGGCACGGCGGTGCGCAGGGTGCGGTGGCCGAGCCAGATGATGCCGAACATCAGGGCGAGTCCGATGCCGGTGTTCATCAGGTGCCGGATCAGGAAGTAGTACGGGTCGCCCTGGTTGATCTCGGTGCGGTTGCGGGTGGCCGAGAAGACCAGGAGGGAGCCGATCCCGGAGAGGGCGAGCGCCGACAGCAGTATCGGCCAGTCCAGGCGGCGGGTGACCGAGTCGCGGGCGAGCAGCCGGGTCCAGCCGGCCCGCTCGGGTCCGTACCCGGAGACGGAGAAGTTGTTCGCGCCGGTCATGCGGTCGTCCTCCGCCTTCCTCCGCGCTGCGGGCGCCTGCGCGGGCGCCTTCGGGTGTCGCGGTTGCCCGCCCCCGTGTTGTTGGTGGTCGCCGGGGTGTCCTGGTCGCCGTCCGGGGCGGTGGTGGTGCCCTGCTGGGCGACCTCCTTGGCGACCTTCTCCTGGTCCTTGGCGGGGTCGCCCTTGATCTTGGGGGCGGGGATGGTGCCGTCGGCCTGGATCTTCGGCAGGCCCTTCATCGGGGTGGGCAGCAGGGCCTTCTTGTTGTCGACGGACCCGTCGGCCTGCACGCCGTACAGGGCGCTGTAGATGTTGCGCACGGCCTCGCCGGAGGCGCCGGAGCCGGTACCGGCCTGGGCGATGGTCATGATGACCGTGTAGTCCTTGCTGTAGGTGGCGAGCCAGGACGTGGTCTGCTTGCCGTAGACCTCGGCGGTACCGGTCTTGGCGTGCAGCGGGATCTTGTCCTGCGGCCAGCCGTTGAACTTCCAGGCGGCGGTACCGCGGGTGGCGACGCCGGCGAGCGCCTGGTCCATCATGTCGCGGGTGGCCTTGGTGATGGGCAGCCTGCCGTGGGACCTGGGCTTGATCTCGGTGACGTGCTTGCCGTCGGGGCTGACCACGGCCTTGCCGATGGTCGGGGTGTACATGGTGCCGCCGTTGGAGATGGCACCGTAGATGACGGCCTCCTGGATCGGCGTCAGCAGGGTGTCGCCCTGGCCGATGGAGTAGTTGATCGCGTCACCCTCGCGCATCTTGTTGCCTTCGAGGCAGTTCTCGTAGGCGATCTTCTCGACGTAGCTGCCGTTCTTCTTGCCGGACTTGCACCAGGCGTCCTTGTTGGCCTCCCAGTACTTCTGCTTCCACTGGCGGTCGGGGACGCGGCCGGTGACCTCGTTGGGCAGGTCGATGCCGGTCTCCTTGCCCAGGCCGAACTGGTGGGCGGCCTTGAAGAAGTAGTCCTTGGGCTGGCCCTTCTTCGGGTTGATGCCCCCGTCCTTCTTCCACTCGTTGTCCGCGAGGCCGTAGAAGACGGTGTCGCAGGAGACCTCCAGGGCCCGGCCCAGGGAGATGTTGCCGAAGTTCTCGCCCTCGAAGTTCTTGAAGACCTGGCCGCCGACCGAGTACGAGCTGGTGCAGGGGTAGTTGCCGTTGAAGTCGTAGCCGGCCTCGACCGCGGCGGCCGTGGAGACCACCTTGAAGGTCGAACCGGGCGCGGACTGACCCTGTATGGCGCGGTTCAGCAGCGGGTAGTCGGAGTTCTTGCCGGTGAGCTCGGCGTAGTCCTTGGCGGAGATGCCGCCGACCCAGACGTTCGGGTCGTACGTCGGCGCGGACGCCATGGAGACGATCCGGCCGGTCTTGGCCTCCATCACGACGACGGCGCCGGAGTCGGCCTTGTAGTTGGTGCCGGTGATGCTGTCGTACTGCTGGCGGGCGGCCTTCATCGCCTTGTCCAGCTCGTACTCGGCGACCCGCTGGACCCGGGCGTCGATGCTGGTGACCAGGTTGGAGCCGGGCTGGGCGGCGTCCGACTTGGCCTTGCCGATGACCCGGCCGAGGTTGTCGACCTCGTAGCGGGTGACGCCGGCCTTGCCGCGCAGTTCCTTGTCGTACTGGCGCTCCAGACCGGAGCGGCCGACCATGTCGGAGCGCAGATAGGGCGAGGAGGTGTCCTTGGCCTGCTGGATCTCGTCGTCGGTGACCGGTGAGAGGTAGCCGAGGACCTGCGCGGTGTTGGACTTGCCGGGGCCCGCGTAGCGGCGCACGGCCTCGGGCTCGGCGGTGATGCCGGGGAAGTCCTCGGCGCGCTCGCGGATCTGGAGGGCCTGCTTGGGGGTGGCCTCGTCGGTGAGCGGGATGGGCTGGTAGGGCGAGCCGTTCCAGCAGGGCTGCGGCGTCTTGGCGTCGCACAGCCGGACCTTCTGCTGGATCTCCTGCGGGTCCATGCCGAGGACCCCGGCGAGCTTGGCGAGGACCGCCTTGCCGTCGTCCTTCTGCTTGAGCAGGTCGGTGCGGGAGGCGGAGACCACGAGCCGGGTCTCGTTGTCGGCGAGCGGGACACCGCGCGCGTCCAGGATCGAGCCGCGCACGGCGGGCTGGACGACCTGCTGGACGTGGTTGCCCGACGCCTCCTTCTGGTACTGCGCGCCCTCGCGGATCTGGAGGTACCACAGCCGGCCGCCGAGGGTGCCGAGCAGGGAGAGGACGAGGATCTGGAGGACGATGAGCCGGGTCTGGACGCGTGGGGTCCGACCGGTCTCGGGAATGTTGGTCACTGGTGCTGCCTCCCCCTCTCAGTGTCCGGACGAGTCGTGTGCGTGCGGGCCTGTCACAGGCGCTTGACCCCCTTGATGCGGCCGACCCGGGTGGAGCGGGAGCGGGCCTTGGTCTTCAGTGAGCCGAGCGCGCCGCGCTGGCCGCCGATGCGCAGTCCGGTGCCCGAGGAGAGCCAGCCGGAGGAGATGTCGGCCTTCTTGGCGGCGGAACCGGCCTCGGCGAGCGGGTCGTTCTCGGCGCGCCGGGCCAGCGCCATGATGCCGGGCACCACGAACGGGGCGAGCAGCAGATCGTAGACGGCCGCGCTGATCAGCAGTCCGGGCAGGCCGACGTGGCGGGCGGCGGTGTCGCCGACGAGGGCGCCGACACCGGCGTACAGCAGGGTGGAGCCGAGGGCGGCGGCGACCACCACGGCCATCGGGCCGGTGGCCGACTTGACCTGGCCGGTCTCGGGCTTGATGAGCCCGGCCAGATAGCCGATGACGCAGAGCACGAGGGCGTAGCGGCCGGCGGCGTGGTCGGCGGGCGGGGCGAGGTCGGCGAGGAGTCCGGCGCCGAAGCCGACCAGGCAGCCGCCGACGTGCCCGTAGACCATGGCCAGGCCGAGCACGGTGAGCAGCAGCAGGTCGGGCACGGCGCCGGGCAGGTGCAGCCGGGCCAGGACGCTCACCTGGATCACCAGGGCGACGACGACCAGCACGGTGGAGAGCAGGATCCGGTTGAGACGCATGGGGACTTTTCTCGCTCCTACGGCTGCTGGTCGTCGGTGGACTGCGGGTCGGGCTCCCCGGTGCCCTGGGTGTCGCGCTCCCCGGTGCCCTGGGCGTCGGGCAGGCCCGCGCCGTTCCCGGAGCGGCCGGACGTGTCGTTCGCGCCGCCGGTCGGGGTGACCGTGACCGTCACGGTGGGCGTCGGGGCCGGCTTGGGCTTGGCCGGCAGGACCGTGTCGCGCGGGTCCTTCTTCGGGGCCTGGACGACGACACCGATGACGTCGAGCTTGGTGAAGCCGACGTACGGCGTGACATAGACGGTGCGGGTCAGGTCGCCGCCGGAGGGGTCGACGCGGGAGACGACACCGACCGGGACACCGGGCACGAACGGCTTGTCGGCCTGGGAGCCGAAGGTGACCAGCCGGTCGCCCTTCTTCACCTCCGCCTTGCCGTTGAGGAGTTGCACGCGCATCGGCCGGTCGCCCTGGCCGGAGGCGAAGCCGAGTTCGTCGGTGCCCTCCATGCGGGTGCCGACGGTGAAGTCGGGGTCGTTGGCGAGCAGCACGGTCGACGTGCCGGGGCCGACGGTGGTGACGCGGCCGACCAGGCCGTCGCCGTTGAGGACGGTCATGTCACGCCGGATGCCGTCGTCGGCGCCCGCGTCGATGGTGATGGTCCAGGAGAAGCCCTGCGCGGCTCCTATGGCGATGACCTGGGCGCCCTTGATGCCGTACTGGCCCTGGCCGGCGAGCTTCAGCATCTTGTCGAGCTGGCTCAGACGGCTGCGGTTGCGGTCGTCGCTGCCGAGCTTGGCCTTGAGCGCCGCGTTCTCCTTCTCCAGTGCGGCGAGCCGGTCGTGGCGGCCGCCGGACTCGCGGACCGCGGAGACCGCGTCGCCGACCGGGTCCACCGCGCCCGACACGCCGTTCTCGATCGGGCCGAAAACGGTGGCGGCGCCGCGCCGGGCGCCGTCCACCGGGGAATTCTCCCCGCCGCGGATATCGACCGTGATCAGCGCGAACGCCACGGCGATCAGCAGCACCAGGAGCAGCCGGCTCTCTTTCGTGTCCCTCACGTGCGGCGGCCGTGCCCTTCCTCGTAGGAATTCGGGTGGCCCCCGGTGAGCGCCGGTGGGGAAGCGCACACCCTCGGGGGCCGTTTGTGGGAGCTTATGCCTCTATATCAACGATCCGCCGTACGAGAGGAGATCATCTCGTACGGCGGAATCGAAACGTCGTGTCATCGGCGCGGCTGGGCGTCCAGCACCTGCTGCAGCGCCTCGAACTCCTCGACGCACTTCCCGGAGCCGAGCGCCACGCTGTCCAGCGGGTCCTCGGCGATGTGGATCGGCATGCCGGTCTCCCGGCGCAGCCGCTCGTCCAGGCCGCGCAGCAGGGCGCCGCCGCCGGTCAGCACGATGCCCCGGTCCATGATGTCGCCGGACAGCTCCGGCGGGCACTTGTCCAGGGTCGTCTTGACCGCGTCGACGATCGCGTTGACCGGTTCCTCGATCGCCTTGCGCACCTCGGCGGCCGAGATGACGACGGTCTTGGGCAGGCCGGAGACCAGGTCCCGGCCGCGGATCTCGGTGTGCTCGTCGGCGTCGAGTTCGTACGCGGAGCCGATCGTGATCTTGATCTGCTCGGCCGTGCGCTCGCCCAGCAGAAGGCTGTACTCCTTCTTGACGTACTGGATGATCGCGTTGTCCAGTTCGTCGCCGGCGACGCGGATGGACTGGGCGGTGACGATGCCGCCGAGCGAGATGACCGCGACCTCCGTGGTGCCGCCGCCGATGTCCACCACCATGTTGCCCGTGGCCTCGTGGACCGGCAGGCCGGAGCCGATGGCCGCGGCCATGGGCTCCTCGATGATGTGCACCTGGCGGGCGCCGGCCTGGGAGGAGGCCTCGATGACGGCGCGCCGCTCGACGCCGGTGATGCCGGAGGGCACGCAGACCACGACCCGCGGACGAGCCAGATAGCGCCGCTTGTGGATCTTCAGGATGAAGTAGCGGAGCATCCGCTCGGTGATCTCGAAGTCCGCGATGACGCCGTCCTTGAGCGGGCGCACGGCGACGATGTTGCCGGGCGTGCGCCCGATCATCTTCTTCGCCTCGGCGCCGACGGCGAGGATGCCACCGGTGTTCGTGTTGATCGCGACGACGGACGGCTCGTTGAGTACGATCCCGCGACCCCTGACGTACACCAGCGTGTTGGCGGTCCCGAGGTCGACAGCCATGTCACGGCCGATGAACGACATTGAGTTCCCCATCAGGATTCGTCTGGCCTTCCCTGGGAGCTTTTGAGGGCATTTCAGGTACGGCGAGGTGGGTGCTGTGACGTGAAGGCTTCCATCGTAAACGCGCCTGCACGAACACCGCGCGAGGGTCTTCGCCATTGTCAGCAGATGGCGTACCGCCTCGCTTGTGGAGACGGTCCATCGGGGGCACGCGTTCCCCCGATCGCCTTCGGGTATGCCGATGGGCGGCCGCATGTCCACGGCCGCCCAGGTCAGGCGGGCTGATGAACTGACGATACGTCAGGAAGCGGCGCCGACGGCTCAGCCACGACCGGGAAAGAAGATCTTCACCTCGCGCTCGGCGGACTCCTCGGAGTCGGAGGCGTGGATCAGGTTCTCCCGCACGATCACACCGTAGTCCCCGCGGATGGAACCGGGCGCGGCGGCGATCGGGTCGGTCGGACCGGCCAGGGCGCGCACCCCCTCGATGACCCGCTCGCCCTCGACGATCATCGCGACCACCGGGCCCGAGGCCATGAACACCATCAGCGGCTCGTAGAAGGGCTTGCCCTTGTGCTCGCCGTAGTGCTGCTCCAGCGTGTCCTGGTCCAGGGTGCGCAGCTCCAGCGCGGTGATCTGCCAGCCGGCCTTGCGCTCGATACGGCTGATGATCTCGCCGGTCAGGCCGCGACGGACCGCGTCGGGCTTGAGGAGGACGAGGGTGCGCTGGGTCACGGTGGACTCCTTCTGCTGTACAGATGTGCGGTGGCACGACCCTACAAGGTCGCGGTCACACAGCGTCAGCCGAGGCGGCGGCCGCGGAAGCCGCCTCCGCCTCGGCGGCCCGCGCCGCGAATCTCGCCTTCGCCTCGTCGATCTTCCGCCCGAAGTGCACCGACGCCCACCACAGCCCCGCGAACACCGCGCCCAGGAAGTACATCACCGGCACCACGACGCCGGACGCGACCAGCGCGATCTGGAGGGCCCAGCCGAGGGCCACCCCGCCGGGCCGGCCCAGCATCCCGCACAGCAGCACGCACAGCACCATCGCGATGCCGCTGACCGTCCACACCGCCCCCATGGACAGGTCCGGGTCCTTCATCGCGACCAGCGCGGCGAAACCGATGACGAAGAACTCGCCGATCAGGGTCGAGGAACACAGCGTACGCACGAGAGTCAGCCCCTCCCGAGGAGCAGTCGGGCCTCACCCACGGTGATGACGGAACCGGTGACCAGCACACCGCCGCCGGCGAACTCGCCCTCCTCCTCGGCGAGCGTGATCGCGGCCTCCAGCGCGTCCGGCAGCCGCGGCTCCACCTGGACCCGCTCCTCGCCGAACACCTCCACCGCGATCGCCGCCAGCTCGTCGGCGTCCATCGCGCGGTGGCTGGAGTTCCGCGTGACCACGACCTCAGCGAAGATCGGCTCGAACGCCTCCAGCAGCCCGCGCACGTTCTTGTCGCCGCTGGCGCCGACCACCCCGATCAGCCGGCTGAAGTCGAACGCCTCCTGCACCGCCTCCGCCGTGACCTGCGCGCCCGCCGGATTGTGCGCGGCGTCCAGCACCACGGTCGGCGAGCGCCGCACGACCTCCATCCGGCCCGGCGAGCTGACCGCGGCGAACGCCTTGCGGACGGTCTCCGGGTCCAGCGACTCGGCGCGCTGCGAACCCACCCCGAAGAACGCCTCCACGGCGGCGAGCGCCACGGCCGCGTTGTGCGCCTGGTGCGCGCCGTGCAGCGGCAGGTACACCTCCGGGTACTCGCCGCCCAGGCCGCGCAGCGTCAGCAGCTGCCCGCCCACGGCGGGCTGGCGCGCCACGACGCCGAACTCCAGGCCCTCGCGGGCCACCGTGGCATCGACCTCCACGGCCTTCTTCAGCAGCACCTGCGCCGCGTCCACCGGCTGCTGGGCCATGATCACCGTGGCGCCCTGCTTGATGATCCCGGCCTTCTCCCCGGCGATCTCCCCGGTGGTCGAGCCGAGCCGGTCGGTGTGGTCCAGGCCGATCGGGGTGACGACGGCGACATCCGCGTCGATGACGTTCGTGGCGTCCCAGGTGCCGCCCATGCCCACCTCGACCACGGCCACGTCCACCGGCGCGTCGGCGAAGGCCGCGTACGCCATGCCGGTCAGCACCTCGAAGAACGACAGCCGGTACTCCTGCGCGGCGTCGACCATCTCCACGTACGGCTTGATGTCCTGGTACGTCTCGACGAACCGCTCCGCGGAGACCGGCGCGCCGTCCAGGCTGATCCGCTCGGTCACCGACTGCACGTGCGGCGAGGTGTAGCGGCCGGTGCGCAGCTCGAACGCGCCGAGCAGCGCCTCGATCATGCGGGCGGTGGAGGTCTTGCCGTTGGTCCCGGTGATGTGGATCGAGGGGTACGACCGCTGCGGCTCGCCCAGGACGTCCATCAGCGCGGCGATCCTGCTGACCGAGGGCTCCAGCTTGGTCTCGCCCCAGCGGGTCGCCAGCTCGGCCTCGACCTCCCGCAGCGCCTTGTCGACCTCGGGGTCCTCGGGGCGGCCGGGCACGTCGGCCTGCGGCGGGCCGCCCTGCGTGCGCAGGGTGCGGCTGCCGGCCTCGATCACCGCGAGATCGGGGTCACGGGTGGTCTCGGCCTCGATGATCTCGTCGAAGGAGTCGAGAGGGTCGGGCCGGTCGTTCTCGTGCGGGAGGTCGCTCACGGGTTCAGTCTACGGAGCGGCGGGACGAGGCGCGGCGCCGGTTCGGCGTGGGAGTGCGCGAGGCCGGGGCCGACCGGACGCGGACGGCGGCCACGCGCTCAAGGCACGGGAGCGGGGCCGGGCGCGCGCCCGGCTGCGGACGCGGTACAGACCCGGCGCGGACGCGAGGCCGGGGGCGGGGCGGCTACGTTCAAGGCGTGGGTTCGGGGGCGCGCTCCCCCGGCGCCGGTGCGTGTGCGGGGAGGGACGACTGGGTCATGGGCGGTCGTGCGGACTCCCGCTCGCGGACACCCGCGTCCCGGACCGCCCCGCCCCATCCCGTCCCGTCACGTCCCGTCCCGTCACGTCCCGTCACGTCCCGTCACGAACGCCCGAAGGCCCCGGGGTCTCAGGGACTCCGGGGCCTTCGGGCGTACGGGACGTCACGCCTGCGGCAGCCGCTCCAGCTGGGCGGTGATGCGGGCGATGTCCTCCTCGGCCTTGGCGAGCCGGGCGCGGATGCCGTCGATCACCTTTTCGGGTGCCTTCGACAGGAACGCCTCGTTGCCGAGCTTGCCGTTCGCCTGGGCCTTCTCCTTCTCGGCGGCGGCCAGGTCCTTGGCGAGCCGCTTGCGCTCGGCGGCGACGTCGATGGTGCCCGACAGGTCGAGGGCGACCTCGGCCCCGGCGACCGGCAGGGTGGCCGTGGCGGTGAACGCCTCGCCCTCCGGCTGGAGCCGCAGCAACTGACGGACGGCGGCCTCGTGCGCGGCGAGCGCCGTGCCGTCCAGGGTCAGCCGGGCCGGGACCCGCTGGCCCGGCTGGAGGCCCTGGTCGGCGCGGAAGCGGCGGACCTCGGTGATGACCGTCTGGAGCGTCTCGATCTCCCGCTCGGCGTCCGCGTCCCGGAAGCCGCTGTCGGCCGGCCAGGCGGCGATGACGACCGACTCGCCGCCGGTGAGGGTCGTCCACAGCGTCTCGGTGACGAAGGGGACGACCGGGTGCAGCAGCCGCAGCGTGACGTCCAGGACCTCGCCCAGGACCCGCTTGGAGACCTCGGCGGCCTCGCCGCCCGCCTGGAAGGTGGTCTTGGACAGCTCGACGTACCAGTCGAAGACCTCGTCCCAGGCGAAGTGGAACAGCGCGTCGGACAGCTTGGCGAACTGGAAGTCGTCGTAGTACGCGTCGACTTCGGCGACGACCGAGTTGAGCCGGGACAGGATCCAGCGGTCGGTCGCCGACATCGCCGACGGCTCCGGCAGCGGGCCCTCCACCGTCGCGCCGTTCATCAGCGCGAAGCGGGTGGCGTTCCAGATCTTGTTGGCGAAGTTGCGCGAGCCCTGGACCCAGTCCTCGCCGATCGGGACGTCGACGCCCGGGTTGGCGCCGCGCGCCAGGGTGAAGCGGAGCGCGTCGGAGCCGTACTTGTCCATCCAGTCCAGCGGGTTGACCGCGTTGCCGAAGGACTTCGACATCTTCTTGCCGAACTGGTCGCGGACCATGCCGTGCAGGGCGATGGTGTGGAACGGCGGGGTGCCGTCCATCGCGTACAGGCCGAACATCATCATCCGGGCGACCCAGAAGAAGAGGATGTCGTAGCCGGTGACCAGGACGGAGTTCGGGTAGAACTTCGCGAGCGACTCGGTCCGCTCGGGCCAGCCGAGCGTGGAGAACGGCCACAGGCCGGAGGAGAACCAGGTGTCCAGGACGTCGGTCTCCTGGTGCCAGCCCTCGCCGGACGGCGGCTCCTCGCCGGGGCCGACGCAGACGGTCTCGCCGTCCGGGCCGTACCAGACCGGGATGCGGTGGCCCCACCACAACTGCCGCGAGATGCACCAGTCGTGGAGGTTGTCGACCCAGTCGAAGTACCGCTTCTCCATCTCCTGCGGATGGATGGTGACCTTGCCCTCGCGGACCGCGTCACCGGCCGCCTCGGCCAGCGGGCCGACCTTGACCCACCACTGCATGGACAGGCGCGGCTCGACCGTGGTCTTGCAGCGCGAGCAGTGCCCGACGGAGTGGACGTAGGGGCGCTTCTCGGCGACGATCCGGCCCTCGGCGCGCAGCGCGCCGACGATGGCGGAGCGGGCCTCCAGACGGTCCAGGCCCTGGAAGGGCCCGGGGGCGGTGATGACGGCGTGCTCGTCCATGACGGTGATGGACGGCAGGTCGTGGCGGCGGCCGATCTCGAAGTCGTTCGGGTCGTGGGCCGGGGTGACCTTGACGGCGCCCGTGCCGAACTCGGGGTCGACGTGCTCGTCGGCGACGACCGGGATGGAGCGGTCGGTCAGCGGCAGCCTGATCAGCTTGCCGACCAGGTGCTTGTACCGCTCGTCGTCGGGGTGGACGGCGACGGCGGTGTCACCGAGCATCGTCTCGGCACGGGTGGTGGCGACGACGATGGTGTCGTCTCCCTCGCCGTACGTCATCGAGACCAGCTCGCCGTCGTCGTCCTGGTACTCGACCTCGATGTCGGAGATCGCGGTCAGACAGCGCGGGCACCAGTTGATGATGCGCTCGGCGCGGTAGATCAGCTCGTCGTCGTAGAGCCGCTTGAAGATGGTCTGGACGGCCTGGGACAGGCCCTCGTCCATGGTGAAGCGCTCACGGGACCAGGCGACGCCGTCGCCCAGGCGGCGCATCTGGCCGGAGATCTGGCCGCCGGACTCGCCCTTCCACTGCCAGACGCGCTCGACGAACGCCTCGCGGCCCAGGTCGTGGCGGGACTTGCCCTCCTTGGCCAGCTCGCGCTCGACCACGTTCTGCGTGGCGATGCCGGCGTGGTCCATGCCGGGCTGCCACAGCGTCTCGTGGCCCTGCATGCGCTTGCGGCGGGTGAGGGCGTCGATGAGCGTGTGCTCGAAGGCGTGGCCCAGGTGGAGGCTGCCCGTGACGTTCGGCGGCGGGATGACGACGGTGAAGGGCGGCTTGTCGCTCTTCTCGTCCGCCTCGAAGTAACCCCGCTCCACCCAGCGCTCGTACAGCGGCCCCTCTACATCGGCCGGCGCGTACTGGGTCGGCAGTTCGGTGTCGGGCGCTGGTGGCTGCTGCTGAGCGTTCTCGGTCACGCGCCCAGTTTAGAGGCGTCACGGCCGTGTCCCGAACCGCATTTGTTCTGTAACGGTGCGCACCCCGGTGGCCTGGGCCGCGTCCGGCTGGGCCAGGATGTCAGGTACGCATAAGCATCTGGAGGGGAACCCAGGAATGAGCTACAACCAGCCGGGCCCGTACGGCGGGCAGCCCCAGCAGCCCGGACCGTACGGACAGCCGGGCCCCTACGGCCAGCAGCCGCCGCAGGCGCCGCCCGCGCAGCCCGGCTACGGCTACCCCCAGCAGACACCGCCGCAGCAGCCCCAGCCGGGTTACGGCTACCCGCAGCAGGCCCCGCAGCCCCAGCCGGGCTACGGCTACCCGCAGCAGCCCCAGCAGCCGGGCCCGTACGGGCAGCAGCAGCCGCAGTACGGCCAGCAGCCCCCTTACGGCGGGATGCCCCAGCCCCCGGCCGGCGGTGGCGGCGGAGGCGGCAAGAAGACGGCGGTGATCATCGGGGCGGTCGCGGTCGTGGCGGCGATCGCGGTGGGCGCGTACTTCCTGATCGGCGGGAGCGGCGGCAGCGGCTCGGTGGCCGACGACGGCCCGCACAAGCTGGTGACGCCGGCGACGGTGCTCGGGAACTACGCCAAGTCCGACGGCGAGAGCGGCACCATGTCGAAGGACGACATGAAGGACGCCGAGAAGTGGGGTGTGCACAACCCCAAGGACATCGGCGCCAGCTACCAGTCCGGCGACAAGAGCGCGCCGCTGGCCATGAAGCAGCTCCAGTTCAACGGCGTCTACGGCACCATCGACGACCCCGCGAAGACCGTGGACGCGATGTTCGCCCACATGAAGTCGGAGTCCGGCAAGAAGGACGGCGACGACGCGGACACCACCCTGGTCGGCGAGCCGAAGGCGTACTCGCCCGCCGGGCTCGACGGCGCGGTCCTCAAGTGCCAGCAGGCGAAGATAGACAACTCCTCCGAGAAGGACACCGGTGCGCCGAAGATCCTGAACATGACGGTCTGCGTCTGGGGCGACCACAGCACGCTCGGCTTCGTCATCCCGATGGACATGGCCGACATCCTGTCGGGCAAGGCCACCGAGCCGTCGGCCGCCGCCGAGACCACCGCGAAGCTCCGCAAGGAGGTCCGGGTCAAGATCTGACCCGCGCTCGCGCGTTCGGCGCATACGGAAGGGGCCCCGGTCCAGTGACCGGGGCCCCTTCCGTATGCGGTGGCGAAGGGCGGCTACGCCGTCTTCTGCTCCCCCGGCCCCCGGCCGCGGGCGTCGCGGGGGATCAGGGTGGGGTTGACGTTGGAGAGGACCACGTCGGCGGTGATGACGACGCGGGCGACGTCCTTGCGGGACGGGACCTCGTACATCACGCCCTGGAGGACCTCCTCCATGATGGCGCGCAGGCCGCGCGCGCCGGTCTGGCGGAGGATGGCCTGGTCGGCGATGGCCTCCAGCGCCTCGCGCTCGAAGTCGAGCTCCACACCGTCGAGTTCGAAGAGCCGCTGGTACTGCTTCACCAGCGCGTTGCGCGGCTCGACGAGGATCTTCAGCAGGGCTTCGCGGTCGAGGTTGTGGACCGAGGTGATGACGGGGAGGCGCCCGATGAACTCGGGGATCATGCCGAACTTGACCAGGTCCTCGGGCATGACGTCCTCGAACTGGTCCTTGGCCTCCAGCTCCCGCTTGGAGCGGATCGTGGCGCCGAAGCCGATGCCCTTGGCACCCGCGCGGCCCTCGATGATCTTCTCCAGGCCGGCGAAGGCACCGCCCACGATGAACAGCACGTTCGTCGTGTCGATCTGGATGAACTCCTGGTGCGGGTGCTTGCGGCCGCCCTGCGGCGGGACCGACGCCGTGGTGCCCTCCAGGATCTTCAGCAGGGCCTGCTGCACGCCCTCGCCGGAGACGTCCCGGGTGATCGACGGGTTCTCGCTCTTCCGGGCGACCTTGTCGATCTCGTCGATGTAGATGATCCCGGTCTCGGCCTTCTTGACGTCGTAGTCGGCGGCCTGGATCAGCTTCAGGAGGATGTTCTCGACGTCCTCGCCCACATACCCCGCCTCGGTCAGCGCCGTGGCGTCCGCGATGGCGAACGGGACGTTGAGCATGCGGGCCAGGGTCTGGGCCAGGAGGGTCTTGCCGGACCCGGTGGGGCCGAGCAGGAGGATGTTGGACTTGGCCAGCTCGATGGCGTCCTCGCGGCCCTGGCCGCCGCCGTTCTCCCCGGCCTGGACCCGCTTGTAGTGGTTGTACACCGCGACGGAGAGGGCCTTCTTGGCCGCCTCCTGGCCGACCACATAGCCGTCGAGGAACTCGTAGATCTCGCGGGGCTTGGGCAGTTCCTCCCAGCGCACCTCGCTCGTCTCGGCGAGCTCTTCCTCGATGATCTCGTTGCAGAGATCGATGCACTCGTCGCAGATGTACACACCGGGCCCTGCGATGAGCTTCTTGACCTGCTTCTGGCTCTTGCCGCAGAACGAGCACTTGAGCAGATCGCCGCCGTCACCGATGCGTGCCACGGTGTGCTTCCCCTTCGCCTGGGGGCCGCCTGGACGCGCTCGTCCAGCGACTCCTGGTGCTGCCTTATGTCGACGGTACCTTGCCGGGCCCCCCGTCCGGGCCCCCCTTGGCACGGTTCACTTCGACGTGACCGTGCCGGAGGGCGGCGAGGGGTACGGCTTCCGCGTCAGCGGACGGCTTCGTTGTTCAGCTTCCGGGTGGAGATGATCTGGTCGATCAGCCCGTACGACAGGGCCTCCTCGGCCGTGAGGATCTTGTCGCGCTCGATGTCCTCGCGGATCTTCTCGATCGGCGTGGTGGAGTGCTTGGCCAGCATCTCCTCCAGCTGCGCACGCATCCGGAGGATCTCGTTGGCGGCGATCTCCAGGTCGGAGACCTGGCCGCGGCCGGTCTCGCTGTAGGGCTGGTGGATCAGCACGCGGGCGTTCGGCAGGGCCATGCGCTTGCCCGGGGTGCCGGCGGCCAGCAGGACCGCGGCGGCGGAGGCCGCCTGGCCCATGCAGACCGTCTGGATGTCGGGCTTGACGAACTGCATCGTGTCGTAGATGGCCGTCAGCGCGGTGAAGGAACCGCCGGGGCTGTTGATGTAGATCGAGATGTCCCGGTCGGGGTCCATCGACTCCAGGCACAGCAGCTGCGCCATGACGTCGTTGGCGGAGGCGTCGTCGATCTGGACGCCGAGGAAGATCACGCGCTCCTCGAAGAGCTTCGCGTACGGGTCGTACTCGCGGACGCCCTGCGAGGTGCGCTCGACGAAGCGCGGGATGACGTAGCGGGACTCGGCCCTGGGGCCGGTGTACTCGGCGCTGGGGGCACCTCCCACGCCCTTCGGGCTGTGGATGCCGCTGCCGGGGAAAACGTTCACGGTGTCTCCTGGAAAGGGGCTGGACGGTCGGCTGGGGGCTGGCTGGGCTGCTCGGCTCAGGCCCCGGTGCCACCGCCGCCCGGCATGCCGGCGGCGTGCGTGATGACGTCGTCGATGAGGCCGTACTCCTTGGCCTCGTGGGCGTCGAACCAGCGGTCGCGGTCGGAGTCGCGGGTGATCTGCTCGACCGTCTGCCCGGTGTGGTGCGAGGTCAGCTCGGCCATGCGCTTCTTGGTGTGCAGCAGCCGCTCGGCGTGGATCTTGATGTCCGAGGCCGAACCGGCCAGGCCGGCGGAGGGCTGGTGGATCAGGATCTCCGCGTTCGGCAGGGCGAAGCGCTTGCCGGGCGTGCCGGCGCTGAGCAGGAACTGGCCCATGGAGGCCGCCAGGCCCATGGCGATGGTCACCACGTCGTTCTTGATGTACTGCATGGTGTCGTAGATCGCCATGCCGGCCGTGATCGAACCGCCGGGGCTGTTGATGTAGAGGAAGATGTCCTTGTCCGGGTCCGCGGCAAGGAGCAGCAGCTGTGCGGTGATCTTGTTGGCGATGTCGTCGTCCACCGGCTGGCCGAGGAAGATGATCCGCTCGCCGAGCAGCCGGTTGTAGACCTGGTCGCCGAGGCCACCACCGATGGAGGGCTCGCCGGCGGCGGAGGGCATCAGATTCGTCACGTATCCACCTGCTCGTCTTACGACGGCGCCGGGCCGTCTCACGTGTACTGCCGGGGCGTGGGCCGTCCGGCCGGTTCCGGGGACTCCCCTGCCCTCGTATTCATGGACCCTAACGCGCGGGCCCCTTCGGGGAATCCCGCGAAGGGGAGTGTTCGCCGGGGGCGTAGTCCGGGGCCCGTGGGGCGGGGGTGGCCAGGTGTGACGACGGGCCCTGGGGAACATGCCCCAGGGCCCATCGTACGTACGTCGGGGACGCCGCGCGGATCAGGCCTCGGCCTTCTCCTCGCCCTCGCCCTCGGCGGCGGCCTCGGCGGTCTCGCCCTCGGCGGACTCGTCCTCCTCGTCCTCCAGGTCGACGACCTCGCCGTTGGTGTCCTTCACGGTCGCGGCCTCGACCACGACGGCCAGGGCCTTGCCGCGGGCGACCTCGCCGACCAGCAGCGGGACCTGGTTGTTCTGGACGACCGCCTGCGCGAACTGGTCGGGCGACATGCCGGAGGAGGCGGCGCGGCGCATGAGGTGCTCGGTCAGCTCTTCCTGGCTGACGTTGAGCTTCTCCTTGTTGACCAGCTCGTCCAGGACGAACTGGGTCTTGATGCCCTTGACCGCGGCCTCACGGGTCTCGGTCTCGAACTCCTCGGCGGTCTTGCCCTGGATCTCCAGGTACTTGTCGAGGGTCAGACCCATCTGGCCGAGCTGGTGGTGCTCCAGGTTGTGCTTGCGGGTGTTGATCTCGTCCTCGAGGAGCTTCTCGGGGACCGGGATCTCGACCAGCTCGAGCAGCTTGTCCAGCACGCGCTCCTGGGCCTGCGTGGCCTGGTCGTACTGCTTCATGCTCTCCAGGCGCTTGCGGCTGTCGGCCCGGACCTCGTCGAGGGTGTCGAACTCCGAGGCGAGCTGCGCGAAGTCGTCGTCCAGCGCGGGCAGTTCGCGGGCGGCGACCTGGGTGACCTTGACGGTGACCTCGGCCTCCTTGCCCGCCGCGGAGCCGCCCTTCAGCTCGGAGGTGAAGGTGGCCTCGCCACCGGCCTCCACGCCCTTCACGGCGTCGTCGATGCCGTCCAGCAGCTCACCGGAGCCGATGGTGTAGGAGACGCCGTCGGCGATGCCGTCCTCCAGCACCTCGCCGTCGACCTTGGCCTCCAGGTCGATGGTGACGACGTCGCCGTCCTCGGCGGCCCGCTCGACCGGGCTGGTCGAGGCGAAGCGCTCGCGCAGCTGCTCGACGGCCTTGTCGACGTCCTCGTCGGTCACCTCGACCGCGTCGACCTCGACCTCGATGCCGGAGTAGTCCGGGATCTCGATGGCCGGGCGGATGTCGACCTCGGCGGTGAAGTTCAGCGTCTCGCCGTCCTTCAGCTCCGTGATGTCGACCTCGGGCTGGCCCAGCGGGGTCAGCTCGGCCTCGTTGACCGCGTCGGTGTAGAACTTCGGAAGCGCGTCGTTGACCGCCTCCTCCAGAACCGCACCGCGGCCGAACCGCTGGTCGATGACCCGGGCCGGGATCTTGCCCTTGCGGAAGCCCTTCACCGTGACCTGCTGGTTGATCTTCTTGTACGCCGCGTCGAGGCTGTCCTTGAGCTCCTCGAAGGGCACCTCGACAGTGAGCCGAACCCGAGTCGGGTTCAGGGTCTCCACGGCGCTCTTCACGGTTCGGTCTCCTTGTGGCTGACTTCTTTGGTTTCGCCGGAGCCAGAGGGGGTCCGGCGGATTAGCCGCCCGGAGGAGTTCGCAGGCCCACTTGGGCCGGACACACGGGCGCGCAGCTTGCATAGTAACCGCAGCCGCTCAGCGCCCCAAAAGGCGATCACGGGAATCACATGAGGTGGCGCCGACCTGCGGCCGGCGAGTGGTCGGGGTGGCGGGATTTGAACCCACGGCCTTCCGCTCCCAAAGCGGACGCGCTACCAAGCTGCGCCACACCCCGTCTGGTGCGACACGTAGGGTACATGCCCGCAGGCAGTACGGCCGCCGCATTTCCCGCCCGCCGGGCCGCCTTCCCCCGGCAGGCGGCTCACCCACCGCGCCCACCCGCTCACCCGGCGCGCGGACGGGGTACGTATACGCCGTACGTACCCGTGGAGGGCGGCGGGCGGGGACACGGGCCGCCGGACGCGCGGGGCACCTGCTCCGCCGGGGCGGATTCCCGGCCACCGCGTACGGCCGGCCGGGTGCCGGCCGGGCGGGCCGGACGCGGACACCGCCCCTCGGGACGGCCCGCTCGCGCGCGGCCGCCCCGGAAGCGCGGCCGCCCCGGAAGGGGGTGTGCGGGGACGGGGCGCGACCCGCTACGATGCCTGTGTGCCGCGGTCGGTGTCCGACCGGCGGCGCGTGTTGTGTGCGGGCGTAGCTCAATGGTAGAGCCCCAGTCTTCCAAACTGGCTACGCGGGTTCGATTCCCGTCGCCCGCTCCAGGACGGCTCGGGGCCGGTCCGGGGATCGATTCCCGGACCGGCCCCGAGGTGTTCTCCCGGGTGCGCCGGGGTGCGGTGGGCGCGGGCAGGGACCGGCCCCGTGCGGACCGGTCGGCCGCCGGCTCAGAAGTTGATCGAGTTGATCGTGTCCGCTATCGAGTTCATGAAGCGGTTGATCGACGGGGCCATGCCGGTGGAGGCGAGGAAGAAGCCGAAGAGCACGGCGACGATGGCGGGGCCGGCCTTGATGGAGCCGCCCCGGAGCAGCACCACCAGGATGATCGCCAACATCAGCACCACTGACAGTGAAATGGCCACAACTGATCACACCTTCGATCGGTCCGCTCTCCCGCCGGGTGCCTGTCCGCGCCCCCGCTGGAACCATCGTGCCACCAACACGGGCCGCCTATGCCGTGCCTGACGCATCATCGGCCGGGTCTGTGACACGCGCGGCACGCAGGACGGCGGTGCGGGCCGGGGCCCCGCGGGGCCGCGGGGCGGTGACCGGCGGGGCGGCCGCCGAAATGCCGGAGGTTTCCGTTTCGATGTCTGCACATTTCGTTCGCCGGTAATTCGAATTGATGTCGCCGGGCGGTGCGCCGCGCGTCAACTCGTCCTGAACAATCCCGACATCGAGGGTTCTCGCACCCGTCGTCCTGTGGTGGGCGACACCCCGCAGGACTGGTATTCCCGGGCGAATCCGGGGCAGCCGCCGCGCAGAGCCGGGATCGCCGACGGAGGTTCCGCGAATCGCGCACGGACGACGCTAAGGTGCCTGAGATGTTCCACGCTGCCTCCTCCCCCGGCCAGAGCAGAACACCCCTTCCCCCGGCACAGGCGCCGGACCCCGCCGCTCCGGTGCCGCACAGACCCGGTGACGGCGCCGGGCGGTCCGGAAAGCAGCGCGATCCGTTCTTCGACAATGCGAAGTATCTGGCCATCGTGCTGGTGGCGTTGGGGCATTCCTGGGCGCCGGTCATGAGCGGCAACCGGTTCCTCGAAGGCGCGTACAACGTCGTGTACACCTTCCACATGCCGGCGTTCGTCATCATCTCCGGCTTCTTCTCCCGCGATTTCGATCTGCGGCCGAGCCGGCTGAAACGGCTGATCACCGGGGTCGTCGTGCCCTACGTCGTCTTCGAGACGGCGTATTCACTCTTCCGGGTCCTCGTCGGGCGTTCCGGCGACCACGCGATCAGCCTTCTCGAACCGTGGTACCTGACCTGGTTCTTGTGCGCGCTGTTCATCTGGCGGGTGACGGCGCCGGTGTGGAAGCTGGTGCGCCATCCCCTGCCGGTGGCCCTCGGGATCGCGGTGCTGGCGTCGGTGTCACCGGCCATGGGCGGCTCGCTCGACCTGCCGCGTGTGCTCCAGTTCCTGCCCTGCTTCGTGCTGGGGCTCTGCCTGCGGCCCGAGCACTTCCGGCTGGTGCGCCGCCGTGCGGCACGGCTGGTGGCGGTCCCGGTGTTCGCGGTGGCGCTCGTGGCCGGCTGGTGGACCGTGCCGGACCTGAACACCGCCTGGGTCTACCGCAACGGCGCCGCGCAGGACCTGGGCGCGCCCTGGTGGGCCGGGCCGGTGATGGTGCTGCTGCTGTTCGCCGGGTCCGTGCTGCTGACCGGCTGCTTCCTGGCGCTGGTGCCGGGGCGCCGGATGTGGTGCACCGCCCTCGGCACGGGCACGCTGTACGGCTATCTGCTGCACGGTTTCGTGATCAAGGGCGTGCTGTACGCGGGCTGGTTCGAGACGGCGTGGCTGCACCGGCCGCTCGGCGCGCTCGTGGTCACCGTGGTCGCGGCGGGCGGGGTCACGCTGCTGTGCACCCGGCCGGTGCGCGGCGTCTTCCGGTGCGTCGTGGAGCCGCGGATGGACTGGGCCTTCCGCCGGGACACCGCCGGGACCGGGACGGCGGACGGCCGGGGCAGCGGGCGGCCGGGCGGCAGCGACAGCGGCAGCGGTCCCACCGGCACCGCCGGTGCCGCCGGTGCCGCCGGTGCCTCCGGTGCCTCCGGGCGCGGCACCGCGCTGGTCCGCTGAGCCGTCCGCCCCGCGCCCGGCGTCAGGCCGGCGGCCCGCCCTTCAGGTGCCGCATCAGCCGCTCGAAGTGCTGCCAGCCCGACAGGTCGGACGGATCGCCGGGGAACGGGTAGTACAGCGCCGGACGGGTGCGCGGGCCCAGTTCGCGCGGGCGCCGGTCGAGCGGGGTGTTGCGGGCGCGGTCGCCGGGCATGGCCCGCACCTCCTCGGCGCCCAGGACGAAGGCGTACGGGACTCCCGGGCCCTCGAAGCGCGGGGGCACCGACAGGTCGCGGCGGGCCCTGCGGATCTGCACCAGCATGGACTGGAGGTCGTGCCGGGTGGCGAGGATCTCGGCGGCGCGCGGCACCGCTTCCCGGGGGATCTCCTCGCCGGGGCCGAAGCCGAACGCCAGGGTGACGTCCTCCTCGACGCCGCCCTTGGTGCGGCTGACCCGGACCGTGGCGAGGGCGGGGCGTTCGGGGCTGCCGACGACCACGAACCAGGTCGGCGCGGGGGCCCGTTCGTGGGCGACGTCGGTGAACTGGCGCAGCGACCACGGCAGGTTGGCGGGTTCCTCGGTGCCCCAGCCGGCCGGCGGCTCGCCGGTGATCTCGCGCCAGACGGCCTCCAGGGCGCCGCCGAGGACGAGCCGGTCGTCGGCGGGGTGGATCGCCCGGTAGGAGACGGCGAGCTGGCGTTCGCCGGTGTCGGCGGTGTCCCGGGTGAAGGCGGCGGCGAGGGGCGTGCGCGGGTCCTCGGGGGTGGCCTGCGGGGACTCGACGGTCACGAACAGGCCGTTGTTCCACTCCAGTACGGCGCCGGACAGACCGTCGTAGTAGCCGTCCCGCTCGTCCTGGACGACCCAGCGCGAGGGCCAGCCGGGCAGGGCGTTGCGGACCGCCGGGGAGAGCCGGGTGCCGGCCGGGGTGACGATCTGGAGGCCGAGCTGGGCCTCGGCCGCCGCGCGGAAGGCGTCGGCGAGCCAGGCGGACAGGGCGACCACGGGCCGGTCCTGGATGACCACGGCGACCTTGTCGGTGAGGACGTCCACGGCGGGCTGGGCCGCGGCGGGCACCGGGACGGCGCTCACCCCGTCCGTCTTCACCACGGCCAGCGAGCGGGCGGCCCGGGGCGGCCAGGCGGTGCCGCCGACGAGGGTGGCGAGCCGGGCCGCGAAGGCGCCGGCCAGCTCCTCGCCCTCCTTGACGCCGGTGGTGGCGCGGGCCTCGGTCCACCAGTACGGCACCTCGGGCTCGCTCGCGCCGAGCAGCCGCTGCGCCTCGCCCCTGACCTGGACGAGCAGCGGCGCCTCCACGGTCATGAGCGGGCGGCCCTGCTCGTCGCACAGGCGCACCACGGCGCCCCCGTCCTCGGCGCCGACCAGCTTGTCCGGGCCGCCGGAGAGCAGGCCCGCGATCACGCTCAGCGGATCGGGCATCTTCTGGGTGAGGGTGACGACGTCCTTGGTCATGGCTGGTTCACCTGTTCCCGGCGTAGACGGTCTGGATCAGCCGGTTCGGCTCGCCCCTGCGCACCAGCACGCCGCGGCCGGGCGGCTGCTGGCTCGCGTACACGCCGGGGAAGAGCTGGCCCTCGCT
The DNA here is from genome assembly GCF_058344915.1 of Streptomyces sp. PL-25. Classification (NCBI taxonomy): domain Bacteria; kingdom Bacillati; phylum Actinomycetota; class Actinomycetes; order Kitasatosporales; family Streptomycetaceae; genus Streptomyces; species Streptomyces sp. PL-25. The sequence goes on from NZ_CP136997.1 coordinate 2,390,223, forward strand.
GCGGTCGCCGGACATCACCAGCGCCGTGGAGCCGGATTCGCGCAGCCCCTGGAGCAGCGGTTCGTACAGGCCGCGCGAGGCGCCCGCGACCCGGCGGGTGAGGACGAAGTGCAGGCCGATGTCGACGGCGGAGGGGATGTACGGCACGAAGGGGGCGAGCGGCTGCTGTCCCGCGGTGGTCAGGACGTCGTAGTCGTCGACGAGGATCACGATGCGCGGGCCCGAGCCCCAGCTGCCGGGCTCCAGGTCGGCGGGGTCGGCGCTCTCGTCGGGCAGCCGCTTGTCCAGTTCGCCCGCGATGCCCTGGGCCAGCGCACCGGCCAGCTTGGCGTTGTAGGCGTAGCCGCCGCGGTACTCCTCGGGGACGGCGCCGCGCAGTCCGCGGCGCGGGTCGAAGACGCCGAAGACCAGCTCGTCGTCGCCGTGGCGTTCGATCAGGCCCTCGACGACCACCTTGAGCAGGTTGGTCTTGCCGCACTCGCTGTCGCCCATGATCATCAGGTGCTGGTCGTGCGCGAACAGGTCCAGCGGGACCGGCGCCAGCTTCGTCTGGTCCAGGCCGATGGGCACCCGGCGCGGCTCGGCGGCCGGGCCGGGCAGCAGCTGCGGTTCCAGCAGGTGCGGCAGCACCCGGACGGGCTGGGCGACCTCGCCGGTCCAGGTGGCGCGGACGGTACGGGCCGTGCGCTCCAGGACGGCGCCGAGTTCGGCTCTGTCGCCGAGGCCGTCGGTGCGGGGCAGCGCGACCTGTGCGAAGAGCTTGCCGTCGGTGAGGACGCGGCCCTTCTCCTCCGGGGAGAGGGTCTCGGCGAGCTTGCGGTCGATGCTGGACTCGGTGGGGTCGTTCAGCCGCAGTTCGACGCGGGTGCCGAACTGGGACTGGGTGGCGATCCGCACGTCGTTCCAGCGCAGCATGCCCGCGACCACGTGGATGCCGTAGCCGCTGCCGCGCTTGAGGATGTCGACGACCGCGTCGTCCAGGTCCTCGAAGTCGTCGCGCAGCGCGCCGAAGCCGTCGATGAGCAGCACGATCTCGGTGGAGGCCAGCTCGGGCAGCCGGCCCGCGGCGCGCAGGGTGCGCAGCTGCTCCAGGGAGTCGATGTTGTGGACGCGGAACAGTTCCTCGCGCTGGTCGAGCATGCCGCGCACCGAGTCGATGGTGCGGGCGGCGCGCTCGCGGTCGGCGCGGCCGGCGACACCGCCGACGTGCGGCAGTCCGGCCAGCGCCTGGAGGCCGCCGCCGACCAGGTCGAGGCCGTAGACGCCGACCTCCTGCGGGGTGTGGGTGAGCGCCAGGGACAGGGCGAGGGTGCGCAGCAGGGTGGTCTTGCCGGACTGGGGGCCGCCGATGACGGCGGCGTGGCCGCCCGCGACGGTGAGGTCCAGGTACCACTGGCCCTGCCACTGCTTGGTCGGGTCGTCCAGGAGGCCGAGCGGCACCCGGAGCGGCCCGCGCCGCCCGGCGAGCTGCATGCCGCGCGCGCCCACCTCGACGGGTCCGGCGACCTGGTCGAGGGCGACGGCGTCGGGCAGCGGGGGCAGCCAGATCCGGCGTACGGTGCGGGCGCCGGCGTCCTCGATCTGCTGGACCAGGACGCCCATCTCGGTGGGTCCGGTCTCGCGGCGCCGCATCTGCGGTTCCTCGGCCCCGGCGGACTCGTCCTGGCCGAGGGTGTTGTACGCCGCGTACTCCAGGGCCAGCGGCCCGGTGTCCTCGGTCTCGCGCTCCACCGGGCCGCGGTAGGCGCCGGACACATAGCTCGCCTTGAACCGCTCGTAGTGGCTGGTGTCGACCTTGAGGTAGCCGAAGCCGGGCAGCGGGGGCAGGTGGAAGGCGTCGGTGGTGTCCAGGACCGTACGGGACTCGTCGGCGGAGAAGGTGCGCAGGCCGAGCCGGTAGGACAGATAGGTGTCCAGGCCCTTGAGCTTGCCGCCCTCGATGCGCTGGCTGGACAGCAGCAGGTGCACGCCGATGGACCGGCCGATCCGGCCGATGGACAGGAACAGGTCGATGAAGTCGGGCTTGGCGGTGAGGAGTTCGCCGAACTCGTCGATGACGACGAACAGGTGCGGCAGCGGTTCGAGGTCGGGGCGCTTCTCGGCGCGCAGGGCGGCGTAGTGCCCGATGTCGGCGACGTTCCCGGCGTCCTTGAGGACCTGCTGGCGGCGCTTGACCTCACCGGCGAGGGAGGCGTGGACGCGTTCGACGAGACCGGCCTGGTTCTCCAGGTTGGTGATGACTCCGGCGACGTGCGGCAGGTCGGCGAACGGGGCGAAGGTCGCGCCGCCCTTGTAGTCGACGAGGACGAGCGCGAGGTCGTCCGGCGGGTGGGTGGCGACCAGGGCGAGCACCAGGGTGCGCAGCAGCTCGGACTTGCCGGAGCCGGTGGCGCCGACGCACAGCCCGTGCGGGCCCATGCCCAGCTCGGAGGACTCCTTGAGGTCGAGCAGGACCGGCTCGTGGGCGTCGCTGACGCCGATCGGGACGCGCAGGAAGGCGCGTTCGCCGCGCGGCGCCCACAGCCGGTCCAGGTCGAGGCGGGCGACGTCGTCGATGCCGAGGAGTTCGGCGAAGTCGACGGGCCCGGTCAGCGGGGCGTCGACCATGGACTCGGCGGACAGCCTCAGCGGGGCGAGCATCCGGGCCAGGCCCTCGGCGAAGGGCACGCCGACCTCGTCGACGGTGCCGTGGGCGCTGATTGGTTCGGCCTCGCGCAGGTCCTCGATGAGGACGCGGTCCCCGTCGACGGTGATGCGCACGCCGACGCTGCCGGGCTCCTGGACGCGTTCGTCGAGCAGGTGCAGCACGGTGACGCTCATCTCGCGCAGGCCCACCGCGTCGTCGGGGCGCGGCAGTTCGACGGCGTCGGCGCCGTGCCCGTCGGCGACCACGAGCAGCCGGGAGGTCATGGCCAGGGCGTCCGGGCCGGACAGTCCGCGCCGCACCTCGGCGGCGTAGGAGGCGCGGCGGCGCAGCTCGGGGCCGGTCTGCCGGGCGAGCTGGGGCAGCGAGGGCGCGATGCGACGGGCGGCGACGGGCCCGTCGAACTGCTCGGGGTCGAGCAGATGCGGCAGCCACTTGGCCCATTCCCAGTCGGCGATCCGGTCGCCGGGGGCGGCCAGCGCCATGGCGACGTCGTCGGGGGCGTGGGTGGCGGCGGTCTGCACCATCAGGGCGCGGGCCACCCGCAGGGTGTCCTCGCGGCGGCCGATGACGCTGATGTTGCCGACCCGGTCGAGCGGGACGGTGAGCGGCAGTTCGGTGCCGCTGCTGAAGCGGGACATCAGCGCGGACGCCTCGTTCAGCATGAACTGGTCGGGCGGGGTGAGCACGGAGGAGCCCTGCTGGGCCACCTTCAGGTCCCGTACGGGCATCTCGCCGGTGCCGACCCGCACCCGCAGGAAGTCCCCGTCCACGCGGCGCCGCTCCCACAGCCGGGCCGGGTCGCGCACGATGTCGTAGAGGGCGTCCGGCGGCGGGTTGAGCACCTGGGCGCGTTCGCGCCGCTCGCGCTCCTCCCCGGACAGTTCCTCGCGCAGGTCCTCCAGATAGGCGAGGTACGCCTCGCGCTGGGTGCGGCGGGTGCGCTGGGCCTTGCCGCGCTGGGAGAAGACCAGCGTCATCGAACCGGCCAGGGTGACGACGAGGATGATCGCGCCCAGACCGGCGAACTGGCTGTTGCGCACGACCGTCATCATCACGACGGAGGACATCACACCGGCCACCGGCAGCAGCGAGGTCGCGATGGAACCGGCCTTGCCCTCGGGCAGGTTGGGCGGCGCCTCTATGGTGCGCGGTTCGGGGGCCGCCGCGGGCCGGGTGGTCCGGGCGGGCCGGTGGATCAGTCGGGTGCTCATCGTGGGTGCCTCGTCGTCCTCAAGTGCCCTTCGGCTACGGGGTTCAGCGGCGTGTCTGGGACAGCCGGAAGACCTCGGCGGCCAGTTCGGTGGCGGCCTGCCGGGTGGCGCGGGCGAGCAGGTCGGTGCGGATCGCGCCGCCGGCCGCCAGATGCCGGTCGTAGGGCAGGACGCGCACGCTCGCCCCGGTCTCCTTCAGCTGTTCGGCCGCCTTGTCCAGGTCGAGCCCGGTGTGCGGCACGGTCTCGGTGAGCAGGACGACGGTGGAGGTGGTGACGGACCGGGGCAGGCCGCGCATCCACTCCAGGACGGCGTGCGTGCTGGCCAGGCCCTCCAGGGTGGCGGGCACGGTGAGCACCCGGGCCTGGGCGGCGGACAGCGCCGTGCGGGCGACCTCGGCGGGCAGCGTCTCGCAGTCCACGACGGTCACGCCGAAGTAGCGGCGCAACGACACCATGACGCGCTCGTAGCCGCGGGTGTCGAGCATCGCGCCGACCTGGCCCTGGCTGCCGGGCAGCAGCCAGGCGTTGTCGGGCAGCTGGACCAGGTAGCCGGTGACGTCCAGCAGGGACATCTGCGGTTCGACCAGTCCGGCGAGGTCGCCGGTGGTCCAGCGCAGGCTCTCGGCGCCCAGGCGCAGCGGCAGCGAGCCGAGCGCCGGGTCGGCCTCCACGACCAGCACCGGGTCCTGCCGGTAGTGCGCGTAGGTGGTGGAGAGCAGCGCGGCGACGGTGGTCTTGCCGGAACCGCCGCGGATGGAGGTCACGGCGATCTGCCGGCCGGTGGTGACGGCCTGCTGGAGCACCTCGGCGACGGCGGTGGTCTCGGCGACCTCGCGCGCGGCCGAGGAGGACACGGTACGGCGCACCGCGCGCAGCGCCCGCGCCGCGAACGGCTCGCCGCGGCGCGGCTTGCCCCCGGTGGCGGCCAGCCGCTTGTCGACCACGGGACGCGAGTCGGGGGCGGCGCCGCGCTGCGGGGTGCCGGGGTACTGGGCGGCGGGCTGGTGGGGTGCGGCGGGCTGCTGCGGCTGGTACGGCTGCTGGGGCGCGGCGGGCTGCTGGGGCTGGTACGGCTGCTGGGGCTGGGCCCGCGGGGGCTGGTACGCCTGCGGGGCCGGGGCCTGCGCCGGGAAAGGGGCCGGGGCCTGGGCCTCCGCGGGGAAGGGTGCCTGGGGCTGGGCCGGGTAGGGGGCGGCCTGGGCCTGCGGCCCGGCGGGGGTCTGGGCGTGCGGGTAGCCGTACGCCGGAGCGGGGGCCTGGGCCTCCGCCTGCGGGTTCGGGTTCGGGTGCGGATAGCCGTACGCCGGTGCGGCCGGGCCCGGAGCCGGGGGCTGCTGCCCCTCCGGTCCCGCCGGCCGCGGCGCCGCGGTCTCCTCCTGCGGGCCGCGCCGGGGCGCGGTGTTCCTCAAGTCGCGCAGCACGTCGTTCTGCCAGTTGTCCCCGTTGGGCATGTCGCCTTCTTCCCCGCCTCGTCGTCCCGCCCGGAGCGCCGGCGCGTCGTCCGTGAGTGGTCCGTGAGTCTCAGAACTTGTCGAGCAGTTGCCCGTAGATGCCGAACACCCCGACGGCGAGCGGGAAGAGCCCGATCACGCCGAGGGACTCGATCAGGTCGGCGAACCGGCGCAGCCGCACCCGTACGTGCTCGGGCGGCTCCACCGCGAGGACGAGCAGCGGCAGCAGCCCGGCCGCGCCGAGCAGCACCAGCGCGCCCGCCCCGCCCGCGTGGTGCAGCCACAGCACCGCCAGCCGCACGACGAGCACGGCCGCCGCCGCGAGCAGCGCCACGACCTCCGCGACCAGCGGGAAGGCCCGCGCCCGCGACAGCAGGACGACGGCCGTCAGCGCGGCCAGCGCCACCGTCCACACGGTCGGCTCGTGGGCGGTGGTCAGCAGCCAGCCGCCGGCCGCGGCCGAGACCGCGGTGACCACCGTGGCCAGGGCGAGTCCGCGGTGGGTGGCGGCGAGCGCGTTGGCGACCTGGTGGCGGCTGACCGACGCGCCCGAGGAGCGCCGGTCGTCGAGTCCGGTGAGCCCGGACGCCATCAGCGCGAGCCGGGGCAGCAGGCCGAGCAGCACGACGGAGAAGACCGCCATCACCGCGCCCAGCCGGTCCGGCCGGTCCTGGAGCGCGGCGACGGCCTCCCACACGACGGCGATCGCGGTCGCCGCACCGGCGCCGACGAGTCCGCCGCGGCCCAGGGGCGAGAAGTACGCGAGGAGGACGAGGGTGACCACCAGGGCCGCGACGACACCGGCCAGCCGGGCGGTCCCGGACCAGTCGTAGGCGTCGGCGGCGGTCCAGGCGGTGAGCAGTCCGAGTCCGCCGGTGGCGAGCAGCAGCGCGGTGGCGAGCCCCCGGTTGCCCTGGCCGATCCGGGCCACCAGGGCGCCGGCGACCAGGCAGACCACGGTGACCACCGCGAGGGCGGTGGTGACGCTCTCCAGCGCGAACTCGCGCCGGGCGAGCACGCCCGCGGCCACCGCGAAGCCGACCGTGGCGACCCCGGCGCTGGCCCGGCGCGCGGCCGGGCGCCAGCGCCAGGCACGCAGGTCGAGGTCGTCGGCGACCTGGTCGGTGACGTCGTGCACGACCGGGGCCGGCGGCGCGGCGTGGGCGCGCACGAGCTGGAGGACGGCACCGTCGGGGATCCCGGCCGAGGACAGGGTCGCGTCGTGCGGCAGGACCGAGCCGTCGGAGGTGATCAGCTGCCGGGTGGCCGGGCGGGTGGAGGCCCGGTCGTCGAGCAGCCGCAGGATGTCGGGGAGCAGTTGGCCGATCGGGGTGTCCGACGGCAGGACGATGTCGGCACGTCGGCGTTCACCGACCAGGGTGACCCGGCTCAGCTGGGTCCGGGACGTCGTTGCTGTGCTCACCACTCACCGGAACCTATCATCGCGTCTTCTCCGTCACGGGTCCGCGTGACGTGACCATGGTGACCACGCACATCGTCTTCACGGCTTCTCCGTAGCCTTGGCGCCGCCGGTCGCCGAAGGGGCCGGCGTACCCGACGGGTTGTACATCTGCTCCTGCTGTTGCTGCTGCTTCTTCTGGTCGGCCTTCTGCTTGGCCAGGGTCGCCTGGAGGAACGACCAGCCGACGCAGCCCGCGCACAGGACGGCGGCGATGGCGATGCCCGCGAAGACCTTGCCGAGCCGTTCGTCGACCGTGCGCCGTCCGCGCTGCGCGCCGAACAGCAGTGCGTCGCGCATCCGGCGCCGGCGCACCGCCACCGACTCGAGCAGCTGGCTGTCGTAGTCCCGTGCCATCCCGTCGTCCTGTGCAGTAGCTGTTTGCTGTGACCGTGTCTCGTGGCTCCGCGCCCGTGCTCGTCGCCCGTGCCGGTGCCCGTCGTCCGCGCGCTCGTCAGTCGTCCGGGCCGAGTCCGAGGTGGCCGCGCATCGTGGCGTACTTGTGCGCGAGCCGCCGTGCGGTGGGCTCGTCCAGTGCGGCCAGGCGCCGCGGGTCGGCGTTGTGCGCGAGGTCGGCCGCCTTGACCAGACGGGCGCCGGGCGCGGCCAGGATCCGGCGCGCGTACGCCTCCGGTTCCTCGCCCGGCCGCTTGGTCACGGCCCGTACGGCGTCCTTGGTACGGGCGGGCAGCGGGGCCGCGTCGAGCCACTCCTCGCTGAGCGCGCCGTCCTCCAGGGCGTCGTGCAGCCAGGCGGCGGCGACCAGGTCGTCGCCTCCGCCGCGGGCGCGGACGCCCTCGGCGACGGCCGACAGGTGCTCGGCGTACGGCCGTCCGGCCTTGTCCGTCTGCCCGGCGTGCGCGGCACGGGCGACGGCCTCGACCTCGGCCGGACTCATCTCCGCCCCGGCGCGCACCGGCGCCTGCGCCCGCCCCGTCCGGGGCGGCCTTTCCTGCGGCATCGCGGATCCCCCTACTTCGCTTCCGCAACATATGGCATGGCCGGGCCGCCCGTACACCCGGGGTGGAGCCCCACGGCCCCTTCCCCCGTGCCCTGACGGGCAGCGTGCCACGTACCCGGCGAGACCGCCACGGCATCCGGCGGACCGGTCCCGGCGGCCGGGGCGGGTTCCTTCACAAAGGCAGCTCACCCGCCGAGAGGCGGCAGTTCAGTCGCCTTTGGCGAGGGCTTCGACGGCCGCCGCGTTCGGTGCATCCGCCAAGGAACCAGAAAGGGGGCGTCCCTTGCCGCCCGGCTCGGGGTCGCCGTACAGCTCCGCGAGCGCCTGGGTCGGGCGGACTCCCCGTTCCTTGGCCGCACGCAGCCGACGTCCCCAGGAGCCGCCCTCGTTCACGCCACGAGGACCGGCCGCCTGCCGAGGCTCGTACGCGGCGGCATCATCCTCGTCACCGGCCCACACGTAACCGAGAATGGCCCCGCCCTGCTTGTCGACCACCGTGAAGTACCGCACCGGCTTCTCGGTCCAGTCCTGATAGCGGGGCGGGCCACCCGCCCTCTCCACGAACCTCAGGTCATCTTCCAAGCGCGGGTTGACCGGCTGTTCATTACTCATGAAGTCCACGTTCCTTTACCTGTGCCCGATGCTCAACGAGGTTACGGCCTCGGGAGGACCTCACCGTAAACATGCCACTTGCCCGCGTCGTCCATGAAGACCCGCGTCACCTTGTAGTCCGTACCGCGGGCAAGAAGGATTTCCCGTTCTCCCGGGTTGGCTGAGATGTGGTCGATCCAGAGGGCGGGCGTACCCTTGGGGACCCTCCAGTGCATGACCACCGGTTTGTACCTGAACGCTGGCGGTACCGTCTCGCCGAACGCCGTGGAGGTGTAGGCGAGATCGCCGAAGACACGGCCCTCCATCTCGAGGGGCGACCTCAAATTGAGGTGGTCAATGCCGGTGCCTCGGATGACCATGACGTCCTCGGGCACTGGCCGGGTGCCCATCACCTCGTCCATGTTGTCAATGGTGTCCAGGATGTGCTGGGACACGTCCATCCCGGAGCGGAGATGGCCGTTGATCTGTGTGTAGTAGTGATCGCTGTAGGTGTACAGCGCATCCCTGGCGTCCGGATCGAGGTCGTCCAGGAAATCGTTCCAGTAACTGTCGCCGTACGCCTGTCCCGCCTCGTCGCTGAAGCTGGGCTCCAGGTTCGTGCCGGGTGTCAGTTCGGCCGCGGCCACCGCGTGCTTCTCCGCGTCGGTGGCCAGGTTGTCGAACTCGTCCCCCGACATGAGGGGCTTGTACTCGAACGGTTCCCCGGTGCCGTGTCCCGGCACGTCCGCGTGGTCGTGGACCGGGGTCGCCGGGGCGTCGGCGCCGTGGTGCGCGGTGGCGTCGAGGACCGGGTGGTCGAGGTCCACGTGGTCGCCCACGTGCGAGGCGTCGTCGGCATGGCCGTCCGTGTGGTGCCCGCCGCCGTGGTGGTCGGTGTGGTCACCACCGCCGTGCTCGGTGTGTCCCGTGCCGTCATGGCCGTGACCGTGACCGTGGCCGTTCGGCGCGTCCGAGGTGTGACCGTGCCCGCCGCTGCCGGGGACGTCGTGCGTGGGCACGTCGTGGGTCGGCGTGTGCGTCGGGACGTCGTGCGTCGGCGTGTGCGTCGGGGTGTGGTCGTACGAGGCCGGGGCGTGGTCGTAGGACGACGGCGGCGGCGTGTGGTCGTACGAGGACGGCGGGACCGTGTGGTCGTACGGCGACGGTGACGGCGTGTGGCCGTAGTGCGCGGCCGGGTCGGCCGTGTGGGACACGCCGTCCGCGCCGGTGTGTACGCCGGTGTGGACAGGCTGCTGCCCGTGGATCGTCCAGCTGTCGGGAAGGCCCGGGACCTTCGGGGCGTTCGGGACGGTCTCGTGCGGGACCGGTGTGGTCTCGGGGATGCCGTTGGCAGCCGTGATGTTGCCGTGCGGGTCCAGCAGCCGTCCGTCGGGCAGGTGGACCGAACCGTCCGGCAGCGTCGGCATGTCGATCTTGCCGATGCCCTTCAAAGCCTTGGTGATGTCCCCGATCTTCGACAGGCCCGCACCCGCACCCTTGGCCACATACGTCATCGGATCGATGACCCTGCCCGCCTTGCCCGCCACCGACAGTGCCTTGGCGACCGCGCCGGCCTTGCCCGCACCCGACGCCGCACCCCCCGCACCACCCGTGAACACCGTGGTCAGCACATTGAACGTGACCGCACCGGCCGCGCGGGCGGGGTTCTTGCCCCACTCGTCCCACGCCACCAGCGCCTTCCCCGTCTCCTTCATCGCCGTGCGCGAATCACGGATCCAGGACGGGAGCTTGTCGTCGGGCAGCGCCCAGAACAGCGTGCCCAGACCCGGCAGGGAGGTCAGGACCAGGCCGGTGGCGAGTTGCGCGAGGCCCTTCCACGCCTGGCCCATCGCCTCCCAGCCACCGAAACCGACCAGCGTCCCCAGGCCCTTGATCGTGCCCCACACACCGTCCACGATCAGGCCGTCCCACACGAACGACTTGACCCAGTGACCCACCTCGTACCAGTGATGCTTCTCCTCCACCGGGTCACCCCAGGGAAGCTTCGCGTTCTTCAGATCATCCGCGTCGAACCCGTACTGGTCCTTGCGGTCCGAACCGTCCCCCGCGACCATCTGCGTACCGTGGAACAACGCGGTGATCTTGTTGTGACAGGTACGCTCCGCCGCCCAGAACGCCGCGACCGTCCGCGTGATCTCGTCCCGGATCCGGTTGTGGTGATCGACCTTGTCACCGTCGTACTGCCAGTCGTCATCGTCCTTGACCGAATCGACGAACGTCGTCGCCTCGTCCTTCAGATCCTCCAGCTTCTTCACCAGCGGACGGATCTCCGTCGCATACCCCGACAACGCCCCCGACACCGACTCCAGCCCGGTCGCGAACGTGTCCGCACGATCCTTCACCGGCTTCGTCGACGCGAACAACTGCTCCGCCTCCGGAGCCCTGTAATACGCCGACAACCCCTGGAACCTGGTATGGACGTCCTGACCGGTCGAGCGGATGTGGCCCGCGTCCGTCTTCAGGTTCCCGTACGCCTTCTCCAGCAGTTCCAGATCACCCGTGAACTGCGGAATCTCCTCAGGCTTGATCACCCCGCACCCACCCCGGGAGCATCCAGCTTCGGCGCCTTCAACGCAGCACGCTGCGCACGCGCCGCCATCTCCTCATCACCATTCAGATACGCCGTCGTCGCATCCACCACACCCTGCAACGACTTACCCGCCCGCGCCGCCACGAACTGCAGATCCTTCGACGCATGCTCCGCCCACTGCGACAGAGCCAACGCCACCAGACCCCCCTGCCCCTTACCGTCCTTACCCCCGGAGCCACCGCCCCCGCCCGCATCCGCCGAGATCGTCCCCGCATACGTCGCCGCCGACGTCAAATGCTCCCCGAACGCCTTCCCGTACGTCTCCAGATGCGACGCCGACTCACCCGTCGTCCTCAACACACCCGAAATACCCTGCGGCTTCAGATCCCAGCCCGACACCGACAACCCCCGTACCCACCACGACCTACAGCAGACCCCACGAAACCGGCCCCTCAGCCGATGTTGTCCACCGCCGACTTCGCCTTCGCCAACGTCGACTGCGCCGTCGCATCATTCTTCTCCAACGTCGACTTCACCAGCCCGATGATGTTCCGCACCTCCTGCGACGCACGATTCCACCGCTGCTCCTTGCCGTGATACTCATCCGCCACACCATCAGCCGTGAAATCAGCCATCGCCGCCTTCACCTGACGATCACGCTGCCCGATCACCTCCTCCAACCGCGCCACCACCGCCTGAAGACTCCCCTGCACATCCGACGACGCACCCGTGTCATACGAACGACGATCCGAACCCGAACCCGCCATCACACACCACTCCCCGTGAAACAGAAAAACAACCGAACAGACAACACCAACGACACGAACGACACGAACGACCCCGACGGATCAGCGGAACCGCGCCGCATCGAAATTCGCCGCACCCATGTGATGCCGCGCATTGTCACCCTGCTCCTGATCACCCGACGAGAACGCACCGTCCATCCCCGACTGACCACCCACAATCGCCGACAACGACGCATTCAACTCACGCGCGATCCCGTCCGCCCGCCCCTTGAACTCATCGAACATCCGCCGCCCCGTACCGTTGAACTTCCCCTCCAACGGCTCCACCGCCTGCACCAACTGACGGATCAACGACCCCAGATCATCACTCGACCCACGCGAATCACGCGTCAACGTCGACAACGTCTGCGCACCCATATCGAACTTCACGCCGAACTCGCCTCCCCCATCAGGACTTCCGAACATCTGGACATTCGAGATGTACGAGACATGACGGATGTCCAGGGCTGTGGACCGTCGACGTCCGGGTCCCGGAGTCACGACACAGCCGTCCCATCTCTACCAACTGCCGGATCGCGGGTGCAATCCGGGGTCGGAACATCCACAGATGCATCACATACCGGCCAGGGTGGCCGGTCTTCAACGGGCGGTGGCGGTCGGGCCCTCGCGGCAGATCAGCAGGAGCGCGCGGTCGTCGTTGACGTCCTTGGCCACCGCCTCGATCAGATGCCAGGCGGCGCCGTGGAAGCCGCCGGCGACATAGCGGTCGGCCTCGCCGGTGAGGCGGTCGATGCCCTCGGCGATGTCGCGCTCGGCGGTCTCCACCAGGCCGTCGGTGAAGAGCATCAGGACGTCGCCGGGGCGCAGGGAGCCCTTGACCGAGTCGAACTGGGCGCCGTCGTACACGCCGAGCAGGGGCCCCTCGGCGGCCTTCTCCTCCCAGCGGCCGGTGCCCGCGCTGAGCTGGAGGCCCGGCGGGTGGCCCGCGGAGTACAGCTCGTAGTCGCCGGAGTCCAGATCGAGGACGAGGTGGATGGAGGTGGCGAAGCCCTCCTCCCAGTCCTGGCGAAGCAGATAGCCGTTGGCGGCGGGCAGGAAGGCGTGCGGGGGCAGGCTGCCGAGCAGACCGCCGAACGCCCCGGAGAGCAGCAGCGCCCGCGAGCCCGCGTCCATGCCCTTGCCGGAGACGTCGGTGAGGACGACCTCCAGGGTGCGGCCGCCGTTGGTGCGGGCGGCGACGACGAAGTCGCCGGAGAAGGACTGGCCGCCGGCGGGGCGCAGCGCCATCTCGTGGTGCCAGGTACCGGGCAGCCGGGGCAGCTGGCTCTGTACGCGGATGCGTTCGCGCAGGTCGAAGAGCATGGTGCCGCCGCGCCGCCAGGGCACGCCGACGCGGCTGCGGAACTGTGCGATCAGCAGGCCGAAGAAGCCGCAGGCGGCGACCACCAGCACCACGCCCGGTGTCACCCGTGAGGGGCCCTCGGTGTACGGGCCGAGCCGGACGGACTCCACGATGAGGGCCGTGGCCGCCGCCGCGTACAGGCCGAGCAGGCTGGCCGGGCGCAGCAGGAGGCCGCCGGCGACGATGGGCAGGACGAGCGCGACCGGCGAGAACCACACCGAGTCGACGAGCGTCAGCGCGGCGATCACGGGAATGGTCACCAGCAGACCGCCCAGCGCGATCCAGTCCGAGCCGTCGCCGCGGAAGTAGTCGACGGCGGCTCGGCGCACGCCGACGCGGGCCCGGTGCCACTGCATCTTCAACCGGGCCGTGAACGTCTCGGCTTCCGCGCGCCGCCCTCGTTCTGCTGCCATTAGTTCGGGACCCTATCCATCGGACCCGCCGGTTGGCACGGGAGGTCCGACTTATCCCCCGTCCGGGGCTCGACTTCACAGTGAACTTCACAGGAAGCCTCCGCGTCGCCACCCCCGGCAAAATTGTTTCGACCGGGCCGTGGGGTGCTGGTAGGGATGGCACATGGCAACCGATCTTGCGACCGAGCTGAGGGTGCTGCGGCCCGACGAGTGGGACACGTGGTACGACAACCTGATCCGCGCCTTCGGCGGTGTCCCGGAGCCGGGCGAGGAGAGGGACCTCTACCGCACCCTGACCGAGTGCGGCCGTTCGCTGGGCGTCTGGGACGGGGACACGTGCGTGGCCACGGCGGGGGCGTTCAGCTTCCGGGTCACCGTGCCCGGCGGCGCCGCGGTGCCGGCCGCGGGAGTGACCATGGTCGGCGTGGCCGCCACGCACCGGCGGCGCGGACTGCTGACGTCGATGATGCGGCGCCAGCTCGACGACGTGCGGTCCTCGGGCGAGCCGCTGGCCCTGCTGACGGCCTCCGAGCCCGGGATCTACGGCCGGTTCGGGTACGGCGCGGCGAGCTTCCAGCTGCGCGCCGACATCGACACCGGCCGGGCCGGGCTGTCCGTCCCGGACGGCACGGACGGCGTACGGCTGCGGTACGCGGAGCCCGCCGACGCGGTCGACGCGTGCGAGGCGGTGTACGCACGGCTGGTGCCCGGCCGGCCCGGGATGCTGGCCCGGCGGCCGGGCTGGGAACGGCTCGGGCTGCTCGACGTGGAGAGCCTGCGCGGGGGCGCCTCGCCGTTGCAGTGCGTGCTCGCCGAGCGCGGCGGAGAGGTCACCGGGTACGCCCGGTACCGGGTCAGGCCGGTCTGGGAGGACGGCGGGCCCGAGGGCACGGTGGAACTCGCCGAGCTGGGCGCGCTCGATCCGCTGTCCGACGCGGCGCTGTGGCGGTTCCTGTTCGACATCGACCTGACGTCGCGGCTGTCGCTGCGGAACCGGCCGGTCGACGACGCCTGGCAGTACCTGGTGAGCGACATCCGGCGGTGCCGGACGCGGCAGCGGGACTCGCTGTACGTACGTCTCGTGGACGTCGGGGCGGCGCTGGCCGCGCGGACGTACCAGGCGCCGGTGGACGTGGTCCTGGAGGTGGAGGACGCCTTCTGCGGGTGGAACGCCGGGCGGTGGCGGCTGAGCGGGGACGCGAAGGGCGCGGTGTGCGAGCGCACGTCGGACGCCGCCGATCTCGCGCTGTCCGTACGGGAGCTGGGGGCGGCGTATCTCGGCGGGGTGCCGCTGACCGCGCTGGCCGCGGCCGGGCGGGTACGGGAGCTGCGCGGCGGGACGCTGGCGGAGGCGGCCGTGGGGTTCGGCTCGGCGGTCGCGCCCTGGCTGCCGCACGGGTTCTAGGACCGGACCGGCCGGTACGTTCCCGTCGCCTGCCCCGGGGTGGGGGCGGGGCGGCGGCGGGCAGAACGGCGGCGGGCGGAGCGGCGGTCAGCGCTGCTGGCAGGCGGGGCACCAGAAGAGGTTGCGGGCGGCCAGGTCGGCGGTGCGGATCTCGGTCGCGCAGATGTGGCAGGGCAGGGTGGCCCGGCGGTAGACGTAGACCTCGCCGCCGTGGTCGTCGACGCGCGGCGGGCGGCCCATGGCCTCGGGGGTGTGCTCGGGGCGGACCGTGTCGATGCGGTTGTTGCGGACGCCCTCGCGCATGAGGGCGACGAGGTCGGTCCAGATCGCGTCCCACTCGGCGGGGGTGATGTCCTTGCCCGGCCGGTACGGGTCGATGCCGTGCCGGAAGAGGACCTCGGCGCGGTAGACGTTGCCCACGCCCGCGATGACCTTCTGGTCCATCAGCAGGGCGGCGATCGTCGTACGGCTGCGGCGCACCCGGGCGTAGGCGGCGGCCGGGTCGGCGTCGGGGCGCAGCGGGTCGGGGCCGAGGCGGTCGTGTATCGCCTGCTTCTCGGGCTCGGTGATCAGGGCGCAGGTGGTGGGGCCGCGCAGGTCGACGTACGCGGTGGCGTTGGCGAGGCGGAGGCGGACGGTGTCCGTGGGCGGGGGCGCGGGGGCGTCGCCGAAGGTGACCTTGCCGAAGAGGCCGAGGTGGATGTGGACCCAGTCGGCGGTGCGGAAGCGGAGGAAGAGGTGCTTGCCGTGGGCCTCGGTGCGGGTCAGCTCCGCTGGGGTGAGCAGGGTCGCGGCGGCGGAGAACTTGCCCTGGGGGCTGGTCACGTGGGTGGGGGTGCCGTCGGCGAAGCGGGCGGCGTAGTCCTGTGCCAGGCGGTGGATGGTGTGCCCTTCCGGCACGGTGCGGGTTCCTTTCGTGGGCGTGGGTGAGTTGTCGCGGGGCGCGGTGGGGGTGGTCGGGGTGGGGACGGGCGCCCATGCGGGGCTTCGCCCCGGACCCCGTCCTTTCCCACCCACCCGCCCGTCTCGGTGAGTCGAGAAGTCACCCGCCCCGGGGCTCCGCCCCCGGCCCCCGGCGGGGGCTCCGCCCCCTGCGCCCCCGGGGAGGACACGATGAGCAGGGAGTACCTGAAGCTCTCCATCCTCCGCCCCTTGCGGCCCCGGGGAGGACACCGAGGGGGACACCCGGAGAGGACATCCTCGGGAAGCCTCCTGGAGAGGGCATCCCTCGGGAAGCCGCCCCGGGGAGGACAGGCTACGGGACGCCTGGGGAGCCCCTGGGGACAGGCTCTGGGACGGCCCTGGGGAGGCCGGCCGGTCCCGCCCCTTCCGAGGGGGCAAGCCCCGGTCGGCCGGTCGGAGGGGCGGGTGTCCGGACGCTACTGCTGCGGGTGGTGGGGCGGGATCGGGGGCAGGTCGCCGGTGGTCTCGTAGGCCGAGAGCATGTCGATGCGGCGGATGTGGCGCTCGTCACCGGAGAAGGGGGTGGCGAGGAAGGTCTCGACGAACTTCGTCGCGTCCTCGGTCGAGTGCATGCGCGCGCCGACCGCGACGACGTTGGCGTTGTTGTGCTGGCGGCCGAGGGACGCGGTCTCCTCGCTCCAGGCGAGGGCGGCCCGGACGCCCTTGACCTTGTTGGCGGCGATCTGCTCGCCGTTGCCGGAGCCGCCGATCACGATGCCGAGGGCGTCCGGGTCGCCCGCCGTGCGCTCGGCGGCGCGGAGGCAGAAGGGCGGGTAGTCGTCCTGGGCGTCATAGAGGTGCGGTCCGCAGTCGACGGGCTCGTGGCCCGCCTCCTTGAGCCATTCGACGAGGTGGTTCTTGAGTTCGAAGCCCGCATGGTCCGAGCCGAGATACACGCGCATGGTCCGAGTGTGACACGGCGGATCCCGGGCGGGCGGCTCGGGTCGAGC
This sequence comes from Streptomyces sp. PL-25, assembly GCF_058344915.1. Lineage (NCBI taxonomy): Bacteria > Bacillati > Actinomycetota > Actinomycetes > Kitasatosporales > Streptomycetaceae > Streptomyces > Streptomyces sp. PL-25. Next base: position 2,406,975 of record NZ_CP136997.1, read on the forward strand.
CCGCCCCGCCGCCCGGATCGTGCCCGCGGCGTGCCCGCATTGTGTCCGGGATATGCACGGAAGAAATGCAGGGCGAACTGCGAACCTCAAAGAAACCTCAAGTAACGATTACGTTTCGAAGGTTCACGAATTCCTTTGCCTCCGATTCACTGAACCGACTCGTACGCCGCTCGTACGGGAAAACGCTCACCCGGCGCAAAAGGAATCCCCCATGACCTCGCAGCCGACCCTGCAGCAGGCTGGAAGCGGCCACCCCACCCCGGACGGACCCGGTTCCGGGCTCCAGGCCGGACTCAAGAACCGACATCTGTCGATGATCGCGATCGGCGGCGTCATCGGCGCCGGCCTCTTCGTCGGCTCCAGTTCCGGAATCGCCACCGCCGGCCCCGGCATCCTCCTCTCCTACGCCCTCGTCGGCACCCTCGTCGTCCTCGTGATGCGCATGCTCGGCGAGATGTCCGCCGCCAACCCCGCCTCCGGCTCCTTCTCCGCGCACGCCGACCGAGCGCTCGGGCGCTGGGCCGGGTTCTCCATCGGCTGGCTGTACTGGTTCTTCTGGGTCGTCGTGCTCGCCGTCGAGGCCACGGCGGGCGCGAAGATCCTCTCCGGCTGGGTGCCCGCCGTGCCCCAGTGGGGCTGGGCGCTGATCGTGATGCTGGTGCTCACCGCCACCAACCTGATCTCCGTCGGCTCCTACGGCGAGTTCGAGTTCTGGTTCGCCGGGATCAAGGTCGTGGCGATCGGCGCCTTCATCGTCGTCGGCCTGCTGGCCATCTTCGGCGTGCTGCCCGGCGTCCACGCCGACCAGGCGTCCTTCGGCAACCTCACCGGCCACGGCGGCTTCCTGCCGCACGGCCCCGGTTCGATCCTCACCGGTGTGCTGCTCGTCGTCTTCTCCTTCATGGGCAGCGAGATCGCCACCCTGGCGGCCGGTGAGTCCGAGGACCCGCAGCGCGCGGTCACCAAGTCGACCAACAGCATCATCTGGCGCATCGCCGTCTTCTACCTCGGCTCGATCCTCGTCGTCGTCTCCCTCATCCCCTGGGACGCCAAGTCGATCGCCGACAAGGGCTCCTACGTCGCCGCCCTGGACTCCCTCGGTATCGCGCACGCCGGTCAGATCATGAACTTCATCGTGCTGACCTCGGTGCTGTCCTGTCTCAACTCCGGCCTCTACACCGCCTCCCGCATGGCCTTCTCGCTCGGCGAGCGCGGGGACGCGCCGAGGGCGTTCGCCCGCACCACCGGGCGCGGGGTGCCGCGGACCGCGATCCTCGTCTCGGTCGCCTTCGGCTTCGTGGCCGTCTTCTTCAACTACAAGTTCCCGGACTCCGTCTTCCTCTTCCTCGTCAACTCCTCCGGTGCGGTCGCCCTGTTCGTGTGGCTGGTGATCTGCTTCTCCCAGCTGCGCATGCGGAAGATCATCCAGCGTGAGGCGCCGGAGAAGCTGGTCGTGCGGATGTGGCTGTACCCGTATCTGACCTGGGCAGCGGCGGCCGTGATCGTCTTCGTCCTGGGCTACATGCTCACCGACACCGAGCACGACGGCCGCGAGACCGTACTGCTGTCGCTGCTGGTGGCGGCGGTCGTACTGGTGATCGCCGTGGCCAGGGAGCGGCTGGGCGGGCACCGGCGGGCGGCCGTGGCCGGTACGGCCGCTGACACCGCCGCCACCGACGAGAGCGCGGACGGCGCGGGCGGGACCGAGCACGTCACGGCCGGCTGACCGCCCCGCGGGTCCGCCGGCGGCGGGCGCGGGAACGCGAGAGCGGAGGGAGCCCCGAGAGGCTCCCTCCGCTCTTGTGCGCTCGCTCGCGGGCTTCGCCGCGCGGGCGGGTCAGCGCTTGCCGGCGAACTTCCAGGCGGTGGGCAGCGCGCCCATCGCCAGGGCGGCCTTGAGGAGGTCGCCGATCAGGAACGGGGTCAGGCCGGCCGCGACGGCGGCGGAGGCGGACATGCCGGTGGCCAGGGCCAGGTAGGGCACGCCGATGGCGTAGATGACCGCCTCGCCCAGGAGCATCGTGCCGGCCATGCGCCACACGTCGCGGTCCGCGCCGCGGCGGGCCAGCGCGCCGACGGCGGCGGAGGCGAGCAGCATGCCGAGGACGTAGCCGAAGGAGGGGGCGCCCGCGCCCGAGCCGCCCTCCGCGAACCACGGCATGCCCGCGACACCGGCGACCGCGTACAGCATCAGGGAGAGCAGACCGCGGCGGGCGCCGAGCGCGGTGCCGACCAGCAGCGCGGCGAAGGTCTGGCCGGTCACCGGCACCGGGGAGCCGGGCACGGGGACGGCGATCTGGGCGGCGATCCCGGTGAGCGCGGCGCCGCCGAGCACGAGAGCGGCGTCCCGGACACGGGAGGCGGGCAGGAGGTCGGCGAGGACCTGGCCGGTGCGGGCAGGAACGGCAGCGGTGCTCATGGGGACTCCGCGGGGTGAGGACAGTCGGGAACACCGTGACGCTATCCCAGCGTGCTCGAACCGATCACCGTCCGCGCTCGACAAAGGCTGGAACGCGGGCTTGGTCGGCTCCGCACAAAGAACGGCGGGGGCAAGCGGCCCGACGTGACACCGGTCACTGAGCGGGCGTGGCCTCCCCGACACGGCCCGCGGCCCGGCGCGTGCTCCGGTCCCCCTCTTCTCCTCCTCCCCCCGCCCGGCCCCCGGTCGCCGGTCGTCGTCTCGCCCGTCGGTCGCGGTCTGGGCAGCGGTGGGGCGTTGCGCTAGCTTCGAACACGTGGTTGCCCAGGCCCGGTACTTCTCGTCGCGTCGCTATGTCGACCTGCGACGCCAGGGCACGGCCACCTGTCGCCGCTCCCGGTAGGGGCGGGAGACCGGTCCGCCCCGCTTCTCCTCGCAGACGGTGCAGTGCCGGCCCCCTCCCCCTCATCCCGCCAGGAGCTTCCTCATGCCCCGAGCCGCCGCGGCAACCACCCGGACGTCCTTCCCCGGGCCCGCGCCCGGCCCCGTGCCTCCCGCGCCCCCGGTCTCCCGGGTGGCCGATCCCGACCGGCGCCGCACCAGCGCCAGCGGTGTGCTGCGCTCGGTGCTGGAGCACGGACCGGTGGCCCGCAGCACCATCGCCCGGCTGACCGGTCTCTCCCCGGCCTCCGTGTCGGAGCACTGCGCCCGGCTCGCCGGGCTGGGGCTGATCCGCGAGGCCGCGGTGCCCGCCCGGTCCAGGGGCGCGGGCCGGCCACATGTGCCCGTCGAGCTGGACGGCCGCGGGTTCCTGGTCGGCGGGGTGCACCTGGCCGTGCCGTACACCACGGTGGCCCTGCTCGACCTGCGCGGCCGGGTCGTCGCCGAGCGGCGGACCGGGCACGCCGGTGCCGGGCCGCTCCAGGTGCTCGAACGCGCCGCCGAGGGGCTCGCCGCGCTGCTGGCCCAGGTGCCCGGCGCACGGCCCCTCGGGATCGGGTTCGCCTCCGGCGGCTGGGTGGACCGGGACTCAGGGACCGTCGTCGAACACCCCCTGCTCCACTGGCGGGACGTGCCGGTGCGGGACGTGCTGCGCGCCCGTACGGGGCTGCCGGTGCACGTGGACGGGCACGCGCGGGCGCTGGTCAACGCGGAGCGGCTGTTCGGGCGGGCGCGCGGCAGCCGGAGCGTGCTGAAGCTGTTCGTCGGCAATGTGGTCGACGCGGCCTTCGCCACCAACGACGAGGTGCACCACGGGCCCCGGTCGCAGGCGGGAGCGATCGCCCATCTGCCGCTGCCGGGCGGTACGGAGCCCTGCGCGTGCGGGCGGACCGGCTGCCTCCAGGCGGAGTTGAGCGAGCGGACCCTGTGCCGGCGGGCGCGGGCGGCCGGGGTGGCCGCCGGGGCGAACCCGATGCGCGTGCTCGCCGCGGCCGGGGCGGGCGACCCGGCGGCCGTACGGCTGCTGGTGGAGCGGTCGCGGCTGACCGGGCGGGCGGCGGGGCTGCTGCTGGACGTGCTCAACCCGGAGACCGTGGTGGTCACCGAGGTCGGCGCGATGTACCGGGCGGACTGTCTGGCGGCGCTGCGGGAGGCGGTCGGGGCGCGGCGGGCGCAGGCGGTGGTGCCCACCGGATTCACGGACTCCGTGCTCGCGGTGGCGGGCGGCGCGGTGGCCCTGGACGTGCTGTACCGGGATCCACTGGCCGTGTCACACGACGTTCATTAATTCAAAAACTCCGAATGTTGACAGGGGTTGCGCGAGAACGGGAACATTTCCCCATGAGCCCGCTCACGAGCTGTCGCACTCTTTGTTGCTGACCCGTTGACGCGCCCCGGAGCGCTTTCCCTCCGGTTCTTCCCGTGTGCTTTCCGCACTCGATCCCTGTGTGCTTCCGGCACTCGATCCCCGTGTGCTTCCGGCACTCGTTCCCGTCGTGTGTGAATTCCCTCCGTGTTGCCCGTGCCTGCCGCCCGCCGCGCAGGCCGCCGCCCGGAATTCCGCATGTCTGCCGCCCCCGTGAACCCGTGGAGTTCCGCCATGCCTTCCGTACCGGTGTCCGGCCCCGACCGGCGCCTGCTCCTCTCCTCCCTGCTCGGTGCCGCCGTCGCGGTGACGGGACTGAGCGGCTGCGCCGGGCCGAGTGCCGCCGCCTCCGGGTCGTCCGCCGACCTGTCCGCCCCGCTCGCCGGTACGGTGCCGCCGGGCACCAGCCTGAAGATCGCCTCGTACCAGGAGACCCAGCAGCTCCAGTTCCGGCTGGGGAAACTGGGGAAGCTGCCGTTCACCGTGTCGGACTGGCTGAACATCGGCGCCGGGCCGGATGTCATCAACGCCTTCCGCGCGCATTCCCTGGACGTCGCCACCAACGCGGGCATTCCGCCGATCCAGGCGCACTACCAGGGCTACGACGCGCGGATCGTCGCGATCGGCCTGACCCGCAAGCCGAATTACCTGTTCGCCACCGCACCCGGCAGCGACATCCGCACGACCGCGGACTTCAAGGGGCGCAAACTCGCCTTCTCCCAGGGGCAGGCGCAGGGGGTGGTGCTGCTGCGGGCGCTGAAGGAGGCGGGCCTCGCCCACGACGACGTACGGCTGGTGCCGCTCACCAGCAACCAGTTCCTCACCGCCCTCCAGTCCGGCCAGGTGGACGTGGCCCCGCTCGGCAACAGCCAGGCGCCCGCCTATCTGAACCAGTACGGGTCCAAGGGCGCGCGCACCATCCCCACCGACGTCGTCGACCTGCTCAATCTGCTGTGGGCGCCGGCCGCGGTGCTGGCCGACCGGGCGAAGGCCGCCGCGATCGCCGCGTACATACCGCACTGGGCCCGGGGCCAGGTGTGGCAGTGGGAGCACCCGGACGAGTGGAACCGGGAGTTCTACGTGAAGACGCAGAACCTGTCCCTGGCGCAGGCCGAGGCGGTCACGAAGCTCGCCAACAAGCCGCTGTTCCCGCCGAGCTGGGACGAGGCGGTCAGGTGGGAGCAGGAGACGGCGGATCTGCTCGCCGAGGGCGGGTTCGTGAAGCGGTTCGAGGTCGGCTCGCTGTTCGACCGGCGCTTCGAGGCGCTCGCGGCCCGTGCCGTACCGGCCGAGTACCGGAGGTGAGCGCGGTGACGACCTCGGCCACCCCCTCCACCACGCCTTCGGACACCCCCGGCATCCCCGACGCCCCGGACGCCCGGGTCTCCGCGGGACCGGCGGGACCGGCCCCCGGGGGTCCGGCGCCGCGCACCCGGCGCCCCCGTCGGCCGCGCCCGCTGACGCCCGGCCGGCGGCTGCCCGCCGCCCGGCTGGCCGGTCCCCTCCTCGTCCTGGTCCTGTGGGCCGCGGCCTCCGCCGCCGGGCGGCTCGACCCGGGCGCGGTCCCGGCGCCCTGGACGGTGCTGCGCACCGCCGGTCACCTGTGGACCGAGGGGACGCTGCCCACCGATGTGCTGACCTCGCTGCGCCGGGCCGCCTACGGCTTCGCGCTCGGTCTGACCGGCGGGGTGCTGCTGGCGCTCGCCGCCGGGCTCACCCGGACCGGCGAGGCGCTGATCGACGGGACCGTCAACCTCAACCGCGCCGTCCCCACCCTGGGGCTGATCCCGCTGTTCATCCTGTGGCTGGGCATCGGCGAGACCTTCAAGGTCGCGATCATCGCGATCGTCGTCTACATCCCGGTCTATCTGAACACGCACGCCGCGCTGTCCGGCATCGACAGCCGCTATGTGGAGCTGGCCGAGGTGCAGGGCCTGTCCCGGTGGGCGTTCGTACGGCAGATCGTCGTGCCCGGCGCGCTGCCCGGCTTCTTCGTCGGCCTGCGCCTCGGGGTCACCGGGTCCTGGCTGGGCCTGGTGGTGCTGGAGCAGATCAACGCCACCAGCGGCCTCGGCTATCTGATGTTCCAGGCGCAGAACTACGGCCAGACGGACGTGATCCTCGTCGGCCTGCTGATCTACGGCGTCTTCGGCCTGGTCTCCGACAGCGTGGTCCGCCTGATCGAACGGAGGGTGCTGTCGTGGCGCCGCACACTGAGCAGCTGACCGGGGGCCCTGCCACCTCCACCGCGGTGGAACTGCGCTCCCTGACCCGGTCGTTCGAGGGCCGTACGGTGCTCGACGGCATCGATCTCAGCCTGCCGGCCGGGCAGTTCACCGCGCTGCTCGGGCACAGCGGCTCCGGCAAGAGCACCCTGCTGCGGGCCGTGGCGGGCCTGGACCACCAGGTGGCCGGCAGCGGTGAACTGCGGGCGCCGGAGCGGGTGTCGGTGGTCTTCCAGGACTCCCGGCTGCTGCCCTGGCGGCGGGTGCTGGACAACGTCCTGCTCGGCGCGGACGGCAAGGACGCCGCCGCACGCGGCCGGGCCGCCCTCGCCGAGGTGGGCCTCGCGGGCCGGGAGCGGGCCTGGCCGAGCGAGCTGTCGGGCGGTGAGGCGCAGCGCGCGGCACTGGCCCGCTCCCTGGTCCGCGAGCCCGAACTGCTGCTGGCCGACGAGCCGTTCGGCGCGCTGGACGCCCTCACCCGGATCCGGATGCACGCGCTGCTGCGCCGGCTGTGGCAGCGCCACCGGCCCTCGGTGCTGCTCGTCACCCACGACGTGGACGAGGCGATCGTGCTCGCCGACCGTGTCCTCGTCCTCGACAAGGGCCGTATCGGCCTCGACCTGACCATCGACCGCCCGCATCCGCGCTCGTACCGGGACCCGCTGCTCGGCGCGTACCGGGAGCGGCTGCTCACCGCCCTGGGCGTCACGGAGGACCCCGCATGACCATCCGCACCCCCGCACCCGGCAGCACCGGCCCCGGCCCGCGCACGCTGCACCTCAACGCGTTCCTGATGAACACCGGCCACCACGAGGCGTCGTGGCGGCTGCCGGAGAGCGACCCGTACGCGCACGTCGACCTGGCGCACTACACACAACTGGCCCGGACCGCCGAGCGCGGCACCTTCGACTCGCTGTTCCTGGCGGACGGCCCGCAGCTGTGGAACACGGTCGCGCAGCGGCCCGCGGGCGCCCTGGAACCGCTCACCCTGCTCACCGCGCTGGCCACCGCCACCGAGCACATCGGTCTGATCGCCACCGCGTCGACCTCCTACAACTCCCCCTACAACCTGGCGCGCAGGTTCGCCTCGCTGGACATCGTCAGCGGCGGCCGGGCGGGCTGGAACATCGTCACCACCGCCGGTGCCGAGGCGGCCCGCAACTTCGGTCTGGACGCGGAGCCCGCGCACGCCGAACGGTACGCGCGGGCCGCCGAGTTCGTGGACGTGGTGCGCAAGCTGTGGGACAGCTGGGAGGACGACACGATCGTCGCCGACAAGGCGGCCGGGGTGTGGGGCGACGACGCGAAGATCCATCCGGCCCGGCACGAGGGGTCGTACTTCAAGGTGGCGGGCGCGCTCAACGTGCCCCGCTCCCCGCAGGGTTACCCGCTGCTGGTGCAGGCGGGCTCCTCCGCCGACGGGAAGGCGTTCGCGGCGCGGTACGCGGAGGCGGTGTTCACCGCGCAGCAGTCGCTGGCGGGCGCGCGGGCGTTCTACGCCGATCTGAAGCGGCTCACCCGGCGGGCGGGCCGCGACCCGGAGCTGCTGAAGGTGCTGCCCGGCATCGTGCCGGTGCTCGGGTCGACCGAGGCGGAGGCGCGGGCGGCGGAGCAGGTCCTGGACGAGCACATCGTGCCCGAGCACGGCCGACTCCGCCTGGAGAACCTGCTGCGGCTGGAGCCGGGCACGCTGCACCTGGACCGCGAGCTGCCCGCCGACCTGCCGCCGGAGTCGGCCGTCGAGGGCGCCAAGAGCCGGTACACGCTCGTGGTGGAGCTGGCCCGCGGCGAGCGGCTGACCGTGCGGCAGCTGATCGGCAGGCTCGGCGGCGGGCGCGGCCATCTGACCTTCGCGGGGACGCCCGAGCAGGTCGCGGACGCGATCGGGACGTGGTTCACCGAGGGCGCCGCCGACGGGTTCAACATCATGCCCGCGGTGCTGCCGTCCGGTCTCGACGCCTTCGTCGAGCATGTCGTCCCGCTGCTGCGCGCCCGCGGGCTGCTGCGCTCCGGGTACGGGCCGCGGCAGACCCTGCGGGAGCGCTACGGCCTGCCGCGGCCCGCCAACCAGCACCTGGCCCCCGCCCTGTCCAGTGCCCTGACCACCGTCTGACCGTCCGCCGTCCGACGGCCGGTCCGCGGACCGGCCGCTCTCCGAGAGGACCTGATCATGTCCATCGAGATCCACAAGGTCACCGCCCGCATCGGCGCCCGGGTCGGCGGCGTCGACCTCGCCCGGCCGCTCGGCGCGCGGACCGTCGCCGCGCTGCGCGAGGCCCTGAACACGCACAAGGCGCTCGTCTTCGACGATGTGCGCCTGGACGACGCGGGCCAGGAGGCGTTCGCCCGTCACTTCGGCGACCTCACCACCGCCCATCCGACCGTGCCGGCGGTCGAGGGCGCCCCGAACGTGCTGCCCGTGGACAGCGAGCAGGGCCGTGCCAACCACTGGCACACCGACGTCACGTTCGTGCTCAACCCGCCGCAGGCCAGCACCCTGCGCAGCGTCACGGTCCCGCCGTACGGGGGCGAGACACTGATCGCGAACGCCGCGGCGGCCTACCGCGACCTGCCCGAGCCGCTGCGCCGACTGGCCGACACGCTGTGGGCCGAGCACACCAACGACTACGACTACGCCGTGCCCGAGGAGGCGGTCGACGAGGAGGAGGCCGTCCGGCGCGCGCAGTTCACCTCGATCCGGTACCGCACCGTGCACCCGGTGGTGCGGGTGCATCCGCTGACCGGCGAGCGCGGGCTGTTCATCGGCGGGTTCGCGCAGCGGATCGCGGGCCTGTCGGTGCCGGAGTCGCGCAAGATCCTGGACCTGCTCCAGGCGTACGTCACCCGGCCGGAGAACGTGCTGCGCTGGCGCTGGTCGGAGCACCAGCTGGTGCTGTTCGACAACCGCATCACCCAGCACTACGCCATCGACAACTACGACGGCCTGCCGCGCCGCCTGAACCGGGTGACGGTGGCCGGTGACGTCCCGGTCGGCGTCGACGGCGCGGAGAGCCGTTCCCTGGAGGGGGACGCCTCGCACTACACGGCCGTCGCCCCGGTCGCCGTCGCCGCGTAACCCGGCGTTCACGTACCGTAGGACACACGTCCGGATAGTGGGCAGCTCCTCGCCCTGAGCGGACGGGCTGCCCACACTGTGGGCACTTTCGCCCCTCCCCCCACTGGATGAGCGTGTTCATGCCCCACCGCACCACCGCCTCCCCCGCTCCCCCCACGGAGCAGTCGGGCGAGGCTTCTCTGAGCCATGGCCTCAAGCAGCGCCATCTGTCGATGATCGCCCTCGGCGGGGTGATCGGCGCCGGGCTGTTCGTCGGCTCCGGGGCGGGTATCGCCGCCGCCGGGCCGTCGATCGTCGTCGCCTACGCCGTCTCCGGTGTCCTCGTGATGCTGGTGATGCGGATGCTCGGCGAGATGTCGGCCGCGTATCCCTCCTCGGGGTCTTTCTCCGCGCATGCCGAACGGGCGTTCGGGCCCTGGGCGGGCTTCACCGCGGGCTGGTCGTTCTGGGTGCTGCTGTGCACGGCGGTCGGCCTGGAGGGCATGGGCGCCGCGAAGATCGTGACGGGCTGGCTGCCGGGCACCCCGCAGTGGCTGTGGGTGGCCCTGTTCATGGTGGTGTTCTGCGGGACGAACCTGGCCGCGGTGAAGAACTTCGGCGAGTTCGAGTTCTGGTTCGCGGCGCTGAAGGTCGGCGCCATCAGCCTGTTCCTGGTGCTGGGCGTGCTGGCCGTCGCGGGCGTGCTGCCGGGCACCGACTCGCCGGGCACCTCGCATCTGGGCGACTTCCTGCCGCACGGCGGCCAGGGGCTGATCGTCGGCCTGCTCGCCTCCGTGTTCGCCTACGGCGGCCTGGAGACGGTCACCATCGCGGCGGCCGAGTCGCGGGACCCGGTGCGGGGCGTGGCGAGCGCGGTGCGCACCTCCATGTGGCGCATCGCCCTCTTCTACATCGGCTCGATGGCCGTCATCGTCACCCTGGTCCCGTGGGACGCGCCGGAGGTCGTCGACAAGGGCCCCTACGTGGCCACGCTGGACCACCTGGGCATACCGGGCGCCGGGCAGCTGATGAACGTGGTCGTCCTGGTGGCGCTGCTCAGCGCGATGAACGCCAACATCTACGGATCGTCGCGCATCGCGTACTCGCTGGTGGGGCGCGGCCAGGGCCCCAGGGTGCTGGCGAAGGCCCCGAGCGGGGTGCCGCGGACCGCGGTCGCGGTGTCGAGCGTCTTCGGGTTCGGCTGTGTGCTGCTCAGCTACTGGCGGCCCGACGACGTCTTCCCCTGGCTGCTGAACATGATCGGCGCGGTGATCCTGGTCGTCTGGATCTTCATCGCCGCCGCGCAGCTGCGGCTGCGGCGACGGCTGGAGCGGGAGGCACCGGACCGGCTTGCCGTGCGGATGTGGGCCTTCCCCTGGCTCACCTGGGTGGCCCTGGCGGGCATGGCGGCGATCTTCGTCCTGATGGCCCGGCAGCCCGGCACCCGGGTGCAGCTCTACTCGACGGGCACGATGGCCCTGGTGCTGGCGGCGGCCGGGTACGCCTGGCAGCGCGCCCGCGCCCGCGACTGACACACACCGGTACCGGTTCCGCTCACCGCAAGGCCCCCACGGGACACGTGGGGGCCTTCCTGTTGCTCGCGCCCGCACTGTTGTTGGTAGTTTGTAGTTGCAAGCCCTTTGCAATAATGGTCGGAGGGGACCTGTCATGCCCGTCTACACGCTGCCTGAACTGCCGTACGACTACTCGGCGCTCGCGCCGGTCATCAGCCCCGAGATCATCGAGCTGCACCACGACAAGCACCACGCGGCCTATGTGAAGGGCGCCAACGACACGCTGGAGCAGCTCGCCGAGGCGCGTGACAAGGAGACCTGGGGCTCGATCAACGGCCTGGAGAAGAACCTGGCCTTCCATCTGTCCGGGCACATCCTGCACTCGATCTACTGGCAGAACATGACGGGCGACGGCGGCGGCGAGCCGCTGGCCCAGGACGGCGTGGGCGAGCTGGCCGACGCGATCACCGAGTCCTTCGGCTCCTTCGCCGGGTTCAAGGCCCAGCTCACCAAGGCCGCGGCCACCACCCAGGGCTCCGGCTGGGGCGTCCTGGCCCACGAACCCCTCAGCGGACGCCTCGTCGTCGAACAGGTCTACGACCACCAGGGCAACGTCGGACAGGGCTCCACCCCCATCCTCGTCTTCGACGCCTGGGAGCACGCCTTCTACCTCCAGTACAAGAACCAGAAGGTCGACTTCATCGACGCCATGTGGGCCGTCGTCAACTGGCAGGACGTCGCCAGGCGCTACGCCGCCGCCAAGGAACGCACCAACGTCCTGCTCCTCGCGCCCTGACCGCGCACCCCGGATCGTCCCCCCTCGTGATCGTCTTCTCACCTTTCGCGCGGGCGGGCGGAATGAAGGAGACCCCCGCGAGGACATGACTCGCGGGGGTTCTCCCGTCGGGCGGCGGCCCCTGACCACAGGCCGCTTCTGACCACAGGTCGCTTCTGACTACAGGTTGCTGAAGTCCGGCCCCTCGGTGCGGGTCCGCTTGATCTCGTAGAAGCCGGGCACCGAGGCGACCGCGATGGTGCCGTCCCACAGGCGCAGCGCGTCCTCGCCCTTCGGGGCCGGGGTGACGACCGGGCCGAAGAAGGCGAGCTGCCGGCCGTCCGGGCCGGGCAGCGCGATGACCGGGGTGCCGACCTCCTGGCCGACCTTGTCGATGCCCTCCTTGTGGGAGGCGCGCAGTTCGGCGTCGAACTCGAAGTCCTCCTGGTCGGCGTAGTCGATCAGGTCGGCGGGCAGGCCCGCGTCCGCCAGCGCGCCCGCGATGGCCTCGCGGGTGGGGCCCTCGCCCCGGTTGTGGAAGCGGGTGCCGAGCGCGGTGTAGAGCGGGCCGAGGACATCCTCGCCGTGCTTCTGCCAGGCCGCTGTCACCACCTTGACCGGTGCCCACGCCTTGGTGGTGAGCAGCTCGCGGTACTCCTCGGGCAGCTCGTCGATCCGGGGCTCGTTGAGCACGGCCAGGCTCATGATGTGCCAGCGGACCTCGATGTCGCGCTGCTTCTGCACCTCCAGCACCCACCGGGAGGTCATCCAGGCCCACGGGCACAGCGGGTCGAACCAGAAGTCGACGGGGGTCCTGCCGGAGGGGGTCGCCTCGGGGGCGGTCTGGGACATGGCTCTCCTCGGTACGGGGTGTGCGCGTACGGGGCGGGCCCGACGGGGCCCTCGTCTCGGGCAACATCGATCGTCACGCAGGGCATTCCCCAATGTCGCGCAACAGGACCGCATGGCAGGATCGGTGCTGTCCGCATCTTGAACACATCTGAGGGAGTGCCGTCAGTGCCCGGTGAGAATCTGTCCCGCGACGAGGCCCGGGAGCGGGCCGCCCTGCTGTCCGTCGACGGGTACGAGGTGTCCCTCGACGTGCGGTCGGCGGTCGGCGACACAGAGGGCGAGGGGCCGCTGACGTTCCGGTCGGTCACCACGATCCGGTTCCGGTGCAACGAGCCCGGCGCGTCCAGCTTCGCGGACCTGATCGCGCCGAGCGTCACCGCCGTCTCCCTCAACGGCAAGGACCTCGACCCCAGCGAGGTCTTCGACGGCACGCGGATCGCCCTGGAGGACCTGGCCGCCGACAACGAACTGGTCGTGGACGCGCAGTGCGCCTACTCGCGCACCGGCGAGGGCCTGCACCGCTTCGTCGACCCGGAGGACGGCGAGGTCTACCTCTACACCCAGTACGAGCCGGCCGACGCGCGCCGTGTCTTCGCCAACTTCGAGCAGCCCGACCTCAAGGCGCCCTACCGCTTCGAGGTGCGGGCGCCCGAGGAGTGGACGGTGTGGAGCAACGGCGTCGGCACGGAGCAGGAGGGGGTGTGGCGGTTCGCGGAGACCAAGCCGATCTCCACGTACATCACCTGCGTGGTCGCGGGCCCGTACCACTACGTCACCGACTCCTACGAGCGGGAGCTGCCGGACGGGACGCGGCTGGAGATCCCGCTGGGCGCGCTGTGCCGCAAGGGGCTCGCCAAGCACTTCGACGCCGACGACGTCTTCCTGGTCACCAAGCAGGGCCTGGACTTCTTCCACGAGCATTTCGACTACCCGTACCCGTTCGGCAAGTACGACCAGGCGTTCGTGCCCGAGTACAACCTCGGCGCGATGGAGAACCCGGGCCTGGTGACCTTCCGCGAGGAGTACATCTTCCGCGGCAAGGTGACGCAGGCGTCCTACGAGGCGCGGGCCAACGTCATCCTGCACGAGATGGCGCACATGTGGTTCGGCGACCTGGTCACCATGGAGTGGTGGGACGACCTGTGGCTGAAGGAGTCCTTCGCGGACTTCATGGGCTCCTTCTCGCTGGTGGGCGCGACCCGCTTCACCGACGGCTGGATCACCTTCGCCAACCGGCGCAAGGCGTGGGCGTACCGCGCCGACCAGCTGCCGTCCACGCACCCGGTCACCGCGGACATCCGCGACCTCCAGGACGCCAAGCTGAACTTCGACGGCATCACCTACGCCAAGGGCGCCAGCGTCCTCAAGCAGCTGGTGGCGTACGTGGGCCGGGACGCGTTCCTGGAGGGCGCCCGCCGCTACTTCAAGCGGCACGCCTACGGCAACACCCGCCTGGGCGACCTGCTGGCGGTGCTGGAGGAGACCAGCGGCCGGGACATGGGCGCCTGGGCGCGGTCCTGGCTCCAGACGGCGGGCGTCAACACGCTGACCCCGCAGGTGATCCTGGACGCCGAGGGGCGCGTCGCCGAGCTGGCGGTGGTGCAGGAGGCCGTGGAGGCGTATCCCGAGCTGCGCCCGCACCGGGTGGCCATCGGCCTGTACCGGCGCTCGGAGGTCGGCGCGCTGGAGCGGTACGCGCGCGCCGAGGTGGACGTGGACGGCCCCCGCACGCTGGTGGCGGAGCTGGCCGGGCAGGACGCGCCCGAGCTGGTGCTGGTCAACGACGACGACCTCACCTACTGCAAGATCCGCTTCGACGAGACGTCGCTGGCCACGCTGCGCGAGCACCTGGCCGCGCTGACCGACCCGCTCGCCCGCGCGCTGTGCTGGTCGGCGCTGTGGAACCTGACCCGGGACGCGCTGCTGCCGGCCCGTGACTTCGTGGACCTGGTGCTGCGCTTCGCGGGCCGCGAGACGGACATCGGCGTGCTCCAGATGCTGCACGCCTGGGCGGAGTCGGCGCTGGTGCACTACGCGGCGCCCGCGTGGCGCCCGAGCGGTGCGCGGGCGCTGGCCGAGGGCGCGCTGGCCGAGCTGCGGCAGGCCGAGCCGGGTAGCGAGCACCAGCTCGCCTGGGCGCGGTTCTTCGCCTCGCTGGCGTCGGACCCGGGCGACCTCGACCTGCTGGCGGGCCTGCTGGACGGCACCGAGGAGATCCCCGGTCTCGCCGTGGACCAGGAGCTGCGCTGGGCGTTCCTGGAGCCGCTGGCCACCCACGGGGCGGCCGGCGAGCAGCGCCTCGACGAGGAGCTGGCCCGGGACGACACCGCCTCCGGGGAGCGGCACCATGTGCGCTGCCTGGCCGCGCGCCCCTCGGTCGCGGTGAAGGCGGCGGCGTGGGAGCGGGTCGTGGAGTCGGACTCGCTGTCGAACGCGCTGGTGGAGGCGACCATCGCGGGCTTCGTCCGGCCCTCGCAGCGCGAGCTGCTGGCGCCGTACACCGAGAAGTACTTCGCCGAGATCGAGCGCGTGTGGCGGGAGCGGTCGATCCAGATCGGCGTGGTCGTGGTGCGCGGTCTCTTCCCCTCGCTGCGCGACTCGCGGCAGACGCTGGAGGCCGCGGACGCGTGGCTCGCCGCGCACGGGCAGGCCGCGCCCGCGCTGCGCCGACTGGTCCTGGAGGAGCGCGACGACCTGGCGCGGGCGCTGCGCGGACAGGCGTGCGACGCGGCGGCCGGCCCGCGCTGAGCCGTCACCCCTGCGGCCGCAGCTCTGGCCAGAGCCGGAGCGCGCGGTAACCGTTACAGAACGCGTGCCCCGGAGGCCGTAACCCCTGGTCCGTGCCCGGCGGACCAGGGGTTTCCGGCACCCGAACGCCTGTGCATACGGGCGGTGTTGTGCGTATTGCGCCACGCTCTTGTAACAGCGGTTAGCGCGGGGACCGGGTGCGGGAACGTCCCGTGGCATGAACCACGACACCCCGCTCTCCCCCCGCCCGCTGAGCCATCTGGCCGAGGCGCACCACCGGGTCCTGACCACCGCCCAGTTGCGCGCGCACGGTGTGTCGGCGGCCGAGACGTCGGCGCAGTGCCGGCCCGGCGGTCCCTGGCAGCAGTTCCTGCCGGGCGTCTATCTGCTCCATCCGGGGCCGCCCACCGGGGAGGAGCGGCTGCGCGCGGTGCTCGCGTACGCCACGCGCGGGCCGGTGCCGCGCCGGAGGGACGGGGTGCCGGCCCAGCCGACCGCCCGGGAGCCGCACCGCCCGGCCCGCGCGGAGGTGATGATCACCGGTCTGGCGGCGCTCGCCCTGCACGGATTCGCGGCGGCGCCCGCGCTGCTCGCGCTGGACATGATCGACGTGCTGGTGCCGCGGCTGCGCCGGCTGCGTTCGACGGGCTGCGCCCGGGTCGTCAAGGCGGCCGAGCCGCCCGTGCCCGAGACGGCCGGCGGGGTGCCGGTGGCGCCGGTGCCGCGCGCGCTGGCGGACGCGGTGGCCCGGTTGTCCGACGCGTTCGCCGTGCAGCGGCTGCTGACGGAGGCGGTGCGCGACGGGCACTGCGAACCGGCCGCCGTGGTGCGGGCGCTGACCGGTGCGCGGCTGCTGACCCGGCCGCACGTGGTGGACGCGGTGGACTCGCTGCTCGCCGAGGGCCGCTCGGTCGCGGAGGACCGGCTGTACCGGATGGTGGCCGAGCACGGCCTGCCCGACCCGGTGTGGAACGTGGACCTGCGCCTGCCGGGCGGCCCGCACCTGGGCGGCCTGGACGCCTACTGGCCCGACCACGCGGTCGCCCTGGAACTGGACACCCGCGCCCCGCTGCCGGGCCGGCCGGGCGACGAGACCCTGGGCGTGGAGTACACCCGCAAGCGCGAGCACCTGGAGCGGCTGGGCATCACGGTCGTCCACCTCACGCCCCGCAAGCTGCGCGACGCGATGGACCAGCAGGCCACGGTCGTCCGCACGGCCCTGATGGCGGCGGCCGACCGCGACCCGGCCGCGTACGTGGTGGTACTGCCCCGCTAGGACCTGCCGACCGTCGCGCCCCCCCTCGGCGCCGGGGGGGCGCGACGGTCGCCGTCGGTCAGCCGGTCACCGGCCGCAGAACTCCGCCTCCAGCACCGTCTCCGGGTCGCCCGTCCAGTCGGCGTCGAGGTTGAGGGCCACGGCGTGGCGGCCGTCGGCCGTGGTCGCGGCCAGCGAGGACGAGCCGTGGATGCCGCCGTCGTGGCCCCACACGTGCACGCCGCAGGAGAGCCGGCGGTCCATCAGGCCGAGGCCGTAGGCGATGTGCGGGTCGCCGGTGTCCCGGACCGTGGTCTTCATCTCCTCCAACTGCTTCGGCGGCAGCAGCCGCCCTCGCAGCAGGGCCGTGTAGAAGCGGGTCAGGTCGGCGGAGTCGGAGATCATCTCGCCTGCCGAGGAGGCGATGGAGGGGTTGAGTTCGGTGACGTCGTACGTCGGGCCCGTCGTCTTGTCGGACAGCTTGGAGTAGGCGCGGCCGCTCGGGTGCGGCACGGCGGTGCGGGTGCCGGGCAGCGAGGTGGCGTTCAGGTGCAGGGGCCGCAGGACGCGGTCACGGATCTCGTCGGCGTAGGAACGGCCCGTGACGCGTCCGATCACCAGGCCGGCCAGGACGTAGTTGGTGTTGGAGTACTGCCAGGAGGTGCCGGGGGCGAAGTCCGGCGCGTGGGAGACCGCGATCCGCACCAGGTCCTCGGCGGACACCGTGTCGTAGCGGTGCCTCAGGAAGCCGTCCTTCTGGAAATACGTGCGGCCGAACGTGTCGTCGGCCGTGTAGTTGTAGAGGCCGCTCGTGTGGTTGAGCAGGTGCCGCAGGGTGATGCGGCCGCCGTCGTTGCCGTGACCGCGCACCACGCCGGGCAGCCAGTGCTCGACCGTGTCGTCCAGCGACAGCCGCCCCTCCGCCTCCAGTTGGAGCAGCACCGTGGCCGTGAAGGTCTTGGTGATGCTGCCCACCCGGTAGCGGTCGTGCGCCCCGCGCGGGGCGCCGGTGCGCAGGTCGCCCGTGCCCGCCGTGGTGCTCCAGGTGCCCGCCCGCCCGCGCACGGTCGCCGTCACGCCGGGCACCCCGTCCGCGACGAGCGCCCGGACCGCCGCGCGGGTCGCCTCGTGGGGGCCGTGGCCGCCCCGCGCGGACGGTGCCGCCGCGGCGGGTCCCGCCGCCGCCACCGCCATGACCAGGGCCGTCGCGCCCACCCAGCTCGTCCGTACCGACATCGTCTTTCCCCTCGTCGCCGTCCGCTCCTGTCGGGCGCAAGGACCCGGGGGCGGTGCGGACGGTTGCCGGGCGGTGGTCCGGTTGAGCCGGATCCGGCCGTTACGCCTCCTCGGCCCGTTCCGGCGCCACACGGCCCGCCGCCGGGCGCTCCCGCCACAGCCGCAGCCCCACGTCGACCAGGCCGACCCGCTCCAGTCCGCCCACCGCGGCCAGGTCGTGCCAGGCCGCCATGTCGGTCGAACCGCCCGTCTCGTGGCGCAGTTCGCCGCCGGTGACCCGGCCCTCGTAGACGATGCGCAGCCCCTGGAAGTCGGCGTGGCTGCCCAGGGGCCGCGGATAGGTGCGGCGGATGGAGTCCACGCCGAGCAGGGTGACCGGTTCGACCGCGTAGCCGGTCTCCTCCTCGGCCTCGCGGACCACGGTGTCGTAGGGGTCCTCGCCGTGCTCCATGCCGCCGCCGGGCAGGGTCCACCGGCGTGCGCCGTCCCGCGCGACCCAGCGGGCCAGCAGTACCTGTCCGTCCCGCACACACACGGCGTAGGCCGCCACCCGCAACTCCTCACGCATGGGGAGACGTTACGGCAGCACGGCGGCGGGCGGGGGCCGTTCGGGCACCGAGGGGCGCGCGGGCGGCCTGCGGGCGCCCTCCCCCGAGCGGCGGTCAAGGGGCGGTACGCGCCAGGCGCGGGCGGTCCGCCGCGACGGCCACCCAGCGGACCCGGGACGCCACCGAGCGCGTTCGTCCGCCCGCGACATACGGCGGAACAAGGGGGTTTGAGGGTATGCGTCCACCGTGGCGTATGGCGGGATCCCGCCATGTGTCCATCCCGTCCCGACCAACTCTCCCCAAACTTCTGTCGCTTGAGTAAAGCTGAGCGATCGTCCGGCACCGAATTCCGGACGACCGCGATCACATCCGGTCGCACCTCGCCTGGTTCCTTCATTGACAGAGGATGCCGATGACCCCCGACTCCCCCCGCGCTCCGGGCGCGAGACGCCTGGCACGCCTCGCCGCGGCCACCGGCGTGGCCGCCGCGCTCTGCGCCGCCGGACCGCTCCCCATGGCCTTCGCCCAGGACGGCCCGCTCCCCGCCGACCCGCCCGTCCGGTCCGCGAGCGCCAAGCTCGGCGCGGACGACGCCGATCTGCTCGCCACCGCCAAGGCCGACGGCGACAAGAACGTCACGATGATGATCGCGACCGCGCCCGGCCGCACCGACCAGGTCGCGCGCCAGCTCGACGCGGTCAAGGGCGGCTCGGTCGGCCGCACGCACGACAAGCTCGGCTACGTCCGGGCCACCGTGCCGACCGCCCAGGCGGACGCGGTGATCTCCGCCGCCGAGAAGCTGTCCACGGTGCACGCCATCGACCTGCGCCAGGAGATAACCCTCGACGACCCGCGCCCGGACACCGACCCGGCCGGGACCGCGCACGGCAAGGACGGCAAGGGAAGCAAGGGCGGCAAGGGAAGCGGCGCCTCCCCCTCCGCCCCGGGGAAGAACACGCCCGCCGTCAACCCGTACAACCCGTCCTTCGAGACCGGTGCCGTCGACTTCGTGCGGCAGAACCCGAAGGCGGACGGCCGGGGCGTCACCATCGGCATCCTCGACTCCGGTGTGGACCTCTCCCACCCGGCGCTCCAGCGCACCACCACCGGCGAGCGCAAGATCGTCGACTGGGTGACCGCGACCGACCCGATCGTCGACGGCGACGCCACCTGGCGCCCCATGGTCGACGCGGTGTCCGGACCGGCCTTCGCCTACGGCGGCCAGACCTGGAAGGCCCCGGCCGGCTCGTACCGGATCAGCACCTTCAAGGAGTCCGCCACCACGGGCGGCGACGCGGGCGGCGACGTGAACCGCGACGGCGACACCACCGACTCCTGGGGCGTCCTCTACGACGCGGCCGCCGGCACGGTCCGCGTCGACCTGAACAACAACCACGACTTCACCGACGACACCCCGATGAAGCCGTACAAGGACGGCTACCAGGTCGGCTGGTTCGGCACCGACGACCCGAAGACGGACGTCGCCGAGCGCCAGCCGTTCGTCGTGCAGATCCGCAAGGACGTCCCGATGGACCCCTACGGCGGGTCCTGGACCGGCAAGAAGTCCGACTTCGTCAACATCGGCCTCATCGAGTCCGAGCACGGCACCCACGTCGCCGGCATCACCGCCGCCAACGGCCTGTTCGGCGGGAAGATGAACGGCGCGGCGCCCGGCGCGAAGATCGTCTCCTCGCGCGCCTGCACCTGGACGGGCAGCTGCACCAACGTGGCGCTCACCGAGGGCATGATCGACCTCGTCGCCGAGCGCGGCGTGGACATCGTCAACATGTCCATCGGCGGACTGCCCGCCCTCAACGACGGCAACAACGCCCGCGCCGAGCTGTACACCCGCCTGATCGACACCTACGGCGTCCAGCTCGTCATCTCCGCGGGCAACTCCGGCCCCGGCGCCAACACCATCGGCGACCCCGGCCTCGCCGACAAGGTCATCTCGGTCGGCGCGGGCATCTCCAAGGAGACCTGGGCCGCCGACTACGGCTCCGCGGTGCGCACCCCGTACGCGATGATGCCGTTCTCCTCGCGCGGCCCGCGTGAGGACGGCGGCTTCACGCCGACCCTGGTCGCGCCCGGCGCCGCCATCAACACCACCCAGACCTGGCTGCCCGGCGGCCCGGTCGCCGAGGCGGGCTACACGCTGCCGGCCGGCTACTCGATGCTCCAGGGCACCTCGATGGCCTCCCCGCAGGCCACCGGCGCCGCCGCCCTGCTGCTGAGCGCCGCCGCGCAGCACCGCATCGGGCTGACCCCGGCCAAGCTGCGCACCGCCCTCACCTCCAGCGCCCACCACATCCCGGGCGTCCAGGCCTACGAGGAGGGCGCGGGCCGCATCGACATCGTGGACGCCTGGAAGCTGATCCGGCTGGGCGCGGGCGCGCACGACTACACGGTCGACGCCCCGGTCGACACCGCGATCGACGAGGCGCTGAAGACCCCGGGCCACGGCACCGGCCTCTACGACCGCGAGGGCGGCCTGAAGGCCGGCCAGAAGAAGACGTACGACATCACCGTCACCCGTACCTCGGGCTCGCCCGCCGCCGTGTGGCACACGCTGCGCCTGGCGAACAACGCCGAGCAGACGTTCCGCGTCGTCGGCTCGCCGCTGGTGCGGCTGCCGCTGAACCGGCCGGTGACGGTCAAGGTGCAGGCCGCGCCGCGCTCGGCGGGCCTGAAGAGCGCGATCCTCGAGGTCGACGACCCGTTCACCACCGGCGTCGACCGGCAGATCCTCACCACGGTCGTGGTCGCGGACCCGGTCGCGTACACCTACTCCGCCAAGGCGTCGGTGCAGCGCAACGCCACCCGCTCCTACTTCCTGACCGTGCCCGCGGGCGCGAAGTCGCTGGAGGTGGCCATCGGCGGCCTCGCCGACAAGAGCCAGACCCGGTTCATCGCCATCCACCCGTACGGCGTCCCGGTCGACAACACCTCGACCCCGTACTGCTACAACAACTACCTCGACGGCAACGGCTGCAAGCCGGACGTCCGCTCCTACGCCGACCCGCAGCCGGGCGTGTGGGAGGTCGAGGTCGAGGCGCGCCGCACCTCGCCGCAGCTCGACAACCCCTACCGGCTCGACGTCACCGTGCTGGGTGCGGCCTTCGACCCGCAGACCGTGACCGTGCCCGAGGCGAAGACCGGCACGCCGGTGACCGCCTCCTGGAAGGTGACGAACACGTACGCCGCGCTGGACGGCCGCCTCACCGGCGGCCCGCTCGGCTCGGCCAAGTCCGCCCGGCCGACCGTGTCCCATGGCGAGAAGCAGACCACGACGGTGACGGTGCCCGCGGGCGCCGCCTCGCTGGACGTCGCCATCGGCGGTGTCTCCGACAAGTCGGCCGACCTGGACCTCGCGGTCTACGACGCGAGCGGCAAGCAGGTCGCCAAGTCCGCCGACGGCGACTCGGAGGAGTCGGTGTCGATCGCCTCGCCGGCCGCCGGGACGTACACCGTCGAGGTCGCCGCGTACTCGGTGCCGTCCGGTTCGACGGAGTACGACTACCGTGACGTGTTCTTCTCCACCACGCTCGGCACCGTCTCCGTGGACGGCGCGCCGGTGAAGCTGGGCACGGGCGCCTCCGCGACCGTGACCGGCCAGGTCACCGCCGCCGCCCAGGCACCCGAGGGACGCGAGTTCTTCGGGCAGGTGCGGCTGGTGAACGCGCGGGGCACCGTCGCGGGCACCGGCAGCG
Source organism: Streptomyces sp. PL-25 (assembly GCF_058344915.1). Taxonomy (NCBI): domain Bacteria; kingdom Bacillati; phylum Actinomycetota; class Actinomycetes; order Kitasatosporales; family Streptomycetaceae; genus Streptomyces; species Streptomyces sp. PL-25. Next base: position 2,429,119 of record NZ_CP136997.1, read on the forward strand.
TGCGGATCGGCACCGTCCTGCCGTAGCTCTCGCGCGGGGCCGCCGTGACGGCTGAGGGGCGGGCGTCCACCGGGGCGCCCGCCCTTTCCCGTGCCACGGACGGCCGCCCGCTCCCGTTGCGTACGTCACATCGTCGGATACGCCCGCGCGGGATGGGCAGGCACCCAGCAGCACAGCTTGCGGCGCACGGCCGAGGACGGGCGAATTTCTCCAGCTCACACCGGGTGCGTGCCGCAGAACCGCAACCGCGGGGCGGTCCGAGTCGTCCCCATTTCCGCGGGGGCGCCGGGCACGCGGCGCAAAGAACTGGACACCCGGGCCCGGGTCGGCCGCATGATGGAAAGGCCGCGGCCGGGCGACACGCGCGGCAGACGCACGCACAGCACACAGAGGAGACACCGTGAGGGTCGGAATCGTCGGAGCCACCGGTCAGGTCGGCACGGTCATGCGCAGGATCCTCACGGAGCGCGACTTCCCCGTCACCGAGCTGCGCCTGTTCGCCTCGGCCCGCTCGGCGGGCCGGGTGCTGGACGGCGTGACGGTGGAGGACGCGGCGAGCGCCGACTACTCCGGCCTGGACATCGTGCTGTTCTCGGCGGGCGGCGCGACCTCGAAGGCGCTGGCCGAGAAGGTCGCCGGGCAGGGCGCCGTGGTGATCGACAACTCCTCGGCCTGGCGCCGCGACCCGGGCGTGCCGCTGGTGGTGTCCGAGGTGAACCCGCACGCGGTCGCGGACCGCCCCAAGGGCATCATCGCCAACCCGAACTGCACGACCATGGCCGCGATGCCGGTCCTCAGGCCGCTGCACGCCGAGGCCGGTCTGGAGGCGCTGGTCGTCGCCACCTACCAGGCGGTGTCCGGCTCGGGCGTCGCGGGCGTCGCCGAGCTGCACGGCCAGACGCAGAAGACCGTCGCCGACGCCGACAGGCTGACCCACGACGGCTCGGCCGTCGACTTCCCCGAGCCGGCCGTCTACAAGCGCCCGATCGCCTTCAACGTGCTGCCCTTCGCGGGCAACCTCGTCGACGACGGTCTGAACGAGACCGACGAGGAGCAGAAGCTCCGCCACGAGTCCCGCAAGATCCTGGAGATCCCGGAGCTGAAGGTCTCCGGCACCTGTGTGCGGGTGCCCGTCTTCTCCGGGCACTCCCTCCAGGTCAACGCCCGTTTCGCGCGGCCGATCAGCCCGGAGCGCGCCACCGAGCTGCTGGCCGGCGCCCCCGGTGTCGTCCTCTCGGACATCCCGACGCCGCTGGAGGCCGCCGGCCAGGACCCGTCCTTCGTCGGCCGCATCCGCCGCGACGAGACCGTGGAGCACGGCCTCGCCCTGTTCCTGTCCAACGACAACCTCCGCAAGGGCGCGGCCCTGAACGCGGTGCAGATCGCGGAGCTGGTGGCGGCGGAGCTGAAGGGCTGACCCGGGCGGCGGGCCCCAAAGCACCCGGGGCCCGCGCACCTCGTGGAGGCCCTACGGCCTGCGCACCTCGTAGAGGAAGCAGCCGTACTCGACGGCCCGGATGTGGACCAGTGCCACGGCCGGGTCGTCGAACGCCTCGGTGAGGGCGGCGTCGAAACGCCCGGCGCCCGCCTCCACCAGCGCCCCGCCCAGGATGCGGCCCTGGGCGGAGTAGCGGCGCGCCACGCGGGGCGCGTTCGCGAAGGGGAGCCGGTCGCCGGCGTCCGGGCCCGCGCACTCCCCGGCGTGCACGAAGACGGGCCCCTGCTCGTCGTAGGCGCCGGGGTCGGCGCCCGTCGCGGCCGCCCAGCGCCGCAGCGGCGCGTAGGAGACCAGCGCGAGCCGCTCGCCGGGCTCGCTCCTGCGCAGGCAGCAGCGCAGCGGAGCGCCGCCTTCCGGGTCGGTGAAGGGGATCGCCGGGCGTCCGGCGTCGTCCCGCTCGCGCAGTCGGCTCAGCACGGCCGGTTCGACGGCGCGTGCCTGGTGGACCATGGTGTCTCGCCCTGTCGTCATGGCTCCAGCCTCGCGCCGCGACCGGCCGCCCACCGGCGGAATCCGGTCGTCGCGTTCCGTGCGGCTCGCATGGAAGGATGACGCAATCCACACATCACGAGGAGATGACCGCGTGCCTGGCACAAACCTGACTCGCGAAGAGGCGCGGCGGCGGGCGAAGCTGCTGACCGTTGACTCGTACGAGATCGATCTCGACCTCTCCGGCGCGCAGGGTGGGGGCACCTCCCGCTCGGACGAAGCCGAGAGCGGGGGAGGTACCTACCGGTCGGTGACCACGGTGCGCTTCGACGTCGCCGAGGACGGCGCCGAGTCCTTCATCGACCTGATCGCCCCGGCCGTCCACGAGGTGACCCTCAACGGCGACGCGCTGGACCCCGCGGAGGTCTTCAAGGACTCCCGGATCGCCCTGCCCGGCCTGCTGGCGGGCCCCAACGTGCTGCGCGTCGCCGCCGACTGCGCGTACACCAACACCGGTGAGGGCCTGCACCGCTTCGTCGACCCGGTCGACGACCAGGCGTACCTGTACACGCAGTTCGAGGTGCCGGACGCCCGCCGCGTCTTCGCCGCCTTCGAGCAGCCCGACCTCAAGGCGACCTTCCGGTTCACCGTGAAGGCGCCCGAGGGCTGGACCGTCGTGTCCAACTCGCCGGCCCCCGAGCCCCGCGACAACGTCTGGGAGTTCGCGCCGACGCCGCGCATCTCGACGTACATCACGGCGCTGATCGCCGGCCCGTACCACTCCGTGCACAGCGTGTACGAGAAGGACGGGCAGTCCGTGCCGCTCGGCATCTACTGCCGTCCCTCGCTCGCCGAGTTCCTCGACGCCGACGCGATCTTCGACGTCACCCGGCAGGGCTTCGACTGGTTCCAGGAGAAGTTCGACTACGCCTACCCGTTCGCCAAGTACGACCAGCTGTTCGTGCCCGAGTTCAACGCGGGCGCGATGGAGAACGCGGGCGCGGTGACCATCCGCGACCAGTACGTCTTCCGGTCCAAGGTGACCGACGCGGCGTACGAGATGCGGGCCGAGACGATCCTGCACGAGCTGGCCCACATGTGGTTCGGCGACCTGGTCACCATGGAGTGGTGGAACGACCTGTGGCTGAACGAGTCGTTCGCCACCTACACCTCCATCGCCTGCCAGGCGCACGCCCCCGGCTCGCGCTGGCCGCACTCGTGGACCACGTTCGCGAACTCCATGAAGACCTGGGCGTACCGGCAGGACCAGCTGCCGTCCACCCACCCGATCATGGCGGACATCAACGACCTGGACGACGTCCTCGTCAACTTCGACGGCATCACCTACGCCAAGGGCGCCAGCGTCCTCAAGCAGCTGGTGGCCTACGTCGGCATGGACGAGTTCTTCCGGGGCGTGCAGGCGTACTTCAAGCGGCACGCCTTCGGCAACACCCGCCTGTCGGACCTGCTGGGCGCCCTGGAGGAGACCTCCGGCCGCGATCTGAGGACCTGGTCGCACAAGTGGCTGGAGACGGCCGGGATCAACATCCTGCGCCCGGAGATCGAGACCGACGAGAACGGCGTCATCACCTCCTTCGCCGTCCGCCAGGAGGCCCCCGCGCTCCCGGCCGGTGCCAAGGGCGAGCCCACGCTGCGCCCGCACCGCATCGCGATCGGCCTGTACGACCTGGACGAGGCGAGCGGCAAGCTGGTGCGCGCCGAGGACGGCCGGATCGAGCTGGACGTGGACGGCGAGCTGACCGCCGTGCCGCAGCTGGCCGGCCGGCGCCGCCCGGCGGTCGTCCTGCTCAACGACGACGACCTGTCGTACGCCAAGGTCCGTCTTGACGAGCATTCGCTCGCGGTCGTCACCGAGCACCTGGGCGACTTCGCGTCCTCGCTGCCGCGCGCGCTGTGCTGGGCCTCGGCCTGGGACATGACCCGCGACGGCGAGCTGGCCACCCGCGACTACCTGTCGCTGGTGCTGTCCGGCATCGGCAAGGAGTCCGACATCGGCGTGGTGCAGTCGCTCCAGCGCCAGGTGAAGCTGGCCATCGACCTGTACGCCGACCCGGCCGCCCGCGACGCGCTGCTGACCCGCTGGACGGACGCCACGCTGGCCCATCTGCGCACCGCCGAGGCGGGCAGCGACCACCAGCTGGCCTGGGCCCGCGCCTTCGCGGCGACCGCCCGCACGCCCGAGCAGCTCGACCTGCTGAACGCGCTGCTGGAGGGCTCGCAGACGATCGAGGGCCTGGCCGTGGACACCGAGCTGCGCTGGGCCTTCGTGCAGCGGCTCGCGGCGGTGGGCCGGTTCGACGAGCCGGAGATCGCCGGGGAGTACGAGCGCGACCGCACCGCCGCCGGTGAGCGGCACGCGGCCACCGCCCGCGCCGCCCGCCCGACCGAGGAGGCCAAGGCCGAGGCGTGGGCGTCGGTCGTCGACTCCGACACGCTGCCGAACGCCGTCCAGGAGGCGGTCATCGGCGGCTTCGTCCAGACCGACCAGCGCGAGCTGCTGGCGCCGTACACCGAGCGGTACTTCGAGGTGCTCAAGGACATCTGGGACTCCCGCTCCCACGAGATGGCCCAGCAGATCGCGGTCGGCCTGTACCCGTCGGTCCAGGTCTCGGAGGACACCCTGCGCCGCACCGACGAGTGGCTGGCCTCCACCCCGCCGAACGCGGCCCTGCGCCGCCTCGTCTCGGAGTCCCGCGCGGGCATCGAACGCTCCCTGCGCGCCCAGGCGGCGGACGCGGCGGCGGGCGGCCGCTAGGCGCCCGCCGCGCTGCCCGCGACGGCGAGTTGAGGGGCGCCCGGTGCGCATGCCGGGCGCCCCCCGCTGTTGGCGCGCGCGGGCGTGCGTACGCCCACCTGCGCGCGCCTCTTCAGCGTGTGACCGGCCCTGCGTCCCCGTCCCGGGCCACCGGCACGGGCACGGACCGTGCCGCGCCCTGCCCACCGCTCTGCGGCCGAGTGGCCGTGAAGCCGGTCGCCAACGCGGTGGGCGGCAGAAGGTCGGCCCGAACACAGGAGGACCGCGTGAGTGACAGCACCTGGGTCAGCACCTCGATGCCGTACCTGGCTCCGCACGAATCCGGGCAGCCTGACGCCTGGGCGGCCGAAGCGGCGGCGCGAGGCGGGAAGGGCAGCCAGCGCATCACGTACGCGGGCGAGGTGCCCGCTCCGGACGAGGTCGCCGCACTGTTCGAACTGCCCGCCGGAGAAGCCGTCGTGGTACGCCGCCGGGTCATCGAACTGGACGGGTGGCCCACCGAGTTGACGGACACCTACTATCCCCTGGCCATCGCGCGCGGCACCCGCCTCGCCGAGCGTGCCAGGATCCCGGGCGGGGCCGTGACCCTTCTCGCCGGACTCGGCCATGTCGGCGCGCGCGTACGCGAGGACGTCACAGCGCGTATGCCCGATCCGGACGAGTGCGAGGCCCTGCGCATGGCACCGGACCAGCCGGTGCTTCGCCTCAGCCGCGTCACGCTGGACAGAACCGACCGGCCCATCCAGGTCGATCAGATGCTCATGCCCGCCCACCGGCAGCAGTTGCGCTACGAGATGCGAATCGGATGACCGTGCCCGACGACAACGGACTCCCGGACCGGCGCTCACTGCACGAGCGGATCGCCGCCGACCTCCGGGACGACATCATGAGCGGCGACCTGGCGCCGGGCACCAGCCTGCCCTCCACCGCCCAGCTCAAGGACCGGTTCGGCGCCTCGAACGCCACGATCCAGAAGGCGGTGCAGATCCTCAAGGACGAGGAACTGGTGGTCGGCCGCGCCGGTGCCGCGATCACGGTGCGGGAGCACCGCCAGCGGACCATGCGTCCGGCCGCGTTCATGAGCCCGGCCACCCCGGGAGAGCCCTACAGGTGGCTGACCGAGGCGGCGAAGCTCGGCAGCCGCGCGCACAGCACGCTCCTGGACGTACGGGAATCGAACCCGCCTGCCGACGTCCGCGCCGCGCTGGACCTCGCGGACGGTGAGACGGCGCTTCTGCGCCACCAGGTCCTCTCCCTCGACGGCGAACCTGTGGAACTGGTCAAGTCCTACTACCCGATGGCGGTGGCCCGCGGTACCGCCATCACCGAGAAGCGGAAGATCCGAGGCGGCACCCCAGCGCTCCTCGCCGGACTCGGGTATCCCCCGCGCCTCAGCGTGGACCGGGTCTCGGCCCGGGTCCCCACGCAGGAGCAGTTCCAGGCGCTGGCACTGCCCAGTGACCTGCCGGTGCTGCGGACCCTGCGCGTGGTGTTCAGCGACGACGACTTCCCCATCGAGGCCAAGGTCATGGTCAAGGCCGGGCACCTCTACGAGCTGCAGTACGAGTTCACACCCGACTGACCGCCGGGGCGCCTGTCTGCGTGCTTCCCGGTCAGCCCTCGCCCGCCTCGGTCCGGGCGTCCTGGGCGGTCGTCAGGTGCGTGGCCGCTGTGCGCAGGGCCGCCAGGACGGTCCGGGGGGCGGGGGCGTCACGGGCGCCCTTGCGCAGGGCGGCCACGACGTGGCGGCGGGGGCGGTCGGCGGCCAGTTCGCGGAGCACCACGCCGTCGCGGCGCAGGGCGGCCATGCGCGGTACGAGCGCGACGCCCATGCCCGCCTCCACCATCGCCAGGATGGCCGTCCAGCCGGCCGCCGTGTGCCCCTGGTGCGGGCTGAACCCGGCCGCCTCGCAGGCCGTACGGGTGATGTCGGACCACGGGCCGCTGCCGCCGAAGATCCACGCCTCGGCGGCGAGATCGGCCAGCCGCACCTCGGGCGCCGAGGCCAGCGCGTGGCCGGGCGGCAGGGCGAGGTCGAGCGGGTCGGCGAGCAGCGGTACGCGGGTGAAGCCCGGGTCGACCGCGGTCGGCGCGTGCGCGGCCAGCGACAGCGCGAGGTCCACCTCACCGGCGGCCAGCAGGTCGTACGCCTCGCCCGCCTCCGCCTCCCGCACCCGTACGCTCACCCCGGGCCGGCTCGCGCGCAGCGCCCGTACCGCCGGGACCACCAGGGCGGGCACCGCGGTCGAGAAGGCCGCGACCCGCACCTCACCGGCCTCGCCGCGCGTGTACGCCGCCATCTCCGCGTCCGCGCGTTCCAGTTGCTCGAACACGGCGTCGGCGTGCCGCAGCACCAGCCGGGCCGCGTCCGTGAGCCGCACCCGCCGCCCGCGCGCCTCCAGCAGCGGCACCCCGAGCTGGGCGGCGAGGTTGGTCAGCTGCTGGGAGACGGCGGACGGGGTCATGTGCAGCGCCTCGGCCGTCGCGGTCACGGTCCCCCGCTCCCGCAGCGTCCGCAGGATGCGCAGCTTCCGGATCTCCCACTCGGCCATGGCGGCAACCTATACGGCCGTACGACCCGTACGGCCGTACGGTCCTCAGCGGCGTCAGCGGCGTCAGCGGCGGGCCGCCGAGCCGAGGACGACGCCGCCCAGGATCAGCACCATGCACAGTGCCTGGCGCGGACCCGCCGCCTCGCCGAGCAGCGCCCAGGACAGCAGCGCCACACAGACCGGCTGGAGGTAGTAGACGAGTCCGGCGCGGGTCGGGCCGACCAGGGAGATCGCCTTGTTCCAGGCGAAGAAGGCGAGGGCGGAGGACATCACGCCGACGTAGAGGAGCGGGAGCAGGGTGCCGGGCGCGGGGGCGAACCCGCCCTGGAGCGCGAGGCTGCCGAGCTGGCACGGCACCAGCATGAGCGTGCCGGCCAGGAAGGTGGTGAAGAGGAACCCGGCGCCGTCCAGCCCGGCGGGGCGGCGGCGCAGCAGGGCGCTGTAGCCGCCGAAGCAGCAGGCCGCGGCGATCATCCACAGGTCCCCGGCGGCGAAGGAGGCCCCGCCGCCGCCCGCCACCAGCAGCACCACACCCGCGCAGGCGGTGAGCAGGCCCGCGACCCGGCGGGCGCCGAGCCGGGCGCCGCCGGCCCGTTCCAGGACCGCCATCAGCACCGGCGAGGCGGCCATGATCATGCCCATGTTGGCGGCCGGGGTGGTCAGTCCGGCCTGGTTGACCAGGGTGTTGTAGACGGCGATGCCGAGCAGCGCGGCCAGCAGGACGAAGGCCGCGTGGCGGCGGATCAGCTCCCGCTGCCGCCAGGCGGCGCGGGCACCGAAGGGTGCCACCGCCACGAGCGCCACCACCCAGCGCCAGAACGCCTGCTGCACCGGCGGCACGCTGTCGTGCAGCGCGCGGGAGGTGACGAAACTGCCCGCCCAGACGACGGTGGCCAGCGCGGCGAGGGCGGTCCCGAGGGCGACGGGCCGCGCGGCGGACGCGGTCGCCGGGGTCGGTGGCGCCACGGGTGGGCGGGGTGTCCGGTTCCGGACGGAGGCCACGGGGGTCCTTTCGCTGGACGGGGCGGGACGGCGGGCGGGGCGGAGGCGTCCCACCCGGTCCGGAACCACCGTGACAGCGGCCGACCTGTCAGGTCCATCGAAACTTTTCGAGCGGTCTTTTCAGCAGAACTGAAAGGTTGATGAGCGGCTGAAGGATGCTGTGGCGGCTCAGCCCACGTGGGCGGCGAGCGCGGCCTCGATCTCCGCCGGGTCGGGCGTGTCCGCCGCCCAGGCCGCGTAGCCGTCGGGGCGGACCAGCAGGGCCGTACGGCGCCCGCTCGCCCAGCGCGCGGCGGTCAGGCGGGCGGCGCGCTCCGGGGTCACCTCGTGGGTTTGGGGGGCGAGGAGGACGAACCGGCCGCCGCGCAGGGCCTCGTACAGCCGGCCGCCGTCCGCGAGCGCCACGTCCGGGACGCGGGTGCCGACGAGCCGGTGCGCGCCGCGCGGCGCCCGGTAGCGGTAGCCGATGCCGGTGACCTGGCCGGTGACCAGGCGGCGGAGCGGGGCGCAGGCGCCGAGTGCGGTGACGAGCGCGGCGCGCAGGGCCAGGGTCCAGGGGCGCCCGGCCATCGCGAGCCGCACGATGCCTCCGCTGCTGCGCAGCACGGCCCTGCCGACCGGGTGGCGTTCGGCCTGGTAGGTGTCGAGGAGCGCCTCGGGTGCGTGCCCGGTGACGACCTGGGCGAGCTTCCAGCTGAGGTTGGCCGCGTCCTGGAGGCCGGTGTTCATGCCCTGCCCGCCGGCCGGGCTGTGCACATGGGCGGCGTCCCCGGCGAGCAGGACCCGGCCGACGCGGTAGGCGGGCGCCTGTCGCTCGTCGCTGTGGAAACGTGAGGTCCAGCGGGCGTCGTGCATGCCGTAGTCGCGGCCGAGCGCGAGCCGGGTGATCTCCTTGACCTCGTCGAGGCCGACCGGCGCGTCGTCGGCCTCCTCCCGGCCCCGGCGCCAGCAGATCACCCGGTGGTAGCCGTCCCCGAAGGGCGCGAGGAAGGCGAACGCGTCCCCGGTCGCGTTGACCGTCAGCAGCGTCTCGGGCGGCTCGGCCAGCCGTACGTCCGCCAGCACCACCGAACGGATCACCGACCGCCCCGGGAACGGCAGCCCGACCGCCCGCCGCACCGCGCTGCGCATCCCGTCCGCGCCGACGACGTACGACCCGCGCAGCGACGCCGACCGGCCGTCGGCGCCGCGCACCGCCACGGTCACGCCGTCCGCGTGCTGGGCGAGTCCGGTCACCTCGGTCTCGTAGCGGAAGTCCACGCCGCTCTCGGCCGCGCGCCGCTCCAGCACCTTCTCGACCTCGTACTGCGGCAGGACGAGGACATGGCGGAAACGGGAGTGCAGGGCGGTGAGGTCGAGGGAGAGGCGGCCGAAGAGGTTCAGCCGGTCCAGGGGGCGGCCGATCGCCTCCAGTTCGTCGGCGAGCGCGCGGGCGTCGAGCTGTTCGAGGGTGCGGGCGTGCAGGACGAAGGCGCGGGAGAGGTTGCTGATCCGGTGGGGGCGCTTCTCGACGAGGGTGACGGGGACACCGGCGGCGGCGAGGTCGCCGGCCAGCAGGAGTCCGGTGGGGCCGGCGCCGACGACGATCACGGGGGTGGTGGTCATGAGGGGCCTCCTCGATGGCTGCTTCGGCCGGTCCACGCTTGTGGGCAAACGCTTGTGGGCGAGCGAGTGCGTGGTGGTTCGGGCGCCAACACTCGTGGGCGAACACTTGTAGGCGAACGCCCGTGAGTGAACGCTTGCGGGCCAACATGCGTCGGCCAACATGCGTGGGCCAACATCTGTTGGCAAACGTAAACCCGGCGACGCGGGCGCGTCAACGCTTGTTGGCCTACGAGTGTTGGCCTACGTTCGTAGGCATGCCAGATCGCGCCACCCCAGCCACGTCACCTGCCTCCTCTGCCGCACCCGCCTCTCCTCCCCCTTCCGCCTCGGCCCGACGTTCCGACGCCACCCGCGCCGCCATCCTCGCCGCCGCGCGGGCCCGTTTCGCGGCGGACGGGTACGAACGGGCGACCATCCGGGCCATCGCCAAGGACGCGAAGATCGATCCGTCGATGGTCATGCGCTACTACGGCAACAAGGAGAGCCTGTTCGCGGCGGCCGTCTCCGTGGATCTGCGGCTCCCGGACCTGTCCGCGCTCCCCCGCGACCAGGTCGGCCACGCTCTCGTCTCGCACTTCCTCGACCTCTGGGAGGAGAGCGGCGAGCTGACGGCGATCCTGCGCGTCGGTGTCACCAACACCGCCGGGGCCGAGCGGCTGCAACGGGTGTTCCGGGAGCAGTTGCTGCCGGTCGCGCAGGCGGTGTGCCCGGACCCCGAGCAGGTTCCGGCGCGGGCGGCGCTGTGCGCGTCCCAGTTGCTCGGGCTGGCGCTCACCCGGTACGTGCTGCGCATCCCGGCGGCCGTCGCCCTGGCCCGCCAGGAGGCGCTGGCCTGGCTGGCGCCCACCGTGCAGCGCTATCTCACGGCGCCCAGCCCCTGACCGCGCCCGGCCCGAGGGGCGGACACGGCGAGGGCGCCCGCCCCGTCGCGTACGTACGGCTCATGCGCGTACGTACGGCGGGGCGGGCGCCCTCGGCGTAGGACCAGGCGTGGGACCGCCGGTGGCCGTCAGGCCTTGACGTTCACGTTCCGGCTGGTGTCCTGGTGCTTGTGGGACCGGTCCAGGACCATGACGAGACCGCCGATGATCACGAACAGGGCCAGCGGGATCCCGACGAACAGACCCAGCGTCTCGGCGACGCCCAGGCCCTTGCCGGGGTCGTCGCCGTCGTCACGGATCACCGCGAGCGCGGGGGACGACATGAGCAGCATCATCAGCGTCGTACCGGCCGCCAGGGTGCCGGCGCGCAGGGCGTTCTTCTTGTCCACGGTGCCAAAGTAGCGAACGCCGGAACGGGCCGCGCGTCCGGGGTGCCGTATGAGGCGCGCGGACCGCCCGCGCGCCCCCGCCGTCAGCCCTCCGCCCCTCCTCCTTCGTCCTTCCGCACCCCTGCCCGCACCCCGGCGCGCAGCACGTCCGCCAGGGCGCGCAGACGGGGCGAGGCGGCCAGGTCCTCCAGGGTCACCGGGCGGCCCTCGGCGTCGGCGACGGGCAGGCGCCAGTTGGGGTACTCGGCCGAGGTGCCGGGCAGGTTCTGCGGGCGGCGGTCGCCCACGGCGTCCGGCAGCCAGAGGCCCACCATCCGGGCGGGGGTGCGCAGCAGGAAGCGGTGGACGGCCTGGATCCCGGCCTCGACCCGGGCCTCGTCCCCGGGGCCCCCTGCCGTGGTCCCGGCCCCCGCTCCCTCACCCGCCGCCCCCAGGAGCAGTCCCAGTTCCCCCAGCAGGGCCAGCCACTCGTCCACGTCCGCGGTGGCCTCCGCGCGTTCCTGCTCCAGCGGGCGGGTGAGCAGGCCCAGGCGGTGGCGCAGGGCGACGTGCTCGCCGGTGAGGCGGGCGGCGGTGGACGGCAGGTCGTGCGTGGTGGCCGTGGCCAGGCAGTCGGCGCGCCAGCGGGCGGGCGGCAGCGGGCGGCCGTCGCCGTCCCAGTCCCGTTCGAACCAGAGGACCGACGTGCCGAGCACTCCGCGCCGGTCCAGGGTCTCGCGCACCCCGGGTTCCACGGTGCCGAGATCCTCGCCGATCACCACGGCGCCGGCCCGCGCGGCCTCCAGCACCAGCACGGCGAGCATGGCCTCGGCGTCGTGGCGGACGTAGGTGCCCTCGGTGGGCGGGTGGCCGCGCGGCACCCACCAGAGCCGGAACAGGCCCATCACATGGTCGATGCGCAGGGCGCCGGCGGAGCGGAACAGGGCGCGCAGCAGCCGCCGGAAGGGCGCGTGGCCGCAGGCGGCGAGGCGGTCGGGGCGCCAGGGCGGCAGGCCCCAGTCCTGGCCGTGCGCGTTGAAGGCGTCCGGCGGGGCGCCGACGGACATCCCGGCGGCGAAGACGTCCTGCTGCGCCCACGCGTCGGCGCCGCCGGGGTGCACGCCCACGGCGAGGTCGTGCACGATCCCGAGCGGCATGCCGGACTCGCGGGCGGCGCGCTGGGCGGCGGTGAGCTGTTCGTCGGTGAGCCAGGCGAGGCGGGAGTGGAAGTCGACGCGGTCGGCCAGTTCCGCGCGGGCGCGGGCCGTCTGCGGCGAGCGCGGATCGCGCAGGCCCTCGGGCCAGCGGCTCCAGTCGGAGCCGTGCGCCTCGGCGAGGGCGCACCAGGTGGCGTGGTCGGTCAGGGCCCGGCCCTCGCGGGCGAGGAAGGCGGCGTGGGCGGCGGCTCGGCCGGGGCCGAGCGGGACCCGGTGCAGGATCTCCAGGGCCTCGCGTTTCAGGTCCCACACCGCGTCCCGGTCGATCAGGGCGCCCTTGCCGAGGACCTCGGCGCGCAGGCGGGCGGCCCGTTCCCCCAGGGTGTGCAGCCGTGCGCGGTCCGCGTCGCCGGTGACGTACGCGAACTCGGGGACGTCCTCGATCCGCAGGTGCACGGGGTCGGGGAAGCGGCGCGAGGAGGGGCGGTAGGGCGAGGGGTCGGTGGGGCCGGCGGAATCGGTGGGGTCGCCGGGCACGGCCGCGTGCAGCGGGTTGACCTGGACGAACCCGGCTCCCAGGGTCCGCCCGGCCCAGCCGCTCAGCTCGGCGAGGTCGCCCAGGTCGCCCATGCCCCAGGAGCGGTGGGAGAGCAGGGAGTAGAGCTGGACGAGCAGCCCGTAGGAGCGTCCGGGCGGCGGGGGCAGCCGGGGCGGGGCGACGATCAGGTGCGCCTCGGCCCTCCGGCCGTCGGGGGCGGTGGCGGTCAGCCGGTGGACGCCCGGGGGCAGGTCGTCGGCGCCGGAGCGGGTCCCGCCCTGCTCGGTCTCGACGGTGAGCCGGGTACCGGGCGGGAGCGCGGTGAGGGCTTCGGGGGGTCCGGCGTCGGTCCAGTGGACCAGGGTGGGCGGGAGCAAGCGTTCCCGCAGGGCGCTCTCGCGGGCGGTGAGCGCGGCGCGGACCGCCTCCGGGGTGCTCGCGTCGACGTCCAGGGCGGCGAGCGCGGCGACGACGGCGCCGGGCGAGGCAGCCACCGTACGGCCCGGGGCGGGGCTGTAGGAGGTGGCGACGCCGTGCAGCGCGGCGAGCCGGGCGAGGTCGTCGTCCCCGGCGCCCCCCGCGCCCCTGGTATCCCCGGCGGATCTGGCGGATCCGGCGGGTCCGGCGGTTCCGGCCGGCCGTGGCGCGGCCATCTACCGCTCCGCGTCGCGCGGGCCGGGGTCGGCGGTGGACTCGCTGGTCAGCGGCGCGGCCTCGGCGAGGGGTGGTTCGCTGGTGAGCGGTTCGGCGTCGGGCAGCGGCGGTTCGCTGGTCAGCGGGGCCTCGGCCCAGGGCGCCTCCGAGGTGAACACGTCCGGGTAGGGGGCGCCGGGGTGGAGGGCGTCCAGACCGGTCTGGACGAGACCGGTGGTGTCCGGGCGGAGCCGGTGGTCCGGCCCCGCCGCGGGTTTGGGCAGGGTCCGGTCGGGTCCGGGCACATCGGAGGAGGTGGTGCCCTCGGATGTGGCGTCGGACAGGGCGGTGTCCGAGAGGACGGTGTCGGTCAGGGCCGAGAGCAGCAGGTGCGCCGGTGCGGTCACGGGGGTCTCCTTGTCGGCTACGGCATCGAGCGGATTACCGCAGCCCTACCCAGTGCGCGCGATGGCAGACGCACGCGAGCGAACTACGTGCTCTCGGTCACATTCCGCTCCCACCAGGTTGCGCTACGCACGGCCCGGCGGCCACTTCCGCCCGCGCGGACGGCGGAACGCGGGTGACCGGTCTCGTCCCGAGAGGCGCGGCAGGCCGAGGCGGGGCGGCCCCTCAGGCGGAGATCCCGTCGATCCGCGCCAGCGCGTCGTCCGCGCCGTACGGCTGGAGATAGGGCAGCCAGCGCGGGTCGCGGTGGCCGGTGCCGATGATGCGCCAGGCCAGACCGGTCGGCGGGGCCGGCTTGTGCCGCAGGCGCCAGCCCAGTTCGACGAGGTGGCGGTCGGCCTTGACGTGGTTGCAGCGGCGGCAGGAGGCCACCACGTTGTCCCAGGCGTGCAGCCCGCCGCGCGAGCGCGGGACGACGTGGTCGACGCTGGTGGCGACGCCGCCGCAGTACATGCAGCGGCCCCCGTCCCGGGCGAACAGCGCCCTGCGGGTCAGGGGGACGGGCCCCCGGTAGGGGACCCGGACGAAACGCTTGAGCCGGACCACGCTGGGTGCGGGGACGGTGACGGTCGCGCTGTGCAGATGGGCGCCGGACTCCTCGAGGCAGACCGCCTTGTTCTCCAGCACGAGGACGAGCGCGCGGCGGAGCGGTACGACGCCGAGGGGCTCGTACGACGCGTTGAGGACCAGGACATGCGGCACGGGTGCCTCCTTGTACGCCGGCGGCGCGTGGCTCGCGCCGGGACGATCTGGAGTCAGTCTCCCCTCATGCCTGGTGGACGCGCCACCATGTCCCGGTAACGGGCCGGGAGTGTTTTCGACCACACCCGGCGCGGGCCTCGGGACGCCGCGCGCCCACACGGCCTGATCAGAGGGGGAAGGGCGGTGCCGGGGGCGGGCCGGTCCGGGAGTTCGCGGGGAGCGGCGTTCCGTGCCCCGTTAGTGTGGTTGCCCTGCCCGTGCGGTGACCACTTCGTGACCCAGACGATATCGACCGCCGCGTTTCGGATCGCGGCGCCGGCGGGCAGGCGCACCTGGAGGTACCCGCCGTGTCCTTGTCCGCCGTCCTGCTGGCCGCCGGCCTCTCGCCGTCCCCCTCGGAGTCACCCTCCGTGACGGTCCCCACGCTCCAGGACGCCCAGGAGAGCGCGAACCAGGCCGCGAGCTGGGTGGAGCAGAACTGGTCCACCTGGCTGGCGATCGGTATGCGGGTCGTGCTGATCCTGGTGATAGCGAGCGTGCTGCGGGTGGTGGTGCGGCGGGCGATCACCAAGCTGATCGACCGGATGAACCGCACCGCGCAGCAGGCGAGCAGTACGGCCCTGGGCGGGCTGCTGGTCAACGCGGAGCGGCGCAGGCAGCGGTCGGCGGCGATCGGTTCGGTGCTGCGCTCGGTGGCGAGTTTCCTGATCATGGGGACGGCCGCGCTGATGGTGCTGTCCGCGTTCCAGATCAATCTGGCGCCGCTGCTGGCGTCGGCCGGTGTGGCGGGTGTCGCGGTCGGTTTCGGCGCCCGGAACCTGGTCACGGACTTCCTCTCCGGTGTCTTCATGATCCTGGAGGACCAGTACGGCGTCGGGGACACGATCGACGCGGGCGTGGCCTCCGGTGAGGTGATCGAGGTCGGTCTGCGGGTGACGAAGCTGCGCGGCGACAACGGCGAGATCTGGTACGTCCGCAACGGCGAGGTCAAGCGGATCGGCAACCTCTCCCAGGGCTGGGCGACGGCGGGCGTGGACGTGACCGTCCGGGCGGGTGAGGATCTGGACCGGCTCAGGGCGACGCTGACCGAGGTCGCGGAGAAGATGGGCAAGGAAGAGCCCTGGAACGAGCTGCTGTGGAGCCCGATCGAGGTGCTGGGCCTGGACAGCGTGCTGATCGACTCGATGGTGGTGCGGGTCTCGGCCAAGACGATGCCGGGCAGGTCGACGGCGGTCGAGCGAGAGCTGCGCTGGCGCATCAAGCGCGCCTTCGACGAGGCGGACATCCGCATCGTGGGCGGCGCCACGGCCCCCGCCGACGACGAGGCCCCCGACCCGACGGCCACCATCGCCGCCCCCTCCGCCTTCGCCAACCCGGCCTCCGACCAGGCCAAGGCCACCACCCCGATCCCGCCGCAGCAGCCGACGGGCAAGTAGGGACGGGCCGGGACGGAACGGTTCAGCACACTCGTTCGAGTGAAGGACCCGCTGCTACGGCGTGACGCGCGGGTCGCATGCTCCATCGTTGCGCCGGGGCACCCGGCGCGGGCTTAGCCTGGCAGCAGCGCGACAAGGAGAACCAGCCGCGACAAGGAGAACCAGCGGTGAGCGCCGAACCCATCACGGAGCCGGTCATGACGCAGCAGGACCCCATCGATCTGTTGATCGCGATCGAGAAGGCGTCCGTGGCGCCGATTCGACCCGAGTACGTCGAGGGGACGGCCATCGTGCCACCGCAGCCGAACGACAACCACAACGACGGCGTGTTCGAGTTGGCCCATCAGTTCCGTACCGCCGGCTTCCGCCTCGTCGGCATGGGAAACAGCTATCGCGCCGCCCACAAGGACGGCAGCACCATGGCCCTGGTCGTCCCGGACTTCTACGTCCGCCGTCGGAGGCCGACCGAGCTGGACGAGTCCTACCACCGGGCGCACAAGTCCTGGTACCCGATCGACATGCTCGCCCTCGTCGGCGAGGTCACCTCCACCAACCACGAGACGGACACCGGCCCGAAGCTCCGCACATACGCCGCAGCGGGCGTCCCCGTCTACGTTCTCATCAACCGCGAGTCGAGGACGGCTCACTGCCTCACCGACCCGGTCGTTCCCGGGGGCGAGCCCACCAGGGCCTACTACGACACCGAGGAAAAGGTCGACCTGGGACAGGCTCTCCCTCTGCCCGTCCCGTACCCCACGCTCGACACCGCCCCGTTCGTCGCGGGCTGAGCCCGGATTCCGGCACCCGCGCATAACGACTCCGCAGCCTCCCCGTCGCCCGGTCTTGACGCCCCCTTCATCTCGGGCTTAGGTTCCTGGCACTCGAACAGGAAACTTTCCTAACAGTGATCTTCCAGGGCAGGGGGCGAGACGCATGGCAGGGACCGCCGGTACGCCGGGCACCCCGCGCGTCCTGCGCGCCATGAACGACCGGGCCGCCCTCGATCTGCTGCTGGAGCACGGGCCGCTGTCGCGCACCCGGATCGGCAAGCTGACCGGTCTCTCCAAGCCGACCGCCTCGCAGCTGCTGGCGCGTCTTGAGGCCGCCGGGCTGGTGCTCGCCACCGGCACCAGCGAGGGCAGGCCGGGTCCGAACGCGCAGCTGTACTCCGTCAATCCGGCCGCCGCGCACGCCGCCGGACTCGACGTCAATCCGCACCGCATCCGCGCCGCCGTCGCCGACGTCACCGGCCGCACGGTGGGCGAGTTCAAGCTGCCCACACCCGGCCGGCACCCGACCCAGCCGGTCGTGCGGCAGGTCACCGACGCGCTGGACGGCGCGGTGAAGGCGGCGGGCCTGGCCCGCGCCGACGTGCACCGCCTCGTCATCGGCACCCCCGGCGCGTTCGACCCGAACACCGGCCGGCTGCGCTACGCCTCCCACCTGCCCGGCTGGCACTCCCCCACGATCCTCGACGAACTGGCCGCGGCGCTGCCGATGCCGGTGGAGTACGAGAACGACGTCAACCTCGTCGCCATCGCCGAGCAGCGCCTCGGCGCGGCCCGCGGCCACCAGGACTTCGTGCTGCTGTGGAACCAGGAGGGCATGGGCGCCGCCCTGGTCCTCGGCGGCCGGCTGCACCGCGGCTGGACCGGCGGCGCCGGCGAGGTCGGCTTCCTGCCGGTGCCCGGCGCGCCCCTGGTCCGCCAGGTGACCAAGGCCAACAGCGGCGGCTACCAGGAACTCGCCGGAGCCCAGGCCGTACCCAAGCTGGCCCGCGCGCTCGGCCTCGCGGACGTGCCCACCGGGCCGTACACCGACGCCGCCGCCGCGCTCGTGGCCCGCGCCGCCGACCACGCGAGCGGCCCGCACCGCACCCTGCTGACGACCTACGCGACCCATCTGGCCACCGGTCTCGCCTCACTGGTCTCCGTGCTCGACCCGGAGCTGGTGGTGCTCAGCGGCAGCGCGCTCACCGCCGGCGGCGAGGTGCTGCGCGCCCTGGTCCAGGCCGAGCTGGAGGACCTGGCCGCCGCCCGGCCGCGCCTCGTGGTCGGCGACGTCCGCGAACAACCCGTGCTGCGCGGCGCGCTGGAGAGCGCCCTCGCGGCCACCCGCGACGAGGTCTTCGACACCTCGCGCTGAACCACCGCACGACCGCCCCCCGCACCACCCGTCCTCCCCCGTCCGCACCGCACCGTCCCGCCCCCCGCCCCAGGGAGATCCCGTCATGCCCGAAGTGCCCCGGAAAGCGGCCCTCGTCCTCGCCGTCTCCGTCTCCGTCGCGCTGTTCGCCACCGCCTGCACCGGCCAGCCCGGCTCCGGAGCGAACGACGACGCCTCGAAGGACACCACGATCAACTTCTGGCACGCCTGGAGCGCGCCGAACGAGGTGAAGGGCGTCCAGGCGCTGGTCGACGGCTTCGAGAAGGCGCACCCCAACATCCACGTCAACGTCGTCGGCAACATGACCGACGACAAGATGAACCAGGCGCTGCGCACCGGCGGTGACAAGGCACCGGACGTGATCTCGTCCTTCACCACCAACAACGTGGGCAAGTTCTGCTCCTCGGGCGCGCTGGTCGACCTCAACCCCCTCTTCAAGAAGGCGGGCATCGACGCCGGCAGAACATTCCCGAAGGCGATGAACGAATACACGCAGTTCGCCGGGAAGCGGTGCACGGCACCGCTGCTCGGCGACGCGTACGGGCTCTACTACAACAAGACCGCTTTCGAGAAGGCCGGGATCAAGCAGGCGCCCAGGACCTGGTCCGAGTTCGAGGCGGACGCCAAGGCGCTGACGATTCCCGACGGGGACGGTTTCAAGCAGCTCGGTGTCATGCCGACGTACCACGGCTGGGAGACCACGACCGAGCACCTCTTCGCGCAGTTCTCCCCGCGGTACTTCGACGCCGACGGCAAGTCGAACGTCGCCAAGGACCCGGCCTTCGAAAAGGCATACACCTTCCAGAAGAAGCTCGTCGACGAACTCGGCGGATTCCAGAAGCTGGAGAAGTACCGCGCCACGCTCGGGGACGAATGGGGCCCCAAGCACCCCTTCCACACCGGCCAGGTGGCCATGCAGCTCGACGGCGAATGGCGCCTGGGCATGGCCGAGGAGGCCAAGCCGGGCTTCGAGATCGGCGTGGCCCCGCTGCCCGTGCCGGACGGCCAGGAGAGCCAGTACGGCAAGGGCTACATCACCGGCACCATCACCGGTATCGCCGCCACCAGCCGCAAGCAGAACGCGGCCTGGGAATTCGTGAAGTACATCTCCACGGACACCGACGCGGTGGTCGGCTTCGCCAACGCCATCCACAACGTGCCCTCCACCCTGGCCGCCCTGAAGTCCCCGAAGCTCACGTACGACCCGCGGTTCAAGACGTTCCTGGACATCGCGGCCGACACGAACTCGACGACCACGCCCGCCTCGATCAACGGCGGCCAGTACCTGGTCACGGTCCAGCAGCTCGGCTACGACTACGAGAGCGGCAAGCAGAAGGACCTGAAGGCCGGTCTCGAAAAGGCCGCCCACCAGATCGACACGGACATCGCGCAGGCGGAGTAGGCACGCGATGACCACCGTCACCCTGGCGTCGAAACGCCGCCGCGCGGCCCTGCGGACCCTCGCCTTCATGTCGCCCTGGCTGATCGGATTCGCGGTCTTCTTCGCGTATCCGCTGATCTCCACGGTCTACTTCTCGTTCATGCACTACGACGGCTTCAACCCGCCGACGTGGAGCGGCGCGAAGAACTGGACGTACGTCTTCGAGAACTACCCGCTGTTCTGGCCGGCCCTGCGCAACACCCTGTGGCTGGTGGTGATCATGGTGGCCCTGCGGGTCCTGTTCGGACTCGGCATCGGACTGCTGATCACCAAGATCAAGACGGGCACGGGTGTCTTCCGCACCCTGTTCTACTTGCCGTATCTGGCCCCGCCGGTCGCCGCGACCATGGCCTTCGCCTTCCTGCTCAACCCCGGCACGGGCCCGGTCAACTCCCTGCTGGAGAAGGCGGGCATCCCCGCGCCCGGCTGGTTCAACGACCCCACCTGGTCCAAGCCGGCCCTGACCCTGCTCGCCCTGTGGGGCATCGGCGACCTGATGGTCATCTTCATGGCCGCCCTGCTCGACGTGCCCACCGAGCAGTACGAGGCGGCCGAGCTGGACGGCGCCTCGCCCTGGCAGCGCTTCCGGTACGTCACCCTGCCGAACATCTCGCCGATCGTGATGTTCGCCGTGGTCACCGGGGTGATCCAGACGATGCAGTACTACACGCAGCCGCTGATCGCCGGGAAGGTCGCCTCGGGCGTGATCCAGGGCGCGGGCACCATGTTCGAGCCCGGCTACCCGGACAAGTCCACGCTGACCCTCCCCCAGCTCGTGTACAACCTCGGCTTCCAGCGTTTCGACTACGGCTCGGCCTGTGTGGTGGCGCTGGTGCTGTTCGTCCTGTCCATGGCGTTCACCTCACTGCTGATGCGGCGCCGGGGCGGTCTCATGCAGGCAGGTGACTGACGATGACCCAGGTCCTGGACCACCCGGCCGCCCTCAAGGCCCCCGTCTCGCCCGCGGAGCGCACCGCCCGCCGCAAGGCCCTCCTGGAGTGGATCGCGGTCCACGCGCTCGGCGTGGCCGCCGCCCTCTTCTTCGTGCTGCCCTTCGTGTTCGTGTTCCTGACCTCGCTGATGAGCGACAGCCAGGCGCTCAGCCGCGATCTGATCCCGCACACCTGGGAGTGGGGCAACTACAGGAAGGTCTTCGACACCCCGGGCTTCCTCACCTGGTGGCGGAACACCCTCCTGTACGCCGGAGCGGGCACGGTCCTCACCGTCGTGTCCTCCGTCCCGGTGGCCTACGCGCTGGCCAAGTTCCGCTTCCGCGGCCGCAATCTCTCGCTGATGCTGGTCATCTCGATGATGATGCTGCCCCCGCAGGTGATCATCATCCCGATGTACCTGTTCTGGGCGAAGCAGCTGGACCTGTCCGGCACCCTGTGGCCGCTGATCATCCCCATGGCGTTCGGCGACGCGTTCTCCATCTTCCTGCTGCGGCAGTTCCTGACGACGATCCCGAACGAGTACCTGGACGCGGCGAAGGTCGACGGCTGCGGCGAGCTGCGCACCCTGGTGCGGGTGGTGCTGCCCATGGCCAAGCCCGGCATCGCGGCCGTGGCCCTCTTCCAGTTCTTCTACGCCTGGAACGACTACTTCGGCCCGCAGATCTACGCCTCGGAGAACCCGGCCGCCTGGACCCTGTCCTACGGCCTGGAGTCCTTCAAGGGCGCCCGCCACACCGACTGGAACCTCACCATGGCCGCCACCGTGCTGGTCATGGCCCCCGTGATCCTCGTGTTCTTCTTCGCGCAGAAGGCGTTCGTCGAGGGTGTCACGCTCACCGGAGTAAAGGGTTGACAGACATGAAACTCACCGTGGTCGGCGGCGGCTCGACCTACACCCCCGAACTCATCGACGGCTTCGCCCGGCTCAGGGACACCCTGCCCGTCGAGGAGCTGGTCCTGGTGGACCCGGCGGCCGACCGGCTGGAGCTGGTCGGCGGCCTGGCCCGCCGGATCTTCGCCAAGCAGGGGCACCCCGGCCGGATCGTCACCACCTCCGACCTGGACGCGGGCGTGGAGGGCGCCGACGCCGTGCTGCTCCAGCTGCGCGTCGGCGGCCAGGCCGCCCGCCAGCAGGACGAGACCTGGCCGCTGGAGTGCGGCTGCGTCGGCCAGGAGACCACCGGCGCCGGCGGCCTGGCCAAGGCGCTGCGCACCGTTCCGGTCGTGCTGGACATCGCCGAGCGGGTGCGCCGCACCAACCCGGACGCCTGGATCATCGACTTCACCAACCCGGTCGGCATCGTCACCCGCGCCCTGCTGGAGGCCGGGCACCGGGCGGTCGGCCTGTGCAACGTGGCCATCGGCTTCCAGCGCAAGTTCGCGAAGCTGCTCGGCGTGGCCCCGCACGACGTCCACCTGGACCACATGGGCCTGAACCACCTCACCTGGGAGACCGGGGTGCGCCTGGGCGGCCCCGAGGGCGAGAACGTGCTGCCCCGGCTGCTGGCCGAGCACGGCGACGCCGTCGCCGAGGACCTGCGGCTGCCCCGCCCGGTCCTGGACCGCCTCGGCGTGGTCCCCTCGTACTACCTGCGCTACTTCTACGCGCACGACCAGGTGGTGGAGGAGCTGCGCACCAAGCCGTCCCGGGCCGCCGAGGTGGCCGCGATGGAGCGCGAGCTGCTGGAGATGTACGGCGACCCGGCGCTGGACGAGAAGCCGGCCCTGCTCGCCAAGCGCGGCGGCGCCTACTACTCGGAGGCGGCCGTGGACCTGGCCGCGGCCCTGCTCGGCGGTGGCGGCAGCCCGTACCAGGTGGTCAACACCTACAACCGGGGCACGCTGCCCTTCCTGCCGGACGACGCGGTGATCGAGGTGCAGGCGGCCGTCGGCGCCAAGGGCGCCACCCCGCTGCCGGTGGCCCCCGTGGACCCGCTGTACGCGGGCCTGGTGGCCCATGTGACGGCGTACGAGCAGCTCGCCCTGGAGGCGGCCCTGCACGGCGGCCGGGAGCGGGTCTTCCGCGCGCTGCTCGCCCACCCCCTGATCGGCCAGTACTCCTACGCCGAGACCCTCACCGACCAGCTGATCGCACACAACCGGGAGCATCTCGCGTGGGCCTGACCGCAAGCGTCCTCGCCATCGACGCGGGCAACAGCAAGACCGACGTCGCGGTCGTGGCGGCCGACGGAAGCGTCCTCGCCACGGCCCGCGGCGGCGGGTTCCGCCCGCCCGTGGTGGGCGTGGAGACGGCCGTGGACGTCCTCGCCGACGCCGTCACGCGCGCCTGCGCCGAGGCGGGCGTCGCCTCGGTCGCCCATGTGTCGGCCTGTCTGGCCAACGCCGACCTGCCCGTGGAGGAGGAGCAGCTGGCGGCGGCCCTGCACGCGCGCGCGTGGGGCACGAGCGTCGAGGTCCGCAACGACACGTTCGCCATACTGCGCGCGGGTGTGGCCGAGCCGCGCGGGGTGGCGGTGGTCTGCGGCGCCGGCATCAACTGCGTCGGCATGCGCCCGGACGGCCGCACGGCCCGCTTCCCGGCGATAGGCCGCATCTCCGGTGACTGGGGCGGCGGTTCGGGCCTGGCGGAGGAAGCCCTGTGGTACGCCGCCCGCGCCGAGGACGGCCGCGGCGAGCCGACCGCGCTGGTGCGCACGCTGCCCGGTCACTTCGGACTCGACTCCATGTACGCCCTCATCGAGGCGCTGCACCTGGAGCACGTCGACCCGGAGCGCCGCCACGAACTGGCCCCCGTGCTGTTCGCGACGGCCGCCGAGGGCGACCCGATCGCCCGCTCGATCGTGGAACGCCTGGCCGAGGAGGTGGTGGCCATGGCGGTGGTCGCCCTGGGCCGGCTGGACCTGCTGGACGAGGAGGCCCCGGTGCTGCTGGGGGGCAGCGTCCTGGCCGCCCGCCACCCGCAGCTCGACGCGTCGCTGCGCGAACGCCTGGCCGCGCGCGCCCCGAAGGCCGTGCCGCAGGTGGTCACCGCCCGCCCGGTCCTGGGCGCGGCCCTGCTGGGCCTGGACCACGTGGGGGCGCCGGCCGGGGTGCAGGAGCGGGTGCGGGCGTACTTCGGGGGCTGAACGGGCGGTGCACGCACCACGGACACGGGCCGGCACGCGGGTGACCGGCCCGTGTTCCGTGTGTGCCGGGGGAACCGAACCGTTCCGCTTCACGTGTTCCTGAGCAGGGGGGGCGTGCGCCGGGCGCGCGGCCGGGTTCCCCGCCGCGATCGGAGCAAGATCGGGCGAAGGCCGGTGCGGATCCCGGTCAGGACAGGGATACTTGCGGCGACGGATGACCATGGGGGGGTCAGCAGTGACACACTCGCCGAACAGCAGCGTGGCGCCGCCGCACCCCGGCGCGCCCGCGACACCCGCCGTGCCGCCGCAGCCCGGTGCGCCCGCCGGGCCGGGCGGCCGGACGCCGTCGGCCCCGGCGCCGGTTCCCGCGCCGCCGCGCCGCACGGCGTTCGCCGAGGGCCTGGACCGGCTGCGCGCCGCCGCCGTCACCGGGCCGGGCAGGCTGCGGGCGATCGGCGCGCTCCTGGCGCTGCTCGTCCTCGCGTTCGGCGCCGCCGCCGCCTGGCAGAGCGGCGACCGGCGGACCGCCGCCCATGACGTCCTGCACCGCAGCCAGCCCCTCAGCTCCGAGGCGGCCGGGATCTACCGCTCCCTCGCCGACGCCAACACCATGGCGAGCAGCGGCTATCTGGCGGGCCTCCAGGAGACGCAGACGACCCGGCGACGCTACGAGTCGGACATCAGCACCGCCGCCCAGGGCCTGGTGACCGCCGCCGCCAACTCCGCGCCCGGCTCCCCGGCGGCGAAGACCATCGGCGACCTCAACGAGCTGCTGCCGCGCTACAAGGGCCTGGTGGAGTCGGCGCGCGCCAACAACCGGCAGGGCTTCCCGGTCGGCGGCGCCTATCTGCGCACCGCCAACACCCTGATGCAGCAGCAGATGCTCCCGGCCGCCGAGACGCTGTACCGCAACGAGAACGGGCGGCGCAGCGCCGACTACGGCGACGCGACGCCCTACCCGTGGGCCGCCGTCGCGCTCGGCGTGCTCGCCCTGGCCGCGCTCGGCTGGGCCCAGCGCCGCGAGTACCGGCGGACCAACCGGGTGCTGAGCCGGGGCCTGGTGGGCGCCACCGCCGCGACCGCCGCCGTCCTGCTGTGGCTGGTCGCCGGGCACGGCCTCGCCCGCTCCGCCCTGGATGACTCCCGGCGCGACGTGGACTCGCTGAACGTGCTGCACGACGCCCGGATCGCCTCCCTCAAGGCGCGTGGCGACGAGAACCTCACCCTGGTCAGCCGGGGCGCGGAGACCAGGACCCTGCCGGGCGGCAAGGTGAGGGACGCCTACGACTGGAACTACGACCAGGAGATCGGCGACCTCACCGGCAAGCTGGCGCGGGCCGCGGCCATCGCCGACGACGCGGCGGGCCGCGCACCGGTGCGGGCCGCGAGCGAGTCGGTGAAGGTCTGGAAGTCCCGGCACGCGCTGGCCCGCCAGGCCGACGACGCCGGGGACTACCGCACGGCCCGCGACCGGGTCATCGGCACCGGCGCGACGGACGGCAAGAGCGCGAAGGGCGCGAAGGACGAGTCGACGGGTGCGTGCTTCGACGACGTCGACGCCGCGCTCAGGACGGCGATCGACCACGAGACGGCGAAGTTCGAGGACGCCGCGCAGGACGGGCTCGGCGCGATGGGCCTGCTGCCCGAGGGCGCCGCCGCCCTGGCCCTGCTCGGCGGGGCCGGTGCCCTGCTGGGCATCGGGCGAAGGCTGTCGGAGTACCGGTGAGAGTGAGAGGGGGCGTGACAAGGGTGGAAGGAGGCGTGCGGATGCGCATGCGGCGACTGCGGTCCGGTCTGAGGGGCTGGGGCGGTGTGGGCGCGATGGCGGTCGTCTGCGTCCTGGCGCTGGCGTTCGTCCTGGTGCTGCCCGCCACCCGGTCGCACGGCGGGCCTCCCCCGGCCGCGGGCGGCGCCGGGGCGGCTCAGGGCGTGCAGGCCAGGGCCGGCGACTGCGACGACGGCGACGCGCAGAACCGCAGTCTGGCACCGGCCGACGCGGACGGCCCCGCCGTCGAGCGGATCAGGAAGCGCGGCTCCCTGGTGGTCGGCGTCGACCAGAACAGCTTCGCCTGGGGCTACCGCAACCCGAACAGCACCTCCGACGACCTGGACGGCTTCGACATCGCCCTGGCCCGCCGGATCGCGCAGGACCTGCTGGGCAGCCCGACGAAGGTCACCTTCCGGGCCATCCCGACCAACGAGCGCGAACACGCGGTGGAGAGCGGCCGGGTCGACCTGGTGGTGCGCACCATGACCATCACCTGCAAGCGCCTGGAGAAGGTGGCGTTCTCCGCGCCGTACTTCCTCACCGGCCAGCAGGTCCTCGCGCCGCGCACCTCGCCGATCACCGGTTACGACGCGTCCCTCGCCGGCAAGAAGGTGTGCTCGGCGACCGGTTCGACCGCCTACGACCACCTGTCCGCCGACCGGAAGAGCGGTGCCCTGCCCGCGTCCACGGACATCTCCACCACCGTCCCCAACCAGCTGGACTGCCTGGTGCGTCTCCAACTGGGCGACGTGGACGCGGTGGTGACCGACGGCGCGCTCGCCGCCAGCCAGGCCGCGCAGGACCCGGCGGTGGAGCTGAAGGGCGGCACCTTCACCAAGGAGTACTACGGCGTGGCGATGCGGCGGGGCGCCGACGATCTGGTACGTCAGGTCAACCGCAGCCTGGAGGACTACCGCAAGGACGGGGGCTGGAAGGCGGCGTACGACCACTGGCTGTCCGCCACCCTGGGTAAGGATTCGGAGTCGGCGACTCCGCCGGCACCGGCCTACCGGTGACCCCGGCCCGCGCGGGCCGCGGACGAAGAGGCCACCGAGCGGCGCAGGGCCGACGGACCACGAAGAGCAGCGAGAGGTGATCGATGGGCGGCGCGGACCCCGCCGGGCCGGTGCTGAACCGGGACGAGGTGGACCGTGCGCTGGCGCGGCTCGGCGCGGAGCACGAGGCGATCGAGACCTCGCTGCTCGCCCTCCAGGACCACGCGGGCCGCAGACTCCTCGAAGGCGCCCGGCTGACCGGGGTCACCGAGGAGCGCTGGGCGGTGACGGAGGCGTCGATATCACTGCTGTGGGCGTACTTCGACGCCTACGCGGGCGCGTTGCGCACCGCCCGTGAGATCCGCGCCCGCCGCCGCTGGTCCAGCCGCGAGGACCTGGTGGAGCTGACCGAACTGCTGCGCGGCGCGAGCGTCACGGTCCCCGGCGCCGCGGCGGCCGGCGCGCCCGCGCTGGCCGAGGCGGGACGCCTGAGCCGGTCCTTCTCGCTGGCCGAGCTGGTGGACCGGATGAACGAGCTGTACGCGAGCAGCCTGGACATGGTGGTCGCGGCGGACGCCGTGTGGTCGGCGCTGCCCGCCCGTATCGACCTGCTCGCCGCCGAACTCCAGCGCACCCGGCGGCTCGCGCACTCGGTGGGCGTACGCCCCGGCGAACACCCGGCGGGCGACGACCTGGAACGCATCACCCGCACCCTGACCCGGCTGCGCGAGCAGGTGGTCAGCGACCCGCTCGCCCACTGGGTGCCCGCGCAGGGCAGTTCGGCGCCAGGCGGCGGGCGGCCCGACACCACGGTGTACGACCGCGAGGCGCGGGCGCTGGAGGAGGTGCGCCGGGAGATCGACGCCGTGCTCGGGGTGCGCCAGGACGCCGAACAGCGGCTGATCCGGCTGCGGGACGTGCTCTCGCGCGCCGACCGCACGCTCGCCGAGGCGCGCACCGCGCGCGGTGAGGTGCTGGCGAAGATCGCCGCCACCGAGGTGCCCGTGGTCAGCGGCCCGCCGACCGCGCTCCAGGAGCAGTTGTCGGCGGCGGCCGAGTACCGCAGGCAGGCCCAGTGGCACCGGCTGTCACCGCTACTGGAGTCCCTCGAACAGAAGGCCGAGGACGAACTGCTGCGCGCCCGCGAGTCGTTGACGGCGGTCACCGCGCCGCTGGCGGTCCGCGCCGAGCTGCGCGGCCGCCTCGACGCGTACCGGGCCAAGGTGACCCGGCACGGCCTGGCGGAGGACCCGCTGCTGGTCGAGCGGTACGACGCGGCCCGCCGCATGTTGTGGAGCGCCCCCTGCGACCTGCGGGTGGCCGAACAGGCGGTGCTGCGCTACCAGCACGCGGCGGCGGAACTGCTGGGCGCGGCACGGGTGCCGCGCCAGGGCGGTCCTCGGGACGGCGACGGTGGGGGGGAGTCATGAGTCAGGCGGGGCAGACCTGTCAGCGGCCGGACTGCGGCGGGGCGTACGAGGACGTGGGCGGCGGTGAGCTGTACTGCGACACCTGCGGCCTGGCGCCGGTGGTGTCGGCGACCGGCCTGGTGACCTCCGCCCCCACGGGGGCCGTGGGCGGCGGCAACGGCTCGGCGGCGAGCGGCGGTTCGCGTGCCGGCGAGCGTACGTCGTCGCAGTCGTCGAGGTCGCCCCGGTCGGTGTCGGGGCGGCTGTCGCGCTCGGTGTCGGGGCGGTCCACCAGCCGGTCGGTGTCGGTGCGCAGCTCGGGTTCGGCGGCGGGCTCCTCGGGCCGCGCCCGGCTGGGGGCCGGTCTGGTGCAGGTGCCGCAGGTGCCGCGGCCCGACCCGCGCTCGATGGTGCTGGAGAACCCGGAGGTGCCCGAGCGCAAGCGGTTCTGCTCGCGCGCGGACTGCGGGGCGCCGGTGGGCCGGGCGCGCGGCGAGCGGCCCGGCCGCACGGAGGGCTTCTGCACCAAGTGCGGCCATCCGTACTCGTTCGTGCCCAAGCTGCGCGCCGGGGACGTGGTGCACGGCCAGTACGAGGTCGCCGGGTGCCTGGCGCACGGCGGTCTGGGCTGGATCTACCTGGCCGTGGACCGGGCCGTGGCCGACCGGTGGGTGGTCCTCAAGGGCCTGCTGGACACCGGCGACCAGGACGCGATGGCGGCGGCCATCTCCGAGCGGCGTTTCCTCGCGGAGATCGAGCACGCCAACATCGTGCGGATCTACAACTTCGTGGAGCACCTGGACCAGCGCACCGGCTCCCTCGACGGCTACATCGTCATGGAGTACGTCGGCGGCAAGTCGCTGAAGGAGATCGCCAACGCCCGCCGCACCCCGGACGGACGGCGCGACCCGCTGCCGGTGGAGCAGGCGTGCGCGTACGGCATCGAGGCGCTGGAGGCGCTCGGCCATCTGCACAGCCGCAACCTGCTGTACTGCGACTTCAAGGTCGACAACGCGATCCAGACCGAGGACGAACTGAAGCTGATCGACATGGGCGCGGTGCGCCGGGCGGACGACGACGAGTCGGCCATCTACGGCACCGTGGGCTACCAGGCGCCCGAGGTCGCGGAGACCGGCCCCTCGGTGGCCAGCGACCTGTACACGGTGGGCCGTACGCTCGCGGTGCTCACCTTCGACTTCCAGGGCTACACGAACACCTACGCCGACTCGCTGCCCGACCCGGACACCATCGAGGTGTTCCGGCGCTACGAGTCCTTCTACCGGCTGCTGGTGCGCGCCACCGATCCGGACCCGGCCCGCAGGTTCGCCTCCGCGCAGGAGATGGCCGAGCAGCTGACGGGGGTGCTCCGGGAGGTCGTGTCGCTCCAGACGGGCCGGGCCCGTCCGGCGCTTTCGACGCTGTTCGGCCCGGAGACCAGGGTCACCGACACGGAGCTGTTCCCGCCGCTGGACGGGGACGTGTCCCGGCTGGGCGCGCGGGCGCCCGTCGGGCGCGGACGCGGCCGGGCGGCTCCGGCGCCCGCCCCGGCGCTCGGCCCCGGTCCTGGCGCGCCCGCGCCCGCCCTGACCGCAGGAAGCGCCGGAGGCGCCGCGACCGCCGTGAGCGCCCCGGGCGCCGCTCCCGCCCTGGTACGGCCGGTGGACGCCCCGGCGGCGGCCCTCGCCCTGCCCGTGCCGCACGTCGACACCACCGACCCCAACGCGGGCTTCCTGGCGGGCCTGCTGGCCTCCGCGCCCGCCGAGCTGATCCCCGCGCTGGCCGCCGCGCCCGCGCAGTCCACCGAGACCCGGCTGCGCCTGGTCCGCGCCCGGCTGGAGACCGGCGAGAGCACCGAGGCGCTGCGGGTGCTGCGCGCCCTGGAGGAGGCGCACCCCGACGACTGGCGGGTGGTCTGGTACCGGGGCCTGGCGTCCCTGGTCACGGCCGAACACGAGGAGGCGGCGCTCGCCTTCGACGCGGTCTACGACGCCTTCCCCGGCGAGGTCGCGCCCAAGCTGGCGCTCGGCCTGTGCGCCGAGGTGCTCGGCCAGCTCGACAACGCCGCCGAGTACTACCGCCTGGTCTGGGCGAGCGACCCGAGCCATGTGAGCGCGGCGTTCGGCCTGGCCCGGGTCCAGCTCGCCGGCGGCGACCGGCGCGCGGCCGTAGGGACCCTGGAGTCGGTCCCGGAGTCCTCCGTGCACTGCACGGCGGCCCGGGTGGCGGCGGTACGGGCCCGGCTGCGGCACCGTACGGCGCTCGCCTCCGACACGCCGTTCCAGGAGGATCTGACGGCCGCCGCCGCCCAGGTGGAGGCGCTGCGCACGCACGGTCTCGACCCGGCGCGGCGCGAGTCGCTGTCGGCCGAGGTTCTCGGCTGCGCGCTGGACTGGATACTCTCCGGGGGCAGGGCCGCGGATCCGTCCCCGGGACGGGTGCTGCTCGGCAGCGACCTGGACGAGCGGGGACTCCGCTTCGGCCTGGAGCGTACGTACCGCACGCTGGCCCGGCTGGCGCCCGGCGGTGAGGAGAGGATCGACCTGGTGGAACGTGCCAACCGTTACCGCCCCCGGACATGGGTGTAGTTGATGTCGCAGATGCACCAGCAGGCCGCCGCCCTGACGAACTGCCCGAGCTGCGCGGAGCCGCTCGAATCGGGTGACCGTTTCTGCGGCGCCTGCGGATTCGACCTGTCCGCGGCCGCCGCGGCGCCGTCCGGCACGCCGACGGCCGCCATGCACACCGGCGCGGTGCCGCGCCCGTCCGCCCCGGCCGAGGACGGCGCCGCGGACGAGGAGTGGCCGCTCGCCCCGCAGTCGGACAGCTCCGGCGGGGCGCGCATGCAGCGCCCCACGGATCTGCCCGGCACCGACTCGGGCGGCTCGCCGCTGCCCGCGCAGGGGCAGCCGGCACCACAACAGCCGGGCGTGGGCGTGCGGTTCGACCGCGCGGCCGGGTCCGAGCCCGAGGAGTACCCGTTGCAGGCACCAGATCCGCGCGGACCCGTCCCCGGCGCGCAGGACGCGCCCGGCACCCCGGCGGAGCCCGCCGCCGCCCAGGCCGCCACCGCCGTGTGCGTGGCCTGCCGCGCGGGCCGGGTGGACGACGACGGCTACTGCGAGAACTGCGGGCACGCCCAGCCGCGCGAACGCGACCACATGGAGCGGGAGTCGGGGCCCGTGGCGGCGGTCAGCGACCGCGGGCGGCGCCACCACCGCAACGAGGACGCGTTCGCGATCGGCAACGCGGTGCTGCCCGGCGGCTCGCCCGCCGCGGTGGCCGTCGTCTGCGACGGCGTGTCCTCCGCGACCCGCCCCGACGAGGCGTCCCTGGCCGCGTCCCGGGCGGCGAGCGCCACTCTGCTGGAGGCCCTGCCCCGGGGCGTCCACCCGCAGCAGGCGATGCACGAGGCGATCGTCGCCGCCGCGCGGTCGGTCGACGCGCTCGCCGAGGAGCCCGCAGCGGACCGCGAGCACTCCCCGCAGCAGAACTCCCCCGCCTGCACGCTCGTCGGCGCGGTCGTCACCGCCGGGCTGCTGGTGGTCGGCTGGGTCGGCGACAGCCGCGTCTACTGGGTGCCGGTGGACCGCTCGGCGCCGCCGGCCCGGCTCACCGAGGACGACTCGTGGGCCGCGCAGATGGTGGCCGCCGGGCTGATGAGCGAGGCGCAGGCGTACGCCGACGAGCGCGCCCACGCGATCACCGGCTGGCTCGGCGCGGACGCCTACGAACTGGAGCCGCACACCGCGTCGTTCAAGCCGGACCGGCCCGGAGTGGTCGTGGTCTGCACGGACGGCCTGTGGAACTACGCGGAGACGGCCGAGGAGATGGCCGAGGTGCTGCCCCGGGACGCCGCCGACCGCCCGCTGCACAGCGCCCGGGTGCTGGTCGGCCACGCGCTCGACGGCGGGGGCCACGACAACGTAACAGTGGCGCTGCTGCCGTTCCCGGTCGTGCCGCAGGGGGCAGGATCGGCCTGAGGGACCGGACCGGGCGGGGCGGCCACGGGTACGGGGAGCGCCGGTGGACCGGAAGGGGCCGGTCCGCAGGAACCGCACAGTCGTCGGCCCCGCTCACGGGGCCCGGAGGGGGATCTGGCAAGGCATGGCCAACTTCTCGAAGTCCAGCGTGCCGCAGTTCTCGGTGGACGTGTACCAGAACGAGTACCTGCCCGAGGGCGGGCGCGAGGTCAACGCCGTCGTCACGGTGACGGCGACCGGCGGCGGCACCATCGGGAGCGCGGCCGGCGCCCCGCATCCGTCCGCCACCGGTGAGGGGCCGTCCGCGGCGGTGGTCGTCATGGTCGACTGCTCGGGCTCGATGGACTATCCGCCGGCCAAGATGCGCAACGCCCGCGAGGCCACGGCCGCCGCGATCGGCACGCTGCGCGACGGGGTGCGGTTCGCGGTGGTCGCCGGGACGCACCGGGCCACCGAGGTCTATCCGGGCGGCGGCAGGCTCGCCGTCGCCGACTCCGTCACCCGCGGCCACGCCAAGCTGGCGCTGCGCAAGCTCGGCGCGGGCGGCGGCACCGCCATCGGCACCTGGCTGCGGCTCGCCGACCGGCTGCTCGCCTCGGAGGACGTGGCCATCCGGCACGGCATCCTGCTCACCGACGGGCGCAACGAACACGAGTCGCCCGAGGACCTGCGGGCGGCGCTCGACGCGTGCGCCGGGCGCTTCACCTGCGACGCCCGGGGCGTGGGCACCGACTGGGAGGTGAAAGAGGTCACCGGGATCGCCTCCGCGCTGCTCGGCACCGCCGACATCGTCGCCGACCCGGCGGGCCTGGCCGCCGACTTCGCACAGATGATGGAGACGGCGATGGGCAAGGAGGTCGCCGACGTCGCCCTGCGGGTGTGGACACCGGTCGGCACGACGATCCGGTTCGTCAAGCAGGTCGCGCCCACGGTGGAGGACCTGACCGGCCGCCGCACCGAGGCGGGACCGCGCGCCGGGGACTATCCGACCGGCTCCTGGGGCGACGAGTCCCGCGACTACCACCTGTGCGTCGAGGTGCCCGCGGCCCACCTGGGCCAGGAGATGCTGGCGGCCCGGGTCTCCCTGGTGGTGCCGCAGCCGGACGGCGGCGCCCGGAACCTCGGCGCCCAGGGGCTGGTACGGGCCGTGTGGACCGACGACGTGGCCGCCTCCACCTCGATCAACCCCCAGGTCGCCCACTACACCGGGCAGGCCGAACTGGCACAGGTCATCCAACAGGGCCTCGATCTCCGCAAAGCGGGCGATTCCGATGGAGCGACGGCCAGACTGGGGCGGGCGGTCCAGCTCGCCGCCGCCTCGGGGAACGCGGATACGGCCAAGCTGCTCTCCAAGGTGGTGGACGTGGTGGACGCGGCGGCGGGTACTGTGCGACTGAAGGCGAAGGTCGAGGAAGCCGACGAGATGACTCTCGAGACCCGGTCCACAAAGACTGTTCGTGTAAAGAAGTGACCTGAAAGACAGCGAGCCCGGCCCCTCGGGGTGGGAGAAAACCCGGTCGACGCGACCGGACAGGAGAGGGGGAAGCGCCGACATGCCGACCTGCCCGAACGGACACCAGTCGGGTTCCGACGACTGGTGCGAGGTCTGCGGTCACCGCATGGCCGGTGCCGTACCGCCCCCGCCCCCGCCGCCGCCCCCGGTCGGCGGCTACGGCTTCCCGCCCGCGCCCGGTCCCGGCGGACCCGGTGGCCAGGGCGGACCCGGTGGCCAGGGCGGACCCGGTGGTCCCGGCGGCCCCGGTCCGGCCGGCGGTTTCCCGCCCGCCTCCGCCGGGCCCGGCGGCCGGGCCGAGCTGTGCCCGCAGTGCCGTACGCCCCGGGAGGGCGGCGCGCCGTTCTGCGAGGAGTGCCGCTGGAACTTCCTGACGAACACCGCCACCTCGTACACCCCGGCCGCGCCGCGCCCGCAGAACCCGGGCCCCGGCCCGCGCTTCCCGCAGGCACCCGGCCCGTCCTACGGCGGCGGTGACTCCTACGAGTACCAGGGCTCCCGGCCCTCACAGGTGAACCGGCCCGCCGAGCCGATCCCGCCCTTCGGCGCGGAGCCCGGCGGCCAGGGCGGACCCGGCGGCCCGGGTGCGCCCGGCGGCTTCGGCCGGCCCGGTGGCCCCGGTGCGCCCGGCGGTCCCGGTGGCCAGGGCGGCTTCGGCGCGGACCCGTCGCGCCCGGTCCCGCCGCCCCCCGGCCCGACCCCGCCCGCCGGTCCCGGTGGTCCCGGTGGTCCGGGCGGATTCGGCAACCCCGGCCGACAGGGCGGCCCCGACGGGCCGGGCGGTCCCGGCGGCTTCGGCGACTCCGGTCGGCAGGGCGGCGGTCCCCACGGGCCCGGCGGCCAGGGCGACTTCGGCCGTCCCCAGGGCCCCGGCGGCCAGGGCAACCCCAACGGGCCAGGTGGCCAGGGCGGCTTCGGCGGTCCCAGTGGTCCTGGTGGTCCTAACGGTCCCGGCGGCTTCGGCAACCCCGCAGGCCCCGGCGGACCCGGCGGCCCCGGCCAGCAGGGCGGCCCCCACGGCCCCCACGGGCCCGGCGGTCAGGGCGGCTTCGGCGGTCCTGGTGGTCCTGGTGGTCCTGGTCAGCAGGGCGGCCCCAACGGACCCGGCGGACCCGGCGGTTTCGGCAACCCCACAGGCCCCGGCGGACCCGGCGGCCCCGGCCAGCAGGGCGGCCCCGGTGGCGCCGCGCAGGCGTTCCACCGGTCCGGCCCGCCCGCGCCGCCCGCGTTCCCGCAGGAGACGAACCGGCCGCAGCCGGGCGGCCCCGGCGGGCCCGGCGGCTTCGGCGGGGACGACGACTGGGTGCTGTCCCCGCCTTCGTCCACCGACCCCGGCGGGCAGGGCGGCCAGGGCGGCGGCTACGGCTATCCGCAGCCCGGCTCCCCGCAGTCGCCGCCCTCCTCACCGTTCCCGCAGCAGCCGCACCAGCCCCAGCAGCCCCAGCAGCCCCAGCAGCCGGCGACCTGGACGGCGACGATCGGGCCGGACCGCGACTACTTCATGGCGATGATGCAGCGCTCGGGCCCCGAGGCCGCGGGCCTGAACCTGCCCGCGTACTCGCCCGAGCAGCAGCGCACGCTCGGCGGCGGCCAGGTCACCATCGGCCGGCGTCGGCACTCCACCGGCGACACCCCCGACATCGACCTGTCGGTGCCGCCGGAGGACCCGGGCGTCTCGCACCAGCACGCGGTGCTCGTCCAGCAGCCGGACGGCGGCTGGGCGGTCGTCGACCAGAACTCGACCAACGGCACCACCGTCAACGGCGGCGAGGAGCCCATCCAGCCCTTCGTGCCGGTGCCGCTCCAGGACGGCGACCGGGTGCACGTGGGCGCCTGGACGACGATCACGGTGCGGCGCGGCTGACCCGCGCCGCCGTAGGGATCACCCCGGCAGGGGCCAGCGGTGCGGCCCCCGCGGGTCGTCGAGCCACGCCCAGGCCCGCCCGTCGCACACGGTGACGCCGTAGCGCTCCCGCGGCGGGCGGCCCGCGCGCTCCCACAGGGCATGGGCCTCGCGCGGGCCGGTCCGCCCCCGGGTCAGGGCCAGCAGGAAGCGGAAGTCGTCGTCCTCCCGGGCCCGCGCGGGCACCCCGCGCAGGTCCGGGAGCGGCGCGTCCGGGCCGCCGCCGGTGCCGCGCAGCGGGACGAAGTAGGCGGCGGTGTCGAGGAACGGACCCTCGGCGTGCGCGGCGTCCCGCACGGTCAGCGTCACCAGGCCGGTGGCGAGCGGGGTCAGGATCCGGGCGCCGGGCACGCACTGGGCGAGCCAGGCGCGCGGGACGGTGGGCAGCGCGCAGGTGGCGATGATCCGGTCGTAGGGGGCGCGTTCGGGGACCCCGCGGGCGCCGTCGCCCGTGACCACCGCCGGGTGGTGGCCCGCGGCGGCCAGATGGCACCGGGCCGCCTCGGTGATCTCCGGTTCCAGGTCGACGGTGGTGACGAGGCCGTCGTCGCCGAGCCGGTGGGCGAGCAGGGCCGCGTTGTAGCCGGTGCCCGCGCCGACCTCCAGGACCCGGTCGCCGTCGGCGGGCCGCAGTTCGGCCAGCATCTGGGCCATCAGCGAGGGCTGGCTGCTGGAGGAGACCAGTTCGCCGTCGCGCAGCCGGGTGGCGAGCGGTACGTCCTCGTAGGCGCCGCGCAGCCACCGTTCGCGCGCCACGGCATCCGGGCTCTGGCCCCAGCGGCGTTCGTGGCCGCCGGGCCCGGCGACGTAGTAGTACGGCACGAACAAATGCCGCGACACCCGGGCGAACGCCTCCCGCCAGACCGGGTCGGCCGCCCACGCCCCGCTCGCCTCGATCTCGCGCACCAGCCGCGCCCGCGCCTCGGCGGCGAGGCCGTCCCAGTCCTGCTCGTCGGTCCCGACAGCGTGCGCGCCCATGCCTCCACTGTGCTGCGCGGAGCGCCGCGAGGCGAGCACCGGCGCCGGGCCGCGCCCTTCCCCCCGGCCGGGGGTGAACGGGTCCTAGGACCGGGGTCCTCCGTCCGGCGGTCTGAGACGATGAACGGGTGAATGAGATTCGGCGCGGCACGCTTCAGGAGCAGACCTTCTACGAGCAGGTCGGTGGGGAGGAGACCTTCCGCCGGCTCGTGCACCGTTTCTACGAGGGGGTCGCGGGCGACCCCGAACTGCGGGCGATGTACCCGGAGGAGGACCTCGGTCCGGCGGAGGAGCGGCTGCGGCTGTTCCTGATGCAGTACTGGGGCGGCCCGACGACGTACGGCGAGCGGCGCGGCCATCCGCGGCTGCGGATGCGGCACGTGCCCTTCACGGTGGACCGCGCGGCGCACGACGCCTGGCTGCGGCACATGCGGACCGCCGTGGACGAGCTGGGCCTGTCCGAGGAGCACGAGCGGACGCTGTGGAACTACCTGACGTACGCGGCCGCCTCCATGATCAACACCCCGGGCTGAGCCGCCCGGCGCGCCCCGGCCCGATCCGCCCCGGCCCGATCCGCCCCGGCCCGAACCACCGGTTCTGAGCCACCGGCTGGCGTGCACGAGTCCGGAACGTCGCTCGGAGTCCCGCATTCCGGTCGTTCGACGCCGATTTCCGGTCACAATCCGATCAAGCTCGGTCTACAAGCGCTTACCCGCGCCCGGTCCCCTCTGACAGCATCGCCGAAAGGTCTGAACAACTACGGGGGAGCCGGGTGGCGGGGTTCACGGGATTCATCCTGTCGCGGGCGCGCGCCCACCGGCTGCTCCTGGCCGCCGCGGTGCTCTCGGTCCTGCTGACGACGGCCGTGCTGGCCACGCTCACCGCCTACTCCGGCGCGATCGGCGACGCCGCGCTGCGCCACTCGCTGCGGGACCCGCGCAACGCGGCCGGCACGACCCTGGTCGTCAAGGCCGACGTACCGCCCGCGCAGCGCGCCGCTGCCGACGCGGCCGTACGGAAGCAGGTCCGCACCGCCTTCGACGGCCTGCCGGTGAGCGTGCACGCGCTGGCCCGCTCCGGCCCCTACTCCCTGCCGCGCACGCTCCAGCCGGCCGCGCAGCGCTCCGGCGACCCGGACCTGACGTACTTCGCCGCCCTGGAACCGGCCCAGGTGCGGCTGGTCTCCGGCAGCCTCCCGCGCGCCACCGCGACGGGCGAGCTCCAGGCCGCGCTGCCGCAGGCGGCGGCGCAGCGCCTGGGCCTGAAGCCCGGCGCCCGGCTGACCCTCGGCGACCGTCTGCGCGAGCGCGAGGTCCAGGTGCGGATCACCGGCCTGTACCGGCCCGTGCGGGCCGACGCGCCGTACTGGCAGCTCGACGACCTGGGCGGACGCGGTGTCCGCAAGGTCGACTTCACGACGTACGGGCCGCTGCTGGCCGACGCCGGGCTGCTCGCCGGGGACCGGGTGAGCGCCGGGCAGACCGCCTGGCAGGCCGCCGCGGACTTCGGCACCCTGACCACCGGCCGGACCGGCGCGCTGCGCGACGCGGTCGGCGCGGGCGCGGCCGCCCTGAAGAAGACGACCGCCCTGGGCGCCACCCCGACCGTCACCACCACGCTGCCCGACGTCCTCGACCGGATCGACCGCTCCCTGCTGGTGGCCCGCTCGACCCTGCTGATCGCCGCGCTCCAGCTCGCGCTGCTCGCCGGGTACGCGCTGCTGCTGGTGGCCCGGCTGCTGAGCAGCGAACGCGCCGGTGAGAGCCGGCTGCTGCGGGCCCGCGGCGGTTCCCGGGCCCGGCTGGCGGGCCTGGCCGCCACGGAGGCGCTGCTGCTGGCCGTGCCGGCCGTGGTGTGCGCGCCGCTGCTCGCCGGGCCGCTGACCCGGCTGCTGGCCGGGCAGGGCGCCCTGGCCCGGATCGGGCTGCATCCGGACGTCCCGGTGACCGGCGGCCCCGGGGTGTGGCTGGTCGCCGCCGCGGTGGCGCTGGGCTGCGCGCTCGCGGTGACACTGCCCGCCCTGACCTCCTCCCTCGCGCCCGGCCGCCGCGCCCGCGCGCTGCCCGCGCCGCTGCGGGCGGGCGCCGACGTCGGCCTGCTGGCGGTGGCCGGTGTCGCCTACTGGCAGCTGAACCAGCAGTCCTCCGGCGCGGTCGGCGGCGACAGCGCCGGAGGACTCGGCATCGACCCGCTGCTGGTCACCGCGCCCGCGCTCGCCCTGCTGGCCGGCACGGTGCTGACCCTGCGGCTGCTGCCGCCGGTGGCGCGGCTGGCCGAGCGGCGGGCGGCCGGCGGCCGCGGACTGCCGACCGCGCTGGCCGGCTGGCAGTTCAGCCGCCGCCCCACCCGCGGCGCCGGACCGGTGCTGCTGCTGGTGCTGGCCATCGCGCTGGGCATGCTGGCGATCGGCCAGAACGCCTCCTGGGACCGCTCGCAGAACGACCAGGCCGACTTCCTCGCCGGTGCGCCGGTGCGGGTGATGGGCGCGGGCGAGGGCGGCCTCGGCCGCACCGAGCAGTACGCGGCCGTCCCGCACGTGCGGTCCGCCGCCCCCGCCGTCCGCTCCTCGCTGCCGCTGTCCGGCGACCGGACGGCGACCGCCCTCGCCCTGGACACCACCACCGCCTCCGGCGCGGTGCTGATGCGCCCCGACCTGGCGCCGCAGCCGGTGACGCCGATGCTCGCGCAGCTGGCCCCCAAGGGCGCGGCGGCGGGCGTGCCGGTGCCGCAGGGCACCACCCGGCTGCGCCTGACGACGGCCGTGCGCGGCACCCCGGCCGAGCGTCCGGCGCCCTCGGTCGACCTGGCGGTCACCGTCGAGGACCGGTACGGCGTCCCCTACCGCACGTCCCTGCCCGCGCTGCCCGCCGACGGCCGCGCCCGCCCCCTCGACCTGCGCCTGCCGCCCGGCGCGGGCCCGCTGACGCTGACCGGCCTGGACCTGACCGTGACCCAGCCGGTCGACCGGGCCGCCGAGCACCGTCTGACCGTGTCCCGGATCGAGACCGTCGGCGACGGCGGCACGACACGGGCGCTGACCCTGCCGACGACCTGGACGGCGGTCTCCTCCGGCGGCGACCAGGACTCCTTCCCCGACCACAGGAACGCCCCGGCCGCCGCGAAGGTGACCTCGGCCCGGCCGCTGACGGTCGCCTACGGCACCGGATACGTGCCGCGCGAGAACAGCTACGACCTGGACACGGTGAGCGTCCGGCTCCAGGTCGGGCGGCCCGCGCGGACGGAGATCGCGGCGGTGGCCACCGACCGCTTCCTGGCCTCCGCGGGCGCCCGCACCGGACAGCGCATGGACGTCACGTTCGCCGGCCGCAACCTGCCGGTGCGGATCGTCCGCGCGGTGCACGAGCTGCCGACCACGTCCGGAGCGGGCCAGAGCGCCGCCCCGGACGCGGCCCACGACGGCGGAGGCATCCTGATGGACCTGCGGTCGGTGAACCGGCTGCTCCAGAGCGGCTACGGGGAGAGCGCCGAGCCCACCGAGTGGTGGCTGAGCACCGACCCCGCGCACACCGGCGACGTCGCCGCCGCCCTGCGCGCCCTGCCCGACGTCGACCCGGCGCAGGTCGTGGTGCGCGCCGAGATCGCCGACCGGCTGCGCGACGACCCGTTCGGCGCCGGACCGGCCGCCGCGTTCACGGCCGCGGCGGTGGTCGCGGCGGCGCTGGCAGCGCTCGGCTTCGCGGTGAGCGCGGCCGGGGCGCTGCGCGAACGGGACGCCGAGTTCGCGGTGCTGCGCGCCCTGGGCGCCCCGCGCCGCCAGCTCGCCCGGATGCTCGCCGCCGAACAGGGCATGCTGGTGGCCCTCGCGCTGGTGGTCGGCGTGGCCCTGGGCACGGTCCTGACCCGGGCCGTGATCCCGCTGATCGTCCTGACCGGGCAGGCCGCGAAACCGGTGCCGTCGGTGCTGGTCCAGCTGCCGCCCGGCCAGGTGGCACTGCTGCTCGCCGGTGTCGCCGCCGCACCGCTCGTCGTCACGGCGGTCATGACCCTGCGCCGGGCCGACCCGGCGGTGTCCCTTCGAGACCGCGGAGGTGAGTGAGGTGAACACCCGCACCGTCGCTCCCGCCTGGGTCCGGGTACGGCTGCGCACCGCGCCCGGTGCCGCCGCGGCCCTGGCCCTGCTCGTCGCGCTGACGGCCTGTCTGGCCGCCGCGCTCCCGCGCGCCCTGGACCGCTACGAGGACGCGGGCCTGACCCGCGCCGTCGACCAGGCGACCCCGAAACGCACCGTCCTGACGGTGACGGCGCCGCAGCCCGGCCTCCAGCTGCCCGCCGAGGAGCGCTACCAGGCGCTGCTGCCCCCGGCGCTCGGCCGCCAGTTCGCCCGGGTCACCGGCGCCGTACCGGCCCCGCTGAGCGTCGACGCCGGCCAGTCCGCGTACGGGGTGCAGAACACCGCCGACCTCAGCGTCCCGGACCCGTGGATCCCGCGGCCCAACGGCATCCCCGCGCAGATCCGGCTCGCCGCGCAGAACGGCCTGGCCGCCCACTCCACCGTGCGCGACGGCCGGCTGCCCCGGGCCGACGGCGAGGTGACCGCCGAGACCGCCGAGGTGGAGGCCGCCGTCACCGCCGAGACGGCCGAGAGCCTGCATGTGAAGGTGGGTTCGGTCGTCCACGTGCCCGCCGTGTCCCGGCCGCCGCTGGCCGTCCGCGTCACCGGCATCGTCACGCCCCGCGAACCGAACGGCTCCTACTGGTCGGCCCAGACGCTGCTGCGCACACCCGCCCTGGTGCGGGTCCCCGGCGGCACCGACCCCCTGTACTACTGGCTGGGCGCCCTGCTGCTCCCGCCGGAGGCGGCCCCCGCCCTGCTGGGCACCAACGGCCAGCCGGTCCGCTACTGGCAGATCGCCCCCGACGCCGGCGCCCTGCACGCCTACGACCTGGACCGGCTGAAGTCGGCGGTCGCCACCCTGGAGGCCGGACCGGGCCTCGGGCAGATCCGCGCGGCCACCGACCCGGCAGCGCAGGCGGACACCGACCTCGACGACATCCTCACCGCCTACCGGCGGCTGACCTCCGGCGTCGGCCCGCTGGTCGCGGTCGCCGCGTTCGGCGGTGCCACGGTCGCCCTCGTCGTCCTGCTGATGGCCGGGGGCCTGGCCGCCGACCGCCGCCGCTCCGAACTGGCCCTGCTGCGCGCCCGCGGCGCCTCGCTGCGCGGGCTCACCGGCCGGCTGCTGACGGAGACCGCGGTGGTCGCGGTGCCCGCCGGGGCCGTCGGCCTGGGCGCGGCCCTGCTCGCCGTGGACGAGGGCCGCCGCCTCCCGGCCGTCGCCGCCGCCGTCGCGGTCACGGCCGTCGCCTGCGCCGCGCTGCCGCTGCGCGCGGCGCTGGCCCACCGGGTGGTCCGCGTCCACGCCCCGCGCGAGGACACCATGTCGGTACGTCCCTCCAGGGGCCGTACGGTCGCCGAACTGACGCTGCTGGTCATCGCCGTGGGAGCGGTCATCGCGCTGCGCCGTCGCGGGGTGTCCGGCTCCTCGGACGGCTCGGGCGACCAGCTGGTCTCGCTGGCCCCGGTGCTGATCGGTGTGATCGCCGCGCTGGTGCTGGTGCGGCTCTATCCGCTGCCGCTGCGCCTGCTGATGCGCCCGGCCGCGCGGCTGCGCGGAGCCGTCGGCCATCTGTCGCTGGCCCGCGCGGGCCGTACGTCCGTCTCGGCCGTACTGCCGCTGCTGGCCCTGCTGACCGCGCTCACCACGGCCGCCTTCGGCGGTTCCGTGCTGGCCGGGGTGGCGGACGCCCGTGACCACGCCGCGCTCATCGCGGTCGGCGCCGACGCCCGCGTCGAGGGCACCGGGGTGCTGCCCGCCGCCCTGCCCGACCGCGTCCGCCACGCCCCCGGCGTCCGCGCGGTCACCGAGGCCGCCGTCAACTACCAGGCCAAGGCGGGCACCGGGTTCACCCAGGTGACCCTGGCCGGTGTGGTCCCCGCCGACTACGCGGCCCTGTCCGGCCGCATGGGGCTCGGCGCCTTCTCCCAGGACGCGCTGCGGCGGCCGTCCGGCGGCGGGACCCCGCTGCCCGCGCTGGCCTCCCCCTCGGTCGCCCGGACCTACGGCACCCAACCCTTCCCGGTGCGGCTGGACGACGGCAGCGACGTCACCGTGCGCATCGCCCTGGTCCGGGAGCGGACACCGGCCGTGATCGGCACCAACTTCCTGGTCGTGGACCGCTCCGGCCTCACCCGGCAGGCCGCCCGCACCAGCACCCTGCTGCTGACCGGCGACCGGCTCGACGCGGGCGCGCTGCGCCGGGCGGCGGGGGCGTCCGTGGGCGTGGAGCTGCGCTCCGCCGAGCGGGCCCGGTTCGTCGACTCGCCGCTCCAGTCCGGCGCCGAGCGCATCTACACGGCGGCGGTCGCGGCCGGCACCGGCTACGCGGTGCTCGCCCTGCTCCTCGCCCTGCTGCGCTCCGCGCAGGAGCGCGGCGCGATGCTCGCCCGGCTGCGCACCATGGGTCTCACCCGCGCCCAGGGGCGCCGCCTGCTGGTGCTGGAGTCGCTGCCGCAGGCGGTGCTCGCCGCGGCCGGCGGCGCGCTGACCGGCTGGGCGACGATCCGGCTGCTCTCCCCCGGTATCGACCTGACCACGATCGCGCTGCCGACAAGCGTCGGCGCCACCGGCGCGAGCGCGCTGCGCACCGACCCGCTGTCCCTGGCCGTACCCGCCGTCGCGGTCCTGCTGCTGGCGGTGGCGGTCGCCGCCGTGCAGGCCTGGTGGACGGGGCGCAAGAGCTCCGTACGGGAGCTGCGGGCGGGGGACGCGCGATGAGCGCCACCGGCACGAGGCGCGCGACGAGCGCCACCGGGGCGAGCACCGCCGAGGCGGCCGGCCCGCTCGGGCGGGCCGGCCGCCGAACCAGTCCCTCCGACCGACCCCGCCCCCGCCCCCGCCGCCGTAGCCGCCACAGCCGCCGTGCAGGAGTCTTGCGATGACGACGAACCCCACCCTCGCCGACCTGGCCCGGCGCGCCACCGAGGACCGCACCCGGCCCGCCTACGGCCATGACGCGCTGATCACCTGCGACCGGCTGGTCCGCATCTTCTCCGCCGACGGCGTGGAGGTGCAGGCCCTCCAGGGCCTCGACCTGCTGGTGCGCAAGGGCGAGCTGATGGCGCTCGTCGGCGCGTCCGGCAGCGGCAAGTCCACCCTCATGAACATCCTCGCCGGTCTGGACACGCCCACCGCGGGCGCGGCCCGGGTCGGTGACCACGACCTCCTCGCCATGACGGCCAAGGACCGGCTGCGCTACCGCCGCGAGGTCGTCGGCTTCGTCTGGCAGCAGACCTCCCGCAACCTGCTGCCGTACCTGACCGCCGCGCAGAACGTCGCCCTGCCCATGCAGCTGGCCGGCGCCCGCGGCCTGGCTCGCCGCGCCAAGGCCGAACGCGCGCTGGAGTTGCTGGAGCTGCTGGAGGTCGGCGACTGCCGCGACCGGCGCCCGCACCAGATGTCCGGCGGCCAGCAGCAGCGGGTCGCCATCGCGGTGGCCCTCGCCAACAACCCCTCGGTGCTGCTCGCCGACGAGCCCACCGGCGAACTCGACTCGCACACCGGCGAGCAGGTCTTCGCCGCCTTCCGCACCGCCAACGAACGCCTGGGCACCACGATCGTCATCGTCACCCACGACCAGGCGGTGGCCACCGAGGTCCGCCGCACGGTCGCCATCCGCGACGGCCGCACCTCCACGGAGGTGCTGCGCCGCAGCGAGGTGGACGCCGCCACCGGCGACGAGCGGGTGGTCAGCCGCGAGTACGCCATGCTGGACCGGGCCGGCCGGCTCCAGCTGCCCGCCGACTACACCCAGACCCTCGGCATGCGCGACCGCGTCGCGCTGGAACTGGAGGAGGACCACATCGCGGTGTGGCCCGACGACAGCGACAGCGAACGGGCCTGAGCGCGCGCCGCGCCCGGCGGGACCGTCGGCCCGGTGCGCCGGGCCGGGCTCAGCGGACGCTGACGCCCAGCGCGCCGAGCCCGGCCCGGCGCACCGCCACCGACCCGAACGGGGTGCGCAGCCGGAGCCAGGCGCCCGAGGAGAACAGCGCGGGCCCGCCCGGCGCGGGCACGGCGGGGGTGCCGGCCCCGGCCGAGACGGCGGGCGGCGCGGGTGACGCGGGTGATACGGGTGCGGCCCCGGCTCCGGACTCAGTGGTCCCCGTGGGCCCGGTGGTCGCGGTCCCGCGCAGGAAGCCCAGGGACTGCGCCGCGTGCACGGCCCGCACCGGCAGGGCGGTCTCGCCGACCGTCCGGGACCAGATCTCCCGCCCGATCCGGTCGAGCTCGGCACGGGTGCGCCGCTCGGGCACCAGGCCCCCCGTACGGGAGCGGAACTCGGCGACGGCCGCCGACACCAGCGCGCGCAGCGCCTCGGCCGGGGGCAGCCCCGGCTCGCGCCGCCAGCCGCCGCGCGGCGGCAGCACGCCCGCCCACGGCGGCCCGGTCACCGCGGCCGGCACGACGCCCGTCGCGGCCTTCTCGTCGATGGACTCCAGCAGCTCGCCCGCGG
Organism: Streptomyces sp. PL-25; assembly: GCF_058344915.1. Lineage (NCBI taxonomy): Bacteria > Bacillati > Actinomycetota > Actinomycetes > Kitasatosporales > Streptomycetaceae > Streptomyces > Streptomyces sp. PL-25. The sequence goes on from NZ_CP136997.1 coordinate 2,473,888, forward strand.
AGACGGTCACGTCGAGCGTGGCGTCGAGACCGTCCTCGTAGGGCTTGGCGAGAGCCACCGCGCGCACCGCCAGCACCTCGAACGACGCCGGCCGCCCGAACACCGCGAGCGCCGTCCCGGCCGCCTGGAGGCGGACGGCGGCGGCACGGTCGTAGTGCAGCAGCCGGGAGAGGAAGGCGGCGAGGTCGGCCGCCTCCGTCTCGTCGGCGAGGTGGAGCACCGTCATGCGGCGACGGCCTCCTCCTCGGCCGTCTCGTCCCGGTACTCCCCGAGGAACTCGCGCTCCTCGGCGGTGAGCCGACGCGGGCGCTGTGCCTCGAAGTCGAACGGCACGATCACCGTCGACGCCCGGACGTAGATCCGGTCGCCGTCCTTGACCTCGTAGCCGAGGGTGAAGGACGCCGCCCGGATCTCGGCCACCCACAACTCGATGTCCACCGGCTCGTGCCGGTGGACGAGCTGCCGCTTGTAGTCGATCTCATGACGCGCCACCACGGACCCCTGCTGGAAATCCTTGTCCGGGCGGAACAGGAAATCGATGCGCGCCTCCTCCAGGTAGCGGAGGAACACCACGTTGTTGACGTGGCCGTAGGCGTCCATGTCCGCCCAGCGCAGCGGGCAGCGGTATGTGTGGCGCATCTGCTTCGATCAGCCCCGGGTCAGCTTCTTGTGGGTGGCGCGGTGCGGCCGGGCGGCGTCCGGGCCGAGCCGCTCGATCTTGTTCTTCTCGTACGACTCGAAGTTGCCCTCGAACCAGAACCACTTGGAGTCGCCCTCGTAGGCGAGGATGTGCGTGGCCACCCGGTCCAGGAACCAGCGGTCGTGGGAGACGACCACGGCGCAGCCGGGGAACTCCAGCAGCGCGTTCTCCAGGCTGCCGAGGGTCTCGACGTCCAGGTCGTTGGTCGGCTCGTCCAGGAGCAGCAGGTTGCCGCCCTGCTTGAGGGTGAGCGCGAGGTTGAGGCGGTTGCGCTCACCGCCGGAGAGCACACCGGCCGGCTTCTGCTGGTCCGGGCCCTTGAAGCCGAAGGCGGAGACGTACGCCCGGGAGGGCATCTCGACCTGGCCGACGTTGATGTAGTCCAGCTCGTCGGAGACGACGGCCCACAGCGTCTTCTTGGGGTCGATGTGCTCGCGGCTCTGGTCGACGTAGGAGATCTTGACGGTCTCGCCGACCTTGATGCTGCCGGAGTCCGGCTCCTCCAGGCCCTGGATCATCTTGAACAGGGTGGTCTTGCCGGCGCCGTTCGGGCCGATGACACCGACGATGCCGTTGCGCGGGAGGGTGAAGCTGAGATCCTCGATGAGGACCTTGTCGCCGAAGGCCTTGTTCAGCTTGTCGACCTCGACGACCACGCTGCCCAGGCGGGGGCCCGGCGGGATCTGGATCTCCTCGAAGTCCAGCTTGCGCATCTTGTCCGCCTCGGCCGCCATCTCCTCGTAGCGGGCCAGCCGCGCCTTGGACTTGGCCTGGCGCCCCTTGGCGTTCGACCGCACCCACTCCAGCTCTTCCTTGAGGCGCTTCTGCCGCTTGGCGTCCTTCTGCCCCTCGACCCGCAGCCGGGTGGCCTTGGTCTCCAGGTACTTGGAGTAGTTGCCCTCGTAGCCGTGCAGCCGGCCGCGGTCGACCTCGCAGATCCACCCGGCGACGTTGTCCAGGAAGTACCGGTCGTGGGTGACGGCGACGACGGTGCCCTCGTACTTGGCGAGGTGCTGCTCCAGCCAGTTCACCGACTCGGCGTCGAGGTGGTTGGTGGGCTCGTCCAGGAGCAGCAGGTCGGGCGCCTCCAGCAGCAGCTTGCACAGCGCGACGCGGCGCTTCTCGCCACCGGAGAGGTTGGCCACCGGCCAGTCGCCGGGCGGGCAGCCCAGCGCGTCCATGGCCTGCTCCAGCTGGGCGTCGAGGTCCCAGGCATTGGCGTGGTCCAGCTCCTCCTGGAGCTTGCCCATCTCCTCCAGCAGCGCGTCCGAGTAGTCGGTCGCCATCTGCTCGGCGATCTCGTTGAACCGGTCGAGCTTGCCCTTGACCTCGGCGACGCCCTCCTGGACGTTCTCCAGGACCGTCTTGTCCTCGTTCAGAGGCGGCTCCTGGAGCAGGATGCCGACGGTGTAACCGGGCGACAGGTACGCGTCACCGTTGGAGGGCTGCTCGAGCCCCGCCATGATCTTCAGCACGGTCGACTTACCGGCACCGTTCGGGCCGACGACGCCGATCTTGGCACCCGGAAGGAAATTCAGGGTGACGTCGTCGAGGATCACCTTGTCGCCGTGCGCCTTGCGCGCCTTGCGCATGGTGTAAATGAACTCAGCCAAGAGAAACCGTCCGGCAGCTTGAAACTGGCAGTGGGCAGATACACCCCATCTTGCCGTACGGCCACCCCTGCGCGGAAACGCGTCAGGTTGTGGGGCTCTGACCTGGGGTTCGCCGGTGACGGCCGGAGGCTGGGGGTGGTCGGCCCGGTGGGCGTCGCCCTGTCCACAGGAGTCCCACGCCGTACCGGCGCCTTCCGGGAGGACAGATGCAATGGTCGACGATCGCCGCGACAGCCGTGGGCACCGTGCTCGGGGTCGTCGCCACCCTCGCCGCCGATCACGTCCGATGGCGACGCGACAGGGCGGAACACGACCGTGAGACGTTGCGCACCGCGTGCACGGAGTACCTGTCGGCCCTTTCCAGAGCCAGGGACGCGTTCTCCCGGACGGCCCCTTCCCCGGACCGTGTCGGCAAGGGACACGTCGCGATCGGCGAACACGGCGTGTACGCGGCACAGCAGCAACTGGAACTGGTGGCCCGCCGGAGGCTCATCGACAGCGCCGGCCGCACCACCCTCGGCGTCCTCGACTTCCATGACGCGGTGGCCGCGGGACACGCCCCGGACTCACCGGAGTACGTCCACGCCTGGCGAGCAGTCGGCCGGGCCCGTACAGCGCTGACCGAAGAGATGCGGGCCGCCCTCCGCCGGACCTGAGGCTCCCCCCGGCCGGTCCGGGCGGATACGCGGCAGCCCGGGACGCCTGACCGGGGGCCCTGGTGACGGCCAGGACTCGCCGCCCGGCCGGGCTATCGTGCCGCTGTGACCAGCGCAGCGGAGCGTCCCCTCCTCTTCCTCGACGTCGACGGCCCGCTCATCCCCTTCGGATCACCGAACGCCCCGCCCCAGGCCGCCGCACTGCCCGCCCGGCCCGGGGGGAACCCGCTGCTGGACCGGCTGGACCCCGGCATCGGACCACGCCTCCTGGCCCTGGGCTGCACGCTCGTCTGGGCCACGACATGGACGCAGGACGCGAACGAGACCGTCGCCCCGCTCCTCGGCCTGCCGCGGCTTCCCGTGGTGCAGTGGCCGGCCACCGACCCGGGCGACGGTCCCCGGGGCCTGCACTGGAAGACCCGGGCCCTGGTCGAGTGGGCCGACGGCCGGCCGTTCGTCTGGCTCGACGACGAGATCACCGCCATGGACCACACCTGGGTCACCGCACAGCACCCGGGCCGGTCCCTGCTGCACCGCGTCGACCCGGCCAGAGGACTGGCGGACACCGACTTCCACGCAGTCACGGGCTGGCTCGCCACCGTGGACATCGACGTTTCCTAGGGGCTTCGGAGCCCTTGTCCCGACCGCTTCACCGCCCGCTCTTCCAGTCGGTGTCCAGGAGTGCCGCGTGGGCGGCTGCGACGACGAGCGTGAAGAGCAGTACGCCGCCCTCCCAGTTCCTCGGGTTACCCGTGAGGGTCGCCGCGATCGGGGCGCCCCAGGCGAAGGCGGCGTAGACAGCGGGGACATACAGGGCAACGACCCGTTTCTTCGCCGCGATGAAGAACAGCACCGGGGCCAAGAGCCCGGCAGACCCCACGACGGCCACGATCCAGACCCATTTGTGCCAGGTCTGGGCGTACATCCTGGCTCGGATCGACGAGGTCATGTACGGGTTCGCCATGGTCATCTCACCCTTCCCGATTCCGTGGGAGCGATGTCGCGCTAGGACGGGACACTGGCCAGCCAGACGGCCACGCCGCCGTGGTGCGAGCAGGTGCCGCGTCGGTGGGCGGAGTAGCTGAAGCTGCCGTCGCGGCACTGGGCGGTGGCTCCGACGGGGGTCTCGTCCTGTGAACCGCCGGAGGACGACGAGGAACCGGAGCCGCCATCGGACGAATCGGCGCCCTGGTCCTCACCGGTACCGGCGACCGCGGCCGATCCTTCGTCACCTGACTCGTCGTCCGCGCCGGACACAGCGGCGGCTGCGCTCTCGTCCCCACTGGCGCCGGACGAATCGTCGTCGTCGCCGACCTGAGTTCCCCCGGGGTCGTCACAGGTCTCGCCCGCGCTGGACTTGACGGTGTCGAAGGTGAGTGTGTCGTCGGCACTCATCGACGCACCGGCGGTCGGCGACTGGGCACAGACCGTCCAGTTGCGGTCCCAGAGCTGCTGCCGGTTCCGGCCGCTGGCATCCGTCGAGTCGAGCCGGTGGATACCGTCTTCCTGGGCCGCGTCCTGGGCGGCCTGGAGCCCCATCCCGACGTAGTCGTCGACGGTGATTGTCTTCGCTTCGTCGGCACTCGCCGCTGCCGACGAACCGGTCGAGTCGTCCTTGTCGTCGTTGACCGGAGCGCCGCAGCCACCGATCACGAGCAGCGCGGCCAGCATCATGCCGCACCCGAGCCGCAGTTTTTTCCTGTCCTCCGCCGTGGACTGAGACCTTCGATTACGAGCCACGCGCCGAACCCCCTGATTCCGCTCGCCGCGTGCTCCCCTGCACGCGGCGGCTGCCCTGCTCTCGGTCGCGCGACGATGCCCGCCTCAGCGGGAAGCAGGTGCTGCCAGGGCGATGACTCTAGCCGGGCGGCGACTCAAAGGTGCTCGTTCGGTGAAAAGAATGTGAACGAAATATGGATGCCGCTGAAGTCCGGTACGACCGCCCCGCCCCGCCCGGATCCGGATCCGGTCAGTCCTGGGTGGTCCGCTTCTTGCGGAGGATGCTCAGGGCCGTGGCGCCGAGGACCAGGAGGCTGAGGCCGATGGCGGCGATCAGGGGGGTGGTGTCGGAGCCGCCGGTGGCGGCGAGGTCGGGGGTGGTGGGGACGTTGCCGGCGGTGACGGGGGTGGGGGCCGGGGCCGGTTCGTCGAGGGTCTGGGTCTTGGTGCCGACCGCGGCGCCCTGGGTCTTGCAGTCGAGGACGCCGGTGAAACGCTGGGCGCGGCCGTCGGGACCCACGAGGGTGAAGTCGTAGGCCTGGTCCTCCTGGAGGGGGATCGCGATGGTGCGGGTGGCACCCGCGGGGACGCTGTGGGCGGCGCCCATCAGGTCGAAGGTGTACGGCTGGTCGCCCTTGTTGGTCACGCGGATGTCCAGGGTGCCCTCGGCGCAGTTCTTCTCGGCGGACAGGGCCGGTATGGGGCCGTGCTCGCCCCAGGTGGCGACGGCGGTCGCGGAGACCGTGGACTCGCTGGAGCCGGCCAGGATCTGGGTCTGGCTGCGGCTGTCGGAGGTGAAGGCGCGGCCGACCGGCACGGTGGTGGAGGCCTGGACGGTCAGTTCGGCGGAGCCCGCCGCGGCGTCCGGGGTCCGGGGGGTGCCGTCGGTGCTCTCGGCCGAGTCGGTGGCGTCGGTGGTGCCCGTGGGGCTCTTGGGGATGTCGAAGTAGAGGGGGGTGCCGTTCTTCGCGGTGGTGACCGGCTTGCCGTCCTTGCCGACGATCCGTACTCCGCCGGCGTCGGCGGGGGGCGACACCGTCACGCTGCTCGCGCCGGTGCGCACGGTGACCGGGCCCAGCCGTCCGCCGGGGCGGCCGGAGACGGCGGGCGGGTCCAGGCTGAGCGAGGCGCTCGGTTCCGCCTCGTCGCGGGCGCTGCGCTGGAGGTAGTCGGCGAGCTTCTCGGCGCGGGAGTCGACGGCGTCGACGCGGGCGCCGTCGGAGTAGCGCCAGATCGCCACCTGGGTGCCCGCCGCCGCGTCCTGCTCGGTGAGGTTCTTGACCCCGGCCTTGGCGGCGAGCGCCGCGAGGTCGTTCACCTGGGGGTAGGAGTGCGCCAGGATCCAGCGGATCTTCCCGGTGTTCTTGTTGGCCCCGAGGGAGGTGCCGCTCCAGGGGGTCTCCTGGTACTTGGCGTCCTTCTGCGTGGGGTTGTGGATGTCGACGCAGTACGTCTGGAGCATGCCGCCGCCGTCCACGGCCATCTCGAACAGCCCCGCGGAGATCTGGTGGTTACCGCTCTCGTCGCGCAGGACGGCGGCACCGTACGTCTTCAGGCCGCCCATCGTGGCGGTGGCCCCGCCCTGGCTCTGCGGCCTGCCGTCGGCGGCCGCCGGGCCGGCGGTGGCCAGCACGGCGGCGACGGCGAGTCCGGACGCCAGCGTCGTGGCGGCGAGACGGGCCGCCCCTCGCCCGCGCGCGGACCGCGCAGAGTACGAAGCACACACAGAATTCCCCTTCGAGCAGGACCCGTTCACGTGGGGGTGCGGTCCCACCAGCAGAATCTCCAAGCCCATGAGCTACGTTCGGCATCCTAAGGACCCCTCGCACCGGCACTTGCTGTCAGGTCGTCAGGGGCCCGATCCGAATCGGAATCGTTATCGCCGCCACCGCCGACGAGCAGGGCTTATCGACAAATCAACCCGGCTCGCGGGCGGAAGGCGGGCCCGGACGGACCTCGGCGGGGCCGGGGGCCGCGGCCTGCCGTCATGCCACCGCGGCCGGCTCCCGGTCCTGCTCCCGGCCCTGTTCACGCTCCTGCGGCTCCGGACCCGATCGCTGTCGTGGCTGTGCGCGCGGTGCCGGATCCGGGGTCTCCCAAGAAGGTTCGGGGCGCGGCGGCTCCGCGGGCGCGGCCTGCTCCGGGCGGCCCGATCGGCGGAACGCCGACGTACCCCGCGCCAGGTCGTGGCCGATGGCCGTGGCGTCGATGTCGGCCCAGGTCCTGCTGGTGCCGTCGCGGGTCTCCGTCCGTACTTTCAGGCGGCCCTGCACGAGCACGGGGTCGCCCACGTTCAGCGAGGCCATCGCGTTCGTGGCGAGCTGGCGGTTGGCCCACACCGTGAAGAAGTTGGTGTGGCCGTCCGTCCAGGTGTTCTTCTCCCGGTCCCAGTAGCGCGCGGTGACCGCGAGGCGGAACCTCGCCGAGGCGCCCGCGGCCGGTTCACGGTACACCGGCTGGGTCGCCACGTTGCCGACCACGCAGACCGTCGTCTCGTTCATCGTCTGCCCCTCCCTCGCCCGGCCCTTCCGGTCCGGGCGGACACCCGCACGGGCCCGTCCCGTACGGCTGCGTCCGCCGCATCCGCTGCGGCTCGCCGCGCCGACCGCTTCCGTCGCGATCGCCGCGGCACCAGACTGCCGCCGCCGGGACGAGCCCGCCGGGCCCTGTGGAGCACCGCCCGCCTGTGGACAACCCGCTCACCCGATCGGGTACCGAGTGCCTTCCGGCCCCGCCAGGACTCCGCTCACCGCCCGCTCGCCCCCGCCACCCGGGCGTACTGCTCCCGCACCTCCCGGTACCGCAGCAGTTCCGACGCCACCGGATCCAGCACCCGGGCCCGTCCGCACCCCGCGGCGGCCTCCCGCAGCCGGCGTTCGGCCTCCTGCCCGTATCTGCGGGCCGGGCCGCGGGCCGCGATGCGGCAGCTCCACTCCACGATGGGGCCGCCGACGATCCCGGCGATCATCAGCAGCACCGGCACACCGAGGTTCGGGGACAGGACACCGGCGATCTGGCCGACCAGCCACAGGCCGCCGACCACCTGGAGGATGGTCATCGACGCCTGCGCCATGACCGCCGCGGGCCACCAGCCCGGCCGCGGCGGACGGCCCGGGGGCAGACCGGCCCGCGCCGCGAGTTCGTCCAGGGCCTCGGACAGCCCCTGGGCCCCGCGCACCGCGGCCTCGCGCACCGCCTGCGCCCAGGGCGCGGGCAGTCCGGCCGCCGCCCGTTCGGCCACCGTGCGCACCGCCTGTTCGACGCGCTGGCGCGCGGTGGCCTCCTCGTCGGGCTGCGCGCGCACCGGCAGCCGGCCCGTGGGGGGCTCGCGCCGGTCCTGGTACCAGCGCCACAGCCGCAGCCAGGGCGTGCCGCACGCGCGCCCGGCGTTGCGCAGCCAGGCGCGTTCGGCCGCCTCGCCCGCCGCGGTGGCGCCCACCGCGTCCGCGAGGCGGGCCGCGAACTCCTCGCGCGCCTCCTCGCTCAGCCCGGCCCGCCGCCGGGTGTCGTACACCGGCCGGAGCCGGTCCGCCGCCGCGTCGACGTCGGCCGCGACCCGGCGCGCGGCGGCCCCGCGTTCGGCCACGAACTGGCCGAGCGACTCGCGCAGTTCCGGGATGCCGTCTCCGGTGAGCGCCGACAGGGCGAGCACGGTAGCGCCCGGTTCGCCGTACTCCCCGAGGGCTACGCCGTCCTCGTCGAGCAGCCGCCGCAGGTCGTCGAGGACCTGGTCGGCGGCCTCGCCGGGGAGCCGGTCTACCTGGTTGAGGACGACGAACATGACCTCCGCGTGGCCCGCGAGGGGACGCAGATAGCGCTCGTGGAGGACGGCGTCGGCGTACTTCTCCGGGTCGACGACCCAGATGACCGCGTCGACGAGCCCGAGGATGCGGTCCACGTGCTCGCGGTGCTGCACGGCGGCCGAGTCGTGGTCGGGCAGGTCGACCAGGACCAGGCCGCGCAGTTGCGGGTCGGCGTCCGGGCCCTGCACGGGGCGCCTGCGCAGCCGGCCGGGAATGCCGAGGCGGTCGATGAGGCTCGCGGCGCCGTCGCTCCAACTGCACGCGATGGGGGCGGCGGTGGTCGGCCTACGCACCCCCGTCTCCGAGATCGCCACGCCCGCGAGGGCGTTGAACAGCTGCGACTTGCCGCTGCCGGTGGCGCCCGCGAGGGCGACGACGGTGTGCTGCCCGGACAGTCGGCGGCGCGCCGCCGCTTCGTCGAGCACGCGCCCCGCCTCGGCGAGGGTGCGGCTGTCCAGCCGGGTGCGGGACAGCCCGACGAGTTCGCGCAGCGCGTCCAGCCGCGACCGCAGCGGCCCGTCGTAGGCGAGCGGCGGCACGGGCAGCGTCCGGGCGGGCCGGGGGTCCACGTGCACGAGGTCGGCGGCGCTCGTGCCCGTGCCGGTGCCGGTCTCGGTGACCCGGCGCGCGATCAGCCCGTCGTCCCAGGCCCCGGACCCGGACCCGGTCCCGGACCCGTCGGCGCCGCCGCGGCCCGGGGCGTCGCCCTCCCTGCCGTGCGGGTGCCGGTCGTCGTCCCGCACGCGCGCGTTCGTCTCGTCGTCCCTCACGCGCGCGTGCCGCTCGTCGTCGTGCCCGCGCGCGTACCGCTCGTCCCGGCCCGCCTGCCGCGCGAGCGCGGTGGCGGCGGTCCTGCCGTCCGCGCCGCTCCTGCTGTCCGCACCGTCCCTGTCCTCCCTGCCGCCGCCACTGCTCTCACCGGCCGGGGCGGCTTCGGCGGACCGGCCCGCCGGAACACCGCCACCACCCCCGCCGACGCCACCACTGCCACCATCCCCGCCGACGCCACCACTGCGACCGCGACCGCCACTGCCGCCACGGGCCTCGGCCCGTCCCGGATCGGGCCGCCCCGCACCGGGCCGCCCGGCCTCCCGCCCCGGCGCGTCCCGCGCCCCGTACCTGCCGCTGGACACCGCGCCCGCACCCGCACCCGAGCCCGCTCCCCCGCCCGGCCCCGCCGCGCCCTGCGCGCCCTCCGTACCCTCAGCGCCCTCCGCGGCGTCGGCGGCGTCGGCGTACTCCGCACGGCCGGTGCGCGGGGCGCGTGCGGTGTGTTCCGTTCGGTCCTGATCAGTGACGGCGGTCACCGGTCACCTCTCCTTCAGCAGTACGGACAGCGCGGCGATGAGTTCGGCCTGGGGTTCGGGGTGCACTTCCAGGGCGTCGAGCGGAGCCAGCCGGCGTTCCCGTTCGGTGTGCATCACCCGGTCCAGGTAGTCGGCGAGCAGCCGCCCGGCCCGGTCGCGCAGCCGCAGGGCGCCGTGCGCGCCGATCCGCTCGGCCAGCCCCTCCCCCGCGGACCGGCCCCGGCGGCCGCCCAGCAGTCCGGTGGCGGCCAGGGCGGCGACGACCTCGGGGTCCGGAGCGACGCTGCGGTCCAGCTCGCGCACCTCGTCCTCGGCGTACTCCTCCAGCTCGCGCCGCCAGCGCCGTACGGCGAGACCGATGCGGTGCTCGGCGCCCTCGGCGGCGGGGGCGCGGTCGGCGAGTCCGGGCGCGGTGGCGGCCGGTTCGCGCCGCCAGGCGTCGTCGACGCGCTCGTCGGCGGCGGTCACGGCGCACAGCAGCAGCGCGCCGAGGCTCTCCACGAGCGCGTCGAGCAGTTCGCCCGCGGTGCAGTCCAGGGGGTAGGCGCGCCACCGCTTCAGGGCGTCCCCGGCGAGCACGGTCCCCGCCTGCAACCGGCCCCGCACGCGCGCGTGCTCGCCGTCGTAGGCGCTGTCGACGGCCGAGATCAGCCGCAGGGCGGCCGAGTGCTGCGCGGCGGCGGCGCCGGCCAGTTCGGGCATCCGGAACTTGAGCGAGTCGAGCAGGCCGTGGGCGGTGCGGCCCATCGCGTAGCGGCGGGCGGCGGGATCCTGGGCGTGGTGGACGAGCCAGGTGCGCAGCGGGGCCACGGCGGTGGCGGGCAGCAGCCCGCCGCCCCAGGCGGACTCGGGCAGTTCGGGCACCGTGAAGCGCGGTACGTCGCCGAGGCCGGCCTTGGTGAGCAGCGCCCCGTACTGCCGGGAGACCTCGGAGACGACCTGGTGCGGGACCCGGTCGAGGACCGTCACGAGGGTGGCGTCGTACTCCTTGGCGGTGCGCAGCAGGTGCCAGGGGACGGCGTCGGCGTAGCGGGCGGCGGTGGTGACCATGACCCAGATGTCGGCGGCGCAGATCAGCTCGGCGGCAAGGGCCCGGTTCTCGGCGATCAGGGAGTCGATGTCGGGCGCGTCGAGCAGGGCGAGGCCCGGGGGCACCGTCTCCACGGTCTCGATGCGCAGCACGCGCGCGGGATCGTCCTCGGTCGGGGGGAGTTCGTCGCCGAGCGCCGTGGCGGCGGGGTCCTGGCGGGGCACCCACACGCGCGCGAGGTCGGGCAGGACGCGCATGCCGCTGAACCAGTGATGGTCCTCCGGATGGCACACCAGGACCGGTGTCCGGGTCGTCGGCCGCAGGACGCCCGCCTCGCTGACCCGCCGCCCGACCAGGGAGTTGACGAGCGTGGACTTGCCCGCGCCGGTGGATCCGCCGACGACGGCCAGCAGCGGCGCGTCGGGTTCCCTCAACCGCGGTACCAGGTAGTCGTCGAGCTGGGCGAGCAGTTCGTCGCGGTTGGCACGCGCGCGTGGGGCCCCCGCGAGCGGCAGCGGGAAGCGTGCGGCGGCGACGCGGTCGCGCAGGGCGGAGAGTGCTTCGAGCAGCTGAGGCCGTACGTCCAAGGTCACCACATGCGAAGAATGCCCAATTTTAGGGGAATTCTGAAGCATATGAGCATGTCTGCGTGCCGACGGAACACAAGGGATGGAACGGACGACTGGGGCGACGGCACAGGCCAGGCATAACGAGTGCACAACACCCGGTGCCCGAGGCACCAAAAGCGATGCGCGATTCGCACCTGCCTGCGATTATCAGGACCGCTTCACCGAACCTCCACATCGAGCCACGGAGGCGAAGCGACAGGGGCAAGGACGCGGGAGCCCTATCCTTGTCCCCGGCGACGTCACGGAGCGGCCCGCACGGGCGGCACCACGGCGAGAGCCACCCACCAGGCCCCCGTAGCTCAGTGGATAGAGCAGGCGCCTTCTAAGCGCTTGGCCGCAGGTTCGAGTCCTGCCGGGGGCGCCACCGACATCCTGTCGGACCGGCGGCGCATACACGGATCACGGGCGCACCGCCGCCCCGGAATCCGCCATTCACCGATCCTTCCTCCCCCGCTCCCCGGCGCCGTCGTGCCGCCCCCCTCCGGCTGCCCCAGGCCCGGACGCGCACCCGACATGCGCCCCGCCCGCCCGCGTTCTTTACTGGAGCCCGCACCGGAGATCCGTACGGCCGCCGTACGGGAGGAGGCGGAGCGTGAGGGACGACGGCTCGGGTCGGGCGGGGTCCTGGCACCGGGCCGTGGTCCCGGCGGGCGCGGGGCTCTTCGTGGGATCCCTGGTCGCCGTCTACTTCCTGCTGCCCCTGGACGGGCTCGGACCGCACCGCCCGGTCCTGAGCTGGACGGTGTTCGTGCTGGTGCTCGCCGCGGTGGCGGCGCTGATCCTGCGGCAGATCCACGAGGTGCTCACCGACAAGCCGGACACCCGGCCAGGACTGGCCATCCCGGTCCTGATGGCCCTGTCCGTGCTGGTCTTCGCCGGCGGGTACTACGTCCTGTCCCGGCATCCGGGCGAGATCACCGGGCTGAGCACCCGCGTGGACGCCCTCTACTTCACCCTGGTGACCCTGGCGACCATCGGCTACGGCGACATCACCCCGCACGGCCAGTCCGCGCGGGTCGTCACCGTGCTCCAGATCCTCTACACCTTCGTCTTCCTCACCGCCGCGGGGGCCGCTCTCAGCCGACGCGTCCGCATGCTCATGGGGAAGGGGGGCGCCGGGCGTCCCGACGACCGGCCGTGAGCGGAGCCCCTCACGCCCAGTGGTACGGCCGACCGGACAGACCGCTGCCCTCAGGGACCCTCGGGGGCGCGTGCCGCGTCGCCTCGGCGACGGTGCCGTGGCAGGCGTGGACGGCGCGCAGGCCACCCGGAGGCGTCCAGCCGCCGCAGCGGCTCCGTGCGGCGGGTGACGGTCCGGGGAGGTCGGCCGGCGGAGGCCGGGAGAGGTACTCGCCGCGCACCTCGTCGTCCAGCTCGCGCAGCACGCGCTTGCCCAGCGCGGTGGCGTACCCGGCGTCATCGAAGCCCACCCACAGCTCGGCGCGCGGCGCCCGGGGGCCGTCGACGATCTCCGCCACCCGGATCTCACCGTCCTCGTAGAAGGTGAGGCAGGCCACGGCGGACAGGTCGTCGCGCAGGGCACCGAGCACCGGGCGGGTCCGGCTCAGCCGCGCCTGCGTCCGGCTCTCCCCGTGCGGCGCGCCCAGCCGCTCGCCCAGGACGAAGGAACCGTCCTCCAGTCTGCGCACACGGACCGGGCCCCGGCCGTCCCCCGGATGACGGGAGGGGACGGCCGGGGCCCGGGGCTCGGCGCACCCGGTGCGGCGACCGGGCACTGCCGTGGGACGGACGGTCCGCCCCACGGGCCGGGGATCAGCCCGGAATCAGCCGGGGATCGGCCCGGACCGGCCCGGGATCAGCCCGGGATCGGCCCGGACCGGCCCGGGATCAGCCGGGGATCACAGGGACCCCCGCCGATCACACCGGCTGCCAGAGGGCGGGGACGTTGGGCGGCTCCCAGCCCGGGTAGGCGGTGTGGCCCTGGAGGCACCGGTAGCTGACGCCGTTGTACGTCACGACGTCACCCGCCTGGTAGGTGGCGCCCTGCTGCCAGGTGGTCCCGCCGCCCCCACCGGGCACCGTCAGGGTGTAGGTGGTGGTGTGCGTGGCCTCGCCGGCACCGGTGACGGTCAGCGTGTACGTACCGCCCGTGGTGCCCGCCGCGACCTGGACGGTGGCGGTGGCGGACTGGCCGGAGGTCACCGAGGCCGGGCTGAAGGAGACGCTCACCCCGGCCGGGGCGCCGGAGGCAGACAGCCGTACGGTCTGCGCGTCACCGCTGGTGGTCGCCGTGGCGATGGTCACCGAGGCGGAGGAACCGGGCTGGACGGTACCGGTGGCCGGGTTCGCGGAGATCGAGAAGTCGTTGACCGGCACGGGGGTGTCGCCGACGGAGGTCTTCCAGATCGTGTACGCGACACCGTCCGCGCTGCGGTTGAGCGCGGTGGCGTTGATGTTGCTGGTGGTGTCGCAGGAGGAGTGGTAGCAGGAGTCGTAGGAACGGCCCGCGGTGCCGCCCCACTTGGCGGCCTCGGAGGAGGACTTCACCGCGTCGGCGCCGGTGGCGTAGCCCGAGGTGGGGATGCCGACCTGCTGGAAGGAGTAGTCGTCGGAACGGCCCTGGCCCTCGACGTTCTCCTGCGGGGCCAGGCCCAGCGAGTCCCAGTACGCCTTCATCGGGGCCGAGGCCGCCGAGTTCAGGTTGTTGACGAAGTAGCCCGCGTTGGTCGAGGCGACCATGTCGAAGTTGTAGTACGCCTTGATCCGGGAGCGGTCGGTGCCGGAGAGCGAACGGGCGTAGAAGTCGGAGCCGTTCAGCCCCGCTTCCTCGTCGGTCCACCAGGCGAACCGGACCCGGTTCTTCATGGTCGGGTTGGTCTGCGCCAGGGTCAGCGCGTTCTCCAGCAGGGTCGCGGAGCCGGAGCCGTTGTCGTTGATGCCGGGGCCCGCGGACACGCTGTCGAGGTGGGCGCCGAACATGTACACGTTGTTGGCGTCGCCCTTGGGCCACTCGGCGATCAGGTTGTTGCCCGCGCCGGAGGTGCAGCCCGAGGTGCAGGTCTGCTCGGTGACCGTGTAGCCGGCGGCCTGGAGCTTGTCCTTGAGGTAGGCGACCGAGGCGCGGTAGCCGGCGGAGGTGGAGCGGCGGTTGCCGCCGTTCTGCGTGGCGATGGTGTTCAGCTGGGCCAGGTGCGCCTGCACCTTGGCCACGTCGATGTCGGGCGGGGTGCCCGGTTCGGTGCCGCCCCCGCCGACCGTCAGCGTGTACTGGGCGGTGTGGGTCTTGCCGCCCCCGCTGCCGGTGACGGTGATCTGGTACGTCCCGGCGGGCGTCGACGCCGCGGTGGTGACCGTCATGGCGGAGCTGGCGCCGGAGGTGACCGTCGCCGGACTGAAGGAGACGTTCGCGCCCGCGGGGGCGCCCGAGGCGGTCAGCGTGACCTGCTGGGCGCCGCCGACGGCGGTGGTGCCCACGGTGGTGCGCGCGGAGGCGCCCGCCTGGACGGAGCCGGTGGCCGGGCTCAGCGCCAGCGTGAAGTCGGACTGCTCGATCTGGCAGGTCGGGTCACCGGACTGGGCGCCGACGCTGATCGCGTCCCAGGCGGCCTTGGTTGCGGTGAACAGACCGCAGGTGGAGTCCAGGCTCTTGGCCGCGGTGAGCGTGGCGGTGCGGTAGCGCTTGTAGGTCATGCCGCTGGTCTTGAGCAGCATGCCGCCGTAGAAGACCTTGCCGGCGTTCTGGATGCCGACGCCGGTGACGGTGGAGTTGTTGCAGGTGGGGCTGGAGGGCTTGCCGCCGCCCGGGTTGGAGCCCTCGGCCAGCAGGTAGAACCAGTGGTTGAGCGGGCCGGCCGCCGCGTGCTCCTCGGTGGAGGGGATCGACGCCGAGTAGCAGTTCGGGTTGTTGCTGACCAGGCTCGGGTTGTACATGTTGCGGATCGGGCCGCGGCCCTGGAGGTTGATCATCTCGCCGACGGTGTAGTCGGGAGTGTCGTACGGCGACGGCTCGTTGGCGTACGCCTCGGTGAGGGCGCCCATGATGTCGCCGGTCGCCTCGCCCAGGCCGCTCTCGTGGTTGTCGCCGCCGGGCGTGAAGGTGTCCAGGCCGTGGCCGAACTCGTGGCCGACCACGTCGATCCCGGCGATCCACTCGTTGGCGCTGTTGTGGCCGATCGTGACGGTGGAGCCGTCCCAGTAGGCGTTCAGGTCGTTGAGGCCGACCTTGACCGGCCAGCTGCCGCCGTTGCCGTTGTGGCCGTTGCGCCCGAGCCAGTTCTTGAGCATGTCCGACTCTTTCTGCGCCGCGAACATCGCGTCGACGCAGCCGGTCTCCTTGCTCGTGGGGTTGCCCGTGCCCCAGCTGTCGGTGGACTTGGTGAACACACCGCCGCTGTAGTCCGAGCACTGGAGGCCGGGGCGGGTGGTGTCGCGCAGCACATAGCTGCTGCCCGAGCGGGAGGTGTCGATGGTCAGCGGGTTGGGGCCGTTCCACTTGCTGTTGCCGGTGCCCGCGTGCACCTCGTCGTGGGTGCCGAGGACCTTGCCGGTCCGGGCGTCCACGAAGACGTGCAGCCTGCTGGGCACGTTCGTGCCGGTACGCCCGGTCAGCACGGTCTCCCAGGCGAGGGCGGCGGTGCCGTCCTCGACCCGGACCACCAGGCGCGGGGCGTCCGCCTTGTCGACGTGCGCGAGCCGGGCGCGGCTGGCCGCAGCCGCCCGGGAGGCGGTGACCGAGGGCTCGGTGGAGACGGAGATCCGGGCCCGGGTGGCGGACTGGACGCCGCGGACCGTGCCGGTGCCGTCGGCGAGGACGACCGCGTCGCCGCCCACGACCGGCAGGCCCTCGTAGGTGCGCTGGTAGGCGACCGAGTACAGGCCCTTCACCCAGGGGGTGACCTGCCGGCGGTCGTACTGCTCGTCCGGGCCCTTGGCGAGCGCGTCGAGGCCGCTGCGCACGGCCTGGTCGGCGGCGGCCACGGCCTTCGCGTCGGGGGTCTGCTCCGGCGTGCCCGCGGCGGGTGCGGAAGCCGGCGCCGCCGCGGCGAACGAGGCCGGCACCACCACCCCCCCGAGCGTCACGGCCAGGGATATCCCGGCCACTGCCATCTTTCTCAGCATCGCGGCTCCTTGTGAGAGGTGTGCGGCCCTTGTCCGGCCGTCGCCCCCAGAGCATGGGCACGTCAATCCGAGGCGGGGTGACGGTGACATGCCATGGTCTGGACCGGCCGAACCCTCACATCGACCCGCGGCCGGGTCAACGGTTTCCGGCCCGTGGTCCAGACCTGTCAAAATCCGGCAAGCGCGCGAACCGGCCGCGCTCCCCGCCGGCCCGGCGTCCACCGGTGGCACCACGGGCCCCTCGACGACCTCAGAGACGACGACCTCAGAGACGGGACCCCGTCGTCTCCGCCGCGTCCGCCGCGTCCGCCGCCAGCAGCCGCTCGCGGTACTCCCGCACCTCCGCGAGATCGCCCCAGCGACCGAAGAGCCTGCCGTGCAGTCCGCGCAGCTCGGCGCTGATCATCAGCTCGCGCGCGGCCACCGCCTCGCGCAGCACCGGACCGGCCACGGCGACCGCCGCCCCCGGATCGCCCGCGCACGCCCAGCCGTCGGCCAGCCGCAGGGTGAGCAGCAGATGGGTGGCCCGCATCACCTCGGGCAGCCGGGCCCGCGAGCGCGCGGTGGCCTCGACGGCGCGCCGGGCCGTCGTACGGTCACCGGTCGCGGCGGCCAGGTCGCGCAGCGCGCCGCCGATCGCCGACTCCACCCGCATCTCCCCCTCCGCGCCCGCCAGCCAGGGCGCCTCCAGGAGGTCGCGGCGGCCGAGCCGGGCGAAGCCGCGGCGGGCCGCGGTGATGTGCCGCCGGCACTCGGCGGCGTCGTGCCCGAGGGCGTACCCGCGCGCCTGGTACAGGCCGGACAGGGTGGCGACCCAGCGCCGCCGGGGGTCCACCGCGCCGATGGCCTGCGCGTACGCCAGTGTCGAGCCGGGGTCCTCGTCCAGCCGGACCAGCGTGCACATGTCGCTGAGCAGGGTCGCCCGCGCCGGGGCGTCGTGCACGGCGTCCGCCCACCCCAGGCCGTGCCCGAACCAGGCCATGCCGATGCCGCCCTGGCCGCGCTGCATCCGCAGCCGCCCGGCGACCTGGGCGTACTGGGCGGCGAGCCGGAGCTGCCCGTACGGCAGCCGGCCCGTGGCGTTGACCTCCTCGGCCCAGCGCACCACCGAGCGCAGCAGCCGCTCGACGGTGGCCAGCGAGTCCGCGGTGGTCCGGTGGAACGCCTCGCGGATCAGACAGGCGAGCACAGCGGTCAGGGCGTGCAGCAGCTCCGCCTCCGCGCCCGTGCCCGTGCCGGTCCCGCGCGCCCGCGCGGCCGCCGCCGCACCCCGCGCGCCCGCCGCGCCGGTGCGGGGGCCGATGCCCGCCGCGCCCGGGGAGCGGCCGGTCAGGGCGGCCAGCACCGCCAGCAGCTCCGGTAACTCCCCCAGGTCGGGCACCGCGCAGCCCGCCGTGCCGTGCAGCGGGCAGGCGAGGCCCTCGGCGGGCAGTTCCGCGGGCCACAGCCGGGGGTCCGGCACCTCACCGGAGCCGGGCGCGTCCGCCCCGGGCATGGCCCCGAACAGCTTCCGGTCCAGCGGCGGACGGTCCGCCGCCGGTGGCGCCTCGCGCGGTGCGGCGGCGAGCGCGGCCAGCTCTCCCCCGGTCTCCAGCACCGCGTCGAGCCGCCGCACCAGACCGGCGGGCGGCTCCCGCAGCCCGCTCTCCAGCTTGCTGATGAGGGTGTGGTGGTAGCCCACCCGCAGCCCCAGCTGCAACTGGGTGAGCCCGGCCTGTCTTCGCCGGGACCGCAACCGCCGTCCGAACTCGCCCCACGCCTGCACTGTCTCGACGGACATGGCCCCTCCCCGGACGAGGCTCGCGCCTTCTGCCGTGTGACACCCGGACTTCGCCTTCCCGCTACCGGACAGCACAGGGGAGCCGCCGCCACCGCGTCAATCGGGTTGGCCAAACAGCAGTCGAATTGGTCTCTACCAGCGCCCCGGCCGGATCCACGCTGTTCAAAACGGGTGATCCGGGGAGATACGCCGTGACCCGGGCGGGCCGGTCGCGTTGAAGGGTGAGTGCGGCCGCGCGTCCTGCTGCCGCACTCACCGAGCAAGTTAGGAGAACGTGATGTCTCGCATCGCGAAGGCGGCTGCCGTCGCTCTCGGCACGGGTGCCGTGGTGATCAGCGGAGCCGGTCTCGCCATGGCGGACGCCGGTGCCGAGGGGGCGGCTGTCGGCTCGCCCGGCGTCGTGTCCGGCAACACGATCCAGGTCCCGGTCAGCATCCCGGTGAACCTGTGCGGGAACACCATCGACGTCATCGGCGTCCTCAACCCCGCCTTCGGCAACACCTGCGCCAACATCGGGCACCTCGCCCAGGGTGACGGCTCGGGCGCCTACGGCGGCTGACACCGCCCGCCCGTCCGCACCGGACCCGCAAGGTCCGCACCGGACCCGCAAGGAGAGCCCCGGCACCTCGAGCGCCGGGGCTCTTCCCGTGGGCCGGGCGGTGCGCCGGGCCGGGCCCACGGGCCCCTCACGCGCCGGGCGCACCACCCCGGCGCGGGTCAGGCGTACCGGTAGATCCGGCTCACGTCCTCCAGCGAGTCCGGGGTGACGTCCCAGGGCGGCATCTTCTCGCGCCGGGCGACGATCCGGCCGCGCTGCGCGTCACCCGGTCCGGGCGGCGAGGCGGGCAGGTAGCGGGCGCCCCGGTGACGGCTCTGCCAGCGTGTCCACTGCAGGTCGAGGAAGGCGTGGTGGAGCCAGAAGACCGGGTCGTTGACGGAGGCGGCGCCCAGCATCGCACCGCCCACCCAGCGGTGCACGCGGTTGTGGTTGCGCCAGGAAACGCTGCCCCGGCCGGTGCCCCACCCCTCCAGCTTGTTGCGGAAGCCCCGGGTGACCGTGGAGTCCCAGGGCGCCACGTCGTAGGTGCCGTCCTTCAGCGCCCACTCCAGCTCGTTCTTGTCCGGGAGCTGGATCGGATCGCGGGAGCGGCCCAGGTCACGGGTGAGGAACTCCCCGTCGGTCACCCCCACCTTGAGGGTCCAGGAGCCGTGCACGTACGCGAACGGGCCGGTGGTCACCCGGCGGTCGGAGGCCCGGCCGTCGCCGCCCATGAGGTCCGCGGTCCAGGGCGCCGAGGTGCGGGTGCGCTCCCGCGTCCAGTCCCAGTAGGGCACGGTCACCGAGGAGTCCACCCGGCGCAGCGCCCCCTCCAGCTCCAGCAGGAACTTGCGGTGCCAGGGCAGGAAGGACGGTGCCATGTGGGCCGGGCGCAGCCCGTTCTCGCCGTCGGCGGTGAAGTACGCGATGTGCGTGCGCACGAAGTCGTCGTACTGGCCCCGCCGTTTGACCTCCAGCAGCGCGTTCACGAACCGCCGCTTCTCCGAGGCGGTGAGCCGGGTGATGTTCTTACGCGTGTACGCCACCGTGCTCTCCCCCCGTGTAGGAGCCCGCGTACGGGGCGCCCGCGCCGACCGGGCCGGGAGCCAGGTCGCGCAGCCGCCGCCCCGGCCCCATCTCGTCGACGGCGCCACGGGCCGCCTCCAGGGGGGTGCGGTACGAGCCGTAGTGGTCGACCATGCTCAGCCAGGTGCCGTCGGCGCGGCGCATCAGGTGCAGCGGGCGGCCGTCCACCGTGACGTACCACTGGCCGGTGCCGCCGGCGCCGCGCTCCGGGGTCCACACCCCGCGGATGCGCCGGCCGCGGTAGGTCTCGTCGAAGGCGGTGCCGCCCGGGGTGCTCCACGGGCTGGTCCCGGTCCCGGCGGCGGTGCCCGGGGGCCGGGAGGCGGCGGTCACCGGGGCCAGCGCGGCGACGGCGGCGCAGGTGAGCAGCCGGCGCGTCACCTCCCGCCGTGTGCTGCCTCCGGTGTCCGCCGCGCCCGCGACCGCGCCGCCGGTGCCGTCCGCCGCCGTGCTGCCCGCCTGTGCCGGTGTTCCGCCGTTGCCTGAGCGCATGGCCCGTCTCCTCGTCCGGTTCGGTCGCCCGAGCCGTCTCTCCGTCGCCGTGGGTCCGCGACCGTCTGTCGGTGGCCGTATGTCCGTAGCCGTTTGTCCGCGGTGGTAACCACGGCGGACGGCGGACGGTCACCGGGATACGGCCGGATGGCGGTCGGGGAGCGCCCGTGCGGGCGGCGGGAGGGGGAGGAGGGAGGAGGGACTACAGGCCCTGACCGGCCGTCAGGTCGGCTCCGGGCACGGCCTGGAGCGCGGGGGCGAGGACGCCCAGTTCCGGCTGGGTCAGCTCCGGCAGACCGGCGTTGCCGGGCCGGGGCCCGGTCAGCGGGCCGTCCACGGTCAGGCCGGGCGCCATGGCCCGCAGGTCGGAGGCGGGCGCCGCGACGTCCACGTGGTCGAATCCGTCGCCCAGGACGTGCGCCAGCGGCGCCCGCACGTCCAGGCCGGGCAGCCCGCCCTCTACCGGCAGGCGCGGCAGCGCGCGCTCCGGCAGCAGCCTGCCCTCGACGAACCGGGGCCCCTCGGGGCTGCCCGCGGTGGGCAGCGGCAGCTCGCCGCCCACGCTGGGCAGTTCCATGCCGAGGGCGCTCTCGGCACCGCCGAGCGGCACGGGGACGGGGACCGTCCCGACCGCGGCGGCGGGGGTGGCGGCGGCGCCGACGGCTGCCGCCACGCCCGTGACGAGGGCGGCGAGGGTTCCTCGGGTGGTCGACTTCATGTCAGGCACGGTCCCTTTCAGGATTCGGTGGCTCAACGTCCGCACCGCTCAACGAGAGGGGTGCGGCGACCAGCGCACAATTCGCCCGGGTGCCGCAGTAGTACGACGGACACCAAGTACGACCGGTACGGCGGGCGGGGCGGCCGGGGCGGGCGTCAGCTCCGCAGCGGCAGGCCGCCGAGCAGCGGACCGGCCGAGGAGTTCAGGCTCTGCGTGGCGCCGTCGACCGTGTGGAGCAGCGAGCCCTTCTTCTCGGTGTCGAGCGCGTCGGACTGGTGCTTGACCGGCATGACGTCGATGGGTTCCCTGGTCAGCGAGTTCACGGCGCCGTTGAGGCTGGTGGGCGTCAGGTCGGAGGTGTTCTGGGCGAACGCGGGCGCGGCGGCGCCGACGGCGACCAGGGATCCGGCGAGGACGGCGGCAGCCTTGAGGGACTTCATCGTGCTCCTTTGGCGGGTCGCGGCGACGGGGTCACGTCACCGGGCGGGGACGGGGTCTCCCTGCCCAACGAGCCCCGCGCGGACCGGAAACCCCGGCGCGGGAGATTGCCGAGTCCTCATACGAGATCCTCCGCATATGAGATCTCCCGCGCGGGCGCGCGGGGACATGTAATAGGGCGATCGAGGCCCACCCGAGGCTGCGGCGCGCGGCGGACACACGACAGCCGCCAACTCGTCAAATGGTCGATCAGTCAGCAGTTCCCAGTAGCCCCCCGCACTGGCAGTCCGAGGGCTGGGCCAACACCGGCTACCCGGGGTTTCCCGGTCCGGAGAAGCTGATCGTCCGCATCCATGAGGACGACTGCCCCCGACAACCATCAACCCCGCACCACAGCGAAGAGCGCCCCGCGTCCGTCGCGGCGCGGGGTTTTCTTCGTTGCGGGTGGCAAACCTGCGCTTCTGTGCTTCAGAGCTTCTGTAAGCCGTCGAGGAGCTTGAGAAGCGTGTCGGGGTCGGACTGCGGCAGCACGACGTTCGAGAGGTCTTTGGGCATCCTTCGCGGGAGCGGTTGAACGACGCCGGGAAGCGCCAGTTCGGCCCACACCACCTTGCCGCCCGTGCTCAGGAAGAAGTGGCCGACATGGAGCGCGAGCGTCTCGACGATGGCCAGCCCCCTTCCACTCTCGGCCCAAGCCTCCCCGCCGGCCTTCTGCTTGACCGGCGGTTCTTTCGAGCTGTCCCAGACCTGGATGGTCACGGACCTTCCGTGACCGTAGACACCGACGTGAAGGAGCTGTAACCCCTCCAGCTCCAGCCACGCGGGCGACTCCTTCCGCACGCCCGTTGCCTGGACAGCATTAGTCACCAGTTCAGAGACGACGAGCTGCGCATCCTGGACGAGCGCGTCAGCCTGCCACTCGCGCAGGGCGTGAGCCACGAAGATGCGGGCGCAACTGGCAGCCGTGGGGGTCGCCGCCAGGCGGAGGTTGGACACGAGTGTGCTCACAGCTCGTCCAGGGCGATGACTTGTGCGGACGCTTCATGCTGCACCTGGAGGACAAGGGCAGTCTGGAGGTGGTACGAGGCCGCGAAGTCGTCGTAGCACGGGACGACCACCCGTCGCGCTTCGGCCTCCTGAAGCGCGTTCATCAGCTCCTCGAACGCCGAGAAGTGGAACTGCTGCGTCTCCTGGAAGATCGTCACCAAGGTGAAGCCCTCCTTCTCCGCGTACGCCTTGATGGCGTCCTCGCGCCGCTTCGCTTCCTCCTCTGTCAGCTCGTCTGGCACCCGCATGTAACCGAAGATCAGGGGTTTCATCGCTTCGCCCTCCCTTGCCGGGCCAGCGACCACGCACTGTGATCGTGGCGCTTCACTGGGGCTACCGAGTGAAGCATCACGAGGGTTCGATATGCAAGACTTCATTTTAAGGATTCGAAAAGCAGGACTCGAACATGCGTCTTTCGTTGCGAATCGAGTGCTCGGATGCTTTCATTCCGAGCGGTAAAGTGCTTTCAGAACGAGGAGGGGTGACCGCATGACTGAAGGCCCTACAGGCTCGACTGTCCCTCGTCGCCAGCTCGGCCGACACCTGCGTGACCTGCGGAATCGTTCTCGGCTGACGGTCAAAGCGGCGGCGCGCAAGCTGGAGTGGTCCGAGGCCAAGATGTGGCGCATCGAGACGGGGCAGACCTCACTGCGCAGCCTTGACGTTGAAGCCATGTGCAAGGCGTACGGAGCCGAGCCCGAGTTGACTGAAGCCCTGATGGGCTTGGCGAAGGAGACCAAGGGGCGCGGCTGGTGGCACGCCTACGGCGATGTCATCCCGGAAGGGTTCGACCTCTATATCGGGCTGGAAGAAGCGGCAGATCGGTTGGCGTGGTACTCGTCTGAACTGGTACCAGGTCTGCTGCAAACTCCGGACTACGCACGCACCTTGATTCGCGAGGACAACCCTGGTGTCGATGACGACGAGATCGAGCGGCGCGTGCATGTTCGCATCGCTCGCCAGGCGCTACTGACCAGGGTGACAGCGCGCCCCACGGTGAACGTGGCGCTCAACGAAGCCGTGCTCCGTCGTCCGGTCGGCGGCACAAAGGTGATGGCTGAACAGCTCGCTCGGCTGGCAGAGTTGAACGAGCTGGACAACGTCACGATCCGCGTCGTGGCCTTCGCGACGGGGTTGCATCACGGCCTCTTCTCAGGGCCGTTCACCATGTTGCGCTTCCCGGTCAACGGCGACGGCCGGGAGACGGAGCCGCCCACGGTCTACGTGGACGGCTTCACCGGGGCTCTCTACTTGGACAAGCCCCACGAGATCGGTCGCTACGACGAGGCGTTCACGGCGATCTGGGGTGCTGCCTTGCGCCAGCAGGACACGCAGACCCTCCTTCACCAAGCGATAAGGGAGTTGGAGCAGTGAAGAGTTCCGACCTGACGGGCGCAGTGTGGCGCAAGAGCAGCTACAGCAACGGCCAGGCCGAGTGTGTCGAGGTAGCTTTCCTCGGCGATGGTCGGGTTGCGACGCGCGACAGCAAGGAGAACGGTCGGGGCGCTGCTCTGGTCTTCACCGCCGGAGGGTGGCGAGCCTTCAAGGCCGGCATGCAGGACGGCGAGTCCCAGCGGAGGACGTACGGCGCTACAACCAAATCTTCGACCACCTCCGCGCCATGGCGTTGAGTCCCAGCGACTCGGCAGACCTGATCGCGTCAGTGGTTCGAGAGAGCAAGTGAGAGGAGGGGAAGCAAGGATGAAGGACATTGACCTCTCCCGCGCCGTGTGGCGCAAGAGCAGCTACTCAAGCGGCAATGGCCAGTGTGTCGAGGTCGCCGCGCTCGGCGGTGCCGTGGCGATGCGGGACAGCAAGGACCCGAACGGCCCGGCGCTGATATTCACGCCGGACGAGTTCAAGGCGTTCGCGCGCGGCGCCGTGGACGGCGGGTTCCAGCGGCCGTAGCCAGCCGAGTAATCAACGTGTTCAAGAGCGCCCGGCCCTCGCAGTAGGACGGGCGCTCTTCACTGTTCGACTGCACGAGCTCCCTGAGAGCGTGGCGACGGTCCAGCGGTCGGCCGCACCAACGGCCGCTGCGGAGCCGCCACAGGCTCCTGAGCAGCCATTACGTTCCGTTTGTAGCCCCCGCCACGAGGGAGATCCAGAGGTTTCCGGGGGTGCGTGGGCATACACACGACTACGCGGCCGGTACGGCGGCTGGAGAGCCCTGGGCCCTCCAGCCGCGGGTACGGATCCGGGTTACGCCCCCGCCGCGCCCGCCGCCACCGGAACGGTCGCCGCCGGGGCGGGCGCCGCGGGCACGGTGATGTCGGGGAGGCCGATCTCGGGGATCTGGACGTCGGGGATCTGGAGGTCGGGGACGGCCGCGACGGGATCCGTCAGGGCCGGCAGGGTCGAGGCGGTGGCCGCCGGAGCCGTGCCGGAGGCGGCGGGCTGCGTGGACAGGCCGCCGGCCGGCAGGCCGGTGCCGACCAGCGCGGTGAGCTCCTTGACCAGGCTGTCGGTGGCGGGGAGCACCTGGGTGCTGTCACCGGCGGCGATCGCCTTGAGCAGGCCGTCAAGGGCCTTGCGCACGGCGGCCAGCGCGTCGCTCGTGGGGTCGGCGGCGCGCGGCGCGGCGACCCGCGGAGTACCGGCGGCGGGCAGCAGGACACCCGTGCTCACAGGGGCGCCGGGCGCGGCTGGTGCGGCGGGAGCGGCGGGAGCGGCGGCGAAGGGCACCGTGGACGGTGTGGTGGACGTGGCCGCCGAGGGGGCGGTCTGGGCCGTGCCGGCGGCGACCGCCGCGCCCACCTGGGCCAGGGCGTCCTTCGCCGCGGTGCCGAGCTTCTGGGTGTCGGCGGCCGACAGCACGCCCTGCTCCGGGTCGAGCACGGCGGTCACCAGATCGCGGACCGGGGCGAGGGCGCCGCCGAGTCCGGCAAGGTTCTGTACCTGGCCGAGCAGTGTGCCGGGGTCGGGGAGCGGGGTCCGCGGCGCCGCCGCGGGGCCGCTCCCCCGGACCGAGTCGGCCGCCATGGCGGCGGGGCCGCCGATCCCGGCCAGAAGGGCGGCGCAGAGGGCGGTGGAGGCGACACGCCGTGCTGGCAGACCACGCATGGGGGTTCCTTTCGCTGAGCACCGGATCTGGAGCCCACCGTGGAAGCGCTGGTCGCGGTCCGCAACCGATCATCCACCCACCGCGTACGCCCGCCCCCTGCCGCCGTGCGACGCCACGCGGTCCCACCTGGCGGGACGCGCATCCGGGGGGCTCCGGCGCGCGCCGTCCGATCGGGGGAACGGCACGGCCGCCCTCCCGCGGGCGCCCGCACAGCGGTGGGCGCCGGTTCCCGGGAGGGCGGCCGGCCGGAGGAGGTTCGCCGCGCCGGTGTCAGCCGTTGACGCAGGTGTTGCCGAACGCCGGGTTCAGCAGACCGATGACGTTGATGGAGTTGCCGCAGACGTTGACCGGCACGTGCACCGGGACCTGGATCACGTTGCCCGAGATGACGCCCGGCGAGTGGGCGGCGACGCCGCTCGCACCGCTGTCGGCGGCGGCGATGCCGGCACCGCCGGCGACAGCCGCGGCGGCGGCGGAGGTAAGGACCAGGCCCTTGGCGATACGCGACATGGAAAGGTGCTCCTTGCAGTTGACACACAAACACCCGGGCGGGCTGCCCGGCGCTGGGGTCAACGCGCGGCGCGCCCCCCGAGTTGTGCCGCCAAAAGAGTGATCTCCCGATCGGACCGGCTTCACAGTTCCGACACACTTGCCTGCTTTCGTCGCATAAGTACCTTTCGCGACTAGAGTTGCGGACCTCTTGCCCCACCCCTTTGTCGGCTTTATCGGCCATCCGAAAGAGGCAACGACGGTCATGCGGCTCCTTCTTCGGCCGCGGGTCCTGCACCTCACCCAGCCCGTGGACGGCGGGGTCGCGCGCGTCGTGACGGACCTGGTGCGGGCGCAGCTCGCGGACGGCTTCGGCGTGACCGTGGCCTGCCCGGACGGCGCGGACGGCCCGCTCGGCGGGTATCTCCGGGCGCTCGGCGCGGATGTGCGCCCCTGGAACGCGGCGCGCGCGCCGGGGTGGTCGCTCCTCGGGGAGGTGCGGCGGCTCACCCGTCTCGTCGACGACGTACGGCCCGATCTGGTGCACGCGCACAGCGCCAAGGCCGGGCTCGCCGGGCGGCTGGCCGTGCGCGGGCGGATCCCGACCGTGTTCCAGCCGCACGCCTGGTCGTTCGAGGCGGTCGGCGGCGGCACCGCGGCGCTCGCGCGGGCGTGGGAGCGCTGGGGGGCGCGTTGGGCGGCGCGGGTGGTGTGTGTCAGCGAGGAGGAGCGCGCGACCGGCCTGCGCGCCGGGATCACCGCGCACTGGCACGTCGTCCCGAACGGCGTCGACCCCGGGCACTTCTCCCCGGCCCCCGGCCCCGTCGACCCCGGGCACTCCTCCCCGGCCCCCGCCGACCCCACCGGCCCCACCACCGCCGGGGACACCTCCCGCGGCCCGCTCGTCGTCTGTGTCGGACGGCTGTGCCGGCAGAAGGGGCAGGACGTGCTGCTGCGGGCCTGGGGCCCGGTCGCCGAACGGGTGCCCGGGGCGCGTCTTGTGCTGGTCGGGGACGGTCCCGACCACGACCGGCTGCGGGACCTGGCCCCGCCCTCCGTGGCGTTCACCGGCGCCGTCGCCGACCCGCTGCCCTGGTACCGGGCGGCCGACGTGGTGGTGCTGCCGTCCCGGTGGGAGGGCATGGCGCTGGCCCCGCTGGAGGCGATGGCGTGCGCCCGGCCGGTGGTGGTCGCGGACGTCGGCGGCGCCCGGGAGAGCCTGCCGCCCGCGCTCGCCGCGCGCTGCCTGGTGCCCGCCGGGGACCCGGTGGCGCTGGCCCGCGCGGTGACCGCCCTGCTGCTCGACGCGCCGCTGCGCGCGGAGCTGGGCCGGCTCGGACGCGCCCATGTGCTGTCCGCGCACGACGTCCGGCGCCGCACCGCCGCGGTCACGGCGCTCTACCACGACCTGCTCGCCGCCCGCCCCGGCGCGGCCCGCCCGGCACCGCAGGCGCCGCCGGCCGAGCACGCCGTGCCCTCCGAGCACAGGGAGTCCACTCACTCGTGACCGCGGAAAGCACCGTCCCCCCGCCCGGTCTGGCCCCCGGCCTGCCGCCACGCGACCACGCAGGCACGGCCGTCCCGGTCCGCGGGCCGCGCCGCCAGGCACCCGGGTTCCGTTTCCCGGCCCGCCGCCGGCGTCCCCCGGTACCGGCGGGCGCGCCGCTGCCGCTGCTCCTCGCGGACGGTGCCGCCGCCCTGCTGGGCGCCGCCGCCGCGTTCGCCGGGGCCGAGCACCGGCCGCTGCTCGTCGCCCTGCTCGTGGCCGCCTCGCTGCTGCTGCGCCCGCAGCCGCCCGCGCCGCCGGTCCCGGCGGTCCTGGACGAACTGCCCGCCGTGTGCGGCCGGATCGCGGTGTCCTGGCTGGCGCTGGCCGCGCTGGTGGCGGCGTACCGGCCGGAGCACGCGCTGACCGCGGCCACCCTGCTGGCCGGGTGCGCGCTCCAGGCGGCGGTGGGCTGCGCGCTGCGCGGCGCGGTGCACGCCCGGCGGCGCGCCGCGCTGCTGCGGCGTCCGCGCGCCGCCCTGGTGATCGGCCCGGAGGCGACCGCCCAGCGGGTGGCCGCCGCCCTGCTGCGGCACCCGCGGTGCGGGATGCGGCCGGTCGGGGTCGTCGCCGAGCGCCCCCGGGGCGGCTCGGGCGGGCTGCCGGTGCTGACCTGCGGCGAGGACGTCGAGCGGGCGGTCGTGCAGAACGGGGTGCGGGCGGTGCTCGCCGTCCACCCGTGCGTACGGGCCGAACAGGGGCCGCTGCTGCGGGCGCTGGCCGAGTCGGGCTGCGCGGTGTGGGAGATCGACGCGGACTCGCCGTCGTACGCCTCCAAGCAGCGGCTGGCCGGGTTCTCCTGCCGGCGGCTCTCGATGGCGCCCGCGCGGCGCGGCAGCGCGGGCAAGCGGGCGCTGGACGTGCTGGTCTCCGGGCTCCTGCTGCTGCTCGCCGGGCCGCTGCTGCTGGGCTGCGCGGTGCTGCTGCGGCTGGCCGACGGGCCGGGCGTGATCTTCCGGCAGGAGCGCACCGGCCGGGACGGCAGGCCCTTCACCCTGCTGAAGTTCCGTACCCACCGGCCCGCCGACGCGCACGAGTCGGCCACCCGCTGGAGCGTCGCGGGCGAGCGGGAGATGCGGCCGTTCTGCCGGATGCTGCGGCGCACCTCGCTCGACGAGCTGCCGCAGCTGTGGAACGTGCTGCGCGGCGACATGAGCCTGGTCGGCCCGCGCCCCGAGCGCCCGTACTTCGCGCTCCGGTTCAGCCAGGACCACCCCGGCTACGCGGCCCGCCACCGGATGCGCACCGGCATCACCGGGCTCGCCCAGGTGCACGGGCTGCGCGGGGACACCTCGATCGAGGACCGGGCCCGCTTCGACAACGCCTACATCGACAACTGGTCGCTGTGGCAGGACGTCTGCATCCTGCTGCGCACCGCGGTCGCGCTGGTGCGGCCGACGGGGAGCTGACCGACGTGTCCCAGGCCGCCCTGCCCGAGCCGGCGCACCGCGCCACCGAGGCCGCCCCGCCGCCCGCGCGGCGCGCCGGGCCGGTGGTCCGGCGGGTGCCGTACGGTCCGGTGCTGCCCGTGCTGGCGGTCCTCGCGGCGCTCGCCGTGCCGGTGGCGCCGGGCGGCGCGGGCGGCGCGGGTCCGGCCGACGTGGTCTCCGGGCTGCTGGTGCTGTGCTGCGCGCTGCGGCTGCTGCGCGCGCGGCGGCGCCCGCTGACCCCGGTGGCCGCCGTGGTGCTGGGGCTGCCGGTGGCGGGCTTCGCCCTGGCGGCGCTGACCGCGCTGACCGCGCTGGCCGTGTCTCCCGCGCCCGCCGTGTGCGCGGGGCTCGCCCGGTATCTCCAGGTGTTCGTGCTGGTCCCGGCGGCCGTGCTGCTGCTGGTCCGGGACCGCGCCGACTTCCGGGTGGCGGCCTGGGCGTTCGTGGGCCTCGCGCTGTTCCAGGGCGCCGTGGGCACGCACCAGTACCTCACCGGGACCGGCGCCTCCTACCAGGGCGCGCCGGTCCGGGCCGTCGGCACCTTCGGTGCCGGGGACGTGATGGGCATGGCCACGGCGGTCGCCCTGGGCCTGGTGTGCGCGGCCGGTCTCGCGCTCGGCCGGGACACGCGCGCGCGGGAGCGGGCGGTGGCCGCCGGATGCGCGGCGGTGCTGCTCGTGCCGCTGGCGCTCTCCTTCAGCCGGGGCGCCTGGATCGCCACGGCCGTGACCTGTGCGGCGCAACTGCTGCTGGCCGGGGTGCGGCGCGCGCTGACGGCGGGCGCGGTGCTGGCCGCGGCGGCGGTGGTCCTGGTGGGCGGCCTCGGCGTCGGGACGGCCCTGCTGGCGGAGCGGTTCGACAGCATCACCCGGGTCGCCGACGCCCCGGACCAGTCCGTACGCGACCGCTACGCGCTGTGGAGCGCCGCGGTCGGCAGCTGGCGCGAACATCCGGTGACGGGAGTCGGGTTGAAGAACTTTCCGCAGGTACGCGACGGGCACGCCCCGCTGTCCCTGTCCGCGGCGAGCGACACCGGGGGCGCGGGCGCCGCGTTCCGGCGGCAGCCGCTGCTGTCGCCGCACGACATGTATCTCCTGGTCCTCAGCGAGCAGGGCCTGGCCGGGCTGACCGCGGTCGCCGGGAGCTGGCTCGCGCTGCTGGTGTGCGCGCTGCGCGGGCTGCGGCGCGCGCGGCGGGAGCGGCCCGCGCGGGCGGGCGGCCCCGCCTGCGGGCTCATCGCCTGCGGGCTGCTGCTCTGGCAGCTCGTCGACTTCGCCTACGGCGACATCGGCGGCCCCTCCACGGTGCTGACCGCCCTGTCCTTCGGGCTGGTGGCGTGGTGGGCGACGGCCGCGGAGCCGGGTCCGGGAGGTGTCGCGCGATGACGGTGACGCCCCCTCCCCTGCCGCCGCGCTCCGGCCCTCCGGGCGGCGACGGCACGGCGACCGTGCCGCCCGCGCGCGGCGCGGCGACCGCCGTCGGCACCGTCCGCGCGCTCCCGGTCCCGGTCTCCGCATCCCGGGGCTTCCTGGCCCGCGCCACGCTGGTCACCGCCGTGCTGTCGGTGGCGGGCTCGCTGCTCGGCCTGGTCCGGGACCAGTCGCTGGCCCGGCTGTTCGGCGCCGGGTCCGACACGGACGCCTTCCTGGTCGCCTGGACCGTGCCGGAGTTCGCCGCGACCCTGCTCATCGAGGACGGGCTGGCGTTCGCGCTGGTCCCGGCGTTCAGCGCGGCGCTGGCCCGGCGGGCGCGCGGCGGCGCGGGCGACCCGGTGCGCTCCCTGGTCACCGGCACGCTGCCCCGGCTGGCCTTCGCGTGCGCCGCGGTGTGCGCGCTGGCCGTCGGCGCCGCCCCGCAGCTCGTCCAGGCGCTGGCGCCGGGCCTGCCCGACCCGCGGCTGGCCGCCGACTGCACCCGGCTGACGGCGACCTGCGTGCTCAGCTTCGGACTCGCCGGGTACTGCAGCGCCGTACTGCGGGCGCACGGCCGCTATGTGGCGCCCGCCTCGATCTACCTGGCCTACAACACCGGTGTGGTCGCCGCGATGTTCCTGCTGGGCGGCGCGTGGGGGGTGCGCTCGGCGGCGGCCGGGGTCGCGGTGGGCGGCTGTCTGATGGTGGCGGTCCAGGTGCCCGCCCTGTGGCAGCAGTTGCGCACCGGCGTACGCTCCGGCCCCCGCACGGGCGCCCCGGGCGCTGCCGCGCACCCCATGGACTTCGCGGTCATCGCCACGGTGCTGCTGTTCGCGCTGTGCCGCCAGTCGCAGGTGCTCATCGAGCGGTTCCTCGCCTCGCCGCTGCCCGCCGGGGCCATCTCGCACCTGAACTACGCGCAGAAGGTGGCCCAGATCCCGATGACGCTGTCGCTGATGCTGTGCACCGTCACCTTCCCGGTGGTGGCGCGGGCGCTCGCCGACGGCGACACCGTACGGGCCCGCGACCGCGTGGAACGCGACCTGGCGCTGGTCTCCTGCCTGGTGCTGCTGGGCGCGGCGGCGGTGATCGCCTGCGCCCCGCAGATCATCCAGCTCCTCTTCCAGCGCGGCGCGTTCACGGCGGACGACACCGCCGCGACGGCCGGTGTCATGCGCGTGTACGCGCTCGGGCTGCTCGGCCAGGCGCTGGTGGGCGCCCTGGTCCGCACGTACTTCTCCGGCGGGCGGCCCGCCTGGTACCCGGTGGCCGCGATGGCGGCGGGCATCGTGGCGACCTCCTGGACCGGCGCGGCGGCCGTCGGCCCCTGGGGCGTGACGGGCATCGCCGCGGCCAACGCCGCCGGCATCACCGTCACGGCCGCGCTGCTGCTGGCCGGCACCGGCCGGTGCGGGGTGCCGCTGCGGGTGCGGCGGGTGCTGGCGGAGACGAGCCGGCCGCTGCGCGCCGCGGTGGTCGCCACCGCGGCCGGGGCGTGCGCGGCGGCCCTGCCCGGCTCGGCGGCGGCGGGCCTGGCCGCCGGGGCGCTGACCGTCACCGCCGTCCACGTCCTGCTCGCCCGCGCACTCGGCGCCGAGGGCGTCGAACCCGTGTTCCGCTCCCTGCGCTCCGTCACCCGAAGGGTCCGGCATGGCCTCTCCCGCTGACACCGTCCCGCTCACCGGCATCGCCGAGCCCACCGGGCGCCTCCCCGGGCCCTTCCCCTGGGTGGCGATGTACCACTCGGTGGGCGACCGCTCGCCCGACCCGTACCGCGTCACCGTGACGCCCGAGCGGCTCGCCGCGCAGCTGCGCTGGCTGCGGCGGCGCGGGCTGCGCGGGGTGTCCGTACGGGAGCTGCTGGCCGCCCGCGCGGCGGGCGGCGGGCAGGGCCTGGTCGGGCTCACCTTCGACGACGGCTACGCCGACTTCGTCACCGCCGCGCTGCCGCTGCTGCACCGGCACGCCTGCGGCGCCACGCTGTTCGTGCTGCCCGGCCGGCTCGGCGGGCACAACGCCTGGGACCCGCGCGGCCCGCGCAAGCCGCTGCTGAGCGCCGACGGCATCCGGCACGCGGCGGCCGAGGGCGTGGAGATCGGCTCGCACGGGCTCACCCACACCGACCTCACCCGCGCCGACGACGATGTCCTCGCCGCCGAGGCCGGCACCAGCCGGGCGCTCCTGGAAGAGCTGACCGGCGCGCCCGTGGACGGCTTCTGCTACCCCTACGGCGCGGTGGACGCCCGGGTGCTGGCCGCCGTGCGCGAGGCCGGGTACCGGTACGCCTGCGCCGTCGCGCCCGGCCCGCTGACCGGCCCGTACGCGCTGCCCCGGCTGCACATCGGGCAGCGGGACACGGCCTGGCGGCTGCACCTCAAGCACCGGCTGCACCCGCTGCGCCGCCGCCCCGTGAAGGGCGTGTGAGATGCGCGAGCTGCGGGTCCTGCACATCATCACCGGCCTCGGCGTGGGCGGCGCGGAGCAGCAGTTGCGGCTGCTGCTGCGCCATCTGCCCGTCTCCTGCGACGTGGTGACGCTCACCCGGCCCGGCGCGGTCGCCGCCGGGCTCAGCGCCGACGGCGTCCGCGTCGTCCACCTCGGCATGGGCGGCAACCGCGACCTGTCCGCGCTGCCGCGCCTGGTCCGGGTGATCCGCGCGGGCCGCTACGACCTCGTGCACACCCACCTGTACCGGGCCTGCCTGTACGGCAGGATCGCCGCCCGGCTGGCCGGTGTCCGCGCGGTCGTCGCCACCGAGCACTCCCTCGGCGAAGGGCAGCTGGAGGGGCGCCCGCTGACGGCGGGGGTGCGCGCGCTGTACCTGGCCGGGGAACGGCTCGGCTCCACCACGGTGGCCGTCTCCGCCACGGTGGCCGACCGGCTCCAGCGCTGGGGCGTGCCCGCGCCGCGCATCGAGGTCGTCCCCAACGGCATCGACCTGGACCGCTTCCGCTTCGACGCGGCCCGGCGCGCCGCCACCCGCCGCCGTCTGGGCCTGCCCGAGGACGCGTACGTGATCGGCGGCATCGGACGGCTGGCCGCGGGCAAGCGCTTCGACGTCGTGGTCCGCGCCCTGGCCCGGCTGCCCCGTGACCACTGGCTGCTGCTGGTGGGCGGCGGCCCCGAGGAGAGCGTGCTGCGCCGCACCGCCCATGAGGCGGGGGTCGCCGACCGGGTGCTGTTCGCCGGGGAGCGGCCCTGCGCGCCGGACGGCTCGGCGGGCCCCGATCTGCCCGCGCTGGCCGCCGCGATGGACGTGCTCGCCTCGCCGTCCCCGCAGGAGGCGTTCGGTCTCGCGGTCGTGGAGGCGCTGGCCGCCGGGCTGCCCGTGCTGTACGCCTCCTGCCCGGCCGTGGAGGACCTGCCCGCGCACGCCGCCGCGGGCGCCCGGCGCGTCCGGGGCGGCCCCGAGGCGTACGCCCGCGCGATCACCGAGGTACGCGCCCGGGGCCCGCTCCCCCGTACGCCCCCGGACGCGGCCCGCCACTACAGCATCGCCCGCACCGCCGCCCGACTCCTGGACGTGTACACGGCCACCCTGTCCGCCACCGCGCCCCGGCCCCCGGGCCGCCCCGCCCCGATCCCACCCCAGGAAGCGACCACCCCATGACCGAGCAACCGCCCCGGCCCCGCCGCCTGTCCCTCGCCCGTGTCCGGCGTCTGCCGCCCTGGTCCCTGGTCGCGGCCGGCACCGTGGCCGGCGGGCTGCTCGGCGGCGCCTACGGCGTCCTCGCGCCGCCCGTCTACTCGGCCACCAGCTATGTCGTGGCCGTCCCCGACCAGAAGTCCGACCCGGCCGCCGCGCTCGGTTTCGCGCAGGCGTACGGGCGGGTCGCCACCCAGGTCGCGGTGCTCGGGGACGCCCAGCGGCAGGCGGGCGTGCCGGTGCGGACCCTGCGGCGCGACGTGCGCGCGGAGACCTCGCCCGACGCGCCGATGATCGCCGTGACCGCCACCGCGGGCCGTCCGGGACCGGCCACCGCCATGGCCGACGCCGTCTCCGACGCGCTCGCCCGGCACGCCGCGGACACCACGGGCAGCACGCACATCTCGCTCGTCCGCTTCGCGCGCGCCGTACGCCCCACCGACCCGTCCTCGGCGTCCCCGGCGGTGACCGGCCTGGTCGGGGCGAGCGCGGGCGGTCTGCTCGGCGGCCTGGCCCTGCTGGTACGGCCCCGGCGGACCACGCCCGGCGACCCCGCGCACCCCCCGGCGGTGCCCGGACCGGCCCCCGCCGCCGACGTCCACGGCCGGCTGTGACCACCGCCCGCCTCGCGCCCCCGCCGCGCGCGGCACACCCCGGCCTCACGACGGAACTCGTCACCGACGCGCGCGCCTTCGCCGCCCTCGCCCCGCAGTGGACCCGCCTGGCCGGACACTGCGCCGCCGCCACCCCCTTCCAGAGCCACACCTGGCTGCACTCCTGGTGGCAGTCGTACGGCGCCCCGGGGCGGCTGCGGCTCCACCTGGTCCGCGAGGGCGCCGAACTGGTCGCCGCCGCGCCCCTCATGCTGCGCCGCGCGCCGGTGCCCGCGCTGGTCCCGCTCGGCGGCGCGATCTCCGACTACGCCGACGTCCTGATCGACGACCGGCGCCCCGGCCCGGCGGCCGACGCGCTCACCGGGGCGCTGGCCGGGGCCGCCCGCACCGCGCTGATCGACCTCCCCGAGGTCCGGCCCGGCAGCGCCGTCGAACAGGTCTACGACCGCTGGGACGGCCCCCGGCACCGCGCGCCGGGCTCGCTCTGCCTGGAGCTGCCCGCCCTGCCCCTGGACGGGCTGGTCGCCCGGCTGCCGTCCGCCAGGGCCCAGCGGGTCCGCGCCCAACTGCGCAGGCTGCGCGCGCTCGGTGTGGAACGGCGTGTCGTACGCCCCGAGGAGGCCGGCGCGGCCGTACGGCGGCTGCTCGCGCTGCACCGGCTCCAGTGGCAGGGCCGCGGGGTCACCCCGGAGCATCTGCGGACGCGCTTCCACGAGCACCTGGCGCGGGCGGCGGGCCCGATGGCGCGCGCCGGGGAGGCGGTGGTGACCGAGTTCCGGCTCGACGGCGAGGTGGTGGCCGTGGACCTCACCCTGCGCTCCGGCAGTCTGCTGGGCGGCTATCTGTACGGCGCCCATCCGCTGCTGCGCGAACGCAAGGCCGATGTCGCGGTGATGCTGCTGGAGGCGTGCGCCGCGCACAGCGGCGACGGCGCCCCGGACACGCTGAGCCTGCTGCGCGGCGACGAACCCTACAAGCACCGCTGGCGCCCCCGCCCGGTCGCCAACGAGCGGCTGCTGCTGGCCCGGCGGCGCACGGCGCCCCTGCTGTCCGCCGCGCTCTGCGCGGCGGCCGGCCGCGCCCGCGCCAGGGACCTGCGGGAACTGTTCCGGCGCGGGAGGAGCCGCGTGCGCGGTGGCCTAGCGGACACGTGACCGGCCGTCGGCCACGGGCGCCGCGAGCGGTACGGGGGCCGGTTCCGAGGGCGGCGCCGGGGCCGAAGACGGTGTCGGGGCCGAAGGCGGTGCCTCGGGCAGGGCCTGAGGTGGCGTCAGGGCCGACGGCTGAGGCGGGGTCGGGGCGGGCGCCGGTCGCAGGGTCGGGGTCGGGGCGGCCTGGGGCAGGAGCGGGATGGCCGGGGGTGTGGGCGTCGGGGCGATGAGGTCCGTACGGCCGAAGAGGACCGCGCGGTAGACGCGCGAGGAGGCCGGGTTGGCCGCGCACTGCCAGACACCGTGCGGGCAGTAGTCGGTCAGGGTGTTGTAGAGCGGCCGGTGCGCGTCGAACCAGGCGAGCATGGACCGCATGTACGCGGCGTTGTCGCCGTTGCGGAACAGCCCCCACTCCGGGTAGGAGACGGGCTTGCGGTGCGCCTTGGCGAAGTCCACGTGCGCCTGGAGCCCGTACGGCTCGCGCACCTGCTGGTCGAAGGTCAGGCCGGTCGGCTGGTCGTAGGAGTCCATGCCGACGATGTCGACGACGTCGTCGCCCGGGTAGCACTCGGTCCAGGGCACCGCGTCCCGGCCGCGGTTCGGCGCGAAGTCGAAGCGGAACCGCTGGCCCGGCACGGAGCGCATCGCGGTGACGATGTGCCGCCAATAGGTCTTCCACGCCTCCGGGTCGGGGCCGCAGCGGTGGGTGTAGGTGGTGCCGTTCATCTCCCAGCCGAGCACGAGCACCGTGTCCGGCGCCCGCAGCGCGACCAGCCGCTGGGCGAGGGCGCGGAAGTGCGCGTCGAACAGCCCGGCGGCGCCCTGCCGCAGCAGGTAACGCACCTGGCCGTCGGAGAGGTGGTCCTCGTTGCGCTCCAGCAGCGGGACGTTGAGGACGAGCAGCCGGTCGGGCCGCTGCTGCCGCCACTGCGCCCAGACGTCGAGGAAGCCGGGGGCGCCCTCGATGTCGCGCCAGCGGTCGCCGGGCAGATAGGTGTGGCCGACGCGCAGTTCGGCGCCGCCCAGCCAGCTGCTGAGCTGTGCCATCCGGGCCACGCCCCGCGCGTCCGACTCCAGGAAGGCCCCGAAGGCGGGCCGCCGCATACCGGGCACCTGCGCCGGGAGCGGCACCGGGACCGGGGAGGCGGTGGGAGGAGCGGGCGGAGCGGGAGGAGAAGGCGTGGCGGCGGACGCGGGCGGGCTCTCGGCCGCACCGGACGGACCCGGTGGCGCTACGGATGAACCGGGCGTCTCCCCGGGCGGTACGGCCGGACTCGGCTCCGTGGCGGGCGGGTCGGGCACGTCGGCGGGCGGATCCGGTGGGACCAGGGGCGTGCCGGGCGGGAGCAGCACCGGCGAGGAAGGGTCCGCCACCGGTGAGGCGGTGTCCGCCACCGGTGAGCCGGGCGGCGCCGGGGACGGACTCGTCTGCGGCGCGGGCGGATTCGGCGGCGCTGCCGGGCCCGGGTCCGCCGCCCCTGTCGCGGCCCCGCAGGCCAGGGCGGCCGATACGACGGCCGCCGCCGTGACGGCGGCCAGCCTCCGGTTCCCGCGTCGCCGTGCAGCCATGCCCGCTCCTTCCCTCACGCCGCCACAAAGGGCCCTGACGGGTCGTCAGCGTGTCCTATGAAGTCAGGCACGGGAGGAGCGGCGGCGCCACCGCCGGTACGGCCTTCGGGTGCGCCGCGCCGCCGGCCGGGTGACATCGCCCGGAAACGGCCGCCGCCGCGACCGGCCGCCGGGGCGGCTCGGTCGCGGCGGCCTTGCGTCGGCCCCGCGGGCGGACTACCGGTGGGAACCGGCGGACCGGCCGCGGCGGTAGAGGACGGTGCCGCCGGCGATCAGCACCGCGCTGACGGCCGAGGCACCGATGAGCGCGCCGGTGTTGCCGCTGCCGGTCTCCGCCATCTGCGGCGGGGTGTGCTCGACGGGCGGCGGGGTGGTGTGGTGCGTGGCCGGCGGAGTGCTCGGCGGGGTGGCGGGCGGAGTGGCGGGCGGGGTGCTCGGCGGCGGGGTCGAGCACGGGCCCGGAGAGGGCTCCTCGCCGTACGCGCCGGAGGAGGGCTGCTCCCCGTAGGCGCCCTGGTCGTCGCAGTCGGGGGTGTGCGACGGCGGCGGGGTGGGCTTCTCGGTGTGGTCCGAGACGTTGGC
Source organism: Streptomyces sp. PL-25 (assembly GCF_058344915.1). NCBI lineage: Bacteria > Bacillati > Actinomycetota > Actinomycetes > Kitasatosporales > Streptomycetaceae > Streptomyces > Streptomyces sp. PL-25. The sequence goes on from NZ_CP136997.1 coordinate 2,512,026, forward strand.
GCACTTGTTGCCGAACGCGGGGTTGAGCGCGGCCGCCGCGTCGACGGTGTTGCCGCAGGCGTTCACCGGTACCTCGACCGGCGCCTGGATGGTGTTGCCGGACAGCACGCCGGGCGAACCCGCGCTGACTCCGTCCGCCGTCGAGTCGGCGAAAGCGGCGCTGCCGTACAGGGACAGCACGCTCGTCGCGGCTGCCGCCGCGAACACTCCCCTGCTCAGGGTCTGTCGCAATCTAGTGGTCTTCCTGCTCGAAGCCGCCGGGGCGGCTTGAGGAACGTTCAGATGAGGGAGGGCCGGCCCTGGGTCGCGAGTTCGACGTCCAAGGCCGGCCCTGACACGGCCGGGAAGGCCGGTGTGCCCGCGCGATCAGCCGTTGACGCAGGTGTTGCCGAACGTGGGGTTCAGCAGCGCGATGATGTCGATGGTGTTGCCGCACACGTTGATCGGGACGTGCACGGGGACCTGGATGGTGTTGCCGGAGATGACACCCGGCGAACCGACGGCGGCGCCCTCCGCGCCCGCGTCGGCGAAGGCGGGGGCGGCCATGCCCAGAGCCAGGATGGCGCCGGTCACGACAGCGACGCTCTTCTTCATGGAAGTTCCCTTCTCGGGGCGATGCGCCCCAATGACGGCGAGAAACCCAGTGAGCACGACCTCGAAAGTCGCGGCACTGAACGAGGAATAGACGTATTGGAAAACTGCGGAACGTAGATCGCCCGACAATTCACTCGATTGCCCCGCGCACCGTACGCCTCGCCCTCGGCTGCTCGGGCGAAAGAGTCCTGCGGAAAAGCCCAGGGCGACCGCCGGCGCAGCAGCGGACGGCCCTGGGCCGGCCGGAGTCGGCTCAGCTCTCGCCGTTGGCCGAGAGGACCGACAGGTCCTCCAGGATGTGCGACAGCGCGCCGTCCCGCTTGGCCTGGGTGGAGTTGTCCGAGCACTGCTGGTTCTGCCGGTCCGACAGGATCGGCACGTCCTGGACGTTGACCAGCTGGAGCACGCCGACGTTGGTCTCGTTCAGACCCAGGCACGGCTTGTTGAGCGTGCCCTCGATCAGCGAGAGCTGGGGGCTCATGTCGCCCCTCGTCGCCGAGTTGCCGAACGACGACGTGGCGCCGACGCCGTTGGCGACGGACGGGCCGTTGTCGTTCCCGATGGCAAGCGCCGCGGGAGCAGCCGCCACCGATCCACCGACGACAGTTGCGGCGGCCGCAGCGGCGACCATTGCCTTCTTGAGCACTGCGCGTTCCTTTCCTCGTAGCGACGCAGGTCCTACTGCCTCCTCAACACGAGGGGAGATGTTTGGTTGCGGGGGTTCACCCGGTTGGCCCGCATGGCGTTCCCGAACGCCTGAAAATCACGGAGTCCGGAAAACACACAAACACTTCGCCGCATCCGCCGTGGGAGTGAACGGGAGAAACCCGTGCGCCTGAGGGGAGTTGACCAGAACGCTCCGGAGACGGGGTTTCCTCAGAAAGGACCGGCCAGTGATCAAGAAGTTTGTCGCCACCGCCGCCATCGCCGCCTCCGCGATGGGTGCCACCGCCGCCGCGGCCCCGCAGGCCCTCGCGATCGGCAACGACAGCGGCCCCACCGCCACGAACGGCAACGGCGCGTGGCAGAGCTACGGCAACGCGACGACGTACGGGAACATGAGCCCGCAGATGGCGCTCATCCAGGGGTCGTTCAACCGGCCGTGCATCGCGGTGGGCGAGCTGCCGGTCGGCGTGCTCCAGGCCGTGAACGTCCAGGACATCCCGATCCTGTCGGACCGGCAGAACCAGCAGTGCGCGGAGAACTCCACGCAGGCCAAGCGCGACGGCGCGCTGGCGCACCTGCTGGAGGACGTCTCGATCCTGTCGGCGAACAGCGAGCGCTGAGCGTCCCGGGCCGCCACGAGGAGCGGGCCGCCGAGTGTGCTCGGCGGCCCGCTCCCGTGTGTCCGGACGGCGGGGCTGCCCGCCTACGACACCACGTCCTTGCGGGCGAAGCCGCGGAAGGCGAGGGCGAAGAGCACCAGCGCGTAGGCGACGGAGACCGCCGTGCCCTGGACCATCCCGGCCCACTCGGGGTGTGGCTGCACGGCGTCGGCCCAGGCGAACTGCCAGTGCGCGGGCAGGAAGTCGCGCCAGTGGCCCAGCGCCGTGACGGCGTCCAGGACGTTGCCCACGATGGTCAGCCCGACCGCGCCGCCGACCGCGCCCAGCGGCGCGTCGGTCCGCGTGGACAGCCAGAACGCGAGCCCGGCGGTGACCAGCTGGGAGACGAAGACGTACGCCACGACCACCACGAGGCGCTGGGCGGCGGTGCCCGCGCCGAGCGCGCCGCCAGTGGGGATCTGGAGCGGGCCCCAGCCGTAGGCGGCGGTGCCGACGGCGAGCGCGACCACGGGCAGCAGCACCATGGCGGCCAGGCTCAGGCCGAGCCCGACGACGAGCTTGGACCACAGCAGCCGGGCCCTGGGCACGGGCGCGGCCAGCAGATAGCGCAGCGAGGACCAGCTCGCCTCCGAGGCGACGGTGTCCCCGCAGAACAGCGCCACCGGGATCACCAGCAGGAAGCCGGCCGAGACGAACAGGTTGACCGCGGCGAAGTTGGCGCCCGACGCGGTGGCCGTGTCCATCAGGGTCACCTGGTTGTTGCGGCCGCCCGGGTCGCCGCCGATCGCGAAGGCCACGGCGAGCACGAACGGCAGGGCGGCCAGGATGCCGCCCATGATCAGGGTGCGGCGCCGCTTCAGCTGCCGGGCCAGCTCCACGCGCAGCGGCAGGGTGCGTCCGGCGCGGTAGCCGGAGGCGGTCGCCCCGGCCGCCGCTCCCTCGGTGAGCGTGCTCATGCGGAACCTCCGATCAGGGTGAGGAAGGCGTCCTCCAGGCGGCGGTGCGGGCCCACGGAGGCGACGGGCACGTCCAGCCGCACCAGCTCCACGACCAGGCGCTCGGCCGTGCCGCCGGGTTCGAGGCGGACCAGCAGGCCGTCGTCGGTGCGGACCGCCGAGGCCACGCCCGCCAGCGCGGCGACCTTCTCGGCCACGGGCTCGTCCACCGGGGTCGCGGTGCCGATCAGCAGGGTGTCGCCGGAGCCGATGATGTCGCGGACCGGACCCGCCTGGACCAGCCGTCCCCGGTCCATGACGACCAGGTGCGTGCAGGACTGCTCGACCTCGGCGAGCAGATGGCTGGAGACGATGACGGTGCGCCCGCCGGCCGCGTACCGGATCATCACCTCGCGCATCTCGCGGATCTGCGGCGGGTCGAGTCCGTTGGTCGGCTCGTCCAGGATCAGCAGGTCGGGCAGGCCCAGCATGGCCTGGGCGATGGCCAGGCGCTGGCGCATGCCCTGCGAGTAGGTGCGCACCGCGCGGGCCAGGGCGTCGCCGAGGCCGGCGATCTCCAGGGCCTCGTCCAGGTGGGCGTCCTCCGCCGGGCGGCCGGTGGCCCGCCAGTACAGCTCCAGGTTCTCCCGGCCGGACAGGTGCGGCAGGAAGCCCGCGCCCTCGACGAAGGCGCCGACTCTGGACAGGACGGGCGCGCCGGGCCGGATCGCGTGGCCGAAGACGCGGATCTCGCCCTCGTCCGGCCGGATCAGGCCCATCAGCATGCGCAGGGTGGTCGTCTTGCCCGCGCCGTTGGGTCCGAGCAGGCCGAGCACCTGGCCGCGCTCCACGCGGAAGGACAGCTCGCGCACGGCGTACCGGTCGGCGGACTTCGCGTAGCGCTTGCTGAGGCCGGTGATCTGGAGCGGGACGCCGGCGAGGGCCGGGTCGGGCGCGGGGGCCGCGGTGCGGCGGCGGGCGGTGAGCAGCAGGGCGAGGGCGAGTGCGGCGCCCGCGGCGGGCAGCCACCACACCCAGGAGGGCAGCGGGGCCGCCGCCGTGGTCACACCGGGCGCGGTGGGCACCGTCAGCGGGCCGCGCAGGGCCGCGGTGTACGTGGCGGGGGCGGCCGGGGAGGCGTAGCCGAGGTCGGTGGAGGCGAGGACCAGGCGGAGCCGGTGGCCCTTCTGCACCTCGTGGTCGATGGCCGGGAGGGTGAGCCGGACGTCCTTGCCGGCCTTGGCGCCCTCGACGCGGACCGGGGTGACCAGTTGGGCGGGCAGCACCGGGCGGGCCGAGCCGGGGCCGACGTCGTACACCTTGGCGAACAGGACCGCGTCGTCGCTGGTGGAGGTGATGTGGACGGTGGCGGTCGGGGAGCCGGTGATGCGCAGGTCGTGGTCGACGGGGGCCGACTGGAAGCTCGCGTTCTGGCCGGGGAAGTCAAGGGAGACGCCGAGGCCGAGCGCGGAGAGCTGGGTCAGTGAGCCGCCGGCCGCCCCGGCGAGGCCGGGCAGGGCGGAGACGGCGGGCGGGCTGCCGCCGGCCGGGTTCTGGAAGCGCTGGGTGCCTCCGGCCAGGGCGACGGTGTGCTCGCCGCTGCTCAGGCCGGGGTAGGCGGCCGCGCTCGCGCCGCGCAGCAGGGCGGCGCCGTCGGTGGAGTCGACGCCGCCGGTGCGGGTGACGCGGAAGGCGGGGCCGGTGGCCGCGTCCTCGTCGCCCTTGAGATAGCGGTCGAACCAGCTTTCGACGCGGTTCTGGACGCGGGCGCTCTCCAGGTCGCCGCCGTCGTGGCCGCCCGCGATCCAGTCGACGTCGACGGGCGCGCCGCCCGCCCTGATGGCCCGCTGGGCGGCGTCGGCCTGGCCGAGCGGGAAGAGCGAGTCGGTCTGGCCCTGCACCAGCAGGGTGGGCACCTTGATCCGGGCGGCGACGGCGGCCGGGGAGCGCTCCTGGAGCAGCCGGGTCGCCTCGGCGTCGGGCCGGCCGGACTCGGCGACCCGCTGGTACATCGCGCACAGCTCGGGCTGGAAGCGGGCGCAGCCGCCGCCGGAGTCGAAGAAGATCCCGGCCCAGAGCTTCTTGAAGACGCCGTTCGGGAAGAGGGCGTCCGCCAGGTTCCAGTAGGTGATCGCCGGGGCGATGGCGTCCACCCGGTGGTCGTACCCGGCGGCGAGCAGGGAGATGGCGCCGCCGTAGGAGGCACCGGCCAGGCCGACGCGCGGGTCGCCGGGTCCGTCGAGGCGGACCTGCGGCTGCCGGGCCAGCCAGTCGATGAGCCGGCTGACGTCGGCGACCTCGCCCTTGGGGTCGTTCAGCCCGATCCTGCCGGTGGACCGGCCGAAGCCGCGGGCCGACCAGGTCAGCACCGCGTACCCGTCGGCGGCGAGGTCCTCGGCCTGCTGCCGTACGTCGTCCTTGGTGCCGCCGAAGCCGTGTCCGAGGAGGACGGCGGGGTGGCGGCCGGAGCCGGCCGGGGTGAACCAGGACGTGTCGATGCGCACGCCGGTGCCCAGGTCCATGATCCGGTCGCTCCGGTGGGCGGCGGGGCGGGCGTCGGCGGTGGCGGTCGCGGTCCAGGTGCCGGCCCCGGCGAGCACCGCGACGGCGGCCCCGGCGGCCAGCCACCGCCGGGGCCCGCGCAGCAGTGCCCGCGGTCCGGGCAGTCGCAGATCCATGCCACCACCGTACGGTCCGCCACCGACAGCGGATGCCACCGCCGGACCGAACCTCCGCCCCTCCCCCGGGAGTACGGTGCGGCGCCCGCGTACCACGACTGCGGTACGCGGGCGCCGGGCCGTGGCGTCCGGGGCGGGGGCCGCCGGGGTCAGGGCTGTGCGTCCTCCGGGATGGACACCAGCCAGCGGGTGTCGCGGCGCGGGCGGAGGTAGAAGGCCCAGTAGAGGGTGGCGACGGCCATGATGCCGCCGGTCCACAGCAGGTAGGTGACCTCCTGCATGCTGAGGATGTAGGCGAGGACCGCGATCAGCAGGACGGGGACGGCGGGCCACAGCGGCATGCGCCAGGCGGGCGTGTGCCGGTGGGCGCCGCGGCGGGCCAGCAGGGCGGCGACCGCGACGAGCAGGTACATGGCGGTCACGGAGACACCGGTGACGCCGTAGAGGGTGTCCAGGTTGACGAAGCAGAGGACCGCGCCGGGGATGCCGACCGCGAGCGTGGCGACCCAGGGGGAGCCGAAGCGGCCGAGCTTGGCGAAGACGGTGTTGACCGGTCCGGGCCACGCCTTGTCGCGGGCGGAGGCGAACAGCACGCGGGAGTTCTGGATGACCATGACGATGCCCGCGTTGATGATGGCGAGGGCCACGCAGAGGCTGACGAAGGTGCCGACGGCGGAGTTGGACCAGGCGGTCACCATCGAGCTGAGGTCGCCGCCGGTGAGCTCCTTGATGTCGGAGGCGCCCATGGTGATGGCGACGACCGGCACCAGGATGATCACGGTGGAGATGGCGAGGGTGGCGAGGACGGTGCGGGCGACGTTGCGGCGCGGGTGCTCCAGTTCCTCGGAGAGGTAGACGGCGGTGGAGAAGCCCTGGGTGATGAACAGGGCGATGGCGAGTCCGGAGACCACCAGCATGGCCGTCACGGTGTCCGTGTGGCCGTCGCCGCCGGCGACCCGCATGGAGACCAGGCTGCCCGCGCCGCGGTGGCTGTGGGCGAAGCCGAGGACGGCGACCACACCGGCGGCGATGACCTCCAGGACCAGGAAGATGCCGGTGATCCAGGCGTTGGCGCGCAGGTCGAGCAGTCCGGCGAGGGTGGCGAGCAGCATCACACCGGCGCCGGTCATCGCCGGGTCGAGGTGCACGATCGGCGCCAGGTAGTCCGCGGTGCCCATGGCGATCACGGGCGGCACGATCATGACGACCAGCAGCGACAGCACGAAGACCAGCCAGCCCGCGAGCCGTCCGGCCATCGTGGAGACCATCGCGTACTCGCCGCCCGCGCTGGGGATGAGGGTGCCCAGCTCGGAGTAGCAGAACGCGACGGCGACGCAGAGCAGCGAGCCGATGGCGATGGTGAGGGCGGTGGCGGTGCCGAGCGAGCCGAACAGGTCGGGCACGACCACGAAGAGGGTGGAGGCGGGGGTGACGCACGAGAGGGTCAGCAGGGTGCCGCCGACGACGCCGATGGAGCGCTTGAGCTGCTGGGGGCTGCCCGTCGTTCCGTCGGGGCTGCCGGTCGCCGGTGCGACGGCGTCGTCGACAGGGCGGAGCGTGTCGGTCATGCGGCGGTTCCGATCGACTCGTGCGTCAGTGATGGGGGCTCGGGAGCGCTATCGCCTCCGGCGGCTTCGGTCGTACGTTCTCGTCATGTCGTCCGCTCCCGGCGCGAGCATGGAATCCCGACGAAAACCGTCCCGTCAATGGCTGTTCACCTTCGGAATCCGCACCTGGGACAGGGCCGTTCACGTATCAGTTTCACAGGCAACATTGCCGCGACACCATATTCATCAAGCCTGAGCGAATGGTGACCTTGCTTTCGAAGGAGTCATCACGGGTGAACCTGTGCCACCCGTTTCCTCCCCCGGAAACGGGAATCGCAGAGCCGGGCGCAAAAAAAGTCGCGGCCGTCCGGTATCCGGACGGCCGCGAAGGGGGTTCGCGTCACGCTCAGTGGTTGCGCGGGAACCCGAGGTCGACACCGGCCGGGGCCTCGGACGGGTCGGGCCAGCGGGTGGTGACGACCTTGCCGCGGGTGTAGAAGTGCGTGCCGTCGTTGCCGTAGATGTGGTGGTCGCCGAAGAGCGAGTCCTTCCAGCCGCCGAAGGAGTGGTAGCCCACCGGCACCGGGATCGGCACGTTCACGCCGACCATGCCGGCCTCGATCTCCAGCTGGAAGCGGCGGGCGGCGCCGCCGTCCCGGGTGAAGATCGCGGTGCCGTTGCCGAACGGCGAGGCGTTGATCAGGGCCACGCCGTCCTCGTAGGTGTCCACGCGCAGCACGCACAGCACCGGGCCGAAGATCTCGTCCTGGTACGCCTTCGCGGTCGTCGGCACCCGGTCGAGCAGCGACAGGCCGATCCAGTGGCCGTCCTCGTAGCCCTCCACGGTGTAGCCGGTGCCGTCCAGGACGACCTCGCAGCCCTCCTCGGCGGCGACCTTCACATAGGAGGCGACCTTGTCGCGGTGGGCGGCGGTGATCAGCGGGCCCATCTCGGAGTCCGGGTCGGTGCCGGGACCGATCCTGATCTTCTCGGCGCGCTCGCGGATCTTCTCCACCAGCTCGTCGGCGACCGACCCGACCGCGACGACGGCGGAGATGGCCATGCAGCGCTCACCGGCCGAGCCGTACGCCGCCGAGACCGCCGCGTCCGCCGCCGCGTCCAGGTCGGCGTCGGGCAGCACCAGCATGTGGTTCTTGGCACCGCCGAGGGCCTGGACGCGCTTGCCGTGCGCCGAGGCCGTGGTGTGGATGTAGCGGGCGATCGGGGTGGAGCCGACGAAGGAGACCGCCTTGACGTCCGGGTGCTCCAGGAGGCGGTCGACGGCCACCTTGTCGCCCTGGACGACGTTGAACACGCCGTCGGGCAGCCCGGCCTCGGCCAGCAGCTCGGCGATCCGCAGCGCCGCCGAGGGGTCCTTCTCGCTGGGCTTGAGCACGAAGGTGTTGCCGCAGGCGATGGCGATCGGGAACATCCACAGCGGGACCATCGCCGGGAAGTTGAACGGCGTGATGCCCGCGACCACGCCCAGCGGCTGCCGGATCGAGGACACGTCCACGCGCGTGGCGACCTGCGTCGACAGCTCGCCCTTCAGCTGCACGTTGATGCCGCAGGCCAGGTCGACGATCTCCAGGCCGCGCGCGACCTCGCCGAGCGCGTCGGAGTGCACCTTGCCGTGCTCGGCGGTGATCAGCGCGGCGATCTCGTCGCGGTGCGCGTCCAGCAGCGCCCGGAAGCGGAACATGACCGAGGTGCGCTGCGCCAGCGAGGACTGCCCCCAGGAGCGGTAGGCGTCCCGGGCGGCGGCCACGGCCGCGTCCACCTCGGCCACGGAGGCGAACGCCACCCGGGTGGTGACCGCGCCGGTCGCCGGGTCCGTGACCGGACCGTACGACCCGGAGGCGCCTTCTACGGCCTTCCCGCCGATCCAGTGGTTGACGGTCTTGGTCATGCCGGGTCACTCCTTCGCAGATGGCGGCGTCGGGTCGAGACGTGCCGTTCGTGGGGCTCGCGTGCCGGGGCCCGCCGAGGCCGGGGGCGGCCCCGGAAGGGGGCCGGGACCGCCGGTGCGGGGCGCGGCCGCCGTCACATGACCATCCCACCAGCAACGCGCCCGGAGCGCGCCCGACACTGTGTCTGCGGTTCACCGGCCGGCGTAGACACATGTGGGAGTGTCCCCGGCACCGCCGCGGGGCGCGGGGGCGGCGGCAAGCCGCAGCAGCGGCGGGGACCTCCGGCGCGGGAGCCGTAGCGGGCGGGGAGTCGTCGCTCGCACTTCGCTCCTGCCAGGGCGAAGCGGTCTCCCGCGCCGGAGGCGATCGATGGCCGGCCGGCGCGCGCTGTCCGGATGGTGTCACCCAACACGCGCCCGCCGCCCGGGGTTTGGCACTCTCCCCCGGCCGGACCGACGGGTACCTGCACCGTACAACCGGCGTGCGCGGTACGCCGAGGGCCCGCCGCGCCCGGGGCCGCGCCCCCGGGCCGGAGGTCCGGGCCGGGCGTCCGGCCTCACCGCACCGCGCCCGCCGCGAGGGCCGATTCCACCTCGGCCGCGGTGGGCATCGCGGAGGAGCACTCCAGCCGGGAGGCGACGATGGCGCCGGCGGCGTTGGCGTACCGCATGACGTGCGCCAGGTCCCAGCCGGCGAGCAGCCCGTGGCAGAGGGAGCCGCCGAAGGCGTCCCCGGCGCCGAGGCCGTTGAGCACCTCGACCGGCAGCGGCGGCACCTCGGCGGTACGGCCCGCGCGGTCGAGGGCGAGCACGCCCGCGGGGCCCTGCTTGACGACCGCCAGCTCGGCCCCGGCGTCCAGCAGGGCACGGGCGGCGGCCCGCGGCTCGCGCACTCCGGTGGCCACCTCCACCTCGTCCAGGTTGCCGACGGCGACGGTGGCGTGCCGCAGGGCCTCGGCGTAGAAGGGGCGGGCGGCGGGCGGGTCGGTCCAGAACACCGGGCGCCAGTCGAGGTCGAAGACAGTGTGCCCGGACCGCGCCCGGTGGGCGAGCGCGGCCAGCGTCGCCGTGCGGCTCGGCTCCTCGCTCAGTCCGGTGCCGGTGACCCAGAAGACCCGGGCGCCCGCGACGGCCGGCAGATCGAGGTCATGGGCGTCGATCTCCAGGTCGGGCGCCTTGGGACGGCGGTAGAAGTAGAGCGGGAAGTCGTCCGGCGGGAACACCTCGCAGAAGGTGACCGGCGTCGGCAGTGCGGGCACCGCCGTGACATAGCGGTCGTCGACGCCGAAGCCGCGCAGCGCCTCGTGCAGATAGTCGCCGAACGGGTCCTCCCCGGTCCGGGTGATCACCGCCGTACGGCGGCCGAGGCGGGCCGCGGCGACCGCGACGTTGGCCGCCGAGCCGCCCAGGAACTTGCCGAAGGCGGAGACGCGGGAGAGCGGCACGCCCGTCTGGAGCGGATAGAGGTCGACCCCGATCCGCCCCATGGTGATCACGTCGTACACCATCGGCTCCCCTTCGCGTCGGCTCCCCCGGTTCTAGTGCCGGAGGCGGAAGCCTGTCAATGCTTTGTCCGGACATTCGGACGAGAAGGGAACGTGTGGGGGAAGCCCGGGAGAAGCCCGAGGGACACCCGGCGCACATCTGCCCCGTAGGCAACCTTCCCGTCACACATGTCCCGATTCCGTGACACGGCGGTCACAGCCGTACGACAGGCCCTTGCCGCTGCCGCGCACGCCTCGTTCACGCGGCACAGGCTCTCTTGATCGCCGGCGCCGCGCCCGGCCCCCCGGCGGCCTTCCGGACCGCCTCCGTGGCGCGCGCGGGGAGGTGCACACCATGACCGACCGAACACTCTGGTCGTACAAGGAGATCGCGGCCCACATCCGGGTGCAGCCCGACACCGTGCGGTCCTACCGCAAACACGGCCTGCTGCCGCCGCCCGACCGGGTCGAGGGCGGGCGCCCCTTCTGGTACGCCGACACGGTGCGCGCCTGGGCGGCCGCCCGGCCGGGCAACCGGGGCCGCAGGTCCGGCTGAGGCCCCGCCGCCCCGGCGCGGTCGGGGGCTCTCCTCAGCTCCACGGGTCGATGACCGTGACCCCGGCGCCCGGCGCGGTTCCCATGACGGCGCCGGGCGCGGCGGGTGCGGCGGGTGCGGCAGGTGCGGCCGCCAGGCCGACGGTGGAGGTGTCCAGGAGCCGGGGCGTACGCGCCGGAGGCGACTGGGCCCGCAGCGGTACCGGGCAGGCGCGCGCGGCCATGCCGTGGCTGCCGAGGAGTTCCAGCACCAGAGCGACGGCGCGGGCCATGAGGACCGGCGGGCGCGGTGCCGGTCACCGAGAGCGGGCAGGCCGACCTGGACGTGGCGGCCCCGGCCGGCCCTGCCGGTCGCCCGCCGCGCGGACGGGGCAGGCGCCGCAGGCGCAGACGAGGGGGGCGGTCGCGGGGCCGCCGCCGCGTACTTCGGCCGCCCCCCGAACCGTTCGAACAGCGCCGCCCGCGTCGTCCGCCCTCGCCCTCGCCCTCACCGGAGGGAACCGGTCAGGGCGATACCCCCGGAAACCACCGGCGGCCGCACCGCCCCATTCCTTTGATAAATACCCCCTAGGGGTATAGTGTCGAATGCAGTGAGCCCCTCTGGGCCACTCCCATCCCGCACACCACGACGAGGAGAGCGACATGACCGCCCAGACCGAGACCCCGGACACCGTCACCGCCGTCTACAAGGTGAGCGGCATGAGCTGCGGACACTGCGAGGGCTCCGTCTCCGCCGAGATCTCCGAGCTGCCCGGGGTCAGCTCGGTGAAGGCCGTCGCCTCCACCGGCGAGGTCACCGTGGTCTCCGCCGCCCCGCTGGAGGAGGCCGCCGTGCGCGCCGCGGTGGACGAGGCCGGCTTCGAGCTCGTCGGCCGCGCCTGAACGCGCGGGGCGCTCCTCGCGCGTCCCCCGGCTCTCCCTCTCGACACGTATCTCTCGACACCGGGCCGTATCGACCAGCTGATACTGGTTCTGTGCGGCCCGGTCCGCTCACTGGAGTACGGACATGACCAGCACCACCACCAGCACAGCGACACCGCCCGACACCACCGGGCAGCACTCCGAGGTCGAGCTGCTCATCGGCGGGATGACCTGCGCCTCCTGCGCGGCCCGCGTGGAGAAGAAGCTCAACCGCATGGAGGGCGTGCACGCGACCGTCAACTTCGCCACCGAGAAGGCCAAGGTCAGCTACCCCCGGGGGGTAGCGGTCTCCGATCTCGTCGCGACGGTGGTGAAGACGGGGTACACCGCCGAGGAACCGCCGCCCCCGGAGCCGGAGCCCGCGCGGCGGGAGGCCGTGGCGCCCGACGGCGACCCGGAGCTGACGACGCTGCGCCAGCGCCTGACCGTCTCCGCGCTGCTCGCCGTCCCGGTCGTCCTGCTCTCCATGGTCCCGGCCCTCCAGTTCGACAACTGGCAGTGGCTGGCGCTGACCCTGGCCGCGCCGGTCGTCGTCTGGGGCGGACTGCCCTTCCATCGGGCGGCGCTCACCAACGCCCGGCACGGCGCGGCCACCATGGACACCCTGGTCTCGGTCGGCACGCTCGCCGCGTTCGGCTGGTCGCTGTGGGCGCTGTTCCTCGGTGACGCGGGCATGCCCGGCATGCACGACGAGTTCCGGCTCACCGTCTCCCGGATGGACGCTGCCTCGACGATCTATCTGGAGGTCGCCTCCGGGGTCGTCGCCTTCCTGCTGCTCGGCCGCTATCTGGAGGCCCGCTCCAAGCGGCGGGCGGGCGCCGCGCTGCGCGCCCTGCTGGAGCTGGGCGCCAAGGACGTCTCCGTGCTGCGCGAGGGCCGCGAGGTCCGGCTGCCGGTGTCCGCGCTGACCGTGGGCGACCGCTTCGTCGTCCGGCCCGGCGAGAAGATCGCCACCGACGGCACCGTCGTCGAGGGCACCTCGGCGGTGGACGCCTCCATGCTCACCGGCGAGTCCGTACCGGCCGACGTGACCACCGGGGACACCGTCACCGGCGCCACCGTCAACGCGGGCGGCCGGCTGGTCGTGGAGGCCACCCGGGTCGGCGCCGACACCCAGCTCTCCCGGATGGCGAAGCTGGTCGAGGACGCGCAGAACGGCAAGGCCCAGGTGCAGCGGCTGGCCGACCGGATCTCGGCGGTCTTCGTGCCCGTGGTCCTGGTCATCGCCGTCGGCACCCTGCTGACCTGGCTGCTGGCCACCGGCGACGTCACCGCCTCCTTCACCGCGGCCGTCGCGGTGCTGATCATCGCCTGCCCGTGCGCCCTGGGCCTGGCCACCCCGACCGCGCTGATGGTCGGCACCGGGCGCGGCGCCCAGCTCGGCATCCTCATCAAGGGCCCCGAGGTGCTGGAGTCCACCCGGCGCGTCGACACCGTCGTCCTGGACAAGACCGGCACCGTCACCACCGGCCGGATGACCCTCCAGGAGGTGCACGCGGCCGAGGGCACCGACGAGAAGCAGCTGCTGCGGCTCGCGGGCGCCCTGGAGCACGCCTCCGAGCACCCCCTCGCCCGCGCCGTGGCGGCCGGCGCCGAGGAGCGCGTCGGGCCGCTGCCCGCCGCCGAGCACTTCGAGAACGTCCCCGGGCGGGGCGTACGCGGGCGCGTGGACGGCCATGAGGTCGTCGTCGGGCGCCTGTTCGAGGAGCTGCCCGAGGAGCTGGCCCGCGCCCGGCGCGCGGCCGAGAAGAACGGCCGTACGGCCGTCGTGGTCGGCTGGGACGGAGCGGCCCGCGGTGTGCTGGCCGTGGCGGACGCGGTCAAGGAGACCAGCGCGGAGGCCGTGGCGCGGTTGCGCGCCCTCGGACTGCGGCCGGTGCTGCTGACCGGTGACAACCGGACGGTGGCCGAGTCGGTGGCGCGGGCGGTCGGCATCGACGCCGGTGACGTGATCGCCGAGGTGCTGCCCGAGGACAAGGTCGCGGCGGTACGGCGCCTTCAGGCGGAGGGCCGGACGGTGGCCATGGTCGGCGACGGCGTGAACGACGCCGCCGCGCTCGCCACCGCCGATCTCGGCCTGGCGATGGGCACCGGCACCGACGCCGCCATCGAGGCGGGCGACCTGACACTGGTCCGCGGGGACCTGCGGGTGGCCGGGGACGCCATCCGGCTCTCCCGGCGGACGCTGGCCACCATCAAGGGCAACCTCGTGTGGGCCTTCGGCTACAACGTGGCCGCGCTGCCGCTGGCCGCCGCCGGACTGCTCAACCCGATGATCGCGGGCGCGGCGATGGCGTTCTCCTCGGTCTTCGTGGTGACCAACAGCCTGCGGCTGCGCAGGTTCCGCTGAGCCGGACCGGCCCGCCGGACGTACCGGTCCCGCCGCGGAAGTGCCGGTTCCGCGGCGGACGTACCGGTTGGGAGACGGAAGTGCCGGACCCCCTGGAGTCCGGCGCGCGCCTCACATAAGCTCTTCACAAGGCTCGCGCATCATCCTTACGCTTGGGTCTCGATCGCCATATCAGGGCCCTTGCGCACCTATGGGACATATGCAAGAGACGCATGTCACAGTGATGTGAACGTAACCATCGAAGGGGTTCGAAGGTCTAAGTTTGGCGATGTCAGGAAGCGTCTTGGGGGGCGCCGACTGACGTCTGGGGATGTCTTGGGGGACTTCCCTGGAACTGCGTTGCCGGGACACGTACTTCGGGAAGCTTTGAGCGGCCCTCCCGGGTGTGCGCTGTCCCGGCACAGCGCGGAGCGGTAACAGTGCGGGCGCCGGTCGGCGCGCGCACCGAGGCAACTGAGGCAGCGGTACGGCAGTACGAAGAACAGCGGTTCAGGCGCTGGTTTTCTCACAGACGCCCGGCCGGATCCCGTGGGGGGAATCCGATACCGGGACATGGGAAGGCGCCCTGGTCGCCGGCCCGTGGGGGGACTGGCACACCGGGGCGCCTTCCGCTTCCCGCCGCCTCCCTCGCCCTCACTCGCCCTCCCCTCCGCTCGGCCCCTTGCCACTTTCCGGACGGCTCCGGACGGCTCCGGACGGCTCCGGACGGCTCCGGACACACGAAGGCCCCGCGCCCACCGTCTGACCGGCGGAAACGAGGCCCGGGGCCGCGAGGCCCGTGCGGCGGAGCAGCGCCTCAGCGCCCCTCGACCGGGACGAAGTCGCGCTCGACGACGCCCGTGTAGATCTGGCGCGGGCGGCCGATGCGGGAACCCGGCTCCTTGATCATTTCCTGCCACTGGGCGATCCAGCCCGGCAGCCGGCCCAGGGCGAACAGGACCGTGAACATCTCGGTCGGGAAGCCCATGGCCCGGTAGATCAGACCAGTGTAGAAGTCGACGTTCGGGTAGAGCTTGCGCTCGACGAAGTAGTCGTCGGAGAGCGCGTGCTCCTCCAGCTTCAGGGCGATGTCGAGCAGCTCGTCGTCCTTGCCCAGCGCGGAGAGCACGTCGTGCGCGGCGGCCTTGATGATCTTGGCGCGCGGGTCGAAGTTCTTGTAGACCCGGTGGCCGAAGCCCATCAGGCGGACGCCGTCCTCCTTGTTCTTCACCTTGCGGATGAAGGTGTCGACGTCGGAGCCGGAGTCGCGGATGCCCTCCAGCATCTCCAGCACGGACTGGTTGGCGCCGCCGTGCAGCGGGCCCCACAGCGCGTTGATGCCGGCCGAGATGGAGGCGAACATGTTGGCCTGCGAGGAGCCGACGAGGCGGACCGTGGAGGTCGAACAGTTCTGCTCGTGGTCCGCGTGCAGGATCAGCAGCTTGTCCAGCGCGGAGACGACGACCGGGTCGGGCTCGTAGTCGTCGGCGGGGACCGAGAAGGTCATCCGCAGGAAGTTCTCGACGTAGGAGAGGTCGTTGCGCGGGTAGACGAACGGGTGGCCGATCGACTTCTTGTACGCGTACGCCGCGATCGTCGGGAGCTTGGCGAGCAGCCGGACCGTGGACAGGTCGCGCTGCTTCTCGTCGAACGGGTTGTGGCTGTCCTGGTAGAAGGTGGACAGCGCCGAGACGACCGAGGACAGCATCGCCATCGGGTGGGCGTCGCGCGGGAACCCCTTGTAGAAGTTCTTGACGTCCTCGTGCAGCAGGGTGTGCCGCGTGATCTCGTTCTTGAAGGTGGAGAGCTCGTCGACGGTCGGCAGCTCACCGTTGATGAGCAGGTAGGCCACCTCAAGGAAGGTGGAGCGCTCGGCGAGCTGCTCGATGGGGTAGCCGCGGTACCGGAGAATGCCCTGCTCGCCATCGAGATAGGTGACGGCGGATTTGTACGCGGCCGTGTTGCCGTAGCCGCTGTCCAGAGTCACCAGACCGGTCTGGGCGCGGAGCTTCCCGATGTCGAAGCCCTTGTCGCCGACGGTGCTGTCGATCACCGGGTAGGTGTACTCGTCGCCGTCGTACCGCAGTACTACAGAGTTGTCGCTCACGTCTTCCCTCACCGACGTAGTGCCTCATCTTCGAGGTGCCCTGACTGTCTCTACCATCCCCCATTTGGCTCAGGAGAGTGCACTCGGGGTCGACCATTGGGCCTATTGGCGGCACTCAGTGCCGCCAACCTGCTCATCCTGCCCCCTCGGAGCAGCGTCGGGAAGTGTTCTGTGACCTTTGCGACTCGTTTGATCGATCATTTTTTGCGCGACGGGCCCGCACCGGGGGCGGCGGCGGGATTTTCCGGGCCAGGAGCGGCCTGTTCGTCAGATTTTGTCGCCCTTCCGGTCCTTCTGTTGCTGTTTTACGGCTTCAGGCGCCCCGGAGCCGGAAATCCAGCGCCGTGCAGCGGCGTCCCGCCGAGACCGTGCGCACCGCCTGGCCGATGGCCCGGCGCGAGCCGACGAGCACCACCAGCCGCTTGGCCCGGGTCACCGCCGTGTAGAGCAGGTTGCGCTGGAGCATCATCCAGGCGCCGGTGGTCACCGGGATCACCACGGCCGGGTACTCGCTGCCCTGGGAGCGGTGGATGGTGACCGCGTACGCGTGCGCCAGCTCGTCCAGTTCGTCGAACTCGTAGGGCACTTCCTCGTCCTCGTCGGTCAGCACCGTCAGCCGCTGGTCGACCGGGTCGAGCGAAGTGACCACGCCCACGGTGCCGTTGAAGACGCCGTTCGCCCCTTTCTCGTAATTGTTGCGGATCTGGGTGACTTTGTCGCCGACCCGGAAGACCCGCCCGCCGAACCGCTTCTCCGCGAGATCGGGGCGGCCCGGCGTGATGGCCTGCTGGAGCAGCCCGTTGAGCGTGCCGGCGCCCGCCGGGCCCCGGTGCATGGGCGCCAGCACCTGCACGTCCCGGCGCGGGTCGAGCCCGAACCTGGCCGGGATCCGCCGCGCCGCCACGTCCACGGTGAGCCGGCCCGCCTCCTCCGTGTCGTCCTCGACGAAGAGGAAGAAGTCCTTCAGACCGTCGGTGAGCGGCTGCTGCCCGGAGTTGATGCGGTGCGCGTTGGTGACGACGCCGGACTGCTGGGCCTGGCGGAAGACCCGGGTGAGGCGCACCGCCGGGACCGGGCTCCGCTCGGCCAGCAGATCCCGCAGCACCTCGCCCGCGCCCACGCTGGGCAACTGGTCCACGTCCCCCACGAACAGCAGGTGCGCGCCCGGCGGTACGGCCTTGACCAGCTTGTTGGCGAGCAGGAGGTCCAGCATGGACGCCTCGTCGACCACGACGAGGTCGGCGTCCAGCGGCCGGTCCCGGTCGTACGCCGCGTCGCCGCCGGGCCTCAGCTCCAGCAGCCGGTGCACGGTGGACGCCTCGGCGCCGGTCAGCTCGGACAGCCGCTTGGCGGCCCGGCCGGTCGGCGCGGCCAGCACCACCTTCGCCTTCCTGGCGCGGGCCAGCTCCACGATCGAGCGCACGGTGAAGGACTTGCCGCAGCCGGGCCCGCCGGTCAGCACCGCCACCTTCTCGGTCAGCGCGAGCCGGACGGCCGTCTCCTGCTCGGGCGCGAGATCGGCCCCCGTCCGTCCGCGCAGCCAGCCCAGCGCCTTGTCCCAGGCCACGTCCCGGAAGTGCGGCATCCGGTCCTGCTCGGTCCGCAGCAGGCGCAGCACCTGCGCGGACAGGGAGAGCTCGGCGCGGTGGAACGGCACCAGGTACACGGCGCTGACGGACTCCGCCGCCTCCCCCTCGGCCGCGGGCACCTTCTCCCGTACGACCCCGGGATCGCCGCCGTCCTCGTCCGGCTCCGCGAGGGCGGCCAGGCACTCGATGACCAGCCCGGTGTCCACCTGGAGCAGCTTCACCGCGTCGGCGATCAGCCGCTCCTCGGGCAGGAAGCAGTTCCCCTGGTCGGCGGACTGCGACAGCGCGTACTGGAGCCCCGCCTTGACCCGCTCCGGGCTGTCGTGCGGGATGCCGACGGACCGGGCGATCTTGTCGGCGGTCAGGAAGCCGATGCCCCAGACGTCGGCGGCGAGCCGGTACGGCTGGTTCTTCACCACGGAGATCGACGCGTCGCCGTACTTCTTGTAGATGCGCACGGCGACGGAGGTGGACACCTCGACCGTCTGGAGGAAGAGCATGACCTCCTTGATCGCCTTCTGCTCCTCCCAGGCGTCGGCGATCTTCCTGGTCCGCTTGGGCCCGAGGCCGGGGACCTCGATGAGCCGCTTGGGCTCCTCCTCGATGATCCGCAGGGTGTCGGTGCCGAAGTGCTGGGTGATCCGGTCCGCGAAGACCGGCCCGATCCCCTTGACCAGACCGGAGCCGAGGTAGCGGCGGATGCCCTGGACGGTGGCCGGCAGGACCGTCGTGTAGTTCTCGACGTGGAACTGCTTCCCGTACTGCGGATGGGACCCCCAGCGGCCCTCCAGCCGCAGCGACTCCCCCACCTGCGCACCGAGCAGCGCCCCGACGACGGTCAGCAGATCACCGGCTCCTCTGCCGGTGTCCACGCGCGCGACCGTGTACCCGTTCTCCTCGTTCGCGTACGTGATCCGCTCCAGCACCCCTTCGACCACGGCGAACCGCCGCTCACCGTCACCCTGGGCCGCCTGGGTCCCCGCCTGTCGAGCCATGATCCGACGGTACCGGTGGGGGGTGACAGTGGGGGTAGGGAGTGGGGTAGGGAGAGGGCGCCGGCGGGGGGTGCCTCTATGTCCTTCGTCAAGCGAGGCGAGGGCTGCGGGGTTCGTAGAAGGTTCCGTCGCGGAGCATGGCGAACAGGACGCTGATGCGGTGGCGGGCGAGTCGGAGGAGGGCCTGGGTGTGGGTTTTGCCGCGGGCTCGGCAGCGGTCGTAGTAGGTGCGGGAGGCGGGATCGTGGAGGGCTGCGAACGCGGAGAGGAACATCGCTCGTTTCAGCTGCCGGTTGCCGCCTCTGGGGGCGTGCTCGCCGTGGAGCGACGTGCCGGACTGGCGGGTTGCCGGGGCAAGGCCGGCGTAGGAGGCCAGGTGGGCGGCGGTGGGAAAGCTGCTGCCGTCGCCGATGGTGGCCAGGAGGACTGCGGCGGTCCTGACGCCGATGCCGGGCATCGAGGTCAGGACCTGGGAAAGAGGGTGGGCCTCCAGCAGTGCCTCGATCCGCGTTTCCAGGGCCCGGCGTTGTTCGTGGACGGCGGCCAGCGACTTCGCCAGCGACGGCACGATCACGTCGAGGGTGCCGGTGCCCGGGACGACGACGGTCTGCTCGTCGAGCGCGGTGAAGATGTCGTCGACCAGCCGCTCGGCCATGCGCGGCGCCCGGGGCCGGACGACCTCGACCAGTTTGCGGCGGCCCGCTTTGCGGAGTGCTTGTGGGGATCCGTAGCGCTCGAGGAGCCAGGTCACTGCCGGATGGTCCAGGCGCGGGCCCAGGACGCGTTCGAGGCTGGGGTGGAACTGGGTGAGCAGGCCGCGGATGCGGTTGGAGGTGCGGTTGGCCTCGCCGGCGAGGTCCTGGTCGAAGCCGGCGAGCATGGTCAGCTCGGCGGTGACCTCGTCGGTCAGGTCGAGGGTGCGCAGGGTGTGGGGCATGGTGCGGGCGGCGTCCGCGATGACGGCGGCGTCCTTCGCGTCGGTCTTGGCTTCGCCGGGGTAGAGGTCGGCAATCCTGCGCATCGCCAGGCCGGGCAGGTAGGCGACCTGACAGTCGGCGTCCCGGGCGACGGTCAGCGGCAGGGCGCCGATGGAGGCGGGCTGGTCCACGACCACCAGGACGGTGCCGAACTTGGCCTTCAGCTTGTCGAAGACCGCCCGCAGCTTCGGTTCGCTGTTCGGCAGCGGCTTGTCGAAGACCGTCTTCCCGGCCGGGGTCAGTCCGTGTCCGTGATGGGTCTGCTTGCCGACGTCCAGGCCCAGGAAGACGCCCACCCCGTCGATGCTGATCACCGTGCCCCCACATGTGTCGACGTGTGCCGGCCCCGAGGTCGGGAGCCGTTCTCGCGCAGCCACGTTATGCAGACCTGCCGCCCGCGAGCAGCCGGGCATTTCGCCCGGCCAGGCGGTGGCCGGACCTCTGATCAGCGTCTCCGACGGCACCCCCCGGGCCCGGTGACACCACCCCCCAGGTCATCCGATCGACAGGGGGCAACAGTCATGCCGGGCCCGGAGGCCAGCGGCCCTCTTGCAGGACCGCGAAGAAGATAACGGGGGCGGCGGGAGCGGGGGCGGGCCCGGCGGCTCCGGGGACGCGGGGCGGGGGCGGGGCGGGGGCGGGGCGGCCCTTGGTCGGGTTACCGCTGTCGGCGTTGCACTCGAACTCGTACGCCCTCGTACGCCGCCGTCCTCCGGCCGGCCTCGCCGTGCGACGCGACCGGGGCCGGTCGGACGCGGACGCGAGTTCCGGACGTAGGCGCGACTTATGGCGGCCAGGCTCGTTGATCGTCTCGTACGGAAAGGAGAGCTGATGGTCAGCTCGTCGCACGAGGCGTTGCACCGGATCTTCCAGAAGGACCCGGCGCTGCTGACGAGAGCGCTGCAGAAGGTCCTGCACGTTCCGTTCCCCGAGCCCACGGAGATCGCCGCGCTGAACGTGGACCTCACCGAGATCGAACCGGTCGAGCGCCGCGTCGACACCCTGCTGCGCGCGGAGACGGACGCGGGCACCTATCTGCTCGTCGTCGAATCGCAGGGGAAGAAGGACGAACGCAAGCGGGGCAGCTGGCCGTACTACCTGTCCTACCTGTACGAGAAGTACCGGTGCGAGCCGGTGCTCATCGTGACCACGCAGAGCAGCGCCACGGCACGCTGGGCGTCGCGTCCGATCCGGCTCGGCTTCCCCGGCTGGCACTCGCTGACCGTCCGTCCCCTGGTGCTGGGCCCGGACAACGTCCCCGTCATCGCGGACGAGCGTCAGGCCGAACGGGACGTCCCCCTCGCGGTGCTCTCCGCGATGACTCACGGACGCGGTCCGCAGGTCCCGGCCATACTGAAGTCCCTGGCTTCCGCCCTGGGAACCATCGACCCCGACAACGCCGCGGTCTTCGTGCAATTCGTCGACTCCTGCCTGGCCGACCCCCAGGCACAACAGATGTGGAGGGAAATGATGACGGCGATCCAGTACTTCTGGCGGCACCCGCTGGCCGAGCAGGTGCGCGAGGAAGGCCGGGAGCAGGGAAGGCTCCAGGCCCGGCGCGAGATGACGCTCCGCATCATCGAGTGGCGTGGCATCCCCGTGACGGACGCCATCCGCGAGCGGGTGAGCACCTGCACCGACCTGGACCAGCTCGAAGCCTGGGCCCAGCGGGCGGTGCGGGCGGCGGATGCGGAGGAGTTGTTCGCCGGGGAGGACTGACGGCGGTCCCTGTCACTTCGGTTCCACCCATGGGAGGTACTGGGGGCGGCGGTTCCAGTACCAGGTACGACCGGGTGCCGGGGCCGCCGTGAATCCCTCGGTGCGAAGGGCGGCGGCGAGGGCGTGCCCGGCGTCGTTCAGCGTCGACGCACGGTACTCGCCGTCCAGTTCCCGCAGTAGCCCGGTGGCTTCGCGCCGTAGGCCGTCGGGGAGTTCCGCCAGGGGCGCCGCGAGTGTGTCGCGCCAGGCCAGGTCCTCGGCGTACAGGGCTGCGGAGTACCAGCCGCGAGGCGGCCAGCCGCTCTGCAGCCGCACACACAGCCGCTCCCAGGCGGCCAACGCTCCGCGAGCCCTCCGTTCCGGCCCGCTCACCGCGCCCATGGGCAGCACCGCGTCGGTCAGCGGCGTCGGCACCGGAAAGGCGCGCACCACCTCCGGGAGGTGGAGGGCAGGCACATGGGGCATGCCGGTGATCGGCGCCTCGGCCGCTTCCACGGAGAATCCGGCCTCCGGGCCACCGGGTTCGGCCACGCGCGCGAGTGTGACCCCGCCGCCGGGCAGAGCGACCCTGTTGATCCAGGGCAGCCCACCGTCCCAGGTGTGGAACACGGGCACGCGGAGCCGCCCGGCCAGGTGGGCGGCCAGCTCCTCCCCCGCGGGCCGCCGCTCGACCTCTCGCGCCGCGTACACGCCGAGGACCCATGAGAGGTCCCCGGCAGCGGCTCGGGCGAGGTGCTCGTACTCGCAGGTGACGAGGGCGTCCCAGTTCCGCGACCGCACCTCGGACTGCTCCGAGACGTCGACGCCGGAGACGGGGACGCGGAACGCCTCGGCCAGGATCCGCCGTATCTCCTCGGGTCCGGCCGCGGCCAGGGTCAGGAAGACGTCCATCCGCAGCATGGTGTCAGGTGGCGGACGAGCCCTTGGTGATCGTTGACCGTGTCCGAGGTGGTGGCCGCGTTCGGACAGACCGCGGCCGCCCTCCGTGAACGCGTTCACGGCCTGGGCTTTCCCGGCGTCGCGACGTTCTACGTGTGGCACGACGCGCAGACCGGGCAGCTCCACCGCTCGACCGGCTCCGTTCCTCCGGTCCGACCGGCTCCGTTCCTCCGGATGCCCTGCCGTTCGGCGGCGCGTACGCGGCTTGCGACCGCCTCGGTCCGGTCGTCGAAGGCTTCCTGGCCGCCGGCGAGCCGGGGATCGGGCCCTTCGACGTCTGGGTCAGCAGTGTCGGAGCCCCGTGCTGACTCCTCCTGACCGTCCACACGGACGGTCGAGGGAGAGGACCGCTCGTTCTGTACCGCATAGCGTGGCGAGCGGGCGCGGTCGGCCGCCGCGCGGTCGGCCGCGCCCGCTCGGTCACATCGCCGTGTGATCGCCGGGGACGAGCCCGGCGGTCGTGGCGGTTGCTGTTCTCGGCGGACGGACCAAGAAGACGTCGACCGGGTCTTCTGCTTGCAGAGTGAAGCCGTGGCGTTCGTAGAGGCGGCGGGCGGGGCTGCCCTGGAGGACGTTCAGGGCGACGGTCTCGCCCTGGGCGTCGGCTCGCCGGAGCAGTGTGCGGAGAACGGCGGAGCCGAGGCCCCGGCCCTGGTGGTGCGGGGCGAGGTAGAAGTGCTCCAGCCATCGCCTGCCGTCGGCCGGACGGAAGGTCACACAGCCCGCGAGCGCGCCACCGGCCTCGATGACCGAGGTGTACCGCGAGGAGAAGGAGTCACGCAGCCGCTGCCGCACCCGGTGCTCGTCGTAGCGTCCGAGGCGTTCCAGATCGGCGCGCATGACCTCGGCCCGCAGCTCGGCGATCGGCTCGATGTCTGCCACCACGGCGGGACGCAGACTCCAGGCCGTCGCGGTCCCCGCCACCTCGGTTTTCATGGGCGGAGTATGGCACTGCGCAGGCGAGTGCCGCCTCGGGGTATTGGAGCGCGCGTGCGTCGGTTGACCGGAACTCCTGCCCCTACCCGGCGGAGGCGACGACCCGGACATCGCCGCCTCGTTCGCGAAACCACACTTCGAGTTCCGTGCCGGCCAGTTGGCGTCTGCCCGCGCGGTCCACCAGAGTCACGGGACCGGTGACGGTTCCCGTCATCGCCTCGATCTTTGTCTTCGCGTCCACCGTGACGCGGAAGGAACTCGAACCGAGGACCGCGCCGCTGAGGTCCGCGGACCGGAAGTCCACGGCCAGCAGGGCGGAGCCCATGAACTGGGCGCCACGGCAGCTGGCTCCCATGGCATCCACGTCACACAGCGAAGCCTTCGCCAGATCCGCTCCGTCGAGAACCGCTTCCCTCATGACGGCATCGTCGAGTTCGACCCGCACCAGCGAGGAGCCCGTCAGATCGGCTCGGCTGAAGTCCGCCGCCAGCGCGTACGAGCGATACAGCTCGGCCCCGACGAGCCTCGTACCGATCAGCTTCGCGTCGATGAACATCGACTCGGAGAAATCACCACGCGAAAGGTCGGCACCGCTGAGGTCTAGACCGATGGCGTCGAGACCGGCATCCTCGTCCAGCCATTCTCGCAACCGCCGCGCGGCGAACCTGTCGTCAGGAAACCTCGGCGGAACCCACTTGTCCGTCCTGCCGGGCTCCACGTGGCCCCGGTACCCTTCGCCGTACTTCAGGACTGCACCAGCAGCCTTCCCGGGGCCGCGCCGTCCCGCAGCCAGGCTGAAGCGACCTTCATGGCCACCGCTCGGTAGAGAATATCTTCCACGCCACCTTCGGCAGAGATCGCCCCCGTGTCCTTGTCCAGCAGAATGTACCGCTCACGACCGGAAATATGCGTGTATTTATAACGAGCCCGTCGATCACATTCCTGCATTTTCTCAACACGCGCATACAGGGCCAAATTTACCCAACTCTCCCTCTGCTTCCAGATCGAAACGAAGTCAGGATCGATGGCCCTGCCTGTCACAACCGGTCGGTCAGATCGGGACCACGTCCGTCAACCATCATGGGCTCCGCTACTCCATATCCTTCCGCGCCCCCGAAGTATGTCGCTTCTCCTGGCTCCGCAACGGTTCCCAACAGGTCGTCCAACTCCTTCAAAGCCGCCGCGAGGCGCGGGGCGTTCTGCTGCTGGACCTCAGGGTGCGGCGTGCCACGGAAGTCGCACAAGCCCCAGATGTCGTGATGGACGGACACCGCGGCAGACAGCCCAAGGCGCTCCGGGGAGACAGTCAGCTCCACATGTCGGTACTCACTGCGCTGTGCACCGTTTTCATCGACCCAGACACCGGCACCCGCCACGAGAACGTCACCCATCTCGGCTTCCGGGAAGCCCACGGGACGCATGTCCTGGACCCGCTGAAATACCTGCTCGTCATCGAGAGACCTCAACAGATGCAAGCGGGTACTCGCCGGGGCGCCTCCTGCTCCGGGAATGAACCAGGGGAATTCCAGACCTCGTGGCTCCAGGAGGCCGTACTTCCGCAGTACCGCGACCATCCGAGCCGCCGTCCTGAGTGCTGATCGGAGGCCGGGCGGCCCATAGTCCTCCAGATCCCAGAACCAGGACGCGCATTCCTCCGGTGCTCGGAGCAGCAGGCCCATGGGGTCCCCCTTCTTTACCCGCTCTACTGGGGGAAGCAACAACCTGGATGCCACCACTTCACACCACGAAGCCTTCGCCAGATCCGCCCCGTCGAGAACCGCTTCTCTCAAGGCAGCATCGTCAAGTTCGACCCGCACCAGCGGGGCACCCGTCAGATCGGCTCGGCTGAAGTCCGCCGCCAGCGCGTACGGGCGAGGCAGATCGGCACCGCTGAGGGCGAGTCCAGTGGCATCGGGACCAGCCTCCTCGTCCAGCCACTCTCTCAACCGCCGCGCGGCGACCTCGTCGTCCGGGAACCTGGAGGAATCCGCTTCTCCGTCTTACCCAGCCCAGGGTCTTCGCACCGGCGAGGAGCTTGTCACAGATTCGATGACGTCGCCTCCCCGCCGCAGAGACCACGAGGCTTCAAGTTTTCGTTCCCTGTCTAATTTTCGAGCAGTTGCTGGATACGGTCCGCGGCGCTCCTCGCTTCGTCGTCGTCAAGCTCCACAGGAGTGAAGCCACGCGACTGAGCATGCATCAGGAAATCCGAGGGGACCGAGGTGCCGTATTCCCGAACAAAGTAAGCCCAGTACGTCGGCCAGGCCCACTCCCCGTCGGTTGAAAATCCGAAGGGGACAACCGGACCCTTCTCCTCGTCGAGGGGGTCTGCGACGTTCCCCGCAGACATCAGGACCGTGGAACCACCGAGGTACTGAGCCAGCGGATCACGGAGAGACTCGGCCAGTTTCCCCGCACTATCACGCAGCGATACCTGCTCGAAGCGGTCCGCGTCCGCCGTCTCGATCTCAGCAAAAGCCGGGAGGATGCGCATGATGCCCTCTATCATCAGTCCACAGCCCACTCGGAGCGGGGAATTTCTTCTACATAGCCACCGGGATGGTAGCGGTAGAACGTGTTCGGCAGTCCGGGCACGTTGTTCACGAACAACATGCGGTCACGGTGCACCCCGAAGCGCCCCCATTGATCCGCATAGAGGAATCCATCCGGAGCGATGACAGGCGCATCCAAGTTCCGCGCCAACTGCGCTGCGAACGAACCGTCCACGTGGCCCGTGTTGCAGGACAGAAGTCTAACGGGTGTTCCAGGGGTGTAGTCAGACCGGCGCCGGACGATGTCCGCCATCTGCCGTGGAGTGAGTTCCCGCCCGCCGGCGGTGTCCATCAAAGTGTTGTGCGGCGTTCCATGAGCCACCACGTCGTAATGCCCCGGGAGCGGTTTCGACTTGAGGGCCTCACGGTAAAAGGGGTCGTCCGACCGCATGATGGAGAATCCATCGCGATTCTTCCCCAGCGGGTGCGTCTGCGGAGTGGGCGTGGGAGTGCCCCTGTTTTCGAGTCCGGGTCCGTCGTTCGACGCGTCGGCGTGTTGAACATCCTGATCATCGACGTGATGGGCCATGTCGTCGTTCGGCAGCCCGTCGCCAGCCGGGTGATGTCCACCGTCAGCCGACGCGGTGTGCGTCTCATGGTGCCCATGCTCGCCAGAGGCATGATCGCGGGGGCTCCCCGAGTTGTCATGTCCACCAGCATGGTGGCCTGCGCCATCACGGCCCGAACCGGAGTGGGCATGGGAGGACCCGCCGGTTTCGTGGTGAGGCGTGGCCTCCCGGCCCGCTTCGTGGGGAGCTTCGTGAGTTTGGCCGACCTGCGTCTCGCGAACCAGGCTGTGAGGCGTGTCCGAGACGTCGCCGTGACCGCCGCTTCTGGCTGCCTCGTGCCCGCCAGCGTCGGCGCCGGTGTGGGCGGCGGTTTCGGTGGCGGTGTGGGGAGCCGTGCCGACGAGGGCGGGTTCGCGGGTGGGGTCGGGGGTGTGCGGGAGGTTGGTTTCTGTGGCGGGGGGTTTGTGGAGTTCGTCGGCGTGGATGAGGATCTTGCCGTTGCCGTCGACGATGTGGCCGTCGGGGTGTCCGTAGAGCGGACCGGTGTCCTCGGGGGTGGGCAGGGGGTGGGCGCCGTCGTGGACGACGGGAACGTCGTCGGGGAGCTTGAAGGTGCCGTTCGGCAGCTTCGTCGCTCCCTCCGGGATCGGGGTGCCCTCGAGGAGGTGGAAGCTGCCGTCGGGGAGCCGGAAGGCGTCCTTGGGGAGGGTGATCGCGTTCTCGGGGAGGGCCGGGATGTCGATCTTGCCGATGCCCTTCAGGGCCTTGGTGATGTCCCCGATCTTCGACAGGCCCGCACCCGCACCCTTGGCCACATACGTCATCGGGTCGATGACCCTGCCCGCCTTGCCCGCCACCGACAGTGCCTTCGCGACCGCGCCGGCCTTGCCCGCACCCGACGCCGCACCCCCCGCACCACCCGTGAACACCGTGGTCAGCACGTTGAACGTGACCGCTCCGGCCGCGCGGGCGGGGTTCTTGCCCCACTCGTCCCACGCCACCAGCGCCTTCCCCGTCTCCTTCATCGCCGTGCGCGAATCACGGATCCAGGACGGCAGCTTGTCGTCCGGCAGCGCCCAGAACAGCGTGCCCAGACCCGGCATGGAGGTCAGGACCAGACCCGTCGCCAGCTGCGCGAGGCCCTTCCACGCCTGGCCCATCGCCTCCCAGCCACCGAAACCGACCAGCGTCCCCAGGCCCTTGATCGTGCCCCACACACCGTCCACGATCAGGCCGTCCCACACGAACGACTTGACCCAGTGACCCACCTCCCACACATGATGCTTCTCCTCCACCGGGTCACCCCAGGGAAGCTTCGCGTTCTTCAGATCATCCGCGTCGAACCCGTACTGGTCCTTCCGGTCCGAACCGTCCCCCGCGACCATCTGCGTACCGTGGAACAACGCGGTGATCTTGTTGTGACAGGTACGCTCCGCCGCCCAGAACGCCGCCACCGTCCGCGTGATCTCGTCCCGGATCCGGTTGTGCCGGCCGACCTTGTCACCGTCGTACTGCCAGTCGTCATCGTCCTTCACCGAATCGACGAACGTCGTCGCCTCGTCCTTCAGATCCTCCAGCTTCTTCACCAGCGGACGGATCTCCGTCGCATACCCCGACAACGCCCCCGACACCGACTCCAGCCCGGTCGCGAACGTGTCCGCACGATCCTTCACCGGCTTCGTCGACGCGAACAACTGCTCCGCCTCCGGAGCCCTGTAATACGCCGACAACCCCTGGAACCTGGTATGGACGTCCTGACCGGTCGAACGGATATGACCCGCGTCCGTCTTCAGGTTCCCGTACGCCTTCTCCAGCAGTTCCAGATCACCCGTGAACTGCGGAATCTCCTCAGGCTTGATCACCCCGCACCCACCCCGGGAGCATCCAGCTTCGGCGCCTTCAACGCAGCACGCTGCGCACGCGCCGCCATCTCCTCATCACCATTCAGATACGCCGTCGTCGCATCCACCACACCCTGCAACGACTTACCCGCCCGCGCCGCCACGAACTGCAGATCCTTCGACGCATGCTCCGCCCACTGCGACAGAGCCAACGCCACCAGACCCCCCTGCCCCTTACCGTCCTTACCCCCGGAGCCACCGCCCCCGCCCGCATCCGCCGAGATCGTCCCCGCATACGTCGCCGCCGACGTCAAATGCTCCCCGAACGCCTTCCCGTACGTCTCCAGATGCGACGCCGACTCACCCGTCGTCCTCAACACACCCGAAATACCCTGCGGCTTCAGATCCCAGCCCGACACCGACAACCCCCGTCATCGAATGGTTTGGCACCCCGGAGCGACCATCACCGGCCCCTCAGCCGATGTTGTCCACCGCCGACTTCGCCTTCGCCAACGTCGACTGCGCCGTCGCATCATTCTTCTCCAACGTCGACTTCACCAGCCCGATGATGTTCCGCACCTCCTGCGACGCACGATTCCACCGCTGCTCCTTGCCGTGATACTCATCCGCCACACCATCAGCCGTGAAATCAGCCATCGCCGCCTTCACCTGACGATCACGCTGCCCGATCACCTCCTCCAACCGCGCCACCACCGCCTGAAGACTCCCCTGCACATCCGACGACGCACCCGTGTCATACGAACGACGATCCGAACCCGAACCCGCCATCACACACCACTCCCCGTGAAACAGAAAAACAACAGAACAGACAACACCAACGACACCGGACCACCGGCATCACCGGCACAGACGACGGCCGACGGATCAGCGGAACCGCGCCGCATCGAAATTCGCCGCACCCATGTGATGCCGCGCATTGTCACCCTGCTCCTGATCACCCGACGAGAACGCACCGTCCATCCCCGACTGACCACCCACAATCGCCGACAACGACGCATTCAACTCACGCGCGATCCCGTCCGCCCGCCCCTTGAACTCATCGAACATCCGCCGCCCCGTACCGTTGAACTTCCCCTCCAACGGCTCCACCGCCTGCACCAACTGACGGATCAACGACCCCAGATCATCACTCGACCCACGCGAATCACGCGTCAACGTCGACAACGTCTGCGTACCCATATCGAACTTCACGCCGAACTCGCCTCCCCCTGAAGCGGGTTGCACCGTCCTCGGTGAACAACCCTCCGTGAACGTCTTCGCCTCTCCATGTTCACAACCGGCCATCGCCGTCGCAACCGTGTTGCGTCACAGGGCTGCCACAACCGGTGACCGTCACGGCGGAAGCGGCCGTTCACCGGCGTTCGCGCCGCGCCGCCCGCTGGTCACGGCACCCCGGCCCGTACATCACGATCTGGTCACAGACTCTTGCCCCGCGCCGTGTAATCGATTCCAATCCCTCATGTAATCGATTCCACGAGGAGGTGGAACGGCGATGGCGAGCATCAAGGACGTCGCTGCCGAAGCGGGTGTCTCCGTGGCCACGGTCTCGCGCGTCCTGAACGAGCACCCGTCGGTCAGCGCCGAGGCGCGGGCCCGTGTGCGGGCCGCCGTCGAGGCGCTGGGCTACCGGCCGAACGCCGTCGCCCGGTCGCTGCGCACGGACCAGACCCGCACGCTCGGGCTGGTCATCAGCGACGTGCTCAACCCCTACTTCACCGAGCTGGCCCGCTCCGTCGAGGAGGAGGCCCGCGCGCTCGGCTACAGCGTGATCATCGGGAACGCCGACGAGCGGCCCGACCTCCAGGACCACCACGTACGGACGCTGCTGGACCGCAGGATCGACGGGCTGCTGGTCTCCCCCACCGACGGCGGTTCGCCGCTGATGCTCCAGGCCGCGCGGGCGGGCACGCCCATGGTGTTCGTGGACCGGTGGATCAAGGGCGTGGACGTGCCGGTGGTCCGGGCGGACGGGCAGCAGGCGGTGCGTGATCTCGTCGCACACCTGTGCGGGCTCGGCCACCGGCGGCTCGCGATCATCGCGGGCCCGGCGGCCACCACCACCGGCAGCGAGCGCGTACGGGCCTTCCGGGACGCGCTGGCCGCGTACGGGCTCGACCTGCCCGACGCCTACACGGGGCAGGGCGACTTCCAGGCGGAGAGCGGGCGGCGGGTCACCGAGGGCTTCCTCGACCTGCCCGAGCCGCCCGAGGTGATCTTCGCCGCCGACAATCTGATGGCGCTCGGCGCGCTGGACGCGATCCGCGCCCGCGGGCTGCGGGTGCCGGACGACATCGCGCTGGCCGCGTTCGACGACATCCCGTGGTTCGTGCACACCGATCCGCCGATCACCGCCATCGCCCAGCCCACCGGCGCGCTGGGGCGGGCCGCCGTACGGGCGCTGGTGGACCGGGTCGAGGGGCGCGGTCCGGAGTCGGTGACCCTGCCCGCCCGGCTCGTGGTGCGCCGCTCGTGCGGCGAGTCCCCCTCCTCCCCCTCCTCCGGCTCCCCCTCTTCCGGCTCCTCCGGCTTGCCCGGCTTCCCCGCCGAGCCGTCCGCTGCCGTGACCGTCGTCCCCGGCGTACGGGAGCCCGCCGCCGGGGCCGGAGCCGTACCGGAGGACGAGTCCTTCGCAACGAACAGGAGCATGCCGTGAGCGACCCGGACGAGTTGCTGCGCATCGAGGGCATCCGGAAGACCTTCCCGGGCGTGGTGGCGCTGGACAGCGTCGACTTCGACCTGCGCCGCGGCGAGGTGCACGTACTGCTCGGTGAGAACGGCGCGGGCAAGAGCACGCTGATCAAGATGCTCTCCGGCGCCTACACCCCCGACGCGGGGCGGATCCTGGCCGGCGGCGAGGAGGTGCGCATCCACGGTGCGCAGGACTCCGAGCGGCTCGGGATCGCTACCATCTACCAGGAGTTCAACCTGGTCCCCGATCTGACGGTCGCGGAGAACATCTTCCTGGGCCGCCAGCCGCGCCGCTTCGGGATCATCGACCGCAAGCGGATGGAGACGGAGGCCGCCGCCCTGCTCGACCGGGTGGGCGTCAAGGTGTCGCCCCGCGCGCGGGTGCGGGACCTGGGCATCGCCCGGCTCCAGATGGTCGAGATCGCCAAGGCGCTGAGCCTGGACGCGCGCGTGCTCATCATGGACGAGCCGACCGCCGTGCTGACCTCCGAGGAGGTCGAGAAGCTGTTCGCGATCGTGCGGGCGCTGCGCGCGGACGGCGTGGGCATCGTGTTCATCACGCACCACCTGGAGGAGATCGCCGCCCTGGGCGACCGGGTCACGGTCATCCGGGACGGGCGCAGCGTGGGCCAGGTGCCCGCCTCGACGCCCGAGGACGAACTGGTCCGGCTCATGGTGGGCCGCTCCATCGAGCAGCAGTACCCGCGGGAGCGGGCCGAGCGCGGCGAGCCGCTGCTCACCGTGGACGGCCTCACCCGTGACGGCGTCTTCCACGACGTGGGCTTCGAGGTGCACGCCGGTGAGGTGGTCGGCATTGCGGGGCTGGTCGGCGCGGGCCGTACGGAGGTCGTGCGGGCCGTGTTCGGCGCGGACCCGTACGACAAGGGGGACGTCCGGGTCGCGGGCGTGCGGCTGCGGCGGCACGACGTGAACGCGGCGATGGCCGCCGGGATCGGTCTGGTGCCCGAGGACCGCAAGGGCCAGGGCCTGGTCCTGGACGCCTCCGTGGCGGAGAACCTCGGTCTGGTGACCCTGCGCTCGACCTCGCGCGGCGGGCTCGTCGACCTCAAGGGGCAGCACCGGGCGGCGGAGCGGATCGCCGGGCAGCTCGGTGTGCGGATGGCCGGGCTCGGCCAGCATGTGCGGACGCTGTCCGGCGGCAACCAGCAGAAGGTCGTCATCGGCAAGTGGCTGCTGGCGGACACCAGGGTCCTCATCCTCGACGAGCCGACCCGGGGCATCGACGTCGGCGCCAAGGTCGAGATCTACCAGCTCATCAACGAACTGACCGCGGCCGGTGCCGCCGTCCTGATGATCTCCAGCGATCTGCCCGAGGTGCTCGGCATGAGCGACCGGGTGCTGGTGATGGCCCAGGGCCGGATCGCCGGGGAACTCCCGGCCGACCGGGCCACCCAGGACGCCGTGATGGCGCTCGCCGTCGGCTCGCCCTCCTCGTCCGCCCCCGCGGCCCCCTCGAACCCCGCGACCCCTGTGAACGGAACGACCGAAGTGGAGGCCCCCCGTGACCACTGACACGCTCAAGAGCAAGGCGGGCGCGGGTGGCGCTTCCGGCCTGCGCCGGCTGCTCCTCGACAACGGCGCGCTGACCGCGCTGATCGTCCTCGTCATCGCGCTGTCCGCGCTCTCCGGTGACTTCCTGACGACGGACAACCTGCTCAACATCGGTGTCCAGGCGGCGGTGACCGCCATCCTGGCCTTCGGTGTCACCTTCGTCATCGTCGCGGCGGGCATCGACCTGTCGGTGGGTTCGGTGGCGGCGCTCTCGGCGACCGTGCTGGCCTGGAGCGCCACCTCGCACGGCGTGCCGGTCGCCCTCGCGGTGGTCCTCGCCGTCGCCACGGGCATCGCGGCGGGCCTGGTCAACGGTTTCCTGATCTCCTACGGCAAGCTGCCGCCGTTCATCGCGACGCTGGCCATGCTGTCGGTGGCGCGCGGTCTGTCGCTGGTCATCTCGCAGGGCTCCCCGATCGCCCTGCCGGACTCGGTCTCGCACCTGGGCGACACGCTCGGCGGCTGGCTGCCGGTGCCGGTGCTGGTCATGGTCGTGATGGGGCTGATCACGGCGTTCGTGCTGGGACGTACGTACATCGGGCGTTCGATGTACGCGATCGGCGGCAACGAGGAGGCGGCCCGGCTCTCGGGGCTGCGCGTGAAGCGGCAGAAGCTCGCGATCTACGCCCTGTCCGGGCTGTTCGCCGCCGCCGCGGGCATCGTGCTCGCCGCCCGGCTGTCCTCCGCACAGCCGCAGGCCGCCAACGGCTACGAGCTGGACGCGATCGCCGCGGTCGTCATCGGCGGCGCCTCGCTGGCGGGCGGCACCGGCAAGGCGTCCGGCACGCTGATCGGCGCGCTGATCCTCGCGGTGCTCAGGAACGGCCTCAACCTGCTGTCGGTGTCCGCGTTCTGGCAGCAGGTCGTCATCGGTGTGGTGATCGCGCTGGCGGTGCTGCTGGACACGGTGCGCCGCAAGGCGGGGGCGACCCCGCAGACGGCGGGCACGGGCAGCGGCGGCGGCAAGGGCCGGCAGGCGGCGACGTACGGGCTGGCGGCCGTGGTGACGGTGGCGCTGGTGGCGGCGACCTCGCTGCTGCACACCGGGTCCGCCTCGACCACGCCGAAGCTGGGTCTTTCGCTGTCCACGCTGAACAACCCGTTCTTCGTGCAGATCAAGTCGGGCGCCCAGGCCGAGGCGAAGAAGCTGGGCCTGGACCTGACGGTCACCGACGCGCAGAACGACGCCTCGCAGCAGGCCAACCAGCTCCAGAACTTCACCAGTTCCAGCCTGGGCGCGATCATCGTCAACCCGGTCGACTCGGACGCGGCCAGCAACTCCGTGAAGGCCGCGGGCAAGGCGGACATCCCGGTGATCGCCGTGGACCGCGGCGTCAACAACGCGAAGACGGCCGCGCTGGTCGCCTCCGACAACGTGGCCGGCGGCGAGCTGGCCGCCAGGAGCATCGCCGGGAAGCTGGGCGGCCACGGGAAGATCGTGATCCTCCAGGGGCAGGCGGGCACCTCCGCCGCCCGTGAGCGCGCCGCCGGTTTCGCCCAGGGCCTCAAGGCGTACCCCGGTATCCAGGTGCTCGCCCAGCAGCCCGCGGACTTCGACCGCACCAAGGGCCTCGACGTGATGTCGAACCTGCTCCAGGCCCACCCGGACGTGCAGGGCGTGATCGCCGCCAACGACGAGATGGCGCTCGGCGCGGTCAAGGCGCTCGGCTCCAAGGCCGGTACGTCGGTGCAGGTGGTCGGCTTCGACGGCACCCCGGACGGGCTGACCGCCGTGAAGAACGGCACGCTGTACGCCTCCGTCGCGCAGCAGCCCAGCCAGCTCGGCCGGATCGCCGTGGACAACGCGCTCAAGGCGGTCCAGGGCAAGCAGGTCGCGCCGACGGTGAAGGTGCCGGTGAAGGTGGTAACGAAGGAGAACGTGGCCGGGTTCAGCGGCTGACCGGTGACCGGCCCGTCCCCCGATCTCTCATGGTCCTCAAGGAGACACAGCGCATGTACGACTACGACCTGCTGGTCGTGGGGTCGGCCAACGCCGACCTGGTGATCGGCGTCGAGCGGCGGCCCGCGGCCGGGGAGACGGTGCTCGGCTCCGACCTGGCCGTCCACCCCGGCGGCAAGGGCGCCAACCAGGCGGTGGCCGCCGCCCGGCTCGGGGCCCGTACGGCCCTGCTGGCGCGGGTCGGCGACGACGCGCACGGCCGGCTGCTGCTGGACTCGCTGCGGGCGGCCGGTGTCGACCCGGCGGGCGTGCTGGCCGGGGGCGCCCCGACCGGGGTCGCGCTGATCACGGTGGACCCTTCCGGGGACAACAGCATCGTGGTCTCGCCGGGCGCCAACGGCCGGCTGACCCCGGACGACGTCCGCGCCGCCGCCCCGCTCGTCGGGTCGGCCCGGGTGGTGTCCGCGCAGCTGGAGATCCCGCTGGAGTCGGTCGTGGAGGCCGTACGGCATCTCGCGCCGGACAGCCGGTTCGTGCTGAACCCGTCGCCGCCGCGCCCGCTGCCGCAGGAACTGCTGGACGCCTGCGACCCGCTGATCGTCAACGAGCACGAGGCGAAGGTGATCCTGGGCGGGGACGGGGCGGGCGACGCCCCGGAGGACTGGGCGCGGGCGCTGCTCGCGCGCGGGCCGCGCTCGGTGGTGGTCACCCTCGGCGGCGAGGGCGCCCTGGTGGCGTCGGCGCGGGGGGTGTCCCGGGTGCCGTCGGTGCGGGTGGAGGCCGTGGACACGACGGGCGCGGGCGACGCCTTCACCGCGGCGCTGGCCTGGCGGCTCGGCGCGGGCGCCTCCCTGCCGGAGGCGGCGGCGTACGCGGCCCGGGTGGGCGCGGCGGCCGTGACCCGGCGGGGCGCGCAGGAGTCGTACCCGACGGCCGCCGAGGTCGACGCGCTCGGCCCCGCCGTCGCCCGGGGCGGCTCCCGGTGAAGAAGGCGGGCATCCTCAACCGGCATCTCGCCGGTGCGCTGGCCGAGCTGGGGCACACGGACGAGGTGCTGGTGTGCGACGCGGGCATGCCGATACCGGACGGGCCGCGCGTGGTCGACCTGGCGTTCCGCGCCGGGGTGCCGTCCTTCGCCGAGGTGCTGGACGGGCTGCTCGCGGAGCTGGTGGTGGAGGGCGCCACGGCGGCGGCCGAGTCACGCGGCGCCAATCCGGCGGTGTCGGCGCTGCTGGAGGACCGCCTCCCCGGGCTCGTCCTGGTCCCGCACGAGCGGCTGAAGGAGCTGTCGGCGGGCGCGCGTCTGGTCGTACGGACCGGGGAGGCGCGGCCGTACGCCAACGTCCTGCTGCGCTGCGGGGTGTTCTTCTGAGGTGAGGCGGCGGTCCGGGAGCGGTACCCGCCCCGGACAGCTTCGAGGGGGCCCGGTCCGTCGACCCGGCCCCCTCGGCTCTTCCCCTCCTGCGCCGGAACCCGTGGCTCCCCCCGAGCCTCCCCGGGTCGCCCCGGGCCCCCTCCGGGGGTTCCGACGAGAGATACGACACGCCTCGGGCCGGAAGGGTTGCATCCGCGCGTGATTATTTTTTCCGCGGCCCGGACGGGGCCGGGGCCGGGGCCGGCGTCAGGACGCGCTGCCGCGCATCACGTGTTCCGTGAACCGCGCCGCCGTCTCCGCCAGTACCTCGCGGCCGTCGCGCGCCCACAGCTCCTCGTTGAAGAGTTCGACCTCGATGAAGCCGGTGTAGCCGGCCGCCTCGACGCGCCGCTTCCAGGCGCGCAGGTCGACGGAGCCGTCGCCGAGCTGCCCGCGCCCGTTGAGGACGCCCGCGGGCAGCGGGGTGGTCCAGTCGGCGAGCTGGAAGGTGTGGATACGGCCGCCCGCGCCCGCGCGCGCGATCTGCTCGGGCGCCCGGTCGTCCCACCAGATGTGGTACGTGTCCACGGCGACGCCGACCTGCCCGGCGGGGAAGCGTTCGGCGAGGTCCAGGGCCTGGGCGAGGGTGGAGACCACGCAGCGGTCGGCGGCGAACATGGGGTGCAGCGGCTCGACGGCGAGGCGTACGCCGCGTTCGGCCGCGTAGGGGCCGAGGACGGCGAGGGCGTCGGCGACGCGCTCGCGGGCGCCGTGCAGGTCCTGGTCTCCGGCGGGCAGGCCGCCGGAGACCAGGACCAGGGTGTCGGTGCCGAGCGCGGCGGCCTCGTCGATCGCGGCGTGGTTGTCGGCCAGCGCCCCGGCCCGCTCGACGGGGTCGGTCGCGGTCAGGAAGCCGCCCCGGCACAGGGTGGTGACGGTCAGCCCGGCGTCCCGGACCAGTTTGGCGGCGGCCTCCACGCCGTACTCGCGCACCGGTTCGCGCCACAGCCCGACGCCGGGCACGCCCAGCCGGGCGCAGGCGTCGGTGAGTTCGGGCAGGGAGAGCCCGCGGACCGTCATCTGGTTGACGGAGAAGCGGTCCAGGCCGGGGGCGGGGTTCATGAGGTCACTCCGTACAGGGAGAGCAGGGTGCGCATCCGGTCCTCGGCGAGCCTCGGGTCGGGGAACAGGCCGAGCCGGTCGGCGAGTTCGTAGGCGCGGGCCAGGTGCGGCAGGGAGCGGGCCGACTGGAGGCCGCCGGCCATGGTGAAGTGGCTCTGGTGCCCGGCCAGCCAGGCGAGCAGGACGACCCCGGTCTTGTAGTAGCGGGTGGGGGTCTCGAACAGGTGCCGGGAGAGGGCCACCGTGGGGTCCAGCAGGGCGCGGAAGCCCGCCGTGTCGCCGGTGTCCAGGACGCGTACCGCCTCGGCGGCCAGCGGGCCCAGCGGGTCGAAGATGCCCAGCAGGGCGTGGCTGAAGCCCTGTTCGTCGCCCGCGATCAGCTCCGGGTAGTGGAAGTCGTCGCCGGTGTAGCAGCGCACGCCCTGCGGGAGGCGACGGCGCAGGTCGATCTCCCGCTGCGCGTCCAGCAGGGAGACCTTGATGCCGTCGACCTTGTCGGGGTGGGCGGCGATGACCTCCAGGAAGGTGCCGGTCGCCGTGTCCAGGTCCGACGAGCCCCAGTAGCCCTCCAGCGCCGGGTCGAACATGGGGCCGAGCCAGTGCAGGACGACCGGTTCGGCGGCCTGGCGCAGCAGGTGGCCGTAGACCTCCAGGTAGTCGTCCGGGCCCTGGGCCGTGGCGGCGAGGGCGCGGGAGGCCATCAGGATCGCCTGGGCGCCGGACTCCTCGACGACGGCGAGCTGTTCCTCGTAGGCCGACCGGACCTCGGCGAGGGTGGCGGTCGTGGCGGTCAGCTGGTCGGTGCCCACGCCGCAGGCGATCCGGCCGCCGACGGCCCCGGCCTCCGCGGCGGAGCGGCGGATCAGTTCGGCGGCGCCCGCCCAGTCCAGGCCCATCCCGCGCTGCGCGGTGTCCATGGCCTCGGCCACGCCCAGGCCGTGGGACCACAGATGGCGGCGGAAGGCGAGGGTGGCGTCCCAGTCGACGGCGGCGGGCCCGTCGGGCGAGACGTCGGCGAACGGGTCGGCGACGACGTGCGCGGCGGAGAAGACGGTGCGGGAGGCCAGAGGGGCGCCCGGAGCGGCGCCCGGGGCGGCGGTGAAGGGCTCGGTACGGGGCTCGTAGGGCCGCAGGGTGCCGCCCGCGTCCGGCAGGTGGAGGGTCACAGGCCGATCTCCGGTACGTCGACACGGCGGCCCTCGGCGGCGGAGCGCAGGCCCAGTTCGGCGAGCTGGACGCCGCGGGCGCCGGCCAGCAGGTCCCAGTGGTAGGGGGCGTCGGCGTAGACGTGCCGGAGGAACAGCTCCCACTGGGCCTTGAAGCCGTTGTCGAACACGGTGTTGTCGGGCACCTCCTGCCACTGGCCGCGGAAGTCCTCGGTGGCGGGGATGTCGGGGTTCCAGACCGGCTTGGGGGTGGCGGAGCGGTGCTGGACGCGGCAGCGGCGCAGGCCCGCGACGGCCGAGCCCTCGGTGCCGTCGACCTGGAACTCGACGAGTTCGTCGCGGTGCACGCGCACCGCCCAGGAGGAGTTGATCTGGGCGACGGCACCGCCCTCCAGCTCGAAGATCCCGTAGGCGGCGTCGTCGGCGGTGGCGTCGTAGGGCTTGCCCTGCTCGTCCCAGCGCCGCGGGACGTGGGTGGAGGTGAGCGCCTGGACGGAGGCGACCCGGCCGAACAGCTCGTGCAGCACGTACTCCCAGTGCGGGAACATGTCGGTGACGATGCCGCCGCCGTCCTCGGTGCGGTAGTTCCAGGAAGGGCGCTGGGCCTCCTGCCAGTCGCCCTCGAAGACCCAGTAGCCGAACTCGCCGCGCACGGACAGGACGCGGCCGAAGAAGCCGCCGTCGATCAGGCGCTTCAGCTTGAGCAGGCCCGGCAGGAAGATCTTGTCCTGCACGACGCCGTGCCGGATGCCCGCCGCCTCGGCGAGCCGGGCCAGTTCCAGGGCGCCGTCGAGACCGGTGGCGGTGGGCTTCTCGGTGTAGATGTGCTTGCCCGCGGCGATCGCCTTGCGCAGCGCCTCCTCGCGGGCGGAGGTGACCTGGGCGTCGAAGTAGATGTCCACGGCCGGGTCGGCGAGGACGGCGTCCAGGTCGGTGGAGAAGTGCTCCAGGCCGTGCTGCTCGGCAAGCGCCTTCAGCGCGTGCTCGCGGCGGCCGACCAGGACCGGCTCCGGCCACAGCACGGCGCCGTCGCCGAGGTCGAGGCCGCCCTGTTCGCGCAGCGCGAGGATCGAGCGGACCAGGTGCTGGCGGTGGCCCATGCGCCCGGTCACGCCGTTCATGGCGATCCGCACCGTCTTGCGTGTCACGTCAGTGCCCGTCCCTTCGTACGGCGTACCGCGCCTGCGGCCTCCCGGACAGCAAGCGCTTTCTATCCGAGGAGAAGCTAGCCTCTGGACGGCGCCGCGGACAAGGGCGGAGGCGGAACCGTGTCGGCCGGGCGGGCGGATCCGGCGGCAGGGGCGGCTCGGCGGGACGGTCCGGGCGCACGGGGTCGAGGTGGTCGTCCCGTCGGGTGGGGCGCGGTGGTCCGGGCGGGCAGGAGGCACCGTGCCCCCTGGGCACGACCCGTCGCACCCCAAGGGCAGGAGCCCTCGTACGCTGCGGGCAGCGCCTGTTGTCCGAGCGGGCGGACGCGGACGTCCCCGGGGGCCGTAAGGTCGGCACGACACCGCGGCCGGCACCGGCCGTACGGCGGTGGTGTGATCACTCACGACGACGAGCTGCGCGACCGGAGGACGACGAGATGACGGTGACCCTGGCGGACGTGGCGGCCCGCGCCCAGGTCTCGCCCGCGACGGTGTCGCGCGTGCTGAACGGCAACTACCCCGTCGCCGCGGCCACCCGGGAACGGGTCCTGAAGGCGGTCGACGAGCTGGACTACGTGCTCAACGGCCCCGCGAGCGCCCTCGCCGCCGCCACCTCCGACCTGGTCGGCATCCTGGTCAACGACATCGCCGACCCGTTCTTCGGGATCATGGCGAGCGCGATCCAGTCGGAGATCGGCGGTCCGGGCGGCCGGGCCGGCGGCGAACGGCTGGCGGTGGTCTGCAACACCGGCGGCTCGCCCGAGCGCGAACTCACCTACCTGACGCTGCTCCAGCGGCAGCGGGCCGCCGCGGTCGTGCTCACCGGCGGCGCCGTGGAGGACGCGCCGCACGCGGCGGCGGTCGCGGCGAAGCTGCGCCGGCTCGCGGAGGCCGGCACCCGGGTGGTGCTGTGCGGACGGCCGCCCGTGCCGGACACCGGGGCCGTCACGCTGGCCTTCGACAACCGCGGGAGCGCGCGGCGGCTGACCGGGCATCTGACCGGTCTGGGCCACCGGCGGCTCGGCTACATCGCGGGTCCGCGCGAGCGCACCACCACCCGCCACCGCCTGGAGGGCCACCACGAGGCCCTGGCGGCGGCCGGCCTCGACGACGACCCCGCGCTCACCGTGCACGGCCGCTTCGACCGCCGCTCCGGCCACGAGGCCGCGCTGGAACTGCTGCGCCGCGAGCCCTCGCTCACCGCGATCGTCGCCGCCAACGACTCCGTCGCCCTGGGCGCCTGCGCGGCCCTGCGCGAGTCCGGGCTGCGCATCCCGCAGGACGTCTCCGTCGCGGGCTTCGACGACCTGCCCTTCAGCATGGACGCGGTGCCCTCCCTCACCACCGTCCGCCTCCCCCTCGCCGAGGCGGGCGCCCGCGCCGGCCGGATAGCCATGGCCCGCGAGGAGCCGCCGCCGGGCGGGATCGCCACGGTGCACGGGGAACTGATGGTGCGGGGGTCGACGGGGGTGCCCCGGGAACAGCGGGGGTGACGTGCCGGGCCGCCCGGCGCAAGCCTCGGGGCGGAGCCTCAGCAAGCCGTCCGCGAGCCGCCCCGGGGCGTTCGGCCGCACCGTAGGATCTCCGGATAGCCCCACGACTCCGACCCCGCGCGACTTTCCGGCATTTCACTCCGGCTCAGGAATCTTCCTGAGCAGTGGGCCTTTCAGGATCAGGGGCGACCACGAAGTAGGTAGACTCCACCCCTCGAAACCTCGCATGCCGACTTTCTGCGGCATGCCCGATACACCAGTCGCGCACGGCGCGCTTGTCCACGGTCTCCTTCGAGCGCGCACCACACGTCATGCACCAGGCATGAGAACGCCCTTGTTCGGCTTCGGAGTCCCTGCGCATCCTGTAGTTGGCGAATCCCATGAACCGACCTCACCGCTAGACGGCGTCCGAGGGCTTGATGGTCAACTCGGCCCATACGGTCTTACCGATGACCTGTTCGATCACTCCCCACGCCTCGGAGAGTGAGGCCACGATTTCCAGGCCACGGCCGGAGACAGGCAACGGTTCACCACCGAGAGGCTTGTGAGGCATTCCGTCGCCGACATCTCGCACCTCCACGCGGATGCGTTGCGCGTCCCGGTCGATGACCAGGGCGACTTGCCGACCGCGCGTGGTCTTCCCGTGAACGATGGCATTGGTCACCAGCTCGGAGACAACCAGAGTCAGATCATCCGACAAGTTGTCAACGCTGGCTTCCCGGGCGAACAAACGCGCCAACTCGCGCGCCTTACCGACACTGGCACGAGCGCACCCTGACACCTCCAAACTGTCAAGTCCCTACTTTGGAGGTCACCATTGGGCGTTCCTGTGACAGTCAGTAGCGGGCAGACTGGGCCATGACAGAGCGGAGGTGGCCGAGTGCCGATCACTCACAACCCGACAATCCGGCAGCGTCGTTTGGCGCGAACACTGAAAGATCTCCGCGTCACGGCGGGTTTGAAGCATTCCGACGCTGCGGAAATCCTGGGTTGTGCAGAATCCAAGATGACTCGCATCGAGAATGCTCAATCGGGAATCCGACTCCTCGACCTGAGAGCACTTCTTGACGCCTATCGTGTCACAGACGCAGCTCAGCGAGCCGAGATCGAGAAACTAGCGAAGGATGCCAGACAGAAGAGCTGGTGGGTGCAGTACGCAAACTCCATCGATTCAGCCTACGCGGCATACATCGCCATCGAGTCGGACGCATCCGAGGTCTACGACGTAGAGACAAGCCTTGTTCCCGGACTCTTGCAGACCCCTGCCTACACCAGAGCTGTCATCAGGATTCAGGTGCCTGACGCCTCCCAGGAAAACATCGACACTCAGGTGAAGGTCCGGGAAGAACGCAGGAAGGTTCTCACCCGCGAAGGGAACCCGGTTCATCTGTGGGTGATCTTGTCCGAGGCCATACTGCGACACAGAGTCGGCAGCTCAGAAATCATGCGCGAACAACTGGAGTACCTTCTGTCGGCCAGCGAGGAGACCAATATCGAGCTTCAAGCCCTGCCGATCGAAAGCCCGTTGAATGCGTCCCTCTTCGGCCCCTTTGTCATCATGAATTTCCCTTCGGCTTCGGAGTTGGACATTGCTTACGCGGAGTCAAACACGGGTACCGTGTACCATGAGGAGCAGTCCGACACTGAGAAGTACCGAACGCTGTTCCGGCGTTTGAACGTCGCGGCTTGCGACGTGAGCAGGTCAAGGTCCTTGATTCGCAAGGCCATAGAAGAAATGGTAGCCAAGTGACGAACAGAATCCCTGACATCGCAAAAGAATCGGTCTGGGTGAAGTCCTCCTACTCCGGTAACAACGGTAACTGTGTCGAGATTGCGAACCTTCCCGAGGGAGGTCGGGCGGTTCGCGACTCGAAGGACCCGAACAGCCCGGTTCTCTCTTTCACTCCTGCCGGGTGGTCCGCATTCGTGAACAGCACCCAGGGCGAGGAATTCAGGGCCTGAGAAAGTCATGGCAGGGCCCAGGTAGGCGCGTGCACGGACAGAACAGAGCCGTGTACGCACCTACCCCTTCGAGGGTCTGGGGAAATCGCGACCGAGGTAAGCCTCGAACTTGTTTCCGACGCCGCCACCTGATGTCAGCCAGCGGCGCGGGGACCGTGCTCCGCGTTGCGGGAGCTGCCGCGCCATGACACAAGCCCCGGCTGAAACACGGTCGACGCCACCGGACCGGTACGCCACACTCCAGGCGTGACGATCACTCTGACCGGCCCGGTCCTGGAGGGCACCCTCGTACGCCTGGAACCGCTGGGGCAGCGGCACGCCGCCGACCTCGCGGTGGCGGCGGAGGAGGACCGCGGCACCTACGCGTACACCTGGGTGCCCCGGGCGGAGGAGACCGCGGCCTACATCGACGGGCAGCTCGCCCGCGCGGCCACCGGCCGCCTCGCGCCCTACGCGCAGATCTCCCTGGCCACCGGGCGCGCGGTCGGCGCCACCTCCTTCTGGGAGCCGCGCTGCTGGCGGGACGAGGACCGCCTCGACGCCGTCGAGGTCGGCTTCACCTGGCTCGCCCGCTCCGCGCAGGGCACCGGCATCAACGCCGAGGCCAAGTACCTGCTCTTCCGGCACGCCTTCGAGGTGTGGCGGGTGGCCCGGGTCGACCTGAAGACCGACGCCCGCAACAGCCGCTCCCGCGCCGCGATCGAGAGCGTCGGGGCGCGCTTCGAGGGCGTCCTGCGCAACTGGTCCCGCTCCTCGGTGCCCGGTGAGGAGGGCCGGCTGCGCGACTCGGCGATCTTCTCGATCACGGCCGAGGAATGGCCCGAGCGGCGCGTGGCCCTGGAGGCCCGGGTACGGCGGGCGGCGGAACGGACGGCCCGCACGGACCGGGACCAGGACCGGAGCGGGACCAGGACGGGAGCGTGAACCGGCCCGAGCCCGCTACGCCGACGCGCTGAGCAGCCGGTCCAGGTACTCCCGTCCCGCCCCGAGCAGTCCGGGCAGCGGCGCCGCCGCCTCGTACCACCGCTTCTCGTACTCCCAGCACAGCCAGCCGTCCCAGCCGGCGCCGGTCAGCGCCGCCACGCATCCGGCGAGCGGCAGTACGCCCGCGCCCAGCGGCAGCGGGGTGGTGTCCTCGGCCGACGCGATGTCCTTGACCTGGACGTATCCGAGGTGCGGGGCGAGCGCCGCACAGGTCTGCGACGGCTGCTCACCGCCGAGCCAGGTGTGCATCACGTCCCACAGCGCGCCCACCTGCCGGTGCCCGACCGGGCCGAGGACGCGGATCGCGTCGGCGCCGGTGCGGTGCGAGTCGTGGGTCTCCAGCAGGATGCGGACACCGAGGGCGGCGGCGTCCTCGGCGGCGGCACCCAGCCGCCGGGCCGCGACGGCGTCGGACTCCTCGGGCGGCAGCGCGGTGTCGGCGCCCGGGAAGACCCGCACCGCGCCCGCGCCCAGGTCGTGCGCCAGCCGCAGCAGGGCGCGGATCTCGTCCAGCACGGGAGCGTCGTCGCCGGGCGCGGCGACCCGCGCGTATCCGGCCACGGCCAGTACCTCCACCCCGGCCGCCGCGAACTGGGCGGCCGTCTCGGCCCGCCGGGCCGGGGAGAGGCCGGGGTGCACCGGTTCCTCGGGGTGGGCGCGGAGTTCGACGCCGTCGTAGCCGTGCGCGGCCGCGAGCGCGAGGACCTCCGGGACGGGCAGGCCGGGGACACCGAGAGTGGAGAACGCGAGCTTCATGGCCCGGACCCTACGCGCCGCCGCGGCCGCCCGTACCGATTCCGCCGGTCAGGCG
Organism: Streptomyces sp. PL-25; assembly: GCF_058344915.1. NCBI lineage: Bacteria > Bacillati > Actinomycetota > Actinomycetes > Kitasatosporales > Streptomycetaceae > Streptomyces > Streptomyces sp. PL-25. The sequence goes on from NZ_CP136997.1 coordinate 2,556,649, forward strand.
GGCGACCCGGCGGCCCGCCGCACGGGCCGGAACACATTGAGCTGCGCGCCGGTCCTGGCGGTGGCCGACGACACCAGTTCCCAGGTCCGCAGCACCTCGTCCACGGGGAAGGCCGACTTGCCGCCGCCCAGCAGCACCGGCATCACGGCGAGCCGCAGTTCGTCCACCAGGTCCGCGGCCAGGAGCGCCCGCACCAGTGTGGGGCTGCCCATCATCGCCAGCTCCCCGTCACCGCCGGACGCCCGCAGCCCGCGCACCTTCCCCAGTGCCTGGCCGCCCGGGACGCGTGCGGTGTTCTCCCAGGTCAGCGCGGAGTCGTCGAGGGTGTCGGACACGACGTACTTGGGCAGCGAGTTGAGCCGGTCGGCGAAGGGGTCCCCGGCCCGCTCGGGCCAGGCCGCGGCCATCGTGAGATACGTACGGCGCCCGTACAGCAGCGCCTCCGCCCGGTCGAGACCGGCCGCGAACGCCCCGCCCAGCACCTCCGGATCGAAGAACGGATGCGACCATCCGCCGTGCGCGAACCCCCCGTCGGTGTCCTCCTGCGGCCCTCCGGGCGCCTGCACGACCCCGTCGAGGCTGATGAACTCGGTGACGACGACACGCATGTGATGCCTCCCGCTCTCTGTCCGTTCGGTACACAGGACAGACCGCCTCTCCGCCCGCGACTCATCGGTCGTCTGAAAGGCTGCACGACACACCGGGCGGGCAACATCTGGCGCGTCAGGCCCTCGGCGGAACCGCGGGGACCGTGACCCCGTCCGGCACGGGGGCATCCGCAGGGGCGCCCCCCGCGCTCTCCGTACGCGCCTCCGCGCCGCCGCCCCTCCTCCCCGGTGCGAGCGACGTCAGTGCCACGCCGCCCACCAGCAGGGCCGCCGCGCACCAGCGCAGGGGGGTGACGGACTCGCCCAGGAAGAGGGCCGCCGCCGACATGCCGAAGACCGGGACCAGCAGGGAGAACGGGGCGACGGTGGAGGCGGGGTGGCGGCGCAGCAGCCAGCCCCAGGCGCCGAAGCCGAACACGGTGGTGACCCAGGCGACGTAGAGGACCGTGCCCGCGCCCTGCCAGTCCAGGCCGCGCAGGGCGGCGAGGTCCTGGGAGGGGCCCTCGGTCAGCAGGGAGAGGCCGAGCAGCGGCAGGACCGGGACGGTGCTCACCCAGACCATGAAGTTCAGGGAGTCCGGCGGGGCCGCCTTGCGGGTGAGGACGTTGGAGACGCCCCAGCAGGCCGCGGCGACGACGACCAGGACGAAGGCGCCCAGCGGTCCCGTGGTGCCCTCGTCCACGGCGGCGACGGCGATCCCGGCGAGCGCCACGCCCATGCCGGCCAGCCGCAGCCGGGTGGGGCGCTCGCCGAGGGCGGCGAAGGCGAACAGGGCGGTGAACACCGCCTGGATCTGGAGCACCAGGGAGGACAGCCCGGCGGGCATCCCGTGGTCCATGCCGACGAACAGCAGACCGAACTTGGCGACGCCGAGCACCAGCCCCACGCCCACGATCCACTTCCAGGCCACCTTGGGCCGGCCCACCAGGAAGACGGCGGGCAGCGCCGCGGCCAGGAAGCGCAGGGCCGAGAACAGCAGCGGCGGGAAGTGGCCGAGGCCGACCTCGATGACGGTGAAGTTGACGCCCCAGACGGCGGCGACGAGGACGGCGAGGAGGACGTGGGGTGGTCGCATGCGTCGAGGATCACTCGCCCGGACCGGGTAGCACCAGCGATGATTGCTGCACTGTTGGATGCAGCAACGCTAACCGGTCGGAGCGTCGCCCGCGGGGCGGCGGCCGGCCGCGCCGTCCTGTGGGAGGAACCGTGCTCGATCTCCAGCGCCTGCGCGCCCTGCACGCCGTGTCCGTGCACGGGACGGTGGGGGCGGCGGCCACCGCGCTCGGCTACACCTCCTCGGCGGTGTCCCAGCAGATCGCCAAGCTGGAGCGGGAGACCAGGACCGTCCTCCTGGAGCGCGAGGGGCGCGGGGTGCGGCTCACCGACGAGGCGCACCAACTGGTTGCGGCCGCGCGGGAGTTGCTGGCGATCGTGGAGCGGGCGGAGACCGAGCTGGAGGAGCGGCGCGGGGTGCCGTCCGGGCGGCTGGCCATCGCGGCGTTCGCCTCGGCGGCGCGCGGGCTGCTGCCGGGCGTGCTCGCCGACCTGGCGAGGCGGCACCCCGCGCTGGACGCCCGGCTCAGCGAGGTCGACCCGCATCTGTCGGTGGATCTGGTCGCCAAGGGCGCCGTGGACCTGGCCGTGGCGCACGACTGGGACATCGCGCCGCTGCCCGCGCCTGCCGGGGTGGAGCAGGCGGCCGTCGGGGACGACGTGTGCGATCTGCTGGTGCCGGCCGGGCATCCGTTCGCGGGGCGGAGCGCGGTGCGGCGCGCGGAGCTGGGCGGGGAGCGGTGGATCTGCCAGCCGCCGGGCCGGGTCTGCCACGACTGGCTGCTGCGCACGCTGCGCGCCGCCGGGCACGAGCCGGACGTCGTCCACCAGGCCGACGAGAACCCGACGCTGGTCGCGTTGGTCGCCGCGGGCCTCGGGGTGGCGCTGATCCCGCGGCTGGGCCGGGGGCCGCTGCCGGAGGGGGTCGTCGAGGTGGCGCTCGACCCCGTGCCCGTACGGCATCTGTACGCGCTGTGGCGCGCGGGGGCGGCCCGGCGTCCGGCCATCGCGGAGACCGTACGCACCCTGCGGGAGCACTGGCCGGCGGTGTCGGCGCACACGCCACGGGCCGTCTGAGCCCTCCGGCCCCGTGCGCCCCGCCGTCCGGGGCCGTGCGCCCCGCCCTCCGGGCTCGCGTCCCCCGTCCTCCCCGGACCCGCGCGCCCCGCCGTCCGGGCCCGCGTCCGCCCGTCCTCCGGGCCCGGCCGCACCACCGCCCGGGTCCGTGCGTTCCCTTGACTGGCAGAAACTTCCCGGATATTGGTGATCTCTCGGAAGTTTCCTTCAGTGGAACCCCTCCGGAAGGAGCGCACGTGCACGACACCACACGCCCCTCCTCCCCCTCCGATCGCTCCGGCACCTCCGATCTCTCCGGCACCTCCGGTCCCTCCCCCTCCAGACGCGCCGTCCTCGCCGCCACCGCCACGCTCACCGCCGGCCTCGCCGTGGGCGGCACCGGCACCGCTCAGGCCGCCGCCCCGCACGACGACCGCCGGCTGCGCGCCCTCGTCGCGCGGATGAGCCTGGAGGAGAAGGTCGGCCAGCTCTTCGTGATGCGGGTCTACGGCCACTCCGCCACCGACCCCGACCAGGCCGACATCGACGCCAACCTCGGCGAGATCGGCGTCCGCACCGCAGCCGAGCTGATCGCGAAGTACCGCGTCGGCGGCATCATCTACTTCACCTGGGCCCACAACACCCGCGACCCGCGGCAGATCGCCGCCCTGTCCAACGGCATCCAGCGGGCCTCGCTCCGGCAGCCGCGCGGGCTGCCCGTCCTGGTCGCCACCGACCAGGAGCACGGCATCGTCTGCCGGGTCGGCAGGCCCGCCACGCTCTTCCCCGGCGCCATGGCCGTCGGCGCCTCCGGCTCCACCGCCGACGCCCGCACACTGGGCCGGCTCTCCGGCACCGAGCTGCGCGCCATGGGCATCAACCAGGACTACTCCCCCGACGCCGACGTGAACGTCAACCCGGCCAACCCGGTCATCGGCGTACGGTCCTTCGGCGCCGACCCGGACGCCGTGGCGCGGCTGGTGTCCGCCGAGGTGAAGGGCTATCAGGGCGCGCGGGTCGCGGCGACCGCCAAGCACTTCCCCGGGCACGGCGACACCGCCGTGGACAGCCACTACGGCTTCCCGGTCATCACGCACAGCCGGGAGGTGTGGGAGAAGCTGGACGCGGTGCCGTTCCGGGCCGCGATCAGGGCCGGGATCGACTCGGTGATGACGGCGCACATCCAGTTCCCGGCGCTCGACGACTCCGGCGACCCGGCCACGCTGTCGCAGCCGATCCTCACCGGCATCCTGCGCGGCGAACTGGGCTACGACGGGGTGGTGATCACCGACTCGCTCGGCATGGAGGGGGTGCGCACCAAGTACGGCGACGACCGGGTGCCGGTGCTCGCGCTGAAGGCGGGCGTGGACCAGTTGCTCAACCCGCCGGACCTGGACGTCGCCTGGCACGCGGTGCTGGACGCGGTGCGCGGCGGCGAGCTGACCGAGGCCCGGCTCGACGCATCGATCCTGCGCATTCTGCGGATGAAGAACCGCCTCGGCCTCTTCGACGGCCCGTACGTCTCCGAGCGCCAGGTGCCGCACCGGGTCGGCACCCGCGAGCATCTGGCGGCGGCCGACCGCATCGCCGAGCGGACGACGACGCTGCTGGTCAACGAGGGCCGGCTGCTGCCGCTCTCGCGCCGCGGCCACCGCAGGATCCTCGTGGTGGGCGCCGATCCGGCCTCGCCGTCGGGCACCACGGGCCCGCCGACCGGGGTGCTCGCCGCCGCCCTCACCGAACTGGGCTTCACGGCCACCGCCCTGTCCACCGGCACCGCCCCGGCCCAGGCCGTCATCGACCAGGCGGTCGCGGCGGCGGCGCAGGCGGACGCGGTGGTGGTGGCGACGTACAACGTCACGGCGGGCAGCTCCCAGCGCACGCTGGTGGAGCGGCTGATGGCGACGGGCCGGCCGGTGGTCGCGCTGGCCGTGCGCAACCCCTACGACGTCGCCCAGTTCCCGTCCGTACCGGCGTTCCTGGCCGCGTACTCCTGGACGGACGTGGAGGTGCGCGCCGCGGCCCGGGTGATCGCCGGGCGGGTGCGGCCGCGCGGGAAGCTGCCGGTGCCGGTGCAGCGGGCGGACGACCCGGCGCGGGTGCTGTACCCCGTCGGGTACGGCCTGACGTACTGATCCGCGGGCCGCGCGGCGGTGGGCCGCGCCCGGAGCCGGTGCTCCGGGCGCGGCCTGCCGCTCAGCGGGCGCTGTGCGGCAGGATGCCGGTCACGGCCGGAGCGCGGGCTCGCGCTCCGTCTCCCGGGCGTCCAGCTTCGCGTCCGGGCGGGCCAGCGGGCGCGCCGCCGACGGGTTGTCCTTCACCGCGGCGGGAGCCACGCCCGCCCAGTCCAGGATCCTGGCCGTGGCCAGCGCCTGCTGGTCGGGGACCAGGCCCGCGACGTTGGCGCCGTGGTTCATGCCGGGCGCGGTGAACACGTAGGAGTCACGCGCGCCGTGCCCGAGGCGGAACCGCTCCGAGCCCCACGGGTCGTTCTGCCCGTAGACGAACAGCATGTGCCGGGCGTTGTGCCGCACCCAGCTGTCCACGTCGCGCATCACCCAGGGCTGGAAGCGCATCGGGATGGAGCGCGGCACGAAGTTGCGCGGCGGCTGGTAGCCGTAGCGGATGAGCTTCTTCTCGATGTGCGGGAAGTGGATGGTGGGCGCGCCCATCTGGGTGCCCGCCTGGTAGTAGTACGGCGTGTAGGTCTCCAGGCCCTGGTCGGTGTAGGCGGAGAAGCCGGAGATGGTGTCGATCGAGTCCCAGATCTGCTGGTCGGTGGCGTGGCGGGCGTCGGCCGGGACGGTGTCGCAGTCCGACAGCAGGCTGTACTGCCAGAAGCCCCACACGTAGTCGAGGACGACGGCCTCGTAGGCGCGGTCCAGGCCGCCGATGGTGGTGAAGGTGTTGTGGTGGTCGGCGGCGTACTGGGCGTACTTCTTCTCCAGCGGCTCACGGCGCACCAGGGCCTCGCGCTGGACGGCGCCGAGGCGGTCGCGGCACTCCTTGGTGCCGACCTTCTCGAAGAAGCGGTCGTAGGCGGAGTCCTCGTCGTTGACGACGTCGTTGGGTGCCACGTAGGCGACGACGCCGTCCATGTCGCGCGGGTAGAAGCGCTCGTAGTAGGTCGCCGTCATCCCGCCCTTGGAGCCGCCGGTGGCGATCCAGTTGCGCGAGTAGACCTTCTTCAGCGCCGTGAAGAGGCGGTGCTGGTCGCTGGCGGCCTGCCAGATGTCGAGCTTGGACCAGTCGGCCGGGGCCGGGCGGGACGGGGTGAAGAAACGGTACTCCAGGGAGACCTGGTTGCCGTCGGTGATCCGGGTGGGCTCACTGCGGCTGGGGTTGGTGGAGACGTTGTAGCCGCTGGTGTAGAACACCGTCGGGCGGTCGACTCCCTTGTGCAGCAGGGTGAACCGCTGCTGGAAGGTGCCCTTGGACGGGTGCCGGTGGTCGACCGGCTGGGTGTAGTTCAGGACGAAGTAGCGATAGCCGGTGTAGGGCTTCTCCTCGATCAGGCTCATGCCCGGTATGGACAGCAGCCGGTCCTTGATGTCGGTGCCGGTGGCTCCCTGCTGGGCGGCGGTGGCCGCCCCGGCCGTGCTGACGGTGCCGACGAGCACCACCAGTGCCAGCAGCCATCTGAGCGCCTTGCGCATGCACACTCCCCTGTGAGACAGATGTGCGCCGGAAGCTATCGGAGCAACTCGGGTGCGCACCAGGGGAGTCGGAGAATCGATCATCTCGCGGCGGGCGGGCCGCCGTCCCGCTCAGCGCCTCAGCACAGGATCCAGCCGCTGCTGACCGACCGTTTCCCGACCGCGCCGGTGACCCGTACGCAGCGGTGGCCGGCGTGCACGGTGACCGGCCCCGCGTGCTGGGAGTAGCGGCCCCGGTCGGTGACCGGGCGGTTGCCGCGCGCCTGCACGCTCACCGACATCGCCTGCGGCCGGCCGGGGCGGGCGGGGACCGTGACCGCGCACACATAGCCGTTGCTCCTGTAGACGCGCACCGACCCGGCGGCGAACGACAGCGTCTTGACCTGGCGCCCCGAGCAGGCGGCGGAGGCCGCCTGGGCGGCGCCGGGCAGGGCGAGCGAGAGCAGCCCCGATCCGGTCAGCACGGCCAGGCCCAGCGCCAGCCGCCGGCGCAGCACAGCCCTGTCCACGGTCACCTCTCCCCTCACGTCCCCTCACGGCAGGCACATCGGCGTACGCGTGTACGGACGCCGTACACACCTCGGACGGTTGCCCCGGCCGGTCACCGGGGGACGCCGACCGGCTCCTCCGGCTCGGCCGCGCCGGTGAAGGTGCGCCACAGCGCGGCGTAGTGGCCGTCGCGGGCCAGCAGCTCCTCGTGCGTGCCGTCCTCGGCGACCCGGCCGTGGTCCAGGACCACCACCCGGTCCGCGCGGGCCGCCGTGGTCAGCCGGTGGGCGACCACCAGCGTGGTGCGGCGGCCCGCGAGCCGGTCGGTGGCCTGGTTGACCTGGGCCTCGGTGGCCAGGTCGAGGGCGGCGGTCGCCTCGTCGAGCAGCAGGACGTCCGGGTCGACCAGTTCGGCGCGGGCCAGCGCGATCAGCTGGCGCTGGCCCGCGGAGAGATTGCGGCCGCGCTCGGCGACCTCGTGCAGATAGCCGCCCTCCAGGGTGGCGATCATCTCGTGCGCGCCGACCGCGCGGGCCGCCGCCTCCACCTCGGCGTCGGTGGCGCCGGGACGGCCGTAGGCGATGGCGTCGCGGACGGTGCCCGGGAAGAGGTACGCCTCCTGCGGGACCACCCCGAGCCGGTGGCGGTACGCCGTCAGGTCCAGCTCGCGCAGGTCCGTGCCGTCCGCGGTGACCCGGCCGCCGGTCGGGTCGTAGAACCGGGCGACCAGCTTGACCAGGGTCGACTTGCCCGCGCCGGTCTCGCCGACGAAGGCCACCGTCTGCCCGGCGGGAATGCGCAGGTCGATGCCGGTGAGGGCCTGTTCCTCGGCGCCCTCGGCGCCGTAGGCGAAGCGCACGTCCTCGAAGGCGATGTCGCCGCGCAGCGCGGACACCTCGCGGGGCCGCTCGGCGGGCTTCGTGGACGCGGGCTCGCGCAGCAGCTCCTGGATGCGGCCCAGCGAGACGGTGGCCTGCTGGTAGCCGTCGAAGACCTGGGAGAGCTGCTGGACGGGGGCGAAGAACAGGTCGATGTAGAGCAGGTACGCCACCAGGGCGCCGGTGGTCAGCGTGGCCGCCTCGACCCGGCCCGCGCCCGCGATCAGCACGGAGGCCGCCGCGACCGAGGAGAGGAACTGCACGAACGGGAAGTACACGGAGATCAGCCACTGGCCGCGTATCCGGGCCCGGCGGTAGCTGTCGCTGCGCTCGGCGAACCGCCGCCCGCCGTCGCGCTCGCGCCCGAACGCCTGCACGATCCGCAGCCCGGCCACCGACTCCTGGAGGTCGGCGTTGACCGCCGACACCCGCTCACGGGCCAGTTCGTACGCCTTCACACTGGCCCGGCGGAAGAAGAACGTGGCGATGACGAGCGGGGGCAGGGTGGCGAAGACGACCAGCGCGAGCTGTACGTCGATCACCAGCAGGGCGACCATGATGCCGAAGAAGGTGACCACCGAGACGAACGCCGTGACCAGGCCGGTCTGGAGGAACGTCGACAGGGCGTCCACGTCCGTCGTCATCCGGGTCATGATCCGGCCGGTCAGCTCGCGCTCGTAGTAGGCGAGGCCGAGCCGCTGGAGCTGGGCGAAGATCTTCAGGCGCAGCGTGTACAGGACGCGTTCGCCGGTGCGGCCGGTCATCCGGGTCTCGCCGGTCTGCGCCGCCCACTGCACGAGCACGGCGAGCAGCCCGAGCAGGGCGGCGGCCCAGACGGCGCCGATGGCCGCCTTGGTGACGCCCTGGTCGATGCCGTGCCGGATCAGGACCGGCAGCAGCAGGCCCATCCCGGCGTCCAGGGCGACCAGGCCGAGGCTGGCCAGCAGGGGCAGTCCGAAGCCGCGCAGCAGATGGCGCAGGCCGTAGGAGTCCTCGGGGCGTACGGCGCGGGCCTCGTCGACGTCGGGGGTGTCGGTGGCCGGTGGCAGGGCCTCGACCTGGGCGAGCAGTTCGGGGGTGGCGGGCATGCCGGCGGTGGCGGCGTCGCGCGGTTCGCGCTCGCCCGTCCACAGCTTCGGGGTGATGCCCCGCTCGGCGTCGAACTCGGCGTCCAGTTCCGCGCGGACGGAGGCGTCCTCCGGGGGCGCGGCGGGCGGGGTGTGGCCCGGGGAGACGTCGCCGAGTCCGTCGGGGTCGGTGAGCAGCCGCCGGTAGAGCGCGGAGCGCTCCTGGAGCTCGTCGTGGGTGCCGAGGTCGGCGAGCCGGCCGCCGTCCAGGACGGCGATGCGGTCGGCCAGGGCCAGGGTGGAGCGGCGGTGCGCGATCAGCAGCGTGGTGCGGCCCGCCATGACCCGGGCGAGCGCCTCGTGGATCTCGTGCTCGACGCGGGCGTCGACGGCGGAGGTGGCGTCGTCCAGGACGAGCAGCCGCGGGTCGGCCAGGATGGCGCGGGCCAGGGCGACGCGCTGGCGCTGGCCGCCGGAGAGGGTCAGGCCCTGCTCGCCGACCTCGGTGGCGTAGCCCTCGGGCAGCTCGGTGATGAACCGGTCGGCCTGGGCGGCGCGGGCGGCGGCGCTGATCTCCTCGTCGGTGGCGTCGGGGCGGCCGTAGGCGATGTTGGCGCGGATGGTGTCGGAGAAGAGGAAGGAGTCCTCGGGGACCAGGCCGATGGCGGACCGCAGCGACCTGAGCGTCAGCTCGCGCACGTCGTGGCCGCCGATCAGGACGGCGCCGTGGGTGACGTCGTAGAAGCGCGGCAGCAGCAGGGAGAGGGTGGACTTGCCGGAGCCGGAGGAGCCGACGACGGCGAGGGTCTCGCCGGGCCGGATCGCGAAGGACAGGCCCTTCAGGACGGGACGGCCGTCGGTGTAGGAGAAGGACACGTCGTCGAACTCGACGGTCGCGGGCGCGTCCGCGGGCAGTTCCCGGGTGCCCTCGGTGAGCGTGGGCTCGGTGTCGATCAGCTCCAGGACGCGTTCGGTGCCGGCGCGGGCCTGCTGGCCGACGGTGAGGACCACGGCGAGCATCCGGACCGGGCCGACGAGCTGGGCGAGGTAGGTGGAGAAGGCGACGAAGGTGCCGAGCGTGATGTGCCCGTGCACGGCCAGCCAGCCGCCGAGCGCCAGCATCGCGACCTGGCCGAGCGCGGGGACCGACTGGAGGGCCGGGGTGAAGCGCGCGTTCAGCCGGATGGTGCGCAGCCGCCCGGCGAAGAGCCTGCGGCCGACCGCGCGCAGCTTGGCGGTCTCCTGCTCCTCCTGCCCGAAGCCCTTGACCACGCGGACCCCGCTGACCGCGCCGTCCACCACGCCCGCCACGGCGGCGGCCTGCGCCTGCGCGTACCAGGTGGCGGGGTGCAGTCTGCGGCGGCTGCGCGAGGCGATCCAGCCGAGCGCGGGGGCGACGGCGAGCGCGATCAGGGTCAGCGGCAGCGAGAGCCAGGCCATGATCGCCAGCGAGATCAGGAAGAGCAGGACGTTGCCGATGGTCATCGGCAACATGAACAGCAGCCCCTGGATGAGCTGGAGGTCGCTGGTGGCGCGGCCGATGACCTGCCCGGTGGACAGCTCGTCCTGGCGGCGGCCGTCGAGCCGGGTGATCGACGCGTACATCTCGGTCCGCAGGTCGTGCTGGACGTCGAGGGCGAGCCGGCCGCCGTAGTAGCGGCGGACGTAGGTGGCCGCGTAGACGAGGAGGGCGGCGCCGATCAGGGCGCCGGCCCAGGGGGCCATGGGGCGGCTGCGGTCACCGACGACATCGTCGATGATCACCTTGGTGATCAGCGGGACCAGCGCAAGGACGGCCATTCCGGCGAGGGAGGAACCGAGGGCGAGGACCACGTCCTTGGGATGGCGCCACGCGTACGAGGCGAGCCTGCGCACCCACCCTCGTGTCTCCCCCGGCTGCGCTGCCACGTCGGTGCCTCCCTGACGGCCTGATCTTCCGGAAGGCACCAACACGGACGGCAGCGGATTTCATCCCCCCGCAACATTTCGCGCACGGGCGGGGACACTCCGAGAGCGGTCAGATCCGCACGCGGAGGTAGTAGAACCGCGTGGTCTGGGCCGCGTTCGCGTTGTCGTCGCTGACCAGCAGGACGCGCAGGCGGCCCCGCGTGTCGTGGCCGGCGACGGTCATCCCCTCGATGTTGTCGAGGAGCGGGTTGGGCTGGGGCTGGTGGGCGGTGGCGCCGAGCGAGGGGCAGGCGGCGAGGTCGGTGAGCAGGGTCTTCCCGATCAGCCGGACCCCCGACTGTCCGGTCAGGTGTTCGATGCCGCTGGTGTCGGTGGCGCGGCGCGGGTCGGCGAGGTAGAGGCGGACGGTGTTGCCCACGCCCGCGGTGAAGCCTCGCTCCAGGACGAGCAGCCGGCCGTCCGGTACGGCCTGCACCTCGGGGACGCCGAGGGTCGCGTCGTCGGTGCGGTAGGCGTACTGGGCGGCGAGCCGGAAGTGCCCGCCCCGGGTGCGCTGCCAGGTCTGGAAACGCACCGTGCGGCTGTCGTCGCCGCTGAGCGCGTACTCCATGGAGGCGAGCAGGGTCCGGCCGCCGGGCAGCAGGGTCAGGCCCTCGAAGGTCTGGTTGGCGGTGGCGCGGCCCGCGGGGGCCACGCGCAGCGCGCCGGGCACCGGCAGCCGGTCCAGGATGCGGCCGTCGCGGGAGTAGCGGCGTACGGACGGCTCGGTCTCGGAGGTGATCAGCCGGGTGCCGTCCCGGTCGACGACCAGGCCCTCGGAGTCGAGCGGCGCGCCCTGCTCGTCGGCGAGCGGGACCACGCCGGTGGGCTTGAGCGTGCGGCGGTCCAGGGTGAACAGCTCGGAGCGGTCGGAGAGGGCGGCGAGGTCGCCGTGCCGGTCGCGGCCGAGGGCGGAGAAGTTGCCGGTGTAGGAGCCCCGGTAGGTCGTCTTGTCGAGCGCGTCGGAGAAGCGGTCGAGGGAGACGGACGGGGAGCAGGCGTGGTCCCGGGCGCGGTCCCGGGTGTGGTCCGGGGCGGTGGTGGCGGCGGCCGGCCCCGCGGTGAGGCAGGTGGCCGCCGCCAGGCCGGCGGTGACGGTCGCGAGTACGGTTCTCAGGCGCATGACCGTCACCGTAGGGGTCCCGCGTGGCTCGTGGGAGACCGCCCGGTGAAGCGTCAGCCGGTCGGCGGCAGCGGGACGGTGGCCTCCCTGGGCCGGGCCGGCGGCACCAGCCGCTCGGCCCACCGCGTGGTGGGGGCGATGTCCTTGTGGACGGCCGTCGCGATGTTCTGGATGGTGGTGACGCCGTAGTCCATGGTGCTGTTGTCCTGGGTGAGCACCGTGATCGTGTAGTCGTGGCCGCCGCCGTCGAAGGTGCCCACGCTGTGCACCCGCCAGCCGTGCGTGGCCCGCTCCAGCCAGCCGTTCTTGACGTGCACGGCGACCGTGGACGGCGCCCCGGCGGGCGTGCCCCAGCGCTGGGAGGGAGTGACCTGGCCCATCAGCTGGAGCATGTAGGCGCGGGAGTTGTCGCTCAGGACCGCGTTCTTCGCGGTGACCAGGGCGAGCAGCTTCTGCTCGTCGCGCACGGTGATCTGGGTCAGGCCCCAGTAGCCGTCCGGGTCCGGCTTGGTCTGGGTCATGCCGGCAGCGCCCAGAAAGCCGTTGATCCTGGTCAGTCCGAGCTGCTTCCACAGCGCGGTGGTCGCGTCGTTGTCCGACTGCGTGATCATCGCCTTGGTGAGCGTCACCTCGCGGTCGGTGAGATAGCGCTCGGTCTTCTTCGCGTCCCACAGCAGGGTGGCGAGGACGGTCACCTTGACCACGCTCGCCGAGTCGTAGGCGCTCGACTCGCGGAAGGTGCAGGTCGTGTCGGTGGCGCGGTCGCGCACACCGACGGCGATGGAGCCCTTGCGGCCCGCCATCGCCGCGGTGATGTCCTGCTGGAGCCTGGCGGCCAGCCCCGCCTTGCCGGACGTGCAGCTGACCTGGTCGGGAGCGGCGGCGGCCGGGGTCGCCGCGGCCACGCACGGGAGGAGCATGCCGGTGCCCGCGCCGATCGCCGCGAGCACCCTGACGCGTCGGGATATCCAGTGAGTCATGCACAGTTGACGCACAGACGTACGGAAGTGGTTGCACGGAGGAGTGAGAAATGACGGCACGTCACTCCCCGGCGCAGCCGGACGCCGCCGGAGGTGGATCGGCCCGCCGCCCTGGGCAGAGATCGCCCATGCCCGATCCCGCGTTCCACGACCACGTCCTGGCCGGCCAGCTCCTCGCGGCCCTGTGGACGGCACGCCTCCTCTCCGGCAGCGGCAGAACTCCGCCCGAGAGCGGGACGTTCCCGCCGAAAGCAATGCCCACCGAACTGGTGGGCGGCGAACTGAAGGCCCTCACCGGCCGTCTCCTCACGGCCAGGGGTCGGGACAACGACCGCTGGGAGGCGGCGGTCGAGGTCTTCCGCGAGATACCCGACCTGCTGCCGAAGAAGCTGCCGGGCAAGAACATGTCGGAAGCCGAACTGAAGGCGTTCGCGGAGGGCTACGAGACGCAACGCGCCGCCCACACCGAGAAGTACGGGCGTCTGCTGGAGCAGTGAGCCGCCGACGGGACGCGTGTCCTGCGCGATGCCGTGTTCTGCGCGGGGCGCGTGTCCGGCGCGGGATGCAAAGGCAAGACGGGCCACAGCCCCGTCCGCCCGCGCTGTGCACGATGCCCAGGTGACCTCGGCCACCGATCTGATCCGACACCGGCTGCATCCCGTACCGTGCAGCGGCAACGGCCCCCGGCTCGCACGCCAGCGGCCGTTTGGCGCAACAACCGCGACTTGTGCACCGTCTACTGGGAGTGGGATGTGGCGACCTGGTGGCTATGTTGTGCCGGGACTTCCTCTTCCTCAGCGGAAATCAGCCCGTCCTACTGGACATCCCCCATCCAGAGTCGCCGCCCCAGCTCGTCGAGGTCCGCCCGCCGCTCCTCGTACTCGGGCAGTGCGATCCGCAGCAGTCGCCAGAAGTCCTCCCGGTGCCCGGGCACCTTCACGTGGGCCAGTTCATGGGCGATGACGTAATCGATTAGGTGCATGGGCAGCTGGAAGAGCGGCCACCCGAGACTCATCAGCCCCTTGGCGCCCGTCCCGGCCTGCGGCGGCCGGTACGCCCCCCATCGGTCCCCCAGCTCCCGCACGTCGAGTTCCGGCTCGGTCACGCCCATGCGGGCCGCCCAGGGCTGGAGCCGGTGTCCAGTCCACTTCCGGCCCGCCCGGCAGTACCAGTCGACCAGCGCCGCCCGCCCCGCCCGGGGCTCCGCCGCCAGATCCGGGCCCATGACGAGGCGTCCCGCGACCAGCCGGACTCCTCCGCCCGTCCCCTCCTCACCGGACACGGCCAGCCGATACGTCCTCCCTAGATAGCGGAAGACCTCTCCGTCGACGAGCCGCTTGACGGGGCTGAGCGGGCGTGTGCGCTCCCGCTCCCGCCGCTTGGTCAGCAGCCAGTCCCGGTGCGCGCGGACGAACTGCTCCGCCTCGGCCGTCGAGCGCCCGGCCGGCGTGTGCAGGGTGAGGGTCGCGTCGGTCTCGACGGTCAGTGCGAACCGTTTCCTGCGGGTGCTGGTACGCACCCGCAGAGACAGCCCATCCACAGTCAGGAGGTCATCGGGGGTGCAGTACGTCGAAGGATCGGCCAGCGCGGTCACCCGCCTATTCTCCCCTCGCCCTGCTCCGGAACTGGCGGAGGTTGTCCTGCGCGAAAGACGCCAGGCGCTCGGCGGCGTTTTCCAACGACGCCCAGTCCCCGCCCAGGGGCCGGACGCCGTGATTGAGCAGGGCATCCTGGAGGTCTCCTGCCAGCATGCTGATGTCCTGGTGCTGCCCCTGGTACGACGCCCTGGCCATGATCCCGGCGGCCACGTCGCACACCTTGCCCGTGAGCCGCCTGATGTCTCCGCCACCGGCGAGCCTGATCCCGGGGGTGTCTTCCAGGATCTGCTCCACCAGCCGGTACACCCTCTGTTCGAGCGGCGTGAGGCCTGCGAGTTCCGGGGACTCCTCCTGTTCCTGCCTGGCCTCCTCGATCAGCGGGCCGAACGCCTCCATCTGCTCCTCGAAGCGCCCCGGCATCGTGCGCAGGATTTCTTCCAGGCGCTTGGAGAGCCGCTCGTACTTTGCGGGGTCCTCCCGTTTCGTTCGCTCCTCCAGGTGGAAGCGGAGCGCGTGGCCCATCTCCGCCGCCGCCTCCTGTGGCGGCAGGCGTCGCACGGCATCGTCGAAGGTGAGAGCCGTGAGCGAGACCGGCGGGATGACTTGGTCGATCTCCGGCCCTTCGAGGTGATCGGCGATCATCGCCCGGACCTTGCGCCCGTACCGGCGCAGAGTGAACGTCCCGCCCTCGTCGTCCCGGCACAGTCGCCGCACCCGCTTCTGGAGCAGGCTCCAGCGCCGGGCGTCCGCCACGTAGTCCAGGGCGTCCTCGTGCGGGAGGACGCGTTCGAGGGTGGCGAGGAACTCGTGCAGTACCTCGTCGAAGCCGAACCGTAGGTCTTCGGGTTGCAGGGCGAGGGCCGCGGGCCCCAGCTTGGCGAGTTGGTCGAGCTGTGCGTCATCGATGCCGTTGCGCCGCAGGAAGTCGCGGACCTCCTGGGCGGCAGGGCCCAGCTTGTCCGCCTCGTACGACAGATCGCGCATGGTGTCGGTGACATCGGCGTTGCGGTACCCGGCGAGTGCGCTGGAGAGGTGCTCGAAGATGCCGTAGTAGTCGACGACGTAACCGACCTCCTTGCCGGGCGATGTGCGGTTGACCCGCGCGACGGCTTGGAGCAGTTCGGCGTCCCGGATCGGCCGGTCCAGGTAGAGCACCTGTTCGCGCGGGGCGTCGAACCCCGTGAGCAGCATGGACTTCACGATCAGGAAGGCGATGGGACTGTCGGGGTGCACGGGATCGGGCACCGAGGTGGCGGGAGGCGGCGGCTCGCTGTTCGCGGCCCCGGACCACGGGGCGTTCGTACCTCTGGCGGAATGAGCGGGAGGGGGCGGGGCCTCCGGCGGGTTGAAGGGGGTTACTGCTACCCACTCCGGGTCAGGCGCCAGTTCGGGGAACGCCTTCTGGAAGCGCTCGGTGTAAGCCTCCTGGCGGCCGGCGTCGGTCCATTCCCTCCATTCCCCGCGCTTGTGGCCGGAACCCGGGGAGATGACGGGGACGAAGTCGATCCGCCGCAGCAGGGCCCGGAACCGGTAAGCCTGGTGGAGATAGCGCTGTCTGACGGACAGCTTCTCCGGAGGTATCCCCGTCACCGACTCCGGGTCGTACTCCGCCAACTGCTCGAGCAGTTCGTCACGAGCCTTGCGCAAGGCGTGGTGGTAGTGCACGGCCGCCTTCCGGCTGACGGCCGCGACCTGGGCCTTGAAGCCGCCGGGCAGCACGGTGGTCACCCAGTGCTCCAACATGTCCGCGGCCTTCGCCTCGATCATGGGCACGGACTCGGCGACGTCCCGCTCGGTGGGCCACCGCTTGAGGAGCGCGGCCCGCTCCTCGGGGGTGCGGTCCCGGACGAGGTCGTCGAACCCCCTGTCGAGGACCTCCCCGTCATGGACCTCGCCCTCCCCGGTCCGCCCCTCGTACCGGATACGGACGACGACGCCGTCGTGCTCGGCGTCCTCCATCCGGTACTCGTCGAGAAAGCCCCGCGGCGAGTCGCCCCGCCCGAAGATCCGGCGCGTGTCCTCCTCGCGCCCGGTGATGATCGGCGTACCCGTGAACCCGATCTTGGCGGCGTTCGGGATCGCCCTGCGCAGGGCGGCGTGCAGGACGCTGGTGTGGGAACGGTGTGCCTCGTCGACGAGGACGAGGATGTCCGGTGAGGTGTTGCACTCGGGGAAGTCCGGTACGAGACCGGGGCTTTCATCCTCGCTAGGACCCACTCCCTCTTCCGTCAGATCCCGGTCGTCCCCGCTGCCTTCCGCATCGCCGGCGAAGGTGAAGCCGGTCCCGTACTTCTGGATCATGCCGAAGACGACGCGCCGCCCGCCGTCGCGCAGCAGCCCCTCCATCTGCGTCCGGGTCTCCGCCGTCTCGACGTCGGACTCGCTGAGCTTCAGCGTCCGTGAGAGCTGGGTCTGCAACTGGGTGCGGTCGGTGACCACGACCACCATGAACTCACTGAGCCGGGGGTGCAGGTGCACCCGTCGCACCAGGAACGTCATGGTCAGCGACTTACCGGAGCCCTGCGTGTGCCAGATGACACCGCCGCGCTCGTCCTCGGTGTCCCGCCCGGCACGGGGCCGCCCGATCAGCAGCCTGCGCACGGCCTTTTCGGTGGCCCGGTACTGCTGGTGCCGGGCGACGGCCTTCACGGTCCGCACGGCCCCGCCGTCCGCATCCGACTCGACGGTCATCGGGATCACGTAGTGCCGTACGACGTTGAGCAGGGCGGCCGGCCGCAGGACGACACCGACGAGCTTCTGCTGCTCGCCGAGCGGCGCGGGCGCGGCCGGGTCGGCGCCGTCCGCGAGCAGTCCGGCGGCACGCAGCTCCCGCCGCAGCGTGCCCTCCTCCTCCGGCTCGACGCTGCGCCAGGGGTGGAAGTCCTCGGGCTCGGAGGTGACGGTGCCCAGGTGGGCGGTCTCGCCGGTCGTGGGGACCAGGAGCTGCACGGTCCGGAACAGTTCCGGCACACCGGCGGGGGCCGGAGCACCGGTGGCGTCGAGGTCCAGAACGGGATTTCCGGCGTAGTGCCGGAGATCGAGTACGGCGCTTCGGACGGGCTCGGCGAGATCGGGGCTCTTGCACTCGACAGCGACGAGCGGGATGCCGTTCACGAACAGGACGAGGTCGAGTATCGACAGCTCGCCGGAGCGGCTGCGCACGCGGAGTTGGTCGACGACGGTGAAGGTGTTGTGCCCGACGAGGTCGGGATGCCACTCGACATACTGGACGGTGGCGGAAGGGCCGCCGTGCGCGGCGGAGGGCGAGGGAAGCGTCCAGCCGTGGAGCAGCATGTCGGTGGCGGCGAGGTTCGCCTGCACGACGCCCTTGCCGAGGGAGAGGGAGGCGAGCTCACCGACCGCCCGCCGGATGTCGTCCTCTCCCATCCAGGACTGACCGTCACCGCCCCGGAGGTTGATCCGCCGCAGCGCGGGCCCGAGCTGGTCGACGAGCAGCGGCACCGCCGCGTCGAGCGTGTCCAGCTCCACGCCCGGGACGTGTGTCCATCCCATGGCTTCAAGCTGCGCGATGAACGGCCGCTCCACCTCGTCCCGCTCGACGTGTACCACCACAGCCCCGCGCCTCTCCGTATGTCCCGCCGTTCCCCGGAGATCCATTCTGCGCCCAGGGGGCGGGCGGAGGGAAAGGGGTCCAGGTGCAGGGCATGGCTGAGTGCGCGGACGTACGGAGCTTTTGTGCCGGTACGTCCGCGCACTCTGCGGTGAGGCGGTCGTGTCAGGTGCTGGGGACCTCCTCGGGTGGCCTGCGGTCATCGGGGAGGGACAGGCGTGCGCCCCTACTGCGGGCGATGCGGTGCACGTCGTGAAGGGACTCGGCCAGCCGGGCGGCCAGGAAGCGGAGTTGGGGCGCGGTGGCCTTGCGGTCGCCGAGGAGATCGACGGCGTGGCCGACGAGGTCGTCGGCCATGTCGAGCTGAACGGCTTCGACGTCGTCGGCCATGCGGGAGAGCCGACTGGTGCCGCTGTCGTCGGTCACGAGATAGCAGGGGTTGCCGTCGAGGTTGGACCAGGGCAGGAGGCGGGGCCGGCCGGTCACGGGGGTGGTGGCGTCGTGGCTCTTGTAGATCATGTGACGACTGCCTCCCGGACCAGGTTCCGGTGGGAACCGACATCAACACCGTGAACGCGCCGTGGCCCCACGTCGAGGCCGTGCACGGCGAGCCAGAGGGTCCGGCGACGGGCGCGCTGCTGCCTGACCTGCGCGCGCTGTTCGTGGGCGAGGAGGTAGGGGTGGACGAGCCGGGAGTCCTCACCGCGGAGGAGGGTCTCGTGCCGCGAGGGGCGGCGGCCGGGGGCGGCCGGGACGGGGCTGGGTGCTTGGTCGTCGGCACGGTGCCGGTTCCGGTGCCGATGCCGCCCGGAGGCGGTCCACAGGAGCCGCAGCAGCGGCTCGGCGAGGAGGGCGATATGGTGCAACACGTCTTCAACTCCGACGCGGTTGAGGACCATGCCCCCGGGACGTCGGTAGCGGTCGCGGCGGTCTTCCGTACCCGAGGACAGGTCGACATGCATGGACATCGCTGTGTAGCGATCCGCTCACAGAGTGGGACAGCCCTTAGGTGACGCAATGCCGCTCAAGGAGTCACTGATCCTGATGAGGGCGACAGCAAACGACTACGAACATCGTGGATGAACCCACCATCCCCAACGCCTCCTCCCTGCACGGCTGGCGCAAGTCGACGTACAGTGGCAACGAAGGCGGTAGCTGCATCGAGGTCCTGGACAGCTACCCGGCCGGCGTCCCGGGTCCGTGACTCCAAGGCCCCCGAGGGACCCGCACTGGTCTTCCCGTCAACGGGCTGGACATCGTTCGTCACAGCGGTCAAGGACGGCCACCTTCCCGCCTGACCGCGCGCCGCCACGATCCATCCGGCCCGCATCCTTGGGGTCGGCCGGACACCGCTCTCTCAGGCCGCCACGCCAGAGGCCGCGACTCGCCCCGACAGCAGATCGTCCACAAGCCCTTGCTTGAGCTGACGAAGCTTGTTCAGCTCTTCTTTCTCACGCCCGATCTGCTCGTCACAGGCCTCCAACGTCGCTACGATGCGCCGCTGTTCAGCCAGGTCGACCGGAAGGTCGATCTCCAGCTCCCTCAACCGGGATGGATTGACATTCACCTGCTGCACCGCAACGGTCGAAATCGACCGCACCCGCTGGCGAACGAGAGGGTGCATCAGCCATTCGACAAGGTATTCCGGTGTCACGCGTTGCAGGTCGGGAACGAGGCGCACCAGATACGAGGCGAAGGTCGCACTCGGCAACTCGTCACGCCACATGGCCGCCTTGCCGATGTGTTCCATACTGTTGGTTCTGTTGAACAGGACGTCTCCGCGCCGGAGAAACAACTTCGAAGGAACCGGAACCGGACAATAGCGAAGCTCATCTGTATCGATCCTGGCACTCTGAATATTGTTCATCCGCAGCACGGGTACGCCGCGCGCGTCCCTGTCAAGGGCTTCAGAGATCCCATATTCGGCCGATGGAACAATGTCCTTCAATGGCACGCGAGCCCAGCCTGCTGTTGACCTCTCACCAGCGACAGGCGTCATAGACGCGAGAAGAGCACCACGCCGCAAATTACGGAGCTTTATGATCGATTTCTCAATACCCCGCTCCAGTTCTGTGCAGCTGGCGAGCACCTCAACGATCCGCCGCTGCCCAGCCACCGGAATCAACGGGAACAGCAGCTTCCCGAATCGGTCGCCTCCTAGGTGAGCAATGCTAGTCGTCTGTTTGGCGATCGCTGCGAAGACCCCGGTCGCTAGCCAGCGCTCGAAGACCAACTGGGCATACGCAGGAAGAACATTAGCACCTGGCCGGAAGCGGATCAAAGTGTTCTGAAAGCAGAACTTTCCCTCCGCTCCGTCGTAAATCGCGCTACGCCCAACGAGTTCCAGGCTCTGCCCCTCGTTTAGCACAATGTCACCCGGCTTGAGCCCGTACAGCTCACGCTCCGCATTAGTGAACCCCATCGTGTTCACGTCCGCGTAGTCAATCCGCCCCAGATGAACGTTCGCCACACGCAAATAAGGGAACTGCCCAGGCGCATCACGGGTTGCCGGCGAGAGCTGCTTCCCCATGCGGACGTCACCGACGTTCCGAACCGCGGTCCATTGGATCTCGACGCTATCCCACATAGCCCAGCCCCCTCAGAAACGCGTCCAGTGCACCCGCCGCCCGCTCCCGCCCCGACCGAATCTCCCTCAACGAAACGGCGTACTTCTGCTCCCACGTCTCATAAGACGCCGCCAGCTCCCGCTGCCACCGCACCACGTGCCCGTCCAGCTTTGCCGCCAAGTCGTCCCGCAGCAGGTCCAGCACCACCCGGCGCTCCCCTTCCGCGTCCAGCTCCGCCCGCGCCCGGAACAAGCGCGGCGGCTCCTCACCCAGCGTCGGCGGATCGCTCGGGTACGGATACCGGTGGAAGTCAGCCTCAAGGCGTTTGATGTCCGCGCCCGCCTTCGTGCGTGCCTTCTTCACCCGCGCCAGCTCAGCCGTCAGCTCGGCCAGCTCTTCCACGCTCAGAGCGACTTCCTCCGAGTCAGCCTCACCGTCGGTCGACTCGCCGTCGGCCTCCGATTCCTCCCCATCCCCCGAGAGCCGCGCACTCAGATCCTTGAACCGGGCGTCCGCCTCCGCCTTACGCGCGTCCGCCTCCGCCAGTTCCTCCAGAAACTGCGGAGCGATCGCGGCGACCACCTTGTGGTCGTACGCCTGACGTCGCTCCACCGCCGTCCGCGACCGCAGCTTCTTCGTCCGTGCGTCCTGTTCGGGCGAGAGCATCGTGTCGACGTTCTCGACCCATCCGTCGAGAACACCGCCGAACCCGTTCTCCGACAGCGCGAGCAGGTCGTACTTGGCGTCCCACCACCAGCCCGCAACCGCCCCCGCCAACGCATACCGATCCAGCAACCCGACCCGGCCCAGCCGTTCCCCGAACGACTTCATCAGCTGCCCCCGCACTGCCATCAGCGCGGCCTTACGCTCGGAGGATGTGGACGAGGCGAGAGTCTCAGGCGTGGCCGCCACCGCTTCCAGACGGCGGGCGGCCTCCTCCTCCCACCACTTGCCGAACTCCGCCCGCAGAGCCTCCTCCCGGGGCCGGGCCAGCTCGCCCAGATCGGGACAGCCGCCCGCCACCTCGTCCCGGAAGTCGACGTACGCCGGGTCCGCCGGCTTCCGCTCCACGAACAGATCGGTCATGCCGATCCCGTACGAGTCGAGCAGCGGCTTCTTCGCCTCGATCTCGGCGCGCGGGACGCCGCCCACCAGGTGCGCCCGCACGTCCTGCGGCTCGGGCGGCGGTGTGTTGTCGACGTACCGGCGGATGTTGAGGTTGTCGTCGTTGGCGGCGAGTTCCTCGCGGGTCACGATCCGCGAGAAGCCGGGTACCTCCTCGTACGCGTGGAACGTCGAGACGATCTTCTCGGCGTGCTCGGGGAGCAGGATGTTCTGGGCCCGCTCCGCGTGGAACTCGCGGTCGGCGTTGATGAACAGCACCGTGCCCTCACGCTTTCGGTCCTTCCGGCCGGGCGGGCGGAGCACCAGGATGCAGGCCGGGATGCCGGTCCCGTAGAAGAGGTTCGGGGCGAGGCCGATGACCGCCTCGATGGTGTCCTTCTCCAGCAGCTCCGTACGGATCGCCTTCTCACCGCCGCCACGGAACAGCACCCCGTGTGGCATGACCGTGATCACCATGCCGCCGCGAGGGCCCTCCCGCTTGGCTTCCCACAGCATGTGCTGGAGGAACATCAGGTCGGCCTTGCCGCGCTCACTCGTCGCCCCGTACTTGGCGCGCTCGGCCGGGTGCGCCAGGTCCGCAAGGGTGTAGTCCAAAGAGAACGGGGGGTTGCTCAGCACTCCGTCGAAGCGGTCCTCGTCCGAGCGCGGAACGTGCGCCGGCTGCGAGAGCGTGTCCCCGGTGGCCAGGTCGAAGCGGCGCACCCCGTGCAGGACCATGTTCATCGTCGACATGATCCAGGAGCCGGAGTTGGCGTCCTGACCGGCGAAGAACATCGACGACGTGTCGCCGCCGTGCTCCTCCACATACTCCGCCGCGTGGATGAGCATGCCGCCCGAACCGACGCACGGGTCGTAGATCCTCATGTCCTCGGTGGGGGCGAGGAGCTCGACCATCATCCGAACCACTGCGCGCGGGGTGTAGAACTCGCCGCCCTTGCGTCCGGCCGAGTCCGCGAACTCCTTGATCAGGTACTCGTACGCGGCACCGATCAGATCGGGGAACTCGAAGTCCTCCGTACGCAGCCGGATCCGCCCGAAGTGCGCGATGAGGAGCTGCAGGCGCTGGTCGGCGAGCTTGGCCGCGCCGGACGCGGCGCCCGATCCACCGATGCGGTTGAAGTCCAGGTGGTCGAAGAGGCCCTTGAGCTTGCTGTTCTGCGCCTCAAGCGCTTGCAGCGCGGGGCGCAGGGTCATCTCGTTGATGTTGTGGGTGGCGGCGGAGACCTTGGCCCAACGAGCCGCCTCCGGCACGTA
Source organism: Streptomyces sp. PL-25 (assembly GCF_058344915.1). NCBI lineage: Bacteria > Bacillati > Actinomycetota > Actinomycetes > Kitasatosporales > Streptomycetaceae > Streptomyces > Streptomyces sp. PL-25. The sequence continues at coordinate 2,579,621 of NZ_CP136997.1, forward strand.
CAGCACATCGCGCTTGCGGTAGGGGCTCGGCTGCTCCAGGTAACCAGGAACGTCCTCGTCGGCGAGCTTCAGCCCCTCGACGGCGTACCGCCTGATCCGCTCCCTGGCCGCCTCGAACTCGTCGTTGGCCCGCTTCAGGAAGAGCAGCCCGAAAATGTAGTCCTTGTACTCGGAGGCATCCATCGTGCCGCGCAGAATGTCCGCGGCGGCCCACAGATGCCGTTCCAGCTGGGCGAGCGTGAGCTTGGCCACGTACGACTCCCTATGACCCGACCTGAGATGACGGAGAGACCTTATGACTCCGCCGGGGCCATACCGAAATCAGCGCGTGATCATGGCCGAGAGAGGTCAGTATGTGTCGATGTGCAGGGCGTCCTCCACAAATTTGTGCACATCCGTGTAAGGGTCTCTGTCCCACTTGCCCACACGGGCCGGGTGCTGGCCGTTCATCCGCTCGGCGTTCTTGCGCGCCGTCTTGTAGCGGCCCAGGACCTGGTGCGGCAGGACGACCTTGGGAGTCGCGGCGTCCTGGGAGCCTCGCTGGAACGGGAGCCGCTCGACCGCCCCGTCGCACACCCCGCCGAACGAGCCGCTGACCGGCTTGTAGTGCGCGAGGCGCCACACCTCGAAGCACGGATGCGAGAAGGCGACGCCGATACCCGCCGCCTCCGCCTGGTCCAGTGCGTCGCGAATGTACTTGTAGTTGTCGTGGTCGAAGAGGCACCAGACCTGAGACAGGTACTCCTCCTCCAGCTTGGCGCGCTTCGCCTTACGGTCTTCTTCACGCTTCAGCCTGATCGCCTGCTCGACGAGGTCGAGCGGCTTGCGCCCGCTGTCCGCCTTGCGGTTGGCGATGTGCATTTCCACCGGGACCTTGCCGGCGAGTGGAACGCCCTGGTCCTTGAGGATGTCGAGATACGAGGGCTCGGTCACCTTGCCCTCGGTGAAGACGAAGACCTGGCGCTTGCGCTGCCCGCCCCGCCGGACCGGACGCTCCCACGAGTCCTTGCCCCTCTGCGCCCGCCCCATCAGTCGCGCCCCGCCCGGTCCGCTCGATCGTCCGTCTCGTCGTACGCGCCGGCCTCACGCGCCACCAGCAGCCGCCGCGCGATCTGCCCCTCCAGGAGAGCCGGAACACCGCCGAAGGCCCCCGCGAGATAGGACTGTGTGAGGTCCTCGTCCTCGCCCGGCTCCGCGTCGGTGAGCGGATACAGCTCGGTCGCGCCGTCCTTGCCCTTCTCCGTCAGCCACACCTGCGCCGGATCGAGGAGCCGCTCACCGCTAGGGGTGGTGAGCACCGTCGCGTCGTGCGACGTGAAGACCAGCTGGGCGCCCCTTGGGTTTGCGTACGTGTCATGGAAGAGCCGGACGACCTCGGCCGCGAAACGGGAGTGCAGGCTGGCATCGAGCTCGTCGACGAGGAGGACCGCGCCTTCGTCGAGGGCGAGGAGCAGTGGGCCCAGGAGGGCGAACCAGGAGCGGGTGCCGTAGGACTCCTCCTGCCAGTCGAAGGACACGTCCCCAGCAGTCGAGTGGTGTGTCAGCTTCACCGTGTCCCGGCCCGGGCCGTCCTGGACGACCGTAGCTCCGGTGATGCCGAGGTCGGCGACCCTCAGTAGCTCCTGGATCCTGGTGGCCCTGGGACCTGACAGTTCTTTCGTGGTGTACCGCGCGCGCTCGTCCCGCTCGACCTCCGGGCTGATCATCCAGAAGTTGCGACGGAACCAGTGGAACAGCGGGGAGAGCTGCGGATGGTTGTCCGTGCCGGCTGTGGAGAGCAGCAGTGCGTTCGGCCGCGTGCGCCGTACGAGCTGGGCCCGGTCCTTGACACGTCCGCCGGGCCACTTGAAGACGTCCGGCCGGGAGGCGTCGCGGTCGAGCCATTCCTGACGGCGACCGCGCGGGTAGCTGTGCAGCCATTCGGACTCGACGCGAGTGGCTCCGAGCTCGAAGCCGTATGTCCAGCGGACCTCGTCGATGACGACGTCGACCTCGAAGAACGAGGGCTCGCCCTCGCTCTTGGGATCCAAGGAGAAGACCTGGCGCGGGATGCCGTCGTAAGAGGCCCAGTGCGCGTAGGAGTTGAGGACCGCATTGCGCATGTCCGTCATCGCGGTCAGCACGTTCGACTTACCGGAGGCGTTGGCCCCGAAAATGCCGATCAGCGGGAAGACGGAGACGGAGCCGCCGCCTGCGAGATCCAGCGGATTTGCCGATCCCCCCTGTTCCTCGCCGTGCGCGACGAAGGACAGCTCCTGCTCGTCTCGCAGGGACCGTACGTTCGCGACGCGAAACCTCAGCAGCACGCTGCCCTCCTCTCCGCGCTCAGAGTAATGGCCGCGTCTGACATCGGCCCGACCGGGGAGCCTGCAACCTCACGGAACATATCCTGTGGCGGTCACCTCGAACAGTCGAACGAGTGATCAGCCCGAGCCCAGGTGCGTAGGTGCGAACATCCGCAGCACCGCCGGGAGGACGACCACCGAAGGGCCGGGCGTCGCCAGCGCCAGCGCCAGGTCGGCCTCCAGCATGTCGGGGGACGTCCGCACCCCCGGCACGCCGAAGGACTCGGCGAGGGCCGTGAAGTCCGGGCGGGTGAGGTCGGTGGCGGTGGCACGGCCGAAGGCGTCGGTCATGTACTCGCGCAGGATGCCGTAACCGCCGTCGTCCACGATCAGCCAGGTGACGTCCAGGCCGTACTGGCGGGCGGTGGCCAGTTCGGCGACGGAGTACAGGGCGCCGCCGTCGCCGGAGACGGCGAGGACCGGGCGGGTCGGGTCGGCCACGGCCGCGCCGAGGGCGGCCGGGAAGCCGTAGCCGAGACCGCCGGCGCCCTGGGCGGAGTGCATGGTGTTGGGCGCCTTGGCATCGAAGGCCGACCACGCCCAGTACGCCAGGATCGTCATGTCCCAGAAGGACGGCGAACCGGCGGGCAGGGCGCGGCGCACGGCGGCCAGGACGTCCTGCTCCAGGGTCAGTTCCTGGGCGGCGAGGCGGCCCCGGACCTTGGCCAGCAGCTCCCGCACCCGGTCGGCGGCCGTGTCGTCGGGGCGCTCCCCGGTGGTCTCCAGGAGTGCCTGGAGGGCGAGGCGGGCGTCCGCGTGGATGCCGAGGGCCGGGTGGTTCGACTCCAGCTTGCCGAGGTCGGCCTCGATCTGGACGATACGGCCGCGCGGGGCGAACGTGTGGTAGTTCGAGGAGAGTTCGCCGAGTCCGGAGCCGACGACCAGCAGGACGTCGGCGTCCTCCAGGAAGTCGGTGGTGTGCCGGTCCTCCAGCCAGGACTGGAGGGAGAGCGGGTGGTTCCAGGGGAAGGCGCCCTTGCCGCCGAAGGTGGTGACCACGGGCGCGTTCAGCCGTTCGGCGAGCGCCCGCAGCTTCTTGGCGGCGTCGGCGCGGACCACCCCGCCGCCCGCGATGATCGCCGGGCGCTCCGCCGTGGACAGCAACCGGGCGGCGACGGCGGTCAGTTCGGGGCGGGGCACCAGCTCCTGCGGGGTGGCGTCCACCGCCGTGACCTGCGGCAGCACGGTCTCGGCCAGCAGCACGTCGTGCGGGATCTCCACCCAGACCGGGCCGTGCGGCGCGGTGAGCGCGGACTGCCAGGCCGCCGCGAGGGCGGACGGGATCTGGGAGGCGGTACGCACCGGGTGGACGGACTTCACCACGCCCCGGAACACGGCGGCCTGGTCGGGCAGTTCGTGCAGATAGCCGTGGCGTCCGCCGCCGAGTCCGGCGACGGGGACCTGGCTGCCGATGGCGAGGACCGGCGCCGAGGCCACCGCCGCCTCCTGGAGCGCGGGCAGGCAGGTGAGGGCTCCCGGGCCGGTGGACACCAGCAGCGGGGCGGCCTCGCCGGTGATCCGGCCGTACGCGTCGGCCGCGAAGCCCGCGTTGCCCTCCGTGCGCAGGCCGATGTAGCGCAGGTCCGAGCGGCACAGCGCGTCGAACACGCCCAGGGCGTGCTGGCCGGGCAGGCCGAAGACGGTGGTCGCGCCCAGCCCGGCCAGGGTCTCCACGACCAGGTCCGCGCCGGTGCGGCCCGGGGGCGGACTGAGCGCCGCCGCCGTCTGGGCGGGCGTCGGGCGGAGCACCAGGTCGTGGTCGTGGGTCACTTGGCTGCCTTCTCCTCGGCGATCTGACGGGCCATGATCGTGGTCAGCTCGTAGGCGGTGTGGGAGGCCGCCACCGAGGTGATCTCGGCGTGATCGTAGGCCGGGGCGACCTCGACGACGTCGGCCGACACCAGACGGCAGGAGGCCAGACCGCGCAGGATCTCCAGGAGTTCGCGCGAGGTCATGCCGCCGGCCTCGGGCGTGCCGGTGCCGGGCGCGTGGGCCGGGTCCAGGCAGTCGATGTCGATGGAGATGTACAGCGGCCGGTCGCCGATGCGCTGGCGCAGCTGGTCGGCGATCTCGTCGGCGCCGCGCCGGTAGACGTCCGCCGAGGTGACGATGCCGAAGCCCATCTTCTCGTCGTCGGTCAGGTCCTGCTTGCCGTAGAGCGGGCCGCGGGTGCCGACGTGGGAGAGGGCGGAGGTGTCGAGGATGCCCTCCTCCACGGCCCGGCGGAAGGGGGTGCCGTGCGTGTACTCGGCGCCGAAGTAGGTGTCCCAGGTGTCCAGGTGGGCGTCGAAGTGCAGCAGGGCGACCGGGCCGTGCTTCCTGGCGACCGAACGCAGCAGCGGCAGCGCGATGGTGTGGTCGCCGCCGAGGGTCATCAGGCGGGCGCCGGTGCCGAGCAGGTCGGCGGCGGCGGCCTCGACGGTCTCCACGGCCTCGTTGATGTCGAACGGGTTGACGGCGATGTCCCCGCCGTCGGCGACCTGGGCGAGGGCGAACGGGGTGGCGTCCTGCGCCGGGTTGTAGGGGCGCAGCAGCCGGGACGCCTCGCGGATGGCGTTGCCGCCGAAGCGGGCGCCGGGCCGGTAGGAGACACCGGAGTCGAACGGCACGCCCACCACCGCGACGTCGGCGGTGCCCACCTCGTCGAGGCGGGGCAGCCGGGCGAAGGTGGCCGGGCCGGCGTAGCGGGGGATACGGGAGGAGTCGACCGGGCCGCGGGGCGTCTCGTTGCTGCTCATGATGAAAAGCCTTCTTTCCTGCGCTTCGTCGCGCATGTCCTGCTTCAGGCGACTCTACTGGTGTGCGCCGGGCGGGTCCGGACGCGCGTTCGGGCCGCTCCCGGCGGGGACGCCGGGTCCCCGGGCCGCCCCGGAGGCCGTCGGGACGGCCCGGGGCGCACCGACCGACACTAGGCGGCCGGGAAGCGGCTGCGAAGTGTACGTTTCCTCCATCCGAGCAGCCCCGGAAGGAGGAAACGCACACCATGCCGGACACTCCCGCACCGCGGCAGTCCCCGCCCGCATCTCCGGCCCCGCCAGCCCCGCCAGCCCCTCCGGTCCCGCCGACCCCGCCCGTCCCGCTGTCCGCGCTGCTGGCCCGCGAGGACCTGGCCCTGCGCCTGCTCGCCGGGCCGTGCGGCCCGGGTGTCGTGATCCACGGGGCGCACACCACGGAGATGGCCGACCCCTACCCGTACCTGCTGGGCGGCGAGCTGCTGCTGACCGCGGGCGTGCATGTCCCCGGGCCCGCCGAGGGGGGCGTGCCCGCCGGGTACTTCGACGCCTATGTCGACCGGATCGTCGCGGCGGGCGGGGCGGCCCTCGGCTTCGGTGTGGCCCCGGTGCACGACACCGTGCCCGCCGCCCTGGCCGCCGCCTGCGCCGGGCGCGGGCTGCCGCTGGTCGAGGTGCCCCCGCGGACCACCTTCGCCGCGGTGGCCCGCGCCGTGTGGCAGCTGATGGCCGAGGCGCGGCTGGCCGAGCTGCGCCGGGTCACCGGGGCCCAGCAGGGCCTGGCCGCCGCCGCCTCGCGGCCCGACCCGGTGCCGTCGGTGCTGCGCCGGCTGGCCCGGGAGCTGGCCGGCGCGGCCGTGCTGTACGGGCCGGACGGCGCACCGGTCGCGCGGGCCGGGCGGGACCCGGCGGCCGGGGTGCCGGACGCGCTGGCGGCGCTGGCCGCCCGGGTGCGGCCCGGGGAGCGGGCGGGCGCGCGGGCGCCCAGCTCGGCCACCGACACCGCCGCCGGGACCCGGCTGGCCGCCTACGCGCTGGGCGCGGGCCGGGGTTTCGTCCTCGCCGTCGCCTCGGCGCGGCACGAGCCCGGCGACCACACCATCGCCTCGGTGGCCGCGGTCCTGCTGTCCCTGCTCACCGGCGAGCACCGGGGCGGCAGCGGCGCCGACCGGTCCGCCGCGCTGGTGCGGCTGCTGCTGGGCGCACCGGCCGAGGAGGTGGCGCCGCTGCTCGGCGCGGGCCCCTGGACCGTGGTGCACGCCCGTCCCGAGCACCGGCCGGACCGGCCGGACCGGCCCGCCGACCGGATCGCCGCCTCGGCGCTGGGCGCCGCCCTGGGCTCGCCCCTGGTGGACCTGGCGGACGACGGATCGGGGGTCGTACGGGTGCTGCTGCCCGCCGACCGGGCACCGGCCGCGCAGCCCGGCTGGACGCTCGGGCTCAGCGCGCCCGCCGCGCCCGCGCAGTGGGCCGCCGCCGACACCCAGGCGGCCCGCGCCCTGGCCCGCGCCCGCGCCACCCGCGCCGCCCTGGTCCGCCACGCGGACCGGCCCGCGCTGGACGACCTGGTGCCGCCCGGTGCGGCCGCCGCCCACGCCCGTGCCGTGCTCGCCCCGCTGGCCGGGCACCCGGCGCTCACCGAGACGCTGCGCGCCTGGCTGTCGCTGCACGGCGGCTGGGACCGCACGGCGGTGGCGCTGGCCGTGCACCGCAACACCGTGCGGCAGCGGATCGCCCGGTGCGCGGCCCTGCTCGGCGCCGACCTGGACGATCCCGACGTCCGCATGGAGCTGTGGTTCGCGCTCGGGCACCGGGAGTGACCCGCGTCCCAGCCTCTCGGGTACGGCGGTCGCGCGCCGCCCGCTGCCCCACAATGGGAGCCATGCCGATACCCGGGACACCCAGCCGCGCCGAACTCGTCGACCACCTCGTCAGGACCCGTATCGCGGGGGACGTCGCCACGCCCCGCGAGAACAACCTGTCGCACTACCGCAAACTGGCCAACGGCGACCGGAACTACTGGCTCGGCCTGGAACTCGGCGACCGCTGGACCGACGAGCAGGACGTGCTCGCGGTGATGGCCGAGCGGGTCGGGGTCGTCGACGACCCGGAGCACCGCCAGGGCCAGGACACCATCGATCCCGAGCTGACCGTGGACGGCCTGGAGCGGCTGGCCGGGCGGCTGCGCAAGGCGGCCGACGGCGGGCAGCGGGTGCTGCTGGCCACCGGCCACCCCGGCGGCCTGCTGGACGTGCACCGCGCCACGGCCGCCGCGCTGCGGGCCGCCGGCTGCGAGATCGTCGTCATCCCCGAGGGCCTGCAGACCGACGAGGGCTACGTCATGCAGTTCGCGGACGTGGCGATGCTGGAGCACGGCGCCACGCTGTGGCACACCCACTCCGGTGAGCCGATGCGGGCGATCCTGACCGGTCTGGAGCGCGCGGGCCGGCCGCTGCCCGACCTGGTCGTCGCCGACCACGGCTGGGCGGGCTGCGCCGGACAGCTGGGCGTGGACTCCTGCGGCTACGCCGACTGCAACGACCCGGCGCTCTTCCTCGCCGAGGCCGAGGGCACCGTCCAGGTGACGGTCCCGCTCGACGACCACGTGGTCAGCCCGCGCCACTACGACCCGATGACGGCGTATCTGCTGGAGCAGGCGGGCCTGGCCTGAGCGCCGCCCCTCACGGCAGCGGGCCGCGCCGGGCGCGGCCCGGCGTCGGGTCCAGATAGACCCGGCCGACCAGGGGCAGGGCCGCGCGCAGCCGCCGCTCGGCCTGCTCGCACGTCCACTCGATCCGGGCGGCGCTCGCCCCGTCCCGGAGGTCGACCTTCGCCGCCACCAGCGCCTCCCGGGGCCCCTGCACCAGCGTGACCAGCTCCAGTACGTCCTCGATGTCGTCCAGGGCCAGCAGCTCGCGCCGGATCAGCTCCCGGGCGGCGGGCGGCAGCGGGCGGCCGATCAGCAGCTCCGCGTTGGACCGGCCCAGCACCCAGGCGACGTACAGCAGCAGCGCGCCGATGCACAGCGAGGCGACACCGTCCCAGACGCCCGAGCCGGTGAGCTGGCCGCCGAGCAGGCCGCCCGCCGCGAGCAGCAGGCCGACCAGGGCGGCGGAGTCCTCCATGACGACGGCCTTGACGGCGGTGTCGGCGGTGCGCCGGAACCAGCGGCGGAAGGGCACCGCGAGCCGGGCGGCCTCGCCGCGCGCCTGGCGCAGGCCCGTGCGCAGCGAGAAGCCCTCCAGCAGGAAGGCCACGGCGAGCACCAGGTACGCCACCAGCGGATCGCCCGGCTCCTCGCCCGCGACCAGGGTGTGCACGCCGTCGTAGAGGGAGAAGACCGCGCCGCCGACGAAGGTGGCGACGGCGGCCAGCAGCGCCCAGATGTAGCGCTCGGGGCCGTAGCCGAGGGGGTGCTCCTCGTCGGCGGGGCGCTCGCTGCGCTTGAGCGCGGTCAGCAGCAGCACCTCGGTGACCGTGTCGGCCACCGAGTGCGCGGCCTCGGACAGCATCGCGCTGGATCCGCTGAGCACGCCGGCGACCGCCTTGGCCAGCGCGATGCCCAGGTTGGCGAGGGCGGCGACGATCACCGTGGTGGTGCTCTCGCCGCCGCCCCGCCGTGCCTGTGGGCCGTCCCGGTCGTCCTGGTCGGTCTGCGCCATGCCCCTCAGTGTTCCCGGGGTTCCCGGGGAACGCGCACCACGCCTTCCTGGATCACCGTGACGGCCAGCCGCCCGTCCTGGGTGTGGATACGGGCCTGCCCGAGCCCGCGCCCGCCGGACGCCGACGGCGAGACCTGGTCGTACAGCAGCCACTCGTCGGCGCGGAAGGGCCGGTGGAACCACATCGCGTGGTCCAGGGAGGCCCCGACGACGTCGCCGACCGCCCAGCCGCCGCGCCCGTGGGCGAGCAGCACCGAGTCGAGCAGCGTCATGTCCGAGACGTAGGTGGCGAGGACGACGTGCAGGAGCGGGGTGTCGACGTCGCCGTCGAGCTTGCCGTTGGCCCGGAACCACACCTGCGAGTGCGGCTCGCGCGGTGTGCCGTAGTCGCCGTACGGGGGTTCGCCGACGTAGCGCAGGTCGACGGCCTCACGGGTCTCCAGGAGCCGTTCGACCACCTCGGGCGCCAGATGGCCGTAGCCGCGCAGCCGCTCGGCGGAGGTGGGCAGGGTCTCCGGGTCCGGCGCGGGCGGCATGGGCACCTGGTGGTCCAGGCCCTCCTCGTACGTCTGGAAGGACGCCGAGAGGTGGAAGACCGGCTGCCCGTGCTGGACCGCGACCACCCGGCGGGTGGTGAAGGAGCGGCCGTCGCGGATGCGGTCCACCGTGTAGACGATGGGCGCGCCGGGGTCTCCGGGGCGCAGGAAGTAGGCGTGCAGCGAGTGCGCGTGCCGGTCGGCGGGGACCGTGCGCCCGGCGGCGACCATCGCCTGCGCCGCGACCTGCCCGCCGAAGACGCGCGGGACGACGGCCGAGCGGGAGCGGCCCCGGAAGATGTCCTGCTCGATCCGCTCCAGGTCGAGCAGATCGAGCAGGGACCGCAGTGCCGTGCTCACGGGTCCTACAGGCCCATGTTCTTGGCGATGATCGACTTCATGATCTCGCTGGTGCCGCCGTAGATCCGGTTCACGCGGTTGTCGGCGTACAGACGGGCGATCGGGTACTCGTTCATGTAGCCGTAGCCGCCGTGCAGCTGGAGGCAGCGGTCGATGACGCGGTGGGCGACCTCGGTGCAGAACAGCTTGGCGGAGGCGGCCTCGGCCGGGGTCAGCTCGCCGGCGTCCAGGGCCTCGGTCGCCCGGTCGGCGACGGCCTCGGCCGCGTCCACCTCGGCCTGGCAGGCGGCCAGCTCGAACTTGGTGTTCTGGAAGTGGGCGACCGGCTTGCCGAAGACGGTGCGGTCCTGGACGTAACTCTTGGCGAACCGGACGGCGGCCTTGGCCTGCGCGTAGGCGCCGAAGGCGATGCCCCAGCGCTCGGAGGCCAGGTTGTGGCCGAGGTAGGAGAAGCCCTTGTTCTCCTCGCCGAGCAGGTCCTCGGCCGGGACCTTGACGTCGACGAAGGCCAGCTCGGCGGTGTCGGAGGTGCGCAGGCCCAGCTTGTCCAGCTTGCGGCCGACGGAGTAGCCCTCCGACTTGGTGTCCACCGCGAACAGCGAGATGCCGAAGCGGCGGTCGTCCTCCCTGGGCGCGGAGGTGCGGGCGCAGACGATGACCTTGTCGGCGTGCACACCGCCGGTGATGAAGGTCTTGGCGCCGTTGAGCACGTAGTGCGTGCCGTCCTCGGACAGCCTGGCGGTGGTCTTCATGCCCGCGAGGTCGGAGCCGGTGCCCGGCTCGGTCATCGCGATGGCCCACATCTCCTCGCCGGTGACGAACTTCGGCAGGTACCGCTTCTTCTGCTCCTCGGTGGCCAGCATCTTGATGTACGGCAGGGCGAGCAGCACATGCACGCCGGAGCCGCCGAACTGCACGCCCGCGCGCGCGGTCTCCTCGTACAGGACGGCCTCGAACTTGTGGCTGTCCAGGCCCGCGCCGCCGAACTCCTCGGGCACGTTGATCCCGAAGACGCCCAGCTCGCCCAGCTTGTAGTAGAAGTCCCGGGGGGCCTGCCCGGCCGCGAACCACTCGTCGTACACCGGTACGACCTCGGCCTCGATGAAGGCGCGGAGGGTCTCCCGGAACGCCTCGTGATCCTCGTTGAACACCGTACGGCGCACGCCGCCCACCTCCGCGACCTCGACTGTCTAAGCGCTTGCTCACACAAACGTACCGACGAGTACGAGGCCAGTAAAGGGCCGGGCCGGTAACGCTCGTCACGCGGGAGCGTGAGGAGCGCAGGGGGAGCACAGGGGGAGGAGTGAAGGGGGCGGGGCGCGGCCCGCCGCCCGGGGCGCCCCGCTCAGTCCGGGGCGCCCCGCTCAGTCCGTCGCGGGCGACGCCGCCGAGGCGAACGCGCCCCGCGCCATCCGGTGCAGCAGCTCCCCCATCGGCCCCCGCCCCGGCAGGGTCCCGCGCCGCCCCAGGTGCGGGGTCGAGTTCAGCAGCCCGAACACCGAGTGCACCGCCGAGCGCGCGGCGGACTCCGCCAGGCCGGGGTGGACCCGGCGGACCACCTCCACCCACAGCTCGACGTACTGCCGCTGGAGCTGGCGCACCAGCTTGCGGTCGCTGTCCCGGAGGCGGTCCAGCTCGCGGTCGTGCAAGGTGATGAGGGAGCGGTCGTCGAGCGCGAAGTCGATGTGCCCCTCGATGAGCGAGTCGAGGACCGCCTCCGGCCCCGCCGACCCGTCCGCCTCCGCCAGCCGCCGCTTCGCCCCGGTCAGCAGCCGCCCGCTGATGCCGACCAGCAGCTCCGCGAGCATCGCGTCCTTGCCGGGGAAGTGCCGGTACAGGCCGGGTCCGCTGATGCCCACCGCGGCGCCTATCTCGTCGACGCCGACGCCGTGGAAGCCGCGTTCGGCGAAGAGCCGCGCGGCCTCCCTGAGGATCTGCTCGCGGCGGGTGGGGGCGTCGGTTCGCGTGGCCATGAGAACAATTCTAGACAGCGGCGTTAGCGGTCGTTAACCTGAGGGAAATGGGTTAACGCTCATTAACAGTGGATCACTGGGTGAGGGGACCGCGAGGATGCAGGAGGCACCGGAGCTGACGAGCGCGGCAGACCCCGCGTCGGAGGCCTGGCGGGCCAACGAACAGGCGCACCGGGCGCTCGTGGAGGAACTGCGCGGCAAGCTGGCCGCCGCCCGGCTGGGCGGCGGGGAGCGGGCGCGCGAGCGCCACACCGCGCGCGGCAAGCTGCTGCCGCGCGAGCGCGTGGACACCCTCCTCGACCCCGGTTCGCCGTTCCTTGAGCTGGCACCGCTGGCCGCCGACGGGATGTACGACGGGCAGGCCCCGGCCGCCGGCGTCATCGCGGGCATCGGCCGGGTCAGCGGACGCGAGTGCGTGATCGTCGCCAACGACGCCACCGTCAAGGGCGGGACGTACTACCCGATGACGGTCAAGAAGCACCTGAGGGCGCAGGAGGTGGCCCTGGAGAACCGGCTGCCGTGCCTGTACCTGGTGGACTCGGGCGGCGCCTTCCTGCCGATGCAGGACGAGGTCTTCCCCGACCGGGAGCACTTCGGGCGGATCTTCTACAACCAGGCGCGGCTGTCGGGCGCCGGGATCCCGCAGATCGCCGCGGTGCTCGGCTCGTGCACGGCCGGCGGGGCGTACGTCCCGGCGATGAGCGACGAGGCGGTCATCGTCCGCAACCAGGGCACGATCTTCCTGGGCGGCCCGCCGCTGGTGAAGGCGGCCACCGGCGAGGTCGTCACCGCCGAGGAGCTGGGCGGCGGCGAGGTGCACGCGCGCACCTCCGGCGTCACCGACCACCTCGCCGAGGACGACGCGCACGCGCTGCGCATCGTGCGCACCATCGTCTCCACCCTCCCCGCGCGCGGGCCGCTGCCCTGGGAGGTCACCGCCCCGGCGGAACCCAAGGCGGACCCGTACGGGCTGTACGGCGCGGTGCCGGTGGACTCCCGCACCCCCTACGACGTGCGGGAGATCATCGCGCGCGTGGTGGACGGCTCGCGCTTCGCCGAGTTCAAGGCCGAGTTCGGGCAGACCCTGGTCACCGGCTTCGCCCGGATCCACGGCCACCCGGTCGGCGTCATCGGCAACAACGGCATCCTGTTCTCCGAGTCCGCCCAGAAGGGCGCCCACTTCATCGAGCTGTGCGACCAGCGCGGCATCCCGTTGCTGTTCCTGCAGAACATCTCCGGCTTCATGGTGGGCCGCGACTACGAGGCGGGCGGCATCGCCAAGCACGGCGCCAAGATGGTCACGGCGGTGGCGTGCACCCGGGTGCCCAAGCTGACCGTGGTCGTCGGCGGCTCCTACGGCGCGGGCAACTACTCCATGTGCGGCCGGGCCTACTCGCCCCGCTTCCTGTGGATGTGGCCCAACGCCAAGATCTCCGTGATGGGCGGCGAGCAGGCCGCCTCCGTGCTGGCCACCGTCAAGCGCGACCAGCTCGCGGCGCGCGGCGAGGAGTGGTCCATGGAGGACGAGGAGTCCTTCAAGGCCCCGGTGCGCGCCCAGTACGAGCGCCAGGGCAACGCCTACTACGCCACCGCACGCCTGTGGGACGACGGCGTGATCGACCCGCTGGAGACCCGGCAGGTGCTGGGCCTGGCCCTGACCGCGTGCGCCAACGCCCCGCTGGGTGACCCCCAGTTCGGCGTCTTCCGGATGTGAGGGGGACCTGCTGACCATGTTCGACACAGTTCTGGTGGCCAACCGCGGCGAGATCGCCGTCCGTGTCATCCGCACCCTGCGCGCCCTGGGCGTGCGCTCGGTGGCCGTCTTCTCCGACGCCGACGCGGACGCCCGCCATGTGCGCGAGGCCGACACCGCGGTGCGCATCGGCCCGGCGGCCGCGGCCGAGAGCTATCTGCGCGCCGACCGGATCCTGGAGGCCGCCGCCCGCACCGGCGCCCAGGCCGTCCACCCCGGCTACGGCTTCCTCGCGGAGAACGCGGAGTTCGCCCGCGCCTGCGAGGCGGCCGGCCTGGTCTTCATCGGACCGCCGGCCGACGCGATCTCCCTGATGGGCGACAAGATCCGCGCCAAGGAGACGGTCGCGGCCGCCGGGGTGCCGGTGGTCCCCGGCTCCAGCGGCTCGGGCCTGAGCGACGAGCAGCTCGCCGAGGCGGCCCGCGCCATCGGCATGCCGGTGCTGCTCAAGCCCTCGGCGGGCGGCGGCGGCAAGGGCATGCGGCTGGTGCGCGAGGAGGCGCTGCTCGCCGAGGAGATCGCCGCCGCCCGCCGCGAGGCCCGCGCCTCCTTCGGCGACGACACCCTCCTGGTCGAGCGCTGGGTGGACACCCCCCGGCACATCGAGATCCAGGTCCTGGCCGACGGACACGGCCGGGTGATCCACCTCGGCGAGCGCGAGTGCTCGCTCCAGCGCCGCCACCAGAAGATCATCGAGGAGGCGCCCAGCGTGCTCCTCGACGAGGCCACGCGCGCGGCGATGGGCGAGGCGGCCGTGCAGGCGGCCCGCTCCTGCGGCTACCGGGGCGCGGGCACGGTGGAGTTCATCGTGCCCGGCGGCGACCCGTCCGCGTACTACTTCATGGAGATGAACACCCGCCTCCAGGTGGAGCACCCGGTCACCGAGCTGGTCACCGGGCTCGACCTGGTCGAGTGGCAGCTACGCGTCGCCTCCGGCGAGCCCCTGCCGTACGCGCAGGAGGACATCACCCTCACCGGGCACGCCGTGGAGGCCCGGCTGTGCGCGGAGGACCCCGCGCGCGGCTTCCTGCCCTCGGGCGGCACCGTGCTGCGGCTGCGCGAGCCGCAGGGCGACGGGGTGCGCACCGACTCCGGGCTGAGCGAGGGCACCGAGGTCGGCAGCCTGTACGACCCGATGCTGTCCAAGGTGATCGCCTACGGCCCCGACCGCGCCACCGCCCTGCGCAGGCTGCGCGCGGCCCTCGCGCGGACGGTCACGCTGGGCGTGCCGACCAACGCCGGGTTCCTGCGCCGGCTGCTGGCCCACCCGGCGGTCGTGGCGGGCGACCTGGACACCGGCCTGGTGGCGCGGGTGGTGGACGAACTGGTCCCCGCGGGCGTGCCGGAGGAGGTGTACGAGGCCGCCGCCGCGGTCCGCCTCGAAGCGCTGCGCCCGAAGGCCGGCGGCGCGGACGGCTGGACCGACCCGTTCTCCGAGCCGAGCGGCTGGCGGCTGGGCGGCGAGCCGAAGCCGGTGTCCTTCTGGCTGCGGGCGGCCGACCCGGTCGCGTACACCCCCCGCGGCAGCCACACGGTCGACGGCGACACGGTCTCCGTCACCCTCGGCGGCGTCCGCCACACCTTCGAGCGGGCCGGTGACTGGCTGGGCCGCGACGGCGACGCCTGGCACGTGCGCGACCACGACCCGGTGGCCGCCTCCCTCACCCGCGCGGACCGGGCGGGCGCCGACTCGCTGACCGCGCCCATGCCCGGCACGGTCACGGTGGTGAAGGTGGCCGTCGGCGACGAGGTGAGCGCCGGACAGAGCCTGGTGGTGGTCGAGGCGATGAAGATGGAGCACGTCATCTCCGCCCCGCACGCAGGGACCGTCACCGAGCTGGACGTCTCCCCCGGCGCGACCGTCGCCATGGACCAGGTGCTCGCGGTCGTCGCCCCGCACGAGGAGGACACCGCCGCCCCGGCCGCGCTGCCCGACGAGGAAGGGACGGTGCGGTCATGACCGCCCCCGAGGCCCTGCCCATGGTCGTCCCGGCCCCCGACCTGCCGCAGCGGGTCAGGATCTACGAGGTCGGACCGCGCGACGGCCTGCAGAACGAGAAGCTGACCGTGCCCACCGAGGTCAAGGCGGAGTTCATCCGCCGGCTGGCCGGCGCGGGCCTGACGACGATCGAGGCCACCAGCTTCGTCCATCCGAAGTGGGTGCCCCAGCTCGCCGACGCGGAGGCCCTGTTCCCGCTGGTGCGCGACCTGCCCGGCGCCTTCCCGGTGCTGGTGCCCAACGAGCGCGGCCTGGACCGCGCCCTGGCGCTGCACGCGGACCGGGTCGCCGTCTTCGCCAGCGCCACCGAGTCCTTCGCCCGCGCCAACCTCAACCGGAGCGTGGACGAGGCGCTGGCCATGTTCGAGCCGGTGGTGCGGCGCGCGAAGGACGCGGACGCGCGGGTGCGCGGCTATCTGTCCATGTGCTTCGGCGATCCCTGGGAGGGCGCCGTCCCGGTCCACCAGGTCGTCCGGGTCTGCCGGGCGCTGCTGGAGATGGGCTGCGACGAGCTGAGCCTCGGCGACACCATCGGGGTCGCCACCCCCGGCCAGGTCCTGGAGCTGCTGGCCGCGCTGAACGAGCAGGGGGTGCCGACCTCCGCGCTCGGTGTGCACTTCCACGACACCTACGGCCAGGCGCTCGCCAACACCCTGGCCGCGCTCCAGCACGGCGTCACCACCGTCGACGCCTCCGCGGGCGGCCTCGGCGGCTGCCCGTACGCCAAGTCTGCCACCGGCAACCTCGCCACCGAGGACCTGGTGTGGATGCTGCGGGGCCTCGGCATCGACACCGGGGTGGACCTCGGCCGTCTCGTCGCCACGAGCGAGTGGATGGCCGCGCACCTGGGCCGCCCGAGCCCCTCCCGTACTCTCCGCGCCCTCTCCCACAAGGAGCAGTGATCGACGATGAACCACCGCCTCACCCCCGAGCTGGAGGAACTGCGCCGCACCGTCGAGCAGTTCGCGCACGACGTGGTGGCACCCAAGATCGGCGACTTCTACGAGCGGCACGAGTTCCCGTACGAGATCGTGCGCGAGATGGGCCGCATGGGCCTGTTCGGGCTGCCGTTCCCCGAGGAGTACGGCGGCATGGGCGGCGACTACCTGGCGCTCGGCATCGCCCTGGAGGAGCTGGCGCGGGTCGACTCGTCGGTGGCCATCACCCTGGAGGCGGGCGTCTCGCTGGGCGCCATGCCCGTGCACCTGTTCGGCACCGAGGAGCAGAAGCGGACCTGGCTGCCGCGGCTGTGCGCGGGCGAGATCCTGGGCGCGTTCGGGCTGACCGAGCCGGACGGCGGCTCGGACGCGGGCGCGACCCGCACGACGGCCCGGCTGGACCCGGACACCGACGAGTGGGTGATCAACGGCACCAAGTGCTTCATCACCAACTCCGGCACGGACATCACCGGTCTGGTCACGGTCACCGCGGTCACCGGCCGCAAGAGCGACGGCAGGCCCGTGATCTCCGCGATCATCGTGCCGTCCGGCACCCCCGGCTTCACCGTGGCGCCCGCCTACTCCAAGGTCGGCTGGAACGCCTCGGACACCCGCGAGCTGTCCTTCACCGACGTCCGGGTCCCGGCGGCCAACCTGCTGGGCGAACAGGGGCGCGGCTACGCGCAGTTCCTGCGGATCCTGGACGAGGGCCGCATCGCCATCGCCGCGCTGGCCACCGGTCTGGCCCAGGGCTGTGTGGACGAGTCGGTGAAGTACGCCAAGGAGCGGCACGCCTTCGGCCGGCCGATCGGCACCAACCAGGCGGTGCAGTTCAAGATCGCCGACATGGAGATGAAGGCCCACACCTCACGGCTGGCCTGGCGCGACGCGGCCTACCGGCTGCTGGCCGGCGAGCCCTTCAAGAAGGAGGCCGCCCTCGCCAAGCTGTACTCCTCGACGATCGCCGTCGACAACGCCCGCGACGCCACCCAGATCCACGGCGGCTACGGCTTCATGAACGAGTACCCGGTGGCCCGGATGTGGCGCGACTCCAAGATCCTGGAGATCGGCGAGGGCACCAGCGAGGTCCAGCGCATGCTGATCGCCCGGGAGCTGGGCCTCACGAGCTGAACCGGCGCGGGAGGGCCGCCGGGGTCCCCGGCCCCACCCCTGGACAGGCAGTGAGGTTAGGCTAACCTCCCCTGGTCCGGTCCGGCGGCCTCCCGCCCTGTTCGAAAGCAGCCACATCCATGTCCCACGCCCGTGCCACCACCCTCACCCGCCGCGGCATCCTCGCCGCGGGCGGCGCCTTCGGACTCGGAGCCGCGCTCGCGGCCTGCGGCAGCGAGAAGGCGAAGAACGGGGGCTCGGGCGACGGCACGGGCGCCGGGAAGTCCGGCCCCTGGACGTTCGAGGACGACCGCGGCCGGACGGCGAAGGCCGGCAAGACGCCCTCGTCCGTCGTCGCGTTCGTCGGCGTCGCCGCCGCGCTCCACGACTACGGCGTCCCGGTCAAGGGCGTCTTCGGCCCGACGACCACCAAGGACGGCAAGCCGGACGTGCAGGCCGGCGACCTGGACGTCACCAAGGTGACGGTGCTGGGCAACGAGTGGGGCCAGTTCAACATCGAGAAGTACGCGGCCCTCTCCCCCGACCTCCTCGTCTCCACGATGTTCGACAGCGCCGGCACCCTCTGGTACGTCCCGGAGGAGCAGAAGAAGAAGATCCTCGCGCTGGGCGCCCCGACGGTCGGCATCTCCGTCTACGACCGCCGGCTCACCCAGCCGCTGGAGCGGATGCGGGCGCTCGCCGGGTCGCTCGGCGGCGATGTCACCAGCGAGCAGGTCAAGCAGGCCAAGAAGCGCTTCGAGGACGCCGCGGCCCGGCTGCGCGCCGCCGCCAAGGCCAAACCCGGCCTCAAGGTGCTGGTCGGCTCCGCCAGCCAGGACCTGTTCTATGTCTCCGGCAGCAACCTCTCCATCGACCTGGAGTACTTCAAGGCGCTCGGCGTGGACCTGGTCGAGCCCCCGGAGAGCGCCAAGAAGCAGGGCGGCGGCTGGTACGAGTCGCTGAGCTGGGAGAACATCGACAAGTACCCGGCCGACATCATCATGATGGACAACCGCACCTCGGCCATCCAGCCCGCCGCGATCACCCAGGCCACCTGGAAGAAGCTCCCCGCCGTCAAGGCCGGCCAGGTCATCGCGCGCAACCCGGAGCCGATCCTGTCCTACGACAAGTGCGTGCCGCTCCTCGACGACCTGGCCAAGGCTCTGGAGACGGCGAAGAAGGTCGCCTGACCGCCGGGGCCGCCGACGCTCACGCGCCGCCTTCACAGGGCATATCGAGTTAGGTTAGGCTTACCTCAGTTGACTGCGGGCGCCCCGGAGACGGTCCTCCGGGGTGCCCGTGGTCCGCCGCCGTCCGGGCCGGTCAGGTCAGCCGTCGGTCCAGGGCACCTGCGGCGAACGGTGGTAGCCGATGCCCAGGGCGTCCCAGCGCGGCGCCTGCGCGGCGAGCCGGACCTTGTAGGTGTCCCAGTCGTGCGTGGCGGCGGGCGACCAGCCGAGTTCGGCGGCGCCCGGCAGCCGCGGGAAGGCCATGGTGTCCAGCTGCGCCGAGGTCGACAGGGTCTCCGACCACAGCGGCGCCTCGACAC
Organism: Streptomyces sp. PL-25; assembly: GCF_058344915.1. Taxonomy (NCBI): domain Bacteria; kingdom Bacillati; phylum Actinomycetota; class Actinomycetes; order Kitasatosporales; family Streptomycetaceae; genus Streptomyces; species Streptomyces sp. PL-25. The sequence goes on from NZ_CP136997.1 coordinate 2,598,578, forward strand.
CCCGCACCGCGGACGCGGGCGCCCCCGGCAGATAGGCGGCCGGATCCCAGTCGTAGGAGCGCCGCACCTCGACGTACCCGGCCCAGGCCAGGCCCAGCGGGAAGTCCTTGGTGTACTTCATGTCCAGGTACACCCGGTCGGCCGGGGAGAGGATTAGCCCGGTGCCGTGCCGCGCGGCCTCGGCGACCTGGGCCTTCTCGGCGGCGCTGGTGGAGTCCAGGCCCCAGTACTGGGCGAGCGCGCCCGGGGCCGGGGTGGCGCCGGTCAGCTGGTGCCAGCCGATGACCGTCTTGCCGTACTTGGCGACGATCGGCTGCACCCGGTTCATCAGCGTCGCGTAGTCCTCGTGGCTGGTGGAGTGCGCCTCGTCCCCGCCGATGTGCAGATAGCGGCCGGGGGTGAGCGCGGCCAGCTCGCGGATCACGTCGTCCACGAAGTCGTACGTCACCTCCTTGGGCGCGCACAGCGAGCTGAAGCCGACCTGGGTGCCCGTGTAGAGCGGGGGCGCCACGCCGTCGCAGTTCAGCTCCGCGTAGGAGGCGAGGGCCGCGTTGGTGTGGCTGGGCATGTCGATCTCGGGCACGACCTCCAGATAGCGGGAGGCGGCGTAGCGGACGATCTCCCGGTAGTCGGCCTTGGTGTAGTGGCCGCCCGGTCCGCCGCCCACCTGCGTGGAGCCGCCGTAGGTGGCCAGGCGCGGCCAGGAGTCGATGGCGATGCGCCAGCCCTGGTCGTCGCTCAGATGCAGATGCAGCTCGTTGATCTTGTACAGGGCGAGCTGGTCGATGTAGCGCTTGACCTGGTCGACGGTGAAGAAGTGCCGGGCGACGTCCAGCATGGCGCCCCGGTAGGCGTAGCGCGGGGTGTCGCGCACGGTGCCTCCGGCGACCAGCCAGGGGCCCCGCTGCACGGACTTCTTCTCGACGGCGGCGGGCAGCAGTTGCCGCAGGGTCTGCACGCCGTGGAAGAGCCCGGCCGGCTTCGCCGCGGTGATCGTCACCCCCCGGGCGTCGCTGTCCAGGCGGTAGCCCTCGGCGCCGAAGGGGCCCTGGGCCAGCCGGAGCCGGATGCCCGCCGTGCCGTGCGTGGTCAGCGGCAGCCGGTAGCCGGTGGCCGGGCGGAGCAGGTCCGCGAGATAGGTGCCGACCTGGCGCGCCTCGCGGGAGCCGTCGACACGGATACGGGTGCCGGACGTGATCCGGTACGGGGACCGGCCCGGCTCGACGGCCGCCGGGGCGGGGATCACCTGGCTCAGCGGGGTCGCGGCGGGCGCCGCTCCCCCGCCGGTGCGGCCGGCCGGCGCGGCGCCGACGGCGAAGGCGCCGGCCGCCGTCACCAGCAGCAGCGCGCCCAGGACGCGGCCGGCGCGCGGGGCCCGGCCGGGGGCGGGGGTGGGGGTGGCGTGGGGCGTGGGGGTGGTTCGGGTGGAGAGGGACTTGCGGAGAGTCGTACCGCGGTGCCGTCTCACATGCGCTCCCTTCACACTCGGATCAGTACCGACCACTCTCCCGCACGGCGGTGAAAGAATCACCCCATGGCGGAAATCATCCAGAAGGACGGCGCCTGGGCGTTCGACGGCGACGCGCTGCGGCTCACCCCGGGGCGCGACCGGAACATCAGCGTGCTGCGCCGGACACTGGGTGAACTCTCCGTACCGCTCAGGGCGTTGGCCGGGATCTCGTTCGAGCAGGGCAAGCGGGCCGGACGGCTCAGGCTGCGGCTGCGCGACGGCGCCGATCCGCTGCTGCACGCCACCGGTGGCCGGCTGGCCGAGCCGCACGACCCGTACCAGCTGCTGGTGGAGCCCGACCGGTTCGGCGTCGCCGAGTACGTGGCCGACGAGGTCCGCAACGCGCTGCTGCTGGAGCAGGTGCCCACCGGTCCGGTGACGGAGTATCTGCTGCCCGGCCCGGCCGTGCCGCTGTCGGTGTCCGCCGGGGACGGCACGGCGAGCTTCGACGGGGAGCGGATCCGGCTGGAGTGGAACTGGAAGACGGAGGACGCCAAGGCCGCCGCCGGTCCGCGCGTCCTCACCCCGGCCGACCTCACCGGGGTGGAGTGGCTGCCCGCCGCCGGGCTGGAGAACGGCCATCTGCGGCTGGCCGTGCGCGGCGCCCCCGACGCCACCCCGCCCAAGTACGACCCGAACGCCGTCGAGCTGTGGGGCTTCAAGAAGGACCCGCTGATGGCGCTGGTCGCGGCGGCGATCCAGGCCCGGCTGCCGCATCCGGCCGCTGCCGCCGCCTTGGCGCCGGGTCCGGACGCGGCCGGCGCCGACGTCGGCGCCGACGGCCCGGCGGTGCTCGGCACCGGACGGGCGGCCCCGCACGGCGCGCCGCCCGCCGAGGACGAGCACGACGCGCTGCTGCGCCGGCTGCGGGAGCTGGGCGAGCTGCACCGCTCGGGGGTGCTGACCGAGGAGGAGTTCGCGCTCGCCAAACAGGCGGTCCTCAAGCGCATGTGAGCCCGTGCGCCAGAGGACCGCCCGCGGGTGCCGGGGCCCTACTTGGCGCGGCGCGAGACCGTGAAGTGGTCGACCTGCGCGCCGGTCTCGGCGATGCCGCGCACCGTCAGCGTGGCCTGGCGGCCCCGGGAGGCCGGGGTGACGTCCACGCGCAGGAAGGAGTAGTCGAGGTAGCGCACGCGCGACCAGTCGACGGTCTCCTTCTGCCGGGCGCCGTCCTTGAGGCAGACGAAGGAGGACACCGCGTCGATGTCCTTCTCGTGGCCCTCGTAGGTCTGGTCGGCGCTGAACGCGTACAGGCTCTTGCCGGCCGCGCCCGCGGTGACGTAGACGACGCCGTCGGTCTCCGGGTAGGCGGTGCCGCCGATCGGGAGCTTCTTGGTGACCTGACCGCGCTTGATCACGTCGGTGCGCTCGTAGACGTGGTTGTGGCCGTTGATGACCAGGTCCACGGTGTACTTCTCGAACAGCGGCACCCACTCCTGGCGCACGCCCCCCTCCGAGGCGTGCGCGGTGGAGGTGCAGTAGGCGCAGTGGTGGAAGAAGACGACGACGAAGTCGACGTCCCGGCTGGCCCGGTACTTCTTCAGCTGACCCTCCAGCCATCGGGTCTGGGTGCCGCCGGAGATGCCGAGGTTGGCCGGGATCTCGAAGGAGATGTCGTTGGCGTCCAGCGAGATGACGGCGGTGTTGCCGTAGATGAAGGAGTAGACGCCGGGCAGGTTCTCGTGGTCGGGGCCGTTGTCCGGGAGGGTCCAGCGGGCCTCCTCGCCGCCGTAGCCGTTGGGCGAGTACCAGGCCTCCATGTCGTGGTTGCCGTAGGAGACCATCCACGGGACCTGCTTGGCGACGGACTCGGTCTGGTACAGGAACTGGTCCCAGACGCGGGAGTCGAAGCCGCTGTCGGTGGTCTTGCCCTGGCCGGCCGGGTCGCCGTAGGCGATGTCACCGGCGTGCAGGTGGAAGGCCGGGTCCTGGCCGAGGATCAGCGCGTCGTTGGCCAGGCCGTGGTAGCTGACGCCCTGGTCGCCGAAGGCGGTGAAGGTGAACGGCGCCTTGTGCGAGGGCGCGGTGGTGAAGGTGCCCAGGGTGCCGGCCAGGTGGCGCTCGGCCGGGTCGAAGCCCTGGTGGCCGACGCCGTAGTAGTACGTCCGGCCGGGACGCAGATGGGTGAGCTTGGCGTGCAGGTAGTACTGGGTGCGGTCGCCGCTGGCGCCGACTCCGGCCGGGGTGTAGAGGGTGCGGACCTCGGCGGGTATCTTCCGCGACAGGTCCCAGGGGTGCGCGCCGACCCGGATGAACGGCTTCTTGACGGCGACCGGGACCTGCCAGGAGACGGTGATCTCGGTGCGCGGGTCGTTGCCGAAGGCGAGATGGCGGCCGAAGGGCGCGACCAGCGCGCCGTCGACGGCACCGGCCGAGGAGGCGGGGGCCGGGGACGCGGTGCGCTGGGCCGGCACCGCGGCCTGCGCGGCGGTGCCCGTCACGAACGCGCCACCCGCGACCGTGCCGAGGGTGACCGCGCCGCCCCGGATCATCGTGCGCCGCGAGAACTTGGAACGCAGGTACTCGTGCTGCTCGGCCATGCTCATGCGCTCGGCGAGCTTCTCGGGTACGCCCATGCGAGGAATGTCCATGGCGTCTGAAAATGGTCCACCGGTGCGACGGCGCGCGGGACGGCAGATGGACGGCACGCGAACAGCGCCTCACCAGCGCTTGAACTGTCGCTTGCCCGATATCGGGCAGGATTCTTGCGAAAGTGATCCCGGTACCCCAGGATCTACCGGGTGCACGACGAACTCGTAGATCATCTGACGCGGTCCACGCCCCTGAGCCGGGGCGAGGCGCTGCGGGTGGTCCAGGACGTGCTCGCCTACTTCGACGAGACGACCGAGGAGTTCGTCCGGCGCCGGCACCGCGAACTCCAGGCACAGGGCCTGGTGAACGCGGAGATCTTCGGACGGATCGCGGCAGACCTGAAGTACCGCGCGGTGGCACCGCCGGACCTCTCGCTGCGGCAACTGCGGCGCATCGTCTACGGCTGACGCCCGCGGCACACGGGCCGGGGCACGGCAGTGCCCCGCACGGCACCGGTATGACACGGCACGGCACGGCATCGAGGCGGCGCTCGACACGCGTCGACGCGCATCGACACGGCATCAACTCGGGGAAAAGGGACTTGTATGTGCGGAATCGTCGGATACATCGGGAAGCGTGACGTCGCCCCGCTGCTCCTGGAGGGCCTGCAGCGCCTGGAGTACCGCGGCTACGACTCGGCGGGCGTCGTCATCACCTCACCGAAGACCCCGGGCCTGCGGATGGTCAAGGCCAAGGGCCGGGTCCGCGACCTGGAGGCGAAGGTCCCCGCGCGCTTCAAGGGCACCGCCGGCATCGCCCACACCCGCTGGGCCACCCACGGCGCCCCCTCCGACGTGAACGCCCACCCGCACATGTCGGCCGACCAGAAGGTCGCCGTCGTGCACAACGGCATCATCGACAACGCCGCCGACCTGCGCCGCAAACTGGAGGCGGACGGCGTGGAGTTCCTCTCCGAGACCGACACCGAGGTGCTCGTCCACCTCATCGCGCGCTCGGAGGCACAGAAGCTGGAGGACCGGGTCCGCGAGACCCTGCGCCTGATCGAGGGCACCTACGGCATCGCCGTCATGCACGCCGACTTCCCCGACCGGATCGTGGTGGCCCGCAACGGCTCCCCCGTGGTCCTCGGCATCGGCGAGAAGGAGATGTTCGTCGCCTCCGACGTGGCCGCGCTGGTCGCCCACACCCGGCAGATAGTCACCCTCGACGACGGCGAGATGGCCACCCTCAAGGCCGACGACTTCCGTACGTACACCACCGAGGGCACCCGGACGACCGCCGAGCCGACCACCGTGGAGTGGGAGGCCGAGTCGTACGACATGGGCGGCCACGACACGTACATGCACAAGGAGATCCACGAGCAGGCCGAGGCCGTGGACCGGGTGCTGCGCGGACGGATCGACGACCGGTTCGCCACCGTGCACCTGGGCGGCATCAACCTGGACGCCCGCGAGGCGCGCGCGGTGCGCCGGGTGAAGATCCTCGGCTGCGGCACCTCGTACCACGCGGGCATGATCGGCGCCCAGATGATCGAGGAGCTGGCCCGGATCCCCGCCGACGCGGAGCCGGCCTCCGAGTTCCGCTACCGCAACGCGGTCGTGGACCCCGACACCCTCTACATCGCCGTCTCCCAGTCCGGTGAGACCTACGACGTGCTGGCCGCCGTGCAGGAGCTGAAGCGCAAGGGCGCCCGGGTCCTCGGTGTGGTCAACGTGGTCGGCTCGGCCATCGCCCGCGAGGCGGACGGCGGCGTCTACGTGCACGCCGGGCCGGAGGTGTGCGTCGTCTCCACCAAGTGCTTCACCAACACCTGCGTCGCCTTCGCGCTGCTCGCCCTGCACCTGGGCCGCATCCGCGACCTGTCGGTGCGCGACGGCAAGCGGATCATCGAGGGCCTGCGCAAGCTGCCCGAGCAGATCTCCGCGATCATGGAGCAGGAGGCGGAGATCGAGGAGCTGGCCAAGACCTACGCCGACGCCCGCTCGATGCTCTTCATCGGCCGCGTCCGGGGCTACCCGGTGGCCCGCGAGGCCTCCCTGAAGCTCAAGGAGGTCTCCTACATCCACGCCGAGGCGTACCCGGCCTCCGAGCTGAAGCACGGCCCGCTCGCCCTGATCGAGCCGGCCCTGCCGACCGTGGCGATCGTCCCGGACGACGACCTGCTGGAGAAGAACCGCGCGGCCATGGAGGAGATCAAGGCCCGCAGCGGCCCGATCCTCGCCGTCGCCCACCAGCCCCAGGAGAAGGCCGACCGCACGATCGTCGTCCCCAAGAACGAGGACGAGCTGGACCCCATCCTCATGGGCATCCCCCTCCAGCTCCTCTCCTACCACACGGCCCTGGCCCTGGGCCGGGACATCGACAAGCCCCGCAACCTGGCGAAGTCGGTGACGGTGGAGTAGACCCCGCCGGGGCCCGACATCACCGGAACGGCCCTCCACGCGCTCGCTGTCGGCGCGTGGGGGGCCGTCGCCGCCGGTGAAGGCCGCCACCGCGAGCAGGACCAGGGAGACGAGGAACAGCCCGTAGGTGCCCTGGGTGAGCGGGTGCCCTCCCGGAAGGCGAGCAGTCCGACGACGAACAGGGCGACACCGCCGACATGGTGAGCGATCGTCACGGCGTCGGCGGCCGTGGCGGAGTGGACGACCCTGGTGTGTCCGAGGCCGAAGGCCGGCAGGGTGACGAACAGGGCGAGCCGTCCGGCGATCGTGGTGGTGGTGCTTCCCGCAGAGACGTCGTTGGCCGCGGCGGGCTCCCTTCTTGCCTGTGCGGTGCGGTGCGGTGATGGGTGACCGGTATATGCACTTCACAAGGGCACAATCACCTTCTGCGCACAGGTAACTTGAGCGTTGAACAAAGGGAGCCGGAATGGCCGGTAGTCGTGGTGTCCGGGCCGCGCCTCTCAGGGGATGACGACGACCGGACGCTGCGCGCGCTTGGCGAGGCGGCCGGCGACCGAGCCGAAGATACGGCCCACGATGCCGTGGGTGGAGCCGACCACGATCGCGTCCGCCGCGTACTCCTTGCCGACCTCTTCGAGTTCGTGGCAGATGTCCCCGCCGCGCTCGACCAGGATCCAGGGGACCTCGGCGAGATACTCCGCGCAGGCCAGTTCGAGACCGAGCACCTCGGTGCGGTGGTCGGGGACGTCCACGAAGACCGGGGGCTCGCAGCCCGCCCAGACCGTGGTGGGCAGCCGGTTGGCCACATGCACGATGATCAGACCGGATCGGGTGCGGTGCGCCATCCCGATCGCGTAGGCGAGGGCTCGCTCGCTGGAGTCGGATCCGTCGAAGCCGACGACGACGCCGTGCTTGAACGCCGGATCGCAGGGATGGCGTGGCTCTTGTGCCGCCAGGGGTTCGGCCGCCGTGGGGTCGGCGACCGGCCGCTTGCGGTCCGCGGGTTCGAAGAATTCGTGACCGGCCATGGCTGTCTCGGCGAGGTGATCCTTTGTCGGGGACGACAATCTGCGGCGGAGCTGTGTCCGGGAATCGTCTTCCCGTCCCCATACCCGCAAGGGTACGGCCGCACTCCTCCTTGGCCCAGATCCCGCGCACTCTCCGTGGCGGTTCACCGGAGCATGCACGACAGCCGCCCGTAACGCAATGGTTGCTGCCCCGTACAGGCGGTTTGCACAGCATTCACTTGCCCCTGCCGCCCGGAACACGTAAGACCGGTGTCTCGACACCGCCCGGGGTGCCGCCGTACCGGTGGCCTCCGGTTCCGTACAGTGACCGACGGATCGAACACGCGTTGAACCCCGTGAGCCGCACCGCCGCAGGGAGCACCGTAGGGAGCACGCCGTGTCCGGACCCCGTACCGCATCCGGAAAACGCCCCTCGCCGCCGGAGCGGCCCGCCGGTGACAGCACGGGCGACGTGGTCCGCTGGGCCGCCTTCAGCTGTGTCCTGGTTCCGGTGGTGCTGCTCTGGTGCGGCGCCTCGTCGGCCGGCGCCGTCGGCACCGCCCTGGGCCTGGCGGCCGTCACCGCGGCCTGCCGGGCGCTGCTGCGCCAGTCCGAGCGCGGCGCGGCCCGGCTGCGCGCCGAGGAGCGGGCGCCGCACCGCGGCCGCCACCAGCGGACCGGTACGGGCGCCCACCGGGGCGGCCGGCACCTGGGGGGACCGGGCGGGCCCGGAAATCCGGGCGGACCGGGGGGACCGGGAGTGCCCGGGAGACCGGGAGGACCGTGGGGAACGACACCGGTCGACTGACCGGTTTCCATGCACACGGCCGTATCTTTTCAGCCAACTTCTTGAACTGGCGCATCCCCCGCCCCTGCACCCCCTCAACCCCCGTTTGACCTGCAAGAAAAGGGTCTCAGGGCCCCTGCGCACCCTACGTGGATTGGCCACCGCCACAAGGCGCACTTCCCTGCGCGCTGTGGGAGTGCAACGCTTCGTGATCGAATGCTTCACGCCAAGTTGCCATGTCGACAATGTGCCGGGTGTCGAACTGGTCACCGCGGCACGGCGGGACACAGTAGATTCGATCTTGATGTCTTACGGCGGGGGACTCGTGCAGGACCGAGGGGAAACGTGCAGGAGCGACACAACCGAGGAGCCGCGACCACCGAGGGGGGCTTAGCAGTATGAGCCACGACTCCACTGCCGCGCCGGAAAACGCGGTCCGGAAACTGTCCGGGCGCCGCCGCAAGGAGATCGTCGCGGTGCTGCTGTTCAGCGGCGGCCCCATCTTCGAGAGTTCCATACCGCTTTCGGTGTTCGGGATCGACCGCCAGGACGCCGGAGTGCCGCGCTACCGCCTGCTGGTGGCGGCCGGCGAGGACGGCCCGCTGCGGACCACAGGGGGCCTGGAACTCACCGCACCACATGGCCTGGAAGCGATCTCACGCGCGGGCACGGTCGTCGTGCCCGCCTGGCGTTCGATCACCGCGCCACCGCCCGAGGAGGCGCTCGACGCGCTGCGCCGGGCACACGAAGAGGGCGCCCGCATCGTGGGCCTGTGCACCGGGGCCTTCGTGCTGGCCGCCGCCGGCCTGCTGGACGGCCGCCCGGCGACCACCCACTGGATGTACGCGCCGACGCTGGCCAAGCGCTATCCGTCGGTGCACGTCGATCCGCGGGAGCTGTTCGTCGACGACGGCGACGTGCTGACGTCGGCGGGCACGGCCGCCGGGATCGACCTGTGCCTGCACATCGTGCGCACGGACCACGGCAACGAGGCGGCCGGCGCGCTGGCCCGCCGCCTGGTGGTCCCGCCGCGCCGCAGCGGAGGCCAGGAACGCTACCTGGACAGGTCTTTACCGGAGGAGATCGGCGCCGACCCGCTCGCCGAGGTCGTCGCCTGGGCGCTGGAGCACCTCCACGAGCAGTTCGACGTGGAGACGCTCGCGGCACGGGCGTACATGAGCCGCCGTACGTTCGACCGCCGGTTCCGCTCGCTGACCGGGAGCGCGCCGCTGCAGTGGCTGATCACCCAGCGGGTGCTCCAGGCGCAGCGGCTGCTGGAGACGTCCGACTACTCGGTGGACGAGGTCGCGGGCCGCTGCGGCTTCCGCTCGCCGGTGGCGCTGCGCGGCCACTTCCGGCGGCAGCTGGGCTCGTCCCCGGCCGCCTACCGGGCGGCGTACCGGGCGCGCAGGCCGCAGGGCGAGCGACCGGTCGACGCCGCCGAGGCGCCGCTGGGCGCGGCGGGCCCGGGTGCCGGGACGGCCCAGATCCTGGGCGTCCCGCAGCCCTCCGGCCCGGTGTCCGCGCTGCACCCGGAGGGTCCGCTCCAGCACACGGTCCGCCGGGCACCGGCGGCCCTGTCGGGCAGCCTGCCGGGCCAGCGCAGCGGCGGCTGAGGCACCCCCTGGAAAACCGGGAAACGGGGAAGCCAGGGAAGCCGGGAAGCACGTACGCCGGTCCGGGGCGGGAGCGCACACACCGCGCTTCCGCCCCGGACCGGTCCGTCCGCACCGGTCCGGCCGGACCGGTGCACGGTCGGTCCGGCCCGCCGCGGCTCGCCGTAAGGTGAGACACATGAACGATCGCATGGTGTGGATCGACTGCGAGATGACCGGCCTCTCGCTGTCCGACGACGCTCTCATCGAGGTGGCCGCCCTCGTCACCGACTCCGAGCTGAACGTGCTCGGCGAGGGGGTCGACATCGTCATCCGCCCGCCGGACGCGGCGCTGGAGACGATGCCGGAGGTGGTGCGTCAGATGCACACCGCGTCCGGCCTGCTGGCCGAACTGCCCGGCGGCACGACGCTCCAGGACGCCGAGGAGCAGGTGCTCGCCTATGTCCGCGAGCATGTGAAGGAGCCCGGCAAGGCGCCCCTGTGCGGGAACTCGGTCGGCACCGACCGCGGCTTCCTGCTGCGCGACATGCCGGCCCTGGAGGGCCACCTCCACTACCGCATCGTCGACGTCTCCTCGATCAAGGAGCTGGCCCGCCGCTGGTACCCGAGGGCGTACTTCAACAGCCCCGAGAAGAACGGCAACCACCGCGCCCTCGCCGACATCCGCGAGTCCATCGCGGAGCTGCGCTACTACCGCGAGGCCGTCTTCGTCCCCCAGCCCGGCCCCGATTCCGACACCGCCAAGGCGATCGCCGCGAAGCACGTCCTGCCTGCTCAGCAGGGCTAGAAGGGTCCCTCGAAGGGGCGCCGCGAAAGTCGTGCGCGAGCACCCCTTCGGACCCTGTACACTTTTTCTCGGCCGGTCGGAGAAGCGAAAGCCTCCTCCACCACCGGTCATGGTGGGTGTAGCTCAGCTGGTAGAGCACCTGGTTGTGGTCCAGGATGCCGCGGGTTCGAGTCCCGTCACTCACCCTCACCGAAGAAGCCGGTGACCCGGGAATCCAGGGTCACCGGCTTCTTCCGTTTCCGCCGCGGCAGACTTGGACAATCGCCGGATGACCGACACAGGGGACGAGAGCCCCGAGCAGGGCTGGGACGAACCCTGGTACCGCGTCCGTACCTCCCGGTTCGAGGCGTCATTCCTGGCCGGCGCCGGAGAGGATCTCGATGCCGTCTGCAACGTCGATGTCGAGGTACGGCTGGCAGCGGACGGCTCGCGCTGGAGTGCGACCGTGCTCACTCTCGCCGAGGTGGAGCGTCTGATGAAGAGGTGGGAGCGGACAGGCGAGGAGCTGAGCGGACGCTTCTTCCGGTGCTCCGACGGACTGATAGTCCGGGATCCCGGCATCGGCAACATGACCCAGGTGCTCGCCGGTCTGCTGGACTCCGGTGACTTCACGCAGGTTCTTCAGCGGCTCGACGACGAGTGACCGTCGTCCCGTCCCCCATCCTCACCGGCTTCTCTGGTCAGAACCACGGCCCCACTCGGCCGGTTCACCCTAGAGTCCGAGCATGGATCACACCTACGCTGTCGAGACACTGGGGAACTTCCTTGAGGGCGTGAACATACACATCGCGAAGATGGAGGCGGCCAAGGCCAGTCGGAGCGGTATCGATCGCTGGCCGGACTGGCCGCAGGACCTCGCGATCGAGATGACGCGCGCTCGCGAGATCATCGGTGCCTACGTCCCGCGCGCTCTCACCGAGCTGGATCAGTACGCCCCAGAGAGTCTCGCGTACTGGCAACTCGTACGGTTGGGGACGGCCGAGGCCCTGGGGCACGCCAAGCACGCCGATGAGATCGCGGCGTTCCTGCGGCCCGCCTCACCTGCCATCCAGGCGGACGCACTCCACCCGTGGGTCTGGGAGCCAGCCGCGCCACTGTGGGCTGCCGAAGCCCATCAGGACGCCGTCCTCGCCGACGCTCGCACGGTCAACCGGCGCCTTCAGCAGAAGCTCGGCCGCCACGACATCGGCGAGAAGGACCTCTGCATGCAGAGTTTCGACATGAAGGCGCCCGAGGAGGGCAAGCCGCGCCTCCGCTTCGACGGGGACCGGACCACCCCGACCTGGAAGGCGCGTCAGGACGGTGCGAAGTACATCTCTGCCGGGGTCTTCCTGGCGCTCCGGAACCTGGCCGCCCACGAGGACGAGGTGAACTGGTCCCAGCAGGAAGCGCTGGAGTACCTGGCGACGTTCTCGGTCGTGGCCCGGTGGATCGAGGAGTGCACGGTCGAGACAGCTTCCTGAGTGCCGCGCCTACTTCAGTGGCAGTTCAGCGAGCATCACGGCGTAGACCGGGGAGTCCGGGAACGGCTGCCGCTCGCCGATCTTCCGGAAGCCCCAGTCCTCGTACAGGGCCTGTACGCGTGGGTGGGTCACGTCGACCAGGAGGACCACGAGGTCTTCGGGACGGTCCTCGAAGAGCGCCCGGGAGAGCGCGTCCGACACGCCTTGCCTGCGCTTGGAGGGGTGGACGGCCAGCTCGGAGTAGGCGAATGTCCGGTGCTTCTCGGGGGCTTCCTCCAGGTACTCGCGCCACCACTCCCGGCCCTCGTCCGACGGGGCACCGTAGGCGAAGCCCACCGGCTCCGCACCGTCGTAAGCGATCACGCAGGCGAACCCGTCCTTGCCTCCCCAGTGATCCACGAACCAGGGGAACTTCTTCTTGAAGTCGTCGTCACGGTCGGGCCCCGCGGCTGCCGCGTGCAGGGCGATGAGCGTCTGACGGATCTCCGCCAGGTCATCGGTCCCGAAGTGTCGGATGTCCAGCCCGGCGGCGCTCACAGTCGACTCCATTCAGTGCGATAACGGTCGCCCCACTCTCGGGCGATCGAAGCGTCCGGCGCAAGAGTGATCAAGTCGCGGTAGTAGTCGCCGAGCAGGGAGCGCATCCTGCCGGGGATCGGGTGTCCGGACATCAGTGTGAAGACCGTAGAGGCCGTCGAACACGCCTGGTCGATGTCGCGCTGGTGGAGCTGGGCCAGAGCGAGGCGGCACATGGCCAAGGCCCGGTTGCGCTTGAATTCCTTTGGGATCGTGGCCAGGGCGTTGTGAGAGGCAGCCTCGGACTCGACTGCGTCCCCGATACGGTCACGGACGATCGCGGTCATGGCCAACAGCTCGGCCGAACCGTAGAAGGCGATCCACGACGGGGTGGGCTCTGCGGCGTCCACCTTGGTCAGAGCGTCCTGTGCGTGTCCCAGGGACCGCAGCGCGGCCTGGCGGTCCCTGAGGTTGGCGTGGCCGACGGCCGTACGGGCGTGAGCCAGAGAGGCGAAGAAAGGAACCCGCCGGGCGATGCCCGTCCCCTGTGCCGCGTAGGCGGCATCGACGGCTTCGGTGAACTCGTGCCGGTGGTGGGCGAGCATCGCGTACGAGTTCCACACCCGCATCTCCGCGATGGGGTCCTTGGCCATCCCCGCCAGGTACAGGGCTTTCCCCAGCAAGGCATGCGCCCGGTCCAGCTGACGGGCGTCGATGGCACTCCACGCCGCCGTGGCGGTGTAGACGGCGGCCACGGAGAAGAGTCGTCGGCGGATGCGCTGGGTGGCCCCGAGCTTCTGCTTGGCCAGGGCCTCTTGGGCTCCGAGGAGGGCGGCCCGCTCCAAGCCCTCGTGACCGCCTCGGCTGCGGTCGACCTCCATCAGAGCGTCCAGGCCCCGGCGGAGGCGGATGACATCGGAGGTGCCGACCTGAGGGGGAGCGCCGACAAGAGGGACGGACACGGCGACGGTCGTGCCGGTGGTGGTGGTGAGGAAGTTCCTGCGGTTCACAGGGTCCTCCAGAGAGTTCGAGGGGCGCCGTCGCTCTGGTGCGCTGAAGCCCAGCTCTACGGCGGTACAGCCGAATACTGCCTCCAACGCCTCCCTCTGTCTGGGGTGCGGCCACAGCGTCTTCCCGGTCAGCCAGTTGCGAACGGTGCGATCGCTCACCGTCCCCTCGTGTCCCGCGCAGATCAGCCGAGCGTTCACCTTGTCGGCCAACTCGGCCTGCGTCAGCCCGCTCTCGCGCAGGGCACCGGCGAAGCTCCCGTTCTCCGTCACGTACCCAAAGTAGCCATCGCGTTCCCCTCGGTAGCAGGGTTGCCGCGAAATTACCGGTGCTCGCTGACGCGCACAGCACGGACTTTTCCTGCCGCTGGGAGGTCATGAGCCGTTCACTCGGGTACGGCCACACCGCAACCGCACTCCCAGAGGTCCTGATGACTGTGATGGCAAGGCCACACCCCACGGGGCGCCCCGGCTACTCCGAGACCCTCCCTGCCCTGGAGGAGAGTGCCGGGACCGCCCGCAAGCTCGTCCGTACGGCCCTGGCCGCCTGGCACCTGGAGGGACTGGCCGATACCTCGATACTGGTCGTCTCGGAGCTGGTGACCAACGCGGTCAAGCACACGGACAGCCGCGTGATCCGCGTCGTCGTCCCCCGGTCTGGCGAACGGTTCGTACGGATCGGCGTGGTCGACAAGGCCCGGGAACTCCCGATGCCGGCCGAGCCCAGGAACGGCCTTCTCACCAACGGCCGGGGGCTCCTGCTCGTCGACGCCCTCGCCGAGCGCTGGGGAACCGACCCGCACCCCTGGGGCAAGCAGGTCTGGGCCGAGCTGGATCGCGAGGCCGCCCGGTGACCGAGCGGAAGCCCTGGGTGGGCGACCAGGTGCACGACGGACACGCGAACCGGGAGGGCGTGATCACCGACGTGAAGAAGGGGACGTACATCCTGCGTCCCGTCGGCAGGCACTCGGGCGGGACCTGGCCGGCCTCCGACCCGGCGCAGCTCGCTGTCACCGTGTCTCGCGAGGAGCGGCTCCGCGAGTGGAGGCAGGCGTGGTCGAGCGTGGCACCGCCTTCTCCCTGACCGAGCGGCCGCCCAGCGCGACTTCGACGCCATGACCACCGCGGCCGCGCCGAGGCCCTCCCATCGTTCTCGGCGGCTCGCCGCGCCCCTCCCCTCAGTCCGGCAGGTTCCCGTCGCCGCCCAGGTTGGCGACCATGCGGCGCAGGACGTCGACCGTGGTCGCGAAGTCGGCCGGGTCGATGCCCTCGTGCGTCTGCCGGTGGACGCGTGCGCCGCGTTGCCTGGCGCGGCCGAGGCCCCTCTCGCCCGCCTCGGTCAGGGTCATGAGTCCCGCGTCCTCCGTGAGCCAGCCGCGGCGGGTGAGGTCGTCGAAGACGGCGTCGAAGTCGGTACCGAGGTCGTCCCACTTCGCCAGCCGCTCGGTCAGTGCCGCGCGGGTCCACCTGCCAGGGGCCCCGGCCACGTGGTTGAGCGTCCACCAGTGCGGCTGTGTGAGGTCCTCCACCGCCAGTTGCTCACGGATGGCGCCGACCACCAGCCGGTAGGCCACGCCGGTCCACGCCCCGATGGGCTGGGCGGCCAACTCCTCCTGCGTGTACTCCTTGAGCGTCGCGCTCATGTGCCTCTGCCTCTCCTCATGCCTCTTGATCGACGGAATACGATGACCGTAGAACCTCAGGTTTGGTCGAGGTCAAGGACCGGGATGTCGTTCCCCGGAGGCTGGAGGGTGCCCCGTGCGTGCCGAGCGTGTCCGTACCGAGCGGCTGGAGCTCGTCCCGCTGCGGGTGGAGCACGCCCGGGAGATGGCCGGGGTGCTGGGTGACGCGGAGTTGTACGGGTTCATCGGCGGGGAGCCGCTGGACGAGGAGGGGCTGGCCGCGCGTTACGAGCGGCTGGTGGGCGGGTCCGGGGAGGTGGGGGTCTCCTGGTGCAACTGGGTGCTGCGGCTGCGGTCCGGCGGGCAGTTGGCGGGCACCGTGCAGGCCACGGTGCACGGCCGGGAGACGGCCGAGATCGCATGGGTCGTGGGGACGGCCTGGCAGGGGCGCGGGTTCGCCTCCGAGGCGGCGCGGGCGCTGGTCGCCCTGCTCGGGCGGGCCGGTGTCGGCACGGTCGTCGCGCACATCCACCCCGGGCACCACGCCTCCGCCGCGGTCGCCACCGCCGCCGGGCTCGCCCCGACCGGGGAGACACAGGACGGCGAGAGGGTGTGGCGGGGGACGGCACCGGCGCCCCTACGGTGACCGCCGGGGCGCGTCAGGAGGACGTACGGACCACCAGTTCGGTGGCCAGCACCGCGTGCCGCCGCTCGGGGGCGGCCGACTCGGGCGGGCGGCGGTCGGCGATCTCGGTGAGCAGCAGGTCGATCATGGCGCGGCCCATCTCCTCGATGGGCTGGCGGACGCTGGTCAGCGGCGGGTCCATGTGGCGGGCGATGGCCGAGTCGTCGTAGCCGACCAGCGCCACGTCGTCCGGGATGCGGCGGCCCGAGGCCCGCAGCACCTGGCGGGCACCGGCTGCGGTGACGTCCGAACCGGCGAAGACCGCGTCGAGGGCGGGCTCGCGCTCCAGCAGCCGGGTCATCGCCCGGTGCCCGCCCTCCTCGGTGAAGTCGCCCTGCTCGATGAGGTGTTCGTCCTCGGTGAGACCGGCGTCGGCGAGCGCGTCGCGGTAGCCGTCGACGCGCCGCTGGGCACCGTAGACGTCCATGTGGCCGGTGATGTGCGCGATGCGGCGGCGGCCCCGGGAGAGCAGGTGCTCCACCGCCGACCGGGCGCCCCCGTAGTTGTCGGAGTCCACGGACGTCAGCGCCTCGGCCGCCGAGCGCGGTCCGCTGATCACCGCCGGGATGCCGAGCTGGGCGACCAGGTCCGGCAGCGGGTCGTCGGCGTGCACGGACACCAGCAGCACCCCGTCCACCCGGTGCGCGGCCAGATACTGCGCAAGCCGCCTGCGCTCCCGGTCGCCGCCCGCGAAGATCAGCAGCAACTGCATCTCGGTGTCGGACAGTTCGGCGCCGACCCCGCGCAGCATGTCCGAGAAGTACGGCTCGGCGAAGAACCGGGTCTCCGGCTCCGGGACGACCAGCGCGATGGCGTCGGTGCGGTTGGCGGCCAGCGCGCGGGCGGCGGTGTTGGGGACGTAGCCGAGTTCGGCGACGGCCGCCTCCACGGCCGCGCGGGTGGCGTCGCTGACCCGGGGCGAACCGTTGATCACGCGGGAGACCGTGCCGCGGCCCACCCCGGCGCGGGCGGCGACCTCCTCCAGGGTCGGCCGGCCGCCACCCCGGCCCCGCCCACCGTTGACCGCCATAGTCGCCGCCTTCCGTTCACCCCGCCGACAGGCCGGGAACCCAGGCCAGGAATCTAACAGCCGGGGGCACGGCCGCCCCCTCCCCCACCGCCGCGCGGGCAGCGGCGAGAGGGGGACGGAAGGGAACGGAAGGAACACGAAAGGGAGGCGAAGGGGAGGCGAAAGGGAGAGGGGGCGTCCGCGCTCAGCCGGCCGAGGGCAGCGCGTTGTCCCGGATCACCCCGGCGTACCAGTGGGCGCTCTCCTTGGGGATGCGGCGCTGGGTGCCGTAGTCGACGTAGACGGCGCCGAAGCGCTTCGAGTAGCCGTAGGACCACTCGAAGTTGTCCAGCAGCGACCACAGGAAGTACCCGCGCACGTCCGCCCCGTCCGCCACCGCCCGGCGCACGGCGTCCAGGTGGGCGTGGAGGTAGGCGATCCGGCGCGGGTCGTTGACCCGGCCCTCGGGCGAGACGTAGTCGTCGAAGGCGGCGCCGTTCTCCGTGACCATCAGCGGCAGCTCGGGGTGGGAGGCGGCCAGGCCGGTCAGCAGGGTGTGCAGGCCACTGGCGTCGATGGCCCAGTTCATCGCGGTGAGCTGGTCGTTGGCCAGGTGGAAGGCGACGTGGTCGGAGCCGGTCCACGGGGAGTGCTCGCTCGCGCCGTGGCCGTCGTTCTTGGTGGCGGCGCCGTCGGCGGAGTGGGAGACCACGGTCGGCGCGTAGTAGTTGACGCCGAGCACGTCCAGCGGGCGGGAGATCTCCGCCAGGTCGCCGTCGTGCACCAGCGTGCCCCAGTCCACGAGGTGCGCGGTGTCGTCGAGCAGGTCCTGCGGGTAGGCGCCGTCCAGGATCGGGCCGGTGAAGATCCGGTTGCCGACCGCGTCGATGCGCCGCGCGGCCTCGGCGTCCTCGGGGCTGCCGGTGAGCGGGCGCACCTGGTGCAGATTGAGCGTGATGGACGTTTGCGCGGACGCGGGCAGCACGGAACGCAGCGCGCCGACCGCCTGCCCGTGGGCGAGGTTCAGGTGGTGCGCGGCGCGCAGGGTGGCGGCCGGGTCGGTACGCCCCGGGGCGTGCACGCCGGAGCCGTAGCCGAGGAACGCCGAGCACCAGGGCTCGTTGAGGGTGGTCCACACGCCGACGCGGTCGCCGAGGGCGCGGGCGGTCATCTCGGCGTACTCGGCGAAGCGGTGCGCGGTGTCGCGGTGCGGCCAGCCGCCGGCGTCCTCCAGCTCCTGGGGCAGGTCCCAGTGGTAGAGGGTGGCGACCGGGGTGATGCCCGCCGCCAGCAGCTCGTCGGTGAGCCGGCGGTAGAAGTCGAGGCCGCGTTCGACGGCGGGCCCGCGGCCGGTGGGCTGCACCCGGGACCAGGAGACGGAGAAGCGGTACGCCTTGAGGCCGAGGTCCTTCATCAGGGCCACGTCGTCGCGGTAGCGGTGGTAGTGGTCGGCGGCGATGTCGCCGGTGTCGCCGTTGAGGACCTTGCCGGGGGTGTGGCTGAAGGTGTCCCAGATGGAGGGGGTGCGGCCGTCCTCGGCCGCGGCGCCCTCCACCTGGTAGGCGGCGGTGGCGGCGCCCCAGACGAAACCCGTGGGGAAGGACGTGCCGGAGGACGGCCGGGCGGTGGTCTCGGGTCGTACGGCGGTCATGGTGAGAGCGCTCCCAGAGGTGGCGTGCAGGTGACGGGCGGAAAGGGCCCGGACCGGGGTCCGGTGGGGGGATGCGGGCGGGCGCCGGGGTGTGCGCCCGGCCCGCGGGCGAGGCGGTACGGGGAGGGTGAGAGGGGGGTGGGGTGAGAGGGTGTGGGAAGGGGGCGGGGCGGGTGCGGGAGGTCAGCCCTTCACCGCGCCCGCCATGATGCCTCCGACGATCTGCTTGCCGAAGACGATGAAGACCAGCAGCAGCGGAAGCGTGCTGACCAGCGCGCCCGCCATGACGATGCTCTGGTCGGGGGTGTAGGAGGCGCTGAGCTGGCCGAGCGCGACCTGGAGGGTCGGGTTCTCCTGGTTGAGGGCGAGGAAGGGCCAGAAGAAGTCGTTCCACGCCTGGACGAAGGTCAGCATGCCGAGCACCATCATCGCCGGGCGGGCCGCGGGCAGGACGACGCTCCACACGACGCGGATATTGCTCGCGCCGTCCACCTTGGCCGCCTCGACCAGTTCGTAGGGCAGCGCCTCCAGCAGGTACTGGCGCATGAAGAAGACACCGAAGGCGCCGACCAGGGTCGGGAAGATCACCGACTCCAGTTTGCCGCCCCACCCGATGTCCGACATCAGCATGAAGAGCGGGACCACGCTGAGCTGCGGCGGGATCGTCAGCGTGGCGATGACGGCGGTCATCAGCGCGCCCCGGCCCCGGAAGCGCATCTTGGCGAAGGCGTAACCGGCGAGCGTGCAGAAGAACAGCGTGGCCACGGTGATGCAGCCGGCCACGATGACGCTGTTGACGATGGCCTTGCCGAGGTTGGCCTGCTCCCAGGCGGCCTGGATGTTGTGCCAGAGCTTGCCGCCCGGCACCAGTGGCGGCGGGCTGTCCAGGACCCGCTGCTGGTCGTGGGAGGCGGCCACCAGCGTCCAGTACAGCGGGAAGACCGAGCCCAGGCCGACGACGACGAGGGCGAGGTAGGTGAACGGGCCGCCCTTGAGCTGCTGGCCGGCGCCGATCTTGAAACGGCCGCGGGACCCGCCCGGGGCAGGGGCGTCCGGAGCCGGGGTGAGGTCCGGCACGGGGGTGAGGGGACTGGTCGTGGTCATCGATGTCGCTCCCGTCAGGCCGCGCTCTTGCGCACGAACCGGCCGACGATCCAGTTGATCAGGGCGATGAGCAGCAGCAGGACGAGCATGGCCCAGGCGACGGCCGCGGCCGGGCCCAGATGCCCCAGCTTCCAGCCGTAGTTGTAGAGGTAGATGCTGAGCGTCTCGTACTGGTGCTCGCTGCCGCCCTGGGATCCGAGAGTGCCGCCCTGGAGCAGCAGCGGCTCACCGAACAGCTGCATGGATCCGATGGTCGAGATGACGATGGTGAACAGGATCGTCGGCCGCAGCGAGGGGATGGTCACCTTGCGGAACTGCTGCCAGCGCGTGGCGCCGTCGATCGACGCGGCCTCGTACAGATCGCTCGGCACCGCCTGCATGGCCGCCAGGTAGATCAGGGCGTTGTAGCCGGTCCAGCGCCAGATGACGATGACCGAGACGGCGATCTTGGAGGTCCACTCCCCGTTGCCCCAGTCGGTGTTGCCCGCGCCGAAGAAGTGCAGCACCCAGTTGAGGATGCCGCCGTCGGCGCGGAAGACCAGCGCGAAGACCAGGGCGGCGGTGGCCACGGAGGTGGCGTACGGGGTGAGGATCACCGTCCGCCAGAACGTGCTGGCGCGCAGCTTGTAGTTGAGCAGATGGGCCAGGCCCAGCGCCACGAGCAGCTGCGGGACGGTCGAGATGACACCGATGACGAAGGTGTTGGAGACGGCCGTCCAGAACTCGGAGTCCTGGAGGATCTTCGAGAAGTTGTCGAAGCCGACCCACTGCGACTGGTCTAGCCCGGTCAGCTCCACCCGGTGCAGGGCGATCCAGCCGGTGTAGAGGAGCGGGTACAGCCCGAAGGCGCCGAAGACGAGGAAGAAGGGGGCGATGTACGCGTACGGCGACGCCTTGTCGTCGAAGCGCCACAGCCGGGTGCGCCATGTGCCGCGACGGCTCGGCGCGGCGCCGGAACCGCCGGGCGGCGGGGTGTGGGCGCCCCGTACGGGGGTTGTCGTTGCCACGGGGGGAGTCCTTCCCTGGGAGGGTGCGGCCGGGGCCGGGTGGGAGGCGGTGCGGGCGGGGCGGGGCGGGCGGGGTGCGGTCGGCGGTCTCTGGCGGGCTGCGGGCGCCGGGGCCGCCGGGTCCCGCCGCCGTCCCTGCGCGGTGCGGGTGGTACTGCCGTCCCGGCGTCGCTCCTGGGTGGTGCGGGCGGTACCGCCGTCCTGGCGTCGCTCCTGCGCGGTGCGGGTGGTACTGCCGTCCCGGCGCCGCTCCTGGGTGGTGCGGGCGGTACCGCCGTCCTGGCGACGGACGGCGGTACCGGCCGCCGCCGCCTGGGGGCGGGGCGGGATGGGCCCGGCCTGCGGGGACGGGTCCGACCTACCGGACGGGACCGGCCCGCGGGATCGGGGCCCGGCCCACGGGACAGCCGCCGTCCTGCCGGGTCGGCCGACGACCCGCGGGACGGGTGCCGACCGTGGATCGGCCCCCTTCCCCAGGGCCGGGGACGGCCTTGCGGGAGCGTTCACCGTCCCACGGGACCGGTCGCCGTCCCAGGGGTACGGCCGTGCCCGTGGACTCGGCCGCGCCGCCGGGGCGGTGCGCAGGGAGGCGGGGCGGGGCGACTGACCGGCGAGCCGGACCGGCGTAGGCCCGAGGGCCCGGCTGTCCCGGCCGACCCGGCGTAGGCTCGACGACCCGGCCGATCCCTGCCCGGATTCGCACAGGCCCGCCGAGCCCACCGGGCGAGTCCCCGCCCGGTCCTGCCTCCGGGTCCACCTGTCCGGGCCCGTCCCGGCCGCGACAGCCACGACGCTTCCGACCAGCCTGCCCGCGAACGCCCGTACGGCCCGGCGCCGGCAGCCGGGCCTGGTGCGGGCACTGCCGCCCGGAGCCACCGCCCCGAGCCACCGCCCGGAGCCGTCACCGGGAGCCGCCGCCCGGGACCGGCCGTCGGGATGCGACCGTCGCGCGCGGTGCGGGCGGGCGGCGCAGGCGGGCGGGCGGTACGGACGACGCGGGCGGGCGGGCGGTACGGACGGCCGGTGGGGCCGTCCGCACCGGCGGACGTCAGCCGATCGCCTTGTCGATCGATTCCGTCGCGGCCTTCCATGCCTTGTCGGGCGCCGTGCCGCGCTGCTCCATGTTGTTGATCTGCGTCGAGATCATGTCCTTGATCGCGGCGTCCTTCGGGCCGAGCACCGCCTCGGGGATGGCCTTGGCCTCGTCGGCGTAGATCTGGCCGACCGGGGCGTCGCTGAAGTACGGGAGCTTCGCGTCCTTCACGCCGGCCAGCTCGTACGCGCCCTTGTTCGACGGGAAGACACCGACCGCCTTGAAGACGGCGGCCTGCTGCTCGGGGGCGGTCAGCCACTTGACCAGCTCGGTGGCCTCCTTGACGTGCTTGCCGCCCTTGGGCACGGCGAGGAAGGAGCCGCCCCAGTTGGCCGCGGTCGAGCCGGGCGCGCGGGCGATGTCCCACTTGCCCTTGTAGGTCTCACCGGAGTAGGTGGCGATCTGGGCGGCCATCCAGGCGGGGCACGCCATGGACGCCACGGTGCCCTTGCGCAGCGCCGCCTGCCACGCGTCCTGGAACTGCGGCAGGCCCTGGCTCAGCTTCTTCGAGGCGGCCTCGGCGGCCAGGTTCCAGCCCTGCTGGACGGCCTCGCTGTCCTTGTAGACGGGCTTGCCCTCGGCGTCGTAGTACTGCTTCGCGGAGGAGCTGACGACCGCGTTGTACATGGCGCTGGCGGAGTCCATGAAGAAGGTGCCGGACGGCGCCTTCGTCTTGTACTGCTCGCCGAGCTTGATGTAGTCCTCCCAGCCGCCCGCGACCGCCTTGGCGACGGCCTCGCGGTCGCTGGGCAGACCCGCCTGCTGGAAGAGGTCCTTGCGGTAGCAGAGCGACATCGGGCCGATGTCGGTGCCCGCGCCGATGACCGTGCCGTCCTTGGCGGTGGCCTGCTTCTCCTTCCAGGACACCCAGTCGGCGACGTTGATCGTCTTGCTGAGGTCGGCGAACTTGCCCGCCTGGGTGTCGACGACCTCCTTGATGCGTCCGACCTCGATACCCGTGACGTCCCCCAGACCGCTGCCCGAGTTCAGCTGCTGAAGGAGCTTCGGGTAGTAGTCCTGCTCGTTCGCGGTGGTCTCTTCCTTCACCGTGATGTTCGGGTGCAGCTTCTCGTACTGCGCGAACAGGCCGGCCTCCTTGTAGCCGAACTGCCCGTAGTCGGCCACCTTGAGGGTGATCTTCCCGTTGGCATCCGAGCTGTCCGAGTCGCCGTCGCTGCTGCAACCGGTCAGCAGCAGGGCCGAGGCCGTCAGAACCGTCGTGGTCAGGGCCGCTGCTCCGCGGCCTGGACCGCCGACGGTACGGGTGATGCGCATTCCACTACTCCTTGTTCCAGGGGGAACGGGACCTCAGGAATCAGACCGCCGGATCCCGGCGGTGCGGACCTGCCCTCTCGGTTCGAGCAGCGGCCAGCCCACTGCACCCGAAGTGCGGTGCGAAGTTGCTGGTCAACGGTGTGCCATATGAGGTAGAGGGAAGGGCCGTTGGTACGGGGGTCCGCACGGGAGAGCGTCCCGGAATCTCCGTGGGACCGCTCCCATGCGGCATGCCGGAAGACTCGTTGCTGCCGGGCCAGGTGTCAAGACTTGAAAACGGCGTTGTTGCGCAAGCGTGTTCCGCACGTCACGTGAATGTGTCGTGCGGCGCGACGCGACCCTGCGGCCCCCGTCCGGTGTCCTCCAGGATTCACGCAGGTCACAGCCGGGTGAACGGGCCCCTGTCGACCATGGGGTGATCGTCCGGGGTGGCCGCCGGATTTTCTGGGCCAGAATGAGCGGACCCCCACCGCAACCGCCGGAAGGTGAACGATGACCCCCGCCGAACCGCCCCCGAGGCCCGCGGACGTCCGGCGCCCCACCCTGAACGCCGTGGCCGCCCGCGCCGGGGTCGGCCGGGGCACGGTCTCCCGGGTGATCAACGGCTCGCCCCAGGTGAGCGAGCACTCCCGGGCGGCCGTGGAGCAGGCCATCGCCGAACTCGGCTACGTCCCCAACCGCGCCGCCCGCTCCCTGGTCACCCGCCGCACCGACTCGGTGGCCCTGGTCGTCCCGGAGGCCGAGACCAGGCTCTTCTCCGAGCCGTACTTCTCCGGGATCATCCGGGGCGTGTCGACCGGACTCGCCGACGCCGGGATGCAGTTGCTGCTGGTCCTGGCCCGGGACGAGAAAGAGTACGCGCGACTGGCCGACTATCTGTCGGCCCAACGCGTGGACGGCGTCCTGATGATGGCGGTGCACGGCGACGACACTCTGCCCGACCGGCTGGAGGAACTGGCGGTGCCCACCGTGCTGGCCGGGCGGCGCAGCCACCGCGAACCGCTCGGGCACGTCCGCGCGGACAACAGCGGCGGCGCCCGCACCGCGGTGCGGCACCTGCTGGCCCGGGGCCGCCGGGTCATCGGCACCATCACCGGGCCGCTCGACATGGACGCGGCGCAGGCCCGGCTCGACGGCTACCGCACGGCGCTGGCGGACGCCGGGCTCCCCGCCGACGAGGAGCTGATCGCGGGGGGCGACTTCACGGAGGAGGGCGGACGCGCGGCGATGCGCCAACTGCTGCGGCGGCGGCCCGCGCTGGACGCGCTCTTCGCCGCCTCCGACGTGATGGCCTCGGGCGCGGTGCTCGAACTGCGCGCCGCCGGGCTGCGGGTGCCGCACGACGTCGCCGTCGTCGGATTCGACGACTCGATCGTGGCCCGGCACATCGATCCGCCGCTGACCAGCGTCCGCCAGCCGCTGGAGGAGATGGGCCGCACCATGGCGGACCTGCTGCTCTCCGAGATCGCCCAGCGCGGCACCGGCCACCGCGCGGTGGTCCTGCCGACGGAGCTGGTGGTGCGCGAGTCGGCCTGAGCGGGACCGGGCGGGTGCCCGCCGGATGCCGACTGGGTGCCAGGCCGGGTGCCGACCGGATCATGGCCCTGCGTTCCGGGGCGGGTTCGGTTGGCGGGGTGTGGTCCGGGGGGCGGGGTGTGGTCCGCGCGGGATCCTCCTTTGTTGTGGGAGCGCTCCCATGCATAATGGGCCCATCCGACCCATGGGAGCGATTCCATGCCCGAAGCGCAGAACGTGTCCTTCCCGCCCTCCTTCCTCTGGGGCGCGGCCACCTCCGCCTACCAGATCGAGGGCGCCGTACGGGAGAACGGCCGCACCCCCTCGATCTGGGACA
The DNA here is from genome assembly GCF_058344915.1 of Streptomyces sp. PL-25. Classification (NCBI taxonomy): domain Bacteria; kingdom Bacillati; phylum Actinomycetota; class Actinomycetes; order Kitasatosporales; family Streptomycetaceae; genus Streptomyces; species Streptomyces sp. PL-25. The sequence goes on from NZ_CP136997.1 coordinate 2,623,524, forward strand.
CCTTCAGCCATACGCCGGGCGCGACGGCCGGCGGCGACACCGGCGACACCGCCGTCGACCACTACCACCGCTACCGCGACGACGTGGCCCTGATGGCCCGGCTCGGCCTGAACGCCTACCGCTTCTCGGTCTCCTGGCCGCGCGTCCAGCCCACCGGCCGGGGGCCCGCCGTGCAGGCCGGTCTCGACTTCTACCGCCGGCTGGTCGACGAGCTGCTGTCCCACGGCATCAAGCCCTCCGTCACCCTCTACCACTGGGATCTGCCGCAGGAGCTGGAGGACGCGGGCGGCTGGCCCGAGCGCGACACCGCGCGGCGCTTCGCGGAGTACGCGCACCTCGTCGGCGAGGCGCTCGGCGACCGCGTGGACCAGTGGACCACGCTCAACGAGCCCTGGTGCAGCGCCTTCCTGGGCTACGGCTCCGGGGTGCACGCGCCCGGCCGCACCGACCCGGTGGCCGCGCTGCGCGCCGCGCACCACCTCAACCTCGCGCACGGCCTGGGCACCCAGGCGCTGCGCTCGGTGCTCCCGGCCCGCGCCTCGGTCGCCGTCAGCCTCAACTCCCAGGTGATCCGCCCGCTGTCGCAGCAGCCGGAGGACCTGGCGGCGGCCCGGCAGATCGACGACCTGGCCTGCGGGGTCTTCCACGGTCCGATGCTGCACGGGGCGTATCCGGCGACCCTGCTGGAGGCGACCGCACCGGTCACCGACTGGTCGTACGTCCTCGACGGCGATCTGGCCACCGCCCACCAGCCGCTGGACGCGCTGGGCCTCAACTACTACACGCCCGCGCTGGTCTCCTCGGCGCGGAACGCGCCCGAGGGCCCGCGCGCGGACGCCCACGGCGCGAGCGGGCACTCACCGTGGCCCGGTGCGCGGGACGTGGCGTTCCACCAGCCGCCGGGCGACCGCACGGAGATGGGCTGGACGATCGACCCGGGCGGCCTGCACGAACTGATCATGCGCTACAGCCGCGAGGCACCCGGCCTCCCGCTCCACGTCACGGAGAACGGCGCCGCCTGCCCCGACAAGGTCGACGACGACGGCCGCGTACGCGACCCGGAGCGCGTGGCCTATCTGCACGCCCACCTCGCGGCGGTGCACCGGGCCCTCGCGGACGGCGCGGACGTCCGCGGCTACTACCTGTGGTCCCTGATGGACAACTTCGAGTGGTCCTACGGCTACGCCAAGCGGTTCGGCGCGGTGTACGTCGACTACGCCACCCTGGACCGCACCCCGAAGTCCAGCGCCCTCTGGTACGGGCAGGCGGCCCGGACCGGGCAACTGCCGCCGGTGGACGCCTTCTGACGAACGTCTTCTGACGGGCGCTCTTGATGGCCGTCTTCTGACGGGGGTCTTCTGACGGGCGTCTTCTTGATGCGCGGCGGGCCGTACGGAACACCTCTCCGTACGGCCCGCCGGCGTGGCGCGGGGGCGCGCCGGTCAGTTGTAGGCGCCGAACGCCTTGCTGAAGGCGAACGGCTCCTGCGCGACGGAGCTGCACGTCGCGTCCGCGGTGGGCTTGGGGCCGCCCGCGCACTGCTTGTCGCGGGTGGCGGACCACATGGACAGCCAGCCGAGCCCCTTGGACCGGGCGAAGGCGACCAGCTGGCCGGCGTCGTCGACCTTGAAGACCTCGGCGGAGACGTCGTTGACGCCGATCATCGGGGTGACGGCGACGGCCTTCCAGGCGGCGCTGTCGGACAGCCCGAGGACACTCTTGATCTGGGCCTGGGTGGCGGTGGCGGCCTGCTCGGCGTACGTGCCCATGTCGCCGTTGTACGAGGCGCCGTAGTCCATCGCCATGATGTTGACGGTGGAGATCTTCACCCCGCCCGACTTCGCACCGGCCAGCAGGTTCACGCCGTCCTGGGTCAGGCCCTCGGGCATGACCGGGAGGGTGAAGGAGACGTCCAGGTCCGGGTGTTGGCGCTGGAGCGCGGCGATGGCCTGGGCGCGGCGGGTGTTGGCGGCGGAGTTCGGCAGCGCGCCGCCCTCGATGTCGAAGTCGACCTTGGTCAGCTTGAACTGGTCGACCGCCTTGCCGTACGCCGCCGCCAGCGCGTCCGCCGAGGAGCAGGTCGTCGCCAGCTCGGAGCCGCTGGCGCCGCCGAAGGAGACCCGTACGTCCCCGCCCTTGGCCCGCAGCGCACCGATCTGCGCGGCCACGGCGTCGCCGCCGAGGTCGGTCACCCCGCCCCACTTGGGTGTGCAACCGCCGCCGTCAGTGACGAAGGCGAGGTTGTAGTTCTTCACGCCGGTCGCGTCGGCGCTCCCCAGCAGGTCGAAGGCGGGGTAGAGGGAGGTGTCGACATAGGGCGCGAAGCCGGCGCCCGCGGTCGTGCCGGTGCCGGGGCTCTGGGAGGACGTGGGGCTCGCGGTCGGAGCCGTCGCGGTCGCCGTCGGGGCGGGCGTCGACGTCCTGGTGGGGGTGGGCGTCGGGGCCGGGCTCGCGGACTGGGTGGGCCGGCCGCTGGGCTGCGGGGTCGCTCCGCCGTCCGCCGAACAGGCCGCGCCGTCGATGCGGCAGCCGGTCGGGTCGCCGGTGCCGTCGACCACGAAGCCGACGGTGACGGACTGTCCCGCGGCGAGCCCCGCGGTGTCCCACTTGGCGGGCTTCACGGTGACATGCTGTCCGCTGACGGCGGCCTCGCCGTTCCACAGGGAGCCCAGCTTCGTGCCCGACGGCAGGTCGAACTCCAGGGTCCAGTCCTTCTCGGCCGACCCGCTGTTGTTGGTGACGACGTACTGCGCGGTGTAGCCCGTGGACCAGTCGCTGGTCCTGGTGTACGCGGCACCGGTCCCGGCCGCCTGCGCGGTGGCGGTGAACAGGAACACCCCGCCACCGGCCACGGCCGCCGCCACCAGGCCGCCTATCGCCTTGTTCCTGCCGCTGATCCTGCGCCGGTGCGTGCTCATCGCGGTGCCTGCCTTCGCTGTTCACGGGAGCCCTGAGGTGCCCGAGGGAGTGGGGGTGCCGTGCGGGTCGGGGGTGCGGTGCGTGGGGGGCCGGGGGGGTGGGGGTGCGGTGCGAGTGGGGTGCGGCAGCACGCTAGCGATCCGGAACCGGGCAATCAGGCTGTTCCGGGCGGGAGTCGGGGATCTTAGGGTTGGCTTAAGGGAGGGATCGGGGACGGTTAAAGGTCCGGACCTGTGGGGTGACTCGCTTCGCTGCTCCCCCTCGCCTCCGTTCCGGGGCCCCTCCCCCTCCCCCCTCCCCCCTCCCCCTCCCTCCCCTCAGCCCCTGCCCCTCCGGCCCGCGCCCGGCCTTCCTCGCCCCACCGCGCGGCGGCTCGCCCTATCGCGTGGCAGCGCGGCGGCGGCCGCGCACCGTGCCCCGGTGGCCCGTGCCCCGTACGGGGCGGCGGCCGTCCAGTTGCAGCCAGAGGCGTATCTCCGTGCCGCCGAGCACGGAGGAGCCGATCCGGACGTCACCGCCGGTGGACTCCGCCAGACGGCGCACGATGTCCAGGCCGAGCCCGGTGGAGCCGTCGTTCCCCGAGCCCCTGCCGCGCAGCATGGCGGCGGCGGGGTCGGGTATGCCGGGGCCCGCGTCGGAGACGAGCACGATCACCGCGTCCTCGGCGGTGTGCACGTCCACCGCGAAGGCGGTGCCCTCGGCGGTGTGCCGGAAGACGTTGCCGAGCAGGGCGTCCAGGGCTGCGGCGAGGTCGGCGCGGGCCACCGGGATGCGCACCGGCCGCTCCACTCCTGCCAGCCGCCAGGTGCGGCCCTCGTCCTCGGCGAGCGCGGACCAGAACCCCATCCGCTCCCGGACCACCTCGGCCGCGTCGCAGCCCGCGCCCGTGCCCGGTCCGGCCGCCGCCGTGCGCGGCTTGGCCTCGCGTGCGGTGCGGATGATGGTGTCGACCTCGCGCTCCAACTGGGCGACGGCGGCCCGGGTCTGCTCGGCGGCCGGGCCGTCACCGAGTGAGGCGGTGTTGAGCCGCAGCACGGTCAGCGGGGTGCGCAGCCGGTGGGACAGGTCGGCGGCCAGTTCCCTCTCGTTGGCGAGGAGCTGGACGACCTGGTCGGCCATGGAGTTGAACGCGACGGCGGCCCGGCGCAGTTCGGGTGGTCCTTCCTCCGGGACCCGGGCGCCCAGTCTGCCCTCCCCCAGTTCGTGCGCGCCCTCGGCGAGCCGGCGGGCGGGCCGCACCATCCGCACGCCGAGCCGGTCGGCGACGGCGACCGAGCCGACGATCAGCGCGGCACCCACCCCGGCGAGCACCGCCCAGGCCGTGCCCACGCCATTGCTGACCTCGGCCTCGGGGACATAGACCTCGACGACCGCGATGGCACCGGAGTTGAGCGCGACCGGCTGGAGCAGCGCGGATCCGCCGGGCACCTGGGTGGTGGAGGCGCGGCCGAGCCGCCGGACCGTGGCGATGTCCGCGGCGGCGGACCGGTGCCGGCCGATGTCGACGGGGGCGCCGCCGCCGGCCCCCGGCAGGTGGACGGCCATCCGGCCGTCCGAGTCCGCCGAGGCGACGACCCGCTCCAGTTGTTCGCGGTCGGTGGTGATGGACAGGGCGGGGGCGACGGCGGCGGCCTGGCGCTCGGCATTGGAGAAGGCGCGGTCGCGGGCCATCTCCTTGACGACCAGGCCGAGCGGGACCGCGAAGGCGACGACGACCATCACGGTGACCGCCAGGCAGACCTTGACCAGGGCCCATCTCATCGGTCCGGCCCCGCTCCGGGCGGCTCCAGCTTCACGCCCACGCCCCGCAGGGTGTGCAGATAGCGGGGGCGCGCGGCGGTCTCGCCCAGCTTCCGCCGCAGCCAGGACAGATGCACGTCGATGGTCTGGTCGTCGCCGTAGGACTGCTGCCACACCTCGGCCAGCAGCTCCTTGCGGGCGACGACCACGCCCGGCCGCCCGGCGAGGAAGGCGAGCAGGTCGAACTCCCTGCGCGTCAGGTCGAGCCGCGCACCGTCCAGCTCGGCCTGGCGGCGCAGCGGGTCGACGGTCAGGCCGCCGACGCGGATGACGGTGGGCCGCGCGGTCCGGTCGGGTCCCGAGCGGACCCGGCGCAGCACGGCGGACATGCGGGCCGACAGGTGCTCGACCGAGAAGGGCTTGATCAGGTAGTCGTCCGCGCCGTCGTTGAGCAGGCGGACGATCTCCGCCTCGTCGTCCCGGGCGGTGGCGATGATGACCGGGACGTCGGTGATGCCGCGCAGCATCTTCAGGGCCTCGGCGCCGTCCAGATCGGGCAGTCCGAGGTCCAGGACGACCACGTCGAAGCGGATATGGGCGACCTCGCGCAGCGCCTCCAGTGCCGTACCGACGCTGCGCACGGTGTGCGAGGCGTCGGTCAGATGCCGGATCAGCGCCGAGCGTACGAACTGGTCGTCCTCGACCACGAGCACACTTGCCATGCGCCGCACCGTACGCCATACCGGCGCGGCCGGTGCGCGCCTGTGGACAACCGCCCGGGAGGGGGTCCCACCGGGTCCTACCTGTGGACAACTGCCCTCCGGGCACTCCGCGGAGACGCCGGTGGGAGGCGTGCGGCAGGATGGCCGCGATGCTCAGAGGATTCGTACACGTACTGGCGTGGTCGCTGGCGACGAGCGCGGCGGTCACGCTGTCGTGGTGGGGTGTCCACACGGTGCTGGCGGGCACCGCCTACGACCCGCCGCGCGCCCTGCCCATCACGGCCGGTGACGCGGACGCGCGGGAGTCACCGCCACCGGCCTCCGCGACGCGGCGCCCGTCGTCGAAGCGCCCGTCCGCGCCGCCGGCCGCACCGTCCCGTACCCCGTCGCCCCCCGCCCCGAGCGTGTCGCGCTCCGCGCCGCCCGCGGACACCGGCGGCGCGTCCGCGGCTTCCCCCGACGCGCCCGGCACGTCCGGGAGTTCGGGCGGCACCGGCGGATCCGGGGCTTCCGGCGGTTCGGGGGGCTCCGGGACGGTCAAGGGCTACGACACCGAGGGCGGGCGTGTGGTGTTCGACCTGGACACGGCCTCCGCGAGCCTGGTCTCGGCGACGCCGGGCACGGGCTGGTCGATGCAGGTGTGGAAGACGGCGAGCTGGATCCGGGTCGAGTTCACCTCGGGCGAGGACCGGGTGTCGGTCATCTGCTCGTGGCACGACGGGCCGCCCCGGGTCGAGGTGGGCAACTACTGACCCGCGCGCCCCTCTTATCCGCCCGCCGTCCGCTCCCCCGCCCGTCGTCCACCGTCCGTCGTCCACTGACCGTTGGCCGTTGCCCGTTGGCCGTTGGCCGCTGCCTGACGTCAGCGGAAGACGGACGGGGGCGGGGCCGGTGAGGCGACGGCCGCCGCGTCCGTGACGGGTGCGGCGCCGCCGGTGAAGTCGGTGAGCGCACGGCCGTGTTCGACCCGGCCGGGGTGCGGGTCCGAGGCGGCACGGCGGGTCAGTTCGGCGATCGGCAGCGGCCGGTCGCAGGCGACGAGGACCGCGTTGCCGAAGCGTCTGCCGCGCAGGACGGCCGGGTCGGCGACGAGCGCCAGTTCGGCGAACCGGGCGGCGGCGGTGGCGATCTGGCCCCGCAGATGGGCGAGCGGCGGGCCGTCGGCGAGGTTCGCGGCGAAGACGGCACCGGGCTTCAGCGCCCGGCGGACCTCGTCCAGGAACTCGGCCGAGGTGAGGTGGGCGGGGGTGCGGGCGCCGCTGAACACATCGGCGATCACGAGGTCGGCCCATCCGGCGGGCACCTTGGCGAGCCCTTCGCGGGCGTCGGTGGAACGCACCCGGATCCGGGCGTTGGCGTCCAGCGGCAGCTCGCGCCGCACCAGACCCACCAGCGCGGCGTCCCGTTCGACGACCTGCTGGGTGGAGCGGGGGCGGGTGGCGGCGACATAGCGGGCGAGGGTGAGCGCGCCGCCGCCGAGGTGGACGGCGTGCACCGGCTTGCCCGCGGGGGCGGCGAGGTCGATGACATGGCCGATCCGGCGCTGGTACTCGAAGGAGAGGTACGCCGGGTCGTCCAGGTCGACGTGCGACTGCGGTGCCCCGTCGATCAGCAGCGTCCAGGCCCTCGCCCGCTCCCGGTCGGGCACGAGCTCGGCGAGACCGCCGTCCACCTGTTCGGCGACGGCTGCCGTGCTCCCGCGCTCGCGCCGGGGACTCCTGGACCTTCCCATTCCCCCATTGTCGCAAGGTCCGGCCGGCCGGACCGGGCGGCCCGGCGTGGTCCGGAGCGCACCCCGTCCGACGCACCCGCCGTACTCGCCGTACGCCGTACTCGCCGTACGCCGTACTCGCCGTACGCCGTACTCGCCGTACGCCGAACCCGCCCGTACGCCGTACCCGCCGTGCGCTGCGTCGCCGTACACCGCAGCCACCGCAGCCGCCGCGGAGCCGTCAGCAGCAGTTGTCCACCACCGCGAGCATCCGGGCCGCCTCGTCCAGGGCGCGGCGCAGCACGGCGGGGTCGGTCGCGAGGTCGGTCTCCTCGGGCGGCAGGAGCCAGTCTGAGCCCTCCACAGGCGGCTCCGGGGCGGTGCGCAGACCGCGGCCGTCCGTCCTGGTGCAGGTGCTGCCCGGTACGTCCCACCCCGCCGCGGTGCCCGCCGGGACCACGAATCCCAGCGTGTCGCCGCCGTCGTCGTGCAGGACGGGCCCCACCGCCTCCTCCGCCTCGCGGCGCAGGATGTCGACCGCCTCCAGACCCTGCCGGGCCGGTACGGTCACCAGGTCGCAGTCGGCCTCCGGTGCCGGCGGCGACGGCCGACGATCGGCGCTCCCCTTGGTCCGCGTCCCGGACTCCACCACGGATACCCCTCCTCGTGCGCGAGCGGGTCGGGAGTCGGGCGGCTCCCGGTTCACGGGGTACAACGCGGCGGGGGCGTCAACGGCTACGGCCGAAGTCAGCCACAAAGGATGGCACTTCATGGCAGATCGCGGATGAGATATCCGGTTTGTAGCCAAACACTGCGTGGCGGCCCGGACACAACCGGTACGTTCTTGCCCGTCGGAAACAGGGCGTCACCGGGGCAACCCGGGCAACTCCCCTCGGTTCCGGCACGGTTCGACGGTTCGCACGAGAGGGCCCGGCCATGGCGTCGTCAACGGTGACCTCGTCCCCGTCCCCCCGGCCACCGCGGCCGAACCTCGCCTTCCGGCGGCTGCGCGGACAGCGCTCCCCGGCCGAGTTCGCCGCGGCGGTGCGGCGTGCCGCCCGGGAGATCGGCGAGCGGGTCAGCTGCGACGCGCGCTACATCGGCCGGGTGGAGGCGGGCGAGATCCGCTGCCCCAACTACGCGTACGAGCGTGTGTTCCTGCACATGTTCCCCGGCCGCACCCTCGCCGACCTGGGGTTCGCGCCCCGCTCGTCCGTGCGCGGGCGCGCCGCGCGCGCCCCGGAGAGCGGCGACGCGCCCCCCGCGCACACCGAGAGCCCGGCCCACGCACCACTGGAGACGACGGGGGCGCCCCGTCCGTACCACCAGGATCACCGGTACGACCCGCACGACCCGCGCGACCCGCGCGACCAGGATCACCCGCACGACGAGCAAGACCCGAACCACCCGCACGAGGACCACGAGGAGAGCGACGTGCTGCGTCGCGCATTCATGACCCGCGGGGGCGCCACGATGGCCGCCGCCTCGCTGGGCCCCCTGGGGCTCGCCCTCGACGCGTCGGCCGCGGACCGCCCGGTCCGCCGCGCCGGTGCGAGCGAGGCGGGCGCCGTCGAAGAGGCCGTCCGCCGGATCCGGCTGCTCGACGACCGGCACGGGGCGGACGGCCTCTACCGGCGCGCGGCGGCTCCGCTGCGCGCCGCCTACGCCCTGCTCGACGCCGGAGCGACCCGGCGGGCCACGGCCGACCGGCTGCACGCGGGCGCCGGTGAGCTGGCCATCTCGGTGGGCTGGCTGGCCCATGACTCGGGCCGCTTCGACGACGCCCGCTCGCACTACGCCGAGGCGCTGGCCACGGCCCGGATGACCGGGGACGCGGCCGTGGAGGCGCACGCCTTCTGCAACACGGCGTTCCTCGCGCGCGACGCCGGACGGCCACGGGAGGCGGTGCGCGCCGCGCAGGCGGCCCAGCGCGCCGCCCGTGAGCTGGGCTCGGCCCGGCTGATGTCCCTGCTGGCGCTGCGCGAGGCGGGCGGCTGGGCGGGGCTCGCCGACCGCACCGGCTGCGCACAGGCGCTCGCGCGCGCGCAGGCGCTGTACGGGCGGGGTCCCTCGGACGCCGACCCCGAGTGGATGAGCTTCTACGGCGAGGCGGAGCTGGCGGGCCTGGAGGCCCAGTGCTGGTCGACGCTGGGCGACTGGCCGCGCGCGGCCCGGTACGCACTGCGGGCCGCCCGCCTCCAGGACCCGCACTTCACCCGGAACATCGCGCTGTACACGGCGGAGCTGGCCGACGACCTCGCGCGCGGAGGGCGTCCCGACGAGGCGGCGGCGGCCGGGATGCGGGTCCTGGACCTGCTGGACCAGGTCCAGTCGTCACGGATCCAGATGATGCTGGCCGGGACGGCACGGGTGCTGCTGCCGCACCGCCGGGCGAGCGGCGTCTCGGCGTTCCTGGAACGGCACGCGAGCACCCCCCGGACGGCGTGAGACCGACCACACGGCAGCCACGCGCGCGGGGGTCCGGCGCGGCGGCCGGTTGGCGATACTGACGCCGACACGGCAGCCACGCGCGCGTGGGTCCGGCACCACGGCCCGCGCGCACCGCGCACGGCCGGCCCGGCGGGCGCCCCGGCACCACGCGCGGCGGTTCCGGCGGCCGTCCTAGCCCTCCAGGTGCCCCACGTCGTTCCAGCTGTGCAGGACCGGTTCGCCGTAGGCCCAGTCCAGCACCGAGAGCGAGGTGGGGCTGAGGCGCACGCGGGCGGCGAAGTCGAGCGGCAGGCCGAGCCAGCGGGCGCCGATCGCCCGCAGGATGTGCCCGTGCGCGAAGACCAGCACGTCGCGGTCCTCGCCGCGGGCCCAGGCCACCACCTCGTCGGCGCGGTCCCGCACCTCGCCGGGCGTCTCCCCGCGCGGGGCACCGTCGCGCCACAGGAGCCAGCCGGGGGCCTCGTCCTGGATCTGCCGGGGCGTCATGCCCTCGTAGGAGCCGTAGTCCCACTCCATGAGCGTGTCCCAGTCCGTGGCGCGCTCGCCGAAACCGGCCAGTTCGCACGTCTCCCGCGCGCGCACGAGCGGGCTGGTGCGGACCTCGACGCCCGGCAGTCCGTCGAAGGGTGCCCGGTGCAGCCGCTCGCCGAGCAGCTTGGCGCCGCGCCGGCCCTCCTCCAGGAGGGGCACGTCGGTCCTGCCGGTGTGCTTGCCGGACAGCGACCACTGGGTCTGCCCGTGCCGGGCCAGCAGGATGCGCGGTGCCATGAGGAGCCTTTCCGGGAAAAGTCAGATCTTCGGACGGGGATTTCCATCATCGCGCACCCTGTGCGGGGGCAACCCGGCGGGCGGCCCTCGCGTCTTTGAGGGCCGGGGCGCCCCGCGCGGGCGGGCGCATACACCGTAAAGTGGCACGACCGGCCGGGGACCACCGGAGATCACCGGGCGCCGCAGCGACGACAAGAGCGACCTGAAGGGGGAGGGCATCGGATGCCGCAGACCGAGGCACCGGCACGTGCACCGCGCGCCGAGGCGCCCCCGCGGACCCGGCCGCGCTGGTGGACCGAGCTGCCGCTGATCCTGCTCGTGTACGGCTGCTACTCGGCCGGGCGGCTGCTGGTCCGCGGTGACGTCGCGGGCGCCGTCGACCACGGTCTGTCGATCCTGCACATCGAGAAGGTGCTGCGGATCAACTTCGAGCACCCCCTGAACCGGCTGTTCACCCGCGAGCCCTGGCTCGGCGTCCCGGCCGACTTCTGGTACGCGTCCCTGCACTACGTGGTGACGCCCGCGATCCTGGTGTGGCTGTTCCGGCGGCGCACCGCGTACTACCGCGCGGCCCGCACCTGGCTGATGACGTCCACGTTCATCGGGCTGATCGGCTTCACCCTGCTGCCGACCTGCCCGCCCCGGCTGCTCTCGCCCGGTCACGGCTTCGTGGACACCATGGCCCACTACAGCTCGTACGGCTGGTGGGGCGGCGACGCCAGCGCGCCGCGCGGCATGGGCGGCATGACCAACCAGTACGCGGCCATGCCCAGCCTGCACGTCGGCTGGGCGCTGTGGTGCGGCGTGATGCTGTGGCGCCACGGCGGCACCCGCTGGGCGAAGGCGGCCGGTGTCGCCTACCCGACACTGACCGCGATCGTGGTGATGGGCACCGCCAACCACTACTTCCTGGACGCGGTCGCGGGTGTGGCCGTGATGGGCGTCGGGCTGCTGCTCGCCCCGCACGTGCTGCGCGCCGCCGACCGGGCCCGGACGCTGCTGGCCGCGCGGGTCCCGGCCCTGGCGGGCCGCCCGGACGGCGCGGGTTCCCCCGTTGTCAGTGGCGAGTGCCAGACTTCGGCGGGTGAGCGAATTCCACGGCAGCGCGAAACACGGTTCGGTTCCGGAGCCGAGCCGGGTGCCTCCCCCCAGGACACCGGGGACGGCGCTCCGGCAGCAGCTCGCTGAGCTGCGCGGCCCCGGCGTACCGGCCCGTGCCCTGGACGCCCGCGCGCTGGCGGCCCTGGCCGCCAACCCGGGGTGCAGACGGCGCGCGATCCTGGACGGCGCGGGCGTGGACAAGACGGCGCTCGCCGGCGCGCTGGGCGCCCCCTCCGCGTTCGGCCAGTCGCAGTTCGCCCTCACCCGGGGCAACGCGTTCGAGGCGCGGGTCAAGGCGGACGGCGGCGCCGAGCTGCTGCGGCTGGTGCACCAGCGGCTCGACCCCGGCGCCGAGCCGCCGCACGAGGCGCACGTCCCGGACCTGACCGCGACCGGCCCCGAGGGACGCGCGGCGCGTACGGCGCTGGCGCTGCGCGAGGCCACCGCGGCGGGCGCCTGGACGCTGCTGGACCACCCGATGCTCGCCCTGGACGTGGCGGGTTCCCCCGCCTTCCTGGAACCGGACGCGGTGGTGGTGCACCCCGACGGCGCCTGGACCGTCGTGGAGATCAAGTCGTTCCCGATGCTGGACGGCTCCGCCGACCCGGCGAAGGTGGGTGCGGCGGCCCGCCAGGCCGCGGTGTACGTGCTGGCCCTGGAGGAGGTCGCCGCCCGGTGCTCACCGGACGGGGCGCCGCCCCCGCGCGTACGGCACCGCGTGCTGCTGGTGTGCCCCAAGGACTTCTCCAACCTGCCCGCCGCCTCCGCCGTCGACGTGCGCAAGCAGCGCGCGGTGACCGCCCGCCAGCTGGCGCGGCTGACCCGGTTGCAGGACATCGCCGATCTGCTCCCCGAGGGCGTGTGCTTCTCCCCCGAGCTGCCCGCCGAGCAGCTGACGGCGGCGGTCGAGGCGGTGCCCGCCGCCTACGCGCCCGAGTGCCTGGCCGCCTGCGAGCTGGCCTTCCACTGCCGGGCCCGCTCCCGCGCGCACGGCGCGGTGACCGCCCTGGGCCGCTCGGTCCGCGCCGAGCTGGGCGGCCTGGCGACCGTCGAGGACGTGCTCGCCGCGGCCCACGGCGAGGCGGGCGAGGCGGACGACCCGGCGGTGGCCGCCCTGCGCCGGGCCGCGCTGCTGCGGGCGGAGGCCCTGCGGGACCACCCGCGCCCGGCACCCGCGCGGCGCACCGCGGCCGCCGACGACCGGCAGGGGGCCGCATGTCGCTGATCGACACCCTCGCGCGCCTCCAGGCGGTGCACGACGGCCACGCCCAGCCCGCCGCGACCGTCCGGCACCGGCATCTGTCCGGGCGGCCCCTGGTGCTCGTGCCGCTCACCACCGCCGGTGAGGCGGGCGCCCCGCTCGGCGCGCTGGTCGGCACCGACCGGGACGCGCCCCGGCTGCTGGCCGTGGCGCAGCCGCGCGACCGCGACCTGCGGTTCGCGTTCCTGGCCGAGCTGGCGGACGTCGTCCTGCCCTACCTGGACTCCTACGCCGACGTGGTGGAGGCCGCCGAGCGCACCGAGACCGACCCGGAGACCGGCAAGCGGGTCAAGGTCGAGACCGAGCTGTGCGCGGACGCGCCCCAGCTGATCGTGCCGAGCCGGGCGGGCCTCGACTTCGTACGGCTGCTCGGCCGCTCCATGCGCTTCCGCCGCACCGCCGAGCAGGACCCGGAGACCCCGTATCCGGCGCCGCCCCGGGTGCCGCTGCTGGGGCGCTGGCTGACCCACTTCGGCGAGCGGGCCCGGGTGCCGGGCTCCTCGCTGCTGCTGGCCCTCAGCGACGTACTGGCCCGGCACTGGACCACCGGCCAGTCCGCCCTGGAGGACCAGCACCTGGGAGCCCTGCTCGCCTGGATCGACCCGCCGGACGGCCTCTCGGGCGCCGAGGCCGCGCTGCGGGCCGAGCTGGAGCGGGACGCGGCAGGACAGTTGCTGTGCCCGCCCGCGGGCCCGGCCACCGACCCGGCCTTCGACAACAAGCTCCTCGCGCCCGCCATCGAGCGCTACGACCGCGCGCGCGGCGAGCTGGCCGCCGCGGCCGACGGGCTGGAGGCCGACGACCGGCTCGCCGCGCTCACCGCGGCCGAGCGCCGCGTCCACGAACTGGTCCTGGGCTGCGCCCTGCCCACCTGGGAGAAGGTCTGGCAGGGCCTCGACCTGCTGCGGGAGCTGCCTCAGGGCGCTCGCGTGGCGGAGCGGTGGACGCGCGACCGCTGGTCGTTCACCGCCCACCGCGACCGGGTACTGGCCGGGGAGCCGCCGCAGCCGCGCCGCGACGACGCGGTCACCGCGGCGAACAAACTGGCGGCCCGCGAGCGCGAGCAGGCCCGCCTGGACGCCCAGGAGGCACTGGACGACCCGCTGGTCATGGCCGGGCGGCGGCTGTCCGGTGAGGCGTTCGCCGGGGAGGTCACCGATGTGACCATGGCGTACAGCGACGGCAAGCGGCCCAGCCCGCGCCCGCTGGTCACCGTGCGCACCGACGACTGTCCGCATCTGGCCGAGCGGGTCAAGGTGTACCGCTCGCTGGACGGCAGGCCGCAGTCGGCGCAGTGCGTGGCCGTCGAGGAGGACGGGACGCTGGTGGTGCTGCGGATCCTCGACAAGATGGGCCGCGGCAAGGAGCCGGAGGCCGGTTCGGTGCCGCAGAAGGGCGACCGGGTCTGCTTCACGCTCTTCGAGCACGAGCAGCGCGGCGGGGCGAAGCTGCCCGACCCGGAGCAGACCCCGTGGACGCACGGCGGGCCGCCGGGCGAGGAGAGCGCCGCCCAGGCCCCTGACCCGGTGACCGAGGAGGACGTCCTGTGACCGCCCCCACCGAGGAGACCTCCGCCGCGGCCGGCGCCCCCGGGCCCGGCCTCGACCCCGGCGCGGCGGCCGCCCGCGCCACCGAGGCGATCCTCCGCGACACCCTGCACGGCACGCACCGCGGCGTGGTCGTCGACTCCCCGCCGGGCGCCGGGAAGTCGACGCTGGTGGTGCGCGCCGCACTGGAGCTGGCCGCCGCCGGGCGGCCGCTGATGGTCGTGGCGCAGACCAACGCGCAGGTCGACGACCTGGTGGTACGGCTCGCGGAGAAGGAGCCCGAGCTGCCCGTGGGGCGGCTGCACAGCAGCGACTCCGACCCGTACGACAAGGCGCTCGACGCCCTGGAGAACGTCCGCACGTCCGCGAAGGCGGGCGACCTGGCCGGGCTGGGCATCGTGCTGTCCACCGCCGCGAAGTGGGCGCATGTGAAGACCGCCGAGCCGTGGCGGCACGCGATCGTCGACGAGGCGTACCAGATGCGCTCGGACGCGCTGCTGGCCGTGGCCGGGCTGTTCGAGCGGGCGCTGTTCGTGGGCGACCCCGGGCAGCTGGACCCGTTCTCGATCGTCGGGGGCGAGCAGTGGGCGGGGCTGTCGTACGACCCGTCGGCCTCGGCGGTGACGACACTGCTGGCGCACAACCCGGAGCTGCCGCAGCACCGGCTGCCCGTGTCGTGGCGGCTGCCCGCGTCGGCGGCGCCGCTGGTGTCCGACGCGTTCTACCCGTACACGCCCTTCCGCAGCGGTACGGCGGCCGGGCAGCGGCGGCTCGGCTTCGCGGTGCCCTCGGACGGCTCGGGCCCCGACCGGGTGATCGACGAGGCCGCCGAGTCCGGCTGGGGCCTGCTGGAGCTGCCCGCGCGGCACACCCCGCGCACCGACCCGGAGGCGGTGCGGGCGGTGGCGGCGGTCGTGGCGCGGCTGCTGGAGCGCGGCGGCGCGGCGCTGTCCGAGCGGGCGCCGGAGGAACCGGCGCCGCTGACCGCCGACCGGATCGCGGTCGGCACCGCCCACCGCGACCAGGCGGCGGCCGTCCGCGCGGCCCTCGCCTCCGTGGGCGTCACGGACGTGACCGTGGACACGGCCAACCGGCTCCAGGGCCGCGAGTTCGACGTCACCGTCGTGCTCCACCCGCTCTCCGGCCGCCCCGACGCCACCGCCTTCCACCTGGAGACCGGCCGCCTGTGCGTGCTGGCCTCCCGGCACCGGCACGCCTGCATCGTCGTCTGCCGCGCGGGCGTGAGCGAACTCCTCGACGAACACCCCTCCACCGACCCGGTCCAGCTGGGCGTCACGGTCAAGTTCCCGGACGGCTGGGAGGCCAACCACGCGGTCCTGGCCCGCCTGCGCGAACACCGGGTGCCATGGAGACCCTGAGCCACAGGGACGCGCGCCCCGGAACCCCTGGGCCTCAGGGACGGGTCCCCCGGAGACCCTGAGCCTCGGAGGCACCCAGCGCCCGGCACCCGGCACCCGGCACCCGGCCGTCCCGGACGGGTGGGGCGGCGGGAACATCCCGTGGGGGCGGGGGCTTGAGAAGGTCCGGGGATGGGCAGCGAGCACCCGTCCCCTTGCGCACACGCGAGAGAATGGAGGGTGGCCCGCCACGAGGACGGCGCCATCCGAGACCGTACGAGGAGGAGAAGACATGGCGGAGCCCACGCCGCGTCGGAACGAACCGCGGCTACGCCCCGCGCCCCTGCTCTTCGAGCCCGTGGCAGCCGCCTCCGACCCGGAGCACTTCTTCGACCTGGAGTCGATCGACGACCCCAGGACGCTGCTGGAGCGGGCGACCGAACTGACGACGGCGTTCCGCGCGGCGGCCGACCGGGCGGTGGAGTTCCAGGCGATAGCGGCGGCCCAGCTCGCCGACCCCCGCCGCTTCGACCGGCTGAAGCCGGCGGACATCGCCGAGCGCGCCCAGTGGACCGAGGACTACGCCCACAGGATGGTCGAGTTCGGACGGGACCTGCTGCGCGGCGCCGAGGACAGCGTGCACGCCAACCCGGCCGATCCCCTCTGACCCCGGCCGCCCCACTCGGCACCCTCACCCCGCCCGGCCCGGCCGCTCCCGGCCGCCGGACCTCCTGGCATATGCCCGCGGGGCAAGATACGCCCCGGGCCCCCGCTCTGTCCCGGTTTCCTGCAACCGTGCGCAAGGAAGCCCTCACAGTCGGTAGACGTGGGACATGAGCCTCACAGAAACGTCTCTCTTCGCCGGCCGGACCGCCGCCGCCGACCTCACCGGCGCCACCCGCGTCACCGCCGAGGGAGCCGACTGGCTCGCCTCGGCCGGGCCGTATCCGCGCAGCACACTCGCCCACTGGCGCGAACAGCCGGACGCGCCGGTCGTCCTGCCCTGCGGCACCGCCTTCGACGTGGTCGGCGTGCCCGCGATCTTCGGCCGCCGGATGCTGGACCGGCTCTGGGGCGAGGGGCCCGGCTCCGGCCCGGTGGCCGTCCACCGCGGACGGATGCTGCTGTTCGCCGCGCCGGGCACCGCGCACCGGCTGCCGTCGCTGCTGGAGTGGGAGGACTTCGGCTCCCGGGGCCAAGAGGCCGGACGGGGCCGCGCGGACGGCGTCCCGCCGCTGCTGTGCCACGGCAACGGCGACGCGGTGACCGTCCCGGCACCGGTCGGCGGCCCCGGCCGCCCGCACGCCGCGTCCCGCTGGCTGGTCGCGCCGGACACCCGGCGACCGTGGCTGCCGGGTCCCGAGATCCTGCTGTGGGCGGCCGTCCGGGCGGCCCGGTCGGCCGTGCGGATTTCGATTTTTCCTCCCCCCGATCAGGATGCTAAGGTCTACGACGTCAGCAGGCGCCGCTAGCTCAGTTGGTTAGAGCAGCTGACTCTTAATCAGCGGGTCCGGGGTTCGAGTCCCTGGCGGCGCACCATGACAGAGGCGATGCGGGTTCGCGTTCAGCGAGCACGCATCGCCTTTCTCGTGCACTCGCACCCGGCCACTCGCACCCGTCCACGCACACGCGTCCGCGCGCGCCTCGCCCACACCCCCTCCCGCCCCTCACCCCTCGCTCTCCAGAGCCGGGGTGATGCTCACGGTGTACGCCCCCGAGACCGTGCGGTCCTCGACCTCCACCCGGACACCGTCGCCGGGCACGGTGAAGCTCTCCCCCACGCCGATCGGCGCGTCGGCGAGCGGCGGATAGACGGAGGTGCCCGCGCACGCCCCGGTGCGCGGATGGGCGTCGATCACCTGGACCGCGCCGCCGCCCGACTCCGTGTCCCCCCGCACCCGGTACACCAGCACCCCCTGTCGGCATCCGGTGAGGTCGTTGCCGACCGAGGAGCGCGCCTCGACGGCCAGCGCCTGGTCGCTCCCGGTCCGTACCACCGCGAGCTTCGTGCCGCCGCCCAGCCCGAACAGCGGCACCCCGGCCACGTCCGCCGGCTGCCCCGTGTCCGGCTGTTCCGCCGCCCCGGGCGGCCCCGCGCCGGCCGGTCCCGCCTCCACGGGTTCCAGGGTCAGCCGGGTCGGCCCGGTCCCCTGTACGCACACGACCTGGCGCGGGTCCAGCCAGCCGAGCTTCCACTTGTGCCAGGCGAACAGGTCGGGCGAGAGCGCGAACTGGCTGCCCATCAGGTCCCAGTCGCCGACATAGGTGTCCCAGTCGCCCTTGCCGTCGGCCGGCCGGTGGTACAGGTCCGGCAGGTCGAAGACGTGCCCGGTCTCGTGGGCGAGGACCAGCCGGTCCGGCGGATGCCGTTCGAACACCGTCACCACCCGCCGGATGTCCGTGCCGTCCGCCCGCAGCGGGGTGTTGAGGTTGACGACCTTCGTGGCGTCGGAGTCGACGCCGGGCGCGTCCGGGTCGGCGACCAGGTAGACGATGTCGTAGCGGGAGAAGTCGACCTGCGGATCGGCGGCGGCGACGGCGTCGCGCAGATAGGCGGCCCGGTCCCGGACGTCCCAGTCGCGGTGCATGGCGTACGCCGTGGACGGCCGCGGCATCCGGATCCAGTGCCCGAGCGGATGGGCCCGCAGCGTGAACCGGCCGTACGACGCCTGCGCGTAGAAGCGGCTGGTGGCCGGGAAGTGGTCGGCGGCGAGTTCGGCCGGGGTGGTGAGCGGGGCGGCGTCCGGGAAGGACAGGAAGATCATCACGGCGTCGAGCGGTCTGACCGGCCGGGTGTAGGAGGGGTTCCAGGTGTCGACGCCCTCCGAGTGGTGGGCCTCGGTCCGGCGCAGCGCGCAGGGGGCGGCCGCGAAGGGCTCGGCGACCGAGGGCCCGCTGAGGATCGAGGTGGCGGCGACCGCCGAGAGGGTGGTGAACACGGCGGCGGTGCTGCGCAGTCGGGGGCGCGTCCCCGCTCGGCCCAGCGCCTGGAAAGCGTCACGGCCGAGCGCTTTCAGGGGGAGCTGACGCGGCACAGGGACCTCCGGGTGCGGTTCGCGGGGACACCGAACCCAGCCTGTGCGAGTTTGTAGGGGTACGCCCTGTTTGTCTGCACCGGAAGGGTGAGCGCGAGCGTGCGGGACGCGAGTTCACGAGATACGGAGCCGTAGCGGCCGCGACGGGGATGACGCCCCCGGACCACTCACGGAACGTCACAATCGGTCGTCCTTCTGAAGAACCTGCCCAGGTGTGGGCAGAAACGATCTGCCAGAAGGGTCGTCCATCCGGCGGAACCGGCAAGTGGCTGGAAGGGGCCCCGCGCCACCATCTATGATCGGCACACTTTCCTGGCACTTCCTGCGCGGACACGGGCCCGGCGGCCGATCCCCACCTGGCCGGCCACCCGACGAGACCGATACGAAGAACGAGTGCACTGCGGGAGCGAGCGGTGAGCGGAACGTCCGAAGGGCCGACGCCCGCGGCAGACTTCATGCGGCCGAAAGTCACACAGAGTGATGTCATGAAGGCGCCGGGTACCGACCCGGGCGGCGGCGGCCCGGACACCATGGCCGTGGCGGGGCCGCACGGCGGTCACGGCGCCGCCCTGTCCACCAGGGCACCCGCGCCCCCACCCGCACCCGTCCTCAGCCCCGGCGTCACCCCAATGGCGGAACCGGTCCCCGCCGGGGCCGGATTCGCCGGGCCGGACCAGTCCCCCGCCCCCGCCCCGCCCTTCCGGTCGGCCTTCGGCGCCGCCCCGCTCGCGATGGCCGTCGTCGACCGCGACGGCCTGGTCGTCAGCGCCAACGACACCTTCGCCGCCCTGGTCGGCGCGTCCGCCGCCGACCTCGCCGGACAGCCCGCCGCCGACCTGGTGGACCTCGGCTCCGACGCCCGCACCTGGCAGGCGTACCGCGAGGTGCTGCGCGGGCGGCAGGCCCGGCTGCGCTGCACCCGCCGGCTCAAACAGGCCGACGGCCGCTCGCTGTGGGCGCAGGTCACGGTCGCGCCGCTGCCGCCGGAGGACCGGCCCCGGGGCGCGCCCGGGACCGCGGACGGCGCCCCGGACGGCGGGCCGCCGGACGTCCCTCCGGGCGTGCTGCTGTCGATCGCCGACGTCAGCGCCCGCCGTGAGCTCCAGTCCCGGCTGCGGCATCTGCGGATGCACGACCCGGTGACCCGGCTGCCCAACCGCACCCTGTTCTTCGAGCGCCTGTCGGCCGTGCTGGAGGCGGACGCGTACGACGGCGGCGGGACCGGCCGGATCGGTCTGTGCTACCTGGACCTCGACGGCTTCAAGGCGGTCAACGACACCCTGGGACACCGGGTCGGCGACCGGCTGCTCGCGGCGGTGGCGCGGCGGCTGACCGGCTGCGCGGACGAGGCCGGTTCCGGCCGGGGCAGCACCCCGCTGGTGGCCCGGCTCGGCGGGGACGAGTTCGCGCTGCTCGTGGAGGACTCCACCGGCACCGAACAACTGGCCGATCTGGCCGAGTCGGTGCTCACCGCGCTCCAGGCGCCGTTCGAGGTCGCCGGGCGCCTGCTGTCGGTGTCGGCGTCGATCGGCGTGGTCGAGCGGCAGACCGCCGGGACCTCGGCGACCGCCCTGATGCAGGCCGCGGACACGACCCTGTACTGGGCGAAGGCCGACGGCAGGGCCCGCTGGACCCTGTTCGACCCGGAGCGCAACGCGCACCGGATGACCCGCCAGGCGCTGGTCTCCACGCTGCGCGCGGCCGTGGAGCGGGGCGAGTTCACCCTGGAGTACCAGCCGCTGGTCGCCATGGAGGACGGGCGGCTGCGCGGGGTGGAGGCGCTGGTGCGCTGGCGGCACCCGCAGTTCGGGATGCTGACGCCGAATCGGTTCATCGCACTGGCGGAGGAGGACGGTTCGATCGTGCCGCTGGGCCGCTGGATCCTGGCGACCGCCTGCCGCCAGGCCCGCCGCTGGCAGCTCGACCACCCCGACGAGCCGCCGATCTTCGTCAGCGTCAATGTCGCGGTCCGCCAGGTGTGGGACTCCGACCTGGTCGCGGACGTGGCCGAGGTGCTGGCGGAGACGGGGCTCGCGCCGGGCCTGCTCCAGCTGGAGCTGACCGAGTCGGCGGTGATGGGCTCGGCCGGGCGGCCGCTGGAGGCGCTGCGGGCGCTGAGCGACATGGGCGTGCACATCGCCATCGACGACTTCGGCACCGGCTACTCGAACCTCGCCTACCTCAGCCGGCTGCCGGTGTCGGCGCTGAAGCTGGACGGCTCGTTCGTCCGGGGCTTCCAGTACGCGGAGCGGGAGGCGGTCCGGCCGGCCCTCGCGGACACCGGGACGCCGGAGGCGGGCGCGGAGCCCGCGAGCCCGGCCGACGAGGTGATCGTCGAGGCGATGATCCAGCTCGCGCACCGGCTGGGGCTGACCGTCACCGCCGAGTGCGTGGAGACCACCGACCAGGCCAGCAGGCTGCGCCGCATCGGCTGCGACACCGGGCAGGGCTGGCTGTACTCCCGCCCGGTGTCACCGGACCGCATCTCCGAGCTGCTGGGCGGCCACGCCTGCGGCCGCCGGTAGGCCCCGGCTCGGGCTGGGCTCAGGCGCCGGGCAGCCCGTAGGCGTCCGCGATGAGTTCGTAGCTGCGCAGCCGTACGTCGCCGCTGTGCGCGTTGCTGGTGATCATCAGTTCGTCGGCGCCGGTGCGCTTCTGGAGGTCGTCGAGGCCGGAGCGGACCTCGTCGGGCGTGCCGTGCACGACATTGGCGTTCCAGGACGCGATGAAGTCCTGCTCCATCGGGCTGAACTCGTACGCCTCCGCCTCCTCGGGCGTGGGGACGAGTCCCGGGCGGCCGGTGCGCAGCCGGACCATGTTGAGCGCGGCGGCCAGCACCTGGCGGCGGGCCTCGCGCTCGTCCTCGGTGGCGAGGGCGGCGACCCCGATGAGGGCGTACGGGGCGTCGAGGACCGCGCTGGGGCGGAAGGACTCGCGGTAGAGGTCGAGCGCCGGGACGGTGTTCTGCGCGGAGAAGTGGTGGGCGAAGGCGAAGGGCAGGCCGAGCATGCCGGCCAGCCGGGCGCTGAAGCCGGAGGAGCCGAGCAGCCAGATCGGCGGCCGGTGCGGGGACTGCACCCCGCCGGGCGAGGTGGCCTGGACCGGGCCGGGCACGGCGTGGATACGGCGGTAGGGGTGGCCGTCGGGGAAGTCGTCGTCGAGGAAGCGGGTCAGCTCGGCGAGTTGCTGCGGAAAGTCGTCGGCGCCCTCGTTGAGGTGATCTGTGCGGCGCAGGGCGGCGGCTGTGGCGCCGTCGGTGCCGGGGGCGCGGCCGAGGCCGAGGTCGATGCGGCCGGGGGCCATGGCCTCCAGGGTGCCGAACTGCTCGGCGATGACCAGCGGGGCGTGGTTGGGCAGCATGACGCCGCCCGAGCCGAGGCGGATGCGCTCGGTGTGGGCGGCGAGGTGGGCGAGGATCACGGCAGGTGAGGAGGAGGCCACTCCGGGCATGGAGTGGTGCTCGGCGACCCAGAGGCGGTGGTAGCCGCGGCTCTCCGCCAGCCGGGACAGGGCCACGCTGGTGCGCAGCGCCTCGGTGGCGGTGTGGCCCGCGCCCACCGTCACCAGGTCCAGGACGGAGAGGGGTACGGGTGCGCTGCCGTGCCCCTCGCCTCGGATCTCGTCTGCCGCCACGGGGTGCCTCCTGCTGGTTGGCCGTGCTGGTTCCTCCGGGCGACAACAGGAGACGGTCCCCGCTTGTTCCCCCTTCCCCTCAGATCCCCTCAGACCCGTCCCTCCGGAGGGGGGCGGCCCGGGGGCGGGGCTCACGCGGCCAGGGCGTGCCCGGGGTGCAGGACGACCTTGGTGTAGCCCTCGACGCGCTGGTCGAACTTCTCGTACGCCTGCGGTGCCTGGTCCAGGGGCAGCTCGTGCGAGACGACGAAGCTGGGCCTGGCCCGCCCGGCGATGATCAGGTCGCGGAGCTGGCGGTTGTACTGCTTGACGTTGCACTGGCCGGTGCCCATCCGCTGCCCCTTCTCGAACATCTTGCCGATGGAGACCAGCAGCTGGCCGTGCTTGGCGTGCTCGTCGGGCCCGCCCGGGTCGGAGGGGACGTACAGGCCCGGTATGCCGAGCATGCCGGTGGGCCGTACCGTCTCGACCAGGGTGTTCAGGACGACGGCGGGCTCCTCGTGGCCCACGTCCTTGTGCGACTGGGCCTGGTAGCCGACGGCGTCCACGCCCTTGTCGGTGCCCTCGCCGCCCGTCTGCTCCTTGATCTGCTCGGCCGGGTCACCCCGGGTGAAGTCGATGGGGACGGCCCCGATCTCCTCCGCCTTGGCCAGCCGCTCGGGCACCCGGTCCACGGTGAACACCTTGGACGCGCCGCGCAGCAGCGCCGAGTAGGCGGCCATCAGGCCCACCGGCCCGGCGCCGAACACCGCCACCGACTCACCCGGCGTGACCTGGGCGAGTTCGCAGCCGTGGTAGCCGGTCGGGAAGATGTCGGCGAGCAGCACGAAGTCGGTCTCGAACTCGTCGCCCGGAGGCAGCTTCAGACAGTTGAAGTCGGCGAAGGGCACCCGCAGGTGCTCGGCCTGGCCACCGGTGTAGGGGCCCATCGCGACATAGCCGTAGGCGCCGCCGGCGAAGCCCGGGTTGACCGTGAGGCAGAACCCGGTCTTTCCGGCGAGGCAGTTCTTGCAGAACCCGCACGCGACGTTGAACGGCATGACGACCCGGTCGCCCTCGGCCAGCGAGGTCACGCCGCTGCCGGTCTCCTCCACGACGCCCAGGTTCTCGTGGCCGAAGACGATGCCCGCCTTCGCGGCCGTGCGGCCCTCGTACATGTGCAGGTCGGATCCGCAGATCGCACTGGACGTGATGCGGACGATCACGTCGTTGGGGTGCTGGATCCGGGGATCGTCGACGTCGCGCACCGCCACGTCGAAGGGCTTCTCGTAGACGACGGCTTTCACCTTCGGTCACCTCCGCGTCATCGCTCCATGACGGCGGCGACGGCGGCCCGTCTCAGGGGCGGGGCACGCGGGCAGGGCGCAGGAGCACAGACGGGCGGGTGCCGCCGGTCCGTGTCTGCGCCGGACCCGGGGCGTTCTCGCTGCACCGCCGGACACTTCCAGGTAACGCCTCGGCGCGGGCGGCCGCAAGCGCGCCCGCCCTTCTCACACCTTTCCGCCGGGTCCCCGTCGGCCTCACACCTGGACGATCGGTTCCCGGGTGAACAGCGCGCCCAGGTCGGGGGCGTTGACCCGGCGGTCGGTGAGCCGCAGCCCCTCCCAGACAGTCACCTGGTTCGCGGTGAGGACGGGCTTGCCGAGGTCCTTCTCCAGGGCCATGAGGTGGGAGGCGGTGTGCAGGGCGGTGTCCGGCAGGAGCACCGCCTCGGCCCGCGCGGTGTCGGCGGCGCGGGCCAGGGCGAGGACCTCCGGCTCGCCCCAGGCCGCCGCCTCGACGGCCGAGCGGCAGCCGGCGCCGTGCGCGGCGGCCACCTCGACACCGCCCGCGCGCAGGAAGTCGGCGAAGCGGGCGGTCACCTCGTCCGGGTAGGTGGCGGCGACGGCGACGCGCCGTACGCCGATCTCGTGCACCGCGTGCACGAAGCCGAAGGAGGTGGCGGAGGCGGGCATGCCGATCGCCTGTGCCAGGGCGCGCACCTGCTGGTGGGCGCCGTCCCAGCCGGCGGTGAAGCCGCCGCCGCTACCGGCCCACACCGCCGCCTCGGCGCCGGACAGCCGCAGTTCCTCCGCGCCGCGCGTCAGCTCCTCGACGGGCCGGGCGGCGCGCGGCACGTCCGTCCGGTACGCGTCCTCGTCCTGCGGGGTGTGGACGAGGTCGACCCGGATGTCGCTGCCCAGGAGCTGTTCGATGCGCGGATAGTCGTCCTCGGCGAAGTGGCCCGGGTAGAGGACTCCGAGTGCGGTCATGACCAGCCTTTCTGCTGTGTTCGCGGGCGTCGTCGGCCCTGCCGGGGCCCGCGTCCGGTGCCGTTGCCCGGTCGTAGCCCCGCCACGGCCGCCTCTCCGGGTACCCAGGAGGGGCCGCGTTTTCCTTCGCATAAGTTCTCCGGCTCTGGGTAGCGGCGCGCTCATGGCTCCACCACATGGACTTGGAAGAGGCAGACGGACGCCCGCGCGGCCCAGCCGCCGGTCGCTGCTCGCGGGGGTCGCGGCGGCCGGTGCGCTGGGGGCGGCGGGGTGCAGTCGCGTGGCGACGGCGTCCGCGGACGGCGGTGGCGACCTCCTGGACCGGCTCAGGGCCCAGGGGGTCGTCCGGCTCGGTATCGCGGGCGAGATCCCGTTCGGATACATCGGCAAGGACGGGAAGGTGACGGGCGAGGCGCCCGAACTGGCGAAGGTGATCTTCAAGCGGCTGGGGGTGGACCGGGTGCAGCCCGTGCCCACCGAGTTCGGCTCGCTCATACCCGGGCTGAACTCCCAGCAGTTCGATGTCGTGGCCGCCGGGATGTACATCAACGCCGACCGGTGCGAACAGGTGCTCTTCGCCGACCCCGACTACCAGATGCTCGACTCCTTCATCGTCCGCAAGGGCAATCCGAAGGGGCTGCACGACTACCGGGACGTGGTGGCGAAGAAGGCGAAGTTCGCCACCGGCACCGGCTACGCGGAGATCCAGTACGCGGTGGAGGCCGGGTACAAGGAGAGCGACATCCTGATCGTGCCGGACCAGGTGGCCGGGCTGAACGCCGTGGAGGCGGGCCGCGTCGACGTCTTCGCGGGGACGGCGCTGACCACCCGCGCGGTGGTGAAGAAGTCCGCCAAGGCGGAGGCCACCGAGGCGTTCGCGCCGCTGGTGAAGGGCAAGCCCCATGTGGACGGCGGCGGTTTCGCCTTCCGGCCGACCGAGACGAAGCTGCGCGACGCCTTCAACACCGAGCTGCACAAGCTGAAGAAGAGCGGCGAACTCTTCCGCGTCCTGCGGCCCTTCGGGTTCTCGAAGGACGAGATGACGGAGCTGACCGCGAAGGAGCTGTGCGCCGGATGACGACGGGACTGTGGGAACTCGTACTCCAAGGCGTGTGGATCACGGTCCAGCTGCTCGTCCTCAGCGCGCTGCTGGCCGGTGCCGTCTCCTTCGTGGTCGGTATCGCCCGCACCCACCGGCTGTGGATCGTCCGCTTCCTGGCGGGCTTCTACACCGAGGTGTTCCGCGGGACCTCCGCGCTGGTGATGATCTTCTGGGTGTTCTTCGTGCTGCCGCCCGCCTTCGGCTGGCAGCTGGTGCCGCTGTGGGCGGGCACGCTGGCGCTCGGGCTGACGTACGGCGCGTACGGCGCCGAGATCGTGCGCGGCGCGCTGACCGCGGTGGAACCGGCGCAGCGCGAGGGCGGGATCGCGCTCAGCTTCACGCCCTGGCAGCGGATGCGGCTGATCCTGCTGCCGCAGGCGGTGCCGGAGATGATCCCGCCCTTCAGCAACCTGCTGGTCGAACTGCTCAAGGGCACCGCGCTGGTGTCGGTCATGGGCATGGGCGACCTGGCGTTCAGCGGCAACCTGGTGCGGCTCGCGCTCCAGGAGAGCGCGCACATCTACACGTACATCCTGCTCATCTACTTCGTGATCGCCTTCGCGCTCACCCGGCTGATGCGCGGTCTCGAGAAGCGGCTCAAGCGGGGCGTCGGCAAGGCGCCGGGCGGCGCGGCCGCCCGCTCGGCGCGGCCGGTGGGCACCTCGGTCGGGGGTGGTGCGGCGTGAACTGGGACTGGGGCGCCGTACGCGACTTCCTGCCGCACTTCTGGGACGGTCTGCTGGTCACCCTCCAGGCACTGGTGCTGGGCTCGCTGATCTCCTTCGGGCTGGGCCTGGTGTGGGCGCTGCTGATGCGCGCGCCGACCCGGTGGGTGCGCTGGCCGGTCGGGGTGGTCACGGAGTTCGTCCGGGACACCCCGCTGCTGGTGCAGCTGTTCTTCCTCTTCTACGTGCTGCCCGAGTGGGGGCTGACGTTCTCCGCGCTGACCACCGGTGTCTTCGCGATCGGGCTGCACTACTCGACGTACACGATGCAGGTGTACCGCGCCGGCATCGAGGCGGTGCCCGCCGGCCAGTGGGAGGCCGCGACGGCGCTGAACCTGCCGCGGCGGCGGACCTGGACGGCGGTGATCCTGCCGCAGGCGATCCGCCGGGTGGTCCCGGCGCTCGGCAACTACGTCATCTCGATGCTCAAGGACACACCGCTGCTGATGGCGATCACGGTGCTGGAGATGCTCGGGCAGGCGCGCCTGTACTCGCAGCAGCACTTCCAGTTCACCGAGCCGCTGACCGTGATCGGTGTGGCCTTCATCCTCGTCTCCTATCTGGCCTCCCTCCTCCTGCGAGCACTGGAGCGACGTCTTGTCCGTTGACACCACGAAGAACCCCGAGGACGCCGCCGGGCCGCGGTCCGGCGGCGCGGCGGGCGGCGAACTGGTCCGCCTGGAGAACGTGACCAAGCGCTTCGGCGACCACACGGTCCTGGACGGGCTCGACTTCTCCGTCGCCGCCGGCCGGCACGTCACGCTGATCGGCCCCTCCGGCTCGGGCAAGACCACCATCCTGCGGCTGCTGATGACGCTGACCCGGCCGGACGAGGGCACCATCACGGTCGACGGCGAGCAGCTCTTCCCGGCGCCCGAGAAGCAGGTCCGGGAGATCCGCAAGAAGATCGGGATGGTCTTCCAGCACTTCAACCTGTTCCCGAACATGTCGGTGCTGCGGAACATCACCGAGGCCCCCGTCACCGTGCTCGGCATGAGCAGGGACGAGGCGGAGGTGCGCGCGCGGGAGCTGCTGGAGCTGGTGGGTCTCGCCGACAAGTGCGACGCCCGGCCGTCCCAGCTCTCCGGCGGGCAGCAGCAGCGGGTGGCCATCGCGCGGGCGCTGGCGATGCGCCCGCAGGTGCTGCTCCTGGACGAGGTGACCTCGGCGCTCGACCCGGAGCTGGTCGCGGGCGTGCTGGACGTGCTGCGGGACATCGCCCGCTCCACCGACATCACGATGCTCTGCGTGACCCACGAGATGGGCTTCGCCCGGGACATCTCCGACCAGGTGCTGATGTTCGACGCCGGGCGGGTCGTGGAGTCCGGGCCACCGGAGCGGATCTTCGGGGACCCGGAGCAGGAGCGGACCCGGGAGTTCCTGAGCGCGGTGCTGTGAGCCGCCCGCGCGGGCGGGGCCGGTGCGCGCGCCGCCCCTGCTCCGCCCGCCGCGCGGGTGGTCACGAGCACCCCTCGGGACCGGGTAGTATTTTCTTCGTCGCCGAACGCGGGAAGCGGACGGCGGGAGTCATGCGCCGCTAGCTCAGTTGGTTAGAGCAGCTGACTCTTAATCAGCGGGTCCGGGGTTCGAGTCCCTGGCGGCGCACCGACGGCGAGGCCGGTCCATGAGTCCATGGGCCGGCCTCATCGCTTTTTTCACCGTCCTCGCCTCTCACCGTCCTCGCTTTTTCGCCTTTCTCCGCGCGTCGCTTCACGGCAGCACGTCGCCTGCCACCGCGAAAGCGAGATGGGCGACGCCCATGAAGGCGAGGCACACGGCGGCGAACACCCCGAGGAAGGCGCAGAGGCAGCCCTGCTCCGCCAGGAGCCTGCCGGACGCCGGGGCATGGGCCGTGGCCCGCTCCGGACGCCCGGCCGGGTAGCGCACGGTGACGATGTCGCCCTCGACGGTCGTCAGCGGTCCCCCGCGCTCGGTGAACCGCACGACACGGCCCTCGGGCGTGCTGAACTCGTACACGTGGTGCGAGGCGGCGGACGTCTGCCCGCCGCCGGACGCGAGGTGCACCCGCAGGCAGCGGGCCTCGGCGGTCGGCCCGCCGCGCCAGGCGCGGCGTATCTCACCGGCGCGTCTCGTGACCACGACCAGTGCGCAGAGCGCGCCGCAGGCCATGAGTCCCGGGACGACATAGAACAGCGTTTCCATCGGACCCCCCGTACGCCGTGACCGGCCGGCGTGGAGGGAGGCTACCCGCACCGGCCGCGCCTTTTGCTCAGGAGAAGCTCTGAACCGCGCGGCCGGCGCCGGGTGTCCGGGTCAGAAGGTGACGTCGGAGCAGGCGTAGAACGCGTTGCCGGTGTCCGCGATCGTCCAGACGGCGAGGATCACGTGGTGGCCGCTCAGACCGGTGGGCAGGGTGCCGCTGTGGCTGAGGGTGGCCGGGGGCTGCTTGCCGCCGTAGGGGATCGTGAGGAACGGCGTGGTGTTGAGGTCGCTCCTGCTCAGGGCGTGGTCCTGGTTCCAGCCCTGCTTGGTGGCGTAGTACTTGAAGTCGGTCGTGGCGTGCCGTGCCTCGAACTGCCAGCGGAAGGTGTAGCTCTGGCCGCCGGTCACCTTGGTGGTGGGCCAGTCCGCACCCTTGGGGGTCCGGGCGCCGTCGAGCTGCCCGAACCGGTCCAGGCCGCCCGAGCACAGGTGCCCGTCGGCCGCTCCGCTCGCCGGGAAGCCCTTGGGCCCCTCGACGCTCTGCGGCTCCCACTGGATCTCGCCGCAGCCGCGCACCGTGCCGTTGGCACAGAGCAGCTGCCTGCTGATGGGGAGATCGGTGTAGCCGTGGCTGCTGGCACCGCCGGTGGAGAGCGCGAGAGCGCCGGTGGTGGCGAGGCCCAGCACGGCCGCGTACAACTTGGCCTTGGTCCGCATGGAGTCGCTCCTGGTGAACGTGTGGGGAGGTTCGCTGAGCTGAACTGTGCTGGTGTGCTGGTCTAGACCAAGCCCAGATTATGGCCGCCACTTGAACATGTCCATACCAATCACGGGATGGTTTCCCGCCGTCCCGCGCAGAACGCCACCGTCAGATCCCGCACCAGCACCTTGCGCTCCCCGGCGTCCAGATCGACCAGTCCCCGCATGGTCAGCCGGGTCACCGTGTCCTCGACCGAGTCCACCACCGAGGTCAGCGCACCGGCCCGGTCGCGGGCGTCCAGCGCCGCCACGCTGCGCCGGTGCATGGCCCCGGCGACCTCCGGGTCGTACACGACCCGGGCCGGGCGGACCGAGAACACCTCGATCCCGACCGGCTCCGCCTCCCGCGCCACCAGCCGGGTCAGCGCCTCCCCGGCCGCCTCCGCCGTCTGGCGCGCGCCGCCCGCCGCGCGCACCGTCACCCGCGCCAGCGCGGCCTCCACACAGTCCCGCAGA
The DNA here is from genome assembly GCF_058344915.1 of Streptomyces sp. PL-25. Classification (NCBI taxonomy): domain Bacteria; kingdom Bacillati; phylum Actinomycetota; class Actinomycetes; order Kitasatosporales; family Streptomycetaceae; genus Streptomyces; species Streptomyces sp. PL-25. The sequence goes on from NZ_CP136997.1 coordinate 2,653,227, forward strand.
TACCCCTCGTGATCGTCGACGCCGAGCGCGGCCCGCGCGGTGTCCCGCACCCGCCAGACGACGAGGACCGCCACCCGCAGCGCGACCCCGTCCGCGTCGGCGGCCGGGAGCGGTTCGCTGCGCCAGTGCCGCAGCCGTACGTCGATCCGGCGGCGCGGCACCAGCGGGTTGACCCACAGCAGCCCGCCGCGCCGGACGGTCCCCCGGTAGCGGCCGAACCGCTGGAGCACCCAGGCCCGCCCGGTCCGCCCCCGGGCCAGCCCGCCGAAGCCGAGCAGTCCGAGCGCCCCGGCCCCGGCGTACGCGGCCCACTGCGGCAGGCCGAGACCCGCCCCCGTGACCGACGGCAGCCGCAGCGCCTCCACCGCGAGCGGCGGCAGCACCCCCGCCCACCAGGAGGTGAGCACACAGCCCGCCGCCCCGCAGGCACCGGCCAGGACACCGGCCGCGCCGGGCAGCGTCCGGGCCGGCCGCTCCACCAGGCCGGGGTCCGCCCCGGGCGCCGGGCGGGCCGGCGCGGGCACCCGGCGGCGCGGGCGCGACGGCTCGTCCGGGCCGCCCCGCCTGCTGCCCACCACGGCGGGCCGGACGGGGGCCGCCGGTGCCGCGGGCGAGGACCGCGCGGGGGCCGGGCCGCCCTCGTCGCGGAAGAGCAGGTGGACCGGGATCTCGGTGGTCGCCTCGTTCTGGATGAGCCGAGGGAAGGAACGATTCGGCAGGTCGGCCGGGAGCTCCATGCGATCCACGTCACACTCCATACGGACTTGTCCGGATCTATGCACGATGATCAATGCCACAATCAGCCCAAAAATACGCATGTCTGACGGTCTGAATGACACAAAGGGGCCGCTCCCCGCCCGCCCCACACCCCCCGGCGGTGGTCACAGGCACCTCACTGCTTCCTGTAAAGTTCTCCACGTCAGCAGGCGCCGCTAGCTCAGTTGGTTAGAGCAGCTGACTCTTAATCAGCGGGTCCGGGGTTCGAGTCCCTGGCGGCGCACGACACCGTAAGGCCCCTCGCGCGAGCGGGGGGCCTTACGCGTTCCCCGGTCACCACCCACCGCCCCACCCCTGGCTGATCTTGTTGGTGCGCGTGGACGGCCTACCCGGCTGCTGCGACCTCGCGGGCCGTGTCCGCGAGCCACACCGGGGCGTCCCGGTCGATGGTGCGCAGCGTGCACCGGAGGCGGACACGGGTCCGGGACGACGTGACCGCCCGCAGGATCGGTTCGAGCCGGAGCAGCGGCGCTTCGGCGTCCCGCCACGCGCCGAGCTGCACAAGGGCGGTCAGCTCCGCAAGCACGTTGCCGAACTCCCGGCGGCCCCCGCCGCCCCTGGAGCCCTCCGAACTCCGCTGGAGGTGCGGGAGGGCTGCCCGGGGGTCTCCGAGGCTGAGCAACGCCTCACCGGTGTGCAACTCCACTTCCGTGGTGTCGATCCACCAGGTGAACGCGGGATCGTTGGCCTGTATCGAGTCCTGGAGTGCTCCTGTGGCCCGCTCCAGCGCGTCCAGGGCGCGGGCCCGGTCTCCGGCCTGCGCGAGACTCCGCGCGCGCCGTACGCGGGCCATGAGCGCAACGCGGCCGCGCACCTCGCGGCCGGTCAGCATCTCGTCCGTGACCGCCATGGCCTCACCGGCGCGGCCGGTGTGCACGTCGATCATGGCGATCAGGTCCAGGATGAACCACTCCAGCGGGCCGTCCCCGGCGAGCCGGGCCAGGGCGTGTGCCTCCGCCAGCGTGGCGCGCGCCTCGCGGAACCGGGCGGCGTCGTGGAGCAGCCACCCGGCCACTTCCCCGATCTCCGCCACTTGGGCGAGGTGCTGTCTGTCCTCGCCGGTGATCCGGCCGCGCTCCGCCTCCCACACCTGCAGGGCCGCGTCCGCCACGTGGTCCCCGCCGTGGCGGTTGTCGTGCGCGAGCAGCCACCCCACGGCGTCCTGCACGTACGTGTCCGGGTCACGGTCGGCGCAGTCCGGCGGCTCAGCTTCCCCCCGGGCTCGCGCGGCCTCCCGCTCCAGGGCGCCCAGCGGCTGCCCGAGCACCTGCGCGAGCGGGGGCAGCCACGCGTCCGGGATGCGCCCGCCGCGCTCCCACCGGGAGACCTCATTGCGCGTCAGGGTGGTGATCCCGGCGACGGCGCACAGCCGGTGGGCCAGGGAGCGCTGCGAGAGGCCCACGCCTGCGTGCAGGCTCGCCAGGTGCGCGCCGAACTGGGCACGTCTCGCTCGGTCGTTCATGCGGTGCCTCCTGCCACCAAGTTACTCGCGATGGCCCCTCCCCTGGCCCCCCGTGCGGCCCCTCCCACCGATCGGGGACGCCGGTTACCTGAACGCGAAGCGTCCCGGCGACCGCGCGAACGGCCCCGGGACTCGGCCGACCTGAGAGAGCAGATCGACATGCCGCAACCTACAACCCGGACCCGCCCCACCGGCCACACCGGGTACTCCGAGACGCTGCCGGGAGAACCCGGGAGCACCGCTACGGCGCGGAAGCTGGTCCGAGGCGCCTGCGCCGTCCGGGGGCTGGAGGAACTGGCCGAGGACGGCGCCCTGATCGTCTCCGAGCTGGTGTCCAACGCCGGTGCGCCATGAGGCGCTCTGTTGTATCCCCGGTTCAACCGGGAGGAACTGAAGGGAGGTTTCTGGGTCTGATGGCTTACTTGGAACCGAAAGGTGAAGGGGACAGCAGCATGCCAGGAAATCAGTGCTCGTGTTCACGTGTGGAAGCGAGGCACTGAGGGACCCGCGCGATATGGCGAAAGCTGTACTGCCTGAACTCCAATCTCCAAAGGATGAAATGGACTGCATCCGCCGGAAAGCCACACGTGACACCGGCGCCGCACCCTGCGGTGGAGTAACTGCGTATCCATCGCACCCTTCGGGTCGCGGAATGATTCCCAGTGAGGGAATTCAAGGGGATGAGTGGGGCGCCTAACTCGCGCTAGACACGTACAACAGAGACGAACATGGGATCACCTAAAAGGCGCGAGCCTCAAGGTGACGGAGGCCCCGTAGTAGTCGTAGGAGTAACGACCTGCCAAGGAGGACGGGAAAGCCGTCCACAGGGCGAAGGGGGCCAGGTGATTCGGACATCACGATGCTGGGAGGTATGCGTAATGCAGAACGCCGAAACGGTGCTTGATGTCCTGCGTGAACGCGGCAGGCGAAGCCTGCCGTGTGATGAACTGTATCGACAGTTGTTCAATCCAAGCCTGTATCTACTGGCCTACGGGCGCATCTACGCCAACCACGGCGCGATGACACCCGGAGTCTGCGGGGAAACCGCTGACGGCATGTCCGAAGCCAAGATCGGACACATCATCGAAGCCATGCGTCATGAGCGCTATCGCTTCCGCCCGGTGCGGCGCGTCCACATTCCGAAATCCAACGGAAAGACGCGCCCGCTCGGCCTGCCGTCCTGGTCGGACAAACTCGTCGGTGAAGTGATACGCCTTCTTCTGGAAACGTATTACGAGCCGCGTTTCTCCAGCCGCTCTCACGGTTTCCGCCCCGGCCGGGGCTGTCACACGGCACTGTCCGAAGTGACATACAACTGGACCGGGACAACCTGGTTCATCGAAGGAGACATCTCCGACTGCTTCGGCTCGCTGGATCATGAGATTCTGCTGGCCATTCTATCGGAGAAGATCCACGATAACCGGTTCCTCCGCCTCATCCGACAGATGCTGAAGGCGGGATACCTGGAGGACTGGAGATGGCACGCCACCCTGTCGGGCTCCCCGCAAGGCGGTGTGCTCTCCCCACTCCTGTCCAACATCTACATGGACCGGTTGGACACATTCGTCGAGACAGTTCTCATCCCGGAATTCACCCGAGGAGCAGCTCGCCGCAAGAATCCGGCCTATAAGGAGCTGGAGAACGCAATCGGCACTGCCCGGAAGCGACTCGCCTACAGGAAGGAGAATACCGAGTCCGCTCAAGTCCGCCAATGGCGAAAGGAGTTGCGCCACCATCCGGTCGGTGATCCGCATGATCCCGGCTACCGGCGGCTACGCTACATCCGCTACGCGGACGATCATCTCCTCGGGTTCATCGGACCCAAGGCCGAAGCCGAGACGATCAAACAGCGCCTGGCCGCATTCCTCCGCGACGACCTCAAGCTGGAACTCAACCAGGGCAAAACGCTGATCACCCATGGCCGCACCCAAGCGGCCCGCTTCCTCGGCTACGAGATCACCGTCCAGCACGCAGATGAAAAGGTCTCCAGGGGCGGCCGCATCAATCGCGGTCTCCGCTCCATCAACGGGAAGATCCAACTCCGCGTACCCAAAGGTGTGATCAAGGCCAAATGCGCCCCGTTCCTCCACCGTGGCAAACCCACACACCTGCTCCCGCTGACGAGTTGCACACCCTTCGACATCATCGGCATTTACGGAGCGCAGTACCGGGGCATCGTTCAGTACTACCTGCTGGCCGGCGATGTCTGGAAACTCGACCGGCTCAAGGGGGTCATGCTGACCTCCATGCTCAAGACCCTGGCCGCCAGGCATCGGTCACGGGTGACCGCGATGGCCAACAAGTACAAAACAACCATCCGGACACCCGTCGGACCACGCAGATGTTTTGAGGCCAGGATCAAACGTGAGGGCAGGAAACCGCTGATCGCACGGTTCGGTGGTATTCCCCTGATCCGGCAGCGGAAAGCCGTCATTGACGACCTTCCGCCTACTCAATTCACTCCCCGCAGCCGCCCGCGCGGAAGCCAGCTCATCGACCGGCTCCGCAAAGGACGGTGCGAACTCTGCAACAAGCGAACAGCCGTGCAAGTCCACCAAGTTCGCCACCTTGCAGAGCTCCAGGCGCGGAAAGAGCAGCCTCCGTGGATGCAGCTAATGGTCAAGAAGCGACGCAGAACCCTGGTGGTCTGTCCGCCCTGCCATGAAAACATCCACGCATAACCGGGCCCAGGATCACGCAGTAATCGCTGGAGAGCCCGCTGCACCGAAAGGTGCACGGCGGGTTCGGGCCGGGGGCCACAGAAAAGGAGCTGCCGCGGCAGCCACCTCGCCTGTGGCCTACCGGTACTCCGGCACGCCCGGCGCGAGAGCATCCGCGTGGTGGTGGAGCGCACGGCCCAGGACACGGTGCGTGTGGCCGTCGCGGACCTGTCCCGGGCGCGTCCGATGGAGCGCGAAGCGGACGGCGGTGACGAGGGCGGGCGCGGCCTGCGCCTCGTGGCGGCGCTGGCCGCCGACTGGGGCACGGACGTGCGGCGCTGGGGCAAGGTCGTGTGGGCGGACCTGGAGGGGCGCGGATGACCGTCGAAAAGACGCCCGGTCGAAGCCTGGCCCGAGCGCACCTGTCGCAGCTGATCGAGTTGTTCGGCTCGGGCGGGTGCCTGCGCATCAGCCCCGCCTCCGAGCCCGACGCGACCGGCTGGGCTCCGGCTCCCGACTCCGAGGGCGGGGAGCCGGAGGAGGACGAATAGGGCAGCGGGTCCGGGGTTCGAGTCCCTGGCGGCGCACGACACCGGAAGGCCCCTCGCGCGAGCGGGGGGCCTTCCGTGCCTTCTGCGTTTCCCCGATCACTCCCCCACCCCTCGCTCGCACTCATGTGCACCCCCCGAAGGCGCGGATTCCGCGCGTCGAGTGGGGTCGGGCCGGGCAGCCATGCAACCGGTACGAAACGGGATCGACACGCGCCGGACCGCGCGTGGGGGGATGAGTCATGACATCGACGCCGCCGCCGGGCGCCCGGCACCGCAGCGGCAGCACCACCGGGGCGTTCCGCACGATCAGGAGCACCCTGCCCAGATACGACTACGAGCACCACAGCCGGCTGGCCGGACCGCTCACCCGGCCCGACCCGGACCGCCCCTACCGGGTGCGCCACCGCTCCCTGCTGGCCCAGGAGCCGCACCGGGTCCGGGTCACGCTGATGCTGGTGGCCGCGCCGCTGCTCTCCCTGGTCCTGCTGGCCTGGCTGATGCAGCCCGCCCACTGGACCGAGCGCGACCATCCGGCCCACTCCTGGCTGCCGTTCCTGGACGCGGTGATGCTGGTCTCGATCGGCCTGATCGAGCTCTTCCGCTGTGTGAACGTGCTGTCCAACGCGCACGCCACCCTGGTCGCCCGCGACCCCGTCCCGGTGGTGCCGGAGAGCGGCACCCGGGTCGCCTTCCTCACCACGTTCGTGCCCGGCAAGGAGCCGCTGGAGCTGGCCGCCAGGACGCTGCGGGCCGCCGTCCGGCTGCGGCACCGGGGCGTCATGCACGTATGGCTGCTCGACGAGGGCGACGACCCCGGGGCGAAGGCGCTCTGCGCGCGCCTGGGCGTGCACCACTTCTCCCGCCGGGGCGTCGAGCGCTGGAACCGCCCCAGCGGCCCCCACCGGGCCAGGACCAAGCACGGCAACTACAACGCCTGGCTCCAGGCGCACGGCGGCGCCTACGACGTCCTCGCCTCCGTCGACACCGACCATGTGCCGCTGCCCAACTACCTGGAGCGGATGCTCGGTTACTTCCGCGACCCGGACGTCGGCTTCGTCGTCGGACCGCAGGTCTACGGCAACTACGACACCTTCGTCACCAAGGCCGCCGAGTCGCAGCAGTTCCTCTTCCACGCGCTGATCCAGCGCGCCGGGAACCGCTACGGCGCCCCCATGTTCGTCGGCACCTGCAACGCCGTGCGGATCAGTGCCCTGAAGCAGATCGGCGGGCTGCACGACTCGATCACCGAGGACATGGCGACCGGCTTCGAGATGCACCGCGCCAAGAACCCCGCGACCGGCCGCCGGTGGAAGTCCGTGTACACCCCGGACGTGCTCGCGGTCGGCGAGGGCCCCGCCTCCTGGACGGACTTCTTCTCCCAGCAACTGCGCTGGTCCCGGGGGACGTACGAGACGATCCTCACGCAGTACTGGAAGGGCTTCGGCTCGCTGCCGCCGGGCCGCCTCCTCAACTACACGATGCTGGTCGCCTTCTATCCGCTGTCCGCGCTCAACTGGATCCTGGCCGCGCTGAGCTGCGCGCTCTTCCTGGGCCTCGGCGCCTCGGGCGTGAACATCGACCCCGTGGTCTGGCTGATGCTGTACGGGAACGCGTCCGCGCTCCAGATCGGCCTCTACGTCTGGAACCGCCGGCACAACGTCTCCCCGCACGAACCCGAGGGCTCCGGCGGGGTGGCCGGCATGGTGATGTCGGCGCTGTCCGCGCCGGTGTACGCCCGCGCGCTGCTGGACGCGGTGCTGCGCCGCCCCAGCCGGTTCGTGGTGACGCCCAAGGGCGCGGCGCACAGCCCGGACACGCTGTTCGGCACGTTCCGTGTGCACTGGTTCTTCGTGCTGGTCTTCGGCGGCTCGATCGCGGCCGGGATCGTCCGCGGGCACTCCCACCCGGCCATGCTCACCTGGGCCGGGCTCGCCCTGCTGATCACCCTCTCCCCCGTCGCCGTCCGGCTCTGCTCGCCGCGGCGGCCAGGGACCGGACCCGGGCGGGAGGCGCACCCGGCAAACCCGGCAAACCCGGCGCACCCGACGCACTCGGCGCACACGGCGCACCCGGTGCCGTCGGCGCGGGACGCCGCACCCCGGGCGTACGCCGGGCACGGGACGGGAGGGCGTGAGGCATGAGGGACCGGGCCGGTCTGCGCCGGGCCCGCCGGGTCGGGCTCGGCGCCGTGGTGGTGCTCGCCCTGGCCGGGATGAACGGGCCGTGGCTCTACCGCTTCGGCGCGCAGCGCTACCACCAGTACAAGATCGACGAGCCGGGATACAAGGCGTCCCACGGCCACTGGGCCATCGTGGAGTTCCCGAAGGAGTACCGGCAGGACACCATCCACGCGGTGCTCCTGCACACCGGGAAGGTGCTGCTGGTCGCGGGCTCGGGCAACAACCAGGCGAACTTCGACGCCAGGCGGTTCGACTCCCGGCTGTGGGACCCGGTGAAGGGCACCGTCAAGAAGGTGCCCACACCGACCGACCTGTTCTGCACGGGCCACACCCAGCTCGCGGACGGCAGCATCCTGATCGCGGGCGGCACCAAGCGCTACGAGAAGTTGAAGGGCGACGTCACCAAGGCCGGCGGTCTGATGATCGTCCACAACGAGAACCCGGACAAGCCGGTCACCCTGCCCGCGGGCACCCGCTTCACCGGCAAGGCCAACGGCCGGACGTTCGTCTCCAAGGACCCGGTGCTCGTCCCGCGCGCGAGGAAGAACTTCGACCGGACCGGGAGGTTCCGCGGCAACACCCCGGGACTCGGCCGGATCTACGTCGAGGCCGAGCACCGCGGCACCCGCTACGAGACCGGCACCCAGGACAACTACCGCGTCCAGGGCCTGACCGGCGCCGACGCCCGCAACACCTACGGCATCGCGCAGAAGCTCGCCCTGGACAAGAAGGACTTCCAGGGAATCCGGGACACCTTCGAGTTCGACCCGGTCGCCGAGAAGTACGTCAAGGCTGACCCGATGCACGAGGCCCGCTGGTACCCGACGCTCACCACCCTCGGCGACGGGAAGGTGCTCGGCGTCTCCGGTCTGGACGACATCGGCCAGCTGGTCCCCGGCAAGAACGAGCTCTTCGACCCGGCGACCCGGACGTGGGCGTACACACCGAAGGCCCGTCAGTTCCCGACCTACCCGGCGCTGTTCCTGATGCAGGACGGCAGGCTCTTCTACTCCGGGTCCAACGCGGGCTACGGGCCCGCTGACGTGGGCCGCGCCCCGGGCGTGTGGGACGTGGACAGCAACCGGTTCACCCCGCTGCCCGGACTGAGCGACCCGGACCTGATGGAGACGTCCGGCACGGTGCTGCTGCCGCCCGCCCAGGACGAGCGGTACCTGGTCATCGGCGGCGGGGGCGTCGGGGAGTCCGCGCGCTCCAGCCGCAGGACCCGGCTGATCGACCTGAAGGCGGCGCACCCGCGCTTCACCGACGGCCCCTCGCTGGACCGGGGCACCCGCTACCCGCAGGCGTCGGTCCTGCCCGACGACACCGTGCTGGTCTCCGGCGGCTCCGAGGACTACCGGGGGCGCGGCGCTTCCGACATCCTCCAGGCCCGGCTGTACGACCCGCGCACCGGCGCCTTCCGCCGGGTCGCCGATCCGCTGGTGGGCCGCGACTACCACTCCGGTTCGCTGCTGCTGCCGGACGGCCGGGTGATGTTCTTCGGCTCCGACCCGCTCTACGGCGACAAGGCCGGCACCAGGCCGGGCACCTTCGAGCAGCGCATCGAGATCTACACCCCGCCCTACCTGTACCGGGGCGCGCGGCCCGCCCTGTCCGGCGGCCCGGGGACCGTGGCGCGCGGCGCCCCGGCCACCTTCGTCTCGCGGGACGCCGCGACGATCAGGAAGGCCCGGCTGATCCGGCCGAGCGCCTCCACGCACGTCACGGACGTGGACCAGCGCTCGATCGCGCTGGACTTCACGGTGTCGGGCGACCGGGTCACCGTACGGGTGCCGGAGAACCGGAACCTGGTGCAGCCGGGCTGGTACATGCTGTTCGTGGACGACGCCCGCGGCACGCCCAGTGTCGCCCGGTGGGTGCGGGTCCGGTGAGCCGCGCACCCGGCCCCGGGCGCCTACCGGGCCGCTCCCGCCAGCGCGAGGGCGTACTCCTCCCACCAGTCGCCCGCCTTCGGGCCGCCCTTGCAGGTGCCGTCGGACTCGCCGGGGCGCTTGACCCAGAGGTAGGCGTCGGCGAGCGGGTCGGCGGTCCGTGTCGTGGGCGGCTCGCCGAGGGCCCGGCCCGGCGGGTTGCACCAGCGTTCGCCGGGGTCGCCGTCCGTGGCGGGGCCGTTGCCGTTGCGGCTGGTGTCGACGACGAAGTGCTTGCCGCCGGTCAGCGCGGAGAGCTGTCGGCCGTAGGCGAGCGACCGGCCGGTGGAGTAGAAGTTGGCGACGTTGACGGCGAAGCCGTCCGCCTGTTCGATGCCCGCCCGCCGCAGCGGCTCGTGGATCTGGCCGGGCCGGCCCCAGCCGGGGTTGCCCGCGTCCAGGTAGACCTCGGTGCGCCCGAGGGACTTGAGGGTGGCGACGGCCCCGGCGAGCAGGTCGTAGCGCTCCTCCTGGAACTCGGCCGGGGTGCAGCCGTCCACCAGGTGCGGCACGGCGTCCGGCTCCAGCACCACCGTGGCGGCGCGGCCGCCGATGCCGCGGGCCACCGCGGCGATCCAGGCCCGGTAGGCGTCGCCGTCGGCGGCGCCGCCGCGCGAGTAGCGGCCGCAGTCGCGGTGCGGGATGTCGTACAGGACGAGCAGCGCGGTGCGGCCCGCCCGGTCGGCGGCCTCGGTGAAGCCGCGCGCCTCCCGCTCGGGGTTCTCCGGTCCGATCCACTGGCCGGTGGGCTGCTCGGCGATCCTGCGGAGCAGCGCGGCCTCGTCCGTGCGCCCGGCCCGGACCAGACCTGCGAGGCGGCGGGCCGCCGTGCTGTCCGGGTTCACCCAGTACGGGTCACCGGCCGCCCCGGGCCGCTGGGTGACCGCCGCGCCCGCCCCGTCGTCCCCGCCCGGGGACGCCGAGGAGCACCCGGCCGCCAGCAGCGCCGCCCCCAGCACCACCGCCGCCGCGCGGACGCGCCCGCGGGCCCCCTTGTGGCCGTGCATACGACTCCCCCTCGTCCCCCTCGTCCCCCTCGTCCCCGCCGGCGCATTCGGCCCTTCAGCCGCATACGGCGCATTCGCCGCGTTCCATGCTGCCAGGCGACGGCGGTCTCACGGGCCGGTTCGGGTGAGGTACGCCGAGACGGCGGGGCCGGGCAGCTCGGCGCGCCGGTCCGGGTGGTCCTGGGCGGGCCGGCCGACCGCGGCCATGTCCCCGGTCGTCGGCACGGCCGGTGACCGCTGTACGTCGGCCGAGGCGCCCCACTGCCACAGCGCGAGCAGCAGCGCCACCCAGAGCACCGCGGCGAGGAGGCGGCCGGCGCCGCGGAAGCGTTCGGTGTACGACATCGTGATCCCGTCCTTCAGTGCTCGCCTTCAGTGCTCGGTGCGCCGCCGGCCGCGCCCGCTCGCGCCGTCTCCGGCGCGGGCGGCGCGGGCCCGGGGCAGGAGGACGACGGCGGCCGCGGCGGCGCCCGCGAGGACCAGCCCGGTCACCGCGTGCGCCGTGCCGGGCAGGGGTGCGACGGCGTGTGCGGCGGGGGTGGCCCGCGCCGGGGAGGGCTCCGGGTGCGCCGCCCGTGCGGGCGCGGCGGCGGGCGCGGCCGCCGCTGACGGCGCCGCGGGGCTGCCGCCGGCCCCGGCGGTGCCGTCGCCGGTGCCGGAGGCGGGGCCCAGGGCCGGTGCGAAGGCGCCGGCCACCAGCAGTCCTGTACAGAGTGTCAGGCGCAGTGAACCCATCGTGAGACCTCCGGGTACCAGGAGACTCCACGGCAGGGGCGTCCGCATCCGCAACGGGCCGGTGCTGCTCCGAACGGGTGAGCACATGGTGCAGCGCCCGCCCGGATGCCGGGCGGGCGCTGGACCGGAAGGCGGGGTGCCGCCGCTGGGCCCGCGCTCAGATCTGCTCCACGAGGTCGGCGATGGAGGCGACGACCTCGGAGGGGCGGAACGGGTAGCGGTCGACGTCGTCGGGCTGGGTCACGCCGGACAGCACCAGGAAGGTGCGCATCCCGGCCTCCAGACCGGCGAGCACATCGGTGTCCATCCGGTCCCCGATCATGGCGGAGGTCTCCGAGTGGGCGCCGATCGCGTTCAGCCCGGCCCGCATCATCAGCGGGTTGGGCTTGCCGACGAAGTACGGCTTCTTGCCGGTCGCCGCGGTGATCAGCGCGGCGACCGAGCCGGTGGCGGGCAGGTCGCCCTCCACCGACGGTCCGACGTTGTCGGGGTTGGTGGCGATGAACCGGGCCCCGTCGTTGATCAGGCGCACGGCCTTGGTCAGCGCCTCGAAGGAGTACGTACGGGTCTCGCCGAGGATCACGAAGTCGGGCTCGTGGTCGGTGAGGATGTACCCGACGTCGTGCAGCGCGGTGGTCAGACCGGCCTCGCCGATGACGTAGGCGCTGCCGCCGGGCCGCTGGTCGTCCAGGAACTGCGCGGTGGCCAGGGCCGAGGTCCAGATGTTGTCCACCGGTACGTCCAGTCCCATCCGGCGCAGCCTGGCGTGCAGGTCGCGCTGGGTGTAGATGGAGTTGTTGGTGAGCACCAGGAACGGACGGCCCGAGTCGCGCAGCTTCTTCAGGAAGGCGTCGGCGCCGGGGATCGGGACACCCTCGTGGATCAGTACACCGTCCATGTCGGTGAGCCACGATTCGATGGGCTTGCGGTCTGCCATGGGGTTCGGTCTCCTGCCGTACGCGGGCCTGCGTCGCCCCAGCCTAACCAGTGGCCCGATCTTGCCGGAACGGTTCAGCTCCCGGTGGCCGCCTTCCACGCGTCGACGTACGCGGTGAGGTTCTTGTCGATGTCCGCCCAGTCCGGCTGGAACACCTCGACGCCCGTCATCAGCTTGGCCAGCGCGGTGGCGTTGGCGTCGGTGGCCTTGACGTCCGTGCGCGAGCTGAAGCCGCCGCCGATCTCGCTGACCTGCTCCTGGGCCTGCCGGGCGAGCATGAAGTCGAGGAGCTTGCGGCCGTTGTCGGAGTGCGGGGCCTTGGTGACGAGCCCGGCGGCGTAGGGCAGCGCGAAGGTGGTGGGCCGGCCGCCATGCCGGGCCGGGAACCAGATGCCGAGGTTCGGCATGGTCTTGGACTGGGCGTAGTTCATCTGGACATCGCCGTTGGCGACGAGCAGTTCGCCCTTGTCCACCTTGGGGGCGAGCTTGCCGGTGGAGGCGGACGGGCCGACGTTGTTGGCCTGGAGCTTCTTCAGGTACTCCAGGGCCGCGTCCTTGCCGCCGAAGTCGTGCATGGCCTTGACCAGGACGGCGGTGCCGTCGCCCGCGACACCGGGCGTGGAGTACTGGAGCCGGTTCTTGAACTTCGCGTCCAGAAGCTGCTCCCAGGTGGTGGGCGCGGGCTTCAGCTCCTTCTTGTCGTAGACGAAGCCGAAGTAGTTGTTGACGACCGAGGTCCAGGTGCCGTCGGCGGCCTTGTCGGCGGCGGCCACCTGGTCGGCGCCCTTGGGGGTGTACTTCTGGAGCAGGCCCTTGCCGTCGGCCTGCTGGATGAACGGGGGCAGCGTGACCAGCACGTCGGCCTGCGGGTTGGCCTTCTCGCGGACGGCGCGCTGCACCATCTCGCCGGAGCCGCCCTCGACGTACTTGACCTTGATGCCGGTCTGCTTCTCGAAGTCCTTGAAGACGCGGTCGTACCAGCCGTCGCCGTTCTCGCCCTTGAGGCCGTCGGCGCTGTAGACGGTGACGGACTTGTCGTCGGCGGCGGCGGAGGAGCCGCCGCAGGCGGACAGCAGCGGGGTGGCGAGCACGGCGAGCGCGACGGCGAGCTTGAGGGTGTTCCTGGGCATGACGGGACGGACTCCTTGCGGGGGCGGAAGCCTGAGACGTGGGACGGGAGGGACCAGCGGGGTGGGGCGCGGGGGGGGGTTGGGTCAGCGGTAGGTCGCCCGGGTGCGGACGCGGGAGACGGCCAGCAGGGCGAGCAGGGTGACCGCCATCAGCACCACGGCGACGGCGGAGCCGGTGAACAGGGAGCCCCGGTCGGTGGCGGCGAAGATCAGCACCGGCAGCGGGGTCCAGTCGGGCGGGTAGAGCATCATCGTGGCGCTCAGCTCGCCCATGGACAGGGCGAAGCAGAGCCCGGCGGCGGCCGTGAGCGAGGGCAGCAGCAGCGGCAGCCGCACCCGCCACAGGACGTGGGAGGGGCGGGCGCCGAGCGAGGCGGCGGCCTGCTCGTAGGCCGGGTCGAGGCGGACGATCGCCGCCGACACGGACTGGTGGGCGAAGGCGGTGACCAGCACGGTGTGCGCGAGGATCACGATCCAGCTGGTGCCGTTGAGCAGCATCGGCGGCTTGGAGAAGGCCACCAGGACCGACAGGCCGACCACCACCGACGGCACGGCGACCGGCAGCACGAACAGCGCGTCCAGCACCCGGCGGTGGCTCTTCCTGAGCGCCGCTCCGGCCAGCGCGGCCCAGGTGCCCACGGCCAGCGCGAGCAGGCTCGCGGTGACGGCGGTGACCAGGCTGGTGGTCAGCGCCTGGAGGGCGTCGCCGCGGGTGGCGGTGCGGTAGTTGCCGGTGGTCAGGCCCGAGGGCAGCACACCGGACCAGTGGGTGGCGAAGGAGGCGCCGAGGACGACGAGGAGGGGCAGGGCGAACAGGGGCAGGAAGAGGACGAGGAACACCGCCCACACGGCCCAGCGGCCCTTGCGGCTATGCACCAGCACGGCGGCTCACCACCCGGTAGAGGCCGTAGAGGCCCACGGAGATCAGGACGTTGACGACGGCGACCACGCAGGCGCCCGGGTAGTCGGACTCCAGGATCGCCTTGCTGTAGACGAGCATCGGCAGGGTGGTGACGCCCTTGGCGCCGGTGAACAGGACGATGCCGAACTCGTTGAGGCACAGCACGAGCACCAGGCTCCCGCCGGCCCCGAGCGCGGGCAGCGCCTCGGGCAGGATCACCTGCCGGACGATGCGCGGGGCGCGGGCGCCCAGCGAGCCGGCCGCCTCCAGCTGCGCGGTGTCCAGCTGGGTGAACGCGGCGAGCAGCGGGCGCATCACGAACGGCGTGAAGTAGGTGATCTCCGCGAGCAGCACGCCCCAGGGCGTGGTCAGGAACTCGAAGGGCCCGTCGGCGGAGCCGGTGACCTGGGTCCACAGCCCGTTGGCCAGTCCGGTGCGCCCGTAGACGAACAGCAGCGCCAGGGTGATCAGGAAGGACGGGAAGGAGAGGAAGACGTCGATGAACTTCGCCACGCCCTTCGCGCCGGGGAACGGCACGAAGGCGATGACCAGCGCGAGCACGAAGCCCAGCACCAGGCATCCCGCCGTCGAGGCGAGCGCGAGCCACACGGTGGTCCACAGCGCCTCGCGGAAGGCGTCCGAGGCGAACACGTCGGCGTACGGCTGCACCGAGGTGCCGCCCGCGTCCGGCTGGAAGGACTGCCGCACGACCAGGGCGAGCGGGTAGAGGAAGAAGACGGCGAGCAGTACGACCGGGGGCAGCGCCCACAGCAGGCGCCGGGCCGTGCGGGACGCGGCGGGGGCGCGCACCGCGGCGGGGGGCGCCGGGGCGGCGCTGGGGCCCGCCGCGCGGGCGGGCGCCGGGGTGGTCAGCGGCTCAGTGCTCATCGCCGCTCACCCCCGCGGCCAGCAGCACCGCGTCCTCGGCGGCGAAGTGCAGGCTGACCTCGGCGCCGTGCGCGGGCGGCTCGCGCAGCTCGGGCAGGTCGGCCATCACCGGGTGGCCGTCGACGTCGACGTAGAGCCGGTGGGTGGAGCCGCGCCACTGGATCTCGCTGACGGTGCCGGTGAGCCGGTTGGGTCCGTCGCCGAGCCCGACCAGGTGCGGGCGTACGCACAGGGTGGCCCGCGCGCCGGCCGCCGCGCCCGCCGTGTCGACCGTCAGCTCGGCGGCGCCGAGGGCGGCGCCGCCGGGGGTCACGGTGACCGGCAGCAGGTTGGCGTTGCCGACGAAGGACGCCGTGAAGGCGTCGGCCGGGGCCCGGTACAGCTCCTGCGGTGTCCCGCAGGCCCGCAGCCGGGCCTTGTCCATGACCGCGATCCGGTCGGCCAGGGTCAGCGCCTCGATCTGGTCGTGGGTGACGTACAGGATGGACACGTCGGGCAGTTCGCGGTGCAGGCGCGCGAGTTCGGCGAGCATGCCCGAGCGCAGCCGGGCGTCCAGCGCGGACAGCGGTTCGTCCAGCAGCAGCACCGCGGGCCGGATGGCGAGCGCGCGGGCGATGGCCACGCGCTGCTGCTGGCCGCCGGAGAGCTCCCGGGGGTAGCGGCGCGCGTAGGCGGCCATGCCGGTCATCTCCAGGGCCTCGCCCACCCGGGCGCGGATCTCGGACCGGGCCGTCTTGCGGGCCTTCAGGCCGAAGGCCACGTTGTCCTCGACCCGCAGGTGCGGGAAGAGGGCGTACTGCTGGACGACCATGCCGATGCCCCGGCGGTGGGGAGGCAGGTCCGTCACGTCCCGCTCCCCGAGAAGCACCCGTCCCGACACGGGCCGCACGAACCCGGCGACCGCCCGCAGCGCGGTGGTCTTGCCGGAACCGGACGGTCCGAGGAGCGCCATCACCTCGCCGGGCGCGACGGTGAGGTCGAGCGAGTCGAGGACGACGTTGCCGTCGTAGGCGACCGTGACGGAGTCGAAGCGGATGCTCATCTCACCGGGCTCCCTCGAGCAGGGCGGGCAGGTCGGCGACGGACGGGAGGACATGGGTGGCGCCGGCGGCGCGCAGGTCGGGCTCGCGGTGCGCCCCGGTCAGCACGCCGGCGACGAGCCCGGCACCGGCGCGGACGCCGCTGAGCATGTCGTAGGAGGTGTCCCCGACGACGGCCACCTGGTCCAGGGAGTCGGCCGCCCCGGTCCGCAGGAACGCCTCCAGCACCATGTCCGGGTACGGGCGTCCGCGCCCGCCCGCGTCGGCGGGGCACAGGGTGAGCGCGACCAGGTCGCGCCAGCCGAGCGCGTCGAGGATGGCGTCCTGGGTGACACGTGCGAACCCCGTGGACAGGACGACGGTGCGGCCGTTCGCCCGGATCGCCTCGATGGCCTCGCGGGCGCCGGGCACGGGCTCGATCAGCCCGTCGTCGACGAGTTCGCCGTACGCCTTCTCGAAGGCGGCGTTGGCCCGCTGGGCGGCCTCCTCGGTGCCGAACAGGTGCCGGAAGACGGAGATCTTCGACTCGCCCATGGTGGCGCGGACGTAGGCGAGCTGCTCGGTGTGCTCGGCGGAGCCGGGCTCGACGCCCAGTTCGGCGGCGGCCGCGGCGAAGGCGCGCTCGACCAGGCCGCCGTCGGCGACGGTGGTCCCGGCCATGTCGAGGACGACCAGCCGGATGCCGGCGGGGCCGGCCTGCGTGGAGGCGTCGGTGGTGGCGGCCGTGGAAGCGTCGGTGGTGGCGGGGGCGGAGGCGTCGGTGGTGGCGGGGGTGGGTGTCTCGGTCATGGGTTCTGTCACCAGCCCAGTTCGTTCGCGGTGCGTTCGGCTATCGCCGGGGAGCAGGTCATGCCGCGTCCGCCGGGTCCGGTGACCAGCCAGACGCCCTCGCGGACCTGCTGGCGGTGGACGACCCTGCTGGTGTCGGTGCACTGCGCGTACACCCCGGCCCAGCGGCGGCGGATCTTCGGCAGCGGGCGGCCCAGCAGCGACTCGACGACGGCCGTCAGGTGCTCGTAGGGGTCCTCGACGGTGTCGAAGGCGAAGGGGTGTTCGTACTCGTGGGTGTCGCCGATGGTCAGTCCGCCGTCGGCGCGCTGCACCATGAGCAACTGCATCCGGTGCGCTGCGGCCGTCTCGGTCTGGGCCTGGCCCGCGTTGAGCGCGTCCAGGGCCGGGGAGGCGTACGCCGGGTAGTAGCGGAAGCTGTCGGCGTCCGCGACCGAGGTGGGCAGCGGCTCGCCCAGCGGGTCGGTCTGCATCATCTGGAGCCGCACGCGGCGCACGGGCAGGCCGGGTCCGGCCAGCTCGCGCACGAGTCCGCCGAGCCAGGCGCCGGTGGCGAGCACCACCACGTCGGCGGTGTGCACGTCGCCGTGGTCGTCGCGGACGGCGCCCGCGCCGACGACCTCGCGCACCTCGCGGCCCGGCAGGAAGGTGTACCCCGGCCGCTTGAGCAGTTCCGCCCGCAGGGCGAGCTGGGCGGTGCGCGGCTCGACGGCCGCGTCCCGCTCGCAGAAGAGGGCGGCGTCGAAGTCCCCGCGCAGCGCGGGGTTGAGGGCGCGGGCCTCGCCCGGGGTGAGCAGTTCGCGACCGCGTACGGCGGCGTCCGGGGCAGCGGCGGCGGCCTCGGCCACGGCCAGCTCCAGGGCGCCGCGTACGGGGGTGAGGGAGCCGTTGGCGCGGAAGCCCAGCGCGGGCACCCGGCCGCCGATCTCCTCCCACAGCTCCCGGGCGCGCAGCGCGGTCTCCAGCTCCTCACCACTGGCGCGCCCGCTCACCCAGATCTGCCCGAAGTTGCGCAGCGAGGCGCCGCGGGCCTCGGCCTCGCGCTCGATCTGCACGACCTCGTGGCCGCGTTCCACTGCTTGCCAGGCGTGCATGGTTCCCACCACGCCGGCTCCGACGACTGTCACTTTCACGACGGCAACGTTCCTCTCGAACAACGAACCGGAAGAGTCCTGCTGACAACGAGAGCCTGAACGAGGCGCCAAAAATGGGCTAGACCCGTTACCTTTTCGTTATTCGAAGAGGGCGTGAAAGGCGCCACGGTTCGCGGGGGCGGTCAGCCGTCCAGCCGGGCGGTGAAGGAGAACCGGTCCCCCCGGTACAGGCTCCGCACCCGCTCCAGCGCCCCGCCCGCCGCGTCCCGCGAGACACGGTGGATCAGCAGCATGGGCAGCGCGGGCGGGGTGCCGATGAGCAGCGCCTCGCGCGGGGTGGCGAGCACGGTCTCGATGCGCTCGACGGCGTCGCCGCAGGACAGGCCCAGGGTCTGGAGGTAGCCGTAGAAGGACGAGTCCGGGTCGAAGTCGGCGTCCAGGCGCGGCACGCGCGCCACGGCCACATAGGTGCTCTCCAGGCCGACCCGCTCGTCGTCCGCGAGCAGGATCCGCTCCAGGTGCCAGACCGGCTCGCCCCGGGTGAGTCCGGTCTCGGCGGCCAGCGCGTCGGGGCACGGGAAGCGGTCGAGACCGACGAGCGTACGCCCCGGCGTACGGCCCTGGCGGCGCACGCCCTCGGTGTAGCTGGCCAGCGACAACGGCTGCTCCAGCTTGGGGCCCGCGACGACCGTCCCGCGGCCCCGGCGCCTGAGTTTGCCCTCCAGGAGCAGTTCGCGCAGCGCCTGGCGCACGGTCTCGCGGGCGACGCCGTACTCCTCGGACAGATCGCGTTCGGTGGGGATCGCGCCGCCCTCGCCCAGTTCGCCGATGAGGCGGTCGATCCGCGCCTTCACCGCGTAGTACTTGGGGATCCGGCCGTGCTCCGGGATGCCGGAGCGGACCGGCGCGCCGGGGGCCTGGTCGTTCGGGTAGTCCACCGGGGAATGTTCGCAGACCCGGACGCGTGCTCGGCGCCGCCGCCGGATCCGGGGTGGCTCAAAGTCGCCTCCGGGGGCGATGGGGGTGGGGGCGCTCCCGCCGGGGGGCCGCCCCCCGCCGGGGGGGGTAACTCCCGCCGGGGGGTAACTCCCGCCGCCTCCCCGCCTATCCGTCCCCTCGCCCGAACAGCGGCGCCAGCAGCAGCTGGGCCGCGCCCTCCGCGACCCCGCGCGCTCCGGTCGGCGCCCGGCGGACCGGGACCGCGCCCACCGGCAGCCCGTTGCGCCGGACGCGCGCGGCGACCACCGCGCCCACCCCGGCCTCGAACGCCTCCGGGTCCGCCGCGACCGTACGCCCGCCGAGCAGCACCAGGTCGATGTCCAGGAGCCCCACGAGGTTGGCGGCGCCCGCGCCCAGCACACGCGCCGCCTCCGCCGTGTCCCCGCGCGCGACCGCCGCCAGGCACAGCGCCTCGACGCACCCCCGGTCCCCGCACTCGCACGGCGGCCCGTCCAGTTGGATCACCTGGTGCCCGAACTCGCCCGCGCCGGTGCGCGCGCCCCGGTGCACGCTCCCGCCGACGACCAGCCCGGCCCCCAGCCCCGTACCGAGGTGCAGATAGGCGAAGGAGCCGCCGCGCCCCTCGCCCGCGACCGCGAGCCCGAGCGCCGCCGCGTTGGTGTCCTTGTCCACGACGACCGGCACCCCGAGCCGCCGCTCCAGCGCGTCCCGCAGCGGGAAGCCGTCCCAGCCGGGGAAGCCGGTGACGCGGTGCAGCACCCCGCTTTCATGGTCGAGCGGACCGGGCAGCGCCACCCCGGCCCCGAGCAGCGAGGCGGCGGCCGCCTCCCGGGGACTCACCCCGGACGCCTCCGCCACCAGCGCCTCGGTCTGCTCCGCCACCGCCGCCACGACGGCACCCGCCTCCGCCCCCAGGTCCAGCGGCCGGCGGCGCTCGCCGGTCACGGTGCCGTCCAGGTCCACCAGGACGGCCCGCACCTCGTCCCGCTCGACGTGCACGCCCACCGCGCGGCCCGCCTCCGGGACCAGCCGCAGCACCGTGCGCGGCTTGCCCCCGGTGGAGGCCCGGCGCCCCGCCTCGGCCGCCAGCCCGCGGTCCCGCAGCCGCGCCGTGATCTTGCTGACCGCCTGCGGGGTGAGGCCGGTCCGCTCGGCCAGTTCGAGCCTGCTGATCCCGGCAGCGCCCGCCCGGCGCAGCAGGTCGAGCACGAGCGCGGTGTTGTGGCTGCGCAGCGCGAGCAGGTTCGCGCCCGAGCCCGCACCGCCCACATCCGCCTCCCCGCCCGCGCGGGTGCGCGCGCCCGCACCGGAGCCGCGTACCGTCCCGGCCATCTCCACCCTCGTCGCTCCCCGTCCGTCCGCCCGCCGCCGCCCGTGCGGCGCCGCCCCCTCATTCTCCCCCGCGCTTGCACTTAGGCAACAGCGTTGCGAAAGTAGGAGCCATGACTAGCACCCCCCTCCGCGACCTCCGTGTGGGACTCGTCGGTTACGGCCTCGCCGGTTCCGTCTTCCACGCCCCGCTGATCGCCGCCACCGAGGGCCTGACCCTCGACACGGTCGTCACCTCGAACGAGGAGCGGCAGGCGCAGGCCCGCGCGGAGTTCCCCGACGTCCGCCTCGCGGCCGGCCCCGACGACCTGTTCGCCCGCGCCGGCGAACTGGACCTGATCGTCGTCGCCTCCCCGAACAGGACCCACGTCCCGCTCGCCACCCGGGCGCTGGAGTCGGGCCTGCCGGTGGTCGTGGACAAGCCGGTCGCCGCCACCGCCGCCGAGGCACGCGCTCTCGCCGCCCTCGCCGAGGAGCGCGGCCTGCTGCTCTCCGTCTTCCAGAACCGCCGCTGGGACAACGACTTCCTGACCCTGCGCGACCTGGTCGAACGCGGCGGACTCGGCGACGTCTGGCGCTTCGAGTCCCGCTTCGAGCGCTGGCGTCCGCAGCCCAAGGGCGGCTGGCGCGAGTCCGGCGACCCCGCAGAGATCGGAGGTCTGCTCTACGACCTCGGGAGCCATGTCGTCGACCAGGCCCTGGTCCTCTTCGGCCCGGTCACCCAGGTGTACGCCGAGTCGGTGGTCCGGCGCGCGGGCGCCGAGGCGGACGACGACACGTTCCTCGCGCTGACGCACACCGGCGGGGTCCGCTCCCACCTCTACGTCTCCTCCACGGCCGCTCAACTGGGCCCGCGCTTCCGCGTCCTGGGCTCGCGGGCCGGTTACGTCAAGTACGGCCTCGATCCGCAGGAGGCGGCGCTGCGGGCGGGCGCGCGCCCCGGAAGCGGGACGGGACCGGAGCGGGGGGCGGGCCCCGGGCCGGTCGGCTGGGGCGTCGAGGAGGAGTCGCTGTGGGGCCGTCTCGGCGCGGGAGAGTCCCCGGTGACCGGCGGCGGCAGCCCCGTACCGACGCGGCCCGGCGACTACCCGGCGTACTACGCGGCCGTGGCCGCCGCGCTGCGCGAGGGCGCCCCGAACCCGGTGACCGCGCACGAGGCCGCCGCCGCGCTGGACGTCCTGGAGGCGGCCCGCCGCTCGGCCCGCGACGGCGTGACGGTGCGGCTGTGACGAACGGACGCGCCGAGAGGACGACAACGGCGACGACGAAGGCGACGGCCGGGGGGCCGGAGCCGGCCGGGGCGAGCGAGAAGACGGCGGGCGGGAAGACGGCGAGCAAGGAGACGGCGAGCGAGCTGATCGGGGAGCTGGAGGCGCAGGAACGTCGGCTGGTCCTCCCCCGGTTCACCCACGAGGACGCCTGGGAGCTCGGCTCGCTCCTGGTCGCTCTGGCGCGGGAGCGGCGGGCCCCGGTCGCCGTCGACATCCACCGCGCCGGACAGCAGCTGTTCCACGCGGCGCTGCCCGGCTCCACCCCCGACAACGACGCCTGGATCGCCCGCAAACGCCGGGTGGTGGAGCGCTACGGCTGCGCCTCCTACCTGGTCGGTGCCCGGTTCCGGGCCAAGGGGACGACCTTCGAGGACTCCTCCCGCCTGGACCCCGGCACCTACGCGGCTCACGGCGGCTCCTTCCCGATCGCCGTGGAGGGCGCCGGTGTGATCGGCGCGGTGACGGTGTCGGGCCTGCCGCAGGCCGAGGACCACCGGCTCGTGGTGGAGGCGCTGGAGGCGTACCTGGAGCGGTAGCCGGGCCGGTGCCGTACAGACGGAGGGGCGCCGGAGGGGCCGTACGGGCCGAAGGGGTCAGAGGGGCCCGAGGGACCGGAAGGACCGGAAGGACCGGAAGGACCGGAGAGCGGACCCGCCGGGAACCGGGGAATGAGCGGGGCGGCCGGGCCGGTTGGGGTTGGCTGTACGCGAAATGGTCATGCGGGGCAGCGGTGATGCGTGGACGCGGTCACGCGTGACGGACGGAAACCGCCGGAAGGATCGGAACCGAATGAGCGACACGGCAGCCCCACGGGACACCACCGCCCCGCTGAAGGAGGCGGTCGGACGCTACGGCGTCTGGAGCGTCGGCCTCCGCTCGGAGAAGGCGGACCGGCGCGGCGCCATCGCCGAGGCCGCCGCCGAACTGGAGGAGCTGGGCTACGGCACCGCGTGGCTCGGCGGCAGCAGCGCCCCCGCCAACGCCGCGCCCCTGCTCGGCGCGACCCGGACACTCACCGTCGGCACCAGCATCCAGAGCATCTGGCAGCACGACGCCGGATCGAGCGCGGCCGGCTTCGCCGAGCTGGACGCGGCCCACCCCGGCCGCTTCGTGCTGGGCCTCGGGGTGAGCCACGCCAAGCTCGCCGAGCAGTACCGCCGCCCGTACTCGGCGCTGGTCGCCTACCTGGACGAGCTGGACGCCGCCGGGGTGCCCGCCGGGCGCCGGGTCCTGGCCGCGCTCGGCCCCAGGACCCTCGAACTGTCCCGGGACCGGGCCGCGGGCGCGATCCCGTACCTGGTCACCACCGAGCACACCGCGCAGGCCCGCGAGATCCTGGGCGAGGGCCCGCTGCTCGCCCCCGAGCTGAAGGTCGTGCTGGACGAGGACCCCGAGCGGGCCCGCGCCACCGCCCGCGGCTATCTGGCGATGTACCTCCAGCTCCCCAACTACACCAACAACTTCCTCCGGCTCGGTTTCACCGAGGACGACGTCAGGGACGGCGGCAGCGACCGCCTGATCGACGCGGTGTACGCCTGGGGCGACGAGGACCGGATCCGGGCCCGGGTGGAGGAGTTCCTGGCGGCGGGCGCCGACCACCTGGCCCTCCAGGTCGTCACCGGCACGACGGACCCGGACGAACTCCCCAGGGAGGAGTGGCGCCGGCTGGCCTCGCTTCTCGGCTAGAGCCCGCTGGAGAGGGGCGGGGGAACCGCGCGGCCGGCCTCGACGCGGGGAACCGCACGGCCGGCCCCCACGCCGGGAACCGCACGGCCGGCCCCCACGGCGCGGCACGCGAAAGCGCGCCGCGGTTCCCCGCCCCCGGTGAACGGCGGAGCGCCTAAGCGTCCTTCAGCTCCTGCCGCTGCCGCCCCAGCCCCTCGACCTCCAGCTCGACCACGTCGCCGGAGCGCAGATACGGCTTCGGCTCCGGCCGGCCGAGCGCCACCCCGGCGGGCGTACCGGTGTTGATGACGTCACCGGGGTAGAGGGTCATGAAGTGGCTGACGTAGCGCACCACTTCGGCGACCGGGAAGATCTGCTCGGCGGTCGTCCCGTCCTGCTTCAGCTCGCCGTTGACCCACAGCCTCAGGGAGAGGTTCTGCGGGTCGGGCACCTCGTCGGCGGTGACCAGCCAGGGTCCGAGCGGGTTGAACGTCTCGCAGTTCTTCCCCTTGTCCCAGGTGCCGCCGCGCTCGATCTGGAACTCCCGCTCGGAGACGTCGTGCGCCACCGCGTACCCGGCGACGTGCGCGAGGGCGTCCTCGTCGGTCTCCAGATAGCGGGCCGTACGGCCGATGACGACCGCCAGTTCCACCTCCCAGTCGGTCTTGGCGGAGCCGCGCGGCACCAGCACCGTGTCGTTCGGCCCGACGACCGTGTCTGCCGCCTTGAAGAAGACGACGGGCTCGGCGGGCGGCTCGGCGCCGGTCTCGCGGGCGTGGTCGTGGTAGTTCAGGCCGATGCACACCACCTTGCCGATCCGGGCCAGCGGCGGTCCGATCCGCAGGCCGTCCGCGTCCAGCGCGGGCAGCTGACCCGCGTCGGCGGCGGCCCGGATCCGGCCGAGTGCCGCCTCGTCGGCGAGCAGGGCGCCGTCGATGTCCGCGACGACGCCCGACAGGTCGCGCACGGTGCCCTCGGCGTCCAGCAGTGCGGGCCGCTCAGCCCCGGCCGTACCGACTCGCAGCAGCTTCATGTTCCCAACTCCCTCGATTCGCGGGAAGCCCGTCCGGTGGGACGGCGTCCGGGTGCGGCGGACACAGCCATCGGAGGACTGGTCGATCCTCCAAGGTCCGCGTCCACTCCGCAATACCCCGTTCACGTACTGGACCGTAGGGCCGCCGGGCGGGCGCGCGTTCAGCTCTGGAGCACGGCCCGCTCCACGGCGCTCCAGGCGGAGCTGGTCACCACGTACAGCGCGGCCGCCAGCGGTACGACGGCCACGGTGACGAGCGTCGCGAACGACAGAAACGGCATCACTTTGCCCACGGCCGCGAGCCCGGGGACCTGCGCCGCCTCGCCCGCACCGGCGGTCGTGGCCGCTGCCTCGGCCGCTGCCTCGGCCGCTGCCTGCGCCCGCCGGGCGCGCGTGAAGTTGAAGCCGGCGACGGCGGTCACGACCGCGAACAGCGCGACGTACACCAGCCCGGCCGCCCCGAAGACCCCGCCGTACGCGAGGGCGTCGCTCCACCGCCCGCCCAGCGGCGCGGCCAGCAGCCGGTGGCCGAGCAGGCCGTTGGCGTCCCCGCCGAGCGTCGAGCTGGAGAACAGGCGGTAGAGGACGAAGAAGGCGGGCATCTGGAGCAGCCCCGGCAGACAGCCGGACAGCGGCGACACCTTCTCCTCGGCGTGCAGCGCCAGTACGGCCTGCTGGAGGCGCTGCGGATCCCCGCGGTGCTTCCTGCGCAGTTCGGCCAGGCGCGGCTGGAGCGCGGCCCGCGCCCGCTGCCCGCGCGCGGCGGCCCGGGACAGCGGATGGACGAGCAGCCGTACGAGCAGGGTGACCAGGACGATCGCGGCGGCGGCAGCGGAGGCGTGGAACAGCGGCTGGATCAGGTCGGCGAGGCACTCGACCAGAGCGGCGGAGCCCGTGAGGACACCGGAGAAGAAGCCGGAGAAACCGGAGGAGACAGAGAAGGCAGAGAAGACGGACATGATGGAGGAGCCCTTCGGGGTCTCGTCGTGCCGGAAGCGGGACATGGCGGCATGACGACCCGCGGCGCAGGGTCACGGAGTGGACGCGGTGAACGCGGAACCCGGGGCCTCAGGCCCTGAGGCCGTCGGCAGATGCCGGGCGGCGGGTGGCGGGTCCGGAGATGTGCCCTACGCGGCGGCGGTCGCCGGAAGGGCCCGGCCGGGTGCGCGGGGCCGTCGCCGGCCCGCGGCGTCGGGATCGCGCTGCGGCAGGAAGGCCGTACGCCGGTCGCGGTCCCGGATCGCCGTACGCACCCGCGTGGGCGCCACGGCGGGCGCGCAGCGCGAGCCGAGCAGCGCGCACGCGACGAGCGCGGCACCGGCGGCGACGGTCGCGGCGAGGCTGCCCGAGTCGAGCAGCGACAGCTGGAGGACCAGGACGAGCAGCGACAGCAGCACGGGGACGAGCGGCGCACCGACCCGCTGGCGAACGCGACGGATCACAACCGGCCCCCCTCACCTGCCCTGGCTACGACTTCTCCTCCACGGTTATACAGGACCACCCGTCGGGGCGTCCGGCCCGCGGGTGCCTCACCTTCGTCACGGACCGGCAGTACGGTGTCCCCCATGCGCCCCGACACGCCCGCCGAAAACGCCGCGAACGCCAAAGCCGCCGTGAACGCAGAAGCCGCCGCGAACGTCGAGACCCCGGAACCCACCGGCCCCGCCGGCCGTGCGGGTGCCCCCGGCCCCACCGGCTGGACCGAGAACGCCGACCACACCGCCGAGGCGGCCCGTCTGGAGCGGGCCGCGGGCCTGTACCCGGAGGACGCCGAGGCCCTGCTGGTGCGCGCCGCCGCCCACCTGGAACTGGCCGGCGACCGCCCCGCGGCGACAACGCTCTACGACCGCCTGCTGGCCACCGCGGACGCCCTGGAGAACGCCACGCTGGTGCGCGCCCTGAAGGCGTCGAACCTGTGGGAGTACGGCCACGAGGCCGAGGCGAGGGCGATCATCGACGGCGTCCGCACCGCCGCCCCGCGGGACCCGGCCCCCTGGGTGATCGTCGCGGAGTCCCTGGAGTCGCACGACGAGCTGGAGGCGGCGCACGAGACGTTCACGGAGGCGGTGACGCTGCTGCTGACCGGCGTCGAGGAGCCCCCGTACGCGACCCGCCCCCTCCTCCTCGGCCGCCACCGCGTCCGCCGCATGCTCGGGGTCTCCCACGACTCCTGGGACGCCCTCGCCGACACCCTCCACTCCTCGTCCGTCTCCCTGGACGAGCTCCACGACCCCAAGCGGGTCTGGTCCCTCGGCTCGGAGAACCCGGCCGAGCTCCAGGCCGAACTGGTCCGCCTGCGCGCGGAGCTGGGCGCCTACCGCGAGGCCCTCTCCCGCCCCTTCCCGGTGGCGGTCCTGCACTGGCCGGCCCCGGAACTGGAGGAACTGGTCGCGGCGTACGCCGGCCTCGCGACGGAGTACCCCTCCCACAAGACCCACCTCGCGACGATAGAGCGCTCCCTGCGCGAACTGGCCGCCTCCGGCACCCCCAACCTCGGCATCGTCACCGGCACGGTCCCCTCCTACGAGGCCTTCGCCGCCTCCGAGGGCACCTCCCCCACCGACACCGCCCTCCTCCCCCAGTACGCGACGACCCTGGCGGCCCGGGGACGCGCGGTGGCGTGGCCCCCGCAGCAGACGGCGACCTGCTGGTGCGGCTCACAGCAGCCGTACGGCGAGTGCCACGGGCGCTGAGATCCGCTCCCTGCGGGCCGATGAGATGGGGTGCCGCCGGTCGCCTGCACATGCGAAGGCCTCGCCGGCGACGGGCGGTGCCGTCTCCCAAGGAAACACGGCCGCACGAGCATCGAGCAGACGCCCACTGCGGCCGACGCGCCTGCTCCTGCGCTCTGCCCCGGCCTGGCAGACCTGGACCACCCCCGGCCAGTACTCCCAGTGATCCCGCGCTGTCCCCGGCTCCGTGGAAATGGACGTCACGGACCGCGAACGCGGGTGGTCACAGAGAGTCGCTGGCTCCTCGCTCCGGCGGTCTCGCCTCACGGGTGATGCCTCAGTGACTCAGCAAAAGTGCGAGACTCTTGATGCCGAGAGGCTCGCACATGATCATCGCCTCTCCCCGGACGA
The DNA here is from genome assembly GCF_058344915.1 of Streptomyces sp. PL-25. Taxonomy (NCBI): domain Bacteria; kingdom Bacillati; phylum Actinomycetota; class Actinomycetes; order Kitasatosporales; family Streptomycetaceae; genus Streptomyces; species Streptomyces sp. PL-25. The sequence continues at coordinate 2,680,650 of NZ_CP136997.1, forward strand.
CCATCTTAGGAGTAGCGGCATGCCCCGCAGCGGCCAGACGCGACCGCGGTTCGCCTCGCCATTGACCTCGATCGAGATCTGCGCGGGCGCTGGGGGGCAAGCCGTCGGACTCCACAACGCCGGTTTTGATCACCGTGCCCTCGTTGAATGGGACTCACACGCGGTGGACACCTTGCGGGCCAACGTGGGGGGCTGGCCCGGCTGGGATCAGCGCAAGGCTGACGAGCTTCGCCCTATGGATGTCAAGGATTTCCTAGGGTCCGAGGTCAGGAAAAAGCTCGGCCTTAAGCCCGGAGACCTCGACTTGCTTGCGGGTGGCGTGCCATGTCCGCCGTTTTCCCTAGCCGGGCACCGGCTTGGCCCGGACGATGAGCGGGACCTCTTCCCTGCAGCACTCGACATCATCTCGACTCTCCTGCCGAAAGCAGTGATGATTGAGAATGTCAGAGGCATTCTTGAACCTCCAGAAGTCTTCATTGAGTACAGAAATTCAATCCTGGACACGCTGCGCGATCTCGGCTACCTAGTTCCTGACATTGACCCGCACCAGTCAGCAAGCACCCAAGACGTAGCCATGCGAAAAGTCTGGCGACGACTTGACGCGAAGCATTTTGGCGTGCCGCAACTACGGCCGCGCGCAATCCTGGTAGCCATTCACCGCTCCGCAGTAAGGCCGGGAAATGCAGGTTTCCAATGGCCGATCGGGATAAAGGGTGACGAAGTAACGGTTTTCAAGAAGCTTGAGAAAAGCATGCTTGCTCGCTGCAGGGCGTTCTGGGACGTGAACGCGGAAGGAAAGCCTCCCCGGCCCGGCGAGCCGACCGGGAGATCCGTTTTCGAAGAGTGGAAGAAGAACATCACGCGGGCTGCAGCAGCGGGCAAGACCGTTGCCCCGACACTCGTCGGCGGCTCCAGGAAGCACGGCGGAGCCGACCTGGGTCCCACCCGCGCCAAGCGTGCGTGGGCAGAACTGGGAATCGATGGAATGGGTATCGCCAACGACCCAGAAGGCTGCGATCCCGAACGCGATCTCTTCCGCCCCGCTGGTCCTATGCTCACCGTCGCTCAGGCAGCTTCCATCCAGGGTTTCCCAAAGGACTGGGCATTCCAGGGACGTAAGACGGCTCGTTACCGTCAGGTGGGGAATGCTTTCCCGCCACCGGTAGCCGAGGCCGTAGGACGTGCTATCGCCGCAGTTCTGCGTCCTGAATACAGTGACGCCCTCACCCGGGACTACGAGATGGAGCCAGCAGGATCGGGGCTGGTCGAGGACGTTCCGCAGCAACTGGAGATTTCAGTCGCCGCAAGTCACGCCTCCCGCACGCCGAGCCAAGACCGTCACGGCGATCTCGCTCGCACAGGCGTCTGACGGCTCGTGCTCCCAGAAGCGGAGCACGAGCCAGCCAGCTTCCCTCAGCCTCTCATTCGTATCCTGGTCTCTGCTGACATTGCGAACGACTTTTTCCGACCAGTAACCGGAATTGGTCTTCGGCGGAACATAATGCTCAGGGCAACCGTGCCAGTAGCACCCATCGATAAATACCGCGACCTTCGCCGAACGGAAGACCATGTCCGCTGTCCGGCGAAGATCAGGGAGTGGACGGGCAGCCACCCGGTACCGCAGCCCTGTGGCATGCACAAGCCGCCTGATCAGAATCTCCGGCTTCGTGTCACGGCTGCGGATCGCCTGCATGTTGCGGCGACGTGCTGCGGAGGAAGCCCAGGAACCTTCCGGGGCCTCCCATTCGGCTTCGGGGGACACACCGCAGAGCGTAGTACCGCTGGTCCCTCAAGCGCACGGCCGCCCTAGCGGCCTCCCATGTGGCTCAGCAGCGCCTCGATGTCACCCGGTGCCAGCCCAGCCGCCACCGAAGGCTCCTCTTCTAGATCGGCGAGCTGCTGCACGGTGGGGTCGTCCAGGATGCGTCCCATGAATTCCAGCTTCCGCTCCAGGCTCGCGGCCACAACCTCGTCAACGGAGTTCCGTACCGCCAGTACCGTCACCCGGGTCTCCGTTCCGGGGGCGAGACCGAGACGGTGGATCCGGTCCAGGCTCTGGAGGAACCGGCCCGCCATGAAGTCACGATCCACATAGACAGCGTCATGGCAGACGTGGTGCAGGCTGATCCCCTCCCCCAGAGTGGCCGGGTTCGAGATAAGCACCATGCACCCGGGGTCCTCCCTGAACCGGCGGATCTGCTCCTCGCGGTCAGGCGTACCGCCGTAAACGACAGCCGGACTGTACTTCTCCAGCATGTGCTCCAGCGTGGTGAGACTCCGGACGAACGTCGTCCAGACCAGCGTCTTCCGGCCCTGGGCGGCGTTCTCCGCGATGATCGCCACGGCTTCCTTGTACTTGGGCGAAAGCTCGTAGTCGGGCAGGTTCTGCATGAGCGAGTACAGCGAACCCCCTTCGGGGATCTCCATCGGCGGCAGCTGATACGCGAGTGGTTCGTAGCGGCTGCCTCCTTCAAGGAGAAGGGCGGGGCTCGTGGCGGCCATGAGAAGGCGGAGAGCCGTCTTCCCGAGGGAACTCAGGTCCTCGCGCGCCGCGCCGCTCCTCTCTCCGCCCACGATGGCCGTGTAGATCTCATCATGCAACGGTGGCATGTCAACGTACCGCAGGCCCAGATGCACGGGGGGCAAGCCGAGTTCATGCTTCGTCGTGCGGGTGAACAGCGGGCGGAGGACCGTGCTGGCGTGCGCGAGGTCTCCCCCGGCAACCGCCTGGACCACCGTGCGCTGGCCGTGGCCGGGCCAGACGAAGCCCAAGAGGTTCTCGAGGTCCCGTGAACCGTTCGGAGCCGGCGTGCCGGTCAGAATCAGCCGGCGTGCGGCCAGAGGCCCCAGTGCCATGCAGGCAGCCCCGTAGGTTCCCCGGGCACCCAGTTTCATCCGGTGCGCCTCGTCCAGGATGATCATGGAGGGAGCCGACTTCAGCCATCCAGCCAGCATGGAGAGTGACCGGTCGAGACGCTCGTAGTTCACCACGAGTACCTCAGCCCACTGGTCCAGCGACCCGTCCAGGACATTGATGCGCAGCGGATGGACAAGGCACTCCGCAGTCTCGTAACGCCATGACTCGTATGCCGACTTCGGGCACACAACCAGCAGACGGCGCACCCGGCCAGCCGCCTTCTGAGCGGCGTACACAGCGAGCGCGACCCGGGTCTTGCCGGCACCGGGCACACTGAAGTTGGCGCCGTGCTGAAGCGACAGGAGCTTCGCGATGTCCCTGCGCTGGAACTCGCTGAGTTCGCCCTTCCAGGAATCACCGAGAAGCAAAGGCACGTCATCGGACGCGACCTCGCCAGCGGTCTGCCGCCCAGCCAGCCGCTGTTGCACGGTGTGGGCATCCTGGACTACCCCGGACACCAGGTCCCGGAGGTCGACCGACCACTCCACACCAGCGGGATCCGACCAGCTGCCGAGCAGACCGAGGTCCGCGAGCAGCTCATCCAGGGAGACCGAAACGCTCAGCGGGCCAAGCTGGCCACCGGTACGAAAGCGGGCGGCCAGCTGTACGAGTTCCTGCTGGAACGATTCCGTGGTTCGCAGCACCACTCGGGTCCGGGTCTCGTCGAACCCGAGACGCAGCGACTTCTCACTGACGGAACTGCTCACTTAGAACCCTCCGCCGTGACCGCTTCCAGCAGCCAGCTCACACCGTCTCCGGGCTGCGGCAGCCCGCGGCCGGCCTGCTGTGCGAGCTTGAGCAGGCTGCCTCGCAGCTTGACCACAGCGTCATCGAACGCCTCCTCGTCCAGGCTGCGTGAGGTCCGCGCCTGTACCAGGTCGCTCACACACTGATCGATGCTCGCGCAGGCTTCCGCCAGCCGGGCCGGAGCAAGCTGCTTGCGCTTGCGCAGCCGGGCGCTGCGGCCCGCCGCCTCGATCGCCTCGTCGAACGCCTTCTTCGTGCTGTCCCAGGTGTCCTGCGCGGCAGCCTTCCGCTCATCACCAAGGTCTGCGGCTTCGTTCCTTACCACGGCTGCGGTGCGGAGGATCTCGTCGTTCATCACCCGGGCTGCCGTGACGGCGGAGGAGGCAGCGGGCACCTCCAAGCCCAGACCGGGGATGGACACCGACTGGGGCTGCGCGGCTGTCGTACCGCCCATGGGCAACTGCCGGTCAAGCCCCGCCTTCAGAAAGTCCTCGTTGATATGACGTACGTCGGTCTTGGAGAAGTCAAGCAGGATCGCGGCCAGGCGCAGCTCCTTCAGAACCTCGGCCTGGTCACGGTCCACCGTCTCCAGCTTCACGTACAGCCGGTGGAGCTCCTTGAGCCGCTCCTGCGCACCCTCCCAGTCCACCAAGCGCAGTCCGCTGCCGCCGCCGGTGCGGCTGCGCTCGTTCACCTCGCGGATCGTGCTGAGGATCCACCGCTCCTGGTGATAGGTGCGCACCTGAATCCGGAAGTCCTTCGCGATCTGCTCAGGTGTCCGGCCCAGCGCCGCCTGCTCCTCCATGGCGATGAGGCGGTTGATGTAGGAGTAGTCACGCCGGTGGTCCTTGCGAAGCTGCAGGGACAGCTCGACGGCGTTGATGTCAGCCCAGCTGAACGTTGCCGGCAGCACTCCGACACGCATCGACTGCGCGCCGAGTTCGCGAAGCGCGGCAGCCCGGGTGTTGCCGTTGACCAGCACCCCGTGCCGGGTCACCAGCCCGGGGTCGTTCTGCCCGAACTGGTGAAGGCTGTCCTTCAGGACATCGAAGTCCTTGTCCCGCACATTGGTGTTCTCAGGGTCCGCCTTGAGCAGGAACCCGAGGTAGTCCTGGCTCTCCGCGCACCAGGGGTCCTTGTCCAACGCATCGTCCCGCACGGCGTCGTGGCTGCGCTGGGCCCGGATCCGGTGAGTGCCGGGGTTGTAGAAGAGGCTGCTGAGCGGCAGGTCGATCACTTCGACGTGGGCCTGCTGCCCGCTCCAGTCGACAGTCACGGTTTCCCGGGTACCGCCGGCCGCCCTGACCTCCTCGACCTTCTTGCTGATCAGCTCGCTGAACTCGGCCGCCCGCGGCGGATCTGGAAACTCGCGCATCATAAGCTATCCCGTCCTGTCTCAGTCGTCCGTACCGTCAAGGCCAAGTGCATCGGCCACTGCCTTACGCGAGTCCTCCGGCAGGGTCCGGTACATACCCCACAGCACCTCCAGCGAGCTGTACGTGCGCTGGTCGTTCTTCACCCAGCCACTCAGCACGCTCCGCTCAAGGGGAGCCAGCGACTCGATCCTGGAAAGCACCTCCGCCAGGTGAACGGTCCGGTCCACGGTGCCCCGGCCGCACCGCTGGCACTCGGTGACCAACTGATGGGTGATGCTGCCGTCCACCAGCGTTACCTGCCGCCGGGCGACGTTGAGCACCGCCTGCGTGACGCCGTCGTCGTATGCCTCGCCAGCCGCGATGCCACACGTGCGACACAGGTACCCGTCAGCCTGCATCACCTTGGCCCGCTGGGCGTTGGTGATGCTCGCCTTGTGGCTCGGGCTCTTCGCCTGGCCCGGCACCCACACATCCTTGCCTCGCGTCACGAACCGGCGCTCCTGCGGAAGCAGCTCCGGGTCCTCGCGGGCCGTCGCGATCTCCCACCCGTAGTCGCGCAGACCGCGCATCCGCCGGTCGATCTGCGCGACGTCCGGGAAGGCTTCCCGCAGCTTGGCCACAGTGAACCTCTCGCCCTCCCCGACTACCTGGATCAGCCAGAGAGCGGCACGCGCCATGCTTCCCAGCTTGTGGTTTCCGACACTGGTGTCCTGCCAAGACGGCAACGTCATGACTGTGGGTCCCCTCCCATAGAAAACGTGAAATCAGGCGGTCTGCCGCACATGACACTGAATAGGATGAATGACATGAACGCGCCAGCATAAGCCGCGCTCACGCCGCCCTCACACCACCGGCGGCTGACTCTTAAATCGTGGCACATCGAAACCACTTTGAACTCTCTCGATGCAACTTGCGCACCAACTGGCAAGAGAGGAAGCAGAAACGGCCAGGCAGCGGCCAGCCGCGCTCCGGCACAATGACGGACAACGTCGCCGACTGGCGGCACGAATGGCCGTTTCCGCCGAATATGCGAAGGTTTGTCACCCATGGCAGTACGCAGCAGCAGTCGCCGTCCGTTCGCCTGGACGGAGAAGAAACTCGACAAGGACGTGATGCCGGACAAGCGACAACTGGCGGTGACGCTGCAACGGGTCTGCCGTCATCTGATCGTCACGACTCCAGAAGGGCTGACGCCGACCCATCCGACACAGGCCCAGGCCGCCCGGTATCTGAACGTCAGCGAGACCACGCTGACGAGGTACCTCCAGGGCCAGCGTGTCCCGCCGGAGGCGACGGCCACTCACCTCTTCGACACCGCCTGCAAGGATGCGGGAGACAGTCGGAACTTCGGCATGACGAGAGAAGCGTTTCTGGAGCTGCGCGCAAGAGCCGAGCAGGAACGATGCGCTAACTGCTCCCGGCACAGGGATGCGGTGCATGCCGCTGGCCAGAAGCTCCGCGCTTTGCAGGACACCAATGAAAGGCTCGAGCGGTCGGCTGAAGAGCAAGCCCGGGAACTCGGAGAACTCCGCCAGCGCGTCACCACACTGAAGCAGGAGACCCAGCGGGTGGAGGCCGCCCAGCCGATACCGGTAAGTGAAGCCGGCCCGCGAAAAGTCCCGACTGCGGCACGCTCCGCAACTCTGTTGCCGGTCCCCCGCCGACAGGGGGACCGGCAACAGAGCAAAAACGGAGCCTTGGCAGCCCGCGACGTCGGCCGCCGCGCTGAAGCACTGCTCCACGCCAGCCGGCCGGACAGCACTCTAGCGCTGCTGCGGCATACGGCAGAGGCTTGCACGCCCCTGGAAGTGGCCTTGCTGGTGGCGCTGTTGCGGGCTCAGGGGCAGGACGAGCTGACCGCCAACCTGGTGCATATCTATGCGCGCGACCGTAACGACCACGAGGTAGTGCGGGCTGCACTAGTACTGCACGAGCAACAGGCCATCGCGGACGCGGAGGCGCTCCTGCGTACGGCCGCCACCCACCCGGGTTCTGCGCTCTCCCGGACCGAAGGAAGCGAACCTCCCATGTAAGAAGCGTTGGACATGGAGGCTTCCTTTCATGATCCACCGCGCCTGCAAGGAGCTACGGATGCGCGTCGGTCCCCGGCCCGTATCCGGGTCCGCCTAGTTCAAGTCCTCGTACAACGGCGGCAACGCCACAGAGTGCGTGGGGTGCGCGTACACCGGCGAGGACGCCTGGACACGCGACTCGAAGGGGGGTCTCACTCGGCTGCGTGATTCTGGCCCATGCTCCGGCAGCGCCGAAAGGCTCTCACGGCGCCGTCAGTCCCGAGACCGCCGGAAGGATTCCGCCAGTGTCGTGTTCGCGATGACCGGGCCGGCCATCGCGAGAGCCGCCGCGGGGTGGCCAGTGCCGTGCAGGGCCGCTGCGCCGCCGCCCAGGACCAGGGCCTTGACGAGGAGGCCATGGAGGACGCGGGTCGCGCCGTGGCCGGTGGTGAAGTCCCACCAGGCCAGGGCGGCCAGGGCCGTGAGTTCGAGCAGGAAGGCCAGGAAGGCGAGGAGTCCGTCCGAGGCGTACCAGGGGCGGAGTCCGGGCGGAGCGGTTGCCGTGTCCACAGGATCGTTCCCCGTCATGCCGTCCGCACCTCCTCCGGCTGCGGTCCTCCGCTTCGGCGGGCCGCCCGGAGGTCAGCCTGACACGGCGGGTATGGACGGGCCTCATCCGCTTGGCGGGCTACGGCAAGGGCGGCGGGCGCGTCCAGAGCCCAGAGGGCTCCGGTCGTCAGGTCATCGTGCTCGGGGTGTCGGTGGGTGGGTGGGGTTCAGTTCTGTTCGTCCGAACAGCAGGGCGTACCCCCGGGGGAGTTGCGTCAGGACGTTCGTCAGGAGGGGTGGGGGCAGGAGGTCCGCCAGGACGGTGAGGACCGTGCTGGTGTCCCAACGGGCCGTTGCGGTCGTGGCGTTGTCGAGGCGGGAGGCCACCGATTCCACGAAGTCGCGGGCCGGGAGGGGGTGGAGGGCCGGGATCTGGGCGGCGATGAGACCGGCCGCTTCCTCGGGGAGGGCGTGGGCCAGGGACACGCGTTCCTCGCCGGTCACCTGGGAGCCGAGGGCCGAGAGGACGACGCGGGTGCGGTGTTCCGCCTCCGCCGCGGTCCGGTATCCGCCCGCGTTCCGTACGCGTTCGGTCAGTGTGAGCCAGGTGCACGGGGCGGTGGCGCAACGGGCCGTGGCCGTGCGGGGCGTCGTCTTGGTGGGGGCCGCCGTCGCGGTCATCGTGTGGGATCTCCTCCGCGTGGGTCGCGTGGGTGACGTGGGTTCGGTCGCCGGGCGCGTGGGCGCGTCCCGTGAGCGGCCGGTGGCGGCCATGGGCTCACAGGACGCGTCTCCTACGGGATCTCAGCTGCTCAGCTGCTTGCGGTCGCTGCCGCCGGTGATCTGGATCTTGCGGGGCTTGGCCTGCTCGGCGACCGGGATGCGCAGGGTGAGGACACCGGCCTCGTACGAGGCGTCGATGCGTTCGGTGTCGAGGGTCTCGCCGAGGAACAACTGCCGGGTGAACGTCCCCGTGGGGCGTTCGGCGACGATCATCTCCGCGCCCTCGGGGGCGGGAGACCTCCGCTCGGCGTGGACGTTCAGCACGTTCCGCTCGACGTCCAGGTCGATGGTCTCCGGGTCGACCCCGGGGAGGTCGAAGTGGACGACGAAGTCGTCTCCCGAGCGATAGGCGTCCATGGGCATGGCGCCGGGCCGGGCGGGGCCGAAGACCTGCTGCGCGAGGCGGTCGAACTCGCGGAAGGGGTCGGAGCGCATGAGCATCACAGGTCACTCCTTTCCTGTGGAACTGGGTGCGATGCCCTACCTCTCTTTATATAGCTCGCGGAATGAAAGCTGACAAGCCCCGACTCAGGTCTGGTCGGCGAGAAACGCCCGCACCGCCTCGTACAGGGCCTCCGGCTGGTCCAGGTGGACGTCATGGCCCGCCGCGGGGAGGGTCAGGAGGCGCGTCGCGGCGGGGCGGCGGGTGTGCATCTCGGCGGACTCCGCCTCGCGCATCGTGCCGTCGGCGCCCCGCACCACCAGCACGGGGCAGGTGATCGCCTGCCACTCCCGCCAGTGGTCGCGCCGGGTCAGTTCGGCGATCGTGGAGACGATGACGTCCCTGTCGGTCCTCGGCCACCAGCCGTCCGCCCGCTGCTCCAGGCCCCGCGCCCACGCCTCGTGGCCGAGGAAGCGGGCCGCCGCCTCGGCGGTGGGGAACGGGACCGGCCAGGAGTCCAGCCAGGCTCCGATCCGGGCGGGGAGGTCCGGGGGCGCGATCGAGGGGCCCGCCTCGACGAGGATCAGGGACCGCACCAGGTCGGGGCGGGCGGCGGCCAGCAGGAGAGCGGTGTGGCCGCCGAAGGACTGGCCCACGACCACGGCCGGGGCGAGGGCCAGTTCGTCCGCCAGGGCCGCCGCGTCCGCGACATGTGCCTCGCGGGTCACGTCCCCGGGGCGGCGGGTGCTCCCGCCGTGGCCCCGGGCGTCGTACGCCACCACCCGGTGGCCGTCCGCCCGCAGCCGCGTGGCCAGGTCGTCCCACTCGCCCCGGTGGCCCGCCAGTCCGTGCAGGAGCAGGACGGACGGGCGCGAGGGCGTGGGGGGCGAGGGCAGGGGCGGGGGCGCGTGGTCCTCGTAGGCGAGGTGTGTGCCGTCCGGGCGGGGCAGCCGGCCCGGACGGGTGCGCGGGGCGGCGGGGGTCGTGTCCGGTCGTCCGTCGGGCATCGTCCGTTCGTCCCCCAGCGCGTGGTCACTGCTGCCGTTCGGTCCGGCGTCAGCCTAGGCCAGGGGGTCCTGGGCCAGGACATCCCTCCGCCTGCGCCCGGAGGGTCTCCTTCGCCTGCGCCCCGAGGTCCCTCTTTCCCCCCGGGGCGCGGGACCGGTCAGCCGAACATGCCCGGCCGGTAGTCGCCCGCGGGCTGCCGGACGATGACGTTCAGCCGGTTGTAGGCGTTGATCAGGGCGATCAGGCTCACGAGGGCGGCGAGTTGGTCCTCGTCGTAGTGCTTGGCGGCGTTCTCCCACGCCTCGTCGGTGACGCCGCCGGACGCGTCCGCGATACGGGTGCCCTGTTCCGTCAGTTCCAGAGCGGCGCGCTCGGCCTCGGTGAAGACCTTCGCCTCCCGCCACACCGCGACCAGGTTCAGGCGGTCGGCGGTCTCACCGGCGGCCATGGCGTCCTTGGTGTGCATGTCGGTGCAGAAACCGCAGCCGTTGATCTGGCTGGCGCGGATCTTCACCAGTTCCTGGGTCGCGGCCGGGAGCGTCGAGTCCGTGAGGACCTTGCCCGCGGAGTTGACGTGGCGCATGAACTTGCCGGCGACGGGGTTGCCGAAAAGGCTGAGGCGGGCTTCCATCATGGGCTCCTAGGTCTTGGTGCTGGTGCTGGTGCTCGTCGTTCGCTCGCTCGGTTGCACAGACATGACGGGGCGCGGGAGCCATGTGTGACGGGTCCGGAGATGTTTGTGGTGTGAGCTGGGTCTCACCCGCGTGCCCCGCGTGCCCCGCGCTTCCGGGTGCCGCGCATGCGGGGGTTAGCCTCGGTCCGTTCGGCGTCCGCACCCGGGCGTCCGCAGGTCATCGGGGGAGACAGGGAGACAGTGATGGCGAGGATTCCTACGGCGGCGGTCGCCGCGACCGGGCTCGTCGGCGGGTACGGGGTGGCCCGCTGGACCAAGAAGCGGCAGCTCGGCGGGGCCGTGCTGGCCGTCGCCGGTGCCGCCGCCGCGCAGCAGTGGCGGCGGCAGGCGGGCGGCCGGGCGGCGGGCGCCCTCACGGCGGCCTATGTCGCCGCGTTCGCCGGATCGCACCCGCTGGCCAAGAAGGTGGGCGCCTGGCCGTCCGTGTTCGGCGTGGCCGGCGCGGTCGCCCTCGCCTCCTGGGCCGTCGCCGACCGGCGCGCCGCGTAGGCGAGCCGGGTACCGCGTGCGCGAGCCGCGTACGGCGTGAGCGAGTTGCGTACGGCGTGAGCGAGTCACGCGCGCCGCGCGACCCATCTCGCGCCGCGCGCGACCCGCGCCCACACAAGCGATCCGCGCGCCCACACAAGCGACCCGCGCGCCCACGCAGGCGACCCGCGCGCCACGCAAGCGACCGCCCCCGACACCCGCGCCTCGGGAGGAGGGCGGGCGACGCCTCACGCAGGGCTCGACGACGGCGGTGTGACGTCGGGGCGGCCGTTCTGCGCGGCCGGGCCCGGCTTGCCCGTCACCGCCGTCAGCGGGGTGGCGATGTCCTCCAGGGACCGCCGCTCGGCGTTCACCGCGAGGAACGCCGCGACCAGGCCCGCCGCGCACATCAGCGCCGCCCCGATGCAGAACGCGAGGACCGTGTCACCGACCTCGCCGGTTCCGGTGAGGTCGGCGAAGAGCAGCGGGCCGCTGATGCCGCCGGCCGCGGTGCCCAGGGCGTAGAAGAAGGCGATGGACATCGCCCTGGTCTCCATCGGGAAGATCTCGGAGACGGTCAGATAGGCGCTGGAGGCGCCCGCGGAGGCGAAGAACAGCACCGCGCACCAGCAGGCGGTGAGCGTGGTCGCGTCCAGCGTGCCCCGGTCGAACAGCCACGCCGTGCCGAACAGCAGCAGCCCCGACAGCAGATACGTGGACGAGATCATCACCCGGCGCCCGACCGTGTCGAAGAGCCGGCCGAGCAGCAGCGGGCCCAGGAAGTTGCCGGCCGCGATGACGGCGAAGTAGTAGCCGGTGTGGTCGGAGGGGACCTGGAAGAACGTGGTCAGGATGGCGCCGAAGCCGAAGGTGATGGCGTTGTAGAGGAATGCCTGGCCGATGAAGAGGGAGAAGCCGAGGACGGCCCGCTTGGGATAGCGGGCGAAGACGGTGCGGCCGATCTCCGCGAAGGAGACCGTACGGCGCTGGTGGATGGTGATCTCCCCGTGCGGCGCGGGCAGCGGTGCGCCCTTCTCGGCCACGATCCGCTCCTCGATCCCGGCCACCACCTCCTCGGCCTCGCGGTCCCTGCCGTGGATCAGCAGCCAGCGCGGGCTCTCCGGGACGTGCCGCCGTACGAGGAGGATCACCAGGGCGAGGACGGCACCGAGCGCGAACGTCAGCCGCCAGCCCAGGTCGGCGGCGAGCAGATCGGTGTTGAGGGCGAGGATCGACAGCAGCGAGCCGCCGACCGCGCCCACCCAGAAACTGCCGTTAATGATCAGGTCGACCCGGCCTCGGTAGTCCGAGGGGATCAGTTCGTCGATGGCGGAGTTGATGGCCGCGTACTCGCCCCCGATGCCGAAGCCGGTCAGGAAGCGGAAGAGGAAGAACCACCAGGCCTGGAAGGAGAAGGCGGTCAGGGCGGTGGCCGCGAGGTACACCGCCAGGGTGATCATGAACAGCTTCCGGCGGCCGTAGCGGTCGGTCAGCCGCCCCCAGAACAGGGCACCGACGCAGGCGCCCGCCACATACAGCGCGGCGGCCACACCGGTCACCTGCCCGGAGCTGATCGCCAGGCCGCTGCCCGGCTCCGACAGCCGGCTGGCGATGTTGCCGACGACGGTCACTTCCAGGCCGTCGAGGATCCACACCGTGCCCAGCCCGACGACGATGGTCCAGTGCCAGCGCGACCACGGCAGGCGGTCGAGTCTGGCGGGGATGTCGGTGGTCACGGTGCGGCCGGTCCCGGCACCCGCGGTCTCAGCACTGGCCATGGGCTCCCTCCTCGACGAGCGGAACGCCCTGCGAGTGCCCCCGAAGCGGGGACGTCACGCACGGCGGCGGTCCGCCTACGCTCCGAGGAGACGCGACACCGTGTAGATCAGCAACCCGGCCAGCGAGCCGACCACCGTGCCGTTGATGCGGATGAACTGGAGGTCGCGGCCGATATGGGCCTCGATCTTGCGGGTGGTGTGCTCGGCGTCCCAGCCCGCCACCGTGTCGGTGATCAGCGAGGTGATCTCCTTGCGGTACGTCGTCACCACGTACACCGCGGCGCCCTCCACCCAGCGGTCCACCTTGCTCCGCGCCCCCGGGTCCTCGGCCATCCGGTGGCCCAGGGAGAGCAGCGAGGCCCGCACCCGCAGGCGCAGCTCGCTGCGCTCGTCCTCCGCCGCGGAGACGATCATGGACCGTACGGCCGTCCAGGCGGAGGCGATCAGGTCCTGGACCTCGCCCCGGCCGAGGACCTCGCTCTTGAGGCGTTCGATCCGGGCCCGGGTCTCGCTGTCGGACTGGAGGTCGGAGGCGAAGTCGCCGAGGAACCGGTCCAGCGCCCCGCGCGCGGGGTGGCCGGGCATGTCGCGCATCTCGGTGACGAAGCGGAGCAGTTCCTTGTAGACGCGCTCGCCGACCTTGCGGTCCACGAACCTCGGCGTCCAGCCGGGCGCGCCGCCCTGCACCGCGTCCATCACGGAGTCGCCGTGCAGCACCAGCCAGTCGTGCGCCCGGGTGACGACCAGGTCGACGACGCGCCGGTGACCGCCGTCGGCGACGATCTTCTCCAGCATCTTGCCGAGGCCGGGCGCGATCTCCTGCACGGCGGCCCGGCGGGTGATCGCCTCCCCCACCACCGCCTGCACATCGGAGTCGCGCAGCACGGTCAGCGCGCCGCGCAGCGCGGTGGCCAGTTCGGCGGTCACCCGGTCGGCGTGCTCCGGCCGGGCGAGCCAGGTCCCCAGCCGGCCGCCGATGCCGACGGCGCGCAGCCGCTGGCGTACGACGTCCTCGGAGAGGAAGTTCTCGCCGACGAACTCGCCCAGCGAGACACCGAGCTGGTCCTTCTTGGTGGGGATGATCGCGGTGTGCGGGATGGGCAGGCCGAGCGGGTGACGGAAGAGGGCGGTGACCGCGAACCAGTCGGCGAGCGCACCGACCATGCCCGCCTCCGCCGCGGCCGCGACATAGCCCGCCCAGGGGCCCGCGCCGCTGTGCCCGGCCCACTTGGCCAGGACGTACACCACCGCGACGAACAGCAGCAGCCCGGTCGCGGTCAGTTTCATCCGGCGCACCCCGCGCCGGCGCTCCTCGTCGGCGGGGCTGAACACGGTCATCGTGCGGCGGGCCGTGGCGGGCTCCGCCGCCGGGTCCGCCGCCGCGGGGTCCGCCTGAGGCTCGGCCTCCGTCGTTCGTTCCATCCGCTCCACCCGTTCCGTGTTCCCGTACGCGCCGCGCCGCTGAGGTGAGCGGTCCGTACGGGCGGCGCGCACCCGGCGCACATCCCGTACCCGATTGTCCCCTCTGACCTACTCCCGGAGCGGACCAGGAGTTCCCGCGGGGACGGGCCGCAGGCGCTCAGGGCGGATCCCCGGCCCCGGACGCCTGCGGCCCGGGGCGGGTCCCCGGCCCCGCGAAGTGTCCGTGAGCCTGCCGCAAGCCGCCGGTGGCCCCGGCCGCACCGCGCTGACGGATCCGGCCAGGACCCGGCCTGACCCGGCCTGCCCCGGCCTTGCCCGGCCCAGTCCTGGTCCTAGTAGTCCCAGTCCCGGCGCCCGCGCCGGTCCCGGCGCTGCTCCCGGCGCTCGCGGTGCTGCTCCCAGCGCTCCTCGTGGCGCTGCCGGTGCTGCTCCATGCGCTCCTCCTGGCGGTCCCAGTGCCGCTCCCAGCGGTCGCGCAGCTCCTCGTGCCGGGAGGACTGCAGCTCGCGGCGCTCCGTCCGGCGGTCCAGCTTCTCCTGGCGGCGCTGCTCCTTCTGGAGCAGCCGCTCGGCCTTGGTGAGCTTGCGTTCGACGGCCACCCCGCCCCAGAAGGCGAACCCGGTGACGATCACGCGCGGGGCGCCCGGCTCTCCCGGCACGCCCTCCTCGCGGTGGTCGAAGCCGCCCATGATGCCGATGCCGCGGACGACGACCTCGACGCCGGGCGGCACGATCACCTGCGCGCCGCCCATGATCGCGATGCAGTTGATCTCCACCTCGCGGTCGGCGAAGTTCGCCTCCCGCAGGTCGATCTCGCCGCCGCCCCAGAAGGAGAAGCAGCTGAACCGCTTCGGGACCGTCCACCGCCCCTTGCGCTGGAAGCCCGACATCACGGCCACCGCCCACGACGACGAGCCCTCGCCGCCGGTGATCCGCGACGCCCAGTTGCCCGGCTCGGCCGGTTCCTTGTGCAGGGACACCGCGGGCGCCGCCGGCGCGCCCCCCGCGACGGGCAGGTCACGGGTGATCGGCGCCAACTCGCCGTACGTGCGCGCCTTGTAGGTGGCGTCCAGCCGTTCCTCGAACTCCGCCATGTCCAGGCGGCCTTCGGCGAGGGCGTCCCGCAGGGTCTCGGCGACCCGTTCGCGATCGGCGTCTGAGGCGCGCAGTTCGGGGGCATCGTCGGTCATGTGGAGCAGCCTACGAAATCCCCGCGCCGCAGGCTATGAGAGCGCGCGTTCCACGCCGTCCGCACCGTCCCCGTCGGCCGCGCCGACCGCGCCGACCGCGCCGACCGCGCCCGCGACCGTGGCGCCCGCCGCGTACATCTCGGCGATCACCGCCTCGATGTCCGGTTCGCGCACCGACAGGTCCACCAGCGGGTAGCGGTCCGCGACCCGGGCCACCAGCGGCGCCGCCGATTCGCCCGCAGGGAAGGACAGCCACTGCCGCGGCCCCTCCACCCGCACCACGCGCGCGCCCGGCACCTCAAGCGGCGGCAGCTCCCGCTCCAGGTCCACCACCAGGGTGCGTTCGCCCTGGGCCGCCTCGTGCAGGCCGGGCAGCGAGCCGTCGTACATCAGCCGCCCGTGGTCGATCACCATCACCCGCGAGCACAACTGCTCGATGTCCTGGAGGTCGTGGGTGGTCAGCAGCACCGTCGTGCCCTGCTCGGCGTTCAGGTCGCGCAGGAAGGAGCGGACCCGGGACTTGCTGATCACGTCCAGGCCGATGGTCGGCTCGTCCAGGTACAGCACCTCCGGGTCGTGCAGCAGCGCCGCCGCGATGTCACCGCGCATGCGCTGGCCCAGCGAGAGCTGGCGCACCGGGACGTCCAGCAGCTCGGCCAGTTCGAGGAGTTCGACGCAGCGGTCGAGGTTCTCCCGGTAACGGGCGTCGGGGATCCGGTACATGCGGTGCATCAACCGGTAGGAGTCGATCAGCGGCAGGTCCCACCACAAGGTCGTGCGCTGTCCGAACACCACCCCGATACGTTGCGCGAGCCGGGTGCGCTCGCGCGAGGGGTCGATGCCGGCCACCCGCAGCCGGCCGCCGCTCGGGGTGAGGATGCCCGTGAGCATCTTGATCGTCGTCGACTTGCCCGCGCCGTTCGGGCCGATGTAGCCGACCATCTCGCCGCGCGCCACGGTGAAGGAGATCGCGTCGACCGCCCGCACCTGCCGCCGCTCCCGCTTGAGGAACCCGGTCTTCTTGCGTACGTCGAAGACCTTCTCGACCCGGTCGAGTTCGATGAACGCCCCGTCCGCCCTGCCCGTCTTGTCCGGCCCGCCCGTCCTGTCCGCCCTGTCCGGTCCGCCCGTCCCCTCCGGTCCGCCCGGTCCGTGCGCTCCGCCCGTCACCATGCCGTCCTCCGTGTCCCTTCAGCTTCCCGTGCTCCGGTACGACCTGAGGCCCACCCGCCAGGCCAGCCCCGCCAGCGCGCAGCAGACCAACGCCACCAGCGGCGAGAGGAACCCCGTCCAGTGCGGCAGCCCGAGCGGGTACGGCCGCTCCAGCACATAGGCGGCGGGCAGCCAGTTGACGAAGGCCAGCGGCAGCACGAACGTCACCCCGCGCACCAGCTCCTTGCCGAACACCGTCGGCGGGTACTGGAGCAGCGTGGTACCGCCGTAGGTGAACGCGTTCTGCACCTCGGAGGCGTCCTGCGCCGCGAACTGGAAGGCGGCGCCCGCCACGAACACCGCGCCGAAGATCGCGCAGCCGCTCACCACCATCACCGGCAGCAGCACCACCTTGAGCACCGTCCAGTGCACGTCCAGCGTGGCCAGCGCGTACCCGAGGACCAGCAGCCCCTGCGTCACCCGGCCGAGGCGGCGCAGCGCGAACCGGTCGGCGGCGACCTGCGCGAGCACCGGCACCGGGCGGACCAGCAGCGTGTCCAGCGTGCCGTCGCGCACCCGCCGCCCCAGCCGGTCCATCGAGCCGATCGCCAGGTCCGCCAGGCCGAAGGAGGTGCCCGACAGCCCGTACAGCAGGGCGATCTCCCCCAGCGAGTAGCCGCCCAGCGCGTCCACCCGGGAGAACATGAGCAGGATCGCGACGAAGTCCAGCGCGGTCACCGCGAAGTTGCCCAGCGTCGTCATCACGAAGGACGCCCGGTAGGCCATCGTGGAGCGCAGCCACATCCCGGCGATCATGCGGTAGGCGCGCAGCCCGTCCGCCAGCCGGCCGCGCGCGCCGCCCCGCCCGCCGTGCTCCGCGCGGAAGCCGGCCCCGGCCGTCGTACCAGCCGCCGGACCAGCCGCCGTTCCCGGCCGTCGTACCAGCCGCCGCACCGGCCGTCGTACCGGCCGTCGTACCGGCCGCCGCTGCCCCGGTGGACCGCTCAGCCACCCTGGACCACCACCCGCCGGGTCGCCACCGTCTGGAGCAGCCGTCCGGCCGCCAGCAGCGCCACCGCCCACGCCCCCTGGAGGGCGTACGTGCCCAGCGGCCGCGCCTGCCCCATCAGGACGTCGGCGGGGGCCTGGAGCAGCGACGCCCACGGCAGCGCCCGGACGACCTCGCCGAGGGCGCCCGGGAAGACGTTCAGCGGCAGCAGCATCCCCGAGCAGAACACTCCGGCCAGCCAGGCGATCTGGGTCACGCCCGACCCGTCGAGCAGCCAGAACGCGCTCAGCGCCACCAGGAAGCGGATCCCGAAGCTCACCAGCATCGCCAGCAGCACGGCGCCGAGGAACGCCGCCCAGGTCACCGGGTCGGTGGGCAGCGCCACCGGGAAGAACAGCGCCCCGAACACGAACGGCACCACCCCGCGGCCCAGCAGCTGGAACGTCGCCCGGCCCACGTCCGCCGCCAGCCACCACAGCTGGAGGTCGGCCGGGCGGTGCAGATCGGTCGCGATGTCCCCCGTACGGATGCGCTCCATCAGCTCTTCCTCGGCCCCGCCGCCCCCGATGGCGAGGGTCGCCAGGAACGCCTGCCCCAGCCATACGTACGTCACCGCCTGGGAGCGGTCGTAGCCGCCCAGATGCGGCCGGATGTCCCACAGGGCGAGATACGTGTACACGAGGATCAGCCCGAAGACCGTGTTGGTGAACACCCCGGCCGCGGTGGCCGCCCGATACGTCGCGTACCGTCTGAATCCGCCCGCCGCGACGGCCGCGTACAACCGCCCAGCGCCCACGCCACGCCCCTCCCGCCAAGCCGACACCGAAGCGCAGGAGCCTAGTACGCGCCGGACGTGATGTGCCACGCATTTTCCGTGGACGAGAAGTTCCCGGGCGTGGGAACGGAACGCTTGGTGCGAGAGTCTTCATCGAGGGGCGCAGAAGGCGCATGAGGGCGTACGCGAACGTATGCCGCGAAACGTGAACACGCGAAACGGAGTCCGTGCACGAGATGAGCGACGAGCCGCAGCCGAAGGCCGAGGCACCGCGTCCCGCCGGGGAACCGGAGGGGAAGCCGGGGGCGCAGTCAGGAGCGCGACCCGGCGCGGGACCGGAGACGGGCGGCGAATCGGACGGAGGATCGGGCCGGGACTCGGGCCGGGACTCGTCGGAGACCGCCGCGGGGGGCGCGGCGGACCGCCGTACGACGACGCCCGCCTGGGCCGCGAAGGAGACCGGCACCGGCTCCGGCGCGGCGCCGACGCCCCCCGGCACCCCCGGCCGCCAGGAGGTCACCGCCGGACCCGCGGCCCCCCGCACCGCCACGCCCTCCCCCGCCCCGGGCCAGAGCCAGAGCAAGGGCCAGGGCCAGGGTGGCGCGGGCCGTGCCGACCGCGACGTCACCACCGCCTCCGCCGCCACGGCCGGCGCGGGCGGCAAGGGCAAGAAGCCCCGGCGCAGGCGGACCGGCTGGCGGCGGCTGTTCCCCACCTGGCGGATGACGCTCGGCGGGTTCCTCACCCTGGTCCTCGTCGGCGTCGGCCTGTTCTTCCTCGGCTACTCCCTCGTGAAGATCCCCGACGCCAACGCCCTCGCCGTCAAACAGGCCAACATCTACCTCTATGCCGACGGCACCGAGATCGCCCGCGACGGCGAGGTCAACCGCGAGAGCGTCCCGCTGGACCAGGTCTCCCAGGCCGCCCAGCACGCCGTGCTCGCCGCCGAGGACCGCGACTTCTACAGCGAGTCCGCCATCGACCCCAAGGCCGTGCTCCGCGGCGGCTGGCGCACCGTCACCGGCAAGGGCAAGCAGTCCGGTTCCACCATCACCCAGCAGTACGTGAAGAACTACTACCTCGGCCAGGAGCAGACCGTCACCCGCAAGGTGAAGGAGTTCTTCATCTCGATCAAGCTGGACCGCAACGAGTCCAAGGACAAGATCCTGGAGGGCTACCTCAACACCAGCTTCTTCGGCCGCAACGCCTACGGCATCCAGGCCGCCGCCCAGGCGTACTACGGCGTCAACGCCAAGGATCTCGACCCGGCCCGCGCCGCCTACCTCGCCGCCCTCGTCAACGCGCCCAGCGAGTACGACGTCAGCGCCCACCCGGAGAACCGGCACGCCGCCGAGGCCCGCTGGAACTACGTGCTGGACGGCATGGTCAAGAAGGGCTGGCTCAGCGCCTCCGAACGGACCGGGCTCAAGTTCCCCGCGCCCAGGTCCGCCACCGTGCCCACCGGCATGTCCGGCCAGCGCGGCTACCTCGTGCGCGCGGTCAAGGACTACCTCGCCAAGAACAAGATCCTCGACGAGGACGAGCTGTCCGCGGGCGGCTACCGCATCACCACCACGCTCCAGAAGAGCAAGCAGGACGCCTTCGTCAAGGCCGTCGACGAACAGCTGATCGACAAGCTGGACAAGAAGAACAACAAGACCGACCGCTACGTCCGCGCGGGCGGCGCCTCCGTCGACCCGAAGACCGGCGAGGTCGTCGCCATGTACGGCGGCATCGACTACGTCAAGCAGTACACGAACAACGCCACCCGCCGGGACTTCCAGGTCGGCTCCACCTTCAAGCCCTTCGTGCTCACCTCCGCCGTCCAGAACGAGTCCACCACCCAGGACTCCCGCACCATCACCCCGAACACCCTCTACGACGGCACCAACAAGCGGCCGGTCCAGGGCTGGAACGGCGGCCACTACGCCCCCGAGAACGAGGACCAGCAGTCCTACGGCGACATCACCGTCCGCGAGGCCACCGACAAGTCCGTCAACGCCGTGTACGCGCAGATGGCCGTCGACGTCGGCTCGGACAAGGTCAAGGAGACCGCGCTCGCCCTCGGCCTGCCGGCCGACACCCCCGAGCTGATCGGCTCCCCGTCCATCGCGCTCGGCGTGGCCCAGGCCAGCGTCCTCGACATGGCCCAGGCGTACGCGACCCTCGCCAACCACGGCAAGCACGGCACCTACACGATCATCAAGAAGATCACCAAGGACGGCGCCAACGCGGTGGCCCTGCCCGGCCACGGCAGCACCGCGTCGCAGGCCGTCAGCCGCGAGGCCGCCGACACCACCACCGCCGTCCTGCAGAGCGTCGTGCAGAACGGCACCGGCGCCCCGGCCCAGGCCATCGACCGCCCCGCCGCGGCCAAGACCGGCACCGCCGAGAACGACCAGGCCGCCTGGTTCGCCGGCTACACGCCCGACCTCGCCACCGTCGTCTCCGTCATGGGCCAGGACCCCGACACCGCCGCGCACAAGCCGCTCTACGGCGCCCTCGGCCTGCCCCGCATCAACGGCAGCGGCGCGCCCGGCAGCATCTGGGCGCAGTACATGGGCGACGCGCTCAAGGGCACCCCGGTCAGCGACTTCGACCTCAAGCTCCAGCCCGGCGCCGACGAGTCCCAGGCACCGCCCAGCGGCTCGGCCCAGAGCCCCGGCACCGGCGACGACACCGGCGCAAGCCCCGGGACCGGCGACGACGGCCAGGACACCCGCGGGCAGAGCACCCAGGGCCAGAGCCAGGACCCCGGACAGAGCACCGGGACGCCGGGCGACTCCACCGGCGGCACCCCCACGGACGGCGGCACCGGCGGCGGCACCCCGGGCGGGCCCGGCGGCGGCGACACCGGCGCCACGGACGGCACCGGCGGCACCCCGCCCACCGGCGGCACCACCGAGGGCGGCGGCACACCCGGCGGGGGCGGCACCCCCACCACGGGCGGACCCGGCGGCGGGGGCGCGGGCGCCGACGGCGGCACCGGCACGGGACCGGCCGCGGGCGGCACCGGCACGAACACCGGGACGAACACCGGCACCGGCCAGTGAGGACACCGGGTGACGCCTGCCGCTAGGGCTTTTCGTTCGGACCAGGCCGGATGAGGCACCAGACCCCACGAGCCCGGCATGATCCAAACGAGAGGCGCTAGTGCCCCGAGGTGACCTTCAGGCCCACCACGGACACCAGCAGCAGACAGACGAAGAAGATCCGGGCGGCGGTCGCCGGCTCCCCCAGCACCACCATGCCGAGCACCGCCGCACCGGCCGCGCCGATGCCCACCCACACGCCGTAGGCGGTACCGATCGGCAGGGAACGGGCGGCGTAGGACAGCAGCAGCATGCTCACGACGATCCCCGCGCCGGTCAGGACGCTGGGCACCGGCCGGGTGAAACCCTCGCTGTACTTCATCCCGATCGACCAGCCGACCTCCAGCAGACCGGCGACGACAAGCAGAACCCAGGCCACGACGGGCACCTCCGAGACAACGGCAACGCCTGCCCCACGGCCGGGCGTTGCGACGGACACCAGGTGCGTCGTCTTTGCCTTCGTCCCGGTACGGCGCGTCTCGTCGGGTTCCCCACCGAGGCTAGCAAAGGAACGCCGAAGGGGCCGGTGACCCTGGTCACCGGCCCCTTCGGGAAGCAGCTCACTCCGTCACAGGTACAGACCTGTGGAGTCCTCCGAGCCCTCGAACCGGTCCGCGGCCACGGCGTGCAGATCGCGCTCGCGCATCAGCACGTACGCGGTGCCCCGCACTTCGACCTCCGCCCGGTCCTCCGGGTCGAACAGCACCCGGTCACCCGGCTCCACGGTCCGTACGTTCTGCCCGACCGCGACGACCTCCGCCCAGGCCAGCCGGCGGCCCACCGCGGCCGTCGCGGGGATCAGGATCCCGCCGCCCGACCGCCGCTCGCCCTCGCTCGTGTCCTGCCGGACGAGCACCCGGTCGTGCAGCATGCGGATGGGCAGCTTGTCCTGATGGGTGCTGTGCTCGTTTCTGTTGGCGCTCACGCCTGAAACCTACCTGCCTCGACCGATGTCCCTGCTCGGCGGGTCAGCGCCGGCGCCTGCGCCCGCTCACGGCGAGCAGGCCCACGACACCCACGGCGACGAGCGCGACCGGCACGATCCGCTCCAGCCGGGGGGCGCCCGCCTCGTCCGTGAACTGCGCCCGCACCTCGCTCACCACCCGGTTCACCTGCACGTACGCCCGCCCGAGGGTGTGGTCGACGTTCGAGGCGACCTTGGCCTTGGCGTCCCCCACGAGCGTCTTCGGGTGCACGCGCACCCCGATCTCGTCGAGGGTCTCGGCCAGCACCGCGCGGCGACGCCTGATGTCCGCCTCGATCTCAGCCGGGGTTCTGGTGTCCGCCGTGTCCGCCACCGTAGCGCCTCCGAAGTCAACTGATGCCTGTCCAGCACAGTCTGTCAGCTCTCACCGCGACCGCACCGTCGGCACCCCCGGTTACCCTCGGACCGACACGGTATTGGCCCCCACGAGGACACGCACGAGGAGAGCACCTTCGATGAGCGAGCGACTCCAGCCCGGGGACACGGCTCCCGCCTTCACCCTCCCCGACGCCGACGGCAACGAGGTGTCGCTGGCCGGCCACCAGGGCCGCAAGGTCATCGTCTACTTCTACCCGGCCGCCCTCACCCCCGGCTGCACCAAGCAGGCCTGCGACTTCACCGACAACCTCGACGTGCTGGCCGGCGCGGGCTACGACGTCATCGGCATCTCCCCCGACAAGCCCGAGAAACTCGCCAAGTTCCGCGACACCGAGTCCCTCAGGGTCACGCTGCTCGCCGACCCCGACAAGAAGGTCCTGGAGGCGTACGGCGCCTTCGGCGAGAAGAAGCTCTACGGCAAGACGGTCACCGGCGTCATCCGCTCCACCGTCGTCGTCGACGAGCACGGCAAGGTCGAACGCGCCCTCTACAACGTCAAGGCCACCGGCCACGTCGCCAAGATCATCCGCGACCTGGGCATCTGACCCGGCCCTCGCCCCACCCCTCCCTTCCCGAACGGCCCGTCCCGGCACCCCCGGCACGGGCCGTTCCCCTGCGGTGTGCCGTGCGTGACCGACCGGCATCCGGTTCGTTGCTCCGTACGGGCGAAGAACACACGCCCGACACGGACCGGAGGGGACTCGATGGGGGCCAGTGCGTACACCAGGGACCGCCTGGAGGAAGCGGCACGCGGCGCGCGGACGCTGTCGGAGGCGCTGGAGAGACTGGGGGTGGATCCGCGAAGCGGGAGACGGGACTACATCCGGCAGCGGATGAAGAAGCTCGGCGTCGACACGTCCCACTTCGAGCGGGAGGGGGTGAAATGGACGCGGGAAGTCCTGCAGGCTGCGGTTTCGGCCTCGACCAGCGTGTTCGACGTACTGCGGCATCTGGGGCTGGAACCTGTCGGCGGCCATCACGCCCATATCAGCAGCAAGATCAAGGCGTACGGCATCGACACCTCCCATTTCACGCCATCGGTCCGCACGGAGAGGATGCGGCACAACCAACGACGCCGCACTGCCGGGGAGATCCTCGTGGAGGACACCTCGGCACACACGACCCGGGTCCCGGGCATCCGGCTCAAGAGGGCCATGGCCGAACTCGGCGTTGAGGAACACTGTGCCCTGTGCGGGACGGGCCCCGTCTGGCTCGGGGAACCGCTCCCGTTGGAGGTCGACCACATCGACGGGAACTGGCGTGACAACCGCATCGAGAACCTGCGCCTGCTCTGCCCCAACTGCCATGCGGTCACCAGTACCTGGTGCAGGGGAGGGAAACGGCGTCGGGAGTAGATCCGCCGTGCCTCCCCGGTAGCATGGGGCAGGCATGCGGCCGTTGCTGAACGGTATAAGCAGAGGTTTTAGGTGCCTCGGGGCGTTTGCCCATGTGGGTTCGACTCCCACCGGCCGCACGGGTGGAGAGGGGCTGCCGGTCAGGCAGCCCCTCTCTTTTCAGCCCAGCAACTCCCGCACCACCGGTACCAGCGCGCGGAACGCCTTGCCGCGGTGGCTGATGGCGTTCTTCTCGGCGGGGGTCAGTTCCGCGCAGGTGCGGGTGTCGCCGTCGGGCTGGAGGATCGGGTCGTAGCCGAAGCCGCCGGTGCCGGCGGGGGTGTGGCGGAGGGTGCCGCGGAGCTGGCCCTCGACGACGCGTTCCGTGCCGTCGGGGAGGGCGAGGGCGGCGGCGCAGGCGAAGTGGGCGGCGCGGTGACCGTCGGCGATGTCGGAGAGCTGGGCGAGGAGCAGGTCCAGGTTGGCCTGGTCGTCGCCGTGGCGCCCGGACCAGCGGGCGGAGAAGATGCCGGGCGCGCCGCCGAGGACGTCGACGCAGAGGCCGGAGTCGTCGGCGACGGCGGGCAGGCCGGTGGCGCGGGCCAGGGCGTGTGCCTTGAGCAGCGCGTTCTCGGCGAAGGTGACGCCGGTCTCCTTGACGTCGGGGATCTCCGGGTAGGCGTCGGTGCCGACGAGTTCGTGGGGCAGGTCCGCGTCGGTGAGGATCGCCCGGAGTTCGGTGATCTTTCCGGGGTTGCGGGTGGCGAGGATCAGGCGGGTCATGGTCACCAGTATCGCGGGCGGGTCAGGGGGTGCAGACCTTGGTGAGTTCGCCGGCGGCGTCGGTGACGGGGGTGAGGTCGGGGGTGTGGTCGCCGTTCTTGACGGCGGTGCGGACGTTGCCGACGGCTCTGTCGAGGTCGTCGACGGCCTTGTTGACGTCGGTGTCGTCCGTCTTGTCGCCGATCTTGTCCAGCTTGTCCTCGATCGCGCGGAGGGCGTCGTCGGTCTTGCCGGGGTCGTCGGCGGCGTTCTGCACGGCCTGCTGGAGGTCGGTGACGCTGTCGGCGATGGCGTCGGCGGTCTGTACGCAGTCCAGGGCCTTGCCGACCGCGTCGCAGCCGGTGAGGGCGGCGGTGGCGAGTGCGATGGCGGCCGTGGTGGCGGCGATGGCGGTGGTGCGGCCCGGTCGTCGGCGTCGGCTCGCGGCCATGGCTGGGTTCCCTCCCCGGTCGGTGGCCGGGCGTGCGGCTGTCGTGCCGTACGCCCGTACCGGTAGGGACGCCGGGTGTGCGGTGCGGGTTGCGCCCCGGCGGCCCCTTCCTTGGTCTGCTCTTTACTTTCGGTCTGCTCTCTACTTCTCGTGGTGCTGGTCGAGTGCGGCGCGCTGGATCGCGGCGAGGTCGGTGCAGCCGGCCACGGCGAGGTCGAGCAGGGCGTTCAGTTCGTCGCGGGCGAAGGGTTCGGCCTCGGCGGTGCCCTGGACCTCGACGAAGCGGCCGTCGCCGGTGCAGACGACGTTCATGTCGGTGTCGGCGCGGACGTCCTCCTCGTAGCAGAGGTCGAGGAGGGGGACGCCGCCGACGATGCCGACGGAGACGGCGCTGACGGTGCCGGTCAGGGGCTGTCGGCCGGCCTTGACGAGTTTGCGGCCCTGGGCCCAGGTGATGGCGTCGGCGAGGGCGACGTAGGCGCCGGTGATGGCGGCGGTGCGGGTGCCGCCGTCGGCCTGGAGGACGTCGCAGTCCAGGACGACGGTGTTCTCGCCGAGGGCCTTGTAGTCGACGACGGCGCGCAGCGAGCGGCCGATGAGGCGGCTGATCTCGTGGGTGCGGCCGCCGATGCGGCCCTTGACGGACTCGCGGTCGCCGCGGGTGTTGGTGGCGCGGGGCAGCATGGAGTATTCGGCGGTGACCCAGCCCTCGCCGCTGCCCTTGCGCCAGCGCGGGACGCCTTCGGTGACGGAGGCGGTGCAGAGGACCCGGGTGTCGCCGAAGGAGACGAGGACGGAGCCTTCGGCGTGCTTGCTCCAGCCGCGTTCGATGGTGACCGGGCGGAGCTGTTCGGCGGTGCGGCCGTCGGTTCGAGACATGGGGTCGAGCGTAGTGCCCCATGGTCAAGGGGCTCCTCCCGCGTCGGGAAGAGCCCCTTGGGGGGTGAATCGCGGTCCCGTGGGACCGGTGGTTCACATCATGTCTTCGATGTCCGCGGCGATCGGGTCGGCGTCGGTGCCGATGACGACCTGGATGGCGGTGCCCATCTTGACGACGCCGTGGGCGCCGGCGGCCTTGAGGGCGGCCTCGTCGACCTTGCTGGGGTCGATGACCTCGGTGCGGAGGCGGGTGATGCAGCCCTCGACCTCTTCGATGTTCTCGATGCCGCCGAGACCGGCAACGATCTTCTCAGCCTTGCTGGCCATGTTCTGTCTCCCTGATCCGAACCGCTTTGTCGCAGTAACCCACAGTTGGCCCATCTTCGCGAGCGGTCGTGCCGTGGGTGGCCGATGATGGCGTTCACGACAGCGGAACCGTCCGTCAACTGGTCTACACCACCGTTGGCGCGGTGGCCAAACGCGGTGCCGCACGACGGAGCGGAGCCTCGGGAGGACGCCATGAGTGCCGACAGCGCGGGCGGTGCGGGGACGGGGGCCTCGCCGCTGCGGGAGCACTGGAACAGCCTGTTCCAGGGGTTGCAGAAGATGGGCCGCAGTCTTCAGCTGCCGATCGCGGTGCTCCCGGCGGCGGGGATCCTGAACCGGCTGGGGCAGCCGGATGTGTTCGGCAAGGACGGGCTGGGCTGGATCGGCGTCTCGAAGGTGATGGCGGGGGCGGGCGGCGCGCTGCTCGACGGCTCGCTGGGGCTGCCGCTGCTGTTCTGTGTCGGGGTGGCCATCGGCATGGCGAAGAAGGCTGACGGTTCGACGGCGCTGGCGGCGGTGGCGGGCTTCCTCGTCTACTACAACGTGCTGCACCAGTTCCCGGTGGGCTGCGGGGCGGGTGCGGTGGCGACGGCGGCCGGGTGCCGGGCGGCCGACGGGACGGTGACGGCGTTCGCCTTCCAGAATCCGGGAATCTTCGGCGGGATCGTGATGGGGCTGCTGTCGGCCTTCTTCTGGCGGCGGTTCCACCGGACGAGGCTGGTGGACTGGCTGGGTTTCTTCAACGGGCGCCGGCTGGTGCCGATCATCATGGCGTTCGTGGCGATCCTGTTCGCGGCGCTGTGCCTGTGGGTGTGGCCGCCGGTCGGGCGGGGGCTGGAGAGTTTCAGCGACTGGCTGAGCGACGCGGGCGCGTGGGGCGCGGGGGTGTTCGGGCTGGCGAACCGGGCGCTGCTGGTGATCGGGCTGCACCAGTTCCTGAACGTGCCCATCTGGTTCCAGTTCGGCAGTTACACCAAGCCGGACGGGACGGTGGTGCACGGCGACATCAACATGTTCCTGGCGGGCGATCCGCACGCGGGGCAGTTCACCTCGGGTTTCTTCCCGATCATGATGTTCGCGCTGCCGGCGGCGGCGCTGGCGATCACGCACACGGCGCGGCCGGCGCGGCGCAAGGAGGTCGGCGGGCTGATGCTGTCGGTGGCGCTGACGTCGTTCGTCACGGGGATCACGGAGCCGCTGGAGTACTCGTTCCTGTTCATCGCGCCGGTGCTGTACGCGGTGCACGCGGTGCTGACGGGGGTGTCGATGGCGGTGACGTGGGCGCTGGGGGTGCACGACGGGTTCAGCTTCTCGGCGGGGCTGATCGACTACGTGATCAACTGGAATCTGGCGACCCGGCCGTGGGCGATCCTCCCGATCGGGTTGTGCTTCGCCGCCGTCTATTACACGGTCTTCCGATTTGCCATCACGAAGTTCGACCTGAAGACTCCGGGGCGGGAGCCCGCGGACGAGGTCGAGGACACCACGAAGCCCTGACGTCCGCGGCGGGTGGCGGGCCTTCCGCCGGGCTCTCGGCGGGGTGCGCACAGCTCTCGGACAAGGCTGATATCGGTCTGAGACCGGCGTGAAATCGGCTTGTCACCGGCAGCCGGAGTCCGAACGGCGCGTAGCGGTTCGGTCGCGTTTTCGCGGGTTCCTTACGCCACCTTCATCGTGCTACAACAGGTCTACACCACTGAGTGGTGTAGACCACCACCCGATGGAGGACGGACGTATGAGCACCGCCACCGCCGAATCGACGGCGGCACCCGCGAAGAAGCGGGGATCTGGCCTTTTCCAGGGCCTGCAGAAGGTCGGCCGAAGCCTGCAGCTCCCGATCGCCGTGCTGCCGGCGGCGGGCATCATGGTCCGACTGGGCCAGGACGACATCTTCGGCAAGGACGGCCTGGGCTGGGACAAGGTCGCCGCCGTGTTCAACAACGCGGGCGGCGCGCTGACCGGTTCGCTGCCGATCCTGTTCTGCATCGGCGTGGCCATCGGTTTCGCCAAGAAGTCGGACGGTTCGACCGCTCTGGCCGCGGTGGTCGGCTTCCTCGTCTACAGCAAGGTCCTGGAGGCCTTCCCCCTCACCGAGCAGCACATCGAGAAGGGGAAGATAGTCGAGGCCAGCTACAACAACCCGGGGGTGCTCGGCGGCATCATCATGGGTCTGCTGGCCGCCGTCCTGTGGCAGCGGTTCCACCGCACCAAGCTGGTGGACTGGCTCGGCTTCTTCAACGGCCGCCGGCTGGTGCCGATCATCATGGCCTTCGTGGGCATCGTGATGGGTGTCGTCTTCGCCCTGATCTGGAAGCCCATCGGCACCGGCATCACCAACTTCGGCGACTGGATGACCGGCCTCGGCTCGGGCGGTGCCGCGCTCTTCGGCGGTGTGAACCGCGCGCTGATCCCCGTCGGCATGCACCAGTTCGTCAACACCGTCTCCTGGTTCCAGCTCGGCAGCTTCACCGACGCCTCCGGCCAGGTCTGGCAGGGTGACATCCCGCGCTTCCTGCACGGCGACCCGTCCGCCGGCCTGTTCCAGTCCGGCTTCTTCCCGATCATGATGTTCGGTCTGCCGGCCGCCGCGCTCGCCATCGCGCACTGCGCCCGTCCGGAGCGCCGCAAGGCCGTCCTCGGCATGATGATCTCGCTGGCCGCGACCTCGTTCGTCACCGGTGTGACCGAGCCGATCGAGTTCTCGTTCATGTTCATCGCGCCGATCCTGTACGTGCTGCACGCCGTGCTCACCGCCGCGTCGATGGCCATCACCTGGGGCCTGGGCGTGCACGACGGCTTCAACTTCTCGGCCGGCTTCATCGACTACGCGCTCAACTGGCACCTGGCGTCCAAGCCCTGGCTGATCATCCCGATCGGACTGGTCTTCGCGGCGATCTACTACGTGACCTTCCGCTTCGCCATCACCAAGTTCAACCTCCCCACCCCGGGCCGCGAGCCCGAGGAGGAGGTCGAGGACCTCACCAAGGCGTGAGTGTCCGCAGGACGTGAGGAGGCCCCCCGAGCCGTCAGGCCGGGGGGCCTCCTTCTCATGTCCGTCTTCTCATGTCCGTCAGATCATGCTTCTCATGTCCGTCAGATCTCGTAGACCGCTCCCGGCGCCGCCAGTTCCACCGGCCCGTCGTAGACCGCGCGGGCGTCGGCGAGGTTGATCTGCGGGTCGGTCCACGGGGGGACGTGAGTGAGGACCAGGCGGCGGGCGCCGGCGCGGGTGGCGGACTCGCCGGCCTCGCGGCCGTTGAGGTGGAGGTCGGGGATGTTCTCCTTGCCGTCCGTGAAGGCGGCCTCGCACAGGAACAGGTCGGCGTCCCGGGCCAGTTCGTCCAGGGCCTCGCTGACGCCGGTGTCACCGGAGTACGTGAGGGACCGGCCGCCGTGCTCCAGGCGGATGGCGTACGCCTCCACCGGGTGGGCCACCCGCTCGGTGTGCACGGTGAAGGGGCCGATCTCGGACGTGCCCGGCTTGACCGTGTGGAAGTCGAAGACCTCGCTCATGGAGGAGGCCGAGGGGGTGTCGGCGTAGGCCGTGGTCAGCCGGTGCTCGGTGCCCTCGGGGCCGTGGACCGGCAGCGGGGCGCAGCGTCCGCCGTCGTACCGGTAGTAGCGGGCCACGAAGTAGGCGCACATGTCGATGCAGTGGTCGGCGTGCAGATGGCTCAGGAAGATCGCGTCGAGGTCGTAGAGACCGCAGTGGCGCTGCAGTTCGCCGAGGGCGCCGTTGCCCATGTCGAGGAGCAGCCGGAAGCCGTCGGCCTCTACGAGGTAGCTCGAACAGGCCGATTCCGCGGACGGGAACGACCCCGAGCAGCCGACGACGGTGAGCTTCATGGAGCAGAAACCTCCGCTGGCGGGTGGATACAGAAGGTGACGGGGGTCGTGCGGTCCGTCGAGAGTACGGCGCGCGACGGCCGGTCGCTCCTTTGCACAGGTGGGTTGTGGGCGAACTCACCTGTGGTGTCACCGGTTCGGCTGGACGTGGGGCGCACGAGGTGTGGAAGAGGGCGCGCAGGGACGCTCGCGCGCCGGTAACGTCGTTCTCATGGACACGTCCTGGTGGCTGGCGCTCGCGGCGGTGGTGCTGCTCGCGCTCGTCGCCACGCTCGTCGACGGGTGGGGCCGGGGGCGCCGGCCCGCGGGGCGCAGGTCGCGTCCGCCGGCGCGGCCGAGGGGCCGGGAGGACCGGGGTGCGCCCGCGCGTCCGCGCCCGGCGGAGATCTGGTGGGCGAACGTGCCCTACGAGGACGGCCCCGGGGCGAAGGACCGGCCCTGCCTGGTGCTGTCCGTGCACGGCAAGCGCGCCCGGGTCGCCAAGATCACCAGCCGGTACCACGAGGAGCGGGCCGGGGTGATCCCGCTGCCGCCCGGTTCGGTGGGGGACGCGCGGGGCCGTACCAGCTTCCTGGAGACCGACGAGGTGCGGGAGGTGCCGGTGTGGGACTTCCGGCGCCGGGTGGGGGTCGTGGATCCGGTGCTCTGGGACCAGGTGCGCTACCTGGCCGGGTGAGCCGCGGGCCGGGGCCCGGAACCGGCGCCGCGCCGAACGCTCTCACGGCCGGGCCACCCGTACGGTGACCGTCCATTGCGCGATGCCCTGGCAGGCCATGGTGCCGGGCGAGTTCGCGCACAAGCGGCGCGAGGACGTCAGGCGGGCCGTGCCGGGGGCGGTGGCGGTGTAGGCGGCGAGCGCGTCGCCCGGCAGGATCACGATGCCGGCGTCGGCGCCCTTGAGGACGCCACCGCCACCGCTGAGCGTCACGGGTGTCCAGGGGCGGTCCTCGGTGCCGTCCAGGGTGAGCCGCAGATAGCCGCCGACGGTGAGGCAGACGGTGCGGCCGCCGTCGGCGGCGGTCAGGTCGGCGTGGCCGGTGCAGCCGGGCGGGGTCGGCGCGGAGGCGGAGGCCGGCGGGGAGGCCGGGGCGGAGGGCGCGGTGCTCCCGCCGCTCGCGGAGACCGTGGGGGTCGCGGGGGTCCTGGGGTTCGTGGGGGCTGTCGCGGCCGGTGCGGAGGCGGGGGCCGTGGTGCCCGGGGATCCGCCGCCGCCCTTGCCGTCCTGCGGTGTGCCGCAGGACGCGAGGAGCAGGGCCGTCGCCGTCGCGGCGGTGGCGAGGGTGGTGCGGTGGAGCGTCGTACGGCGCATGGGGGCCGCCTTTCTGCTGTCCCGTTCCCGGTGGCCGGTGCCCTGGTGCCGATGTGACGTTTCTCCAGCACATCAGGATCCCCGGCCCCGCGCACGCCGGGACCCCGGCCGGTGGCTCCGGCCGGGGTCGCGGTGTGCGGGTCCGTGACCAGCAGGTGTACGGACGCGCGTGACCAGCAGGTGTACGGACGCGTGATCAGCGGTGTGCCGGTGGGTGACCGGCTGTGTGCCGGTGCGCGGCGGGCGGGGCGGTCAGCCGGTCGTCAGGGCCGCGTCGTCGACGACGAAGCTGGTCTGCAGGGAGCCGTCCTCGGCGCCGCTGAACTTCAGCGTGGCGCTGGAGCCCGCCAGCGACGACAGGTCGACGGTCTTCTGCGCGTAGCCGGTGGCCGCGTCCAGGTTGGAGTAGGTGGCCAGGGTCTTGCCGCCCGCGGTCACCGTCAGCTTGTCGTAGGCGGTGGTGCGGGTGGTCTCCGCCGTGTCGACGTGCAGGTAGTAGGTGAGGGTGGCCTTGCAGCCCGCCGGGATCGTCACCGTCTGGGACAGGGTGTCGGTGTGCGTGGTGCCGTAGCCGTCGAGCCATGCCTTGTACGAGCCGCCGTGGGCGGCCTCACCGCTGTCGGTGGTGATGACGCCGCTGGAGGCGGTCCAGGAGGAGCCGCCCGACTCGAAGCCGGGGTTGCCGAGCAGCTGGGCGGCGGTGCAGGTGCCGCCCCCGCCGGTGCCGACGGTCCAGGTGAAGGAGGCGGAGCCGGTGGCGCCGGTGGAGTCCTTCGCGGTGACCGTGACCTGGTAGGTCCCGGCGGTGGAGGCGGTGCCGGTGATCAGGCCGGTGGAGCCGTTGACGGACAGGCCGGCCGGCAGGCCGGTGGCGGTGTAGGTGAGGGCCGCGCCCGCGCTGTCGGTGGCGTGTATCTGGAGGCTGACGGAGCCGCCGACGGTGGTGGACTGGCTGCCGGGGTCGGTGACGGTGACCGTGTTGCCGGTGGAGCCGCCCGCGGTGAAGGCGGCGGTGCCGCTGGGGGTGCCCCAGCCGGTCGGGCCGTCGTAGCCGGCGGCCGCCCGGCAGAAGTAGGCGGTGGAGCAGGAGCCGTTGGAGCCGCTGGTCACGTCGTTCAGGTTGCCGGTGTGGCCGTAGGGATACTTCGCCGGGTAGTCGCCCGCGCCCGGGGTGCCCGCCAGGGCGTAGACGCCGGCGATGATCGGCGCGGAGGCGCTGGTGCCGCCGTAGACGGCCCAGCCGCTGCCGCCGTAGGTGTCGTAGACGGCGACGCCGGTGGCCGGGTCGGCGACCGCGGAGACGTCGGCCTCCATGCGCTTGGCGCAGCCGGTGTCGGTCTGCCAGCTCGGCTTCGGGTCGTAGGCGGAGCAGCCTGAGCCGGTGCCCTCGGTGGAGTTGGTGTTCCAGACCGTCTCGTTCCAGCCGCGGGAGTTGGACGCGGTGGTGAGCGCGGTGCCGCCGACGGCGGTCACGTACTGGGAGGTCGCCGGGTACTCGGCGCCGTAGCCGGAGTCGCCCGAGGAGACGGTGATCGCGACGCCCGGGTGCTTGAAGTACTGGCTGTCCAGGCTGGTCTGCGAGGACTCCTCGTCGCCGCCCCAGCTGTTGGAGACGAACTTGGCGCCGAGCGCGACGGCCTCGTTCTCGGCGGTGCCGAGGTCGGCGTCGGTGGGCGAGTCGGCCTCCACCAGGATGATGTTGCAGTTGGGGCAGACCGCGCTGACCATGTCGATGTCGAGCGCCTCCTCACCGGCCCAGCCGCTGTCGTTGGTCGGCAGGGAGGTGGTGGAGCCGGTCTGGCTGACCTGCTTGAAGCAGCCGTTGGCCTTGGTGCAGGCGGACAGGCCGAACTGCGAGCGGTAGGTGGCCAGGTCGGACTCGGCGTTGGGGTCGTTGTAGGCGTCGACCACCGCGACCGTCAGGCCGGAGCCGCCCGAGGAGGGCAGGTTGTAGGCGCTGTGCAGGTTGGCCGGGGAGAGGCCGGAGGGCGCGGCGGCGAGCGCCGAGGCCAGCCGCTGCTGGATGTCGGTGCGGCGCTGGGCGAAGCAACTGGCCTCGCCGGGCCGGGCGTCGGCGCACAGCCGGGTCGTGGGGACCTTCTGTCCTGCGGTACCGGTGCTGTGCAGGACCTGCCGCTCGGGGGCGGTGAGGGCGTGCGCGTTCTGGGCGGTCCTGCCGGTGTCCGGGTGCGCGGCGGCGGGCTGGGCCGCCCCTGCGGTCGGTGCCGCGACGAACCCGGTGACCGTGAGGGCGAGGGCGGGGAAGGCGACGGCGAGGAGTCGGCGCGGACTCCGTCTCCGGCTGCTCGGGCGTGACTCACGCATGGGGGTACTGCCTCCGTTGACGTGGGGATCGCACTGGTCGGGCAGCCCGTGACGCGCGTGCGGCGGTAGCCGCGCAGTCATGAGCATGACACTCCACACCCTGTACGCCGCGTGATCGTGACATGACAGGGTGCGCCAGGAACGTAGCCCCGGGCCGCCGGGGGACGGCAGTACCGGAGGGATTTCTTTGCCCCTCCATAGGATGAGATTGGCCCCCTCGTGGGAGGGGGCTGGGACGTGCTTGAGACGGGCCGGGCCCGGTCCGGACCGGGCTCACGGCCCTTCCGGGACCGCTCTCACAGCCCTTCCGGGACCGGCCTCACGGCCCTTCCAGGACCGGCCTCACGGCTCCTGCGGGCGGGGCGCCGACGCGGTGGTCAGGCCCAGAGCTGGCCCTGGAGCGTCTCGATGGCCTCTTGTGTGGTGGCCGCGGTGTAGACGCCGGTGGACAGGTACTTCCAGCCGCCGTCGGCGACGACGAAGACGATGTCGGCGCTCTCCCCCGCCGCGACCGCCTTGCGGCCCACGCCGATCGCGGCGTGCAGCGCGGCGCCGGTGGAGACGCCCGCGAAGATCCCCTCCTGCTGGAGCAGTTCCCGGGTACGGGTGACGGCGTCGGCGGAGCCGACCGAGAAGCGGGTGGTCAGCACGGAGGCGTCGTACAGCTCGGGGACGAAGCCCTCGTCGAGGTTGCGCAGGCCGTACACCAGGTCGTCGTAGCGCGGCTCGGCGGCGACGATCCGCACGTCCGGCTTGTGCTCGCGCAGATAGCGGCCGACGCCCATCAGGGTGCCGGTGGTGCCCAGGCCCGCCACGAAGTGGGTGACGGAGGGCAGGTCGGCCAGGATCTCCGGGCCGGTGGTCGCGTAGTGCGCGCCCGCGTTGTCCGGGTTGCCGTACTGGTAGAGCATCACCCAGTCGGGGTGCTCGGCGGACAGCTCCTTGGCGACGCGCACGGCGGTGTTGGAGCCGCCCGCCGCCGGGGAGGAGATGATCTCCGCTCCCCACATACCGAGCAGGTCGCGGCGCTCCTGGGAGGTGTTCTCGGGCATCACGCACACCATGCGGTAGCCCTTGAGCTTCGCCGCCATGGCCAGCGAGATGCCGGTGTTGCCCGAGGTGGGTTCGAGGATCGTGCAGCCCGGGGTGAGCCGGCCGTCCTTCTCCGCCTGCTCGATCATGTGCAGGGCGGGGCGGTCCTTGACCGAGCCGGTCGGGTTGCGGTCCTCCAGCTTCGCCCAGATACGGACGTCGGCGGACGGCGAGAGCCGCGGCAGGCGCACCAGAGGGGTGTTGCCCACCGCGGCCAGCGGGGAGTCGTAGCGCATCGCTGCTCAGCGGCCGTTCAGCGCATGCCGCCGGCGACCGCCGGCAGGATCGTCACGTTGTCGCCGTCGGCGAGCTTGGTGCTGATGCCGTCCAGGAAGCGGACGTCCTCGTCGTTCAGGTAGACGTTGACGAAGCGGCGCAGCTGCTCGCCGTCCACGATGCGCGCCTGGATGCCCGGGTGCCGGACCTCCAGGTCGGCGAAGAGCGCGGCGATGGTCTCCCCGTTGCCCTCCACGGCCTTCTGCCCGTCGGTGTAGGTGCGGAGGATGGTCGGGATGCGGACCTCGATGGCCATGGGTGCGGGCTCCTGTCAGGAAGATGTCGTCGGATCGGGGGGCGCGCGAGAAAGGGCCCCCGGGCGTTCGGCCCCCGGGGAGCGCCGCGGCTCACGGCCGTACGGCGGCGGCAGGGAACGTCAACAGATGGCGCTGTTCAACCTGCACAGGTCGACGTGCAGCCGCGCCACGAGCAGCGTGCCCGGGATCTCGTCGCTCACGTCGTGGAGAACCATGGGCTCATCGTATCGATTCCCGGTCCGCACCCTGGAATGTGATCTCACCCTGCGGACGCCCGGCATCCGCGGTGCGAGACGCGCCCTGTCAGTACGCCGCCACGACCGTCACCTCCTCCTCGGTGACCTCGCCCTCCACGATGCGGAACGAGCGGAACTGGAACGGGCCCGCCTCGTCGGTGTCGGCGGTGGACACCAGGACGTAGTGGGCGCCGGGCTCGTTGGCGTAGGAGACGTCGGTGCGCGAGGGGTACGCCTCGGTCGCGGTGTGGGAGTGGTAGATGATCACCGGCTCCTCGTCGCGGTCGTCCATCTCGCGGTAGAGCTTGAGCAGGTCCTGCGAGTCGAACTCGTAGAAGGTGGGCGAGCGGGCCGCGTTCAGCATCGGGACGAACCGCTCGGGGCGTCCGGTGCCGACGGGTCCGGCGACCACTCCGCACGCCTCGTCGGGGTGGTCCGCGCGGGCGTGGGCGACGATCTGGTCGTGGAGCGACTGGGTGATGGTCAGCATGGGCCACAGGATAAGCAGGAAAGCAGAACGGCCCGCGGCGCGCCGGTCACGCCCGGCGGAAGGCGGACGGGCCGCCCCGTACCGGTGAGTGGTACGGGACGGCCCATATGCCGGACGCCCTGAGCGGCGGCCGGAGCGGTTCCCACGAGCGGCCGCTCCGGCCGGACGTCCTGCGGGAGGAGGTCAGCGCCTGCTGAAGGCGGCGGCCTCCGGGTTGCGGCGCTTGAGCACCAGGTAGGCGACGGCGAGGACCAGGCCCCACACCGGCGCGCAGTACAGCGAGACCCGGGCGTCCTTGTCGATGCCCATCAGCACGATCACCATGCCGATGAAGGCGAGCGCGAACACGCTGGCCCAGACGCCGCCGGGGGCGCGGAACTCCGAGACGGGCAGCTCGCCGCGGTCGGACTTGCGGCGGTAGCGGATCTGGCAGACCAGGATGACGATCCAGGCCCACATGCCGGAGATGGTCGCGAAGGACACCACGTAGTCGAACGCCTTGCCCGGCCACTGGTAGTTGATCCAGACGCCCACCAGCATCAGCGCGGCGGAGAACGTCGTGCCGATCAGCGGGGTGCCGCTGCTGGTCAGCCTGGTGAAGAAGCGCGGTCCCTGGCTGTTGAGCGCGAGGTCGCGCAGCATGCGGCCGGTGGAGTACATGCCCGAGTTGCAGGAGGACAGGGCGGCGGTGAGCACCACGAAGTTCACGATGCCGGCGCCGGCGGGCAGGCCCATCTTCTGGAAGGCGACCACGAAGGGGCTCTCGCCGGCGTGGAAGGCGGTCCACGGCACGACCGACAGGATCATGATCAGCGCGCCGACGTAGAAGACGGCGATGCGCCACGGCACGGTGTTGATCGCCCGGGGCAGCACGGTCCTGGGGTCCTTGGACTCACCCGCCGTCACACCGACCAGCTCGACGGCGAGGAAGGCGAACATCACCATCTGGAGGGTCATCAGCGTGTTGCCGACGCCGTGCGGGAAGAAGCCGCCCTCGTTCCACAGGTGCGAGACGGAGGCGGTGTCGCCCGCGTCGGAGAAGCCGATCGTGAGGACGCCCACGCAGATCAGGATCATGCCGATGATGGCGGTGACCTTGACCATGGAGAACCAGAACTCCAGCTCGCCGAAGAGCTTCACGGAGATCAGGTTGGCGCCGTAGAGCACGACGGTGAAGACCAGCGCCGAGACCCACTGCGGGATCTCGAACCAGTACGTCATGTACGCCGCCGCCGCGGTGACCTCGGTGATGCCGGTGACGACCCAGAACAGCCAGTAGGTCCAGCCGGTCACGAAGCCCGCGAAGGGGCCGATGAACTGGCGCGCGTACTCCGAGAAGGAACCGGAGACCGGGCGGTACATCAGCAGCTCGCCGAGCGCCCGCATGATGAGGAAGATGACGAAGCCGGCGACCGCGTACGCCAGGATGATGCTGGGTCCGGCCTTGGAGATGCTCTTGCCCGCACCGAGGAACAGACCGGTGCCGATGGCACCGCCGATGGCGATCATCTGGATCTGCCGGGCACCGAGCCCGCGCTGATACCCCTCGCCGTCCGGCACGGCCTCCGTGCCGGCGCGTTCTTTCTCGACCCGCGCTGAGGTCATGTGTCGTGCGCCTTTCTCCATGCCGACCCGGGCCGTCTGTCGGCCGCGGATCGGGTCGCGATCCCCCCGGACTGAAATGGAGTTGTGCCTGGCCGCTGGTGGGCGGCTCGGTGGCGCACCCGGGCGAACGTGGGTGGTGTTCGCCGGGCGGTCGTGAAGATTTATCACGCTCGAACCACTGATCGCAGGACGTACGTGTGGTTCACGACACCAGGAGAACCAGGAAAAGCGGACAAAACACTCGCGACCGGCCGATATGAGCCGGTCGCGGTGACGCGATCGTTATCCGGATTTGAGCATCCTCTGAGCGGACGGCGAATCTGCCCGGAACAGGACGATCCGGGCAGGCGGGGGAAGAGCGCCCAGGACACCTCGGGACACCCGGGGCGCCTCGGGACACCTCAGGGCATGAAGGTGGAGACCAGGGTCTCCTGGAGGCCGCCCAGCCACAGGT
The DNA here is from genome assembly GCF_058344915.1 of Streptomyces sp. PL-25. Lineage (NCBI taxonomy): Bacteria > Bacillati > Actinomycetota > Actinomycetes > Kitasatosporales > Streptomycetaceae > Streptomyces > Streptomyces sp. PL-25. The sequence continues at coordinate 2,719,010 of NZ_CP136997.1, forward strand.
ACGCCATCACCATCGGCTTGCGCGGGTCCTCGTCCGGCAGCCGGTAGAGGTCGTCGGCGTCGTCCTCGTCGCCGATCTCCAGCCGGGAGGCGATGGCCAGGCGCAGGTCGTTCAGGGCGCCGAGCCAGCGCCGGGACTCCTCCGGGGACAGCTTCAGCACCGCGCCGCCCTCACCGGAGGCGGCGAGGGCGTTGAGCGAGTGGATCACCGCGAGGGCGTTCTCGCGCTTGCCGGCCCGCAGGTCGTTCTCGGTGAAGCGGCGGAACTCGGCCGCGTGCGCACGCTGCTCGGCGGCCTCCTCGGCGCTGGCCGGCGGCTGCCCGGGGTCGCCGTAGGCGTCCGGGAAGAGCCTTCTGAGCACCGGGTCGGCGGGCGGCTCGCTCGGGCCCTCGGCGAACAGCTCGGCGAGCGGGTCGCCGCCCTCGTCCTCGGCGGGCCCGGGGCCGATCAGCTCCAGGAGCTGGATCGCCAGCGAACGGATGATGGAGATCTCGACGTCGTCGAGGGCGACGGCCGCGCCGCCGCCGGGGAGCGGTTCGAAGTGTCCGGGCATGGAGGGGATTCGCTGCTTCCGGTCCGGGCCGTCGTCGGCGCGTGCGCCACCGGCCGCTTGGCTACTTGCGGTCCTGCTGGAGGGTGGCCCACAGGCCGTAGCCGTGCATGGCCTGAACGTCCCGCTCCATCTCCTCGCGGGTGCCGCTGGAGACGACCGCCCGGCCCTTGTGGTGGACGTCGAGCATGAGCTTGGTCGCCTTGTCCTTCGAGTACCCGAAGTACGTCTGGAAGACATAGGTGACGTAGCTCATCAGATTGACGGGATCGTTGTGCACGATCGTCACCCAGGGGACGTCGGGCTCGGGTACGGCGAAGACCTCCTGTGCCGACTCGGTCTTCTCGATCTCGATGGGTGCGGCTGACGTCACAAGGCCCATGCTGCCACTACCGGGGCGCGGGAGCACAAACGAGCTGGCCGCATCCCTAAATCGTCAGACTGACGAAATGGGAGTACGCTTCTCGGTCATGAACACAGCGGACCTTGGGCTGCCGGTGGATGTTCCCTCTACGGCGCTCTTCACCGACCACTACGAGCTGACGATGCTGCGGGCCGCCCTGAAGGCCGGGACGGCCGAGCGGCGCAGCGTCTTCGAGGTCTTCACCCGGCGGCTGCCCGAGGGCCGCCGCTACGGCGTCGTGGCCGGAACCGGCCGGGTGCTGGACGCGGTGGAGAACTTCCGCTTCGACCCGGACGTCCTCGGCTATCTGCGCGAGAAGCAGGTCGTGGACGAGCCGACGCTCCAGTGGCTGGCCGACTACCGGTTCAGCGGCGACATCTGGGGTTACCCCGAGGGCGAGGTCTACTTCCCGGGCTCCCCCGTCATGCGGGTGGAGGGCTCCTTCGGCGAGTGCGTGCTGCTGGAGACCGTGATCCTGTCGATCCTCAACCACGACTCCGCCATCGCGGCCGCCGCCTCCCGGATGTCCTCGGCGGCCGGGGAGCGGCCGCTGATCGAGATGGGCGCCCGGCGCACCCACGAGCTGGCCGCGGTCGCCGCCTCCCGCGCCGCCTACGTCGGCGGCTTCGCCTCCACCTCCGACCTGGCCGCGGGCTTCCGCTACAACATCCCCACCGTCGGCACCTCCGCCCACGCCTTCACCCTGGTCCACGACAACGAGCGGGACGCCTTCCGCGCCCAGGTGGAGTCGCTGGGCCGGGACACGACGCTGCTGGTGGACACCTACGACGTGACCGAGGCCGTGCGCACAGCCGTGGAGGTGGCCGGGCCCGAGCTGGGCGCGGTGCGCATCGACTCCGGCGACCTGCTGCTGGTCGCGCACCGGGTGCGCCAGCAGCTCGACGAGCTGGGCGCCCGCGACACGCGGATCGTCGTCACCTCCGACCTGGACGAGTACGCCATCGCCTCGCTGGCCGCCGCGCCCGTGGACGCCTACGGCGTCGGCACCCAGCTGGTCACCGGCTCCGGCCACCCGACCTGCTCCATGGTCTACAAGCTGGTCGCCCGCGCCGAGTCCGCCGACCCGAATGCGCCGCTGAAGCCGGTGGCGAAACGGTCCAGCGGCGGCAAGACCTCCATCGGCGGCCGCAAGTGGGCGGCCCGGCGCCTGGACGCGTACGGCGTCGCCGAGGCCGAGGTGGTGGGCACCGGGCCGGTCCCCGTCGAGCTGGCCGACCGGCAGCTCCAGGTCGAGCTGGTCAAGGGCGGCGAGGTGGTCCGCCGCGAGCCGCTGGACGCCGTACGGGACCGGCATGTGGCGGCCCGCGCGGGGCTGCCGCTGTCGGCCACCCAGCTCTCGCGCGGGGAACCCGTCCTTCCGACGGAGTACGCCACCGGAGCGTCGGGTAGCTAGAGCGCATGACCGCCTCTGCCCCGACCAGGCCCCTCAGGCCCCGCCCAGCCCGCTGATCCCCGGAACCGAAGGACACCCGACATGCGCCGCGCCCTGATCGTCGTCGATGTGCAGAACGACTTCTGCGAGGGAGGCAGCCTCGCGGTGGCCGGCGGCGCCGACGTGGCCGCCGCGATCACCGAACTGATCGGGCAGGCCCCCGCCGGGTACCGGCACGTGGTGGCGACCCGCGACCACCACATCGCGCCCGGCGGCCACTTCTCGGACCACCCCGACTACGTCGACTCCTGGCCCCCGCACTGCGTGGCGGGCACGGAGGGCGTGGGCTTCCACCCGAACTTCGCGCCCGCCGTCGCCTCCGGCGCGGTCGACGCCGTCTTCGACAAGGGCGCCTACTCGGCCGCCTACAGCGGCTTCGAGGGCTTCGACGAGAACGGCGTGTCCCTGGCCGACTGGCTGCGGGCCAGGGAGGTCGAGGAGGTCGACGTGGTCGGGATCGCCACCGACCACTGTGTGCGCGCCACCGCCCTGGACGCGGCGCGCGAGGGCTTTCGCACCCATGTGCTGCTGGACCTCACCGCGGCCGTGGCCGGGCAGACCACCGAGCGGGCCCTGGAGGAGCTGCGCCGGGCGGGCGTCGAGCTGACCGGCAAGCCCGTCGTCGCCTAGGGCGGTGATGCGGGGCGGGCGAGCGGCTCCGGGCGCGCTCAGACCTGGGCGGGGCTCACGCCCGCTCCGGGGGTGCGCGGGCGCAGCAGGGCCCTGATCGGGTGCCACAGCTCCGGGGGGCCGGCGGGGGCGCCGCCGGCGGGCGAGGTGCGCCAGATGAGGCCGTCGGGGTGGTGCAGCACCGCGGTGATCTCGTCCGGGGTGGGCGGGGCGGCGTTGCCCCGCAGGTAGACGGCGCGCAGACCGAGGTTGCGCAGCCGGGTCAGGGCGCGGGCGCGGTTGCGGGCGAGCACGAGCACCCGGACGCCGCCGGTGCCCCCGGGGGCGGGACTGGGCAGGTTGAGGGCGACCACGACGGTGCCGTTCGGCAGTTTGCTGAAGCCTCCTGCGGCCATGCGGTCACTTCCCCGTTCCGGTCGGTGTCAATAAGAGAGCCACAGCAGGCACCTAAACACGATCGGCGGCAACCCGCCAGGGGGTTGCCGCCGATACGCTTTTGACCTGGGTTTTTTACCTTTACTTCACCGCGCGGCCGACTTCCAGCTCGATCGTGGAGCCGTCGTGGGCCTCCTTGGTGATCTGGATCCGGGTGTTGGTGTCAGTGATCTTGACACCGCCGGTCGGGTTCGAGGCGTCGTAGTAGGTGCTGGTGTGGTCGTTGAAGACCGGCACCCCCTTCGACGACTTGATCTTGGTCTTGACGTCCGCCTTGTGCAGGGTGATGCCGTCCGTGCGGTACAGGCTGAACGGCGAGTCGTACGCCTGGACGCGGTTGCGCAGCAGGGTGCCGTCCGACCAGCGCAGGGCCGTCGGGTGCGAGTCGACCGGGAGGATCAGACCGGTGCCCGGGTGGACGCTGGTGTTGTTGTCCGCCTGGGAGGTGTCGTACTTCCAGATCAGCAGACCGTTCTGGTACGGGTAGTGCTCGACCCAGTCGGGGCGCTTGGCCGAACCGAAGTTGTACGGACCGGTCTTCAGCGTGGTGTCGTACGAGACGTACTGGCGGTTCTCCGCGATGTAGTACTGCTCGTAGTCCTTGGTGAAGGACGCGCCGATGCGGGAGAAGCCCTTCGCCGTCCAGGCGGCGTCCTCGGTCTCGGCGTTGTCGGAGAAGAGCGCCGTGCCGTCCGCGGTCACCGCGATCTCGTCGGCCGCGAAGCCCTTGAGCGCGGCGCCGCCGTCCGTCTGGTAGCGGAAGCGGAGCTGGATCTTCTGGCCCGCGTAGGCGTCCAGCGGGTACGCCAGCTTCTTGTACGCGTCGACCGAACCGGTCAGGGCCGGCTTGTCGCTGCCGTCACGCGGGATGGCCTGGCCGTCCACGGTGCCGTCCAGGGCGGTCCAGTTGGCGCCGCCGTCGGTCGAGACCTCGGTGTAGAGGAAGTCGTAGTTGGCCTCGATGTCGTACCAGCCGTCGAGGCTGAGAGTGGCCGACTTCTTGCCGGTCAGGTCGACGGACCGGGTCAGGGTGTTCTTCAGGTCGTCGCCGCTGCCGCTCCACCACTGGGTGGCGCCCTGCGCGGGCTTGACGACCTCGGTGGTGACCGCCTTGTCGGGCAGCGAGACCACCACGGCCTGCCGGTACTTGGTGTTGAACTCGGAGACGCCCAGCTTGTGCCAGGACTTCACACCGGCCTTGGCGGTGTCGAAGTTCAGCCAGCCAAGACGCAGCTTGTCCCAGGCGTTCATGTCGCCGGGCAGGTCGCCGATGGCGTCCTCGCCCCGGCCCAGCCAGGAACCGGAGGACATCAGCGTCCAGAAGCCGGTGGAGTTGTCACCGCCCGCGGTGTCGTACTCGTCGGGCAGGCCGAGGTCGTGGCCGTACTCGTGCGCGTAGACGCCGAGTCCGCCGTTCTCCGGCTGGATGGTGTAGTCGCCGACCCAGACGCCGGTGTCACCGATCTGCGCGCCGCCGAGCTTGTTGTCCGACGGACCGGTGGAACCGGCGTCGGTGCCGTACGCGTACCAGCGGTGCGCCCAGATCGCGTCGGTGCCCTGGACACCGCCGCCCGCGGACTCGTCCTCGCCCGCGTGCACGATCTGGAAGTGGTCGATGTAGCCGTCCGGCTCGTTGAAGTTGCCGTCGCCGTCGTAGTCGTAGCGGTCCCACTGGTCGTACTTGGCCAGGTCCGCCTTGATCGCGGCGTCCGACTTGCCGGCCGCCTTCTGCTGCGCCACCCAGGCGTTGACGCCGTCGCTGACGACGTTCCACACGCTGGAGCAGTTGGTGGAGCCGCAGTAGTTCGAGCCGTAACGGGCCTCGTTGTAGGGGACCTTGACCCAGTCCGAGACCTCGCCGTCCACCGAGTAGCGGCCCGAGGACTGCTTCTCGTAGTACTTCTTGACCGACTCGGTGTTCTTGCCGGTGCCGAAGTACAGGTCCTGGAAGTGCTTCTGGTCGTAGTCCTTCTGCCAGGCCGTGGAGTTGTCCTTCTTGCGGTCCGGCGCGGCTATCTGGTTGTGCAGCGGCCCGGCGGTGCCGCCGTACTTCGGGTCGGTCTGGTCGCCGAACTCGACCAGGATGGTGAAGATCTTGTCGGTCTTCTCCCGGCCCAGCTCGACGTACTTGGTGTCGCCCTTCTTGCTCTTGAGGCCGACGACCTTGGAACCGTTGCGGTTCTGGACCTTGGCCTTGCCGGAGATGACCTGGCTGAGGGCCTCCTGGCGCTGGGCCTCCTGGGTCTTGCTCAGCGGTCCGTCGAGGTTGTGCTCGTGCTGCCCGACCGGCTGCGGGTCGTGCCGGTTCACGGCGGCGGGAGAGCCGGCCGTGGTGGCGGCCTCCGCGACGGCGTACGTCGAGAACGTCGCGGCGGCCGCCGCGAGCGAGACGCCGATCGCGGCAGCTCTGAAAGTCCAGGGTCTACTGGTCACTTGCTGTCCTCCCCTGACGCGTCCGTACGCGCGGAAGGGGGGTCTCTGAGGCACGAGAAAGTCCGCGCGCGATCAACGCGTGTTAGTCAAGTGACGACATTTGACTAGAGGTTTACGAGAAAAGACAGACCTTGACTTGGACAGTTCAAGTGCACTATGCGGAGCGTTCGTTCGCTTTACGGACGGTCAGGGGTGCGCCGCGGGTGGCCCGGACGCGGCCGGGACGCGGGCCCGTGACCGTCCCGGCGCGTGGAACGGGCCCGGGAGGGCGCACCGTGAATCCGTGCGCCCCCTGTGCACCGGCACCGTGGGTTAGGTCACGCTTACCGGCCGTTCCGCGGGGGCATCCAGGAGATTACAGTCGATGTGGCGGAACGCCCGGAAGTCGGCGGACGGGACGCCAGGCCGGCCCCCGTCGCACCCCCCAATCCTTCCGAGGACACGATTGCCATGCCTCGTCCGACCGCCGCACAGCTCGCCTACGGCTCCTGCACCGTGATCTGCTCGACGCTCGCCATGCTGCTGCTGTCGCAGACGAGTTCGGGGGTGGGGATCGCCGTCATCGCCCTCGCGGCGCTCGCGCTGGGGCTCCTGGTCGCCATGACGGTGCCGCTGCCGAAGTCACGCGCGTCGGCCGCCGCCGGCAGCGCCGCGGCCGGTGCCCCGGCGGTGCCGGGCTCCGGCGCGGTGGCCGCCGCCGCGGCGGCTCGGACCACCGGACGCCCCCGGACACCGGCCCGCCGCTAGCAGCCGTCGTCGGGCCCGCCGGACCGGACCGCCGCACCCTCGCGCGTCCCTGACGCCGCGCCGGCTCACCGGTCCGTGCCGACCACCACCGTCTTGGCCGCCTTGTCGTGCAGGCCCTGCTTGTAGGGCCGGTCGAAGTAGCTCCAGCCACCGCACACCGCGAGCCAGACGCAGGCGCAGCAGAACCAGAACGGCACCCAGAGCACCGCCGAGCGCCCCAGCGCGGTGGCCGCGGACGGCGTCGACCCGTCGCTCAGGTTCGCCACCCGCATGCCCAGCCACTTCTTGCCCAGCGTCTGCCCCGACCGGGAAATCATGAAGGTGTCGTAGGCGACGTAGAGCACGACGCCGACGACCGACTGCGCGATGGACGTACCGACCTCGACCTGATCGGCGTTCATCGTCGTCTCGTTGACGCGCAGCGCCCAGGTGATCACCCAGGTGACGATGCCGACCAGGACCAGGTCGATGATCCGGGCGAGGGTGCGCCTGCCGCTCTCCGCCAGCGGCGGCATCCCCGCGAGCGGGCCTCCGGGGGGCGGGCCACCGCCGTACGGATCGCCGCCGTAGGGCCCACCGCCGTACGGCCCGCCGGCACCGCCGTACGGGCCGCCTCCGCCACCGTAGGGGCCGCCGCCCTCGTGGGCGCCGCCGCCCTCGTACGGGCCGCCTCCCCCGCTGTACGGATTGCCGCCGCCGCTGTACGGGTTGCCGCTTCCCGGAGGCGGGCCGCCCGGCGGCGGCCCGCCTCCGGGCGGGGGTCCGGAGCCCGCGGGCGGTTCGGAGCCGGGGGGCGGCGGTTCGGTGCTCATGCGCCGAGTGGAACCCGAACGCGGGCGGGGCGCATCCGGCGAGCATCCGTACGGATGACGGACGACAGGTGACGGATGGCAGGTGGCAGGTGGCGGACGGCAGGGGACAGGGGGCAGGCGGCAAGCGGCGGGCGCACGGCCGTGGGCGCCCCGGCCCGCAGCCGGCTCAGTCCGCCACGAAGGTGTGCGCCGCCTTGTCGTGCCAGCACTGGTGCCACGGCCGGTCGAACAGGCACCACAGGACGCCCACGATCCCCACGCCCAGGAGTCCGGGCACGCTGTACACCAGCCAGCGGCGCAGCGCCGGGCCGAACGACGGCGGCTCGTGGCCCTCGATGTCCCGCACCTGGAGTCCGCAGAGCTTCTTGCCGAGCGTGCGGCCCCACTTGGCGGTGGGCAGCACCTCGTAGAGGACCCCGGCGAGCAGCAGGACGGCGAGGACGACACCCAGGTACGCCGCCGTCGTACCGTCCAGCAGCCAGACGGTGACCGTGCGCCCGGTGAGCTTGGCCGCGTCGATCTTCGCGTCGACATGGTCGACGGCCCGGGTGCCGAGCGGCACGGCGGCCACGGCGGTGACGCCCGCGAGCAGCACGGTGTCGACCAGGCGGGCGGCCAGCCGCTTGCCGAGGCCCGCCGGCCGGGCCGCCGCCTGCCGCCGCGCCGCGGCCTGGAACACGTCCTCCACCGGCGGCTTCCAGGGCGCCACGGGCTGTTCCTCGGCCGCCGCGCCGGGGCCCGCTCCGGCCCCGGCTCCCGCGAGCTGGTGCACCTGCTGCGCCCAGGACGCCTGGCCGCCGCCGGGGCCGCCGGCCACCGGGGAGGGGAGGGAGCCGGGCACCGCGGCGGCGTGCGGGGGCGCTGCGGCCTGGTGGGGCAGCGGCGCCACGGGGGCGACGGGCGCGGCCGGCGCGGGGGCGGGCGACGCGGGAGCGGGTACGTGCGCCGGGGCGGGCCCTGCTGCCTGGGCGGGGCCGTGGGTCTGCGGGTGTCCCTGTGCCGGGCTCGGGGGCTGGGCGCGCACCGGGCCTTGCTGCTGGGCCGGACCCTGCGGCTGCGGCTGGACCTGTGCCTGTGCGGGGGCCGGACTGTGAGCGCCCTGGGCGGGCACGGAGGGCTGCCCGGACGCGGCCTGAGGCGGGTCGGAGCGCGGGACGGGCCGGAAGGTCATGGTGCCGTCGTCCACGGGACCGCCCGGCCCGGGGATGCCGGGACCGGCCGGAGCAGCGGGACCGGTGGGAGCAGCGGGGGCAGCGGGGGCGGCAGCGTTGGCCGGGGCGTCGGCGGCGGTCGGCCGCCGGAACATGAACGTACCGGCGGATCCGCCGCCGTCCTGGGCCGGAGCGGCGCCACCGCCCTGCACCTGGCCCTGCACCTGACCCTGGCCCTGGCCCTGGCCCTGGCCCCGATCGCCCTCCCCCGCCGGGGAGTTCGCGTGGGCCACCCGGGGGTCGGGACCGGCCGGTGCGGTCCACGGGGTGTGCGGATCCGGGTCGCCGGACCACGGCGCGGCCGCCGGTTCCGGGCGGGCGGCCGCCGGGGGCGGGTCCTCGTCGAAGAAGTGCGGGCCCGTCTCCTCGACCGCAGGGGTCGCGGACGCGGCGGGCCGCGCGCCGGGCGGCGGGCTGAGCGGCTCGCCGTCGGCGGGGGCCGGCCGGCTGGTGCCCGGCACCCAGGAGGAACCGTTCCAGTACCGGACGTATCCGGGGATGGACGGGTCCGGGTAGTACCCCTCGCGGGGCCTGTCGTCGCCTGGTGCGGGGGTTGGGGCGCTCATGTCCGTCGTCCCGTATCTGCTCGGGGGCCGTCTTGGGGGCCTCCACATCTATCAGACCGGCGCACCCGGCACGGCCCGTCCCGCCGGACCCACCCCTTTCCGGGCACTCCCTCGTACATGTGCGTCACCTCCCGGACACGAGCGCCGCTGCCCGGACCGGTGCGGAAAAAGTTCCGCGGACCCGCGTAATGCCCGGCGTCCGGGCGCCTCTCCCCCTGTGCGGGCCCGCACCCGGGGCCGTACGCGACACGCGTCATGAGTCACGCGTCATGAGTGGAGAGGACGAGAACCATGCGACACACCGTGGTGGAACGTGAACTGGAGCTGAGGCTGATCCTGTCGCCCGAGCGGGGGATCCCCGTACCGGCCCGGCTCTCCTACCGCACCGCCGACCCGTACGCCGTGCACATCGACTTCCATGTCGACTCCGGTCAGCCGGTGCACTGGGCGTTCGCCCGGGATCTGCTGGTGGAGGGGGTGTTCCGGCCGTGCGGCCACGGCGACGTACGGGTGTGGCCGTCGAAGACGGAGGGCCGCAGCGTGGTGCTGATGGCGCTCAGCTCGCCGTCCGGTACGGCGCTGCTGGAGGCGCCTTCCGCGCAGGTGTCGTCCTGGCTGGAGCGCACCCTGCGGGTGGTGCCGCCGGGCAGCGAGGGCGAGCAGCTCGGCATCGACGCGGGGCTGGCCGGACTGCTCGCTCAGTGAGCCGGAGGGGCAGGAAGAGCGGGCGAGGCGGACGGGGACCGGGCGGCGGTCAGAACAGCTTGCCGGGGTTGAGGAGGTTCAGCGGGTCAAATACCTGTTTGACGGCCCGCTGCATCTCCACCCCGACCGGCCCGATCTCGCGCGCCAGCCACTCCTTCTTCAGGACGCCCACGCCGTGCTCGCCGGTGATGGTGCCGCCCAGCCGCAGCCCGAGGGCCATGATCTCGTCGAAGGACTCGCGGGCGCGCCGCGACTCCTCCGGGTCCTGGGCGTCGAAGCAGACGGTCGGGTGGGTGTTGCCGTCACCGGCGTGCGCGCAGACGCCGATGGTGAGCCCGTACTTCGCGGCGATCCGCTCGACCCCGTCGAGCATCTCGCCGAGCCGGGAGCGGGGCACGCACACGTCGTCGATCATCGTCGTGCCCTTGACCGCCTCCAGCGCGGTCAGCGACATCCGGCGGGCCTGGAGCAGCAGTTCGGACTCGGCGGCGTCGTCGGCGGGGACGACCTGGGTGGCGCCGGCCGCCTCGCACAGCGCGGCGACGGCGGCGAGGTCGGCGGCCGGGTCGGGCGTGTCGAACGCGGCGAGCAGCAGCGCCTCGGTGGTCTCCGGCAGGCCCATGCGGGCGAGGTCGTTCACGGCCTTGACCGTCGTACGGTCCATCAGCTCGAGCAGGGAGGGCACATGGCCGCCCTCCATGATCCGGCACACCGCGTCACAGGCGGCACTCGCGGAGGAGAACTCGGCGGCCAGCACGAGCTGCTGCGGCGGCTGCGGCTTGAGCGCGAGGACGGCCCGCACGACGATGCCGAGCGAGCCCTCGGAGCCGACGAAGAGCCGGGTGAGGTCGTACCCGGCGACGCCCTTGGCGGTGCGGCGGCCGGTGGACAGCAGGCGGCCGTCGGCGAGCACCACGTCCAGGCCGAGGACGTACTCGGCGGTGACCCCGTACTTCACGCAGCACAGGCCGCCGGAGGCGGTGCCGATGTTGCCGCCGATGGTGCACATCTCCCAGCTGGAGGGGTCCGGCGGGTAGGACAGGCCGTGTTCGTTGACCGCGCGGGAGAGGGTGGCGTTGACGACGCCGGGCTCGACGACCGCGATCCGGTCGACGGGGTTGATCTCCAGGATGCGGTCCATCTTGGTCAGGGAGAGGACGATGCAGCCGTCAGAGGCGTTGGCCGCGCCGGACAGGCCGGTGCGGGCGCCCTGCGGGACGACCGGGACGCGCAGCTCGGTGGCGGTCCGCATGACGTGCTGGACCTGTTCCACGGTGCGCGGCAGGACGACCACGGCCGGGGCGCCGGACGGGCAGAAGCTCGCCATGTCCTGGGCGTAGGCGGCGGTGACGTCGGGATCGGTGAGGACCGCCTCGGCCGGCAGGCCCGCGAGGAGCCGGTCGGTGAGGTTGGCCTCCACTGCGTCGGGTGCGGCTTGGATACGGCTCATGATCACAGCGTGACACCCGCGGCGACCGGTGGGAACCCCGCGGACGTGATCCCTCCGCCCGCCGGGTGGCCTGCCTGGTGGTCCTGTCGGGCGGCCCGGCGGGGTGGCCTGTCCGGTGGTCCTATCGGGTGGCCCGGCGGGGGCCTGCCCCGTACCCCTGCCCGGTGGCCCGGCGGGGTGGCTGGCCTGCTGGTGCCCCTGCCCGGTGGCGGCCGGGTTGCGTCCGCCGGGTGGCCCTCGGCGCCGCCACCGGGTCGCGCCGGGCGTGCGCGGGCGCGGCGGCGCACAGTGTGCGCCATGGAGAAGCCTGCATGGACCCCGGAACCCGCCCCGGCCCCGGACCGGACCCCGGAACCCGCCCCGGCCCCGGACCCGGCCATGCGCCCGGCGCGCGGGGGACGCCCGACGCGCCGGACGGCGGCGCGGATCCTCGTCGCGCTGGCCGTGCTGGGCGGTGCGGCGGGCGCGGTCCTGCTCGCGCGGCCCGCTGAGCGCCCCGCGGTGCGCCCGGCCACGCCCGGGGCGCCGGGCGAGGCGCGGACGGCCCGCCCGGCGGGGGCGCTGGACGCGGTCACGGCCGGGGTCCCGGCCGCACTGCCCGCTCTGACGGAGCTGATCGCCGACCGGGAGCGGCGGGTGCGGGCGCACCCGGGGGATGCGCGGGCGTGGGCGGTGCTGGGTGCGGCGTACGTCGAGCGGGCGCGGCGCACGGCGGACCCGGCCGGCTTCCCGGCGGCCGAGCGGGCGCTGCGCACTTCGCTGCGGCTGAGCCCGGACCACAACGCGGACGCGACAGCCGCCCTGGCGGCGCTGGCCCTTGGGCGGCGGGACTTCCCCACGGCGCGCACCTGGGCCCAGCAGGCGCTCGCGTCGGCGCCGGGGCGCGGGGCGGCGTACGCGCTGCTCATCGCCGCCTGCACCGGGACCGGTGACCACAAGGCCGTCGGCCGCTATCTGGAGCAGTTGCTGAAGGCGGACCACTCCCCCGCCGCGCGGGCGCGGGCCGCGGCCGTCTACCGGGACCGCGGCTGGCGCGAGGACGCGGCGGCCCAGCTCACGGACGCCGTGGCGGCCGCGACCGGACCGGCGGAACGGGCCGCGTACCTGGAGCAGTCCGGGCGCTACGCCTGGGAGCGCGGCGATCTCGACGAGGCACAGCGCTCCTTCACGGCGGCGCTGCGCCTGGACCCGGCCCGGCGGGACGCCCTGGCGGGGCGGGCCCGGACGCTGGCCTCGCTGGGCCGGTCCGAGGAGGCCGTGGCCGCCTACCGGCGGGCGCTGGGCGACCGGCCGCGCCCGGAACACCTGCTGGAACTGGGCGAGCTGTACGAGTCGCTGGGGCAGGACGGACCGGCCGGGGCGCAGTACGAGCGGGTGCGGGAGCGGGCCGGGCAGGAGGAGGCGGCCGGGGTGGACACCGCGCTGGCCCTCGGGCGGCTGGAGGCGGACCACGGGGACCCCGAGGAGGCGGTGCGCGGGCTGCGCGAGGAGTGGCGGCGCCAGCCGGGCACGGCGGTGGCCGACGCGCTGGGCTGGGCGCTGCACCGGGCGGGGCAGGACCAGGAGGCGCTGGAGTTCGCGACGACGGCGACGGAGGAGGCGCAGGGCGGCGGGGTGCGCGACGCGCTGTACGAGTTCCACCGGGGGGCGGTCGAGGTGGAGCTGGGGCTGAGCGGACCGGCCCGCCGCCATCTGGAGCAGGCGCTGCGCACCGCCCCGGCCTTCTCCCCGCTCTGGGCGCCGGAGGCCGGCCGGGCGCTGGCGGAACTGGGCGAGCCGGTGCCGGCGGAGGCGCCCGCGGGGGTGGAGGTGGCGGCGGACGCCACCGGATAGGCCCGCAACGGCGAGGCCCGGCCGCCGGGACGGGCGGCCGGGCCTGCGGTGCGGTGCAGCGCTGCGCACCGCGGTGCGGTGCGGTCAGGTGCGGTGCGGTCAGAGGTTGCCGCGGCGCTCCTGCTCGCGCTCGATCGCCTCGAACAGGGCCTTGAAGTTGCCCTTGCCGAAGCCCATGGAGCCGTGCCGCTCGATGATCTCGAAGAACACCGTCGGGCGGTCCTGGACCGGCTTGGTGAAGATCTGGAGCAGGTAGCCGTCCTCGTCGCGGTCGGCGAGGATCTTCAGCTCGCGCAGGGTGTCGATGGGCACCCGGGTGTCGCCGACCCACTCGCCGAGGGTGTCGTAGTACGAGTCCGGGGTGTCCAGGAAGCGGACTCCGGCGTCGCGCATCTGGCGGACCGTGTGCACGATGTCGTTGGTGTTCAGCGCGATGTGCTGGACGCCGGCGCCGCCGTAGAACTCCAGGTACTCGTCGATCTGGGACTTCTTCTTGGCGATGGCGGGCTCGTTGATCGGGAACTTGACCTTGAGCGTGCCGTCGGCCACCACCTTCGACATCAGCGCGCTGTACTCGGTGGCGATGTCGTCGCCCACGAACTCCTTCATGTTCGTGAAGCCCATGACCTTGTTGTAGAACTCGACCCACTCGTTCATCCGGCCGAGTTCGACGTTGCCGACGCAGTGGTCGACCGCCTGGAAGGAGCGCTGGGCGGGCGGCGCCACGATGGGCTCGGCGGAGGTGAAGCCCGGCAGGTAGGGGCCGTCGTAGCCCTTGCGCTCGACCAGGGTGTGCCGGGTCTCGCCGTAGGTGGCGATGGCGGCGAGGACGACCGTGCCGTGCTCGTCCTTCAGCTCGTACGGCTCGGTCACCGAGCGCGCGCCGTGCTCGACGGCGTAGGTGTACGCGGCCCGCGCGTCCGGGACCTCGATGGCGAGGTCGACGACGCCGTCGCCGTGGTCGGCCACGTGCTGGGCGAGGAAGTGGCCCCAGGGGGTGGAGGGCTTGATCACGGAGGTGAACACGAACCGGGCGGAGCCGCTCTCCAGGACGTAGCTCGCGGTCTCGCGGCTGCCGTTCTCCGGTCCGGAGTAGGCGACCAGGGTCATGCCGAAGGCGGTGGAGTAGTAGTGCGCCGCCTGCTTGGCGTTGCCCACGGCGAAGACGACCGCGTCCATTCCCTTGACCGGGAAGGGGTCGGCCTGCCGTGCGGTCGCGTCGGGAGTGTGCTGTGTGGTCTGCGTCATAGGCGAAGCGTCACCCGGCTCCGCAAGGTGCGCAATAGTTCGCACAATCGCTGGGCAAGGTGTCCAGTGAACGCCCGGGGACGTCGGGCTTTCTGTACAGGATGACCACCGGGAGGCGGGCTGATGGCGATCGATCATCTGGACGGCCGCATCATCGTGCTGCTGGCGCGCGAGCCGCGGATCGGTGTGCTGGAGATGTCCCGGCGGCTGGGGGTGGCGCGCGGGACGGCGCAGGCCCGGCTCGACCGGCTCCGCTCGGGCGGCGTCATCCGCGGCTTCGGTCCCGAGGTGGATCCGGCGGCGCTCGGCTATCCGGTCACCGCCTTCGCCACGCTCCAGATCCGGCAGGGGCAGGGGGCGGGGGTGCGGGCGCATCTGGCGACCGTGCCGGAGGTGCTGGAGCTGCACACCACCACCGGCACCGGCGACATGCTGTGCCGTCTCGTGGCCCGCTCCAACGCCGACCTCCAGCGGGTGATCGACCGGGTGGTGGGCATCGAGGGCATCGTCCGCGCCTCCACGGCGATCGTGATGGAGAACCCGGTGCCGATGCGGATCATCCCGCTGGTGGAGCAGGCGGCGGAGGAGTGACCCGGCGGGGGTCCCGCGCTCACGGAGGCCCCCCAGGCCGCATACAAAGACTTAGTTGCAAAGAAGCCCTTGCAAGGATTCCTTTGCAAGGCTACCTTTGCATGCATGGCCGAACCTGGACTGCCCGAATCCGAACTGCCCGAATCCGCACTGCCGCCCGAATCCGAACTGCCCGAGCCCGAACTGCCCGAGGTCCGCCGCCTCGACGCCCGGACGCTCCGCGGGCTGGCCCACCCCCTGCGGATGCAGCTGCTCACCGCGCTGCGCCAGGGCGGCCCCGCCACCGCCTCCCAACTCGCCGCGGGCCTGGGCGAGTCCAGCGGCGCCACCAGCTACCACCTGCGCCAGCTCGCCGCGCACGGCTTCATCGAGGACGCGCCCGAGCACGGCAAGGGCCGCGAGCGCTGGTGGCGGGCCGCGCACGACGGCGTGAGCTTCGACGAACAGCTCCTCAAGGACCCCGACCCGGCCGTGCGCGGCGCCGCCGACCTGTTCCTGCACGGGATCGCCAACCACCACACCCAGGAACTGGCGACCTGGCTCGCCACCAGGAACGACTGGGGCGAGGGCTGGAGCAGGGCCTCGGACATGAGCGACTGGACGCTGCGCCTGACGCCCGACCTCGCCCGCGACCTCGTCGAGAAGATGCACGCGCTCCTGAACAGCTACCGGGCCCTGGCCCCGGAGGAGAACACCCCGGGCAGCGAGCAGGTCCGCATCCACACGCACGTCCTCCCCACCCGTACGGCCTGAGAGGCAGCCCGATGCACTCCGAGATCCATCTCGCCCTGCACCACGACCGCGCCGCCGCACTCCGCGCGGAGGCCGACGCCGACCGCCTGGCCGACGGCGCACGGCAGCGGCAGCCCCGTGACCTGAGGGGCCGGCTCGGCTGGACCCTGGTGGAGGTCGGCCTGCGGCTGGCCACGGCCGCCCCCGCCGCCCCGCTGACGGCCCGACAGCTCGGTACGGCCGCCTAACAGCTCGGTACGGCGGACTCCTTGCCCTCGCGCAGGGCGGTCAGGGCGGTGATCGCGCCCTTCAGCGTGGTCACCGGGACCAGGCGCAGCCCCGCGGGCAGTTCCGCCCCGGCGTCCTTGCACTCGGCCCTGGGCACCAGGAAGACCGTGGCGCCGTCCCGCCGCGCCGCCTGCGTCTTGAGGCCGACCCCGCCGACCGCGCCCACCGTGCCGTCGGGGGTGATCGTGCCGGTGCCCGCGATCGTCCGGCCGCCGGTGAGATCGGCGCCGCCGCCGGCGCCGTGCAGCTTGTCGACGATGCCCAGGGAGAGCAGCAGCCCCGCGCTGGGACCGCCGACGTTGGCGAGATCGAGCTTGACGTCGATCTTCTCGCCGGACCTGCCGAGGTACTTCAGCGCCGCCTGGGTCGCCGAGTCCTGCGACTCCTTCATCTGCGCGGCGTTGTGCTGCTCGATCTGCCGTACGGTGTCGCCGCTCGGGTAGACCGCGTCGCGCGGCATGACCGCGCGGTCGGTCGCGAACCAGCCGTCGATCACATCGCTCAGCGAGATGCGCGCGTCCGGGCCGGTCGCCTCGATCGTCGTCATCCGCAGCTGTCCGGTCGTGCTCCGCACGGGGGCCCCGGAGATGGTGATCACCTGGTTGCCCTTGTAGCTGCCGAGCACGTCCGCCGTCGACCCCGGCTGCGCCACCGAGAACGGCAGCGGCGCGAAGACCGCCGTGGCGATCAGGGCCACGACGGGCAACGCGCAGACGGTGAGGGCCTGGGGACGTGTGAGGCGAGAGAGCACGGAATCAATCTACGCGACCGCGCTGCACCCTCATCTGAGTGCCTCGGCCACCTCACGGGCCGCGTCCACCACCCGCGGCCCCACCCGCTCGGGCACCGCGTCGGCGAGCATCACCACCCCCACACTGCCCTCGACGCCGGTCACCCCGAGCAGCGGCGCGGCGGCACCGCAGGCGCCCGCCTCCAGTTCGCCGTGGGTGAGGATGTAGCCGGGTTCGGCCGACGGCTGGCGGCGGGCGGTCAGTATCGCCTTGCCCGCGGCGCCCCGCTCCAGGGAGTGGCGGAAACCGGCCCGGTAGGCCACGTGGTAGTCGGTCCAGGTCGGCTCGACCACGGCGACCGCGAGCGCCTCCGCGCCGTCCACCAGCGTCAGATGCGCGGTCGCCCCGATGTCCTCGGCCAGCGACCGCAGCGCGGGCAGTGCCGCCTCGCGCACCAGCGGGTGCACCTGGCGGCCCAGCCGCAGCACCCCGAGCCCGACCCGGGCCCGGCCGCCCAGGTCGCGGCGGACCAGCGCGTGCTGTTCGAGAGTGGCGAGCAGGCGGTAGACGACGGTCCGGTTCACGCCCAGTCTCTGGGACAGCTCGGTGACGGTCAGTCCGTGGTCCGTGTCGGCCAGCAGTTTGAGGACCCGCAGTCCCCGGTCGAGCGTCTGGGATGTCTCCGCGGTCACGACGCCCACTCCTTCAGTGGTGAGGTCGGCGGCGCTCATCGCGGCGGGGCGTCACCGAGTCCCGTCAGTGACGCGCGACAGAGGCCGCCGATCGGCCGGCGGGTCCGGGGGCGCTCCCGGACTCGGTCGCTTCACGGCTGCGCTCCGCGGCGGCGCTGCCACGGGGCGTGTGCGTAGCGGGACAGTAGCGAAGCCGGTTCGCTGAGCGGAAGGCTCCGTCCAGAATCCGGTCAACGACCGAAAGGAACTGCTCGCGTTCGTCCCGATACGTACCGCACCCGCCTGCACACATCCCTCACAGGCCCCCGGGGCCCCACGACCGCCCTCCGGCCGCCGCGCACCCGTGCCGTCAGCGCATCCGGGTCGCCCACTCCTGCACCTTGGCGATGCGCTGGCGCAGCTGTCCGGCGGTGGCCTCCGCGCTCGGCGGACCGCCGCACACCCGGCGCAGCTCGGTGTGGATCACGCCGTGCGGTTTGCCGCTCTGGTGGACGTAGGCGCCGACCATGGTGTTGAGCTGCTTGCGCAGCTCCATCAGCTCCTTGTGGGTCACCACCGGGCGCCGCTCGGCGGGCAGTTCGAGCAGATCCGCCTCGTCGTCCGGCTTCTTGCGGCTGTGCGCGATCTGCCGCGCCTGCCGCTTCTGGAGCAGCATCTGCACCTGCTCGGGCTCCAGCAGCCCCGGGATGCCGAGGTAGTCCTGCTCCTCCTCGCTGCCCGGGTGGGCCTGCATGCCGAACTCGGCGCCGTCGTAGAGGACCCGGTCGAAGACGGCGTCGGACTCCAGCGCCTCGAAGGGCAGCATGTCCTGCTCGCCGGTGTCCTCGTCCTGCTCCTTGTTCGCCTCGTCCATCTCCTTCTCGGACTCGGCGTAGGGGTCCTCCTCGCCCTCCTTCTTCGGCTTGTCGAGGGCGTGGTCGCGCTCGACCTCCATCTCGTTGGCGAAAGTCAGCAGGTCGGGGATGGTCGGCAGGAACACGGACGCGGTCTCGCCGCGCCGCCTGGACCGTACGAAACGGCCGACGGCCTGGGCGAAGAAGAGCGGGGTGGAGATCGTCGTCGCGTACACCCCGACCGCGAGCCGGGGCACGTCGACGCCCTCGGACACCATGCGCACGGCGACCATCCAGCGGTCGTCGCCGTGGCTGAAGTCGTCGATGCGCTGCGAGGCGCCGGTGTCGTCGGACAGGACGACGGTGGCGCCCTCGCCGGTGATCTCGCGGATCAGCTTGGCGTAGGCGCGCGCGGAGTCCTGGTCGGAGGCGATGACCAGCGCACCGGCGTCCGGGATGGCCTTGCGGACCTCGGTGAGCCGCTGGTCGGCGGCGCGCAGCACGGACGGCATCCACTCGCCGCGCGGATCGAGCGCGGTGCGCCACGCCTGGCTGACGGCGTCCTTGGTCATCGGCTCGCCGAGCCGGGCCTCGATCTCGTCGCCCGCCTTGGTGCGCCAGCGCATGTTGCCGCTGTAGGAGAGGAAGATGACCGGCCGGACGACGCCGTCGCCCAGCGCCGAACCGTAGCCGTAGGTGTAGTCGGCGGACGAGCGGCGGATGCCGTCGTCGCCCTCCTCGTACGTGACGAAGGGGATGGGGTTGGTGTCGGAGCGGAACGGCGTACCGGTCAGCGCGAGCCGCCGGGTGGCCGGCTCGAACGCCTCCAGGCAGGCCTCGCCCCACGACTTGGAGTCACCGGCGTGGTGGATCTCGTCGAGGATGACGAGGGTCTTGCGCTGCTCGACGCGGTTGCGGTGCAGCATGGGGCGGACGCCGACACCGGCGTAGGTGACGGCCACTCCGTGGTACTCGCGGCCCAGCGGGCCCGCGCTGTACTCGGGGTCCAGCTTGATGCCTACGCGTGCGGCGGCCTCCGCCCACTGCTTCTTCAGGTGCTCGGTGGGCGCGACCACGGTCACCTGCTGGACGACGTGGTGGTGCAGCAGCCAGGAGGCGAGCGTCAGCGCGAAGGTGGTCTTGCCGGCGCCGGGGGTGGCGACGGCGAGGAAGTCGCGCGGCTGTTCCTGGATGTACTTCTCCATCGCGCCCTGCTGCCAGGCACGCAGCTTGCTGGCGGTTCCCCACGGAGCACGGCCGGGGAAGGCGGGCGAGAGGTGATGGGAGGCGGCGGCGGCGGTGGTAGTCACGGTCTCCGGTTCGCTGTGCTGGGGGGCTCGGCTACGTATGACAACCGGGCCACCCTACCGGTGCCCTCACCCCTGCCCTGAGCCGACGACACCCCACCGGGGGCGGGTGCGACACGGGTCACAGATCATCCGTGACGTCTTCCGTGACATCGGCCGTGATGGGGTGTCCGCCCGTGCCCTCGGGGGTCCGGAGCCGCCGCGTCACCCACGCGCCCGCGAGCGCCACCCCCGCCATCGGCAGGAAGACCGCCGCGAAGGCGGCGGGATGGGCGGCGGTGCCGGTGGCCGCCCCCGTGGTGTGGGCCACCGTGCCGCCGCCCAGCGCGGCGAAGGCGGCGCCGCCCGCGGCGAGCAGAAGCACGTTGGAGAGGGCGTCGGACAGTTGGAGGGCGGCGGAGTTGGCGCCCGCCTCCTCGGGGGCGGACAGCTTCAGCAGGAGCACGCTGGTGGAGGAGATCACCAGGCCCATGCCGAAGCAGCCGAAGCCCCAGGCGACGGCGACCGTCCACACCGGGACGGACTGGATCAGCACGCTCGGCGCGGCCGCGATGGCGACCGCGACCAGCACCATGCCGAGCGTCATCAGCCGCTCCCGGTACGCCGCCGGGCCCGGCCGGGACTGCACCCACGAGCCCAGCGCCCAGGTGGCCCCGCCCGCGGCGAGCGAGAAACCGGCCAGGGTCGGGGACAGACCGCGCTGGGTGACGAGCATCAGCGGGACGAAGGACTCGGCGGCGATGAACGACCCGGCGGCCACGCCGCGCAGCAGCACCACGGAGGGCAGGCCGCGCGCCGCCCGCCAGGTGCCGTGCGGCAGCAGCCCGCGCACGGCCGGCACCAGCAGCGCGGCGCCCGCCGCACCCGGGAGCAGCGAGATCCAGCGCAGATCCTGGGCCGCGTACTGGAGGAGCCCCGCGCCGAGGGAGAGGACGAGGGCGAGCCGGATGCGGCGGGCGTCGAAGGCCGGCACGGCACCCCCGCCCCCGGCCCCGCCCTCGTTCACCGGGCCCGAGGCGCGGCGGCGTATCTGCGGCAGGGCCATCGCCAGCGGGAGCACCACCAGAACGGGGATGCCGATGAACACCCAGCGCCAGCCCAGGTGTTCGGTCACCGCGCCGGAGGCGAGCGGCCCGACGATCGAGGGGACCACCCAGCCCGCCGCGAATGCCGCCATGATCGCCGGACGCAGCCGCTCGGGATAGGCCCGGCCGACGACCACGTACAGCGCGACGATCACCAGTCCGCCGCCCAGGCCCTGGACCGCCCGGCCCAGGATGAACACCCACATCGTGCCCGCGGTGCCGGCGAGCAGCAGCCCGGCGGCGAACGCCCCGATGCCCGTGGTGAGCGCGGCCAGCGGACCGCGCCGGTCCGCCCACTGCCCGGCGAGCACCATCCCGAACAGGCTGGTGGTGAAGTACCCCGAGAACGCGAACGCGTACAGCGGCACCCCGTGCAGTTCCCGCGCCGCGACCGGCATGGCCGTGCCCACGGCGGTCGCCTCGAAGGCGATCAGCAGCACGACGGAGACGATCCCGATACTGAGCGCCCGGTAGGCCCGGCCCAGCACCGACCCTTCCGCCGCCTCCCGGACGGGCGGCGGAGCAGGCGTCTGGGATCTGCCAGGGGTGTCGGCGACATCGGCGTCGCGCGGTTCGAGGGCGGTCATGGTCGCCAGCGTAAGGTCCGCAGCCCGCTTCGACCCCTGTCCGGAGTCGCCCCCGCGACGGGACCTTGGTCGTACGACCCGACCCCCCGCCTCCCTCCTTTCATGAACGCCGTATGGCAGTCCCGTTGCACCCCCGCCTCTCCCCTTGAGCCCCCCGCCCCACCCGCCCTACGGTCATCACACCGACACGGCGGCCCGCCTCACGGCCCCGCCGACCCGGCCGTGTGCCCGAGTGGTTGAGGGACTCGCCTGCAAAGCGAGTTACGCGGGTTCGATTCCCGCCACGGCCTCCGACTGCCTGACCAGTCAGCTCCCGTTCGTCAGCCGGTGTCGCCCTCGGGCTTCGGCCACGCCTGGAGGGCGATACGGGCAAGCCACAAGGTGCGCAGCTGAATCCGGTCCTCGTCCCAGCATTCGGCCCACTGCTCGTTGCTCCACTTGTCCCGGAGCTCCTCCGGTGCGGAGAGCACTGACGAGGTCGTCAGCCGCAAAAGGCTGTGGGCACCCAGGCTGTCCTTCTTATGAGGCCATTCCCGGTTGCTCAACGACGGGTTGAGCTTCGTGGTGGTGAGCGTGAGATTGCCGAGCTGATGCACCGCCTCATGTCGCTTCTTCAGGCCTTCCTCGCTGTCACCGTCGTTCAGCGGCCAGTGCGTCTCCCATTTCTGCGGCAGAACATGCTCGATGTTCAGCCGGGGGTCCGCACTGGAGAGTGCCGGCGCGTGCTCGGTCTTCGGCGTCCGCAGGTGATTCTCCAGTCCGACCAGCAGGGCCTTCAACCGGGCACGGTAGGAACGACGGTAGAGATCGTCCGCCATCAGGGCGGCAAAGAACGTCCGGTCGTCAGGCCACAGCCGGGCGTCGGCCGTTTGGTTCCACAGGCTGCGCACGACGGCGTCACCTGCCCGAGCGGGATCGCTCTGCTGAACGTCGGCCAGTACCTGGACGAAGAGTCGGTTGTAGTCCTTCGTCGTCATCAGGCACACGGCTCGCCGCATGAGAAAAGAGTCGATGGCGCGGGCCGCGATCGCCCGCTGATCGCTCGGTACGCCGTCTGTCGCGTGCAGATAGAGCAGCACCGGCCACGGCGTCGTCGTCATGGTCTGCATTCGGTCGAGCAACCGGCCGGTGGGATCGGTCAGCGGCAGCCCTCGAACCCGCTGGTGCGTCTCGGCGTAGTGCCTGATGTCCCGGATCACGTCCGAAGCCTGTCGGCCGCTTTCCGGCAGCCACTTCTTGAAGTCGGCGAACAGATGGTCCACCAGGACGTCTTGACGCTTTTGAACGGTCAGCCAGTAGGCCAGGAGCAGGTCGATCAGGGCACGTCTGATGCGTCCGGTGGTGACCTGACCGCGCCAGGGTTCGGCATCCAGCGGCAGCCAGGCGTTCATCAGCAGCTCTTCGGAGTGCTGGTGCTCCCCCTGCGACTCGACGGTCTGGAAAAGGAGGTTCTTCACGAGGTCCGCGGCGTCGAGGCGCACTCCACGGTGGTTCAGCGCCTCGAAGATCACCTGCGGGTCGTCACCCGCGTCCAGGAC
This sequence comes from Streptomyces sp. PL-25, assembly GCF_058344915.1. Lineage (NCBI taxonomy): Bacteria > Bacillati > Actinomycetota > Actinomycetes > Kitasatosporales > Streptomycetaceae > Streptomyces > Streptomyces sp. PL-25. Next base: position 2,741,870 of record NZ_CP136997.1, read on the forward strand.
GATCTCGACGAGCTGCATGCGCTCCTGAAGCGTGTAGAACAGGTCGTCGAGCCGCTGGGCCGGGTTGGGCGCGGCCTTGGCCCAGTCGCCGATCTCCTGCTCGAACCACACGCGGGCTCGGACCAGCCGGTGGTCGGGTGCGGGTGCCGTACCGTCGTCGCCGCCCCCGCGTACGGCCCAGAGGAATGCCGCACGGTCCTGAGGCAGCGGCCAGACCTTGTAGCGGTCGTCCGGGAACGCCTCGTGAACCGTCTCCGCCCGGTTCTCCAGCAGACTCGTGAAACGCCCGACGACGCTGTCGGCGGCAATGCCGTGGGCGACAGCCCGAGCTGCCGCGAAGAGGATCTGCAGCGTGGTCATACGCTGCTGACCGTCGATGATGTGGGACGAACCGAGGCGCCGGGGCGGCCGGTAGCGCTCCTGTACGACCACGGCGCCCAGGAAGTAGGTGCGCGGCTTCGACTGCCCCGTACCACTCTGGGACTCTGTCTCCGCCTCCACTTCCTCCGCCGCCGTCCGAACGTCCGTCCACAAGGGTTCCCAGTTGCTCTCCTGGTCCCATACATAGGGCCTCTGGAAGATCGGGATCACGCTCTGGTGGTCGTTCGCGAAAACCTTCCCCAGCTTGACGTCGCCGGCCTGCATCGCCCCTCCGGTCCCCCAGCACCTGCATGGTCATCGCAGCGTATCGGCGCGGCGCCGGATCCGGACGCCCTTCCTGTGAACGCCCGCACTCGTGACGCCGAGTGAGCTGGCGGCCCTCGGACTGGATCATGAGCGGTTCGCCCTGACGTCCGAGAGAGCAGAGGAGGGCCGCCGGCCGTGCAGAGCGCTACCAGGCTCTTCTCCGGCTGACCGCGTCCCTGAAAGAGCAGGCGCGTGCCCTGGAGACGACCGCACCCGCCCCGGCCGAGCCCCGTGCGGTACCCGACTGGTTCGCCTTGTCTCCGGCCGAGTTCGAGTACGCCGTCGCCGAGTTGTGCCGCGAGGACGGCTGTACCCGGGTGCAGGCCGTCGGCGGGGCCGGGGACCTTGGGGCGGACGTCGTCGCCTGCACCCCTGGCGGGAGCAAGGTGGTGGTCCAGTGCAAGCAGTACCGGAGCAAAGTCACCAGCCCCGATCTGCAGAGGTTCGCCGGAACCGCGTTCGACATCCACCGTGCCGACGGGGCGGTGCTGTTGACCACCGGAACCGTCACCACCCCCGCGGCTCACCTGACCAAGGCTGCGGGCATCGAGATCGTGCACGCCGACCGGCTCGACCGGTGGGCCGACGGAAGAGACCGGCCGCCCTGGCATCAGAGCCGCGCTCCGCTGCCGCCCGAAGGCGGACCCTGACCGGGCCGCACAACCTGTTCGGAGCTCCGTCAGACGCGGCGACGCGGTGCGGGCCGGTGCGCCGCGCAAACGGCCGCCCTGCCCTTTCGCCTCTGCCCGGCCATAACCTGGTCTCCGCACAGCATGGGGGGATCGATGCCAAAGGTGCCGGAGAGCCGGCGTATCGGACGCATGGCAGTCAATGAGCTGCGTGCGCTGTTGGAGCGGCACGGCCACATCGTGCAGGAGATCGACGGCGGCAACGACCACGGCGAGGATCTGCACGTCACCTTCGTCCAGGACGGGCAGCGGACGGAGGACTCGGTAGCCGTGCAGGTGAAGGGGGGAGTTTCGACCCGCACCCGACGCGGGCACCGCGTCCCGGTCGGCGATCACGGGGACAACTGGCGCGACGGCAGCCTCCCTGTGCTCTGCGTGGTCCACGACCCCGATCGCGGAGGCCTGTTCTGGGCCAATGCGACCCGTCAGCTTCGTCGGGCCAGGGCGCTGCGCAGAGCGGCGAAATCCATCGTCGTCTCCAGGGAGTCTGTACTGGACGACGTGAGCCTCCATGCGTTCGTACAAGGCATGCGGCACTACCTGGCCCGGGAACGCGAGGGAGTCGGCAGGTGGGGGGATATGGCAGATGTCGAATTCGCCCCGGACGACATCGTCAAACCCTTCGAGAACGAGGTTTTCGAGCCCATGGTCTTCTGGCAGCGCCGCGGTCAGCCGTATGCGGTCCTGCTCCACCACGACCTCGACTGGGAGCCCAGGATCGTACAGGAGTCGATGCTCCGCTTCCGACCGATCCCTTCGGTCGGCGATGTCATCCTCGACATCGCCGAAGCCCACTGGCTGATGGGCTGCTTCAAGTCCACCGAGTGGTGGCGCCGGCCGATCGAGCGGCATGACCCCGTCTGACTTCCACCGTGCCTCCGCAGGAGATTCCCAGGGCTGATCGCCGCACGGCCTCCGGATGAGGGCGGGGCAGGTGGAGGGTCACAGGACTCCGCCTGCCTCGTCCTGGAACATTTCTGTCCAGTAGTGCCAGTCGGTGTCCGGGGCGGTGCCCGTCGGGTCGATGGATGTGAGGGCCTGGATCATGAGCATCGCGAGCTGGTCGTAGGCGTCGGTGGTGAGTTCGGCGTCGAGGTCGGCGTCGATCTGCTTCTCGCGGTGCAGGAGCCAGAGGGTGTAGGCGAGGGTGGAGACGTCTGTGTTGAGGGGGCGGAGCAGGGCTTCCTGTTCGCTCCAGTCCCAGACCGTGCCCGTGGCGCCGTCGACGACCAGGCTGTTGTCGGCGACGAGGTGGCCGAGGCGTATCAGGCGGTCGGCGGGGACCGGGAGTCCGGTGGGCGGCAGGGGCGGCCGGCCGGCGTCGGTGTGGTGCTCGGTGAGGGTGGGCAGGGGGACGTCGGTGTCCAGCTGGAAGAGGATGCCGTCCTCGGGGAGGCCCGTCTCGCGCAGGAAGCGGCGGGTCGGCTCGTGGGTGAGGGCGGCGGGGAAGTCGACGTCCTCGAAGCGGGCGACGCGACCGGAGCCGAACTCCGTCTCCAGGAGGCGGACGGGCAGGTCGAGGGCGAGGCCCGAGCGGGTGCCGGGGCCCGCGATCAGGGCCAGGGGGCGGATGAGGGCGGCGGCCTTCCAGAACGGCGGCACCTCGCCGTCCGTGCCCTCCTCGAACACGGCCAGGAGCTGACGGGACGCCTCCGCCACCGCCTCCGGGCCGTACCGTCCGGCGTAGGAGGCGAACTGGCCGCGCAGGCCCGCCAGTTCCTCCGTGACCGCGGCGAAGCGGACCAGGGCGTCCAGGGACGGGGCCAGCGGGGCGGCGTCCATCAGGTCGGGGCGGTCGTGCAGGAAGTACGTCGTGGAGACCTCGCCGGTGCCGCCGTCCAGCAGCAGCGTGTCCGTCTCCAGACCGCCGGGGCCCAGCAGACCGCCTATCACCAGCTGGTCGCGCAGCTCGGCGTCGAGCCCGCCGGGGTCACCGGTGGAGTCGGCCACCGTGCGCAGGCCGTCGCGGCGCAGCGGAGCGAACGTCAGGTAGGCACTGTCGGCCGGCAGGCCGGGGCCGGTCAGCCGGCGACGGGTCGGCGCGTGTGTGACGTACGGGTCGAGGGCGGCCTCGGGCAGGGTGATCACCGCGGTGGCGGCGCCGGTCGTGCTCATCTGTCCCCCGTGTCCCGTGTTTCCGTGTGTCCCGGTGCGGGTCGGATCGCCGAAGCCGTCCTCCCCACTGCCCAGCACACTACGCCGCACCACTGACAACGCCCCCGGCCTGGGGAAACACCCGGGGAACGGGTGGTCACCCGCCGGTGACGACCGCGGCCTGGGGGCGGATCGGCAGGCGGTTGACCGGGCGGCCGGTGGCGGCGCGCACGGCGGAGGCGATCGCCGCCGGGGAGGTGACGACCGGGACCGCGCTGACCGCCTTGGCGCCGAAGGGGGCCACGACGTCCCGTTCCTCGACCAGTCGCACGATCTGGATGTCGGGCGTGTCCAGGGCGGTGGGCAGGGCGTAGCCCGTGAGGTCGGGGTGGCGGAGCAGGCCGCGCGGGGCGCGCAGGTTCTCCGTGAGGGCGATGCCCACGCCCTGGGTGACGCCCGCCTCGATCCGGGCGGCCAGCTGCGCGGGGTTGAGGACGCGTCCGACGTCCTGGGCCACGGCCAGCTCCACCACCCGCACCGAGCCCAGTTCGATGTCCACGTCCACCACCGCGCGGATCGCGCAGAAGGCGAGGCCGACGAAGGCGTCGCCCTGGCCCGACTCGTCCAGCGGCTCCGTGGGGTGCGGCCGGCACTGCGCGGTGGCCCACAGCTCCTTGCCCTCCATCGCCTCGGTGACCGTGGTCGACAGCACGCCGTCGTAGGAGGTGATCTTGCCGTCGGCGATCTGGAGGAGTTCGGTGGACATGCCGAACTTGTGCGCCAGCGGTTGCAGGAGCTGGGTGCGGACCATCTTCGCCGCCCGTTCCACCGCGCCGCCCGACACCCAGGTGTGGCGGCCTCGGCAGCCCGCGCCGGCCGAGGGCTGGTCGGTGTCGACCGGGGCCACGCGCACCTCGTCGACGCCCAGGGTCTCCTGGACGATCTGCCGGGCGAGCGTGGTGAATCCCTGGCCGGTCTCGACGGCCGCGCAGAGCACGGTCGCGACGCCGTCGTGGACCTTCACGGTGGCCGTGGACACCTCGTCGGCGCCCTCCGCGCCGAGCATGTGGACCATGCCCAGGCCGTAGCCCACGCCCCGGCGCACCGCGCCCGGATCGCCCGCGCCCTCGGGACCGCCGGGCAGCAGCCACTCGTCCTCGGGGGTGTCCTTGGGCAGCGGCGGCAGCGGCTGGTCCCGTACGGCCTGGAGCAGTTCGGCGACCGGTGCCGGACAGGTCACCGTCTGGCCGGTGGGCAGCACGTCGCCGGTGGCCAGCACGTTGCGCAGGCGCAGTTCGGCCGGGTCGACGCCGAGTCTCCTGGCCAGTTTGTCCATCTGCGCCTCGTAGGCGGCGCACACCTGGAGGGCGCCCTCGCCGCGCACATGGCCCGAGGGCGGGTTGTTGGTGCGTACCGCCCAGCCCTCGATGAAGGCGTGCGGGACGACGTACGGGCCGCAGGCGAAGGACACGGCGGCGGCCAGGGCCTCGGCGGAGGTGTCGGCGTAGGCGCCCGCGTCCAGCAGGATCTGTGCCTCGACCTTCACCAGCCGCCCCTCGGCGTCGGCGTGGTGGCGGTAGCGCAGCAGGGTGGGGTGGCGGTGGACGTGGCCGAGGAAGGACTCCTCGCGGGTCGCCGTCAGCTTCACCGGGCAGCCGGTGCGCAGCGCCAGCAGGCCCAGCGGGAGCTGGAAGCCCTGGTCCTCGCGGTCGGCCGTCGCGCCGGGCACCCCGGTGACGACGATCTTGACGCGGTCGGGCGCGAGGCCGTAGCAGGCGGCGAGCGTGTCCCGGTCGGCGTGCGGGTCGGTGGAGGCCACGTACAGCTCGACGCCGCCGTCCGGGCGGGGCACCGCGAGCCCGGCCTCGGCGCCGATGGGCGCCGGGTCCTGGCGGCCGATGCGGTACAGGCCCTCGACGACGACCTCTCCGGCCGCCTCCGGGTCGCCGTGGCGCAGCGGGATGTGCCGGATCAGATTGCCGTCGGGGTGCAGTGGTTCGGCCTCGAACGCCTGCTCGGGGTCGGTGACCGGGTCGAGCACCTCGTACTCGACGATGACGGCGGCGGCGGCCATCCGCGCGGTGTCCGGGTGGTCGGCGGCGACGGCGGCGATGGGCTCGCCGTGGTGGCGTACGACGTCGGAGGCGAACACCGGCCGGTCGGCCCGGCCCCGGCCGTACAGAGGGCTGCCGGGCACGTCCTCGTGGGTGACGACGGCGCGGACACCGGGCATCTCGCGCGCGTGGCGGGTGTGGATGGACACGATGCGCGCGTGCGGGTGCGGTGAGCGCAGCACGGCCGCCCACAGCAGGCCCTCGGCCCACAGGTCGGCCGCGTACGGGAAGGTGCCCTCCGTCTTGGCGCGGGCGTCGGCGGGCGGCAGCGAGGACCCGATCCCGTGCGGCAGCGGCTCCGGCGCGGGCGTGGTCTCCGCGGCGGAAGCGGTGGCAGCGGTGGCAGCGGTGCCGGCTTCGTTGCTCACGCCTGGCCTCCGTCCTGGCCGTAGGGGTCGTGCGGGTGGTGCGGATCGTGCGTGTCGCGCGGTGGTTCGTGCGGGGTGTGCGCCTCGCCGTGGCCCTGCGGATCCGGGTGCGGGCGCGGGTGTCCGTGCGCGTCGGGCGTGTCGGGCGTGTCGAAGGCGGACGGGTGGACGCCGCCCGCTCCGGGGCCCGCCTGGTGCGGGATACGGGGCTCGTCGGCGTCCGGGGCGCCGCCGCCGTCGGCGGGGTGCCGCGCGGTGCGGTGGTCCGCGCCCGCGGACTCGGCCGCCGCGTGCTCCGCCGCCGCCTGTGCCTCGCGTTCGGCGACGACCTCCTCGACGGCCCGCAGGACGCCCTTGTAGCCCGAGCAGCGGCACAGGTTGCCGCACAGGGCCTGCCGGGCCTCGCGCTCGCTCGGGGCCGGGTTGCCCTCCAGCAGGTCGTGCACGGTCATCGCCATGCCGGGCACGCAGAAGCCGCACTGCACCGCGCCGCAGCGCGCGAGCGCCCGCTGCACGTCCGAGGGCCGCCCGTCGGCGGCCAGGCCCTCGACGGTACGGACCTCGCTGCCGGCCGTGGTGACGGCGGGCACCAGGCAGGAGGCGACGAGGCGGCCGTCCACCTGTACGTTGCAGGCGCCGCACTCACCCTGCGAGCAGCCGTCCTTGGCGCCCGCGAGGCCGAGCCGCTCGCGCAGCACGTAGAGCAGCGACTCGCCGATCCAGGCGTCGGTGACGGGGCGGTCCACGCCGTTGACGCGCAGCACGTAGGAGGCGAGCGGGTGTTCGTCCTGCGGTGGCACGGGGGGCGGGCCCTGGGGGTCCGGTGCGGCCGCCGTCCCGGGGTGGGGGGTGTCGGTGCCGGTGCCGTCCTCGGGCGCGACGGCTTCGGCGGCCGCCTCCGTGGTCGCGGACGCGGCCGCGACCACGTCCGGCTCGGCCGATTCGGTCGTCCCTGCCGGTCCGGTCGTCCCCGCCGGTCCGGTCGCTTCGGTCGGTCCGGTGTCCGTGTCGTCCGTGGCCGTGTCGGGGCCGGGGGCGGGTCCGGCCGCCGGGGCGGGGGTGTCCTCCGGGGCCGTGGGCGGCTCCTGGGCGGCCTGGGACGCGGCGGAGGCATCGTCGGCCGGGGCGGGGTCCGCGGGCGGCTCGGTGGCGCCCTCGGCGGCCTCCACGGGGTCTTCGCCGTCCTCCGCCGGGGTCTCCTCGGGGAGTTGTCCGGCGGCGGGCTCGGCCGGGTGGCCTGCTTCCGTGGGCTGCGCGGGCCGCGTGGCCTCCGGCGCCTCGGCGGACTCCTCCGCCGGTGCCTCCGGTACGGCCGCCTCAGTCGGCGCAGGGTGCCCCGGACGCCCGGAGGCGGCCCCCGGGTGGTCGGGCGTCGGGTGCTCCGGCGCCGGGGCCGGCAGACCGGCTCCGTACGAGTGCCCGGACGGGTCGCTCCCGTACGCCTGGTCACCCTCGTACGGCCGGTCACCCTCGTACGGCCGGTCACCCTCGTACGGCCGGTCGATCCTGTAGGGCCGGCCGTCGCTCGCGTACGGCTCCGCCGGGGCGGGTTCCTGGGCGGTCCGGCCCCACGGCTGGCCGGCGCCCTCCGTGGCCCACGGGGCGGGGGCACCGCCGGGCAGGGTGGCCGGCGGGGTGCCGCCCCACTGCTCGATGAGGGCCGACGTGGTGAACTCGCCGGATTCGTCCGGGATGTCACCCCCGGCCACGGGGATCGACCACTGCCCGGTCACATCGTGTCCGGGCACCGCTCCCCGCACCGCCGCCTCCTGGTGGTGGCCCGGGTGTTCCTGATGCCCGTGGACCTCCTGGAAGTTCCACTGCTGGGTCGCGTCCGGCCGGTAGGCGTACGGGTCGCCCGCGCCCGGGTCGCCGCCGGCGCCCTCGTCCTGCCGGGGCACCGCGTTCGGGTCGGGCCAGCCCGTTCCCGGGGCGGGGGCGGCGGGCACGCCGGGCACCGCCCAGGTGCCGGTGGCCGCCGGGTCGGTGGCCTCGGCCGGGGCGGCGGCGACCGTTATCTGCGGCGGCACATAGCCGTGGCCGGGCGCGGCGAGCGGGCTGTCGGCGGCCAGCAGGGCGTCGACACCGCCCTCGGGGAGCTGCACGAACGCGGTGGCGCCGTCGTCGTAGTCGCCCTGCGGCAGCGGGTCCCACCGGCCGCCGCCGTGAGGCGTGCCCTGTCCGTGCTGGTCGTCGGTCACGACAGCGCCCTCCCCAGTGCTCGTCGGGCCAGTGCGGCGACGGTCCGCCGCAGGTGCAGTACGGCGGGCGGAAGTTGCTGCACCGAGCCGTCCTCGGCCGGAACCGGGTCGGGGATGCAGGCCGCGGCCACGTACTCGCCGAAGGCGTCCAGCGCCTCCGGGACGATCGCGCGGCCGTTGTCCCAGTCGATGAGCGAGGCCACCCACTGCTCGGCGTCCAGCGGCCTGAGCGGCATCGGCGCTATGGCGCCCACCGCGCAGCGCACCCCGCGCCGGGCCGGGTCGAGGACCAGCGCCACGGACGCGACCGCGCGGCCGGGGCCGGTGCGGCCGGTCGCCTTGAGGAAGACCTGCGGCGCGTGCAGCAGCGGGACGCGTACGTAGCCGATGAGTTCGCCGCCGCGGAGCATCTCCACGCCGGCCAGCAGGTGCGAGACCGGCAGTTCGCGGCGGGCGCCGTCCGGGCCCGCGACGATCAGGGTCGCCTCCAGGGCGGCCAGCACCGGCAGCGCGTCCCCGGTGGGGGCGGCCGAGGCGATGTTGCCGCCCAGGGTGCCGGCGTTGCGGATGTGCGGCGGTCCGGCGGCGCGGGCGGCGGCGGCGAGCGCCGGGATCAGGGCGGCGAAGTCGGGGCGGCCCATCCGGGCGTGGGTGAGACCGGCGCCGAGCAGCGCGTGCCCGTCCTGGTACTGCCAGCCGCGGATCTCGCTGATCCGGCCGAGGCCGACCAGCGCGGCGGGCCTGAGCTGCCCGGAGTTGACGGCGGCCATGAGGTCGGTGCCGCCGGCCACGGGCACGGCGGCGGGCATGGCCGCGAGTGCCGCCACGGCCTCGTCGAGTGTCGTGGGCAGCGTGACGGCCTGCGCCGCCTGTGGTGCGTGCGTGGTCAAACCGGCTGCCCCTTCCCGCTGCCCCACTGGTCCCACCCGTGCTGCCGTACGGTACGGCCTGACAGGGCGGACGTGGCAACTCTGGCACATCTTCGCAGGGCTCGCGGACACGGGTCCGCGCGGAGGCGTTCGGCCACCTCATCGGGGGCCCGGTCCGTTTTGGCGCGGGATCACCGATGCGAGCGAATTACCGGCGTTCGCTGACTCTTGCGGTGTTTTTCCGCCGCCAGTTCGAGACAGCCGGGTGGCACGGACGGTGCGGCGACACGGCGGTGCGGTGCGGACGGCCACGCCGCCCGCACCGCACCCTCACTCGCTCTCCCCCGGGGAGGGGCCGCCCGCTACCTGACCGGCGGCGGGCCGTCGATCGGCCGCCCCAGGACGCCGGGCCTGCGCTGCCAGGGGTGCGGTCCGGCGGGCGGCCGGTAGCCGACCCCCAGCGCGTCCAGACGCCGGTAGTGGGCCGTCATCCGCTCCTCGAAACCGGCGAAGTCCCGCTGCTCGGGCGCGGGCAGGGCGCTCCAGGCGACCTCCGCGAAGGCGGCCAGCCGGGGGAAGGCCTGGTAGTCCACGCGCGCGGGGTTCTCCATCACCTCGCTCCACAGGTTGGCCTGGGTGCCCAGCACATGGCCGGTGAACTCCGGTTCCAGACCGGCCGGAACCGGCTCGAACCGGTAGACGTCCTCCAGGGTGCGGACGAAGCCGATCGGTACGGGTTCGTCGGCGCCGCCGTCCTGCCGGTGGTCCAGGTACACATGCTGCTCGGGACACATGACGACGTCGTGTCCCGCGCGCGCGGCGGCGAGGCCGCCCGCGTAGCCGCGCCAGGACGCGACGGCCGCGCCCTCGGCGAGGCCGCCCTCCAGGATCTCGTCCCAGCCGATGAGCCGGCGTCCGCGCGCGGCGAGCCAGGTGTCGAAGTGGCGGATGAACCAGGACTGCAGCTCGTCCTCGTCGGCCAGACCGAGCTCCTTGATCCGGGCCTGCGCGGTGGCCGAGGCGCGCCACTGCTCCTTGGGGCACTCGTCGCCGCCGATGTGGAAGAAGTCCGAGAACGGCGCGGCGTCCGGCGGGAAGAGGTCGAGCAGTTCCTCGAAGACGCCCTCGTAGAAGCGCACGGTGGCGTCGGTCGGGGCGAGCACGTTCTTGCTGACGCCCCAGTCGTCCCAGACGCCGAGGGCGGCGGTGTCGACCACGTCGGTGTTGCCGAGTTCCGGGTAGGCGGCGATGGCGGCCTGGGAGTGCCCCGGTACGTCCACCTCGGGGACGACGGTGATGTGCCGTTCGGCGGCGTAGGCGACGATCTCCCGGATGTCGTCCTGGGTGTAGTGGCCGCCGTGCGGCTTGTCCTCCCACAGCGGGGAGGCCCGGTGGCCGTACTTCGTGCGGGGGCGCCATGAGCCGGTCCCGGTCAGCTTCGGGTAGCGCTTGATCTCGACGCGCCAGCCCTGGTCGTCCGTCAGGTGGAAGTGGAGGACGTTGAGTTTGTGGGCGGCCATCAGGTCGAGGTAGCGCAGGACGCCGTCCTTGGGCATGAAGTGCCGGGCGACGTCCAGCATCACGCCGCGCCAGCGGAAGCGCGGGGTGTCCTCGATCTCGGTGAGCGGCAGCCGCCAGCGGCCGCCGGGCAGCGGCGCGCGCCGGAAGGCGGCCGGGCCGAGGAGCTGGCGCAGCGTCTGGGCGCCCCAGAAGAGCCCGGCGGGGCCGCCGCCCGCGAGGTCGGCGCCCCGCGCGGTGACCGTCAGGCGGTAGCCCTCGGGCCCGAGGTCGCGGGCGACGGTGTCGTCCAGGCGCAGGCGCAGGGTGCCGTCGTCACCGGCCGGGGCGGGGGCCAGCGGGAGTCCGGTGGCGGCGCCGAGGGCGGTGCGCAGCCAGCGTTCGGTGCGCCCGGTGCCCTCGCCCGCCGACACCGTGGTGTCCGGGCCCAGTTCGAGGAAGCGTTCCTCGTCGGCCGTCGCACGCCCTGGCTGGGGGATCACGTCCATCACGTCAGTCCTTTACCGCTCCGCCGAGGCCGGAGACGAGTCGTCGTTGTACGAGTACGAAGAAGATCAGTACCGGGATCGTCATCACCGTGGACGCCGCCATCACCCCGCCCCAGTCGGGGTCGTCGGGCTTGTAGAAGACCAGCAGCGCCATCGGCAGCGTCGACTGGGAGGTGTCGCTGATGATGAAGGACTTCGCGAACAGGAAGTCGTTCCAGGTCGAGATGAAGGAGAACACACTGGTCGCCACGAGTCCGGGGAAGACCAGCGGGAAGAGGATCTGCCACAGGAAGCGCGCCCGGCCGGCGCCGTCGAGGTAGGCGGCCTCCTCCAGGGCCTCGGGTACGGCTTTGACGAAGCCGCGCAGCATCCAGATCGCGAACGGCAGCGAGAAGGCGATGTGCGGCAGGATCAGCGAGCCCAGGGTGTTGAGCTGGCCGAAGTCCCGCATCAGGAAGAACAGCGGGATGGTGAGCGCCTCCACGGGCACCATCTGGGCCACCAGGAACATGATCAGCAGGGTGGTCCGGAAGCGGAAGCGGAACCGGGTGACGGCGGTCGCCGCCAGGAACGAGATCAGCGCGGAGGCGATCACCACGGTGCCCGCGACGAGCAGGCTGTTGAGGAAGTAGCGGCCGAACTCCTGCTGCCCGAAGACCCGCCGGAAGGAGTCCAGGGAGGGGGACGCCGTCCAGGGGCGCGGTTCGGTGGACTCGATCTCCCCGGCCGGTTTGAAGGCGCTCAGCACCATCCAGTACAGCGGGAAGGCGACCACGGCCGCGATCAGCAGCGCCGACGCCTCGGCGGCGAGCCGCCAGGGGCGGCGCACCCAGGTGCGCACCAGGCTCACAGCTCCTCCCCCTGGCGGCGCAGCAGCCGCAGATAGACCAGCGTCACGGCCAGCAGGATCAGCAGCATCACGACGCCGATGGCGGAGCCGAGGCTGTACTGCGAGGACGCGAACGCCTTCTGGTAGGCGTAGACGTTGAGGACGAGGTTCTGCCCGGCGATGCCGCCGCCGTTCGTCATGACGTAGATCTGGGTGAAGACCTTGAAGTCCCAGATGACGGACTGGATGGTGACCACGACGAGGATCGGCCGCAGCATCGGTGCCAGCACCGAGCGCCAGATCCGCCACTGGGAGGCGCCGTCCAGCGCGGCGGCCTCCAGCACCTCGGAGGGGACGGCGCGGATCCCGGCGTAGACGGTCACCATGACGAACGGGAAGGAGCACCAGACCACTTCGAGCAGGACGAGCAGGAAGGCGCTGTAGCGCCCGTACGTCCAGGAGTGGTCGCCCAGGCCGAGGATCTTGTTGACGGGCCCGAAGTCGGCGTCGAACAGCAGCAGCCAGACCGTGGAGCCGGTGACCGCGGGGGTCGCCCAGGCGCCGAGGGCGGCGAGCATCAGCGCGAGCCGCGGCACGGCGCGCACCCGGGTGAGGAGCACGGCGAGCGCGCAGCCGGCGGCGAGGGTGCACAGCACGCAGGCCGCCGCGAACACCACGGTGGCCAGCAGGACCCGCCAGAACTGGTCGTCGCCGAACAGCTCGGCGTAGTTGCCCAGGCCCTGGAAGGTGGCCGGCTGTCCGCCGCTGACCTGGGCCTGGGTGTACTCCAGGAAGGAGATCAGGCCGAGCTGGTAGACGGGGTAGACGAGCAGTCCGCCGAGGACGACGAGGGCGGGGGCGAGATAGAGCCAGGGGGTGACGGCGCGCCCGCCGGGGCGCGGGGCGCCGCGCGGGCGGCCGCGGAGCACCCGCGGCCGTCCGCGCACCACGCCCTGCGGGCTCGTGGGCGAAGCGGTCATCCGACGGAGCCGAACGCGTCGTTCATCTTCTTCGCCGCGTCCCCGGCGGCCGCCGCGACGTCCTTCTTGCCGCTGACGACCTCCTGGAACATGGTCGGCAGCACCAGCGAGGAGTCGATCTGCGCCCAGGCGGGCGAGGCCGGCACGAACTCGGTGCCCGCGGCGAGGGTGTCGACGAAGGGCTTCACGAAGGGGTTCTTGGCGGCGACTTCCCGGCGCACGTCCGTGAAGGTGGGCAGGAAGCCCATCGCGTCGAACGTCTGGGCCTGGGTCTTCTTCGAGGCGAGCCGCTCCATGAGGTCCACGGCGAGGCTGCGGTGGGCGGTGCTCTTGAGCACGCCGATGTTGTTGCCGCCCGCGAAGGCCGGGGCGACGGAGCCGGCCTTGACGCCCGGCAGCGGCACGACCGCGTACTTGCCCTTGGCCTTGCCCGCCTCCACGGCCTGGTGGTTGAAGTCGCCGCCGACCGCCATGGCGGCCTTGCCTGCGGCGAAGGCGGTGATGGTGTCGTTGCCGGTCATCCCGGCGCACTTGGCGGCGGGGCAGTTGTCGTCGCCGAACAGGCCCGTGTACTGCTCGATGCCCTTGCGGGCCGCGGGGGTGTCGATCGCGGAGGCGTAGGAGCCGCCCTGGCCGGTGGCGAGGGCGCCGCCGTTGGCCCAGATGAACGGCAGGGCGCCGTAGGTGTAGGCGCCGCCGACGGCGAGGCCGTACAGGTCGGGCTTCTCCGACCGGATCTTCCTGGCGGTGCGGGCCAGTTCGTCCAGGGTCTTCGGCGGCTGGAGGTTCAGTTCCCGGAAGACGTCCGTGCGGTAGTACAGGGCGCGGACGCCGACGAAGTACGGGGCTCCGTAGACCTTTCCGTCCACCGTGACCGAGGTGCGGGCGGTGGGGTCGGTGTCCTTGGCCTCCTTCCAGGCGCCGAACTCGGCGGTGATGTCGGCGAGTCCGCCGTCCTTGACGTAGCCGGCGGTGTCGGTGTTGCCGTACTCGATGACATCGGGGGCGCTCTTCGGGTCGTTGAAGGCGGCCTTGATCCGCTGGGCGCGGGTCTCCACGGGGATGTACTCGACGGTGACCTTCGTGTCCTTGTGGGCCGTGCGGAAGTCGGCGAGGACCTGTGCGACCACCTGTTCCTTCGGCTTGTTGTTGACCTCCTGGAACATCCAGAGGCGCACGGTGCCGGACTTCTCGTCCTTGCCGGAGGAGGAGTTGTCGGAGGTCTGCGGGGCGCAGGCGGTGGCGGTGACGACGGCCGCGGCGGCCAGCAGGGCCAGTCGGCCGGGGAGTCTTGCGGAGAGCTTCATGGAGCGGTTCCTCCGGTCAGTGTTGCAACATATGCAATGGCGGTTTTGCTCTGCACAACACCACGGAGGCTAGGTACTCCATGAACGCGACGACAAGAGGTCTCAACCACTCTGTGACCGCCCGACGCACCCCGTGCAACGCGGGAACGCACAAAGGCCCCCGAAGCGCGCGAAACGCACTCGGGGGCCCAGTCGGCCCGAAGGCCCGCGGGACGGGCGGGGAAAGCCGGTGGCCTACTTCTTGTCGCCGCCCTTGCCCTGGTCGCCGCCGCCGCTCATGGACTCGTAGATCTCCTTGCACAGCGGGCAGACCGGGTACTTCTTCGGGTCACGGCCCGGCACCCACACCTTGCCGCACAGCGCCACGACGGGTGTCCCGTCCAGGGCGCTCGCCATGATCTTGTCCTTCTGGACGTAGTGGGCGAAGCGCTCGTGGTCGCCGTCTCCGTGGGACACCTGCGGCGTCGGCTCTACGAGGGTCCCCGTACCAGTGCCGCGCTCGGGCTCGAGAGTGCTCATACGCCAAGGGTACTGAAGTGCGCGGGCATCAGTTGAGCGACGGGTCGTCCGGGTAGGTGGCGACCATCGCCAGCTCGCTGCGCTGCCTGCGCAGCACCTCGCGCCACAGCCGCTCGGGGAACGGGGAGGACACGTCGCCCGGTTCCGACTCGACGACGTACCAGGCGCCCTCCCCCAGCTCGCCCTCCAGCTGGCCGGGGCCCCAGCCCGCGTACCCGGCGAAGATGCGCAGCGAGCCGAGGGCGGAGGCCAGCAGCTCCGGCGGCGCCTCCAGGTCGACCAGGCCGATCGCGCCGTGCACCCGGCGCCAGCCCAGCGGGGCGCCGCCGCCCGCGCCGCCGCCCGGGATGACGGCGACACCGAGCGCGGAGTCCAGCGAGACCGGCCCGCCCTGGAAGACGACGCCCGGCTCCCCGGCCAGGTCCGCCCAGCCGGCCAGGATGTCGCCGACGTCCACCGGGGTGGGCCGGTTGAGGACGACACCGAGGGAACCCTCCTCGTCGTGGTCGAGAAGGAGCACCACCGCACGGTCGAAGTTCGGGTCCGCCAGGGCGGGCGTGGCCACGAGCAGCCGCCCTGTGAGCGAGGACACCTCGGTCATGCCAGACATGATCCCGCATCTTCCCCGGGCGTGGGGAGCCAATCCGGCTACCGGAGTGAGGGCGCGCCCGGGGCACGGGAGCGTCACGGGCGCACGGCCGCGACGGTCACCGCACGTGCCCGGCGCCCGACACTGCGTGTTGTGACACAGCCATGACGTGCGGGTGGTGCACAGGCTTACGAAAGGAAGCTCCGCCGCGACTAGTCTGTCTGTCCGGCCCCTGCCCGAGTGACCGGCCGCGCCCCTGCCCCACCTCATCGGAACGCGAGATACATGACCGTCAACGGCACTGATGACGTACTGCTTGTCCACGGCGGAACCCCGCTGGAGGGCGAGATCCGTGTCCGCGGTGCGAAGAACCTCGTACCGAAGGCCATGGTCGCCGCTCTGCTGGGCAGCGAACCGAGCCGGCTGCGCAATGTTCCGGACATCCGTGACGTGCGGGTCGTACGCGGTCTGCTGCAACTGCACGGGGTGACGGTCCGTCCGGGTGAGGAGCCGGGCGAGCTGGTGCTCGACCCGACCCGGGTGGAGAGCGCCAACGTGGCCGACATCGATGCCCACGCGGGCTCCAGCCGCATCCCGATCCTGTTCTGCGGCCCGCTGCTGCACCGGCTCGGCCACGCCTTCATCCCCGGCCTGGGCGGCTGCGACATCGGCGGCCGGCCCATCGACTTCCACTTCGACGTGCTGCGGCAGTTCGGCGCGACGATCGAGAAGCGGGCGGACGGCCAGTACCTGGAGGCACCGCAGCGGCTGCGCGGCACCAAGATCCGGCTGCCCTACCCGTCGGTGGGCACGACCGAGCAGGTGCTGCTGACGGCCGTACTCGCCGAGGGCGTCACCGAGTTGTCCAACGCGGCCGTCGAGCCGGAGATCGAGGACCTGATCTGCGTACTGCAGAAGATGGGCGCGATCATCGCGATGGACACCGACCGCACCATCCGCGTCACCGGTGTCGACAAGCTCGGCGGCTACACCCACCACGCCCTCTCGGACCGCCTGGAGGCGGCGTCCTGGGCGTCGGCGGCGCTGGCCACCGAGGGCGACATCTACGTCCGCGGCGCCCAGCAGCGGTCGATGATGACCTTCCTGAACACCTACCGGAAGGTGGGCGGTGCCTTCGAGATCGACGACGAGGGCATCCGGTTCTGGCACCCCGGCGGGCAGTTGAAGTCCATCGCGCTGGAGACGGACGTGCACCCCGGCTTCCAGACGGACTGGCAGCAGCCGCTGGTGGTCGCGCTCACCCAGGCGACCGGCCTGTCGATCGTCCACGAGACGGTCTACGAGTCCCGCCTCGGCTTCACCTCCGCGCTCAACCAGATGGGCGCGCACATCCAGCTCTACCGCGAGTGCCTGGGCGGCTCCGACTGCCGCTTCGGCCAGCGCAACTTCCTGCACTCCGCGGTGGTGTCGGGCCCCACCCGGCTCCAGGGCGCCGACCTGGTCATCCCCGACCTGCGCGGCGGCTTCTCCTACCTGATCGCCGCCCTGGCCGCCCAGGGCACCTCCCGTGTCCACGGCATCGACCTGATCAACCGCGGCTACGAGAACTTCATGGACAAGCTCGTGGAGCTGGGCGCGAAGGTCGAGCTGCCGGGCCAGGCACTCGGCTGAACCACACCGACCACCCGACCCCGGCCCACACGGACCCACCCTCCGGCCGGGGGTCCGGGGGTCGTCCCCTCCTGGAGGGGGCGGCGTGGTGCGTGCGTACGACGACGATGGGGCGGCCCCCGGTGAAGGGGGCCGCCCCATGGACGTTGTCGGCCCTAGCGGGCCCCGTACGCCGTCCCGTGGCGTACGGAAGGCGAGGTCACTTGCCCTTGGCGGCTTCCTTGAGCTTGCTGCCCGCGGAGACCTTCACGCTGTAGCCGGCCGGGATCTGGATCGGCTCGCCGGTCTGCGGGTTGCGGGCGGTGCGAGCGGCACGGTGGGTGCGCTCGAAGGTGAGGAAGCCAGGGATGGTGACCTTCTCGTCCCCCTTGGAGACGATGTCGCCGACGACGTCGGCGAACGCGGCCAGCACGGCGTCGGCGTCCTTGCGGGTCACCTCGGCGCGGTCGGCCAGCGCGGCCACCAGCTCACTGCGGTTCATGTTGTTACTCCCGTGTTCTTCTTGCCGTTGAGGCGTGCCACGCGGCGAAGCCGCATGTTGGGCCAGCCAAGCCGATGCTGCCAGGGTCCTCGGGGGTCCCCGGACCCGGGTCCCTCGTCAGACCCTCGCGCCCAGGGTGGCATCCTGCCCCCACCTGCGGCGGGAAAGCCAATCCGGCACCCGTAGGAGTCGTGAGAACACCCTTGGGAGTCACACGAAAAGAGGGTCTGCCGGCCAGGGCCTGCCGTCCGGCTCCAGCCGCAGACTCCGGCCAGCCACGATAGGGCGCCCCACTGACAGCGTCCGCCGCGACGCGCCGGGTCCCGGCGCGTCGTGGCGATCATCACGCCCGGGAACCGCCGTCCCCGAACGTCCGTTCCGACTGATGCGTGCCGTTTGTCAGACTCCGGCGGCGGAGCCGGCCGTCGCGCTCGCACCGGCCGCCTTGGCGGCCTCCCGGACGGCTCCGGCGACGGCCCCGGCGACCTTGTCGTTGAAGACGCTGGGGACGATGTAGTTCGGGTTCAGCTCGCCCTCGGTGACGACGTCGGCCAGCGCCTGGGCGGCGGCGAGCATCATCTCGGTGTTGACGGTGCGCGACTGCGCGTCCAGCAGGCCGCGGAAGACACCCGGGAAGACCAGCACGTTGTTGATCTGGTTGGGGAAGTCGGAGCGGCCGGTGGCCACCACCGCGGCCGTCCGGCGGGCGACCGCCGGGTCGACCTCCGGGTCCGGGTTCGCGAGCGCGAACACGATCGCCCCGTCGGCCATGGCGGCCACATCGGCGCCGTCGAGCACGTTGGGCGCCGACACGCCGATGAAGACGTCCGCGCCGCGCACGGCCTCCTTCAGGGTGCCGGTGAGGTTCTCCGGGTTGGTGTTGTCGGCGATCCAGCGCAGCGCCGACTCGGGGGCCGCGTCGACCAGGTCCTCGCGGCCCGCGTGCACCACGCCGTGGATGTCGGCGACGACGGCGTTCTTCACACCCGCGGCGAGCAGCAGCTTGAGGATGGCGGTGCCGGCCGCGCCGGCGCCCGACATCACGACCCGGACGTTCTCGATCGGCTTGTCCACCACGCGCAGGGCGTTGGTGAGCGCGGCGAGCACGACGATCGCGGTGCCGTGCTGGTCGTCGTGGAAGACCGGGATGTCCAGGGCCTCGCGCAGCCGGGCCTCGATCTCGAAGCAGCGGGGCGCGGAGATGTCCTCCAGGTTGATGCCGGCGAACCCGGGGGCGATCGCCTTGACGATCTCGACGATGGCGTCGGTGTCCTGGGTGTCCAGGCAGATCGGCCAGGCGTCGATGCCTGCGAACCGCTTGAAGAGGGCCGCCTTGCCCTCCATGACGGGCAGCGCGGCCTTGGGGCCGATGTTGCCCAGGCCCAGCACCGCGGAGCCGTCCGTCACGACCGCAACGGAGTTGCGCTTGATGGTGAGGCGGCGGGCGTCCTCGGGGTTCTCGGCGATCGCCATGCAGACGCGGGCCACACCCGGCGTGTAGACCATGGAGAGGTCGTCACGGTTGCGGATGGGGTGCTTGGACTGCATCTCGATCTTGCCGCCGAGGTGCATCAGGAACGTACGGTCGGAGACCTTGCCGAGGGTGACACCCTCGATGCCCCGGAGCTGCTCGACGATCTCGTCGGCGTGGCCGGTGGACGTCGCCGCGATGGTGACGTCGATACGGAGCTTCTCGTGGCCGGACGCGGTGACGTCGAGGCCCGTGACCGAGCCTCCGGAGGACTCCACAGCGGTGGTGAGCTGCGAGACTGCCGTTCCGCTCGCGGGCACCTCCAGCCGGATGGTCATCGAGTAGGAGACGCTGGGCGCCGTTGCCATGGCCGACTTCCTCTGCTTTCACCGTGTCGCGAAGTTGTGCCGTCCGATCGTCGCACCTACCCCTGAGTACGTGGTAGCCGCCCCGTATTGCGGACTTTGTGTTCACCGGGAGGCGCTGTTTTCGGAAAGTGACTTCCACCATACGAGAAGAGCAGGGGTCGCGGTAGGGGCGGACACAGCAAAAGAGGCCCACGTCACATTCGCTGTGCCGTGGGCCTCCACTGAGCTTTGTGACACCGACCCGCCATGCTCGCCTCGCGGCAAGTGGTCGCTCGTAGCGACGAAGGTTGGGCCCGGGGGCTTGGATCGGGCCGGTGCCACACCAAGGCTAACAAACGGATCCGGTGAGACCATTCCTCCGGGCGAGGTTCCTTTCCTCGCTCAGTCCCGCAGCAGGTCCGGCACCCCGGACGCGTCCGGCTCGTCGCGCTCGCCGGAGACCACGGTGAGCTGCTGGGTCGCGCGGGTCAGCGCGACGTAGAGCACCCGCAGCCCGGCCGGCGACTCGTCGGCGATCTCCGCGGGCGAGACGACCAGCGACGCGTCGTACTCCAGGCCCTTGGCCTCCAGGCTGCCCAGCGCCACCACCCGGTCCCCGAGACCGGCCAGCCAGCGGCGGGCCTCCTCGCGCCGGTTCATGGCCACGACCACGCCGACGGTGCCCTCCACCCGCTCCAGCAGCCGTTCGGCCTCCGCCCGCACGGTGGCGGCCAGGGAGTCCCGGACGACGGCGAAGCGCGGCTGTACGCCCGTGGAGCGCACCGCGGAGGGCGCGCGGGAGCCGGGCATGGCCAGGGCCAGCACCCGGGCGGCCAGCTCGGCGATCTCGGCCGGGTTGCGGTAGTTCACCGTCAGCTCGAAGCGGCGGCGCGGACGGGTGCCCAGCGCCTCGTCGCGGGCCTCGGCCGCCTCGTCCGGGTCGGACCAGGAGGACTGCGCCGGGTCGCCCACCACCGTCCAGGTCGCGTGCCGGCCGCGGCGGCCCACCATGCGCCACTGGAGGGGCGTGAGGTCCTGCGCCTCGTCGACGATGACGTGCGCGTACTCGACGCGCTCCTGGGCCAGCCGCTCGGCGCGCTCGCGCTGCGACTCCTCGCGCACCGGCATCAGCTCCTCCAGGCCGGTGAGCTGGTCCAGCGGGTCCAGGTCGCGCTTCTTGCGCGGCCGGGCCGGGGTGCCGAGGATCGCCTGGAGCTCGTCGAGCAGCGCGATGTCGTGCACCGAGTACCCGTCCCGCCGCAGCGAGCGGGCGACCTTGCGCACCTCGCCCGGGTTGAGCACCCGGCGGGCCCAGCGGCCCAGGCGCCGCTCGTCGGCCATGGCGGCGAGCACCGCGCGCGGGGTCAGCTCGGGCCACCAGGCGTCGAGGAAGGCGATGAAGGAGTCCTCGTCCGTGACGTCGTCGTCGAAGGAGGAGCGCAGCTCGGCGGCCAGCTCCGGGTCGGTGTGCCGGGTACCGGCCCCGGACTTCTCCCACAGGGCGTCCAGGAGCAGCTTGCGGGCGCGCGGGCGCAGCAGGTTGACCGGGGCGGTGCCGCCGAGGGCGGTGCGCCGTACGTGCTCCAGCTCCGCGGCCTCCAGTTCGAGGCGGCGGCCGAAGGCGACCACCCGCAGCCGGGTCGGCGGCCCGGCCGGGATCTTCGCCGCCTCCGCCGCCTCTTCCGTCTCCTCCGGGTCCTCGCCGAGGGCGAGCTGTCCCGCGGGCGCGTGCGCGGGCGTGCCCGCCGAGGTCCGCGCCCCGCCGCGCGCGCCGGGGCCCAGCTCCAGCGCGCCGCGCGCCGCCTTCCGCAGCACCTTCAGCATCCGGTACGAGCCCTTGGCGCGGGCCACGGACGGCGCGTCGTACACGGTGGCCTCGACGCCGTCGACGAGCGAGCCGATCGCCCGGACGGCGACCTGGCCCTCCTCGCCGAGGGAGGGCAGCACGCCCTCGGTGTACGCCACGAGCAGCGGGGTCGGCGAGACGATGAGGATGCCGCCCGCGTACCGGCGGCGGTCCTGGTAGAGCAGGTAGGCGGCGCGGTGCAGGGCGACCGCCGTCTTGCCGGTGCCCGGACCGCCCTCGACATACGTCACCGAGGCGGCGGGCGCCCGGATGACGAGATCCTGCTCGGCCTGGATGGAGGAGACGATGTCCCGCATGCTGTGGCTGCGGGCCCGGCCGAGCGCGGCCATCAGCGCGCCGTCGCCGACGGCGGGCAGCTCGCGGCCGTCCAGCCGGGCGGTCAGCTCGGGCCGCATCAGGTCGTCCTCGACGCCGAGCACCCGCCGCCCCTTGGAGCGGATCACCCGGCGGCGCACGACCCGGCCGGGGTCGACCGGGGTGGAGCGGTAGAACGGCGCGGCGGCGGGCGCCCGCCAGTCGATGACCAGCGGGGAGTAGTCCTCGTCCAGGACGCCGATGCGGCCGATGTGCAGGGTCTCGGCGATGTCGGCGGTGCTGTCCTCGCGCACCGCGCCCTCAGCCGGTTCCACGGCGGTGTAGGCGCCGTCCGGGCCCTTCTTGCCGTCCTTGCCCGGCAGTAGGTCGATGCGGCCGAAGAGGAAGTCCTCGAACTCGTTGTTCAGCCGGTTGAGATGGATGCCCGCGCGGAAGACCTGGGCGTCCCGTTCGGCCAGCGCGCCGGGCGTGCCGACCTGGCCGCGCTCGGCCGCGTCCCGCATCAGGAACTCGGCCTCGTGGATCTTCACCTCGAGCCGCCGGTACACCCGGTCCAGGTGGTCCTGCTCCATGCTGATCTCTCGGTCGCGCACGGTGTCGTGCGCTGCGTCGTGAACCGAACCGACCGCGGAATCCTGTTGAGCCTGAGCGGCCACCGGGCCCCCTTCTGACGTGCTGGGCAGCCGTCAACCGTACGCGAAGGGAGCCCACTGGCGGAAGCCGGACCCGGCCGTCGGCCGGGCCGCCGCCCGCAGCGGCCCGGCCGACGGGGGCGGGGCGGGCCGTCAGGTGCGGGCGAGGGCGGCGCGGCGGCGGTGGCGGGCGACCCGTTCGCGGTTGCCGCAGACCTCGCTGGAGCACCAGCGGCGCCGCCGGCCCCGGGAGGTGTCCAGGTACACGAGGGGGCAGTTGTCGCCCGCGCACCGGCGCAGCGCGGCGCGCGCGGCGGGGTCCGTGAGCAGGTCCAGGGCGTCACGGGCGACGGCCGCGAGCAGCGCGGCGCGCTCGGGCGGGGCGGCCAGCGCCCGTACGAGGGCGCCGTCCGCGCCGCGCACGGCGCGCGGGGCGGGCGGGGCGGCGCGCGCGGTGTCGTTGACGCGGGCCAGGGCGAGCGCGAGGCCGTGGGCGCGCGGGTCGCGCGGGTCGCGCGGCGGTCCGTCCAGGTGCGCGTTCACCAGGTACGCCACCTGCCCGCGCAGTTCGCGGAAGGCCGCCGCCCAGGTGTGGTCGGCGTGCGCGAGGCCGGTGCCCGGCGGGACCAGGCCCGAGCCCGTGATCCAGGCGCGCAGCGGCGCGGGGGTGCCGAGCCGTTCCGCCGGGTGGGTGGTGGCGAGCAGGTCCAGACAGATCCGCCCGGTGTCGAAGCGCAGTTCGGGAAGGACCGTGGCCGTGTGCGGAGCCGTACCCAGTGCCATGTGCCTGTCACCGCCTAGGGGGCGACACCCCGGCCGGTCGCCGGACCGGGCGGCGGGGTGCTCGTCAGGGCTGGGGGAAGCGTTCCCTCCCACAGTGCCCGCCCGTCCCCCCGGCCGGAACCCCCCGCGCGTGGACGGCCGCGTATGCGCCCGCGCGTCTCGGCGATGGGCGCGGGCCGGGCGGGTGCGTTGACTGGACGGTATGACGGACATCGAGATCGGCGGCGGGGACGGGGTGCGGCGCGGCGCCGCGGCGGGCGTGCTGGGCGCAGCCGCCGTCGCCACCGGGCTGCTGGCGGGCGTCTACTACGTCTTCGCCTGCGCGGTGATGCCCGCGCTGGCCCGCAGCGGCGACCGCACGTACGTCGAGGTCATGCGGGACGTCAACGACGTGATCCAGAACCCGCTCTTCCTCCTCGCCTTCCTCGGCGCCCCGCTGCTGACCGGCGTCTCGGCGTGGCAACTGCGCGGCACCCGGCCGCCCTGCCCGTGGGTGTGGGCGGCCCTGGCGGCGCACGTCCTCGCCTTCGCGGTCACCGCGGCGTGCAACGTCCCCCTCAACGACGCGCTGGCCCGCGCCACCGCCCCGGGCGCGGCCCGCGAGCACTTCGAGAACCCGTGGGTGGCCTGGAACGCCGTCCGGACCGTACTGGTGACACTGGCCCTGGCGTGCCTGGCACGGGCGCTGCTGCTGCGCGGGCGGGCGGAGCGGCGCGGGTGAGCGGGCGGCGGGCGGGGCGGGGCCGTGCGGCGTGGGGGCGGCGGACCGTACGGCGCGCGGGGCACGACCGTGACCGACCGGCAGCCCGGCCCGTACCAGCGCCGACACCGCCCGGCCGGGGGCGACGCCGCCCCGCCGGGCCGCCGGGCGTGGCGGGGACGCCGCCCCGCCGGGGACAGCAGTGCGCGGGCGGGCGGCCTAGGGGCGGGGCCAGTCGTCCGTGTGCTTCGCGTCCGGCGTCGGGTCGAGGGCCAGCCGGTAGCCGCGTTCGACCACCGTCCGGATCAGGTCGGGGTGTCCGAGTGCGGTGCGCAGGCGGGTCATGGCGGTCTCCACCGCGTGTTCGTCTCGGCCGGTGCCGGGCAGGGCGCGCAGCAGGTCGGCGCGGGAGACCACGCGGCCGGGGTGCCGCGCGAGCGCCCGCAGCAGCGCCGTACCGGCGGGCGGCACCGGCCTCAGGTCGTCGTCCACCAGCACCGCGTGCCCCCGGAGCTGCACGCGGTGCCCGGCGACCGGCAACGTCCGCGCCCGGCCCGGCAGTTCCCGGCACAGCACCTGCACCAGCGGCCCCAGCCGGAAGCGCTCGGGCTGCACCGTGGCCACCCCGTGCTCCTCCAGGGGCACGGCGGTCACCGGGCCGACGCACGCGGGCAGCACATCGTGGGCGAGCGCGGCCAGCAGCTCGGCCAGCAGCCCGCGTTCGGCGGCGCGGGACAGCAGGGACGCGGCGGCCGGGGCGCTGGTGAAGGTGAGCGCGTCGAGGCCGCGCGCGACGGTGGTGTCCAGCAGCCGGTCCAGCGGGCCGGGGTCCTCGGGCGGCAGCCACCGGTACACCGGCACCGGGACGACCTCGGCCCCGGCCGCCCGCAGCGCGTCCACGAACCCGGACAGCGGCTCCCCGTGCAGCTGGACGGCCACCCGCCGTCCGTCCACGCCCTGTTCGAGCAGCCGGTCCAGCACCTCGGCCATCGACTCCGAGGCCGGCGACCACTGCTCGGTCAGTCCGGCGGCCCGGATCGCGCCCTTGACCTTGGGTCCGCGGGCCAGCAGTTCCGCCTGCCGCAACCGGTCGAGCAGGGCCTCGCCCCGGCCCCAGCCGGCGGCGGCCTCCAGCCAGCCGCGGAAGCCGATCGCGGTGGTGGCGATCACGATGTCGGGCGCCCGGCCGACGATCTCCTCGGTGGCGGCCAGCAGTTCGCTGTCGTCGGCGAGCGGAACGATGCGCAGCGCGGGCGCGTGCACGACGAGCGCGCCGCGCCGCCCGAGCAGCGCGCCCAGTTCGTCGGCGCGCCGCGCGGCCGTCACCCCCACGGTGAACCCGGCCAGGGGCCCGTGCCCCGGCTGCTGCTGTTCCTCGACCTCACTCATGGCTCATCGTCCCGTGCCCGCCTCATCGTGCCTGCCACCAGTGTCACGTGCCGTCGCGGCGCCGCGACCTCGCCCCCCGATTGTCGCCCGCCCCGCCCACTCGGGGGCGGGGCGGGGGCGGGCCGAGAGGGCGGGCTTCGCGGGACCGGCCGCCCGCCCCCTTCCCGGGAGGCTCAGGACTTCTCCCCGCCCTTCCCGTCCCCCGCGCTCTCCGGCTTCTCCGACTTCTCCAGGTTCTCCGGGTTCTCCGGCTTCTTGCCGCTCTCCTTCTCGCCGAGCTTGCCGATGTAGTCCTGGGCCTTGTCGACGGCGTTGTCGATCTTGTCGTGGTGCTTGCCGCCGGTCTTGCCGTCGATGAAGTCACCGGCCTTCTCCAGACCGGCGGAGATCTTGTCCCCGTGGGTCTCGGCCAGGTCCTCGACCTTGTCCTTGAGGTTCTTCAGGTTCTTGAGCTGTTCGAACATGTGCCTGACGTCCTTCTACAGCGGTGTAGTTGCCGAGACCTCATGTTCTCATCGCCGGACGCGCCCCGGGCGCGGGCGGGGTCAGCCCTCCGCGTGCTCGGGCACCAGGCGGCGGACGTCCGCCAGCAGGCGGGGGCCGTGGAGACAGGCCGCCGCGCGGGCCGCGAGCAGCTCGTACTGCCCGGCGGTCAGCGGTGTCCGCGTCCGCACGAGCGTCCGCAGCAGCAGGCGCAGGGCCAGTTCCGGGTCGTAGAGCCAGGCGCAGTCGGTGAGGGCCTGGGCGGTCTCCGGGTCCAGGACCGCGGCGAACTCGCCCAGTTCACGGGTCGCCGGGCCGTTCCTGGCGCTGCCGCCCACCAGGTCGCCTCCGTCCAGCGGCGGCACGTCGAGGCCGGACAGCCGGGCGTCGCACTCCGCGACGACGGTCCGCAGCCACGCCTTGCCCGAGGCCCTCCCGGGGTCGTCCCCGGCGAAGAAGCCGGGGCCCAGCCCCGTACCGGCGCACCACAGCACCTCGCCCGTACGGCCGGGGAGGTAGTCCAGGAGCGCCTGCGCGTCCCGGCGGACGGCGAGCACCGCCCGCGGGTCGGACGCCTCGGCCAGCAGGTCCCGGACGACGGCGACCGGCGCTGTTGCCCCGCCGTCCGGAGCGAAGGCGCGCATCAGCCCGCTCATGCCGAAGTCGCCGTCGGTGAAGCGCTCCGTCGGCGGGTCCGGCGGGGGCTCGTCGTCGACCAGGTACTGGACCGCGTCCACCACGAACTCGCCGAGGCGCAGCGCCGTACCGATCGCCTCCATCCGCGCGTACCGGTCCGGCGCCAGCCACGCGCCCGGAGTGCCGCGCAGGACGCGCAGCAGGATCCGGAACGCGAGGTCGGGGGTGCCGCGGCGGGCGCACGCGGTGAGCGCGTCCCGTACATCCGCGGCCAGGAAGGACAGTCCCGCGATCTCGGCGACGACCGCCTCCTCCTGGTCCCGTCCGTCCTCCAGGTCGGCCCCGGACAGGGCGGCCGGTTCCGTGGCCGCGGACAGCCGTGCGTCGCACAGGGCGACGACCGTCCGCGTCCACGCGGTCCCGTCGGCCGGCGCGGCACCGGGCAGGTACTCCGCGCCGGCCGACCACAGCGCTCCGACCGCCTCCGGGGCGAGGCCGTCCAGCAGGGTCAGGGCGTCCCTCCGGACGGCCAGGACCTCCCGGTCGTCCTCCTCCGCGAAGTGATTGGCCACCACCTCGGCGGGGGTGTCCCCCGAGTGGGTCCAGTCCGCGTGGAAGAAGCCCATCACCCACGGCACACCGAACTCGAAGTCGGTGAAGCGCTGCATCTCGTTCCGCTTCCTTCCTGCTTCTTCCTGCTTCCCTGCTTCTTCCTACTTCGGGTACGCGGTGTACACGTAGTAGCCGTGCGGGTGGCCCTTGGCCCGCTTGAGCATGATGTAGAAGCCGTTGCCGGCGGCCTTCTCGGTGTTGTTGGCGTAGTAGACGGTGCCCAGGGAGTTCTTCGCCCCGAACGTACCGCTCCACTCCAGCTCCTGCTTCGACCCGCGCAGCCACTTGGCGATGGCGCCCGCCTTGCCGGCGATGGCGTAGTCGACGACCTGCTGGGCCGTCACGCCGTCGGAGAACACGCTGTTGGGCGTGTCCCGGCCGGCCTTGGCCGACTTGCCGGCGGCCAGGGCGACCGCCTCCGCCCTGCTCGGGTCCACGTGCTCGTCCAGGACGTGCGCGAGACCGGGGAACTTGCCCTCGTCGGCGATCAGGTCGTTGCAGTTGTGGACCAGGACCGGGGCGTCGCCCGCCACGGCGTAGAAGGTGTGCAGACCCGACACGGTCAGGTCGTACACGGTCCGGGGCGCGGCGGAGTCACGGCCGAGCAGCGCGGCCACCGTGCGCGTCCCGCCGTCCGGGGTGCGCAGCCGGTCTCCGGCGCGCAGGTCGGACGCGAGGGTCCAGCCGCGGCCGGTGACGTAGAAGCGGTGGCCCGGCGTGCTGGTGAGGTGCCCGCCGCCCGCCAGGGTGACGTCCAGCAGGTCCTCGGTGGTGTGCCGGAAGGTGCGTGTGACCGGCTCGGACCGGTTGCGTCCGGTGGCCGGGTCCGCGGCCAGGAGCCGGTCGCCCAGGCGCACGTCGCGGATCGGCTTGCGGCTCCCGTCGGCCAGGACGACGTCCGTGGTGCCGGGGAAGCTGTTGATCCGGCACGCCGTCCGCGCGTCCTCGTAGACGGACACCGTGCGCTCGATGTCGGCGAGCGTGTGCGCGTCCACGTCGAGGGCCTTCAGCGCCTTCAGCGCGTCGGAGACCCCGACGCCGGTGCGCAGCGCGGCGTCCACCCCGCGGATCGCCTCGGTGATCTTCGCGATGGGGCCGCCCAGCGGGAGCCAGGTGGCGGCCCAGGCGCAGTCGCCGTAGCTGCCGCTGCCGTCGCCCTTGACCTTGTGGTAGCAGCCGGTGAAGTCACCGACGACCGAGTCGAAGATGCCCTTCCACAGGTCCTTGGTCGCCTGCCACGAGGAGACCTTGACCGTCTTGGTCAGGCCCTTGATCGTCTGCGTGGTGAGGAAGACGGTGTCCTCGGCCGGGCAGCCGGACTCGGTGGCGGGGACATCGGGGTCGGTGCAGAGGTAGAAGCTGACGACCGCGTCGAAGTGCGCCTTGAACACCAGGTCGCAGGGCAGCCGCGAGCAGTCGTCCGGAAGGCGTTCCGGGTCCCCGCTCTGCTTGATCTCGTCGATGACGGAGAACACGCCACCGGCACCGGTGGCGGCACCGGCCTGCACCTGCTTGTTGGCGTCGTTGCGCTGTGCCTCGTCGGCCGCCTGCTGGGCCGAGTCCGCGTACTTCTGCGCGTCCTTGGCCGCCTCCTCGGCCGCGGTGGCCTCGGCGTCGGCGCGGTCGGCGGCGGCACGGGCGTCCTTGGCCGCCTGCTCCGCCTCGGTCGCGGCGGTACGGGCGGCCTCGGCGTCCAGGGCCGCCTGGTCGGCGGAGTCCCGGGCGTCCTTGGCGTAGCCCTCGGCGCGTCCCGCGGCCTTGTCGGCCGCCGCCGCGTCCTCACCGGCCTGGCGGTCGTACTCCAGGGTGTTGGCCAGTGACGTCTGGGCGTCGGCGGCCGCCTGTGCCGCCTCGGCCGCGTATCCCAGGGCCTCCTTCGCGGACTTGCGGGCGTCCGCCGCGTGTCCGGCGGCCTCGGCCGCGATCGTGTAGGCGGCCTTGGCGTCGCCGGTCGCCGCGTTCGCGGTGGACTGCGCCTGCGCGGCGGCCTGCTGCGCGTTCTGGGCGTGCGCCTCGGCGACCGCCTGCTGCTGCTCGGCGATCGTCTTGGACGACTGGCCCGTCAGCACGGCGAGCCCGGCGGCGGCGTCGGTGGTGATGTACGGCGAGCCGAGCTGGATCGCGTCGTTGGCCGGGGCGGCCACCTGCTGGGCGGAGTTGCGGGCGTCCTCGGCCGCCTGCGCGGTGACGTGGGCGTGTCCGGCCGCGTCCGCCGCGCCGGAGACCGCCTTGGCGGCCTCCGCCTTGGCCGCGTCGGCCTGCTTCTTCGCGTCGGCGGCGTGCTTCTCCGCCTCGTCGGCCAGCTGTACGGCGGTACGGGCCGCGGTGGCCGCGTCCTGGGACGCCTTGATGGCGTCCGCCGCCGAGCTGGTCGCGGTGCGCACCGCGGCGTCCGCCTTGAGCTTGGCGGCCTGGGCGGCGTCGGAGTCGGAGCGGGCCCGCTCGGCCGCGGCCTCGGCGCGGGTGGCGGCCGCGTCGGCGTCGGCGGCGGCCTGGGTGGCCGCGTTCGCCTCGCCGCGTGCCGAGCGCGCGGCGGATTCGGCGTCGTCGGCGGCCTGGTCGGCGGCGTCGGCCGCGGCGCGCGCGTCCTTGGCGTCGTCGGCGGAGGCGTGGGCGTCGGCGTAGGCGTCCTTGGCGTCGGCCTTGGCGCGGGCGGCGTTCGCCTTGCTCTCCGCGTCCCAGGCGTCGTCCCGCTTGGCCTTGGCGCCGTCCCGTGCCTGCTCGGCGGCCTGCCGCTTCTCGCGCGCGGTGGACTCGGCCGTCTCGGCGCGGCCCTTGGCCTCCTCGGCGGTCTTGGCGTAGCCCTCGGCGTTCTTGCGGTGCTGGGCGGCCTCCGCCTGCTTCTGCGCGGCGGTCGCCTTCTCCGCCTTGGCGGTGGCCTCCTCGGCCTCGGCCGCGAGCCGCTTGGCGTGCGCGGTGGCCGCGGCCGACTTGGCGTCCGCCTCGGCCTTGCGCGTCTCGGCGAGCTTGGCGCGGGCGGTGTCGCGGGCGGTCTTGGCGGTCTGCGCCTGTACGGCGGCGGCGTCGGCGGCGGCCTTCGCCTGCGCGTTGGCCTCCTGCGCGGCGGCCGTACGGAAGGCGGCCTTCGACTCGGCGGCCTGCGTCAGGGCGCGGGCGGCGACGGTGGCGCTGTCACCGGCGGCGGCGCGGGTGGCGGCGTAGGCGGTGTCGCCCGCCTTGGCCATCGCGTCCAGCGCCGCGGCGGACGCCTTGGTGACCTGGGCCTTCTGCTGGCCGACGAGCAGCGCGCGGCCCCGGGGGGCGCCCGCCTTGTCGGCGATGGCGTAGGCGGCCTGTTCTGCGGTGTCCGTGTCGGTGGCGTCCTTCTTCGCCGCCGCGGCCTGCGCCTTCAGCAGGTCGAGCTGCTTCTTCGCGGCGGCCTGGGCGTCGGTGACGCCCTTCTTGGCCGTGTTGAACTGGGCCGTCTTCGGGTATTCGAGGCTGTCCGTGCCCTTGTGGCCGGACGGCACGATGTCGAACTTCTGCACGCCCGCGGTGCTGCACGTGAGCAGCCGGCTGTTCTGGCCCTTGGTGTACGCCTTCAGGTCCAGGCACTTGCCGGAGCCCGCGTTGACCAGGCTCGTGGTGGCGTGCGAGGTGTACGTCCAGTTCTGGGCCGGGCTCTGGTTGCAGGTCCAGATCTGGATGGCGGTGCCGTCGGCCGTGCCGGCGCTCTTGACGTCCAGGCACTTGCCGGAGGCGACGTTCGCGAGCGCGCCGTCGCGGATCTGCCACTGCTGGGCCGCGGAGCCGTTGCAGGTGTAGATCTGCACCGGAGTGCCGTTGTCCTTCTTGCCGCCCTCCACGTCGAGGCAGTTGGCGGAGGAGCCGTGGGCGTGCAGCACCAGCGGGCTGTCACCGATCCAGCCGGGGCCGCCCGCGGACCAGTAGTCCTGCCAGCGGGTGAGGTGGTCGGCGTACCAGGACTGGCCGAGCATCTCGCCCAGCGCCTTGGCGCCGGCGGCGAGCGCCTTGGTGGCGTCGCTGTTGGCGGTCAGGATCTGGTTGCGCTGGACGGCCTGGGCGGCGATCTCCTGCTGCCACTCGGCGGAGGCGTCGGCGACCTCCTTGCCCAGCACCTTGTCCGGGTCGACGGGGGTGCGCCAGCCGCAGGCCGCGAAGCGGGTCTTCAGGTCCTCGACCGCGATGCGGTACTCCAGGCTGCCGGGCTCGGGCGCGGTGCGCGCGAATCCGCCGGAGGACAGGAAGAGCCGGGCGTTGTCCGCGCCGGTCGGCTCCATGTCCCAGTTGACCAGGTCGTCCCAGGCGGCGTGCTCGGCCGTCGCCTGCTGCCAGTCCTGGCCGGGGACCGTGGGGTCGGGGTCCTTGCCGTAGAGCGGGGTGCCGAGGTCCTTGACCGCCTTGACGGTCTCGGCGTCGGCCTTGGGCGTGGGGTCCTCGTAGAAGCCGTCCTCGTCCTTCCAGAACTGGGCCGCGGTCCACTGGCCCAGACCGGTCTGGTCGAAGAAGTCCTTGCGGTTGTCGCCGGGCAGGCCGGGCGGGTCCTCGAAGTCGGCGACCGACTTGAAGCCGCCGGGCGTGGGCAGGCCGGAGATCTTCCAGTCCTTGACCCGGTCGTAGAGGGCCGAGCCCTCCTTGTCGGCGGCGCTGCGGTCCGCCTCGTACGCCTCGGACAGCGGGGTCTTGTTCCAGTACTCCTGGTTCGCCGCGGTGTGCAGCTGCTCGGGGGTCTGGTTCAGCGCGTTCTGGGCGACGCCGTACATCCCGGGGCCGCCCAGGCGCAGGACACCGGCCATCAGGCACTGGTCCTGGCGCAGCTGCTCGGCCGCGGCGGCGTCGAAGCCGTCGTAGCTGTCGGCCACGGGGACCGCGTCCTCGGCCCACCGGCCGATCAGATCGGACCGCGCGGCGAGCGGGGTCAGGACGGCGAGGGTGAGAAGGGCGGGTACGAGTCGCGCGGACCGTCCTGGTCCGCGCCGGCCGCGCCGCACAGGCGGTCTCGGGCCTGTTCTGGACTTCAAAGTGCATCCCTGCTTCGTGAACGGGCGGGCGGGAGCCCGTCCGGAGAGTCCGAAGGCGCGGGACGCGAGCAGACACTTGCCGGCGATTCCCCCGACCGCAGGCCGATGCGCCCGCCGCCGGAAGGGTCAGTTCCGGCCGGGCGCGCCGGCAACTCTAGGCAGGTCATAGGCGTACATGACAAGAACCGGATCACCCGGTGGCCGAAAACGCCCCCCTCACCGAAACAAGGAGATGCCCCGCAGGACCCGTGCAGCACATGTGAAGCCAGCGGTTTCCGGACATCCGGACCCGGCCCAGATTGGCCGAATCACATCAGCGCACCCGGGAACCATCCGGCCCCCTGAACCGTCCCCGCCCGCAGGCGCACGCACGACCCACGACAAAGGCCCCACCGCTCGAAAGCGGCAGGGCCTTGGTCTCACATGGGGTACCCGCGGACGGGTGAGTGGAGATGGCGGGAATCGAACCCGCGTCCAACGGTGCGGAACCAGGGCTTCTCCGTGTGCAGTCCGCTACGATTTTCTCGGCCCCGGAGATCACGCGGACAAGTCTCCGACGGGCTCAGTCACTGTTTGGTTTCCCTCTTCACCCCGTGACCGGGATCAAGGTTTAGTCCCCTAGCTGATGCCAGGATCCGGGTCGGGAACAGCCCCGGGCTGACACTCCCTTTATAGGAGGCTCGCGATCGCTACCTGAGATCAGGCAGCGAGGGCGAAGGCCTGCTGGGAGGAATCGCGCTTGGTATTGGCGATTATTTTTTTCGGCCTGTGGTTTACGAGATCATGGCCGCTTCCTCGACACGCTTCCCCTGCTTCGACAGCCGCTGTCGAAACCGATCATCCCCATGTTGATTTTTCAATCCCTCCGAAGAGGCCCTCAGAGGCCCTCCGCAGAGGTGGCGTGCACCGGCTGTGCGGTGCGGATGCCATCGTACGTGACCAACGCGGTTCCTTGCCAGCTTATTCCCGCTGCCCCGGCACCCCGCCCGGTCCCGTCGCGCGTCACGCCTGCTGCTTGCGGCGCACCGCCGACATCACCCGCTCCGCGTCGCGGCGGTCCTGCTTCTCGCGCAGCGTCTGCCGCTTGTCGTACTCCTTCTTGCCCTTCGCCAGCGCGATCTCGATCTTGGCCCGGCCGTCCTTGAAGTACAGGGCGAGCGGCACGATGGTGTGCCCCGTCTCCTGGGACTTCGACTCCAGCTTGTCGATCTCCTCGCGGTGCAGCAGCAGCTTCCGCTTGCGCCGGGCGCTGTGGTTGGTCCAGGTGCCCTGCGTGTACTCCGGCACATGCACGTTGTGCAGCCACGCCTCGTGGTCGTCCAGCTGCACGAACCCGTCGACCAGCGAGGCCCGCCCCTGACGCAGCGACTTCACCTCGGTACCCGTCAGCACCAGACCGGCCTCGTAGGTGTCGAGGATGAGGTAGTCGTGCCGCGCCTTCTTGTTCTGCGCGATCAGCTTGCGCCCTTTTTCCTTAGCCATAGTGCCTGCCATTTTGGCACTAGACGGGGGGTGGACGGGAAGTCCATTTCGGCGGGGCGGGCGGGCCCGGTGGCGGGCGTGGCCCAGGACGCCCAGGGCCCGGCCGGAGCCGACCCCGGCGGCTGGCTCCGGATCACCGGCCCTCCTCTGCCCGCCCTCGCACCATGCATGCGTACAGCGGAGCGTCCTCCCACGGGTGGGAGATGCCGACCTTCCGGTACCCCCACGCGAGGTATGCGGAGCGGGCCGGGGCGGTCTCCGGCTCGGGCCGCACGGTGAGCGTGACCCGCTCCGCGTCGATGCCGTCGAGGAGGCGGGCGTGCAGACCTGTCGCGACGCCACGGCGGCGCCATGCCCTGCGCACGGCGAGCTCGATGATCACGAAGGTCCGGCGCCCGTCCTCGCGCACGTACGCCTCGGGCAGGGTGACGTCCTGGAGGTTGCGCCACCAGCGGGTGTCGGGGGCGAGGAAGTACCCATAGCTGAAGCCCGCCACCTCGTCACCGTCCCGGGCGATGACGAGGCGCATTCCGGAGCGGCGCACGTGCACCTGGTAGTGCTCGACGAACTCGGCGACGTCGCGCGGCCCCTCCAGATAGGGCGGCTCGGCGTAGACCTCCGCGTACGCCGGCAGAAAGGCGTCGAGCTGTCCGGCCGCGGCTGTCCCCTCGTACCGGTGGAACACCACGTCGGTCATCAGGCGGCCCTTCGCTCATGGAGGTAGTCGCGTAGCTCCTGTTTGGCGTCCCGGGCGCTGATCGCGTCCCGCTTGTCGAGCAGGTCGATCACCTCGGTCAGGCGCCGCATCACACGCCCGGATTCAACCTCTTCCAGGTGTTCGAGGCTCTCTACTGCGTGGGCAGCGCCCTCGTCGACGCTGTCGGCGTTGACCAGGCTTCGGGCGAGGGTGAGCCGGTACAGGGCTCGGTTGCGGCCGTATGTGCGGTCCTGATGGGCCAGAGCGGCGTGCAGAAAGTGCACGGCCCGTTCGTGGTGGCCACTCTCGGTGTAGAGGAGGCCGTGGGCGTAGTCGAGCTCAGCCGCTCCGTGGAAGGCCGCCCACTCCGGTGCAGGCCGGCCTCGGTCGCAGCGCTCGCGCTCCGTGAGACGCATGGACTCCGTGAGGCTCCGGCGCGCGGCAGTGTCGTCGCCCAAGAGGGACAGGGCACGTGCTTCTCGGGACGCGAGAAGAGACTGCAGAATTGGGGAACCGAGGCGTGCGGCGCGCTCCCTCGCTGCCCGAGCGAGGTCGTAGCCATCACGCGGGCGGCCTTCGTAGCTGGCCTGCATGCTGAGCGAAGCAAGCACCAGGATCTCCAAAGAGCTGTCCCTGAGCACGGTGGCAGTGGTCAGCGCCTCCCCCCAGTAGCGGCGGGCTGAATCCTGATCATCAGCGTCGTAGTACAGCCAGGCACAGTGCTCGGCGGTCTCTCCCAC
Organism: Streptomyces sp. PL-25; assembly: GCF_058344915.1. Lineage (NCBI taxonomy): Bacteria > Bacillati > Actinomycetota > Actinomycetes > Kitasatosporales > Streptomycetaceae > Streptomyces > Streptomyces sp. PL-25. The sequence continues at coordinate 2,776,371 of NZ_CP136997.1, forward strand.
CAAGAGTTGAAGTTGCCGCCCGATGGTCTCGGGGTACCGGCTGGTGTTGATGATGCGCTGGACCCGACGAAGGTGGCGGACGGCCAACGAGCGTACGTCACCACCGCCGTAGGCGTTGTCAAGGTGATACAGGGACCGCAGGCCCTCCCGTAGCTCGATGAGATGGGCAGTGCCAACTGCCCCCTGGCTACCTGGAGGAGTGAGCCTGTTCAGTGAGGGAGGAATCGCGGCTGCTGCTGTCGCGGCGCCGATCGAATCGGCAAGGAACGCCCGTCGGTCCACACTGGTGCCTTCCTGTGGGAACAGTGGTGCGCCTCCCACGGTGGCACCGAGCGGGGGATTGAGGAAACCCAACTCGATGGGGTCTACACCGAGCATGGCGTGGATCACGCGCCAAGCCCGGATGCGCGGAGTCGGCGGAGGGATCTCCCGCCACCAGCGGCGGACATGGCGAGTAGTCACAGTGACTGGTTCACCGAGCAACTCTGCTGTGTCTTCGAAACGACGGATGAACTTACTGGGCGAGTCCAAACCCTGCGCAGTGCAGGCCTGTTCGAACAACGTCATCTCAACGGCCATGCCGTACCCCCGGTATTCCGGCTGTGCACTGACCGTAGCGGTCGGCCCGGACATCGGACGGGTGCTCTCTCGAAATGTCCGCCCAAAGGTCCGCCCGTATGTCCTCACGGGCTCGGTCAGGAGGCGTTGGCTTGGTATCGAGGGATCATGGGAGGAGCCCCAACGTGAACAGCTTGAGTGAGGACGCCAGGTTGCGGCCGACCTGGCACCCGGTCGCCTCGGCCACCGGACACCCGTCCTACAGCGGAGTGTTCCCACGGGACGAGCGGGCCGCCGGGGAGGCGCGGGTGGTGGTGGCGACCGTGCTGGCCGTGTGGGATCTGCCCCGGCTCGTGGCCGACGCCGAACTGGTCGCCTCGGAGCTGGTGACCAATGCCGTGCGGCATGCGCTTGGCCCGGACGTGGGGATGACGGTGACCCGGACGGGACACGCGAGGGTGTGCGTGGCGGTCACGGACGGGAGTCCGCTGCTGCCGCGCCTGCGGGTCGCGGGCCTGCTGGCCGAGACGGGCCGGGGACTGCGTCTGGTCGAGGGTCTGTCCCGGGACTGGGGCGCCGCGCCCTGCGGCCGCGGCAAGAGCGTGTGGGCCGAGGTGGGAACGGGATGACCGGCACCGAGCGCCGCCCCGGTCCGACCGGGGTCCCCTCGGTCCTGCCCCCCGTCCCCGCCGGAATCACCCCCTGCATCGCGGGCTACAGCCGCGAGACACCGCTGCCGCTCGCCCTGGTCGCGGATCCGGTCCGTGGCCGGCTGGCCTACGCGGACGAGACGCCGTACGACCGGGACAGCTGTGGACGCGGACGGCGATGCCGCCGAGGGGCCGGCGTGGGAGTCCGCGGCCCCAGGTCGTCCATCCGTACCGGCAGCGCCGCGCGATGCTCGATCTGTGGTGCCGGATCTGCAAGCGGCCGGTGGATCCCGGATACACCGGCCCCTACCTCTTCCTCCGCGGGGCCGAGGGCGGTCCCGTCTGCGAGGGGGAGCACACCGGCAGCCCGCCCCTTCACCTGCCCTGCGCCGCCGTCGCCGTCCAGGTCTGCCCGGACCTGCGGGGCTGCTGGACGGCGGCGTGGGCGCGGCACGCCCCCTACTGGGGTGTCACGGGTGACGTCCACGACCCGCGGACGCTGGCGCCGCGCGCGGTGCGGGTGGAGATCCAGGCCGAGTCCTCGGCCGTCCGCTGGACGGTCGCCCACCGCATGCTCGTCGAACTCCAGCACGTCACCCCTCTGCCCCGGACGGCCCTGGAGAGGGAGTGGGCCCGTCTCGGCCGGGACCGGCTGGAGCACGAGTTCGCGCGGATAGCGGCGCTGACCGGCGCCGTGTGAAGCCCGCGGCCGACCGGGACCATCGGCACCGGGCGGTCTTCCGACGTCACGAAGGGTCCCCCAGCCCCGTCAGGACCGTGCGGGCGCGGGACATCGGGTCCGTGCCCGCGTCCAGGTCGGGGGTGATGCCGTGGCCGTCGACGCTGCGGCCGGCGGGGGTGCGGTAGTGGCCGACGGTGAGTTCGGCGACGGAGCCGTCGGGCAGCCGGGTCGGCATCTGGACCGAGCCCTTGCCGAAGGTGCGGGAGCCGACGACGAGGGCGCGGCCCCGGTCCTTGAGCGCGCCGGTGAGCAGTTCGGCCGCGCTCATCGTGCCGCCGTCGACCAGGGCGACCAGCGGCCGGGTGGTGTCGCCGCCGGGCTCGGCGTGCAGGGCGCGCTGGCTGCCGTCGACGTCGTAGGTGGCGACCAGGCCGCCGTCGAGAAAGGCGGAGGCGGTGGTGACCGCCTCGGTGACCAGGCCGCCGGAGTTGCCCCGCAGGTCCAGGACGATCCCGGAGCGGGCCGGGGCGCCGCGCACGGCCGTGCGGACCTTGTCCCCGGCGCCCTTGGTGAAAGCGGTGATCTTGATGACGGTCGTACCGTCGGACAGGCGCCGCACCGAGACGGAGTCGGTGGACAGGCGGGCCCGGCGCAGCGTCCGCGTCCAGGTGTGCGAGCCGCGCTGGAGACCCAGGGTGACGGAGGTGCCGGCGGGCGCGTCGTCGGCGTCGCCGCGCAGCAGGGAGACCACGTCGGTGACGGGCCGGCCGTCCACCTTCTCGCCGTCCACGCTGCGCAGCCGGTCGCCCGCGCGGATCCCCGCGTCGGCGGCCGGTGAGCCGGTCTGCACCTCGGTCACGTCGATCCGGCCGTCCCGCGCGCGCCGCGCCCACAGCCCGACGCCGGTGTAGCGGCCGTCCAGGGCGTCCTGGAACTCCTCGTAGTCGCCCGGGGAGTAGACGGCGCCCCAGCGGTCGCCGCTGCGGCTGACGGCGTGTTCGGCGGCCTCCACCGGCGACTTGCCCGCGGCCATGGCCTCGGCGGCGGCCCGCGCGACCTGTTCGGACGGGCTCACGGGGGACGACGACCGGTGCGCGGAGGCGGCGGCGGAGTCGGGGGTCGAGGAACCGGGGGCGGAGCCGGGAGCGGGCGGGCCGACGGGGGCGGACGGGACCGGGACCCCGCGGTGCGCGGACGCCGCGGACCCGCGCTCGTGTCCGGGCAGCGAACCGGTCGCCGCGCCCGCCACGAGGACGCCCACGAAGACCAGTGTCAGACCGGCGCCGGAGCGGCTGCGGCGGGGCTGACAGAAGGGGTCACGGCCTGACATGGCGGTGAGTCTAGGACAACGCGCAGGGCCGCACGCGCGCTTGGCGGTGCGGCCCTGCCGACGTGTGTCACATCATCAGATGGACGAGCGTCACACCTTCAGATACTTGCGCAGCGCGAGGAAACCGGCGAGCGCGGGGATCAGGAAGCTCGCGGCGAGGATCAGCGGCAGCTTGGTGAGGACCGCGTCCCAGCCCACGAAGTTGATCAGCTGGAGCTTCGAGGACAGCGCCACTCCGTTGTCGATCACGAAGTACTGCACGGCCACCAGGAAGGAGGAGGCCAGCAGTCCGCCGATCAGTCCGGAGACGGCGGCCTCCATGATGAACGGCGCCTGGATGTAGAAGCCGGAGGCGCCCACCAGGCGCATGATCCCGGTCTCCCGGCGGCGGCTGAACGCGGAGACCCGCACGGTGTTGACGATCAGCAGCGTCGCCACCGTGAGCATCACCGCCATCACGCCCCGGGCCGCCCAGTTCAGATAGCCGAGCAGGGTGAAGAGGTTGTCCAGGATGCTCTTCTGGTCCTGCACGGTCTGCACGCCGTCACGGCCGTTGAAGGCGCTGGCGATGACCTGGTACTGCTCCGGGTTCTTCAGCTTGATCCGGTACGACTCCTGCATCTGGTCCGGGGTGATCGAGGAGGCCAGCGGCGAGTTGCCGAACTGCTCCTTGTAGTGCTTGTACGCCTCGTCCTGGGATTCGTACGTGACCTTCTCCACCACCGACATCTTCTGGAGGTCGGCGAGGATCGCCTTCTTCTGGTCCTCGGTGACCGCGCCCTTGGCGCACTTCGCGTCGGACTCGGCGTTGTTCTTGTTGCAGAGGAAGATCGACACGTTGACTTTGTCGTACCAGTAGCCCTTCATCTTCGTCACCTGGTCGCTCAGCAGGAGGGATCCTCCGAACAGGGCCAGGGACAGGGCCACGGAGACGATGACGGCGAACGTCATCGTCAGGTTGCGGCGGAGACCGACACCGATCTCCGACAGGACGAACTGGGCGCGCATGGCGTCTGGTCAAGCCTTTCCGTCGTGGACTTCTCAGTGCTGGTAGCCGTAGACGCCGCGCGCCTGGTCGCGGACGAGGCGGCCCTTCTCCAGCTCGATGACGCGTTTGCGCATCTGGTCCACGATGTTCTGGTCGTGGGTCGCCATCACCACGGTGGTGCCCGTCCGGTTGATGCGGTCGAGCAGCTTCATGATGCCTACGGAGGTCTGCGGGTCGAGGTTGCCGGTGGGCTCGTCGGCGATCAGCAGCTTGGGCCGGTTGACGAACGCCCGCGCGATGGCGACGCGCTGCTGCTCACCACCGGACAACTCGCCCGGTCTGCGGTCCTCCTTGCCGCCGAGTCCGACGAGGTCCAGCACCTGCGGCACGGACTTGCGGATCTCGCCCTTCGACTTTCCGATGACCTCCTGCGCGAAGGCCACGTTCTCCGCGACCGTCTTGTTCGGCAGCAGGCGGAAGTCCTGGAAGACGGTGCCCAGCTGGCGGCGCATCTGCGGCACCTTCCAGTTGGACAGCCGCGCGAGGTCCTTGCCCAGGACGTGCACCTGGCCGTGGCTGCACCGCTCCTCGCGGAGGATCAGCCGCAGGAAGGTGGACTTTCCGGAGCCGGAGGACCCCACGAGGAACACGAACTCGCCCTTCTCGACCTCCAGGGAGACATCCCTGAGGGCGGGGCGGGTCTGCTTGGGGTAGACCTTGGAGACACTGTCGAATCGGATCACGGATGCACCACGGGTCGCCGGGGGTAGATGAGCGTGACCATACGCGAGTCGGGTGTGGGTGCGCAGTCACCGGTCGGGGTTGGGGACAGTTGTGCGTTTTGTCGTGCCCGCGGCCCGGATCCGGGAGGACCCCGCGCTGAAATCCGGGGAACCTGGCATGGTGGAGAGGGGAACGTTCGCGTGCCCGCGGGCGTTGTTCGGATGTAACCGGTGCAAGGAGGGCGAGCGCATGACGTACGACCGGCTGGTGTGCGCGAACTGCGCGGCGCCCGTGAGCGAGGGCCGCTGCCCGGTGTGCCGCGCGAACCGCGAGCGGCTCCAGCAGGAGAACAACTTCCTCGCGGGGCTGAACCCGATGGCGCTGATCGCGCTGCTGGCGGTGCTGATCGCCGGGGTGGCACTGCTGGCGCAGCGGACCGCCTAGCGTACGGAGCCGCGGCCGGCGGGGCACCGCGGGAGCGGATGGACAGGACAGGGCTGAGGGGCCCGGAGCGGTGCGCTCCGGGCCTCTCAGCATGTGTCGCTCACGCCCCGTGAGGTCGTGGGCACACTCAGGCGGTGGCGCCGCCGCGGCCCGCCATCATGCGCGGCAGGATCCGGAAGCCGATACCGCCGGCGATCATCGTCGCGGCACCGATCAGCAGGAACGCGGTCTGGCCGGCACCGGTCTCCGCCAGCTGCTTGCCGCTGCCCTGGGGCGCGGTGTTCGCCGGGGTGCCGGCCGGCGTGTCCGTGCCGGTGTCGGTCAGGGCCGAGGAGCCCTGCTCCTGCGGGGCGGCGCCGCCGTTGCCGCCGCTGCTGCCGTCGGGGGTGGTGCCGCCGGTGGTGTCACCGCCGCCGTTCCCGCCGTTGCCGCCGCTGTTCCCGCCGTTGCCGTTCCCGCCGTTGTTGCCGGAACCGCCGCCGTTGCCGCCGTTGCCGCCCCCGTTGTCGCCGGAGCCGCCGTTTCCGTTGCCACCGTTGCCGTTGCCGCTGTTGTCGCCGCCCTGGGACGTACCCGTGGAGGTGCCCTCGGAGCTGCCGGTGGACGTGCCCTCCGAGGTGCCGGTGGAGGTGCCCTCCGAGGTGCCGGTGGACGTGCCCTCCGAGGTGCCGGTGGACGTGCCTTCCGACGTACCCGTGGACGTGCCCTCGGACGTACCGGTGGACGTGCCCTCGGACGTACCCGTGGACGTACCCTCCGAGGTGCCCTCCGACGACCCGGTGGAGGTGCCCTCCGAGCCCGTGGAGGTGCCCTCCGACTGGCCCTCGGTCACACCCAGCGAGGTGCCCTCGTTGGTGCCGCCCTGGTCGGTGCCCTCACTGGTGCCTTCGTCGTCACCGCCGGCGGCGACGCCGAGGCTGACCGGGCCGACCTGCACGTTCGCGTCCAGCGCGGAAGCCGCGCCCGCGGCGGTCAGCGAGGCACCCGCGGCGATCACCGCGCCGGCGGCTATGCGCGCGACCCGGACCCGCGTCTTCTTCGTCATATGTTCGCTACCCCCAGTAGCCGATCGTCAATGAGGCCGCGCCGGGGGCAGTGATCGACGGAGGTACTGAAAGATGAAGCCCCCCGGTTCACATGCGCCCCGTACCTACGCATGCCGCGCCTCACCCTTCCCATATTTCAAAGCAACGTCAAGGCCGTTGCGACCGCGATGTCCGGGTAAGCGTTCTTTGCCGGAGGAAGAGCGATGTGAGTGTGACGCAAAACCCAGACATCGGGCACAGAAAAGGCAACTGCCGCCACGAGGGCAGCAGTTGCCTTGTCGACAAAGCGTCCGATCTCTACTTGCTCTGCTGTTCCTGCTGCTTGCGCCAGCGAATCCCGGCCTCCAGGAACCCGTCGATCTCGCCGTTGAACACGGCCTCCGGGTTGCCGACCTCGAACTCGGTGCGCAGGTCCTTGACCATCTGGTACGGGTGCAGGACGTACGAACGCATCTGGTTGCCCCAGGAGTTGCCGCCGTCGCCCTTGAGCGCGTCCATCTTGGCCTGCTCCTCCTGGCGGCGCCGCTCCAGCAGCTTGGCCTGGAGGACGTTCATCGCCGTGGCCTTGTTCTGGATCTGCGAGCGCTCGTTCTGGCAGGAGACCACGATGCCGGTGGGCAGGTGGGTGAGGCGGACGGCGGAGTCGGTGGTGTTCACGCCCTGGCCGCCGGGGCCGGAGGAGCGGTAGACGTCCACGCGCAGCTCGGACTCGTCGATCTCGACGTGGTCGGTCTGCTCCACCACGGGGAGGATCTCGACGCCCGCGAAGGAGGTCTGCCGACGGCCCTGGTTGTCGTAGGGCGAGATGCGCACCAGGCGGTGCGTGCCCTGCTCCACCGAGAGGGTGCCGTAGGCGTAGGGCACCTGCACGGCGAAGGTGGTCGACTTGATGCCGGCCTCTTCGGCGTACGACGTCTCGTAGATCTCGGTCTTGTAGCCGTGCTGCTCGGCCCAGCGCAGGTACATGCGCTGAAGCTTCTCGGCGAAGTCGGCGGCGTCCACGCCACCGGCCTCGGCCCGGATGTTGACCAGGGCCTCACGGGCGTCGTACTCGCCGGACAGGAGGGTGCGGACCTCCATCTCGTCCAGCGCCTTGCGCACGGAGGCCAGCTCGGACTCGGCCTCGGCGCGGGTGTCCGGGTCGTCCTCCTCCTCGGCCATCTCGAACAGCACAGCGAGATCGTCGATCCGTCCGCGCAGCCCCTCCGCCTTCCTGACCTCGGCCTGGAGGTGGGAGAGCTTGCTGGTGATCTTCTGCGCCTCGTCCGGGTTGTCCCACAGGGAGGGCGCTGCCGCCTGCTCCTCGAGCACGGCGATGTCTGCCCTCATCCTGTCGAGGTCCAGAACGGCCTCGATCGACTCCATGGTCGAGGAGAGGGACTTGAGCTCTTCGGATACGTCGACGACTGCCACGCCTCCAGCGTAACGGCTCCGCCGGGCGGCCAGCGCCGGGCCGGGGCGGGGGTGCCCGCGGGGACGGGCCGCGGAGGGCGGCGGGGCCGCGGGGCCGGGGCGCCTCGGGCGGCGGGGGCCCGCGGGGTCAGGGCGCGGCGGGCGCCGAGTGTTCCGTGTCCCGGGCCGGGCCGTCCGCGTCGTCGCCCGAGGACGCCCACCAGGCGCCCGCGCCCACGGCGCCCACCAGCACGAGACCGGCCACGCTCAGCGTGATCCGGCGGCGCCGGGCGGCCGTGCGGTGGCGGGCCGACCCAGGGCGGGGCGCGCCCGGCGCCCGGGGCGCGCGGGCGGTGCCGCGGGCGCCGCCGGCCAGCTCGTCCGGCGCGGGCACGCGCATCGAGGTGTGGGTGTCGCGGTTGGAGTCCGGCTGCGCGCCGGGCACCAGCGGGACCGCGCCCCGGCGGCGGGCCCGGTCCCCGGCCGGTGCCGCCGTCTCCTCGGGCGCCTCGTCCGCACCGTCCCCGGCGGCGTCGGCGTCCGGTTCGTCCACCTCAAGGGGCGGCATGCCCGCGAGCAGCGGCAGCAGCTCGCGCAGCCGGGCCGCCAGCTCGGAGGCGCGCAGCCGGGAGGCGGGCCCCTTCGCCAGGCACTGCACGATCAGCTGCCACAGCTCGTCGGGGATGCCGGGCAGCGGGACCACGGTCTCGGTGACATGGCGGCGCAGCACCGCGCCGGGGTGGCCGCCGCCGAACGGGGTGAAGCCGGCCAGCAGCTCGTAGAGGACCGTGGCCAGGGCGTAGATGTCCACCGCCGCGCGCGGGGGCAGCCCCTCCACGATCTCCGGGGCGAGGTAGTCCGGCGTGCCGATGATCTTGGTGGCGCGGGTGCGCTTGGGCGAGTCGATGAGCTTGGCCACACCGAAGTCCGTCAGCAGCGCCGGGTGGGCACCGCCGGGACCGAGCGGGCCCTGCATGTCCAGCAGGACGTTCTCCGGCTTGACGTCCCGGTGCACGACCCCGGCGGCGTGCGCGGCGGCCAGCCCGTCGGCGACGTCGGCCACGATCGCCACCGCCGCGTCGGGCGCCAGCCGCCGCTCGCGCTCCAGCCGGGTGCGCAGGTCGGTGCCGCGGACCAGGTCCATCACGAGGGCCAGGTCGTTGCCGTCGACCACCAGGTCGCGCACACAGACCACGTTCGGGTGTTCGAGGCCCAGCAGGGCCGTGCGCTCCTGCACGAAGCGGCCCACCAGCTCCTGGTCGGACGCGAGGTCCTCGCGCAGGAGCTTCACGGCGACGGGCCCGTCCGGTCCCTCGCCCAGCCACACCGTCCCGGCGCTGCCCCGCCCCAGGATCTGGTGCGCGGTGTACCGGCTGCCGATCTTCCGTGCCAAGACTGCTCCTACAGACGCGTGTTGCCGACAAAACTACGCGTCCGGCGGGGCGACCTTCACCGCGGCGGCCGAAATCACCCGCCGGGTGTCGACAAATCCATGAACCCGCGTCGACGGCGGCCGCCATGCACCGGTTCAACCGCGGCCGAGGTCCTTGGCCCAGCCGGCCGCCCGGCCGAACCAGTCGCCCAGCTGCTCCCAGTAGCCCCTGCCGGTCCCGATCCAGCTCTGGAGGGGGCTCAGCTCCCACACCAGCCAGCCCGCGACGAACAGGATGACGACCGTGAACAGGCAGCCCTTCAGGCAGCCGAGCCCGGGGATCTTCATCGGGTTCGCGCCGCGCCGGCGCGGCTCCCTCGGCTCGCGCGCGGGCCGCTGCGGCTCGGGGGCGGGCGGCGGCGCGTACCGCTGGGGCTCGCGGGGCTGCTGCGGGGCCGGGGCGTACTGCTGCGGCTGCGGGGTCGCGTACCGGGGCTGCTGCCCCTGCGGATATCCCTGGCCGGGCTGCTGCGGATAGCCGTAGCCGGGCTGCTGCGACTGCGGCGGGCCCTGGGGGCGCCGCTGCGGCGGCTGCTGCTGCGGCCGGGCGACCTGCCGCTGGGGGCGGCGGCGCAGCGGGTCCTCGGCCGGGTCGAGGTACTGGACCTGCGTCTGGTCGTTGCGGTCGCGGGCCGCGCGCAGCTGAGACTGCCAGGGGTGCGGCTCCTCCGGCTGTTGTCCCTGTTGTCCCTGTTGGCCGTGCTGCCCCTGTTGGCCGTGCTGTCCCTGCTGGCTCTGCTGACCCGGCGGCACGGGCGGCATCACGCGGGTGGGGCCCGCCGCGCCCTGCGGCAGCACCGTGGTCGGGTCGGCCGCTCCGGGCACGCCGTCCGGGCCCTGCGGGCCGCCGGTGTGCGGCAGGACGCTGGTCGCGCCGTTCGGGTCGTACGCCGGCGGCGCGCCCGCCGCGCCCTGCGGCAGCACCGTCGTGGGGTCGGCGGCGCCGGGCACACCGTCCGGCGCGGGCACGGTGGCGGGCGCGGGATCGGGGGCGAGGAGCGCGCCGACGCCGTCGGCGGCGGCGATCTGCGCGGCGTTCGCGTGCACGCCGACACCCTCGGCGACCACGCGCAGGGCGCGCGCCAGGCTCTCCGCGCTCGGCCGCTCGTCCGGGTTCTTGCGCAGGCAGCGCTCGATGACCGTCCACAGCGGGTCGGGCACGGTGGAGGGGCGGCGCGGCTCGGCGCTCAGGTGCTGGTGCAGGACCTCAAGGGCGGAGCCGCCGGAGAACGGCGGGCGCCCGGTGATCAGCTCGTACAGCAGGATGCCGGCGCCGTAGATGTCCACGGCGGAGGTCTGCGGGCGGCCCTCGGCGGACTCGGGCGCGACGTACGCGGGCGTGCCGACGAACTCGTGGGTGCGGGTCAGTCCGGGCGAGTCGGCCAGCCGGGCGATGCCGAAGTCGGTCAGCATCGGGTACATCCGGCCGTCGTCCTGCTTGAGCAGCACGTTGGCCGGTTTCAGGTCCCGGTGGACCACGCCGTCGGCGTGGCTCGCGGCGAGCGCGTCGGCGATCTGGGCGGTGAGCAGCGCGGCGGCGACCGGGGTGAGCGGGCCGTTCTCGCGCAGGTAGCGGTGCAGGTCCGGGCCGTCGACGAGGTCCATGACGAGCGCCAGCAGATCGCCCTCGACGACCAGATCGCGCACCCGCACGATGTTCGGGTGGGTGAGCCGGAGCAGCACCGAGCGCTCTCTGAGGAAGCGCATCACGATGTCGGCGTCGCTGGCCAGCTCCTCCTTGAGGACCTTGATCGCGACGGTCTCGCCGGGCTGGCCGGGCACGGCCGCCTCGGCTCCGGCCCTCTGGTGCTGGCGGGCTCGCCAGACGGTCCCGGTGGCGCCGCGTCCGAGCGGTTCCTCCAGGAGGTACTTGCTGCCTACCGGCCGCACGTCATGCGCTCCCTGTCGCTTGCCTACGTTCCGACACACTGTAGTGCCGTCCTGCCCGGCACCGACCTGTCGGAGATCCGGTGCCCGGCTCCGCCGCGGTGCCGGGCGGCGACACCGTCGGTGACCTGTCCGATGCCGCTGCCGCCGTCCGGTCCCACCGTCCGACGCCGCTGTCCGACGCCGCCGTCCGCTGTCGTCGTCCGCTGTCGTCGTTCGAAGGCAAGACGTCCGATCGGGGCCCTCAGGTTGCCGGAAAGCGGACGTGACCGATCTCAAACGGTCGGCCACGGGGCATCGGCCAGGCACTTTTGGGGGCAGAGCCGACCATTCAAGATCACTTCGCGGTGGGCGGCGGGCGCGGTGTCAGTGGCAGGTGCGAGGATGCCCCCAGTACTGGCCGACGTGCCCGTGCGGCGGTGGGGGGAATGTCCGCGGTTGGGGGGCCGCGGAGCGGCATCGTCCCTCCCCCGTTCGCGGGCGCCCGCGCAGAAGGGACCGCTGACGGCGATGCAGATCCGGCTGACCGTCGTAGACCCGCTGGGCCCGCCCTCCCCCATGGCCCCAGGGCGCGCCGCGAGCCGAGACGTGCTGGTCACGGCCCCCGCGGGCACGGCCCTTGCCGCGGTGGTGTCCGCCCTGGCCGCCGCCGTCGCCGGGGACGGCGGCGCGGCGTCCGAGCGCGGCGCCCGGGAGCCGGGAGCCGGACCGGTGGTGCTGTACGCGGGCGCGGACCGGCTGGACGCCCAGCGCTGCACGCTAGGCGAGCCCCCGCTGCTGGACGGCGCGGTGCTGTCCGTGGGCGCCCCCGCCCAGCCCGAGCCGCACCCCGAGCTGGACGAGGCCCCGGCCCGGCTGCATGTGGTCGCCGGTCCGGACGCGGGCGGTGTCCATCTGCTGCACGGCGGCCAGATCACGGTCGGCCGCTCCGCCGACGCGGACGTCCCGCTCGACGACCCCGACGTGTCCCGCGTGCACTGCGCGGTCACCCTGGCCCCGGACGGCCGGGTCTCGGTCGCCGACCTCGGCTCCACCAACGGCACCGTGCTGGACGGCCGGCCCGTGGACCCGCGCCCGGTCCGCTTCGTCCCCGGCGCGCTGCTGCGCGTCGGCGAGTCGGTCCTGCGGCTGACACCGTCGGCGGGCCCCGCCGACCGCCTGGAGACGGCCCCGGACGGCGAGGGCCACGCGCGCGTGGCGCACACGGCGCACGCCCGAGCCGGGGACGGCGCCGCGGACCGCCCGGAGGCCGGTGTGCCCGCGGGCGCGGTGACCACGTCCGGCACCGGCACCGCCGCCTGGGCCGCCCCCGCGCACACCCCCTCCGACCCCACCGTGGTGCCCACGCAGGGCGGCGCGCCGCGGATCGAGAGCCGCGGCGGGGACACCCACGCGGGACGCTTCGGAGCCACCGGCCGGCCGGCCACCCACCCGGGCACCCAACCGGGCGCCCACCCGGAGTACGGCGATCCGGCGGAGTACGGCGATCCGGCGGACCGGGCCGGTGCTCCGGACGGCGGCCTCGGCGGGAGCGGCCGCAAGGGCACGCCCCTCCGGGGGACCGACGTGCCCCAGGGGCTGCGCAGGCGCGGCGGGCTGGGCGCCTGGGCGCGGCGGCTGACCGGCGGGCGCGGCGAACCGGCGGCGGCCCGCGGCGAGGCGTACGACGGTTACGGCGGCTACGACGACTACGACGCCGAGGCGGCCGGCCTGCCCGACCCGGCCGTGCCCGGGACGGGGACGGCCGGCCGGCTGCCGGAGACCTGGCCGGACCCGGCGGCGCTGCTGCTGACCGCGCTGGGCCCCGGCCCCCGGCTGTGGGAGCGCGGCCCCGGCCACCCCGAGGCGCTCACGGTGCGCCTGGGCACGGCCGACCGGCCGGCCCCCGACGGCTCGGGGCGGCTGCTGCCCGCGGTGCCGGTGACCGCGGACCTGCGCGAGGTGGGGGCGCTGGGCCTGGCCGGGCCGCGCGCCCGCCTGTCCGGGCTGGCCCGCGCGGTGCTGGCCCAGCTCGCCGCGCTGCACTCCCCCGGCACGCTGGAGATCGTGCTGCTCAGCACCGACCGGGCCCGCTCGCCGCAGGAGCGCGCGGCGGAGTGGTCCTGGCTCGGCTGGCTCCCCCAGGTGCGTCCAGGCCACGGCCAGGACTGCCGGCTCCTGCTGGCCTACGACCGCGAGCAGGCGGCGGCCCGCACCGGCGAACTGCTGCGCCGCCTGGAGGACCACCTCACCGACACCCGGACCCCGGACCGGACCACGGACCGAGCGACGGGCCAGGCCGCGGACCGGGCCGCGGATCCGGCCACCGGCCGGGCGGCACCCGCCGAGGGAGCCGGAAGAGCCGAGGCGATCACGCCGTACGCGCCGGAAGCGGTGCCCGCACCGCGGACCGCGGCCGACTCCGCCCCCGGCACCCCGGCGGAGGCCGGCCCCGCTTCCGCCCCGCCCGCCCGCCGTCCCTCCTGGGCGCGGGACGAGGAGGCCACCGGAGCCGGTGCCGGTCACACCGGGCCGTACACGGTGGTCGTCGTGGACGGCGACCCCGGCGGCGCCACGGTGCGCGACGCGCTGGTCCGGCTGGCGCAGGAGGGCCCCCGGGCCGGGATCCACGTGGTCTGCCTCGCGGAGGCGGAGGCCGCCTCGCCCGCCTCGCCGGTGACGGAGACGTACGAGGCGGCGTGCGCGGTGTCGCCGGTGTTCCGGGAGTGCGGAGCCGTCGCCCTGCTCAGCGGTGACGTGGCGACGGCGCTGCACCTGATGCGGGTGGCGCGCGCGGACGGCCGGGCGCGCGGGCCGGTGGCTCCGGGCACCGTGGCCGTGCTCGACGCCGTCTCCCCGGCCTGGGCCGAGCGGTTCGCGCGGGCGCTGGCGCCGCTGCGGCCGGCGGACGGGCCGGAGGGCCCGGAGGGGAACCGGCCCGCACGGGTGTCGGCCCCGCTGCCGCTGTCGGCCCGCCTGCTGGACGAGCTGGGGCTGGCCCGTGCCACCCCGGCCTCCCTCCAGGCGCGCTGGGCGGACGCCGCCGACGACAGCGGGGCCGTGGGCGGCCGGGCCTGCGCGATACTCGGGGCCGGTCCGCGCGGGCCGGTCTGCGCGGACCTGGTGGCCGACGGGCCGCATCTGCTCGTCGAGGGACCGGCGGGCAGCGGCCGTACGGAGCTGCTGCGCTCGGTCGTGGCCTCGCTGGCCTCCGCCGAGCGTCCCGACCGGCTCGGCGTGGTGCTGGTGGACGGCCGCGACGGCACCGGCACCGGCGGACCCGCCGAGGGCCTGCGGGTGTGCACGGACGTCCCGCATGTGACCACCCATCTCACGGCCAACGACCCGGTGCGCATGCGGGAGTTCGCGCAGTCGCTGAGCGCCGAGCTGAAGCGGCGGGCGGAGCTGCTGGGGATAACCGACTTCGCCGCCTGGCACGGGCGGCGGACGGGAAGCGGCCGGGTCGTCGCCCAGCGCACCGCGCCCCCGGGCACCCCGGCGGGCGCCGGGGCGGGAGCGGCCGATCTCGACACGCCGCCCAGCTCCACCCTGCGGCTGCGGCCCGCGGCGGCGCGGGCGCGGGCCGAGGCGGCGCCGCCGCTGCCCCGGCTGGTGGTGGTCGTCGACGATCTGGACGCCCTGGTCTCCCCGGCGCTCGGTTCGCCCGGCCGGCCCGCCGCCGGTTCGGTGGTCCGCGCGCTGGAGGCGGTGGCCCGGGAGGGCGAGCGGCTGGGCGTCCATCTGGTGGCGGCCACCGCGCCGGGCGGCCGGACGGAGCGGACCGAACCGGTCCGCCGGGCCACGCTGCGCGTCCTGCTGGAGCCGCCGGTGTCCGGCCGCGGGAGTGCCCCGGCGGGTGCGCCCGGCCCGGAGGCCGCGGGCAGCCCGGCGCCGGGGCGGGGCCGGCTGACCACCGCCGACGGGCGGGCGACGCCCTTCCAGGGCGGCCGGGTGACGGGCCGTATCCCGCGCACCGCGACCCAGCGCCCCACGGTGGTGCCGCTGGACTGGCACCGCATGGGCGATCCGCCCACCCGCCGCTCGGTGCGGGAGCTGGGCAACGGCCCGACCGATCTGGCGCTGCTGGCGAGCGCGCTGGAGCGGGCGGCGCGTGAGGTGTCGGCGGCCCGGGTGCCGTCCCTGATCTAAGGGAATCGCGAGCGCCGCTCCGGTGCGGCTCGTCGCCCCGGCGAGCCGCGCGCGATTCCCTCTCGAACTGCGCTGACGCGCCGTCACGACCTGGTCACGATCGGGGCGTTGACGTGCCGGGCGCTCTTGCCGACCCGCGGGCCCCGGCGTAGGACAGTGCACCACGGGACAGTGCTCGGACGTTCGACGAGGACGAAGAACGGGGCAGTGATGCGCAGCACGAGCGGCACCATCCGGACCGTGCGGTCCGCCAGGTCCACCACCCGAACCACCCGATCCAGCCGGTCCACCCGCACCAGCCGCACCAGCCGCACCAGCCGCACCAGCCGCACCAGCCGCACCAGCCGATCCTCCGCCAGGCTCGCGGCGGTCGCCGTCGCCGGGGCGCTGGCGCTCTCCCTGACCGCGTGCGGCGGTTCGGACGACGACAAGAAGACCGACGCGAGCCCCAGCAGCGGCGCGACCGGCGGGGACGGCGGGAGCGGCGCCACCGTCACCCTGCCCAGGCTGGACGGCGCCTCCCTGGAGGTCGCCGCCGTCTGGACCGGCGCCGAGCAGGCCAACTTCAAGAAGGTCCTCGCGGAGTTCACCCGGCGCACCGGCGCCAAGGTCACCTTCGTCCCCGCGCAGGACCCGATCGTCAACTTCCTCGGTTCGAAGATCGCCGGCGGCCAGCCGCCGGACGTGGCGCTGCTCCCGCAGCCGGGCGCCGTCAGGCAGGCCGTGGAGAAGAAGTGGGCCAAGCCGCTCGGCGCCGAGGCACAGGCGCAGCTCGCCAAGAACTACTCGCAGGGCTGGCAGGACATCGGCAAGGTCGACGGCAAGCAGTACGCCGCCTACTACAAGGCCGCCAACAAGTCGCTGATCTGGTACAACGCCAAGGTCTTCGAGAACGCCGGGGCGGGCGAGCCCAAGACCTGGAAGGACCTGCTGGCCACCGCGCAGACGGTCTACGACTCCGGGGTGACCCCGTTCTCCGTGGGCGGCGCCGACGGGTGGACCCTCACCGACTGGTTCGAGAACGTCTATCTGTCCCAGGCGGGCCCGGAGAAGTACGACCAGCTCGCCCAGCACAAGATCAAGTGGACGGACCCGTCCGTCAGGCAGGCCCTCACCACGCTCGCGCAGATCTGGTCCAGGAAGGACTATGTCGCGGGCGGGCAGAGCGGCGCGCTCCAGGTGGAGTTCCCGGCGTCGGTCACCCAGACCTTCACCGGCGGCGACCAGCCGAAGGCCGCCATGGTCTACGAGGGCGACTTCGCGCAGGTCAACATCGGCGAGACCAAGGCGAAGGTGGGCACGGACGCCAAGGTGTTCCCGTTCCCGGCCGTGGGCGCGAGCGCACCGGTGGTCTCCGGCGGCGACGCGGCGGTGATCTTCAAGGACTCCAAGGCGGCGCAGGCCCTGGTCACCTTCCTGGCCTCGTCGGACGCGGCGACCATCCAGGCGAAGCTCGGCGGCTATCTCTCGCCGAACAAGAACGTGCCGGAGTCGGCGTACCCGAACGACGTGCAGCGCAAGATCGCCAAGGCGCTGGTCGCGTCGGGCGACGACTTCCGCTTCGACATGTCCGACCAGGCCCCGCAGGCGTTCGGCGGCACGCCCGGCAAGGGCGAGTGGAAGGACCTCCAGGACTTCCTGAAGAACCCGTCGGACGTCGCGGGCGCCCAGGCGAGACTGGAGAAGGACGCGGCGGCTGCGTACGGCGGCGGGAGCTGATCCGGCGATGACGCCGGCCGCCGCCGAGGGGGTCGCCGGGAGCACCGCGTCCCCCTCCGCCCCTCCGCCGAAGCGCAAGAGCGTGACCGGCACCCGCAGGACCGTGGCGGTGCTGTTCCTGCTGCCCGCCCTGGTACTGCTCGGCGCGCTCGTGGTCTACCCGATCGGGTACTCGCTCGTCCGCAGCTTCTACGACTCCTCGGGCGACTCCTTCGCCGGGTTCGACAACTACCGGGCCCTGTTCACCGACGACGGCATCCGCACCGCGCTGAAGAACAACATCATCTGGGTGGTGGCCGCCCCGGCGGTGGCCACCGCGCTCGGGCTGGTCTTCGCGGTGCTGACCGAACGGGTGCGCTGGGGCACGGCGTTCAAGCTGGTCGTCTTCATGCCGATGGCCATCTCGATGCTCGCGGCCGGGATCATCTTCCGGCTGGTCTACGACCAGGACCCGGACAAGGGCGTCGCCAACGCGGTGTGGGTCGGCGTCCATGACACGTTCGCGCGGTCCTCGGCGTTCCCGAAGGCCCACCCGGGCCGCGACTCGCCGCTCA
Source organism: Streptomyces sp. PL-25 (assembly GCF_058344915.1). Taxonomy (NCBI): domain Bacteria; kingdom Bacillati; phylum Actinomycetota; class Actinomycetes; order Kitasatosporales; family Streptomycetaceae; genus Streptomyces; species Streptomyces sp. PL-25. Next base: position 2,793,904 of record NZ_CP136997.1, read on the forward strand.
GGCCCGACCACGGCGGCTTCCTCACCACGGAGCCGGTGCACACCGGCCGGCCGGTGGCGCTGCCGCTGGTCGGGGTCGCCCCCGACCAGATGCCGGACGGCGCGAAGCGGGCCGTCGAGGCGACGGCCGATCCGGGGAAGATCACCGGCACCGCCTGGCAGGACTTCACCCGCGGCAAGGGCGTCGGCCGGCCCGGCGCGGTCGACCCGTCCGAACTGGGCTACGACGGCATGCGGATCGAGGCGGTCAAGGGCGGTTCGGTGGTGGCCCGCACGAAGGCCGCGGCCGACGGCACCTTCACGCTGCCCGCCGCGGCCGACGGCGCCCTGCTGCGGCTGCCCGCCGACAACTTCAAGGCCCCGTACAACGGCGTGGACTGGCTGGGCCCGTCGCTGGTCACCCCGGCCATCATCGGCGCGTACGTGTGGATGTGGGCCGGGTTCGCCATGGTGCTGATCGCAGCGGGGCTCGCGGGCGTGCCGCGGGAGCTGCTGGAGGCCGCCCGGGTGGACGGGGCCAACGAGTGGCAGGTGTTCCGCCGGATCACCGTGCCGCTGCTGGCGCCGGTGCTCGCGGTCGTCGCGGTCACTCTGATGATCAACGTACTGAAGATCTTCGACCTGGTCTTCATCATCGCGCCCGGCTCCTCGCAGGACGACGCCAACGTGCTGGCCCTGGAGCTGTACCGCAAGGGCTTCTCCGAGGGCCGCCCCGGCGTGGCCAGCGCGATCTCGGTGTTCCTGCTGCTCCTGGTGATCCCGGTGATGGTGTTCAACATGAGGCGACTGCGGCGGGAGGTGCGGCGATGAGGGCACCCCACACGTTCTGCCGGGGGTCCGGGGGTCGCCCCCCGGATGGACACAGCAACATGCGGCGGCTGCGGCGGGAGGTGCGGCGATGAGGGCATCCCACACGTTCTGCCGGGGGCCCGGGGGTCGCCCCCCGGATGGACACAGCAACATGAGGCGACTGCGGCGGGAGGTGCGGCGATGACGGCCGAGGCGGTCACCGAGGCGCGGGCGGTGCCCGCCGCGCCGCCCGCGCGGGCCCGTCGCCCGCTCGGCTCCCGGCTCGCGGAGATCGCGGGCGGGAGCGTGGTGCGGGTGTTCCTGATCCTGGTGGGCCTGTTCTGGCTGGTCCCCACGATCGGGCTGCTGCTGTCCTCGCTGCGCTCCCCGGAGGACATGAGCGCGAGCGGCTGGTGGACCGTGTTCACCCGGCCCTCCCAGCTGACCTTCGGCAGCTACCGGAAGCTGCTGGAGAACGGCGACATCACCCACTCCCTGCTCAACACCGCCCTGATCACCGTCCCGGCGACGGTCCTGGTGGTCGTGGTCGGCTCGCTGGCCGGCTACGCGTTCGCCTGGATGGAGTTCCCGGGCCGCGACTGGTGGTTCCTGGCCGTGGTGGGCCTGCTGGTCGTGCCGGTGCAGGTGGCGCTCATCCCGATCGCCGAACTCTTCGGGAGGATCGGCCTGTTCGGGACCATCTTCGGGGTGATCCTCTTCCACACCGGCTTCGGACTGCCGTTCGCGGTGTTCCTGCTGCGGAACTTCTTCGCGGAGATCCCGCGCGAACTGCTGGAGGCGGCCCGCCTCGACGGCGCCGGCGAACTGCGCCTGTTCGCCCGGGTCGTGCTGCCGCTGGGCGGGCCGGCCATCGCGAGCCTCGGCATCTTCCAGTTCCTGTGGGTGTGGAACGACATGCTGGTCGCGCTGGTGTTCACCAAGTCCGGCACCCAGCCGATCACCGTGGCCCTGCAGACCCAGGTGCGCCAGTTCGGCAACAACGTCGACGTGCTGGCGCCGGGCGCGTTCATCTCGATGGTGATCCCGCTGGCCGTGTTCTTCGCCTTCCAGCGGCAGTTCGTGTCCGGCGTGATGGCGGGCGCGGTCAAGTAGCCGCGCGGGCGGCCGCGTACGGCGCAGGGGGCGGACCGGCACCGGTCCGCCCTCTTCCGTTCACCCACGGTCCCCCATATGCCGTAGCGAACCGTAACCCATTCACTCCATCGGCCGTTTCCGGGCACGGCAGCACCGACCGCCCGCGCGACCCTTGGATGTCCCGTTGCCCAGGTTCAGTGTCATCGTCCCCGCGTACCGGGTCCAGGCGTATCTGCACGCGTGCCTGGAGTCCGTGCTCTCCCAGTCCTTCATGGACCTCGAACTGATCGCCGTGGACGACTGCTCGCCGGACGCCTGCGGGGAGATCATCGACGAGTTCGCCGCCCGCGACCCGCGCGTGCGCGCGATCCACCTGGCGGAGAACCAGGGCCTGGGCGCCGCCCGCAACGCGGGCATGGCCCGCGCCACCGGCGAGTACCTGCTCTTCCTGGACAGCGACGACACCCTCACCCCCGAGGCGCTGTGGGCGATCGCCGCCCGGCTCAAGGAGACCGGCGAGCCCGACGTCCTGGTCTACGGCTTCGCCCGCACCGACTGGACCGGCCGGCCCGTGCCCGATCCGGCCGGCGGCCTGCTGTGCCAGGAGGGTCCGGCGCCCTTCCGGCTGGCCGACCGCCCCGACCTGCTGCGGGTGCTGATGGTGGCCTGGAACAAGGCGTACCGGCGCGACTTCGTGCGCCGCGAGGAACTCGCCTTCCCGGACGGCTACTACGAGGACACGCCCTGGACGTACCCGGCGCTGCTGGCGGCCGGGTCGATCGCGACCCTGGACCGGGTCTGCGTGCACTACCGGCAGCGGCGCCGGGGCAGCATCCTGGGCACCACGAGCCGCCGCCACTTCGATGTCTTCGCGCAGTACGACCGGGTCTTCGCCTTCCTGGACCGGCGCCCCGAACTGGCCGCCTGGCGGCCGGTGCTGTTCCGGCGCATGGTCGACCACCTCACCACCGTGTTCACCCGCCCCGGCCGGCTGCCGCGCGGCAGCCGCGCCGAGTTCCTGCGCCTGGCCCGGACGTACTACCGCCGGCACCGCTGCCCGGGGGCCCGCCTCGCCCCGCGGACCCGGCTGCGGCACGCCCTGGTCCGGCTCGGCCTGCACCGCGTCTTCCGCGGGCTGCGGCTGGCGATGACCCTGCGCCGCCGGGTCGCAGGCGGCGGCCTGCGGTGCCTGCGGGCACTGCGCGCCGCCCTGCTCCAGGCGCACTACCGGATCCAGCTGTGCCTGCCGGTGCGCGCCGACCGTGCGGTGTTCGCCGCGTACTGGGGGCGCGGGCACGGGTGCAGTCCGGGGGCGCTGGAGGCGGCGTTCCGCGCGCTGGCGCCGCACATCCGCACCGCGTGGATCGCCCGGCCCGGCCACCACGGCCGCACCCCGCCCGGCACCCGCCGGCTCACCCCGGGCACGGCCGCGTACTGGACGGCGCTGGCCCGCTCCAAGTACCTGGTCAACAACGTCAACTTCGACCGCCGCCTGGTCAAGCGGCGCGGCCAGGTGTTCGTGCAGACCCAGCACGGCACCCCGCTCAAGCACATGGGCCTGGACCTCCAGGAGCACCCGGCGGCGGCCCGCGGCATGGACTTCGCCGAGCTGCTGCGCGGCGTCGACAAGTGGGACTACGTCGTCTCCGGCAACCGGCACACCACGCTGACCTGGGAGCGCGTCTACCCGGGCCGGTACACCACGCTGGAGTACGGCTGCCCGCGCGACGACGTCTTCCAGCGGGCGACCTCGGCGGACGTGGCGGCGCTGCGCGCGTCCCTGGGCATCCCGGACGACGTGGTGGCGCTGCTGTACGCGCCGACCCACCGCGACTACCGCCGCACCCAGCGGCCCGCGCTGGACCTGGAGCGCTTCGCGCACCGGCTGGGCCCCCGCTTCGTCGTCCTGGCCCGCGCCCACTACCTGGCCGAGGCCCCGCTCACCGGCGGCCCTGCCCCGTCGGCGCACCGGGCCCCGGCGGCGGGCGGCCGGGTCGTCGACGTCAGCGGGCACCCGAGCGTCGAGGAGCTGTGCCTGGCCTCCGACGTCCTGCTCACGGACTACTCGTCGATCATGTTCGACTACGCCGTGCTCGACCGCCCGATCGTGCTGCTGGCCGACGACTGGGCGGCGTACGAGGCGGCCCGCGGCACCTACTTCGACGTGCGCGCCCAGCCGCCCGGCGCGGTCGCCCGCACCGCCGACGAACTCGTCGACATCCTCACCGGCGGCCACTGGCACGGCTCCCGCTCCGCGCAGCTGCGGGCCGCCTTCCGGGAGCGGTTCTGCCCGCTGGACGACGGGCGCGCCGCCGAGCGGGTGGTGCGCCATGTGGTGCTCGGGCAGCGGGACGAGGCGGCCGGGCTGCCGCCCGTCGTGCCGCTCGCCGAGCGCCGTCCGGTGCCGTCGCGGGCCGCGGCCCTCCGGGCCAGGTCCCGGCTGGCCACCGTGCCGCCGCCCGCGGGCCCCCAGGCCGTCCATGAGAGCCACTGAGCCGTCCACGCGAGCCACTGAGAGAGAGCAGGATGCCCCGCTTCAGCATCATCGTCCCGTCCCACGGCGTGGCGGGCAGGCTGTCCCTGGCGCTGGACTCCGTCCTCGCCCAGTCCTACGGCGACTTCGAGCTGATCCCGGTCTGTGACGGGCCCGGTGCCCCGGCCGCGGGCGTGGCCGCCGACCGCGCCCGCCGGGACTCGCGGGTGCGGCCGGTGCACTCGCCGCCGTCCGCCGGTCTCGGCGGCGCGCGCAACGCGGGGACGGCCGCGGCGACCGGCTCCTATCTGCTCTTCCTGGACGGCGACGACGTGCTCGCGCCGGGCGCGCTGACCGCGCTGGCCGGGCGGCTGGCCGAGACCGGCGACGTCGACGTGCTGTACTGCGCGCACGAGCGGACGCCCTGGTGGGAGGGGACGGCCGAGCGGGTGCCCCCGGCCGGGGACGCGGACGGAGAGCTGCCCGACGGCGTCTTCGCGCCCGCCGACGCCCCCCGGCTGACCGGGGCGGGGCTGCCCGCGTGGAGCGCCGTCCACCGCCGGGCCTTCGTGAGCGTCCACGGCCTCGCCTTCTCCTGCGGCCACCACACCGACCTCGGCTGGGGCGTGCGCGCGGTGCTCGCCGCCGAGCGGGTCGCGGTGCTGCGCGAGAGCGTCGTACGGCATCTGCTGCGCCGCCAGGGCAGCCGGCTCGAACTCCCGGGCGAGCACCACTTCGACCTCCTCGACCAGTCGGAGCGGGTGCTCGTCCGGGCCACGGAGGCGGGCCTGGCCGCCGAGCGGTACGTGCCGCTGTTCGCGCACGTCATGGAGCTGGTGGTGGCGACGGCCCGGCATCCGGAGCGGCTGCCCGCCGGGCGCCGCCGGGCGTTCCTGCGCGCCGCCCGCGCGCTGTACCGCGCGCACCGCCCGGCCGGGTTCCGGCCGCCCCCGGGCGCCGCGGGCGCGGCGCACCGGCTGCTCGCCGCCGGCGCCCACCCGGCGCTGCGCGCGCTGGGCGCCGCCGCCGGGCCCGCCGGACGGGCCGCGCGGGCGGCCCGTACCGCCGCCGCTGCCCTGCGCCGGGTGCGCGCCCGCCTCGGCTACCGCTGGCACCTGCGCCGGCCGCTCGACGAGCGCCTCGTCGTGTACTGCGCGTACTGGGGGCGCGGCTACGCCTGCAATCCGGCCGCGCTGCACGCCAGGGCCCGCGAACTCGCCCCGCATCTGCGGGGGGTGTTCCTGGTCGAGCCGGGCCAGGAGCACACCCTGCCCGAAGGTGTCGACCACGCGGTGACCGGCAGCCCGCGCTACTGGAAGGTGCTGGCCCGCGCCAAGTACCTGGTGAACAACGCCAACTTCGCGGACGCCGTCGTCAAACGGCCCGGCAGTGTGCACCTTCAGACCCAGCACGGCACCCCGCTGAAGACGATGGGCTGCGACCAGTCGGTGTACCCGGTGGTCGCGGCGCAGTCGGGCAGCTTCACCCGGCTGCTGCGCCGGGTGGACCGCTGGGACCACAACCTGTCCGCCAACCGGCACTCCACCGAGGTGTGGGAGCGGGCCTTCCCGGGCGCGTACGAGACGCTGGAGTACGGCTATCCGCGCAACGACCTGCTGCTGACGGCCGGTGCGCGGGAGGTGGCCGCGATCCGGCGCGCGCTGGGCGTGCCCGAGGGCGCGACGGCCGTGCTGTACGCCCCCACCCACCGCGACCACCGCACCGGCTTCGCACCGGGCCTGGACCTGGAGGAGTTCTGCGCGGCGGCGGGTGACGACGTCGTCGTCCTGCTGCGCGCCCACTACTTCTACGACCGGGGCGGGCGCGCGGGCAGCGGCCGGGTCATCGACGTGACCGGGCACCGCTCCACGGAGGAGGTGTGCCTGGCCGCCGACGCGCTGGTCACCGACTACTCGTCGATCATGTTCGACTACGCCGTCCTGGACCGCCCGGTCGTCGTGTACGCCGACGACTGGGAGGTGTACCGCGAGACGCGGGGCGTCTGCTTCGACCTGCTGGAGACCCCGCCGGGGCCGGTGGCGCGCACCCCCGGCGAGCTGGTCGGCCTCTTCCGCGACGGCGCGTTCGCCGGGCCCCGGTCGGCGGCGCTGCGGGCGGCGTTCCGTGAGCGGTTCTGTGCCTTCGACGACGGGCGGGCCGCCGAGCGGGTGGTGCGCCGGGTGTTCCTCGGCGAGCCGGAGGAGGCGCTGCCGCCCGTGGTCCCGCTCGCCGCGCGCACCCCGGCCCCGGCCGCGGTGCCCTTCCCGAGGTCCGCCGCCCCGTTCGTGAGGAGCTGACGACAGCAGTGCCCCGCTTCAGCATCATCGTCCCCTGTTTCCAGGTGCAGGGCTTCCTGCGCGAGTGCCTCGACTCGGTCCTCGGGCAGTCCTTCCGGGACATCGAGGTGATCGCCGTCGACGACTGCTCCCCGGACGGCTCCGGCGCGATCCTCGACGAGTACGCGGCGCGCGACGCGCGCGTGCGCGTGCTGCACCTGCCGGAGAACGCCGGTCTGGGCCGCGCCCGCAACGCGGGGGCGGAGCGGGCCACCGGCGACTTCCTCTTCTTCCTCGACAGCGACGACACGCTCACCCCGGGCGCGCTGCGCGCCATGGCGGACCGGCTGGCCGAGACCGACGACCCGGACGTGCTGGTCTTCGACTACGCGCGCACCTACTGGTGGGGCGGGACGCGCCGCAACGCCCTGGCGCGGGTGCTGGCCGAGGCGGGCGGCGCGGGGACCTTCACGGCGGCCGAGCGCCCGGAGATCCTCGATCTGCTGATGGTGGTGTGGAACAAGCTGTACCGGCGCGACTTCGTCGACAAGCACGGCTTCGCCTTCCCGCCGGGCTACTACGAGGACACGCCCTGGACCTTCCCGGTGCTGCTCACCGCGGACCGGATCGCCGCGCTGGACCGGATCTGCCTGAACTACCGGCAGCGCCGGCAGGGCAGCATCCTGTCCACCACCAGCCGCAAGCACTTCGACATCCACGACCAGTACGAGCGGGTGTTCGCGTATCTGGACGACCGGCCCGACCTGGCGTCCTGGCGGCCGTACCTGCACCGCAAGGCGGGCGAGCACTGCCTCGACATCCTGGCCAAGCCGGACCGGGTGCCCCCGGCCGACAAGGCGGAGTTCTTCCGCCGCACGGCCGAACTGTTCGCCGCGCACCGGCCCGCCGGGGCGCCCGTGCCCGACGGACTGCGGGTCCTGGAGGGCGGGTACGCGGCGTACGCGCTGCGGCGGCAGGCCGCGCGGGCTCGGCGGGAGGCGGGCCGCCGGGCGCGGCAGGTCCGCCGGGTCGCGGCGCGCCGGGCCAAGGACGGCTGGGGCGCGCTGCACGCCCGCCGGCCGCAGGCCGAGGACCTGGTCCTGTACTCGGCCTTCTCGCACCGCGGGGTGCTCGGCGACCCGGCCGCGGTGTACCGCAGGGCCCGGGAGATCGCCCCGCAGCTGCGCGGGGTGTGGGTGGTGCGCGACCCCGAGCGGGCCCGGCGCGCCGGTCTGCTGCCGCCCGGCACCGAGTACGTCGTGCCCGGCGGTCCGCGCTTCCGGGAACTCGCCGCGCGCGCCGCGTACTTCGTCAACAACGTCAACTGGCCCGACGTCCCCGACAAGCGGCCCGGCAGCGTGCACATCCAGACGCACCAGGGGACGCCGCTGAAGTACATGGGGGCCGATCTGCTGGGCAAGCCCGGCGCCCGGCACGGCGTGGACGTCCCGGGCATGCTGCGCCGGGCCGACCGCTGGGACCACAGCCTGGTCGCCAACCGCCACTCCGAGCTGGTGTGGGAGCGGGCCTACCCGTGCCGCTTCGGCTCCGCGCGCACCGGCAGCCCGCGCAACGACATCCTGGTGGGCGCGGCGCCGGACGCCGGGGCGGCGGTGCGCGCCCGGCTCGGCGTCCCGGCGGACCACACCGTGGTGCTGTACGCGCCGACCCGCCGCGAGTACCGGCGCGGCGGGCACGTCGAGCGGTTCGATCCCGCCCGGCTCGCCGCCGACCTGGGCGAGGGGCACACCCTCGTGGTCCGGCTGCACCCGTCGCTCGCGGCCGGTCCGGCGCGCGGTCTGGGCCTGGCCGAGCTGCACCGGCGCGGGGTGCTGGTGGACGCGACGGACGAGCCGTACGCGGAGGACGTGCTGCTCGCCGCCGATGTGCTCGTCACCGACTACTCCGCCCTGATGTTCGACTACGCCAACCTGGACCGGCCGATCGTGGTGCACGCCGACGACTTCGACGCGTACACGGCGAGCCGGGGCGTGTACTTCGACGTGCGGGCCGAGCCGCCGGGCCATGTGGCGCGCTCCTACCGCGAGCTGGCGTGGCTGCTGGCGTCGGGGACCTGGCGGGACGCGGAGTCGGCGCGGCTGCGGGCGGCGTTCCGGGCGCGGTTCTGCGAGTTCGACGACGGCTGGGCGGCGGAGCGGGTGGTGCGCACGCTGCTGCTGGGCGAGCGGGACTGGACGCCGCCCGCGTCCGCCCCGGCCACCGCGCGGACGGCGCCGGGCGGCGGCGCCCAGGTGCCCGCGCAGGCGTCCGGGCACGACCGGCTCGCACCGTCCTGAGCGTGCGCGCCCGGGTCACTCGATGACGAGGTCGACCGGGATGTTGCCGCGGGTGGCGTTGGAGTAGGGGCACACCTGGTGGGCCTGCTCGACCAGTTCGCGGCCGGTGGCCTCGTCCACGGTGTCGGGCAGCTCGACGCGCAGGGTGACGGCGAGCGCGAAGCCCTCGCCCTGCTTGCCGAAGGCGACCTCGCCGGTGACCGCGGCGTCGCTCACGTCCACCTTGGCCCGGCGGCCGACGACGGCGAGGGCGCCGGCGAAGCAGGCCGCGTAGCCGGCGGCGAACATCTGCTCCGGGTTGGTGCCCTGTCCGTCGCCGCCCAGCTCCACGGGCGCGGCGAGCTGCACGTCCAGCTTGCCGTCGGAGCTGTAGGCGCGGCCCTCGCGGCCGTGGGTGGCGGTGGCGACGGCGGTGTAGAGCGTGTCCATGGCGATCCAGCCCTCTCGGAAGACATCGGTGTGCGTTTCCGCGGTTCCTGCGGTTCTTGCGGTCCCCGCGGTTCTTGCGCCATGAGTAGAGCACACAATTAAGTTGTGCACAACTGAATGACGCGCGAGGTACCTCGGGTACCCTGAGGCACATGACGACCGAGGTACCGCGGCCCCCCGCCCCCGACGAGGAGTGGCTGCGCCTGGACCACCAGATCTGCTTCGCGCTGCACGCCGCCTCGCGCGCCTTCACCGGCGTCTACCGCTCGCTCCTGAAGGACCTGGGCCTGACCTATCCGCAGTACCTGGTGATGCTGGTGCTGTGGGAGCGCGGCGAGACCCCCGTCAAACAGCTGGGCGAGCGGCTGCGCCTCGACTCCGGGACCCTCTCCCCGCTGCTCAAGCGGCTGGAGGCGGCCGGTCTGGTGACCCGGGAGCGCAGCGCGCACGACGAGCGGTCGGTCCGGGTCCGGCTCACCGCCGAGGGCACCGCGCTGCGCGGGCGCGCGGCTCTCGTGCCGCCCCGGATCATGGCGGCCACCGGCCTGGGGCTGGACGAGATCGAGGATCTGCACGTCCGCCTCGCCCGGCTCACCGACGCCCTGGACTCGGCGGTGCCGGGCCCGTCCGGGCCCGCGGCCGGCGCGGCGGACCCGGGGGGCACCGCGCACTGCGGCTGAGCCGCCGCCCCCGGCGGACGGGCGCGGCAGGCCGCGCTCCCCCAGGCCCGGAACACCCGTTTCACCGCACCTACCGCCTTCTTACCCGCCTGTGGCCGTGTATCGGCACGGACAGGGCATTCGCGCGTTCTACGATCCGCGGTGATGAGTGCCTTCCGGAGCGTGCCGCGGCCACCGGCCCGTGCCTCGACGCGACACCGCCTCCTCGCCCTGGCGGCCGCCTGGCTCCTCACGCGCGCGGCGACACTGACCCTGCTCGCCCACGACACGCTGCCCCCGCTGGGCGGCGGCGCCGTGGCGCGCGAGGTGTGGAAGCTGTACCACCACTGGTACCTGGTGCTGGCGCACGGCGCCTTCCCCGCGCACGACCCGCTCTGGCAGTACCCGCCGGGCGCCGCACCGGTCCTGCTCTCCCCCGCGCTGCTGCCCTGGCTGACGTACTTCCAGGCGTTCGTGGCGCTCGCCCTGGCCGCGGACGCGGTGATCGCGGTGGCCCTGGCCCGCGAGGGCACCCGGCCGGACGGCAGTCTGCGCGGCGCCCGCTACTGGACGCTGGGCCTGCCGCTGCTGCTGCACGTCCCGCTCGCCCGCTACGACCTCCAGGTCACCGCCTTCGCCGTGCTCGCCCTGCTGGCCCTGCGCCGCTCCCCCCGCGCCTGCGGGGCGCTGGCCGCACTGGGCGCGCTGATGAAGGTGTGGCCCGCGCTGGTGCTGCTCGGCACGCCCCGGGGCCGTACGACCCGCTCGGCGTGGACCTGGGCGGCCGGGACCGGCGCGCTCGCCGCGCTGGTGCTCGCCGCGGTGTTCCGCAACCCGCTGGCCTTCCTGCGCGGGCAGGGCGGGCGCGGGGTGCAGATCGAGTCGTTCGGCGGCACCCTGCTCGCCCTGGCGACCCACGCCGGCTGGCCGGGCGTCGTCCGCTACCGCTACGGCTCGCTGGAGTTCACCGGGCCGTACGTCACCACCGTGGCCCATGTCTTCCTGGCGCTGTCCGCCGCGGCCCTCGCGCCGCTGCTGCTCTGGCGCGTGCGCGCCCGGCGCCGGGCCCCCGACACCCCCTGCGACGCCGCGCTGAGCGCCACCCTGCTGTTCACCGTGACCAGCCGGGTGATCAGCCCGCAGTACATGATCTGGCTGCTCGGACTCGCCGCGGTGTGTCTCACCTCACGGCACACGACCCAGCGTCCCGTCGCCGCCCTGCTCGCCCCGGCCTGCCTGGTCAGCGCGGTCGCCTATCCCACGCTCTACGGCCAGGTGGAGGCCTCCACCTGGGCCGGGTGCGCGCTGATGCTGGCCCGCAACGGCCTGCTGGCGGCCGCCACGGTAGTCTCGTTCGTCCGGCTGTGGCGCTCGACGGAGGCAGCGGTGCCGCACGTCGAACCTGAACGGAGGGCGACCGTCTCTCTCACGGGACGCTAAGTTCCTCTTAACGGGGGATTACCGACCGCACCTACGATATTGGGCCGTGGACTCCATGCACCCGCACCCCCACCCGCACCAGGCCGCCCATGTGGGCGTCGTCGTCATCGGCTACAACGACGTCGACCGCATAGGGCACGCGGTTCGTTCGGCACTCGTCCAGGGCCCCATGGTCCGCGAGGTGATCGCTGTCGACGACTGCTCGACGGACGGCACCTACGAGCTGCTCGTCCGCCTCGCGGAGGGGGAGCCGAGACTGAGAGTGATCCGCCACGAGACCAACAGCGGCGGCTGCGGCACCCCGCGCAACACCGGCATCGACGCGGTGACCGCGCCCTATCTGATGTTCCTGGACAGCGACGACGTCCTGCCGCCGGGCGCGGTGGACGCGCTGCTCACCACGGCGGAGCAGGAGCACGCCGAGGTCGCGGGCGGCCTGTGCGTACGCCGCGAGCTGCCCTCCGGTCTCGAGGTGGCCTGGGAGGAGGAGCTGTACGCGCACAGCCGGGTCCTCACCAGCCCCGCGGAGATGACGGACCTCGTGCACGACACGCTGTGCGTCAACAAGCTGTACCGCACCGACTTCCTCCGGGAGCACGCGGTCCGCTTCCCGGAGGGCCGCTTCCCCTACGAGGACCTGGTCTTCGCCGCCCGCGTCCTGGCCGCGGCGCCGCGCGTGGCCCTCGTCCCCGACCAGGTGTACGTCTGGCACGTGCGCCGGGAGGCGGAGCAGCTGTCCATCTCACTGGACCGGGCGCACATCCGGAACTGGCAGGCGCGCGCCGAGGCCGCCCGGCAGGCGTACGAGATCCTGCTGAACGCCGGGCGCAAGGAACTGGCGCGGGCGGCCCGCGCCAAGTTCCTCGAACACGAGCTGCGCATGTACGCACGCGAGCTGAGCCTGCGCGACGCCGGGTACCGGCGGGCCTGGTGGACGCACACCCGGGCCTATCTGCGGGGGTACGACGCGGCCGACTGGACGAGCGAGCCGACCGCGCCGGGTCGGCTGCTCGCCCGGGTGATCCTGGCCTCGCCCGAACCGCGCGACCTGCCGCGCCTGAAGGAGCTCGCCGCCCGCCCGGAGCGGCTGTGCCCGCCCTACGTACGGGACCGGCACGGTGTGCCCATCTGGTCGGAGGACCTGCCCCAGCTCACCCTGGAGCCCTACCTGACGCGGCCGGCCCATCTGCTGCCGCTCGCCGTGGACGCGGCACTGCGCCCCCGCGCGCGGGGCGCCACCCTGCTGCGGCTCCGGCTGCACGAGATGTACGGCGGGGTGGCGCAGGCGGGCCCGCGGACGCTGGAGGTGGAGTGGGTGCACCGCGAGGCGGGCCGCTCCGCGCAGCGCACCACGGTCGCCCTCCGGCCGGACACCGGCGACACCTGGCGGGCCGAGACGTTCGTGGACCTGACGGCGCTCGGCGCGGGCACCTGGGACCTGCAACTGCGGGTGTGCTTCGCCGACGGCACCTCCCGCGAGACGACGGGGCACGCCTGGGCCGGTCCCGGGCTGCTGCGCCGGACCGTCCTGCCCAACCTGCGCTTCGGCATCCTGCTGGTCCAGCCCTACGCCACGCACTCCGGTGCGCTGGCCCTGCGCCTGGCGACCGGCTGGCGCGGTGCCGCGGCCATCCTGCGCGGCAGGCTCCGCCGGCTGCTGCGCCGGGGGGCCGGGTAGGACACGCACCTCTCACGTACCGAGCACCACAGCACCACCCGGGCCAACTGACGAGGAGACGCCCACCATGACCTGGCTGATCACCGGAGGCGCCGGCTACATCGGCGCCCATGTCGTTCGCGCGATGACCGAAGCGGGCGAGCGGGCCGTGGTCTACGACGACCTGTCCACGGGCATCGCCGACCGCGTGCCGGACGGTGTCCCGCTGGTCGTCGGCTCCACCCTGGACGGCGAACGGCTGAAGCGGACCCTGGCCGGGCACCGGATCACCGGCGTCGTCCACCTGGCGGGCAAGAAGCAGGTCGGCGAGTCCGTCGAGCTGCCCCTGCACTACTACCGGGAGAACGTGGAGGGCCTGCGCGTCCTGCTGGAGGCCGTGACGGCGGCCCCGGTGGACGCCTTCGTCTTCTCCTCCTCCGCGGCCGTCTACGGCATGCCGGACGTGGACCTGGTCACCGAGGAGACCCCGTGCGCGCCCCTGTCGCCGTACGGGGAGACCAAGCTGGCCGGCGAGTGGCTGGTGCGCGCGACGGGCCGGGCGTGCGGGACGGCCACGGCCTCCCTGCGCTACTTCAACGTGGCGGGCGCGGCCACTCCCGAGCTGGCGGACACCGGCGTCTACAACCTCGTGCCCATGGTCTTCGAGAAGCTGACGGAGGGCGAGGCACCGCAGATCTTCGGCGACGACTACGCCACCGGCGACGGCACCTGCGTGCGCGACTACATCCACGTGGTGGACCTCGCCGAGGCCCATGTCGCCACGGCCCGCGCGCTGCGCGCCGCCCCCGGCCGCGACCTGACCCTGAACATCGGGCGCGGCGAGGGCGTCTCGGTGCGCGAGATGATCGACACGATCGGCTCGGTGACCGGTCACCACCGCGCCCCGGTGGTGACCACGCGCCGCCCCGGCGACGCGGCCCGTGTCGTCGCCTCCGCCGACCGCGCCGCCGCCGCGCTCGGCTGGAAGGCCCGCCACGACGTCCAGGACATGATCACGTCCGCCTGGGCGGGCTGGGTCCGCCACCACCCCGGGACGGCCGGCGCCTGACGGTCGCGGCACGGCCCGCCCGGACGGCCCCGCGGCGGGCCCCGTCGCCGCCGCGCTCCCGCGGGCGCGCGGCGCCGTGCCGTGGGCGGGCGGCCGGACCGCTCGCGCACCGGCGGCCGGCCGGTGTCACAGGGCCTTGAGCGCCTCGGCCGTGCCGCGCGCGAGCGCGCTCAGATAGCCCTTGGGGAGCTTGGGCGTACGGATCACGACCGCGCGCCAGTACAGCGGGCCGGAGATCAGGTCGAGGGCCAGGTCGTGGTCCACACCGGCACCGACCTCCCCGCGCGCCTCCGCCGCCGCGAGGATGCTGCTGGCGACGCCCTCCTGACCGGCGCGCAGGGCCTTCTGCACGGCCTCGGCGAGATCGGGGTTGCGGGCCGCCTCGGCCTGGAGGTCGGGCAGGATCTGCGAGGCCACCGGATGGCGCAGGGCGCGGGAGGTCACCTCGTAGAGCATGCGCAGGTCCATCTCCAGGGACCCGGTGTCGGGGGCGGGCAGGCCCTGGACGGCGAGCGCGGAGACGACGTCGAGCACCAGGTGCAGCTTGGAGCGCCAGCGGCGGTACACGGCGGTCTTGCCGACGCCCGCGCGCCGGGCGATGCCCTCGATGGACATGCGCGCGTAGCCGACCGAGGCGAGTTCCGCGAAGACGGCAGCCCGGATCGCGTCCGTCACGTCCTCGCGGAGCACGGCGGCCCCGGCGGGAGCGCGACGGCGCGGGCGCGTCTGGGGTTCGCCTGCGTTCGTCGTCATGCCGCCCAGCATAGGGCGTTACGACGAAACGGTTGCGTCGCGACGTTACTTGGGCCTACGCTCACGTTGCGACGATACGGTCCCGTCCCGGCGACGTAAAGAGAAGCCGAGGCAACGGGTGGCGGACGCGGAACCGGCAGCCGCGTCACCTCCCCCGGATCCACCCGAATACCCCCCGAACGAAAGCAGCGGATGTGAGTCAGGTCCTCCACACACCGCCCTCGAGCCCGGCGCCCGCCGAAGAAGATCTCGCGGCGCTCGCCGCCCGGCACGGCCTGTCGGTCAGCGGCGCCCGCCCCTCCCTGCCCGCGTACGTGCGCGAGCTGTGGGCACGGCGGCACTTCATCACCGCGTTCGCCACCGCCAAGCTCACCGCCCAGTACAGCCAGGCGAAGCTCGGGCAGGTCTGGCAGGTCGCCACCCCCCTGCTGAACGCCGCGGTGTACTACTTCATCTTCGGCATCCTGCTGGGCACCAGCAAGAACGTGGCGGACTTCGTCCCGTTCCTGGTCACCGGTGTGTTCGTCTGGACGTTCACCCAGAGCTCGATCATGGCGGGCACCCGGGCGATCTCCGGCAACCTCGGCCTGGTGCGGGCCCTGCACTTCCCGCGCGCCGCGCTGCCCATCTCCTTCGCGCTCCAGCAGCTCCAGCAGCTGCTGTTCTCGATGTGCGCGCTCGTGGTGATCCTGCTCTGCTTCGGTGTGATGCCCGCCGCTTCCTGGGCGCTGGCCGTCCCGGTGCTGGTGCTCCAGTTCGTCTTCAACGCGGGCGTGTCGATGGTCGTCGCCCGGCTGGGCGCCAAGACCCCGGACATCGCCCAGCTGATGCCGTTCCTGCTGCGCACCTGGATGTACGTCTCCGGCGTCATGTGGAGCATCGACAAGACGCTCAAGCACAGCAACGTCCCGCACCTGCTCCAGAAGCTGCTGGAGGCCAATCCGGCCGCCGTCTACATCGACCTGATGCGCTTCGCGCTCATCGACAGCTTCAAGGCCCACCAGCTCCCGCACCACGTGTGGGCGTACGCGCTGGGCTGGGCGCTGCTCGCCGGTGTCGGCGGCTTCGTCTACTTCTGGAAGGCCGAGGAGAGGTACGGACGTGGCTGAGCAGGCCGAGCAGACCAGCGAGAACATCCCCACCGTCATCGCCGACAAGGTGGACATCGTCTACCGCGTCCACGGCACGGGCGCCGGGCGCGGCTCGGCGACCGCCGCGCTCAACCGCATCCTGCGGCCCGGGAAGGCCGAGAAGGCGTCGGGCGTGCGCCGGGTGCACGCGGTGAAGAAGGTGTCGTTCGTCGCCTACAAGGGCGAGGCGATCGGCCTCATCGGAACCAACGGCTCCGGCAAGTCCACCCTGCTCAAGGCGGTCGCCGGGCTGCTGCCGGTGGAGAGCGGCAAGATCTACACCGACGGCCAGCCCTCCCTGCTCGGTGTGAACGCGGCGCTGATGAACGACCTGACCGGCGAGCGCAACGTCCACCTCGGCGGTCTCGCCATGGGCATGTCCCGCGAGCAGGTCAGGGAGCGCTACCAGGACATCGTCGACTTCTCCGGCATCAACGAGAAGGGCGACTTCATCTCGCTGCCCATGCGGACGTACTCCTCCGGCATGTCGGCCCGGCTGCGCTTCTCCATCGCCGCCGCCAAGGACCACGACGTGCTGCTCATCGACGAGGCGCTGGCCACCGGCGACCGCTCCTTCCAGCGGCGTTCGGAACGGCGCATCCGCGAGCTGCGCAAGCAGGCGGGCACGGTGTTCCTGGTCAGCCACAGCAACGGCTCCATCCGCGACACCTGCGAGCGCGTGCTCTGGCTGGAGCGCGGCGAACTGCGCATGGACGGGCCCACCGACGAGGTCCTGAAGGAGTACGAGGCGTTCACCAACGCCAAGTAGCCGGCGGCCGGTGGCCGCCGCCCTCGGACTCACCGCGTCACGGCGTACAGCACCTGTCCGCCCGGTCCGCCGGCCACCGGGCGCAGGCCGGGATCCCGCTGCGGGCGGCGGCCGTCGAGGACCCAGCGCACGCGGTACGTGCGCAGGATGTCCCGGCGGGCGCCGCGCGGTGTGCCGCGCGCGAAGTAGCGCTCGGCGGCCCGCTCCCGCCGGGCCGCGTCCGGCAGGAAGAACTCCGGGTAGCCGGGCGCCACGGTGTAGGCGCCGTAGGCGGGCACCAGCCGGGACGGGAAGTCCCGGGCCATCACCACATCGCCGTACCGCACATGCGGGGTGATCCAGTGGTATCCGGTCCAGGGGGGCGTGTAGCGCGCGGCGAGCACGGGGGGCAGCGCGTCCCGTCCCACGACGTATCCCACCACCCCCGCCTGCGCCCAGGCGCCCACGGCGAGCGCGGCGGCCAGCGCCCAGGCCCAGCGCAGGCGCACCGCGCGGCGGCCCCCGCCGAACACCTCAAGGGCGATGGCGAGCTGTGCCGGGACCAGCGCGGCGGGCAGCGCCCGGCCCCAGGAGTAGTGGCCGCTGACGAAGCCCGCCGCGCACACCAGCGCGCCCAGCGCACAGAAGATCACCAGCGGGTCCCGCCGGTCGCGCCGGTACCGCAGCACCAGCGCCGCCACCCCGAGCAGCGCCAGCCAGTACCGGCCCGCGAAGTCCGTGTAGAGGGCGCGGTGCACGCTCGCCAGCCCGTCACCGGCCGAGAACAGCGCGAAGAAGTCGTAGTACGGCCACAGCCACAGCACCAGCAGACCCAGCCCGGCCGCCGCGGCGATCCGCGGCCGCTGGGCGCGCGGCGGCCGGGCGGCGACGACCGTGGCGAGCGCGCCCAGCGTGGCGACCACCCCGGTGAACTGGTGGCAGAGCAGGATCACCGCCCACAGCACGCCGGTGCCCAGCCACACCTCCCAGCCGGCCTGCGCGCGCAGCGTCCGGCTGAGCCACGCCCACAGGTGGAAGGAGAGCCCGAGGGCGAACACGCTGGGGTAGGAGACCGTCAGCGCCAGCGAGTTCAGGGAGAGGAAGCCGCTCCAGTTGATGAGCACGGTGCCCCACAGCAGCACCAGGCTCAGCGCGGCCAGCGCGGGCGCGGCCGGATGCGGGCTCAGTGTCCGTACGTACCGGCGCACGCCGGTGGCCAGGAGCGCGAGTCCGGCGAGCGCGGCCAGCCGCAGCACGAGGAAGACCGACCAGCCGCCGACCCGCGCGACACAGCCGAGCAGCAGCATCCACGGCGAGTAGTAAGGGCTCGGGGTGTCGGCGGCGACGAGCGGGTTGCCGGGGTGCAGCAGGCTGTGCCGCAGGCGTTCGACGGTGGCCGCGTGCATGCCGAGGTCACCGGCCCAGGGCAGCCGGACGATCACCAGGAGCAGCAGGACGAGGAGCAGCGCGACGGCGGCCCGGGGCGCGGCGGAACGTTTCACGCGGCCGACCGGCGGCCGGGACGCCGCTCGGCCGGCGGAACGCGCCTCAGGCGGCGCGGCGCGCATCGCGAGGAAGGACCGGGGCGCGGTGGGCGGCGGAGGCGGTGTACCGAGCGCGTTTCACCATCACGCGCGCAACTTTAACCGAATGATCCTGATTAGCCGGAAAGGCTACCGGACGCCGTGCGGAGTTTCCCGCCCGGCGGAACGAGGCGCCCGGAGCGGCCGGAGCGGACGACGCGAGGGCGCCCCGGGCCGTCCGGCCCGGGGCGCCCTCGTACACCGGCGGTGCGCGCTACGAGTGAGTGCGCAGCAGCGTCCGCATCGTCCTCATGGCCACCGAGAGGTTGGCCAGGTCGAACGCGTCCGAGCCGCGGATCTCCTCCAGGGTGGTGCGGGCCCGGGAGAGGATCGCCGCGTTCTTCTCCTCCCACACCTCGAAGCGCTGCTCCGGCGTGGCGGCGGCGTCGCCCACGGCGAGGACGTCGGCCGTCAGCGCCGCGTGCGCCGCGTACAGGTCCTCGCGGATCGCCGCACGGGCCATGGACTGCCAGCGGTCGGCGCGCGGCAGCTCGATGATGCGGTCCATCAGCTGGGTGATGGCGAGCCGGTCGGCCAGGTCGTAGTACACCTCGGCGACGTCCATCGGGTCCCGGCCCATGCGGTCGGCCACCGAGACGATGTCGAGCGCCGGGAAGGCGGAGGAGAACCCGGCCACCCGCGCGGCCAGTTCGTCCGGGACGCCGGCCGCGGACAGCTCGTCGTAGACCTGCTGGTACCACTCCTGGTCCGCGCCCTTGAGCAGCTTGGGCAGCTGCGCCCACACCTGCTCGACCCGGTCGGCGAAGAACTCCACCGTCTCGCCGAGCTGGAGCGGCTGCGGCCGGTTGTTCAGCAGCCAGCGGGTGCCGCGCTCGACCAGGCGGCGCGAGTGCAGCCGGATACGGGTCTGGACCTCGGCCTCGACCTTGTTGTCCAGCGCCTCGACCGCGTCCCACACCGGTGCCGAGCGGAAGATCGTACGGGCCACGGTCTGCGCCCGGACGATCTCCTCCAGCGACGCCCCGGTCTCCTCGCGCAGCCGGTGCAGATACGTCGTACCACCGGTGTTGACCGTGTCGTTGACCAGGACGGTCGTGGTGATCTCGCGGTTCAGCGGGTGGTGGTCGATCTGCTCCTCGAACCGCTCGCGCAGCTGGGTCGGGAAGTAGGTGTGCAGCAGCCCGCGCAGATACGGGTCGTCGGGCAGCGAGGTGTGCAGCAGCTCCTCGGCGACCGTGATCTTCGTGTACGCCAGCAGGACGGCCGTCTCCGGACCGGTCAGGCCGTGTCCGGCGGCCAGCCGCTCGCGGATCTGGCGGTCGGTGGGCAGGAACTCCAGCGCCCGGTCCAGATGGCCCTCGCGCACCAGGTGCTTCATGAAGCGCTGCTGGGCGTGGACCATGTCCTTGGACTGGGCGAGGGCGTTGGCGATCGCCGTGTTCTGCGCGTAGTTGTTGCGCAGCACCAGCGCGCCGACCTCGTCGGTCATCTCCGCCAGCAGCTTGTTGCGCTGCTTGACGGTCATGTCGCCGTCGGTGACCAGCCCGTTGAGCAGGACCTTGATGTTCACCTCGTGGTCGGAGGTGTCCACGCCCGCGCTGTTGTCGATGGCGTCGGTGTTGACCCGGCCGCCGGTCTGCGCGAACTCGATCCGGCCGAGCTGGGTGCAGCCCAGGTTGCCGCCCTCGCCGACGACCCGGACCCGCAGGTCGCGGCCGTCGACCCGGATGGCGTCGTTGGCCTTGTCGCCGACGTCCGTGTTGGACTCGGTGGACGCCTTGACGTACGTGCCGATGCCGCCGTTCCACAGCAGGTCCACCGGGGCCGTGAGGATGGCCCGCATCAGGTCGGCCGGGGTCATCTTGGTGACACCGTCCTCGATGCCCAGCGCCTCGCGGATGTGCGCGTTGACCGGGACGGACTTCAGCGTGCGCGGGAAGATCCCGCCGCCGGCCGACAGCAGCGCGGTGTCGTAGTCGGCCCAGCTGGAGCGCGGCAGGTCGAACAGGCGGCGCCGCTCGGCGTAGCCGGTGGCCGCGTCCGGGTTCGGGTCGATGAAGATGTGCCGGTGGTCGAAGGCGGCGACCAGGCGGATGTGCTCGCTGAGCAGCATGCCGTTGCCGAACACGTCGCCGGACATGTCGCCGATGCCGACGACCGTGAAGTCCTGCGACTGGGTGTCGACGTCCAGCTCGCGGAAGTGCCGCTTGACCGACTCCCAGGCACCGCGGGCGGTGATGCCCATGCCCTTGTGGTCGTAGCCCGCGGAGCCGCCGGAGGCGAAGGCGTCGCCGAGCCAGAAGTCGTAGGACTCGGCGACCTCGTTGGCGATGTCCGAGAACGTCGCCGTGCCCTTGTCGGCCGCGACCACCAGGTAGGTGTCGTCGCCGTCGTGGCGGACCACGTCCCGCGGGGGCACGACCTCGCCCGCCACCATGTTGTCGGTGATGTCGAGCAGCGCCGAGATGAACGTCCGGTAGCTGGCGATGCCCTCGGCCAGCCAGGCGTCCCGGTCCACGGACGGGTCCGGGAGCTGCTTGGCGACGAAGCCGCCCTTGGCGCCGACCGGCACGATCACGGTGTTCTTCACCATCTGCGCCTTGACCAGGCCCAGGATCTCGGTGCGGAAGTCCTCGCGCCGGTCGGACCAGCGCAGACCGCCGCGGGCGACCTTGCCGAAGCGCAGGTGCACGCCCTCCACCCGCGGCGAGTACACCCAGATCTCGTACGCCGGGCGCGGCGCGGGCAGGTCCGGGATGGCCTGCGGGTCGAACTTCATGGAGACGTAGTCGTGCGGGCGGCCGGCCGCGCTCTCCTGGAAGAAGTTGGTGCGCAGGGTCGCCTTGATGACGGTGAGGAAGGAGCGCAGGATGCGGTCCTCGTCGAGGGAGGCCACCTGGTCCAGGGCCGCGTCCAGCTCTTCGAGCAGGGCGTCGACCAGCTCGTGGCCCGCGCGCTGCCGCTCGGGCGCCATCCGCGCCTCGAACAGGGAGACCAGCAGCCGGGTGGTGTGGACGTTGTTGCGGAGGGTGTCCTCCATGTAGTCCTGGCTGAAGGTGGAGCCCGCCTGGCGCAGGTACTTCGCGTAGGCGCGCAGCACCATGGCCTGGCGCCAGCCCAGTCCGGCGCTCAGCACCAGCGCGTTGAACCCGTCGTTCTCCGCCTTGCCGGTCCAGGCGGCGGCGAAGGCGTCCTGGAAGCGCTCGCGGGCGTCGTCGGCGAGGTAGTCGCCGCCGCCCGCGGGCGCCTTGGGCATGCGCAGACCGAAGTCGTAGATCCAGGCCGTCGTGCGGTCCGCGCAGCGCAGCTCGTAGGGCCGCTCGTCGGTGACCTCCACGCCGAGCCGGCTGAGCACCGGCAGCACCTGCGAGAGGGAGACCGAGCCGCCCTTCTGGTAGATCTTGAAACGGCGCTCCTCGGGGGCGGCGCCGACCGGCTCGTACAGGCTGAGCGCGAACGTCTTGTCGTCGTCGAGCTGCTCCAGGTTGACCAGGTCGGCGACGGCGGCGCGCGGGCTGTGGTCGGCCTTGTAGCCCTCGGGGAAGGCGGCGGCGTAGTGGCGCAGCAGCTCGGCGGCGCGCTCCTCGCCCAGCTCGGCGGTGAGCGCCTCGGCGAAGGCGTCGGCCCAGGAGCGGGCGGCCTCCACCAGCCGGGCCTCGATGCGCTCCTTGTCGGCGTCGGACAGCTCGGGCAGCTCGGTGCCCTGCGGGACGCGGACCACGAAGTGCAGCCGGGACAGGATCGATTCGGTGTTCCAGGCCGTGAAGTCGACGCTGGTGCCGCCCAGCTCCTCCTTCAGGATGTCGATGATCCGCAGGCGCACGCCGGTGGTGTAGCGGTCGCGCGGGAGGTAGACCAGCGCCGAGTAGTAGCGGCCGTACTCGTCCTGGCGCAGGTACAGCCGCAGCCGGCGGCGCTCCTGGAGGTAGAGCACGGAGGTGGCGATCGCCTGGAGCTCGGCGACCGGCGTCTGGAACAGCTCGTCGCGCGGGTAGGTCTCCAGGATCTGGGTGAGGTCGCGGCCGTCGTGGCTGTTGGGCGAGAAGCCGGCGAGGGCGAGGACCTCCTCGACCTTGCGGCGGATCACCGGCACCCGGCGCACCGACTCGGTGTACGCGGCGGACGAGAACAGGCCCAGGAAGCGGCGCTCCCCGATCACCTCGCCGTTCGCGTCGAACTTCTTGACGCCGATGTAGTCCAGGTAGGACGGCCGGTGGACGGTGGCCCGGCTGTTGGCCTTGGTCAGCACGAGCAGCTTGTGCTCGCGGGCCTTGGCGCGGGCGTCGGCGGGCAGCCGCTCGAAGGACGGGCTGACCGGGTGGCTGTCCTCGCCCGCGTGCGGCGGGTCCGAGCGCAGTATGCCCAGACCGGTGCCGGGCACCGCGGCCAGGGTGTCGTCGCCGTGCAGCTCGTACTCGCGGTAGCCGAGGAAGGTGAAGTGGTCGGCGGAGAGCCAGCGCAGCAGCTCGCGGGCCTCCTCGACCTGCTGTCCGGGCAGGTCGGCGGGGACCGGCTCGTCGGGCAGGCCCTCGGCGATACGGATGGCCGCGTCGCGCATCTTCTCCCAGTCCTCGACGGCCTCGCGGACGTCGGACAGGACGCGCAGCAGATCGGCGGTGATCTGCTTGAGGTCGGACCGGTCGGTCTCGCGGTCGATCTCGACGTGGATCCAGGACTCGACGTGCGCGTCGTGCGGCAGCGGCTCACCGGCAGGCGCGGCGGGCAGCACCTCCAGCAGCTTGCCGGTCACGTCGCGGCGGACGACGACCTGCGGGTGGACGACGACGTGGATGCCGCGGCCCTGGCGGGTCAGCTCGTTGGTGACCGAGTCGACGAGGAAGGGCATGTCGTCGGTGACGACCTCGACCACGGAGTGGCTGCACGTCCAGCCGTTCTCCTCGACGGTCGGGGTGTGCACCCGGACGTTGGCCGTCCCCTGCGGGCGGTTCTCGGCCAGCCGGTAGTGCGAGAAAGCGGCTCCGAAGACGTCGACCGGGTCGCGGTCCGCGAGGTCCTCGGGTGCGGTGTGCAGGTAGTAGCGCTGGAGGAAGGCGAGCACACAGTCCCGGTCCGGGGTGCCCTCGCCCGTCATCCCGGCCGGGAGGTGCCCCCCGGCCGGACTGTTCTCAGCTACCCGAACGGCCCTTTCGAGCAACTCGGCCTTGGCTTCGTCCAGCTTGGTCTGCATTGTCCTCTGGCTCCTGTCGCGCGCCGTTGCGTGACGTTGAAGGAAGTACGGTCTCGGCCCTTCCGGCGTGACGTCGCGGTCCGGGGTGTCCGGACCTTTCCGACGCTATGCCGAGAGGTGAGAAGAGCGGGGGGTTATCGGCCAACTTCGACGTGTCCGTGGAGTGTGACGCTGCTCTCGCCCGCGCCGCTGCCGGGCATCGGCCCGGCGTCCTGGAGGCTCTGGGGTACGGAAAGGCCCCGGCCGACCCGCGAGGACCAGCGACCGCCGCCCGGTCACGGATGTGGTCCGTGCACTCCGGGCGCAGAGCGGAGGCGAGCGCGCCCCCGCGAACTATCGCGCTGATCACGCCACCAGGCTATCGCTCTTCACGGGTGCCCCGTCATGAGCCGTATGTGTACAAAACCGGGGGTGGAACTTTGACGTTCTGCACAGGGACAGACGCGGCGGGAGGTGCGTGGCGCCGCGGCCCGGCTCCGGTCTCCTTCCGGCACCCCCGGGCGCCCTCAGGCGGCGAGGCGCTGCGCCTCGGTGACCGCCTCCCGGAGGGTGTCCACCACCGGGACACCGACGCCCTCCAGGCTGGCCCGGCTGTGCGACCCGCCCGTGTACAGCACCGCCCGCGCCCCCGCGTGCCGCGCGGCCAGCGCGTCGTCGGCCGCGTCGCCGATCACCACTGTGCGCGCCGGGTCGACGTCCTCGGCCAGCGCGCCCAGGTGCCGCACCATGTGCTCGGCCTTGCTGCCGCCGGAGGGACCGGTCCGGCCCGCCACGCGTATGAAGTGCGTCTCTATCCCGAAGCCCCGCACCAGCGGGACCAGGTCCTCGTGCCCGTACATGCTGAGGATCGACTGGCTGTGCCCGGCCGACGCCCAGCCCGTGAGCAGCTCCACCGCGCCGTCGGCCAGCCGGCAGCGGGCCCGGTGCTCGGTGTAGTGCCGGTGGAAGGCGTCGTCCATGACCTGCCACTCGGCGTCCGTGGGCAGCCGCCCCATCAGCCGCTCGTAGAACTTCGGCACCGGCACGCAGTACAGCGCCCGGTAGCGCTCCAGCGTGATCGGCTCCATGCCCAGCTCGGCGAAGGCCGCGTTCGTCGCCCCGATGATCGCGTCGTTGTCGTGGAACAGCGTGCCGTTCCAGTCCCAGACGATGTGCGCTCCCGACTGCATCCCCATACCGAAGAACGTACCCGCCGCCACTGACAACGGGCACGGGGCGGGGTCTGATCACCTCGGCGGCCCGGCCTGCCCGGCCTGCGCGGTCCTCCCAGCCCCCTCGGCCTGCGCGGTCCGCCCGGCTCAGATCAGGTTCGGGATCTCCTGCGTGGCGTACCAGAGCAGCTCGTGGTCCTCGGCGCCGTCGACGACGAACTGCGCGTCGTCGTCGCCGGTGTCCGCCGCGCCCAGGGCGCCGGCCGCCGCGGTCACGTCCGCCACCGCGTCGTCCGCGTCGACGTGCACCGCCGCCGCCTTGGCCAGCGGTACGGTCCGGGCCACCCTGACCTCGCCGAGCGCGGCGGGGTCCAGGCCCCGGTCGGGGTCGGCGCTCGCCGCGCGGTCGGGGACGTCCACGGCCACCACGACCCGGCGGCGCGGTGCCTCCGGGTCCATGGCCAGCAGCCGCAGCGAGGCCAGCGCGGCCCGGTTCAGCGCGGCGTACTCCAGCTCCTCCAGGTCGTCGGAGACGTACCACTCGCGCAGCGCGGGGGTGACGGCGTAGGCGACGAGCGGTTCCGGTCCCAGCTCCCCGGCCGCGTGGGCCGCGGCGAGCCCGGGGAGGGTCAGGGGGACGTAGACGCGCATGGCCGGCCGCTTTCTCGGTGGGATGAAGGTCCGCGGGGTGCCGGGAGACCGCGGGAGGGCCACCCGGACGGCCTTCAGGATACGTGCGGAGGCCCCCTTTCGTGTCCCCGGCCGCACCCTCCGGGGCGTCCACCGCGCGCCCCGCGCTTCACCCGGTGCACCCCTGTTCCGCCGCGCCGTTACGGGGGCCCGGCCGCGCAAATTCACCCGGACAGGTGAAACCGGCACATGGTCGACCCGGGCGGAACCTTCCTTGCTCCCCCGCGACGGGTCCCGTACAAGGTCCCCAGCAGGAAGTTACTGCTCGGTATTGCGGGCTCGCACCGACCGGCGGCCCGCGTTCCACGGCGCACAGCCAGAGCACACCGAGAACGGGGACGCATGAACAAGGTCATGACCAGGGCGCAGCGCCGCCCCGGCACCCGCCCGCCCGGCCGCCGCGACGCCCGCCGCCCCGGCGGCACCCCGCCGCGCACACCGGGCGGCAGTCCGGCACGCACCGCGAGCGACGGCCGCCCGCCGGGTTCGCCCCGGGGCACCGGCCCCGCCCGCACCGGCCCCACCGACAACCGCCCGCCCACGACACCGGCCACGCGCCGGACCGCCCCGCACGACAGGACCGACGCCCGGCCACCGGCCGCACCCGGGCCTGCCGGGCTTCCCGGGGACGGCGGGGGCGCCCGGGAACGGGAGCGCGCCGCCGCGTCGGCCCTCGCGGCCGCTCCCGCCACCACCGACCTCTTCGCCGACCGGCTCCTGGCCGTGCTGAGCGGCCGGCGCCCCGTCCACTGGATGCTCCGGCACACCGCCGGCCGGGCCTACGACGAACTCGTCCGCCTCGCCGAACACGGCCCCCTGCGGGCCCGCGGCGCCCATCCCGTCGTCCGCGACATCGGCTACTTCGAGCCCCGCCCCGGCGCCCTGGAGGTCTTCGCCCGCATCGGCGCCGGCCCGCAACTGCGCGCCCTGGCCTTCCGCCTCGAACGCGGCCGGGACCGCCGCTGGCGCTGCACCGCCGTGGAACTGGCCCTTCCCCGGGTCCCGGGCCGCCCCCGCCCACGGGAGGAATGACAGAGCCCGAGGAGCGGGGCCTCCGGCCCGGGACGGCAGCGGGCCGGAGGCACCGACAGGGGCACAGCAGGGCCGGACGAGCCCACCAGGACCCCTGAGGCGGCCCGGACAAGCCCGAGGAGGCCCGAGTCCCTCCGAGTCCCTCCGAGGACCCTCGGCAAAGCCCACAGCCGCTCACAGGCCCGGCGGGAGGCCACGCGCTCCGGAAGGGAGGCGCCTGGAAGGGAGGCGCCTGGAAGGGAGGCGCCTGGAAGCAGTGACGGAGCCACCGGCACCCGTCCGGCCCCGAACAGGGGCTGGACGGGACCGGCGAGCCTGGCAGGCCCCAGGGAGGGCTCGGCTCCTTCCCGAAACCCACGGGCCCCTCACAGGCCCGGCTGAGGCCCCGTCCACCGGCGCACCGCCGGGCGGGCGGCGGGGGCCTGGCAGGCGCCCGCCGGGTGGCCCCCCGACCTCTGCGGGCCGGGCGTCGCCCGCCCCTTCCCGGACCGCGGGGGCCCACCCACACGTCCGGCCGAGGTCCGGCCCGCCCGGCACACCGCCGAGCGTGCCGGGCGGGGCCCTGCGGGCCGGACGGGCCGGACGGGCCGGACGTGCCGGACGTGCCGGACGGGCCGGACGGGCCGGACGTGCCGGACGGGCCGGACCTCACAGCCGGTTTCCGAGGGCGGGCCAGGCGGGCCAAGCGGGCCAGCCCGCCGCCGGGCTCCGTGGGGCGGGCCGGGCGTCGGCCAGGCATCCCAACGGCCCCCGTGCCCCGCGCCTCAGCACCCGCGCCCCCTCGTCCAGGCACGGGGAAGCCCCCGGAGCAGGCGGCCCGGCCAGGGGCCGGCAGGGCGTGCCCGGGGCCTGCCGGCCCCTGAGCGCGCGCCGCCGGGCGCAAGCCGAAGGGCCGGGCACCGAACCGTGCCCGGCCCTTCGGTCGGATGCCGCTCCCCGCAGGCAGGGAGCCGGTGTCACTTCTTGCGGCGACGGCCGCCCTTCGCCTGCTTGCGGCGCTCCGCACGCGTGAGGCCGTCCGACTCGGAGCGGACCGGCTCGTCGTCGCTGGCGAACTCGCCCTCGACGACACCGCCCTCCCCGTCCACGGTCGGGGCGGAGAAGTGGAGGTCGCGCCGCTGCGGCGCGTCCAGCCCCTTCGCGCGGATCTCCGGGCGCGCGCCCGCCTGCGCGGGCACCGCGTCCTGCGGCGCCTTCTCCAGGGACGGCGCGGCGTCCTCGACGGGGACCTCCTCGACCTGCTGCTCGACCTGGACCTCCAGGTTGAACAGGTAGCCGACGGACTCCTCCTTGATGCCGTCCATCATCGCGGAGAACATGTCGAAGCCCTCGCGCTGGTACTCGACCAGCGGGTCCTTCTGCGCCATCGCGCGCAGGCCGATGCCCTCCTGGAGGTAGTCCATCTCGTAGAGGTGCTCGCGCCACTTGCGGTCCAGGACCGACAGGACCACGCGGCGCTCCAGCTCACGCATGATCTCGGAGCCGAGCTGCGTCTCGCGCGCCTCGTACTGCTCGTGGATGTCGTCCTTGATGGAGTCGCCGATGAACTCGGCCGTCAGGCCCGCGCGGTCGCCGGCCGCCTCCTCCAGCTCCTCGACGGTGATCTTCACCGGGTAGAGCTGCTTGAACGCGCCCCACAGCCGGTCCAGGTCCCAGTCCTCCGGGAAGCCCTCGGCGGTCTCCGCCTGCACATAGGCGTCGATGGTGTCGTCCATGAAGTGCTGCACCTGCTCGCGCAGGTCCTCGCCCTCCAGGACGCGGCGGCGCTCGCCGTAGATGACCTCGCGCTGCCGGTTGAGGACCTCGTCGTACTTCAGGACGTTCTTACGGGTCTCGAAGTTCTGCTGCTCGACCTGCGACTGGGCGGAGGCGATCGCGCGGGTGACCATCTTGTTCTCGATGGGCACGTCGTCGGGGACGTTCGCCATGGACATCACGCGCTCGACCATCTGCGCCTTGAACAGACGCATCAGATCGTCGCCCAGGGAGAGGTAGAAGCGGGACTCGCCCGGGTCGCCCTGACGGCCGGAACGACCGCGCAGCTGGTTGTCGATACGGCGCGACTCGTGCCGCTCGGTGCCCAGCACATAGAGGCCGCCGAGCCTCTCGACCTCTTCCTTCTCCGCCTTGACGGCCTGCTCGGCCTTCTCCAGGGCGGCGGGCAGCGCGGCGGCCCACTCCTCGATGTGCTCCTCGGGGTCGAGGCCGCGCTGGCGCAGCTCCGCCTCGGCGAGGTCCTCGGGGTTGCCGCCGAGCTTGATGTCCGTACCGCGGCCGGCCATGTTGGTGGCCACGGTGACGGCACCCTTGCGGCCGGCCTGGGCGACGATGGACGCCTCCCGCTCGTGGTGCTTGGCGTTGAGCACCTCGTGCTGCACGCCGCGCTTGCTGAGCTGCTGCGAGAGGTACTCGGACTTCTCGACCGAGGTGGTGCCGACCAGGATCGGCTGGCCCTTCTCGTGCTTCTCCGCGATGTCGTCGACGACCGCCTCGAACTTGGCGACCTCGGTGCGGTAGATCAGGTCGGACTGGTCCTTGCGGACCATCGGCCGGTTGGTCGGGATCGGGACCACGCCGAGCTTGTAGATCTGGTGGAACTCGGCGGCCTCGGTCATCGCCGTACCGGTCATGCCGGAGAGCTTGTTGTAGAGGCGGAAGAAGTTCTGCAGGGTGATCGTGGCGAGGGTCTGGTTCTCGTCCTTGATGTCCACCCCTTCCTTCGCCTCGATCGCCTGGTGCATGCCCTCGTTGTAGCGGCGGCCGGCGAGGATACGGCCGGTGTGCTCGTCGACGATCATGACCTCGCCGTCGATGACGACGTAGTCCTTGTCCTTCTTGAACAGTTCCTTCGCCTTGATGGCGTTGTTCAGGTAACCGACGAGCGGGGTGTTCACCGACTCGTAGAGGTTGTCGATGCCCAGCCAGTCCTCGACCTTGGAGACGCCGGACTCGTGGATGGCGACGGTGCGCTTCTTCTCGTCGACGTCGTAGTCGCCGGTCTCCTCGACGCCCTTGAGCGGGTTGCCCGCCTCGCCCTTCTTCAGGCGCGTGACGAGCTTGGCGAAGTCGCCGTACCACTTGGTGGCCTGGTCGGCCGGGCCGGAGATGATCAGCGGCGTACGGGCCTCGTCGACCAGGATGGAGTCGACCTCGTCGACGATGGCGAAGTTGTGGCCGCGCTGGACCAGTTCGTCCTTCGCCCAGGCCATGTTGTCGCGCAGGTAGTCGAAGCCGAACTCGTTGTTCGTGCCGTAGGTGATGTCGCAGCCGTACTGCTCGCGGCGCTGGGCCGGCGTCATGTTGGCGAGGATGCAGCCCACGTCCAGGCCGAGGAACTTGTGGACGCGGCCCATCATCTCGGAGTCGCGCTCGGCCAGGTAGTCGTTGACCGTGACGATGTGGACGCCGTCGCCGGACAGGGCGTTCAGATAGGCGGGCAGGGTGCCGACGAGCGTCTTGCCCTCACCGGTCTTCATCTCGGCGACATACCCCATGTGCAGGGCGGCGCCGCCCATCAGCTGCACGTCGTAGTGCCGCTGGCCCAGGACCCGCTTGGCCGCCTCTCGTACGGTGGCGAACGCCTCGGGCAGCAGGTCGTCCAGGCTCTCGCCGTCGGCGTACCGCTGCTTGTACTCATCGGTGAGGGCCCGCAGCTCGGCGTCGGAGAGGTCGACGAAGTCCTCTTCGATGGAGTTGACCTGGCCCGCGATGCGGTGCAGCTTGCGCAGGATCTTGCCTTCGCCTGCACGCATGATCTTCGAGAGGACGGACACGGGGGTTGGTCTCCTTGCCGGTCGGGCCTGGGACGGTCGGTTTCCACTGGCTTGGCTGAGCAACGGCCATCGTATGCGAGGACCCGGCCCAGCCGGGAGGGCCTGCCGCGAGGGCACTCCTCCACTGTGCCCCGCGCCGCCTCCACAGGGAACAACGGGCGGGAGCCCCGGATGGTGCCGCGCCCGCCCGGGATTTGCGCGAATCGTGACCGCCCGCTCACAGAGCGGGAAACACGATGGCGCCCCGCACGGCCCACGAGCAGAATCGGCCGATGGAACCCGTCACCCTGACCACCGCCCGCCTCGTCCTGCGCACCGTCGGGCCCAAGGACACCGACACGGTGTACGCCGCCGCGCTCGACCCGGACATCCAGCGCTGGACCACGATCCCCTCCCCTTATCAGTACGAGGACGCGCGCGACTTCACCGAGCGCCTGGTGCCCGACGGCTGGGCCGACGACTCCATGTTCACCTTCGGGCTCTTCCTGCCCGCGCCCGCCGACGACCTGGTGGGCATGCTCGGCATCACCCGGCGCGCCCCGGGCACGGCCGAGGTCGGCTTCTGGGGCACCAGGGAGCACCGCGGCAACGGCCACGTCTCCGAGGCGGTCCGCGCCACCGCCCGCTGGGCCTTCGCGCACCTGGCCGTGGACCGCCTGGAGTGGCGCGCCGAGGTGGGCAACACCGCCTCCCGCGCGGTCGCCGAGCGGACCGGTTTCACCGTCGAGGGCACCCTGCGCGCGGCGCTCGACAACAAGGGCGTACGACGGGACTGCTGGGTGGGTTCCCTGCTCCCCTCCGACCTGGGGCTGCCCGCGACGGCTCCCTATGTGCCCGCCCCTTCCCGGTCCTCCGGCGGATGACGCCCAGGCCGGGGCGGGGTGTCAGTGGCAGGCCCTATCGTGCGGTCCATGACGAGCGTCCCGCGCCCCATCGCCGATCTGTCGGCCGACGAAGCCCGCCGTATCGCCCTGCGCGCCCAGGGCCTCCTCGGCGCCCCCGACCGGAGATCCGGTGTGCGGGGCGTGCT
Organism: Streptomyces sp. PL-25; assembly: GCF_058344915.1. Lineage (NCBI taxonomy): Bacteria > Bacillati > Actinomycetota > Actinomycetes > Kitasatosporales > Streptomycetaceae > Streptomyces > Streptomyces sp. PL-25. The sequence goes on from NZ_CP136997.1 coordinate 2,825,126, forward strand.
GCGCCATCTCGGCGCGGTCCAGCTGGACACCATCTCGGTGCTCGCCCGCTCCCACGAGCTGATCCCCTACGCCCGGCTCGGCGCGGTGGGCCGCACCACAGTGGAGCAGGCCTACTGGACCGGCACCCACGCCTTCGAGTACTGGTCGCACGCCGCGTGCGTCCTGCCCATCGAGGAGTGGCCGCACTTCGCCTTCCGGCGCCGCGCCTACCGGGGCCGCCCGCACTGGAACCACCGGCTGCCCGGCGGCACCTACGACCAGGTGATCAAGCAGCTGACCACCGAGGGCCCGCTGACGGCGACCGAGTTGGGCGGCGCCAAGCGGACCAGCGACTGGTGGGACTGGTCGGGGACCAAGGTCGCCGTCGAGCGCGCCCTGATGTACGGGGAGGTGGTCTGCGTCGAGCGCCGCGGCTGGAAGCGGGTGTACGACCTGGCCGAGCGCGCCGTCCCCGCCGCCCTGCTCCACGACGAGCTGGACGACACCGAGTGCCTGCGCCGCCTGGTCGGGCTGGCCGGCCGGTCCCTGGGCGTGGGCACGCGCGCGGACATCGCCGACTACCACCGGCTCAAGGGCGACCAGGTCGACGCGGTGATCGCGGACTCGGGCCTGGTCCCGGTCACGGTCGAGGGCTGGGGCAGGCCCGCCTGGGCGGATCCGGAAGCCCTGGCGACCCCGCCGCGCGGCCGGCACCGCACCACTCTGCTGTCCCCGTTCGACTCGCTGATCTGGGACCGGGCGCGCACCGAGCGGATCTTCGGCTTCACCCACCGCCTGGAGGCGTACGTCCCCAAGCCCAAGCGGGTGCACGGCTACTTCGCGATGCCGGTGCTGGCGGGCGGCCGGCTGGTCGGGCGTGTCGACCCGGCCCGCGAGGGCCGCACGCTGGTGGCCAAGCAGGTCACCCTGGACGGTCCCAAGGCGGTCCCCGCGGTGGCCCAGGCGCTGGTCGAGGCGGCGGGCTGGGTGGGCATCACGGACGTGCGCGTGGAGCGGGTGGACGCCCCGGAGCTGCGCGAACCCCTCGCCCAGGAGGTGAGCCGGACGCTGGCCGCGGCCCTGCGCTGACCGCTCGCACGGAGAGCGGCGGCCGACAGCGGTGCCGGACGGGGCGGCAGACGGCGGGCGGGAGGGACGACCGGGGCGGGGAGACAGCGGGACGGGGAGAGGCAGCGCGGCGAGGAGAGGCAGCGGGGCGGCTCAGCGGATCTCGAGGATCTTCTCCCGCATCGCGTACACCACCGCCTCCATCCTGGAGTGCAGCTGGAGCTTCTCCAGGATGTTGCGGACGTGGTTCTTCACGGTGTTCTCGGAGATGAACAACTCCTTGGCGATGTCCCGGTTGTTCATCCCCGTCGCCACCAGCTTGAGGACCTCCAGCTCCCGGTCGGTCAGCCGGGGGGCGGGCACGAGACGGCGCTCGTCGGTGCGCTGGATCATCGACTTGAACTCGGTGAGCAGCTTGGACGCCATGGACGGGCTGATCTGCGACTGCCCGTCGGCCACCGCGCGGATCGCGGTGGACACCTCGTCCGTGGAGATCTCCTTGAGGAGATAACCGGTCGCGCCCGCCTTGATCGCGTCGTAGAGGTCGGCCTCCTCGTCGCTGATCGTCAACATGATGATCTTCGCGCTGGGGGCGACCTCCTTGATGGAGGTGCACGCCTCGATCCCGCCGCGCCGGGGCATCCGCACATCCATCAGGACGATGTCGGGCAGCAGGTCGGCGGCCTTGTCCACGGCCTCGGCGCCGTCGCCCGCCTCGCCGACGACCTGGATGTCCTCCTCGGCGGCGAGCACGATCTCCAGGCCACGGCGGAAAAGGGCGTGGTCGTCGACCACCAGGACCCTGATCGGCTCCGCACGGGACGGGCCCGTGTCCGGACCCATGCCGACGGCGCCGCGGTCGGCGTCCTCGTCCCGCATCGGTCCGAAGCTGTCCGTCATCGTTGTTCCTCCCCCTGAGGCTGTGGCCCGGTGTGGGGTGCCGTGGCTGGCCAACCCGAGGCAACGGCCCAGCCGTTGGGCCGTTGCGGCCATGATTCCATGCTCAGCGGCCCCCGCGGTGACCGAGCGAGGCGCGAGGGGGTCGCACGTCGGTGCCCCCGGGGGCGCACACGCGCACTCCGGGGGCACCGGCCCGGCTGTATCGGCCGGAGCGGGACGGGGCGGGTGGTCAGCCGCCCAGCGTGCCGCCCGCCTCGGGGGAGTTCTCCACCGCGACCATCGTGTCCGTCCTGAGGTGGATCACGCCGTAGTCGTAGGCGTGCCGCCGGTAGACCACGCTCGGTTCCTTGGTCTCCGAGTCGACGAACAGGTAGAAGTCGTGCCCGACCAGCTCCATCTCGTAGAGAGCCTGGTCGAGGGTCATCGGAGCGGCGAGGTGGGTCTTCTCGCGGACCACGAGCGGGCCGTCGCCCTGTACCTCGAGCGAGCCCACCTTCTTCGTGGGCACGTGGTCAGCGGCCTCCTCGGCGGCGGTCTGCCCGCTGCCGTTGAGCGCGGCCACGCCCGGCACGCGGTCGGGGACCTCGGAGGCCGGGATGCGGCGCGCACCGCGCCGGGAGAAACGCTTGTCGTGCTGCTTGCGCAGCAGTGCGTGCAGCTTCTCCGCCGCGAGGTCGAGTGCCGCGTACGGGTCGCTGGCCGCCGCCTCCGCCCGGACCACCGGACCGCGGGAGCGGAGCGTGATCTCCACTCGGTCGCAACGGTCGGCCTGCCGGGGGTTGGGCTCCTTGGACACCTCGACGTCGAGGCTGATCACCTTGCCGTCGAGCTTCTGAATCTTCTCCAGGTTCAGCTTCTCGGCCACGTGCTTGCGGAACCGGTCGGGCACCTCTGTCTTGCGGCCCTTGACGACGATGTCCACGCAGAACTCCGTTCCCGGATCGCTCCGCTTCCTCGGCGGAGCGTCTCCCTTTCGCACCCGGTTCCGGTCAGGTCCGGAACCTCGGACTCGGTGACATCCACCTCCCCTTCCCCGCGGGCGAGATCTCCACCCTGCCGATGCGGGGAGATTGCGAAAAAGCGCAAACTCGCGGCACGGCATTCGGATATGACGGGAACGGCCTGCGCCTTTCCCTCACACCCCGAACATATCTCGCCGGGTGGGATGGCGTCACCCTCTACCGCGGTGTACCTCCATCCAGATGAATTGCCCCTGTCATTACCTGCAACGATGCGTCTCCGCTGTCAGTTCCGTCTATTTCGAAGGAATCCGGTGGAGCGGCGACGACGGCCGCGCAGATCACGTCACCGCTTCCGCCGGCATCCGCCAATTCGGATGTGCCGTACAACGGGTTCCCCTCCTTCCGCCGTGTTACCGGCTTCCGTTCCTCCATCCCTTCCCGGGCCCGCGCCGTGTACACGGCCGACCTCACCGCGCGCGCCGCCTCCGTCAGCGAGGCCCCCGTCGTCATCAGGTCGTCGACCAGCACGACGGGCCCGTCCAGCAGCAGCCGCCCGCCGCCCGGGACCGCCCGCAGCGCACCGGCGAGGTTCGCCTGCCGCTGCCGGGAGCCGAGCGCCGACTGGTCGGCCACGGCGCGCCGCTGCCGCAGCACGGTGAGCGTCCGGACCGGCAGTCCCGAACGGCGCAGCTCACCGGCCGCCGCCAGCGCGATCCGCCGCACCGGATCGTGCCCCCGGGCCCGCACGGCGCCCCGCGCGGAGGGCACCGGCACCAGCAGCACCGGTCCGGTGCCGCCCCGGGCCGCGTCCGGGATCCCGGCCGTGCGCAGCCCGGCCCGCACGGCGCCCGCCAGCGCCGCGCCCAGTGGTCCGGCCAGGGCCAGCGCTCCTCTTTCCTTGTGGGCGAGGAGAGCCGCCCTGACCTCGTCCGCGTACGGAGCGGCCGCATGCACGGCCGGCAGACCGCGCGGCGCCGGGTCCGGCCGCACCCGGCGCGGCGCGGCCCGGCCCAGGGCGGCACGGCACCGGGGGCAGAGCACCGTGCGCGGCCTGCCGCAGCCTCCGCACTCGGTCGGCAGTACCAGGTCGGTGAGGTCCCGCCACCACCTGCGCATACGTCCACTGTGCCGAGGCGGCGCCGCGTCGGCCACCCCTGTGGACAACGGACCGCGACGCGCTGTGGACAACCCCTACGGGGCCGGGCAGGGCTTCACCCGCACGAGTGAAGGCCCCGGCCCAAGAAGGGACCGGGGCCGGGGCCTCGGGTGGGGGCCCGGGGCCGGAGGCCGGAGGAAAGCCGTGCTCACCTCGAAGCCGAGACTCCCTCGAAGCCGAGACTCCCCCACCGAAGCCGAGACCCCATCGAAGCCGACCTTGACCTCACCCGGGATAGACGGGCGCCGCCCCCTCCTTGACCACCTTCTGCCACTGCGCCACGGACGACATCCGCACCAGCCCGTCCGCCTCCGAGTAGGCCACCAGCGGCAGCCGCTCGTCCTCGGACGCGGCGATGGAGCGCACGCCGGTGAGCGCGGCGGGCGCGGGGACGTCCGGCGTGGAGCCGTCGACCTGCACGTACCGCATGGTCTGCACACCGCCCTGCTCGCGTCCGGCGACCACGAGGCGGCTGTCGCCCGCCCAGGACATGGCCGTGACGTCCTCCATGTCGGGGGCCGCCGAGCGCAGTTCGAGCACCGCGACCGCGGACCGCCCATCCGCCTTGGCGTCCCGTTCGATCCGCCCGATGAGCAGGGACTTGGTGTGGTCCTTGTGCTCCACGAGCAGGGCGATGCGCACACCGTCGGCGGCCACCCGCACCGCGTCGACACGTCCGTCGAGACCGGGGACGGCCACCTCGACCGGCTGGCCGGTCCCCTGCTCCAGCACCATCAACCGCGGCCGGGCCGGATCGCGGTCGGCCACCCACAGGTCGCCGCGCGCGTCCCAGCTGGGGGGCGTCAGCCGGTCGTCCTCGGACTTGCCGTTGCTCCGCAGCACCGGCGTACCGAGCGCGCCGCCCTGCTCCAGCGGCCCGACGAACAGTTCCCTGCGGTCGTTGCTGACCCCGGCGGCGCTGCGCTCGTCCCACGCCACCGCCGCCGAACCGAGCCGCTGGGCGCCCTCGCCCAGGGCGCCCGGCACCGGTTCTACGTTCGTCCCGGAGCTGCCGCCGGGGATCCGCACCAGCCGGCGCTTGTCGTCGAGGAAGTACAGGTATTCGGGCCGCTTCACCGGCCCACGGGTGGCCACGGTGCGGGCCCGGTCCGCGCCGAGCGTGCACAGCGTGCTTCCGTCGGCGCGCTGCAACGCCACCGTCTCCACGGTCGGCGTGAGGTTCTGCACCGTGTACAGCACCTGCGCGGCCATCTCCCAGCAGCGTTCGCCGCCGACGCCGGACGCCTTGGCGTTCAGCGGCACGGTCAGCCGGTTCTGGTCGTCGGGCGCCAGCCCGGTGACGTCCTTGCGCAGCGCCGTCCCGGTCGGGAAGCTCGACCTGACCACCCGGTCCAGCCAGCGGGTCGGACCGGTGAGCACCGAGCGGACCACCTGGGTCATGGCGTCGACGCGCTGCCGTACGTACACCGGATCGGCCACGGCCGTGGCCGGTCGCCGGACGCCGCCCGGCGTGTTCGAGGCGAAGTAGTACTTGTTGACGGGCATGTAGTTGCGCTGGAAGTCCGAGCGGCCCATGAGGACCCCCTGCGGCGGCGTGTCGATGCGCCACTGTCCGGACTTCTTGTCACGCGTCAGGTGCACCGACTGGCTGTAGCGGCCGTCCAGCGGCGCGTACGACTGCTGCTCGTCCACCCGGGCCACCTTGCTGCCGGTGAGCGTGAACGCGTAGTCGCCGGTGTCCTCGTGCGCCGTGGCCCGGTCGACCTCGATGTCCCATCCGTCGGCGAGCACGGTCGTGGACGTCTCGGGCCGCCACTGCCGCGCGGCCGTCGTCGTCAGATACTGCCGGGCCGTCGCGTACTGCGGGTCGTCGCTGGTCAGCGCCTCAAGGAAACCCTGCACGATCTCGGACGGCGGTGCGTTGTCCCTGGGGGGCATGGCGAAGACCCGTACCTCGGTGTCCTGGCGCGGCGTGGACTCCACGTCCCGCAGGTCGCCGTTGTCGGGCATCGAGGCGCATCCCGCGAGCAGGACGACCCCCCAGGCGGCGCACACCAGCGCACGCATCCGCCGACGCCGCGCGCCCCCCTCGCGGTCAGCGCCCACGAAATGCCTCCCCTTGCTCCTTCGCGACCCCGGGCCCGGTCCCCTCCGGGCCCGGGGCCCCGCCCGCACGTTCTCCGGCCGGCCGCTCCACGGCGGACGCCTCCGCTTCCGGCGCGGTGCCCTGCCGCCGCGTGCCCGAGGCGGGCCGCGGCACCACGCGCGCGCCGTTGCCCGGCAGTGCGGTCGGGTCGGCGGTGGGTGCCGCCACGGGCGACCGGGCCGCTATCGGGTCCCGGCCTTGTCCCGCGCAGCGCTCCGCGGTCGGCTGGGCGGGAACGGTGGCCCGCTTCGCGGCGCGGCCCGCACCGGCCGCTTCGCGTCCGCTGTTGCGCCGCGAGTCCTTGGGCTCCAGCGGTATCGGCGAACCCCGCAGCGGCTCGTCCGCCGTCCGGGGCAGCGTCAGCCGGAACTGCGAACCGCCGCCCGGCTCGCCCCACGCCTGGAGCCAGCCGCCGTGCAGCCGGGCGTCCTCCAGGGCGATCGACAGCCCCAGACCCGTACCGCCGGTGGTACGCGCGCGTGCCGGGTCGGCCCGCCAGAAGCGGCTGAAGACGCGGGTCGCCTCGCCCGGCTTGAGTCCGACACCGTAGTCGCGCACCGCGACGGCGACCGCGCCGCCCGCGGCGCCCAGCCGGACGACGACGTCCCGCCCCTCGCCGTGTTCGACGGCGTTGACGACCAGATTGCGCAGGACGCGCTCCACCCGCCGGGCGTCGACCTCGGCCACGACGGGCTGCTGGTCGCCGGTGACGCGTATGCAGGTGCCCTTGCGGTCCGCGAGCGGCTCGGCGCCGCTGACCACCCGCCGCACCACCTCGCGCAGGTCGACCGGCTCCGCCTCCAGGGCCGCGGCGCCCGCGTCGAAGCGGCTGATCTCCAGCAGGTCGGCGAGCAGCGACTCGAACCGGTCCACCTGGTCGAGCAGCAGCTCCGCCGACCGCGCCGTGACCGGGTCGAAGTCCTCGCGCGCCTCATGGATGACGTCGGCGGCCATCCGTACAGTGGTCAGCGGCGTCCGCAGTTCGTGCGAGACGTCGGAGACGAACCGGCGCTGCATCCGGGACAGGTCCTCCAGCTGGTTGATCTTCAACTGGAGGTTCTGCGCCATCTTGTTGAACGCCTCACCCAGACGGGCGATGTCGTCCTCACCGGTGACCTTCATCCGCTCCTGGAGCCGCCCGGCCGACAGCCGCTCGGCGATCCCCGCGGCCATGCGCACCGGCGTCACCACCTGGCGCACCACGAGCCAGGCGATCGCGCCGAGCAGGACGACGACGAAGAGCCCGGCCGTCGCCAGCGTCCCCTTGACCAGGCTGAGCGACTTCTCCTCCTGGGTGAGCGGGAAGAGATAGTACAGCTGGTACGGGTCGCCGTTGGGGTCGTTGACCTGCTTGCCGATGACCAGGGCGGGCTGGGGCACCTTGTCGGCGTCCTTGTAGACGATGCGCGTGTAGCTCTGTGCGGCGGTCATGCTGCCGTTGATCCGGGCGCGCAGGTCCTCCGGGACGCTCACGGTCGGATCCACCTGGCCGGAGGCGCGCGGACCGCGTCCTCCGACGCTCTCCTCGCCCGCGGGCAGCGTCACCACGTCGAAGGCGCCCTGGCCGCCGCTGGAGAGCGAGGAGACCAGTTCGCTCATCCAGGAGATGACGTTCTGCGAGGCGTGCCCGTCAGCGGGCGTTCCGGCGGCGTCGTCCCCGGCGCCGCTCGCGGCCTCGTCGGCCCGCTGCTTGGCGACCGCGAACCCGCCCGTCGCCTGGCTCTGCGACGCCCTGACCTTGGCTTCGAGCAGTCCGTTGCGGACCTGGCCGATGACGACGAAGCCCAGCAGCAGCACGACGCCCAGCGACATCAGCAGGGTGGTGGCGACGACCTTGAGCTGGATGTTGCGCCGCCACAGGCGCATGACGGGCAGCAGCGGCCTGCGCACCCAGCGCAGCAGCAGCCGCAGCACCGGGCTGCCCTGCACACCGCCGTGCAGCAGCCCGCCCTCCAGGAGGCGTCCCCAGCGGGAACCCGCGCCCTTCCGGCCGACAGGCCGCTCCGCGCGGGTCCCGGTCCGTCCGGGCGCCGAAGCGGCACTGTCCCCGGACATGTCAGCTCGGTCCGGCCTTGTAGCCGACGCCACGGACGGTCACCACGATCTCGGGCTTCTCCGGGTCCTTCTCGACCTTGGAACGCAGCCGCTGGACATGGACGTTCACCAGGCGGGTGTCCGCCGCGTGACGGTAGCCCCACACCTGCTCCAGGAGCACCTCACGGGTGAACACCTGCCACGGCTTGCGGGCCAGCGCGACCAGCAGGTCGAACTCCAGCGGGGTCAGCGCGATCGACTGCCCGTCCCGCTTCACCGAGTGCCCGGCCACATCGATGAGCAGGTCACCGATGGCCAGCTGCTCGGGAGCGGGCTCCTCCGAACGGCGCAGCCGCGCCCGGATCCGGGCGACCAGCTCCTTCGGCTTGAACGGCTTGACGATGTAGTCGTCGGCCCCGGACTCCAGGCCCACGACGACATCGACGGTGTCGCTCTTGGCGGTCAGCATCACGATCGGCACGCCGGACTCGGCCCTGATCAGTCGGCAGACCTCGATGCCGTCCCGGCCGGGCAGCATCAGGTCGAGCAGCACCAGATCGGGCTTGGCGTCCCGGAAAGCGGCCAGCGCCTTGTCGCCGTCAGCCACGAACGACGGCTCGAAACCCTCACCACGCAGCACGATCCCGAGCATCTCGGCCAGTGCGGTGTCGTCGTCGACGACAAGGACTCGTCCCTTCATAAACGACATCATCCCATTCTCGTAACGGTGGCGAAGATCCAGGTGAGACAGCTCACTGGCCTGTGACGATAGTCGTACGGAGCCGTCACTGTCTGCCCACGCCCCGGGAACGGGCACCGCACGAGCCCCGGCCGGTGCCTCCTCCGCCCCGCCGCCTACCCTCTCCCGTGTTCCTCCGCCGCCCGCCGCGAGCGCGCGCACAGCTCGGCCAGTCCCTCGGCCGTCACCGGCGACAGGGCGCCCTGTTCGGTGACGATCGCGGTCACCAGCTCCGGCGGGGTCACGTCGAACGCGGGGTTGTACGCCTGCGTACCGAGCGGCGCGACCGGGATGCCGCCACCGGCGCCCGTCCCCGGGACCTGCGGTGCCGTCAGCTCCGTCACCTCGTGCCCCGGACGCTGCTCCACCTCGATGGACGCCCCGTCCGGGGTCCGCTCGTCCACCGTCGTCACCGGGGCGACCACGATGAACGGCACGTGGTGGTAGCGGGCGAGCACCGCCAGCGGATAGCTGCCCACCTTGTTCGCCACCGAGCCGTCCGCCGCGATGCGGTCCGCGCCGATCAGCACCGCGTCCACCTCACCGGCGGCGAACAGCGAGCCGGCCGCGTTGTCGGCGAGCAGCGTGTACGCCAGACCGTTGCGCGCCGCCTCGTACGCCGTCAGCCGCGCCCCCTGGAGCAGCGGCCGGGTCTCGTCCACCCACAGCCGGCGCATCCGGCCCGCCCGGTGCGCCGCCAGCGCCACCGCGAACGCCGTGCCCTCCCCGCCCGACACCAGCGACCCGGTGTTGCAGTGCGTGAGGATCCGGTGCCCACCGGCCGGCAGCAGTTCGTCGAGCAGCGCCAGGCCGTGCTCGGCCATGCGCGCGCTGGCCCGCGCGTCCTCCCGGTGCAGTTGCCGCGCCGCCGCCAGCGCCGCCGGAGCGGCCAGCAGCGGATCACCGGTCTCGGCCAGCGCGGTGTGATAGGCCGACCGTGCCCGGTGCACCCCCACCGAGAGGTTCACCGCGGTCGGCCGCGCTCCCGCGAGCGCGTCGGCGGCGTCGTCCACGTCGAAGCCGCGGGCGGCGGCGAGCGCGACGCCGTACGCCCCGGCGATGCCCAGCAGCGGCGCCCCGCGCACGGCGAGCGACCGGATCGCCTCCACCAGCGCGGGCGCGTCCGTGCACACCAGCTCGACCTCCTGGGCCGGCAGCCTCGTCTGGTCCAGGAGGACCAGGACGGGGCCCTCGGGCGGCTCCTCCCAGCGAAGGGCGGGAATTCCCGGCGGCCGGTTGTCCTCGCGAGCCTGCGCGTACTGATCAGCCATGCCGTCAGTGTTCCCCGTATCCCGCGGACAATGGAAGGCGTGCAGCGGCCACCGCGGCAGGTCACCCTGTCACCGCCCCATGACACGATGGCACCCCACCTGCCGCCGCGACCGCGGACGGGCACCGTGAAGGAGCGACGATGAACGACACTCCGGGCTGGGCCTCGCCCGGATCCGCCCCGTCCGACGGGCAGGAACCCGGCGCGTCCGGCCCTGCCGACGCCGCCGGCCGTCCCGACCCCTCGGCGCCGGCCCGGCCCGAGCGGCCCGCGGACCGGCCCGGAGCGCAGCCGCAGGACCCCGGCCCCAAGTGGTCCAAGGAGCAGCCTCCGGCCGGCCAGTGGTCCGCACCCACCGGAGGCCCCGCGGCCCCGGCACCCGGCCAGGCTCCGCCCCCGCCGCCCCCCGGCCCCGGCTGGGGCGCCCCGCCGCCCGCGGGCGGCTACGGATACGGCGGATACGGCACCCCCGGAGGCCCCGGGGGCTACGGCGGCCCAGGTGGCTACGGACCCGGTCCCGGCGGCTACGGCGCCTGGGGCGCCGGCTGGGGCGGACCGCCGCCCGCGGCCAAGCCCGGTGTGATCCCGCTGCGCCCGCTCGGCCTGGGCGAGATCCTCGACGGCGCCGTGTCCACGATGCGCGCCCACTGGCGGGCCGTGCTCGGCATCGCGCTGGCCATCGCGGTCGTCACCGAGATCGTCGTCATCCTGGTGCAGCGTCTGGCGCTGAACGGCGTCATCGGCAACGACGCGCTCAAGGACCCGGACGCCACGCCCCGCGAAGTGCTCCGGGCCACGGGCGACAGCCTCCTCGGCTCCGGCATCATCTTCCTGGTCGGCGTCATCGGCGCCGTCCTCGCCACCGGCCTGCTCACCACGGTCACCAGCCGCGCGGTGCTCGGCCGGTCCGTCACCCTGCGCGAGGCCTGGCGCGACGCCGCTCCCCAACTGCCCAGGCTGCTCGGTCTGCTCCTCGTGCTGCTGGTCATCTGCCTCGGCGTCTTCGCCGTGGGCCTGGTACCCGGCCTCATCGTCGCCGCGACCGGGTCCCCCGTCGGAGGCACCGCGATCGCCGTCCTCGGTGCGCTGGGCGCCGGTGTGGTCGCCATCTGGCTCGCGGTCCGCTTCTCCCTCGCCCCGCCCGCGCTGATGCTGGAGAAGCAGGGCGTCAAGAAGGCGATGAGCCGCTCCGTCAAGCTGGTCAACGGCTCCTGGTGGCGGATCTTCGGCATCCAGCTCCTGACCGCGCTGATCGTCGGCATCATCTCGGCGATCATCGTCATCCCCTTCAGCCTGATCGCCTCCGCCTTCAGCGACGGCGGGTTCTCCGGCCTCCTGGACGGCAGCACCCAGCTCAGCTGGACGTACCTGGTCATCACCGGAATCGGCACGGTGATCGGCTCCATGATCAAACTCCCGATCACGGCCGGTGTCACCGTGCTCCTCTACGTCGACCAGCGCATCCGCCGCGAAGCCCTCGACCTGGAACTGGCCCGCGCCGCAGGCGTCCAGGGCCACGGCACCGACGCACCCGCCTCCGGAAGCTGATGCCGTGAGCCTGCCGGGGGGAGTTCTCACAGCGCCGCCCGCGCCCGCGCGCGCGGCGGACCACGCCGACGGGATCCTGCGGTCCCTGCCGCGCACCGGGCGCACGCTCGTCCTGGCGCAGCCGGGCCCCGGCGGCACACCACCGGTGACCCTCCCGCGCGACCCCGCGCGGGAGGCCGCCCGCCGCGAACTGTCCAAGCGCGTGTACCACGAGAACGACCCCGGCCTGTTCCAACGCGCCCTCGACCACTTCTGGGACTGGGTCGGCAGACTCTTCGACTCCGCCTCGACGGCCACCCCCGGCGGCACGGCCGGACTCGTCGTGATCGTCCTTGCCGTCCTCGCCGTACTGGGCGCCCTGTGGTGGCGCCTGGGCACACCGCACCGCGCACCCGCCTCCGCCCCCGCCCTGTTCGACGACCGTCCCCGCAGCGCCGCCGAACACCGCGCCGCCGCCGAGGCGCACGCCGCCCAGGGCCACTGGAACCCCGCCGTCCAGGAACGCATGCGCGCCCTCGTCCGCTCCCTGGAGGAACGCGCCCTTCTCGACACCCGCCCCGGCCGCACCGCCGACGAGGCCGCGGCCGAGGCAGGCCGCGCCCTGCCCGCCCACGCCGACCGGCTGCACACCGCCGCCCGCGACTTCGACGACGTCACATACGGCGGCCGCCGCGCCACCGAGCAGACGTACCGCCACATCGCCGTACTCGACCGCGACCTGGAGCACACCCGGCCCCAGCCAGCCGCGAGCACGACGAGCACGGCGGACACCACCCAGCGGGGAGCCGCCGGATGACCACCGAGGCCACCACCGCGGCCCCGCCCCCGGCCACCTCGACCTCGCCCACCGCCCGGCAGACCTGGACCCGCGCGCGCGGCATCCTGCTCGCGCTGCTGATCCTGCTCGCCGCGGGCCTCGTCCTGGCCGCACTGCGCTCCGGCGACCGGCACGGCCGCCTCGACCCGCGCTCCGCCGACCCGCACGGCAGCCGCGCCGTCGCCGCTCTCCTCGCCGACCGGCACGTCAGCAGCCGCGTCGTCACCGGCCTCGACGAGGCACGCGCCGCGGCCGGACCCGACACCACCCTGCTCGTCGCCGTCCCCGACCTGCTGACGCGGGACCAGCAGTCCCGGCTGCGCGCCGCCACCGCAGGCACCGGCGGACGCACCGTCCTCGTCGCCCCCGGCACTCCCTCCCTCGACCGCCTGGCCCCCGGCGTCACCGTCGATACCGCGCCCGGCTTCGACACCGTGCTCGCACCCGGCTGCGCCCTGCCCGCCGCCCGCCGCGCCGGACCCGCCGAACTCGGCGACGGCATCCGCTACTCGACCACCGTGCGCGCCGACTCCTGCTACCCGAGCGACGGGCTGCCCACCCTGCTGCGCATCCCGCAGGCCGCGCACGGCGACACCGTCGTCCTCGGCGCGCCCGACATCCTCTTCAACAACCGCCTCGACCAGCAGGGCAACGCCTCGCTCGCCCTCCAACTCCTCGGCTCGCGCCCCCATCTCGTCTGGTACCTCCCCTCGCTCGACGACGCCTCCGCCCCCGACAGCGGCGAGCGCGGCTTCTTCGACCTGCTGCCCTCCGGCTGGCTCTGGGGCACCCTCCAGCTCTTCATCGCCGCCGCACTGGCGGCCCTGTGGCGGGCACGCCGCTTCGGCCCGCTCGTGCCCGAGGAACTCCCCGTCGCGATCCGCGCCTCCGAAACCACCGAGGGCCGCGCCCGCCTCTACCGCAAGGTGAACGCCCGCGACCGCGCCGCCACCGCTCTTCGCTCCGCCACCCGCACCCGCCTCGCTCCCCTCGTCGGCATCCCCACCACCCAGGCGCACACGCCCGAGGCACTTCTCCCCGCCCTGTCCGTCCGCCTGGACGGCGACGCACAGCCCCTGCACGACCTGCTCTTCGGCCCGCCGCCCGGCGACGACGCGGCCCTCGTCTCCCTCGCCGACCGACTCGACGCCCTCGAAAGAGAGGTACGCCGTCCATGATGGACCCGACCACTGACAACGCCGGGCACACCGGGGACGCGACCGCCGCCCGGTCCTCCCTGGAGGCCCTGCGCGCCGAGATCGCCAAGGCCGTGGTCGGCCAGGACCCCGCCGTGACCGGTCTCGTCGTCGCCCTGCTCTGCCGCGGCCACGTCCTGCTCGAAGGCGTCCCCGGAGTCGCCAAGACCCTCCTCGTGCGCACCCTCGCCGCCGCACTCGAACTCGACACCAAACGCGTCCAGTTCACCCCCGACCTGATGCCCAGCGACGTCACCGGCTCCCTCGTCTACGACGCCCGCACCACCCGGTTCTCCTTCCAGCCCGGCCCGGTCTTCACGAACCTCCTCCTCGCCGACGAGATCAACCGCACCCCGCCGAAGACCCAGTCCTCGCTGCTGGAGGCCATGGAGGAACGCCAGGTCACCGTCGACGGCACACCGCGCCCGCTCCCGGACCCCTTCCTGGTCATCGCCACCCAGAACCCGGTCGAGTACGAGGGCACCTACCCGCTGCCCGAGGCCCAGCTGGACCGCTTCCTGCTCAAGCTGACCATCCCCCTGCCCTCCCGGGACGACGAGATCGACGTCCTCACCCGGCACGCCGCCGGCTTCGACCCGCGCGACCTGCGCGCCGCCGGCGTACGCCCCGTAGCGGGCCCCGCCGACCTGCAAGCCGCCCGCACCGCGATCGCCGCGACCACCGTCTCCCCCGAGATCGCCGCCTACGTCGTTGACATCTGCCGCGCCACCCGCGCATCCCCGTCCCTCTCCCTGGGCGTCTCCCCGCGCGGCGCCACCGCTCTGCTGTCCACCGCACGCGCCTGGGCCTGGCTGACCGGCCGCGACTACGTCATCCCCGACGACGTCAAAGCCCTCGCCCTGCCCACGCTGCGCCACCGCGTACAGCTGCGCCCGGAAGCGGAGATGGAAGGCGTCACCGCCGACTCGGTGATCACCGCTGTCCTCACCCACGTCCCGGTCCCCCGCTGATGGCCCTCACCGGACGCGCCGCACTCCTCGCGGCCCTCGGTTCCGTTCCCGTCGGCCTCTGGGACGCCGGCTGGACCGGAGTCCTCGCCGTCAACGCGCCCCTGGCCGTCGCCTGCGCCTGCGACTACGCCCTGGCCGCGCCCGTACGCGGCCTCGGCCTGACCCGCTCCGGCGACACCTCCGTACGTCTGGGCGACACCGCCGACGTCACGCTCACCGTCACCAACCCGTCCGGCCGCCCCCTGCGGGCCCGGATCCGCGACGCCTGGCCGCCCAGCAGCTGGCAGCCCGGCACGGAGACCGATGCCTCCCGCCACCACCTGACCGTCCCCGCCGGCGAACGCCGTCGGCTGACGACGCGGCTGCGCCCCACCCGCCGCGGCGACCGCCGGGCCGACCGTGTCACCGTCCGCTCCTACGGCCCGCTCGGCCTCTTCTCCCACCAGGGCACCCACCAGGTCCCCTGGACGGTACGGGTCCTCCCTCCGTTCACCAGCCGCAAGCACCTGCCGTCCAAACTGGCGCGGCTCCGCGAACTCGACGGCCGCACCAGCGTCCTCACCCGCGGAGAGGGCACCGAGTTCGACAGCCTGCGCGACTACGTGCCCGGCGACGACACCCGCTCCATCGACTGGCGCGCCACCGCCCGACAGTCCGCGGTCGCCGTCCGGACCTGGCGTCCCGAACGCGACCGCCACATCCTGCTCGTCCTCGACACCGGCCGCACCTCGGCCGGCCGGGTCGCGGACGCGCCCCGCCTGGACGCCGCCATGGACGCCGCCCTGCTCCTGGCCGCCCTCGCCTCCCGGGCCGGAGACCGCGTCGACCTCCTCGCCTACGACCGCCGGGTGCGGGCCCTCGTCCAGGGCCGCGCCGCGGGAATGCTGCTGCCGTCCCTGGTCAACGCCATGGCGACGCTGGAAGCGGAACTCGTCGAGACGGACGCCCGGGGCCTCGCGGCGACCGCACTGCGCACGGCGCCCCGCCGCTCCCTGATCGTCCTGCTCACCAGCCTGGACCCGGCCCCCGTGGAAGAGGGCCTGCTCCCGGTCCTCCCTCAGCTCACGCAACGGCACACCGTACTGGTCGCCTCGGTCGCGGACCCGTACGTAGCCCGCATGGCCACTGCCCGGGGCAGCACGGGCGCGGTGTACGAAGCCGCTGCGGCGGCCCAGGCCCAGGGCGAACGCCAGCGCACCGCGGAACAACTGCGCCGCCAGGGAGTCACCGTCGTCGACGCGACTCCGGACAACCTGGCTCCCGCACTCGCGGACGCCTACCTGGCATTGAAGGCAGCAGGCCGGCTCTGAAGCACTGCCCCTTCCGTCCCAGAGACGGAAAGGGGCCGGGAAGGTGTCAGAAGAGGGACATCACGAAAAGCCCCTGAACGCAGAAAAACCCCGCACCGTGAGGTGCGGGGTCTTCCCTAAAAATTGTTCGGCGGTGTCCTACTCTCCCACAGGGTCCCCCCTGCAGTACCATCGGCGCTGTAAGGCTTAGCTTCCGGGTTCGGAATGTAACCGGGCGTTTCCCTCACGCTATGACCACCGAAACACTATGAAACAATCAACCGCACCATGTGTGGCACATGGGGTTGTTCGTGGTTTCAGAACCAACACAGTGGACGCGAGCAACTGAGGACAAGCCCTCGGCCTATTAGTACCGGTCACCTCCACACGTTACCGTGCTTCCAGATCCGGCCTATCAACCCAGTCGTCTACTGGGAGCCTTACCCCATCAAGTGGGTGGGAGCCCTCATCTCGAAGCAGGCTTCCCGCTTAGATGCTTTCAGCGGTTATCCCTCCCGAACGTAGCCAACCAGCCATGCCCTTGGCAGAACAACTGGCACACCAGAGGTTCGTCCGTCCCGGTCCTCTCGTACTAGGGACAGCCCTTCTCAAGACTCCTACGCGCACAGCGGATAGGGACCGAACTGTCTCACGACGTTCTAAACCCAGCTCGCGTACCGCTTTAATGGGCGAACAGCCCAACCCTTGGGACCGACTCCAGCCCCAGGATGCGACGAGCCGACATCGAGGTGCCAAACCATCCCGTCGATATGGACTCTTGGGGAAGATCAGCCTGTTATCCCCCCCGGGTACCTTTTATCCGTTGAGCGACGGCGCTTCCACAAGCCACCGCCGGATCACTAGTCCCGACTTTCGTCCCTGCTCGACCCGTCGGTCTCACAGTCAAGCTCCCTTGTGCACTTACACTCAACACCTGATTACCAACCAGGCTGAGGGAACCTTTGGGCGCCTCCGTTACCCTTTAGGAGGCAACCGCCCCAGTTAAACTACCCATCAGACACTGTCCCTGATCCGGATCACGGACCCAGGTTAGACATCCAGCACGACCAGACTGGTATTTCAACGACGACTCCACACACACTGGCGTGCACGCTTCAAAGTCTCCCAGCTATCCTACACAAGCCGAACCGAACACCAATATCAAACTGTAGTAAAGGTCCCGGGGTCTTTCCGTCCTGCTGCGCGAAACGAGCATCTTTACTCGTAGTGCAATTTCACCGGGCCTATGGTTGAGACAGTCGAGAAGTCGTTACGCCATTCGTGCAGGTCGGAACTTACCCGACAAGGAATTTCGCTACCTTAGGATGGTTATAGTTACCACCGCCGTTTACTGGCGCTTAAGTTCTCAGCTTCGCCCCACCGAAATGGAGCTAACCGGTCCCCTTAACGTTCCAGCACCGGGCAGGCGTCAGTCCGTATACATCGCCTTACGGCTTCGCACGGACCTGTGTTTTTAGTAAACAGTCGCTTCTCGCTGGTCTCTGCGGCCACCCCCAGCTCAGACCGTAAAGATCCTCACCAGATGTGGCCCCCCTTCTCCCGAAGTTACGGGGGCATTTTGCCGAGTTCCTTAACCATAGTTCACCCGAACGCCTCGGTATTCTCTACCTGACCACCTGAGTCGGTTTAGGGTACGGGCCGCCATGAAACTCGCTAGAGGCTTTTCTCGACAGCATAGGATCATCCACTTCACCACAATCGGCTCGGCATCAGGTCTCAACCTGCAAGAGCGGCGGATTTACCTACCACTCGGGCTACACCCTTACCCCGGGACAACCACCGCCCGGGATGGACTACCTTCCTGCGTCACCCCATCACTCACCTACTAACCGCTCGGTTCAGCGGCTCCACCACTCCCCTCAACTCCGAAGAGATCAGGGCGGCTTCACGGCCTTAGCATCACGATGCTCGATGTTTGACGCTTCACAGCGGGTACCGGAATATCAACCGGTTATCCATCGACTACGCCTGTCGGCCTCGCCTTAGGTCCCGACTTACCCTGGGCAGATCAGCTTGACCCAGGAACCCTTAGTCAATCGGCGCACACGTTTCTCACGTGTGAATCGCTACTCATGCCTGCATTCTCACTCGTCAACCGTCCACGACTACCTTCCAGTGCCGCTTCACCCGGCAGACGACGCTCCCCTACCCACACACCCGTTGGGCGTACATGCTGCAATGACACGACTTCGGCGGTACGCTTGAGCCCCGCTACATTGTCGGCGCGGAATCACTAGACCAGTGAGCTATTACGCACTCTTTCAAGGGTGGCTGCTTCTAAGCCAACCTCCTGGTTGTCTCTGCGACTCCACATCCTTTCCCACTTAGCGTACGCTTAGGGGCCTTAGTCGATGCTCTGGGCTGTTTCCCTCTCGACCATGGAGCTTATCCCCCACAGTCTCACTGCCGCGCTCTCACTTACCGGCATTCGGAGTTTGGCTAAGGTCAGTAACCCGGTAGGGCCCATCGCCTATCCAGTGCTCTACCTCCGGCAAGAAACACACGACGCTGCACCTAAATGCATTTCGGGGAGAACCAGCTATCACGGAGTTTGATTGGCCTTTCACCCCTAACCACAGGTCATCCCCCAGGTTTTCAACCCTGGTGGGTTCGGTCCTCCACGAAGTCTTACCTCCGCTTCAACCTGCCCATGGCTAGATCACTCCGCTTCGGGTCTTGAGCGTGCTACTCCACCGCCCTGTTAGGACTCGCTTTCGCTACGGCTACCCCACAACGGGTTAACCTCGCAACACACCGCAAACTCGCAGGCTCATTCTTCAAAAGGCACGCAGTCACGAGATACAGCAAGCTGCATCCGACGCTCCACGGCTTGTAGGCACACGGTTTCAGGTACTATTTCACTCCCCTCCCGGGGTACTTTTCACCATTCCCTCACGGTACTATCCGCTATCGGTCACCAGGGAATATTTAGGCTTAGCGGGTGGTCCCGCCAGATTCACACGGGATTTCTCGGGCCCCGTGCTACTTGGGTGTCTCTCAAACGAGCCGCTAATGTTTCGACTACGGGGGTCTTACCCTCTACGCCGGACCTTTCGCATGTCCTTCGCCTACATCAACGGTTTCTCACTCGTCCCACGGCCGGCAGACCGTAGAAGAGAGATCCCACAACCCCGCATACGCAACCCCTGCCGGGTCTCACACGCATACGGTTTGGCCTCATCCGGTTTCGCTCGCCACTACTCCCGGAATCACGGTTGTTTTCTCTTCCTGCGGGTACTGAGATGTTTCACTTCCCCGCGTTCCCTCCACACTGCCTATGTGTTCAGCAGCGGGTGACAGCCCATGACGACTGCCGGGTTTCCCCATTCGGAAACCCCCGGATCAAAGCCTGGTTGACGACTCCCCGGGGACTATCGTGGCCTCCCACGTCCTTCATCGGTTCCTGGTGCCAAGGCATCCACCGTGCGCCCTTAAAAACTTGGCCACAGATGCTCGCGTCCACTGTGCAGTTCTCAAACAACGACCAACCACCCATCACCCCGGGACAACATCCCGAGTGCACTGGGGCCGGCAACCCGAAGGACGAGCAACGCTCGCACCCTCAGACACCCAACAGCGTGCCCGACACAGACTCACCCTCGAACCCACGTTCCACGCCGAAGCAGTACTAGTGATCCTCAGAACCATCCGTGCCGAGTAGTCAACGTTCCACCCATGAGCTGACCACCGTCGATCATTCGCCGACGTAGTGGCTCTGACTGCCTTACGGCAGTTAGATGCTCCTTAGAAAGGAGGTGATCCAGCCGCACCTTCCGGTACGGCTACCTTGTTACGACTTCGTCCCAATCGCCAGTCCCACCTTCGACAGCTCCCTCCCACAAGGGGTTGGGCCACCGGCTTCGGGTGTTACCGACTTTCGTGACGTGACGGGCGGTGTGTACAAGGCCCGGGAACGTATTCACCGCAGCAATGCTGATCTGCGATTACTAGCGACTCCGACTTCATGGGGTCGAGTTGCAGACCCCAATCCGAACTGAGACCGGCTTTTTGAGATTCGCTCCACCTCACGGTATCGCAGCTCATTGTACCGGCCATTGTAGCACGTGTGCAGCCCAAGACATAAGGGGCATGATGACTTGACGTCGTCCCCACCTTCCTCCGAGTTGACCCCGGCGGTCTCCCGTGAGTCCCCAGCACCACAAGGGCCTGCTGGCAACACGGGACAAGGGTTGCGCTCGTTGCGGGACTTAACCCAACATCTCACGACACGAGCTGACGACAGCCATGCACCACCTGTACACCGACCACAAGGGGGACCCTGTCTCCAGAGTTTTCCGGTGTATGTCAAGCCTTGGTAAGGTTCTTCGCGTTGCGTCGAATTAAGCCACATGCTCCGCCGCTTGTGCGGGCCCCCGTCAATTCCTTTGAGTTTTAGCCTTGCGGCCGTACTCCCCAGGCGGGGCACTTAATGCGTTAGCTGCGGCACGGACGACGTGGAATGTCGCCCACACCTAGTGCCCACCGTTTACGGCGTGGACTACCAGGGTATCTAATCCTGTTCGCTCCCCACGCTTTCGCTCCTCAGCGTCAGTATCGGCCCAGAGATCCGCCTTCGCCACCGGTGTTCCTCCTGATATCTGCGCATTTCACCGCTACACCAGGAATTCCGATCTCCCCTACCGAACTCTAGCCTGCCCGTATCGACTGCAGACCCGGGGTTAAGCCCCGGGCTTTCACAACCGACGTGACAAGCCGCCTACGAGCTCTTTACGCCCAATAATTCCGGACAACGCTTGCGCCCTACGTATTACCGCGGCTGCTGGCACGTAGTTAGCCGGCGCTTCTTCTGCAGGTACCGTCACTCTCGCTTCTTCCCTGCTGAAAGAGGTTTACAACCCGAAGGCCGTCATCCCTCACGCGGCGTCGCTGCATCAGGCTTTCGCCCATTGTGCAATATTCCCCACTGCTGCCTCCCGTAGGAGTCTGGGCCGTGTCTCAGTCCCAGTGTGGCCGGTCGCCCTCTCAGGCCGGCTACCCGTCGTCGCCTTGGTGAGCCACTACCTCACCAACAAGCTGATAGGCCGCGGGCTCATCCTGCACCGCCGGAGCTTTACAGTCCCCAAGATGCCTTGGAGACTCGTATCCGGTATTAGACCCCGTTTCCAGGGCTTGTCCCAGAGTGCAGGGCAGATTGCCCACGTGTTACTCACCCGTTCGCCACTAATCCCCACCGAAGTGGTTCATCGTTCGACTTGCATGTGTTAAGCACGCCGCCAGCGTTCGTCCTGAGCCAGGATCAAACTCTCCGTGAATGCTTCCCCGTAATCGGGGCGACACCACGAGAGCGGAACCAAGAGGAAGGAATGTTCCCCCGGTTCACAGCGTCCTCGCTGTGTTTTCTTCAAAGGAACCTCGTCCCGACCATGACGGCCGGAGACGGGGCATCAACATATCTGGCGTTGACTTTTGGCACGCTGTTGAGTTCTCAAGGAACGGACGCTTCCTTTGTACTCACCCTCTCGGGCTTTCCTCCGGGCGCTTCCCTTCGGTCTTGCGTTTCCGACTCTATCAGATCCTTTTCCGATCCGATTTCCTCGGTGCTTTCCAGGTTCCCGCTTCCGCGTTTCCCTTTCCGGCGGATCCGACTTTATCAGAAGTTTGGAGCCGGTCTGACCGGGCTTCGTTTTCCGATTCATCGGGGCTTCTCGGGAATCTGAATGACTCCGGAAGCGGATAGATGTTCACCGTTGCCCGCCTGCCGGACCAGTAGGTCAGCTCCAGGCAACTGTTCGAATCTACCTCCCCACCCGCTCCGTGTCAACGGCTCCGGTGGGGCGAAGAGGACACTAGCAGTTCAGCGGGCGGAAACGCACATCAGGCGGCCGTCGGCACGGTGGCGCTTCGCTCGGCGGCCTCCAGGTCCCCCGTATCGCCGGCGCGTACGGCCCGGCCGCCGAGGACGTACACGTAGGTCAGGAAAGCCGCCTCGGCGACGACGCCGATGCCGATGCGGGCCCAGGTGGGCAGGCCGGACGGGGTGACGAAGCCTTCGATGGCGCCGGAGACGAACAGGACCAGGGCGAGGCCGATGGCCATGCCCACGGCGGCCCGCCCCTCTTCGGCGAGCGCGGCGCGACGCGTGCGCGGGCCCGGGTCGATGAGCGTCCAGCCGAGGCGCAGTCCCGTACCGGCGGCCACGAAGACCGCGGTCAGTTCCAGCAGGCCGTGCGGGAGGACCAGGCCGAGGAAGGTGTCCAGGCGTCCGGCCGAGGACATCAGGCCGATACCGACGCCCAGGTTGAGCATGTTCTCGAAGAGGACCCACAGGACCGGCAGTCCCAGGAAGACACCGAGGACCAGGCACATCGCGGCGGCCTGGGCGTTGTTCGTCCACACCTGCGCGGCGAAGGCGGTCGCGGGATGGTCCGAGTAGTAGGTCTCGTACTCACCGCCGGGGCGGGTGAGCTGCCGTAGCTCGCTGGGGGCCGCGATGGTGGCCTGCACCGCCGGGTGGGTGCCGATCCACCAGCCCAGGAGTGCGGCGACGACCGTGGACAGGAGTGCCGTGGGCACCCACCAGTGGCGTGCCCGGTAGACCGCCGCCGGGAAGCCCTCCAGCAGGAACCGGGTGACGTCGCGCCACGAGGCCCGCCGGGTCCCGGTCACCGCCCCGCGCGCGCGGGCGACGAGCTGGCTGAGCCGGGCGGTCAGCAGCGGGTCGGGGGCGCTGGAGCGGATGAGCGACAGGTGGGTGGCGGCACGCTGGTAGAGGACGATCAGCTCGTCGGCCTCCGCGCCGGTGAGGCGGCGTCGGCGGGCGAGCAGCGCTTCGAGACGGTCCCACTCGGGTCGGTGGGCGGAGACGAAGACGTCCAGGTCCATCGTGTCTGCCTGCTCCTCGGCTGGTTGGTCGGCGGTCCGTCGGATGTGTCTGCTTGTCCTACTGCGACGCGACGGCCCTCAGCTTGGCAGACTGGCGGTTCTCGGGGCAGGCCAGGGAAGGGCGGCAGAGCGTGAGTGAGCTGGTGACGGGTGAGGCGGTGGCGCTGGAGCTGCGCCCCGCGAGGCTGCCCAGCAGGGCGCTGGCCGTGCTGCTCGACCTCGCCGTGACCGTGGCCGCCTACCTCCTGGTGAGCGTGGGGCTGCTGGTCGCCACGGCCTCGCTGGACGAGGCGGCGCAGGTCGCGCTGTCGATCGCGGCCTTCCTGCTGGTGCTGGTGGGCGGTCCGATCGCGGTGGAGACGCTCAGCCACGGGCGGTCCCTCGGGAAGCTGGCGTGCGGGCTGCGTGTCGTCCGGGACGACGGCGGGCCGATCAGGTTCCGGCACGCGCTGGTGCGCGGCGCGATCGGTGTGGTGGAGATCCTGATGACCTTCGGGATCGTCGCCTGCATCGCCTCGCTGGTGTCGGCGCGGGGTCGGCGGCTGGGCGATGTGTTCGCGGGGACCCTGGTGGTGCGGGAGCGGACGGCTGCCGGCCGGATGTCCGCCGTGCCACCACCGCCGCCCTGGCTGGCCGGGCGGTTCTCGGCCCTCGATCTGTCGGCGGTGCCCGACGGGCTGTGGCTGGCCGTGCGGCAGTACCTGACGCGGATGCAGCAGCTTGACCCGCAGGCCGGCCGGGACCTCGCGCAGCGGCTCGCCGCCGATCTCTCCGCGTTCACCGGTGTTCCCGTACCGCCCGGGGTGCCTCCGGCGATGTACCTGGCCGCGGTGTTGCAGGAGCGGCAGGTGCGGGAGGCGCGACGGGCGTTCCGGCACTCTCCCGTCGGGGGTGGACCGGAGGCGGCTCGTGCCTTCGCCGCGCCGGAGACGCTGCCCGCGTCGTCCCCGGTCCCGTCTCCTTCTCCGTTCTCCCCGCCTTCCCCGCCCGCTTCTCCCGCTTCTCCTGCTTCTCCTGCCTTCTCGCCGTCTCCGGCCCCGTCGTCTCCGTCTCCGGCGCCTTCCGACGCGGCGGACGTGGAGACGCGGCGGCCGGCGACCGGGTTCGTGCCGCCTGCCTAGGGCCGGTCCGTGCCGCTCAGGTCTCGAAGGCGGACGGCGGTGAGCTGAGGTCCTCGAGCTCGATGCCGGGGGCCGCCAGGACGACGTCGCCGGAGAGGTGAACGGTGTGCCGTTCACCGGTGTCCAGGGCTGTGACCTGGTACTCGTCCACGGTCAGGGGGCCGTTGTCAGTGGGGTGTGCTTCTCTCTTCACCAGGGCCCAGGACTGGTCCACAGTGCGGGGGGCGAGGACCGGATCCGTGAAGGTGACGAGGCGTACGCGGGTGGCGGAGGCCGAGGGGGTGAGGCGCAGGAGACGAGCGGTGGCGACGAGGAACGCGGGGGACGTGCCGGTGAAGGCGTGGGCGCGCACATTGCCTTCGGTGGCGTGGGTCCCGGTGGGGTCGGTGCGGACCCAGGTGACGCCGTCGAGGGCGGCACCGCGCACCTGCCAGCCGCCCGCGTGGAGTTCGAGGCGGATGGGGCGGCCGAGTTCGTCGAGGGAGAGGTCGACGGAGCCGCGGTGATCGCCCGAGGGGGCGGTGACCTGGGAGACGTAGCGCCAGCCCGAGGGGCCGGGGGCGCACTGGAAGTGTTCTTCGGCGAAGGGGGTGTGATCGTGCGGATCGTGGAGCGAATAGGTGCCGCGGGGCATGGGGTTCCTGGGGCTTGACGGGCCGGTCCGGTCAACGGGGCAGGCCCCCGGCACGGGGGTGCGGGGGCCTGTCCCGGAGGACCGGGGAACCGGAGCACCGGGCGGGGCCGCGGGTGCGGCTCGCTCGCCCGGTGCCCGGGATCGGTCAGTGGTGCCTGCGGTCGGTCAGTAGCGGTAGTGGTCCGCCTTGTACGGGCCGTCCACGTCCACGCCGATGTACGCGGCCTGCTCGGGACGGAGCCGGGTCAGCTTCACGCCGAGCGCGTCCAGGTGGAGGCGGGCGACCTTCTCGTCGAGGTGCTTGGGCAGCACGTAGACGCCGGTCGGGTACTCGTCGGGCTTGGTGAACAGCTCGATCTGGGCCAGGGTCTGGTCCGCGAAGGAGTTGGACATCACGAACGACGGGTGGCCGGTGGCGTTGCCCAGGTTCAGCAGGCGGCCCTCGGACAGCACGATGATGACCTTGCCGTCCGGGAAGGTCCACGTGTGGACCTGCGGCTTGACCTCGTCCTTGACGATGCCGGGGATCTTGGCGAGGCCGGCCATGTCGATCTCGTTGTCGAAGTGACCGATGTTGCCGACGATGGCCTGGTGCTTCATCCTCGCCATGTCCGAGGCGAGGATGATGTCCTTGTTGCCGGTGGTGGTGACGAAGATGTCGGCGGTCTCGACGACGTCGTCCAGGGTGGTGACCTGGTAGCCGTCCATCGCGGCCTGGAGCGCGCAGATCGGGTCGACCTCGGTGACGATCACCCGGGCGCCCTGGCCGCGCAGGGACTCCGCGCAGCCCTTGCCCACGTCGCCGTAGCCGCAGACGACGGCGGTCTTGCCGCCGATCAGGACGTCGGTGGCGCGGTTGATGCCGTCGACCAGGGAGTGCCGGCAGCCGTACTTGTTGTCGAACTTCGACTTCGTCACCGCGTCGTTGACGTTGATCGCGGGGAAGAGGAGGGTGCCGTCGCGCTGCATCTCGTACAGCCGGTGCACGCCGGTGGTGGTCTCCTCCGTGACACCGCGGATCTCGGAGGCCAGCTGGGTCCACTTCTGGGGGTTCTCGCCCAGGGTGCGGGTCAGCAGCTGGAGGATGACGCGGTGCTCGTCGGACTCGGCGGTGTCGACCGAGGGGACCTTGCCGTCCTTCTCGTACTCGACGCCCTGGTGGACGAGGAGGGTGGCGTCGCCGCCGTCGTCCAGGATCATGTTCGGGCCGCCGGTGGGGGTGTCCGGCCAGGTCAGCGCCTGCTCGGTGCACCACCAGTACTCTTCGAGGCTCTCGCCCTTCCAGGCGAAGACCGGGATGCCCTGGGGGTTCTCGGGGGTGCCGTTCGGGCCGACCGCGATGGCGGCGGCGGCGTGGTCCTGGGTGGAGAAGATGTTGCAGGACGCCCAGCGGACGCGGGCGCCGAGGGCGACCAGGGTCTCGATGAGGACGGCGGTCTGGACGGTCATGTGCAGGGAGCCGGTGACGCGGGCGCCCGCGAGCGGCTGCTGCTCCGCGTACTCCTTGCGGATCGCCATCAGGCCCGGCATCTCGTGCTCGGCGAGGGTGATCTCCTTGCGGCCGAACTCGGCCAGGGACAGGTCGGCGACCTTGAAGTCCTGCCGGTTGTCGACAGTCGTCATTACGGGCTGCTCCTCGGGATCGGGTCGAGGTGGGTACGGCTGACCTGCGCGGCGGCGGGCACGACGGCGCCCCTCAGGACACAGGCATGCCTGCCCGCGTGCGCGCAGCGCAGTCCGTCGGAGGCCCTCTCTCCCTCGGTCGGCCCGCTCCGGGGCCGCCCGACCGCCATCAGCAGCGACGTCTGGCTCTGACCCAAGCTACACCGCGGTACCCGGCGGCCCCCAGTCCGCCTCCGGCCGGATCCGGCCGTCCGGGGCGTCAGTGACCGGTGGCGTGCGGGTTCGGTCCGCCCGGGGTGGCCTCCGGGTCCGCGCCCCTGGCGGCCTCGGCCTCGCTGTAGACGTCGGGTTCGAGGTAGATGACGCGGGCGATGGGGACGGCGGCGCGGATGCGGGACTCGGCGGCGTCGATGGCGGCGGCGACCTCGGTGGCCGTGTCGTCGTGCCGGACCGCGATCTTGGCGGCGACGAGCAGTTCCTCGGGACCGAGGTGGAGGGTGCGCATGTGGATGATGCCGGTGACGGTGTCGCCGTCGACCGTGGCGTCCTTGATCTGCTCGACCACGTCGGTACCGGCGGCCTCGCCGAGCAGCAGCGACTTGGTCTCGGCGGCCAGCACGAGGGCGATCAGGACGAGCAGCACACCGATGCAGACGGTGCCGATGCCGTCCCAGACGCCGTTGCCGGTGAGCAGCGCGAGGCCGACGCCGCCGAGGGCGAGGACGAGGCCGATCAGGGCGCCGAAGTCCTCCAGCAGGACCACGGGCAGCTCGGGTGCCTTGGCGCGGCGGATGAACTGCGGCCAGGAGAGCTTGCCGCGCAGCTCGTTGGACTCCTTGATGGCGGTGCGGAAGGAGTAGCCCTCGGCGCAGATCGCGAAGGCGAGGACGGCCACCGGCCAGTACCAGTTCTCCAGTTCGTGCGGGTGGCTGATCTTCTCGTAGCCCTCGTAGATCGCGAACATGCCGCCGATGGAGAACAGCACGATGGAGACCAGGAAAGCGTAGACGTAGCGCTCGCGGCCGTAGCCGAACGGGTGCTGCTCGGTCGCCTCGCGCTGGGCCTTCTTGCCGCCGACCAGCAGCAGGAACTGGTTGCCGGAGTCGGCCACCGAGTGCACGCCCTCGGCGAGCATCGACGAGGAGCCGCTGAAGGCGAACGCCACGAACTTCGATACCGCGATCGCGAGGTTGGCGCCGAGTGCCGCCACGATCGCCCTGGTGCCGCCTGACGCGCTCATCTGTCCGCGTTGTCCCTTCGCCTTCGTGCTGCCGGTGGGTCATTGTTGCAGCCCCGTCCGGCGGCGGTGCGCCGGATCCGTACGGCGGACAGGTACCGCGGACCACGGCAGGCGGGTACGGCGAACCGGTACGGCGGACGGGCCGCCGCGGACGGGACGGCCCGCGGCGGCCCGGTGGCCGGTCGGGGCGCGGGTGTCAGACGACGACCGTGGCGCGGAAGAGCGTGCCGGTGCCGGACACCTCGGCCTTCTCGCCCGCCGGGACGAACACCGACTGCCCCGGCGTCAGTTCCTCCTCGCCCGCCCGTACCGAACCGGCCGTGCAGAGCAGGATCTGCGGGGTGGCCAGGGTGAGATCGTGGGCCGGGGCGCCCTCGGGGAGGACGTAGCGGGAGAGGCGGAACTCGTCGATGGGCGTCTCGTAGACCTCCTCGCCGTCCGGGGCGGCCTCGGGGCGCAGCACACCGGGGTCGGCCGCCTCGAAGCGGACGATGCGCAGGAGTTCGGGGACGTCGACGTGCTTGGGGGTCAGGCCGCAGCGCAGGACGTTGTCGGAGTTGGCCATGATCTCCACGCCCAGGCCGTTCAGATAGGCGTGCGGGATGCCCGCGCCGAGGAACAGGGCCTCACCGGGCTGGAGCCGGACGTGGTTGAGGAGCATGGCGGCCAGGACACCGGGGTCGCCCGGGTAGTGGTGGGCGATGCCGGCGT
This sequence comes from Streptomyces sp. PL-25, assembly GCF_058344915.1. NCBI lineage: Bacteria > Bacillati > Actinomycetota > Actinomycetes > Kitasatosporales > Streptomycetaceae > Streptomyces > Streptomyces sp. PL-25. Next base: position 2,853,356 of record NZ_CP136997.1, read on the forward strand.
ACGGGGCGTGGTCGCCGCCGAGACGGGCGCAGGCGGTGGCGGCCTCGCCGACCGTGCGGGCCATCTCCTCGGGGTCGGCGGTGAGGATCGCGGTCAGCACCTCGCGCAGGGCCGCCTCCTCGGGGCGGGCGCGCAGCAGGTCGACGTAGGGCTTGAGGGAGTCCACGTCGAGGGCGGCGAGCAGCGCGGCGGCCTCGGCTGGTGCGCGGAAGCCGCACAGGCCGTCGAACTCGGTGACCGCGCAGATCAGTTCGGGCTTGTGGTTGGCGTCCTTGTAGTTGCGCTGCGGGGCGTCGGCCGGGACGCCGCGGCGCTCCTCGTCGGCGTAACCCTCCCGGGCCTGGTCCAGGTCGGGGTGGACCTGGAGGGAGAGGGGGGCTCCGGCGGCGAGGAGTTTGAGCAGGAAGGGCAGGCGCGGGCCGAACCTGGCGACCGCCTCGGCGCCCAGTTCCCGCTCCGGGTCGGCGTCGATGACCGCGGAGAGGGTGCCGCGTCCGGTGCGCGAGGGGGCGCCGGGGTGGGCGCCCATCCACATCTCCGCCTGTGGTTCGCCGCTCGGTTCCACGCCCAGGAGGTGCGGGATGGCGGTGGTGGAACCCCAGGCGTAGGGGCGGATGGTGTTGTCGAGGCGGTCCATGTGTCTCTCTGTGATTCTCTCTGCGATGCGGCACCCGGCGGGCCGGCCGGGTCCGGGTGCCGGATGTACGGGTGTCCAGTGTGGGGGTCTCCTGTGTGCGGGCGGCGGTTCAGGTTCTGGAGACGAGCGACAGGTAGACGGCGGCGAAGTCGGTGACGGCGATGAGTTCCGCGAGGGTCTCGATCTCGCCGCCGGGCTCCGGTTCCAGCTCGCTGATCGGCGTGTCGTGGCTGAGGGCCAGGTCACGGGCGGCGGGCGCGGCGGTGAGGCCGCCGAGCGGACGGTCGCGCAGCAGCACCACGCGCGCGTGCAGCGCGGGCGGTTCGTCGACGCGGTCGCGGAAGAAGTCGTCCGGGTCGGCGCTGGCGGCCAGCGGACCGGCGAGCAGGGCGCTGTGTTCGGCGAGTGCCTCGGGCAGTTCGGCGACGACGGCGGGGATGCCGGACAGCTCGGCGAGCCCGGCGGCGAACCGGCGGCCGGCGGGACCGGCCGCGACGCCCTCGGTCCAGATCACCGGGAGGGCGTCGGCCAGTTCGGCGGCGAGGGTCTTGGCCGGGTTGCTGTAGGTGGCGATGGCGGGGCCGCAGCGTTCGGCGACCTGGTCGAGCCGGTCGGCGGCGGCCTCCAGGGCGTCGGGCGGCGCGGTGAGCAGGCCGACACGGTCCAGCAGCGCGAGCAGCGGGGTCAGCAGCGCCCACAGCACGCCGGGCGCGGATCCGGCGAGGGGTTCGTCGTGGTCGTAGGGGGCGGTCGCCATGGGGATGAACAGGCCGTGGGCGCCTGCCACGGACTCGGCGAGCGGGGTGCCCACCGGGGCGACGGCGACGACCGTGCAGCCGCGCCGGTACGCCTGTTCGGCAAGCGTGGACAGGCTCGGCTCGGTGCCGTCGGGGGTGGCGATCAGCAGGAGGTCCACGGAGCCGGCCCAGCCGGGCAGTTCCCAGCGCAGGGCGCCGGAGGCACTGGCGACGCCGGTGGGGGCCAGCCGGGTGACGGGGCTGCCGGCGCCGGCGAGGGTGCCGAGCAGGTCGGCGGCGTGGGTGGCAGCGGCGCCCGGTCCGGCGATCAGGACGGCGCGGGGGCGGCCGTCCGGTCGGAGGTCGCCCACGCCGGCCTCCGCGGCGTGCCGGGCGGCGGTGCGGACGCGGGCTCCGGCCTCGGCCGCGCCGCGGAGCAGCCCGCGGTGGTCGGCGTCGGCGAGCGCCTCGGGGGCGTCGAGCAGCGTTTCGTCGATCATGTGCGGCAGCCTCCGATCGGTGCCGGTCGCCGGGCACCGGGGCGTCTGGACGGCGGGGGGGGCGGGACGGCGGGTCGTCGCGGCGGCGGGGCGGGCGGCGCGGGGGCGGCGTGACCTGAGGACGGCGGGACGGCGGGGCGGCGGACGGTGCGGCGCCATCGTCCCGTGTCCGGGCCGCGTTCCCGTCCGGGTGGGCCGGAACACCGTCTGGGTGGGCCGGATCTCCGACCGGTGGGTCGGACCTCGTCCGGGCGGGTCGGACCTCCGGGCCCGTGGACCGTCCGTCCGGGGTTGCCGGACCGCGCAGGGGTCGTACGGCCGGGCGGTGGGCGAACGCCTGCCGGTTCCGTCGGTCCCGGGCCGGTCGGCCCTCGGTCCGCCTCCGCCCTCGGTCCGCCCCGGTGCTCGGTCCGCCCCGGTGCTCAGGCCCGCCGGCTCCGGGACCGGTCGGTCCCCGGGGCGCCGGACTCCTCGGGGTGCCCGGTCGCGGCTGCCCGGTGCCGTGGCGGCGGTCAGGCCGGGCGGCGGGCCTCGTCCACCAGCAGGACGGGGATGCCGTCGCGGACCGGGTAGGCCAGACCGCAGTCCTCACCGGTGCAGATCAGCTCGGTGTCCTGCTCCTTGAGGGGGGCGTGGCAGGCCGGGCAGGCCAGGATCTCCAGGAGACCGGCTTCGAGCGGCATGGGTGTTCCCTTCGGGACGCGGGGTGCGTATGGGGTTGTACAGACGTGCCTGGTCAGCGTACCGCCGGTCGGGGGGCCGGCGGCGGGGTCCGCCGGGGCGGCCGCTCAGCCCCTGATGATCTCCAGGACCTCGTCGCGGATCTTGGCCATCGTGGCCTCGTCGCGTGCCTCCGCGTTCAGCCGCAGCAGCGGTTCGGTGTTGGAGGGGCGGACGTTGAACCACCAGTCGGCGGCGCTGACCGTGAGGCCGTCGAGTTCGTCGAGGGTGACGTCGTCGCGACCCGCGTAGGCGGACCGGAGCGCGGCGAGGCGGGCGGCCTGGTCGGCCACGGTGGAGTTGATCTCTCCGGAGCCCGCGTAGCGGTCGTAGCGGGCGACCAGGGCGGACAGCGGCTTGTCCTGGCCGCCGAGCGCCGCGAGGACGTGCAGGGCCGCCAGCATGCCCGTGTCGGCGTTCCAGAAGTCCTTGAAGTAGTAGTGCGCGGAGTGCTCGCCCCCGAAGATCGCGCCGGTACGGGCCATCTCGGCCTTGATGAAGGAGTGGCCGACGCGGGTGCGGACGGGGGTGCCGCCGTTCTCCTTCACCACTTCGGGGACCGACCGGGAGGTGATCAGGTTGTGGATGATCGCGCCCCGGCCGCCGTTGCGGGCCAGTTCGCGGGCGGCGACCAGCGCGGTGACGGCCGAGGGCGGGACCGGGTCGCCGTGTTCGTCGACCACGAAGCAGCGGTCGGCGTCGCCGTCGAAGGCGAGGCCGAGGTCGGCGCCCTCGGCGCGGACCCGCCGCTGGAGGTCGACGAGGTTCGCCGGGTCGAGTGGGTTGGCCTCGTGGTGGGGGAAGGTGCCGTCCAGTTCGAAGTACATCGGGACGAGGTCGACGGGCAGGCCGGTCAGGACGGTGGGGACGGTGTGGCCGCCCATGCCGTTGCCCGCGTCGACGACGACCTTCAGCGGGCGGATGGAGCTGACGTCGACGAGGGAGCGCAGGTGGGCCGCGTAGTCCTCCAGCGTGTCCCGCTGGGTGATCACTCCGGGACGCTCGGCCGGCTGCGGGGCGCCCGACTCGCTCCAGCGCTCGGCGAGTTCGCGGATCTCGGCGAGGCCGGTGTCCTGGCCGACGGGGGCCGCGCCCGCGCGGCACATCTTGATGCCGTTGTACCGGGCCGGGTTGTGCGAGGCCGTGAACATCGCGCCCGGCAGGCCCAACGCGCCCGAGGCGTAGTACAGCTGGTCCGTCGAGCAGAGCCCGATCTCGGTGACGTCGACGCCGCAGCGCACCGCGCCGCGGGCGAAGGCGCGGGCCAGGCCGGGCGAGGAGGGCCGCATGTCGTGCCCGGTCACCAGGGCGCTCGCCCCGGTCACCCGGGCGAAGGCCGCTCCGAACAGCTCGGCCAGCGACTCGTCCCACTGGTCCGGGACCACCCCGCGCACGTCGTACGCCTTGACGATCTGCGACAGATCAGCAGCCACGGCCAACCCTTCTGAAGTCCCTGTCGGTCCCCACAAACTACCCGTCCCGGGCGGCGCGGCCCGCGCATGAACCGGGTGCGGCACGAGTGCCGCCGGACACACCGACGGCATGGAACGCGCCGCGCGGTACGCGGGGAGGGCGACAGGGGCGGTGCGCGGATCCCCGACTGGGGCCGTGGTGAACGGTTTTGTCAGTTGTCCGGTGAGCGGAGGACCCGCAGATGGCCGCGGCGCGCGACCTCCATCGGGTCGGCTCCGCGGGCGCCGCCGCCGGCTTCGGCCGCGCGCTCCTGCGGACGGGCCGCCTCGCGCACGGCGTTGGCGAGCGCCTCCAGGTCGTCACCGCTGGGCCGGGCCGGAGCCGAACCGTCGAGGAGCCGGACGACCTCCCAGCCGCGCGGGGCGGTGAGGCGCTCGGAGTGCTCGGCACACAGGTCGTAGCAGTGCGGCTCGGCGTAGGTGGCGAGCGGGCCGAGGACGGCGGTCGAGTCGGCGTAGACGTACGTCAGCGTCGCTACGGCGGGACGGCCGCAAGCGGTGCGCGAACAGCGACGTACAGGGCTCACGACGTTGGACGGTACCGCACTCTTGAGCGGGCCGCGACGACTCTCCACCAGGTCACTCCACCGTGTCGTGCTGTGAAACACCCCACATGCTCCTTCAACAACACCTTACTGACGAGCGTTGACGGCATACGACGGGATCCCGAACACCCCTTGTTCCGGTCACGAGTAGGTACAAACACCGTCAATTGCCTTGAGATCGGCGGCCTCGGAGAGATACGCAATCGAGTCCGAGCTTGGCCGGATCCGGTGCCGGGTGACCGGTTGCCGTACGGACCGCGCGGGCGGGCGGCCGGAATCGGCGGCGGCGGGCGCGGCCGGACGGCACGGTGCCGGGACGGTGTCCGCAACGAGGCGGGCGGGGGTCGCGAGGACTACCCTTCACCAGTGATGGACAACCGTGTACCGCCCCGTGCCGCAGGCCCCGGGCCCCGCCGACGTGATCGCCACGGCCGGGGCATGCGCGGCCCGATCGCACCGCCCCAGGTGCCGCTCGCCGCGAGCCGCGCCGAGGTGTTCGCGGACCTGGTGCAGGACTCCGTGGAGCGCCTGGAGCGGCGGTGGCCGCAACTGGCCGACATCGACTTCCTCGTGCTGGACGTGCCTCGGCCGGCCGGGCCCGGACAGTCCTGGAGCGACGAACCGGTGCCCCTCGGGGACGCCTTCCCCGCGGAGACCGGGAAGACGGCGCGGGTGGTGGTCTACCGGCGTCCGGTGGAGATCCGCAGCAAGGGCCGCGACGAACGGGCCGCCCTGGTGCACGAGATCGTGGTCGAGCAGGTGGCCGAACTGCTGGGCCTGACACCGGAGACGGTCGACCCGCGCTACGGCGAGGACTGACCGAACGGCACCGACCACACGGCACCGGCCGCACGGCATCGGCCGCACGGCATCGGCCGCACGGCATCGGCCGCGCCGCAGCGGATGTCAGCCGTGCGTGCGCGGCCGGTCGCGGAGCGCTGTCAGCGCTGTCAGCGCTGCGGCGCCGCCGGCCGTGGAGCATCGCCAGTCGCGGGGCATCCCCAGTCGTGCGGTGCCGTCATTTCTGGAGCACCGACACGTCCTCGTCGGCCTGCGGCACCGACACCGTGCCTCGGTCGTCCGGCAGGGTCTGGACGGTGAAGCCGGGGACGCCCTCCTCCGTCGCCATGAGGGTGCGGGCCCCGTACACCGGGCCGCCGGACAGCCGCTCCACCGTCAGCGCGTAGCTCCCCTTCAGGCCGGACGGCCGGGGCGGGTCGATGTCCTGGGTGGTGCCCGCCTTGATCGTGTACGTCTTCGACTGGGCCGTACCGCCCTCGCTGCCCGCCGACGCGGTGACTCTGACCTGGGCGGTCGCGGTGGGCGCGGTCAGCGACAGCGTCGAGCCCTTCGCGCTGTTGTCGGCCGAGGTGGCCCGGGTCCCGATCGGTCCGGACGCCGGGATGAACGCCGTCTCCTGCTTGCCGCCCTTGCCCCGGGTCACGCGTAGCGCGGCGACGACCGGCACGGCCGCCTGCCCCTGGCTGAGCACCAGCGAGCCCGCCTCGCCGCGGGTGAGGTCGCCCAGGTCGACGCCGGTCGTCATACCGCCCTTCAGGTGCACGGTCTCGTGTCCCGCGGGAGTGATCAGACCGGTCGGCGAGGCCAGTTGGACCTTCAGGTCGGTGTCGGCGTCGGCCGCGGTGAAGGCGATCAGCCGCACGGAGGTGGCGTCCTTGGGGATGCCGGGCAGCACCAGGGAGGACGCCGGATCCGCGGCGGCGGCCAGCCAGTCCCCGCCGACCTTCTCGTCGAGGGCCTGCACCGCCGCGCCGACCCGGCCGCTGCGCACGGTCACATGGACCGTGACGTCCTCCTGCCGGGTGTCGCCGAGCGTGGACAGCAGGACCGGCTCGCTGGAGCGCGGACCGACGGTGATGCCCTCCCCCACCTCCGACTTCACCGCGCCGTCCTTGCCATACAGCTGGATGTCGACGACGGCGGCGGAGTCGTCGGGGTTGGTCAGGTGGACGTAGTCCGAGCGGCCGGCGGCGGTGCTCGCGCCGGGGAACCAGAACTCGGTGTCCGGGGCGGTGCAGTCCATGCCCAGCAGCCCGCGCCCGGCGCCCGCCGCGACCTCGGTGGTCTGCTGCATGGTCCAGCCGGGCGCGAACTTGCCCTCGGCGGTGCCGATCAGCGCGGGCGCGTCACCGCCGGAGGTGTCCCCGGTGACCGGCTTGCCCGGCTCCTTGGGCTGGAGGGCGGGCTTGTCGGCCTTCTTCTTGTCCTTGCTCTTGCCCTTGCCCTTGTCCTTGTCTTTGTCTTTGTCCTTGCCCGCCGAGTCGCCGGCGCCGCCGTCCGACTGCTGGACGGCGGAGCTGAGTTCGGCCTTGCCGTCGGCGCCGGTGCCCTTCGTCACGGGGGTGAAGGACGTGTAGGAGGTGTCGGCTATGTCCGAGTCGCTCGGCGCCGGGCAGACCAGCGTGGTGCGCTCCACCGGCAGTTGGGCGGCGGCCCGCGCGGGAGCGGTGCCCGCCTCGGCGGGCCCTTCCAGCGCGGCGAACCCGGTGACGGCGGCGAGCGCGGCCGCACCGGCGATCAGGGACAGGGTCGTGCGGTTCACTGCTGGCTCCCGTCGGGGCGCTCACTGCCGTTGCCGTGCGGGTGGTGCTGGTGCTGCTGTGCCGGGTCGTACGGCTGCTCGCCGTACGGCTGCTCCTCGTAGGGCTGGTGGTACGTCTGGTCGTAGCCGCCGGGGGCCGGTCGGCCGCCGTAGGCGTACGGGTCGTACTGGCCGCTCTGGTACGGGTCGGCCTGGCCGCCCTGGTACGTCTGGTCGTACCCGCCCGCCGTGTACTGCTGGGGCGGGGCCGCGGCCTGGTACTGCTGGTCGCCGTAGGCGCCGTAGTCGGTGGCCGCCGGGGCACCGGCGTAGGCGGTGGTGTCCCACTCGCCGTAGGACTGCTGCTGCGGTACGGCGGCCGGGGCGCCCTCCTCGGGCGCGGGCTCGGCGGCCGGGTCCTGCCCGGTCTCCTGGGCGCTCTCCTCGGCCTCGGCCTGGGCACGCAGCCGACGGGCCCTGCGGCCCTCGCCGGTGACGGGCTGCGCGGGGACGGGCTGCTCCTCCTCGGGCAGGTCGTCGTCGACGTCACGCCGCCGGCCGGGCAGGGCGAGCACCACCAGGACGACGGCGAGCAGGCCCTGCGCCCACAACCACGCGGTGCGGGTGAACGGGGCGTCGAAGGTGACGTCCAGCTTCCCGCCGGAAGCGGGGAGCTCGAAGCCCTGGGCCCAGCCGTCGACGGTGGTGCGGGTGAGCGGCTTGCCGTCCAGGGTGGCGCTCCAGCCCGCGGCGGCGGAGTCGGCCAGGCGCAGCACCCGGCCCTCGGCACCGGCCGGGACGGTGGTGTGGATCTCCACGGGACCGGCGGCGACGGGCTGGGCCGCGGCCGTGCCGGTGGTGGCGGCGCCGCCCGGGGCAGCGGCGGGCACGATGGCGGCGCGCGAGACCTCCTGGTTCACCCGCCACAGGGCGCTGCCGTCCTGCTGGCTGAGCCGGGACAGGCCGGGGGTGGCGTCCAGGACGCGGGTGATCTCACGGGGCGCGCCCTTGTGCACGAGGACGTAGCGCACGGCGAAGCCGCCGAGCTGTCCGGCCTGGTCGGCGCCGGAGCCCGCGACCAGGTTGGCGACGACCTTGTCGAGTCTGCTGTTGCCGCTGCCTGCCGCGGCCAGTTCGGCGTCGCCCATGCGGACGCCGGAGCCGCGCACCAGCATGTAGCCGACGTGCGCCGGGGAGTCGCTGTCGAGGACCAGGGTCCGGGCCTGGTCGCGGGTGCTGCTCTCCTCGGCGACGAACGCGGGCACCTGCACCGGGTCGCGCCGCTCCAGCGGGCCGTCGGCGCCGCGGATCATCCAGCCCGCGACGACGAGCAGCGGACCGGCCGCGGCGGCGAAGGCGATCAGCGCGGCGACCGGCTGGCGCCAGCCGAAGCTCTGCTCGGCCACGCGCGCGCGTGCCCCGTCGGCGCCGAGCAGGGCGGCGGCCAGGAGGGCGAGGCCGTAGACGAGGGTCGCGGGTCCGGCCCAGGTGGAGTCGTTGGACAGGACGGCGAAGACGAGCGACACCAGGGCGACCGTCCAGGCGGCCCAGACGGCGGCCTGGCGCTGTGTGCGCAGCAGGGCGGCGAGCGCGGCCAGGACGATGCCGATGAGCATCAGTCCGTGCACCGTGCCGGGTCCGCCGGGGGCGGCGCCCAGCAGGTCAAGGGCGGAGGCCGCCGAGGGGCCGTACTCCAGGCCGGCCTCCTGGAAGAAGCCGGACGGCAGCAGCGTCAGCGACCAGGGGGCGAGCAGCAGGAGCGGGGTGAGGATCTGGGCCAGGAAGCGCAGCAGGCGCGCCACGAGGTCGCCGCGGCGCACGGCCAGCGGCACCAGGCCGAGGACCGCCGCGAGGGGCCAGACGATGGGGGTGAAGGCGGTGGTGATCGTCAGCAGGAGGGCGTACGCCCAGGTGGCGCGCCAGCTGCCGCGCGTGCCCGCCGGGGCGGTGAGCCCGGTGGCGGCGATGCCCGCGCGGGCGATGAGCGGCAGCAGGACGGCGAGCACCGCGGTGCCGACGCGGCCGCCTGCCAGGGCACCGGTGGTGGCGGGCAGCACGGCGTAGACGACGGCTGCCCAGGCGCGCAGCAGCCGGGAGGGGATCAGGGGGCGGGAGGCGAAGTACGCGGTGAATCCGGCCAGCGGCACGGCGCCGACCAGCAGCACGGTGACGGCGAGTCCCGTGGAGCCGAGCAGCAGGGACGCGAGCAGCGCCACGACCGCCAGGTAGGGCGGCGCGGAGGAGGTGCCGCCGGCGCCGACCGGGTGCCAGGAGTCGAGGTAGCGCGCCCACAGGTCGCCGGAGTCGGCCGGAGCGGGCAGCAGCGCGCCGCCCGCGAGCGCACCGCCGCCGAGCAGGCCCCGGCAGGCGATCAGGGAGACGAGCAGCAGGACCAGGAAGAGCACCGGGCCGGGTTTGCGGGCGATGCGCTTGAGCCGGGCGAACTGCTCGATCTCCAGGAAGTCGGCGTCCTCGCCGCCGGGTCCCGACTCGATCGCGCCGCCGTGCCGTCCCGCGGAGGAGACCTCGGGGTCGGAGCCGCCGACGAGGTTGCCCGCGACCTGTTCGACGGTGGCGCGGACGGTGGCGCCGGGCGGCGGGAACAGGGCGCGCAGCTCCCCCTTGTCGATCTGCGGTGCGCCGCGCGCGCGTCGGCCCGCGATGATCCGCTCGGGGCGCAGCAGGGTGCCGGCCAGGCCGCGGATCTCGTCGAGGGCCTGTCCGGGGACCTTGCCGACGAGGTAGGCGAGGGTGCGCAGCAGGGTGCCGACGACGATGCGCACCAGGACCCAGGGCAGCGCGGCGGTACGGGTGTTGACGAGCAGGGTGTAGACGGCGCCGGCCTTGTCGACCTTGTGCGGGGAGGCCGCGGTGCGGCCCACGCAGTCGACGGTGCGGCGCTCACGGGAGGCTGCCTCGGCGTGTCGTACGACGGCGTCGGGGGCGACGAGGACGCGGTGTCCGGCCGTGTGGGCACGCCAGCACAGGTCGACGTCGTCGCGCATCAGGGGCAGCCGGCGGTCGAACCCGCCGAGCTGTTCGAAGATGTCACGCCGGACCAGCATGCCCGCGGTGGACACCGACAGGACGGGCTGCACGTGGTCGTGCTGGCCCTGGTCCTGTTCGCGGCGGTCCAGACCGGTCCAGCGGCGGCCGGAGTTGGCGATGCTGACGCCGACTTCGAGGAGTTGGCGCCGGTCGTACCAGCCGCGCAGCTTGGGGCCGACGACGGCGACGTCCTCGCGGCCGAGTTCGTACTCGTTGTCGACGACGCGCAACAGGTGGGCGAGGGCGTCCGGTTCGGGGGCGCAGTCGTCGTGCAGGAGCCACAGCCACTGCACAGGTTCGCCGTGCGGGAGGTCGGGCAGGTCGTAGGCGTCGTCGCGCCAGGTGCGCGTGACGGGGTCCCAGCCGCTGGGGCGCTTGAGGTAGGGCAGTTCGTCCGGGGTGAGGTGGGGGGCGGTGCGGACGGCCTCCTCGACGGCCTGGCCGAAGCCGGTGCGGCGGGCGAGGTGGAGCACCCGGTCGTCGCCGAGGGCCTCGCCGAGGACCTGGGCGGACGCGTCGGCGCTGCCGGTGTCGGCCGCGACCGCGTACTGGACGGGGCGTTCCTGGCCGAGCAGCCCGGCGAGCGCGTCGGGCAGCCAGCGGGCGCCGTCGTGGGAGACGAGCACGGCGGTCACGATGTGCCGCGGGTACTCGGGCGGGCGGTCGGGGTCGGACTGCGCCGGGGCGTATCGCGTGGCGCGCGGGGGGTCCGACGGCGCTGCGCCGTCGTGGTGGGCTGCCGTACGGCTGTGCACGGACATCGAGATACACGGCCCCGGTTCGATGGACTGCGGTGGACGCCCGTGCCTGCTGAGGGCGGCGGGCGTCTCGGACGAGCGACCACACTACTGGCTGGGCAAGACGGCGGCCCGCCGCCTGTGGATAACCCACCTGCGACGGGCCGTTCGTGAGGATTGAGCGGGGATCTGCGCGGTGTCCGTCCGGCCGGGCGGCGCGGTCGGACAGGGGCCGGACCGCTGCCGGAGCCGGGTTCAGACGGCGGCCTTCTTCAGGCGGCGGCGTTCACGCTCGGACAGGCCGCCCCAGATGCCGAAGCGTTCGTCGTTGGCGAGGGCGTACTCGAGGCATTCGGAGCGGACCTCGCAGGCGAGACAGACCTTCTTGGCCTCGCGGGTGGAGCCGCCCTTCTCGGGGAAGAAGGACTCGGGGTCGGTCTGGGCGCACAGCGCGCGCTCCTGCCAGCCGAGTTCCTCGTCCGCGTCGTCGACCAGCAGTTGCTGCACCAGCTCGGTCATGTGCGCCCCTCGTCTGTCTTTCGCGTCCCCGTGATGTAGCCGTTACCGATACCGGCTGAACGACACGAGTGAAATTACAAGTGTGCTGCTCCGGGCGAGTCAAGCCGAGATCTGCTATTGGGCCCCTTATTCACTCTGCGGAACCAAGGCCATGCGGAAAGTGTTCAAATCGGCATAAACCTTGACACCCGGCAGGGGCACCGAAGGCCACCCGCCCCGCGCGGACCCCCGTCGGTGCCCGCACCAGGAAGGACGCCCTGGCGTTCGATCCCGTTCCGACCCGCGCACCGAAGCGAACCGGATCACAGTCGGATCACGGGATCGCAACGGCGCTTGCGCGCCCGGCTTGTGCGCCATGTGTCCCGGTCTCCCGCTGAGCAAACCTTTCATCTGCGAGATGAACCGGATGAGGTGAAACATGTCCCACATTCCGGGCAGTGAGTTGACAGCGCTGGTGTGAACCGATGTGCTTGTGGGCATGCTCGCGCACTCGGCATTCACCTCGACCCGCACCGCCGGGTCCCACGGTGCTGCCCGCGCCCGCTGTAGCTGTCGCCGCTGCGGCTGTTGAGCCCCGCGCGTCCACGCGCCCGCTCCGGCCGCCGCCCGGGTCCCGCCCACGACCCGGCGCACTCCCTTCAGAACCACGCCTGGGGACCACGCCGATCGCCGCGGCTCCCCGGATCCCGCAGATCTCCGAGTCTCCCGAGGAACCACCGCACCTCATGAACAGCGACAGCGACCTCCAGATCGCCGGAGACCTCCTCGAGGTCCCGCACCTCCTCCAGGCACCGCGCGAGCACCCGGTCACCGTGGCCGAGTTCGCCGGCCTGGCCAGGACCGTCGCCGCCGACCGCGCCCAGTGGGAGCACCTCGTCCGCTACGACGCGACGACGCGCTGGTACCACCGGCTGCGCACCGGCCCCGGCTACGAGGTGTGGCTGCTGTCCTGGGTGCCCGGACAGGGCAGCGGACCGCACGACCACGGCCGCTCCTCCGGGGTGCTGACCGTCCTGGAGGGCACCCTGACCGAGCGCACCCGGCGGGGCACGCGCGCGCTCGCGGCGGGTGAACAGCGCGTGTTCGCACCGGGGTACGTGCACGAGGTCACCAACGACGCGCTGCGTCCGGCCGTCAGCCTGCACGTCTACTTCCCGGGCCTGACCGAGATGCCGATGCACGACTCCCCCGCCGCGCGGACCGCCGCCCGGTGCGCCGCCGCGGCCGGCGGCCGGGAGGCGGCGGACGCCGTCAACGCGTGACCCGTCCGGGGCCGACTCCGGCGACCGCGTGCCCCGTTGTCGTACCCGCCTGCCAGACTTGCCCCATGCGCATTGTGGTTCTGGCAGGCGGCATCGGCGGTGCCCGGTTCCTGCGCGGTCTGAAGCGGGCCGTGCCGGACGCGGACATCACCGTCATCGGCAACACCGGCGACGACATCCACCTCTTCGGGCTGAAGGTCTGCCCCGATCTGGACACAGTGATGTACACGCTCGGCGGCGGCATCAACGAGGAACAGGGCTGGGGCCGGGCGGAGGAGACCTTCCACCTCAAGGAGGAGCTCGCGGCCTACGGCGTGGGGCCGGACTGGTTCGGGCTCGGCGACCGGGACTTCGCCACGCACATCGTGCGCTCCCAGATGCTGGGCGCGGGCTATCCGCTCAGCGCGGTCACCGAGGCGCTGTGCGACCGGTGGAAGCCCGGAGTGCGGCTGATCCCGATGTCCGACGACCGGGTCGAGACGCATGTGGCCGTGGAGATCGACGGCGAGCGCAAGGCGGTCCACTTCCAGGAGTACTGGGTGCGGCTGCGCGCGTCGGTCCCGGCGCAGGCGGTCGTGCCGGTCGGCGCGGAGCAGGCGAAGCCCGCGCCGGGCGTCCTGGAGGCCATCGCCGCGGCGGACGTGATCCTCTTCCCGCCGTCCAACCCGGTCGTCTCGGTCGGCACCATCCTCGCCGTGCCCGGCATCCGCGAGGCCATCGCCGACGCCGGGGTGCCGGTGGTGGGCCTGTCCCCCATCGTCGGCGACGCGCCCGTGCGCGGGATGGCCGACAAGGTCCTCGCCGCGGTCGGCGTGGAGTCCACCGCCGCGGCCGTCGCCGAGCACTACGGCTCGGGGCTGCTGGACGGCTGGCTCGTCGACACCGTCGACGCGGGCGCGGTGGAGCGGGTCGAGACGGCCGGGATCCGCTGCCGCGCGGTGCCGCTGATGATGACCGACCTCGACGCCACCGCGCAGATGGCGCGGGAGGCGCTGGCACTGGCCGAGGAGGTGCGTACGGCATGAGTGGCACACCCACCGGCGGCACTGACGGCACCGGCGGCACCGGCGGCACCGCCGGTCCCGCCGCCCCCTCCGGTCCCGGTACGGCACCCGCGTTCCGGGTGTGGGCCGTGCCCGGCATCCCCGAGGTGACCGCCGGCGACGACCTGGCGAAGCTGATCGCCGCCGCCGAGCCGGGCCTCGCCGACGGGGACGTGCTCCTGGTCACCTCGAAGATCGTCTCCAAGGCGGAGGGCCGGGTGGTCGAGGCCGCCGACCGGGAGGCCGCGATCGACGCCGAGACCGTGCGGGTCGTGGCCCGGCGCGGACCGCTGCGCATCGTGGAGAACCGACAGGGCCTGGTCATGGCCGCCGCCGGGGTGGACGCCTCCAACACGCCCGCGGGCACGGTGCTGCTGCTGCCCGGGGACCCCGACGCCTCCGCGCGCGCGATCCGCGAGGGCCTGCGCGCGGTGCTCGGCGTCGACGTCGCGGTCCTCGTCACCGACACCTTCGGCCGCCCCTGGCGGGCCGGGCTCACCGATGTCGCCATCGGCGCCGCCGGACTGCGCGTCCTGGACGACCTGCGCGGCGGCACCGACGCCCACGGCAACCCGCTCAGCGCCACCGTCGTCGCCACCGCCGACGAACTGGCCGCGGCGGGCGACCTGGTCAAGGGCAAGGCCGCCGGGCTGCCCGTCGCCGTGGTGCGCGGCCTGGGGCACACGGTCACGGACGACGACGGGCCGGGCGCGCGGGCGCTGGTGCGCGAGGCACGCGACGACATGTTCCGGCTGGGCACCTCCGAGGCCGTACGCGAGGCGGTGACCCAGCGGCGTACGGTGCGGTCCTTCACCGACGAGCCCGTGGACCCCGGTGCCGTGCGGCGCGCGGTCGCGGCGGCGGTGACGGCTCCGGCGCCGCACCACACCACACCGTGGCGGTTCGTGCTGCTGGAGTCGCCCGGGGCGCGGACCCGGCTGCTGGACGCGATGCGCGACGCCTGGATCGCCGACCTGCGGCGGGACGGCAAGAGCGAGGAGTCGATCGCCAGGCGGGTACGCCGCGGGGACGTCCTGCGCCACGCCCCGTACCTGGTGGTGCCGTGCCTGGTCATGGACGGCTCGCACACCTACGGCGACCCGCGGCGCGACGGTGCGGAGCGGGAGATGTTCGTGGTCGCCGCCGGAGCGGGCGTGCAGAACTTCCTGGTCGCGCTGGCCGGGGAGCGGCTCGGCTCGGCCTGGGTGTCCTCGACGATGTTCTGCCGGGACGTGGTGCGCGAGGTGCTGGAACTGCCCGCCGACTGGGACCCGATGGGCGCGGTGGCGGTCGGGCACCCGGACGGCCCGCCCAGACCCCGGGACGAGCGGGACCCGGAGACGTTCGTCGAGGTGCGCTGAGGCGGCCTCGCCGGGGCGGGTGACCGCCCGGAGACGTGCCCTAGGGCCTGTCGTCAAATTCCCGTCGTCCGCCCGGAGGGCGGGCCTCGCGGCGTCAGGTGCGTGCTCTGGGGGTCCCCCCTGCTCGGAGAGCTCGGGGGAGTGCCGGGTCCTGGCCCGCGTACTGGACGTACTCGGGTCTGGGCCCGGTGCGGCGAGAGTGCGTGCATGGCGTCGCGAGGCAGGCGGGAATTTGACGACAGGCCCTAGGCTCGTACCGACCGCCGCCGACCCCGGGAACTGATCGTGGCAGGACGCTTCGCCCCGCGCCCGCGGCCCCCGCACACGACCGTGCCAGGGGGCCGGGTCGCCGTACCCGTGGCCGCGGGCGCGCCCGAGGTGCCGCCGGGCGGGCCCGAGCGGGTGCGGGCCTGGGTGCCGGACGAGCCGCTGGACCTGGGCCTGGTCCTGGGGCCGCTGCGGCGCGGGCCGGGCGATCCGACCTTCCGCGCGATGCCGGACGGGTCCGTGTGGCGGGCCAGCCGCACCCCGCTCGGGCCGGGCACGCTGCGGGTCTTCGTCCGTGGCGGACAGGTGTGCGGGCAGGCGTGGGGACCGGGCGCCGAGTGGCTGCTCGACCAGCTGCCCGAGCTGCTGGGCGCGGCCGACGAACCCGCGGCGTTCGCGCCCCGGCACCGGCTGCTCGCGCTGGCCCGGCACCGGCGCCCCGGGCTGCGGCTGACCCGGACCGGACTGGTGCTGGAGTCGCTGATCCCCTCGGTCCTGGAGCAGAAGGTCACCACGCTGGAGGCGTACGCGGCCTGGCGGACGCTGGTGTGCGCGTACGGCGAACCGGCGCCCGGCCCCGTTCCCGTGCCGATGCATGTGATGCCGGCGCCGCGCACCTGGGCGCTGATCCCGTCCTGGGACTGGCACCGGGCCGGGGTCGACGACAAGCGGGCGTCGACGGTGCTGCGCGCGGTGCGGGTGGCCGCGCGGCTGGAGGAGGCGACGGCGATGCCTCCGGCGGCGGCCCGGCGGCGGCTGGAGGTGGTGCCCGGGATCGGGCCGTGGACCTCGGCGGAGACCGTGCAGCGCAGCCACGGCGCGGCGGACGAGGTGACGGTCGGGGACCTGCACCTGCCCGGCATCGTGGGGTTCGCGCTGGCCGGGAACCGGGACGCCGACGACGCCGAGATGCTGCGGCTGCTGGAGCCGTACGCCGGTCAGCGGCACCGGGCGGCCCGGCTGATCCTGCTCAGCGGCCGGATCCCGCCGCGCCGGGCACCGCGGATGCCGCTGCGCGACATGGGACGGCTGTGAGCCGCGCGCACGCCCGCCGGGCGGGGCGGGACCTCACGGCAGCGCCAGCGACAGCAGCGCCAGCGGCCTGACCGCGGCGCAACCGCCGCGGCGCCGGAACGCCGCGACGAGCGCGGACCGGCCGACCCGCTGCACCGGGCGCCTTCCCTCCCGGACCTGTCCACAGGACACCCGACCTACCGCCCTGGACCCACCCGCCGGACACCCGACCGCCCCGGACCCGTCACCACGTCCGCCACCGCGTCCGGAGCCGGGCCGGGACCCGTGTCCGCCCAGCCGGACCCCCTGGCCCTGGCCGGCCGCCTCCCGGAGTGACCGCCTACTGGTCCGAGGAGAAGCGCACCGCGCCCGCCGGGATGCGCGCGTCGCACCAGATCCGCATGCCGTCGAGCAGCTCGTTGTCGGCGCCGACGACCGCGCCGTCACCGATCACCGTGCCGGTGAGGACGGAGCGGCGGCCGATGCGGGCGCGGGTGCCGATGAGGGAGTCGGTGATGACGGCGCCGGGCTCGATGACGGCGCCGGGCAGGATCGTACTGCCGGACACCCGCGCGCCCTCGGCGACGCGGGCGCCCTCGCCGACCACGGTGCCGCCGGTCAGCTTGGCGTCGGGGGCGACGACGGCGGTGGGCAGGACGAGGCGGTCGCCGCAGCGGCCGGGCACCGCCGGGGACGGGGCACGGCCGAGGACCAGGTCGGCCGAGCCGCGGACGAAGGCGGCCGGGGTGCCGAGGTCCAGCCAGTAGGTGGAGTCCACCATGCCCTGGAGGTGCGCGCCGGCCGCGAGCAGACCGGGGAAGGTCTCGCGCTCCACCGACACCGGGCGGCCCTGCGGGATCTGGTCGATGACCGAGCGGCGGAAGACGTACGCTCCCGCGTTGATCTGGTCGGTGACGATCTCCTCGGGGGTCTGCGGTTTCTCCAGGAAGGCGAGGACCCTGCCCGTGGCGTCGGTCGGGACCAGGCCGTAGGCGCGCGGGTCGGTCACCTTCGTCAGATGCAGGGAGACGTCCGCGCCGCTCTCCTCGTGGGTGCGCGCCAGAGAGCCGATGTCCAGGCCGGTCAGGATGTCGCCGTTGAGGACGAGCACCGGCTCGTCCGGCCCGGAGCGCAGGCGCGCGGCGACGTTGCGCAGGGCGCCGCCGGTGCCGAGGGGCTCCTCCTCGGTGACGTACTCCAATCGGAGCCCGAGGGCGGAGCCGTCGCCGAAGTACGGTTCGAAGACCTCGGCCAGATAGGAAGTGGCGAGCACGATGTGCTCGACGCCCGCCGCGGCGGCCCGCGCCAGCTGATGGGTGAGGAAGGGCACGCCGGCCGCCCGCACCATGGGTTTGGGGGTGTGCACCGTGAGCGGGCGCAGCCGGGTCCCCTTGCCGCCGACCAGGAGGATCGCTTCTTTCACCTGTCGTCTCCGCTTCCTGCCGGGACCGGCCGCTTCGTCCTTCGGCCGGACAGTGTAGGCAGACCGTTCTCAGCGGCCCTGGTAGCGCGCCGCGGTCGAGCGGATCGTGCCGAGCTTGGCGTAGAGCTTGCGTCCGGGGCAGTCGGTGGCGAAGCCGTCCCGGTGACCGGAGATCACGTTCAGATGTACGTTCTTCCCCTTCTTGTAGCGGTTTCCACCGCCGGACTTCAGATAGGTCTTGCCGCGCGGGTCCATCCCGTAGAGGCCGAGCTTCCACGCGGTCAGCCGGGCGACGGCCTTGAGGGCGGCGGAGGACGGCTTGGTCTTGCTGTAGGTGCCGATGACGGCGATGCCCACGCTGTCGCTGTTGAAGCCCATGGTGTGGGCGCCGAGGACGGGCTTGGCCACGCCCCCGGCGCGGCCCTCGTAGACGGTGCCGCACTTGTCGACGAGGAAGTTGTAGCCGATGTCGCGCCAGCCCATGCTCCTGACGTGGTAGCGGTAGATGCTTCGGATCACCGAAGGGGCCTGCGAGCAGCGGTAGTTGTTGCCGGTCGCGGTGTGGTGGACGAACGCGGCCCTCACCTTCTTCGTGTAGCCGAACCCGCGCGAACGCAGTGACTCGTCGGCGCCCCAGCCGTGCCGGGTGACGATGCGCGGGCGTGCCCCGATGTAGGGCTTGGCGCGCTGGGCGGCCGTGAGTTCGTCGCCGCGCAGGTCGAGCAGTTCGCGTGCGGTGGCCGCCTGGTCCAGGGCGGGGATCTCGGTGGCGCCGAGCGGGGCGAGGCCGGAGTTGGCGGCGGAGGCGGCGGTCGCGGCCTCGGTCAGTTCGCCGGTGCGCGCCTGGTCGGCCTGCGGGGCGGCCGGGGGTGTGTCGCCGGGGTCGACGAGTTCCAGGCGCAGCCCGGAGGGGAGCGGGGCCGGCTGCCGGGCCGGGGCGCCGTCGGCGCGGTCCCCGGTGTCGGCGCGGACCCGCAGGTCGACGCCGTCGGAGTCGCCCACCCACAGCGGTGCGGTGGCGCCGCGGATGTGTCCCGCGGCGCGCTCGGCGGCGCCCGGGTCGGCGCCGTGGTCGGCGTTGTGGGTGTCGACGTCCTGCCAGTCGGACCAGGTGCCGGTGGCCGCGGAGCGGGTGCGGACCTGGACGGTGCCGTGCAGTTCGGTGTCCGGGTCGTCCCAGACGACGCCGACCAGGGAGAAGTGCCGTACGTCCGTGCGGTACAGGCCCTGTTCGAGGCGGGCGGCGGTGAAGGACCGGCCGCGGGCGTGGCCTTGGGCGCGCGCGGCCAGGGGCAGGGACTGGGTGCTGCCGGGGACGGCGGGCGCCGTCGCGGCCGGGGACGCTCCGGGCGCCGTGGCCGGTACGGCGGCTGCGGCGGCACCCGCGGGGACGCCCGGCACGAGGGCGAGTCCGGCCGCACAGGTGACACCGATCGAGGACGCAAGGAATCCGTATCGACGCATGCCCCCGATCTTGGACATAGTCACACATATATGTCCATCTACGAACTGACGGTGCGTCGGGTGATGTTTCCTCGAACTGATGACCGAGCGGCGAGGTCCCGGTCGCCGTCCCTCGCCGCGGGCGGCCCGCGCCGCGTACGCTGACGCGGGTGAACGCCACCGAACGCACCCCTGCCGACCTGCTGCGTTCCGCGCTCGCCGCGGACCCGGGACGCCCCCTGGTGACCTTCTACGACGACGCCACGGGCGAACGCATCGAACTGTCCGTCGCCACCTTCGCCAATTGGGTGGCCAAGACGGCGAACCTCCTCCAGGGGGACCTGGCCGCGGGCCCCGGTGACCGGGTCGCGCTGCTGCTGCCGGCGCACTGGCAGACGGCGGTGTGGCTGCTGGCGTGCGCGTCGGTGGGCGCGGTCGCGGACGTCGGCGGGGACCCGGGGGCCGCCGATGTCGTGGTCAGCGGGCCGGACTCGCTGGAGGCGGCGCGGGCCTGCTCGGGCGAGCGGATCGCACTGGCGCTGCGCCCGCTGGGCGGGCGGTTCCCGCAGCCGCCCGCGGGCTTCGCCGACTACGCCGTCGAGGTGCCGGGCCAGGGTGACCGGTTCGCGCCGTTCGCGCCGGTGGACCCGGAGGAGCCCGCGCTGGTCGTGGCCGGTGCGGAGCACAGCGCGGCCGACGTCGTGGAGCGGGCCCGCGCCGACGCGTCCCGGCTGGGCCTGACGGGTCCCGGTTCCCGGCTGCTGTCCGGGCTGGCGTACGACACCTGGGAGGGACTGAGCGCGGGTCTGTACGCGCCGCTCGCCTCCGGCGGGTCCGTCGTCCTGTGCCGCCACCTGGACCGCCTGGACGAGACCGCCCTGGCCCAACGCATCGAGACGGAACGGGTCACCGCCACGGCGAGGTGACCGACGCCCCTGGCCTCGCTCCCCTCCCCCCTCCCCCTCCTCCTGCTTCTGCTTCCGCTCCTGGCGATTTCCCCCGTTCGGCCCAGCATCACCCCGCCTCCCCTCCCCCGACGGGCCATCGTCGTACGGACGGGACGTCGGGAAGAGGCCGGGACGAGGCCGGGAAGAGGCCAGGAAGAGGGTGGTCGTGGTCGTGGGCCGCAGGGCAGAGGGGCCGCACGAGGGATCCGGGGCACGGGTCCCGGGGGCCGTGGGGCCCGGACAGGGCGCGTCGGCCACCGGCGCCGGGGCCGCGGCGCGGCGCCTGCGCAGACTCCAGGCCGCCGCGTTCGCCGCGGCCGTCCTCGTCGGCGGCTCCGCCGTGACCGGCTGGGCCGTCTACGCCCGGCTCAGCGGCAACATCACCGCCGACGAGGCGGCGGCGGCCGAACTGCGGCGCTACGAGAAAGAACGGCCCACCGCCCTGGTCAAGGGGGCGCAGAACATCCTGCTGATCGGGTCGGACACCCGCACCGGCCACGGCAACACGGGGTACGGACGCGACGCGGGCACCGAACGGTCCGACACCGTGATCCTGCTGCATCTGGCCGCCGACCGGCACAGTGCCACCGCCGTGTCCCTGCCCCGCGACCTGATGGTGCGCGTGCCCGGCTGCCGCCGCCGGGACGGCAGCCGCAGCGAACCGGTGTTCGCGATGCTCAACCACGCCTACGAAGTGGGCGGTTCGGCCTGCACGATCCGGACCGCCGAGAAGCTGACCGGCATCCGGGTCGACCACCACATGGTCGTCGACTTCGGCGGGTTCAAGGACCTGGTCGACGCGGTCGACGGCGTGCAGGTGTGCCTGAAGGAGCCGGTGACCGACAAGGAAGCCGGGCTGCGGCTGCCCGCGGGCCGGGTGACACTCGACGGCGAGCAGGCCCTCGGCTATGTCCGGGCCCGCAAGACGCTCGGCGACGGCAGCGACACCGACCGGATGGAACGGCAGCAGCGGTTCCTCGGCGCCCTCGTCGGCAAGGTGCGCGGCGACGGGGTCCTGCTGAACCCGGTGAAGCTGTACCCCGTCCTGGACGCGGCCACCTCCTCGCTGACCACCGACCCGGCGCTGGCGAATCTGCGCGGTCTCCACCAACTCGTGCGCGGGCTGCGCGAGATCCCCACGGAACACGTGCGGTTCCTGACGGTTCCGCGGAAGTCGTACGCCTACGACGCCGACCGCGATCAGCTCGTGCAGCCGGAGGCCGAGAAGCTGTTCGCCCGGCTGCGCACCGACCGGCCGGTGGAGGTCGCCCCGGAGGATTCACGGGATTCCGGCGCAAACGACGGCAATTCCGGGCCGCGGGATTCCGCGCGGGGACCCGATTCCACGCCCGGCGAGGAATCGCCTGCGCAGCCGGACGACTACGTTCAGTACGTTTATCCGGGCGTCCCGGCGGCCGCCGGGACCAGCCGGGTCCTCGCGGCCCCACCTTCGCCGACGCCCACCTTCACCGGCAATACCGCCGCACAGGACCCCTGCGGGTAAAGCCGCGGCCAAGGGCGAACTTTTGTCCAGGGAAAATGGGCGGATTGCCCAGTTGTAGGGGCGTGGAATTCGTCACCGGCGTCGCTCAATGCTCAACCGGCCGGATAGTGTGAGCGATCCGGTGCTACCGGCCACGAGGTCATCCTGGGGTCGCGCACTGTGTGAACCAGACCTGAGCGCCTCAGGGGGAAGGCGCCGCGTGGCCCCGACGGAGGGTTCGGACAACCGTGGACGCGCAAGGCCGTGGGCGGGCGGACAACATTGATCCCGCAGACCAGTGGGTGCTCAATCCGGCCACCGGTGAATACGAACTGCGACTGGACCCTTCCCCTCCGCAGTCGGCGGTGCCGGGGCAGCGCCGGGGCGCCGCCCCCGGGCCCGGTGGCGCGGACTCCCGGCGGCGCGGCACTCCGCCCGGCGCGGAGCAGGCCCACGAGACGGCCCCGGCACCCACCGTGCCCGGCCCGCGCCGCCGCGGCGCGCCCGGCGAGGAGGAGCCGCCGCCCGGCCGGCGCAGCCGCCGCCCGGAGAAGAAGAAGCGGTCGCGGACCAAGAAGGTCCTGATGTGGACCGGCGGCACCATGGCGTTCGTCCTGGTCGGCGTCGGCACGGCGGGTTATCTGATTTTCAAGCACCTCGAAGGCAACGTCACCACCACCGACGTGGGCAACGCGGCCAAGGACAGCTTCAGCAAGGACGAGGCCTTCAACATCCTCATCATCGGTACCGACAAGCGGACCGGAAAGGGCAACGAGGGCTACGGCGACAAGGGCAGCGTGGGCCACGCGGACACCAACATCCTGCTGCACGTCTCCAAGGACCGGACGAACGCCACCGCGCTGAGCATCCCCCGGGACCTGATCGTCGACGTCCCCGACTGCCCGACCAAGCAGCCCGACGGCAGCACCAAGGTCGTCCCGGGCTCGCACAAGGTCCGGTTCAACGAGAGCCTGGGCCAGGACGGACGCGACCCGGGCTGCGCGATGCGCACGGTCAAGGCGATCACGGGCATCTCCCCGGACCACTTCATGATGGCCGACTTCAACGCCGTGAAGACCCTGACCTCGGCGGTGGGCGGCGTCGAGGTGTGCCTCAAGCACGCCGTCAACGACAAGGACTCGCACCTGAACCTGCCCGCCGGTTCGTCCAAGATCGAGGGCGAGGAGGCGCTGGCCTTCGTCCGCACCCGGCACAGCTTCGGCAACCACGGCGACCTGGACCGGATCAAGGTGCAGCAGCAGTTCCTCAGTTCGCTGATGCGCAAGATGGCCTCCGGCGACACCCTCACCAACCCGGTCAAGCTGTACGACCTGGCGGACGCGGCCACCAAGTCGCTGACCGTCGACACCGGCATCGGCAAGCCGAGCACGCTCAAGGACGTGGCGCTGGAGCTGAAGAAGGTGCCGACGAAGAACATCACCTTCCTGACCGTGCCCGTGCGGGACAACCCGGACGACGGCCCGGTCCACAAGACGGTCATCCTCGATCAGGCCCAGGCCCCCCAGGTGTTCGACACCATCGGCAGCGACGTCTCCTTCACCGAGGTGAAGAAGAAGGAGCAGCAGGCGAAGGACGCGCAGGCGGCCCGGCTCAAGGGCACCCGGTCGGCGGCCTCCGAGGTGCGGGTGCGCATCCTCAACGGCGGGGCCAAGGACGGCGCGGCGCAGGAGACGCTCACCTGGCTCCAGAACCAGCAGGGCGTGCTCAAGTCGGAGAACGGCAGCAACGCGCCGGAGAAGCTCGCCAACACCACGCTGGAGTACGCGCCCGACCAGGCGGACCAGGCCCGTGAACTCGCCTCGCTCATGGGGCTGCCGGGCGCCGCGCTGAAGCCGGGCAAGAGCGTGACCAACTCCCAGGGCCTGCCCGCGATGACGCTGACCCTGGGCAAGGACTACAAGGGCGCTGGAGTGTCACTCACCGCTCCCAAGAAGGCACCCAAGGTGCAGGGGCAGCACACGGCTGACACGGTTCAGTGCGCCAGTTGAGCGCACCGTGTGACCTGACGGGCCTGTCGTACGTCTAACACGGCGTACGACAGGCCTGTTCGATGACTTGAGGGCGGGGAGGATGGGGAGTTGACGCAGAGCGGTCTGCGCGGGGAGGGGCCCGCGGTCGAGGACACGATGCCTCTGGCGCAGCACGAGAAGAGCACGGGAGGCGGCGGCCACGGCCGGCGCGGCGGGGACGGGCGCGGCGGCCGGGGCACCGGCGGCAGACGGCCCAAACGCCGGGTGCTGCGCTGGTCGGCCACGGTGCTCGCGGTGGTCATACTCGGGACGGCCGGCGCCGGTTACCTCTACTACGAGCATCTGAACGGCAACATCCAGAAGGGCGAACGCAGCAGCGGCGACTCCAAGGCGGCCAGGTCGAAGGCGAACGCCGACGGCCAGACGCCCCTGAACATCCTGCTGATCGGCTCGGACAGCCGCGACAGCGATGCCAACATCGCGCTCGGCGGCAGCCGGGACAACCGCGGCAACCCGCCGCTGGGCGACGTACAGATGCTGATCCACCTGGCCGCGGACCGCAAGAGCGCCTCCGTGGTGAGCATCCCGCGCGACACCCGCGTGGACATACCCAAGTGCACGGACCCGAAGTCGGGCAAGACGTTCCAGGCGACCAACACCATCATCAACGAGTCCCTGGCCCACGGCGGCGCCGGCTGCACCCTCGCCACCTGGCAGAACCTCACCGGTGTGTACATCGACCACTGGATGACCATCGACTTCGCGGGCGTGGTGCGGATGGCGGACGCCATCGGCGGCGTCGACGTCTGCGTGAAGCAGAACGTGTGGGACCGCTCGACGGCCCTCGCGCACGGCGGCTCCGGTCTGAAGCTGACGGCCGGCACCCACAAGGTCAAGGGCGAGCAGGCCCTCCAGTGGCTGCGCACCCGGCACGCCTGGGGCAGCGACCTGCTGCGGGCCAGGGCCCAGCACATGTACCTGAACTCGATGATCCGCACGCTCAAGGACCAGAGCATCTTCACCGACACGGGCCGGCTGATGGACCTGGCGGAGGCGGCCACCAAGTCGCTGCACGTCTCCGAGGAGATCGGCACCGGCAAGAAGCTCTACGACCTGGGCATGCAGCTCAAGGCGGTCCCGACGAACCGCATCACCATGACGACGATGCCGAACGTCCAGGACCCGCAGAACCGCGACCACGTCGTGCCGGACGGCAGCAACGCGCAGAAGATGTGGAAACTGCTGCGCGACGACGTCCCCTTCGACGCCAACGGCGAGCCCACCGACGCGAAGCAGGGCGCGGAGGGCGCCAAGAAGACGACGCAGCCCAGCTCGCCTCCCGCGCACGCGGACGGCCAGATCGGTGTCACGGTGCAGAACGGCACCCGCACCGCCGAGCTGGCCCCGGTCGGCCACCGGGCCACCGCCCTCAGCGACGAGCTGGTGCGGAAGGGCTTCACCCGGGCGACGCCGGACGGCTCGACCACCCCGGCCGTGTCCGACACGGTCGTGCGCTATCCGAGCGCCGAACTGAAGGGCGACGCCGAGCGGGTCGCCACCGCCCTGGGCATCCCGGTCGGTTCGGTGGAGCGGTCGACCGACGTCTCCGGCGTCACGCTCGTCGTCGGCGCGGACTGGCGCGAGGGCAGCACGTACCCGAAGCAGAAGGCGCCCAAGGCCGGGGACATCCCGGAGAACTCCGACGCCATCAACGGCGCGGACACCAAGCAGTGCATGGACGTGTACCAGCCCTACCGCTGGTAGCGGCGCGCGCATACCGGAAGGGCCCCTCCCGCCGTGCGGTGAGGGGCCCTCCGGGTGTCCGGGGGAGGTGGGCCGGTCAGGCGGAGGAGGTGACGACCGCCGGGCGCCGGGAGGCGATGACCCGCTTGGCCAGGGAGCGGGGGCTGGTCAGGAAGCCCCAGCCCCAGGACATGTGCATGGTGGCCAGGGCCACCGGGATGCGCAGCCGGGCGCGCAGCGGCAGGCCCTTGCCCGCGGGCAGGGAACCGGCGGCGATGGCCGCGAGATAGCCGCCCGGGACCACCAGGGCCCAGGGGGTCACGGCGGCGCCCGCCACGATCCCGGCCGCGATGGCGCACACGGCGGTCGGCGGGGCGAGGTAGCGCAGGTTGATGGAGCCCTCGTGGTAGCGGGCGACGACGTGCCGCCAACGGCCGTAGTCCTTGTACTGCTTGGCGAGCGCCTTCATGTTCGGCCGGGGGCGGTAGGAGACCCGCAGCTCGGGCGAGAACCAGATCAGGCCGCCCGCCTCGCGGATGCGGAAGTTCAGCTCCCAGTCCTGGGCGCGGATGAACTCCTCGTTGTAGCCGCCCTGTTGCTCCAGCGCCTCGCGGCGGAAGACGCCCAGGTAGACCGTCTCGGCGGGGGCGGCCTGGCCGCCGGTGTGGAAGGCCGCGTTGCCGACGCCGATCTTCGAGGTCATCGCGGCGGCGACCGCGTGCTCCCACGCGTTCTCGCCCTCGGCGTGCATGATGCCGCCCACGTTCTGCGCGCCGGTCTCCTCCAGGAGCCGTACCGCCGTGGCGATGTAGTTCGGCGAGAGCATGCCGTGGCCGTCGACGCGGACGACGATCGGATGGCGGGAGGCCTTGATCGCGGCGTTGAGGGCGGCGGGGGTGCGGCCGGTGGGGTTCGGGACCGTGTGCACGCGGGGGTCGTCGCGGACGAGCTGGGCGGCGATCTCGTCCGTGCGGTCCGTGGACGGACCCAGGGCGATCACGACCTCCATCTCGCCGTCGTACTCCTGCGCGAGGATCGCTTCGACGGCCCCGCGCAGATGCCGCTCCTCATTGAGGACGGGCATGATCACAGAAACGGCGGGGAACCGCACGTCGGAGTTGGCGTTCATCGGTGCTCACGTTACCGCGAACGGGGGACACCGGTGCGCGCCGCGGGGGCCGCTGCACCGGGCAGCAGATCGTATGGGCCTACGGTGCTCACGGTGTCCACCCACGCCATCCGCGGAGGTGCCCCCCATGTCCACCACGTCGCCCCGGCCGCCGAGGCCGCCCGCGCCACCGCGACGCGGGCCGCGGCAGGCCGCCGCACCCGTACGGGCGGCCCGCATGCCGTACGCGCCGCCGCCGCGCCGCAGACCGCGCTGGGCCATGCGGGCGGCGACCACGCTCTCCGTGGTGGTGCTCGCCTCCGCCGGGATCGGGCACGCGGTGGTCTCCAGCCTGGACGCCGACATCACCCGGATCGATCCCTTCCGGGACATGAAGAACCGGCCGCCGACGGGCCACGGCCTGAACGTGCTGCTGGTCGGCACCGACGGCCGGGACCGGATCAGCGAGCAGGAGCGGCAGCGCTACCGGCTGGGCGGCCAGCCCTGCCACTGCACCGACACCATGATGATCGTGCACCTGTCCCAGGACCGGGAGCGGGCCAGCGTCGTCAGCCTGCCCCGCGACTCCTACGTCGACCTGCCCGCCCATCTCGACCGCAACACCGGCAGACAGCACCCGCCGCACCCGGTCAAGCTGAACGCGGCCTACGCCGAGGGCGGTCCGGCCCTGACCGTGAGCACGGTCGAGAGCATGACCCGGCTGAAGATCGACCACTATCTGGAGGTCGACTTCACCGCCTTCATGCGGACCGTGGACGTCCTCGGCGGCGTCCAGATCTGCACGGCCGTCCCGATGAAGGACACCTACACCGGGCTGGACCTGGCCGCCGGCGTGCACACCCTCACCGGCGGGCAGGCCCTCCAGTACGTCCGCTCCCGGCACGTCGACGGGGCCAGCGACTTCGGGCGGATGAAGCGGCAGCAGCTCTTCCTGGAGGCCCTGATCGAGCGGGCGACCTCCTCGCGGGTGCTGCTGAACCCCATGAGGTTCCGGGACGTCACCCGGGCCGTGCTCGGCTCGGTCCGCGCCGACCAGGGCTTCCACACCGACGAGCTGCTCGACCTCGGCCGGGCGATGCGGAACTTCTCGCCCTCCTCCTCGGAGTTCACCACCGTGCCGGTCGCCCAGGCGTCCTTCCCCGTCAAGGGGCTCGGCTCGACCGTGAAGTGGGACCCGGCGCAGGCGGACCGGCTCTTCCGCACGCTGCGCGACGACCGCCCGCTGGCCGCGCACAAGCAGGCCCGCAGGCCCGATGCGGCCACGGCCGTGGAGATCCCGCCGCAGCGGATCCGGGTCCAGGTGGAGAACGGCACCGACACCGCGGGGCTGGCCCGCCGGGTGGACACCGCGCTCGCCGCCGCCGGGTTCGCCACCACCAAGGCACCCGTGGACGCCAGGCAGCGCGGGGTGAAGCGGACGCTCGTGTTCTACGACCCCCGCTGGGACCGCTCGGCCCGGTCGCTGGCCGCCGCGCTGCCCGGCAGCGAGCTGCGGGCCGTGCCGGGACAGGGCGCCACGCTGCGGGTCGTCGCCGGGAGCGACTTCCGGCAGGTGCGCCAGGTGCGGGTGCGGACGGTGGCGCAGGACAGCACCGAGGTGGTGCGCGGCGACCAGGTGGCGTGCGACTGAGATCACACCCGGCGCGGGCGGCCGGGGCGCGGACTCAGTCCTCGTACCCCTGCGCGGCCCGCTGCTCGCGCAGCTCCATGATCGCGCGGCGGCGGGCCAGGCGGTGGGTGCGCCGGATCTGCGCCTCCTGGTAGCGGCGCTTGTCCCGCTCGGTCTCGGGGAGCACCGGCGGCACCGCGCGGGGCTTGCCGTCGGCGTCCACGGCGGCGAAGACCAGATAGGCGGAGCCGACCTGGGTGGCCGGGGCGGACTCGTTCCAGCGCTCGGCGAGCACCCGGACGCCGACCTCCATGGAGGTCCGTCCGGTCCAGTTGACCTGGGCTTTCACATGGACGAGGTCACCGACGCGGACCGGTTCGAGGAACGCCATCTCGTCCATGGAGGCGGTGACGGCGGGCCCGCCGCTGTGCCGCCCGGCCACCGCGCCCGCGGCGTCGTCGACCAGCTTCATGATCACCCCGCCGTGCACCGTACCCAGCAGGTTGGTGTCGCTGTGGGTCATGATGTGGCTGAGGGTGGTCCGGGACGCCGAGGTCGGCTTGCCCGGTATCTCCGGATGTCCGGATTCCGCGGCGGGGGCCTGATCTGTCATGGGCTCCACCTTATGCCGCGCCGGGATCCGGGGAATTTGTGTCAGCTTGGCAACAGCCCTGACCTTATTTTCCGACGGCCCTTGTGGGGCACACCCCGGGGCCCGGCACACTGGGCCACATGAATGATTGGCCCGAGGGGTTCTCCGGCGGCGACGACCGCGGATCCCGGTACGGACGCGGCAGCGCCGGAGCGCAGCCGGAGGGCGCGCGCGTGATGCGCCAGGTGCGGCGCGGCGGCCCGGCGGGCCCGCCCGGACAGCGCGGCCCCGGCCCTGCGGCGCCGCCCTACGGCGTACCGCAGCAGCCGTCGTACGTCGACGGCAGCCAGGGTCCGGCCTACGACGACGGCCAGGGCTACGACAGCGGCTACAGCACCGGACAGGTCTACGGCTCGCCGGGCGGGCCCGGCGGCCCGGCCGGTCCGGGCGACGGCCGCACCCGCGGTCCGCGGCCCGCGCCGAACTGGCGTCGCCGCATCAAGTGGACCGCGATCACCCTGGTCACGCTGGTGGTGGTCACGTCGGTGTCCACGTACTTCTGGGCCGACTCCAAGCTCAACCGCGACGTCGACCTGTCCAAGGTCATCGACCGGCCGGAGGGCGGCAAGGGCACCAACTACCTGATCGTCGGCTCCGACAGCCGCGACGGGCTGTCCGACGCGGACAAGAAGAAGCTGCACACCGGCTCCGCCGAGGGCAAGCGCACCGACTCGATGATGATCCTGCACGTCGGGGACAACGGCGACACGCTGGTCTCCCTGCCGCGCGACTCCAACGTCGAGATCCCGAGCTTCAAGGGCTCGGACTCCGGCAAGACGTACCCGGCCTCGGGCGCGACCAAGCTGAACGCGGCCTACGCCAAGGACGGCCCGACGCTGCTGGTGCGCACCATCGAGTACAACACCGGCCTGCGCATCGACCACTACGTGGAGATAGGCTTCGCCGGCTTCGCGAACATCGTGGACTCGGTCGGCGGGGTCGAGATGACCATCGACAAGCCGTTCAAGGACAAGTGGTCCGGCGCCGACTTCCAGGCGGGCAAGCAGAAGCTGGACGGGCAGCAGGCGCTGGCCTTCGTCCGCACCCGGCACGCCTTCGCCGCCTCCGACCTCCAGCGCACCAAGAACCAGCAGAAGTTCCTGTCCGCGCTGGCCCACGAGGTCGCCACCCCGACGACGGTCCTCAACCCGTTCACGTTCTACCCGACGATGAGCGCCGGTCTCGACTCCCTCATCGTCGACAAGGACATGAGCCTGTGGGACCTGGCGTCCATGTTCTGGGCGATGAAGGGTGTCAGCGGCGGCGACGGCACCTCCATGAACATGCCGATCTCCGGTTCCGTCGGCGGCAACCTCGTCTGGGACAAGGCGAAGGTCAAGACGCTGGTGGAGCAGCTGAAGAACGACGAGAAGGTGACCGCCCCCGGCGACTGACCGGACAGCACCCGGCAGCGGGACCCCGCGGCACCGGGCCGCGGGGTCCCGCTGTTCCCGTCGGACGGATCACATCCGGGTGCTCATGGCGCGACACGTCTCCGCGCAGCGGCGACACGCCTCGGCGCAGCGCATCATCATCTGGTCGTCCGGCATGGTCATGCACGCCTCGGCGCACATGTCGCAGGCCTTGGCGCACATCGCGCACATCTCGCCCGCCATGGGCGAGCGGCGCATCATCATGTCCGCGCACATCCGGGTCGTCTCGGAGCAGTCCATGAGCGCGCGCATGACCTGCATCTGCGCCTGGCCGCCCTGCTGCATGCAGGAGCTCATGGCCTCCTCGCAGGCGGTGTGGCAGCTCATGCAGGCGTTGACGCAGTCCTGCATCTCCTTGCTCATGGCGGTCATCGCGCCGGGCTGGGTGTGGGTCATGGCTCCTCCTGGAGACCGAAGGGGCCCCGGGGCGGGCCCCGTGCCCTTCCGTCGTACGCCCGGCCGCCGCCGTCCGCCATCCGGCGCAGTCCCGGGCGCGCTACGCCCGTCCGGATGACGGCCGGGACCGGGCGGCGGGCCGCGCCCCCCTCAGGGCTTGCTCAGGGCTTGCGGCCCACGCCCGCGAAGTGGGTGACCTCGGCGGCCTCCCCGTCCCCGGCGCCGGGCCGCCAGCGGGAGCAGGAGACGATACCGGGTTCCAGCAGCTCGACCCCGTCGAAGAGCCGCTCCAGGTCGGCCCGGCCGCGCAGGGTCATGGGGGCCGAGCCCTGGCCGTTCCAGTACTCCACCGCCCGGGTCATCGCCTCGCCGTCCACCTCGGTGGTGGGGTGCGAGACGACCAGGTGGCTGCCGGAGGGCAAGGCCGCCAGCAGCCGCCGCACGATGGAGACGGCCTCGTCGGTGTCCAGGACGAAGTTCAGGATGCCGAGCATGGTGACGGCGACCGGCCGGCCGAGGTCCAGGATCGCGGCGGCCTTGCGCAGGATGGCCTCCGGGTCGTGCACGTCCGCGTCGACGTAGTCGGTGGCGCCCTCGCGGGTGCTGGTGAGCAGGGCGCTCGCGTGGGCCAGGACGAGCGGGTCGTTGTCGACGTAGACGATCCGCGCCTCGGGGGCGACCCGCTGGGCGACCTCGTGGGTGTTGTCGGCGGTCGGCAGTCCGGTACCGATGTCCAGGAACTGCCGGATGCCCACGTCCCCGGCGAGGTGGCGCACCGCGCGGGCCAGGAAGCGCCGGTCCGCGACCGCCGAGCGGGGCAGCTGGGGCACGAAGGAGAGGATCCGCTCGCCGACCTCCTGGTCCACCGGGTAGTTGTCCCGGCCGCCCAGCCAGTAGTTCCAGATCCGGGCCGAGTGCGACACGTCGCTCCGCAGCCGGGCCGTGCGCGCGACTGTCTCGTCGTGCGTCGCGGAAAGGTCGGACATGGTGCCGGGCCCCCTTCGGGCGGAACGGTTCGGCCGGCCCCAACGTAGTGCCAAGTCGCCCCCGGGGCAGGCCGCTCGGCCAACTTCCGTGCCCCGGAAAGCCGTCGCCCCCCGTCCCGGCGGACGAGGGGCGAGGGCAGCGGTGCGGGTACGGGCGGTTACGGCAGGTTACGGGCCATCACGATCCGCTGGACCTGGTTCGTGCCCTCATAGATCTGGGTGATCTTGGCGTCGCGCATCATGCGCTCCACCGGGTAGTCACGGGTGTAGCCGTAGCCGCCGAGGAGCTGGACGGCGTCGGTGGTGACCTCCATGGCGATGTCCGAGGCGAAGCACTTGGCGGCGGCGCCCTGGTAGGTCAGATCGGCGTCGACCCGCTCGGAGGCGGCGGCGGCCTGGTAGGTCAGGGCGCGGGCCGCGGAGACCTTCATGGCCATGTCGGCGAGCATGAACTGGATGCCCTGGAAGTCGGCGATCGGCTTGCCGAACTGCTTGCGCTCCTTGACGTAGCCCTTGGCGTAGTCGAGGGCGCCCTGGGCAATGCCGAGGGCCTGGGCGGCGATGGTGATGCGGGTGTGGTCGAGGGTCTTCATCGCGGTGGCGAAGCCGGTGCCCTCGGTGCCGATCATGCGGTCGGCGGGGATGCGCACGTTGTCGAGGTAGACCTCGCGGGTCGGGGAGCCCTTGATGCCGAGCTTCTTCTCCGGGGCGCCGAAGGAGACGCCCTCGTCGGACTTCTCGACGACGAAGGCGGAGATGCCCTTGGAGCGCTTCTCCGGGTCGGTGACGGCCATCACCGTGTAGAAGTCGGAGACGCCCGCGTTGGTGATCCAGCGCTTGACGCCGTTGAGCACGTAGTGGTCGCCGTCGCGGACCGCCTTCGTCTTCATGCCGGCCGCGTCCGAGCCCGCGTCCGGCTCGGAGAGGCAGTACGAGAACATGGCGTCGCCCTTGGCGAGCCGGCCCAGGTACTTCTTCTTCAGCTCCTCGGAGCCGGAGAGGATCACCGGGAGCGAGCCCAGCTTGTTCACGGCGGGGATCAGGGAGGAGGACGCGCAGACGCGGGCCACCTCCTCGATCACGATGACGGTGGCGAGGGCGTCCGCGCCCGCGCCGCCGTAGCTCTCGGGGACGTGCACGGCGTGCAGGTCGTTCGCGACCAGGGCGTCGAGGGCCTCCTGCGGGAAGCGGGCCTCCTCGTCCACCGCGGCGGCGTACGGCGCGATCTTCGCCTCGGCCAGCGAGCGGACGGCGTCGCGGAGCATGTCGTGCTCCTCGGACGGGCGGTACAGGTCGAAGTCAGCCGATCCGGCCAAGGTCTCTCACGCTCCAAAGACGACCAGTGATGAACAGGTGATGACGAGCGGCGATGCTAATTACCGTTAAGTAACTCGAATTTTAGGGGCCTGCTCACGTGAGCGGTACGTGAGCTTGGCGACAACGGGTGGCTGTGGGGACATTGCCCCGCGCGGGCCGCCCGCACGCCCCCGATATGCTCGGGCAGCGCGTCCCGTCGTCCCTCCTGGAGCACCCATGAGCCTGAAGATCACCGTGATCGGCACCGGCTATCTCGGCGCCACCCACGCCGCGGCCATGGCCGAGATGGGCTTCGAGGTGCTGGGCCTTGACGTGGTCCCCGAGAAGATCGAGATGCTGCGCCGGGGCGAGGTCCCCATGTACGAGCCCGGTCTGGGGGACCTGCTGCGCCGCCATGTGGCCGGTATCGAGGGCTCCACCGGACGGCTGCGCTTCACCCAGGACTGGGCCGAGGCGGGGGCGTTCGGCGACGTCCACTTCATCTGCGTGAACACTCCGCAGAAGCACGGCGAGTACGCCTGCGACATGTCCTACGTCGACTCGGCGGTCGGCTCGCTCGCCCCCCACCTGGCCGGGCCCGCGCTCGTCGTCGGCAAGTCCACGGTGCCGGTGGGCTCGGCGGACCGGCTGGCCCGTACGCTCGCCGCGCTCGCGCCCGCGGGCGAGGACGCCGAGCTGGCCTGGAACCCCGAGTTCCTGCGGGAGGGCTTCGCCGTCCGGGACACCCTGCACCCGGACCGGATCGTGGTCGGCGTGCGCAGCGAGCGGGCCGAGAAGCTGCTGCGCGAGGTGTACGCCACGCCGATCGCCGAGGGCTCCCCCTTCGTGGTCACCGACTTCCCCACCGCCGAGCTGGTGAAGACCTCCGCGAACTCCTTCCTGGCCACCAAGATCTCCTTCATCAACGCCATGGCCGAGGTGTGCGAGGCCGCCGACGGCGATGTCGCCAAGCTCGCGGAGGCCATCGGGTACGACGACCGGATCGGCCGGAAGTTCCTGCGCGCCGGGATCGGCTTCGGCGGGGGCTGCCTGCCCAAGGACATCCGCGCCTTCATGGCGCGCGCCGGTGAGCTGGGCGCCGACCAGGCGCTGACCTTCCTGCGCGAGATCGACTCGATCAACATGCGCCAGCGCGGGCGGATGGTCGAGCTGACCCGGCAGGCGCTGGGCGGCGGGCCGTTCCTCGGCCGGCGGATCGCGGTGCTGGGCGCCACCTTCAAGCCCGACTCGGACGACGTACGGGACTCCCCCGCACTCAACGTCGCGGGCCAGATCCACCTCCAGGGCGGCCAGGTGACCGTCTACGACCCCAAGGGCATGGACAACGCGCGCCGCCTCTTCCCGACGCTCGGCTACGCCGACTCGGCGCTGGAGGCGGTGCGCGGCGCCGATGCCGTGCTGCATCTGACCGAGTGGCAGCAGTTCCGCGAGCTGGACCCGGCCGAGCTGGGCGAGGCCGCCGCGGCCCGGCTCGTCCTCGACGGCCGCAACGCGCTCGACGCGGAGCTGTGGCGGCGGGCCGGCTGGACGTACCGGGCGATGGGCCGCCCGACGGCCTGAGCCGCGGCCCGCGGGGGACGGACGGTCTCCGCGGCGCGCCGGGACGCGTACAGCGCGCTCGGCGTTCTCAGAAGTGCTCCCCTGCGCAGGGGCACGCGCGGGCGGCGCCGGTTCGGCCGAGGCTCAGTCGGCCGAACCGGCGCCTTCCGGCATTCTCGCACCACCGGACGGGTGTTCAGGATTCCCTGGCGCGGTACCGGCGCATCTTCGCGCGCGCCCCGCACACCTGCATCGAGCACCAGCGGCGGCGGCCCGCCGGGCTGCGGTCGTAGTACGCCCAGTGGCAGGTGCCGGCCTCGCACGCCTTCAGCCGGGTCCAGGTGCCCGCGACCAGCGCCTCGGCCACGGCGGCGGCGACCCGGGACAGCAGCGGTCCGCCGTCGGCCGGGGTCAGCGCGGCGGCACCGTCGCGCGCGTCGACCGCGACCACCAGCGGGGCCCGCGCCAGCAGCTCGCCGAGCGGGGTCACCTGGCCGTGCGGGGCGTGGCCGGCGTGCGCGAGCAGGGCGGCACGCAGCGACTCGCGCAGCTCGCGCGCCCGGGGCAGGTCCGCCTCGGTGATCCCGAAGCGCTCCAGGTTCTCCGCCGTGCCGAGCGAGTCCGCTGTCGTCTCGATGTCCAGGGTGTTGACCAGGGACTCGATCAGCGCCAGGCCGCCGGGCGCGGACGATCTGTCACTCATGCCAGTGACGGTACCGCGTAAAGAGCTTGCGCCGTTACCGGAGATCGGCAAGCATGCAGTAACGGTTACTGGTTACTCGCTCTTACCGGTAACCATCGTCATCACCAGGAGGAAGTCATGGCTCTCGCCAAGCTGGGTGTCGTCGTACTGGACTGCCCCGACCCGCGCGCGCTCGCCGGTTTCTACGCCGAGGTGCTCGGCGGGACCGTCGAGGGCGAGGGCGAATGGGTGGACCTGAAGGTGCCGGGCGGGGTGGCGCTCGCCTTCCAGCGGGCGCCCGGCTGGGTCCCGCCGAAGTGGCCCGCGGCGGACGCCTCGCAGCAGTTCCATCTGGACCTGGAGGTCGAGGATCTGGACACGGCCGAGCAGGGCGTCCTCGCCCTGGGCGCCAAGCCGCTGGCCCACCCGGACGGCAGGGGCTTCCGGGTCTACGCCGACCCGGCCGGCCACCCGTTCTGTCTCTGCGCCTGCTGAGGCGGGGGCGGCGGGCCGGCGGGTCTGTGACCCGGAGGTTCCGGCGCGCCGCCGCGCCGGTGGCGGGCGGAGGACGGCCGCACCACCGTCCCGCCCGCACCAGCGGTGTCTCAGCCGTCCAGCTCCCCGATCGTCGCGTTCGACGGGGCGCGGGTGGCGCGCAGGTCGCGGGCGACGTCCTCGGCGGCGCCCAGGACGCGTACCGCGTTCTGCCAGGTCAGCTTGGCCAGGTCGGTCCGCGACCAGCCGCGCTCCAGCAGCTCGGCGATGAGGCGGGGGTAGCCGGAGACGTCGTCCAGGCCGTCCGGGGTGAAGGCAGTGCCGTCGTAGTCGCCGCCGATGCCGAGGTGGTCGATGCCGGCCACCTCGCGCATGTGGTCGAGGTGGTCGGCGACGGTGGCCGCCGTGGCGACCGGGCGCGGGTGGGACGCCTCGAAGGCCCGGTGGACCTTCATGCCCTCCTCGGTGGTGTCGAGGTGGTGCAGCCCGTGCGCGCGCATGTTCTCGTCCGCGGCGGCCGTCCAGTCGACGGCGGCCTGGAGGACGAACTTCGGCACGAAGGTGACCATGGCCATGCCGCCGTTGGCGGGCAGGCGTCCGAGCACGTCGTCCGGGATGTTGCGCGGGTGGTCGCAGACGGCCCGCGCCGAGGAGTGGGAGAAGATCACCGGGGCCGCGGAGGTGTCCAGCGCGTCCCGCATGGTCGTCGCGGCCACATGGGACAGGTCGACCAGCATGCCCAGGCGGTTCATCTCCCGGACCACCTCGCGGCCGAAGGCCGACAGGCCGCCCACGCCCGGCTCGTCCGTCGCCGAGTCCGCCCACGCCACGTTGTCGTTGTGGGTGAGGGTCATGTAGCGCACCCCGAGGGCGTACAGACCGCGCAGCGTGCCCAGCGAGTTCGCGATGGAGTGGCCGCCCTCGGCACCCATCAGGGAGGCGATCCGGCCGTCCGCGCGGGCCGCCTCCATGTCGGCGGCGGTGCGGGCCGGTGCCAGGTGCGCCGGGTAGCGCTCCAGCAACTGCCGTACGCCGTCGATCTGTTCGAGGGTCGCCGGGACCGGGTCGGGCAGGTCCGAGCGGACGTACACCGACCAGTACTGCGCGCCGACCCCGCCCGCGCGCAGCCGCGGGATGTCGGTGTGCAGATGGGCGGCCTGGTCCACGGCGATGTCCCGGGCGCCGAGGTCGTAGCGGACCTGCTCGCGCAGGGCCCAGGGCAGGTCGTTGTGGCCGTCGACGACCGGGAACTCCCGCAGCAGCTCGCGGGCCTGCTCCAGCGCGCTCACCGCGGTCACTTCCCCGTGCCGAAGCCGAAACCGGCCGCGCCCTCGACCTTGGCGCGCAGCCGCTTGCCCTTCTCGGTGGCCTGGTCGTTCAGGTCCTGCTGGAACTCCCGCATCCGGGCCTGGAGGTCCTCGTCGTGCGTGGCGAGGATGCGCGCGGCGAGCAGGCCCGCGTTGCGCGCGCCGCCGACCGACACCGTCGCGACCGGCACCCCGGCCGGCATCTGCACGATGGACAGCAGCGAGTCCATGCCGTCCAGGTACTTCAGCGGCACCGGGACACCGATCACCGGCAGCGGCGTGACCGAGGCGAGCATGCCGGGCAGATGGGCGGCGCCGCCCGCGCCCGCGATGACCGCCTTCAGCCCGCGCTCGGCCGCCTGCTCGCCGTAGGTGATCATCTCGCGGGGCATGCGGTGCGCGGAGACGACGTCGACCTCGTAGGAGATCTCGAACTCGTCGAGCGCCTTCGCGGCTGCCTCCATGACGGGCCAGTCGGAGTCCGATCCCATGACGATGCCCACCAGAGGAAAGGGGCGCGCGTCAGCGCTCGTCGAGGGGCGGTGGTCGGGCGACGGGTGGGCTGGGCTCATTCGGTGATCGTGCCTCTCAGGTAGCCGGCTGCGTGACGGGCGCGCTCCAGCACGTCGTCCAGATCGTCGCCGTAGGTGTTGACGTGTCCGACCTTGCGGCCGGGCTTCACGTCCTTGCCGTACATGTGGATCTTCAGCTGGGGGTCGCGGGCCATGCAGTGCAGATACGCGGAGTACATGTCCGGGTAGTCGCCGCCGAGGACGTTCGCCATGACCGTCCACCTCGCGCGCGGGCGCGGGTCGCCCAGCGGCAGGTCCAGCACGGCGCGCACGTGGTTGGCGAACTGCGAGGTGATCGCGCCGTCCATCGACCAGTGGCCCGAGTTGTGCGGGCGCATCGCCAGCTCGTTGACCAGGACGCGGCCGTCGCGGGTCTGGAACAGCTCGACGGCGAGGTGGCCGACGACGTCCAGTTCCTTGGCGATGCGCAGGGCCATCTCCTCGGCCTGGAGCGCGAGGGACTCCGCCAGGTCCGGGGCCGGGGCGATCACCGTGTCGCACACGCCGTTCACCTGCCGGGACTCGACCACCGGGTAGGCCACGGCCTGGCCGTGCGGGGAGCGCACCACGTTGGCCGCCAGCTCCCGGACGAAGTCGACCTTCTCCTCGGCGAGCACGGGCACGCCCGCGCGGAACGGCTCGGCGGCCTCCTCGGCGGAGTCCACCACCCACACGCCCTTGCCGTCGTACCCGCCGCGCACGGTCTTCAGGACGACCGGGAAGCCGTCCCCCTCGGCCGCGAAGGCCGCCACGTCGGCCGGGTCGCTCACGACGCGGTGCCGCGGGCAGGGCACGCCGAGCGCGTCGAGCCGGGCGCGCATCACTCCCTTGTCCTGGGCGTGCACCAGCGCCTCGGGACCGGGGCGGACGGGGATGCCGTCCGCCTCCAGGGCCCGCAGATGCTCGGTGGGCACATGTTCGTGATCGAAGGTGATCACGTCGCAGCCCCGCGCGAAGGCACGCAGCGTCTCCAGATCGCGGTAGTCGCCGATGACGACATCGCTCACGACCTGTGCCGCGGAGTCCTGGGGGGTGTCACTGAGAAGCTTGAACCTGATGCCGAGCGGGATGCCCGCCTCGTGTGTCATACGAGCGAGCTGTCCACCGCCGACCATGCCGACTACCGGGAACGTCACGCCCCCAGGGTATCCGCCGCGCCACGGCGGCCGGATTCCGCGCCCGGTGTCCGGATCCCGTGGTCCCGGCCCGGCCGGCGCGAACCGGCCGCCGCTCCCGCCCGGCGCGCGGGCGCCGCCCCGCCGCGCTGGATAGCATGGGCGGGTTGACGACACCGAACCGGGCGGAGGCCTGCACGACCATGGACCGTGGTTCCTCGGGGCACCGACCGGCGCCCGCGGCTCCCCCGGCGGCCCGGGGCGCGCTGCTGCGGCGCATCGGGCGGGCCTGGCGTGAGGTCGCCAAGTTCGGCGCGGTGGGCGGAGCGGGGCTGCTGGTCAACCTGCTCGTGTTCAACCTCGTCCGGCACACCACCGACCTCCAGGTGGTGCGGGCGAGCGTGATCGCCACCATCGTGTCGATCGTCTTCAACTACATCGGCTTCCGGTACTTCACCTACCGGGACCGGGACAAGAGCGGCCGCACCAAGGAACTCACCCTGTTCCTGCTGTTCAGCGCGATCGGCCTGGTCATCGAGAACGGCGTGCTCTATCTGGCGACGTACGGCTTCGGCTGGGACAGCCCGATCCAGAGCAATGTCTTCAAGTTCCTCGGCATCGGCATCGCCACCCTGTTCCGCTTCTGGTCCTACCGCAGCTGGGTCTTCCGCGCCCTGCCCGCCCATGACACCGCGGCCGGCGCCGGGCCGCTGCCGGGCGGGGCCGCGGGCCGGGACGCGGCGGCGCAGGCCCGCAGCGACGCCTACCGCTGATCACGGGCGCCTGCCGCCGAGTCGTACGCCCGATCCCGTACGACTGATCCTTTACGCACGATCCCGTACGCCCCGCCCGGCCGGACGCCGCCCCGGTCGCCGCTCAGCGCACCGTCGACCCGTCCTCCGCGGACCGCTGCAACGGGGGTGTGCGGGACAGGAACAGGCCGAAGACCGGGGGCAATGCCTGGAGGAGCTCCAGGCGGCCGCCGTCCGCCTCGGCCAGGTCGCGGGCGACGGCGAGGCCGATCCCCGTGGAGTTGCGGCCGCTGATGGTGCGCTCGAAGATCCGGGCGCCCAGGTCGGCGGGGACCCCGGGGCCCTCGTCGGTGACCTCCACGACCGCCTGGTTGCCGGTGACACGGGTGCGCAGCGCCACCGTGCCGCCGCCGTGCATGAGCGAGTTCTCGATCAGCGCCGCCAGCACCTGCGCGACCGCGCCCGGCGTGCCCACGGCCCGCAGATGCCGCTTGCCCGAGCTGACGATCGCCCGGCCCGCGCTGCGGTAGGCGGGACGCCACTCGGCGATCTGCTGCTGGATGACCTCGTCCAGGTCGAAGGTGACGGCGGAGCCGGTGCGCGGGTCGCGGGAGTTGGTCAGCAGGCGCTCCACCACGTCCGTCAGCCGCTCGACCTGGGTCAGCGCGACGTTCGCCTCCTCCTTGACCGTGTCCGGGTCGTCGGTGAGCGTGATCTCCTCCAGCCGCATGGACAGCGCGGTCAGCGGGGTGCGCAGCTGGTGGGAGGCGTCGGCGGCCAGCCGCCGTTCCGCGGTCAGCATCCGGGCGATGCGCTCGGCGGAACCGTCCAGCACATCGGCCACCCGGTCCAGCTCGGGCACGCCGTAGCGCTTGTGACGGGGCCGGGGGTCGCCGGAGCCCAGCCGCTCGGCGGTCTCGGCCAGGTCGGTCAGCGGGGAGGCGAGCCGGTTGGCCTGGCGGATCGCCAGCAGTACGGCGGCGACCACCGCGAGCAGCGCCACCAGGCCGATGATCAGCAGGGTGCGGCCGACCTCGCGGGTGACCGAGGAGCGGGGCTCCTCCATCCGCACGCTCTCGCCCTGCTCGCCCCGGGCGGTGGAGTGGATGACGTCACCGGAGGGCTTGGTGCCCACCTCGATGGGCGGATGCCCGGGGATGCCGATCACCGCGTACTGGCCCGCGGCCACCTGGTCGGCGAGGATCTCCGCGTTGACGGTCTCCGCGCCCAGCAGTCTGCTGTCGACGATGCTGGCCAGCCGCAGCGCCTCGGAGTCGACCCGCTCCTGTGCGCTGTTGCTGATCGTGCGGGTCTCCACGATCACCAGGGAGACGCCGAAGACGGCGATCACCACGAGCACCACGGCGAGCGTGGACTGGATCAGTCGGCGGCGCATGTCCTCTTACCTGACGGTGCCGGTTGCCTGACGGTGCCGGTTGCCTGACGGTGCCGGTTGCCTGACGGTGCCGGATGGCCTGACGGTGCCGGACCCGGCCGGGTCCGTACCGCGGGCCGGACTCAGCTCTTCTCGAACCGGAAACCCACCCCGCGCACGGTCGCGATGTACCGGGGGTTGGCCGCGTCGTCGCCGAGCTTCTTGCGCAGCCAGGAGATGTGCATGTCGAGCGTCTTGGTCGACGACCACCAGGTGGTGTCCCAGACCTCGCGCATCAGCTGGTCGCGGGTGACGACCCGGCCCGCGTCCCGCACCAGCACCCGCAGCAGGTCGAACTCCTTGGCGGTGAGCTGGAGTTCCTCGTCGCCCATCCAGGCGCGGTGCGACTCGACGTCGATGCGCACGCCGTGCGTGGCCGGCGGCTGCTGGGGCTCGGCGGCGCCGCGCCGCAGCAGGGCCCGGACCCGGGCCAGCAGTTCGGCCAGCCGGAAGGGCTTGGTGACGTAGTCGTCGGCGCCCGCGTCCAGACCGACGACGGTGTCCACCTCGTCGGCGCGCGCGGTCAGGATCAGGATGGGCACGGTGTGGCCCTCGGCACGCAGCCGGCGGGCGACCTCCAGGCCGTCCATACCGGGCAGACCGAGGTCCAGCACGACCAGGTCGACACCGCCCTGCATTCCGGCGTCGAGCGCGGTGGGTCCGTCCTCACGCACCTCGACCTCGTAACCTTCCCGGCGCAGTGCGCGGGCCAGCGGCTCCGAGATGGACGCGTCGTCCTCGGCGAGCAGTACACGGGTCATGGGGTGATGGTAGTCCGCCCGCGCCGCCCGCCGGGGTGACCTGCGGTGTGATCGGCGTCCGGCGCTCTTACTTTGCGGCGCTATGGTCGCGGCCTTTCCGGCGTCATGGTCACAAACCCTTCACCGCGTCCGCGCCAAGCCGCTGACCTGGGGTGCGAATCTTGAATAAACCTTCGAAAAGGCGTGTGCGGTTCCCTCATTCCCTGTGATCCCTGTCTCAAGTCCTTCCATATCCGGCACTGTCCTGCCGTATGGTGAGTTGAACGCCTGTAGCACGCAGCGGACCTTTGGCGCTCTTTAGACGCTGAGGGTCCCTTTTGTGTGCGGGCCGGTTCTTTCCGGCCTCGAAAAGGAATGACCTAGGGCCGGGCCTCACCGGACGCATCGTCGCGTCGCGAGGCGTGGATCCCGGTGGCCGCCGTCCGTTGCTCCGTGACCCGGGGCGCAGTCCCCTGGGCGTGGGGTGGACGACGGCCCTGCCGGTGCCGGCCAGCCCCCCACCGGGCGCGTACCGGCTCGCCGCGGCGCGTCCCGACCAGCAAGGAACGACCATGGCGTCCAGCCTGACGAAGGACTCGGTCCATCCGGGCACCCCCGGTTCCGAGAAGACCTTCTTCGGCCACCCCCGCGGCCTGGCCACCCTCTTCATGACCGAGATGTGGGAGCGCTTCTCCTACTACGGCATGAGGGCCCTGCTCCCGCTGTACCTGGTGGCCCCGGGCGGCCTGCACCTGAGTGCGGCCAGCGCGACCGCGATCTACTCGGTCTACCTGTCCCTCGTGTACCTGCTCGCCATGCCGGGCGGCTGGTTCGCGGACCGGGTCCTCGGCCCCCGCCGGACGGTCGCCGTCGCCGGCACGGTCATCATGCTGGGCCATCTGACGCTGGCCCTGCCCTGGTCCGGCAGCTTCTTCGCCGGCCTCGGCCTCGTCGCCATCGGATCCGGCCTGCTGAAGGCCAACATCTCCACCATGGTCGGCCACCTCTACAAGGGTGCCGACGACCCGCGCCGCGACGGCGGCTTCACGATCTTCTACATCGGGATCAACCTCGGTGCCTTCGCCGCGCCGCTGATCATCGGCACCATCGGCGAGAACGTGAACTGGCACATCGGCTTCGCGCTCGCCGCGCTCGGCATGGCGCTGGGCCTGGCCCAGTTCCTGCTCGGCGCCCGCCATCTGAACCCGCGCTCCGACGTCGTACCGACGCCGCTGTCCGCGCAGGAGAAGTCGTCGCTGCTGCGCAAGTCGGCCCTGTGGGCGGCCGTCGCGGTCGTCTTCTACGCGATCGTCGGCCTCTCCGGCGCCTACACCCTGAACTGGCTGCTGGTGCCGATCACCGTCGCCGGTCTGCTGATCCCGGTCGCGGTCATCGCCCGGATCAAGCGGGACAAGGACCTGGACCGCACCGAGCAGTCGAAGATGACCGCGTACATCTGGTTCTTCGTCGCCGCCGCGGTCTTCTGGATGATCTACGACCAGGGCGGCTCGACCCTGTCGCTGTTCGCCGAGAAGTCCGCCGAGAACAGCGTCTTCGGCTGGAACTTCCCGGTCTCCTGGTACCAGTCGGTCAACCCGGTCCTGATCATGGCGTGCGCGCCGGTCTTCGCCTGGCTGTGGCTCGCGCTGGCCCGGCGCGGCAAGGAGCCGAGCACCGCGGTCAAGTTCACGATGGGCCTGGTGCTGGTCGGCGCCTCCTTCTTCCTCTTCCTCGCCCCGCTGGCCATCGCCGACGGCGGGCACAAGGCGGCGGCGCTGTGGCTGGTGGCGATCTACTTCGTCCAGACCGTCGGTGAGCTGACCCTCTCCCCGGTCGGCCTGTCGGTCACCACGAAGATGGCGCCCGCGAAGTACGCCTCGCAGATGATGGGCGTCTGGTTCCTGGCCGTCACCGCGGGCGACGCCACGACCGGTCTGCTCTCCATCGCCGGGGTCGACCTCAACAAGACCGGCATCGTCGCGCTGGAGGCCACGCTCGCGGTGCTCGCCGGTGTCGCGGTGTGGATGTACCGCAAGAAGGTCAAGGAACTCATGGGCGACGTGCGCTGACGCCCGCCCGCCGGACCCTCCAGGGCCGCCGCGTCCCCACCGGGGTGCGGCGGCCCTGCGGGTTTCCGGGGCGGGGGGTGCCTCTATGTCGTTCGTCAAGCTCGCTGTGGTCATGCGGCGGCTGTTTCCGGGACGCGTGGTTCGTAGAAAGTGCCGTCACGGAGCATCGCGAACAGGACGCTGATGCGGTGGCGGGCGAGGCGGAGGAGGGCCTGGGTATGGGTCTTCCCGCGGGTCCGGCATTTGTCGTAGTAGGTGCGGGAGGTGGGGTCGTGCAGGGCTGCGAACGCGGAGAGGAACATCGCACGTTTGAGCTGCCGGTTTCCGCCTCGTGGCGCGTGTTCGCCGTGGATCGAGGTCCCCGGGGACTTCGTTGCCGGAGCCAGGCCGGCGTAGGAGGCCAGGTGGGCGGCGGTGGGGAAACTGGTGCCGTCGCCGACGGTCACCAGCAGAACTGCGGCGGTCCTGACCGCGACTCCCGGCATCGAGGTCAGGACCTTGGAAAGAGGGTGATCCTCCAGCAGGGCTCTGATCTGGGCTTCCAACGCCCGGCGCTGTTCGTGGACGGCGGCGAGCGAGCGGGCCAGAGAAGGGATCACAGTGTCGAGGGTGCCGGTGCCGGGGACGACGACGGTCTGTTCGTCGAGCGCGTCGAAGATGTCGTCGATCAGCCGGACGGCCATGCGTGGAGCCTTGGGTCTGACCACCTCGACGAGTCTGCGGCGGCCGGCTTTCCGCAGCGCGGCCGGGGAGCCGTAGCGTTCCAGCAGCCAGGTCACGGCGGGGTGGTCCAGGCGTGGTCCGACGACGCGCTCCAGCGAGGGGTGGAACTGGGTGAGCAGGCCGCGTATCCGGTTGGAGGTG
The DNA here is from genome assembly GCF_058344915.1 of Streptomyces sp. PL-25. NCBI lineage: Bacteria > Bacillati > Actinomycetota > Actinomycetes > Kitasatosporales > Streptomycetaceae > Streptomyces > Streptomyces sp. PL-25. The sequence continues at coordinate 2,897,882 of NZ_CP136997.1, forward strand.
CGGGTGGCCTCGGCCGCGAGGTCCTGGTCGAAGCCCGCCAGCACGGTCAGCTCGGCGGTGATCTCGTCGGTCAGCTCCAGCGAGCGCAGCGTATGCGGCATGGTGCGGGCCGCGTCAGCGATCACCGCGGCGTCCTTCGCGTCGGTCTTCGCCTCACCCGGATACAGGTCGGCGATCCGCCGCATCGCCAGGCCGGGCAGGCAGGCGACCTTGCAGCCCGCATCCCTGGCCACGGTCAGCGGGAGGGCGCCGATGGAGGCGGGCTGGTCCACGATCACCAGGACGGTGCCGAACTTCGTGGTCAGCTTGTCCAGGACGGCCCGCAGCTTCGGCTCGCTGTTGGGCAGCTGCTTGTCGAAGACCTTCTTCCCGGCCAGGGTGAGCCCGTGGCCGTGATGAGCGGTTTTGCCGACGTCCAGGCCGAGGAACACGCCCACGTCGCCGGTGTCGAACATCGTGCCTTTCCAGAGAGTTGATCGTGCCGGCCTCGGCAGTGGTGTCGTACGCGCGCATCCACGTTATGCAGACCTGCCGCCCACGAGCTGTCCGGCGTTGCGCCGGACCGGGCGGTGGCCGGACCTCTCATCAGCGTCTCCGACGGCACCTCCCAGGCCCGGTGACACCACCCCCCAGGTCATGCCTTCGACAGGGGGCAACAGCCATGCCGGGCCCGGAGGCCAGCGGCCCTCTTGCAGGACCGCGAAGAAGATAACGGGGCGTGTGCGCGGGCGGCGGGAGCACGGAGACGGTTTTGCGCCCGCCCCGCGCGTGCCCCGTCCGCACGGCGTACGCCGCTCTCTAGCATCAGCACCATGCCCGTCACCTCACCTCTTCGCGCCTGGCTGGCGCAGCGTCCGCCCGCGGCCGGTGCCGCCGTGATGGCCAGCGGCATCGTCTCGATCGGGCTGGGCCTGACGGGCTTCGAGGCACTGTCCCTCGCGGTCCTCGCGGTGGCCTGCGTCGCCTGGGTGGCGCTGGCCGCGGACTTCGCCCTGCGGCTGCTGCGCGAACGGGAGCGCTGGACGGCCGAGGCCGGCACACCGGGCGCACTCACCGGGGTCGCCGCGACCACCGTGCTGGGTACGCGCTTCTCCAACCTGGGCTGGCAGTGGCTCGCCGAGGCGCTGCTCGCGCTGGCCGCCGTGCTGTGGCCGTGGCTGCTGCCGCGCGTCGTGCGCAACTCGCCGCGCCCCATGCCGGGGGCGGTCTTCCTGTGCTGCGTGGCCACCGAGGGACTCGCCGTGCTCGGCGCCTCGGTGGCGAAGGCCGAGTCCGCGGCCTGGCTCGCGCACACGGCGCTCGTCTTCTTCTGGCTGGGCCTGGTGCTCTATCTCTTCGCCCTGTCCCGCTTCGGCCTGCGCCAGGTGTTCACGGGGCGTGGCGACCACTGGGTCGCGGGCGGCGCGCTGGCGATCTCCACGGTGGCCGGGGCGAAGCTGATCGCCGCCGGCGGCGCGGGGCACTACCTGTGGAACAAGGACGACGACGGCGTCCTGCACACCGTGACCCTCGCACTGCTCGTGCTCGACCTCGCCTGGTACGCGGTCCTGGTCGTGGCGGAGGTGGCCCGGCCCCGGCCCGGGTACGACGTACGCCGCTGGTCGACCGTCTTCCCCATGGGCATGACGGCGACGGCGGCGCTGTCCGTCGCCGGCACGCTGGACAAGCCGTTCGAGGGGCTCGGCGAGGTGCTGCTCTGGGTGTCGGTGGCGGCGTGGCTGGCCGTCGCGGCGGGCGCGGTCGCCGAGGCGCGCACCGAACTGGCGGACGCCGCGCGCTGAGGCCGCGGGGCGGCGGTCAGGTCCAGAGCACCGCGATGAAGATGTTCACCGTGGTCAGCAGGCCGACCAGTCCGAACATGCTCTTGTCCACCTTCTCCTCGTCGCGCTTGACGTAGACCAGGCCGAGGATCACGACCAGCAGCGCCAGCTTCACGCCGATCTTGACGGTGTTGACGTGGTGGTCGTCGGCCTGGTTGAGGCCGACCAGGACGATGCCGGTGACCAGCATGGTCAGCGCGCCGTGCAGCATGCCGGGCACGAACCGCGCCGTGCCCCGGCCCATCGCCTTCATCTGGGTGAGGAAGCCGCCGAGCAGCGCGGCGATCCCGATGATGTGCAGGCCGACGAAGAGATGGATGAGTACGTCCATGGGCCGGAGCCTAACGACAGGGCGCGAGCCCACCGGAACCGGGCCGTCCGCTCCGTCCGCCACCGCACACCTCGCCGCCTCCCGTCGCGCACGCCGCCGCGCACCCCACCACGCCCCCGTCGCGCACGCCACCGCGCACCCCGCCGGGCCGCCATAGCACCCGGCCGCCTCCGTCCGCCCCCGAACGGACACTTCGGTCATCGCTCCGCGTGAAGGCGCCGTGACCGAGTGCCACCTGTGGTCACTTCCGGTCACCGGACGATCGGGCGGCGGCAGTTCCGTACAACCTGTCACTCGTGGGACGCGGCGCGACCTAGCGTCCTTCCTCGGGTGTCCGGCAGCCCGCCACCGTCCGGGACAGGGACGGCGGTACGGCGGCCGGGCCCCACCGCAGAAGTCCGGCGGCGGCCCGCTCCCCTGTACGGGCCGCCGCCGGACCCGCAGGGCCCGCCCCCGTGGCGGCCGGACGAAAGGACGTGACGGTCCACGTGGCCTCGCACCGCAAGCCCCGACCACGCCTGCTCAGCGGCAGCACCGCACGAACCGCCGCCACCCTCGCCCTCGCGGGCGCGGCGGCGGCCACGGGCTTCGACGGCTCCGCACAGGCCGCGCCGCAGCTGACGCCGGAGCAGGTCAGGGCCACGGTGGACCGGCTGTACCAGGAGGCGGAGACCGCCACCCAGAAGTACGACGGCGAGCGGGAGCAGGCGGAAGCGTCCGGGAAGCGGCTGCGGGCCCTGGGCGACGAGGCGGCCCGCGGACAGGCCGGGCTCAACGCGGCCCGGGAGACGCTGGGCGCCATCGCCGCCGCGCAGTACCGGGACGGCGGGATCGACCCCGCCGTGCAGTTCCTGCTCTCCGACGACCCCCGCCACTACCTGGAGGGCGCCGCGCTGGCGGAGCGGGCGGGCGCCCGGCAGAGCGCGGCCGTGGCGCAGGTGCGCAGGCAGCTGCGCGGGATCGAGCAGGCGCGCGGCGCGGCCCGCACCGAGCTGGCCGCGCTCCGGTCGCGGCAGGCGGAACTGCGGCGGCAGAAGGACACGATCGACGGCAAGCTGGCCGAGGCCAGGCGGCTGCTGGACCGGCTCACCCCGCCGCAGCGCGCGGCGTCCGTCGAGGACGGCGCCGGGGCCGGGGCGCGGGCCTCCCGGTCGGGGTCCGCCGCAGGCGCGCGGGACGCGCTCACCGCCCAGGGGCCCATCGCGGCACCCACCTCCCGGGCGGCGGCGGCCGTCGCGTACGCGTACCAGAAGCTCGGCAGCCCCTATGTGTGGGGCGCCACCGGGCCGCACGCCTTCGACTGCTCCGGCCTGGTCCAGGCGGCCTACCGCGCCGCCGGGATCTCCCTCCCCCGCACCACCTACGCCCAGATCGGCGCCGGCCGCCGGGTCCCCCGCGCCGGACTGCGCCCCGGCGACCTGGTGTTCTTCTACTCCGGGATCAGCCACGTCGGCATCTATGTGGGCAAGGGGCAGATGATCCACGCCCCGAACCCCTCGGCCCCGGTCCGCCTGGCCCCGGTCGACCAGATGCCGTTCGCCGGGGCGACCCGGGTGGCGTGAGCCTCACACCAGGCGGCGCGCGGTGGCCCAGCGGGTCAGCTCGTGGCGGTTGGACAGCTGGAGCTTGCGCAGCACGGCCGAGACATGGGACTCCACCGTCTTCACCGAGATGAAGAGCTGCTTGGCGATCTCCTTGTAGGCGTACCCGCGGGCGATGAGCCGCAGCACCTCGCGCTCGCGCTGGGTGAGCCGGTCGAGGTCCTCGTCGACCGGCGGGGCGTCGGTGGAGGCGAAGGCGTCGAGGACGAACCCGGCGAGCCGCGGGGAGAACACGGCGTCGCCCTCCTGCACCCGGAAGATCGAGTCGACGAGGTCGGTGCCCGTGATCGTCTTGGTCACATAGCCGCGCGCCCCGCCCCGGATCACCCCGATCACGTCCTCCGCGGCGTCCGAGACGGACAGCGCGAGGAAGCGGACGGGCCGCTCGGTGTCGGCCGTCAGCGCGGCGCAGCGCCGCAGCACCTCCACGCCACCGCCGCCGGGCAGATGGACGTCCAGCAGGACCACCTCGGGACGGGACTCGGTGATGACCGCGACCGCCTGGTCGACGTCGGGGGCCTCACCGACCACCTCGACCCCGGTCTCGTCGGTCCGCCCGATCTCGGCCCGCACCCCCGTACGGAACATACGGTGGTCGTCGACGAGGACCACGCGCACGTGCCGCCCCGCCCCGCCGCCCGTGGTACCGGCCGCCTCCGTCGCCTCGGCCGCCGTGCCGTTCGCCTCGGTCGGGTCGCTCATCACGTGTTCTCCGCCCTCTCCATCTCCAGCTCGACCTCCGTGCCGCCGTCCGGCACCGCGCGCAGCCGGGCCGTTCCCCCGTTGCGCTCCATGCGGCCGATGATCGATTCTCTGACACCCATGCGGTCGGCGGGTATCGCGTCGAGGTCAAAGCCGGGCCCCCGGTCGCGGACGGACACGAAGACCTTGCGCCCCTCGACCTCGGCGTACACCTGCACGGCGCCGCCCTCGCCACCGTACTTGGCGGCGTTCACCATGGCTTCCCTCGCGGCCTGCATCTGGGCTCCGATCCGCTCGTCGAGCGGGCAGTCGCCGACCACGACCACCTCCAGGGGGACGCCGTGCTTGTCCTCGACCTCGGCGGCGTTGCGCTTCACCGCCTCGGCGAGCGTGGCCGGTTCGTCCTCCTCGTCCTTGCCGTTGCCCTCCGGCTTGTAGAGCCAGGCGCGCAGGTCGCGCTCCTGGGCGCGGGCGAGGCGGCGCACCTCTCCCGCGTTCTCCGCGTTGCGCTGGATCAGGGTCAGGGTGTGCAGCACCGAGTCGTGGACGTGGGCGGCGACCTCGGCGCGCTCCTGGGCGCGGATGCGCATCAGCCGCTCCTCGGAGAGGTCCTGGGTCATCCGCACCAGATACGGCCCGGCCAGCAGCGTTATCCCGACGAGCACGGCGAGGCCCGCCTGGAGGACCGAGCCGAGGTGGGCGGCCGAGCCCTGGAGGACGAAGATGGCGGAGACGCCCGCGGTGACCAGCAGCACGCCCGCGCCCGCGCGCAGCAGGGTGAGCGTACGGCGGCGGCGGCCGACCTCCATCCAGCGGGCCCGCCGGGCGTTGTCCGCCTGGCGCCAGACGAGGGCGACGCCCGCGGCGACCAGGACGGCGGGCAGGAGATATGCCTTGGCGCCGCCGCCGAGGTTGACGCTGCCGACGAAGACCGACGCCACGACGACCATGAGCAGCAGGGCGACGATCTGGCCCTTGTCCGGTCTGCGGGTGACGATCCTGCGGCGGCCGTCCGGCGAGGTCTCCGTGGTCACGAAGGCGGGCGGCCGCTGCCCGCCGACCCCGCCGACGCCGAGCGGCACGAAGAACCAGAAGGCCGCGTACAGCAGCGCGCCGAGGCCGTCGGCCATGAACAGCCCGGCGAAGACGAGCCGCACCCACACCACGGGCAGCCCGAGGTGCCCGGCGAGGCCCCGCGCCACTCCGCCCAGCCAGCGTCCGTCGCTGCTGCGGTAGAGCTTGCGCGGGGGCCGCGGGTCGTCGACGGGCAGTGCTGCGGCTTCCGGCATGCCAACGATGGTCACATGCGCGCCGGGCGGGGGCATCAGGGTCGGCCCCCGAGACTCCCCTGATCTTCGCGGCGGCGCCCCCGGGGCCCGTCGAACGCATCCCCCGGCGGGGCTCAGGGGCGAATCAGGGTTCTGCCAGGGTCGTCCCGACTGCCGCTGCGGCGGCTCGCCCGTCACCATGGACGCATGACGAATCACCAGCACGCCGGAACGGGCCAGGAACCCGGCTCGGCCCCGCGCCCGGCTCCGGGTGCCGGGCCCGGGGCCGCCGCGCCCGGCCCGGCTGCGGGTGCGGGTGCGGGCGGACAGCCGGGCCCGGACGAGCGGCCCGGCCTGACCGGAGAGGCGAGCGTGAAGGGGACAGGGAGAACAGGGGGAGAGGGGACAGAGGGGACAGAGAGGACGGCAGGTCAGCCGGGGACGGCAGGGGCAGCAGGGACGACCGGCGGCGGTCCCGGCACCGGCACCGGCGGCGATCCTGGTACCGGCACCGGCGGGGCCGCTGCCGGCGGGGTCGGCCCGCGGACCGCCACGGCCGGTTCACGGACCGCCACGGACGGGGGCGGCCCGCGGACGGACGCGGGCGGCGTGGAAGCGGACGGAAACGTTATGGGCCCGTTCGGTTTCCGGCGGGACCGGCGCCACAAGATGATCGCCGGGGTCTGCGCGGGACTGGGACGCCGGTGCGACATGGACCCGGTGATCTTCCGGATCACCCTGGCCGTGCTCTCCGCGACCGGCGGTATCGGTCTCATCTTCTACGGCTTCGCCTGGCTCTTCGTCCCCCTCGACGACGAGGACGAGAACGAGGTGCGCAAGCTCCTCACCGGCCGGGTCAACGGCCATGCGCTGGCCGCCGTGCTGTTCTCGCTGGTCGGCTGCGGGGTGTTCCTGTCCATGCTGCGCAACGGCAGCGTGCTCACCTTCGCCGTCGTCCTCTCCCTCCTCCTGGCCGGGGCCGGGTACTGGTCGCAGCACCGGGGCTCGGCCGACCCGGACCCGCTGGCGGCCCAGGCCGCCGCCGACGCGCCGCCGGAGGCCAAGGCACCCCCGGCCCCTTCGTCGTACCCGTCCTGGTGGCGGGAGCCGATCGTCAAGGACGGCACCCATGTCGGCGGCACCGGGTATCTGTGGGGACCGCAGGACCCGCGGGACCGGGACGTCGCGGCGGCCGTCAACATCAGCCGGGGCCGCCCCGGGCGCGAGACGCGGACCCCGGCCCCGGACACACCCCGCGAGCGGGGCCCGCGCCCGATCGGCGGCTGGATCTTCCTGCTCGCCGTCGGGGCCGGTGCCCTCGGCACGCGCCTGACCTGGTACGACCACACGCTTCCCGGCAGCCTCCAGACCGGTCTGGCCTGTGCGCTGGGCGTCTTCGGCCTGGGCATCGCGGTCAGCGCGTTCCTCGGCCGGGCCGGGGTGGGCTCGATCCTGCTGGCCGTCATCACCGCGGGCCTCCTCGCCACCTCCACGACGCTCCCGGACAACGTCAGCGCCCACTGGTCGCACGCGACCTGGCAGCCCGCCGCCGTGACCGAGGTCCGGCCGAGGTACGACCTGGGCACCGGCGACGGCACGCTCGACCTGTCCCGAATACGGCTGGGCAAGGGCCAGAAGGTGACCGCACGGGCCGAGGTGGGTGTGGGCCGGCTGCGGGTGGTCGTCCCCCCGGACGTGACCCTGCGGGCGACGATCGACGTGGGCGTCGGCGACATCCAGCTGCCGGGCGACGGCTCACGGGACGTGGACGTGGCCCCGGGCCGGTCCCGGCAGATCACGCTGGATCCGGCGGAGGGCGTCAAGGGCACCGGGACGGTCGACCTCGATCTGCACGTGGGCATCGGACAGGCGGAGGTGAGCCGTGCTGCTTCATGAGTTCCGGCCCGGGAGGCTGGTGGCCGGTGTCAGCGTCGTCGGCGCCGCCGTCGTCTGCGCCGGGGACGCGGGCGGCCTGTGGAAGGCGCCGTGGTTCGTGGCGATCCCGGCCGTGGTGGGTGGCCTGTGCCTGGGGGGCGTGGTGGGGATGGTCGACCGGACCGTACGACGGCGGCGCAGATCGCGCGGGGCGGAGCGGCCCGTGACGGATCCGGCCTGATCCGAATGAAAGACCCTGAAGGTACGAACGAAAGACCCTAGCGGTAGCTGCCCAGGCCCAGGCCCAGACCCCTGCGTCGTCGTCCCGGCAGGACGGCGTCCAGGGAGAGGACGGGGGTGCCGGCGAGGACGAGAGGGAGCCAGGCCATGAGATAGGCGAGGTCGTTGCCGTAGTAGTAGGGGCTGGTGGCCCAGCTGACGGTGAGCCACAGGCTGAGGGAGATGAGGGCGCCGCCGAGCGCGGCCAGGCGGCCCAGCAGGCCGAGCAGGACGCCGAGGCCGACGGCGAGTTCACCGAAGGCGATGGCGTAGCCGAAGCCGGCCGGGCTCTTCAGGGCCAGGTCGACCAGGGCCGGGACCGCGGAGGAGTCGCGGACCGCGCGCAGGGTGTCGCCGAGCGAGCCGGGCCCGGCGGCCTTCATGAAGGCGCTGTCGGTGAGCTTGTCCAGACCGGCGTAGACGAAGGTGACGCCGAGGAAGACCCGCAGGGGAAGGAGGGCGTAGCGCGAGGCCGTCTCCCGCCAGGTGCCGCGACGGTCGAGATACGCGGTCCGCGTGTCCGTACGAAGGCCATGAGTCATCGTTGTCAGCCGCCTCTCACCTCACCGCAATGCCGTTCACCCCTCGACAGACCATACGTGTGCGAGAAAGGAGGTGTCCGACCAGGCCGGGCTGTTCTTCCGGCGTCCGTATGGATTCGCCCCCCGGTTGGCCCTGGCGCCTCACCCCATCGGTGCCCCGGCACCCCATCGGTGCCCCGGTCCGCGCCTTCCGGGCCCCGGTGTCTCAGTCAGTCACGTCGATCGCGTACCGGTTGGTCTCGACGCCCGCCGCGGTCACGAGCTGCACCTCGACCCGGCCCGGTTCCACGTCGGCCGGGACCGGCACGGTCAGCACCGTGTCCGTGGGGCTGCTGAAGCCTCCCGTGACGGGGACCAGGGGCACATGGACGTTGACCGCGCCGATGCGGACCACCATCCGCGACAGCCGGTCCGCTCCCTGTGCGCCCGGCGGGACGAAGCCGGCGCCGCGGATCTCGATGTCGTCGCCGGTGCGGATCGGTGCGTCCAGGTCGCCCGCCTCCCGGGCCCGGACCACCGAGAGGATGACCGGGCGCCCGCCCTCCGCGTACTTGCCCGCCAGATAGGTCGCGGCGGACACCAGCGTCACCACCGCGAGTCCCCACGGCAGGTCGGGCAGCTGGTCGGGCCGCCGGGCCAGCCGCACCGCGGCGAAGGCCAGGGCGACGGCGCTGATCACGACGTACTGGATGTCGGCGAAGGTCCCGCGTCCCGCGTCGTCGGTCAGCAGGTCGGCCGCCCGCGGCCGGTCGGCCCGCACCTTCTGGAGCCGCTGGCCGAGGACCCGCAGCCCGACCACTCGCCGCACCAGCACGGCGATCCCGCACACCACGGCGAGCACGGTGACCACACCGGCGCCCCGGGCCAGTTCGAGGCCGGAGATCAGGGCGTCGCGTTCGGCGTGGTCCGAGGCCGCCGCGAGGCGGGCCGCCAGCACCAGCACCGCGTACGCCACGAACAGCACCCAGACCGCGGCGACCGTACGAGAGGTGGAGAGCCTGTTGTCCTCACCGATGACCGGGGCCAGCGCGCCGCCGCGCGCCCGGTGGAACCACGAGGCGGCCGTCAGCAGCACGGCGACCGCCACCGCCGCGAGCAGGCCCGCCGTGCGGGCGGTGCTCCAGCCCGCGCCGACCGCGGTGAGCGCCTGCACCAGGAGCAGCAGGACGACCGCGGCCCAGACCGTGTACGCGGTCCAGCGCCAGAGCCGGCCGAGCCAGGCGCCGCCCTCGGCGCGACGGCGGGCGGCGACGAGTTCCGCGGACTGCGTCAGTTCCTCGGAGACCCACTGCCTGGACGCCGACGCCGAGTGGGCCACGGCCGCGGGCAGGCCCTGCCCGGCGGCGAACTCGTCGCGCTGGAGCAGGAACGCGGCCACCGCCTGCCGGTGTCCCGCGCGTGCCCCGTGCGGGCAGTCCCCGCACGTGCAGCCGCCCGCGTGGGGATGCGTGCCCGCCCCCGTGCCGTCTCTCGCTTCCTGCACCGCCACGCCGGACGCCCGCCTTCCCCGGAACCCGCAGCCGCGCTGCGGACAACACCCCTACGCCGACTGCGAATTGTGCCCTACGGCACGCGGTCCGTGTCCGTCCGGTCCGGTCCGGAAGGGTGAAGCGCGAGGCGTCGCATTGACGCTGCGGGGATCAGCTCAGCAGGTCGGGTTCGGCGCGGCTGACCTGTTGCCACAGGGGCTGATAGTTGATCCAGGCCACGAGGTCGCCGCCGAGCTGTTCGCGGGTCGACACCGCCGCCCGGTGGTCGATGAGGACCGGGCGGCCCGCCGCGCGGGCGGTCAGCTGCACCTGGGCGGAGCGTTCCATGGAGAGGAACCACCAGGCGGCGGCGTCCACCGAGTCGCCGACCGTCAGCAGACCGTGGTTGCGCAGCACCAGCGCCTTGCGGGAGCCGAGGGTGTCCGCGATCCGGCGGCCCTCCTCCGCGTCGACGACGACACCGGTGTAGGTGTCGTAGAGGGCGTGGTCCTCGTAGAAGGCGCAGCTCTCCTGGGTGAGCGGGTCGAGGAGTTCGCCGAGGGCGGCCAGGGCGCGGCCGTGCACGGAGTGGCAGTGGGCGACGGCGACCACGTCCGGCCGGGCCGCGTGCACCTGGGCGTGCACGGTGAAGGCGGCCTGGTTGACGTGGTGGCCGCCCTCGATGACCTGGCCGTCCTGGTTGGCGAGCACGAGGTCGCTCACGGTGACGTGCGCGAAGGGCATGCCGAAGGGATTGACCCAGAAGCAGTCGCTGAACTCGGGGTCGCGGGCGGTGATGTGGCCCGAGACGCCGTCCTCGAAGCCGTACCGGCCGAAGATCCGCAGTGCGCCCGCGAGCCGTTCCTTGCGGTGCCGGCGTTCGTCCTCGGCCGACTCGTGCATCGGCGGCATGGCGAAGCGCAGCCTGTCGGTGGGCAGGGGCGGGGGCGGAGTGGGGCCGCGGCCGTGCATGGGTCCTCCGGCGGGTGATCGGTGTACGGGCGGAAAGTACCCGGGGGCGGCCGGGAATGGCAGCGCTCGTTCGTGAAGATGCCGCGCACCCGGCCGCCCCTGTCCCATACCCGACAGGAGATGTCCGGTTTCCGCGCCACACTCACCGGCATGGCGACGAACTGGGCGGCTTTCGCCGCGACGGAACCCGACCTTGCCGCACTGGCCGAGGGGCGCTTCGGCGCCTTCCGGCACCACGTGCTCGTCACGCTGCGCGCGGACGGTACGCCCCGGACCAGCGGCCTGGAGGTGCGGTTCCTGCACGGAGAGCTGTGGCTCGGCATGATGCCGGACTCGCTGAAGGCACGCGATCTGCTGCGGGACCCGCGGTTCGCGCTCCAGGCGAATCCGGGTCCCGGCACCGCGATGGGCGGCGGCGATGTGCGGATCGGCGGGCGGGCGTTCGAGGTGACGGATCCGGAGACGAAGGGGGCGTATGTGAAAGAGGTGGAACCGCCGCAGCCGTTCCACCTCTTCCGCACCGAGCTGACGGAGGTCGTGCGGACCTCCGTCGAGGACGACCGGTATCTGGTCGTCCAGGTCTTCCGGCCCGGAGAGCCGGTGCGGACCCTCCGGCGGACCTGACCCCCACAGGGGGGCACTTACAGAGCGGGGGTCACTCCCACTCGATGGTGCCCGGCGGCTTGCTCGTCACGTCGAGGACGACGCGGTTGACGTCGCGGACCTCGTTGGTGATCCGGGTGGAGATCCGGCCCAGCACCTCGTACGGCAGCCGCGACCAGTCGGCGGTCATGGCGTCCTCGCTGGAGACCGGGCGCAGCACGATCGGGTGACCGTAGGTGCGGCCGTCGCCCTGGACGCCGACGCTGCGGACGTCCGCGAGCAGGACCACCGGGCACTGCCAGATGTCGCGGTCGAGACCGGCCGCGGTCAGCTCCTCGCGGGCGATGGCGTCGGCCTCGCGCAGCAGGTCCAGGCGCTCCTTGGTGACCTCGCCGACGATGCGGATGCCGAGGCCGGGGCCGGGGAAGGGCTGGCGCTGGACGATCTCCTCCGGCAGGCCGAGCTCCTGGCCGACCATGCGGACCTCGTCCTTGAACAGCTTGCGCAGCGGCTCGATCAGCCGGAACTCCAGGTCCTCGGGCAGGCCGCCGACATTGTGGTGCGACTTGATGTTGGCGGTGCCGGTGCCGCCGCCGGACTCGACGACGTCCGGGTAGAGGGTGCCCTGCACCAGGAACTCGACCGCCGGGCCCTCGTCCGCGATGATCTCGGCCTGGGCCTGCTCGAAGACCCGGATGAACTCGCGGCCGATGATCTTCCGCTTCTCCTCGGGGTCCGAGACGCCCTTGAGCGCGGTGAGGAAGCGCTCCTCGGCGTCGACGACCTTCAGCTGGACGCCGGTGGCGGCCACGAAGTCCTTCTCGACCTGCTCGGTCTCGCCCTTGCGCATCAGGCCGTGGTCGACGTAGACGCAGGTCAGCTGGGAGCCGATGGCCTTCTGGACGAGGGCGGCGGCGACCGCGGAGTCCACGCCGCCGGACAGGCCGCAGATGGCGCGCTTGTCGCCGACCTGCTCGCGGATGGCGGCGACCTGCTCCTCGATCACGTTGCCCGTGGTCCAGGAGGGGGTGAGGCCGGCGCCGCGGTACAGGAAGTGCTCCAGCACCTGCTGGCCGTGCGTGGAGTGCATGACCTCGGGGTGGTACTGGACGCCGTAGAGCTTCTTGTCGTCGTTCTCGAAGGCGGCGACCGGGACGACGTCCGTGGAGGCCGTGACGGTGAAGCCCTCGGGGGCGGCGGAGCAGGCGTCGCCGTGCGACATCCACACGGCCTGCTCGGCCGGGGTGCCCTCGAAGAGGGTGGAGGACGGCTTGGACACGGCGAGCCCGGTGCGGCCGTACTCGCGCGCGCCGGAGTTGTCGACGGTGCCGCCGAGGAGCTGCGCCATCAGCTGGAAGCCGTAGCACATGCCGAAGACGGGGACGCCGGACTCGAAGAGCGCGCGGTCCAGGCGGGGGGCGCCCTCCTCGTAGACCGAGGAGGGGCCGCCGGAGAGGATGATCGCCGCCGGGTTCTTGGCGAGCATCTCCGCCACCGGCATGGTGCTCGGCACGATCTCGCTGTAGACCCGGGCCTCACGGACGCGACGGGCGATGAGCTGGGCGTACTGCGCACCGAAGTCGACGACCAGGACGGTGTCGGGGGCGGCGGCAGCGGGAGTCGCTGATGACACGGGGTGCCTTCCGGCGGTGGGACGGGCGGGTCGGTGTACCTGCGATTCTACCGAGGTGCCGACGGGACCCGCCCCGCGCGCACGAACGCCCCGGCGGGCGGCCCGTCCGCACGCTGCCCGGACGGGACGTCTCAGCATGCGAACCGGCTTGGACGCCGTCCGGCGCCACGGCATACTGGCGCCATGCTCACGCACTCCGCGACCTTCGTCTTTACCTATGGCATCCGGCCCGCCGGCTGCCATGGTCGTGTTGCTTGAGCCACTGACGAGCGACTTCCCAGGCGCCCCGGGCCGACAAGGCCCGGGGCGTCTGGCGTTCCACCCGGTCCTTGCCGCTCCGGGGCACCGCCACCACAGCGAGGAGCCCCGCGATGACCACCACCGCAGCGACCCCCACCGCAGCGACCCCCACCCCGGCGACCACCGCCGCGACCACGACCCCGACCCCGGCCCCGACCGCTACCGATGCGACCGGTGCCCGCTCCGCCGAGGCCGCGGGCGTCATCACCGACGCGCGCGAACGCATCGACGCGCTCGACGACCGGATCCTGGGCCTGGTCCAGGAACGGATGGCGGTGTCGGCCGTCGTCCAGAAGGCCCGGATCGGCTCGGGCGGGCGGCGCGTCCACCTCTCCCGCGAGATGGAGATCCTCGGCCGCTACCGCGACGCCCTCGGCAGGCCGGGCACCAGCCTGGCGATGACCCTGCTGGAGCTGTGCCGCGGCACGGTCTGACCCGGACGCCGACAGCAGGGCCGGCGGGGCCATCGCGGCCGTCGTGGCGGCCAGGACCAGGGCGCGGCGGAGCTTCATGAAGACCTCGGGAACTCCGGCGTACCGCGGATCACGCGGTACGGAGGTTGCGGGATCTCCGCAGGGTCCGCGTCCCCCATGATCTCCGCGGCACCCGCGCCGCACATGAGCGCGGTCGGTCCCGGGCGTCCCCGGAACCGACCGTCACCCGGGTGACCGGGCTGCTGTCCCCTGCCGTCCGGTCACGTCCCCGGAGCGGGGTCCCACGACGCACGGCACGATCCGTACGTCACACCGCCCCGGAGAGCCACGCGTGGTTTCCTTCGTGGCCGTCCCTGGCTGGCACGGCCATCCCGACCAACGACGCGGGGCCCTTCGCGGTCACGCACCCGCACCGTACGGGTGAGAGCCGCGGACGGACCGGGTGCCGGTCGGCTCCTCGGCGGACGCCGTGGGCCCCCGTCCCCGTGGGCCCCCGTCCCCGTGCGCCGACGACGACCTGGACGCCGACTCGCGGCTGACGATCGCCGTCTCCGGACTGCCCGGCGAGATCGTCGCGGGCAGCGGCTGGCACCCCTTCGCGCTCATCGCGTCCAACCACAGCGACCGGCCCCCGGGCCAGGTGCAGTGGCTCGCCCTCGTCGACGACGAATCGATGAGCGAGAACGAGGATGAGCGAGAACGAGAAGGACTGGCTGAGCACCTACGCGCTGCTGGAGTACCTGTTCCTCAAGCCCGGCAGCCCCGACGGCGACCCCGGTGACGCCGAGCCCGGGAGCGGTGAGCAGCCCTCCGGCGGCCAGCGCCCGCAGGGCGGCGCCGAGGAGGGGCCGCGGGTCCTTCTCGTTGCCCGCTCCAGGAGGGGCGCCGCGGGTCCTTCTCATTCCCCGCCGCTTCTTCCGGAGCGTGCTACTTCTTCTTCGGCGGCACCGCGGGTATGCCCAGGAACGGCAGCCGCAGCGCGCCGAACGCACCGGCCGGGACCGCCGGTTCGCGCGGCTCCACCGGCTTCAGCCGCTCGTAGGCCGCGCCCTGCGCCGGACGCGGGTCGGCCTCGCCCTTGTTCGGCCAGTACGACATCGCGCGTTCGGCCTGGGCGGTGATGGTCAGCGACGGGTTGACGCCCAGGTTCGCGGAGACCGCTGCGCCGTCCACGACCGAGATGCCGGGGTGGCCGTACAGCCGGTGGTACGGGTCGATGACACCGGTCTCGGGCGAGTCGCCGATGGGGCAGCCGCCGAGGAAGTGCGCGGTGAGCGGGGTGCCCATCAGCTCGCCCACGTTGGAACCGGCGAAGCCGTTGATCTCGGCGGCGAGCGCGGAGGCGCCCTCGGTGGCGGCCTTGATCTGCTTGGGGTTGGGTGCGCCGTGGCCCTGGCGGGCGGTGAGCAGGCCCTTGCCGACGCCGTCCGGTTTCAGGTACGTCGTCAGGGAGTTGTCCAGGGACTGCATGACCAGGCCGATGATGGAACGTTCCGACCAGCGGCGGTTGGACAGCGAGCGCAGGACGAGCAGCGGATGGCGGGCGGCGTTCGCCAGCCAGGCCGCGACCCGCGAACCGCCGTCCGCGAACGGCACCTGGAGGATGGACAGGCCGCCCATCGAGTTGGAGCCCTTGCCGTAGCGGACCGGCTCGATGTGGGTGTTCTCGTCGGGGTGGAAGGACGAGGTGATGGCGACGCCGCGGGTGAAGTCGGGCCGCGCCTGGCCGGTCACCGCGCGGTAGCGCCGGTTGTCGGTCTGCGCGCCCACCAGCGCCTCGGAGTTGGTGCGGGTCAGCTCGCCGAGCCGCTCGGAGAGGTACGGGAGCTGACGGCCCGCCTTCATGCGGTGCAGCAGGGTCTGGGTGCCGTAGGTGCCGGCGGCCAGGACCACCCGGCGGGCGGTGAGAACGCGGCCCGCGCCCTTCCTCCGGTCGTCGGTCGGGAGCGTGGCGACCGCGTAGCCGCCCCGTGAGTCGTCGGTGACGGAGACGACCGTCGTCATCGGGTGGACCACCGCGCCCGCCTTCTCGGCGAGGTGCAGGTAGTTCTCGTTGAGCGTGTTCTTCGCGCCGTGCCGGCAGCCCGTCATGCACTCGCCGCACTCGACGCAGGCCCTGCGGTCCGGCCCGGCCCCGCCGAAGTAGGGGTCGGCGACCTGCTGACCCGGCCGCGCCTTGGCGGTGCCGTCGGCGTCCTCGCCGTCGCCGAAGAACACCCCGACCGGCGCCATGTGGAAGGTGTCGCCGACGCCCATGCGCTGCGCCGCCGCCTTCAGATGCACGTCGGAGGGGGTCATCGTCGGGTTCAGCCGGACGCCCAGCATGCGCCGGGCCTGGTCGTAGTAGGGCGCCAGCTCCTCCTGCCAGTCGGTGATGTCCCGCCACTGCGGGTCCTCGAAGAAGGGCTTCGGCGGTACGTAGAGGGTGTTGGCGTAGTTGAGGGAGCCGCCGCCGACCCCGGCGCCGGCCAGCACCATGACGTTGCCCAGCAGATGGATGCGCTGGATGCCGTACAGGCCGAGCTTCGGGGCCCACAGGTAGTTCTTCAGGTCCCAGGAGTTCTTCGGCAGGCTCTTGCGGGTGAAGCGGCGGCCCGCCTCCAGGACGCCGACGCGGTAGCCCTTCTCGGTCAGGCGGAGCGCGGAGACGGACCCGCCGAACCCGGAACCCACGACGATGACGTCGTAGTCGTACGCCGCTTCGTCGTACGCCGCTTCGTCCTGCTCGGGGACGGAGTTCTCCTGCGACACGTGCTCTCCTCGTCGAGAACGGATGGGTCGGGGACGGCAGGGCCTCGGCCTGGCAGCTCCGGCGGGCCCAGCGGAGCCGAAGGGCCCAGCGGAGCCGGAGGGGCTAGCGGAGCCGGAGGGCCTTCATCGCCTTCAGGCTGCGGGTCATGAACGCGGCGTACCCCTCGTCGTCCATGCCGAGCGACGGGGCCATGGGCAGCAGCCGCTGGTGGGCGACGGTCTGCGCCTCGGTGTACTTGAGGATGCCCTCGGAGCCGTGCCGGCGGCCGAGACCGGAGTCCTTCATGCCGCCCATCGGTGACTGGGCGCTGCCGTAGGCGGGCGCGTACCCCTCGTTGATGTTGACGGTGCCGGTGCGCAGCCGGGCGGCGATCTCCCGGCCGCGGCGGGCGTCCCTGGTCCACACCGACGAGTTCAGGCCGTACGGCGTGGAGTTGGCGTGCCCGACGGCCTCGTCCTCGTCGGAGAAGCGGTGGACGGAGACGACCGGTCCGAAGGTCTCCTCGGTGCACACCGCCATGGGGGCCTCGACTCCGGCGAGGACGGTCGGCTCGAAGAAGTACGGGCCGAGGTCCGGGCGGGCGACGCCGCCGGCCAGCACCGTGGCGCCCTTGGCGACGGCCTCCTCCACGTGCCGGGTGACGGTCTCCAACTGGCGCTCGCCCACCAGCGAGCCCATGTCGGCGCCGTACGCCAGGGAGGTGCCGAGCCGCATCGCCTTCGTGCGGGCGACGAAGCGGTCCAGAAACGCGTCCGCGACCGCCTCGTGGACGTACAGCCGCTCGATGGAGATGCACAGCTGCCCGGCGGAGGAGAAGCAGGCGCGGACCGCGCCGGCCGCCGCCTTCTCGACGTCGGCGTCCTGGAGGACCAGCATGGCGTTCTTGCCGCCGAGTTCGAGGGAGACGCCGACCAGGCGGGCCGCGGCGCCCTGGGCGACCTCGCGGCCGGTGCGGGTGGAGCCGGTGAAGGAGACGTAGTCGGCGTGCCGGACGACGGCCGGGCCGACCACCGGGCCCTCGCCGATGACGACCTGGAACACCTCGGCAGGCAGTCCGGCCTCGATGAGCAGGTCGCGGGCCCACAGTGCGGTCAGACAGGTCTCGGTGTCCGGCTTCATCACCACCGCGTTGCCCGCGGCGAAGGCGGGCAGCGCGTCGCCGACGGACAGCTCCAGCGGGTAGTTCCAGGGGGCGATCTGACCGACGACACCGCGCGGGTGGCGCAGTTCGGTGACCTTGGTCAGCACCGGGATGGCGCCGGTGTGCCGCTTGGGCCGCAGATACGCGGCGGCCCGGCGGCCGTAGTGCCGGGCGGCGACGGCGACCGCCTGCACCTCCTCGTGCGCGTGCAGCCGGGCCTTGCCGGTCTCCAGCTGGATCAGGTCCAGCACCTCGGCCTGCCGGGCGAGCACCAGGTCGTGGAAGCGGAGCAGGACGTCGGCGCGCCGCCGCACGGGGGTGCGCGCCCAGACGTCCTGCGCGGCGCGGGCCCGCTCGAAGGCGAGGGCGACGTCCTCGGGGGTGGACTCGGGCAGGTCGGCGAGCTTCTCGCCGGTGAACGGAGTGTGGTTGGCGGTCCGGCCCGATCCGGTGACGCCCTTGGTGAGCCGGGCGACCAGCTCGGGGGTCACCACGTCCGCGGCGGTACGGGCGCCCGCGGGGGCGGGGGCCGAAGGATTCGTGCCGGTCTGTGCCGGGGCCTGCGCGTCCGTCATGAACGGCAGGGTATGACGTGGCCGCGGGTTTGTGTACCCGTCGGTAACGGGGTTTCACCGACCGCACACATGCCGCCAGCGATCACTGGCAACAAACCCGCTGATCAGGGCTCTTTTCCCGCCCGCGGCGCACGCCCGACGCACGCCCGGCTCCCGCCCCGCACATCCCGCTCGCGCCCCGCACATCCCGCTCGCGTCTCGCACATCCCCCTCCCGCCGCGCGCATCCCGCTCCCGCCGCGCGCATCCGGCTCCGGCAGCGCACGCGCGCGCCCGCGGCCGTCACCGGCTCACAGCGTGTCGACGTCCAGCTGGGCGATCGCCGTCCGGGCCACCTCCCGGCCCCGCTCGGTGAAGTCGCCCTTGCCGGGGTAGCCCACGGTGAGCCGGTACATGTCGCCGCCGCCGGTGCGGTAGTAGAAGACCCGCACCTCGCGCGGGCGCGGGTGCTGCGAGTCGTCGGTGGTGTAGACGACCGTGTTCCCGGCGGCCTTGCGCCCGTGGAACGTCGCGTTGTCGTCGGGGGCGGTCCGCGCCTCCGCGGGCATGTCGAGACCGTAGTCGCCGCGCTTCTTGAACTCGGCGTCGTCCTGGTACATCTCGGCCGCGGCCGAGCCCGCTATCTCATGGCTCTTGTCCTCCGCCTGCCTGGCCAGCGACAGCGTCACCCACACGCTGCCGCTCCAGTCCGTGTACGTCACCCAGTGGCCGTCGTCGGACTTCCGGTCGGGCAGGGTGCGCTGGTAGTCGGCGGGCACGGCGAGCGTCGCCGCGACGTCCTTCTCCTGGTGGGTCGTCCAGCCGTCCGGCAGCGGCCCCGCGAACGGCCGCGCGACCGCCAGGTAGGCGGCCATCGCGCCCACCACGACCGCCGCGCCCAGCCCGAGCCAGGCCGTACGGCCCAGACGGATCCCGCGCCGGGGACGCTCGACGTACCGGACCTCCTGGGTGGGCGCCGGGACGGGCGGCGCCGCGGCGGCCGTCAGCAGGGCGCGGACCCGGGCGGCGTCCGGGCGCTGGGCGGGATCCTTGCGCAGCAGGGCGGTGATGGCCTCGGCGAGCGGGCCGGGAGCGGCGGCGGGCGGCGCCGGGGCGGCGTTCAGGACCGACTGGAGGGTGGCCGGGGTGTTGCTGCGGCGGAACGGCGACACGCCCTCGGTGGCCGCGTACAGCACCACGCCGAGGGACCACAGGTCGCTGGCCGGGCCGGGCCGCTGCCCCAGCACGCGCTCCGGCGCGATGTACTCGGGCGAGCCGACGAAGCCGCCGGTGTCGGTCAGACTGGTCTCGCCCTCGATCTGGGCGATGCCGAAGTCGGTGAGCACGGTCCGGCCGTGCCGGCCGAGCAGGATGTTGTCCGGCTTGACGTCCCGGTGCAGGATGCCCGCGGCGTGCGCGGCCTCCAGGGCGCCGAGCACCTCCAGGCCGACGCGGGCCGCCTCGCGCGCGTCCAGGGTGCCCTCCTGGAGGGCGGCGCCGAGCGAGCGGCCCCGGACCAGTTCCATCACGATCCACGGCTGCCCGTCGACGACGGCCACGTCGTGCACGTTGACGACGGCCGGGTGGTCGAGCCGGGCGGCGGCGCGCGCCTCGCGGCGCATCCGCTCGAAGGCGTTGGCCCGTTCCCGCTCGGGCAGGTGCTCGGGGACGCGGGGCTCCTTGACGGCGACCTCGCGGTCCACCGTCTCGTCCTCGGCCCGCCACACCGTGCCCATACCGCCGTGCCCCAGCTTGGCCAGCAGCCGGTAGCGGCCGGCGATCAGCCGGCCGGTACCGGGGTCGGGGGCCTGGGCCGGGACGTGGGCCAGCGGGGCCGCCGGGAACGCGGGGGGCACCGGGGTGGCTGGTGCGGCCGGGGTGGCTGGTGCGGCCGGGGCGGTCGGGGCGGTCGGGGCGGTCGGGGCGGTCGGGGCGGTCGGGGCGGCGTAAGGATTCTGCGGGTGCGGCACCCGAGGCTGCGGATCCGGTGGCCGCAGGACGAAGCTGCTCGTGGATTCGTGGGGCTCGTACGGTGCGTACGGCTCGTGCTGGGCTCCCCCGTTGTCGCTCATGGTCCATCCATATCGCGAGGGGCGCCCGGGACTCCATCGCGGATGCGGGGCGGTCACAGACCCGTGACCTAGGGTCTGTCGCGTCCGGGCACGAAGGTGTCCACGGCGACGTCGAAGTACTCCCTGGCCTCGCGCACCTTCCCGACCGGTGCCGAGAGCCACACGTCGTACATCCGCCCGTCCTGCTCCCAGCACAGGTCGTAGGTGTGCCGGGCGCCCTCCGCCGCGCTGAAGCCGCTCCAGGTGAACTCCCAGAGGGCGGCGGAGTGTCCGCCGTGCGTGGTGGCCGTGACCTGGCCGTCGTGGTAGCCGGGGTTGCTGGACGGGCCGCCGGCGTCGGCGCGGCGCATCACCGCGAGCGGGCCGCCCCGCTCCGGCGCCGCCGCCTTGATGCCGAGGCGGAAGGTACCGCCCGGCGAGAGATAGAAGATCCGCGCGCCCTGCGGCGAGCGCGCGAAGCCGTCCGGTACGGCGACGGAGAAACCGGCCGGGTCCTGCGCCAGGTGGTAGCCCGAGGGCGCGGAGGGGGCGTCGGCGCCCGTGGCGGGGCGGGTCCGCGTGGGGGTGGCGTGCGCACCGGACGAGGGCGTCGGGGACGTGGAGGCGGGGGCCGTGGCGGGGGCCGTGGCGGAGGCGGTTCCGGTCGCCGGGCCCGCCGAGGTGCCCGCGGAGGCGCCCGGACCGTGCCCCGGCGCCGAACTGGCGGGCGTACCGCCGCCGTCGCGGTCGCCGTTCATCAGCAGCGTCACCGCGGACACCCCCGCCCCGGCCACCGCGGCGACCAGCAGCGCCGCGATCAGCACACCCCGGGTGGAGAGCCGCGCGGGCGGACCGGACGGCGCCCCGCCCGCGCGCCCCGCCCGCGGCGGCGGTGTCAGGGCCGGGGTCGGAGCCGGCAGCGGCGACGGGAACGCGGGCGGCTCCGCCGGGGACGGCGGCTCGGAGAACCCGGAGGACACAGCGGACCCCGCGGACGCCGAAGACGCCGAAGACGCCGAAGCCGCCGTGGACCCCGCCGAGCGAGCCCCCTTGGAGCCCCGCAACGACCGCGGCGACAGCGCGGACAGCGACGGCAGAGACGGGAGGGACGGCAAGGACGGCAGCGACGGACGAGGGGCGCGGGACTGTCGGGGCGTGTCGCCCTGGTGCGGCGCGGAGCTGTCCGGGGCCTGCCCCGGCGTACGCCCGGAGTCCAGGAAGGCGCGCAGCATCCGCTCGGCCGCGTCCGCCGTCAGCCGCCGCTCGGGATCGCGCTCCAGCAGCCCGCGTACGACGGGCAGGATCGGCTCCGCCTCGGCGGGCGGCCGGATCTCGTCGAGGACGACCGCGTGCATGATCCCGCCCAGCGAGTCCCGCCGGAACGGCGAGGCACCGCTGAGCACCGTGCACAGCAGCGCGCCCAGCGACCACAGGTCGGACTGCGGGCCGGTCCCCACGCCGGACATCCGCTCGGGCGCGGTGTACTCCGGGGAGCCGACGAAGGCCCCGGTCTCGGTGAGCGTGGGGGCGCCCGCCACCTGGGCGATGCCGAAGTCGGTGAGGACGACGCGGTCGGTGCCGGACTCCACCAGGACGTTCGCCGGTTTGAGGTCGCGGTGCAGCACACCGGCCGCGTGCGCGGTGTCCAGCGCGCCCAGCAGCGCGATGCCGATGCGGGCGGCCTCGGCGGCGTCCACCGGCCCGTCGGCGGCGATCCGGTCGGCGAGCGAACCGCCCTCGATCAGCTCCATGACGATGTACGGCCGCCCGTCCTGCTCAGCGACGTCGTGGACGACGATGACGTGCGGGTGCCGCAGCTGGGCGACCGCGCGCGCCTCCCGCAGCGTACGGTCGCGCAGTTGGCGGGCCTCCTCGGCGGACAGGGTCTCGTCGAACGGGAGTTCCTTGACCGCGACCCGCCGTCCCAGCAGCTGATCGGTCGCCCGCCAGACGACGCCCATGCCGCCGCGCCCGATCCGCGCCTCCAGGCGGTAACGTCCCGCTACCACACGGAAGTCGTCCCCCTCGGTCCCCATACGCCCCATCATGCCGCATCGGACGCCCGGCTTCCGGCACGCCGACCGGCCAAGAAGGGGATCTGATCAGGCCTTCGTGTCCGGCCGGCGGTGGTCAGTCGGTGCCGGGCCGCCAGCTCTGGAGCACCGACTTGAACTGACTGCGGGTGACCGGCCAGCTCGCCTCGGGCGAGGACATGTAGATCGCGTACTCGACACCCGAGCGGGAGAAGTACGTCTCCTCGATGGCGTGCCGCGGGCCGGGGAACGCGGTGTCCTTGGGCAGCGCCGTCCAGGAGTACTCCCACAGCGCGCCCGGACGGTCGCGGAAGGTGTCCTTCTCCAGCATCACCCGCCGGTAGTCGACCAGCCGCCGCAACTGCTCCTCCAGGTCCTTCTGGTGGTCGTACGCGCTGGGGAACTCCGGCGACTCGGTGACCGCGACGCGGATGAAGTGCTTGCCGCCGTCCGGGGTGTAGTCGACCTGGCGCAGGGCCTGGTTGGACACCACCCGCTTCCAGTCGTCGCCGGGCAGGGCGATGCTGAAGCCGTACGGGTCCGTGACCCGCTTCCAGCCGGCCGGGATGCTGTCGGTCGAGGGCTTGGTCCTGCGGGGCGTCGGCGAGGGGGCCGTCGCGGACAACGATGGCAGCGCCGGGCCGGAGCCCCCCGCCTCCGTCCGGCTGCCGGGCCCCCACTCCTGGAGCACCACGGCGGTGCCGCCGCCGATGACCGCGGCGAGGACCACCACGAGGGCGGCGTTGCGCAGCCGCCGGCCCGTGGACCGCGGCCGCGCGTCACCGCCGCTGCCGCCCGCCGCCGGGGATCCGGCGGGGGTCTGCGCGGTCGCCGGGTGGTGGGAGACCGGGACGGCACCGGGGACGACGGTGGAGCTCCCGGTCGCGCCGGGCCGGTGACCGGGGTACGTGCCGCCGGCCGGGATGCCGGTGCCGGTGCCGGTGCCGTCGAACGGCACGCCCGCGCTCCCGTGCGCTCCCGTGCCGCCGTACGCGCCCGTGCCGTACGCGCCCGTGCCGTGCGCTCCGGTGCCCGCGTAGGGCCCCGCGGTCCCGTGCGTGCCCGAGCCGGTGGTCCCGTGCGTGCCCGGGTCGCCCTGATGGCCGCCCGTCCCGCCGGAGCCCGCGGTGTGCGGGGACGGCTGCCCGGTGTACTGGGTGGGGATGTACGCCTGCGCGTGGGTGGAGCGCCGCCCCTCGGCGGCCTCCGCGAGCATCCGCTCGGCCGTGGCCGCGTCCGGCCGGGCCGCCGGGTCCTTGCGCAGCAGCGCGGTGATGACGGGCGCGAGCACACCGGCGTGCCGCGTCTCGCGGGGCTCCTCGTCGACGACGGCCTGCATGGTGGTCAGCGGCGAGGTGCGGCGGAACGGCGACAGGCCCTCGACCGCCGTGTACAGCGTGGCGCCCAGCGCCCACAGGTCGGAGGACGGGCCCGGGTCATGGCCGCGCACCCGCTCGGGGGCGAGGTAGTCGACCGAGCCGACGACCTCTCCGGTGCGGGTGATGGTGGTGTCGCCCTCGATCTGGGCGATGCCGAAGTCGGTGAGCAGGACCCGGCCGTCCTGGGAGAGCAGGACGTTGCCGGGTTTGACGTCGCGGTGCAGGACGCCGGCCGCGTGCGCGGCGCACAGGGCGCGCAGCACCCACAGGCCGACGCGGGCGGCCTCGGCCGGTTCCACCCGGCCGCGCTCCTTGACCGCGTCCGCCAGCGACTGGCCCTCGACCAGTTCCATCACGATCCACGGGCGGCCGTCGTGTTCGAGCACGTCGTGCACGGTGACCACGGCGGAGTGGTTGATCCGTGCCGCCGCGCGCGCCTCGGCACGGGTGCGCGCGAGCAGGACCGCCTGGTCGCTCTCCGCGACGTACAGCGCGGCGGTCAACTCCTTGATCGCCACGGCCCGGTGCAGCACCTCGTCGTGCGCGCGCCAGACCCGGCCCATACCGCCGCTGCCGATGGCGTCGGCGAGCCGGTAGCGGCCCGCGAGCAGCTGGCCCTGCATCTGATTCACGTTTCCCCGCAATGTTCTTGACAGGCCCAGACTAGGGACCGCCCCTCCGGCAGGGAACCGGTGGGGGTGCCCAGAAACCGCACTGTGACAGTTGTCGCTTCCCCCCAAGTGCGGGAGCGCGGGGGCGGCGGCGCCTCAGCCGGTGTACCGGTAGGTCGCCGTGGCCTGTTCGTACAGCTTGTCCACCTGGTCCCGCTGGGACTCCGGGCCCCGCACCTGCACCACGTGGTAGCGGCCGTCCAGGAGCAGGGCGAGGTTGCGCACGAAGAGCTGCCGCCCGCCCGCGCTCCAGGTGAACTGCCCCTCGGCCATGGTCCGCCCGCCGACCTGGGTGGTCCGCAGCCCGGAGGAGGTGGCCCAGCTGGAGTCGCGGTAGTCCCGCAACTCGTACTCGTCCTCGCGCTGGTAGACCATCGGATCGCCGCCGTACCGCTTCGCGGTGTCCCGTCCGGGCACCACGATCAGCTCGAAGTCGCCCCGGGAGTAGACCACCTGGCCCCGGTCGTTGCCCGGGGTGCGGTTCCAGCCGCTCGCGACGGCTATCCGGAACCCGGCGGCGTCCTTGCGCACCGTGAAGCCGCCGGGCACGCCCGCGCCGGTGGTCTGCGTCTCGGCCGCGCCGGAGGACTGCGAGGGGCTGCCGCCGCCGTCCGCCGTGCTCCGCCCGCCGCCGGGGGTGCCGCTCGCGCGCGAGCCGTCCGGGGGCGCGGGGGCGTCGCTCGCCCCGCCCGTCCGGCCGGTGTCCGGCCGCCCGCCGCCGGTGTCCCGGTCGGACTTCGGCAGGAACAGCATGGCGAACGCGACCGCCCCGGCCAGCAGGAGCAGCACCAGCAACAGCAGGATCCGTCCCAGGCTGCGCGGCGAACGGCCCTCCCGCCCGCCCCGCTTGTGCCGCCCGTGGTGGGCGGGCAGCCCGGCGCGGCGCCTGCGCACCAGTTCGCCGCGGCGCCGCACGATCGGCAGCCGCTTCGGGTCGGCGGGCGGCGCGGCCACGACGTGCGCGCCGGCCTCCGGCTCGGGCGCGGACCGCACCAGCGAACGCAGCCAGCCGCCCAGCTCCTCGAAGTCCAGTCGCTCGGTGGGGTCCTGACGCAGCAGCGACTCCACGACCGGGCGCAGCGCGCCGCACTCCTCGGCGAAGGCGGGCGGCTCCGCGCACACCAGCTGCACCAGTTCGGCGGTCGACTCTTCCGGATAGGGCGCGTGCCCCTGCACGGCGCGGAAGAGCAGCGCGCCCAGCGCCCACAGGTCGGTGGCGGGCCCGATCGGCGCGGCCAGCTGCCAGTTCGCGTGTACGGGCCCGGCCTGTTCCGGCGCCCAGCGCTCGGTCACCGGCCCCACCACGGTCATCCGCGCCTGCCGCGCCCGCTCGGCGGCCAGCGCGCTCCCCGGCCCGGCCCCGGCGGAGGCCGGGCGGTCGGAGGCCGGGCGGTCCGAGGCCGGGCGGTCGGAGGCCGGTCGGTCCGGGGCGGGGCGGTCGCCGGAGTACGGGGCGCGGGCGGCCGGGACCCCGGTGACGGGCCGGGGGCCGAAGTACGCACCGCCGGAGGGGCCCGGCCCGCCGTACGGGTCACGGTGACGATCACGGTCACGGTCACCGGTCGCCGGAGCGTCCGCTGCCCGGCCGCCCGGGTACGGAGCGCCGGTGCGCCCGTCCTCGACGGCCGGGCCGTCCTCGGGCGGTACGCCGGACGGGCCGCGGCTGGACGGGCCGCGGCCGGTCGGGTCCGGTGCGCCCCGGCCGAGGGCGTACGGCTCCGGGCCGCCCGGACCGAGGGCGTACGGGGCGGAGCCGGGCGCCCCGGAGGCGGGCGGAGCGGCGGCGGACGTGCTCCACCAGGGGTCCGGGGAACCGGACGGCGGGAGGGCCGGGCGCCCCTGCGCGCCGCCGTCTCCCGCGTCGCCTGCGTCTCCCACGTCTCCTGCGTCTTCCGGACCCGCGAACCCCTCGGCGTCCTCGGTGCTCCCGGGGCGCGGGACGCCCCCCGCGGGCGGCGTGTCGTCGGCACCGGCGGCCCCCGGGCGCGGCGTGGCGCGTACTCCGTAGGGGTCGGCGATCTGGCCGGGCGGCGCGGCGCGGTTCTCGCCCTCGGCGGGCGGGCGGGCGCCGGGCAGGGCGGCGCGCGCACCCCGCTGCGCCTCCTGCACCCGGGCCGCCGCCCGCGCGCCCGCGCGATAGGCGGCGATGGCCCCGGCGCGCGCCGCCCGGATGTCGTCCCCGCTCGGCGGCGTGGACCGCACCAGCTCGCCCGCGGCTCCGCCGCTGTCCGGCCCGCCGCCGGGCAGCGGCAGCGCACCGGCCGCCCGCGCCTCGATCGCGGCCCGCCGGGCGGCTTCGGGGTCGGCACCGAAGCCGGTACCGGGAGCGGTGTCGGAGGCGGTTCCGGGAGCAGCACCGGAAGCGGCCCCGCCCGGCGGCCCGCCGTAGCCGCGTTCGTCCAGCGCGTCACGGATCCCGCCGGGCCCGGCGGGGGCGTCCGCCCCGCCCCCCGTGCCGGACTCCCCGCCGTCCGCGCCGAACCCCGCGTACCCGCCGAATCCGCCGCCCTCCCGGGCCGCGTCGCCCTCGCCGTCCGGCGCGGGCACCGGGTCGTAGCCGCACAGCGCCTCCTCGGCGGCGCCGACCGCGAGACCGGTCAGCATCACCCGGCCGTCGTCGCAGACCAGGACGGTGCGCGCGGTGATGTTGCGGTGCACCCAGCCGTGGCCGTGCAGGACCCGCAGCGCCATGAGGAGATCGGAGGCGACCTCGGCAGCGCGGTAGGGCGTCAGCGGCCGGTCGGCCAGCAGCGCCGACAGCGGCCGGGCGGCGACCAGTTCACTGGCGATCCACAGCGAACCGTCCTCCGCGAACACGTCGAAGACCTGGTCCAGCCGCGGATGGTCGGGGATCCGCGCGGCGGCCTGCGCGGCCTCGATCGCCCGTCGTACCGCCGGATCGGCCGGCCGGCGCGTGGCTCCTGACTCCGCGCGGGAAGCGCGCGCCGGGGGCACCGTACGTCCCGTACGCCCGCCGAGCGCCCCGGGGCCCCGGAACACGCCGTCGCGCGCCGTGAACCCCTCGGGCAGCCCGTCCGCGTCGAGCACCTCGGCCTCTACGACCTCGGGCAACGGCACCTGGCGCAGCAGCACTTCCTGCCCGCTGTAGGTGTCGAAGGCCCGGGTCTCGGTGAGTTCGTACGCGTCGGACGGAGGCAGCGGCAGGCGGTAGCGGTCGGCGAGCACCCGGCCCGCGTAGTCGTCCACGTTGCCTCCCCCGGCCGCACGTCCAGTCAGATGCGTTCGCCACGCGTCCCGTTCCCGGTGCTCACGGTCCGCAACCATTCACGATACGTGCCGGAGGCGACCCGCAAGAGGGGAAGCCGGATCTCACTTGGGTTCGAACGTCTTCGTCAGGGTCTGCCAGGTGTCCTGGCGCAGGTCGCCGTCCCAGTCGGCGGCCTCGGCCGTGTACATGAGCGCGTACCCGTGCTTGTCGTCGACCACGAACCCGCGGTCCACCGCCCGGTACCCGGTGCCGCCCTCGGTGTAGGTGAACTCCCAGTCGGCGGCGTTCCACTCCCGGTAGTCCACCTTCTCGATGCGGACCTTGTGGTAGCCGGAGCGCACCATGTAGGCCTCCTGGCTCTTCCAGTCGGCCACGGGGTCGTCCTTGGGCGTCGACGTCCAGGCGACCAGCAGCTTCTGCCCGTGCGGGCCGGTGAAGCGGGCCCCGGAGGAACCGGTGGTCTTGTACTTCCAGCCCTCGGGCAGCCCGATGGAGAAGCCCTGCCCCTGGTACGTCGAGACGGCGCCGTCGTCACCGGAACCGTGCCCGGAGCCCTTGCCGCCGTCGGAGCCGCCCGCCGCGCCCTTGCCGGCACCGCTGCTCGCGGCGGGCGAACCGCCCTGCCCCGTCGCGGAGTCGGTCTGCTTGCCGTTCGTGCCGCTCCCGCCGCGGTCGGCCGTGGCGCTCCCGGCCGCTCCCGCGGTGGCCGCCGTGGCGCCGCCGCGACCGTCCTCGGATCCCTTGTCGTCGCCGCTGAAGGCGATGGTCAGCACGGTGCCGATCACCGCGAGCACGACGACCACCGCGATGATCACCAGCGTCCGCTTCGGCACCACGTCGGTGAGCGGCGCCCTCGGCACCTGACGCGGCGGCAGGTCCAGGTCCGGCGGCGGCACCACGGGCCACCCCGTCCCGGCACGCCCGGCCTGCGCGGCACCCGGGCCGGCGGCACCGGACACGGAGGAAGCACCGGCGCCACCCGTACCGCCCGCCCCGCCGGAAGCACCCGCCGCACCCGCCTGACCCGGCCGGACCGCGCCGGAGCGCGCACCCCCGGCCGCGCCTCCGGCGGCACCGGTCCCCGCGGACGAGGATCCGGTGGACGAGGACCCGGCGGCGCCGGGAGCGGTGGGACCCGCGCCCACGGCGGGCGTGCCCGCGGTGGGCGCCGTGCCTGCCGTGCCTGCCGTGCCTGCCGTGCCCGCCGACGGCTTGGTGCGGGACGCGGCCGCCGTGGTCGCCGACCCGGCCGCCACCGCCGCCTTGCGCACCGAACGCAGGGCGCCGCGCAGCCGGTCGGCCGCCTCCTCGCCCCGCTTGCCGCCCGCGCCGGAACCCGAACCGGAGGCGGGCCCGGGAGCGGAACCGGAGCCGGTGCCCGCGCCGGACGCGGCACCGCCCTTCCTCCCGCCGTTCTTCTTCCCGCCGTCCCTGCTCCCGCGCCGGTCCGGCTGCGCGGGCAGCGGCACCAGCTTGGTGGCCTCCAGCGGCTCCGGCTCCACCGCCCCGCGCTCGGGCGCGTGGACGACGGCGTTGAGCATCGCGCGGGCGCCCACGTCGTCGAGACGCTCGGCCGGGTCCTTGTTGAGGAGGCCGAAGATGACGTCCCGCAGCGGCCCGGCGTGCTTGGGCTCCTCCAGCGGTTCGGTCATCACCGCGGTCAGCGTGGCGATCGCCGAACCCTTGTCGTAGGGCGGCGAACCCTCCACCGCCGCGTACAGCAGGCCGCCGAGCGACCACAGGTCGGCCGCCGGGCCGGGCTTGTGGCCACGGGCCCGCTCCGGGGAGATGTACGAGGGCGCGCCGACGAGCATGCCGGTGGAGGTGATGGACGGGTCGCCCTCGACCTGGGCGATGCCGAAGTCGGTGAGCACGACCCGGCCGTCCTCGGCGATGAGCACGTTGGACGGCTTCACGTCGCGGTGCAGGATGCCCTGGCGGTGCGCGGAGCGCAGCACGTCCAGGACGGCGAGGCCGACCTCGGCGGCCCGCCTCGGCTCCAGCAGGCCGTCCTCGCGGATGACCTCGGCCAGGGACTTGCCCTCGACCAGTTCCATCACGATCCAGGGCCGGTCGTCCTCGTCGACCACGTCGAAGACCGTCACGGCGCTGGTGTTGCGGATCCGCGCGATGGCCTTGGCCTCGCGCAGCGTCCGCGTGATCAGGCGCCGCTTCTCGTCCTCGTCGATGTTCGTCGGGAACCGCAGTTCCTTGACGGCCACCGTCCGGCCCAGGGTCTCGTCCTCGGCCCGCCAGACCGTGCCCATGCCGCCCCGGCCGAGCACGTCTCCCAGCCGGTACCGCCCGGCGAGAAGACGCTCGCTGTTGTCCTGACGAGTGTCCTGACGGGATGCCCCCGCCCGCTCCGCCTCCGACATGCGTCCCCTCATGCAACCCGCCCTGACAGAGGCTCCATTGTCCCCCACGCGACAAGTGCTCGGCGCCCAGGGGGCCCCGAGCGGACACCCCGGGCGCGGCGGACCGGCCGCCGAACAGCCCGTGGGACACGGCATGATGACGGCCGGTGACGAAACCTGGGAGCGACGCCCCCTTCTCGCCCGCTTCCTCCCCTCTCCTCCCGGCCCCGGACCCGCCCGCCGCTACAGCGGCGCGATGTCCGGAGCGCCCAGCCGGGCCGCGTCGGCGGTCAGGTCGTCGGGCTGGCGCTGCGACTCGCGCTCGGCCTCGACCCGCTTCTCGTAGTGCTCGACCTCGCGGACGATCTGGTCCTCGTCCCAGCCGAGGACCGGCGCCATCAGCTCGGCGGCCTCGCGGGCGCTGCGGGTGCCCCGGTCGAAGGTCTCGATGGATATGCGGGTGCGCCGGGTGAGCACGTCGTCCAGATGGCGGGCGCCCTCGTGGGAGGCGGCGTAGACGACCTCGGCCCGCAGATAGTCGTCGGCGGCCTTGAGCGGCGCGCCGAGCGAGGGGTCCTCGGCGATCAGGTCGAGGACCTCCTGCGCGGCCGCCCCGAACCGGTTCAGCAGGTGCTCGACGCGCACCACGTGGATGCCGGTGTCGGCGGCGATGCGCGCCCGCGCGTTCCACAGCGCCTGGTAGCCCTCGGCACCGAGCAGCGGGGTCTCCTCGGTGACGCAGTCGGCGACCCGCATGTCCAGGCCGTGCACCGCCTCGTCGACGGCGTCCTTGGCCATCACCCGGTAGGTGGTGTACTTGCCGCCCGCGACCACGACGAGGCCGGGCACCGGATGGGCCACGGTGTGCTCGCGCGACAGCTTGCTGGTGGCGTCGGACTCCCCGGCCAGCAGGGGCCGCAGTCCCGCGTAGACGCCCTCCACGTCGTCCCGGCCGAGCGGGACGGCGAGCACGGAGTTGACGTGCTCCAGCAGATAGTCGATGTCGGCGCTGGAGGCGGCCGGGTGCGCCTTGTCCAGGTCCCAGTCGGTGTCCGTGGTGCCGATGATCCAGTGCCGCCCCCAGGGGATGACGAACAGGACGGACTTCTCGGTGCGCAGGATCAGCCCGCTGGTGGAGTTGATGCGGTCCTTGGGCACGACGAGGTGGATGCCCTTGGAGGCGCGGACGTGGAACTGGCCGCGCTCCCCCACCATCGCCTGGGTGTCGTCCGTCCACACCCCGGTGGCGTTGACGATCTGCTTGGCGCGGACCTCGTACTCGCCGCCGCCCTCCACGTCCTGCACCCGCGCGCCGACCACCCGCTCGCCCTCGCGCAGGAACCCGGTCACGCGCGCCCGGTTGGCCGCCGGCGCGCCGTAGGACACGGCGGTGCGCACCAGGGTCGCCACGAAGCGGGCGTCGTCCATCTGGGCGTCGTAGTACTGGAGGGCGCCGACCAGGGCGTCCTTCTTCAGGCAGGGCGCCACGCGCAGGGCGTGACGGCGGCTCAGGTGGCGGTGCACGGGCAGTCCCCGGCCGTGTCCGCGGGCCATCGACATGCCGTCGTAGAGGGCGACGCCCGAGCCCGCGTACAGCCGCTCCCAGCCCTTGTGCTGGAGCGGGTACAGGAACGGCACGGGCTTGACCAGGTGCGGGGCCAGCCGCTCCAGCAGCAGCCCGCGCTCCTTCAGCGCCTCGCGCACCAGGGCGAAGTCGAGCATCTCCAGATAGCGCAGTCCGCCGTGTATGAGCTTGCTGGACCGGCTGGAGGTGCCCGACGCCCAGTCGCGCGCCTCGACGATGCCGGTGGACAGGCCGCGCGTGACCGCGTCCAGGGCCGTGCCCGCTCCCACCACGCCGCCACCCACGACCAGAATGTCCAGCTCACGCTCGGCCATTGCCGCCAGTGACTCGGCGCGCTGCGCCGGCCCCAGTGTCGCTGTCCTCACTGCTGCCTCCCGCTCTCGGTCGAGCCGGCCGCACCCGTCGGGCGAAGCCCCGTCCCACACGTCCCCTGTACCCCGCGCGTCCCCTCCGTGTTCCCCCTGCCCAAATTCTGACCGGGATGCCCGGCTTCAGCCACCAGTCGCCCCCGGCCTGTGGACAACTCCCACCGGTTCGCCGAGAAACACGCTGGTCAATCCCGCAAAACGGTCATATTTACTCCTAGTCTGACATTGCTCTCGCTCGTCCTGTCCACAGGACTTGCGCGCCTGCCCCACCTCGGTTATTGGGAAGGACGGCCCACGCCATGCCCGCAGATCTCGCCGTCATCGGACTCGGTCCTCTCGGCCTGCCCCTGGCCCAGGCCGCCGTCGCCGCCGGTGTCCCCACGCTCGGGTACCGCATCGGGGAGGAACCCGGCTCGCTCAGCGCCGCCGAACTGCGCCGGATGCTCTCGGGGGGCTTCCGGCCGGCCACCAACCCGGCCGAGCTGGGCCGCGTCCGCACCGCCGTGATCTGCGCCCCCACCCCGCGCGGCGCCGACGGCGGGTTCGACCTGGGCCAGGTGGAGAGCGCCGCCCGCGCGCTGGCCGGGCAGCTGCGTCCGCACACCACGGTGATCCTGGAGTCACCCGTGCACCCCGGCACCACCGACGCGTTCCTGCGCCCCCTCCTGGAGGAGGGCTCCGGACTCGCCGCCGGCCGCGACTTCCACCTCGCCTACTCCCCCAGCCGCGTCGACCCGGGCAACCGCGACCTCACCCCGGCCAACACCCCCAAGGTGATCGGCGGCCTCACCCCGGCCTGCACCGAGTCCGCCGCCGCCTTCTACGGCCGCCTCACCGACAAGGTGGTCCGCGCGCGCGGGCTGCGGGAGGCGGAGACCGTCCATCTCCTGGAGACCAACTACCGGCACGTCAACATCGCCCTGGTCAACGAGATGGCCGTGCTCTGCCACGACCTCGGGGTCGATCTGTGGGACGTGGTGCGCTGCGCCGAGACCAAGCCGTTCGGCTTCCAGGCGTTCCGCCCCGGGCCCGGCGTCGGCGGCCCCGGCCTCCCCCAGGACATGTCCGGCCCGGCCGGCCGCGGTCTGCGCATGGTCGAACTCGCCCGGCAGGTCAACAGCCGTATGCCCCGCTACGTCGTCCAGCGCGCCGCCGCCCTCCTGAACGAGCACGGCAAGTCGGCGCGCGGCGCCCGCGTCCTCCTCCTCGGCGTCACCTACAAGCCGGACCTCGCCGACCTCCAGGGCACCCCCGCCGAGGAGATCGCCGTCCGGCTGACCGGCCTCGGCGCCTGCGTCAGCTACCACGACCCGTATGTGCCCTCCTGGAGCGTCCAGGACCGTCCCGTGCCCCGCGCCGACGCCCTGTACGAGGCGGTCGCCGACGCCGACCTGACGATCCTGCTCCAGCACCACCGGACGTACGACCTCCAGGGCCTGTCGGTGAAGGCCCAACTGCTGCTGGACACCCGCGGGGCGGCACCGCTGGGGGCGGCGCACCGGTTGTGAAAGGGGGCGCGCGGGGGCCCGGCGGCCGGAAGCGGTGGAAGCGGACGGATCCCGCCGCTACCGTATGAGACGGAATCCGCCGCAGCGGGTACTGCGGCAGGCTCCAGGATGGATCACGGAGTGTCCGCCCCTAGTCGTCGTGGGGGCGGCCGCGCCACAGGGTAAAAAAGGTGGAACCCACCGCAGAGGTCACTGCGGCAGGCTCCAGGATGGATCACGGAGTGTCCGCCCCTAGGCTGCTTGGGGGCGGCCGCACCACAGGGTAAAAAGGTGGAGCCCGCCGCAGTGGTCGCTGCGGCAGGCTCCAGGATGGATCACGGAGTGTCCGCCCCTAGGTTTCGTGGGGGCGGCCGCTCACCATCCGTAGATTCGCAAGATCCACCTCCTCCGGCACTGCACCAGCCGAAGCCGGATGTGGTCCCAGCGGGTGGGCTTGCGATGACGGCCCACGGGCACGCCCCCTTCCACGATGCCGTCATTGACCCGGTGGACGGCGCGTCGGAAATCGGGCCGGGCCCCGAGGGGCGGGGTCCGGACCATGTCCTTGGAAGGGGGCGACCCGGACAACCGGGCCGTCGATCACGGACATTACCGGCCCGACACGCCCGTCCCCGGCGGTTTCGGCCCGAAAGCAACCGTGCGCCCCCCGCGTACCGAAAGCGCCCCCACCGGTACCTCCGCGGCGCACACGAAGGGGCCCGGTCGCTCGTCCGCACGAGTGACCGGGCCCCTTCCGTGGTACGGGGTCCTGGCGGGTTACCGCTTGTGCTGGGAATCCGCCACCGTGACCTCGACGCGCTGGAACTCCTTCAGCTCGCTGTAGCCGGTCGTGGCCATGGCGCGGCGCAGGGCGCCGAAGAAGTTCATGGAGCCGTCGGGGGTGTGCGAGGGGCCGGTGAGGACCTCCTCGATGGTGCCGACGGTGCCGAGGTCGACCTTCTGGCCGCGCGGCAGCTCCTCGTTGACGGCCTCCATGCCCCAGTGGTGGCCGCGGCCGGGCGCGTCGGTGGCGCGCGCCAGCGGGGAGCCCATCATCACCGAGTCGGCGCCGCAGGCGATGGCCTTGGGCAGGTCGCCGGACCAGCCGACACCGCCGTCCGCGATCACGTGCACGTACCGGCCGCCGGACTCGTCCATGTAGTCGCGGCGGGCGGCGGCCACGTCGGCGACCGCGGTGGCCATCGGGACCTGGATGCCGAGCACGTTGCGCGTGGTGTGCGCGGCGCCGCCGCCGAAGCCGACCAGGACGCCGGCCGCGCCGGTGCGCATCAGGTGCAGGGCCGCGGTGTACGTGGCGCAGCCGCCGACGATCACCGGGACGTCCAGCTCGTAGATGAACTGCTTCAGGTTCAGCGGCTCGTGCGAGGACGAGACGTGCTCGGCGGAGACGGTGGTGCCGCGGATCACGAAGATGTCCACGCCCGCGTCCACGACGGCCTTGGAGAACTGGGCGGTGCGCTGCGGGGAGAGCGCCGCCGCGGTCACCACACCGGAGTCGCGCACCTCCTTGATGCGCGCCCCGATCAGCTCCTCCTTGACGGGAGCGGCGTAGATCTCCTGGAGGCGGCGGGTGGCGGCCTCGGCGGGCAGCCCGGTGATCTCGTCCAGCAGCGGCTGCGGGTCCTCGTGCCGGGTCCACAGACCTTCGAGGTTGAGCACGCCCAGGCCGCCCAGCTCACCGATGCGGATCGCGGTGGCCGGGGAGACGACGGAGTCCATGGGCGCGGCCAGGAACGGCAGCTCGAAGCGGTAGGCGTCGATCTGCCAGGCGATCGAGACCTCCTTCGGGTCCCGCGTACGGCGGCTGGGGACGACGGCGATGTCGTCGAAGGCGTACGCCCGGCGGCCGCGTTTGCCGCGCCCGATCTCGATCTCAGTCACGTCTGTGGCCTTTCCCTGATGCGTTGCAGCGTCTTCCAGTATCGCCGACGCCCATGACAAGGGCGGTCCCGGATGCCTCCGGGACCGCCCGTCGGGGCCCTGCCGCTACTTGCCGCTGTAGTTCGGCGCCTCGACCGTCATCTGGATGTCGTGCGGGTGGGACTCCTTCAGACCCGCCGAGGTGATCCGGACGAAGCGGCCCTTGGTCTCCATCTCGCCGATGCTCGCCGCGCCCACGTAGCCCATGGTCTGGCGCAGACCGCCGACGAGCTGGTGCAGCACGTTGGCCAGCGGGCCGCGGTAGGGCACCTGGCCCTCGATGCCCTCGGGGACGAGCTTGTCGTCGGAGGCCACCTCGGCCTGGAAGTAGCGGTCCTTGGAGTACGACCGCGCCTGGCCGCGGGACTGCATGGCGCCGAGCGAGCCCATGCCGCGGTACGACTTGAACTGCTTGCCGTTGATGAACAGCAGCTCGCCGGGCGACTCCTCGCAGCCCGCCAGCAGGCTGCCCAGCATGACCGTGTCGGCGCCGGCGGCGAGCGCCTTGCCGATGTCGCCGGAGTACTGCAGGCCGCCGTCGCCGATCAGCGGGATGCCCGCCGGGCGGGCGGCGAGGGACGCCTCGTAGATCGCGGTGACCTGCGGGACGCCGATGCCGGCGACCACGCGCGTGGTGCAGATGGAGCCGGGGCCCACGCCGACCTTGATGCCGTCGACACCGGCGTCGATCAGCGCCTGGGCGCCGTCGCGGGTGGCGACGTTGCCGCCGATCACGTCGATGGACACGCTCGACTTGATCTTCGACATCCAGCTGAGCGCGTTGCTGTTGTGGCCGTGCGAGGTGTCGACGACCAGGAAGTCGGCGCCCGCCGCGGCGAGCGCCTGGGCGCGCTCCAGGGCCTCGGGGCTGGCGCCCACCGCCGCGCCGACGAGCAGCCGGCCCTCGGCGTCCTTGGCCGCGTTCGGGTACTGCTCCGCCTTGACGAAGTCCTTGACGGTGATCAGGCCCTTGAGGATGCCCTCGTCGTCGACCAGCGGCAGCTTCTCGATCTTGTGCTTGCGCAGCAGCTGCATGGCGTCGACGCCGGAGATGCCGACCTTGCCGGTGACCAGCGGCATCGGCGTCATGACGTCGCGCACCTGGCGGCCACGGTCGGTCTCGAAGGCCATGTCGCGGTTGGTGACGATGCCGAGCAGCCGGCCCGCCGGGTCGGTGACGGGCACACCGCTGATGCGGAACTTGGCGCACAGGGCGTCCGCCTCGGCGAGCGTCGCCTCCGGGTGCACCGTGATCGGGTCGGTGACCATGCCGGACTCGGACCGCTTGACCAGGTCGACCTGGTTCACCTGGTCCTCGATCGAGAGGTTGCGGTGCAGCACGCCGACGCCGCCCAGCCGGGCCATCGCGATCGCCATGCGGGACTCGGTCACCTTGTCCATCGCCGCCGAGAGCAGCGGGATGTTGACCCGGACGTTGCGGGAGATGCGGGACGAGGTGTCGACCGCGTTCGGGAGCACCTCCGAGGCGCCCGGCAGCAGCAGCACGTCGTCGTAGGTCAGCCCGAGTGTCGCGAATTTACCGGGCACTCCGTCGACGTTTGCAGTCATGACACCTTCCCCAAATGGCCTTGCTCGGTGCGGATGTCCATGCTAACGGGAAGCGGAGGCGTCTCGTTCCACGAAGAAAGATCGTTCCGGGCTTCGTGGTTTCCTACGGGAACGGGGCCGGCGCGCCCGGCCGGTCCCGCGGGAGCCCATGGGTGCCCGCGAAGCCCTGTCACTGCTCGGCGAGGGCCCGCAGCCTGCTCAGCGCCCGGTGCTGGGCCACCCGGACCGCGCCCGGTGACATTCCCAACATCTGTCCGGTCTCCTCCGCGGTCAGGCCGACCGCGATGCGCAGGAGCAGCAGTTCGCGCTGGTTCTCGGGGAGGTTGGCCAGCAGCTTCTTGGCCCACTCGGCGTCGCTGCTGAGCAGGGCGCGCTCCTCCGGGCCGAGCGAGTCGTCCGGGCGCTCGGGCATCTCGTCGGAGGGCACGGCGGTCGAGCCGGGGTGCCGCATCGCCGCGCGCTGGAGGTCGGCGACCTTGTGGGAGGCGATGGCGAAGACGAACGCCTCGAAGGGGCGGCCGGTGTCCCGGTAGCGCGGCAGGGCGAGCAGGACGGCGACGCAGACCTCCTGGGCGAGGTCCTCGACGAAGTGGCGCGCGTCGCCCGGCAGGCGGGACAGACGCGTACGGCAGTAGCGCAGCGCGAGGGGGTGGACCCGGGCCAGCAGGTCGTGCGTGGCCTGCTCGTCGCCGTCGACGGCGCGGTGCACCAGCGCACCGATCGCCCCTGGGGCAACTGCCGCCTCGTCGTCGCGCATCGGTCCATGGTGCCTTGACGTCGTCTGCTCCGTGGCACCGCCTTCGTGGTTGTGCACCGAAGCGTTATGAGCAGGTGCGCCGGAACCCATCCCCTGCGCCCTCCCATTCCGCTCGACCGACTCGTCCCCGAGGAACTCCACACCTCAAGGATGCGGCATCCGCGGCGAAACGAGCACCGACCGCCCGGCGGGCCGCATCGCCACTGGTACCCGGCGCCCGGTACGCGACACCGTCCGTGCTCCGTTCCCGCCCGTCCGGACGCGTCGGCTCGGGACGCCCGCGACGGCGTACGGCCGCGGCCGGGACGCGCGGGCGGCGGCGGGCCGCCGGTGCCGGACGGATCCGCGGGGCCGCTGCCCGCCCCGCACGCCGGTGACCGGCCCGGACGCCCGCCCCGGCCGGAGGGCCCGGCGGGACGGTCCGGCCCCGGCCCGGCCCCCGGCCCGCAGGACGGCGGACGAGCCCTTGACGACAGGCCCTAGCGGACCAGTCCCCACCGGAAGCCGAGGGCCACCGCGTGCGCGCGGTCGGAGGCGCCGAGCTTCTTGAACAGCCGCCGGGCGTGCGTCTTGACGGTGTCCTCGGAGAGGAACAGCTCACGTCCGATCTCCGCGTTGGAACGGCCGTGGCTCATGCCCTCCAGCACCTGGATCTCCCGCGCGGTGAGCGTGGGCGCGGCGCCCATCTCGGCCGAGCGCAGCCGGCGCGGGGCGAGCCGCCAGGTGGGGTCGGCGAGGGCCTGGGTCACCGTGGCCCGCAGCTCCGCGCGGGAGGCGTCCTTGTGCAGATAGCCGCGGGCACCGGCGGCCACGGCGAGCGCCACGCCGTCCAGGTCCTCCGCCACCGTGAGCATGATGATGCGCGCGCCGGGGTCGGCGGACAGCAGCCGCCGCACGGTCTCGACGCCGCCCAGTCCGGGCATGCGCACGTCCATCAGAATGAGGTCCGAGCGGTCGGCACCCCAGCGGCGGAGGACTTCCTCGCCGTTGGCCGCCGTCGTCACGCGCTCGACGCCGGGCACGGTCGCGAC
Source organism: Streptomyces sp. PL-25 (assembly GCF_058344915.1). Classification (NCBI taxonomy): domain Bacteria; kingdom Bacillati; phylum Actinomycetota; class Actinomycetes; order Kitasatosporales; family Streptomycetaceae; genus Streptomyces; species Streptomyces sp. PL-25. The sequence goes on from NZ_CP136997.1 coordinate 2,936,615, forward strand.
CGCGCGGCGGAGCGCCTCTCGGGCAAGCGGGGAGTCGTCGCAGACGAGGACGGATGTCATGGCCGCCCTCCGCAGCTGATGCGCGTCACCTTGAGCCTCCAGGCTGGTACGAAATCGTCACCTGTGCGGTCGACCGTCTCGGACGCCTGTCCGAGCACTTGTGTTTTCAACCGCCTCCGCACTCTCAACGACGGTCACTCGAAAGAGTTACGGGGCCGTACGCCGTTTTCGGCACTCTACGTGAGGGAGCGGACACAGTGCAGACACAGACGTCATACCCTCAACTTTTCATCACAACGGATGCCCCATTCGGCCCCTTTTCTTCCCGTTTCTAGGTGTCTGGCGCTAGATTCGCAATGAGTCATATTTTCATCTCCTTAGACCGGGGATGTACGGTCGTTGGCACCGTATCCGCCACCGAACGGCTACAAGGGGTCACGCAATGGCAGATTTCTCCCGCCTTCCCGGACCGAATGCGGACCTGTGGGACTGGCAGCTGCTGGCTGCCTGCCGCGGAGTGGACAGCTCGCTCTTCTTCCATCCCGAGGGCGAGCGCGGGGCGGCTCGGAGCGCTCGAGAGAACTCGGCCAAGGAGGTCTGCATGAGGTGCCCGGTCCGCGCGGAGTGCGCGGCACACGCCCTGGCGGTGCGCGAACCGTACGGAGTGTGGGGCGGCCTGACCGAGGACGAGCGCGAAGAGCTGATGGGGCGCGCACGCAACCGCCTGGTGACGGCCTCGTCATCGAGCGGCGATGCCGCTTCGAACACCTGAAGGAACGTTTCTTCTTACATCTTCCTGCACCTATGGATGACGGCACGGGCACGCGCGCACACGCGTGCCCGCCCGCCGGGGTGCCGGCCGCGGTGTCATCCGGCCCCGGCGCGCACCAGTTCGTCCAGCGTGGCCGCCACCGCCGGGACCTGGGCCAGGTCGGGCAGCGTGAGGGCGACGATCTCCCGGCGCACCGCCGGTTCCAGCGCCACCGTGCGCGCCCCGCGGGGCCGTACGGAGTCGATGGCGAGCTGGGGCAGGACGGCCACGCCCAGACCCGCGCCGACCAGCCCCGCCACGGCCGGGTAGTCGTCCGTGGCGAAGTCGATGCGCGGGGTGAAGCCGGCGTCCGCGCACACCTCGACGAGCTGGCCGCGGCAGCGTGGGCAGCCCGCGATCCACGGCTCGCCGGCGAGTTCGGCGATGCCCACGGATCCCGCGCCGGCCAGCGGGTGCCGCTCGGGCACCAGGCCCACGAGCCGGTCGGTCAGCAGCGGCCGTACGACCAGGTCGTCCCATTCCTCCGCGCCCGCGGCGCCCTCGTAGCGGAAGGCGAGCGCCACGTCGCAGTCGCCCGCGCGCAGCAGCTCGACCGAGCGGGGCGGTTCGGCCTCCTCCAGGGAGACCCGGGTGCCGGGGTGGGCGGCGCGCAGCGCGGCGAGGGCGGTCGGGACCAGGGTGGAGCTGCCGCTGGGGAAGGAGACCAGGCGGACCCGGCCCGCGCGCAGCCCGGCGATGGCGGCGACCTCCTCCTCGGCCGCGGTGAGCCCGGCGAGGATGCCCCCGGCGTGCCGCACCAGCGCCTCGCCGGCCTCGGTGAGCCGCATCTCGCGGCCGGTGCGCACCAGCAGCGGGGTGCCGGCCGAGCCCTCCAGGGCCTTCATCTGCTGGCTGACGGCGGGCTGGGTGCAGCCCAGTTCGCGGGCCGCGGCGGAGAAGGATCCGCTGGCGGCGACGGCGCGCAGGACGCGCAGATGGCGGGCCTCGATCACCCTTCGAGCATAAGGCAACCTTGGGCATACCGTCGAAAAACGCGTCGACACTTTGACCGCGGTCGCTTACCGTCGGCGCATGAAGCTTCTCTCCGTCAATCTGGGCCGTGCCGTGCCCGTGCCGTACACCGATCAGCCGGCCGGGGTCACCGGCATCGACAAGCGTCCGGTGGACCACGCGGTGCGGGTGGCCGCGCCCGGTCCCAAGGGCGTCGGCGCGAGCGGACTGACCGGGGACACGGTGTGCGACACGCGGCACCACGGCGGCGACGACCAGGCCGTGTACGCGATGGCGCGCGAGGACCTGGACGACTGGGAGCGCGAGCTGGGCCGGGCGCTGCCGGACGGGTCGTTCGGCGAGAACCTGACGACCGCGGGCGTCGACGTGTCGGGCGCGCTGATCGGGGAGCGCTGGCGCATCGGCGCGCCGGACGGCCCCTCGGTGCTGCTGGAGGTCACCTCCGGGCGCATCCCGTGCCGGACCTTCCAGGGCCATCTGGGCGAGAAGGGCTGGGTGCGCAGGTTCACGCAGAAGGGCGCGCCGGGCGCCTATCTGCGGGTGCTCGAACCCGGTGAGATCCGGCGCGGCGACCCCGTGCGGATCGTGCACCGCCCGGACCACGACGTGACCGTGGCGCTCCAGTTCCGGGCGAGCACCACCGAGCGCGCCCTGCTGCCGCGGCTGCTGGCGGCCGGTGCGGCGCTGCACCCGGAGTCCCTGGCCTCGGCGCGCCGGTACGCGGACAGGTACGCGACGGACACGGCGGACACGGCGGGCTGACGGGTCCCGTCCGGTGCCGGCGCACCGCTCCTCCACCGATCGGCGGGCCCTGTGTGGGGATCGGGGACGCGCACTCCGGACCACTAACCTTTCGCCATGACAACGGCTCTGATTACGGGATCGACCGCGGGCATCGGCGCCGCGTTCGCGCGGCGGCTGGCGGCGGACGGGCACAACCTCGTCCTGGTGGCGCGGGACACCGAGCGGCTGACGGAGCAGGCGACCGAGCTGCACGACCGGCACGGCATCGAGGCCGAGGTGCTGCCGGCCGACCTGGCGTCCGATGAGGGCATCGAGACGGTCGCGGCCCGGCTGGGCGACCGGAAGAACCCGGTCGACCTGCTGGTCAACAACGCCGGCTTCGGCAACAAGGGCCGCTTTCTCGACGTGCCGATGGCCGACGAGCTGAGGATGCTCAAGGTGCACATCGAGGCGGTGCTGCGGCTGACGTCGGCGGCGACCGCGGCGATGCGCGAGCGCGGCCGGGGCGGCGTGGTGAACGTGGCCTCGGTGGCGGCGTTCGTGCCGCGCGGCACCTACGGGGCGTCCAAGGCGTGGGTCGTGCAGTTCACCCAGGGCGCGGCGCGGGACCTGGCCGGCAGCGGCGTACGGCTGATGGCGCTGTGCCCCGGCTTCGTGCGCACCGAGTTCCACCAGCGGGCCGGCATGGGCACGGACAACATCCCCGGCTGGATGTGGCTGGACGCGGACAAGCTGGTCGCGGCGGCGCTGGCGGATCTGGCCCGCGGCCGGACCGTCTCGGTCCCCGACCCCCGCTACAAGGCGCTGATGGGCCTGGTCAAGGTCACCCCGCGCGGTCTGCTGGGCGGGGTGACCTCGAAGACGGGCCGCAAGTACGGACCGCAGTGAGCACGGACCGTACGCGGGCCGCCCCGGCGGCGGAAGCGGTCGGCGCACGGACGTGACGGCGCCGCCCCGGCGGGAACCCGGCCCGTGGAAGCCCCGGGCGCGACGGGGCCGGGCGGCCGGAAGGCGGCGGCGTCATGACCTTCGTACAGCTCATCGAGTGCAGGACGAGCCGGTGGGACGAGCTGGACCGGCTGCTGGACACCTGGGCCGAGCGGACCGGCGGACAGCGGTCCGCCACGCACGCGCTGGTCGGCAGGGACCGCTCGGACGGCGCCCACGTGGTGGAACTGGTGGAGTTCCCCTCGTACGAGGAGGCGATGCGCACCTCGAACCTGCCGGAGACGGACGAGATCTTCCGCCGCATGGTCGCGCTCTGCGACGAGCTGCCGGTCTTCACCGACCTGGAGGTCGTACGGGACGAGCAGTTCTCCGAGTCGGCGGTGCGCCGGTTCTTCGGGACGCTGACGGCCGCCGGTGCGCTGTCCCCGCTCAACGACCTGGTCGACGAGGACTGCCACAGCCATGATCCGGTCAATCCGCAGGACACCATCGGCCTGGACGCGATCCGGCGCGAGTGCCGGATGTGGCGCGACGCCTTCGACGCCGTCTTCACCGTCGAGGACGTGCTGACCCAGGGCGAGCGCGCCTGCGCCCGCTGGCGGTGGGACGCCGTCCACCGCGGGGAGTTCCTGGGGATCGCGCCCACGGGCCGGCGGGTCGCCATGACCGGCACGACCGTCTTCCGCCGCGGCCCGCACGGCACCTTCGCCGAACTCTGGTGGCAGCGCGACCACCTGGGTCTGATGCAGCAGTTGGGCGCGCTGGACGAGCTGGAGCACTGAGCCCCCGGGCGGGGCGGCCGGCCCCCCGGCACCCGGCCGCCCCCGGGAGCGTCAGTGGACGTAGAGGTTGTACCAGCCCTGTCCGCCGGGGCTGCACACGAAGAGCGGCCCCCACAGGAGCACACCCGCCTTGCCGGCCTCGTCGCAGGCGGCGGCGCTCGGGTAGGCGCCCTGGAAGTGCCAGGCGCTGGCCTGGGCGGAGGTGGTGGCGGTGAGGGGGAGGGCGACCGCTGCGGCGAGGGTCGCGGCAGCCAGGGCGATGCGTCTTTTCACGGACAACTCCTCATCTGCGAAGGCATGGTGACATGCAGTCGGTTTTCAGCAGAGATGGCGTGATGCGTTCGCAGCCTAGCCATGCCCGCGCACATAGGTCCAGACCAATGCGCACGGGAATTCGATCGCCGCGACGCCCGCACGACGCCGGATGCCCGGCCCCCTCGAAGGGGACCGGGCATCCGACGCGAATCCTTGCGCCTGCGCCTACGTCAACCGCGCGCCGTCATCCCCACGAACGCGGCCCACTGGCCGGAACCCACGGACAGAAACGCTTCCTCGGGCCACTTGGAGTCACGGACCAGCACGACGGCACCGGCGTCCGCGACCTCGACACAGTCACCGCCGTTCCCCGCGCTGTAGCTGCTCTTGAACCATCGCAGTCTCGCGACGGCAGGCGTGGGGCTGCCCTTCTTCATAGCTCTCCCAACAGCTTCTCGATGAAGGCCAGCGACTCGCGTGGAGTCAGCGCCTGTGCTCGGAGAACTCCGTACGTAGCTTCGAGCGGGTTGACCTTCTTCGCCTCTGTGTACAGGGCGCTCGCGTCCTGTACTTCCATGTAGGCCATCCTGCGCTGATTCTTCGAGTGGATCAATGTGAAGGGCCCCGCGAGACCGGCATGCTCGTCCCGGCCCATCGGCATGATCTGCATCTCGACGTTCCGCTGGTGACCGTAGAGCAACAGCTGTTCGAGCTGCCCACGCAGGATTCCCGGGCCGCCCAGAGGCCGCCGCAGCACATGCTCGTCGATGACGAAGCTCAGAAGAGGGGCGGGCCGTCGGCCGAACAGTTGCTGCCGCTCCATGCGCGCTGCCACGCCCTGCTCGATGTCCCCCTCGTCCAGCAACGGCCGCCACATCCGGAAGACCGCCCGCGCGTACTCCTCCGTCTGCAACAGGCCCTTGACCACGTGGTTGATATAGGCGTGCAGTTCCACAGCCTCGGCCTCAAGCTGCACGTACCGGCGGAAGAACGACGGATACCTGGCCTTCGCCACCTCTCCCTTCATGGCGACCAGCACCCCTCCCGCGTCCAACGCCCGGTCCAGCGCGTCGATCAGGTCCGGCTTGGGGATGCGGCGCCCCTGCTCGACGGCGGCGATCTGGGCCTCGCCGTAGCCCACCAGATCCCCCAGCCGCGCCTGGGTGAGCGCGCGGGCCTCGCGCAGCAGCTTGATCTGGCGGCCGAAGCAGCGCAGGAAGTTCCCGCCAGGTTCCTCGGCTTCCTCCGTGCCCGTGCCCGAGTCCGCGCCGGTGTCCATCCGCTCGCCCCCTTCGGCTGCTGTGCGTAGCCGAAGGGTAGGACTTGCCCACGTCAACGGGGTGGGGAACAGGAGAAGTTGACTCCAGGGAGTGAAGGTCTTCCGCCACGAGCTTTCTTCACCCAGCATGCCCGTTCCCGCACTCCGGAGCATCCCGTGCCGGAATCCGCACCGACGGTCCACGGGGGCGACAACCCCGACAGGGGGCCGGACCGGCCTCACAGCGGGTGGCTGTAGGGGCGTCGTGGCTGGTCAGAGGGGTGTTGGAGGCGGAAAGCTCAGGGGTCATGACCACCTTCGCCCTCCGTTTCACCGCCACACCCCGTGGTGCCCGGCTGGCCCGGCGGCTCGCCTCTCAGCAGATGGACGCCTGGGGCTGGCCGTACGGCACACCGGTGCACGACACCGTCGAGCTGATCGTCGCCGAGCTGGCCGCCAACGCCGGTGCGCCATGAGGCGCTCTGTTGTATCCCCGGTTCAACCGGGAGGAACTGAAGGGAGGTTTCTGGGTCTGATGGCTTACTTGGAACCGAAAGGTGAAGGGGACAGCAGCATGCCAGGAAATCAGTGCTCGTGTTCACGTGTGGAAGCGAGGCACTGAGGGACCCGCGCGATATGGCGAAAGCTGTACTGCCTGAACTCCAATCTCCAAAGGATGAAATGGACTGCATCCGCCGGAAAGCCACACGTGACACCGGCGCCGCACCCTGCGGTGGAGTAACTGCGTATCCATCGCACCCTTCGGGTCGCGGAATGATTCCCAGTGAGGGAATTCAAGGGGATGAGTGGGGCGCCTAACTCGCGCTAGACACGTACAACAGAGACGAACATGGGATCACCTAAAAGGCGCGAGCCTCAAGGTGACGGAGGCCCCGTAGTAGTCGTAGGAGTAACGACCTGCCAAGGAGGACGGGAAAGCCGTCCACAGGGCGAAGGGGGCCAGGTGATTCGGACATCACGATGCTGGGAGGTATGCGTAATGCAGAACGCCGAAACGGTGCTTGATGTCCTGCGTGAACGCGGCAGGCGAAGCCTGCCGTGTGATGAACTGTATCGACAGTTGTTCAATCCAAGCCTGTATCTACTGGCCTACGGGCGCATCTACGCCAACCACGGCGCGATGACACCCGGAGTCTGCGGGGAAACCGCTGACGGCATGTCCGAAGCCAAGATCGGACACATCATCGAAGCCATGCGTCATGAGCGCTATCGCTTCCGCCCGGTGCGGCGCGTCCACATTCCGAAATCCAACGGAAAGACGCGCCCGCTCGGCCTGCCGTCCTGGTCGGACAAACTCGTCGGTGAAGTGATACGCCTTCTTCTGGAAACGTATTACGAGCCGCGTTTCTCCAGCCGCTCTCACGGTTTCCGCCCCGGCCGGGGCTGTCACACGGCACTGTCCGAAGTGACATACAACTGGACCGGGACAACCTGGTTCATCGAAGGAGACATCTCCGACTGCTTCGGCTCGCTGGATCATGAGATTCTGCTGGCCATTCTATCGGAGAAGATCCACGATAACCGGTTCCTCCGCCTCATCCGACAGATGCTGAAGGCGGGATACCTGGAGGACTGGAGATGGCACGCCACCCTGTCGGGCTCCCCGCAAGGCGGTGTGCTCTCCCCACTCCTGTCCAACATCTACATGGACCGGTTGGACACATTCGTCGAGACAGTTCTCATCCCGGAATTCACCCGAGGAGCAGCTCGCCGCAAGAATCCGGCCTATAAGGAGCTGGAGAACGCAATCGGCACTGCCCGGAAGCGACTCGCCTACAGGAAGGAGAATACCGAGTCCGCTCAAGTCCGCCAATGGCGAAAGGAGTTGCGCCACCATCCGGTCGGTGATCCGCATGATCCCGGCTACCGGCGGCTACGCTACATCCGCTACGCGGACGATCATCTCCTCGGGTTCATCGGACCCAAGGCCGAAGCCGAGACGATCAAACAGCGCCTGGCCGCATTCCTCCGCGACGACCTCAAGCTGGAACTCAACCAGGGCAAAACGCTGATCACCCATGGCCGCACCCAAGCGGCCCGCTTCCTCGGCTACGAGATCACCGTCCAGCACGCAGATGAAAAGGTCTCCAGGGGCGGCCGCATCAATCGCGGTCTCCGCTCCATCAACGGGAAGATCCAACTCCGCGTACCCAAAGGTGTGATCAAGGCCAAATGCGCCCCGTTCCTCCACCGTGGCAAACCCACACACCTGCTCCCGCTGACGAGTTGCACACCCTTCGACATCATCGGCATTTACGGAGCGCAGTACCGGGGCATCGTTCAGTACTACCTGCTGGCCGGCGATGTCTGGAAACTCGACCGGCTCAAGGGGGTCATGCTGACCTCCATGCTCAAGACCCTGGCCGCCAGGCATCGGTCACGGGTGACCGCGATGGCCAACAAGTACAAAACAACCATCCGGACACCCGTCGGACCACGCAGATGTTTTGAGGCCAGGATCAAACGTGAGGGCAGGAAACCGCTGATCGCACGGTTCGGTGGTATTCCCCTGATCCGGCAGCGGAAAGCCGTCATTGACGACCTTCCGCCTACTCAATTCACTCCCCGCAGCCGCCCGCGCGGAAGCCAGCTCATCGACCGGCTCCGCAAAGGACGGTGCGAACTCTGCAACAAGCGAACAGCCGTGCAAGTCCACCAAGTTCGCCACCTTGCAGAGCTCCAGGCGCGGAAGGAGCAGCCTCCGTGGATGCAGATAATGGTCAAGAAGCGACGCAGAACCCTGGTGGTCTGTCCGCCCTGCCATGAAAACATCCACGCATAACCGGGCCCAGGATGCAGTAATCGCTGGAGAGCCCGCTGCACCGAAAGGTGCACGGCGGGTTCGGGCCGGGGGCCACAGGAAAAGGAGCTGCCGCGGCAGCCACCTCGCCTGTGGCCTACCGGTACTCACTCACGGCCGGGTGCAGGGCCGGGACGCCGAGCTGCGTCTGTCCCGGCGGGACGGCGAGGACCGGGTCAGGATCGAGGTGGACGACACCCGGGGCGAGCGGCTGCCCGTCGTGCGGGAGGCGTGCACGGACGGGGACCCGGCGGCTGAGGCGGACGGCGGGCGGGGACTGGTCCTGGTCGCGGCCCTCGCCAAGGAGTGGGGTGTGGCCCCGCGTCCCGGCGCGCCGGGCAAGGGCGTGTGGGCCGTCGTGGCCGCCCCAGCCGTCGAGGGGCAGTGACCGCGGATTCAGCGGCAGCCGTCCCCGCACGTGGACCAGGGGCAATCCGGCAAGCCACAGAGACGACGGCGCCCAGCCCCCCGCAGGGGACTGGGCGCCGTCGGTCCAGCGGAGCGATCAGTGGGAGTGGCCGTGGCCGTGGCCCGCTGCGGCCGGCTCTTCCTCTTCCTTCTTCTCGACGACCAGGGTCTCGGTCGTCAGCAGGAGGGAGGCGATGGAGGCGGCGTTCTCCAGGGCGGAGCGGGTGACCTTGACCGGGTCGATGACGCCGGCCTTGACCAGGTCGCCGTACTCACCGGTGGCGGCGTTGTAGCCGCTGCCCTTCTCCAGCTCGGCGACCTTGGAGACGATGACGTAGCCCTCCAGGCCGGCGTTCTCCGCGATCCAGCGCAGCGGCTCGACGGCGGCGCGGCGGACGACCGAGACACCGGTGGCCTCGTCGCCGGTCTTGTCGAGGTTGCCCTCCAGGACCTTCACGGCGTGCACCAGGGCGGAGCCACCACCGGAGACGATGCCCTCCTCGACCGCGGCGCGGGTCGCGGAGATGGCGTCCTCCAGACGGTGCTTCTTCTCCTTCAGCTCCACCTCGGTGGCGGCGCCGACCTTGATCACGCACACGCCGCCGGCCAGCTTCGCGAGGCGCTCCTGGAGCTTCTCGCGGTCCCAGTCGGAGTCGGTGGACTCGATCTCGGCCTTGATCTGCGCGATGCGGCCCTCGACCTCGTCCTTCTTGCCGGCACCGTCGACGATGGTGGTGTCGTCCTTGGTGACGGTGATGCGGCGGGCGGAGCCGAGCACGTCGAGACCGACCTGGTCGAGCTTGAGGCCGACCTCCTCGGAGATGACGGTGGCGCCGGTGAGGACGGCCATGTCCTGGAGCATCGCCTTGCGGCGGTCACCGAAGCCGGGGGCCTTCACCGCGACGGCGTTGAAGGTGCCGCGGATCTTGTTGACCACCAGGGTCGACAGGGCCTCGCCCTCGACGTCCTCGGCGATGATCAGCAGGGGCTTGGAGGCATTCGCCTGGATGATCTTCTCCAGCAGCGGGAGCAGGTCCGCGATGGAGGAGATCTTGCCCTGGTTGATCAGGATGTACGGGTCGTCGAGGACGGCCTCCATACGCTCCTGGTCGGTGACGAAGTACGGGGACAGGTAGCCCTTGTCGAAGGCCATGCCCTCGGTGAAGTCCAGCTCCAGACCGAAGGTGTTGGACTCCTCGACGGTGATGACACCGTCCTTGCCGACCTTGTCCATCGCCTCGGCGATCAGCTCGCCGACCTGCTGGTCCTGGGCGGACAGCGCGGCCACGGCGGCGATGTCGGACTTCTCGTCGATCGGGCGGGCCGAGGCGAGCAGGTCGTCCGAGACGGCCTTGACCGCGGCGTCGATGCCCTTCTTCAGCAGCGCCGGGGAGGCACCGGCCGCGACGTTCTTCAGGCCCTCGCGCACGAGCGCCTGGGCGAGCACGGTGGCGGTGGTGGTGCCGTCACCCGCGATGTCGTTGGTCTTGGTCGCCACCTCCTTCACCAGCTGGGCACCGAGGTTCTCGTACGGGTCCTCGATCTCGACCTCGCGGGCGATGGTGACGCCGTCGTTGGTGATGGTCGGGGCGCCGAACTTCTTGTCGATGACGACGTTGCGGCCCTTGGGGCCGATCGTCACCTTCACCGTGTCGGCAAGCTTGTTGACGCCGCGCTCAAGGGCGCGACGGGCGTCCTCGTCGAACTTCAGGATCTTCGCCATGGCAGCGGGAGCCCTCTCGGAAATCTTGGGTGAAGAACACACTGCGCCCCGGGCGCCCGGCTTCTCATCGATCGCGGGGGCCAGGGGCGCAGTTCACAGCAGGAGTGCTGAGGTGACTTACTTCTCGATGATCGCGAGGACGTCGCGAGCCGAGAGAACGAGGTACTCCTCGTTGTTGTACTTCACCTCGGTGCCGCCGTACTTGCTGTAGAGCACGACGTCGCCGACCTTGACGTCGAGCGGAAGACGGTTGCCGTCCTCGAAGCGGCCCGGACCCACGGCGAGGACGACGCCCTCCTGGGGCTTCTCCTTCGCGGTGTCCGGGATGACCAGGCCAGAGGCCGTGGTCTGCTCGGCGTCGAGCGGCTGGACCACAATGCGGTCCTCGAGCGGCTTGATGGCAACCTTGGAGCTGGCGGTCGTCACGATCCGACCTCCCCCTTCGGAGATCTCACGGGGTTAACTGTCTGAGGTGGCGACCAGGTCGATCCGTCGTCGCGGGTGCCGGACCTGCCCGTCGCGTTGTTGGCACTCTCCGGTGGGGAGTGCCAGAGCCGAGACTATGACCGCGATTAGCACTCGGTCAAGCGGAGTGCCAATTGCCTCGTGGCGCGTCGGTCCGGGACGCCTCCCGCGAAGGGCATTCGTCCACCGGCGGTCACAGGCAGCCGAAGGTGGTCGGAGGCGGTCAGAGGTGGTCGGAGGCCGCCGCGGGTGGTCACAGGTAGTCCTGGAGCCTCGCCACCGTCAGCCGGTCCCGCTGGATCTCGCGCAGCAGACGGGTGGTGCGCTCGCGCAGGGTCGGCCCGTCGAGGTCGTCGTCGTCCGAGGTGACCAGCAGGATGTCGCCGGGGCGCAGGGCGTGCCGCCCGTGGGTGAAGCGGAGGCCGGTCTCCGTCAGCGAGGCGCGCCACAGGACGATCGCGGACACCCCGCAGTCGGCGGCGGCGCGCCGGGTGGTGGCGTCGTAGGAGCCGTAGGGCGGCCGGAACAGCCGGGAGCGGACGCCGAAGCGGGCGTGCAGCTTGTCCCGCTGGCCGCAGATCTCGGCGCGCTGGCCGGTGCGGGGCAGACCGCGCAGGGCGGGGTGCTCCAGGGTGTGGTTCTCCAGTGCCGCACCGGCCGACCGCAGGCGCGCGAAGTGGCCGTAGCCGGGTCCGGCGATGCTGTCGGTGAGGAACATGCTGACGGGCAGGCGCAGTTCGCGGACCATGTCGACGAAGCGCGCGTCGCGCTCGGCGCCGTCGTCGTAGGTGAGGAAGACGACCCGGTCGGGAGTGCCGACGTGGTCGACCACCGGCGGCGGCCCGGCGGGGCGGGCGGTGGCGGGAGTCGGCCGGGCGGGCGGGCGCGGCGGCGCGGGCAGCGGGGCCGTGAGGCCCCAGCGGCGGTACGGCTGCCGGTCGGAGGCCGCGTCCGGCGAGGCGACCCGCTGCGCGGCCTTGCGGCCCAGGCGCTGGATCGGGTCGACGGACGAGGCGCAGCCGGCCAGCAGCAGCACGGCCGCGAGCAGGCCCGCGGCCGTGCGCCGCGGCCGGGGCCGCGGTCTCACAGGTAGTCCTCCAGCCGGGCCACCGCGTACCCCTCGGCCGTCGCGTAGTTCAGGAAGCGGCGCATGTCGTCGGCCATGGTGCCGTCCCACTCGTCGCGCCCGCGGAAGTGGGTGAGCACGATGTCGCCGGGGCGCAGCCGCTTGTCGTCCTCGCGGAACTCCCAGTGGTCGACGTAGACCTCCTCGTTCCAGATCGGCGCGTAGCGGATGCCGCAGGACTTGGCGGCGCGCAGGGTGTCCTGGTTGTAGTTGCCGTAGGGCGGGCGGAGCATCCGGGGGCGCTTGCCGAACTGCTTCTGCATGATGTCCTGCATGTCGCAGATCTCGTGCTTCTGCTCGTCGTAGGACAGGCCCGGCAGGTACGGGTGGTGCAGGGTGTGGTTGTTGAGGGTGTTGCCCTGCGCCTGCGCCTTGCGGAAGTAGCCGTAGTCGTCCTGGACGAGGTAGTTGCTGAGGAAGGCCGTGTAGGGGACCTTCAGCTCGCTCATCATGCGCAGGAAGGCGGGGTCCTTCTCGGCGCCGTCGTCGATGGTGAGGAAGAGGACCTTGTCCTTGGTGGGGACGGTGGTGAAGACCGGGGGCAGGTCCCAGTCCTCCTGGTGGTCCACCTCGAAGCCGGCGCGGGCGTGGATCTTCGGCTTGACGGCCGGGGGCGGCGGGGGCAGCAGCGGGGCCTGGCTCAGGCCCCAGCGCTTGGCGGCGGCGGTGCGGGCCGCGGCGGAGGTCGCGAGCCGGGAGGCGTAGGAGTCGAGGGCGCGGGCGGGGGGCGCCTGGAGGCGCTGCTGGCCGGGGGCGGGCCGTACCGCCGTGCTGTCCTGTCCGGCGCAGCCGGAGACGAGGGCGGCGACGGCGAGGGCGCCGAGTCCGGCGTGCAGGGCCGCCCGGCGCCGCAGGGCACCCAGGAGACGTTTTTTGTCATTTTGTACTACTACGGTCATGGCGCCGGATCCTCCCAGCCCGCCGCCCCTGAGCCGCGGCGACACCGCGGCCGGCCGCGCACCGTCCACCGACTGGCCGACAATGAACCGGTGACCGACCCACTCGCCCCGCCCGACTCCTTCGCCGCGCTGCTCACCGACGAGGGCCGCGCCCTCCTGGAGGAGGTGCGCGGCACCGCGCCCGCCGACGAACTCGCCGTCGCCACCCGGCTGCGCCGCGACCACCCCGCCGCCCTGGTGTCGGCCGCGCTCGGACAGGCCCGGCTGCGGCAGCGGGCGGCCGCGAAGTTCGGCGCCGACGACGCGGACCGGATGTTCTTCACCCCGAACGGGGTCGAGCAGTCCACCCGGGCGAGCGTGGCCCCCCACCGCGCGGCGCGGCTCGCGGAGCTGGGCGTGACCTCGCTCGCGGACCTGTGCTGCGGCATCGGCGGCGACGCGATCGCCCTGGCCCGCGCCGGGATCCGGGTCCTCGCCGTGGACCGGGACCCGGTGACGGCGGCGGTGGCCCGCGCGAACGCCGAGGCGCTGGGGCTCGCCGGGCTGATCGAGGTCCGCGAGGCGGATGTGACGGAGGTCGACACGTCCGCGTACGACGCGGTGTTCGTCGATCCCGCGCGGCGCGGCGGCCGGGGCCGGATCTTCGACCCGGAGAGCTACTCGCCCTCGCTCTCCTGGGCCGTGGGGGCGGCGCTGAAGGCCCCGCGCGCCGCGCTGAAGGTCGCGCCCGGCATCCCGCACGAGGCGGTGCCGCCGCAGGCCGAGGCCGAGTGGATCTCCGACGGCGGGGACGTGAAGGAGGCGGTGCTGTGGTTCGGCACCGAGCCGGGCCTGGTGCGCGCGACCCTGCTGCCGGGACCGCACACGCTGCGCGGCCGGGGCCTGCCCGACCCGCCGGTGCGGCCGGTGGGCCGCTACCTGTACGAACCGGACGGTGCCGTCATCCGCTCCCACCTGGTCGCCGAGGCCGCCGCCGGACTCGACGGCGGCCTGATCGACGAGACCATCGCCTACGTCACCTCCGACGCGCTGCGGCCCACCCCGTACGCCACCGCGTACGAGATCACCGACCGGCTGCCCTTCAACGTCAAGAAGCTGAAGGCGCTGCTGCGCGAGCGCGAGGTGGGCGCGCTGACCGTGAAGAAGCGCGGCTCGGCCGTCGAACCGGAGGAGCTGCGCCGCAAGGCGCTGCCCAGGCCGTGCGGCCGGAACACGGCGACCGTCTTCCTCACCCGGGTGGCGGGCGCCCCCACGATGCTTCTCGGCCACCCGGCGGGCCGCCCCTGACGCACCGGCACCCGGCGGGCGCCCCGCTCCCCCGATCGGCGGCGCCCGGGGTGCGGGCGCCGCCCGCGCGCCCGGAGACTGGTCGCGGCGGGCGGCACGGCGGGTGCCGCCGGTGCGCGCGGTCCGCCGGGAAGCGAGGACCAACCATGCTGCGGGGTTTCAAGAACTTCCTGATGCGCGGCGATGTCGTGGTCGTGGCCGTCGGCCTGATCGTGGCGCTGGCCTTCAGCACGCTGATCAAGGCGTTCACCGACTTCGTGATCAACCCGATCATCGCCCGCGCGCAGGGCAACTCCTCGCCCGGCCTCGGCTGGCAGCTCGGCCGTACCGGCAACAAGGCGACCTATCTGGACCTCGGCGCGTTCATCTCGGCGCTGATCTACTTCATCATCTTCATGGCGGTCGTGTACTTCCTGATCGTCGTCCCGTACAAGCACGTCCAGGCCCGCCGGGGCGTCAAGGTCTTCGGCGACCCGGGGCCCGCCAAGACGTGCCCGGCGTGCCTGTCGGAGGATCTGCCCGGGGCCGCCACCAAGTGCCGCTACTGCGGTACGGATCAGCCCGCGGCCGCCTGAGCGGGCGCCGTGTCGGCGGCGGGCGCCGCGCCGTCCCCGGCCCGGCCGCCGCGCCCGTACAGCACCGCCGCCGCCAGCGCCCCCGCCGCGAGCAGCCCGGCCGCCGTCCAGTACGCCGCCGAGAAGCCGTGCACCAGGGCGGCGCCGTCCGGCGCCGTCCCCGAGGCGTGCGCGGCGACCGTGCCGAGGACGGCGAGCCCCACCGCGCCGCCGACCTGCCGTGAGCTGTTGAGCAGCCCGGAGGCCATGCCCGCCTCCCCGGCGGCGACGGACCCGGTGGCCGCGGTGCCCAGCGGCACGAAGCACAGCCCGATGCCCACGCTGGCCACGGCCGACGGGCCGAGCACCGAGCCCGTGAAGCCGCCGTCCACCGCGGCCGCCGCCGCGAACCAGGCGAGCCCGGCCGCGCCCAGCAGCCCGCCCGCCGTCAGCAGCACCCGGGGCCCGTAGCGGCCGATGGCGCGGGCCGCCAGCGCCGAGCCCACGACCACGCCCGCGCAGAACGGCAGGAAGGCCGAGCCGGTGGCGGTCGGGCCGTAGCCGAGGACCTGCTGGAGGTAGAGCGAGGTGAAGTAGAAGGCGGCGAACTGGCCCGCCGACATCAGCAGCCCGAAGACGTTCGCCGCCAGCACCGGACCGGTGCCGAGCAGCCCGAGCCGCAGCAGCGGGGCGGCGGTGCGCGCCTCGGTCACCACGAACGCGGCGAGCAGCACCGCCGCCGCGCCCAGCACGGCGGCCGTGCGCCAGGACGCCCAGCCGTACGTCTCGGTCCTGACCAGGCCGAGGACGAGCAGCACGGTCCCGGCCGTGACCAGCAGGGCACCGGTGAGGTCGAGGCGGGGGCGCGGGGCCCGCCGCGCGGCGGCGGGCGTGTCGGCGGGTACGGCGCGGCCGGTGACCGCCAGGACGGCCACCACGAAGGGCACGTTGACCAGCATCACCGCGCGCCAGCCGAACCAGTCGGTGAGCAGTCCGCCGGCCGCCGGCCAGCACGCCCACCGCGCCGCCGACCGCGCCCGCGGCGCCCCACAGGCCGAGGGCGCGGGAGCGGGCGGGGCCCGGCGGGCAGCTCACGGTGAGCAGGGCGAGGCCGACCGGGGCCAGCGCAGCGGCGCCCACGCCCTGCGCGGCGCGGGCGGCGATCAGCGCGCCGGGCGACTGGGCGAGCCCGCCGGCCAGGCTCGCCGCGCCGAAGACGACGAAGCCGGCCACGAGCACCCGGCGCCGCCCCACCACGTCGGCGAGCCGCCCGCCGAACATCAGCAGGCCGCCGAAGGTCAGGGCGTAGGCGTTGACGACCCAGGTCAGCGAGCCGGGGCCGAAGTGCAGACCCCGCCCCATGCCGGGCAGCGCGACATTGACGACGGACATGTCGAGGGAGACCAGGAACTGCACGGTGAGCAGCACCGGCAGCAGCCAGGGAGAGGCCGCGGAAGGGGTGTGGCGCGTCTGGGAGTTCACCATGCCGATGACGTTACTATACGCGTATAAAAAAGCGCGATCCCCGAGGTCCGGGGGCCGGGCGGGGAGAACGAGGAGAATGCGGGGGTGGCGGAGAACCAGGCGCGCGAGCGCACAGCGAAACGGGCGGCGGGGCGGCCGCGGCGGATCGAGGCCGGGCAGATCGTGGCGGCGGCCCGGCGGATCCTCCAGGAGGAGGGCGTCGAGGCGGTGTCCATGCGCCGGGTCGCCAAGGAGGTCGGCGCGACCCCGATGGCGCTGTACCACCATGTGCGCGACAAGCGGGAACTGCTGATGCTCACGGTCGCCGGCCTGGCCGCCACGGTGCCGCGCCCCGAACTCCCCGCCGCGCCGCGCGACCGCGTCCTGGCCACCGCCCTGCACATGCACGCGCTGCTCAGCGGCATGCCCTGGGTCGTGGACGTGCTGAGCCTCGGGGACGTCACGGACAAGAACGCCCTGTGGATGCCCGAGGAGATCGTCGACTCCGCGATGGCCTGCGGCCTGACACAGGAGCAGGCCGTGTTCGCCTACCGCACCCTGTGGTACGTCGTCCACGGCGACCTGGTCTTCCGCCGCGCCGCCGCCCGGCGCGGCGCCGACCCGGACCGGCCGGACCTGTTCCCCACCCTCCTGACCCCCGAGGACGCCGACCGCTACCCGCGGCTGACCGCCCTGTCCGAGCGCTGGGAGGACCTGGCCACCGCGGACTACGACGTGGCAGGCCAGCTCGCGGCGGTGGTGGACGGACTGCTGGCGCAGGGCCGACGGGACTGAACCGGACGCGGGGCCGGAGGACAGGGCGCGGGGCGCACAGCGCCGGGGGCAGGCCACTCGGCGCGGGGCCGTGGGGCGCGGGACGCGGGACGCTCACCGCGGGGCACGGGCCGGGTGCGGGCAGGTCCGGGTGCGGGCCGCTCGCCGCGAGGAGGGCGCCGTGGGGCGCGGGGCAGGCGGGCGCGGGCCGGCCGGCGCCGGCCGGGGGCGCGGGGCCGGGCCCGAACCGCCCAGGGCCGGGTACGAACCGCCCCCTGCCCGGCGCCGTCGTCTCAGCGCAGCGAGGCCCACAGTTCGTCGGCCGCCGGTTCCTTCGCCACCACCCGGTTGTGGTCGGAGGGGGCCTGCACCACCGGCATCATCACGGTGCGGACCTTGCCGTCGGGCAGGCCCTTCAGGCTCTGGCCGAGCCGCATCAGTTCGGGGAGCGAGTCCAGGCCGGTGTCCGTGGTGAGGCTGCCGGTGACCGCGTCCGCGACGCGGTAGAGGCGGGCCGGGTCGGTGAGCAGGCCGGTGCTGGAGACCTCCTTCAGCAGCGCGGTCACCAACTGCTGCTGGAGCCCTATGCGGCCCAGGTCGCTGCCGTCGCCGATGCCGTGCCGGGTGCGGGCCAGGGCGAGGGCCCGGGTGCCGTCGAGCCGGTGGGTGCCCGCCTTCAGGTGCAGATGGCTCTGGTCGTCGTCGATGTCCTGGTCCGTGGTGACGGTGACCCCGCCGAGGGCGTCGACCAGCTTCGCGAAGCCGGTGAAGTCCAGCTCCAGGTAGTGGTCCATGCGGACGCCGGTCATGGCCTCCACCGTCTTGACCGCGCACACCGGACCGCCCACCTCGTAGGCGGTGTTGAACATCGCCTGGTACGCCGGTGCCGTGGAGCCGCCCGAGGCCAGCGGGCAGGACGGCCGGGTCACCAGCGTGTCGCGCGGGATGCTCACCACGGTGGCCGAGGTACGGCCCGCGTCGATGTGCACCACCATCGCCGTGTCGGAGCGGGCACCCTCGCTGTCGCCCCCGCCCAGCGCCCGGTTGGCGCCGCTGCGCGAGTCGGAGCCGAGGACGAGCAGGTTGAGGGCGCCGCTCGGCAGGGGCGGCGCGGTGGCCGGGGCGCCGGACGCGGCCGGTTCCGCGGGGCCGGCGGCCGGGCGTGCCGGGCGGTCGTCGCCGAGCGCGCCGTCGATGTCGACGCCGGTGATGTTCTGGTTCAGATGCCAGTAGGCCCAGCCCGCGGTGGCCGTACCCAGCACCACGACCCCGGCCAGCACCAGCGCGGCGGCCCGCAGGCGCCGCCTCCCCCTGCGTCCCCCGGCGTCCTCAGCCGTGTGCCCCGTCTCCGGAGCGGGCTCCGCCGCGTTCCCCGCCGTGTGTCCCCTCACAGGCAGGAACGTACGTCCGAATTATGAGCGGGATGTCAGGAAGTCGTCACCACGACGTCTTTCTCGGGAAAATCTCATCTTCAACCACTCCTCGCCCACTCCTCGCCCGTTCCACACCCGCTCCTCGCCACCCCCTCCGAAAGTTTCGCCGGCTGGGACCCGGAGCCGCCCGCCGGACCCGTCGACCTGGACCCGCCGGAGAACCGCGCCGTGGCCCGCCGCCTGGCCGAGGAGTCGGTGGTGCTCCTCGACAACCCCGGCGGCCTGCTGCCCCTGTCCCCCGCCGCCCGGATCGCCGTGGTCGGCCCGCGCGCGGACGACGCCCTGGCGATGCTCGGCTGCTACTCCTTCCCCTCCCACGTCGGCGCCCAGCACCCCGAGGTGCCCCTGGGCATCGCGATCCCCACCCTGCTGGAGGCGCTGCGCGGCGAACTGCCGGACGCCCGGCTGACGTTCACCGAGGGCTGCGGCGTCGCGGACCCGGACACCACCGGCTTCGCGGCGGCCGTGGCCCGCGCGGCGCAGGCCGAGGTGTGCGTGGCCGTGCTGGGCGACCGCTCGGGCCTGTTCGGGCGCGGCACCTCCGGCGAGGGCTGCGACGTGGCGGACCTCGCGCTGCCCGGCGCGCAGGGCGCGCAGGGCGCGCTGCTGGACGCGCTGGTCGCCACGGGGGTGCCCGTCGTCCTGGTGCTGCTCACCGGCCGCCCCTGCGCGCTGGGCCGCTGGGCGGGCCGGCTGGGCGCCGTCGTGCAGGCGTTCTTCCCCGGCGAGGAGGGCGGCCCCGCGGTGGCGGGCGTGCTGTCGGGCCGGGTCAACCCGTCCGGCCGCCTCCCGGTGAGCGTGCCGCGCGGTCCCGGCGGCCAGCCCTGGACCTATCTTCAGCCGCCGCTGGGCCTGGCCGGCGAGGTGAGCAGCCTGGACCCGACCCCGCTGTACCCGTTCGGGCACGGCCGCTCGTACACGACGTTCGCCTGGACGGCGGACGCCGTCGGTGGCGGCGACGGCGGCGACGGCGAGGTGGCGGCGATCGGCACGGACGGCGGGTGCGACCTGTCGGTGACCGTCCGCAACACGGGCGGCCGGGCGGGCGCCGAGGTGGTCCAGCTCTATCTGCACGACCCGGTGGCCTCGGTGGCCCGGCCCGATGTCCGCCTGATCGGCTATCAGCGGCTGGAGCTGGCCCCCGGAGAGGCCCGCCGGGTCACGTTCGGCTTCCACGCCGACCTGTCGGCCTTCACCGGCCGCACCGGCCGCCGGATCGTCGAACCGGGCGCACTGGAACTGCGGTTGGCCGCCTCCAGCACGGACGCGCGGCACACGGCCCGGCTGACCCTGACGGGCCCGGTGCGGGAGGTGGGCCCGGACCGGCGGCTGCGCTGCGAGGCGCGGGTGACGGCGGTGCAGTGAGCGGCGGGGTCCGGCCGGTGCGCGGCGTCCCGGCCGGACCCGTACGGCACACGGCGCCGCCCCTGCCGCTGGACAGCGACAGCACAAGACCCCGCCCCGGACGAACCGGGACGGGGTCTGATCGAGCGCTGGGCCGGCCTTGCACCTGCATCTCCCCGCAGGAAGCGGGGCGTCTTTCCTTGGACCACCAACGCACTGCTCGCGGGCCGTTTTCCGGCCGCTTGCTGTGTGATGATCATAGCGTAGACGCGGGGCGGTACGCCAACTCGCCTACCGTGCCCCGTCCTCGACCCGCTCGAAGCGCCAGCGGTGGACGGCCCTGGTCACCAACCCCGGTGCGGGCTCGGGCAGTTCCGGGAGATCGGCGCCGAGACCGGCGGCGTCCCACCAGGTGATGACGAGCACCCGGTCCTGCGGGGCGCGGAACGTCTCGCGGCGCAGCGGCTCCTGAGGGAGCGTCTGGCGCCGGGCCCAGTCGAGGAGTTCGCCGCCGCGGCCCTCGGCCGCGCGGGCCTCCCACATCAGCGCGACGGTCACGAGTACAGGTTCTCCTTGCTGACCTCGTGCACATGGTCGTGGCTGTGCCCGTGACCATGGCCGTGCCCGTGCGGCTGGGACGTGCCCGGCACGTACGGGTCGGTCACCGGCAGGGAGGAGTCCGCGGACAGGTCCCAGTCGGAGGCCGCGCGGTTGCGGGCGACCATCTCGGCGCCGAGCGCCGCCACCATCGCGCCGTTGTCCGTGCACAGCTTGGGGCGGGGCACGCGCAGCCGGACACCGGCCGCCTCGCAGCGCTCCTGGGCGAGGGCGCGCAGCCGGGAGTTGGCGGCCACACCGCCGCCGATCATCAGATGGTCCACGCCCGCGTCCTTGCAGGCGCGCACGGCCTTGCGGGTGAGGACGTCCACGACCGCCTCCTGGAAGGACGCCGCCACGTCCCGCACCGGGACCTCCTCACCGGCCGCCCGCCTGGCCTCGATCCAGCGGGCCACCGCCGTCTTCAGCCCGGAGAAGGAGAAGTCGTAGGCGGCGTCGCGCGGACCGGTCAGACCGCGCGGGAAGGCGATGGCCGCCGGGTCGCCCTCGCGCGCGTAGCGGTCGATGACCGGGCCGCCCGGGAAGCCGAGGTTCAGCACGCGGGCGACCTTGTCGAACGCCTCGCCCGCCGCGTCGTCGATCGTCGCGCCCAGCGGCCGCACGTCGGAGGTGATGTCGGCGGACAGCAGCAGCGAGGAGTGGCCGCCGGAGACCAGCAGCGCCATGGTCGGCTCGGGCAGCGGGCCGTGCTCCAGCTGGTCCACGCAGATGTGCGAGGCGAGGTGGTTGACGCCGTACAGCGGCTTGCCGAGCGCGTAGGCGTACGCCTTCGCCGCCGACACGCCCACCAGCAGCGCCCCGGCCAGTCCCGGGCCCGCGGTGACCGCGATGCCGTCCAGGTCCCTGGCGCTCACCCCGGCCTCCTTCAGCGCGCGGTCGATGGTGGGGACCATCGCCTCCAGGTGGGCGCGGGAGGCGACCTCGGGCACGACACCGCCGAAGCGGGCGTGCTCGTCGACGCTGGAGGCGACGGCGTCCGCCAGCAGGGTGGTGCCGCGGACGACGCCGACACCGGTCTCGTCGCAGGAGGTCTCGATACCGAGGACGAGAGGCTCGTCGCGCGGGTCAGCCATGGATCTCGGTTCCTTGTACGGAGGCGGAGGGGTCGGACAGGCGCATCACCAGGGCGTCCACGTTCCCCGGCTGGTAGTAGCCCCTGCGGACCCCGATGGGGGCGAAGCCGAAGCGCTCGTAGAGCTTCTGCGCGCGGATGTTGTCCACGCGGCACTCCAGCATCACCTCGGTGCACTCGAAGGCGGTCGCGGCCCGCAGCAGCTCGGTCAGCAGCCGGGCGCCGAGCCCGCTGCCCCAGAGGTCGCGGGCGACCGCGATGGTCTGCACGTCGCCCTGGCCGCCGGAGGCGACCAGCCCCGCGTAGCCGACGATGCGGCCCTCCGCCTCGGCCACCAGATAGCGCCGGGTGGCCTCCGGGCCGCGCGAGTGCGCCAGCTCGGACCAGAACATGCCCCGTGACCAGGCGTCCTCGGGGAAGAGTTCCTTCTCGAGATCCAGCACCGGGTCGATGTCCCACCAGCGCATCTCGCGCAGCGTGTGCCCGGCGGCCCGGTTCGTCGTCGCTCCGGTCACTTCGGGGTGACCACCTTGTAGTTCTTGGGGACCTGCGCGTCCGGCCTGCGCAGATACAGCGGGCGGGGGGCGGGCAGCTCCTCGCCGGCGGCCAGCTTCTCGGCGGCCAGCGAGGCGAGGGCGGCGGCCGACACGTGCTCGGGCTCGTGCGCCTTCGGGAAGGTGTCCGGGTAGAGCAGCGCGCCGGCGCCGACCGCGGGCAGGCCCGCGACCTGCTCGGCGATGTCGGCGGGCCGGTCGACGGCCGGATCGGTCAGCCGGGTGCGCGAGTCGGCGTAGCGCGCCCAGTAGACCTCCTTGCGGCGGGCGTCGGTGGCCACTACGAAGGGGCCGGGGACGTCGGCCGCGTAGGCGAGCCCGTCGAGCGTGCACACGCCGTGCACGGGGACGCCGAGCGCGAGCCCGAAGGTGTCGGCGGTCATCAGACCGACGCGCAGTCCGGTGTAGGGGCCGGGGCCGATGCCCGCCACGACGCCCGTGACGGCGTCCAGCGTGACACCGGCCTGGGTCAGGACCCGGTCGACGGCCGGAAGCAGCAGCTCCCCGTGCCGGCGCGCGTCGACCTGACTCGACGAGGCGATGACGGCCGCCCCGTCGTGCAGGGCGACGGTGACGGCGGGGGTGGCGGTATCCAGAGCGAGCAAGAGCACGCGAACAGCCTACGGCGCCGGGGAGTGGTGGGGGACGCGGCGGGCGGACGGGGGCCTGGAGAGGGCAGGGCGCGGGGGCGGGACACCGGGGGCCGGGGCCTGGAGGCAGGGCGGCGAGGCGGTGCCGCGCCTTGGGCGGGGACGCGGGCGGACAGACGGTGGAGGCGCGAGCCGGGGGCCGCGGGTGCTGACCAGGGCAGCGGGCCGACCGGGCCCCGTGGCGGGAGCGTGCCGGTCCCCGTGGCAGACCGGGCACGATCCCGCCGCAGGCCGGACGCCGGACCGGCGCGCAAGGCCCGGCAACAGAGCAGCAGACCAGGCAGGAGACCAGTCAGCAGACCCAAGCGCGGACTGGACGGGCGGCCCCGAGCGGGGGCCGGACGGCAGACCGGCAGGGAGACCCGGGGGGACCAGGGAGACAGCGAGCCGGCAGGGGGCCGTAGGACCGGGGCACGAAGTGGAGCGGGCCACGGGTGGGCCGACGCAGAACCGGCGCAGCCCCCACTCCCCACCGGCCGGACCAGCACAGGCCCCACCGGCCGGACCGCCGCCCGCACCGCCCAGGCACCACCCCGCCCCGCACCGGCACCGCCCCCGCACCGCCCCAGGGCCGACACGACCCCTGGTGGCGGGCCGGGCGCCCCGGTGGGGAACATTGCGGCTGCTACCGTCGCAAGACAGGCGAGTGGTGCAGCAACCGATACAAAGGTGGGCAACCGTGGCAAGGAGCAGCACGGGATTCGTGGCCGGGCTCACCGCCGCCGCCGTCGTCACGGTCGGGTTCCTCGCCTACCGGGCGCAGGCGAACGTACCGCCGGACCTGTCCGGCCGGCCGGGCGCCTCGGCGACGGCCGCGGCGAGCGCCAGCAAGGCACCCCGCGACCGGCTCCACCCGGCGGCCCTGCCGGCCGGCTCCGGCACGGGCGAGCGGGTCGTGTACTCGGTGGACGACGACCGGGTCTGGCTGGTCGGCGCGGGCGGCCGGGTGGAGAACAGCTTCAAGGTCGTCCCGGGCACCGTGGACCCGGCACCGGGCACCTACGCGGTCACCTCGCGCTCCAAGGCGGTCACCGGCACGGACGGCGTCCCCGTCGAGCACGTCGTCCGGTTCGCGAGTGTCAACGGGGTCGTGATCGGCTTCAGCGCGGCCGTGGACAGCACGCCGCCCGAGGCGGACACGTCCGGTTCCGTGCAGACGGGCGGCATCCGCGAGTCGCGGCCGGACGGCGAGACGATGTGGATGTTCGCGACGATCGGCCAGAAGATCGTCGTCATCCGATAGGGCTACGCCGCGCGCCGCTGCTCTTCCACCGGACGGGGGACCGAGCGTCCCTCGGCGGGCTCCGGGGCACGCGGCGGGCGCGAGACGGCCTCGGCCGCGGCGCAGGAGGCCAGCAGGTCGCGCATGCTCACCCCGGTGACCGGCTTGACCGGGTACGGGCGGGGCGGGTTCTCGGCAGCCGGCATGGACGCCTCCTAGGGCCGGGGGCGGGCGTAGTTAGGTAGACCTAACCACGAGCTGGATACCATGTGACCACGCCCGGGAGCCGCGACGCAAGGCTTGCCGACAGTCTGTCGGAACGAAGGGTGGAACGAAGGGCGGAGGGTAGGGCGAAACAACGAGCGAGGGGAAGCCGGCCCCTGTCGTGACGGACAGCCGCTCCCTCGGCGCCGAGCAGCCGCTAGGACCTGTCCTGGGCGGTGAGGACGCTCAGATCCGCGGCCGACCAGCGCGGGCCGATCCCGGTCACCGTCAGCCGACGCGTCTCGTCGTCCGCCTCCCCGGCCTCGGAAGCCGTCCCGGTCGAGCGGTGGATGGCGATCTGGAGGCGGTCCTCGGTCAGCTCCTCGACCTTGCCCTCGCCCCACTCGACGACGATCACCGAGTCCGGCAGCGAGACGTCCAGATCGAGGTCCTCCATCTCGTCGAGCCCGCCGCCCAGGCGGTACGCGTCGACGTGGACGAGCGGCGGCCCGTCGCCGAGCGACGGGTGCACCCGGGCGATCACGAAGGTCGGGGAGGTGACGGCGCCGCGCACACCCAGGCCCTCGCCGAGTCCGCGGGTCAGCGTGGTCTTGCCCGCACCCAGCTCCCCGCTGAGCATCACGAGGTCGCCCGCGCGCAGCAGACCGGCGAGCCGGCGGCCCAGCTCCCGCGTCTGCTCGGCGGCGGTGAGGGTGAGCTCGACGGACACGGGGTCAGCCGCGCTGTGCGGTGCTGCTGGCATTGCTGGCCTTTCCATGTTCACCCACGGTAGCGCCTGCCGGGACCGCGCCCGCCCGGGTCAGCAGGTCGGCGAGCCGGTCGGTGACGACCTCCGGGTGCTCCAGCATCACCAGGTGCCCGGCGTCCGGCACCAGCACCAGCTCGGCGTCGGGCAGCACATCCGCGATGGCCTCGCTGTGCTCGCTGGGCGTGACCAGGTCCTGCACCCCGGCCAGCACGAGCACCGGCCGCCGGGCGAAGAGGGCCAGCGCCTCGGTCTTGTCGTGGTCGGTGAAGGCCGGGTAGAACTCGGCGACCACGTCGATGGGGGTGCTCTCGATCATCCGCTCGGCGAACCGGGCGACGGCCGGGTCGATGTCCCGCCCGGCGAAGGAGTACCGCTTGATGACCCCGGCGAACAGGTCGGCGGTGGCCCGCCGCCCCCGCTCCACCAGCTCCGCGCGCTGCCCGAGCGCCTTGAGCACACCGGGCAGCACCCGCCGCACCGCGTTGACCCCGGCCAGCGGCAGCCCGAAGTTGACCTCGCCCAGCCGCCCCGAGGAGGTGCCCACGAAGGCGGTGGCGACGACCCGGTCCCTGATCAGCTCCGGGTACTGGGCGGCCAGGGCCATCACGGTCATCCCGCCCATGGAGTGCCCGACCAGCACGACCGGGCCCTCGGGCGCGGCGGCGTCGAGGACGGCCTTCAGATCGCGGCCCAGTTGGTCGATGGTGAGCGGCACGCCGTCCCGGCTCTGGGCCACGCCCCGCCCGGACCGGCCGTGGCTGCGCTGGTCCCAGTACACGGACCTGACCACCCCGCGCAGCGCGGCACGCTGGAAGTGCCAGGAGTCCTGGCCGAGGCAGTAGCCGTGGCTGAAGACGACGGTCACGGGCGCGGGGGCCTTCAGCCCGAAGAGCCGGCGGCGGCGCTCGGAGAGCACCTCGGCGGCCGGGTCGAGGTCGTCGGTCTCGTCGGCCTTGTCGGCCTTGTCGGCCTTGTCGGCCTCGGCGATCTCGTCGATCTCGTAGTACAGCTCGGTGCCGTCGTCGGCGTACGCCCGTCCCGGGGTTCCGCGCAGCGAGCCGTACGGCCCCGCCGAGTCCAGGGCGAGCCGGGCCTTCCTGCGCATGTTCCGGCCCACGGTCATCCGTTCGACGGCGACGGTGGCGGCGGCGCCCGCCGCCACCACGCCTATCGCGGCGCCCGCGATACCGGTCGCCCTGCGCCAGCCGCCAAACGCCCCCGAGGCGCCGGCAGCCGCACTGCTCTCGCTCACGTACCGCTCCTCCGTGTGACGGTCCGGCGTGTGCCGTGCCGTGTTCTGCTCGCCCGGGGCGTCCCGCCGGGGTGTCCTGGGCGCCCCGGCCGGACCGCGCCCCTCCGGCCGCTACTCCTGCTCGCCCGCCGCCCCTCGGGGGCGGGTCTCGTGGAGATGGACGCGGGGGACGCGTGTTCCGATGCGTGTGACGATCTCGTACGCGATGGTGCCTGCGGCCTGCGCCCAGTCCTCGGCGGTGGGCTCGCCCCGGTCGCCCGGCCCGAACAGCACGGCCTCGGACCCGGTCTCCGGTTCGTCGCCGCCCAGGTCGACGGCGAACTGGTCCATGGCGATACGGCCGGCGACCGTGCGCCACTTGCCGCCGATCAGCACCGGCCCGGTGCCCGAGGCGTGGCGCGGGACGCCGTCCGCGTAGCCGACGGGGACCAGGCCGAGGGTGGTCTCGCCCGGGGTGACGTAGTGGTGCCCGTAGCTGACGCCGTGCCCGCCGGGCACGTGCTTCACCAGGGCCAGGGAGGCGGACAGGGTCATCACCGGGCGCAGCCCGAAGTCGGCCGGGGTGCCCAGTTCGGGGCTGGGCGAGAGGCCGTAGACGGCGATGCCCGTACGGACCAGGTCGAAGTGGGTCTCCGGCAGGGTGAGCGTGGCGGGCGAGTTGGCGATGTGCCGCACCTCGGGGCGCACGCCCCGCGCCTCGGCGTACGCGGTCATCTCGCGGAACCGGTCGAGCTGCGCGGCGATCGAGGGGTGCCCCGGCTCGTCGGCGCAGGCGAAGTGGGACCACAGTCCGGTGATCCGGACCAGGCCCTCGGCCTCGGCGCGCAGGGCCTCGGCGACGAGCGCGGGCCAGTCGGCGGGCTGGCAGCCGTTGCGGCCGAGCCCGGTGTCGGCCTTCAGCTGCACCCGGGCGGGCCGTCCGGCGGCGCGCGCGGCCTCCCGCACCTCCGCCATGGCCCACAGCCCGCTCACCGACATGTCCACGTCGGCCTCGATCGCCTCCCGCCACGGGCCGCCCGGCGTCCACAGCCAGCACATCACCCGGACCTGCTCGGGCGGGAGCCCGGCCGCGCGCAGCGCCAGCGCCTCCTCGGGCGTGGCGGTGCCGAGCCAGGTGGCACCGGCGGCGACGGCCGCGCGGGCGCACGGCACGGCGCCGTGGCCGTACGCGTCGGACTTGACCACGGCCATCAGGGCGGCGCCGGGCGCCCGCTCGCGCAGGGTCCGCACGTTGGCCCGCAGAGCGGCCAGATCGATCTCGGCGCGGGCGCGCAACGGGGCCGTCCGCGGATGTGCTGTCTCGTTCATCGCGCCCCCAGTCTCTCAGAGGGCCTCCGGGGCGGCGGGAGGTCCCGCGGCCCCGGGTCCGGGCCGCGGGCGGTCACCTCAGCCCCGTGCGTCCGGTACGTCCCGTACGTCCCGCCAGGCGTCCGGGATCGCGGCCGCGACGTCGTGGGCGCCGGCGGGGGCGCCGGCCGAGGCGAAGCGGCCGGCGAGTCCGTGCAGGTAGGCGCCCGCGCTGCCCGCGTCCAGGGGGGAGAGCCCGGCCGCCAGCAGGGAGCCCGCGAGACCGGACAGCACATCGCCGCTGCCGGCCGTGGCGAGGTACGGGGTGCCGGTCGGGTTGACCCGGACGGGACCGCCGTCCGGACCGGCGACGAGCGTGGTCGAGCCCTTCAGCAGCACGGTCGCCCGGTAGGCGGCGGCCAGCTCCCGCACGGCGGACAGCCGGGCCGCCTCGACCTCCTCGCGCGCCACCCCCAGCAGGGCGGCGGCCTCGCCCGCGTGCGGGGTCATCAGGGTGGGCGCCTCGCGGTCCCGTACGGCGGCGCGGCCGGCCAGCCGCAGCCCGTCCGCGTCCAGCAGCACGGGCACCGGTGACGCCAGCACCTCGGCCACCGTCGCCGCGTCGTCCCCGGCCCCCGGGCCCACCACCCACGCCTGGACCCGGCCCGCCTCGCGCGGCCCCCGGTCGGACACCAGGGTCTCCGGGAACCGGGCGATCACCGCCTCCCCGGCCGGGCCGACGTACCGTACGGCGCCCG
The DNA here is from genome assembly GCF_058344915.1 of Streptomyces sp. PL-25. Lineage (NCBI taxonomy): Bacteria > Bacillati > Actinomycetota > Actinomycetes > Kitasatosporales > Streptomycetaceae > Streptomyces > Streptomyces sp. PL-25. The sequence continues at coordinate 2,965,069 of NZ_CP136997.1, forward strand.
CCCCGCCGCGCAGCGCGCCCGACACCGCGAGCACCGCCGCGCCCGGATAGCGGGCCGAGCCCGCGGCGACCCCGACCACGCCCCGCCGGTACTTGTCGCTCTCGGCGGCCGGGCGCGGCAGCAGCGCGGCCACGTCGGCGTGCTGGAGCGCCTCCAGCTCGGGGTCGGCGGGCAGTTCGGCGCCCAGGCCGATGTCGACGAGCCGGACCGTACCGGCGTACTCGCGGGCCGGGTCGACCAGCAGCCCCGGCTTGTGCGTGCCGAAGGTGACGGTCAGGTCGGCGCGGACGGCCGCCCCGCGCACCTCGCCGCTGTCCGCCTCGACCCCGCTGGGCAGGTCGACGGCGACCACGGCGGCACGGGCGCGGGCCGCGTGCCCGGCCAGCTGTTCCGCCTCGGGGCGCAGCCCGCCCCTGCCGCCGATGCCCACGATCCCGTCGACGACCAGGTCGGCCCGGTCGACCGCGGCCGGTCCCGCGTCCGCGCGGGTGACCGTGCCGCCCGCGCGCCGCAGGGCCGCGAGTCCGCCCGGATGGGTGCGGCCGGGGGCGAGTTCGACCGCGGTGACCCCGGCGCCGCGGCGGGCCAGCCGGGCGCCCGCGTACAGCGCGTCGCCGCCGTTGTCGCCGCTGCCCACCAGCAGCACCACCCGGCGGCCGTACACCCGCCCGAGCAGGTCCGCGCAGGCGGCGGCGAGCCCGGCGGCGGCGCGCTGCATGAGCGCCCCCTCGGGCAGCCGCGCCATGAGGGCGCGCTCGGCTGTTCTGACCGTCTCGACGCTGTGGGCGATACGCATGTCGTCGAGTCTGCCCCGCATACGTCCGGTGCCGCACGGGAACCCGGTGGTCCCGGTGACGAGCGACGCGGCGTACACCGGCGGACACGACGGCGGGACCCCGGAGGGAGGCGGGCGCATGGCCGAGGACCCGGCGGGTTCCGGCGCCTCGCCCCCATGGGCGGCGCCCGGTGACGACGCGGCGCGCCGGCAGCGCCTCCAGGCCCTGGAGCTGCTCCTGGCCGAGCAGCGCTTCCGGATCGGCAGGCATGTGAGCGCGTGCGGGGCCGCCGGGCGGGACCAGGGCGGCGGCACCGGCACGGGCGCGCTCCCCCGCCCCGCCGCCGCGCCGGTGGGCGAGGCCGTGCGGACCCTGCTCGACTCGCTGCCGGTCCCGGTCACGGTGATCCGCCCCCTGCCCGGCGCGCTGAACCCGCACGACCGGTTCCTCTACGTGGGCCAGAACCGGGCCGCCCGCGAGTACGCCGCCCGGATCCTGCCGCCCGGCGGGCTGGCGCCCTGGTCCGGCCCGGTACCGCTGTTCGAGCGCTTCCCCACCCTGGCCGGCACCGCCGTGCCCCGGCTGCTCGACGAGGTCTGCCGCACCGGCCGGCCGCAGGGCCCGGAGGCCGCCGAGTGGCCGCTGCCGGGCCCGGACGGGCTCACCGTCCGGGTCAGCAGCGAGGTGCGGGTGACGCCTGCGGACGATCTGCTGCTGGTCAGCTGGGAACGCGGCCACGAGTCCCTGATGGCGCAGGAGGCGCAGCGCCTGGTGGGGGTCTGCTGGGCCGAGTGGAGCCTGGGCGACGGCGCCGTCGAGGTGTCCTCCGGGTTCGGGCACGTCCTCGGGGCGGCCGACGGCGAGCCGCCGCCCGGCCTGCTGGAGCTGGGGCGGCGGCTGACACCGCGGAGCCTGGACGCGCTGTACCGGGCCGTCCACGACATCCTGCTGAGCGCGCCGGTGGCGGAGTGCGACCTGCGCCTGACCGGTCCCGACGACCGGATCGTCCATCTCGTCGCCGAGCCGGTACGGCTCACCTCGGGGCCGGTGTGGGCGGTGCGCGCGGTGCTGCACGACGCCACCTCCGACCGGCGCAGCCACGCGCTGGCCGAGCGGGCGACCCGGGAGGCCCAGGCCCAGCGGGAACGCGCGGACACCGTCGCCGAGGTGGCCGAACGGCTCCGCGACGCCGTACTGCCCGGCTTCCCGGCGGAACTGGCCCGGCACGGCGTGGAGGCGGTGGCCGTCTACCGGCCCGAGGCGCGCGCCGCGCGGGTCGGCGGCGACTGGTACAAGACCCGGGTGCTGCCCTCGGGCAAGCTGCTCGTCGCGCTCGGCGACGCCCGCGGCCACGGCCTGGCCGCCGTCACGCTGATGGCGAAGCTGCGGTACGCGCTGGCCGGTCTCGCGTACACGGGCGAGTGGGTGGAACGGCTCACCGGCTGGCTCAACGCGGTCGCCTGCGACGACGGCGAGGAGTCCACCGCCACCGCGGTCATCGCCCGCTACCACCCCGACACCCGGCTGCTGCGCTGGACCTGCGCGGGCCATCCGGTGCCGGTCCTGGTCCGCGACGGCGAGCCCCGGCTGCTCGATCCGCCCCCGGGCGGCCCCGGCATGCCGCTGGGCGTGCTGCCGGAGGAGACGTACACGGCGGCGGAGACGCCGCTGCGCCCCGGGGACGTGGTGCTGCTCTACTCGGACGGCCTGATCGAGCGCCGCGGCTCCGACCTCGACCGGGACTCCGCGCGGCTGCTGCGGGCCGTCGCGCGGGGCGCGGCGGGCGGCGTCCCGCCGGGGCGCGACGCGCTCGACGCCTTCGTGCGGGACCTGGTCGACGGTCTCACCGGCCCGCACGCGGAGGACGACGCGACGGTGCTGGCGTTCCGCGTGGTGGACCCGGACGCGCGGGAGGGGAAAGAAGGCTGACGCGCCGTCGCGGCGCCGGCTACCCCTCCGCGACGACGACGGCGGAGGCCACGCCCGCGTCATGGCTGAGCGAGAGGTGCCAGGACCGTACGCCGAGTTCGGCGGCGCGCGCCGCCACCGAGCCCTTCACCCGCAGCCGGGGCCGCCCGCTGTCCTCGACGTACACCTCCGCGTCCGTCCACAGCAGCCCGGCGGGGGCGCCGAGCGCCTTGGCCACGGCCTCCTTGGCGGCGAACCGGGCGGCGAGCGAGGCCATGCCCCGGCGCTCGCCGCTGGGCAGCAGCAGTTCCCGTTCCACGAAGAGGCGGGCGACCAGTCCGGGCGTCCGCTCCAGCGACGCCGCGAACCGGTCGATCTCGGCCACGTCGATACCGACCCCGATGATGCTCATGGAGGGACCCTACGGGGCTTCGCCCCGCCGGAGCCCTACTTGCCGCTGTCCTCGGCCAGGGTGTGCGCCACCAGGGCGTTGGCATGGCCGTGGCCGAGGCCGTGCTCGGTCTTGAGCCAGGCGACCAGTTCCATGTGCCGGGCCAGCGGCGAGGAGCGGATCAGTTCCTTCCACTCGGCGACCGGCCGGCCGTACTTCTTCTCGATGGAGGGGAAGTAGCTGGCGGGGCCCTTGACGGGTGCGGCGGTCATGGCGGGGTCCTTTCGTCGGTCGGTACGACTATCACCCATAGGACTGACAACGGCGCCGGAACTCATCGCCGCGCACCGCCTTCCCGGTCGCGTCCCCGCACCGCTCCCGCTACTCCACGGTCACCGACTTCGCCAGGTTGCGGGGCTGGTCCACCTCGTTGCCCCGGGCGGTGGCCAGTTCGCAGGCGAAGACCTGGAGGGGCACCGTGGCGACCAGCGGCTGGAGCAGGGTGGGTGTGGCCGGGACGCGGATGAGGTGGTCGGCGTAGGGGACGACCGCCTCGTCGCCCTCCTCGGCGATCACGATGGTCCGGGCGCCCCGGGCGCGGATCTCCTGGATGTTGGAGACGATCTTGCCGTGCAGCAGGGACCGGCCGCGCGGCGAGGGGACGACCACGACGACCGGCAGGTCCTCGTCGATGAGGGCGATCGGCCCGTGCTTCAGCTCGCCGGCCGCGAAGCCCTCGGCGTGCATGTACGCGAGCTCCTTGAGCTTGAGCGCGCCCTCCAGGGCGACCGGGTACCCGACGTGCCGCCCGAGGAAGAGCACGGTGTTCTTCTCCGCCAGCGAGCGGGCGAGTTCCCGCACCGGCTCCATGGTCTCCAGGACGCGTTCGACGGCGCCGCCGATGCGCGAGAGGTCGCGGATGACGGCGCGGATCTCGTCGCCCCACTGGGTGCCGCGCACCTGGCCGAGATAGAGGGCGACCAGGTAGCAGGCGACCAGCTGGGTCAGGAACGCCTTGGTGGAGGCGACGGCGACCTCGGGCCCGGCGTGGGTGTAGAGCACCGCGTCCGACTCGCGCGGGATGGTGGAGCCGTTGGTGTTGCAGATGGCGAGCACCCGGGCGCCCTGCTCGCGGGCGTGCCGCAGCGCCATCAGGGTGTCCATGGTCTCCCCGGACTGGGAGATGGCCACGACCAGCGTCCGGGCGTCGAGAATGGGGTCCCGGTAGCGGAACTCGCTGGCCAGCTCGACCTCGCAGGGGACGCGGGTCCAGTGCTCGATGGCGTACTTGGCGATCAGGCCCGCGTGGAAGGCCGTACCGCAGGCGACGATGACGACCTTGTCCGTCTCGCGCAGCTCGGCGGCGTCGATGCGCACCTCGTCCAGGGTCAGCGAGCCGGCCGCGTCGATCCGGCCGAGCAGGGTGTCGGCGACCGCCTTGGGCTGCTCGGCGATCTCCTTGAGCATGAAGTAGTCGTAGCCGCCCTTCTCGGCGGCGGCGGCGTCCCAGTCGACGTTGTAGGAGCGGACCTCGGCGGGCCGTCCGTCGAAGCCGGTGACGGTGACGCCGTCCCGGCGCAGTTCGACGACCTGGTCCTGGCCGAGTTCGATCGCGGAGCGGGTGTGCGCGATGAACGCGGCGACATCGGAGGCGAGGAACGCCTCGCCCTCCCCGACCCCGACGACCAGCGGCGAGTTGCGGCGGGCGCCGACGACCACGCCGGGCGCGTCGGCGTGCACGGCCACCAGCGTGAACGCCCCTTCGAGGCGCCGGCACACCTGCCGCATGGCCTCGGCGAGATCGGCGCACGAGGAGAACGCCTCGGCGAGCAGATGCGCGACGACCTCGGTGTCCGTCTCGGAGGCCAGGCCGTGCCCGCGCTCGGCGAGTTCGGCGCGCAGCAGCGCGAAGTTCTCGATGATCCCGTTGTGCACGACCGCGACGCGCCCGGCGTTGTCGAGGTGCGGGTGCGCGTTGGCGTCGGTGGGCCCGCCGTGGGTCGCCCACCGGGTGTGCCCGATGCCGGTGGACCCGGTCGGCAGCGGCCGTTCCACCAGCTCCTTCTCCAGATTGACCAGCTTCCCGGCCCGTTTGGCCGCCGCGAGCCCGCCGTCCGCGAGCACCGCCACCCCCGCCGAGTCGTACCCCCGGTACTCCAGCCGCCGCAGCCCCGCCATCACCACGTCGAGCGCCGACTGCACACCCACATATCCCACGATTCCACACATGCCTCCGCACCTTACGACCCGTCACCCTTCGAAACCGGCCGCCGCCTGCCCGAATTCGGAAATTCCCACGGGGGTACGAACCTCGCGCGGCCGCCGCCACGTGACCGACCCCACCCCCCGCCGCGTCCGGACTCCGTTAACAATGGACTGTGATCTCTCCGGTGCCCTCGATGCCGCGGAGCGCCCACCGGTCAAGGCCGGAGGCGACTCCCTATGTCGACCTCACTCGTGACGAGTGGAGCGCGCTGCGTGACAAGACGCCGCTGCCGCTCACCGCCGAGGAGGTGGAGCGGGTGCGCGGGCTCGGGGACGTCATCGACCTGGACGAGGTGCGGGACGTGTACCTGCCGCTGTCCCGGCTGCTCAACCTCTACGTCGGCGCGACCGACGGACTGCGCGGCGCGCTGAACACGTTCCTCGGCGAGCAGGGCTCGCAGTCCGGGACGCCGTTCGTCATAGGGGTGGCGGGCTCGGTCGCGGTCGGCAAGTCGACCGTGGCCCGGCTGCTCCAGGCGCTGCTGTCGCGCTGGCCCGAGCACCCGCGGGTGGAGCGGGTGACCACGGACGGGTTCCTGCTGCCGACGCGGGAGCTCCAGGCGCGCGGCCTGATGTCCCACAAGGGGTTCCCGGAGTCGTACGACCGCCGGGCGCTCACCCGGTTCGTCGCCGATGTGAAGGCGGGCAAGGCGGAGGTGACCGCGCCCGTCTACTCGCACCTGATCTACGACATCGTGCCCGGCGAGAAGCTGACCGTCCGCCGCCCGGACATCCTGATCGTGGAGGGCCTGAACGTCCTCCAGCCCGCGCTGCCGGGGCAGGACGGCCGCACCCGGGTCGGGCTCGCCGACTACTTCGACTTCAGCGTGTACGTCGACGCGCGCACCGAGGACATCGAGCGCTGGTACCTGAACCGGTTCCGCAAGCTGCGCGACACCGCCTTCCAGGACCCCTCCTCGTACTTCCGCAAGTGCACCCAGGTGTCCGAGGACGAGGCCCTCGACTACGCCCGCACCATGTGGCGGACCATCAACCGGCCGAACCTGGTGGAGAACATCGCGCCCACCCGAGGCCGGGCCACGCTCGTCGTGCGCAAGGGCCCCGACCACAAGGTGCAGCGGCTGCGGCTGCGCAAGCTGTGAGACACCGGCGGCGTCTACGCTGCCCCGCATGCTGCATCTGCGACTGATCACCCCCGCCGACCGCACCGACGAGGTGGCGGAGCTGATCGAGAGGACGGTCGGCACCGCTCACCTGGTGGTGCTGCCGGGCGCCGCCCGCAGCCCCGCCGGGGACGTCGTGATGTGCGACGTCGCCCGGGAGGCCGCCGACGAACTCCTCGGCGGGCTGCGGGAGCTGGGCATCGACCGCAGCGGTTCCATCGCCGTGGAGAGCATCGACCTGACGCTGTCCGACCGGGCGGAGCGGGCCGAGGAGGAGGCACCGGGCGAGGCCGCCGACGCGGTGCTGTGGGAGGAGCTGACCGACGCCACCCACGAGGAGTCGACGCTGTCGATCACCTATCTGGCGTTCATCACCCTGGCCACCATGATCGCGGCCTGCGGTGTGGTGCTCGACAACGCCGTCCTGATCGTCGGCGCGATGGCCGTGGGCCCGGAGTTCGGCCCGCTGGCCGGGGTCAGCACGGCCCTGGTGCGGCGGGCGCCGCGGCTCGCGCTGCGCTCGCTGGTCGCGCTGCTGGCCGGGTTCGCGCTGGCGATGGCCGTGACCGTGGGCTTCAGCCTCTTCATGGACGTGCTCGGCCTGTTCAGCCGGGCCAAGCTGGAGGCGCCCCGGCCCAACACCAACTTCGTGTACGCGCCCGACGCGTTCTCCTTCGTGGTGGCGGTCCTCGCCGGGGCCGCCGGCACGCTCTCGCTGACCTCGGCCAAGTCCGGCGCCCTGGTCGGCGTGGCGATCTCGGTGACCACCGTCCCGGCCGCCGCCAACGCGGCCGTCGCCTTCGCCTACGGCGACACCGCCCAGACCTGGGGCTCCAGCAAGCAACTGCTGCTGAACCTCTTCGGCATCGTGCTCGCCGGGACCCTCACCCTGCTCCTCCAGAAGTGGCTGTGGTCCACCCAGCGCGCCCGTATGCGCAGGCCCGCCGGGCGGCCGTAGGACGCCTGACGCACCGCCGGCGGCGCACGGCGCACGAGCACGCGGTGGTGGCGCGGAGCACCCGCCCCGCGCCACCACCGCGTGCTCACGCTCTTCAGCCCAGCGCCGACTTCACCGCGTCCGCCAGCCGCCCCGCCACCGAGCGGGCCTGCTCGATGTCGGCGGCCTCGACCATGACGCGCACCAGCGGCTCGGTGCCGGAGGGGCGCAGCAGCACCCGGCCGGTCTGGCCCAGCTCGTGCTCGGCCTCGGCGACCGCGGTGGCCAGGTCGGCGGAGGTCCGCACCCGGGACTTGTCCACGTCCGGCACATTGACCAGGACCTGCGGCAGGCGCTCCATCACCCCGGCCAGCTCCCGCAGCGTACGGCCGGTGTCCGCGACCCGGGCCGCCAGCATCAGGCCGGTCAGCGTGCCGTCGCCGGTGGTGGCGTGGTCGAGGATGATGACGTGGCCGGACTGCTCGCCGCCGAGGGCGAACCCGCCGGACTTCATCTCCTCCAGGACGTACCGGTCGCCGACACCGGTCTGCAGGAGGCGGATGCCCTCGCGCTCCATGGCCAGCTTGAAGCCCAGGTTGGACATGACGGTCGCGACGACGGTGTCGGAGCGCAGCGCGGAACGCTCCCGCATCGCCAGCGCGAGCACGGCCAGGATCTGGTCGCCGTCGATCTCCTCACCGGTGTGGTCCACGGCCAGGCAGCGGTCGGCGTCGCCGTCGTGCGCGATGCCCAGGTGGGCGCCGTGCGCGACGACGGCGGCCTTGAGCTGGTCCAGGTGGGTGGAGCCGCAGCCGTCGTTGATGTTGAGGCCGTCCGGTTCGGCACCGATGGTGACGACCTCGGCACCGGCCCGCGCGAACGCCTCGGGCGAGACCCGGGCGGCGGCGCCGTGCGCCTCGTCCAGCACGATCCGCAGGCCGTCGAGCCGGTTGGGCAGGACCCCGACGAGATGGGCGACGTACTTGTCGAAGCCCTCGTCGTAGTCGCGCACCCGGCCGACGCCGGCGCCGGTCGGCCGGTCCCAGGGGGCGCCGGTGCGGTGCTCCTGGTAGATCTTCTCGATCCGGTCCTCCAGCTCGTCGGCGAGCTTGTGGCCGCCGCGGGCGAAGAACTTGATGCCGTTGTCCGGCATGGCGTTGTGGCTGGCCGAGAGCATCACGCCGAGGTCGGCGCCGAGCGAGCCGGTCAGGTACGCGACGGCGGGCGTCGGCAGCACGCCGACCCGCAGCACGTCCACACCGGCGCTGGCCAGGCCCGCGACCACGGCGGCCTCCAGGAACTCCCCGGAGGCGCGCGGGTCCCGGCCGACCACGGCCTTCGGGCGGTGCCCCTCGAAGGTGCCCGCCTCGGCCAGCACGTGCGCCGCGGCGACGGACAGGCCGAGCGCCATCTCGGCGGTCAGGTCCGCGTTGGCGACGCCACGCACGCCGTCCGTGCCGAAGAGTCGTCCCACTTGTCCTCCTGAGAAAGCGTCAGTTCGTGAAGCCGTGCCGTGGTGTCCGACGCGCGTTCACCGTTCACTGGGTTCGATGGTCCCGGTGCGCCCGCGGATCCCGGAGCCGGACCCCGCCGGAACCGGGCATCCGATCGGACCGTCCGCTGAGCACACGTGCACCTGAGCACCTTGTGCCGTTATACGCCCACGGCCGGTGATAAACGAACGCCCCGGCGGCACAATGGCGTGCCGCCGGGGCGTTCGGAGTAGGCCTGTCCGCAGGCAGCCGCTGTTTAGCGCTTGCTGTACTGCGGAGCCTTGCGGGCCTTCTTCAGACCGGCCTTCTTGCGCTCGACCGCACGGTCGTCGCGCTTGAGGAAGCCGGCCTTCTTGAGCGGGCCGCGGTTGTTGTCGACGTCGGCCTCGTTCAGGGCGCGGGCGACGCCGAGGCGGAGGGCACCGGCCTGACCGGAGACACCGCCGCCGGAGATGCGGGCGACGACGTCGTAACGGCCCTCGAGCTCCAGCACCTTGAAGGGCTCGTTGACTTCCTGCTGGTGCACCTTGTTCGGGAAGTAGTCCTCGAGGGTGCGACCGTTGATCTTCCACTTGCCGGTGCCCGGGACGATCCGGACACGGGCGATGGCGTTCTTGCGGCGGCCCAGGCCGGCGGCCGGCTGCGGCTCACCGAAACGGGAGGCCATCGACTCCGAGGTGTACTCGCCCTCGACGGGCACCTCGGACTCGGTGGTGTAGCTGTCGATGTCAAGCTCTTCGAGCGGCTGCTCGGCAGTGGTCTCGGCCACGATTCTCCTCAGATTCTCTTCGGTCTTAGGGGGTGGCCGGACTTACTGCGCGACCTGGGTGATCTCGAACGGCACCGGCTGCTGGGCGCCGTGCGGGTGCTGGTCACCCCTGTAGACCTTCAGCTTCGAGAGCATCTGACGGCCCAGGGTGTTCTTGGGGAGCATGCCCTTGACGGCCTTCTCGACGGCCTTCTCGGGGTTGTTCGCGAGCAGGTCGTCGTAGCGGACGGAGCGCAGACCACCCGGGTAGCCGGAGTGGCGGTACGCCAGCTTCTGCTGCCGCTTGTTGCCGGACAGGTGCACCTTGTCGGCGTTGATGATGATGACGAAGTCACCAGCGTCGACGTGCGGCGCGTAGATCGGCTTGTGCTTGCCGCGCAGGAGGGTGGCGGCGGTGGTCGCCAGACGACCCAGGACGACGTCCTGGGCGTCGATGACGTGCCACTGGCGCGTGATGTCGCCGGGCTTGGGGCTGTACGTACGCACGGTTCGTAGCCTTCGCTTCTTCAGTGAATGGTCCTGACAAGGTCACCGAAGACGATCACGACAGCCCTGACCGCACAGCGGTGACGCAAACCGCGTGCTGGTCGCTGGTCATCGGCCCGGTGGACCGGTGTAAGGGCCGGGTCCGTGAGAAGAGCCAAGCCAATACACAACGAACATGCAGGATACCCGTGCGGCACTCCGGGGGTCAAAACGGGGTTGCCCGGGTCGTTCCCGCGTGTTCCGCGTCCCAGTGTACGGGCGGCGGGCTCCCGCCACGGCGGGCGGCGCCCGCGGCGGGCGCCGTTAAGATGCGCCCCATGAGCTATGGGCAGGGGGGCGGTCCGCAGTCCCAGTGGGACCCGTGGACACCGCATTCTCAGCAGCCGTCCAGCGGCGACGACCAGACCCCGGACTGGGCGGCACTCGCCGAGGCGTCCGAGTCCCGGACCAAGCGGCGCAGGCTGCTGTTCATCGGGGGCGGAGCGCTGGCCACGGTCGCCGTGGGCGCGGCCGTCGCCGTCGCCGTGGTGTCCGCGAACAGCGACGACGACGCCTCCGGCGGCCCCGCCTCCCAGCTGCCCGCCACCGCCACCCTGCCGAGCGGCTCGGCCGGCGCGCCCTCCTTCGAGCCGACCACCGCCCCGCCCCCGCTGGATCCGAAGGACTTCATATCCAGCGCGCGCAAGGACACGGCCCCCCTCGGCCCGGACACCCTCTTCCCCGGCGCCCGCCTCACCATGAACGAGGCCGCCTACGCCAAGGGTCCCACCGCCGACACCAAGGACTGCGCCTCCGCCGTCCAGGGCAGCCTGGCCAAGGCCCTCACCGGCAACGGCTGCACCCGTGTGATCCGTGCCACCTACACCCGCGACGGCATCGACGTCACCGTCGGTGTCGCCGTCTTCGACAGCGAGGCACAGGCGGCCAAGGCCAAGAGCCAGACCGACAAGAAGAGCATCGTCAAGCCGCTCACCGGCAGCGGCGTCAAGGACTTCTGCTCCGGCGCGGTCTGCCGCTCCACCACCAACTCCTACGGCCGCTACGCCTACTTCACCCTCGCCGGCTTCCCCGGCGACAAGGACGTCACGACCAAGGACACCAAGGTCTTCCGCAGCGGCGACGACCTCGCCGAGTACGCGTTCCGGCAGATCCGCCGGCGCGGCGAGGCCCAGGCGTCCGCGGCCGCCACCCGGTAGCCGCGCGGGCGGGACCGGCCCCTACCGGCGCCGCAGCCGCAGCCGCAGCGGCACCACCGCCGACTCCAGCTGGGTGCGCAGCGTCATCTTCGACACACCCTCGGCGCGCTGCCCGAACCGGATCGGCACCTCGGCGGCCCGGTGCCCCGCCCGCACCGCCCGGTACTTCAGCTCGACCTGGAAGCTGTAGCCCGCGCTGTCCAGCGTCGAGAGATCCACGTCGCGCAGGACCGCCGCCGACCACAGGTTGAAGCCCGCCGTGATGTCCCTGATCCGCGTGCCGAGCACGGCGCGCGCGTAGGCGTTCGCGAACCGGGAGAGCAGCACCCGGTGCGCGCCCCACTCCTCGTCCAGCGAGCCGCCCGCCGCGTACCGGCTGCCCACCACGAGACCGGCCCCGGTGGCGAGCGCCTCGCGCAGCATGCGCGGCACCGCCTCGGCGGGATGGCTGCCGTCGGCGTCCATCTGCACGACCCAGTCGGCGCCGTCCGCCAGCGCGGCCGTCATGCCCGCGACGTACGCCCGGCCGAGACCGTCCTTCTCCGTGCGGTGCAGGACGCTCATCCGGGCGCCGCCCCCGGCACCGGCCGTGCCGTACTCCCGCGCCAGCTCCTCGGCGATCCGGCCGGTGCCGTCCGGACTGGAGTCGTCGACCACCAGCAGCCGCAGCCCGGCCAGCGGCAGGCCCAGCACCGCCGCCGCCGTGCGCGGCAGGCTCCCCGCCTCGTTGTACGTCGGCATCACCACCGTGACCCGCGCGTCCTCGCCGCCGCCGTCGCCGCCGTCTTGAGATCGCCCCATCGGCTCCTCCGGCTCCCTCATCGCTGCCCGCCCTCCCCGCTCTCCCCGGCCGCCCCCACCGGCCCGGAGCCGCCCAGCGCCCAGAACCGCCAGCCCGCCGCCGTCCAGCGGTCCGCGTCCAGCACGCCCCTGCCGTCCACGATCCGCGGACGGTACACCAGCGCCGCCGCCCGGACCGGATCGACCTCGCGGAACTGCGGCCACTCGGTCAGATGCAGCACCAGCTCAGCGCCGCGCAGCGCCTCCTCGGCCGACAGCGCGTAGCCGAGCAGCGGGAACGCCTCGCGCGCGTTGTCCATGGCCACGGGGTCGTAGACCGTCACATCGGCACCGTCGAGACCGAGCCGCGCGGCCACGTTCAGCGCGGGCGAGTCGCGGACGTCGTCGGAGTCCGGCTTGAAGGCCGCGCCCAGGACGGCCACCCGCGCCCCGAGGACCGTGCCCCCGCACAGCTCCCGGGCCATCGCGATCACCCGGTCCCGGCGCCGCATGTTGATCGCGTCGACCTGGCGCAGCAGCCCCAGGTCCACGCCCAGCTCGGCGGCCCGGTGCGCGAAGGCCCGGATGTCCTCGGGCAGGCAGCCTCCGCCGAAACCCGCCCCGGCCCGCAGGAACGCCGGCCCGATCCGCCCGTCGAGCCCCAGCGCCTCGGCCAGCCGCCGTACGTCACCGCCGGTGGCCTCGCACACCTCGGCCATCGCGTTGATGAAGGAGATCCTGGTGGCCAGGAAGGAGTTCGCGGCCGTCTTCACCAGCTCGGCGGTGGCGAACCCGGTGACGACCAGCGGCGTCCCGGCGCCCAGCAGCGGCGCGTACACGGTCCGCAGCAGCCGCTCGGCACGCGCCGTGCGCACCCCGAACACCAGCCGGTCGGGCCGCAGCGTGTCCCGGACGGCGAAGCCCTCCCGCAGGAACTCCGGGTTCCAGGCGATCTCCACGCCGTGCGCCGCGGCCAGCCGGTCCGCCGTGCCCACCGGCACCGTCGACCTGCCCACCAGCAGCGCGCCCTTGCGCGTGTGCCCCGCGATGGCGGCGAAGGCGCGCTCCACGCAGGTCAGGTCGGCCGCGTCGCCGCCCTGGCGCTGCGGGGTGCCCACACACACGAAGTGCACCTGGCCGAAGGCGCCCGCCTCCTCGAAGGAGGTGGTGAACCGCAGCCGCCCGCTCGCCGTGTGCCGGGCGACCAGCGGCGCGAGCCCCGGCTCGTGGAACGGCGCCCGCCCGGCGCCCAGCGCGGCGACCTTGCCCCGGTCGACGTCGACGCCGGCCACCTCGTGCCCCAGCTCCGCCATGCAGGCGGCGTGCGTGGCACCCAGGCGGCCGGTGCCGATGACGGTGAGCCGCATGCGTCCGCCCTCCTCGCCGTACGGCCGCCGCCACCGCGCGGCGGGCGGGCCGCTCGGGCGAGTTCCCCGCCGCGCCCCCTCCCTACCCGCTCAGCAGCAGCCGGCGGTGGGCAGCGACCGCTTGTTGCGCGCCTCCCGGCTGCGCGCGGCCAGCAGCTCGTCGGCCGGGTAGCCGACCTCCTCCAGCGTCAGCCCGTGCGGCCGTACGACATGCACGGCGGAGTCCCGTACGCCCGCGGCCAGCACCTTTCCGGGCCAGTCGGGCGGGCGGTGGCCGTCGCCGACGAAGAGCAGCGCGCCGATCAGCGAGCGCACCATGTTGTGGCAGAACGCGTCCGCGCGGACCGTGGCCGTGACGATCCCGTCCGCCCCGCGCTCCAGGCTGAGCTGCTGGAGGGTGCGGATGGTGGTCGCGCCCTCGCGCTTCTTGCAGTACGCGGCGAAGTCGTGCTCGCCGAGCAGGGCGCGGGCGGCCTCGTTCATGGCGTCGACGTCCAGCGGCCAGTCGTGCCACAGGACGTGGCCGCGCAGCAGCGGGTCGACCCCGCCCGGGTTGTCGGTGACCCGGTAGGCGTAGCGGCGCCAGACGGCGGAGAAACGGGCGTTGAAGCCGCTCGGGGCGGGCCGCAGCGCCCAGACGCGCACGTCCCTGGGCAGCCGCCCGGCGAGCCGCTTGAGCAGCTTCTCGTGGTGCTCGCGCCAGACCTCCTCCGGCAGGTCCACATGGGCCACCTGGCCGCGCGCGTGCACCCCGGCGTCGGTCCGCCCGGCGACGGTCAGCTCGTACGTCCGCTGCGAGCGCGTGACCGTACGCAGCGCGTCCTCGATCTCGCCCTGCACGGTGCGCTTCCCGCCGGCCTGCTTGGCCCAGCCGTGGAAGCCGCCGCCGTCGTAGGACAGGTCGAGGCGGACGCGGACATGACCGGGCTCTGCTTCGTCACTCACGGCGGAATCCTCTCAGGACACCCGACTGTCCGAAAAACACGGAAGCGGTCCGGAGCACACGGAGCACACGGAAGCGGGCCCGCCCCCGGAAAGGGACGGGCCCGCTTCAGGCGTCAGCCTCAGGCGTCCTTGGACTCCTCGGCCGGAGCCTCGGTGGCCTCGGTCTGCTCGACCTTGGCCTCCTCGGCCTCCTTGACCGCGCGCTTGGTGGCGGCCTCGGCCTCGCCCACGGCGTTCTGCTGCACCGTCAGCGCCTCGACCAGCTCGATGACGGCCATGGGCGCGTTGTCGCCACGGCGGTTACCGATCTTGGTGATGCGGGTGTAGCCACCGGGACGGTTCTCGTACCGCGGGCCGATCTCGGTGAAGAGCGTGTGGACGACGCTCTTGTCCGTGATGACCTGGAGCACCTGACGGCGGTTGTGAAGGTCGCCCTTCTTCGCCTTGGTGACCAGACGCTCGGCGTACGGGCGCAGGCGGCGCGCCTTCGCCTCGGTGGTGGTGATGCGGCCGTGCTCGAACAGCGCCTTCGCGAGGTTCGCGAGGAGGAGCTTCTCGTGCGCGGCGCTGCCGCCCAGACGGGCACCCTTGGTGGGCCTCGGCATGATGTTTCTCCTAGGTGTCTGCCCCGGCCGTACCAGGTACCGGAGTCAGTATCCGAGCAGGCGGTCGCCTGTCGGAGATCCGGGGCTCTTCAGCCCCGGAAGGGGCGCGGGGAACTGCGCGATCAGGCACAGCGCACCCGCACCCGGTGTCGGACCGTCGGTCCCGAGCTGTCAGTACTGCTCGGTCTCGACGAACCCGGCGTCCGCGTCGTCGTCGGCGCCGAAGGCGTCCGCGGCGGCGGTCGGGTCGAATCCGGGCGGGCTGTCCTTGAGGGCCAGGCCCATGCCGGCCAGCTTCGCCTTGACCTCGTCGATCGACTTCGCACCGAAGTTGCGGATGTCGAGCAGGTCGGCCTCGGAGCGGGCGACGAGCTCACCCACGGAGTGGATGCCCTCGCGCTTGAGGCAGTTGTACGACCGAACGGTGAGCTCCAGCTCCTCGATCGGCAGCGCCAGATCGGCGGCGAGCGCGGCGTCCGTCGGGGACGGACCCATGTCGATGCCCTCGGCGTCGATGTTCAGCTCGCGGGCGAGACCGAACAGCTCCACCAGGGTCTTGCCCGCGGAGGCCATGGCGTCGCGCGGACGCATCGCCTGCTTGGTCTCGACGTCGACGATCAGCTTGTCGAAGTCGGTGCGCTGCTCGACACGGGTGGCCTCGACCTTGTACGTGACCTTGAGAACCGGCGAGTAGATGGAGTCGACCGGGATACGGCCGATCTCCTGGCCCACCTGCTTGTTCTGCACGGCGGAGACATAGCCGCGACCGCGCTCGACGGTCAGCTCCATCTCCAGCTTGCCCTTGCCGTTGAGCGTGGCGAGGACGAGGTCGGGGTTGTGCACCTCGACACCGGCCGGGGGCGCGATGTCGGCGGCGGTGACCAGACCCGGGCCCTGCTTGCGCAGGTACATCACGACCGGCTCGTCGTGCTCCGAGGAGACGACCAGCTGCTTGATGTTGAGGATCAGGTCGGTGACGTCCTCCTTGACGCCCGGCACGGTGGTGAACTCGTGCAGCACGCCGTCGATGCGGATGGACGTGACCGCCGCACCCGGGATCGAGGAGAGGAGGGTACGGCGCAGGGAGTTGCCGAGGGTGTAGCCGAAGCCCGGCTCCAGCGGCTCGATGACGAACCGGGAGCGGAACTCGTCGACGACCTCTTCGGTCAACGAAGGTCGCTGAGCGATCAGCATCTGTGGATCAGATCCTTCTTTCGTGGGCGCCCGCTATTTGACGCCCGACGGACCGCACCCGAAGGGGTGCGCATACTGCAAGGGTACGGGCGGCACGGCCCGAAGGAGCCGCACCGCCCGGCAAGCACTGCGAGACGGCGTCAGACGCGACGGCGCTTCGGCGGGCGGCAGCCGTTGTGCGGGGTCGGGGTGACGTCCTGGATGGAGCCGACCTCGAGACCGGTCGCCTGGAGCGAGCGGATGGCGGTCTCACGACCGGAACCCGGACCCTTGACGAACACGTCGACCTTGCGCATGCCGTGCTCCTGGGCGCGGCGGGCAGCCGACTCGGCGGCCATCTGCGCGGCGAACGGCGTGGACTTGCGGGAGCCCTTGAAGCCGACGTGGCCGGCGGAGGCCCAGGAGATCACGTTGCCGCTGGGGTCGGTGATCGAAACGATGGTGTTGTTGAACGTGCTCTTGATGTGCGCGTGGCCGTGAGCGACGTTCTTCTTTTCCTTGCGGCGCACCTTCTTGGCAGCGCCCTGACGTCCCTTGGGGGGCATGTCGTTCTCCTACGGGAGGTGGTCGGTCCTACAGCGAAGACCGCTGGACGGCGAGTCCGCTGCGGACTACTTCTTGCCCGGCTTCTTCTTGCCGGCGATGGCGCGACGCGGGCCCTTGCGGGTACGGGCGTTCGTGCTGGTGCGCTGACCGCGGACGGGCAGACCGCGGCGGTGCCGCAGACCCTGGTAGCAGCCGATCTCGACCTTGCGGCGGATGTCGGCCTGGATCTCGCGACGGAGGTCACCCTCGGTCTTGATGTTGTTGTCGACGTACTCGCGGATCGCGACGAGCTGCTCCTCGGAGAGGTCGCGAACGCGGGTGTTCGGGTCGATGCCGGTGGCGTCCAGCGTCTGCTGGGACAGGGTCCGGCCGATGCCGAACACATAGGTCAGGGCGACCTCCACGCGCTTTTCGCGCGGGATGTCAACACCGGAAACGCGTGCCATTCAATGGCTCCAGTTTGATCTTCGGAGGTCTTCCACAGGACCGGTGCCCAGCCGCCGTACCAGGTACGAACTGGGTCCCCGGCCTCCGAACCGGGGGTGTCGAGCGTGCGCGCACGCCGCTCGGGTCCTGCGTATGAACATATTCAGCTCGCGTCGCGCGAATCTCTGCGATTGCGGTGCAGAGGGAGCGGTCGGTCGTGCGTCAGCCCTGGCGCTGCTTGTGGCGCGGGTTCTCGCAGATGACCATGACCCGACCGTGACGGCGGATCACCCTGCACTTGTCGCAGATCTTCTTGACGCTCGGCTTGACCTTCATGGGATGTGAGGTTCTCCGGGTCAGTTGCCGGCGGACCCATGGCCTGGCGGCCACGGGACGTGGGCAAGATCTACTTGTACCGGTAGACGATCCGGCCACGCGTCAGGTCGTACGGAGAAAGCTCCACCACGACCCGGTCGTCAGGGAGGATGCGGATGTAGTGCATACGCATCTTGCCGCTGATGTGTGCCAGGACCTGGTGGCCGTTCTGGAGCTCGACCCTGAACATGGCGTTCGGCAGAGACTCGACGACAGTGCCCTCGATCTCGATGGCACCTTGCTTCTTGGCCACGCTTCGCCCTTCGAATCGACTACCTTGATCGACTCTCTCTGCTTTCCCTTGCGGGCGCATGCGGACATACGGATGCACGAGAGCCGACGAGTCAGTCTACGTCAGCGCACCCGGAAACACGAATCGGGAAAGTCTGCCCCACCCGGGAGATCGTTACGCCGGGCCCCCTCGGACAACTCGTCCGAGCGTGGGCCGCGGGTCAGGGCGGCTGAGCCGGCGCCCGCGCCGGGCGGGAATCAGCCCAGCGGGTCCGGCGCCGCCGTCACGCCCAGCTCGGCCAGCTTCGCGCGGCCGCCGTCGGGGGAGGTCAGGACCAGCGGGCCCTGTTCGGTCAGGGCCACCGAGTGCTCCCAGTGCGAGGACCAGGTGCCGTCCGTGGTGATGACCGTCCACTCGTCGTCCAGGACGCGGGTCCTCGGGGTGCCGAGGGAGACCATGGGCTCGATGGCCAGGCAGAAGCCGGGGACCAGCTTGGGGCCCTTGCCGCGGCGGCGGTCGACGTAGTTCAGCAGATGCGGGTCCATGTGCATCTCGGTGCCGATGCCGTGGCCGCCGTAGTCCTCGATGATCCCGTACTTGCCGCCGCCGGGCTTGGGCTGGCGGCGGATGTACGTCTCGACGGCACGGGAGATGTCCACGAGCCGGTTGCCCTGCTTCATGGCCGCGATGCCCGCCCACATCGACTCCTCGGTCACCCGCGACAGCTCGACCAGTTCCGGGGCGTGCCCGGAACCGACGAAGGCGGTGTACGCCGCGTCACCGTGCCAGCCGTCGACGATCGCGCCGCAGTCGATGGAGATGATGTCGCCGTCCTTGAGGACGACGTCCTCGGCGGGGATGCCGTGCACGACCACCTCGTTGACCGAGGTGCAGATCGTGGCGGGGAAGCCGCCGTAGCCGAGGAAGTTCGGCTTGGCGTCGTGCTCGGCCAGCACCTTGCGGGCCACCTGGTCCAGGTCCTTGGTGCTCGCGCCCGGCACGGCCGCCTCCCGGGTGGCCGCGTGGATCGCGGCGACGACCAGCCCCGCCGCACGCATCGTGGCGATCTGCTCGGGGGTCTTGATCTGCACCATGGGGACGGGGCCTTTCTCGGAACCGGGGGCCGACTGCTTCAACCATAAGGGCGCCTCGGGGCGCCCACAGCGCAGCCGCGGTCCCCGGCGAAGGGACCGCGGCTGCGACCGTCGTGATGACTACTGCGTGGCGTCCTCGCGCTTGAGCGCCTCCAGGGCGCGCCGCGTGATCTCGTCCACCGGACCCAGCGACGAGATCGTCACGACCAGGCCCTGCTTCCGGTAGTAGTCGATGATCGGCTCGGTCTGCGTGTGGTAGACCTCGAGCCGCTTGCGGACGGTGTCCTCGTGGTCGTCGTCCCGCTGGTACAGCTCGCCGCCGCAGACGTCGCAGACGCCTTCCTGCTCGGGCTTGCTGTACGACACGTGGAAGACGTGGCTGGAGTCGTTGCGGCAGATGCGCCGGCCGGCGATCCGCTTCACGACCTCGTCCTCGGGAGCCTCCAGGTCGAGCACCGCGTCCAGCCGGATGCCCTCGCTGCCGAGCGTCTCGTCCAGCGCCTCGGCCTGCGACACATTGCGCGGGAACCCGTCGAGCAGGAACCCGCCCTCGGCGTCCGGCTGCTCCATGCGGTCCTTGGCCATCGCGATGGTGACCTCGTCCGGGACCAGGTTGCCGGCGTCCATGTAGGACTTCGCGAGCTTGCCCAGCTCCGTCTGCCTGCTGATGTTGGCGCGGAACAGGTCACCCGTGGAGATGTGCGGGATCGACAGCTTCTCTGCAAGGCGCGTGGCCTGCGTACCCTTGCCTGCGCCCGGCGGCCCGACGAGGACGATTCGCATCAGCGGAGGAACCCTTCGTAATTGCGCTGCTGGAGCTGGCTCTCGATCTGCTTCACCGTCTCCAGACCCACACCCACGATGATCAGGATGCTGGTACCGCCGAACGGGAAGTTCTGGCTTGCCCCGAAGCCGACCAACGCCACTGTTGGCACGAGAGCGATCAGACCCAAGTACAGCGAACCCGGCCAGGTGATCCGGTTGAGCACGTACGAAAGGTACTCAGCGGTCGGTCGGCCAGCCCGGATGCCCGGGATGAAGCCACCATACTTCTTCATGTTGTCGGCGACTTCTTCGGGGTTGAAGGAGATCGCCACGTAGAAGAACGCGAAGAACACGATGAGCAAGAAGTACGCGGTGATGTAGATCGGGTGGTCGCCCTTGGTCAGGTTCTGCTGGACCCAGGTCTTCCACCCGGAGTTGCCGCCGGAGAACTGCGCGACGAGCGCCGGGATGTAGAGCAGCGACGAGGCGAAGATGACGGGGATCACACCCGCCTGGTTCACCTTGAGCGGGATGTACGTCGACGTACCGCCGTAGGACCGGCGGCCGATCATGCGCTTCGCGTACTGCACCGGGATGCGGCGCTGGGCCTGCTCCACGAAGACGACCAGACCGACCATGACCAGGCCGACCAGGAGCACGGTGCCGAACTCGATCCAGCCGCCGGCCAGCTTGCCCGACTTCTTGATCGACCACAGGGCCGACGGGAAGGTGGCGGCGATCGAGATGAACATCAGGATCGACATGCCGTTGCCGATGCCGCGGTCGGTGATCAGCTCACCGAGCCACATGACCGTGACGGTGCCGGCGGTCATGCAGATCACCATGACGATGGTGTTGAAGATCGCCTGGTCCGGGACGATGCTCGACGCCACCGTGCACCCGGAGAACAGGGCGCCGCTGCGGGCGGTGGCCACCAGGCCGGTGCCCTGGAGGATGGCGAGCGCCACCGTCAGGTAGCGGGTGTACTGGGTGATCTTCGCGGTGCCGGACTGGCCCTCCTTCTTGAGGGCCTCCAGACGCGGGATCACCACGGTCAGCAGCTGCAGGATGATGCTCGCCGTGATGTACGGCAGGATCCCGAGGGCGAAGATCGTGATCTGGAGCAGCGCGCCGCCGCTGAACATGTTGACCAGACCGAACAGCCCCTGGTTGCCCGAGGCTTCGGTCACGCACTGCTGCACGGCCTTGTAGTTGACACCCGGGATCGGGACGTGGGTACCGACCCGGTACACCACGACGATGCCGAGCGTGAAGAGCAGCTTCTTGCGCAGGTCGGGCGTCCTGAACGCCCGGACGAAGCCGGTGAGCACGGTGCCTCCTGCGACCCCCGCGCACGTGCGTCAGGGTGACGGTTTTGAGGTTCCAACAGAGAACGACGAATGGACAACGGACGACTGCCGCTCCGGGTGCCCGAGGTGCGGCGTCCGGTGGAAGTGGACAGTGCAGGCCACCTTACCGGCGATACCGCCCCCCTAGGAACGACCAACCGGGGATACCCCATTTGTGGGTATCCCCGGTCGGGACGTTCAGGTCATCAAGACGTCCGAGGGATTCAGACGAGCTCGGTGACGCTACCGCCGGCGGCGGTGATCTTCTCCTTGGCGGACCCGGAGACGGCGTCGACCGTCACCTGGAGCGCCACGGAGACCTCGCCCTGGCCGAGGACCTTGACGAGGCTGTTCTTGCGAACGGCACCCTTGGCCACCAGGCCCTCGACGGTGACCTCGCCACCCTCGGGGTACAGCGCGGCCAGCTTGTCGAGGTTCACGACCTGGTACTCGGTCTTGAACGGGTTCTTGAAGCCCTTCAGCTTCGGAAGACGCATGTGGAGGGGCATCTGGCCACCCTCGAAGCGCTCCGGAACCTGGTAGCGGGCCTTCGTGCCCTTGGTACCACGACCGGCCGTCTTACCCTTCGACGCCTCACCACGACCCACACGGGTCTTGGCGGTCTTGGCGCCCGGGGCGGGACGGAGGTTGTGGATCTTGAGCGGGTTCTGCTCCGCCATGATCAGTCGACCTCCTCGACCGTCACGAGGTGGCGGACGGTGTGCACCATGCCGCGGAACTCGGGACGATCCTCCTTGACGACCACGTCACCCAGGCGCTTGAGGCCCAGGGAACGCAGGGTGTCGCGGTGGTTCTGCTTGCTGCCGATGTAGGACTTCGTCTGCGTGATCTTGAGCTGCGCCATGATTACGCACCCGCCCCGGCACGCGCACGAAGGAGAGCCGCGGGGGCGACGTCCTCGAGCGGCAGACCGCGGCGGGCCGCGACCTCCTCGGGACGCTGCAGGCCCTTGAGGGCCGCCACGGTGGCGTGCACGATGTTGATCGCGTTGTCGGAGCCCAGGGACTTCGACAGGATGTCGTGGATACCGGCGCACTCGAGCACGGCGCGCACCGGACCACCGGCGATAACACCGGTACCGGGCGACGCGGGCTTGAGCAGCACGACGCCGGCAGCCTTCTCACCCTGGATCGGGTGCGGGATGGTGCCCTGGATGCGGGGGACCTTGAAGAAGTGCTTCTTGGCCTCCTCAACACCCTTGGCGATGGCGGCCGGCACCTCCTTGGCCTTGCCGTATCCGACACCCACGGTGCCGTCACCGTCGCCCACCACGACCAGCGCGGTGAAGCTGAAGCGACGACCACCCTTCACAACCTTGGCGACACGGTTGATCGCGACGACGCGCTCGACGTACGCGGTCTTCTCGGCGGCAGCTGCGCCGCCGTCACGGCCCTTCCGGTCCCGCCGCTCGCCGCCACCGGCACCGCCACCGCGGCGCTGGGGTCCAGCCATTGGAATTACCTCTCTCTGTTTCCGCTAGCTCGCAGCAACATCAGTCGCTGCCGCGACGGGCGACTCAGAACTTCAGTCCGGCTTCGCGGGCGGCGTCAGCCAGAGCCGCGATCCGACCTGCGTACTGGTTGCCACCACGGTCGAACACGACAGCCTCGACACCGGCGGCCTTGGCACGCTCGGCGACCAGGGCGCCGACCTGCTTGGCCTGCGCGGACTTGTCGCCCTCGCCGCCGCGGATCGACGTGTCCAGCGTGGACGCCGATGCCACGGTGTGGCCCTTGAGGTCGTCGATCACCTGCGCCACGATGTGGCGGTTGGAGCGGGTCACGACCAGACGGGGGCGCTCCGCCGTACCGGAGATCCGCTTGCGGATCCGGATGTGACGGCGCTTGATCGCGGCGCGCTTGTAGGCGTCGCCCTTGAGGATCTTCTGCCCGTATGCCATGGCTTACTTACCCGCCTTTCCGACCTTGCGGCGGATGACTTCGCCCTCGTACTTGACACCCTTGGCCTTGTACGGGTCGGGCTTGCGCAGCTTGCGGATGTTCGCCGCAACCTCGCCGACCTTCTGCTTGTCGATACCCTCGACCGAGAAGCGGGTGGGGGCCTCGACCTTGAAGGTGATGCCCTCGGGTGCCTCGACGGTGATCGGGTGGCTGTAGCCGAGCGCGAACTCCAGGTTCGAACCCTTGGCCGTCACGCGGTAACCGACACCGCTGATCTCGAGCTTCTTCACGTAACCCTGGGTCACGCCGGTGATCATGTTCGCCACCAGCGTGCGGGACAGGCCGTGCAGGGCCTTGTTCTGACGCTCGTCGTTGGGGCGGGTGACGTTCAGAACGCCGTCCTCACCCTTGGCGATGTCGATCGGCGCCGCGACGGTGTGGGTCAGTTCGCCCTTGGGGCCCTTGACCTTGACCGTACGGCCGTCGATGGTGACGTCCACGCCGGCGGGAACCGTGATGGGGAGCTTGCCAATACGCGACATAGCTGTTTCCTCCGTTCCCTTCCGCTACCAGACGTAGGCGAGGACTTCCCCACCCACGCCCTTCTTGCCGGCCTGCTTGTCGGTGAGGAGCCCGTGCGACGTGGAGATGATCGCCACGCCGAGGCCGCCCAGCACCTTGGGCAGGTTGGTGGACTTCGCGTAGACCCGGAGACCGGGCTTCGAGATCCGCTTGATGCCCGCGATGGAGCGCTCACGGTTCGGGCCGTACTTCAGCTCGAGGACGAGGTTCTTGCCGACCTCGGCGTCCTCGGTCTTCCAGCCGGTGATGAAGCCCTCCTGCTGGAGGATCTCCGCGATGTGCGACTTGATCTTCGATGCCGGCATCGTCACGGAGTCGTGGTATGCCGAGTTCGCGTTCCGCAGACGCGTAAGCATGTCTGCGATCGGATCAGTCATGGTCATGAATTGGCCTTCGGCCTCTCTCGCCGGGGTTTCCTGGTGCGCCATCCCTCTCCCCGATCCGAGACGGGACGGGTGCGGCGCGGTGGACCTACGGCGTAGTAAGTCGTTTAGGGCGCGGCGGGCGCCCAACCCCACAAGCCTAAGGCATGGGGGGTGGGTCGCCTGCCGACCCCGGTTGCTTACCGAGAGTCCTGGTTAACCCAAGTGGGCTGTTACCAGGAGCTCTTGGTCACGCCCGGCAGCTCGCCACGGTGAGCCATCTCACGAAGGCACACGCGGCACAGGCCGAACTTGCGGTACACGGAGTGCGGGCGGCCGCAGCGCTGGCAGCGGGTGTAGCCACGCACCCCGAACTTGGGCTTGCGAGCAGCCTTCGCGATGAGAGCCTTCTTCGCCATCTCGCTCACGCCTCCTTGAACGGGAAGCCGAGGTGACGGAGAAGGGCGCGGCCCTCTTCGTCGTTGGTCGCCGTGGTGACCACGGTGATGTCCATACCCCGGACACGGTCGATCTTGTCCTGGTCGATCTCGTGGAACATGACCTGCTCCGTGAGACCGAAGGTGTAGTTGCCACGGCCGTCGAACTGCTTGGGGGACAGGCCGCGGAAGTCGCGGATGCGCGGCAGCGCCAGCGACAGGGTGCGGTCCAGGAACTCCCACATGCGGTCGCCACGGAGCGTGACGTGGGCACCGATCGGCTGGCCCTCACGCAGCTTGAACTGCGCGATGGACTTGCGGGCCTTGGTGACCGCGGGCTTCTGGCCGGTGATCGTGGTGAGGTCGCGGATGGCGCCCTCGATCAGCTTGGAGTCGCGGGCGGCGTCGCCCACACCCATGTTGACCACGATCTTGACGAGGCCCGGGATCTGCATGACGTTCTCGTACTTGAACTCGTCACGCAGCTTGGGGGCGATCTCGCCGCGGTACTTCTGCTTCAGACGCGGGGCAGTGGTGGTAGCCATCAGATGTCCTCACCCGTCCGCTTGGCAACGCGGATCTTGTTGCCCTCGTCGTCGAAGCGGTAACCGACGCGCGTGACGACCTTGTTGCCGTCCTTCTCCACGACCAGCTGGACGTTGGAGACGTGGATCGGGGCCTCGGTGGTCACGATGCCGCCGGCCTGGGAACCGCCGGCGGTCGGGCCGGCCTTGGTGTGCTTCTTGACCCGGTTGACACCCTCGACCAGGACGCGGTCCTCGCGGGGGAAGGCCGCGATGACCTTGCCCTGCTTGCCCTTGTCCTTACCGGTGATGACCTGGACCAGGTCGCCCTTCTTGATCTTCATGCTCACAGCACCTCCGGCGCGAGGGAGATGATCTTCATGAACTTCTTCTCGCGCAGCTCACGGCCGACCGGGCCGAAGATACGGGTGCCGCGAGGGTCGCCGTCGTTCTTCAGAATGACGGCGGCGTTCTCGTCGAAGCGGATGTACGAGCCGTCCGGACGGCGGCGCTCCTTGACGGTGCGAACGATGACCGCCTTGACGACGTCACCCTTCTTCACGTTGCCACCGGGGATCGCGTCCTTGACGGTGGCGACGATGACGTCACCGATGCCCGCGTAGCGGCGACCGGAGCCACCGAGCACACGGATGCAAAGGATTTCCTTCGCACCAGTGTTGTCGGCGACACGCAGCCGCGACTCCTGCTGGATCACGTCTATCTCCTGTTTGTCTGCCGGTTCCCGGTGGGGCTCCGTAAGTCAACTTACGGAGCCCCACCGAGCCTGGCGGAACTGTCCTGCGGGATGGTCCCCGCAGGAATTACTTGGCCTTCTCGAGGATCTCGACGACGCGCCAGCGCTTCGTCGCGGACAGCGGCCGGGTCTCCATGAGGAGGACGCGGTCGCCGACGCCCGCGGCGTTCTGCTCGTCGTGCGCCTTGAGCTTGTTCGTACGGCGGATGACCTTGCCGTACAGCGCGTGCTTGACGCGGTCCTCGACGGCGACGACGACGGTCTTGTCCATCTTGTCGCTGACGACGAGACCCTCACGGGTCTTGCGGAAGCCGCGCGCCTCTGCGTTCTCAGTCACGTTCTTCTCGCTCATGCGTTCTCCACCGTTTCGATGCCCAGCTCACGCTCGCGCATCAGGGTGTAGATCCGCGCGATGTCCTTACGGACCGCCTTCAGACGGCCGTGGTTCTCGAGCTGGCCCGTCGCCGCCTGGAAACGGAGGTTGAACAGCTCTTCCTTGGCCTCGCGGAGCTTGCCCAGAAGCTCCTCGTTGCCCAGCTCGCGCAGCTCGGACGCCTTGGTACCGGCCGACATCACGCTTCACCTGCCTCGCGCTTGACGATCCGGCACTTCATCGGCAGCTTGTGGGCCGCACGAGTCAGCGCCTCACGGGCGATCTTCTCGTTGGGGTACGACAGCTCGAACATGACGCGTCCGGGCTTCACGTTCGCGATCCACCACTCCGGCGAACCCTTACCGGAACCCATGCGGGTCTCGGCCGGCTTCTTGGTGAGGGGACGGTCCGGGTAGATGTTGATCCAGACCTTGCCGCCACGCTTGATGTGGCGGGTCATCGCGATACGGGCCGCCTCGATCTGGCGGTTCGTGACGTAGGCCGGGGTCAGCGCCTGGATGCCGTACTCGCCGAACGCAACCTGCGTGCCACCCTTGGCCATGCCGTCGCGCTTGGGGTGGTGCTGCTTGCGGTGCTTGACCCTACGGGGGATCAGCATGGTGGTCAGGCCTCCGTTCCGGTGCTCTCAGCCGGAGCCGCAGCGGCCGGAGCCTCGGCCTTGGGGGCCTCGGCGGCCGGAGCCTGCTGCTGCTGCGGCTTGCGACCGCGCCGCTCGCCACCGCGGCCACCACGGGCCGGGCGGTCGGCACCGCCGCGGGCCGGGCGGTTACCCGCACGGGCCGCAGCGTTCTCGGCGCGGACCTCGGCGATGTTCTTGACGTCGCCCTTGTAGATCCAGACCTTCACGCCGATGCGGCCGAAGGTCGTCTTGGCCTCGAAGAAGCCGTAGTCCACGTTCGCGCGGAGCGTGTGCAGGGGCACACGGCCCTCGCGGTAGAACTCCGAGCGGGACATCTCGGCGCCACCGAGGCGGCCGCCGCACTGGATCTTGATGCCCTTGGCGCCGGCCTTCATCGCCGACTGCATGCTCTTGCGCATGGCACGGCGGAAGGAGACGCGGGAGGAGAGCTGCTCGGCGACGGCCTGGGCAACCAGCTGAGCGTCGGTCTCGGGGTTCTTGACCTCGAGGATGTTCAGCTGGACCTGCTTGCCGGTGAGCTTCTCGAGGTCACCGCGGATGCGGTCGGCCTCGGCGCCGCGGCGGCCGATGACGATGCCCGGACGCGCGGTGTGGATGTCCACCCGCACACGGTCACGGGTGCGCTCGATCTCGACCTTGGAGATGCCGGCGCGCTCCATGCCGGACGTCATCATCCGACGGATGGCGACGTCTTCCTTGACGTAGTCCTTGTACAGCTTGTCGGCGTACCAACGCGACTTGAAGTCGGTCGTGACACCGAGCCGGAACCCGTGCGGGTTTACCTTCTGGCCCATTACCGGGTTCCTTCCTTGCTGCTGACGACCACGGTGATGTGGCTGGTCCGCTTGCGGATCCGGTAGGCACGGCCCTGGGCGCGCGGCCTGAACCGCTTCAGGGTCGGGCCCTCGTCGACGTAGGCCTCGGAAATGAAGAGGCTGTCGGCGTCGGTGTGGTCGTAGTTGTGCGCGGCGTTGGCGATGGCGCTGTCCAGCACCTTGCCGACCGGCACGCTCGCGGCCTGCGGGGCGAAACGCAGGACCGCCTGAGCCTCCGTGGCATCCATGCCACGAATGAGGTCCACCACACGGCGGGCCTTCATGGGCGTGACGCGGATGTACCGCGCCTGGGCCCTGGCTTCCATGGTTGTCCCTTCAGTGTTTGTCATGATCTTTCACACCCCGCTGACTAGCGGCGCTTCGACTTCCGGTCGTCCTTCACGTGACCCCGGAAGGTGCGCGTCGGCGAGAACTCGCCGAGCTTGTGGCCGACCATGGACTCGGTGACAAACACCGGGATGTGGGTCTTGCCGTTGTGCACCGCGATCGTGTGGCCGAGCATCGCCGGGACGATCATCGAGCGACGGGACCAGGTCTTGATGACGTTCTTGGTGCCTGCTTCGTTCTGTACGTCCACCTTCTTGATCAGGTGGTCGTCGACGAAAGGCCCCTTCTTCAAGCTACGAGGCATCTCAACCCGTCCTTAGCGCTTCTTGTTCGTCTTGCGGCGGCGGACGATGTACTTGTTGCTCGCCTTCTTGGGAGAACGAGTACGACCTTCCTTCTGACCCCAGGGGCTGACCGGGTGGCGGCCACCCGAGGTCTTGCCCTCACCACCACCGTGGGGGTGGTCAACCGGGTTCATCGCCACACCGCGAACGGTCGGGCGGACGCCCAGCCAGCGCTTGCGGCCGGCCTTGCCCCAGTTGATGTTGCTCTGCTCGGCGTTGCCGACCTCGCCGACCGTGGCGCGGCAGCGCTGGTCGACCAGGCGGATCTCACCGGACGGCATGCGGAGGTGGGCCATCGTGCCCTCCTTCGCGAGCAGCTGCACGGAGGCACCGGCGGAGCGGGCGAACTTGGCACCGCCACCGGGACGGAGCTCGATCGCGTGGATCGTGGTACCGACCGGGATGTTGCGGAGAGCCAGGTTGTTGCCCGGCTTGATGTCGGCCCCGGGACCGTTCTCGACGCGGTCGCCCTGCTGGAGGTTGCGCGGGGCGAGGATGTAGCGCTTCTCGCCGTCGGCGTAGTGCAGCAGCGCGATGCGCGCGGTGCGGTTGGGGTCGTACTCGATGTGCGCGACCTTCGCCGGCACGCCGTCCTTGTCGTGACGACGGAAGTCGATCACGCGGTAGGCGCGCTTGTGTCCGCCACCCTGGTGGCGAACGGTCACACGACCGGAATTGTTACGGCCGCCCTTGCTGTGCAGGGGACGGACCAGCGACTTCTCCGGCGTGGACCGCGTGACCTCGACGAAGTCGGCGACGCTGGCGCCACGACGGCCAGGAGTCGTCGGCTTGTACTTGCGGATACCCATTGTCTCTCAGTCCTCGGAAAGTGATTCCGAAATCTGGACGCTCCAGACCACCGTCAGGCGGTCGGACCGCCGAAGATGTCGATACGGTCGCCGTCGGCGAGGGTCACGATCGCGCGCTTGGTGGCGGCACGCTGACCGAAGCCGGTCTTGGTGCGCTTGCGCTTGCCCTGGCGGTTGATCGTGTTGACGCCGGTGACCTTGACCTCGAAGACCGCCTGGACGGCCTGCTTGATCTGGGTCTTGTTGGCGTTCGGGTCGACGATGAACGTGTACTTGTTCTCGTCGAGGAGCGCGTAGCTCTTCTCCGACACGACCGGCTTGAGCAGGACGTCACGGTGGTCCGTGTACGACTTGCTCAGCGGGGTCTCGACGGTGTTCTTGCCCTCGGCGGCGTGGCGGCGCGCCTTGGCGACGCGCGCGGCCTTGGCGGCCTTGGCGGCCTTCGAGGCGATGGAGGGGTGACGCGTAGCCATCAGGCCTCGCTCCCTTCGGTGTCGTTGGCCTTGTTCGGGCCGGCGACGAAGGACTCGAAAGCGGCCTTGGTGAAGACCACGTCGTCCGAGACGAGAACGTCGTACGTGTTCAGCTGGCCCGGCTCCAGGATGTGGACCTGGGGCAGGTTGCGGGCGGACAGCCACGCGGCCTCGTCGGCGCGGTCGACGACCAGGAGCAGGTTCTTGCGCTCCGAGATCTTGCCGAACAGCGTCCGGGCGGCCTTGGTGGAGGCGGTCTCACCCTCGACCACGCCGGAGACGACGTGGATGCGGTTGTGGCGGGCCCGGTCGGTGAGGGCGTGGCGCAGGGCCGCGGCCTTCATCTTCTTCGGGGTCCGCTGCGAGTAGTCGCGCGGCACGGGACCGTGCACGACGCCACCACCGGCGAACTGCGGCGCGCGGGTCGAGCCCTGACGGGCACGGCCGGTGCCCTTCTGGCGGTACGGCTTCTTGCCACCGCCGCGGACTTCGCCACGCGTCTTGGTCTTGTGGGTGCCCTGGCGGGCAGCGGCCAGCTGTGCGACGACGACCTGGTGGATCAGCGGAATGCTGACCTTCTCAACGCCGAAGATCTCCGCGGGGAGCTCGACGGTACCGGCCTTCTCGCCCGCCGGCGAAAGGATCTCAACAGTGCTCATCGGTTACCTCAGGCCCCCTTGGCCGCGGTGCGGACCAGGACGAGGCCGCCGTTCGGACCGGGAACCGCGCCCTTGATGAGCAGCAGACCCTTCTCCGCGTCAACGGCGTGGACGGTCAGGTTCTGGGTGGTGACCCGCTCGTTGCCCATACGACCCGCCATGCGGAGGCCCTTGAACACACGGCCCGGGGTGGCGCAGCCACCGATGGAACCGGGCGAGCGGTGCTTGCGCTGGGTGCCGTGACCGGCGCCGAGGCCCTTGAAGTTGTGACGCTTCATGACACCGGCGAAGCCCTTGCCCTTGCTCTTGCCGGTGACGTCGACCTTGATGCCCGCCTCGAAGACCTCGGCGGTGACTTCCTGGCCGAGGGTGTACTCGGAGGCGTCCGCGGTGCGGATCTCGACGAGGTGACGGCGGGGGGTGACGTCGGCCTTGGCGAAGTGGCCCTTGAGGGGCTTGTTCACCTTGCGCGGGTCGATCTCGCCGAAGGCGATCTGGACCGACTCGTAGCCGTCGACATCGTTCGTACGGACCTGGGTGACGACGTTGGGGCCGGCCTTGACGACGGTGACCGGAACAACACGGTTGTTCTCGTCCCACACCTGCGTCATGCCGAGCTTCTCGCCCAGGATGCCCTTGATCTGCTTAGCCATTCTCAGATCACCAGCCCTCAGAGCTTGATCTCGATGTCGACACCGGCCGGGAGGTCGAGTCGCATCAGAGAGTCAACGGTCTTGGGGGTCGGGTCGAGAATGTCGATCAGGCGCTTGTGCGTGCGCATCTCGAAGTGCTCGCGCGAGTCCTTGTACTTGTGCGGCGACTTGATGACGCAGTACACGTTCTTCTCAGTGGGCAGCGGCACCGGGCCCGCGACCGACGCACCAGTGCGGGTCACCGTCTCGACGATCTTCTTCGCCGAAGAGTCGATGACCTCGTGGTCGTAGGCCTTGAGCCGGATGCGGATCTTCTGTCCCGCCATGGCTACTTCGTAGTCCTGTCTCTTCTTACGCTCTGGAACCCGGTGTCTTCCTGGTTCCCCTTGGTCTTCGCCGACCCACGCGGTCGGGTGTGTCGCGCTCTCGCCGACATGGATGTCCCTTGTGAGGACATCCCTGCGGGATTGCGCGGCCCTACCGAAGCCGCAGGCCGGGGATCGAAGACCCACCGGGCGCCTGGCCGGTGCCGCGCCCACGCTTCCCGGAAGATTCCCGTACGTCCGCCCCAGCGCTGCCGTGAGGCAGTTAGGGCGACGAGTACTGTGGGACTCGCTTCCGGTCCTCCCGGCGGGAGGCGCGCAGCATCAACACTCGGCCGAGCAACTCCGACAGTCTGCCATACGGGACGGCGGCCTGGCCAATCGAGCCGAAGAGATTACCCCGAAGGTGACGCAGGTC
Source organism: Streptomyces sp. PL-25 (assembly GCF_058344915.1). Lineage (NCBI taxonomy): Bacteria > Bacillati > Actinomycetota > Actinomycetes > Kitasatosporales > Streptomycetaceae > Streptomyces > Streptomyces sp. PL-25. Next base: position 2,996,549 of record NZ_CP136997.1, read on the forward strand.
AAACCGGCGGGCGGGGCGGCGGGGGGCGGGTCCCAGACAATGGACTACCTGGTCCACAGACACGGCGCCGCCGTCGCCCGGTGAGGCGGGGTGGTCGAGAGATCAGCTCTCCGAGGCGTACGACACGAAATCCGCCCAGGCACCTGGGGCCAGCGCGAGCTGGGGGCCGCTGGTGTTCTTGGAGTCGCGGACGTGGATGGTGGTGGGGGCGTGGGCCACCTCGACGCAGTCGTTGCCGTTGCTGCTGCTGCTGTAGCTGCTCTTGAACCAGTGGAGGGCCACTTCGACGCAGTCGTTGCCGTTGCTGCTGTCGCTGTGGCTGCTCTTGAACCAGTGGAGTTCCGGGGTGCTCATAGTTCTCCCAGCGTTTGCTCGATGAAGACCAGAGACTCCTCTGGCGTGAGCGCCTGAGCCCGGATGATGCCATAGCGCAGATCGAGGACGCGGAGCTGCCTGGGGTGCGAGACCGGGCGGCCGGAGAAGTCGCCGTCGGTACGGCCCATCCCCGTACCGTCCGCGAACTTCAGCACTTCGATGAGGCCTCCCGTGCCAGGGTGGTTCGCGTGGGCGGTCGGCATCACCTGAAGTTCCACGAACGGCAACTGCGCCACCTCCAGCATGTGTTCGAGCTGTCGACGCAGCACCATTGTGTCCCCGATCGGGCGGCGCAATGTCACTTCTTCCAGGACGAAGCTGAGCTCCGGTGCGGGCGAGCGCTCGAAGACGGTCTGGCGTGCCGTGCGAGCGGCCACCATGCGCTCCAGTTCGTCCGGCGAGTAGGCCGGACGCCAGGTACTCAGCAGCGCTCGCGCGTACTCCTCCGTCTGCAACAGACCGTGGATGTTGTGGTTGCCGTACAGCAGCATCTCCACCGACCGCTTCTCCAGATCGGCCAGCCGCCGCACCTTCTTCGGATACCGCGCCTTCCTCATGTCCTCCATGAAGGCCCGCAGATGCCCCTGCGCCCGCAGGAGCTGATCCGCCTTGTCCAGGAACTCCGGCCGGGGGATGCGTGCGCCCCGCTCGATCTTGCGGAGCATGTCCTCGCCGTACCCCATGGTCCTGGACAGGTCGGCCACCGTCATCCCGGCCGCCTCCCGGCAGACCTTGAGCAGTCGGCCCACCGCCTGCACCACCGGCTCGATCTCGTCGCCCGGCTCGACGTCCCAGCCCGCCTCGTCGGCCCCTTCACTCACCGCTTCGCTCACGACTCCTCCTCCGACGCGACTCGTACGTACCCGTACTCGTACAACGCCGAGACAGCCGAGACAGCCGAGACAAAAGCCGGGACAGTGGCAGTACGTGCAGGCGTTGTCACTCACCAACGGAAGCAGGTGAGGCCACGCTGAGTGACGTGAATCAAGAAACACGTGCCCCTGAAAACCACCTCACAGGCCCCGTCCGGAACTTCAGCCTTCAGCTGTCCTCCACTCCCCGCGGGGCCCGGCTCGCCCGTCTGCTCGCCACCGAGCAGTTGCGCTCCTGGGGCCTTCCGTCGCATCCGGCGGAGTACATCGTCGCCGAGCTGGCGGCCAACGCCGGTGCGCCATGAGGCGCTCTGTTGTATCCCCGGTTCAACCGGGAGGAACTGAAGGGAGGTTTCTGGGTCTGATGGCTTACTTGGAACCGAAAGGTGAAGGGGACAGCAGCATGCCAGGAAATCAGTGCTCGTGTTCACGTGTGGAAGCGAGGCACTGAGGGACCCGCGCGATATGGCGAAAGCTGTACTGCCTGAACTCCAATCTCCAAAGGATGAAATGGACTGCATCCGCCGGAAAGCCACACGTGACACCGGCGCCGCACCCTGCGGTGGAGTAACTGCGTATCCATCGCACCCTTCGGGTCGCGGAATGATTCCCAGTGAGGGAATTCAAGGGGATGAGTGGGGCGCCTAACTCGCGCTAGACACGTACAACAGAGACGAACATGGGATCACCTAAAAGGCGCGAGCCTCAAGGTGACGGAGGCCCCGTAGTAGTCGTAGGAGTAACGACCTGCCAAGGAGGACGGGAAAGCCGTCCACAGGGCGAAGGGGGCCAGGTGATTCGGACATCACGATGCTGGGAGGTATGCGTAATGCAGAACGCCGAAACGGTGCTTGATGTCCTGCGTGAACGCGGCAGGCGAAGCCTGCCGTGTGATGAACTGTATCGACAGTTGTTCAATCCAAGCCTGTATCTACTGGCCTACGGGCGCATCTACGCCAACCACGGCGCGATGACACCCGGAGTCTGCGGGGAAACCGCTGACGGCATGTCCGAAGCCAAGATCGGACACATCATCGAAGCCATGCGTCATGAGCGCTATCGCTTCCGCCCGGTGCGGCGCGTCCACATTCCGAAATCCAACGGAAAGACGCGCCCGCTCGGCCTGCCGTCCTGGTCGGACAAACTCGTCGGTGAAGTGATACGCCTTCTTCTGGAAACGTATTACGAGCCGCGTTTCTCCAGCCGCTCTCACGGTTTCCGCCCCGGCCGGGGCTGTCACACGGCACTGTCCGAAGTGACATACAACTGGACCGGGACAACCTGGTTCATCGAAGGAGACATCTCCGACTGCTTCGGCTCGCTGGATCATGAGATTCTGCTGGCCATTCTATCGGAGAAGATCCACGATAACCGGTTCCTCCGCCTCATCCGACAGATGCTGAAGGCGGGATACCTGGAGGACTGGAGATGGCACGCCACCCTGTCGGGCTCCCCGCAAGGCGGTGTGCTCTCCCCACTCCTGTCCAACATCTACATGGACCGGTTGGACACATTCGTCGAGACAGTTCTCATCCCGGAATTCACCCGAGGAGCAGCTCGCCGCAAGAATCCGGCCTATAAGGAGCTGGAGAACGCAATCGGCACTGCCCGGAAGCGACTCGCCTACAGGAAGGAGAATACCGAGTCCGCTCAAGTCCGCCAATGGCGAAAGGAGTTGCGCCACCATCCGGTCGGTGATCCGCATGATCCCGGCTACCGGCGGCTACGCTACATCCGCTACGCGGACGATCATCTCCTCGGGTTCATCGGACCCAAGGCCGAAGCCGAGACGATCAAACAGCGCCTGGCCGCATTCCTCCGCGACGACCTCAAGCTGGAACTCAACCAGGGCAAAACGCTGATCACCCATGGCCGCACCCAAGCGGCCCGCTTCCTCGGCTACGAGATCACCGTCCAGCACGCAGATGAAAAGGTCTCCAGGGGCGGCCGCATCAATCGCGGTCTCCGCTCCATCAACGGGAAGATCCAACTCCGCGTACCCAAAGGTGTGATCAAGGCCAAATGCGCCCCGTTCCTCCACCGTGGCAAACCCACACACCTGCTCCCGCTGACGAGTTGCACACCCTTCGACATCATCGGCATTTACGGAGCGCAGTACCGGGGCATCGTTCAGTACTACCTGCTGGCCGGCGATGTCTGGAAACTCGACCGGCTCAAGGGGGTCATGCTGACCTCCATGCTCAAGACCCTGGCCGCCAGGCATCGGTCACGGGTGACCGCGATGGCCAACAAGTACAAAACAACCATCCGGACACCCGTCGGACCACGCAGATGTTTTGAGGCCAGGATCAAACGTGAGGGCAGGAAACCGCTGATCGCACGGTTCGGTGGTATTCCCCTGATCCGGCAGCGGAAAGCCGTCATTGACGACCTTCCGCCTACTCAATTCACTCCCCGCAGCCGCCCGCGCGGAAGCCAGCTCATCGACCGGCTCCGCAAAGGACGGTGCGAACTCTGCAACAAGCGAACAGCCGTGCAAGTCCACCAAGTTCGCCACCTTGCAGAGCTCCAGGCGCGGAAAGAGCAGCCTCCGTGGATGCAGCTAATGGTCAAGAAGCGACGCAGAACCCTGGTGGTCTGTCCGCCCTGCCATGAAAACATCCACGCATAACCGGGCCCAGGATCACGCAGTAATCGCTGGAGAGCCCGCTGCACCGAAAGGTGCACGGCGGGTTCGGGCCGGGGGCCACAGGAAAAGGAGCTGCCGCGGCAGCCACCTCGCCTGTGGCCTACCGGTACTGACCCACGGCCGCGTTCCCGGCCGCGACTTCCGGCTTTTGCTCTACGTCGTCGGCGACACCCTCCGTATCGAGGTGACCGACACGCGCGGCGACCGGCTCCCGCACCCGGAGCGCGCGGCAGACGCGGTCGGCGACGTCGCCGAGTCCGGCCGTGGCCTGCTCCTCGTGGAGGCGCTCGCCGACCGCTGGGGAGTCACCACCGGGCCGCCCCCGCGCAAGACCGTCTGGGCGGAGGTGGCGACCGGGCCGGCCGGATCGCGGGCCGTCACGAGCCGGTGACCGGCGACGCGGTCCGGCGCGTGATCAATGCTTGAAAGGACCTGGGGGAAGACCTACCGACCAACCCACCCCACCTCGCCGGTCCGCCCCGGCCGTCACGCCGCACCCCGTCACCCGGAAGAGTGGCAACGCCCAACTCGGCTGGATTTCCGCCCCGTTCGCTGGCATATGCTCGCCGCGACCGCACCACCACCGCAGACATGCGACGGCCCCCGGCCGGGACTGGCATCCCGATCGAGGGCCTGACCACCGAGGAAGCAAGGACCTTCCCGATGGATATCCAGAACCTTAGCGCGCCCTCGTGCTCCCAGCCGCTGAATCCGCGCGGCATCACCCACATCCGCACCCGGCACACGACCCGCTTCACGGTCGTCGGCAACCACCTCGCCCAGCACGGCGTGCTCTCGCTCACCGCGATCGGCCTGGCCTGTCACATCCAGTCGCTGCCCTCCGGCGCCCGCGTCGACATCAAGACGCTGGCCGCCCGCTTCCCCGAGGGCGAGACCCGTATCGCCGCCGCGCTGCGCGAGCTGGAGGCCCACGGCTACCTGGCCCGCATCCGCGAGCGCCTGCCCAGCGGCCGCATGGTCACGCACACGGTCTCGTACAACCAGCCCCAGCCCCGGCCCGCCCAGGCCGCCGCGCCCAAGACGCCCAGGACGCCTGAGCCGCTCAAGCCCCCGCCGCCTGCCCCGATGGATCCGCCGCCACCGGCTCCCTCCGCCCCCGAGCCGGCGCCCGGCCCCCCGCTCCCGGCCCCGCTCGCCCCCGACCTCGCCCGGCACCGCACGGCCACCGCCCTCCTCGCCGGGCTGCACCGCCACGATCCCCGCCTCCTCCTCTCCGAGCGGGCCGTCCGCCGGCTCGCCCCCGCCGTCGCCGCCTGGCTCGAACGCGGCGCCCACCCCGACGCCGTACGCCATGCCCTGACCGCGAACCTCCCCCAAGACCCCCTGCGGCACCCGGCGGCCCTGCTCGCCCACCGCCTCACCGAGCTGCTGCCACCTCCCGCGCCGCCGGTGTCCGCACCGCCACCGTCCAGCGTCGAAGCCGCCCCTCCGCCTTTCCACAACTGCGAGAACTGCGAACGCGCGATCCGGACCCCGCACCCAGGCGCCTACTGCCGCGACTGCCGGGACACCGGTCTCGACACCGGCGCCGCCGCATGAACCCCGGCCCCGCCACCACTCGCCGCGTCTACGGCAGCTCGGCCCAGGTCCCCATCGTCGCCTCCAGCGTCCAGATACGGACTTCCGCCTGGGCGCGGGCCGCGTACAGGTCCCGCTCGGCGACGATACTCAGATCGCCGGTGCCGAGCTGCTGACGCACCGCGTGCTCGGCCAGGTCCATCCCCGTCGTGCCGCCATCACACAGCGAAGCGAGGAACGGTCCGTCCCAGGTGCGCTCGTGCAGCACCCAGGGAGCCTCACCCGCCGCGGTCTTGCGGAGCATGTTCAGGAAGATCCCGGCACAGGTGCGGCGTGCCGTACCGTCCTTGATCTGGAACACGTGGTTGCCGGTCTCCACCACCGTCGCCGTGGGCAGCACGAACCGGATCTTCTTCCTGAGCCGGTCGTCCATCTCCGCGAGGACGTCTGCACGGTGATCGTTCATGTGAGGCACATCAAGGATCTCGACGAAGACCGAGGTGTCCAGGAAGTCGACGACAGGGAGCCGGAGCCCCGAGCGGTGCTGTCTGCTCACAGCTCACAGGCTCCTCAGGAAGTCCTCGACGCTGGTCACACCCGGGTCTGGGGGGCGTACGGCATCCGGCAGACGGTTCTTGGTCACCGCGTCACCCAGGTCCCCCGCTGCCAGCAGGTCCACGTAGCCGGGCAGATCTGTGAGGCGCGTCAATACGCTCTCCCCTGAGTCCGGATCCCTGGTGCACACGACGACGCCTGAATGGTCCTGCGCCTCAAGCGAGTTGAGCAGGGCCGGGCTGTGGGTGGTGAACAATACGTCGATGCTGCGCCGCTCCGACTCCGCTTTCATCAGGCGCAGCACCCGCGCCGCCTGGGTGGGGTACAGACCGTTTTCGACCTCTTCGATCACCAGGTGCCGCTGGGCTCTCAGGGGGCCGTCGTCTCCGTTGGTGACAGGGGCGCTGAGCAGCGCGGTGCCGAAGGCCAGGAAGCGCAGCATGCCGTCGCTGAGGAGCCGGGCCGGCACATCGTGGTCGGTACCGTGGTAGCCCGACTCGCGCAGCACCAGCTGCACATCACCGAGCCTTGTGTCGACGGTGCTGATGCCCCGCACCGGATACTCGGGCATCCCCGCCACGAGTTCCGTAAGCTGGGCGAAGGCGGAGGGGTCGGTCTCCCGCAGCCCCTCGACCGCCGCGCTCACATTGTCGGCGCTGCGCCGCAGTTCCGTGTCGCGTGCGTTGACGTACTGCCTCATGAGGTGCGGCACCGGGTCCAGCAGAAAGACCTCACGCAGCACGGCAAGGACGTCCCGTGCCGCCCTGTGCACCAGCTTGGTCGCTTCCGTGGTCGCGGGCAGACGTACCGGAACCTGGCTGGTCAGCAGGCGGTCCGCGGCGAACGGGATACCCGGGTCCAGGCCCCGCCGCCCGTTGAAGTACCGGACCTTGAGGTCACTTCGGCGCGGGTCCACGGGGTCGCTGGCCAGGAGCGAACGGCCGGCGGCCAGCCTGCGCCCCCCATAGGGGACGCCTTCCACCGCCGTCAGTTCCTCTCGCATGACCCGGACCTCAGGGCGTACCGCGATCTCCACATCGAGGTCGAAGACCGCCCGGCCCGAGCGCACGCGGCAGCCGAGCTGGAAACTCTCCTCGCCCAGGGGCACGCATCCCTCCGCCCCACCACGAATAGGCTCCTCGCCGCCGCTTCTCGGGCCGTCCAGCGCATCCCGCACCGGCTCGCCCTGGGCCAGCCGGGACAACACCATCAGCCCGTCCAGCGCATTGGACTTGCCGCTGCCGTTGCGCCCGATCAGTACCGTGAGGTCCTGCAACGGCAGACGCCGGCCCGTAAAGCTCTTGAAAGAGGTCAAGCGCACCTCCTCCAGACGGGGAGTCTCCACCGCGCACCTCTCTCACTCGCTCCGACCCGGCTCGTTCTGCCCCCAGCTAAGCAGCAGCTCTTACGGACCGTCCAACGCTGACCGGCCGCGTCCTGTCGAAGATCGCCGCGGGGGCCGCCTTCGCCTGAGAATGCCTTCACAGGGGCGTGTGGTCAGCCGACACTCGCGCGCCCGGCGGGTGGCGCGGCGCAGGCGAGGACGGACGGGAGCGGGCCTCAGCCCGGGTGGCCCCCGCACGTCATGCGGCCGATGGCCGCTGCGGCGGCCGCGTCCGTGCGGGACAGGCGCAGGGTGCGCAGGGCGTCGGTCAGGGCCTCGACGGCCGGCTCGTCCAGCGGGGCGAGAAAGTCGCGCTCGACGCGCTCGCGGGCCTGTTCGGCCTCGGCGAGGCACTGCCGGCCGGCCGGGGTGAGCGTGACGACGTTGCGGCGCCGGTCCTGGTCGCTGCGGCGGCGCTCCACGTAGCCCTTGCCCTCCAGCGCGTCGACGATGCCGACCATCGTGGTGCGGTCGACGCCGAGCAGCGCGGCGATCTCCAGCTGGGACTGCTGCTGCCCGGCGGCGGCGATGACCGTCATGACGCCCAGCTCGCGCGGGATGAGACGGAAGGGCGCGAGCGCCTCGCCCATATCGGCGGCGATGGCGGCGTAGGCGTGCTTCAGCAGATATCCGAGCCGATGGCTCATGACATCGGAGAGCGGCACGTCGTTCATGCGGGCAGCGTACACTGCACTGACCATCAGGATCACTGACGATCTCCGAAGGTGACGATGGCGTGGGGGCACAGGGGCCACCGGGGGACAAAAGGTCTCCAGGTGCCCGGGGGGAACGGGGCCGGGGGGACCGGACCGGACCGGACGGACGTCCGGGTCACCGCCGTCGCGCACGGCCGCGCCGAGCCGCGAGCCGGGCCCGGCCGCCGCGTCACCGCGCCCCGTAGCCCGCCCGCGTACCTCGACCACAGACCACAGACCCGCACCGCAGACGCACACCGCAGACGCAGACGCAGACCACAGACCACGGCCGCGGACCGCCCCGGCGTACCGGCCACGGCGGCGCGCCACCACCGCACGCCTTCTCCACGCACGCCTCTCCACCAGCCAAGGAAGCGACGCCCGACCCATGAGCGACTCCCCTCCGACCGAAGCGATACGGACGGCCCCGGCCGCCACCGCGCACGCACCCGCCGATGCCCCCGACCCCCGCCGCTGGTGGGGTCTGGTGATCATCGCCCTCGCCCAGCTGATGGTGGTCCTCGACGCGACCATCGTGAACATCGCGCTGCCCTCCGCCCAGAAGGCCCTCGGCATGTCCGACGGCAACCGCCAGTGGGTCATCACCGCCTACACCCTCGCCTTCGGCGGCCTGCTGCTGCTCGGCGGCCGCATCGCCGACCTGGTCGGCCGCAAGCGCACCTTCATCATCGGCCTGATCGGCTTCGCCGTCGCCTCCGCGATCGGCGGCGCGGCCGGCAGCCCCGGCATGCTCTTCGGCGCCCGCGCCCTCCAGGGCGTCTTCGGCGCCGTCCTCGCGCCCTCCGCGCTCTCCCTGATGACGACGACCTTCACCGACCCCCGCGAGCGCGGGAAGGCGTTCGGCATCTACGGCGCCATCGCGGGCGCGGGCGCCGCGCTCGGCCTGCTGCTGGGCGGCGTCCTCACCTCGTACGCGAACTGGCGCTGGTGCCTGTACGTGAACATCCCGATCGCGGCCGTCGCCGTGATCGGCGCCGTCATCCTGCTGCGCGACCGCCCCGGGCACAGCGGGGCCAGGCTCGACATCCCCGGTGTCATCCTCGGCTGCGGCGGCCTGGTCGCCGTCGTCTACGGCTTCTCCGAGGCCGAGCCGCGCGGCTGGAGCGACAGCCTGGTCGTCGGCCTGCTGGGCGGCGGTGTGGTGCTGCTGGTGGCGTTCGTGCTGTGGCAGATGAAGGCCAAGCACCCGCTGCTGCCGCTGCGCGTGGTCTCCGACCGCAACCGCGCGGGCAGCTTCCTGACGATGGCCCTGGCCACCATCGGCATGTTCGGTCTGTTCCTGTTCATGACCTACTACTTCCAGGGCATCCTCGGGTACTCGCCGGTCCGCAGCGGCCTGGCGTTCCTGCCGATGTCCGCGTCGATCATCATCGGCTCCACGCAGATCTCCGCCCGGCTGCTGCCCCGCACTCCCCCGCGGCTGCTGATGGTGCCGGGCATGCTGCTCGCCGCCTCCGGGCTGCTGGTGCTGACCCAGCTCGGCGTCGACTCCGCGTACACCACGCACGTGCTGCCCGCCGAGCTGCTGCTCGGCCTCGGCATGGGCCTCACCTTCATGCCGGTCTTCTCCACCGCGACCAACGGGGTCCGGCCGCAGGACGCCGGTGTGACCTCCGCCATGGTCAACACCTCGCAGCAGGTGGGCGGTTCGCTGGGCACCGCGCTGCTCAACACCATCGCCACCTCGGCGACCTCCACCTATGTCGGACAGCACCTGACCGACCCCTCCCGCAAGGCGCAGGTCCTGCGCGAGGGCATCGTCCACGGCTACACCCAGGCCATCTGGTGGGGCGTGGGCGCGATGCTGCTCGCCGCGGTGGCCTCCGGCCTCCTGGTGACCGCCCGGCCGTCCCGGCACGGCGCCCCGGCGGGAGCCGCCGCGCACTAGCCGTACGGCGGGCACACACACGATCGCGCCCCGCTCCGGACCGTACGGGTTCCGGAGCGGGGCGCGGTCGTGTGTCCTGGGCGGTGCGGGTCGGGCGGTGCGGATCAGATGACGCCCTGCGCGAGCACGGGTCAGATGACGCCCTGCGCGAGCATCGAGTCGGCGACCCGCTCGAACCCGGCGATGTTCGCGCCGGTCACATAGTCGCCGGGGGCGCCGTAGCGCTCGGCGGTCTCGTGGCAGGTGGTGTGGATGTCGCCCATGATGCGCGCCAGCTCCTCCTCGACACGGGCGGGCGACCAGGCCGTACGGGCGTGGTTCTGCGCCATCTCCAGGGCGCTGACCGCGACGCCGCCCGCGTTGGCGGCCTTGCCGGGCCCGAAGGCGACCCCGGCGCGCTGGAACAGGTGCACGGCCTCGGGCACGGTCGGCATGTTCGCGCCCTCGGAGACGGCCTTCACACCGTTGCGCACCAGCGTGGCGGCGTCGTTCTCGTCCAGCTCGTTCTGGGTGGCGGACGGCAGGGCGACATCGGCCGGCACTTCCCACACCCGGCCGCCGGACACATAGCGCGCGGAGCTGCCCCGGCGCTCGGCGTAGTCGCTGATCCGCCCGCGCTCGACCTCCTTGACCTGCTTGAGCAGATCGAGGTCGATGCCCTTGTCGTCGACGACATAGCCGCCGGAGTCCGAGCAGGTCAGGGGGTTGGCGCCGAGGGCGAGCAGCTTCTCGATGGTGTAGATGGCGACGTTGCCGGAGCCGGAGACGACGGCCGTCTGGCCCTCCAGGTCCTCGCCGCGCTCGCGCAGCATGGCCTCGGCGAACAGGACGCTGCCGTAGCCGGTGGCCTCGGGCCGGATCGCCGAGCCGCCCCAGCCGGGGCCCTTGCCGGTGAGGACGCCGGCCTCCCAGCGGTTGGTGATGCGCCGGTACTGCCCGAAGAGGTAGCCGATCTCGCGTCCGCCGACGCCGATGTCCCCGGCGGGCACGTCGGTGTGCTCACCGATGTGCCGGTACAGCTCCGTCATGAACGACTGGCAGAACCGCATGACCTCCGCGTCGCTGCGGCCGTGCGGGTCGAAGTCGCTGCCGCCCTTGCCGCCGCCGATGCCGAGCCCGGTCAGCGCGTTCTTGAAGATCTGCTCGAAGCCGAGGAACTTGACGATGCCGAGGTTGACGGAGGGGTGGAAGCGCAGGCCGCCCTTGTACGGGCCGAGCGCGCTGTTGAACTCCACCCGGAAACCGCGGTTGACGTGCACCCGCCCCTTGTCGTCCTGCCACGGCACCCGGAAGATCACCTGCCGCTCCGGCTCGCACAGCCGCTCGACCAGGCCGGGCTCCGCGTACTCCGGGCGCGCCGCCAGCACCGGGGCCAGGGTGTCCAGCACCTCGTGCACGGCCTGGTGGAACTCGGGCTGAGCGGGGTTGCGCCGCTCGATCTCGCTGCGGAGGGCGTCGAGCTGTGTCTTGGTGTCGTCTCGGGTCGTCACGGGGGCCCTTTCTGGCGCGGCGTGCTACCGGTGCGTGACCGGTGGTGAGCGCTCGGCGCCGTTGCCGCGCGCGGGACGCTCCAGTGTTACTCCTGCGTGAACACGCTGACCAGTGATCGAGCGGCGGCTGCTCACCATCCGAGATTCGTTTTCCGTCACCGCCGCGGTCCGCCCCCGGTCTCCCCCGCCGGGAGCGCCGGGAGCGCCGGCGCCGCTGGGACCGGGGCTCCCGGCGGAGGAGACCGGGGCTCCGCGGTCCGCGGCCGCCGCAGCGGGCGGCGGGGGCCAGGAATCGGCCATTCCCTTCCGACCGCGCGGGAATCACCGGCCCAATACGTCACAACACCCGCTCAGCAAGCGCTTCCGGTGCGCGCCGACAATCTCGCGCCGTGCCAGAGCGCGGCGAGCGCCAGGCGATTTCCAGACATACTCTCACCCTTTCCCTTTCCCTTCATGTCCGCCTGTACTGTGTTTTCCCGTCGGCCGGCAGGTCGAAAAAGTGAACATATTCGGAACTTTTAGTTCCGAATTCACGGCACTTCCGGTCCGGCTCTTCCGCAAGGAAATCGCGACCGATCAACAGGGGGTATCTCATGCGCGCTTCGCTCATCAGGATGGTGAGCGGCGGTCTCATCGCCGCGGCAGCCGTCGCCGTGCCCGCCGCCCAGGCGTTCGGCACCACCGTCACGGTCTCCGGCCGGGTCTCCCAGTGGGCTCCCGCCGGCGGGGACAAGGGAAAGACAGGGGTCAAGGACCTCGGCTCCAAGCAGTGGGTCAAGGGCGAGTACAACCGCCAGAGCTCCGGCTCCACGAAGAAGACGCTCTGGAACAAGTCGGGCAAGAACACGACGGTCTATTCCGCGTCCGGCTCGAAGATAACCAAGATCCACGCATGCGAAGAGCACGACTGGGACGATGACATCTGCACCGGCTGGACCTCTGTCGGCTAGGAGCGGGGAGAAATGACGTTTGGGGCCGCCCCGGAGCGTGGGGCAGCCCCAAACGGCGGTGCGCGGGGCACGGTCTGAGAGGTCGAGAAGGTGGATCAGGTGGAAGCGGTCGCTGTTTCCGGACTCACATGCTCCTTCGCCGAGCGGAAAGTGCTCGACGGGGTCGAGCTGCGGGTGCGCTCCGGTGAGTCGGTGGTGATCACGGGACCGAGCGGAAGCGGCAAATCCACGCTGCTGACCTGTCTGCTGGGCCTCATGCGGCCCGACGACGGCTCCGTCGCGCTGGCCGGAGTGGACCTCGCCACGCTGTCCGAGCGCAGGCTCACCGAACACCGCAGGAACACGGTGGGCATGGTCTTCCAGTTCGGCGAACTGCTGCCGGAGCTGACCCCCGTGGAGAACGTGGCGCTGGCGGCCCTGCTCGGCGGCATGGAGCACCGGCAGGCGTACGCCCGTGCCGCGGCGCTCCTGGAGGAACTCGGCGTGCCGCGGGAACAGACGCAGACCGGGCTGCTCTCCGGGGGCGAGCGCCAGCGCACCGCGGTGGCGCGCGCCCTCATCACCGACCCGGCGGTCATCCTCGCCGACGAGCCCACCGGCGCGCTGGACACCGAGACCCGCGAGGCCGTCGCCGACCTGCTGTTCGCCCTGCCGCGCCGCAGCAACTGCGCGCTGGTGGTCGTCACCCACGACCTGACCGTCGCCGAACGCGCCGACCACTGGTACCGGCTGGAGTCGGGCAGCCTCCTGGTGGCGGTGGCATGAGCGGCGCGGACTCCCCCGCCGTCCGGCGCCCCGGGTCCGGCCGCAGGCTCTGGTGGCAGCTCCTGCGCGTGGGGGCCTCGGCCGGCCGGGCCGCCCGGGGCAGCAGGCTGAGGTTCCTCGCCCTGCTGCTGGCCGCGGCCTTCCTCACCACGGCGGCGCTGGCCGCGGTGGCCGCCGCGGCCGCCTACGACGGCCGGGACGCGCGTGAGCGGGCCCGCGGCCCCGTCCTCGCCGCGCACGGACAGGCGCCCGTGGCCCTGTGGCTGGCCACCTCCGACGCGATCGGCTCCACCCCGCACTGGTTCGTCAAGGTCTGGCCGCTCACCGCGACGGCCCCGCCGCCACCCGGTCTCAAGGCCTGGCCCGCCCCCGGCGAGGCCGTGCTCTCCCCGGAACTGGCACGGGTGGGGGCCGCCGAGGGCATCACGAGCCGATACGGCCGCGTCAGCGGGGTGATCGGTGAGTCCGGCCTCGCCTCCCCCGCCGAGCGCCTCGCCTACGCACGCCCGCTGAAGGCACCCGAGGGCAAGGAGCGCGAGGACTGGACCCCGATCTCCGGCTACGGGCGCGCCTGGGGTCTGGGCGAGGCCCTGACCGTGCAGTCGCTGACCATGATGATGACCGGCATCGGCGGTCTGCTCGGGTTGCCCGCCCTCGCCTTCTGCGTCATCGCCGTCCGGGTCGGCTCGGCGCCCCGCGACCGGCGTACCCAGCTGCTCGGCGCGATCGGTGCGGGCCGGCGCCACCGCGCCCTGGTCGACCTGGGCGAGGCGCTGCTGCCGGTGGCCTGCGGCGTCCTGGCGGGCTGTGTCCCGTTCGCGCTCGCCACGGCGGTGGAGGTACGCCTTCCCGAGACCGGGTTCGTACTGAACCGGCACGACGTGCGGGCCGTCTGGCCCCTGGCCCTGGGCTGCGCGGCCGGCGTCTTCGTGCTGATGCTGGCCATGGTGGTCGCCCTGCACCGGCTGGGCCGCACGAAGGGCGCGACCAGGCCGCGCCGGCTCGCCGAGCGGGTCCCTCACTGGCGCTTCGCCGGCCTCGGCGCCTCCGTGGTGGTCCTGCTGGCCGGCCAGTTCGTGCACAGCAAGGCGTACATCATCATGTTCGCCGTCGGCACGATCGGGTGCTGGGCCTTCCTGCCGTCGCTGATCGGGAGGATCGGCCGCCGCCTCGGCACGGGCATGGCGGCCGCCGGGCGGCGGCGCGGCGGCGTCGGGATGCTGGTCGGGGGCCGGTGGACGGCCGCCCACCCGGGCGTCGTCATCCGGCTCGCCACCGCGGTGATCATCGGCCTGGGCTTGGTCGTCCAGCTCCAGCTGTGGACCAGCCGCAGCAGCGACATGGTGCGGGAGGCGGACGCGACGCGGTCCCGGATCGGGACGGGCGTCACCGTGGTGCGCACCGGCGGGTTCACCGACGCCGACCTCGCCAGGTTCGGCGCCGCGCTGCCCGCCGGGAGCGATCTGCTCGTCGTGGGCACCCAGGAGACCGAGACCGGGCTCCTCACCACCCTGGACGGCCCGTGCCCGGCCATGCGGCGACTGCATCTGTCCTGCACCGCGGCGGCGCTGCCCATGACCCCGGCCGATCCCCGCGTCGGAGAACTCCTGCGCTGGTACGGGACGGACACGAGGACAGCCGTCACGCCCGGCTGGCGGCGGGCCGGGAACACCCTGCTGGTCGTCTCCGCGCACAAGGACACCGCCCAGCTCACGGCCGTCAAGGAAGCCGCCTTCACCGCGCTGCCGCACGCCGAGGCGGGCGCGCTCGGCGACGAATGGGTGCTGGGCGCGAGCAACATGCGCCGCAATGTGCGCTGGGTGATGATGCTGGGCACGTCGGGCCTGCTGGTCCTGCTCGCCGCCGCGGGCGTCAGCACCATGGCGGAGTTCCGCCGCTTCAGCACCGCGCTGGCACCGCTCGTCGTCCTCACCGGCCGCACCCGCGTGTTCCGGTCCGTCGCGTTCTGGCATCTGACCGTGCCGATGGTCTTCTCGGTCGGCGTGGCGATGGTCTTCATCTTCTGGGACAGCACGCTCTTCCTGAGCCGGACCAGCGGCGGCCACCTGTCGACGGGGCTGCTGCTGACCGGCGGGGCCGGCGCCGCCGTCCTCGCACTGCTCACCGGCGCGCTGGCCTCCGTCGTGACGACCCGGGCCGCCCGCCGCTGGCGCCCCGTCGCGGACTGAACCCCCGGCCCGGTCCGCCGCGGCCGGTACGCGCCGTCCGTGCTTCCAGTGGTCCGGACCAACCCCTTGCCCCTCCGCCGCCTGCGCAGCAAGCTCCCCCCATGGAGCTGGAGTTGCGGCATCTCAAGACGGTCCGGGCGATAGCCGAGGCGGGCAGCCTCACCAGAGCGGCAACGGTCTTAGGGCTCGCACAACCCGCGCTGAGCGCCCAGCTCAGACGCATCGAACGGGCCCTGGGCGGAGAACTGTTCGAACGCGGGCGGCACGGCGTGCGCGCCACTCCGCTCGGCGAACTCGTGCTGGAACGCGCGCGGATCGTGCTGCCCGCGGTGACCGAACTCCAGCAGGAGGCCGTCCGGTTCGCCCGCGCACGGGCCGGCCGGGAGGCCGAGCGGCTGCGGCTGGGCGCCACGCACGGGCCGCTGCTGGGCGCCCTCGTGGACCTGCTGGCGGCGGCCGCGCCCGACGTCCAGGTCTCCACCCAGGCCTCCTGGTCGGAACGCGAACTGGCGACGCTGCTCGCCGAGGGCCGCCTCGACTTCGCCGTCACCGGGGCCTGCGGCACCGCCGCGCCACCGGACAGCGAACACCTGGCGTGGGAGGAGTTCGCCGTCGACCCGGTCTTCGTCATGCTCGCCGACGACCATCCGCTCGCCCGCACCTGCGAGGTCGAACTGGCCAAGCTGGCCGACGAGGAGTGGGCCTGCGTGCCCGGCGACGGCTGTTTCGCCGACTGCTTCACCGCCGCCTGCGCCCGCGCCGGGTTCGCGCCCGGCCGGATGTACGAGACGGACATCGCCTCCTGTGTGCACCTGGTCCAGGTGGGCCGGGCGGTGGGGCTGTGCCGGGCCACCTTCCCGACCACGCCCGGCATCACCACCAGGCCGCTGGCCGGCACCCCGCTCCTGTGGCGGCACCTGCTGGGCTGGCACCCGGCGACCCAGCGCGCCGGCACCGCGGACACCGTCCTCGCCCAGGTCCGCCGCGCCCACTCCGCCGTGGCGGCGCGCAGCGACAGCTACGCCGACTGGCTCGCCGGCGGCGGCCGGACGAGCAGCACCCTGCCGTGACCCCGCCCGCGCCGCCGGCTCCCCCGAGAAGGCCGTAGCACGCCGGACGGTCCGGTTCCATAACGCCGGGCAAGGGGGTCAACCGGAGTCTTACGCCGCCCAGTCGGCCCTCCTACGGTTTCGGCACCCCCCACCGAACCCGAGGAGATCCCCCATGCCCCACAGACATACGAGAGCCGCGTGCGCCGCGGTGGTGGCGACGGGCGCACTGGTCCTGACCGGGCTCAGCGGACAGGCCGGCGCCCAGGCAGCCGCCACCACGCAGTCGCAGGCGCCGGTGCGGTCGGCCGCCCGGACCCTGCACACCGCCGAGACCTCGGCGGCCGTCCTGAACGCCATGCAGCGCGACCTGGGCATCGACCGGCAGCAGGCCGAGCACCGGCTGGCCAACGAGGCCGAGGCCGGGGCCACCGCGGGCCGGCTGCGCGCCGCCCTCGGCGCGGACTACGCGGGCGCGTGGGTGCACGGCGCGGACTCCGGCAGGCTGAGCGTGGCCACCACCGACGCCGCCGACGCGGCGGCGATCAGGGCAGGGGGCGCCGAGGCGGTCGTGGTCCGCCACTCCCTCGCCTCGCTGGACGCGGCCAAGGCGCGCCTGGACCGCGCCGCCGCCCATCGCGACACACGCGACGCCCCGGCGTGGTACGTCGACGTACCCACCAACACGCTGGTCGTACAGGCCCTGCGGCCCGCCGCGGCCCGTGACCTGCTGGCCGCCGCCGGGGTCGACCCGTCGCTGGCCAAGGTGGTGAAGACGTCCGAGCGGCCCCGCCCGCTGTACGACCTGCGGGGCGGCGACGCGTACTACATCAACGGCAACACGCGCTGCTCGATCGGCTTCCCCATCACCCGGGGCACCCAGCAGGGCTTCGCCTCGGCCGGGCACTGCGGGCAGGCGGGCTCCACCACCACCGGCGCCAACCAGGTGTCGCAGGGCACCTTCCAGGCGTCGATCTTCCCCGGCAACGACATGTCGTGGGTGGCCACCAACTCCAGCTGGACCGCGACGCCGTACGTCAACCAGAACGGCCAGAACCTCCAGGTGACCGGGTCCACGGTGGCGACCGTCGGCTCCTCGGTGTGCCGCTCGGGTTCGACCACCGGCTGGCACTGCGGCACCGTCCAGCAGCTGAACTCCAGCGTGACCTACCAGGAGGGCACCGTCTCCGGTGTCACCCGCACCTCGGTGTGCGCCGAACCCGGTGACTCCGGCGGCTCCTTCATCTCCGGCAGCCAGGCGCAGGGCGTCACCTCGGGCGGCTCCGGGAACTGCTCCAGCGGCGGGACGACCTACTTCCAGCCGATCAACCCCATCCTGTCCAACTACGGCCTCACCCTGAAGACCACCGGTGACGACCCGGGCCCCGGCCCCGGCCCCGGCGACCCCAGCGGCACCTGGGCGGCCGGCACGGTCTACCAGCCCGGCGACACCGTCACCTACGGCGGCTCCACCTACCGCTGCCTCCAGGGCCACCAGGCCCAGCCCGGCTGGGAGCCCCCGAACGTCCCGGCCCTGTGGGCCCAGTCCTGAGCCCGACCCCGGCTCCCGGACCCCACGACAACCACCGCCCCACCTGAGCCACTGCCCGCCCGAGGGGGAAAAAGCGGGCCCGGACCACCCGACCCAGGGCGAGTCCGGGCCCGCTCCGGCGTGTTCGCCCGCACGAAGGCGCGCGCCTCACGCGTGCTGGATCTTCTCTCCCTCCGGCACCCGGTGGCTGCCCGGAGGTGGCCTCGACACCGATGCTCGCCGCCGCACGCCTGCTCTATGGATCCGGACATGCGGAAGGGCCCGTACGACCGGAGTCGTACGGGCCCTTCCCGTAGCTCAGCTGCTGCTGGTGCTACAGGACCTGGGTCACTTGTTGATCTTGATGACCTGGCCGGCGCCCACGGTGCGGCCACCCTCGCGGATGGCGAACTTCAGGCCCTCTTCCATGGCGACGGGCTGGATGAGCTCCACCGTCATCTCGGTGTTGTCACCCGGCATGACCATCTCGGTGCCCTCGGGGAGGGTCACGACGCCGGTCACGTCCGTCGTACGGAAGTAGAACTGCGGGCGGTAGTTGTTGAAGAACGGCGTGTGGCGGCCACCCTCGTCCTTGGAGAGGATGTAGGCCTGCGCCTCGAACTCGGTGTGCGGGGTGACCGAGCCCGGCTTGATGATGACCTGGCCGCGCTCGACGTCCTCGCGCTTGATGCCACGGAGGAGCAGACCGACGTTCTCACCGGCCTGGCCCTCGTCGAGCAGCTTGCGGAACATCTCGATGCCGGTGACCGTGGTGGTGGTCTTCTCGGTCTTGATGCCGATGATGTCGACGGTCTCGTTGACCTTGAGGACACCACGCTCGATACGGCCGGTGACGACCGTACCGCGACCGGTGATCGTGAAGACGTCCTCGATCGGCATCAGGAACGGCTTGTCGACGTCGCGCTCCGGCTCCGGGATCGCGGTGTCGACGGCGCTCATGAGGTCCAGGACGGACTGGGTCCACTTCGCGTCGCCCTCGAGGGCCTTCAGCGCGGAGACCTTGACGACCGGGACGTCGTCGCCCGGGAACTCGTACTCGGAGAGGAGCTCACGCACCTCGAGCTCAACGAGCTCCAGGATCTCCTCGTCGTCCACCATGTCGGCCTTGTTCAGGGCGACGACGATGTACGGAACGCCGACCTGGCGGGCCAGGAGCACGTGCTCCTTGGTCTGCGGCATCGGGCCGTCGGTCGCGGCGACCACCAGGATCGCGCCGTCCATCTGGGCGGCACCGGTGATCATGTTCTTGATGTAGTCCGCGTGACCCGGGCAGTCGACGTGGGCGTAGTGACGGGTCTCCGTCTGGTACTCGACGTGCGCGATGGAGATGGTGATACCGCGCTGACGCTCCTCGGGCGCCTTGTCGATGTTGTCGAACGCGGTGGCCTCGTTGAGCTCCGGGTACGCGTCGTGCAGCACCTTGGTAATGGCGGCCGTGAGGGTCGTCTTACCGTGGTCGATGTGACCGATGGTGCCGATGTTGACGTGCGGCTTAGTCCGCTCGAACTTCGCCTTCGCCACTGGGGTCCTCCTGTGGAGTGGTTCTGTACGCCTTACTTCATCGGCGCCAGGTGATCTTTGCTGGATGGCCCGGATCCCGGGGGCGTTCCGGCCGGTTCCTGTCGGTTCCGGCGGAATGCCCCACGAGGCTCCGGAGTCAAGCCTACGGGCTGGAACTCGGGAGAGTTACTCGCCCTTGGCCTTCGCGATGATCTCCTCGGCGACGTTCCGCGGAACCTCGGCGTAGGAGTCGAACTGCATCGAGTAGCTTGCGCGACCCGACGTCTTGCTGCGGAGGTCTCCGACGTAGCCGAACATCTCCGAGAGGGGCACGAGACCCTTCACGACGCGGGCACCCGCCCGCTCCTCCATGGCCTGGATCTGGCCACGGCGGGAGTTGATGTCGCCGATGACCTCACCCATGTAGTCCTCGGGCGTGGTGACCTCGACGGCCATCATCGGCTCGAGCAGCACGGGGCTGGCCTTGCGCGCGGCCTCCTTGAAGGCCTGCGAACCGGCGATCTTGAAGGCGAGCTCGGAGGAGTCGACCTCGTGGTAGCCGCCGTCGAGAAGCGTGACGCGGACGCCCGTCATCTCGTAGCCGGCCAGGATGCCGAACTGCATGGCCTCCTGCGCACCGGCGTCGACCGAAGGGATGTACTCCTTCGGGATGCGGCCACCGGTGACCTTGTTCACGAACTCGTACGCCGTGTCACCGCTGTCGATCGGCTCGATCGCGATCTGCACCTTGGCGAACTGACCGGTACCACCGGTCTGCTTCTTGTGGGTGTAGTCCACGCGCTCGACGGCCTTGCGGATCGTCTCGCGGTAGGCGACCTGCGGCTTGCCGACGTTGGCCTCGACCTTGAACTCGCGCTTCATCCGGTCGACGAGCACCTCGAGGTGCAGCTCGCCCATACCGCCGATGACGGTCTGGCCGGTCTCCTCGTTGGTGCTGACCTGGAAGGAGGGGTCCTCCTCCGCGAGCCGCTGGATGGCGACACCCAGCTTCTCCTGGTCACCCTTGGACTTGGGCTCGATCGCGACCTCGATGACCGGCGCCGGGAAGTCCATGGACTCCAGGATCACCGGGTTCTTCTCGTCCGCGAGCGTCTCACCGGTGGTGGTCTGCTTCAGGCCCATGACGGCGACGATGTCGCCGGCGCCCACCGCGTCGATCTCCTCACGCTTGTTGGCGTGCATGCGGTAGATCTTGCCGATGCGCTCCTTGCGGCCCTTGACGGAGTTCAGCACGGCGGTGCCGGACTCCAGGCGGCCGGAGTACACCCGGACGAAGGTGAGCTTGCCCAGGTGCGGGTCGCTCATGATCTTGAACGCGAGGGCCGACAGCGGCTCGTCCTCGGACGGCTTGCGCTTGACGACGACCTCGGGGTCCTTGACGTCGTGGCCCTCGATGGCCTCGACGTCCAGGGGGGTCGGCAGGTAGCGCACGACCGCGTCGAGCAGGGGCTGGACGCCCTTGTTCTTGAACGCGGTGCCGCAGAACACGGGGGTGACCGTGGTCTCGCTGGACTTGCCGGAGGCGATGGTGATGCGGCGGATGGCCGCGTACAGCTGGTCCTCGGTGGGCTCGGTGCCCTCCAGGTACAGCTCCATCAGCTCTTCGTCGTTCTCCGCGACGGCCTCGACCAGCTTGCCGCGCCACTCCTCGGCAGCCTCGGTGTGGGTGTCCGGGATGTCGACGATGTCGTACATCTCGCCCTTGGCCGCCTCGGCGGACCACACGAGCGCCTTCATGCGGACCAGGTCCACGACGCCCTTGAAGTCGGCCTCGGCACCGATCGGCAGCTGCATGACCAGCGGCTGCGCGCCCAGGCGGTCGCTGATCATGTCGACGCAGCGGTGGAACTCGGCGCCGGTGCGGTCCAGCTTGTTGACGAAGCAGATGCGCGGCACGCCGTAGCGGTCGGCCTGACGCCACACCGTCTCGGACTGCGGCTCGACACCGGCGACACCGTCGAACACCGTCACGGCACCGTCGAGCACGCGCAGGGAGCGCTCCACCTCTACGGTGAAGTCGACGTGCCCGGGGGTGTCGATGATGTTGATGGTGTAGTCGTTGTCTTCGAGCGGCCAGTGACAGGTGGTCGCAGCAGACGTGATCGTGATGCCACGCTCCTGCTCCTGCTCCATCCAGTCCATGGTGGCGGCGCCGTCGTGGACCTCACCGATCTTGTACGACACGCCGGTGTAGAACAGGATCCGCTCGGTGGTGGTCGTCTTGCCCGCGTCGATGTGGGCCATGATCCCGATGTTGCGGACCTTGGCCAGGTCAAGTGAAGTGGTAGCCATAAGGCTTCAGTCTTCTCTCGGTCTCGATGTGGGTAGCGACTACCAGCGGTAGTGCGCGAAGGCCTTGTTGGACTCGGCCATCTTGTGCGTGTCCTCGCGCTTCTTGACGGCCGCACCGAGGCCGTTCGAAGCGTCGAGAAGCTCGTTGAGCAGACGCTCGGTCATGGTCTTCTCGCGGCGGGCGCGGGAGTAACCGACCAGCCAGCGCAGCGCGAGCGTGTTGGCGCGACCGGGCTTGACCTCGATCGGAACCTGGTACGTCGCACCACCGACACGGCGGGACTTGACCTCAAGGGTCGGCTTGATGTTCTCCAGCGCGCGCTTCAGCGTGATGATCGGGTCGTTGCCCGTCTTCTCACGCAGACCCTCCATGGCGCCGTAGACGATGCGCTCGGCGGTGGAGCGCTTGCCGTTCAGCAGCACCTTGTTGATCAGCGACGTGACCAGAGGAGAACCGTAGACCGGGTCGATGATGACCGGGCGCTTCGGGGCGGGGCCCTTACGAGGCATTCTTACTTCTCCTTCTTGGCGCCGTAACGGCTGCGGGCCTGCTTGCGGTTCTTGACACCCTGGGTGTCGAGCGAGCCGCGGATGATCTTGTAGCGAACACCCGGCAGGTCCTTCACACGGCCGCCGCGCACGAGCACGATGGAGTGCTCCTGCAGGTTGTGTCCCTCACCCGGAATGTAAGCGGTGACCTCGATGCCACTGGTCAGACGCACACGCGCGACCTTACGCAGGGCCGAGTTCGGCTTCTTCGGGGTGGTCGTGAACACACGCGTGCAGACGCCACGGCGCTGGGGCGAACCCTCGAGTGCCGGCGTCTTGTTCTTCTCGACCTTGTCCTGCCGGCCCTTGCGGACCAGCTGCTGGATCGTAGGCACTACTTCTCCGGTTTCTGTGTGCCGATGGGTACAGCTAACCTGGAACATCGCCGACCCACGCGGTCGGGTGTGTCGAATCCCGCGGATCCCCGCCGCAAGACGGGAAGAAGCGCGGATTGCGGTGGCCACTCTCGGCCCCGGTGCGGTTTACAGGCACGCAACAGGGTCAGGGCACACCCCAGGCACAAGGTCTGAGCGTACCCAGCGCAGTCACTCCGGTCAAAACAGAAACGGCGGACGGGAACGCCGGCGCCCGGACACCGGGCGACGCGGGCTCCGCCGAGCCGTCGCGCACGTCCCCTCGGCCCCGGTCCGGAGCCGCGCCGGCCGGGACGGAGGACCGAACCCGCGGCCGCGCGCCGCGACCGGCCCACGCGCATCCACGGCCCGCACTCGATCACGGCACCGGAAACCGACAGAAACATCGTCACTTTCCGTTACGCACGGAAACGGTCAACCCTTGTCCGGAATGCGCTTCCACTCGGTGATCACGACTTGTTAGCATCCCGGTGCGGCCGATCAGCGGGGGGATCATCCGCAGTCGAGGTGTCTGTCATCTTTCACCGCGCAAGATGCAGTCATGGCCAATTTCAGCCAGCCGGCCCTCGCGGTCCGATCGTGAAGACCCCTTCCCGAAGAGCAACTGGAGTGACATAGGACATGAATAAGTTCACGCGCGCATCAGTCGTGACCGGAGCCCTCTCGGCCGCACTCGTGACCGCTGCCGGGCTCGCGCCGACAGCATCGGCGGCGGGCGCCAGCCACAGCCTGCGGAGCGGTTACGGCTACTGCCTGGGAAGCCTCAACGGCGCCAACCGCACGGTGGGCTACATGTGGTCCTGTAACGGCAACCGGGACCAGACCTGGACCTTCAACCCCGTCGCCGAGGACGTCCTCGGGACCATCTACCAGGTCATCAACGGCAATGGCCAGTGTCTGGGCGTCTCCGGCGGTTCGACCGCACGCGGCGCCAACATATCGGTGTGGGACTGCAACGGGAATCCCGACCAAAAGTGGTACTGGAAGTCCGGCAGCAGCGGGAACGAAATCATCAACAGGAACTCGAAGATGTGCCTTGCCGGGTCCGGAAGCTTCGGCAAGGGGACCAATGCGATCCAGTGGAGCTGCAACGGCAACAAAGACCAGAAATGGTCCTGGGTCTAGCGGACCACACTCCGTCGGCATTCGCTCACGGCATCAGCGGACCGGCGCGTAATTGAAGAAAGAAGAGGAAGGGAGGGCCCTGGGAATCCCAATTCCCAGGGCCCTCCCTCTTCCGTTCGGCGGGTATTTTCCCGGCCAGCCCTTATTCGGTCCACAGGGCTCTTCCGGGTCTTTTCTCCGGCCGGGCCAAGAGGGCTGCGCCCCGCCCCGCCGACGCGCCGAAGGGCGGCCACCCCACCGGGGTGACCGCCCTTCATGCTGCTGCTCGCTTACTGGTTGTACGGACCGTAGTCGTAGTCCTCCAGCGGAACGGCCTGGCCGGAGCCGGTGCCGAACGGCGAGTAGTCGATGTCGTCGTAGCCGACGGCCGAGTACATCGCGGCCTTGGCCTCCTCGGTCGGCTCCACCCGGATGTTGCGGTAACGGGACAGGCCCGTACCGGCCGGGATGAGCTTACCGATGATGACGTTCTCCTTGAGGCCGATGAGGCTGTCGGACTTGGCGTTGATCGCCGCGTCCGTCAGCACTCGGGTCGTCTCCTGGAAGGAGGCGGCCGACAGCCAGGACTCCGTCGCCAGCGAGGCCTTGGTGATACCCATCAGCTGCGGACGGCCGGAGGCCGGGTGTCCGCTCTCCTGGACCACACGACGGTTCTCCTGCTCGAACTTCGAGCGCTCGACCAGCTCGCCGGGCAGCAGCTCGGCGTCGCCGGACTCGATGATCGTCACCCGGCGGAGCATCTGCCGGATGATGATCTCGATGTGCTTGTCGTGGATCGACACACCCTGCGAGTTGTAGACCTTCTGGACCTCGCCGACCAGGTGGACCTGGACGGCACGCTGACCCAGGATGCGCAGCACGTCGTGCGGGTTGGTGGCACCCACGGTGAGCTTCTGGCCCACCTCGACGTGGTCGCCCTCGCCGACCAGCAGACGGGCGCGCTTCGAGATCGGGTACGCCGTCTCGTCGCTGCCGTCGTCCGGGGTGACGACGATCTTCTTGGTCTTCTCGGTCTCCTCGATCCGGATGCGGCCGGAGGCCTCGGAGATCGGGGCGACACCCTTCGGCGTACGGGCCTCGAAGAGCTCGACGACACGGGGCAGACCCTGGGTGATGTCGTCACCGGCCACACCACCGGTGTGGAAGGTACGCATCGTCAGCTGGGTACCGGGCTCACCGATGGACTGGGCGGCGATGATGCCGACCGCCTCACCGATGTCGACCAGCTTGCCGGTGGCCAGCGAACGGCCGTAGCACATGGCGCAGGTGCCGACGGCGGACTCGCAGGTCAGGACCGAGCGGGTCTTGACCTCCTCGACGCCGTGCTTGACCAGCTCGTCGATGAGCACGTCACCGAGGTCGGTACCGGCCGGGGCCAGCACCTTGCCGTCGACGACGATGTCCTCGGCGAGGCAGCGCGCGTACACGGACGTCTCGACGTCCTCCGCCTTGCGCAGCACGCCGTCCGCGTCGCGGGACGCGATGTGCAGCTTGAGGCCGCGGTCGGTGCCGCAGTCCTCCTCGCGGATGATGACGTCCTGCGAGACGTCCACCAGACGACGGGTGAGGTAACCCGAGTCGGCGGTACGCAGGGCGGTGTCCGCCAGACCCTTACGGGCACCGTGCGTGGAGATGAAGTACTCCAGCACGGACAGGCCCTCACGGAACGACGCCTTGATCGGACGCGGGATCGTCTCGTTCTTCGCGTTCGACACCAGACCACGCATACCGGCGATCTGACGCATCTGCATCATGTTGCCTCGTGCACCCGAGTTCACCATCATGAAGATCGGGTTGGTCTTCGGGAAGTTCTCGTTCATCGCCTCGGCGACCTCGTTGGTCGCCTGGGTCCAGATCTGGATGAGCTCCTGCGTGCGCTCTTCCTTGGTGATCAGACCGCGCTCGTACTGCTTCTGGACCTTCTCGTCCTTGGCCTCGTACCCGGCGACGATCTCCTTCTTCGCGTCGGGGACGACGACGTCGGAGATGGCGACGGTGACACCGGAGCGGGTGGCCCAGAAGAAGCCGGACGCCTTCAGGTTGTCGAGCGTCGCCGCCACGATGACCTTCGGGTAGCGCTCGGCGAGGTCGTTGACGATCTCCGAGAGCTGCTTCTTGCCGACCTCGTAGTCGACGAACGGGTAGTCCTCGGGCAGCAGCTCGTTGAAGAGCGCGCGGCCCAGGGTGGTCCGCAGCCGGAAGCTGTCACCCTGCTGCCACACCCGCTCCCCGACGCCCTCGTCGCCTTCCTCGCGGGCCGGCGGGGTCCAGCCGCGCGGCGGGATGGTGCCCACCGGGAAGCGGATGTCCACGCGCGACTGGAGCGAGAGCTCACCGGCGTCGAACGCCATGATCGCCTCGGCCACGGACGCGAAGGAGCGGTCCTCGCCCTTCACGTTCCGCATCTCGCCGTCGGTGGTGAGGAAGAACAGACCGAGGACCATGTCCTGGGTCGGCATCGTCACCGGACGGCCGTCGGCCGGCTTGAGGATGTTGTTCGAGGACAGCATCAGGATGCGGGCCTCGGCCTGCGCCTCCGCGGACAGCGGCAGGTGCACGGCCATCTGGTCACCGTCGAAGTCCGCGTTGAACGCGGTGCACACGAGCGGGTGGATCTGGATGGCCTTGCCCTCGACCAGCTGCGGCTCGAAGGCCTGGATGCCGAGGCGGTGCAGGGTGGGAGCACGGTTCAGCAGCACCGGGTGCTCGGCGATGACCTCTTCGAGGACGTCGTACACGACGGTGCGGCCGCGCTCCACCATGCGCTTGGCGGACTTGATGTTCTGCGCGTGGTTCAGGTCCACCAGGCGCTTCATCACGAACGGCTTGAACAGCTCCAGCGCCATCGCCTTGGGCAGACCGCACTGGTGCAGCTTGAGCTGCGGGCCGACGACGATGACGGAACGCGCGGAGTAGTCCACACGCTTGCCGAGCAGGTTCTGACGGAAGCGGCCCTGCTTGCCCTTGAGCATGTCGGACAGCGACTTCAGCGGACGGTTGCCGGGGCCCGTGACCGGGCGGCCGCGGCGGCCGTTGTCGAAGAGCGCGTCGACGGCCTCCTGGAGCATGCGCTTCTCGTTGTTCACGATGATCTCGGGCGCGCCGAGGTCGAGAAGCCGCTTCAGGCGGTTGTTGCGGTTGATGACACGGCGGTACAGGTCGTTCAGGTCGGAGGTCGCGAAGCGGCCACCGTCCAGCTGCACCATCGGACGCAGGTCCGGCGGGATGACCGGCACGCAGTCCAGCACCATGCCCTTGGGGCTGTTGCTGGTCTGGAGGAACGCGGAGACGACCTTGAGGCGCTTGAGCGCACGGGTCTTCTTCTGGCCCTTGCCGGTGCGGATGATCTCGCGGAGCTTCTCGGCCTCCTCGTCGAGGTCGAAGGACTCCAGGCGCTTCTGCAGCGCCGCGGCACCCATCGAGCCGTCGAAGTAGGTGCCGAAGCGGTCGCGCAGCTCGCGGTAGAGGAGCTCGTCGCCCTCCAGGTCCTGGACCTTGAGGTTCTTGAACCGGGTCCAGACCTCGTCGAGGCGGTCGATCTCGCGCTGCGCGCGGTCACGCAGCTGCTTCATCTCGCGCTCGGCGCCCTCGCGCACCTTGCGGCGCACATCGGCCTTGGCGCCCTCGGCCTCCAGCTCGGCCAGGTCGGTCTCGAGCTTCTTGGCGCGGGCCTCCAGGTCGGCGTCGCGGCGGTTCTCGATCTGCTGGCGCTCGACGGAGACGTGCGCCTCCAGCGAGGGCAGGTCGCGGGTGCGGCGCTCCTCGTCGACGTACGTGATCATGTACGCCGCGAAGTAGATGACCTTCTCCAGGTCCTTCGGGGCGAGGTCGAGCAGGTAGCCCAGCCGCGACGGGACGCCCTTGAAGTACCAGATGTGGGTGACGGGGGCGGCCAGCTCGATGTGGCCCATCCGCTCACGGCGCACCTTGGCACGCGTGACCTCGACGCCACAGCGCTCGCAGATGATGCCCTTGAAGCGGACGCGCTTGTACTTGCCGCAGTAGCACTCCCAGTCCCGGGTGGGACCGAAGATCTTCTCGCAGAAGAGCCCGTCCTTTTCCGGCTTGAGGGTGCGGTAGTTGATGGTCTCGGGCTTCTTGACCTCGCCGTGGCTCCACTGACGGATGTCGTCAGCGGTGGCCAGGCCGATCCGGAGCTCGTCGAAGAAGTTGACGTCGAGCACTATGCGTCAATCCCTCTCAGGGTCGTAAGTCTGTGGTCTGAAACGGGGGCCTGGGGGTCGGCGGGGGCCTCACACGGCGGTGGGGCCCCTACCGGACTCCCGTCAGACCTCTTCGACGCTGCTCGGCTCGCGCCGGGACAGGTCGATGCCGAGCTCCTCCGCGGCGCGGAAGACATCCTCGTCGGTGTCACGCATCTCGATGGACATACCGTCGCTGGACAGCACCTCCACGTTCAGGCAGAGCGACTGCATCTCCTTGATGAGCACCTTGAAGGACTCGGGGATGCCGGGCTCAGGGATGTTCTCGCCCTTGACGATGGCCTCGTAGACCTTCACGCGGCCGGTGACGTCGTCGGACTTGATGGTCAGCAGCTCCTGGAGGGCGTAGGCGGCGCCGTACGCCTCAAGGGCCCACACCTCCATCTCGCCGAACCGCTGGCCACCGAACTGGGCCTTACCACCCAGCGGCTGCTGGGTGATCATGGAGTACGGGCCGGTCGAACGGGCGTGCAGCTTGTCGTCGACCAGGTGGTGCAGCTTCAGGATGTACATGTAGCCGACCGAGATCGGGTCCGGGAACGGCTCACCGCTGCGGCCGTCGAACAGCCGCGCCTTGCCGGTCGGGAGCACCATGCGCTCGCCGTCCCGGTTCGGGATGGTGTGCTGGAGCAGACCCGCCAGCTCGTCCTCCCGGGCACCGTCGAAGACCGGGGTCGCGACGTTGGTGCCGGGGTCGACCTGGTCGGCGCCGATCGCCTGGAGGCGCTGCGCCCACTCCTCCGCCAGGCCGGAGACGTCCCAGCCGCGGCTGGCGAGCCAGCCGAGGTGGATCTCCAGGACCTGTCCCGGGTTCATGCGGGACGGGACACCCAGCGGGTTGAGGATGATGTCGACCGGGGTGCCGTCCTCCAGGAACGGCATGTCCTCGATCGGGTTGATCTTGGAGATGACGCCCTTGTTGCCGTGGCGGCCGGCGAGCTTGTCACCGTCGGTGATCTTGCGCTTCTGCGCGACGTAGACGCGGACCAGCTGGTTCACGCCCGGCGGCAGCTCGTCGCCCTCCTCGCGGTCGAAGAGGCGGACACCGATGACCTTGCCGATCTCGCCGTGCGGCACCTTCAGCGAGGTGTCGCGGACCTCACGGGCCTTCTCGCCGAAGATCGCGCGCAGCAGCCGCTCCTCCGGGGTCAGCTCGGTCTCGCCCTTGGGCGTGACCTTGCCGACCAGGATGTCGCCGGCGACGACCTCGGCACCGATGCGGATGATGCCGCGCTCGTCGAGGTCGGCGAGGACCTCCTCGGAGACGTTCGGGATGTCCCGGGTGATCTCCTCGGGGCCGAGCTTGGTGTCACGGGCGTCGACCTCGTGCTCCTCGATGTGGATCGAGGAGAGGACGTCGTCCTGCACGAGGCGCTGCGACAGGATGATCGCGTCCTCGTAGTTGTGGCCCTCCCACGGCATGAACGCGACCAGCAGGTTCTTGCCGAGCGCCATCTCGCCGTTCTCGGTGGCCGGACCGTCGGCGAGGACCTGGCCCTCGATGATCCGGTCGCCCTCGTTGACGATGACCTTCTGGTTGACCGAGGTGCCCTGGTTGGAGCGGGAGAACTTGTGCAGGCGGTACGTGATGTACGTGCCGTCGTCGTTGGCGGTGGTGATGTAGTCGGCGGAGACCTCCTGCACCACACCGGCCTTCTCGGCCTTGACGACGTCACCGGCGTCGACGGCGGAGCGGTACTCCATGCCGGTGCCGACGAGCGGGGCCTCGCTCTTGATGAGCGGCACGGCCTGGCGCATCATGTTCGCGCCCATGAGGGCGCGGTTGGCGTCGTCGTGCTCCAGGAACGGGATCATGGCGGTCGCGACCGACACCATCTGGCGCGGCGAGACGTCCATGTAGTCGACGTCGTCACCGGCGACGTAGTCGACCTCGCCGCCGCGGCGGCGGACCAGGACGCGGTTCTCGGAGAAGCGCATGTCGTCGTTGAGGCCGGCGTTGGCCTGCGCGATGACGAAGCGGTCCTCCTCGTCGGCGGTCAGGTAGTCGACCTCGTCGGTGACCTGGCCGTCGACGACCTTGCGGTACGGGGTCTCGACGAAACCGAACGCGTTGACCCGGCCGTAGGAGGCGAGCGAGCCGATCAGACCGATGTTCGGGCCTTCGGGCGTCTCGATCGGGCACATGCGGCCGTAGTGCGAGGGGTGCACGTCACGGACCTCGAAGCCGGCCCGCTCACGGGAGAGACCACCCGGGCCCAGCGCCGACAGACGGCGCTTGTGGGTGAGACCCGACAGCGGGTTGTTCTGGTCCATGAACTGCGACAGCTGGCTGGTGCCGAAGAACTCCTTGATGGAGGCGACGACCGGCCGGATGTTGATCAGGGTCTGCGGCGTGATCGCCTCGACGTCCTGGGTGGTCATGCGCTCGCGCACGACGCGCTCCATACGGGCGAGACCCGTACGGACCTGGTTCTGGATCAGCTCGCCGACGCTGCGCAGACGGCGGTTGCCGAAGTGGTCGATGTCGTCGGTCTCGACGACGATCGTGCCGCCGTTGTCCCCGGCGGTCTCGGTCTCACCGGCGTGCAGCTTCACCAGGTACTTGATCGTCGAGAGGATGTCCTCGACGGTCAGGATGCCGGCGTCCAGCGGCGCGTCCGCGCCCAGCTTCTTGTTGACCTTGTAGCGGCCGACCTTGGCGAGGTCGTAGCGCTTGGGGTTGAAGTACAGGTTCTCCAGCAGCGTCTGCGCGGCCTCGCGCGTGGGGGGCTCGCCCGGACGCAGCTTGCGGTAGATGTCGAGCAGCGCGTCGTCCTGGCCCTGGGTGTGGTCCTTCTCCAGGGTGGCGCGCATCGACTCGTACTCGCCGAACTCCTCGAGGATCTGCTCGTTGGTCCAGCCGAGCGCCTTCAGCAGCACGGTGACCGACTGCTTGCGCTTGCGGTCGATGCGGACACCGACCATGTCGCGCTTGTCGATCTCCATCTCCAGCCAGGCACCCCGGGACGGGATGATCTTGGCGGAGAAGATGTCCTTGTCGGACGTCTTGTCGATGCTCGAGTCGAAGTAGACACCGGGCGAGCGGACCAGCTGGGAGACGACGACACGCTCGGTGCCGTTGATGACGAAGGTGCCCTTGTTCGTCATGAGCGGGAAGTCGCCCATGAAGACGGTCTGGGACTTGATCTCGCCGGTCTCGTTGTTGGTGAACTCGGCCGTGACGAAGAGCGGGGCGGCGTACGTGAAGTCGCGCTCCTTGCACTCGTCGATGCTGTTCTTCGGCGGCTCGAAGCGGTGGTCGCGGAACGTCAGCGACATCGACCCGGAGAAGTCCTCGATCGGGGAGATCTCCTCGAAGATCTCCTCGAGGCCGGACTTGGTGGGGACGTCCTGACCGGATTCCAGAGCCGCCTCGACGCGAGCCTTCCACGCGTCGTTGCCGAGCAGCCAGTCGAAGCTCTCGGTTTGCAGCGCGAGAAGGTTCGGAACCTCGAGGGGCTCCTTGATCTTTGCAAAGGAGATGCGCAGCGGGGCGGTGCTGGCAGCGTTGTTCGTATTCGCGGTCGAGGCATTGCGCGAGGCGGCCAAGAGGGGGTCCTTCCGAGGGCTCGGACTCACTACGCGCGTACCGGCCCCTCTCTCGGACAACGGGACGGACGGTCCCCGACAGGGCCGTCAGGCCAGGTCAGGTGCGGTCCGGTCGTCGATGCTCGGGGGAGGGCATGCCCCTGGTGACGGGCAGGGGACAGCTAACAGGCAGCGCAAAGGGTCAGTGTAGCCACTTGGCCCACTGATGTCCAGTGCCGGGTTTTGGGAACCCTCGTTGTCGTCACCGCCTACGGCCTGTCACCCTCAACGCACGTTGATACTGCCCTCTTCGCCGTCGATCCATGCCTCGGATTCGGATCGTTGTGACGACGCGTCCTGAGAATTGCGCGCTGCGTGCGGTTCGTCAAGGCCCCCCTACCCGAACCGGATGCTGCCATCGTCACTCGCGGCCTGTCTCCGGGGGCCTCTCGAGGCCGAACGAAGATCACCATACCCCTCCCGGTCTCGGGTGCAAGGCCGCCACAGCCACCCCCGGGAACGCCGAAGAGCGACCACCCGGATGGATGATCGCTCTTCGGTGCGTTCGCGTTACAGCCCTTTCGGGCCGTGTTCAGCTCGCGCGGGAGAGTCCTGCCCGATCAGCAGAGACTCGTGAGGTCACTTGACCTCGACGGAGGCGCCGGCGCCCTCGAGGGACTCCTTGGCCTTCTCCGCGGCGTCCTTGGCGACCTTCTCCAGAACCGGCTTCGGCGCACCGTCGACCAGGTCCTTGGCCTCCTTCAGGCCGAGGGAGGTCAGCTCACGCACGACCTTGATGACCTGGATCTTCTTGTCGCCGGCACCCGTGAGGATGACGTCGAACTCGTCCTGCTCCTCGGCGGCCTCGACGGCGGCGGCCGGACCGGCCGGGCCGGCCACGGCGACCGCGGCGGCGGCGGTGACGTCGAACTTGTCCTCGAAGGCCTTCACGAACTCGGAGAGCTCGATGAGGGTCATCTCCTCGAACTGCGCGAGCAGGTCTTCCTGGCTGAGCTTCGCCATGATGGGCGATCCTTCCACTAATTCGGCAGGTGCCGGATGTACTGGGTGTGGCGGGCGTACGTCGGCCCGCTGCGACCCGTGCCGCCTAGACGGCCAGGGTCAGAAAGCGAGCCGAATTACTCGGCACCGCCCTGCTCGTCCCGCTTGGCACGAAGAGCGTCCACGGTGCGGACGAGCTTCGAGGGAAGCGCCTGGAAGAGCTGAGCAGCCTGGGACTGCTTGCCCTTGAAGGCACCCGCCAGCTTGGAGAGCAGAACCTCACGGGACTCGAGGTCCGCAAGCTTCTTGATCTCGTCGGCGGACAGCGCCTTGCCGTCAAGGACACCGCCCTTGATGACGAGATTCGGGTTGTCCTTGGCGAAGTCACGGAGACCCTTCGCCGACTCCACCGGGTCACCGGTGACGAAGGCGACAGCCGTCGGACCGTTGAAGAGGTCGTCCAGCGTGGTGATCCCGGCCTCGTTGGCCGCAATCTTGGTCAGCGTGTTCTTCACCACGGCGTACTGGGCGTTCTCACCGAGCGAACGACGCAGCGTCTTGAGCTGCGCCACGGTGAGACCGCGGTACTCGGTCAGCACGGCAGCGCTGGAGTTGCGGAACTGCTCCGTCAACTCCGCCACTGCGGCAGCCTTGTCGGGCCTCGCCATAGAGCCTCGGCCTCCTTCCGGGTGATTCTGACCGCGCGGACCCGAAGGAGGACTGGGGAAAACGAAACGCCCCGGCGCAGGCGCTCGGGGCGGACTCGACCGGTCGTACGCACACCGTGGGTGTGCACACTCCGGGAGTTCTTCCACAGTCACCTGCGCGGGTCGCCCGCAATTTCAGCGGATCCTTCGGCCACCGCGTCCTCATCTGAGTGCACGGCAACGACCAGCGGTCTTTGGCTTCTGTAGGAGAGTACGGGACCGTGCCGCCGCGGAGCAAATCCGCTCCCGCGGCGGCCCGCGGTCAGCTCTGGCCCGCGCCGGCGCCCTTCATCATCTCGGCCAGGTCGACGGTCTCACCGGCCGGCGGGGCGGCGACCTTCACCGGCTTGTTGGTGTCCAGGAAGGTGATCGTCATGTCCAGCGGGCCCTTGGCGGCGGTGCCGCGCATCCGGAACTGCCTGGTCTGGTCCTTGCCGTCGATCCAGGCGTCCATGGTGACCTTGTCGACGCCCATGCCCTTGTACTGCTCCAGGCTCTTCTCGCGGGTCTTGGCGACCTCCGGGCTCTCGCCCGGCTGCGGCTTGACCAGGTCGGCCAGGGCGACGGTGCCCGTGTAGTGGGTGGTCTCGACGCCCTCCACGGTCTCGGAGCCGACCTTGCGCAGGTCCTTGGCGCCGGTGAGGAAGGTGGACTCGGTCGCCGGGTTCTGCTCGGCCTGGGCCGCGCCGCCCCCGCCCAGCTGGTCCATCTGCTTGCCCGCGTCGGTCCCGGACAGGTCGAACTTCATCCAGCTCTTGCCGTCCATCTCCTTGGCGGCCTCGGCCCCGCCGTTGAGGTACATGACCTTGTCGACGAGGCGGATCTCCACGGTGCCGGTGGAGGGCTGGTCGGGCATCGTCATCTTCATGCTCATGGCGATGGTGGGCTTCATCTGCATCTCGGCGTCGGCCTTGATGTGGCCCTGCTCCGGCACCTGGCCGGTCATGCGGTAGCGCAGCGAGGTGATGTTCTGCGAGTTCTTGGCGGCCTTGGCGACGGCCGCGGCCGGGGTGAGCTGCGGCGTCTCGGCCGCTCCGCTCTTGCCCGCGCTCTTCGAGTCACTCTTCGAATCGCTCTTCGAGTCGTCCCCCGAACAGCCCACCGCGCCCGCGGCGAGGAGCAGCGCGGCCAGCGAGGCCGTCGCGACCCTGCGTCCGGACAGAGCGCGGACGGGCGTGCGGGACGAGCGGGGCGTACGTACAGAGGTGTCCATGGTTTCCCCCCAAGGAACGGATGGCTTGCGCACAGTTCCGGTGAGCCTATCCGAGCACCGATCATCCGGGCTTGGGGGATTCTTTGATTCAGGAGGCGCCGGCACCGGCGCCCTGGGCGGCCAGCAGCTCCTGGAAGTCCGCCGTGTCGCCCCGCGGCGGTGCGCCGACCGCGACCTTGACCCCGTAGTCGCTGTAGGTGGCGGTGGTGGTCAGGGCGCCCTTCGCCGTGTCCGCCGACTCGACCTTCCTGACCAGCAGGTTCCGGTCGTCGATCCAGAGGTCGACGGTGTCCGTCGTGATGCCGGAGTCGGTCAGCTGGCGCTTCATGTCCGCGAGCTGGGCGGCGGTGAGGCTGTGGCCGGTGCGCGCGGCGAGGTCCGCGACATTCACCGTGCCGTGGTAGTGCGTGGTGTGCGCGCCCGCGATCCGCTCCTCGCCCGCCCTCTTCACGTCGCCGGAGGCCAGCAGCAGCTTCACGGCCTGGTTCGGCGTGTTGTTCTGCATCTGGTCCTTGAGGTACGCGCCGGAGCCGCCGCCGAGCCGGGCCATGTCGTCGTACCCGTACCTGAGCCAGTGCTTGCCGCCGGCCTGCGCGGCGAACGCCTCGCTCATCCTGGCGTAGTACGCGTCGGGCAGATAACGGGCCTCGATCGAGGTGGTGCCGGTGGCGCGCATGGTGTCGGCCACGGTGCCGCCCGTGTAGGTGAGGCTGAGCGTGCCGGACAGGCCGTGGCCCCAGGAGAGGGCGCCGTGGCCCTTCATCGACATCAGCGTGCCCATGCTGACCGTCATGTCGACCCGGGCGGAGTCCGCGCGGCCGGTGGAGTCGGCGGCGGTGCGCAGGGCCGTCAGCGGGCCGGCCAGGGTGGCGGCGCCGCCCCGGGCGGTCTCCCCCGCCGCCCTGCCGTCCCGGTGCGCCGCTCCCCCGGAGGACCCGCCCGTGCCGCAGGCGGCCACGCCCGCCAGCGCGGCCGTCACCGCGACCACCGATGCCGTACGGCGCACGGTCGTGCTCTTCATCCGGTCCCCCCACCCCTGAGCGGTCTGTGTGCCGTGCACGCTAGCGCAGGGCACCGACAGCGGGGGCGCGCGCCGAAGGGATCGGCCGGTTCGCGACGGAACAGGACGAGCCCCGCCCCTCCGCTCGCGCGGAGGATGCGGGGCTCGTCGCCGACCTGGGTGAGCCGATGGCTCAGACCGCGGCCGGGTCCTCCTCGACGAGGAGGTTGCGGGTGCGGTTCGGGTCGAGCTGGATGCCGGGGCCCATCGTGGTGCTGATGGCGGCCTTCTTGATGTAGCGACCCTTGGCGGCGGACGGCTTCAGACGGAGGATCTCCTCCAGCGCGGCGCCGTAGTTCTCCACCAGCTTGCTGTCGTCGAACGACGTCTTGCCGATGATGAAGTGCAGGTTCGAGTGCTTGTCGACGCGGAACTCGATCTTGCCGCCCTTGATCTCCGTCACGGCCTTGGCGGTGTCGGGGGTCACGGTGCCGGTCTTCGGGTTCGGCATCAGACCACGCGGGCCGAGGACGCGGCCGAGGCGGCCGACCTTGCCCATGAGGTCCGGGGTGGCGACGACGGCGTCGAAGTCCAGACGGCCCTTCGCCACCTCGTCGATCAGCTCGTCGGCGCCGACGATGTCGGCGCCCGCGGCACGCGCGGCCTCGGCACGGTCACCGGTCGCGAAGACCAGGACCCGGGCGGTCTTACCGGTGCCGTGCGGGAGGTTCACGGTGCCACGGACCATCTGGTCGGCCTTGCGCGGGTCGACACCCAGGCGGAAGGCGACCTCGACGGTGCCGTCGAACTTGGTCGTGGAGGTCTCCTTGGCGAGACGGACGGCCTCGAGCGGGGCGTACTGCTTCTCCCGGTCGATCTTGGCGTCCGCAGCGCGGAGAGCCTTGCTGCGCTTGCTCACAACTGCTCCTGTGGGTTCTGAAAGGAGTCGTGGTACGGGCCGAGCAGGCCCTGCCACGGTTCTACGAGGGTGGTACGGAGGCTGGGGTTCAGCCCTCGACCGTGACGCCCATGGAACGGGCGGTGCCGGCGATGATCTTCGCGGCGGCGTCCAGGTCGTTGGCGTTGAGGTCGGGCATCTTGGTCTGGGCGATCTCGCGGACCTGCGCGTCGGTGATCTTCGCGACCTTGGTCTTGTGCGGCTCGCCGGAGCCCTTCTCCACGCCCGCGGCCTTGAGGATCATCTTGGCGGCCGGGGGGGTCTTGGTCACGAAGGTGAAGGAACGGTCCTCGTAGACCGTGATCTCCACCGGGATGACCCAGCCACGCTGCGACTCGGTCGCGGCGTTGTACGCCTTGCAGAACTCCATGATGTTGACGCCGTGCTGGCCCAGCGCCGGGCCGACCGGCGGAGCCGGGTTCGCCGCACCGGCGTTGATCTGGAGCTTGATGAGCCCCGTGACCTTCTTCTTCTTGGGAGGCATAGCTCTCCGGGTCCTTTCGGTTCGGGTCCATGCCCGCGCTCGGGGACCACCCGGACGCAGGCATACCGCACAACGATAACGGGTATAGATGCGCGGCTGAAAACCGAGCAGGTCAGACCGGCTGTCACCAGCCCGCCTGACCTGCGCGGAAGCAGTACACCCAGAAAGAACTAGTTCTTCTGGATCTGGTCGAAGCTCAGCTCGACCGGGGTCTCGCGGCCGAAGATCTCGACGAGGCCCTTGACCTTCTTCGAGTCGGCGTTGATCTCGTTGATGGTCGCCTGGAGGGTGGCGAACGGACCGTCGGTGACGGTGACCGAGTCGCCGACCTCGAAGTCCAGCACCTGGACCTCGACCTTGCGCTGCGGGGCCGGCTTGCCCTCGGCCTCGGCGGCCTCGCGGGCGGCCTTCTCCTCGGCCTCCGGGGCGAGCATCTTCACGATCTCGTCCAGGGACAGCGGGTAGGGGTCGTAGGCGTTGCCGACGAAGCCGGTGACGCCCGGGGTGTTGCGGACGACGCCCCAGGACTCGTTCGTCAGGTCCATGCGGACGAGGACGTAACCGGGCAGCTTGTTCTGCCGGACGGTCTTGCGCTCGCCGTTCTTGATCTGGACGATCTCTTCCTCGGGGACCTCGGCCTGGTAGATGAAGTCCTCGACGTTCAGCGAGACGGCGCGCTGCTCCAGGTTGGCCTTCACGCGCTTCTCGTAGCCCGCGTAGGTGTGGATGACGTACCACTCGCCGGGCAGCGTGCGCAGTTCCTCGCGCAGCTTGGTGACCGGGTCGACGTCGGGCTCTTCCTCGACGGCCCCGGTCTCGTCCTCGGCGGCCGCCTCGTCCTCGTCGGTCTCCTCGGCGTCGGCAGCGCCCTCGACGGCCGCGGCCTCCTCGGCACCCTCGACGGCGTCGTCGTTCTCGGTGCCCTCGGCGCCCTCGGCGTCCTCGGCGCTTTCAAGGGGCTCGTCCTCGACGTGGACGGCGGCCTCCTCGGCCGGCTCGCCCGCGGCGGCGTCGGCAGCCTCGGCCCCGTCCGCCTCGTCCGCACCCTCGACGATGTCGAGCTCGTCATCCACGGACTCGGTCGGCTCGATGGCGTCGTTCAGGTTCGGGTCAGACACGGTGGCTGCTTCTTCCTGGATACATAGGGGTGGAACATGCGAAAACGGGCGCCGGTAACCACGGCGCCCTTCGCTCTGGGCTCAGCCGAAGACGTACTTGGCCGCGTGGTTGAGCCCATAGTCAATCACGGTCACCAGGGCGATCATGACGACGACGAAGCAGATCACCACAGTGGTGTACGACGTCAGTTCGTTGCGCGAGGGCCAGACGACCTTGCGCAGCTCGGCGATGATCTGCCGGTAGAAGGTGGCGAGACGCTTCAGCGGGCCCTTCTTGGCGCGCTTGCCGCCCTTGCGGGGCTTCTTGGACTCCGCCACCTCGTCCTGGGCATCAGGCGTGTCGATGGAGCCCACGGCGTCCGTCATTCGTCCTCACCTGATTCCGGGTCGTGGCCGTGCCGCGCCCGGTCGAGCCGCACGGCGGTGCATTGCTGTACGTACATGCGCACACATCCTGGCGAAGGTGTGTGTAGCAGGGCCGGAGGGACTTGAACCCCCAACCGCTGGTTTTGGAGACCAGTGCTCTACCAATTGAGCTACGACCCTTTGTGTGTCCCCCAACGTACCGCATCCGACCGCGAGTCCGGTGTGCACCGGGTGCGGCGGCCACTTGCTGAAGGCCAACGAGGTGAGAGTGTACGTGGTCCGGGGCCGGGCGTCGAACAGAAAATGGTCTTCGGCGTCCGCCGGGGCCGATCCGTCCGGAAGATCACCTGGCCGGGGACCGGATCCGGACGCGTGTTCAGCACCCGACCCGCCTCCGCCCACTGTGTGAAACCGGTGTGCCCGGGATGTTCGGGGTCTGGAACGATGGGCGGTATGAGCGCTGCAACCCCTCCGACCGAGCGCCGGGTCTCCGCCCGTATCGGCGCGATCTCCGAGTCCGCCACCCTCGCCGTGGACGCCAAGGCCAAGGCCCTGAAGGCCGCCGGGCGTCCGGTGATCGGCTTCGGCGCCGGTGAGCCCGACTTCCCGACCCCGGACTACATCGTCGAGGCCGCCGTCGAGGCCTGCAAGAACCCGAAGTACCACCGGTACACGCCGGCCGGCGGTCTGCCCGAGCTGAAGGCCGCGATCGCCGCGAAGACGCTGCGCGACTCCGGCTGGGAGCCGGACGTCTCGCAGATCCTCGTCACCAACGGTGGCAAGCAGGCCATCTACGAGGCGTTCGCCGCGATCCTCGACCCGGGCGACGAGGTCATCGTCCCGGCGCCGTACTGGACGACGTACCCGGAGTCGATCCGGCTGGCCGGCGGTGTCCCCGTCGAGGTCGTCGCCGACGAGACCACCGGCTACCGGGTCTCGGTCGAGCAGCTGGAGGCCGCCCGCACCGAGAACACCAAGGTCGTCCTGTTCGTCTCGCCGTCCAACCCGACCGGCGCGGTGTACTCCGAGGCCGAGACCGAGGCGATCGGCCGCTGGGCCCTGGAGCACGGCCTGTGGGTGCTCACCGACGAGATCTACGAGCACCTGGTGTACGGCGACGCGGTCTCCGTGTCCCTGCCGGCGCTCCTGCCCGAGCTGCGCGACAAGTGCGTCGTCGTCAACGGCGTGGCCAAGACGTACGCCATGACCGGCTGGCGCGTGGGCTGGGTCATCGGCCCCAAGGACGTGGTCAAGGCCGCGACCAACCTCCAGTCGCACGCCACGTCGAACGTGTCGAACGTCGCCCAGGCCGCCGCGCTGGCCGCCGTCTCCGGTGACCTGGCGGCGGTCGCGGCGATGCGCGAGGCATTCGACCGCCGCCGCCGCACCATCGTGCGGATGCTCGACGAGATCGACGGCGTGCTCTGCCCGGAGCCCGAGGGCGCGTTCTACGCCTACCCCTCGGTGAAGGCGCTGATCGGCAAGGAGATCCGCGGCAGGCGCCCGCAGAGCTCCGTGGAGCTGGCCGCCCTCATCCTGGAGGAGGCCGAGGTCGCGGTCGTCCCGGGCGAGGCCTTCGGCACCCCGGGCTATCTGCGGCTGTCCTACGCCCTCGGTGACGAGGACCTGGTGGAGGGCGTGAGCCGGATCCAGAAGCTGCTCGCGGAGGCGCGGGACTGACGCAGAGGCTGCTGAAGGGGCCCGACCACACTTCAACGTCGAAGTGTGGTCGGGCCCTGACCTTTGTGCGAGCAAGACCACGAACGGGGAAACGGCTTCCGGTCGCGGCCCCGGGTGCGGCAGGATCGGCGGATGGAGCGTGTACGTGATGTCTCTGAGCTGCCGAAGGCCCATCTGCACCTGCACTTCACCGGGTCGATGCGGCCCGCCACCCTGCTGGAACTGGCCGACAAGTACGGCGTACGGCTGCCCGAGGCGCTGACCGACGCCCTGTTCGGCGGGGAGCCGCCGAAGCTGCGGGCGACCGACGAGCGGGGCTGGTTCCGCTTCCAGCGGCTGTACGACGCGGCGCGTTCCTGCCTGCGGGAGCCCGAGGACATCCGGCGGCTGGTGCGCGAGGCCGCCGAGGAGGACATCAGGGACGGCTCGGGCTGGCTGGAGATCCAGGTCGACCCGACCTCGTACGCGCCGCGTCTGGGCGGGCTGATCCCGGCGCTGGAGGTCATCCTCGACGCGGTGGACTCGGCCTCGCGCGAGACGGGCCTCGGGATGCGGGTCCTGGTGGCGGCCAACCGCATGAAGCACCCGCTGGACGCGCGCACGCTGGCCCGCCTCGCCGTGCGCTACCGCGACCGCGGTGTGGTCGGTTTCGGGCTCTCCAACGACGAGCGGCGCGGCATGGCCCGGGACTTCGACCGGGCGTTCGCCATCGCGCGCGAGGGCGGCCTGTTCGCGGCCCCGCACGGGGGCGAGCTGGCGGGCCCGGCCTCGGTCCGCGACTGCCTGGACGACCTGCACGCGCACCGGGTGGGCCACGGGGTGCGCGCCGCCGACGACCCGCTCCTGCTGCGGCGACTGGCCGAGCGGGGGGTGACCTGCGAGGTCTGCCCCGCCTCCAATGTGGCGCTCGGGGTGTACGAGAAGCCCGCGGACGTGCCGCTGCGGACGCTGTACGACGCCGGTGTCCCGATGGCCCTGGGCTCCGACGACCCGCTGCTGTTCGGCTCCCGGCTGGCCGCCCAGTACGACTTCGCCCGCCGCCACCACGGCTTCACCGACGCCGAGCTGGCGGAGCTGGCCCGCCAGTCCATCCGCGCCTCGGCCGCCCCGGAGGACGTCCGGGCCAAGCTGCTGTCGGGCGTGGACGACTGGCTGGCCGCCTGAGCCGCGGCGGCGCGGCCGCGGGTCAGGACTGCGACAGCGCCCCGACGACCAGGGGCAGCGCCTCCTTGTCGAAGAGCGAGCCGGTCATCGAGGAGGGGACCGCCTTGCCGTCGACCTTCAGGGTGGGCGTGCCGGTCGCCCCGGAGGTGTCGAAGGCGCGTTCGGAGGCGGCCACGTAGTCGCCGTACTTCAGGTCCTTGACCGCGCGGTCGAAGCCGGCGCCGCGCAGCCCCTTCACCCGGGAGGCCAGCTCCAGCAGGTACGCGTCGGTGAAGCCGTCGACGCTCTCCTCGGGCTGGTGGGCGAAGAGGACGTCGTGGTACTCGGCGAAGCGGCCCGCCTCCAGCGCCGCCCGCAGCGCGTTGGCGGCCTTCTTGGAGCCCTGGCCGCCGAGCCGGGCGTCGAGGAAGGAGGCGAGCGTGTACTCCACCCGGACCTGGCCGGAGCGGACCAGCTCGCGCAGGGCCTCGCCGCCGCCCTCGGTCTCGAACTTCTTGCAGACCGGGCAGCGCAGGTCCTCGTAGACCTGGACGACGGTCTTCGCGCTCGCGGAACCGACGCGGACGGTGGTGCCGTCGGCCGCCAGGGTCTCGGTGGCGCCCGGTGCGCGGCTCGCCGTGGCGGCGGGACCGGTGCCGTTCCCGCCGTCGCCGCCGTGCGCGGCGTCGCCGCTCCCCTTGTCGCACCCGGTGGCGAGCGTGCCCACCAGCACGGCCGCGGCCGTGATCACGATGCCCCGGCTGCCTCGCAGGCCTCGTACGCCCCGCATGATTCTTCCCCTCCCTGTCCGGACGGGGACCGACCCTATGCGATGTCTGTGCCCCGCCCCGCCCCGCCGGTGGTGAGACCGGTCAGGAGCGTGCCCACCAGACGGGCGGCGAACGCGTCGGCGTCCGGGCGGGCGTCCGCGGCGTCGTACGCGAAGGCCCGCTGGGCGCAGGCACCCAGGAGCAGGGAGGCGGCGGCGAAGGTGTCGGCGCCGGGGGCGATCCGGCCCAGCGAGCGCTCGGCGCGGAGGTAGGCGTCCAGTTCCTCGATGGGCAGGTGGGGGCCGGAGCCCATCCGCCGCATCGCCTCGTCGTGGCGGCGCTTGAGCTGGGTCTCGGCGTACAGCGAGGCCGCGATCGGGAAGCTCTGCTCGTAGAACAGGGCGGCCTGGCGGGCGATCTCGGTGAGGTTCTCGGCCACGGTGCGCCGTTCCGGCTCGGCGGCGAGGGCGCGCAGCAGCGGGGTGAGCCGGGGCAGCCGCTCGTGCAGCACCTGGATGAA
Organism: Streptomyces sp. PL-25; assembly: GCF_058344915.1. Taxonomy (NCBI): domain Bacteria; kingdom Bacillati; phylum Actinomycetota; class Actinomycetes; order Kitasatosporales; family Streptomycetaceae; genus Streptomyces; species Streptomyces sp. PL-25. The sequence continues at coordinate 3,039,096 of NZ_CP136997.1, forward strand.
CAGCTCCTCCTTGCTCGCGAAGTACTTGTAGAGGGCCGCCTCGGAGCAGCCGGCCGCCCTGGCGATCTCCTTGGTGGTGGCACGGGCGAGCCCGACGGTGCGCATCAGCTCGTGGGCGGCGTCGAGGATGCGGACGCGGGCCGGTCTCGTCTCCATGTCACGTCCAATCGGCCGGTCGGCCTTGACGGGTGGGTGAGTGCTTACCCACTCTAGGACCAGACGAGGTGAGTGAATACTCACCCACCTCCGGTGGTCCGGGGTGTCCCCGGACAGGCAGGCAGGAGCGTGCTCATGAACCTCACAGTTTTCGGCGCCACCGGCGGCATCGGCCAAGAGATCGTCCGGCAGGCGCTCGACGCCGGGCACCGGGTCACCGCCGTCGTCCGCGACCCGGCCCGGCTGACCGTGACCGGTGACCGCCTGGAGGTGGTCAGGTCCGGGCTGGTGGACCCGGAGGCCGTGCGCCCGGCCGTCGCGAACCGGGACGCGGTGTTCTCCGGTCTGGGCGCCCGCAGCCGCAAGGACGCCGGGGTCGCGGCCCGGCTGACCCGTACGGTGCTGCGCGCGATGGAGGCGGAGGGCACGCGCCGTCTGCTCGTGGTGAGCGCGGGTCCGGTGGGCCCCGAGCCGGAGGGCGACGGGTTCCTCGACCGGGCGGCCCGGAGCCTGGTCTCGGCGGTCCTGAAGGACGTCTACGCGGATCTGCGCGAGATGGAGGCCGAGCTGGCGCGCAGCGCCACGGACTGGACGGTGGTCCGGCCGCCACGCCTCCAGGACAAGCCGCTCACCGGCACGTACCGCACGGTGACCGGCGGCTTCCCGCCGCACGGCCGCTTCATCGCGCGGGCGGACGTGGCCCACGCGATGCTGTCGCTGACCGACGACCCGGCGGCGGTGAAGCAGGGCGTGGGGGTGGCGTACTGAGGGGATGGCGTACTGAGGGGAACCCGCCCCGGTCGCCGCCGGAGGCCGGCCGCTACAGGCCGCCGGAGGCCGGCCGCTACAGGCTGACGCCGACCGTCACCGGCTCGTTCACCAGCGTCACGCCGAACGCCTCGCGGACCCCGGCCACCACCTCGCGGGCGAGGTCCAGCAGGTCCTTCGTGGTCGCGCCGCCGCGGTTGGTGAGGGCGAGCGTGTGCTTGGTGGAGATCCGGGCCGGGCCGGTGCCGTAGCCCTTGGTGAAGCCCGCCCGGTCGATCAGCCAGGCCGCGGAGGTCTTGGTGCGCCCCTCCCCCGCCGGGTACGCGGGCGGCTCGGCGTCCTCGCCCAGGCGCTCGCGCACCCGGGCCCGGAAGGCGCCGAACTCGGCGTCCGTGAGGATCGGGTTGGTGAAGAAGGACCCGGCCGACCAGGTGTCGTGGTCCTCGGGGTCCAGGACCATGCCCTTGCCCGCGCGCAGCTTCAGCACGGTCTCGCGGGCCCGCTCCAGCGGGACGCGGTCGCCCGCCGACACACCGAGGGCGCGCGCCGTCTCGGCGTACCTGAGCGGCGCCGACAGGCCGCCCGCGTCCTCCAGACCGAAGCGGACGCGCAGCACGACGTACCGCTCGGGGTGCTCCTTGAAGCGGCTGTGCCGGTAGGAGAAGGCGCACTCCTCGTTGGAGAGGGTGACCGTCTCGCCCGCCGCGCGGTCGTAGGCGACGACCTCGGTGATGGTGGCGGAGACCTCCTGGCCGTACGCCCCCACGTTCTGGATGGGGGTGGCGCCCGCGGAGCCGGGGATGCCGGAGAGGCATTCGACGCCCGCGAGTCCGGCCTCGACGGTCCGGGCGACGGCGTCGGTCCACACCTCGCCCGCGGCCAGCTCCAGCGTGGTGCCGCGCAGGTCGAAGCCGGTGGTGGCGATGCGCAGGGCGGTGCCGTCGAAGCCCTGGTCGCCGATGACCAGGTTGGAGCCGCCGCCGATCACCAGCAGCGGGGTGCCGGCGGCGTCGGCCGCGCGGACGGCGTCGACGACCTCCGCGTCCGTGGTCGCGGTGATCAGCCGGGCGGCGGGGCCGCCCAGACGGAAGGTCGTCAGCGGGGCGAGGGGCGCGTCGTGGAGTTCCTGCACGCGCCCAAGACTACGGGGCCCCGCCGACGTCCTTGCCGACGCTCCCGCCGGGCTCAGGCCAGGCGGACGAGGGCCTGGGAGCGGCCGAGGACCTTCTGCCCCTCGCACAGGGCGGTCAGGTCGATCCGTACGGTGTGGTCGTCGAGCTTGGCCGCGACCTTGCCGACGACGTCGATCCGCGCGCCCTTGTCGTCGTTCGGGACGACGACGGGCTTGGTGAAGCGGACGCCGTACTGCACCACGGCACCGGGGTCGCCGGCCCAGTCGGTGACGACGCGGATCGCCTCGGCCATGGTGAACATGCCGTGCGCGATCACGTCCGGCAGTCCGACCTCCTTGGCGAACTTCTCGTTCCAGTGGATCGGGTTGAAGTCCCCGGAGGCGCCCGCGTACTGCACGAGGGTGGCGCGGGTCACGGGGAAGGTCCGGCCCGGAAGCTCGGTGCCGACCTCGACGTCGTCGTAGGCGATCTTCGCCGTCATCGGATCCTCACGCCTCCTCGGCCGCGCGGGCCACCAGCTTGATCCAGGCGGTCACCACGTGCTCGCCCGCCGCGTCGTGCACCTCGCCGCGGATGTCCAGGATGTCACTGCCGGCCATGGTCTTGATCGCCTCGATGGTCGAGGTGACGGAGAGCCGGTCACCGGCGTGCACGGGGCGCGTGTAGGCGAACTTCTGGTCGCCGTGCACCACGCGGCTGTAGTCCAGCCCGAGCTGCGGGTCCTGGACGACCTCTCCGGCGGCCCGGTAGGTGATCAGGAACACGAAGGTGGGCGGGGCGATCACATCGGGGTGGCCGAGTGCCTGCGCGGCTTCGGGGTCCGTGTACGCCGGATTGGCGTCGCCCACCGCCTGGGCGAATTCCCGGATCTTCTCCCGGCCCACCTCGTAGGGGGCGGTGGGCGGGTAGGAACGCCCCACGAAGGACTGGTCGAGCGCCATGGCTCGGCACCTCCTGGTGTCAGCTGCGGTCGTGCGGAGGGAGCTGGTGAAGACGGTGAAACACCGTGAGGCCGCCCCCCATGGTGCGGGGGCGGCCTCACGTATGAGCCTGATTTATCGCGTTTCGCGGTGCGCGGTGTGCGCGTTGCAACGCGGGCAGTGCTTCTTCATCTCCAGGCGATCCGGGTTGTTACGCCGGTTCTTCTTGGTGATGTAGTTCCGCTCCTTGCACTCCACGCAGGCCAGCGTGATCTTCGGGCGGACGTCGGTGGCAGCCACGTGAGTGCTCCTAAGACGAACGGATGGACTTACTTCAACGCAGAAAAGAGTAGCCGATCGAAGGACCGACCCCGCAATCGGCTACTGTCAGTAGCGGTGACCGGACTTGAACCGGTGACACAGCGATTATGAGCCGCTTGCTCTACCGACTGAGCTACACCGCTTTGATGAGATCGGCCCCGCCTCACGGCGGGAACCTCTCACACCAGAGCCCCAATACGGAATCGAACCGTAGACCTTCTCCTTACCATGGAGACGCTCTGCCGACTGAGCTATTGGGGCGAGCGATGAAGACATTACACGGTCCGCAGCCGTTCGCCCAAATCCGTTCCGCGGCCCCCGCCGGACGGCTCCGGAGACCCTTCTCCGTACGGCCACACCGGTACGACTATTGCGCTCCTCCCGTCTCCCGGCGCGCCGCCGCCCTAGGCTCGACGCACTCTGCGTGATCTTGCGCGGCCCCCCGCGCGCACCACGCCCCGGGCACCGCCCACCCCCGCTCGACCACCGCTTTCCACCCCGTCCGCCGTCCGCCGTCCGTCCCTCTGTCTGTCTGTCTGTCGTACCGTCCGTCCCTCTGTCGTACCTGGAGTGCGATGCCCCCCGGTAAGCCGCAACCGCCTCACTCGTCGTCCTCGCCCGGCCCGTCCGGGCGGCCGGACCCGGACACCCTGCTGCTGTGCGGGGCCCGGCTCACCGACGGGCGGACCGTGGACGTACGGCTGTCCGGAGAGCGCATCGAGGCGGTGGGCACAGCGGGCAGCCTCGGCCCGGCCGGGGGCGCGGGCCGCGACGGCGAGCGCGGCGGCGAGCGCGGGGCGGACGGGCCCGGGGACGGCGGATCGCGCGTCGACCTCAGCGGCTACCTGCTGCTGCCCGCCCCGGCCGAGCCGCACGCCCACGCCGACACCGCCCTGACGGCCGACACGGACGGCCCGGTCTCCTACGACCCGGAGGACGTCCAGCGCCGGGCCACGGAGGCGGCGCTGCTCCAGCTCGGGCACGGCGCGACCGCACTGCGCGCGCACGTGCGCGTGGGCGACGTGCAGGGGCTGGGCGCCCTGACGGCGGTGCTGCGGGCCCGGCGGGCGCTGCGCGGGCTGGCCGAGCTGTCGACGGTGGCGGTGCCGCGCGTGCTGACCGGGGTGGCCGGCGCGGACGGGCTCGCGGTGCTGCGGGACGCGGTGAAGATGGGCGCGTGCGTGGTCGGCGGCTGCCCGGACGTGGACCCCGATCCCACCGGGTACGTGGAAGCGGTCCTGGAGGTGGCCTCCGAGCACGGCTGCCCGGTCGACCTGCACACCGACGCCACCGACCCGGCCCGGCTCGCCCGGCTCGCGGCGATGGCGGGCGGGCTGCGCCCCGGCGTGACGCTGAGCCCCTGCGGCGGCCTGGCCCGGCTGCCCGCCGAGGCCGCGGCCCGGACCGCGGACCAGCTGGCCGCCGCCGGGGTGGCGGTGGTGTGCCTGCCGCAGGGCGGCTGCGCGGGCGCGGAGGGGCCCGGGACGGCGCCGGTACGGCTGCTGCGGGCGGCCGGGGTGCGGGTGGCGGCGGGCAGCGGCGCGTTGCGGGACGTGTCGAACCCGGTGGGCCGCGGCGACCCGCTGGAGGCGGCCTATCTGCTGGCCTCCCGCTACGGGCTGCGCCCCGGCGAGGCCTACGAGATGGTGAGCGCGTCGGCCCGCGCGGTGCTCGGTCTGCCCGAGGTGCGGGTGGAGGCGGGCTTCCCGGCCGAACTCCTCGCGGTGCGCGGCGACCGGCTCGCGGGGGCGCTGTCGCTCGCGTACAGCCGGATCGTGGTGCACCGGGGGCGCGTGGTGGCACGCACCAGCGCGGTGCGCGAGTTCTGTGACTCGGCCGCCTCGGTGGAACTGGGGCTGCCCCGGCAGGGGCGGGGAGAGCTGTCGTAGCCGCCGGGGGCGAGCTGTCGTAGCCGTGGGGCACGTGGGGACGCGGGGACGTGGGGGCGTGCGCGAAGGCCGGGGGCAGGCGGGGCGCGACCGCCTGCGGGGCGGCAGGGGGCGGGAGGGCCCCCGGGGCGGCAAGGGGCAGGAGGGCCTGCGGGACGGCAGGGGGCAGGAGGGCGCGGAAGGGCCGGCGGGGCGGCAAGGGGCAGGCGGGCGCGGGGGTGCGGGAGGGCGCGGAGACCGGCCGGGGCGGGCCGAAGTCGTGCGGCGGATACGGCTGTCCGGGCGTACGGTCGAAGACATGCGCATTGTCATCGCTGGTGGTCATGGTCAGATCGCGCTGCGGCTGGAGCGGCTGCTCGCGGCGCGCGGGGACGAGGCGGCGGGCATCATCCGCCGGGCGGAGCAGAGCGACGACCTGAGGGCCGCGGGCGCCGAACCGATCGTGCTGGACCTGGAGTCGGCCTCGGTCGAGGAGGTCGCGGAGCGGCTGCGGGGCGCGGACGCGGCGGTGTTCGCAGCGGGCGCGGGGCCGGGCAGCGGCACCGCGCGCAAGGACACGGTGGACAAGGGCGCGGCGGTGCTGTTCGCCGACGCGGCGGTCCTGGCCGGTGTGCGGCGCCATGTGGTCGTGTCGTCGATGGGCGCGGACGCGGCGCACCGGGGCGACGAGGTCTTCGACGTGTATCTGCGCGCCAAGGGTGAGGCCGACGACCACGTCCGCTCCCTGGACGGCCTCGACTGGACGATCCTGCGCCCCGGTTCGCTGACGGACGGGCCCGGTACCGGCCAGGTGCGCCTGGAGGCGCACACCGGCCGCGGGTCGGTCCCCCGCGACGACGTGGCCGCCGTCCTGGCCGAGCTGGTGGACACCCCGGCGACGGCCGGCCTGACCCTGGAACTGATCGGCGGTTCGGCCCCGGTGCCGGTGGCGGTGAAGTCGGTCGCCGGCAACTGACGCCGCGCTCCGCGTCCTCCGCGCCGCCCTGTCCCGTCCTCCTCAGCCGCCGCCGTCAGAACAGGCTGAGCTGCCCGGGGAATTCGGGGACGGTGTAGCCGTCCAACGACGGCTGCACGGCACCCAGTTGCGCCGTACGGCGGGAGCCGGGGCAGGAGACCAGCTCTCCGGACTCCCGCGCGCCGGGCGGATCGTGCCGCGCGAACCGCCCGGCCACGACGGCGATCTCACGGCGGCACACGGGGCAGGCTCTGCGGCGCGCGGAGGCGGACGACAAGGACATGGCTCCAGTGTGCACCGGGGCACCGACAGTCGCGGTGGCAGTGGCATGGCAGCGGCGGCCGACGGGCGGCGGGCGGCGGGCGGCGGGCCCGAGCCGTCGTCAGGTCCGTGGCGCTGTCGCGTCCGTGCGGCCGTCAGGTGGTGTACGGCCGTCAGGTGCGTGCGGCCGTCAGGTCGGCGTAGATGATGATGTTGTCCGGGTGGTGGCCGTCGACGATCGGGCCGCCGCAGGTGATCAGGCGCAGTTCGGGTCGTTCGGTGTCGCCGTAGACGGCCTGGGTGGGAAAGGCGTCCTTGCCGACCTGCTGGAGCTTGCGGACGGTGAAGGTCAGGACGGATTTGTCGGCGCGGGTGACGGTGATCGGGTCCCCCACCCGGATCCGGGACACCTCGCGCATGACGGCGGGGCCGGCGGCGGTGTCGAAGTGCCCGATGAGCACCGCCGGTCCGGTCTGCCCCGGAGTCACGCCGCCCTTGTACCAGCCGATGTCGTCGGCCTGGGCGACCGTGGGGACCTGTACGGTGCCGTCGGCCGCCAGGCCGAGTTCGAGCACCGGTCCGGTGTCGACGCTCGCGGACGGTATGCGCACGCGCACGGGCTTCGACGCGCTCAGCGCGGCGGGACGGGCGCCCGCCGTGGGCTCCGGGGCGGCGGAGGCGGCGCGGGAGTGGGAGACGGTGGCCCGGTAGGGGCCGTCTCCGCCGTCGCTGTCGGTGAGCCCGCGGGCCAGCGTCCAGCCGCCGAGCAGCAGGGCCGCCGACGAGAGGGCGACGGCGGCCGGGAACCAGCGGCGCCGGGCGGATCGGGGGACGGACACGCGACAGCTCCTGGGATTCGGGGGGGGGGAACGGCGATACCGGTGACGCGCCGGGGCGATGGTCCGCCCCGGCGCATCACCGGTGCCAGGTGTGGGGCGCACCCGGACCACCCGGGGCGTGCGCGGCCCTCGCAGGCACCCCATGTGAACAGGGTGGACCGGGTGAACCGGTCAGCTGTCGACGCGGACCGTGCGGCGCCGGCGGATCAGCGCGGCACCGACGCCGGCCGCTCCGGCCAGGGCCACGGCGCCACCGGCCAGCACCGTGGTGTTGTCGCGGCCTGCTCCGTCCTGGGCGTCCTGGACACCGGCGGCCACCGCGCCCACGGGCACGACCTCGGTCTGGGCGGCGGTACCGGCAGTGGCCGGCGACTTGCCGCTCGCGCACGCCGGCGGCGCCGGGAAGTCGTAGGCCTTGCCCCACGGCATGTCACCGCCCTGCGACCGCTGGAAGTACTCCGGCTCGCCGTTCACGGTCTCGATCTTCATGCCGTACTGACCGTTCAGCGGGTGCGCGCGGTCGACGGTGCCGAGGGTCTGTCCGTCGGGGGTCAGCAGACGGGCCTTCGGTCCCTCGGGCCCGTTGCTGAGCTCCACGCGGTAGGGCGCAGCGAGGGCCGAGCGGATCGTCTTGGTGGCGGTGCAGTCGTGGTCGGGGATGGGCAGCCACGAGGACTCCACCGTGCCGTCGGAGGAGTGCAGCACGATGCGCATGCCGTGGATGGCGATGCTGGCGTCGTGGTCCACGGCGCGCAGGGTGGCGGTCGGCGGCTCGCCGAACTCGGTGATGACGTCCCCTCGGTACCCGCCCGGCGCCAGCTTGGTGACGTGCACCTCCTCACCGTCGATCAGACCGTATTCCTTGTACGGAGCCTCGCTGGGCTTCGCGGAGGGCGTAGCGCTTCCGGTGGCCGGAGCGGACGTGGAAGGCGAGGACGGAGTGGAGGTGGAAGGGGTGGACGGCGCGGCAGGCGCGACAGGAACGGCGTCCCGGGCGGTCTTGGCGGGAGCGGTGGCGCTCGGGGCGGCGGCGCCCGGCACGGTGGTGGCGGCGAAGGTGGCGGCTGCGGGACCGAGGACGGCGGCGGCGACAGCGGCACCGACGAGCACGGCACGGACCGTGCTGCGGCGGCCCTTGCGAAGGACAGAGCTGGACATGGAAGGCTCCCGGCGAAAGAGGCAGAAGGTGCGTGGAGATGAGCGGCCGCTCCTCTTGCCCGAGTGGGGCCGGTCCTTCGGTGCGGTAGGAAAATAGTAGGGAGACGTTCGCCACAGGAACTTCCGTGAAGTGTCACAGAACCTCGACAAGGGACAGCGCTTACCACCTTCGCGGGGACAAGGCACCGGAACCACCGACGACACCGGCCACACCACCGGCCACAACGAAAAGCCCCCCCGACCGGCCGTTGAAGGCTGATCGAAGGGGGTTTTCCCCAGTCCAGAGTCAGCTCAAGGCGCGCAGGGACAGGCGGGCAGGCGGTGAGCACCGCTTCAGGAGTTCGGTCCACGGGCCGTGCGGGTTGCTCGGGCCCGTGCTTGCTGGACGAATCGGAGTCCGTCTTTGAACGCTGGGATCCGTCGCCATCTGGCGACGTTGAAAGGAAGACGGAGCGGTCGGCGTAAGGGACGGCCAGGTCCGGTAGGCCGCGACAGGGCCAGCGAAGCGGACCGGACGCGGTCGCCCTGCCGGACCCGGGCAGGGGCGGTGGCGACACGCTGCCGGAGCTGGCCTCTAGCTCACCTGTATGCGCCGTGCGAGGCTGCCGGTGGGGGGGGGATGACGACATGAGGCACGTACCTTTCTTCCGCTGGGTTCTGACGGCCGGTTTCATGCTCTTCGCCTGTTCGGCGGGGCTGTACGCGATCGAGTCGGGTCCGGAGCTGCCCGCGACGCGTCAGATCGACTTGGCGGTGGTCGATGAGAAGGCTGACGGCACCTGCCGGGTCCAGTGGAGCGACCCGTATGAGAAGAAGACGCGGGAGGGGCCGTACCACTGCGACGCCGGCCGGAGCGACATTCTCAAGGCACCGAACTTCCAGGACAGTCGGGGCTACGGCTGGGAGTCCGGGTTCATGTTCACGGAAGGGCCGAACCGGGGGGACCTGGACGATTTGAAAGTCTCCTCGGGGGAGGACTTCACCACCTCGGACACCCTCCTGCTGCTGGGGGTACTGCTCATCCTGATCGGGATGGTCGGCGGCAACCTCCGCGCCCTTCCCCGGGTCCTCGGCGTGGAGGCACAGCTCGTGCGTCGCGCGACCCGGCTCGCCGAGGCTGCCGGGTGGGCAGCCGAGGACTACGCGCGGGCCGTGGATGCGGTGCGGGACGCCGGACGCCACGGGTCGCTCGACGCGGCACCTGACCCCGAACTGGTCCGCTCTCTCTGGGTTCTGCGGGAGGCCGGGCCGCAGGCACACAGGGCGGCGGCGGACGCCCGGGACCTCGCGAAGCGGCTGCGCCCGCTGCTCAGGGAGGCGGCCCCCGCCGCCGGGCTGCGGAACAGGCTCCAGGCCGGACCGGCCGCCCGCGCCGACGCCGAGGCGGCGGTCACCGAGCTGCGCCGGCTGGTGGCCGACGCCGAACGGCACGGTCTGTGGGAGCGGTTCGCGCAGACATCGGTCGACCTGCTCCGGGGGCAGGACGCCGACCGGGCCGCCATCGCGGCCGGGACGGACTTCGAGCGGGACCCGGACGCCTACCGGCGGCTCCTGGAGGCCCTCGCGCCTCTCAAGGCGGCGGCCCGGCCGGAGCCTCTCCGACGCCGCCGTCGGCGTCGCTGACCGTCCCACCCGGGACTGGCCCCGTACGGACGGCACCCGTATCAAATCCAGCCCCGACCACCGAGGCAGCCGCCTCCCGGCTCGCAACGCTCAGTCACTGCTGCACGAAACTGAGCCAGACCCCTGGGAGCCGGGGCCGACCGCCCCTGTCCGCACCTGTTGGTGTCAGCCACTGATGTCAGGCGTCAGGGCCGCTCTCGGCGGAGACCGGAGCCCAACGCTCGCTTCGTGCTCCCGTGCGGAACCTCCGGATTCCCCGACCGGTCTCCACCCGCCAGTCACCCTTCCCACGCACACACCGCCTGCGGCCGGTGCGGGATCGAACAGGCGTCAGCAACAAAGAAACCCCCTCCGACCTGCCGAAGAGGCTGGTCGGAGGGGGTTTTCCCCAGTGTGGCGGCGCCAGGATTCGAACCTGGGAAGGCTGAGCCGGCAGATTTACAGTCTGCTCCCTTTGGCCGCTCGGGCACACCGCCGGGGTTTGCTGCCGTCGAACTGCCTTTCGGCGGTGCTCTGTGGCAACGACGTAAACAATACCCGATGCACAGGGGTGCTTCGCCACCCGATTGATCGGTGTCCCGGAGCCGGGCCGTCCGTGTCCGGGGGCCGGGTGACCAGTGGCCCGGGGACGGGCGACAGGCGGCCCCGGGGCGGGCGGGAAGGCCATGACAGGGCCTAGGCTGGGGCGGATGCGGACCCGGGCCTGCCGGCCGGGGGCAGGCGGTTTCCCCACGCTCGCCGGCCCGCACGCGTCACGTACTTCGACCCACCCCGATACAAGGAGCCACAGGACATGGCCGACTCCAGTTTCGACATCGTCTCGAAGGTCGAGCGGCAGGAGGTCGACAACGCCCTCAACCAGGCCGCCAAGGAGATCTCGCAGCGCTACGACTTCAAGGGCGTGGGCGCTTCGATCTCGTGGTCCGGCGAGAAGATCCTCATGGAGGCGAACTCCGAGGAGCGGGTGAAGGCGGTCCTCGACGTCTTCCAGTCCAAGCTGATCAAGCGCGGCATCTCGCTGAAGGCCCTGGACGCGGGCGAGCCGCAGCTGTCCGGCAAGGAGTACAAGATCTTCGCCTCCGTCGAGGAGGGCATCTCCCAGGAGAACGCCAAGAAGGTGGCGAAGCTCATCCGCGACGAGGGCCCCAAGGGCGTCAAGGCCCAGGTGCAGGGCGACGAGCTGCGTGTCAGCTCCAAGAGCCGGGACGACCTCCAGGCCGTGATCGCGCTGCTGAAGGGCCAGGACTTCGACTTCGCGCTCCAGTTCGTGAACTACCGGTAGGACCGGCGGAGCAGACACAAGGGTGGGCACCGGGAGCACCGGTGCCCACCCTTGTGTGTGTCCGCCGCGCCGCGGCAGCGCCTCGCGTCAGTCGCGTGAGTTGCCGAAGAGGAGGCGGTAGGCGATCAGCAGGACGAGTGAGCCGCCGATGGCCGCCGCCCAGGTGGCGCCGTCATAGAAGTGCTTGCTGACCGGGTGGTCCAGCCAGCGGGCCGAGATCCAGCCGCCGACGAAGGCACCGGCGATACCGATGAGGGTCGTGCCGATGAAGCCGCCGGGGTCGCGGCCCGGCAGCAGGATCTTCGCGATGGCCCCGGCCAACAGTCCCAGGATGATCCAGCTGATGACGCCCATGTCCCGAACCTGCCTTTCCCGGCGACCTCGGTTCGTCGCCCGTGAGTGCCACACGCGTGTTCGCACCGTGTCGTCGGGGAAGACGCCGCGGCCGGTCCCCACGGTTGCATCCGGCGGCGGCCCCGGCACGCCGGGATGCGCCGGTTCAGCGGGTGGCGAAGGGCTGGTCGGTCCGGACGATCTCGCGGCCCAGCGGGAGCAGCGAGACCGGGATGAGCTTGAAGTTGGCGATGCCGAACGGGATGCCGATGATCGTGATGCAGAGCATGACGCCCGTCACGATGTGGGCGAGCGCCAGCCACCAGCCGGCCAGGACGAGCCAGAGCACGTTGCCGACGCAGGACGGCGCGCCCGCGTCGCGGCGCTCGACCGTGGTGTACCCGAAGGGCCACAGGGCGTAGACGCCGATGCGGAAGGACGCTATGCCGAACGGGATGCCGATGATCGTGATGCACAGCAGCACCCCGGCCGCCAGATAGCCGAGGAACAGCCAGAAGCCGCTCAGGACCAGCCAGATGACGTTCAGGATTGTCTTCACTGTCGGCGACCTGCCATCTGCTCGAGTCGGGCGATGCGCTCCGCCATGGGCGGGTGCGTGGAGAACATTCTCGACAGTCCCTGTCCCGGGCGGAAGGGATTGGCGATCATCATGTGGCTCGCGGTCTCGATGCGCGGCTCCGGGGGCAGCGGAAGCTGCTGGGTGCCCGCCTCCAGCTTGCGCAGGGCGCTGGCGAGGGCGAGCGGGTCACCGGTGATGCGGGCGCCGGAGGCGTCGGCCTCGTACTCCCGGGAGCGGCTGATGGCCAGCTGGATGAGGGTGGCCGCGAACGGGCCGAGGATCATGACCAGGAGCATGCCGAAGATGCCGGGTCCCTCGTCGTCGTCCGAGCGGCCGACCGGGATCAGCCAGGCGAAGTTGACCAGGAACATGATCACGGAGGCGAGGGCGCCGGCGACGGAGGAGATCAGGATGTCGCGGTTGTAGACATGGCTCAGCTCGTGGCCGATGACACCGCGCAGTTCGCGCTCGTCCAGGATGCGCAGGATGCCTTCCGTGCAGCACACGGCGGCGTTGCGCGGGTTGCGTCCGGTGGCGAAGGCGTTGGGCGCCTCCGTCGGGGAGATGTACAGGCGCGGCATCGGCTGGCGGGCCTGGGTGGAGAGGTCGCGGACCATCCGGTACAGGGCCGGTGCCTCGAACTCGCTGACCGGGCGGGCCCGCATCGCGCGCAGGGCCAGCTTGTCGCTGTTCCAGTACGCGTACGCGTTGGTGCCGAGGGCGATGAGGACGGCGACGACCAGGCCGGTGCGGCCGAAGAAACTGCCGATGACGATGATGAGTGCGGACAGTCCCCCGAGGAGTACTGCGGTCCTGAGCCCGTTGTGCCGGCGGTGCACGGTACGCCCTCCAAGTGGTGCGGCAGGGGAACCCTTCGCTTGCTGTGCGGTCCACTGGTGTGTGGTGTCACGTCCAGTGGACCCTTCCGTACTGGTCAACGCCAGGCGAACGCCCCGGGTTCCCCGGTCGGCGCGAGGGCGCGCGGGCCGTCCGGGTGAGTGCGCTACGGGTGCCCGGTGCCGGGCGGGTCAGAACAGTCCGCCGCCCGCGAAGCGCAGCACCAGCTGGGGCGCGCCGGACAGGGCGACGCCCAGGACGCCCGTCAGGGCGAGCGCGGCGGTGAGCGGCGCCGGGACGCGGTGCCGGACCGGTTCGCCCTCGGGCGCGCGGAACAGCAGGGCCGTCCACCTCAGGTAGTAGTACAGCGCGACCACCACGTTGACGGCCATGACGACGGCGAGCCAGCCGAGTCCGGCGCCGACCGCCGCGGAGAAGACGGTGACCTTCGCGAACAGGCCGATGACCCCGGGCGGGAGCCCGGCCAGGCACAGCAGGAAGAAGGCCAGCAGCAGGGCGCACACCGGGTGGGCGGCGTACAGGCCGCGGTAGTCGGCGAGGCGGTTGCGGGGCCGGGCGCGGCCCACGAGCGCGGCCACGGCGAAGGCGCCGAGGTTCACGGCGGCGTACATCAGGGCGTACGCGACGGTGGAGCCGACGGTCCCGCGCGGGTCGTCGGTGTATCCGGCCGCCGCGAGCGGCACCAGGAGGTAGCCCGCCTGGCCGACGGAGGACCAGGCGAGCAGCCGGACCGCGCCGTACGCGCGCGTGGCGCTCTGGCGCAGGGCACCGGCGTTGCCGACGGTCATGGTGAGTGCGGCCAGCGCCGCCAGTGCCGGGCCCCAGACGTCGGCGTACGAGGGGAACGCGACGACGGTGACGAGAATCAGGCCGGTGAAGCCGACCGCCTTGCCGACGACCGACAGATAGGCGGCGATCGGCAGCGGCGCGCCCACATAGGTGTCGGGGACCCAGAAGTGGAACGGGACGGCGGCGAGCTTGAAGGCGAAGCCGACGAGGGTGAGGACGACGCCGGTCTGGGCGAGGGTGTGGAACTGCCCGGCGACGTGCGGAAGGCGGTCTGCCACCTGGGTGAGGTACAGGGTGCCGGTGGTGGCGTAGACGAAGCTGACGCCCAGCAGGCTGACGGCGGTGGCGGTGACCGAGGACAGGAAGAACTTCAGGGCCGCGTCGGAGGACCTGCGGTCGCCGTGTCTGAGGCCCACGAGGGCGAAGGCGGGCAGGGAGGCGACCTCCAGGGCGACGATCAGGGTGGCCAGGTCGCGGGCGGCGGGCAGCAGGGCCGCTCCGGCGGTGGCGGACAGCAGCAGGAACCAGTACTCCCCTTCGGGGAGTCCGCCGCGCGCGTCCCTGAGGGCGGTGACCGACAGCAGGGCCGCCAGCAGGGCGCCGCCCAGCACCAGGAGCTGGACGACGAGGGTGAAGTGGTCGGCGGTGTAGCTGCACACGCCGGGCTGCCGGTGCCGGCAGAAGGTGCCGCGGTCGCCGTCCAGGAGGGGCAGCAGGAGCAGCGCGGAGGCGGCGAGTCCGGCGACGGAGACCCAGCCGAGGAGGGGTTTGCGTGCCCGCGGGACGAAGAGGTCGGCGACCAGGACCGCCAGGGCGGTCACCGCGGTGAGGGCGGGTGGCGCGACGGCGAGCCAGTCGACGGACTGGACCGCCGACGCGACCGGCGACTGGGCCAGGACGCTCATCGGGTGCCTCCCGCGAGGAGTTGCTGCACGGCCGGGTCGGTGAGCCCGAGCAGGGCCTTGGGCCAGAGCCCGGCGAGGACGGTCAGGGCGACGAGCGGGGTCCAGGCCGCGAACTCGAAGCCGCGCACGTCGGGCAGTTCCGGGGTCTCGGCCGCCGCGGCGCCCATGCAGACGCGGCGGACCACGGCGAGCATGTACGCGGCCGTCAGCAGGGTGCCGAACGCGCCGATCGCCATGAAGGTGAGGAAGGCGGGGCGGCTGAGGCCGTCGGCGGGCCGGAACGCGCCGAACAGGGCGAGCATCTCGCCCCAGAACCCGGCCAGTCCGGGCAGTCCGAGCGAGGCGACCGCGCCGAAGGCCAGCAGGCCGCCCAGGCGCGGGGCCCTGCCGTACAGGGCGGCGCCGGACTCCTCGGCGAGGGTGTCGAGGTCGGTGCTGCCGGTGCGGTCCTTGAGTCCGCCGACGAGGAAGAAGAGCAGGCCGGTGATGAGGCCGTGGGCGATGTTGGCGAACAGGGCGCCGTTGACGCCGGTCGGGGTGGCGGTGGCGATGCCGAGCAGCACGAAGCCCATGTGGCCGACCGAGGAGTAGGCGATGAGCCGTTTCAGGTCGCCCCGGGCACCGCGCCGGGCCAGGGCGAGGCAGGCCAGGGAGCCGTAGACGATGCCGACGACGGCGAAGGCCGCGAGGTAGGGCGCGAAGGTGTGGAAGCCGTGCGGCGCGACGGGCAGCAGGATCCGGACGAAACCGTATGTCCCCATCTTCAGCAGGACGCCCGCCAGCAGGACCGAGCCGACGGTCGGGGCGGCGGTGTGGGCGTCCGGCAGCCAGCTGTGCAGCGGCCACATCGGGGTCTTGACCGCGAGCCCGAGCCCGATCGCCAGAACGGCGATGACCTGCACGGACGCGGTCAGCGACCGGCCGTTGTCAGTGGCGAGTGCCACCATGTCGAATGTGCCCGCCTTGATCCCGATCAGGAGCAGGCCGAGCAGCATGACGACCGAGCCGAGGAGGGTGTAGAGGATGAATCGCCAGGCCGCGGCCCGCCGGCCCGCGCCGCCCCAGCGGGCGATGAGGAAGTACATCGGGATGAGCACCGTCTCGAAGGCGAGGAAGAACAGCACCAGATCGAGGACGGCGAAGGTGGCGAGCGTGCCGGACTCCAGCAGGAGCAGCAGGGCGACGAACGCCTTCGGGCTCGGGCCCGCGGGCGGCTTGAAGTAGCTGTACAGCGCGCAGAGGAAGGTCAGCAGCGCGGTCAGGACGACGAGGGGGAGCGAGATGCCGTCGATGCCGAGGTGGATGCGCACGTGGAGTGCGGGGATCCAGCTGATGTCCGTCGTGGCCTGCATCTTCGACGGATGGTCGTGGTCGAAGCCGAGCGCGAGGACGAGCGCGGCGGCGAGCAGGACACCCGTGACGGTCACTCCGTGCCGGAGCACGGCCTGCTCGGGCGACTTCCCCTTCAGTCCGGGCGGGGCCGGCAGGAGGGCGGCGACCGCGCCCAGGAGCGGGCCGGCGACGAGGAACGCCAGAAGGAACTGCATCACTGACTCGCTGATATCGATCACGCCTGCTCACGCTCCCGTGGCGACGAGGACGACGGCGACCGCCAGGACGACGGTGCCGGCGAGCAGCGCGCTCACATAGGTCTGCACATTGCCGGTCTGGGCCCGCCGTACGGCGGCCCCGAGCAGCCGGGGTGCGGCCCCGGCACCGCGTACGTAGGTCTCGACGACCTCGCGGTCGAGGAACCGGACGAGGCTCGCACCGGCCAGGACCGGGCGGACGAACAGGGTCCGGTAGACCGCGTCGAGGTGGAAGCCGGTGGCCGCGTGGCGGTGCAGCGGGCCGAGCAGCAGCCGAGCGGGGTCGGCGGGGTCGGGCGCTCCGGCGAGGTCCCCGTAGGCCGGCCGGTGGGTGGCGATGGCCTCGGCCTCGACCAGTCCGGCGTCGGCCTCCGGGTGGGCGGCGACCGCGCCCATCGGGGTGCGGGCGGCGAGCGCGGTGGTGTGCCGCCAGGCGCCGTAGAGGAGCACACCGCCGGCCAGGGCCAGGCCGGTGCCGAGGACGGAGGTGGCCGTCGTCGGGGCGAGCGAGGCACCGTCGAACCAGTCGGGCAGAACGCGGAAGGCGAGTCCGCCGAAGGCGAGGGAGGGCACGGCCAGCACCCACAGGACGGCGTTCATGGCCAGGGGCTGCCGTCCGTGGTCGGGGGCCTGCGCACCCCGGCCGTGGAAGGCGAGCAGCCACAGCCGCAGCGCGTAGGCGGCGGTCAGCAGGGCGGTGAGCAGACCGGCCACGAGGACGATCCAGCCGGCCGTGCCGGGGGCGTGCGCGGTGTGGCCGTCGGCCACCCGCTCGGCGGCGCCGAGCACGGACTCCTTGGAGAAGAAACCGCTGAAGGGAGGGATCGCGGCGAGCGCGAGCAGGGCGACGGTCATCGTCCAGTACGCGTCGGGGACGCGCTCGCGCAGGCCGCCGGTGCGGGACATGGCGGCCAGCGAGTTGGTCCCGGCCGCGTGGATGACCACCCCGGCGGCGAGGAAGAGCAGCGCCTTGAAGGCGCCGTGCGACAGGAGGTGGAAGACGGCGGCGCCGGGCGCGCCCACGGCGAGCGCGCCGGTCATGTAGCCGAGCTGACCGATCGTCGAGTAGGCGAGGACGCGTTTGATGTCGTCCTGGGCGAGCGCGGCGAGCGCCGAACCGGCCATGGTCACGGCGGCCATGACGGCGAGGACGGTCATGGCGGCCGAGGACGCCTGGAAGACGGGGAGGAGCCGGGCCACGAAGTAGACACCGGCGGCGACCATCGTCGCGGCGTGGATCAGCGCGGACACCGGGGTCGGGCCTGCCATCGCGTCGGGCAGCCAGGTGTGCAGCGGGAACTGCGCGGACTTGCCCGCCACGCCCGCCAGGAGCAGCAGCGCGACCAGCGTGGGGTGGTGCAGGCCGCCGTGCGCGACGGTGGTCAGGACCGTGGTGATCCGGAAGGAGCCGGCGTCGGCGGCGAGCGCGAACAGACCGATGAGGAAGGGGACGTCGCCGAGCTTGGTGACCAGGAAGGCCTTGAGGGAGGCGGCGCGGGCCTCGGGGGTCTCCCAGTAGTGGCCGACCAGGAAGTAGGAGCAGATGCCCATGACCTCCCAGCCGACCAGCAGCACGATCAGGTCGCCGGAGTAGACGACGAGCAGCATCGCGGAGGTGAACAGGGAGACGAGCGCGGCGTAGGACGGGTAGCGCGGGTCCTCGCGCAGATAGCCCGTGGAGTAGAGCTGCACACAGGTGGCGACGGTGGCGACGAGGACGGCGACGAGCGCGGCGTAGCCGTCGATGTGCAGGGCCAGTTCGACGGGGACCGAGCCGGTGGGGGTCAGTTCGGTGGCGGCGTCGACGGCCCGGCCGCCGCCCTGGCGGGCCGCGACCAGCACGGCGAGGACGAGGGAGGCGAGGGTCGGCAGGATCGCGAGCGGGCGGACGAAGCCGGGGGCGGTGCGGCCCAGGAGTAGTCCGGCGGCGGCGCCCAGGAACGGCAGGAGGGGGACGAGAACGGCGAGGGTGGTCGTGGTCACGCGGTGGCCTCAGCCTTCCCGGCGGCCCGCGCGGTCGCGGCGGCTTCGCCGTCGGGGCCGTCGTCGAAGTCGTCGTCGGGTTCGTCGTCGGGGTCGTCATCGGGGTGCTCGGCGGCGTCGCGGAGCCGGTCGATGTCGGAGGTGCCGCGGTTGCGGTACACGGCGAGGACGATCGCCAGGCCGATGCCGATCTCGGCGGCGGCGATGGTGATGGTGAACAGGGTCAGCGCCTGGCCGGAGTGCAGGGTGTCGGCGGCGGCTCTGCTGAGCCAGACGTCGAAGGCGACCAGGTTGAGGTTGACGGCGTTGAGCATCAGCTCGACCGACATGAGGACCAGGATCGCGTTGCGGCGCGCGAGGACGCCGTAGAGCCCGGTGCAGAAGAGAAGGGCGGAGAGGACGGCCGGGTAGACGAGGTGCATCAGCGGGGGCCCTCCTCGGCGGCCGGTTCGGCGGGCCGCCCGTCGAGCCGTTCGACGGGTCGTCCGTCGGCCGGGCCCGGGGTGCGGGGACCGGCTCCGGCACCGGCGTCTGCCGGGGAGCCGGGGTCGGCGGAGCCCGCGTCCGCCTTGGCCTTGCGGGACAGGACGATCGCTCCGACCAGTGCGGCCAGGAGCAGCACGGAGAGGGCCTCGAAGGGCAGGACCCAGTTCTGGAAGAGGCTCTCGCCGGTGGCCCGGGTGGTGCCGGCGGCGGCGCCGTCCAGGTCGGTCCAGGTGGTGCGGAAGGCGTCGGCGACGACCCAGACCAGGGTGCCGGCGGCGGCGAGGGCCACCGCGAGGGCGGCCCACCGGTTGCCGGAGTCGGCGTCGGCGGAGCGGCCGATGGGGGCCTTGGTGAGCATCAGTCCGAACAGGAGGAGGACGACGACGGAACCGACGTAGATGAGGACCTGCACCCAGGCGATGAACTCGGCGGTGAGCAGCAGGTATTCGACGGCGAGGCCGCCGAGGGCGACCACCAGCCACAGGGCGGCGTGCACCAGTTGCCGGGTGGTGACGGTGAGGAGCGCGGCGCCGAAGGTGGCGATGCCGACGAGCAGGAAGGCGATCTCGACGCCGGTCGGCGAGAGGAAACCGGGGTGGGCTGCGGCGGGGGTCACGCTTCTCCTTCCTCCTGGGCGGCGGTTTCCTGCTCGGCGGCGGCCTGCTCCTGGGCGGCGAGCTTGTCGGCGCTCTTGCGGGCGGCGGCGAGCTCCTTCGGCTCCTCCGCGCCGGGGTCGAGGGCGGGCGGGGCCGGGACGGTCCACATCCACTCGCGGAGCTTGTCGCGCTCGTGGGTGAGGTCGCGGATGTCGGTCTCGGCGTACTCGAACTCCGGTGACCAGAACAGCGCGTCGAAGGGGCAGACCTCGATGCAGATGCCGCAGTACATGCACAGGGAGAAGTCGATGGCGAAACGGTCGAGGACGTTGCGGCTGCGCTCGCGGCCGCCGGGGACCGCGGCGGGCACCGTCTCCTTGTGGGAGTCGATGTAGATGCACCAGTCCGGGCACTCGCGGGCGCACAGCATGCAGACCGTGCAGTTCTCCTCGAACAGGCCGATCACACCGCGGGTGCGCGGCGGCAGGTCGGGCTGGGTGTCCGGGTACTGCTCGGTGACGGTCTTCCTCGTCATCGTGCGCAGGGTGACGGCGAGGCCCTTGGCCAGGCCGGAGCCGGGAAGGGGAGCCACTAGGAGATCACCACCTTGACGATGCCGGTGAGGGCGATCTGGGCGAGGGCGAGGGGCACGAGGAGGGTCCAGGAGAGCTTCTGGAGCTGGTCCTCGCGCAGCCGCGGGTAGGTGACGCGCAGCCAGATCACGACGAAGGCGAGGACGGCGGTCTTCAGCAGCGTCCAGACCCAGCCGAGGCCGTCCGCGCCCCAGGGGCCGTGCCAGCCGCCCAGGAAGAGGACGGTGGTCAGACCGCACAGGACGACGATCCCGGCGTACTCGGCGAGCAGGAACAGGGCGAACCGCAGCCCGGTGTACTCGGTGTACGCGCCGAAGATGATCTCCGAGTCGGCCACCGGCATGTCGAAGGGCGGGCGTTGCAGTTCGGCGAGACCGGCGACGAAGAAGACGACCGCGCCGACGATCTGCCAGGGCAGCCACCACCAGTGGAACGCGTCCAGGATGCCGGGCAGCGAGACCGTTCCGGCCGCCATCGCCACGGAGGCGGCGGCGAGCAGCATCGGCAGTTCGTAGGCGAGGAGCTGCGCGGCGGTGCGCAGGCCGCCGAGGAGGGAGAACTTGTTGGCGGAGGCCCAGCCGGCCATGAGCGAGCCGAGTACGCCCACGCCCATCACGGCGAGCACGAAGAAGAGGCCCGCGTCCAGCACCTGGCCGACCGCGCCCGCGCCGGGGCCGACCGGAAGCGCGAGCAGCACCAGCAGGTACGGCAGGAGGGCGACGGCCGGGGCGAGCTGGAAGACGCGGCGGTCCGCGCCCGCCGGGACCACGTCCTCTTTCTGCGCGAACTTCACGCCGTCCGCGACGAGCTGGGCCCAGCCGTGGAAACCGCCCGCGTACATCGGGCCGAGGCGACCCTGCATGTGGGCCATCACCTTGTGCTCGGTCTGACCGACGATCAGGGGGAGGACGAGGAAGGCCACGAAGACGATCAGGAGTCGCAGGGCGACGTCGGCCACGTCGTTCACCGCTGGTCTCCTTCCGGGTCGTCGTCGGGGGCGGCCGGGGCGGGGGGCTGCTTCGGCGTCTCCGGGTTCTCCGGGTTCTCCGGGTTCTCCGGGTTCTCCGGGTTCTCCGGGTTCTCCGGGTTCTCCGGTTCGTCGAAGGCCGGGCGGGCGTGGTGCCAGGGCGCGTCCGCGCTGCGCGGGGGTGTGGGCGGCTGCGGCTGCGGCTGCGGTTCCTGGGTGGCGCGGTCGGCGGCGGGGACGGGCGGGGGCGGGGGCGCAGGTCGCTCCGCCCGCTGCGAGGCGGAGCCGCCGCTCGCGCTGCGCGAACGGCGCGGGGCGGACGGCGGAGACGGCGGAGCCGCCGGTTTCTCCGGCCGCGTCGGGGTCTCGGGAGTCTCCGGGGTCTCCGGGGTGACCGGGCCGGCCGAGGCAGCCGGGGTGGCGGCGGCTGCCGTCTGGCTCGCCGAGCCCTGGCTCGCGCTCCGCATCCGGCGCGGCCCGGCGGTCGCCCCGCCTGCCGCACCCGGGGTCGCGGGCGGGGCCGCGGGCGACTCCGCTTCCCCGGCCTCCGCCGTGTCCGTACCCGTACTCGTACCTGTGCCCGTACCCGTGCCCGTACTCATGCCCGCACCCGTGCCCGTGTCCCCGCTCGTCTGGCTCGCCGAGCCTCCGGCGGCCGTGCGGGTGCGGCGTACCGGGCGGTCGCCGGGCGTGCGGACGGGGCGTTCGCCCGCCGGGCGGGCGGCGCCCCGGGCGGGGCGGGCCGGGGCGGCCGGGAGGGTGCCCTTGAGGGGACCCCACTCGTTGGGGTCGGGGACGCCCGGCGGCAGCATCTGGCGGCGCTTGGGTGCGCCGTGGTCCGACTCGCCCGGCTCCTTCGCGCCGGGCCACGCCTTGGCGACCCGGGCGGCCAGGACGAAGTCCTTGCGCAGCGGATGGCCCTCGAAGGTGTCCGGGAGCAGGAGGTGGTCCAGGGCGGGGTGGCCCGCGAAGTCGACGCCGAACATCTCGTGGGTCTCGCGTTCGTGCCAGGCGGCGCCCGCGTAGACCTCGACGGCGGTGGCCAGGACCGGCCGCTCGTGCGGGACCGTCGTGCGGACGAGCAGCCTCCGTACCGGGGCCAGCGCCACGACGTGCGCCGCGATCCGCAGGCCCGTGCCCGGCTCGTCGACCGCGCTCAGCCAGTCGAAGTAGGTGCAGCCCAGCGTGTCGCGGGCGGTCAGCAGGGCGGAGACCCAGGAGTCGGCGGGTACGTCGACCGTCAGGACCTCGTAGGACTCCTCGGCCGTGGCCCCGGCGCCGAACAGTTCCTCGGCGGGCGCGGGCAGCCACCCGGCGCCGCTCATCGCTCGCCTCCAGCGCCGGAACCGGCGGAACCGCCGGCCGCCCCCTCAGCCCCGGCACCGGCACCGGCACCCGGCGGCCGTACCAGACCGCTCTGGAGTGCCGCCGCCGACGGGCGCGCCGTCCCGGTGCCGTACCGCTCCGCGAGCGACTCCCTGGCGATCTTCTCCTGGAGCTTGAGGATCCCCTGGAGCAGCGCCTCGGGGCGCGGCGGGCAGCCGGGGACGTAGACGTCCACGGGGATGATCTGGTCGACGCCCTTGGTGACGGAGTACGAGTCCCAGTAGGGGCCGCCGCAGTTGGAGCAGGCGCCGAAGGAGATGACGTACTTCGGCTCGGGCATCTGCTCGTACAGGCGTTTGACGGCGGGGGCCATCTTGTCCGTGACGGTGCCGGAGACCACCATCAGGTCGGCCTGGCGCGGACCGGGGGCGAAGGGGATCACCCCGAGGCGGATGAAGTCGTGGCGGGCCATCGAGGCGGCGATGAACTCGATCGCGCAGCAGGCCAGGCCGAAGTTGAAGACCCACAGCGAGTAGCGGCGGCCCCAGTTCAGGACCACCTTCATCGGCTCGGGGGCCAGCCGGGACAGCGCGCCGAGCCGCTGCGGCACGGGAAGCGCGACGGGCTCGGAGGCCACCGGCTCGGGCACGGCGGGGTTCACGTCCATGTCAGGACGCCCTTCTTGTATGCGTACAGCAGGCCGATGGCCAGGAAGCCGAGGAAGACGAACATCTCCACCAGCGTCGCCGCGCCGTAGCCGGGGGCGGCGAAGACCGTCGCCCAGGGGAACAGGAAGATCGAGTCGACGGCGAAGATCACGTACAGGAAGGCGTACACGTAGTAGCGGACCTGGGTGTGGGCCCAGCCCTCGCCGACGGGGTCGACACCGCACTCGTACGTCAGGAGCTTCTCGGGCGTGGGGACCACCGGGCGCAGCAGCCGGCCCGCGCCGAACGCGACGGCGACGAACAGCACACCGACGACGGCGAGCAGCCCGACGACCGAGTAGGAGTGGAAGTAGTCCGCCGCGACGGCGGCCTGCCCCCGCGTCGTCTCGCGCGCCGCCCCCCGCACCGTCTGCGTCACCGTCCGTCCCTCGCTCCCTGACCCGTGGTGCCCGGTGGTGTCCGTGCTGCCTGTGCTGCCTGTGCTGCTGATGCTGCCCGTGCGACGGTCTGTACGCACGGGAGTCTAGGCCCTGTTAAAGAGCGGGTAAGCAGCCCGTCGCACGCTGGGACGCGGGGTGGGGTTTTCCCCCGCTCACCAGGGCGGCCGACCTCATGGCGTCCGGGGCCGTCGCACGGCACGCTAGCCCGTATGAGCGCACCCATCTCCTCCGCCGGCCCGGCGGCGCGCGGCGCCGGGGACGACCGCGACCGGCCGCCACCGGCTCGTTTCGCCTACGACCTGCCCACCTGGAAGGAGATCACGCATCTCCTGGTGAACCTGCCCGTGTCCCTGATCGGCTTCGTCTACGTGGTGTCCGTGCTGTCCGTCGGCGCGGCGCTGACCGTCACGGTGGTGGGCCTGCCGCTGCTGGCGTTCGGCCTGGCGGGCGCCCGGCTGCTGGGCCGGCTGGAGCGCAAGCGGGCGCGCGCCCTGCTCGGGGTCCGTATCGACGAGCCGAGTCCGCTGCCGATGGGCCGTACGAAGGGCTGGCTCAACCGGTTCTGGCTGATGCTGAAGGACCCGGTGGGCTGGCGCACGGTGCTGTACGACTTCATCCGGCTGCCCTGGGGTGTCCTCACCTTCTCCGTGACCCTGGTCTCGCTGTTCGTGCTGTGGCCGGTGCTGCCGTTCATCGCGCGGGGCCTGACGAACGTGGACCGGGCGCTGGTGCGGGGTCTGCTGTCGCCCTCCGACGAACTGGAGCGGCGGATCGCGGAGCTGGAGTCGGACCGGGGTGTCGTGGTGGACACGGCCGCGGCCGACCTGCGGCGCATCGAGCGGGACCTGCACGACGGCGCGCAGGCCCGGCTGGTGAACCTGGCCATGGGTCTCGGTCTGGCCAAGGAGAAGCTGCTGGAGGACCCGGACACGGCGGCCGAGATGGTCGCGGAGGCGCACGGCGAGGTGAAGCTCGCGCTCCAGGAGCTGCGTGATCTGGCCCGGGGCATCCATCCGGCCGTGCTGACCGACCGCGGCCTGGACGCCGCCCTCTCCTCGGTCGCCTCGCGCTGCACGGTGCCGGTGAAGGTGACGGCCGATCTGCCCGCGCGCCCGGCGGAGGCCATCGAGGGCATCGCCTACTTCACGGTGTCCGAGCTGCTCCAGAACGTCAGCAAGCACAGCGGGGCGCGCTCCGCCTCGGTGGACGTGTGGCGTGCCGACGACCGGCTGATGCTCCAGGTCGTCGACGACGGGCGCGGCGGCGCCAGCCTGGACGGCGGTACGGGCATGCGGGGGCTCGCGGAGCGGCTGGGCGCCGTCGACGGGCTGTTCGTCGTGGACTCGCCGCCGGGCGGACCGACGACGGTCACGGCGGAGCTGCCCTGGCGGGACCGTACGCCCGCGCCGGGCGGCGCAGCGGTCCCGCACGGCCGGAGGTAGGGAAAACCCCCGGACCGAGACGCCGACGCGCTCCATGGTTGCGGGCGCCGCGGTCCAGCACTCTGGAATCACGCCGGGGAGACCGCGACGGAATCACACCGGGGAGACCGCGACGACCTGCGGCCCGGCCGCACCGGAGCAGGCACCGCGACAGCAACAGCCGACAACAGCCGCCAGCAGCGCAGCACACCAGGGGAACGGACGACGCCGATGACCACCCAGTACGGATCGCAGTACGGACAGGGGTACGGGTCCTACAGCGGGACCGGGTTCCACGACGAGGAGCGCGGTCCGCGCCGGCACCGGCTCCCCGCCGGGCTGCGGGCGCCGTTCGAGGCGCGTAGCTGGAAGGAGCTGGCGTACGTCCTGCTCAGCCTGCCGATCAGCATCACGCTCTTCTGCTGGGCCGTCACGATGGTGTCGCTGGGTGCCGGTCTGCTGGTGACCTTCCTGGGCATCCCGGTGCTGGCGGGCGCGCTGGCGGGCTGCCGGGGCTTCGGCGCGCTGGAGCGGGTGCGGGCGCGCGGGCTGCTCGGCCTGGAGGTGGGCGAGCCGGAGCCGCTGGTGATGAAGGGCCGCGGCCCGCTGGCCTGGACCGGCGCGGTGCTGAAGAGCGGCGCCTCCTGGCGGGCGCTGCTCTACGCGGGGCTCCAGTTCCCGTGGGCGGTCTTCTCGTTCGTGGTGGCGATGGTGCTGTGGCCGATGGGGTGGTCGCTGCTGACGTATCCGCTCTGGTACTGGATCTTCCCCACGTGGGCCGGGCAGGGCGGCATCCAGCTCTACGGCGACGAGCACCACCAGATCTTCCTCGACAACCCGTTCGAGATCACGGTGACCGCCCTCGCCGGGCTGGTGATCACCCTGGCCACGCCGTGGATCCTGCGGGCGCTGACCACGGTGGACCGGGTGCTGGTGCACGGGCTGCTCGGCCCGTCGCAGCTGTCGGCGCGCGTGGTGGAGCTGGAGTCGGACCGCGGTGTCGTGGTGGACACGGCCGCGGCCGACCTGCGGCGCATCGAGCGGGACCTGCACGACGGCGCACAGGCCCGGCTGGTGGCGCTCGCCATGGACCTGGGTCTCGCCAAGGAGAAGCTGACCGAGGACCCGCAGGCGGCGGCCCGGATGGTGGACGAGGCGCACGGCGAGGTGAAGACCGCGCTCCAGGAGCTGCGCGACCTGGCCCGGGGCATCCACCCGGCCGTGCTGACCGACCGCGGCCTGGACGCGGCCCTCTCCTCGGTCGCCTCGCGCTGCACGGTGCCGGTGCAGGTGGACGTGGACCTGACGGAGCGCCCGGCGGCGGCGATCGAGGGCATCGCGTACTTCACGGTGTGCGAGCTGCTCCAGAACATCAGCAAGCACAGCCGGGCCGGTTCCGCCTCGGTGGACGTGTGGCGGGTCGAGGACCGGCTGATGCTCCAGGTCATGGACGACGGGGTCGGCGGCGCCGATGTGTCCGCCGGATCGGGCCTGGCGGGGCTGGCCGAGCGGCTGGACGCGGTGGACGGCATCCTCGTCGTCGACTCGCCGGCCGGCGGGCCCACCCGGGTGACGGCGGAGCTGCCCTGGCGGCGCTGAGCGCACGGGCGTACCGGCGGAATCGAAGCCCTGACGGAACCGGCACCACCGGCGGTACCGGTACCACCAGCGGAACCGGCACCACCGGCGGTACCGGTATCACCAGCGGAACCGGTACCACCTGCGGAATCCGCACCGGCGGCCTGCCGCCCACGGCCCCTCCCGGCCGCGGGCGGCAGGCCGCACGGCGTGACCCCGGCCGGAAGATCAGTACAAATAACGCATACCCCCTCCCCCATCGCCCGGGGCACCCCGGGATCCGCACGGTTTCCCCCGGGGCTCCGGCGCGTCAGGGTCCGGATCCTGGAATGCTGGGCCGTGTCGTACCGAGTCGCATGGACTGGGTCGTACGGAGTCGCATGGACTGCCGTAGAGGGGCTGTGGGGGGCCGAAGATCGTGGAGGACAGGGTGCGGGTGGTCATCGCCGAGGATTCAGTGCTGCTCAGGGAGGGCCTGACCCGGCTGCTGACCGACCGCGGGCACGACGTCGTGGCCGGTGTCGGTGACGCCGAGGCGCTGATCAAGACCATCACCGATCTGCACGGCCGGGGCGAGCTGCCCGACGTGGTCGTGGCCGATGTGCGGATGCCGCCGACCCACACCGACGAGGGGGTGCGGGCGGCGGTGCGGCTGCGCAAGGCGCACCCCGGGCTCGGGGTGCTCGTCCTGTCCCAGTACGTGGAGGAGCGGTACGCCACCGAGCTGCTGGCGGGCTCCAGCCGCGGGGTCGGCTATCTGCTCAAGGACCGGGTGGCCGAGGTGCGCGAGTTCGTGGACGCGGTGGTCCGGGTGGCCCAGGGCGGTACGGCCCTCGACCCGGAGGTGGTCGCCCAGTTGCTCGGGCGCAGCCGCAAGCAGGACGTGCTGGCCGGGCTCACCCCGCGCGAGCGCGAGGTGCTGGGCCTCATGGCCGAGGGGCGGACGAACTCGGCGATCGCCCGCCAGCTCGTGGTCAGCGACGGCGCGGTCGAGAAGCACGTCAGCAACATCTTCCTCAAGCTCGGCCTGTCCCCGAGTGACGGGGATCACCGGCGCGTTCTCGCCGTCCTCACCTATCTGAACTCCTAGCGGCCGACACTGAACGGGTGGGCCCCCCAGCGGGCCCCGATCCGGGTCCCGCCCGTCCGGCTCCCGGTCGCCCGGATCCCGCCCGTCCGGATCCGGGTCGCCCGGATGCCGGCCGTCCGGCTCCCGGCCGTCCGGGAGCCGCCGGTGCGGGTCCGGACCGGCGGGACGGGTCCGGACCCGTCCGGACCGGCCGGGAGTACGCCGGACGGGCGACTGTGGCGCAACGTCCTTGAAGGAGGTCCGCGAGGCCGCAACGGCGTGACAGAACAGGGCACAGGACCGTCTCGCGGGCCCGTCCAGCATGCGACAGCCGCCGGGAGGGCAGAGCTGACGGTCGTAGGGTTGACATCGGGAAGGTCTTCGCCAGGACTTTCGGGAAGGCCGTTCACCACAGCCGCCTCGGAGGAGGTCCAGTTCAGTGACCAGCCAGGTCAGCAGTCCAGCGGAACAGGCCGACGGAACCGTCGTAGGGGAACAGCGCAGGGCGGCCGGAACGAAGGACGTCCGCCGTGTGGATCGGGTGGTGATCCGGTTCGCGGGTGACTCGGGTGACGGGATGCAGCTCACGGGGGACCGGTTCACGTCGGAGACGGCGTCGTTCGGGAATGATCTGTCGACGCTGCCGAACTTCCCGGCGGAGATCCGGGCGCCTGCCGGGACGCTGCCGGGGGTGTCGTCGTTCCAGCTGCATTTCGCCGACCACGACATCCTCACCCCGGGTGATTCCCCCAACGTGCTGGTCGCGATGAACCCGGCCGCGCTGAAAGCGAACCTGGGGGACCTGCCGCGGGGCGCGGAGATCATCGTGAACACGGACGAGTTCACGCGGCGGGCGTTGCAGAAGGTCGGCTACGCGGCCTCCCCGGTGGAGGACGGGTCGCTGGACGGTTTCCGGGTGCACGCGGTGCCGCTGACATCGCTGACGGTGCAGGCGCTGGCCGGGTCGGGTCTGTCACGCAAGGAGGCCGAGCGCAGCAAGAACATGTTCGCGCTGGGGCTGCTGTCGTGGATGTATCACCGGCCGACCGAGGGCACGGAGCGGTTCCTGGCGGCGAAGTTCGCGCGGCGCCCGCAGATCGCGGCGGCGAACGTGACGGCGTTCCGGGCGGGCTGGAACTTCGGGGAGACCACGGAGGACTTCGCCGTCTCCTACGAGGTGGCGCCGGCGGCACACGCCTTCCGCCCGGGGGTGTACCGCAACATCTCGGGGAACCTGGCCCTGGCCTACGGGCTGGTCGCGGCCTCCCGGCAGGCGGGACTGCCACTGTTCCTGGGCTCCTACCCGATCACCCCGGCCTCCGACATCCTGCACGAGCTGTCACGGCACAAGGCGTTCGGGGTACGCACGTTCCAGGCGGAGGACGAGATCGCGGGGATCGGGGCGGCGCTGGGCGCGGCGTTCGGCGGGTCGCTGGCCGTGACGACGACCTCCGGGCCCGGGGTGGCGCTGAAGTCGGAGACGATCGGGCTGGCGGTCTCCCTGGAACTGCCGCTGCTGGTCGTCGACATCCAGCGCGGCGGCCCCTCCACCGGACTGCCCACCAAGACCGAGCAGGCGGACCTGCTCCAGGCCATGTACGGCCGCAACGGCGAGGCCCCCGTCCCCGTGGTGGCGCCGCGCACGGCGGGGGACTGCTTCGACGCGGCACTGGAAGCGGCCCGTATCGCCCTCACCCACCGCACCCCCGTCTTCCTCCTCTCCGACGGCTACCTCGCCAACGGCTCCGAACCCTGGCGCATCCCCGACATCGACGAACTCCCCGACCTGCACGTCCCCTTCGCGACCGGACCCAACCACACCCTGCCCGACGGCACCGAGGTGTTCTGGCCCTACAAACGCGACCCCCACACCCTGGCACGCCCCTGGGCCGTGCCCGGCACCCCCGGCCTGGAACACCGTATCGGCGGCATCGAGAAACAGGACGGCACCGGCAGCATCTCCTACGACCCCGCCAACCACGACTTCATGGTCCGCACCCGCCAGGCCAAGATCGACAGCATCAGTGCCCGACATCCAGGCCGACGACCCCGACCACGCCCGCACCCTCGTCCTGGGCTGGGGATCCACCTACGGCCCCGTCACCGCCGCCGTACGACGCCTGCGCGCCGAAGGCATCCCCATCGCACAGGCACACCTGCGCCACCTCAACCCGTTCCCACGCAACCTCGGCACCCTCCTGGCCGCCTACGACAAGATCGTGATCCCCGAGATGAACCTCGGCCAGCTCGCCACCCTCATCCGCGCCAGATACCTCGTCGACGCCCACTCCTACAACCAGGTCAACGGCATGCCCTTCAAAGCCGAACAACTCGCCGACGCACTGAAAGAGATCATCGATGCCTCTGAAGCCCTGTCCCTGGTTCCCAAGGCGGAGGCCGTGCAGTCGATGAAGGACTTCAAGTCCGACCAGAGGTCCGCTGGTGCCCCGGCTGCGGTGACTACGCCATCCTCGCCGCCGTCCAGGGCTTCCTGCCCGAACTCGGCCTGGCCCGCGAGAACATCGTGTTCATCTCCGGCATCGGCTGCTCCTCCCGCTTCCCGTACTACATGAACACCTACGGGATGCACTCCATCCACGGCCGCGCCCCCGCCATCGCCACCGGCCTGGCCACCAGCCGCCGCGACCTCTCCGTCTGGGTCGTCACCGGCGACGGCGACGCACTCTCCATCGGCGGCAACCACCTCATCCACGCCCTGCGCCGCAACGTCAACCTGAAGATCCTGCTCTTCAACAACCGCATCTACGGCCTCACCAAGGGCCAGTACTCCCCCACCTCCGAAACCGGCAAGATCACCAAGTCCACCCCGATGGGCTCCCTGGACGCCCCCTTCAACCCCGTCTCCCTCGCCCTCGGCGCCGAAGCCTCCTTCGTCGCCCGCACCCTCGACTCCGACCGCAAGCACCTCACCGAGGTCCTGCGCCAGGCCGCCGCCCACCCCGGCACCGCCCTCGTCGAGATCTACCAGAACTGCAACATCTTCAACGACGGCGCCTTCGACACCCTCAAGGACAGGGAACAGGCCGGCGAGGCCATGATCCGCCTCGAACACGGCCGCCCGATCCGCTTCGGCACCGACGGCGAACGCGGCGTCGTACGCGACCGCACCACCGGCGACCTCCACGTCATCGACGTCACCCCGGACAACGAGGCCGACATCCTCGTCCACGACGCCCACGCCGCCTCCCCGACCACCGCCTTCGCCCTGTCCCGCCTCGCCGACCCCGACACCCTGCACCACACCCCCGTCGGCGTCTTCCGCGACATCCAACGCCCGGTCTACGACACCCTCATGGCCGACCAGCTCGACACCGCGGCACAGCAGCAGGGCACGGGCGACCTGGCCGCCCTCCTCGCCGGCAACGACACCTGGACCGTCGTCGGCTGAGGACGAGCCGCTTCCTCACGAGGCCCGGACGGCTTCCGTCCGGGCCTCGTCGTACGCCTGCCGGGCCCGCGCCACGTCCGGCATGCGCCGGTGGGTCCACTCGGCGAGGGCGCGCACCTGCTCGGCGGCCTCCCGGCCCAGCCCGGTCAGGGAGTAGTCGACGCGCGGCGGGATCACGGGCCGGGCGTCGCGGTGGACGAGGCCGTCGCGCTCCAGGGTCTGGAGCGTCTGGGCGAGCATCTTCTCGCTGACGCCCTTCTCACTCACCCGGCCGATGGCGCGGCGCAGCTCGCTGAAGCGGTGCGGCCGCTCCAGCAGCTCGATCAGGACGAGCACGCCCCAGCGGCTGGTGACGTGCTCCAGGACGAGCCGGTACGGGCACATCGCCTCGGCGCTCACGGTCCGGGACGCGGCACTGGTCACTGCGCTTTCCGTCATGTAGGTACCTTACTTCAAAGTGGGTACTTTCTTTTGGTTAGCTTCGCTCCTAGGGTGGCTGCCAGAGCCACCCACAAGGAGATCCCCTCATGAGCATCGTCGTCACCGGAGCCACCGGACACCTCGGCCGCCTGGTCGTGGAGCAACTGCTGGAGAAGGTTCCGGCCGAGCAGGTCACCGCCGTGGTCCGTACCCCGGAGAAGGCCGCCGACCTGGCCGAGCGCGGTGTGCGCGTCGCGGTCGCCGACTACAACGCGCCCGAGACCTTCGACGGCCTCTTCGCCGCCGGCGACAAGGTGCTCCTCGTCTCCGGCAACGAGTTCGACAAGGGCCGCGTCCAGCAGCACCGGGTCGTCATCGACGCCGCCAAGGCCGCCGGTGTCGCCCTGCTCGCCTACACCAGCGCCCCCGGCAGCCTGAAGGCCGCCCTCGCCGACGACCACCGCGGCACCGAGGAGGCCCTGCTCGCCTCCGGTCTGCCGTACACCCTGCTGCGCAACGGCTGGTACCACGAGAACTACACCGAGAACCTGGCCCCCGCCCTGGAGCACCGCGCCGTCGTGCACGCCGCGGGCGCCGGGCGGCTCTCCTCGGCGTCGCGCGCCGACTACGCGGCCGCCGCCGTCGCGGTGCTCACCGGCGAGGGCCACGAGAACAAGACGTACGAGCTGGGCGGCGACGAGGCGTGGGGCTTCGCCGAGTTCGCCGCGGAGCTGAGCCGGCAGACCGGCGAGGAGATCGTCTACCGCGACGTCTCCGTCGAGGAGTTCCAGGCGGTCCTGACCGGCGCCGGGCTGCCCGAGGCGTTCGCGGCGATCCTCGCCGGGGTGGACGCCTCCATCGAGAAGGGCGAACTGGTCGTCGACAGCGGTGACCTGTCCCGGCTGACCGGCCGCCCGACCACCCCGCTCGCCGAGGCGATCCGCGCCGGACTCAAGGGCTGACACACCGGGCACTCCCGCGCCGGGCTCCTCCACCTGTCATGACCGTATGGCGATACGGGCATGACAGACGGGGGTGCCCGGCGCTACCTTCGTGCTGGCCGCGCCGGAACGCGGCCGCGCGGCCTGGCGGCCGGGCATGCCACGAAGGAGGGTCCGTGAGCGAGAAGTCGGCCGGCGAGCGGCGCACAGGTCTGCTGAACGGCTTCGCGGCCTACGGGATGTGGGGCCTCGTGCCCCTGTTCTGGCCGCTGCTCAAGCCCGCCGGGGCGATGGAGATCCTCGCCCACCGGATGGTGTGGTCCCTGGTGTTCGTCGTGGCCGCGCTGCTCGTCGTACGGCGCTGGGCCTGGGCCGGGGAACTGCTGCGCCAGCCGCGCAGGCTCGGCCTCATCGTGATCGCCGCCGCGGTGATCACCGTCAACTGGGGCGTCTACATCTGGGCCGTGAACAGCGGGCATGTCGTCGAGGCGTCCCTCGGCTACTTCATCAACCCGCTGGTCACCATCGCGATGGGCGTGCTGCTCCTCAAGGAGCGGCTGCGACCCGTGCAGTGGGCGGCGGTCGCCACGGGCGCCGCCTCCGTGCTGGTGCTCGCCGTCGGCTACGGCCAGCCGCCCTGGATCTCCCTCTGCCTCGCCTTCTCCTTCGCCACCTACGGCCTGGTGAAGAAGAAGGTGGACCTCGGCGGCGTCGAGTCGCTGGCCGCCGAGACCGCGGTGCAGTTCCTGCCGGCGCTCGGCTATCTGCTGTGGCTGGGCGGACACGGCGGGGCGACCTTCGCGAGCGAGGGCGCCGGGCACGCCGCGCTGCTCGCCTCCACCGGCGTCGTCACCGCGCTGCCGCTGGTCTGCTTCGGCGCGGCGGCGATCCGGGTGCCGCTGTCCACGCTGGGGCTGCTCCAGTACCTGGCGCCGGTCTTCCAGTTCCTGCTCGGCGTCGTCTACTTCCATGAGTCCATGCCGGCCGAGCGCTGGGCCGGGTTCGCCCTGGTGTGGCTGGCGCTGACCCTGCTGACCTGGGACGGGCTGCGTACGGCCCGCCGGGCGGCGCAGGCCCGCGCGGCACTCGCCGCGGCGGGCGCCGCGCCGTTGAGCGGGGGCGCGGGTGTGGGTGCGGGTGCGGGTGACCGTGCGGGTGCGGGTGCGGCGGGCAAGGTGGTGGCGGGGCAGCCCGCGCCACTGGCGGACGCTCTTCCGGCGCAGGCACAGGCACAGGCGCAGGCGTCGGACTCGGCACCGGAACCGGCCCCGGCCCCGGCCTCTGCTCTCGACGCTGCGGCCGAGGGCGCGCGGTCGGCCACGGGCGCGGTGGAGGCGTAGACCGACCGAGCCGGACCGGGGGCCGGGCGCGGGGCCGTCAGGGCGTCGTCCTGTCGTCGGGCCGGGTCGCGCGGGCGCGGTGCGCCCGGACCTTCTCACGGTTCCCGCAGTGCTCCATCGCGCACCAGCGCCGCCGTCCCGGACGTGAGGTGTCCACGAAGAGCAGGAAGCAGTCGTGCGCGCCGCACTCCCGGACGCGGTCCGCGAAGGGCCCGCTGAACAGGTCGATCGCATCGCGGGCGACGGTCGAGAGCAACTGGGTGCCGGTGGCGCCGGGTGCCCAGACGCGGGTGCCCTCGGGGGTCAGCCGGGAGACGAGGGGCGGCGCGGCGGCGGCCTCGTTGACCGCGTCCAGGTGCGCGCCCCGCGGCGGACGGCCGTGCGCGCGGTCGGCGGTGAGCAGGAACAGCGCGTCCCGGACGGCGCGTGTCCGCTCCAGCTCGTCCTCGGTGACCGTGAGGCCGAGGCCGTCGGCGAGCCTGCTGCGTCCGGCCCAGGTCACGAGGTCGGCGGGCGTGTGCAGCACCTCGTAGCGGGCGAAGGGCCCGGGGCCGCCCGTGGGCAGCAGTTCCAGACACAGCGTGCCTGGGTCGAAGCGGTACGGCTTCCCCTCGTGCGAGACCAGGGTCAGTCCGGGAGCCGGTTCCGGCGATTCCGGTGATTCCGTTGCCTGCGCGTTCATGTAACTAGTATAAGTGGTTACATGACGGAGACACAGATGTCCTCAGCCCGCACCCCCGCGCCGGTGCACTGGAAGCTCGTCATCGACGCCGCCGACCCGCACGCGCAGGCCGACTTCTGGGCGGGCGCGCTGCACTACGAGCCCGAGGACAACAGCGCCCTCGTCGAGCAACTGCTCCAGTACGGCGCGCTGCCTGCCGAGGCCACCGTCGAGTACCACGGCCGCCCGGCCTTCCGGGACCTGGTCGGCGTCCGGCACCCGGACGATCCGTACGACCCCGAGCGCGGCACCGGGCTGGGGCGGCGGCTGCTCTTCCAGCGGGCGGCCGGCGCGAAGACCGGCAAGAACCGGCTCCATCTGGACCTGCACCCCGGCGCGGACCGGCGGGCCGACGAGGTGGAGCGGCTGTGCGCGCTGGGCGCGCGGGTGCTGCGGGAGGTGAAGGAGCCCGCCGGGCAGTGGGTGGTGATGGCGGACCCGGAGGACAACGAGTTCTGCGTGCACTGAGCCACTCAGCCACCGGGTCACCGGGTCACCGGCCCCCGGACCGCCTGCCGGCCCGCTCGGTCAGGCGCTCCATACGGATGCGGGCGGACTCCAGTTCCTCGATGTCCTCGGCCGCCGGACCGTCCTCGGCGGCCAGCTCGGTCCACAGGCCGAGCAGTTCGCCGCCCAGACGCAGCCCCTCCTCGGGATCGCGGACGCCCCGCCAGGCGGTGGCCGCGCTGCGGACGTTGCCGTACGCGCCCTCGGCGTCGTCCGCCGCCCGGTGGATACGGGCCAGGTCGAGCGAGAGGGCGAAGGCGCGCTCGGACTCACCGGCCAGATAGGCGATGTACGCCGACAGCTCCCGCACCCGCAGCACCTCGGGGTGCGTCGCGCCCAGCGTGCCGGACGCCTCCGCGACCGTGCGCTCCGCCAGGGCCGCCGCCTCCTCGATCTGCCCGGCGCGCACCGCCTCGTTGACCTGGGCCAGGGGCTCGGCCAGCAGAACGGCACCGCCCCCACCGGCCAGGGTCCGCGGATCGTCGCCGAGCACGGCCTCGGCCACGGCGTCGAACCCGCGGGCGGGGGTGGGCCTGGGGTCGGGGTCGAGGCCGATGACGGTCTCGGGGTCGATGACGGGGGCGACGGCGGGCCGGGGGACGGAGACCGGCAGCGGCGCGGGCTCCGCGAGTTCGGGTGCGGGGCCCGGCACGACCGCCGGGCGCGTACCGGCGGACGCGGGACGCTCCGGGTCCATCACCGGCGGCGGGCCGAAGCTGCCCGTGGGCGCCACCGCCGTGCCGGGCGGCAGGACCGGGGCCGGTGCCGCGTCCGGTGCCGCGTCCGGAACGGGATATGTGGTCGGCCCCGCCGTCGGATCGACGACCGGGTCCGCTGTCGGACCGGCGGTCAGGTCCGCTGTCGGACCGGCGATCGGACCCGCTGTCGGACCGGCGGTCGGGTCCGCTGTCCGGGTGGGGTCCGGCCGGTCGCCGTCCGGCAGGTCACGCGCGGGGCGCAGCACGAACGTCGGCGACGGCTCCGACGCCCCCTGTGCCCCCCGCGCTTCCCGTGCCTTCTGTGCCCCCTGTGCCTCCGCCGCCCATCGCGGCCCCGAGCGCGGCCCGGATGCCGGGCGCGGCTCCCCCGACGGGCGCGGGAGCCGGCGCAGGACGTGGGTCGGGCCCTCGTCCGGCAGCGGCCGGTCCGTCTCGTACCGCTCCCGCTGCTCCCCCTGCTGACCCAATTCCCGGTGGCCTGTTTCCGGGGCGCGCTCCAGCGGGGGCGGCGCGGTGCGCAGCGGCTGGGCCGTGAACGTGCTGGAGCCGTCGCCGTGGACCCGGAGCGGGACGACATAGCCGATGCGTTCGTCGGTGACCGTCGCGAGGACGGGACGGCCGGTGGTGAGGGCGATGCGGTGGAGGTGGTTCAGCACGGTCTGCTGGATCTCCTCGCCGGGCGCCGGGTCGAGCCGCACCCCGGCGACCGAGGCCCAGGCACGGGCTCCCCCGCCGCCGCCGTCGCCGTCGCCGGATCCGGCCGTGGGCACGGGCACGTGCACGGCGATCGGTGCCGCCGCGGACGTCGCCGAGCGCGCGGCGCGCTTCTGTTCCCGCTTCTTCTCGCGGCTCAGTCGGTACATCGGCTCCCTCACTCGGATGCGTGCCATCCGGCCCTGCGCGTACTGTCGAGTGTCGCTGCTCGCCTGCGGTTTCCACGTCACCGCGACGTCACAGACTCGCACCAGGAACCGCTGACCTGTGACCGGAGTAACGCGGCGAGCGCCAAGATCGTCGTGGTGACCACGGAGGGAACGGGCATGCGAACAGACATGCAGCAGGGACCGGAGATATGGATCCGCGGACCGGTGTCCGCCGAGCCGCCCGGCACGGCCCCCTCCTATGCCTCACCCCGGCGCTACTCCTGGGTGGCGACCCACGGCGGCGCGGGTACGACCACGCTCGCGGCGGTCTACGGCGGCCACGACTGCGGACGCGACTGGCCCGCGCCCGGCGCCCCGCGCTCCGTGCTGCTCGTCGCCCGCACCCACGCGGCCGGCCTCGACGCCGTGGTACGGGCGCTGGAGGCGTTCCGCGGGGGCGGGGCACCGGCCGGGCTCGACCTGGACTCCGTGGTGCTCGTCGCGGACGCGCCCGGCCGGCTGCCGCGCCCGCTCGCGCA
Organism: Streptomyces sp. PL-25; assembly: GCF_058344915.1. Taxonomy (NCBI): domain Bacteria; kingdom Bacillati; phylum Actinomycetota; class Actinomycetes; order Kitasatosporales; family Streptomycetaceae; genus Streptomyces; species Streptomyces sp. PL-25. The sequence continues at coordinate 3,076,041 of NZ_CP136997.1, forward strand.
GCGGCTTGAGCCGATCGAGTCCGTCGTCGATGTGCACCGCGTGCCGTGGGTACCGGCCTGGCGGCTCGGCGACCTCAGCGGTCCGCCGCCGCGCGAGGCGGAGCCGCTGGCCCGGCTCACCGGCACGGCACGAGCCGCCCGCTGACCTCCGCTCGGCCAGTCCGCCGCAGCCACGGACAGCCGCCGGGTCAGGCGGTGATGTCCTTCGTCGTGAACCGGGCCCACGCCGCCGAGCCGAACACCGCCACGTACAGCGCCTGGAGCTCCAGGTTCTTCACCAGGTCGTCCCAGTAGACCGGCTGGCGCATGAGATCGGCGAAGGACAGCCAGTAGTGCGGGAAGAGGTACGGCTGCACCGCGTGCAGCTGCGGTATCTGGTCGACGATCTGCACGGTGATCAGCAGGCCGACGGTCGTCGCCATCGCCGCGACACCGCTGCTGGTCAGGGTGGAGACGAACAGGCCGAGGGCGGCGACACCGGTCAGGGAGAGGGCGACCGCCACGGCGATGAGCAGGGCCCGGCCCAGTCCCTCGGTGAAGGTGATCTCGGTGCCGGAGATCGTCGTCAGGTCGCCCAGCGGGAAGAGCAGCGCGCCCACGGCGAGCGCGGAGGCGGCGACCACCAGGGTGGCGGCCAGGCAGAAGACCATCACCGTGGCGTACTTGGTGAGCAGCAGGCGGGTGCGCCCGGCGGGGGCGACCAGCAGATAGCGCAGGGTGCCGGAGCCGGACTCGCCCGCGATCGCGTCGCCCGCGACCACCCCCACCGCGAGCGGCAGGAAGAACGGCAGGGTCGCGGCCAGGGCGGTGAAGACCAGGAACAGGCCGTTGTTGGTGATCTGCGCGATGAACGCCGGTCCCTCGCCGCCCCCGCCCGCCACCTGCGAACCGTCGCCCGTCTCGATCCGTACGGCCACCCCGACGAGGACCGGCACGGCGGCCAGCACGCCCAGCAGGGCGAGGGTGCGCCAGCGCCTGAAGGTGACCGCCAGTTCGTTGCGCAGCAGCCCGAGCGACCACAGCGGGTTCGGCCGGGCCGGTGCGTCCGCCCCGGGTGCGGCCAGGTCCGCCGCTTCAGCCCGCGACATCGAATCCCTCCCCGGTGAGTGCCACGAACGCGTCCTCCAGGGAGGCCCGTTCGACGCCGAATCCGCGGACGCGCACGCCCGCCGTCACCAGGGCCGCGTTCACCTCGGCGAGGTCGGCCGCCGGTGGTTCGCCGGTCACCCGGCCGTCGGTGACGGCGAGGTCGCCGATGCCCTGCTCCTTCAGGACCCGGGCCGCGTCCGCCGTGTCCGGGGTGGTGACCACCAGCCGGCCGCGCGCCCCGGCGGCCAGCTCGGCGACCGCGCCCTGGGCGATCAGTCTGCCGTGGGCCATGACCGCCGCGTGGGTGCACACCTGCTCGATCTCGTCGAGCAGGTGGGAGGAGAGGAAGACGGTCGTGCCGTCGGAGGCCAGCTCCCGCACGAGGGAGCGGATCTCCCGCATGCCCTGCGGGTCAAGGCCGTTGGTCGGCTCGTCCAGGACGAGCAGCCTGCGCGGCCGCAGCAGCGCGGCGGCGAGGCCGAGGCGCTGCTTCATCCCGAGGGAGTAGGCGCGGGCCTTCTTGCCGGACGCGGCCGTCAGGCCCACCCGGTCCAGTGCCGCCTCGACGCGGGCGCGCCGGGTGCGCGGGTCGGCGGTCGGGTCGGCCGCGTCCTGGCGCAGCAGGTTGTCCCGCCCGGAGAGGAACCCGTACAGGGCGGGCCCCTCGATCAGCGCTCCCACCTGCGGGAGCACGGTGCGCGCCGACCGGGGCATGGGCCTGTCCAGGACGTGCGCCGTGCCGGAGGTGGGTTCGATGAGGCCCATCAGCATGCGGATGGTGGTGGTCTTCCCGGAGCCGTTGGGACCGAGGAAGCCGAAGACGCTGCCCGCCGGGACGGCCAGGTCGAGGCCGTCGACGGCGAGCTGTCCGCCGCGGTAGCGCTTGGTGAGCGCGCGGGTGCGGATGACATGGCCGTCGTCCGCGCCAGCGGCACCGCCGTCGCCCCCGGGCGCGGACGCGGCCGTGGCCGCGCCCGGCCGCTCGGCGGACACCTCGTCCATCGGCTTCCCCCGATCCGTCGTGCTGTCGTGCCGTCGTCCTGTCGTGCTGTCTTCCTGTCGTGCCGGACGCGGCTACTTCGCGGCGTCGGCCGCCTTCACCAGCGCGTCCTTGGTGACGGCGCCGACGTAGACCTTGCCGTCGTCCGTGATCAGCGCGTTGACCAGGCGGGTGGAGAAGACCGTGCCCTTGCCGAAGGAGCCGCTCACGTGGTCGCCGAGCGAGCCCAGGAAGCCGCCCAGGTCGCCGCCCGCGGCGGAGCCGGCGTCGGTCGGGAGGCCGCCCTTGCCGCCGGTGTCGAAGGTGGCGACGGAGTTCCAGCCTTCGCCGATGACCTTCGGGCCGTCCTTGTCGAGGCCCTTGCCCTGCGTGACGTCCTTCCCCGGGGTGAGGCCCTTGTGCGGGGCGCCCGGCGGAAGGGCGTGCTCGCCCGCCTTGCCGTCCTTCTCCTCGGTGACCTTGGCGCCCTTGGGCGGGGTGAAGTCGAAGGTGGAGGCGGCCGGCCGGTCGAAGCTGACCTGGGTGAAGCCCGCGTCCACGACGGCGGCGCCGCCGCTCGCCGGGGTGAGGGTGAACTTGAGCGGCAGCCCGGTGGCGGAGTCCACCGCGATGCTGATCGCACCGACCGTGGTGCCCGAGGCGTGCCGGGGCTTGATCACCAGCTTGTAGGCGTCCCGCCCGGCGACCTGGGCGGTGCCGTCGACCGTCACCGAGGTGGTGTCGTCGGCCGCCTTCAGGGCCTCGTCGGCGAAGTCCTTGGGCGTGGCCGGGAGGTGGTCCTTGCCCTCGCTCCGGTCCTTGGCGCCGTCCTGGGGGGCGGTGGAGTGGTAGACCTCGTTGGACTTGCTGTCGTAGCCCCAGACGTCCTTGCCGTTGTGGACGAGGCTGTACTCGGCGGCGCTCTCGACGAGCGAGACCTTCTGCCGGTCCGGGCCGTCGGCCGCGACGCGCAGCGTGTGCGTGCCGGAGGCCAGCTCGGTCAGCTTGGAGCTGGGGTCGGCGGACGAGCCGTCGCCGCCGCCCAGGGCGCCGGAGGCGAGGCTGCTCTCCAGACCGCCGAGGTTCGGCAGCCCGAGATCGGTGGTGATCTTGACGGTGCCGGACAGGCGCTCGACGTCCGACTTGGCGATCTTCTCGATGAGTTGCTGCGCGGTGATCTTCGGCAGGTCGGGGTCACCGGAGTCGGCGAGTGCCGGGACGAGCCCGATGGTCGCCGCCGCCACCCCCACCACCGCGACCGGGACGCCGTAACGGGCGGCCTTGCGGCGCGCCGAGGCGCGGTCGCCGGCCTCCGGGGTGTCCCTGGTGTCGTCGGATTCGTACGGTGCCATGTGTGCCTTACCTCCGTCGTCGGCGGCGGCTGCCCGTGTGCACTGCTCCCACCCCAAGCCGCCATTCTCACCCGAATCGGTGAGGAGTGGTGTGGTCCGTGCTTCCATCTGACCAAATCGGCCGCGACGAAGCGTCAGACCGCGGAGCCAACTCCGTGTACGCCTGCGGTATGACACACGAGGGCGGCTTCTCCACCACCCCGTAGGGGTCGGGGTGGAGAAGCCGGCCGGGACCCCCTCCGGGACCGGGTCCGGCCGGGTGGAGAGGCGGGACCGGGGGTGGAGAGACCCGGCGGGAAGAGGCACCACAGGAAGAGGCCCCTCAGGCCGCCCGGAAGCGCACAGGAAAAGGCCCGGAAGGAAGAGGCGGAAGAGGCGGGGAAGGCAAGGAAGAAGCGGGGAGGGCAAGGAAGAGGCAGGGAGGGCCAGGGCCGGGCCCGGGGATGCGGGGAGACCGGCCCTAGAGCTAGCCGACCCGGTGCACCACCGCGTCGCACAGCTGGAGCAGGGCCACCTTGGCGCCGCACTCCTTCAGCGGGGCCAGCGCGGCCCGCGCCTCCTCGGCGTAGCGGACGCTGTCCCGCCGGGCCTGTTCGAGCGCGGGGTGGGCGCGCAGCGCGGCCAGCGCCTCGGCGTGCCGGGCGTCGTCGCTGAGGTCGGAGGCGAGCAGTTCGCACAGGGCGATGTCCTCGGCGAGACCCAGCCGGGCGGCGCGCTCGCGCAGCCGCAGCACCGGCAGCGTGGCGACGCCCTCGCGCAGGTCGGTGCCGGGGGTCTTGCCGGACTCCTGGGAGTCGGAGGCGATGTCGAGCACGTCGTCCGCGAGCTGGAAGGCGACACCGAGCCGCTCCCCGTACTGCGTCAGCACGTCCACGACCCGCTCGTCGGCGCCGGACATCATCGCGCCGAACCGGCACGCGACGGCCACCAGCGAACCGGTCTTTCCGCCCAGCACGTCCAGGTAGTGGTCGACCGGGTCCCTGCCGTCCTGCGGTCCGGCGGTCTCCAGGATCTGCCCGGTGACGAGCCGTTCGAACGCGAGCGCCTGGACCCGGACGGCCTCCGGGCCGAGGTCCGCGAGGATCTGGGAGGCGCGGGCGAAGAGGAAGTCTCCGGTGAGGACCGCGACCGCGTTGCCCCAGCGGGTGTTGGCGCTGGCCACCCCGCGCCGCACGGCGGCCTCGTCCATCACGTCGTCGTGGTAGAGCGTGGCCAGGTGGGTCAGCTCCACGACCACGGCCGAGGGCACGATCCCCGGCGCGTCGGGGTCGCCGAACTGGGCCGCCAGCATCACGACCAGCGGCCGGAACCGCTTGCCGCCCGCCTTCACGAGGTGCTGGGCGGCCTCCGTGATGAACGGGACCTCGCTCTTGGTGGCTTCGAGCAGCCCTTCCTCGACAGCCGCCAATCCGGCCTGGACATCGGCTTCGAGAGCCTGGTCCCGCACGCTCAGCCCGAACGGCCCGACGACGGTCACGAGGGGTCTCCTGTCTGCTGGTGTCTGCTGGCGCTTACACGGTTTGTCGATAGGTCGCTGCCATCACTCAAGTCAGCGTATCCGGTCACGTTTCGATCACCGATAGCGCCCACCGATACAGGCCAGGTGGTATCGGATCACGACCGATATGTTTTCGATCACCACATATGAACAGATATTTATCGACTTGCTCTTTCCCGCTCCTCCCCAGCCTCCCCCTTCCCCTCCTCTCACCCGTCCCGCCGCGCCCACTCTCCTTCCACACGCCCACCCGTGCCCACGTACGTACGAACAAGGCCAGGGCCTCACCGATCGTGACGGCCGTCACTTCCAGCCCTACGAGTCCGATTTACCCTTATTAGCATTTCAATTCCCCTTGGGGGCAAATGCTCCTGGCCGAATTATTCCGTGAGCTGCATCACGTGCACCGCCACCCCGCGCCACGGCCCGCCGACCCCCCGCTCCCCGTCCCCCGCAAGCGAGTTGACCCTTGGCAATCGCAAAGGATCAAGCGGCCAAAATGCCCTGGATCAAGGTCAACTAGGACGATGTATGCATCAGGTACTTGTTCGGGACATGTGCTCTCGCATACGTTCCGGGCCAGTCGAGCGGACGCCGAATCCTGCCAGCGCTCGATGACCACCCACCGACAGCTCATGGCAGGAGCGGGGGACCCAGGTAAGTCGCCGGGCCGGAGCGCCGTACGTCCTACGTCGTACGCCGCGCCGGAACGGCTCGGGGTGAAGCCGTGCTCTGAGGAGCCGGCCGGGCACCTCCCCGCCCGAACCCGACAGCTCACCTCGCAGGCGACGGAGAGGAAATCCCCATGTCTGCACGTCGTCCCAGCCGCTCCCGCGCCGCTCGTCTCGTCCGCACCCTCGCCGTCTCCGGCACCGGTGCCGCGATCCTCGCCCTGCCGCTGATCGGGGCGTCCGGCGCCTCCGCGGCCACCCCGACCGCCGCCACCGCCACCACGGCGAGCACGGTCGCCTACCCGAACAACCTGGACGGCTGGATCCGCGAGTCGCTCGCCGTCATGGCCCAGAAGGGCATCCCCGGCACGTACAACGGCATCCACCGCAATGTGATGCGCGAGTCGTCCGGCAACCCGCTGGCCATCAACAACTGGGACTCCAACGCCGCCGCGGGCATCCCCTCCAAGGGCCTGCTCCAGGTCATCCAGCCGACCTTCAACGCCTACCACGTGGCCGGCACGTCGTTCGACATCTACGACCCGGTCGCCAACATCACGGCCGCGTGCAACTACGCCGCCGCGCGCTACGGCTCCATCGACAACGTCAACAGCGCGTACTGACGGGCAGCCGCGTGCCGGCCGGCACGCGGAGGGCTCAGACGAACAGACGATCGAGGACGACGGCGACGCCGTCGTCCTCGTTCGACGTGGTGACCTCGTCGGCGACCGCCTTCAGCTCCGGGTGGGCGCCGGCCATCGCCACCCCCCGGGCCGCCCACCGGAACATGGGGATGTCGTTCGGCATGTCGCCGAAGGCGAGGGCGTCCCCGGGGCCGAGTCCCAGCCGCGCCGCGGCCAGCGCGAGACCGGTCGCCTTGGTGATGCCGCAGGGCTGGAGCTCGACGGTCCCCGGGCCCGACATGGTCACCGAGGCGAGCGGACCGACCGCGCCGCGGGCCGCCGCCGCCAGTTCGTCGTCGGACAGCCGGGGATGGCGCAGCAGCACCTTGCTGATGGGCGCGCGCCACAGTTCCTCGCGCCGCCCGACCCGCTCGGCGGGCAGCGTCGGGTGCGCCATGCGGTACTCCGGCTCGATGAGCGTGAGGCCGTCCACGCCGTCCTGGTCGACCGCCGCGTACACCTCCCCCACCTCCGCCTCGATCTTGCCGAGCGCGGTCTCGGCCGTCTCCCGGTCGAGCGTGACCGACCACAGCATGCGGTCGGCCCCGGCGTCGTAGAGCTGGGCGCCCTGGCCGCACACCGCGAGCCCGGTGCCGCCGAGGGACCTCAGCAGCGGGCGGACCCGCGGCGCCGGGCGTCCGGTGACGACGAGGTGCCGGGCACCGGCCGCCGCCGCCCGGCCGAGCGCGGCGCGGGTCCGCCCGGACACGGAGTCGTCGCCGCGCAGCAGCGTGCCGTCCAGGTCGGTGGCGATGAGGGCGTACGCGGGGGCAGCGGGTGCGGGCATGATCAGAGAATACGGATCCGCCAGGCGAGTGACGGGCGGAAACCGGACGACGTCCCTCCGCCGTGTCGCCGGGAGACTCCTCGGACACTGCCCAAGACAGCTGCCTCCCCCGTAACGTGTGGCGCGACCACATGAACGTGTGGCCAGACACCCATGTCCCCCATGGAACACCGGCACACGAAAGAGAGGCAGTACCCGATGCCCCCCTTCGAGGTCCCCGAGGGCGACCCCTTCGGTCCGCACAACCTTCCCTACGGTGTCTTCTCGCGCGCCGGGTCGCAGGAGCGGACCGTGGGCGTCCGGCTCGGCGACCATGTCCTCGACGCGGGTGCGGCGGCGCTGGCGCTCGGTTCCCCGTACGCCGCCCTGCTCGCGCGGCCGACCCTGAACCCGCTGCTCGCCGCGGGCCGCACCGCCTGGTCGGACGTGCGGCGCGCGCTGACGGCGTGGGTGACGGTGCCCGCGCACCAGGAGACCGTGGCCCCCTTCCTGCACCCGCTCTCCTCGGTGACCCTGCACCTGCCCTTCGAGGTCGCGGACTACGTCGACTTCTACGCGTCCGAGAACCACGCGCGCAACGTCGGGCAGATCTTCCGCCCGGACGCCGAGGACTCCCTCACCCCCAACTGGAAGCACCTGCCGATCGGTTACCACGGCCGCTCGGGGACGGTCGTCGTCTCGGGCACGGACGTCGTACGCCCCTCGGGACAGCGCAAGGGCCCCGCCGACCCCGCGCCCGTGTTCGGCCCCTCGGTGCGGCTGGACATCGAGGCCGAGGTCGGCTTCGTGGTCGGGGTGCCCTCGCGGGCCGGGCAGCCGGTGGCGCTGGCGGACTTCCGCGAGCACGTGTTCGGGCTGTGCCTGCTCAACGACTGGTCGGCGCGGGACGTGCAGGCCTGGGAGTACGTCCCCCTCGGCCCGTTCCTCGGCAAGTCCTTCGCCACCTCCGTGTCGGCGTGGATCACACCGCTGGACGCGCTGGAGGACGCGCGGACGGACCCGCCGCACCGCACGCACCCGCTGCTGCCCTACCTGGACGACACCGGCGAGGAGCCCGGCGGCTACGACCTGCGGATCTCCGTCGCGATCAACGGTCATACGGTGTCCGAGCCGCCGTTCTCCACGATGTACTGGACGGCCGCGCAGCAGCTCGCCCACATGACGGTCAACGGCGCCTCCCTGCGCACCGGCGACCTGTACGGCTCGGGCACGGTGAGCGGACCGGAGCCCGGCCAGCGCGGCTCGCTCCTGGAACTCACCTGGAACGGTCGCGAACCGCTCGAACTCCCGGACGGCAAGCGCGCGTTCCTGGAGGACGGGGACGTGGTGACGCTGACGGCGTGGGCGCCGGGCGCGGACGGGGTCCGGGTCGGCCTGGGCGAGGTGACCGGGCGGATCGTGGCGGGCTGAGGGGGCCGGACCTTCCGAGGAGGGCGGGGGGTGCCTCGGAGAGCGGACCGGTTGCCGCCGGACCCTGACTCGTGGCGCCCGTCCCCGTCATACTGGCGGTAACGACACGCACCACCCCGCGGCACCGCCGCACAGAACTGCCGCACAGCATTGCCGCACAGAACTGCCGTACGGGGCCGCCGTACGGCACGTTCCGCGGCCACAGCACCACCACGGCACCACCGCACGGCACGACCCACCGTACGACCCCACTCCGCCCACCTCCGATCAGGATCCGGAGCCCGTGGCATGACCGTCTGCCTGCTCCTGCTGACCGCCGTCGCGCTGACGGCCGCCGTACCGGTCCCCCGCGCGCTGACGCGGGCGGAGTGGCCCGAGCGGGATCCCGTGGTCGCGCTGTGGGTCTGGCAGTGCCTGGTGGCCACCGTGCTGCTGTGCTGTCTGGCCGCGCTGGTCCTGGGCACCGCGGCCGTCTTCCACACCGTCCGCGACCGGGTGTTCGCGCCCGCGCCGCCCGCCGTGACCGCCGCGTACGACCTGTCGGTGGCGCCCGCGTGGGCCGCGGTCCTCACCCTGCTGCTGGCCTGCGGGGCCGCCTGGACCACCGCGATGCTCGGCCGCGAGGTCGCCGAGGCGCGCAGGCGCCGCGGGCTGGCCCGCGCGCACCTGCGCGAACGCGCCCCCGACCTGCCCGAGGGCCTGCCCGTGGCCCGCGGTCCGATGCTGGTGCTGGAGGACGAGTACCCCGACGCCTGGTGGATGCCCGGACACCCGCCCCAGCTCATCGTCACCACGGGCGCGCTGCGGCGGCTGACGGGCCACCAGCTCGACGCCGTGCTCGCCCATGAACGCGGGCACGCCCGCGCCCACCACGACTGGCTGCTGCACCTGTCGACCGCGCTGGCGACCGGCTTCCCGCACGTCCCGCTCTTCGCGCACTTCTGCGACCAGACGCACCGCCTGGTCGAACTGTCCGCCGACGACACCGCCTCGCGCCGCCACGGCCATCTGACCACGGCCCTCGCCCTGATCGAACTCAACCAGCACCGCGGGGTCCTCTCCTGCTCCTCCAGCCATCGCCTGCTGGGCGAGCGCGTGGACCGCCTCCTGGAGCCCCCGCCCCGGCTGGACCGCCGGCGCAGGGCGCTGACCACCACGGTGGCGGCGCTGGTGCCCCTGCTGCCGCTGCTGATCACGTTCGCCCCCGGGTTGACGGCGCTCGGCTGACGGCGATCGGCTGACGGCGATCGGCTGACGGCGCTCAGGTGACGGGCCTTGGCCGACGACGATCGCCGGCTGTGCCTGGCCGGGTCCGGCGGACGGCCGCCTCGGTGCGGATCGAGGCCGTGCGCGCCCTGGTCTCGGTCGACGCCGCCGAGGCGGTGGCCGGTGCGGCGGGCGATCCGTCCCGTGAGGTGCGGGTCGCGGTGGCCGAGGCGCTGGGCGGGCTCGGCGGCGGTCACCGCACCGTGGCCGCGCTGGACCGGCTGACCGGGGACGCGGACGTGCTGGTGCGCGGTGCGGCGTTCGCCGCGGTGGCCGCCGCCGGGGAGCCGCCCGGCTTCGCCGCGCGTGCCGTGGCGGCGTTGGGTGACGCGGCCTGGCAGGTCCGGGCGGGCGCGGCGACCGCGCTGTCCGCGGCGGACGCCGGGACCGCCGTGCCCGCCCTGGCCGGGGCCCTCGGCGACCCCAACGGGGACGTCCGCAAGGCCGCGGTCCTGGCGCTGGCCCGGCACACCGCGTCGGCCTCGGCCCGAGCCGCCCTGGCCACAGCCACCGCCCGACCCGGACGCGGATGTCAGGGCGTACGCGTCACGGGCGCTGTGACCCGCTGGACGAGACCCCGGGCCGAGGCACCGCCGGGCCGGCTCCGGGCGGCCGGCTCCGCCGGTTCCGGCTGCCGGTTCCGCCCGGCCGGCTATATCCAGTCGTCCTCCGGTTCCGGCTCCGGACCGAAGTCCGGCTCGGGCTCGATGTCGGAGGCGGGGCCGGGTGCGGAGGCGGCGCGGTCGCCGGACGGGGCCGACAGCGACTTCAGCACGCCGATGACGCCCTCCCCGTAGGTCGCGAGCTTCTTCTCGCCGACCCCGCCGACCGTGCCGAGCCGCGCCACCGAGTCCGGCCAGAGCGTGACGATCTCGCGGAGGGTGGCGTCGTGGAAGATGACGTACGCGGGAACGCCCTGCTCGCGGGCCTGCTCGGCGCGCCAGGCGCGCAGCGCCTCGAAGGCGGGGAGCAGCTCCGCGGGCAGCTCCGCCACGGCGGCCTTGCCCTTGCCCCGCCCGGAGGACGAGGACGACGCGGAGCGCGCGGTGGCCGGCCGCTTCGGCTCCTTGCGCAGCGGCACCTTCCGGTCGGCGCGCAGCACCTCGCCGCTGGCCTCGGTCAGCACCAGCGTGCCGTACTCGCCCTCGACCGCGAGCAGTCCCTGCGCCAGGAGCTGGCGGACGACCCCGCGCCACTCGCCCTCGGTCAGCTCGGTGCCGATGCCGAAGACGGAGAGCTGGTCGTGGTCGAACTGGATCACCTTGCCGGTGCGCTTGCCCAGCAGGATGTCGATGATCTGCACGGCGCCGAACTTCTGCCCCCGCTCGCGCTGGAGCCGGACCACCGTGGAGAGCACCTTCTGGGCGGCGACCGTGCCGTCCCAGGTCTCGGGCGGGGTCAGACAGGTGTCGCAGTTGCCGCAGCCGCTCGCGTCGGGGTCCTGGCCGAAGTAGGCGAGGAGCTGTCCGCGGCGGCAGCCGGCCGTCTCGCACAGGGCGAGCATCGAGTCCAGGTGGGCGGCGGCGCGGCGGCGGAAGGACTCGTCGCCCTCGCCGGACTGGATCATCTTGCGCTGCTGGATGACGTCGTTCAGGCCGTAGGCCATCCAGGCGGTGGAGGGCAGGCCGTCGCGGCCGGCGCGGCCGGTCTCCTGGTAGTAGCCCTCGACGGACTTGGGCAGGTCGAGGTGGGCGACGAAGCGGACGTCCGGCTTGTCGATGCCCATGCCGAAGGCGATGGTCGCGACCACGACGAGGCCGTCCTCGCGCAGGAAGCGGGCCTGGTGCGTGGCGCGGGTGCCCGCGTCGAGGCCCGCGTGGTAGGGCACCGCGCGGACGCCGTTGGCCGACAGGAACTCGGCGGTCTTCTCCACGGAGTTGCGCGAGAGGCAGTACACGATGCCCGCGTCGCCCTCGTGCTCCGCGCGCAGGAAGGCCAGGAGCTGCTTCTTGGGGTCGGCCTTGGGCACGATCCGGTACTGGATGTTGGGCCGGTCGAAGCTGGCCTCGAAGTGCCGGGCCCGCGGCATGTCCAGCCGCTGGGTGATCTCCTGGTGCGTGGCCCGGGTGGCGGTCGCCGTGAGCGCGATCCGGGGCACGTCGGGCCAGCGCTCGCCCAGCAGGGACAGCGACAGGTAGTCGGGGCGGAAGTCGTGGCCCCACTGGGAGACGCAGTGGGCCTCATCGATGGCGAAGACGGAGATCTTGCCGCGGGAGAGCAGGTCGAGCGTGGCGTCCAGGCGCAGCCGCTCCGGGGCCAGGTAGAGCAGGTCCAGCTCGCCCGCGAGGAACTCCGCCTCGACCGTGCGGCGCTCGTCGAAGTCCTGCGTGGAGTTGACGAAACCGGCGCGCACACCGAGCGCGCGCAGGGCGTCCACCTGGTCCTGCATCAGCGCGATCAGCGGGGAGACCACTATGCCCGTGCCGGGCCTGACCAGGGCGGGGATCTGGTAGCACAGCGACTTGCCGCCGCCGGTCGGCATGAGCACGACGGCGTCGCCGCCGGTGATCACATGCTCGATGACCGCTTCCTGCTCGCCCCGGAACGCCTCGTACCCGAAGACCCGGCGCAGCGTGGCCAGCGCCTCGCTGTCCGTCACTGCCATGTCGGTGACACCGCCTGTCCCACCCATCGTCTCGTCCCCCGCCCGTCGTCCCTCGACCACGTCCTCCACGATAGGGGGCGCCGCCGACAGCGATGGACTTATCCACAGGCCGGACCCGGGGCGCCGGTCAACGACACGGGACTCGTTCACACGTACGCAGGAGACCTGCCTGTTTCCGGCCGATAGTCTGAACGCACCGGCGAGACTCCGTCCCATGGGAGCACTGATGAGCGTCGAACCGAAGACGTCCGAGCCCACCTGGCCGACTCCGCCGGAAGGCGGATGGACCGCCGACGACCTGGACCGCCTCCCGAATCTGCCTCCGCATACGGAACTGATCGACGGGAGCCTGGTCTTCGTGAGTCCGCAGACCCTTTTCCACTCGCGCGCAGTGAGTTTCTTCGAGTGGCAACTGCAGTCCGTGGCACCTGAACAGGTCCAAGTAGTGCGCGAGCTCACCATCGAGATCGACCGACAGAATCGCCCTGAGCCGGATGTGGTCGTAGTACGCAGCGACGCCGTGGAGAACGCGAAGCAGACCCGGTTCCCGGCGGAGGCAGTCGTTCTTGCCATCGAGGTCGTCTCCGACGAATCCGTCTCCCGCGACCGCGAGACCAAGCCTCTCAAGTACGCCCGAGCGAAGATCCCCCACTACTGGAGAGTCGAGAACGAGAACGACCGCGCCGTCGTGCACGTCTTCGAGCTGGAGCCCACCACCGGTACGTACACGAGCACAGGCATCTTCCGTGAGCGGCTGAAGACGGACGTCCCGTTCACGATGGACCTCGACCTGACCGGGATCAAGACCCGCCACGGAAGCACCCGGTAACCCCTCCAGGCACAGCCGAGCGGCCCGGCTCCCCGCGCGGGGGACCGGGCCGCTCCGTGTCGATGTGCCGCGTGCCGGATCAGCGCACGAACACCCCCGCCTGGTCCGCCAGGTCCAGGAAGTACTGGGGGGCGACGCCGAGGACGACCGTGACGGCGACGCCCACGGCGATGGCGGTCATGGTCAGGGGCGAGGGGACCGCGACGGTGGGGCCCTCGGGGTGGGGCTCGCTGAAGAACATGAGGACGATCACACGGATGTAGAAGAAGGCGGCGACCGCGGAGGAGATCACACCGATCACGACCAGCGGGGCCGCGCCGCCCTCCGCCGCCGCCTTGAAGACGGCGAACTTACCGGCGAAGCCGCTGGTCAGCGGGATACCGGCGAAGGCCAGCAGGAAGACGGCGAAGACGGCCGCCACCAGCGGGGAGCGCCGGCCGAGCCCGGCCCACTTGGACAGGTGCGTGGCCTCGCCGCCCGCGTCGCGGACCAGGGTGACCACGGCGAAGGCGCCGATCGTCACGAAGGAGTACGCGGCCAGGTAGAAGAGGACGGAGGAGACGCCGTCCTTCGAGGTGGCGATGACACCCGCGAGGATGAAACCGGCGTGGGCGACCGACGAGTACGCCAGCAGCCGTTTGATGTCGGTCTGGGTGATCGCGACGATCGCACCGCCCAGCATGGTGATGATCGCCACGCCCCACATCACCGGCCGCCAGTCCCAGCGCAGCCCCGGCAGCACCACGTACAGCAGCCGCAGCAGCGCGCCGAACGCGGCCACCTTGGTCGCCGCGGCCATGAAGCCGGTGACCGGGGTCGGGGCGCCCTGGTAGACGTCCGGCGTCCACATGTGGAACGGCACGGCGCCGACCTTGAACAGCAGTCCCATCACGACCAGCGCGGTGCCGATCAGCAGCAGCGCGTCGTTCCCGGTGGTGTTGGCCAGGGCCGGGTCGACGGTGGGCACATTGCCCTCGACGACCTGCGCGATCGTCGTGTACGACACCGATCCCGCGTACCCGTACAGCAGGGCGATGCCGAACAGGGTGAACGCCGAGGCGAACGCGCCGAGCAGGAAGTACTTGACCGCGGCCTCCTGCGACATGAGCCGCTTGCGGCGGGCCAGCGCGCACAGCAGGTACAGCGGGAGGGAGAAGACCTCCAGGGCCACGAACAGCGTCAGCAGGTCGTTGGCCGAGGGGAAGACCAGCATGCCCGCGACGGCGAACAGCAGCAGCGGGAACACCTCGGTGGTGGTGAAACCGGCCTTCACCGCGGCCTTCTCGCCGTCGCTGCCCGGTACGGCGGACGCCTGCGCGGCGAAGGAGTCGACGCGGTTGCCGTGCGCCTCCGGGTCCAGGCGGCGCTCGGCGAAGGTGAACAGGCCGACCAGTCCGGCCAGCAGGATCGTGCCCTGGAGGAACAGGGACGGCCCGTCGACGGCGACGGCGCCCATGGCGGCGATGTGCGCCTTGGTGGTGCCGTAGCCGTCCGCCGCGAGCGCGACGACCGCGGCGAAGGCGGCGCACAGCGCGACGGCGGACACGAACACCTGCGCGTGGTACCGCGACTTGCGCGGGACGAACGCCTCGACCAGCACCCCGACGATCGCCGCGCCCACGACGATGAGGGTGGGCGACAGCTGCCCGTACTCGATCTTCGGCGCGCCGATCTTGGCGATCGGGTCGGCCGCGGTTGTCCACAGGCTGTGGACGGCTGCTGCGCTCACTTCGCCGCCTCCAGGTCGGGCTTGGGGTCGGTCTTGTGTACGTCGGACATGGTCTGCTTGACCGCCGGGTTCACGATGTTCGTCACGGGCTTGGGGTAGACGCCCAGGAAGACCAGCAGCACGATCAGCGGCGCCACGACCACCAGCTCGCGCACCCTGAGGTCGGGCATCGCGGAGACCTCCGGCTTCACCGGGCCGGTCATCGTCCGCTGGTAGAGGACGAGGACGTACAGCGCGGCGAGCACGATGCCCAGGGTGGCGACGATGCCGATGGCCGGGTACCGGGTGAAGGTGCCGACCAGCACCAGGAACTCACTGACGAAGGGCGCGAGCCCCGGCAGCGAGAGGGTCGCCAGACCGCCGATCAGGAAGGTCCCGGCGAGCACCGGGGCGACCTTCTGCACCCCGCCGTAGTCGGCGATGAGCCGCGAGCCGCGCCGGGAGATCAGGAAGCCGGCGACCAGCAGCAGCGCCGCCGTCGAGATGCCGTGGTTGACCATGTAGAGCGTCGCGCCGGACTGGCCCTGGCTGGTCATCGCGAAGATGCCCAGGATGATGAAGCCGAAGTGCGAGATCGACGCGTACGCCACCAGGCGCTTGATGTCCCGCTGGCCGACCGCCAGCAGCGCGCCGTAGATGATGCTGATCACGGCGAGGACGAGGATGACGGGCGTCGCCCACTTGCTGGCCTCCGGGAAGAGCTGGAGGCAGAAGCGGAGCATCGCGAAGGTGCCCACCTTGTCGACGACCGCCGTGATCAGGACGGCGACCGGGGCGGTGGACTCCCCCATGGCGTTGGGCAGCCAGGTGTGCAGCGGCCACAGCGGCGCCTTCACCGCGAAGGCGAAGAAGAAGCCGAGGAACAGCCAGCGCTCGGTGCCGGTCGCCATGTGCAGCGAGCCGTTGGCGCGGGCCGCGGCGATCTCGGCCAGCGAGAAGTTCCCCGCGACCACGTACAGGCCGATCACCGCGGCCAGCATGATCAGGCCGCCGACCAGGTTGTAGAGGAGGAACTTCACCGCCGCGTACGACCGCTGGGTGGCGGCCGCCTGCTCGCCGTGCTCGTGGGCCCGGTCCCCGAAGCCGCCGATCAGGAAGTACAGCGGGATCAGCATGGCTTCGAAGAAGATGTAGAAGAGGAAGACGTCGGTGGCCTCGAAGGAGAGGATCACCATCGCCTCGACGGCCAGGATCAGGGCGAAGAAGCCCTGCGTGGGACGCCAGCGGCGGCTGCCGGTCTCCAGCGGATCGGCGTCGTGCCAGCCCGCGAGGATCACGAACGGGATCAGCAGCGCGGTCAGCCCGACCAGCGCCACCCCGATGCCGTCCACGCCCAGTTCGTAGCGGACGCCGAAGGCCGCGATCCAGGAGTGCGACTCGGTGAGCTGGTAGCGGGCGCCGTCCGGGTCGAAGCGGACCAGGGTGGCGACGGCCAGCGCGAGCGTGCCCAGGGAGACGGCCAGGGCGAGCCATTTGGCGGCGGTGCGCCGGGCCGCCGGTACGGCGGCCGTGGCGACGGCCCCGACGGCCGGGAGCACCGCCGTCGCTGTCAGCAGAGGAAAGGACATCGGTATCAGACCGCCCTCATCAGCAGGGTCGCGGCGACCAGGAGGGCCGCACCGCCGAACATCGAGACCGCGTACGAGCGGGCGAAGCCGTTCTGGAGGCGGCGCAGCCGCCCGGACAGGCCGCCCACGGAGGCCGCCGTGCCGTTGACGACCCCGTCGACCAGGGTGTGGTCGACGTACACGAGCGACCGGGTGAGGTGTTCGCCGCCGCGGACCAGGACGACGTGGTTGAAGTCGTCCTGGAGCAGGTCGCGGCGGGCGGCGCGGGTGAGCAGCGAGCCGCGCGGGGCGACGGCCGGGACGGGCCTGCGCCCGTACTGGGCCCAGGCGATGCCGACGCCGATCACCAGGCAGACCATGGTGGCGCCGGTGACGGCGGCGGCGCTGAGCGGCGAGTCGCCCTCGCTGTGCCCGGTGACCGGCTCCAGCCAGTGCAGGAAGCGGTCGCCGACGCTGAAGAACGCGCCGCCGAAGACCGAACCGAAGGCCAGCACGATCATCGGAACGGTCATGCTCTTCGGGGACTCGTGCGGATGCGGCTCGGCGTGCGCGCCGCGCTCCTCGGCCGCCGGTTCGGCGCTGGGCGCGTCGGGCGAGGCGGTGGGCCGGTGGTGCCAGCGCTCCTCGCCGAAGAACGTCATCAGCATCACGCGGGTCATGTAGAACGCGGTGATGGCCGCGCCCAGCAGGGCCGCGCCGCCGAGGATCCAGCCCTCGGTGCCGCCCTTGGCGAAGGCCGCCTCGATGATCTTGTCCTTGGAGAAGAAGCCGGACAGGCCCGGGAAGCCGATGATGGCGAGGTAGCCGAGGCCGAAGGTGATGAAGGTGACCGGCATGTACTTACGCAGGCCGCCGTACTTGCGCATGTCGACCTCGTCGTTCATGCCGTGCATGACGGAGCCCGCGCCGAGGAACAGCCCGGCCTTGAAGAAGCCGTGCGTCACCAGGTGCATGATCGCGAAGACATAGCCGACCGGGCCGAGTCCGGCGGCCAGCACCATGTAGCCGATCTGCGACATCGTCGAACCGGCCAGCGCCTTCTTGATGTCGTCCTTGGCGCAACCGACGATCGCACCGAAGAGCAGCGTGACCGCGCCGACCACGGTGACGGCGAGCTGCGCGTCGGGCGCGCCGTTGAAGATCGCGCCGGAACGGACGATCAGGTAGACGCCCGCGGTCACCATCGTGGCGGCGTGGATGAGGGCGGAGACCGGGGTCGGGCCCTCCATCGCGTCACCGAGCCAGGACTGCAGCGGCACCTGGGCGGACTTGCCGCAGGCCGCGAGCAGCAGCATCAGGCCGATCGCGGTGAGCTTGCCCTCGCTCGCGTCGCCCGCGCCGCCCAGCACCGGGCCGAAGGCGAAGGTGCCGAAGGTGGTGAACATCAGCATGATCGCGATCGACAGGCCCATGTCGCCGACGCGGTTGACCAGGAACGCCTTCTTGGCGGCGGTGGCCGCGCTGGGCTTGTGCTGCCAGAAGCCGATCAGCAGGTAGGAGGCGAGACCGACGCCCTCCCAGCCGACGTACAGCAGCAGGTAGTTGTCGGCGAGGACGAGCAGCAGCATCGCCGCGAGGAACAGGTTGAGATAGCCGAAGAAGCGGCGGCGCCGCTCGTCGTGCTCCATGTACCCGATGGAGTACAGGTGGATGAGCGAGCCGACGCCGGTGATCAGCAGGACGAACGTCATCGACAGCTGGTCGAGCCGGAAGGTGACGTCCGCCTGGAAGCCGGCCACCGGGATCCAGCTGAACAGGTGCTGGACCACGGTGCGGTGTTCGGCGCCCTTGCCGAGCAGGTCGGCGAAGAGGACCAGGCCGATCACGAACGAGGCGCCGGCGAGCAGGGTGCCGATCCAGTGGCCGACGGCGTCCAGGCGCCGGCCGCCGACCAGGAGGACGGCCGCTCCGAGCAGGGGCGCCGCGATCAGCAGCGCAATCAGGTTCTCCACGATTCTTCCGACCCCTTACAGCTTCATCAGGCTGGCGTCGTCGACCGAGGCCGAGTGGCGGGAACGGAACAGCGACACGATGATCGCGAGTCCGACCACGACCTCCGCCGCGGCGACGACCATCGTGAAGAAGGCGATGATCTGGCCGTCGAGGTTGCCGTGCATCCGGGAGAAGACGACGAACGCGAGGTTGCAGGCGTTCAGCATCAGCTCGACGCACATGAAGACCACGATGGCGTTGCGGCGGATGAGGACGCCGGTGGCACCGATCGTGAACAGCAGGGCGGCGAGGTACAGGTAGTTGACGGGATTCACTTCGACGCCTCCTCGGGCCGCTTGAAGGCCGCCGAGCCGGTCTCGGTGCGCTCAAGGCGCTCCTCGGCCCGCTGCTCCAGTGCCTTGAGGTCGCCCAGCGCCTCGGCCGAGACGTCCCGGATCTGGCCGCGCTCGCGCAGGGTCTTGCTGACCGTCAGCTCGGAGGGGGTGCCGTCGGGCAGCAGGCCCGCGATGTCCACGGCGTTGTGCCGGGCGTAGACGCCGGGGGCGGGCAGCGGCGGTACGTGCCTGCCCTCGCGCACGCGCTGCTCGGACAGCTCGCGCTGGGTCCTGGCCCGCTCGGTGCGCTCGCGGTGGGTGAGCACCATGGCGCCGATGGTGGCGGTGATGAGCAGGGCGCCGGTGAGCTCGAACGCGAACACGTACCGGGTGAAGATCAGGGAGGCCAGGCCCTCCACATTGCCGCCGGCGTTGGCCTTGCCCGCGCCCGCGAAGTCCTTCAGGGAGGCGTTGGCGATCCCGGCGAACAGCAGGATGCCGAAGCCGAGGCCGCACAGCAGGGCCAGCCAGCGCTGGCCCTTGATGGTCTCCTTCAGGGAGTCGGCGGCGGTCACGCCGACGAGCATCACCACGAACAGGAACAGCATCATGATCGCGCCGGTGTAGACGACGATCTGCACGATCCCGAGGAAGTAGGCGCCGTTGGCCAGGTAGAACACGGCCAGGACGATCATGGTGCCGGCCAGGCACAGGGCGCTGTGCACGGCCTTCCTCATGAAGACGGTGCACAGCGCGCCGATCACCGCGACGGTGCCGAGGACCCAGAACTGGAACGCCTCGCCGGTGGAGGTGGTGTAGGCGGCGAGCTCGGGGCTCATGCGTCCACCTCCTCGTCCGCGATCCGCTCGCCCTTGGAGACGGCCGGCTGGCGCACCGTGCCGGGCGCGGCCTCCGTCACCAGGCCCCGGTAGTAGTCCTGTTCGTCGGTGCCGGGGTAGATGGCGTGCGGGGTGTCCACCATGCCCTCGTCGAGACCGGCGAGCAGCTGCTCCTTGGTGTAGATGAGGTCGGCGCGGCTGGAGTCGGCCAGTTCGAACTCGTTGGTCATCGTCAGCGCGCGGGTGGGGCACGCCTCGATGCACAGCCCGCACAGGATGCAGCGGGCGTAGTTGATCTGGTAGACGCGGCCGTAGCGCTCGCCCGGGGAGTAGCGCTCCTCGTCGGTGTTGTCGGCGCCCTCCACGTAGATGGCGTCGGCGGGGCAGGCCCAGGCGCACAGCTCGCAGCCGACGCACTTCTCCAGGCCGTCCGGATGGCGGTTGAGCTGGTGCCGTCCGTGGAAGCGCGGAGCGGTGGTCTTCTTCTGCTCCGGGTACTGCTCGGTCAGCCGCTTCTTGAACATGGCCTTGAAGGTCACGCCGAAGCCGGCCACGGGGTTCTGGAAACCGGGGTCGGTCCCCTTGGGCTCCTCAGCCATCGGACGCCTCCTTTCCATCCAGAGATCCGTCACTGACAGTGTCGGTGCCACCACTGACAATCAGCTCGCGCTCACGGCGCGGGCGGCGGCGCGGCACGGGCGGCAGCTCCTGGCCGGGCAGCGGCGGCACCGGGAAGCCGCCCGCCATCGGGTCGAACCCGGGCGGCTGCGCGGCGCTCCCCTCCGCCGCCCTGCCCTTCTCGCCCTTCTCGCGGAACAGGTCGGCGACGAAGGACAGCACCAGCAGGGCCAGGACGCCGCCGCCGACGTAGAGGGCGATGTCGGCGAAGTCGTAGTGCTCGTTCCTGAGGGTCCGTACGGTCGCGACGAGCATCAGCCAGACCACGGAGACCGGGATGAGGACCTTCCAGCCGAGCTTCATCAGCTGGTCGTAGCGCACGCGCGGGAGCGTGCCGCGCAGCCAGATGAAGAAGAACAGCAGCAGCTGCACCTTGATCACGAACCAGAGCAGCGGCCACCAGCCGTGGTTGGCGCCCTCCCAGAAGGTGCTGATCGGCCACGGGGCCCGCCAGCCGCCCAGGAACAGCGTCGTCGCCACGGCCGAGACCGTCACCATGTTCACGTACTCGGCGAGCATGAACATCGCGAACTTGATCGAGGAGTACTCGGTGTTGAAGCCGCCGACCAGGTCGCCCTCGGACTCCGGCATGTCGAACGGGGCGCGGTTGGTCTCCCCGACCATGGTGACGATGTAGAGGATGAAGGAGACCGGCAGCAGCAGGATGTACCAGCGGTCGTGCTGCTGTTCCACGATGGCCGAGGTGGACATCGACCCCGAGTACAGGAACACCGAGGCGAACGCGGCGCCCATGGCGATCTCGTAGGAGATCATCTGCGCGCAGGAGCGCAGACCGCCCAGCAGCGGGTAGGTGGAGCCGGAGCTCCAGCCCGCCAGGACGATGCCGTAGATGCCGACCGAGGCGACCGCCAGGATGAACAGCATGGCGATCGGCAGGTCGGTCAGCTGCATCGCGGTGCGGTGGCCGAAGACCGACACCTCGTTGCCCGCGGGCCCGAAGGGGATCACGGCGATCGCCATGAAGGCGGGGATGGCGGCGACGACCGGCGCGAGGATGTAGACGACCTTGTCGGCGCGTTTGACGACGACGTCTTCCTTGAGCATCAACTTGATGCCGTCGGCCAGCGACTGGAGCATGCCCCAGGGGCCGTGCCGGTTGGGGCCGATGCGCAACTGCATCCAGGCGACGACCTTGCGCTCCCACACGATGGAGAACAGCACGGTCACCATCAGGAAGGCGAAGCAGAACACCGCCTTGACGACGACCAGCCACCACGGGTCGGTGCCGAACATCGACAGGTTCTCTGCGGCGAGGGACGGGTTCACGCCTCCACCTCCTCAAGGGCCCCGGCCGCGCGGGGCGCCGGGCCGATACGGACGAGGGAGCCGGGCTGCGCCCCGGTGTCGGCGGCGACGCCGGCCCCGGCGGAGTTCAGCGGGAGCCACACCACCCGGTCGGGCATCTCGGTGACCTCCAGCGGGAACGCGGTCGTGCCGGCCGGGCCGGTCACGGCGAGCAGTTCGCCGGCCGCGACGCCCGCCTCGGCGGCCGTGGCGGCCGACACGCGCGCGCGTGCGGCGTGCCGGGTCCCGGCGAGCGCGTCGTCGCCCTCCTGGAGGAGGCCCTGGTCGAGCAGGAGCCGGTGCCCGGCGAGCACGGCCTCCCCGGCGGCGGGCCGCGGCAGTACGCCGCCGCTCTCGCGGGGATCGGCGGCGCGCGGGCCGCTCCAGGCGCCCAGCCGGTCCAGCTCGGCGTGCGCGGTGCGCAGGTCCGGCAGGCCCAGGTGGACGTCCATGGCGTCGGCCAGCATCTGGAGCACCCGCAGATCGGTCGGGGCGAGCCGGCGGGTCATCTGCTCGGGCTTGAGCGCGGCCTCGAAGAAGCGCACCCGGCCCTCCCAGTTGAGGAAGCTGCCCGCCTTCTCGGCGACGGCCGCGACCGGCAGGACCACGTCGGCGTGCTCGGTGACCTCGCCGGGCCGCAGCTCCAGCGAGACCAGGAACCCGGCCTCGGCCAGGGCGGCACGCGCGCGTGCCGGGTCGGGCAGGTCGGCGACCTCCACCCCGGCGACCAGCAGCGCCTGGAGTTCGCCGTCCGCGGCGGCGGCCAGGATCTGGCCGGTGTCGCGGCCGTAGCGGTGCGGGAGGGCGGCGACGCCCCACAGGGCGGCGACCTCGTCCCGCGCGCGCGGGTCGGTGGCCGGGCGGCCGCCCGGCAGCAGCGACGGCAGCGCGCCCGCCTCGATCGCGCCGCGCTCCCCGGCCCGGCGCGGGATCCACACCAGGCGGGCGCCGGTCGCGGTGGCGGCCCGGACGGCGGCGGTGAGGCCGCCCGCGACGGCGGCGAGCCGTTCGCCGACGACGATGACCGCGCCCTCGGCGCGCAGCGCCTCGGCGGCCCGGCTGCCGTCGCCCTCCAGGCCGACGCCGCCCGCCAACGCGTCCAGCCACTCGGTCTCGGTGCCGGGCGCGGCCGGCAGCAGGGTGCCGCCCGCCTTCTCCAGACCGCGGGTGGCGTGCGTGGCCAGCGAGAACACCCGCTGCCCGTGCCTACGCCACGCCTTGCGCAGTCGCAGGAAGACGCCCGGCGCCTCCTCCTCGGACTCGAACCCGGCCAGCAGCACGGCCGGTGCCTGCTCCAGGGCGGTGTACGTGACGCCGGTGCCGTCGACGTCCCGGCCGTGCCCGGCGACGCGGGCGGCCAGGAAGTCGGCCTCCTCGCCGCTGTGCACGCGCGCGCGGAAGTCGATGTCGTTGGTGTCCAGCGCCACCCGCGCGAACTTGCTGTACGCGTAGGCGTCCTCGACGGTGAGCCGGCCGCCGGTGAGGACACCGGTGCGGCCGCGCGAGGCGAGCAGCCCCTGGGCGGCGATCTCCAGGGCCTCCGGCCAGGACGCGGCGACCAGGTCGCCCTCGGGGTTGCGCACCAGCGGGGTGGTCAGCCGGTCCTTGAGCTGCGCGTAGCGGAACCCGAAGCGGCCCTTGTCGCAGATCCACTCCTCGTTGACCTCGGGGTCGTTCGCGGCGAGCCGCCGCATGACCTTGCCCCGCCGGTGGTCGGTGCGGGTGGCGCAGCCGCCCGCGCAGTGCTCGCACACCGAGTGCGAGGAGACCAGGTCGAAGGGGCGCGAGCGGAAGCGGTACGCGGCCGAGGTGAGCGCGCCGACCGGGCAGATCTGGATGGTGTTGCCGGAGAAGTACGACTCGAACGGGTCGCCCTCGCCGGTGCCGACCTGCTGGAGCGCGCCGCGCTCGATCAGTTCGATCATCGGGTCGCCGGCGACCTGGTTGGAGAAGCGGGTGCAGCGGGCGCACAGCACGCACCGCTCGCGGTCCAGCAGCACCTGCGCGGAGATCGGCACCGGCTTCTCGTACGTCCGCTTCTTCCCCTCGAAGCGGGAGTCGGCGTTGCCGTGCGACATGGCCTGGTTCTGCAGCGGGCACTCGCCGCCCTTGTCGCAGACCGGGCAGTCCAGCGGGTGGTTGATGAGCAGCAACTCCATCACACCGTGCTGGGCCTTCTCGGCGACCGGCGAGGTCAGCTGGGTCTTGACCACCATGCCGTCGGTGCAGGTGATGGTGCAGGACGCCATGGGCTTGCGCTGGCCCTCGACCTCGACGATGCACTGGCGGCAGGCGCCGGCCGGGTCGAGCAGCGGGTGGTCGCAGAACCGGGGGATCTCGATGCCGAGCTGTTCGGCGGCCCGGATGACCAGGGTGCCCTTGGGCACGCTGATCTCGACGCCGTCGATCGTCAGCGTCACGAGGTCGTCCGGCGGGGGTGCCGCCGCGCCGCCCGAGGAGGGGGCGTTGGTGGTCACGGTCATGCGAGCACCTCCGTGTGCTGGTCCGCCCAGACCGTCGACCGGGCGGGGTCGAAGGGGCAGCCGCGGCCCGTGATGTGCTCCTCGTACTCCGCGCGGAAGTACTTCAGGGAGGAGAAGATGGGGGAGGCCGCGCCGTCGCCGAGGGCGCAGAAGGACTTGCCGTTGATGTTGTCGGCGATGTCGTTCAGCTTGTCGAGGTCGGCCATGACGCCCTTGCCGGCCTCGATGTCCCGCAGCAGCTGCACGAGCCAGTACGTGCCCTCGCGGCAGGGTGTGCACTTGCCGCAGGACTCGTGGGCGTAGAACTCGGTCCACCGGGTGACGGCCCGCACCACGCAGGTCGTCTCGTCGAAGCACTGGAGCGCCTTGGTGCCGAGCATGGACCCGGCGGCGCCGACGCCCTCGTAGTCGAGGGGGACGTCGAGGTGTTCCTCGGTGAACATGGGGGTGGAGGAGCCGCCCGGGGTCCAGAACTTCAGCCGGTGCCCGGGGCGCATCCCGCCGCTCATGTCCAGGAGCTGGCGCAGGGTGATGCCGAGCGGTGCCTCGTACTGGCCGGGGCTCGCGACATGGCCGCTGAGCGAGTAGAGCGTGAAGCCCGGGGACTTCTCGCTGCCCATCGACCGGAACCACTCCTTGCCCTGGTTCATGATGGCGGGAACCGAGGCGATGGATTCGACGTTGTTCACGACAGTGGGGCACGCGTACAGGCCCGCGACGGCCGGGAAGGGGGGACGCAGCCGCGGCTGTCCGCGGCGGCCTTCGAGCGAGTCCAGCAGCGCGGTCTCCTCGCCGCAGATGTACGCGCCCGCGCCCGCGTGCACGGTGATGTCGAGGTCGAGTCCGCTGCCCAGGACGTCCGTCCCGAGGTAGCCGGCCGCGTACGCCTCGCGCACGGCGGAGTGCAGCCGCCGCAGCACGGGGACGACCTCGCCGCGCAGATAGATGAAGGCGTGCGACGACCTGATGGCGTGGCAGGCGATGACGATGCCCTCGATCAGGCTGTGCGGGTTGGCGTACAGGAGCGGGATGTCCTTGCAGGTGCCCGGCTCCGACTCGTCGGCGTTGACGACGAGGTAGTGCGGTTTGCCGTCGCCCTGCGGGATGAACTGCCATTTCATCCCGGTCGGGAAGCCGGCGCCGCCGCGGCCGCGCAGTCCGGACTCCTTGACGTAGGCGATCACGTCGTCCGGGGACATGGCGAGCGCCTTGCGCAGTCCTTCGTAGCCCTCGTGGCGCCGGTAGACGTCCAGCGTCCAGGAGCGGTCCTCGTCCCAGAAGGCGGAGAGCACGGGGGCGAGCAGCTTCTCGGGGCTGGCGCCGCCGCCGGCCTCCGGCCGGGCCGTGCCTCCCTGCGATGTGGACACGGTCATCACTCCCCCTCCTCGGCGGCGGGTCCCGCGGGGTGCGACGGATCGGAGGCCGAGGTCTGCTGCGGTGCGTCGTGCGAGCTGAGGTGCTCGGTCGGCGACGGCTCGTGCACGGTGTCGCGCTGCGCGTCCTGCGGGCCGCCCTCGCGGGGGTGGACCACGCGCGCGGGCGCGCTCTCGCCCCGGGCCAGGCGCAGCCCGGTCAGCGAGGCGGGTCCGGCGCTGCCGCCGGCGTCGGTGGCGCCCTCGCGCTCGTCGGGGAAGCCGGCCAGGATCCGGGCGGTCTCCTTGAAGGTGCACATCGGGGCGCCGCGGGTGGGCGTGACGGGCCGGCCCGCGCGCAGGTCGTCGACCAGGCGCTTGACGCTCTCGGGCGTCTGGTTGTCGAAGAACTCCCAGTTGACCATCACGACCGGCGCGAAGTCGCAGGCCGCGTTGCACTCGATGTGCTC
This sequence comes from Streptomyces sp. PL-25, assembly GCF_058344915.1. NCBI lineage: Bacteria > Bacillati > Actinomycetota > Actinomycetes > Kitasatosporales > Streptomycetaceae > Streptomyces > Streptomyces sp. PL-25. The sequence continues at coordinate 3,101,901 of NZ_CP136997.1, forward strand.
CAGGGTGACCTTGCCGTCGTCGGTGGTCCCGCCGTTGCCGACGCCCAGGTGCTCCTGGAGCGTCTCGAAGAGGGCGTCGCCGCCCATCACCGCGCACAGGGTGTTGGTGCAGACGCCGACCTGGTAGTCGCCGGAGGGTCCGCGCCGGTACATGGTGTAGAAGGTGGCGACCGCGGTGACCTCGGCGGTGGTCAGCCCGAGGACGTCGGCGCAGAACCGCATCCCGGTGCGCGTGACGTGGCCCTCCTCGGACTGCACGAGGTGCAGCAGCGGCAGCAGCGCGGAGCGCGAGTCGGGGTAGCGGGCGATGATCTCGCGGGCGTCGGCCTCCAGCCGGGCGCGGACGTCGTCCGGGTAGGCGGGCGCGGGCAGTTCGGGCATGCCCAGGCTGACGCCCCGCTCGGAAGAAGAGGTGGTCACCGGTCGACGCCTCCCATCACGGGGTCGATGGACGCGACGGCGACGATGACGTCGGCGACCTGGCCGCCCTCGCACATCGCCGCCATGGCCTGAAGGTTGGTGAAGGACGGGTCGCGGAAGTGGACCCGGAAGGGGCGGGTGCCGCCGTCGGAGACGACGTGCACGCCGAGCTCGCCCTTGGGCGACTCGACCGCCGCGTACGCCTGTCCGGCCGGGACTCGGAAGCCCTCGGTGACCAGCTTGAAGTGATGGATCAGGGCCTCCATGGAGGTGCCCATGATCTTCTTGATGTGGTCGAGGGAGTTGCCGAGTCCGTCCGGTCCCAGGGCGAGCTGGGCGGGCCAGGCGATCTTCTTGTCGGCGACCATGACCGGGCCGGGCTCCAGCCGGTCCAGGCACTGCTCGACGATCCTGAGCGACTGGCGCATCTCCTCCAGGCGGATCAGGAAGCGGCCGTAGGCGTCGCAGGAGTCGGCGGTCGGGACGTCGAAGTCGTACGTCTCGTAGCCGCAGTACGGCTGGGTCTTGCGCAGGTCGTGCGGCAGGCCGGTGGAGCGCAGGATGGGGCCGGTGGCGCCCAGGGCCATGCAGCCGGCCAGGTCGAGGTAGCCGACGTCCTGCATACGGGCCTTGAAGATGGGGTTCCCGGTGGCGAGCTTGTCGTACTCCGGGAGGTTCTTCCGCATCTTCTTCACGAACTCGCGGATCTGGTCCACCGCGCCGGGCGGCAGGTCCTGGGCGAGTCCGCCGGGGCGGATGTACGCGTGGTTCATCCGGAGGCCGGTGATCAGCTCGTAGATGTCGAGGATCATCTCGCGGTCGCGGAAGCCGTAGATCATGATGGTGGTGGCGCCCAGCTCCATGCCGCCGGTGGCGATGCACACCAGGTGGGAGGAGAGCCGGTTCAGCTCCATCAGGAGCACGCGGATGATCGTGGCCCGGTCGGTGATCTGGTCCTCGATGCCGAGGAGCTTCTCGACGCCGAGGCAGTAGGCGGTCTCGTTGAAGAAGGACGTCAGGTAGTCCATGCGCGTGACGAAGGTGGTGCCCTGCGTCCACGTGCGGAATTCCAGGTTCTTCTCGATGCCGGTGTGCAGGTAGCCGATGCCGCAGCGGGCCTCGGTGACCGTCTCGCCGTCGATCTCCAGGATGAGGCGCAGCACTCCGTGGGTGGAGGGGTGCTGGGGGCCCATGTTGACGACGATGCGCTCGTCGTCGGCGCGGGCCGCGGACTGGACGACCTCGTCCCAGTCGCCGCCGGTGACCGTGTAGACGGTGCCTTCCGTGGTCTCCCTCGGGGAGGCGTGCGAAGTGCTCACGAGTACGACCTCCGCTGGTCCGGAGCCGGGATCTGGGCGCCCTTGTACTCGACGGGGATGCCGCCGAGGGGGTAGTCCTTGCGCTGCGGGTGGCCCGGCCAGTCGTCCGGCATCATGATCCGCGTCAGGGCGGGGTGACCGTCGAAGACGATGCCGAAGAAGTCGTAGGTCTCGCGCTCGTGCCAGTCGTTGGTCGGGTAGACGGGCACCAGTGACGGGATGTGCCGGTCGGCGTCGGGGGCGCTGACCTCCAGCCGGATCAGCCGGTTGTGGGTGATCGAGCGCAGGTGGTAGACGGCGTGCAGCTCGCGGCCCTTGTCGTGCGGGTAGTGGACGCCGCTGACGCCGGTGCACAGCTCGAAGCGCAGCGCGGGGTCGTCGCGCAGGGTGCGGGCGACGCGGACCAGGTGCTCGCGCTCGATGTGGAAGGTCAGCTCGCCGCGGTCGACGACCGTCTTCTCGATGGCGTTGTCCGGCAGCAGGCCCTGTTCCTCCAGGGCGCCCTCCAGCTCGTCGGCGACCTCGTCGAACCAGCCGCCGTAGGGGCGGGTGGCCGGTCCGGGCAGCCGCACCGAGCGGACCAGGCCGCCGTAGCCGGAGGTGTCGCCGCCGTTGTTCGCGCCGAACATGCCGCGCTGGACGCGGATCTCCTCGCCGCCCTCGCCGCGCTGGCCGGGGAGGTTGTCGGTGCCGAGATCCTTCTCGGGGTTCACGTCGCTCATCGCAGCAGCCCCTTCATCTCGATCGTGGGCAGTGCCTTGAGCGCCGCTTCCTCCGCCTCGCGGGCCGCCTCCTCGGCGTTCACGCCGAGCTTGGTGGACTGGATCTTCTGGTGGAGCTTGAGGATCGCGTCCATCAGCATCTCGGGGCGGGGCGGGCAGCCGGGCAGATAGATGTCGACGGGGACGATGTGGTCGACGCCCTGGACGATCGCGTAGTTGTTGAACATGCCGCCCGAGGAGGCGCAGACGCCCATGGAGATCACCCACTTGGGGTTGGGCATCTGGTCGTAGACCTGCCTGAGGACCGGCGCCATCTTCTGGCTGACCCGGCCGGCCACGATCATCAGGTCCGCCTGGCGGGGCGAACCGCGGAACACCTCCATGCCGAAGCGGGCCAGGTCGTAGCGGCCGGCTCCGGTGGTCATCATCTCGATCGCGCAGCAGGCGAGGCCGAAGGTGGCCGGGAAGACGGACGACTTACGCACCCAGCCCGCGGCCTGCTCCACGGTGGTCAGCAGGAAGCCGCTCGGCAGCTTTTCTTCGAGTCCCATGTCTTATATGGCCCCTCAGTCCCATTCCAGGCCGCCGCGCCGCCATACGTACGCGTACGCGACGAAGACGGTGAGCACGAAGAGCAGCATCTCCACGAGCCCGAAAACACCCAGGGCGTCGAAGGTGACGGCCCAGGGGTAGAGGAAGACGATCTCGATGTCGAAGACGATGAAGAGCATCGCCGTCAGGTAGTACTTGATGGGGAAGCGCCCGCCGCCGGCCGGCGTGGGGGTCGGCTCGATACCGCACTCGTAGGCTTCGAGTTTGGCGCGGTTGTACCGCTTCGGACCGATCAGCGTGGCCATGACCACGGAGAAGATCGCAAAGCCTGCCCCGAGGGCTCCCAGTACGAGGATGGGCGCATACGCGTTCACCGCTCCTCGCTCCTCTCAGTCGGCACTGACTGCTGGCGGTCGCTGGGCCGCACCTGCCTCGTCCGTCCCACGAACCCCGCCCGTCCCGGCGAAGATCGGGAACATGTGAAGCAGGTCACAAGCCCAACTGGAGGGCATCCTATGCCCGACACTCTGTGATCTGCGACACGGGGTATTGCACCGGCTTTGTGATCTCCACCACCTGACGAAGGATCATGAAGCCGGATGAGGGGTGATCTTCGCACGCGAAGCACCTGAGTGATCACCACTGGTTACATTTTACCTCGTATTTGCAGGTCGGAAGGGGTCTGCACTATCAGATGAAGAGTGTCCGGCGCAAAGTGGCGACCGGCGTCAAGACCTTGATATAGGGCTGCTTTTCACACATCAGAGGGAGCCCGGAACGGGAAGTGGACACGTTCACCCGTTCACAAGCGACGCGTGGTGCCCATGGGGACACCGTGACGCGTGCGACAGATGGGGCCGACGTGGGCTCGGCGCGCGGACGCACATCGGGGCGGTGACCGTTCCGTGACCTCCGCCACACCCATGAGAGCTTCATGAGAACCGGGCTTGGCCAACGGTCGATTCCGATGGTAGGCGCGGGGCAATTCGGGCGTAACTGCGAAAGAGCATGATCACAGGCATGATCATCTGCGCCCGCTATGTCCGTTACGGCGTCAATAAAGGGCGACACGCCCGGTGTTCGCAGCACCGGTGCCGCAAATGTGGCGCACACCACGTTTCTTGAAGAGTCCGAGGACCCCCTGATACCGGTTGTCCTCATGTCCCACACCGCTCACATACGCAGCCACCGGAAGCCCCGCCGCAGCGCGTCGACCATCGCGATGCGGGCCGGAGTTGCCGGTGGCGTCCTCGGCACCCTGGCAGTCGCCGGTGCGTCCGCCTCCACGGCGAGCGCCGCCGAGCCGGTCACCCAGACCCTCGAACTGCCCACGCTCACCGCTGACCTGGCCAGCCAGGTCGCCCAGTCCGCGGACGCCACGCAGCAGGCCGCCGCGCACTACCAGCTCCTGGCCGAGCGCGACTCCGCCGCCGCGAACGCCGCGAAGCAGGCCAAGACGGACCTCGCTCGGGCCCAGAAGAAGGCCGAGGCCGCGAAGAAGAAGGCCGCCGAGGAGGCCGCCGCCCGCAAGGAGGCCGCCGAGCGCGCCGCGCGCGACAGCGTCCGTCCCACCCTCACCACCCAGTCGGGCTCCGCCGGTTCCGGCGGCAGCGACACCGGCGCCACCACGAGCACCGGCACCTCCACCGGCTCGTCCACCGCGACGGGTTCGGCCGCCGGCATCGTCTCGTTCGTGAAGTCCCAGGTCGGCAAGGCGTACGTCCCCGGCGCCACCGGCCCCTCCGCCTACGACTGCTCCGGCCTGGTGCAGACCGCCTTCAAGCAGGTCAACATCAGCCTGCCGCGTGTCTCCCAGGACCAGTCGGCGGCCGGCACCCAGGTCTCCCTGTCCAACCTCCAGCCGGGCGACATCCTGTACTGGGGCGGTCGCGGCAGCGCGTACCACGTGGCCGTGTACGTCGGCGGCGGTATGTTCGTCGGAGCGCAGAACTCGTCCACGGGCGTCGTGGAGAGGCCGCTGTCGTACGACCCGCCCACCGGGGCCGTCCGGGTGCTCTGAGGCACCGCACAGCGCCGTACGGGGTGAAGGGCCGCAGCCGCTCGGGGGCAGCGGCCCTTCCGGCGCGACCGGTTCGCCCGATTCACCCCGGATGATCACAAAGGTGCGCCCCGAATCCGGGCGCGCCCGCACACGGCTGAGGCCGGCTCAGGAATGAGCCGGCCTCGTCGTCGTTCCGGGGCCCTCGTCGGGCCCCCACGGGTCACGCCTTGGGTGCCACCCGGCTCAGGCCGTTGATGATGCGGTCCATCGCGTCGCCGCCGGTCGGGTCGGTGAGGTTGGCCAGGAGCTTGAGGGTGAACTTCATCAGCATCGGGTGGGTCAGACCGCGCTGCGCGGCGATCTGCATGACCTTCGGGTTGCCGATGAGCTTCACGAAGGCGCGGCCCAGCGTGTAGTAGCCGCCGTAGGTGTCCTTCAGGACGCGCGGGTAGCGCTGGAGGGCCAGTTCGCGCTGGGCGGGCGTGGCACGCGAGTGCGCCTGGACGACGACCTCGGCGGCCAGCGCGCCGGACTCCATCGCGTAGGCGATGCCCTCGCCGTTGAACGGGTTGACCAGGCCGCCCGCGTCGCCGACGAGCAGCAGGCCGCGCGTGTAGTGCGGCTGGCGGTTGAAGGCCATCGGCAGGGCGGCGCCGCGGATGGGGCCGGTCATGTTGTCCGGGGTGTAGCCCCAGTCCTCGGGCATGGAGGCGCACCACGCCTTCAGGATCTCCCGCCAGTCCAGCTCCTTGAAGGCGGCCGAGGTGTTGAGCACGCCGAGGCCGACGTTGGACGTGCCGTCGCCCATGCCGAAGATCCAGCCGTAGCCGGGCAGCAGGCGGTCCTGCGCGCCGCGCCGGTCCCACAGTTCGAGCCAGGACTCCAGGTAGTCGTCGTCGTGCCGGGGCGAGGTGAAGTAGGTGCGCACGGCCACGCCCATCGGGCGGTCCTCGCGGCGGTGCAGGCCCATCGCCAGGGAGAGCCGGGTGGAGTTGCCGTCGGCGGCGACCACGAGCGGCGCGTGGAAGGTGACCTCGCGCTTGTCCTCGCCCAGTTTGGCCGTCACGCCGGTGATGCGGCCGGTGCGGTCGTCCACGACCGGACCCGAGACGTTGCACCGCTCGTAGAGCCGGGCGCCCGCCTTCTGCGCCTGCCGGGCCAGCTGCTCGTCGAAGTCGTCGCGCTTGCGCACGAGTCCGTAGTCCGGGAAGGAGGCCAGGTCGGGCCAGTCGAGCTGGAGCCGGACGCCGCCGCCGATGATGCGCAGGCCCTTGTTGCGCAGCCAGCCCGCCTCCTCGGAGATGTCGATGCCCATGGCGACGAGCTGCTTGACGGCGCGCGGGGTGAGCCCGTCGCCGCAGACCTTCTCGCGCGGGAACGCCGTCTTCTCCAGCAGGAGCACGTCGAGACCGGCCTTGGCGAGGTGGTACGCGGTGGTGGAACCGGCCGGTCCCGCGCCCACGACGATGACGTCCGCGGTGTTCCCGGAGAGGGGATCGGAGAGAGACTCGGTCACGACGGTCACGGCGGGATCTCCCCAGGTTCGAAATCTGCGTGCCGACCGGCACTGGACATGGGCAGTCTATGCAGCGGCACTGATCACCCGGCTGAAGGGCCCGTCCCGTGAACCGAGCACTGCCCGTCGTACGGCTGCGTGTCCCCACCGACGAGGACGCGCACACCTGGCACCGCCTCTTCGACGACCCGGACGTCATGGAGTTCCACGGCGGCCGGTCCGCCGAGCCCTCCGTCTACGAGGAACTGACCGCCCGCCAGCGCCGCCACGACGCCGAACACGGCTTCTGCCTGTGGACGGTCCTCGACGAGTCCGGCCGTCCGGTCGGCTTCACCGGCGCCCAGCCCTGGCCGCACGCCTGGGGCCCGGCGGGCGAGGTCGAGATCGGCTGGCGCCTGGGGCGGGAGCACTGGGGCCGCGGCTACGTCACGGCGGCGGCCCGGCTGACCCTCCGGCGGCTGCGGGCGGCCGGACTGCCGGGCGTGGTCGCCATGGTCGACCGCCGCAACACCCGCTCCATAGCGGTCACCCGGCGCCTGGGCATGCACCACGCCGAGACGTTCTTCACCCCGCAGACCCGGCGCATCGGCCACTGCTACCGGCTGCCGCTGGGCTCCCAGGACCCCTCCTGTGACGCTGAGTAACCGAATATCACGGAAAGACACAAAATCCTTCCGGCCACCGTGTCCGGCGGCTACGCTGCCGGTATCGCTGGGGGGTGACGTCCGTGTACCCGACTCCCAAGTCACCACAAGTGCGCGTGCCGCGCCTGGTCGGCCTGATGGCCGTGGACGCGCACGAGACCGCGCGGGCCCGCGGCCTGCTCCTGGTCGCGCCCGACCGCCCCGACTTCCCGCGCCCCGCCGTCGACCACGTCGTACGCCAGTACCCGCAGCCCGGCGCGGAACTGCCCCGCGACGCGCGGGTGTACGTGTGGTTCGACTTCGGTGCGGGCGAAGGCGGCGGCGGGGTGCGCGAGCCGCGCGTGCCCGCACCCCCGCCGGGCGGCGCGCGCCGCGCCCTGGACGAGCCGGACGGACCGGATGGACCGGGCGGACCGTACGGACCGGACGGCTCGGGCGACCCCTGCGCCGTCGCCGGGCTCAGTCCTTGAAGCCGCGGTGCAGTGTCACGATCCCGCCGGTGAGGTTGCGCCAGGCCACCTTCGACCAGCCCGCCTCGCGCAGCCGCCCGGCCAGCGCCCTCTGGTCGGGCCAGGCCCGGATCGACTCGGCGAGATAGACGTACGCGTCCGGGCTGGACGACACCGCGCGCGCGACCGGCGGCAGCGCCCGCATCAGGTACTCGGTGTAGAGCGTCCGGAAGGGCGCCCAGGTCGGGTGCGAGAACTCGCAGATCACCACGCGTCCGCCGGGGCGGGTCACCCGGTGCATCTCGCGCAGCGCCGCGTCGAAGTCCTGGACGTTGCGCAGCCCGAAGGAGATCGTCACCGCGTCGAACGTGTCGTCCTTGAACGGCAGCCGGGTCGCGTCCCCCGCGGTGAACGGCATCCAGCTGTGCCGCTGCTTGCCCACCTGGAGCATGCCCAGCGAGAAGTCGCACGGGACGACGTACGCGCCGGCCCGGGTGAAGGGCAGCGAGGAGGTGGCCGTACCGGCGGCGAGGTCCAGGATCTTCTGCGCCGGGCGCGCGTCGACGGCCCGCGCGACCTCCTTGCGCCAGCGCCGGTCCTGTCCCAGGGACAGCACGTCGTTGGTCAGGTCGTACCGTTCCGCCACGTCGTCGAACATCGAGGCGACTTCGTGCGGCTGCTTCTCCAGGGATGCGCGGGTCACCCGGCCATTGTTGCAGCCTCCCGCACGGGACCTACAGCTCGCCCCGCGCGGCGGCCCCCACAAACCGGGAGAACACCTCCGGCGCCACGGCGAGGTGCCCTCCGGCCGGGTTCTTGCTGTCGCGCAGGGCGATGTGGGCGGTGAGGTGCGCGTATTCGACGCAGTTTCCTCCGGTGTCGCTGCTGTAGGAGGACTTACGCCAGGCGGCGCCGTTCAGGGGCGCGCACTCGACGCACTGACCGCCCGTGTTGCCGCTGTACGACGACTTGCGCCAGGTGGCACCGTTCAGGGGCGCGCACTCGACGCAGTTGCCGCCGGTGTTGCCGCTGTAGGAGGACCTACGCCACTGGATGTTCTCCGACTGCTGAGCGGGGGCCATACCGTTCCTCCATCGTCTGCTTGACCGAGTAGATCGGCTACAGCTCGCCCTGCGCCGCCGCTTCCACGAACCGAGCGAAGACTCCCGGCGCGACGGCGAAGTGCCCTCCGGCCGGGTTCTTGCTGTCGCGCAGGGCGATATTGGCGGGGAGATGCGCGTACTCGACGCAGTTTCCTCCGGTGCTGCCGCTGTACGACGACTTGACCCAGGTGGCGCCGTTCAGGGGCGCGCACTCGATGCAGTCACCGCCCGTGTTGCCGCTATAGGAGGACTTACGCCAGGCGGCAGCGCCGAGCGGGGCGCACTCGATGCACTCACCGCCGGTGCTGCCGCTGTAGGAGGACTTACGCCAGCAGATCGTCGACAGCTTCAGGTGCGGACCCATACCGTTCCTCCATCGTCTGCTTGACCAGGTAGATCGGCTACAGCTCGCCCTGCGCCGCCGCTTCCACGAACCGAGCGAAGACTCCCGGCGCGACGGCGAAGTGCCCTCCGGCCGGGTTCTTGCTGTCGCGCAGGGCGATGTGGGCGGTGAGGTGCGCGTATTCGACGCACTGACCGCCCGTGCTGCCGCTGTACGACGACTTGACCCAGGCAGCGGCGCCGAGCGGGGCGCACTCGACGCACTCGCCGCCCGTATTTCCGCTGTAGGAGGACTTACGCCACCGGATGTTCTCCGACTGCTGAGCGGGGGCCATACCGTTCCTCCATCACGCGCTTGATCAGCTTCGCTGACTCCTCCTCAGAGAGGGCAGCGGCCTGCAAGCTAGCGTAACGGCGAGCGGCGTCGCGAATGATTTCCGGGTTGGCGGTCATGTGACCGGAGATGAGGTCCTCGGTGTAGATGATCTCCGGCTCCTTCCGGAAGCGCAGTCCCACGAAGGAGCCTTCCAAACTCGCGTGCGCGCCAGCCGAGCAGGACAGCACCTGGATCTGCACCCAGGGGCGCTCGCCGTAGTCCAGCAACTGCTGTAGCTGAGCGCGCATCACCTCGGAGCTGCCCATCGGCCGCTGGAGTACAGCCTCGTCCAGGATCACTAGCGCTAGCGGTGGTTCGGCCGTGTCCAGGATTCGTTGGCGTTCAAGACGTGCGGCGACGAGTTCGTCGATCTTCGCCACATTGCCCATCTCCAGCACCGCGCGTGCATACTCAGGGGTCTGAAGCAGTCCGTCGACCAGTTGCGCCTGGAACGACGAGATGTACGTCGCCTTCGCCTCCATCTCCGCGAACGGCTGGAACCAGTTCGGCAGTTGGCTGCGCAGCACCAACCCCACCAGCCGTGAGAAGAAGCCCTCCGTGTTGAACGCGGCATCCACCCGTGCCGAGAAGTCCCGTGTCGGCACCTTCAGGGCCGTTTCGACCTGGCCTACCAGCGAGCCCGTGCAGAAGATCGACTCGCCGAGTTCGTTCAGGGTCATCTTCGCCGCCTCGCGCAGGCGGCGCAGCTCGGCGCCGTAGTAGTCCAACGGCGAAGCGCTGGGGTCCAGTTGTTTGACGTTCGCCATGCGGCATCCGCTCCTCTCGCTCCGTTGCCGAGAGTAAGCGCGCTGTCGCTGATCCGTAGGGTCAACAACCGAAATCGTATTTATGCCCGCCGGTGGACGAGACGGCCGCCCACGACGGTCGCCAGGCAGTCCCCGTCCGCCCCGAGGACGGCGAAGTCCGCACGGGCGCCCGGAGCCAGGGCCGGGGCGGCGGAGCCGACGAGGACCCCGGACCGCTGCACCGCCGTCCGTACCGGCGCCCGCGTGAACGGTCCCGCCACCGCCGTCACCCCGCGCGTCAGCATCCGCTGGAGCCCGCGCCGGGCGCTCGCGCCCCAGCGGGGGTCGGGCATGCCCTCGGGGCCCACGGGCAGCGGCTCGGTGCCCAGTTCGTCCGCCTCGCGCGGGTCGGGCCAGTACAGCGTCTCCAGGAGGCGCACCGCGTCCGGTACGTACCGGCCGGGGACCGGCGTCCCGGCCCACTCGCGGACGCGGGCCCGCTCGCCGTACGCGGCGCGCAGCTCCTCGTAGGGGCCGAGGGCCGCGATCCGGGCGCCGTCGACCGCGACGCAGCGGGAGGCGTCCGCCAGCGAGCGGTGGAGGGTGAGCATCAGTCGGCGGCGAGCAGCTTCAGCTCCGGGTGGGCGGTGCCGCCCGCGAGGGCCGTGGAGGAGATGTGGGACATCACGCGGTCGTCGACCGGATCGTTCGCCGGGTCGTCGTGCACGACCAGGTGCTCGTAGGTCGTCGCGCGCTGGGCGGGCACGCGGCCGGCCCGGCGGATCAGCTCGATGATCTCCATGCGGTTGGAGCGGTGCTTGGCACCGGCGGAGGAGACGACGTTCTCCTCCAGCATGATCGAGCCGAGGTCGTCGGCGCCGTAGTGCAGGGTGAGCTGGCCGACGTCCTTGCCGGTGGTCAGCCAGGAGCCCTGGATGTGCATGACGTTGTCGAGGAACAGCCGAGCGATGGCGATCATCCGCAGGTACTCGAAGAGCGTGGCCTGCGTACGGCCCTTCAGGTGGTTGTTCTCGGGCTGGTAGGTGTACGGGATGAAGGCGCGGAAGCCGCCGGTGCGGTCCTGCACGTCCCGGATCATCCGCAGGTGCTCGATGCGCTCGGCGTTGGTCTCGCCGGTGCCCATCAGCATGGTGGAGGTGGACTCCACGCCCAGGCGGTGCGCGGTCTCCATGATCTCCAGCCAGCGCTCGCCGGACTCCTTGAGCGGTGCGATGGCCTTGCGGGGGCGCTCGGGGAGCAGTTCGGCGCCGGCGCCCGCGAAGGAGTCGAGACCGGCCGCGTGGATGCGGGTGATCGCCTCCTCCACGGAGACCTTGCTGATGCGGGCCATGTGCTCGACCTCGCTCGCCCCCAGGCTGTGGATGACGAGCTGCGGGAACTCCCGCTTGATGGCCGCGAAGGGCTTCTCGTAGTACTCGACGCCGTAGTCCGGGTGGTGGCCGCCCTGGAACATGATCTGCGTGCCGCCCAGCTCGACGGTCTCCGCGCAGCGGCGCAGGATGTCGTCGAGGTCGCGGGTCCAGCCCTTGGCGGTGTCCTTGGGGGCCGCGTAGAAGGCGCAGAACTTGCACGCCGTGACGCACACGTTCGTGTAGTTGATGTTCCGCTCGATGATGTACGTCGCGATGTGCTCCGTACCGGCGTACTTGCGGCGGCGCACGGCGTCGGCGGCGGAGCCCAGCGCGTGCAGCGGCGCGTCCCGGTAGAGGGAGAGCGCTTCCTCCGGGGTGATCCGTCCGCCCGCGGCGGCACGGTCGAGGACGGACTGAAGGTCGGCCTTCTCGGTCACCGGCGTCCCTTTCGCAGAGGAGCTGAGGAGCTTGAGGATTCGTGAGGATTGTGGATCGGACGGACCGAAACAGCCTACGCCAGCGCCGTCCGCGGGCCGACGCCAGCCCGTACGGCCGCCCGGTCAGCTCACCCGTTCCAGACGTGCCTTGGGGTTGCCCGCCTTCGGGTCGACGGACTGGAAGCGCAGCGCGTCGGTGCCGTCCGGGCTCAGGCGGACCTCGTGGGCGTCGGGGACGCAGTGGGAGGGGTTGTCGGCCTTGCCGCGGCCGGTGGCCACGAGTTCCTCGGCGGTGGCCGACTTCAGGGTGAGCACGTCGACGCAGCCGCCACCGAGGGGATCGGACTGGGTGACCGAACCGATCACCTTCGCGGAACCGGCCCGCTGGATCACGACCGTGAAGGTGCCGCCGGGCAGGTCCTGGCCGAGGGCGCTGACCGTGCCGGTGCCGCGCCAGGTGCCGACGTAGACCTCGGGCACGGCGCCGGAGGCGGGCGCGGGCGTGGACGCGGCCGAGCGCCCGGGGGACGGCGTGCCGGCGCTGTCGCCCTTGTGCCCGCCGCGGAATTGGTCCAGCAGCAGTACGCCGGTGGTCGTCGCCACGGCCAGCGCCCCGGCCACCGCCAGCACCACACTGCAACTCAGCTTCCGGCCTCGGCCGCCGCTGCCGGGTCCCGTCCCGGCCGCCACGCTGACGGAGAACCGGCCGGGCCCGGCCGGTCCGTCCGGCTTCCCGCCGTCCGGGGGCGGCGGGGCGCCGTCGCGGGGTGCGGGGACCTGCGGCAGCGGGGGGACGGAGCGTGACGCGCCCGGGGTGCCCGGCATCACGGGCGGCGGGCCGAACGCGCCGGTGACGGCCGGGGGTTCGGGGACGGAGGGCGCGGGTGCGGGCGGCGCGGTGGCCGTGATTCCGGGCGCGGGGCCCTCGGCCGGGTGCGCGGACGCCGTGAAGGCGATCGGGCCCGAGGGCCGGTCCGGGGCGGGCTCCAGGTTCAGCAGGTGTACGGCGCCGCGGCTGACCTGTTCGACCAGGGCGCCGGGGAGCCAGCCCCCGGCGACGAGGCGGGCCGCGCCCTCGGGGGCGAGGCGGCGGGCGACCTCGCCGGGCGCGGGCCGGGCGGCGGGGTCCTTGGCGAGGCAGGCGCGGGCCAGCGCGCGCAGGTCCGCGTCGGCCAGGGCGTCCAGCTCGGGTTCCTCGTGGACGACCTTGTAGAGCAGCGCCGCCGAGGAGTCCCCCGGGAACGGGGACGCGCCCATCGCGCCGTACGCGAGGACCGCGCCCAGCGAGAAGACGTCCGCCGCGCCGGTGACGGCCTTGCCGAGGATCTGCTCGGGCGCCATGTAGCCGGGCGAGCCGATGGAGACGCCGGTGGAGGTCAGGGAGGCGGTGCCGTCGGTGGCGCGGGCGATGCCGAAGTCGATCAGCACCGGGCCGTCGAGGGTGAGCAGCACGTTGGACGGCTTGACGTCCCGGTGCACCAGGCCCAGGTCGTGCACCGCGGCCAGCGCCTCCGCCAGGCCCGCGGCCAGCACCCGCGCGGTGTGCGCGGGCAGCGGGCCGCCGTGCGCGACGGCGGCGGCCAGGGAGGGTCCGGCCGCGTAGGCGGTGGCCACCCAGGGCACGGCCGCCTCGGGGTCGGCGTCCAGGACGGGCGCGGTCCAGGCACCGCCGACCCGGCGCGCGGCGGAGACCTCGCGCCGGAAGCGGGCGCGGAACTCCTCGTCGAGCGCGAAGTGCGGGTGCACGATCTTCACCGCGACCGTGCGGCCGCCGGGACTGCGGCCCAGATAGACGCGGCCCATGCCGCCGGAGCCCAACCGGCCGAGCAGCCGGTAGGGCCCCACGGCAGCGGGCTCGTCGTGTGCGAGCGGCTGCATGGCGGTCCCCCTCCCCCGTGTCCCCCGTGTGCCCGTGCGCCGGATTCCGGATCCCGGCCCTGGCGGCAGCGTAGTGCCGGGGGGCGGGTCGCGGGGCGGGGCGCCGGGGCTCTCGGGAGGGCGGGGCGGGCGGGGCCGGTCGTCAGAGGTCCAGCAGGTCGACCTTCACGTCCGCGGGGAAGCCCGTCGTGGGGCCGACCCGGCGGGCGAACTCCTCGACCGCCTTGAGCTGCGGGGCGCCGAAGCTGAAGTCGAGGGTGGTGAAGTAGCTCTCCAGGACCGGCTCGTCGAAGGACTCCCAGCGGGCCGCCTGCTCGGCGACCTTGTGGACCTCCTCCAGGGAGAGGTCGCGGGAGGCGAGGAACGCCTCGTGCACCTTGCGGGTGATGCGCGGCTCGCGCTCGGCGTAGTCGCGGCGCGCGGCCCAGACGGCGAAGACGAACGGCAGGCCCGTCCACTCCTTCCACAGCTGGCCGAGGTCGTGCACGTCGAGGCCGTAGCGGGGGCCGTCGTGGAGGTTGGCGCGCAGCGCCGCGTCGCCGATGAGGACCGCCGCGTCCGCCTCCTGCATCATCAGGCTCAGGTCGGGCGGGCAGGTGTAGTAGTCCGGGCTCACCCCGTACCGCTCGGCCAGGAGCAGCTGGGCCAGGCGCACCGAGGTGCGGGAGGTCGAGCCGAGGGCAACCCGGGCGCCGTCGAGCCGGTCGAGCGGGACCTGCGAGACGATCACGCAGGACATCACCGGACCGTCGCAGCCCACGGCGATGTCGGGAAAGGCCAGCAGATCGTCCGCGTTCTTGAGGAACTCCACGAGGGTGACCGGGGCGATGTCCAGCTCGCCGCGGACGAGCTGCTCGCTGAGCTTGTCCGGGGTGTCCTTGCGGAGATCGAAATCGAGGAGCGTGCCCGTTCTCGCGAGCCCCCAGTACAGGGGCAGGCAGTTGAGGAACTGGATGTGGCCGACACGCGGCCGGGTGCGAGAATTGTCCACATCGCGAGACTAGACCCTGGTCGCCGGGGCGCTGCCGCCACCCCCTCGGCCGCCGGGGCGCGGGGCCCCGCTCGGGGGGCGGATCACCCGGTCGGCCCTGCCGTCACCTGCCGTCACCGACCGTTTGCGTCCGTTTGTGTCAACCTCTGACCAGAGCTTTCAAACATCCGGGTGACGTGATCTTGGCCTCTATTGCGTTCGGGGGCCCGCATGCTAGGCTCGCCACCAAGTTGCAGTTTTGGTTTCCCTTGCAGTACAGAGCCTGCGGAGCATGTAACCGCGGGCTCTGGTCGTTTTCAGACGTATGCAGTTGTGCGGCGATATCGTTTTCACATTTGCAGGTTCTGGAGCAGGGCGACCCTTTGAGCCCAAGGAGGGCTTATGGCTACCGGAACCGTGAAGTGGTTCAACGCCGAAAAGGGCTTTGGCTTCATTGCCCAGGAAGGCGGCGGCCCCGACGTCTTCGTTCACTACTCCGCGATCAACGCCACCGGTTTCCGCTCTCTCGAAGAGAACCAGCAGGTGTCCTTCGACGTCACCCAGGGCCCGAAGGGCCCGCAGGCGGAGAACGTCACCCCGGTCTGAGCGTCGCGCGCGCAGTAACCGTTCTGATTGCAGTACCCAAGGAGCCCCACGCCATCCGGCGACGGGGCTCCTGCCCTTTTCCGCCCTTTTCCGCCCCGGCGCCCTCCGCCTCGGGGCGGGTCGGCACCCGCCGCACCCCGCCTCGGGTCCGGATCCCCGCGAGGTGGGGCGGGTTGCCGCCCTGGGCCCCGCAAAGATCGTCGTACGCGGACAGGGCCCAGTCAATCCTGGGAATGTCTGCCCATCTCCAAGCAATTGCTTGGGTGTTGCCGGCCGCTGGGCTAGCTTGTCCGCGTGACTCTCGATGATCTGCGGGTGTTCGTCGCCGTGTGCCGGGCGGGCAACCTCAGCGCCGTGGCCCGCGACCTCGGCTGCACCCAGTCGGCGGTGAGCCAGCACGTCAAACGGCTGGAGCGGGAGGCCGGCGTCAGCCTGCTGGAACGCCAGCCGCGCGGGGTCGCGCCCACCGAGGCCGGACGCATCCTGCGGACGGCCGCCGCCGAGTCGCTGGCCGGTCTCGACGGCGCGCTGCGGCGGCTGCGGGATCTCACCGAGGGGGAGACCGGCTCGGTGCGGATCGCGACCGGCGCGACGACCGTACGGCACTTCATGGCGGACGCGGTCGTCGCCTTCCGCCGCCGGTATCCCAAGGTCAACCTGGAGTTCTTCACGGAGAGTTCGAGCCGGGGCTGCTTCGACGCGCTCGGCGGCGGCGAGCTGGACCTCGCCTGGGTCACGCTGGGCGCGCCGGTGCGCGGCATCGAGCAGCGCGGTGTCCTCGACCTGCCGTGGGTGCTCGCGCTGCGCGCCGAGGACCCGCTGGCGGCCCGTACGTCCGTGGACGCGGCCGAGCTGCGGGAGCTGCGGCTGATCCGGCTCCCGCCGAACTCCACCTCCGCCGCCCACCTCGACGCCGCCTGCGCCGAGCTGGGCGTCCGCTTCGGCTCCGACACCAGCGTCGCCGACTGGGACACCGCCTTCCTCCTCGCCGAGCTGGGCGTGGGCCGCGCGGTCGTCCCCGCCCTCCCCGGCCACACCACCCCCTCCAGCCCCCTCCGCCTCATCCCCGTCCCCGCCCTGCGCCCCCTCACCGTCGGCTGGGCGGTCCGCCGCTGGGACGCCCTGTCCCCGCTGGCCCGCGCTTTCGCGGAGACGGTGATGGAGTGCTGCCGCGGGCTGGAGGGGGTGCCGGGGGCAGCGGGGGCGGTGGGGCTGAGTGCGGGGTTGCCGGGGGCGGCTGGGCCGGGCGCGAAAGTCTTGAGCGCGGGGGTGTCAGGGGCGGGGGTGTCCGGTTCGGGGGTGTCCGGTTCGGGGCCGGATCCGGTGCCGCGCAGGCCGAGTGGGCCGCCGCGGCCGTTCGCGCCTCCGGCGCCGTCCGTGCCGCCGGTGCCCGCCGTACCGCCTGAGTCTTCGGCGGTCCCGGACACGCCGGAGGATCCCTCCAGTCCGGAGGCTCCGCACGCCCCACGCGCCCCACACACCCCGCAGGCCCCACACGCCCCGGATGCCCTGCACACCTCGCCCGGCCCGGAGGTCCCGGACGGTGCGGGCTCCGCGGACGCCGCCCCGGCCCCGTAGCCCCGCCGCTCAGCTCCCGTACCACGCCTCCGCCTCGTGGGAGAAGTCGCGCAGGACCGCCCGGCGGCAGTGGCTCGGCTCAAGTGGTCCCGCTCGGGCGGCTGCCCGGGGCTCAGGCGCGTTCCAGGATCGCCGTCACGCCCTGGCCGCCGGCCGCGCAGACGGAGATCAGGCCGCGGGCGGGGCCCTCGCGCTCGGCGAGCAGGCGGGCCAGGGTCGCCACGATGCGGGCGCCGGTGGCGGCGAAGGGGTGCCCGGTGGCGAGGGAGGACCCGGCGACGTTGAGGCGGTCGCGGTCGACCGGGGCCAGCCCGCGCTTCTCCCAGGCGGCCAGGGTGGCCAGCACCTGGGAGGCGAACGCCTCGTGGATCTCGACCAGGTCGAAGTCCTCGATGCCGAGCCCGGCGCGCTCCAGCATGCGCGGGACGGCGTACGCCGGTGCCATCAGCAGCCCGTCCTCGCCCTCGGCGACATCACCGCGTACGAAGTCGACGGCGGCCGTCTCGTACGCCGTCAGATAGGCGAGGGGTTCCAGGCCACGGGCGCGCGCCCACTCCTCGGACGCCAGCAGGACCGTGGCCGCGCCGTCCGTCAGGGGCGTGGAGTTGCCCGCGGTCATCGTCGCGCCGGGCCGGTCCAGGCCGAACACCGGCTTGAGCGCGGCGAGTTTCTCCACCGTGGAGCCGGGACGCAGGTTCTGGTCGCGCTCCAGGCCGCGGAAGGGGACCATGAGGTCCTGGAAGAAGCCCCGGTCGTAGGCGGCGGCGAGCCGCTGGTGGCTGGCTGCCGCCAGCGCGTCCTGCGCCTCGCGGCCGATGCCCCAGGCGCGGGCGGTCACGGCGGCGTGCTCGCCCATGGACAGGCCGGTGCGCGGCTCGGCGTTGCGCGGGATGTCGGGCACCAGGTGGCGGGGCCGGATCCCGGCGAGGGCCTTGAGCCGGGCGGCGGTCGTCCGGGCCCGGCGGGCGGCGAGCAGGATGCGGCGCAGCTCGTCGTTGACGCCCAGCGGCGCGTCGCTCGCGGTGTCCGCGCCGCCCGCGACCGCCGACTCGGTCTGGCCCAGCGCGATCTTGTTGGCGGCGGCGATCACCGCCTGGAGACCGGTGCCGCACGCCTGCTGGATGTCGTAGGCGGGGGTGCGCGCGTCCAGCCGCGAGCCGAGGACGGTCTCGCGGGCCAGGTTGAAGTCGCGGCTGTGCTTGAGGACCGCCCCGGCCACGAACTCGCCCACCGCGCCCGGTTCCTGGAGTCCGTACCGCTCGACGAGGCCGTCCAGCGCGGCGGTCAGCATCTCCTGGTCACCGGCGGTGGCGTACGGGCCGTCGGAGCGGGCGAAGGGGATGCGCGCACCGCCGACGACCGCCACCCGCCGGATGCCGCGCGACTCGGTCCGAAGAGGACTCATCTCGACCTTCTCCTCACCCGTGACGTAGCATTACCCCCGGTAACCTTACTCCACAGTAAGCACTTGCGACCCGTGGGAGACGGCACATGGCCGACCGTTATCTGCGCTTCACCGGCACCGCGCCCGGCCGCTTCCTGACCCGGCGCCTGGGACTGCCCCGGCCCGCGCCGCTGCGCCGCTGGTCAGCCGGGCGCCCCGCGCTCGACGGCCCGCTGCTGCACCTGACGGCCGGGAAGTCCGCGCTCGGTCCCGGCCCGGTGCTCGCCCCGGTGCTCGCCCGCACCGGCCTGCCCCTCGGCGCCCCCGGCGACCGCGATCCGGCGGCCGTGGTCCTGGACGCGACCGGCGTCCGGGACGTCGACGGGCTCGGCGCGGTGCACGCCGCCCTCCACCCGGTGGTGCGCACGCTCGCCGCGAGCGGGCGCGTGGTCGTGCTCGGCGCCCCGCTCGACCCGGACGACCACCACCAGGCCGCCGCCCAGCAGGCGCTGGAGGGCTTCATCCGCTCGCTCGGCAAGGAGATCGGCCGGGGCCGCACCGTCAACCTCGTCCGGCTCACCGACGCCGAAGCCGCCGGGACCACCCTGGACTTCCTGCTCTCCCCCAGGTCGGCGTACGTCAGCGGCCAGGTGGTCCACGTCGCCGGGCCGGACGCGGGCCGCCCCCGCGACGAGCGGACCGCCGGTGCCCCGGGGCAGCCGCTCGCCGGGCGCACCGCCCTCGTCACCGGCGGCGCGCGCGGCATCGGCGCGGCCGTGGCCGAGACCCTCGCCCGGGACGGCGCCGAGGTCGTCGTCCTGGACGTCCCGGCCGCCGAGGCCGACGCCCGCGCGGTCGCCGGCCGCCTCGGCGGCACCGCCCTCGCCCTGGACATCACCGCCGCCGACGCGGGCGAGCGGATCGCCGCCGCGCTGCCCGACGGCCTCGACATACTGATCCACAACGCGGGCATCACCCGCGACCGGCGCCTGGTCAACATGTCCGCCGAACGCTGGGGCCAGGTCCTGGACGTCAACCTGGCGAGTGTGCTGCGCACCACCGACACGCTGCTCGCGGCCGGCGCCCTGCGCCCCGGCGGCCGGATCGTGGCCACCGCCTCCATCGCGGGCCTGGCCGGGAACGCGGGCCAGACCAACTACGGCGCCTCCAAGGCGGGCGTCGCCGGACTGGTCCGCGCCCTCGCACCGCACGCGCGCGAGCGGCACGGGGTCACGGTGAACGCGGTCGCGCCCGGCTTCATCGAGACGAAGATGACCGCCGCCGTCCCGCTGCTCATCCGCGAGGCGGGCCGCCGGATGAACTCCCTCGCCCAGGGCGGTCTGCCCGTCGACGTCGCCGAGACCACCGCCTGGCTCGCCCACCCGGGCTCCGGCGCGGTCAACGGCCAGGTCGTCCGCGTGTGCGGGCAGAGCCTGCTGGGGGCGTGACGCCGCCATGGCCCGCACCGCACCCGAGGAGCGCCCCGCACCGCAGGAGCGCCCCGCCGTCCTCCTCACCCGCGCCCCCGCCCTCGGCCCGCTGCTCGCGCGCGGCGCGCTGCGCTCCCCCTTCCGGCGTCCCCGGCCCGACGCGCCCGTGCCGCACACCCGGCTCGTGCTGCCGTCCGCCCGCGTCGACCTGGCCCGGCTGGCGGCCTACGAGCGGGTGTGCGGCTTCCCGACCGGCGCGGACGCGCTGCCGCTCACCTATCCGCACGTCCTCGGCTTCCCGCTCGCGATGCGCCTGATGAGCGGCGGCGGCTTCCCGCTGCCGCTGCTCGGTCTTGTCCACACCTCGATCGCCCTCACCCGGCACACCGCCCTGCGCGCCACCGAGGCATACGAACTCTCCGTGCACATCGCGGGCCTGACACCCCATCGGCGCGGCACCGAGGCCGTCGTCGTGACCGGGCTGCGCGCCGCCGGAGAGACGGTCTGGGAGTCCACCAGCACCTATCTGGCCCGTCACCGCACGGCCGGGACCACCGGCGGGCCCGGCCGGTCCGCGCCGGAGGCGGCCCCGCCGCCCGCCGCGGCCGAGTGGCGGCTGCCCGCCGATCTCGGACGGCGCTACGGCGCCGCCTCCGGCGACCGCAACCCGATCCATCTGCACCCGCTCACCGCCCGCCTGTTCGGCTTCCCCCGGCCCATCGCCCACGGCATGTGGACCGTGGCGCGCTGCCTGGCCGCCCACGGGGTCCCCGAGGCCGTCTCGGTCCGGGCCGCGTTCAAGGCGCCGGTGCTCCTGCCGGGCACGGTGGTGTACGCGGCCGACGAGCGGGGCCGCTTCGCGCTGCGCGCGCCGGGCGAGGCAGCGGACGGGGCGGCGGACCGGGCGGCGGGGCGGGTGCATCTGGAGGGCGAGGTGGCGGCGCCGGGCGGCTGAGCACTGCCCCGCGCCCGTGGGAGCCCGCGTCAGGCCCCCGGCGCGGGCGGGGTCCAGGGGCGGCCCTCCATGAGGTCGCCGAGGCCCGCCCAGGCGAAGTTCATCAGGGTGGTGGCGGCCTGCCGGGCCGTGACACCCGGGGTGGTGTTGGCCCAGTCGGCGAGCGACTCGGCGGCGCCGACCAGGGCCTCGGCGAGTCCGGCGGCCTCGTGCTCGGGCACCCGGCCGGGGCCGCCCTCCGCCTCCCCGGCGCAGGCGGCGGCGTGTGCCGCCTCGGTGATCAGCTGCCGCACGAAGGTGACGATCTCCCGGCGCATCGCGGCGGTCTCGGCGGCGAACGGCTCGCCGTGGGTACGCGCCTGGAGGTGCAGCACCGCCCAGCCGTCCGGGTGCCGCGCGGTGTGCGTGAAGAAGGCCCGCAGACCCTCCCAGAGCTGCCGGTCGGCGGGCAGCCCGGGGCGGGCCCCGGCCCGGACGGCGGCGGTCAGCGCGGCGGCCTCGCGCCGGATGCAGGCGCTGAAGAGGTCGTCCTTGGAGTTCAGATACAGATAGACCAACGGCTTGGAGACGCCCGCCAGTTCGGCGATCTCGTCCATGGAGGCGGCCCGGTAGCCACGCCGGCCGAAGATGCGCACGGCGGCGTCGAGCATCTGCTGTTCACGAACCGCGCGCGGCATCCGCTTGGTCTTCACGGCACCCATGGCGGCAAGCCTACGGTTCACCCGGCCGCCCGCCGACCCGCCGACCGGGCGGGAACCCGGCGCGCAGGCGGGCCCGGAGGGTCAGGACGCCTTGGAGGTGCCCCGCGCCTCTTCCCCGGCCAGTTCCTCTTCGAGCGCGCTGGCCTGCATGTTCGCCTTCATGCGGTCGACGCGCGCGGCGACCTGCTCGGAGGCCCGGTCACGCTCCTTGCGCAGCACGACGAAGCTGATCGGCGCCGAGAGGACCAGGGCGAGAAGAGGGATCCACAGGCCGTTGGAGCCGTTGCGGCCGCTCGGCACGATGCCGACGTACACGAGACCCCAGGCGACCACGAGGCAGCCCGCGAAGATACCGAGGCGCATCAGCGTGTAGCGGAGCATCCCAAACCACTCTTCCGTTCCGAACAAGGCCAAAGGGCACCGTCCAGTGAAGCACGCTGGGGGCCCGTTCCCGCAGGCGGGTCACGCGGGCGCACGAAGCCTCAGGTCAGCGGCATGAGCATGATCACTTCATCGCGGTCGTCGTCCGGCGCGACCCGGGTGGCACCGGGGATCCGGCCGACCTCCTTGTAGCCGCAGGAGGCGTAGAACCGCTCCAGCCCCTGGCCGCCCCGGCAGCTGAGCCGGAGCGCCTCGATGCCCCCGATGCCGCGGGCCGCGTCCGCCGCCGCGGCGAGCAGCTCGCGGCCGTAGCCCTTGCCCTGGTGGCGGGGGTGGACCATCACCGTGTAGAGCCACAGCCAGTGGGCGGAGAGGGCGTCCCGGTTGAGGGTCAGGAACGCCGTCGCGGCGACCCGGCCCGTCTCGTCGTGCCCCACCAGCAGCCGGGACCGGCCCTCGGCCATCGCCACGAACTGCTTCACCAGCTCCGGCCGGATCGCCTCCCGCGAGGCCGGCGCCACGAAGCCGACCGCGCCGCCCGCGTCCGTGACGTCCGCCCAGAGGTCGAGGATGCCGTCGCGCAGGGCGCGGTCGACGGAGGGATCAAGAGTGAAGGTAAGAGGCATAGCGCAACACTACCTATTACCATCCGGGGAAGGGAAGGCCGTCGACTCAGCGGCCCAGGGCACCGGCCGCGACCCCCAGATCCGACACAAGACCCTGGTAGGCGGCCTCCCGGTCGTCCGCGCGCAGCACCGCCGAGGGGTGCACCGTGGGCACCAGGCGCTCGGGGCGTCCATGGATCTCGTGTTCGAGGAGGGTGCCGCGCACCTGGGTCACCCGGAAGGAGGAGCCGAGCAGGGCCTTGCCCGCGGTCGCGCCCAGCACCACGATCAGCTCGGGCTCCACGAGCGCCAGCTCAGCCGCCAGCCAGGGGCCGCAGGCGGTCATCTCGCGCAGGCTCGGCGCCTTGTGGATCCGCCGCTTGCCCGGCCCGGACCGGGTGAACTTGAAATGCTTCACCGCGTTGGTGACGTACGCCTCGCCGGGATCGATGCCCGCCTCGGCCAGCGCCCGGTCCAGCAGCTTCCCGGCCGGTCCGACGAACGGCACGCCCCGCCGGTCCTCCTGGTCACCGGGCTGCTCGCCCACGAGCATCACCCGGGCGTGCGCCGCTCCCGCCCCGAACACGGTCCGGGTGGCGTCCCGGTGCAGCGGGCAGCCCCGGCAGCGCGCCGCGGCCTCGCGCAGCGCGGCCAGATCCGCGTGGGCCGGGACGAAGGGCGCGGCGGAGTAGGCGTCCTCGGGCGTCTTCACCGCGCCGTCCGACCCTGGGTGAGTCCTCTGGGTTCTCCGCGTTCTCTGGGGCCTCGCGCCAGCCATGCCGGACGGGTACCCGCCCGGCATCCGGCCTCACCGCTCGCGGGCGGTCACACCCGCATGGGCTGCGGCGACTCGCGGCGCCCGGCGTCCGGGCCGTCGTACTCGCGGATGATCTCGTAGCGCGTGTTGCGCTCGACCGGGCGGAAGCCCGCGTCGCGGATCAGCTCCAGCAGGTCGTCGCGGGTCAGCTTGTTCGGTGTGCCGAAGTTGTCCGCGTCGTGCGTGATCTTGTACTCGACGACCGAGCCGTCCATGTCGTCGGCGCCGTGCTGGAGGGCGAGCTGGGCGGTCTGCACCCCGTGCATCACCCAGAACACCTTCACGTGCGGCACGTTGTCGAACAGCAGCCGGGAGACGGCGAACGTCTTCAGCGCCTCGGCACCGGTCGCCATCGTGGTCCGCGCCTGGAGGCGGTTGCGGACCTTGCCGTCCTTCATGTCCACGAAGTCGTGCTGGTAGCGCAGCGGGATGAAGACCTGGAAACCGCCGGTCTCGTCCTGGAGCTCGCGCAGCCGCAGCACGTGGTCCACCCGGTGGCGGGGCTCCTCGATGTGCCCGTAGAGCATGGTGCACGGGGTCTTCAGACCCTTCTCGTGCGCCAGCCGGTGGATACGGGACCAGTCCTCCCAGTGGGTGCGGTGGTCCACGATGTGCTGCCGGACCTCCCAGTCGAAGATCTCCGCGCCGCCGCCGGTCAGCGACTCCAGACCGGCGTCGATCAGCTCGTCCAGGATCTCGCTCGCGCTCAGCCCGGAGATCGTCTCGAAGTGGTGGATCTCGGTGGCCGTGAACGCCTTCAGCGACACCCCGGGCAGCGCCGCCTTCAGCTCGCGCAGCGAACGCGGGTAGTAGCGCCACGGCAGGTTCGGGTGCAGTCCGTTGACGATGTGCAGCTCGGTGAGGTTCTCCGCCTCCATGCCCTGGGCGAGCTTGACGGCCTCCTCGATGCGCATCGTGTACGCGTCCTTCTCGCCCGGCTTGCGCTGGAAGGAGCAGTAGGCGCAGGACGCGGTGCACACGTTCGTCATGTTGAGGTGGCGGTTGACGTTGAAGTGGACGACGTCGCCGTTCTTCCGCGTCCGCACCTCGTGCGCGAGCCCGCCGAGCCAGGCCAGGTCGTCCGACTCGTACAGCGCGATGCCGTCCTCGCGGGTCAGCCGCTCGCCGGAGCGGACCTTCTCCTCCAGCTCGCGCTTGAGCCCGACGTCCATACCCATACCTCTGCTACCTCTTCCTCTTCTTCCTCCACCGACTCCTGCACACCGTACGCCCGGACCGGACGCCCCGGCCGTCAGACCTCCTCGGGCAGCTCTCCCACCCGGTTCTCCCACTTCGTGGACAGCACGATGGTCGTACGGGTCCGGGAGACGCCCTTGGTGCCGGACAGCCGGCGGATGATCCTCTCCAGTCCGTCGACGTCCGTGGCGCGCACCTTGAGCATGAAGGAGTCGTCACCGGCGATGAACCAGCAGTCCTCGATCTCGGGCAGGTCCTTCAGCCGCTGCGCCACGTCCTCGTGGTCGGCCGCGTCCGAGAGGGAGATGCCGATCAGGGCGGTCACGCCGAGGCCGAGCGAGGCGGAGTCCACCGTCGCCCGGTAGCCGGTGATGACCCCGGCCGCCTCCAGCCGGTTGATGCGGTCGGTGACGCTCGGTCCCGACAGGCCGACGAGGCGCCCCAGCTCGGCGTAGGAGGCCCGGCCGTTCTCCCTCAGGGCCTGGATGAGCTGCCTGTCCACCGCGTCCATGCGATCGAAGCCTTCCGCTGAAAGAAGTTCCTGAAGTCCCAGTGATGCTGTTCTCAAGTGGTACGGGTACTGCTGCTAACGCCGGGCACCGCCACCCAGTTCGCCCTCCCAGCGGCGGTAGAGCCGGTGCGGCACGCCCACCGCGTCGAGAGCGCGGCCGGCGACGAAGTCCACCAGGTGCTGGATGTGGGTCGCACCGGCGTAGAAGGCGGGCGAGGCGGGCAGGACGGTGGCGCCCGCGTCGTCCAGGGCGACGAGCTGCCGCAGCGTCGGGCCGTTCAGCGGGGTCTCCCTGACGGCCACCACCAGCGGCCTGCGCTCCTTGAGGGTCACGCTCGCCGCCCGCTGGAGCAGGTCCTTCGACAGACCGAGCGCGACCCCGGCCACGCACGCCGTCGAGGCCGGCACGATCAGCATCCCCCGCGCGGGGTACGACCCCGAGGACGGCCCGGCCGCCAGGTCACCGGCGCTCCAGTGCCGCACGTCCGCGAGGTCCGCCTCGAAGGTGCCGGGCTCCCCGTCCGCCCCCAGCGCCAGCCACTCCCCCAGATCCTCCCGCCAGTGCGCGTCCCGGAAGGAGATGCCCGTCTCGTCGAGCAGGGTGAGCCGCGAGGCCCGGCTGACCACCAGGTCGACACTCTCCCCGGCGTCGATCAGCCCGCGCAGCACAGCAGCCGCGTACGGCGTACCGGACGCGCCGGAAACCCCCACGATCCAAGGCTCGCGCCGCGTTTTCCCTGCGTTCACATATCGAGCCTACCGGCGGGGGCTACGGGCGCTCGCACCAGGAGGGCGGGGCGACGGAAGGGGTACGGACGGCATAAGGCTCGACCGGGCTCTCCTTCTATGCATCGCCGTGTCACCCGCCACCGGGCCGGTCGTCTCTTCGGCCCTGCCGACGCGACGGATCGCCTGCCTGTGCCCCGGTAGAACCAGGGACCGACGCTTGCGACACCGCCGCGCACAAGGGGGAGCAGTCTGCGCCCTGTCCTACGCTCCGTGTCCGCCGGTCCCCGCCACCCGTGGGCCGTGCGAGCCGCCGAGCCGAGTCCGGCCAGAGCTCACGACCAGGACCGCCGCACCATGGCCAGGTACAAAGCTTGCACACTCAGTTCTGCTTCAGCCCGCAACTCGCCCTCAGGCGGAGCTCCTTGGATCGCGCCGGGATCCATCCGGGCAAAAAATTCCAGAACCTCGCCCTTCGCTCGGTGAAAAAAGAACGGGTCCGGCCAGCCCGAACGCGAGAGCTTCACCCCTTGCTCAAGAAGCAGTAGTCAGAATCATCCAAGTCCCCCAGAGCTGCCCACAGGGTGACCTTCCCCTCCCTGCGGGCGACCTCATATTGCGCTACCGCCCCCGAAGCGTCGCCTCGAAATGTCAACTTCACCTGCGAAGCGGCATGAGGTTCGACGGTCGAACTGGGGGTGAATATCCTCCAAGATCCTCCCCGCACCGAAGGGTCACCACACACCCTTTCAGCGGTGAAATCACCCGTCTCAAGGAATGTGATGGAAGACCCGTTCTCGTCTTTCCATTCACCCGTCAGACCGTCACGAGAAATCCTCTCTTTGACTCCGACGGGAGAGTCGGAGAGAAGTCCGCACCCCGAGGCCAACAGCCCGACGGGACACCACAACAGCAGCCCCGCGATCCACCGCCAGGAACGAGAAGCTTTCAACGCGCCGTTCCCCCTTAGACGCCGGTAAGCCCCTGAACTAGTTCTCGTCAAAGAAGAGTGTCTCCTTCCAGGTGATCACATGAGTCACATCCGCCATCGGACCCGAGCTTCTGTCGAGCGACCTAGCCGAGCCCTCACCCTGTATCTATTCAAACTCTTGAGATCTATGGAAACATGAAGAAATCCCTGAAGAGTGGACATCTCACTCAGGCTGTACTCAGCAAGAGTCCCCAAGTCGGATTCATGATACTTCTTCCAGTCTCCCACCGCAGCGGCCCGATCCTCCACAGCCTCCGAAGTGGCTGCCATGTAAGCCGACATCAAACTGTCATCCCCGTAAACAACTCGGTGCGGACCACGCCCCAAAACCCAGCGCATTATCAAGGTATCGGGCCCATAGTCTTCCGCTGCAGCCGAGCTGCTCGCCACTGCACCTCCACAGAAAGGCCATACCGGCGAGGACCTGCAAAAGCCCGGCAAATTATCCCAGATCTGAGAAGCTTGCGCGCGAATCGCGTAGTACGGGTCCTCGATCGCACTGCCCGTAACCGGCAGAGACCGCTTCCCGGTAGAGGCCCCGTCGGTGTGCCGAAGCTGTTCCCCCCGGGGGTGATCGTTCCACCTCCGCTGCTGGCTGTTCCGCCGCTCCTGGGGCAGGTGTAGTAACAGCCACCAGCCAGTGGGGCGGCCGACCCAGGTGGCTTGGCCCCTGGGTCGGCTTCTGCGTGGCCGACCAGGTGGTGGCGTTCGGCGTGTCGTAGACGGTGGCGGCGTCCGCGAGCACGTCACCGCGCCGGTCGGCGGCCGCGGGCAGATCGAGTGCCGCGTCCTTCGTGGCGCACTGGCCGACGACGGTGGCGTCGAAAGACGTCTTCGTCTGCCGTTCGCGCCAGCTCTGAGGCGTCGTCAGGTACGTGTAGGAGTGGACTTTCTCGGTCCGGACATAGCGGGCGATCCGGTCGTCGGCGCCCGGTGGGCTCTGGCGAGCTGTCTCCTTGGACCACGGGTCGTTCACCGTGGCCGAGATCGCCGTCGCGCCGTCGTAGGTGACCTCCTGGCGGAGCATGCCCGCGTACTGGTCGCTGTCGGCCTGCGCAGCCGCTCCCAGGGCGGGCGAGGCGAGCGGTGCGACGGTGACGGACTTGGTGCTGCCGTCCTTGTTCTTGTCGCCGTCCATGCCCTGGAGGTACAGGGAGACCGTCTTGGACCGCGTCTCGGTGGTGACACCGGCCAGGGTGGTGACCTGGCGGTATCCGCGCCAGTCGGACCAGGTCCGCTCGTTCTTCGGAGTGAACGGGTCGTCGCTGTGGTGCCAGGCCGCGCCGCTGTAGCTGTAGGCGTATTCGAGGGCCTCGTTGTTGCCGGCCGGGTCCGAGACGTTCACCGCGAGGACGCGGTACTTGTGGAACCAGTCGATGGCGGCGTTCTCGCTTGCGCGTGAAGAAGGAGGGACCGGCGGCGTCGCAGTCGTCGTCGCCCTTCGTGCACAAGGCGTCGAAGGGCACCTCGGGCCAGTTGTCGGCGGTGTCCTTGGTGAGGCTGGAGCAGTTGTCGGCGGTGCAGCGCTCGGCGTAGCCGAAGGTGACCGCGTTGCCGCGAGGGTCCTCGACATAGTCGAGGTTCCAGCGCCAGGCCTGGTTCAGGGCACGGTCCGCGAAGGAACTGCCGCCCGAGTAGCCGGGTTCGCCGGAGTCGTCGCCGAAGACCGGCACGGTCCACGCCCGGCACCTCCACCCGCTCGCCGGACTGCTCCGCCCGGGTCAGCGCCTTCTGCCCTTCGGAGACGGGCACCGAGTCCGTCCCCGCCGCGGAGACGGCATGCGCCGCCGGCGCCGGCAGGGCGGCCATCACGGCCACCGTTGTCAGCGCCGCCACCGCGGAAGCCGTCCCACCACGCCGCCTGCGCCCACGGCGCACCACGGCTTCCAGCCCACCCCACCCCACCCGCACGAAACCCCGCCCCCGCCATCACAAGATCTTCATAGGTAAGCGAGATTTAAAGGCGTGGTTTCACCCTGTGTCAAGGTCCCACCACGAGAAGCGAACCACCCACCGCACCCCACTCACCCCGAAGTGACCGGGCAGATCAGGTCACTTCGGGGTGAGCACTCGGCCTCACCCGACGACGGGCTACGGCCGCAGCCCCCGCACCAGCAGATCCAGCAGCGCGCACACGAAGAGCGCGATGCCGATGAAGCCGTTGACACTGAAGAACGCCCGGTTCAGGCGGGACAGGTCGTGGGGGCGGACGATGGTGTGTTCGTAGAGGAAGGCGCCGACGACGACGAGCAGGCCGAGCCAGAAGAGGACACCCGCGCCGGTGGCCAGGGCGAACCAGACGAACAGGGCCGTGGTGACGGTGTGGCAGGCGCGGGCGCCCCAGATCGCGGCCGGGATGCCGAAGCGGGCCGGGACCGAGCGGACGCCGATCTGGCGGTCGGTCTCGACGTCCTGGCAGGCGTAGATCAGGTCGAAGCCGCCGATCCAGACGCCGACGGCCAGGCCCAGGATCACCGCCTTCCACGACCACTCGCCGCTGATCGCCAGCCAGGCGCCGATCGGGCCCATCGCCTGGGCCAGGCCCAGGATGGCCTGCGGGAAGTTCGTGAACCGCTTGCCGTAGGGGTAGACGACCATCGGGACCACCGCGATGGGGGCGAGGGCCAGGCAGAGCGGGTTCAGCAGGGCGGCGGCGCCCAGGAAGACCACCAGGGCGATCAGCGCACCGGTCCAGGCGTGCCGTACGGACATCGCGCCGGTGACCAGCTCGCGGTGCGCGGTGCGCGGGTTGCGGGCGTCGATCTCCCGGTCGATGATCCGGTTCACCGCCATGGCGAAGGTGCGCAGCCCCACCATGCAGACGGTCACCAGGAGCAGCCGCGCCCAGTGGATGTTCTCGTCCCACTCGTACATCGCGGTGAGCGCGGCGATGTACGCGAAGGGCAGCGCGAAGACCGAGTGCTCGATCATGACCAGGCGGAGGAATGCTTTCGTGCGTCCCGGCTGGGGCATCGCGGCGGCGGAGGCGCTCACAGGCCGTACTCCTTCCAGCGGCGGTCGACTTTCGCCGCCGTATCCGGGTCGGAGACCACCATCTCCGGCCAGCCGCCGTCGCGGGTGTATCCCTCCTGCGGCAGCTTCTTCGTGGCGTCGATGCCTGCCTTGCCGCCCCAGAACTGCTGGTAGGAGGCGTGGTCGAGGTGGTCGACGGGGCCTTCGACGACGGTGAGGTCACGGGCGTAGTCCGTGTTGCCCAGGGCCCGCCAGGCGACCTCGTGCAGATCGTGCACGTCGCAGTCGGCGTCGACGACCACGATCAGCTTGGTCAGCGACATCATGTGCGCTCCCCAGATGGCGTGCATCACCTTCTGGGCGTGCTTGGGGTACTTCTTGTCGATGGAGACGATCGCGCAGTTGTGGAAGCCGCCCGCCTCGGGCAGGTGGTAGTCCACGATGTCCGGCACGATGATCCTGAGCAGCGGCAGGAAGAAGCGCTCGGTGGCGCGGCCGAGCGGGCCGTCCTCCGTGGGGGGCCTGCCGACCACGATCGACTGGAGCAGCGGGCGCCTGCGCATCGTCACGCAGTCGATGGTGAGCGCCGGGAAGGGCTCCTGCGGGGTGTAGAAGCCGGTGTGGTCGCCGAAGGGGCCCTCCGGCAGCATCTCGCCCGGCTCCAGCCAGCCCTCCATGACCACTTCGGCCTGGGCCGGGACCTGGAGCGGCACGGTCTTGCAGTCGACCATCTCGATCCGCCGGCCCGCGAGGAACCCGGCGAACAGGTACTCGTCGATGTCGCCGGGCAGCGGCGCGCTGGAGGCGTACGTCACGGCGGGCGGGCAGCCGAAGGCGATGGCGACCGGCAGCCGCTCGCCGCGCCGGGCCGCCACCTGGTAGTGGTTGCGGCTGTCCTTGTGGATCTGCCAGTGCATGCCGATGGTGCGCCGGTCGTGGCGCTGGAGCCGGTACAGGCCCAGGTTGCGGATGCCCGACTCCGGGTCCTTGGTGTGGGTCAGACCGAGGTTGAAGAAGGAGCCGCCGTCCTGGGGCCAGGTGAACAGCGCGGGCAGCGCGTCGAGGTCGACGTCGTCGCCGCGCAGCACGACCTCCTGGACGGGCGCCTCCTTGACCTTGCGCGGCGGTACGTGCGCCATCGCGCCGAGCTTGCCGAACGCCTCGCGCACCCCCACGAAGCCGTGCGGCAGCTCGGGCCGCAGCAGCCCGCCGATCCGCTCGCTGATCTCGGCGTAGGACTTCAGGCCGAGCGCCTTCAGCAGCCTGCGGTCGGTGCCGAAGACGTTCATGGCGAGCGGCATCGCCGAGCCCTTCACGTTCTCGAAGAGCAGTGCGGGGCCGCCGGACTTCTGCACCCGGTCGACGATCTCACCGACCTCCAGATACGGGTCGACCTCGGCCTTGATGCGCTTGAGGTCGCCCTCGCGCTCCAGCGCCCTGAGCAGGGAGCGAAGATCGTCGTAAGCCATGGGGTCCAGTATCGCCGAGGCGGTCGCGCGTCCCGCGACCGCCCCGTGCCCGGCGGGCGCGTGGCGCCGTCCCGGTGCTCCGGCCGGCGCCGGGCCTAGCCCTTCGACCAGCGCTGGGCGGCGGAGCCGGAGGAGCAGGCGGCGGTGTCCACGGTGCCGTTGGCGAGGACGGCGAGGCAGCGGCCGTTGTAGTCGCTCCTGAGGGTGCCGCCGGAGCCGTAGCGCCAGCTGATGTCCGCGTCGCTGCTGCCTGCGCGGTCGCAGGACATGGTCATGAGGCCGCCGGCCGGCAGGCTGGCGCTCAGACAGGCGCCGGTCGCCTTGTTGAAGAGGTGGACGCCGCCGGAGCCGGCGCTGCGGAACTCCCAGTCCGCGCGCGCGGACGTGCAGCTCTCCATGATCGCGCCGTAGCCGTAGGAGACGGACAGGCAGGTGCCGCTGGAGCCGTTGCGCAGGGTGAAGATGCCCGAGGCGGGCGGCTCGCCGGTGCTGCCGCCGGAACCGCCGCTTCCACCGGAGCCCCCGCTCCCGCCCGAGCCCCCGCTTCCGCCCTCTCCGGAGCCGCCGCCCGACGGCTTGGTGCTCCCGCCCCCGCCACCGCCGCTCCCGCCGCCGCTCCCGGAGCCGCCGCCCGCGCTCTCCTTGCCGGTCGTGCCACCGCCCCCGGCCTTGCCGCCGCCGCCCGGCTGCCCGCCCCGGCCGCCCGCGCCGTCCGTGCCGTCCGCCCCGTCCGCGTCCTTCTCCCCCGGCTGCCCGGCCGCGCTGTCCTTGCCCTTGCCGTCGTCCTTGTCCTTGCCCTTCTTCCCGCCCTTGCCCGGCGACGCGGACCCGGACGGCGTCGCCGTCGCCCGAGCGGAGGCGCCGGACGGGGACGGGCCGGCCGGTCCCGTGACCGGCACCGAGACGGTGGGGGCGGCCTGCGCGCCGTCGCTGGTGGCGGCCGTGTAGGGCAGCAGTTGCAGGGCGAGAGTGGCGCCGGTCGCCGTGACCACGACCGGGACGAGCGCCAGCAGCACGCGCCGTCGGCCCCGGTGGGCGGGCTCGCGGTCCGGCGCGGTGTCCTTGCCGCCGGAACCGGGGTCCGAGCCGGGCCCGGCGACCCCGCCGTCACCCCCGCCCCCGCTGCTACGGCCACCCCCGGCGCCGCCGCCCTCCCCCGCCGCCGCACCCGGCCCCCCGGCCGTGGTGGCGGACCGCGCGAGCTTCTCCAGCTCCGCCAGTTCCGTGCCCCGGGGCGGGGCCGCGGCGAACGCGGCCCGCTCGGCGAGCCGTTCCCCGGCGCCCTCGGGCCAGGCGGCCCGCTCGGGCAGGTCGCGCCCGCGCGCCCGCTCCAGCAGTTCCGCCGCGCCGGGCCGGACCTCGGGGTCCTTCTCCAGACAGGCCGCCACCAGGTCCGCGAGGTCCGCGTCGACCTCGCGCAGGCCGCTCAGGTCGGGCGCGTCATGCACGATCCGGTAGAGCAGGTCGACCCCGGCGCCCTCGCCGAACGGGGAGTGCCCGGTCGCCGCGTACGCGAGCAGGGAGCCCAGCGCGAAGACGTCCGTGGCGCCGGTCAGCCGCCGGGCCCCGGACGCCTGTTCGGGTGACATGTAGGAGGGGGTGCCGACGACCACGCCGGTGCGGGTCAGCCGGCTCTGCTCGGCGGCGCGGGCGACGCCGAAGTCGATGAGGGTGACGCCGTCGCCGGTGAGCATGACGTTGGACGGCTTGAGGTCGCGGTGCACCATGTCGGCGTCGTGCACCGCGGCGAGCCCGGCCGCCGCCTCGCGCAGCAGTAACCACAGGGCGTCGGCGCAGAGCGTGCCGTGCTCCTCGACGACCTCGCTGAGCGTGAGCCCGGGGATGTACGCGGTGGCCAGCCACGGCGGGCGGGCCTCGCGGTCGCTGGCCAGCAGCGGCGCGGTCACGTCGGCGGGCAGCCGGGCCAGGTTGTCCAGCTCCTGCCCGAACCGGCGCAGGAAGCCGGGATCCTCGGCGAAGACCGAGGGCAGCACCTGCTTCACGGCGGCGTACTCCCCCTGGTGCACGCCCAGGTACACGCGGCCCATGCCGCCGGCGCCGAGCCGCCCGACGAGCGGGATCGCGCCGATCCGCCGCGGGTCCCCCTCCGACAGCGGCTCGGCCCCGCCGCCACTCAGCTCCACCACGTCTCTCCCCGTCCGGCCGTCGGCAACAAGCGCTGTCAGTGTGCCGTCGCGACCCCCGGAATTGGAAGAGTTCTCTAGAAAGTTACACTGGAAACCATGAGCCCCAAGCAGCAGCGCGGGGAGGCCACCGCCGACCTGCTCCTGGACGCGGCGCTGCGCGTGTACGCGGTGACCGGCGACAACGGCCTGACCGTCACCGCGGTCACCGCTGCCAGCGGGGTGAGCATGGGCAGCCTGTACCACCACTTCGGCAGCATCGAGGGGCTGTCGACCGCGCTGCACACCCGCTGGAACTCCCGCCTGCTGGACGCCCTGCTGACGGCGCTGCTCCCCACCCGCACGCTGCACACCGGCGTCCGGGCGCTGGTGCGGGCGTATCTCGCCTTCATCCAGGAGCACCGGGACGCGGCGCTGTTCCTGCACTCCTCCGGGACGTCGCGGGACGCGATGCGCCACGGGCGGCAGGTGCACGAGACACAGGAGGCGCGGCTGGCGGAGCTGGCGGGCTGGCTGGGGCCGCGCGTCGCCGCCGGGGAGATCGCGCCGCTGCCCGCGCCGCTGATCGAGGCGCTGGTGATGGGTCCGGTGGTGGCCACGGCGCGGCGCTGGCTGTCCGGGGCCGGCGAGGTCGACCTGGAGGAGGCGGCCCGGCTGCTGCCCGACCGCATCTGCCGCTCGCTGGCGCCCTGAACGGCCCCGGGCCGCGGCAGCCCCCGGGCCCCGGGGCCGCGGGGCCGCGGGGCCGCGGACGCGCCGTTGCCGCAGCGCACCGGCTGCCCGCACAGTGGGTCCATGGACGAGGCCCAGGCACGCGCATGGCTCGGCCTGGCGCTCGCTGAGGCGCGCGCCGGGCTCGCGGAGGGCGGCATCCCAGTCGGCGCGGCGCTCTACGCGGCCGACGGCACCCTGCTGGGGCGGGGCCGCAACCGGCGGGTGCAGGACGGCGACCCGTCGCTGCACGCGGAGACGGCCGCGTTCCGCGCCGCGGGACGGCAGCGGTCCTACCGGGGCACGACGATGGTGACCACGCTCTCGCCCTGCTGGTACTGCTCCGGGCTGGTCCGCCAGTTCGGGATCGGCCGGGTCGTCGTCGGGGAAGCGGTCACCTTCCACGGCGGGCACGGGTGGCTGGCGGAGCACGGCACGGAGATCGTGGTCCTCGACGACCCGCAGTGCGTGGAACTGATGCGCGGCTTCGTGCGCGAGCGCCCGGAGCTGTGGCGGGAGGACATCGGGGAGTGATCACCGCCCCCGAGGGCTACTCTTCCGCCAGCTTTTCGATGAGATGTTCGAAGCGGGTCCGCCAGGCCCGCTCCGAGGCGCCCTCGCCGCCGAACTCATGGGTGCAGCGGAGCACACAGCCGTCCGCGCCGTCCCGTTCCAGGTGGAAGCGGATCCGGCCGCCGTCCGCCAGGGTGTACTCGGCGACCCGGTCGACGTCCCAGGCGGTGACCTGGCCGCTGCCCAGGCCGCGCAGGCTGACCGCGCCGCCGAGCCGGGGTTCCAGCTCGTCGGCGGGGGTGAACCAGCCCGCGAGCCCGTCCGGGGTGGACAGCGCGGGCCAGACGGCCTCCATGGGCCGCGGGAAGCGGACCAGGAAGCCCAGGATGTGCGTACTGCCGTGCGTCTGGCTGGTGCCCTGTTCGATGGAACCGCCGAAGGAACCGGTCATACCGGCCGGGTTCCCCGCGGCGGCCGGTCAGACGCCCGCGTACGAGTGCTTGCCGCCGACGAAGATGTTCACGCCGTAGTAGTTGAACAGGTAGCAGGCGAACGCGATCAGCGCGATGTAGGCCGCCTTGCGGCCCTTCCAGCCGGCCGTGGAGCGGGCGTGCAGATAGCAGGCGTAGGCGACCCAGGTGATGAAGGCCCAGGTCTCCTTGGGGTCCCAGCCCCAGTAGCGGCCCCAGGCCGACTCGGCCCAGATGGAGCCCGCGATGATCGTGAACGTCCACAGCGGGAAGACGGCCGCGTTGATCCGGTACGCGAACTTGTCCAGCGAGGCGGCGGCGGGCAGCCGCTCCAGCACCGACTTCGCGAAGGAGCCCGGCTCGCCGCCCGAGGCCAGCTTGTTCTCGTAGGAGTCCTTGAAGAGGTAGGCGAGCGTGCCGACCGCGCCGACGTACAGGGCCGCGCCGCAGAAGATCGCGGTGGAGACGTGGATGTACAGCCAGTACGAGTGCAGGGCCGGGACGAGCTGGTCGCTGGCCGTGTACAGGACGGTGACCGCGAGGCCCAGGTCCAGCAGGACCGTGGTGGTCAGGAACAGGCCGATCCAGCGCACGTTCTTCTTCAGGGCGAGCAGCGCGAGGTACACGCCGACCGCGACCGTGGAGAAGGTGATGTTGAACTCGTACATGTTGCCCCACGGCGCCCGCTCCACGGAGGCCGCGCGGGCGACGACGCCCGCCAGCTCCACCAGGAAGGCGAGCACGGTGAGCGAGACGGCGATCCGGCCGTACAGGTCGCCCTGCACGTCACCGCCGTGCGCGCCGGGCCCGTCGGGCACGTCGCGGGCGCCGGCGGCGGACCGCACGACGACCTGGGGGCGCTCCAGTACGGCGGTGCCCCCGGCGGACTTCACCGCCACGGCCGGGCCCGCGGCCCCGGCCGCCTTCTGGTCGCCGGCGGTCAGCGCGGCAGCCGTGCGGGCCACCTTGCTGCGGCTGCCGAAGAGCCATTCCGCGATGTAGGCGAGGAAGGCCAGGGTGTAGACGGCCATCGAGGAGTAGATCAGCGCGTTGCTGGTGTGCGCCAGGTTTTCGTTGGTCGCCGTGGCGAGCTCGGTTGCGGCGGCGAGAGTCACTTCTTCTCAGCCCCTTCGGCGGGTACGGGGGTGGCGGCGCTCTGCTCCGGGTCGGAGCCGGCGTCGGGCTGTTCGGGCTGTGTGGGTGCCTTGTCGTGGACCAGGGCGGCCAGGGCGCCGATCTCCTCGGGGAGCTTCGCCGACTCGCTGCGGCCCAGACCGGCCACCTCGACGACCGTCACCCCGTCGGCGCCCGCCACCGCCCGCACCCAGACCCGGCGGCGCTGGATGAACAGCGATCCGGCCAGGCCGAAGATCGCGGCGACGGCTCCGGTCAGCGCCCAGCCGGTGCCCGGCTGCTGGACGATCTGGAAGCCGGCCCACTCCTTGATGTCCTTGTCGAACGTGATGGAACCGGCGCCGCCGGGCAGCGTCAGCGTCTCGCCGGGCAGCAGGCGGCTCTTGAGGATGTTGCCCTTGGCGTCCTTGAACGGCTTCAGCTTCGGGTTCTTGGTGTCGAGCTGGTAGATGTTCTGCGGGGTGCCCGCGTCCACGCCCAGGTCG
This sequence comes from Streptomyces sp. PL-25, assembly GCF_058344915.1. Classification (NCBI taxonomy): domain Bacteria; kingdom Bacillati; phylum Actinomycetota; class Actinomycetes; order Kitasatosporales; family Streptomycetaceae; genus Streptomyces; species Streptomyces sp. PL-25. The sequence continues at coordinate 3,138,531 of NZ_CP136997.1, forward strand.
CCGTGGTAGGCGCCCAGCGACAGCACGGGGAACTGGAGCGCGGGGAACTGGGAGAACATCGTGCCCTTGCCGGCCCCGGCGAAGGTCGGCACGAAGAACGCGGCGAAGCCGAGCTGCTCGCTCTTGCCCTGCGCGTTCCGGTAGCCGTCCATCACCTTGATCGCGCCCTGCGAGGTGACGTTGGGGTCCAGCGGCAGCAGCGGCACGGCCTGGCGGTAGACCACCCGGCCCTTGCCGTCGCGCACGGTGACGGTGGGCGCGTAGCCGTGGCTGACCAGGTAGACCTTGGCGTCGTCGATCTCCAGCGGCTCGTTGACCTTGACGGTCCGGTGCCGCTCCTCGCCGTCGGCGCCGACGCTGTAGTCGATGTCCGCCTGGTAGGTGCGCGGGGTGCCCTTGTTGGGGCCGCTCGGCTCGTAGGTGCCGGTGAACTTCTTCAGGGTGAAGCTGAACGGGACGAGGTCGTCGTCGTCGAAGAGGTTCCCGGACTTGAAGTCGTCGTACTGGGTGAGGGTGTTGGCGAAGCCGTCGCCCTCGACGATCAGCTTGTTGCCCTCGGTCTTGAACAACTGGCCCCAGGCGAAGGCGATCAGCATCACGATCAGCGCGATGTGGAAGAGCAGGTTGCCCGCCTCGCGCAGATAGCCCTTCTCGGCGGCGACCGCGTCACCGGAGAGGTGGGCGCGGAAGCGGCGCTGCCGCAGCGTCCTCAGCGCGGCCTCGCGGACCTCCTCGGGCGCGGCGGCGGTGCGCCAGGTGGCGTACGCGGGCAGCCGGGTCAGCCGCTTGGGCGCGCCCGGCGGGCGGCTGCGCAGCTGGCCGGTGAACTGCCAGGTGCGCGGCACGATGCAGCCGATGAGGGAGACGAACAGCAGGATGTAGATCGCGGAGAACCACACCGAGCTGTAGACGTGGAACAGGCCGAGCCGGTCGTAGACGGGCGCGAGCGTGGTGTGGGCCTGGCGGAACGCCTCGACCTTCGTCGCGTCGCTGCCGGTCTGCGGGATCAGCGAGCCGGGGATGGCGCCCAGGGAGAGCAGGAACAGCAGCAGCAGCGCGACCCGCATGGAGGTCAGCTGCCGCCAGAACCAGCGGACCCAGCCGATGAACTCGCGGCCGGTCCAGGCGAGCCAGCCGGCCGCGCCGGGGGCGCGGCGGCCGCCGAAGGAGCCGGGCACGGCCGTCTCGGCGGGCGCGGTGGACAGCTGGGAGCCGGCCGCGCCGAGGTCGTCCTCACCGGGGGGCGGCGCGGCCGGCTTCTCGTCGGCGCGCGTACCGGGTGTCGTCTTGCTCATGGATCAGATCCCCACAGTGAAGCCGCTGGACCAGGTCTGCATCTCCTGCACCAGCCGGTCCCAGGCGCCGGTGAGCAGCAGCACACCGGTCACGATCATCATCGTCCCGCCGAGGCGCAGCACCCACACATAGTGGCGCTTGACCCAGCCGAACGCGCCGAGGGCCTTGCGGAAGGCGATGGCGGTGAGCACGAACGGTATGCCGAGCCCGGCGCAGTAGGCGACGGTCAGCAGGGCACCGCGCCCGGCGCTGGCCTGGTTGGAGGAGAGCGCCACCACGGAGGCCAGCGTCGGGCCGATGCACGGCGTCCAGCCGACGCCGAACAGGGCGCCGAGCAGGGGTGCGCCGACCAGGCCGGTGGCCGGCCGCCGGTGGAAGCGGAACTCACGCTGGGTCAGCCAGGGCACCAGGCCCATGAAGAAGACGCCCATGAGGATCATGAGCACACCCAGCACCTTGGACAGGGTCCCCTTGTACTCCTGGAGGGTCTGCCCGAAGAAGCCGAACATCGCGCCGCCGCTGACGAACACGACGGTGAAGCCGAGCACGAACAGCGAGGCGCCCACGGCCATCCGGCCGCGCCGGGCCTCGGCCAGGTCGGTGCCGGTGACCCCGGTCACGTACGAGAGGTAGCCGGGGACGAGGGGCAGGACGCACGGCGAGAAGAAGGAGACGAGTCCGCCGAGGACGGCGACGGGCAGCGCGAGCAGCAGGGCCCCGCTGAAGACCGTCTGGTTGGGATCGGTGGCTGCGGCCAGTAGCACGGCGGCTCACTTCTCCGCGAGGACCGGGTCGAGCATCTTGCGCAGCTTCTCCTCGCTGAGCGCCTGGAGGGCGCGCGCCGCGATGTTCCCGTCCCGGTCGATGACCAGGGTGCTCGGGATGGCCTGCGGATTGAGGGTGCCCTTCTTGAAGCGGAGCATCAGCTTGCCGGTGGGGTCGTACAGGCTCGGGTACGGCACCGCGTAGCTCTTCTCGAACTGCTGGGCCGGCTGGGTGCTGGTGTCGCGGGTGTTGATGCCGACGAACCGCACGCCCTCGGCGGCGGTGTCCCCGGCGACCTTGACCAGGTTGGGCGCCTCGGCGCGGCACGGCGAGCACCAGGATCCCCAGACGTTGAGGACGACGACCTTGCCCTTGTAGGAGGCGAGGTCGAGTTCCTTGCCGTCGATGGTCTTGCCGGACAGCTCGGGGGCGGGCTTGCGGTCGCCCTTCTTCACCGTGGCGATGCCGTCGGAGCCGGTGATGAAGTTGGTGTTGCCCGAGCCGCCGGAGGTGCCCCCGGAGCCGCAGGCGGTCAGGACGAGTGCCGCGGCCGCGGTCCCGGCGGCGAGCAGGACGGCGCGGCCGCGGGCACGGGGCGTGCGCGTGCGGTGCGGTGCGGACGTGCGGTTCGCCCGGCGGGAGCACTGGGGGGCGCGGCTGGCGGCACTCATGTGAAAAGTTTCGCATGCCTGTTCCGGGGATCTTGCCCGCCCCCCTCCCGGGCGGAAAACCGCATATCAGGCGCCGTCGGCGGTGCCCTTCCCGGTCCCGGTGCCCGTGCCTGCGGGAGTCTTCAGGAACTCCTTCCAGCCGCCCGTCGGCTGCTGCCCGACCTCCAGGGTGCGCAGCTTGGCGAGCACCTCCGGCTTCTGCACGTCCATCCAGTCGACGAACTGCCGGAAGGAGACCAGGCGCACATCGGCGCCCTTGTCGCGCTCGGCGGCGATGTGCTTGAAGGCCTCCTCGACGGAGTCCATGTAGATGCCGCCGTTCCACTGCTCGAAGTGGTTGCCGATGAAGAACGGCGCGCGGTTGGTCTGGTACGCCCGCTCGAAGCCCTGGATGTAGGCCTGCGCGGACTGCTTGCGCCAGCCGGGGTAGTTGACCGGCGGGGCCTTGGTGGAGTTCAGGGACTGGTTGGCCAGCATGTTGTAGTCCATCGAGAGGACCTCGAACTTCCGGCCGGGGAACGGGACCTGCTGGAGCGGGAGGTCCCAGATGCCGAGCTTCTTGACCGGCCACACCTGGCGGCCGCCCGGCGAGGAGGCGTCGTAGCGCCAGCCGAGGTCCTTGGCGGTGGGCAGCAGGTGGTCCTGGCCGAGCAGGCAGGGGGTGCGGCCGCCGACCAGTTCCTTGTCGTAGTCGAAGGGCAGGGAGGGCAGGTCGGTCCAGCCGGTGTTGGTCCGCCACTGCTTCACGAACGCCTTGGCCTGGTCGATCTCGCTGCGCCACTGCTTGGGCGTCCAGTCGCCCACGGTGCCATGGCCGGAGCAGAAGTGGCCGTTGAAGTGGGTGCCTATCTCGTGGCCCTCCAGCCAGGCACGGCGCACGTTGGTGAGGGTGGCCTTGATGTGCTCGTCGGTGAGGTAGCCGATGTCGGAGGCGCCGCGCGCGTTGTTCGGCGGGTCGTACATGCGCTTCTTGGACTCCGGGAGCAGATAGAGCCCGGAGAGGAAGAAGGTCATGCCCGCCTGGTGCTGCTTGGCGAGGTCGAGGAAGCGGGGGAAGAGGCCGTTGCCGACCTCGCCGGCGCCGTCCCAGGAGAAGACGACGAACTGCGGCGGGGTCTGGCCCGGCTCCAGCGGGACCGGCTTGGCGGGCTGGTGCGGCTGCTTGCCGGTGAACGACGTGGAGCCGTCGCCGATCGGCCGGGCGGGCGGCGGCGTGTCCTTGCCCTGCGAACCCGCACCGGATCCGGAACCGCCGGCGTCGTCCGAGCTGTCCGAAGACGTGAGGCCGCCGCAGCCCGCGAGTCCTACGGCAGCCGCGGTGCCCGCGCCGAGGCCGAGTATTCCCCTCCGGGAGAAGGTGCGCATGAGTCCCTCGATCCGTCACGTCCGCTGAATGGTGGTCACTCGTTCAGAGGGCGTGACGGCCGCGAGGGTTGCGTGACGCGGTATGAATTTCACAACAAACGTAGCGAAATTGTCCGCATGTGACCGATGACTTACGGCCTACTTACGCTCTGTGTACTACGGGAGACCGCAGTTGATCGCGATCAGAGCGGAGTGCTGCGCAATGGGCGATATGCCCCGCTAGGTGCATTACGCCCCGAAGGCCTTCCCCTGGCCCTTCACCGGCCGGGCGCCCGCCAGCAGATGCGCCGGCACCAGATCACGGGCCGGCTCGCTGTAGCCGACGGAGACGATCCGGTCGCCCTGGTACGTGAACGTCGTCAGCGAGGCCAGCGTGCACTGCCGCTTGCGCGGGTCGTGCCACAGCCGCCGCCGCTCCACGTAGGACCGCACGATCCAGATCGGCAACTGGTGGCTGACGACGACGGCCTCGTGCCCGCGCGCCCGGTCCTTCGCCGCGTTCAGCGCGCCCATCATGCGCACCACCTGGTCGATGTACGGCTCGCCCCAGGACGGCCGGAACGGGTTGACCACGTGCTTCCAGTTCGCCGGGCGGCGCAGCGCGCCGTCGCCGACACCGAACGTCTTGCCCTGGAAGACGTTCTCCGCCTCGATCAGCCGCTCGTCGGTGGCGAGGTCGAGCCCGTGCGCCTTGGCGATCGGCGTGGCCGTCTCCTGCGCCCGCTCCAGCGGCGAGGCGACGACGTACGTCACATCGCGCGGGGCCAGGTGCTCGGCGACCCGCTCGGCCATCTGCCGCCCCAGCTCGGACAGGTGGTAGCCCGGCAGCCGCCCGTAGAGCACACCGGTCGGGTTCTCCACCTCGCCGTGGCGCATGAGGTGGACGACGGTGACGTCACTGCCCCCACCGCTCCCGGCGCTCTTGACGTCCTCGGTGATCTCGGTGATCTCGGTGTCCCGCTGCTCGCTCATGCCGTGGCCTCCGCCGCCGCGCGGGCCGCCGCCGGAAGGGCGTCGGCGATCCGCTGGAGCGCCCGCTCGTCGTGGGCGGTGGACACGAACCACGACTCGAAGGACGAGGGCGGCAGATAGACGCCGTGCGCCAGCATCGCGTGGAAGAAGGCGGTGAAGCGGTACGACTCCTGCGCCCTGGCGTCGTCGTAGTCGCGCACCGGCCGGTCGGTGAAGAACACCGAGAACATGTTGGAGGCGTTCTGGAGGGTGTGCGCGACGCCCTCCTTGGTGAGCGCCTCGGAGACCATGGCCTGGATCTGCTGCGAGACGGCGTTCACCTTGGCGTAGGCCGCGTCGTCGAGCAGCCGCAGCTGGGCGAGGCCCGCGGCGGTGGCGACCGGGTTCCCGGAGAGCGTGCCGGCCTGGTAGACGGGCCCGGCGGGGGCGAGGTGCGCCATCACGTCGGCGCGGCCGCCGAAGGCCGCGGCCGGGAAGCCGCCGCCCATCACCTTGCCGAAGGTCATCAGGTCGGGCTCGACGCCGTCGACGCCGTACCAGCCGGCCCGGCTGGTACGGAAGCCGGTCATGACCTCGTCGGAGACGTAGAGCGCGCCGTTGTCCCGGCACAGGTCCCTGAGCCCCTGGTTGAACCCGGGCAGCGGCGGCACGACGCCCATGTTGCCGGGCGATGCCTCGGTGATCACACAGGCGATCTCGTCCGGGTGCGCGGCGAAGGCGGCGCGCACCGCGTCGAGGTCGTTGTACGGCAGCACGATGGTGTCGCCCGCCTGGGCGCCGGTGACGCCGGGCGTGTCCGGCAGCGCGAAGGTGGCGACGCCCGAGCCGGCCGCGGCCAGCAGCGAGTCGACGTGCCCGTGGTAGCAGCCGGCGAACTTGACGACCTTGGCGCGCCGGGTGAACCCGCGGGCCAGGCGGATCGCGGACATGGTGGCCTCGGTGCCGCTGGAGACCAGCCGGACCTGCTCCAGCGGCGCGATGCGCGCCACCATCTCCTCCGCGAGGGCGACCTCGCCCTCACCGGGCGTACCGAAGGAGGTGCCGCGCGCGACCGCGTCCTGCACGGCCGCGATCACCTCGGGGTGGCTGTGCCCGAGGATCATCGGCCCCCAGGAGCACACCAGGTCGACGTACTCCCGGCCGTCGGCGTCCGTCAGGTACGGCCCGCTGCCGGACACCATGAACCGGGGCGTGCCGCCCACGGCGCGGAAGGCGCGCACCGGCGAGTTCACGCCGCCGGGCGTGACGGTCGCCGCCCGGTCGAACAGCGCCTGCGAGGCGGGGGCTTCGTATGGGTATGGCAGTTCGCTCATGGCCTGCGACTTCTCCGATTTCTCGGTTCTCCCGGCGCTGGGTCGGTCCCTCGGGGGGCCGGCCGTCCGGCGTCCGGGCTTCCGGCGCTCGGGCGGACGGCCGCGGTCCGATCAGCGGTCCGGCGGGCGTGTCCTGTCCGGCCACCGGCCCGGTGACCTGTTCGCCGACCTGTTCGGTGACCACTCCGGTGACCTGTTCAGGGTAGGCCAGGGGGCGCGGGGGGCCGGGAGCGGAGCGGGGTGGCGCTCCCGGTCCGCTCCCGGCCCCCGCGCGCGGGCGGATCCCGTATCGGTATCGGTGGCCGTGGCAGTGGCCGAAGAAGCGGCTCAGGCCCGGCCCATCTGAGAAACTGGCCTCCTCGTACGTACGCACAGACACAGGGACGGATGCGTGCGGGCGGACGGACAGGAGGAAGAGTCGTGGCAGGGTCGTGCCGACGGCCACGAAGATCCCGCGGCGAGATGTTTCGGCGTACGTTTCGGCGTGCGGCCGTGGGGGAGGTCACTGACACGATGATCGGGTTGCGCGGCCGGGGCCACGCGTCCTAGAAAAGCAGTCGGGTGGAGATATGCATCGCGGTGGCGGACTGGGCGAGGGGACTGACGACCTGGGTCCTCGGCGTGCCCGGCGGGGAAGGCACCGGCGCGAAGCGGAGGAGACCGCCGAAGCACGTCAGGCGCAGGGCGCGCCCGGCGAATCCGAGCGCTCCGACCGGCGGACCGACGACCGGGCGGGACGCCGGGCCGATCGCCTGCGGGCGGGGAGCAGGAATGGTGGTCGGGTGGGGGTGACGTACAAGTACTTCGGCGCCCCCGACGGCGCGACCGCGGCCCGCGTCCCGATCTCCATGCGCCCCGAGGAACTGGGCGGCGACGAGCTGGGCATGAACGGCATGTTCACCAAGATCAAGCCGGAGACCATGGCCGCGATGGTCCTCACCGGCATCGAGGGCGTCCCCCTGCACCGGGTCCCGCCCCTCGAACTCGTCGTCCTCCACCCCGACTACGCCGTCGTCAGACTCCCCATGACCGTCGTCGACCCCCTCCGCGACATCGGCGAGGAAGCGGTCGGCGCCGCCGCCTTCATCTGGTCCACGGTCCCGGACCGCGGCGGCCCGCGCGACGCGTTCAACGTGTACCAGCTGCTGCACGAGTGGCAGGACTTCAGCCATCGGCTGCATGAGGCGGGGCATCAGGCCTATTGCCTGGTGTGGCCCTGATTCGTGCGGACACCACCGGCGCTCAGCAGCTCCAGCGCTTCCTCCCAGCAGTAGCGCTCCGCCCCGCCGCCGGCCTTCGGCCGGTGGGGTTCGTACGAGCCGATCAGGACACCCATCCCGCGAAGCCGTTCCAGACTCTGGCGGTACGCGGGGTGGGCGGCCTGGGCGGAGTTCAGGTACGGCAGCACGGCGACCGGGACGCCCATGCCGTACGCCTCGCACAGGATGCCCAGGGCGAGGGTGTCGGAGATCCCGGCGGCCCACTTGTTGATCGTGTTGAAGGTGGCGGGAGCCACGGCGATCGCGTCCGCGGGCGGCAGCGGGCGGGGATCTCCCGGCGAGCGCCAGGCGGAGCGGATCGGGTAGCCGGTCTGCGCCTCGACCGCCTTGGCGTCGATGAAGCCGAGACCCTGCGGTGTGGCGACGGCGCCGACGTCCCAGCCGGCCTCCTGCGCGGTGGTGATGAGCTTGCCGACGTCACGGGCGACGCCTGCCGCGCACACGACGACGTAGAGGAAGGGCTTCTTGTCCGGGGCGGTCGGTTCTTCGGTCACGCGGGCACTCCCAACTGACGGCTGAGGCGGTGCGTTTCTGGCAGAGTACGGCGGCGGCGGTCGCGCGCGGCCAGGGGACGTTACGGCTACGAAAGCTCTGGGCGGCGCAAACTCAGAAACGTATCGGGCCCGTTAGCCACTTGAGAGTGCAAGTACCACGATGCTCGTGTCAAAGAACTTCCGACGACGCATGTCACCGGCTTCTGAACATGATGGACGGGTCCTGTACGGCGGCGAATCTCAACTCGTGCTGTACTGCACTCGATTCCTCCGAGCCAAACGAAGTACGTGCATGCCCTCTGCGCCACGACAGGGCTTCGTCTTGTCCCAACGATTCGACAGCGCCTTCGGCGCCTTGATCAACGGGTAGCTCGGTGGATTCCGGTAAACGTGTGGCTGAGACTCGAAGACTGAGTACTACAGCGACCACCAGCCGACCGGCGAGTGGAGAAGGCGTGCCCCCACCCCAGAGCCCCCTACGGCCGGGAAGACACGCACGAGTGACGGATCCCACATCACCTGGTTCCCCGCGCTCGGACCATGAAAGCGCCTGCACCAACGTGCGCAGGATCTCCCCTCGAACCCTGTCCGCCGGGCACCACGAACTGCGTGAACTACCCCTCAACAACGCCCTTTCGAGCGCGGCCGCGAAGCCCAGGGCCCCTACGAGTGGGTAACCCGTCAGATCAACTGACCGTCACAGTCCGATTTATAGACGGAGTTGATTCGAGGCGAGCCATCTGAGGGCCCGTGTTGTGCGTGGGAACCGGTAGGCTCTTCCCAACACCTTCTCCCGTGGCGCATCCCGTCGATCGGTTGACCCGATCGGGGCCGATCGGTTCCGCGAACCGAGGGAAGGTGCTGCGTATGGAAAACCCGCCAGAGAGCGGGGAGCGAAACAACCGGAAGATCGTCAAGAAGGCGTTCGCTTGGCTGACACTTCAGGCACTGAGTGTCTGGGTACGTCACCTGATCGACAAGCTCTTCTAGACGTCTTAGGCCCCCTGCTGGAACAGAGGGCCTAACCGGGAGCCAGCTCCCAGACGCCGGCCCTGTGCCTCCTCCAACGGAGTTGCAAACCGCGGAGGTACAGGGCCTCACACATAACCAACACACGTGGACCGCGATCTCTCAACCATGCGGCCGACGGCGTCCAACGTCGCGCATTTCCGCGTCGCCATCCACCAGTTCTGCCGCTAAAAAACACGTCGGGCCTGGTGAGGAGACCTGTGGAAGCCTCGCCGCGACTCATCCGTGGCTCCTAAATGGTACCCCTAAAGTGGTCCCGACGACGAGAGTGAGCATGAGGATGGCACGGGGACTGACTAACTTTCGCCCCGCTGAGCTGCGAGCACACCGGATGAACGTCGACGCACGGACGGACCGAGGATCGATGACAGCCGAGTGCCTGGCGGAGGCAGTCGGGGCGACAAAGGCCCAGATCTTGGCCTATGAGAATGGGCACCGAGTGCCAGACCCACCTCGTGTGCGTGCTCTCGCCCGAGCGTTGAAGATCCACCCCTGGCAGCTCATGAATCTTGATGACCGCAAGACGTGGTCTCTCGCTGACTTCAGGCGTGCATCGGGGCTGCGAGCCCAGGATGTCGTAGAGCGCCTGGGCATCTCTCCAAAGAACTACCGGCGGTTCGAGAACGAAGGCATCGTGCCTAGCCGACGCCCCCAGTTCATCGATGAGGTGGCCTCTGCTCTGATGATGCCCCGCAGGCTAGTGGAGTTCGCCATAGACGGGACGCCGGCAGTGCAGCGTCGCCAGACTCGGGTCGCGGAACTGGTTGTGGCCATGGCCATGGATTACGTCCCCGCACCCGGACCATGGCGAGGCCCCGCAGCCGACGACCCGCGCCTGATCGAGCTGGCGGCAGCCTACGGCCGTCCTGTACAGCGTCTTCGCCGAGTCCTCACCTATGAGCTGGGCGAACTGCGACAACGACAAGTGCGAGCCGAGCGCGAGCGGGTCGTTGCGGACTACGACACCGACCGAGCCCGTCAGGCCGGCGCGCGCTACGCGCTAGATCGCTGGAACGAGCTCTTCGATAAAACCCTGAGCCGGATACCACGTCGCCTGGAGCGCTTCCACCGAACTGCCCAGCCGTCAGAGGTATGGCAACGCTTGGTCGATCTCTACAATGTAGATGCAGCACAGCGCCCAGATGCCGGCAACTGGGCAGTCGCCAAGCTGTTGTCCGCTGAGCCGCAGGCCCTGCCCCCCTATTTGGTGGAGCAGGGGAACATCGACGACGTCAGGGTCTGCCGACTTTCCACGGCAGGAGCCAGCCACGTTGCTACCTATGCCGGACTGTACGCGGCGCTGTACCCCGGCGCACGTAAACCTGTACGTCTCCGCCCGCGGGCGAACTCAAAGATCCACAACGGAGTGGGAGAAGAGACGTTCTCCCTTCCCGGCCGAGGCGAGCGCCTAGTCGTACCTCAACTGACCTTGGAGGCCACACGCGAAGTGGTGGCAGCCTCCAAGTCCAAGAGCCCGCTGCCCATCAACCTGAGCTCTTCCTATGAACTCATGGTTGGCACGAACTCCCTAACAGTCACCGCGACAGACCCTTTGCCCACCGAGGATACGGACTGACACCGGTGACGCCCTGGGGCAGCAAGGTGGCTCAACCCTGTTGCATTGACCATGGAGTTCAGGCGGCTGAATTCGTGTTCACAGCGCCAGCGTGATCGCCGCCCCCGCTCCCCCCAGCCCCGCCGCCAGGGCTGCTTCGGGCCAGCCGCCGGTGGACCAGGGGAAGACGCGGTCGGCGGCGAGGCGGCCGGGGCCGGTGGCGGCGACGGTCAGGGCCACGACGGCGATGGCGATGTTGTACTCGATGCCGCCGTCGGTGTCCCAGAAGCCGTGGGCGCCGGTGACCGTGACCATGGCGTTGATCATGACGCCGATCAGTGCGGCGGCGGCGAGCGGGGTGAGGAGGCCGAGGGCCAGACCGAGGCCGCCGAGGAGTTCGGAGAGGCCGCCGATCACGGCGTAGACGCGGCCGGGACGGTAGCCGATCGCCTCGAAGCCGCGGCCGGTCGCCGCCAGGCCGCCGCCGCCGAAGAGGCCGAACAGCTTCTGGGAGCCGTGCCCGGCCAGCAGCAGGCCGAAGGCCAGCCTCAGGAGCAGCAGACCCCAGTCGGCAGCCCATGAGCGGGGCCGGGCGGAGGCGGTGCCGTGGTGGGTCGTCGGCTCCGTGGCGGACGACGAGCGGTTCAGGATGCGCTTCGCGGACATGGGAAGCTCCGGAGGGGCAGGGCAGGAAAGGGGGCGTCCTCCACGTTTCCGGACGGGCGGACATCGCGCATGTCGGGGCGGGTCCGGCGGGGACTCGGCGGGCCCGCCGTCGTCGCCGATGTACAGGACGGAACAGGCCGTGTGATCATGACGGCTGCGGCCGCCGACCACGGCCGTTGCTGGAGGATGCCGTCCGCGGGCGGCACGAGGACGCATCGGGGGGTGCGCAGTGACACGGACGGCCTCGGTCGTCGCGCTCGTCGTGGCTCTCGCCGGTATCGCCGGGGGCGTCTTCGTCGGCGCTTCCGGGCTGGACACGGTGATGGGCTGCGGCCCCGCCGAACACACCTACCCGGACCAGACCGCACGGGACTGGGTGACGCAGGCCGACCACGTCGTGGTGGCCGCGCCGGTCGGCGAGGAGGACACCGGGCGGCGGGACTACAAGAGCGGCCCGGTGAGCTACGAGACCGACCGCAAGGTGACCTTCCGCACCGATCGCCGCCTGTGGTCCGCCGCCCGGCCCCGGCACGCGCTGGGCGGCGACTTCGCGCTGGTCGCTCCCGGCTGGCGGGTGCTGCGGGCGGGCGGCGCCCGGATCAAGCGGACCACCGGGGACGCCCCCCGCCTGGAGACCGGCCACACCTACCTCCTGGCCCTGCGCTGGTCGGAGGGCGCCTGGGTGGTGCTCGGCGAGGGAGCCTCCGTACCGTTCGACGGGCACACCGCCGGGTCGGGCGAGTGGTGCGGGCGGGTCCTGGGCAAGGACGACGTCGCCCGCGGCGAACTCTTCTCCCGCTCCGACGACCACAGCCTGGAGAAGGACCTGCTCGGGAAGGACGAGCAGGCCGTCGTCCGCGCTCTCACCCGCGCCGCCCGCAAGAAGTGACGGAGAGTGACCAAGCCTCCGGTTTTCCTCCGCGCCCGGCACTACGTACTGTAGGGTCCCGCTCGCCCTTCTCCATCGTCCACGGGGGATCCATGCAGGAAGCGCGTTGTCCGGCGCCCGGTGCTCCACCGCCCGGCCAGAAGCGGGACGGCGGGCTCGCGCCCACGGTCGCCGCCCTGGTCGTGAGCCTCACCGTCGCCGCCGTCGGGGTGTACGAGCTGAGCGGCTTCGGGCTGCACAGCCTCGACCACCGGCCCCATCTGTTCAGCGACGGCTTCGCCACGGCCGGCGTGATCGTCGCCACGGTGGCGGCCGGGGCGGCGGTCGGCAACCTGGCCTGGATCCTGACGGCGCCCCTCAGGCACACCGCCCTCACCTTGAGTGACCAGTCCGATGACCCTGACGGCCGCGGTGCCGGGGACGACGGAGGAGACGGCGAGGGCGAGGGCGAGGGTGACGGCGGCAGGGACAGCAGTGACCGCAGCGACCGCAGCGACGGTGTCGGTCCAGGCTCCGCGGGTACCCCGCATGCTCCGTGCGTCTCCGCCGCGGTTCATCCTCCCGGCCCCGGCGAGTAAGCACACACCCGTCCACTCCTTACCTTCTCCCGAAACACTGGGGCCAAGGCCCCTCAGCCACCGCCCCGGCCACCACCCCCAGCCACCGCCAGACCCCGTCCGTCCCCGTCCGTCCCTGTCCGTCCCATCGGCCCCCATCCGGCCCGTCCCCGAGGTGACCCGTCACCCATGCCCGCTCGGCAGTCCGTCCTCATCCCCCCGCAGCGCGCCCCGCGTACGTCCGCGCGCCCCTCCCCCGGCCCCCGGCTGCGGGCGGGCGCCGCCGCGGCGACCGTCTGGTACCTGCGGGTGCTCGCGCTGCTCAACATCGTCGCGGTGCTCTCGCTGCCGTTCCGCGAGGAGGTGCACGAGCACAACGGCGGTGAGTTCTTCACCCCGTACCTGGCCACCGCGGGCCTCGTCTCGGCCGCGCTCGCGCTCTTCCTGGCCATGGTGATGCGGCGCCGCAAACGCGCGGCCTGGGTGTTCAACCTGCTGCTCGCCGGACCGCTGTTCGCGCTCTACGTGCTCGCGCTCACCCAGGAGCGCTTCCGCGAACACCCCTTCAACTGGCTCTCGGCGGCCCTGACCGGCCTGTTCGTACTCGCGCTGCTGGTCGGCCGCACCGAGTTCAACGCCATCGGCGACCGCTCCAACCCCCGGCTCGCCCTGGCGGTCGGCGCCGTCGGCATCCTGGTCAGCGGCGGCCTGGGCACCTGGCTGGTCGACGCCACCAACAAGGTGTCCGGCGCGCCCCTCACCGACAAGGTCGCCTACACCCTGCTGCGCAGCGTCAGCGTCGGCCCGCTCGCCGACCGCGTCCCCGCCGTGGAGTCACCCCGCTGGGTGGACATCCTCATCAACGTGCTGATGGCGGGGACCTTCCTGCTGGTGCTGTACGTCTGCTTCCGCTCGCCGCGCGGCCTGGCACTGCTCGGCGCCGAGGACGAGACCCGGCTGCGCGAACTGCTGGACCGGCACGGCGAACGCGACTCCCTCGGCTACTTCGCCCTCCGCCGCGACAAGGCCGCGATCTTCTCCCCCACCGGCAAGGCCGCCGTGGCCTACCGCGTCATCGGCGGGGTCAGCCTCGCCTCCGGGGACCCGATCGGCGACCCGGAAGCCTGGCCCGGCGCCATCGACGCCTGGCTGGCCGAGGCCCGGCGGCACGCCTGGACGCCCGCCGTCATGGGCGCGAGCGAGGAGGCCGGCACGATCTACGCCCGGCACGGGCTGGACGCTCTCGAACTGGGCGACGAGGCCATCGTCGACGTCGCCGACTTCAGCCTCGACGGACGCGCCATGCGGGGCGTGCGGCAGGCGCACAAGCGGGTCCAGCGGGCCGGCTACACCGTCACCCTCCGCCGCCACGAGGACATCCCGGACGACGAGATGGCCCTGCTCGTGGAGCGCGCCGACCACTGGCGCGACGGCGCCACCGAGCGCGGCTTCTCCATGGCGCTGGGCCGCCTCGGCGACCCGGGCGACGGCCGCTGCGTGATGCTGGAGTGCCGGGACGCGGACGACGAGCCGCGCGCGCTGCTCAGCTTCGTGCCCTGGGGCGAGCACGGCCTCTCCCTCGACCTGATGCGCCGCGACCGCGAGGGCGAGAACGGCCTGATGGAGTTCATGGTCGTCGAACTGCTGCTGCGCGCCGGGGAGATCGGCGTACGGCGGGTCTCGCTGAACTTCGCGATGTTCCGCTCGGTCTTCGAGCGCGGGGCGCGGCTCGGGGCCGGTCCGGTGCTGCGGCTGTGGCGTTCGGTGCTCACCTTCTTCTCCCGCTGGTGGCAGATCGAGTCGCTGTACCGCGCCAACGCCAAGTACCGGCCGGTGTGGGAGCCGCGGTTCCTGCTGTTCGCCAAGAGCGCCGACATCCCGCGGATCGGCCTCGCCAGCGCCCGCGCCGAGGGCTTCCTCACCCCGCCCGCGCTGCCGTCCTTCGTCCGCCGGGGCCGGCGCCACGACGCGTCCACCGCGCCGGAGGCGTCCTCCGCGCGGACGGGCGGTCCGACCGGGCCTACCGACTAGTTGTATTGACTCGCAGCGTTGTTCACACGGCTGATTGGGGGCTTGCCTCCGAGTGCGGTGTGGCAGCGGTGGTGATTGTAGGTGTGCAGGAAGTCTGTCAGGGCGTCGGTGCGTTCGGTGTTGCTGGTGTAGGGCCGCTGGTAGGCCCATTCGTCGAGCAGGGTGCGGTTGAAGCGTTCGACCTTGCCGTTGGTCTGCGGCCGGTAGGCGCGGGTGAGCTTGCCGGCCGCGCCGAGATCGGCGAGTGCTCGCCGCCAGGCAAAGCTCTTGCGGTAGGGCCACGCGTTGTCGGTCAGGACGCGTTCGATGCGGGTGATGCCGCAGGTGGCGAAGAAGACTGCGGCCCGCCGCAGGAAGCCGGCGCAGGTGACGGCCTTCTCGTCCGGGTGGACCTCGCTGTAGGCCAGGCGGGAGTGGTCGTCGACGGCGGAGTGGATGTAGTCGAATCCCATGCCGCTGCGGCGGGCGCGGCCGGCCTGGCGGCCCAGTACCCTGTGGCCGCCGCCGTCGGGGATGCGGCCGAGCTTTTTGACATCCACGTGGAGCAGCTCGCCGGGCCGGTCGCGTTCGTAGCGGCGGATGAGCTGTCCGGTGGGCCGGTCCAGGTGGGCCAGCCGGTTCAGGCCGTGGCGGACCAGGATCCGGTGCACGGTCGAGGCGGGCAGGCCCAGGACCGGCCCCAGCCGTGCGGGACCGAGCTTGCGGACCTGCCGCTCGTGACACACCCGGGCCTCGACGGCGGCCGGCGTGCGGTGCGGGGTGGTTCGGGGCCTGCTGGAGCGGTCGGCGAGGCCGGCCTCGCCCTCGGTACGCCAGCGGCGGATCCACTTGTGGGCTGTGGCGCGTGAGACGCCCATCTCGGCGGCGACGTGCGCGACGGGGCGGCCGCAGCGGACACGCTCGACGAGCAGCCGCCTGCCGTGAACGGTCAGCCGGGCATTACGGTGGGACACGAAGACCTCCGTGTGGTGCGGTCCTAGACAGCTCCACCACACCGGAGGTCTTCGCCATGATCAAGCACCCACGCGCGTCAACAACGCTCGTGATCAATACAACTAGTGCTGTGGCCGGGGGAGTGACCTCCGGAGGTCACTCCCCCGCCTCCCGCTCCGCCCCCACCGTGAACCCGATCACCGCACCCCCGCCCTCGCGCCGGTAGGCGAAGGGCGCGCCGCCGTGGGCGAGGGCGACCTCGCGCACGATGGACAGGCCGAGGCCGGAGCCGGGCAGGGAGCGGGCGTCGGCGGCCCGGTAGAAGCGGTCGAAGACGCGGAGCAGATCGGCCTCCGCGACCCCGGGTCCGCGGTCGAGGACCTCGACGCGCACGGTGCCCGGCCGGGCGGGCCCGAGGACGGCGATCTCGATGGGCGCCGTGCCGCCGCGGTCGAACTTGGTGGCGTTCTCGACGAGGTTGGACAGGGCCCGCTGGAGCATGCCCGGCCGGCCGTGGGTCGTCGTGTCGCCGCTCGCCCGGATCACGATGTCACGGCCGGTACGGCGGCGGGCGAGGCCCGCCACGTCCTCGGCGATGTCGGCGAGGTCCACCCGCTGCGGCGGTTCGCTGTCGGACTGGCCCGCCGCGAGGTCGACCAGCTCGTTGACGAGGTCGGTCAGTTCGCGGGCCTCCTGGGTGAGGTCGGCGACCAGGTCCTCGCGGGTGGCGGGCGGCAGTTCGTCGATACGCCGCAGCAGCGAGATGTTGGTGCGCAGCGAGGTGAGCGGGGTGCGCAGTTCGTGGCCCGCGTCCTGGACCAGGCGCCGCTGGTCCTCCTCGGACTGGGCGAGGCGGCCGAGCATGCGGTCGAAGGCGCGGCCCAGGCGCCCGACCTCGTCGTAGCCGGTGACCGGGACCTGGACGCCGAGCCGCCGGGTGCGGGCGACGTCCTCGGCGGCGGCGGTGAGGACCACCAGG
Organism: Streptomyces sp. PL-25; assembly: GCF_058344915.1. Lineage (NCBI taxonomy): Bacteria > Bacillati > Actinomycetota > Actinomycetes > Kitasatosporales > Streptomycetaceae > Streptomyces > Streptomyces sp. PL-25. The sequence goes on from NZ_CP136997.1 coordinate 3,155,326, forward strand.
CGCCGGGTGATGCGGCGGGCCAGCCACCAGCCGAACAGCCCGGCCGCGATGACCACGATCGCCATCAGCACCAGGGTGCGCTGCTGGAGCGCGCGCAGCAGGTCCTCGGTGTCGCTGAACTCCTGGGCGATCTGGACGGCGCCGCGGCCGTCGCCGAGCGCGACGGTGGCGATGCGGTACACGTCGTCGGCGACGGGCACGTCCTGGTACTCGATGGTCTTGCCCGCCACGGCGTCACCGGCCAGCTCGCGGTCGTCGACGGTGACGGGCAGCGGCGGGCTGCCGTGGTCGACGACCTGCCCCCCGGCGCCGAGCACCTGCACGTCGGTACGACTGGGCCGGACGACCTCGTGGCCGGGGCGGGAGGAGGAGAAGTCCTCCGGGGTGCGGTCGTAGCGCCGTACCTCGTCCTGGACGTCCTGCACGACCTGGGTGAACACCGACTGCTGGTCCACCCGGACCAGCCGGGCGGCGGAGTTGTACGACAGGATGCCCACGAGGACGGTGACGGCGGCGGTCACCACGGCGAACGACACCGCGAACGTGGTCCGCAGCGACCAGAGGCGCGGCCGTGGCCGCGGCCGTGGCCGTGGCCGGAGCCGGTCCGTCAGCCGCGCGAGGCGGCCCACTCAGTCCTCCCGCAGCACGTAACCGACGCCGCGGACGGTGTGGATGAGCTGCGGCGCGCCCGGCGCGTCCAGCTTGCGGCGCAGATAACCGACGTAGACGGCGAGGTTCTTGGAGCCGGGGCCGAAGTCGTAGCCCCAGATCCGGTCGTAGATGGTGGAGTGGTCCAGGACGATGCCGGCGTTGCGGACGAGGAGTTCGAGGAGTTCGAACTCGGTGCGGGTCAGCTCCAGTTCACGGGTGCCTCGCCAGACGCGGCGGGCCTGGAGGTCCATCCGGATCCCGGCCGCCTCGACCAGCCGTTCGGGCAGGTGCGGCGCCCTGGCCGGGGCCGGGCCCGCGACGGCGGCCGGTGCGGCGGGGGCGGCCGGGGCGGGGGCCGGTTCGGCGGCGGGCGGGGCGGTGCGGCGCAGCAGGGCGCGCAGCCGGGCGAAGACCTCTTCGACGTCGAAGGGCTTGACGACGTAGTCGTCGGCGCCCGCGTCCAGGCCCGCGATCCGGTCGGCGGTCTCCACCAGGGCGGTGAGCATGAGGATCGGGGTGCGGTCGCCCTCGGCGCGCAGCACCCGGCAGACCTGGAGCCCGTCGATGCCGGGCATCATCACGTCCAGCACGAGGACGTCCGGCGGGGTCCGGTGGGCCTGGGCGAGCGCCTCGACGCCGTCGGCGACCGCCGTCACCTCGTAGCCCTCCAGGGTCAGGGCCCGCTCCAGGGCGTGGCGGATGGCGCGGTCGTCTTCGGCGAGCAGCACAGTCTGGGGCACGCGACCAGTCTGCCAAGGCGGTGGTGGTACGAAGGGGGCGAGCGGGCCGGTGATCACCCTTTTTACCCGGCTCTCACCGTCCCGGGCGCAACCGGCGGTACGGGCCCGCCGTCCTCGCGCCGCTCACCGGCGGCGGGGCTCCGCCGCCGGGCGGGCGCGGACGCGTCGCTCAGCCCCGCAGCCGGGCGAGCTGCTCCTCGAACGGCACCACGGCCAGACCGCCGTCCGCCGCCCTGCCCTGCTGCCCGGGAACGGGCGGCTGCCCGGGTACGGCCTGCTCTCCGGGTACGGTCCGCCCCGCCGAGTCCGCGCCACCGCCCACCGGTGCGGCCGGTGCGGCCGATGCGGCCGGTGCGGCCGGTGCGGCCGGTGCGGCCAGCGCCGCCGGTGCGGCCAGCGCCGCGAGTTCCCCCGCCGCCCGCTCGATCCGCTCGGGCAGCCCCTCGGCGCCCCAGTCCTCGGAGGCGGCGTAGACGCCGGTGGGGACGACCACGGCCCGCAGGTGGGCGAAGAGGGGCCGCAGCGCGTGGTCGAGGACCATCGAGTGGCGGGCGGTGCCGCCGGTGGCCGCGATCAGCACCGGCTTGCCGGCCAGGGCGTCCTTCTCGCGCGCGCCGAGCACGTCGAAGAAGGACTTGAACAGTCCGCTGTAGGACGCGGAGAAGACGGGCGTGACGGCGATCAGCGCGTCCGCCTCCGTCACCGCGTCCAGCGCGGCGGCCAGCTCCGGGCCGGGGAAGCCGCTGGTCAGGTTGTGCGCGATGGCCACGGCGAGGTCGCGCACCTCGATCACCTGGACCCGGGCGTCCGTACGGTCGGCGGTCGCGGCGGCCAGCCGGTCGGCGAGCAGCCGGGTGGAGGACGGGACGCTCAGCCCCGCCGAGACGACGACGAGCTTCATACGGTCACCTCCGGGGTGTCCTTCGCGGCGAGCAGCGAGGTGTGGGTGGGCGCGTCCGGCACACCGGCCGGGCGGTTCTCGGCGAACTCCTCGCGCAGCACCGGCACGACCTCCTCGCCCAGCATGTCGAGCTGTTCGAGGACGGTCTTCAGCGGCAGCCCCGCGTGGTCCATCAGGAACAGCTGGCGCTGGTAGTCGCCCGCGTACGAGCGGAAGGCCAGCGTCTTCTCGATGACCTGCTGCGGGGAGCCCACGGTCAGCGGCGTCTGGTCGGTGAAGTCCTCCAGGGAGGGGCCGTGGCCGTAGACGGGGGCGTTGTCGAAGTAGGGGCGGAACTCGCGCACCGCGTCCTGGGAGTTCTTCCGCATGAACACCTGGCCGCCCAGGCCCACGATCGCCTGCTCGGGGGTGCCGTGCCCGTAGTGGGCGTAGCGCGAGCGGTACAGCTCGATCATGCGCTTGGTGTGGTCGGCGGGCCAGAAGATGTTGTTGTGGAAGAAGCCGTCGCCGTAGTACGCGGCCTGCTCGGCGATCTCCGGGGAGCGGATGGAGCCGTGCCAGACGAACGGCGGTACGCCGTCCAGCGGGCGCGGGGTGGCGGTGAAGCCCTGGAGCGGGCTGCGGAACCTGCCCTCCCAGTCCACGACGTCCTCGCGCCACAGCCGGTGCAGCAGGGCGTAGTTCTCGATGGCCAGGTTGATGCCCTGGCGGATGTCCTGCCCGAACCACGGGTAGACCGGGCCGGTGTTGCCGCGGCCCATCATCAGGTCGACCCGGCCGTCCGCGAGGTGCTGGAGCATCGCGAAGTCCTCGGCGATCTTCACCGGGTCGTTGGTGGTGATCAGGGTCGTCGAGGTGGACAGGACGAGGCGCTCGGTGCGCGCGGCGATGTAGCCGAGCATGGTGGTCGGCGACGACGGCACGAACGGCGGGTTGTGGTGCTCGCCGGTCGCGAAGACGTCCAGGCCGACCTCCTCGGCCTTCAGCGCGATGGCGACCATGGCCTTGATGCGCTCGCGCTCGGTCGGCGTCCGGCCGGTGGTGGGGTCCGGCGTGACGTCGCCGACGCTGAAGATCCCGAACTGCATGGTCGCTCACCCTCCAGGTTGTTGACTGTTCAACTATACCTGCTGAACGGTCCCCCACCCGGAGGTATTCCGCACCGCGCCGCACCCCCCTCCACGGCCCTCGGCCCCTGACCCCCTCACCCCCCTTCACGTGCCTCGCCCCCTGACCCCTCGCCCCCCTGACTCCTCAGCCCCCCTGGCCCCTCGGCCCCTCGGCGGGCTCAGGCCGCCCCGGCCCCCGCCGCCAGCGCCTCCGCCTCCCCCTCCGGCCCACGCCCCCGCTCGTCCCCGTCCCCGTCCCCGACCCCGTCCTTCGTCCGCCACGGCAGCAGCACCGGCGTCACGAACAGCAGCAGCCCGGCCAGGCCGATCGCGGCGCGCGTCCCGGTGAACACCGCCAGCAGGCCCCACAGAGCGGTCACCGCCGCCGTGGTCAGCCTGCCGCTCGCCGACCAGGCCGCGAGCGTGCGGGCCACCCGGTCCGACGGGGTCAGCTCCAGCCGGTAGACGCTGTACACCGGGTTGAACACCCCGCACAGGGTGATCAGCACCGCCTCGACCGCCATCACCACCGCCAGTCCGGGCACCCCGGGCCGCACGAACACCAGGCCCACCGGCCAGCACACCCTGAGCGCCCCCGTGGCGAGCAGCACCCGGCGCCGCCCGTACCGCGCCACCAGCGGACCCGCCAGCCGCGAGCCGAGCAGCCCGCCCAGACAGGGCACGGCGAAGGCGAGGCCGTACTGCCACGGCGCGAACCCCAGCGGGCCCAGCATCAGCACCGCCAGCAGCGGCGCCGCCGCCATGATCAGCGCGTTGACCAGCAGGGTGTTGAAGAACAGCGGCCGCAGCACCGGGTGCGTCAGCACGAACCGCCAGCCGTCGAGCAGGTCGGCCGCCCGCAGCCGCCCCGGCGCGCCCCCCTCCGCCCCCTCCGTACGCACGGGACGCGGACGCGGGGCCGCCTCCGTACCGCCGATCGCGCGCACCCCCAGCGCGGAGAGCAGATAGCTGACCGCGTCGGCCACCACCGTCACCACCGGCCCGAACACCCCGACCAGGAACCCCCCGGCCGGCGGCCCCAGCACCGACGCCGTCCACATCGTCGACTCGAACCGGCTGCTCGCCGCCAGCAGGTCCGGCTTCGGCACCAGCGCCTTGAGATACGCCCCGCTCGCCGCGCCGAACGCGATGTCCGCCGCCGCGACCAGCACCGACACCACCAGCAGCTGGACGAATCCGAGCACGCCGCACGCGTAGGCGACCGGCACGGTCAGCAGCGCCGCGCAGCGCGCCAGATCGGTGGCGATCATCACCGGCCGCTTGCGCCGGAACTCCACCCACGGCCCGAACGGCACCGCCAGCACCGCGCCCACCGCCGGACCGGCCGCCGCCAGCACCGACACCTCGGCCGGCCCGGCGTGCAGCACCAGCACCGCGATCAGCGCGAACGCGTCGAACGCCAGCCACGTCCCGAACGTGCTCGCCGCGTACGCCGCCCACAGCCACCCGAACCGCCGCCCGAGCCCCGGCCGCCGCTGCCCCTGCCGCCCCTGCCGCTCCCGTCGCTGTTCCCGTTGTCCCCGTTGTTCCCGCTGCCCTCGTTGTTCCCGCTGCCCTCGTTGTTCCCGTTGTCCCCGTTCACGCCCCACGCGCGCTCTCCTCCCGCAGCCGCCCGGCCGGTCCACCGCCGCCGACCGGCCGCCCATCCAAGCCCCCGCCCGTCCCGCCCGGCAAACAACCGCCGGGGCACGTGGCCCACAACCGGCGGTTGTGACGGCACGGTGGCAGTAGGGTCGGCCGACGTGGACCCGGACCTGGACCTCACCGCCGTACGCACCTTCGTCGCCGCCGCCGACGCGGGCCGCTTCCAGGACGCCGCCACCGATCTGGCCGTCACCCAGCAGGCCGTCTCCAAGCGGGTGGCCGCCCTGGAGAAGACCCTCGGCACCCGGCTGTTCACCCGCACCGCGCGCGGCGCCCGGCTCACCGTCGACGGCCAGGCGTTCCTGCCGCACGCCCGCGAACTCCTGCGCGCCGCCGAACGCGCCGCCGCCTCCGTACGCCCCGGCCGGCGCGCGCTGCGCGTGGACGTCATCGGCCGCAAGCTCGCCCCCTCCGGGCTGCTGCGCGACTTCCTGCGCGCCCACCCGGACACCGCGCTCGACGTGGTCACCCTCTACGACGCCGACGCGGCGGTGGCCGCGCTCCGCGCCGGCACCGTGGACGCCTCGTTCCGCGCCGTCCTCCAGCCCGGCCGGAACCTGCCCGACGACATCGCGGCCGTCCCCGTCCTGGACGAGCCCCTGCACCTGCTCACCGGCCCGGCCCACCCCTTCGCCGACGCCCGCGCCGTCCGCCCCGCCGACCTCGCCGGGCACCCGATCTGGATGCCCGAGCTGGGCAGCGGCACCGAGTGGGCCGCCTACTACGCCGACCTCGCCGCCGCCTTCGGCCTCACCATCGACGTGATCGGCCCCCACTTCGGCACCGAGCCGCTGCCCGACGTCCTGGCCGAGTCACCCACCCTGACCACCTTCGTCGGCGAACTCACCCGCGTGCTCTGGCCCGCCGACTACGACCTGCGCCGCATCCCGCTGCGCCACCCGGTCCCGGCGTACCCGCACTGCCTCCTGCACCACCGCGACAACCCGCACCCCGCGCTCGCCGCCCTGCGCGACCACCTCCTGCGCGCCGCCCGCACCCGGCGCGCCCCCGGCGACATCTGGACCCCGCCCTGGGCCCGCCGCACCACCCCGGCCACCCCCTGACGGACCCTCCGCACCACCCCGGCCACCCCCTGACGGACCCACCGCACCACCCGGCCACCCCCCTGCCCCTGACCGGCCCGGCCCGGCCGCCCCGCGAAGCCCCCCGCGACCGCCGTGATGAAAAGCTGCCCCCATGCCGCTGATCCTCCGCTCCGCCGCCCTCTTCGTCGTCGCCGCGCTCTTCGAGATCGGCGGCGCCTGGCTGGTCTGGCAGGGCGTGCGCGAACACCGTGGCTGGCTGTGGGCGGCCGGCGGCGTGCTCGCGCTCGGCGCGTACGGCTTCGTCGCCACCTTCCAGCCCGACGCGCACTTCGGCCGCATCCTCGCCGCCTACGGCGGGATCTTCGTGGCCGGATCCATCCTGTGGGGCGTCGTCGCGGACGGCTACCGGCCCGACCGCTGGGACCTCGCGGGCGCCGCGGTCTGCCTGGCCGGAATGGCGCTGATCATGTGGGCCCCGAGGAACGGCGGCTGAGGTTCGCCTACGCTGGGCTGAGCCGAGCGCACGAACCCGAGGAGCAGCCCATGGCCACCGCCGCACCGTCCGCCGCCTCCCGCATCGCCGTGGTCACCGGTGCGAGCAGCGGTATCGGCGCCGCCACGGCCCGGCAGCTCGCCGCCGCGGGCTACCGCGTGGTGCTGACCGCCCGCCGCAAGGACCGCATCGAGGCGCTGGCCGAGGAGATCACCGCGGCCGGCCACTCCGCCACCGCCTACCAGCTCGACGTCACCGACCGGGCCGCCGTCGACGAGTTCGCGAGCGCCTTCCGCACCATCGGCGTCCTGGTGAACAACGCGGGCGGCGCGCTCGGCGCCGACCCGGTCGCCACCGGTGACCCCGCCCAGTGGCGCGCGATGTACGAGACCAACGTCATCGGCACCCTCAACATCACCCAGGCCCTGCTGCCCAAGCTCGCCGCGAGCGGCGACGGCACGGTGGTCGTCGTCTCCTCCACGGCCGGCCTCGGCACCTACGAGGGCGGCGCCGGGTACGTCGCCGCCAAGCACGGCGAGCACGTCCTCGCCGAGACGCTGCGCCTGGAGATCGTCGGGCAGCCGGTCCGGGTCGTCGAGGTCGCGCCCGGCATGGTCCGCACCGAGGAGTTCGCGCTGACCCGCTTCGGCGGCGACACCGAGAAGGCCGCCAAGGTCTACGAGGGCGTCGCCGAGCCGCTGACCGCCGACGACGTCGCGGACACCATCACCTGGGCGGTGACCCGCCCCAGCCATGTCAACATCGACCTCCTGGTCGTGCGCCCGCGCGCCCAGGCGTCGAACACCAAGGTGCACCGGGAGCGGTGATGACGATGACGACGCCACAGAACGCCTCCGGACCGGACACCCCCGGGCCGGACACCCCCGGACCTGGCCCCGCCGCCCAGGGGCCGCCCGCCCGGGAGCGGACCGCCGCCGAGCAGCGGCGCCTGGCGGAGGAGAAGAAGCGCGAGCGCTACGTCTGGTACTACCTCGGCTACTTCCTCTTCGGCATCCACGTGGTGGCGTTCGTCATGATCTACGCGGTCCGCCACGCCAAGTGAGGCCCCGCGCGGTCGCGTCGACCCCCCGTAGGGTGACCGACCGTGGACAGACACATACGCTTCGACGCCCTGCGCAACGTCCGTGACCTCGGCGGATACGCCACCGAGGACGGCCTGCGGGTCCGCCCGCGCCTCCTCTACCGCGCCGACGGCCTCGGCAAGCTGGACCGCGCCGCCCCGGACTGGGACCGCTTCCTCGCCCTGGGGATCGGCACCGTGATCGACCTGCGCCACGGCTGGGAGGCCGAGCGCCAGGGCCGAATCCCGGAGCACCCCTCCTTCACCTACCACAACCTCAGCATCGAGCACCGCCCCTACGACCAGCCCGCGCTGGGCCCCGAGGTGGACCCGGGCCCGTATCTGGCCGAGCGCTACCTCGAAGTGGCCGAGGACGGCACCAAGGAGATCCGCGCCGCCCTGGAGCTGATCCGCGACGCGGCCGTCTCCGGCACCCCGCTGGTCTTCCACTGCGCCTCCGGCAAGGACCGCACGGGCGAACTGGCCGCGCTGGTCCTGACCCTGCTCGGCGTCCCCGAGCCCACCGTCGTCGAGGACTTCTCCCTCACCGAGCTGGCCACCCCGATGCTGCTGGCCGACTGGCGGGCCCGCAACGGCGGACGCACCCCCCGCTGGCCCGGCTACGGCCGCGCCCCCGCCGCGGTGATGCGCCTGTTCCTGGCCGCCCTGAGGCAGAAGTACGGCTCCGTCGAGGCGTACGTCACCGACGCCCTGGAACTCGACGCGTCCGCGCTCGCCGCCACCCTGCGCGCCCACCTCCTGGAGCCCGCCCCCGCCACCCGGCCGCCGCTGTCCTTCCGCCGCGCCGTCCCCGCCGACGCGCCGCTGCTGGTCCGGCTGCGCGACAGCGCCGCCCTGTGGCAGCTGGCCCGCGGCATCGACCAGTGGAAGCCGGGCGAGAAGGACGAGGCCCACTTCCGCACCCGGATGCGCGAGGGCGAGGTCTGGCTCGCTTACGCGGGCGGGCATCTGGCCGGCGCCTGGGAACTGTGGTGGGACGACCCCGACGCCTGGGGCCCCCGCCCCGCCGACGCCGGCTACATCCACCGCCTGATGACCGCCCCGCACACCGCCCCGCCCGGCACCGGCCGCCGCCTCCTCGCCGAGGCCGAGTCCCGCATCACCGCCACCGGCCGCCCCTACGCCCGCCTCGACTGCCTCACCACCAACCCCCGCCTGCGCGCCTACTACGAGACGGCCGGCTACACGGCCACCGGCGAACACCCCGCCAAACCGAACCCCACGGGCACCCCGTACGCGGTGACCCTGCTGGAGAAGCGGCTCGCATAACCCACAGGGGTGAACCTCGGCGATCACCCGAACGGACCCCGAACTCCCGATCTAGGCTCGCGCCACCACCTCAGACGACGGCCCCCGGCCGGGCGGCATCCCGACCGAGGGCCTGACCAGCAAGGAAGGAATCGCTTCCTCATGGCTGACCGCGAGCCTAACGCGCACCGGTTCATGGACCTCACCGTCCCGGAGTACGCGTACATGTTCGGCTTCTTGCAGGCGGACGGAACCCTGTACCGAGGAGTCGGCAGGAAAGGACGCCTGACCGTCGAGATCGGCGCTCAAGACATCGACCTCCTGCGGTCGTTCCAGAAACTGACGCCGTACTACAGCAACGTCACCGAACGCAGCAGGTCCACGAACTTCGCGGAGACGTCCCACACGGCCGTCTGGACCCTGTGCTCCCTGGAGGCAAGGACCCGGCTCAACGAAATCGGCCTGCCCTACGGCCGCAAATCCGCCTCCATCGCTCCCCCGGCCGGAGACTTCTCCCCCCGCGACTACCTGCGCGGAGTCATCGACGCCGACGGTTCCGTGGGCTTCACCGGCAAGGGCTTCCCGTTCGTCTCCCTCACCACCGCCAGCACGGCGATGAGTGTCTACCTGTGCCGGTACGCCAGGGAAATCACCGGCGTCGAACGCGCTTCCAGGAGGAACACTCGCGACGACATCTACAACGTCCTCTACACGATGGAGACCGCGCAGGCCCTGGCAGCGCATCTCTGGTACCCAGGTTGTCTGTCTCTCGGCCGCAAGCGAGAAGCGGCCGACTCACTCACCGCCTGGGCCCGCCCCAGCGGCATGCGCGCGGCTTCCAGGCACCGCCGCTGGTCCGAGAGCGATGACCGGATCCTGCTGACCCTGAACAGCCCCCGGGCAGCAGCACAGAAACTCGGCAGGACCGACCAGAGTTGCAGTCTCCGCCTCTGGCGGCTGCGTACCGGACAAGTCCCCAGGCCGAGCGTTCAGTGACACGGGACCGAGGCTCCGAGCACCCGCTCGGAGCCCCGGCGCGTCAGCCCTTCACACAGATGAACTGCTTCAGCTTCGCCACGACCTCGACCAGATCGCGCTGCTGCGCCATCACCTGGTCGATGTTCTTGTAGGCACCCGGGATCTCGTCGACCACACCGGAGTCCTTGCGGCACTCCACGCCCCGTGTCTGCTCCTCCAGGTCCTTCGTGGAGAAGCGGCGCTTTGCGGCGTTGCGGCTCATCCGGCGACCGGCACCGTGCGAAGCCGAGTTGAATGCCTTCTCGTTGCCGAGGCCCTTCACGATGTACGAACTGGTTCCCATGGAACCGGGGATGATGCCGTACTCGCCGGAACCCGCGCGGATCGCGCCCTTGCGGGTGACCAGCAGGTCCATGCCGTCGTAACGTTCCTCCGCCACGTAGTTGTGGTGACAGGAGATCTCCTGCTCGAAGACCGGCTTCGCCTTCTTGAACTCCTTGCGGACGACATCCTTGAGCAGCGCCATCATGAGCGTGCGGTTGTACTTGGCGTACTCCTGCGCCCAGAACAGGTCGTTGCGGTAGGCGGCCATCTGCGGGGTGTCCGCGACGAACACCGCCAGGTCTCGGTCGACCAAGTCCTGGTTGTGCGGGAGCTTCTGCGCGACGCCGATGTGATGCTCGGCCAGTTCCTTGCCGATGTTCCGCGAACCGGAGTGGAGCGTGAGCCAGACCGAACCCTCAGAATCGAGTGAAAGTTCGATATGGTGATTCCCCGCTCCGAGCGTTCCCATCTGCTTCGTCGCCCGTTCCTGACGGAATCTGACCGCTTCGGCCACACCGTCGAACCGCCCCCAGAAGCCGTCCCAGCCCGCCGTGGCCAGGCCGTGGAAGGCGTGCGGGTCGACGGGGTCGTCGTGCATGCCGCGGCCGACCGGGATGGCCTGTTCGATCCTGGAGCGCAGGCGGGAGAGGTCGCCGGGGAGGTCGTTGGCGGTGAGGGACGTCTTCACCGCGGACATGCCGCAGCCGATGTCCACACCGACCGCCGCCGGGCAGACCGCGCCGCGCATGGCGATGACGGAACCGACGGTCGCGCCCTTGCCGTAGTGCACGTCGGGCATGACGGCCAGGCCCTTGATCCAGGGCAGGGTGGCGACGTTCTGGAGCTGGCGCAGCGCCACGTCCTCGACCGAGGCGGGGTCGGTCCACAGGCGTATGGGCACCTTCGCGCCCGGCATTTCCACGTACGACATAGCGTGCTCATTCCCCCGGTAAACATACAGAAGTCTCAGAAGTGGCGAATCGCAATACCAGCGCCAAGGTCGACGAAACAGGACATCGGACCGGCGTCCACGGCAGTGCGTGCGATACACATTGTCTCCAGGAGACGCCCCCGCCCGGCAAGCGATTAACCGCCGGGCGGCCCGGGTGACCGACCCCCGTCGAGAGGAGCCTGACCGTGCTGCGGAAGGCGTACGTATCCGGCGCCGCCGCGTTGTTCGCGGCGCTGTTGCTGGCCGGCTGCTCCGGCGGCTCGTCGGACGGCGGCCGGGCGGACGACGCCAACCCGGACGGTCCGGGACCCGCGACGGCGGCGGCCCAGCCGGGCAGGTACCGCACGCTCCCGGAGGCCTGCCGCGCGGTCGGCCACGGCACCCTCGACACGCTGCTGCCCGGCATCCAGCAGATCACCGACCCGGAGCAGCGCGAGAAGGCGTACGACGGCGAGGCCACGCTCACCTACGACACGGACCGCAAGGTCGGCTGCCGCTGGAAGGTGGACTCCGCCGAGGCCACCGACCATCTGCACATCGACTTCGAGCGGGTCGTCTCCTACGACAACGCGGTGAGCGACGACAGCCAGGCCGAGGCGGTCTTCGCCACCCGGCAGAGCGCCGCGGACCTGCCCGCGCCGCTCACCCCGTCCGGCGGCTCGCAGTCGCAGTCCGGCTCCTCCGGCTCCTCCGGCTCCTCCGGATCCCAGTCCCCGCCCCCGTCGCCGTCCGGCGGCACCCCCGGCGGCGCGCCCTCCTCCCACTCCACCGGCGGCCCCTCCGCCCCCTCCGCGCCTTCTTCTACGGCCTCCGCCCCCGTCACCGACCCGGCCGAGATCCAGCCCCGCACCCTCGACGACCTCGGCGACGAGGCGTTCCTCGACGACGCGCTCAGCAGCTCCGGTTCGACGGTCAAGCAGCGGACGGTGACTGTGGCGTTCCGCACGTCGAACGTGATCGTGACCATCGAGTACGAGGAGCAGCCGGCCGGTGTGGGCGCGGTCCCGGACAGCAAGGAAATGCAGGACAGGGCCCGGAAACTGGCGGCGCAGCTCGCGGATTCGCTGGGCGGTTGACGTCCTGGGCGCGGCACTTGGCGCGGTGCCGGGATGCGCGGGAAGGCGGACCACGCCGCTGACCGATTGCGTACGGTGGCCCCCGGACCTGATCAGACCGTGATCCGAAACGCAGGGAACCACGAGCGTCATGAGTGAAGGAACCATGCAGCGAGCAGCTCAGCGAGAACAGCGTGACCGGCGTGACCAGCGGGAGGGGCGTGCCGCGGGGGCACCGCGGCTGCGCCGTGCCGTCGTGTGCGCGACCGCGCTGCCGGTGCTGCTGCTGACGGCGGCCGCCTGTTCGTCCTCCTCGGACTCCGGTTCGGACGACGCGTCCGGCACGGCGAGCGCGGCGGCCTCGGGCGGCGCCTCGGCGTCGGCGTCGGCGAGCCCGTCGCCGACCGTGCGGGCCGCGGCCTACGGGAAGCTGCCGGACCCGTGCGGGATGCTGCCGAAGAAGACGCTGGGCGAACTGGTGCCGGGCGGTGAGAAGTCCGCCAAGGCGGGCACCTCCAGCGATGTGTCGACGCGGGCGAGCTGCTCGTGGAACGGGCTGACGAACAACGGCGTGAAGGGGTCCCAGTACCGCTGGCTGAACGTCTCGCTGCTGCGTTTCGAGTCGGACACGGCGCGCGGTTCGGGCGAGGCGCAGGCGCGCGAGTACTACGGCAAGCAGGTGCAGGACGCGCGGTCGGTGTCGGGTGCGCGCAAGACGTCGTCGCAGCCGGTGTCCGGGGCGGGCGACGAGGCGACGGCGGTGCGCTACGACCTGAAGAAGAAGGAAGGCACCTTCAAGCAGCAGACGGTCGTGGCCCGGGTGGAGAACGTGGTGGTCACGCTCGACTACAACGGCGCGGGTCTGGCCGGTGACAAGACGCCGGACGCTGAGGCCCTGACGAAGGACGCGGTGCGGGCCGCCCAGGAGGCGGTGGCCTCGGTGAAGACGGTCAACGGCGCCGGTGGTGCGGGCTCTTCGGGCGGTTCGGACGCGTCCTCGCCCTCCGGGAAGGCGTCCGGTGGGGCGTCCGGGAAGGCGTCCGCGCCGGCCTCCGGTTCCGCCTCGGCGTCGGCGACGACGTCGCCCTCGGAGTCGGCGTCGAAGTCCGCTCGGTAGCCGTCCGCGCGCGGCCGGGCGGAGCGGACCGCCGGATCCGGCCATCCGTTCCCCGCACGGATGTGCCACTCTGTTGCGCGCAACAGGAGGCAAGGGGAGGGGAGTACGAGTGGCCGCGCCATTGCAGCTGACTCGGATGCACCGGGTACTGATCGGCGTGGTCGTGGCCGGCGCCGTGATCATCGCCGGTATCGGTTTCGCGGGTTCGTACGCGGCCGTGCGCGAGCTGGCCATCAAGAAGGGCTTCGGGGACTTCAGTTATGTGTTCCCGATAGGCATCGACGCGGGCATCTGTGTGCTGCTCGCCCTGGATCTGCTGCTGACGTGGATCCGGATCCCCTTCCCGCTGCTGCGTCAGACGGCGTGGGTGCTGACGACGGCGACGATCGCGTTCAACGGCGCTGCGGCCTGGCCGGATCCGCTGGGTGTCGGGATGCACGCGGTGATCCCGGTGCTGTTCGTGGTGGCGGTGGAGGCGGCGCGGCACGCCGTGGGCCGGATCGCGGACATCACGGCCGACAAGCACATGGAGGGGGTCCGCCTCACCCGCTGGCTGCTGTCGCCGCTGCCGACGTTCCTGCTGTGGCGCCGGATGAAGCTGTGGGAGCTGCGCTCCTACGAGCAGGTGATCAAGCTGGAGCAGGAGCGGCTGGTCTACCAGGCGCGGCTGCGTTCGCGCTTCGGCCGGGCCTGGCGCCGCAAGGCTCCGGTGGAGTCGCTGATGCCGCTGCGGCTCGCCCGCTACGGCGTGCCGCTGGCGGAGACGGCGCCTGCGGGCCTGGCGGCGGCGGGTATCGAGCCCGCGCTGCTGCCGCCGGTGCCCGCGCCGCAGCCGGCGGTGGCCGCCGAGGCGCAGCGGGCGGCGGTGCCGGGCGGCGGGCAGCCGCGCGCGCTGGTGGCCGAGCGCGGCCCGGAGCCGGAGCAGCAGGCGTATGTGCCGGACCCGGCGGAGAGCCCGTGGTTCCAGGCGCCGCGGCAGGTCGACTACCACGGCGGGTACGACCCGACGTACGAGCCGGAGCCGTCGTACGGCCCGGAGCCGCCGTACGACGAGTGGTACGAGGAGCGGCACCCCGACCAGCCGGGCCAGCCGGAGCAGCAGGCATCGGAGCAGCCCGCCCCCCAGCGGTCCGCTCCCCGGCAGCCCTCCCCCGAGGACACGGGCGGCTTCCCGGTCCCCGCGGGCCCCAACCGCACCCGTGAGCTGGGCGACGGCGGCGGCACGGCCGAGCAGGCGCCGGACGAGGAGGGCCTGTACCAGGTGTTCCGGTACTCGATCGAGGGCGAGGGTATGCCGACGCCCGGCACCTTCGCCGCGAACGTCGAGGCGGCGTACGGGGTGCGTCTCCAGTCCCGCGAGCTGAACCAGTACATGGACCGCTTCACGGCCCGTCTCAACGACGAGCTGATGGAGGAGCACATCGCCTAGGCGCCGCACGCGCGCGGCAACGGGAAGGGGGCCCTCCGGGTGGAGGGCCCCCTTCCCGTTGCCTTACGGCGTCCCGCGGAGCGCCTACGCGCCGAGCAGCGTCCGCACCCGCTCCTGGCCCACCGCGAGGAGCAGCGTGGGCAGGCGCGGGCCGGTGTCGCGGCCGACGAGCAGGTGGTAGAGGAGCGCGAAGAACGTCCGCTGGGCGGTCTTGATCTCCGGCGGCAGTTCCTTGGGCGTGGCGTCGGCGGAGAATCCGGCCTGGACCTTGGGCACGCCGTAGACCAGGTGGGTGAGGCCGTCCAGCGACCAGTGCTCGGCGAGGCCGTCGAGCAGGAGCCGCACGGACTGCCGGGACGGCTCGTCCAGCGACTTCAGCAGGTCGGTGTCGGGCTCGGCGCGGACGATGGTGCGCTGGTCGGCGGGGACGTGGGTGTTGATCCACGCCTCGGCCTTGTCGTAGCGCGGGCGGGACTCGTCCAGCGAGGACAGCGGGTCGGACGGGTCCAGCTCGCTGAGGATGCGCAGCGCCTGGTCCTGGTGGCCGGCGGTGATGTCGGCGACCGAGGCGAGGGTGCGGTACGGCAGCGGGCGGGCCGTCCTGGGCAGCTCGCCGGAGGCGGTGCCGACCGCGCGGGTGTACGCGGCGACGTCACCGGGCAGCGCGGAGCCGTCGGCGACCTTGCCCGCCAGCTTGTCCCACTCGTCGTACAGCCGCTGGATCTCCTGGTCGAAGGCGATCTTGAAGGACTGGTTGGGGCGGCGACGGGCGTACAGCCAGCGCAGCAGCTGCGGCTCCATGATCTGGAGCGCGTCGCCGGGCGTGGGCACACCGCCCTTGGACGAGGACATCTTGGCCATGCCGGAGATGCCGACGAAGGCGTACATCGGACCGATGGGCTGCTTGCCGTCGAAGATGCCGACGATCTGCCCGCCGACCTGGAAGGACGAGCCGGGCGAGGAGTGGTCGACGCCGGACGGCTCGAAGATCACGCCCTCGTACGCCCAGCGCATCGGCCAGTCGACCTTCCAGACCAGCTTGCCGCGGTTGAACTCGCTGAGCCGGACGGTCTCCGAGAAGGCGCACGCCGTGCAGGTGTACGTCAGCTCGGTGGAGTCGTCGTCGTAGGCGGTGACGGTGGTGAGGTCCTTCTCGCAGTTGCCGCAGTACGGCTTGTACGGGAAGTATCCGGCGGAGCCGGAGCTGCCGTCGTCCTCGGCGGCGGCGCCCGAGCCCTCGGCGGCCTCCAGCTCGGCCTCGTCGGCCGGCTTCTGCTGCTTCTTGCCGCCGGTCTTCGGCCTGGTGCGGTACTGGGCGAGGATCGCGTCGATGTCGGCGCGGTGCCGCATGGCGTGCAGGACCTGCTCGCGGTAGACCCCGGAGGTGTACTGCGCGGTCTGGCTGATCCCGTCGAACTCCACGCCCAGCTCGGCGAGCGAGGCGACCATGGCGGCCCTGAAGTGCTCGGCCCAGTTCGGGTGGGCGGAGCCCGCGGGCGCGGGGACGGAGGTCAGCGGCTTGCCGATGTGCTCGGCCCACGACTCGTCGACGCCGGGGACGCCCGCCGGGACCTTGCGGTAGCGGTCGTAGTCGTCCCAGGAGATCAGGTGCCGGACCTGGTGGCCGCGGCGGCGGATCTCGTCGGCGACCAGGTGCGGGGTCATGACCTCGCGCAGGTTGCCCAGGTGGATGGGGCCGGACGGGGACAGACCGGAGGCGACGACCACGGGTTTGCCAGGGGCCCGGCGCTCCGACTCCTCGATGACCTCATCCGCGAAACGGGAGACCCAGTCGGTGGTCTCGGTGCTCTGAGCCACGATCGGCACGTCCTCTTTCCTGAAGTTTCCTGGAGTTTCCGGAAGCTCTCCGTGGGCCGCCCACGCGGTCGCACGGCTGACCGTCCCATTCTCCCAGGCCGGGCGGCATCCACGAAAACGCCTTTCCACGGCGTTGGACGGAGGGACGCGCCCCGGGGTTGACCGGGCGGACGGAAAATTCGGTTTACCCCCCGTGGGATACTGAGCGGGACTCATTATCCCCAGACGAGAACGGCACCCATTCCTATGGCCTCGGTCACGTCCCTCACCGCCTCCGTCCACCAGCGTCTCGCGAACGCGCTCTCGGCCGCCCTGCCGGAGGCCGCCGCCGCGGACCCGCTGCTGCGACGAAGCGACCGGGCCGACTTCCAGGCCAACGGGATCCTGGCGCTGGCCAAGAAGGCCAAGGCGAACCCGCGCGAGCTGGCGGCGCAGGTCGTGGAGCGGGTGGTCACCGGTGACGTGATCGGGGACATCGAGGTCTCCGGCCCCGGCTTCCTCAACATCACGGTCACCGACAAGGCGATCATCGAGAACCTGTCCGCGCGGGTCACCGACCCGGCGGCCCGGCTCGGCGTGCCGCACGCCGACCACCCGGGCACCACGGTCATCGACTACGCCCAGCCGAACGTCGCCAAGGAGATGCACGTCGGCCATCTGCGCTCGGCGGTCATCGGCGACGCGGTCGTCCAGCTCCTGGAGTTCACCGGGGAGACCGTGGTGCGCCGCCACCACATCGGCGACTGGGGCACCCAGTTCGGCATGCTCATCCAGTATCTGGACGAGCACCCGCACGAGCTGGACCACCGGGCCGGAGAGGTGAGCGGCGAGGAGGCGATGTCCAACCTCGACCGCCTCTACAAGGCCGCGCGCAGGAAGTTCGACTCCGACGAGGAGTTCAAGACGCGCGCCCGGCGCCGGGTGGTCGACCTCCAGGCCGGTGACCCGCACACGCTCGCCATGTGGCAGAAGTTCGTCGACGAGTCGAAGATCTACTTCTTCTCCGTCTTCGAGAAGCTGGACATGGAGATCCGGGACGCGGACATCGTCGGCGAGTCCGGGTACAACGACATGCTGGCCGAGACCTGCCGCCTCCTGGAGGAGTCGGGCGTCGCGGTCCGCTCCGAGGGCGCGCTGTGCGTCTTCTTCGACGACATCCTGGGCCCCGACGGCAACAAGGTCCCGCTGATCGTCCAGAAGTCGGACGGCGGCTACGGCTACGCGGCCACCGACCTGTCCGCGATCCGCGACCGCGTCTTCAGCCTGAAGGCCGACACCCTGCTGTACGTGGTGGACGCACGGCAGTCCCTGCACTTCAAGATGGTCTTCGAGACCGCGCGCCGGGCGGGCTGGCTCGGCGCGGACGTCAAGGCCCGGCAGCTCGCCTTCGGCACGGTCCTCGGCAAGGACGGCAAGCCGTTCAAGACCCGTGAGGGCGAGACGGTGCGCCTGGTCGACCTGCTGGACGAGGCGATCGACCGCGCCTCGGCGGTCGTGCGCGAGAAGGCGCGGGACCTGTCCGAGCAGGAGATCGCCGAGCGCGGCGCCCAGGTGGGCATCGGCGCGGTGAAGTACGCGGACCTGTCGACCTCGGCGAGCCGGGACTACAAGTTCGACCTGGACCAGATGGTCTCGCTCAACGGCGACACGTCGGTCTACCTCCAGTACGCGTACGCCCGGACCCAGTCCATCCAGCGCAAGGCGGGCGAGGTCCGTCCGGTGGCCCACCCCGAGCTGGAGCTGTCCCCGGCCGAGCGGGCGCTCGGGCTGCACGCGGACCAGTTCGCGGAGACGGTCGCGGAGGCCGCCGCCGAGTACGCCCCGCACAAGCTGACGGCGTACCTCTACCAGCTCGCGTCCCTGTTCACCACGTTCTACGACAAGTGCCCGGTCCTGAAGGCCGAGACGCCGGAGCAGGTGGAGAACCGCCTCTTCCTGACCGACGCCACCGGCCGCACGCTCCGGCAGGGCATGGCCCTGCTGGGCATCCAGGCGCCCGAACGGCTCTGAGTCACCGAGCGAACTCGGCCCACACCACCTTGCCCGGGTTCCGCTCCCCCACGCCCCACTTGTCGCTGAGGGCGGACACGAGCAGCAGCCCGCGTCCGCCCTCGGCCGCGTCCGGGGGCCCCTCCGGGATGCGCGGCACGCCGTCACCGCTGTCGTGCACCTCGACGCGCACGACGGCGCCGTCGTAGCGCACCCGCAGGAGAAAGCCACGGCCCGGCGGTACGCCGTGCAGCAGCGCGTTGGTGGCCAGCTCGCTGGTGCACAGGGCCACGTCCTCGGCCCGCGTCCACTCGGCCAGCCCCCAGAACCGCAGCGCCCACTCGGACAGCCGCCGGGCGGCCGGCACGGACCGGCGGTCACGACGGTAGAACTGGTCGCGCTGGTAGGGGAGTTCGGTTGACTGAATCACGGGACGAATGTCGCGCAGAGTCACTACGCTGGATCAGTGAGTGAACCCGTACGCGTAATCTGTACGGGTCGGCAAGGGTCACCACGAGCGGGGCGTGGGGAGTTGGACCGGCATGAGCACCAAGAAGCAGCCACGGAAGAAGAACTTCTCGACGCTGAAGATGCTGGGCGCGCAGGTGCAGGCCGCGAGGAAAGCGGCCGGTTTCACGCAGCGCGTGCTGGCGGAACGGCTGATGGTGGACGAGGAGACCGTCGCCTCGATCGAGCAGGGCAGACGACCGCTGATGCCGGATGTCGCGGAGGCGATGGACGTACTCCTCGACACCAAGGGGATGCTGGCGGCCGGGGTGGACAAGCTGCCGGAGATCGACCAGTTCCCGATGTACGCCGAGCAGTACATGGTCCATGAGCGGGAAGCGGTCTCGCTCTCCTGGTACGACAACGCGGTACTGCCCGGTCTGCTCCAGACGGAGCCGTACGCGCGCGCCGTACTGTGCGAGCGGGTCCCCGCGTACGACGAGGACGAACTGGCGACGAAGCTCGCGGGACGCATCGGCCGCCAGGAGATCCTCCAGCGCAAGTGTCCGCCGACGATGAGCTTCATCGTCTGGGAGCCGGTGCTGCACCTCCGCGTCGGAGGGGACCGCGTCCGCCGCGAGCAACTGCGCCGCCTGCGCGAGTATGCCGAACGGCCGGGTATGTCCTTGCAGTTTCTGCCCATGCGGGCGCCCAGCAGCGCTGGTCTGGACGGTCCCTTCACCTTGCTGGAGACCTCGGACCACCAGCACCTCGCCTACACGGAAGGGCAGCGCGGGAGCCAGTGGGTGGCGGCCCCGGACGAGGTGTCCGTGCTGGCCCGCAAGTATGCGATGCTGCGGTCACAGGCCATGACTCCGGGGGAGTCGAAGGGCCTGCTCGACCGTCTGCTAGGAGATCAATGAGTACCTCACTTGAGTGGTTCAAGTCGAGCTACAGCGGAAGCGAGGGCGGCGCATGCGTTGAAGCCGCCTACACCTGGCGGAAGTCCAGCTACAGCGGCAGCGAAGGCGGGCAGTGCCTCGAAGTCGCCGCCTGCCCCCACACCATCCACATCCGTGACTCGAAGAACACGGAGGACGCGCCCACCCTCCGTGTCTCACCGGCGACTTGGGAAGCGTTCACCGACTCGGTCAGGTGAGGGATTGTCAGTGGCTGCGCCTACAGTCACTGGCATGGCGACTCTTCCGAATCCGCTGCCCAAGCTCGCCGCCGATCCGAGCGGGCGTTCCCTCGGGCTG
Organism: Streptomyces sp. PL-25; assembly: GCF_058344915.1. NCBI lineage: Bacteria > Bacillati > Actinomycetota > Actinomycetes > Kitasatosporales > Streptomycetaceae > Streptomyces > Streptomyces sp. PL-25. The sequence goes on from NZ_CP136997.1 coordinate 3,175,649, forward strand.
CAACTGCCGCCCGGGAGCCTGATCGACGCGACGGACGACGGTCCGTGGCGCGAACCGCTGATGTGGTGCGCCGGGCGCGCCGTGGCGCCCGGCAACTGGGCGGCGCTGGGCGGGCCCGCCGCCCGGGTGGGCCTGCTGCCGGTGCTGCTGGATCTGAACGGCGGTCAGGGCGGCCCGGAGGACTGGGAGCTGATGCCCGGCGAGACGTCGTATCCGGGTGACCATGACGCCGAGGACGTGCTCGCGGAGTGCTGGCCGGAGTGGGCGGTGGAGCGGGCGGGCGAGTGGCCGGGGCTGGCCGAGCCGCTGTCGCTGACGGCCGCGCCGGACGTACGGGCGGCGGAGCTGGCGGACGCGCTCGCGGAGGGGCGGCCCTGGCTGAAGGACCCGCATCTGGCGCTGGTGCCCGCGCGGCGCAGCGCGGACATACCGGCGGCGATCGGCTGGAGCGGCCCGGTGAACCACGAGGAGGACGTGGCCCGGCTGTGCGCGGTGCTCCGCTCGTGGGAGGACCGCTTCGGCATACGGGTCGTGGCGCTGGGCTTCGACCACCTCACCGTGTCCGTGGCCGCGCCGCCCGCCACCCCCGCCGAGGCGGAGGCGGTGGCGGCGGAGCACTTCGCGTTCTGCCCGGACAGCGTGGAGGAAGGGCTCGATGCGTACGCGCGGACGCTGACGGGCGGCCGGTCCTGGCACTTCTGGTGGGACTGAGCGCACCGGCGGCGCCCCGGGCTACGGCTTGACGCCGAGTGCCGCGTACACGTTGATGTCGGCGTCGGTGACGTCGTCGATGGCGCGGTAGCGGACCTTCTCGATGTCGTCGAGGGTGTCGAGGTAGGCCGGATCGGGCTGTTCGGGGACGGGCGCGGCGTGGTCGGGGCGCCAGTGGTGGACGGGGACCACACCGGGCGCGGCCGTCTCCAGGCCGTTGTCCGTGAGGAAGCGGGCGACATCCGCGCGGGAGCGCAGCACGAAGGTGAAGCCGCGCTCGGTGTAGGCGCGCTGCACCGCGCGGACGTTCTCCGGGTTGAGGTCGTCGGTGAGGTGGCTGAGGACCAGCCGGCTCCCGGCGGGCAGCGCGTCCAGCAGTTCGCGGACGAGCGGGTACGCCTCCTCGTCCGCGACGAAGTGCAGGATAGCGACCAGGCAGAGGGCGATCGGCCGGTCGAAGTCGAGGGTGTTCGCGGCCTGTTCGAGGATGTGCGCGGGGTCGCGGAGGTCGGCGTCGATGTAGTCGGTGCGGCCCTCGGGCCCGGAGGTGAGCAGCGCGCGGGCGTGCGCGAGGACGACGGGGTCGTTGTCGACGTACACCACCCGTGCGCCGGGGTCGGTCCGCTGGGCGATCTGGTGGACGTTCTCGGCGGTCGGCAGGCCGGTGCCGATGTCGAGGAACTGGCGGATGCCGTCCTCGGCGGCGAGCGTGGTCACGGCCCGGCGCAGGAAGTCGCGGTTGTGCCGGACGTCGAGGTAACCGCGCGGGTTGGCGGCGAGTCCGGCGGCGGCCGCGGCGAGATCGGCCGGGTAGTGGTCCTTGCCGCCCAGGAAGACGTCGTAGACGCGCGCCGGATGGGCCCTGGTCGTGTCGATCCGGCCCCGGATCTCGGCGGGGTCCTGGCTGAGGGCGTCACCGGGCACGTCGTTCCTCCTGGGGTGCGAAGGGGTGGTGTGGTCAGGGCTTGCGGGCGATGGCCGCGTGGATGCTGGGGTCGCCCGCCGAGGGGTCGTTGATGTCGGCGTACCTGATCCGGTCGATCAGCTCCAGGGACTCCAGGTACTCCGGGTCCGGCACGCGCAGCACGGGCGCCGCGCCGTCCGGGCGCCAGTGGTGCACGGGGACGATGCCCGGCTCGGCGGGGGTCAGCCCGTTCTCGTCGAAGAACCGCTCGACCTGCTCGCGCGTGCGCAACACGAAGGTCATCCCGCTCTTCTTCAGGGAGCCGACCACCTTGGAGGTGCCCGCCGGGTTGAGGTCCTCGGCCAGATGGCTCAGGACCAGCCAGCTCCCCGGGGGCAGCGCCGCCAGCAGGTCGCGGACCAGGGCGTAGGCCGCCTCGTCCTCGATGAAGTGCAGCACCGCGAGCAGCACCAGCGCCACGGGCCGGCCGAGGTCGAGCGTGCGGGCGGCCTCTTCGAGGATCCGCGCCGGGTCGCGCAGATCGGCGTCGACGTAGTCGGTGCGGCCCTCGGGCCCGGAGGTGAGCAGCGCGCGGGCGTGGGTCAGCACGATCGGGTCGTTGTCGACGTAGACGACCCGGGTCTCGGGGGCCAGGCGCTGGGCGATCTGGTGGACGTTCTCGGCGGTCGGCAGGCCGGTGCCGACATCCAGGAACTGGCGCACGCCCTCGTCCCGTACGAGCGTGGTGACCGCGCGGCGCAGGAAGTCGCGGTTGTACCGGGCGGTGAGGAAGCCCCGGGGGTGCTGGGCGATGGCCCGCGCCGCCGCCTCCCGGTCGACCGGGTAGTGGTCCTTGCCGCCCAGCAGGACGTCGTAGACCCGCGCCGGATGCGGCTTGGTCGAGTCGATCCGGCTCCGCAGCTCGGCGGAGTCGGGGCTGAGGGCATCACCGGGCATGGCGCGTCTCCCTGGAAAAGTCGTCCGATCGCGAACAACCTAGCCGCCCACGGCACTTGGCCGCGCCCGGGGCCGGGTGCACTCAGCTCCCCAGTTCCCGTTCCCAGCCGTGGCCGCCCAGCGGGCTGACGTAGCGCGGACGGCCCTGCGCCCCGCTGGTGCGGAACGGCTTGCCGTGGTCGTCGACGCGGACGGTGCCGTGCCGGTCGCCGCTGGACCAGTCCAGCTCCAGGTACCAGCTCACGTCGTGCCCGGCGGTGTGCCCGTTGACGTAGAACACCTCGGGGTCGGACTCGCTGACCTTGTACGGGAAGTTCCGCTGTCCGCCGATGGGCTGGGCCAGCGGGTTGCCCAGGTCGAGTGAGACGTCGAAGGACTTGGTGTCCACCCCGCCGCCGCAGCCGTTGCTCATCGCGTACGAGTTCCACGTCAGCGGCGCGTCGCTGCGCACCACCCGCACGTGCAGCCCCTGGAGCACGACCGTCTCGGCGCCGCTGCCCTGCACGGTGAGCACGACCACCTGGCGGTCGGCGGCGACCGCGCCCAGCGGCGCGCCCCAGCCGACCACGTCCTGGAGTCCGGGCGGCGGCGGCACGTTCTTCGGGCTGCGGTCCACCAGGAAGCTCTGCTCGCAGGGCACGTCCCAGTAGTACGGGGTGACGCCGACCGTGATCGGCACGGTGTCCGGCCGGCCGTTCGTGAGGGGCGCGGTGGAGCGCGGGGCGGCCGGGGTGTGCCCGGGGGCCGGGGAGGACGGCGGGGCGGAGGCGGAGCGCGAGGGCGAGAGGGAGGGGGACGCGCTGCCGTCCGGGTCCCCCGGGGGCGTGGCGCTGGGGCCGCTGCCGGTGGCGGAGACCGCCGCCGCGGCGCCTTCGGCGGTGCCGGACGGATGGGAGCGGCCGCCCGGCACCAGGTGCACCACGAGCGCGGTCGCGGCGGCCACCGCCACGATCCCGGCGCCCGCGAGCAGGGCGGTGGGACGGCGGCGGGCGCGCGGGCCGCCCGCGTCCCGAGAGCCGGAGTCGGGACCGGAGCCGGAGCCGGGACCGGAGTCGGGACCGGAGTCGGGACCGGAGTCGGGACCGGATCCGCGGCGGGAGTCGGCTCTCGAGCCGGGACCGGGAAGGGCGGAGGCCGGGTCCGGCGCGGCCGGTGATCCGGTCCCGGCGGAACGGCCGGCGGGTGCCGTCTCGTCCGCCGCTTCCTCCTCCCCGGCCGCCGTCTCCCCGGCCGCCGGGCCCGCCCCCTTCGTCCCGCGCAGCGCGTCCGCGCGGACCCAGCGGCGGTGCAGTTCGAGGAGTTCGTCGGGGGTGGCCCGGCAGAGGCGGGCCAGCCGCTCGACGGGCGCGTAGTCGGTCGGTACGACGTCACCGCTGACGTACCGGTGCACGGTCGACGCGCTCATGTGCAGGCGCTTGCCGAGGGCCCCGTAACTGAGTCCGGACCGCTCCTTCAGCTCCCGCAGCAGCCCGGCGAAATCGTCCCCGGTCACCCTCCAGCCCCCTCCTCGCATCCCCGGACGGCGTCCCAGACGGTTGCCGTTCCCGCAGGTCAGACCCGCTTTTGGCGTTCCAGCGTCCCGGTTGCCCCGGCAGCTGTGGCCGCTGGGACGGATCCTCCCACAAGCTGTGGAGCAGCCGAACACGGCGCTCCCGGCCCACCGCCTCACGGCGACCGGTCGAGCGCCGTTCTCCACGGCCGTCCACTCAGCCCTACCGAGGAGTTCCCATGTCCGCTCGCATCCGCCGCACCCGCCGCACCCGGCTGTTCACCGCCGCCGCGATCGCCGCCGCGGCCCTGTCCCTGACGGCCTGCCAGAGCGGCGGCGACGACAACGGCGCGGGCGCCGCGTCCTCCGCCGCCCCCGCGGGTTCCGTACAGAACGAGCAGCCGTCGGGCGCCGCCTCCGCCGACGCGAAGGCCCCGGGCGAGACCGGCACCGGGACGGGCGCGGGCTCCGGTTCCGGCTCGGGTTCCGCCGCCGGGAAGGGTTCCTCCGTGAACGGCGGCACATCCAAGGGCAGCGGCAGCACCGGCGGTTCCGGCGCGGGCTCGCGGGACACCGGCGACTCCGACGCGTCCTCCGGGGAGCTCGCGAAGTGCGGGGCCAAGAGCCTGCGCTTCAAGGCCGCCACGGTCTCCCGTCCCATCAACCACCTGCTGATCACCGCAACGAACACGGGTTCGAAGACCTGCATGCTGCCCATGTACCCGGCGGCCCGCTTCGGCGAGGCGCAGTCGGTGCCGCCGGTGGCCGAGGAGACCAAGCCGCAGGCGGTGACCACGCTGGAGCCGGGCCAGTCCGGCTACGCGGGCGTGCTCCTGTCCGGCGACGGCGACCACGGGCACACCGTCAACACCCTGACGATCCCCTTCGACGACGGCTCCATCGGCACGGTCGCGCTGCCCGGCAGGAGCGTCTACGTCGACGACAAGCTGACGGTGACGTACTGGGAGAGCACCATGGGACCGGCCGTGGACTTCTGATCCACGTCCCGTACCGCATCCCAGAGGGACGCCGTCTGTGCAGGTCACAGGGGGTTGTGACGTTCCGGCGTCCCGCATCGGCGGCCGGTTGTGGCGCGGGGTCGTGCCCACGGATCAAGCTGGGCACGACCCGCCGCCGACCACGGCCTCCACCTCACAAGAACCGCTCGTGCCCGCCTCAGGGGGATCTCCCATGTCCGCACGTCCCACCCGCGCACGCCCCGCCCGCGCCCGCGTCCGGCTGCTCGCCGCGACGGTGCTCGTGCTCGCCGCCTCGGCCGCCCTGACGGGCTGCGACGACGGTGAGGGCGTACGCGACGAGGGGCCGTCCACGGACTCGGCGTCGCTGGGGCGGCCGTGTGCGACGGCCGCCGTCCAGCCCGGTCCTCAGCGCAGCTTCTGCGCGACCTCGACGGCCCAGTAGGTGAGGATGTTCCGCGCCCCGGCCCGCTTGATGCCGGTCAGGGTCTCCAGGATGGCCCGCTCCCGGTCCACCCAGCCCTTCTCGGCCGCGGCCTCGATCATCGAGTACTCACCGGAGATCTGGTACGCGGCCACCGGCACGTCCACCGCGTCCGCGACCTCGGCCAGGACGTCGAGGTAGGGACCGGCCGGCTTGACCATGACCATGTCGGCGCCCTCCTCCAGGTCGAGGGCCAGCTCGCGCAGCGACTCGCGCAGGTTCGCCGGGTCCTGCTGGTAGGTCTTGCGGTCCCCCTGGAGCGAGGAGCCGACCGCCTCGCGGAAGGGACCGTAGAAGGCGGAGGAGTACTTCGCGGTGTAGGCGAGGACGGCGACGTCCTCCCGGCCGATCTGGTCGAGCGCGTCGCGGATGACGCCGATCTGCCCGTCCATCATCCCGCTGGGGCCCACGACATGGGCGCCCGCGTCGGCCTGGACCTGGGCCATCTCGGCGTACCGCTCCAGCGTCGCGTCGTTGTCGACGCGGCCCTCGGCGTCCAGGACACCGCAGTGGCCGTGGTCGGTGAACTCGTCCAGGCACAGGTCGGACATGACGAGCAGGTCGTCGCCGACCTCGGCCCGCACGTCGCGCAGCGCCACCTGGAGGATCCCGTCCGGGTCGGTGCCCGCCGTACCGGCGGCGTCCTTCCTGGCCTCCTCCGGCACGCCGAAGAGCATGATCCCGGAGATCCCGGCGGCGACCGCCTCGGCGGCGGCCTTCTTCAGGCTGTCGCGGGTGTGCTGCACGACCCCGGGCATCGCCGTGATCGGCACCGGCTCGGCGACACCCTCGCGCACGAAGGCGGGCAGGATGAGATCGGCCGGGTGCAGCCGGGTCTCGGCGACCATGCGCCGCATGGCGGGAGTGGTGCGCAGCCGACGAGGTCGCGTACCGGGAAAGGATCCGTACTTCGTCATGTCCCCTACGCTACGCCCGCCCCGGACGCCCTTTTGCCGACGCCCTGTCGACCCCGGCGGCCCCTCCGCACGACGGAACCACCACCTCGCACGGCCCCTCGGTGGAGCCTGATCCGGGGCGGTCAGTCCTCCGGCTGGGCGGCCAGCAGCTCGCGGGCGCGGCGCACCAGCGCCTCGCGCACGGAGTCCGGGTCCAGGACCCGCAGGGGTACGGCCAGACCGAGCAGGTACCCGGCGAGGCCGTCCGGGTCCGGGCCGCCGATCTCGACGACGGTGGCGCCGGGGCCGTCCGGGCGGTGGGTGCCGACGGTCGCCGGGACCAGCCGCAGCGCCTGTTCCAGGGGCAGCGGGAGGCGGACGGTCGCGGTCAGCGGGTAGGGGCCGTTGGCGGTGGAGCGGGAGACGAGCTGGGCCGGGTCGGGCGGGTCGGTCAGCTCCACCGGCTGCCCGGTCGGCTGGAGGCGCTCGACCCGGTCGGCGCGGAAGGTGCGCCACTCGTCGCGGTCCACGTCCCGGGCGACGAAGTACCAGCGGCGGCCGGTGTGCACGAGCCGGTGCGGATCGACGTCCCGGACGGTGGACCGCCCCTTGCCGTCCCGGTACGCCAGCCGGGCGCGCTCGGCCCGGCGGCAGGCGGCGGCCAGCTCCAGCAGCATCCCGGAGGTGATCTGCGGCTCGGCGGTGCGCGGGGTGTGCACGAAGGCCGCGTCCATCTCCTCCAGCCGCTCCGCGATCCGGCGCGGCAGCACCTGGCGCAGCTTCAGCAGCGCCGACAGGGCGGCCTGGTCGCCGCCGAGCGCCCCGCTCAGCGCGGCCTCGCGCAGGCCCACGGCCACGGCGAGGGCCTCCTCGTCGTCCAGGATCAGCGGCGGCACCCGGGACCCGGCCCGCAGCCGGTAGCCGCCCCAGGGGCCCGGTTCGGACTCGACGGCGTAGCCGATCTCCCGCAGCCGGGCGATGTCGCGGCGCACCGTGCGCTCGGTGACCCCGGTGCGCTCGGCCAGCTCGGCGCAGGTCCACGACGGCCGGGCGGCCAGCACGGAGACCAGCCGCAGCAGCCGGGCGGACGCACTGATCACGCCGGAAGTCTTCCACAGCCGCCGCACGGCCGGACGGACGACCAGGACCGGAACTGTCCGGGTTCCGTCCTACGGTCCTCGCATGAGCACCGAGAACAGCGCATCCGCACCCGCGTTCCGCTACGCCGCCGTCACCTTCGACTGCGCCGACCCCGCCGAACTGGCCCGCTTCTACAGCGAGATGCTCGGCCTTCCCGTCACCTTCTCCACCGAGGACTTCTTCTTCCTCTCCCGCGAGGGCGCCCCCGGCCTCGGTTTCCACCGCCTCGCCGACTACCGCCGCCCCACCTGGCCGGACGGCGGCCAGGGCAAGCAGGCCCACCTCGAAGTGGGCGTCGACGACCTGGACGCGGCCGAGGCCCATCTGCTGGCGCGGGGCGCGGAGAAGCCCGGCCACCAGCCCTCCCCCGGCCGCTGGCGGGTCCTGCTGGACCCGGCGGGCCATCCGTTCTGCGTCACGACCCTGGTCTGAGGCACCGGCCTGCGCGCCCCCTCGTGCGAAGGAGCCGGTCCCGCTCCCCCCGGGCGGGACCGGCTCCGGTTCACGCCCGGTCACGGGGTCAGGGGGTCACGACCCACTTCTGGTTGGCCGCGCCGTTGCAGTCCCAGATGCCCAGCTGGGTGCCGTTGGCGGTGTTGAAGCCCAGGTCGTCGAGGCACTTGCCGGAGTTCTCGTTCCGCAGGGAGCCGTCGTTCTGGAGCACCCACTTCTCGCTCTGGCTGTCCGCGATGCAGTCGTAGATCTCCACCTTGGTGCCGTTGGCGGTACCGGCCCAGACGACGTTCAGGCACTTGCCCAGCGCCCGGACCGTGTGGTCGTCGCCGATGGTCCACCACTGCGCGTTCGTGCCGTTGCAGTCGTAGATCTGGACCGGGGTGGCGACCGTGGTCTTGCCGCCCTTCACGTCCACGCACTTGCCGCCGTAGCCGACCAGGCGGCCCTGCTTGCCCGAGACGCCCACGACCACCGCGTCCAGCAGCTTGCCCACGTAGGAGCGCGGCAGCGAGCAGACGGCCGTCGAGGTGCCGTTGCCGGTGACCAGGCTGCCGTACACCTTGTAGTCGACCGGCGTCCCGCCCTGGACGTAGAAGCAGCCGGCCTCCGCCCGCCACACCGTGCTCGGTGCCACCCCGCTGCACGACACGGCACCGACCGGGCCGTTGCGCTGGGCCGAACAGCTCCCCGGGCTCGCGGCCTGTGCGGTGCCGGGGAGGACGACCACGGCCGTCAGCACTCCCAGCAGAGCCGTTCCCGAAGCCGACACGGTACGTCTGACGCTACGTCTCACAGTCATGCGCCTCTCTGTTCGTTCACGTCTGGTCACGTCTGTTCACGAAAGCGGTGCAAGTGCGTTTTTGGAGCATCGGAAGCCTGATGGGGCCAGAGAGGAATGTCAACTGACATGGACGATTATCGGACTTCATTCATCTCAGTTGATGCCCTGCCGGAACGGAACCGGACACGGAAACGGCGGAGCGCCCCCCGTGCAGGGGGACGCTCCGCCGTAGCGCTCAGCGCGTACGTCCGCTCAGGCAGGACGCCCGCTCAGGTCGTCGACCGGCGCCTGCGCGCACCCGGCCGCCGCTCGCTCGGCCGCGTCACCGGGTCGCCGGCCTCCAGCGCCGCGGCCCGGCGCTTGAGGCCGAAATCGGCCAGCGCCTCGGCCAGCCTGAGGACGGACGGCTCGGGAGCCATCACGTCCACGCGCAGGCCGTGCTCCTCGGCGGTCTTGGCCGTGGCCGGGCCGATGCAGGCGATCACCGTCACGTTGTGCGGCTTGCCCGCGATGCCGACCAGGTTGCGGACCGTGGAGGACGAGGTGAAGAGCACCGCGTCGAAACCGCCGCCCTTGATCGCCTCCCGCGTCTCCGCCGGGGGCGGCGAGGCGCGCACGGTGCGGTAGGCGGTGACGTCGTCGACCTCCCAGCCCAGCTCGATCAGCCCGGCGACCAGGGTCTCCGTGGCGATGTCGGCGCGCGGCAGGAAGACGCGGTCGATCGGGTCGAACACCGGGTCGTAGGGCGGCCAGTCCTCCAGGAGACCGGCGGCCGACTGCTCGCCGCTGGGCACCAGGTCCGGCTTCACACCGAAGGCGATCAGCGCCCTGGCGGTCTGCTCGCCCACCGCCGCGACCTTGATGCCCGCGAAGGCGCGGGCGTCCAGGCCGTACTCCTCGAACTTCTCGCGGACCGCCTTGACCGCGTTGACCGAGGTGAACGCGATCCACTCGTAGCGGCCGGTCACCAGGCCCTTGACCGCGCGCTCCATCTGCTGCGGGGTGCGCGGGGGCTCCACGGCGATGGTCGGCACCTCGTGCGGCACCGCGCCGTAGGAGCGCAACTGGTCGGAGAGCGAAGCGGCCTGCTCCTTGGTGCGCGGCACCAGGACCTTCCAGCCGAACAGCGGCTTGGACTCGAACCACGACAGCTGGTCGCGCCGCGCCGCCGCGGCACTGCGCTCGCCGACCACGGCTATCACCGGCCGGCCGCCGTCCGGGGACGGCAGCACCTTGGCCTGCTTCAGGGTCTGGGCGACCGTGCCGAGCGTGGCGGTCCAGGTGCGCTGGCGGGTGGTCGTGCCGCCGACGGTCACCGTCATCGGGGTGTCCGGCTTGCGGCCGGCCGTGACGAGTTCCCCGGCCGTGGCCGCCACCGAGTCCAGCGTGGTGGACACGACGACCGTGCCGTCCGAGGCGCCGACCTCCGTCCAGCAGCGGTCGGAGGCGGTACGGGCGTCGACGAACCGCACGTCGGTGCCCTCGGCGTCGCGCAGCGGCACACCGGCGTACGCGGGCACGCCGACGGCGCTCGCGATACCGGGGACGACCTCGAAGGGCACGCCCGCGGCGGCGCAGGCGAGCATCTCGGCGGCGGCGTCCGTGTCGAGCCCGGGATCCCCGGACACCGCACGGACGACCCGCCTGCCGCCCCGCGCGGCCTCCATGACAAGATGTGCGGCATCCCGCACCGCGGGGGCCCCGACGGCCGCTGACGTACTGTCAACGACCTTCAGCTGCGGCGTGCCCGTGCCCTGGACGGCGTCCGACGAGGGACCGGCGTCCGTGTGCACGACCGACACGCCCTGGCGGGCGTGCGTGCGTACGACGTCGAGCACCTCGTGCTCGGCGACCAGGACGTCCGCGCTCGCCAGCGCCTCCACGGCGCGCAGAGTGAGCAGTCCCGGATCTCCGGGTCCGGCACCGAGGAAGGTGACGTGCCCGTGTTCCGGACCGGCGGGAAGGGTGGTGGGGCTCAATGTGCTCGCTCCCCCATCAGACCGGCCGCGCCCTGGGCGAGCATGTCGGTGGCGAGTTCGCGACCGAACGCCATCGCCGCGTCGTGCGTCGAGGGCACGGGACCGGTGGTGGACAGCTGCACCAGCGCGCTGCCGTCGGTCGTGCCGACGACGGCCCGCAGGCGCATTTCCTTGACAGTCTGCCCGTCGGCCAGGATGTCGGCCAAAGCACCCACCGGGGCGCTGCAGCCGGCCTCCAGGGCGGCGAGCAGTGAGCGCTCGGCCGTCACGGCGGCCCGCGTGAGCGGGTCGTCGAGTCCGGCGAGCGCGGCGATCAGTTCCGCGTCGTCCGCGGAGCATTCGACCGCCAGTGCCCCCTGGCCGGGGGCGGGCAGAACCGTGTCGACCGACAGGAAGTCGGTCACCTCGTCGGCGCGGCCGATCCGGTTGAGTCCGGCCGCGGCCAGGACCACCGCGTCCAGCTCGCCGTCGCGGACGAACCCGATGCGGGTGTCGACGTTGCCGCGGATCGCGACGGTCTTGATGTCCAGGCCGTGGGCGCGGGCGTACGCGTTGAGCTGGGCCATCCGGCGCGGCGCGCCGGTGCCTATGCGGGCGCCGCGCGGCAGGTCGGTGAACTTCAGCGCGTCCCGTGCGACCAGCACGTCCCGCGGGTCCTCGCGCTCGGGCACGGCGGCCAGGACCAGGCCGTCGGGCTGCGCGGTCGGCAGGTCCTTGAGCGAATGAACCGCGAAGTCCACCTCGCCCCGCAGCAGCGCCTCGCGCAGCGCCGCGACGAACACGCCCGTGCCGCCGATCTGCGCCAGGTGCTCGCGCGAGACGTCGCCGTACGTGGTGATCTCGACGAGCTCGACAGGCCGCCCGGTCACCTGGCTCACGGCATCCGCCACCTGCCCGGACTGGGCCATGGCGAGTCTGCTGCGCCTCGTCCCCAGTCTCAGTGCCTTGTTCCTCATGCTGGCCCTCGGTTCTTGCCGTTCTTCACGTGGTCGTCGATGGCGACGGGGTCGCTCACGGCCCGGGAGACGGCGGCCACCGTCTCCTGGTCCAGGTCGAACAGGGTGCGCAGCGCGTCCGCGTACCCGGCGCCGCCGGGCTCGGCCGCGAGCTGCTTGACCCGCACGGTCGGCGCGTGCAGCAGCTTGTCCACCACCCGCCGCACGGTCTGGGTGATCTCCGCGCGGTGCTTGTCGTCCAGGCCCGGCAGCCGCCCTTCGAGGCGGGCGATCTCGCTGGACACGACGTCGGCGGCCATGGTGCGCAGGGCGACCACGGTGGGCGTGATGTGCGCCGCCCGCTGGGCCGCCCCGAAGGCCGCGACCTCGTCGGAGACGATCCGGCGGACCTGGTCGACGTCGGCCGCCATCGGCGCGTCGGCGGAGGCGTCGGCGAGCGACTCGATGTCCACCAGGCGCGCCCCGGCCAGCCGGTGCGCGGCGGCGTCGACGTCGCGGGGCATGGCCAGGTCGAGGACGAAGAGGACCGGCTCGGGGCGCGGCAGCACGGCGACCGGTTCGGGCCTGCGGCGCTCGGGGACCCGGCCGGCGGTGGCGGCGGTCGCGGCGAGCGCGGTGATCAGCTCGGCGTCCGCGCCGGCCTCCGCCTGCGCGTCGCGCGTGCGGTCCCGCTCCAGCAGCGAGGTGCCGCCGTCCACCCACGCGCCGTGCTGCTCCAGGGTGGCCGCGTCGATGCCCGCCACGGCGGACTCGCCGAGCAGGGAGAAGGCGGGCTCCACGGCGGCCAGGTCCAGCGGGCAGTTCTCCTCACCGGCACCGGCGGGCGGCAGCGGCGTCGTGGCCGTCTCGCGCGCGTCCGGCTTCGCCGCCGGGGCGGTGCGGCTGCGGGCGGATCCGGTGTACGGGGCGGCCGGGTCCGTGCGACCGTCGTGCGGGGCCGCGACGGGTGCTCCGGTACGGCCCTCGATCGCGGCGGCGATCGCCTCGGCCGTCAGGACGAGTCCCGTCGCGCCGGTACAGGAGACGGCGACGTCTGCACGTGTCAGCTCGGCCGGCACCGCGTCCATCGGTACCGCGCGGGCCGGCACGTGCGTGTCGTCGCCCTCGGTGAGGATCCGGGCGAGCCGCTCCGCGCGCTCCTGGGTGCGGTTGGCGATCACAACCTCGGCGACCCCGGCGCGCGCCAGCGTGGCGGCGGCCAGCGACGACATCGAACCGGCGCCGATGACCAGGGCCTTCTTGCCGCGCGCCCAGTCGGCGACGGGCGCGCCCGCGGACAGCTGCTCCAGGCCGAAGGTGACCAGGGACTGCCCGGCGCGGTCGATGCCGGTCTCCGAGTGCGCCCGCTTGCCCACCCGCAGGGCCTGCTGGAACAGGTCGTTCAGCAGCCGCCCGGCGGTGTGCAGCTCCTGGGCGCGGGCCAGGGAGTCCTTGATCTGGCCGAGGATCTGGCCCTCGCCGACGACCATCGAGTCCAGGCCGCAGGCCACCGAGAACAGGTGGTGGACGGCCCGGTCCTCGTAGTGCACATAGAGATAGGGGGTGAGTTCCTCCAGGCCGACCCCGCTGTGCCGGGCGAGCAGCGTGGACAGCTCGGCGACACCGGCGTGGAACTTGTCCACGTCGGCGTACAGCTCGATGCGGTTGCAGGTGGCCAGGACCGCGGCCTCGGTGGCGGGCTCCGCGGCGACGGTGTCCTGGAGCAGCTTGGCCCGGTCGTCCGCGTTCAGCGAGGCGCGCTCCAGGAGGCTGACCGGGGCGCTGCGGTGACTCAGTCCGACGACGAGCAGGCTCATGCCGGCATCACGGCGGGGACGTCCCCGTCGGGCCCCTGGTCGGCGGAGCGCTTGCGGGCGGCTCCGGCGGCGGGCAGCGGACCCTCGGCGGCGGCCTCCTCACCGGCCTTGCGCTGCTCGTGGAAGGCGAGGATCTGGAGTTCGATGGAGAGGTCGACCTTGCGCACGTCGACCCCTTCGGGGACGTTCAGCACGGTCGGCGCGAAGTTCAGGATGGAGGTCACCCCGGCGGCGACGAGCCGGTCGCAGACCTGCTGGGCGGCGCCCGCGGGGGTCGCGATCACGCCGATCGAGACGCCGTTGTCCCGGATGATCGCCTCCAGCTCGTCGGTGTGCTGGACGGGGATCCCGGCGACGGGCTTCCCGGCCATCGCGGGGTCGGCGTCGATGAGCGCGGCCACCCGGAAGCCGCGGGAGGCGAAGCCGCCGTAGTTGGCGAGCGCGGCGCCGAGGTTGCCGATACCGACGATCACAACCGGCCAGTCCTGGGTCAGGCCCAGTTCGCGGGAGATCTGGTAGACGAGATACTCGACGTCGTAGCCCACACCGCGGGTCCCGTAGGAGCCGAGGTAGGAGAAGTCCTTGCGCAGCTTGGCGGAGTTGACTCCCGCCGCCGCCGCCAGCTCCTCGGAGGAGACGGTGGGCACCGAGCGCTCCGACAGCGCGGTCAGGGCTCGGAGGTACAGCGGAAGCCGGGCGACGGTGGCCTCGGGAATCCCTCGGCTACGGGTCGCCGGTCGGTGAGTTCGGCCAGTTGCCACGGTGCTCCTGCGGGTAGAGCGGGGCTCTGGGCGGCCATACGTCCCCGGACCGCCCCGTCGACAGCAGGCTATGTCTTTGTGAACGCGTGCACAAAGATGGTGTCCGATTTGCCCGGCCAACGTGACCGGGGTCACGCGCCCCCGGCGCACACATCTGGAACCGGCGCACTCGCCGCCGCGTTCCTTACTTGTTGGGGGCAAAACCGCACACGCTCCTCTGTGATCGCCGCCCCCGAGACCAAGCCGCCGTCGATCCTAAGCGACTTTCGGCCACTTTGTACCCGCCGGTCAGTCACGTTCGCCCCCTCGGCCGGTCCCGGGCGGGACCCCGCCGGGCCCGCTGCGGCGCTCCCGCCCCGCTCAGCCGGCCAGGGCCCGCCGCAGCCGCTCCTCGTTCACCCGCCAGAAGGTGTGCTGCTCCCCGTCGATCAGCACCACCGGGATCTGCTCCCAGTACGCGTCGTACAGCGCCGCGTCCTCGGTGATGTCCCTGCCCTCCCACCGCACGCCCAGGTCCGCGCACACCTTCTCGACGACCGCCTGCGCGTCGTCGCACAGATGGCAGCCGGGCTTGCGGACGAGCGTGACCAGCCGGTCCCGGGGGGCGGGCGCGGCGGCGGACGGCACGGACGCCTTGCGGCGGAAGAGGGCGCTCATACCGGCATTGTCGCCCCGCCGCCCGGCCGGGCTCCACGACCGCGGACCCCGGATCCCCGGGTGCCGGCCCCCGGGTGCCGCTCGCCCCTCCTGTCGCCCCCCATGCGTCCCGTGCACCCCCTTGCAGCCCCTTGCAGCCCCTTCAGTGATCCCTGCCACTCCACGGCCGGGCGGAGTTCACGGGGTTCCCACCTCGCGGCTCCGGAAGTCCCGAACAGACTGGCTATGCTCACGCCATGGCCGCTCTCGGATGGCTCACCCCCCGTAGGCGCTCCGCCACCGCGCGGAGCGTGCTGGCAGGCGAGGCCTCGGCGGAGGCAGCGCGCAAGTCCACGCAGGAGGCGGACGCCCCGCCGCCCGCGCCCGAGGAGCCTCAGTTCCCCGTGCCCGGGGACGACCGCGCCGCCGCCTTCTTCGACCTCGACAACACCGTGATGCAGGGCGCCGCGCTGTTCCACTTCGGCCGCGGCCTGTACAAACGGAAGTTCTTCGAGACCCGCGACCTCGCCCGGTTCGCCTGGCAGCAGGCGTGGTTCCGGCTGGCCGGGGTCGAGGACCCCGAGCACATGCAGGACGCCCGCGACTCCGCGCTCTCCATCGTCAAGGGCCACCGCGTCGCCGAGCTGGAGTCCATCGGCGAGGAGATCTACGACGAGTACATGGCCGAGCGCATCTGGCCGGGCACCCGGGCGCTCGCCCAGGCCCACCTCGACGCCGGCCAGAAGGTGTGGCTGGTCACCGCGGCCCCGGTCGAGATCGCCCAGGTCATCGCGCGGCGCCTCGGCCTGACCGGCGCGCTGGGCACGGTGGCCGAGTCGGTCGCCGGCGTCTACACCGGCCGCCTGGTCGGCGAACCGCTGCACGGCCCGGCCAAGGCGGAGGCGGTACGCGCCCTCGCGGCGGCCGAGGGCCTGGACCTGTCCCGCTGCGCCGCCTACAGCGACTCGCACAACGACATCCCCATGCTGTCCCTGGTCGGCCACCCCTACGCCATCAACCCGGACGCCAAGCTCCGCCGCCACGCCCGCGAGAAGGACTGGCGCCTGCGCGACTACCGCACCGGCCGCAAGGCCGCGAAGGTCGGCATCCCCGCGGCGGCGGGCGTCGGCGCGGTCGCCGGCGGCACCGCGGCGGCCATCGCCCTGCACCGCCGCAGGCGCTAGCGACCGCCGCCGCCCACCGTCCGCCACCAGACGCCAGACGCCACCGGACGCCACAGAACAGCACAGGACGTCACAGGAACATCACCGGTCACAGTCGCACTCCGCACCCGGATTCCGGTCAGACGACCGAACACGCCCACACACCGCGCCGGCCATTCCCGTTGGCGGTACACCGCCACGACATGCCCTGCTCCGGCACCGAATCCGAACCGGACCGATCAGCAAACGGTCAGTCTGTGGCACTCGATCGGGCGTCAACTGGCCACAGAAACGACGTAATCGATGATTTGAGCAACTCGGTGTAGCAGGGCCTACACGAAGCGTTATTCTCCTCAGACGCAATCCGGCACCCCCTCCGTCGCTACGACGGGTGAATGGTTCCGCACTGCACGTGATGCAAGCTCTGCCTCTGGGAGTCCCGTGTACCCACACGTCGGGGTTGACGCCTCGGGCCTGGCTACGCTCCGCGCAACGGTCCTCGACCTGCTGCGCGCCCTCGTCCCCACCGCGTACGCCGGCCCCGCCTTCGCCACCGCAGCGCCGGTCGGCCCGTGCTACGCGCTGGCCGACGGCATGGAGCAGGGCCCCGCGCGCAGCGCCGTCGTCGAGGGCCGGCGCTCCGCCGAGGGGAGGGCGGCCAGACGAGGCCGCTCCGCCCCGGCGGCCGCCGTCCGCCGCCCGGCGGCGGACAGCGACAGCGCCCGGATGATGGACCTGGTCGAGCGCGCCCAGGCGGGCGAGGCCGACGCCTTCGGGCGCCTCTACGACCAGTACAGCGACACCGTGTACCGGTACATCTACTACCGGGTGGGCGGCAAGGCGACCGCCGAGGACCTCACCAGCGAGACCTTCCTGCGGGCCCTGCGCCGCATCGGCACCTTCACCTGGCAGGGCCGCGACTTCGGCGCCTGGCTGGTCACCATCGCCCGCAACCTGGTCGCCGACCACTTCAAGTCCAGCCGCTTCCGGCTGGAGGTCACCACCGGCGAGATGCTCGACGCCAACGAGGTCGAGCGCTCCCCCGAGGACTCCGTCCTGGAGTCCCTGTCCAACGCCGCGCTGCTGGACGCCGTACGGCGGCTCAACCCGCAGCAGCAGGAGTGCGTCACCCTCCGCTTCCTCCAGGGCCTGTCCGTCGCGGAGACCGCCCGGGTGATGGGCAAGAACGAGGGCGCGATCAAGACCCTCCAGTACCGGGCCGTACGCACCCTCGCCCGGCTGCTGCCGGACGACGCCCGCTGAGCCCGCCGGGCCCCCGACCGAGCGCCACGGCCAACTCACCCTGCGTTGCCGTGCGTTGACTTCTCCACCCGATCCCCGGTCGTCCGTAACCGAAGTGCCGAGCCGCTCGTTGTGCGGGATACAGGCTCCCTGTGGTCACGCCTTGGCCCACGCTGATCACTCGATCGTGTGGCACGGTCGTGGGCGTGCAACCCTCAGGACCCCTGGGGAGTCGACCGTCATGACGAGAGGAGGTGCCGCCAGTGATCGCGAACGTATCGGCGCACCGGCGGGCGAACGCCTTCGCCCAGGCCCTGGAGGAGCTGTCCGACCGGGGCGCGGCGGCCGAGCAGTCCGAGGGACCGCCACCGGCCCCGGCAGCGGCGGAGCAGACCGAGCAGGGCCGGTTCCTGGCCCTGGCGAGCGGTCTGTCCGCACTGCCGAAGCCGGAGCTGGGCCCCGAGGTCAAGGCCGTCCAGCGGGCCCGGCTGGTGGCCGCCATGGAGGCCATGCTGCAAGAGGGCACCGCGGCGGGCGAGGCGAACGAGCTGTCGGTGCCCGGCCAGCGCAGCCCCCGCGGCAGGGGCGCGCACCGGGCGAGCGGCCTGGGCAGGCTGCGACCGCGTACGCGGCTGGCCAAGGGCCTGACCGCGGGCGGGCTCAGCGTCGGGGTGGTCGCGAGCGCCTTCGGCGGCGTGGCCGCCGCCAGCTCGGACGCCCTCCCCGGTGACTCGCTGTACGGCCTCAAGCGCGGCATCGAGGACTTCAAGCTGCACTATCTGACTGACGGGGCGGACGGCCGGGGCGAGGCGTACCTCGACCTCGCCTCGACCCGGCTGAGCGAGGCCAGACGGCTGCTGGAGCGCGGCCGCGGCGGCCACCTCGACCACGAGTCCCTCGGCGAGATCCGCCGCACCCTGTCCGGGATGCAGCACGACGCCACCGAGGGCCACCGCCTGCTCCACGAGGCGTACGAGCGCGACCCGGAGTCCCTGGGCCCGATCCAGGCCCTGTCCAGCTTCTCCCGGTCGCACCGCGAGGCGTGGGGCGCGCTGCGCCAGAAGCTGCCCGTGCAGCTCGGTGACGTCAGCGACCGGGTGTCGTCGGTGTTCGACGCCATAGACGAAGAGGTCGCCCCGCTCCAGTCGCTGCTGCCGCAGCCCTCGGCCCCGGCCGGCGGCGACGGCGGGCGGCACGGGAGCGCACCGGCCTCGCCGTCCGGCACCGCCGGCGCCACCGACCGGTCCGCCCCGCCCGGCACCGGCGGCGGCGCGCCCGAGAGCGGCCACCGGTCCGGCAGCGGCAGCCCCAGCGCCTCCTCGGGCAGTGGCGGCGACAGCGGCGAGGGCCTGCTCGGCGGCACCACCGGCGGCCTCCTCGACCCGCCGAAGGCCAGCGGCAGCGCCTCCCCGCCCGCGGGCAGGACACCGCCGCCCGGCGCCCCCGACGTCACCATCCCCCCGCTCCTCCCGGGCCTCCTGCCCGGTCTGGGCATCGACGGCGAGGACGCGAAGTAGCAGCGGCGCACCGGCCGTACGACAGCGGTGGGGCGCCCTCGCACCGAAGAGCGAGGGCGCCCCACCGGCACGCACCCCGGAGGAAGCGCGAGCGTCAGAAGAACACCGACCGCCGCTGCACCAGCAGCTTGTAGAGCGTGTGCTGGATCTGCTCGCGCACCTGGTCGGTCAGGTTGAACATGAGCATCGGGTCCTCGGCCGCCTCCGGCGGATAGCCGTCCGTGGGGATCGGCTCGCCGAACTGGATCGTCCACTTCGTCGGCAGCGGCACCGCGCCCAGCGGCCCCAGCCAGGGAAAGGTCGGCGTCAGCGGGAAGTACGGGAAGCCGAGCAGCCGCGCGAGGGTCTTGGCGTTGCCGATCATCGGATAGATCTCCTCCGCCCCGACGATCGAGCACGGCACGATGGGCGCGCCCTGCCGCAGCGCCGTCGAGACGAACCCGCCCCGCCCGAACCGCTGGAGCTTGTAGCGCTCGCTGAACGGCTTGCCGATGCCCTTGAAGCCCTCCGGCATCACCCCGACCAGCTCCCCCTGGCCCAGCAGCCGTTCGGCGTCCTCGGCGCAGGCCAGGGTGTGACCCAGCTTGCGGGCCAGCTCGTTGACCACCGGCAGCACGAACACCAAGTCGGCCGCGAGCAGCCGCAGATGCCGGTCGGCCGGATGGTGGTCGTGCACGGCGACCTGCATCATCAGCCCGTCCAGCGGCAGCGTCCCCGAGTGGTTGGCGACGATCAGCGCCCCGCCCTCGGCGGGGATGTTCTCGATGCCCTTCACCTCGACCCGGAAGTACTTCTCGTACACCGGCCGCAGCAGGGACATCAGCACCTGGTCGGTCAGCTCGGCGTCGTACCCGAAGTCGTCGACGTCGTACTCGCCGGTCAGCCGCCGCCGCAGGAACGCCAGGCCGCTCGCCACCCGCCGCTCCAGGCCGCCGCCGTCCCCGGCACCGCCCGCCTCCGGCTGCCCGGCCGGCTGCCCGGACGCGGGCCCGTCCGCCCCGGTGTCCTCCTCGCGCGCCGCCGTCCGCCCCGGCAGCGGCTGGACCTCGCCGACCGCCGCGGGCTCGGCGCCGCCGCGCCGGTGCGCGGCGCGGCGCCGCGCCGGCCGCGATCCGGAGCCCCCGCGGGAGCGGTCGTCGTCGAACGGGATGACCTTGGCGTCCGCCATCGTTGCTGCGCTCCTCAGTTGGCGCTCGGCGTCGGGAGGTGAGCGCCGCCCCGGCGGGACAGCGCGGCGATCCGGTCGACGGCCCCCGCGAGGGCTTCGGGCGGCAGCAGCCCGGGGCCGCGGCTGCGGACGAAGTCCTCGAAGGTCTCGGCGGTCGTGTACCGGGGGGCGAATCCCAGCGTGCGGCGCATCTCGTCCGTGGCCACGACCCGGCCGTGGGTGAGCAGCCGGATCTGCTCGGGTGAGAAGTCCGTCATACCCAGCGTACGCACCAGCGAGCCCGCCCAGGTGACCGCGGGCAGCAGCAGCGGCACGGTGGGCCGGCCCAGCCGCCGCGCGCACTGCGAGAGCAGCAGCACCCCGTCACCGGCGATGTTGAACGTGCCGCTGTTGAGCGTGCCCCGCCGGGCCTCCCGCGCGGCCAGCCGCAGCACCTCGACGACGTCGTCCTCGTGCGCGAACTGGAGCCGCGGGTCGTAGCCGAACACGGTCGGCAGCACCGGCAGCGCGAAGTACGCGGCGAGCGGGGTGTCCACGGTCGGCCCGAGGATGTTGGCGAAGCGCAGCACGCACACCGCCACGTCCGGCCGCCGCCGCGCGAAGCCCCGGACGTAGCCCTCGACCTCGACGGCGTCCTTGGCGAAGCCGCCGCTGGGCAGGGACTTGGCCGGGGTGGTCTCGGTGAACACCGCCGGATCGCGGGGCGCGGAGCCGTAGACGTTGGTGCTGGACTTCACCACGAGACGCCGCACGCTGGGTGACTTCTGGCAGGCGCCCAGCAGCTGCATGGTGCCGATGACGTTGGTCTCCTTGACCGTGGCCCGGCTGCCGCCGCCCAGCGCGGTGCCGGTCACGTCCAGGTGGACGACCGTGTCGGCGGACGCCTCGGCGAGCACCCGCGCGATGGTCGGCTGGCGGATGTCGGCCTGGACGAAGTCGGCGCCGCCCAGCGAGTGCTCGGGCGGCAGCGCGTCCACGCCCACCACCCGGTCCACCTCCGGGTCACGCAGGATCCGCCGGACGAACCGGCCGGCGAGCCGGCGGGCCACCCCGGTCACGAGCACGGTCTGTCCCAAGATCAGCGCCTTCCTTCACGTCGCCGTCGGGCCGCCTTCGGGCCGCCTTCACGTCGCGTCCCGCGTACCCCGTGTGCGGCCAACCTAGTGTGGCCCCCCACCGCACGGGTGGGGGGCCACAGACACGCTCTCGCGTTGTCGCGCACTGACCAGTGGCGACCGGCGTCGCTACTTCTTGTTGCGACGCTGGACGCGGGTGCGCTTCAGCAGCTTGCGGTGCTTCTTCTTGGCCATCCGCTTGCGCCGCTTCTTGATAACAGAGCCCACGACTACCCTCGCTCACTTCTCATCACTCGGTGTTTGGGCGCCATGGGCCCACACGACCTACGAGGGGCTAGCCTACCCGCCCGAGTGCTGAGGCCGTTAATCGAGGTGTCCGGGGGTCCCGGCCGGGCCGGTACGGGCCCCCCGGCCGGTCGTCAGGCGGGTTCCACCCCCACATAGCTCTCGCGAAGATACTCGTGAACCGCTTGCTCCGGGACGCGGAAGGACCGCCCCACCCGGATCGCGGGCAGATGACCGCTGTGCACCAGGCGGTACACGGTCATCTTCGACACTCGCATCACCGAGGCGACCTCCGCCACGGTAAGGAACTGGACCTCGTTGAGAGGCCTCTGGTCAGCTGCAGCCATGACACACCTGCACCTTCCGCACTCGACGGTCGCCGGCTTCCCCTTCCGGTGACTCTTCGTCGCTGCGTGCTCACTCCCCAGACTAGGGGCGGGTGATGCGAGTGGGGAAGAGGTGCACGCATCGGCAACCTAGGGCGACAGACCCGCCCGGCCGAGCACATAGCGGATGAGCGGACGGTAGTACACGGATCGCACTCCGTCATCCAGCGGCACCACGACGGCCACGCGCCCCTCCGCCTGCCCGACGAACGGAGCGGGATCGTCCGTGTCCGCCAGACCGATGGCCTCGAACCCCAGTTGACCTGCTCCGCACACCCAGCCGTGGTCCCCGATCACCAGCTCGGGCAGCGGTCCTCCGGCCGCCGCGGCCGCGTCGAGGGCCACCCGGACCGGCAGCGGGGAATGCGTGTGTGCGCCGGGCTCACAACCGGGGCGCGCGGGGCCCGGGAGCCGCACGAGGGCCACTTGTCGTACGTAGTCCAGGTGGTGCGTACGTAGACCGAACCGGGTCGTTATGTCGACACAGCGACCCTGCGCCGGGGTGAGGACGGTACATCCCGCCGCCGACAGGGCGTCCGCGAGAGCGGCGTAGAAACCGAGGAGCCGGTGCGGGTGCCCGGTACCGATCAGCACCGCCGCGCCCCGCCGGGCCGCCGCGCCGAGCCGGTCGGCGAAGACGCCGAGCGCGCTCAGGGTCAGCTCCGGGTCAATCACATCATGGCCGAAGGTGCACAGCGGATCGGCCGAAACGCCGCACTTCTCAGCCATCAGTTCGATCAGCTCCCGCTGCCCCCAGGGGAGTTCGGGGTCCAAGCCGATCAGCGCCCGGGGATCCCCGGCGGCGAACAGCCGGTAACTGCGCAGGCTCACCTCGCGCGTGGTGGCCACGACACCGGCCAGACGGGCACGGACCAGATGCGCGCGCAGCGCGGTGGTGCTCGACACGAGGCGATGGTGGCGGACGGCCACCGACCGCGTCCCGAAAACGGCACAACACCCCACGGCCGGCCTAACGCCACCCGCCCGGCCACACCCGATCGCGCCCGGCCGCCCCGGCCCCGGCAGGGCCGGCCCCGGCAGGCCCCGCCCCGGCAGGTCCTGCTAGGGCTAGGGCAGCAGCCCGCGCAGCGGGAACGCCGCCCGCCGGGTCGCCAGGATCGCCTGGTCCAGCCGGTCCGCCGGGTCGTACCCGGCATCCCAGTCCGACCACGGCACCGGCCACCGCCCGTCCGTCATCCGCAGCGGCCCCAGTTGCCGCGTCCGCGCGTACACCTCCTGGCGCCAGCTCTCCGGGATCACCGTCTCCGGCTCCACCGGCCGCCCCGCCGCGATCCCCACCAGATGCGTCCACGAGCGCGGGACGACCTCGACCACCGCGTAACCGCCGCCGCCCAGGGCGACCCAGCGGCCCTCGGCGTGCTCGTGCGCCAGGTCGTGGCAGGCGACCTGCACGGCCCGCTGCGCGTCCAGCGAGACCGCGAGATGCGCGAGCGGGTCCTCGAAGTGCGTGTCGGCGCCGTGCTGGGTCACCAGCACCTGCGGCCGGAAGTCCGCGAGCAGTTCGGGCACGATCGCGTGGAACGCCCGCAGCCAGCCCGCGTCCCCGGTCCCGGCCGGCAGCGCCACGTTCACCGCCGAGCCCTCCGCGCTGTCCGCGCCGGTCTCCTGCGGCCACCCGGTCTGCGGGAACAGCGTCCGGGGATGCTCGTGCAGCGAGACCGTCAGCACCCGCGGGTCCTCCCAGAACGCGGCCTGCACCCCGTCGCCGTGGTGCACGTCGACATCGACGTACGCGACCCGCTCGGCGCCGAGTTCGAGGAGCCGGGCGATGGCCAGCGCCGCGTCGTTGTAGACGCAGAAGCCGGACGCCGCGCCCGGCATCGCGTGGTGCAGCCCGCCCGTGAAGTTCACCGCGTGCAGCGCGTCCCCGCCCCACACCGCCTCCGCCGCGCCCACCGACTGGCCCGCGATCAGCGCCGAGACCTCGTGCATCCCGGCGAAGGCCGGATCGTCCACCGTGCCAAGGCCGTACGCCGGGTCGGCCGCCGCCGGATCCGCCGACGCCGTCCTCACCGCGTCGATGTAGTCCAGCCGGTGCACCAGCCGCAGCGTCGACTCCCCGGCCGGCTTGGCGGACACCAGGCGCACCTGGCGGTCGAGCCCGAGGGCACCGACCAGGCTCCGGGTCAGGGCGAGCCGGACCGGGTCCATCGGATGGTCGCGGCCGAAGTCATACCCCGTTACCGCCTCGTCCCACATCAGCTGTGCGCAGCCGCTCATGACCGCCACCGTATCGGTCGCCCGGCGGCGCGAACGACCTGGCGTACACCAGCGTCACCAGCACCAGGACCATCGGCACCAGCATCGCCCCGCGGTAGCTCCAGGCGTCGCCCAGCGCGCCCACCAGCGGCGAGCCGACCAGGAAACCGACGTAGTTGAAGATGTTGAGGCGCGCGATCGCCGCGTCCGAGGCGCCCGGGAACAGCCGCCCGGCCGCCGCGAAGGTCTGCGGCACCAGCACGCACAGCCCGAGCCCCAGCAGCGTGAACCCGAGCATGCCCACCCAGGCCCCCGGCGCCCCGGCCACCACCGCGAAACCGGCCGCCGCCACCAGCGTGCCCAGGCGTACCACCGCCGCCGCCCCGAACCGCCGCACCCCGGCGTCCCCGAGGGTCCGGCCCAGCAGCGTGGTGACCATGTAGACGTTGTACGGGACCGTCGCGAGCTGCTCCGAACTGCCCAGCGTGTCCTGGAGGTACTTGGCGCTCCAGTTGGAGACGGTCGAGTCGCCGATGTACGCGAAGGTCATGACCAGGCAGAGCGGCAGCAGCAGCCTGAACACGACGGTCCCGCCCGCGCCCGCGCCGCCCGGGGCCCCGGCGGCGGCCGGATCACCGGAGCCGGCGGGAGCCTCGGCGTCCACGTACCAGCGGCTCGCGACGAACGCCGCCGGGAGCAGCACCGCCACCACCGGCAGATACGACGCCCACAGCGCCAGATGCCAGTGCGCGCCCGCCCAGGCCAGCGAGGCGCCGACGATCCCGCCCAGGCTGTAGGCGGCGTGGAAGCCGAGCATGATGCTGCGGCCGTACGTCCGCTGGAGACTCACCCCGAGCATGTTCATCGAGGCGTCCAGCATGCCCACGGCCAGCCCGAACACAGCCAGCGTCAGGGCCATTTCGGCTATCCGGTCACCGGATCCGGCTCCGAGCAGCGCCAGCAGCACGACCGGCTGCGACCAGCGCAGCAGACGGCTGGGCCGGAACCGCTTGACCAGGTGCTCGGTGGTGACGCTGCCGACCCCCGCGAGGATGGGCACGGCCGCCAGGAAGACCGGCAGCAGGCCGTCCGAGACGCCGTAGCGGTCCTGGATGGCCGGAATGCGCGTCACGAGGAGGGCGAAGGCGGCGCCCTGGGCGAAGAAGCTGAACGCCAGCGAGGCCCTGCCGCGCCGCAGCACATCTGTCATGGCGGCGAGCGTAGGGCCCGTGGCTACCTGTGGGTAGATCCAGTCAAAGATGAATTTTCTTCAGCTTCGACGGGACCGGCCCGCTCAGGCGGTGACGGCGGTCGCCGGGACGGCGGCGCGGGCTGCCTCGACGGCCCCGGCCTCGACGGTCTCCGCACCAGCGGTCTCGGCCCCAGCGGTCTCGGCCTCGGCGGCCACCATCTCCTCCATCGGCCCGGCGGCCAGCCCGCCGCTGATCACGAAGGCGACCGCCAGCGTGCCGACCATGAAGACCGTGCCGAGCCAGACCATCGTGTCCACCGGCACGGTGTACGCGCCCACGACCCGCGCCACGCACTCGGCCAGCAGCGCCACGCCCCAGACGACCGAGAACAGCCGCTCCTTGCGCCGGAAGACCGCCGAGCCGGCCGCCGCACCGGACACCAGCCGCTCCCACGCGGCCTCCTTGGCGGCGTCCCCCTTCACCATGAAGGGCTTCAGCCCCGCCGTCATCATCGGCCTGCCGAGGAACACCGAGACCAGGATGCCGATCGCGACCGTGCTGCTGACCCCGCTGTCCTTGGCCAGCATCAGCCGCGGGTCCCCGGAGACGAAGCTCAGCAGCAGCGAGACGACGTTCACGAAGAGGATCAGGGCCGCCAGGGCGTTGGCCCGCCGCTCCTTCACCAGGCTCCACACGGTCCGCAGCGCCGGGACCGCGCTGCTCCAGGCCAGCGCCGCGAAGGTGCTCGTCCCGAAGGCGTCCTTGAACACGTAGTACGAGCCGAGCGGCACCGCGATGTCCAGGATGAGCGGCCGGAAGTTGTCCAGCACGCTCGGGTTCCGGACGGCGTCGTCGTGGGCGGTGCTCCGGCTGTGGTTCCCCGTGGTCTTCGTCATGCCCTCAGCTTCGCCCGCTCAGGGGGTCCGGCGGCAGAACCGATCGTCCGGAGCTCCGCATGACAAATGTCAGCACCGCGCCGGTGGCCCGGGTCATGCCTCCGGGCGAACCAGCAGGTCGGTCAAGTCGGCCAGGGAGGAGAAGAGTCGGGTGGCACCCGCGAGCCGGTCGGCGGGGGTCATCGCCGTGAACCCGTACACGTCCATCCCGGCCGCCACGGCCGCCTGCACGCCCAGCGGGGAGTCCTCGACGACCACACACCGGCCGGGCGCCACCCCCATCCGCTCGGCCGCGTACAGGAAGAGGTCCGGCGCCGGCTTGCCCCGGCCGACGTCCTGCGCGCTGAAGACCCGGCCCTCCTCGAACCACCGGTCGAGCCCCGTGGCGCGGTGCCCCACCCGTATGCGCTCATGGCTCCCCGAGGAGGCCACGCAGTACGGCGTCCCGTCCGCCGCCAGCTTCTCCAGTACGCCGACGGCGCCGGGCACGGGCTTCAGCTCCCGCTCGAAGGCGGCGAAGACCCGGGCGTGGAAGACGTCGTCGAAGTCGTCCGGCAGCCGCTTCCCGGTGCGCTCCAGCACCAGGTCGTGCACCCGGTGCATCGCCGCGCCCATGTAGTCGCGGAGCGAGTCCTCGTACGAGGTCGGGTGGCCCAGCTCGGTGAGGTAACCGGCGAGCAGGCGGTTCGAGAGGGGCTCGCTGTCGACGAGCACACCGTCGTTGTCGAAGATGACGAGGTCATAGCGCATAGAAAAGAGCCTAGACGCAGAAAAACCCCGCACCGTGAGGTGCGGGGTTTTCCCTAAAATTTGTTCGGCGGTGTCCTACTCTCCCACAGGGTCCCCCCTGCAGTACCATCGGCGCTGTGAGGCTTAGCTTCCGGGTTCGGAATGTAACCGGGCGTTTCCCTCACGCTATGACCACCGAAACACTATGAAACAATCAACCGCACCACGCCGTGACCTGGCATGGGGTTGTTCGTGGTTTCAGAACCAACACAGTGGACGCGAGCAACTGAGGACAAGCCCTCGGCCTATTAGTACCGGTCACCTCCACACGTTACCGTGCTTCCAGATCCGGCCTATCAACCCAGTCGTCTACTGGGAGCCTTACCCCATCAAGTGGGTGGGAGCCCTCATCTCGAAGCAGGCTTCCCGCTTAGATGCTTTCAGCGGTTATCCCTCCCGAACGTAGCCAACCAGCCATGCCCTTGGCAGAACAACTGGCACACCAGAGGTTCGTCCGTCCCGGTCCTCTCGTACTAGGGACAGCCCTTCTCAAGACTCCTACGCGCACAGCGGATAGGGACCGAACTGTCTCACGACGTTCTAAACCCAGCTCGCGTACCGCTTTAATGGGCGAACAGCCCAACCCTTGGGACCGACTCCAGCCCCAGGATGCGACGAGCCGACATCGAGGTGCCAAACCATCCCGTCGATATGGACTCTTGGGGAAGATCAGCCTGTTATCCCCGGGGTACCTTTTATCCGTTGAGCGACGGCGCTTCCACAAGCCACCGCCGGATCACTAGTCCCGACTTTCGTCCCTGCTCGACCCGTCGGTCTCACAGTCAAGCTCCCTTGTGCACTTACACTCAACACCTGATTACCAACCAGGCTGAGGGAACCTTTGGGCGCCTCCGTTACCCTTTAGGAGGCAACCGCCCCAGTTAAACTACCCATCAGACACTGTCCCTGATCCGGATCACGGACCCAGGTTAGACATCCAGCACGACCAGACTGGTATTTCAACGACGACTCCACACACACTGGCGTGCACGCTTCAAAGTCTCCCAGCTATCCTACACAAGCCGAACCGAACACCAATATCAAACTGTAGTAAAGGTCCCGGGGTCTTTCCGTCCTGCTGCGCGAAACGAGCATCTTTACTCGTAGTGCAATTTCACCGGGCCTATGGTTGAGACAGTCGAGAAGTCGTTACGCCATTCGTGCAGGTCGGAACTTACCCGACAAGGAATTTCGCTACCTTAGGATGGTTATAGTTACCACCGCCGTTTACTGGCGCTTAAGTTCTCAGCTTCGCCCCACCGAAATGGAGCTAACCGGTCCCCTTAACGTTCCAGCACCGGGCAGGCGTCAGTCCGTATACATCGCCTTACGGCTTCGCACGGACCTGTGTTTTTAGTAAACAGTCGCTTCTCGCTGGTCTCTGCGGCCACCCCCAGCTCAGAGAAAATCCTCACCAGATGTGGCCCCCCTTCTCCCGAAGTTACGGGGGCATTTTGCCGAGTTCCTTAACCATAGTTCACCCGAACGCCTCGGTATTCTCTACCTGACCACCTGAGTCGGTTTAGGGTACGGGCCGCCATGAAACTCGCTAGAGGCTTTTCTCGACAGCATAGGATCATCCACTTCACCACAATCGGCTCGGCATCAGGTCTCACCCTGCAAGAGAGGCGGATTTACCTACCACTCGGGCTACACCCTTACCCCGGGACAACCACCGCCCGGGATGGACTACCTTCCTGCGTCACCCCATCACTCACCTACTAACCGCTCGGTTCAGCGGCTCCACCACTCCCCTCAACTCCGAAGAGATCAGGGCGGCTTCACGGCCTTAGCATCACGATGCTCGATGTTTGACGCTTCACAGCGGGTACCGGAATATCAACCGGTTATCCATCGACTACGCCTGTCGGCCTCGCCTTAGGTCCCGACTTACCCTGGGCAGATCAGCTTGACCCAGGAACCCTTAGTCAATCGGCGCACACGTTTCTCACGTGTGAATCGCTACTCATGCCTGCATTCTCACTCGTCAACCGTCCACGACTACCTTCCAGTGCCGCTTCACCCGGCAGACGACGCTCCCCTACCCATCCACACACCCGTTAGGGCTATTTATGTGAATGACACGACTTCGGCGGTACGCTTGAGCCCCGCTACATTGTCGGCGCGGAATCACTAGACCAGTGAGCTATTACGCACTCTTTCAAGGGTGGCTGCTTCTAAGCCAACCTCCTGGTTGTCTCTGCGACTCCACATCCTTTCCCACTTAGCGTACGCTTAGGGGCCTTAGTCGATGCTCTGGGCTGTTTCCCTCTCGACCATGGAGCTTATCCCCCACAGTCTCACTGCCGCGCTCTCACTTACCGGCATTCGGAGTTTGGCTAAGGTCAGTAACCCGGTAGGGCCCATCGCCTATCCAGTGCTCTACCTCCGGCAAGAAACACACGACGCTGCACCTAAATGCATTTCGGGGAGAACCAGCTATCACGGAGTTTGATTGGCCTTTCACCCCTAACCACAGGTCATCCCCCAGGTTTTCAACCCTGGTGGGTTCGGTCCTCCACGAAGTCTTACCTCCGCTTCAACCTGCCCATGGCTAGATCACTCCGCTTCGGGTCTTGAGCGTGCTACTCCACCGCCCTGTTAGGACTCGCTTTCGCTACGGCTACCCCACAACGGGTTAACCTCGCAACACACCGCAAACTCGCAGGCTCATTCTTCAAAAGGCACGCAGTCACGAGATACAGCAAGCTGCATCCGACGCTCCCACGGCTTGTAGGCACACGGTTTCAGGTACTATTTCACTCCCCTCCCGGGGTACTTTTCACCATTCCCTCACGGTACTATCCGCTATCGGTCACCAGGGAATATTTAGGCTTAGCGGGTGGTCCCGCCAGATTCACACGGGATTTCTCGGGCCCCGTGCTACTTGGGTGTCTCTCAAACGAGCCGCTAATGTTTCGACTACGGGGGTCTTACCCTCTACGCCGGACCTTTCGCATGTCCTTCGCCTACATCAACGGTTTCTCACTCGTCCCACGGCCGGCAGACCGTAGAAGAGAGATCCCACAACCCCGCATACGCAACCCCTGCCGGGTCTCACACGCATACGGTTTGGCCTCATCCGGTTTCGCTCGCCACTACTCCCGGAATCACGGTTGTTTTCTCTTCCTGCGGGTACTGAGATGTTTCACTTCCCCGCGTTCCCTCCACACTGCCTATGTGTTCAGCAGCGGGTGACAGCCCATGACGACTGCCGGGTTTCCCCATTCGGAAACCCCCGGATCAAAGCCTGGTTGACGACTCCCCGGGGACTATCGTGGCCTCCCACGTCCTTCATCGGTTCCTGGTGCCAAGGCATCCACCGTGCGCCCTTAAAAACTTGGCCACAGATGCTCGCGTCCACTGTGCAGTTCTCAAACAACGACCAACCACCCGTCACACACCGAAAAACGATGCTTCACCGGGGCCGGCAAACTGAGGGCATCATTCCCTCAGGACCCAACAGCGTGCCCGACACGTTCCATCCATCCCCTTGCGTTCCACGCCGAAGCAGTACTAGCAGAAGACATCCGAACCGTGCCGAATAGTCAACGTTCCACCCATGAGCAACCGTGCAGAACATTTGCCTGCATTCGGCTATGTGCTCCTTAGAAAGGAGGTGATCCAGCCGCACCTTCCGGTACGGCTACCTTGTTACGACTTCGTCCCAATCGCCAGTCCCACCTTCGACAGCTCCCTCCCACAAGGGGTTGGGCCACCGGCTTCGGGTGTTACCGACTTTCGTGACGTGACGGGCGGTGTGTACAAGGCCCGGGAACGTATTCACCGCAGCAATGCTGATCTGCGATTACTAGCGACTCCGACTTCATGGGGTCGAGTTGCAGACCCCAATCCGAACTGAGACCGGCTTTTTGAGATTCGCTCCACCTCACGGTATCGCAGCTCATTGTACCGGCCATTGTAGCACGTGTGCAGCCCAAGACATAAGGGGCATGATGACTTGACGTCGTCCCCACCTTCCTCCGAGTTGACCCCGGCGGTCTCCCGTGAGTCCCCAGCACCACAAGGGCCTGCTGGCAACACGGGACAAGGGTTGCGCTCGTTGCGGGACTTAACCCAACATCTCACGACACGAGCTGACGACAGCCATGCACCACCTGTACACCGACCACAAGGGGGACCCTGTCTCCAGAGTTTTCCGGTGTATGTCAAGCCTTGGTAAGGTTCTTCGCGTTGCGTCGAATTAAGCCACATGCTCCGCCGCTTGTGCGGGCCCCCGTCAATTCCTTTGAGTTTTAGCCTTGCGGCCGTACTCCCCAGGCGGGGCACTTAATGCGTTAGCTGCGGCACGGACGACGTGGAATGTCGCCCACACCTAGTGCCCACCGTTTACGGCGTGGACTACCAGGGTATCTAATCCTGTTCGCTCCCCACGCTTTCGCTCCTCAGCGTCAGTATCGGCCCAGAGATCCGCCTTCGCCACCGGTGTTCCTCCTGATATCTGCGCATTTCACCGCTACACCAGGAATTCCGATCTCCCCTACCGAACTCTAGCCTGCCCGTATCGACTGCAGACCCGGGGTTAAGCCCCGGGCTTTCACAACCGACGTGACAAGCCGCCTACGAGCTCTTTACGCCCAATAATTCCGGACAACGCTTGCGCCCTACGTATTACCGCGGCTGCTGGCACGTAGTTAGCCGGCGCTTCTTCTGCAGGTACCGTCACTCTCGCTTCTTCCCTGCTGAAAGAGGTTTACAACCCGAAGGCCGTCATCCCTCACGCGGCGTCGCTGCATCAGGCTTTCGCCCATTGTGCAATATTCCCCACTGCTGCCTCCCGTAGGAGTCTGGGCCGTGTCTCAGTCCCAGTGTGGCCGGTCGCCCTCTCAGGCCGGCTACCCGTCGTCGCCTTGGTGAGCCACTACCTCACCAACAAGCTGATAGGCCGCGGGCTCATCCTGCACCGCCGGAGCTTTACAGTCTCCAAGATGCCTTGGAGACTCGTATCCGGTATTAGACCCCGTTTCCAGGGCTTGTCCCAGAGTGCAGGGCAGATTGCCCACGTGTTACTCACCCGTTCGCCACTAATCCCCACCGAAGTGGTTCATCGTTCGACTTGCATGTGTTAAGCACGCCGCCAGCGTTCGTCCTGAGCCAGGATCAAACTCTCCGTGAATGCTTCCCCGTAATCGGGGCGACACCACGAGAGCGGAACCAAGGGAAGGAATGTTCCCCGGTTCACAGCGTCCTCGCTGTGTTTTCTTCAAAGGAACCTCGTCCCGGCCATGACGGCCGGAGACGGGGTATCAACATATCTGGCGTTGACTTTTGGCACGCTGTTGAGTTCTCAAGGAACGGACGCTTCCTTTGTACTCACCCTCTCGGGCTTTCCTCCGGGCGCTTCCCTTCGGTCTTGCGTTTCCGACTCTATCAGATCCTTTTCCGATCCGATTTCCTCGGTGCTTTCCAGGTTCCCGCTTCCGCGTTTCCCTTTCCGGCGGTTCCGACTCTATCAGATCTTTTCTCGACCTGACCCCCAGTCAGCGGGGTCCGTCTTCCCGGCTGTTGGGCCGTTCCGACGAGTGAGACTTTAGCGGATTCCGTGCTCCCGAGCGAATCGGGGGCCTGCGTTCTCGCGAACGCGGATTCCTCATTCCGTGAATACACATGGCAATGCACGACGCCAGACAGACGTAAAACGACTGTCGCCGTGTAGTGATGAGTACCTGCGGAGTGGCTGCCCGGGGACCGACCGGAGTCGGCTCTCACGTCGGACAACTCGAAGTACCTTACGGATCCCCGGGCGGCGTGTCAACCATGGCTGGGGCGGGCGGCGGAGGCGTACGCTGACGGGCATGACGACGCGTACGTACAACCAGCAGTGGTGGCCCGCCTGACGGCGGCCCTGCTCACGTACGCAGACAACGGCCGCCGCCTCGGCGGCCGTTCTCGTTTCCCCTCCAGGACTCCGGGGGCCGGCCCGCAGGGACGGCGGCCTCCACCGGAGAGGGAACAGAGATGACAAGGGTCTTCAGCGGGGTCAAGCCGACCGGGCACCTGACGCTCGGGAACTACCTGGGCGCCCTGCGGCAGTGGGCCGAGACCGACCAGCACCGGGCGGACTCCCTGTTCTGCGTGGTGGACCTGCACGCCCTGACCGTGGACCACGACCCCGCCCGGGTGCGCAGACTCAGCAGGCAGGCCGCGACGCTGCTGCTGGCGGCCGGCCTCGATCCCGAGCGGTGCACGGTGTTCGTGCAGAGCCATGTGGACGAGCACGCCCGGCTGTCCTACCTGCTGGAGTGCGTGGCCACCGACGGCGAGATGCGCCGGATGATCCAGTACAAGGAGAAGTCCGGGCGCGAGCAGGTGCGCGGCGGCAGCGTCCGGCTGTCCCTGCTGACGTATCCCGCGCTGATGGCGGCGGACATCCTCGCGTACGACACGGACGAGGTACCGGTCGGCGAGGACCAGACGCAGCACGTGGAGCTGGCCCGGGACCTGGCGGTGCGGTTCAACCACCGGTACGGGCAGACGTTCACGGTGCCGAAGGCGACTCCGCCGAAGGTGGCGGCGCGGGTGATGAACCTCCAGGACCCGACGTCGAAGATGGGGAAGTCCGACGACACCGGGCCGGGCATCGTCTATCTGCTGGACGAGCCGGAGGTCGTACGGAAGAAGGTCATGCGCGCGGTGACCGACAGCGGGCAGGACGTCGTCCACGACCGCGCGGCGCGGCCCGGCGTCACCAACCTGCTGGAGATCCTGGCCGCCTGCGCGGGCGGGGACCCGGAGGCCCTGGCCGCGGCGTACTCGTCGTACGGCGCGCTGAAGAAGGACACAGCGGAGGCCGTGGTGGAGGTCCTCAGGCCGGTGCAGGAGCGGCACCGGGAGCTGTGCGCCGACCCCGGGTACCTGGAGCAGGTGCTGCGGGCGGGCGCGGAGAAGGCCCGGACGATGGCGCGGCCGACGGTCGACGCGGCGTACCGGGCCATCGGGCTGCTGCCCGCCTGACGGCGGGCACGCGGCGGGCGGCGGGTCAGCTGTTGCCGGAGGCCAGTTCGCGGCTGCGGTCGCGGGCGGCCTCCAGCGCGGCGATCAGCGCGGCGCGCACCCCGTGGTTCTCCAGCTCGCGGATGGCGTTGATCGTCGTCCCGGCCGGCGAGGTGACGTTCTCGCGGAGTTTCACGGGGTGCTCGCCGCTGTCGCGGAGCATCACGGCCGCGCCGACGGCGGACTGCACGATCAGCTCGTGCGCCTTGTCGCGGGGCAGGCCGAGCAGGATGCCCGCGTCGGTCATGGCCTCGACCAGGTAGAAGAAGTACGCCGGGCCCGAACCGGAGAGCGCGGTGCAGGCGTCCTGCTGCGACTCGGGGACGCGGAGCGTCTTGCCGACGGCGCCGAAGATCTCCTCGGCGTGGCTGAGGTGCCCGGCGGTGGCGTGGGTGCCGGCGGAGATGACGGACATGGCCTCGTCCACCAGGGCCGGGGTGTTCGTCATGACGCGCACGACCGGGGTGCCCGGGGTCAGCCGCTCCTCGAAGAAGGAGGTGGGGATGCCGGCCGCGCCGCTGATGACCAGCCGGCCCGCGGGCAGGTGCGGGGCGAGCTCGTCGAGCAGGGTGCCCATGTCCTGCGGCTTGACCGTGAGGATCAGGGTGTCGGCGGTCTTCGCCGCCTCGGCGTTGGTGACCGGGGTGACGCCGTGGCGGGCGCGGAGTTCCTCGGCGCGCTCGGGCCGGCGGGCGGTGACCAGGAGGTCGGCGGGCGCCCAGCCGGCCCGGATCATTCCGCTGAGCAGGGCTTCGCCGATCTTGCCGGTGCCGAGGACTGCGACTTTCTGGCTCATGGGGCTCATCCTCGCACCGGCGGTCCGGGATGCGGGGTGTTGTCCGGCTGGCGGGACATGCCCGCGGGCGGCGGTGCGGCCGGGCGCGCGGGCGGGTCAGTCGTTGGCGGCGACCAGGAGGAGGACGTCGTAGGTCTCCTCGACGATGCCGTCCGGGAAGACCTCCAGCAGATGGGCGCGCTCCTGGGCGAAGAAGTCGGCGCGGCGGTCCTCGGGGCAGACGAGGAAGAACGAGTGGCTGCCGATGTTGGCCAGGTGGGTGTCGAGCGGGATCCGGCGGCTCCAGCGCACCGTGCGGCGGGTGAGGCGGAGGCGGCCGGTGGGGTCGGCCAGTTCGGTGCGGGCGGCGCGCTGTTTCTCGGCGGGGATGTCGACGCCGAAGAAGCGTCCGGTCCGGCGGCTCGCCTCCGCTATCCAGTCGATGTCGAGGGCGTCGGTGTTCCACCACAGGGCGAGGGAGCCGCCGGGGCGCAGGACGCGCAGCGCTTCGGGGACCGAGCGGGCCGGGTCGGTCCAGTGCCAGGCCTGGGCGTAGGTGATCAGGTCGGCCGAGGCGTCGGCCAGCGGCAGGGCGTTGCCGTTGCCGCGCACGATCGGGATGCCGGGGTGGCCGGCGCGGAACTGGGCGGCCATGCCGTCACCGGGTTCGACGGCCAGGACCTGGGCGCCGCGCTCGTGCAGCAGGGCCGTCGAGATGCCCGTACCGGCGCCGACGTCGGCGACACGGGCACCGGCGAGCGGGCGGCCCGCGAGCTCCTCGACGGTGTCGAACAGGGCCGGCGGGTAGGAGGGGCGGTTGGCCGCGTACTGGGCGGCGGCCGCGTCGAAGGAGCGGGCGCGGACGGCGTGGGCGGCGGGGTCCGGGGCGGGCGACGGAGAGACGGTCATGGACCCATGGTCGTCCAAGCGGTCGCCGGGCGGGCGGGATTTTCCCGGCGGTTTGCGCGGGGCGTGCGCCCCCGGGCAGGGACCGTGCGGGCCGGGCGGGTGGCGGGGGCCGCGGAGGCGCGGCGGGCGGGCGCCGCCGGTCAGCCGCGGCGCTTCTTCTTCGAGGGGTTGCCCGTGCGCCGGGTGCTGCGGCGTTCGTACTGCTCGCGGGCCTGCTCGTACTCCTTGCGGTGCAGGCCCTCGCCGGGGGCCTCGGTCAGGGAGCGGAAGAAGTACGCGAGGAGGGAGCCGACGAAGCCGACGGCGAGCAGGCCGCGCAGGGAGGACTGGCGCTCGGGGTCGGGACGGGTGCTGAAGCCGCCCCAGGTGTGGCCGAAGGCGAGCGCGCTGCACACGGCGAACATGATGACGACCAGCAGGCTGACGAAGGCGCCCGAGTCCGCGATCTGGATGCCCTCGTAGGCGAGGCGGAGCACGAAGCAGGCCGCTGCCGCCGCCAGCAGCGAACCGGCGGCGACCCCGGCGCGGCGCAGCGCGTAGCCGTTGTCGTGCCGCACCCAGGTCGTGCCGAAGAAGCGCAGGGGCTCGGGGCGCGGCCCGGTGGTGCCGGTGGCCGTGGGGCCCGCGGGGGTGTCCGGGGTGCCGTTCTCGTCGCTCACGCCACGATTATGGCGCCCCGGGGGCCGCGGGCTCCGGGCGGGCTCAGGAGCAGCGCGGGGCGATGTAGCCGTCGGCGCCGGTGTAGATGTAGGCGTCGGAGACGAACTCGCCGTTGTCGATGTTGTCCCAGATGCTCGACGTCCCGTACGGGCCCGAGACCTTGGTGCCGGGCGACTGGCAGTGCACCGGGACCTTGGCGCCGACCGGCAGGGTGCGTACGACCGGGTATCCGGTGCCGGGGCCGCTGCGGACGTTCAGGGCGACGCCGGGTGCGACGGAGTAGTAGCGCAGGGCGGCGGCGTGGGCCGCGACCTGCTGCTCCTTCTCGCCGCCCGCGGCTGTGCCGGTGCCGCCGGCCGTCTCCTCGGCATGGTCGACCGTCATGAAAGGACCTCCCCCGTCGTGCCCCGCGGCATGACCGCCGCGGAGGTGTTCGTTCCCCTGGGCCGCGCGGTGGGACAGGTGTGCGCGACTCGCACGCGAACGCTAGCAAGCCGCCTCAGTCCCGTTCGAGTCATCGACTAGGGTCGGTGCGTCGCGCGCGCGGACGAACAGCACGGGGGTGGTCCATGTCGCCACAGCGCAACATCGGAGCGGGCGCGGAAGCGGAACTTCCGGAATATGCCGGGCACTACCGGCTCGAAGCGCGCCTGGGCTCCGGTGGCATGGGGGTGGTGCACCTGGCCCGGAGCACCTCGGGGCTGCGGCTCGCGGTGAAGGTGGTGCACGCGGAGTTCGCCCGGGATCCGGAGTTCAGGGGGCGTTTCCGGCAGGAGGTGGCGGCGGCCCGCCGGGTCAGCGGTGCCTTCACCGCGTCGGTCGTGGATGCCGATCCGGAGGCCGGGCGGCCCTGGATGGCGACCTTGTTCATCCCGGGCCCCACGCTCGCCGAGGAGGTCAAGCGGAACGGACCGATGGCTCCGGCACGGTTGCGCAGGCTGACGGCCGGGCTCGCCGAGGCGCTGCGTGACATCCACCGGGTGGGGGTCGTGCACCGCGATCTCAAGCCGAGCAACGTGCTGCTCGCCGAGGACGGCCCGAAGGTCATCGACTTCGGTATCTCGCGCCCCAAGGACAGCGAACTGCGGACCGAGACCGGCAAGCTGATCGGTACGCCGCCGTTCATGGCGCCCGAGCAGTTCCGGCGCCCGCGCGAGGTGGGACCGGCCGCCGACATCTTCACGCTCGGGTCGGTGCTGGTGCACGCGGCGACGGGCCGCGGCCCTTTCGACTCCGACAGCCCGTACGTGGTGGCGTACCAGGTGGTGCACGACGAGCCGGATCTGACCGGTGTGCCGGAGGATCTGGCCCCGCTGGTCCGGCGCTGCCTGGCCAAGGAGCCGGAGGACCGGCCGACCCCGGACGAGCTGATGCGCGAGCTGCGGTCGGTGGCGGCCTCGTACGACACGCAGTTGTTCGTGCCGGGGCAGCGGGCGGGCGCGCAGGGTGCCGCCGGGCCGGAGCCGGAACCAGAACCGGAACCGGAACCGGAACCAGCAACGGATTCCACACCGGACCTCGCGCCGGGCCCCGCGCCGACGGCGGATCCGGCCGGGCCCGAGCCCGCGGACGGCGCCGCCGGGAAGCCGGTGCGGCGCGCCGGACGGGGGCCGGGCCGGTGGATGGGCAGGCGGCTGGCGCTGGCGGCGGGGGTCTGCGTCCTGGTCGTGGGCTCCGCGCTGACGGCGGTGGAACTGCTGGGCGGCGGCGGGGAGGCCGCGCACCGGGACGACGCGCCGCGCACCGCCTCGGCGGCGTTCGCCGGGTGGCAGGCGCGGCCGGTGGCGCAGGGCGGCGGCGTGCCGCACTGCGTGTCCGCGGCCGGGCGGGTGGTGTGCGCGGAGCCGGGGCTGGTGTTCGCGCTCGCCCCGGCGGACGGCTCGGTGCTGTGGCGGCACCCGGCCGCGGCCGCGCCGGTCACCGGCGCTCCGGTGGCGGCGGGCGGTCTGGTGGTGGCGCCGGCCGGCCGGGACGGGGTGCTGCGGGCGCTGGACCCGGCCACGGGCGAGGTGCGCTGGCAGCGGGACGCGTCGGCGTACCGGGGGATGCGGTTCGCGGGGGACATGCTGCTGCTGACCGCCGCGGACGGCACGGTGACCGGGGTGGACGCCGGTTCCGGCGCGACCCGGTGGAGCAGACGGGTGCCCGGCCTCGGCCTGCCGTACTTCACCTCGTTCGCCGGGGATCCGCTGGCGTACGCGACGGGTCCTGGCGACGGCGGGAAGGGCACCCGGGTGACGGCGGTCGACCCCCGTACGGGCGCCGTGCGCTGGCAGGCGCGGCTGGCGGGGACGCTGCGGCCGTTCGGCTCCTCGGGCGGGTCCCTGTTCCTCCAGTCGGTCGACGGGGTCTACGGCGACACGCGCGCGGTGGTCCGCTACTCCCCCGGTCCGGGCACGACCCGCGAGGTGGCGCTGTCGGTCCCGCTCCAGCAGGCGCACGCCACGGTGCGCGGGGACGTGGTCCAGCTGCTGTCCGCGGGAGGTTCGCTGGTGGCCGTCGATCTGGCGGCCGGGCGGCAGCTGTGGTCCCTGGAGACGTCGGTGAGCCGGGGTTCGGCGCCGGTCGCGGACGCGCGGCACGTGTACGTGCTGTCGGCGGACGGGCGGCTGCTGGCCGTGGACGCGCGCGGCGGCGCGCTGGTCGGCCAGACACCGGCGCGGCTCGGCGCGGGCGGGGACCGGGTGGCCTCCTCGGTCCCGGATCCGGTGCCGGTGGCCGGGCATGTGTGCGGGGGCGCGCCGGACGGCACGGTCTTCGCGGTGGACGCGCGGGATCCGTCCGCCTGGTGACGTCCGTACGCCCCGGGGGTCCGCCGACGGCGCGCGGCCTCCCGGCGGCAGGCGCGAGGGGCCGCCTCGGACGGGACGGCCCCTCGGTGTGTTCCGCGGGTCAGCCGAGCTTCGAGACGTCCCGGACGGCGCCCTTGTCGGCGCTGGTGGCCATCGCGGCGTAGGCGCGCAGGGCGGCCGTCACCTTGCGGTCGCGGTTCTTCGGGGCGTACGCCCCGCCGAGTGCCTGCTCGCGGCGGGCCAGCTCCGCGTCGTCCACCAGGAGCTCGATGGAGCGGCCGGGGATGTCGATGCGGATGCGGTCGCCGTCCTCGACCAGCGCGATGGTGCCGCCGGAGGCCGCCTCGGGGGAGGCGTGCCCGATGGACAGGCCGGAGGTGCCGCCGGAGAAGCGGCCGTCGGTGATCAGCGCGCAGACCTTGCCCAGACCGCGGCCCTTCAGGTACGAGGTCGGGTAGAGCATCTCCTGCATGCCGGGGCCGCCCTTGGGGCCCTCGTAGCGGATGACGACGACGTCACCGGCCGTGACCCGCTGGGTGAGGATCTTCTCGACGGCCTCCTCCTGCGACTCGCAGACGACGGCCGGGCCCTCGAAGGTCCAGATCGACTCGTCGACGCCCGCGGTCTTGACCACGCAGCCGTCCACGGCGAGGTTGCCGCGCAGGACCGCGAGGCCGCCGTCCTTGGAGTAGGCGTGTTCGGCGGAGCGGATGCAGCCGCCCTCGGCGTCGGTGTCCAGCGCCTCCCAGCGCTCGGACTGGGAGAACGCCTCGGCGGAACGGACGCAGCCGGGCGCCGCGTGCCACAGCTCGACGGCCTCGGGCGAGGGCGAGCCGCCGCGCACGTCCCAGGTCTTGAGCCAGTCCGCCAGGGAGGGGCTGTGCACGGCGTGCACGTCCTCGTTGAGCAGTCCGGCCCGGTGCAGCTCGCCGAGCAGGGCGGGGATGCCGCCGGCGCGGTGCACGTCCTCCATGTAGTACGTGCGGTCCTTGGCGACGTTCGGGGCGACCTTGGCCAGGCAGGGGACGCGGCGGGAGACGGCGTCGATCTGCTCCAGGCCGAACTCGACGCCCGCCTCCTGGGCGGCGGCCAGCAGGTGCAGGATCGTGTTGGTGGAGCCGCCCATGGCGATGTCGAGGGCCATGGCGTTCTCGAAGGCCGCGAAGGTGGCGACGTTGCGCGGCAGGACCGTCTCGTCGTCCTGGTCGTAGTAGCGGCGGGTGATGTCCATGACCGTGCGGGCGGCGTCCTCGTACAGGGCGCGGCGGGCGGTGTGGGTGGCCAGGACCGAGCCGTTGCCCGGCAGGGAGAGGCCGATGGCCTCGGTCAGGCAGTTCATCGAGTTGGCGGTGAACATGCCGGAACAGCTGCCGCAGGTCGGACAGGCGTTCTCCTCGATACGGAGGATGTCCTCGTCGGAGATCTTGTCGTTGGCGGCGTCGGCGATGGCGTCGATCAGGTCGAGGGTGCGCACGGTGCCGTCGACCAGCGTGGCGCGGCCGGCCTCCATGGGGCCGCCGGAGACGAAGACCGTCGGGATGTTCAGCCGCAGCGCGGCCATCAGCATGCCCGGGGTGATCTTGTCGCAGTTGGAGATGCAGACCAGGGCGTCGGCGCAGTGCGCCTCGACCATGTACTCGACGCTGTCGGCGATCAGGTCGCGCGAGGGCAGCGAGTACAGCATGCCGCCGTGGCCCATGGCGATGCCGTCGTCGACGGCGATGGTGTTGAACTCGCGCGGGATGCCGCCGGCCTCGCGGACCGCCTCGCCGACGATCCGGCCGACCGGGGCCAGGTGGGTGTGGCCGGGCACGAACTCGGTGAAGCTGTTGGCGATGGCGATGATCGGCTTCCGGCCGATGTCCGCACCGGGTACACCGGAGGCGCGCATAAGGGCGCGGGCGCCCGCCATGTTGCGGCCGTGGGTGACTGTGCGGGACCTCAGCTCGGGCATCGTCGCTCGCTCCTTCAAAGGGTTCTGCCGCTGGTGGCGCCGGTGCGTCCGGATGCCTGCGGCGGGCAGAGTTCTGACTCCGTCGAGCGTACGCCGGTCATCCACGGGGCGGGACGCCCTGTCCGGAATACGGGACGGCCGTCTCGGGCCGGTGCCCGGCCGGGGGTGCGGCGCGGGAGCCGTCAGCGCCCGCGCAGGCGTGCCGACGAGGCCAGGTGCAGGCGGGTGAAGGCCAGGGCCTCGGCGAGGTCGGCCTCACGTTCGGCGCCGGACATCGCGCGGCGGGTGTTGACCTCGATGACCACATGGCCGTCGAAGCCGGAGCCGGCGAGGCGTTCCAGCAGCGCGGCGCAGGGCTGTCCGCCGCGGCCCGGCACCAGGTGCTCGTCCTTGGCCGAACCCCTGCCGTCGGCGAGATGGACGTGGCCGAGGCGGTCGCCCATGCGGTCCACCATGGCGAGGGCGTCGGTGCGGGCCGTCGCCGCGTGGCTGAGGTCGATCGTGAAGTGGCGGTAGTCGTCCTTGGTGACGTCCCAGTCGGGCGCGTAGGCGAGCATCTCGCGGTCGCGGTAGCGCCAGGGGTACATGTTCTCCACCGCGAAGCGCACGTCCGTCTCGTCCGCCATCCGCCAGATCCCCGAGACGAAGCCACGGGCGTACTGGCGCTGCCAGCGGAACGGCGGGTGCACGACGACGGTGCTCGCCCCGAGCCGCTCGGCCGCCGACCGGGCGCGCTGGAGCTTGACCCACGGGTCGGTGGACCACACCCGCTGGGTGATCAGCAGACAGGGGGCGTGCACGGCCAGGATCGGTATGCCGTGGTGGTCGCTGAGGCGGCGCAGCGCGTCGATGTCCTGGCTGACCGGGTCGGTCCACACCATGACCTCGACGCCGTCGTAGCCGAGGCGCGCGGCGATCTCGAAGGCCGTCGCCGTCGACTCCGGGTACACGGAGGCCGTCGACAGGGCGACCTTCGCATCCGGGATGCGCACGACGGGTTCCACCACGAGGGACAGGTTACGGGGTGCCGGGGGCGCTCCAGGGCCTGCGCCCGCCCGTCGTGGCCGGTCTCACTCCGTACCCGCGTACGCCCCGCGGGTACGGCTACGCCGTTCCCATGTGGTCCAGGCGCCGCAGGATGACTCCCTCGCGCAGGGCCCAGGGGCAGATCTCCAGCCGCTCCACGCCGAAGAGGTCCATCACCCCCTCGGCGACCAGGGCACCGGCGAGCAGTTGGCCCGCGCGGTCCTCGGAGACGCCCGGCAGCTCGGCGCGCTCACCGGCCGTCATCGCGGCCAGCCGCGGCACCCATGCCTCCAGGGACTCGCGCTTCAGCTCGCGCTGCACGTACAGGCCCTCGGCGGAGCGGGCGGCCCCGGCGATCCGGGCCAGCTGCCGGAACGTCTTGGAGGTGGCGACCACATGGTCCGGGGCGCCGAAGCGGCTGAACTCGCCGACCGTCCGCGCTATCTCCGTACGGACATGGCGGCGCAGCGCCCTGACGGCCTCCGGGTCCGGCGGGTCGCCGGGCAGCCAGCCGGCGGTGAGCCGGCCCGCGCCGAGCGGCAGCGAGACGGCGGCGTCGGGTTCCTCGTCGATGCCGAAGGCGATCTCCAGGGAGCCGCCGCCGATGTCCAGGACCAGCAGCTTGCCCGCCGACCAGCCGAACCAGCGGCGGGCGGCGAGGAAGGTGAGCCGGGCCTCCTCGGCGCCGCTGAGCACCTGGAGCCGTACGCCCGTCTCGGCCTGCACGCGCGCGAGGACGTCGTCGGCGTTGTTCGACTCGCGCACCGCCGACG
This sequence comes from Streptomyces sp. PL-25, assembly GCF_058344915.1. Taxonomy (NCBI): domain Bacteria; kingdom Bacillati; phylum Actinomycetota; class Actinomycetes; order Kitasatosporales; family Streptomycetaceae; genus Streptomyces; species Streptomyces sp. PL-25. The sequence continues at coordinate 3,218,410 of NZ_CP136997.1, forward strand.
TCGCGAACGGCAGCAGGTCCTCCACGCCCTTGTCCTCGGCGGCCTGGAGCGCGTCCCTGACCACGGCCACCAGCCGCTCCACGCCCTCGGCTCCGATCGCGCCGCCCTCGTCGAGCAGCTGGGCCAGGCGCAGCTCCACCTTGTGCGAGTACGCGGGCAGCGGGCGCGCGCCCGGGTGCGCGTCGACCACCAGCAGATGCACCGTGTTCGAACCCACGTCGAGGACACCGAGTCTCATGTACGGAAACGCTACTGCCACCGGGCGCGTGGTCCGGCCCTGACCCGGATTCCCGGCACCTCCCGGAGCGCACCGGGCGCGGGCCGGGCGCGGCGGCTCCGGGTGCCCGGACGCGGCGGCCCCGGGTGCGGGGCCGGGCGACTTACCCTGGACGCGTGCCAAAGACGAAAAAGGCGAAGACCGGAGCCCCGGCGGGCCCGCAGCCGGACGAGAAAGGGCTCGACTTCGCGCGCGCGTGGGTGGAGTTCCCGGACCCGGCGGACGACGAGCAGGTCTTCCGCTGCGATCTGACCTGGCTGACCTCCCGCTGGAACTGCATCTTCGGCAGCGGCTGCCAGGGCATCCAGGAGGGCCGCGCCGAGGACGGCTGCTGCACGCTGGGCGCGCACTTCTCCGACGAGGAGGACGAGCAGCGGGTCGCGGGGCACGTGGCCCGGCTCACCCCGGACATCTGGCAGAACCACGCCGAGGGCACGGAGAACGGCTGGGTGTCCGAGGACGAGGAGGGCTCCCGGCAGACCCGTCCCTTCCAGGGCTCGTGCATCTTCCAGAACCGGCCCGGATTCTCCGGCGGCATGGGCTGCTCGCTGCACATCCTGGCGCTCAGGGAGGGCCGCGAGCCGCTGGAGACCAAGCCGGACGTGTGCTGGCAGCTGCCGGTCCGGCGGACCTTCGAGTGGATCGACCGCCCGGACGACACGCGCGTGCTCCAGGTGTCGATCGGCGAGTACGACCGCAGGGGCTGGGGTCCGGGCGGCCACGACCTGCACTGGTGGTGCACCTCGGCGACGTCGGCGCACGGCGCGGGCGACCCCGTCTACGTCTCCTACCGGGCCGAGCTGACCGAGCTGATGGGCAAGAAGGGCTACGACCGGCTGGTCGAGCTGTGCGAGGAGCGGCTCGCCTCGCGGCTGCCGCTGCTGGCCGCGCACCCGGCGGACCGCCGGGACTGAGCCGGGGCGGGGCTGGGGCGGGGCCGGGACAGGAGCGGGACAGGACAGGACTGAGCCGGGACGGGACCGGAAGGGACCCGGCCGGGGCGGGTCCCTTCCGGAGATCCGTCGCCCTTGTGGTGCTCAGCCGCCCTTCGGGCCCGGTGTCCCGTCGCCGCCGGTGGGCGCGGGCGAGTCGCCCGGGTCGGACGGGGACGATCCGGTGGGCGGCGGGGTGGAGGGGCCCGACGAGGGCGGATCGGTCGTGGGCGGGCCCGAGGGGTCCGCGGTGCCCGTGGGATCCGGTGTGGGGCTGTGCGAACCGTCGCCCGGTGCCGGGCCCGCGGTACGGGTCGGCCGGGGGGCGGTGGGGCTCGGGGCCCGGCCGTGGCCGGAGATGAAGACCACCGCTCCCGCCGGGGTGATCTCCACGCGCGCGTTCCAGGGCCCGGAGGGCTCGCGCAGATGGTCGACGTACACCTTGACCGTGATCGACGCGCCCGGCTCCAGCGTCCCCGAGGAGCGGCTGAAGTACAGCCAGGACGCCTGCGCGGACACGATCCAGCGGACCGGCTCCGGGCCGGAGGCGGTGAGCGTGACGAGGGTCGTGTCGGCGGTGCCCGAGGCGGCGGTCACGGTCAGCGCGCCGTTCGCGCCCTGGGCGTCGCCCGCGCCCGTGTCGCCCAGCACCTCCACCGAGACGTCGGGCCCCGCGCCGCCGGACGGCCCGCCGGGGCGCGTCCGGGCGCTGCCGGTGTTCTCGTAGCCGCCGGTGTCCTCCCCGGCCAGGGCACCTGAGTCGTGCCCCTCGCGCGCGGTGGCGGACGGACCGTCCCGGCCCTCGCCGGTCGGGGTGCCCCGGTAGGCCGCCCACAGGGCCAGCACCGGCGCGGCCACCACGGTGGCGACGACCGTCGTCGTGACCGCACGCGCGCGCAGGCGCTCCCTGCGGGCCGCGCGGTCCTTGGGGTCCATCGGGAATCCGCGCCGGTCCAGGCGCGGCGCGGCGCCCCGCGCGCGCGAGTGGTGCGCCATGGCCAGGCCCAGGGCCGTACGGGGCGCGGCCAGCACGGGCAGCGCGGCCGGGGTGACGCTGGCACCGGGCCAGCGCGCGGGATGAGCGCGCTCGGCGGTGCGGCGGCAGCGCGGGCAGTCGTCGACGTGCCGGACGAGTTCGCGGCGCAGGGCGGTGCCGAGGACGAGCCTGCCGTCGCCGGTGAGCGCGGCGACACCGGGGCAGCCGCCGGCCTCGGCGACGGCGAGCGCCGCGCGGGTGCGCTCCACCTCGCAGGCCGCGGCGGCGAGCAGTTCGCGGGCGGCGGCGGTGCTCAGACCGAGCACGGCGGCGGTCTCGTGGCCGCTCAGGTGGTGGCGCACGGCCAGCTCCAGCGCCTCGCGCTGCTCGGGGGTGGTGCCGGCCGCCTCCGGCCAGGCCAGCAGGGCCAGTTCGCGGCGCCGCTGCTCCTGGACGTCCGCCGGGACGGGCACCGCAGCGCCCGGCCCGGGGCGGTGCCGGGACCCGCCGGGGCGGCCCGCGGCATGGCCCGCCCGGCGTCTGAGCCGGGCCTCGGCCAGCTCGCGCAGACAGGCCCAGCGGGCCAGCGCGTACAGCCACGCCCGGTACTCGGCCGGATCCTGCGGCAGGCGCGGCGCGCGCCGCTCGGCGAAGGCCAGCGCGTCCCCCAGCGCGGCGGTCGCCGCGTCGTGGTCGCACAGCACGGACAGGCAGTAGGTGAACAGGCCGTCGAGGTGGGGGTCGTAGGCGGCGGGCGGGTGCTGCGCCAGGGTGCGCGCGGCAGCGCGGTCGCGCGCCTCGCGCGCCTCGCGGTCCGCCCGGTGCTCACCGGTCGTACGGCTCGTACGGGTCGAGGTCTCCGGACTGCTGCTCATCACCTGTGCGACCGTAGGCGGCGGAGGTTCGTCCGTTCTTCCCTGTTGCGCACTTTTAATCCGTACGGGTGAAACGATCCCTCATACGGGGACGGGCACCGGTGGCTGCTCCCTTCGGGCGCGTGTGTTCGATGCCGTTCGAGCCGGTGGCCGTGCGGACGCCCGCGCTGTCAGTGGCTGCGGCTACGGTCTTACGCATGGCTGCCCGTACGAAGACCACCAAGGACCGTCCGTCCTACCGCTGCACCGAGTGCGGCTGGCAGACGGCGAAGTGGCTCGGCCGCTGCCCCGAGTGCCAGGCGTGGGGCACGGTCGAGGAGTACGGCACGCCCGCGGTGCGTACGACCACGCCGGGCCGGGTCACCACCTCCGCCCTGCCCATCGGCCAGGTCGACGGGCGGCAGGCGACGGCCCGCACCACCGGCGTGCCCGAGCTGGACCGGGTGCTGGGCGGCGGTCTGGTGCCCGGCGCCGTGGTCCTGCTCGCCGGTGAGCCCGGCGTCGGCAAGTCCACGCTGCTGCTGGACGTGGCCGCCAAGGCGGCGAGCGACGAGCACCGCACGCTGTACGTCACGGGCGAGGAGTCGGCGAGCCAGGTGCGGCTGCGCGCCGACCGCATCGGCGCCCTGGACGACCATCTCTATCTGGCCGCCGAGACCGATCTGGCCGCCGTCCTGGGGCACCTGGACGCGGTGAAGCCCTCGCTGCTGATCATGGACTCGGTGCAGACGGTGGCCTCCCCGGAGATCGACGGCGCCCCCGGCGGCATGGCGCAGGTCCGCGAGGTGGCCGGGGCGCTGATCCGCGCCTCCAAGGAGCGCGGCATGTCCACCCTGCTGGTCGGCCATGTCACCAAGGACGGCGCGATCGCCGGCCCGCGCCTGCTGGAGCACCTGGTGGACGTGGTGCTGCACTTCGAGGGCGACCGGCACGCGCGCCTGCGCCTGGTCCGCGGCGTCAAGAACCGCTACGGCGCCACCGACGAGGTCGGCTGCTTCGAGCTGCACGACGAGGGCATCACCGGCCTCGCCGACCCCAGCGGACTGTTCCTGACCCGCCGTGCCGAGCCGGTGCCCGGCACCTGCCTGACCGTCACCCTGGAGGGCCGCCGCCCGCTGGTCGCCGAGGTCCAGGCGCTCACCGTGGACTCCCAGATCCCCTCCCCGCGGCGCACCACGTCGGGCCTGGAGACCTCCCGGGTGTCGATGATGCTGGCCGTGCTGGAGCAGCGCGGGAGGATCAGCGCGCTGGGCAAGCGGGACATCTACTCGGCGACGGTCGGCGGCGTGAAGCTGTCCGAGCCCGCCGCCGACCTCGCCATCGCGCTCGCGCTGGCCTCGGCCGCGAGCGACACCCCGCTGCCGAAGAACCTGGTCGCGATCGGCGAGGTGGGCCTCGCGGGCGAGGTCAGACGGGTCACGGGCGTGCAGCGCCGACTCTCCGAGGCGCACCGCCTGGGCTTCACACACGCACTCGTACCGGGCGATCCGGGCAAGGTGCCGCCCGGGATGAAGGTCCTCGAAGTGGCCGACATGGGGGACGCGCTGCGGGTCCTGCCGCGCTCGCGTCGCCGAGAGGCCCCGCGGGAGCCGGAGGACCGCCGGTAGACTTTGCGCTGGTCCCGCCCGCCCGTCCGGCACGACGTACGCACCGAGTGCGGCGGCGGGGGCGCCCGAAGACCTGCGACCGGAGGAGTGCAGTGGCAGCCAACGACCGGGCAGCAGCTCCCGGAAAGTCCGGTGGGAGCTCCGGCGCCGATGGCCTGATGCGCGCCTCACTGAGCGCCGTGGCACCCGGCACGGCGCTGCGGGACGGACTCGAGCGGGTCCTGCGCGGCAACACCGGCGGTCTGATCGTGCTCGGCTCCGACAAGACCGTGGAGACGATGTGCACGGGCGGTTTCGTGCTGGACGTCGAGTTCACGGCGACCCGGCTGCGGGAGCTGTGCAAGCTGGACGGCGGCATCGTGCTGTCCTCGGACCTGTCGAAGATCCTGCGGGCGGGCGTGCAGCTCGTCCCGGACCCGACGATCCCCACCGAGGAGACCGGCACCCGGCACCGCACGGCGGACCGGGTCAGCAAGCAGGTCGGCTTCCCGGTGGTCTCGGTCTCCCAGTCGATGCGCCTGATCGCCCTGTACGTCGACGGCCAGCGCCGCGTCCTGGAGGACTCGGCGGCGATCCTCTCCCGCGCCAACCAGGCCCTGGCCACGCTGGAGCGCTACAAGCTGCGCCTGGACGAGGTCGCGGGCACCCTGTCGGCGCTGGAGATCGAGGACCTGGTCACGGTCCGGGACGTCTCCGCGGTCGCGCAGCGCCTGGAGATGGTCCGCCGCATCGCCACCGAGATCGCCGAGTACGTGGTGGAGCTGGGTACCGACGGCCGGCTGCTGGCGCTCCAGCTCGACGAGCTGATCGCGGGCGTGGAGCCCGAGCGCGAGCTGGTCGTCCGGGACTATGTGCCCGAGCCCACGGCCAAGCGCTCCCGTACGGTCGAGGAGGCCCTCGCCGAGCTGGACAAGCTCTCGCACGCGGAGCTGCTGGAGATGTCCACCGTCGCCCGCGCCCTCGGCTACACCGGTTCGCCCGAGACCCTGGACTCGGCGGTCTCCCCGCGCGGCTTCCGGCTGCTGGCCAAGGTCCCCCGGCTGCCCGGCGCCATCATCGACCGCCTGGTCGAGCACTTCGGCGGCCTCCAGAAGCTGCTCGCCGCGAGCGTCGACGACCTCCAGACGGTGGACGGCGTGGGCGAGGCCCGCGCCCGCAGCGTCCGCGAGGGGCTGTCGCGGCTGGCGGAGTCGTCGATCCTGGAGCGGTACGTCTAGGACCTGTCCCAGAAGCTCCCCTGCCGGAGCCGGGCCGGTCGCCCGGCTCAGTCCGCCGACAGCACGAACGACGTCTGGAGCTTGCCGTAGCCCGGCACCTTCGCCTCCACCAGATACGTCTTGCCGAGGGCGGCGGAGCCGGAGGGCGGGGTCGCGCACTGCGGGGCGCTCGGCCTGCGGTCCCAGCGCACGGTCGAGGTGACGCCGCTGCCGGCCGGCACCCGGTACAGCAGGCTGCCGGCGGTCTTCGGGCAGTCGGCCGAGGACCAGTAGCCGCCGTCGCCACCGGCCTGGCTGACCGTCAGGACCGCTGTCCTCGGGCCGAGATCGACCTTGCAGTCGCTGCCGGAGGTGTTCTTCGCGATCAGCTCGAAGGCGGGTGTCTCGGTGGGCCCGTAGGAGTTGCGCACACTGCGCAGGCTCAGCCTCACCGCGGAGGCGGTGCAGTCGGGCAGCGTGCTCCCGGCGGGCAGCACCGCGCCCGCACCACCGCCGCCGCCCGTGGAGCCGCCCTTGCCGTCGTCGCCCGCGCCGCCCGCGGACGTGCCCGCGCCGGAGCCTCCCGCGCCCGCGCCGCCCGCGCCGCCGCTGCCGCCCGCCGAGGCGCCGCTCCCGCCGGATTCACCGCCGCCGGACTCGTCGCGTCCGCCGGGGTGTTGACTGATCGCGGGTCCGGACTGGGACGGTCCCGGCTCGATGGCCGAGGGGGTGGGGTTCTTGCCGTTGGCCGCGCCCCCGGCGTCCTTGTGGCCCCCGCCTCCGCCGCCCGAGGTGACGATCCAGATGACCAGCAGGGCCAACAGGGCGGCCACGGACACCAGGACGACCCTCCGTCGCCAGTAGATGGAGGAGGGAAGCGGCCCGACCGGATTGCGCAGAGATCCCACGCCCCAACCCTACGAGAGATCCCGCGCTTCCCCCCGACCCACCCGCCGCGCCGGACGCAACTTTTCCGGATCATCATTTCAACAACGCCCGCCCCGCAGGCCCGCCTTGCGGGCCCGGTGACCGCGCGAAGACGCACGGTGACGAAACGGTCCGCGCCGGTTCACCCGCCCGTGCGCCCCCGCGTGGCAGGATCGAAGGCGACATGACTGCGCCCACACTGCCCCCCACACAGCACCCCCTCCGCCCCGGCCCCCGCTTCCGAGACCCCGACCGAAACCCCGACCGAGACCACGGCCGCCCCCGCCGCCGGGACCGTCTCCGCGGCCGGTCCCGAGACCGGCCCCGAGTCCTCCGCCGCGGTCTCCTCGCCCGTCGGCGCCCCGCTCGGCGAGACCCTGCACACCCAGGTCATCACCTGGTTCGAGGGCAATGCCCGCGACCTGCCCTGGCGGCGCGCCGACGCCGGCGCCTGGGGCGTGATGGTCAGCGAGTTCATGCTCCAGCAGACCCCGGTGAGCCGGGTGCTGCCCGTCTACGAGCAGTGGCTGGAGCGCTGGCCGCGCCCCGCCGACCTCGCCAAGGAGGCGCCCGGCGAGGCGGTGCGCGCCTGGGGCCGGCTCGGCTACCCGCGCCGCGCGCTGCGCCTGCACGGCGCCGCGGTCGCCATAACGGAACGGCACGGCGGCGACGTACCCGCCGAGCACGCGCAGTTGCTGGCACTGCCCGGCATCGGCGAGTACACGGCGGCGGCGGTCGCCTCCTTCGCGTACGGACAGCGGCACGCCGTGCTGGACACCAACGTCCGCCGGGTGCTGGCCCGCGCCGTCACCGGGGTGCGCTACCCGCCGAACGCCACCACCGCCGCCGAACGGCGGCTGGCCCGCACCCTGCTGCCCGAGGACGAGCGCACCGCCGCCCGCTGGGCCGCCGCCTCCATGGAACTGGGCGCGCTGGTGTGCACGGCGAAGAACGAGTCGTGCCACCGCTGCCCGATCGCCGCGCACTGCGCCTGGCGGCAGGCGGGCAAGCCGGAGCACGAGGGGCCGCCGCGCCGGGGCCAGACGTACGCCGGGACGGACCGGCAGGTGCGCGGCAAGCTGCTCGCCGTGCTGCGCGAGGCCCGCACGCCGGTGCCGCAGGCGGCACTGGACCGGGTGTGGCACGAACCGGTGCAGCGGGCGCGAGCCCTGGACGGGCTCGTCGCGGACGGACTGGTCGAGCCCCTGGCGGGCGGCCTGTACCGGCTGCCGCTCACCTGACGGACCTCACCTGACGGACTCCTCCTGACGGGCCGTCACCTCACAGCCGCGTCACAGCCTCAGGGGGCGCCGCGGGTCTCTGTGTCACAGACCCGCGCGCCGATCTGGGGGGCAAATCACCCCATATCCAAGCCAACCGGCCCGGTTCTCTACCCCGTTACGTCGTCCGTTACACAACCGACGTACAGCCGCGCGCTTTCCGCAGGCTGCTTCGGACAACGCCGTGACAACCCCTCCGTAGCTTCATCTTCGTGCCCGACAGGCACCGGGCGGCTGCCGACCACAGCCCGCCCGCATCACAGGCTCGGGGTCCGGCGGGAAACAGGCCGGGAAACGGGGAGCGGAGGCGGTTGATCATGGCGCAGGGTGAGGTGCTCGAGTTCGAGGAGTACGTGCGTACCCGGCAGGACGCGCTGCTGCGCAGCGCACGCCGACTGGTGCCGGACCCGGTCGACGCCCAGGACCTGCTCCAGACCGCGCTGGTGCGGACGTACGGCCGCTGGGACGGCATCGCCGACAAGCGGCTCGCGGACGCCTATCTGCGCCGTGTCATGATCAACACGCGGACCGAGTGGTGGCGGGCGCGCAAGCTGGAGGAGGTCCCCACCGAGCAGCTGCCGGACGCCTCCGTCGAGGACGCCACCGAGCAGCACGCCGACCGCGCGCTGCTGATGGACATCATGAAAGTTCTCGCTCCGAAGCAGCGCAGTGTCGTGGTGCTGCGACACTGGGAGCAGATGTCCACCGAAGAGACCGCCGCGGCACTCGGCATGTCAGCGGGAACGGTCAAGAGCACGCTGCACAGGGCGCTCGCCCGGCTCCGCGAGGAGCTGGAGGCCCGCGATCTGGACGCACGCGCGCTGGAGCGTGAGGAGCGGGAGCGTTGCGCGGCCTGACCGGCGGGGCTGGTACCGGCCCTGAGCCCACCGGGGCCCCAGGGACCTTCCAGGCGGTGAGTACGGCGGTGGCCGTGTTCACCGCCCTCGGGCTTTTGGTGTCCGCCTGCGGCACCGGCGGCACCGGCGCCCGCGACGAGGGACCCGCCGACGCCCCTTCGGTGGCGGGCACCCCGGCCGCGCCCACGCCCAGCCCGAGCGAGACCCCGCGCGCGGTGGACGCGGTCCGGCTGATCAAGGACGACCCGAAGGTCTCGCCCGCCGTCAAGAACGGCCTCAAGCCGTGCGTCGCCGACGAGTACCCTGTCGACGTGTCGTACGGCAAGCTGACCGGCACCTCCGTCGAGGACATCGTGGTCAACGTGCTGACCTGCGGGGACGCGGTCGGGCTCGGTGCCTATGTGTACCGTGAGCGCAAGCAGGGCGAGGGCTACGAGAACGTGTTCTCGGCCGAGGAACCGCCGGTCTACGCCGAGATCGACCGCGGAGACCTCGTCGTGACCAAGCAGGTCTACGAGCGCGGCGACCCGGTCTCGAACCCCTCGGGCGAGGACGTCATCACCTACCGCTGGTCCGGCAGCGGGTTCACGAAGGCGTTCAGCACCCGCAACGAGTACAGCAAGACCGTCGGCGGGGGCGCGAAGGCGACGCCGCCCTCGGAGCCGGAACCGGAACCGGCCGAGCCGTAGCACCGGCCGAGCCGTAGCACCGGCGGCACCGGTCGCGACGGCCCGTCGGCGGCGTGAACCGATCGGGCCTCCCGGTCCGAACACCCCGTGAACGCGGTGCCCCGGCGGGCCCGGCCCGTCGGCGGCGCCCGGCGGACCGGGCGGATCGAGCGGATCGGGCGGACCCCATGAACACAGCACCGACCGGGTAGGCGCCGCACGGACCCGCTCCCCGCGGGACCGGCACGGCACCGGCGGGCACGGCACCGCTGAACGCACCACCCGTCCGGCGCGTCCACCCCCGTGGACGCGCCTGAAGCACAGAGGACTGAGAGCACCGGGATGGCAGACCAGACCCATGTCCTGTTCGTCGAGGACGACGATGTCATCCGCGAGGCCACCCAGCTCGCCCTGGAGCGGGACGGCTTCGCGGTCACGGCGATGCCCGACGGACTGTCCGGCCTGGAGGCATTCCGGGCGCGGCGGCCCGACATCGCGCTGCTGGACGTCATGGTCCCCGGCCTCGACGGCGTCAGCCTGTGCCGCCGCATCCGCGACGAGTCCACGGTGCCGGTGATCATGCTGTCGGCGCGCGCCGACTCCATCGACGTCGTCCTCGGTCTGGAGGCGGGCGCCGACGACTACGTGACCAAGCCGTTCGACGGCGCCGTCCTGGTCGCCCGGATCCGCGCGGTGCTGCGCCGCTTCGGGCACGCCGGCGGCGACCGCGCCGAGGCGGACGCGGCCGGGGTGGACGGCGCGGTGCTGACCTTCGGCGACCTGGAGGTCGACACCGAGGGCATGGAGGTGCGCCGGGCCGGGCTGCCGGTGGGCCTCACCCCCACCGAGATGCGGCTGCTCCTGGAGTTCTCCTCCGCGCCGGGCACCGTGCTGTCGCGGGACAAGCTCCTGGAACGCGTGTGGGACTACGGCTGGGGCGGTGACACCCGGGTCGTCGACGTCCATGTGCAGCGGCTGCGCACCAAGATCGGCCAGGACCGCATCGAGACGGTCCGCGGCTTCGGCTACAAGCTGAAGGCCTGAGCGGGGCGGACATGCGGGGGAACACGCGGCGCCGGCTTCCCGGGCGCCTGGAGCACACGAAGATCCGTACCGGTCTGCGCTGGAAGCTGAGCGCGGCCATCGCGCTGGTCGGCGCGCTGATCGCCGTCGCGCTGAGCCTGGTCGTGCACAACGCCGCGCGGGTGTCCATGCTGGACAACGCGCGCGACCTCGCCGACTCGCGGCTCGTGTACGCCCAGCCGCTCTACGAGCGCCCCGGGCACCGGCCGACCTCCACGATCATCAAGCTCGACGACCCGATGCTGCCGCCCGCGCTCCAGCAGAAGGTCCGGGAGGGCCGCCGGGCCACCTATGTCTCCGACCACCGGGGCGGGGTGCCGGACATCTGGGCGGCCATGCCGATCAAGGGCGGCCATGTGCTGTCCGTGCACACCCACTTCACCGACCGCAGCGCGAACATCCTCCGGGACCTCGACCAGGCCCTGGTCATCGGCTCGATCGCGGTCGTCCTCGGCGGCAGCGCGCTGGGCGTGCTCATCGGCGCCCAGCTCTCGCGCCGGCTGCGCAAGGCGGCCACCGCGGCGAACCAGGTCGCCAACGGCGAGCCGGACGTCCGGGTCCGGGACGCCATCGGCGGTGTCGTACGGGACGAGACCGACGATCTCGCGCGCGCGGTGGACGCCATGGCGGACGCCCTCCAGCAGCGGCTGGAGGCGGAGCGGCGGGTCACCGCGGACATCGCGCACGAGCTGCGCACCCCGGTGACCGGGCTGCTGACGGCGGCCGAGCTGCTGCCGCCCGGACGCCCCACCGAACTGGTCCTGGACCGGGCGAAGGCCATGCGCACGCTGGTCGAGGACGTCCTGGAGGTGGCCCGGCTGGACGGCGCCTCGGAGCGGGCCGAGCTCCAGGACATCATGCTCGGCGAGTTCATCGCCCGCCGGGTGGCGGCCAAGGACCCGGACGTCGAGGTGCGGGTGGTGCACGAGTCGATGGTCACCACCGATCCGCGGCGCCTGGAGCGGGTGCTGTTCAACCTGATCACCAACGCCTCCCGGCACGGCAGGCCGCCGATCCAGGTGACCGTCGAGGGCCGGGTCATCCGGGTCCGCGACCACGGCCCCGGCTTCCCCGAGGCGCTGCTCGCCGAGGGCCCGAGCCGGTTCCGCACCGGCAGCGCGGACCGCGCCGGGCGCGGCCACGGCCTCGGTCTCACCATCGCCGCCGGGCAGGCCCGGGTGCTGGGCGCCCGGCTCACCTTCCGCAACGTGCGGCCCGCGGGCGCCCCCGAGCACGTACCGGCCGAGGGCGCGGTCGCCGTCCTGTGGCTCCCGGAACACGCGCCGACCAACACGGGCAGCTACCCGACCCTGCCGGAGTGACCCACCGGTCCCCACGCGGCGAAGGCCCCCCGGCGACGGCCGGGGGGCCTTCGTGCGGTGCGGGCGGCGGCGTGTCCGTGTCGCCGCCCGCACCCGCTACATCTGTGCCTCGACCGCCGTCTCGGCCGGGGCCGGTCCCGCGCCCTTGAGCGGCACCTCCTTGACGAACACCGCCGCGATCAGCGCGACGACGCCGACCACGGAGCCGAGCAGGAACGCCGAGTGCGTACCGGAGGACACCGCGTGCTGGTAGGCCTCGCGGGCGGCGACCGGGAGCTTGGCCAGGCTCGCCGCGTCGAGCTGGGCGGACTTCTCGGTCATCTTCGAGCCCGCGGCGCCGGCCCGCTCCGTCATCTCGTGCTGGACCCGGTTGTTGAACAGCGCGCCCATGATCGCCACGCCGAAGGACGAGCCGAGCGTACGGAAGAGGGTGGTGGACGAGGAGGCCACGCCCATGTCCTTCATCTCCACGCTGTTCTGCGCGACCAGCATGGTGACCTGCATCAGACAGCCCATGCCCGCGCCGAGGACGGCCATGAACAGGCCCGAGGTGAGCCGGGTGGTGCCGGTGTCCATCAGGGACAGCAGGTAGAGACCGACGACCAGGAGGACGCTGCCGACCACCGGGAAGACCTTGTACTTGCCGCTGCCGGTGGTGACCCGGCCCGCGACCATCGACACCACCAGCATGGCGCCGAGCATCGGCAGCAGCAGCAGACCGGAGTTGGTCGCGGAGGCGCCCTGCACCGCCTGCTGGTACAGCGGCAGGAAGAGCACCGCGCCGAACATCACGAAGCCGGTGACGAAGCCGATCAGCGACATCAGGGTGAAGTTGCGGCTGCGGAAGATGTGCAGCGGCACGATCGGTTCGGCGGCCCTGGTCTGCCAGAACACGAACCCGACGAGCGCAACCACGCCGATCCCGATCAGTTCCATGATCCGCGCGGACGTCCAGGCGTACTCCGTGCCGCCCCAGGTGGTGACCAGCACGATGGAGCTGATGCCGAGGGTGAGCAGCGCCGCGCCCACGTAGTCCACGCGCGCCTGCGAGCGCTTCTTCGGCAGGTGCAGCACGGCGCTGACCGCGACCAGCGCCACCGCGCCGAGCGGCAGGTTGATGTAGAAGGCCCAGCGCCAGCCCCAGTTGTCGGTGATGGTGCCGCCGACCAGCGGGCCGCCGATCATCGCCAGCGCCATGACACCGGCCATCATGCCCTGGTACTTGCCGCGCTCCCGGGGCGGGATCAGGTCGCCGATGATGGCCATGACGCCGACCATCAGACCGCCGGCGCCCAGACCCTGGATGGCGCGGAAGCCGATCAGCTGGCCCATGTCCTGCGCCATGCCGCTCAGCGCGGAGCCGGCCAGGAAGATCACGATCGAGGTCATGAAGGCGCCCTTGCGCCCGTACATGTCGCCGAGCTTGCCCCACAGCGGCGTGGCCGCGGCGGTGGCGAGCGTATAGGCGGTCACCACCCAGGACAGGTGCTGGAGCCCGCCCAGCTCGCCGACTATCGTCGGCATCGCGGTGCCCACGATCATGTTGTCGAGCATCGCGAGCATCATGGCGATCATGAGCGCGAGCAGGACGACCCGCACGCTCTTCGGTTGTGGACCGGCGTCCGCGCCGGTCTTGGTGTCCGCTGTCGCTGTGTCCGCCATCGTTCCCCAGCTCCCCCAGGTGCCTGCCTACTTACTTGCCGACCGGCAAGTTACTACACTCGGGAAGGTAGAGCTTAACTAGCCGGGCGTCAAGTAAGTTCCCGCCGGCCTGTCGGCAGGTAAATTTCCCGGACAGCGCGAGGAGTACGAGGATGGGCGTCACGATGGACGGCACGAAGCAGCAGCGCCGCGGCAACACCCGCCAGCGCATCCAGGACGTGGCCCTCGAACTCTTCGCGGAGCAGGGCTACGAGAAGACGTCCCTGCGCGAGATCGCCGAGCGCCTGGACGTCACCAAAGCGGCTCTCTACTACCACTTCAGAACGAAGGAAGAGATCGTCGTCAGCCTCTTCGAGGATCTGACACAGCCGCTCCAGGACCTGATCGTGTGGGGCCGGGAGCAGCCGCACACACTGGAGACCAAACAGGAGATCGTCCGCCGCTACAGCGAAGCGCTCGCCGGGGCGTCACCGCTGTTCCGCTTCATGCAGGAGAACCAGGCGACGGTACGGGAGCTGCGCATCGGCGAGAGCTTCAAGGACTGGATGCGCGCCCTGCGGGACATCATCACCGACCCGGAGGCGAGCCTGACCGACCAGGTCCGCTGCATCAGCGCGCTCTTCACGCTGCACGCCGGCATGTTCGTGATGCAGGACCTGGAGGGCGACCCGGAGGAGCGGCGCAAGGCCGTCCTGGAGGTCTCCATCGATCTGGTGACCCAGGCCCATCGGGGCACGCACGGCGCCTGAGCGGGCCGCACGGCTCCGGACCGCAGCGAACCGCGCACCCCCCGGACAGCACTGCACCGCCCCACCGCGGAAGCGACGGGACGGCACAGTGGTGAAACGTTCAGCCAGGCAGACTCGGGGCCCGGCGGGCCTTCGGCCGGTGGCCGGTGGCCGGTGGCCGGTGGCCGGTGGCTCAGACCTTCACGCCGTGGGCGCGCAGGAAGACGACCGGGTTGACGGCGGAGCCGTAGTTCGGGGTGGTGCGGATCTCGAAGTGCAGGTGCGGGCCGGTGCTGTTGCCGGTGTTGCCGGACTTGGCTATGTGCTGCCCGGTGGTGACGACCTGGCCGACCTTCACGTCGATGCGGGAGAGGTGGGCGTACTGGGAGTACAGCCCGTTGGCGTGCTTGACGACGATGGCGTTGCCGTAGGCCGGACCGTCACCGCCGCCGTTGGGGCCGGCCTTGACGACCGTGCCGCCGTGCGCGGCGACGACGTTGGTGCCGATCGGCACGGCGAAGTCCTGGCCGCTGTGCTTGTGGGCCCAGTGGCTGCCGCCCTGGTTGAAGCTGGCGCTCAGGGTGTAGCTCTTGACCGGGTCGACCCAGGCCGCCGCCGACTTGGCGACGGTGGCGGTCGGGGCCGCCATCTCGGCGGCCGACGCGGCGCCCGCACCCACTGCGGCGGTCACTCCCAGGCCGGCGGCCAGGACGGCGGCACGGGTACGGAGCTTGGTCGCACGGGAAGAACGGACGGTGGCGCGCTGGAACATCGAAACCTCTGAGGGTGGGGGACGTGTGGACCACCCGGGACGCAGGTGCTGCGCCGGGCGGGGCCCCACCTTGGTAACCCCGCCGGTCACCGGCCCTCAAACACCCCCACTACGACACGAACTAGTAACAGCGGGCAGTGATACAGCTCTCTTGACACCTCGGGCATCCGGGACAAAACCGCTGTAAAACCCTCACACCCCTCCACCCCGGTGGACGAAATGTCCGGTTTAAGGGCGCCTGTCCCCTACTAAGTGCCCTAGTGCGGGCGCAAACGCCTGTGCCCCATGTCACCGGTGGACCCCCCTGGCGCGCCTTTTCCTGTGACCGGGCTCATGTGGTGCCCGTCTCAGCAGAGTTACCCGCAAGTAATCATTCGGTTCCCCTCCCGCTACCCGCGCGCACGAGCATGCTCCCAGCCCATCCCCAGCGCTGAGCACGCGAGAGGACCCCTCCATGACCCCAGGCACCTGGACGCGCCGCACCGGTACGACCGCCCTCGCCGCGGTCGCCGTCGCCGCACTGGCCGTCCCGGCGGGCGCCGAGGCCGCGGCCGGCGCCCCGGCGCCCGCCCCGGCCGCCACCACCGCCGCGACCGCCCCCGCCGTGTCCGCCCCCGCGACCGCCACCACCGCGCCCGCCGCCACCGCGCCCGGGAAGGTCGACCACGCCACCTGGCAGCGGGACTGCCAGGCCGTGATGGACCAGGCCCTGCCCTATCTGAAGCAGCGCATCGCGCACGGCGCCCCCGGCGAGAAGCGGGCCGTCGTGTTCGACGTCGACAACACCACCCTGGAGACGGACTTCGGCTTCACCTGGCCCCAGCCCGCCAACAAGCCCGTACTGGAGGTCGCCCGGTACGCCCAGGAGCACGGCGTCGCGCTGTTCTTCGTCACCGCCCGCCCCGGCATCGTCAAGGCCCCGACCCGCTACAACCTGGAGCACGACGGCTACCGCGTCGACGGCCTCGCCGTGCGCGGTCTGTTCGACCTGTTCAAGAACGTCGCCGACTACAAGACCGCCCAGCGCGCCGGCATCGAGGCCGACGGCTACACGATCATCGCGAACATCGGCAACAGCGCCACCGACCTGTCCGGCGGCCACGCCGAGAAGACGTTCAAACTGCCGGACTACGACGGCCAGTTGTCCTGACCCTCCGGCCAGGGCATAGGCTCCAGCCGTTCGCGACATCACGGGGGGTGCGGCGGATGGAGCCCATGGCACTCGGCGGCAGACTGGCGTCCGGTCTGATCGCGCCGCTGGTCAAGAAGCTGTTCGTGGCCGAGGGGCCGGGCGCCGCACTGGTGGACCGGCCCGTGCGGATGAGCGACCTCGTCTCCTTCCGCGGCGAGAAGCGCTCCCTGGGCGAGAAAGAGGTGCGCGGACTCGCCGGACGGCTGGTCGGCGGGGCCGCGGACCCGCCGGGCGAGCCGCCCTTCCCGCCCGGCGAGCAGGACGCCGTCACCGACGCCCTGGCCGCGCGCCTGCTCGCCCTCGGCGACCTCGGCATGGACGACGTCCAGGCCGTACGCCTGGGCCACCGCGAACTGGCCCGGCGGCTGTCCGGGGCGGCTCCCGCCGCCCACGGGCTGTCCGCCGACGCCGCGTACTTCCTGGACAGCGCCACCGAAGGGGCCTGCCTGCACATCCTGGAGTTCTTCACCCGCCGCTCCACCTTCATCGCCCGCACCCTGGTGGAGCAGACCCGGACCCAGTCCGAGCTGATCGCCCGGATCGACGAGCTGATCGTCCGCACCCCGCGCCCCGACGCCCGCGACACCGCCTTCGAACGCCGCTACCTGACCCACCTGGCCCAGCGGCACAACCACATCACCATCTACGGCATCGACCTGCGCGACTCCCCCGACCGCTGGCCCCTGGAAGTGGCCTATCTGAGCCTGGAGGCCACCGGCGCCCAGGAGGACACACCGGACCCGGCACCGGAGGACCACGCGGTCGCCGACGCCGCCCGGCTGCCGGCCGAGGAGGCGCTGCGCGCCGACCCCCGCGTCCTGCTGCGCGGCGACGCCGGATCCGGCAAGACCACCCTGGTGCAGTGGCTGGCCGTCACCGCGGCCCGCGACGGCGACCGCGTCCCCTTCGTGCTGCCCCTGCGCACCCTGGTCCGCACCGGCCCCCTCCCCGCCCCCGTCGGCTTCCTGAAGGCGGCCGGCTGCCCGCTCACCGAGCCGGAGGGCTGGGCCGAGCGCGTCCTCACCGCGGGCCGGGCCCTGCTCCTGGTGGACGGCCTGGACGAGATCCCCGCCGCCGACCGCCACCGCACCCGCGACTGGCTGGGCGCCCTGCTCGCCGCCTACCCCGGCAACCAGTGGCTGCTGACCTCCCGACCCACCGCCGTACGCCCCGACTGGCTGGCCCAGGAGGGCTTCCGGGAACTCACCCTGGCCCCGATGCGCGACACAGAGGTCGCCACCTTCGTCCACCGCTGGCACCAGGCCGCGTGCGCCCCGGAGTACGCGGGCGCACTCATCGACTCGCTGCGCACCAAACGCGATCTGGCGCGCCTGGCCACCAACCCGCTCATGTGCGGCCTGATCTGCGCCCTGCACCGCGAGCGGCGCGGCTATCTGCCCACCGGCCGCAAGGAGCTGTACGACGCCGCCCTCGCGATGCTGCTGACCCGCCGGGACCGCGAACGCGGCCTGCCCGGCACGGACGAGGTGGACCTGGGCGAGGAGGCGGCCCTCGAACTCCTCCAGCGCCTGGCCTACGCACTGGTGCTGAGCGGCCGCACCGAGATGGACACCGAGACCGCCGAGGGCATCGTGGAGCGCCGCCTGCCCTCGCTCGCCCTGTCCCCCGACCCCGCCACCGCCTCGGCCGTCCTGCGCACGCTGCTGCTGCGCAGCGGACTGCTGCGCCGCCCGGCCGAGGGCGCCGTGGACTTCGTGCACCGCACCTTCCAGGACTACCTGGGCGCCCGCCACGCCGTGGAGGAGGGCCACCTCGACCTGCTGGCCGACCGCGCCCACGAGACCCAGTGGGAGGACGTCGTCCGGATGGCGGTGGCCCATGCCCGCCCCCGCGAGCGCGCCTCGGTGCTGCGGCGGCTGCTCGCCCGGGACACCCCGCGGCTGGCCCTGCTGGCGCTGGCCTGCCTGGAGCACACCCCGGCGCTGGAACCGGCGGTGCGCGCCGAGGTGGAGGCCCGCACCGCCGCGCTGATCCCGCCGCGCACCCCCGAGGACGCCAAGGCGCTGGCCGAGGCGGGCCCCCTGGTGCTGGAGCTGCTGCCGGGGCCCGAGGGACTGACCGACGCGGAGGCACTGGGCGTCACGGTCACGGCCTCGGTGCTCGGCGCGGACGAACCCGCGGGCGCCCTCGGCGTGCTGCGCCGCTTCCGCTCCCACCCGGACCTCGGCGTCCGGCGCCAGCTCGTCGGCACCTGGCGCCGCTTCGGCACCGAGGAGTACGCGGCCGAGGTCCTGGACCACCTCGAACGCGACGACCTCCTGATCACCTGCGAGACGGACGCGCAGCGGGCGGCACTGGCCCGGATGCGGCCCTGGCAGCGGGTGACCTTCCGGGGCGCGCACCCGGCCGCGGAAATGGCCGCTGCCGTCCCCGGGCGCGACGGCGTACGCCTCCTGGACCTGTGCGACAACCCGCTGATCGACGACCTGGGCGCCCTGCTGCCGTTCTCCGGGCTCGACGGCCTGTGGCTCAGGGGCTGCGGCTGGGCCCACGGCCTGGACCGGCTCGCCCCGCTGCCCCTCACCGACCTCGCCTTCGGGGAGATCGCCGATCTGTCCGGGCTCACCGCGCTGCGGCGGCTGCGGCGGCTCTCCCTGGACCAGCTCCTGCCCGACGGCGACCTCACCGGCGTACTGCCCGCGGGCGCCCCGCTGCAGCACCTGCACCTCGGCACCGTCGCCCTGATGCGCGGCCACGCCCTGCGCGGGCTGAGCGCCTGGCCCACCCTGGCCTCGCTCAGCCTCGGCGACCCGCACGGGTTCACCGGGGCCGACTGGCGGGAGGTGGCCGCGCTGCCCGCGCTGACAAGCCTCGTCCTGCGCCGGCTCACGCTCGAACACGGCCTGCGGACCATGCCGGAGCTGCCGGGCGTACGGGACCTCAGGCTCACCTCGCGCCACGACGCGCACCTTCTGCGCGTCCTGGCCGAACGGCTGCCGCACGTGCGCCGTGTCGTCTTCCGGTCCCGCTGGGACTACGCCGACCAGCGCGAGCTGCACACCCAGCTCTTCCCGGCGGCCGAGATCACCTACCTGCGCTCCTGACCGCGCCCGCGCAGGGAAAGGGCCGGTGCCCGAAGGCACCGGCCCTTTCCGTCACGCGTCGTCCCGCGGGATCACGCGTCCTTGCTCAGGTTCGGCCCGGCTCCGCCGGCCGCCTGCTCGATCGGCGGGGCGTCGGGCAGCGCCGACTTCTCCTCACCCCGGAAGGTGAAGGTCTTCTCGTCGCCCTCGCCCTCGGTGTCCACGACCACGATGTGACCGGGGCGCAGCTCGCCGAAGAGGATCTTCTCCGAGAGCGTGTCCTCGACCTCCCGCTGGATCGTCCGGCGCAGCGGCCGGGCGCCCAGGACCGGGTCGTAGCCCTTCTTGGACAGCAGCTCCTTGGCGGACTGGGACAGCTCGATGCCCATGTCCCGGTCCTTGAGGCGCTCGTCCACCTTGCCGATCATCAGGTCGACGATCCGCAGGATGTCGTCCTGGGTGAGCTGCGGGAAGACGACCACGTCGTCGACGCGGTTGAGGAACTCGGGCCGGAAGTGCTGCTTCAGCTCGTCCGAGACCTTGTTCTTCATGCGCTCGTAGTTGGTCTTCGTGTCACCCGTGGCCGCGAAGCCCAGGTTGAAGCCCTTGGAGATGTCCCGGGTGCCGAGGTTGGTCGTCATGATGATGACCGTGTTCTTGAAGTCCACGACCCGGCCCTGGGAGTCGGTCAGGCGACCGTCCTCCAGGATCTGCAGCAGCGAGTTGAAGATGTCCGGGTGGGCCTTCTCGACCTCGTCGAAGAGGACGACCGAGAACGGCTTGCGGCGCACCTTCTCCGTCAGCTGGCCGCCCTCCTCGTAGCCCACGTAGCCGGGGGGCGAACCGAAGAGACGCGAGACCGTGTGCTTCTCGCTGAACTCCGACATGTCGAGGGAGATCAGCGCGTCCTCGTCACCGAAGAGGAACTCGGCGAGCGCCTTGGACAGCTCGGTCTTACCGACACCGGACGGACCGGCGAAGATGAACGAGCCACCGGGACGCTTCGGGTCCTTCAGACCGGCGCGCGTACGGCGGATCGCCTTGGACAGCGCCTTGACGGCGTCGACCTGGCCGATGACCCGCTTGTGCAGCTCGTCCTCCATGCGCAGCAGACGCGAGGACTCCTCCTCGGTCAGCTTGAAGACCGGGATGCCGGTGGCCGTGGCGAGGACCTCGGCGATCAGCTCGCCGTCGACCTCGGCGACGACGTCCATGTCGCCGGCCTTCCACTCCTTCTCCCGCTTGGCCTTGGCGGCCAGGAGCTGCTTCTCCTTGTCGCGCAGGGAGGCGGCCTTCTCGAAGTCCTGCGAGTCGATCGCGGACTCCTTGTCGCGGCGGACGCCCGCGATCTTCTCGTCGAACTCGCGCAGGTCCGGCGGCGCGGTCATCCGGCGGATGCGCATCCGGGAACCGGCCTCGTCGATCAGGTCGATCGCCTTGTCCGGCAGGAAGCGGTCCGAGATGTACCGGTCGGCCAGCGTGGCGGCCTGCACCAGGGCCTCGTCGGTGATCGAGACGCGGTGGTGCGCCTCGTACCGGTCGCGCAGGCCCTTGAGGATCTCGATGGTGTGCGGCAGGGACGGCTCCGCGACCTGGATGGGCTGGAAGCGGCGCTCCAGGGCCGCGTCCTTCTCCAGGTGCTTGCGGTACTCGTCCAGCGTGGTGGCGCCGATGGTCTGGAGCTCACCGCGGGCCAGCATCGGCTTCAGGATCGAGGCGGCGTCGATGGCGCCCTCGGCGGCACCCGCACCGACCAGCGTGTGCAGCTCGTCGATGAACAGGATGATGTCGCCGCGGGTGCGGATCTCCTTGAGCACCTTCTTCAGGCGCTCCTCGAAGTCACCGCGGTAGCGGGAGCCGGCGACCAGCGCGCCGAGGTCCAGGGTGTAGAGGTGCTTGTCCTTGAGGGTCTCGGGCACCTCGCCCTTGACGATGGCCTGGGCGAGGCCCTCGACGACGGCGGTCTTGCCGACGCCGGGCTCACCGATCAGCACCGGGTTGTTCTTGGTGCGGCGGGACAGCACCTGCATGACCCGCTCGATCTCCTTCTCGCGCCCGATGACCGGGTCGAGCTTGGACTCGCGGGCGGCCTGGGTGAGGTTCCGGCCGAACTGGTCGAGGACCAGGGACGTCGAGGGGGTGCCCTCGGCAGGGCCGCCGGCGGTGGCGGTCTCCTTGCCCTGGTAACCGGAGAGCAGCTGGATCACCTGCTGCCGCACCCGGTTGAGGTCGGCGCCCAGCTTGACCAGGACCTGGGCGGCGACGCCCTCGCCCTCGCGGATCAGGCCGAGCAGGATGTGCTCCGTGCCGATGTAGTTGTGCCCCAGCTGGAGGGCCTCGCGGAGCGACAGCTCCAGGACCTTCTTGGCACGGGGGGTGAAGGGGATGTGGCCCGAGGGCGCCTGCTGGCCCTGGCCGATGATCTCCTCCACCTGCTGGCGGACCGCCTCGAGCGAAATCCCGAGGCTCTCAAGGGCCTTGGCGGCGACACCCTCACCCTCGTGGATCAGGCCCAGGAGGATGTGCTCGGTGCCGATGTAGTTGTGGTTGAGCATCCGGGCTTCTTCCTGAGCCAGGACGACAACCCGCCGCGCGCGGTCGGTGAACCTCTCGAACATCGTTAATCGCTCCTCAGAGCGGTCAGGCAGTGGGGGGAACTTCCCCTCCCTGTCCTTCCGCAGCTTAGTCCCGCAAGCGGGGACCGCTCATTCCAACTGCCGACACCGTCGATGGCCTCCTGACCCCGAACGCCGACATCTGCTCCAACCCGATGGTGCGAGACGATGTTCCCGCAGGCCAGGCAGTTACCCCAGTCGCCAGTACGCCGATGGCGAACGTGAGACTCCTCTGCCCGGGGTGCGGCCTGCGTGTCGCCCCCTCCCACTAGGCATGTCTTACCCGCGGGAACGGACACTCCATGCGGGACGCCCCGGTTCCCTCCGCTATGGGCGAACACCCTTGCGCGCCGTACCGCCGCCGGGCGCCCCCGCTTCGGACACACAGGGCGCACGGAGGGCGACGCACCGTAACCTCCGGGCGGGCGCGGCGGTTGGACCGGCATGGTCGGCAGCCTCTCCGCGATCCCCACGGCCCCGCTCCCCCTCCCGTCCCCTCGCCGGCCGCTCGATCCCGCCGACCGGGCGCGCCGCTGGTACGAGAACGAGCTGGGGTGGGCGACGGTGCCCGGAGCACCGGTACGACTTGTCGTGGGCCACGGCTTCGACGTCCTGGACGTGCCGCTGGAGGCGGGCCGTGCGACGCTGCGCCGCCTGGGCACGTGTCCGGGCGTGCCCGCGTCCCCGGTGGCCGTCCAGGGGGACCGGATGCGGCTGCTGGTGGCCGCGGGCGGCGCGGAGGAGCTTCCGGGGCTGCTGCGCTGGCTGGAGTGGGACGCGCTGGACCTGGACCTGGTGGGCCTTGGGGCGGGGGCGCTGATGGACGCGCCGCCGGTGCCCGGCACCGGGGCGCGGACCCGCGCGCAGGGGGCCGCCGAGTGGCTGCGGCCCCCCGAGTCCGGAGGCGAGGTCGAGTCCTCGCTGCCGACGTTGTCGGCGCAGGGGGCCGGTGGGGGCGCCCCCGATCTCGTACGGCTGGTGCGCACCGCTGCGACGCAGTGCCACCGGGTCCGGCTGCGGCACGCGCGAGGCCGGTCACCGGTCCGGTAGGTCTTGCCTGCGGTGACTAGCCGTTCGCCTTCTCGTACGCCTCGCGGATGGTCGCGGGGACACGGCCGCGGTCGTTGACGTCGTAGCCGTTCTCCTTGGCCCACGCACGGATCTGCGCGGTGTCCTGGCTGCCGCCGGCCGCCGCCGCACGCGCCTTTCCGCGCCCGCCCGAAGCACGGCCGCCGGTACGCCGGCCGCTCTTCACGTACGGCTCGAGAAGACCGCGGAGCTTGTCCGCATTGGCGGTGGTGAGATCGATCTCGTAGGTCTTGCCGTCCAGTGCGAACGTAACGGTCTCGTCCGCCTCGCCGCCGTCGAGGTCATCGACAAGAAGGACCTGAACCTTCTGTGCCACCGGATTTCCTTTCATCGATAACGTCAGGGCCGGGGTGGGTCGGCGTCCGCCGTTTCACCGTCCCCTGTTATATGCAGTACTGCAGTACGTCGGAAAGCAAACCGCTTTTGCGGGAAAAACACAAACCCCTGGGAGAGACCGGGCCCTCATCCCCGCCCGGAAACATACGCGTTTCGGACATAGGGAACGCGGGCATGGCCGGTCCGGCGGAATGCGGCTTCCACGGCTCGGCACCGCCGTCCTCTCCGGGCGCCGGGGTGGATCACAGATGCAGAAGCATCCGACTGTTGCCCAAGGTGTTCGGTTTCACTCGTTCGAGACCCAGGAACTCCGCGACGCCCTCGTCATAGGAACGCATCAGCTCGGCGTAGACATCCGTGTCGACGGGTGTCTCACCGATCTCCACGAAGCCGTGCTTCTCGAAGAAGTCGACTTCGAAGGTCAGGCAGAATACGCGGCGAACGCCGAGCCAGCGTGCGGTCTGGAGCAACTTCTCCAGCAGCCGGTGCCCGACACCGGCGCCCTTGAGCCCCGGCTTCACCGCGAGTGTGCGCACTTCCGCCAGGTCTTCCCACATCACGTGCAGTGCGCCGCACCCGACGACCTCGGCGTTGTCGTCCCGTTCGGCGATCCAGAACTCCTGGATGTCCTCGTAAAGCGTCACGGTCGCTTTGTCGAGGAGGATGCGCCCGCGGGCGTAGTCGTCGAGCAGTCGGCGCACCGCCGGGACATCGCTGGTCCGGGCCCGCCGGACGGTGATGGCTTTCGCGGTGACTTCGCGCTGCGCTGCGGGTCGCTTCGCCGGATGCTCTGCGGGTTGCTCTGCGGGCATGGGCGGACGCTATCGCCCGGTGCCGCCGGCTCCGGCGCCGGGGTTCCGGTCGCCGGTTTCACCGTCGGCTTCGCCATGGGTTTCACCGCCGGTTTCGCCTGCGGTTTCACCGGCGGCGGCTTCGGCGCCTTCCGTGCGCAACCCCGCCGCCGTGGCCTCCGGCGCGCCTTCGACGATCCGTACGGCGTCCCGCAGGGCCTGCCGCTGTTCCTCGCTCATCATGCCGAAGAAGGCGACGAGAGCGGCGGCGGCGTTGTCACTCTGGGACCAGGCGTCGTTCATCAGTGCGGCCGCGTAGGCGGCCCGGGTGGAGACGGCCGCATATCGATAGGCCCGGCCTTCCGCTTCCCGGCGCACCCAGCCCTTCTGATGGAGATTGTCCAAAACGGTCATCACCGTGGTGTACGCGATGGTCCGTTCCTGCTGGAGGTCTTCCAGGACTTCTCGAACGGTCACCGGGCGGTTCCACTTCCACACCCGTGTCATGACCGCGTCTTCGAGTTCTCCCAAGGGGCGAGGCACACCTCAGACCTTAGTGGGAGATGCGGTCAGAGGCGTGCTGAACATCCGATTACGCCACGAAAGCGAACAAAAAGGGCGTACGGCGGGCGGCGGGACGGGAGGTTCCGCCCCGGCGGGCCGGCCGTACGCCGGGCCGGGCGCGGGGTCAGGCGCCGGAGGTGGAGGTCCCCGCGGAGGCGGCGTCCTGGCCGCCTCCCGTACGGGCCAGCGCGGCGTCCACGGCCGCGTCCTCCTTGGCCTTGGCGGCGCCGCCCTGGGTCTTCACGATCACCCTGACCAGGCCGACGAAGAACGCGGCCATCACGATCGGCGGAACGAGTGCGGAGACGTAGTCCATGGATCCAGAGTAGCCAGGGCCCGGGGACAAACAGGGGCGGGGTCGCCCGGACGGCTACACGGCGGCCAGACGGGCGACGAGCCGCTGGCCGGAGCCGGGGGACGGCTGCGCCGGTCTGCGGCGCGGGAAGACCTCGCCGGGCGTCGGGACGGGGCGGCGGGCGGGCTTGCCGCCCCCGGGGGCGGGCGCCGGGCCGGGCCGGGCGGGCTGCGCGGGCCTGGCGGGCTGGGCCGGGGCGGGCTGCGCGGGGGCGGGGCGTTCGCCCGGCTTGGGCGCGGGCCGCTTGGCGGGCCCGGGACCCGCTCCGCCGTCCTGGGCCGAACGGGCGGCCGGCACGCCGGGCGCGGGCGCCCGGACGGCGGCGAGCGGGGCGAAGTCCCCGCGCGGGGCGCGGGAGGCCGGGACGGCCGGGACGGCGCCGTGCCCGGCGCAGCGGCGCAGCAGGGCGGCTGCGGCCGGGTTGCCGCGCAGGGCGCGCAGGGCGGCGAGGTCGTCGGGGACGGGCCGGTAGCCGGCGCCCAGGGCCTCGTCGAGGAGCGCGAAGTAGCCGGAAGCCGAACCGGGCAGCGCGTCGCGGTAGCGGGCCAGGTCGGCCACCAGGAACGCGCGCAGCCGGGCACCCTCGCGCATCGCCTCGTCGAGCGACTCGGCGAGGCGGAGGCAGTCCTGCACGTCCTCGGCACGGGCGGGGCGGAGATGAAGGGCAACGGCGAGGGCGCGGCGGAGCACACGCAGCTCCTCCGCGCCGAACGCCATGCCGCCGCGGGTTCCATATGGCGTGGGCATGGGCCCGACGATACGCGCTAATCAGACAAATTCGACATAAGGCGCGCGCGTGGCGGACATGGCGGGCATGCGCGTGGCGCGGCCTGACGGTGCGTATGCGCGCGGGCGCGGGCGGCCGCGCGTTCGGCTGACGGGGGTGGTCGGGGGCCCAGTCGGGGGGCGGCCGGGGGGCGGTCCCCGGGGAGGGCGCCATGCGCGGGCGGCGCGACCTGACGGGCGCACGCGCGGGCGGCCCGGCCGGCTTGGGTGCCCGGTCCCGTCGGCGCGCAGGGTGTGCGCCGGGCCGGGCGCTGGGCCGGGCGCGGGCGGTCCGTCCAGGCGGTCTGGCCCAGGGGGCGGGTCCGGCCGGGGAATCCACCATGCGCGGGCGGCGCGACCGAGCCGGTGCACGCGCGGGCGCATCCGACCGTGCATTCGGCCAGCGCCGGTGGTCGGAGCGGCCCGGCCGGGGGGTTGGCCCGCCCAGGGGCCGTCCGGCGGGAGGTCCGACCGCAGCGGCGGATACGGCCTGGAGGCAATCCATCCCAGGTGAATCCACCATGCGCGGGCGACTCGACCCGACGGCGCACGCGCGGGCGCATCCGACCGGCTCGGCTGCCCGGTCCTGTCGATGCATGAACGGCGCGCCCGGCCGGGCATTCGGCCGACCCGGCGGTCCGTCCAGGCGGTCTGGCCCGTCTGGCCCAGGGGGGGCGGGTCCGGCCGCAGGGGCAGTCCGGCCGGGGAATCCACCATGCGCGGGCGGCGCGACCGAACGAGCGCACGCGCGGGCGCATCCGACCGCGCGTTCGGCCGGCGCCGGTGGTCGAGCGGCCCCAGTCAGCGGGCCCGGCCGCAGGCGTCGGTATGGCCGGGGGATCCGCCGTGCTCGGGCGGCGCGGCGGGGCGTACGCGCGGGCGCGTCCGGCCGCGTACCTGCCGGCTCGGCCGACCCGCGCATCCGGTCGGCTCGGCCGCCCGGTCCGGTCGGCACGCGGTCCGGGGCGGCCGGGCGGCGCGGTCCGGCCCGGCCCGGCCACCGGGAACGGCCGCCGGGACGCGGTCCGGCCGGTGAGGGCCCGGCTCGCCGTACGCGTGTGGTGGCGCGTACGGCGCTGCGTCACGCGGGCGCGTGCCTCAGAGCCGGGACACGTTCCGCTCGTAGACGAGCCGCAGGCCGATCAGGGTGAGCCAGGGCTCGTGCTCGTCGATCACGGAGGACTCGCCGAGCACCATGGGGGCCAGCCCGCCGGTCGCGATCACGGTGACCTCGTCCGGGTCGTCGGCCAGTTCGCGGGCCATGCGGCCCACGACGCCGTCCACCTGCCCGGCGAACCCGTAGACGATGCCCGCCTGCATCGCCTCGACCGTGTTCTTGCCGATCACGCTGCGCGGCCGGGCCACCTCGATCTTGCGCAGCTGGGCGCCCTTGACGCCGAGGGCGTCCACGGAGATCTCGATGCCGGGGGCGATGACGCCGCCGATGTACTCCCCGCGCGCGGAGACCGCGTCGAACGTCGTCGCCGTGCCGAAGTCGACGACGATGGCCGGGCCGCCGTACAGGTCGACCGCCGCGACCGCGTTGATGATGCGGTCCGCGCCGACCTCCTTGGGGTTGTCGGTCAGGATCGGCACACCGGTCTTGACGCCCGGTTCGACCAGGACGGCCGGGACGTCGCCGTAGTAGCGGCGCGTCACCTCCCGCAGCTCGTGCAGCACCGAGGGGACGGTCGCGCAGATCGCGATGCCGTCGATGCCGTCGCCCAGCTCGTCGCCGAGCAGGGGGTGCATGCCCATCAGGCCCTGGAGCAGGACGGCCAGTTCGTCGGCGGTGCGGCGGGCGTCCGTGGAGATGCGCCAGTGCTCGACGATGTCCTCGCCGTCGAACAGGCCGAGGACCGTGTGCGTGTTGCCCACGTCGATGGTCAGGAGCATGCCTGCTCCGCTTCCGGCGCGCGCAGGTCCAGGCCGATGTCCAGGATCGGCGAGGAGTGGGTGAGGGCGCCGACCGCCAGGAAGTCGACGCCGGTCTCCGCGTAGGCGCGTGCGTTGTCCAGGGTGAGCCGGCCGGAGGCCTCCAGCAGCGCGCGGCCGTCGACGATGGCCACGGCCTCCTCGCACTCGCCGGGCGTGAAGTTGTCCAGCAGGATCAGATCGGCGCCCGCGTCCACCACCTCGCGCAGCTGGTGCAGGGTGTCGACCTCGACCTCGACGGGCACGTCCGGGAAGGCTCCCCGGACGGCCTCGAAGGCCGCCGCGACGCCGCCGGCGGCGACCACGTGGTTGTCCTTGACCAGGGCCGCGTCCGAGAGGGACATGCGGTGGTTGACGCCGCCGCCGGCCCGGACGGCGAACTTCTCCAGGGACCTGAGGCCCGGCGTCGTCTTGCGGGTGTCGCGCACCTTGGCCCGGGTGCCGTCCAGGGCGTCCGCCCACGCGCGCGTGGCGGTCGCGATGCCGGACAGGCGGCACAGCAGGTTCAGCGCGCTGCGCTCGGCGGTCAGCAGGTCGCGCGTGCGCGTGGTGACCGACAGCAGCTTCTGCCCGGCCTCGACGCGGTCGCCGTCCTCGACGTGCCGCTCGACCTCGAACTCGTCCGTGCAGACCACCGAGAGCACCGCCTCGGCGACGCGCAGGCCCGCCACCACACCGGCCTCGCGGGCGGTGAAGTCGCCGGTTGCCACGGCCTCCTCGGGGATGGTCGCGACCGTCGTCACGTCCACGCCGTGGGCCAGGTCCTCCTGCACGGCGACATTGGCGATGTCCTCGACCTCCAGGGGGTCGAGTCCGGCACCGGCCAGCAGTTCGGCGAGCGCCGGGTCGAGCCCGCACTCGTCGTAGCCGTCGTGGTCCTCGTCGGTGTCCGCGCCGCAGGCACAGCCGTCGCCGCAGCCGCCGCTCGGGGCGAGGGGAAGGTCTTCGGTGCTCACTTGTTCACTGCTCCTGGGGACGGCGGGGCCCGGTGGCCCCGGGACGGGTCGGGGGGAAGTCTGCGGTGTCCGTGGTGTGCACGACCGGCGAACGGTCCGGGTTCAGCCGTACGACGATGTGGCGCCGCCAGCGGGCGTCGTCGCGCTCGGCGTGGTCCTCGCGCCAGTGGCAGCCCCGGGTCTCCTCGCGCAGGCCGGCGGCGGCCACCAGGGCGCGGGCCACGCACAGGAGGTTGGTGGCCTCCCAGGTGTCGATGCCGGGCTCGGCGGTCTTGCCGTTCTCGTCGAGGGCGGCGCGGGCCTCGGCGTGCAGCGCGTCCAGCCGGTCGGCGGCCGTGGCCAGGGAGGCGGCGGAGCGCAGCACACCGGCGCCCTCGGTCATGATCCGCTGGATCGCGAACCGGGCCTCGGGGGCCAGCAGCGGGTGCGCGGGCTGCCCGGGGTGCGGGACGAGTTCGGGCACGCGCGCGTGCAGAGCGCCCTTGGACCGCTCGCGGGCGATGTCGGCGGCGATCCGCTCGGCGTAGACCAGCCCCTCCAGGAGGGAGTTGGAGGCGAGCCGGTTGGCGCCGTGCACGCCGGTGCAGGCGACCTCCCCGCACGCGTACAGGCCGGGCACGGTGGTCCGGCCGCGGGAGTCGGTGCGTACGCCCCCGGAGGCGTAGTGGGCGGCCGGGGCGACGGGGACGGGTTCGGTGACCGGGTCGATGCCGTGGGCCCGGCAGGCGGCCAGGATCGTCGGGAAGCGCCGCTCCCACATCGCGGCACCGAAGTGCCGGGCGTCGAGGAACATGTGCTCGGTGCCCAGCTCCTGCATCCGGCGCGTGATGCCCTTGGCGACGATGTCCCGGGGCGCCAGCTCGGCCAGCTCGTGCTGTCCCAGCATGAAGCGCACGCCGTCGGCGTCGACCAGGTGGGCGCCCTCACCGCGGACCGCCTCGGAGACCAGCGGCTGCTGGCCCTCGGCGTCCGCGCCGAGGAAGAGCACCGTCGGGTGGAACTGCACGAACTCCAGGTCGGAGACCTCCGCGCCGGCGCGCAGGGCGAGGGCCACGCCGTCTCCGGTGGACACGGCCGGGTTGGTGGTCGCGGAGAACACCTGGCCCATGCCGCCGGTGGCCAGGACCACGGCCGGCGCGTGCACGGCGCCCACGCCGTCGTGCTGGCCCTCGCCCATCACATGCAGGGTGACGCCCGCGCTGCGGCCCTCGGCGTCGGTGAGCAGGTCCAGGACGAGGGCGTTCTCCACGGTGCGGATCCCGCGCGCGCGGACCGCCTCGACCAGCGCCCGGGACACCTCGGCGCCGGTGGCGTCGCCGCCCGCGTGGACGATGCGGCGGCGGTGGTGGCCGCCCTCGCGGGTGAGCTGGATGCCGCCCGCGTCGTCGGTGTCGAAGCGGGCCCCGGCGGACATGAGCCGCCGGACCGCGTCGGGGCCCTCGGTGACGAGGATCCGTACGGCCTCCTCGTCGCACAGGCCGGCCCCGGCGACCAGGGTGTCGTCCAGGTGCTGTCCGGGGGTGTCGCCCTCGCCGAGGGCCGCGGCGATGCCGCCCTGGGCCCAGCGGGTGGACCCGTCGTCCAGGCGGGCCTTGGTGACGACCACCGTGGTCAGTCCGGCGGCCTCGCAGCGCAGGGCGGCGGTGAGCCCGGCGATGCCGGAGCCGACGACCACGACGTCCGCGGCGACGGACCACCCGGGCGCGGGCGCGGGCAGACGTATGGCGGTGCTGGTCACGAGGCGGCTCCAAGGGTTGCCGGGTCCCCGGGGGCGCCGAAGGCCAGGGGGATGTTGTCGATCAGCCGGGTCGCCCCGACCCGGGCGGCGACGGCGAGGACGGCCTCGCCGGTGAAGCCGTCGCCGATCTCGGTGAAGTCGGCCGGGTCGACCAGGGCCAGGTAGTCCAGTTCGAGCGGCGGGTCGAGGCGGGCGGCCTCGTCGAGGACCAGCCGGGCCGCCGCGCGGACGGCGTCGGGCGCGCCGGGTGCCGCCTTGGCGACGGCGGCGGCGTCGGCCGCGGCACGGGACTCGCCCAGCGCGCTCAGCGCGTCGGCACGCGCGCGCGTGGAGGGCACTTCGCGGGCGCGGGCGCGCAGCGCCTCCTGGGCGGCGTGCCGGTCGCGGCCGGCGAACAGGGCCTGGGAGAGCGCGAGGGCGGTGCGCCGCTCCTGCGGGGAGAGGTAGCGGTTGCGGCTGGACAGGGCCAGTCCGTCGTCCTCGCGGACGGTGGGGACGGCGGTGATCTCCACGCCGAAGTTCAGGTCGCGCACCATGCGGCGGATCAGCGCGAGCTGCTGGGCGTCCTTCTGCCCGAACAGGGCGACGTCCGGGCGGGTGAGGTGCAGCAGCTTGGCGACGACGGTGAGCATGCCGTCGAAGTGCCCGGGGCGCGAGGCGCCCTCCAGGCGCCCGCCCATGGGCCCGGCGGTGACGCGCACCTGCGGCTCGCCGCCGGGGTAGACCTCGTCGACGGAGGGCGCGAGGACGACGTCGGCACCCGCCTGCTCGGCGAGCTTGACGTCCGCCTCCAGGGTGCGCGGGTAGCGGTCCAGGTCCTCGCCCGCGCCGAACTGGAGCGGGTTGACGAACACGGTGACGACGACCTCGCCGCCGTCGCCCGCGCTCCGGCGCGCGGCGCGGATCAGGGCGGCGTGCCCGTCGTGCAGGGCGCCCATGGTCATCACGACGGCGCGGCGGCCGGTGCGCACGCGCGCGTGCAGCTCGTCGGCGGTGCGCAGCAGGGCTGTGGTCATCGGGCGTCTCCGTTCCCGGGCGCCGGGGTCACCGGGCGGCCCTCCTCCGCGGCGGTCCGCGCCGTCCGGTTCGCCGAGTGCCCCGCGCGGGTCATCGGGCATCACCCTCGTCCTCACCGGCGCCGGTGGGGCCGGGGCCCGCGGTCCCTTCGGCCAGGACGCCGAGCAAGTCCTCGGCCAGCTCCGGCTTGAGCAGCCCGTGGGCGAGGGCGCGGTCGGCGGTGGCGCGGGCCATCGCCAGATAGCCCGCGACGGTCTGCGGGGCGTGCCGGCGCAACTCGCCGACGTGTGCGGCGACCGTGCCCGCGTCCCCGCGCGCGACCGGGCCGGTGAGGGCCGCGTCGCCGGAGCGCAGGGCGTTGTCCAGGGCGGCGCCGAGCAGCGGGCCGAGCATCCGGTCGGGGGCGGCCACACCGGCCGCGCGCAGCAGCTCCATGGACTGCGCGACCAGCGTCACCAGATGGTTGGCGCCCAGGGCGAGGGCCGCGTGGTAGAGCGGGCGCATCTCCTCGGCGATCCACTCCGGTTCGCCGCCCATCTCGATGACCAGGGCCTCGGCGGCCATCCGCAGTTCCTCGGGGGCCGTGACGCCGAACGAGCACCCGGCCAGCCGCTGCACGTCCACGGGGGTGCCGGTGAAGGTCATCGCCGGGTGCAGGGCCAGCGGCAGCGCGCCCGCGCGCCGGGCGGGGTCCAGCACCCGCGTGCCGTACCGCCCCGAGGTGTGCACGAGGAGGTGGCCGGGGCGTACGGCGCCGGTCTCGGCGAGGCCCGCGACGAGGGCGGGCAGGGCGTCGTCGGGGACGGTCAGGAGCACCAGGTCGGCGCGCTGGAGGACCTCGGCGGGCGGCACCAGGGGGACGCCGGGCAGCAGGTGCCCGGCCCGCCGCCTGGAGGCGTCGGAGACGCCCGAGGCGGCCACCGGACGGTGGCCCGCGAGCTGGAGGGACGCGGCGAGCGCGGGACCCACCCGGCCGGCGCCGACGACGCCGACGGTGAGCCGCGCGGGGCGGTCCCTGGGGTCTGGCTGTTGGCTTGTACTCACGCGGCAGTGGCCTTCCCGTTCCAGTCCGCTCCGGGTACCGGACGATTTCTCGTCATGTTAACGCTATCCGTCCGGGAGGCGTCCGTTCGTCCACAGGCTGTGGGTCACACCACGGCCCGCGGCGCACCCGCGCGGCCGGCGGTGAAATCCGGGTGCCCCGTGCGAGCGGCGCGGGGGATGATCCACGGCATGGACGACACGGCGGACCAGGACCAGCACCACGGCCGGGCGGACAGCACGGGCCGGACAGATCATCAGGAGGACCCGGCCGAGAACCCGGCCGCGGCCGGGGAGCGGCGCACGCGGTTGCGCGAAAGGCGCCTCGCCGCGTACCGGAGCGCGGAGCGCGTCCTGTCGCGCCCCGCGTATCTCGGCACGCTCCGGGAGCGGCTGGCGGACCTGGAACAGGCACGGGACGTCCACGACCTCGACGAGACGTCGGACATGTACGGCAGCGGTGTCGTCGAGGCCCTGGAGGAGCGGACCGCGGCCCTGCTCGGCAAGGAGGCCGCCGCCTTCTTCCCGACCGGCACGATGGCCCAGCAGGTCGCCCTGCGCTGCTGGGCGGCCCGCACCGGCGACCGGGCCGTGGCCCTGCACGCCCTGGCCCACCCCGAGGTCCACGAACGCCATGCGTTCAGCCAGGTCAGCGGCCTGCGCCCGGTCCGGGTGACGAGCGAGCCCCGGCAGCCGACCGCCGACGAGGTGCGCGACCTGGACGAGTCCTTCGGGACGCTGATGCTGGAGCTGCCCCTGCGGGACGCCGGTTTCCTCCTGCCCACCTGGCAGGAGCTGACGGACGTCGTCGCCGCGGCCCGCGAGCGGGACGCCGTGGTGCACTTCGACGGCGCGCGCCTGTGGGAGGCCACCGAGCACTTCGGACGGCCGCTGGCGGAGATCGCGGACCTGGCCGACAGCGTGTACGTGTCGCTCTACAAGTCCCTGGAGGGCCTCGGCGGCGCGGTGCTCGCCGGGCCGGCCGAGCTGGTGGCCGAGGCGAGGACCTGGCGGCACCGGTACGGCGGCACGGTCTTCCAGCAGTTCCCGACCGCGCTGTCGGCGCTGGCCGGGCTCGACCGGGAGCTGCCCCGCCTGCCCTCGTACGTGCGGCACGCGCGCGTGGTGGCCGCCGCGCTGCGCGAGGGCTTCGCGGCGGCCGGGCTGCCCTGGTTCCGCGTGCACCCCGAGGTGCCGCACACCCATGAGTTCCAGGTCTGGCTGCCGTACGACGCGGACGTGCTCGCCGAGGCGGCGGTGCTCCAGGGGGAGGCGACGCGGACCCTGCTGTTCGCCCGCCCCTGGGACCGCGGCGGCCCCGGGCTCGCCTTCACCGAGGTCACCGTGCGGGCCGAGGGCCTGGAGTGGACGGCGGACGACGTGCGGTCGGCGGTCGCCGGCTTCGCCGCGTGCCTCGCGGAGGCGTGCGCCCGGACCT
This sequence comes from Streptomyces sp. PL-25, assembly GCF_058344915.1. Classification (NCBI taxonomy): domain Bacteria; kingdom Bacillati; phylum Actinomycetota; class Actinomycetes; order Kitasatosporales; family Streptomycetaceae; genus Streptomyces; species Streptomyces sp. PL-25. Next base: position 3,252,448 of record NZ_CP136997.1, read on the forward strand.
GACCCGGCGCACCCACGAGGTCGGCGCGGTGCGGCGACGGCCGCGGTCCGGTGGGACTCAGCACCCCGTGGGACGCGGCCGCCGGGCCTGCCGGTGCCGCCACCGGTCCAGGGCCAGGCGCAGCCGCCCGTGCGCCGGGCGGCCCGCGAGCACCGCGCCGAAGCGCCGCCGCTCCCGCAGTTCGCGCACCACCTGCCAGTCGTTGAGGCCCGGCGCGGGGGGTCCCGGCTCGCCGTGGCGGCGGGCGCGGTGGACGTCGAGGAAGTACTGCTCGGTGAGGCTCATGGCCGTATCGCCTTCTCGGGACGGGTGGATGGAAGAGGCTCCGCGGCTGCCCCGGTGCCTCCACCCTGCGCCGCCGCCCGGCCGAAGTCCCGCCGATTGACGGCGGCCGTCAATCGGGCTCCGCGTTGTCAGTGGGCGCGTGCACCATGGGGGCATGAGCGTGCGCATCGACATCACGGGGCTGCGGCCGGAGGGGATCGCCGTCGTGCCCTCTCCCCTGGCCGAGCTGGGCATGGCGCTGCACGCGCTGTCCGAGCCGGCGCACCACCCGGGCCTCCAGGGCTGGGTCACGGGCGTCACCGCCCGGCTCGACCCGCATCTGGCCGACCGGATGTGCGAGGCGGACTTCCTGTGGCGTACGACGTTCTCCGACCTCTTCCTGCCCTTCGCCGGCCTGCCCGGCGCGAGCGGACTGCCGGGGCAGACGCTCGCCGAGGAGCTGGACCTGCTGGACAAGCTGTCCGACGAGCAGTTCGTGGACGCGGCCCTGGAGTTCACCTGCGCCCTGCCCTACAGCGGGCCGGGCCCCGGCCCGCTGGGCGATGCGCGGCTGCGCCGCCGCGCGCTGGAGCTGGCCGCCGCGCGCGGGCCGCAGCAGGTGCTCTTCAGTGAGCGGCTGCTGGCCGACCCGCCCCACATCAGGCGCTGGCTGCGGCAGTTCCTCCAGGACTGCGACGAGGCGTTCTTCGCGGAGACCTGGTCGCGGCTGCGCCACCAGCTCGCGGCGGACGCCCGGCACAAGACGGAGCTGCTGCGCCGCCGGGGCCTGGCCGAGGCGCTGACCGCGGTGTCCCCGGCGGTCGCGCTGGACGAGGCTGCGGGCCGGATCACGGTCGACAAGCTGGGCGACGGGCGGACGGCCACGGCGGGCGGCGGCCTGCTGCTCGTCCCGACGAGCCTGGGCTGGCCGCATCTGATGGTGCTGCACCGCCACGCCTGGCAGCCGGTGCTGCACTACCCGGTCGGCTCGCCCGAGCCGGCCTCGCCGCCCTCGGTGGAGCAGCTGACGCTGCGGATGTCCGCGCTGTCCCACCCGGTGCGGATGCGGCTGTGCCGCAGCCTGGCCCGCAGCGCGTTCACCACCAGCGAGCTGACCCAGGCGCACAGCATGACCGCCCCGGAGATATCCCGGCATCTGAGCGTGCTGAAGAAGGCCGGCCTGGTCACCACCCGGCGCCGCGGCCGGTACGTCTACCACCAGCTGGACGTGACGATGGTGGCCCGGCTGGGCAGCGACTTCCTGGAGGGGATCCTGCGCTGACCGGCGCACCCGGGGGCCTCGGGGGCCTCGGGCGCGTCCGCCGGGCGGAGCGCATCTCAGCCGTGGCCGCCCGCGCGGACGAGCCCCGTCTCATAGGCCAGGACGACCACCTGCACGCGGTCGCGCAGGCCCAGCTTGGTGAGGATGCGGCCCACATGGGTCTTCACGGTCGCCTCGGACAGCACCAGCCGGGCGGCGATCTCGCCGTTGGACAGACCCTGCGCGACCAGGATCATGACCTCGCGCTCCCGCTCGGTGAGCCGCTGGAGCTCCTTGTGCCGGGGCTCCTGGCCGCCGGAGGGCAGCATCGGCGCGAACCGGTCGAGCAGGCGCCGGGTGGTGGAGGGCGCGACGACCGCGTCGCCGCTGTGCACCGCGCGGATCGCGGCGAGCAGGTCGCCGGGCGGCACATCCTTGAGCATGAACCCGGAGGCGCCCGCCTTGAGCCCGGAGAAGGCGTACTCGTCCAGGTCGAAGGTGGTCAGGATCAGCACCTTGGGCGGGTTCGGCTCCGCGCAGACACGGCGGGTGGTCTCCACCCCGTCCAGCTTCGGCATCCGGACGTCCATCAGCACCACGTCGACGGCGGTGGCCCGCAGCACCTGGAGGGCCTCGACGCCGTCACCCGCCTCCGCGACGACCTCCATGTCCGGCTGGGCGGCCAGCACCATCCGGAATCCGGTGCGCAGCAGCACCTGGTCGTCGACGAGCATCACGCGGATCGTCATCGGGGTTCCTCTTCGTCCTAGGAGCGTCATACGGGCGGCACAGCGGCGCGAGCGAGCGGGCAGCGGGCGCGGCCGGTCAGGCGGTGCGCCGGGCGCACAACGGCGTGACAGGTGTCACCGGCCGTGCGCGTCGGCTTCAGTGCGCCGGTTTGAGCGGCAGCAGCGCACTGATACGGAAGCCTCCACCGGGGCGCGGTCCCGCGTCCAGCGTGCCGCCGACCATACCGACGCGCTCGCGCATCCCGATCAGGCCGTGCCCCTGCCCGTCGGCGCCGCCCTCCTCGTACAGCTCGTGCGGGGCGCCCTTGCCGTCGTCCTCGACCAGCAGGCCCAGACCGTCGTCGAAGTACACCAGGCGCACGCTCGCACCCGCGTTCGGTCCGCCGTGCTTGCGGGTGTTGGTGAGCGCCTCCTGCACGATCCGGTACGCGGTCAGCTCGACGCCGCTGGGCAGCGGACGCGGTGTCCCCTCGACCCGGAAGTCGACCGGCAGCCCGGAGCCCCGGCACTGCTCGACCAGGTCCTCGATCTGCTCGGCGTTGGGCTGCGGCACGTACTCGCCGCCCTCCTGGTGCTCGCCGGTGCGCAGCACGCCCAGCAGGCGGCGCATCTCGGCGAGGGCCTGGCGGCCGGTGGAGGAGATCGTCTCCAGGGCCTTCTTGGCCTGGTCGGGCGCGGCGTCCAGCACGTAGGCGGCGCCGTCGGCCTGCACCACCATCACCGACACGTTGTGCGCGACCACGTCGTGCAGCTCGCGGGCGATGCGGGCGCGCTCGGCGGCGACCGCGACCTTGGCCTGCGCCTCGCGCTCCTTCTCCAGCCGGGCGGCCCGCTCCTCCAGCTGCGCGAAGTAGGCGCGGCGGGTGCGCATGGAGTCGCCGAGCACCCAGGCCAGGGCGAACGGCACGGTCGTGAAGATGGCTATCGCCACATTCCCGGCGACGCTGGAGTTCTCCTGCGGCCAGCGGATCTGGGCCAGCGTCGCCGCGGACATCCCGCCGGCCAGGGCGAACCGGGAGGCCCAGCGGGCGCCGATCGCGGCGACCGTGTAGATGATCACCAGCATGGCGAAGTCGGCGACCGTGGTCTCGATGTCCAGCACCAGCTGGGCCGCGCCCGTCGCCGCCGCCAGCAGCACCATCTTCTCGGGCATCCGGCGGCGCAGCGCGACCACCACGCTCAGCACCACGGACACCGCGAGCGCCGCGGGGAGCGTCCCGTGGTGGCCCGGCGTCCCGTCGACACTCACCGCGCCCAGGCCGGAGAACCCGAGCAGGACGAGGGCCCAGAAGCCGTCGACCCATGCCGGGTGCCTGCGGAGAAAGTCGTAGAGACGCTGCACGTAACCCAGAGTAGGGAAACGTGAGTGGTGCACGGGTCAACCGGAGGGCCGATCCGCACCCCCCGGGCGTACTCCCCAAGGTGGAGGTCGTGATCGCCTGTACGCCTACGCTGGCGAGGTGGCGGACGACACAGCGCGGGAACACCCGCGGGAGAGCGGGCGGGAGTGGCGCACCTGGCGCGCGGCGGCCCGGGACGCCCTGTACGGGCCGGGCGGCTTCTACCGGCGGCCCGAGGGACCGGCCGGGCACTTCCGCACGTCCGTGCACGCCTCGCCGCTCTTCGCGGCCGCCGTGGCACGGCTGCTGTGCCGCCTCGACGAGGTGCTGGAGCGGCCCGGGGTGCTCGGCTTCGTCGACATGGCGGCCGGTCACGGGGAGCTGGCGGCGGGGGTGCTGGCCGCGCTGCCCGCCCCGGTGGCCGCCCGCACCCGGGTGTACGCCGTCGAGGTCGCCGGCCGGCCACCGGGACTCGATCACCGGATCGAGTGGCTGAGCGCCCCGCCCCCGCACGTCACCGGGCTGCTCTTCGCCAACGAGTGGCTGGACAACGTGCCGGTGGAGGTGGCCGAGACGGACGCGGCGGGTGTGCCCCGGCACGTGCTCGTCCGGCGCGACGGCACGGAACGCCTCGGGGAGCCGGTGGCGGGCGCCGAGGCCGCGTGGCTGGCCCGGTGGTGGCCGCTGCCCCCCGAGGAGGGCCTGCGCGCGGAGATCGGCCTGCCCAGGGACACCGCCTGGGCCGAGGCGGTCTCCTGCCTCGACCGGGGTCTGGCGGTCGCCGTGGACTACGCGCACCGCTCGGGCGCCCGGCCGCCGTTCGGCACCCTCACCGGCTTCCGGGACGGACGGGAGACCCGGCCCGTACCGGACGGCACCTGCGATCTCACGGCGCACGTGGCCCTGGACGCCTGCGCCGCGCACGCCGCGCACCTCTCAGGCACCCGCGCCGCGCACGCCCCTGACGCACTCCCCCGCGCACGCCTGCTCACCCAGCGCACCGCACTGCACGCCCTCGGTCTCACCGGCGCACGCCCTCCGCTGGCACTGGCCTCCACGCGCCCCGCGGAGTACGTGCGCGCCCTCGCGAGCGCCGGGGAGGCCGCGGAGCTCACCGCACCCGGCGGACTCGGCGACTTCGACTGGCTGCTCCAGCCGGTGGGCCTCCCCCGGGCACGGGCCGCCCTACTTGTCGATGTCCCCGACCACGAAGAACATTGAGCCCAGGATCGCCACCATGTCGGCCACCAGCGTGCCCGGCAGCAGCTCGGCCAGCGCCTGGATGTTGTTGTACGAGGCGGAGCGCAGCTTCAGCCGGTACGGGGTCTTCTCACCCTTGCTGACCAGGTAGTAGCCGTTGATGCCGAGCGGGTTCTCGGTCCAGGCGTAGGTGTGCCCCTCGGGCGCCTTGAGGACCTTGGGGAGCCGCTGGTTGACCGGTCCCGGCGCCAGGCCGGCCAGCCGGTCCAGACAGGCGTCGGCGAGGTCCAGGGCGTTGTGGGTCTGCTCCAGCAGGCACTCGAAGCGGGCCAGGCAGTCGCCCTCCTGCCGGGTGACCACCTTCAGGACGTCCGCCAGCTCCCCGTACGCCAGGTACGGCTCGTCGCGGCGCAGGTCGAGGTCGACGCCCGAGGCGCGCGCGATCGGCCCGCTCACCCCGTAGGCGTGCACGGCGCGCTGCGACAGCGCGCCCACGCCCCGGGTGCGCCCCCGGAAGATCTCGTTGCCGAGCACCAGGTCGTCGAAGACGTCCATGCGCGAGCGCACGGCGGCGACGGCGCCGCGCGCACGCGTGGGCCACCCGGCCGGGATGTCCTCCTTGAGGCCGCCGACCCGGTTGAACATGTAGTGCATCCGGCCGCCGGAGATCTCCTCCATCACGTTCTGGAGGACCTCGCGCTCCCGGAACGCGTAGAAGACCGGTGTGATGCCGCCCAGCTCCAGCGGATAGGAGCCGAGGAACATCAGGTGGTTGAGCACCCGGTTCAGCTCCGCGAGCAGCGTGCGCGTCCACACCGCCCGCTCGGGCACCTCCATGCCGAGCATCCGCTCCACGGCCAGGACCACGCCCAGCTCGTTCGAGAACGCCGACAGCCAGTCGTGGCGGTTGGCCAGCATGATGATCTGCCGGTAGTCCCGCGCCTCGAACAGCTTCTCGGCGCCGCGGTGCATATAGCCGATCACCGGCTCCGCGCTCCTGATGCGCTCGCCGTCCAGCACCAGCTTCAGCCGGAGCACCCCGTGCGTGGACGGGTGCTGGGGACCGATGTTGAGCACCATGTCGGTGCTCTCCGCGGCACCGCCGATCCCGACCGTCGTCTCCGTCGTAGGAGTCATGGCCCCAGTCTCCCCTACGTACGCTTGCCCCATGGAGACGGGGAGTCCGGAGAACGAGCGGGCGGCCGGGGCCGAGCCGGGGTGGACGGCGCTGCCGCCCGGCCTGCTGCGGATGCGCCGCCTGCTGCTCATGGTGTGGCTGGGGTCGGCGGCGGTGGCCGTGGGCTGGGTGCTCGGCGCGGTGGCGGGGCCGGCCTGGGCGGCGTTCGCGCTGCTGCCGCTCGCGGCGGCGGCCTGGGGCTGGGTGCTGCTGGGGCGCAACTGGCGCTCCTGGCGGTACGCCGAGCGCGCCGACGACCTGCTGATCGTCCGGGGCGTGCTGTGGCACGAGGAGACCGTCGTGCCCTACGGCCGGATGCAGCTGGTCGAGGTCACCTCGGGCCCGGTCGAACGGCACTTCGGGCTGGCCACCGTGCAACTGCACACGGCGGCCGCCGCCACCGACGCGACGATCCCCGGCCTCGACCCGGCCGAGGCCGAACGGCTGCGCGACCGGCTCATCGAGCTGGGCCAGGCCCGATCGGCGGGACTGTGACGGCGCCGGAGGCGGACGCCACCGAGGACGCGGGCGCCGCGGGACGGCCCGCCGCCACGCGGCCCGTGGTCGAGCGGCGGCTGCACCCGGTGACCCCGCTGCGCCGCGCCTGGGCGCCGGTCGCCGTGCTCGCCGGCTGGGCCGTCCACGACCCCGGCCAGGCGCAGCAGCAGCTGACCCGGCTGACCACGGCCTGGCTGCTGGCCGGCCTCGCCGTGCTCCTCCCGGCGGCGGCCCTCTACGGCTTCCTGTCCTGGTGGTTCACGCACTTCGCGGTGACCGACACCGAACTGCGCATCCGCACCGGACTGCTGTTCCGGCGCACCGCGCACATCCGCCTGGAGCGCATCCAGGCCGTCGACGTCACCCGGCCCCTGCTCGGCCGGCTCGCGGGCGTCGCCAAGCTGAAGCTCGACGTCATAGGGACCGACAAGAAGGACGAACTGGCCTTCCTCGGCGAGGACGACGCCCGCGCGCTGCGCGCCGAACTGCTCGCGCGCGCCGCCGGCTTCTCCGCCGACACCGCCCAGGAGGTCGGCGAGGCACCCGCGCGGGAGCTCGTCCGCGTCCCCGCGCGCGTGATAGCCGTCTCGCTGCTCCTGATGGGCGCGACCTGGGGCTCGCTCCTCGCCGCCGTCGTCGTGCCGTCCCTGCTGTGGCTGGCCACCCACAGCCTGTGGACGGTCCTGGCCACCGCCCTGCCGCTGCTCGGCGGGGCCGTGACGAGCAGCGTGGGCCGCTTCGTCGCCGCCTACGACTGGACGCTGAGCGAGTCGCCCGACGGGCTGCGCATCGACCGGGGCCTGCTGGACCGCACCCACGAGACCGTGCCGCCGGGACGCGTGCAGACCGTACGGATCGTGGAACCGCTGCTGTGGCGGCGCTGGCGGGCGCCCGGCGCGGGCGGCCCCGGCACCGGCCGCGGCTGGGTCCGGGTCGAGCTGGACGTGGCCGGGTCCTCGAACTCGGTGCTGCTGCCGGTGGCTCCCCGGGAGATCGCCGAGTCGGTGATCTCCCGGGTGCTGCCGGGCGTCGCCGTGCCGGAGACCTCGTCCCTGGCCCGGCCGCCACGCGGTGCCCGGTGGTGCGCGCCGGTGCGGTGGCGGGGGTACGGGGTCGCCGTCACCGGCACGGTGTTCGCCGCCCGGCACGGACTGCTGCGGCGGCGGCTCGCGCTGGTCCCGCACGCCAAGGTGCAGAGCGTACGGCTCACCCAGGGGCCCTGGGAGCGCCTCTGGGGCGTCGCCGACGTCCAGGTGGACACCGGCGCGAACAAGACGGTGACGGCGCGGCTGCGGGGCACCGGTGAGGCGGAGCGGCTGCTGCGGACGCAGGCCGAGCGCTCCCGTACGGGACGGCGGGACGCCCGGCCAGACCGGTGGATGGAGCGGGAGGGGCAGGCGGGCCCGGCCAGGTAGAGGTAACAAGAGGTAGTAGAGGTAACAAGAGGTAGAGGTAAGGGGCACGGTCCAAAGGACCGTGCCCCTTACCGATCTGCCGATGCTCGCTCTTCGACGTGGGTCCGCCCTCAGGACGCCGCCGTGCGCAGGTCCAGGACGTCGAGCTGCTCGGTCTCGTCGTGGGCGGTGAGGTCGATGACCTGGTTCGCCGCCTCGGCCCCGGCCGCCGCGTCGGCGCGCTCGTGCCCGGCCCCGGCCCCGGCCCTCCCGGAATCGGAATCGGACCTCCCGAAATCGGACCTCCCGGAATCGGACTCTGCCTCGGCCTCGGCCTTGTGCAGGGCGAGCGCCTCCGGGCCGACGACGTCCGCCAGGTCCTCGTTCTGGACGGCTTCCAGGGCGGCGGGCGGCGCGCCCTTCTTCGTACCGAAGAAGTCGAACCCGCCCGCGGTCACCTGGCGCCGTGCGGGCGCGGGCGGCACGACGGCCACCGCGGTCGGCACGGCGAAGTGTCCGGCGGGGTGCTGCGGCCTGCCGCCCGGAGCGGCCGCGTCGGCGGCACCGGCGTCGTCGGCGCCATCGGTCCGCCCAGCGGCGTCCGTGGGCCCGGCCTCGGCGGACCGGGCCGTCCCCGTCTCCCCCTCCGGCCCGTCCGCCGTCTCCCGCGCACGGGCCGCGCCCGCCTCGGCGTCGGCGTCCGGGGCCGCGTCCGCGCGCCCGGCCCGCTCGCCGCGGTCGGCACCCTCACTGCGGTCGACACCGTCGACAACGTCGTCATCGGCGCCGTCGGCGTCATCGGGACCAGCGCTGCCATCGGCGCCAGCCCCGTCACCGGCGTCGCGGTGATCCCGCGTGCCGCGCTCGCCGTCCGCGCCGAGCCGCGCCAGCGCCGCCCCGGCCCGCGCGAACAGCTCGGAGCCCTCGGGGGAGAACACGGCGGAAGCCACGCCCACCCGCTGCTCCTGCGGCGCCTGCGCCTGCGCCTGGGCGCTCAGGCCCGCCGGCAGCGCGGGCAGGTCGGTGGCCGCCTCGAGCTCCAGCAGGCGGCGGCCCTCCAGGGCGCTCGCCCGCTCCGTCTCGGCCGTGGCGTAGCGCCGCAGCAGGGCCGCGTGCTCGTTGCGCAGCCGCGCCAGTTCGGACCGCTTGGCCCGCAGCTTCTGCTCCAGTCGGGAGCGCAGTCCGCGCGACTCCTCCAGGTCCGACTCGAGTTCGGCGACGCGTTCCTCGAAGCGCCACTCGTCGCTCGCCCGCGCGCGCGTGAGGTCGGCCACCCGGCGGCCCGCCTGGGTGTCCCAGCGGCGCAGGACGACCGCACCGGCGACCGCCGTCACCGCGGCGGCCGCCGCGAGAGACCGCAGCACCACCGGTGCCGTGAACACCCAGGGCCCCAGGGCGCAGACGACAGAGACGCCGGCGATCGCCGTGGGGGGCAGCAGCCTGTGCAAGGGAGGGGAATGGCGATGACGTCCACGTGGCATGGCCAGAAACTTACCGCGCGTAGGCGAATCATGGTGGGCCGCCCCGCAAAAAGGCGGCCATACCGAAATCTTCACAGCACATCAGGAGTTCGGACCGGGCATGGGGCGAGTTCGGCCGAACTCCGGGGCATTTCCAAGATCATTTATCGATGCCTCTCCACGGCACCTCGCAAGCACCGTCTCAGCGCTCCGCCAGCCGCGCGCTGACCCACTGGAGGGTCGGCGGGATCTCGCGCCGCCAGGTGTTGAAGTTGTGGCCGCCGCTGTCCAGGATGATCGACGAGACATGGGTCTTCTTCGTCGCCTTGACCGCGTCTATGAACCTGAGCGTCGCCTTGTAGTTGCTCTCGCCCTGCTTGCTGCTGGTGACGAGCAGCGAAGTGTCGGGAGCCGGCTGGTGCTTGATGAACCAGGCCAGGTCGGCGCGATTCTTCAGCTCCTTGTTCCCCTGGAACAGATCACCGGTCGTCGGGTCGATCGGCGCCTTGTAGTAAGGCGACAGACCGGCCCCCGCGCCATACACCTCGGGGTGGTGCATGGCGAGTTTCAGCGCGCAGTATCCGCCCGTGGAATCACCGATGATGCCCCAGCCGCCCGGCTTCTTGCCGACCCGGTAGTGCGCGGACACCGCGTCCGGCAGATCGCGGCCGAAGAAGGTCTCGGTCTGCGGACCGCCCGGGATGTCCACGCACTCGGTGTCGCGCGGCGGCGCGACCGTCGGCCGCAGCATCACCAGGATCATCGGCTCCATCCGGCCCTGCTTGGCCAGCTCCTGCGCCGTACGCGGGTAGTTGAGCTTGCTGACGAGCGCCTGGGCGGTGCCCGGATAGCCGGTGAGGATCACGGACGCGGGGAACGTACGGGTGCGGTACTGCGGCTGGAAGTACTCCGGCGGCAGGTATATGAACGCGGGCGAGGCGATGTGGGACGTACGGCCCACGATGTCGACCTTCTGTATCTGCCCCGTCAGCTGCGGCCGGGATCCGCCTGCCATCTGCACCTGCTGGGTGCCGACCACACGCAGCGGCCCGGTCGCACCGCCCGCCATATGGTCGACGACCACACCCTGGTCCGTCTCCTGGCCGAACAGGTCGGCCCAGCTGGCGTAGAAGCCGAAGGCCTGGTTGGCGGCCAGGCCGACGCAGGCGAAGATCGCCGCCTGGGTGGCCGCCAGGATGCCGATCCGGCCGCCGACCGCCCGCCAGTTGCGCCGTGCCAGCCGTGGCCACAGCCACACCGTGGCGACGAACAGCAGTACGGCGAACAGCACCGCCAGTACCAGCACCTTCTTGCTCGTGAGACCCATGAGCTCTTTCCTGCCTGCATTCCATGCCCGGCCCGCCGGCGCCTCGACGGCGGCAGCGGGGCCCAGGCTTTCCCTGGCCTTCGACCCGGATTCCGGGTGGGGAGTGAACCTTCCTGCCCCAGACACCGTCCTAGAGGGCGCAATGTCGCCGGATGCCCGGATCGGCACCGGATTCAAGGTCTCTCGCAGAACTATGGGATGCGATGTCTGTCAGGATAGATGGGGAAAAGCCGGGCGGGGTTCCGAGCGGATCAGGCCGGGTACGGCGCATACTGCGCGGTCCACGCCCTGAGGCGGTCCCCACGCTGATCGGCAGGGCCTGCGCGGTCGTGGGCCTGCTGGACATCGCCGCGGGCGTCTTCCCACGCTTCCGGCACAGCCGGATGCACGCCTGGGCCGAGGTGCTGCCGGGCTCGTTCGGGCCCTTCGCCGCGGCCCTCTCGCTCAGCGCCGGCGTCCTCCTGCTGCTGCTCGCGCACGGCCTGCGCCGGCGCAAGCGCCGTGCCTGGCGCGCCGCCGTGGCGCTGCTCCCGGCGGGCGCGGCGGCCGAGTTCGTCTACCGGCACTCCGTGGTCGGCGTCGTCATCGCCCTCGCGCTGCTCACCCCGCTGGTGCTGCACCGCAAGGAGTTCTCGGCGCTGCCCGACCCGCGCAGCAGGTGGCGGGCGCTGACCAACTTCGTGCTGATGAGCGCCGGTTCGCTGGCGCTCGGCATGCTCATCGTCAGCGTCCACACGGACCGCATGGTCGGCGACCCGAGCGTCGCGGACCGGCTCACCCACGTCGTCTACGGCCTCGTCGGCTTCGAGGGCCCCGTCGACTACCAGGGCAACACCTCCTGGACCGTCGCCTTCTCCCTGGGCGCCCTCGGCTGGATCACCGCGGTCACCACGATCTACCTGGCCTTCCGGCCCGAACACCCGGCGGCCCGGCTGACCGAGGAGGACGAGGTCCAGCTGCGCGCGCTGCTGGCCAAGCACGGCCGCCGCGACTCCCTCGGCCACTTCGCGCTCCGCCGCGACAAGGCCGTCGTGTTCTCCCCCAGCGGCAAGGCCGCGGTGACCTACCGCGTGGTCTCCGGCGTGATGCTCGCCAGCGGCGACCCCATCGGTGACGTCGAGGCCTGGCCGGGCGCCATCGAGCGCTTCATGGACGAGGCCAAGGCCCACTCCTGGACGCCCGCCGTCATGGGCTGCTCCGAGACCGGCGGCGAGGTCTGGACCCGCGAGACCGGTCTGGACGCCCTGGAGCTGGGCGACGAGGCGGTGGTCGACGTCGCGGATTTCTCACTCGCCGGACGCGCGATGCGCAACGTCCGCCAAATGGTCAAGCGCATCGAACGGGCCGGCTACGAAACCCGGGTACGGCGTATCCGTGACCTCGGCGACGCCGAACTGGAGCGCGTCCGGGAGGCCGCCGAGGACTGGCGCGGCACCGACACCGAGCGCGGCTTCTCCATGGCGCTCGGCCGCATCGGCGACGCCGCCGACGGCGACTGCCTCATAGCCACCGCGCACAAGCAGGACGACGAGCCGGGCGAGTTCGGCGACCTGAAGGCGATCCTGCACTTCGTGCCGTGGGGCGAGGACGGCGTCTCCCTCGACCTGATGCGCCGCGACCGCTCCGCCGACCCCGGCATGAACGAACTGCTGATCGTCGCGGCGCTCCAGGCCGCCCCGAAGTTCGGCATCAGCCGGGTCTCGCTCAACTTCGCGATGTTCCGCTCCGCCCTCGCCCGCGGCGAGAAGATCGGCGCGGGCCCGGTGCTGCGCGCCTGGCGCGGGCTGCTGGTGTTCCTGTCGCGGTGGTTCCAGATCGAGTCGCTGTACAAGTTCAACGCCAAGTTCCAGCCCCGCTGGGAGCCGCGGTTCGTCGTCTACCGCTCCTCCTCCGACCTGGCCCGCATCGGCTTCGCCGCCATGCAGGCCGAGGGCTTCGTCAACCTGGCCCTGCCCGTGCCGCGCTTCCTGCGCCGCCGCAAGGCCGCCCAGCGCCCGTGCGCGCACGCAGTGGCCGAACGGGACGTACGCGCCGCCTGACCCGCGCGCGGCCCGAGCGACCGCCCGCCTCCCGGCCGGAGGCGGCGACCGCTCGGGCCGCTCCCGTACCGGCGGCCGGCCGCCCGGGTCAACGGGATCGGCCCCGGGCACGGGGCCTACGCTGAACGTATGAGCAACCAGAGCGGGCGCGGCCGAGTGGCGGGCCTACCGGCATGGGACCGCTGCGCGGTCATGGGGGTCGTCAACGTGACACCCGACTCCTTCTCCGACGGCGGCCGCTGGTTCGACACGACGACCGCCGTCAAGCACGGCCTCGACCTGGTCGCCCAGGGGGCCGACCTGGTCGACGTCGGCGGCGAGTCGACCCGCCCCGGCGCCCCGCGCGTCGACGAGGACGAGGAGCTGCGGCGCGTCCTGCCGGTCGTCCGGGGGCTCGCCGCCGAGGGCGTCACCCTCTCCGTGGACACCATGCGGGCCCGCGTCGCCGAGCAGGCGCTCGCGGCCGGCGCCGCCCTCGTCAACGACGTCAGCGGCGGCCTCGCCGACCCCGCGATGATCCCCGCGGTCGCGGACGCGGGCGCGCCCTTCGTCGTGATGCACTGGCGCGGCTTCCTCCAGGGCGGCAACGTCCGGGGCGTCTACGCCGACGTCGTCACCGAGGTCGCCGACGAGCTGCACGCGCGCGTGGAGGCCGTCCTGGAGGGCGGCATCGCCCCCGACCGCGTCGTCGTCGACCCCGGCCTCGGCTTCTCCAAGGACGCCGAGCACGACCTGATGCTCCTGGCCCGCCTCGACCGGATCCTCGGCCTGGGCCACCCCGTCCTGGTCGCCGCCTCCCGCAAGCGGTTCCTCGGCCGTGTCCTGGCCGGACCGGAGGGCGCTCCGCCGCCCGCCCGCGAGCGCGACGCGGCCACGGCCGCCGTCTCCGCGCTCGCGGCGCACGCCGGAGCGTGGGCGGTCCGCGTGCACGAGGTACGCGCCACAGCGGACGCCGTACGGGTCGCACGCGCCGTGGAACAGGCGCGCGCGACCGGCACCGCCCCGGCGGACGGCCCGGCCGGCTCCCCCGAAGGAGCCCGGTGAGCGCTCCCCACACGGACGTGGAACAGGTGGAAGCGGCCAACACCGCCTTCTACGAGGCCCTGGAGCAGGGCGACTTCGAGGAGCTGACCTCCCTCTGGCTCACCCCGTCCGACCTGGGCGTCGACGAGGAGTACCACGACCCGGCGGACACCGGTGTGATCTCCTGCGTGCACCCCGGCTGGCCGGTGCTCACCGGCCGCGGCGAGGTCCTGCGCAGCTATGCGCTGATCATGGCCAACACCGACTACATCCAGTTCTTCCTGACCGATGTGCATGTCTCGGTCACCGGCGACACCGCCCTGGTGACCTGCACCGAGAACATCCTCAGCGGCGGTCCGGCGCCCGCCGCCGGTGACGAGCTGGGCCCGCTGGTCGGACAGCTCGTCGTCGCCACCAACGTGTTCCGGCGCACCCCGCTCGGCTGGAAGCTCTGGTCGCACCATGCCTCCCCGGTTCTGGCCGAGAACGACGGCGACGAGGAGGAGGGCCCGCCCGCGTGAACGGGTAGGCGACGGGCACCGACGCGGAAGTGGCCGGAATCACGGGTCCGGCGGCGTGGGCGGCCACCGGCTGGTGAGCAACCGGGTTCTCCAGCGGAAACACCGGGTGAAAGCTCCCGGGTGCGGCTCGCCCCGGCGCCCCCGTGTCCCGGCGGTGTCGGCGCCCGCAGGTAGATTCGTCCGAGGCCGGTGTACCGCCCGCACGCGGTACGACCCGGCCGTCACCGACGATTGCAGGAGTGATTCGCGTGGATCGTGTCGCGCTGCGCGGCCTGAAGGCCCGCGGGCACCACGGTGTGTTCCCCAAGGAGCGCGAGGACGGCCAGACCTTCCTCGTCGACATCGTCCTGGGGGTGGACACCCGGCAGGCCGCGGCCGACGACGACCTGGCGAAGACCGTGCACTACGGCATCGTGGCCGAAGAGGTCGTGGCCGTGGTGGAGGGCGAGCCGGTGAACCTCATCGAGACCCTCGCCGAGCGCATCGCCCAGACCTGCCTGAAGCACGAAGGCGTCCTGGAGGTCGAGGTCCGCGTCCACAAGCCGGACGCCCCGATCACGGTCCCCTTCGACGACGTGACCGTCACCATCACCCGGAGCCGAGTATGACCCGACCTTTCCTCCAGGGTCACAGCGACCCGACCGTCCAGCCGGTGCCCGCCTCCGTCGTCGAGCAGGTCGACGCGGCCGACACCACGCTCAGCAACCCGAAACGCGCCGTGCTCTCCCTCGGCTCCAACCTCGGCAACCGCCTGGAGACCCTCCAGGGCGCCGTCGACGCCCTGGAGGACACCCCGGGCGTCCGCATCAAGGCCGTCTCCCCGGTCTACGAGACGGAGCCGTGGGGCGTCGAGCCCGACACCCAGCCCTCGTACTTCAACGCGGTGGTGGTCCTGAAGACGACGCTGCCGCCGTCCTCCCTGCTGGAGCGGGCGCACGCCATCGAGGAGGCCTTCCACCGGGTCCGCGACGAGCACTGGGGCCCGCGCACCATCGACGTCGACATCGTCTCCTACGCCGACGTCGTCTCCGACGACCCGCTCCTCACCCTCCCCCACCCCCGCGCCCACGAACGCGCGTTCGTCCTCGCGCCGTGGCACGACGTGGACCCCGACGCCCAGCTCCCCGGCCGGGGCGACGTGGCGGGCCTGCTGGGCGCCGTCACCCGCACGGGTGTCGCACCGCGCGCGGACCTGGAACTTCGACTGCCCGAGTAGTCGTTAAGGTCGAGGAAGATCCCGGCGCCCGGTCCGGGGACGGCACCGCCGCTCCCCCGGCCGGCCCGGGACGAGCCGCCGACGCCCGACCGCGGTCCGGGGGAGCTGAAGGGACACCGTGAAAGAGCTGCGCATCAGGGTGCTGGCGGGCGTGTTCGTCGTCGCCGGAGTGCTGTCCTGGGCAGGCGCCCGTCTGTGGAACGCGGTGGGAACCCTGCCCAGCGTCCCCCTGGCCGCCCCCATCGTCCTCGCCCTGATCGCCGTGGTCCTGGTGTCCACGGCCCTCTCACTGCGCGCCCGCCTCAAGGCCCAGCGCGAGCGCCGCCCCGGCGCCAAGGGCGTCGACCCGCTGATGGCCGCCCGCGCGGTCGTCTTCGGCCAGGCCAGCGCCCTGGTCGCCGCCCTCGTCGCCGGGATGTACGGCGGCGCCGGCGTCTTCCTCCTGGAACTGCTCGACATCCCCACCCGCCGCGACCAGGCCATCTACGCCGGGGCCTCCGTCCTGGCCGGCCTCGCCGTGATAGCGGCGGCCCTCTTCCTCGAACGCGTCTGCAGACTCCCCGAGGACGACGACCAGAACCCCGAGGGCGCGGAACCGGCGGCCTGAGCCACCGGGGGCTCCCCCGCACGCCCGGCCGGGCGTGCGGGGGGCTTCGTCGGCCCTCAGCGCGCCATGATGAGGCTCATCGCCTCGTTCCGCGTCGCCGCGTCCCGCAGCTGGCCCCGGACCGCCGAGGTGATGGTCTTCGCACCGGGCTTGCGGATGCCCCGCATCGACATGCACATGTGCTCGCACTCCACGACGACGATGACGCCCCGCGGCTCCAGTATCTCCATCAGCGAGTCGGCGATCTGGGTGGTGAGCCGTTCCTGCACCTGCGGACGGCGTGCGTAGACGTCCACGAGACGGGCCAGCTTGGACAGACCGGTGATCTTCCCGCTGGTGGACGGGATGTACCCGACGTGCGCGACCCCCCGGAACGGCACCAGATGGTGCTCACAGGTCGAGAACACCTCGATGTCCTTGACCAGCACCATCTCGTCGTGGCCCAGGTCGAACGTCGTCGTCAGGACGTCCTCGGGCTGCTGCCACAGACCCGCGAATATCTCCCTGTACGCCCGCGCCACCCGCCCCGGGGTGTCGCGCAGGCCCTCACGGTCCGGGTCCTCGCCGACCGCGATGAGGAGTTCGCGTACGGCGTTCTCGGCGCGCTTCTCGTCGAACTCGCCGATGGCGCCCTCGCCGTCCAGCGTCACGGGGTCGGTCATGTGAAGCCTCGTTCCTGTCTGTCTCAGCCGCGGGCATGCGAAATGCCGCGCCCCCCAGGCTAGAACCTGGGGGGCGCGGCATACATTCCGGGGCCGGTGGGCCCGGTCAGTTGTCCGGGCGGTCCTCCGGGGCCTGCTCCGTCGCCGGGGCGGGCTCCGTGGCGGTGGACTTCACGGTGCTGATCGCCGCCGTCGCGCCGTTCGCCCCGTTGGTGAGGGCCAGCTCCTTGGGAGAGAGCACCGGCGGACGGGTGGACGGGGTGCGGCGGGAGGAGCCGGTCCAGGCGGGCCGCGGGGGGCGCTTGACGATGGGGGCGAAGACCTCGGCGATCTCCTCCTTGCCCAGCGTCTCCTTCTCCAGCAGGGCCAGGACCAGGTTGTCGAGGACGTCGCGGTTCTCGACCAGGATCTCCCAGGCCTCGTTGTGCGCGTTCTCGATGAGCTGCTTGACCTCCTCGTCCACCAGCGCGGCGACCTCTTCCGAGTAGTCGCGCTGGTGAGCCATCTCACGGCCGAGGAACGGCTCGGTGTTGTCGCCACCGAACTTGATCGCGCCGAGGCGCTCGGTCATGCCGTACTGCGTGACCATCGCGCGGGCCGTGGAGGTGGCCTTCTCGATGTCGTTGGCAGCGCCGGTGGTCGGGTCGTGGAAGACCAGTTCCTCGGCCGCGCGGCCACCGAGCATGTAGGCCAGCTGGTCCAGCATCTCGTTGCGCGTGGTGGAGTACTTGTCCTCGTCCGGGAGCACCATCGTGTAACCGAGGGCCCGGCCGCGGGACAGGATCGTGATCTTGTGGACCGGGTCGGAGTTCGGCGAGGCCGCCGCGACCAGGGCGTGTCCGCCCTCGTGGTACGCGGTGATCTTCTTCTCCTTGTCCGACATGATCCGGGTCCGCTTCTGCGGGCCCGCGACCACACGGTCGATCGCCTCGTCCAGCATCTTGTTGTCGATCAGCTTCTGGTCGCTGCGGGCCGTGAGCAGCGCGGCCTCGTTCAGGACGTTGGAGAGATCGGCACCGGTGAAGCCGGGGGTGCGGCGGGCGACCGCGGCCAGGTCGACGTCCTTCGCGACCGGCTTGCCCTTCTGGTGGACCTTGAGGATCTCCAGACGGCCCTGCATGTCCGGGCGGTCGACGGCGATCTGCCGGTCGAAGCGGCCGGGGCGCAGGAGGGCCGGGTCGAGGATGTCGGGCCGGTTGGTGGCGGCGATGAGGATCACGCCGCCCTTCACGTCGAAGCCGTCCATCTCGACGAGCAGCTGGTTCAGGGTCTGCTCGCGCTCATCGTGACCGCCGCCGAGGCCGGCGCCGCGATGGCGGCCGACCGCGTCGATCTCGTCGACGAAGACGATCGCCGGGGCGTTCGCCTTGGCCTGCTCGAACAGGTCACGGACCCGGGAGGCACCGACACCGACGAACATCTCGACGAAGTCGGAACCGGAGATCGAGTAGAACGGGACGCCCGCCTCGCCCGCGACGGCGCGCGCGAGCAGGGTCTTGCCGGTTCCGGGCGGCCCGTAGAGCAGGACGCCCTTGGGGATCTTCGCCCCGACGGCCTGGAACTTGGCCGGCTCCTGGAGGAACTCCTTGATCTCGTGGAGCTCCTCGACGGCCTCGTCGGCGCCCGCGACGTCGGAGAACGTCGTCTTCGGGGTGTCCTTGGTGATGAGCTTGGCCTTGGACTTCCCGAAGTTCATGACCCGGGAGCCGCCGCCCTGCATCTGGTTCATCAGGAACAGGAAGACGACCACGATGAGGACGAAGGGCAGCAGGGAGAGCAGGACACCGAGGAAGGGGTTCTGCTTGGACGGCGAGACCGTGTAGCCGTCCGGGATCTGCTTGTGCTGGTACTTGTCCTGCAGCGTGTTGGCGAGGGCTGCGCCCTGGTCGCCGATGTAGCTCGCCTGGATCTTGGAGCTGCCGGAGACCTTCTGGCCGTCCTTGAGCTCGACCTTGATGGTCTGCTCGTCGCCGGTGGTCAGCTTGGCCTGCTGGACCCGGTTGTCATTGATCGCTGCTACGACCTGGCCTGTGTCAACCGTCTTGTAGCCGCCGGACGAGCCGACGACCTGCATCAACACGACCACGGCAAGGACGGCCAGCACGATCCACATGACCGGCCCACGGAAGTATCGCTTCACGTCCATCCATACGGAGCGATGACGCCCCGTCCCTCCTGCCATAGTGAGTTTGATAAGACAGTTCTTCTGACGGTACCCCAGCATCGTGGCGAGAAGCCGCACGGGAGAGCTGGCGTTCCCGTCTGCATGCTCCAACGGCTCCGGGGCCGCCGGGGTTCCCGATCACCGTACGGGCTGCGCCCTTATGGGTCAGCCGCCGTAGACGTGGGGGGCGAGCGTACCGACGAACGGCAGGTTGCGGTACTTCTCGGCGTAGTCGAGGCCGTAGCCGACGACGAACTCGTTGGGGATGTCGAAGCCGACCCACTCCACGTCGATGGCGACCTTCGCGGCGTCCGGCTTGCGCAGCAGCGTGCAGACCTTGAGGGAGGCCGGCTCGCGCGAGCCCAGGTTGGACAGCAGCCACGACAGGGTCAGGCCGGAGTCGATGATGTCCTCGACGATCAGGACGTGGCGGCCCTTGATGTCGGTGTCGAGGTCCTTGAGGATCCGCACCACGCCGGAGGACTGGGTGCCCGCGCCGTAGGAGGACACGGCCATCCAGTCCATGGTGAGCGGGGTGGACAGCGCCCTTGCCAGGTCGGCCATGACCATGACCGCGCCCTTGAGGACGCCGACGATCAGCAGGTCCTTGCCCGCGTACTCCGCGTCGATCTTCGCGGCCAGCTCGGTCAGCTTGGCGTCGATCTCTTCCTTGGTGATGAGCACCTGCTGGAGGTCGGCACCCATGTCTTTCGCGTCCACCCGCATCACTTTCGGTCGGTCGTCCCGCATTGACGGCTCGCGGCTGCTGTGGGTCTCCCGGCGGGGAGACCTGCCGGGAGCCTCCCCGGAGGGGAGACCGGCGCCTCCCCCGGGGGGAAGGTTTCAGCCTTGCCGAATCACCAGTCTGCCACCCTGCCGCCGGGCGACGACTTTGCCCGGGAGGTTGATGGCTCCCTGGCCCCGCCAGCCGGTGATCAGCCGGTCCACTTCCTCGATGTGGCGGGCGAACAGGGACCCGGCCGGTGCCCCGGCGTCGATGGCGGCGCGGCGCAGCACCCGGCGGCGCACGGCTGGCGGCAGGTCGTGCAGCTTGGCGCACTCCAGGCAGCCCGCTTCGTCGCGGGCGACGGCCTCGGCCTGGCCGGCCCAGGCGTCGAGCGCGTCGGCGTCGTCGCGGGAGAGCTGGGCGGTGCGGGCCAGGGCCTCGACGACGCCCTTGCCGAGGGCCTTCTCCAGGGCGGGCAGTCCCTCGTGGCGCAGCCGGGAGCGGGTGTAGGCGGGGTCGGTGTTGTGCGGGTCGTCCCAGACGGGCAGCGACTGGACCATGCAGGCCCTGCGGGCGGTCTGCCGGTCGATGTGCAGGAACGGGCGCCGGTAGCGGCCGCCGGCCCCCGAGACCGCGGCCATGCCGGACAGGGAGCGGATGCCGGAGCCGCGGGCGAGGCCGAGCAGGACCGTCTCGGCCTGGTCGTCGCGGGTGTGGCCGAGCAGGACGGCGTGGGCGCCGTGGCGGTCGGCCGCGGCGTCCAGGGCGGCGTAGCGCGCGTCGCGGGCGGCGGCCTCGGGGCCGCCGTCGCGGCCGACGGTGACGGCGACGGCGTCGACCGGGTCGAGGCCGAGTTCGCGCAGCCGCTGGGCGACCTCGGCGGCGCGCAGGTCGGAGCCGGGCTGGAGGCCGTGGTCGACGGTGACGCCGCCGGCGCGGATGCCGAGCTTGGGCGCCTCGAAGGCGAGGGCGGAGGCGAGCGCCATGGAGTCGGCGCCGCCGGAGCAGGCGACGAGCACGAGCGGCGCGGGCGTACGGGCGGCGCTCGCGCCGTGCGGGGCGCGCGGCGCGCGGGGTGTCCGGCTGGGGGTGGGCACGCCGGGCGCGGGGCGCTCGGGCAGCTGTGCGGGGCGCGGGGCGGGCGCGGTGTGCTGCGGCTGTCCGCCGTACGCCGCCTGCGCCGCGTGCGCGGTCTGGAGTTCGGGGCGGGGCGGCCCGGCGGGGGGCGGGGCCGGGGACTGCTCGTCGAGGATGTCGTTCAGGACGCGGCGGACCGCCAGGCGTATCGCCGCGACCGCAGGATGGGGACCCATGTCCGGTTCCCTTCACGGAGTTTTCGGGGGGTGAGCCCGAGCGGGTCACTCAGAGTGTGTCGATGGTGACAGAAACGGGCCGTTCCCCGAGCATCGCACGCCTACCCATCGCTCACGGTCCCTCGGACGGGTGATTGGAGGGGCGTTCGTCTGCCGTCGGCCGGATCCGGTTCACCCCGTCCGCGGCCGGTTCACGACTCGGCCTTGCGGTGCACCCGCGCCACCCAGTCCGCCGGTTCGGCGATCTCCGCCTTGGTGGGAAGGGTGTTGGGGGAGGTCCAGACGCGGTTGAAGCCGTCCATGCCGACCTGGTCGACGACCGCGCGGACGAACCGCTCGCCGTCCCGGTACTGGCGCAGTTTGGCGTCCAGGCCGAGCAGCTTGCGCAGCGCCGAGTCGAGCCGGGAGGCGCCCTTGGCGCGGCGCTGCTGGAACTTCTCGCGGATCTCGGCGACGCTCGGCACGACCTCGGGGCCCACCCCGTCCATCACATAGTCGGCGTGGCCCTCCAGGAGGGACATCACGGCGGTGAGCCGGGCGAGGATCTCGCGCTGCGAGGGAGTCTGGACCAGTTCGACCAGGGAGCGCCCGCCGTCGTCCTCCTCGCCCTCGGGGCGGCCGCCGACGAGCGACTGCGCGGCGTCCCGGATCCGTTCGAGGAACGCGGTGGGGTCGACGTCGGTCTCGGACAGGAACGACTGGATTTCACCCTCCAGGTGGTCGCGCAGCCAGGGCACCGCGGTGAACTGCGTGCGGTGCGTCTCCTCGTGCAGGCAGACCCAGAGGCGGAAGTCGTGCGGCTCCACGTCGAGTTCGCGTTCGACGTGGACGATGTTCGGGGCGACCAGGAGGAGCCGTCCGCCGCCGTCGGCACCCCCGGGCAGGTCGCGGACGGCCGGGGCGAAGGTCTCGTACTGGCCGAGCACGCGGGAGGCGAGGAACGACAGCAGCATGCCCAGTTCGACGCCGGTGACCTTGCCGCCGACGGCTCCGAGGACGGCGGCGCCGGGGTTGCTGCCGCGCCGCTCCTGCATCTTGTCCAGCAGCGGCCTGAGCAGTTCGCGGAAACCGGCGACGTTGGCCCGGATCCAGCCGGGGCGGTCGACGACCAGGACCGGGGTGTCGTGGGTCTCCTCGGTGCCCAGCCGGGTGAAGGCCCGCACGTGCTCCTCGGAGACCTTGGCGTGCCGGCGCAGCTCCGCGACCACCGCGCGGGCGTCGTCGCGGCTCACCTCGGGGCCCGGCCGGACCAGCCTGGTCGCGGTCGCCACCGCGAGATTCCAGTCGACCATCCCGGGACTTGCGGCACCACCGATGCTCGTCATGTGTCAACGGTACGTGAGCGCCGCCACTCAGGGCAGGGCGGCGGACGGCACCGGGCGCCGGAGCGCGGCCCCGGGCCACCGCCTCCGGGATCCGCCCGGCGTCCGCCCCGAGGGGCGGCCCGGGGATCGGCCTGGGGGTCGGCCCGGATCCGTGCGGGCCCCGGCGGGCGTCCCGGACAGCGGGGTTCAGCCACAGCCACAGCGGGCCATCGGCCACCGTGTTGCCGCGACACGGTCCAAAGCCGGGCGAGCGGGCGCCGCCCGGGAGGCAGAGCGAGGGACGCCTCCGGTGCCGGAGCGCGGCCCCGGGCGCCGCGTCCGGGGTCCGCCCTGGGGCCCGTCCGGTGCCCGCGCCGAAGGCCCGGCGAGCGTCGCCGCCCAGGAGGCAGAGCGACGGACGCCCCCGCTGCGGGAGCGCGGCCGCGGCCCGCCACGTCCAGGGGCCGCCCAAGGCCGTCCGGTGCCCGCGCGGGGCCCCGTCGGCCGTCCCGGACGGCGTCCCGGGCGTACGGGGTTCAGCCGCAGCCGCAGGCCGCCAGGGTCGTCGCGACATGGTCCAGGGCCGCCTGGGCGGCCTGCGGGTCGGTGGTGCCCTCGGCGAGGAAGGCGAAGGCCAGCAGCCGGCCGTCGCGGTCGACGGCCGTGCCCGCCAGCGTGTTCACACCGGTCAGGGTGCCGGTCTTGGCCCGGACGATCCCGGCGGCGCCGTCGCCGGTGTAGCGGTCGGCGAGGGTGCCCGTGAACCCGGCGACCGGCAGTCCGGTGAGGACCGGCCGCAGCCCGGGGCGGGCGGGGTCGGCGGCGGTGCGCAGCAGGGCGGTGAGCAGGTTCGCGGTGAGCCGGTCGGCGCGGTCCAGGCCGCTGCCGTCGTGGAAGGCGGCGCCGGCCAGGGGCAGGCCGAGCGCCTTCAGCCGGGCGGCGACGGCGCGGGCGCCGCCCGCGAAGTCGGCCCGCTGGCCGGAGGCCCTGGCCGTCTGCCGGGCGAGCGCCTCGGCGATGTCGTTGTCGCTGTTGGTGAGCATGCGTTCGACCACGTCGGACAGCGGGGGCGAGGACACGGTCGCGAGGGTCTGCGCGCGGCCGGTCGCCTTGGAGGGGCCGGGGGCGGTGGTCCGGACGCCGTGTTCGCCCAGGAAGCGGCCGAAGGCGCGGGCGGCCTCGGCGGCCGGGTCGGCGACACGGTCGGCGGGGCCGCTGGCGGAGTCGTCGGTACGGCCCTCGTCGGCCATGAGCGCGCTGACCCGGGCCAGGTTCTCGTTCACGCCGATGGGGTGCAGATCGGCACCGGCGTACAGGCTGGTGTCGTACGACAGGGTGACCTGGTGCACCCCGCGTCCGGCCAGGGCTTTGGCCGTGGCGTCGGCGAGGGCGCGCAGGCTGGCGGCGCCCTTGGCGTCCTTGCGGGCGGTGAGGGTGGGGTCGCCGCCGCCGACGAGGACGAGTTCCCCGGTGTCGGGCTCCAGGGCGGCGCGGGTGGTGAGGCGGTGATCGGGGCCGAGGGCGGACAGGGCGGCGACGGCGGTGGCGATCTTGGTGGTGGAGGCGGGGGTGAGGCCGTTTCCGGCGCCCTGCCCGTAGAGCTGCCGTCCGGTGGTGATGTCGACGACGGCGGCGGAGCGGCCGGTGCCGAGCGCCGGGTTCTCCAGGAGCGGGCCGAGGACGGGGGCGAGGGCCGGACCCTCGGCCGCCGGCCGGACGGCGCCCCCGGTGCCGCCGAGGCCCGCCAGGACGGCGGCGGCGCTGGGCGCGGCCCGCGGGGAGTCCGCCGCCGCGCCGCCGGGCCGCACACCCCGGGACATATCGGAACCGCGGCCGTGATCTGCGCCACCCGCGCGCTCCAGGGCCACGGCCCGATCCCGCTCGGCCGTACGCTGACCGGTGGAGTCCCAGGGACCGGCGGCAGTCACCACCCCCGCGGCCAGCGCCAGCCCGGCGGTGGCCGCACCGGCGGTGTACCGCCACGTCCTGGGCCGCCCCTGCCGTGGCCCGGTGGCCTGCGCGAACCGTGCGATCCACGGCCGCGCGGTCCGCGCGGCCCCGGCCAGGACCGGCCCCGTGGACCGTGCGACCCGCGCGAGGCGCGGCCGCAGGGACCGCGTCAGGCGTGCCAGCCGCTCTTCCGCGGCCCGCCAGCCCCTCAGCTCCGGCACGACCACCAGCCCCTTTCGCGATCACACACCTGCGTGAGGGACACTTAATCACCAGAACTATGTGCTGATCATGGAGGAGCCACCGGTGGAGTTCGACGTCACGATCGAGATTCCGAAGGGTTCGCGGAACAAGTACGAGGTGGACCACGAGACCGGTCGTATCCGCCTGGACCGTCGACTCTTCACTTCGACCAGCTACCCGGCGGACTACGGCTTCGTCGAGGACACCCTCGGCGAGGACGGCGACCCGCTGGACGCGCTGGTCATCCTGGACGAGCCGACCTTCCCCGGCTGTCTGATCAAGTGCCGCGCGATCGGCATGTTCCGGATGACGGACGAGGCCGGCGGCGACGACAAGCTGCTGTGCGTGCCGGCGTCCGACCCGCGCGTGGAGCACCTGCGGGACATCCATCACGTGTCGGAGTTCGACCGCCTGGAGATCCAGCACTTCTTCGAGGTCTACAAGGACCTGGAGCCGGGCAAGTCGGTCGAGGGCGCCAACTGGGTGGGCCGCGCCGACGCCGAGGCGGAGATCGAGCGCTCCCGCAAGCGTTTCGAGGAGCACGGCGGTCACTGACCGCACCGCGCCCAGGGGCCGCGTCCACCTCGCGAGAGGTGACGCGGCCTTCGGCATACGTGCGCGGATACCCGCGCATACTGAGGCTTACGGAAGGTGTCGTTCAGGGAGCGTTGCCCAGTGACGGACGCGGAGGACCGCAAACCGCAGTCGGACGAGGCGAGGAGTGACTTCGTGTCCTCCCCCGCGCGTCCCGCGCAGGCGTCGGTGACGCAGACGACGCAGCTGATCCCGGTGGTCCGGGCGGCCCCGGTGACCGCCGTGACACCGGTCGACAACGAGTCGTCGACGACGTCCGAGTTCGCGCTCCCGCAGGGTCTGGCCGCGCCCCGGCCCGCAGGCGAGTCCGAGACGACCTCGGAGTTCGCCCTGCCGGACGGCCTGGCGGTGCCCGAGGCACCGGCCGCCGAGCCCGAGGGCTCCGCGTTCAGCACCCCGCACACCTACACCGCGCGCGAGGCGCCGTACGCCTTCACACCGCCCCGGGGCACCCCGGCGGTCAGTCTGACCAAGGACGCCCCCTGGCAGGACCGGATGCGCACGATGCTGCGCATGTCGGTGACCGAGCGGCCCGCGCTGGAGCAGGTGCACAAGGCGGAGGAGGGCGGTCCGGCCGTCCCGCGCGTCCTCGACCTGTCGCTGCGTATCGGCGAACTGCTGCTCGCGGGCGGTGAGGGCGCCGAGGACGTGGAGACGGCGATGTTCGCGGTCTGCCGCTCCTACGGCCTGGACCGCTGCGAGCCAAACGTCACCTTCACCCTGTTGTCCATCTCCTACCAGCCGTCCCTGGTGGACGACCCGGTGTCGGCCTCCCGCGTGGTGCGCCGCCGCGGCACGGACTACACCCGGCTCGCGGCCGTCTTCCAGCTCGTCGACGACCTCAGCGACCCCGAGACCCATGTGTCCCTGGAGGAGGCCTACCGGCGCCTCGCGGAGATCCGCCGCAACCGGCACCCCTACCCCGGCTGGGCGCTGACCGGCGCCGCCGGGCTGCTGGCGGGCGCGGCCTCCGTGCTCGTCGGCGGTGGTCCGCTGGTCTTCGTGGTGGCCGCGCTCGGCGCGATGCTCGGCGACCGGCTGGCCTGGCTGTGCGCCGGGCGCGGCCTGCCGGAGTTCTACCAGTTCACGGTCGCCGCGATGCCGCCGGCCGCGATCGGCGTCGCGCTCACGGTGGCGGACGTGGACGTGAAGGCGTCCGCGGTCATCACCGGTGGCCTGTTCGCGCTGCTGCCGGGGCGGGCGCTGGTGGCGGGCGTGCAGGACGGGCTGACCGGCTTCTACATCACCGCCTCGGCCCGGCTGCTGGAGGTCATGTACTTCTTCGTCGGCATCGTCACCGGTGTGCTGCTGGTCCTGTACTTCGGGGTGAAGCTGGGCGCCCAGCTCAACCCGGACGCGGCGCTGGTGGGCAGCCAGCGGCCGGTGCTCCAGATCGTCGCGTCGATGCTGCTGTCGCTCACCTTCGCCGTGCTGCTCCAGCAGGAACGGTCCACCGTCCTGTGGGTGACGCTCAACGGCGGGGTGGCCTGGGTGGTGTACGGCGCGATGCACAACGTGGGCGAGATCTCGCCGGTCGCCTCCACGGCGGCGGCCGCGGGCCTGGTGGGACTGTTCGGGCAACTGCTGTCCCGCTACCGCTTCGCCTCCGCGCTGCCGTACACCACGGCCGCGATCGGGCCGCTGCTGCCCGGTTCCGCCACGTACTTCGGGCTGCTGTCGATCGCGCAGAGCCATATCGACAAGGGGCTCGTCTCCCTGGCCAAGGCGGTCTCGCTCGCCATGGCCATCGCCATCGGGGTGAACCTCGGCTCCGAGATCTCCCGGCTCTTCCTGCGGCTGCCGGGGGCGGGCAGCGCCGCGGGCCGCCGGGCGGCCAAGCGGACCAGGGGCTTCTGAGCCCGGCCGGGCCGCGCGGCGGCTCAGGGGGCGCGGTAGTACCCCTGGTCCTGGTCGTACGGGTACTGCCGCTGGTCATACTGCGGGTCGTACTGCTGCTGCTCCTGCTGGTCGCCGTAGGGCTGCGGCTGCTGGGGCTGCTGCGGCTGCTGCGGCTGCTGGGGGTGACCGTAGGGCTGATGGGGCGGCTGCTGGTGCTGCTGCGGGTACGCGCCGCCGGGGTGCTGCTGCCCCTGGTCGTAGCCGTACGGCTGCTGGGGCGGCTGGGGCTGGTGCTGCTGCGCGTGCTGCTGATGGGGACGCTGCTGCTCGTACGGCGGTTCGATGCGGCGGAGCTGGGTGGTCGCGTCGTCCAGGACCGGCGGCTGGAACTGCTGCCCGTACGGCTGGGGCTGCTGGGGCTGCCGCGCGTACTGCTGCTGGTGGGCGGCGACGGGCTCGGGCGCCGCGGCGGCGGGCTGCGGCTCGTTCTTCGCCTTGGCGCGGGCGCGCAGGAACTCGATGGCGATCGGGACGACCGAGACGAGGACGATCAGGATGAGGATCGCCTCGATGTTCTCCTTCACAAAGTCGATCTTGCCGAGCCAGGAGCCGAGCAGGGTGACGCCCGCGCCCCACAGCACGCCGCCGATGACGTTGAAGGTGACGAACGAGCGGTACCGCATGCCGCTGACGCCCGCGATGATCGGCGTGAACGTCCGCACGATCGGCACGAAGCGGGCCAGGACCAGGGACTTCGGGCCGTACTTCTCGAAGAACTCGTGCGCCTTGACGACGTTCTCCTGTTTGAACAGGCGGGAGTCGGGGCGGTTGAACAGGGACGGACCGACCTTCTTGCCGAACATGTAGCCCGCCTGGTCGCCGAGGACGGCCGCGAGGCAGATCAGCGCGACGGCCGCCCACAGCGGGAAGTCCAGCTGGTGCGAGGTGATCAGCAGACCGCAGGTGAACAGCAGCGAGTCACCCGGCAGGAAGAAGCCGATGAGCAGGCCCGACTCGGCGAAGACGACCAGCAGCAGCCCCCAGATGCCGTAGGTGTCCAGCAGGTAGTTCGGATCCAGCCAGCTCGGGCCGAGGGCAAGCGTCGTCACGGTTCCGGGCTCCTGAGGGGGTGAGGACGGTCGGCGGCGGGTCGGCCTCCGGGTACTGCCGCACAAAGTATCAACGGATGGTGTACGCCCCGGGTTCCGCCGGATCCCGCGCGCAGCCCCCGGCGGGACCGGACCCGCCGCCCCGGGACACGGACGTAAGGGGCACCCGCCATGGGCGGACGCCCCTTACCGTCAGCCCTCGTGACCGTCAGCCCTCGTGGCGGGCCGCGTTCGCGAGGATCGCCTCCTTGAGGTGCTCGGCGAGCCCCGGCCGCATCGCGTCGTAGTACGCCGTGAAGCGCTCGTCGGCGACATACATCTCCGCCAGGCAGCGGTGCATCTCGTACGGGCAGGTGAAGAACCACGTGCCGATGTGCCGCCGGTGCTCCTCCGCCAGATCCATGGCCGCCGGACCGGCCGGCGGCTCCCCGGCGGCCGCCAGCGCGGTGTACCGCTCCTCCCAGGCGTCCGCCTCGGCCTTGATCCGCTTCCAGTCCTCCTTGGTGTAGCGGGCGGCGCGGCGCCGCGACTCGGCGTACGCCTCGGTGCCGCCCCAGCGCTGCTCGGTCTCCTCCGCGTACTGCTCGGGGTCCTTGTCCCCGAACACCTCGAAACGCTCCTCGGGCGTGAGGTCGATTCCCATCCTGCGTGCCTCCATGGCCTGCTCCACGGCCGCGGCCATCCGCTGTAGCTTGTCGATCCGGGCGGTCAGCAGCTCGTACTGGCGGCGCAGATGCGCGCGCGGGTCCGCGTCCGGGTCGTCGAGCAGTGCCGCGACCTCGTCGAGCGGGAAGCCGAGCTCCCGGTAGAACAGGATCCGCTGCAACCGGTCGAGGTCGGCGTCGTCGTAGCGCCGGTGCCCCGCGTGGCTACGCCCGCCCGGGACGAGCAGGCCGATGTCGTCGTAGTGGTGCAGGGTGCGCACCGTCACTCCGGCGAAACCGGCGACCTGGCCCACGGTGTAGCCCACTTCCGCTCCCTTCTCGGTACGCGCTCCACGGTGCGTCCTCACGCCGCGTGAGGTGCAAGCCCGCGACGGCCGCCGGACGCGGTGCGCGCGTTCCTCCGGTTTCCTCCGGATACGCCCGCTTATCGTGTGCCCGTGGTCCAGGACACCGAGCGGCAGCCGGCCGCCGCACCGGCCGTACCGTCGGCACCGGCCCGCGCGCTGCTGCCCCTGATCCTGCCCGCCCTCGTCGCCGGGATCGGGTGCAGTCTGCTCCTCCTGCTGGTGAGCGGGGTGGCGGAGCGGTTGCAGGGCGCCCTGTGGGAGGACCTGCCGGACGCGCTCGGCATCGGCCGGTACTCGGCGGTGTGGATGCTGGTCGTGCTCACCGCGACCGGTGTCCTGGTCGGACTGGTGGTGTGGAAGGTGCCGGGGCACGCGGGCCCCGACCCGGCCACGCTGGGCCTGTCGGCCGCCCCGGTGGCGCCGGGCGTGCTGCCGGGCCTGCTGCTGGCGACGATGCTGATGCTGGCCGGCGGGCCGAGCCTCGGCCCGGAGAACCCGATCATCGCGGCCAACGTGGCGCTGGTCTTCTGGCTGGGCCGCAGGCTGCTGCCCCGGCTGCCGCGGGCGCTGTGGCCCGCGCTGGCCGAGGCGGCGACCATCGGCGCGCTGTTCGGGACCGCGGTGGCCGCCGCGCTGGTCATCTCCGAGGCCCTGGCCGGGCGCCCGATGCGCGGGGCGCTGTGGGACAACCTGTTCGCGCCGCTGGCCGCGGGCGCCACCGGTGCCATGACCACGACGCTGGTCGCCCACCCCACCTTCGACCTCGGGCTGCCGCCGCTCGGCCGCCCGCACGCGGGCCAGGTGCTCGCCGCGCTCGTGATCGCCTCGGCGGCGGCCCTGCTCGGCCTCGCCGCCGTGTACGCCTTCCCGTACGTCCACCGGGTCTTCGCCCGGCTCGGGCACCCGATGATCGCCCTGCCGGCCGGTGGCCTGGTGCTGGGGCTGCTGGGCGTGCTGGGCGGCCCTCTGACGCTGTTCAAGGGACTCTCGGAGGTCGCGGAGCTGGCCCGCGCTCCCGGGGACCGGACGGCGGGGCAGTTCGCGACGCTGGCCGTGGTGAAGCTGGCGGCGCTGCTCGTCGCCGCGTCCTGCGGCTTCCGCGGCGGCCGGATCTTCCCGTCCGTCTTCATCGGCGCCGCGCTCGGGCTCACCGCGCACGCCCTGGTGCCCTCGGTGCCGCCCGCGCTCGGCGTCGCGGCGGGCGTGCTCGGCATGCTGCTGGCGGTGACCCGGCAGGGCTGGGTGAGCCTGTTCACGGCCGCCGTCCTCGTCTCCTCGCCGACCCTGCTGTCCCTGCTCTGCCTCGCCTCGCTGCCCGCCTGGCTGCTGGTGACCGGCCGCCCGCAGATGCAACTGCGCGCGGACGGGACGGCGGCCCGCTGACCGCCGTCCCGCACCGCCCCCGCGGCCGCCCGGCGGCTCAGCGGCTCAGGCCCCGGAAGCGGCGCAGCGCCAGCGGGAGGAACACCGCGAGCAGCCCGAGCGGCCACAGGACGGCCGGGAGCACGTGCCCGGACTCGCCGCCCGGTCCGCCGACGAGGTCCCGTACCGCCGTCGCCGTGTGGGACATCGGGTTCCACCGCACGAGCGTGCCCAGCCAGCCGGGCATGGAGTCCGGGGCGGCGAACGCGTTGGACAGGAAGCCCACCGGCCACACCAGGATCTGCACCGCCTGGACCAGTTCGGGCCGCCCCGCCAGCAGCGCCAGGTGGATGCCCGCCCACAGCATGGCGAAGCGGAACAGCAGCAGGAGTGCCAGGGCACCCAGCAGGCCGCCGGGTCCGCCGTGCGCGCGCCAGCCGAGCGCGTGCCCGACGCCCACGAGGACGACCAGGACCAGCGCCGACTGGAGCATGTCGGCGGCCGAACGCCCCACCAGCACCGCGCCGTCGGCCATCGGCATCGCGCGGAACCGGTCGATGACCCCCTTGTTCAGGTCCTGGGTGACGGCGAGCATCGTGCCTTCCAGGCCGAAGGCCATGGTCAGGGCGAGCATGCCGGGGACCAGGTAGTCGACGTAGTCACCGCGCACGTCCCGGCCGCCGCCGACCAGGTAGCCGAACATCAGCAGCAGCATCACGGGGAAGACCAGGGCGACGGCCACCTGGACGGGGCGCCGCGCCCAGCGGGCCAGTTCGCGCCGGGTCATCGTCCAGGAGTCGGACAGCGCGCGGACGCTCGGGCGGATCTCCGCACTCAGGCTCGTGCCCGGGGTCGGGCTCGGGCTCGGGTTCGTGGCCGTGCTCACGCGGGCTCCTCCACTCGGTGGTCCCCTCCGGTGAGGTGCAGGAACACCTCGTCCAGCGTCGGGCGGCGCAGAGCCACGTCCTCCGCCTCCGCACCGGCCTCCTCAAGGGCCCGTACGACGGCGGACAGCGCGGCCATGCGGTCGGTGACCGGGGCGCTGAGCAGCCGCCGGTCGGGGTCGGCGGACACGCCCGTCAGCGGCAGCAGCGCGGCGACGGCCGCCAGCCGGCGCGCGTCGCGCAGCACCACGTCGACGCGGTCGCCGCCCGCGAGCGCCTTCAGCTCGCCTGCGGTGCCGTCGGCGATCACCCGGCCCGCGTCGACGACCGAGATCCGGTCGGCGAGCTGATCGGCCTCCTCCAGGTACTGGGTGGTCAGCAGGACCGTCGTGCCGCCGCCGACCAGGGAGCGGACCGCCGCCCACACCTCGGCGCGGCCCCGCGGGTCCAGGCCGGTGGTCGGCTCGTCCAGGAAGAGCACCTCGGGCTCGGTGATCAGGGAGGCCGCCAGGTCGAGGCGGCGCCGCATGCCGCCGCTGTAGGTGCTCACCGGCCTGCGTCCGGTGCCGGTCAGACCGAAGCGCTCCAGGAGTTCACCGGCACGCGCGCGTGCCCCGCGGGCGCCCAGGTGGTGGAGGCGGCCGAACAGCTCCAGGTTCTCCCGGCCGCCCAGTTCCTCGTCGAGCGCCGCGTGCTGGCCGAGCAGCCCGATGCGCAGGCGTACGGCGTAGGCGTCGGCCACCACGTCGTGCCCGGCCACCGTGATCCGGCCCGCGTCGGGCCGCAGCAGCGTGGACAGGATCCGGACCAGGGTGGTCTTGCCCGCGCCGTTCGGACCGAGCACCCCGTGGACGGTGCCCCGGTCCACCCTCAGACGGAGCCCGTCCAGCGCGTACGCCCCTCCTCTGCCGCCGTATTTCTTGCGTACCCCTTCGACGGTGATCGCCGCCTCGGCCATCGGCCGCTCCCCTCACTAACCAAATTTGACTACTGCTCCCTGCCGGAGGAAGGTAGCGCCGCCGAGGCGGTTGGTCAAACTTGATTAGTGGGTCTCTTCGTCCGGTGCACCGCCGGCCTCTCCCGGCCGTCCGGTCCCGAAGGGGTTCTCCTGGCCGTCCGCCAGGACGCCGCGGAACGGCTCGCCCTCCCCCGCGAAGGTGTACGCCCCGCCGCGCACGCGCTCGATGAGGCCGCGCGTCCACTCGGCGCCCGAGTCGGCGGAGTGCACCCAGAAGTTCATGATCTCGCCGATGTGCCCGAGCTGCCCCGGGCCTTCCTCGGGGGTGTAGTACTCGGTGACCGACCTGCGCCACTCCTCGATGCTGCGCACCCGCTTCTCCAGCAGGCCGAGGACCTCCGCGCGCTCCAGGTCGACCATGAAGCCGAGCGCGGCGGTGAGCACGTCGGGGCGCTGGTCGTAGGCGGTGAGGTACTCGCGCAGCAGCGTGAGGTACTCCTCGGTGCCCAGCTCCGTGATCTCGTACTCGACGCGCGGCGGGCCGCCCGCCGTGGACGGCGCGATCTCGTGCGCGAGCAGCAGTCCCTGCTTCGCCATCTGCTTCAGGGCGTGGTAGATCGAGCCCGGCTTGGCGTTGGACCACTCATGGGCGCCCCAGTACTCCAGGTCGTTGCGCACCTGGTAGCCGTGGGCCCGCCCGTGCTGGCGGACGGCGCCCAGCACCAGGAGACGGATCGCTGACATGCGGTCCAGGTTATGGCCGCCGCGGCGACCGGCCGCGCGAGGGCCGGGCGGACGGCGGCGGGACGGACGGCGGCGGGACGGACGAAGAGCGGGGAGGACGGCGGGCGAGGAGGACGGCGGGCGGAGCGGGCCGGTCCCGTCAGGCGTCAGCCGGTCAGCCGGTCAGCCGGTCAGCCGGTCGCCCGTCAGAACGGGAAGCCGCTGCGGCCGTGCTGGACCGAGATCCACTTCACCGTGGTGAAGGCGTCCACGGTCGTCTCGCCGTTGAGCCGGCCGATGCCGGAGTGCTTCTCGCCGCCGAAGGGGACCAGCGGCTCGTCGTGGACGGTGCCGTCGTTCACATGGAACATGCCGGTGTCGATCCGCTTGGCGAAGGCCACACCGCGCTCGATGTCCGCCGTGTGCACGGCGCCGCTGAGGCCGTACGGGGTGTCGTTGACGATCCGGACCGCCTCCTCCTCGCCGTCGAAGGGGATGAGGAAGGCGACCGGACCGAAGACCTCCTGCTGGAGCAGCGCGGAGTCGGCGGGCACCCCGGTCAGGACGGAGGGGGCGACCAGGTTGTCCCGGGTGGTGCCGTGGACCAGCGCCGTCGCGCCCTCGGCGATGGCCTGCTCCACGGTGCCGGACACCGCGTTCGCCTGCGCCGAGTTGATCACCGGGCCGATGACCGTTCCCGGGTCGCGCGGGTCGCCGACCTTCAGCGACTTCACCTTGGCGACGAACTTCCCGGTGAACTCCTCGGCGACCGAGCGGTCCACGAGGACCCGGTTCGCCGCCATGCAGACCTGGCCCTGGTGGACGTAGCGGCTGAAGACGGCCGCGTCGACCGCGTAGTCGAGGTCGGCGTCGTCCAGGACCACGATCGCGCTGTTGCCGCCCAGTTCGAGCACGGAGCGCTTGAAGTTCGCGGCGCACACGGTGGCCACGTGCCGGCCGACCTTGTCGGAGCCGGTGAAGGAGATCACCTTCGGGACCGGGTGCTCGATGAACGCGTCACCGATCTCGGCGATGTCCGTGACGACGACGTTGAGCAGACCGCCGGGCAGACCCGCGTCCTCGAAGATCTTCGCGACCAGGGTGCCGCCGGCGATGGGCGTGTTCTGGTGCGGCTTGAGCACCACGGCGTTGCCGAGCGCGAGCGCCGGGGCGACCGACTTGACCGACAGCAGGAACGGGAAGTTGAAGGGGCTGATGACGCCGACGACACCGACCGGGACGCGGTAGACGCGGTTCTCCTTGCCGTCGGACGGCGACGGCAGGATCCTGCCCTCGGGGGCCAGCGCCAGATGGACCGACTCGCGCAGGAACTCCTTGACGAGGTGCAGCTCGAAGGCGGCCTTGAGGTGCGTACCGCCCAGCTCGGCGATGATCACCTCGGTGATCTCCCGCTCGCGCTCCTCGACCAGGCGCAGCGCCTTCTCGAAGACCAGCCGGCGCGCGTAGGGGTTGGTCGCGGCCCACTGCTTCTGGGCACGGGCCGCCGCGCGGTAGGCCGCGTCGACCTCGTCGACGGTGGCTATCGTGATCGAGGCCAGCTTCTCGTCGTCGTACGGATTGAAGTCGATGATGTCCCAGGAGCCACTGCCCTGGCGCCACTCGCCGTCGATGTACTGCCGTGCCAGGTCGGTGAAGTAGGACGACATGTGACCCCTCGAATCCCAGGCGCTCGCTGTCTGATCGAACGTCATCGTACGCGCGGGCGGGGCGAGTTGGGGACGAACCGGGACGGCTCAGGAGAGCTGGAGCAGGCCCCGCAGCACATCGCGGCTCTCGTCCGGGCCGGGGCTGTCGTGCTGGAGCTCCTTGAGCGCCCGCTCGTACTGGGCGACGTCCTCGCGCTTGTCCAGGTAGAGGGCGCTGGTGAGCTGCTCCAGATAGACGACGTCCGACAGATCGGACTCGGGGAAGCTGAGGATGGTGAAGGCACCGGACTCACCGGCGTGCCCGCCGAAGCTGAACGGCATGACCTGGAGCCGTACGTTGGGCCGCTCGGAGAACTCGATCAGGTGCTGCAACTGGCCGCGCATGACCGCGCGGTCGCCGTAGGGGCGGCGCAGGGCGGCCTCGTCCAGGACGATGTGCAGCTCCGGCGCGTTCTCGGAGACGAGGTACTTCTGCCGCTCCAGGCGCAGCGCGACCCGGCGCTCCACGTCCGCCTCGCTCGCGCCCTGCATGCCGCGCCTCACCACCGCGCGGGCGTACGCCTCGGTCTGGAGCAGGCCGTGCACGAACTGCACCTCGTAGACGCGGATCAGCGACGCCGCGCCCTCCAGGCCCACATAGGTGGGGAACCAGCTGGGCAGGACGTCGGAGTAACTGTGCCACCAGCCCGCGACGTTGGCCTCTTTGGCGAGCGAGAGGAGCGAGGTGCGCTCGGCGCCGTCCGTGATGCCGTAGAGCGTCAGCAGGTCTTCCACGTCACGGGTCTTGAAGCTCACCCGGCCCAGCTCCATCCGGCTGATCTTCGACTCCGAGGCGCGGATCGAGTAGCCCGCCGCCTCCCGCGTGATCCCCCGTGCCTCCCGCAGCCGCCTGAGTTGCGAGCCGAGCAGCATGCGCCGCACCACCGATCCGGGCTCTCCCGCGCTCACGTTCGCCAGCCTCCCCAACCGTCTTCAAGAGCCGCAGTCTGCCACTAAAACACTTCGAGCAGTACTCGCATGATTACGGAAACGGAAAGAGATCGCAGAAAGCGCACAGCGAGAGGCGAGAAGAAGGCGATCGACGGTCGAGAAGATGGCGGAAAAAATGGCCAGTAAGCGGTACGGGAGGGCCCAATTCGGTCACGTGCACGTGCATCTGCCCTTGCATCTGCTGTACGCATCCGAAACCATGGTCTCGCGCCACCGCTGCATCGCAATGACCAATGCATCGCAACGATCGCGATTTCCCGGGAGTGCCTCGCATGGGGACGAATGGATCGACCATGCTCCAGCCGTTACGGCAGGGCCTTCCGCCACTGGACCCCTCCGCCGTGTGCGATGCCGCCTCCTGCGCGCTGCCCGCCCGCTTCGAAGCCGTGCGCGAGGCACGGCAGTTCACCCGCGCCACGCTCGACCAGTGGGACCTGGGCGAGCGTTTCGACGACGTCTGCCTGGTCGTCTCCGAACTGGTCACCAACGCCCTGCGGCACGCGCTGCCGGACGCGCCGGGACCGCGCGCGTGCGACCACGGCCCGTCGGTGCGGCTGCACCTGATGCACTGGACCGAACGGCTGGTGTGCGCCGTGCGCGACCCGAGCCGGGAGAGTCCGGTGGCCCGCGAGAGCGACGACTTCTCCGCCGAGTCGGGCCGAGGACTGTTCCTCGTCGACTCCTTCAGCGACGGCTGGGGCTGGCATCCGCTGGCCGGCACGCTGGGCGGCAAGGTCGTCTGGGCGCTGTTCCGGCTGGGGCCCGCCGTACCGGTCGCGCCGATCGCGCCCGCCGTACCGTCGGCCCTCTGAGCTGCGGGTCCGCGGCCCGGTCCGAGGAACCGCGGCCTTGTGCGATGCCGCGGTTCTACGCGCGTCACGAGGTCCGTGGCGGCCGGTCCGGCCTGCCGGGTGTCTGCCCCCGTGGTGTGGCGATTCGTTTCGTCAGCCGGCGATCAGATGGTCGAACTCGCCGTCCTTGATGCCCAGCAGCATGGCCTCTATCTCCGCGCGCGTGTAGACGAGCGCGGGACCGTCGGGGAAGCGGGAGTTCCGCACCGCCACGTCCCCGCCCGGCAGGCGCGCGAACTCCACGCACGAGCCCTGTGAGTTGCTGTGCCGGCTCTTCTGCCAGGCCACCCCTCGCAGCCGTTCGGCCGCCATGCCGTTGTACACGTCGCACTCCCCGTACACGCCCTCGACGTCGTGGTTCACAGGTCGCTCCCCGGTGGTGCACTGGCTGGTATGGCCATTGATGCATCGGTCAACTGATCCGGATCATAACCTTGTTCATGTGCAGGTGCATGAGCAGATGCACGTGCACGTGGAGTGGTGCGGCCGTTACAGCTTTGACGAGCGCTTTACCGAAGCTGATGCGGCGTTTGCCCCCGAAAGGACCGGGCATGCGCGTCCCGTGCCCTGTCCGTCCGCCGGGCGCGCCCGTACTCCGCGCCCGTACTGACACGTGCACTCCAGGAAAGACGCACGGGAGGCCCGCGGTGTTCCGTCTCCACGCGGGGGTTGCGTGAACGTGACCCGATAGCCTGCCGGTGGTGCACCGGCCGCCGGTCGGAACACCGCCGCCAGGTTGGGGGAGCTCGGTGAACAGGACGGCCAAGACAGCCAGGACGGCCAAGGCAGCCAGGACAGCCACGTCGGCGAGCAGGACGGCCGTGGCGGTGCGGGTCGGTGCCGTCGCGCTGTTGGGCGCGTTCGTGCTGGGAGCTTGCAGCGGCGGGGGCGGGGACCAGGGCGGAGTCTCGGGTGCCGGGGGTGCCGAGGGGGATGTCTCCGGTGGCGCCACGCCGTCGGCCACGGGCGGCGGGAGTACGGATGGCGGAGGTACGGGCGGTGGGGGCGCGGGCGCCACGGACGGCGCGCTGAACGGCAGTTGGCTCACCACCAGCGGCGGCAAGGCCGTGGTGCTCATCATCACCGGCCGTCAGGCGGCCCTGTTCTCCACCGACCGGACCACGTGCACCGGGACCGCGACCGGGCAGGCGGGCAAGGACGTGATCCGCCTGGACGCGTGCAAGGCGCGGTCGGCGGGCACGGTCGAGACCGTCAACAAGACCACGCTCCAGGTGACCTGGGAGGGTGGACTCGGCAAGGAGACCTACACCCGGGCCGAGGGCGGGGCGCTACCGTCGGGGCTGCCCACGGCGAGCAGCGGTTCCTGAGCGTCCGCGAGACCCACGGGGTCCCGCAAGGTCCGCGACGTCCGAGGCGGGTGGGGCGGGCAACCGCGCGGCCCGCTCGTACGTGATGATCGTCGAGCATCGTCACGACCCGAGGAAGCAGCACATGCGCGCCATTCCCCTCACCGTCACCGCCGTAGCCGCGGCCCTTCTCCTCGCCGCCTGCGACAGCGGCGGCAGCGGATCCGACAGCGACACGGGCAGCAAGAACACCGACAGTTCCGCCGGCTCCGCCGGTTCGGCCGGTCCCGCCGGTTCCGCCTGCCGTATCGGCGAGGTCGGACTCCAGGTCGGCCCCGCCAACGCCGCGCCCGCCGCCGGTGACACGGGCGACGTCCCGGTCACCCTCACCAACCGGGGTGCCCAGTGCACCCTGGACGGCTTCCCCACCGTCACCCTGGCTGCCGGAAGCACCTCGGCGACCGTGAAACCGGACGAGGCGGGCCAGCCGCAGAAGCTCACCCTCGCCAAGGGCGGCACCGCGTCCTTCACCCTGACCTATGTGCGGGGCAAGGAGGGCGACGGGAAGAGCCTCGCGGCGACCTCGCTGAAGATCGCCCTGCCCGGTGCGGCCGACGCCCTCGACTCCAAGTGGTCCTACGGCCCGGTGCAGGGCAAGAAGGACGCGAGCGAGCCGGACGCGTCGGTGACGGCCTTCCAGCAGGCGGGGGACTGACGAGCCGGGGCCGACGGGCGGAGGGCTGCGCGGAGGACCGCGCGGAGGGCGACCGGCGACGACCAGAGCCGGCCGTCCGGGCTGGTCGGGCGGTCGGGCAGTCGGGCAGTCGGGCAGTCGGGCAGTCGGGTTCAGTCCAACCGGCGGCGGGATCTCATCTGCGCCCGGTCGGCCGCCTGCGCGCCCTCCGTCCAGCCCGCCTCGTCGCTCACCCCCCGCAGCCGGGTGGTGGTCGTCTCCGGGAACAACCGGTCCAGCCGGTCGCCCACCGCGACGTCCCGGCTCGCC
The DNA here is from genome assembly GCF_058344915.1 of Streptomyces sp. PL-25. Classification (NCBI taxonomy): domain Bacteria; kingdom Bacillati; phylum Actinomycetota; class Actinomycetes; order Kitasatosporales; family Streptomycetaceae; genus Streptomyces; species Streptomyces sp. PL-25. Next base: position 3,291,186 of record NZ_CP136997.1, read on the forward strand.
AGGACCGGCAGCAGGTCCTCGGTGATCTGGGTCTCGGCGGCAGCGGCGAGGCGGGTGCCGATGCGATGGGCGTAGGCGGCCAGGAAGGACTGCCGGAAGGTCTTGGTCCGTTTGCGTCCGCCGGCCCGCTGCGCCGCCTCGGCCCTCGCCATGGCGGTCGTGGCCTGCACGAGGAGTGAGGTGTACAGCAGCTCCACCACCTCCAGTTCGGCCTCGAAGCCGACGACGGTCGAGAAGCCCAGGGGCTCGTTCCACACCGCGCGGCAGCGGTTCGCGGTGGCGACGGCGTCCAGCAGTACGGCCTTGGCCTGCTCGTACGGCGGCTCGACACCGATCCGGCAGGCGCCGGGCGCGTCGGGCGCGGGAGCACGGGCGGCGAGCAGCGCCTCGTCGACGCTGTGCCGGGCCATCAGCTCCTGCGCCTTGGCGCTCAGCGCCTCCGCCTCCTCCGGGAACCCGGTCGCCTCGGCCTTGGCCAGCAGCGCGCGGATCCGGCCGAGCCTCCGGGACTCGGCCCCCGGCGCCCCCGCCGGGGCGGGGCCGGCCGCCTCGTCCAGGTGCTCCAGCGCGGGCAGCCGCAGCAGCAGGCGGTACAGCTCCAGCACGGCGGTGGCGTACGAGAAGCGGTCGGTCCGGCCCGGCTCCGCGTGGGTCAGCTCGTCGAGCTGGGCGGTCCAGCGCGGCCCGCGCGGCCCGTCGTGCCGGGCCTGGGCCCGGATCAGCGAGGCGGCGAGGCGTACGTGCTCCTCACCCAGCTCACGCCCCACGATCCGCACCACGTCGGCGGGCTGCCAGCCGCGCTGCCAGGCGACCGCCACGAACTCCTCGCCGCGCCGCCCGAGTTCGGCGTCCGCGGCGGGGGCGGCGGCGAGCAGGGAGGCGCCCGTGTCGAGGGCGTCGTCGGAGGCGGCGTAGAGGGCGGCCCGGAGGGCGCGGTCGACGACGGTCCCGGGTTCGCCGGAGGAACCGGAGGAACTGGAGGAACCGGAGCGGTCGGAAGGATCGGCGGAGCTGGTCGTACGGGTCACGGACCGATCGTGCCACGCCGGGCCGACGGACCGACTGACCGTCCACAGCCTGTGGACAACTCTGCGACTCGCGAGCGGTGAGGCACCACGGCTTCATGTCAACCCGAGGTTGACACCCCACCACTGTCAACCTATGGTTGACACATGACGAACCCCAGCATCCGGTCGACGGTCCGTCTCGACGACCTCATCTCGGCCATCAAGAACGCTCACCAGGAACCCCTCGAACAGCTCCAGGACGCCGTCATCGCAGGCGAGCACCTGGGCGAGGTGGCCGACCACCTCATCGGGCACTTCGTCGACCAGGCCCGCCGCTCCGGCGCCTCCTGGACCGACATCGGCGCGAGCATGGGCGTCACCCGGCAGGCCGCGCAGAAGCGGTTCGTGCCCAAGGAGTCCGCCGATCTCGACCCCAGCCAGGGCTTCAGCCGCTACACGGCCCGCGCGCGGAAGGTCGTCATGGCCGCGCACGAGGCGGCCAAGTCCGCGGGGAACACCGAGGGACTGCCCGCCCACCTCGTCCTGGGCCTGCTCAGCGAGCCGGAGGCGCTCGCCTCCAAGGTGATCCAGGAGCAGGGCGTGACCCTGGAGGCGGTCCGGCGGGCCGCGTCCGCCGCGCTGCCGCCGACGTCCGCCGACGCACCCGGCCTCGTCCCCTACGGCCCCGCCGCCAAGAAGGCCCTGGAACTCACCTTCCGCGAGGCCCTGCGCCTCGGCCACAACTACATCGGCACCGAGCACATCCTTCTCGCCCTCCTGGAGCAGGAGAACGGCGACGGCCCGCTGAGCGGCCTCGGTCTCGACAAGGCACGCGCCGAGGAGTTCGTCACCCGCCTCCTGGCGGAGTTCCTGACGGACGGCGAGGCACCGGCGGCCCCGTCCGGTGAGGCACCGGACGGGCCGGCCTGATCGGAGGGCCAGCGGGCCCTCCGGCTCTCCTGAGTTCCGTCCGTCCACAGGTCCGGCCGATTGTCACAGGTGCCTGCGAGACTCTCGGCATGACCGACCGCTGGGCTCTCGCTCCGGCCGAGGACGGTGGCGCCGACGTCGCCCCCCTCGGTCCGGACGGGCTGCCCTCGGGCCCGGTGCGCCGCGAGCCGGACCTCGCCGAGTCCGTACGGAGCAGACCGGACGTCACCCGTTGGGTGTGGCGCTCCACCGCCGAGGTCTATCCGCGCCTGCTCGACGCGGGTGTGCGCGTCGAGCGGTGCTACGACATCGAGGACGCCGAGACGCTGCTGCTCGGCCACGAGGGACGGCACGGCGAGCCCCGTTCGGCCGCGGCGGCCCTGGCCCGGCTGCGCGGCGGCCCCGTACCGCGCGATCCGCCGCAGCGGGCCGCCGAGCCGGGCTCGCAGTCCCCCCTCTTCGAACCGCGCGGCACCCACCTGCCCCTCTCCGACCTCCTCACCGTCTACGCCGAGCAGCAGCGGCGGCACGACAGGACCGCCCATCCCGACCGCATGCACCTGCTGACCACCGCCGAGTCGGCCGGGATGCTGGTGGCCGCCGAGATGAACCGCGCGGGCCTGCCATGGGACGCGGACGTGCACCGCGGCGTCCTGCGCGAGCTGCTCGGCGAGCGGTACGCGGGCGGCGGCGAGCCCCGGCGGCTGGCCGAGCTGGCGGAGGAGGTGTCCGCCGCCTTCGGCCACCGGGTGCGGCCCGACCTGCCCGCCGAGGTCGTCAGGGCCTTCGCGCGGGCCGGGGTCAGGATCAGATCGACGCGCCGCCGCGAGCTGCACTCCGTGGACCACCCGGCCGTGGCACCCCTGCTGGAGTACAAGAAGCTGTACCGGATCTGGGTCGCCCACGGCTGGACCTGGTTGCAGGACTGGGTGCGGGAGGGGCGGTTCCGCCCGGAGTTCCTGGCGGGCGGCACGGTCACCGGGCGCTGGGTGACCCACGGCGGGGGCGCGCTCCAGATCCCGAAGGTGATCCGGCGTGCCGTGGTCGCCGACCCGGGGTGGCGGCTGGTGGTGGCGGACGCGGCGCAGATGGAGCCGCGCGTGCTGGCGGCGATCTCCCGCGACCCGGGCCTGATGGAGGTGGCGGGCCGGGACGGCGACCTCTACCAGTCGGTGTCCGACCGGGCTTTCTCCGGCGACCGCGCCCAGGCCAAGCTGGCCGTGCTCGGCGCCGTCTACGGCCAGACCTCCGGGGACGGCCTGAAGAACCTCGCCGCGCTGCGCCGCCGCTTCCCTCGCGCGGTGGCCTATGTCGACGAGGCCGCGCGCGCCGGTGAGGAGGGACGGCTCGTACGGACCTGGCTGGGCCGCACCTGCCCGCCCGCGGCCGGGGCGACGGACGAGGCCACCCAGGAGGCTGGCCTCCCCCAGGACGATCCGGACGAGCAGGACACCGGCCGGAGCCCCGACCAGGGCTGGACCCCGGGGTACGCATCCGGTGACGCCCGCGCCCGGGGCCGCTTCACCCGCAACTTCGTCGTCCAGGGCAGCGCGGCGGACTGGGCGCTGCTGCTGCTCGCCGCCCTGCGCCGCGCCTGCAGGGACATGGCGGCCGAGCTGGTCTTCTTCCAGCACGACGAGGTGATCGTGCACTGCCCGGCGCACGAGGCCGACACCGTCGCGGCGGCGATACGGGAGGCGGCGGAGCTGGCCGGACGGCTCACGTTCGGCCCGACGCCGGTGCGGTTCCCGTTCACGATGTCGGTGGTGGAGTGCTACGCCGACGCCAAGTGACGCCGCGGGGACGGCCTTGATCAGATGATCGGAGGCCGGCCCAGCCGGGTGAGCCGCCACACGGTCCGCCAGCGCATGGGCCGCCGCTCCCCCGCCGGCCGGCGCAGCCCCTCCGCGAACCCGCCGAGCCACGCCCGCAGCCCGGCGGCCGACCGCGTGCGCACGAGGGTGAGCAGCGCCCATACGCCCAGGTGGACCGGGATGAGCGCGAGGGGCAGCCGTCGCCGGGCGAGCCAGACCCGGTTGCGGGCGGTGACGCGGTAGTAGATGGCGTGCCGGGCGGGCGAGGTCTTCGGGTGCCGCAGGAGCAGTTCGGGGGCGTAGAGGATCTTCCATCCGGCGTCGGCGGCCCGCCAGGCCAGGTCGGTCTCCTCGTGCGCGAAGAAGAACTCCGCGGGCCAGTCGCCGGTCTGTTCGAGCATCGGCATGCCGAGGGCGTGCCCGCCGCCGAGGAAGCCGGTGACGTACCCGCCGCGCATCGGGTCGGCGGAGCCGACACGGGGCACGTGCCGCTGCTGGGTCTCGCCGTTCTCGTCGGCGATGCGGAAACCGACGATGCCGAGGCGGGGATCGGCGGCGTACAGGTCCCGTACGCGGCGCAGCACGTCCGCGTCGACGAGGAGCCCGTCGTCGTCGAGGTCGACGACCACATCGACGTCGCCGAACTCACGCAGCCGGGCGAGGGCCGCGTTGCGTCCGCCCGGACAGCCGAGGTTCTCGTCCAGCTCGACGGTGGTGACCTCGCCGGGCAGGGAGAGCCGGTGGGCGAACTCGGGCAGCCGGCAGCCGTTGCCGACGATCACGATGCGCGCGGGCGCGAGATCCTGTGCGGCGACGGACCTCAGCAGGGCGTCGACCTCGTCGGGCCGGTTCCCCATGGTCACCACGGCGACGGCGATCCGCGGCCCGCGCGCTCGCCTCGCCTCCACCCCCACCGCCTCTTCGGCTTCTGCCGCCTCTTCCGCCCTGGCCGCCCCTGCCGTCACGTTCCGCTCACCCCATCCGCACCGGCGGCGCCCGAGCCCCTGTCTCACGGCGTTCCGCTGATTCCGCTCGTTCCGCTCCTCGTTCACGAAGATGTTGCCTCAGTTCCGCCCGTGGTCCTGACACGGCGTGGCCTCGTGCCCGGTTTCCCGCCCCACCGCGGTGCGTCCCGCCGCTGCCCGCGGTGTACCTCGCACCGGTTCCTGCGGTACTCCTGAAGATCCACGGCGATCGAACACCCGACACCCGACACCCGCACACGGACCCAGCCACCGAATCGAGGGAAAGAGCACCCATGCGCCTGCGCTGCGCCGTACTCGACGACTTCCAGAACGCCGCGACCACCGCAGCCGACTGGTCACCGCTGCACGACCGGGTGGAAGTCGTCTCCCACTGCGAGCACTTCGCCACGGAGGACGCCCTGGCCGGGGCGCTCGCCGACGCCGACATCGTGGTGACCCTGCGCGAACGGGTCGCGTTCCCGGCCTCCCTCCTCGACCGGCTGCCCCGCCTGAAGCTGCTGATCGCCTCCGGCATGCGCAACTCGGTGATCGACCACACGGCGGCGCGGGCGAACGGCGTGACCGTGTGCGGGACCGAGAGCTCGCCGACACCGCCGGTGGAACTGACCTGGGCCCTGCTGCTCGGCCTGGCCCGCGGGATCGTCCAGGAGAACAACTCCCTGCGGTCGGGCGGCCCCTGGCAGTCCACTGTGGGCGCCGACCTGCACGGCCACCGCCTCGGCCTGCTGGGACTCGGCAAGATCGGCAGCCGGGTGGCGCAGGTGGGGCTGGCCTTCGGCATGGAGGTCACGGCGTGGAGCCAGAACCTCACGAAGGAACGGGCGGACGAAGCGGGCGTGGCCTTGGCCCCGAGCAAGGAGGAGCTGCTCTCCACCGCCGACTTCGTCTCGGTCCACCTGGCCCTGGGCGACCGCACCCGCGGCCTCCTCGGCGCCCGCGAACTGTCCCTCCTGAAGCCGACCGCCTACCTCGTCAACACCTCCCGCGCCGCCATCGTCGACCAGGACGCCCTGCTCACGGCGCTGCACGAGGGCCGGTTCGCCGGAGCGGGCGTCGACGTCTTCGACACCGAACCCCTCCCCGCCGCCCACCCGATGCGCACCGCCCCGCGCCTGCTGGCCACCCCGCACCTCGGCTACGTCTCCCGGGCGAACTACGCCCGCTACTACGGCCAGGCGGTCGAGGACATCGAGGCGTACCTGGCGGGGACCCCGATCCGCCTCCTCGGCTGACCGCCCCCGGCACCGCCCGCCCGCTCGATAACATCGACCGACAGACACACAACCGGGCTGACGGCCCGGCGGAACGCCGAACGGACCGACAGGCGGGGGAAGGGGCCGGCGCGGACATGGGCGGGGTGGCACGGCTGCGCGTACCGGTGGGCGAGGACGCCGAACGGTGGATCACCCGCACCGGCTGCCGCCGCGTCCTGTTCATCGTCCACAACGTGACCTCGGCGACCCGCCTGCTGGACACACTCCCGCTCTTCGACGGCGACCTGCGCGTCCAGCTCTTCGCCACCTGCACGGGCTCCTCCCCCTTCCTCGCCGGAGTACCCGAACTCCTCTCCCGATCCGGCCTGCCCGTCCTCCCCTGGTCACAGGCGAAGGACACCGACTTCGACCTGGCGATCACGGCGAGCTATGGGGGCGAACTGGAGGCTTTCCGGGGCAAATTGGTGGTTCTGTCACATGGGGTCGGATACAATAAGAAGCTGGCAGCACCGAGCACCGAGCACCGAGCACCGAGCACCGAGCACCGAGCACCGAGCACCGAGCACCGAGCACCGAGCACCGGTCTTCGGTATGTCGCCGGAGTGGCTGCTCGATGACGGGCGGCGCCCGCTGGCGACCGCGACGGTGCTCTCCCATCCGGAGCAGTTGGAGCGGCTGAGCGCGTACTGCCCGGAGGCCGCGCCCACGGCCGTCCTCGCCGGTGATCCCTGCTACGACCGCATCCTCGCCGCCCTCCCGCGCCGCGACAGTTTCCGCCGTGCGCTGGGCGTCGGTCCCGGCCGCCGGCTGATCGTGCTCAACTCGACCTGGTCGGCGCGCTCGCTCTTCGGTGACACCACCGGGCAGGGCGGCGAACCGGCCGACGCCGACGACCTGTTGCCCTGGCTGCTCTCCCGGCTGACCGCCGAACTGCCCGCCGACGAGTACCGCGTGACGGCCGTGCTGCACCCCAACGTCTGGTACGGCCACGGCCCCGGGCAGGTCCGGGCCTGGCTGGACCACGCGCGGCAGGCCGGACTGGATACGATCCCGCCGCTCGACGGCTGGCGCCAGGCGCTGATCGCGGCCGACTGCGTCCTCGGGGACCACGGCAGCGTGACGTACTACGCGGCGTCCATCGGCGTTCCCGTCCTCCTGGGCGCCTTCCCCGAGGAGGCCCTCGACCCGCACTCCCCCGTCGCCGCCCTGGTGCGCACCGCTCCCCGGATCGTCCGGCACGGCACCGGTCAGGGGGCTCTGCGGGCGCAGATCGACCAGGTGATCGCCTCGCACGAGCCGGGCCGGTACCGGCGGCTGGCCGCGCAGACGACCTCGTCACCAGGCGAGTCGGGCCCACTGCTGCGCCGTCTGTTCTACGGCCTCATGGACCTGCCCGAGCCCAGCGGACGGCCCGCCCTGCTCGACCCGCTGCCGCTGCCGCCGTACACACCGGACCGGCGCACCGCGCCGGTCCGGGTCCTGACCCGGCTGCTCGGCGCCGGTCCACCAGAGGTCGCGGTGGTCCGCCGCGCCACCACAGAGGAGAATCCCGAGACCGTATCCGGGACCGAAGCCGTACCCGGGACCGAGACCGTGTCCGGGACCGAAACCGTGTCCGGGACCGAACACGACACCGCCGCCCACACCGTGGTCGACGAGGACACGAAGCACGCGGGGCGGCTGCGGATCGCCGACATCGTCGTGCGCCGTGGGAGCGCGGACGACCCGAGAGTCGGACCGCCGGGCGCCTGGGTGGCGGAGGCACTCGCCCGGTACCCGTACTGCGGTCTGGCCGTCTACGTCGACGGTGTCGACCGCTGTGTCGTCGGCACCCGGGAGGGCGCGCTGCTGCGGCTGACGGCGGACGCGGCTCCGGACGGCAGGGCCGACCTGTGCGATCCGGCGGCCTACGCGTCCGCACTGTACGCGTGGACCACCGGCGAGGCCGCCGCCGGCAGGCCCGCGCACGAGGCCGTCGCCGAGATCGTCGTACGGACCGGCCGGGCGACCCACCGCGTACGGATCGACCCCCTGGAACCACCGCACCCGCAGTGGTGAGAGCGGGGCACTGTCATTCCTCCAGCTCGGCCAGCCGGGCGCGCACGCGGGCCAGGGCGGGCTGATCACCGCCGCGCTCGTGGAGCGGCACGGTGGCCCGCAGGTCCGCACGCTCGCCCTCCGCCCGGCCGGAACGGCGGTGGCAGTCGGCCCGCAGCTCCAGGGCGTAGGCGAGCTGCGGCTCGGCGCCCTCCACGCTCATGATGTCGACCGCCTTGTCCAGGCACACCAGGGCGTGTTCGACGGCCCCCGCGGCGAGATGCGTCTCGCCCAGGCTCATGTACACCCGGCCCTCGTTGTACCGGTCGGCGCCCCCGGGCAGATCGCGGAACTGCACGAGCGCGGTGTTGAACCTGTCGACCGCCTCATCGAACCGGCCCTGCTTGGCCTGCGCCCGCCCGGTGTGGTGCTCCAGCAGCGCGCGGGCCCGCGGGAGGTCCTCCCGGCCCTCGTCGGCCTGTCCGATCCTGCTCAGGACCCGGCCGGCCTCGATGAAGCTCTCCTCGGCCTCCGCCCACCGCCACTGCTTCAGGTGGAGCAGCCCCAGTGCCTCGACGGCGCTCGCCTGCCCGCGGTGGTGACCGCAGTCCGCGTCCGCCGCCACCGCCTGCGTCAGGGCCCGCTCCGCGTCGGCGGCGCGGCCGAGGCCCATGTAGGCGAAGGCGAGCTGGACCAGCACCCGGCCCACGGCCCGCCGGTCGCCGAACTCGGCCGCGCTGCGCCGGGCCGCCGCCACGCCCAGCAGATGGGTGTCGACCCACTGCTCGTGGAAGCCGAGCCGCAGATGCAGCCCCCACATCGCCTCGCACAGCTGCCAGACGAGATCGTCGAACCCGTGGTGCGCGGCGGCCCGGACGACCGCCGCGAGGTTCTCGCGCTCCTCGCGCAGTTCTTGCAGCGCGCGCTTGCCGTCCTCCGGGTCGCGGTTCTCCTGCCGGACGAGCGCCCTGTAGGCGGGACCGAGCCGCCACCGGGACGGAATGACCCGGAAATCGGCACCTGCCGCGAACCGTAGCTGCCCGACCGCGACCCGGCGCACGGCCGCGGCCATCCGCCCGTGCCCGTCCTCGGCGACCGCCAGGTCGTGCGCGAACGCACGCGCCACGTCGTGGAACCGATAGCGCTCCGGCGCCACCTCCTCCAGCAGGTGCACATCTGCCAGTTGTTCGAGCAGCAGGCGTGCCTCGCCCTCCTCGACACCGGCCGCGAGTGCCGCGCAGCGCACCGTGACCGTCGGCCACGGCCACACCGCCACCGCCCGGTAGAGGGCGGCGCACTCGGGTGCCAGTTCGCGGTACGCGCCGTCGTGCGCGAGCCGTACCGGGTCCCCCGGTGTCCCCTCCGGCATCGCCGCGCCCTCCTCCTGGCCGTCCCCGCCGCCGGATCCCGTACGCCGCTCGGACAGTTGCCGGGCCACCCGCTCCCACGCCAGGTGCTCCCGTACGGCCAGGCGCGCGCCGGTGGTGCACAGGGCCAGCGGGATCCCGCCGGTCCCTTCGGCGACGGCCCGCACGCCCGCCTCCGCGCCCGCCGCCCGCTCGTCCCCGACGATCCGGGTCAGCAGGCGCACCGAATCCTCCGGGGTGAGCGGTGGGACGGTGAGGTGGCGCGCCCCGGTTCCGGCCACCAGCCGGTCCAGCCGGCGCCGGCTCGTCACCAGGACCAGGCAGTCGGGCGAGGCCGGGAGCAGCGGCAGGACCTGGGCGTCGGAGTTGGCGTTGTCCAGCACGATCACCAGGCGTCGGCCGGCCGTGCGGTCGCGGTAGAGGTCACGCTGGCGTGCCTCGTCCCCGGGCACCGCGGCGGGCGGCGTCCCGAGCCGTTCGAGGAAGCGGACCAGCACGTCGGACGGCGCCAGTGCCGTCTCGGCGGAGGCACCGGCCAGGTCCACGTACAGCGCGCCGTCCGGGAAGCGGTCGGCCAGGACGTGGGCGCAGTTGACCGCGGCCGCGGTCTTGCCGATGCCGCCCGGACCGCTGAGCACGGCGACCGCCGGGGCGCCCCGTGTGCGGCCGGTCTCCTCCAGCAGCGCGGTCACCGACGCCGTCAGGTCCTCCCGGTCCGTGAACACTCCGGTCGCCGGGGGCAGCATCCGCGGGCGGACGGTCCCGTGAGCCCCGCCGTTGGCGGCTCCCGGCGCCAGCGAGGCCGCCTCGTCGAGCCACCGAGCCACCTCATCGGCGAAGTCGGGCGACCGGCGTGCGACCTCCGTCAGCCATAACGCCGCCGCGCGCTGCTCGGACTCGGTCACCGGCAGCGTCGGCGCCCGCCCGCCGCCCGTGGCCCCGTCCGCCCGGGTGCCCCCGGCCCGTCCCGGCGCGACGGCCGCGGTTCCCTGCTCGTCACGCGCCCGGTTCAGCAGCCCGAAGAGCGTCTCAGAGGTGCGTCTGCCCATCTCCCCGCCCGCACCGGACAACGCGCCGGACGCGACCGTCCCGACGGCCGACAGCACCACTCCCATGAAGGGTTCCACGCAAGACTCCCCCAACTCGCCGGTGAGCCAGATCGTATCGACCACCCCCGACACACCAGAAGCCCACAGCACCCCGCCCCCGGCCCCCACCGGCGACCACACCCTGCCCGACACGCCCCCTCAAAACAACAAAAAAGCCAGGTCACGTGCAAGGTGACCTGGCTTCTTCCCAAGGGAGCCGCTTTCGGGATTCGAACCCGAGACCTACGCATTACGAGTGCGTTGCTCTGGCCATCTGAGCTAAAGCGGCGTGCTGGCCGCACCATGGTGCGATCGGCAACGTCGGCAAGTCTACACAGTTTCCGGGGGTGCTTCGTACCCGCCCCGGGGACGGGGGCCGGGGCGGGTACGGGGTGGTCAGGAGCAGTGCTTGTCCTGGGCGGGCGGGGTGCCGCGGAGGAGGTAGGTGTCGATGGCGGCGTCGATGCAGCGGCTGCCGCGGCCGTAGGCGGTGTGGCCGTCGCCGTCGAAGGTGAGGAGGCGGGCGGAGGCGAGCTGGGCGGACAGGCCCTGGGCCCAGCGGTAGGGGGTGGCCGGGTCGCGGGTGGTGCCGACCACCACGATGGGCGCCGCGCCCTTGGCCTCGATGCGGTGCGGGCTGCCGGTGGGCTTCACCGGCCAGTACGCGCAGTTCAGGGAGGCCCAGGCCAGGCCCCGGCCGAAGACGGGGGACGCCTTCTCGAAGGCGGGCAGGGCCTTCTCCACCTCGGCGGGGGTGGAGTACGCCGCGGGGAGGTCGAGGCAGTTCACGGCGGCGTTGGCGTACATCAGGTTGGTGTAGCGGCCGCTGGAGTCGCGTTCGTAGTAGCTGTCGGACAGGGCCAGCAGGGGGGCGCCGTCGCTGTTCTTCATCGCCGCGTTCAGGGCGCCGCGCAGTTGCGGCCAGGCGGACTGGTCGTACATCGCGGCGATCACGCCGGTGGTGGCGAGCGCCTCGCCGAGCTTGCGGCCCTTGGTGTCACCGGCGGGGATCGGGTGGGCGTCGAGCTTGCGGAAGAAGGCCGCCAGGTGGTCGCCCGCCTGCGCCGGTGTGGTGCCCCGGCCGCCGAGCGGGCAGTCGCTCTGGCGCACGCAGTCCTTGGCGAAGGACTGGAAGGCGGTCTCGAAGCCCGCCGTCTGGTCGAGGTTCATCCGGCTCGCGGGCAGGGACGGGTCCATCGCGCCGTCCAGCACCAGGCGGCCCGCCCGGTCCGGGAACAGACCGGCGTACGTCGCCCCCAGGAACGTCCCGTACGACGCCCCCACGTACGTCAGCTTCTTGTCGCCGAGCACCGCGCGCAGGACGTCCATGTCGCGGGCCGCCTCGACCGTGGAGACGTGCCGCAGCAGCCGCGGATCGTGGGCGCCGCAGCCCTCGGCGAACGTGCGGTACGCGCCCACCAGCGCGTCGGTCTCCTTCCCGTCGTCGGGAGTGACGTCGGTCTGCGTGTACGTGTCCATGTCCCGGTCGCCGAGGCACTCGACGGGCTCGCTGCGGGCCACGCCGCGCGGGTCCATCGCCACCATGTCGTAGCGGGCGCGGATCTCGGCGGGGTAGCCGAGGCCCGCGTACTGCTGGAGGTAGCCGATGGCCGAGCCGCCCGGTCCGCCCGGGTTCACCTGCAACGAACCCAGCCTGCTGCCGGGCCCCGTGGCCTTCTTCCTGGCCACCGCCAGCCGCACGTCGCCCTGCGAGGGCTGCGCGTAGTCGAGCGGCGCCTTCATCGTGGCGCACTGGAAACCGGGCGCCCCGCAGTCGCGCCAGGTCAGCTTCTGCTCGTAGTACGGCATCAGCGCGGCCGGAGTGGAACGCGGCAGCGCGGCCAGCACCGCGTCCGCCGCCGGAGCGGCCCGCTGCTGCCGCGCCTCGCCCGCGGAGCAGCCCGAGACCAGCAGGGCGGCGGCGGAGAGCCCGGAGAGGAGGGCGAGGAGAGCGGGGCGGGAGCCGCCGGGGCGGGTCCGGGGTGCGGGCGGAGAACTGTTCGCAGACGTGACAGGGGGGGTGCTCGGACGAGGGGCGCGCCTGAAGTACATCTGGCGAGCGTAACTCTGCGCGACCACGCGGGTGCGCTACGTGCGTGTCGTGCCCCGTACGAGTGATGTCCCCGTAGGCGGTGGGGCGGCTCCCTCGGGTCCGTCGGCGCCGTCGGGTCCGTCAGCCTGCCCTCAGGGCCATCGTCATCGCCTCCACCGCGAGCAGCGGGGCCACATTGCGGTCGAGGGCCTCGCGGCAGGCGGCGATCGCTTCTATGCGACGCAGCGTGGACTCCGGGGTGCTGCCCCGGGCGACCCGGTCCAGGGTGTCCTCCACGTCCGCGTTGGCGATCGCCACCCGCGAGCCGAGCTGGAGGGCGAGGACGTCGCGGTAGAGGGCGGTCAGGTCGGTCAGCGCGAGGTCGAGGCTGTCGCGCTGCGTACGGGTGCGGCGGCGCTTCTGCTTGTCCTCCAGGTCCTTCATCACACCCGCCGTACCGCGCGGCAGCCGGCCGCCCTGGGCCGCGCCCAGCGCCGCCTTCAGCTCCTCGGTCTCCTTGACGTCCGTCTCCTCCGCGAGCGCCTTCGCGTCGTCCGCCGCGGCGTCGACCAGTTCCTGGGCGGCCTTGAGGCAGCCGCCGATGTCGTCGAGGCGGAGCGGCAGCCGCAGCACGGTGGCGCGGCGCTCGCGCGCGGCCGGGTCGGTGGCCAGGCGGCGGGCCCGGTCGACGTGCCCCTGGGTGGCGCGGGCGGCCGCGGCGGCGACGCCGGGTTCGACGCCGTCCCGGCGTACGAGCATGTCGGCCACGGCGTCCACCGAGGGGGTGCGCAGGTTCAGGTGGCGGCAGCGGGAGCGGATCGTGGGCAGGACGTCCTCGATGGAGGGAGCGCACAGCAGCCACACCGTCCGGGGAGCCGGTTCCTCGACGGCCTTCAGGACGGCGTTGGCCGACTTCTCGTTCAGCCGCTCGGCGTCCTCGACCAGGATCACCTGCCAGCGGCCGTTGGCGGGTGAGGTGAACGACTTGCGGACGGTGTCCCGCATGTCGTCGGCGAGGATCTGGGTGCCGACCGCGGCGACCGTGGAGACGTCGGCGTGCGTACCGATCAGCGCTGTGTGGCAGCCGTCGCAGAAGCCGCAGCCGGGGGCCCCGCCGAGGGCGCGGTCCGGGCTGACGCACTGGAGCGCGGCGGCGAAGGCCCGCGCCGTCTGGACGACCCCCGCGCCGGGCGGCCCGGTGAACAGCCACGCGTGCGTCATCCTCGACGCCTCCGGCGGTGCGGTGCCGGAGGTGACCGCCGTCACCAGGGCGTCGGCGTCCCGGGCGGCGGCGCCCAGCTGTTCGCCGACCTTCTCCTGCCCGACGAGGTCGTCCCACACGCTCATGGGTCACGCCGTCCTTCCGCCGCGGTCCGCCGCGCCCTCGTCATGGCTCGCCACGCCTTCGTCCTGTTCGTGTTCGCCCTGTTGGTGGTGGTGCGGGATCCATTGTGCGGGTGCCCACTGACAACGGGGACCGGGACAGCGGGCACCGGGACAACGGGGACCGGGACAACGGGAACCGGCGAGGCCGCCGGTCCCGAGCAGCCCCGGCGTCCGCGGCCCCGGCCCTCGTCCTCGGCCCCGGCGCCCGCGCCCGCGGCCATCGGCCTCAGCCCCGGCGTCCGCGTCCCCGGCCGTCGCCGTACTCCTCCTGCTCGTCCTGGCGCGGGCCGAGCAGCTCGTCCGCCAGCGTCGGCAGGTCGTCGAGCGGTGTCTCCTCGGCCCAGTCCGGCCGTGGCCGCCGCCGCGCGCCGGTGTCGGCTTCGACCTGGGGCAGCTCGCGCGTGCCGTCGTCGGAGCCGTCGGGCCGTACGGGAGGCGTCGGCCGCTCGTCCCGGAAGAAGCCCGGCGGGACCCGGTCGGCGATGTCGCCGCCCCGGACGTCCGCCGGAGCCGCGTCCCGCACCGGCGGCAGCACCGCGGTCTCGTCGGCCTCGCCGGAGAACGCACCGGAGACTGCGCCGGAGCCACCGGTACCGGCGCCCTCGCCGTCGTCGTCGGCGCGGATCTGCGGCAGCACCGCCGTCTCGTCCGCCGGACCGGCGTGCGCCGACGGCGGCCCGGACCGCCCCGGCTGGGGCAGCTCGGCCGTGACCTCCGCCTCGGAGACCTCCACCTCGGACTCCGGCTCGGACTCCGGCTCGGTGTCCCTTCCGGCAGCGCCACGGGAAGCACCCCGTGCACCCGGTTCCCGGGCGTCGGCACCTTCGCCCGGAGCGTCGCTCCGGTCCGCGCGCACCGCCCGCAGCACCGCCGTCTCGTCGTCCGCCGGGGCGCCCGCCGAGGCGGAGGGCCGGGCGTCCGACGCCTCGGAGGTGTCCGGCGCGTCGGCCGGGGACACCACCGGCGTCGGGACGGTCACCGCGTCCGACGGCGGCACGGCGGCCGCGGCGGGCGGGGCCGGGCGGCGCGGACCCGAGGCCGCCGCCGCCGCGGCCTGCTCGGCCGCCCGCCGGGCCTCCTCGGCCCGCAGCAGCGCCTCCTCGGCCTTCTTCTGCTTCTCCAGGCGCAGCGCCTCGGCCTCGGCCCGCAGCCGGGCCTCCTCCTCGGCCTGCTTGCGCAGCCGCTCCTGCTCGGCCTTGCGCCGGGCCTCGGCCTCCGCGCGCGCCTGCTCCTCGGCGAGCAGCCGGGCGCGCTCCTCCTCGGCACGGCGGCGCGCCTCCTCGGCGCGCTGCCTGGCCTCCTCCGCCTGGCGCTCGGCCTCGCGGCGCTGCGCCTCCTCCAGCTCGCGGCGCTTGCGCTCCTCCTCCTCGGCGCGCAGCCGGGCCAGCTGCTCCTGGCGCTCCCGCTCCAGGCGCTCCTCCTCGGCCTTGCGCCGGGCCTCCTCCTCGGCCTTGCGGCGCGCTTCTTCCTCGGCCTTGCGGCGTGCCTCCTCCTGGGCCTTCACCTCGGCCTCGGACAGCGGCAGCATCTGGTCGAGCCGGGCCCGGACGACGGTGGTGACCGCCTCGGGCTCCTGGCCGGCGTCCACCACCAGGTACCGGCCGGGGTCGGCGGCGGCCAGCGCCAGGAATCCGGAGCGCACGCGCGCGTGGAACTCGGCCGGCTCCGACTCCAGCCGGTCGGGCGCCTCCGTGAACCGCTCGCGGGCGGTCTCCGGGGAGACGTCCAGGAGGACGGTGAGGTGGGGCACCAGCCCGTCGGTCGCCCAGCGGGAGATACGGGCGATCTCCGTCGGGGACAGGTCGCGGCCCGCGCCCTGGTAGGCGACGGACGAGTCGATGTACCGGTCGCTGATCACCACGGCGCCGCGCTCCAGGGCGGGCCGTACGACGGTGTCGACGTGCTCGGCGCGGTCGGCGGCGTACAGCAGCGCCTCGGCGCGGTGGGACAGGCCCTGGGAGGACACGTCCAGGAGGATCGAGCGCAGCCGCTTGCCCACGGGCGTGGCGCCCGGCTCACGGGTGAGGACGACCTCGTGGCCCTTGGCCCGGATCCAGTCGGCGAGCGCCTCTGCCTGGGTGGACTTGCCCGCGCCGTCGCCGCCTTCCAGGGCGATGAAGAAGCCGGTCGCGGCGGGCACCGTCACGGGGTCGTCGCCGCCGCGCAGGGCATCGACGAGGTCCTTGCGCAGCGGTACGCCGGAGCGGTCGTCGACCTTGGCCAGCACCAGCGCGGCCACCGGCAGCAGCAGCGCGCCGACCAGCATCAGGGTGAAGGCGGCGCCGCCGTGCTCGAAGACGAACCGGCCGTTCTCCAGCCGGTGCGGGCCGATGCCTGCGGCGACCACCGGGGCGCACAGCGCGGCGAGGGCGACCACGACCCGCACCACCGCGTGCAGGTGCCCGGCCATGCGCGGCCTGCGCTGGTCCTCGGTCTCCAGGTCGAGGACGGTGTGCCCCGCGTTGGCGGCGACGCCGGCGCTCACCCCGGCCAGGGCGAGCAGCAGCAGGACGGTGGTCACGTCGGGCACGAGCCCGGCGGCGAGCAGGGCGATGCCGGTGAGGGCGATGGCCAGCGCCAGCAGCCGGCGCCGCGACAGCGTGACGAGCGCCTTGGGGGCCGTACGGATGCCGACGGCGACCCCGCCGGTCAGGACGAGCACGTCCAGGCCGAAGAGGACCGGACCGCCGCCCAGGTCGCGGGCGTGCAGCGCGCAGACGGCGACGGCCGCGGCGATCGCCCCGGCGACGGCGGCGCAGGCGAGCACGAGCACCGGCACGGCGCCGGTGCGGCCCTTGTCCACGCCGGTGGCCGTCCTGGGACGGCGCAGCCCTTCGAGCGGCGACCGCGCGCGCGGGGTGCGCGTGCCGGGCAGCTCCAGGTAGGTGAGGACGGACAGGGACGCGGCGAACAGACCGGCCGCGACATACGCGCCGAGGGCGGCCTGGTGCTGGTCGAACCAGGCGACGCCGGTGCCCAGGAGGTTGTTGAACAGGGAGGCGACGACCAGGACGACGGCCGCGAGCGGGATCGCCGCGAAGGTGGTGCGCAGCGACAGGCGGCGCAGGGCGTCCAGGTGGTCGGGCAGGGGGCGCACGGTGGCGCCCTCGGGGGGCGGGGCGGGCAGCAGCGCGGGCGCCGCGCTCTCCCGGCACACCGTCCACAGCCGCTCGGCCGCCCCGGTCACGAAGACGGTGACCAGGAGGAGCGTCGGTGCGTTCGCCGGGGTCCAGTCGATCCACAGCGGGGCGATGATCAGCAGCGCGGCGCGTACGCCGTCCGCGCCGACCATGGTCCAGCGGCGGTCGAGCGGGCCGTCCGGCGCGGTCAGGGTGGTGAGCGGGCCCAGGAGGACCGCTCCGAAGAGGACGGTCGCCACGATGCGCGCACCGAAGACGGTCGCCACTGCGAACGCCGCGCCCCGGTAGCCGCCGCCGAAGGACCCCTGGGCGACGGCCGCCTGGAGGACCAGGGCGACCAGCACCAGGAGGGCCAGGGTGTCGCCCACGCCCGCGACCAGCTGCGCGCTCCACAGCCGCTTCAGCTGAGGACGGCGCAGCAGGGCACGCACGGCGCGCTCGCGGGAGTCCGTCACCAGTGCGTCGTCGGGGGCCGGATTGTGGGCCGTTGGCTGCTCGGCTCGCGTCATGCGTTCAGCCTATCGGGACGCACCGACAGGACGTGGTGACCGCCCGAACGTACGCGCGCCCCGGCATGTGTGTGATGCCGGGGCGCGCGTCGCGTGAACAGATGTGAAGACGAACCGAATGAAGCAGATGAAGCAGATGAAGGAGGTGAAGCCGACGAAGCCGTCAGGAAGAGCCAGGAAGAGGAGCACGCCGGGAAGAGGCGGTGCCGCTCGGTCCTCAGCCCTCAGTCCTCGGCCGCCGCCGTGTTCGCGGCGGTCTTCTTCGCCGCCGTCTTCTTCGCGGCCGCGGTCGTCGTCTTCTTCGCCGTCGTCTTGGCCGCCGTCTTCTTCGCGGCGGTCTTCTTGGCCGTGGAGGCCGTCTTCTTCGCCGCGGTCTTCTTGGCGGGGGCCTTCTTCGCGGTCTTCTTGGCCGGGCCCTTGGCCCGCTTCTCCGCGAGCAGCTCGAAGCCGCGCTCCGGCGTGATCGTCTCCACGCTGTCGCCCGACCGCAGGGTCGCGTTGGTCTCGCCGTCGGTGACGTACGGACCGAAGCGGCCGTCCTTGACCACGACCGGCTTGGCGCTGACCGGGTCCTCGCCCAGCTCCTTCAGCGGGGGCTTGGCCGCCGCCCGGCCGCGCTGCTTGGGCTGGGCGTAGATCGCCAGCGCCTCTTCCAGCGTGATCGTGAAAAGCTGGTCCTCGGTCTGCAGGGACCGCGAGTCCGTGCCCTTCTTCAGGTACGGGCCGTAGCGGCCGTTCTGCGCGGTGATCTCGACGCCCTCGGCGTCCGCGCCGACGACCCGCGGCAGCGACATCAGCTTCAGCGCGTCGTCGAGCGTCACGGTGTCCAGGGACATCGACTTGAAGAGCGAGGCCGTGCGCGGCTTGACCGCGTTCTTGCCGGTCTTCGGGGTGCCCTCGGGGAGGATCTCCGTGACGTACGGACCGTAGCGGCCGTCCTTGGCGACGATCTGGTGGCCCGTCACCGGGTCGGCGCCCAGCTCGAAGTCGCCGCTCGGCTTGGCGAGCAGTTCCTCGGCCAGTTCGACGCTCAGCTCGTCGGGAGCCAGGTCGTCCGGGATGTCGGCGCGCTGATGGGAGTCGGTGTCCTTCTCGCCGCGCTCGATGTACGGGCCGTAGCGGCCCACGCGCAGCACGATGCCGTTGCCGACCGGGAACGACGACACCTCGCGCGCGTCGATCGCGCCCAGGTCGGTCACCAGTTCCTTGAGGCCGCCGAGGTGGTCGCCGTCGCCGTTGCCTGCGTCCGCGGCACCGCCCTCGCCCGTGCCCTCGCCGAAGTAGAACCGCTTCAGCCACGGCACGGCCCGCGCCTCGCCGCGCGCGATGCGGTCGAGGTCGTCCTCCATCCGGGCGGTGAAGTCGTAGTCGACCAGCCGGCCGAAGTGCTTCTCCAGGAGGTTCACCACGGCGAAGGACAGGAAGGACGGCACCAGCGCCGTGCCCTTCTTGAACACATAGCCGCGGTCGAGGATCGTGCCGATGATCGACGCGTACGTCGACGGGCGGCCGATCTCGCGCTCCTCCAGCTCCTTGACCAGGCTGGCCTCGGTGTAGCGGGCCGGGGGCTTGGTGGCGTGCCCGTCGACCGTGATCTCCTCGGCGCCGAGCGCGTCGCCCTCGGCGACCTGCGGCAGCCGGCGCTCGCGGTCGTCCAGCTCGGCGTTCGGGTCGTCGGCGCCCTCGACGTACGCCTTCAGGAAGCCGTGGAAGGTGATCGTCTTGCCGGACGCGCTGAACTCGACGTCCCGGCCGTCGGCGGCCCGGCCGCCGATCTTCACCGTGACGGAGTTCCCGGTCGCGTCCTTCATCTGGGAGGCGACGGTCCGCTTCCAGATCAGCTCGTAGAGCTTGAACTGGTCACCGGTCAGACCGGTCTCGGCGGGCGTGCGGAAGCGGTCGCCCGAGGGGCGGATCGCCTCGTGCGCCTCCTGCGCGTTCTTGACCTTCCCGGCGTACGTACGCGGCTGCGGAGGCAGGTAGTCGGCGCCGTACAGCTGCGTGACCTGGGCGCGGGCGGCGCTGACCGCCGTGTCGCTCAGCGTCGTGGAGTCCGTACGCATGTACGTGATGTAGCCGTTCTCGTACAGCTTCTGCGCGACCTGCATGGTGGCCTTGGCGCCGAAGCCGAGCTTGCGGCTGGCCTCCTGCTGGAGCGTCGTCGTACGGAACGGGGCGTACGGCGAGCGGCGGTACGGCTTGGACTCGACGGAGCGGACGGCGAAGGCGGTGTCCGCCAGGGCGGCGGCGAGCGCACGCGCGTTCGCCTCGTCGAGGTGGAGGGTGTTCGCGCTCTTCAGCTGCCCCAGGGAGTCGAAGTCGCGGCCCTGTGCGACACGCCGGCCGTCGACCGTCTGGAGCCGTGCGACCAGGGACGACGGGTCCGAGGCGTCGCCCGCCCGGCCGGTCGAGAAGGTGCCCGTCAGGTCCCAGTACTCGGCGGAGCGGAAGGCGATGCGCTCGCGCTCCCGTTCGACCACGAGCCGGGTTGCCACCGACTGGACGCGGCCCGCCGACAGCCGCGGCATGACCTTCTTCCACAGGACCGGCGAGACCTCGTAGCCGTAGAGGCGGTCGAGGATGCGGCGGGTCTCCTGGGCGTCGACGAGCTTCTGGTTGAGCTGGCGCGGGTTGGCGACGGCGGCCCGGATCGCGTCCTTGGTGATCTCGTGGAAGACCATCCGCTTGACCGGGATCTTCGGCTTCAGCACTTCCTGGAGGTGCCAGGCGATGGCCTCGCCCTCGCGGTCCTCATCGGTGGCGAGGAAGAGCTCGTCGGAGTCCTTCAGCAGGTCCTTGAGCTTCTTGACCTGGGCCTTCTTGTCGGCGTTGACCACATAGATCGGCTGGAAGTCGTGTTCTACGTCCACACCGAGGCGGCGGACCTCACCGGTGTACTTCTCCGGGACCTCCGCGGCCCCGTTGGGAAGGTCACGGATGTGCCCGACGCTCGCTTCGACGACGTAGCCGGGGCCGAGATAGCCCTTGATCGTCTTCGCCTTGGCAGGCGACTCGACGATGACGAGTCGGCGACCGCCCTGTGCGGTATCGCTGGTCGGGGACAACTTCGCTCTTCTCTCCGGTCGACGCTTGGTCTCGCTGTGTCTCGCTGGATCTCCCCAGGCTGTGGCTGCGTTCCCGGGGCCGGGCAGTGCTGACGCTGCGGAGTGTGACGGTACATCCCGCCCCCGTGTCAAACGGGAAAAGCCCGCAACGGCCACTCGAACGGTAACCCGACTACCGCCCTTCCTGCCGCCCGGAGTGCCCACGGACCGGTCGGGGCCGAAGCGGAAGATGATCCACCGGACGCCGGGGACGCCGCGCCGCGCCGGTGTTCACAGCCGCGTCAGGCACCACGTCCCGAGCGCCAGGGACCCCACGGCCGCGCCGGTCGCGAGGGCTGCCGCGAGGCTCTGGCGCACCCCCAGCGCCACGGGTTCGCGACGGCGCGCACGCAGCGCCGTCCACCCCAGCAGCACCGCTCCGAACAGGGCGAACACCGCCCCTGAGAAGATCGCCGGACCGCTTTCCACGTACGTACCCCTCCGCCCCGGATGCCCCCGGTCGGCGAGGCTGGCACCTCCGGGCGACGGGCGGCCCAACCCGGGGTGAACAGGGGGCGGCCGGGCAGCCGCGCGGCCCCTCGGCGACCGCCGGGCGTGCCCCGGCGCACGCCGGAGCGATGACCGAAAAATGGTCGGGCGGGGCCGGAGGCGGCGGTCCGGAGCGGGCGGGGCCCCGCCGGGCGGACTCCGCGCGGGACGGGTCCCTCGGGGCGCGGCGGTCGGCCCGCCGGGGACGGGCCTTCCGGCCGCTGCGCGCCTCTCGGCGCGGCGGTCAGCCCGCCGAGGGCGGTCGGTCCGCCGAGGGCCGGTCAGTCCGCCGAGGGCCGGTCGGCCGGCTCCAGGAAGCCCTGCTCCACCAGCAGGCGGATCTGCGCGGGCGTGCGGTCGCGCAGGAGCACGGGGTCCTCGCCGACGAGCTGGGCGATGGCGTCCAGGATGCGTCCGGCGCTGAGCGTGCCGTCGCAGACACCGGCGAAGCCCGCGCCGACCGTGTCCACGGCGGTGGCCCGGCGCATCCCGCGGTGCTGGCGCAGCACCACGTGCTCCGGGTCCTCGGCGCCGGGCAGCCCGACCTGCTCCTGCACGACCTCACCGACGAGCCGGAAGTGCCGGTCGAGCAGGCCCGCGTCGTCGTGGTCCCGCAGGAAGCCGACGCGGTCGAAGTGCGCGCGCACGGTGTCGCCGAGCGGCTGCTCGACGGGGTGCGGCCACTCCTCCGCGACGACCGAGGGCGCGGCGGAGTCCGTCCGGCGCAGGGTGATCCAGCCGAAGCCGACGGCCCTCACCTTGCGCGCCTCGAACTCCTCCAGCCAGGCGTCGTAGCGCGCCTGGTACTCCGCCGGGTCGGCGCGGTGGTCACCGGCGTCGCGCAGCCACAGCTCGGCGTACTGCGTGACGTCCTGCACCTCGCGCTGCACGATCCACGCGTCGCAGCCGCGCGGCACCCACGACCTGAGCCTGTCCTGCCAGTCCTCCCCCTCTGTGTGCTCCCAGTTGGCGAGGAACTGCGCGAACCCGCCCTCGTTCAGCCGCTCCCCCGCCTGCTGAACGAGCGTGCGGCACAGATCGTCCCCGGCCATCCCGCCGTCGCGGTACGTCAGCCGGGCGCCCGGGGAGATCACGAAGGGCGGGTTGGACACGATCAGGTCGAACCGCTCGTCGTCGCGGACCGGCTCGAACAGGGAGCCCTTGCGCAGATCGGCGGCCGGGGCTCCGGACAGCGCGAGCGTGAGGGCGGTGATGTGCAGCGCGCGCGGGTTGAGGTCGGTCGCGGTCACCCGCGTGGCGTGCCGGCTCGCGTGCAGCGCCTGGATGCCGGAGCCGGTGCCGAGGTCCAGCGCGGCGACGACGGGCGTACGGACCGTGAGACCCGCCAGGGTGGTGGAGGCGCCGCCGACGCCGAGGACGACGCCCTCCTCACGGCTGCCGATGCCGCCCGCGCCGCCGACCGCGCACCCCAGGTCGGAGACGATGAACCAGTCCTCGCCGTCGAGCCCGGCGTACGGCCGTACGTCCACGGTCGCGGCCAGCTCGTCCCCGCCGGCGCGCGCCAGCCAGCCGGTCTCCAGGCAGGCGTCTACGGGCAGGACGTCCACCACGCGCGCGTGCGGCACGGGCTGCTGGAGCAGGAAGAGCCGGACGAGCAGTTCGAGCGGGGTGTCCCCGCGCGTCGCGCGGAGCGCGGGCACGGTCTCGCTGCGGGCGAGCGCCGCGTACGCGGGCGCGCCGAGCAGTTCGAGCAGCCCGTCGGCGGTGAACGACGCGCCGAGCAGGGCGTCGCGGAGCCGGGCAGCGACGTCGGGGCGGTCGGCCGCGGGCAGGGCCGCCGGGCCGGCCGGGGCCTCGGGGGTGGCGGGGGTGGCAGGGGCAGTCGAGACGTTCGGGGCGGGCACGCTGGAGTCACTCACGCACCCATTGTGTCGGCTCCCACCGACATCGCACGCGCGCACCGCACGCCCCGGCACGGCACGCGCGCGCGTGCCGATGCGGTCGCCGGGGCGGCGGTGCGGTGGCGGTGCGGCAGCGGCGGCTCAGCCGTTCGCGGGCGACGCGGTCGCGGAGGCGGTGGACGAGGCGGACTTGCAGCTCGGCTGCCCGGCCATGGCCTTGCCGACGTCGCCCTCCTCCAGGTTCTTCAGCGCGTCGTTGCCCGTCCTGCTCAGCTTGTCGAGCTGGGTGGCGATGTCCTTGAGCCCGTCCGCGAACTTGGCCTGGTCCTTGGTGTCGAGCTTGTCGACCTGCTCCTTGAGCGAGGCGTAGGAGGCACCGAGGTCGTTGAGCTCCTTGACCGCGTCCTGCTGCTTCTTCTGCCCGCCCTCGACATCGGGCGCGCCAGCCTTGTTCACGGCGGCGCCGATCGCCTTGTAGGCGTCGGACATGTCCTGGAATGCCTGTGCGTCCGTCTCCTGGACCGTCTTCGTCGGGGTGTTGTCCGAGGTCTGCTTCTGGATCGCGGCGCTGGCGGCCTGGATCTTCTTCGCCTGCGGCTGGACACCGTCGCACACCTGCTTGGCCCAGGTGTTCAGCGCGTCGTTCTTGCCGTCGTCGCTGCTGCCGGAGCATCCCGTCAGTGCCAGTGCCAGTACCGCACCGCCGGACAGGGCGGCCGCGAGCTTCTTGTTCACCGGATCGGTCCCTTCCATGGCTCTCGGCCCCGGAACATACACGGCGATCGCACGGCCGCCGGGGCCCGGTGACCCCTTACGTGCCGTCTTGCAGCCATTTGCACCAAGCGAGAGAAGGCTCACGGCCTCACGACACGCGCGGCGGGCCAGTACCCCGGACACGCCGCGGGCGGACGGCGCGTCGAACGCGCCGCCCGCCCGCTCACGAGCCGGACCGTGCCGTACGGCCCCGCGCGCCCCCTTACGAGACCACCGCGGGGTCGGCCGGCTTGGACACCCGTTCGGCGCTGTCCTCGTCGTCGCCCACGGCGATACCGCGCCGCTTGGAGACGTAGACCGAGCCGACGATGACGAGCAGCGCGAGGATCGCGATCAGGACGCGCACGCCGATGCTCTTGTCGTCGCCGTAGGAGAACTTGATGACCGCGGGCGCGATGAGCAGCGACACGAGGTTCATCACCTTCAGCAGCGGGTTGATCGCCGGGCCCGCGGTGTCCTTGAACGGGTCGCCGACCGTGTCGCCGATCACCGTGGCGGCGTGGGCCTCGCTGCCCTTGCCGCCGTGGTGGCCGTCCTCGACCAGCTTCTTGGCGTTGTCCCAGGCACCGCCGGAGTTGGCGAGGAACACCGCCATCAGCGTGCCCGCGCCGATGGCGCCCGCGAGATAGGCGCCGAGCGCGCCGACCCCGAGCGTGAACCCGATGAAGATGGGCGCCATCACGGCCAGCAGTCCGGGTGTGGCGAGTTCGCGCAGGGCGTCCTTGGTGCAGATGTCGACGACGCGCCCGTACTCCGGCTTCTCGGTGTAGTCCATGATCCCGGGGTGCTCGCGGAACTGGCGCCGCACCTCGAAGACCACCGACCCCGCCGACCGCGACACCGCGTTGATCGCCAGCCCCGAGAAGAGGAAGACGACCGCGGCCCCGGCGATGAGCCCGACCAGGTTGTTGGGCTGGGAGATGTCCATGATCAGGGTCATCGGCGCGCCGGGCCCGGACAGCTTGGCGCCGACGTCGCTCGCGCCGGTGGTGATGGCGTCGCGGTACGAACCGAACAGCGCCGACGCCGCGAGGACGGCGGTGGCGATGGCGATGCCCTTGGTGATGGCCTTGGTGGTGTTGCCGACCGCGTCCAGGTTGGTGAGCACCTGGGCGCCCGCGCCCTCGACGTCACCGGACATCTCGGCGATGCCCTGGGCGTTGTCGGAGACCGGTCCGAAGGTGTCCATGGCGACGATCACGCCGACCGTGGTGAGCAGGCCGGTGCCGGCCAGCGCCACCGCGAACAGCGCCAGCATGATCGATGTGCCGCCGAGCAGGAACGCCCCGTACACGCCGAGGCCGATCAGCAGCGCGGTGTAGACGGCCGATTCCAGTCCGAGGGAGATACCGGCGAGGACGACGGTGGCCGGGCCGGTGAGCGAGGTCTTGCCGATGTCGCGGACCGGCCGCCGGGTGGTCTCGGTGAAGTACCCGGTCAGCTGCTGGATCACGGCGGCCAGCAGGATGCCGATGCCCACCGCGACCAGGGCGAGGATCCGCGGGTCGCCGTCCTTGCCGCGGATCGCCGCGTCGGTGACGCCGGTGAGACCGGCGTACGTGGACGGCAGGTAGGTGTAGACGGCCGCCGCCACCAGGGCGAGGGAGATCACCGCGGAGATGAAGAAGCCGCGGTTGATCGCGCTCATGCCGCTGCGGTCGCTGCGGCGCGGGGCCACCGCGAAGATGCCGATCATGGCGGTGACCACACCGATAGCGGGCACCAGCAGCGGGAAGGCGAGTCCGTCGTTGCCGAAGGCGGCCTTGCCGAGGATGAGCGCGGCGACCAGCGTGACCGCGTACGACTCGAAGAGGTCGGCCGCCATGCCCGCGCAGTCGCCGACGTTGTCGCCCACGTTGTCGGCGATGGTCGCGGCATTGCGCGGATCGTCCTCCGGAATGCCCTGCTCGACCTTGCCGACCAGGTCGGCGCCGACGTCGGCGGCCTTGGTGAAGATGCCGCCGCCCACTCGCATGAACATGGCGATCAGCGCCGCGCCGAGGCCGAAGCCCTCCAGCACCTTCGGCGCGTCCGCCGCGTAGACCAGCACCACGCAGGAGGCGCCCAGCAGGCCGAGCCCCACCGTGAACATGCCGACGACGCCGCCCGTTCGGAAAGCGATCTTCATGGCTTTGTGCGAGACGGCGGTGAGATCCTTTTCCGGTTCGCCCTGCGCGGGAGTCGCCTCCCGGGCGGCGGCGGCCACACGCACATTGCTGCGCACGGCGAGCCACATGCCGATATAACCGGTGGCCGCCGAGAACCCGGCACCGATCAGGAAGAACACCGATCGTCCGGCGCGCTGATTCCAGTCGTCGGCGGGCAGCAGCAGGAGCAGGAAGAACACCACGACGGCGAATACGCCGAGGGTGCGCAGCTGGCGGCCCAGATAGGCGTTCGCGCCTTCCTGGACCGCTTCCGCGATCTTCTTCATGCTGTCGGTGCCCTCGCCGGCCGCGAGCACCTGGCGCACCAGGACGCCCGCGACCAAGAGCGCGGCCACCGCGACCGCGGCGATGACCGCCACGATGATCCGATTGTCATCGGTCAGTACCGCGGCTGCGAAAGTTGTCGGTTGAGCCGACTGATGAGGGGTAGAAAGCCCCGCCATTCGTCCTCCTTGACGCTTGGGCTGAGCTCAAGATGTGGACGGATTGTAGGGAGCGAAACCCGAACTAAACAGTGTGCGGTAAATGGAATCAGCCGTCACACGGCTCTCAGCAAAAGATCGCCGCCCGACAGGTGACCCGAAAGCGGTAACGCCTCAAAAGCATTGACCCTTGATCCATTATCAGGTTAATCGATCGTGAATTAATTCACGAAATGCTGCCGGTCCGCCGCGGGATCGGCCGAATGGGCCGGTCGAAAGGCCCGTTCGAGAGAGCCGGTCGTGGACGGCGCCCCCCGCCCCGGACATGCCGAAGGGCCCCGTGGCCGGGGCCCTTCGGCACAAACAGAACAGACAGAACAAATGCAACAAATGGAACAGATAAACGAAAACGGAGCGAGGGGTGGAGACGGAGGCGGGTCGCGCACATACGCGCGATCGGCTCAGGAGAGCACGGCGTCCGCCGAAGCGGTCGGCCAGGTCATCTTGATCAGTCCGCCGTCCTCGCCCGCCGAGACCTCGACGTCGTCGACGAGGCCGCTGATGACCGCGAGGCCCATCTCGTCCTCCTCGGCGTCCGCGTCGTCCACGGCGCCCGGGGCCTCCCCCGGATGGTGCGGAGCGTGCCGGGCCTCGTCGCCGACCTCGATGGAGAACTGCTTCTCCTCCTCGGTCAGCACCACCGTCACCGGCGCCGCGATCCCGTTGCTCTGATGCAGCCCGACTGCACGGGAGCAGGCCTCACCGACAGCGAGCCTGACCTCGTCGAGGACGGCCTCGTCGACCCCCGCCCTGCGCGCCACCGCTGCCGCCACCAGCCGGGCGGTCCTGACGTGCTCCGGCAGCGCGCTGAAGCGGAGTTCGACGGTGGCCATGCATCCCCCTAGGAGCTACGGGCGTGCGGTCGGGAGACCGGGCCGCCGAGCCCGGCTCCCCGCAGGAACGTCTTCCGCCCCGGACTCCGGCCCGGGACCGGCGGTCAGTCGGTCGCCGCCACCGCTTCGTCGACCGAGGTGTGGATGGGGAACACCTTGGTCAGACCGGTGATACGGAAGATCTTGAGAATGCGCTCCTGGTTGCAGACCAGGCGCAGCGAGCCCTCGTGGGCACGCACTCGCTTCAGACCGCCGACCAGTACGCCGAGACCGGTGGAGTCGAGGAAGTCCACCCCCTCCATGTCGACGACGAGGTGGAAATTCCCGTCGTTCACCAGCTCGACCAGCTGCTCGCGCAGCTTGGGCGCGGTATATACGTCGATTTCGCCACCGACCTCGACGACCGTACGATCGCCGACGGTACGGGTCGACAGGGACAGGTCCACGGATCCTCCAGCACCTTGCTATCGAGCGGTCGCCCATCGGGCACCTCGGCTTGAGGCCCCCGGGACGGTTCGCCAGCCGCGATGGCATTCAATCACTTACCGGCAGGCGTGCACGACGCCTTGGCTCCATTGTCCGTCACGCCGGTGACAGACTCGGTGCCAATGGCCAAGAATCACCGATCCGATCGAACCCCGACGGAGACCGCAACCCGCCTGACGCCGGGCGCGGTTCTGGACCGGCTCGCCTCCGGGCCGAGCCGGGCTGCGCGCATCACTCATACGGAGCACCTGCCCCCGCGAGCGGGTCGTCATGCCGTCTGGCCCGACCGGATTCGTCCGGAGGTCCTGGCCGCCGTCCGAGCCTGCGGGATCGAGCACCCCTGGACCCATCAGGCACAGGCCGCCGAGCACGCCCTCGACGGCGACTCCGTCGTGGTCGCCACCGGCACGGCGTCCGGCAAGTCGCTGGCGTATCTGGTCCCCGTGCTGTCAGCGCTGCTGGAGGGCTCCGAGGCACCGAACGGCCGCGGGGCCACCGCCCTCTATCTGGCCCCCACCAAGGCTCTCGCCGCCGACCAGTGCCGCGCGGTGCGGGAACTCGCCCGGCCGCTGGGCAACGCCGTACGGGCCGCCGTGTACGACGGCGACACACCGGTCGAGGAACGCGAGTGGATCCGCCAGTACGGCAACTACGTGCTGACCAACCCCGACATGCTGCACCGCGGGATCCTGCCGTCCCACCCGCGCTGGTCCTCCTTCCTGCGGTCCCTGAAGTACGTCGTCATCGACGAGTGCCACACCTACCGCGGTGTCTTCGGCTCCCATGTCGCCCAGGTCCTGCGCCGACTGCGCCGGCTGTGCGTGCGCTACGGCGCCTCGCCCGTCTTCCTGCTCGCCTCGGCCACGGCGGCGGAACCCTCGGTGGCCGCCCGCCGCCTCACCGGCCTGCCCGTGGTGGAGGTCGCCGACGACGCGTCGCCCCGCGGTGAACTGGTGTTCGCCCTCTGGGAGCCCCCGCTCACCGAACTGTCGGGCGAGAAGGGCGCCCCGGTCCGCCGCACCGCCACCGCCGAGACCGCCGATCTGCTGACCGACCTCACCCTCCAGAGGGTGCGTTCGGTCGCCTTCGTGCGCTCCCGGCGCGGCGCCGAGCTGATCTCGGTCATCGCCCAGGAACGACTGGCCGAAGTCGACAGGCCCCTGGCCCGGCGCGTCGCGGCCTACCGGGGCGGCTACCTTCCCGAGGAGCGCCGCGCCCTGGAACGCGCCCTGCACTCCGGGGAGCTGCTGGGTCTCGCCGCCACGACCGCCCTCGAACTCGGCGTGGACGTCTCCGGCCTGGACGCCGTGGTCATCGCCGGGTATCCGGGCACCCGGGCCTCCCTGTGGCAGCAGGCGGGCCGGGCGGGTCGCGCCGGACAGGGCGCCCTCGCGGTCCTGGTCGCCCGCGACGACCCGCTGGACACCTTCCTCGTCCACCATCCGGAGGCCCTGTTCGACCAGCCGGTCGAATCCACCGTCCTCGACCCCGACAACCCCTACGTGCTCGCCCCGCACCTGTGCGCCGCCGCCGCCGAGCTGCCGCTGACCGAGGAGGACGTGGAGCTGTTCGGCCCGGCGTGCCCGGAGCTGCTGCCGCAGCTGGAGGCCGCGAAGCTGCTGCGCCGCAGGGCCACGGCCTGGCACTGGACGCGCCGGGAGCGGGCCGCGGACCTCACCGACATCCGCGGCCAGGGCGGACGGCCGGTGCAGGTCGTCGAGGCCGGCACCGGGCGGCTGCTCGGCACGGTCGACGAGGCCGCAGCGCACACGACCGTGCACGAGGGCGCCGTCCACCTGCACCAGGGCCGTACGTATCTGGTGCGCTCGCTCGACCTGGACGACTCGGTCGCCCTGGTCGAGGAGGCGAACCCGCCGTACACGACGGTCGCCCGGGACACGACGGCGATCTCCGTCCTGGAGACCGACGTCACCGTCCCCTGGGGTGACGGCCGCCTGTGCTACGGCTCCGTCGAGGTCACCAATCAGGTGGTCTCCTTCCTGCGCCGCCGGGTCATCACCGGTGAAGTGCTCGGCGAGACGAAACTCGATCTCCCACCGCGCACACTGCGCACCCGCGCCGTGTGGTGGACGGTCACCGAGGACCAGCTCGACGCGGCCCGGATCAACCCGGAGATCCTCGGCGGCGCCCTGCACGCCGCCGAGCACGCGTCGATCGGCATGCTGCCGCTCTTCGCCACCTGCGACCGCTGGGACATCGGCGGAGTCTCCGTCCCGCTGCACCCCGACACGCTCCTGCCGACGGTCTTCGTCTACGACGGCCATCCGGGCGGCGCGGGCTTCGCCGAGCGTGCCTTCCACACCGCCCGGGACTGGCTCGTCGCCACCCGCGAGGCCATCGCCTCCTGCGAGTGCGACGCCGGCTGCCCGTCCTGCATCCAGTCCCCCAAGTGCGGCAACGGCAACGACCCGCTCCACAAGCGCGGCGCCGTCCGGCTGCTCACGGTGCTGCTGAAGGGGGCGCCCGAGCGGCCCGGAGAAGGACCCGGAGAGGGCCCCGGGGAAGGACCGGAAGACCCCGCGGGACGTACGGAGGGAGCCCCGGGCCGGTCGGAAGACGGGGACGGCGCGAACAGCGCGGACAGCGCGGAAGGCGGAGACGGGGCGGGGGCGACGGCTCTCCGGGGCTGATCCCGCCGACGGATCTGCCTGGGTCTCCTGGGCCCTCTGGCTACCCCAGCTCACCTGACCCACCTGACCCACCCGGTCCGGCTGGTCCAATGGACCCGCCCTGGCCCGGACCCGTGCCGCGAACGGCCCGTGTCCCGAGGCCGCCGTGACATCCGAGACGTCGCCCACGAGCGCGCACCGGACGAGGCGGGCGCCCTGCGCCCGTGCCACCCGGTCGGCGCGGGCACAGGCCGGGGCACCGCCCAGCGCCCAGTGGTCGGCGGCGGCCAGCGCCGCCAGGTCGGCCGCGCCGGCCGCCCGGTGCCGGACGACCACGGCCTGTCCCAGCGCGAGGCCGGTGCCGAACACCGCGCACAGCAGGGCGATCGCCCCGACGCTCCAGACGGTGGCGGAGCCCCGGTCGCGCTCGGCGAAGCGGCGCGTCATGAGCCCTCCTCCCGCCCCTCGCGCACCGCCGCGCCGCTCGACCCGGCCGGCCCTGGCCTCCCGTCCGCCACGGCCGTCACGGCCGCTTCCTCCGCCTCGGCCACGGCCTCCTCCCTCAGCTGGAAGGGCAGCAGGCCCAGCCCCGGGGGCGACGCGCTGACGACCACACGGACCTGCCCCGCCCTCCGGGACACCGTGACCTTCGCGCCGCGAGGCGCCGTCCGGCGGGTCACCAGGACCACCGCGCCGTCCGGGTCCTGGCGGGCGGCCGCCCGCGCCCCGACCCGCGCCGCGTCCACGCACTGGATCTGCGCGAGCACGACGAGCAGCCCCCACACCAGCGTGGTCACCACCAGCACCAGCACGGGCAGGACCATGGCGGCCTCCGCCGTCACGAACCCCCGGTCGCCACCGGGCACGCCGCGCCCGTCACGCGCGCCGCCCCTGCGGTGCTCACATCCGGGCACTGAGCGCCCGCTTCACGATGTTCTGGAGCTCCGTCTTGACCTGCCCGCTGGTCACCACCTCGTACAGCAGCACCGCGAACGCCACCGCCGCGATGATGCCCATCGCGTACTCGGACGTGACCATTCCGGTGTCCCTGCGCATACGGACCGCCAGGCCACGCAGCCTTGTCCATGCCGCCTTCGTGTTCATCTCAACCCCCGTGAGGTGTCGTTCCGTTGTCGTTCGCATCGCTTGTCGCATCAGTCGCATCGGTCATGTCGGTCGCATCAGTCATGTCAGTCGTGTCGGTCGTGTCCTCTGGGTCCTCGTCCTCTCAGCCGCCACCGCCTCTCCACACCCCGCCCGCGAGGCCGATCACCACGGGCAGCACGCCGATGGCGACGAAGGCGGGCAGGAAGCACAGCCCCACCGGTGCGGTGACCAGCACGGCCGCACGCCGGGCACGTGCCGTGGCCGTGCGTCCGCGGTCGGCGCGCACATCGGCGGCCAGCCGAGCCGCCGGGACGGCGGCGGGGAACCCGGACTCACCGGCCCGTTCCAGCAGCCGTGCGAGGGGCGCGGCGCCCGGTATCGCGGCGAGTCCGTGCCAGGCGTCGTCGGCGCCACCGAGCCGCACCTCCGCCGCTCCCCGCGCCAGGGCCTCACCGACCGGTCCTTCCAGGGCCTCTCCCACCGCCTGCGCGGCGATCACCGGACCGGCGCCGGCCGCGATGCAGGCGGCCAGCAGATCGGCGGCGAGCGGAAGCTGCCGGGCGGCCTCGGCCGCGTCGACCCCGGCCTCGGGCCGTGGCCGGTCCCCGGATCGCTGCTGCCACCACCACAGCCCCACCGCACAGGCCAGCCCCGTCACGACGCCCGCCGGTCCCCCGACGAGCATCCAGGCGGCGCCCGCGACAGCCACCGCCGGAACTCTCCGCCGTACGGCGGCCCGCGACACCGGGAGACGTCCGGCGGGCTTCGCCCCTGAGGGACCGTCCGCCACCGGCGGTGAGTGCGCCGCCGGGAAGGCCGCCAGCAGCGAGGCCGTGCGCCGCCGTACCCGCCGCCCCCGGCGCACCGCCAGCAGCCGCCACACCGGAACGCCCAGGGCAGTCGCCACTGCCGCCACCGTCCCCAGCCTGTGGACAACGTTCATGGCGTCCGGCACGCCCGAGCCGCCCGCGTTCACGCCGCCTCCGCCCGTCGCACGATCCCCAGGGCCCACCACAGCCCCGTGCCTTCCAGCACGCCCCCGACGAGCAGGCAGCCCATGCCCGCGCCGGTGTGCAGCAGCACATGCAGCGGATCGGCGCCCATGGCCGTACCGAGCAGGAGGCCGAGGGCGGGCAGGCCGGCGAGCATCACCGCCGTCGCGCGGGCGCCCGCCAACTGGGCCCGCAGGTCGGCGCGCTGGTCGCGCTCCGCGCGCAGTGCCGCTTCGAGCCGGTCGAGCCCCGCCGCCAGGCCCGCCCCCTGGTCGACGGCGACCCGCCAGCACGCGGCGAGCCCCCGCAGTCCCTCGGCACCCGGTCGCCGGGCCGCGACGGAAAGCGCGCCGGGCACGTCCCCGCCGAATCGCGCCGCCGCCAGCACGGCCGCC
Organism: Streptomyces sp. PL-25; assembly: GCF_058344915.1. NCBI lineage: Bacteria > Bacillati > Actinomycetota > Actinomycetes > Kitasatosporales > Streptomycetaceae > Streptomyces > Streptomyces sp. PL-25. Next base: position 3,324,018 of record NZ_CP136997.1, read on the forward strand.
TGGGAGCCCCCGAAGCCGCCCGCGTCCCGGACGGCGCACAGCAGGGCCTGGCCCGGCTGCCGCCCGGCCCGTACCTCCCCGGCGAGCGCCCCGCACAGGGCGATCACCGCGTCCGCACGCCGTTCCCGGGCCCGCCGGGCGGCCTGTGCCAGCCGGGCCCTGCGCAGCACGGGCAGCCCGGCCGCCCCCGCGACGACCGGCAGCACGGAGCCGCCCAGCACGGCCAGCAGCAGTCCGGCGGCCGGTGCCCACCACTCGGCCCGCAGCCGAGCGCGCAGTCCCGCCAGCCCGTCGCGCAGCCGGGCCTCCAGCGGGGGCGGCGAAGGCACCGCTCCGCCACCGGCGAGCAGCAGGCGGGCCCGCCGCGCCCCGAAGTGCCATCCGCCCAGCAGCCGGACTGCCGCGAGCGCGCACACCAGGGCCGCCGCGACATACACCGACTGCGGGAGGGCCGGCGGCACCAGCAGGCAGGAGACCGCCTCGTTCAGCAGGCGCACCACTTGCTCCAGGACGCTCACCGCTCCCGCCTCCCGCCCACCGGACCGGCCGCGTCCCTCGCGTCGCTTGTGCCCCTCGCGTCCCCCGGGTCCGCGAGGTCCACCGGACGGAGCAGCGCCCGCAGCCGCTCCCAGCCCGGTTCCTCCACGAAGGCGTCCGCGCCCCAGCGCAGCGCCGGGACCGTGCGCACCAGCCCGGACGCGTCCCGCTCCAGCACCCGCACCTCGGCGATGCGCCGCCGCCCGGAGCGGTCGCGCGCCAGGTGGACCACCACCGACAGCGCGGCGGCCACCTGGCTGTGCAGGGCGGCCCGGTCCAGTCCCGCGGTGGTGCCCAGGGCCTCCAGGCGGGCCGGGACGTCCGCCGCCGCGTTGGCGTGCACCGTCCCGCACCCGCCTTCGTGGCCCGTGTTCAGCGCGGCCAGCAGATGCACCACCTCGGCGCCGCGCACCTCGCCCACCACCAGGCGGTCCGGCCGCATGCGCAGGGCCTGGCGGACCAGGTCCTCCAGGGTGACCAGGCCCGCTCCCTCCTGGTTGGCGGGCCGCGTCTCCAGGCGGACGACGTGCGGATGGTCGGGGCGCAGCTCCGCGGAGTCCTCGGCGAGCACGATGCGCTCGCCCGGCCCGACCAGGCCCAGCAGCGCGCTGAGCAGTGTGGTCTTGCCGCTGCCGGTGCCGCCGCTGACGAGGAAGGACAGGCGGGCCTCTACGAGGGCCCGCAGCACCCGGTCCCCGCCCGGCGGAACCGTGCCCGCGGCGACCAGTTCGCCGAGGGTGAAGGCCCGGGGCCGGACGACGCGCAGGGACAGGCAGGTGCAGCCGACGGCGACCGGGGGCAGCACCGCGTGCAGCCGGGTGCCGTCGGGCAGGCGGGCGTCGGCCCACGGCCGGGCGTCGTCCAGGCGCCGCCCCGCCACGGCCGCCAGCCGCTGGGCCAGACGGCGTACGGCCGCCGCGTCGGAGAAGGCGACGGAGGCCCGCTCCAGTCCGCCTCCGCGGTCCACCCAGACCTCGTCGGGCGCCGACACCAGGACGTCGGTCACGGACGGGTCGGCGAGCAGCGGCTCCAGCGGACCGCTGCCGATCAGTTCGGAGCGCAGCCGCTCGGCCGCGCCGAGCACCTCCTCGTCACCGAGCACACGGCCCTGTTCGCGCAGGGCCTGGGCCACGCGCGAAGGTGTCGGTTCGGCGCCGCTCTCGGCGAGCCACTGGCGTACGCCGTCCAGGAGCCGGGCGGGCATGCCCGGCGGTTCCGCTGCCCGGGGCACACGCGGACCGCCGGCCGCCGTGTGCCGCCCGGCCGTGTCCCACCTGCCCCCGTCCCGGCCCGCTCCGTCCCGGTCGTCCCCGTGCCGTCCGGTCCTGCCGTTCCCGGAGGAACGCCGCCACTGCTCGGCCGGGGCCCTCACGCGGCGCCCGCCTCGGTCAGGGCCCGCTCCCAGAAGCCGGTGCAGAACCGGGCCAGCGGGCCGCGCGCGGTCGCGCCGGGCGGTGTCCTGCCCTCGCCGGGGCGCCGCAGCCCGGACTCCACCGGCACCTCCCCCGCCAGCGGCAGTCCGAGCAGCCGGGCCACCTCGCGGTCGTCGAGCCCGGGTGCGTACGGGCCGCGTACCGCGACGCGCAGATCGCGCAGGACCATGCCGGCCACCGAGGCGACCCGGGCGGCGGCCGCCACGGCGCGCAGCTCGGCGGGGACCACGAGCAGTCCGACGTCGATCTGGGCCAGCGCCTCGGCGGCGCCCTCGTCGACCCGGCGGGGCAGGTCGACCACGACGGCCCCGCCGCCGCGCCGGGCCGCGGCCAGCACCGCGCGGACGGCCTGCGGCGGGACGGCGACACAGTCACCGCGGTCCCAGCTGAGCACGCGCAGCGAGTGCAGCCGGGGCAGCGACTCCTCCAGGGCGCCGCCGCCGACCCGCCCGCGCGAGGTCGCGAAGGCGGGCCAGCGCAGCCCCTCGGCGGCCTCCCCGCCCAGTAGCACATCGAGCCCGCCGCCCAGCGGATCGGCGTCCACGAGCAGGGTGCGCAACCCCTCCCGCGCGGAGGTCACGGCGAGCGCGCAGGCGAGGGTGGAGGCGCCCGCGCCGCCGCGCCCGCCGATGACGCCGACGGTGAGCGCGGGACGGCCGACGCCCTCGGCGACATCGGCGATCCGGTCGACCAGCCACTGCTCGCCGTCGGGCAGCACCAGCACATGGTCGGCGCCGATCTCGACGGCGCGCCGCCAGATGCCGGAGTCGTCCTGGTCCCGGCCGACCAGCACGAGGCCCCGTCTGCGCGAGGCGGCGCGCACCCGCGGTGCGGCGTCGTCCCCGACCAGCACCAGCGGCGCGGCCTCCCAGCCGCCCCGGTGCTCGGGCACGCCGTGGTGCACCTCGGGGGTGGCGCCGGCCGCCGCGCACAGGCGCAGCAGGTCGTCGAGGAGGTCGGCGTCCTCGGTGATGATCAGCGGGCCGCTCCGGCGCCCTCCGGTGCCGGAGGACGGATCATGGGTGACGGTGACGGCCATGGGCCGCTCCCCCTTCGCTGCGTCGTGCGCGCGGCTCGTCGCCCCGCGTGATTCCGGACAGATCAAGAACCGGCGAGCGGTCCGCATATGAGCGGCCGCCGGAAACCGGCGTGGACGGCCGACAGAAACCGGCCAAACGCGCCCGACAAACGGAACCGGCCATGAACTCCGCCGTCAGCGGTGCGCGCAGGAATCACGGTGCAGCGATCCGGAAATTGATGTGGATCTTGGTCGAAATCTGTGGACAACTCAGTGCCTGTGAAAATGGCGGTCACCCAAACCGGTGACCCCTGTGCCGATCCCCGTACGACTTCCGCAGCGCAGCCCAACGACTACGTGCAGTCACGGATCATGAGGAATGCCGAGAGGGCCGCGCGAGGGCCCGCCGGGGCCGAAAGGCCGCACCGGGCGGGCAGGGAGCGGGAGAAAACCCCTCCGGACATGCGACGACCCCCGCCGGGGGGGAGAGCGGGGGTCGTCTCCACGGCCGACTCGGGGGGGGGAGGAGTCGGGCCGGGTTAGCACGGTCGCGAACGATCCGTGACTTCCATGGTGTACCCGAGAGCCCTCTCAGGCAAACCCACACGCGCAGCTTACGCCGAATGGGCTGCCCCTATGCTCGACCTTGTGGAAAACCACTCCTTGCCCCGCACAGCGGCGTTCTTTGATCTGGACAAGACGGTCATTGCGAAGTCGAGCACGCTCACCTTCAGCAAGTCGTTCTACCAAGGCGGACTGATCAACCGCAGGGCTGTGCTGCGCACCGCATACGCCCAGTTCGTCTTCCTCGCCGGAGGCGCCGACCACGACCAGATGGAGCGCATGCGCGAGTACCTGTCCGCGCTGTGCCGCGGCTGGAACGTACGACAGGTCAAGGAGATCGTCGCCGAGACGCTGCACGATCTGATCGACCCGATCATCTACGACGAGGCCGCCTCCCTCATCGAGGAGCACCACAGCGCCGGACGGGACGTCGTCATCGTCTCCACCTCGGGCGCCGAGGTGGTCGAGCCGATCGGAGAACTGCTCGGCGCCGACCGGGTGGTGGCCACCCGGATGGTGGTGGGCGACGACGGGTGCTTCACCGGCGAGGTGGAGTACTACGCGTACGGGCCGACGAAGGCGGAGGCGGTCCGTGAACTGGCCGTGTCCGAGGGGTACGACCTCGCCCGGTGCTACGCGTACAGCGACTCGGTCACCGATGTGCCGATGCTGGAGGCGGTCGGCAATCCGCACGCCGTCAACCCGGACCGGGCGCTGCGCCGCGAGGCCGTCGCGCGCCAGTGGCCGATCCTCGACTTCCACCGCCCGGTGCGGCTCAAGCGGCGGCTGCGCACGCTCTCCGTGCCCCCGCGCCCGGCCCTGGTCGCGATGGCGGCCGTGGGAGCGGCGGCGGCCACCGCGGGTCTCGTCTGGTACGCGAGCCGGCGGCGCGCTCTCTCCTGAGCGGCTGCCGGGGCGGCGGAGAGCGGCCGGACGGCGCCCCTTTGTGACCCGTTTGGGGCGCAAAGTAAAGAAGTGTGGGCAGGGGTTCCGCTTGTCACCCGGGTGCAGTACAAAGGACTCAACGGCCCGCGAGACCTGAGGACATCCGAAAGGATCACCTTTTCAACGCATTCGGCCCCACGGACCGAGCATGAACACCGGGCACCCACGCGACGTCGACCCGTCGATTACGGGCCAGCCGCACCAGGTGACGGGCAAAGTCCCCGGCCTGATGGGCGACATATCGAGGACGCTTGGTAACGCGGTGCTCATGCCAGCGGCGGTACGACGTGTCGTACCGCCGCGACCCTTGTCCGACTGTCGTCCGAGCCTTGTCCGACCGCTGTCCGGCTACGCCGCTCCGCGCTGGAGCGCCTCGCACACCGCCGTCGACTCCCGCGCACCCAGCTCGACCGCCCCGGCGCAGTGGGCGATCCAGGCCGCCATGCCCTCCGGGGTCCCCGACACATAGCCGTCGAGGGCGGCCCGATAGGCGGCGCGGCCCAGTTCGGCGTGGCCGACCTCCGCCGGGCAGACCGACTTCGGGTCCAGGCCGCTGCCGACCAGGACGATGCGTTCCGCGGTGCGGGCGATCAGGCCGTTGTGGGAGACGAAGGGGCGCAGCGCCAGGATCTCGCCGTGCACCACGGCCGCCGTCACCAGCGCCGGTGCGGAACTGCCCGCGACGATCAGCTCGGACAGCCCCTCCAGCCGGCCGGAGACCTCGGACGCGCCCGGTGGCGCCAGCTCGATCAGCGGTTCATCGACACCCTCGCCCTCCTGGCGCGGCCGGCCGACGGAGTCCTCCGCACCCGCGGCGGCCACCAGATGCAGGCGGGCCAGCACCCTGAGCGGCGACTGCCGCCAGACGGACAGCAGTTGTCCGGCCTCGGCCGTCAGCCGCAGCGCGGCTCCCAGGACGCGCGCCTCGTCGTCACCGCTGAAGTCGGTGCGCCGGCGCACTTCCTCCAGGGCCCAGTCCGCCCCCGACAGCGCCCCGGAGCCGCGCGCGCCGCGCAGCGCCGCCTCGGAGGTGACGGCGTTGCTCCGGCGCCGCATGATCCGGTGCCCGTAGACCCGGTCCACGGCCTTGCGCACGGATTCCACGGACTCGGCCACCCCGGGCAGGGAGCCCAGGGTCGCGAGCGGATCAGCGGTCGCGCCTGTCGTACTCATGCGTCCGACCCTACGCACCCGGCCCTCCCCTGCCTCGAAGGAGTGGTCTTCTTCACGCAAGCTGCCACGTACAGCTATCGCGGTACTACGCTTGGTGAACATGAAAATTGCTTTCGTCGGGAAGGGCGGCAGCGGCAAGACCACGCTGTCGTCCCTCTTCATCCGCCATCTCGCGGCGACCGGCGCGCCCGTCGTCGCGGTCGACGCCGACATCAACCAGCATCTGGGAGCGGCACTGGGCCTGGAGGAGGCCCGCGCGGCGGAGCTGCCCGCGATGGGCGACCGGCTGCCGCTGATCAAGGACTATCTGCGCGGCAGCAACCCGCGCATCGCCTCCGCCGAGACGATGATCAAGACCACGCCGCCCGGCGAGGGTTCGCGGCTGGTGCGCGTCGCCGAGAACAACCCGCTCTACGACGTCTGCGCGCGGGGCGTGGAACTCGACGGCGGCGCCGTTCGTCTCATGGTCACCGGCCCCTTCACCGACGCCGACCTGGGGGTCGCCTGCTACCACTCCAAGACGGGCGCGGTGGAGCTGTATCTGAACCACCTGGTGGACGGCCGCGACGAGTACGTCGTGGTGGACATGACGGCCGGTTCGGACTCGTTCGCGTCCGGCATGTTCACCCGCTTCGACATCACGTTCCTGGTCGCCGAGCCGACCCGCAAGGGCGTCTCCGTCTACCGGCAGTACAAGGAGTACGCCCGGGACTTCGGCGTCGTCCTGAGGGTCGTCGGCAACAAGGTGCAGGGGCCGGACGATCTCGACTTCCTGCGCTCCGAGGTCGGCGACGACCTGCTCGTGACCGTCGGGCAGTCCGACTGGGTGCGCGCCATGGAGAAGGGCCGGCCGCTCCGCTTCGAGCTGGTGGAGGACGCCAACCGCCGCGCCCTGCGCACCCTCCAGGTGGCCGCCGACGCCACGTACGAGCTGCGCGACTGGGAGCGCTACACCCAGCAGATGGCGCACTTCCACCTGAAGAACGCCACCTCGTGGGGCAACGAGCGCACCGGGGCCGACCTCGCGGCCCAGATCGACCCCGGTTTCGTGCTCGGCGAGGGCGTCACCGCCTCCGCCTGACGGGCGCTACGGCTTGGGCGCCCCGGGCACTCCCTTGGGCGCCGGAGCCGGACGGGCCGACAGGAAGGACGCCCAGCCCTGCTTGGGCGCCTCGCCCACCTCCAGGCCGCGCAGCTTGGCCAGGGTCTGCGGGTCCTGCGCGTCCAGCCAGTCGGCCAGCTGGTGGAAGGAGACGCAGCGCACGTCGGGCTTGTTGCACACCTCCTTCACGACGTCCTCCACGGCGCGCATGTAGGTGCCGCCGTTCCACGACTCGAAGTGGTTGCCGATGACCAGCGGGGCCCGGTTCCCGTCGTAGGCCCGGTTGAAGCCCTGGAGCAGGCCGTCGCGCATCTGGTTGCCCCAGTAGTCGAACTTGTCGGGGTCGCCCTGGGTCTGGGTGCCCGACTGGTTGACCATGAAGTTGTAGTCCATGGTCAGTTGCTCGAAGGTGTGGCCGGGGAAGGGCACCAGCTGCATCGACAGGTCCCACAGCCCGTCCTTCTTCTTGGGCCACAACTGGTTGTTGACGCCGCTGCTGTCGTAGCGGAAGCCCAGCTGGCTCGCCGCCTTCATGAAGTTCTTCTGGCCCTCCAGGCAGGGGGTGCGGGCGCCGATCAGCTCCTTGTCGTAGTCGAAGGGCAGCGCGGGCACGTTCTTCAGCCCGCTGTTGGACTTCCAGGTCTTCACGAACTGCTTGGCCTGGTCGATCTCGCTCTTCCACTCGTCGACCGACCACTGGCCGGCCCCGCCGTCGGGACCGCAGAAGTGGCCGTTGAAGTGGGTGCCGATCTCATCGCCCTCCAGCCACGCCAGGCGTGCCTGCTCGGCGGTGTCCGCGATGCCCTGGGCGTCGTTGAAGCCGATCTCCGAACTGCCCTGCGCGTGCTGCGGCGGCCGGTACAGATCGCGCTTCTCCTCCGGCAGCATGTACACGCCGCTGAGGAAGAACGTCATGTTGGCGTGATTGTCCTTGGCCACCTTGCGGAAGTGGGAGAACAGCTTCTGGCTGTCCTCGCCCGCGCCGTCCCAGGAGAAGACGACGAACTGGGGAGGCTTCTCACCGGCCTTCAGCCGTTGCGGCTTGGGCAGGTGCGGCTGGGCTCCGGTGTACGAGGTCGACCCGTCACCGATGAGACGGACGGGGCTCCCGGGCGCCTGCGCGGCCTTGGGCGCGCCGTGCGCGCCCTCGCGCCGGGGTGCGTCGCTGCCACTCGCGCAACCGGCGAGCGCCGAGGCACAGGCCACGGCGGCGACGACGCTCGCGGCGATCCTCTGGTTGGCGGCCATGTTCCGCCCACCTTCTTCCTTCTCTCGTCCTACGCCGAGACGGCGTGTGCTGGTGCTGTGCCGGCCGTGCCGACAGCGCCGTCAAGGTCGCACGAAGGCGAGAAGGAATTAGTACGACAAGCCGATAAAAACCCCACTTCACCCTTCAAGGTGATTCTCTGCCCCATTTGCACAGAAAAGCTGTGCTGGAACTTTACGTTGCATTACTTTTGCTTTACCAAGCGTTGCATTCGCCTTCTCCCAGAGGAGAGCCGAGCCATGCCTGTCCGCACCCCCTCCTCCCCCACCGACTCCGCGCGCACCAGGCGCGCGCACCCGCCCCACAGTCCGCCGCCGCGCCGACGCCTCCCCCGTGTCGCGGGCGCCGATCTGTCGGCCGCCGTCGCGGTCTTCCTGATCGCCCTGCCGCTCTCCCTCGGCATCGCCCTCGCCACCGGCGCCCCGCTCCAGGCCGGCCTCGTGGCCGCCGCCGTGGGCGGACTGGTCGCCGGCCGCCTCGGCGGCTCGCCCTTGCAGGTCAGCGGCCCGGCCGCCGGGCTCACCGTCGTCACCGCCGACCTGATCCACCGCTACGGATGGCGCACGACCTGCGCCATCACCGTCCTCGCCGGTCTCGTCCAACTCGCCCTGGGCTGCCTCCGGGTGGCCCGCGCCGCGCTCGCCGTCAGCCCCGCCGTCGTGCACGGCATGCTCGCCGGCATCGGCCTCACCATCGCCGTGGCCCAACTGCACATCGTCCTCGGCGGCAGCCCGCAGAGTTCCGTGCCGGACAACCTGCGCGCGCTGCCCTCCCAGCTGGCCGGCGCCGATCCCGCCGCGCTCGCCGTCGGCGCGCTCACCCTGACCCTGCTGCTGTCCTGGCCCCGGCTCCCCGGCCGGGCGGGGCGCCTGCTGCGCCCGGTGCCCGCCGCGCTGGTCGCCGTCACCGGGGCCACCGCCGTCGCCTCCCTGTGCGGACTGATCCTGCCCAGGGTCGACCTGCCGTCCTGGCGCAGCCACGCCCTGGCCGGGCTGCCCGACGGGCCGGTCCTCGGCCTGGCGGCGGCCGTGCTCAGCACCACTCTGGTGTGCAGCGTGCAGTCGCTGCTCGGTGCCGTCGCCGTGGACAGACTGGCCGCGGGCCGGCCGGGGCCGCCCGCCCCCGCAGCCCGCTCCGACCTCGACCGGGAACTGCTCGGCCAGGGCGCGGCGAACGTCGTCTCGGGCGCGCTCGGCGGGCTCCCCGTCGCCGGAGTCGCCGTCCGCAGCTCGGCGAACGTGCGCGCGGGCGCCGTCAGCCGGGACGCCACGATGCTGCACGGCGCGCTCGTCGTGGCCGCCGCGCTGCTGCTCGTCCCGGTCCTGGAGTCCATCCCGCTGGCCGCGCTCGCCGCCCTGGTGATGGCCGTCGGCGTCCAGATGGTCTCCCTGCACCACATCCGTACGGTGACCCGCCACCGCGAGGTGGCCGTGTACGCCGTGACGGCCCTCGGGGTGGTGGGTCTCGGAGTCCTCCAGGGCGTGGCCCTCGGCGTCGCCACCGCCGTCGCCGTCGCCCTGCACCGCCTGGCCCGCACCCGCATCACGCACGACGAGAAGAAGGGGGTGCATCACGTACGCGTCCGGGGCCAGCTGACGTTCCTCGCGGTGCCACGGCTCAGCCGGGTCCTGCACCGGGTGCCCCGGGGCGCGGTCTCGGTCGTCGAGCTGGACGGCTCCTTCATGGACCACGCGGCCTACGAATCGCTGCAGGACTGGCAGCGCGCCCACACCGCGCAGGGCGGTTCCGTCCGGCTCACCGGACGCCGCAGAGCGGTCCGGGTCGGTGAGCCGACCGGTCCGGACGGCGCCGTGTGCCGCTGCCGGCCCTGGACACCCTGGCGCAACCACCAGTGCCCCGCCCCCGCCACCCGCTCCGAGGTACGTCCCACGCTGGGTGCCCCGTCCCGCGCGGCCGGGGCACCCGGACCCAGCGGGGAGCAACTGGCCCGCGGCATCGGCCTGTTCCAGCGCACCACCGCGCCGCATGTGCGCGACGAACTGGCCCGGCTGGCCAGAGAAGGCCAGCAGCCGTCCCAGCTCTTCCTCACCTGCGCCGACTCCCGCCTGGTCACCTCGATGATCACCGCCAGCGGCCCCGGTGACCTGTTCGTCGTGCGCAACGTGGGCAACCTCGTCCCGCTCCCCGGCCAGGAGCGCGGCGACGACTCGGTGGCCGCCGGGATCGAGTACGCGGTGGACGTGCTGGGGGTGCGCTCCCTCACGGTGTGCGGCCACTCCGGGTGCGGGGCGATGCAGGCCCTCCTCGGCTCGCGGCCCGGCGCCGGGGACGGCGCGACGTCCCTCGGGCGCTGGCTGCGGCACGGGGCACCGAGCCTGGAGCGGCTGCGCGCCACGGACGGCACCGTCCCCCTGCTGGCCGGCCGGATGCCCGCCGACGAGACCGAGCGGCTGAGCCTGGCCAATGTCGTCCAGTAACTGGAGCACCTGCGCGCCCACGACTCGGTGGCACGGGCCCTGCGCGCGGGCACGCTGGAGCTGCACGGGATGTACTTCCAGGTGGCCGAGGCCCAGGCGTACCTGCTCACGGACCCTGCCGGGGCCGGAGACGGCGGCGCGGTCTTCGTCCCCGTGGCGGCGGAGGCGGCACGGACCGCAGACGAAGCAGAGGCAGCAGGGGCAGCAGGGGCAGCAGGGGCAGCACAGACGACAGGGTCGGCGGCGGAGGCGAAGGCGGAGGCGGTACCGGCGGCCGGGACGGCGGGGCCGCCGGGCGCCCCGGCGGGACCGGACGCCCCGCGGCCGACGGAATCGGTGAAAGACCTGCCCAGCGCGGTGTGACCCGGCCGCCCGGCGACACGCATGCCCCGGGCATGGTCTCCCCGGCTCCCGGGGGCCATGCTGAAGCCGGGCGACACCCGTCACCCGCCGCAGGAACTGTGCGAACACTCCACAACAGGTCTAAACCAATTACCGGTCGGCCCTTGTCATCCGGCCCCCGGGTCTGATGAGCTGTGGCCTGGGACACAACGGACACCCTGGGAAAGGGAGATGTCGTGAGCAACGAAAGCCTGGCCAACCTCTTGAAGGAGGAGCGACGCTTCGCGCCGCCCGCTGACCTGGCCGCGAACGCCAACGTCACGGCCGAGGCGTACGAACAGGCCAAGGCTGACAGGCTCGGCTTCTGGGCCGAGCAGGCCCGCCGGCTGACCTGGGCCAAGGAGCCGACCGAGACCCTCGACTGGTCGAACCCGCCGTTCGCCAAGTGGTTCAAGGACGGCACACTCAACGTCGCGTACAACTGCGTGGACCGGCACGTCGAGGCCGGCAACGGCGACCGGGTCGCGATCCACTTCGAGGGCGAGCCCGGCGACAGCCGCGCCATCACCTACGCCGAGCTCAAGGACGAGGTGTCCAGGGCGGCCAACGCCCTGCTGGAACTCGGCGTCCGGAAGGGCGACCGGGTCGCGATCTACATGCCGATGATCCCGGAGACGGCCGTCGCGATGCTGGCCTGCGCCCGCATCGGCGCGGCGCACTCCGTCGTCTTCGGCGGCTTCTCCTCGGACGCGCTCGCCACCCGCATCCAGGACGCCGACGCCAAGGTCGTCATCACGGCCGACGGCGGTTACCGGCGCGGCAAGCCGTCCGCGCTCAAGCCCGCCGTCGACGAGGCCGTCGGCCGCGCCACGGGCGTGCGCAATGTGCTCGTGGTCCGCCGCACCGGCCAGGACGTCGCCTGGGACGACAGCCGGGACCTGTGGTGGCACGAGGTGGTCGGGCGCCAGTCGGCCGAGCACACCCCTGAGGCGTTCGAGGCCGAGCACCCGCTGTTCATCCTCTACACCTCGGGCACCACCGGGAAGCCCAAGGGCATCCTGCACACCTCCGGCGGCTACCTCACGCAGGTCGCCTACACGCACTGGGCCGTCTTCGACCTGAAGCCGGAGACCGACGTGTACTGGTGCACCGCCGACGTCGGCTGGGTCACCGGCCACTCCTACATCGTGTACGGCCCGCTGGCCAACGGCGGGACGCAGGTCATGTACGAGGGCACGCCGGACACCCCGCACCAGGGCCGCTTCTGGGAGATCGTGCAGAAGTACGGGGTCACGATCCTGTACACGGCGCCGACGGCGATCCGCACGTTCATGAAGTGGGGCGACGACATCCCCGCGAAGTTCGACCTGTCCTCCCTGCGGGTGCTCGGCTCGGTCGGTGAGCCGATCAACCCGGAGGCGTGGATCTGGTACCGCAAGAACATCGGCGCGGACCGCACCCCGGTCGTCGACACCTGGTGGCAGACGGAGACCGGCGGCATCATGATCTCCCCGCTGCCGGGCGTGACCGACGCCAAGCCCGGCTCCGCCCAGCGCGCGCTGCCCGGCATCAGCGCGACCGTCGTCGACGACGAGGCGAACGAGGTGCCCGACGGCGGCGGCGGCTACCTGGTGCTCACCGAGCCGTGGCCGTCGATGCTGCGCACCATCTGGGGCGACGACCAGCGGTTCATCGACACCTACTGGTCGCGCTTCGAGGGCCGCTACTTCGCCGGTGACGGCGCCAAGAAGGACGACGACGGCGACATCTGGCTGCTCGGCCGGGTCGACGACGTGATGCTGGTCTCCGGCCACAACATCTCCACCACCGAGGTGGAGTCCGCGCTGGTCTCGCACCCCTCGGTCGCCGAGGCGGCCGTGGTCGGCGCGGCGGACGAGACCACCGGGCAGGCGATCGTGGCCTTCGTGATCCTGCGCGGTTCGGCCGCCGAGAGCGACGACCTGGTCACCGAGCTGCGCAACCACGTCGGCAGCACGCTCGGGCCGATCGCCAAGCCCAAGCGGGTCCTGCCGGTGGCGGAGCTGCCGAAGACCCGGTCCGGCAAGATCATGCGCCGTCTGCTGCGGGACGTGGCGGAGAACCGGCAGCTCGGAGACGTCACGACGCTGACGGACTCCACGGTCATGGACTTCATCCAGGCGAAGCTGCCGGCGGCGCCCAGCGAGGACTGACCCAGGCCCGCGAGGGCGCCGCCCGCAGGGGAACACCGCGTCCCCGGACCCCGCGTCCAGGCCACCGCCCTCGCAGGCCATCTCATCCGGGGGCACCCGGCGCAGCTGACGCCGGATGCCCCCGGATGCGTAGACTGGACAGAGCTACAACGCAACAAGATCCTCAGGTGCGCCGGGAAGTCTGGTCGGCATGTGCTCAGCGCTGCCCACCGACCGGAGGTTTTCGTGGTCACCGACCGCCCCCGCACCCCTCGCGCCCCCCGCAAGGCCTTCGGGCGCCTGTCCCTGCCGGAGCGGAACTTCGTCGCGGACGCGCTGCGCACCGAGACGGTCGGCGGTGTCCTGCTGCTGCTCGCCGCGATCGCCGCGCTGGTGTGGGCGAACATCCCGGCACTGCACACGAGCTACGAGCGCGTCAGCCACTTCCACCTCGGCCCCGCCGCCCTCGGCCTCGACCTGTCCGTCGCGCACTGGGCCGCCGACGGGCTCCTCGCGGTCTTCTTCTTCGTCGCCGGCATCGAACTCAAACGCGAACTGGTCGCCGGCGACCTCAAGGACCCCCGGGCCGCGGCGCTGCCGGTGGTCGCCGCGCTGTGCGGCATGGTGGCCCCCGCCGCCGTCTACGCACTCACCAACCTCACCGGCGGCGGCTCGCTCGGCGGCTGGGCGGTGCCGACCGCCACCGACATCGCCTTCGCGCTGGCCGTGCTCGCGGTCATCGGCACCTCGCTGCCCAGCGCCCTGCGCGCCTTCCTGCTCACCCTCGCCGTCGTCGACGACCTCTTCGCCATCCTGATCATCGCGGTCTTCTTCACCGACAACCTGAACTTCGCCGCCCTCGGCGGAGCCTTCGCGGGCCTGGCCGTCTTCTGGCTGCTCCTGCGCAAGGGCGTGCGCGGGTGGTACGTGTACGTACCGCTCGCCCTGGTCATCTGGGCCCTGATGTACAACAGCGGCGTGCACGCCACCATCGCGGGCGTCGCGATGGGCCTGATGCTGCGCTGCTCCACCCGCGAGGGCGAGGAGCACTCGCCGGGCGAGCGCATCGAGCATCTCGTCCGGCCGCTGTCGGCGGGTCTGGCCGTGCCGCTGTTCGCGCTGTTCAGCGCGGGTGTGTCCGTCTCCGGCGGGGCCCTGGCCGATGTGTTCACCCGGCCCGAGACGCTCGGTGTCGTGCTCGGTCTGGTCGTCGGCAAGACCGTCGGCATCTTCGGCGGGACCTGGCTCACCACCCGGTTCACCCGGGCCTCGCTCAGCGACGACCTGGCCTGGGCCGACGTCTTCGCGCTCGCCACGCTGGCCGGGATCGGCTTCACCGTCTCCCTGCTCATCGGCGAGCTGGCCTTCGACGGCGACGCCACGCTGACCGACGAGGTCAAGGCCGCCGTCCTCACCGGCTCGCTGATCGCCACGCTGATCGCGACGGTGCTGCTCAAGGTCCGCAACGCCAAGTACCGCCGGATGTGCGCGGACGAGGAGCGCGACGACGATCTCGACGGCATCCCCGACGTGTACGAGGAGGGCGACCCCGCGTACCACCTCCGCATGGCGGCCATCCTCGAACGCAAGGCCGCCGAACACCGCGCCGTCGCCGCCCGCCAGGAGGCCGAACGGGCAGGACGGAGTGCGGAAGTGCAGGGCGGGGCAGGCGAGCAGAACGACAGTCCGGCATGATCTGACGGGACGGTACAAAAACCCGGCCGTTCCCGGAACGCAGGGTCAGGCAGAAAAGGGAGACCGCGATGAGCGCACCCGACGGCAGCCCGGTCGGCGCCGAACGCAGCATCGGCCAGCTGGTCGCCGCGGCGACGGCGGAGATGTCCGCGCTGGTGCACGACGAGATCGCGTTGGCGAAGGCGCAGCTGAAGAAGGACGTCACACGCGGCGGGATCGCCGGCGCGCTGACCACGGCGGCCGGCGCCATGCTGCTGTTCTCGCTGCCGATGCTCAACTTCGCGCTCGCGTACGGCATCCGCACCTGGAGCGGCGGCTGGAACCTCGGCTGGTGCTTCCTGCTCTCCTTCGCGGCCAACGTCCTGATCGCGCTTCTTCTGCTGCTGGTCGGCCTCGTCTTCTTCAAGAAGGCCAAGAAGGGCAAGGGCCCCCAGAAGGTCGCCGCCTCCATGAAGCAGACCGCCGGAGTGCTCCAGAACGCCAAGCCGCACCCGCGTCCGCAGACCCCCGCGCTGGAGGACCGGGCACCGCAGGCCATCGAGGCTGTGGCACGCTCGTCCTCATGACGGACCCCGCCACTCCTTCGGCGCAACCGACCTCGGTCGTACGGACCGACCTGCCCGGCGCCCGGAAGGTGACGCACCGGGATGTCGCCGCCAACGGCGCGCGTTTCCACATCGCCGAGACGGGCGACGGGCCGCTGGTGCTGCTGCTGCACGGGTTCCCGCAGTTCTGGTGGACCTGGCGGCACCAGCTCACCGCGCTCGCCGACGCGGGCTTCCGGGCCGTGGCGATGGACCTGCGCGGCGTCGGCGGCAGCGACCGCACACCGCGCGGCTACGACCCCGCCAACCTCGCCCTCGACGTCACCGGCGTGATCCGCTCCCTGGGCGAGCCGGACGCGGCCCTGGTCGGCCACGACCTGGGCGGCTATCTGGCGTGGACGGCGGCGGCGATGCGCCCCAAGCTGGTCCGGCGGCTCGCGGTCTCCTCGATGCCGCACCCCCGCCGCTGGCGCTCGTCGATGCTCTCCGACGCCCGGCAGACCGCGGCGAGTTCCTACATCTGGGGCTTCCAGCGGCCGTGGATCCCCGAGCGGCAGCTCACCGCCGACGACGGCGCGCTGGTGGCCCGGCTGGTCCAGGACTGGTCGGGCCCGCGGCTGCCGGACGACGAGGCGCTGGAGACGTACCGCAGGGCGATGTGCATCCCCTCCACGGCGCACTGCTCCGTGGAGCCGTACCGCTGGCTGGTGCGCTCCCTGGCCCGGCCGGACGGCATCCAGTTCTACCGCCGGATGAAGCGCCCGGTGCTCGTGCCGACCCTGCATCTGCACGGTTCCCTCGACCCGGTGCAGCGCACCCGCAGCGCCGCCGGTTCCGGCGAGTACGTCGAGGCGCCCTACCGCTGGCGCCTGTTCGACGGTCTCGGGCACTTCCCGCACGAGGAGGACCCGGTGGCCTTCTCGACCGAACTGGTCAACTGGCTGAAGGACCCCGAACCGGACCGGTGAGGCCCTCGGGGACCGGACCGGCGGCACCCCCGCGAGGGCGGTCCGTGACGGCGCCGTCGCGCCCGGTATCCGGACGTGAACGCCTGTCCGTCGAACGGCCAATTGCCCCGCGCATAGGCCAAATCGAGGGCGCCCGGGAGGTTATCGACCTTCGGAGGGGGGCAGACGTCGGGGTATGGGCTGGACGCACGACTACAGTGACGTAGCACGCACCCGCCGTTCGGCGAGCGGTCCGGGCTCCCTTCACCGGGAAGCCCCGCAACTGACGGGCACGGACCCCCGGGTCGGCATTCCGCGCATCCTGCGCCGCCGGGCCCGTTGGGTCTCCGTACGCCTGCGGCATCCCCGCGGCTGATCCCGCACCGGCCGGACCGCCTTCCCTGCGGGGCGGGGTCCGGCTGTGCTGACCTCACATCGCGCAGCGGTCGGTGTCCACCTGCTGCACGGCGGTGCGCCCCTCGGCGATGTCCTGCTCGATCTCACCGGCCGTGAGCGCGTAGCCGGTCTCGGCGTCGTCGAGGGACTTCGCGAACACCACGCCGTAGACCTCGCCGTCCGTGGTGAGCAGCGGGCCGCCGGAGTTGCCCTGGCGGACCGTCGCGTACAGCGAGTAGACGTCGCGGCGGACGGTGCCGCGGTGGTAGATGTCCGGACCGTTGGCCGTGATGCGCCCGCGCACGCGCGCGGAGCGCACGTCGTACGCGCCGTTCTCCGGGAAGCCGGCGACGATCGCGCCGTCCTTGCTGTGCGCGACCGAGTCGGAGAAGCGCAGCACGGGCGCCTTCAGGTCCGGTACGTCGAGCACGGCGATGTCGCGGTGCCAGTCGTACAGCACGACCTTGGCGTCGTACTTCCGGCCCTCGCCGCCTATCTGGACGGTGGGTTCGTCGACACCGCCGACGACATGGGCGTTGGTCATGACGCGGCGGGGGCCGAAGACGAACCCGCTGCCCTCCAGCACCTTGCCGCAACTGCTCGCGGTGCCGACGACCTTGACCACCGACCGTTTGGCGCTGCGGGCGACCGCGCTGTCGCGCAGCGCCGGGTCCGGAGGCTGTACGTCGGTGATGGGCTCGTCGGTGAACGGGCTGAAGACCTGCGGGAAGCCGTTCTGCGCGAGGACCGAGGTGAAGTCCGCGAACCAGGTGTCCGCCTGCTGGGGCATCACCCGGGAGACACCGAGCAGCACCTGCGAGGTGCGGACCTCCTTGCCGAGCGTCGGTATCGTCGTGCCGCCCAGGGCCGAGCCGATCAGCCAGGCGACCAGCAGCATCGCGAGGACGTTGACCACGGCGCCGCCGGTCGCGTCCAGCGCGCGGGCCGGGGACCAGGTGATGTGCACACGCAGCTTGTTGCCGAGGTGGGTGGTGAGGGCCTGGCCGACCGAGGCGCAGATGATCACGACGACCACCGCGACCACGGCCGCGGTCGTACTGACCGGTGTGTGGTCGGTCAGGGCGTCCCAGATCACCGGGAGTGCGTACACGGCGACCAGTCCGCCGCCCAGGAAGCCGATCACCGACAGGATGCCGACGACGAATCCCTGGCGGTATCCGACGACCGCGAACCACACGGCGGCGACCAGCAGCAGGATGTCCAGCACGTTCACCGCGTCGAGCCTCGCCTCATCGTCTTCCGGTCACCACAGGTCGGCCGGGGCCCGGCCCGCCGCCGCGCGGCGAGGGAACACATCGTTCCGGAAGGCTCCGGCCCGAACGGCACGGGCCCACCCTGTCATGACCGCCAGTCGAGCGGGACCTGCTTCTCGCGGTCCCAGGGCGTCTCCCAGCCCGCGTAGTGCAGCAGCCGGTCGATGATTCCGGCCGTGAAGCCCCACACGAGGGCCGATTCGACCAGGAATGCCGGGCCTCGGTGACCGCTGGGGTGCACGGCCGTGGCGCGGTTGCCGGGGTTGGTGAGATCCGCCACGGGGACCGTGAAGACCCGGGCGGTCTCCGCCGGGTCGACGACGGCCACCGGGCTGGGCGCGCGCCACCAGCCGAGCACGGGCGTCACGACGAACCCGCTGACCGGGATGTAGAGCCGGGGCAGCACACCGAACAACTGGACGCCGTCCGGGTCGAGTCCGGTCTCCTCCTCGGCCTCGCGCAGCGCGGCCCGCAGCGGGCCGTCGCCCTGCGGATCGCCGTCCTCGGGATCGAGCGCCCCGCCCGGGAAGGACGGCTGCCCGGCGTGCGAACGCAGCGAACTCGCCCGCTCCATGAGCAGCAGTTCGGGCCCGCGGGCCCCCTCGCCGAACAGGACGAGGACGGCGGACTGGCGTCCCGCGCCGTCCTCCGGCGGCAGGAAGCGGCTCAGCTGGACGGGCTGGACCGTCCCGACGACCCGCACGACGGGGTCCAGCCACTCGGGCAGCCCCTCCGTGCTCAGCGCCACCGGGCCGCCCGGCACCCGGCCGGCCGTCCGGTCCTCCGCGCCGGCCCGGTCCGTCCGGGTCCCGTGCGCCGTCTCGCCCGCCCGCGTCATCGCCACCCCCGTCCCCGGTCCGTCCGGGTCCTTGCGTCCGTGCCTGAGCCTGTACGTGTACCTGTACGTGTCCGTGCGCCCGCGTCCGCGCGGCTCGCACCCGCGCGGTCCGTGCCCACGAGGTCTGTGCCCACGGGGTCCGCGCCCGAGCCGCCGGCCCGGCCGGTCCTCTGTCCCGCCCTCGTCCCGGTGGCCGTCGCCGCCGTCCTGCCCGGTCCAACGCGCGGGGCCACCGAGATCGTTCCGCACCGGGCGCGGCGACCGGTGCGGCCGGGCCGGTCGGCTGCCGTCATCCGGCCGCCAGCGGCGGTGCCGGCCTGCCGCCCGCGTCCAGGTAGGACTGCGGCGGCTTGAGGCGCTGACCGGGGAAGCCGCCCTTCTCGTACTTCAGCAGCTTCTTCGCCTTCTCCGGGTCGGTCTCCCCTTCCCCGTACGCCGGGCAGAGCGGAGCGATCGGGCAGGCCCCGCAGGCGGGCTTGCGGGCGTGGCAGATACGGCGGCCGTGGAAGATCACATGATGCGAGAGCATCGTCCACTCGCTCTTGGGGAAGAGCGCTCCGACGGCCGCCTCGATCTTGTCCGGCTCGGTCTCCTCGGTCCACTGCCAGCGCCGCACCAGCCGCTGGAAGTGGGTGTCCACGGTGATGCCGGGGCGCCCGAAGGCGTTGCCGAGGACGACGAAGGCGGTCTTGCGGCCGACGCCGGGCAGCTTCACCAGGTCCTCTAGACGGCCCGGGACCTCCCCGCCGAACTCCTCCGCCAGGGCCTTGGAAAGACCCATGACCGACCTGGTCTTCGCGCGGAAGAACCCGGTGGGCCTGAGGATGCCCTCGACCTCCTCCGGGTCGGCGGCGGCCAGGTCCTCGGGGGTCGGGTACTTCGCGAACAGCGCCGGTGTCGTCTGGTTGACCCGCAGGTCGGTGGTCTGCGCCGACAGGACGGTGGCGACCAGGAGCTGGAAGGGGTTCTCGAAGTCCAGCTCGGGGTGGGCGTACGGATACACCTCGGCCAGCTCGCGGTCGATGCGGCGGGCCCGGCGGACCAGGGCGGTGTGCGACTCGTTCTTCCGTGACTTCGGGGCGACCGTCCGCACGGACGACGCCTTCCCCACGGCGGCGGTGGCCTTCTCCGGGGCGACGGCCACCTTCTTCGGGGGCACGGCCTTCTTCACGGCGGCGGACCCGCTCGCCGCGGACTTGCCTGCGGACGTGCCCGCGGAGGTCCTGGACGTCTTGGACGTCCTAGCGGGTGCAGCCTTCTTCGCGGGCGCCGCCTTCTTCCCGGTGGCAGCCTTCTTCGCGGGCTTCTCGGGCTTTCCGGGCTTCTCGGAGGTCTTCTTGGCCGCTCTTGTCACAGGGGTCCTCTTTGCCGGTTTCGTCGCTCCGCTGCCGCTGTCGGGCGCCTGTTCGCCCACAGCGGAATCCTGTCGTGCAGCCACCCGCCCAGCCCCCTCGGCCTGTGCTCTCACCGGCGATTCGGACACCCGGCCAGCCTAAGGCCCGGCACCGACATCCGCCCCGGACCCCGAAGATCGGCGCCCGATTGGACCCCTGCCGCGTACCCCGGGACACCTGTACGGCATCCTTGTGACAGATCACACTGTTTGGACCGTCCGGCAAAATGGGGAACACGGTCCCCTGGCGACGGGGGAGCAAGATCCCCTGAGCAGGTCGACAAGGAGAGAACTCGTGGACGACGTTCTGCGGCGCAATCCGCTCTTCGCGGCGCTCGACGACGAGCAGGCCGCGGAGCTTCGCGCCTCCATGACGGAGGTGACGCTCGCACGTGGCGACTCGCTGTTCCACGAGGGCGACCCGGGCGACCGCCTCTATGTGGTCACCGAGGGCAAGGTCAAGCTGCACCGCACGTCCCCGGACGGCCGCGAGAACATGCTGGCCGTCGTGGGCCCCGGTGAGCTGATCGGCGAGCTGTCGCTCTTCGACCCGGGCCCGCGCACCGCGACGGCGACCGCGCTGACCGAGGTCAAGCTGCTCGCCCTGGGCCACGGCGACCTCCAGCCCTGGCTGAACGTACGGCCGGAGGTGGCCGGAGCGCTGCTGCGCGCCGTCGCCCGTCGGCTGCGCAAGACCAACGACCAGATGTCCGACCTGGTCTTCTCCGATGTGCCGGGCCGGGTCGCCCGCGCCCTGCTGGACCTCTCCCGCCGCTTCGGCGTGCAGTCCGAGGAGGGCATCCACGTCGTGCACGACCTGACGCAGGAGGAGCTGGCCCAGCTGGTCGGCGCGTCCCGCGAGACGGTCAACAAGGCCCTGGCCGACTTCGCCCAGCGCGGCTGGCTCCGCCTGGAGGCGCGCGCGGTGATCCTGCTCGACGTGGAACGGCTGGCCAAGAGGTCCCGCTGACCCCGCGCGGCACCGACGCCCGTCCGGGCGGCCGGCCGGGTCTCACCGCCGACGGGCACATCGCGCGCGAAGGGTCCCTCGCGCGCGTGCAGGACGCCTTCCGGCCCGTCGTCGCGGCGGTCCGGGACCGGCTGCCGTACGCCCATGGAGAGCGGCTGCACAGCGCCTACCTCTACGGTTCCGTGCCCCGGGGCGCCGCACGCGCCGGCCGCAGCGACCTGGACCTGCTGGTCGCCCTGCGGGACGAGCCGACGGACGCCGACCGCCGGGCGGCCCGGGTGTTCGGCGCCGCCCTCGATCAGGAGTTCGCCCAGATCGACGGAGTCGGCCTCCTGGTGTACGGCCGGGACCGGCTGCTGAGCGAGGCCGAGCGGTACGACATGGGCTGGTTCACGGCCTGTCTGTGCACCCCGCTGCTCGGCGAGGACCTCGCCGCCCGCCTGCCCCGCTACCGCCCCGGCGACCCGTTGCTCGCGCGGGAGACCAACGGCGACCTGGCGCGGCTCCTCCCCCGGTGGCGCGAGCGGATCGCCGCGGCCGAGGCCGCCGACGGCACCGAGGAGGCCCTCAGGCCCCTGGTGCGCTTCATGTCCCGCCATCTCGTCCGGACGGGGTTCACCCTGGTCATGGGCCGCTGGCAGGGCTGGACCAGCGACCTCCACGAGATGGCCGCCGCCTTCGGCACGTACCACCCCGACCGGGCCGCGCACATGGCCGCGGCGGCCGCGCACGGCTACGACCCGGTCGGCGACCGGGCTCTCCTGCGCTTCTACACCGACGACCTGGGCCCCTGGCTGGCCGCGGAGTACGCGCGCGTGCACGGCGTCAAGGCGCCCCGGCCGTGACCTGCGGCAGCAGCACAGCGACGGCAGCTACAGCTCCGGGCGGCGGCAGCTCTAGATGAGCCCGTGCTCGCGCAGGTACTCCAGCTGGGCCCGTACCGACAGCTCGGCGGCCGGCCACAGGGAGCGGTCCACGTCGGCGTACACGTGGGCGACGACCTCGGCGGGCCCGCGGTGGCCGTCCTCGACCGCCGTCTCGACCTGGGCCAGCCGGTGCGCGCGGTGGGCCAGGTAGAACTCGACGGCGCCCTGGGCGTCCTCCAGAACCGGCCCGTGGCCCGGCAGCACCGTGTGCACGCCGTCGTCGACGGTCAGGGACCTGAGCCGCCGCAGCGAGTCCAGATAGTCGCCGAGGCGTCCGTCCGGATGGGCGACGACGGTCGTACCGCGCCCCAGGATCGTGTCGCCGGTGAGCACCGCCCGGTCGGCCGGGAGGTGGAAGCAGAGCGAGTCGGCGGTGTGGCCGGGTGTCGGGACGACCCGCAGTTCCAGGCCGCCCACCGAGATCACGTCACCGGCCGCCAGTCCTTCGTCGCCCAGCCGCAGGGCCGGGTCGAGGGCACGCACGCGCGTGCGGGTCAGTTCGGCGAAGCGGGCGGCGCCCTCGGCGTGGTCGGGGTGGCCGTGGGTCAGCAGGGTCAGGGCTGTGCGTCTGCCCGCCTGCTCGGCGGTGGCGACGACCCGGCGCAGGTGGCCCTCGTCCAGCGGTCCCGGATCGATCACCACCGCCCGGTCCGAGCCGGGCTCGGAGAGGATCCAGGTGTTGGTGCCGTCCAGGGTCATGGCGGAGGCGTTGGGCGCGAGGACGTTGACCGCCCGCGCGGTGGCGGGCCCGGAGAGCGCACCGCCGCGGGGCTGCCCGGGGAGCGCTGCTGCGTCCGTCATACGAGGGGGCCTTCCTGGACACCGGCCGCGGGGAGCCGGAGGGGATGCGGGCGGGCCGTCATGCGCGGGCCTCCTGACCGGGCGGGGTGCCCTCGGCCGGGACGTGCCGGGTGAACTCGTCGTGGCCCGGCCAGGACAGCTCGACCTCGCCGTCCACCAGGCGGGCGCGGGCGAGCACAGGGGTCAGGTCCTGCGACCCGGCCGCCTCCAGCGCCCGCGCGGCGCTGGCGCAGGGCAGCAGCCGGCGCAGGGTGGCGACGGTCGGCGGCATCATCAGCAGCTCGCCCCTGTCGTACCCGGCCGCCGCGTCCTGGGGCCGGATCCACACCGTGCGGTCGGCCTCCGTGGAGGCGTTGCGGGTGCGCTGGCCCTCGGGCAGGGCGGCCACGAAGAACCAGGTGTCGTAGCGGCGGGGTTCGAACTCGGGCGTGATCCAGCGCGCCCAGGCGCCCAGCAGGTCCGAGCGCAGGGTCAGGCCGCGGCGGTCGAGGAACTCCGCGAAGGACAGCTCCCGCGCGACCAGGGCGGCGCGGTCGGCCTCCCAGCCGGGGCCCGTGGTGTCGCCGACGACGGAGTCGTCGCCGGGCCCGGCGAGCAGGACACCCGACTCCTCGTACGTCTCCCGGACGGCCGCGCAGACGATCGCCTGGGCCGCCGCCGCGTCGTCCACGCCGAGCCGGTCGGCCCACCACGCGCGCGTGGGACCCGCCCAGCGCACCTGCTGGTCGTCGTCGCGCGGATCGACGCCGCCGCCCGGGTACGCGTACGCGCCCCCGGCGAAGGCCATGGAGGCGCGTCGGCGCAGCATGTGCACGGCGGGACCGGCCTCGGTGTCCCGCAGGAGCATGACGGTGGCCGCCCGTCTGGGCGCGGCCGGGGTGAGGGTGCCGTCCGCGAGCGCGCGGATGCGGTCCGGCCAGTCCGGAGGGAACCACTGCCCGTTCGCCTGCCCATTCGCCATGGCCGGAGGCTATCCCGTGGCGCGCGAATGTTCGAGAGGCGTCGGGGCCGGGGCCGCTCAGGGAACCAGCTCGACCTGGATCTCCACCTCCACGGGCGCGTCCAGCGGCAGCACCGCCACACCGACCGCGCTGCGCGCGTGTACGCCCTTGTCGCCCAGGACCTCGCCCAGCAGCTCGCTGGCGCCGTTGACGACACCGGGCTGCCCGGTGAAGTCGGCGGCCGAGGCGACGAAGCCCACGACCTTCACCACGCGCGCGATGCGGTCCAGGTCGCCCGCGACGGACTTGACGGCGGCGAGCGCGTTCAGCGCGCAGGTGCGGGCCAGGTCCTTGGCCTCCTCGGCCGTGACCTCGAGGCCCACCTTGCCGGTGACCGGGAGCTTGCCGTCCACCATCGGCAGCTGGCCGGCGGTGTAGACGTACGGACCGGACTGCACGGCCGGCTGGTAGGCGGCCAGCGGCGGCACGACCTCCGGCAGCGTCAGACCCAGCTCGGCCAGCCTGGCCTCGACCGCGCTCATGCCTGCTTCTCCCGCTTCAGGTAGGCCACCAGCTGCTCCGGGTTCGGGCCGGGCACGACCTGGACGAGCTCCCAGCCGTCCTCGCCCCAGTTGTCCAGGATCTGCTTCGTGGCGTGGACGAGCAGCGGCACGGTTGCGTATTCCCACTTGGTCATGGGCCGACTGTAGCCGCTGCGGCCGGCCCTGCCGTGCGCCGGACGTGCGCCCGGCCGCCGGCCGCTCGCACCCCGGGACGCCGACCGCCCGAGCGCCGGGCCGCACGCCCGCCGCGCGCCCGCTCCGCGGCCGGTGAGGACGCCACCGCGGCGGCGGTTGTCCACAGCCTCGCGCGTGCCCGGAGCGCGGACTGGTTAGGCTCGAAGACGTGAGCAGGCTCCAGGTCGTCAGCGGCAAGGGCGGGACCGGCAAGACCACGGTCGCCGCGGCCCTCGCGCTGGCCCTGGCCACGAAGGGGAAGCGGACGCTCCTCGTCGAGGTCGAGGGCCGCCAGGGCATCGCACAGCTCTTCGAAACGGAGGCGCTGCCCTATGAGGAACGCAAGATCGCGGTCGCACCGGGCGGCGGGGAGGTGTACGCGCTCGCCATAGACGCGGAACTGGCCCTGCTGGACTACCTCCAGATGTTCTACAAGCTGGGCAGCGCCGGCCGTGCCCTGAAGAAGCTCGGCGCCGTCGACTTCGCCACCACCGTCGCACCGGGCGTCCGGGACGTCCTGCTGACCGGCAAGGCGTGCGAGGCGGTGCGGCGCAAGGACCGGGCCGGACGGTTCGTCTACGACTACGTGGTCATGGACGCGCCACCGACCGGCCGCATCACCCGCTTCCTCAACGTCAACGACGAGGTGGCCGGGCTCGCCAGGATCGGCCCGATACACAATCAGGCGCAGGCCGTGATGCGGGTGCTGAAGTCCGCCGAGACGGCCGTGCACCTGGTGACGCTGCTGGAGGAGATGCCCGTCCAGGAGACCGCGGACGGCATCGCCGAACTGCGCGCCGCCCGGCTGCCGGTGGGCCGCGTCGTCGTGAACATGGTGCGCCCCCAGGTGCTGGACGCCGCCGGACTGGAACTCGTGCGGAGCGTGCCGCGCACCGCGCTCGCCCGCTCGCTGTCCTCCGCCGGGCTCGGCGGCGCACGGCGCGGCGGGAACGCCGAGCGGCTGGTGGACCCGCTGCTCGCACAGGCGCACGAGTACGCCGAGCGGTACGCGCTGGAGCAGGAGCAGCGCTCGGTCCTCGGCGAGCTGGACCTGCCGCTGCACGAACTGCCCCTGCTCGCCGAGGGCATGGACCTGGCGGGCCTGTACGAACTGGCGAGAGAGCTGCGGAAGCAGGGGATGTCATGAGCCCGGACCCGGCCCCCGCGGGGGGACCCGAAGCGCCCTCAGGACCGTCGCAGGAGGGCGCCCGCCGTCTCGCGCACACACGCGTGCTGGACGTCGACCCGCTGATCGACGATCCGGGGACGCGGATCGTGGTGTGCTGCGGCGCGGGCGGGGTCGGCAAGACGACGACGGCTGCCGCCCTCGGACTGCGGGCGGCCGAGCGGGGCCGCAAGGTGGTCGTCCTGACGATCGACCCGGCCCGCCGGCTCGCCCAGTCGATGGGCATCGACTCCCTCGACAACGTCCCGCGCCGGGTCAAGGGCACCGACGGCGACGGCGAACTGCACGCCATGATGCTCGACATGAAGCGCACCTTCGACGAGGTCGTCGAGGCGCACGCGGATCCCGAGCGGGCGGCGGCGATCCTGGCCAACCCCTTCTACCAGTCGCTCTCGGCGGGCTTCGCGGGCACGCAGGAGTACATGGCGATGGAGAAGCTGGGGCAGCTGCGGGCGCGCGACGAGTGGGACCTCATCGTCGTCGACACCCCGCCCTCGCGCTCCGCGCTGGACTTCCTGGACGCGCCCAAGCGGCTCGGCTCTTTCCTGGACGGGCGGCTGATCCGGCTCCTGACGGCCCCGGCCAAGCTGGGCGGGCGCGCCGGGATGAAGTTCCTGAACGTCGGTATGTCGATGATGACCGGCACGCTGGGCAAGCTGCTGGGCGGCCAGCTCCTCAAGGACGTCCAGACCTTCGTGGCCGCGATGGACACCACCTTCGGCGGCTTCCGTACGCGCGCCGACGCCACGTACAAACTGCTCCAGGCGCCGGGGACGGCGTTCCTGGTGGTCGCGGCCCCGGAGCGGGACGCCCTGCGAGAGGCCGCGTACTTCGTGGAGCGGCTGGCCGCGGAGCGGATGCCGCTGGCCGGTCTGGTCCTCAACCGGGTGCACGGCAGCGGGGCCGGGAAGCTGTCGGCCGAGCGGGCGCTCGCCGCGGCGGAAAATCTTGAGGAGCCCCGCATTGTGGATCAGGGGGATGGGAAAGCTGGTCTTCGTAACTCTCCCGACACGTACGGAAGTTCAGACTCCTCCAGTTCTGACCTCCCGGACTCCGGCGCCCCGGGCTCCGGTTCTTCCGACCCCGAGACCGAGCACACGGATTCCACCGATCCAGCCGATCCCGCCGGCCCCGACGACGCGGCCGGCCCGGCAAACTCCTCGGACCCGGCGGACGGCCTCGTGGATCCCGCGGACCCCGCGGATCCCTCGGACCCCGTGGACCAGGTCGCCGCGGGTCTGCTGCGGCTGCACGCCGAGCGTATGCAGGTGCTCGCGCGCGAGCAGCGCACGCGTGACCGCTTCGCCGCCCGGCATCCCGAGGTCGCGGTGGCGGAGGTGGCCGCGCTCCCCGGCGATGTGCACGACCTCACGGGACTGCGGGACATCGGGGCCCGGCTCGCGGACAACCGCCGCGAACTGCCCGAGCCGGGCGCCTGAGAGGACGGCGGCGGCACCCGGGCACGAGAGCGCTCTCAGCCCACCGCCGCGAAGGCCTCGTACACCTCGTCTTCGTCGAGGGAGACCAGGCCCGCCCCGCGCTCGTACTCCAGGCGCGCGGTCTCCAGCAGCCTGCGCCATGAGGTGACGGTCGGCCGTCTGCGCAGCAGCGCGCGGCGCTCACGCTCCGTCATGCCTCCCCAGACGCCGAACTCGACGCGGTTGTCGAGTGCGTCGGCAAGGCATTCGGTGCGTACCGGGCACCCCGTGCACACCGCCTTGGCCCTGTTCTGCGCTGCTCCCTGAACGAACAGTTCATCCGGATCGGTAGTGCGGCAGGCCGCCTGCGCACTCCAGTCGGTTACCCAGCCCATACCGGCGCCGTCCTCTCCCGAATCGAGGCTCCCCCACGGCGACGGCGGCATATTCACCGCCGCCAGTTGAGGACGTTACGGAAGGTGGACACAGCGCAACACCCCCAGCGGGCCCAATCTTGAATGGTCCGAACGGACTATGGGTTAGCGGCAGATCACCCGGGGGAGTGAGGTGGCGACATGCGCGACATTCCCGGCACAACGGGAGGTTCCTCTTGCGCCACAACGGACGTCACGCATCACACAAGGCGATTCCGGGCACGTGTCGCCGGGCCCGGAGACCGGCCGGAAAGGGACATCGCGCGCGTCCGGAACGATTCGGGTTCGCCGGACGTAGAAGACGAGAGAGACGAAGGAGGCGAGGGAGACGAGGGAAGGAACAGCGGTGCTGCTGTGACAGCCGAGAGCAGCTTAGGCCAAGGCATATACGCGTGTCCGGCGAATGAGAACGTAGGCTGCCCCCATGCCAAAGAAGCGCTCGGGCGGTGGTCAGTCGCCAACGCAACAGGCCGCCAAGTTCCTCGGTGTCAGTGTGCTCGCCGGAGCGGTCCTCGCCGGAATCGCGTTGCCCGCGGCCGGCGCGCTGGGCCTGGCGGCGAAGGGGTCGGTCCAGGGGTTCGACGACATCCCGGCCAACCTCAAGCGCCCCCCGCTCAGCCAGCGCACCACGATCCTGGACAGCCAGGGCAGCCAGCTCGCCCAGGTCTACTCCCGTGACCGCACGGTGGTGGAGCTCAAGGACATCTCCCCGTATCTGCAGAAGGCGATCGTCGCGATCGAGGACGCCCGCTTCTACCAGCACGGGGCGATCGACCTGAAGGGCGTCCTGCGCGCGCTCAACAAGAACGCGACCAGCGGCGGGGTGGCCCAGGGCGCCTCCACACTCACCCAGCAGTACGTGAAGAACGTCTTCGTGGAGGAGGCCGGCGACGACCCGACGAAGGTCGCGCAGGCCACGCAGCAGACGCTCGGCCGCAAGATCAAGGAGCTGAAGTACGCGATCCAGGTCGAGCAGGACCTCGGCAAGAAGCGGATCCTCGAGAACTACCTGAACATCACCTTCTTCGGTGAGCAGGCCTACGGCGTCGAGGCCGCCTCCCAGCGGTACTTCTCCAAGCACGCCAAGGACCTCACCCTCCCCGAGGCGGCGCTGCTGGCCGGCATCGTCCAGTCGCCGAGCCGCTACGACCCGGTCAACGACGAGGCCGAGGCCACCAAGCGGCGCAACACCGTGCTCCAGCGGATGGCCGAGGTCGGGGACATCTCCCAGGCGGAGGCGGACGCGGCCAAGAAGGTCCCGCTGAAGCTGAAGGTCACCCGGCCGCGCAACGGCTGCATCACCGCGGTCAAGGACTCGGCCTTCTTCTGCAAGTACGTCGAGAAGGCGTTCCTGAACAGCCCGGTCTACGGCAA
The DNA here is from genome assembly GCF_058344915.1 of Streptomyces sp. PL-25. NCBI lineage: Bacteria > Bacillati > Actinomycetota > Actinomycetes > Kitasatosporales > Streptomycetaceae > Streptomyces > Streptomyces sp. PL-25. The sequence goes on from NZ_CP136997.1 coordinate 3,352,883, forward strand.
GACCCGCGCCGACCGGGCCAAGATCTGGAACCAGGGCGGTCTGACCATCCGCACCACCCTGGACCCGCAGGCCCAGGCGTCGGTGCAGTCCTCCCTGAAGGACCACATCTACCAGTCGGACTCCGTCGCCTCGGCGGCCGTGCTGGTCGAGCCGGGCACCGGCCGGATCGTCGCGATGGGCCAGTCCAAGCCGTACGGCTACGGGAAGAACGAGACCGAGATCAACTACTCGGTCGGCAACGACGCGGGCGGCTCGAACTACGGCTTCCCGACCGGTTCGACGTTCAAGCCGTTCGTCGCGGCGGCGGCCATCGAGGGCGGCAAGGCGCCCACGCAGGAGTACTCCTCGCCGTACAAGATGCCGTACCCGAGCCCGGTCCAGGCGTGCGACGGCAAGCGGTGGCTGAACTCGTACCACGAGGACGTGGAGAACGAGAACACCTCCGAGCACGGCCCGTACGCCATGAAGGAGGCCATGGCGAAGTCGATCAACACCTACTTCGTGCAGATGATCTCCGAGATCGGCCTCTGCCCGGTGACGACCATGACCGACAAGCTGCACGTGGTGCAGGGTGACGGCAAGAAACTGCCGCAGGCGCCCTCCATCGCGCTCGGCGCGGTCGGCATCTCCCCGCTGACGATGGCGAGCGCCTACGCCACCTTCGCCTCGCGCGGCACGTACTGCACCCCGGTCGCCATCGAGTCGATCACCCAGCGCATCGGCGGCCAGACGAAGGCGCTGCCGGTGCCGAAGACCACCTGCACACGGGCCATGTCCGAGAAGACCGCGGACACCGTCAACACGCTGCTCCAGGGCGTGATCGACTCCGGTACCGGCCAGCAGGCCGGTCTCTCCGACCGCGACAACGCGGGCAAGACGGGTACGACCGACGAGCGCAAGAACGCCTGGTTCGTCGGCTACACGCCGAACATGGCGGGCGCGGTGTGGGTGGGCAGCGCCAGCCAGAAGGTCAAGATGACCGGCATCCGCATCGGCGGCATCATGCACGACCTCGTCTTCGGCGCCGACGTGCCCGGCCCGATCTGGCGGGACGCGATGACCGGCGCCCTCCAGGGCAAGCCCGCCCCGTCCTTCAACATCATCGACATCCCGGACCCGGGCAAGGACAAGAACAAGGGTCCCGACAAGGACAAGAACAAGGACAAGAACAAGGGCGGCGACAAGGGAAAAGGCCGCGGCCACGGGGGTGACGGCGGCGACGACGGCGGTGGCCTCCCCGGTGGCCCGGCCGGCGGCGGCACCGGGTTCCCCGGCTTCCCCGGCGGCTTCATCCAGGGCCAGACCGGCGGCACCCACGGGAACGGCAACGGCGGCCAGCACGGCTGATCCGGCCCCGCGCACCCCATGAGCACAACGAGAGGAGGGCCCCGGCTTCCCGCCGGGGCCCTCCTCTGCTCTGGCCCTCTGGCCCGGCGGCCGGATCAGAGGACTGGTCCGCTGGTCGTCGGTCCGGCGGGCGGATCAGAGGACCGGTCCGCTGGTCCTCACGTCCGGCGGCCGGATCAGCCCGCCAGCAGCCTTTTGACCACCGCGGCGACCCGCCCGCCCTCGGCCTGCCCCGCGACCTTCGGGTTCACGATCTTCATGACCGCGCCCATGGCCCGCGGCCCCTCGGCGCCGGCCGCCCTGGCCTCCGCGACCGCCTGTCCGACGATCGCCTCCAGCTCCTCGTCGGACAGCTGCTTGGGCAGATACGCGGCGAGCACCTCGCCCTCCGCCTTCTCCCGCTCGGCCGACTCCGCACGACCGCCCTGTGCGAAGGCATCGGCCGCCTCGCGGCGCTTCTTGGCCTCCTTGGTGATCACCTTGAGGACCTCGTCGTCGGACAGCTCGCGCTTCACCTTGCCCGCGACCTCCTCCTTGGTGATCGCGGCGAGCGTCAGCCGGAGCGTCGCGGAACGCAGCTCGTCACGCTCCTTGATCGCGGCGTTGAGGTCATCGTGCAGCTTCGACTTGAGGGTGGTCATGAGGTCGATTGTCGCAGGTACGACGTGATCGCCGCGCGCCGATTTACCGGCCCGTCGCGGGCGGGCGACCGAGCTCCCGGCACCCCGCACCGGGGCCCCGCCGCGCGCGCGATTTCCCTGGCAGGGCACGACTTTGAGACGATGGACACATGCGCGCGCGATACGGAGTACCCCTCGGCATCACGGCGGTCGCGACCGCCGGTCTCATCTACGCGGCGGGTTTCGAGGTCCGCTCCTTCCGCCTGCGACGGGTGACCGTCCCGGTCCTGCCCTCGGGTATGCACCCCCTCCGCGTCCTCCAGGTCTCCGACATCCACATGGTCGGCGACCAGCGCAAGAAGCAGCGCTGGCTGCGCTCGCTCGCCGGGCTGCGCCCCGACTTCGTGATCAACACCGGCGACAACCTCTCCGACCCCGAGGGTGTGCCGGAGGTCCTGGACTCGCTCGGCCCGCTCATGGAGTTCCCGGGCGCCTATGTCTTCGGCTCCAACGACTACTACGGCCCCCGGCCGCGCAACCCCGCCCGCTATCTGCTGGAGAAGACGAGCGGCCGGCACGGCCTGAACGGCAACGCCCCCGCGGTCGGCGTGATCCACAACCCGTGGGAGGACCTGCGCGACGGCTTCGACGAGGCGGGCTGGCTCAACCTCACCAACACCCGCGGCACCCTGAAGATCGAGGGCGTCTCGGTGGAGCTGACGGGCCTGGACGATCCGCACATCAAACGGGACCGCTACGCCCGGGTGGCCGGCGGCCCGTCCGCCGGGGCCGACTTCTCGATGGGCGTCGTCCACGCCCCCTACCTGCGCGCCCTGGACGCCTTCGCGGCCGACGGCTACCCCCTGATCCTGGCCGGCCACACCCACGGCGGGCAGCTCTGCATCCCCTTCTACGGCGCCCTGGTCACCAACTGCGACCTGGACACCGACCGGGTCAAGGGCCTGTCCACCCACACCGCCGAGGGCCACACCTCCTACCTCCACGTCTCGGCGGGCTGCGGCACCAACCGCTACACCCCGGTCCGCTTCGCCTGCCCGCCGGAGGCGACACTGCTGACGCTGGTGGCGAAGGACTGACCGGACCGACGGGACCGACCGGACCGACGGGGCTGACCGGACCGACGGGGCTGACCGGACCGACGAGACGGGATGGGGACGGAACGGAACGGGGCGGGACGCCGCAAGGCACCGGTCGCATCGGTCGCATCGGTCGCCGTACGAGCACCGGTCACGACACTCCACCCGTAACCCACACAGCCCACCCGAATCGCCCGGAAAGCCCCCACTTCCTACCGTGAGGGCATGACCGCCCCGATACCACCGGTCCCCGGAGCGTCCGCCTCCCCGACGCCTCCGATCCCCCGGGACATACCGGACCTCCCCGTGATCCCGGGCATCACCGCGCTGATGGCGTCCGCCGTCCCCGCGACCGCGGTGGTGACCCCCGTCCGCCGCCCCTGGACGGCGGTGTACCGCTTCCTGGTCGCCGCAGCGGCTGCGGCGGCGGTGACGGCCGAGATGATCATCGGCCCGCCGCTGCACGTCCTGAGCCATTTCGCGATCCAGAGCACGATCCTGCTGATCCTGGTACTCGCCGTCTCGGCCCGCAGGGCGTGGACCGCCCGCCGCCCCGCCCCCGCGGCCCTGACCGGGGCGGCCGTGCTCTACGTCACCCTGTACGCACTGGTCCACCACCTGCTGCTGACCGAGGCGACCCCGCCGTTCTCGATCACGGACGCCCCCGGCACCCACCCCCTGTGGCAGTCGGTCGCCGCGCGCCTCCTGCACACGGTGATCCCGGTCGCCGCCCTGCTGGACTGGCTCCTGCTGACCGCCCCGAACCGCCTCCACCTGCGCCAGGCCGCCCCCTGGCTGCTCTACCCACTGGCCTACCTGGCCTTCTCCCTCACCCGGGGCGCACTGCTCCCGGCCGGCGCGGCACACCGCTACCTGTACGCCTTCCTGGACGTCGACCAGCACGGATACCGCCACGTCCTGGCCAACGCCCTCCTCCTGGGCCTCTCCTGCTACGCCCTCGCCCTCCTCCTCGTGGCCCTCGACCACGCCCGCCCCAACCCGGTCCCCCGCCGCACCAGAACCGGATTTCGCCTCAGGCCCCCGGTGGGCTAAAGTAAACGTCGTCGCCGCGACAAGCAGCGACATCGGGGTGTGGCGCAGCTTGGCAGCGCGCTTCGTTCGGGACGAAGAGGTCGTGGGTTCAAATCCCGCCACCCCGACGCTGTAATACCAGGTCAGGGGCCTGATCCGCTTAGCGGGTCGGGCCCCTGAGTGGTTCCTGGGGTCGTTTTGGGAGCCGTTTGGGAGCCGACTTCCGGAACCGGCTCCCCAGCGTCCGTGGCTGCCCTACTCGATCACTGCTTGCCGACGGCCTTCCGCAATGTCATCCAGACCCGTCAAGCAAGGTGGACCACCCACCCGCTCAAAGTGATTTAGCTCGTCCTCATCCAGATAGTCCCATCGGAGCCGGTGGAACGCCCTGGCCGCACGCGCCTCCAGCCATTTGTCGTAGTCCTCGTCCTGGCGGAGTTGCCCAGTCTTTCGCTTGATCCTCTCGTCGCGATCACGACGTTCCAGGAACCCAATTACGGAGGGGTCCCCGTCCGGGCACACGCACCCAGCAGGCCAGGTCGGCACTGGGTATATGCCGGTCATAATGCGATTAAGCGCGATACGCCAGCCCAAGGAAGCAGCTTCGGTGACAGCGAAGGCGTTCAGGAGGGCAGTCAACTGCTCCGAGGTGGGCAGGACGCGGCCAGCCAAGATCAACTGGCACGTCGATCGCGGGACGCGGTGGCCACTAGCAGCGGTCTCCCGTTCGATCTCACGCAGTGACGGCTGGCCTGCACGCGCGCGGAGCCTCGCTAGGCCCTGCCCGAGTGCCTCTGACGTACGGATCTGTCGGAGCCGACGCCCACGGCCTGCCCGAAGGGGACGAGCCTGCTCAATGGCCGCAGCTTTCCACAGTTGACGCGCTCGTCCCACACGGCGCTGACGCGCCTCCTGGTCGGCGCGGCTACCAGCTGCGCGAGCGTAGGCTTCCACAACCTGGAGCCGGGGAAGCCGAGCACCGGTTACTGCTTGGCTGAGCGTCGAAGCACCGCAGTAATACGGCTTTGGCCCCGTACGCCCCGCCATCTCGCGGTAAGTGAGGCGGCTGGTGGCCTTGAGCTCACGCAGGTACTTCACCAGCTCAAGCAGTCGGGGCCCCGCACCCACGTCGGGGCCCTTGGCACGTCGGCCCACGACTACCTGCTCTGTTGCGCCCAGGCACATGCAGAACGACGACCGACCAGCAAGTCGGCCAGGGCTGCGGCTAGTACTGCGACGGTGCCCGGAACCACTCGGTCAGGACCAGCGTGAGCAGCCAGCGCCCACACGAGTACGACGATCACGACCAGCACTGGCGGCGCAGTCCACCGTTCTTGGCGGTAACCCGTGAAACAGAAGATGACTGTGGCGAAGTCGCTGTCGCTCGAAGGGGAACTGGACATACTGCCGCTCCAGAAGTGAGTTCGTAGGTTCGACAGTTCAACTGTGCTGCCCGCGCAGGAACTTGGGCTACGTCCACCCGCGTCGATGCCTCGATCGTCTCAGGCTCACTCGCTCCGGGGCTACTTCCCAGGCGGGGGCACACTGTCGACGTCTGCACCCCACTGACTAGGCCGACTTGCCCACTTCCTGGTCAGCCTGCCTCTCAAGGCTTTTTGATCCGTTTCCGTCCAGAGACTTCTGCGCTGTCGGCTTCCTCTGCCCGCGAGACTCAGCTTTCGACACGGACGCCGAACACCGGACGGCTTCCATGCGCCCGCAACCGCTTGGGTGGACAATCTGCCGCTTAATTCAATGAACGGGCCGCGTGATCCTGGCAATGACGGCGAGGCCCTGCAGCACCGCTGCAGGGCCTCACGGGATTATCGGGCGACGAGCGCGCGCATGCGCAGTAGATCGTTTAGCACGCGCACTGGTGACGTCGGATACATCACCAGTCGGGCGTCGAGCGCCGCCTCCCACTGCTTGGTCAATCCAAGCATGAGGCGTTTCCGCATGCCTGGTGTGACGTGGGCGTACCGCGCGGAGACGGAGCCGTCGAAGTGACCCATGCGTTCGTCCATGAGGACCTTCTCGGTTCCCAGGTCCTCCATGATCGTCCGGTGGGTGTGGCGAAGGCCGTGGGGCGTGAGTCCCTTGGCTATCGGGAACCAGCAGGCGTCGGCTCGGTCACTGGCACCCCGCTCCCGTGCCGGGACGCCGGGCCAAGGCTCGCCGAGCAGGGGTTGGGCTTGATCCGCTTTGACGGACATCGAAGATCAGGGGCTTCGGTCCCAGAAGGATGATGTCCATCATGGAGAGCATGGGGAAGAAGAAGCCGCGTCCTCGCCGCTCGTTCACGCCGGAGTTCAAGGCCGAGATCGTCGAGCTGTGCCAACGCGGTGACCGCTCGGTAGGTCAGGTTGCCAAGGACTTCGACCTGACCGAGACCGCGGTACGCGACTGGGTCAAGCAGGCCGAGGTCGATGACGGCAAGCGCGACGGCCTGACCAGCAGCGAACGCGAGGAACTGGCCCAACTGCGGCGGGAGAACCGCCGCCTGCGGGAGGACGTGGAGATCCTCAAGCGGGCCACGGCTTTCTTCGCGAAGGAGACCCGGTGAACGTGCACCCGTTCATCGAGGCGGAGAAGCAGGCGGGCCACAGCGTCAAACGCGCATGTGAGCTGCTGAAGGTCTCCCGTGCCGCCTTCTACACCCGCCGCACCGGCGCCGTCAGCCCCCGGGTCGTGCAGGATGCGGAGCTGACCGATCAGATCACCGCCATCCACGTCCATTCCCGGGGCACCTACGGGGCCCCGCGCATCCACGCCGTCCTCAAGCGCGAGGGCACCGCCTGCGGCCGCAGACGCATCGCCCGGCTGATGCGGGCCGCCGGGCTCGTCGGCCGGCACCGCAGACGCCGACACCGCACCACCCTGCCCGACCCGCACGCGGCCACCCGCCCGGACCTGGTCCTGCGCGACTTCCGCCCCGACCCGACCGCGGTCGACACCCGCTGGTTGCGGCGACATTACCTACATCGCCACCGACGAGGGCTGGCTCTACCTGGCCACCGTCATCGACATCGCCTCCCGACGGGTGATCGGCTGGGCCACCGCCGACCACCTGCGCACCGAACTGGTCGCCGACGCACTGCGAGCCGCCTGCCGCCAGCGCCGCCCGGCAGGTTCCGTGATCTTCCATTCCGACCGCGGCTGCCAGTACACCAGCCGTGAACTCGCCCTTCTGGCAGAGAAGTTGGGTGTCCGGCTATCCGTTGGCCGCACCGCCAGTGCTGGGACAACGCGCTGGCCGAGTCGCTCTTCGCCACCCTGAAGAACGAGCTGATCGGCACCCAGCCCTGGCCGAGTAGGTCCGCCGCCCACACCGCGATCTTTGAGTGGATCGAAAGCTGGTACAACTTGCACCGACTCCACAGCAGCCTCGACTACCGCAGCCCCGCCGACTACGAGGCCGCACTCGCAGCCTGACCACCACACCGATGGTGTCCGTCAAAGCGGAACAAGCTCACCCGACATGCGAGCTCGACCTCGACTGGAGGGCGCTGAGCGCAATCGAACTCGTTGCTCCGGACACCTTCCAGACGAGCTTTATCAGCACGCGCGGCCAGCAGGTGATGACGCGCGTGCACACGCCATGGGCATCGCTCGCTTTCGTCGTTGCCGCGATCACGGCGTTTCCCGCACACCCGCGCTTGCTGAGCCGTGGCTGGCTCCCGTCGGACTTCGAGCAGACATGCGCCCTCTTGGGCTGACCCTGTCGTCCGGCGGCTCAGCTCACTGCCGAGCGGCGGGCTCGCTGAGGCGGGACGGGGACCAATACGACTGGCAGCCACTCGGCGGGGCATGTAGAGGGCCATGGACGAGGAGATGGTGGGCTGGGCCAGGCGAGTCGCGGCGACTGAACTCGGGAATGTGCTCCCACGACGGTGGGAGCACAGCTGTGGAGTCGCAGCCCGGGCGGCCGAGGTCGGCCTGATCTTGGGGAAGGACGCTGACCTGCTGATCTCGGCCGCGATCCTGCATGACGTGGGATACGCGCCTCGCTTGGCGACCACCGGGTTCCATCCGCTCGATGGCGCGCGCTTCCTACGGGACGAGCACGGTGTCGATGAGAGGCTGACCCGTCTGGTGGCGAACCACTCGTTCGCGCTGCTGGAGGCGGAAGAACGGGGGCTGCGGGAGGAGTTGGCGAGGGAGTTCCCGTTGTTGGATGATCCGCTGTTGGTGGACGCCCTCGTGTATTGCGACATGACGACGACGCCCGACGGCGGCCGGACGATCGTGCGAGAGCGGGTCGCGGAGATCGTCGACCGTTATGGCGCGGACAGCGTGGTCGGTCGGTTCATCCGGCGGGCGGCGCCGGAGATCTTCTCCTCTGCCGAGAGGATCGAGGCCGCTCTGGCGGCTCAGCCGAGGTAGGGATAGGTACCGGCGAGGTAGTCGCCGATCTGCTGGCGCATGCTCGGGTGGATGTCGTACTGGTCCAGGTCTGCGGGCTGGACGAAGCGGACGCCGTCGGCCTCGTCGTTGATTGCGGGCTCGCCGCCGATGGGGCGGCCGATGTAGGTGTTCTCGTACTGCTGGCGGATCTCTCCGTCGGTGTAGGCGACGATGTGGTTCGGGTTGGTGTAGACGCCGAGGAAGCCGGTGATCTCCGCGATGATGCCGGTCTCCTCCAGGCACTCGCGGACCGCGCACTGGGCCGCGGTCTCACCGATGTCCTGGGCTCCGCCGGGGAGTGCCCACTGTCCGGTGTCGCGGCGGCGCTGGAGGAGGATGGCACCCGTCTCGTCGACGACGAGCAGGTTGCTGGCCGGGATAAGGGTGTTCGCTTTCGGAGCGGCCGGGTCGTTGTAGTACTCAGTCCTGCCCATGGTCGGCGGTCCTCTCCTGGTCGGGTGCCCATGGCCGTGCGGCGGCCCAGACGGCGTCGAAGCTCTGAGCGTAGTTGTCGAACCACCCCGTGCCGTCGGCTCTCTTGAGGTGGAGGAGGGGGTTGGCGCTGGCCGGCTGCCCCCAGATGTGGGGATTGACGAGGAGGTCGTCGTCGTAGCGGAACATGGACGTGTAGAGCGTGGTGTCGTGCAGACGCACCGCACACCCGGCCTCGCCCAGCAGGGGGCGGTAGTACGTCAGCGAGGCGCGGACCTTGGCGGCGAGTGTGTCGCCGATTCCCTCTTCGCGGCCCCGGACGGCGACCGCCTGCCCGTCGGGGTCACCGAAGCACAGGCGGACCCGGACGCCCTCGGCGGCGCGTTCGGAGAGCATCTTGGCGACGTGCGGGTTGGACTGTGCGAAGAACGTGCCGGAGAAGACGAGGACGCTGATCTCCTTGCGGGCCTCCCGCAGCAGCGAGAGCCATACGTCCCGCGGCACGCTGGCTCGGTTCTGGTAGGTGCCGACCAGTTCGGTGCCTAATCCGTCGCGGGGTGGACCGGGCCGCTTGGAGGGCGTCGGCCAGAGGAAGGTCTCCTCCACGCGCAGATGACCGGCCACGCGAAAGCGATGCCGAGCGTGAGGAACCCGTCCTCCCAGCCACCGGCTCACTGTCTTGGGGTCGACCTCGCAGATCTCCGCGAGCGCATCGGGTGAGACCCCTCGTTGGGCGAGCACGGTATGCAGTCGGTCGTTCACAGCAACCACGCAAGCGGTGCAACGCGTGATCGCGCAAGGACGTTGTGGGACGTTGTCGCGGAATCACAGTGCCACCGGCTGCTGCTTACGCTGGCGTCATGGAGCTCATCGTCCTGTGGGACATCGACCACACCCTCATCGAGAACGCGGGGGTGAGCAAGGAGATCTACGCCGCCGCCTTCTCGGAGCTTGCGGGGTTTGAGCCGTCGGAGCCGGCACGCACCGAGGGGCGTACGGACCGACTGATCATGCGCGACATGTTCGTTCGGGATGGGCTGCCCGTGCCCGACTGGGCCGGCATCGAGGCCGCCCTCGAACGGGCAGGGAGCGAACGCCGGGACGCTCTGCGTTCGCGCGGCTGGGCCCTGCCAGGAGCCCATGAAGCATTGAAGGCCGCCTCGGCACGGAGCGGCTGGGTCTCCTCTGTCCTGACCGGCAACATCGCAGCCAACGCCCGTGTGAAGCTCTCCGCGTTCGACCTCGACTCCTTGCTGGACCTGCCGGTGGGCGCCTACGGAGCGGACGCCGATCTCCGTCCCGACCTGGTCGCGGTCGCCCGCGAGCGAGTGCAGCGGCTGCGTGGCGCCCGGGTCGACGCGCCCGTCGTCCTGGTCGGGGACACCCCTCGCGATGTGGAGGCTGCCCTGACCACGGGGTGCGGGATCGTCGCCGTCGCCTCCGGTGTGCACGATCGCGCGGAGCTCGCAGCGGCCGGCGCCCCCGAGGTCCTGCCGGACCTGGCAGACGCCCAGCGCCTTCTAAGCGTCCTTGAGTCGTTCGCAGGTGACGGAAAACGTCCCAGGACGTCCTCGGGCCGTCCCTGAACGCGGTGACGAGGTCCCCGGGCAGACAGCCACGATCGGGTTCCCGAAAGGCAGCCAGCCGAAGGAGCCCAAGTGATCAGGGAAGTCACCGGGATCAGGAAGATCCGGATGCTGTACCTGCAGCTGCTCTACCGCTGCAACTTCACGTGCCTGCACTGCTTCCACGGGAAGCGGCTTCAGTACGCGGACGCCTTCACCGCCGACGAAGCCGCCAGCCTCCTCACCCTGATGCGCGACGAGTACGGCACGGAGGAGGTCACCCTGCTCGGTGGGGAGCCCTTCGTCCACCGGGATCTCCCGCAGGTCGTCCGCCACGCCAAGGAAGAACTGGGCCAGCGTGTCGAGATCTGTACCAACGGGTACCGGATCGAGCGACGCCTGACGGAGATCGCGCCGCACCTGGACCTCCTCAGGGTGTCCCTGGAGGGCGTCGGATCGACCAACGACGGCATCCGCAGGCACGGCAGCTACCAGAGCGCCCTCGACGCACTGAGCCTGGCACGGGACCTCGGAGTGCCGACCGGTGCGACCATGACCGTGACTTCACGGAACATCGGTGAGGTACTCCCCCTCGCCGGCATCCTGGCCGGGCTCGGGGTCCAGCAACTCAAGCTCCACCACCTGCGGCCCGTAGGCAATGCAGCCGACCACCCCGAGCTACTGGTCACCGGGCCTGCCGCCTACGGCCGGCTCCGCGAAGAGCTCGCGGCGGCCGACCTGCCCCTGGAGGTGATCGTCGACGAGGACCTCTCCGAGCACGGCGCCCCACAGCTCTGCGCCCCGACCGGCGGGCCCCGCGAGATCGACCGCATCGAGGCCGACCCGCGTGGTGCCCTGACCATGTCCTGCAAGGCCGTGGGCAAGGACTCTCACGCCTTCTGGTACGAGAAGAGCGCTGGCCGCATCGTCCACCAGCCCTCGGCCAGCGACGAGCTCACGCTCGCGGTGCCGGACGTGGTGTACGCCCGTGCCTGACCACCCGCGATTCGAGAGCCTGGAAGGCTTACGGGGCACCGGCAAGTCGACCATCGCCCCGATGCTCGCCGCCGCCCGACAAGCCGTCCTCGTCCCCACCGTGCCCGCCCTGTACCAGCCCCTCAGAGCGGCCGTGGACCAGCGCACCAACGTCGACGCGCGGATGTGCCTCTACCTCTCCGCGCTGTTCACCGCGACCGAGGAAATCGAGAGCCACCTCGACGCCGGCGTCCCCGTAGTCGTCGAGAGCTACTTCGCCCGGTGCCTCGCCAGCCACCAGGCCATGGGGGCTCGGCTCGGCGTCACGCTGCCACGCCGGCTCCCGACACCCGTCACGTACTACCTCGTCTGCGGCGACGACGAACGCCGCCGTCGTCTGGCCGCTCGGGACAAGCCAGCGACGCAGTGGGACGCACTGATCGAAACCGTCCCGGGCCAGGTGATCGACGCCTACGCCTCGTTCCCGATGCGTCGCGTCGACACCACGGGGCGCAGCCCCGAAGAGGTCCTCAGTGTGATCACAGAAACCGACAGTCAAGGAGCGAACTCCCATGCAGACCCAGAGCCTGTGGGAGCACACCCTCACTTTCTTCCCCCAGTTCCTCGGCACACTGCGCGAGCGTGTCGCCCCTGACGCCACCGTCGCGGTCGTCGGCGCCAGCGACGGCAAGTTCGTCCTGCCGTTGGCCGCCGCCGGCTACCACGTGGTCGCCATCGAACGCGACGCGCTTGCCCTGCACGGAGGCGATGTACGCCTTCCGGGTGACAGCGAGGCCCACGCGATGGGCCTGATCGATCGGCTGAAGCTCGAAGAACTCCATTCCCGTGTCGACGTGGTTGAGGACGACTTCCTTGAGGGCGAGCCCCTTGGTGTGCAGTGCGAGGCAGTCTGGACGAGCTGCTCGTGGCATTACAGTGCCAACCACCACCGCCCGCTCGCCGAGTTCGTCGACCGCATGCAACGCCTGGTCCGCCCGGGCGGTGTGTTCGGTGCGGAGTTCATGATGCCCGTCGAAAGACGCCACCACATGACCGAGCACTACACCTCTCCCGAGCGCTTGCTCCCTCACTTCATCGGTGACTGGGAAATCCTGCTCACCCTGCGTACGAACGTGTTCACGGAACGGGCCCACGTCGGTCAGCCGAACGACCACACCCACCGCATGGGCCTGCTCGTGGCAGCCCGAACGTCCCCCTTCACCGACCACTTCTGAGAGAAGGACACATGAAGCACGAGTACGAGGCGAAGTTCCTGGCCGTCGACGCCACCGACCTCCAGGCCAAGCTGACCGCCCTCGGAGCCGTCCAGGCGTTCCCTCGCACCCTCCTCACCCGCAAGATCTTCGAGAACGACTCCCTCGACGGAGGGGCCTGGATCCGCCTTCGGGACGAAGGCACCCGGTCGACCCTCACGCTCAAGCAGGTCACCGACGCCACGACGATCGACGGCACCAAGGAGATCGAGACGGAGGTGTCCGACCTGCACGCCATGGCCGACATCCTGCGGCGGGTCGGCCTCACCGAGGTGCGCTACCAGGAGAACTACCGCGGGGAGTGGCGCCTGGGCGAGGTCGCCTTCGACTTCGACACCTGGCCCGACCTCCCCACCTTCCTGGAGATCGAAGGGCCCGACGAGGCATCGGTCCGGCAGGCCGCCGCGCTGCTGAACCTCGACTACTCCGAAGCCCGCTTCGGCAGCGTCGACGAGATCTACAAGAGCGAGGTCGGCCGCAACATCCTCGCCGAGCCCACCCTCCTGTTCTCCGACGCCGAGAAGCGGGAGGACGCTTCCTCCGCTGTCCGCAGCCACTGATCAAGGGGGCGGACACGCCATGCTCACGGAAGCCGCATTACTGCACAGGGTGATCCCGGGGATCGCCGAGTTCACACGCGGCGGACTGCCCGCACCGGCAGCCACCGATGACGGCAACGAGTGGGTCGACGGATCGTGCTGGCTCTACTGCGGGCAGCGGTGGACTCGCGTCCTGTGGATCGGTCCCGCGAGCGTCGCCGGAGCCCAGGCGCCCATGTACGCCTGCGGGCCCTGCATCCCGGCACTCCAGGAGCGGGTCTGGCAGTCTCTCCTCAGCCGGGACGAACCAACTCGTCGTGCTCGGCCGAGCGATGCGACCTCCCCCGCGTCGGCCTCAGCACGGCGGGCCGGCAGACATCGGGGCCGACGAGGATTCCTCCGCCGCGGTTAAGTCCCCGCCCTGGTCACGGAAGTGCCTACCGTCCCCCGCGGTATGAGCCCCGTGACCAGGGCGGGCCTGCGGGGTACTACCTCCCGCTTGGAAGGTCCTCACGATGCCCCGTGGTCAATCCCGCGGCGCATGTGTTGGAGGACAACCTCGCCCACGCACCGCCGTCACGCGCAGGCCGTTACGGTCGGCTCATGACAGCAGGGGAGCGCGTTGTCGTTGTCGGGGCTGGGGCGGCTGGGCTCACCACAGCCGTGGTTCTCGCCGAGGCCGGGGCTGCGCTGCACGTGATCGCCGAGCAGGTGCCGGGGACCACGTCGCTGGCTGCCGGGGCGATGTGGGGGCCTTACCTGGTCGAGCCGAAGGACAAGGTCGACCAGTGGGGACAACGGTCCTTGGAGATCTTCCGGGAGCTGGCCCAGGATCCGGCGACGGGCGTCCGGCTCACCAGTGGCATCGAGGCATCCCGCACGACCGAAGCCGCGCCGGACTGGGCCACCACTTTGCCAGGTTTCCGACCGTGCGAACGGGCCGAACTGCCAGCCGGGTTCACGACGGGTTACCGGTTCTCAGTGCCACTGATCGACATGCCCACCTACCTCGACTACCTCCTGCGCCGGCTCCGCGATGCCGGCGGTGCTGTCGAGCAGCGACGGCTGACGTTGCTCTCAGGCGCCGACCCGGCTTCGGCGATCGTCAACTGCGCTGGCCTCGGCGCGCGCAACGTGGCTCCGGACCCTGACCTCCGGCCCATCCGCGGCCAGCACGTCGTCGTCACCAACCCCGGGCTGACCGACTTCTTCTCCGAGGACACCGGCCTCTCCCCGGACCTCCTGTGCTTGTACCCTCACGGCGACCGAGTCGGCGCTCGACCGACCCGCGCCACGGTCCGTGTGGAGGAAGAGGCGTGGGAGGACGGCACTGCGGTGGTGCACAACTACGGGCATGGAGGCGCCGGCGTCACGCTGTCGTGGGGGTGCGCCGAGGAGACTTGGGCATTGCTCTCCGACACGTGATCTGCACATGGAAGAACGCCGACTGTCGGCTTGCCCGCGCACCTCGTCTACGACGGCCACGAGGGACTCCACTCTCCCGCCCAGTACCTCGTACGCCGACTGGTCGGCGGAATGTCCGACATGGGCGTGCCACGTTGCCTCCGTTACGGTGCGTGCGGCCTCGACCGACTCCATGGGGCAACTATCAGCAGTGCCCCACCGGGCGCGCGCCGTTTTCTGCGGCTGGACCGTGACGTCTCCGCTCTTGCGTCTCAGTTCGCCGGCGGCAGACAACGAAGATCCACGAATGACTGGCCGACGCCGCAGTGGCAGGTGAACCTGGACGACCTTCTCGTAAAACACCAGGTCAGAGAGGTGATTGCCTGTGGCTGCGGCGTCCCCGGGTCCCGGATTCTCCACCACCGTCGAGGCTCTGCGGCTGCGTGAGTGGCTGCTCGGCCCGGGCCAGGCCACGCTCGTGATGGATCAGTTCTCCGCTGACGACTTCCACTTGGTCGTGGACGACCGCGCGGACGTGCACGTCAATTCGAAGGACGGCCGCTTCTACCTTGGATGGTTGAGCTTGTTCCGCTTTGACGGACACCATCGGTGTGGTGGTCAGGCTGCGAGTGCGGCCTCGTAGTCGGCGGGGCTGCGGTAGTCGAGGCTGCTGTGGAGTCGGTGCAAGTTGTACCAGCTTTCGATCCACTCAAAGATCGCGGTGTGGGCGGCGGACCTACTCGGCCAGGGCTGGGTGCCGATCAGCTCGTTCTTCAGGGTGGCGAAGAGCGACTCGGCCAGCGCGTTGTCCCAGCACTGGCGGTGCGGCCAACGGATAGCCGGACACCCAACTTCTCTGCCAGAAGGGCGAGTTCACGGCTGGTGTACTGGCAGCCGCGGTCGGAATGGAAGATCACGGAACCTGCCGGGCGGCGCTGGCGGCAGGCGGCTCGCAGTGCGTCGGCGACCAGTTCGGTGCGCAGGTGGTCGGCGGTGGCCCAGCCGATCACCCGTCGGGAGGCGATGTCGATGACGGTGGCCAGGTAGAGCCAGCCCTCGTCGGTGGCGATGTAGGTAATGTCGCCGCAACCAGCGGGTGTCGACCGCGGTCGGGTCGGGGCGGAAGTCGCGCAGGACCAGGTCCGGGCGGGTGGCCGCGTGCGGGTCGGGCAGGGTGGTGCGGTGTCGGCGTCTGCGGTGCCGGCCGACGAGCCCGGCGGCCCGCATCAGCCGGGCGATGCGTCTGCGGCCGCAGGCGGTGCCCTCGCGCTTGAGGACGGCGTGGATGCGCGGGGCCCCGTAGGTGCCCCGGGAATGGACGTGGATGGCGGTGATCTGATCGGTCAGCTCCGCATCCTGCACGACCCGGGGGCTGACGGCGCCGGTGCGGCGGGTGTAGAAGGCGGCACGGGAGACCTTCAGCAGCTCACATGCGCGTTTGACGCTGTGGCCCGCCTGCTTCTCCGCCTCGATGAACGGGTGCACGTTCACCGGGTCTCCTTCGCGAAGAAAGCCGTGGCCCGCTTGAGGATCTCCACGTCCTCCCGCAGGCGGCGGTTCTCCCGCCGCAGTTGGGCCAGTTCCTCGCGTTCGCTGCTGGTCAGGCCGTCGCGCTTGCCGTCATCGACCTCGGCCTGCTTGACCCAGTCGCGTACCGCGGTCTCGGTCAGGTCGAAGTCCTTGGCAACCTGACCTACCGAGCGGTCACCGCGTTGGCACAGCTCGACGATCTCGGCCTTGAACTCCGGCGTGAACGAGCGGCGAGGACGCGGCTTCTTCTTCCCCATGCTCTCCATGATGGACATCGGGCCTTGACCCCGAATCCTGGACACGGGTTATGCGGCTGGTGTCAGCGTAGTTGATGTTGTTTCGGACGCTGTCTCGTAAGCGATCGGGCTGCGTTGCCCGAGGCGGGAGTGACGGCGTCGGGTGTTGTAACGGTTGAGCCAGCGGAATGCGTCGAGGCGGGCCTCACGTTCGCTGGACCAGTGCTTGCGGCCCTGAAGCGTCTCGCGTTTGAACGTTGCGTTGAAGGACTCGGCGAGGGCGTTGTCCGCGGAGCTGCCGATTGCGCTCATGGACTGGCGGACGCCGGCTTGGCGGCAGGCGTCGGCGAAGACCCGGCTGGTGTACTGGGCCCCGTGGTCGGTGTGCATGACCGCTCCGGCGAGGCTGCCGCGGGTCCGTTCGGCGGCGGCCAGTGCGTCAGTGACGAGGTCAGCGCGCATGTGGTCCGCAATGGCCCAGCCGGCCAGGCGGCGTGAGGCGAGGTCGATGACGGTGGCCAGGTAGAGGAACTTCCCGCCGTCCAGCGGGAGATAGGTAATGTCGCCGACGTACTTCGTGTTCGGCTCGCTTGCCGTGAAGTCGCGGCCGACGAGGTCCGGGGCCTTCGCCGCGGCCGGGTCCGCAACAGTGGTGCGGTGCCTGCGGCGCAAGCGCACGCCCGCCAGACCGGCGCCCCGCATCACACGCGCGATCCGCTTGTGATTGACGTGCTCACCCGCTTCGCGGAGCTCGGCTGTGATCCTCGGAACGCCATAGGTGCCGTCCGACTCGCGGTGCACGACCCGTATCCGGGCGGCGAGGCGAGCGTCGGCCGCCTGCCGGGCGGCCCGGTCCGCGGCCGTCCGACGCCAGTAGTAGAAGCTGGAGCGGGCGATGCCGAGGATGGTGCACAGCCGCTTCACGCCGTAGCGGCGGTGGTGGTCGGCAACGAACTGGAAGCGGTTCACCAGCGCGTCTCCCCGGCGAAATACTTCGCCGCCTTGCGCAGGATCTCGCGTTCTTCCTCCAACTCGCGGACCTTCTTGCGCAGAGCGGCATTCTCCGCTTCCAACGGCGTCGGTGGCTCGGTCGACACCTCCGCCCGGCGTCCCCGAGGACGGCTCGCGCCGGCTGCCCGCACCCAGTTCCGCAGGGTCTCGGGGTTGATGCCCAGATCGGCGGCGACCTGCCGGATCGTCGCCTCGGGCCGCGACTGGTACAGCGCGACCGCGTCCGCCTTGAACTGCGGCGGATAGTTCTTCATGACCACGAGATGTCCATTCTCAGATCCTCAGGATCCAGTGTCTCGTGTGTCCAGGATCAAGGGGCAAAGCCCGTCTGTTCCTCCGCGCACGGCCTGCCGGATTCGGTTTACCGGTGCACGATCGTCCCCTGGCGAGCGGTCTCGAGGTCGAGAGCAAGGGGAAAGTCCACGAAGGACTTGGGTGGGATGCCGCTGGTGGTCAGGGATCGAATGCGTCCGGATTGTTGCCCTCGCCGACGGGCCTCATCTCCAGGGCGACGTTTTCGGCAGCGGCCTCCCCCAGGTTCTCCACGCAGAGTCGTTCCCTCACGCGCCGCATCCTGAGTCGCCCCTTACTGTCCTGCTTGGGCTCGGTGTCGCTTCCTCCGAACCAGGAGTTGCAGGTGCACCCGTTGATGGCGGCTCTCCGCCGAGAAGACGACATGAGGTTGGGCGGCAGGCCCGCTACCGCGGCCACCCTCGGCTACGAGCTCGGCGCGATTGGTGCGCCAGCTCCTTCCCGCGCCACACGGCGGGGGAGGCACGACTCGCGCGATCGCAGGCGATCGGTGCGGCAACTTGCCACCGGGAGATCGGCGAGAAGTAGCAGAGGTGCAAGAAAATCTAGATCAACTAAAGTTCGTGCGGTAGCATCCTCGGAGCAACGCAAGCTGTCGTGGATCGGAGTGATGCGTGGACGCGAACGTCGACGGGCCGATGCCGGCCTGGGCCAGTGCTCGCTTTGGGGAAGATGTCGCCGGTCTGCGACTGGCGATCCAGATGGGGCTTCTCGACACCGAGTCGGCGATGCTCGAGTCACACGTGGCCGGTCGGTCCAAGCACAAGTTCGCCGCGGGAGCGGCTCGCATGACCAATCAGTACGACCGGATCGCCGAGCATGTGCTTGACCTCGGCATCCCGGGCACTGAGCTGATCAAGCCGGGCACCTTCTACGAACTCGTGCTGGTGCACAACACCCTCCTCTGTCCCTACCGCGTGGAGTCGGTCGACGGCTTCGAGCCGGGTGACAAGTGGCCGAAGAAGCTGTCGCGCGTGATGCGGGAGCTGTTCGCGCTCACTGACGCGCCGACCCCACGCTGGGTCGCCGATCCGTTGTTGAAGGTGGAGGGCGAGGAGCTGGTTCTCCGACGATCCCTGGCTGATCTGGCTGAACGGGACCCGCGCCCCGGCCTGGTCCTCATCCCGTACGAGATGAACATGAGTGGCCTGCAACGAGCCTGGTGGGGACAGGCTAATCTCCTGGACGAGGCCGGAAACCTTCAGTGGGTGACCGAGAAGTCTCTCCTCACGACCGGCACCGAAAGCCGTCTCTACGCCGTGCCGGATCAGCGTACAGGGGATAACTTCGCCTCTGGTGATCTTCCCGAGGTGGCGCTTTCCACGCGCAGTGAGGCGGCCCGTGCCACGGGAACTCCGCCGCAGAGTGAGATCGAGTACGACGCGTTCGTGAGCGCTGCTGAGGGCAATGAAGATTGAGCAACCACTACTTCCAGGGACGAGCCTGGGCGGTACGTCGCCGAAAGCGGTCTGGGACGGCTTCCACGCGCCCCGACTGACACAGGCGCGACGTCTCGCCGGGCTCACGAAGCGTGAGGTCGCGGACAGCATTGGTGTGTCGGCAGCTGCTGTAGGTCAGTACGAGGCCGGCACCAGCCGCCCTCGCCCTGAACTGATCCCTCGGCTCGCTGAAGTGTTGGACGTGCCGATTCAGTTCTTCGTCGCCGGCCGGCCGATGGGCAAGGTCGATACCTCCATGGCGCACTTCCGGGCTTTGCGTTCCACCTCTGGGGCCCAGCGCGAGCGAGCCCTCGGCTTCGTCGAACAGGTATGGGAGCTCACTCATGCCCTCGAGAAGCGGGTGCAGCTTCCACCTGTGAACCTTCCGGGCTTCACGGGTGGCGAGGTGTACCCCGGGATCGACCTACCTGACGATCCCGTGGGTGCTGCGAGAGCGCTCCGGCGCCACTGGAGACTGGGTGACGGACCGGTGCGCCATCTGGCGCGCCGGATGGAGTCACACGGCCTCATTGTGGTGGCACCTGTAGAGGCCGACGAGGCGGCATCCAAGGTTGACGCCTTCTCCAGCTCCGGCCTACTGCGTCCTGTCGTCGTGCTCACACCCAATCGCGCTGATGATGTCTACCGATATCGCTTCAGCGCGGCCCACGAGCTTGGGCACCTGGTCCTCCACGCAGGTGCCACTGGTGACAGCCGTTTGGAGCGGGAGGCAGATGCTTTCGCCGCCGAGTTCCTCACCCCTCAGAAATCGATCCTTCCTCTGCTGTCGCGGCGGGTGGACCTGGCACAGCTGGCCGACCTGTCCCATACCTGGGGCGTGTCGGTGAGTTCGCTCATCTACCGGTACCGGGAACTCGGGCTCGTCTCAGACGCGACGATCAGCCGCGCGTACCAGCGGCTGCGGGGTCTCAGCGGGCAGCCGGGCTTCGCCCCGGAAACGGTCCGCGGATACCCCGGGGAACAGCCGGTGATGCTTCGCAAGGCATTTGAGCTGGCGGAACAGGATACGGGATTGACGATCCGCGCGCTTGCCGCGGAACTTGCTTGGAAGCCGGCGAGGGTGCGCGAGCTGCTGGGGATGCCGGACAGCCGCCCTGTGCTGAGACTCGTCTGATGCGCCGCTGGGGGAAGGGACTTGCGTCGCTCCCCCAGCGGCTGCCAGCTGGTCTGCCAGTCCCATTGCCGAAGGGCGCGGGTCAGGATCTGTGGACCAGCGCTTTGCCGCAGGGCTTTCGTTCCTACGACCTGGGAAGTCGGAAGGCCGAGACGCCGTCTATCGTCCCGGCCTCAGACCCGGCTTTCAGCGCAGCCCGTACGCGTGGTTGTAGGGCGCTTCGGCGTCGGTGGACCGGAGGAAGTGCGGCTGCTTCCTGGGTCTTCCGCCGCCCGTACGGCAAGCGACCCCAACCGCGGCGCCGCAGGCACGGCACTCCCAGTCAAGGGCCTCGGCCAGCCCCTGCCCCCTAATCTCGTCGAGCACCGCCCTGCGCTCCTTCCACCAGGCTTCCCTCTCGGGCCCTGCCGCCGGTGTCCTCGAGTCTTGTAGGTGACGGAACGCTCGCTGGCGCTCGGGATCGGCGAGGGGGCCGGACAGCGGCTTGGTGACGACGGCCGTCTGGGCTGCTTCCTCACCTGCCTCCAGTTCCGCCTCCATGGCGTCGACCCGCTGACGCAAGTGGCGCTCGAAGTCAGCCAGCGTCGCCTCAGGATGCGTTCCGGAGAAGTTCAAGGTCTCCAGGTGGAAGGTGCGCAGAACGCCGAGCGTGTGCTGCGCCTTGTGGTTGGTGAACTCGCGCATCGCGGTACCGGTGCGTCCTCTCGTGTGCTGATTGGGTGGGGGGGCTCAGAGGTACCGGCCGAAGGCCGTCTCCAAGCGCTCGACGGCATCGTCGTGGGCACTCATATGCGGTCGCATCACCCACAGATCTTCGCGGAAAGGCTCGAATCCCAAGGATTGCCAGGTCCGTTGGACGACGGTCTTCTCGCGTGTCTCCCGTGTTCTGTCGTCCCGTTCGTCGACAGGGATGTCGATGGGGTACGGATGCGTCGCCACGAGCGCCGCCTGGCCGGCCACCCACCGGAGCATGCGACCGATCAACAACCGGCCGACGCCGCCCAGGCCGCGCCAGGCCGGCGCGATCCGCGCCCGATCGATGATGACGACGTGGGTGCCGCTCACCAGGCACGCTTCCAGGTCGCTGTGGAGGCCGAGATCGCCGGACTTGTCGAAGAGCGGGGCGAAGTGTTCGTAGTCGGCGTCGCGCGAGTCCAGCGACGCGTAGATGTGGCCGATGCGCCACAGGTCCAGCGTGAGCCCGGACATGGAGAGGATCGTCAACTCCTGGCGCTGGCCCTGGAGCGTCTGGGCCAGTGATATGCCCGGGCCGAGGAGGCGGGCGTTGTCGGCCACGGCCTCCTCGTCTTCCGGCTCCCACAGGGGCAGGACGGCACGGCAGCCCCATTCCAGCGTCGCTGGATCGTCGTGGGCGTCCGATGCGACAAGAGATGCGGCGGAGCCGAAACGTAACTCCAGACGGTTCAGGGACATCAGAAGCTCCACCCGTTCGGGTGCGGCATCAGTCATAAGATCAAACGCTAGCCACTGGCTCCGCTTCCTACGAGGCGTTTCAGAGGATCGCGCCACCTTGTAACGGTCTGCGCCGCCCTCGGCCACTCGGTTTGCCATGTCTTGCTCACCACTCACGGTCGAGCGGTACTGTCCCCATCGACGGTAGCGGCAGGCACTGACAGGCGGGTGGGTTGATAAGGGAGCCGGATTCTGCTCTGGGATCCCAAAGAGGCCGAATCCCCGGGGTCCGGCGCGAACAGCCAGCGCTCGATCTCATCGGCGCCAATGCGGCGCCCGAGCTGCTGACTTTCCTCCTGGGACCAGCGCTGCAGCAGCGCGCAGTACCGGGCGTAGGTACTGGTCGGCCATCCGCTATTGCCGAGCGAGTCCCACTGGCAGGCCGTTCTGAGCGTGTCGGCGACACGGGAGTCCAAGATCGAGCACGGGTGGTCCAGGGCGCCGCCGCCGACGAAATACAGGACCTTGGTCGAGAAGGCCGGGCCCAGGTGTGCGATGGCGTTGCGGCCTCCTGGGCGCAGAGCTTCGTAAGCCTGCCCCGGATCTTCGCGGGCCGCCAGTAGGGCCCGGCGAAGAGCCGCCGTAGCCGATGGCAGGCCATCCGCCACAGCTCGGATGCGCTTGCGGTTGTGGCGGAGCTTCATGCCGCTGCCCCAGGCAAGGATCCGCCACAGGAATCGCAGCAGCTCCTCTTCCGAATCCAAATCGAGGCTGGCTGCATGCGCGAAGAGGTCGCCCCGGCTGAGATGCGTGGTGCCTGGGCCAGTGACGGGAGCGCCAGGCAGGTGAGCTGCGGCTACCTCGGAGTTCCACCAGTGGGCAGGTATGGCAATGGTGTGATCGTCGATTCGCTCTGACCGCTGCTGGGCAAGAGCCTCACGGCACGCGCGTGGCAATTGCAGGCGAGACAGGTCGGTGGGTGTCATGCAGCCATCCTGCCCGGCGAAGGGCGGGCAGGATGGCGACTCTGGTACTCCCGCTTGCTGTGGGCTGCTCCTGCTGGATACAGCTGCGGGAAGCTCTGCGTAAGGCACTGCCGGACGGATTCGGCTGTTGTCACCGCGATCAGGAGGCGGCTCAGCTGCACCGACTCTCTTCGCCAGCGCATGCGCGGCTGTGTGCACCTCCGCCCGGCAGGCCGCGGACGCGGATCTAGAGCTTTCACCGGCTCCTGGGTCACTCGTCCCGGAGGCGGATAGCCAGGACTGTCCCGTCGGCTCGGACCGACACCGTGTTCCAGTACTTCGATGTGCTGCGCGGCGGCCACTGTCCTCGCAGGTCGTGTACCTGGCGGCGGTACTCGTTGACGTGTCCGTGGTGGAGATGCGTGTAGAGGCTTCTCTCTAGCCCGGAGAAGGCTTCTACCCGGGTGCCGTTGAGGCGGTAGATGTGATCGGTGCCGACGAAGTCGATGTCGTGGATGCGGTGCTCCGCGTCTCGCAGCCTGGCCGTGCTGGCATGGGTGTCGTGCTGGAAGTGCCGTCGCCCTTGTTCCTTGGTCAGGTACCGAGCGGTGGGTTTGCCACCGCCGGTGAAGGCGGTGAGTGCGGCTGCCTCCGTCCGGGCCAGCACGATGCTGAACCATGCGAAGGACTCGGGCTGTATCTGGAACCCGGGAATGGTCGCCCTGTCGCCGTCGGTGGGCAGTACGACATCGGGCATGAACTCTTCCTGCGTGAGTGCGAGGTCGAGGTCGATTCCCGGTTTCCCGCCGGGCGGGCGGAGCAGAGTTGTGCCCGGCGCTTCCAGAACATGCAGGGCGAGACTTTCCTTGGCTGGGATCTCGGTACCTATGAGGAGGTAGGGGACGGTGCCGTAGGGGCCGATGTGGACTGACTCCACGTGGGCACTGGCGGTGCTGAGTTGCTTGTACACCTGATGAACGCTGCTGTGCGTCCCCTTCGAGGACATCAGGAAGATCTTGGACGGCTGTCCGGGTTGCCAGGCTTCGACGAAGAAGTGGGGGCGTCGCTGCAACGGTTCCGGGCGAGGCCCGGTGCCGGAGCTGCGCAGTGTCCAGCCAGCTTTAAGGGCGATGTCCGCCGGTATTACGGAGACCGAGTGGTCAGGGTACCGGGACCTGACTATGTGCTCGGCCAGCAGCGAGGCGAAGCCGGTGCCGATCTCTCCGGACTGCGTGGCCTTGTAGAAGCGCAGGAGGTCGCGTCCCTCGGACGACAACTGCAGGAATCGCCCCCTGTTCGCCTCCAGTGCCTGGCTGTAGCGCAGGCTGCCCCAGTGCTCGGCGAGTCCTCGGCCGGCTCCCTGACGGGCCGCGGCAGCGCCCAGGCCGATGGCGTGCAGGACTTGCCAAGGGGTGAGTGACAGTGATCGCGGCGCTTTCCGGACGGCTCTGTAGTCGGTGCGCCTGCGCAGCGGGCCCCGCCCGTCCTCCGCACGCTTCTTGTCTTCGTCTGAAGCCGCCTTGTTGACCTCGGCAGCGAGTTCGTGAGACGAGCGGACCTGAATGTTGGAGGTGGTGCTCAGTTCGCCCAAGATCTCGGTGACGGTTTTGGTTCCGTCCTCTTTCACCGGCGCCCCCTCTGTCGATGCCGTGTGGTGTGAGCCGTTGGACGCTAGGAAAGTGCCGGGGAGCGCAACAAGTACGCACCAGGGGCGCACGAACGGATTCGGCCACGTCCTCCGGCTCAGTGTCATGCATCACCAGTAAGGCACAGATGCGGTCTGGGCTTGATCCGCTTTGACGGACATCGAAGATCAGGGGCTTCGGTCCCAGAAGGATGATGGGCTTTGCCCCTTGATCCTGGACACACGAGACACTGGATCCTGAGGATCTGAGAATGGACATCTCGTGGTCATGAAGAACTATCCGCCGCAGTTCAAGGCGGACGCGGTCGCGCTGTACCAGTCGCGGCCCGAGGCGACGATCCGGCAGGTCGCCGCCGATCTGGGCATCAACCCCGAGACCCTGCGGAACTGGGTGCGGGCAGCCGGCGCGAGCCGTCCTCGGGGACGCCGGGCGGAGGTGTCGACCGAGCCACCGACGCCGTTGGAAGCGGAGAATGCCGCTCTGCGCAAGAAGGTCCGCGAGTTGGAGGAAGAACGCGAGATCCTGCGCAAGGCGGCGAAGTATTTCGCCGGGGAGACGCGCTGGTGAACCGCTTCCAGTTCGTTGCCGACCACCACCGCCGCTACGGCGTGAAGCGGCTGTGCACCATCCTCGGCATCGCCCGCTCCAGCTTCTACTACTGGCGTCGGACGGCCGCGGACCGGGCCGCCCGGCAGGCGGCCGACGCTCGCCTCGCCGCCCGGATACGGGTCGTGCACCGCGAGTCGGACGGCACCTATGGCGTTCCGAGGATCACAGCCGAGCTCCGCGAAGCGGGTGAGCACGTCAATCACAAGCGGATCGCGCGTGTGATGCGGGGCGCCGGTCTGGCGGGCGTGCGCTTGCGCCGCAGGCACCGCACCACTGTTGCGGACCCGGCCGCGGCGAAGGCCCCGGACCTCGTCGGCCGCGACTTCACGGCAAGCGAGCCGAACACGAAGTACGTCGGCGACATTACCTATCTCCCGCTGGACGGCGGGAAGTTCCTCTACCTGGCCACCGTCATCGACCTCGCCTCACGCCGCCTGGCCGGCTGGGCCATTGCGGACCACATGCGCGCTGACCTCGTCACTGACGCACTGGCCGCCGCCGAACGGACCCGCGGCAGCCTCGCCGGAGCGGTCATGCACACCGACCACGGGGCCCAGTACACCAGCCGGGTCTTCGCCGACGCCTGCCGCCAAGCCGGCGTCCGCCAGTCCATGAGCGCAATCGGCAGCTCCGCGGACAACGCCCTCGCCGAGTCCTTCAACGCAACGTTCAAACGCGAGACGCTTCAGGGCCGCAAGCACTGGTCCAGCGAACGTGAGGCCCGCCTCGACGCATTCCGCTGGCTCAACCGTTACAACACCCGACGCCGTCACTCCCGCCTCGGGCAACGCAGCCCGATCGCTTACGAGACAGCGTCCGAAACAACATCAACTACGCTGACACCAGCCGCATAACCCGTGTCCAGGATTCGGGGTCAAGGCCCCATGACGACACCGAGGTCCCACCGAGTGGTGTGGTCTTGCGGATCCCGCCGGCCCGGATGCCCTGTGGCCGATCGGCGCGGCCGAGCGGCCATGGCAGCTTTGTGAGCCGGCCAGAGCGGCGCCCACAATGGTGATCTGAGCCCGCTGGTCGAGTGCCATGGCGCCAAGGATTCGTGTGAGCTGATACGGCGGGCCAGACGGACTTGGCGGCCGTTGGCTGATGCCCCGCTGGGAGCCACCTGGGAGCCGACCCGCTCCCCGAGCCTCTTCAAGACCACCCGAGACCACCGCACCCCAACGCCCTGACCAGGCAAAACAGCAAACCACCCGGTGTCGATCACGCCCGACCCTCATTCGGGACGAAGAGGTCGTGGGTTCAAATCCCGCCACCCCGACGCTGGTCAGAGGGCTTGGTGTGTAAGTTGCGCCAGGCCCTTTGACGTGTTTGAGGGCCGAACAGGGGCCAAGGGAATCCGGTCAAACGTCGTGGGCAGTCACACCGCGTCGCTGTGAAGATCACGTTCATCGCCGCTGCCTCCTCCGCTGAGCGGCCGTGCGAGCGTTTCAGGGGTTGTTCATGGCCAGCGCCGGACGAGTGACCGACGACTCGTGATGCCCAGGGCGGCAGCACGTCCGCCCGAAGTGAGACGCAGAGGGCGAGATGGCGCGGGCGGGCGGAGAAAGGGCGTGCGTCCGGCGGGCGCGGTGGTGATAGTTGCCGTATGGATGCGATCAAGGCCGCACGCGCCGTCGTGGAGGAACAGCACCCCGAAGCGCGCGCCGCGTTCCTGGGCGGCAGTGGGGCGACGGGTCGTCGCACGGTGACGTCGGATCTCGACGTCGTGGTGCTGCTGCACGGGGCCCCGGCGCCGTACCGGGTGAGCCTCCGGTATGCCGACTGGCCGGTGGAGATGTTCGTGCACACCGAAGCGACGTGGCACGCCTACATCGAACGGGAACTGCCCACACGCCGGTCGCCACTGCTGTGGATGTGTGCCGACGGGCTGCTGCTCTTCGATGGCGATGGAGTCGGGACGCGCCTCGCGGAGCATGCCCGGAAGCTGGTCGCCGCGGGACCGCCTCCGGTGCCGGCGGAAGAGATCGACGATCGCCGCTACGCGATCACCGACCTCCTCGACGACCTGGTGGGAAGCAACGACCCGAGCGAGCGTCTCTTCATCGCGACCGAACTGGTCCGTCGCACCGGTGAACTGGCGCTGGCGCTCTCCGGGTCTTGGGGCGGGGGTGGCAAGTGGCTGGCACGCCGCCTGGAGGCGGCCGTGCCAGGGCTCGGCAGACGTCTCCACCACGGGCTGCGGGAAGTGCTCGGCGGGAGGGTGGAGCCGCTCGCGGCCGTCGTCGAAGAGGTGCTCGGGCAGGGCGGCGGCCGGTTGTGGGTCGGGTACGAGCGCCCGGGAACTCCCTGAACCATCGCGCCCGTAGAGGCTCGCGCGGTCGGCACCGGACTTCACGCCGTCGGGATCGGGCTTTGTCGGTGAGTTGCGCAATCTTTAAACTGTGGGGCATGGAGACAGCCGATGTGACGGTGCGGGAGGACGCGGTGCTCGTGGGTGGGCCTGCGGACGGGGTGCGGGTGGTGGTCGCGGGGCGGCCTCGGGTGGTGCAGGTGACGTATCCGTGCGGGGTCGAGGGCGGGCCGGACGGGGTGCGGGTGGAGGGGGCACGGGTGGAGGGGGTCTATGTGTATCGGCGGGTTCTCGGGGAGGCCGGGGAGGGAGGGGGTGCGGGACGGGGGGTGCGGTACGGGTTCGATGTCGCCAGTCCCTGAGCCGTTCCAGTTCCTGGGTCCCGCCAGACGGTGCGTCGCTTCAGTCTTGAGCCCCGCCGGACCTTGCGCCGTTTCAGTTTTGAGCCCCGCCGGGCCTTGCGTCGCTTCAGTTTTGAGCCCCGTCAGCCGTTGAGTCGTTTGGGCCTTGCGCCCCGTCAGTCCTTCTTCTGGATCTTGGTTCGGATGATTGCGTAAGTGTGCAACCATCTGGCGGGCTCGTTCGTCTTCTCGGTATGAGTCGTACGTATGAACGCACGCGGCGGGCCGCTTCCAGCCCCCGGAGGCACGGTCGGGCGGGGCGGCGGCGGGGGCCCGTGCGGGTGGTGCTGATGGTCGCGCTGGTGGTGGCCGTGCTCGGTACGGCCGGGGCGGGGTGGATCTACCTCAAGCTCAATGGCGACATCAAGACCTTCGACGGCAGCGGGCTGGCCACGGACCGGCCCGGCGCGGGCTCCTCCGAGGGGGAGAACGTGCTGGTGATCGGGTCGGACGCGCGCACGGACGGGAACGACGCGCTGGGCGGGGGCAGCAAGGACGACATCGGGCGGTCCGACACCGCGTTCCTGCTGCACGTCTACGCCGACCACCGGCACGCGATCGCCGTGTCGATACCCCGGGACACCCTGGTCACCATCCCGCCGTGCCGGCTGCCCGACGGCGCCTGGACCAAGGCCCGGCCGCAGACCATGTTCAACGAGGCCTTCTCGGTCGGGCAGACGGAGAAGGGGAATCCGGCCTGCACCCAGAACACCGTGGAGTCCCTGACCGGGCTGCGGGTCGACCACACCGTCGTCGTCGACTTCAAGGGGTTCGCCGCCCTGACGGACGTGGTGGGGGGTGTGCCGGTGTGTCTGCCGCAGGACATCTACCAGGGCGATCTCAATCCCAACCGCACCACCAAGGGGTCCCTGCTCTTCAGGAAGGGGCAGCAGACCGTCTCGGGGCGCAAGGCACTCGACTACGTGCGCATTCGGCACGGCATCGGGGACGGGTCCGACATCGGGCGCATCAAGCGCCAGCAGGCCTTCGTCTCCAGCCTGTTGAAGAAGATCAAGAGTGACGGGCTCACCCCGACCAAGCTGCTGCCGCTCGCCAGCGCCGCCACCGGTTCCATGACCGTCGATCCGGGGCTGGGCTCGGCCGCCAAGCTCGTCTCCTTCGCCATGTCGCTGAAGGACATCGACCTGCACAACACCAAGTTCGTGACGATTCCCTGGCGTTACCAGGGTGAGCGCGTCGCCGTCGTGGAGCCGGACGCGTCCGATCTGTGGGCCGCGCTGAAGGCCGACCGCACCGTCGACGGCAAGGACGCCGGAGGGAACGGCACGAAGCGGGCTCCTTCCGGGACCGCCTCCGCGAGCGTGTCCGGGGCCGGGATCGACGTCGCCGTGCTCAACGGCACCACCGCCCGCGGCCTCGCCGCCAAGGCCGCCGCCGCGCTCACCGGGCACGGGTTCACGGTCACCGTGGTCGGCAACGCCGACAACCGGCGGTACACCACCACCGTCGTCGAGTACGGCAGCGGGCTGCGCGGCCGGGCCGAGACGGTCGCGCGGCTCTTCCCGGGGGCCGAGCTGCGCACCGTCGCGGGGGCCGGCGCCGGTGTCGACGTCATCGTGGGGACGGCCTACGCGGCCGCCTCGGCCACCGGGGACGGCGGCGCCCCCGCCTCCCCCACGCCGTCCGCCGACCCGTCCGCCGCCGTCCCCGACTCGGTGGCCCACGACGCCCGGTCCGCCGACGACGACCTGTGCTCCGACCTGTCGTACGGGAGCGGCGGCTGACCGGCGTCGAGGGCCGGTCGTGTCTGCCCGCGTCCCGGCGGGTCAGCGGTTGAGTTCACAGGGCTTCCGCGATGCGGTCGACCTGGTCGGGGTCGAGGCCGTAGCAGTAGAACATGACCTCGTCGGCGCCCAGGTCGGCGTAGGCGGTGACGATGTCGCGGACGGCCTGCGGGGTGGTGAGCATGCCGGAGACCATGCGGTCGGGCATGCCGGTGAAGGCGTAGTACGCGTGCATCGCGGCCCGCGCGTCGTCGACGACCGCCTGCGGGCCCAGCGCGACGTTCGCCTGGGCGACCAGGCGCGGGGCGCCCTCGCGGCCGTGCGCGCGCCACTGTTCGCGGACGGTGTCGAACAGGCCGCCCGCCCAGGACGGCGGCGCGGCGGCCAGGAAGCCGTCGCCCCAGCGGGCCACCCGCTCCAGGGCCATGGGCTTGAAGCCGCCGAAGAGGATCTCGGGGCCGCCGGGGCGGGCGGGGGCCGGGCCGATGGGGCCCGCGTCCGCGCCGTACGGTTCGCCGGACCACAGGCGGCGCAGCAGCGGCAGTTGCTCGTTCAGGCGGCGGCCGCGGGTGTGCAGGTCGACGCCCGCGGCCTCGTGGTCGTCCGCCCGGCCGCCGACGCCGAGGCCGAGGACCAGCCGGCCGCCGGACATCCGGTCCAAGGTGGCCGTCTGCTTGGCGAGCAGGGCGGTGTCGCGCAGCGGGGCGAGCAGCACCTCGGTCTGGACGCGGACGCGCGAGGTGGCGCCGGCCAGGACGGCGAGCGCGATCAGCGGTTCGGGGTTGTCGTAGACCAGCCGGTCGAGCAGGCCGAGCGTGGTGAACGGGCCGTCCTCGGCGCGCCGGGCCCAGGTGAGCAGGGTGGCGGGGTCGCTGATGGGCAGGCCGATACCGACGTTCATGAAGGAACCTCCGTGAGGGCAGGGCAGAGCAGGGCAAGGCGGTGAGGCCGGTCGCGCTGTCGCGTCCGGCCGGGTCGCTGCCGCCCTCTCCTGCGCCTCGGTGAGGCGGGACGCTCCCACTCTGCGGCGTACTTCCGGGGAGGTCTCTTCGAAGTGCGTCCAGGGTAGGCGTCCGGGGCGCGGACGGCCACCGGTTTTCCGGCCGCACCCAGCCGCACCCAGCCGCACCCAGCCGTACGCAGCCGTACGCAGCCGTACACGGGGGCGCGCGGCGCGCAGCGGGCGGCGGGCGGCGGGCGGGGCTGGAACCGCGCGCGCCCGTGCGGCAGTCTTTCCGCTCGTGGGGAGCGTTCCGTATCAAGGTGGTGCGTCGGGCGGCACGGGGGCGCACATGGTGGTGTGCGGCGACGACGGGCTCGCGCACCGTCTGGCCGCGGAGTTGCGCGGGGTGTACGGCGAGCAGGTCACGCTGGTCGTGCCGCCCTCCGAGCGGGCCGTACGGCCCCCGGTGGTCGGCCGGGCGCGGGCGGCCTCCGCGCTGCTGGACCGGATGGTCAGCGCGGCCGTGGGCCGGGCCGGCGGGAACGGCGGCGCGGGCGCGCACGGCGGCGGCAGCGGCAGCGGGGGTGGCGGCGGAGGCGGCGGGGCGGGCGCCGCGGCTCTGGGTGCGGCGGACCGGGTGGTGGAGGCCGCCGAGCTGACCGAGGCGGTCCTCGTGGACGCCGGGGTGGAGCGGGCGAGCGCGCTGGCCCTGGTGTACGACGACGACGAGACCAACATCCGGGCCGCGCTCACCGTCCGGCGGTTCAATCCGCGGCTGCGGCTCGTGCTGCGGCTGTACAACCGGCGGCTCGGCCAGCACATCGAGGAACTCCTCGATCAAGCCGCCGCGTTGGCGACCGGCGACGGCTCCGCACCGCCCGGGTCCACCCCGTCCGGCGCCGCCGCGCTCGGCGGTGGCGACGCGTCCACGACCGTGCTGTCCGACGCCGACACGGCCGCGCCCGCGCTGGCCGCCGGAGCCGTCGTCGGCACCAGCAAGGTCGTGCAGACCGAGGGCCTGCTGCTGCACGCGGTCGAACGCCCGCCGCCCGCGCCGGGCCAGGTCGCCGACCCGGGGCTGTGCACGCTGGCCCTGCTGTCCGCGACGAGCAGCGACCCGGCCGGGGCCGACGGGTCCGAGGTCAGCGGGGAGCAGCGGCCCCGGCTGTTGCCGGACGCGGCGGCGGTGCGGGAGGCCACCGGGCGCGGGACCGTGGTCCTCGAACAGGTCTCGTACGCCGCCGGGCCGCCGCTGCCGGCCGGGCGCGGGGTCGGCGTCGTACCGCCGCTCACGTCGCTGTTCTCGCGGCGGCTGCGCTGGTCGGTGGCCGGGCTCGTGGCGTGTGTGTTCGCCCTCGCGGTGGCGTTGTGGCTGGTGACGGGGGTGCGTCCGCTGGGCGCGCTCTATCTGACGCTGCTCGACCTGTTCGCCATCGACGATCCGGCGATCGGCGAACCGGTCGGCCGGCAACTGCTCCAACTGCTCTCCGGGCTCGTCGGGTTGCTGCTGCTGCCGGTGCTGCTGGCGGCGGTCCTGGAGGCGCTGGGCACCTTCCGGACGGCGTCCACGCTGCGCAAGCCGCCGCGCGGACTGAGCGGGCACGTGGTGCTGCTGGGGCTGGGGAAGATCGGCACCCGGGTGCTGACCCGGCTGCGCGAACTCCAGGTCCCGGTGGTGTGCGTGGAGTCGGACCCGGACGCGCGGGGGCTGGCGACGGCCCGGCGGCTGCGGGTTCCGGTGGTGCTCGGGGACGTCACGCAGGAGGGCGTACTGGAGTCGGCGAAGATCCATCGCGCCCACGCGCTGCTCGCGGTGACCAGCGCGGACACCACGAACCTGGAGGCGGTGCTCTACGCCCGCTCGGTGCGGCCCGATCTGCGGGTGGTGCTGCGGCTGTACGACGACGACTTCGCGACCGCCGTGTACCGGACGCTGCGGGCCGCGCATCCGCGGGCGCTGACCCGGAGCAGGAGCGTGACGCATCTGGCGGCGCCCGCGTTCGCCGGGGCGATGTTCGGGCGGCAGATCCTGGGGGCGATCCCGGTGGAGCGGCGGGTGCTGCTGTTCGCTTCCGTGGACGTGGGCGGGCATCCGCAGCTGGAGGGCCGGACGGTCGCCGAGGCGTTCCGGCCGGGGTACTGGCGGGTGCTGGCGCTGGAGGCGGGCTCGCGGGGCGCCGCGGGAGCCGGGGGCGGGGGCGGGGAGCGGCGGGAGCCCGCTGCGCAGGCGGCGGCCGAGGACCCGGATCCGGGGACCGGACCCGCGGCCGGACGCACCGGGCACAGCGGACCGTCCGGGCACACCGCCGGGCGCCCCTCCGCGCGGACGGGCGGGCGCCCGAGCGGGCATACCGCCGGGCGGGCGCCCGGGACGGCGGCGGGCGGGCCCCGGTGGAACCTGCCCGACACCTATGTCCTGCGGACCGAGGACCGGGTCGTCCTGGCCGCGACCCGCCGGGGACTCGCCGAGCTGCTGGGGCGGCGAGGACGGGACGGACGGGACGGACGGGACGGACGAGACGGTCCGGAGGGATCCGGGGCGGCGGGGGCGGGCGCCGGGGCGGTGTAGGTGGCCGGGGCGGTGCGCCAGCCCCCGGCACCCGCACCCCGCACCTCGCACCCACCCCGTCGGCGCCCCGCACCGCGCGCTTCCGGTACGCCGGGCTCCCCCGCGGTGTCCGCTACTTCGGCAGATGACGCTCGGCGAAGTCCAGTTCGAGCCGGACCTGCTTGATGCGCTCGTCGACCACCAGGGAGCCGTGGCCCGCGTCGTAGCGGTAGACCTCGTGGACGGCGCCCCGCGACTCCAGGCGCTTGACGTAGTTGTCGATCTGGCGGATGGGGCAGCGCGGGTCGTTGACCCCGGCGGAGATGTAGACCGGGGCCTTGACCTGGTCCACATAGGTGAGCGGGGAGGACGCCTCGAAGCGCTCGGGGACCTCCTCCGGGGTGCCGCCCAGCAGGGTGCGGTCCATCGCCTTGAGGGCTTCCATCTCGTCGTGGTACGCCGTGACGTAGTCGGCGACCGGGACCGCCGCGATGCCGAGGGTCCACGCGTCCGGCTGGGTGCCGACGCCCAGCAGGGTGAGGTAACCGCCCCAGGAGCCGCCGGTGAGGATCAGCCGCTCCGGGTCGGCGAGGCCCGAGCCGATCGCCCACTCGCGGACCGCCGCGATGTCCTCCAGCTCGATCAGGCCGACCCGGTGCTTGAGGGCGTCGGTCCAGGCGCGGCCGTAGCCCGTGGAGCCGCGGTAGTTGACCCGGACCACCGCGTAGCCGTGGTCGACCCAGGCGGCGGGGCCCGCGGCGAAGGAGTCGCTGTCGTGCCAGGTGGGGCCGCCGTGGATGTCGAAGACGGTGGGCAGCGGGCCGGTGGTGCCCGCCGGCTTCTGCACCAGGGCGTGGATGCGCCCGCCGGGTCCCTCCACCCAGACGTCCTCCACCGGGACCGAGCCGGGGGACTTCATGCCCGGAGGGTCCAGGACCACGCCGCCGGCCGTCGAGCGGACCGCCGACGGCTCGGCCGCCGACGACCACAGGTACTCCACCGCGCCGTCCGGGCGGGCGCTCGCGCCCGAGACCGTGCCGGGCGGGGTGGCGATCCTGGTCAGCTCGCGGCTCACCGGGTCGTAGCGGAACAGCTCGCTGCGGGCCTCGAAGCTGTGCGCGACGAGCAGGCCGCTGCCGTCCGGGTACCACTCCGCGCTCACATCGCCCGGCAGGTCGAGGGCGAGGTCCGTCTCCTCGCCGGTGGCCACGTCCCAGACCAGCGGCTCCCAGCGGCCCCGGCGCTGGTGCCCGATGAGCAGCCGGGTGTCGCCGTCGACCGGGGCGAAGCCCAGCACCTCCAGGCCCAGCTCGACGGTGCCGCCCTTGGTGTCGTCCAGCTCGGCGACCGCCGTGCCGTCCGGGCGCAGCACGCGCAGCGCCGAGTGCATCGCGTCGCCGTGCTCGGTGTGCTCGACGGCGATCAGGGTGCCGTCGTGGGAGAGGTCGCCGACGCCCGCCGACTCGCGGTGGCGGTAGATCTCCGCCGGGGCCTCGCCGGAGCCCACGCGCGCGAGATGGATGGTGGTGCCGTCCTCGTCGGTGGAGCGGCCCACGACCGCCGTGCGCCCGTCGCGGCCGAGCGCGAGGCCGGCCGGGTAGGACGGTTCGAGGTCCGGCACCGCCGCCTCGTCGGGGCCGCCGGTGAACGGCTGGCGGCGCCAGACGCCGAACTCGTCGCCGTCCTTGTCGTCGAACCACCAGATCCACGCGCCGTCCGGGGAGAGCACGCCGTCCGTCGTGCCGTTCGGCCGGTGGGTGGCCTGGCGCTGGGCGCCGCTCGCGCGGTCCCAGGCGTACAGCTCGTACGTCCCCGTCGCGTTCGACACGAACAGGGAGCGGTCCGGCGCGTCCTCCGCCCAGTCGGGCAGGGACACCCGGGGCGCGCGGAAGCGCTTCTCCCAGTCCGGCACGGCCGACGTGCCCTGCGCCCCCGCCGTCCTTCCCGCCTCCGGCGTCCCCGGCGCCGCGGACCCGTCCTGTCCGGCCGGGCCCCGCCCGCTCCGCTCGCTCCGCCGGTTCTGCGCGCCGTTCCCGTTGCTCTCAGTCATGGCCCCATACTGCCTGGCCGGGCCGACAACGCGCCGCCCCGTTCCCCAGCCTGTGGAAAACCGCCCGTCCGGAACCCTTCTGCGGCCACGCGCCTGTGGAAAACTCCCACCCCGCGGCCTGCCGCGACCGGCGGGGGCCGTACCGTTGGGGCCGTGTACCGGTTTCTTCTGACGCCCCGCTGGTGGGGCATCAACGTCTTCGTGCTGCTCGCCATCCCGTTCTGCGTCTTCATGGGATCGTGGCAGCTGAGCCGGTTCGACGCGCGCGTGGACGATCACCGCAACCTGTCCGAGCAGACCGCCTCCGCCCGTACGGAGCCGCCGCGTCCGCTGGCCGCGCTGCTCCCCGTCGACAAGCGGACCTCGGGCATGCCCGCCACCACGACCGGCCGCTACGGCAAGCAACTGCTGGTCCCGGACCGCGAGCTGGACGGCAAGCAGGGGTACTACGTGCTGACGCTGCTGCGCACCGGCTCCGGCAAGGCGCTGCCCGTCGTGCGCGGCTGGCTGCCGGGCACCGCGGACGCGGCGAAGGCCCCCGCGCCGCCCGTCGGCGAGGTCACCGTGACCGGGGCGCTCCAGGCGTCCGAGTCGCCCGGCGGCAACGGGGTCGGCACCCGGGGCGGGCTGCCGTCCGGGCAGACCGGGGCGATCAGCGCGGCCTCGCTGGTGAACCTGGTGCCCTACGACGTCTACGACGCCTGGGTCACGCTCGACAAGGCCGACGCCGGGATGAAGGCGGTGCCCGCGAAGGCGCCCGAGGGCAGCGGGCTCGACCTGAAGGCGTTCCAGAACCTCGGGTACACCGGTGAGTGGTTCGTGTTCGCCGGGTTCGTGGTCTTCATGTGGTTCCGGCTGGTGCGGCGCGAGCTGGAGGCCGCGCGGGACGCCGCGCTCGGGCTGGTGCCCGACGACGCGGAGGGCTCCGGCGAGCCTCTGGAGGGGCGTACCGCAGGGGTCTGACCTCCGCCGCCGTCCCTCCGGCCCCTTCCGCGTCCGTGCCGTGTTGCCGTGCCGTGTGCCGTGGCCATGCCGCGTCCACGGCTCTTCCGCCCGCCGTGGAGGTCCGGGTCCGGCTACGGCGTGGCCGCCGCCAGGACCCCCGTGTGGTACACCGTCCCCGCGCAGGCGTCCGGCACCGTCGCCGAGACCGTCGGCGAGCCGGGCTCCGGGGTGTGCGAGACCACCACGCTGCCGTCGGCCTTGGCGCCGTCCTCCCTGACCAGCTGGGCCGAGGCCGCAGAACCGGTGTCCGTGCCCGAGCCGCTGTTCGTGGCCGTGCCGCCGGCCGCGCCCTGGTCCTTGCTCGGGGACGGGCCGGGCGAGGGCTGTCCGGTCTCCGTACCGCCGCTGCCACCGCCCCCGGTACCGCCCGTGCCGCCGCTGCCGCCACTGCCACCGGTGGTCGGGCAGGAGTCGGAGGGCACCCAGGCGAACCTCACCTCGTAGCCCGACCCCGGCGTCAGCACCAGCGCCGGGGACTCGGTGGACGGGTCGGGCAGCCCCGGTGCCGCGTCCCCCGGGGTGTGCTGCACCACGCTGACCCGGGCGGTCTCGGCCGCGCCCTGCGGGAACGAGGTGACGGTGCCGGGCCCGCCGACGGTGCAGCTGCCGGACGAGGTGTTGGTGACGCGCAGGACGCCGTAGACGGCGCCCGAGGAGTCGGGGGTGCCGATCCGCGCGCCGCCGGAGCCCAGTTGCGCCGCCGTGCATACGGGTGCGCCGGCGCGGGCGGAGGCGGAGGGGTGGTCCGAGGCGCCGCCGGGCGCCGCGCCGGTGGCAGTGGCCCCGTCGTCCGCGGTGCCGTCCTTCTTCCCGCCCTGCTCCCGGCCCGCGGCCCGGTCGGAGGGGCTGCCCTCGGCGTCCGGACCGGCGGCCGGGTCCTTGGACCGCCCGGCGCCGCCCTGCGCCTGGGACGCCTGGCCCGCGATGGCCGGGTTGGCGTCAGGCCCGGCGGAGCGGGAGACGTGGACGAGGGCCGGGACGGCGGTGCCGAGGAACAGGGCGGCGGCGGCCATGCCGAT
Source organism: Streptomyces sp. PL-25 (assembly GCF_058344915.1). Lineage (NCBI taxonomy): Bacteria > Bacillati > Actinomycetota > Actinomycetes > Kitasatosporales > Streptomycetaceae > Streptomyces > Streptomyces sp. PL-25. The sequence continues at coordinate 3,389,891 of NZ_CP136997.1, forward strand.
CGTGGCCTGCCGTTTGCGGGCCCGTCGGGCCGGGATCGCGCGCCGCAGGTGCTCCAGGGTGCCGTCGCTCGGTTCGACGTCCTGGACCGCCCGGTGCAGCAGCCGGCGCAGGGCCAGTTCGTCCGGGGCGAGCCCGCCCAGGGCCTCGTCCGCCGGGGCCGTGCGCTCGGGGGCCGGGCCCTCGGCGTCAGGGCTGTCGTTCACCGTGGTGTTCCCAGAATGCGCTGACGTGTGAAGGTGCTGTTGCTGTTGCTGTTGCTGTTGCTGTTGCTGTTCGCGGGACGCCCGGGACGCCCGGTCCGCATCCGCACGGGGCTCGTCGGGCAGGCCCGCCACCGGAGCCCGGTCCTCATACGGCTCGCGGGGCTCGCGGCTCTCGCCCGACCCACGGGCCTCGCCGGACCCACGGGCCTCCTCCGACCCACGGGCCTCGTGCAGCTCACGGGCCTCGTCCGACCGCGCGCCGGACTCGTGGCGTGTGCGCGCGTCCTCATGGCATTGCCGCGCGTCCTCGTGGCGTTCGCGCGCGTCCTCATGGCGGTCGCGCGCGTCGCGCCCTTCGGCGTGCTCCTTCATACCCGCGCCTCCCTGAGGGTCATGCCTGCGCCTCCATGGCGATCCGGAGCGCGGCGATGCCGCGCGAGCCGTACGCCTTCACCGAGCCGAGGGATATCCCGAGGGTCTCGGCGACCTGCGCCTCGGTCATGTCCGCGAAGTAGCGCAGCACCAGCACCTCGCGCTGTCTGCGCTGGAGGCCCTTCATCGCCTTGATCAGCGAGTCGCGCTCCAGCTGGTCGTAGGCGCCCTCCTCCGCGCTGGCCATGTCCGGCATCGGCTTGGACAGGAGCTTCAGGCCGAGGATGCGGCGGCGCAGCGCGGAGCGGGAGAGGTTGACGACCGTCTGGCGCAGATAGGCGAGCGTCTTCTCCGGCTCGCGGACGCGCTTGCGGGCGGAGTGGACGCGGATGAACGCCTCCTGGACGACGTCCTCGCAGGAGGCGGTGTCGTCGAGGAGGAGCGCGGCCAGGCCCAGCAGCGAGCGGTAGTGCGTGCGGTAGGTCTCGGTGAGGTGGTCGACGGTGGTACCGGCCGCCGCCGCCTCCTCGGCGGCCGGGCGCTGGTTCGGTATGCGGGCGGGCCGCGCGGCGGGCATGGGGGCGATCACCGGCATGCCACCGGACGGGCCGGACGCACCGGGCAGCACGGAAGCGCCGGGGCTCCCGGACCGGCCGGGGGACGCCGGCCGCCCGGGGAGGGCGGGCATCCGCGGCCGGAGGGCCGCGCGGGGCGGCCGCAGAGCGGCGCCGCGGGCCGCCGCGCTGAAGTCGAGTACGTCTGCCACGCCAGTTGGACGCACCGCCCCCCGCCGGGGTTGTACAGATCGCCCGTCGCATCCGCGCCCGGCCGACCGAGCGGCGCGTGCGGCCGTGTTCCCGCGTCAGGCGGCACCGCGGCCGGTGCCTCACATGCCCTCATGCGCCCCGCTCTTCCCTCTGTCGCGGCGTGCCGCGAAGCGACCGGGACGTCCCCACGCCCCTCAGCGTCCCCACGCCCCCGCAGGGCGACCGCAAAGACGCCTCCCGCCCTCCGCGCGGTTGCGGAGGGCGGGAAGGGAAATCGCCGGGCGCCGGGGCGGCACGGTTCACGCGGCGCGGACCGTAGTCAGCCGGTCCACACCTTGTGCACAGATCCTACAAAGGGACCGATCAATGGCCAGGGGTTATCCCTCCGTGAAAGAGGGCGGGGAGGGCGGGGAGGGTGCGGAGAGCGGGAGGAGCACACCGGCCCACGGGGTTCCCTCCGGCCGCACCGGCCCGCTCACTCCGGCCCGGCCGCCACCAGCTCGGCGATCTGCGCCAGATTGAGCGCGGCGCCCTTGCGCAGGTTGTCGCCGCAGACGAAGAGTTCGAGCGCGGTCGGGTCGTCCAGCGCCCGCCGCACCCGGCCGACCCAGGCCGGGTCCGTGCCCACCGCGTCGGCCGGGGTGGGGAACTCGCCGGAGGCCGGGTCGTCGCACAGCACCACCCCGGGGGCCGTGGCCAGGATCTCGCGCGCCCGGTCGACGGTGACCTCGTCCTCGAAGCGGGCGTGCACGGTCAGCGAGTGCGTGGTGACGACCGGGACGCGGACGCAGGTGACGGCCACCGGCAGCCGGGGCAGTCCGAGGATCCGGCGGGTCTCCTCGCGCAGCGCCATCTCCTCCGAGGACCAGCCCTCGTCGCACAGCGCACCGGCCCAGGGCACCACGTTCAGCGCGACCGGCTCCGCGAACGGGCCGGTGTCGTCGCCCACCGCCCGCCGTACGTCGCCGGGGCTCGTCCCCAGTTCCGTACCGGCGACCAGGGACAGCTGGCGGCGCAGGGCGCGGACGCCCTCCTGGCCGGCGCCGCTGACCGCCTGGTAGGAGGAGACCACCAGGTCGCGCAGCCCGAACTCGGCGTGCAGCGCGCCCAGCGCCACGATCATGGTCAGGGTGGTGCAGTGCGGGCTGGCGACGACGGAGCGCGGGCGCCGGCGCACCGCGTGCGCGTTGACCTCGGGCACCACCAGCGGCACCTCGGGGTCGGCGCGGAAGGCCCCGGAGTTGTCCACCACGACGGCGCCCGCCGCGGCGGCCACCGGCACCCAGCGGGCGGCCACCTCGTCGGGCACGTCGAACAGGGCGATGTCCACGCCGTCGAACACACCCGCCGCGCGGGCGTCCTCGGTGAGCGCGACGACCTCGGTCTCCTCGCCGCGCACGGTCAGCTTGCGGCCGGCCGAGCGAGGCGAGGCGAGCAGGCGGATCTCGCCCCAGACGTCCGCGCGCTGGGACAGGATCCCGAGCAGGACCGTGCCGACGGCGCCGGTCGCGCCGACGACCGCGAGCGTGGGCCGTCCGGTCACCGGCGTACGCCCGGACGCCCGGCGCCCCGGCGGGGGACGGTCATCGCCCGGTGCCGCCGTAGACGACGGCCTCGTCGCTGTCGGAGTCGAGTCCGAAAGCGGTGTGCACGGCGCGGACGGCCTCCGGCACGTCGTCCTTGCGGGTGACCACCGAGATACGGATCTCGGAGGTCGAGATCAGCTCGATGTTCACGCCCGCGTCGGAGAGCGCGGTGAAGAAGTCGGCCGTGACGCCCGGGTTGGTCTTCATGCCCGCGCCGACCAGGGAGATCTTGCCGATCTGGTCGTCGTAGCGCAGCGAGTCGAAACCGATGCCCAGGCGGTTCTTCTCCAGCGCGTCGATGGCCTTGCGGCCCTCGGCCTTGGGCAGCGTGAACGAGATGTCCGTCAGGCCGGTGGAGGCCGCGGAGACGTTCTGCACGACCATGTCGATGTTGATCTCTGCGTCGGCGATCGTCCGGAAGATGGAGGCGGCCTCACCGGGCTTGTCCGGGACGCCGACGACCGTGATCTTGGCCTCGGAGGTGTCGTGCGCGACACCCGAGATGATGGCCTGCTCCACCTGCTGTTCCCCTTGCTCACTCGGCTGCCGAATCGGCTCGCTGCTGACCCACGTGCCCTGCAGCCCGCTGAAGGAGGAACGTACGTGGATCGGGATGTTGTACCGGCGCGCGTACTCCACACACCGGTGGAGCAGCACCTTCGACCCGGAAGCGGCCAGTTCGAGCATGTCCTCGAACGAGATCCAGTCGATCTTCCGGGCCTTCTTCACCACCCGCGGGTCGGCGGTGAACACGCCGTCCACGTCGGTGTAGATCTCGCAGACCTCGGCGTCCAGGGCGGCGGCCAGCGCCACGGCCGTGGTGTCGGACCCGCCGCGCCCCAGCGTGGTGATGTCCTTCTTGTCCTGGCTGACGCCCTGGAAACCGGCGACGATGGCGATGTTGCCCTCGTCCAGCGCGGTGCGGATACGGCCCGGCGTGACGTCGATGATCCGGGCTTTGTTGTGGACAGAGTCGGTGATGACACCTGCCTGGCTGCCGGTGAAGGACTGGGCCTCGTGGCCCAGGTTCTTGATCGCCATGGCCAGCAGGGCCATGGAGATCCGCTCACCGGCAGTCAGCAGCATGTCGAACTCCCGCCCGGCAGGCATCGGGGATACCTGCTCGGCGAGATCGATCAGCTCGTCCGTCGTGTCGCCCATCGCGGAGACCACGACAACCACCTGGTTGCCGTTCTTCTTGGCTTCCACGATCCGCTTGGCGACGCGCTTGATGCCCTCGGCATCGGCTACGGAGGAGCCTCCGTACTTCTGCACGACAAGGCCCACGTGCGCTCCTCGCTCAGTCCGTGTCTGTCGCACTCGCGCATATGCAGTGCGGTCGACTCAGTCTATCGAGCGCCCGGATTTCCCCTTCGCGATATCGCATCGTGAGATGTCCGGCGCCCGCTTGTCAGGGCGGCTCATGCCCAGGGAGCGGTGCGGCACTCGAAACGTGGGCGGCGTCACACACCCGCCGGGCGGCGATCCGGCCACCTCCCCATCGGGGCCGGAATGCTGCGGTCCGATCCGCTCCCCGCGCCGCCCGCCGCCCTGTTCCGGGGCCCGGCGAAGGGAATCCGTTCCGTTCGTGTGACCGGTTTCGACTCGATCCGAACCCGTCGCGGACCGGGGAAGGCAATGCATACCGGCCCGGTTGTCCATTCCCCGTCTCTTCATGTGGACAAGCTGTCGTGAACGGCCGTCAGGGTGTGTCACTGTGAGCCCGGTTCGGGCGGGAAGAAGTACCTGGTGGAAGGAGTTCTGATGGCGTCGTCACGTGCCGGAAAGCTGCTATTCCGGGTGCTGGGCCCACTGGAAATATGGGCGGGCGGTAAACGGCTCCAGCTCACCGCCCCGCGGCTTCAGATCACTCTCGGAACGCTGCTTTTGAAGCCCGACAGGACCGTGTCCGTGGAGGAGCTGGCGCAGAGCCTCTGGGAGGCCCGGATGCCGGCCGATCCGGCGAACCAGATCGCCGTCTGCGTCTCGAAGATACGCGGCCGGTTCCAGCGGACCGGGACCGTGGGCGACCTGATCCTGACCCAGCCGCCCGGCTACCTCCTGAGCACGGACGAGGCCGAGCTGGACACCCAGCGGGTGCAGGCGCTCAAGGCGGAGGCCGACGCGTACGCGAACGCCGGGGAGAGCGCCGAGGCGGTCTCCTGCCTGGAGCGGGCACTCGCCCAGTGGCGCGGCCCGCTGCTGGCGGGCATCACCCGGCAGGCGTGGCGCGCCGAGGCCCGCGTATGGGAGGAGACGCAGGTCGCGCTCCAGGTCAAGAAGGCCGAACTGCAGCTCGCGCTGGGGCAGTACGAGCCGGTGATCGCCGAGCTGTCGGCCTTCCTGCCGGAGCATCCGTTCTTCGAGCGGCCGCGGGCCCAGCTCATGACCGCCCTGTACCGCTCGGGCCGCCAGGCGGACGCGCTGCGCCTGTACCGCGACACCTGCCGCCTGCTGGACGAGGCGCTCGCCATCGCGCCCGGCGCCGAACTCCAGCGCCTGCACCAGGAGATCCTGAAGGGGGCCCTCCCGCCCGGTCCCGAGGCCGTCCGCACCGACTTATCCGCCGCGCCGCTGCCGCCCCCGCCGGAGCCCGCCGCGCCCGCGCCCGCCGCGCCCGCCGGGCCCTGCCTGCTGCCCAGCGACATCGGGGAATTCGTGGGCCGCGAGCGGGAGATGTCCGACCTGGTGGAATTCCTGCGGCCCACCGGCAGAAACGTGCCCCTGGTCGAGCTGGTGGGCGCGGGAGGAACGGGCAAGACGACCCTCGCCATTCATGTCGGACATCAGCAGCGCGTCAACTTTCCCGACGGCCAGCTCTATATCGATCTGCGCGGACTCGACCGGAATCCGGTCCGGCCGGAGGAGGCCCTCGCCCGGTTTCTGCGGGAGATGGGAGTGCCGGCGTCCGACATCCCGGACGGGCTCGACCAGCGCGCCGAGAAATTCCGCGCGCTGCTGACCGACAAACGCGTGCTCATCATTCTGGACAACGCCTCCGAAACCACCGGCATACGCCCTCTGCTGCCAGGAACGGACACCTGCGCCGTCATCGTCACCAGTCGCTCCCGGGTCGCCTCGGCGTTCTCGACGCGGGTCGTGGAACTGGGCGGCCTGTCCACGGAGCAGGCCCTGGAACTGCTCCACCGCGGCGCCGGACGCGAGCGCTCGGCGGCGGAACAGGACGCCGCGCGGCGGCTGGTCGCCTACTGCGGCAACCTGCCGCTGGCGGTCGGCATCCTCGGCGCCCGGCTCGCGGCCAAGCCGCACTGGACGATGGCCCGGGTCGCGGCACGGCTCGCCGACGAACGGCGCAGGCTGGACGAGCTGGAGCACGACAACCTGGCCGTCCGCACCACCCTGGAGCTGTCCTACGACGGCATCAGCGCCGGCGCCCAGCTGCTGCTGCGCCGCCTGTCCGTGCTCGCCGTGCCGGACTTCGCGGACTGGCTCGCCCGGCATCTGGTGGACCTCGGCGGATCGGCGGCGGAGAACGCCGAGAACCTGGTGGAGGAACTGGTGGACGCCCGGCTCGTCGAGGTGCGCGGACGGGACGTGGCCGGGCAGCTCCGCTACCGCCTGCACGACCTGGTCCGGCTGTTCGGCCTCGAACGCGCGGACGGCGCCGAGTCGCCGTCCCAGCGCCGCACCGCGGTCCGCCGCACCGCCCTCGCCGCGCTCGCCGGCGCCGACGCGGCCCACCGCGCCGTCTGCGGCGGCGACTACACCGTCGTCCGCAGCGGCGCGGCGAGCCGCGCCCGTGCCGGCCACTCCCCTCCGCACGAGGACGCCGACCCGCTGCACTGGTACGAGGCCGAACGCACCACGCTGACCACCCTGGTGCGGCAGGCCGCCGGCCACGGGCTCGACGACATCGCGTGGGACCTCGCGGCCGTGTGCCGCTGTCTGTTCAGCACGCGCGGGCACCACGACGAGTGGCTGGCGACCCACCAGGACGCGCTGGCCGCCGTCCGGGCGGTCGGCAGCCGCAAGGGCGAGGCCGCGCTGCTCCTGGGCCTGGGCGACCTGTACATCGACAAGCGCGAGTACACCCGGGCGGCCGGTCCGCTGGAGCAGGCGTACGCCACGTTCACCGCGGCCGGGGAGGACTACGGCGCGGTGCTCGCGCTGCGCAGGGCGGCCTGCGTGGACCGGATCCTGGGCCGCTACGAACGCGCGCTGGAACGCTGGCGCGACTGCCTGCCCGTGCTCGCCGCGCACGGGGACCTCCAGGCCCGGGTCCAGGTGCTGCGCTGGCTCGGGCTGACCCTGCTCGAACTGCGCGACCTGGAGGGCGCCGAGTCGTATCTGCGGCAGGCCGAGGAGGCCGCCCGGGGCCTCCTCGGCCGGGCGGCCGGACAGGTGCGGCTGGCCCTGGCCGACCTGCTGCGGGCGCGGCACCGCCCGGCGGAGGCGGAGGCGGAGTACATCGCGGGGCGGGAGCGGGCGCAGGCCCTCGGCGATGTCTCGGGCATCGGCTACGCCCACTTCGGCCTGGGCGTCATCGCGCTGGAGAGCGGCCGGTACGCCGAGGGCCGCCGGCTCCTCGGCGTCTGCCGGGAGTCGGCGCGCTCGGTCGGCGACCCGCTGCTGGAGGCGCTCGGCATGGTCGGACTGTCCGCGGCGCTCGGGCACGACGGCCGGACACAGGAGGCGGAGCGGCTGCTGGCCGGGGCCGCCGCGATCTACCACGGCCTCGGCACCCCGGTCCGCTACGCGCGGTGCCTGTACGCGCACGCGGAACTGCTCGACCGGCGCGGCGACGCGGGGGCGGAGGCGGAGGTGCTGCGGGCCCGCGCGGCGGCGGCGCTGGCCGGTACGGGCTCGGCGCTGGCGCCGGACGCGCTCGGCGCGGGGACGGGCCCGTACTGTCCGCCGGTGCTGTGACGGGCCGGGGCGCGCGCCCCGGAAGCCGTGACCGCCGTGCCGGGTGTTTCCCTTCGGTGTCCGTTCGGTGTCCGAGGAAACCCGCAGGTCAGAAGCGATTCTGATGGTGTGGGACACCGTTGGGGAACGTCCTTGCCTCTCGCGGCGGGAATCGTCAAGGATGGCGAACAACGGCGTTTCACCGACGCAACGTCGTCTCGATGGCAGCGAAAACCAGTGATGCAGCGAACCTGCCTTTGGCGGGCGCCACTCCCCCGATGAGGTTGATGTGGAGCAGCACGACAACGCCGCATGTGTGACAGCATTTCCCATCGACGAGGCTCGCGAGGCGATCGATACCCTGGACCTGCAGATCATCGAAATCCTGCAGAATCGCCGCGACCTGTCCCGCCGCATTCAGCGGCAACGCATGAGCGAGGGCGGTACACGGACGGTACTCGCTCGCGAGAAGCTCATTCTCGACCGTTACGCGACCGGGCTCGGCACCGAGGGAACCGCCCTCGCCCTGAATATCCTGAGCCTGTGCCGGGGCGGTTCCGGCGGCATCTCAAGAGCCGCCTCCGCCGCGGACGGCGAGCCGCAGGGCACTTCGTGAAGGCGTGCGGAAATCCGCGGGCACGCCTGGGTGACATCTCCTTCCTCAATTGCGCACCGATCCGCTGGGGCCTGGCCGACAGCGGAGCCGTGCACGGCCTCGACATGGTCTCCGCTCCACCGGAACAGCTGTCCGCGCTCCTTCTTTCGGGTGATCTGGACATCAGCCCGATCAGTGTCGTCAGATATCTGCGGCACGCGGAGGAGCTGTGCCTGCTGCCCGGCATCGCGATCGGCAGCGACGGCCCGGTGGGCTCCTGCCACATCGTCTCGCGCGATCCGCTCGAAGCGCTGGACGGGCGGGTGGTCGCGCTCTCCGCGGCCAGCCGCAGCACCAGCCTGCTGGCCAGGATGCTCCTGGAGGACGCCGTCGGGGTGCGGCCCGAGTACCGCACCCTGCGCCAGGACGTGGGCGCGATGCTGCGCACCGCGCGGGCCGCGGTGGTCATCGGCGACGACGCGCTGCGGGTGCGGGCGGCCGCGCCGGACGGGCTGACCGTGCACGACACGGGCGCGATGTGGCGGAGCTGGACGGGGCTGCCCATGGTGTTCGCCGTCTGGGCCGTGCGCCGCGACTTCGCGCGGGACCGGCCGGAGACGGTGCGCGAGGTCGGGGCAGCGCTCGTGGACGCGGTCGCACGGGCCCGCGCGCACCCCGCGCGGGTGGCCGCGGCGGCGGCCCGCGGCGGCCGGTCCGGCGCGCTCGGGGAGCCCGTGCTCCTCGACTACTTCCGGACCCTCGACTACTCGCTCGGAGAACGCCAGCTGGCCGCCGTCCAGGAGTTCTCCGCACGGGCCGCGGCCCGCGGCGAGACGGTCCGCCCCCTGCCCGCGCGCATTCCCGTCCACGGAGGATGACCATGATTCGTCACATCGTACTTTTCAAGTTCAAGCCCGGTGTCTCGTGGGACGATCCCCGGGCGCTGGAAGCGGAAGGCATGGCCGCGAAGGTGGGCGGCGAGGTACCGGACCTCCAGGAATGGAGCACCGGCCGCAACATATCCACCCGGCCCATCGCGTACGACTTCGCGGTGATCGGTCTGCTGGAGGACGAGGCGGCGCTCGACCGCTATCTGGTGCACCCGTTCCACCAGGAGGCGATCCGCCGGTGGCGGGAGATCAGTGAATGGGTCATCGCCGACCTCGAAGAATGACGCGAAGAACGAGAAGAAGAACAGCACAGTGAACGAGAGGCAAGGACCAGCGGTGAGTGCCAAGTACGAGAAGTGCGCCTTTGTCGTCGAACAGGACCTCGCCGCGGGGCTCGCGATGAACACCGTGGCGGCTCTCTCGATGTCCGTGGGGCGGTTCGTGGACGGAATCATCGGCGATGCCGTCAAGGACGGCGACGGCGAGGCGCACACCGGTATCACGGCCATTCCGCTGCCCATTCTGAAGGGCGCGGCGACGGATCTGCGGGACATCGTGCTGAAGGCGGCCGGCCTGCCCGACGTCTTCGTGGCCGACTTCACCGCGGTCGCCCAGTCGTCACGGAGCTACGACGAGTACATCCGCCGGACCGCCGACCTGGGCACCGCCGAGCTGCCCTACATCGGCGTGGCCGTCTGCGGCAGCAGAAGCGCGGTGAACAAGCTCACCGGAAGCCTGCCGCTGTACCGCTGACGCAACCGACACGAGGGAAGCATGTTCACCGTCTTCAACGAAGAACTCGACCGGCTCGCCCGCGAGATACGCGACCGGCACCAGGCGTTCGCCGCGGGCCGCTGGAGCGACGCCGACCTGGCCGACCACCAACTGAGGGAATTCCGCAGCACGCTGGCGTACGTCAAGGACAGGTCCCCCTTCTACGCGAGCCGCCTGGCGGCGGTGGACCCGGACTCCATCCGCTCCCTCGCCCCCGAGCATCTGGCCGGCGTGCCGTTCACCACCAAGGACGACCTGCGCAACGAGTTCGACAAGGTGCTCTCGCTCCCGCTGTCCAAGGCCTGGATCTTCTACGAGACCACCGGCACCACCGGCCGCAGCACACCGTGCCCGCGGGACAACACCGACTCGCTGCACAACAACACGGCGCTGACCGTGTACTACGACACCGTCTTCCGGCAGTTCGGCGACGAGCAGGTGATCGGCGTCTCCGGGCCGACCGAACTGCACGCCTTCGGCGACACCTTCGGCGACGTCTGCCGCAACCTGGGCCACGCGGTCGCCAAGATGTGGCCGCACTCCCCGATGGTCGGCTACGACCGCGCCCTGGAGACCCTGCGCGTCCTGCCCGCCACCGGCCTGTTCAGCACGCCCGGCATGGCCCTGTCCCTGGCGAAGAAGGCGTACGCGGCCGGACTGCACCCGCGCCGGGACTTCCGCCTCGACGTCCTGATGTGCACCGGCGAACTCGCCTCCCCGAGCCTCTTGGAGAACATCGGCGAGGTGTGGGGCGCCAAGGTCTACAACGCCCTGTACGCCTCGCAGGAGGCCTCGGTGATGGGCGCGTCCGGCGCCGACGGCGCGCTGTACACGGCCCCGCTGCTCAACTTCTACGAGGTGATCGACCCGGACACCGCCCGCGCGGTCGAGCCGGGACCCGACGGCGTGCGTACCGGTGAGCTCGTCGTCACCGCGCTCTACCGGGGCAGCAAGCCGCTGGTCCGCTACCGCACCGGCGACCTGGTCCGGCTCGCCCCCGCCTCCGCCGGGCGCACCCTGCCCGCGCCCGTCCTGGAGGTGCTCGGCCGGACCCGCGACACCCTGTCGATCGGCGGCCACCGGATCAGCGGCTACGACCTGGAGGAACTGCTGCTGTCGCTGCCCCGCGGCTACCTCGACTACCAGGTCGTCATCGACGCGGTGGACGGGCAGGACGAGCTGACCCTGCACCTGGAGACACCGCCCGACGGCGAGGGTGTGCGCGTCGACGAGGCGGCCGTCGCCGCCCTGGTGCGCGAACGGCTCGACGTCCCGCTCCGGTTCGCCTACGGCCCGCTCGGCTCGGTCACCACGACCGGCGCCATGGTGAGCTGGAAGGCGGCCCGGGTGGAGGACCGGCGCACCGCGGCGCCGGACGAGGAGCGCGCCGCCGCCCTCGGCGTGGCCGGCGGGAGGGCCCAGTGACCAGTGCCGTGGCAGCGGACAGCGGCAAGGCGACGCCCGCCCTGGCGGCCCTCGCCTACCACGACGGGGAGTTCGTCCCCCTGGAGCGGGCCCAGGTGCCCGTCACCACGCAGGCCCTCCAGTACGGCACCGGTGTCTTCGAGGGCATCCGCGCCTACGCGCAGGCGGACGGCGGCCTGGCCGTCTTCCGCGGCCACGACCACTACCAGCGCTTCCTGCGCAGCGCGCGGACCCTGCGCATCCGGCTGGAGCCGGACGCGCGGGAGCTGTGCGCGCTGACGGCCGAGCTGCTGCGCCGGATCGGCGCGGACACCGACATGTACATCCGCCCGCTGGCCTACAAGCGCGCGCTGCTGCCCGGGACACCGCCCGGTGTCCAGCTCACGGGCGTCTCGGACGCGCTGTCGGTCAACGCCTTCCGGATGGGGTCCTACACCGACCGCGGCGGCATCCGGGTCGCGATCAGCTCGTGGCGCAGGCCGGAGTCGGCCGTGCTCCCGGTCCGCGCGAAGGTCACCGGCGGCTACGTCAACAACGCGCTCGCCGTGGACGAGGCCCGCGCCGCCGGGTACGACGACGCGATCCTGCTCAACAGCCGCGGCCAGGTCGCGGAGGCCAGCACGTCCAACGTGTTCGCCGTCGTCCGCGGCCGGCTGGTCACCCCGCCCGTCACGGCCGATCTCCTGGAGGGCATCACCCGGGACACCGCCGTCACCCTGGCGGCCGACCTGCTGGACGTACCGACCGACTTCCACGACCTGGGCCGCGAGGACCTGTGTCTGGCCGACGAGGTGTTCCTCACCGGCACGGGCGCGGAGATCGTCCCCGTGACCGAGATCGCCGGCCGCCCCGTCGGGGACGGCGTCCCCGGACCGCTCACCACCGCCCTGACGGCCGCCTACCACGAGGTCGTCCGCGGCAAGGACCAGCGCTACCGCCATTGGCTCCAGAGCGTCGGCCCCGGCACGGGCTGACCGCCGACCGCAGGGGGAGAACATGATTCAGACAGCGGGATGGATAGACACCGCCCTGTCCTCGGGGCCCGAGATCGAGGCCATCGGGACCCTGGGGCCCGCCGGCACCAGCAGCGAGCAGGCGGCCCTGTACCTCTGGGCGGACCGCGGCCTGGGCGGACCGCCCGGAATCCGGCTCTACGGCACCTACGAGGAGGCCGGCACGGCGCTGCGCGAGGGCGCCGTCAGCCATGTCGTCATCGCCAACGCGTACGCGTCGGTGCACAGCTTCTACATGGACCCGTCGCTGCGGTTCGCGGGGGCGTTCCTCTTCGACACCCCGGACTACGGCATCGCCGTCTCCCCGGGGCACCGCATCCCCGACGCCGCCCGGATCGCCACCCACCCGGCGCCGGTCGCCCTCGTCCGGGAACTCCTCCCGGACGCCTACTCGGTGGCGGAGATCCGCTACGCCACCTCCACCAGCGCGGCGGCCGGCCAGGCCCGCCGCAGGGAGACCGACCTGGCGCTCACCACGCGCCCGGCGGCCAAGGCCCACGCCCTGGAGTTCATCTCCCGCACCCGGCCGATCCGCATGCTCTGGTCGGTCTTCACCCTCGCCGACCCGGACGCCTGACGGGCCGCCACAGGAAACCGGCCCACCGCAGCCGTCCGGACCGCCCAAGGAAACAGGTACTTCCATGCTCCTGATCGACCGTGCCACCGTGCGCGAGCTGTACCCGGTCGAGCGCGCCCTGCCGGTGATGGCGGAGGCCATGCGCCGCTACAGCGGCGGCCTGGCGGAACTGCCGCTGCGGACCATCCTGAGGCCCGAGAAGGACAGCGGTCTGCTGGGCACCATGCCGGGCTTCGTCGCCGGGGACGACCTGGCGGGCTACGGGCTGAAGGCGATGATGCTCAAGCCCGAGAACCCGGCCCGCGGCCTGGACCTGCACGTCGGGGTCGTCATGGTCTTCGACCCGGCGACCGGTGCCCCGCTGGCCCTGATGGACGCCGGCGCGGTGACCGCCGTGCGGACGGCGGCCGTCTCCGCCGTCGCCACCGAGGCGCTGGCACGGCCGGACGCCGGGGACCTCGCGGTGCTCGGCTCCGGGGTGCAGGCGCGCAGCCACCTGGAGGCCATGCGCCTGGTCAGGACGCTGCGCCGGGTCCGGGTGTGGAGCCGCAGCGCCGAGCACGCCGAGGACTACCGGGCGTGGGCGGCGAAGGAGCTGGGCATCGAGGTGGAGACCGCGGACACCCCGGCGCTGGCCCTGGCCGGGGCCGACCTCGTCTGCACCACGACGGCGGCCAGGGAGCCCGTCGTCGAGGCCGCCGACCTCGCGCCCGGCGTCCATGTCAACGCCGTGGGGGCCTCCTTCGCCGACCACCGGGAGCTGTCCTCCCGGGCCGTGGCGGACGCCTCCTTCTTCGTCGACAGCCGGGAGTCGGCGCTCGCCGAGTCCGGGGACCTGCGGGGGCCGCTCACCGAGGGCCTGGTGGGACCGGACCACATCCGGGCCGAGCTGGGCGAGGTGCTGCTCGGCACCCGGCCCGGTCGCGCCGAACCCACCGAGATCACCGTCTTCAAATCGCTCGGCCTCGGCGTGCAGGACATCATGTCCGGCTTCGCCGTCGCCCGCGAGGCCGCGGCCCGCGGACTGGGCCGGACCGTCACGCTCGACTGACCCGCCGGCCCGTCCGGGACCCGCGTCCGCGGAGCGGCCCGGCACAGGCACCGGCAGAGCGCCCCAGCAGTGGGACCCAGCTAAGGAGAACGACAGGAGTGAGTGCTCACCCGCCCGCGCCGCGTGCCGTGCTCGACGGCATACCGGCCTATGTGCCCAAGCCGCCGCAGCCGCCCGCCACCGGCACCTCGTACCGGCTGTTCCTCAACGAGAACCCCTGCCCGCCGCTGCCCTCGGCCCTCGCCGCCGTCTCCCGGGCCGCTCAGCGGACCAACCTCTACCCGGGCATCTTCCCGGAAGAGCTGACGGACGCCCTCGCCCGCAGGCTGGACGTCCCGCTGTCGCACGTGGTCACCGGCCCGGGATCGGTCGGCATCTACCAGCAGATCGGCCAGGCCATGCTGTCGCCGGGCGACGAAGTGGTCTACGCCTGGCCGTCGTTCGAGGCGTACCCGATCGTGGTGCGGATGGCCGGGGCCGTCCCGGTCGAGGTGCCGCTCAGCGACGCGGCGCACGACCTGGAGGCCATGGCCGCCGCCATCACCCCGCGCACCGCCATGGTGCTGCTGTGCGAGCCCAACAACCCCACGGGCACCGCGGTCGGCGCCGCCGAGCTGAAGCGGTTCCTGGACCGGGTGCCGGAACATGTCACGGTGGTGCTGGACGAGGCGTACTTCGAGTTCCACCGGGGCCCGGACGCGCCGGACGGGGTGGAACTCCACCGCGACCGGCCCAACCTGGTGGTGCTGCGCACCTTCTCCAAGGCGTACGGGCTGGCCGGCCTGCGGGTCGGCTACGGCGTCGCGCACCCGCGGATCGCCGAGGCGCTGCGCAAGTGCGCCGTGCCGTGCGGGGTGAGCCGGATCGCGGAGCAGGCGGCGCTGGCCGCGCTGGACGCCGAGGACGAGTTGTTCCGGCAGGTGGCCGGGATCACCGCCGAGCGGGAGCGGCTGCGCGCGGCCCTGGGCGCGCGGGGCTGGACCCTGCCGCCGAGCGAGACCAACTTCCTGTGGCTGCCGCTGGGCGAGGACGCCGGCCCGGTCGCCGCCGCCCTGGAGCGCGCCGGGCTGCTGGTGCGCGCCTTCCCCGGGGCCGGGCTGCGGATCACGGTCGGCGCCCCGGAGGCGAACGACCTGCTGATCGCGACCCTGGAGGGGCTCAGATCGGGTCGATGACCGTCTTGCGCAGATGCCCGTAGACCATCGAGGTGCGTACGTCGGCCAGTTCGGGGCGCTCGGTCAGCTTGTCCAGCACGACCGAGTGCAGATGGTCGGCGTCCCGCACCGCCACATGGAGGAGGAAGTCGTCGGTACCCGTCAGCACGAAGACCGAGATGACCTCGGGCATCCGCGCCACGAAGGTCTGGAACTGCTCGATGATCGCGCGGGTCGGCGGCCGCACCCGTACGGCGATCATCGCCTGGAGCCCCCGGCCCAGTGCGGTGAGGTCCACCTCGGCGTGGAAGCCGAGCAGCACCCCGCGCTCGCGCAGCGCGCGCACCCGCTCCAGGCAGGTCGAGGGTGCGATGCCCAGTTCCTCCGCGAGTTCGCGGTTGGTGCGCCGACCGTCTTGCTGGAGAAGGCGCAGCAACGCCGAATTAAGTTCATCCATGTTCTGCCGCATTCCTGGGAGGCCGAATTATATTCGGCGAGTATGCCCTGTTCTCCGTTGGATTGCTAGCATGACTGCATCCATTCCGTCCATGATTCGCCTCTCTCTGCGGCGCGAGCCGGGCGGACCCTGTGCGTGCGGACGACGGAGAAGGAGACCTGCGGTGGACGAGAGGAAAGGACGGATCCTGGCGCTGTGCGCCGTGGTGGCGGCGGCCCTCTTCTGGAGCAGTTCCTACGCGGTGACCAAGCAGGTGCTGTCGGACGTCGGACCGCTGAGCATCGGCGCGATCCGCTTCACGCTCGCCGCCGGGCTGCTCGCGGTGATGATGCGGCTGCGCCGCCGCCCGGGGGCCCGGCTCGACGCCCGGCAGCGGCGCCTGATCCAGCTCAGCGGACTGCTCGGCATCACGGCCTACTTCGTCCTGGAGAACATCGGCGTCGAACTGTCGACGGCCTCCGACGCCTCCCTGATCGTGGCCACCTACCCGCTGATGACCATGCTGCTGGAACTGGTGCTGTTCAAGGCCAGGATGCCGCTGCTGCGGGTCGGCGGCGTCCTGCTCGCCACCGCGGGCGCCTTCCTGGTCGTGCGCAACGGCGCTCAGGTGGGCGGCAGTTCGCGCTGGCTCGGCGATGTCCTGCTGCTGCTGGGCGGGCTGCTCTGGGGCGGGTACAACGTGCTCGTCAAGTCCATGGGCCGCGGCCACGACGCCCTGGACCTCACCTACCACCAGACCGTGGCCGGCGCCGCCGGCTTCCTGCTCGCCTCCTGCCTGGAGGCCGGGGACTGGCACGTACCGGACGGATCGGCCTCGCTGCTGCTCGTCTATCTGGCCGTGGCGTGCTCCGTCGGCGGCTTCCTCCTCTACAACTACGGGCTGCGCCGCATGACCTCCAGCGTCGCGGTCAACATCCTCAATCTGGTACCGGTGTTCGGCGTGCTCGGTGCCGTGGTGATCAACGGGGAGACGGTCCGGCTCGGGCAGGTGCTCGGCGGGGCGATCATCGTCGCCGGGGTGGCGCTCGGGGTCGTGGAACGGCGGACGTCCGTGGCCGCGCCCCCGGCCCCCGAGCCCGCCACGGTGGGCGAGCGCAGCTAGGGCCTGGTTCCTGCTGCCGCGGAATGACCGGGCAGGCCGGCGGCATTATGCCGGTGTGGCGGCCGGCCCCGCCTCGCCGACAACGCGTCATCCGACGAGAAAGGACTGGACGCCCATGCCCAAGCCCGCCGCTCGGCCCCAGGACGGTTCGCTGAGCGACCTGTTCGCGCAGCACGTCGTACGCCGGCCCGAGGCGCCCGCCCTCACCTATGGTTCCGTCACACTGACGTACCGGCAGCTCGACCGGGTCACCAACTCCCTGGCGATCCGGCTGCGCGACCGGGGCGTACGGCCCGGCCGGCTGGTGGCGATCCTCGCCGACCGCGGCATCGGGGTGATCCTGGGCATGCTCGCCACCGTCAAGGCCGGCGGCGCCTATCTCGCGCTGGACCCGGCGCAGCCGGCCGCCCGGCTGCGCATGATCCTCCAGGAGTCCGAGCCGGTGGCCCTGCTCACCGAGGCCGGCACGGACGACCCCAGCGGCCTCGGCATCCCGGTGCTCACGGCCGCCGGACACCTGGGGCGTAGCGTACGGGACGACGCCGCCCTGGACGTCCGCACGGACGGCGGCGCGGGACCCGAGGACCTGGCCTACGTGATGTACACCTCGGGTTCGACCGGCACGCCCAAGGGGATCTGCACGACGCACCGCAACGTCGTCCGGCGCACCCGGGACGCCGACTACCTCACGTTCGATGCGGGCGACCGGGTCGCGCAGATCTCCAACGCGGCCTTCGACGCCGCCACCGTCGAGGTGTGGGGCGCGCTGCTCAACGGCGGCGAGCTCATCGGGTTCGACCGCGACACCGTCCTCTCGCCGGGCCGGCTGGCGACCGCGCTGCGCGAACGCCGCATCGACACCGTGGTGATGGCGACACCGCTGTTCAACCAGCTCGCGGGGGACGACCCGGCGACGTTCGCCACGGTCTCCCAGGTCCTGGTCGGCGGCGACGCCCTGGCGGTCGACCAGGCCAACGCCGTGGCCGCGGTTCCGGGCTGCCACCTGGTCAACGGGTACGGGCCCGCCGAGTGCACGACGATCGCCACCGCGCACCGGGTCAGGCCGATGCCCGCCGACCAGGTGCGGGTGCCGATCGGCGTGCCCGTCTCGCACACCACGTGCTACGTGCTCGACGACGAGCTGCGGCCGGTGCCCGCCGGGGAGACCGGTCAGCTCCACGTCGGCGGTGACGGCGTGGCGAGCGGCTATCTCGGCCGCCCGGACCTGACGAAGGAGCGGTTCCTGCCCGACCCCTTCGCCGCCGAACCCGGCGCCCGCATGTACGCCACGGGCGATCTGGTGCGCGAACTGCCGGACGGCTCACTGGACTTCCTCGGCCGGGCCGACTTCCAGGTCAAGATCCGGGGCTTCCGGGTCGAGACGAACGAGGTCGACGCGGCGCTGCTGCGCCACCCCGGGATCAGGGAGGCGGTGACGGTCGCCGGCACCGACGCCCGCTCGGGGGACCGGACGCTCCTCAGCTACTACGTGGGGGCGGGCGAAAAGGCCCCGGACACGGCCGCCCTGCGGGCGTTCCTGCGCGACCGGCTCCCCGACTACATGCTCCCCTCCCGGCTGACCCGGCTGCCCGAGCTGCCGAAGAACGCCAACATGAAGATCGACCGGGAGCGGCTGCCCGCCCCGCAGGCCCCGGCCGCCCCGGCGGGCGGTGCGGCGGGCCCGGCGGGCGCGGACGCGATGGACGCGATGGACGAAGAGATCGCCGCGCTCATGAGCGGTCTGCTGGACGTGCCGGGCGTCGGCCACGAGGAGGACTTCTTCGAGGCCGGCGGGCAGTCGATGCTCGCGATCCGGCTGCTGGCCCAGGTGAGCAGGCGGTTCGGCGCGGACATGACGCTGGCGGAGTTCTTCGAGGACCCGACGGTGCGGGGCATCGCCGCCCATGTGCGGGACGCGGCGGCCTCGGCCCCCGTCCCGGCCGTCTCCGCCCCGGCCGTCTCCGTCCCGGCCGCCGATTCCGGGGACGTACGCCCCTGACCGGGACGGCCGACGCCCGGTGCTTCCGTGCTTCCCGCCGTGCCGCGAAGGACGCGAAGGAGCGGGCGGGCCGGACTCAGCGCGTGCGGGCCGGGTTCACTTGGCCCCGGGCAGCCCGAGCGGACCGCCGATCTCCTCCGCCATGACCCGGCCCGCCTCGAACTCCAGCGTCTCGTCGCCCATGGCCTGGTCGGTGTCGAGGCCGTCCAGCTCCTCCAGGGGCTGGTTGAGGCGCACATGGGCGACCAGGGACTGGAGGGCGCGCAGGGCCGCCGAGGCGGTGCCGCCCCAGTTGGAGAAGTAGGAGAACTGCCACCACCACAGCGCCTCGGTGGTGCGGCCCGCGCGGTAGTGGACCATGCCGTGGCGCAGATCGGCGACGACGTCGGCGAGGTCGTCGGAGATCCGCGCGGGCACCGGGGCGCGGCGCGGCTCGTAGGGGTCGAAGACCTCGGAGTAGACGTCGATGGGCTCCAGCAGGCGGCCCAGGTTCTCGCGGAGGACGTCCGCGTCCTGCTCCGGGCCCGGGTCGGGCTCGTAGCGCTCGTCGGGGACGATGTCCTCGTGCGCGCCGAGCCGACCGCCGGCCAGCAGCAGCTGGGAGACCTCCAGCAGGAGGAAGGGCACCGCGGAGTCCGGTTCGTCGCCCTTGGCGACCTCGGTGACGGCGACCAGGAAGCTCTCGATCTGGTCGGCGATCTGGACCGCGAAGTCGTCGGGGTTCTGGCTGGTCGCGTGCAGCGTGGCGTCAGACATCTAGGAGTCGTCTCCCCTCGAAGGCGCGGCCGAGGGTCACCTCGTCCGCATACTCCAGGTCGCCGCCCACCGGGAGGCCGCTGGCCAGGCGGGTGACCTTGAGGCCCATGGGCTTGATCATGCGGGCGAGGTACGTCGCCGTCGCCTCGCCCTCCAGGTTCGGATCCGTGGCCAGGATGAGTTCCGTGACCGTGCCGTCGGCGAGGCGGGACAGCAGCTCCCGGATGCGCAGATCGTCGGGGCCGACGCCCTCGATCGGGCTGATCGCCCCGCCGAGGACGTGGTACCGGCCGCGGAACTCGCGGGTCCGCTCGATCGCGACGACGTCCTTGGGCTCCTCGACCACGCAGATGACGCTCTGGTCGCGGCGGCTGTCACGGCAGATGCCGCACAGCTCCTCCTGCGCCACGTTGCCGCAGACGGCGCAGAAGCGGACCTTCGCCTTCACCTCCAGCAGGGCGTGGGCGAGCCGGCGCACGTCCGTCGGCTCCGCCTGGAGGATGTGGAAGGCGATCCGCTGCGCGCTCTTGGGACCGACGCCGGGCAGCCGCCCCAGTTCGTCGATGAGGTCCTGGACCACGCCTTCGTACACCGGACGCCCGTCCTTCCTGCTCTGCGTGTGCCGCTGTTTCGGTGTGTGCTGCTTCGGTACGTACCGTAGTTGCCCGGGGGGCGCCTAGAAAGGCAGCCCGGGGATGCCGCTGCCGCCGCCGAGGCCCTGGGCCAGCGGGCCGAGCTTCTGCTGCTGGAGCGCCTGGGCGTTCTCGTTGGCCGCCTGGACGGCCGCCACGACCAGGTCCGCGAGGGTCTCGGTGTCCTCGGGGTCCACGGCCTTCGGGTCGATCTTCAGGGCGCGCAGCTCGCCGGCGCCGGTGACGGTGGCCTTCACCAGGCCGCCGCCCGCCTGCCCGTCGACCTCGGTGCGCGCCAGCTCCTCCTGGGCCTGCGCCAGGTCCTGCTGCATCTTCTGGGCCTGCTGGAGCAGCTGCTGCATGTTGGGCTGGCCACCACCGGGAATCACGATCAGCTCCTGCTTTCCTCCGTGCGTCCGGATGATCCGGACGGCCCGGTCTCCGGGCGGGGCCCGTCCGCCGGCGTACCGGCGATTCCCCGCTGGCACGAGCCTACGTGGTCCCGGCGGGCGGCGCCCCGCCACTCTTTCGAGTGAGTTCCGGGTGCGTCCTATACCTGATCAAGGCCCTCTTCCGGGCGGAAAAGCACCGCATTCCCCCGCTTCGCCACCCGTTGGGGGGTAGGAAGGGGTCCGGCGGTCAGCCAGCGTCACAGCACGTGATCAGTAGGTGATCAGTAGGGAGTGCCGGGTGGGTCAGCCGGAGATGCAGCCCGAGCGTCACCCTCGGGACGGGCGGGAGGACGGGGCTCGGGACGGGCGGGAGGACGGGGCGGCGGCGGCGACCGGGCCGCTGCCCGGGGACCTGACCGGGCGGGTGTTCCCGCCCGGCGACTGGGGCGATCCCGCCCGGCGGCTGGACGAGCTGTACCGGTGGGTGGAGCGCGGCGCGCTCCAGACCGCCGCCTGGTACCTCGCGGAGCGGGTGTGGAAGCGGCGCGGGGCGCGGGCGCTGCGGTGCGGGGCGGCGGCCGGGGCGCTGGCCGGGGCGGGGCTGCCGCTGCTGGACCTGACCGGGCCGGCCCGCGGCGCGGCGCCCTGGGGGTATCTGGCGCTGCTGCTGTCGGTGGCGTGCGTCGCGGCCGACCGGTACTTCGGCCTGACCTCGGGCTGGATGCGGGACGTGGCGACCGCGCAGGCCGTGCAGCGGCGGCTTCAGCTGCTCCAGTTCGACTGGGCCACCGAGAGCGTGCGGGAGGTGCTCGGCCCGGCCGAGGGCACGGCGGGCGAGGCCGCCGAGCGGTGCCTGGCGGTGCTGCGGCGCTTCACGGAGGACGTGACCGAGCTGGTGCGGGCCGAGACGGCTGGCTGGATGGTGGAGTTCCGCGTCGGGGCGGCACCGGCGGGGATCCATCCGGCGGTGCCGGGCGGCGCGCGCCCGGAGCCCGGCGGCGCCGGTCCGGGCCGCTTCCCGCTGCCGCCGGGCGGCACCCGGCCGAACATGCCGCGCCAGCGGCCCCCCGAGCCCCGGTAGAGCCTCCCCGGCCGGGACACCGGTCACCGGTGCGGGGCCTGACACCGCTCCCCCGAGCTCTTCGAGCAGGGGTACCCCCGGCGGCGCGGCACCCGGCGCTCGTACCGGAGCGTCCCGGACGGACGCGGCGATGCCGAGCACCGCGGCGGCTTCTCCCGTCCCGTGTCCCGTCCCGTGCTCACTCCCTGGTGTAGGTCAGCCGCTCGCCGCTGTCCTTGTTGACGCGCTGGAGGCCGCCCTGCGGGAGCAGCAGCACCTGGGTGGCCGCGCCCGGATTGCAGGCGCCGCCCGTGCCGTTCCTGACCGTCGAGGGCCCGAGCTCCAGCGGTCCGCCGGCGTCCGGCCGCCGGACCAGCCGGGCCTCGAACACGCAGTGGTAGGTGCCGCCGGTCGCGGTGGGGCCGTCCGCGACCAGGGTGAGCACCCGGTCCCCGACACCGCCCTGGGCGATGGTGAGCCGCCGGGGGTTCGAGCCCAGCTCGCTGTCGATCGCCGACCGCCAGGTGCCGAGGTAGCCGGTGGGGACCACGCCGCCCGAGGGGCCGGGCGGCGCGCTCGTGGCGGTGGGGGACGGGTCCGGGCCGCCCGTGCCGGACGCGGTGGCGGTCGGCGAGGGGCCGGGGCCGCCGCGGTGGTCCTCGTGCCCGCCGCCCTGCATCAGGGCGTAGACCGAACCGCCCGCGCCGAGCGCGACGACCAGCGCCACCGCGAGGAGCGCCACCGTGGAGGTACCACCGCGCCGCGGCCCGTCCTGAGCCGGGTCCGGGGCCGGGGCGAAGTACGGAGGGTCGGCGGGCCGGTACGGGTGAGGATGCGGGTGCTGGTGGGGGTGGGGGTGCTGGGGATGGCCGTACGCCCGCTGTGCGGGCACGGGCGCGGACCCGGGTGCCGGTGCGGGCGCCGGGCCGTCGGCCCGGGTGGGCGGGTGGTCCGGCGGCGCGTGGCCCTGGCCGGCGGGCTCGCCGGGGGCCGGGGGCCGGACGGCGGCGGCGTGCTCCGGGGAGGGCCACGGGGTGGCTTCCGCGGCGGGGCCCGGGGCGCGGCCCGGGGAGGCCGCGAGGGTGTGCCCAGGCGGCTGCTCCCGGGAGGAGGAATGGGAGAAGGAGGAGGAGGCGGCGGCGGAGTCGTGCTGCGGGAGCCCCTCGGGATGAGCGGGCACGGTGGGACCCGTGAG
Organism: Streptomyces sp. PL-25; assembly: GCF_058344915.1. Lineage (NCBI taxonomy): Bacteria > Bacillati > Actinomycetota > Actinomycetes > Kitasatosporales > Streptomycetaceae > Streptomyces > Streptomyces sp. PL-25. The sequence continues at coordinate 3,412,758 of NZ_CP136997.1, forward strand.
AGGGGAGGGAGCGATGGGGACGGTGGCTTCGCCGGGGGTGGCGGGTGGCGGCGCCTCGGGATTCTCCGCGTCCAGCAGCCGTACCGCGTGCCGTCCGAGCTGGGCCACCAGGGCGCTCGGCAGCCACGGGTCGCGGAGCCGGCCGTCGCACACCGTGTCCTCGGCGCCGGTGCGCTCCAGGATCTCCTCCAGCGCGGGCCGGGCCGCCGGGTCCTTGCGCAGACAGGCGCGGACCAGGTCGGCGATGCCCTCGGGCAGCGCGTCCAGGTCCGGTTCCTCCTGGGCGATCCGGTACATCAGCGCGTGCACACCGCTGTCGGCGGTACCGAAGGGCAGGGTGCCCGTCGCGGCGTAGGCGAGCACGGACCCCAGGCAGAAGATGTCGCAGGCGGGGGTGATCCGGTCGCCGCGCACCTGCTCGGGGGCCATGAAGCCGGGCGAGCCGAGCAGCGCCCCGGTGCGGGTGAGGCCGCTGTCCGCGACGGTCTCCAGGGCGCGGGCGATGCCGAAGTCGATGACCCGGGGGCCGTCGATGGTGACGAGCACGTTCGACGGTTTGAGGTCGCGGTGGACGAGCCCGGCCGCGTGGATGTCCCGCAGCGCCTCGGCGAGACCGGCGGCGAGGACGCGCACCGACCGCTCGGGCAGCGGCCCGTGGTCGTGGCCGACGATCCGCTGGAGGCTGGGCCCGGCGACATAGCCGGTGGCGACCCACGGCACGGCTGCCTCGGTGTCCGCGTCCAGCACGGGCGCGGTCCAGTTCCCGCCGACCCGGCGCGCGGCCCGCACCTCCTGGCGGAACCGGGCCCGGAACTCCTCCTGCTGCGCCAGTTCCTGCCGCACCACCTTCACGGCGGCCGTACGGCCCCGGCCGGAGCGGGCCAGGTACACCTGTCCCATGCCGCCCGCCCCGAGCCGCGCCAGCAGCCGGTACGCCCCGATCTCCCGCGGATCGCCGGACGCCAGCTTCTCCATGGCAGAACCGCCTCCCCCGATGTGCCCCGGTACGCCCCTGCGCGTCAGCCCGAGGATAGTGCGGGGACCACGGGCGGACAGCGGCCCGCCGTCGACGGTTCCGTAACAGCGGGCCGCCCGGCCGTACGCGCTCTCCCGCGCCCCCGTGCTCCCCGACGCGCCCCTGTGCTCCCCGTGCTCCCCGTGCTCCCCGCGACAAGGTGTCGTCAAATCGCCGTCACCGCAGACAGGGCGCCGATACCGGCACCGCCGGGGCGGCCTCTACGCTCGCGGTATGACCCCTCAGCCCTCTTCCGCCCACCGGGCCCCGCAGCCGGACCCCGAGGCCGGCGCGGCCGTGAAGGCCGCCGACCGCGCGCACGTCTTCCACTCCTGGTCCGCGCAGGACCTGATCGACCCGCCGGCGGTGGCCGGTGCCGAAGGGTCGTACTTCTGGGACTACGACGGCAAGCGCTACCTGGACTTCTCCAGCGGCCTCGTCTTCACCAACATCGGCTACCAGCACCCCAAGGTCGTCGCCGCGATCCAGGAGCAGGCCGCGACGCTGGCCACCTTCGCTCCCGCGTTCGCCGTCGAGGCCCGCTCGGAGGCGGCCCGGCTGATCGCCGAGCGGACCCCCGGCGATCTGGACAAGATCTTCTTCACCAACGGCGGCGCCGACGCGGTCGAGCACGCGATCCGCATGGCCCGGCTGCACACCGGGCGCCCGAAGGTGCTGTCGGCGTACCGGTCGTACCACGGCGGCACCCAGCAGGCCGTGAACATCACCGGCGACCCGCGCCGCTGGGCCTCCGACGACGGCGCGGCGGGTGTCGTGCACTTCTGGGCGCCCTACCTCTACCGCTCCCGCTTCTACGCGCAGACCGAGGAGGAGGAGTGCGCGCGGGCGCTGGAGCACCTGGAGACGACGATCGCCTTCGAGGGGCCCGCGACGATCGCGGCGCTCATCCTGGAGACGGTCCCGGGCACGGCGGGCATCATGGTGCCGCCGCCGGGCTATCTCGCCGGGGTGCGCGAGCTGTGCGACAAGTACGGGATCGTGTTCGTGCTGGACGAGGTCATGGCCGGGTTCGGGCGGACCGGTGAGTGGTTCGCCGCGGACCTGTCCGGGGTCGTCCCCGACCTGATGACCTTCGCCAAGGGCGTGAACTCGGGGTACGTGCCGCTGGGCGGTGTGGCGATCTCCGGGAAGATCGCCGAGACGTTCGGCAAGCGGCCCTACCCGGGCGGTCTGACGTACTCGGGGCACCCGCTGGCCTGCGCCGCGGCCGTCGCGACGATCAACGTGATGGCCGAGGAGGGCGTCGTCGAGAACGCGCGGCGGCTGGGTGCCGAGGTGGTGGGCCCGGCGCTGCGCGAGCTGGCCGGGCGGCACCCGAGCGTCGGCGAGGTGCGCGGCACCGGCATGTTCTGGGCGCTGGAACTGGTGCGGAACCGCGAGACCCGCGAGCCGCTGGTGCCGTACAACGCGGCCGGTGCGGCGAACGGCCCGATGGCCGCCTTCGGCGCCGCCGCCAAGGCGCACGGCCTGTGGCCCTTCATCAACATGAACCGCACGCACGTCGTCCCGCCGTGCACGGTGACCGAGGCCGAGCTGAAGGAGGGGTTCGCGGCGCTGGACGCGGCCCTGTCCGTGGCCGACGAGCACACGGAGTAGGCCGGAAAGCACCGGTGAGCACCGGGGAGTCCCTCGAAACGCCCCGGAGTGCGTAAGGTGGCGTGCTCGTACACATACACCCGTACGAGTACATGATCAGACAGACGTACGAGCAGACGTACGCGTACGCCACCGCACGCGTGAGGGAGACGCCCCGACCATGCCCGGCTTCAGCGGAACCGGTGCCGTGACGCGCAGCACCCTGCGCCAGCAGATCGCGGACGCGCTGCGGGACGAGGTGCTGTCCGGGCGGCTCCAGCCGGGGCGCGAGTTCACGGTGAAGGAGATAGCCGAGCAGTACGGGGTGTCCGCGACGCCGGTGCGCGAGGCGCTGGTGGACCTGTCCGCGCAGGGGCTGCTGGACGCCGACCAGCACCGCGGCTTCCGGGTGCGCGTGTACTCGGCGGCCGCCTTCCGCGAGATGATCGAGGCCCGCGCCCTGGTCACCGAGGGCATGTTCCGTGTCCTGGCCGCCGCGGACGAGGCACCGGGCGGCGGCGCGGAGACCGGGGGCGCCCGCGCGAGGTCCCGGACGCGGGCGATGCCGCGCGAGCCCCTGGACCCGCGCACGGCCGCCGTGCTCGCCGGGGTGCGCCGGCGCGGCGAGGAGGCCCAGCGGGCGGCGACCGCCGGCGACCTGACCGTGCTGATCGGCTACGACCTGCGGTTCTGGCGCGAGCTGAGCGCCCTCTACGGCAACGCGCACCTCGCCGACTTCCTGCACCGGCTGCGCGTGCAGTCCTGGGTGTGCGCGGTGCAGCAGCTCCGCAGGCTCGGTGATCTGCGCGGTGTCCTATGGTGCGGCCACACCGAACTCGTCGACGCCCTGGCGTCCCGCGACATCACCACCGCGCAGACCCTCGTCTCCGCCTACAACGCGCACTCCCTGGCCCTCGTCGAGCGGCTCTGCGCCGCATGAGCGGGGCGGGCGGGGGAACTGCACGGGTGGGGCCGGTCCGCTCCGCACCGACTACCCTTCGTTGACCACTGTGCTTCGCGCGTGCCGAACGCTGAGTGAGGAGCCCTCCTTTGGCCTGTGACCTGTGGCTGGTACCGCTCGTCGACGTGTTGTGCCACACCCCCGACAACCCGTTCGCCGAGGAACTCGCGCAGTACAACAAGGCGCTCGCGGAGAACGGACTGCCGCCGGTGCCGGTGTACCAGTACATGCCGGGCCTGTCCGGTGACGTGGCGCCGGTGGCCGGCTTCGACTACGACGCCCTGCACTTCCTGCGCCGCGCCCACCTGCTCCAGCTCTGCGGCCTTCCGCTCACCCCGGTCGACGAACTGGGCGGCGACTACGAGCAGTTGCTGGAGATGTTCGAGACGACGGCACAGCAGTCCCACCTGGTCTGGCACTACGACCACGCGGGCGCCTACGTCCCCGTGGACTTCCCGCACCCGCTGTCCAACGACGAACTCCTCGCCGGCGGCGGCCCGCTCGGCTCCTCCCAGGCCCTGCTGCGCGAACTCCAGCAGGTCGCCCCGGCCCTGGGCATCGATCCGGCCGCCCCCCCGGCTCCCCCGGCCCCGCCGCCGGGCCCCACCGAACTCGAACAGCCCGCCGCGCCCGCCCCCTACGACCCCAGCCCCTTCGCCCGCGAACGCCACGTCTGGCTCGGCCTGCACGCGGCGGCCACCCGCAGCCTGGCCCAGGGCTCGATGATCGTCTTCAGCTGACCGGGGGCCGGCCGTCCGGTGCGCGGCGAACACCGCACCGGTGACCCGCCGGGCCGGTTGGCGGCGGGCGGGAACGCCGACGGCGGCCGGCGCGGTGGGCGACGGCCGCCGTTCGGGGACGGGGGTGCGGGTCAGATGAACGAGTTGATCTCGATCGTCTCGTCGCGGCCGGGGCCGACGCCGATCGCGGAGATCGGGGCGCCGGACATCTCCTCCAGGGCCTTGACGTAGTCCTGGGCGTTCTTGGGCAGGTCGGCGAAGGTCTTGGCCTTCGTGATGTCCTCCTGCCAGCCCGGGAGGTACTCGTAGACCGGCTTGGCGTGGTGGAAGTCGGTCTGGGAGTAGGGCAGCTCCTCGACACGGCGCCCGTCGATCTCGTAGGCGACGCAGACCGGGATCCGCTCCCAGCCGGTGAGGACGTCGAGCTTGGTGAGGAAGAAGTCGGTGAGGCCGTTGACGCGGGTGGCGTAGCGGGCGATCACCGCGTCGAACCAGCCGCAGCGGCGGTCGCGGCCGGTGGTCACACCGCGCTCGCCGCCGATGCGGCGCAGCGCCTCGCCGTCCTCGTCGAGCAGCTCGGTCGGGAACGGCCCCGAGCCCACACGGGTGGTGTACGCCTTGAGGATGCCGATGACCCGGCTGATCTTCGTCGGGCCGACACCGGCGCCGGTGCAGGCACCGCCCGCGGTGGGGTTGGACGAGGTCACGAAGGGGTACGTGCCGTGGTCGATGTCGAGGAGGGTGCCCTGACCGCCCTCGAACAGCACGACCTTGTCCTCCTCCAGGGCCTGGTTGAGCACCAGGACCGTGTCGGCGACGTACGGCGCGAGCTGCTCCGCGTAGCCCAGCAGCTCCTCGACCACCTGGTCCACGGCGATGGCGCGCCGGTTGTAGAGCTTGGTGAGGATCTGGTTCTTGGCGTCGAGGGCCGCTTCGACCTTCTGGGTGAGGATCGACTCGTCGTACAGGTCCTGGACCCGGATGCCGACGCGGTTGATCTTGTCCGCGTAGGTCGGGCCGATGCCGCGGCCGGTGGTGCCGATCTTGCGCTTGCCGAGGAAGCGTTCCGTCACCTTGTCGACGGTCACGTTGTACGGCGTGATGATGTGCGCGTTACCGCTGATCAGGAGCTTCGACGTGTCGACGCCGCGCTCGTTCAGACCGCTCAGCTCGGAGAGCAGGACCGACGGGTCGACGACGACGCCGTTTCCGATGACGGGCGTACAGCCGGGCGAGAGGATGCCGGAGGGGAGCAGGTGCAGTGCGTACTTCTGGTCGCCCACGACGACCGTGTGGCCGGCATTGTTGCCGCCCTGGTAACGCACCACATAGTCCACGGAGCCACCGAGCAGGTCGGTGGCCTTCCCCTTGCCCTCGTCACCCCACTGAGCACCGAGCAGCACAAGTGCGGGCACGCGCGTACACCCCTTCCGGGCGGGGCATGTCCAAGGTCAGGGGCGTACGCGGGTTCACCGCCGCGTGCACCGCGCGACCCTCGTCGGTCGCGCAACCGTCGGACCGGATGCCCCGGAATAGACGAAGCCCCTGGCGCAATAGCGCAAGGGGCTCTTGCACAAAGATGCTACCCGAGGAAGCGAGGCAGGACCGAGGTGGCGACCTATCCGACGTCCGATCCGCTGCTCGTGATCATCGATCCGGCCGCCCGGCGGACCGACGGGGAGTCCGTACGGATCGCAAAAGACGTGCTCAGCGCGGGTGCCGCCACGAAGGTGTGCCTGCCGGAGGGGCCGGAGGAGTTCGCCCGCGCACTGGCGCGGCGGGGCTCGCGGCGGCCGGTGGTGGTCGGTGACGACCGGGCACTGCTGCGGGCGGTGACCCTGCTGCACCGGCGGCGGGAGCTGGCCGGATGCGTGCTGTCGGTCGTCCCGGTCGGCGGCGCCCTGGCCCTGGCCCGCTCGCTGGGCGTGCCGACCGGTCCGGTCGCCTCCGCGCGGGCGGTGCTCGACGGCTCCGTGCGCCGGCTCGACCTGCTCGTCGACGACAGCGACGGGGTGGTGCTGGGCGCGCTGCGGATCCCGCCGCTGGTCCCGCCCCCGGCGGATCCGGCGGTGCTCGGCGCGGGAGCGCACCGCGACTGGCTGCGGACCTGCCAGTCGCTCGTCCGGACCCTGGTGGCCCGCCCGCCCCGCACGACGGCCGAGGCCCAGGCGGGGACCGGGCCCGCGCGACTGCGGGTGGAGGTCGACGGGGTGACGCTGGTGGACCTGGACCAGCCGGTGGAGGCGGTCTCCGTGGTGCCCGGTGTCCGGGGCGTGGCCGAGGTGGAGGTACGGCCGCTGTCGGGGCCGGGCGCGGAGCTCTCCCCCCTGCTCGCCGAGGGGCGCGCGGTGACCGTCTCCGGCGCGCACTACCGCTACCGCGCGGACGCGGTGGTCTCGGGCCCGGTCCGCACCCGGACCTGGACGGTGCGCGAGGGGGCGTGGGGGCTGGTGGTGCCTGCCGAGGGCTGATGCCCGCTCCTCGGCGGCAACCGCGCTGGTGGCCGCCGGTAATCGGTTTCGGCCGCCTGTAGCCCGCTGCCGGTGGCAGGTGGCGGCCGGTGGCACACCGGTTCCCGTGCGCACACCCCTTCCGGGGGCATCCGGCCCGGCCAGGACACGCGGGTCAACGCGGGCTCAGCGCGCGGCGGGCCGAGTCGATGACGCTGTGGGCGTCGGTCCCGTACACCGCCGAATCGCGCAGGACGCGCCAGACCTTCGCGTACAAGGCGATGTTGTCGGCATCGTCCAACCACAGCTCGGCGTGCCAGTCCTCGGCGACCACCAAGCGGTCGTCAAGGAGCCAGAAGCCGTTGGCGGGCACGATCTTGACCGACGCGGTGAACGGGACCACCCCCAGTTCGACCGTGTCCATACCGATCAGGCCCATGAGCCGGTCGAGCTGAGCGGCCAGTACCGAGGGCGGGCAGATCATCGACCTCAGCGCGGCCTCCCACACCAGGACGTGCAGCGTGCGGCCAGGCCGATACAGCCACTCTTGCCGCTGCGCCCGGGAGCGCACGGCGGCCTCGACGTCGTCGGCACCGCCCAGCAGCTCCGAGTACCGGCGGATGACATGGCGCGCGTACTCGGGTGTCTGCAACAGCCCGGGGATCACGGACTCTTCCCAGAGCCACATTTCCGAGGTGCGGTCGAGCTCCGCGCTCAGTCCCTCGTGCATCGGCCTGAAGCCGTTCGCCAGCGCGCGACGCCATGACCTGATGTGCGACTCGAACCCCGCCAGCCGGGCGGCCAGCTCGGCGTACACGCCCGGCTGCCCGGTCGCGTCGGCCCACGCCCTCAGGTCCTCCGGGGTCGCCGTCTGTCTGCCGTTCTCCAGCTTGCTGACCTTGGACCCGGGCCAGCCCAACCGCTGGGCGAGCTGCTGGCCGGTGACCCGGCCACCAGGGCAGGTGAACCGGAGTTCGCGAAGTCGCGCCCCCAGGGCCGCCCGTGCCTGCTGATAGTCGGTGCTCACCGGTCATACGCGCTATTCGGCCGGTGCCGCCTGGGCGGCGAACACGTCGCGCGGAACAGCGTGGTGCATGGCCGTGTCGCGCACGATGCAGTACCGCACGACCTCGGCCGGTTCGGTGATCAGTTCGATGTTCACGAGGTTGTCGTCGTCATCGAAGTGCAGCAGCGCGACCAACCGTGAGTCGAAGATCCAGAAGTCTTCGGCGGGCAGGGCCGCACGGTCGGCGTCCGCGCGCCACAGGTACCTGACGTCCTCGCCGACCGCCGCGTTGTGCCGTGCGTAGTCGAGCAGGAACAGTTGCTCGGTGGTGGGCGGGTTGTCCGCGACGCGCACTCGGCCGACCGTCTTACGCGCCTCGGTCTGGGCCTTGATGTTGATGAACCAGGGCTCGTCGGGGTCGCACGGCGACGAGCCGGTGGTCAGGAAGGCTCGGAAATCGGGGTCCTGCCGGTCCGACGCGTAGCCGCGCCGCGTCTCCAGCCGCCAAGCGGTGTGCTGGAAGGTCTCGAAAAGACGCCGGAAGGTGACCCGGTCGACGAGTTCCGGCACCCGCTCCAGCTCCTTCGGCCCCCAGTTCACGAGCAGTTCGCGCGGCACGGCCACCGCCGCATCGCCCGGCCCGAAGTGCTGGAGCTGCACGAGGTCTTCAGGGGCGGTGACGGGCGTTCCCTGAACGATGATCTCACCGGTGCCCTCGTCCGCGTGCAGAGCGGGGCAGCCATCGACCTTGCTGTCGGTGCCGGTGAAGCGGAGCTGACGAGCCATGGACGCTCTCCCTTCCAAAGGCGTTGATCCCACCAGCGTGGCCGGGACCCCGTCTCGGCTCCATGGGCTGAGGCAGCACCCAGGAGAAAACACCGGAAATCTTCGTGACGCGCCGAGCAAATACAAGAAAACAGCGTACCGGCCACCGTCCCACCGCCTCTAGCGTCCCGTTCATGCCTACGAAGAAGCCGGACATGACTCCGTACACAGCAGTGGAAACCTTGAGAGCGGCCCTGGCCGAGGCGGGAATCGTCTTCCCGTCTTTGCGGGTCGACCCTGCGTCCCCTGAGTTGCGGCTCATCGAACTGGGGCGAGTGCGTGTCGATGTGGCTGCCCGCCTGGCCCGAGCCGTTCAGCGAGGAGGCCGTGCATGACGACGGAGGTGGAACCGCCGGAGGGGCGTCGGTCATCGACACCCCGCGCGACAAGGCCGGTCACGTCACAGGCCACGCTGGCCCGTCTGTGCGGCTCCGACCGGTGTCCGGTGGACGCGGACCGGCTGAGGGACCATACGAGAGCGGGCCCGCGCTCCCGACTCGATGAGCAGCGGGGGGATCTGGTAGTGAGCACGAAACCTGAGGACACCTCGGCCATGTCCCCTGAGTGTGCTCTGGCCCAGCAGCCGGACTACAACGACCTGCACCACGAGTGCCGCCGGACTGAGGACATTCCGTTGCCGCACAGCGGCGGTCTGCTGCTCATGCGTCGCTGTACCTGCTCCCACCACCGCCACCGGGCTGCGCCCGGGGCATAGGCCGTCGTGGGGGGGCTCCGTGACCCTCCCGCCGTCCGTGGGCTCAGGCGGCCGTGGCCGGCCGGAACCGGATCGGAGCCCAGAGCGGTGCGCCCGGAAAGAGGTCTGGGGCGGCCGGTGGCTGGGGGCCGTCGGTTACCCGGTCGGTCCGTCGCCCCCGTCCGTCCGGACCTCCAGCGCCTCCAGGCCGCGGATCACGAAGTTCGGCTTCTGCCGTGGCCGTGTCACCGGGGTGAGGGCGGGGGCGCGGGTGAGGAGGGAGGCCATGGAGGCGGCCAGTTCGATACGGGCGAGGGGGGCGCCGATGCAGTAGTGGATGCCGGCGCTGAAGGAGATGTGGGGGTTGTCGCGGCGGGCCAGGTCCAGGCGTTCGGGAGCGGTGAAGACGGCCGGGTCGTGGTTGGCCGAGCCGAAGAGCAGGGCGACCTCGGCGCCGCGCGGAATCGTGGTGCCGCCGATCTCGATCTCGTCCAGCACCCAGCGTTCGAAGAGCTGCAACGGGGTGTCGTAGCGCATCAGCTCCTCGACGGCGGACGGGATCAGCGAGTGGTCCGCGCGCAGCGCCGCCAGCTGGTCCGGGTTGCGGAACAGGGCCCACCAGCCGTTGACCGTCGCGTTCACCGTGGCCTCGTGACCGGCGTTGAGCAGCAGCACGGCCGTGGAGATCATCTCCTGCTCGGTCAGCCGGTCCCCCTCGTCGTGCGCCGCGATCAGCCCGGAGATCAGGTCGTCCCCCGGCTCCGCGCGGCGGGCCGCGATCAGCTCCCGCAGATACGCCGAGAACTCCTCCGAGGCGCGCACCGCCCGCGCCGCCGTCTCCTCGGACGGGTTCAGCTCGTACATCCCGCAGATCGCGGCCGACCAGGGCCGCAGCAGGTCCCGGTCCGGCTCCGGGACGCCCAGCATCTCCGCGATCACCGCCACCGGCAGCGGCTCGGCCACATCCGTGAGCAGATCGCCGCCGCCCGCCGCCACGAGCGCGGCGACCAGGTCGTCCGCCAGCGCGTGGACGTACGGCTTCAGCCGCTCCACGGTGCGCGGGGTGAACGCCTTCGACACCAGCCGCCGGATCCGGGTGTGGTCCGGCGGTTCCAGGTCGAGCATCCCGTGGTCGTTGAGGACGTGGAACGGCTCGTGCTCCGGCGGGGGCGGGGTGCGGCCGAAGTCCTCGTGCGTGAACCGGTGCCGGTAGGTCCGGCCGAGTCTCCGGTCCCGCAGCAGCGCCGACACGTCCGCGTGGTGCGGGACCAGCCACTGGTCGGTGCGCTCGTAGTGGAGCACGCGGCCCCGGGCGCGCAGTTCGGCGTAGACGGGGTACGGATCGGCGACGAACGCCGGGTCCCAGGGGTCGAACCCGACGTCGGACGGTACGCGAGCAACAGCCATGCACGGACGCTAGCCCCGCCTTCCCGGTCTGACCAGGGCCTGCACCGGGTCCCGGCAGGAGCCGGATCCACGCGGTGGCGATCGTCTACGCACCCGGTCTGGTGACACCGGGAGTCACCGGCTGACTCCGCCTGCCCCGTCCTGCCCGTCGCGCTTCACCTCTTCGATGAAGGCGAGGAAGGAGGCGGCGGGGACGGAAAGCGTTGCCCGTGTGGGGGCCTTGGAGTCGCGGATGGCCACCTGCGCGAGCAGCGGGGCGATCTCGACGCAGGCATCTCCGTCACCACCGCCGGAGTAGGTGGACTTGCGCCAGTTCATTACAACTCCTTCGTCAGACGGACGATCAAGTCACGCGATGCCGTGGGGTCCAATGATGCGCCGTGCACTCTCTGGTAGAGCGTTCGAAGCTGTTCCAGCTGGGGGTGCGCATCAATGTACGCCACCCCGGTCGGAGCGTCCCGTAGCGCTGTGTCCAGCTGAGGCACCGGTCCTCCCAGATACAGCATGGAGGCTCCCGCGCCTGCGAACCCTTCCCGCTCGATCGGAATGACACGCACAGTGGCCTGGCTCGCCTCGATCCTGTCCAGGATGAACCGCAGTTGAGCAAGCGACGCCCGGCGGCTGGCCACATGCACCCGCAGAGCGAACTCGTGCACGATCGTCTCGTACGAAGTCGGAGGCTCCCGCTCGATGACAGCACGGCGCTTCATCCGGTGCTCCACGCGCAGGGCCACTTCGCTCTCGACCAGCTCGGGGCGGGTGTACGTGAACACGGATCGCGCATAGTCGGCGGTCTGCAACAACCCCGGAACGTAGTGGATCACGACCTCGCGCAGAAACGCCGCGTGATGTTCGGCCTCGGCGCCGTCCAGGAACACCGGAGGCAACACGCCCCGGTATTCCTCCCACCATCCCCTCGTGCGATCGGTCGCCATCATGACGAGGGCCTCGATCAGCGCCGAGTCGTCGCAGGCGTAGTTGGCCGCAAGACGGCGTACGCGTTTGGCGCTGACACCTACGGTGCCGGACTCGATCTGGCTCATCTGGACGGCGTCCGCCTCCAGCAGCTCTGCGGCCTCGCGGGCCGTCATGCCCGTGGTCTCGCGCAGTTTGCGCAGCTCCGCGCCCAGCCGCAGGCGTCGAGCGGTGAGATGCCTCTTCGGCGGCAACGGGGCCTCCTGGCTTTCAACTCCCGTTCGAGCTTCCCTCGATTGAGCGCCAGAATACGGCAACGGGTTGCATTTTCCTAAGGATAGGAAATACCGTCAGTGACGCGACAAGCACCCAGCGGTACCCCGGGGCGCCGGAAGCGCACCGCTCCGCCCTGCCAGGACGGATGCGGCAATGCCACCGCCCCCAAGGGCCGTCCCTCTCTCCTCCCTCATCGAACGGAGTCGACCCATGTCCGCGAACGAACCCTGGGCATACTCCCTCCACATCCCCAACGACCCCCGCGCCGTCACCATCAGCCGCCGGACCCTCCGCCTGATCCTCACCATGCACGGGCTGATCCGTCTCGTCGACGTTGCCGAACTGCTCGCGGCCGAGCTGATCACCAACGCCGTGCTGCACACCAAGGGCCCTGCCGCGCTGCGGGTGCGCTGGTCGGGCACCGTGTTGCGGATCGGGGCGTGGGACGCCGACCCCGAACCACCGGGCGTGCCCGAGAGGTTGGCGGACCTCACCGACGAGGAGACCGGCCGGGGTCTCGGACTGGTCCTGGCCTGCGCGGACGTGTGGGGGTGGCATCCCCTCTCCAGGTTCGGCGACCGCGGCAAGTACGTATGGTGCGAACTCGCCGTTCAGCCCGGTGTGACCAGCCGGGCCTCGTAGGCGAACACCGCCGCCTGGGTGCGGTCCCTGAGGCCCAGCTTCACCAGGACCCGGCTCACATGGGTCTTGATCGTGGACTCGGCGACCACCAGCCGCTCGGCCATCTCCGCGTTCGACAGGCCCTGCGCGATCAGCACCAGCACCTCCGTCTCCCGCTCGGTCAGGTCACCGTAGGCCGCCTGCACGCCGCCCGCCGGGCGCGGTGGCCCGGACATCCGGGAGAACTCCGTGATCAGCCGCCGGGTGACCGAGGGGGCGAGCAGCGCCTCGCCGGCCGCCACCACCCGCACCCCGTCGGCGAGCTGCCGTGCCGAGGCGTCCTTGAGCAGGAAGCCGGAGGCCCCTGCCCTGAGCGCCTGGTACACGTACTCGTCGAGGTCGAAGGTGGTCAGTACCAGCACCTTCGCGGTGCCGTCGGCGGCGACTATCTCCCGGGTCGCCTCGATGCCGTTCAGCTCCGGCATGCGGATGTCCATGAGCACCACGTCCGGCGCCAGTTCGCGCACCCGCCGCACCGCCTCGCGGCCGTTGACGGCCTCGCCGACGACCTCGATGTCCGCCATGGCGTTGAGCAGGACCGAGAAACCCTCCCGCACCATCATCTGGTCGTCCGCGATCAGTACCCGGATCGGGCCCGCGGGCGCCGCCGCGCCCGGTGCGCTCCCCGTGTCCGCCGTCACGCCGCGGCCCCGTCGCCGGTCCCGCCGCCGGTCCCGTCACCGGCCGGGCGGTCGGTCTCCCGGGGCACCGGCAGGAACACCGCCACCTCGTACCCTCCGCCGTCCGCCGGCCCCGCCGTCATCTCGCCGTTCAGCATGGAGACGCGCTCCCGCATGCCGGTGATGCCGTGTCCGCTGCCGGGCGAGGGCTTGACCAGGGACCCGCCGGGCGCGGGACCGTTGACGATCCGCAGGCCGAGGCCGCCGAGGACATAGCCGACCTCGACCCGGGCGCTCGCGCCGGGCGCGTGCCGCAGGGTGTTGCTCAGGGCCTCCTGCACGATCCGGTACGCCGACAGCTCCACGCCCGGCGGGAGTTCACGCACCGCGCCGGTCAGGGCCTTCTCCACGCTCAGACCGGCCTCTCGCACGTTCTCCAGGAGGAGGTCCAGGTCGGCGAGGGTGGGCTGCGGGGCCTCCGGAGCCTCGTAGTCCTCGGCGCGGACGACACCGAGGACCCGGCGCAGCTCGGTGAGGGCCGCCACCGCGTTCTCCCGGATGGTGGCGAACGCCTTCTCCAGCTCCGGTGGCGGGTCCTGGACCCGGTAGGGGGCGGCCTCGGCCTGGATGGCGACCACGGACATGTGGTGCGCCACGACGTCGTGCAGCTCGCGGGCGATGGTGGTGCGCTCCTCCAGCAGGGTGCGGCGCGAGCGCTCGTGCGCGGTCACCGTCTGCTGGGCGCTCACCGTCTGCTCGGCGTCCCTGCGTATGTGCCAGACGGTGACGGCCAGCAGCAGAAGGGCGGACACCAGCAGCATGGGCGCCGAGTTGTTGCTGAAGTGGTAACCGAGCACGGACTCGGCGGCGACCGTGTAGAACACGGTGATCAGCCACATCCAGGCCGCCGTGCGCGGCCGGGTGCGTATGGCCACGACCGTGAGCACCGTCAGGTAGGAGATGAAGTTGGGCGGCTGCCAGGGCCACAGGCCGTAGCCGCCGGAGAGCACCGACGAGAACGCGGTCACGGCCAGCGCCAGCCAGAAGGCCAGGGCCGGACGGACGAGGGTCACCAGCGGCGGGACCAGGACCGCCAGCGCGTAGAACGGAGCCCCCACGCCGCCCTGGGCACCGAGCCAGGCGGAGATCATGGTCAGCACGCCGATGCCCGCCACCAGGATGTGCGGCGTGTGGGCCGCGTACTCCCGCAGGCGGCCCGGCAGCCGGCCGGTCAGCGGGCCGTCGACCCTCATGCGGGGCAGCGGCCGGTACACGGAGGCGTCGTGGAACAGGTCCTGGCGCAGCCCCCGCAGCGCGTTGGCCGCGAGACGGTACTCCGGGCTGCGGGGTTTGTACGGGCTGAACGCGCCGTCCGGCGCCGTCTGCGTCTGAGTCGTCTCGGTCACGATGAGAACGGTAGGCGGCGGCGAGGGCCGCGGTCGTCCCCTTGGAGAGGGGTCCTGCCGGGTCCCTCTCAGGTACTACGGGTACGGTCCGCGCCCGCGCGTACGGTCCACGGCGGCGGGTTCCGGTCGCCGGTGGCCGCCGCGTCCCGCGCTCAGTACCCCGAGGGGCGGACCAGCCCCGACTCGTACGCGAACACGGCCGCCTGGGTGCGGTCCCGCAGGCCCAGCTTCACCAGGATGCGGCCGACATGCGTCTTCACCGTCTGCTCGGCGACGACGAGGTGCTCGGCGATCTCCGCGTTGGACAGGCCCTGGGCGATCAGGGTGAGCACCTCCGTCTCCCGCTCGGTGAGGTCGCCGACACGGGCCTTCAGGGGGGCGCGGGGTCTGCCGTTCATCCGGGAGAACTCGGCGATCAGCTTGCGTGTGATGCCCGGCGCCAACAGCGCGTCACCGGCCGCGACCACGCGGACCGCCTCGGCCAGCTGGTCGGCGGAGGCGTCCTTGAGGAGGAACCCGGAAGCGCCCGCGCACAGCGCCTCGTACACGTACTCGTCGAGGTCGAAGGTGGTGAGCACCAGCACCTTCGTGCCGGGGGTGGCCGCGGTGACGCGGCGGGTGGCCTCGATGCCGTTCAGCTCGGGCATGCGGATGTCCATGAGGACGACGTCCGGGGCGGACTCGGCGACCTGGGCGACGGCGTCGAGCCCGTCCACGGCCTGGCCGACCACCTCGATGTCCGGCTGGGTGTTGAGCAGCACGGTGAAGCCCTGCCGGACCATCTGCTGGTCGTCGGCGATGAGGACGCGGATGCTGCCGCTGCTCATGGGTTCTCTTCTCCTGTCCGGGGCGGTGGGCCGGGGTCGGGCGCGGCCTCGGGGGCGGCGGTCCCGGCGGGCAGTTCCAGGCAGACGGCGGGAAGGCCGTCCGGGGCCGAATGGACCACGGTGACGGCGCTTGTCGGGAGGGTGGTCGGGGTGGTGTCCGGCGCGGTGCCGTCACGGGGCAGGTGGGCGGAGACCGCGAAACCGCCGTGCAGCGTCCTGGTAGCGGTGACGTGCCCGCCCAGCATGCCCGCCCGCTCACGCATGCCGAGCAGGCCGTGTCCGGCGCCCGGGGACGGCGCGACGGGATGCCGCGGACGGGAGTTGATCACGCTCAGGTGCAGGCCGTCGCGGTCGTGGGCGACCTCCACGCGGACCGTCGAGCCCGGCGCGTGCCGGAGAACGTTGCTCAGCGCCTCCTGGACGATCCGGTACGCCGACAGCTCCACGCCCGGCGGATAGGGCTCCGCGGCGTCCCGGGCGTCCGTGACCTCCATGGAGACGGTCAGACCCGCGGTGCGGGTGTTCTCCACGAGCGCGCCGAGGCGGTCGAGGGTGGGCTGCGGGGCCCGGGGTGCGGCGCTCGTGCCGGACTCACCCAGGCCGTAGGGATCGTCCGGGTCGGCGGAACGCAGTACGCCAAGGACCCGGCGCAGCTCGGCGAGCGCCTCCAAGGCGTTCTGCCGGATGCCGGCGAGGTTCTCCTTCAGCTCGTCCGAGGGGTGCGGGGTGAGATGCGGGGCGACCTGCGCCTGGATGGAGATGACCGACATGTGGTGGGCGACCACGTCGTGCAGTTCCCGGGCGATGCGGCTGCGCTCCTCCAGGAGGGTGCGCCGGGACCGCTCCTCGGCCGTGATCGTGGTCTGCTCGACGAGCTGGGAGCGGGCCTCGCGCAGGCCGCGCAGGGCGCTGCCGACCAGGACGGCCACGGCGAACACGGCGAACGCCGCGATCCCGGTGCCGGTGACGACCCCCTGGGCGCCGAGGACGCCCTCAAGGCCGTAGGTCGCCAGCCCGGTGACCAGCAGCGCGGCGACCGCGTGCCGGGCCGGCAGCCGCAGCGCGAACAGGAGCAGCACGGCGGTGTGCGCGGCCAGTTCCGGTATGGTCCACGGCCAGCTCGGACCGCCGCCCGGTGCCAGGCCGGCCGGGGCGGGGGCCGGCATTTCCAGGTGGAAGGCGAGCAGCAGGGACTCGCGTCCCCAGGCGGCGGTGGCCACCGCCGCGCCCAGGGACAGCGCCCACGCGAAGGCCGGCCGCCACAGGGCCAGGACGACGGCGGTGGCCTGGGCGGCTCCCGCAGCGAAGCCGATCTGCGCGGTGAACCGGTAGTTGTGGGCCATCTCCCGGCCGCCCTCCAGCGGCAGGAACAGCGCGAGCCAGAGGACCACCAGATAGACCAGCCCCCGCAGCCACCGGTACCGGGACAGGGGCGGGGACAGCGGTGACGGGCGGTCGCCCAGCGTCGTACGGAGGCGTCGCAGCACGCCGCCCAGCCTAGGCACGGCGCGGCCCCCGCCGGGAAGCCGGATGTCTGCCGCGGTGCACGCGGATCACCCGGGACGGCCGGTTCCGGGGGCGACGCGGGCCCTGTTCGCAGCCGCGGAACGCGGTCCGGCAGACACCGAGCGCCAGGGCGAAGACCGGGAGCCAGACCAGGCGGGACGCGATCCAGTCCGGGCCGTCGGGGACGGTGTGCAGCCCGGGGAGGCGGCCCGCGAACAGGCCCGTGGCCGTGACCGCCATGAGGGCCGTCTGGTGCCACAGGAAGATCGTCATGGCGGACAGGTTGACCACGGCCACGGCCGTCCAGGCCAGCGGGCGGCGCATCGCCCGGCCGAGCCGCTCCCGCAGCAGCAGGGCCAGGCCGCACTGGGCCAGGCCGAAGGTGACGGCGGCCAGGGTCGGCGGGTCGAGGTTGGAGACCTCCGCGCCCGGGACGCCGACCATCGACGCCGGGTATCCGGCACCCGCGACGAGGAGCGCGGTCGCCGCCGCGCCACCGGCCAGCAGCAGCCAGGCCGCGCGGCGGCTGTGCAGCTCGCCGCGGGTCCATGCCGCGCCCAGGGTGTACGGCACCAGCCAGCCGGCGGGCAGGTTCAGCCAGCCGAGCCAGCCGGGCGCGCCGAGTCCGAAACGCAGGAGGTCCACATGGAGGACGACGGCCAGCGGCCACAGCGGGTTGAGCCGGGTCACGAGCGGGGTCGCGGCCGTCAGCGCGGCGAAGACCAGGAGGAACCACATGGGGGACAGCGCCAGCTTGACGAGGGCGCGGACCGTGAGCGGGTCCGCACCGGTCAGCAGCAGGGCGCCCGCGGCCAGCGCCCACACCGTCAGGACCGCGGCGGCCGGCCGGAACAGCCGGGACAGCCGCAGGCTCAGCCATCGCGGGTAGGTGACCCCCCGGGCGCGCGCCGAGACATACCCGCGGGTCGCCACATGGCCGCCGACCAGGAAGAACACGGCGAGGGTCTGGAAGGCCCAGGAGACGGGCGCCAGCCAGGGCATGTGCTGGAGGGGGCTCGCGGTGTGCAGCGTCGGGTGCGATCCGGTGCCGCCGCCCGCGACCAGGGCCGTGACCAGCCAGTGGCCGGCGACCACACCGAGGATCGCGAACGCGCGCAGCGCGTCCACCGCCCGGTCCCGCCGGGGCGGGGTGGCCTCGTCGGTCCGCCGGGCCGCGGCCCGTATCCGGTCGGGCAGGGTCATGCGGGCGCGCACGGCGGGCGCAGGGCCGGACGCACGGGTCGTGTCGGTCACCGCTTCTCCTCGGGAGTTCCCCGGTCGACGGGGGTGCCCAGCACGATCCGGGCCAGGTTGGTCAGTGACGGGGAGCCGGGGGCGAAGTAGGCGCTGTGGCCTCCCGCCCCGGCCGGGAAGACCCGGGCGCCGAAGCCCGGGGCCATGGGGTCGGGGCCCAGGCCGACGGTCGTGCCGAACAGGTCGGCCCGCACATGGGGCACATGCGCCACCCAGTCGTCGGCGCCGCGGGCCGCCCACACCCGGGCCGGGGTGTGCAGCGCGGCCACGGAGTCGGCGCCCGTGCCGGGGCTGCCGACGAGGGCGATGTCGGAGACGTCGAGGCCGGAGGCGGCCGCACCGCAGACCACCGAACCGTAGGAGTGGCACACCAGGGTGAGGCGGGCCGGTCGGCCCGGCGCATCCGTGACCGTCCGCAGGTCCCGCACCAGCCGCCTCAGCTGCGGGGCCGCCTGCTCGGCGCGGCCGGGGGTCAGGACGGTGGTGCTGACGGTGGCCGGGGTGCGGTAGCCGAGCCAGGCGACGACCGCCGGGTGCGTCCCGGCCGGGGCCCGGCGGGTCAGCTCGCCGTACAGGGACAGCGCACCGGACCGGAACCTGGCCCAGGTGTCGAGCGAGGTGTCGGAGCCGGGGACGAGGACGGCCACCCGGTCGGCGTGCGCCAAGTCGCCCAGTACCTCGGTGGCCAGGCCCGGTCCGCGTCCGTCGAAGGCCAGCAGCCGACGGGCGGGCGAGGCCAGCTCCCGGTCCACCGCGGCGCGGTGCGTGTCGCCGTGGGCGGCGGCCATGCGGGACGCCTGGGCGGCGTTGGCGCGGTTGGCCGCGTAGTCCGCCTCCAGTGTGGCCCGGGTCGGGGCGGCGAGGACGGCGGGCGCCGGGGCGGGGATCTCCGGGCGGGCCGCCCCCGACAGGGGCACGACCACCGCCGCGATGACGAGAACGGCGAGCAGGGCGCGACGCCACCCCTGTGCGCGATGCCTCCGGCGGGGCGGGGCCACCGCCTCCTGCCCCTGCCCCTGCCCGTGCCCCGGACCCCGCTCCGGCTCCGGCTCCGGCTCCGGCGCAGGGCAAGTGCCGCCCGCCGTACGGGGCCCGTCATCCGCACAAGGCCAGGCCGCCACCGGCCAGGCCGCCACCGGCCCCGTCCCCGGCGCATCCGGTGACCGCTCCCGCCCCGGCCCCAGGGTCGGCCCCCGCCCCCGTCCCTGTCCTCGCCCCCGCCCCGGCTCAAGCCCCATGGCCCGTCTCCCCCTCCGCCCGGCCCGCTCACCGGGCTCGCCTGGAAGGGAAATTACGGATCGGGGGACGTCGCTCGCGTCCCGCCACGGAGCTGTCCTTCGCCGTAGCTCTCAGGTACTAGGGGTATGACCGGGTCCGGCCCCGGCCCCAGTCCAGCCCCAGGACCGCGAACGTGCCCGGCCCCCGCACCCGGCCGCCTCACCAGGCCAGTTGGGCGATCTCCTCCGCCACCACCGCGCAGGCGTCCGCCGCCGGGTCGATCAGCGGGAAGTGGCCGACCTCCCCCAGCAGGGTCAGGCCCACCACCTCGCCCGCCTTGGCCGCCGCCTCCGTGTACGACTCCGCGACCGCTTGCGGCACCTCCACGTCGGACCGCCCCTGCACGACCGTCGTCGCGATGCCGGTCGGCAGCAGCAGGGACGGATCGGCGTAGGCCCTGCGGGCGGCGAACCCGTCCGCACCGCCGAGGAGTTGGAGCGCGGCCCCGCCGCACACGCCGAGTTTCCCGGCGACCTCGAAGTCGGCGATCGGCGCGAGGGCGACCACGCCGCGCAGCGGGACGGGGCGGTCCGTGCGCCAGGGCGCGTCGGCGGGCAGGACGTGCCGGGCCGCCGCCCACAGGGCGAGCTGGCCGCCCGCCGAGTGCCCGGTCAGCACCGTGCGCCGCGGGTCCGCCTGGGGCAGGGCCTCGCGCACCAGTGCGGGCAGCGCGTCGAGCGCCGCGGCCACGTCGTCGAACGTGTCCGGCCAACGCCCCGCCACCGGGCCCGCGTCCGCCCCGCCCGCGGCCTGCGCGGCGGACGCGCTGCCGCGCCGGTACTCGACGTTGGCCACGGCGAAGCCCCGGCGCGCGAGGAAGCCCGCGAAGGGGGTGATGTGGCGGCGGTCGTACGGCGCCCGCCAGGCGCCGCCGTGCAGCACCACCACCAGCGGAGCCGACCCGGGCGCCTCCCCAGGCACCGCACCGGCCCCGGCCCCGGAATCCGCCCCCGCAGCCGCACCCGCGCCCGCACCGGCTCCCGCACGCGGGGCGTAGAAGTCGATCACCTGGTCCGGATGCTCGCCGTACGCGGCGGTGGCGTCCGGGTCCACGGCCGGGAGGGACAGGAGGGCCGCCTCCTCCGCCGCGGCACGCGCCTCCGCCGTACGAGCGGCCCCGGCACGGTCCGCGGCGGCACCGCCCGCGGTGTTCTGCGACTGTGCGGCATCGCGGGGTGCGGCGGCGTCCGGCATGCTCCAACCTCTCAGCGGCGTAACGTACTTGAGACGGACGAGGAATGGTGTTCGGCCGTTGGCCGGGACGGTATCAGGCCGGTGACGTGGGCCTACACACGGATGTCACGCTCGGTGAGGTGCGCGCGGAGGGTGGCGGAGGACGGCAGCGGCCCCCGCGCGCACCGCCCGAGGACCGCCGGGGATCCGCCCCGCCGCCCGCACCGCCCGAGGACCGCCGGGGGTCCGTCCCGCCACCCTCACCGCCCGAGGACCGCCGGGGATCCGCCCCGCCGCCCGCACCTCACCGGACGCCGGCGCCCGCGCCTACCCCTCGTCCGATGCCTCCACCAGCACCTCCCCCAGCACCCGCGCCGCGCGCTCCGCGTCACCGAAGCCGACGTAGAGCGGCGTGAAGCCGAAGCGGAGGACGTCCGGCCGCCGGAAGTCGCCGACCACGCCCCGTTCGATCAGCCGCTTCATCACAGGCCCGGCGTCGGGGCAGCGCAGGGCGATCTGGCTGCCGCGCAGGTCGTGCTCCGCCGGGGTCACGCACTCCACGCGCCCGGCGGGTACGTACGCCGCGACGCACTCCAGGAAGAAGTCCGTGAGCGCGAGGGACTTGGCCCGCACCGCCTCGATCGGCACCCCGTCCCAGACCTCCAGGGAGGCTTCGAGGGCGAGCAGGGAGAGGATGTCGGGCGTGCCGACCCGGCCGCGCAGCGCGCCGTGCGCCGGTTCGTACTCCGGGCGCATGCCGAAGGGCTCGGCGTGCGAGTTCCAGCCGGGCAGCGGCGAGTCGAACCGCTCCTGGAGGTCCTGGCGGACGTACAGGAAGGCCGGTGAACCCGGGCCGCCGTTCAGGTACTTGTAGGTGCAGCCCACCGCCAGGGCGACGCCGTGCTCGTCCAGGCCGACCGGCAGCGCGCCCGCGCTGTGGCACAGATCCCAGACGGCGTACGCGCCCGCCGCGTGCACGGCGGCCGTGAGCGACGGCAGGTCGTGCAGGCGGCCGGTGCGGTAGTCGACGTGGTTGAGCAGCACCGCCGCGGTCCGGTCGGACAGGGCGCCCGGCACCTCGGCGGGCGCCACGGGGCGCACCTCGCAGCCGGTCATCCGGGCCGCGGACCGCGCGATGTACCCGTCCGTGGGGAAGGTGGTCGCGTCGACCAGGATCTCGTCCCGCCCGGACCCCTCGCCGCCCTGGCCGCCCTGGTCGCCTTGGCCGGCCTGGCCGGCCTGGCCGCTCCCGTCGCCCCCGCTCGTCTCGCGGGCCATCCGCACGGCCGCGACCAGCGCCTTGAAGACGTTGACGCTCGTCGAGTCGCCCACCACGATCCGGCCCGGCGCCGCCCCGACCAGCGGAGCGATCCGGTCGCCGATCCGTTCGGGCGCGGTCCACCAGCCGCTCTCGTCCCAGGAGCGGATGCGCAGCTCGCCCCACTGGCGGCGGACGACGTCGGCGACCCGGTCCGGTACGTGCGCCGGGAGCGCGCCCAGCGAGTTCCCGTCGAGGTAGACGACGTCGTCCAGGACGAACCGCTCCCGCACGGCGGCCAGCGCGTCGGCCGCGTCCAGCTTCTCCGCCCTGCCCGCGAGGGCGCCGTCCGGCGCCTGAACCTCAGCCACCTGAACCTCAGCCACCTGGGTCTCGGACACCCGGATCTCAGACATGGGACCTCGCCGTCCACAGCTCGGGAAAGACGTTCTTCTGCGCGCGCTTCTCCAGCCAGGCCACCCCGGCGGAGCCGCCCGTGCCGGACTTGGCGCCCATCGCGCGCCGGGTGGCGACCAGGTGGTCGTTGCGCCAGCGCCACACCAGCTCGGCCACGTCCGTCAGCGCCTCGCCGAGGCGGGCGAGCTGATCGGCCTCGTCACCGGCGTAGAGCGCCGTCCAGACGGCCTCCACCTCGGGCGACGGCTCGTACCGCTGGGTGAGGTCGCGGTGCAGGACGGCGTCCGGGACCGGATGCCCGCGCCGCGCGAGCAGCCGCAGGACCTCGTCGTACAGGCTCGGCTCGTGCAGCGCCTTCTCCAGCTCGGCGTGGACGCGGGGGGCGCCGCGGTGCGGGACGAGCATCGACGCGGACTTCTCGCCGAGCAGGAACTCCATGCGCCGGTACATCGCCGACTGGAACCCGGAGCCCTCCCCGAGAGCGCTCCGGTAGCTGTTGAACTGGGCGGGGGTGAGCTGGCCGAGCGGCTTCCAGGAGGCGTTCAGCGCCTCCAGCTCGCGTACGGACCGCTTCAGCGCGGCGGTCGCCGTGGGGACATCGTCGGCGCGCAGCGCGCGGGCCGCGGTCTCCCACTCGTGGACGATGACGGTGAACCACAGCTCCATGACCTGGGAGGTGACCAGGAAGACCATCTCGCCGGGGTCGTCGGAGAGGGTGTGCTGGAGGTGCGTGAGGACGTCCGCCCTGACGTAGTCCTCGTAGGGCGTGGTGCCTTCGAAGTCGAGATGCGGGGTCTCGGGCTCAGCTGCCTCGGCGGGCCGTGGGGTCGGTCGAGCCTGGTGGGACATCGCTGTCTCCTGCATGTGCTCCGGGTAGCGGTCCGCCCCTGCCGATGCCGGCACGGGGGCCCCGGTCCCCACCCGCATCCTGCGCAGCATCGGCACAGATCGCAAGGCCGGATCGCAAGGCCGGCCGGCGCCCCCGGCCCGCCCGTCCGGCACCCGGCCCGCCCCCGTCCGGCACCGTCCGCCCCCGTCCGGCACCAGCGCGGACCCCACCCGCACACACGCGCGCCCGCACACGCGGACCGGCCGACCCGCAGCCTCCCCGTACCGGCCGGACGACAGCGCCCCGTACCCGGCCGGGCAGCAGCGCCCCGGTGGCCGAGCGCCGGGTGGCAGCGTCCCGGTGGCCGAGCGCCGGGCAGCAGCGTCCCGGTGGCCGAGCACCGGGCAGCAGCGTCCCGGTGGCCGAGCACCGAGTGGCAGACTGCTTTCATGACCACGCACAAGAACCTGCTGGGCGGCCCGGAGCCGACCTACCTCCCGGAGAACGAGGACGCCTACCGCCTACTGGGCGAGAAGTCCCGCTCGCCGGCCGAGGTCGCGGCGAAGCATCCGACGTTCTCGCTGGCCTGGGCGATGCTCGCCGACGACGCGTTCGAGGAGGGGCGGGTCGTCGAGTCGTACGCGTACGCGCGCACCGGCTACCACCGCGGTCTCGACCAGCTGCGCCGGGCCGGCTGGAAGGGGCACGGCCCCGTCCCCTGGGACCACCGCCCCAACCGCGGTTTCCTGCGCTGCCTCGCCGCCCTCGCGCGTGCCGCCGGGGAGATCGAGGAGACCGACGAGGCGGAGCGGTGCCGGCAGTTCCTCCAGGACAGCAGCGCGGAGGCGTACGCCGAGCTGAAGCGCTGACCCGCCCGGGACACCACCCTCGGGACACCCCCCTACGCACAGCGAGCCCTGCGCCGTGAGGCGCGGGCTCGCTGGTGCGTCGGGGGCGGGTGCGCGGAACGGGCCGCCCCGGTCGGCTACTTGATCCGGGTGCCGGTCGAGCGCAGGTTGCCGCAGGCCTCCACCACGCGCGCGGCCATGCCGGCCTCGGCCAGCTTGCCCCAGGTGCGCGGGTCGTAGGTCTTCTTGGAGCCGACCTCGCCGTCGACCTTGAGGACGCCGTCGTAGTTCTTGAACATGTGGTCGACGACCGGACGGGTGAAGGCGTACTGGGTGTCCGTGTCGATGTTCATCTTGACCACGCCGTTCTCCAGCGCGGTGCGGATCTCGTCCTCCGTGGAGCCGGAGCCGCCGTGGAAGACGAAGTCGAACGGCTTGCTGCCCGCGGGGCGGCCGTACTTGGCGGCGATGCCCTCGTTCAGCTCCTTGAGGAGGTCGGGGCGCAGGACGACGTTGCCCGGCTTGTACACACCGTGCACGTTGCCGAAGGAGGCGGCCAGCAGGTAGCGGCCCTTGTCGCCCAGGCCCAGCGCCTCGGCGGTGCGGACCGCGTCGTCGACCGTGGTGTACAGCGAGTCGTTGATCTCGTGGGAGACACCGTCCTCCTCGCCGCCGGTCGGGGTGATCTCCACCTCCAGGATGATCTTGGCGGCGCGGGCCTGCTCCAGCAGCTCCTGCGCGATCTGGAGGTTGTCGGCGAGGGTCTCCGCGGAGCCGTCCCACATGTGGGACTGGAACAGCGGGTCGAGACCGGCCTCGACGCGCTTCTTGGAGAGCGCGAGCAGCGGACGCACGTACCCGTCGAGCTTGTCCTTCGGACAGTGGTCGGTGTGCAGCGCGATGTTGACCGGGTACTTCTCGGCGATGATGTGCGCGTACTCGGCCAGGGCCACGGCACCGGTGACCATGTCCTTGCTGTACTGGCCGCCCAGGAACTCGGCACCACCCGTGGAGATCTGGACGATGCCGTCGCTCTCCGCCTCGGCGAAACCGCGCAGGGCCGCGTTCAGGGTCTGCGAGGACGTCACGTTGATGGCCGGGTAGGCGAACTTGCCTGCCTTCGCCCGGTCGAGCATCTCGTTGTAGACCTCGGGGGTTGCGATGGGCATCTGTCCGCTCCTTGTATGTGCGGGGTGCGTTCTGCGTACTTACGGCCCTGACCTAGGGAGTGACGTCATCGTCGGCCCCATCTTCGCAGACGGAGCCGGATGGTTCGGACACCCTGTCCAGCCTGTGGATGACCGGGTCGCCCCGCCTGTGGACAACCGTCACGCGGGGTCGCGGCGGGCGTCCCGGCCCCGTCTCGGTCCAGGGCCCAGGCCCAGGTCGTCTCGGTCCAGGCCCAGCCCGCCCAGTCCAGGCCCAGGCCGTCTCAGTCCAGGCCCAAGCCGCCTCAGTCCAGGCCCAGGTCGTCCTTGGAGTACGCGAACACGTACGGCACACCCGCCTGCTCGGCGACCGCCTCGGCGGCGCCGGTGGCCCGGTCCACGATCGTGGCGACGGCGACGACCTCGGCGCCCGCCTCGCGCAGCGCCTCCACGGCGGTCAGCACCGAACCGCCGGTGGTGGAGGTGTCCTCCACGGCGAGCACCCGGCGGCCCGCCACCTCGGTGCCCTCGATCCGGCGCTGGAGGCCGTGCGCCTTGCCCGCCTTGCGCACGACGAACGCGTCGAGCGTCCTGCCGCGCGCGGCGGCGGCGTGCAGCATCGCCGTGGCCACCGGGTCGGCGCCCAGGGTCAGGCCGCCGACCGCCTCGAAGTCCAGGTCGGCGGTCAGGTCGAGCATGACCTGACCGACCAGCGGGGCCGCCACGCCGTCCAGGGTGATGCGGCGGAGGTCGACGTAGTAGTCGGCCTCCTTCCCCGACGACAGGGTCACCTTGCCGTGCACCACGGCCTTGTCCTTGATCTGCTGCAGCAGCTCGCCGCGAACGTCGCTCATGGCAGCCAGCTTAAAGGCGGCGCCAGGCCCAGGTCGTCGTCGCCTCCAGCGGCTCCAGGGGCGTGACCAGGCGCGGACAGGTGTTGAGCCCGTCCGGCGGACCGGTCTGCGGCTCCACGCACACCGCGGCCTCCTGCTCGTCGTAGACCACGACCCACTCCTCGGGGCTGGTCACCTCCAGCTCCAGCCGCTCGGGCCAGGTGAGGGTGACGCCGACGCCGCCGGGCATGCCGAAGCAGTCGTCCCAGGGACCGGGCAGCGGGTCGATGCGGCGGCCGGTGGGCAGGTGGTCGCCGCCGCGCTCCTCCTGCCAGGCGGGCGTGAAGTCGAGGCGCACGTCCTGCCCGTCCAGGGTGCGGTTGAACCACGGGTGCCAGCCGATCTGCGCCGGGAACGACGAGTCGTACGTCTCCACGGCCATCGACAGCGTCAGCGCGTCCTCGGACAGCGCGACCACCTGGGTGATCCGGCCGGGGTAGGGCCACGGGTCGCCGAGGTCGTACGTCAGCACCGCCTCGTTCTCCGACACGCGGGCCGTCTTCCAGACGCCGTCGCGCGCCGTGCCGTGGATGGCGTGCGGCGGGGAGTTGAGCGGCATCTGATGGACGGTGGCGCCGTCCCGGAACCTGCCCTCCCGGATCCGGCCGCACCAGGGGACCATCGGGAAACAGCCGAACCGGTCGCCCTGGCGGAGCAGTTCGAGCCCGCCCACCCGGAGTCCGCCGATGCGGGCGCCGTGCCCCGGCCGTACGGTCGCTTCCGCGTCGCCCGCGGTCAGCGTGATGTCGTCGTCGCTCACGCGACGAGGCTACTGGGCCGGTCGGGAGGAACACGGCCGTTACCGGCCGCCCCTCCGACGCGCGCCGGGGCCCGCACCTGACCCGCCCCGGGCCCGCACCGGGGGCGCAGCGGCATCCGTACGGCGGCCCCCGCCACGCCGGGTCAGCGGCGCCGCCTGAGTGCCCGGCCCACGACGATCGCGCCGGCCACCACCAGGGCGGCGGCGGGGGCGGCCCAGCGCAGGGTGGAGCTGGCGGAGACGGTGAGGGGGGCGGGCACGGGGGCGTAGCGACCGCGCGGCGGGGCGTGGTCCACCTCCTCCGCGCTGCGTCCGATCATCGTGCGCCGGGCGTGCGCCGCCTCGGCCGGCGGGGTGCCGGCCGAGGTGAGGTCGTCGTCGGCCGACAGCCCGCCGCCGACGGCGGGAAGGCCCTGGTCGGTCCCGCCGCCTGCCGCCGCGCCCCCGCTCGCCTCCAGGCCCTCGCCGGGATCCTGGCCCAGGTCCTCGGCCGCGTCCTCGTCGGTGTCGTCGATGCGGTCGATGCCGTCGATGTCGTCGTCGGTGACATCGGACGCGTCGGTGACGTCGGTGCCATCGGCGTCCTTGATGTCCTCGGCGTTCTTGGCGTTCTCAGCGTTCTCGGTGCCCTCGTCGTCGGCCAGCGGGTCCAGGGACGACGGCGGGACCTCGGTGTCGAAGACGGAACGGTGCCCGGACGGTCCGGCGGGTTCCGTACGGTCGATACGGTCGGCGGCGGCCGTGTCCATGCCCTCCCCGGCGTCCGGGCCGGGCGGGGGCACCGGGGCGTCGTCCGCGTCCGGACCGGCCTCGAAGTCACCGGTCGCCGCCGGGGTGAAATCCTCCGTGGCGAGCGAGCGGGCGGTCTCGGCGGCGCCCGCCGCCAGATTGTGCGCGAAGCGGTGCAGCAGCCGGATCGCGGCGGACCGTACGGCGTCCGGGGCCAGGCCGGCGGCCCGGCCCCCGGCGGAGGCGGTGCCGCCGAAGACGAGGGCGGTGCCCTCATCGGTGTCGCGGAGGCCGAGGGTGAGCCCGATCTTCACCGCGCCGCTGCCGCGGGACTCGGTCGCCTCGCCCTCGACGGCGTACCCGCCGTCGTCGCGGGGGCGGACGCGCAGCGTGCCCCGGTAGGTGATGGAGTGGCCGCCGATCCGCACCTTCAGCCGGCCGGCGACGGGCTCGGCACCCGCCTCCTGCTGAAGCCCGGGAACCGCGCGGGCCACCCGCGCGGGATCGGCGAGCACCGCCCGCAGCCGCCGGGCCGGAACCGGAACGAACACCTCGTGCTCCATGTCAGCCGAGGTTACCCAGTGGCGCGCCGGATTACCCTCCGACGGTCAGGTCTCGCTCCCCGGCCGCACCAGCCCCGTCTCGTAGGCGAGCACCACCGCCTGGGCGCGGCTGGCGAGGCCGAGCTTGGTCATCGTGCGGTTGAGGTGCGTCTTGACCGTGGCCTCGCTGATGAAGAGGCGGTCGGCGGCCTCGGTGTTGGTCAGGCCGCGGGCGACCAGGCGCAGCACCTCGACCTCCCGGGAGGTCAGCGCGCCCAGCCGGGACGGCGGGTCGGCCGGCTCGGCCGGGGTGTCAGGGCGCTGGGTGAACGCCTCCACCAGGCGCCGGGTGACGCCGGGCGCGAAGAGCGAGTCGCCGCCGTGCACGGCGGTCACCGCGGCCAGCAGCCGTTCGGGCCCCGCGTCCTTCAGCAGGAAGCCCGACGCGCCGGCCCGCAGGGCGTCGTACACGTACTCGTCGAGGTCGAAGGTGGTGAGGATCAGGATGCGCGGTGCCGGGCCCTGCGCCTCGGCGAGGATCCTGCGGGTCGCCTCGATGCCCGTCGTGCCGGGCATGCGGATGTCCATGAGGATCACGTCCGGGCGGATCCGCGCGGCCAGCGCCACGGCCTCGGCGCCGTCCGCCGCCTCCCCGGCGACCTCCATCCCGGGGGCGGCGCGCAACAGCGCGGCCAGTCCGCTGCGGACGAGGAACTGGTCGTCCACCACCAGCACTTGGATCATTCCGTGACGGCGCCTCCCCGGCGTGCGGCCTGTTCCGGCGGTGGTGTCGGAAGGGTCAGGTGCACGCCGAATCCCCCCTCGCGCCGCGGTCCGACGGCGATCGTCCCGTCGTAGAGCTTGGCGCGCTCGCGCATACCGATCAAGCCATGGCCGCCGGTCCCGGCCGTTCTGGCTCGATTTCCTCCGTCATCGGTCACCGAGACCGCCAACTCGTCGGTTCGGTAGACGAGTTCGACGTCCGCGCGGGCGCCCGGGGCGTGCTTCAGCACGTTCGTCAGGGCCTCCTGGACCACCCGGTAGACGCACAGCTGCACGCCCGGGGGCAACGGCCGGGGGGTGCCCCGGATCCGTACCCCGACGTGCACGCCCCCGGCCCGGACCCGTTCCACCAGCTCCTCCAGCCGGTCGAGGCCGGGGGCGGGCTCGGTGGCGGGGCCGCCTTCCCGGAGGCCGCAGGCTCCGCCGGTCCCGCCGACGCCTTCAGCTCCTTCGGCGCGCAGCAGCCCCAGCATCCGTCTCAGCTCGGCCAGAGCCTCGCCGCCCGCCGCGCCGATGGTGCTGAGTGCCTGGCGGGCGGTGCGGGTGTCGGTGTCGAGGACGAACCGGGCGAGGCCCGCCTGAATGGTGATCACGGCCATGTGGTGGGCGATCACGTCGTGCAGTTCGCGCGCGATCCGCACCCGCTCCCCGGCGACCTCGCGCCGGGCCCGCTCGACCTGTTCGGCCCGCAGCCGCACGGTCAGCTCGGCGGACCGGCGGGCGACCTGGCCGAACCGCCACAGGACGAGCGGATAGCCGACGGCCTGGCCGACGACGGACGCCATGGTGTCGGAGTGGCTGACCACTCCGGCGTAGACCCAGGTCCCGCCCAGCAGCACCGCGCAGACGGCGGCGGTCCGGGCGGGGCGGGTGGCGGCCACCGTGTAGAGGGCGACCATGGCGGCGGGCGTGTCCACCACCGGCCAGTGGCCGAGCGCCACATACGCGATCCAGCACAGATGAACGAAGAGGAAAACGCCGAGCGGGGCCCGGCCGCGTAGGGCGAGCGACAGATTGGCCAGGGCGACGAGGGCCCAGGCGGCGGGGTCGAACGGCGGCCACCCCTGGGCGGCGGCCTCGGTACCGAGCAGGCCCGCCACGGCCGTCGCCACCAGGGCCGTCAGGCCGTCGACCGCGCGGGGGTGGATCCGCATCGCCGGAGCGTAGACCCCGTGCACGGGCCGCGGCGTCACCCCTGCGCCGTACCGCGGAAGGTGGAGGCGGACGGCGGGAGTACCGCACAGGTTGACGGCGCCTCCACCCCTGGCGGGATGCGGGGGCCCGTGGCGGCCCGTAGGTTCGTGCGGCGACGGCGTCACGCGGGACGTACGGGGGACGTACGGGACGTACCGGGGACGTACGCGGGACCGCGGGGTGCCGTCCGACGGGGGAGGCGCTTGGGGGTACGGCGGCCCGTCCCGCTCCCGGGGGGAGAGGGGGACGGCCCGCCACGCCCCCCGGCCCGCTCCCCTCTCTCCTCCCGGGTCTCTCCCCGGGTCTCCTTTTGGGCCCCACGGCCTCCACAGCCCCCGCGCGCCGGCCCCCGCGCGTCGCCGCCCGTTCCGCAGGAACGTTGCCTCAGTCGGCGTACCGCGGGTGGACGAGTGTCGAGGGAGGCAGATCCGGGACCCGGGCATGGGCCGCGGCGCGGGCGTCGGCGGCCAGAGCGCCGGCGGTGAGGGTGCTCGCGCGCGGCGCCCCGGGGTCCAGGGTGAGGACGGGTGCGGTGCGCGAGGCCAGCAGGAAGCCCCAGTCGCGGGGTGCGCGGGCCGCGCCGGTGGTCCGGTCGGGACCCGCGGCGAAGCCGGAGTCGCGGCCGGTCACCCGGTAGGGCACGGTCCGCAGCCCGGCGGCGCGCACCGTGGCGTCCACCGTCCAGAAGACGCGCGGACGGGAGGAGAAGGGCCCGGCGTGCACCGCGAGCCGCCCGCCGGGCGCCAGGGTGCGCCGCGCCAGGCCGTAGAACTCCTGCGCGTACAGCTTGGTGCTCGCCGTGATGCCCGGATCGGGCAGGTCCTCGATCACGACGTCGTATGCCGCCGCCGGTGCCCCGCGCAGCCAGCCGAAGGCGTCGGCCGTGGTCACATGGAGGCGCCGGTCGCGGTAGACGTGGCCGTTCAGCCGGGCCAGCGCCGGGTCGGTGCGGGCGAGGCGGACGACGGCCGGGTCCAGTTCCACGAGGTCCACCCGCTCGACGCCCCGGTGGCGCAGCACCTCGGCGGCGGCGAGGCCGTCGCCGCCGCCGAGGATCAGCACGCGCGCGTGCGGACCGCTCATCGCGGGGCGGACCAGCGCCTCGTGGTAGCGGCGCTGGTCCTGGCCGCCGACCCGCAGCCGCCCGTCGAGGAACAGGTCGAGCGGGCGGCCCCGGGTGCCGCCGGTGAGGACGATCTCCTGGACGTCGCTCTGCGCCGCCACGCGCACGTCGTCGCCGTACACCGCGTGCCGCGCCGCCTGTTCGAAGTCGTCGACCAGGACGGCGGCCGAGGCCAGCAGCCCGAGCACGGCGAGGTTGACGGCGAGCAGCAGCCAGCGGGCGCGGCGGCTCAGGTCGCGCCGGAACAGTCCGAGCACGAGGGCGCCCCCGGCCACGATGTTGACCGCGCCGGTGAGCAGCGCGCCGGTCAACTGGCCCAGCAGCGGCAGCAGCAGGAAGGGGAAGGCGAGGCCGCCGACGAGGGCGCCGACGTAGTCGGCGGCGAACAGGTCGGCGACGGCGCCGCCCGCGTCCTGGCGGCGGATCCGCTGGATCAGCTCCATCAGCAGCGGCACCTCGGCGCCGATCAGCAGCCCGATCGCCAGCGAGAAGGCGACCAGCAGGCAGCGCGGGCCGTTCGTCCACAGGCCGCCCCAGGCGCCGGTCCAGGCGAACACGGCGTAGAGCGCCATGGCGCTCAGGCCGCCGACGAGAGCGAGCGTCGCCTCGATCGCGCCGAAGGCGACGGCGGCGTGCCGGCGCAGCCGCTTCGCGGCGAGCGAGCCGATCCCCATGGCGAACACCATGAGGGACAGCACGACGGACGCCTGGGTGACCGAGTCGCCGATCAAGTACGAGGCGAGGGCGACCAGTTCGAGTTCGTACACCAGGCCGCAGGCGGCGCAGACGAAGACGCCCGCGAGGACGAGGAACCGCCCGGTGCCGGGCCGCACGGGCAGCCACACGGGATCGGCGCAGTTCCTGGAAGGTGCCGGACGGGACACCTTCGGACCGGACGCCTTGGGACCGGACGCCTTGGGACCGGATGCCTCGGCGCCGGACACCTTCGGACCGGATGCCTTGACGGCGGACGCCTTCGCGCCGGACGCCGTGGCGCCTGGCGGCTTCGGGCGGGGCGAGTCCGAACGGGACGGGTCCGAACGGGACGAGTCAGGACGGGACGGGTCAGGACGGCGGCCCGGAGCCGCGCGGGTCGGAGCCGAGGAGGCCGAAGAGGGCAGAGCCGAGGAGGGCAGAGCCGAGGGAGGCAGGGCTGAGGGGGGCGGGGCCGGACCGGGCGGTGCCGGGGCGTGCGGTTCGATCACAGCTGTGACGTTACGTCACAGATCCATCACATACCGTCACCCATACGTGTGGAAAGCGGAGTTGTGGCTGCCCCCCGCGTTTGACGGACCCCCTCACCTGACCGGAACCGGTGCCCGGCGGCGGGCGCCGACCCGGGTGCGGGTCGCCACCAACTGGCCGTCCTGCGGATAGGCGTGCCAGGTGCGCCAGTGGACCTGGCCGCCCTGGCGCTGCGCCAGCATCGCGGTGAACGCGTGCGGGCTGCCCGGGAAGACGCCGGCCAGTCCGTGCGGATGGTCGGAGACGAGGGCTAGCAACTCCTGGGCGCGGCCCGCGAACGAGCCGGGCGTGAGTTCCTCGACGCGCGCCGCGAACTCGTACTCCCAGTCGCCCACGCGTTTGGCCACGCCGAGCGGAAGGGGCGTGCTGGAGCCCGCGATGCACGCGACCGTCTCCGAACACGCGCCCCGCTCCTCCTCCAGGAGGACCTGGTGGGAGGCGCCGAGAAGTCTCAACTGGAGTTTCGCCTCGGCCATTTCGAGGTCGAGCACGGCCAGGGCGGGCAGTGGTTCGCGCCCCAGGGCCCAGGCGAGGTCGGCGGCGCTCGTATCGGTGTAGGAGGTGTTCAGGGTCGTGAGCATGGATCGGCTCCGCTAGCACGCAGAAGAAAGAAGGCTTGGGGCCCGGCGCACCCCGGTCGACACGAGGAGGTCGGCCCGGCCACCCCGGTTCGGAACCAGTTCGGAAACCGGTCCAGAAACCAGTTCGGAAGAGGTGTGAGCAGGATGTCCTGGGGGCTGCGTCGGCGAGTAGAGCGAACCATGAACGGCGGTGCCGCCACAGCCTTTTTACCCAACTTCGGAGGGTTTCCATCCCTCAGAGGGCCTACCTGCTCAACTGTTCAACCACGGCGTACGCCTCGGCGCGCACAGGGCGCGCGCCGAGGCGCGGTCCTTCTCCCGTTCCGGCGGCGCGCGTCAGCCGCCCCCGCACCCGCCACCGCAGGACGAACCCCCGCCGCACGAGGACCCGCCGCCGCACGAGGAGTGGCCCCCGCAGGAGTGGTGGCCACCCGAGTGACCGCCCGAGTGATGGCCGCCCGAGTGGTGCCCGGAGGACGAGTCCCCGCCGGAGCCGCCGTCCGAGGACGCCCACCACCCCGCTCCCCCGGCGCCGCCCCCGCTCACCCCGCGCCGTACGCGCCGCCCCTTGGACAGCGCGACCCTCCGCCCGCGCCCGCGGCCCCGGCGCACGGCCCCGACCAGGACCGCGCCGAACACCGCCGCGACCAGTACCAGAATCACCGCACCCCCCATGGGCTCCACGCTCCCTTCCGATCCCGCGGGCGGCGCCCGCGGTCCCCCGAAACGGCCCCCCGTGGGCGTTCCGCTCCCTGCGTGCCCGGGAGATGCCCGGCCACCGCCCGGCCCAAAGCACACTTGAGGAAGTCCAGAGCTTGGGCGCAGGATGGCCGGCATGACCTCCAGCGCACGCCCCCTGCTCAACCGCCGGCTCGCCGAGTTCGGGACGACCGTCTTCGCCGAGATGTCCGCCCTGGCCGCCGCGACCGGCTCCATCAACCTGGGGCAGGGGTTCCCCGACACCGACGGCCCCGAGGAGATCCGCGAGGCCGCCGTGCGGGCGCTGCGCGACGGCCGCGGCAACCAGTACCCGCCCGGCCCCGGCGTCCCGGAGCTGCGCACCGCCGTCGCCGCCCACCAGCTGCGCCGCTACGGCCTCTCCTACGACCCGGACACCGAGGTGCTGGTCACGGCGGGCGCCACCGAGGCCATCGCGGCGGCGCTGCTGGGGCTGCTGGAGCCCGGTGACGAGGTGGTCGCCCTGGAGCCGTACTACGACTCCTACGCGGCCTGCATCGCCATGGCGGGCGGGCGCCGCGTGCCGGTGACGCTGCGCCCGCACGACGGCGCGTTCCGGCTGGACCTCGACGAACTGCGCGCCGCGGTCACCGACCGCACCCGGCTGCTGCTGATCAACACCCCGCACAACCCCACCGGCACGGTCCTCACCCGCGAGGAGCTGACGGCCGTCGCCGAACTCGCCGTGGAACGCGATCTGCTCGTGATCACCGACGAGGTGTACGAACACCTGGTCTACGACGACGCCGTCCACATCCCGCTCGCCACCCTCCCCGGCATGCGCGAGCGCACGGTCACGATCGGATCAGCCGGAAAGACGTTTTCGTTCACCGGCTGGAAGGTCGGCTGGATCACCGCGGCGCCCGGCCTGGTCACGGCGGTGCGCTCGGCCAAGCAGTTCCTGACGTACGTGGCCTCGGGCCCCTTCCAGTACGCGATCGCCGAGGCGCTGGCCCTGCCCGAGTCGTTCTTCACCGGCTTCCGCGCCGAGATGCTGGCCCGCCGGGACGTCCTGACGGCCGGGCTCACCAAGGCGGGCTTCACGGTGTTCCGGCCCGCGGGCACCTACTTCGTCACCACCGACATCCGTCCGCTCGGCGAGAGCGACGGCTTCGCCTTCTGCCGCGCCCTGCCGGAGCGCGCCGGCGTGGTCGCCATCCCGAACGCCGTCTTCTACGACCACCGCGACGAGGGCGCACCCTTCGTCCGCTTCGCCTTCTGCAAGCAGGTCCCGGTCCTCCAGGAGGCCGCGGAAAGGCTCAGGAAGCTCGCGGGCTGAGCCCCTTCCCGCCGGCCCCGCGCGGACGCGGGTTCTCCACAGCCTGTGGACGAGCGGTGCGCGGACCCGGTCCCCGCCGCACACGGCGAGAGCCCGGCCCCGGCGCGTCCGTCGGTGACGGTCCGCGCCCCGGCCGGGCTCTCGTTCGCCGAAGGAGAGGCGGTGGTCACGCCTCTCCGTCGCCCTCCTCGGGCTGGGCGGCCTCGCCGGACTCGCCCTCAAGGCCGAGCTGCTCGATGAGCCAGCGGTCGAACTCCAGCGCGGCCCGCACCCAGCTGACCGTCGAGGAGACGAAGTGCTCGATGCTGACGCCCATGCCGATCAGCATCTGCGCCTCGCCGATGAGGCGGACGGTGCCGTCGTCGTGGGTGTGGGTGTAGACCTTGGGCCACAGGGTGCGCCGGTTCCAGTCGTCGATGGACTCCAGGAGCTGCGGCTTCTCGTCGATCTTGTGCGGCCGGTCGTAGAACGTCCGCACCGAGAAGACCTGCTGGTCGTCCTCGCCGCGGAACATGAAGTACGTGCGGAACTGCTCCCACGGCGCGACGAGGTCACCCTCTTCGTCGACGAGGTGCTTCAGTTCCATCTGGTCCAGGAGCTGCTTCACGAGATCCTGATCCGGGACGACGGGGCCCGCCGGTCCTTGGGGCTGCGGCTCGGGCTGGCCCCCGAAGTTCGGAATCGAGGACGGGTCGATGCTCACCGTGTTTTTCCCTTCGTACGGATCCTGCCATCCTCCCCCATGCGGGGAGGGGGGTGGCAAGCCCCGGCGGGGCCTGTCAGCCGTGGGCTGACATGATCCGGCCCACGGGGTGACACCGTACGGGGAACGGGGGACGGCATGGCACGCGGACCCGGCGCGGCGGCGGGACGGAACGGAACGCGCGGGCGCCTGTGGTGGCCGGTCGCGGCGGTCCTCGCGGTGCCGATCGTGATGGCCCTGGCGGCCCTGGGTGTTCTCGTCGCGGCAGCGGCGGGCGAGGCGCGGGACGAGCCCGGCGACCCCCGGCAGGCGGACTGCGCCGAGGCGCTCGCCTTCGGCGGCGCGAGGCTCCCGGCCGGCGCCCACGACGCCCGGTGCACCGTACGGACCTGGCTGGACACCGAGTACGAGGCCGTGTTCCGGATGCCGCGCCGCGACGTACGCGGCTGGCTGCGCGCCACCTACCCGGACGCGCCGGAGTCCGGGACGGCGTCCTGCGTCCCGGACTCCACGGACTCCACGGACTCCGCGGACTCCGCGGGCCCCGCTGACCTCTGCCTCGACCTGGACCTCACCGAGGGCGACGGGAACCACGCCGGGCGGGTCCCCGGCAGCGCCGCTCCCGGTTTCGGCGCCGCCGCCGTCCAGGTGGAGGTGGTGTACGAGGGCCCGGACCGGGCTCTCGTCACCTTCACGGCGTTCACCGTCTGAGCGGGATCCGCGCACCCTCCGAGCAGGCTCGGCGGCCGGATCCCGCGCCGGTGCCTACAGCGTCTTGCCCGTCGCCGGTCCCACCAGCAGCCCCTCACCGAACCGGTCCACCCGGACCGTGTCGCCGTCCTTGATCTCGCCGGACAGGATCTCCCGGGCCAGCCGGTCGCCGATGGCGGTCTGCACCAGGCGGCGCAGCGGCCGGGCACCGTAGGCCGGGTCCATGCCCTCGTCGGCGAGCCAGGTCAGGGCCTCGGGCGTGACGTCGAGCGTCAGGCGCCGCTCCGCCAGCCGCTTGGCCAGCCGGTCGATGGCCAGCTTCGCGATCCGGCTCAGCTCCTCCTTGGTCAGCGCGGAGAAGACCACGAGGTCGTCCAGGCGGTTGAGGAACTCCGGCTTGAAGGAGGTCCGGACCACCTCCAGGACCTGTTCCTTCTTCTCCGCCTCGCTGGTGACCGGGTCGACCAGGAACTGGCTGCCCAGGTTGGAGGTCAGCACCAGGATGACGTTGCGGAAGTCGACCGTGCGGCCCTGGCCGTCGGTGAGCCGCCCGTCGTCGAGCACCTGGAGCAGGATGTCGAAGACCTCCGGGTGCGCCTTCTCCACCTCGTCCAGCAGGACCACGCTGTACGGGCGGCGCCGTACCGCCTCGGTGAGCTGGCCGCCCTCCTCGTACCCCACGTATCCGGGCGGGGCGCCGACCAGCCGGGCCACGCTGTGCTTCTCGCTGTACTCCGACATGTCGATGCGGACCATGGCCCGCTCGTCGTCGAAGAGGAAGTCCGCCAGCGCCTTGGCCAGCTCGGTCTTGCCGACGCCGGTGGGGCCGAGGAAGAGGAACGAGCCGGTGGGCCGGTCCGGGTCCGCGATGCCCGCGCGGCTGCGCCGCACCGCGTCGGAGACGGCGCGCACGGCCTCGCCCTGACCGATCAGCCGCCTGCCGATCTCGTCCTCCATGCGCAGCAGCTTCTGGGTCTCGCCCTCCAGCAGCCGGCCGGCCGGGATACCGGTCCAGGAGGCGACCACGTCGGCGATGTCGTCGGGGCCGACCTCCTCCTTGACCATGGTGTCCTTGGCGGCCTCCTCCTCGGCGCGCGAGGCGGCCTCCAGTTCCTTCTCCAGCTCCGGGATCTCGGCGTACAGCAGCTTGGAGGCGGTGTCGAAGTCGCCGTCGCGCTGGGCGCGCTCGGCCTGCCCGCGCAGGTCGTCCAGCTTCTCCTTCAGCTCACCGACCCGGTTGAGGGACTGCTTCTCCTTCTCCCAGCGGGCGGTCA
Source organism: Streptomyces sp. PL-25 (assembly GCF_058344915.1). Taxonomy (NCBI): domain Bacteria; kingdom Bacillati; phylum Actinomycetota; class Actinomycetes; order Kitasatosporales; family Streptomycetaceae; genus Streptomyces; species Streptomyces sp. PL-25. Next base: position 3,450,443 of record NZ_CP136997.1, read on the forward strand.
GGCCGCGCAGCTCCTCCTCCTTGTCGGCGAGGTCGCGGCGCAGCTTCTCCAGCCGCTCGCGGGAGGCCGCGTCGGTCTCCTTGTCGAGCGCCAGCTCCTCCATCCGCAGCCGGTCGACGGCGCGCTGGAGCTCGTCGATCTCGACCGGCGAGGAGTCGATCTCCATACGGAGCCGGGAGGCGGCCTCGTCGACCAGGTCGATGGCCTTGTCGGGCAGGAAGCGGGAGGTGATGTACCGGTCGGACAGGGTCGCGGCGGCCACCAGCGCGGAGTCGTTGATCTGCACCTTGTGGTGGGCCTCGTAGCGGCCCTTGAGCCCGCGCAGGATGGCGATGGAGTCCTCGACGCTGGGCTCGGCGACCAGCACCTGCTGGAAGCGGCGCTCCAGGGCCGGGTCCTTCTCGATCCGCTCGCGGTACTCGTCGAGCGTGGTCGCGCCGACCATGCGCAGCTCGCCGCGGGCCAGCATCGGCTTGAGCATGTTGCCCGCGTCCATCGCGGAGTCGCCGCCGGCGCCCGCGCCGACGACGGTGTGCAGCTCGTCGATGAAGGTGATGATCTGGCCGTCGGAGTCCTTGATCTCGGCCAGGACCGTCTTCAGCCGCTCCTCGAACTCGCCGCGGTACTTCGCGCCCGCGACCATCGCCCCGAGGTCCAGGGAGACCAGCCGCTTGTCCTTCAGGGACTCGGGCACGTCACCCTTGACGATCCGCTGGGCGAGCCCCTCCACGACGGCGGTCTTGCCGACGCCGGGCTCACCGATGAGGACCGGGTTGTTCTTCGTACGCCGTGACAGCACCTGGACGACCCGGCGGATCTCCTGGTCCCGGCCGATGACCGGGTCCAGCTTGCCCTCGCGGGCCGCCGCCGTGAAGTCGGTGCCGAACTTCTCCAGGGCCTTGTACTGGCCCTCGGGGTCGGGTGTGGTCACCCGGCGCCCTCCCCTCGCCTTCTGGAACGCCTCTTGCAGTTTCTTCGCGCTCGCGCCCTGCCCGGTGAGCACCTCGCCGGCCGCGCCGCCCTTCGCGGCGATGCCGAGCAGCAGGTGCTCGGTGGACAGGTAGTCGTCGCCCAGGTCCCGCGCCCGGTTCTGCGCGTCCGCGATCACGGCCAGCAGCTCGCGGTTCGGCTGCGGCGGCGCGACGGTGGACCCGGTCACACTGGGCAGCGACGCGAGCACCCGCTCGGCGCCCGCGCGGACCGACGCCTGGTCGGCGTCGACGGCCGACAACAGGTCGATGATGTTCTCGTTGTCCTTGCCCTCCAGCAGCGCGAGCAGCAGGTGGGCAGGGGTCAGATCCGGGTTCCCCCCGGTCACGGCCCGGTTCCCGGCCGCCTGAATGGCGTCCCGGCTCCTGTTGGTCAGCTCGGCGTCCACGGTCGCTTCTCTCCTCCTCGGCGTCAGCGGTCTGCCACGTCTCCCAGTACTGACTCAATCAACGTGCACAAAGTTGAGTCTATTCCACTCAAGGCCGGGCGCCTACATTTTTGCCATGGCCACCACGACGTACGCCCTCGACCCGGGGGTTCCCGACGCGCCGTACCTCAGCTTCTGGCGCGAGCGGCATGTGTGCACCCTGACCACCCTGCGCCCGGACGGGACCCCGCACGTCGTGCCGGTCGGCGTGACATACGACCCCGAGGCGCGGCTGGCACGGGTGATCACCAGCAGCACCAGCACCAAGGCGCGCAATGTGCTGGCGGCCGGCGAGGAGGGGGCGGTGGCGGCGGTGTGCCAGGTGGACGGCAGGCGATGGGCCACGCTGGAGGGGCGGGCCCGCGTCCGGACGGAGCCGGAGCGGGTCGCGGAGGCGGAGCGCCGCTACACGGAGCGCTACCGGCGGGCGCCGCGGCCGAACCCGCAGCGCGTGGTGATCGAGATCGAACTGACCCGGGCGCTGGGCCGCGGCTGAGCCCGCGCGCCCCGAGCGGCTGTTTCCGGCCAGAGCATCAAGGCGGCGGTATCCGGAGGAATCGTCCCGAAACTGCAGCGGCGTCACCGTGTTCAGGTCACGGTGACGCCGCTGCGGGGGGAAGCGCCTGAGCGATCTGTTACGACGGGGGAATCGCGTCAGGCACTGCGGGGGGTGGCTGAGATGGTCCTGATGTCGGCGGGCTCCGGCGCCACCTGCCGGTGATCCCGCTGGTCCAGATTCACGAAGATCATTCCGTAGCGGATGGCACACCGTACGGGCTGCGGCGCCCCCCGAGGACGCCGCAGGCACCGGTAGGCCCGTACGTCCCCGTCCTCGTCCCGCGTGACGACGACCGGTTCTCCGAAGACGGTCACCATCAGCGAGTCACCGCTGTGGGGGATGGCGGTGACCAGGTCGATGAAGTGCCAGCCGGAGCGGTAGGCGGTGGCCATTTCACGGCGGAAGGAACGGTCGTCGGGTGGTGTGGTCACATCAACTCCCGGCTCCATCTGCAGCAGCGGCGCGCTCACCGGTGGTGGCGGAGTTCACCGCCACCGACGGCCAGGTGCTGTTCGCCTGAACATCACTCTTCGCACTGTGGATGCCACTCAGCGCGCCGAGGGCCACAACGGCGGAGAAGGCGGCGACAAGCACCGAGCGAAGCAGTCTGTTACCCATAATCGGCTTCGTCCTCACTTGAAGGTCCCCTTTTCCCCCGTCACGTACGACGATGGCTCATTCGGGCACGTCATGGCCACACAATCGGTGCATCATGTTCCTGCATGTTCAGGACCCTGGGGGGTGGAGATTTGACAACGAATCACATAAATCCGACACATCCCCATGCGATGAACGAGCTGTGCGGGGACGGCAGCCGCCTCTACGCGGCCGCTCTGCGCGCGGGACGTATCACCCGAACGGACGCGGAACCGGCTCCCTGTCTGATGGAGTTCGCCCTGCTCCATCCCGATCCGGACGACCCCGACTGGCTGCGTCCGGTACCCCCGGCGCTCGCCCTCGCCCAGCGGCTCAACCCCATCGAACGCGAGATCACCGAACGCCGCCGCGCGGCGAGCGACCTCGCAGACGCCTTTGAGCCGTTCATGGCGCTGAGCGCGCAGACCACCTCCGGCGGTGACTCGATCACGGTGCTGGAGGGCGGCGAGCGGATCAACACGGCGCTCAACCTGGCCACCGCCCAGTGCCGCACCGAGATGCTCACCGTCCAGCCCAGCGACCGCGTCTCGGAGCGCAGCGTGCTGCGCGGCCTGGAACGCGACCGCCCGCTGATCGAGCGCGGCGTCCGCATCCGCACCCTGTACCAGCACACCGCACGTTACAGCCAGGAGAAGCTGGCCTACGCCGCCCAGCTCGCCGACGGCAAGGTCGAGTACCGCTCGATCGACGAACTGGTGGAACGGCTGATCGTCTGCGACGAGTCGGTCGCGTTCATCCCCACCCGCGACGACCAGCAGGTCGCCCTGGAACTGCGCCACCCCGGCCTGGTCCGCTACCTGATCAAGGTCTTCGAGTTCATGTGGAGCCGCGCCGTCCCGCTCAGCGCCGGCACCCCCTACGAGACCGCCCCCGACGGCATCACCGAGATCCAGCACTCCATCGCCAAGCTCCTCGTCGAGGGCCATGTCGACGAGGCCATCGCCCGCAGGCTCGGCATGAACGTGCGCACCTGCCGGGCCCACATCGCCAAACTGGCCACCGCCCTGGGCAGCGGCAGCCGGGCCCAGCTCGGCTACCTGATCGCGCAGTCCGGGATCCTGGAGCAGGGACACTGAAAGAGACGGGAGGAAACCCAGTGAGCCCGGCACCGCACCCGGAGCACGGCGCCGCCGAGCTGTGCTCCGCGGGCACGACGCTGTACGAACGCGCCCTGCGGGACGGGCGGCTGCCCGCCGAGGCCGCGGACGAGGCCCCCTGCCTGGTCGACTTCGGCCTGCTGCACCCCGCGGTCGACGACCCCGGCCGGCTGGAGCCGGTCGCCCCGGCCACCGCGCTGCACCGGCTGCTGCGCGCCACCGCCGAACGCATCGCCGACGAACGCCGCCGGGAGGAGCGCCTCGCCGAGAGCTTCGCGCCCCTGATGCGCATCGACGACCGCCCCGCGCGCCCCGCCGACAGCGCCTCCATACGGCTGCTCAGCGGCACCGAGCGGATCAACCGGGCCATCACCGAGACGATGGCCGCCGCCTCCCGCGAGAGCCTGTGCGTCCAGCCGCCGGTGCGCCGCGTCAGCCACGAGCGCGCCGAGGCGGCCGAGGCCATCGCCATGGTCCGCGACCAGGACCTGCTCGACCGCGGCGGCCGCATCCGCACCCTCTACCAGCACACCCACCGCCACCTCCCGCTCGCCCACGCCCGCTACGAGCAGCTCGACGGCGACGTCGAGGCCCGCTCCCTGGACGAGGTCACCGACCGGCTCGTCGTCATCGACCGCACCGTCGCCTACGTCCCCGCCAACCCGGACGGCACCCTCGCCCTGGAGGTCCGCCACCCCGCGCTGGTCTCGTACTTCGTCACCACGTTCGAGCGGTTCTGGCGGCTGGCCACCCCGATGTACCCCACGGCCGTCCAGCAGCCCTCCCCGGGCGGCATCACCGCCCGCCAGCGGGCCATCGCGGGCCTGCTCGTCGAGGGCCACACCGACTCGGTGATCGCCGACCGGCTCGGCATGAACGTCCGCACCGCGCGCGTCCACATAGCCAAGCTCGCCGCCACCCTGGGCAGCGAGAGCCGGGCCCAGCTCGGCTATCTCATCGGGCGGTCGGGGATCCTGGACCCCGAGCCCCGGGAACCCTGACCACGGCCGCCCCCACCGCGCGCGGCGGCCCGTCCAGGCCCGCCTGGGCGATCCGCACGCCCAGCTGCGTACGGCTGGCCGCGCCCAGCGTCTCCGACAGCCGGGCGATGTGCGCCCGGCAGGTGCGCACGCTGATGCCCAGGCGCTCGGCGATGACCGCGTCCTGGTGCCCGTCGGCCAGCAGCGCCGCGATCGACTGCTCCCGGTGCGAGATGCCCTCGATCCCGGTGTCGGGCAGCGCGGCGGACAGCGGGATCGCCAGCCGCCACTGCCGCTCGAAGACCGTCACCAGGTACTCCACCAGCGCCGGGTGGCGCAGCTCCAGGGCCATGGTGTGATCGGCGTTGGCCGGGATGAAGGCCACCGTGCGGTCGAACAGGATCAGCCGGTCGATCACCTCGTCCAGGGTGCGCGCCTCGACCGCCTCGCCCATCAGCTCCATGTAGTTGAGCAGGCCCTGCCCGTGCCGGGCCACATGCGTGTACAGGTCGCGCATGCGCACCCCGCGGGCGCGCAGCGCCAGCGCCCGCGGCAGCCCCTCCGACAGCTCGTGCTCCCGGCGGATCCCGCCCGGCTGCACGGTCAGCACCTCGGTGGTGCACACCTGGGTCGCCTCGTCCATCGCCGCCTGGATCCGCGCCAGTCCGTCCAGGACCCGGATCGCGGCGCCCTCGGCGCCCGCGGCGGGCATCCGCACCGGGCCGCCGAGGCCCGCGTACCGCTCGAAGGCCGCGACCGCCGACCCGACCCGCCGGTGGCTCTCGCTGACCTCGTCGTACATCCCGCGCAGCAGCCGGGTCATGACCTCCTGCGGCGCGGTCGGCACCAGGAAGTCCATGTCGTCCGGATCCGGGTGCAGCAGGGCCAGTTCAAGCAGGCAGGGCACCGGATCGGCGTCGCCGCGCGGCACCCGGCCGCGCCGTACGGCCCGGGAATACACCCGATCCCCGGCCTCGCACAGTCGGTCGGCGCCGTGAGGATGCTGCTGCGCCCCGTGCCCGGCCATGGCTCATCACACCCCCGGTTTCCGCGTGGTTCCGCAGCGCAACTATGCGCGGCCGGGACCGCCTGTGCAACACGGGTCCGCTCCGGCCGGGCGGCGGAATACACCGTTACCACCCGGTATGTACGGGCCTCCGGGGCACCCCTTGCAACAAGCTGGGGGCAGGTGCGGCACTCCGGTACGACCCGTACGGGGGACCCCGCTCCGAAGCGGGCGCCGTCCGGTCACTCCCGGCCCGTCACTTCAGCCCGGCCGCCGTGCAGTCCGACCGGTGGCCGGCCGTGCAGATGTCGGAGACCTTGTAGACGCCGTCGGCGATCACCGTCTCCTTGATGTCGGTCCTGGTCAGCGCGACCACGGAGACCAGCTGCGACGGAATGCCCTTGGTGGTCGGGCTGTCGACCCGGTCCCGGGTCAGCGAGTCGAACTGGATGTCCTTGCCCTGCACCTTGGCGAGGGCCATCTCGGCGGCGTTCTCGGCCTCCGTCGGATAGGACTTGTACACGGTCATGTACTGCTCGCCGCTCACGATGCGCTGGACCGCGGGGAGTTCGGCGTCCTGGCCGACGACCGGGGGCAGCTTCGTCACGCCCGCGGCCTTGAGCGCCTCGATGGCGCCGCCCGCCATGCCGTCGTTGGCGGCGTACACGGCGTCGATGCCATGCTTGCCCAGCGCCTCGATCGCCTCGGCCGTCTCCGAACGGGCGATCTCCGCCTTCCAGTCCTTGGTGTCGTAGGACTTGGCGATCGTCACCTTGCCGTTCAGCTGGGCCAGGGCGCCCGCCTTGAACTGCTTGGCGTTCGGGTCGGTGGGCGAGCCGTTGATCATGACGACCTTGGCGGAACTGGTGGCGTCCGACCCCAGCGCCTGGAGCAGCGCCCGGCCCTGCACCTCGCCGACCAGTTCGTTGTCGAAGGAGATGTACGCGTCGATCGGGCCCTCGGCGAGCCGGTCGTAGGCGATGACCGGGATACCGGCGGCCTTGGCCTTCTTCACCTGTCCGGCGATGCCGTGCGAGTCGACGGCGTCCAGCACGATGACGTCGGCCTTGTCGTCGATCATCTGCTGCATCTGGCTCGCCTGCCTGCTCGCGCTCGCCCCGGCGTTGGCGTAGGTGACCCGGCCCTTGCCGTGGGTCAGTTCGGCGACCTTCTTCTTGAGGGCGGGCGCGTCGAACCGGTCGTAGCGCGTGTTCGCCGTCTCCGGCAGCAGCAGGCCCACCGTCACGTCGTCGCCCTTGGCCGGGCTCGCCTTGCTGCTGCCCGTCCCTCCGAACGCCCCGCAGGCGGTCAGCGGCAACGTCAGCGTGGCGGCGGCCACGGCCAGGGTGGTACGGCGCATCGAGGTACTCACTTCTGGTGCCTTCCGGACGAGGGCGCAGCATTGCGGCCCAGGTGCCAGAAAAGCCAACGCGGCGGCCCCCGCCGGCGTCAAGCGGAACCGGCTAACGAGATGACAACACCACGTTCCGCTTTCTGTACGGAAACTTTGCGGTAACGACCGCAATCCGCACCGAACTTGCCTTTTACGGGCACTTGGTCCGGACCATTCGGCAAAGCGAAGGGGGCCCGGAGTGATCCGGGCCCCCTTCGCGTCGCACGGGAGACGGCTTCGCCGCGGGCGCCTGCGCGCCGCGGGCGTCAGTCCGGGGACTGCTGCCGCTTGGGCCGCCAGACGACCAGCGCGCTGGTCTGCTGCACCTCCTGGTACGGGACGAGGTCCCGCCGGTAGGAGGCGTGCACGGCGGCCTCGCGCTGGCGCATGGTGGCCGCCGCTCCCTCCAGGGCCGACTGCAGCTCCATGACCCGGGACTGCAGCGCGGCGACCTGGTTCTCCAGTTCGATGATCCGCTTGATGCCGGCCAGGTTGATGCCCTCGTCCTGCGACAACTGCTGCACCTGGCGGAGCAGTTCGATGTCACGGGCGGAGTACCGGCGGCCCCGGCCCGCGGTGCGGTCCGGGGACACCAGGCCCAGCCGGTCGTACTGACGGAGGGTCTGCGGGTGCAGTCCGGACAGCTGCGCCGCCACGGAGATGACGTACACCGGTGTGTCTTCCGTCAGTTCGTACGGGTTGCGACGGCGGCCGTCCATCTCCCTCATGCTCCCTTCGCGGCCTCGAACAGCTCGGCCCGCGGGTCCTGGCCCGCGGTCGCCTCGCGATACGCCTCCAGCGCGTCACGAGCCTTCCCCGACACGTCCTTGGGAACACTCACCTCGACGGTGACCAGCAGGTCCCCGCGCGTGCCGTCCTTGCGGACCGCGCCCTTGCCGCGGGCGCGCATCGTCCGGCCGTTGGGCGTGCCCTCGGGCAGCTTCAGCGTCACCGGCGGGCCGCCCAGCGTGGGCACCCGCACCTCGCCGCCGAGCGCGGCCTCGTCGAACGTGACCGGCACGGTGACGGTGAGGTTGTCGCCCTTGCGCCCGAAGACCGCGTGCTCCCCGACGTGCACCACCACGTACAGGTCGCCCGCCGGACCGCCGCGCTCGCCCGGCGCGCCCTTGCCGCGCAGCCGGATGCGCTGGCCGTCGCTGACCCCGGCCGGGATCCGCACCTGCATCGTCCGGGACGACTTGGCGCGCCCGGAGCCGGAGCAGACCTCGCACGGGTTCTCCGCGATCAGCCCGCGGCCCTTGCAGTCCGGGCACGGGTCGGTCAGCGAGAAACCGCCGCCGGAGCCGCGCGCCACCTGTCCGGTGCCGACACAGGTCGGGCACACCCGCGGCGTGCCGTTCTTGTCGCCGGTGCCCGAACAGGCCTTGCACGGCTGCTGCGAGGACATCCGCAGCGGGACCGTGGCCCCCTCGATGGCCTCCGTGAAGCTCAGCGTGACCTCGGACTCGATGTCCTGGCCGCGCCGCGGCTGGGTGCGCGGTCCGGTGCCCGCGCCGCCCCGGTTGAACAGGCCCCCGAAGACGTCACCGATGCCGCCGCCGAAACCGCCCGACGTCCCGCCGGCCTGGCCGCCGCCGCCGAAGAGGTCGCCCAGGTCGAAGTTGAAGGAGCCGCCGCCCGCCCCGGGACCGGGACGGAACCCGCCGCCGCCGAACAGCGCGCGGGCCTCGTCGTACTCCTTGCGCTTCTTGGGGTCGCCGAGGATGTCGTTCGCCTCGGAGATCTCCTTGAAGCGCTCCTCGGCCTTGGCGTTGCCCTTGTTCGCGTCCGGGTGGTACTCGCGGGCGAGCTTCCGGTACGCCTTCTTGATCTCGGCCTCGGTGGCGTCCTTGGGGACGCCGAGGACCTTGTAGAAGTCCTTCTCGATGAAGTCCTTGGTACTCAACCCCGACGTCCCTCCTCTCCTGCGTCGATGCCTGCCGCAGCGTCAGCCCTCGTCCGGGCCACCGCTGTCCTTCTCGTCGGCCTCGCCGTCGGACGTGTCCGTGCCGGACTCGTCCGCCGCCTTGACCGTCTGCGCGCCCGGCTGGGGCTCGGCCACCGCCACCCGCGCGGGGCGGATGGTGCGCTCGCCGAACCGGTACCCGGGCTGGAGGATCGCCACGCAGGTCGTCTCGGTGACGTCCGGCGCGTAGCTGTGCATCAGGGCCTCGTGGATCGTCGGGTCGAAGGGCTCGCCCTCCTTGCCGAACTGCTGGAGTCCCATCTTGGCCGCCACGGTCTCCAGCGACTCGGCGACGGACTTGAACCCGCCCACCAGTTCGCCGTGCTCGCGCGCCCGCCCGATGTCGTCGAGCACGGGCAGCAGTTCGGACAGGAGGTTCGCCACGGCGACCTCCTTGACCGCGACCCGGTCGCGCTCGACCCTGCGGCGGTAGTTCTGGTACTCGGCCTGGAGCCGCTGGAGATCCGCGGTGCGCTCGTTGAGCGCGGTACGGACCTGGTCCAGCTGGGCCGTCAGACCGGCCGTCTGAGCGGCGTCCCCGGCCGGGGCCGCCCCCTCCTCCTTGGCGGAGGGGGCGTCCTTCGGCTCGGCGTCGTCGGAGGTGGCGCCGGAGGGGACGTCGGGCTGCTGCTCGTCGAAGCCCGGGGTCTCCTCCGTCACGCGGCACCGTCCTTGCGCTCGTCGTCGACGATCTCGGCGTCCACCACGTCGTCGTCGGCCTTCGCCTGGGAGGCGCCACCGGCCTCACCGGCACCGCCGGCGGCCTGCGCGCCCTGGGCGTCGGCGTACATCGCCTGGCCGAGCTTCTGGGAGACGGCGGCGACCTTCTCCGTGGCGGTGCGGATCTCGGTGCTGTCCTCGCCCTTGAGCTTCTCCTTCAGCTCGGCGACGGACTCCTCGACCTCGGTCTTGATCTCGGCCGGGACCTTGTCCTCGTTGTCCTTGAGGAACTTCTCCGTCTGGTAGACGAGCTGCTCGCCCTGGTTGCGCGTCTCGGCGGCCTCGCGGCGGGCGTGGTCCTCCTCCGCGTACTTCTCGGCCTCCTGGCGCATCCGGTCGACCTCGTCCTTCGGCAGCGAGGAGCCGCCGGTGACGGTCATCTTCTGCTCCTTGCCCGTGCCCAGGTCCTTCGCGGTCACGTGCATGATGCCGTTGGCGTCGATGTCGAAGGCGACCTCGATCTGCGGGACACCGCGCGGCGCCGGGGGCAGACCGGTCAGCTCGAACATGCCGAGCTTCTTGTTGTAGGCCGCGATCTCGCGCTCGCCCTGGTAGACCTGGATCTGCACCGACGGCTGGTTGTCCTCGGCCGTGGTGAAGATCTCCGAGCGCTTGGTCGGGATCGTGGTGTTGCGCTCGATCAGCTTGGTCATGATGCCGCCCTTGGTCTCGATGCCGAGGGACAGCGGGGTGACGTCGAGCAGCAGGACGTCCTTGACCTCGCCCTTGAGGACACCGGCCTGGAGGGCGGCGCCGATGGCGACGACCTCGTCCGGGTTCACGCCCTTGTTCGCCTCGTTGCCGCCGGTCAGCTCCTTGACCAGCTCGGCGACGGCGGGCATACGGGTGGAGCCGCCGACCAGGACGACGTGGTCGATCTCGTTGATCGAGATGCCGGCGTCCTTGATGACGTTGTGGAACGGCGTCTTGCAGCGCTCCAGCAGGTCCGCGGTCAGCTGCTGGAACTGGGCGCGGGTGAGCTTCTCGTCCAGGTGCAGCGGTCCCTCGGCGGAGGCCGTGATGTAGGGCAGGTTGATCGAGGTCTCGGTGGACGAGGACAGCTCGATCTTGGCCTTCTCGGCGGCCTCGCGCAGGCGCTGGAGGGCCATCTTGTCCTTGGACAGGTCCACGCCGTGGCCGGACTGGAACTGCTTGACCAGGTAGTCGACGACGCGCTGGTCCCAGTCGTCACCACCGAGGTGGTTGTCGCCGTTGGTGGCCTTCACCTCGACGACGCCGTCGCCGATCTCCAGCAGGGACACGTCGAAGGTGCCGCCGCCGAGGTCGAAGACGAGGATCGTCTGGTCGTCCTTGTCGAGGCCGTACGCCAGGGCGGCGGCGGTCGGCTCGTTGACGATGCGCAGGACGTTGAGGCCCGCGATCTCACCGGCCTCCTTGGTGGCCTGGCGCTCGGCGTCGTTGAAGTACGCCGGGACGGTGATGACCGCGTCGGTCACCTTCTCGCCCAGGTACGCCTCGGCGTCCCGCTTCAGCTTCTGCAGCACGAAGGCGCTGATCTGCTGCGGGTTGAAGTCCTTGCCGTCCAGGTTGATCTTCCAGTCGGTGCCCATGTGGCGCTTGACCGACCGGATGGTCCTGTCGACGTTGGTGACGGCCTGGCGCTTGGCCACCTCGCCGACGAGCACCTCGCCGTTCTTCGCGAAGGCGACGACGGACGGCGTGGTCCTGGCGCCCTCTGCGTTGGTGATGACGGTGGGCTCGCCGCCCTCCAGAACGCTGACGACGGAGTTAGTCGTGCCCAGGTCGATGCCGACCGCACGTGCCATGGTGAGTTCCTCCAGCTGACTTGAGTGCAACGGACTCAAGTGTGCACGACGACGGCGCCGGGGTCAACAGACCTGAGTCCAGCAGGCTCAAGTCTTATCCATCCCTTACACGCAATGCCTCCCTGACCTGCGGAGACGCCGTCTGCTGAGGCGGAGGAACCGGATATCCGAAGGCCGGACGGGCCCCGCTCCTGGGCCCGTAGCGCCCTCCGGGCGGCGTGGCGCGCGGGGCCGAGGGCGCCCGTGGCGCACGGACCACGGCCGCCGCCGTACGGGCACCGCGCGGACCGGGCGCGGCCGTGCGGGCGCCCCGGGCGCCGGACGCCGAAGCCCCGCCGCCGCCCCGGCTCGCCCGCCCGGAACCGCCGGAGCCACCGGTGCCACCGGAGGCGCGCAGGCCGCGCACGCTCCCACGCACACCGCCGCCCAGCGCCCGCAGGAAACCCAGCGCGGCACCCGCCCCCGCACCCGCCTTCCCCGCGCGCCCGCGCGCACCCGCGTCCGCGGCTGCCGGTGCCCCCGCCCTGGCGCGCGCACCGGTGGCCGTCCCGGCGCGGGTACCCGCCCCGGCCGCGTACGCACCGGTCGCGTACGCGCCCGTCCTGTGCGTGCCGGTGATGCCGGTGTGCGTGCCGGTGACGCCGGTGTGCGGCCCGGTGCCCCGGCGCGGCCCGTACACCCGTACGCGCAGCAGCCCGAGGACGACCGGCAGCAGCGCGCCCGCCGCCCACAGGGCGCTCGTCGGGGTGAGCCAGCCCCCGTGCACCAGGACGCCGACCAGCACCGTCGCGAAGGTGAGGGTGCCGAGCGCGACCGTGGCGCCCGGCGGGGTGAGGCCGAGCCTGCGCAGCCGGTGGGCGAGGTGGTCGGGGCCGCGGCGCGCCACCGCACGCCCGGCCAGCCGCCGGGAGAGCACGACGAGCACCGCGTCGGCGGTCACCGTGGCGGTGAGCGCGAACAGCACGGCGGCGGTGGACCCGGCCTCGTACCCCGTACGGACGAGCACCGCGGAGGTGGCCAGCACGAAGCCGGTGAACAGCGAGCCGCAGGCGCCGAAGGCGATCCGCGCGGGATGCCAGTTGTGCATGAGGAAGCCGGTGAGGGCGGCGGCGAGCACGCTCAGCAGCACCGCCAGGTCGTCCATCACCTCGGCCGCCGCGCACGCGCCCGCCCCGAAGGCCATCAGCACCCCCACGGTGCCGGCCAGCCCGTCGGCGTGGTCCAGCCCGCGGAAGGCGACGGCCACACAGGCGATCCAGGCCACCGCGGCGATCCCGCCCGGCACCCCGGTCTCGTCGTACGGCACCACGCACGCCGCCGCCAGGGCCGCTCCCACCAGCAGCAGCACGGTCTTCAGCCGCCACACGTCCGCGACCAGGCCGAGCACGGCGACCCCGGCGCCCGCCGCCAGCAGCCTCCCCACGCCGTCGCTCAGCGGCGCGGCGCCCGTCCAGCCGCCCGCCGCCGCGACCAGGCAGGTGCTGCCCACCACGGCCACCCCGCCGAGCAGCGGCACCGGCCGGAGCCTGCGGCGGTCTACCAGCCCGAGCCGCAGCGCGGGCACCCGCAGCAGGGCGGAGAGCACGGCGGCGAGGAACAGGGCGGCGGTGGCGGTGGCGATCCCGTAGAGCACGGTTCTTAAATTAGGTGCATATCGGGTGTTTGGGTGTGAATAACACGATCGGATGCGAACCTGACCGAATCAAAACCCCCGGAGACCCCCCGGAAGCACCTCGAAGACCCCTCCGCGCACGCCCCGCGCACACCTCGCACGCCCCCCGCTCGGTACCCTCCGAACAGGCCCCGGCCGCACCGGACCGCCCCCGAGCAGCCCGCGCGATCCCGCGCGGCTCTCAGGTGACCCTCAGCGACCCAGATCACCCCGCGCCCGGCTACATTGCGACGGAGGATGGGGGTAGTCTCAGACGGACTGCATAAGTTACCGCTTAGTAATGTCGAGGCCGCCTCACAGGAGCCCCAATGCAACTCGCCGCGATCATCGTGTCGCTGGTCCTGATCGTGGTCGGCGTGGCACTGTTCGGCCGCGCCGTCCTCCAGATCTTCCATTACCTGCGGCTCGGGCAGTCCGTACCCGCCGGGACCCGGACCGACGACCCCGCACAGCGCACCGTCACCGTGGTCAAGGAGTTCCTGGGCCACACCCGGATGAACCGCTGGGGCATCGTCGGCGTGGCGCACTGGTTCGTGGCGGTGGGCTTCTTCTCCCTGCTGCTGACGATCGTCAACGCCATCGGGCAGCTGTTCAAGGCCGACTGGATCCTGCCGGTCATCGGCGACTGGGCGCCGTACAACGTCTTCGTCGAGTTCATCGGCACCATGACCGTGCTCGGCATCCTGGTCCTCATCGGGATCCGCCAGCTGAGCCGGCCGGACAAGCCGGGCCGCAAGTCCCGCTTCGCCGGCTCCAACTTCGGCCAGGCGTACTTCGTCGAGGCCGTCATCCTCATCGTCGGCGTCTGCATCTTCATGCTGCACGCCCTGGAGGGTGCCCAGCACCACGTGAGCGGCTACGAGGCGTCGTTCTTCATCTCCTACCCGGTGGTGTCCTGGCTGCGCGGCATGGACGTCTCCACCCTCCAGAACCTCACGTACTTCTTCGCCGGCCTGAAGATCGCCACGTCGTTCATCTGGATGATCACCGTCGCCCTGAAGACGGACATGGGCGTGGCCTGGCACCGGTTCCTGGCCTTCCCGAACATCTGGTTCAAGCGCGAGGCCGACGGCGGTACGGCCCTGGGCGCGCTCCAGCCGATGACCTCGGGCGGCAAGGAGATCGACTTCACCGACCCCGGTGAGGACGACGTGTTCGGCGTCTCCCAGGTCGAGCACTTCTCCTGGAAGGGCCTGCTGGACTTCTCCACCTGCACCGAGTGCGGTCGCTGCCAGTCCCAGTGCCCGGCCTGGAACACCGGCAAGCCGCTCTCCCCCAAGCTGCTGATCATGTCCCTGCGCGACCACGCGCACGCCAAGGCCCCCTACCTGCTGGCCGGTGGCGGCAAGAACGCGGAGGGCGAGGAGAAGGCGTCCGAGGAGGCCCTGAAGGACGTCCCGGCCGCCGCGCTCGCCGAGGCGGAGCGGCCGCTGATCGGCACCGCCGAGGCGAACGGCGTCATCGACCCGGACGTCCTGTGGTCGTGCACCACCTGCGGCGCCTGCGTCGAGCAGTGCCCGGTCGACATCGAGCACGTCGACCACATCGTCGACATGCGCCGCTACCAGGTGATGATCGAGTCCGCGTTCCCGTCCGAGGCGGGCACGATGCTCAAGAACCTGGAGAAGAAGGGCAACCCCTGGGGTCTGGCCAAGAAGCAGCGCCTGGAGTGGCTCAAGGAGGTCGACTTCGAGGTCCCGGTCGTCGGCAAGGACATCGAGGACCTGTCCGAGGTCGAGTATCTGTACTGGGTCGGCTGCGCGGGCGCGCTGGAGGACCGGGCGAAGAAGACCACGAAGGCCTTCGCCGAGCTGCTGCACATCGCGGGCGTCAAGTTCGCGATCATGGGCGGCGACGAGAAGTGCACCGGTGACTCGGCCCGCCGCCTGGGCAACGAACCGCTGTTCCAGGAACTGGGCATGGAGAACGTCATGTCCCTCAACGCCGCGTTCGGCGAGGAGATGGACGACGACGGCAAGGTCACCGACGAGTCCCGCAAGCCGAAGTCGGCCAAGAAGATCGTCGCCACCTGCCCGCACTGCCTCAACACCCTCGGCAACGAGTACCCGCAGCTCGGCGGCGACTACGAGGTCATCCACCACACCCAGCTGCTCCAGCACCTCGTCGACGAGGGCAAGCTGGTCCCGGTGACCCCGGTCGAGGGCATCATCACCTACCACGACCCGTGCTACCTGGGCCGCCACAACAAGATCTACACCCCGCCGCGCGAGATCATCGCCAACGTCCCGGGCCTGCGCAACGAGGAGATGCACCGCCACAAGGAGCGCGGCTTCTGCTGCGGCGCCGGCGGCGCGCGGATGTGGATGGAGGAGCGCATCGGCAAGCGCATCAACAACGAGCGCGTCGACGAGGCCCTCTCCCTCAACCCGGACATCGTCTCCACCGCCTGCCCGTTCTGCCTGGTCATGCTGACCGACTCGGTCAACGGCAAGAAGAACGACGGCAAGGCCAAGGAGTCCATCCAGGTCGTCGACGTCGCCCAGTTGCTGCTGGACTCCGTCAGGACGCCGGTGGACCCGGCCGGCGAGGCGGAGAGCGAGAACGCGCCGGAGCCCGAACCGGTGAAGTGACGGCTCGCCACCGAAGAGGACAGACACGGCGGCGCCCCCCTGACCCGCACAGGCAGGGGGGCGCCGCCGTGTGTTTCGTCGTCTGTTTCGTCGTGGGGTCCGTCGAGTGATTCCCGGCCGGTCTCCGGTCTTCCGGTCTCCGGACTTCCGGACTTCCGGACTCAGGCGGTCCTGGGGGCCGCCTGCTGCACCACCTCGAAGGACCACAGGGTCGACCCGGAGGCCGCCGGGCGCGGCCGCTCGCCGCCCGCGCCGCCGCCTTCCCCGCCGCCCTGGTGCGCGGCCTTCATCGGCCCCTCCATCCAGGCCTTGAACGACTCCTCGTCCCGCCACCGGGTGTAGACGAGGTAGGTGTCGGTCCCCTCGACGGGCCGCAGCAGCTCGAACCACTCGAACCCGTCGGAGTTCTCCACGGCGTGCGCCCGCGAGGCGAACCGCTTCTCCAGCGTCTCCCGCTGCTCGGCGGGCACGGTCAGTACGTTGATCTTGACTACGCTCATACCTCCATCCTGCCCCTCCCGCACCCCGGACCGCCCGCGCCCCACGGAAGGCGGCCGGAAGCGGTCCACGGCACCCCGCGCAGCGCCCGCGCGCCGGGGGCGCGGGGTCCGCGCGGGTCTCTCCGTGCGCCCCCGACGCCCCCCTGAGAGGCGTCCGGTGCCTCCCCTAGGGGATGTCACAGCTCGGCCGCAAACCCGGCCCGTACACCCCGGCCCCCGCACGCCGTTCGCCGGGAGCGGGTACGTTCGACGACGTGGCTGGATTCAGGATCGGACGCGGCGGCCGGGACGACCGGGCCCCGCAAGCGCGCCCTCAACAACCCCCGTACGGACAGCAGACGCCGCCCCGGGCGCCGTCGCACGGCTACCCGTCGGCGCCACAGCCGTACCCGCAGCAGCAACCGCAGTACGGCCGTCCCCCGCACGCCGGCTCCGGCGCGGGCGGCGGCTGGCCCGCGGCGAACGGCGGCGGCTACGGCGCCCCCGGAGGCCCCGCCGGTCACGGCGGACGCGGCGGACAGGGAAGACAGGGCGGCCACGCCGGTCATGGCGGGTACGGAGGTCAAGGGGGCCACGGCGGTCACGGCGAGCCGGAGTACTTCGGTGACGGCGCGGGTCCCGCGGGCTCGGGACCCGATCCGTACGCGGCCGACAACCCGGGCAGCACCCAGGCGTTCGCGATCGGCGAGGACCCGTACTCGCAGGGCGAGATGTACCGGGCGGGCTCGGCCCCGGCCGGCCCGATCGGACCGCGTCTGCACTGGAAGGACCTGCTGCGCGGGATCGTCGTCGCGCCGAACCGGACGTTCCTCCAGATGCGCGACTACACGATGTGGGGCCCTGCCCTCGTCGTGACGTTCCTCTACGGCCTGCTGGCCGTCTTCGGCTTCGACGGAGCCCGCGCGGACGCCATCAACGCCACCCTCTCCAACGCGGTCCCGATCGTCCTGATCACGGCCGTGGCCATGATGGTCAGCGCGTTCGTCCTGGGCGTGGTCACCCACACCCTGGCCCGCCAGCTCGGCGGCGACGGCGCCTGGCAGCCCACGGTCGGCTTGTCCATGCTGATCATGTCCCTCACGGACGCGCCGCGCCTGGTCTTCGCCATGTTCCTCGGCGGCGACGCCGGTTTCGTCCAGCTCCTGGGCTGGGCCACCTGGGTCGCGGGCGGCGCCCTGCTGACCCTGATGGTCAGCCGCTCCCACGACCTGCCCTGGCCGAAGGCCCTGGGCGCGTCGGCGATCCAGCTGATCGCACTGCTGTCGATCGTGAAGCTGGGGACGTTCTAGGCCGCAGACGTGAGACCGCGGACATGAGAGGGGGTGGCACCCGGCGACCGCGCCGGACACCACCCCCCCCTCTTGTCTGCCCTCTCAGGCGTCGAGGACCTGTCCGGCCCGGCGCACGACGGGCGGCTCGACGCTCCAGGCTGACTTGACTGCATGACGTAGTAGTCTGGCGCCTGCTCTGGAGGCAGGAGAGGCCCGGACGTGGCACGCAGGGTGGGGATCTACACCCGCATCTCGCGGGACGACGAAGGCGAAGCGCTCAGCGTCGCACGACAGCGACAGGACTGCGAGCGTCTGGCGGATCTCCGGTCCTGGCAGGCCCTGAAGGTCTACGAGGACAATGACGTCTCCGCCTTCAAGCGCAACGTCGTCCGCGACGAGTTCAAGTTGATGTTGAGGGACCTCCGAGCCGGCCTGATCGACGGCATCGTGGCGTACGACCTTGACCGGCTCGCAAGACAGCCGCGCGACCTGGAACGGCTCATCGAGATCTACGACGAGCGCCCGCGCCTGGAGTTCGCCACTGTCACGAACGACATCAACATCGGAACGCCGGACGGCCGCACAATGGCGCGCATCATGGTCGCGTTCGCCAACAAGTCGTCGCACGACGCCTCACGCCGCATCCAGCGCAAGCACCTGGAGCTGGCCCAGCAGGGCAAGGACAGCGGCGGACCGGCACCGTATGGATGGCGGAAGGACGACCGGACCAAGGTCGACCCGGACGCGGCCAAGGCCATCCGCGAGGCACAGCGGGAGATCCTGGCCGGCGTCCGCATCGGAACCATCCGGACCAGGTGGCAGGAACAAGGCTTGGGCAACCCGCGGGCAGGCACGAAGCGCATGGCCCACCACCACGTCGAACACATCCTGACGAACCCGCGATTGGTCGGATACCGGACCTACCACGGCGAGATCCTGCACGGAGAAGACGGTCGGCCCGTCATGGGCGAGTGGGAGCCGATCAACGCCCTTGAGGAGTGGGAGGCGGTGTGCGCGGCGGTCGCCGAGCGCAAGAGGAAGCACCCTGGCAAGACGCTCGCCCGGAAGTACCTGCTCTCAGGGATCGCCCGTTGCGGACTGTGCAAGACCAAGATCCGAGGCCAGATCAACCAAAAGTGGCAACCGGGCTCAAAGGCTGCACGCTTCACCTATCAGTGCTCCGTGGTGAACGGCGGTTGCGGCAAGGTCGGACGCGTGGGTGATCCGGTCGACAGGCTGATAGCTCAACTTGTTCTTGAGGAACAACGCGCGCGAGCCGCAGTAACTGCCGTACCTGTCGACCAACGATGGTCGAGGGAGGCGGAGTTGCGGCAGATCAATGAAGACATTGCCCAGCTCGTCGCGGCCGAGAGGTCGAAGCAGATCACCGTGACCACGCTCTTGCAACTCTTGCCCCCCCAAGGAGCGAGAGCGCGACGAGCTGAAGTTGGAGCGAGCCCGCTTCTACAAGGAGCAGAAGCAGGCAGAGGCCAAGAACGACACGACAAACGTGACCGTCGATGAGTTCTTGGCTCTGCCCGTCGAACGCCAACAAGAGATCGTGTTGCACAGCCTCTCCGCTGTGATCATCCATCCGGCCGGCCGAGGGCGACGCAAGTTCGACCCCAGCCTGATCGAACCAGTCTGGCGCTGACGATCAGAGCCGCCCCTGCAACACGAGCGCCCGGCGTACCCACTCTTCGTCACGCTCAGGGGCTCGACGCAGATGCATTTGGATCCACTCATCTGTACTCATGACCTCGGACTTCCCCGTGTCCTTCCGGGACTGTGGCCGCTTGACGTCCTTACTCATCAAGCCCCGGCTGCGCTCCGCTCCGCCGGGCGCGCTTCCCGGCTCCGCTGCGGGCGCCGCTCCTGCCTTCGGCCCGCTCCGCCCGCGCTGCGCCGACGCGCGTAGCTGCATGGCACGCTTCAAGGCAAGAATGGCATCAATGCGATCCCATTCCGTGACATGCGTTCTTATTCTATGGTCCGCGTGGGCATGTACGTAATCCGCGAGAGTCTTGCGATCCAGCGCCTCTCCACTGATTCCGGACCGGCCCGATCCACCTACGAAGCAATCCGGAAGTATTGCATTCAGCCACCACGTCAACTCACGCCCCATATGACGCTGGAAGCCGCGAGGATCCCATACCCGAACGGTTTATCGTCTGCAATAGCGAACCACAGCGAAACCCAAGCGACCACCCCCCACAGTGCCAGTAGAGCGATTACAGCTTCTGCTGGAAACACGATCCGCCAAGCAAGAGGGCGCCCGTTTACGAAGTGTTTGATGTCGCCAGCAAGGTCTAGCAAATCCTGCCTGCGAGACTCGCACAGTACGGCGGTACCGTCCGGAGTGAGATGCACGTTAAGTGAATTTGACCTTGCTGAGAGACGGACTTCGGTTAGACCAGCATCGCTGGCATCCGTCAGATCAAACACCTCATCGGCGTCGTATCGACCAACTGACACCTGAACGGCTCCCCTGTCTTATCAGCGATCAGGGTTCTCAGGTCTTGGAGGTCGTCAAGGTTAAGCCTGACCGGTCCCAACGTCTCAATGCGAACCCGGGACCGCTCACCTCTGACAAGTGTGAGCCTCGCATCTCCCCCTACGGACTTGCGCCAGCCACTAGTCGTTGAAACGCTAGAGCGCTTCCTTGTTCACCTTGGGGTCTTCGCCCGACCTATGTACTGGAGGCAAGACGCTCCACGGGAAGTTGATCCAGTCGTCGGTGCGCTTCCAGACGTACTCGCACTTCACGAGCGAGTGGGACTTCTCGTAGACGACGGCGCTGCGCACCTCGGCGACGGTGTCGAGGCAGAAGTCGCGGACCAGCTTGAGCGTCTTGCCGGTGTCGGCGACGTCGTCGGTGATCAGGATCTTCTTGTCGGAGAAGTCGATCACGTTGGGCACGGGCGCGAGCATCACGGGCATCTCGAGCGTGGTGCCGACCCCGGTGTAGAACTCGACGTTCACCAGGTGGATGTTCTTGCAGTCCAGGGCGTAAGCGAGCCCACCGGCGACGAAGACCCCGCCGCGGGCGATGCTCAGCACTATGTCCGGCCGGAACCCGTCGTCGGCGATGGTCTGCGCGAGTTCGCGGACAGCGGTGCCGAACCGCTCGTAGGTGAGGTTCTCTCGTACGTCGCTCATGTGGTGGTGCCCCTCGGCTCAGACCTGGGTCCGGTGGAAGTTGAGATAGGAGCGCGAGGCGGTCGGACCGCGCTGTCCCTGGTAACGGGACCCGTAGCGCTCACTGCCGTACGGAGCCTCGGCGGGCGAGGTCAGCCGGAACATGCACAGCTGCCCGATCTTCATCCCCGGCCACAGCTTGATCGGCAGGGTGGCGAGGTTCGACAGCTCCAGCGTCACGTGCCCGGAGAAGCCGGGGTCGATGAACCCGGCGGTGGAGTGCGTCACCAGCCCGAGCCGCCCGAGCGAGCTCTTCCCCTCCAGCCGGGAGGCGAGGTCGTCGGGCAGACCGATGACCTCGTACGTGCTGGCGAGGACGAACTCACCGGGGTGCAGGATGAACGGCTCGTCGCCGTCCGGTTCCACGAGCCGGGTGAGGTCCGGCTGCTCGACCGAGGGGTCGATGTGGGGGTAGCGGTGATTCTCGAACACCCGGAAGTAGCGGTCGAGCCGCACGTCGATGCTCGACGGCTGCACCATGGATTCGTCGTAGGGATCGATCCGCACCCGGCCCGCGTCGATCTCGGCCCGGATGTCCTTGTCTGAGAGAAGCACTCCCCGAGGATACGCAAGGGGCGCGGACCCCCCGCAATCGGACGGACCCACGCCCCGGCTCAGCCGCTCGCTCCTGCTTTCCCTCTACTGCTTCCCGAGCAGCACGGGCACCGGCACCGCACTGCGGAGCCGGGCACACCGGGGGCACCGCACGAGCCGCCCGGGGCCGAGCCGCTCGGCCTGCTGCATCGGGAACGAAGCGGTGCTGAACACGTGCCCCTCGGCACAACGGACGACGGTGCGCTCCATCAAGCCCTCAAGTCCCTTCCCCAGAACCCCGTCTGGCCTTCTGCCACCTGACGACAAAAGCCACATTACGGGATGCAGGAGACGACCCACCAGGCGGCACTCCGGCCCCGCCGGCACCCTCCCCCACACCTCCACCGTACGCCCAACTCCGCCCCACCGGTGCCCTCCTGCCCCCACCCGAAACACCACCGACCCCCGGCACGACGGCGCCGGGGGTCAGCGATGGGGTAGAGTGAGCGAGCACCGGACACCGACTCCGTCGGCGTCTTACGCGGGTGTAGTTTAATGGTAGAACATCAGCTTCCCAAGCTGAGAGCGCGAGTTCGATTCTCGTCACCCGCTCCACGAGAAACCCCCAGGTCAGTGATCCGGGGGTTCTTTGCTGTCTGGACCAGTGGGCGGGTGGCGCACCATGAGCGCATAACTACGCCCCACCGCACCACTCAGTTACATGATCGGGGGCAGGATCGGGGCCGACCCGAGGTCCTCGGCGGTCGAGCGCAGGAACTGCTTGCGCGGCTTACCAATGGCGTCGCGGCGTCGCGGTGTCGCGGCTCAGACCTTCTCGGCACTCAGGCGCGGATGCTCGGCGGTGAGCAGGCCGATGTCTTCCACATCGGAAGTCAGGATCGTCACCCGGCCGGGATGCTGGAGGGCGGTCGCGCACAGCATGGCGTCGATGGCGTACTTGTGGCCGTGCAGCCCCGCTGCCCGCAGCAAGGCGGCAGCGGATTGCGCGACGGCTTGGGTTACGGGCTCGACGCCCAAGCGGGACAGGGTCCACTTCAGTGCGGCGTCGTTGATCTTCGGATGGATCACCTCGACCAACACGGCCGCCGAGGTGATCACGGGCAAGTCCGCGTCGCGAGCCGCCGTAAGCCACTCGTGGATTTCCCGATCGCGTTGCACGGCCTTCGCCAGGCCCTCGCTGTCCAGGACCAGGACACCGCTCATGCAGCCGTCCCAGCCTGTGAATCGCCCCCGGTCAGCCGGGCGCGCTTGGCCGCCACGGCCTCGGGATCGGCCGGGCCGTGCACCTTGTCGAAGTCCGCGATCAGCTCGCCCAGGCTGTCCCGCTCGATCTGCCGTTGGGCTGCCTTCTCCAGGTAGGCCGAGACGCCCCGCTTTCCGACCCGCTCACGGATTGCGTGCAGGGTTCCAGCGGTCAGGGTGACGGAGATACCGCTGGCGGGGCCGTCGCCGGGCGGGAAGTCCACATCGTCATCAGTCACGCTCCCAGTATGCCATTGGAAATGGCATAGCGGACGGCCAAGTGCACCACGAGGCGACGCAGCAGCTCGTCGCGGTCGGCGGGGAGGTGGATGACAAGAGGGCGGCCTGGACCTCCTTGATCAGCCTCTGCCGGATCGCCTCGACGACGGGGCGCTCCCGCTCGAAGTAGGTGCGCTCGGGGTAGTCCACGCCGTACCTGCCGTGGAGGCGGTGCACCTCCTCGTCCACGGACAACCGCGTGAAGCCACGTGCCGCCAGGGCCTGGGCGACGGTGGTCTTGCCGGAGCCGGTCGGGCCGGCGAGGAGAACGGCGAGCGGCACTTACAGATCCCATCCGCGTGGTGCTGTCAGCGGGCATGGGTCGGTGTGGGCGGCCGGTCCGTCGAGGGCCAGGTCAGAGACCTGGGCCTTTTTGCTGTGTTCGGGGGGTGGGCATACTGTCGGCTGGTCTCTGATCGCCGTGCAGTCGCCGTGCAGTCATCGCCCCGGGACCGGCCGGGGAGGGCGGTGGTCGTGGGAGGCGCGGGGAGTGGGGGGTTGTCGTGGGGCTGATGGACCGTATCCGCGGTGAGTTCATCGACATCATCGAGTGGACCGACGACGGCCGGGACACGATCGTGTGGCGGTTTCCGCGGTACGAGAACGAGATCAAGATGGGCGCGCGGCTCGTGGTGCGCGAGTCGCAGGTGGCCGTGTTCGTGAACGAGGGGCGGCTGGCCGATGTGTACCAGCCGGGCACGTACACCCTCACGACGCAGAACATGCCGGTGCTGTCCACGCTGAAGGGCTGGAAGCACGGCTTCGAGTCACCGTTCAAGGCCGAGGTCTACTTCGTCACCACCCGGCAGTTCACCGACTTCAAGTGGGGCACCCAGAATCCGGTGATCCTGCGGGACGCCGACTTCGGCATGGTCCGGGTCCGTGCCTTCGGCACCTTCGCGGCCAAGGTGGTGGACGCGGCCGCGCTGCTGCGCGAACTGGTGGGCACCGACCCGCAGTTCCGCACCGAGGAGGTCGGCGAGCACCTGCGGCAGCTGATCGTCTCCAAGCTGGGCTCCGCGCTGGGCTCGTCCGGCGTACCGCTGCTGGACCTGGCCGCGCGGCAGGACGGCATCGGGCGGCAGCTGGCCGAGGCGCTGACCCTGGAGCTGTCCTCCACCGGCATCGCCATCCCCCGGTTCTACATCGAGAACATCAGCGTCCCGCCGGAGATCGAGGCGGCGATCGACACCCGCTCCCGGATGACGATCACCGGCAACCTCGACGACTACGCCAAGCTCCAGGCGGCCGACGCCATCCCGATCGCCGCGGCCAACCCCGGCACCGGCGGCGAGGCGCTCGGACTGGGCGTCGGCATGGCGCTCGGGCAGCGGATCGTGCAGAGCACCGCGGCCGGTACGGCGGCTGCGCAGGCCCCCGCCGCGCCGGTGGCCCCGGCCCCGCCCCCGGCGCAGCCCGCCGGGCCCGGCGTCCCGCCGCCGCTGCCCACCGCGCCGCGCTGGTTCCTCGCGGTCGGCGGGCAGCAGCAGGGCCCGTACGACGAGAGCGCGCTGGCCGGGCAGGTCGCGGCCGGGAACCTGAACCGGACCACGCTGGTCTGGCGCAACGGGCAGGCCGCCTGGCAGCCCGCGGACCAGATCCCGGAACTGGCGCCGCTGCTCGCCGACGTCCCGCCGCCGCTGCCCCCGCTGCCCCCGCAGGGCTGAGATCCGTCACGCCTGCCGGAATTCTCCGGCAACAGGTCACAAGGAGAAGTGAGTTGACGGATCAGGACGTCGTCCCGGCGCCCGACCGGGCGTTCCACTGCGAGGCGTGCGGCGGGGTCAGCGAGTACGCGCCCGGGACGTACGCGCTGCGCTGCCCGTACTGCCGGCACGAGCAGGGCATCACGCCGGTGCCGCGGCAGGTGACCGAGCACCCGTTCGAGGAGCTGGCCGCGCTGCCCCTCCGGGCGGTCGCGCCGGACCGGGTGAAGGTGTACACCTGCCCCGGCTGCCACGCGGTGACCGAGAGCGACACGCTCAGCGACAAGTGCCAGTTCTGCGCGACCCCGCTGGTCGCGGACGCCTCCGGCACCGAGCGCGTGGTGCCCGAGGCGGTGCTGCCCTTCGGGGTGGGCCGCGAGCAGGCCCGTGAGGCGCTGGCGAAGTGGACCAGGTCCCGCTGGTTCGCGCCCGGCGAGCTGAAGAAGGTCACCGAGGCGGAGAGTTTCCGGGGCAGCTACCTCCCGCACTGGACGTACGACGCGCAGACGACGACCCACTACAGCGGCGAGCGCGGCGAGTACTACTGGGTGGAGGAGCAGGACTCCGAGGGTCAGACCCGGAAGGTGCGGCACACCCGCTGGCACCACACCTCCGGGACGGTCGAGCGGTTCTTCGACGATGTGCTGGTGCCCGGCAGCGGCCAGGTCCCGGTGGCGGAACTGGACAGGCTGACGCCCTGGCCGCTGGCGGAGACGGTCCCGTACCAGGAGGAGTACCTGGCGGGCTTCCGCACCGTCCGCTACGACGTCGAGCCGGAGGCGGGCCTGGAGTCGGCGAAGGCGCGGATGGAGCCGGTGATCCGCGCGGACTGCCGGCGGGACATCGGCGGCGACGAGCAGCGGGTGCACTCGATGTCCACCTCCTACAGCGGTCTCACCTACAAGCTGGTGCTGCTGCCCGTCTGGTTCCTGACCTATCTCCACGCGGGCAGGGCGTGGCCGGTGATGGTCAACGCCCGTACCGGCGAGGTCATCGGCGAACGGCCGTACAGCGCGGCGAAGATCGCCCTGGCGTCGGTGGCCGGTGCGCTGCTGATCGCGCTGGTGGTGCTGCTCGTGGTGATGCAGCGCACCTGAGGGCCAAGGGCCAAGGACCAAGAGCCAACTGAGGGCCGGGGAGACGCAGGCAGGGCAGGGGCGGGGTGGCCTCTCCCCTCGACCGTGCGGGCGTCCTGCCGGGGTCGGAAATCTGTTGTTGCTGCGGCAGGTTTTCGGGGTCGACAGATCTATGTTCCGCGCGGGGGCGGCGGCTTCGGGGCCGTGGACCGGGGGCGGCGGTGCCGCGGGGCGGAGGTGGCGTTGCCGTAGGGCGGGGAGAGGCCCGCGCGCGCGAGCCTCCCCGCGCGCCGGAAAACTGGGTGCGTGCGGCGCGGAAACCTGCCGCCGTCGGCACAGGATTACCGGCCGCGTCGAGCACAGGATTACCCGCCGGGGCATGGCAGGAATTCGCGGACACCACGGAAAAGGCATGGGCGCCGCCAACGGACGTGTGTTAGCGTGATAGCAGTTGCAGTTTTGGTTGCCAGAGATTCATTCTTTGCAGAGCTTTCCGGGATCTTTCCGGAGGGGTGATCATCGCGGCGACTCGGCCTTCGTAAAGTGCGGAGTCCGGCACTGCCCCTCAAGGGAGATTCAATATGGCATCTGGCACCGTGAAGTGGTTCAACGCGGAAAAGGGCTTCGGCTTCATCGAGCAGGACGGTGGCGGCGCTGACGTGTTCGCCCACTACTCGAACATCGCCACCTCCGGCTTCCGCGAGCTTCAGGAAGGCCAGAAGGTTACCTTCGACGTCACGCAGGGCCAGAAGGGCCCGCAGGCCGAGAACATCGTTCCCGCCTGACGCTGACGCGCATCGTCGCGGGCCCAGGGCCCGCGCATCACGTGGCTGGGGCCCGCGCTCTTGGGGTGCGGGTCCCAGCTCGTTGATTTTTCCCGTCCGGATCGCCCCGGACCGCCGGCCGTCCCGGCCTTCAGCGCCACGAGGCCCGGCTCTTCTTTTTCTTCGGCTCATTCTTGCGAATCCTCGTGCGGCCGACGCCGCTGGACGGAATTCCTCGATACGCCGCATCGAGGAAGGTTCCTCCATGAACCGCACCCGCCGCACCGGTGGCACGTCCGGTGCTTCTCGCTCTTCCGGTTCGTCCGGCTCATTCGGCTCGTCCGGCTCGTCCGGCTCTTCTTCCGGCAGTCGCTTCCGCGGTCAGGGATCGGGCCGCCAGGCTCCCCGCGCGGGCACCGGGCGACCGGCCCGGCAGAGTGCCCGCAGCGCCCCGCGCCGCCAGGAGTTCGCCCTCCCGGTCACCCTCACCGAACCGCTGCCCGCCGTCGAGACGTTCGCCGAACTCGACCTGCCCGCGGGGCTGTCGGCCGCGCTCGTCGCCGAGGGCGTGAGCGTGCCCTTCCCGATCCAGGCGGCCACGCTGCCGAACACGCTGGCCGGCCGGGACGTCCTGGGCCGGGGCCGTACGGGCTCGGGCAAGACGCTCGCCTTCGGGCTGCCGGTGCTGGCCCGGCTGGACGGACAGCGGGCCCAGCCCCGCCAGCCGCTCGCGCTGGTCCTCGTACCGACCCGGGAACTGGCCCAGCAGGTCACCGACGCGCTCGCCCCGTACGCCCGTGCGCTGCGCCTGCGGCTCGCGACCGTGGTGGGCGGCGTCTCGATCGGCCGCCAGGCGCATGTGCTGCGCGGCGGCGCCGAGGTCGTCGTCGCGACGCCCGGCCGGCTCAAGGACCTGATCGAACGGGACGCCTGCCGGCTGGACCAGGTCGCGGTCACCGTGCTGGACGAGGCCGACCAGATGGCCGACATGGGCTTCATGCCGCAGGTCACCGCCCTGCTCGACCAGGTCCCCTCGCGCGGCCAGCGGATGCTGTTCTCGGCCACCCTGGACCGCAACATCGACCTGCTGGTCCGCCGCTACCTGAACGACCCCGTCGTCCACTCGGTCGACCCGTCCGCCGGAGCGGTCACCACGATGGAGCACCATCTGCTCCACGTGCACGACGCCGACAAGCACACCGCCGCGACCGAGATCGCCGCCCGCGAGGGTCAGGTGATCATGTTCCTGGACACCAAGCACGCGGCCGACCGGCTCGCCAAGCACCTGCTGTCCGTCGGCGTGCGCGCCGCGGCCCTGCACGGCGGCAAGTCCCAGCCGCAGCGCAACCGGACGCTCGCCCAGTTCAAGGGCGGCCAGGTCACCGCGCTGGTCGCCACCAACGTCGCCGCCCGCGGGATCCACGTCGAGGGCCTCGACCTCGTCGTCAACGTCGACCCGCCCGGCGACCACAAGGACTACCTGCACCGCGGCGGACGTACGGCACGCGCCGGTGAGTCCGGCACCGTCGTCACCCTGGTCCTCCCGCACCAGCGGCGCGCGATGGACCGGCTGATGGCCGACGCCGGTATCGCGCCGCGTTCCGCCCGGATCCGTCCGGGCGAGGACGAGTTGCAGCGCATCACCGGCGCCCGGACCCCCTCCGGCGTCCCCGTCATCCTCGCCGCACCGGCCGAGAGCCGGCGCGAGGACGAGGGGTCCGCCGGGCGCCACCGCAGGGGGCGCGGCGGAGCGCGCGGTACGGGCGGGGCGCGAGGCAGCGGCCGCGGTACCGGGCGGGGCGGGAGCGGCCGGGTCTCCGGGCAGGTCCGCGGGGCCGCGCGGGGGAACATCGCGTAGACCGCGCCGTGCGGCACGGGCACGCCCCGGCACGACGAAGACGAACGAGCAACGAGTACCGCGAGTACGCGCGAGTACCGAGTACGACGAAGACGAACAACGAAGACGAAGACGAAGACGAAGACGAACGACCCGTCCGACGAAGTCGAAGAGGAGAAGCCCTTGACGTCCTTCCCGCTTCCGCCGCGCACCCAGCGGGCCGGCCACGACGACGGCACCGGCCTGACCGCCCGTGACGCCATGCACGCCGTCGGGCCGCAGGTCGACGACCACATGGCGGTCGACGTGGCCCTGTCCGTGCTCATCGGCGCACGCGTCCAGCATCTGCTCCTGCGGGACGAGGACGGGCGCTGCGCGGGGCTGGTCACCCGGGCGCAGCTCGCCGGTCACCGCGGCGGTTCGTGGTTCAGCGACCGGACGCGGCTGCGGGACATCCCGCTCGACCGCGGGCCGTTCACTCCGTCCCGGTCGTCCCTGAGCGAGGCGGAGGCCACGATGCGGGGCAGGACCCTGGACGCGTCCCCCGTCGTCGACGAGCACGGCTACGCCCTGGGCGTCCTCGCGCTCACCCCCTGACCGCCCGCCGGTCCCCGCACGGGCCCGGCCCGGTCCGCTCCTCCGGACCGTTCCCGGTCCGGGTCCGTGCCCCCTTCCGACCGCCGTCACACGGCCGCCCGCCCCGGCGGCCTTCCCCATCCCCTGTGGAGGCATCCATGCGCTGTGTCATCGCCCGTTTCCCGTTCGACCTGCTCAAGAGCGAGGTCGAGCAGTCCATGAGCGGGATCACCCCCGAGACCGTCACCGGTGTGTCCGTGACCATCGGCCGCCGGGTCTACCCCGTCATGCAGGTCGGTGAAGTGATCACCCGCCAGAACCGCCGCGACTTCACGACCTTTGAGATGCGCCGGGCCCTCACCCGGCTCGGTTTCACCTGCCACGACGCGCCCGCGGCTCCGTCCGCGTCGGCCGGGCTCATGGGGACCGACAAGGACCCGCTCGGCTGGTGACACCCGCGGACCCGCACGGGCGACGGGGCCCCGGGCCGGGGCCCCTCAGATCCACCACCCGGCACCCCGCAGCCCGCGCCCCGCACCCCGCACCCGGTACCTACCGGCGGCTCCCCGGGCGGTGACGCGGGATCGCGATCAGCGGTCAGACGCGCGTCCGGGATCAGCCGTCAGGTGCACGAACGGGATGGCCCGGCCCGCTTCGCGGAACAGGGTCTCGTCGTCGGCCGCGTGGAAGCCCATGAACGCGCAGAGGCGGCGGGCGAGCCGGGGGGTGCGGGCGGCGTAGCGGGACATGATGGCGGCGCCCTCGTCGGGCGTGAGGAAATGGGCGGTGACGGCGTGGTGCCGGTTGCCTGCCTGGACGACGGTCTTCGGCTGGGCGCGCAGGTTGCGGTACCAGGCGGCCCGCGGCCCGAAACCCGACGCGACGATCCAGCCCGACGCGTCATGGTGCACGACCTCCAGGACCACCCGGCGGTCGAGTCCGCTGACGCGGCCGGTGTGGTGCAGCAGGAGCAGCCGCCCGCCGAACACCCACCCGAGCCCCGCGCGGAACAGAAGGATCGGTGCGCGCGCGACCAGGCGCCGCGGGCCGGAAGGCAGCCGGGGGCGGTGCGGTTCCGGTGAGCTGGGGTGTGCCATCGGCGCCTTCCGCTGGTCGGACGGATGAGGTCGGGGCCGGGGACCCCGGCCGTCTACGGTGATGCTTCAGCCCCGTACCTTTGCACAGTCTAAAGGTTGTGTTCGTCCATGGGGAGGGTCTTCGGCAGGGTCCACGGTAGAAAGGAGGCATGCCGGAGCGTGAGACCCCCGCGGGGACGACGGACGATGTCGATACGGTCACCCGGGCGGTGCTGACCGCCTCCCGGCTGCTGGTCGCGGTCTCCGCCCGCTCGCTCGCCGAGGTCGAGGACCGGGTGACACTCCCCCAGTTCCGCATGCTGGTCGCACTCTCCAGCCGCGGCGCCACCAAACTCGTCGCCCTCGCCGAACTGCTCCAGGTGGCGCCTTCCACCGCCATGCGCATGATCGACCGGCTCATCGCCACCGGACTGGCCGACCGCCGCCCCAACCCCGTCAACCGCCGCGAGACCCTGCTCCAGCTCACCGACGAGGGCCGCCGCACCGTCGAGAACGTCACCGCACGACGCCGCACCGAGATCGCCGCCATCGTCGAACGCCTCGACCCCGCCCAGCGCACCGCCCTCATCGACGCCCTGGCCGCCTTCAACCAGGCCGGCGGCGAACCCTCCGCCCCCACCGGCGAGCCCTTCCCGCTGGGCTGGGAGGACGGCCTGACCGGCCGCAGCGGTTAGAACTCCCCCCGGCGCACGTGTGTTTGAGACAAACACCGGGTCTATATCATGCACATAACATTCACAGGTCCGGGACAGTCATGTCCCGGACATCGCGCACATTGTGGGGATCCGAGTGCGTCCGACTTCTTCGCGCGTCCTCCGCGGCGCGCTGACGGCTGCTGCCGCGGCCGCGCTCCTCGGGACCGCGACCGCCGCGCCCGCCCATGCCGCCAGCGGATACGACCGCTGCGCGTCGGGTCAGCTCTGCGTCTTCAGCGATCCGTTGGGCCAGGGCCGGATGCTGGTCGTCAAGGGCAGCATGCTGGGCCTCGGCTCATGGGACAACCGCATCAGCTCCTACGCCAACCACACCGACTGGCCGGTGTGCTTCACCCTCGCCCCGGGTCTCGACCCGCGGCAGGGCGCCGTCCACGCGTACCCGAGCCAGGGCTCCTTCGATGAGAGCGCCACACCCGAACTGGACAACGCGGTCAGCTCCCTCGACCTGGGGCCCGAGGCCGACTGGTTCTGCGGGAGCGAGAGCCGCTACCCGGCCTTCCAGTGGGACAACGCGCCCAGGCACCGGCCCGCGGCGACCACCGCCCTCGGCGCCTTCGGCGACATGAACGGCGACGGGTACGCCGACCTCGTCTCCCGCAACAAGTTCGGCCAGTTGTGGGTCTCGCACGGCCACGGCAGCGCGGGCCAGGACCTGCTGGCCGGCGGCGGCTGGAACGGCATGGCCCAGCTGGTCCGGCACGGCGACTACGACGGGGACGGCAAGGAGGACCTGTACGCCCGGGACAAGGCCGGGAACCTCTGGCTCTACCCCGGACGCGGCGAAGCGGGCCCCGGCAAGCGCGTCCAGGCGGGCAGCGGCTGGAACAGCATGCGCGAGATCACCGCTGCCGGTGACCTGACCGGCGACGGCAGGGCCGACCTGCTCGCGGCCGACGGCACGGGCACCCTGTGGACGTTTCCGGGCAACGGCAAGGGCGGCTTCGGCGCGCGCGTGAAGACTGGCAGCGGCTGGAAGGCGATGAACGCACTCGTCGGCGCGGGCGACATGAACGCCGACCGGCGGGCGGACCTGGTGGCCCGCGACACCGCGGGGAGGCTGTGGTTGTACCCCGGCGACGGCAGAGGCTCCTTCGGCACGCGCCGGCTCGTCGGCAAGAGCGGCTGGAACTCGGTCACCGGACTGGCCGGAGTGGGCGACGTCACCGGTGACGGGCGCCCCGACCTGGTCGCCCACGCTCCCGGCTCGCACTCGCTGCGCGTGTACCCGGGTACCGGCGCGTCCGACGGCGGCCTCAAGGCCCCGAAGGACCTCGCCGGTCTCCCGTCGGACGTCCTGGCGTTCTGACCGGCCCCGACCTCCGACGGCGCTCCCTGCTCGCGCACTTCCCGCGTCCCCCGCCCCCTCTCGCCCCCGCGCCCCCGGACCCGCAACCTCCTGACCGAACGGAGACCCATCCATGCTTCGCACTTCCCGGAGCCGACGAGCCCCGGGCTCGCCCCGGCCGAGCCGGCGCACCGCCGCCCGGCGCGTCCTGGGCGCCGCCGTCGCCCTGGCCGCGTCCGTGGCCGCGCTGGTCACCACCGCCCCGCAGGCGGCGGCCGACGACTCCGCCCGCTGCCCCTCCGGTCAGCTGTGCCTGTTCCAGTACGGCGGCTACAAGGGCGCGATGAGGATCGTCTCGTCGAGCCAGCCCACCCTGCGCGGGTTCGACAACACGACCTCGTCGCTGGTCAACAACAGCTCGATGTACGCCATGGCGTTCCCCGGGGCCAAGTACAGCGGCAGCGACCGTGACATGCTGCTCATCACCCCGCACAACGGTCCCGTCGACCTGAGCGACGGCGCGTTCGACGGCCGTCTGGACAACACGATCAGCTCGATCCGGGTCGCCACCACCGAGTACGAGGTCACCCAGGGCGTTCCCTGGATGGACTGGTACCGCAGGGCGGAGTACCGGCGGCCCGCCGGGCTGCCCGCAGTGTCCCGCTTCGGCGACCTGGACGACGACGGCTGCGCCGATCTGCTGGAGCGCGCGGCCGACGGCCGGCTGTGGTTCCTGTCGGGCATCGGCAACGCCGACACGGTGACCAAGGGCAAGCTCGTCGGCAGCGGCTGGAACAGCATGATCCAGCTGGTCCGGCACGGCGACTACGACGGGGACGGCAAGGAGGACCTGTACGCCCGGGACAAGGCCGGGAACCTCTGGCTCTACCCCGGCCGCGGCGACGCCACCTTCGGCAAGCGCGTCCAGGCGGGCAGCGGCTGGAACAGCATGCGCGAGATCAGCGCGGCCGGCGATCTCTCCGGTGACGGACGCCGGGACCTGCTGGCCC
Source organism: Streptomyces sp. PL-25 (assembly GCF_058344915.1). Classification (NCBI taxonomy): domain Bacteria; kingdom Bacillati; phylum Actinomycetota; class Actinomycetes; order Kitasatosporales; family Streptomycetaceae; genus Streptomyces; species Streptomyces sp. PL-25. The sequence continues at coordinate 3,483,400 of NZ_CP136997.1, forward strand.
GCGACACCACCGGGAAGCTGTGGCTGTACCCGGGCAACGGCAAGGGCGGCTTCGGCACCCGCAGGATCATCGGCACCAGCGGCTGGAACTCCATGAACCAGCTCGCCGCACCGGGTGACATGACCGGCGACGGCAGGGCCGACCTGCTCGCCCGCGACGGGTCACGCACCCTGTGGCTCTACCCGGGCGACGGCAAGGGCGGCCTGGGCGCGCGCAAGAAGCTGCCGTACGCCTGGCCCGCCGACATGCCGGTCATCGCGACCGGTGACGTGGACGGCGACGGACGGTCCGACATCATGCGGCCCGTCGGCTACCAGCTCTTCCTCTATCACGGGAACGGCAAGGGCTCCGTCGACGCCCCGATGGGCGACATGCTCTGGGACACCGCGATCGACGTCCGCGTTCTGTGACCGCCCCGCTCCCGCCGCGACCCTGCGGCCGGGGCGGCGCAATATCTGTGGTGGCCGGGTGAGGAATTGCCATGCCGCCCGGGAAGTATTCCCGGGCGGTGCGCGGAAGGCAATTATGGACCCCGCGCGGGCAGGTGAGGGACGTGCTAGTCTCGACAGCAGTTGCAGTTGTGGTTGCCTGACCGTTTTCTCGACGGGGTGATCATCACGGCGACCGGAGTCCGCACAGGGCGGAACTCCGAGCACCGTCCCGAAGGAGAAACAAATGGCTACCGGCACCGTGAAGTGGTTCAACTCGGAAAAGGGCTTCGGCTTCATCGAGCAGGACGGCGGCGGCCCCGACGTCTTCGCCCACTACTCGAACATCGCGACGTCCGGCTTCCGTGAGCTGCTGGAGGGCCAGAAGGTGTCGTTCGACATCGGTCAGGGCCAGAAGGGTCCGACGGCCGAGAACATCGTTCCCGCCTGACGCCCACCCGCGCAGACGCGTACTTTCGCAGCTGGGGCCCGCACCGTGAGGTGCGGGCCCCAGCTCGCTGCGTTTCCGGGGGCGGCACGGGAATTTCTGCCGTCCGGGCGGTGTTGAGACTGATTTGGGCAGTGTCAGGTGTGCCCGACCGCTTTACCGTCCGCATTTCCTCCCGACCTCCGTCCCGCGCCTTTCCAGCTTTCACCCTGCGTCACCTTCTCCCTTCACCCTTCGCCTCTTCGGCCCGTTCTCGCGATTCTCCGCGCCGCTCCACCGCTGCGGGAATTCCTTGATACGTGTCGCATCAAGGAAGGTTCCCGTATGAGCCGCGCCCAGAGCCGCGTACGCCGCCCTGCCGCCGCCCGGGGCGACTTCGCCCCGCCCCGCACCCGCACCCCCGCGCTGCCCGCGGTCGAGTCGTTCGCCGAGCTCGCCCTGCCTCCGGAGCTGTTGGCCACCCTCGGCCGGGAGGGCGTGAGCACGCCCTTCCCGATCCAGGCCGCGACGCTGCCGAACTCCCTGGCCGGCCGGGACGTGCTCGGCCGGGGCCGCACCGGTTCCGGCAAGACCCTCGCCTTCGGACTCGCGCTGCTGGCCCGTACGGCGGGCCGGCGGGCCGAGCCCCGGCGCCCGCTCGGCCTCGTGCTGGTGCCCACCCGCGAGCTGGCCCAGCAGGTCACCGACGCCCTCACCCCGTACGCCCGCTCCGTGGGCCTCAAGCCGCCCGCCACCGTGGTCGGCGGGATGTCGATCGGCCGCCAGGCCGGTGCGCTGCGGGCCGGGGCCGAGGTCGTCGTCGCGACCCCGGGGCGGCTCAAGGACCTCATCACCCGCGGCGACTGCCGGCTGGACGACGTCGCCGTCACCGTCCTGGACGAGGCCGACCAGATGGCCGACATGGGCTTCATGCCGCAGGTCACCGCCCTGCTCGACCAGGTGCGCCCGGACGGGCAGCGCATGCTGTTCTCGGCCACCCTCGACCGCAACGTCGACCTGCTGGTCCGCCGCTATCTGAACGACCCGGTGGTCCACTCCGTGGACCCCTCGGCCGGTGCCGTCACCACGATGGAGCACCACGTGCTGCACGTGCACGACGAGGACAAGCACCGGACCACCACCGAGATCGCGGCGCGCGACGGCCGGGTGATCATGTTCCTGGACACCAAGCACGCGGTGGACCGGCTCACCAAGCACCTGCTGAAGAGCGGTGTCCGCGCGGCCGGGCTGCACGGCGGCAAGTCCCAGCCGCAGCGCACCCGGACCCTCGGCCAGTTCAAGAGCGGGCAGGTGACCGTACTGGTCGCGACCAACGTCGCGGCCCGCGGGATCCACGTCGACGACCTCGACCTCGTCGTCAACGTCGATCCGCCCACCGACCACAAGGACTACCTGCACCGCGGCGGGCGTACGGCGCGGGCCGGCGAGTCCGGCAGCGTCGTCACCCTGGTGACCCCCGGGCAGCGCCGGGACGTGAGCCGGCTGATGGCCGCGGCCGGGATCACCCCGCGGATCACCCCGGTGCGCGCGGGCGACAGCGAGCTGCACCGCATCACGGGCGCCCAGGAGCCCTCCGGTGTCCCGGTGGTCGTCACGGCGCCGGTCCCTGCGCAGGCCGGTCCCCGCTCCGGCCGGTCGTCGTCCGGTACGTCCGGTGCGTCCGGGTCGTCCGGGTCCGGGCGCTCCTCCCGCTCCCGGTCGCGCCGGTCCTCGTCCCGGTCGGGCGCGGCGGCGGACTCCGGCACGGCGTCGGGCGCCGCCGCCCCCTCCCGTTCCGGTGCTTCCCCCTCCCGTTCCGCTGCTGCGGGCGCGGCGGCGGAACGTTCCGCTCCGGCGTCGTCGCGGGGCGGCCGCCGTGGCGGCGGCGCCCAGGGCCGGTCCGCCGGTGAGGCGCCGCGCCGCGGGGCACGGCGGTCGTCGTCCGGGTCGCCGCGGACGGCCCAGCAGCGCTGAACCCGGCCGCGGTGATCCCACCGCGGCCGGGATCGCACGGGTGTCCGCCGACCTGGCCGGGCGGCGGAGCGGGCGCATGGTGTTCAATTTCCCTCGAAGCGTTGCGCAACGAGGTGACATGACAGCAGGCAATCCGCTCAACGATCGACTGGACGACGACGACTACCCCGCTTACACGATCGGGCGGGCCGCCGAGATGCTCGGTACCACCCCGGGGTTCCTGCGCGCACTCGGCGAGGCCCGTCTGATCACTCCGCTCCGTTCCGAGGGCGGCCACCGCCGCTACTCCCGCTACCAGTTGCGGATCGCCGCGCGGGCCCGCGAACTCGTCGACAAGGGCACCCCCATCGAGGCCGCCTGCCGCATCGTCATCCTCGAGGACCAGCTGGAGGAGGCCCAGCGCATCAACGCGGAGTACCGCCGTGCCACGCGCGAGCGGGGCGGGGACCGCGACGCGCCGCCGTCCGGCTGAGCGCGCGCGGCCCCGCCGCGCCGCTCGGGCCGGGGACTCGCGCCGCTCAGGCCGTGGACTCGGCGGCGGCGCCCGCCTCGACCGCCGCCTCCGCCCCGGCCGCCGGGTCCGTCCCGGCGGGCGCGGGCAGGACCGGGCGGCGGCGGACCGGGAGTCCGAACGTCGGGTGGGCGACGCCCCAGGCGGCTCCCTTGCAGACGACCTCCTTGTAGAGGGCGGCCGTCCGGCCGGTCAGGGCCGCCCGGACCGCGCGGTCGTCGGCGGTGACGTACTGGATCAGGCCCTGCCTGCGGCCCAGCGAGACGCACTGGTTGAAGTAGCGCAGCGGCACGTTCGGGAGCTTGGTGCCGGTCAGGCGGGCGGCGATGGCGTCGGCGGCCTGCCACGCCGAGGGGATGCCCGTGGCGCACGACATGCGCAGCGGCTTGCCGCCGGGGCCCGCCGCGAGGGCCGCGTCGCCGATGGCGTAGACCTGCGGGTGGGAGAGCGAGCGCATGGTCGCGTCGACCACGATCTGCCCGGTGCCGGAGACCTCCAGGGTGGTGTCCCCGGTGAGCGGGTGGACGGCGAACCCGGCGGTCCAGACGGTGACCTCGGCCGGGATCGGCGTGCCGTCGCCGGTGCGGACGCGAGCGGCCTCGACGGCGGTGACGGCGGTGTGCTCGTGCACGGTGATGCCGAGCCCGTCGAAGACCTTCCGCAGATGGCGGCGCGCCTTGGGCGAGAGGGGCTCGCCGAGTCCGCCGCGCGCGGCGAGGGCGACGTCGAGGTCCGGTCGGGCCTCGGCGATCTCGGTCGCGGCCTCCAGACCGGTGAGCCCGCCGCCGACGACGACCACGGGCGCGCCCGCCGCCAGCCCGGCCAGGCGTTCCCGCAGCCGGAGGGCCCCGGCGCGGGAGGCGACCTCGTGGGCGTGCTCGGCGGCGCCCGGCACACCGCGGCCGTCCCAGGCACTGCCGAGGGCGTGGACGAGGGTGTCGTACGTCAGTTCCTCGGCCTCGCCGGTGCCGTCCGGGTCGCGGACGGTCACGGTCCGGCGGTCGGCGTCGAGGCCGGTGACCCGCGCGATCCGCAGGGTGACACCGGTGCCCTCGAACATCTTCCGCAGCGGGCGGGGCGCGAGGTCCTGGCCGGACGCGAGCTGGTGCAGCCGGACGCGCTCGACGAAGTCGGGTTCGGCGTTGACGAGGGTGATGGCGACGTCTTCGCGGCGCAGCCGCCTGGCGAGGCGTCCGGCGGCGCTGGCTCCGGTGTATCCGGCGCCGAGGACGATGATGCGGTGCTGCATCTCCATGCTCCTGTCTTGAGCGGGTTCGCCCCTTGAACCGGGCGGGCCGCCGTTTCCTGACAGGGAGGGGATGTGAAGCACCTCACATCCCCTCGGGAGGGGTCAGTAGGCGCGGAAGAGGGGCGCTTCGTGGTCCTCCTGCGCCCATTGCCGGGTGGCGCGCTCCAGCTTGTCGGGGTTGACCTGGCTGCGGAACGCGGCGATGCCCTCGGCCGTGATCTCCAGGCAGATGACGCCGATGACCCGCCCGTCGACGAGTGCGACCACGGCGGGGCCGCCGTTGGCGGTGCCGATGTACACCTCCGGCGAGCCGCCGGCCAGGGCGCGCTTGGCCGGGCCGGCCTTGAACAGGCCGCGCATGAACGTCGCGACCGCGCGGGCGCCCTCGAACGCCGTGGCCCGCGCCGGCACCTTCCCGCCGCCGTCGCCGACCGCGACGGCGTCCTGGGTGAGCAGCCGGACCAGCGGTTCGGTCCGGCCGCTGGTGGCCGCGGCCAGGAACTCCTCGACGACCCGCCGGGCGGCGGCGCCGTCGATCTCGGCGCGGGGCCTGCCGTCCGCGACATGCTTCCTGGCCCGGTGGAAGGTCTGCTGGCTGGCGGCCTCGGTGAGGTCGAGGATCGCCGCGATCTCGCGGTGCGTGTAGCCGAACGCCTCGCGCAGCACATAGACCGCGCGCTCGGCCGGGGAGAGGCGCTCCAGCAGGACGAGGACCGCGTACGAGAGGGAGTCGCGCTGTTCGGCGGTGTCGGCGGGGCCGAGCATCGGGTCACCGGCGAGCAGCGGTTCGGGCAGCCACTGGCCGACGTAGGTCTCGCGGCGGGCGCGGGCGGAGGCGAGCTGGTTGAGGCAGAGGTTGGTGAGGACCTTGGTCAGCCATGCCTCGGGGACCTCGACACGGCCGGTGTCGGCGGCCTGCCAGCGCAGGAACGTGTCCTGCACGGCGTCCTCGGCCTCGCTCGCCGAGCCGAGCAGGCGGTAGGCGATGGCCTCCAGGCGCGGCCTGGATGCCTCGAACCGGTCCACGTCGTCCACGGTCAGGCCCATGGCCCGGAATCCTAAGCCCTCCCGGCCGCCGGGCGGCCCCTGCCGTCCGTACGCGTCCCTCGTGACCCGCGACTCGTCGCTCGTGACCCGCGACTCGTCGCTCGTCACTCGCAATTCGTCGCTCGTCGCTCGTCGTTCATCGCTCGTCGCCCGCCTTCGTCCCGGACCGCCGCGGCCGCCGTACCCGTACCGGACCCGGCCGTGCGCACCGGGTCCGACTGGGCGCGGCGCCGCCGGGTATCCGCGCCCCCATGGGCGAGATCCTTGTGGGCACGTGCTCGTGGACGGACCGGGAGCTGACCGGGAGCGGCTGGTACCCGCCGGGGCGGCGGGACGCCGAGGGGCGTCTGCGGCACTACGCCGGGCGGTTCGCCGTGGTGGAGGTCGACGCCACCTACTACGCCCTGCCCGGCGAGCGGAACAGCCGGCTGTGGGCGGAGCGCACCCCGGACGGATTCGTGTTCGACGTGAAGGCGTTCTCGCTGCTCACCGGCCATCCCACCCGCGCCGCGCTGCTGCCGGACGGGCTGCCGGCCGATGCCCGCGACCCGCGGGTGCTGGACGAGGTGTGGGCGCGCTTCGCGGCGGGGGCCGAGCCGCTGCGCGAGGCCGGGCGGCTGGGCGCCGTGCTGTTCCAGTTCCCGCCGTGGTTCCGGCCCGGGGCGCGGGCCGAGGAGTTCCTGGAGCGGACCGCCGAGCGGACCGCGGGCTGGCCGCTCGCCGTGGAGTTCCGGCACCCCGCGTGGTGGCAGGGCGAGCAGGAGCGGGCCACGCGTGCGCTGCTCGCACGGCACGGCATGGCCGCCGTCGCCGTGGACATGACCCAGGCGCTCCCGGTCTCCGTCCCGCCCGTCACCCCGGTCACCTCGCCCCGGCTGTCCGTGGTGCGCTTCCACGGCCGCAGCGCCGCCTGGGGCACCGGGAGCAAGGAGGACCGCTTCCGGTACGCGTACCAGGACGCCGAACTGCGCGCCTGGCTGCCCCGGTTGCGCGCCCTGGCCGGACGGGTCGAGCGGCTGCACGTGCTCTTCAACAACTGCTGCGGGACCTCCGCCGTGCGGGCCGCCGAGGCCATGACCCGGCTGCTCGGCCGCCCCGCCGACGGACGTCCCGTCCCGGCGTGAACCCGTCCCCGCCGCGCGGTGCCGTCACTTGATGCCGGTGGTCGCGATGCCCTGGACGATCTGGCGCTGGAAGACCAGGAAGACGGCGATCAGCGGCAGGAAGCCGAGCACGGAGGAGGCCATGACCTCGGCGTACTGGATGTTGCTGTTGTTGACCAGGGAGGCCAGGCCCACCGGGATGGTCTGCGACTTGGTCTGGTTGAGCACCAGCAGCGGCCACAGGAAGGAGTTCCACGAGGTGATGAAGGTGAGGATGGCGACCGTGGACAGGGCCGGCCGGCACAGCGGCATGCAGACCGTCGCGTAGACCCGCCACCAGCTCGCGCCGTCGATGCGGGCGGCCTCGATCAGCGCCACGGGGATGCCGCGGAAGAACGACTGGAAGACGAAGACGGACAGCGGGGCCGCGACCGAGGGCAGGATCAGCGCCCAGAACGTGCCGAGCAGGTGGAAGGACCGGTACTCGATGAACTGGGGCAGCACCAGCGCCTCGCTCGGCAGCATCAGGCCCGCCGCGACCAGCGCGACGACCGCGCCGCGGCCGCGGTAGCGCAGGAAGGCCAGCGCGAAGCCCGCCATCGAGCCGAAGGCCAGCGTGAACACCACGGCGAGGACCGAGATGACCAGGCTGTTCAGATACCAGGAGCCGATCGGGTAGTTGTCCCAGGCGTAGGAGTACGCGTGCAGGGACCAGCCGCCGGCGAACGGCGACGTCGGGTGCTCGGTGATCGACCCGTCCGAGCGCAGCGAGGTGGCGAGCGCCCAGAAGAAGGGCACCAGCCAGATCAGCGCGAACAGGGTCAGGCACACGGCGCACAGCCGGTTGAAGAGCTTCGCGCCGTTGACCGAGGGCGCGCTCTGCGCCGCGGTGGGCCGGGGCGGGGTGATGGTGGTCATGGGTGCTCCGCTCAGGCCGCGGCGCCGGCCGCACGGCGGCGGCGCAGCCCGTACCAGGCCGCCGAGATCGCGACGATGATGACGAAATAGACCATGGTGGCGGCGGCGCCGTAGCCGCCCCGGTAGGAGGTGAAGCCGGTGTCGTAGATGTACTCGATGACCGGCCGCGTCGACTGGTTGGGACCGCCGGCCAGCAGCAGGTAGATCTGGTCGAACACCTTCAGCGAGGCGAGGACCTGGAGGATCAGCACCAGGCTGGTGGTCCGGCCCAGCAGCGGCACGGTGATGTGCCGGATCTGCTGCCAGGGGCTCGCCCCGTCGATCGCGGCCGCCTCGTACACGTCCGGCGGGACGTCCTGGATCGCGGCGGTGTACAGGACGAAGTTGAAGCCGAAGGTCCACCACAGGGTCATCAGGGTCACGGCGGTCCAGCCGCCCGAGGTGCTGCCGATGAAGTCGGGCACCGGCAGTCCCACGGCCCCGAACACCTTCGGGATCAGTCCGATCTCCGGGGTGTACATCCACAGGAAGATCAGCGCGACCACGGACGACGGCACGACGTACGGCGCGAAGAACGCCAGCCGGTAGAAGAGCCGGCCGCGCCGCACGCGCGCGGCGAGGACGGCGGCGACCAGGGCGAGCACGACCAGCGGGGGCGTGGTCAGCAGGGTGAAGAGCACCGAGTGCCACAGGGCGTCCCAGAACAGCGGGTCGGTGACCACCTCGCGGTAGTTGGACAGGCCGACCCAGTCGCCCAGGCCGCTCTTGACGGTGGTGGCGTTGAAGAAGCTCAGCACCACGCCCACGAGCAGCGGGCCGACCAGGAACAGCAGGTAGATCACGAAGAAGGGGGCGGTGAGCAGCAGCCCGGCCCGGCGTTCGGGCCGGGGCGGCCGGTCGGCCCGCTGGCCCGCTGCGGACGCCGGGGCCGCCGGTCGCGTCGAGACGACGGTCGTCATGGGTGACTGCCTCCTACTTCATCGTGACCGGCGGTCGGGCCGTGGTGAACCGCTTGAGATCCGAGCGCAGGGCCGGCACCGCCGCCCTGGGCGCGAGCCGCCCCGCGATGGCCTCGATGACCGTGCCGCCCACCACGCTCTGGAAGTCCGAGCCCGCGCCGGTGTACCAGGCGGCGGGGTCGTACTGGGCGTCGAAGGCGGCCCGCACGTAGTTGCGCTGCGGCGACTGGTCGAGGAACGCCTTGCTGCGCTGGGTCGGCAGCCACGCGGGGATGTGGCCGCCCTCGGCCCAGACGGCGCTGTGGTCCAGGAGGCTCTTGACGAACCGGGCCGCGTCGCGGGTACGGGCCGCCGGGCGCCGGTCGTTGCGCGGCACGACCAGCGCGTGCGAGTCGGCGTACGCCACCGGCTTGGGCCCGAGCAGCGCCGGGAACGGCACGACGTTGAAGCGCAGGCTCTTGACCAGGCGGTACGAGGGGATCTGCCACTCGCCGTCGAAGAGGAAGCCGGCCTTGCCCGTGCTGAACAGCGCGTTGGCGCCGGAGCCGTTGAGGTTCTTCGGCATCAGGCCGCCGGCGGTCAGGCTCTGCAGGAAGGCGACCGTCTCCTGCACCGCCTCGGCGTCCAGGGCGATCCTGGTGCCGGAGTCGGTGACGACCGGACCGGCGAGCCCGGAGTAGATCATGCTGAAGCAGCGCCACGCCGTCGACGGGTCGGCGGTGATCGACATCGCCGCGCCGTACTGGGCGCCGGCGGTCTCCTTCATCGCCTTCACCGCGGCCAGGAAGTCGTCCTTGCCCTTGAGCGGGACGAGGCCGTCACCGGCGGCGTTGAGCAGACCGGCCTTTCGGGCCAGGTCGACGTTGTAGTAGAGCACGAAGGGGTGGGTGTCCAGGGGCACCGCGTACACCGTGCCGTCCACGGTGGCCTTCTGCCAGGCCGCCGGGGTGAAGCGGTCCGCGGTGACGCCCAGCTCGGGCAGCCCGGTCCGCTCGACCGGCTCCAGCAGTCCGGCGGCGGCCAGCAGCGGCAGCCGGGACAGATGGGCGATGCCGACGTCCGGGGGCGTGCCGCTCGCCGTGGCCAGCGCCAGCTTCGTGTAGTACGGGTTGCCCCAGCCCAGGACGGTCGCCTCGACCGAGGTGCCGGGACTGGCCTTCCGGAAGGCGTCCTCCATCAGCACCATGTTGGCGCCGTCGCCGCCGCTGAAGAGGTTCCAGAAGATGACGTCCGCGGTGTCCGGCTGCGAGCCGGTCAGACCGGACGCGAGCGGGGAGGAGCACGCCGCGAGCCCTCCGGTCAGGGCAAGGCCGCCGCCGAGGGCCAGAAACCGCCGGCGTGCCATCGCTCCGCTCATAGGGGTATTCACCTCGTTAACGCGATGTGAACTCGATGGCGCGACCTTGGCACACGATTTGCAACGATGCAATAGATCGGCGGAAAGTCGCCTTGCGTGACGGCTGACGAGGTCGGTCCGCGGGGGCGGGCGGGTGCGACGCGTGCCCGCCCGCCCCCGCGTCGGCTTCAGTCCCCCGCGGGGCCGCGCCGACGCAGCGAGGACTCGCGGACGACCAGACGGAAGGGGGTCGCCTCCTGGGCTGCCGCCTCGGCCGCGGCGCCCTCGGGCTCCGTCCCCGCCGGGCCGCCCGTGCGGCGCCCGCCCTGCTCCTCCAGCAGCGTGAGCGCGCGTTCGGCGAGAACGTCCAGGTCAGGGGCGATGGAGGTGAGCGGCGGGTGGGTGTACGCCGACTCCTGGATGTCGTCGATGCCGACCACCGCGACCTCCTCGGGCACCCGCACCCCGGAGGCGTCCAGGGCCCGCAGCGCCCCCACGGCCAGCGCGTCGTTGAACGCGAACACCGCGTCCGGCAGCGGCCCGTCGCCCTCCAGCAGCTCGCGTACGGCGGCGTAGCCCTGGTCCCTGGTCCAGTCCTCGACCGGTGCCACCAGCCAGTTCACCCGGCGCACCCGGGCCGCCTCCATCGCCTGCCGGTAGCCCTCGGTGCGCTGGCGGCCGTTCTCGCTGCCGTTGCGGCCGAGCGCGACGATGCGCCGACAGCCCTGCTCCAGCAGGTGTTCCACGGCGGTTCGGGCGGCGGCCACATTGTCGATGCCGACCCTCGGGAACTGGTCGCCGACACTGTGCTCCCCCAGCATGACCAGCGGAAAGTCCGGACGGGCCGCGGCGACGTCGGCGGCCGGCAGGGTCAGGGCGCTCAGCAGCACGCCGTCGGCGACGTTGGTCAGACCGCCGTCGAGGATGCGCCGCTCCACCTCGGGGTCGCCCGCCGTCGACTCGACCAGCACCGTGGTCCCGCGCCGGCCGGCGGCCCGGATGACGGCCTGGGCCAGCTCGGCGAAGTAGGGCTCGGCGAGGAAGGGCACCGCGAGGGCGATGAACCCGGTGCGGCCCGAGCGCAGGCCACGGGCCATGTAGTCCATGCGGTAGCCCAGCTCGTCCAGCGAGCGCTGCACGCGCGCCCGGGTGTCCGGGCTGACGTGCGGATAGCCGCTGACCACGTTCGAGACCGTCCGCACCGACACTCCGGCGTGCTCGGCCACGTCCCGCATCCGCACCCTGGCCATGGAGGGGCTCCTTCCGTCGAGTCGGCCCCCGAGTCTGCCGCACCGGCGGCGGCACCGTGCCGCCGCACTCCACCCGCTCTTGCATCGATGCAAACGATCACTCATGATGACAGGGCTCCGATTATAGAAACGTTGAAATCGGCCGACACCGGCATGCCGGAAAAGGCAGAGGGAGGACTCGTGAGGGCGAGCGAGCAGGACGGGACGTATCCGAGGCCGATCCTGCGGCGGGAGCGGTGGCACAGCCTCGACGGCGTCTGGGAGTTCGGGTACGACGACACCGGCGCGGGCGAGCGCGACGCGTGGTACGCCGAGGGCGGGGCCGGCGCGTTCGACCGGGAGATCACCGTCCCGTACCCGCCCGAGGCGCCCGCCTCCGGGATCGGCGAGACCGCGCCGCACCGGGTGGTCTGGTACCGCCGCCGTATCTCCCACGACGTCCTCGCGGCCGGTCCCGGCGAGCGCGCGCTGGTGCACTTCGGCGCCGTCGACCACCGCGCGAAGGTCTGGCTCGACGGCCGTCTGGTCACCGAACACGTCGGAGGGCAGACCCCGTTCACCGCCGATGTGACCGACGCGCTGCGGCCCGGCGCCGACGAGCACGTCCTCGTCGTGCGCGCCGAGGACGACCCCGCCGACCTGGCGCAGCCGCGCGGCAAGCAGGACTGGCAGGACCGGCCGCACGCCGTCTGGTACGAGCGGACCACCGGCATCTGGCAGACCGTGTGGACGGAGACGGTGGCCGCCCAGCGCGTCACCGACCTGGCCTGGCTGCCCGATCCCGCGCGCGGCGTCCTCGCCGAGATCACTCTCGCCGCCACGCCCGCCGCCCCGCTGTCGGTCGAGATCGAACTGAGCCTGGACGGCGCGGTGCTGGCCCGGAGCACCACCGAGACCGGCACCCCGCGCAGCCGTGTCGACGTCGTGATCCCCGCGCTGCGCAACGGCATCGACCGCGAGGACCTGCTGTGGAGCCCGGAGCGGCCCACGCTGATCGACGCACGGATGACCGTGCGCGACGCCGGCACCGGCACCGTCCTCGACACCGTCCACAGCTACGTCGGCCTGCGCAGCACCGGGGTCGGCCGGGGCGCGTTCCTGCTCAACGACCGCCCGTACTACGTGCGTTCCGTCCTCAACCAGGGGTACCGGACCGACACGCTGATCGCGAACTCCGGCACCGAGGAACTGCGCCGCGAGGTCGAGCTGATCAAGGCGATGGGCTTCAACGCGGTCCGCGTCCACCAGAAGGCGGAGGACCCGCGCTTCCTGTACTGGGCCGACCGGCTCGGCCTGCTGGTGTGGGGCGAGACCGGCGCCGCCTACGAGTTCGGCACCGAGGCGGTGGAACTGCTCACCCGCGAGTGGCTCGACCTCGTACGGCGCGACCGCAGCCACCCGTCCGTGGTGACCTGGGTGCCGCTCAACGAGAGCTGGGGCGCCTCCGACATCCCGCACGAGAGCGCGCAGCGGCACTACTCGCTCGCGCTGGCCCACCTCACCCGGGCCCTCGACCCGACCCGGCCCGTGCTGTCCAACGAGGGCTGGGAGCACACCGACAGCGACATCCTCGGTGTGCACGACTACTCCGCCGACCCCGCCGAACTCACCCGGCGTTACGGTGACGCCGCCGCCGTCGACGCGGTCCTGGCCGGGCCCGGCCCGCAGGGGCGGGTGCTCGCGGTCACCGAGCGCCAGCTCGCCCGGTACGCCGCGGGGGACGCCCCCCTCATGATCACCGAGTTCGGCGGGCTCTCGCTGCGGGCCGACGAGGGCTCCTTTTCCTACACCCGGACCAGCTCCGACACCCAGTACGCCGCCCTGCTCGGCGAGCTGTTCGCGGCGCTGCGCGACAGTCCGGTCGTTGCGGGCTTCTGCTACACCCAGTTCATGGACACCGCCCAGGAGACCAATGGCCTCCTCTTCCCCGACGGCTCCCCGAAGCTGCCGCTGGAGACGATCCGGCAGATTGTGACGGGGATCAAGTAGGGGGCTGTGCAGGGGGCTTGAGCGGGGGACGGCCGGTGCGGGACCCTGAGGGAGGGTGCCCGCACCGGCCGCCTCGGCCCGTCAGGCGCCGGGGAAGGTACCGCTCGGCGAGTTCGCTATCGCGAACACAATGCAGGTGAGGGTGAGCATGGCCGCCGAAAAGAGTGTCGTTCTCATTTCATCCTTGCTGCTGGCATATGCCCGGGACAGTTCCAGCATGGAAATCCCTGACATCGTGAGACTGAGATGGGTACGGCGCCGTGGCGGCATATTAGCGTGACCTTCGGATCACACGCACAGCGTCAACGCGCCTGCGCACGCAGCCGAGTCAGCGCCTGCGCGGCCCGCCCCTCCTCCGCCGGAGCACCGATCCGGCGGCTCAGCGCGAGGCTCTCCTCGTAATGCGCAACGGCCTGAGCCGCGCGGCCCGTTTCCTGTTCGGCACGCGCCAGGTCGTACAGCGCCTCGATCTCCTCGCCCACGGCGTGGATGCGCCGGGCCACCGCCAGCGCGGCGACATGCAGCGGGATGGCCTGCTCGGGACGGCCGGCGGAGCGATGCGCGCGGCCGGTGCCGTTGAGGGCGATGGCCTCGCCCCTCAGGTCGCCCACCTGGCGGAACACCGGCAGGATCTCGTCGAAGAGGGCAAAAGCCTCTTCCGTCCTGCCGAGGACGACCAGGACGTTCGCGCGGTTCATCCGAACCGTGGCCTGCTCCCTGCGGTCGGTCACGCCCGCGGCGAGCCCCATGGCTTCCCGATAAGCGCGCTCGGCCGCCTCCGGATTTCCCGTCCTGGTCAATAATTCGGCCGTATTGTTCAACGCACTGTATTTCCCGCGCTCGTCTCCCACTTCGGTGAAGAAATCCAGCGCGGAATGAAAGCAGTCAAGCGCTTCGTCGTGCTCCGCCAAATGGAGAAGTGCCACGCCGAGCATGTTGTAGCAGCGCGCGAGACGCATCGAGTCTTTGATTTGCGTAAGGAAAGTCAACGCCTGCTTCTGGAGCGACTGAACCAATGCGTACCGCCCCGTCTGCCACAGGGCGATCGACATCTGGTGCACGCACTCGCTCTCCAGTTCCGGATCCCTGAGCGAGCGGGCGAGTTCGCGGGCCTCGCGGGCCGCCGCTATCGCTTCCTCGAAGCGGGAGCGGTGGGTGCGGACCGTGCCGAGGTCCAGCAGGGCGCGGGCCAGCGCGGCGCTGTCGCCTGCGGCGGACCAGTGGTCGACGGCCCGCCGGTGCAGCGGCTCGGCCGTGGCGAGATGGCCCTGCATGTCCAGGAACCCGGCCAACACATGTGCTGCGCAAGCGAGTTGATGCGGCGTCCCGTGTTCCGCGATCCAGTCGAGCGAGTCCAGGAGATTCGCGCTCTCGGACTTCAGCCACTGCTCGGCCGCCCGGGTCCCGGAAAATTCCGGAATCGCGGGCCGCCCGGCCTCGTCACCCGCGCCGGCGAATGCCGTGCGGGAGCGGAAGGAATAGGCCAGCCGGTCGGCCGCGTCCGCCGCGCGGAGATAGAAATCGACCAGCCGTCCGGTGATCGAATCTGATTGCTCTTCCGGTCCGTTCACATCGGTCCCGATCAACGAACGCGCATACCCGCGCAGAAGATCATGCATAGTGAAACGATGCGGCACAGGCTCGGAGACCAGATGATGGGCCAGTAATTCTTCGAGCACCCGTTCGGCGGTGCCAGGGTCCAGGCCGGTCAGCGCGGCCACCGCGTACGGTCCGAACTCCGCGCCGAGGTGCAGCCCGATCCGGCGGAAGACCAGCCGCTGCCGCACGGTCAGGGCGTCGTAGGACAGGTCGAAGACGTGGGTGAGACTGCGCTCGCCGTCGCGCAGCTCGTCCAGGTGTCCGTCGCCGGTGGCGAGCTGGGCCAGCAGGTCGGTGGTGGTCCAGGAGGGGTGGGCGAGCAGGCGGCTCGCGGCGATCTCGACGGCCAGCGGGAGATGCCCGCAGATGCGGACGATGTCGGTGACCTCCTGGTCCGTGGTGCCGCCGCGCGGCCCGAGGCGTTGCAGGAACAACGCCTTCGCATCCTGCGGCGGCAGCACGCCCAGCGACACCGGCCGCACACCGGGCAGTCCGGGCAGCCGTTTGCGGCTCGTCACCACGACCGCGGTCGGCGAGGCGCCCGGCAGCAGCCGGCGCACCTGGTCGGGGTCGGCCGCGTCGTCGAAAATCACCAGCATCCGGCGGTCCCGGGCCATGGAACGCCACAGCGCCGTCAACTCGTCCGTGCTCTCCGGAAGTTCCGTACCGGGCACCCCGAGCAGCCGCAGGATCTCGGTGAGCGCCCGCCGGGGCGCGACGGCCGCCCGGTCGCAGGCGTGCCCACCCAGGTGCACGAAGACGGCGCCGTCCGGATAGCGGTGGCGGACATGGTGGGCCAGGTGGACGGCCAGCGCCGTCTTGCCGACGCCGCCCATGCCGGAGATCGACTCCACGGTGACCACGGGCGCCGCGTCCCCGGTGCCCTCGGACAGCGCCTCGGTCAGGCGGTGCAGTTCCTCCCGGCGGCCGACCCAGGGGACGTCGCGCGGCAGGTTGTCCGGGATCCGCACCGGCGGCCGGGGCGCCGTCCCGCCGGTGACGCCGACCTCGCGCAGCAGCGCGACCATCGGTGTCCCGGCCAGGATCCCCTCCTGGACGCGGTGCAGCCGGCGGCCCGCGTCCAGACCGCTGTCGCGGATGACCCGCTGCCGGGTCCGCTGGAGCAGCCTGGCCGCCTCGGCGGTACGGCTGCTGCCGTGCAGCGCCACGGCCAGCAGCTCCACCAGCGCCTCGTCGACGGGGCGTTCCGCCACCAGGGGCAGCAGCACCGGCACGGCGTCCGTGAACCGCCCGGCGCCGACCAGGATCTCGGCCCGGGTGATCGCGGCGACCAGGCGTGTCTCGGCGACCGTGGTGCGCAGATGGCCGGGCCAGGAGCCGCTGATCCCGGCCAGCGGTTCACCGCGCCAGAGCCCGTCGGCCCGGTCCAGCAGGTCGAGCGCCGCCCGTTCGTCGTCGGTGCCCTTGAGCGCGCGGGCCTGGTCGACGCAGCTCGTGTAGTGCCGCAGGTCGACGCGGTCCGGGTCGACGCGCATCACATAGGAGTTCGTCCGGCTGACGATCACTGCGGCGTCCTCGTCGGCACCGCGCAGGGCGGCGCGGATCCGGGAGATGTGGGCGTGCAGCGTCTCCCGGGCCTTGACCGGCGGGTTCTCGTCCCATATACGGTGAATAAGGGTGTCTACCCCTACTGTCCGCCCCGCGTCCCAGGCCAGCGCCGCGAGCGCTATGCGCGGCTTTATGGATCCGAGATCACTGCGTCGACCACCGACCAGCACTTCGACCGCTCCGGAAAGACGAATCTCGAACTCCACCAGCGACCTCCCCGACCAGGGTGGCGGCCTTGCGCTTCCAGGGCGTCCGAGGGTGTCATGGGCCTGCCATGCATGGCTATATGCCCACCGAACGAGACCGAAATTGAGCGATTAACGGTCCATCCTTTTCTCTTCTTGTTCCCTTCTTGGCCGCGGTGAAGACGATCTTCCGAAAGGGGCCTGCATGCGTTTTCCACGACCGGACGGAGTGGAGGAGCTGTCGGCGGCCATGGCCGCCTGTGCCGACGACCGCGATTCCGCCGCCTGGCAGGAACTGCTCCATGTCCTGCGGACGGCGGGCCGCGGGGCCCCGGCGGCGGGCCCCTCGGACCGCGCCGCACGGGCCGCGGCCTGGCACCGGCTCGCGGGCGAACTGTCCGCGCTGGCCCTGCGCGACACCGCCACGCGCGACGCCCTCACCCACTGGTTACGGCGCCACGGACCCCCGCCCCCGCCCCCACAGCAGCCCCCCGCATCACCTGCCCCGACCAGCAACGTCATCAGCGGCGACGCCGTACTCGAAGGCCCCGTCGTGCAGGCCCGCAGCGTCAGCGGCGGCATCCACTTCCACCAGCCCGCACCGGCGCCCCCTCCCCCGCCCCGGCCGCCCGTACCGCGCCAACTCCCGTACCTCACCGCCAGCTTCGTCGGCAGGGAGGACGACCGCCGCGCGCTGGACGCCCTGCGTGCCGCCCGCCCGGCCGGGGCCCCGCAGGTCCTGGTCGTCAGCGGCCTGCCCGGGGTCGGGAAGACGACCCTCGCCGTGCGCTGGCTGCACGAGCAGGCGGACGGCTTCCCCGACGGCCAGCTCTACGCCGACCTCGGTGGCCACACCGCCGAGGAGACCGGCCCCCGGGACGGCGGCGGGCCCGCCTCCCCCGGCACGGTCCTGGAAGGCTTCCTGGTCGCGCTCGGCGTCTCCGCGGTACCCGTCGGCACCGCCCAGCGGGCCGCGCTGTGGCGCTCCGTGACCGCCGGACTGCGGCTCGCCGTGCTGCTCGACAACGCCTTCACGGCCGCCCAGGTACGCCCGCTGCTGCTCGGCAGCCCGGCCGGGCTCACCGTCGTGACCAGCAGGAACAGCCTCACGGGGCTGCGGGTCGACGGGGCGTCGCTGCACCGGCTCGAAGGGCTGCCGACGCGTTCGGCGGTCGAACTGCTCGCGGTCGGCGGCGGGGACCGCGTGGCCCGGGAGAGCGCCGCCGCGCACGAGGTGGTCCGGCTCTGCGGCCGGCTGCCGCTGACGGTCGGCCTGGCCTCCGCCCAGCTCGCCCTGCGGCCCCACCGTCCGGTGGCCGCCCTGGCCGAAAGCCTCTCCCGGGGACAGGGCGCCCTCGGCTCGCTCCGCATCGACGGCGAGGCCGTGATGCGGACCGCGCTGGACCTGTCGTACGCCCTGCTGCCCGCCTACGCGGCCGTGCTCTACCGCCGGATGGGCCTGCTGCCCACCGACCGGCACGACCTCCCGATGCTGGCGGCCGTGGCGAACGGCACGAGCGACGGGAGCGACGGCGAGGACACGGCCGTCGACACCGCCGTGGACGCCCTGGTGGAGGCCAACCTCCTGGAGGAGACCGGCCCGGAGACCCACCGCTTCCACGATCTCGTCCTGCCGCACGCCCGCCGCCTCGGCGAGCAGCACGAGGACCCCGCCCACCGGGCCGCCGTGCTGCGCCGGTACGTCGACTGGTGCCTGGTCACCGCGGGCGCCGCCGAACTCGTCCTGACCCCCAGTCACCGGCTGCCCGGCCACGACGTCCACGCACCGGGCGTCGCCCCCGCCCCCCTGGCGGGCCCCGAGGAGGCGCTCGCCTGGCTCGACACGCACCGCAACGGCCTGATGGGCGCCGTACGGCACTGCGCGGACGCGGGCTGGGACACGAGCTGCTGGCGCCTGGTCGACCTGATGTGGCCCCTCTTCCTCCGTCTCCGTCCGTCCGCGATGTGGCTGGAGGCGCATCGCCTCGGGCTCGACGCGGCCCGCCGCTGCGGTTCGCGGGAGGGCGAGGGCCGGATGCTCACCTCCGGTGCGATCGGCCTGCGGGACGCCGGGGAGTACGAGGAGGCGGGCGAGTGGTACGGGTGGGCGCTGGCGAAGGCCGTCGAGGACGGCGACGTACGCCAGCAGGCCCAGGCGGTCAGCGGGCTCGGGCACATCCGGTTGCAGACGGGCCGCCCGGCCGAGGCCCGCGACCACTTCCGGGAGGCACTGCGGCTGCGGGAGGCCGTCGGCTACCGGCGCGGCGCCGCCCTGTCCCGGCGGCGGCTCGGCCAGACCGCCCTGGCCCTCGGCGAACTCACCGAGGCGGCCGAGCAGTTGCGTCGCGCCCACGACGAACTGACCGCGCTGGACGAGACGTACGAGGCGACCCGGGTACGGGCCCTGCTCGGGCACGTCCTGTGCCGGGACGGGCGGGACGCGGAGGGCGTCCCGCTGCTGCGGGACGCCCTCGCCGCCTTCCGGTCCGGTGACGCCCGCTCCGAGCACTGGGAGGGCCGCTGTCTGGAATGGCTCGGCCGGTCCGCCGAGGCGCAGGGCGACACGGCCGGGGCGGCCCGTCTGTACGCCGGTGCCCTGGAGCTCGCGCGGCGGCTGGACCCGGCGGACGCGGAGCGCCTGGAGGACCGGCTGCGGCACCTGTGAGAGGTGCCGCTGCCGGTCGCTCCCCCGCGCCGTCCTCCCGTCACCCGCCGCCGGTGGAGTACCGCGCGGACCACGGGTGGTCCAGCGGGACGACGGCGCGCAGGGCCTCCCGCGCCCCGCCCGCCGCCAGCCACGCGTGCAGCACGGAGGCGGCCAGGTCCGTGGCGGCGTACGGCCCCGGCTCATGGCGTCCCGTGCCGTACGGCGCGGGCCCTGTGCGCCGGGTCCCAGGGCCGTCCGCCGGGCTGCCCCGCACGCCGAACACGCCGCGTACGCCGAGCACGTACCCGGTGCCGACACCGGGCACCGCTGCGACCAGGCAGCCGGGGTGACGGGCCAGCAGGTCGTCCACCCGGGCACGGGCCGCCGGAGCGGGCAGCGGCACCCGGCTCACCAGCACATCGGCGTGCTCCGCGAGTTCCGGCCGCCCCGGTGCGTCCGGATCCGCGCGCAGGTGCACATCGCACGCGAGGCCGTCGGACGGGAGACCGCCGGACGCGAGGCCGCCGGACGGCGGATGACCGCAGGCCGGGCGCACCGGCGCGAGCCGTCCGTCCGGGGCGCGGGCCGGTGGGTCGGCACGGACGAAGGCCCGTCCGTGGGACACGTCCGACCGCCACAGCACGGCCGACCAACCCGCCGGGCCGGGGCTCCCCGGCGGACTCGGCACGTCCGGCCCGCCCCGGACATCCCGAGGGGGCCCCGAGGCACCGGGCAGACCCGGAACGGCCGGGCGACCGGAAGCGGCCGGCCGCCCCGAACCGTCCCACCGGCCCAGGGCGGTCAGCCGCCGCAGGA
Source organism: Streptomyces sp. PL-25 (assembly GCF_058344915.1). Classification (NCBI taxonomy): domain Bacteria; kingdom Bacillati; phylum Actinomycetota; class Actinomycetes; order Kitasatosporales; family Streptomycetaceae; genus Streptomyces; species Streptomyces sp. PL-25. The sequence continues at coordinate 3,503,407 of NZ_CP136997.1, forward strand.
CGGCGAGCCGCCTCCAGCCGTGCAGCCGTTCCCAGGCGTGCAGCCGTTCCCAGCCGTGCGGTGGCTCCCAGGCGTCCGGGGGTCCCCAGTCCTCCGGCTCTCCCCGGTCCCGCGCTCGGTCCCGGTCCTGTGACCGGTCCCGGGCCGGCGTGGGCGTGGGCGCGGTGTCCTCGTCCGGCCGGGGCCGGGGAGGGCGGCCACCGCCGGGCGGGGCGCCCGGGGTGGCGGTGAGGGCCGGGGCACCGAAGCAGACGGTGACCCAGGCCGTGCCGGGGCCGGGACGCGGCGGCGGAGGCGGCGCCGGGGGCTCGGTGACCGGTGCGGTCGGCCGGGCCTCCCGCCGGCCGTGTCGGCGCGTCCCGGTCCGCTGCCTCATCGTCCGGCCCCCGGGCCCGCGGAGACCTCCCACCGCCGCAGTGGGGGCGGCGGTGCGGGTGGCGCGACGAGCAGGGGGTGGGCCGGTTCGCCCAGGTCGAGCAGGCGGTAGACCAGGGCACGCATCCGCCGGTGGAACTGCCCCGGCACCGAGGTCAGCGAGGCGGCCACCTGCTCGTACTGGCCCGGACCGCGCTCGTGCGCCGCGTACTCCAGTTGCTCGGCCAGCGGCCGGGCGGAGGACAGCACGGGTGCGGCGGCGGCCAGCAGCGCCGCCGGGGAGGACGCCGACACCTCCCGGCGCGGGCCGTGCGTCAGCAGCACGGTCGCGTCGGTGAGCGTGCCGTAGGCCGTCAGGGAACCGTGGTCCCCGATGATCCAGTCGGCGGCGATCAGCAGGGGCTGCCAGTCGGCCTCCGGCGGCACGACCGCGATGCCCCGGTCGCGGCACCCGGCCAGCCAGCGGTGCACCTGCCAGGTGCCGTGCCCGGCGAACACGTTCGGATGGATCAGCAGGGCGATCCGGTGGCGGTCGTCCGGCGGACGGCTCACCAGGTGCGGCAGCAGCGCGTCGAGGTGCCCGAACGTGGAGCCCTGCCCCCAGGTCGAGGCGACGACCACCAGGCGCTGGCCGTCCTCGACCCCCAGTGCGCGGCGGTAGTGCCCGCGCAGCGGCAGGCCGGCCGTGATCCGGTCGACGCAGGGGTCGCCCACCACATGGGCCACGGGCAGCGCCTCGGGGCAGGAGCGGGCCAGCTCCGCCACGTCGCGGTCGTGTGCGTAGACGATCGCCCTCGGCACCACCCGGCCCTCGTGCAGCAGGTGCCGGCGGCTGAGCATCCCGGGCGGCCGGTGCTCGCCCGGGGCCAGGGACGTGGTGTCGGTGAGCGGTTTGATGTGCCCGGCGCCGTGCGAGATCCGCACGACCGGGGTGCGCAGTTCGTGCACTCCGCGCGAACCGGCGGCCAGCGCCAGGTCGAACTCGGTGCGGCGGGCTTCCTTCCAGGGCACGGTGGTGATGCCCTGCGCCTCCAGGTACCGGGTGACCCCGGTGCCGAAGGCGTGCGGTGCGGTGGTGAAGGCGACCTGCACGCGCAGGTCGGCCTCCAGTAGTTCGAACACTTCCTTCAGGCGCTGTGCGAACGTCACCGTGTGGACGACCACCAGCACCCGCTTGCAGTCCCGTACGGTGAGCCAGTGTCCTCGCTCGATCAGTGCCGGTCTCGTGAATCCGACGGACACGCGATCCCCCATCGCTCATCTCGGCCTACAGCGGTCGACGAGGGGTTTCCCGGTGCGCCGGGCACTTTCCTTGCAGTCTCCTTGCAGTGGCCCTACGCGCGACGCCCGCGCTCCGGGGGCGTTCGGCCGGAGCACGGGCGGGCGTCGTACAGACGGGCGGGGCGGGGTGACCGGTGCCGGGACGGCGTGGTCAGAGATCGCCCTTGATGTAGGAACGGGCCGCCGCCATGGCGTCCTTGTGCCGGTCCTCGGCGATGGCCTGGATCGGGGAGTCGTCCTCCAGCTGCGGATTCATCCCGATCATCCAGGCGCGGGCGGTGTGGCAGTTCTCCTCGAAGGAGATCATCTGGAAGATCTGATAAGCGGCGCGCAGCCGCAGCTCGGAGTCGATGCGCGGGCTGTTCTGCTCGCTGCACCACTTGCCCACCTGCTTGGGGTCCTCGATACCGGCGATGAAGGCGGTCAGCCGCTGGCCGAAGTTCTCCTGGAGGAAACGCGCGATGGCCGACGCGGAGGCCTGAACCATCTCCGCGTGGGCGACGGTCTCGCCACCAGGATCGGTCCTGGTCGATCGGTCGGTCAGGGTCTTCATGCTCTCCTCGATTCCTCGGCGCACCGTCCGGTGTCCGGGACGGCGCGGCGGAGGGTGGTGTGTGGCGCTGCCTCAGGACGCGCGAACGTCAGCCTTGATGCGGCGGGGCGCGGGGAGGCATGCGTGCGGGAGGAGGTGACGGCGGTCGCGGACAGGGACGCGGGCACGCGGACCGACCGTTCGACGGTCGGCCGTGGCGCGTCAGCGGGTAACGGACGCCTGGTCAACATCGCTCCCCCCATGGGTGTCTTGGGACAAGTCTACCCCTTGTCCCGTCGGCTACTCCACCACTTTCCCCCTGGGAATCCCCTGGAAATCCCACCCAGGCCCTTCCCGGACAGAGTACATGAAACGGACTCAGGATCGCTCGGAAAGGCGTGACCAGGGGATTTTCGCCGCCAACCGGGGTGGATGGACGGGGGTTTCGGCCGACCCGGACGGGGGCAGTGTCATCCCATCAGGGGGCGGCCGGGTGGCGGAGGTGACGGGGCCGATGATCCGACAGTGACGACCCGGCGGGCGGGCTGGCCGGCGGGTCGGCGGGTGAGCTGACCGGCGGGCCGGGAGCAGGCCGGAGCTGCGGCGGGCCGCCTGCGCGGTGGTCAGAACAGGCGCAGGCCGTACTCCGTGGCGACTTCCTGGAGAGCCTGGTCCTCCAGGCGGATGGGGCGCCGTTCGGCGTGGGCGAGGTCGACGTCCTGGAGGACGGCCCAGCACTGCCGGCCACCGTAGCCGGAGCGGTAGGCGATGCCCTGGGCCAGGCGGTGCCCGGTCCGGTTGCGCTGGGCCACGGTCCAGGCGGCGATCTGCCGGGCGATCCTGCGGTCACGGCCGTGGATGTGCTCGTCGGTGAGCCCGTTCTCCACGCCCCACGCGCTCAGTTCGCTGTGCAGTTCCTTCATCAGGACCTCGCGGGTCGCGGCGGCGTCCACATCGAGGAAGCGGGCGTCCCCGGGCGGCAGCAGCCGGACGAGCACATGGTCCTCGCGCCAGCCGGAGGCCAGGTGTCCGAGGCGCATCGTGCTGGGTTCGCGGTCCCAGTCGCCGCCGATGAGGGCGCGCATCTTCGGGTGGACCCGGAAGTGCGCCAGCGCCTCCGCGTAGCAGCCGGCCAGATCGCTCGCGCAGTAGAGCATGCCGTAGGTGGCCAGGCTGAAACGGCCGGCGCTGGAGCCCTGGCTCGTCTCGGGCTCCAGCCTGTTGTACGCCAGCGGCTGCCCGCGCTTGCCCAGGCGCCACATCCCCCGCTCGGGGGCGGAGACGAGCGCCACGGGAGGTTCGTCGGCCGACCGCATCACACGCGTGCCTTTCCGGCGGCGGCGGGCGCCGCCGGGGTCGTGTCGTTCATACACCCTCGCTGCTGGGCCGCTGTTGGCCGGCGGACGACACGGCCGGAGTCCGGGAGACCCGGCCGGCGGAGTGCGTACTCCTGGTGTTCCACCGGTGTTCCGCCGGGTGGGGTGGTACCGGTTGGTGCATGTGCCGACGGGACATTCGAGCGATCATTGTCCCGCAACCGCTGTGAAGGGGGGCGTTTTTCGGCCTGCGCGCGGGGGCGCGCGGGAGAGGCGCTGAGGCATCCGGAGGGCGCACGCCCGGCTCGGGGCGCCCGGCCGACCGGGGCGCGGGACGGGGCTGGAGGGCGGGACAGGACGGGAGGGAGCGGGACCGGACGGTCATGGGGTCCCCGGTGTCGGCTTCGCCGCCTCAGTAAGGACCCAGGTCCAGTTCGAAGACGCTGAGGCCCGCCTTTCCGGCCGCGAGCAGTACGGGGTGGCCCGGCGGGGTGCCGTCGCCGTCCGCCGGGCGGGCCCGGAGGACGCCCAGCGGGCTGCCGGTGACGACGCGCCTGACCCGGGCGCCGGTGGTGACGTCCCAGATGTGGACGGTGCCGCCGGGGCCGGTGGCCGCCAGATGGGGGCGGCCGGCCGGGGCGGGGAAGCAGGCGAGGGCCGTGACCGGGCCGTCGGCGGCGTCCAGTGCCGCGCCGGCGGGGCACAGCGTCTCCGCGTCCCACAGGCGTACGGTCCCGTCCTCGCCGCCCGAGGCCAGCAGCGGACGCTCACCGGGCCCGGCGGGCACCGCGGCCACGGCGTGGACGCCCTGCTGCCCGCAGTGGACGGGTGGCCCGGCCGGACCGGTGGCGGGATCCCAGCTCCGCAGGGTGCCGTCCGCGCCGGCCGAGACGACGCGCGGACCGTGTCCGGTGGTGAGCACGGCCAGGTCGCGGACGCTGAGGCGGTGGTCGTCCCAGCAGGCGAGCCGGGTCTGCCGCCCGAGGTCCCACAGGTGGACGGAGCCGTCCGCGCCGCCGGTGGCGAGCAGGGTCCGTCCGGTGCCGTCCGGGAAGGCGGCCATCGTCTGCACGGGCAGGCTGTGGCTCACCAGCGTGCCCCGGCGCACCGGCGCACCGGCGAGGTCGGAGCCCGCACCCGCGCCCACCGACCACAACTGCACGCTGGCGTCGCTGTGCGCGGTGACCAGCAGCGGCCCGTCGGCGGTCGCGGTCCACGCGAAGGCCGTCACCGCCGAGTCGCCGACGGGCAGCCGCACATGGCCTCCGGTGTCCGCGTTCCACAGCGTGGCCTCCTCCTCGTCGGCCACCGCGACGAGGAGCGGCCCGCCGGTCACGTCCCGGCCCGGCAGCGCGGCGGCCACGACCGAGCGGCGGACGGCCGGCGCCGGGCGGCTGCCGTGGCCCGTGAGCAGCCAGCGGCGCAGGGTGCGGTCGCCGCCGGCGGAGACGACGGACGGGACGGCGCCCGGTACCGCGGCCAGAGCGAGCGGGGTGGCCGTGTGGCCTTCGAGGGGGCCGCCGAGCGGGCGGCGCGTGCCGGTGTCCCACACCCGCAGCACATGGTCGCTCCCGGCGCAGACCACGGCGGACTCCCCGTCCACCGGTACGGCGGCCAGGGCCGTGGCCGACCGCGCGGGCGGCGGTCCCGCCGTCACCTCACCGCCGCCCTCCGCCGCGTCCCAGAAGCCGAGGTGCCCGGAGTCGTCGCAGGTCGCGAACCGGTTCGGCGCGGGCAGCCCGACCACGGCCCGCACCTCGTCCGGGTGCTCGCCCAGCGGGACGAGCCCCTTTCCCGGCCGCCACACGCCGACCCGCCCGCCCTGGGCGACGGCCAGCGCCATGCCCTCTCCCGGCCCGAGCCGGACACCGGCCAGGATCGCCGGTGCGGGGTCGAGCGCCGGGAGATCGGCGGCCGGTTCCGCCGCCGTCTCGTCCGCGTCGACGTCGGCTTCGGTATCGGCTTCGGCTTCGGCATCCGCATCGGTATCGGTATCGGCATGTGCGGAGGCCGCAGGAGTGCTGGGGCTGGTGGAACCGGCGGTGTCGTCGAGGTCCGAGGGGTCAGAGGGGTCAGAGGGATCCGAGGGGCCGGACGGGTCCGAGGTGGCGACCGTGTGGAAGGTGACCGGGTCGAGGGCCGTCAGGCGGCCGTCGCTGTGGGCGACGAGGACGCGGGACGGCCCTGCCGCCGGGGTGAGGAGCGTGAGGCCGCTGACCCAGGTGTGCGGCCGGCGCAGCGCCTCGCCCAGAAGCCGGCCGCGGGTGCTGTCCCACACCCGTACGGTCCCGTCCGTACCGCCGGAGACCAGCAGGTCGTCAGGGAGCGGCAGCAGGTGCTGGAGGGCGCCGCCCTGCGTGCGGGCGGGCGCGCCGACCGGGGCGCCGTACGTCTCCCAGCGGCGCAGCGTCCCGTGGCTGTCGCCGGTGACCAGCAGGGGTCTGCCGTCGGACGTGACGGTGTGGGCGAGGGACTCGACGACGGTGTCGGTGACGGCCAGGACGTTGTCCGTCGCCGTCCAGTCGGTCCACAGCGGGGTGAGGCACGAGCCCGTCAAGTGCCTTTCCTGAGCGGGCAGTTCGGACAGCGGGACACGGCGGTGGGCCGCCGCGTGGTGCGCGAGGTGCAGGCCGGCCTGCCGGGACTCCGGATCGGCGTCGCCGAGGAACGGCTCGATGGCGGCCCATGCCTCCAGCCACTCCTGCCGCTGTCCGGTGCCGGTCTGCCGCAGCAGGGTGCGGACCTTGCCGCTCGTCTCCCAGGGCAGCAGGGCGCGCGGTACGTGCGCGTCGTCGAGGACGTCACCGCGTGCGGCGTGCGCGGCGAGATGGCGGCTCAGGTAGGGGTGCGGCGGGACGGTCGCGTCCTCGGCGACCAGCCCGGCCAGCGCCTCGGCGATGAGCCGGTGGGCCTCGGCACGGGTGGTCCATGTTCCGGGGGTTCCGGAAGCTCCGGGGACTCCGGGGACTACCGGGGTGGGGCGGCCCGGTGCGGTACGGCCTGACCGCCTGCGGGCCGTCTGGTCCGGGAGGGCGGCCCGGCCCGGTTCCGCCGCGGCCCGCGGGCCCGTACGCTCCCGGAGGCCAGGCGGGACGGGCGGACCGGACGGACTCTTCACGTCCCGCGCGTCCCGCACGTCCGGCACGTCCCGCACGTCCGCCGCGTCCTTCACGTCCCCCGCGTCCGCCGGGGCCGGCGGGTCGCCCCGGTCCGGCAGGAGGTTCTGCCGCTGGTTCCGGAGGATCTCGGCCAGGCGTTCATGAGCCGGGCGGTACACGATCCGGTCGTCCTCGTGGTCGTGGGCCAGATACCCGGAGAGGCGGCCGCGCAGCAGGATGCCGATCATGCGGTCCGGCTCCTCGACGGGCCGCCCCAGCAGCGCACCGGCCACCGCCGGCCACACGGTGGACCAGGGGATGCCCGCGCCGAGCGCGAACGCACCGGCCCGCAGCAGCGCCAGGGCCACGTCCGGCGGCAGTCCCTCCGTCCGCGCCAGGTGGAGATCGCGGCGGAGCAGCCCGGTGGTGCCGGTGTGCAGCAGTTCCCGCCACCGCGGGCTCGCGACCAGGGCGGCCGGGTCGGGGGCGGCCCGCAGTTGCTCGCCCGCGAGCCGGGCGTCCAGGAACGAGGGCCACACCTCGGCGGCGACCGTCTCGGCGGCCTCGCGCACGGCCGCCGCCCGGCGGGCCGTTCCGGCGGTTCCCGCGGCCGGACCCGCGGCCTCGCCGTCCTCCGTGCCGGGGCTCGTCCCCGTACCGATCAGCGCCTCCACGTAGTCGGCGATGTCGGCGCGGCTGCCCCGTCCGTCCGTGCGCAGGACCGTCGCCGAGGGGAAGACCTCGCGCAGCGCGCCGAGCAGTCCGGTCTCCCGCCGTCCGGCAGCCGGTGCCGCCTCCGCCACCGCGCCCGGCACGACGGAGTCCGCCTCCCCCGCCTCCCCCGGTTCCCCCGGGCCGGTCGCCGGCCGGCTGCTGCGTACGCCGATGACCAGCCGGAGGCGGCGGCGGCCGGTGCCCGGGTCGGAGCGGCGCGGTCCGGGGAGGGCGGCGCCGGGCGGGAGCGCGCCGGGCGGGGGCACGCAGTGCGCGCCGAGCGGGGCGAGGACGCCGTGCACGATCCGGAAGGGCTCGGCGGCCTCGTCGAGTCCGTCCAGCACCACGGTCACCGGGTCCCCCGGCTCGCCGAGGTAGGCGTCGAGCAGGGCCGTCCACCGCTCCACCGGGTCGTCGGCGGGGCCGGGCGCGGGCGGGTCGACGCCCAGGCCCCGCAGCAGTTCCCCGAGGACGTCGGCGGCGGTGCGGCGGCGGGCGAGCACCGCCACGGAGACGGCCTCCTCGGCCGGTACGGTCTCCGGCGGCGCGGAGCCGACGGCGTCCTGGTAGCGCGGGTTGGCGCGGAACAGCGGGTCGCTGAGGGTCACCGCCCGGCCCAGCACCGCCGACTTGCCGCTCCCGGCGGTGCCGGTCAGCAGCAGGACGCCACCCGGCCGGCCGAGGAAGGCGGCCAGCGCGGTGTTCAGGCGCCGCCGCCCGCTGAAGTACCAGCCGGGGTCGTCCGCGTGCGGCCGCCCGCTGGCCCGCGCGAGCCATACGTCGATGTCGGCGGCGGGCGTGGCCACCGGGCGGCGGGCGGGCGCGACCACCTCGCGGGGCGGCCGGTACCCGGGGTTGGGCAGGCAGGGCGAGGGGACGGTCGAGCCGGAGCCGTCGATGACCCGGTGCAGCCGGTGCTTGCGCCGCTCGGGGTCGGAGCCCAGCTCGTTCTCGAACTCGGTCATCAACTGGGTGACGCTCAGCCGCTCGTGGGTGATCTGGGCGCTGGTGCGCAGCCGGTCGAGGACGCGGCGCAGCACCGAGGGGAAGCGCCGTACCTGCACCAGCTGGTCCTGGTCGCAGGTGGCGACGACGTCGAGTTGGGCACCCCGGCGGCGGCGCCCGGCGATCTCCCCGAACAGCGGCAGGAGTTCACCGGCGACGCCCTGGGCGAAGCAGGTGTTGACGATGACGAGGACGTTCTCGGCGTGGGAGTCGAGGGCGGCGGCGACCAGGTCGCTGGTGCGCACGGCCGTGGCGAGCTGCCGCTTCGGGTCCGTCCCGGGCAGTTGCAGGAAGTGGGTGCGGGAGGAGCCCATCCTGCCGTGGCCGGTGATGAAGAGGACCAGGGCCTTGCCGCGGTTCTCGCGCACCCCGGCCTCGTACAGGAAGCGCTCCACGTCGTGGCGTTCGCGCAGTTCGGGCTGGGGGACCTTGTGGAAGGGCTCGGCGGAGCCGGGCGAGCACCACCACTCGTCGAGGACGGCGAGCTGTTCGTCGATGCCCTCGGTGAACTCGGTGTCCCCGTCGTCGTAGTCGCGGACCGCGACCGTCACCAGGACGCGCTCGGGGCTCTGTCCGCGGTCCTCCGGGCCGCTTGCCCGCCCCTGCCCCGGCAGCGCGTCCGGCGATGTGTCACCGCTCCCCGCAAGTGCTCCCGCCCCCCGCTGCATGCTCCCTATTCTTCCCTCATGAGCCAACCGTCGCAGCAGTATCCGGCACCCGAACGGCCCTACCGCCTGCCCGCTCTGTCACCCAACACGACGCAGGACGCGGTGGTCGTCGTCCCCGGCATCATGGGCAGCGAGCTGTACGACGCGGAGCGGGACCGGGTGGTGTGGGGCCTGGCGAACACCGGGTGGCTGGTGCGCGCCTGGACCACGCCCGGGGGGCTGCGGCCGCTGCACCTGACGCCGGACGAGCGCGAGGGGCGGCTCGGCCGCATCCGCGCCCGGCGGCTGCTGACGACGCCCGCCTGGAGTCCCGTGCTGCGCGGGGTGGAGCCGTACACCGATCTGGTCGCGGCCGTGACGCGGAGCGTGGCCGCGCCCGAGGCGGTGCTGGAGTTCCCGTACGACTGGCGGCTGCCGGTGGCCGTGAACGCGCGGCTGCTCGCCGCCGCCGCGCGGGCGCACCTCGAACGCTGGCGCGCGCACCCGGCGCACACGCAGGCGCGCAGGCACCGGGTCGACGAGCGCGAGGGACGGCTGGTGTTCGTCGCCCACTCCATGGGCGGACTGCTCGTGCACGCCGCGCTGGGCGACGGGCCGGACGGCGAGGAACTGGCCCGGGACACCCGGGGGGTGTGCACGCTCGGGACGCCGTTCCAGGGGTCGGCCGCCGCCGCGCTGATCCTCAACACGGGCCGGGGCACGCCGGTGCCGCTGCCGCACGGGCGGCTGCGCGACCTCGCGGTGACCCTGCCGGGCCTGCACGACCTGCTGCCGACGTTCCCGTGCCTGGACGAGGGCCTGAACGTACGGCGGCTGACCACCGTGGACATCGCCGACCTGGGCGGGGACAAGGACCTCGCCCAGGAGTCGCTGGCGTTCCACGAGCGGCTGCGCGGCCGGACGCTGCCCGGACACCGGGCGGTGGTCGGCATCAGCCAGCGCACGGTGCAGTCGCTGGCGCTGCGCCAGGGGGTCGTGGAGCCGTACGAGCACAGCTTCCGGCAGCACAGCGACGGCGAGCTGATGCGGGACGCCGACGGCGCGCCGCGCCGCTTCGACGTGGCGGGTGACGGGACGGTGCACCGGGAGTCCGCCGTGCTGAGCCGGGCCACGGTGCCGCTGGCCCTCCAGCACGGGGCGCTGGCCAAGGGGGAGGCGGCGCTGGAGGCGGTCACCGCGTTCCTGGAGGAGGACGAGCACCTGGGTCCCCCGCAGGCCGCCGCGGGTCTGGGGCTGCGGGTGCCGGACCTGGTCGCGCCCGGCGCGCGCTGGACGGTGCGGGTGCACGGCGCGGACGGCCCGGCGGGGCTGGAGTGCACGGTCGAGGAGGTCGCGGGGACGGGCGCGCCGGGCGGCTTCCGTACGCGGGCCGCGCTGGAGGCCGACGAGTACGGCGACGAGGACATCGTGGCCGGGCGGGTGACCGTACCGGCGCCCGGCCTGTACCGGGTCGTGCTCGACTCGGGCGACGGCACCCCGCTCACGCAGCTCGTCCTGGCGGGCGCGGAGCCGGAGGACGGGCCCGGCCTCACGGACTGAGCGCGCCGGTGCGCGCGCCCGCACGAGGTGTCGGCCGCGCCCCCCTCGGGGGCGTACGGCCGTCATGCCCGCGCAACCAAGACCGGGTCACGACTTTCCCAGTGGTTCACCAAGGGCTGGTGGGCTGCACTCCGTCGGCAGCCGTACGACGCCCGTACCCGACGTACGGGCGCCCGGGTACGGACCTTCCAAGGAGTCGCTCCCATGCACAGACCCACCCGTCGTCAGCTCACGATCGCCACCGCGCTGGCCGTCACCACCGCGGCCGCCCTGACCGCCACCACGGTGGCCGGCGCCTCGGACAGCAAGCAGCACGCCCAGCACGCCATCCAGGGCGGCAAGGCGAAGAACGTCATCCTGCTGATCGGCGACGGCATGGGTGACTCCGAGATCACCCTCGCCCGGGACTACACGGTGGGTGCCGACGGGCGCCTGAACATGGACAAGTTCCCGCTGACCGGCGCGTACACGACGTACGCGGTGCACGCCGACGGCACGCCGGACTACGTCACCGACTCCGCCGCCAGCGGCACCGGCTGGGCCACCGGGCACAAGACGGTCAACGGCCGCATCTCCAAGACGCCGGGCTCGGACAAGGCCGTCCCGACCATCCTGGAGCTGGCGCAGAAGAACGGCTACGCGACCGGCAGCGTCACCACCGCCGAGCTCACCGACGCCACCCCGGCGGTGCTCGCCTCGCACGTCACCGACCGCTCCTGCCAGGGCCCGGCCGACATGGCCAAGTGCCCCAAGGACACGGTCAAGGCCGGCGGCCCCGGCTCCATCGCCGAGCAGTCCGTCAACCACAAGGTCGACGTGCTCTTCGGCGGCGGCAAGCAGCGCTTCGACCAGAAGATCACCGAGGGCCGGTACAAGGGCCTGACCGTGACCCAGCAGGCGCAGAAGCTCGGCTACCAGGTCGTCACCGACAAGGCGTCCCTGAAGGCCGCCCGGCCGGGCAAGCCGGTCCTCGGCCTGTTCGCCAAGGAGAACGTGCCGGTGGAGTGGACCGGCAAGGGCGCCGCGGTCGGCGGTACGGCCCCGCAGCGGTGCGTGACCTCCAACAGCTCGCGTCCCGCGAGCACTCCGAGCCTGGCCGACTCCGCCACCAAGGCGATCCAGCTGCTGGAGGCCAAGCAGAAGCACGGCCACGGCCGCTCCGACAAGGGCTTCTTCCTCCAGATCGAGGGCGCCTCGATCGACAAGCAGGACCACGCCGCCGACCCGTGCGGCCAGATCGGTGAGACCGCGGCCTTCGACCGCGCGGTCAAGGTGGCCCGCGACTACGCGGCCAAGCACCCCGACACCCTCGTGGTGACCACCGCCGACCACGGCCACAGCAGCCAGATCGTCCCGGTGGACGCCATGCCGCCCGGCCTGTCCTCCACCCTGGTCACCGACGAGGGCCAGCAGCTGAAGGTCAACTACTCGACCAACACCCCGGGCCAGTCGCAGGAGCACACCGGCACCGAGGTCCGTATCGCCGCGCAGGGCCCGCAGGCCTTCCGCGTCCTCGGCGTCACCAACCAGACGGACCTGTTCACCACGGTCCGCGAGGCGCTGCGCCTGCGCTGAGCGCGGGCCCCGCACCGAGGGGCGGGGAGCGGAGGCGCCGCACCTCCGCTCCCCGCCCCTCTTCTGTTCTTCCGGTTCTCCCGGCTCTCTACTGGTTCTCTTCTGGTTCTACTGGTTCTACTGGTTCTACTGCGGCTCAGCGGGAGGCGCGTGGTGCCGGGAAGCCGTGCCTGCGGGCGCCCACCACGACGAGCAGCACCGGCACCAGCAGGGCGAGGACGGTCAACGGGAAGGAGCCCGGCCCGGCCGCGTCCAGCAGTACGCCGCCCGCCGCGCCGCCGACCGCCATGAACGAGTTCCAGGTGGTGACCAGCAGGGGCTGCGCGCGGTCGCCGCCGGCCGCGGTCACCGCGGTCTGGAGCAGCGTGGACACCCCGCCCCAGCCCAGGCCCCACAGCACCACCGCCGGATACACCAGGGCCTGCCCGCCGCCCGGCACGGTCAGCAGCGCGGCGGCCACCAGGAACACGGCGGTGCTCGCGACCGTCAGGGTGCGCAGTCTGCGGTCGACCAGGACGCCGGTGACGACGATGCTCACCACCGAGGCGAGTCCGAGGACCAGCAGGACCGTGTCCCGGGAGCCGCCCGCGCCGCGCGCGTCGAGGAACGCGGCGATGTAGGTGTAGAGGATGTTGTGCGCCAGCACATAGGCGGCGACGACGAACAGCACCGGCACGACACCGGGCAGCCGCAGCGCGCCCAGCACCGGTTCGCGCTTGCCCGGCCGCCGCCCCGGATGGTCCGGCACGGACACCGCGATCCAGACCGCGAGCCCTGCCGAGACCGCGGTGACCAGCCCGAACGTGGCCCGCCAGCCGACCAGTCCGCCCAGGAAGGTGCCGACCGGGATGCCCAGGGAGAGGGCCAGCGGCACGCCCGCCATGGTGATGGCGATGGCCCGGCCCACCAGGTGCGGGGGCGCCAGGCGGCGGGCGTAGCCGACGAGTTCGGCCCACACCACGGCCGCCGCGACCCCGGCGGCGAGCCGGAACGCCATGGTCAGCAGGTACTGCGAGGACAGCGCGGTGACCGTGTTGGCCACGGCGAAGGTCACCACGGCCACCAGCACCAGGCGCTTGCGGCGCCAGCCGGCCGTGGCCGCCGACACGGGCAGGGCGGACAGGCCCGTCGCGATGGCGTAGACCGTCAGCGTCTGCCCGGCGGCGGACTCGCCGACGGAGAGGTCACGGGCCATCTCGGGCAGCACCCCGGCGGGCAGCGCCTCGGTGAGGATCGCCATGAAGGCGGCGGTGGCGAGGGCGAGCAGCGCGGACAGGGGGAGCTTCCCGCGCGGCTCCGCGTCCGGGGGCGGGCTCGGGGGTGTGTCCGGGCGGGTGGACGTGGGTGCGGGGCCGGGTGCGTCCGTGGGCCGTCCGGTGCACGGCGTCTGCGACATCGACATGCCTGTTAGGGTTCAACCCTCACATACATGTGAAGGTCAATCCGGCTCCGTATGAGGTGGGTCACATGCGCATCGGAGAGCTGTCCGCCCGCACCGGCACCCCGGCCAGGCTGCTGCGCTACTACGAGGAACAGGGCCTCCTCGTCCCCGACCGCTCCCCGAACGGCTACCGCGACTACTGCGAACGCAGCGTGGACCGCGTCCTCCAGATCCGCGGCCTGCTGGACTCCGGACTCCCCACCCGCGTCATCAAGCAGATCCTGCCCTGCCTCAAGGAACCCCGCTCCATCCAGGTCGCCGACGCCACCCCCGAGACCATCGCCACCCTGGTCCGCGAACGCGACAGCATGACCCAGCGCATCGCATGCCTGATCCGCAGCCGCGACGCGATCGCGGTGTACGTGGACTCGGTACTGGCGCAGCAGCGGGAGGACGCACGGCGAGGAGCGACCGTCCCGGCCCAGCCGCAGGAGGCGTGCGCGGCACCGGCCGCCTGACACCCGCCCGGCTCCCCGCGCCCCCTACAGCCGGTCACGCATCCTCGCGCGCGGCACCACCACGGTCAGGCGCTCGGGACGCCGCGAGGTCCACTGCCCGCCGCCGTGCTCCGGCCGGAGCACCCACAGGGCACCGCCCCGCACATCCGTCACGACTCCGCGCCGGTCCGTCTCCTCGTCGCGGACCAGATCTCCCACCCACGCGCGCCTCCCATGGCCCACGTCCCGCTCGCTCATACCCCGCCCCTCCCCTTCAGTTCCGCCCAGACCCGCTTCCCCCACGGCAGCGGCTCGGTCCCCCAGTCCGCCGCCAGCCCTTCCACGAGCGCCAGACCACGCCCGCTCTCGTCCTCGGTCCCCGCCGTCCCGCGCACCGGCCGCTCGTGCGAGAAGTCCACGACGCCGAGGCGTACGCGGTCCTCCCCGAGCCGCTCGACCGTCACCCGGATCGACCCCCGCCGGGCATGCCGCACGGCGTTGGCCACCAGCTCGGAGACGACCGCGGCACTGTCCTCGGTCAGGTCGTCCAGCCCCCAGACGGAAAGAGAGACACGGACCAGGCGCCGCGCGAAGGCGGCGCTCTCGGGCTCGCGCGGCAGAGTCTCGCTGTAGCCGGGGTGCCCTGCGGGGCGGGTCCGGGTTGTGGGTTGCGGCATGTCGGTCCGCTCTCTCAGGTCGGCCAAGTCCCGGGGCCGGTCGCACGGCCGCCGGGACACTTCGTGTTCAGGTAACCGGCGAACGTGATCGCGCGAAGGAGCCACGCGGGGGGCCAGGGAGGGGCCACACTGGATACGAAGGGAGACGCCGTGATCAGCACTGACCGACGCAAGCAGTTCGGCGCGTACCTCGCCGGTCTGCGGCACCACGCCGGACGTTCGCAGAGGCAACTCGCCGCCTTGCTGTGTGCCGCCTTCGGCACGGAGTCGATCACGCGCAACGAGGTCTCCCGGTGGGAGCGCGGAGGCCGCGTTCCGGAGGTGTGGCTGCCCGGCCTCGCGCACGTACTCGGGGTACCGCCGCATGAGTTGGAGCAGGCGGCCGCATACGCGCGGGGCGCGCGGACGACGCTCCCAGGCGTGACGGCGACTCTTGCGGATCTGGTGCCCGACGGGGACGTACTGAAGGCCCTGAAAGCCCCGGGCGGACGTCGGATCGGTAGCACCGCGGTGGACGAGCTGGCGGCCCGTGTGCACGGTCTACGGCTCGCCGACGACGTGTTGTCGGGCGGTGACCTCATCGCGCCCGCCTTCCGCGAATTACGCTCGGTGGTAAGGCTGTTCAAGGAGTCCGACCACTCCGAGAACACCCGTCGGCAGCTTCTTGTCCAGATCGGTGAGCTGGGGCAGATCGCCGGGTGGATCGCCTCGGACGGCGGCCGCGGGAAGGACGCGGAACGCGCCTACCGGCTCGGCATCTCCGCCGCACGGCAGGCCGGTGACAGCACGCTGGTGGCCAACCTGGCGGGGAGCCTCGGCTACCACTTGTCGAACACCGGCCGGGAGCGCGAGGGCCTGGAGTTGGCCAGGGCGGCCGTGGCGGAGGCCGGGCCGGACGCGCCTGCGCCCGCGCGCGCGCTGTTCCTGGACCGCGTGGCCTGGGCCTGCACACGCGTCGGGGAGGTGCAACCGGCTCTCCGGGCACTCGGGGAGGCTCACGAGGCCCTGGCCGGCTCCACCGGGCCCGCCGCCCCGGCCTGGGCCTACTGGGTCAGCCGCGAAGAGCTGGAGATCATGGACGCCCGGGTGTTCACCGAGCTGCGCCGCCCGCTGCGCGCCGTGCCGCTGCTGCGTGACGTACTGGGGCGCTACGACGCCACGCACCTTCGCGAAATGGCTTTGTACCGGTCATGGCTCGCGGTGGCACTGGCGGACGCCAACGAGCCCGAGCAAGCCGCAGAAGAGGGCCGCCGGGTCGTCGACATGGCGGGGGCAATGTCTTCGGATCGCGCGGTGGAGCGCGCCCGTGTCGTCCTCCGCCGCCTGCGGGAGCACGAAGACGTGCCTGAGGTGCGCGAAATCCTGGCCGACCACGGACACCTCCTGCTCGCATGAGGCCCGCCCCGAGTGGCGTCCGGCGTCGAGCACAAGGCACTGCACCCCCGTCGAAGCGGAAGTGGGAGACCACCTGTGGCAGCCATCGAGTACGAGACGAAGGCACTCGGCATCGACCCGTCCGACATCGCACACCGCATCCTCGCCGCAGGAGGGGTCGAGACCACCGGGCGGCGGTTGATGCGGCGGTACGTGTACGACACCGTTCCCGCCGTCGCCGGACGGTGGGTCAGGCTCCGTGACACCGGGGACGGAGCCACGCTGTGCGTCAAGCAGACCGCCACCGACGAGGTAGACGGGACCCGCGAGACCGAGGTCACCGTCGGCGACTTCGAGGAGGCCGCCGAACTTCTGCGGCTCGCCGGGCTGACGCCGCGCGGCTACCAGGAGAACCGGCGCACCTCGTACGCACTCGGAGCAGTACGGCTGGAGATCGACGAGTGGCCGCTCATCCCGCCGTACCTGGAGATCGAGGGCGACAGCGAGCGGGCGGTGTGGGAAGCCGCCGAAGCCCTGGGACTGGAGCGCGCCGACCTCACGTCCGTCAACACCACCAAGGTCTACCACCGGTACGGCATCGACCTCGAGGCCATCGCGGACCTGCGCTTCGAGTAGTCCGATGACCGCACCTCCCGGCCGGGGCACCGGCCCCGGCCGGTCCGAGAGGAGGCACCGTGCACCACCTGTCCGACCTGCCGCCCGAGGTCTCGAACAAGCAGCACGGCACAGCCGTCATCGCCGATCAGTGCCACAGCCGCAGCGAGACCACGAGGTGAGTCGCGACGTCAGGTCGTGAGAGTGTTGCGCAGTTCGGCTACGGAGCGCTCGCGGTGGTGCTGGGCGGGGATCGAGCGGTACAGGTCCAGCGCGCGGCGGTGGACGAGGCCGGTGCGGTAGGCGTCCGGGAGACCGGACAGGACGGCCACCGTGCGCTGGCACGCCTCTTCGGTGTCGCCGTCCTGGTGCACGCAGGTCGCGGCATCGATGGTGAGTAGAGATCGGGTCATGGTGCTGGTCGGCGCCGACAGCTCCAGGGCCCGCTGCTGACTGGCGCGTGCCCGGCGGGTATCACCGAGGGCGGTGAGCGCGTGGCTGAGGTGGACGTGGTGTTTCTGCTCGCCGTGGGTGAGCCACGTGTCACGGCGTGCGCCGCCTTCGAGACGGTCCATGTACCGGTCTGCGTCCGCCAGAGCGGCGCGTGCCGCCTCGGGCTGATGCGACAGGGCGTAGGCACGAGCGGCGACCGCGGCCGCGAGAGTTGCCGCGGCGGTCGGCCGGGGACCTGCGATCTTCCTGGCCTCTTCGGCGAGGCGTGCGGCGGCGGCAGGGGCGCCCCAGTTGATCGGCACCATCGCCTCGCGGGCGAGCACCCACGCGTGCAACTGGGCGTCACCCGACTCGCGCGCAGCGACGGCGGCCGTTGCGAACCAGGCGCGCGCCTCCCGCCGGGCACCGAGGTCGTGCAGCACGATCGCGGCCATGCCTGCCATCTGTCCGGCTGCCCGGGACACCCGTATGCGCGTGCCGACCGACCGAGGACTGTCCAGGTAGGGCCGCAGATCATGGAAGTCTGCCGCGAGTTCGGCCAGGAACTCGGTGGGTGCTTGGCCGTGGTAGCCGCTGCCGTACTTTTCGGCCGCCGCCTCCAGGTCGGCCAGATCGGCGGGTGCGGTGTCAGGGGTGAGGGCAAGATCGAGGGATCGGCGGGTGTCGGTGAGAGCGGCGAGCGCCGGTCCGGTCAGGCCGACGGCGACGGTGCCCAGCACCTGACGGCGGTTCATGGGATCGTCTCCCTGGTCGTGCTCCGCAAGATGAGTCGAGGAGGCCTTCTCCCAGGGTCGCGCAGCAAGCCCCAGTAGGTCACCAGGGATACGGAGTCCATCTGCGATGCGCTCGATCGTGTTGATGGCGGTGACCGTGGCACCGCCCTTTGCGATGCGTGACACCCGGTCGGGTCTCAGGCCGCAGGCCGCGCCGATCCGGTAGTAGCTGACGCCGTGCCGGCGGGTCAGGCGGAAGACGGCCCCGATGTCGCGGTCGCGCACGGCGCAACCGACTCGCCCTGGAGCGGATCGGGTTGCCCGCCGAACGGTGCGTCTTCGCGGACGACCACGCGGTGAACCTCCCGCCGGCCGCCGCGCTGGGCATCACCACCGTCCACGTGACCGACGAGAACACGGCCGTGGCCGAACTGGAAGCCTTTCTCAGCCTTTCACCGAACACAGCGCGCCCCACGCCTGATCATTCATGGCCGGATGCGTAAGGGGTGTGTGGCTCCCTTACTCCGTGGCGCCGAGCCCGTCCGTGGCGGCAGCCGCAGCAAATGCCGACAGGGCCGCGCGCGTGAACAGCAGCGCGGGCCCGTGCGGGGTCTTGCTGTCCCGGACGGCCACCGCCTCGGCGCCTACGATGCCGCACTCCACGCACTGTGCCCCGCTGTCGCTGTACGTGGACTTCCACCACGCCACGGGCAGGGTGGAGGCGTCGTCAACGTCGGTCATGCGGCTCTCCTCTGCCTTGGTGACCAGACCTGCCGATACGTCGGTCGGCGGGCTCAAGCGGCGGCCCCCAGCTCGCGTGCCCGTTCCGTGAAGTCCGCGACGAGGCGGTGCTGCCCGAACGGCCGCATGCGCCGCCGGAGGTCCCCGACCGCCTCGACGGCCCGCGACGACTTGACCTGTCCGGCGAGCTTGAGTGTCCGCACACCTGCGGCATGCGCGGCCTCGAGGTCGCGTCGTTGCAGGTGGGACACCGCAAGGGCCGCATGGGACATCGCGCCGCGGCGGGCACGCTTCTGCAGGTGCGCGTGGCCGATGGACCGGCGGGCGTGTTCCTCCGCCGACGCGGCGTCGCCCAGGTCGCGGAAGGTGTTCGCATGCTCACCATGAAGGTACGCCGGGTCGATGAACTCCGCCCAGTCCGGTTCGCCGTCGGGGTCGACGTGTTCGTACGCCCGTTCCGACTGGGTGACCGCGTGCGCCGCAGCCGCCTTCTCGCCGAGCAGCGCGAGGGCGCGCGCCTCAAGGCACCACAGGTCCGCCAGACACGCCGCCGACGTGGTCCTCGACAGCCCTTGGCGGCCGGCCTGTGCGAGGCGCCGCCCCTCGGACGGGTTCCCGAGCAGCGTCGCTTGATCGGCCATACCCGCGAGCACATGTGCGCCGAGAGCCGGGTTGCGTGACTCCTCGGCAAGGCGCAGCGACTGGATCAAGTACCGCTGAGCGACGCTCTGTTCGCCATTGTCGTAAGCCATCCAGCCCAGGAGGTACGTCTGTTCGGCCGCCGCTTCGCACAGCGCGCGCCGGACGTCCTCGGCGTGGGCCCGGCGCAGCAGCGGGTACACGTGCGCGTTCATGTAGTCGGCGAGCACCAGCCGTCCCGACCCGCCGCCCTGGAAGATGTCCATGCGCTGGAAGGTCGTGAACATGTTCTTCACCGCGGACACGTCCTCGAGGCGTACCCGCGGCCCCTCCACCGGTTCCTGGTCAAGGGTGTTCAGCAACCAGTCCCGCGAGGGTCCCACCCCCGCGACGGCAGCGAACGGCGCGGCTGCAAGGAACTTCCGTCGATCCACGTCAGCTCTCCCCAGGTCTGCGACGACTTCCACCGTAGCCGCGTAACTGGAGTTGTACACGAGACCGGCGTCGGCCAACCCGCTGTCGCCGAGGCCGAGGTCGTACGTCGTGATCCGGTATCCGAAGTGATCCGAGAACACCGCTGCGAGGATGTCCGGCACAGGCGCCTGCGGCGTCTCGCCTTGGAGCCAGCACCGAACGCGCGTCGCGTCCGGTGAAATATGCGGTTGATTCCACTGGATGGCCTTGGATTTCACACGGCGGGCTAATTCCCCACGGCTCATCCCGGACCGTTCCAACCGCTGTGCGAGCTTGTCGTTCAGCGCCTTCATCCCTAGCCCCTTCGCGACGGAGGGTAGCGAAAGCGACACCCTTCGACACCCTTCGACACCCTTCACGACGGTACCGCCGATGCCGCCTCGCATGTTGCCTGAGTCGGAGAACCAGCCGGTCCGCCGAGCGGACCCCGGCAGCCCGTCCACAACGTCCACAAGGGGAGAAGCGTGATCGAACGACGGCGGGGCACCCCGCCCGCCCGCTGCAAGCCTCTCATCGGTTCACCCGCCGTCCTGACCGTGGAGGGCGAACCCCGGTCAGCCGGTTCGGCACGCGCGTTCGTACGGGAGTTCATGGCCTCCAACCTCCCGGATGCCTCCGAGGAGTACGTCGAAACCGTCGTGCTGGTGGCGTGCGAAGTGGTCACCAACTCGATCCGGTACGGCACGGAGCCCGGCGACTCGATCCGGCTCACGCTCGACGCCGACCACGTCCGTACCCGAGTGGAGGTACAGGACCCTGTGCGACGCAGGCCCCGGCCGCGCCCCGAGTCCGACGACCGCGAACGCGGGCGCGGCCTGGTCATTCTCGATGCCCTGTGCATCGCCTGGGGCGTCACCCCCGCGCCGTTCGGCAAGTCCGTATGGGCGGAGGTGAAGGCGCCGTGACCGCACCGCGGCACGGCCACGACGAGAACCCGCACCACATACCGCTCCCGCGGAAGCGGTATGTGGTGGGGTACGACTCGCACCCGCCGCCTCGCCCGACCGCGAACGGACCGCCCGCGGGGACCAGTTCCCCAGGCCGGTCCACAGAACGCCTGCATCCGTTCATCTGTGGGAGTCACCGTGCGCCGTGAGCGTCACGTGCAGCCGCTCGTCACCCACCGCCGCGCCTCCGCGAGGTTCGCGGCGGTGCCCGCGGGTTCGTACGAGAATCCGTTCCACGCCTCCAGCGCACGCGGCTCGTCCGGGCGGAGATGACCGCCACCGCCGTGCAATGGGCGGTGCCGGCGCCAGACGTCGAGCGGCGGACGGCGCCGCTTGTCGTACGCGGCGAGCCGGTCGTCGGCGGGTGGGCTCGGGAACGCGCGCGACGGCTGGTTCGGCGGTCCGGGACGGGAGTGCTTGCCCATGGGCCCGATGGTCTCAGGCAGCGACGGCGGTCGGGTGGGCAACGGCGAGATCGGCCGCGCTGGTACGGCGACCAGCGACCGGCCCACCGTATTCAGCTCGGGCAGCCGGGTGCCGTCACGGGAACCGGGGCTGTGTCCCCCGTCTCATCCCACCCCCCAGGCAACTGAACCGGCGGCTGCTAACGTCTACCAACCTGTAGACGTTCATCTGTCGGACGATCCGACTTCACCAGGAGTCCACCCCCGCGTCCACGCGTGTCCACCGTGGCGCACCCGTACCGAGACACTGCCCGGAGATCCACCTGATGACGAGTTCCTCCCCGGCCGCCCTGGCGCTCGACGGCGCGTCCATCGACGGCGGCCTCTACACCTCCGTCACCGACTTCGCCCGCGACACCCACTGGCTGAACGGGACAGCCGCCGCGTACTCCGAGGTGGGCATGGGGGTGTTCGTGCTGTTGCTGCTGGGGGCCTGGTGGGGGGCGCGTCGGCAGGGGAACTCGGTGATGGCGGCCGTGCTGGCGACGCCGTTCGCGGTCGTCATCGCCTATGCCGCCAACACCGGGATCAAGGACGTCTTCGAGGAGCCGCGGCCCTGCCGGGCGCTGCCGCACGACTTCCTCATCGAGGCGTGCCCGCCGGTGGACGACTACGCCTTCCCCAGCAACCACACCACGGTCGCCTTCGCGTTCGCGGTCGCGCTGCTGATCGTCAGCCGGTGGCTGGGCGCGGTCGCGCTGCTCGCGGCGGTGGCGATGGGCGTCTCCCGGGTGTACGTCGGCGCCCACTATCCGCACGACGTCGGCGTGGGCGCCCTGGTCGGCAGCCTGGTCTCGGTGCTGGTGGTGCTGCTGGCCTTCCGGTACTGCACCCCGCTGGTGCAGCGGCTGCGGGCGGGGGCGCTGCGGCCGCTGCTCGCCGCTCAGACGCCCTGAGTCCTCCCGTCCGCTCCCCCTTCGGCCGGGCCCGCCGCGTGGCGGGCCCTCGCCGTGCCGCCGCCGGTGAGCGCCGCCTCGATCGCGGCCATGTGGTCCGCCAGCAGCCCGAGGGCGGCCGTGGCGCGCACGAGCGGGTCCTCGGCGGGGCCGCCCAGCGCCTGGGTGCGGGCGTACGCCGTCTTCAGGGCGGCCCAGCGGCCGGCCTGCTCCGGGGTGAGGGTGCCGCGCAGCTCGGCCAGCTTGAGCAGGTTGGCCTCGGCGCCGCTGGTGAGGGTCTGCGCCTCGGCGGTGAAGTGGTCCTCGACGACCGCGCCGGCCTCCGCCGCGTTCATGACGGGGCGGATCCGCTGGGCGATCTTGTTCATGGTGCGGTAGGAGCCCTGGAGCAGGAACGGCGGCTCGGTCCGGGTCTCGTCCGAGCGAGCGGCGGAGGCGATGTAGGCGGTGTTGACCGCGAGGACCGTCTCGCGCGCGGTGAGCAGATGCCGCAGTACGCCCGTGATCTGCTCCAGCTCGGCCGGGGCGTAGGCATGGGTGAGCCGGTCGGCGCGGGCCGCGGGGTCCGCCTGGGCCAGCCGGACCAGCAGCTCCAGGTCGGCGCGGTCCCGGCCGGCCAGCGGGGCGAGCACCGGGTTGGAGGTGAGCGCGTTCTCCAGGAAGCTGAGCGCGAAGGCGTCCTCCTTGCCGGTGAGGACGTCGCCGAGGTTCCACACGTCCGCGCGGTTGGCGAGCATGTCGGGCACCCGGAAGCGCTCGCCCGACTCGGTGTACGGGTTGCCGGTCATACACACCGCGAACCGCTTGCCGCGCAGGTCGTAGGTGCGCGGCTCGCCGTTCCACACACCGTCGACGCGGCGGGTGGCGTCGCACAGCGGGATGAACTTCTGGAGCAGCTCCGGCGAGGTGTGCTGGATGTCGTCCAGGTGCAGCAGCGTGTTGTTGCCGGCTGCCAGCGCGAAGTTGATCTTCTCGATCTCCTGGCGGGCGGTGGCGTTCGGCGCCTCGGCCGGGTCGAGCGAGGTGACCGCGTGGCCGAGCGCGGGGCCGCTGACCCGCACCATCATCAGGCCGAGGCGGTCGGCGACGTACTCCATCAGCGTCGTCTTGCCGTAGCCGGGCGGGGAGACGAGCAGCAGCAGTCCGCCGGTGTCGGTGCGCCGGCTCTCGCCCGCCGTGCCGAGCTGACGGGCCAGGCTGTCGCCGACCAGCGGCAGGTACACCTCGTCGACGAGCCGGTTGCGGACGAAGGCCGCCATGGAGCGCGGGCGGTGCTCGTCCAGGCGCAGCCGGGCGCGTTCGGCCGCGACCAGCTCGGTGCGCAGCCGCTGGTGGGCGCGGAAGGCGGGCACGTCGTCCCGGGCGAAGCGGTCGGTGCGGGCCAGGAACTCGTCCAGGCGCAGCACCAGCCGGCGCCCGCCGATGCGCGGATGGGCGCCGAGCAGCCCCTCGGCCACCGCCACCGGTGAGACGTCCGCGTCATGGCGCGGCAGGCCGGGGCACAGCTCGGCGGCGACCGCCTCGGCCAGGTCACCGGGTGTCGCCCCGGTTCCGGTGGAGTCGGTGAACGCCGCGAGCCACGCCCCGGCGAGCTGGGCCCGCGCGGCGAGGTCACCGAGCGCGTCCAGGTCCTCGTCGTAGGCCGAACCGCCCACCGTGTGCCGGAACTTGTCCAGCAGGGTGCGGGTGGCGGCGGCCAGCACGAAGCCGTCGGGTCCGGTCGTCAGCTCCTCGACGAGGTACGCGGCGGCGGCCCGCGCGTCCGGACCCGCCACGGCGGCGGGGCCGTTCACGCCATCGGCCCCGGCAGCGCCGGTGCCGGCGGGCGCCGCCCCCGGGAGCCGGAGCGCGCTCCCCGCCGTCCACGTCCCGATCGCGCCCGCGAGTTCCTCCTCCAGCTCGCCCACGGCGCCCGCCGCCGCCGGGCCGAACGTGTCGCGGGCGCGGGCCAGGGAGAGCGCCCGCCGGGTCCAGGCGGCGCGCTCGTCCGCCGTGCTGCCGTGCGCCCAGAACAGCTGGGCGGCGGCGCGGGCGGCGGGCTCGTGGCGCAGTACGCCCGCCCGCTCGTGCACGGGCAGCAGCGCGGTGAGGATCACCGTGGCGTCGTGGTCGTGGACGCCCCGCTCGTAGCCCTCGTCGTACGCCTCCTCGGCGGCCCGGCGCACCAGGGCGCCCAGGTCGTCGGCGGCGGCGAGCGCGGCCGGGCCGTGCTCGCGCAGCAGCCGGGCGGCCAGGTGCTCGCCCCGGTAGACCTCGGGCGACTCCGAGGGGAGCTGCCGGTCCCCGTACGCGCGGTCGGCCGCCAGGCGCGGGTCGGTGACCGGGGCGCGGTAGTCCGTGCCGGTCAGCGCGAAGGCGAGGCCGTCGCCGTCCGGGACCAGGGTGAGGTCGAGGGGCTGGGTGGTGACGGAGAAGCGGTGGGTGCCCAGCCGGATGGTCCGGCCGCCGTCCGTGTACAGGTCGGTGCGGTCGCGCAGCGCGCGGGACGCCTCCTGGCGGGCGGCCTTCAGCCGTCCGTCCAGCTCGTCCGCCCGCACCGGGTCGCCGAGCGCGCGCAGGTCCTCGGCGGTGCGGCGGACCTTGGCGACCATCGGGTCGGAGGCGAAGTAGGTGCTGACCTCGTCGGCGTCGGCGAGCGTGGCCGCGCGCCGGGCCACGGTCGCCAGGATCCGGTCGGCGGCCGCCGCGAGCTGTCCGGCCCGGCGGGCGCGGGCGTCCAGCAGGGACTGCTTGCGGGCGGAGAACGCGTCGTGGATCTCGGTGCGCTTGTCGGTCAGTTCGCCGAGGAAGTCGTCGAACTCCGCGAACCGCGACTCCAGGTTCTCCAGCCGCACCAGCATGCCCGACAGCTGCTCGTCGCAGCTCTCGGGGCTGTCGGCGGCGGCGAGCGCGCCGGTGACGGCCTGCGCGAGCAGCGCGAACTCGGCGGCGAACTCGGCGCGGCCCTCGCGCTCGGCCAGCTCCCGGCGGCGCGCCTCCAGCAGGGCGCGGGCGCGGTTGACCCCGCCCAGCACCTCGGCGATGCGCTCCAGCACGGAGGTGCGCACGGTGGCGTCGGCGATGTCCAGGCCCGCCACGACCTCGGTGACGGTGCCCAGCGTGCCGGTCAGTTCGTCGAGCCGCTCGGCGACCGGGCGCGCGGCGGCCACCGACTCGACGGCCTCGGCGTCGGCGGCGAGCCGCTCGACGTCCTGGTGGTGGTCGGCGAAGGCGTCCTCGCGGGCGAGGAAGGTGACCGCGCGCTTGCCGAAGGCGGCCAGGTCGGTGCCGGTGTCGGCGGCGAGCGCGTCGATACGGGCGGTGTCGGCGTACCGCATCTCCTTGAGGGTGAGCAGATGGCCTTGGGCGCGGCGCAGTTCGGTCAGGCCGCCCACCCAGGCGGCGGCGCCGCGCGGTGCCTCGCCGCGCAGCCGCCGCACCACCGCCGCGATCCGCTCGGCGGCCTCCTCCAGCGCCCGTGCGGCCCGCTCGGTGAGGCTCTGCACGGTGCGGAACTCGGTCAGCACCTGCTCGGCGGTGTCCCGTACCGCCGCCAGCGGGGTGCGCAGCTCGCCGAGGTCGGCCTCGCCCAGCCAGTGGTGGGTGTCGGCGGCGCGCACACAGGCGGCGGCCAGCGCCTCGTACACCTCCACGGTCGGGCTGGTCTCCGCGACCGCACGGCTGATCGACAGGCAGTCGGAGATGCCGCGCACCAGGTCGGCGTTGCCGACGCGGGCCAGCGGCCCGGTGCCCGCGGTGGCGGCGGCGTGCGTGTCGGACACGTACGGCGAGGTCCACACCTGGATCGGGTGCACCCGGGCCGGCTCGGTCGCCGCCCCGGCCGGGTCGGCGCGCAGCGCCAGCAGCGCGCCGTCCTCGAACAGCGCCCAGCCGTGGCAGGTCAGCGGGGTGGCGATCTCCTCGCGGATGGTGTTGTACGACAGCAGCAGACCGCGTCCCTCGGCGCGCGCGTGGAAGGCGTACAGCACGTCCTCGCCGTAGGGAGAGCGCACCTCGCGCTCGAACTCCAGGCCCGTGGTGTCGAGTTCGTACGTCTTGTACGCGCCGGTGGCCAGGCAGTAGCCGCCGGGGAAGACGATGCCCTGGTCCTCGGGCAGGCGGCGGCACGCCTGCCCGATGCCGTCGAGGCGGACCACCGACCGGGTGAGGGTGTTGAACACCAGGTGGCGGTGGGTGTCCTCCTTGTAGGGACGGACCCGCAGCAGGATCAGCGCGCCCACGCGCGCGTACGCGATGTCGGCGTCGGCGAGCGCCTGGAGCGGCTCGTCGACGGGCTCGCTGTGGATGCCGTCGCCGGTCTCGGTGTCGTCCTCGGTCTTGACGGTGAGGGCGCCGCCGACGGTGGAGACGTACAGCTCGTCGCGGACCGAGACGTGCGGGTGGCGGCCGAGCCGGTGGTCCTCGCGGGTCGTCGCGGTCCAGGTGAAGTCGTGGGCGGGCGGCAGCACATGGTCGCGTTCGCCGCGCGCGTCGAGGAAGGCGGCCCGTCCGTCGTCGGTCAGGTTCCAGCGCAGGACGCGGATGTCGTCGGCCTTCTCGCCGGTGCGGAAGACAGCCAGCAGGCGGCCCTCCACGCGGTGCAGCCGCAGCAGCCTGGCCTGCCGGTAGTAGCGGTGCAGGGCGCCGAACTCCCGGACGAACGCCGGGTCGTCGAGGAGGCCGGGCACGGCGTCCTCGGGCAGCGGGTTCAGCTCCCGGTCGTACAGGGCGAGGACGTCGCCGACCCGGGGCTCGGGCCGGGTGCCGTCGTCCGGTCCGGCGTGCGCGGCGTTGCGGCCGAACAGCAGCCGCTCGCCGACGGCCACCACGTCCCGGGGGACAGCGGGGTGCTCGGTGCGCAGCCGGCCGGTGCCGGTGAGGTCGAGCCGGGTGGCGCCGAACTCCGCGGCCCGGCGGGCGTTGAGCGCCTCGGCGCCGCGGGCCAGCTCGGCGGCCTGTGCGGTGAGCCGGTCGCGCAGCACCTCGTAGGTGCCGCTGTCCACGGCGTCGTACGAACCCGTCTCCTGGGCGGTGGCCATGGACATGCGTCCCTTCGTTCGGGAAGGCGTCGGAAGCGAGGGGCGGCGGTGCGGGGCCGCCGGGCCGCCCCCTGCCGCGGCGGAGCGAGGGAGCGGGAGCGGGAGCGGGACGCGGGGCCGCCGGGCCGCCTGGTTACAGGGCCGCCCGGGGGGCCGAGGCCCCGCACCGCCGGGGTGCCGGGGCCACCGCACCGCCGGGATACAGAGGCCACCGTGTCACCGAGGTGCAGGGGCCGCCACGTCACCGCGGTTCAGGGGCCGCCACGTCACCGCGGTTCAGGGGCCGCCGCGTCACCGGGGTTCGGGGGCCGCCGCGCTGCCGACCCCCGTACGGCGGCGCTGCGGCCCCGGCGCGTCAGACCCTGACGGCGCCGTTGAGGGCGGTGACCGGGGCGTCGGCCAGGCCCAGTTCACCCGCGCGGTCCAGCAGCTGCTGGAACTGGCCGGCGTGCGTGCCGCCGGAGTTCATCAGCTTCATCAGCAGCGCCGAGACGGTCAGGTTCTGCACATCGGCCGTGGAGACCGAGCCGAGGATCCGGCCCAGGTCGTCGGCGATGCTCGCCGAACCGTCCAGGTAGGGCTTGGCCAGCGCCTGCGCCGTACCGGAGTGCTCGACGAAGCCGTCGATGCCCTTGCCCAGCGAGACCGCGTTGACCAGCCGGTCGAAGAAGACCGACTCGCCGCCGACGATGTCGATGTCGGCGTTCTCCAGGCCGGTCGCCAGCACCGTGGCCTGCGCCTCGGCGACCTGGCGCTGCACGTCGAGCCCGGCCAGCCGGATCTCCTTCTCCGCCTGGAGGCGCAGCCGGTACTCCTCGTGCCCGCGCGAGGCGTCGTCCAGGGCGGCCATCGCGGCGGCCTTCTCGGTCAGGCCCGCGGCCTCCGCCTTCAGCTTCTCGCCGATCGCCGTCGCCTCGGCGACCGCCTTGGCCTGGGCGCCCTCGGCCTCGGCCCGCAGCCGCGCCTCGGTGCCCTGGGCCTCCGCCCGCATCCGGGCCTGGGTGCCCTCGGCCTCGGCGAGCATCCGGGCCTGGGTGGCCTCGGCCTCGGCGCGGCCGGCCTTCTCGATGACCTCGGCCTCCTTGTCGCGGACCTGCACCGCGGCCAGGCCCTCGGCGGCGGCCTCCGCCTGGATGCCCTCGGCCATCCGCAGCTTGGCGCGGGCCTCCAGGTCGGCGGACTTCAGCCTGGCCTCGGCCAGGGTCAGCGACTCGGCGGCGCGGTGCGTGGCGGCCTGCTCGGCGGCCTCCGCCGCCTTGATGTCCTTGACCAGCTTCTCCTGCGCCTCCGCCTCGGCGGCGATGATGACGGCCTGCCGCTCGCGCTCCGCCTCCTCCACGGCGCGCAGCTTCTTGATGGACTCCTCCTGCTCGGCGACCGTGCGGTCCACGGCGACCCGCTCGCGCACGACCTCGGCGATCTCCCGCTTCTCCGACTCGACCTCCTTGTCGGCGGAGATCTTCGTCAGCTGGGTCTCCCGCTCGCGGGCGATGACCTCCAGCATCCGGTCCTTCTCGATGCGCTCGTTCTCCACGGCGATGACCCGCTCGCGGTTCTTCGCGGCGACGGCGACCTCGCGGGCCTGGTTCTCGCGCTGCACGCCGAGCTGCTCCTCGGTGCGCAGGAAGGCGCTCTGCGCGCGCAGCCGCTCCTCCTCCATGACCCGGGCGGTCTCGGCCTCCTCGCGGGCGCGGGAGGTCTCTATCTCGCGCTTCTGCTTGATCTCGGCGTCCGCCTGGCGGCGCTCCAGCTCCAGGATGGCCTCGCGCGCGTCGACGTTCTGCCGGGTGATCTCCTTCTCCTCGGTGCGCTGCGCCTCGTTGGTGCGCACGTGCTCCACCGCGGTCAGCTCGGTGATCTTCCGGATGCCCTGCGCGTCCAGCACGTTGGCCGGGTCGAGCTGGGACAGCGGCGTCTGCTCCAGGTAGTCGATCGCCGCGTCCTCCAGGTGGTACCCGTTGAGGTCGACGCCGATCAAC
Organism: Streptomyces sp. PL-25; assembly: GCF_058344915.1. Classification (NCBI taxonomy): domain Bacteria; kingdom Bacillati; phylum Actinomycetota; class Actinomycetes; order Kitasatosporales; family Streptomycetaceae; genus Streptomyces; species Streptomyces sp. PL-25. The sequence goes on from NZ_CP136997.1 coordinate 3,532,378, forward strand.
TCGATGATCTGGTACCGCAGTTCCTCGCGCTTGGTGTAGAGGTCGGTGAAGTCCATCTGCTTGCCGACGGTCTTCAGCGCCTCGGAGAACTTCGCGTGGAACAGCTCCTGGAGCGTGTTCTGGTCGCTGGCGCGGGCGGTGCCGACGGCCTGCGCGACCTTGATGACGTCCTGGGCGGTCTTGTTGACCTTCACGAAGAACGAGATCCGGATGTCCGCGCGGATGTTGTCCCGGCAGATCAGGCCGTCCCGCCCGGAGCGGGTGATCTCGATGGCCTTCACCGAGATGTCCATCACCTCGGCCTTGTGCAGGACCGGCAGCACGACCTGCCCGGTGAAGGTGACGTCGACCTTCCGCGTCTTGGAGACGATCAGCGCCTTGCCCTGCTCGACCTTGCGGAAGAGCTGGGAGAAGACGAACAGCAGGAGCAGGACCAGAATCAGGCAGGCCGCGACGAGCGAGCCGATGACAACCATGGCAAACGTCCCCTGAATCAAAGAAGTTGTGGCGTGCGGGCGGCCCCGCCGGTCGTCGGATCCGGTGTCTCGGTGTCGGTTCTGACGCCGTCCGGCCGATCTCCGGTTCCGGGTCCGCCCGCGGTTCCCGCGGCCGGTTTCCCGCGGTCCGCCTCCGCTGCCGGTCTCCGGCCCCCGCGCCGTGCGCGGCGGGCCGTTCCCGGCGAGTGCCCGGCGCCTGGCAGCCGCCGCCCGGCGCTGCGGCGCCCCGTTCCGGGACGTCGCGCGCCGAGCGTCAGGTGTCGGGCGCCGGCCGGATCGGCCGGCCGTCCGTCAGCTCATGCGCGGGTCGGTCCCGTTCATGAGCCGGTCATCCGGACCGTCGGGCCATCGGAACCGATGTGGCTGCCGGGCCCCGTGCGGACGCGGCCGGGCGGCTCCGGGTAACGGACGGAACCGTCCGCCGCCCCCGTCCCCCCGCGGGCACCGCCCGCCGGCCCTGCGCCCCCCGGCCATCGATCCCGTCCCCCTCGTTCCGTGCATCCCCCGTACCCCCGTCTCCCCCGTGCCCCGTACGTCCCCCGGACGTCCCCCGTCCCCCGAGCAGCCTCCGTACGGCCCCCGGACCGGCCCGGCCCCTGCCGGGGTCCGGCACCGGAAACCGTCCGTAGTGCTCCCCGCCGACATGATGCCCGCTCATCCCCGCCTGGCGCATTGCCGGTTCCCGGCAATGTTCGGGGGTGCTTCGATGCCGATGTGCGACCTTGGGGGCCGTCAAAGGGCCGTCAAGATTGCGCATGGGCCCTTGACGCGGTGACGGTGTCATGGAAGAGGCCCCTTTCCGCGGCCGACGGCCTCCTCCCGGCCCTCCTGGGCCCCTTCGCTCACCTGGACGCCGTCCACCGCGGTCCCGTTCCCGCCCAGGCCTCGTCCCAGGCGGTCAGGTTGCGGCGCAGGAGGAGGCGGGTGGTGGTGGTGTGGGCGGCGGCGGTCAGGGCGGTGACGGTCAGGGAGGCGAGGAGGGCCCAGCCCATGCACTTGCTGCGGATCTGGGCGGTGGTCAGGGGCTCGGCGGTGACGCGGCCGTGGTGGTCCGTCCAGATCGGCACGGCGCTGCCGGCGCGCAGGCCGGGCGGTACGCGGGTGTGGCCGAGGCGGGAGCGGCCCTCGGGGTCGGTGAAGCGGACCTCGACGCGGTAGCGGGTCCGCCTCGCCTCGGGGGAGCCGGGCTCCGGGTGGCGCGGGGCGTCGTGGACGAGGACGGCGGTGGTGCGGCTGCGGGTCCGCTCCTGGCGTGCGGCGGTGTCCGCGTAGTGGCGGTGGGCGGCGTCCCCGGCCAGGAACATCGCGGTGGGCGAGGCGGCCAGGGCCGTCAGCAGCAGGCCGAGGCCGATCCACGCCTGGAGCAGGTCGGTGCGGCGGCGCAGCGGGTTGCGGCGCAGCCGCCAGAACCGGACGCGCGGCAGGTCCGCGGGGACGGGCACGGGCGGTGGCTGGGCGTGCGGGATGCCGCCGGGCATGAGCCCTGGTCTCCTCTCGTCTCGTCGTCTCGTCTCGTCGTCTCGGCTCGGGCGGATCGGCTCCGGCGGATCGGGGCGGGCGGATCGGGGCGGGCGGTCAGCGGGCGCCGCGCAGGGCGGGCGGGCCGCCGGCCGACGGGTGGGCGCGGGCCGAGCGCAGCAGGGTGGCGGCGCCGCGCACGGCGGCGGTGTGCGGCGCCGCCACCGGCCTGAGGGGCGTGTGCAGCCGGCCGGTGAGCTGGAAGACGACGTCCGGGCGCAGCGCGCCGCCGCCGGCCAGCAGCGCGCCCCGGTGCAGGGCGTCGAGGGTGAGCGTCGTACGGTCCTGGCGCAGCATCGCGGTCACCATGGCGGCCACCGCCTCGGCGAGGTCCGCCGGGGCGGCGGTGTCGAGGTCGCCGGTGCCGAGCGCGGTGCGGCGCGCGTCGACGACCGCGCCGTCGACCAGCAGCACCACCTCGGTGAGCTGGGCGCCGATGTCGATGACGAGCAGCGGCCGGGACAGGTCGGCGCCCGCGCCCAGGGCGACCGCGCGCGCCCCGGGGACGGTCAGCACCCCGCGCGGGCGCAGCACCTGGACGGCGGTGCGGGCCTCGGCGCGGAAGGCGACGCCGTCCAGCACGGGCGCGGTGACCACGACCAGCGGGCGGGTGAGCCGGGGCAGCCGGTGCACGAGCAGGCGGGCCAGCATACGGGCGGTACCCGGGGTGTCGACGATGGTTCCGCGCTGGATCGGGTACGCCGCTCCGGTGCCCGGGAAGGTCACCGTCGGCACGTCGAGGACCAGGCCCCGCCCGGCCACCCACGCGCGGGTGCGGGCGCTGCCCAGATCGAGGGCGATGCCCGGACAGGACCGGCGCAGCGGCCACATCCGGCGGGCCGCGCTCACCGGCCGGCCTCCCTGACCTGCTGGCAGCGGGCGCAGTAGCGGGCCTGCGGCACTATCTCCAGCCGTTCCCGCGCGATGGGCCCCCGGCACAGGTGGCAGGCCCCGTACCGGCCCTCGTCCATGCGCGCGAGGGCCGCCTCGACATCGGCGAGCACCATCCGCGCGGAGGCGGCGAGCTGCACACTGACCTCCAGCTGGCCGGGGGTCCGGTGGCGGAGCAGGGCGTCCTCGCGGGAGGTGGCGGCGGCCGCGAGCTGGGCCACCTGCTCCTGGCGGAACAGCCGCTGCTCGGTCAGGTTCGCGCGCAGCGCTGCGAGGTCCTCGGCGGTCAGCGGGCTCGAGGACACGGGCTCGGGCGCCGGACGGCGGGCGCCGTGGTCGGCGATGGTCTGGTGGTGCACCGGTTCACCCCTCGGGCAGGGCGGACGTGGAGCGGCGGACGGCCGGTCAGCCGGCCTGGCCGCCGCGGCAGGCGACGCAGTGGCGGGTGTAGGGCAGGATCTCCAGGCGCTCGGCCGGGACCGGCTTGGCGCAGGCCAGGCAGAGGCCGTAGGTGCCGGCCTCGATCCGGGCGAAGGCGTCGTCGATCTCCTTGAGCACCCGCTCGATGGCGTCCCGCTGGGCGGACATCAGGTGGTCGTCCGCGCTCTGCCCGGTCTCGGTGAGGGCCCGCAGCTGGACCAGCCGCGTGCCCCGGGCGTGTTCGAGCCGCCCGCGGGCCTCCTCGGCGGCCTGGCGTTCGAGGCGGGGAGCGGTCCGGGCGGCTGCGTCGCGGGACACGGCGGATCCTTTCTTCGGCGGAGCGGTACAGCGGGTCTGCGGCTCTTCGGCGGAGCCGGTACAGCGGGTCCGCGGCTCTTCTGCGGAGCCGGTACAGCGGGTCTGCGGCGGATCTGTACGGCGGTGCGCTCGGCTGCCGTGGGGACGGGGGTGATCGCTCCTCCAGAGTGGCCCGCGGCACGGCCCGCGGCCCATCGGTCCCAGCACCCATTTGCCGGGGGTAGCGGGATGCACACCGAGCGGACATGGGTGGGCCGTGCCCCGCGAAATGGGGGCCGGGACCCATCGACGCGCCCGCCCCGGGCGGGCAGGCTCGACGGCGGAGCACCGGGAACCGGGCCCGCCGCCCGTCCGCCCCGCGCGATGGCCGACAGTGGACACGTAGAGGAACACAGACGTACGCAGACCTGCACAGCCATGCACGGCCTTGCGCAGGCGTGCGCAGACTCGCGCGGGCGGCCGCGTCAGGTGAGGAGGAGCGACCCGGTGTCCCTGTTCTGGCGGATCTTCGGGCTCAACGCCGTGGTGCTGGGTTCGGCCACCGCGCTGCTGCTGTGGGCGCCGGTGACCGTCTCCGTGCCGGTGGTGCTGACCGAGGCGGTCATCCTCGTCGGCGGCCTGGTCGTCATGCTCGTCGCCAACGCGGCGCTGCTGCGCTGGGGCCTGGCCCCGCTGGACCGGCTGACGAGGCTGATGACCACGGTGGACCTGCTGCGGCCCGGCCAGCGGCTGCCGGCCGCGGGCGGCGGCGAGGTCGCCGAGCTGATCCGCACCTTCAACGCCATGCTCGACCGGCTGGAGCAGGAGCGCGCCACCAGCAGCGCCCGGGTGCTGCTCGCCCAGGAGGCCGAGCGGCGCCGGATCGCGCAGGAACTCCACGACGAGGTGGGACAGAGCATGACCGCGACCCTGCTGGCCCTCAAGCGGGCCGCGGACGAGGCCGGGCCGCCGCTGCGCGACGAGCTGCACCAGGCGCAGGAGATCACCCGGGGCAGCCTGGACGAGGTGCGCCGGCTGGTGCGCAGGCTGCGCCCCGGCGTCCTCGACGACCTCGGCCTGGTCAGCGCGCTGACCTCGCTCACCTCGGACTTCGCCACCCACACCGGCCTGAAGGTGGTCCGCCGCTTCGCCCCCGATCTGCCCGCCCTGGAACCGGAGACCGAGCTGGTCCTGTACCGGGTCGCCCAGGAGAGCCTGACCAACGCGGCCCGCCACGCGGAGGCCGAGCGGATCGAGGTGAGCCTCGCCCGCACCGAGGGCGCGGTGGTGCTCGCCATCACCGACGACGGCCTCGGCATCCGGGGCGCCGCCTGCGAGGGGGCCGGGATCCGCGGGATGCGCGAGCGGGCCCTGCTCATCGGGGCCGCCCTGGACATCACCGACGCGGCCGGTCCGGGCGACGCGCCCGGCACCCGCGTACGGCTCACCGCGCCCGTCCCCGGGAGGCGGCCGTGACCGCGCCGCCCGGCCCGCCCCCGTCCGAGTCCCAGCCCGTGCACGCCCCCGTCCCGAACGGCCGCCCCATGCCCGACGCCCCCGCGCCCGCCGCGGCCCGCCCGATCCGCATCCTCCTCGCCGACGACCACGCGCTGGTCCGGCGGGGCGTACGGCTCATCCTCGACCAGGAACCCGACCTGGAGGTGGTCGCCGAGGCCGGTGACGGGGCGGAAGCCATCGAGATGGCCCGCGCCCACGACGTGGATCTCGCGGTGCTGGACATCGCCATGCCCCGGCTGACCGGGCTCCAGGCCACCCGCGAACTGGTCTCGCTCAAGCCGGACCTGCGGATCCTCATGCTCACGATGCACGACAACGAGCAGTACTTCTTCCAGGCGCTGAAGGCCGGCGCCTGCGGTTACGTGCTGAAGTCGGTCGCCGACCGCGATCTGGTCGCCGCCTGCCGGGCCGCGATGCGGGACGAGCCGTTCCTGTACCCGGGCGCGGTGACCGCGCTGATCCGCAACTACCTGGACCGGGTCCGGCACGGCGAGGAGACGCCCGACCAGGTGCTGACGCCCCGCGAGGAGGAGGTCCTGAAGCTGGTCGCCGAGGGGCACTCCTCCAAGGAGATCGGCGAGATCCTCTTCATCAGCGTCAAGACGGTCCAGCGGCACCGCGCCAACCTGCTGCACAAGCTCGGCCTGCGCGACCGCCTGGAACTCACCCGGTACGCCATCCGCGCCGGCCTCGTCGAACCCTGACGCCCCGGCACCCCTGACGTGCGCGCCCGCGCGTACCCCCGACCACCCGGGGCCCCGGCCGCCAACTCCCCGGCCGGGGCCCCGGGTACGAACGCCCGAGAGCCACCACGTACGAGAGCCGCCAGGAAGCCGGAAAGCCAGGCAGCCAGGAAGCCAGGAAGCCAGAAAGGGGGACGGCGCATGCGCCGCGCACCGTGCACCGCCGCCCTGCTGACGGCGGCCCTGCTGCTGCTCCTGTCGCCCGTCCTCGGTGTTCTCGCGGCCGGCGCCGCCCCCGCGCACCTGCCCGTCACCGCCCTCCATCAAGAGACCGAGAGGGCCGGGCGGACCGCGCCCCGAGCCGCCGACCACCGCGACCACGTCTCCCCCGCCGCCTGCGTCCTCCAGGCGGGCCCCCGCTCCGAGCCGCACCGCGACCGCCCGGCCGCACCCGGCCACCCCGCCGCCGCCACCGTGCCGGCCGCCGCCGTCCCCGCCCCCGGGCCCGGACGCGCCCCGCCGCCCGGCGGCACCGCACCCGCCGCGTCCGCCCGCCCGGTCCCCGACCGGGACCGGGCCCCGCCCGCACCCTCCGGCACCCGACACCCCTGACCTCGCCGTCATCCCGGTCATCCCCGTGACGGCGCACCCCTTCCGCACGCCTGCGCCCACAGGTGTGCCGCCGGAGCCGCCGGAGGCATCCGTTGATCCGTTCCGCCCGGGTGAGGGCGCTGTTCGCCCTCACCGTCCTCGCCCTGTCCCTGTACATCGCCGTGACCGTGCCCGTCCGTCTGGGTCTCGATCTGCGCGGCGGCACCCAGATCGTGCTGGAGACCCGGTCCACCCCGACCGCGCGGGCCGACCGCGCCGCCACCGACCGCACCCTGGAGGTGCTGCGCGGCCGGGTCGACGCGCTCGGCGTCGCCGAACCGACCCTCGTCCGCTCGGGCGCGCACCGCATCGTCGTCGAACTGCCCGGCGTCCAGGACCCGAAGGAGGCGGCCGGTGTGCTGGGCCGCACCGCCCAGCTCACCGTGCACCCGGTGCTCGGCCCGGCCGGGAACGGAGCACCGGGCGGGGACGGCACACCGGGCGGGGACGGCGCACCGGACGGGAAGGAAGCACCGGCCGGGAACGGCGAGCAGGTGCTGGCCGACGAGTCCGGGCAGCGGCTGCGGCTGGCCGCGTCCGCGCTGACCGGCAAGGACGTCAAGGGCGCCGACGCCCGGTTCGACGCGCAGTCCGGCGCCGGCTGGCACGTCACCGTGGACTTCGACCGCGCGGGCCGCGACCGGTGGGCGAAGCTGACCGGGCAGGCCGCGTGCAGCCCGGCGGGCGATCCCGCGCGCCGGATCGCCATCGTGCTGGACGGCCGGATCATCTCCGCGCCGCAGGTCGACCCCGCGGTGGGCTGCGGCAGCGGCATCACGGGCGGCTCCACCCAGATCACCGGCTCCTTCGACGACCGCGAGGCCCGCGAGCTGGCCCTGCTGATCAGCGGCGGGGCGCTGCCCGTGCCGGTCGAGACGGTCGAGCAGCACACCGTGGGCCCGACGCTGGGCGCGCGGGCCATCGCGGCGAGCGCCTGGGCCGCGGCCGTGGGCACCGCGCTGACCGCGCTGTTCATCGTCGTGATGTACCGGCTGATGGGCGTGCTCGCCGCCGTGGCGCTGCTCTCCTACGGTCTGATCTCCTACGCCGCCCTGGCCGCGCTGGGCGCCACGCTCACCCTGCCGGGCCTGGCCGGTTTCGTGCTGGCGATCGGCATGGCGGTGGACGCCAACGTGCTCGTCTTCGAGCGGGCCCGCGAGGAGTACGCCGCCCGGCACCGGCCCACCGCCCGCTCGGCGCTGACCGCCGGGTTCCGCAACGCCTTCAGCGCCATCGCCGACTCCAACGTGACCACGCTGATCGCGGCCGGGCTGCTGTTCTTCCTGGCCTCGGGGCCGGTGCGCGGCTTCGGTGTCACGCTGGGCATCGGCGTCCTGGCGTCCATGGTCAGCGCGCTGGTGGTGACGCGGGTGCTCGCCGACTTCGCCGTCACGCGCCGGTGGGTGCACCGCCGGCCGCGCGTCACCGGACTCGCCACCACCGGCCGGGTGCGGGACGCGCTGGAGCGGCGCGGGCCGCGGCTGATGCGCAGGCCGCGCCGCTGGCTCGCGGTGTCGGCCGTGGCGCTGGTGCTCGCCGGGTCGGGGCTGCTGGTGCGCGGCGCGGACCTGGGTGTGGAGTTCACCGGCGGCCGGCTGATCGAGTACGGCACCGCGCGGGTGGTCGATCCCGACCGGGCGCGCACCGCGCTCGCCGACGCGGGGTTCCCGCGCGCGGTCGTGCAGTCCTCCGGGGACAAGGGCCTGACCGTGCGCACCAGGGAGCTGACGGACGCGCAGGCGGAGCGCGTGACACGGACGGTGGGCGCGCTGGGCGGCAGGGCGGACAAGGTCCGCGACGAGCTGATCGGTCCGAGCATGGGCGCGGAGCTGCGCCGGGGCGCGCTGATCGCGCTCGCGGTGGCCCTGGGCGCCCAGTTGCTCTATCTCGCGGCCCGTTTCCGCTGGCTGCTGGGGACGGCGGCGGTGGCCGCACTCGCGCACGACGTGGTGATCCTGGTCGGGGTCTTCGCCTGGCTGGGCAAGCCGCTGGACGGGGTGTTCCTGGCCGCGCTGCTGACCGTGATCGGGTACTCGGTCAACGACTCGGTCGTCGTCTTCGACCGGATCCGGGAGCTGACGCGGCGCGAACGCGGGGCGCGGGCGGCCCACATCGCCGACCGGGCGATCGTGCAGACGCTGCCGCGGACCGTGAACACCGGTATGGGCGCGGTGCTGATCCTGGCCTCGCTGGCCGTGCTCGGCGGGGACTCGCTGACCGACTTCGCGCTGGCGCTGCTCATCGGCATCGTGGTCGGCACGTACTCGTCGGTGTTCACCGCGGTCCCGGTCGCGCTCGAACTCCGGACCCTGCCGAAACCACGGAGGCGTAGAAGCAACAGAAGAGGCTGACTACCCGTCACGACCCGTGCCCAAACATAGCTTTCCATTCCCTTGCTCGGTGCAACTATTGCAAAGGGCAAAGAAAGCCCCCGTATAGCTCTGCTCAACTCTGCGTAGTCCCATGGGAACCGACCGTTCCGATGCGCCACGCTGGCCACGCCCACGCCGGCCGGGCAGGGGCGGACCGACCACCCGCACCCCCCGGCCGGTGTCCGCCGACTTCATAGGGGATGTGAGCTGCGAGTGGGACGGCGAGCGGCACGAAAGGAAGCGGAGCGGATGGCGGCCCTGGCCGCCGACCGGTTGCTGCGGGCGGGGGGCACGCTGCGACGCTCCGTGACCACTCCGGACCTGCGGGCGGTCTTCCGCACCGACCAGGACGTCAACGACAGCCCGTACCGGGAGCGTTGGGCGCACGACAAGGTGGTGCGCTCCACGCACGGCGTCAACTGCACCGGTTCCTGCTCGTGGAAGGTGTACGTCAAGGACGGGCTGATCACCTGGGAGACCCAGGAGACCGACTACCCCACGACCGGCCCCGACCGGCCCGAGTACGAGCCGCGCGGCTGCCCGCGCGGCGCCTCGTTCTCCTGGTACACGTACTCGCCGACCCGGGTGCGCTACCCGCACGCCCGCGGGGTCCTCGTGGAGATGTACCGCGAGGCCCGCGCCCGGCTCGGCGACCCGGTCGCCGCCTGGGCGGAGATCGTCTCCGACCCGGACCGGCGGCGCCGCTACCAGGCGGCGCGCGGCAAGGGCGGCCTGGTGCGGATCGGCTGGGACGAGGCGCTGGAGATCGCCGCCGCCGCCCATGTGCACACCATCGCCGAGCACGGCCCCGACCGGGTCGCCGGGTTCTCCCCGATCCCGGCGATGTCCATGGCCTCGCACGCGGTGGGCGCCCGCTTCATGTCACTGATCGGCGCGCCGATGGTGTCGTTCTACGACTGGTACGCCGATCTGCCGATCGCCTCCCCGCAGGTCTTCGGCGACCAGACGGACGTACCGGAGTCCGGGGACTGGTGGGACGCGGCGTATCTGATGCTGTGGGGCTCCAACGTGCCGGTGACCCGCACCCCGGACGCGCACTGGATGACCGAGGCCCGCTACCGCGGCCAGAAGGTCGTGGTGGTCTCCCCGGACTACGCGGACGCCACCAAGTTCGCCGACGAGTGGCTGCACCCGCACCCCGGCACCGACGGGGCGCTGGCGATGGCCATGGGGCACGTGATCCTCACCGAGTTCTTCGTGCGCCGCCAGGTGCCGTACTTCACCGACTACGTCCGGCGCTTCACCGACCTGCCCTTCCTCGTGGAACTGACCGAACACCCGCGCCATGCGGGCGCGTTCGTGCCCGGCAAGTTCGTCACGGCGGCGGCGCTCGGCCTGGACGAGGAGGCGGGCGAGGACGCCCACTGGAAGCCGGTGCTGCTCGACGCGGTCTCCGGGCGCCCGGTCGTCCCCAACGGCACCCTCGGCGACCGCTGGTCCAAGCGCGGCGAGGGCCGCTGGAACCTGGACCTCGGGGACGTGGAGCCCCAGCTGACCTTCCACCGGGCGGACGGCGGGCCCGGCGGCAGCGTCCCCGTCCGGCTGCCCCGCTTCGACGGTTCCGGCACCGGGGAGGCGGCGAGCGGCTGCGTCACCCGCGGCGTGCCGGTGCGCGAGGTGGGCGGACGCCGCGTGACGACCGTCTTCGACCTGCTGCTCGCCCAGTACGGGGTGGCCCGCGACGGACTGGAGGGCGAGTGGCCGGACGGCTACGAGGACGCCGCCCAGCCGCACACCCCCGCCTGGCAGGAGGCGATCACCTCGGTGCCGACCGCCGCCGTGGTGCGGGTGGCGCGGGAGTTCGCGCGCACCGCCGAGCAGTCCCGGGGCCGGTGCACCATCGTCATGGGCGCGGGCACCAACCACTGGTTCCACTCCGACACCATCTACCGCTCCTTCCTCACCCTGCTGCTGCTCACCGGCTGCCAGGGCGTCAACGGCGGCGGCTGGGCGCACTACGTCGGCCAGGAGAAGGTGCGGCCCTACGCGGGCTGGCAGCAGCTCCAGTCGGCCGCCGACTGGGTGCGGCCCTCCCGGCAGGTCGCCGGCACCCCGTACTGGTACCTGCACACCGGCCAGTGGCGCTACGACGGCCACGGCGCGGACGCGCTCGCCGCGCCCACCGGTCCCGGTCTGTTCCGCGGACGGCACACCGCCGACCTGGTCGCCCAGTCGGTGCGCCTGGGCTGGATGCCGTCCGCGCCCGCCTTCTCCGCCAACCCGCTCGACCTGGGCCGCGCGGTGCGCGAGAGCGGACGCGAGCCCGGCGAGTGGGTCGCCTCCCGACTGGCCGAGGGAAAGCTGTCGTTCGCCTGCGAGGACCCGGACGCACCGGAGAACTGGCCGCGGGTGCTCACCGTGTGGCGGGCCAATCTGATCGGCTCCTCCGCCAAGGGCAACGAGTTCTTCCTGCGCCATCTGCTGGGCGCGAGCGACAACGCGCACGCCGCCGAGGCCCCGCCCGAGGCCCGCCCCCGGGACGTCACCTGGCGCGAGGAGGCCCCGCGCGGCAAGCTCGACCTGCTGCTCGCCCTGGACTTCCGGATGACCTCGACCACGCTGATGGCCGACCTCGTGCTGCCCGCCGCCACCTGGTACGAGAAGCACGACCTGTCCAGCACCGACATGCACCCCTATGTGCACGCCTTCTCGCCCGCGATCAGCCCGCCCTGGCAGGCCCGCACCGACTTCGAGATCTTCCACGCGCTGGCCCGCCGCTTCGGCGAACTGGCCGCCGGACGGCTCGGCGTGGCCCACGACCTGGTGGCCACCCCGCTCCAGCACGACACCCCGGGCGAGACGGCGCAGCCCGGCGGCACCGTCCGGGACTGGCGCGCGGAGGGCCGCACCCCCGTGCCCGGCCGTGACCTGCCGCAGTTCACCCTCGTCGAACGCGACTACACCGCCGTCGCCGACCGGCTGGCCGCGCTCGGCCCGCTGTGCGAGCAGCAGGGCATGACCGTCAAGGGCGTCACCGTCCGGCCGGGGCCCGAGGTGCGCCGTCTGGCCGCCCGCTGCGGCACCGCCGACGGGTCCGGGCCCGTCCGCGGCCGTCCGCTGCTCGACACCGACGTCAAGCTGTGCGAGGCGATCCTCGCCCTGTCCGGCACCACCAACGGGCGGCTGGCCGCCGAGGGCTTCGAGCGGCTCGGCGAACGCTGCGGCCCCGGCGCCGGGTTCGACACCCTCGCCGAGTCCGTGCGCGAACGCCGGATCGTCTTCTCCGACACCCAGCAGCGGCCCGTCCAGGTCGGCACCAGCTACGAGTGGTCCGGCAAGGAGGCCCCCGACCGGCGCTACTCGCCCTTCACCGTCAACACCGAGCACAACAAGCCCTGGCACACCCTCACCGGCCGCCAGCACTTCTACCTGGACCACGACTGGATGGCCGAGCTCGGCGAGCAACTGCCCGTCTACCGGCCGCCGCTGGACCTCACCGCCGACAGCGTCCCCGGCGAGCGCGAGGTCTCCGTGCGCTACCTCACCCCGCACTCCAAGTGGTCCATCCACTCCGAGTACCAGGAGAACCTGCTCATGCAGACCCTGGCCCGCGGCGGCCCGGTCATCTGGATGAGCGTCCCCGACGCCGAGGCCATCGGCGCCGCCGACAACGACTGGGTGGAGGCGGTCAACCCCAACGGCGTCGTCGTCGCCCGCGCGATCGTCTCGCACCGCATGCCGCCCGGCACGGTGTTCATGTACCACGTGCAGGAACGCCTGGTGAACGTGCCGCGCTCGGAGGCCACCGGACGGCGCGGCGGTGTGCACAACGCTCTCACCCGCATCCTCCTCAAACCCACCCACCTCATCGGCGGCTACGCCCAGCTCTCCTTCGCCCCCAACTACTACGGCCCCACCGGCAACCAGCGTGACGCCCGCACCGTCGTGCGGCGCCGCGCCCAGGAGGTGCAGTACTGACATGCGCGTCTTGAGTCAGGTCGCCATGGTCATGAACCTCGACAAGTGCATCGGCTGCCACACCTGCTCGGTCACCTGCAAGCAGACCTGGACCAACCGCACCGGCACCGAGTACGCCTGGTTCAACAACGTCGAGACCCGCCCCGGCCTGGGCTATCCGCGCGGCCACGAGGACCAGGCGAAGTGGAAGGGCGGCTGGCGGCTGGACGCGCGCGGCCGGCTGGTGCCGCGCTCCGGCGGCCGCGCCCGCCGCCTCGCCCGCCTCTTCGCCAACCCCGACCTGCCCGCCCTGGCCGACTACTACGAACCCTGGACCTACGACTACGACACCCTGATCGCCGCCCCGCTCGGCGACGACCTGCCCACCGCCCGCCCCCGCTCCCTGATCGACGGCCGCCCCGTCTCCGTCACCTCCGGGCCCAACTGGGACGACGACCTCGGCGGCGGCCCCGGACACCTGGCCGGCGACCCCGTGCTCAAGGCGATGAACGAGCAGGTCAGGCTGGAGTACGAGCAGGCGTTCATGTTCCATCTGCCGCGCATCTGCGAGCACTGCCTCAACCCGAGCTGTGTGGCGGTCTGCCCCTCCGGGGCGCTCTACAAGCGCATCGAGGACGGCATCGTCCTCGTCGACCAGGACCGCTGCCGCGGCTGGCGGATGTGCGTCTCCGGCTGCCCGTACAAGAAGGTCTACTTCAACCACTCCACCGGCAAGGCCGAGAAGTGCACCTTCTGCTACCCGCGTATCGAGGCGGGCGAGCCGACCGTCTGCTCGGAGACCTGCGTGGGCCGGCTGCGCTACCTCGGCGTGCTGCTCTACGACGCCGACAAGGTGGGCGAGGCCGCCGCCGTCCCCGACGAGAAGGACCTCTACGAGGCCCAGCTCGGCTGCTTCCTCGACCCGCACGACCCCGAGGTGGTGCGCGCCGCCGAGGCGTCCGGCGTCCCGCACGACTGGATCACCGCGGCCCGCCGCTCCCCCGTGCGCGACCTCATCAGCACCTACCGCGTCGCCCTGCCCCTGCACCCGGAGTACCGCACCCTGCCCATGGTCTGGTACGTCCCGCCGCTGTCCCCGGTGGTCGACGCGCTCACCCGCAGCGGCCACGACGGCGAGCACCCGGCGCCCCTGTTCGGCGCCATCGACTCGCTGCGCATCCCGGTCGAGTACCTGGCCGGTCTCTTCACCGCGGGGGACACCGCACCCGTGGAGGCCGCGCTGTGCCGGCTGGCCGCGATGCGCGCCCACATGCGCCGCGTCAACCTCGGCGAGGACCGCGACCCGGCCATCGCCCGCGGTGTCGGCATGGACGAGACCGGCCTGGAGGCCATGTACCGGCTGCTCGCCCTCGCCAAGTACGAGGAGCGCTACGTCATCCCCACCACGTACGTCGCGGGCGGCGGCAGCGGCCCGGACGGCGCCGGATGCAGCCTGGAGGGCGACGGCGGCCCCGGCATGTACGGCACCGACGCCGCGGGCGCCTTCCACACGCCCCCGGTCCCGGCCCCCGCCGGAGCCGGCCGCTCCGCGCTGCGCGGCCGGATCAACCTGCTCAACTGGAACGGCCGCGGCCGGCCCGGCGGCCTGTTCCCCGACCGGTCCGAGGCGGGGAGCGCCGACGCGTGAACCTGCACCGGGCACTCCACCAGGCCGCCGCCCTGCTCCTGGACCACCCGGGCCCCGACTGGCCCGACCGGCTCCGGACCGTGGCCGAGGCACTCGCCCCGCTGCCCGGCGAGGCCCCCGGACTGCTGCTGCGCTTCTGCCGGTGGGCGCAGGGCACCAGCCCGCTCGACCTCGCCACCGGCTACGTCACCACCTTCGACCGCAGCCGCCGCCGCACCCTGCACCTGACCCACTACACCGACGGCGACACCCGCCGCCGCGGCGCCACCCTGGCCGCGCTGAAGGCCCGCTACCGCGAGCACGGCTGGGCACCGCCGCCCGGCGAACTCCCCGACCACCTGCCCTGCCTGCTGGAGTTCGCCGCCCGCTGCCCCGGGCCCGGCACCGACCTGCTGCACGAGCACCGCCCGGCGCTCGCCCTGCTCGCCCACGGCCTGGAGACCCACCACAGCCCCTACGCCGACGTGGTGCGCGCGGTCCTGACCACCGTGCCCGACACCCCGCCCCCGAATCCGCGGCCCGCGGCCGTACCGGAGCCACGGCCCCTCCCCCTGCCGTTCCCCCTCCGGCACGCGCCGGACGACGAAGGAGTCCGCCGCTGATGACCCCGCCGCACCTGCGCGCCGCGCACCTGGACATCGCCCTGTGGGGGGTCCTGCCCTACCTCGCGCTGGCCGTGCTCGTCGCCGGCACCGCCTGGCGCTACCGCTACGACCGGTTCGGCTTCACCACCCGCTCCAGCCAGCTCCACGAGTCCCGGCTGCTCGGCATCGGCGGGCCGCTCTTCCACTACGCCCTGTTCCTGGTCATCGGCGGCCACGTCATGGGCCTGCTGGTCCCGGAGGCCCTGACCCGGTGGCTGCGCGTCAGCGAGGAGCAGTACCACGCGGTCGCCCTGGCCATGGGCGGCACCGCCGGACTCGCCGCGGCCGCCGGGCTCGGCCTGCTGCTGTACCGGCGGCTGCGCGTGCCCGCCGTGCGCCGGGCCACCAGCCGCAGCGACAGGCTGACCTACCCGCTGCTCGCCCTGGTCCTGCTGGCCGGGCTGACCGCCACCGCCACCTCCGTCACCAACCCCTACGACTACCGGCTCGGCGTCGCCGTCTGGTTCCGCAGCCTGTTCACCCTCGACCCCGACGTCTCCGCCATGGCCCACGCCCCGCTCGTCTACCAGTGCCATGCTCTGCTGGCCATGGCCCTGTTCGCCCTGTGGCCCTTCGGCCGCCTGGTGCACGCCTTCACCGCCCCGGTCGGCTATCTGGCCCGTCCCTACGTCGTCTACCGCTCCCGCGGCGGCGCCGCCCGGGGCAGACTGTCCGGGCGCACACCCCGCAGGGCGTCCGTGCGCTGAGGCACATCGCCCGGCGCGGAGCAACGTGCCGGGCCGGTTTCCGGTCCATACGGTTGTGCGTATGTTTGGGCGGGAACTGCTTCGAGGAGCCGAGCGGCGGTGCGACGGAACAGAGGACCGGTGAAGCCGGACAGGACGAGGGAGTGAGACCCGGCGGACCGCGGGTCCGGCAGCGCGGGCGGGACCTGGTGCCCCGGCTCGCGCTGTTCGCCGTCCGCACCCTGCGCGGTGAATGGCACGCCATGGTCGTCGACCCGGTGCGCCTGCTGCTGCGCCGGGGCCTGTCCGGGCTGCTGCTCGCCTTCGTGGCCGCCTTCGGCGTGATCTTCTTCCACGCGGTCGCCCAGCACCCCCGGGGCGAGACGGCGGTGCGCCTGGTCGGCGGCGTCCAGGCCGACCTGCCGCTGTGGCTGGCCCTGGCCCGCACCCCCGTCTCGCTCTACGTCCCCGCCCTTGACCTGCCGGTGTGGGCGGGCATCACCCAGCTCTTCCTGGCCTTCGCCCTCGCCGAACTCACCCTGGGCCGCGCCCGCACCCTCTACATCTCCTACGTCACCACGCTGGCCGGCACCCTCACCGTGCGGGGGATGCTCGCCGTCGGCCCCGGCCACGGCGGGATCGGCCTGCCGCCGGAGATCGGCCACGTCCTGGACACCGGCCCGTCCGCGGCCGTGGTCGGCCTGTTCACCTATCTCTCCGTGGTGCGCCGCGCCCCGGTCGTCTTCTTCCTCACCGGCGGCTCGATGGTCGCCGAGTCGGTGGTGAAACCCAACCTGGCCGGCCGCGAGCACCTGATCGCGGTGGCCGCCGCCCTCGTCCTGGCCGTCCTCCACGAGCGGCCCTGGCGGCGGCTGCGCCTGCCGCGCCGCGCCCGCGCCGCCCGGCCCGCCGCGCCCCCTCCCGTACGGCCCGCCGTTGTCTATCCTGAACCCGTGCCGCGGCGCGCGGAGCCCGAGCCCGCACTGCGGCGCGAGCGCGTGCCGGGCGGCTGCGCGGGGAGCGGGACGGGGGAGAGATGAACTGGATCTGGTGGGTGCTCATCCTGTTCTGGACCGGTGGCTTCGCGTGGCTCGCGGACACCGCGCGCACCGCGCTGCGCAACCGGCACCAGCGCCGGCTGGAGCTCCTGGAGGCGCAGAAGGCGGAGCGGCTCGCCGTGGAGGCCGCCCACCAGCCGCCCGAGCCCGTCTGCGGCTGCACGCACCACCTCGCCAAGCACGACCGCGACGGCCGCTGCCACGAACGCGTCGAGGTGCCCGTCGCCTGGGAGGAGAACAAGAAGCCGCTGCGCTACGAGCCGGGCCGGTGCAACTGCCAGCGCTATGTGGGCCCGCAGCCGCTGTCCCAGGTCTACGCGGAGGAACTGACCGACCGGGCCTGAGAGCCGTCCGGCGCGCGCCGCTGCCCCGGCAGCCGCACCGCGGGCGCGGCGGCCTCCCGTGAGCCGCGCGGCGGCCGCTGCGGCCAGAACAGCACGTACAGCGCCGAACCGACGGCGAACGCCAGCCGGATCAGGCCCTGCGCCGAGTCCGAGGGCACCAGCAGCGCGCTGCCGTACAGGGAGATCAGCGCTATCCAGCTCACCCAGGGCACCAGCCGCCGCTGCCCCACCGAGTCCCAGATGAGCGTGCCGAGCAGCACCGACGCGTTGTAGTACGTGTACACGCTCGGGTCCAGCACGATCCGCGCGTCGGCGGCCAGCACCACCACGGCCGCCCAGCGGCCCCGGCGCACCGCGAGCGCGCCGAGCGCGATCCCGAGGGCCATCTGCGCGGGCCGGTCCCACCAGGGGGTCGCCGGGTCGCTCACCCCGAACCAGC
Organism: Streptomyces sp. PL-25; assembly: GCF_058344915.1. Lineage (NCBI taxonomy): Bacteria > Bacillati > Actinomycetota > Actinomycetes > Kitasatosporales > Streptomycetaceae > Streptomyces > Streptomyces sp. PL-25. Next base: position 3,549,962 of record NZ_CP136997.1, read on the forward strand.
GCAGCGAGGAGGCGGGCTGGTTCGGGATGGTGAAACGGGCGGCGGCGAACGTCTCCAGATGGGTCAGGTAGAACGGCAGCCAGGCCGCCGCCACCAGGCCGACCGTCCAGGCCGCCGCGCGCAGCCGGTCGGCCCTGGGCAGCGCCAGCAGCAGCGGCAGGAAGCCCACCGCCCACGGCTTGGAGTCCACCGCCAGCGCGAGGAAGACCCCGACGGCGGTGGCGTCGCCGCGCACCAGGGCGCGCACCGCCAGCGTGGTGAAGAACAGCGCCAGGACGTCGTCCAGGTGCGCGAACCGCACCGAGACCTCCACCCACATGGGGATGAACGCGGCACCGGCGACCAGGACGCGCTGCTGGAGGCGCTTGTGGTTCATCCCGGTGCCGCGCCCCCACTCGGCGGCGGTCCGGCCGATCAGGACCAGCATGTACAGGCCCAGGCCGGACATGAACGCCTCGGCCAGATTCTCGCCCAGGGCGGCCGGGAAGGGCCCGAACAGCGCGGCGACGACGAAGGAGACCGGGCCGATCTGGAGTTCCGGGTGGTTGGCGTACAGCGCGAGGCCGCCGCCCGGCACCTGGCTGAACAGCAGTTCCTCACCGCTGCGCAGATAGTGCCAGGACACGGCCCCGTGCCGTTCGGCCACCAGGAACCACAGGACCGTCCACCCGGTCAGCAGGGCGGTGTGCCACCGCACGGGCGACCGGCCGATACGGCCGAGCCGCGTGCCGTCCCCGGCACCGGCCGCCGCCTTCTCGCCGTTGCGCACGTTCCGTCCTTCCGTCACAGGTCCGCCCCCTCAGACGGGGATCGGCCGGGAACGGTTCAGCGCGGGATCCCGGCCCAGGCGTCCGGGGAGAGATCGGCGCCCCGGAGCACGGTAGCGGTGCGGGGTGCGGACACGGACGGCGCGGGGGTGGCGGCGGCCGACGCGGTGGCCGGGCAGAGCGCGGTGACCACGTAGGCGTTGAGGGCGTCGTCGATCGGGCTCGGCTCGAAACCGGTGCCGTCCTCCTTCAGGCGCTCGTACTTCATCAGGTTCCAGCCGACGGCGACCTGGCGCTTCCCGTCCGGGCTGGACAGCGCGATCGTCCCGGCGCCGAAAACGGCGCCGTCGTGGCCCCAGAAGCGGCCGCAGCCGGGTATGTCGACGGCGTACAGGCCCAGTCCGTAGTTCAGGCCGTCCACGGGGACGGTCCGCTGCATCTCCTTCAGCGCGGCCGGGCCGATCAGCCGGCCCGTCAGCAGTGCCCGGTAGAAACGGTTCAGGTCGTCGGTGGTGGAGACCACCGCGCCCGCCGTGTACGCCCAGGACATGTCGTAGACGCTGTAGTCGCGGGGCGGGTCGATCAGCCCGTAGAAGCTCTCGTACATCCGCGCGTGCGGGCCCTGGAGGGCGGCGGTGCGCGGGTAGGAGGTGTGGCGCAGCCCGGCCCGGCCGATGACATGGCGGGTGATGTACGCCTCCGGGTCCTGGCCGGTGACCTTGGCCAGCAGGAGTCCGGCGATGACGTAGTTGGTGTTGGAGTAGTGGCCGGGCAGCGCGCCGGGTGCGCCGGTGGCGGGGGCGGCCAGGCCGAGGCGGACCAGTTCCGCCGGGCGGATCGAGCGGAACCGCTCCTCGTCGAGGCTGGCCGTCGAGCCCTCGGCCAGGGACGGGAAGGCGGGCACCACGTAGTCGCCGATGCCGCTGGTGTGGTCGAGCAGCATGCGGACGGTGATCCGGTCCCCGCGCTCGCCCGGGACCAGGCCGGGCAGATACGTGGCGATGGGGGCGTCCAGGCGGATCCGGCCCGCCTCCACCTGCTGGAGCACGGCGACGGCGGCGAAGGACTTGCTGATGCTGCCCACCCGGTGGCGCATGTCCGGCCGGACCGGGCGGCCGGTGGCCACGTCCGCGACGCCGGACGCGCCGCTCCAGGCGCGGTCGCCGTCGCGGACCGAGGAGTACAGGCCGTACATGCCCGCCTCGTGCACGGCGCGCAGCGCGCCGCCGAGGGCGGCCGGGTCCAAGGCGGTGCCCGGCCGGGCGGTGGCCGGGACGGTGGCCGGGGCGGAGGCCGGTCCGGGGCCGGCGAAGGCCGCGGGGGCGGCGGCGGTGGTCAGTGACAAGGCGGTGGCGACGACGGTGGCTGCGGCGATCCTGCGGATGCGCAAGGGACTTCCCTTCCCTCGGGTCCGTGCATGTCCCCGCCATCCTCGGCGATCTTGAGGGGCCGCCGCATCCTTCCGGCGGACGAGGTCCGGTGCCGAATCCGTGCGAGAGCGTCACACAGGCTCCACACAGCGCGGCGGCCCGGTTGTTAGCGTGACTGGCCGCCCGGCAGCCGACCCAGGAAGATCCGGATGGACTACTGCTCCACGTGCCGACGGCACCTCAACGGTGCCCTGGTATGCCCCGGTTGCGGTGCGTACGCGCCGGACATAGCACCGAACGCCACCACGGACTCCGCGCACTCCTACGCTCCCGGCCCGGCGGCGGCCGGTGCCCGGGAGACCGCCGTACCGGACGCCCCGGACGCCCCGGACACCGCAGAGGTGCCGCAGGCGCCGGACGGGACGGACCTGTCGGGCCTAGCGGATCTGCCGGATCTGCCGGATCTGCCGCAGGTCCGGCAGCGGCCGGGGCGGGCGGCGCGGCGGCGGCAGCTGGCCCGCTGGAAGAAGACCCAGCGCCGGGCCCTGGTCGCCACGGCGGTGGCCCTGGTCGGCGGCGGTCTGACGGTCGCCTCGATGGAACGCGGCGGCGGTGACCGCGCCCAGGCGGCGGTCCCGGCGCAGGACGGCCCGCACCCGGACAGCGTCGGCAGGCGGCCCGCGGGCCACGGCTCCGCACCCGCGGCCGGGACCGGATCCGCCCCCGGGAAGACTCCCGGGACCGGCTCCTCCGGTGTGCGGCACTCCTCGCCTCCGGCCGCGCCCGCGCACCACCCCTCCACCCTGGCCGGACAGGGCGTACGCCCCGATGCCGCCGCCCCGCCCGCGCCGGTGGCGCCCTCCGCGCCCGCCACGCGCCCGGCTCCGGCGGCGCGTCCGGCGGACACGTCCGGGACCTCGGCCGCGGGCGGTACCTCCGGGACCGGCGGCGCCCCGGCCGCGCACGATTCCCCGGACACACCGGCGCAGCCCCCGTCGACCGGGCCCACCGCTCCCCAGGGCACCCCGCCCGGACACGGCAGCACGGACCCGTCCTCGCCGCCCGCCGCGGACCCGTCGTCCCCGCGGCTCTGCCTGCTGGTCCTCTGCCTTGGCTGACCGGCCGTCGGGCGCCGGTCGGCCGGGCGCCGGTCGGTCAGGCTCCCGGCGCCGGAGGCTCGTCGAAGCTGGCGAAGTAGGCCGCGGCCATGTCCTCGCCGCCGTGCCCCTGGGCGGCGGCGCGGGCGAAGCGGTCGGCGCTCGCGGCGGCCACGTCCAGGCGTACGCCGTGCCGCGCGCCGGCCTCGACGATCAGCCGGGCGTCCTTCTCCGCCGTGGTCACCGCGAAGCTCGGCGGCAGCAGAGCGCCGTCGAGGACGAGCCCGGCCTTGGCGCGCAGATAGCCCATGTCGAGCGGGCCGCCCGCGATCAGGTCGAAGAAGGCCGCCGGGTCCACGCCCAGCCCCTCGGCCAGGGACAGGGTCTCGCCGGTGGCGGCGGTGGCCGCGATGACCCAGCTGTTGGCGACCAGCTTCAGCCGGGTCGCGGTGGCCGCGGCGCCGTCCTCGCCGGTCCACACCGTGCGCGCGCCCACCGCGTCGAACAGCGGCTGCACCGCCGCGCGGCCGTCCGCGGGCCCGGCGGCCAGCACGGTGAGCTGCCCCGCCTCGGCGGGCTGCCGGGTGCCGAGGACCGGGGCGTCGTAGAAGACCAGGCCGTGGGCGCGGGCGAGGTCCGCCAGTTCGCCGACCGCCTCCAGGCCGGAGGTGGTCGACTGCGCCCAGACGGCGCCCGCGCGGGCCTCGGGAGCGGCCTCGCGCATGACATCGAGGACGGTGGTGCCGTCGTAGAGCATGGTCAGCACGGCGTCGGCGTCCCGGACCGCGTCGGCGGCGGTGGCCGCGACCTCGGCGCCCTCGGCGGCCAGCGGCTCGGCCTTGGCGAGGGTGCGGTTCCAGACGCGGACGGTGTGCCCGGCCCGCAGGAGGTTGCGGGCCATCGCGGCGCCCATGATGCCGGTGCCCAGCACGGCGACGGTACGGGTGGAGGCGGTCATCTCGTTCCTTTCGGCGAGGACTGCGGGCGGGACCGGTGCGCCCTGCGCCCGGCCATTGTCCGTCCGGACGCCCGGTTCAGCGCCCCGGCCCGCCGGACGCCGCCGCGGCGGGGAGCAGCGGTTCGAGCACCTTCGCCATCCGGCTCTCCGACGTCATCCCGATCCGGACGGCCGCGGCCCGGCCCTCCCGGTCTATGACCACGGTGAGGGGAAGCGTCTGGGTGCTCACCAGTCCGCGGGGCAGGCGCAGCACCTGCCTGCCCGCCGGATCGTGCAGGGACGGATAGCCCAGATGGTGGTCCCGCTGGAAGGTGAGCGCCTCGGCGCGGCTGCTGTCGTTGGCGATCCCGAGCACCTGCACCCCGCGGGGCGACCACTCCTTCTGGATCTTCTCCAGCTCCGGGGCCTCCAGCCGGCACGGGCCGCACCAGTGCGCCCAGACGTTGAGCACGACGACCTTGCCCCGGTAGTCGGACAGCTGGATCTTCCGGCCGTCCAGGGACGTCCCGCCGAGGTCCGGCACGGCGGGGCGCTCGCCGGGCTCCAGGGTGCGGGTCAGCGCGTCCTGGGGGCTGGTGTCGCCGACCTGGGCGGTGGACGAGCACCCCGCGAGCAGCGCGCAGGCCGCGATCACCGCCGCGTACGTACGCCGGTCCGGCATCCGCCCACCCCTCCCGCCCGCTCCGGCGCCTCTGCGTCCGTCGACGATCATTGTCCTCGCCGCGGCCGACGCCCCGGAGCCGGGGTCCGCCGCGCGCGGGCGGGGCGGGGGGAGGCGGGGGCGGGGCCCGAGAGCCGGGGGCCTATGCCAGCCACACGGTGGTGTCCGGCTCCAGCCGGTCGCCCGTCGGCGCTCCGCTGCTCAGCAGCACCTCGCCCGGCGGCAGCGGTACGGGGCCGTCGGACAGGTTGGTGACACACCGCCAGCCCGCGGAGCGGGCGAACGCCAGCACGCCCGCCGGGGTGTCCTGCGTCCAGGTCAGCGACTCGTCCGCGAGCAGCTTGCGGCGCAGCCGCAGCGCCGTGCGGTACAGCTCCAGGGTCGAGCCCTCCACCCCGTCCTGCGCCTGGACGGCGTACGCGGCGAAGGCGGGCGGCTGCGGCAGCCAGGACCCGCCGGGCCCGAAGCCGTACGAGGGCCCGGTCGTCGTCCACGGCAGCGGCACCCGGCAGCCGTCCCTGCCCTTGCGGACATGGCCCGTCTGCTCCCAGACGGGGTCCTGGAGCACCTCGGTGGGCAGGTCGGCCACCTCGGGCAGGCCCAGTTCCTCGCCCTGGTAGAGGTAGGCCGAGCCGGGCAGGGCCAGCATCAGCAGGGTCGCCGCGCGGGCCCGGCGCAGTCCGGCCGCCGGGTCCACGGCGGGCGCCCGGCCGCCGGCCAGCAGCCAGGCGTTCTCGTCCGTGCCCGGCGGGAGCACCAGCCGGGAGGCGTGCCGGACCACGTCGTGGTTGGAGAGCACCCAGGTGGCGGAGGCACCGGCGGCCCGCGCGGTGGCCAGGGAGGCGGCGATGGCGGCGCGCAGCTCGTCCGCGTCCCAGCCGGTCTGGAGGTACTCGAAGTTGAAGGCCTGGCCCAGCTCGTCGGGCCGGGCGTACAGCGCGCGCCGCGCGTCCGGCACCCAGGCCTCGGCGACGGCGGTGCGGGGCGGGGAGTAGGCGTCGAAGATCTTGCGCCAGTCCCGGTAGATCTCGTGCACACCGTCCCGGTCCCAGTACGGGTGGCTGCCCGGCTCCAGACGCGGCAGCGCGTCCTCGCCGGTGACGCCGATGTCCCCGACGTCGCGCAGCGGCTCGTCGAGGTCCTTGACCAGGGCGTGCGCCACGTCGACGCGGAAGCCGTCCACGCCCCGGTCGGACCAGAACCGCAGGGTGGTGCGGAAGTCGGCGCGCACCTCCTCGTTGCTCCAGTCGAAGTCCGGCTGCTCGGGGGCGAACAGATGCAGGTACCACTGGCCGTCCGGCACCCGCCGCCAGGCGCTGCCGCCGAACACGGACTGCCAGTCGGTGGGCGGCAGTTCGCCGCTGTCGCCGCGGCCGTCCCGGAAGACGTACCGGGCGCGGGCGGCGGAGCCGGGTCCGGCCCGCAGCGCCTCCTGGAACCAGGGGTGCCGGTGCGAGCTGTGGTTGGGGACGATGTCCGCGATCACCTTCAGGCCGAGGCGGTGCGCCTCGGCGACCAGCGCGTCGAAGTCGTCGAGGGTGCCCAGGCGGGGGTCGACGTCCCGGTGGTCGGCGACGTCGTAGCCGCCGTCGGCCAGTTCGGAGGGGTAGAACGGGCTGAGCCACACGGCGTCGACACCGAGCCCGGCCAGATGCGTCAGCCGCCGGGTGATGCCCCGGATGTCGCCGAGTCCGTCACCGTCGGCGTCGGCGAAGCTGCGGGGGTAGACCTGGTAGACGACGGCCTGCCGCCACCAGTCGGGGTCGCGGGAGGACAGGTCGGGCGGCGCGTCGTCGGTGCGGTCAGTCACGCGGTCTCCTCTTCGGACGGGGAGCTGTGGGCACGCGGGCACGGAGCCCGCGGGCGCGGGCCCGGGGGCCTCCGGGTGTCGCCGGAACGGCTCAGGGAATCCTGTCCCGCCCGCCGGGGAGGCGAACCCCGTACCCGGACCGCGCCGGTGTCGCGCCCCGCGGCGCACCCCCGACCGCCCCCTCCGGGCCCCGCCCGACCGTGCTCGGCCGTGCTCGGCCGTGCTCGGGCCAGTCGTGGGGCGGTCCCGTCCGCCGCGCGGTCAGGCCCGCGCGCCCGCGCCCTCGACGGTGGCCAGGTACAGCTTCACGTACCGCTCCACGTCGACGTCGAGCGCCACGTCCACCAGCGGCTGCTCACGGGCCTCGCCGTGCAGTTCCGCCTCGCCGGGGCGCCGGCGGCGGTCGACGACCGTCTGGCCGCGCCCCGGTCCCGGCGCGAGGGTCACCTCGACGGGCAGCCGGTGCGTGGTCAGCCCCGCCGGGTCGGCGACCGCGCAGACCGCTCCCGCGTCCCCGAGGCCGCCCGCCGGGTCCTCCTCACTGGTCACCGGGTCGCGGTGGGACAGCAGCCGCCCGGCCAGCCGCGCGCCCGGCTCGGTGCTCTCCCCCAGCCGGCGCACGTCACCGGCCGGGACGACGACCCGCTCGAACACGTCCAGCCCGTACATCGTGGTCGGCACCCCGGCGCTCAGCAGGATCGCGGCGGCCTCCGGGTCGTGCCACACGTTGAACTCGGCGACCGCCGTGGCGTTCCCGGTGGCCACCGCGCCGCCCATGAACACGATCCGCTCGATGTTCCGCGTCACCTCCGGGTGGGTGCGCAGCAGCAGGGCGATGTTGGTCAGGGGCGCGGTGGGGATCAGGGTGACCGGCCGGGGCGAGTCCAGGACCGTGCGGCGCAGCAGCGCCACCGCGTCCGCGTCGGTGGGCCGCCGGGCCGGGGCGGGCAGGCCGAGGTCGCCCATGCCGTCGCGGCCGTGCACATGGAGCGCGGTGCGCACGGGCTCGATCAGCGGGCGCTCGGCGCCGCGCGCCACCGGGATCTCGGGTGCGCCCGCCTGCTCCAGCACGGTGAGCGTGTTGCGCACCACCTGGTCCACGTCCGTGTTCCCGGCCACACAGGTCACCGCGCGCAGGTCGAGCCCCGGGTGCCGGACGGCGAACAGCAGGGCGAGCGCGTCGTCGACACCGGTGTCGCAGTCGATGATCACGGGCGTGGCGTCGGAGTTGGACGGACCGGTCACGGCGGGCTCCCTCGAAGACTCGCTTGTACTCGCACTCCGCTCCCGACCCTATGCGCCCCGCCTCCCGGCCCGGTGCGCCCCGGCACCGCGTCACCCGGCCGCCGCTGGTCCGGCGGCGCTGGTCCGGCGGCGCTGGTCCGGACGGCCACCGCCGTGCCGCCCGCGCCCCCGCGCGCGGCGCCGTCCGTGCCGCTCACCCGGACGGACCGGCGCGGTGGTGCGGGGCGGGAGTCGGTGGTGCGGTGGGATGACCGTCCGGTGCGCGTCGCGGGCGTCGTGCGCGTCGCGGGCGTCGGTGCCCCGGCGCCGCTGCCGCCGTGGCCGCCCCGGCCGTGACCGTCGTCCGACCGTCGTTGTGGAGGACCCGCCCATGCCCCGGCTCCCGGCTGTCCGTGTCCTTGCCCTCGCCGTGCTCTGCGCGGCCGGTCCGCCGGTGCTGACCGCCTGCGGCTCCGGGCAGGAGGCCCGGCCCGCCGCCGCCTCGCCGTCCGCCGCCGCGGCCTCCCGGCCGGCCGCCCCGCGGACACCGGCCGCCCCCACGGCACCGGCCGCCCCCGCCGGGCTCACCGCGGCGCAGGCGCAGGCCGCGCTGCTCACCGAGGACGACCTCGGGGTGCCCTGGGAACCGACCGAGGGGGCGGCGACCTGGCGGGACGGCATCCTCAAGGCGCGCACCGGCGCCGGGACCGCGCCCGACTGCCAGCGGCTCATCGACGCGCTCTACGCCGACCAGCCGCTCGGCGCCCCCACGGGGACGTACGCGGTGACCGGTTTCGACGACGGCGACGACCGGGCCCAACTGCGCCACCAGGTCCTCACCCTGCGCCCGGCGGACGTGGACCGCACCCTGGCCTGGCTGCGGACGCTGCCGCGCACCTGCGCCCGGTTCACGGCGGCGACCACCCGGGCCGGGGAGCAGACGGTGCGGGTCAGCGACCTCGCGCTGCCCGCGCTCGGCGACGCCCGGCAGGGCCTGCGGATCACCTTCACCGGGCCGCGCGACAGCGCGGACGGCGCGAACGGCGCGGACGAGCCGGACTTCGGCGGCCGGGAGGACGACGGGGACGGCACGGACACCACCGCGCTCACGCTCGACGTCGTGGCCGTGCGCGTCGGCGGCGACGCGCTCACCCTGACCGACGGCGCCCCCGGGGACCTCCCGTCCGACGCCACCCTGACGGCGGCCCAGCTGGGCGTGGAGCGCCTGACGGCGGCCCGGGACGGAACCCGCGCCCAGGCATGAGCGACGACGACGCCGAGCCGGCCCGGTTCAGCCGGCGGCGATCCGGTCCACGGCCTCCTTGGCCTCCTTCAGACCGGCGTCCGTGGCCTCCCGGTACAGCTTGACCGCCTGGATCTTCCGTCCGGTCCGCGCCAGTTCGGCCACCTCGCCCCGCCACGGCTGCTCCTCGCGCAGCCCCAGGTGGTCCAGGATCAGGTCCAGCTTGTGCTCGACGCGGGCGGTGCGCCGGTCGGTGCGGGCGATCCGGATCTCGATCGTGGCGAACCCGGTGAGCAGAGCCGCGAAGACGATGACGAAGACGAGTATGTCCATACGGTGATCCTAGGAAAGCGCGCCCTGTGCGCCCGGCGTGGACACGCCCCGGACGGCGCCCGGTGTCACAGCGGAGGCTGCGCGGGGGCCGGGCCCAGCGTGGTGGTGCCCGGGGCGGTGCGGTGGCCGAGCCCGGTGCGGTAGGCGTCGAGGGCCGCCTCCACCCGGCCGGTGCGGCGCAGCAGATCACCGAGGAGGCGGCACAGGTCGGCCAGGTCACCGGCGGCACCGGCCCGCTCCAGGAGGCTCAGCGCGCGGACGTAGTGCTCCTCGGCGGCCTCCGTGTCCCGGGCGTCCTCGGCGATGATGCCGAGCAGCCGGTGCGCGGCGGCGGCGTGCATCGCGCCCCGCTCGGAGGAGAGGTCGCCGAGCACGTCCCGCAGCAGGTCGGCGGCCTGCCCGGACTTGCCGCGCCGGTGCAGCACGTCGGCCAGTTCGACCGCGACCTGCCGGGTGTAGAGGGCGGCCCGCTTGGCGGTCAGCATGTCCAGCGCGGACCGCAACTCCTGCTCGGCGCGCTCCAGTTCGCCGTTCTGCGCGCAGACATAGCCGCGCATCCAGTGGCAGTTGGCGAGTTCGGTACGCAGCTGGAGGTGGCGGTAGAGCTCGGCGGCCTTGGCGAGCGAGGCGTCCGCCTCGGCGATCCGGCCCTCGGCGAGCAGGGTGCGGGCCACCGACCGGTGCATCCGGGCCACCAGCGCCGGGTCGCCCGCCTGCGGGGCGAGCGCGAGGGCGAACTCGGCCGCCTGCGCCGCCCGCGCGTGCGCGCCCATGTCCATGTACGGGCCGATGACACCGGCGTAGAGGAGGAGCAGGGCGTCCGGGTCGTGCAGTCCGGAGCGGTTGAGTTCGTCGAGGGTGGACTCGAAGAGGTAGACGGCGTACCGCAGTTCGCCGGTGAGGTAGTGGGCGACGGCCCGGCCGCGCAGCGCGGGGACGCGGGCGGGCAGCGGCGCGTCGGCCAGGGCCTGCTCGGACTGCTCGAAGTAGCGCCGCCCGCTCTCCAGTTCACCGGTCTCCAGGGCGCATTCCCCGAGCCCGAGCAGCGCGTCGGCCCGGATGTCGGCGAGGTCGAGCTGCTCGGCCTCGGCCAGCAGCTCCCCGTACAGCTCGGCGGCCCGGCCGGTCTCCCCGGTGGCCAGCGTCCGCTGCGCCTCGGTCAGCCGCAGCCGCAGATCGGTGGCGAGATGGGCGGGGCGGCCGGTGGCCAGCTCCTCGTAGGCGACACCGAGCCGTTCGGCGAGGTGGCGCAGCGCGGCGTCGGAGGGCCGCACCCGCCCCGCCTCCAGGGTGGAGACATACGCGGGTGTGTACGCCGGTTCGGCCAACTGCTTCTGGGTGAGGCCCCGTTCGCGCCGCAGCCGCTGCACCCTGCGCCCGATGGTCTCCGGGTCGTCCCGCTTCGCCATGCGCCTCATCATGCCAGTACGCGCACCCCCCGGCCCCCGCGTGCCCGGCCCGCCGCCCCCCGGCGGCGACCCGCGGGGACATCTCACCCACGCCGGTCCAACTCCCCTTGTTTCCCTCCGGTTTGCCCTTCCGGCCGAGCGCTCCCACACCCTAGGTTGGGAAGTACGTTAAGCCTGCTTAACCCCCCACTGTCGTTCCCTGCCGCTGTGAGGTCGGTCGCCGTGTCCGGACGCCCTGTCGCCCGCCCTGGTCGCATCTCCGCACGCCATGTACGAGGACTCGGCGCGGCCCTCGTCGCCGTGGCCGCCCTGGTCGCGGCCGCCAACGCGGGCCCCGCCCCCACGACCGAACCCGATCCCGGGCAGCAGGTCGTGGTCCAGGGGCGTTAGGGCCGGTCCGCGGAGGCTGCCGGCGGGCTAGGACCAATGCCGGTGACTTAGACGGCTGTGCCTCGTTGTCTTTCGTGTGGCGAGGGTGGGGCAGGTCAGGGTGCCTGCGGATGAGCGGTTGTCGGACCGGATCGCGATCGGGGTGCTGACGCAGGCGTTTCCGTCTCGTCTGGTCGATGAGGTGATCGCCGAGAGCGGCCGGACCGAGCAGCGCAGCCGTCTGCTGCCGGCGCGGGTGGTGGTCTACTTCGTTCTCGCGATGTGCCTGTTCTTCGGGCAGGGATACGAGGAGGTCGCCCGGCTGCTGGGCGAGGGGCTGGGTGATGGGCGGCGGTCGTGGCGGGTGCCGACGACCGCCGCGATCGGCCGGGCACGCCGGCGTCTTGGTGTGGAGCCGTTGAGGGCGTTGTTCGCCCGGGTCTGCCGACCGGTGGCCGTGCCCGGGACGGCGGGTGCCTGGTACCGGCACCGGCGTCTGGTCGCGGTGGACGGCACGTCCCTGGACGTGGCGGACACGGCGGCCAACGCCGAGTTCTTCGGCCGCCATGCCTCGACGCGCGGAGCAGCCGCGTTCCCGCAGGCACGGCTGGTCGCGCTGGCGGAATGCGGCACCCACACGGTGTTCGGGGCCGTCATCGGTCCGCAGTCGGCGAGCGAGCAGAGACTCTCCCGGCAGCTGTTTTCCCGGCTCCGGGAAGGGATGCTCCTGCTCGCCGACCGGGGCTTTTACGGATTCGAGTTGTGGCAGGCCGCCCGGGACAGCGGCGCGGACCTGCTGTGGCGGGTGCGCAAGAGCGCGGTCCTGCCCGTCACCCAGGTCCTCGGCGACGGCTCCTGCCTCAGCACGGTCCATGCCGAAAAGGACCGCAGGAGCCGCCGCAACCCGGTGGTGGTCCGGGTGATCGAGTACACCCTCGCCCGCACCGGCGACGCCACCGTCTACCGCCTGATCACCAGCCTGCTCGATCCAGAGGAAGCACCCGCGCGGGAGCTGGCCGCGCTCTACGCCCAGCGGTGGGAAATCGAGACCACGCTGGACGAGATCAAGACTCACCAACGCGGCCCGAAGCTCGTCCTGCGCTCGAAATACCCGTGGGGTGTGGAGCAGGAGATCTACGGCTTCCTCCTGGTGCACCACGCCGTCCGGCAGCTGATGCACCAGAGCGCCCTGCGCGAGGGTCTGGACCCTGACCGCCTGTCCTTCACCCGGTCCCTGCGGATCGTGCGCCGCCAGGTCCCGGCCCAGGCGGCGTTTTCCCCCCGGCCGACTCGCCCGGGCACTGGCCCGCACCCTCGCTGAGATCGCCGAACGCCTCCTGCCCCCACGCCGCCACCGCACCTGCCCCCGAGTGATCAAACGCAAGATGTCCAACTGGCCGCTCAAACGGGCCGAGCATTCCAACTGGACACCCCCCGCGCCGGACACCGTCACCATCACACGGCAGGACAGAACTTAAGTCACCGGCATTGGGGCTAGGACCCGTCCGGCAGCACCTTCCTCAGCGCCTCGTCCAGTTCGGCGGCCAGGGCCGCGTCGGTCGGGGGGTCGTCGGTGAACAGGCGGCCCAGTTCGGTGGTGAAGGTCTGGGTGAAGGCGCCGTAGAGCGGGGTGCGGGGGCGGGGCACCGCGCGGGTGAGGGCGGGCAGCAGGATGCGGCGGGCGTAGTCGGGGCGGCCGGCCGCGTCGCGCGGCATCCGGTCGGTGCTCTCCCCGGTGGGGGCCGGTGAGGGGACCGCCTCCACCGCGCACCGCACCCGGTCGTCGGTGTACGCCGACGTACGGGTCGCGGCGAACCCCGCGTCCAGCAGGCAGCGTTCGCTCTGCGCGCTGGTGAGGTAGGCGATGAGCTGCGCGGCCTTGCGGGGCCGCTCCGAGGACCGGGCCACCGCCAGGTTCTGCCCACCGAGCACCGCCCGGCCGGGCAGCGGCGCCACGCCGAGCTGCCGGGACGAGAAGGTCTGGTGCAGCGTGCCGTAGGCGTAGGGCCACTGCCGCAGGAAGGCCGTGCGGCCGCTCGCGAAGTCACTGAGCGAGGCGGCCTCGTCGGAGGCGAGGGCGTGGTCCAGGGTGTACGGCTTCTCCGTGCGCCGGCGCAGCTCCGCGATGCCGTCGGCGAGCTCCTGGCGGGTCGCGGTGTAGCGGCCCGACTCGTCGGTCAGGGCGAAGTCCTTCGTGGCGGAGGCGAACGCCTCGATGGCGTTGACCGTGCGGCCCTCGTAGGCGGCGAGCTGCGTCGTCCACGCCTTCTCGAAGCCCTTGGGCGGATGCGTGTCCAGGACGTCGGCGAGATCGCGCAGCCGCTGCCAGGACGTGCCGGGCCCGAGCACGGGATCGCGGACCCCGGCCTCCCGCAGCTGGTCGAGCCGGTAGTACAGCAGCCCCACGTCGGTGTTGAACGGCACCGCGTAGACCCGCTTCTTCCAGTACGCCGTGGCGGCGACCGAGGCGATGACGTCGCCGTCGAGCGCGCCGTCCGGCAGCGGATCGACCAGCGCGGCCTCGGCGAACTCCGGCACCCAGGTCACGTCCAGGTTGACCACGTCGTAGTCGGCGCTGCCCGACTGGAGCGCGCCCAGCAGCTGGCTGCGCTGCTCGTCGGCCGAGCCCGGCAGCTCGACCAGCCGCGCGTGGTAGCCCGTGTTCTCCTTGTCCTGCTCCCGGTTCCAGGCGTCGATGAGCTGCTCCCGGACGCCGTTCTTCCCGGTCACGTCCCGGCCGCTGGCCACCACGATCTCGCCGGGCACATCGGCGGAGGGCGACCGCTCCGCCTCCGGCCCGCCCCCGCCGGTGCAGCCCGCGACCGCGGCCAGCACCAGCAGCACGGCCGCCGCGACCGGCACGGGCGCCACCGGTGACAGGGCCCGCGGCAGCCGCCCGCCGCGCCGGGTCCGCCCCCCGCGCCGGTGCCCGGTCCCGCGCCGTCTCATCAGTCCTCCCCCGTCCCCACCCGCGCCACCTCGTCGTGCAGACCGGTGCCGAGGTCGTCGGCCGTGTCCAGGCAGCGGCCGTGGCTCGCCTCGGCGACGGCGGCCGCCGGGCGGCCCCGGTCGCAGGAGCCGGCGACCAGGGACACCATGTCCACCGGGACCTTCCGCTGCCGGGCCCGCTCCAGCACCTGGGCGAGGTTCCGGCCGGTCAGCCGGTCGTCGTCCTCGTCGTCGGTGATGTAGACGATCAGCTGGGGCCGCTTGTCGTCGGCGCCGCGCTCCGCCATCGTGTCGAGCGCGTCGAGCAGCGCCGCGTGCGGATCGGACTCGGCGTCGCGCACCCGCGCCGCCGCGTCCACGCCGCGCTCGGCGTCGGCGCGCCGGTGATGCCCGAAGGCCAGCACCTCGTCGTGGTGGCGGCCCCCGGGACCGTCGTACACGCCCCACACCCCGTACTCGTCCTCGTCACCGAGCCCGCCCAGGGACTGCTTCAGGATGCCGGGGCCGCCGCTGGGACCCGGCCATCGCGTGTGCATCGAGCCGGAGCTGTCCAGCAGGTAGAGGACCCGGCCGGGGCCGTTCGCGCTGCGGTAGCGGCTGAGCGCGGTGTCCACCGCCGTCCGCGCGGCGGCGCCCGGCAGCGGCTCCGCGGCGCGCAGCACCCCGGTGTCGGCGGGCCCGCCGCCGAGCAGCGGATGCCCGGTGCCCGTAGCGGAGCGGAATCCGGCGGCGGCGAAGGCGGCGAGCCCGTCCCGGCCGGTGAGCCACGCGTGGAAGCGGTCCACCGCGTCTGCCCGGACGGCGGCGTCCCGGTCCCCGCCGTCCCAGGCGACCCGGACGAACGTGGGCGTGAGCGCCGGTACGTCGGACGGGTACTCGGCGCTCCGCGGCACCCGGGTGTTCTTGGCACAGCCCACCCCGCTGACCAGCAGGAACTCGGGGACCAGGGCGGCGGTGCGGGCGTCCGCCGCGCGGTCGGCGGGCAGCGCGCACAGCAGGTCGGCGGCGGTCGGGGCGGGCGGGCCCGCGGTGCGCACCCCCTGTTCGGCGGCGCGCGGGTCGGCGCCGCCGCCGTAGAGGCCGACCGTCGCCAGCAGCGCGGAGTCGGTGACCTCCGGGTCGGCGCGCAGCACACCGGCCGCCGCGTCCCGCGCGCGCAGCTGGGCGACCAGCCGGGCCAGCGGCAGCCCGGTCCGCTCCTCCGCCCGGCTCCCGGCGAGCTTGCGCGGCACGGCCAGCACCACCGGCGAGTACGCGAACGGGCCTGCGTCGGGCCGCAGTTCGGCGAAGCTGCGCTCGGAGCGGTCGGTGCCGACCCGGGCCACGTCGGTGCCCGAGGCCGGGATCCAGACGTCCGGCTGCGGGCCGATGTCCCGCTGCGGGTTGGTGTCCTCCTCGCGCGGCTCCTGCCAGGCGTCGGTCTGCCGGCGCAGCGCGGTGACCGCCGCTCCGGCGCCCGCGCTGTAGACGGTGATGCCGGTACGGCGGCAGCCGTGTCCGGCGTCGTCGGCGCCCGAGGCGAGATAGGCGTCCGCGGCGGTGCGGACCACCGGCTCCAGGTCGGGGTCGGTCAGCACCCGCAGTTCGAGGGGCGGACGGCAGGCGGGGGCGGCCCCGGCACCGATGAACCGGGACGCGATGACGTAGCCGCCCCCCGCCAGGACCAGCACCAGCGCGACGGCCACCCCGGCCCTGCCCCACCACCCGAGCCGACCGAGCCGTCCGAGCCGCCCCGACTGCCCGAGCCGGCCGAGCCACCGCACCCCGGCGCCGGTCAGCGCCCCGGCCGCCCCCACCGTCCCCAGCAGCCCCGCGAGCACCCGCCGGACGCGGACCGCCCCCGGCCCGGACCGGGGCTCGCGGGGCCCCGGCGGAGGCGGCGGAGACTCCGGCACAGGCGGGGACGGGGACGGGGGCGGTGACGGAGGCGGCGGAGACGGCGCGGGCGCGGGCGGCGGCTCCGGGTGCGGGCGGGGCCCCGACCGCAGCAGGACGTCCGTGTCCGGCGCGGCGGCGAGCTGCGGCTCCCAGGGATCGTTCTGCGTGGTCGTACGGCCCGCCCCGAGCATCCGCGCGCGCACCCGCCCGTAGACCTCCAGCAGCGACCGGTCCCCGCCCGCCTCCAGCAGCCGTACCAGCTCGTCGGTGAACGGGGTCGGGCCGGTGCCGTCGCCCGCGTCGATGAGCCGGTTGGCCTGCACGCTCATCAGCAGCAGGATCTTGTGCCGGCCGGGGAAGTCGTGCCACACCTTGGCGGCGTTGCCCGCGTAGCAGCAGTCGAGGATCACCACGATCCGCTCGGCGCCGCTGCCCGCGAGCACCGTGAGCACCTCGGTGAACGAGGTCGCGTTCGGGAAGACGGCCTGCGCGCCCGCGACCACGCGCGCGTTGCGCATCTGGAGGAACAGCTCGTTGCCCGCGCTCGGTACCGCGCCGTGCCCGGCGAAGTAGCACAGCAGCAGCCCCTCGGCCTCGTGCGCGGCGCGGCGCAGATCCTCGCCGAAGTCGTCGTGGGAGGGCGAACGGCAGTCGGTGATCTCCCGGTCCGCGAACACCCCGCCCCGCAGGGCCTGCCGCAGTCTGCTGACGTTGTGCCGCACGGCGGGCAACTGCCCGGCCACCCCGTCCCACGCGACCGGCTTCGTGTGCTCGTACTCCGACACGCCGACCAGCAGCGCCCGGTTCACCCGCCCCCTCGGGTCGAAGCGGCCCACGGCCCTACTCCTCGCCGGAGTTCACCGGATCGACGCGCTGCTCGGGCGGGGGTCCGGGCTCCACCCGGCGGCGGTTCTCCCGCCAGGCGGCCACGGCTCGTCTCGTCTGCTCCAGCAGCTCGCCGAAGACCACTTCGGCGCCCGCACCGGCCAGGACCAGCAGGATCTCCATCCCGGCGCCCATATGACCGGGCGGCGCGTCCGAGCGCGGCTGCTCCAGGATGTGCAGGCGCCCGTCGGCGACCAGTTCCTCCAGCGGATTCTCCCGCTCCAGCCACGCCTTCAGCGCGTCGATGTCGCGGTTGCTCGCGCTTCCGTCCAGCCGGACCCGGATCGCTCGGCCGGCCACGCCCTCCCCCTCAGCCATGACTCACCATTCTGGCACCGCGCACGCGCCCTGGGGAGAGGGCGTGCGCGGGCGCCGTCGCCCCCGTCAGTCCTGCGTCTGCAACTGCCTTAGCTGCCTTCGCACATGGTCCAGCGCACCCTGCTGCCGGCCCGGCACCCGGTCGCGCAACTCGGCCAGCAGCGGCCCCAGTTCACGGGCGCGCTCCGCATCGCGGATCTGCCCCCACTGGTGGTGCGCCCGGTCCACGGCGGCCTCCACCTGCGGCGCGTCGGCGCTCTGCCCCATGGCCAGCCGGGTGGCGGCCACCGCCAGCCAGGTACGGCAGCTGCGGGCCGCGTCCCCGGCGAACATCGCGAGGTCGGCGCGGACCTCGCTCCAGTGCAACGCCTCCTCGGAGGCCGCCCCGTGCTCCCGTACGGCGTCCTGCTCCCAGCGGGCGGCGAGCGCGTCGGCGTCGCCGTGCCGCCCCGACTCCACCCGGGCCGCGATGGCCGCGTGCGGGTCGGCCGCCGCCGGGCGCCCCGCGGCGAGCACCAGCCCCGGCCCGGCCGGGGCCCCGCGCGACCCGGCGCCCTCCTCCACGGCCAGCCGCGCCAGCGCCTGTTCGTGCAGGTGGGCCACCGGCGGCCGGTGCCCGCTGCGCAGGATCGTCGCCACCGCCTTCATGTACGCGGGCTGGGCCACCCCGCGCCGGGACGGCGGCGGTGCGACCCGGCCGTACACGGCGATGTTGCCGCCCGTGTCCAGCGGACGTTCGTGCAGATGGCGCCAGCTCTCCTGGTCCGCGTACAGGTCGGCGACCAGCGTGGTGGTGCCGTCCGGGCGCAGCCGCAGCTCCTCGCGCAGCCAGTGCCAGGGCAGCGCGGTGTAGCGCACGGTGGCCGGGGCGGTGCGGGCCAGCGCCAGGTGCGGCAGGTGCTGGCGGCGGTCGAGCTGGAGCTGTCCGGTGAGGAAGACGGTCAGCGGCCCCGGGGAGGCGGCGGCGGCCCGCAGCCGGGTGAGGACGGCCTGCGGCTCCAGCGGGTCGGCGAGTTCGACGACGCTCGCGGTGGGCGTGCCGGACAGGACGGCGGGCTCGACGGCGGCCAGCACGGGCAGCACGGACGCCGCGTCCACCAGACGGCCCTTCCCCACGGGCGAGGCCGCGAGCAGCAGCACGGTTCCGGGCATGGTCCCCCCGCGGTGTTCCGTTCGTCGGTCGCGTACGTCAGCACCGTAACCGCTGCTGGTGCGCGGGCGGATGCCGGACCGGGAACATCCCTCCCCCGCGCCGACTTGCCGCAGCCGCCCGGCAGGTGTGCTCTGGTAGGCGGGGGCGAGGAGCAGAGGAGCCGGGGAGGCACAGCGAGAGGAGCGCTCTCATGGTTCACGCCGCACCCGTGTCCGGCCGCACCGCAGGGGCCCGTGCCCGGCATCCCCGGACGCCCGACGTCTTCAGCGACCGCGCCCATCTGATCGCCCGCTGGGCGGGCCCGTTCGCCATCGGGCTCGTCTACGGCTACTGGGCCGCCGCCAACCGGCGCTCCGGCGGTCCGATCACCGCCGGGAACGTGGCCTTCGGCTTCGTGACGGCGATCGTGTTCACGCTGCTCATGGCGGGCGTGCTGACCCTGGCCTCGCGCCTGCCGCGCGAACTGCACGCCTTCCTGTGGTTCCTGTTCACCGGCGCGGCCTTCGGGTTCCTCTTCGGCCAGTCCGGCCGCTCGGTCCTGCTGACCATCGGCCTCTCCCTGGCCTTCGGCGTGGCCGTGGGGCTGATCTGCTTCTACTGGGTCTACACGCACGAGGACGCCAGGGGGCGCCGCATCGGCTGACGCCCCGGCCGAGCGGACCGCGGCCCCGGTGCCGTCCAGGGGGGCGCGGTGCCGTTCTGGGCCGGGGCCTTCCCCATGCCCACCGTGTCCCGCGTACTCTGCGTCGTCACCCGATTGCCATACGCCCGCTCGCGGCCGGCCCGGTGGAAGACTTCGCTGGGAGCGTGACCCGACGCCTGCGCAGCGGCCTGTCGGCCGTACTGATCGCCCTCTCGTGCCTGCTCGTGCCGTTCGGCGCGCTGTCGGCCTGGGCGGCGTACGGGCTCGCCGACACCGGCCGCTACGTCACCACGATGGCGCCGCTCGCCGCCGACCCGGACGTCCGCGACGCCATCGCGGACACCGTCGGGAACGGCATCGTGGCCGAGATCGGCCGGGTGACGGACGCCGGGCCCGCGCGGGCGGCCGTGACGCCGTTCGTGCACGACGCGGTCCGCTCGTTCACCCAGACCGCAGCCTTCCGCACCGCCTGGAACGAGGGCAACCGGGTCGCCCACGACGCCGTCCTGCGGGCCCTGCGGGACGGCCGCGACGGCCACGACCGCCCGGTCACCGTCGACCTGGCACCGGTCACCGCCCACGTCAAGGCCCAGCTCGCCCAGGACCACGTGCCGCTCGCGGGCCGCATCCCCGTCGCGCACACCGAGGTCGCCCTGCTCCCGGCCCAGGACCTGGGCCGCATGCGGAAGGAATTCCACGTGCTCGAAGTCGCCGGCTTCTGGCTGCCCGTCGCGGCCGTCGTGTTCGCCGTCGCCGGCATCGCCCTGGCCGCCCGGCGGCGCCGCGCGGTGACCGCGACCGCGCTCGGCACCGCCCTCGGCGGCGCGCTGCTCGGCCTGGCCCTCGCGGTGGGCCGCAGCCTGACCCTGGCCGACCTGCCGCAGGAGGTCTCCCAGCCCGCGGCCGGTGCCGTCTACGACGCCCTCACCGCCACCCTGCGCACGGCGTCCTGGCTGCTGGTGGCCCTGGGCCTGATCGTGGCCGCCCTGACCTGGCTCACCCGCCGCCGCGCACGCCGCACCGGGACCGGGACTGGGACCAGAACCGGTCCGCGCCCCCGCGCCCGGTTCCGCCTCGGACTGCGCCGCCGGACGCCCGGGACACCCACCCCGCCCCAGCAGCAGGAGCCGACCCGCGTCGAGGCCTGATCCGGGCGGTCTTGACAGCGTCCGGGGCCCGTCACTCTCCCGTGACCGGGATCGTCATCGGGGGCCGCTAACCTTACGTGTCCGTCCTGGCCAGGGATCGACGGGATCAACTCACGCGAAGGGTTGCGCACATGGGCATTCTCACTCGCCTGCGGAACGCGTTCGGCCGGTCACGCAAGGGGCGTGCGGCCGAAGCAGAGGGTGCGGAGCAGGTGCCGGCCACGGAACCGGCCCCCGCCGCCGAGGAGCAGCCGGCGGCGGCGCCGAAGGTCCCGGCCCCGGCGGCCGAGCCCGCCGCGGAGCCCGCGCGGGAGCCGGAAGCGGACCCGGCTCCCGCCGCCGTGACGTCTCCCGCCCCGGAACCGGAACCGGAACCCGCTCCCGCGGCCCGCATCCCCGACCCGCGCACGCCCGCCGCCGACGAACACGAACTGGTGGCCGCGGCCTTCGACAACGTCACGGTCCCGAAGCAGCCGGAACCCCGGGAGGCGGCCCCGGAGCCGGAACCCGAACCGGAGCCGGAGCAGGAAGCCGAACCGGAACCGCAGCCCGCGCCGGAACCGGACGCCGCGGCAGAGCCGCAGCAGGTCGCCGAACCGGAACCGGCGGCGGAACCGGAACCCGCCCCCGAGCCGGAAGCCGAACCGGAAGCCGAGGTGGAACCCGCCCAGCCGCAGGCACAGGAAGCGGAGAAGCCGCAGGAGCCGGAGACACAGGCGGCACAGGTGGCACAGGAGCCGCACGAGCCGCACAAGCCGCAGGCACAGGCGGCACAGGAGCCGCACGAGCCGCAGGCGCAGGAAGCGCACGAGCCGCGGACGGAGGAAACGCAGGAGCCCCAGGAGTCCCAGGAAGCCCACGAATCCCAGGACGCCCAGGACGCCCAGGAAGCCCAGGAAGCCCAGGAAGCCCAGGCGGAGGACACCCCGCAGCCCCCCGCCTCCGAGGCGGAACCCCCCGCCGAGACCAAGCCCGCCATCCCCCTCCCCCGCCTGAAGTCCCGCGCCCCCGGCCTCACCACGGCCTACAAGGCCGCCACCGCCGCTCTCAGGAAGAACGACCTCACCGGCGCCCGCGCCCGGGTCCACCTCGTCCTCGACCGCTCCGCCTCCATGCGCCCGTACTACAAGGACGGCTCCGCCCAGGCCCTCGCCGAGCAGTGCCTCGCCCTCGCCGCGCACCTCGACCCGGAGGCCACGGTCCACGTCACGTTCTTCTCCACGGAGGTGGACGGCACCGCCGACCTCACCCTCGCCGACCACGAGAACACGATCGACGAGGTGCACGGCACGCTGGGCCGCATGGGCCGTACGAGCTACCACGCCGCGGTCGAGGCGGTCCTCGCCCACCTCGACGAGCAGAAGGCCGCACAGAAGACCGCGCAGGGGACGGCGGAAGGGACGGCGGACCAGCCCCCCGTCCCCACCCTGGTGGTCTTCCAGACGGACGGCGCCCCCGACGCCAAGACGCCCGCCACCCGCGCCCTGGCCGACGCCGGGACGAGCCACCCGGAGGTGTTCTTCTCCTTCGTCGCCTTCGGCGAGCACGACAACAAGGCGTTCGACTACCTCCGCAGGCTGAAGACCGGCAACGCGTCGTTCTTCCACGCCGGCCCGGCGCCCCGCGAGCTGACGGACAAGGCGCTCTACGAGGGGGTCCTCGCGTCCTGGCGCCCGTGACGCACCGCGCCCGACGCACCACCCACCGCGCCGCCCGCCTCCCACCTCGTAGAACGGGAGGCGGGCGGCGCGGCCGTGTCGGCTACGATTTCAAGGTTCGTAGACAGTGTCGGACGGCCACGAAAGCCGCCGACCGTCACCCCACGTAGCGACTTGGGAGCAGCCCGCGATGGCTCGACACCTCATCACCAGCGCCCTTCCGTACATCAACGGGATCAAGCACCTGGGCAACATGGTGGGGTCCATGCTCCCGGCGGACGTGTACGCGCGCTATATGCGGCTGCGCGGCCACGAGGTGCTGTACATCTGCGCCACGGACGAGCACGGCACGCCCGCCGAGCTGGCCGCCAAGGAACGGGGCATCCCGGTCGCGGAGTTCTGCGCGCAGGCGCACGACGCGCAGAAAGCGGTCTACGACGGATTCTCGCTGGCCTTCGACTACTTCGGCCGGAGTTCCTCCCCGGAGAACGTGGAGATCACCCAGCACTTCGCCCGCCGCCTGCACGAGAACGGCTTCATCGAGGAGCGCGCGATCCGCCAGGTGTACAGCCCGGCCGACGGACGCTTCCTGCCGGACCGCTATGTGGAGGGCACCTGCCCGCACTGCGGCTACGACAAGGCGCGCGGCGACCAGTGCGAGAACTGCACCCGGGTCCTGGACCCGACCGACCTGATCAACCCGCGCAGCGCGATCTCCGGTTCGACGGATCTGGAGGTGCGCGAGACCAAGCACCTCTTCCTCCTCCAGTCCAAGCTCCAGCACGAGGTCGAGGAGTGGGTGGCCCGGCACGAGGACCGGTGGCCGCAGCTCGCCTCCTCCATCGCCCGCAAGTGGCTGACCGAGGGCCTGCACGACCGGGCGATCACCCGCGACCTGGACTGGGGCGTCCCGGTCCCGGCGGACACCTGGCCGGAACTGGCGGCCGAGGGCAAGGTCTTCTACGTCTGGTTCGACGCGCCCATCGAGTACATCGGCGCGACGAAGGAGTGGGCGGACCAGGACCCGGAGAACCGCGACTGGAAGTCGTGGTGGTACGAGGCCGACGACACCGTGCACTACACGGAGTTCATGGCGAAGGACAACGTCCCCTTCCACACGGTGATGTTCCCGGCGACCGAGCTGGGCGTGCGCGAGCCGTGGAAGAAGGTCGACTACGTCAAGGCGTTCAACTGGCTGACGTACTACGGCGGGAAGTTCTCCACCTCGCAGAAGCGGGGCGTCTTCACCGACCAGGCCCTGGAGATCCTCCCGGCGGACTACTGGCGCTACTTCCTCATGGCCAACGCGCCCGAGTCGGACGACTCCTCCTTCACCTGGGAGCACTTCACGGCGACGGTGAACAAGGACCTGGCCGACACCCTGGGCAACTTCGTCAACCGGGTGCTGTCCTTCTCCAAGAAGCGCTTCGGCGCCGAGGTCCCGGCCGGCGGTGCGCCGGGCGCGGCCGAGGAGCGGCTGGGCGAGGAGATCGCCCGGCTGCTCGCCGAGTACGAGGAGCAGATGGAGGCGCTCCAGTTCCGCAAGGCGAGCGCCGCGCTGCGCGCCCTGTGGTCGGCCGGCAACTCCTACCTGGAGGAGAAGGCCCCCTGGCTGGAGATCAAGACCGACCAGGACGGCGCGGCCCTGACCCTGCGCACGGCGATGAACCTGATCCACCTCTACGCGGTGGTCTCGGAGCCCTTCATCCCCACCACCGCCAAGGCCATGCGCGCCGCCTTCGCCCTCTCCGGCGACACGGCCCCCTGGGTCAGCCCCGACCAGGCCAGGGCCCTCACCGCCCTGCCCACCGGGACCCCCTTCACGGTCCCCCCGGTCCTCTTCGCCAAGCTCACCGAGGACGACCTGGCCACCTACAAGGAGCGCTTCGGCGGCACCGAGCAGTGACACGCCTCTCGAAGGCCCGGAAAGCATCCGCCCGGATCCGCTTTCCGGGCCTTTCGCATGCCGCTTCTCCGATGAACGGAACGTTTTTGCGGAACTCGAAAGAGTGAACGCCCCCAGATAAACGGATATCCCACCACTCTTCCGGCCTAGTTTGCGCTCATGGTCACCGCAACACACGAGACCGCGCACCGGATCTTCCAGGAGCATCCGGAGGTTCTCGCACCCGCCTTCGAGGCGCTGGGTCTGCCACCGCCCGTGAAAGCCGACATCGAGGTGCTCTCCCCCGATGTCACCGAACTCCGGCCCATGGAACGCCGGGTGGACACCGTGCTGCGCATCGCGTCCTCCGCGGGCGACGACTTCATCGTCGCCGTCGAGACGCAGACGCGACGCGCCCCGGACAAGGAAGCCAACTGGGCGTACTACGTGGCGTATCTGCGCGCGAAGTTCGACCTGCCGGTCCTGCTCGTCGCCGTCTGCAAGAACCGCTCGACCGCCTCCTGGGCGATCGGTCCCTTCGAGTGCCGTGTCGGCCCGTGGATCACCCAGGCCACGCGCCCCTTCGTCCTCGGCCCGGACACGGTCCCGGAGATCACGGACGAGTCGATGATGGCGCAAAAACCCGCACTGGCGACCTTCACCGCCATCGTGCACAGCGAGAGCCCGAACATCGACGCCATACTGGACATGCTGGCCCGCGGCATGCGGTCCTTCGACTTGCAGACGGCCATGTACTGGTGCCAGTTCCTGGAAGTCGGGCTGGAGAACACTCCGGCCCGGGAGTCATGGAGAGGATTGCAGAAAATGGTCGCCACTTTCTTCCCCGGCCGGGGAACGCTCATCGAGGAGACGTACCTCCAGGGCGAGGCCAAGGGACATGCCGCCCTGATCCTGCGCACGCTGGAGAAGCGCGGGATCAAGGTCCCTGACGAGGCCCGCGAGCGGATCACCTCCTGCACCGACCTCGACCAGCTCACCACCTGGTTCGACCGGGCCCTGACAGCCGAAGCGGCCGACGACCTCTTCCCGGAGGTCCCCGACGACGGCCCACGCGACAAGGGAGCCTGCGGATAATGGTCGGCACCTACTTCCCCGGCCGGGGCACACTCTTCGAAGAGACGTACCTGGAGGGCAAAGCCGAGGGCGAGGCCGAGGGACGCACCACTCTGATCCTGCGTGCGTTGGAGAAGCGCGGGATCGAGGTCTCCAGCAAGGTCCGCGACCGAGTCGTCTCCTGCACCGACCTGGCCCAGCTCACCATCTGGTTCGACCGGTCCCTGACCGCCGAATCAGCGGCGGACCTCTTCATCAGGAACCCCGAGGACTCCGAGCTGGCCGCGCTGACCCTGCGCATCCTGGACAAGCGCGGGATCGACGTTCCCCACCCGGTCCGCAGACGCATCACCTCCTGCACCGACCTCGACCAGCTCACCACCTGGTTCGACCGAGCCCTGACGGCCGAAGCGGCCGACGACCTCTTCGCGGAACCCGCCGGCTGAAAACAGAACTCCGCCCTGAGCGCGAAAGCGGTCCGGAACCCCTGGGTCGGGGTTCCGGACCGCTTCTGCGATGTCGCTGTGCCGGGACGGCTACTTCGGCTGGGGCTTCTGGATCTTGAGGTGGAGTTCGCGGAGGCGGGACTCGTCGAGCTCGGTGGGGGCGCCCATCATGAGGTCCTGGGCGTTGCCGTTGAGCGGGAAGGCGATCGTCTCGCGGATGTTGGGCTCGTCGGCGAGAAGCATGACGATGCGGTCGACGCCGGGGGCGATGCCACCGTGCGGCGGGGCGCCGAAGCGGAGGGCGCGGAGCATGCCCGCGAACTCGCGCTCCACCGTCTCGTTGTCATAGCCCGCGATCTCGAAGGCCTTGAGCATGATGTCCGGCTCATGGTTCCGGATGGCACCGCTGGACAGCTCGACGCCGTTGCAGACGATGTCGTACTGCCAGGCCAGGATGTCCAGCGGGTCCTTGTTCTCCAGGGCCTCCAGACCGCCCTGCGGCATCGAGAAGGGGTTGTGCGAGAAGTCGATCTTCCCGGTCTCCTCGTCCTTCTCGTACATCGGGAAGTCGACGATCCAGCAGAAGCGGAAGACGCCCTCCTCGAAGTGCCCGGCGCGCTTGGCGGCCTCGACCCGCACCGCGCCCATGATCTTCGAGACCTCGTCGAACTCGCCCGCGCCGAAGAACACCGCGTGACCGGCGGCCAGGGAGAGGCGCTTGGTCAGCTCGGCGACGTTCTCCTCGGTGAGGAACTTCGCGATGGGGCCGGTCAGCGAACCGTCCTCGGCCACCCGCACCCAGGCCAGGCCCTTGGCGCCCAGCGAGACCGCGTAGTCACCCAGCTGGTCGAAGAACTTGCGCGGCTGGTCCTGGACCGCCGGGACCGGCAGCGCGCGCACATGCTTGCCGGCGAACGCCTTGAACTCCGAGTCCGCGAAGACATCGGTGAGGTCCACCAGCTCCAGCTGGGCGCGCAGGTCCGGCTTGTCGGAGCCGTACTTGAGCATCGCCTCGCGGAACGGGATGCGCGGGAAGGGCGAGGTGACATGGCGGCCGCCGCCGAACTCCTCGAACAGCTCCGTCATCAGCTGCTCGATGGGCCGGAACACGTCCTCCTGCTCGACGAAGCTCATCTCCACGTCGAGCTGGTAGAACTCGCCCGGCGAGCGGTCCGCGCGGGCGTCCTCGTCGCGGAAGCAGGGCGCGATCTGGAAGTAGCGGTCGAAGCCGGAGATCATCAGCAGCTGCTTGAACTGCTGCGGCGCCTGCGGCAGCGCGTAGAAGCGGCCGGCGTGCAGCCGGGAGGGCACGACGAAGTCGCGGGCACCCTCGGGGGAGGTCGCCGTCAGGATGGGCGTGGCCATCTCGTTGAAGCCGAGGGCGACCATCTTGTGCCGGATCGCGGAGACCACGGCGGTGCGCAGCATGATGTTGCGGTGCATGCGCTCGCGGCGCAGGTCCAGGAAGCGGTACTCCAGGCGCCGCTCCTCGTTGACCCCGTCCTCGGCGTTGATCGTGAACGGCAGCGGAGCCGCGGCGCCGAGCACCTCGACCGTCCCGACCTCGATCTCGACCTCGCCGGTGGGCAGCTCCGTGTTCACGTTCTCGGTTCCACGTGAAACAACGCTGCCGTCGACCCGGACGACCGTCTCCTTGGAGAGCTTGTCCAGCGCCTCGTACGCGGGCGTGCCGGGGCGGGCGACGAGCTGCGTGATGCCGTAGTGGTCGCGCAGATCGATGAAGAGGATGCCGCCCAGGTCGCGCCGATTGTGCAGCCAGCCACTCAGCCGGACGTCGGTGCCGACGTCAGAGGCGCGGAGCTCGCCGCAGGTGTGGGACCTGTACCGATGCATCGTCGTTCATCCAGTCTTCGCGGATCGGGGATCACCGGGCGGGCACGGCCCGGACCCACCCAGCCTACCGGCCGAGCGGAGATCGGCTCCCCCCATATCAGGGCGGTCCGGCCCCGTCCGTGCCCGTACGGGCGCCCGTACGTCCGTACGTCTTCGGTGGCAGTGTGCGAGAGGCTCTTCTTACAGTGGGGCAATGCGCACTGGTGAGCCCCTGCCCGCCGTGGGGGACGTCCTGGCCGCCCTCGCCACCGGGACGTGGCACTGGGACACCTCCACCGGGCTGGTCGCGGTCGACGCCGAGGCGGCACGGCTGCTCGGGCTGCCCGCCGAGGACGTCACCCTCACCGAGGCCCAGGTGCGCGCCCGCCTGCACCCCGTCGACTGGAACGAGATCACCGGTGTGGTGCAGCTCGCCGCCGCCGAGGGCACCCTCGCCGAGGTGCGCGTCCGGATCATGGACGAGCGGGGCCGGATCATCCGGGTGGTCCGCAGCCGCTCCCGCCCCGCCTACGACTCCCGCAAGAAGGCGTACGAGCTGATCGGCACCCTCCAGGAGGTCACCGAGCCGACCCCCGGTTCCCCCGCGGGGCGCAGCGCGGTCACCGGGGACTGGCGGCGCTCCCGGGAGGCGTTCCTGCTGGACGCCGGCCGCGCGCTGGCCGAGGCGCGCTCCACCGCCGAGGTGCTGCGGGTCGCGGCGGGGCTGGCGATGCCCGGCTTCTCCCCCGACGGGCTGGCCGTCTTCGGCGTCGAGGCCGACCATCTGACGATCATCGGCCACCACGGGCAGCAGCAGGGCGACGAGGTCCCCTTCGTGCACATGACCCTGGACACGGACTATCCGGCCGCCGAAGTGATCCGCACCGGCCGGGCCGTCTATCTGTCCTCCCCCGAGGAGTACCGGGCCCGCTATCCGCTCACCTGGAAGCTGGCCCAGCGCTTCGGCCGCCGCTCCTGGGCGTTCCTGCCGCTGACCGCCTCGGGCCACACCATGGGCGCCTGGATGGCGGCCTTCACCTATCCGGTCGCCTTCACCCCCGACGAGCGCTCGGTGCTGACCACGGTCGCCCGCATGCTCGCCCAGGCGCTCTCGCGGGCCGGGACCGCCGAGACCGAGCGGGAGCTGAGCGAGGGCCTCCAGCGCTCGATGATGCCCACGACGGGCCCCGCCGTCCCCGGCATGGAGGTGGCGGCCCGCTACGTCCCCACCGGCGGCGGCCTCCAGGTCGGCGGCGACTGGTACGACGTGATCCCGCTGCCCGGCGGGCCCGCCCGGAACCGCGCGAAGGACGGCGCGGGCAGGTTCGCCCTGGTCATCGGCGATGTCCAGGGCCATGACGTGCGCGCCGCCGGTCTGATGGGGCAGCTGCGCATCGCCCTGCGCGCCTACGCCTCCGAGGGCCACCGCCCGGACGCGGTGCTCACGCGCGCCTCGCGGTTCCTGCACGGCATCATCGATGAAAGCGCCGACAGCGCCGGCAGTGCCGACGACGCCGACATCGCCATCAACGACCTGCGCTTCGCGACCTGCCTGTACGCCGAGGTCGACCCGCGCACCGGGGTCCTGGAGGTCGCCCGCGCCGGGCACCCGGACCCGGTGATCCGCATGGCGGACGGCACCGTCCTGCAGCGGCCGACGGCCGGCGGGCTGCCCCTGGGTGTCGACCCGGACGCCGACTACCCCACCACCCGGTTCGTGCTGGAGCCCGGCGAGACCATGATGATCTGCACGGACGGTCTGATCGAGACCGGCGGCCATGACCTGGACACCGGCTGGCAGCGGATCCGCACCATCCTGGAGCAGCACGAGGGCGACGCCGAGGAACTGGCCGACGCGCTCGTGCAGGCGGTGCACGGACCCTCCTCGCACCACACCACGGGTCCGCTGGCCGACCGCCGCGAGGACGACATCGCCGTACTGCTGCTGAGCCGGCACCCGGACGGCCGGGACGCGGCCGCCGTCCGCCCGGAGGTCCGGCGCACCCTGCTGACCGTCGCGCAGGCCGAGCCGGAGCGGGTCGCGGTGGCCCGGCAGCAGCTGCGGGAGCTGCTGCACGACTGGTCGTCCGCCGACCAGGTGGACTCGGCCGTCCTGCTGCTGTCCGAGATGCTGACCAACGTGCTCGTGCACACCGACACCGACGCTCTGGTGCTGGCCGAGGTGAGCGGGGAGCGCGGCGAGCGGCGGATGCGGGTGGAGGTCAGCGACGCGGGCGACGACCTGCCGCACAAGCGCCGGCCGGGCGAGCTGGCCTCCTCGGGGCGCGGCCTGGTGCTGACCGAGCTGCTGGCGGACGCCTGGGGGGTCGAGCCGCGCGGCGAGGGCAAGAGCATCTGGTACGAGCTGTACGAGCCGCCGCGCGACAAGCCCTGAGCAGCCCGGCGGACGACCGGGCAGGGGGAGGCTACGCGTACCGCTGCCGCAGTTCGTGGACGATCCCGGAGGCCGCCGCCGTCAGCGGCACCGCCAGCAGCATGCCGACGATCCCGGCGACCGCCGCCCCCGCGGTGATCGCCAGCAGCACGGCCGCGGGATGCAGCTGCACGGTCCGGCTCTGGATCACCGGCTGGAGCACATGCCCCTCCAGGACCTGTACGGCGAGCACCACGCCGAGCGCCCAGAGCGCGACGACGAACCCCCGGTCGGCGAGCGCCACCAGCACGGACACCGCCCCGGAGATGAAGGCCCCCAGATAGGGGATGTACGCGCCCACGAAGACCAGCGCGCCCAGCCCCAGCGCGCCCGGCACGTCCAGCAGGACCAGGCCGAGGGTGATGCACACGGCGTCGATGAACGCGATCAGGGTGGTCCCGCGCATGAAGCCCTCGACGGCGGCGAAGGCGCGGCGCGCCATGGCCTCCGCCGTGTCGGCGCTCTGCCCGGGGGACAGCGAGCGCAGCGCGCGCAGCGCCCGGCCCGAGTCGCGCAGGAAGAAGAAGACGAGCAGCAGCGCCAGCACCGCCATCGCCAGATACTCGGCGATCATGCTGACCCCGCTGATGACGTTGGAGACGGCCGTCCCGCCGAACTTCGACAACAGGTCGCGGCCGTGTGCGGCGAGGTCCTTGAGGGAGGTGCCGGCCGCCCCGAAGTGGTCGGCGAGCGACCGGGCCGCGTTCTCCAGCGAGGAGGCGATCTGCGGTCCGCTGTCGATCAGGGCGAGGGCCACG
Source organism: Streptomyces sp. PL-25 (assembly GCF_058344915.1). Taxonomy (NCBI): domain Bacteria; kingdom Bacillati; phylum Actinomycetota; class Actinomycetes; order Kitasatosporales; family Streptomycetaceae; genus Streptomyces; species Streptomyces sp. PL-25. The sequence continues at coordinate 3,580,265 of NZ_CP136997.1, forward strand.
ATGTAGCCGACGCCGCCGACGACCACCAGCACGGCGGCGCAGGTGATCCCGGCCGCGAGCGAGCGGTTCAGCCCGGCCCGCACCAGCCGCCGGAACAAGGGCCGCAGCAGCGCGGTCCCGAGCAGCGCGAGGAGTACCGGCGTGACCGTCGTACGGAAGGTCACGCACAGCCGCACCACGACCCACACCACGCCGGAGACGAGCAGCGCGACGGCGCACCAGGCGGCAAGGCGCCTCACGGGTTCGGGCAGCAGTCGCACCCCACCAGCGGACCACGCGCCGGGCGCGCTGTCCTGCACGGACGGCCCGCCCGGGTGACCGGTGCGGCGGGGCGTACGCGGGGCGCGCAGCGCGCCCCGGGGACACCCCGCCCGTACCGCGGACCGCCCGTGCCCGTACCGCGGACCGCCCGCGTCAGTCCCGCGGACCGTCCGCGGTCATGCCGTGCACGGCCGGGACCGTGCCGAGGCGGCCCTTCTGGAAGTCCTCGAAGGCCTGCTTCAGCTCGTCCTGGGTGTTCATGACGAACGGGCCGTAGTGGACCATGGGCTCCCGGATCGGCCGGCCGCCCAGCAGGACGACCTCCAGGTCCGGGGTGCGGGAGTCCTGCTGCTCGTCCGCGCGGACGGTCAGCGAGGAGCCCGCGCCGAAGACCGCCGTCTGCCCGGTGCGGACCGGGCGCCGGTCGGTGCCGGCGAAGCCCTGGCCCGCGAGGACGTAGGCGAGGCCGTTGAAGTCCTCGCGCCAGGGGAGCGTGACCTCGGCGCCCGGGGCGAGCGTCGCGTGGATCATGGTGATCGGGGTGTGGGTGATGCCGGGCCCGGCGTGCCCGTCCAGCTCACCGGCGATGACCCGCAGCAGCGCGCCGCCGTCGGGAGAGGTGAGCAGCTGGACCTGGCCGCCGCGGATGTCCTGGTAGCGCGGGGCCATCATCTTGTCCTCGGCGGGCAGGTTCACCCACAGCTGGAGGCCGTGGAAGAGGCCGCCGGACAGGACGAGGGACTCCGGGGGCGCCTCGATGTGCAGCAGGCCGCTGCCCGCGGTCATCCACTGGGTGTCGCCGTTGGTGATGGTGCCGCCACCGCCGTGGGAGTCCTGGTGGTCGAAGGTCCCGTCGATGATGTAGGTGACGGTCTCGAAGCCGCGGTGCGGGTGCCAGGGGGTGCCCTTGGGCTCACCGGGCGCGTACTCCACCTCGCCCATCTGGTCCATCATGATGAACGGGTCGAGATGGCGGTAGTTGATCCCGGCGAACGCCCGGCGCACCGGGAAGCCCTCGCCCTCGAAACCGCTGGGCGCGGTCGTGACGGCGAGCACGGGCCGTGCCACGGCGTCGGCGGGAGCGGTCACGCGGGGCAGCGTCAACGGGTTCTCGACGGTCACTGCAGGCATGTCGGTACCTCCTTGTGCGCTCACTCTAGTTGAGCATTCAACTTTCTGCCAGCCACAACGGAGACGGGCCGGGAGGCATTCCCCGCGGAGGGGTCCGAGGAGGCCGGGGCGATGGAGCGACGGGGGCGCGGGAGCGGACACGACGAGGCCCGGGGGCGCCCCTGGCGCACTCCCGGGCCGTGTACCGGAAGAAGCGTGCTCAGCCGTACATGCGGCGCATGGCGAAGTCGACCATCTGTTCGACCGCCTTGGCGTCGAAGACCATCCGGTGCTCGCCCTCCATGTCGAGGACGAAGCCGTACCCCGTGGGCAGGAGGTCGATGACCTCGGCACCGGTGATCACGAAGTACTTCGACTCCTTGCCCGCGTACCGGCGCAGTTCCTTGAGGGAGGTGAACATCGGGATCACCGGCTGCTGCGTGTTGTGCAGCGCCAGGAAGCCCGGGGTGTCGCCGCGCGGGCAGTACACCTTGGAGGTGGCGAAGACCTGCTGGAAGTCCTCGGCGGCCAGCTGTCCGGTGGTGAAGGCGCGCACCGCGTCGGCCAGCGACGGCGGCGACGGCTCCGGGTACAGCGGCGGCTGCTGCCCGTATCCGCCCCCGGGCATCTGCTGCTGCGGCGGAACGTAACCCTGCTGTGCGCCCGCGCCCGCGCTCTGGTCGTAGCCGTACATGGACCAAAGACTACTGAGTCACAGATGGCCCGCTCGGGGTTGCTTCTTATTACCGACGGGTAGCATCATCGGAGTTACTAGTTGGTACGTGAATGCGAGGAGTCAGTGCCTCGCCGAGTCCTCAACGGGAGCCGTCGCCATGGGGCACTACAAGTCGAATCTCCGTGACATCGAGTTCAACCTCTTCGAAGTGCTCGGGCGCGACAAGCTCTACGGCACCGGGCCGTTCGAGGAGATGGACACCGAGACCGCGCGCAGCGTCCTGGAGGAGCTGACCCGCCTGGCCGAGAACGATCTGGCGGAGTCCTTCGCGGACGCCGACCGCAACCCGCCGGTGTTCGACCCCGAGACCAGCACCGCGCCGGTTCCGGCGAGCTTCAAGAAGAGCTACCGGGCCTTCATGGACTCGGAGTACTGGCGGCTCGGCCTGCCCGAGGAGATCGGCGGCACCACCGCCCCGCCGTCCCTGATCTGGGCGTACGCGGAGCTGATCCTCGGCGCCAACCCGGCCATCTGGATGTACTCCTCCGGCCCGGCGTTCGCCCGCATCCTCTTCGAGGAGGGCACCGAGGAGCAGAAGAAGTGGGCCCGGATCGCGGTCGAGAAGACCTGGGGCTCCACCATGGTCCTCACCGAGCCCGACGCGGGCTCCGACGTGGGCGCCGGCCGCACCAGGGCCGTCCAGCAGGAGGACGGCTCCTGGCACATCGAGGGCGTGAAGCGCTTCATCACCTCCGGTGAGCACGACATGGAGGAGAACATCCTCCACTACGTCCTCGCCCGCCCCGAGGGCGCCGGTCCGGGCACCAAGGGCCTGTCCCTCTTCCTGGTGCCGAAGTACCTGTTCGACTTCGAGACCGGCGAGCTGGGCGAGCGCAACGGCGTCTACGCCACCAACGTCGAGCACAAGATGGGCCTCAAGGCGTCCAACACCTGCGAGATGACCTTCGGCGACCGCCACCCCGCCAAGGGCTGGCTGATCGGCGACAAGCACGACGGCATCCGCCAGATGTTCCGCATCATCGAGTTCGCCCGCATGATGGTCGGCACGAAGGCGATCTCCACCCTCTCCACCGGCTACCTCAACGCGCTGGAGTACGCCAAGGAGCGCGTCCAGGGTCCCGACCTGGCGAACTTCATGGACAAGACCGCGCCCAAGGTCACCATCACGCACCACCCCGACGTGCGCCGCTCGCTGATGACGCAGAAGGCGTACGCGGAAGGCATGCGCGCCCTGGTGCTGTACACCGCCTCCGTCCAGGACACCATCGCGGTCAAGGAGGCGAACGGCGAGGACGCCAAGGCCGAGCACGCGCTGAACGACCTGCTGCTGCCCATCGTCAAGGGCTACGGCTCCGAGAAGGGCTACGAGCAGCTCGCCCAGTCCCTCCAGACCTTCGGCGGCTCGGGCTTCCTCCAGGAGTACCCGATCGAGCAGTACATCCGCGACGCGAAGATCGACACCCTCTACGAGGGCACGACCGCGATCCAGGGCCAGGACTTCTTCTTCCGGAAGATCGTCCGCAACCAGGGCGCCGCGCTGAACTCGCTCGCCGAGGACATCAAGAAGTTCCTGGCGCTGGCCACCGGCGGCGAGGAGCTGTCCGGGGCCCGCGAGCACCTGGCCAAGGCCGCCGTCGAGCTGGAGGCCGTCGTCGGTCTGCTGCTGACCGACCTGGCCGCCACCGAGCAGGACGTCAAGAACATCTACAAGGTGGGCCTGAACACCACCCGCCTGCTGCTGGCCTGCGGTGACGTGGTCGTCGGCTATCTGCTGCTCAAGGGCGCGGCGATCGCGGCGGAGAAGCTCCAGACCGCCTCCGCCAAGGACCGCGCCTTCTACACCGGCAAGATCGCGGCGGCGAAGTTCTTCGCGGCCAACGTCCTGCCCGGCGTCACGCTGGCCCGCAAGCTGGCCCAGAACGTCGACCTGGACCTGATGGAGCTGGACGAGGCCGCGTTCTAGGGCCTGTCGTCAGATTCCCGTCGTCCGCCCCGCGCGGACCGCGCGGGGTCCCGACCGGGCCGTACGGGGTCCGCTCCCGGAGGAGGGAGCGGACCCCGTCGTCGTTAAGGTGAGGTCATGCGCACGAACCGGCCCTTCGACCGTGGCCACACCGACGACCTGATGTCCTTCCTGGCGGCCGCCCCGTCGCCGTACCACGCCGTGGCGAGCGCCGCGCAGCGGCTGGAGAAGGCCGGCTTCCGGCAGGTCGCCGAGACGGACGAGTGGGACGGCACCAGCGGCGGGAAGTTCGTGCTGCGCGGCGGCGCGATCGTCGCCTGGTACGTCCCCGAGGGCGCCGCCGCGCACACCCCCTTCCGCATCGTCGGCGCGCACACCGACTCGCCGAACCTGCGCGTCAAGCCGCTGCCCGACTCCGGGGCGCACGGCTGGCGCCAGATCGCCGTGGAGATCTACGGCGGCCCGCTGATGAACTCCTGGCTCGACCGCGACCTGGGCCTGGCCGGGCGGCTGACGCTGCGCGACGGCTCCACCCGCCTGGTGAACGTCGCCCGTCCGCTGCTGCGCGTCCCGCAGCTCGCCATCCACCTGGACCGCACGGTCTCCACCGAGGGACTGAAGCTGGACAAGCAGCGCCACCTCCAGCCGGTGTGGGGCCTCGGCGACGACGTCCGCGACGGCGACCTCGTCGCCTTCCTGGAGCAGGAGGCGGGCCTGGCGGCCGGCGAGGTCACCGGCTGGGACCTGATGACGCACTCCGTGGAGGCGCCCGCCTACCTGGGCCGCGACCGCGAGCTGGTGGCGGGCCCGCGCATGGACAACCTGCTCTCCGTGCACGCCGGGACGGCCGCGCTGGCCGCCGTGGCGACCGGGTCCGGCGCGGCGGACCTGCCGTACATCCCGGTCCTGGCCGCCTTCGACCACGAGGAGAACGGCTCCCAGTCCGACACCGGCGCGGACGGCCCGCTGCTCGGCGGCGTCCTGGAGCGTTCGGTGTTCGCGCGCGGCGGTGCGTACGAGGACCGGGCGCGCGCCTTCGCGGGCACCGTCTGCCTGTCCTCCGACACCGGCCACGCGGTGCACCCCAACTACGCCGAGCGGCACGACCCGACGCACCACCCGCGCGCGGGCGGCGGCCCCATCCTCAAGGTGAACGTCAACAACCGCTACGCCACCGACGGTTCGGGCCGGGCGCTGTTCGCGGCGGCCTGCGAGAAGGCGGGCGTGCCGTTCCAGTCGTTCGTCTCCAACAACTCCATGCCGTGCGGCACCACGATCGGCCCGATCACCGCGGCCCGGCACGGCATCAGGACCGTCGACATCGGTGTCGCGATCCTCTCCATGCACAGCGCCCGCGAACTGTGCGCGGCCGACGACCCGTTCCTGCTGGCCAACGCGCTGGTGGCGTTCCTGGAGGGCTGAGGGCGCGGCCCATGGGCGCCGCCCCCCGCATGTCCATCCGGCCCCGGGGTACCCGGAGTTGACCGGAGGGGACCGGAACGGCCGGAACCACCGGATCCGAACCGGACCTGGAACCGGGCTAGGAGGCGACACTCATGGGCCTCGGCGGGTGCATCATCCTCATCGCCGTGGGAGCCATCCTCACGTTCGCGACCGACTGGCACATGCAGGGGGTCAACCTGCACCTGGTCGGCGTCATCCTGATGATCGTCGGACTGATCGGCGTCACGACGTTCAGCAGCATCGCGCGGCGCCGCCGCGTCATGGTGCCGCCCGCGACGACCGTCGTCGAGGAGGAGCGGCACCACACCACACGTGACGGTTACAGCGACGGCTACGGTCTCTGACCGCGCCGCCGCGGGCCGGAGCCCACACGGGCTCCGGCCGGTGTCCGGGCCGGGCGGGGGCCCGGCCCGTCAGGCGTCCAGACCGGCCAGCACGAGCGGCAGCCGGTCGGCGCCGTCCCCGGCCAGCCGGACCGGGACGCCCCAGTCCTGCTGGTGCACATGGCAGGCCGGGTACGGGTTGTCCGGATCGTCGTCGCAGGAGGCGGCCATCGCGGAGACGTGCAGGACGCCTTCCCCGACAGCGGGGTTCAGCTCCAGGGCGCGGGCCAGGTCGGTGCCCGCGCCCTCGCCGTCGAGCAGCAGCTCGGGCGGGGTGGCGGAGACCAGCAGGCGGGTGGAGGGACCGTAACGGGTGTCCAGCTTCTGGCCCTTCGGCGCCTGGAAGATCACGTCCAGCCGGAGCCGGCCGGGGGCGACCTCGGTGGCGGCGCGGCGGGTGCGGTGGGCGACGGCCTGCACCCGTACCGCCTCCTCGGGCAGACGCAGCCGGGTCAGCCGGTGCCGGGCCGACTCCACCACCACGATGTCGTCGCCGTCGAGCACCGCGTCGCTGGGCTCGCGCAGATCCGTGGCGAGCGTGGTGACCTCGCCGGTGGCGGGGTCGTAGCGGCGCAGGGCGTGGTTGTAGGTGTCGGCGACGGCCACCGAGCCGTCCGGCAGGGCGGTGACCCCGAGCGGGTGCTGGAACAGGGCCTGTCCGGCGGCGCCGTCGCGGTGGCCGAAGTCGAACAGGCCGGTGCCCACGGCCGTGTGCACCGAGCCGTCCGCCTCCACCCAGCGCAGCGCGGAGGTCTCGGAGTCGGCCAGCCACAGCCGCTCGGGCGTGGCCGCGAGACCCGACGGCTGCGCGAACCACGCCTGGTCGGCGGGGCCGTCGACCAGGCCCTCGTTGGTCGTGCCGGCGGCGACGGACACGGTGTGCCCGGCCGGGTCGTACGTCCACAGCTGGTGCACGCCCGACATGGCGATCCACACCCGGCCCTGCCACCAGGCCACGTCCCAGGGCGAGGAGAGGTCGGTCTCGCGGGCCGGCCCGGCGGTCGGTGAGCCCTGCCACCACTGGCGGCCGGTCCCGGCGAGGGTGGTGACCTCGCCGGTGGCCGGGTCCAGGCGGCGCAGCGCGTGGTTGACGGTGTCGGCGACGACGACCGAGCCGTCGTCGAGCAGGGCCAGCCCCTGCGGCTCGCTGAAGCAGGCCGTGGCGGCGTCGCCGTCGGTGAATCCGCGCGTCCCGGAGCCGATCCGGCGCAGCTCGCTCTCCCCGTCCCCGGCCAGCTCCACGATCTGGTGCCGGGTGGTGTCGCTGACCAGGAAGGTCCCGGCGGGCAGGCGCAGCGCCTTGCCGGGGAAGCGCAGGGTGGTGGGCTCGGGCTCCGGCGGTACGTAGGGCCCGTCGCCGCGCCGCAGGGTGCCCTTGGCGGTGTGCTCGGCCTCCAGCTCCTCGACCAGCCGTTCGATGGCGTGCGCATGGCCCTCGCCCGCGTGCTGGGCGACGACATAGCCCTCCGGGTCGATCACGACCAGCGTCGGCCAGGCCCGTACCGCGTACTGCTTCCAGGTGGCCAGCTGCGGGTCGTCGAGCACGGGGTGCTCCACGCCGTACCGCTCCACGGCGTCGACGACGGCCCGGTGCTCGGCCTCGTGCGCGAACTTCGGGGAGTGCACGCCGACCACGACCACCGTGTCGCGGTGTTTCTCCTCCAGCTCGCGCAGCTCGTCCAGGACGTGCAGGCAGTTGATGCAGCAGAAGGTCCAGAAGTCCAGCAGGACGATGCGTCCGCGCAGGTCGGCGAGGCTGTACTGCCGTCCGCCGGTGTTCAGCCAGCCGCCCTCGCCGGTCAGCTCGGGGGCGCGGACACGGGCGCGTCGCGGGGTCGGGGTCGGGGCCGGTTCGCTCATGTGTCAAGGGTGCCACCGGCCGGCCGCGCTCAGCCCGTCGGCCTACCGGCGGCGTCGGGCGGGCCCGGCCGGGGAAGCCGTGAGGCATGAGATTCCTCGTACGCGACCGGATCCTCGGCATCGGTGACGACTACTGGATCGAGGACGAGCACGGAGACAAGGTCTTCCTCGTCGACGGCAAGGCGATGCGGCTGCGGGACACCTTCGAGCTGAAGGACGCCCGCGGCCGGGTCCTGATCGACATCCACCAGAAGATGTTCGCGCTGCGGGACACGATGGTGATCGAGCGGGACGGGGAGGCGCTGGCGAAGATCCGCCGCAAGCGGCTGTCGCTGCTGCGCAACCACTACCGGGTGTCCCTGGCCGACGGCACCGAGCTGGACGTCAGCGGCAAGATCCTCGACCGGGAGTTCGCCGTCGAGTACGACGGGGAGCTGCTGGCCGTGATCTCCCGGCGGTGGCTGAGCGTCGTCGAGACCTACGGCGTCGACATCGTGCGCGACGACGCGGACCCGGCGCTGCTGATCTCGGTGGCGGTGTGCGTGATCCACCTGGCGGAGAAGGAACGGGACGAGGGCTGATCCGGCGGCCGGACGGGCGGGCCGGGTGCATGGGGCGGGCCGGGTGCATGGGGCGGGCCGGGTGCGTGGGGCGCGGCTCGCCCACCGGCTGCCCGCGCAGGGCGGTCCCGGGTACGCGGGGCGCGCGGGGGTGCCGGGAGCACGCGGGCCCTGGCCCCGGCCCGGGTGCAGGGCCGGGGCGCCGGGCCGGGCGCCAGGCGCGGGGCGCCGGACCGGGACGACCGCTCGGTCGCCGGGTCAGAGGACCCGGTCCTTGAGGGCCGGGAACTGCTCGCGGGTGCGTGCCACCTTCGCGGGGTCGAACTCGGCGCGCAGGACCTCCTCGTCCGCTCCGGCCTCCGCCAGCACCTCGCCCCAGGGATCCACCACGATCGAGTGACCGGCCTGGGGAACCCCGGCGTGGGTCCCGGCCGTTCCGCAGGCGAGCACGAACGCCTGGTTCTCCACCGCCCGCGCGCGGGCCAGCAGCGTCCAGTGCGCCCGGCGGCGCTCCGGCCAGCCCGCCGGGACGACCAGGGTCTCGGCGCCCGCGTCGACGAGGCCGCGGAACAGCTCGGGGAAACGGAGGTCGTAGCAGGTCGCCACACCGACGACCGTCTCCGGCAGCCGGACCGCGACCAGGTCCCGGCCGGCCCCCATCAGCACCGCCTCGCCCTGGTCGAAGCCGAAGCGGTGGATCTTGCGGTAGGAGGCGGCCAGGTCTCCGGACGGAGTGAAGACGAGGGAGGTGTTGTAGAGGGTGCCGTCGATGTCCCGTTCCGGCACCGAGCCGGCGTGCAGCCACACGCCCGCGTCGGCCGCGGCCGCGCCCATCGCCTCGTACGTCGGCCCCCGCAGCGGCTCCGCCGCGCCGTCGAACTCGTCGAAGGCGAAGGCCCCCGTGGTCCACAGCTCCGGCAGCACGACCAGGTCGGCCGCGGACTCCGCGCGTACCAGCGAGGCCGCGCGCCGCCGTCGTACGGCGACCGATTCGCCCTCGTCCACGGCGATCTGGATCAGAGAGGCGCGCACACTACCACCGTCCTGGCAATCGAGTTGTCCCGACGGGCCTACGATCGTCACACGAAAGCACTGCCGGGGTGCCTCACAGCAGCGTAACTTGGGGATCCCCCCTGTCTCGAAGCGGAGCGAGAGCCCGGGGGATGCCCAAGCCGCCCGCCGACCGCCACCACTCCCCACTGGCAATGCCGCCACAACCTGACCGTGTACCGACCGCCGAGGGGTCCCGTTCCGTGAGTCTGCATCCCACCCTCCAGCCCTACGCCGATGCCTGGACCCACTCCGTCGAGGCGATATCCGAGCTGGTGCAGCCGCTCGTGGAGGGCGAGTGGAACCGGCGGACCCCCTGCCCGGGATGGTCCGTCCGCGACATCGTCTCGCATGTCATCGGCATGGACTGCGAGGCGCTGGGCGACCCGCGCCCCATCCACGCGCTGCCGCGCGACCTGTTCCACGTCACCAACGAGCACCAGCGCTACATGGAGATGCAGGTCGACGTCCGCCGTCACCACACGGCGCCGGAGATGACCTCCGAGCTGGAGTACACGGTCATCCGCCGCAACCGGCAGCTGCGCAACGAGTCCCGCGACCCGGGCACCAAGGTGCGCGGCCCGCTCGGCGCGGACATCACCCTGGAGGAGTCGATGCGCTACCGCGCCTTCGACATCTGGGTGCACGAACAGGACCTGCGCGCCGCCCTCGGCCGCCCCGGCGACCTCGACTCGCCCGGCGCGTACGTCGCCCGGGACCATCTGCTCGACGCGCTGCCGGAGGTCGTGGCGGTGCGGGCGGACGCGCCGCGCAGTTCGGCGATCGTCTTCGACGTGCACGGCCCGGTGGAGTTCCTGCGCACGATCCGCGTCGACATCCAGGGCCGCGGCACCCTGGAGACGGCGCCCGCGCTGGGCCCGGCGGCGGCCCTCTCCCTGGACTGGGAGACGTACGTCCGGCTGGCCTGCGGCCGGACCACCCCGGAGGCGGTGGCGGACCGGGTGAAGACGGAGGGCGACCCGGAGCTGACGGCGGCGATCCTGCGGAACTTCACGGTCACGCAGTAGGAGCAGCAGGAACCGGCGCTCGGGCCCACGGCGTGACGCCGGTCCCCGCCGCGGACCGGACCGGACCGGCGTCCGGTGGGCGGGCTCAGGCGGGGACGTGCACCGACTCCACCCGGCTCGCCACCAGCCGCTCCCGCTCCCGGCGCGCCGCCCGCCCGCGCAGCCGGAGGATCTGGCTGACCCCGAGCGCCTGGAGGACGAACACGGCGCAGAAGGCGACCGTGTAGTCGTCGTCCGTCGCGTCCAGCAGCACACCGATCGCGAACAGCGTCGTCATCGAGGCGATGAAACCGCCCATGTTGGTGATGCCGGAGGCGGTGCCCTGCCGCTCCGCCGGGTTGGCGGGCCGGGCGAAGTCGAACCCGATCATCGAGGCCGGGCCGCACGCCCCGAGCACCGCGCACAGCGTCACCAGCAGCCACATCGGCGCGCGTTCGCCCGGGTAGAGCAGGGTCGCCGCCCACATCGCGGCGGTCACCGCGACCGTGCCGAGCGCCAGCGGCAGCCGGGCCGCGTGGTGCCGGGCGACGATCTGGCCGTAGACCAGGCCGACGGCCATGTTCGACAGGACGACGAGCGTGAGCAGTTCACCGGCCGTGCCGCGCGACAGGCCCTGCGCCTCCACCAGGAAGGGCAGGCCCCACAGCAGCAGGAACACCATCGCCGGGAACTGCGTGGTGAAGTGCACCCACATGCCCAGCCGGGTCCCCGGCTCGCGCCAGGACGCGGCGATCTGCCGGCGCACATAGGCGGCACCCTGATGCGGCACCGGCTCCGGCTCGTGGCCCTCGGGGTGGTCCTTCAGGAAGAGGACCAGCAGCACCAGCACCACCGCACCGGCCAGCGAGCTGCCCGCGAAGGCCGCCGTCCAGCCCACCCCATGCAGCAGCCGGGCCAGCACCAGGGTGGAGACGAGGTTGCCCGCCATGCCGACGAGCCCGGCGAGCTGCGCGACCATCGGCCCGCGCCGCGCCGGGAACCACCGGGTGCCCAGCCGCAGCACGCTGATGAAGGTCATGGCGTCGCCGCAGCCGAGCAGCGCCCGGGAGGCGAGCGCGGTGCCGTACGACGCCGAGAAGGCGAAGCCGAGCTGACCGGCCGTGAACAGCACCACGCCGATGCCCAGCACCTTCTTGGTGCCGAGCCGGTCGACGAGCAGGCCGACGGGTATCTGCATGCCCGCGTAGACCAGCAGCTGGAGGATGGAGAAGGTGGACAGCGCGGAGGCGCCCACGTGGAAGCGGTCGGCGGCGTCGAGTCCGGCGACGCCCAGCGAGGTGCGGAAGATGACCGCGACGAAGTAGACGGCGACACCTATGCACCACACGGCGACGGCCCGCCGGCCGCCCGGCGGATCGCCGGGGAGGGCGACGGAGGCCGTCGTACCGGCCGTGGAGCTCATCGGACCTCACCCCGCGCCAGGTGCGAGAACCAGCTGACGTGCCGGTGGACGACCCCGACGGCCGCCTCGGCGTCGCCGTCGCGCAGCGCCCGCAGGATCTCCTCGTGCTCGGCGAGCGTCTTGGCGATCCGGTCGGGGTGCGAGTGCAGGACGGCCACGCCCATGCGCAACTGCCGGTCGCGGAGCTGGTCGTAGAGGCGGGAGAGGATCTCGTTGCCGCCGCTGCGGACGATCTCCGCGTGGAAGCAGCGGTCGGTGACGGAGGCCGCCGCGAGGTCGCCCGCCGCCGCCTGCTCCTTCTGCTGCTCCAGCAGTTCCTCCAGCCGGGCGATGAGGGCGGGCGGGGCCGGGACGGCCTTGCGCGCGGCGTGCTCCTCGACCAGCTGCCGGGTCTCGACGACGTCCGCGATCTCCTGGGCGGACACCGGCAGGACCAGCGCTCCCTTCTTCGGGTACAGCTTGAGCAGCCCCTCGACCTCCAGGCGCAGCAGCGCCTCGCGCACCGGAGTGCGGGACACCCCGACCGCCTCGGCCAGCTCGCCCTCGGTCAGCAGGGTGCCGCCCTCGTAGCTGCGGTCCAGCACCGCTTGCTTGACATGGGTGTACACGCGGTCGGCGGCGGGGGGCTGCTTCACTGCCAGGCTCATGCCGACAGCATAGATACAACACGTACGCGCGATGGATGCCGTCCAGCATGCGGACCGGCCGCCGCGATCCGCACGCTTCCCCTCGTTTTCCCCTCGTCCCGTGAACAACCAACTGTGCTACTTACGTGTCCTACAGACGCGGCCCCTCTTTGGTTGTCCCACAACTCGGCCGCACCACAGGGTCTTTCGACATAATCGGGGTATCTCACTTGAAAACCGGCATCCAGGCCACCCGACTCCGCAGAGCCGCAGCCGTCGCCCTGACCTCCGGCGCGGTGCTCGCCGCGGCAGCGCTGACCGCGGCCCCCGCGCAGGCCGTCGCCACGCCCTCGATCGCGGCCAAGGGCGGCTACGCGATGAACAACGCGAACGGCTCCTCGCTGTACACGAAGAACGCGGACACCCGGCTGTCCACCGGCTCCACCACGAAGATCATGACCGCCAAGGTCGTGCTGTCGCAGCGGGGCCTCGACCTCAATTCCAAGGTCACCATCCAGAAGGCGTACAGCGACTACGTCGTGCGCAACAACGCCTCCCAGGCCCACCTGATCGTGGGCGACAAGGTGACCGTGCGCCAGCTCCTGTACGGGCTGATGCTGCCCTCGGGCTGCGACGCCGCCTACGCGCTGGCCGACAAGTTCGGCTCAGGCAAGACCAGCTCCGCCCGCGTCTCGTCCTTCATCGGCAAGATGAACGCCGCCGCCAAGGACCTGAAGCTGAAGAACACGCACTTCGACTCGTTCGACGGCATCGGCAAGGGCAAGAACTACTCGACGCCGCGCGATCTGACGAAGATCGCGAGCAGCGCCATGAAGAACTCCACGTTCCGCTCGATCGTGGCGACCAAGTCGTACCGCGCCAAGACCGTCACCAAGACGGGCTCCACGCGCACGATGGCGGCCTGGACCAACACGAACACCCTGCTCGGCAGCTACAAGGGCGCCATCGGCGTGAAGACCGGCTCCGGCCCCGAGGCCAAGTACTGCCTCGTCTTCGCCGCCACCAAGGGCAAGAAGACCGTCATCGGCACGGTCCTGGCCTCCACCTCCGTCAACCAGCGCGGAACCGACGCCACCAAGCTCCTCAACTACGGCTTCGCCCGCCTGGGCTGACCCGGCCGACGAAGCGAAGGGCCCCCGCCGGCATCCGGCGGGGGCCCTTCTCCGTCCCTCCGGCCGTCCGCCCGCGCTCCGGCCCGCCCGTCATACACCTCCGGCCGCCCCCTTGCGGGCGTATCGGCCATCTTCCCTCGCAATCGTGAAGATCCCGCTCCTGGCTGGCATATGCGGTTTTGCGCGCTCTACCTTCCGCAGCGGAGGTGGTTCGCATGAACGAACCCAGCAGGAAGCCCCACCCGGTCCAGCGCCACGGGGCGATCGACATCAATGACTTCGTGTACGCCTCGACCGGATCGAGGATCCGGCGGCTCACGATGCCGGACGGAAGCCACTGGTTCCCGGCGGTGGACGTGTGCCGGCAATTGGGGCACAGCAACGCGCGGCAGGCGCTCAGCGACCATGTCCCCGAGGAGCACCGAGAGATTCTCGAGACCGTCACCGGAGCTTACGGTCTCAGCGTTCCCGCAGGTCGGCAGTGGCGCCGAGACCTGAATCTGATCACTCTCCAGGGCCTGATCCTCCTCGTCAACGCCTGCACCAAGCCGGCCTGCGCCCCCTTCAAGCAGTGGGTCGCGGAAGTGATCGAGACCGTGCAGCGCGAGGGTTCCTACACCCTGGAGGAGGCCGAGGTGCAGCCCGCGGCACCGGGGGCGCCGATCGCCTACGCCATGCCCGAACAGGTCGCCGACGCCATCGTCCGGCTGGAGTCGCACAACCTCCAGGTGGACGAGGAGATTGCGAACGCACAGCGTGAATCGCTCGCCGTGCAGAAGGAGATGCTGGCCGCGCAGCAGGCGACGCTCGCCGCCCAGCAGGTCATCGCCCAGGCCATGCAGCGCATCGCGGACCGGCTGGACACCCCGGCCCTGGAGCGCCCCGCGCCGGTGGCGACCGCCGCCGGGCGGACCACCACAGAAGCCGTACTGGCCGACTGGCGGCGGCGGTTGTCCGTCACCGAGGACGTGTGGACGGTGGCCGTGGTGATCGCCCCCGTGCTCGTCGAGGAGGGGGAGCTGCGCCGGCCGCTCGAATCGATCGCGGCGCGCACCGGGCTGCCGGTGCGGCGGGTCAACGAGTGCCTGCGGATGCTGCGCAAGCACGCCTGCATCCGGTCGCGGGGCGCGGCGAAGGACGGGGCCCCGGTGTACGTGCTGAACCGCGCCTGAGCGCGGGCACAGCGGAGGGGCCGGTCGCAAACCAGAGTTGCGGCCGACCCCTCCAGGTCGCCGAGGCTAGCGGATCAGAGCCGTCAGGCCCAACTGATCAGCCGCTTGGGGTGTTCCAGGATCGCGGCGACGTCGGCCAGCACCTTGGAGCCCAGCTCGCCGTCGACCAGGCGGTGGTCGAAGGAGAGGGCGAGGGTGGTGACCTGGCGGGGCTTGACCTTGCCCTTGTGGACCCAGGGCTGGAGCTTGATCGCACCGACCGCGAGGATCGCGGACTCGCCGGGGTTGAGGATCGGCGTGCCCGTGTCGACGCCGAAGACGCCGACGTTGGTGATGGTGACCGTGCCGCCCTGCATGGCCGCCGGGGACGTCCGGCCCTCGCGGGCGGTGGCGACCAGCTCGCCCAGGGACTCGGCGAGCTGCGGGAGCGTCTTGGCGTGGGCGTCCTTGATGTTCGGCACGATCAGCCCCCGGGGGGTGGCCGCGGCGATGCCCAGGTTGACGTAGTGCTTGAGGACGATCTCCTGGGCGGCCTCGTCCCAGGACGCGTTGATGTCCGGGTGGCGCTTGATCGCGACCAGCAGCGCCTTGCTGATCAGCAGGAGGGGGTTCACGCGCAGTCCGGTGAACTCCTTGTCCTGCTTCAGCTCCTCGACGAGCTTCATGGTGCGCGTCACGTCCACGGTCACGAACTCCGTGACGTGCGGGGCGGTGAACGCGGAGCCGATCATCGCCGCCGCCGTGGCCTTGCGGACGCCCTTGACCGGGACGCGGGTCTCGCGGCCGGTGTCGTAGGAGGCGGCCGGTGCCGGGGCGGTGGCCGGGACAGCGGCCGGGGCGGCCGGGGCCTGCGCCACAGGTTCCGCCGTCGCCGGGGCCGCTGCCGCGGCCGGGGTCGCCGTGGCCGCCGCGTGGACGTCCTCGCGCGTGATGACGCCGTCCGGGCCGGAGGGGACCACGGTCGTGAGGTCCACGCCGAGGTCCTTGGCCAGCTTGCGCACCGGAGGCTTGGCCAGCGGGCGCTCCCGCACCTCGGGGGCGGGTACGGCGCCGTGGCCGTTCAGCTCGGCCTGGACCGCCGTCGCCGCCGGGTTCGCCCCGGCGGTCTCGGCGCCCTTGCGCGGGCGGCGCTTGCTGGCGGACGTGGAGACGCCGTAGCCCACCAGGACCGGCTGGCGGCCCTCCGGCTTCGGCTCCTGGGCGGCCGGCCGGTCCTCGGCGGCCGGGGCCGCCTGGGCGGGCACCTCGGCCTGGGGCTCGGCCGGGGCCGCGCCCGCGACGGCCACCGCGATGATGGCCGTGCCCACGTCCACCGTGGTGCCCTCGGGGAAGCGCAGCTCGCGGACCACGCCGTCGTAGGGGATGGGCAGTTCGACGGCCGCCTTGGCCGTCTCGACCTCGCACACCACCTGGCCGTCGGTGACCGTGTCACCGGGCTGGACGTACCACTTGAGGATCTCGGCCTCGGTCAGCCCCTCGCCGACGTCCGGCATCTTGAACTCGCGTACGGACGCAACATCCGTCATCGTCGTCACGACCCTCTCCCTCAGTACGCCAGCGAGCGGTCGACGGCGTCGAGCACCCGGTCGAGGTCCGGCAGATAGGACTCCTCCAGGCGCGCCGGCGGGTACGGCGCGTGGTAGCCGCCGACCCGCAGGACGGGGGCCTCCAGGTGGTAGAAGCAGCGCTCGGTGATCCGGGCGGCGATCTCCGCGCCCGATCCGAAGAAGACCGGGGCCTCGTGGACGACGACCAGGCGGCGGGTCTTCTCCACCGACGCCTGCACGGAGTCGAAGTCCAGCGGGGAGACCGAACGCAGGTCCAGCACCTCCAGGGACTTGCCCTCCTCGGCGGCCGCCGCGGCGGCCTCCTGGCAGAGCTTGACCATCGGGCCGTAGGCGGCCAGCGTGAGGTCGGTGCCCTCGCGGACGACCTGCGCCCTGTGCAGCGGGGCGGGGATGGCCTCGGTGTCGACCTCGGCCTTGTCCCAGTAGCGCCGCTTGGGCTCGAAGTAGATCACCGGGTCGTCGCTCTGGATGGCCTGCTGCATCATCCAGTACGCGTCCGACGCGTTGGACGGGGAGACGATCTTCAGGCCCGCCACGTGCGCGAAGAGCGCCTCGGGGGACTCCGAGTGGTGCTCGACCGCGCCGATGCCGCCGCCGTAGGGGATGCGGACCACGACCGGCATCTTGACCTTGCCCAGCGAGCGGGCGTGCATCTTCGCCAGCTGGGTGACGATCTGGTCGTAGGCCGGGAAGACGAAGCCGTCGAACTGGATCTCCACCACGGGGCGGTAGCCGCGCAGGGCCAGGCCGATCGCCGTGCCGACGATGCCGGACTCGGCCAGCGGGGTGTCGATCACGCGGCTCTCGCCGAAGTCCTTCTGGAGGCCGTCGGTCACCCGGAACACACCGCCGAGCTTGCCGACGTCCTCGCCCATCACGAGGACCTTGGGGTCCGCTTCCAGGGCGCGGCGCAGCGACTCGTTGATCGCCTTGGCCAGGGCCATCTTCTCCGCCATCTCAGACCCCCTCGGCGTCCGCGAACGACGCCTGGTAGGCGGCGAACTGGGCGCGTTCCTCGTCGACGAGCGCGTGCCCGTCCGCGTACACGTTCTCGAAGATGGCGAAGTGGTCCGGGTCCGGCATGGCACGGACCGCCTCGCGCACTCGTTTGCCCAACGTCTCGCTCTCGGCTTCGAGTTCCGCGAAGAATCCCTCGTCCGCGTGGTGTGCCGCCTCCAGGTGGCGGCGCAGGCGCAGGAGCGGGTCCTTGGCCTCCCAGGCGGCCCGCTCGTCGTCGTGGCGGTAGCGGGTGGGGTCGTCGGAGGTGGTGTGGGCGCCCATGCGGTACGTGTACGCCTCGACCAGGGTGGGGCCCTCGCCGGCGCGGGCGCGCTCCAGCGCCCACCGGGTGACCGCGAGCGTGGCCAGCACGTCGTTGCCGTCGACCCGGACGCCGGGGAAGCCGTAGCCCTGCGCGCGCTGGTAGAGCGGCACCCGGGTCTGCTTCTCGGTCGGCTCGGAGATGGCCCACTGGTTGTTCTGGCAGAAGAACACCACGGGGGCGTTGTAGACGGCGGAGAAGGTGAAGGACTCCGCCACGTCGCCCTGGCTGGAGGCGCCGTCGCCGAAGTAGGCGATCACCGCGCTGTCGGCGCCGTCCTTGGCGACGCCCATGGCGTAGCCGGTGGCGTGCAGCGTCTGCGAGCCGATGACGATCGTGTACAGGTGGAAGTTGTTGCCGTTCGGGTCCCAGCCGCCGTTGTTCACGCCGCGGAACATGCCGAGCAGGTTGGTCGGGTCGACCCCGCGGCACCAGGCGACGCCGTGCTCGCGGTAGGTCGGGAAGACGTAGTCGTCGTCGCGCAGGGCGCGGCCGGAGCCGATCTGGGCGGCCTCCTGGCCGAGCAGCGAGGCCCACAGGCCCAGCTCGCCCTGGCGCTGGAGGGCGGTGGCCTCGGCGTCGAACCGGCGGGTGAGCACCATGTCGCGGTACAGGCCGCGCAGGTCGTCGGCGGTGATGCCGGAGACGTACTTGTCGTACTCGGGGTTCTTGACGCGCTTGCCCTCAGGCGTGAGCAGCTGCACGAGGCCGGGCTCGGCACCCTTCGCGGCTGCGGCCTTCCTGGCGGTCATGCGGGTGGTGCCCTTGGTGCCGGTGGTGCCGGCCGCCTTGGTGCCGGACGTGCCGGCCTTGCTTCCGGCGCTGCGTCGCGATGTGCGCGCGGCAGTGCTCTCCACGGTCACGTGTGCTCCTCCGTCGGTCCGGCCCCCGGGGTTGCCGGTAGGCCAGTGCGGCTCACCTGTTTCGACCACGGGGCACGGGGTGGGTGCCACTCGGCCGGGAACAGGCGTGACAGGTGCCCCGGCGAGCGCCCTGCAACAGCCACGTTACCCAGTGCTCCACATTTCTGGGAAACCCCTCCTGACCTGCGCGTTTCCTTGGATTTCCAAGTATTTTCGCTTGGACGTCCAAGTACCTCGCCGGGCACGGGGGGCAGCCGCTGGTCACAGCCTTGCAGGGGGCCGGAACACCGGCACGTTATCCCGGTCACCCCGTAGTCGGGAAGAGTTCACGAGTGGCCGGAACCGCTCTTGACCGTCCACGCCTCCACGCGGCCGAGGGCCCAGAAATCGGGACGAAGGGAGGACGAAGGGAGAACACCCCGGTGATCTCATGTGACCGAAAGCGACTTTCGATGACTGTCTGTGACAAGCCCCAGCTCACCGGCCCGGCCGTTGCCCTAGCATCTGCCGCGTGCAGCGCCCATGTGTACCACCCTCTGTGCCCCTCGCGCCCCCTCTGAACGCTTTGCTGCGCCGGTACGCCGCCGGTTCCGCCGTCGCCTGCGAACCGGTCGACCAGGGGCTGCTCAACCGCGGATACCGGCTGTGCACGACCCGCGGACGGTACTTCCTCAAGCACCACTTCGACCCCGACACCGCCGACCCCGCCTCGATCGCCCGCCGGCACCGCGCCACCCAGCGCCTGGCCGACCTCGGCGTCCCGGTGGCGCCCGCGCTGGCGGGCCGGGACGGGCGCACGGTCGCCGTCGTCGGCGGCCACGCCTACGCCCTGTACCCGTGGATCGACGGCAGGCACCGGCACGGCGGCCAGCTCACCACCGGCCAGTGCACCCGCCTGGGCGCGCTGCTGGGCGCCGTGCACGCCTGCCTGGAGCGCGTGATGCCCCCCAAGGCGCGCACCCGGCCCGCGCGGGGACCGCACCCGGTCGAGAGCGCCGACCCGGCCGACACCCTCACCCTGATCGACGACCTGCTCGGACACGTGCGCCGCCACCGGCCGCCGGACGCCTTCGACGAGCTGGCCCGGCACCGGCTCCTGGAGCGCCGCACCCTGCTGGAGCAGCACGCGGCCCGGCGCCCGCCGCCCGGCGGCCCGGTGGGCTGGGTGCACGGCGACTTCCACCCCTTCAACGTGCTCTACCAGGGGGACGCGCCCGCCGCGATCGTCGACTGGGACCGGCTCGGTGTGCAGCCGCGCGCGGAGGAGGCGGTCCGCGCCGCCGCGATCTTCTTCGTCCGGCCGGGCGGCACCCTGGACCTGCCCAAGATCACGGCCTACGCGCGCGCGTACCGGCGCGCGGCCGGGGCCACGGCCGCCGAGCTGGCCGCCGCCGTGCACCGGGTGTGGTGGGAGCGCCTCAACGACTTCTGGATGCTGCGCTGGCACTACGAGCGCGGCGACACCCGCGCCGATCCCCAGTTCCCGGCCGCCTCGGCGCTGGTGGTGTGGTGGACGAAGGAGTACGACGCGGTGTGCGGGGCGTTCGCGCAGTAGGACGGGCCCAGAGGCCGTGCGGGGGCCCGGGACAGCGGGCGGACACACGCACGCGCGCGTGGAGCCCTGTCGGGGTTCCACGCGCGCGCGTGCGGGTGTGCTCAGTTGCCCGTGTCGCCGTCCGACGTACCGGGAGTGCCGCTGGCGCCCCCGTTCGCGCCGGGCGGCGGCGGGGAGTCGGTACCACCACTCCCGTCCCCGGGCGGCGTCGTCTGCGCCGACGGGCTGGATGCCTCGTGGGAGGGCTCTTCCGAGGGCTCGTCGCTCGTGTCGTCCGTGGGCTTCTGGGACGGCGACCACGACGGCCGCTGCGAGGGCTTGTGGTCCCAGCCGGAGCCCGCCGAACCCGATCCGGTGTCGGTGGACGAGTCCGAGGGCTGCCCGGTCGAGTCGTCGGTCGGGCTGGAGCTGGGCTGGTCGTCCTGGGTGGACTGGGTGGCCGAGGGCGAGGTGGTGGTGCCGGTGGTGCCGTCGTCACCGCCCTTGCCGCCGGTGCTGTGCAGGGCCAGCGCCACGCCCGCCGCGATGGCGACCACCGCGAGCACGGCGAGGATCCACAGCTTGCCCCGGCCGCCCTCGCGCCGGTTGCCGTGCCCCTCGAAGCCGCCGTCGTCGCGGTTGCCGTACCCGGAGGGCAGGATCGGCTGCGGGATCTGCGTGGTGCCGGCGTGGGCCTCGCCGTGGTGCGGCATCACCGTCGTGCCGGCGAATCCGGACGCCGGGGTGTGCCGGGCGTCGGGGGCCGCCACCGGACCGGTGTTCCAGGTGCCGGTGTGGCCGCCCTGCTCGTAGAGCATCTGGAGGGAGTACTGGACCAGGCCGCGCATCTCCTCGGCGGTCTGGAACCGGTCGTCGGGCTCCTTGGCGAGCGAGCGCATGACCAGGCCGTCGAGTTCGGGCGGGCAGGCGCCGCCCGAGGTCGACGACGGCGGCACCGGCATGTCCTGGACGTGCTGGTAGACCACCGACAGCGGGGTCTCGCCGGTGAACGGAGGACGCAGCGCGAGGAGTTCGTACAGCAGGCAGCCGGTGGCGTACAGGTCGGAGCGGTGGTCGACGGCCTTGCCGAGGGCCTGCTCAGGGGAGAGGTACTGCGGGGTGCCCATCACCATGCCGGTCTGCGTCATCGTCGTGGACGCCCCGTGCAGGGCGCGGGCGATGCCGAAGTCCATCACCTTCACGGCGCCGTGGTCGGTGATGATGACGTTGGCGGGCTTGATGTCGCGGTGCACGATGCCGTGCTGGTGCGAGTAGGCCAGCGCCTCGAGGACTCCGGAGACGATGATCAGCGCCTGCTCGGGGCCCGGTGCCTCGGCGTTGAGCAGCAGGTCGCGGATGGTGCGGCCCTCGACCAGCTCCATCACGATGTACGGCACGGACTGGCCGCCCACGACGTCCTCGCCGGAGTCGTACACGGCGACGATCGCGTGGTGGTTGAGACCGGCCACGGACTGCGCCTCGCGCGTGAAGCGGGCCTTGGAGACGGGGTCCTCGGCCAGGTCCGCGCGGAGCAGCTTGACGGCGACCGTGCGGCCCAGCCGTACGTCCTCGGCCGCGAACACCTCGGCCATGCCGCCCCGGCCGAGCCGGTGCGTCAGCCGGTACCGGCCGTCGCCGACCAGACCGCCGTTGCCCCACATCTCCGGCATGTCCGACATACCGCCGCCGCCAGACGCCTCGGGGTCGGACGGGCCCTGGGCGCGTTGCGTCTGGTCCATCAGTCCTCGCCGTCGTTTCTGCCCGCGGGTGCGCGGTGTTGTCACGGTCTTCGTCGGCCACGCTACAGGCTCGGCGCAAGCCGCCGGTCCGGGTTCACCGCGGGGACCGGTCCGGGACGGACCGGCCATCAAACCGCGAGCGGCCGCCGTCGTGCAAATCCCGTGTACCGGCCGTACGACCGCTGTAACGCTTGCGCGACGCTTCTTTCGCGTACGGTCACGGAACGGGCACCGAGCTTGACGTGTCGGTGCCCTGGGGCAGACTTGGCCGGGAATAACACTTCCGATCATCGAGATCCGGACATGAGGTCAGGTCACGTCCGGTCCCGGGGACCGTCGACGGACAGCCGATCGCGCGCGAGGCAGCCGCTGCCGCCGCGCGCTACATGGGGGACGCAGAAGATGAGCCAGGACGGCGCACAGAGCCGGTTCGCGGGGCGGGCGCTGGCCGGCGGCCGGTACCAGCTGCGCGACTTGCTCGGCGAGGGCGGCATGGCCTCGGTCCATCTCGCCTACGACTCCGTGCTCGACCGCCAGGTCGCGATCAAGACACTCCACACCGAGCTGGGCCGGGAACCGGCGTTCCGCGAGCGGTTCCGCCGCGAGGCCCAGGCGGTGGCCAAGCTCACGCACACCAACATCGTCTCGGTGTTCGACACCGGCGAGGACACGCTGGACTCCATGACGACGCCGTACATCGTCATGGAGTACGTCGAGGGCCGGCCGCTGGGCTCGGTGCTCGACGAGGACGTGCGCCGGCAGGGCGCGATGCCCGCCGACCAGGCGCTGAAGGTCACCGCCGATGTGCTGGCCGCCCTGGAGATCAGCCACGAGATGGGCCTGGTCCACCGGGACATCAAGCCGGGCAACGTGATGGTGACCAAGCGCGGCGTCGTCAAGGTCATGGACTTCGGCATCGCCCGCGCCATGCAGTCCGGCGTCACCTCGATGACCCAGACCGGCATGGTCGTCGGCACCCCGCAGTACCTCTCGCCCGAACAGGCCCTGGGCCGTGGCGTGGACGCGCGCTCCGACCTGTACTCGGTCGGCATCATGCTGTTCCAGCTGGTCACCGGGCGGCTGCCGTTCGACGCCGACTCGCCGCTGGCCATCGCGTACGCGCATGTGCAGGAGGAGCCGGTCGCGCCCTCCTCGGTCAACCGCGCGCTGCCCCCGGCGGTGGACGCGCTGGTCGCCCGCGCGCTGAAGAAGAACCCCAACGAGCGCTTCCCGAGCGCCGAGTCGATGCGCGACGAGTGCCTGCGCGTGGCGGCCTCCTTCCAGGCGGCCCCGCCCAGCATCGTCCCGGGTTCCCAGGCGCCGAGCGGCGCGGGCGTCGGCTCCGCGGTGTTCCCGCCGGTCGACGCCGCGCCGCCGGTCGCCGGCCAGGTGCACACGCCGTACCAGCCCGCCCCGGCGCCGCACCCGTACGGCACCCCGGCCCCGGGCCCCGCCCCCACGCCGTCGTACGGCTATCCGCAGCAGGCGGCCGGGTACCAGACCCCGCCCGCCGCCTCGCCGTACGCCCCGCAGCAGGCGTCGACGCCCCCGCCGTACAACCTCTCCCCGCAGTCCCCGCCGGCCTTCTCGGGCGGCTCGCCGGGCGGCCGGGGGAACAACAAGGTGGTCATCCTCGCCTCGGCGGCCGTCGCCGTGATCGCCGTCGCCGGTCTGATCGCCGCGCTGCTCCTGAACGGCGGCGGTGACGACGACAAGGCCAAGGGCGACGACACCGGCACGAGCGCGAGCCCCGGATCCTCCTCGGCCCCCGTCGAGGGACACCGCGGCCCCGACACCTCGAAGACGATCAGCGCGAGCGCCTGCAAGGAACCGCAGGAGTCGTACAACGACCCCAAGCTGATCAAGGTGCCGAACTTCCAGTTCAAGTACATCGGCTCGGTCAAGGAGTGCCTCCAGGCGGCCGGCTGGCACCTGAAGGAGGTCAAGCAGGATGAGAACACCTACGGCCAGGGCACGGTCATGAGCCAGTTCCCCGCCGCCGACACGGACGTCGACCCGAAGAACATGCCGACGATCCAGCTCTACGTGTCGACGGGCGACCCGGCGACGTCCTGACCGGCGGCCTCGCTCGGCGAACGGACACGGAGGAGGGCCCGGCAGCCTGGCTGCCGGGCCCTCCTCCGCTCATGTCCGTGTGCGTGCGGCCGGAGGCGGCCGGTGCGCGGTCTACAGGTACGGGCCGCCGGAGCGGCCGCCCGTGCGCGGGTCCTCGACGACGCCCTCGTGGCCGACGCCCGGCGGCAGGGCGCGGCGCATCTGCTCCAGCTGGGCGCGGGCGGCCATCTGCTGGGCGAACAGGGTGGTCTGGATCCCGTGGAAGAGGCCCTCCAGCCAGCCCACCAGCTGCGCCTGCGCGATCCGCAGCTCCGCGTCGCTGGGGGTGCCCTCGTCGGTGAACGGCAGCGAGAGGCGCTCCAGCTCCTCGACCAGTTCCGGCGCCAGGCCGTCCTCCAGCTCCTTGACCGAGCTGGCGTGGATCTCCTTGAGCCGGGCCCGGCTGGCGTCGTCCAGCGGGGCGACCCGCACCTCTTCCAGCAGCTGTTTGATCATGCTGCCGATCCGCATGACCTTGGCGGGCTGCTCCACCTGCGCCGTGACCGGGGTCTCGTGCGAGTCGTCGTCCCCGCCGCCTCCGAGCGCCATGCCGTCCTGGCCCACGACCAGGATCTGCGGATTCTCCGGCGACCGTTCGTTCCTCGGCATCTCCATACCGCCATTCTCTCGCACCCGTACCCTTCACCTCCCCGGTGCCCCCCGCGGACGGTGATCCACCGTGCCGCGTCCGGGGCGTCGGCCGGCGGCGCGGTCGCCCCGGCCGGGCCGCACCGGGGATTCGACCCGGCGGCCGAACCCGGAATGCCGGATCGCTCCGGTGATGTGACTGTGGTGGCACTGAACCACTGACCGGCCACCGTGAGGGGGTCCCCGGGGTGACTCCATGGCTGCCGCGCACCGCGCCGGGGACGGCGGGACGGCTGATCGCGCCGGTACCGGTCCTGCTGGCGGCGCTGGTCCTGTCCGGCGGCGCCGCCTCGGCGCAGCCGCAGCCGCACCCGCAGCCGCCCGGCCCGTCGCCCTCCGCCTCGGTGCCCGGGACGCCCGTACCCATGCCCTCCGCGACGGCGACGCGCGCCGCACATTCGACGGTTCCGGCGCGTCCGCCCGCCCCGGAACACCCGGTACACGCCTCGCCCCCCGCGCCCGCCGCCCCGGTCCTCCTCCAGGCCGCCTCCCCGGCGGCGCCGCCCTCCCGCCACGAGCCGTCCGGCGAGGACGACGAGGACGAGGGGCGGCGCCCGGGGCGGGCGCACCGGCACGAGGGCGGGGTGAAGGACGGCGACCGCCGACCGCCGTGGCAGGACGGGGAGGGCCGTCGGGATGCCTCCTCGCCCGGTACGCCGACGGCCGCCTCCCGCTCGCCCGGGGCGTCCGCCGCCCCCCTGGCGTCCGCGTCCGCCCGGCCGTCCGCTCCCCGGCAGCCGGGCGGTACCGCGGCCGGTCCGGTCCTGGAGATGCTGCCGCTCGGCAGCGGACTGGTCCTGATCGGGCTCGGTCTGGGGCTGGCGTTCATCGCCCTGCGGGTGCGCCGGACCTAGAGACGTCCGTCCGGGTCGGGCCGGAGCGCGGGTCGGGCCGTGCGCGGCCGGTCAGGAGGCGACCAGCAGCACCTTGCCGATGTGGCCGCTCCCCTCCACGATCCGGTGCGCGGTCGCGGCGTCGCGCATGGGCACCTCGCGGTCGACGATCGGACGGACGTGCCCGTCCGCGATCAGCGGCCAGACGTGCTCGCGTACGGCGGCCACGATCGCCGCCTTCTCGTCGAGCGGGCGGGCCCGCAGCGAGGTCGCGCTGATCGCGCCCCGCTTGGCCAGCAGGGCGCCGATGTTCAGCTCGCCCTTGGCGCCGCCCTGCATGCCGATGATCGCGAGCCGGCCGTTGACGGCGAGCGCCCGGACATTGCGGTCCAGGTACTTGGCACCCATGTTGTCCAGGATGACATCGGCGCCGGCCCCGTCCGTGGCCCGCCGGATCTCCTCGACGAAGTCCTGCTCGCGGTAGTTGATCAGGATGTCGGCGCCCAGCTCGGCGCAGCGGTCCAGCTTCTCCCGGGTGCCGGCCGTGACGGCGACCCGCGCACCGGCGGCCTTCGCCAGCTGGATCGCCATGGTGCCGATACCGCTGGAGCCGCCGTGCACGAGCAGGGTCTCGCCGGGGCGCAGATGGGCGACCATGAAGACGTTCGACCACACGGTGCAGACCACCTCGGGCAGGGCCGCCGCCTGCCGCAGGTCCACGCCCTGCGGGACGGGCAGCAGCTGTCCGGCCGGTACGGCGGTCTTCTCGGCGTAGCCACCGCCCGCGAGCAGGGCACACACCTCGTCGCCGACCGCCCAGCCGGACACCCCGGGGCCGAGCGCGGCGATCCGTCCGGAGCACTCCAGGCCGGGGTGGCGGGAGGCGCCGGGCGGCGGGTCGTAGTGGCCCTGGCGTTGCAGGATGTCGGCCCGGTTGACGGCGCCGGCCACCACCTCGACCAGCACCTCCCCCTCGGCGGGCACGGGATCCGGCACCTCGTCCCACACCAACGCCTCGGGGCCACCGGGTTCGGGAATCGTGATCGCATGCATGGGGCCGACGCTACTCCTCGCCCCGTCCCGCACCACCGGGCGGAGGCATCCGCGTGCCGCGCCGGGCCGGGCCGGGCCGGTGACGCACGGGCGCCAGGGCCCAGGCGATCAGTCCTGCGGCAGCGGGCGGATGTCCGGGGTGACCTGCGTGCCGGGCGTGGCCCGCACGATGGTGATCAGGCGGTCCGTCAACTGGAGGGAGGCGGCGGCCGGGTCGTCGTACCCGAGCACCCGGTGCCCGCGGACGACGCTGACCACCAGGTCGTCGATCTCGCGCGGACTGCGGCCCGTCTCGGCCTTTATGACGGGCCGTTCGACGATGTCCAGCCCGCTGCCCTGCTGGATGAGGTCCTCCATGACCATGCCGGCGGCCGGGCTGAGCACCGAGAGGCCCAGCAGCCGTCCGGCCGCGCTCGCGCTGGTGATCACGGCGTCCGCGCCGGACTGCTTGAGCAGCGGGGCGTTCTCCTCCTCGCGCACCGCGGCGACGATCTTCGCGCTGCGGTTGAGCTGCCGGGCCGTCAGCGTCACCAGGACGGCCGTGTCGTCCCGCTGTGTGGCGATGATGATCTGCCGCGCCCGGTGGACCTCCGCCCGCTTCAGCACCTCGCTGCGCGTGGCGTCGCCGATGACCCCGGCGTACCCCTCGGCCGTGGCCACGTCGATCGCCTTGGAACTGGGGTCGACCACGACGACCTGCTGTTTTTTCAGTCCGGTCGCGCAGACGGTCTGGATCGCCGACCGCCCCTTCGTCCCGAAGCCGACGACGACGGTGTGATCGCGCAAGGTGGACCTCCAGCGGCTCTGGCGCCATTCCTCACGGGTGCGCTCGGTGAGGACTTCGAGCGTGGTGCCGACGAGGATGATCAGGAACAGCACGCGTAGCGGCGTGATGACGAGGATGTTGGTGAGCCGGGCGCTGTCGCTGACAGGCGTGATGTCGCCGTACCCGGTGGTGGAGAGCGTCACCGTCGCGTAGTACGCCGAGTCGAGGAGGTCCACGGTCTGGTCGGCGCTGTCGTGGTAGCCCTCGCGGTCGACGTAGACGACCACGACGGTCGCCACCAGCACCAGCAGTGCCATGGCAAGCCGCTTCGCGACCTGGCGTATGGGACGGTCGACGAGTTTCCTCGGGAGTTTCACCCGATGGGTCACGAGATGCTCGTCCGCCTGGCGGGCGATCGCATCATGGCCCGGAAGTTTCACGTGAAACACACTCCGATTCCGGCGGCGGCCCAGGGCAGATCGAGCAGTTCGGCCTCCTGGCCCGCGCGAAGGCCGCCCGCCGGTACGACGGCCAACGCGTCGGCCGCGGCGACCCCCCGCAGCATGGCAGGCCCGTTGTAGCGCAGCGGGACCGCATGGTCGCCGCGCAGTACGGAGGGCACGAGCCGGGTGTCGTGCGGATGGCCGTGCACCGCGTCCCGCAGCGGCAGCGTGTACGGCTCCGGGGCCGGGCGCGCGGCCAGGACGCGCAGCAGCGGTTCGGCGAGCGTGATCAGCCCGGAGACGGCGGCGAGCGGGTTGCCGGGCAGCCCGACGAGGTGCTGGTCCTCCTTGGTGCGGGCCAGCAGCATGGGATGGCCGGGGCGTACATCGACACCGTCCACCAGGAGATCGGCGCCGAGGCTGCGCAGGGTGGGGCGGACATGGTCGACGGGCCCGGCGGCGGTGCCCCCGGTGGTGACGATGAGATCGGCGGCGGACCGGCTCAGGGCTTTCTGCAGCGCCTTGGCGTCGTCTCCGATACGGCGGACCGAGGCCACCTCGGCACCCAGCGCACGCAGCCAGGACGGCAGCATCGGGCCGAGCGCGTCCCGGATCCGGCCCTCGCGGGGCAGGCCCTCGGTGAGCAGTTCGTCGCCGAGCACGAACACGTCGACGCGCGGCCGGGGTACGGCGGTCAGCGTGTCGTACCCGGCCGCCGCCGCCAGGCCCAGCACGGCCGGGGTGACCAGGGTCCCGGCGGGCAGCAGGTGCTCACCGGAACGGCACTCCTGTCCACGGGGCCGGATGTCCTGGCCGTGGCTCAGCTCCCGGACCGAGTGCAGCCGGCCCTTGGCGTCCGTGCGGCCGTGCTCGGTACGCAGCACGGCGGTGGTGTCCTGCGGGATCCGGGCGCCGGTCGCGATGCGGGCCGCCGTGCCGTCGGTCAGCGGCTCGGGCTGCGCGTCCCCGGCCAGGGAGCCGCCCTCGCGGACGTCCCACGGCCCGGGTCCGGCGACCGCCCAGCCGTCCATCGCTGAGGTGTCGAAGGAGGGCAGATCGGTGAGGGCGGCGACGGGCTCGGCCAGGACCAGGCCCAGGGCGGCGTCCAGGGCGACCGAGACGGGGGAGCGACGGGCGGTGCCCCGCGCGGCCCGGCCGGCGATCTCCCGGGCCGCGGGCCAGGACGTCGTGCGCGGGTCGGTCTGCGAGGGATACGGGGTGCCGTACGGGATCGGACCGGAACCGGTCCCGTGTCCGGGGGAGGCGGCGCCGTCCGCTGCGGAGGCGGGGCCGCCGCCGGTCCGGTGACCGGGCCCGAAGCCGCCGCCGGGGCCGGGCAGGTGGCCGCCACCGCAGAGGTCGCCGCTGCCCGTGAGGTGACCCGCGCCGCCGTTCGCGAGCGCGAGCGCCTCCTCGACGTCGAGGTCCTCGGTGTCCCGGGCGCCGGCTGCCTTACCGGCGTCCTCGCCGGTCTGCGCGCCGCGGGCCGTCATCCGGCGTCCGGACCGGTGCGACGGGTACGGCCGGTGTCCGAGGGGGAGTCGGGCGTGCGGCCGACGTCGGGGCCGGTGTCGGGCGTGCGGCCGGCGTCCGGGCGGGTGTCGGGCGTGCGGCCGGCGTCCGGGCGGGTGTCGGGCGTGCGGCCGGCGTCCGGGCGGGTGTCGGGCGTGGCGTCGGGCGCCACGTCGGGTTCGCCCGCCGCGCTGTCCTCGTCCGCCCAGCGCAGCGCCAGTGCCGCCGCCTTGCGGGCCGCCTCGGCGACCGCCTCGGGGCCCGCCCCGGCCTGCCGCGCCGCCGCGTAGCCGACGAGGAAGGTGGTCAGGGGCGCCGCGGGCCGGGCCACGCCGTGCGCGGCGTCGCGGGCGAGGTCGAGCAGTACTCCGGTGTCGACGTCCAGGTCGATGCCCAGCTCGTCCTTGACTGCGGAAATCCATTCATCCAGCACATGCCCATGCTCCCTGATGCGTGCCCTGGCGGTGGCGATGTCGTCCCAGGTGTCGCAGTCGAACGAGGCGACGTCGTCCGGAACACGGGTGAGGTCGAGCACCGCGGTCAGCCGGCGCAGCGGCAGCCCGTCGAGCGTGCCGTGCTCCTGGGCGAGCCCCGCCAGCCCGCGGCGCAGCGCGGACGCGCGGTAGGCCGCCACGAGCGGCTGGTCGCGGCCGTCGGCGTCGGTGAGCAGCGCGCCGTCGGCGCGGCCCGCCCGCAGGGCGGCGAGCAGCCGCCGTACCGCGTCCGGCCGTAGGAAGGGCAGGTCGGCGGAGAGGAGGACGACGAGATCAGCGGTGGTGCGGGCCAGTCCCGCGGCGAGCGCGGCGAGCGGGCCGCCGCCGGGCGGCTCCTCGCGCGCCCATCGCACGGGCCGCGCGGTGGGCCGGGGATCGGCCACGACGACGGTGAGGGACGCGTCGGCGCACGCGCCGAGCACCCGGTCGAGCAGGGCCCTGCCCCCGACCCGCACCCCCGGCTTGTCCACCCCGCCCAGCCGCCGCGCGGCACCCCCGGCGAGGACGACGACGTCGTGGGCGGGGGAGGACGGGACGCTGGACGGAGACACGGCGCTGGACAGGGGTGCGGCGCCGGACAGGCATGCGGCGCCGGGCGAAGGCCGGGCGTCTGCCCGGGACGGGAACGGGGACGGAGAAGGGGACGGAGAAGGGGACGGGGACGGGGACGGGGACGGAGAAGGGCCACCTACCGGAGGCAGGTTCCCGGATGAAGGCGGTTCACCGTCCGGCGGTGGGTCCCCGGCCTGCGACAGATCCCCGGTCGCGGACGGGTCACCGGCCGGAGGCGGATCACCGGCTGGGGCGTCCTGGGCGCCGACGGGCTCGTGAGCGGTCACCCTCCGAGTATGCGTCCCGCCCGCGCGGGCCCGGAACGCGGGCGCGCGCCGGACCCGCCGGCCGCCCCGGGCCGGGCGGTTCGCACAGACCGGCCCTTGCCCGACCGGCCCTCACAGCGTGCGCAGCAGCACCGCCGGCTGTTCCACGCAGTCGGCCACGTAGCGCAGGAAGCCGCCCGCCGTACCGCCGTCGCACACCCGGTGGTCGAAGGTGAGCGAGAGCTGGACGACCTGCCGGACGGCCAGCTCGCCTTCGTGCACCCAGGGTTTGGGGACGATACGGCCGACACCGAGCATGGCCGCCTCGGGGTGGTTGATGATCGGTGTGGAGCCGTCGACGCCGAAGACGCCGTAGTTGTTCAGCGTGAAGGTCCCGCCGGTCAGCTCCCCCGGCGTGAGCGCGCCGGTCCGGGCCGCCTCGGTCAGCCGGGCGAACTCGGCCGTCAGCGCCTCGGCACCCCGCGCGTGCGCGTCCCGTACGACGGGGACGACCAGCCCGCGGTCGGTCTGTGCGGCGAAGCCCAGGTGGACGTGGCCGAGCCGGACGATCTCCCGGGCCTCCGTGTCGACTCTGGAGTTCAGCTCCGGGTACCGGGCGAGCGCGGCCGTGCAGATCCGCGCGAGGAGGGCGAGCAGGGAGATCTTCGGCGCGCCCGCGGCGTTCATGGCCTGCCGTGCGCGCAGCAGCTCCGTCGCGTCGGCGTCGACCCAGCAGGTCGCGTCGGGGATCTCCCGGCGGCTGCGGGACAGCTTGTCGGCGACGGCCCCGCGGACGCCCTTGAGCGGGACACGGGTCTCCGCGCCGGTTGCGGACAGCCCCGCGGGAGGGGCGGCGACGACCGGCTCGGCGGACACGGACGGTACCGACGCGCCGGACGACGCCGCCTCCCCCGTCCTGCGGAGCGCTTCCTCCACGTCCGCGCGCAGGATGAGCCCGTCGGGCCCGGAGCCCGGCAACCGCCGCAGGTCCAGCCCGTGCTCGCGGGCGAGTCTGCGCACCAGCGGTGAGATCACGGGCACCGGCCCGTCGACCGGCCGCGAAGCGCCGCCCACGGCCACCGGCGACTCGTCCACCGCGGGTACCGAGTCCTCGGAGGCCCCGGAAGTCACGGAGGTCCCGGAAGTCACGGAGGTCCCGGAAGTCCCGGAGTCCCTGGTGGTCGTCGCCCGCGCGGCGGTGGTGACGGCGGACCCGCCGCCGGCCACCGGACGCACCCGGCGGCGGCGCGCCGGGGGTTCCGCCGTGCCGTAGCCCACCAGCACCTTGCCGGAGCCGTCGCCCGAGCCCGCCGGAGCGCCGGTGCCGTCGACACCGCCGCTGCCGTCGACGCCACGGGTGCCACCGGTGCCGCTCGCCGCGGCCGGTCCGGACGGCGCCGCCGACTCCCCGACCGCGACGGTGAGCAGCGGCGCCCCCACCGGAAGCTCCGCCCCCTCCTCGCCGAAGCGCGCGGTGACCACGCCTCCGTAGGGGCAGGGCACCTCGACCATGGCCTTGGCCGTCTCGACCTCGACCACCGGCTGGTCGACGGCGACGACGTCGCCCACCTCGACCAGCCAGCGGACGATCTCCGCCTCGGTGAGCCCCTCCCCGAGGTCGGGCAGCCTGAACTCCAGCACCTGTGCCATCAGCCCTCGGCCTCCCACTGCAGACGCGCGACGGCGTCCAGGATCCGGTCGACACCGGGCAGGTGGTGCCGCTCCAGCATCGGCGGCGGGTACGGGGTGTCGAACCCGGCCACGCGCAGCACCGGCGCCTCCAGGTGGTGGAAGCAGCGCTCGGTGACGCGGGCGGCGATCTCCCCGCCCGGTCCGCCGAAGGAGTGCGACTCGTGGACGACGACCGCGCGCCCGGTGCGCCGGACCGAGGCGCACACCGTCTCGTCGTCGAACGGCACCAGCGAACGCAGATCGACGACCTCCAGGTCCCAGCCCTCGGCACGGGCCGCCTCGGCGGCTTCGAGGCAGACGGGCAGGGAGGGGCCGTAGGTGACGAGGGTGGCGCTGCGGCCGGTGCGCCGCACCACCGCGCGGCCGATCGGCTCGACGCCCGGTGGTTCCTCCGGGTTCCAGGTGTCCTTCGACCAGTACAGCCGCTTGGGTTCGAGGAAGACGACGGGGTCGTCGGAGGCGATGGCGGCGCGCAGCAGTCCGTAGGCGTCGGCGACGGTGGCGGGCGTGACGACATGGAGCCCCGGGGTCGCCATGTAGTACGCCTCGGAGGAGTCGCTGTGGTGTTCGACGCCGCCGATGCCGCCGCCGTAGGGGATACGGATGGTCAGGGGCAGCGGCAGCCGTCCGCGTGTGCGGTTGCGCATCTTCGCGACATGGCTGGCGAGCTGCTCGAACGCCGGGAAGGCGAAGGCGTCGAACTGCATCTCGACGACCGGGCGCAGTCCGTACATGGCCATGCCGACGGCAGTGCCGAGGATGCCGGCCTCGGCCAGCGGTGTGTCGGTGCAGCGGTCCTCGCCGAACTCGGCGGTGAGGCCGTCGGTGACCCGGAAGACCCCGCCCAGGGCGCCGACGTCCTCCCCCATGACGTGCACGGCCGGGTCCGCGGCCATGGCGTCGCGCAGCGCGCGCGTGAGGGCCTGGGCCATGGTGGCCGGTTTGAGCGCGACGGTGGTCATCGGGCGGTGCCCTCCTCGGCCTCGGCCGCCAGCTCCGCCCGCAGCAGGGCCTGCTGCTCGCGCAGTTGCGGGGTCGGTTCGGCGTAGACATGGGCGAACAGGTCCGCGGGGTCGAGTGCCGGGTCCTGGTTCATCCGCTCGCGCAGCCGCGCGGCCATCGCCTCGGCGTCCTCGCGGACGGCCGCGATGCCGTCCTCGTCGAGCAGTCCGCGCCCGGTCAGCTCCCGCTCCAGCAGCAGGACGGGGTCGTGGTCGCGCCAGGCCGCCACCTCGGCGTCGTCCCGGTAGCGGGTGGCGTCGTCGGCGTTGGTGTGGGCGTCGATGCGGTAGGTCACCGCCTCGACCAGGGTCGGGCCGCCGCCCGCGCGCGCGTGCCGTACGGCGTCGGCGAGGACCTCGTGGACGGCCGCCGCGTCGTTGCCGTCGACCAGGCGGCCCGGCATGCCGTAGCCGACGGCCTTGTGCGCCAGAGAGGGCGCCGCCGTCTGCTTGGCGAGCGGGACGGAGATGGCGAAGCCGTTGTTCTGCACCAGGAAGACGACCGGTGCCTGCCAGACGGCGGCGAAGTTCAGCGCCTCGTGGAAGTCGCCCTCGCTGGTGCCGCCGTCGCCGACCAGGGCCAGCGCGACCACGTCGTCGCCCTTGAGCCGGGCGGCGTGGGCGAGGCCCACGGCGTGCGGGAGCTGGGTGGCCAGCGGGGTGGAGAGCGGGGCGACGCGGTGCGCGCGGGAGTCGTAGCCGGTGTGCCAGTCGCCGCGCAGCAGGGTGAGGGCCTCGACGGGGTCCACCCCGCGGGCCACGACGGCGAGCGTGTCGCGGTAGCTGGGGAAGAGCCAGTCGTCGTCCTGGAGGACGAGCGCGGCGGCGACCTCGCACGCCTCCTGGCCGGTGCTGGACGGGTAGACGGCGAGGCGGCCCTGCTTGGTGAGGGCGGTGGCCTGCGCGTTGAACCTGCGACCGCGCACCAGGTGCGCGTACAGACGGCGCAGCAGCTCGGGGTCGGCCTGCGCGGCCGCCTCGGTGCCCAGGACGCGATGGGGCTCCGCGTCCGGCAGCAGCGGCGCGGGGTCGGTTCGGGGCTGCCAGGCGGGCGGCGGCGATGGCCGGTACGCACCCCGCTGCTCCATGACCGTCATGACGGGCACCTCCTCGTGGGAGCGGCTACGGGAGGCGCGTCGGCTGTGACTCGCCCCACCTACCGATTGTTCGGTCGTCGGCACATTTTGGCTACATGCGGCCCCAGGCTGTGGACAAACGGTTCTCCACAGCTTGCTATGGACGCAGTACGTCCATGACGGAGAGGTGGGGGGACATGGCATCTGAACAAATGGCCGAGAACGCCGGGCGCACGGAGGACGGCGGCGAGTCCGCCCCGCCGCCCGCACGTCCGCTGGACGCCGTCGACCAGGACATCCTGCGGATGCTCCAGGCGGACGGCCGCGCCTCGATACGGTCGGTCGCCGAGCGGGTCCACGTCTCGCGCGCCAACGCCTACGCCCGCATCAACCGCCTCGTCGAGGACGGGGTCATCCGCGGTTTCGGCGCCCGCGTCGACCATGAGCGCGCCGGGCACAGCACGTCCGCCTACATCACGCTGACGATCGTGCAGAACTCCTGGCGCACGGTGCGCGAACAGCTGCGGCGACTGCCCGGGGCCTCGCACATCGCCCTGGTGGGCGGGGACTTCGACGTCCTGCTGCTGGTGCACACCCCCGACAACCGGGCCCTGCGCGAAGTGGTGTTCACCCGGATCCAGGCCATCCCGGAGGTGCTCAGCACCCGCACCCTGCTGGTGTTCGAGGAGGAGGACCTGGAACCGCAGGGGTGACCACAGGTACCGCGCCCGTACAGCCGCTCACGCAGCCGCGCCGGCCGGTCAGCCCGACCTGCGCAGCCCGCCGAAGACGAGCCGCACCACGGCGTCGGCCACGTCCTGCTCGCTCGCCCCGCCGCCGTCCGGGCGGTACCACTCCACGATCGAGTTGATCATCCCGAAGACCAGCCGGGTCGCCAGCCGCACCTCCACGTCGGTGCGCACATCGCCCTCGGCGGCCGCCGCCTTCAGCAGCTCGGCCACCCGGTGGTCGAAGGTGCGCCGCCGCTCCAGCGCCCAGCGCTCGGTCCCGGTGTTGCCGCGCACCCTCAGCAGCAGCGTCACATAGGGCAGTTCGGCGGTGAGCACCTCGACCATGCGCCGTACGACGTACTCCAGGCGCTCGGCGGCGCCGCCCACGCGCGCGTGCTCCTCGTCGAGGATCCCGAAGAGCCCGTCGAGCGCCCGGGTGACCGCCCGGCGCAGCAGTTCCTCCTTGCCGGCGACATGGTGGTAGATCGACGACTTGGAGATGCCCGCGGCCTTGGACAGGTGCTCCATGGAGGTGCCGTCGTAGCCGCGCTCGTTGAAGACCCGCACGGCCACCGACAGCAGCGTCTGGGGCGTGTACGTGTCGCGTCTGGCCGTGGTCATGAGGCGGCCTCCCGCTTGTCGGTGGCGTACGCGTGGCGGTACAGCGCGAGGGACGGGGCGTAGCGTCCGGACGGATCGCGCAGATGCAGGTCGTCCAGGAGTCCGTAGGCCCAGGTGCGGCCGAGGCGGCGGCTCCATTCGAAGGGGCCCAGGGGGTAGTTGACGCCCAGGCACATCGCGGTGTCGATGTCCTCCTCGGTGGCCACTCCCTTGGCGACGGCGTCGTGCGCCAGGTCGATGATCCGTGCGACCGTGCGCGCCACGATCATGCCGGGGACGTCCCCGATGACGCTGACGGCCTTGCCGAGCGCCTGGAAGAGGCCGATGGCCTCGGACAGGGTCCGTGGGGAGGTGTCCTGGGAGGCGGACAGCGCGATCCGGGTGGCGCGGCGGTAGTCGAGGGCGAGGTCGAAGTAGACGACGTCGCGGAACTCCACGGAGCTCTGACCGTCGGCGAGGACCAGCTGTCCGCCGCTCGGCAGCACCAGGCGGGTGCCGTGGTCCTCGTCCTCCCCGCGGACCTGGATGCCCGCCTCGCGGACGAGGGTGAGCACCTCCGCCGCCGGTCCCATGTCGCCCTCGGCGACGACGTAGGCGGGCGGCTGCGCGGGCTCGGCGGTGTGCGGTTCGGGGCGCTCGGCGCCCTCCCCGTACTCGTACCAGCCGTGGCCGCTCTTGCGGCCGAGCCGGCCCGACTCCACCAGGCGCCGCTGGGCCAGCGAGGGGGTGAAGCGCACGTCCTGGAAGAAGGACCGCCATACGGAGTGCGTGACGGACTCGTTGACGTCCTGGCCGATGAGATCGGTCAGCTCGAAGGCGCCCATCCTGAAACCGCCGGACTCGCGCAGCACGGCGTCGATGGTGGCGGGGTCGGCCGCCTGCCCCTCGTGGACGGCGAACGCCTCGGCGTAGAAGGGGCGGGCGATGCGGTTGACGATGAAGCCGGGGGTGTCGGCGCAGGCGACCGGGGTCTTGCCCCAGGCGCGGGCCGTCTCGTACGCGCGCGTGGCCGAGGTGACGTCGGTGGCGAAGCCGGAGACCACCTCGACCAGCGGCATCAGCGGCGCCGGGTTGAAGAAGTGCAGGCCGACGAAGCGGCCGGGGCTGCGCAGCACACCGCCGACGGCGGTGACCGACAGGGACGAGGTGTTGGTGGCGATCAGGCAGTCGTCGGCGACGATGCCCTCCAGCTCCGTCAGCAGGGCCCGCTTGGCGTCCAGGTCCTCCAGGACGGCCTCGACGACGAGGGCGCAGTCGGCCAGCTCGGCGAGGCCTTCCGCGGGCGCGAGCCGGGCGCGGGCCGCGTCCCGTTCGGCGCCGGTGAGCCGGTCCTTCTCGACGAGCCGGTCGAGCCGGGCGCCGATCGCGGCGGCCGCCTCGGCGGCCTTCCCGGGCAGAGCGTCGTACAGACGTACGACGTGGCCCGCGACCAGCGCGACCTGGGCTATGCCCTGGCCCATGGTGCCGGTGCCGACGACGGCCACGGGGCTGCTGAGGTCGAGTGCTGTCATGTGCGCGATCCTCCCGCACGGCGTTTTCACGGACGCGGCGGACCCCCCTGGCCCGACTTTTCCACAGATGCGGCGGACCCCCTTGTCCCGACCGATCGTTCGGTTACTCTAACCCTGACCGGCCGTCCACGCCCATGGTTCCGCCAGGTCATGAGCTCGACGAAGAGTCCTCCGGACAAGGAGTTGGTCCCGCATGGCCGCCGCACCGACCGCGCACGAGCTGATCGCCCGCCACCGGCCCACTCTCGACCAGGCGCTGGAGGCCATCCGCACGCGCGCGTACTGGTCGCCCCACCCCGAGCACCCCAAGGCCTACGGGGAGCACGGCAGCCTGGACGCCGCGGCGGGCAAGGCCGCCTTCGATGCCCTGCTGGGCACCCGCCTCGACCTCGGCCAGCCCGGCACCGACGACTGGGTGGGCGGCGAGATCTCGCCGTACGGCATCGAGCTGGGCGTGACGTATCCGCACGCGGACCTCGACGTGCTGCTGCCCGCCATGCGCGCCGGACAGCCGGCCTGGCGCGAGGCGGGCGCGGAGCTGCGGGCCGCGGTCTGCCTGGAGATCCTGCACCGGATCAGCGACCGGACGCACGAGTTCGCGCACGCGGTCATGCACACCTCCGGACAGGCCTTCATGATGGCGTTCCAGGCGGGCGGCCCGCACGCCCAGGACCGCGGCCTGGAAGCGGTGGCGTACGCGTACGCGGAGCAGACGCGCACCCCCGGCACCGCAGAGTGGAGCAAGCCGCAGGGCAAGCGCGATCCGCTCGCCCTCACCAAGACGTTCACCCCGGTCCCCCGCGGCACCGCCCTGGTCATCGGCTGCAACACCTTCCCGACGTGGAACGGCTACCCGGGCCTGTTCGCCTCCCTGGCCACCGGTAACGCGGTCCTGGTCAAGCCGCACCCGCGCGCGGTGCTGCCGCTCGCCCTCACCGTGCGCACCGCCCGCGAGGTGCTGGCCGAGGCCGGCTTCGACGCGAACCTGGTGGCGCTGGCCGCCGAGCGGCCCGGCGAGGGCATCGCCAAGGCCCTCGCCACCCGCCCCGAGATCCGGATCATCGACTACACCGGCTCCACGGCCTTCGGCGTCTGGCTGGAGGCCAACGCCCGCCAGGCCAAGGTGTACACGGAGAAGGCCGGGGTCAACACGGTCGTCCTGGAGTCGACCGGCGACTACAACGGGATGCTCGCCAACCTGGCCTTCTCGCTGTCCCTGTACAGCGGCCAGATGTGCACCACCCCGCAGAACCTGCTGATCCCCCGGGACGGCATCCGCACCGACCAGGGCCCCAAGTCCTTCGACGAGGTGGCCGCCGACCTCGCCAAGGCGGTGGACAGCCTGCTCGGCGACGACGCTCGGGCGAACGCCCTGCTCGGCGCGATCGTCAACCCGGACGTCAAGGCCCGCCTCGAGGCCGCGGCGGCGCTCGGCGAGGTCGCCCTCGCCTCCCGCGAGATCGCCAACCCCGACTTCCCGGACGCCGTGGTGCGCACCCCGGTGATCGTGAAGCTGGACGGCGCCAAGCCGGAGGCCGAGGCCGCCTACCTGAGCGAGTGCTTCGGGCCGGTCTCCTTCGCGGTCGCCGTCGACTCGGCCGCCGACGCGGTGGAGCTGCTGCGGCGCACCGTCCGTGAGAAGGGCGCGATGACGGTGGGCGCCCACACGACCGACGACGAGGTCGAGCGGGCGATCGAAGAGGTGTGTCTGGAGGAGGCGGCCCAGCTGTCGCTGAACCTCACCGGCGGGGTGTACGTCAACCAGACCGCGGCCTTCTCCGACTTCCACGGCTCGGGCGGCAACCCCGCGGCCAACGCGGCCCTCACGGACGGCGCGTTCGTGGCCGACCGCTTCCGGGTGGTGGAGGTCCGCCGCGACGCGTGATCCCGGGGCTGCCGAGGGCCCCGGCCGCTCCGGGGCCCTCAGGCCACGGGCGCGCCCCCGGTGAGACTCCAGTGGTACAGCGTCATGGCCACACTGGTGGCCAGGTTGTAGCTGGAGACCTGGGGGCGCATCGGCAGCGCCACCAGATGGTCGGTGCGCTCCCGCAGCGCGGCGCTCAGCCCGCTGCGCTCGGAGCCGAAGGCGAGGACCGCGTCGTCGGGCAGCTTCAGCCCGCGGATGTCCTCGCCCTCCGGGTCGAGCGCGAACAGCGGGCCGCCCGGCAGCGTCTCCACGCTCAGCCGCTCCACGACGGTCGCGAAGTGCAGCCCCGCCCCGCCGCGCACCACCGTCGGGTGCCAGGGGTCCAGGGTGCCCGTGGTGACCACCCCGGTCACACCGAAACCGGCCGCCAGCCGGATCACCGCGCCCGCGTTGCCCAGGTTGCGCGGCTCGTCCAGGACCACGACGGGCGCGCCGCGGGGCGTGTGCGCCAGCGCCCGCAGCCCCGCCTCGCGGGAGGGCCGTACGGCCAGCGCCGCCACGGCCGTGGGATGCGGGCGCGGCACCAGCGAGGCGTACGTCCCGTGCGGCACCTCGGTCAGCAGGGCGTCCAGCGCGTCCCGCACGTCCGGGGCCAGCTCCTGCGCGAGGGCGAGCGCCGCCCGCCGGTCGGCGGCGACCGCCACCGGCACCTCGGCCCCGAAACGCACGGCGTGCTTGAGGGCGTGGAAGCCGTCCAGGAGCACGGCGCCACCGGCGAGCCGGTGCCAGGCGGACACGGCGGCCACGGGGTCGTTCATGCGGGGAAGCCTACGCCCGCGGGCTCGCCCTCCTCCGCGGCGCCGGACGGCTCGGCCACCGGGCGGTGGTCCGGGCGCCGCGGCAGCCGGGCACGCGCGCGTGCCGCCGCGCCGCCGAGCCTGCGCAGGAACGCCGTCGGCAGGAACACCGCGTCCGCCGCGATCATCGCCAGCGAGAAGAACGGCAGCCCCAGCACGACCGCGATCACGGCGTGCTCGGTCATCATCGCCACCAGCAGGACGTTCTTCACCCGCCGGTTGAACAGCGTGAACGGGAAGGCGACCTGCACGATCACCGTCCCGTAGGTGACGACCGTCATCATCGTGCCGCTGGCGGACAGCAGATCCGACAGCGCCGGCCAGGGCGAGAAGTAGTCCAGGTGGAGCGGGTAGTACACGGCGGTGCCGTCCTGCCAGCGCGAGCCCTGGATCTTGTACCAGCCGGCCGTCGAGTAGATCAGGCACGCCTCGGCCATGATCACGAACAGCGCGGCGTTGTGCGTGAAGTCGGCGACGACGTCGAGCAGGACCCGCGGCCCGGCCGACCGCGCCCGTTGTCCGACCAGCCAGTACAGCCCCTGCGCCACCCACACGCACCACAGCAGGGCGGGCACCAGCCACTCGCCCTGGACCCGGCCCGCCGCGGTGACCGCGATCAGCGCGGCGCCGAGCACGCCCCACAGGACGGGCCCGATCCGGTCGGCCACCCGCTCCCCACGCGCGCGTGCCGCCTCGGTCCGTCCGGCCCGCCGCGCATCCAGCGACCACACCCGCCCGCACCGGGTGAAGACCAGGTAGATCGCCATCAGGTGCAGGACGTTGTCCCCGCCGTCGCCCATGAAGACGCTGCGGTTCTGGAGCGAGAGCACACCGAGCATGAACAGCACGGACACGGTGCGGGTGCGCCAGCCCAGCAACAGCAGCAGGCTGGAGAGCACGGCGAGCAGATAGACGGTCTCGAACCAGAACTGGCCCCGGAACCACATCAGGGCCGTGAAGGCGCCGTTGCTCTCGGTCAGCTGCCGGCCGAGGTCCCAGTTCCACGGCCCGTCGGGCCCGTACAGCTCCTGGCGGTTCGGCAGCTCGCGCAGCAGGAACAGCAGCCAGGTCCCGGCGAAGCCGATGCGTATCACGGCCGTCTGGTAGGGACCGAGTGCCGCTTCGGTGACCCGGGTGACGCCCCGGGAGACGGAGCGCGGGAAACCGTTCACTTCACACCTCCGCCGGCCTCGCCGGCCGGGACCGTCCACCAGGGCAGCGTGCGGTACGAGACCGAGTTCGACGCCTTCTCCCCGCTCCACGCGGGCGGGGCCACCGCTGACGTGCGGACCCTCAGCTGGATGCGTTCGACGGTCCCGCCCGGACCCGCCACCCGGTCACGGTCCAGGCGCATCACCACGATGCGGCGCACGTACTGCTCCGACAGCGTGCCGCGCAGCCCGATCGCGCGGTTCTGCCGGTCGTGGGAGGCGGCGTAGAAGTCGAAGGCGCGGCGCAGCTCGTTCTGCTGCGTGTGGCTGGGCAGCAGGCTGCCGTCGATGGCCCGGCCGTCCTGCGCGGACAGGTCGTACCAGCCGGTGGTGCGGCTGGTGCCGTCCGCGCCGAGGGTCTCGG
This sequence comes from Streptomyces sp. PL-25, assembly GCF_058344915.1. NCBI lineage: Bacteria > Bacillati > Actinomycetota > Actinomycetes > Kitasatosporales > Streptomycetaceae > Streptomyces > Streptomyces sp. PL-25. Next base: position 3,621,612 of record NZ_CP136997.1, read on the forward strand.
CGCGCGCCTGCACGGCGACGTTCTGCTGGAGCGGGTTCGGCGCGAACAGCTTCCAGTTCTGCTCGAACTCCGGGTAGATCCACTGGTCGACGGCCTTGCCGTGCTGCTTCGTCACCGTGTTCGAAGGGGCGACGTGCAGGAAGACCATCGTGACGTGCACGCAGGCGACCACCACCACGGCGGCCAGCGCCAGCACCGCCCCCACCTGGTACGGCAGGGACAGCCCGGCCACCCGGCCGGGCGGATCGCCGTCGCCGCCGCCTTCCGCGGAGGCATCCGGATCCGGAGAGCCCGGGGACGCGGGGGCGGCCGGGGAGCCCGGAAGGGAAGCGACCGGGGAGCCCGGGAAGGGAGGGGAAGGAGCCGATCCAGGAGAGAGGAGGGGAGGGAACGGGGGAACGGCCGAGCCGTGCACGCCCGTTCGCGGACCCGGCACGGAGGATCCGTCCACCCCACCCGGACCGTCCGCCCCATCCGGGCCGTCCGATTCACCCGGCCCGCCCGGCGTATCCGGCCTCTCGGACGTACCCGCCCCCTCGGATGTGTCGGGTCCGTCCGGGCCCGGCCTCGCGGAGCCGACCGTCCGGTCCGGTCCGCCCGGGGCGTTCGCATCCCCGTCGTACGCTTCCATTCCGCCCCGTTCCCGATTCCGGTCCTGTCCCGGCTGCACGACCGGCCGCCGTCACCCGCCCGGCCCACCGGAGGCCGCCCGGCGCCGCCGCGGCACCTGCCCGTGTCGCCCGCTCCCGGGCGCCGCACGGAACGGTACCCAGGGCCACCCGCACGGCACAGACCCCGGTCCCGCGGGCTGCCCGGCCCGGCCGGGTTTCATGCCGCTCTGTCACCCTTCGCCCGTTCGGCGCCCGGGAGTGTGCGCCCCGCCGACGCCGGTACCGAGGACCGTTCGCGCTCCGGCCGCCTCCGAGCCGTCGCCCGCCCGGCCGGTCCGCCCCGTCCGCGGCCCTCCGCGACCGGTCCGCGGCCCTCTCGCGGGCTTTCCCCCGCCTTTCCACGGCCTTTCCGGGGCCTTTCCGGGGCCTTTCCGTGGCCTTTCCGCGGTCTGTCCACAGGAGGCGCCCGCAGTTGTCCACAGCGGTTGACACCCTACGGCGGCGGACCGCACCATGGAATTCACCGAACCGAACGATCGGTCGGGAGAATCCCGAGAGCCGAGGTCGAGGGGGACCGCATGGCGACAGCAGCCGCGCAGCAGACGGCAGGCGTCCTGGCGAGCGACACAGCGGGCGCAGCGGCGGGAGCCGACGCCCTCCAGCGTGCGTTCGACGCCGCGGTCGCCGCCGACGAGCGCATCGAACCACGGGACTGGATGCCCGACGCCTACCGCGCGTCACTGGTCCGGCAGATCGCCCAGCACGCGCATTCCGAGATCATCGGCATGCAGCCGGAGGCCAACTGGATCACGCGCGCGCCGTCCCTGCGCCGCAAGGCCATCCTCATGGCCAAGGTCCAGGACGAGGCGGGCCACGGCCTGTATCTGTACAGCGCGGCCGAGACCCTGGGCGTCAGCCGCGAGGAGCTGCTCGACAAGCTGCACAGCGGTCGGCAGAAGTACTCCTCGATCTTCAACTACCCCACCCTCACCTGGGCGGACGTCGGCGCGGTCGGCTGGCTGGTGGACGGCGCGGCGATCACCAACCAGGTCCCGCTGTGCCGCTGCTCCTACGGCCCGTACGCCCGCGCGATGGTCCGCGTCTGCAAGGAGGAGTCCTTCCACCAGCGCCAGGGGTACGAGCTGCTGCTCACCCTGAGCCGGGGCACACCCGAGCAGCACGCGATGGCGCAGGACGCCGTGGACCGCTGGTGGTGGCCGTCCCTGATGATGTTCGGCCCGCCCGACGACGCCTCCCAGCACTCCGCCCAGTCGATGGCGTGGAAGATCAAGCGCCACTCCAACGACGAGCTGCGCCAGCGCTTCGTCGACATCTGCGTCCCGCAGGCCGAGGCCCTCGGCCTCACCCTGCCCGACCCCGACCTGAAGTGGAACGAGGAGCGGGGCCACCACGACTTCGGCGCCATCGACTGGACCGAGTTCCAGGGCGTCCTCAAGGGCAACGGCCCCTGCAACGAACAGCGCATCACCCAGCGCCGACGGGCCCACGACGAGGGCGCCTGGGTGCGGGAGGCGGCCGCCGCCCACGCCGCCAAGCACACCGGCACGACAGGAGCGGGACAGGAATGACAAGCACCGACTGGCCCCTGTGGGAGGTCTTCGTGCGCTCCCGGCGCGGCCTCTCCCACACCCACGCGGGCAGCCTGCACGCCCCGGACGCGGAGCTGGCCCTGCGCAACGCGCGCGACCTGTACACCCGGCGCGGCGAGGGCGTCTCGATCTGGGTCGTGCCGTCCGCCGCGATCACCGCCTCCTCGCCGGACGAGAAGGACCCCTTCTTCGAACCGGCCGCCGACAAGCCCTACCGGCACCCGACGTTCTACGAGATCCCGGAAGGGGTGCAGCACCTGTGACGGCCACGGCCCCCGCCCCCGCCCCCGCCACCACCGCCGCCCTGGCCCTGGGTGACGACGCCCTGGTGCTCTCCCACCGCCTGGGAGAGTGGGTCGGTCACGCGCCCGTCCTGGAGGAGGAGGTCGCCCTCTCCAACATCGCCCTGGACCTGCTGGGCCAGGCCCGCGTCCTGCTGTCGATGGCCGGTGACGAGGACGAGCTGGCGTATCTGCGCGAGGAGCGCGCCTTCACCCAGCTCCAGCTCGTCGAGCAGCCCAACGGCGACTTCGCGCACACGATCGTCCGCCAGCTCTACTTCTCCACCTACCAGCACCTCCTGTACGCCGAACTGGCGACGGGATCAGGGGTGTTCGCCCCGCTCGCCGGCAAGGCCGTCAAGGAGGTCGCCTACCACCGCGACCACGCCGAGCAGTGGACGCTGCGGCTCGGCGACGGCACCGACGTCAGCCATGAGCGCATGCGGCGCGCCTGCACCGCGCTGTGGCGGTTCACCGGCGAGATGTTCCAGCCGGTGGAGGGCCTGGACGTCGACCTGGCCGCCCTGGAGGCCGCCTGGCTGGAGTCCGTCACCGCCGTGCTGGACCGGGCCACGCTGGAGCTGCCCGAGGGCCCGCGCTCCGGGGCGTGGTCGGCGGGCGCGGGCCGGCAGGGCCTGCACACCGAGCCGTTCGGGCCGATGCTCGCCGAGATGCAGCATCTGCACCGCAGCCACCCGGGGGCGACATGGTGACCACCACGACCCCGCTGGAGACGGAACTGCTGCGCCTGGCGGGCTCGGTGCCCGACCCCGAGCTGCCCGTGCTCACCCTCGCGGAGCTGGGCGTGGTCCGCGCGCTCCACCTGCACGGCACGGACGCGGTGGAGGTCGAGCTGACCCCCACCTACACCGGCTGCCCGGCGATCGAGGCCATGTCGCTGGACATCGAGCGGGTGCTGCGCGAACACGGCGTGCGGGAGGTCACCGTGCGCACCGTCCTCGCCCCGGCCTGGTCGACGGACGACATCACCGCCGAAGGCCGCCGCAAACTGCGGGAGTTCGGCATAGCGCCCCCGCGCGTCCGCACCCCCTCCACCCCCGTCCCGCTGGAGCTGGGCCCGACCCGCACCCACCCGGCCCCGGCCGGCGCGCAGGGGACGCCCGCGGACCCGGTCCACTGCCCGCACTGCGGATCGGCCGACACCGAGCTGCTCAGCAGGTTCTCGTCGACCGCGTGCAAGGCGCTGCGCCGCTGCCTGTCCTGCCGGGAACCGTTCGACCACTTCAAGGAGGTGTGATGGCCCGCTTCCACCCCTTGCCCGTGACGGCGGTCGAGCGGCTCACCGACGACTCGGTGGCCCTCACCTTCGCGGTGCCGCCCGAGCTGCGCGAGGAGTACCGGCACGCGGCGGGCCAGCACCTCGCGCTGCGCCGGTCGGCCGACGGCACCGAAGTCCGGCGGACGTACTCGATCTGCTCCCCGGCCCCCGACCCCGGCGGCGAGGGACCGCGGACCCTGCGGGTCGGCGTGCGGCTGGTGGAGGGCGGCGCCTTCTCCACGTACGCCCTGAAGGAGATCAACCTCGGGGACGAGCTGGAGGTGATGACCCCGGCGGGCCGCTTCACCCTGGAGCCCGCACCCGGCCTGTACGCGGCGGTCGTCGGCGGCAGCGGCATCACACCGGTGCTGTCCATCGCCACCACCCTGCTGGCCCGCGCCCCCGAAGCCCGTTTCTGTCTGATACGCAGCGACCGCACGACGGCGTCGACGATGTTCCTGGAGGAGGTCGCCGACCTGAAGGACCGCTACCCCGAGCGGTTGCAGCTGGTGACGGTGCTGTCCCGGGAGGAGCAGCAGGCGGGGCTGCCCTCCGGGCGGCTGGGCCGGTCGCGGCTCGGCGAGCTGCTGCCCGCGCTGCTGCCGGTGTCCGAGGTGGCGGGCTGGTTCCTGTGCGGCCCCTTCGGGCTGGTGCAGGGCGCCGAGCAGGCGCTGCGCGCCCTGGGCGTGCCCCGGGCCAGGGTCCACGAGGAGATCTTCCATGTGGACGCCGGTACGGAGCCCGGTCCTGCGCCGTCCGCGACGGCACCCGCGCACAGCACGGTCACCGTCCGGCTCGACGGCCGCGGCGGCACCTGGCCGGTCCAGGAGGGCGAGACCCTGCTGGAGACGGTGCTGCGCAACCGGCCCGACGCGCCGTACGCCTGCAAGGGCGGCGTGTGCGGGACGTGCCGGGCGTTCCTGGTCACGGGCGAGGTGCGGATGGACCGCAACTTCGCGCTGGAGCCGGAGGAGACGGACGCGGGATACGTCCTGGCCTGCCAGTCGCACCCGGCGACGGAGCAGGTGGAGCTGGACTTCGACCGCTGACGCCCACCGACGGACGCCCCGCCTCCCGGGCACCCCGCCCCGGGCGCCGCACCCCCGGGTGCCCGACCGCCCGCACCCGGCGGGCGCGCCGCTGTCGGAGGACGTGGCCGGGTCGCTGTCGGAGGACGTGGCCGGGCCGCTGTCAGAGGACGTGGCCGGGCTGTCCCTCGTCGGTCACCACGGGGCGGCCCGCGGCGGCCCACACCTGCATGCCGCCGTCGACGTTCACCGCGTCGACGCCCTGCTGGACCAGGTACATCGTCACCTGGGCCGAGCGGCCGCCGGAGCGGCAGATCACATGGACCCGCCCGTCCTGCGGGGCCGCCTCGGTCAGCTCGCCGTAGCGGGCGACGAAGTCGCCGAGGGGGATGTGCAGCGCCCCCTCGGCATGTCCCGCCTGCCATTCGTCGTCCTCGCGGACGTCCAGCAGAAAGTCGCCGTCCTTGAGGTCCGTGACCTCGACCGTGGGTACACCCGCTCCGAAACGCATGGATCCGACGCTACCCGACACTCCCCCGGAGCAGTCGCCGCGAGGGGCGCGCGGGCCAGAGCCCCGGTCACTTCCGGCCGCCGCCGGACCGGTCCAGGGCCCGCCGGGCGGCCTCAGGCGTCGGCGCCGCCCTGCAACACCGCGAGCTGGGACTCCCGCTCCGCCAGGTCGGTGCGCAGCTGTGCGGCGATCTCGTCGAGCAGGCTGTCGGGGTCGTCCGGGGCGAGCCGGAGCATCCCGGCGATCGCGCCGTCCTCCAGCTCCTTGGCGACCAGGGTGAGCATCTCCTTGCGCCGGGCGAGCCATTCCAGCCGCTCGTACAGCTCCTCGGCGCGGCTGGGTGCCTGTTCCGCGGGGAGCGGCCCGGCGGCCCACTCCTCGGCCAGCTCGCGCAGCTCCTTCTCGTCGCCCCGGGCGTAGGCGGCGTTGACCCGGGTGAGGAACTCCTCGCGCCGTTTGCGCTCGCCGTCCTCCTGGACCAGGTCGGGGTGGGCCTTGCGCACCAGCTCGCGGTAGAGCCCGCGGGCCTCCTCGCTCGGTCGTACCCGCTGCGGGGGCCGCACCGCCTGGCCGGTGAGCATCGCCGCGGCCTCCGGGAAGAGCCCGTCGCCGTCCATCCAGCCGTGCAGCAGTTCCTCGACGCCGGGGATCGGCGCCACCCGGGCCCGCGCCTCCTGCGCCGCGCGCAGATCCCCGGGGTCGCCGGTGCGCGCCGCGCGGGCCTCGGCGATCAGCGCGTCCAGTTCGTCGAGGCGGGCGTAGAGCGGGCCGAGGCGCTGGTGGTGCAGCCGGGAGAAGTTCTCGATCTCGACCCGGAAGGTCTCCACCGCGATCTCGTACTCGATGAGTGCCTGCTCGGCGGCGCGCACGGCCCGTTCCAGCCGCTCCTCGGGCCGCGGCGCGGCGCTCTCGGACGTCGCCCGGTCCGCTCCGGCGACACCACCCTGCTCAGCTTCCGGGGTCGTCACCCGACCAGCGTAGGCCACGGCGACCGGCACCCCGCCCGCCGCGCCCCGCCGCGCCCCGCCCGCACGCCGGTGACCGGCGCTCCCCGGCGCTCCTCGGCGTCCCCCGGCGCCCCCCGGCGTCCCCGGACATCCTCCGGGACGGCGACCCGCTGCGACCGTGACCGGGGGCACTGGCCCTGCGACCGCGTCCTTACACCCGCATCTCCGCGGCGACCCGCGTCCCTACACCCCCATCTCCGCGGCGACCCGGCCCGCCCGCACCGCCGTGACCAGGTCCGCGTGGTCCGCCTCGGTGCGGTCCGCGTAGGCGACGGCGAACGCGGCGACCGCCTCGTCCAGTTCCTGGTTCTTGCCGCAGTAGCCGGCGATCAGCCGGGGGTCGGCGCTGTGCGCGTGGGCGCGGGCCAGCAGCGCGCCGGTCATCCGGCCGTAGTCGTCGATCTGGTCGGCGGGCAGAGCGGCCGGGTCGACGCTGCCCTTGCGGTTGCGGAACTGGCGTACCTGGTAAGGCCGTCCGTCCACCGTCGTCCAGCCCAGCAGGATGTCGCTCACCACCTGCATGCGCTTCTGCCCGAGCACCACCCGGCGCCCCTCGTGCTCCGCCCCCGGCGCCGGCACCGTGAACCCCGCGGTCTCCAGATGCGGCAGCAGCGCCGACGGCCTGGCCTCCTTCACCTGGAGCACCAGCGGCTCACCGCGGTGGTCCAGCAGCAGCACCACGTACGACCGGGTGCCGACGCTGCCGGTGCCGACGACCCGGAAGGCCACGTCGTGCACCGCGTGCCGGGCCAGCAGCGGAAGGCGGTCCTCGGAGAGGGTGGTCAGATACTGCTCCAGCGAGGCCGCCACCGCACGGGCCTCCGCGTCCGGCACCCGCCGCAGCACCGGAGGGGCGTCCACGAAGCGGCGTCCGCCGTCCTCGGTGCGCTCGGTCGACTTGGCCGCGAACCGCCCGCTGGTGTTGGCGCGCGCCTTCTCCGAGACGCGTTCGAGGGTGCCGAGCAGGTCGTGGGCGTCGGTGTGGGAGACGAGTTCCTCGTCGGCGATGGCGTTCCAGGCGTCCAGCACCGGCAGCCGGGCCAGCAGCCGCATGGTCCGCCGGTAGGCGCCCACCGCGTCCCCCGCGGCCTCGCGGCAGTCGTCCTCGTCGCAGCCCGCCTCCCGGCCCGCCAGCACCAGGGAGGCCGCGAGCCGCTTGAGGTCCCACTCCCAGGGGCCGCGCACCGTCTCGTCGAAGTCGTTCAGGTCGATGACGAGGCCGCCGCGGGCGTCGCCGTAGAGACCGAAGTTGGCCGCGTGGGCGTCACCGCAGAGCTGGGCGGCGACGCCGGTCACGGGGGTGCGCGCGAGGTCGTACGCCATCAGGCCCGCCGAACCGCGCAGAAAGGCGAACGGTGTCGCCGCCATCCGCCCCACCCGGATCGGTATCAGCTCGGGTATCCGGCCGTGGTTGGACTCCTCGACGGCGCCGACCGCGTCCGGCCGCCCCGCGTCCGGCGTGAACCCGGCGTGCGCGGAGCGCGGGACCCGCCCGCGCAGCGCCTTGCCCTCCGCCTTGGGCGACCCCGCGACGGGCCACCGCGCGAACCCGGGCACCGACGGCACCCGCCCGGCACGCCCCCCGCGCCCGCCGTCCGCCGCACCCACGTCCGCACCCGCGCCCGTCCCCGCACCGACCTCGGTGACCTCGGCCATCAAGAACCGCCCCTCCCCGCCCAGTCCACGCTGTTTCCGCGCGCGGCGAACCCCCGCCGCGACGCGCCCCGACGCTACAGCGCCCCGCACCCCGCGTACACCGACCCGCCACCCCGCCGCACCCGGCCCGCTTCCCGGCGCGGCTCGCTCCGTACACCACCTCGCACGCCGTCCCGGGGGGGTCACATCGCACACGACTTCACGCGCCACATCCCGCCGGATCGCATACCGCACCACACACCATTCCTTACGCCACCCCGTACGCCACCTCGTACGCCATCTCGTACATGACCTCGTACAGAACGTCGTACATAACGCCGTGCAGGGGGCCGGACGGTATCTGCACGCCCGTCACCAGCGCGATTACAGTCGTCCGCGATCACCACCGGAGCGCGTCCGCCCGACATCAGCCTGCCCCGCGCGGCGGGCGCGCTCCGTGTCATGCACGTCCCGTCCTTCTTCCCCCACCGAGGAGACCGAGGAACCCGCCATGACACCAACCGCTCCGGACGGCCCCGGCTCCGGCTCCGGCTCCAGCCCCGACTCCGACTCCGCGGCCGGCCGCGGGATCAGCCGCAAGAGCCTGCTGAGGGCGGCCGTCGCCGCCGGTGCCGCCATCCCGCTGCTCACGGGCACGGTGGCCCTCGCCCGGGACGCCGCGGGCCAGGGACGCGCCCTGCCCGCCACCCCCGACTGCGACGACGGCGACGGCCCGACCCACGACCAGATCGAGGGCCCGTACTTCAAGCCGAACTCGCCGCTGCGCACCAATCTGGTGACCTCGGGCATCAACGGCACCCCGCTGACGGTCAGCGGCTATGTCTTCGGCCGCAACTGCGTCCCGATATCCGGCGTCCTGCTGGACTTCTGGCAGGCGGACGACGCCGGGAACTACGACATGTCCGGCTTCACGCTGCGCGGGCACCAGTTCTCGGACGCCAAGGGCGCCTTCTCCCTGACCACCATCGTGCCGGGGCTCTACCCGGGCCGCACACGGCACATCCACGTCAAGGTGCAGGCCCCCAACCAGCCCGTGCTCACCACCCAGCTGTACTTCCCCGGTGAGCCCCGCAACAACACGGACACCCTCTACGACCCCGCGCTGCTGATGAACGTCCGCGGCGCCGGCAGCGGCAAGGAGGGCACCTTCGACTTCGTCCTGAACGTCGACGGAACCCCCGGCGGCCCCAGCGACCCGCCGCCGACCGACCCGCCGAGCGGCACCTGGGCCGCCGGGCATTCCTACACGGCGGGCGACCGGGTCACCTACAACGGCACCAGCTACACCTGCGTTCAGGCGCACACCTCCATGGCCGGCTGGGAGCCCCCGAACGTCCCCGCCCTGTGGCGCGCGGGCTGACCCCACGCCTCCCAGGACGTCTCGGGCCCGTACGGGCGCGGGACCGCACAGGCACGACACCGCGCAGAACGCCCGGCCGGGCTTCCCGGCCGGGCGTTCACCTGATTCTGCCGTGGCTTCTGAGCCACCCGCGCTCCCGCGCCCTGCCATGGATCCTGCGGATGCCGCCGCGCGTCCTGTTGAGCTTCCTGGAGATCTCCGCGATCAGCTGCGTGGACTCACCGAACTGCTCAAGAAGACCGGAGGAGGCCGGGGCCCACGCGCCGTCCGGAGTGCGGCGTGCCCCGATCTCGCCGCACAGATCGACCAGCTCCGTCATCAGACGGTGGAACCGGGCCACGTCCTCCTCGGAGAAGTCGGAATCGGTGAGCTGACCCGCACGCCGTGCGACTGGGACGCGCATACCGGGAATCTCCATGGGTTCGTCGGGGCGGACACGGACGGCGGGGCCGCCGGGCGCCCGGGGCGATCGGGGCGGGCGGGGCCGCGGGTACGGCCGGTGCTGTGGGTACGGCCGATGCCGCGGGTACAGCCGGTGCTGTGGGTACGGCCGGTGCCGCGGGTACGGCCCCTCGCCGCGACCGATCGTGCTCCGCGGAGCCCCGTTCGTCAACGATCGTTTTCAGCTGTTCACCGTTCGTTGAGCACCGTCGGCAGCGATCGCCGAGTCCGCGGTAAACGATCATTGATGCCGGTGCGGCCGGGCGGTACAGTGCCATGGGCACGCCAATATGATCGGTTTCGCACCCTGGAGCATCCCGGTGGATCCTGTCCCGCCTCTGCCCGTGACGCTCGAACGGCTCCGGGCGCTCGTCCTGGAGCGAGGCGCGGCCCATCCGGACCCGCTCGACCCCGAAGCGCTGGCCGCCGGGACAGCCCTGCCGGAAGCCACCGTCCGCACGCTGCTCGACGGCGGTGAACCGCCCGCCGACACCGTCAACGAGCGGGTGCGCACCCGTATCAAGGCCCTCGCGGACGCCCGTCTGCAGCGGACCGGCACCCGCATGTCGGACCTGGCCGGTGACATCTCGCGGCAGTTGGGGGTCTCCGCGTTCTGGGCGCGGCAGGTGTGCTCCGGCGAGAAGGTCCCCAGTGTGGAACTGCTGCACGGGCTGGTGGGGTTCTTCGGCGTCGAGGGCGGCGAGGCGTTCTTCACGGCCCCGGCGCCCGACGCGCTCAACCGCGCGCTGCTGCCCGTGCTCGCCGCACTGCGGCCCGCGCGCAGCCCGGCCGATCCGTCGGCCGACCCGCTGGCCGACCCACTGGCCGGAGTGCTGGCCGGGGCGCTGTCGCGGTACGGCGACGTACGCGGCGTCGCCCTCCGGCAGGCGCACGACCTGCCACCGGAGCGGTGGCACGTGCTCAACGCGACGCTGAAGGCGCTGCTGGAACTCGACGACGCCGAGGCGCAGCGGTGAGCGCGGGAGCGCGGGCCATGAGGCGGCTCAGCGCCCGCCTGCTGTCGGCCCTGGAACTGCCCGACAGCGAGGCCGGCGTCGTCCCGGCCATCGGCGCGGCCCTCGAACGGGTCCGGGGGCGTCCGGTCCGGCTGCACGCGGTGCCCTTCCCGCCCGGCATCGCCAGCGGGTTATGGATAGACCGCGCCACCCACGACGTGATCGCCTATGAGCGGCACACCGACCTGGAACACCAGCTGGTGATCATCGGGCACGAGATCTGGCACATGTTCGAGGAGCACGACGGCGCCCCCACCGCGCACGGTCCCGCCGCCTCGCGCGCCGCCGAGCAGCGGGTGCCGGACGCCGTGCGGGCCCTGGTGGCGGCGGTCTGCGCCGACGACCCGGCCGGGGAGCCGCCCGGGACCAGGACGGACCTCCGGCTGCACATCGCCCTCCGCGCCGAGCGCACCCAGAACACCCGGACCCCCCAGAGCACCCGGGCCACCGAGAACATCCAGGGCACCCCGCGCACCCGGGCCGCCGAGAACGCCGGGCACACCGCCGCGGGCCGGCACGAGGAAGAGGCCGAGTACTTCGGCTACCGGTTCGCCACCGGAGTGCGCGAGGCCCTGGCCCAGGCGCGCACCGCCGCGGACCCCGCGCACCTCGCCGGCCGCATCCAGGTCTCCATGGCGCACCGCATCCGCCGCTCCTGACCCGGCAGCGACCACGCCGCCCGCCGACACCTCCCAGGAGAGCCCCCGCCGTGCACCTCGCCGCGAGCCACGCACCAGGATCCGGGCCCGGACCCGGACCCGGACCCGGACCCGACAACACCGTCTTCTACGTCTGCGGTGTGTCACTGCTGCTCATCTGCCTGCTGAAGGTCCCCGCGCTGCTGCGCCGCCGCAGCGACCTGCTGCTGGGCGCCGTGGTCCTGCTGCTCTTCGACGGCGCGCTGGTCTTCTTCTTCGCGGCGCCCGACTCCCTGGCCGCGCTCAACCGCGCCACCGGTATCCCCAACTTCGCCGCCCCGGTCGCGTATTCGGCGATCGTCACCTTCGCCGGCGCGAGCCTGCTGCTGATCACGAACTGGCGGCCGGCGCCGCCGGAGCAGACACGGCGCGCCTCCCGGGTGTGCATCGCGGCCTATCTGCTCGTCGTCGCCGCCATCAACGTCCTGTTCTGGCTGGGACACGCCCCGGTGGAGCAGCTCACCCTCTTCGACGGCTACTACGCCCGCACTCCCTTCATCCGGGAGATGATCCTGACCTACCTCGTGGCACACGGCGTGGGCACCATGGCCACCAGCGTCCTGTGCTGGCGCTGGTCGACGGAGGTCCACGGCTCCCTGCGCGCGGGGCTGCGCCTGCTGGCCCCCGGCTATCTGCTCCACGTGGGCTACGACGTCGTCAAGCTGGTCGCGATCGCCGGACTGTGGACGGGGCACCGGTGGGACTTCCTCATCGACCGGGTGGCTCCGCAGACCGCGGCGCCGTCCGCGGCGCTCGTCGTCTGCGGCTTCCTGCTCCCGCTGGCCGGGCCGCGGCTGGCCCACACCACCGGCTCGCTGCGGCAGTTGCGCGACCTGTCCCCGCTGTGGCGCGAACTGCGCCAGGTGCCCACCCCCGGCGCGATCCGCACCTCCCTGCCCTGGTGGTCCTCGCCGGCCGTACGGCTCACCCGCCAGAAGACCCGCATCTACGACGCGCTGCTCGCCCTGGCCCCGTACTGCGACGCCGGCGTGCGCGAGCGCGCCCTGCGCGCCGCGCTCGGCCGCGGCGAGGACCGGGCCGCCGCGGACGCCACCGCGGACGCGGCGATGGTCGTCGTGGCGCGGACGCGGCAGCACAGCGCGGGAACGGGACCGGGGCCGGGACCGGACACGGCACCGGTCCCGGCCCCCTGGCGCCCGCATGACCTGGTTCCGCTGTCCCGGGCGCTGTCGTCGCCCGTCGTGGCGGGCCTTCGAGAGCACCCCGGCATCCCCGCAGAAAGCAGCCCCCATGACTGACCGCCTCAGAACATCCACCCGTGCCGTCGTCATCGGGGGCAGTCTCGCGGGCATGCTCGCCGCGGCCGCCGTCAAGGACGGCGTCGACACCGTCGAGGTCATCGAGGCCCACGCGCTGCCGAGCGGCCCGGAGCCGCGCGCCGGCGTCCCCCAGGCCGCTCACATCCATCCCCTGCTCTCGGGCGGCGCGGACGCGATCGAGGCCCTGCTGCCGGGCACGATCGGCCAGTTGGTGGCCTCCGGTGCGCACCGGGTGCCCATGACGACGAACATGGTCTACCTCTCTCCCGAGGGCTGGTACCGGCGCTGGCGCAGGCACACCCAGTACCTGGTGGCCGCCAGCCGCGACCTGACCGACTCCGTCGTCCGCGAGCGGGTCCTCAAGGACCCGCGGGTCACGGTCCGCCCGCACTGCCGGGCCACCGGCCTGCTCGGCGACGCCGGCCGGGTCACCGGAGTCCGCCTCCGCGACGCCGACGGCACGGAGACGGAGCTGAGCGCCGACCTCGTCGTCGACGCCTCGGGCCGCTCGACCCGCACCCCGCACTGGCTGGCCGAACTCGGCATCACCGGCCTGTCCGAGGACCGCATCGACTCCGGTCTGGCGTACGCCAGCAGGATCTACCGCGCCCCGTTCTCCACCAGCGGCTGGCCCGTGGTCAACATCGTGGCCGATCCCCGGCGGCCGGGCGGGGCGGGCAGCATCGTCCCCATCGAGGGGGACCGCTGGCACGTCAGCCTCTTCGGCCCTCCGGGCGCCCAACCCGGCAAGGAGCCGGCCGAGTTCGAGGCGTACGCGCGCGGTCTGCGCCACCCGCTCATCGCGGATCTCCTGGCCCGCGCCGAACCGCTCACCGACGTCACCGTCACCCACAGCACGGTCAACCGGCGCCACTACTACGAGCGCCTGGGCGCCTGGCCCGAGGGCCTGGTCGCGCTCGGCGACTCCGTGGCCGGTTTCAACCCCGTCTACGGCCACGGCATGTCGGCGGCGGCCCAGGGCGCCCTCGCACTGCACCGGCTCACGTCCGGCGGGCTCTCCGACGGCCTGTCCCGGCGGGCCCAGCGCGCCGTCGCCCGGCCGGTCGGCCTCGCGTGGTCCCTCGCCGTCGGGCAGGACATCCACCGTCCGGACGTGCGGGGCAGGCGGCCGAGCCCCGCGGACCGGCTGCTGCACCACTACGTGAGCCGGCTCTCCCGTACCGCGGTCGGCAGCTTCCGCGTCGCCACGGCCCTGACCGAGGTCCTCACCCTCCAGGCCGCGCCGCCCGTCCTGCTCCGCCCGGACATCCTCCTGGCGGCCGTGACAGGGCCCCTGCGTCCGCCGGTGGACGGCCCGGTGTTCACCGAGGGGGAACACCGGCTGCTGCGCGACGCGGGCATATCGCTCACCGCGCCCTGACCCCGAAGACGCCGGCGCCCGCGAGCAGTTCGCGTTCGGCCCGGGTGAACTGAGGCCCGCTCAGCGGCGTCCGCAGGGGCCCGGCCAGAGCCGCCAGCAGCACACTCGGCCTGACGAGCGACGCCGGCGGCGCCTGGAGGGCCAGGACGTCGGTCAGGGCCGTGGCCGCGCGGAAGGACCCTGTCGCCGTACGGGAGAGCCTGCTGACGTAGCGGTGCAGCAGCCGGTCGGCGGGGTTCGGCCGCCTGCCCCGGGTGGTGGGGAAGTGGATGTCCTGGCCGGTGCTCAGGGCCCACGCGCCGTCGACGGGGCGGGCGATCGCCCGCTGGACGCGGCGCGCCCACCCCGGCCCCGGCCCGGCCGCGGCCGCCTCGCGCAGCGCGACGGCGCCCTGGGCGGCCACCGTGATGCCCTGCGCGTACGCGGGATTGAAGCAGGCCACGGAGTCGCCGAGCGCGACCAGGCCCTCGGGCCAGGTGCCCAGGCGCTCGTAGTAGTGGCGGCGGTTGACCGTGCTGTGGGTGACGGTGACGTCGGTGAGCGGTTCGGCGCGGGCCAGGAGATCCGCGATCAGCGGGTGGCGCAGACCGCGCGCGAACGCCTCGAACTCGGCCGGGTCCCGGCCGGGCCGCGCACCGGGTGCGCCCATCAGGCTGACGTGCCAGCGCTCGTCCTCGATGGGCAGGATGCCTCCCGAGGTGGCCGGCCGGTCCGGGCGCGGGTCGGCCTGCACGGCGACGACGGGCCAGCCGCGGGTGGGCACCGGGGCGCGGTAGACACGGCTGGCGTAGGCCAGGCCGGAGTCGATCGTGGCCTCTTCGAGGCCGCGGACACCCAGCCGGGCGAGCCACTGGGGCATGCGGGTGCCGCGCCCGGAGGCGTCGACGACCAGATCGGCGCCGAGCGCGTACTCCGTGCCGTCCGCTCCGCGCACCCGCACTCCGGTGACCCTTCCGCGGTCGCCGAGCAGCCCCACGGCCCTGGTCCTGGCACGCACCCCGACCCGGGGGTCCGCGAGGACCCGCTCCCGGACGACGGAGTCGGTCAGGTCCCGGCCAGCGGTGATCACATGGTGCGTGGAGCGCTTCCAGCGCCGGTACCAGCCCTCGGGGGAGCAGACGACCATGTTGGTGGTCACCGGTATGCGGTGGGCGCCCGCGGCCAGCAGCAGGTCCGTGCAGCCGGGAAGGAGCGCGTCGAGCGCCTCGGCCCCACCGGTCTGCAGGAGGTGGATGTGGGCGGCCTGGGGAACACCCGCCCGCGGTCCGGGACCCACCGGTGCGTCCTGGGCCTCGATGATCTCGACCGCCTCGGCGCGGTCCTTGACGGCCGCAGCCGCGAGCAGGCCGGCGATGCTGCTTCCGATGACGACGACACGGGCGCGGCCCGGACGCCAGGTCTCCGTCATGACGCACTGCCTTCCGGGCCGCGCGGGCCTGTTGGAGGGGACGTTCGTGATCATGAGGTGCTCACGCCACGCTAGCGAGAGGCTTCGGCTCGCTTCAACGAGCGCTCGTCAGCCACCGGGCGGCGGGCCGGAGGCGGCCCCGGCGACGCGCACCGCGCCCGCCGGACCTGAGACCTTCCTCACAGCGCGGCCGCAACCCCGGCCCCGCCCACGGAACTTCCCAGGCAATGCGAAAGCCCCGCAGGTCCGAGACCTGTGGGGCTTTCAGCTGTGCGCGAGGGGGGAGTTGAACCCCCACGCCCTTTCGGGCACTGGAACCTGAATCCAGCGCGTCTGCCTATTCCGCCACCCGCGCATTGGGTGTGTCCTCCGGCTCCGCTCCCTTGCGGGCCCGGCGCCTTCCGACATGCAGAACATTAGCACGCCGCGCCGGGTGGTTTCACATCCCTTTCCCGGGGGCAGACGGGGCTGCCGGGCCGGGGGACCACCAGGTCAGAGACCTCGGGCCGACGGCCCTGCCCCGGACCCCGCCCGCCCGACGGCCGACCACCGCCCCTCCCGCACCGCCACTGCCCCCGCGTGGCCACGACCCGGACGAGCCCAGCCCCACGGCACCCTCGCCGCACCGCCGTGTCGCCGCCCCGGGCAGCCGGTAGCGCCCGCCCGTCCATCCGCCCGCCCGTCCGTCCGTATCGACCAGTGCTTGTTCGCGTATCAACCTCGTACCGGTCCGGCCCGTCTCCCAAGGAGCCGGGGCCGAGCGGCGCCGGGTGCGGGACACTGGTCCGTGGCCGCCTCTACGATCCTGGGCAGGAGTACGGAGCAGAAGTACGGAGGGGTACTCCCCCGAAGGACCCGAAGGAGTACTCAGCGGTACGAGCCGACCACCAGGTGTCGACGACCCGTCGACGGGCCCGACAGGGGGAACCAGCCGATTTACCGGCGCGTGGATACGATCAGTAAGCAGTACCAGGTAAGCAGGACGCATCAGCACGACGGCAAGACCCGCAACATCCGCAACACCGGCAGGACCAGAAGCGACGGCCACGACGGAGGAGGTGCCCCATGGGAGTCCTGAAGAAGTTCGAGCAGCGCCTCGAAGGTCTGGTCAACGGCACTTTCGCCAAGGTCTTCAAGTCCGAGGTCCAGCCCGTGGAGATCGCGGGCGCGCTGCAGCGCGAGTGCGACAACAACGCGACCATCTGGAACCGCGACCGCACGGTCGTACCCAATGACTTCATCGTGGAGCTGAGCGCGCCCGACTACGAGCGGCTCAGCCCCTACTCCGGACAGCTCGGCGACGAGCTGGCCGGCATGGTGCGCGACTACGCCAAGCAGCAGCGCTACACCTTCATGGGCCCGATCAAGGTCCACCTGGAGAAGGCGGACGACCTGGACACCGGTCTGTACCGGGTGCGCAGCCGTACGCTCGCCTCCTCCAGCAGCCAGCAGGGCCAGGCGCCCCAGGCGGCCCCGCCGCAGGGACCCCCGCCGGGTCCCGCCGCGGCACCCGGCCGCCCCGGCGCGCCGGGCGGCTACGGCTACCCGCCGGCCGCACCGCCCGCCGCGGCGCCCCCCATGCCCGCGGCACCGCCGCCCGGCGGCCACGGCTACCCGCCCGCCGCCGCCCAGCGGCCCCCGCAGGCCCCGGCGGCCGGCGGCCGCACCCGCTACTGGATCGAGATCAACGGCACCCGCCATCAGATCTCCCGCCCGACGCTGGTGCTGGGCCGCAGCACCGACGCCGACGTGCGGATCGACGACCCCGGCGTCTCCCGCCGGCACTGTGAGATCCGGACCGGAACGCCCTCGACGATCGCGGATCTCGGCTCCACCAACGGCATCGTGGTGGACGGGCAGCACACCACCCGCGCTACGCTCCGCGACGGCTCGCGGATCGTCGTGGGCAGCACCACCGTTATCTATAGGCAAGCCGAAGGGTGAACCGGGGGCAATGTCAGAGCTGACCCTCACGGTCATGCGGCTGGGTTTCCTGGCCGTACTGTGGCTGTTCGTGATCGTGGCCGTGCAGGTCATCCGCAGCGACCTGTTCGGTACGCGCGTCACCCAGCGGGGGTCCCGCCGGGAGGCCGCACGGCCCCAGCAGACCGGCCGGCAGGCCGCGCGCCAGCAGGCCGCACCGCCGCAGCAGCGCGGCCAGCAGGGCGGCGGTCGGCGCCGCAACGCCCCCGCCAAACTCGTGGTGACCGAAGGCACCCTCACGGGCACCACGGTCGCGCTCCAGGGACAGACGATCACCCTGGGCCGCGCGCACGACTCCACGATCGTGCTGGACGACGACTACGCCTCCAGCCGTCATGCCAGGATCTACCCGGACCAGAACGGCCAGTGGATCGTCGAGGACCTCGGCTCCACCAACGGCACGTACCTGGACCGGTCCCGGCTGACGACCCCCACACCGATCCCGCTGGGCGCGCCGATCCGCATCGGCAAGACCGTCATCGAGCTGCGGAAGTAGTGCTACGTCATGAATGAGCGCGAGCGGAGCGAGCACGCGGCGGCGGCCGGCCCCCAGGGCCGCGGCGCGCTCCCGACCGGAGGGTGGGCAGTGTGGCTCGACACGATCGGCTGTACCCGGAGCCGTCGGGCGAGGTGCGCATGAGTCTGTCACTGCGCTTCGCCGCCGGATCGCACAAGGGCATGATCCGCGAGGGCAACGAGGACTCCGGTTACGCCGGTCCCCGGCTGCTGGCCATCGCCGACGGCATGGGCGGCCAGGCCGCCGGCGAGGTCGCCTCCTCCGAGGTGATCTCCACCATCGTGCCCCTCGACGACGACATCCCGGGCTCCGACGTCCTCACCTCGCTCGGCACGGCCGTGCGGCGCGCCAACGACCAGCTGCGCGCCATGGTCGAGGAGGACCCCCAGCTGGAGGGCATGGGCACCACGCTCACCGCCCTGCTGTGGACCGGTCAGCGCCTCGGCCTGGTGCACGTCGGCGACTCGCGCGCGTATCTGCTGCGCGACGGCGTGCTCACCCAGATCACCCAGGACCACACCTGGGTGCAGCGCCTCGTCGACGAGGGACGCATCACCGAGGAGGAGGCCAGCACCCACCCGCAGCGCGCCCTCCTGATGCGCGCCCTCGGCAGCGGCGAACACGTCGAACCCGACCTGTCCATCCGCGAGGTGCGGGCCGGCGACCGGTATCTGATCTGCTCCGACGGCCTGTCCGGCGTGGTCTCCCACCAGACGATGGAGGAGACCCTCGCCAGCTACCAGGGCCCGCAGGAGACCGTGCAGGAGCTGATCCAGTTCGCGCTGCGCGGCGGCGGCCCCGACAACATCACCGTCATCGTCGCCGACGTCCTCGACCTGGACACCGGCGACACCCTCGCGGGACAGCTCTCCGACACCCCGGTGGTCGTCGGCGCGGTCGCCGAGAACCAGCACCACCTGCACGACAACGGCATCATGCAGACCCCGGCGGGACGCGCCTCCGGCCTCGGCCGCCAGGTGCCCGGCCAGGGCGGCGGGGGCGGCGAGTTCGGCCCGCCCGGCTCCGGCGACACCACCGGCTTCATCTCCACCGACGGCCTGGACTACGACGAGGACGACTTCGTCAAGCCGCGCCGGGGCCGCAGGTGGCTGAAGGTCTCCCTGTACACCGTGCTCGCGCTCGCCGTCATCGGCGGCGGTCTGTACGGCGGCTACCGCTGGACGCAGACGCAGTACTACGTCGGCACCAACGACGACCACGTGGCGCTCTACCGGGGCATCAGCCAGGACCTGGCCTGGGTGAAGCTGTCCGAGGTGGAGAAGGACCATCCCGAGATCGCGCTCAAGGACCTGCCGCCGTACCAGCAGAAGCAGGTCACCGCGACCATCGCCGAGGGCGGCCTCCAGGAGGCGCAGAAGAAGGTCGACGAGCTGTCGGTGCAGGCCTCCGCGTGCCGCAAGGAGTCCGAGCGCCGCGCCGCCGAGGCCAAGAACGGCGACAAGGCCGACCAGGGCAGGAGCAGCGGGAAGAGCGGCGACGGCAAGAAGGGCGGCACCTCGGGAACCACCCCGGCCGCCTTCACGTCCAGGACGGCGTCGACGCCGAACCCCTCGACGTCCGGCACCCCGTCGTCCCCCTCGTCCCAGGCTCCGTCCACGTCCACGACCGCGACCGCGTCCACGTCCAGCCCCGGCCCCACTCTCTCGGAGGAAGAGCAGAAGGTCGTCTCGCTGTGCGGTAAGCAGTAGGCAAGCCGTGAGAGGCCCTGTCACACGATGAGCAGTACTACCAACTCACCGACGCACCACACGTCCACGATCGGCGCCATCGGAGCGCCCAGCCGCCGCAACACCGAACTGGCGCTGCTGGTCTTCGCGGTCGCCATCCCGGTGTTCGCCTACGCCAACGTGGGCCTGGCCATCAACAACGAGATCCCGGCCGGCCTGCTGAGCTACGGACTGGGCCTCGGCCTGATGGCGGGCGTCGCCCACCTCGTCGTCCGCAAGTTCGCGCCCTACGCCGACCCGCTGCTGCTCCCGCTGGCCACACTGCTCAACGGGCTCGGCCTGGTCATCATCTGGCGGCTGGACCAATCGAAACTGCTCCAGTACATCAAGGCGGCCGGCGACAAGGCGCCCACCCAGCTGCTGTACACCGCGATGGGCATCGCGCTCTTCGCGGTCGTGCTGATCTTTCTCAAGGACCACCGCGTCCTTCAGCGCTACACGTACATCTCCATGGTCGGCGCGCTGGTCCTGCTGCTGCTGCCGCTGGTCCCCGGCCTCGCGCTGCCCGTCTACGGCGCCAAGATCTGGATCCACGTCGGCGGCTTCTCCATCCAGCCCGGCGAGTTCGCCAAGATCGTGCTGGCCTTCTTCTTCGCCGGCTACCTTATGGTGAAGCGGGACGCGCTCGCCCTGGCCAGCCGCCGCTTCATGGGCCTGTACCTGCCGCGCGGCCGCGACCTCGGCCCCATCCTGGTGGTCTGGGTCATCTCGATCCTCATCCTGGTCTTCGAGACGGACCTCGGCACCTCGCTGCTGTTCTTCGGCATGTTCGTCGTCATGCTGTACGTCGCCACCGAGCGCACCAGCTGGATCGTCTTCGGTCTGCTGATGTCGGGGGCCGGCGCGTTCGGCGTGGCCAGCTTCGAGCCGCACGTGCACCAGCGCGTGCAGGCGTGGCTGGACCCGATGAACGAGTACCGGCTCAGCCGCTCCGGCGCTCCCGGCTTTCACTCCGAGCAGCTCCAGCAGGCCCTGTGGGCGTTCGGCTCCGGCGGCACCCTCGGCTCCGGCCTCGGCCAGGGCCACTCCGACCTCATCCGGTTCGCCGCCAACTCCGACTTCGTCCTCGCCACCTTCGGCGAGGAGCTGGGTCTGGCCGGCGTCATGGCGATCCTGCTGCTCTACGGCCTGATCGTGGAACGCGGCATCCGCACCGCGCTCGCCGCCCGCGACCCGTTCGGCAAGCTGCTCGCCGTCGGCCTGTCCGGTGCCTTCGCGCTCCAGGTCTTCGTGGTGGCCGGCGGTGTGATGGGCCTGATCCCGCTGACCGGTATGACGATGCCCTTCCTCGCGTACGGCGGCTCCTCCGTCATCGCGAACTGGGCCCTGATCGGCATCCTGATCAGGATCAGCGACACCGCCCGCCGCCCGGCGCCCGCGCCCGCCTCCAACTCGGACGCCGAGATGACCCAGGTGGTCCGCCCCGGCGGCGCCGGGCCCGTGGAGTGACCTCGCCCGCCACGGCTTCCGGAACCGGCACCCGCCCCGTTCCGGAAGCCGTCCGCGGTTTTCCGGAACCCGCCGTGCCGCGGCCGCGTCTATGGACCAGTGGTAGCGGACGGCCCCGTCCGGGAGGCACAGGCACTGCCTCTAAACTGGGGCCGGCCATGGATGAGCGCCAGCACCGACGGCACCGAGAGACTGAAGCGGCAGGCGCACCTGTCAGCTTGTGGAAAGGCCGGATGTGAACAAGCCCCTGCGCCGGATCGCGATCTTCTGCGGACTGCTGGTCCTCACGCTGCTCATCCGCGACAACTGGCTCCAGTACGCCAAGGCCGACAGCCTGAAGAACGACGACAACAACCGTCGCGTCACCATCGCCCGCTACGCGCACCCGCGCGGTGACATCATCGTCGGCGGCTCGCCGATCACCGGGTCGGTGGAGACCAAGACCAGCGCGATCGACGACCTGAAGTACAAGCGGACGTACAAGGACGGCCCCATGTGGGCGCCCGTCACCGGTTTCGCCTCGCAGGCCTTCGACGCCAACCTGCTGGAGAAGGTCGAGGACGGGATCCTCACCGGCAACGACGACCGGCTCTTCTTCCGCAACACCCTGGACATGCTCACCGGCAAGCCCAAGCAGGGCGGCAACGTCGTCACCACGCTGAACGCGGCCGCGCAGAAGGCGGCGTACGACGGGCTCAAGGGCCGCGGCAAGGGCGCCGTCGTCGCGCTCGAACCGTCCACCGGCAAGATCCTCGCGCTGGCCTCCTTCCCGTCCTACGATCCCGGCTCCTTCGCCGGCGCCTCCAACGCGGACGCGGCGGCCCGTAACAAGCTCCTGAAGGAGAACAACCCCGACGACCCGACGCTGAACCGGGCGCTGCGCGAGACCTACCCGCCGGGCTCCACCTTCAAGGTGGTCACCGCCGCCGCCGCGCTGGAGAACGGGCTGTACACCTCGGCCGACCAGAACACCAACTCGCCGGACCCGTGGATCATGCCGCACACCACCACCCCGCTGCCCAACGAGGGCCCGATCCCCTGCAAGAACGCCAATATGCGCGAGGCGCTGCGCTGGTCCTGCAACACCGTGTTCGGCAAGATCGGCGCCGACCTGGGCAACAAGAAGATGCTGGACGAGGCGAAGAAGTTCGGCTTCACCAGCGAGCAGTTCACCCCGGTGCGCTCCAACGCCTCGGTGTTCTCCGACAACATGGAGCCCTCGCAGGTCGCGCAGTCCTCGATCGGCCAGTTCAACACCGCCGCCACCCCGCTCCAGATGGCCATGGTCGTCTCCGCGGTCGCCAACGACGGCAAGCTGATGAAGCCGTACATGGTGGACAAGCTCCAGTCGCCGAACCTGGACACGCTGGAGCAGACCCAGCCCGAGGAGCTGAGCCGGCCGCTGACCTCCAAGAACGCCCAGATCCTCCAGGACATGATGGAGACGGTCGTCGAGAAGGGCACCGGCAAGAACGCGCAGATCGGCGGCGGCGTCACCGTCGGCGGCAAGACCGGTACCGCCCAGCACGGCGTGGACAACAAGGGCAAGCCGTACGCCTGGTTCATCTCCTACGCCAAGACGAGCGACGGCAGCGCGCCGGTGGCCGTCGCCGTGGTCGTCGAGGACGAGCAGGCCAGCCGCGAGGACATCTCCGGCGGCGGCCTCGCGGCGCCCATCGCGAAGAGCGTCATGCAGGCGGTCATCAACTCCAAGCGGTGATCTCCGTCACGGGTCCTTCACAACGGTGCATGGTGCGGTACCGGTCCTGTATCGGGTGACGGGCTTGGCCGGATCCCACAGAACCAGCCGGGTACGGTAGGCCCGGACAACACCAATCGAAAGGGCTGGTAGGTAGCTGTCAGCCGCTCCCCGGCCGAAGAGGCCGGGGTCCGCCCGCCCCTAGTGGGCGAGTCCCTGGTTGACCAGCCCGAGTCATCGGTGAACGGAGGTGTTCGATGACTACGTTTCATACAGGTGAGCAGACCCACCCTGCCGTACTTCCTCAGCGGCAGGCTCTGGAACCCACGGCTGCAGACAACCCCGGGAGCTGGGACGAAACGGGCCGTGAGCGCATCACCCGCCAGGGTGATGCAGCCGGTATGGAACATGGGCGAGGGGAGACCGTACGCACGTCACCTCCCGGCGTACGGCGACACCCCGACGCTGCCGCGTCCGCGGTAGTGAAGGGAGGAGAGGCTGTTCGTGAGAGCAGCATTCCGCAGGCAGGAGCGAGTCAACCGAGGGCAGGGGCACAAATGGTCGCCGTCCTCGACAGGAACGGGTGTCCGCTGATGCCCTGCCATCCCGCTCGAGCCCGCAGACTCATGGCCGGTGGCCGGGCGGTCGTAGTGAAAACCGCACCGTTCGTCATCCGTCTGAAAGACCGCGTTGCGGAGAGCTCCGAGGTATCCGGCGTTGCGGTACGCATCGACCCCGGTTCGAAGGGTACGGGCATCGCCGTCACCGCCGATGTCGAGTGCTCCGACCGGGTCAGCGGTGAGGTCACGACAAGTCGCCGGGGGCTGCACGCAACGGAACTCCAGCACCGTGGCGCACAGATCCACAAGAGCATGCGACAGCGGGCGGATCACCGCCGCAGGCGACGCGGCGCGAATCTACGCTTCCGGGCGCCCCGATTTCTCAACCGGTCACGTCCCAAGGGATGGCTTGCCCCGTCCCTGCAGCACCGGGTGGACACGACCCTGAGTACCGTCGCTCGGCTCACAAGATGGTTCCCGGTCACTGAACTCCATGTCGAGCGTGCTGCTTTCGACACCGCGGCGTTGGGCCTTGATCTCGAGAGCCTGGGGCTGCCTCTGTCCGCGTGGTCCGGCGGGCGGACCAAGTACAACCGGTCGATGCAGGGCCTCGCGAAGTCGCACACACTCGATGCCCTCGCGGTCGGCGAGGCCGGCCCCAGCACCCGGGTTGTCCGATACCCCGGCACAGTACTGGTCACCTCAGCGTGTGGGCGCGGCTCCTACGCACGCACGCGCTCGGACAAGCACGGCTTCCCCAGGCTCTACCTGCCACGTCAGAAGCAGCACCACGGTTTTGCGACTGGCGATCTCGTCCGGGCCCACATCCCGCGCGGCAAGTACCGAGGTACACACACCGGTCGCGTTGCTGTGCGTGCTTCCGGCACCCACCGCATCTCCATCCCTGGCGGGTACGCCGACACCAGCCACAGCAACCTGCGCCTTCTTCAACGAGGCGACGGATACGCCTACACCATGAGGAAGGAGGACGCGCGGCCTTAGAAGGGTTCCGTGGGTGTTCTACGTCTGAGCACGGAACACGGAGCCATCGGCCTCCAGCCTGACGGCGAGAGGCAACCGCGCAAGGATTCTGATGGAAGAGCCACGTCGCCTCGGCGGCCGGTACGAGCTGGGCCATGTGCTCGGCCGTGGTGGCATGGCGGAGGTGTACCTCGCGCATGACACCCGCCTGGGCCGCACCGTGGCGGTGAAGACGCTGCGCGCCGACCTGGCGCGCGACCCTTCCTTCCAGGCCCGGTTCCGCCGGGAGGCCCAGTCGGCCGCCTCGCTCAACCACCCCGCGATCGTCGCGGTCTACGACACGGGCGAGGACTACATCGACGGGGTCTCGATCCCGTACATCGTCATGGAGTACGTCGACGGCTCCACCCTCCGTGAGCTGCTGCACAGCGGGCGCAAGCTGCTGCCCGAGCGGGCCATGGAGATGACCATCGGCATCCTCCAGGGCCTGGAGTACGCCCACCGCAGCGGCATCGTGCACCGCGACATCAAGCCGGCCAACGTCATGCTGACCCGCAACGGCCAGGTCAAGGTGATGGACTTCGGCATCGCCCGCGCCATGGGCGACTCCGGTATGACCATGACGCAGACGGCCGCGGTCATCGGCACCGCCCAGTACCTCTCCCCGGAGCAGGCCAAGGGCGAGCAGGTCGACGCCCGCTCCGACCTGTACTCGACGGGCTGCCTGCTGTACGAGCTGCTGACCGTCCGGCCGCCGTTCGTCGGCGACTCCCCGGTGGCGGTGGCCTACCAGCATGTCCGCGAGGACCCCCAGCCGCCGAGCGTCTTCGATCCCGAGATCACGCCCGAGATGGACGCGATCGTGCTGCGTGCGCTGGTCAAGGACCCCGACTACCGCTACCAGTCGGCCGACGAGATGCGCGCCGACATCGAGGCGTGCCTCGACGGCCAGCCGGTCGCGGCCACCGCCGCGATGGGCGCGGTGGGCTACGGCGGCTACCCGGACGACCAGCCGACGACCGCGCTGCGCTCCGACGCCGGGGCCCCCGCCACCACGATGCTGCCGCCCATGAACCCGGACGACGGCGGCTACGGCTACGACGACCGGCCCGACCGGCGCAGCCGGCCGCCGAAGAAGTCCAACACCTCGACGATCCTCCTGATCGTCGCCGCCGTGCTGGTCCTGATCGGCGCCATCCTGATCGGCAAGTACGTCTTCACCGGCCACGGGGCGACCAGTGACTCGATCCCCGCGCCGAACTTCGTGGGCCAGACCAAGACCGAGGCGCAGACCTCGGCGGACAACGTCAACCTGAAGCTGGCGTTCACCGACAAGGAGTGCGACGACCAGCCCAAGGGCCATGTCTGCTCGCAGGACCCCGCGCCCAAGAGCGACGTCAAGAAGGGCGACACGGTCAACCTGGTCATGTCGACCGGGGCGCCGAAGGTCACGGTCCCGGACGTCACCGGCCTCACCTTCGACAAGGCCTCCGCGCAGCTGACCGACAAGGACCTCAAGGTCGAGAAGCGGGAGCAGGAGTCCGCCGACCGCCCCGAGGGCGTCGTCATCTCGCAGGACCCGGGCGGCGACAAGGAGGTCGAGAAGGGCGCGACGATCACCCTGACGGTCGCCAAGCCCGTCGCGAAGGCCACCGTCCCCCAGGTCAACGGCCAGAGCTGCGACGCCGCCAAGCAGCAGATGCAGGCCAACGGCCTCCAGGGCGACTGCGTCGAGGTCGACAACAGCGACCCCGACCAGGCCGGCAAGGTCATCAACACCGTCCCGGGCGCCGGCCAGCAGGTCGACAAGGACTCGAAGGTGACGATCCAGATCGGCAAGCAGGTCGAGCAGCCGCAGCAGACCCAGGTGCCCTCTGTCCGGGGCAAGAAGGTCTCGGAGGCCAAGCAGCTCCTGAACGCGGCCGGCTTCACCAACATCCAGTTCGCGGGCAGCGGCGGCGACGACAACGCGTTCGTCATCAACCAGGACCCGCAGCCGGGCCAGCAGACCGACAACCCGGGCGGCACGCAGATCACGCTGACCACCGTCGGCGGTCCGGGCGGCGGGAACGGCGGCAACGGCGGGAACGGCGGCGACCACGGCGGCTTCTTCCCCTGATCGACCGGCCCGTCCCGTGAACGGAGCCCCGGCCCTCGTCCATGAGGGCCGGGGCTCCGTTGTGCCGCCTCGGCAAGCCGGGGAGGGGGAGGGGGAGAGAGACCGCGGGAGGGGGGAGAGACCGGGCTCAGTCCAGTTCCTTCGGCGGTGTGCGCTTGCCGTCGACCGGGTCCACGCGGACCAGCTCGCCCCAGACCACGTACCGGTAGCGGGAGGTGTACACGGGCGTGCAGGTGGTCAGCGTGATGTAGTGGCCCGGCTTCTTCACCCCGGACTTCTCCGGGACCCGGTCCAGGACGCCGACGTCGAACTTCGAGGTCTCCGGGAGGATGTCGAAGACCTTGTAGACGTACCACTTGTCCCGGGTCTCGAAGACGATCGGGTCGCCCTCGCGCATCTTGTCGATGTTGTGGAACTTCGCGCCGTGCCCGTCCCGGTGCGCGGCGAGGGTGAAGTTGCCCTTCTTGCCGGTCACCGGCAGGGTCGCGGCGACGGGGTCCGTGTAGTAGCCGGCCACGCCGTCGTTGAGGATGTCGGTCGAGGTGCCCTTCTTCACCAGCACCTCGCCGTTGTGCATGGCCGGGACGTGCAGGAAGCCGATGCCGTCCTTGGTGTCCAGGGCGCCGGGGCCGGGCGCGGAATGCGCCCACTGGTCGCGGACCTTGTGGCCCTGCCGGTCGGCCTTGCGGTCCGCTATGACGTTCGTCCACCACAGGGAGTAGACGACGAACAGGCCGAGCACCAGGCCGGCCGTGATGAGGAGTTCACCGAACACGCTGACGGCGAGCGCCACCCGGCCGCCGCGCCGGCGGCGCCGGCGCGGTGCCGGGCCGTCCTCTGTGTGCTCTGCCGTGTCGTCCGCGGTCGCTGCCACTGTTCCCTCTGCCCTTTAGCTGACGAGCGCATCCGGCTTCCCCTTGCTGCGCGGCCGTTCCTCGACCATCCTGCCCCAGACGATCAAGCGGTACTTGCTGGTGAACTCCGGGGTGCAGGTGGTCAGCGTGATGTACCGGCCGGGCTTGGTGAAGCCCGAGCCCTTGGGCACCGGGTCCAGGACGGCGGTATTGCCGGGGGAGGTCACCGGGAGCGTCGACGTCATCTTGTAGACGTAGTACGCGTCCTGCGTCTCCACCACGATCGGGTCGCCCGGCTTGAGCCTGTTGATGTACCGGAAGGGCTCGCCGTGGGTGTTGCGGTGGGCCGCGAGTCCGAAGTTGCCCGTCTTCGCGTCCGGCATCGCCGTGTCGAAGTCGCCCTTGCCGTAGTGCCCGACCATGCCCTTGTCCAGCACCTGCGCCTTGCTGGTGCCCTCGGCGACCGGCACCACCACGTCGAGCGCCGGGATGTGCAGGAGGGCGAAGCCCTGCCCCGGCTCGAAGGTGCCCGGGTTGCGCCTGCCGCTCGCCCAGTCGTCCTGGAGGTGGTGGGCCTCGCTGCCCGCCTGCGCGTGCGCGCGGATGTTCGTCCACCACAGCTGGTAGGTGACGAACAGCAGCATCACCACACCCGTGGTGATGAACAGTTCGCCGACGATCCGGCTGACGACGACACCGGGGGACGGCCGCCGCGCCCGCGCCCGCCTGCGGGCCTCCACCCGGGTCAGCGGCGCGGACGGCCCGCCGTCCTCCGGGGACGGTCCGGCCGCGGGGCCGGTGCCCCGTCGGCGGCTGTGGCGGCTGTGACGGCTCCTGGCGGCCTTTCTGCGGGCCGCGCGCCCCTCGTGGGGCTCCTGGTCCGCCGGGGAGCCGGAAGAGGCCGTGGCGCCCGCTGAGCGCCCCCGCGCCCCGGGTGCCGTCCCCGTCCCCGGACCGGCCGCCGCGGCGGGATCGGCGACCCGCAGCGCCATCGTCTCGTCGTCGGCCGGCGCCGGGCCGGGCCCCGGTCCGGCGCGGAAGCCGGGCGCCGCCGAGGCGTGCGAGCCGTACGGCGCCTCCGTGTACGGGTCCCCGGAGGCGTACGCCTCCGTGCCGTACCGGTCGGCGCCGGACTCGCGCTCGGGGCGCAGCGCGGTCACGCCGTGGCCCTGCCCACCACCGGGGCGAGCCCCGCCGACCTCGCCACGGCACCCGTGTCGCCGCACTCCGCCAGCCAGTTGGCCAGCATCCGGTGCCCGTGCTCGGTCAGCACCGACTCGGGGTGGAACTGCACGCCCTCCACCGGCAGTTCCCGGTGGCGCAGGCCCATGATGATGCCGTCGTGCGTGCGGGCGGTGACCTCCAGCTCGGCCGGGACGGTGGCGGGCTCGGCGGCCAGCGAGTGGTAGCGGGTCGCGGTGAAGGGGGAGGGCAGCCCGGCGAAGACGCCCTTGCCGGTGTGCTCGACCGGCGAGGTCTTGCCGTGCAGCAGCTCGGGCGCCCGGTCCACCACACCGCCGTACGCCACCTGCATCGACTGCATGCCCAGGCAGACGCCGAAGACGGGGACGCCGGTGGCGGCGCAGTGCCGGACCATGTCCACGCACACCCCGGCCTGCTCGGGCGTGCCCGGCCCCGGCGAGAGCAGCACGCCGCCGAAACCGTCCTGGGCGTGCGCCGTCGACACCTCGTCGTTGCGCAGCACCTCGCACTCGGCGCCGAGCTGGTAGAGGTACTGGACCAGGTTGAAGACGAAGCTGTCGTAGTTGTCGACGACGAGAATCCGCGCGCTCACTGGTTGTCCACCGTCACATCGTTGAAGGGAAGCAGCGGCTCCGCCCAGGGGAAGACGTACTGGAACAGGACGTAGACCACGGCCAGGACCAGCACGAGTGAGATCAGGGCCTTCAGCCACGCGTTGCCCGGCAGATGCCGCCAGATCCAGCCGTACATGCCGTCCCTTCCGTCTCCCCACGGCACCCGATGCACGCCGTACCGCACCAGACTAACGGCGCGATGCCCTCGGTTTCCGGCCTTCCGGGAGCAGTTCCCCCTTCCTGGTCCGGCTCCCGGTCCGGCTCCCGGTCCGGCTCCGGTCCGGCACGCGGGCGCCGTGGCTAGCCGACGGGCTGCGCGTAGTGCAGGTCCACGGCCCCGGTGTAGCCGGGCAGCGTGGCCGTGCCGTCCTCGGTGACCTTCCAGCCGAGGCCGTAGACGTTGACGTACACCATGTAGTTCTGGATCGCCGGGGAGTCGGCGAGCGCCTTCTGCAGCCGGTCCGGGTCGCCGACCGCCGTGATCTTGTACGGCGGTGAGTAGACGCGGCCCTGGAGGATCAGGGTGTTGCCCACGCAGCGCACCGCGCTGGTGGAGATCAGCCGCTGGTCCATCACCTTGATCCCGCGGGCGCCGCCGTTCCACAGCGCGTTGACGACGGCCTGGAGGTCCTGCTGGTGGATGACCAGGTAGTCGGGCTGCGGCTCGGGATAGCCGGGGAGCTTGGCGGTCGCGTTCGGCGGGGCGTCGTTCAGGGTGACGCTGACCGCCTTGCCCTTGAGCGGCCGGGTGCCCGCGCTGTCCTCCAGGCCGGAGAGCTTCTCGTCCTGCGCCTTCGTGCCGCCGCCGTCGCTGCGGGCGAGGGACTCGACGTCGCCGCGCAGGGTCGCGTTGGATTCGTCCAGCTCCTTGTTCTTGCGGCTGCGCTCCTGGACCAGGTCGGACAGCTTGAGCAGCGAGGTGTCCGTGCGGATGTTGGTGCCCTTGGCCGTGTCGAAGCTGGTGAAGAAGATCAGCCCGGCGAGCGCGAACACGGCCGCCGTGAGGATCCGCACCGGCGGGAAGCGGCGGGCGCGGTCCCGGTCGGCACCCGGCCCCGGGGAGTCGGCGGAATTGCTCAACGTACCCTTATCTCCTTCGGCACCGCGGAAGCACTACGCTAACGGACGCCCCGGGGGAGCACTCGTCGTCCCCACGCAGTGCCCTTGTACGCTGCCCCGGAGCCAGTCCAGATTCCTGCGCGGCCACGCAGCGCATCGACAGGAGAGACCCTCGTGCCGAAGTCACGTATCCGCAAGAAGGCCGACTACACGCCGCCGCCCGCCAAGCAGGGCACGGTCATCAAGCTGGAGAGCCGCGGCTGGGTGGCCCCGGTGATGCTGGCCATGTTCGTCATCGGCCTGGCCTGGATCGTCGTCTTCTACGTGACCGACGGTTCGCTGCCGATCGACGCGCTGGACAACTGGAACATCGTGGTGGGCTTCGGCTTCATCGCCGCGGGGTTCGGCGTCTCCACGCAGTGGAAGTAGCGGCTGCCGACTCCGCCGGGCCCGGTGGAAGCGCGGTTCGCCGTACGGTGAACACAGCTCTGCCCACGGGTATCCGCTGAGTTATCCACAGGCCGGGCCGAATTTCCACACAACGCCTGGGGAAAAGCCGACGATCTGTGGATAACTCATCAGCCGTTGACGCCGGTACGACTGTCGCACCACTCCGCCGGTAGCGGACTGCCCCCTGCCTGACCTGCACAGACACAGGTGAGCGACAGGGGGCACAGCTGTTCCCGCACACTGTGCACAAGGACGCGCACCCACTGTGGACAACCGTGCGAGAAGGGCGGCACGGCGGGCGACGGGAGCGGGCTCAGGTGAGCTGGGCGGTTCTGACCACGGTCAGCACCACCACGACCGCCAGCACCAGCGCGCAGGCCCCGTACTGCACCAGGTTCCGGTGCTCGCGCGGCGCGTGCACCATGGCGTAGCCGGTGATCACACCGGCGACGAGCCCGCCGATGTGCGCCTGCCAGGCGATGTTCAGCCCCGGGCCGAAGGTGAAGACCAGGTTGATCACCAGCAGGGCGATGACCGGGCGCATGTCGTAGCGGAGCCGGCGCATCAGCACGGCGGTGGCGCCGAAGAGGCCGAAGATCGCACCGGAGGCGCCGACCGAGGGCTGGTTGGGGGCGGCGAGCAGATAGGAGAGCGCGCTGCCGGCCAGTCCGGAGACGAAGTACAGCGACAGATACCGGACGCGGCCGAGGGCCGCCTCCAGCGGGCCGCCGATCCACCACAGGCTCAGCATGTTGAACGCGATGTGCAGATAGCCGCCGTGCAGGAACATCGCGGTCAACAGCCGGTACCACTGCCCCTCGGCGACGCCCTCGACGGCTCCCGACGACGGGATGTACGCATCGCCGACGAGCGAGAACCGGTCGGTGAAGGAGTCGCCCAGCGCGAGCTGGACCAGGTAGAAGGCCAGGTTGAGCCCGATCAGCACCTTGGTGAACAGCCGCGGATCGGCGCTCACCGTGCCCCCGGCCACCGTGCGCGGCCGGGACGCGGCGGGTGTGTGCCCGGTCCCCGACCCGCTGCGGACGCAGTCCGGGCACTGGAACCCCACGGAGGCGCTGACCATGCACTCCGGGCAGATCGGCCGCTCGCAGCGGGTGCAGCGGATGCCGGTCTCGCGGTCCGGGTGCCGGTAGCAGGTGGGCACGCCCTGGCCGACCTGCGGGCTGCCTGGTGCCTGGTCCATCGGGTCCCCTCACGTTCGTCACGGACGGTGCACGGCTCAGTACGGCTCACCGCGGGCAACGCACCGCCCCGCTCATCCTTACGGACGAGCGGGGCGTTTGGTTCCCTCGGGGCGCGGTGCCGGGAGTGGTCCCCGGCTCAGGCGTCGCGGGTCTCGACGACGACCGACTCGATGACGACGTCCTTGACGGGACGGTCGTTGCGCGGGTTGGTCTGCGTACCCACGATGGCGTCGACGACCTTCTTGCTGGCGTCGTCGGCGACCTCACCGAAGATGGTGTGCTTGCGGGTCAGCCATGCCGTCGGGGCGACGGTGATGAAGAACTGCGAGCCGTTGGTGCCCGGACCGGCGTTGGCCATGGCCAGCAGGTAGGGGCGGTCGAAGGCGAGGTCCGGGTGGAACTCGTCCTTGAACTGGTAGCCGGGGCCACCGGTGCCGTTGCCCAGCGGGTCGCCGCCCTGGATCATGAAACCGCTGATCACCCGGTGGAAGACCGTGCCGTCGTACAGCCGGTCCGTGGTCTTCTCGCCGGTGGCGGGGTGCGTCCACTCGCGCTCACCGTTGGCGAGTTCCACGAAGTTGCGGACCGTCTCGGGGGCATGGTTCGGCAGGAGCCGCACCTGGATGTCGCCGTTGTTGGTCTTCAGGGTGGCGTAGAGCTGCTCAGCCACGATCTGCCTTCCGTTGTCTTCCTGTGACTCCCCGATCCTCGCACGGCGCGCGCCCCGCGTCGCCCGGCGGCCGCTTCCGGGCACCGATCCGCCGGAACCGGTTGCGGGTTCCGGGACGGCTCGCTCCGGTCCAGGGGGCGCGCGTCGCTCCGGTCCAGGGGGCGCGCATGACCCGGATGCGCGTCCTCGCATGCCTTCGGGGCCGTTCGCAGGCATGATCCGTAAAAGGGTGGAAAGTCGAATGACCGTACGCCACCGAGGAGGAGGAACCCGTGACCCGCATCGACAGCGTGCGCGCCGCCACCGGCTCGGCGAGGGACAGCGTGCTGCACGCCGCGGACGTGGTGGCGCCCTACGCCGACACGGCCAGGGACAGGGCCGCGCACTACGCGCACGAGGCACGCGTACGGCTCGCGCCGAAGGTGTCGCTCGCCGCCGACCAGGCCCGCGTCCAGTACGGCGCCTACGTCGCACCCCGGCTGGAGCAGGCGCGCACCCAGGCCATGACCCATGTCCCGCCGAAGCTGGACCAGGCCGCCCAGGAGGCCGCCGAGCGGACCCGCAGGGCCGCCCGCCAGGCCGCCGAGTACTCCAGGCCGCGGATCGAGCAGGCGAGGGCCGCCGCGGCACCGGTCGCGGACGAGGCCGCCGCGCGCGGGGCCGCCGCGCTGGCCGCGCTGCGCGGCCAGGTCCCGGCCCGGAAGATCCAGAAGCTGGCCCGCCGGCAGAGCTGCCGGGCGCGCGCCGGGCGCGTCGCGAAGGTGTTCGTGATCGCCGGCGTCGTCGCGGGCGGCGCCTTCGCCGCCTGGAAGTGGTGGGACCGGCAGGCCAACCCGGACTGGCTGGTGGAGCCGCCCGCCCCGACCGAGGTCCCCGAGACCGGTCGGCTGTCCTCGGTGGACGGCAGCGGCCAAAGCGTGCTGGACCCCGAGGTCCGCGCGAAGGAGGCCGAGGAGGAGAAGGACCGCGACGAGTAGGACCGCGACGAGCAGGGACGCGACGAGCAGGGTCTTCCGGCCGGTACGAACCGGACGGTCCTCCCTGGTCAGGGCAGGCCGTTGACGCTTCGGCCGGAGAGCCATCCGGCCGGGCGGGGCGGGGTCGCGGGATCGGGGAGATCCGGGCGGAAACGTTCCTGGATGCAAAGGGCCGGTGTACGCCGGTCCCGGTCCAGGAGCCGGGCGGTGCTGGGCGGCGGCCGGGTGGCCGCCGCCGTCGGCGTCCCGGCGGGCGAGGCCGCGGCCCGGCAGAAGACGTGGACGGCCGGTCGCCGCGACGGCCGCTCTCCGGGGCTCCCGGGTGGTCTTGGGGAGCGCGGCGGTCCGGGGACGGCGGCCGACCGCGCCGAGGCCCGGATCGGCCGGCACCGTGATCCTGGCGGTCGTCACGGTCGCCGCAGCGCGCTCACGGCCCGCTGGAACCGCTCGGGCAGCGTGCCGTGCGGGTCGGTGCGGGGACCGGTCACGAAGGAGACGGTCACCGTCGTCCCGCAGGTGGCGACACCGCTGCTCAGACCGCCGCCCAGCGGCCGCAGCACCAGTGGTGCCACCGCCGCGGCCGTCCCGCCCGGACAGGCGAGCGTGTCCGGGATCAGGCCCAGGTTGCTCGCCACCAGGTTGACGGACCGCGCCCCCATCGACGCGCTGAACAGCCCGCGGGTCCATGGCGAGGGCAGGAGGCGGCCCGCGCGCAGCACCAGTTCGCTCCCCTCCCGGCGGCGGGCCCGGCTGACCGTCCGGGCGGCCCGGTGGACGCCGCGCAGGCACTCCCCCGGGTCCTCGGCTCCGGTCGGCAGCCGGAACCGCGCGGGGCCGATGGAGTTCCCCGCCACCGCCGGGGAGGCGGACGGCGTCAGGGCCATCGGCACCGTCGCCACGACGGCGGGCGGCACCGGCTGCCCGTGGGCGGCGAGATGGTCGCGCAGCGCCAGGGTGAGGGCGGCGAGATACACCACGTTGACGGTCGTACCGGATGTCTTCGCGATGTCCCGGAAGACCTCCAGCGGCACGTGGGTCCAGCCGACGGCGCACGGCCAGGCGGCCGGGGCACGCAGGAGGGGCAACCGGGGCGCGGTACGGACGAGGTCGGTGGCCAGGGAGGCCGTCCCGCGCAGCGCGTACGCGGCCGTCCTGGCGGGGCCCGGCCGCGCGGTGGCGGTCCGGCCGGGCGGGGGCGGCGGCGCGACGGCCGGGCCGTCGCCCAGGAGACCGCGCAGGACGGCCATCGCGCCCAGCCCGTCGAGGAGGGCGTGATGGTGCCGCAGCAGCAGCGCGAAGTCCGCGTCCGCGCCCCCCGGTCCGGCGGCGCCGTGCAGCAGTTCCAGTGACCACGGCGGGGCGTCGGGGGACGGGCGCGGCCGGGTCATCGTCCTCCCGGCCAGGTCCGCGAGCGTCTCCTGTCCGCCGCCCCGCGTCTCACCGACGTGTGCGCCGAGGTCACGCGCGCTGTCGTGGTGCCAGCGGGGGCGCCGCAGCGAAGGACCGGTCCGGTCGGGGCGCAACCGGAGCGCGGGAACGCACTCGGCGCGCTCGCGGACGTGCTCCGCGAGCGCGGGCAGCGGCGGGGGCGTGCCCTTCATCAGGACGAGGATCCCGGTCTCCACCGCCCCCGGGGAGTGGTGCCGTCCCAGCGCGAGGAAGGCGGCGTCGAGCACGCCCACACGGGGCGGCGGAACGGGCGGGCGCGGCTCGTCCGGCGCGGGGGTCGTCCGGCCCGCTGGACTTCGGCGGCTGTACGGCATGACAGGCAGGATGTGCCGTCCGGCCCGGCCCCGGGGCGGAAGGACCGGCCCGCTGCCCGAAGGAGTGAAACCGGCGCCGCGGGGGTGCGCCGCGCTGACGTGCCCGCGTACGCGTACGCGTCACAACGGTGGACGCGCCCGCGTACGCGTCACGAGGGACACGGGCCCGGAGGCGGGCCCGGAGGCTCGGTGTCCCGTAGCCGGTTGCGCCGGAGCTTGCCGCTGCCGGTGACGGGCAGGTCGTCGCGGAAGACGACGGACCGCGGCACCTTGTAGTCCGCCAGGTGCGCGCGGCAGTGCCGCAGCAGCGCCCCGGCGTCGGCGGGGCGTCCCGGCGCCGGGACCACATAGGCCCGGGGGACCTCGCCCAGGTCGTGGTGCGCGACGCCGACGACGGCCGCGGAGAGGACGGCCGGATGCCGGGCGAGCACGTTCTCCACCTCGGTGGGGAAGATGTTGTGACCACCGCTGTTGATCAGGTCCTTGCAGCGGTCCAGCACGCGGAAGCAGCCCTCAGCGTCCCGCTCGGCCACGTCCCCGGTGTGCAGCCACCCGTCCGCGTCGGCGAGCGGGACGACCCCGGCGGACCGGTCGTAGCAGCCAGGGCTGACCTCCGGCCCGCGGACCAGGATCTCGCCCGTCTCCCGCTCCCCCTCGGTCTCACCGGTCCCGTCGGCCTGCCCGGCCCCCGCGGCCCCGGGCGGTCGTCCCGCGACGCTCGCGAGGGGGCGCAGGGCGAACTCGTGGCCGCGTACCGGATAGCCCGCCCAGCCGTCCCGCCCGGCGCGGCCAGGGTCGAACGCGAGTCCGGGTCCGGCCAGTTCGGTCATCCCCCACGACTCGGTCAGCGGCGCGCCGGTGCGCTCGTACCAGGCG
Organism: Streptomyces sp. PL-25; assembly: GCF_058344915.1. Taxonomy (NCBI): domain Bacteria; kingdom Bacillati; phylum Actinomycetota; class Actinomycetes; order Kitasatosporales; family Streptomycetaceae; genus Streptomyces; species Streptomyces sp. PL-25. The sequence continues at coordinate 3,657,906 of NZ_CP136997.1, forward strand.
CGGGACAGTCCCTCGGGGAGCGCCTGTCCGGACGAGAGGCACCGCACGTGCCCCAGCGCACCGGACGGGACATGGGCGAGCATGCGGGCGTACATCGTCGGCACGGCCTCGACGGCGGTCGCGCGGTGCCGGACGATCAGCCGGGCCAGTCCGGCGGGGCGGAAGCGGCCGGCCAGCACGAGGGTGGCGCCCGCCAGGAACGTGCTGGCGGCCACCAGGTGCCCGTACGTGTGGGCCAGCGGCAGGGCCGTGGCCACCACGTCGTCCGCCCGGCGCTGCCGGGCCCAGTACGCGACGGCGCCGTGGACGGCCCGTTCCGTCTGGACGACCGCCCGGGGCGTGCCCGTGGTGCCCGACGTGTGGGCCAGCGCGTAGGTGCCGACGGGCGGCCGGACCCCGTCGTCCCCGCGCGGCCGCGCCCGTGCCGGGCCGTCGAGGTCCCCGGTGTGCCGGAGGACGACGGCGGGGCCCGTCACCGAGGCGAGGGCCGTGGTCTCGGCGGCGGTGAGCAGGCTGTTGGCGGGCGCGAGCACGGCTCCGCACTTGAGGACCGCCAGCAGCGCCACCGCCCAGGCCCAGCCATTGGGCAGGGCGAGCGAGACGACCGTGCCGGGACCGGCGCCGGCACGCAGGAGCGCGTCCCGGACACGGTCGGACTCCCGGTCGAGCGCGCGATAGGAGAGCACCCGTTCGTACGTGACCAGCGCGGGGCGCTCGCCACCGGCGCGGACGGCGGCGAACAGAGCGGTCCGGAAGGGCAGTTCGTCACAGAACACGGCGACATGGTACTCATCCGCCTTTATGCGCAGGGCTGATGGGATCTTCCGCGCGCGTACTGCCCCAACACCGCTCGCCCTCTTGCGCGTTATGCCGAGTGGCCCTGCCGTACAACGACTCCCGACGCGCCGCCGTCACGCCGCGCCCGCGCACCGGGAGCCGCCGTACCGGGCCCCTCGACCGCGACCGCCACCTCCCAGGAAGACCACGTATGACGCCTCCCCCACCCACGCTCCGCGTCCGCGATGTGCACAAGTCCTACGGCGCCCGCGGCGTCCTGCGCGGGGTCGACCTCGAACTGCCGCCGGGCCTGCTGGCCGGCGTCGTCGGCGAGAACGGCTCCGGCAAGTCCACCCTGCTGCGCATCCTCGCCGGCCGCCTCACCGCCGACCGGGGCAGCGTCGAGCACCGGGGCGGCCTGGGCTACTGCCCCCAGCACACCGTGCTCAACCCCGCCTTCACCGTCGACCAGCACCTGCGGTTCTTCCAGGTCGCCTACGACCTGCCGGATCTGAGGCGGGCCCACGAGCTGCTGGAGATCCTCCGCTTCTCCGGCCACCGCCGCCACCGGGTGACCACCCTCAGCGGCGGCACCCGGCAGAAGCTCAACCTCACCCTGGCCCTCATGCACGACCCGCCGCTGCTCCTGCTCGACGAGCCCTACCAGGGCTTCGACTGGGACACCTACGAGAGCTTCTGGGACCTCGCGGCGAGCCTGCGCGCCCGGGGCCGCTCGATCCTGGTCATCTCCCACATCGCCTTCGACACCGACCGCTTCGACCAGGTGTGGCGGCTGGACGGCGGGCGCCTGGGCCGGAGCACCGGACACCCCGCAGCGGCGGTGAGCTGAGATGCGGCGCGCCTGGACCCGTTACTCCACCGCCGCCGGATACGCCGTCGTCGAACACCTGCGCAACCGGCTGGCCCTGGCGCTGGTGGTGTTCTTCATCCCCCTGTGGATCACGCTGGTCGTCCTCGTGATCACCGACGCCGACGTGCCGTTCTTCGTGCGGGCCACCCACCAGACCATCACCGTCGACGGCAACGACGCCAGCAAGCTCTCCGGCGCGCTCAACGCCGTCACGCTGATCGTCGGCTTCATGATGTTCATCGTCACCTACCGGTCCGCCGACTTCGACCACCGGCTGGCCGGCGCCGGGTACCCCCGCACCCATCTCCTCGCGGCCAAACTCACCTCGCTGGTCGCCGTGTCCGCGCTCATCTGCGCCTACGCCGTCACGGTCATCTGCTGGTACTGGACGCCCCGCCAGCCCGGGGTGCTCTGGCTCGCCGTCTTCGGAGCGGCCCTGGCCTTCGGCGGCATCGGCGTCATGCTCGGCGCGCTGCTGCGCGGCGAACTGGAAGGCATGTTCCTCATCATCATGCTCAGCATCATCGACACGGGGCTCCAGAACCCCGTCTCCAACCCGGACTCCGGCAGCGCCGTCGTCCGCTTCCTGCCCTGCTACGGCCCCATGCAGGCGAGCATCACCGCCGGTTTCCTGCACACCGTGCCCGCCACTCATCTGCTGCTGGGCCCGCTGTGGTTCCTGGGCAGCGTCGCCGTCGCGGGCCTCGCCTTCCGGCTGCGCACCCACGACCGCAGACACCGCATCCCGTTCCTGCACCGCGTCCACCGCGTCGCGGACGGGGGCGCCTCATGACGGACACGACCTCCGCACGGCCGCGTACGGCCCCGGGCACGGGCGACGGACCAGCGGCCGCCGAGCCCGTACGCGTCCCGGCCCCCGCCCCTGCCCCCGCCCCCTCTTCTGCCCCGGCCGGCGGGGCCGAGGAGCGGGCGGACGCGGCGGCCGGACTGCGCGCGCACATCGACGCCCTGTATCCGGCGCGGCCCGGGGAGGCGGAGCTACGGGAGATCTCCGCACTGCCGGACGACTGCGCGCTGCCGCCCGGGACGGCTGTCCGGCTCGACGACGCCCTGGTGCGGCCGGTGCGCCGGCTGATCGAGCGAGGCGGGCGCCGCTGGCGGCCCCGCCTCGCCACGGCCGCGGTCGAGGCCCTGGGCGGCGACCCGGCGGGCTTCGGCCCGCTGCTGGCCGCCGCGGAGATCCTCCACACCGGTTCGCTGATCGTCGACGACGTCCAGGACGGAGCCGTACGGCGCCGGGGCGCACCGGCGGTCCACGTCGAGTTCGGCCTCGCCGCGGCCGTCAACGCGGGGACGGCCGCCTACTTCTCCCTGGACCGGGTGGTGCCGCACCTGTCCCGCGACCCGCTGACCCAGGTGGCCATGTACCGGTCGTTCATGGCGGCGCTCCGCGCGGCCCACGCGGGCCAGGGCCTGGACATCGCCGGTCACCGGGAGGTGATGGACGCGGCGGCCGCGACCGGCGACGCGCGGCCGGTGCTCGAAGCGGTGCGCCTGACCCACCGCCTCAAGTCCGGGGCCCCGGTGCGCTGCCTGATGGAGCTGGTCGCCCACACACGCGGGACGGACGACGCGCCGCGCCGGGCCCTCGTCCGGTACGGCGAAGCGGTCGGCACCGCCTACCAGATCACCGACGACGTCCAGGACCTCACCGGAGTGGTCCGCGACGGCGCCCCGACCAAGCTGATCGGCGAGGACCTGCACAACGGCAAGGTCACCATGCCCCTGGCCCACGCCGTCGCCCTGCTCCCGCGCGCCGAGCTGACCGCGCTGTGGCAGAGCGTACGGACCCCCGGAGCTGACCCCGGGACCGTACGGGAGGCGATCACCGCCCTCGTCTCCTGCGGCGCCCTGCGCGCGGCCCGCGAGGAGGCCGACCACCTGGTGGAACGGGCCTGGACCGCCCTGTCCCCCCATCTGCCCCCGTCCGAGGCCGCCACCCGCCTGCACACCCTCGGCCGCGCGACCGTACGCCGCAGCCGCCTCGCCTGAGGTCTGAGGGTTGAGGTCTGAGGGTTGAGGGTCGAGGGCACAAGGAGGCACGAAAACACCCCCTCTGATCGCGTTCCCGCACATCAGAGGGGGTGGAAGAAGTGGAGCCTAGGGGAGTCGAACCCCTGACATCTGCCATGCAAAGACACATGGCCTACCCGGTGAGGATCAGTGAGTTTCAGTGAGCCCCAGTGAGTGCAGGTCAGCGACACGACACCCGCCCCCGAATGAGCTTCAGTGAGCTTCGATGAGGACCAGTGAGGGGGTTTCGTGGACTCGATGTGGACTCCACGCCCGTCGGACTCACGAGACGGCCCGCAGGTGACGCGGCCCATCCCCCGTCTCAAGCGCCGCCCGCAGCCGGTCCGCAGCCCCCTCACTGCCGTGCGTGTACAACCATGTGACCCGGCCGCCGCGCTCCTGCCCCAGCATGAGCTGCACGTCCTTCTCGCTCACCCCGGCCGCGTGCAGGCGGCTCGCCAGGGCATGCCGGTAGTCGTGGAAGCGCGGCCAGTACTCCTTGCGGCCCGTCTCCGGGCTCTTGATGAGCCGCGCCAATCCCACTTCCTTGATCGCCGGGATCCAGATCCGCCGGCGGAAGTTGTTGCCCCGCAGCACACCCGCGCGCTCCACCTTCTCCCCCCGCAGCGGCCGGACCTCGCCGGCCTGCGGCCCGCGGAAGATCAGCTCCTCGGGGCACAGCCCGTCCTCCACATCGGTGACGGCCCGGGACGCTGGCAGGCGCTCCAGCATCAGCCGGGCGGCCTCCACGGCGGACGCGGTGAGCGGGACTGTGCGGTACCCGGCGACCGTCTTGGGCATCCGCTGGCGGACGACAGTGCCGCGGTCGTCCACGATGATGTGCCGCACCTCCGCCGTCCCGTCCTCCAGGTCGAGGTAGCAGGCACGCAGGCCGACGATCTCCCCCCACCGCATGCCCGTCTCGTGCGCGAAGTCCACGACTGGCCGGTACCACGCGGGGATGGCCTCGCGGATCTCGGCGTACTGCGCCTCGGTCGGGGGGCGCAGCTCGTCAGGGTGCCGGGCGGGCGCCGTCGCGGTGACCTGGACCGCGTCGAGCGGGTTCTTCGCGATCCGCTCGTCCACGACCGCATCCCGCATCAGCGACCGGAGGAGGCCGTGCACCTTGACCTGCGTCGCGTGGCCCTTGACCTCCGTCCGCATCCAGGACTGCACCTCGGCGGCCCGGATGGAGGCGAGCTTGCGCCGGCCCCACTTCGGTTCGATGTGGGCGGTCCACAGGGACAGCTTGCGGTTGCGGGTGGTCGGGCGGGCTGGTTCGTGTCCGGGCCACCACTCCTTCCACCAGGCGGCGAGGGTGATCTCGCCGCGCTTCGGATCGAGGTAGGTCCCGGCCCGGACCGCATCGCGGACCTTATCGAGGAAGGCGTCTGCCTCCTTCTTCTTCGAGAAGTTCTTTGCCTTCTGGGTGCCGTTGGCGTCCCGGTAGCGTGCCTGCCAGCTGCCGATGCAGTCCCGGCGCCGCGCGCGGTCGCCGTGCTGCTCGGGCGGGTACTCCTCCATGCACTTCGGGCACCCGCAGCTCTTCTGCCGTAGCTGTCGGGGGTTGTTCGAGGCGCTACGCCCCATGCTTCACCACCTGCTCATTGCTCCTTCGCTGGAGAGGGATGCGGGGGGTCAGATCGACCGGAGCCCCGCACCAACAGACTGCACCCAACTCGGGCTGGGCCACGGCGAGTTCGCCGAGAATGGCTCGGACGAGCGTGACGGTGCGTGCGGGCGAGAGGCCGCGAGGGACGGTGATGGAGCGGGCCTCGGCGTCGAAGGACGGCGCCACGTCGGGCGGGACGAACTGGACTCGTACGCACATGCGCACCCCCGGGATCGCAGGTGGGATGGACCTGTTGCCGACGGGGGAGGAGGAGCGTCGGTCCGACCGAAGGTACCCCGCTGCGGGGAAAATATCGATGCCTGTTGAACAAGTTGTCGATCGAATCTCACGGACAGTTACAGCCCATTTGGCGGAGACTCACGAGCAGGGCAGAAGGTTGTACGCCCTACTGGCCGGTGCGGTTGGCCTCGCCGAGCGCGCGCATCTCGATCTCCTTCGCGCGCTGCTGCTCCTGGGTGAGGCCCCGCCACAGCTCGAGGACGCGGGCTTCGGACTCGGCGCTGAGCGGGCCGGGCGTCTCGCGGCCGGCGGCGGCGAAGATCTCGGCCTCGGTGAACTTCGGGAAAGCACCGGCGAGGGCGCGCAGCTTCTCGCGGTTGGGGCCGCGGCCGGTGCCGCGTTTGCGGTGTACCCAGGCGTTGACGGTGGCGGGGGCGACGCCGATGCGGCGCGCGATCTCGCTCTCGCTGACCCCGTAGGTGTCCTTCAGCCGGGCGAGAAGCTGCGCCAGATCTTCGGTGCGCTCCTGGTCTGTCACGTGCTAAGCATGCGTGTTGATCTTCTACTTTCGCAAGTGAAAGTAGAAGCGTGGCGCGATGTGTGCGCGGCGCGCGACCTCCCCGGCACGCTCCGTCGCATCTGCCGTGTGCATCCACGGTAGAACAGTCATTCGATTACCGCCACCGCGACACGCCCTCACTGAAACTCACGACCACTCACTTGACCTCACTGACACTGACACAGTAGAAATGTGTCAACGGCACCGCAGGGTGCCGGGCAGGACCCCGAACCGCGAGGCACACATGACCGACCTGATCCGCAAGGGCGACGGCCAGCCACTCCGAGACGCCATGAAGCGCCACGGCGTGACCCAGGCCGAACTCGCCGCCCGCACCCGGGCGGTCGACGCCCGCGGACAGGGAGTGAGCATCGCGACGGTCATCAAGGTCACCGGCCGCGGCAAGACGGCGGCCGAGAAGTGCCGGCTCCGCACGGCATGGCTGATCGCCACGGCGCTGGAGGAGCCCTTGCAGCAGCACTTCGACATGCCCTCAGTTTCTACTGACACAGTGGAAAGGTGAACCCCCATGGCGACTCAGACCCTCGCTGAGCGCTCCCAGACGCTCGCCCCCACCGGGCTCTCCCCGCTCCTGACGACCGCGCAGCTGATGGCGCTGTACGGCGTCAGCAACTGGACGGTGAACGAGTGGGTGAAGCGCGGGTGCCCGGTCGAGCCGACGGCCTTCCGTGGGCGCCGGTTCAACCCGGCCTCGGTGCGGGACTGGATGGCCGCCGAGGCCGCCGGGGACGCGTTGGACGCCGCCACCGAGGCGGCCTTGGACGCCGCCGTCGAGGCAGCGGGTTCCGACCCGGCCGCACCACCGGCCCCGGAGTTCGTCCCCGCCCGGCGGCGTCGCTCCGCCTGACCTACCCCCTGAACGCGCCGAAGGGCCGCCCGCTTGCAGGCCCGGCGACCCCCCAGACCGGCGCACCCCTCCAACAAGGAAGAGAGGCCACCAGTGGCCACATCATTGCAGACCAGCAGCAGGGTTCTCCCGCTGCACCAGTCGCCGCAGGCGGCGCCGACGACCGTGCCCGGGGTGTTCCGGGTGGCGGCTCGGCTGCTCGCCTCGAACGGCCTGTACCAGGGCGACTTCGTCCCGGACAGCTTCGACCGGGAGATGTGCATCCCGCACTTCCTGCGGCCGATGTCGATCGTGGCGGCGCTGCGGACGGCGACGACCGGCGACCCGCACCGCACCTCCCTGCTGTCGGACCAGGCGATCGCCGAGCTGGCGCTGCGCCTGGAGGTCGACGGCGAGGGCCCGCTGTTCGGCGGGATCTTCGACCTGGAGGCGCACGTGGACGCGTGGGGCGACGTGGAGTCGCGGACCACGGAGTCGGCGGTGGCGATGCTGGAGCGCGCGGCGGAGATGGCGGTGGCCGCATGAGCGACTCGATCCTCGTCCGTATCACCCGGGACAACTACGACTTCGCTCACCCGCGCGAGCAGCAGACGCAGGTGTACGTACAGATCCCTGAGGTGGCGCGCGCGTCATGGCTCTTGCCCGCTGAGCGGTACCACGGCTTGAAGGACCGGCCCTGGCCCGAGGTGCTCGACGTGGCGCACGAGCACTACGAGAGGGGCTGGGTCGTCGCGGACTCGGGGGCGACTGCGGCCCGTGCTCGGGTGCGGGCGTGGCTGCTGGAGGATCCGAACCGGGACGAGGTGCAGGCCGCGTGGGAGGAAGACCAGGCGCGGCGGCATCCGGTGGCGGCGAAGCTGCTGCGGGAGACCGAGCGGCTGCGGGCTCAGGTTGCCAGACTGATGGCCGAGCGCGCGGACCGGCATGACGATGTGGCTGCTGCGGTCGGGTACACGGGCATGGAGTGGTCGGACCTGGTCGGCGTCGCGGCTTCCAACACGACGTCGCTCGTCCAGGCCGAGCGGGACGTGCGGGCGCTCCGGGCTCAGGTCGCCGAGTTGGAGACGCAGCGCAAGGCGCTGGCGGCCCGGCTCCGCGCTGGCCAGGAGTGGAAGCCCGACCGGACCCCGGCGCTGGTGACGCAGGACTACGTCTCGCAGGACGAACTCCGCACCATCTTCGGCATCCCGTTGGTCGCCCCTTGGGATGAGGACCCGCACGACTCGCCGCTGTACCACCCCTACCGCGTCGGCCACGACCTGCCGCAGACGGGTGATGCCTCGTGAGCATCCTCGAATGGCTGCTGTGGGTGGCCCTGGCCTGGTCGGTGTTCTTCCTCTACGCGATCTTCGACGCGCCCGCGCTGGTGATCCGCTGGAAGCGAGGCCGCCGATGAGCACCACCGACGACTTCGTGTTCTCCACGCTGATCGCCCACCACCCGGACCCGGCGGCCGCAAGCCGTGCGCTCGCGATGGCCGAGGCTGCCGTGCTGCGGCGGGCCGCCGACGCGATCAACGCGCTGCCGCAGGACTACGAGCGCGACCCCGGGCGGGGCGACGCTGCCGAGCGCCTGCGCCGCACGGCGGACGGGATCGAGGGGAAGAGCAGCCGCCCGGCGGCCGACGCCACCCCCGACCTCACCCCGCGGCAGGCCCGCCTCCTCGACGCCATCCGCACCTACGGCGGCCAGTGGAACACCTGCCGCGTCCTGGCCCTGTACGCGCTGACCGACCCGAACGTCGTGCACCGCGGCACCGGCCGCCGGGACCTGGCCGCCCTGCACCGGGCCGGGCACCTGGTCCTGGTCGACGAGCCCGGCAACCGCCACTACATCCTCAGCACCCGGAAGGACGGCCGCTCATGACCGGCCCCGAGCACTACCGCGAGGCCGAGCGCCTCATCAAGGGACTCACGGCTGACACCGGCGCCGTGTACGTCGAAGACGGCAACGAGCAGATCATCGCGCTCGCGCAGGTGCACGCCACGCTCGCCCTCGCCGCGGCCACCGCCATGGGCGCGCCCGTCGACGGCGAGGCCGACAGCGGCCTCCCGCCCCGGGACTGCAAGGCCTGGTACGACGCCGCTGGCGTCAAGCCGCAGCCGAAGGGCGGAGCCGCCTGATGACGACCCTGATCGAACGCATCATGCACCGGGCCCAGCGCACTGATGGCTGCTGGCTCTGGACCGGTGCGCTGGACCGCTACGGCTACGGACAGATCAGCATCGACAACCACCGGGAGAAGGCACACCGAGCGGCGTACGAGGCGCTGGTGGGCCCCATCCCTGAGGGGCTGGTCATCGACCACCTGTGCAGGGTCCGGAACTGTGTGAACCCCGATCACATGGAGGCGGTCACGCTCGCCGAAAACACCCGGCGCGGCATCCCCTCCAATTCGCTGAAGACGCACTGCCCGCAGGGACACCCGTATGACGACGCCAACACCTACACGGGCGCTGGCCGCCGTGACTGTCGGGCCTGCCGTCGAGCGGCGACCCGGCGGTACGAGATGAAGAAGCGAGCGGCCCGATGACCAATGCGACCGTGCAGGCCGGGGCGGTCGCCCCGGCCGCCGGCCCGGACCCCATCACCGAGCCCGGCATCTACGACATGGACAACGAGACGTACCACTCCCACCGGTACGCCCTCTCCTCGTCCGGCGCCCGCAGGCTGATCGAGGCCAGCCCGGCGCACTTCCGCTACGAGCAGGACCACCCGCAGCCGGTGAAGAAGGTGTGGGACATCGGCAACGCCGCCCACAAGCTCGTCCTCGGCAACGGACCCGAGCTGCGCCTGGTCGACTACGAGCGGTGGGACACCAAGGTTGCCAAGGCCGAGGTCGCCGAGGCCCGCGCCGAGGGCGCCGTCCCGCTGAAGCGCGCCGAGTGGGACCAGGTCCACGAGATGGCGGACGCCCTGCGTCGGCACCCGATCGCCTCGCTGCTGTTCGACCCCGAGCACGGCACCCCCGAGCGGTCCCTGTTCTGGCGGGACGCGCCGACCGGCGTCATGCGCCGCGCCCGCCTGGACTGGCTGCCCAACCCGCGCACCGGCCGCCTGATCATCCCCGACTACAAGACGTGCGTCTCCGCGAAGCCCGAGAAGCTCGAACGCGTCATCGAGGACCTGGGCTACCACCAGCAGGACGACACCTACCGGTCCGCCTGCCACGCCCTCGGCATCGCCGACGCGGACGCCGCCTTCGTCTTCGTCTGCCAGGAGAAGACCGCCCCGTACGTGATCACCGTGATCGAGGTGAACGCGATCGCCCGGCGGATCGGCGCCGCCCGCAACCGGCGCGCCCTGGAGACCTTCGCCCACTGCACCGCCACCGGCTACTGGCCCGGCTACAGCGACGACGTCGTGCCCGTCGCCCTGCCCGGCTGGGCTGAGACTCGCGACTCCCTGGAGTACTTGTGAACCCCGTAGCAGAGCAGCAGTTCGCGGTCCCGGCCGCGCCGGCCCCGTCGTTCATCGGGCAGGGCACCGCGGTGGAGCAGTCCCGCGCGGTCGCCGAGGTGCAGGCCGCGGTGATCGTGGCCCGTCAGTTCCCCCGGAACGAGGCGCAGGCCATCGCGAAGATGCGCACCGGCTTCGCTCAGCACAGCCTCGCCGTCCGCTCCTTCTTCCGGTTCAGCCGCGGCGGGTCCAACGTGTCCGGCGAGACCATCCAGTTCGCGAAGGAGCTGGCCCGCTGCTGGACGAACGTGCACTACGGCGTCCACGAACTGCGCCGCGACGACGCGGCCGGCGAGTCCGAGATGCAGGCGTGGGCGTGGGACCTGGAGACCAACGAGCGCGCCAGCACGACGTTCATCGTCCCGCACTCTCGGTGGACGAAGACGAACGGGTCGACGCGCCTGGAGGACCCCCGGGACGTCTACGAGAACAACTCGAACAACGGCGCCCGCCGCCTGCGAGAGATGATCTTCAGTGTGCTCCCGGACTGGTTCCGCGAGCAGGCCAAGACGATCGCCACGAACACCCTGGAGAAGGGGCAGGGGGACAAGCCCCTCGCGCAGCGCGTCGCCGACTGCATCGCCCACTTCGAGGGCCTCGGCGTCACCATCGAGCAGCTGGAGGAGAACCGGTCCGGCCGCCCGTCTGGCCGGTGGACGAACCTCGACCTCGGCCAGCTCCAGATCATCGCCGAGTCCATCCGCCGCGGCGAGGTCACGGTGGAGGAGGAGTTCCCGCAGCAGCGGGTCACCGTCGCCGAGATCACCCGCCAGCACCAGGAGCAGGAGCCCGCCGGACAGCCGACCCCGGCTGCGGAGCAGGAGCCCGCGCAGGGCTCGGCACAGTGGCCGGCCGCCCGCCAGCCCGGGACGGGGGCGGCGTCGTGATCGAGTGGAACTTGGCGCTCGGTGCGGCCGTCCTCATGGCCTCGCTCGCCGTCGGCGCCGTCCTGTCCCGGCTCCTCTTCACGCCGTCCGGGGCGCACCGCGCGGCCCCGGCCGCCGAGGAGACCACCCCGCTCGTCGAGATGTTCCGCCCGCACGAGGCGTCCGTGATCGACGCCGGGTGGTGCCCGGCGGAGCAGGCTGAGCGGCTGCACGCCTACTACCGGTCCGGGCGCCGCTGCTGGACCTGCCGCCACTTCACCCCCGCGGACGGTGCCCGATGAGCGCCCCGACCCTGTTCGACCCGGAGCGTCCGGCCGCCACCACGGCGGCCGGGCCCCGGCCCGGACCCTTCGTCATCGCCCTCCCCACCGGCATGGACCTGATCAACGCCAACCAGCGCATCCACGAGAAGGCCCGCGCCCGGCTGACGAAGAAGATCCGCGCCGCCGCGATGGAAGCGGTCAGCGAGTGCCCGTCGCTCATGGACGCGCTGGACGCCGCCAAGCCGGGCCCCCTGTTCCAGCGGGCGCACATCCTTGGCGTGCTGCACCCGTCATCGGCGGGCCGCCGCCGGGACCCGGCCAACTGGTACGGGAGCTTCAAGGCGGCCGTGGACGGGCTGGTCGATGCTGGCCTGGTCGATGACGACGACCACCTGCACGTCGTCGGCCCGGACATGCGCCTCGGAGAGAAGCGGCGCGGCGGGCAGATCGTCCTCGTCGTCCGCGGCCTCGCCCCCGACGAAGACCCGCTCGGGTACGGGGTGGTGAGCCGATGAACGGCACCCGTATCGGCGGCCAGCGCGAGCACCTGTACGCCTCCACCACCGACACGTACGACGAGGCTGCGGACCTCGACCTGATAGCCATCGAACACGCCCTCAACGGCGAACCGGTGCACCTCAGCACAGGCGAACGCCTCCACGCCGCACGGCTACTGGACGAGCGCGGCATGGACGTGGCTGCTATCGCATACCGCCTCGGGACCAGCGCTGCCACCGTCCGCGGCTGGAAGGCCAACGGGTGGAAGCCGGGCCGAGCAGCACCGAGGCAGCAGCGCCCCGAGCCCCAGTGCGGAGAACCCCGGATGTACCGGCGGCACCTGGCCCGGGGCGAGAGCTGCGACGTCTGCCGGGCGGCGAACGCGGCGGCTGACCGCCGGTACCGGCTGACCGGCTCGCAGAAGGCCAAGCCGTGACGGCCCGCCGGCGGCGCCGTGCCCCGCCCGTAGAGCCGGACTACGTGCCGGGGACGCTCCTCGACTGGCGCGACTCCTCGCACTGGTCCGACCGGCCCCTGCCGTGCCGGTACTGCGGTTCCCCCGCGTACACCCGCGACTCCCGGATGAAGCCCGCGCACAAGGTCTGCGCCGAGGAGGCGCTTGCCACCCAGGCCGCCGAAGCCCAAGCGGCCTACCACCAGGAAGGAACCTGATGCCCAAGCTCAGCCCCGCCGACGTCCCCGAGGTCAAGCTAGACAGCGCCGCCGCGCTCCTCGAGGCCAAGCGCGCCATGTACCGCGGCCGCCAGATCGACGGCACGTTCGACGAGGTCGGCAAGGGCCCCATCAGCCCGTCCGCCGACCTCGCGGACCTGACCGCGTCGAAGCCGTCCGAGGGCGACCTGAAGGCGTACAAGGCACGCCGGGAGCAGGCCCGCCGCGACGAGTACGTCCGCTGACCCCACCGCCCGGGACGGCCCCACCGCGCGCCGTCCCGGGCCCCGGCCCCGGCCACCCTGCGTGAGAAGAGAACGAGTTGAGCAGCGAAGAGCAGGCCCCCGCCGGCAGCGTCCCCAACGCCTACGGGAACGCGCTCGCCTGGAAGTGGGTACCCGGCATGCCGGCCGCGCTGAAGCGCGCGCACCTGCACACGCTGCTCTACGCCCTCCGCTCCATGGCGTCCGCGTCCGGCGAACTGCGGTTCGCCGACCGCAAGCCCATGCGCATCAAGGACATCGCACGCGCGGCTGGCTGCGACGAGAAGGACTGCCGCGACCGCCTGGAAGCGGCGATACGGGCCGGTGTCGTCCGGGTCGCCGGGGAGCGCCGACGGGGCCGCTCAGCTCTGTACGTCATCCTCCCCTCCCCGTTCCCGGACTGGGCCGCGGCGGTCGCCTACCTCGAGGGCGCGAAGGCGTCTCGGGAGGAGGCGCGGCAGCGGCGGGAGGCCGGACGGCGGGCGGCTCCGTGGTCCGAGGAGAACGGGGGGCGGTCCCCCGAACTGGATGAGACGGAGAACGGGGGACCGCCCCCCGGACTTACCGGCGGTAACGAAACCGGAGAACGGGGGACCGCCCCCCGAATGAGAACGGGGGACCGCCCCCCGAACGGTTCGGGGGACCGCCCCCCGAACAACCCAGGGGGGTTCCCATGGGGTTCCCAAGACGGGGCTGAGGCAGTTCCTCAACCTCAGGTAGTTGGGCCCCCCGCTGATCAAGCCGGATCCCACGAACACCACCACGACGACACCCCCAGCGACGACCCCGCCACCTGGTCCCGCTGCACCGTCTGCCGCCGCCCGATCCTCCCCGACCCCCGACGCCCCGACCGCAGCGTCCATGCCCGCTGCGAACACCGCCTCGCCGCCACGCACGGAAGGCACAGCGCATGACCATCGCCGCCCTCCGCCGCCTCCTTGACGAGATCGACAGCCAAGGCGGCCCCGACGCCGCCCGCCACAACCACCTCCACCTCCCCGACGCAGGAGCAGCCACCGCCATGACTACCGCGCCCACCATCCGCCCAATGCCGCCCACCATCGACGTCCAGCTGAAGACCACCGCCTCGAACCCCGAGCTTCCCGTCGGCAAACTCCTCGCCTGGGGCGACCAGCACACCGACCCCGACGTCCAAGACCAAGCCGCCCGCGCCCGCATCGCCCTCACCGGCCTGCGCCAGCGGTACTCCGCAGACCGCGAACTCACCGCCCTCACCGCAGAGCGGGAGCAGCTGGAAAAGCGCCTCGCCGAACTCCACGCCCGTGAGGCCGAGCTGGCGCCCGCCAAGACCAAGGCCAAACGCAAGCGAGGCTCGTACACCCGCGACTACGACACCCGCGAAGTCCGCGCCTGGGCCAACGAAAACGGCATCGACTGCCCCCGCGTCGGCCAGATTCCCAAGCGCGTCCTCGACGCCTGGCGTACCGCCACCCAGCCCAACCCCACCGCCTGACCAGCCCGGCCAACCGCCCCAAGACCAACCCCCGGGGAGCACGCCTTGACCACCCTCGCCACCCTCACCGCCCAAACCCCCGGCCTCCCCTGCCGCCTCGACCCCGAACTCTGGTTCAGCACCAACCCCACCAAACGCCACGGCGCCGCCCGCCAGTGCCACACCTGCCCCCTGCTGCTCGCCTGCCAGCAGTACGCCCTCGCCAACGGGGAGCAGCACGGCGTGTGGGGCGGCGTCGACTTCGGGTCCCGCGCGGCCGGCTGCGGCACGGACCGCGGCTACCGGGCGCACCGCACGCGTGGTGAGCAGCCGTGCCCGGTGTGCCAGGGCGCGCACGACGAGGCGGTGGACGCCGACCGGCGTCGGCGGCTGGCCGAGGCGCACGCGGTGGGGGGGACGGTCCGCGGCTACTGGATGCACCGGCGTCTCGGGGAGGAGGCGTGCCGGCCGTGTAAGCGGGCGGTGGCTCTTCAGTCGGCGGTGCGGCGGGAGCGGGAGCGTGCGGCCGTTGGGGGGCCTGTGGCGGCTCTGGGCGGGCGGAGGGCCGCTGAGGGCGTGCCGGGCCGTCCTGGGCGCGTACAGCCTGCTTCCCGGGCCGCCTGAACGATCACCCACCACCACCGAACGGAGACGACCATGACCGACCAGACCCCGATCACCCCTGGGTGCCAGCCACAGGACTGCTGTGGCGATCCGTCGGCCCACCTGCCCGCCGTGGGGCAGCCGTCCGTGGACCGTGCCGCGCTCCGTCAGCGCATCGCCGAGGCGCTGCGCGAGCACTACCTGTCCACCAACCGCGACGAGGCCGACGCCGACAGGAACATGCCCTGCCGGTGCGGCGATTGGCGCGAGCCCGGCGCGGAGGCGGACGACGAGAACGACTGGGACACGCACCTCGCCGACGCAGTGTTGGCCGTGCTGCCCGAGCCTGCCGACCGGGCCGCCGAGATCCGGGCCGCTGCCTTCCGTGACGCCGCGAACGGTGCGCACCTGAACGTCCATTCATCAGCGGCCGAGGGCGTGCGCCGCTGGCTGCTCGCGCTTGCCGACGGCGAGCTGCGCCGTCTGGCCGACGAGACGCAGCCGGGCGGGGTGGAGTGTACGTGCGCGAACTCCGGCGCCTGCTTCGCCCCGGCTGGACACTACGCCGACTGCCCCGCCGCCGGGGCGCGGCAGGACGGGGCGCAGCCGTCATGAGCGTCCGCATCACCCTGCACTGCAACACCGTGTGGCGTGCGTCCGCCTGCGCCAGCTGGCTCATGACCGACGCCGAGACCCGCCACGAAGCGCGCGCGGCCGGGAGAGCCCGCGGCTGGCGGACCACCGCGAACGGCGACTACTGCCCGGCCTGCTCCGGCCACGGCCCCCAGCCCGCCACCGCCGTGGTCGCCGTCATCCACCCCACTGCCCCAGGAAGGACACCCCGATGAACCGCCCAACCGCCCGCACGCCGTACGACCACGCTCTCTGGCTGGTCAACAGCGTGGACCAGGGCATCAACGGCGTGGTCACCCTGCCCGACGGCCGCCCCCGCGACGTCGATGGCCCGACCGCCGTCGGCATCCTCACGGTCCGCTCCAACCTCGCCATCGCCTCGGCGCTCGTGGCCGTGGCCGAGGCACTGCGAGGCGAGCACCGGTGAACCGTCTGCCCTCCGCCGCGCAGGCCGCCGAGGAAGCGCGCGCCGAGCTGGAGCAGGCGCAGGCCGCCATCGAGCGCGTGCGCGCCGCCGCCGACGAACTGGCCGATGGCACCGAGGCCGGGTGCCGCGCGGCCCTCGCGGTGCGCGACGCCCTCGACGGCACCGAGCAGCCCACCACCACGAAGGAGTGACCATGCCCGACCAACCCACCGCCTACTTCGTCCAGTCCCGCCCCCACCCCGGCGCACCCTGGCAGCGCGCCACCGGCGTCAACGTGTCGTGGGCCGACAAGCGCCTGGCACTGAGCAGGCTCGCCGACCGCCGCCGCATGCAGCCATCCTGGGAGCACCGGCTGATGGAGCGGGCCACCACGGTCACCGAGCAGCCCGCTACGGAGGACTGACCGCCTAAGACCGGCGAACGCCAGCTAAGACCACCGCGCGTACCTACCGTCGTAACACCACTACCCAGGAGGCACCGCCCATGGCCGACACCCAGCAGACCCCGAACGCCGACCACTACGACGAGTGCCCGGTCCACACCGGCGGCGGACCCGCCTGCCGGTGCGACGCGATCACTGCCGAGGACGACGCGTACTACGCCGAGCCCGCCAACATGGCCGTGCTGGAGTCCGGCGGCGGCGTCCCGATCTGGTAGACGCAGGCCAGACGCCCCGTCACCCCGCCCGACAACGGCCGGTGACGGGGCGTCGGCACTCCCTCAGAACAGAGCCGACCGCGCAGACACCACCTCGAGCGACACCCCATACGCCACGAACCCGGCATGGCTCAGACAGGCGAACGAGTCCTGCTGCACGTCCTCGCTCTCCACCTCACCCAGCTCGCCGTCATCGAGGACCATGGCCCCCCGCCGCTGATACTCCACGCGGAACACCAGCACCGCCGGGCCGCCGCAGTGCGCACACCCATCCGGCCCCGCCGGATCAGCCAGCCGCACCCGCGCCCACGGGACATCCACCGGCTCCTCATCAGCTGTCGTCATGCCGACACCGTAGGAGCAACCCCGGCGCACAGGCAGAGCGCACAGGGGCACACTCAGTCCCGGCCCTTCCAGATCCGCCACGCCCGCGACCGATCCGTCCCGATCAACCGGCCGATCTCCGGGAAGTCCAGACCCTGACGGTGCAGCGCGTCCACCGCCTGCTGACGGATCTCCGTCGCCAACGACCTCTCCGCCGGCCACTCCCGCAGCACCATGCCCGCCGCCCGCGCCCGCACCCCGGCGTCCGGGATCGCCTCCAGCCGGCGCAGCGCCGCGCGTACCGCCGCCAGCACCTCGTCCGCCGCCGCGCGCGCCTCGTCGCTCTCATCCGCCACGCCAGTCACCTCCCCGCGCGAGCGTAGGTCTGCACACACCGCCCCGTGTCGGGTACGCTCCACCGTGTCGGCTACCCGACACCGCGTCACGACGGGCCCAACACCCCGACGACGCCCCACAACAGAACGGCCCCCGACAGTGCGGGAACACTGACGAGGGCCTGACCACCGGAGAGTGACCTCCATGGCTAGGCAGAAGCCTACGCACACCCCGCCCCCCGCGGCTACGAGCGGGCTCGGCCTCGCCGTCGGCGCCGCCGTCATCATCACCGCCATCACCGGCATCGCCTTCTGGCTCTCGTACCACCACCTGCACGACGTCGCCGCCCACAACGGCCTCGGCATCGACCCCGCCCGCGCCTGGGCCTGGCCCGCCGTCCTCGACCTCTTCTACCTCGCCGGCGAACTCCTCATCCTGCGCGCCTCCTACCTCCGCACCGTCGACCCCTGGGCGATCGCCCTCACCGCGGTCGGCGCGCTCGGATCGATCACCCTGAACGTGGCCGGTGTCGGGTCCCGCGCCAACGCGCTGGAGTACACCGTGGCCGCCGTGCCGCCGGTGGCCGCGCTGCTCGCGTTCGGCGCGCTCATGCGGCAGATGCACCTCTGGTTCGCCCGCCGCGCCGCCGAGCCCGCCGCGGTGCCGCCGCTGGAGCGCATTGAGCAGCCGCCCGTCCCCCCGATGCCCGCGCAGGCCCCACCGCTCCCGCCCGCCGTCGAGCAGCAACTGGAGCTGGAGCCGCAGGGACCGGAGCGACCGGCGATCCGCTACTCGGACCCGCGGTGCGCCATCCTCCGCCCCCTGTACGAGGACGGCTACCGGCCCACCACCGGCGAGATGCGCGCCGCCCTCGAAGCCGCCAAGCTGACGGCGCCGTCCGCCTCGACGCTGCGCGGTGTCCTCCGTGCTGAGATCGAGAAGCACGAGCCCGCCCTCGCGGCGCTCCCCGCCCGGCCCACCCAGCTGCACCGCGCCGGGTGAGCCCCGTGCTCCTCGCCGTGTTCTTCGTGCTCGCAGCCGCCGGCGCACTCCTCGCCCTGGCCCTCCTCGACTGGCGCACCGTGCCCCCCGTCACCGGGACCTGCGCCCTCATCCTCACCTTCGCGGCGCTCGCCGTCGCCGTCCTCCACTGAGGCCCCCGTGTCCGACGACCACCCGATCACCCCGACCCGGATCATCCCGGCTGGCGCCCCGCTGCCAGCCCGCGCGCCCGAGCCTGGTGAGGTCCCGCCCTGGCGCCTCCCGCCTTCCCCGCCCCCGCCGCCCGCGGTCCCGGACCCGCCGCCACCGCCTCCCGCGCCCGAGCCGCCGCCCGCGGCCGTCGTCGTCCAGCACGTCCGGCACGTCCACGAGTTCGTCCTCGTGGAGCCCGAGCCCGAGCCGACCCTGCGCGAGCGGCTCTGGGCGCGGCTGTGGGACCGGCTGGTCACCTGGCGGATGCTCGCCGCGATCCTCGCCGCCCTCACCCCCTGGGCCGGAGGGCAGAGCCCGGTCGGGATCTGGTCGCACACCGTCCACCAGGCCCGCACCGAGGCCGGGGTCGGCGCCGCCTACGTCATCGCCGCGGTGGCCGTCGCCGCCACCTGGGCCCTGGACCGGCGCACCGGCCGCGCCCTCCCCCGCTTCCTCCTCGTCACCGCCAGCCTCGGCGCCTTCGGCGTCCTGTCCTGGTGGGACCCGTTCCTCCTGCTCACCGGAGTTCGCCGATGACCGGCACCACCACCCTCACCCTCGGTGGCCTCCTCGCCGCCCTCGTCGTCCTCGTCTTCAACCTGCACCCCTGGTACCGCGGCAGCCGCGAGATGAAGCAGCTGGCCGCGTTCGGCAAGGGGTTCACCGGCGCAGCGCTCGCCGCCGCCTGCCCCGGCGGGATCCTCGGCTGGACTCACACCCACACCGGCGGCGTCGCCAACGGGGCCGGCGGCAGCATCGGCAAGGGCACCACCGGCCTCACCTCAAGCGGCGCGGTGGCCAGTGGCCGACTCGGCGGGCTCGGCGTCACCGGCGCCATCGTCGTCGTCCTGGGCGTGCTCCTGGTCGTCCTCGCCTACAAGGCCGCGGGGAAGGCGGACAAGCGCCGGATCGTCGGCGGCGCGTTCGTGGGCAGTACGTTCCTGCTGACCGCAGGCGTGGCCGGGGCCCTCACCTGGCTGCCGGGCGCACTGAACGGCTGCGGCGACGCGATCGTGGCCGCGTTCCAGGGGGCGGGCGTCCTGTGAGCCGTCTCGCCCGGCCGGCCGCCCGCCTCGCCACCGGCTCGCACCTGATCCTGCGCCACTTGGCCGCGCGCGCCGCCGCCTGGTGCGCGCGCGGCCGCCGCCACGACCTCACCGGCTGGCGCGCCGTCCTCGGCATCCTGCTGCGCCTGGCACTGCTCGCCGGAGGGGTGTACCTGCTCGTCCGCCTGGTGCGGGCGCTGCCCGCGCTGATGGTGCTGCTCACCGCCGGGTGGCTGGCCGCCGCATGGCGGTCCGGTCGGGCCCCCGAACCGGCCGCCGCCGAGGCCCTGGCCGAGACCCCCGAGGAGGCGCACCCGGCCTCCGACCGGGAGGCCGTCCGCACCCTCCTGCTGGAGGCCATGGGGGACGCCCCCGCGGTGCACCTCCGCACCGTCCTCGCCCACCTCCAGGAGAGGGGCCAGTGGGAGGGCCGCACGGTGTCCGATCTGCGCGCTGCTCTGGCCGCTGCGGGGGTGCCTCACGAGCGCGGCGTGAAGGTGGCCGGCGTGCCGACCTGGGGGGTCCGCCGCCGCGACCTGGAGACCCCTTCCCCGGCCGCCGCCCAGGAGGCGTCTACCGCCCCGTCTACCGCCGCCTGACCTGCACATCTACCCGCTCGTCTACCGCGATCTACCGCGCGTCTACGGGCCCATCTACCCCGGGGCGGCCGCTGCTGCCAGGCGATCCGACCGCCCCGGTCCCCATCCCGATCACGAGACAGGAGACCGCCATCATGGCACTCGGATTCCCAAAGCCGTTCAAGAAGGACGACCCCCGCCTGCACGGCAACGAGACCACCTACCAGGGCAGCCGGGGCGGCTGGGTCAAGACGCCGAAGAAGCCCACCCCCGGCACCCCGTCGAAGGGATGATGGCGGCCATGACCAAGCACCTGCCGCCCGAGCTCCAGCGCATCGCCGACGCCCACGACGAGGCCAACCTGAACAGCGACCCGGTCACGTACGTCTACGAGTTCATGCACCAGGGCACCAGCGTCGCCCTCTTCGAGCCCGCCACGCCTCTGCCCATCCCCACCGAAGGCCAGATCATCGAGCTGCACAGCCACTTGGTCAAGGTGACCCGGGTGCGCGTCGCCTACGAGTCCGCCGGCCCCGGCGCTGAAGCCGCTGCCGCCGTAGCCGTGGAAGTCGAGCCGGCCGCCGAGCCGAGCGTCACACCGCTCACGGAAGAGCAGGTCGAGGACGCCGTCGCTCTGGCCGCCTTCCTCGACACCCGCTACGGCGAGGACATCGCCGGGCTTCCCGACGGGTCACCCGGCAGGCGCGCTGCGGTCGGGTACCGCGTGATGGTGACCCGGCCCGTGTCGACCTGACCAACCAGGACCACCCGCCTCTGCTGCGGTGGCGGGCGGTCACCAACCTCCGGGACCTCGGGCGGCGCTGGGCGGGCAACTTGGACGGGACCGGCCGCGACCCCCGATACCGGGCCACGTGGCTTCCCGACGGATTCCCCAGCGCCCCGAAGGGAGGATGACGCCTCCATGCCTGAAGAAGCCCACGCCGTGCTCCTCGTCAGCCCCTACACCTCCGAGTGCAGCGGGTGCGGGAAGGGCGCGTCCGCGACGGACACCCACCACACGGAGATCGTCGGATACGCCTACGGCGCGGGTCCGCGACCGGCCGGGTGCGGGGCCCGGTTCGTGGCCATCGCCGCGAAGTGGTCGGTCGTCACCTCGGACGCACTCCGCCGCCTCCGGCCGGACCTGCCCATCTCGCCGACGGGGGAACCTCCCCACCCCGACACCTCGAAGAAGGGATGACCACCATGCGGATCGGGCCGTTCGAGATCATCGTCCGCCGTCGCCACAGCGGCCCTCCCTGCGGGGCCTGCCAGGGCCGGGGGCTGTTCCACACCAAGGGCAGCCCGGACAAGTACCCGGCTCCCAAGGGGTACGACGGGGTGACGCTGTGCGGATGCGGCACAGCTCATGACCGACTTGCTGACGCCGCACGCCAGCGCCGCCGCCAGCGGCGTGAGCGCCGCAGCGTTGCCCCGTTCTGACCCCGCTGTCACAGCCTCGTAGCACACTGACTCCAGGGCCCCGCCGTGAATTCCCCCGACGGCGGGGCCCACCCCTGTCCCGCTGTGGCAGCATGCCCGGACACCACACCCACCCTGGGGGGAACCATGCGCACCACCACCGCCGTCACGCTCGCCGCCGCCGCGCTCCTCGCGCTCACCGCTTGCTCGTCCTCCGACGACGACGCGAAGACGGCCCCGGCGAGCAGCAGCCCGGCCACCGCGAGCAGCGCCCCGACCGCGCCCACCGCGAGCGCCCCGGCCGACGGGGCCACCGACCTGGAGAAGGCCGTCACCGAGTACACCGCGGCGTACTTCAAGGGCGACGCGAAGACCGCGTACGCCGCCCTGTCGAAGCGCTGCCAGGGCACGGCCGACCCGGACATGTACGCGGCCACCGTGCAGCAGGCCGCGAAGGAGTACGGCCCCGACCACCCGGCGACGGACGTGCACGCGTCCGTGTCCGGGGAGCTGGCTCGTGTCTCGTACCGGGTGAAGGGTCTGCCGAAGTTCGACCAGGCGCAGCAGCCGTGGGCGCGGGAGGGCGACGCCTGGAAGTACGACGCCTGCTGACCGGCGGCGGTCTCGCGCGGCCTGGCCTTCGGCCAGGTAACCACCGGGAGGGCCGGGCGGCCACGGGCTCGCTGGGGGATTCACCCGATCGGAGTACCGACGCCCGGCCTGGCGGATTGCAGCCCCCAAGATCCGGCCCGCCCGAAAATCCGTACCTTCCCTGACAGGGAGGTACGGTGCCGCGGCGACAGGCTCACCACGATCTCGGCCTCGTGCGCGAGCACGAGGTCGTACGCCTGCGCACCCGCGACCGCCTCGCCTTCCGCGAGATCGCCGACCGCCTCGGCTGCGACGTCAAGAACGCGCACAACGCCTGGAAGCGCGGCGTGGCCAAGCTCGCCGAGGAGGCCCGCGAGGCACACCAGCAGTACCTCGGCGAGCAGCTCGCCGTCCTCAACGTCGCGATCGACGGGCTGATGCCGAAGGTCGTCAAGGGCGACGTCCGCTCGAACGAGGCCCTCGTCCGGCTCCTCGACCACCAAGCGAAGATCCTCGGCCTGTACGCCCCCGTGCGCGTCAACGCCACCGTCACCGACGAGATGACCGCCCGCGTCCTCGAACTCGCCGACCAGATCGCCGAGCTGGACGGTGCGCCGTGACCCTCACCCGCGACCAGGTCCGCGCCCGCCTCCAGGAACTCGGCCCCGAAGAACTCGCGCTCCTCGAAGAGCAGCTCCAGAACCGGCTGTGGCGGCGCCGCTGGGACCGGTGGACGCCGTACCCGTGGCAGGTCCCACCCGACCGGATCGAGACGCTCGGCTGGTGGCTCCAGCTCGGCGGCCGAGGCACCGGCAAGACGGACGGCTGCGCCCGCTACATGGTCGCTCACGTCAACGGGCCCCCGTGCGACCCGCGGCTGCCCGGCGGCCACCGCATGGCCATCATCGCCCCCACACAGGGCGACGCCGCCGAAGCCTGCGTCAACGGCCCGTCGGGACTGCGCGCGCACGACCCGCGGGTGAAGCTGCGCCAGACCACCGGCGGCACCTTCGCCCGCTGGCCGTCCGGTGCCGAGGCGAAGCTGTTCGGCGCGCACACCCCGGATGACGTCGAGCGGCTCCGCGCCGGCGGTAACCGCTGCCTCGTGTGGATGGAAGAGGCCGCCGCCATGCGCCGGCTGAAGGACGCCATCACCCACAGCGAGATGGGCCTGCGCCTCGGTGCGAACCCCCACTACATCGCGTCCACCACGCCCAAGCCGCGGAAGGAACTCATCGAGCTGACCCGCCGCGACGACGTCACCGTCACCCGCGGCCGGACCCGGGACGCCACGCACCTGCCCGCCGAGCAGCGCGCCCACCTCATCCGCAAGTACGCCGGCACCCGCATCGAGGCGCAGGAGCTGGACGGCGTCCTCCTCGAGGACATCGAGGGTGCGCTCTGGACGTGGGCCGGGCTGGACGCGGCGCGGGTCGGCGCGGCCCCGCAGCTGGCGCGCGTCGTCGTCGCCATGGACCCGGCGGCCACGTCCGGCAGCGAGGCCGACGAGATGGGCATCATCGTGGCCGGTCGCGGCGCCTCGTACATCCCGGACCGCAACGGGTTCGCCCGCCAGCACGGCTATGCCCTGGACGACCTGTCCGGCCGGATGCCGCCGATCGAGGCCGCGCGCAAAGCGATCCAGGCGTACCACGAGCACCGGGCGGACGCGATCGTCGCCGAGGTCAACAACGGCGGCGAGTGGATCGGCACCGTCGTACGGCAGGTTGACCCGACCGTGAACTACCGCACCGTGCACGCCTCCCGCGGCAAGCAGACCCGCGCCGAGCCCGTGGCCGCGCTCACCGACCAGGGCAGCGCCCACATCGTCGGCAGCCTCCCCGACCTCGAGGAGCAGCTCACCACGTGGGTGCCCGGCGACGACTCCCCCGACCGGCTCGACGCGTACGTGTGGGCCCTCACCGATCTCATGCTCGCGCCCGCGGGCAACCTCGCCGCGGTCGCCTAGGAGGACCATGAGCACCTACCGGAACCGGGCCCTGCGCCGGGCCGCCGAGACCCGCGCGGGCGGGCTGGACACGCTCCGGGACCGGCAGCCCGTCACCGTAGCGTCGATCGGCGGACAGCAGACGCTGACGCTGGCCCTGGACGCCGAGGCCCGCGGCTACGCCAACAGCGCCGTCGCGTACCGGTGCGTGGCGGCGATCGCCGACAACGGGTCGTCGGTGCCCCTCGTCGTCCGCCGCCAGGACGGCAGCGTCATCGACGGGCACCCCGTCGCGCAGCTGTTCAACAAGCGGCCCAACCCGCTCATGTCCGCCCGCGTGTTCAAGTCGCTGCTGCTCCAGCAGGCCGAACTCGCCGGCCAGGCGTTCGTCTGGCTCGACCGCGGAGAGACCGGTCTCGGCCCCGTCACGCAGATGCACCTCGTCTACGACCAGGTCGATGTCATCGTGGACAAGCCGATCGCGCAGCGGCCCACCACGGCCGACGTGGTCGGGTTCATGGTGCGCCGCCTCGACGGCGTGCAGGTGCCGGTGCTGCCCGAGGAGATGCTCTGGCTCAGGTACCCGCACCCGTTCGATCCGCTCGGCTGCCTCCCGCCGTGGCGTGCCGCCCGGCACGCAGTCGACATGGACGCCTACGCCCGTGAGTGGCAGCGCGCCTCCTACGCCAACGGGGCGCGGCCGACGGGCGTCGTCTACCTCGGCGACATGAACGAGGCCGAGTTCAACGCGGTCAAGGCCGCGTGGCGCTCTTCGATGCAGGGCCCGGAGAACGCGGGGAAGAACCTGCTCGTGCGGTCCGAGCCCCGCTCGGGTGGCTCCGGGGCCGGCATCGGCTATGAGCGGCTGACGTTCACGCCCGAGGAAATGGCCTACCTGGAGTCCAGGATGGCCAACAGCGCCGAGGTCATGATGGCGTTCGGCGTGCCACACGACTACCTCGCCGCCGGCACCACGTACGAGAACCGCAGCGCGGCAAAGGCGACGCTCTGGTCCGACACGATCGCGCCGAAGCTGGAGGTCATCGGCAGCGAGATCGACCGGGTACTGCTGCCCTCGGACGCCGAGGAGGCCGAATGGGATCTGTCCGGGGTGGCCGCGCTTCAGGACTCGCAAGACTCGGTGGCCAACAGGGTGCGCGCCTCGACGTACGCGGACGTGATGATGATCGATGAGTCGCGCGCCGCCCTCGGTCTGGACCCGCTGCCGGGCGGGATCGGGCAGCACACGCTCACCCCCTACCGGGCCCTGTTCGCTCCGGTGCAGGGGCAGCCCACGGGGGACGAGGCCCGATGGGATGCTGACTTCTCCCGTCTGCCGCAGCCTGACGTCGGGGCCGTTGTGGAACGGGCGGTGGAAGCCGCGCTTGCACGGTTGCTCGGCGGCCCGTCACCGCAGGTCGACGCTCGCCCGTCGCCCCGTCGCCCCGCTCTGTCCCGTGCGGACGACGCCCCGTCGTCGCCGTCGCTCGCGGCGATCAACCGGGCGTACGACGAGTTGGAGGCGTCCGGCCGGCGCGCGGTGCAGGCCCTTGCCCGGGAGCAGCGGGAGCGGGTGCTGAGGGACTTCGACCGGCTGATGCGGAAGCCCGAGCGGTCGGCGGCGTGGCTGGAGGAGACGCGGGCGCAGGCATGCGCGCTCGCCCGCGAGGACACGGTGCGCCTGGCCCCGCCCGACCCGGA
Organism: Streptomyces sp. PL-25; assembly: GCF_058344915.1. Lineage (NCBI taxonomy): Bacteria > Bacillati > Actinomycetota > Actinomycetes > Kitasatosporales > Streptomycetaceae > Streptomyces > Streptomyces sp. PL-25. Next base: position 3,683,822 of record NZ_CP136997.1, read on the forward strand.
GGAGGTCCCGGCTGCCCGCATGACGGACATGGACATCGCGACCGGCCCGGACGGCTGGGAGGAGCGCATCAAGGTGCGGGACCTGTTCGACGCGCGGTACTGGCGGCGGCGGACGGCGGAGGTGGTGCGCCCGTTCGTGGAGCGGGCGTGGCAGCGCGGCGGCGCGGAGATCAGCGGCTCGTTCGATCTGGACGAGCCGGATGTGGCAACGGCGCTGAAGGACCGGATCGAGGAGCTGGCCGGGCAGATCACGGCGACCACGGAGCAGGTGCTGCGGTCGCAGATCCTGGCGCACGGGATCGCGCAGGGCGACAGCGTGCCCGAGCTGCGGGCCCGGTTGCAGCAGGTGTTCGCCAACCTGTCCGACTTCCGGGCGACGATGATCGCGCGCACCGAGTCCGTGGGTGGCTACTCGCAGGCGTCGTTCCTGGCCGCGCTGGACGCCGGTGCCGTGCGGAAGACGTGGGTGGCCACGGCCGACCAGCGGACCCGGGAGACGCACCGGCAGGAGAACGGCAACGCCGTCCCGATGAACAAGCGGTTCACCCTCACCAAGTCCCGTTGGCCAGCGGATCCGTCCGCCCCGGCCGCGCAGTCCATTCAGTGCCGGTGCGCACTGACCTTCGAGTTCGAGGAGTCCTGACCATGACCATGAACGACGCCGAGCTGCGCCGCGCCTACCCGGTCCTCCGGTGGTTCGACGCCTCCCATCTGCCGCCGGAGCTGCGGGACCACAGCGAGGCATTCGGACGCCTGGCCTGGCAGATGGCGTACACACTGCCGCACTGCCCTGAGACGAGCGCCGCCCTGCGCAAGCTGTTGGAGGCGAAGGACTGCGCGGTCCGCGCCGCGATCCTCGGTGAGGAAGAGCCGGGCGGAAGCCGCTTCGAGGGAGGCAACTGACCATGGCCTCAACCCTGCTGCGTGGCGAGGTCCGCGCCATCCTCCAGCCCGCCGGGCTCGCCCAGTACCAGGGCGCGTACTGCCCACCCGGCGTGCCGTTCGCCGAGGTCCGGCGAGGCCCGTTCGACGGCAAGACGGACATCGTCGTATGCCCGGACGCGGACGGCGAGCTGCCCCGCCTGATGACGTTCGGCAAGGGGCAGGTCGTCTACGAGTACGACGGCCGCGACAAGAAAGGGCGGGCCGTCTACCGGTATGCGCCCAAGCTCAGCAGCTCCCACCGAGACGTGATGCACGGCGTGGCCGAGGTGTACGCCGAGGCCGCCCTCAACCAGGCCAAGGGAGGCCAGTGATGGAGATCGAGTTCCGCGTCTTCGACCAGCACGAGTTCCGCGTCGGCGAGGACGAGGACGGCACCTTCGAGGGCGTGGCCTGCCAGTACGGGAAGAAGGACAGCTACGGCACCACCTTCCACCCCGGCGTCTTCCGGCGCGGCATCGACAAGGGCTCGTACGCCTACCTCTTCATGCACAGCCCGTTCGACCCGATCGGCACCTTCCGCGCCGATGAGCAGCCCAACCTCCTGCACATCGGCGGCCGGTACGACGACACGCAGTCCGGCCGGGACAAGCGGGCCATGGCCCGGTCCGGCAGCGCGAGGGAGCTGTCCGTCGGGTTCGTCCGGACGGACCTACCCGAGTGGAAGAAGCTCGCCGAGATGGGCGACGAGGACCGCGCCGACGTCCTGGAGAACATCCGCAGCGCGCGCCTGGTGGAGGTCTCACAGATCACCGCACGGATGGCGGCCGTGCCGGGCAGCAAGCTGAAGACGGTGCGCTCGGCTCTCGGCGCGCTCTACACCGAGGCTGGCGAGCCGACCCTCGCCGAGCGGCTGGCCGAGTACGACCGCGAGCACGGCCGCGACTCGGCGCTCGCGTACGAGCAGGAACAGAAGCGCATGCAGGAGCGGGCCCGCCGCGCGGCCCTGCTGAAGCTGACCACCGTGGGAGGTGCGTGAGGTGGCTCGCCGGTTCGTGTCCAAGGCGCAGTGGCGGGCGATGTTCGCTCGCCGGATGCCGTTCGCTCGGAAGTGGGCGCACCGCAACCAGCGCGAGCAGCCGTACAAGACGCTGCCGCAGCACCACGGGGGCCGGGGCGTCCGGGGCCGACGACGCAGGTAGACGGGCGTCGGGCGCGCGGATTGCAGCCCCCACCCGCGCGCACCCCCCGAGTCGATCTACCCTCCACCCATCCGGGCCGCTCGCACCGGACGTGAAAGCCGCGGGCACCGCCGGGCGCGATCCACCGGCCGTGAAAGACGGACCGCAGACACCCAGACATCTGGGCGGCTGCGCGCCGTCCACGGACCGGAAAGGGACACGCGATGGGCAACTTCGCCAAGGCGCGCCCCATCGGTCGCCGCCGCGACGGACGACCGATCTACCCCATCAAGGGCGGCGCCCCCACCCTCCTCGAACAGCGCGACGAGGTCGCCAAGCTCCTCGCCGACCCGAACTACGACGGCGACATCGACGAGCTGCTGAAGCGCGCCGACGACGTCACCGCGAAGATCGAGCAGGCCAACCAGCGCGACGCCCGACTCCGCGCGCTGAAGTCCGCGGCACTGCCCGCCGGCGACCCGGACCCCGACACGCGCGTGCAGCCGGGCATGCAGCCCGACGACCGCGGCAACCCGGACCCGGTGTCGGCGGCCGAGGCGTTCGTCCGGTCCGCCGCGCTGGAGGCGTTCCGTGAGCGTGGCTGCCGCGGCGAGTCCGGTGCGGTCGAGTTCCGCGCCGCGGTCTCCGGCGCTGTGACCACCGGCACGATCCCGCAGCAGAACACCCGCGTCCCGGGGATCATCCCGAACAACCCGGATCTGCCGCTGCTGGTGGCGAACCTGTTCGACCGGCAGACGTCGGACGGCAGCACGCTGGAGTACCTGCGCGACACGTCCGGCCCGCAGTCCACGTGGAACAAGGCGGCCGTCGTCCCCGAGGGTGACACCAAGCCACAGACCGGGCCGTTCAGCTTCGACACGATCACGACCACGCTGAAGACCGTCGCCCACTGGGTGCCGATCACCCGCCAGGCCGCGGACGACAACGGCCAGCTGATGGGCTACATCAACGGGCGGCTGAGCTACGGGCTCGACTACAAGCTGGACCGTGAGTGCCTGGTCGGCAACGGGACCACGGAGGTCCAGGGTGTGCTGACCACGCCCGGGATCGGCGCGTACCAGCCCGGGGTCGGGTCGACGGACGTCAAGTTGATCACGGTCCGCAAGGCGCGTACGCAGGCCGAGCTGGCGCTGTACCCGCCGGACTCGGTGGTGATGAACCCGATCGACTGGCAGGACATCCAGCTGGACGAGGACGCCAACGGCCAGTTCCGGGTGATCACGTCAGTGCTGGACGCGGGCGCCGCGACGCGCCTGTGGGGTCTGACCGTGGTGACCACCGTGGCGATGGCGCAGGGCACGGCGCTGCTCGGCGGGTTCCGGATGGGCGCCACGCTGTGGGAGCGGCAGGGGATCACCATCCTGATGACCGACTCGCACGCGGATTTCTTCGTGAAGAACACGCTGGTGGTGCTGGCCGAGCGCCGCGCGAACTTGGCGGTTCACACCCCCCAGTGCTTCGTGAAGATCACGTTCGCCGCCGCCACTTCCTGACCCTGTCGGGCGCGGCATCCTCCCCGGCCGCGCCCGCCCTCCGCACCCAGAGGAGCCACCCATGGCCACACGCAAGCCCACCCCCGACGAGACCCCCGAGCAGCCGGCCCCGGCCGCCGTCCGCACCCAGGAGTACGCCGCCGGCACCGGCTGGGACGTCGGCCAGACCGCGCCCGAGGACGCGTTCCGTGCGCTCGACGCTGCGGGCTCCGGCGAACCCACGGGGCCGGTCGTCCACTCGCACCCGGGCGGGTACGCCCGGCAGATCGTCGCCAAGGGCGGTCTGATCACGGAGGGCGTGAAGCGGGAGCTGGACACCGCCGAGGGCGAGCAGGGCTGACCTGTGGCGTACTGCACGATCCAGGCCGCGAGAGACGCGGGGTGCACCGGCGTTGACGCCGTCGTCGCCGCGTGGATCACGGCTGCCCAGGAGGGTATCGAGCGGTACACGCAGCAGGTCTTCGAACCCACCGACCTGGTGGTGGTGGCGGACGTGGGCGCGGACGGACTGGTCATCCTGCCGCGCCGCGTCCGCCAGGTCACTGCGGTCATGCCCGTCCTGGCCGCCGACGACGGCCCGTCGATTCCGTCGTCGGCGTGGCGTGTCACGTCGTCTGACGTGCTCGGACAGGTCGACGCCGTGCACCTGGCGTGGGGCGGCTGGGACGACCTGGTGGTGGGGGCCGAGTCGTACAACGGGGGCTGGCTCGGCCTGTGGGAGCGGTGGGGCGCCGAGCAGGTGAAGGTGGTCGGGGAGTTCGGCTACGACGCGCCGCCGCTCCTCGTCGCGCAGGCGTGCGCGCTGCTCGCCGCCCACCTCCAGGCGCAGGCCGCCCCGTCCGACGCCGACGCCGTCCAGGACCCGGGCCTCGACGTGGACGACGAGGGCAACAACGTCCGCATCGAGGACACCGCCGACGACGGGACGTCGGGCGTCGTCTCGGCCGCCGCGTCCACCGGATCGACGCAGGTCGACGCCCTGGTGGCGGGCTACCTCAACCGCGGCCCCAGCGTGATCGGAGGTGTGTGATGGCTCGCGCGCGTGTCCGGATGCCTGTCCGGCTGAACGCGTCCGTCTCGCAGACGGTCAACACCCGCGCCTACGAGCAGGGTGTGCGCCGCTGGTTCGGGCGCATGTCCGACGACGTGGCGCGCGCCGTCGACCGGACCCGCATCGACGTGCAGAACGAGGCACGGCGGCGGGCGCCGGTGGACACCGGCCGTCTGCGGTCCTCGATCGTGTCCCGGACCGAGAGGTCCGGGCGGCAGGTCGGGTACGTGATCGGCACGAACGTCAGCTACGCGGCGGCCGTGGAGTACGGCACCAGCCCGCACGTCATCAAGCCGTCGAAGAAGAAGGCTCTGTACTGGCCGGGCGCGGCGCACCCGGTCGGCAAGGTCAACCATCCCGGCACGCGGGCGCAGCCGTTCCTCCGTCCGGCCGTGGAAATGGCGGAAATCTTCTTCCGGGCGCACGCCTCCCAGATCGGCAGGCGCTGATGGCCGCCACCACGTCGGCCGCCATCAAAGCGCGCCTGGAGTCCCTGGCGTTCGGTGTGCCCGTCTTCCGTGACGGGCCCCGCGAGGGCCAGGCGCCGCCGTACATCGTCGTCCAGGAGGGCATGCCCGCTGGGTGGGACGGCCCGGCCAACGGCGACTTCGGCGACCCGGACGCCGAGATCAACATCATCGAGACCGTCACCGTGGACCTGGTCCAGCTGGCCCGGGTGAAGGCCAGCGCGACCACCACGAAGAACGCCGAACGCTACGGGCTCGCCGAGGCCATCGCCCACGCCCTCCACGGCTGCCAGCTCCCCGCGCACCCCGCGCCCGTACACGCCGTCCGCGTCCAGGACATCGACCGCATCCCCATCAGCGACAACCGCGTCAGGCACTCCCTCACCGTCCAGATCCGGCGGGAGCTGCTGCGCAGCGAGGTGATCCCCGCATGACCATCACGTTCCTACCACTCGACCGGGACGCCGTCCTCAGCTACCTCGGCACCGCGTGGCCGGCACGTCCGGGCACGACGTACGAGCGTGTCCGCTTCCTGTCGGAGGAGGGGCACGGGGTGCTGGCGGTGCAGTCGGGAAGTCAGCCCGGCATCAGCTGGTACGTGGTCGACGGGGTGGTGGTGCCGCAGGATGCGGGGCCGCCGCCGGGCCTGGAGGGCGACGAGATGATCACGCTTCCTCCGGATGAGGAACTCCCCCCGCCGACCTCGTCGTTCGGCGCGGACGCGCCCGCGTAGGGCCGGAACCCGGCACCAGGAAGGACATACCCGCCATGCCCATCTCGCGAGTCACCAAGCTGTACGCGGTGCAGGACGCGAAGATCTCACCGCTCCTCACCGACCCCGAGGGCGGCAGCCCCACGTACGGGGATCTCATCGATGTGCCCGGCATCAAGTCCATGGAGATCAGCGGCGACATCGAGGTCAAGGAGCTCCGCGGCGACAACACGCTGCTCGACTCGGACTCGTCGATCAGCAACATCACCGTGAGCTTCCCCCACGCCAAGCTCAGCCTGGACGTGCTGATGGCGCTGATCTCCAGCACCGTCACCGACTCCGGGACCACGCCCGCGCAGTCGTCCGTGTGGGAGATGGACAACACCGCCAAGCCGAAGCCGTTCAAGGTGGAGGGTGTCACCCCGGTCTCCGGTGGTGACCTGATCGGCGGCGACGTCCACTTCACGCTGCACAAGTGCATCATGTCCAGCTTCCCCGGGCTCGGCCTGGCCGAGGAGGACTACCGCACGATCGCGACCGAGGCGCGCGCGGTCCCGCTCATCTCCACCGGCAAGTGGATCAAGGTGACGGTCAACGAGACCGCCGCCGCGATCGCCTGACGCCGGGCGGGCGCGTCCTCGCTCAACGCGCCCGCCCGGCCCCCACCCCACCCGCAGGCCGAACCCCGGCACTCACGTAGGGACCCCATCACCATGACGCAAGGCCTCGACCTCCTCGGCGGAGGCGGCACCATCCCGCTGTCCGACGGCACCGAGATCACCCTTCGCTACCCGCTCCGCGCGCTCGCCCTGCTGGAGGCCCGGTACGGGTCCGTGGTCGCCGTGCAGACCGCGGTCGACATCAGCGGCCAGGGCGCCGCGTTCGGCCCGATGATCCAGCTCATCGGTGCGGGCTGCGTCGGGCCCGGCGGGTTCGAGCCGCACTACCGCGAGCACCAGGACGCCAAGGGCGAACGGCGCATCAGCGGCGACATCGTGTACCGGCGGCGCACAGACGGCGCCGACCTCGCCGACCTGCTGCTGCCCGCGCAGATGAACCGCTACATGGACTGCTTCAACGCCGCGTTCAGCACGGCGCTGGAAGGCCTGGGAAACGACGACGCCCCGGAGGCCGACGGGGCGACCACGACGACGGTGGAGACGATTTCCCCTGGTCTCAGCTCTACTACCTCGCCGTCGGTGCCCTCCACATTCCACCCGACGCCTTCTGGGACATGACCCTGGGCCAGCTGATGACGCTGGCCGACGAGTACCAGGCCGCCCACCAGACCGGTGGCAACCGACCATCCGAACCCGCCGACGGCGCCTCCCTCCTGGGGTTCGCCGCGATGCGCCGTACCTGAGGAGGTGGCATGGCGAACGACATCAACCTGCCGAACCTCGTCTCCCACCTCGGCGTGCACATCGACTCGGTGTCCGGCGAACTGGCGGACGCCTCCCGGCAGGGCTCAGCCATGGGCTCCGCCCTCGGCACGGGCATCCACCGCGAACTCGACAACATCCTCCGCCACCTGCCACAGGTACAGATCGACGGCGACTCCGAGCCCCTGGACCGCGACCTGGCCCGCGTCCACCGGCAGCTCGCCCAACTCGACGCGCAGCGCATCGGCGTGGACATCTCCGTCCCCGACGCCCTCCGCCAACTGGACGATCTGGAGACCCACCTCCGCCGGATCAGCGACGAGCACCACGACGTCAACGTCCAGGCCGCGACGCGCGGCGCCGTCCGCCAGCTCGAGGAACTGAGGCTCGCCGCTCAGCGGGCCGACGACACCGACGTGGACATCGACGTCGATGTCCACGAGGACCGCATCAACCGCTTCCACGGCCTGCTCGGCAAGCTCGGCGGGATGGCCGGCCCGATCGGCGGGATCGCCGGGTCGGTCGCCAAGGTGGGCGCCGCGCTGGGCACCACCGTCCCGGCCGCGGCCGGGCTGGTATCGACGCTGGCTCAGGTGGCTCCGGCCGCCGGGATCGCCGCGACCGGGGTAGCTGCGGTGGGCCTGGCCGTGGGCACGGTGAAGCTGGCCACGAAGGGCGTCGGCGATGCGCTGTCGAACGCGCTCGACCCCAGCAAGGCGAAGGAGTTCAACGAGGCGCTGAAGGGCCTGGCCCCGAACGCGCGCGAGTTCGCGAAGTCGATCCGGGACATGGGCCCCTCGCTCAAGTCCCTCCAGCAGGGCGTGCAGGACCGCTTCTTCGACGGGCTCGGCGCCAGCCTGGAGCGCACCGGCAAGGCCGTGCTGCCCGTACTGCGCACCAACCTGGACTCGTCGGCAGTCGCCATGCGGAACATGGCGACCGGCACGCTCACGGCCGCCGGCTACCTGGGGTCGTCCGGGACCCTGGGCAAGGCGCTCGGCTCCGCGTCGGCCGGCCTGCGCAATCTGTCCGGGATCCCGGCGGTCATCGTCAACGGGCTGGGGCAGGTGGCGGCGGCGGCCGGCCCGTCCTTCGAGCGGCTGACCGCGGCGGCGGGCCGGGGCGCGGCAGGGATCGGAGACAAGCTCGCCACCGCGTTCCAGTCGGGCGGCATGCAGAAGGCCATCGAGCAGGCGGTGGGCCTGATCAGGCAGCTCGGAACGATCGCCGGGAACGTGGGCCACATCATCGGGGCAGTCTTCAACGCGGTCCCGGCCGGTGGCGGCGGCGCCCTGGCGATGCTTCAGCAGGTCACGGCGGCCATTGCGGACGTGGCGAAGAGCGCGGGCGTGCAGGACGCTCTGAAGGCGCTGTTCGCCACGATGGGCACGATCGGCGCGACGGTGGCGCCGCTTCTCGGTCAGGCGCTTCAGGCGGTCGCTCCGGTGTTCACCGCGCTCGGCCCGCCGATCCAGACCGTGGTGAAAGCGCTGGGCGCCGGGCTGTCCCCGATCATCAAGGCGCTCGGACCGGTCCTCCAGGTCGCGGCCGTCGCCGTCGGCAAACTGCTGACGGCGATCGCACCGCTGCTGCCGGTCGTCGGCCAGCTCGTGGCCGCGCTGCTGCCCGCGCTGTCGCCGCTGCTGGCCGCCGTCGGCCAGGTCGTCGCGGCTGCGGCACCCGTCGTGCTGCTCCTGGCGAAGGCGTTGCAGACGGCACTGGCACCGATCATCGCCCAGCTCCCGACGATCATCGCGCCGTTCACGTCGCTGCTGGTGCAGCTCGCGCAGACCCTGTTCCCCGTCCTCGCGAAGCTGGTCGTGGCCCTGGCCCCGATGCTCGCCGCGCTGGGGAAGACGTTCGCCACGCTGATGGTCGCGGTCGCTCCGCTCCTCGGGGTCTTGGGAGATCTGGTCGTCACGCTGCTGACGGCGCTGATGCCGATCATCAACCCGCTGATCTCCCTCATCGGGCTGCTCGCGAAGGTGTTCGCGACGGGCCTCTCGGCGATGCTGACCGGCGTCGTCGTGCCCGTCCTGAAGATCGTCGTGGCCCTCCTCAAGGGCGACTTCTCCGGGGCCTGGACGATCGCGAAGGACGCCGTGTCAAGGGCAGGCCAGTTCATCGGGCAGGTCGCGCAGAAGATCGGACCGATGATCGCGCAGGGCGTGATGGCGGCGATCAACTGGTTGAAGGGCATGCCGTCCCGGGCGGCATCAGCGATCTCGGGCCTGAACTCCGCGCTCGTGAACGCGGCCACCCACGCGGGCGCGGCCATGGCCTCGGCGATCTCCTCGAAGATCAGCTCCGCCGTGTCCTACGTGAAGAGCTTGCCCTCGCGCGCCCAGTCCGCGCTCGGCGGCCTCGGCGGGATCCTCACGGCGGCCGGCCGCCAGCTCATCCAGGGGTTCATCAACGGCATCAGCTCAATGTTCGGCGCGGTGAAGTCCAAGCTGGGCGGCCTCACCGACAGCCTGACGGACTGGAAGGGGCCCCCGGACAGGGACGCGACGATCCTCACCCCGGCCGGCCGTCTGCTCATCAGCGGGTTCATGACCGGGATCGACCAGGCGACGCCAGGTCTGCGGCGGCAGCTGCACGAGCTGACTCGGCAGCTTCCCGGGATGCTGAGTCTGGGGGCGTCGGTGGACGCGTCAGCGATGGCGGTCCTGCCGCAGGTGACGGCGCCGTCCGGCGGGCAGCTCGCCGCCCTGTACGCGCGCCCCGGGACCGGCGGCCAGAGCAACACGTTCCACCTGTACGGCTCCGACGCGAGCCCGGACGGCATCATCGACGCCCTGTCGTGGCGTGCTCTGGTGGAGGGCTGACATGGCACAGCAGCGACTGGGACGAGTCCAGTGGGGGGACCTCCTGCTCGGGCCGGGCAGCCCCTACGCGGTGACCGCGGTGTCGGGCCTGGACGACCTGCCCGATGTGCGCAGCGAGGACGTGGACCGCCCCGGGCAGCACGGCACGTACACGGGCCCGGACTACGTGGGGGCCCGAACGATCCAGATGAAATTCGGTCTGCGCGGGGACAGCCCCGACGACCTCCGCGCGCTCACCCTGGCCCTGCGCGCCGCGACGCAGCCGCAGGACCAGCCGGCCCCGTTGCAGCTCCTCGACCAGGACACTCTGGTGTACGCCAAGGTGAGGCGGCGCAGCATCCCGTACGACGCCGAGTACCTGTGGCGTATCGGGGACGCGGCGATCGAGTGGTACTGCGCCGACCCACACCTCTACGGGCTCGCCGAGCGGTCCGCGTCCACGACCGCCTACAGTCCGGCGGCCGGCCGCTCCTACCCGCTGCTGCCCCCGCGCTCGTACGGGGCGCAGGGTACGAGCGGGCAGATCAGCGCGCCGAATGACGGAGCGGCGCCCGCGTACCCGCTGCTGCGGGTGAGCGGTCCGATCGCCTCGCCGAGCATCGAGCAGCCCAACTCCGGGGCGCTGCTCGTGCTGGACGTCACCTTGCAGGCCGGGGAGTACGTCCTGATCGACACCCGGTCCCGGGCGGTGCTCTACATGGGGTCGTCGCCGCGCCGCTCCTGGGTGCGCGGCGGGTCCACGTGGCCGCTGCTGTTGCCCGGCCCCAACACGCTCACGTTCCGCGGTTCCGCTCTGCCTGGGGACCCCGGCCAGATGTCCCTGCTCACCGTCACCTGGCGTGACACCAGCCTGTAAGGAGGCCCGCCCGTGGCACCCATCAGCCCGCCCGCCTGGATGCAGGCCGGAAGCTACCCGGCCCGCACGGACCGGCTTGTTCTCGCCGCGCTCCTCGGGTACCCGGGTTTCTCGACCGATGAGGCGACCCCGCTGCGGATCCGGCAGGGCGTCAAGCCCTCCTACCAGAATCAGCAGCTCAAGGTGCGCGCGGCGGCCACCCCGAACATGACCGTCATCGTCAGCGCCGGGTTCGCTTTTGTCGACAATCACGATGTCGGCGGGTACGGCACCTACGTCTGCGTCAACGACGCCGACTACACCGTGACCATCGCCCCCGCAGGAGGAGACGGACAGTACCGCAAGGACTGCATCGTCGCCTCGGTGTACGACGCCGAGACCGCCGGGGCCACGAACGAGTTCCGGATCGAGGCGATCCAGGGCCCGTACGCGGCGAGCGCCGGAGCGACGGTGCGGGGCTCGCTCCCGCCGAACGCGCAGATCCTCGCCGACATCAGCGTGGGCCCGAACCAGACGAGCGTGGCCGCGGGCAACATCGGCGACGTCCGTAACTACAGCGTCGCGGCGGGCGGGATCGTGCCGATCCTGTCCAGCGTCGACATGAACCACCCGGCACCCGGGCAGGTCCGCTACCGCACGGACACGGACACGTTCGTGTACGGCAAGGCCGACGGCACGACCGCGGCCCTGCTGGACTCCTCCGGCGGCAGCACGGTCGGCAAATCCCTCTTCGCCCGCAAGACCGCCGGCCTGGACCGCACGAGCACCACCCTGACCGCCGACCCGAACCTGTCGGTGACGCTCCTGCCCAACGCGGTGTACCGGCTTGAGGCCACCCTGTTCGTGTCGACGACCGACGCGGCCGGGGACATCTCTCTGCAGTGGCAGCTCCCGGGCAGTAGCACCGCGGAGTGGGCGTTCATCGGGCAGGACGGTAGCAGCGCGGGCACCTCGGGCAGCATCTCTACCCAGGCGGTCACGAGCGGTGCGACCGTGATGGGCGCGGTCCGCGGCGCCGACCTGACCATCCAGTCCACTGGTCTGGTGGAGACGGACTCGGCGGGCGGCGCCTTCACCCTGCTGTGGGGCCGGTCCGGCTCGTTCGGAACGGTCACGCTGAAGGCGCGATCGCACATGGTCCTGACCAGGGTGGCCTGACATGGCGGCCGACCTGACCGCGCTGGTCCCGCAGCGCCTCGCCGCGGGCGACGAGCAGGCGCAGCACACCTACACCTACCTGTTCGCGGACCTGCGCACCGACACCATCCTGGCCGAGCTGCCTCTGACCGACGTCACCTACAACTACACCCTCAACGGGATCGGGCAGTTGCGGGCGACCGTCCCGTACAACTCGGAGACGATCCCTCTCGACCCGGAGACCGCGACCACCCCGGCTCGGACCACGGTGTACGTGGACCGGGACGGGGTCATCGTGTGGGGCGGCATCGTGTGGACCCGGGCGAACGCCCGCGGCGGCAAGGAGATCCAAGCCAGCGAGTTCCTGTCCTACTACCAGCGTCGCTACGTGAAGAAGACTCTGTCCACTGATCCGGCCCAGATCGCCAACACCGCGTACGTCGAAGCGGGTGGGCAGCGCCTGTACTCCGACCAGATGTGGCTGGCCTGGTCGCTGCTGCGGTACGCCACCGCCCAGCCGGGTGGCGACATCGGCATCAACTTCGATGCCCTGGCCGGGCCCGCGCACGGCGTGTCCCGCACCGCCACCTACTACAGCTACGAGCGGCCGGAGATCTACAAGGCGATCGAGGAACTGGCCGCGGCGGACAACGGGTTCGACTTCGCGGTGGAGGTCGGGTGGACGCAGGTCGCGAACAACGTGGCGCCGCAGCGGTACCGGCGCGCGCGCACCTGGTTCCCCCGGCGGGGCCGGACCGCAGCCCAGTCCGGGCTGGTCTTCAGCAAGGGCGGCGGCTACGGGTCGATCCTCTCCTACGACTGGCCCGAGGACGGCACGAGCATGGTGACCGAGATGACCGGGCTCGGCGCCGGTACGGGCGATGCCCGCATCGTGAAGACGGCGTCGGCCGGGGATCTCCTGGCGTCGGGCTGGCCGTTGCTCGAGGGGGTGGCTACCTACGACGATGTGACCGACGAGGCGCAGGTGCAGGGGCTGACGAACTCGGACCTGACCGCCCAGTCGCAGGCGCAGGTGCAGCCGGTGTTCGTGGTGGCCGCGGACGCCGACCCCGTCTTCGGTTCCTACTCGGTGGGCGACGAGGCGCTGTTCGTGGTCGACCCGGAGCCACTGTCCCCGGCGGGCCGCGAGGCGGTGCTGCGGATCGTCGGCATCGAGAACACTTCAGCGGCGGGCCCGGAGCGTGTCCGTCTGACCTGCGCGGCGGTGTGACATGCCGAGGTCAGCCAGCACTCCGAGCATTCTCCAGCGGCTCGCCACTGTCGAGCAGCAGCTCGCCGGTCTCCGCCGGTCCGGGTGGGAGCGGGACGAGGTCCCGTTCTACCCGACGTCGCTGCACGGCCTGGTCTACGAGGACGCCACGAGCTGGATCACGCTGTGGGAGACGATCATCAGCCCGCGCACGAGCCGCCTGGATCTGGGCCTGGTCCTGATCGGCGATGTGGTGAGCAGCACCAACACGGGCGGGGAGTGGCAGGTGCTGTTCGATGCGGCGGTCGTCGCGAACGGCAACGTCCCCGCCACGTTCGCGTACACCTTCCCGACCTTGTCGCTCGGCCTGGCCGCGTACCGGACGGCGCCTCAGCTGAAGGTGCAGGTGCAGGTACGTCGCACGAGCGGGGCTACGACCGGCGGTCGGTACGGGGGCGGCGGCTCCATCGGCGGCTCGCCCCGGTACGCCCGACTCCTCTGAAAGGGAACCCATGAAACTCGTCACCCGCGCGCAGCTCGGCTGGCCCGCGTCGGCCGCGCCCACCCAGACGTCCACCAAGGGCGTGAAGATCCACTACGAGGGCACGCCCGTCAGCACCCGGCTCCTCGCCGACCACGACGCGTGCATCGCCGAGTGGAAGGCCATCCGCGCCAGCCACCTGGCGAACAAGCAGGAGAACTACTCCGACGTCGCCTACAACTACGCCGCCTGCCCCCACGGCTACCTGCTGGAGGGCCGAGGCATCGGCAAGCGGACCGGCGCCAACGGCAACCAGGATTTGAACCGGGCGCACTACGCGATCGTCGGGCTCGTCGGATCGTCCGGGCTCACCGAGCCGTCCGACGCCATGCTCGGCGCGCTCCGCGACGGCATCGACCTGCTGCGCCAGCACGGTGCAGGCAACGAGATCAAGGGGCACCGGGACGGCTACGCCACCGAGTGCCCCGGGGCCCGGCTCTACGCCTGGGTCCAGAAGGGCGCGCCGCGTCCTGCCGCCAATTCCCCAGCCCCCTCGACTCCCAAGGAGAACGACGACATGCAGCTCAACGACCGCGTGAATCTCACCGAGAAGGTCAACGGCAAGACCAAGCTCTTGTGGGCGGGCGAGCTGATCCAGAACCGATCCGACATCAGCGTGGAGTACGCGCTCGGCTGCGCGGCCGCGAGCCTCTTCGTCGCCAACAGCACGAAGGGTGAGGTGCAGTCGCTGGCCAAGAAGGTGGACGAGCTGACCGCGCTCATCAAGCAGTTCGCCACGAAGGATGCCTGACCCATGGACGAGATCCGCCTGCCCGCCGCCGACACCGTCGTCCAGACCGCCGCCACCTACGGCCGTGACCTCGCCGAGCGCACCGTGGCCACGTTCGTCGGCGCGGCCTGCGCGGTCGGCGTCGCTGCTGGCCCGGCCGACATGTTCCGCGCCAGCTTCTGGCAGACCATGGGCGCGGCCGGGCTCGCCGCCGTGTTCTCCCTCCTGAAGGGCCTCGCCGCGCGGGCCGTCGGCCAGAAGAACTCCGCCAGCTCCGCGCCGGGCGTCTGATGGCGGCCGCGGCGGCACGGCGGCTCAGGCAGCAGCTAGGCCGCCGCGGCGCGCTCCTCACCCTCAAGGGTGTCGTCGCTGCGGGCTACGGCGCCGGGCAGATCATCACCCCGACCGGCGACAGTCACGGCCTCACCCTGCTGCTGAGGCTGCTGCCCCTCCACGGCTGGGGCTGGGTGTGGATCGGCGCGGGCGCCGTCTCCCTGTCCTGCGCGTGGCTGCCCGCGCGCCGGGACTGGCCCGGGTTCGTCGCGGTGTGGCTGATCGCGTCGGCATGGGCCATGGCCTACCTGGTGTCCTGGTGGCCGCTATGCGAGTCCCCGCACGGCTGGGTCATCGCGCTCGTCTTCGGCGCGTTCGGCGCGGTCTGCCTGGTGGCCATCGGCTGGGACGAACCACCCGCACGATCGGAGCCACCACGTGAACCCTGAGATGCTGACCGCGCTGTCCGCCCTCGCCGTCGCAGGCGTCACGGCCGTGGGCGGCATCGCCACGGCCATCATCGGCCGGCGGCAGCCGCGCGGGCAGCGGCGCCGCGACGACTTCGCTGCCGTCACCGACCGCATGGACCGGGAGATCACCCGCCAGGGCGAGCGGATAGACGAGCTGGAGGAAGACGCCGAGCGGGACCGGGCGCGGATCACGGCGCAGGATTTCGCGATCCGGTATCTGGCTGGGTGGGCGCGGTCGCTGGTTGGCTACATGCGGTCCCAGCAGCTCGAACCCCCGCCGCCACCGCAGCCGGTCCCGGACGAGGTGCGCCCGTACCTGCACGACATCACGTCGTGACCGCCGCGCCGTCCTCCTCCGGGAGGGCGGGGCCGCTTCATCAGGGCTGGGGGTCGGCGACGAAAGATCCGAGGCCGCGCACCGTGTACACCACACCCTCCTCACGCAGCCGCCCCAGCGTCTTCTGCGCCGTGTCCACGGCCACCCCGTACTCGGCAACCAGCTGCTGCACGGACGGCACGCGGGTCCTCGGCGGGTACGTGCCGTCCGCGATCCGCTCCCGGATCACGTCGGCGATCTGCTCCCACCTCGGCCGATCTGCCTGCCACTCAATCACGCGGGCACCGTAGGCAGGGACCCGCCTGTACCGCGATCGGTAGAACTTGATGGTTGCGGAGGGTGTACTACCCCATACCAGGGGTATGGTCGGCGGCACAGAAATCCCCCGCGGCCTGGCAGGGCCCGGGGGACGGCCACCGCTACCCGCAGGAGCAGTGACGCATGGATCGTAGACCACCCGCCCCGGCCACAGCAGAGTCCGGATGTGCCCAGTGCGCGCGGCATCAGGCGGCGCTCGCGGACGCCGCCCGGCGCCGGGACTACTCGGGCGCCAGCGACCAGCGAGTCCTTCTCGCCCGCCACCGCGTCACCGACCACGGATCCGTGCGGTGACCCGGCGCGCGGACGGGCCCGTCCGGCTCATGACGATGCGGGTCATCCGCATCCGCGACGGCCGGATCATCGAGCAGCGGCCCGCGGTAGAGGTCACAGCCGACGACCAGTTCAACCCGTACGCGGTCACCTCCGCGTGGCCGCCGTGCCAGTGCCCCCTCCACCGCAGCCGGTAGATCCCGCTCCCGGATGCGCCACCGGGGAGCGGTCCGCGGCCCGTCTCTGCCCCCCGTCAGGGGCGGGCCGCTCACTCCACCAGGTCACGCAGGGGCACGCCGATGGCGCGCGCGATGCGCAGCAGCGTTCGCAAAGTCGGGTTGGCCCGGCCGGCCTCGATGTCCTGGTAGTGGGCCCTGTTCATGGGGACCGCCAGGAAGACCCGCTCTTGGGTGAGGTTGTGGTGCTCGCGGACTTCGCGGATGCGCCTGCCAATGCGCTGCCCTTCGCTGTCCAGCCACTCGTTCTCAGGCACTCGACAAACGCTGTGACCTGCGCGAACCTATGTCAGCCTGGCATCACCAGGCTTTTTGTGATCTTGAAGACTCCGTCTGCTGCACGCCCTGTTCGGACGGTGGGCGGATCGGAGCGGCCGGGCGGGCGTACGCGTCTCCGCCCAGACTCGGCCGTTAGACGCTAAGACTCGGTCAAAGCGTCCCGCCCCGGAAGCCACTGGCTCCGGGGCGGTCTACGTTGGGCAGCAGAAGGCCCCCACCGACAGCTGCGGTGGGGGCCTTGGCCTGCTCGGGCTGTCCTCCCCGACAGCGCCGTGCAGGTGCGCGAGAGGCGCGTCTCAGGCGTGCGTGGGGAGACACTCCTGCCCCTCTCGTGGGCGCCACTCTACGTGGCGCATGCATGCAGGCTATCCCCCGTTCGAGTGATAGCGGCGCTGTGATCGCGTGGCGATGTGGACTCTATGTGGAATCCGGGTACAGAGAGGCCCCCCGCCCGAGTGGGCGGGGGGCCTCTGACCTGCGCGTTACTGCTTGTGGAGCCTAGGGGAGTCGAACCCCTGACATCTGCCATGCAAAGACAGCGCTCTACCAACTGAGCTAAGGCCCCGGAAGAGGAGCATCCGTCCGGTGAACCGCCTGCCGGCCGGGTGCCGCAGACCAGAGTACCGGGTCACCCCCCGGATCTCGCAAAAAGATGGGGGCTCCCCGCGACCGACCACTCTCCGTAAGATGCTCGGCGGGGTTCGCGACAGCGAACCGCGGTACTTGGGGAAGCGATGGGGAGACGCAATGGACGCCGCACAGCAGGAAGCGACCGCGAGAGCGCGGGAACTTCAGCGGAACTGGTACGGGGAGCCGTTGGGGGCGCTCTTCCGTAAGCTCATAGACGATCTGGGGCTCAACCAGGCGCGTCTGGCGGGGGTGCTGGGGCTGTCCGCGCCGATGCTCTCGCAGCTGATGAGCGGCCAGCGGGCGAAGATCGGCAATCCGGCGGTGGTCCAGCGGGTGCAGTTGCTCCAGGACCTGGCGGGGCAGGTGGCGGACGGCAGCGTCAGCGCGGCCGAGGCGACCGAGCGCATGGAAGAGATCAAGAGGTCGCAGGGGGGCTCGGTGCTCAGCAACACCACTCAGACGACGAGCGGTTCGGGCGCTCCCACCGTCAAGCGCGTGGTCCGCGAGATCCAGTCGCTGCTGCGCTCGGTCGCCGCGGCGGGCGACATCATCGACGCCGCGGACAGCCTCACCGCCACCCATCCCGAACTGGCCGAGTTCCTGCGGGTGTACGGCGCCGGCCGCACCTCCGACGCCGTGGCGCACTACCAGTCCCACCAGAACTGACCCCACCGGGAAGGGTCGTACCGCGCGTCGCGGGGGAAGCCAAGGGGAGGTGACCCCTGGGGGAGGAGCGACGCGCAGCCATGGGTGAGGTCTTCGCCGGCCGGTACGAGCTGGCCGACCCGATCGGACGCGGTGGGGTCGGCGCGGTCTGGCGCGCCTGGGACCACCGCCGGCGCCGGTACGTGGCCGCGAAGGTCCTCCAGCAGAGCGACGCGCACTCCCTGTTGCGCTTCGTGCGGGAACAGGCACTGCGGATCGACCATCCGCATGTGCTCGCACCGGCCAGTTGGGCCGCCGACGACGACAAGGTCCTGTTCACCATGGACCTGGTCGCCGGCGGCTCGCTGGTCCATCTGGTCGGGGACTACGGCCCGCTGCCGCCGCGGTTCGTCTGCGTCCTCCTGGACCAGTTGCTCGCGGGGCTCGCCGCGGTGCACTCGGAGGGCGTCGTGCACCGGGACATCAAGCCCGCGAACATCCTGCTGGAGGCCACCGGCACCGCGCGGCCGCGGCTGCGGCTGTCCGACTTCGGCGTCGCGATGCGGCTGGGCGAGCCCCGGCTGACCGAGACCGACCTGGTCGTGGGGACGCCCGGCTATCTCGCACCCGAGCAGATGATGGGTGCCGACCCGGACTTCCCCGCCGACCTGTTCGCCACCGGCCTGGTCGCCCTCTATCTGCTCCAGGGCGCCAGACCCGACACCCGAGCGCTCGTCGAGCACTTCGCCGAGCACGGGACACCGGGCGCGCCCCAGGGCATTCCCGAGCCGCTGTGGCAGGTCGTGGCCGGCCTGCTGGAGCCGGACCCCCGGGTCAGGTTCCGCACGGCCACCGGAGCCCGCAAGGCCCTCGCCTCGGCCCTCGAACTCCTCCCGCCCCCGGGCCCCGACGACGAACCCATCGAGATCTTCGACCAGCTCGGCCCCCTCCCCCCGGACTTCGGCCCGGACGGCCCGCCCCCGCGCGGGCCCGGCACCCCCGCGTCCCTGCCGGACGCGGCCGGCCTCAGCGGAGGCGGCCCGCTGCCGCACGGGGCGGGACGGGGCGGTTCGCCGCCGCGTGCGGCGGAACCGAGCGGGTCACTGCCGCGCGGGGCGGCGGCAGGCGGTTCACCGCCGGACGCGGCCGACTCGGGCGTACCGCTGCCGCCCGGGGCGGAGCCGGCCCGGCCGGTGCCGCGCCCGACCCCGCCCGCCGGCTCCGCGCCGCCCGGATCGAGCGCGCCCGGATCGAACACGGCCGGAGCAAGCGCGGCCGGATCGGGACCGGCCGTATCCCCGACGACCGGTCCTGTGGTGCAGGACGGCGCCCAGGCGCCCGGACACGCTTCGACCGGGCCGCTGCCTCCTGGGGACGGCCCGCAGCACCCGCGTCAGCCTCGCAAAGTGGCCCGCAGCGACTTCTCACCACCCGATCCCGCCACCCCGGGCACGGGCTCGGGCAGCGGTACCGGACCTGCTCCCGGCCTCGACACCCCGTCCTTCCCGCCGCCGCCGTTCCCCGCGACCGCTCCACCGCCCCCGTTGCCGACCGCGCCCTCCGCCACCCTCCCCGTGCGCCCCGGCGCCGCCCCCTCGGCTCCCCTCCCTTCCCCTCCCTCCGCGCGGAGGGAGTCCGCTGCCCTGCCGGACACCGGCGGCTTCCCCCTGGCGCCGCCCCACCGCTCCGGCCCTCCGGTAACTCCCGCCGCCCGGTCCTCGACGGCCGACGACACCTCCACAGCGCCCTACACCGTCGAGACCCCGCAGGAACCGCCCCGAAGGGCACGGGAGTTCTCCCGGCACCGCGCCGCCCGCGCCCGGCGCCCCGGGCCGCCCACCGCGGTGGCGATCACGCTGCTCCTGCTCGCGCTGGCCTGCTACGCCGTCGGCCTCTGGGCGCTGTTCCGGCTGTGAGGGCCGCAGAGACCTGGAGCCCGTGGAGGCGTGGAGGCCGCAGAGACCTGGAGACCGTGGAGGCGTGGAGGCCGTGGGGCCAGCCCGCCCCGGGTTACGGCCTGGTCCCCGCCCCGGCCCCCGCCGCGCGCCGGGCGGTCAGGGTCCACACCCCGAGGACGGCCAGCAGCGCGGTCCCCGTGCCGAGTCCGGCCACGGCGAGCACCCGCAGCCCCGTGGGGCCGGTCGCCGCACCCGGGCCGCCGGAGCCCCCGGGGTCCCGGCCCCCGGCCGCCGCCTCCCGGTCGCGGGCCGTGACCTCGAACAGCCCTGCGGGCTCGGAGCGGCCCGCGTACCCCGGCCCCGGCCCCGCGGCGCCGCTCACCCGCACCCGCAGGGTCAAGTCGTAGAGCCCGTCCCCGAACACACCGGCCGTCTGCGCGGCGAGATGCACGACCAGGTAGTACGAGCCGGCGAACCGCATGCCCTTGCCCGGGTCGGTGAAACCGTGGCGGTTGGCGTAGGCGACGGGCGGCAGGGGGGCCAGGGCGGCGGAGGCCGGATGCCCGCTGTAACCGGCGTACGCCTCCTCCACCGAGCCGCGCACCGGGTTGTACAGCGACAGGGTCAGCGCCCCGTCGGCGTATCCGCTGCCACCGCTCGCACCGCCCAGCCCGGCCGTGGCGTCCAGCCGCTGCCCCCAGTCCACGGGCACCCGGTAGAAGAGCGTCCCGCCGGGCCGGATCCGGTCCCGCCAGACGCCCTGCCCGACCGGGGCGGCCCGCTCGAACCCGGCGCCGCCCGCCCGGTCCGCCACCGGGCCGGTGACGGGCGCGGCGGAGGCGGAGTCCACGGCCCGCGGGGTGTCCGTCGCCCCGGCCGCCCGCTCGAGACCGGGTTCGGACGCCACGGTCAGCTCCAGGGGCCAGGTGTCCGGTGCGGAGCCCTCGGCGGAGATGCGCTCGACGAGCGCGTAGTACGCGCCGGCACCCTGGCACAGCGCCTGCCCGGAGGAGACCTCCCGGGCGCCCCACGCGGCGATGGGGTGCGGGCTGCGGCTCGTGCCGAAGCGGGCGGTCTGGTACGAGCAGGAGGTGCCGTGGGCGTCCCGCACGGTGACCCTGAGGCCGTCCGTGGCGGCGACCGCGCCGCCGGGGCCGGGGACCGCCGTGGCGGAGACGTAGGCGGTGGTCGCGGCGCCGAGGTCGAGGCGGTAGTAGAGCCGGCCGCCGCCGGGCAGGGCGCTGCGGTAGGTGCGGCCGGGTTCGAGGCGGGGCGCGCCGCCCGTGGACGCCGCTCCGGCGACGGACCGGGCGCCGTCGGCGAAGGCGTACGGGGCCGGTGTCCCGGCCGCGAACGCCCCCGGCGCCGCCACGGCGGCCACCAGGCCCAGCACCGCGGCCGCGACCGCCACCACCACCGGGCGCACTCTCGGACGCGTCGGTCCCGTCCCGGCACCGCCCGCGCGGGGCCCCCGTCCTGTCGTGGGCCGTCTCATCCCCGCGCCACCCCTCGCGTTCGCCGTCGCCGCTCCGGACGTCGGCCATCCTGCCCCGGGCGGGGTTGCGCCATCCGCGTATCGCGTACGGGCGTCCGAAACATCGGGGTCGAAAGGCGGGGGCCACCCCACGGCTACCTCACGCGGTCCGGGTCCGCAACACGGGAGCGGCTCCGGACACACAAAACCCCGACCGCTGCGGCGGCCGGGGTCTGTTCAGGACCGGTGGTCGGTGCTCACGAACCCGTGGGCACGGAGTCAGTCGCCTCCGTCCACAGATCCTGCTCGGCGCGATCCGCCTGGATCTGGCGGTACACGAGGAGCCCGCCGATGGCGGCCAGTGCGACCAGGAGAAGCTTCTTCACCGCGCGACCTCGTCTTTCGTTGACGTAGGGGACCTCTGGCGCCCGACTATACACACCGGTCGATACCGATCGGTGACCTGCGTCCGCCCTCAACTGTCAGGGGGCGGAACGCAGTAGACAGCCGTCGAAGCGTTCCGATCGGAGGGTGATCACATCCGCACGGACCGTGACATTTGCCCACGCTCCTCCCGTCTCCGGAGCTTTTCGCCGCTCATGCGTCCATCCGAGTGGTGTTCATCCGAAGATCCCCGCGCCACGGGCGTCGGTCCACCACTTCGCGTCGCTCATACACATGATGAGCAAAGTACGCAAATCGCCCAACCCGAAAGTGAGGGGCCATGGACCAGCTCAGGGTCAAGAAGCTGTGGACCGCCATCGTCACCGCCTTCCTCGCGCTCTGCACGGCGCTCGGACTCGTCACCACGACCGCCAGCGCGGCCACGGTCGCTCCGCAGCCCGAGACGGCGCCCAAGAGCACCACGGCGAGGGTGCCGGCCCAGACGACGGCGAGCAGGCCCAGAGCCCATGCCCGGTCCCTGCCCCCCACGATGAAGCAGCGGATCCGCGCCGAGGCGCACGGAAAGTCACCGAGTTGCCGCCACCGCCCGCTCGCGGACGCGCAGTCGCTCGCCACCGACCCGGAATGCGAACCCGACGAACCTCCGGCCCGCCCCAGCATCCCGCTCCAGCGCTGACAGGACCGCCCCGGCACCGCCGGAGCCCTCCTCCGCACCCATTGACGTAACGGCGAAGCGCGTACGGCCTCCCCGAAACGCACCACCGCACCACCGCACCACCGCACCACCCCGTCAGCCCGAAGACCCGGTCGGCCCGCCGACCGGGTCCTCCCCATGCCCGCTACGGCCCGGCCGGCCTCCTACCGGTGCGTCTCCAGGAAGTGGCGCAGCGCCTCCGGGCTGTTGTCGTCGAGGGCGGCCTGGGCCGCCGCCCGCACGGTGGCGCTGGTCTTGGGGTCGGCGAGGACACGGAAGATGGCGACCCGGTCGTCCTCGGCCTGCGCCAGGCGGTAGCCCGTCTCCAGCCAGGCGCGGATCTCCTGGGCATCGTTGCCGTCCAGAAGCCGGTTGACTTCGGCGACGACGCGCTTACCGCTCTCCGGCTTCGCCAGGATCCTGAAGAGAGCGACCTTGTCGTCCTCGGCCTGCGCGAGCGGGTAACCCGTCTCCAGCCAGGCGCGCATCTGCTCCACCGTGCCGCTGTCGAGCAGCGCGTTCGCCTCCCGGATCACGCGCTTGCCGCTGGCCGGGTCGGCGAGGATGCGGGATATCGCCACCCGAAGGTCGTCCAGGCCCATGTCGTCGTAGGGCGAGCCGGCCGTCGCGGCGGTGATCGCGGGGGCCGTGGAGGCGGTGGAGGCGGTGGAGGCGGCCATGGACGGTGTGGTGAGCACCAGCGCCGGGGCAAGAGCGCCTGCGGCCACAGCGAGGATCACGCGAGTCGGTCTCATGAGGTCAACCACCTTTGTCTCTGCAAGGAGTGCCGTGCCCGGATCATGTCAAGCGGAGGTCAGTCGGCGCAGTGCCTCAATCAGGCAGTTCTGGCCGGTCCTGCTTGCCGGTGGCACGCAGGACCGCGGCCGGAGGCGGCCGTGAACGGAGAAGACCCCCAACCGATACCGGCTGGGGGTCTTCTCGCTGGTGGGGCTAACAGGATTTGAACCTGTGGCCTCATCCTTATCAGGGATGCGCTCTAACCAACTGAGCTATAGCCCCGCCGCGCTCTGCGGTGTATGTCCCGCGCGCTGACCCCTGAAGATTAGCGCACGACGGGGGCAGTCCCAAAATCGGTGGGAGGACGGGCTCCGGCGGCCCACGAGGGGCCGCCGGAGATGGCTACGGACGACGTCTCACTCGTCCTCGGCCAGCGTCAGTTCGATGCCGCCGACGAAGCCCGCCGAGAGGTTGTAGATGAAGGCGCCGAGGGTCGCCAGCGCCGTCGCCAGGACGACGTCGATGACCGCGATGATCGCCGCGAACATCAGGACGTGCGGCAGGGACAGGAAGGACTGGAGGTCGAAGCCGTTCGACTCGGTGGAGCCGGTCGCCTCCGAGATGGTCCCGCCGACCGTCGAGAAGACGCCCATCGCGTTCATGACCATCCACAGCACGGCGGAGGCCACGACGGTGCAGATGCCCAGCGCGATGGAGAGCAGGAAGCTGACCTTCATCACCGACCACGGGTCGGCCTTGGCCACGCGCAGCCGCGCCTTGCGGGTGCGCGGGGTGGTCCTGGCGCCGGTGCGCGGCCTGCGCACGGTGCCGGACCGGTCCGCGCCGGCCGCCGGGTAGGCCTGGGGCGGGTGGTACGGGCCGCCGTGCTGCTGCGGCTGCCGCTCCCCGGGCAGCGGGGAGGCCGCAGCGTGCTGCTGGGCCGCCCCGGGCTGACCCTGCGTCTGCGGGCCTCTGGTGTCCGTCACCGTTCCCCCCTGGGATCCGTGCGTGGGAGAGTGCGAGTCGGTCGCGGGCGACTTGATCGCGTTCAGGTTGGTGGTGTGCGAGTCCGTCGCACGCGCGGCGGAGCCACGGCCGCCGCCCGATTCCGTACCAGTGGAGGTACCGGACGATCCGGCGCCCGTGGCTCCGCTCACGATGACTCACTCCTCGTGCTACTCGGCCGAGGGCGCCTCACCCTCGTCCGTGCCGGTGGTCGCGGCACCCTCGGCGGTCTCGTCCACGGCCACGTCGCCGTCGACTTCCTCCGCCTCGCGTCCCGCCTCGGCGTTACGTGCGATACCGACGACGGCATCGCGCTTGCCCAGGTTGATCAGTTGGACGCCCATGGTGTCACGGCCCGTCTCCCTGACCCCGCTGACTCGCGTGCGAATCACTCCGCCCGAGAGTGTGATGGCGAGGATCTCGTCGCTCTCCTCGACCACCAGCGCGCCCACGAGCGAACCGCGGTCCTCCACGATCTTGGCGGCCTTGATGCCGAGGCCGCCGCGGCCCTGGACGCGGTACTCGTCGACCCGGGTCCGCTTGGCGTACCCGCCGTCGGTGGCAGTGAACACGAACGTACCGGCTCGCACCACATTCATCGACAGCAGTTCGTCGCTCTCGCGGAAGCTCATGCCCTTCACACCCGAGGTGGCACGGCCCATGGGCCGCAGGGTGTCGTCCGAGGCGGTGAACCTGATCGACTGCGCCTTCCTGCTGATCAGCAGCAGGTCGTCGTCGGCCGAGACCAGCTCCGCGCCGATCAGCTCGTCGTCGGCGCCGTCCTGGCCCTCGCGCAGGTTGATCGCGATGACGCCGCCCGAGCGAGGCGAATCGTAATCCTTCAGAGGCGTCTTCTTGACCAGTCCGGCCTTGGTGGCGAGCACCAGGTAGGGGGCCGCCTCGTAGTCGCGGATCGCCAGGATCTCGGCGATGGCCTCGTCCGGCTGGAAGGCCAGCAGGTTCGCCACGTGCTGGCCGCGCGCGTCCCGGCCGGCGTCCGGCAGCTCGTACGCCTTCGCCCGGTACACCCGGCCCTTGTTCGTGAAGAACAGCAGCCAGTGGTGCGTGGTGGAGACGAAGAAGTGGTCGACGATGTCGTCTTCCTTGAGCTTCGCGCCGCGCACGCCCTTGCCGCCGCGCTTCTGGGCGCGGTAGTCGTCGGTCTTGGTCCGCTTGATGTAGCCGCCGCGGGTGACCGTGACGACGATGTCCTCCTCGGCGATCAGGTCCTCGATGGACATGTCGCCCTCGTACGGGATGAGCTTGGTCTTGCGGTCGTCGCCGTACTTCTCGACGATCGCGGCCAGCTCCTCGCTGACGATGCCGCGCTGGCGGACCGGGGAGGCCAGGATCGCGTTGTACTCGGTGATCTTCGCCTGGAGCTCGTCGTGCTCCTGGACGATCTTCTGGCGCTCCAGGGCGGCCAGCCGGCGCAGTTGCATCTCCAGGATGGCGTTGGCCTGGATCTCGTCGATCTCCAGCAGGTCCATCAGACCCCCGCGCGCCACGTCCACGGTCGCGCTGCGCCGGATGAGGGCGATGACCTCGTCGATGGCGTCCAGGGCCTTCAGCAGGCCGCGCAGGATGTGCGCGCGCTCCTCGGCCTTGCGCAGCCGGAAGCGGGTCCTGCGGACGATGACCTCGATCTGGTGCGTCACCCAGTGGCGGATGAACGCGTCCAGCGAGAGGGTGCGCGGCACGCCGTCGACCAGGGCCAGCATGTTGGCGCCGAAGTTGGTCTGGAGGTCGGTGTGCTTGTAGAGGTTGTTCAGGACGACCTTGGCGACCGCGTCCCGCTTGAGGACGATGACCAGGCGCTGGCCCGTGCGCGAGCTGGTCTCGTCGCGGACGTCCGCGATGCCGCCGATCTTGCCGTCCTTCACCAGGTCGGCGATCTTCTGCGCGAGGTTGTCCGGGTTGGTCTGGTACGGCAGCTCGGTGACGACCAGGCACTGCCGGTTCTGGATCTCCTCGACCTCGACGACCGCGCGCATGGTGATGGAGCCGCGCCCGGTGCGGTACGCCTCCTCGATGCCCTTGCGGCCGACGACCAGCGCGCCGGTCGGGAAGTCCGGGCCCTTGATGCGCTCGATGAGCGCGTCGAGCAGCTCCTCGTGCGAGGCGTCCGGGTTCTCCAGGCACCACTGGGCACCGGCGGCGACCTCGCGCAGGTTGTGCGGCGGGATGTTGGTCGCCATGCCGACCGCGATGCCGGCCGAGCCGTTGATCAGCAGGTTCGGGAAGCGGGCGGGCAGGACGGTCGGCTCCTGGGAGCGGCCGTCGTAGTTGTCCGTGAAGTCGACGGTCTCCTCGTCGATGTCGCGGACCATCTCCATCGACAGCGGCGCCATCTTGCACTCGGTGTAGCGCATGGCCGCCGCCGGGTCGTTGCCCGGCGAGCCGAAGTTGCCGTTGGAGTCCACCAGCGGCATCCGCATCGCCCACGGCTGCGCCAGGCGGACCAGCGCGTCGTAGATCGAGGAGTCGCCGTGCGGGTGGTAGTTGCCCATGACGTCGCCGACGACGCGGGCGCACTTGTAGAAGCCGCGCTCGGGGCGGTAGCCGCCGTCGTACATGGCGTACAGCACGCGCCGGTGGACGGGCTTGAGACCGTCCCGGACGTCGGGCAGCGCACGCGAGACGATGACGGACATCGCGTAGTCGAGGTACGAGCGCTGCATCTCCGTCTCGAGCCCGACGGGCTCGATGCGCATGGCGATGTCGCCGCCCTCTTCAGGGGTGACTGGAGTGTTCTCGTCGGCCATTGCTGGTGAGGATCCTTCCTGGTGCGGTCAGCTGAGACCGACTCAGATGTCGAGGAAGCGGACGTCCTTGGCATTGCGCTGGATGAACTGGCGGCGGGCCTCGACGTCCTCGCCCATCAGGACCGAGAACAGGTCGTCGGCCTGGGCGGCGTCGTCGAGGGTGACCTGGCCGAGCACGCGGTGCTCCTGGTCCATGGTGGTCACGCGCAGTTCCTCGGCGTTCATCTCGCCGAGGCCCTTGAAGCGCTGGATCGAGTCCTCGCGCACCCGCTTGCCGCGCTGGCGGCCCATTTCCAGGAGCGCGTCGCGCTCGCGGTCGGAGTAGGCGTACTCGACGTCCTCCCGGCCCCACTTGATCTTGTACAGCGGGGGGCGGGACAGGAACACATGGCCGGCCTCGACCAGCGGCCGCATGAAGCGGAACAGGAAGGTCAGCAGCAGGGTGTTGATGTGCTGGCCGTCGACGTCGGCGTCCGCCATCAGGATGATCTTGTGATAGCGGAGCTTCTCGATGTCGAAGTCCTCGTGCACACCCGTGCCGAACGCGGAGATCAGCGCCTGGATCTCCTGGTTCTGGAGGATCTTGTCGATCCGCGCCTTCTCGACGTTGAGGATCTTGCCGCGGATGGGCAGGATCGCCTGGTACTCCGGGTTGCGGCCGGACTTGGCCGAGCCGCCGGCGGAGTCGCCCTCGACGATGAAGATCTCGCACTTGGTGGGGTCGTTCGACTGGCAGTCCGAGAGCTTGCCCGGCAGTGAGGCGGACTCCAGCAGGCCCTTGCGGCGGGTGAGGTCGCGGGCCTTGCGGGCCGCGACGCGCGCGGTGGCCGCCTGGATGCCCTTGCGGATGATGTCCGCCGCCTCGACCGGGTTGCGGTCCAGCCAGTCGTTCAGGTGTTCGTAGACGGCGCGCTGGACGAAGGTCTTCGCCTCGGTGTTGCCCAGCTTGGTCTTCGTCTGGCCCTCGAACTGCGGCTCGCTCAGCTTGACCGAGATGATCGCGGTCAGGCCCTCGCGGATGTCGTCGCCCGTGAGGTTGTCGTCCTTGTCGCGCAGCAGCTTCTTGTCGCGCGCGTACTTGTTGATCAGGCTGGTGAGGGCCGCCCGGAAGCCCTCCTCGTGCGTACCGCCCTCATGCGTGTGGATGATGTTGGCGAACGAGTACACACCCTCGCTGTAGCCGCCGTTCCACTGCATGGCGACTTCCAGGGACAGGCTCTTGTCCCGGTCCTCGGCCTCCAGGTCGATGATCGTGGGGTGCACCACCTCTCCCTTGCGGGAGTTGAGGTACTTCACGAAGTCGACGATGCCGCCCTCGTAGTGGTAGGTGACGGACTTGACCTCGTCCTTCTGGTCCGCGCCCGCCTCGTCCGCACCGGTGGTGGCCTTGGCCGACTCGCGCTCGTCGGTCAGCCGGATCGTCAGGCCCTTGTTGAGGAAGGCCATCTCCTGGAAGCGCCGCGACAGCGTCTCGAAGGAGTACTCGGTGGTCTCGAAGATGTCCGGGTCGGCCCAGAAGGTGACCGAGGTGCCGGTCTCCTCGATCTCCTCGTGCTGGGCCAGGGGGGCGGTGGGGACACCCATCTTGTATTCCTGGGTCCAGCGGTGCCCGTCGGTCCTGACCTCGACGGAGACCTTGGACGACAGGGCGTTCACCACGGAGACGCCGACGCCGTGCAGACCGCCGGAGACCGCGTAGCCGCCCCCGCCGAACTTGCCGCCCGCGTGCAGCACGGTGAGTACGACCTCCAGGGCGGGCTTGCCCTCGGAGGGGACGATACCCACCGGGATACCGCGGCCGTTGTCCACGACGCGGACCCCGCCGTCGGGCAGGATCGTCACGTCGATGGTGTCCGCGTGCCCGGCCAGCGCCTCGTCGACCGAGTTGTCGACGACCTCGTACACAAGGTGGTGCAGACCGCGCTCACCGGTGGAGCCGATGTACATACCGGGTCGCTTGCGGACCGCGTCCAGACCCTCGAGGACGGTGATGGCGCTGGCGTCGTACGAGGCCGTGGCCTCACTGTGCAAAGAGGCGGCCGACGGCTCGGCGTCGGCGTCGGTGGACGGGATGTTCTCGTTGGGGTTGCCGGAATCGGCCACGAAGCGCCCTTTCTGGCACAGCACGAGCCGGGCTCCTGGGGGTGCCCCCTTTGGGGGAGGGTCGCCGGAGCGGCTGCGGCATGTTGCGTTGGTAAGCCTTTGATCAGCGTTGCTCAGCTTTTCCCGGACGGTCCCCACGGGCGGGGCGGGATCTGCTCCCAGTCTACCGGTAGCGCCGACAGTGATGGGGGTTTGCGGGTACCTGAGTCCGCATGTGGCGCCCTGAACCGGCCTTCGCCGGGTCCCGATATGCGGAAGGGGGCTCCAAGAGGCTCACAGCGGCACTCAGCGCTTCCGGATGTCAACCCTTCGCTACTCCGGGGTCAGGTCGGGATTCGCAAGCGCGTGCGGTTGTGCGGTGAGGTGCTGCGGCCGGCCCGCCGGCAGCCCTCCGTGACCGCCCGATGTGATCTCCGTCACCTTTTCGGGTGGTGGTCCGCCGACCGCCCCACGGGTGCCACACCGCCCGCACCCCGGGGCACAAAAGGGGCATTTCACCCGTAGGTGTCGCCGGGTCCCTTGCTCCCGGGCGCGCGCAGCGGGCCGTAGCGGCGGGGCCCCGCACCGGGCCCGTGCACCTTGATCAGCCGGACCGCGCCGTGCCCGAGGTCCTCGTTGAGCCGGGCGACCAGATTCGGCGCGAGCAGCCGCAGGTTCGTCGCCCAGGCCGTCGAGTCGCAGCGCACGGCCAGCACCCGCTCGTCCTCGTCGTACCGCTCCGGCACGCAGTGCTTGGCCACGTCCGCGCCCACGATCTGCGGCCAGCGGCCCATCACCCCGCCGACCGCGGCCGGGGTCTCCCAGCCGCGCTCGGTGATCAGCCGGTTGATGGCCGCCCCGAGCGCCATCGGGTCCCGGCCGTCGGCGCGGGCACCCGAGCGCAGACCTCCGCCGCGCCGCGCCTGCTTCTTCTGCCGCGTCGCGTCCCCGCGCGCGCGTGCCGCCTCCTTGGCCGCGCGCAGCGCCACGCGCGCGAGGTCGACGCCGGAGGGCTCGAGGGGCCGCCCGGACGCCTTGGGCGGCGGCGCCGCCCCGGTGGCCTTCCCGGCACCGGCCGCCGGATCGCTCCCGCCGCTCATACGCGCTCCACCGCCCCGTCCGACACGGTGAACCGCGTGCCCGCCAGCACATGCGGTACGTCGTCGTCGACCGCCGCCGTCACCAGGACCTGCTCGCCGGGCGCGACCAGCTCGGCCAGCCGCTCGCGGCGCCGGGCGTCCAGCTCGGCGAAGACGTCGTCCAGGACCAGCACCGGCTCGTTGCCCTCGGCGCGCAACAGGTCGTAGGAGGCCAGACGCAGGGCGAGGGCGTAGGACCAGGACTCCCCGTGGGAGGCGTAGCCCTTGGCGGGCAGCTGTCCGAGCTTGAGCACCAGATCGTCGCGGTGCGGGCCGGCCAGGGTGACGCCCCGCTCGATCTCCTGCTTGCGGACCTCGGCGAGCGCGGCCATGAGCTGCGCGAACAGGTCCTCGCGGGTGTGCGCGTCACCGGGCGCCGACGGCTTGTACTCCAGGGCGACCGGTCCGCCGCCGGGCGCCAGCTGCTCGTACGCCTTGTCGGCCAGCGGCTGGAGGGTGGCGACCAGGTCGAGGCGCTGGGCCAGCAGTTCGGCGCCCGCGCGCGCGAGGTGCTGGTCCCACACGTCCAGGGTGGACAGGTCCGCCCCCGTCCGCCCGCCGTGGCGGCGGGCGAGCGCCGCGGACTTCAGCAGGGTGTTGCGCTGCTTGAGGACCCGTTCGTAGTCGGAGCGGACGCCCGCCATCCGCGGGGAGCGGGCGGTGACCAGCTCGTCGAGGAAGCGGCGGCGCTCACCGGGGTCGCCCTTGACCAGGGCGAGGTCCTCGGGCGCGAACAGCACCGTCCGCACGATGCCGAGCACGTCACGCGGCCTGACCTGCGAGGACCGGTTGATACGGGCCCGGTTGGCGCGGCCGGGGTTCAGCTCCAGCTCGACCAGCTGCTGCCGCTCGCCCTGCCGGACCTGCGCGCGGATCACCGCCCGCTCGGCGCCCATGCGGACGAGGGGGGCGTCGGAGGAGACCCGGTGGCTGCCGAGGGTGGCGAGGTAGCCGACCGCCTCGACGAGGTTCGTCTTGCCCTGGCCGTTGGGACCGACGAAGGCGGTGACGCCCGGGTCCAGCGGGACCTCCGCCCGGGGGTACGAGCGGAAGTCGGCCAGCGACAGATGCGTGACGTGCATGGTCGTGCGCCGGCCTCCTCCAGCGGGTGGACCGCCGGACGGTCCCGTGTCGTACGGACCGTCCGGGGCCCGGGTCCTCGCGGTCCTCGGACCGCGACGTCCTTAGGACTACTTCTTCTCTACGGCGTGGCCGCCGAACTGGTTGCGCAGCGCGGCGATCATCTTCATCTGCGGCGAGTCGTCCTGCCGGGAGGCGAACCGGGCGAACAGCGAGGCCGTGATCGCGGGCAGCGGCACGGCGTTGTCGATGGCCGCCTCCACGGTCCAGCGCCCTTCACCGGAGTCCTGGGCGAAGCCGCGCAGCTTCTCCAGGTGCTCGTCGTCGTCCAGCGCGTTGACGGCGAGGTCGAGCAGCCAGGAGCGGATGACGGTGCCCTCCTGCCAGGACCGGAAGACCTCGCGGACGTTGTCCACGGAGTCGACCTTCTCCAGCAGCTCCCAGCCCTCGGCGTACGCCTGCATCATCGCGTACTCGATGCCGTTGTGGACCATCTTCGCGAAGTGGCCCGCGCCCACCCTGCCCGCGTGCACCGAGCCGAAGTCGCCCTCCGGCTTGAGCGCGTCGAAGACCGGCAGCACCCGGTCGACGTGCTCCTGGTCGCCGCCGTACATCAGCGCGTAGCCGTTCTCCAGCCCCCACACGCCGCCGGAGACTCCGCAGTCGACGAAGCCGATGCCCTTGGCGGCCAGCTCCTTCGCGTGCTTCTCGTCGTCCGTCCAGCGGGAGTTGCCGCCGTCCACGACCACGTCACCCGGTTCGAGCAGCTCGGCCAGCTCGTCGATGGTCGACTGGGTCGGGGCTCCGGCCGGGACCATCACCCAGACCACGCGCGGGCCGTCCAGCTTGTCCACAAGCTCTTGCAGGCTGTGGACGTCCGCGAGGTCGGGGTTGCGGTCGTATCCGAAGACGGTGTGGCCCGCGCGGCGTATCCGCTCGCGCATGTTGCCGCCCATCTTGCCGAGGCCGACGAGACCGAGCTCCATCAGTTGTGTCCTTAGGTGTCCGACGTGATGTGGGGGCACTGGAGTGCCCGGCTCCGAGCCTAGACCCGGACGCTCGGGCACATCCGTGGGCATACGCGCTCATACGTACGCGCGTACGCCCCCACCGTCGGGCCGGGACGGGCTGCTCAGCCGCTCAGGCGGACCGGCATGATCAGGTACTTGTACGCCTCGTCCGCCTCGGCGTCCACGGCCGGCTTGCCGCTGAGCAGCGCGGGCTTGGTGGACGTGGTGAACGACAGCTGGGCGACCGGGGAGTCGATGGCGCTCAGGCCGTCCAGCAGGAACGTCGGGTTGAAGGCGATGGAGATGTCGTCGCCCTCCAGCTGGGCGTCGACCCTTTCCACAGCCTGTGCGTCGTCGCTGGAGCCGGCCTCCAGGATGAGCACGCCCTGCTCGAAGCTGAGCCGGACCGGGGTGTTGCGCTCGGCGACCAGGGCCACGCGCTTGACGGCCTCCACGAAGGGGGCGGTCTCGATGACGGCGACGCTGTTGAACTCGGTGGGGAACAGCGTGCGGTACTTCGGCAGGTCGCCTTCGAGCAGGCGGGTGGTCGTCCGGCGGCCCGCGCCCTCGAAGCCGATCAGGCCCTCGCCCGCGCCCGAGCCGGAGAGCGCAAGGATGACGCTGTCGCCGCTGGTCAGCGCCTTGGCGGTGTCCTGGAGCGTCTTGGCGGGCACCAGGGCGACCGCGGAGACGTCCGGGTTCTCCGGCTTCCACAGGAACTCGCGGACCGCGAAGCGGTAGCGGTCGGTGGAGGCCAGGGTGACCGTGTCGCCCTCGATCTCGATGCGGACACCGGTGAGCACGGGCAGCGTGTCGTCGCGGCCGGCGGCGATGGCGACCTGCTGCACCGCGGAGGCGAAGACCTCGCCGGGGACCGTGCCGGTGGCGTTCGGCATCTGGGGCAGGGCCGGGTACTCCTCCACAGGCAGGGTGTGGAGGGTGAAGCGCGAGGAGCCGCAGACCACCGTCGCCCGTACACCGTCTGTGGAAATCTCCACCGGCCGGTTGGGGAGCGCGCGGGAGATGTCGGCGAGCAGCCGGCCGGAGACCAGGACGGTGCCCTCCTCCTCGACCTCGGCGTCCACCGAGACGCGCGCGGAGACCTCGTAGTCGAAGCTCGACAGGCTCAGCTGGCCGTCCTCCGCCTTCAGCAGCAGGCCGGCGAGAACAGGCGCCGGCGGACGGGCCGGGAGGCTGCGTGCCGCCCAGGCCACTGCCTCCGCGAGTACGTCGCGTTCCACCCGGATCTTCACCGTAAGCCGCCTCC
Organism: Streptomyces sp. PL-25; assembly: GCF_058344915.1. NCBI lineage: Bacteria > Bacillati > Actinomycetota > Actinomycetes > Kitasatosporales > Streptomycetaceae > Streptomyces > Streptomyces sp. PL-25. Next base: position 3,717,331 of record NZ_CP136997.1, read on the forward strand.
TGCTGTTGCTACTGAGTCCTCCGACTCGGTGTCACCGCCCGCTGTGACGGGAGGAGCACCGGGGACCAGTCTGACGCACCGCACTGACAGTAGGTGCCGGTCGGGGTCAAGTCGCTCCGAGGGGCGGCCGGGCTCGAGAGCGCGAGTTGTGCACAGGACCCGCTTCGAAACGGATTCCGCTCTCTTACTGGTTGGGAGTAGTAGTAGGGCCTGTGGATACCGTGGATAACCACGTTTGCCCAGCTCAGCGCGGGAATTTTGTCCACTGGCCCTGTGGGTGACGGCGGTGGACAACTCGGGGTCTCTGTGGAGAACAGAAAGTTCTGCACACCTAACCCACAGATCGAGGGCAGTTCTCCCCAGCTGCGTCCCCAGGTTTACCCACGTTTCCCACACCCCAATCCGGCACCTTGGTGTGACGGCTTTCACTCGACACGGTGACCGGGGGCGTCGCGTTGCCGAACAGTGGACAACCATGTGGAGAAGCGGCCGATCATTGGGGACAACCAGCCACAGCCTGTGGGTTGTCCGTGGACAACTTCGTGCACAGCCTGTGGATCTCCGCTTTGTCCACAGGCTGTGGAGATCCTTCGTCCACGATTCCACAGGGGGCTGAGCTGGGCGGACGCTCGATCCTCAGCCTGCCTGTGGACGCCGTTCGGGACAACTTCCCAGTCCCCAGCATGTGGACGGAAGAAAGTCGCCCAATCTGTGGAGGGCGGCCGTAACCCGGCAGGTAATCGAACAGCGGGGACTGGTGGGCGAGGTGCGGCCGGGCGCCGATCGCGTCCGGGCCGCCCGGCGCGAGGGCTGCCCGAGGGCGGTCCGAGGGCGGGCCCCGGCGGTCCGAGGCCGGTCCGTGCCGGTCCGTGCCGGGCCGCGGGCGGCCTCGCGCCGGGCCTCAGGAAGCCTTCCCGCCGGTGCCGGGCCTCCTGGGCACAGCGAAGGGCGCCCCCGCGGATGCGTTCCGCGGGGGCGCCCTTCGTGCCGCCTCGTGCCGCCTCGTGCTGCCCTGCGCCGTCGTACGGCGGGTGGTCAGCCGTTCTTGATGCGGTTGGTCAGCTCGGTGACCTGGTTGTAGATGGAGCGCCGCTCGGCCATCAGCGCGCGGATCTTGCGGTCGGCGTGCATGACGGTCGTGTGGTCGCGGCCGCCGAACTGCGCGCCGATCTTCGGCAGCGACAGGTCGGTCAGCTCACGGCACAGGTACATGGCGATCTGGCGTGCCGTGACCAGCGCCCGGCCGCGCGAGGTACCGCACAGGTCCTCGACCGTGAGGCCGAAGTAGTCGGCCGTGGCCGCCATGATGGCCGGCGCCGTGATCTCGGGCGCGCTGTCCTCGCCGCCGGGGATGAGGTCCTTGAGGACGATCTCCGTCAGCCCCAGGTCCACCGGCTGCCGGTTGAGCGAGGCGAACGCCGTGACCCGGATCAGCGCTCCCTCCAGCTCGCGGATGTTGCGCGAGATGCGGGAGGCGATGAACTCCAGCACCTCCGGCGGGGCGTTGAGCTGTTCCTGCACCGCCTTCTTGCGCAGGATCGCGATGCGCGTCTCCAGCTCGGGCGGCTGGACGTCGGTGATCAGGCCCCACTCGAAGCGGTTGCGCAGCCGGTCCTCCAGGGTGACCAGCTGCTTGGGCGGCCGGTCCGAGGACAGCACGATCTGCTTGTTGGCGTTGTGCAGCGTGTTGAAGGTGTGGAAGAACTCCTCCTGCGTCGACTCCTTGTCCGCCAGGAACTGGATGTCGTCGACGAGGAGGATGTCCATCTCGCGGTAGCGCTTGCGGAAGCTGTCGCCCTTGCCGTCGCGGATGGAGTTGATGAACTCGTTGGTGAACTCCTCCGAGCTGACGTACCGCACGCGCGTGCCCGGGTAGAGGCTGCGCGCGTAGTGCCCGATCGCGTGCAGCAGGTGCGTCTTGCCGAGACCCGACTCGCCGTAGATGAACAGCGGGTTGTACGCCTTGGCGGGTGCCTCGGCGACGGCCACGGCGGCGGCGTGCGCGAACCGGTTGGACGCGCCGATGACGAACGTGTCGAAGAGGTACTTCGGGTTGAGCCGCGCGGTCGGCTCGCCCGGTCCGTGGCCCTGCCCCGAGTGCCCGGCCGCATGGCCTGAGCCGCCGCCGGACGGGGACGGGACCGCCGGACCGCCGCGGTGCGCGGGCCCGCCGCCCGGCGGCGGCTCAGGCAGCTCCCGGCGGACCGGGTCGCGCTGGTCGTACTCGGACCGGGCGGAGTCGTAGTCGGAGCGCGAGGGGTCGTACGCGGGGCGCTCCACCGGACGTGGGCGGTAGTCCTGGGACGGGGAGTACTCCTGGGACGGCGGATAGGGCTCGTGCCCGCCGCTGTACGCGTCCTTGGCGCCGCCGTACCCCTCCGGCGCGCCGTAGCTCTCCTGCGGTCCGTACTGGTCGCGTGAGCCGTACGGCTCCTGGGCGGGCGACGCGTACGGGTCCCGCTCCGGGAAGCCGAGCCGCTGCTGCTGCCAGCCGTAGTCGTCCTGGGCGGGGCGCGGCCAGGACCCGGGCGTGGGGCGCTGGTAGTCGCCGTACTCCGCGGGATAGGCGGGGCGGGCGGTCGGCAGCTGGTCAGCGCCGTCGGCCGGGCCGGGGCGCGGGGGCAGCGGATCGCCGCTCGCGCCGCTCTTGCCGGAGCCGCCGGGGCGCTCGTCGCCGCGGCCGGGGCGGTCCTGCCGCTCGCGCCGGTCGTGCCGCCCCGGGCGGTCGGGGCGGTCGGGGTGGTCGTGCTGGTCGCGCCGCTCGGAGTGATCCGGGCGGTCCGGGCGGTGGGGCTCGGCCCGGTGCCGGCCGTATCCCTCGTATCCGCCCTGGCCGGTGGGGAGTTCCTGCTCCTCGTACTCCCCGTACTCGTCGTAGCGCTGCTTCGAGGACGGGGGAGCCGCCGGGGAGGGCTGGGCCGATGGTGCGGGGGGCTGGGACTCGCCGATGGAGCTGTCGACGGTGATCGCGATGCGGATCGGCCGGCCGCACTCGCGGCTCAGGCTCTCGCTGACGACCGGGGCCAGACGGCCCTCCAGGACGTTCTTCGCGAATTCGTTCGGCACGGCGAGCAGCGCGGTGTCCGCGACCAGCGCGAGCGGCTGGCAGCGGCGGATCCAGCGTCCGTCCTTGGTCTCCAGGCCCTGCCCCCGGCCCTCGCCGAGGAGCTGCTCCAGTACGCGTGGCCACACTGCGGCAAGATCGGCAGGTACGTCAGCCACAGGGCACGCTCTCTCACGGGGTCCCACGAACGTGTGGTTCGGGACGGGTCGGGATGTAAAGGGGGGACAAGGGAACGAAGGGGAGTCCGCCCACGGTAGTCAGCGCGGCGGGTACCGTTCAAGTTGTTGTCCCCAGGCTGTGGACAAGTGTGTCCCGGCACTGCGCGGTTTGACCGGATGGCCTAGCCGCGCGTACCGTAACCAGGTCGAGTTGTCGATGGCTGCTGCCGCCTGCCTCCGAAGGGCACAGATCGCGTCAAGGTGATCGGTCAAGCGGTACACACGCGCGTGACTACGAGCTGATCGTGGGCGCACGGTGACAGCCAGGACGGCACCCCGCCACTACCGATTCTTTCTGGAGCCCCCGAGTGAGCAAGCGCACCTTCCAGCCGAACAACCGTCGTCGCGCGAAGACCCACGGCTTCCGGCTGCGTATGCGCACCCGTGCCGGCCGCGCGATTCTCGCGTCCCGCCGTAGCAAGGGTCGCGCCCGTCTGTCCGCCTGATCCCGGTCAGGTCATGCCGTCGTGCTGCCCACCGAGAACCGGCTGAGGCGGCGCGAGGACTTCGCGACCGCGGTACGACGAGGACGCCGGGCCGGCCGCCCACTCCTCGTCGTCCATCTTCGTAGCGGTGCAACGGACCCGCACGCGCCTGGGGAGAGCGCTCCCCCGACGCGTGCGGGTTTCGTCGTGAGCAAGGCAGTGGGCGGCGCGGTCGTACGCAACACGGTGAAGCGAAGGCTTCGCCATCTGATGCGCGACCGGGTCGACCAGTTGCCCCCCGGTAGCCTGGTAGTCGTACGAGCGCTACCCGGTGCGGGCGACGCCGATCACGCACAACTGGCCCGCGACCTGGATGCCGCCCTTCAACGACTGCTGGGAGGGGGCACGCGATGAAGTACCCGCTGCTGGCCCTGATCAAGCTGTACCAGTGGACGATCAGTCCACTGCTCGGGCCGGTCTGCAAGTACTACCCGTCGTGCTCCCACTATGGCTACACGGCCATCGACCGGCACGGCGCCGTCAAGGGAACGGCACTCACCGCCTGGCGCATCCTGCGCTGCAACCCGTGGTCGCTGGGCGGTGTGGACCACGTTCCTCCGCGCAAACGCCCGCGGTGGCACGAATCGCTGCGTGCCGCCTGGCGTGCGCGCAAGGGCGGGCCCTCCGCCGCCGAACCGGCCACCGACGGGGACCTCCCGCCGAGCCCGGCCGCGAAGACCTCGTCCCATGCCCAAGGAGCATGATTAGTGGACACGATTGCCAGTTTCTTCAGTTTCATCACCTGGCCCGTCTCCTGGGTCATCGTCCAGTTCCACACGGTGTACGGGGCGATCTTCGGACCTGATACCGGCTGGGCCTGGGGCCTGTCCATCGTGTCCCTGGTGATCCTCATCCGTATCTGCCTGATCCCGCTCTTCGTGAAGCAGATCAAGGCGACACGGGCGATGCAGACGCTCCAGCCGGAGATGAAGAAGATCCAGGAGCGCTACAAGAACGACAAGCAGCGCCAGTCCGAAGAGATGATGAAGCTGTACAAGGAGGCGGGCACCAACCCGCTCTCCTCGTGCCTTCCCATCCTGGCGCAGTCCCCGTTCTTCTTCGCCCTGTACCACGTGCTCAACGGCATCGCCTCGGGCAAGAAGATCGGCGTCATCAACGACTCGCTGCTGGAGAGCGCCCGTCAGGCGCACATCTTCGGCGCGCCGCTCGCCGCGAAGTTCCTGGACGGCGCCGACACGGTGCAGAAGCTCGGTGCCTCGCTGACCGACGTCCGGGTCGTCACCGCGATCATGATCGTCCTGATGTCGGCGTCGCAGTTCTACACGCAGCGCCAGCTGATGACGAAGAACGTCGACACCACGGTGAAGACGCCGTTCATGCAGCAGCAGAAGATGCTGATGTACGTCTTCCCCATCATGTTCGCCTTCTTCGGCATCCGCTTCCCGGTCGGTGTCCTCGTCTACTGGCTGACCACCAACGTGTGGACCATGGGCCAGCAGATGTACGTGATCCACAACAACCCGACCCCCGGGTTCCAAGGCCCAGGCCGCCTACCTGGAGCGCCTGTACAAGCACGTCACGCACCACGGCAAGATCCGCAGCCGGGGCGAGAAGGCCATCGTCAAGGCGATCGTCGCCAAGGGCCGCGACCGCAACGAGTTCGAGCGCAAGTTCGTCAACGGCCTGACCAAGGCCGGACTGGCGGCCCAGGCCGACGGCACCGTGATCAAGAGCGACACCGCCACCGTCGTGGAGACCGAGGACGGCACGGTCACCACCACGGCCGGCACCACTCCCCGGCGCCAGCAGCCCAAGCGGCAGAGCAAGTCCCAGCGCCAGGGCGGTGCCAAGGCAGCCGGCACCGGCGAGTCCGAGCAGGCCCCGTCGCTGACCAAGGCCGAGACGGAGAGCGAGTCCGACGCACCGCAGGACACTCCTCCCGCCGCTGCCAAGAAGCCGGCCGCCAAGTCGGCGGGCGGCACCCGCAGCAAGGCCCAGTCCGGCCAGCGCAAGGGCCCGCAGCGCCCCAAGTCCCCGTCCAAGAAGTAAGAAGGAGCCCATCCCGTGACGGAAGGCACCACCTCCGCCGCTGCCGAGGGCGCAGACGCCCTGACCCGCCTGGAGCAGGAGGGCGAAATCGCGGCGGACTACCTTGAGGGTCTGCTGGACATCGCCGACCTCGACGGCGACATCGACATGGACGTCGAGGCCGACCGCGCCTCTGTCTCGATCATCAGCGACGCCGGCACCCGTGACCTGCAGAAGCTGGTCGGGCGGGACGGCGAGGTGCTGGAGGCGCTCCAGGAGCTGACGCGGCTGGCCGTGCACCGGGAGACCGGTGACCGCAGCCGTCTGATGCTGGACGTCGCGGGCTACCGCGCCCAGAAGCGGACCGAGCTGTCCGAGCTGGGTGCCAAGGCCGCGGCCGAGGCCCGGAGCACCGGCGAGCCCGTGAAGCTCAAGCCGATGAGCCCGTTCGAGCGCAAGGTCGTGCACGACGCCGTCAAGGCCGCGGGCCTGAGCAGCGAGTCCGAGGGCGAGGAGCCGCAGCGCTTCGTCGTCGTGCTCCCCGCCTGAGCGGACCCCGCGTTCCACCGGCCCCGTCTGTAGCGCAGACGGGGCCGAACCTTGTCAGCCTGGTAGTTCTGATGGTCGGCGCTGATCGCGCTGATGCGGTACGGAAGGACGGTTCCCGTGACGGAGGCAGCAGAGCTCCCCCCTGCGCCCGAGCAGGCACGTGAGGTATTCGGTGATCGCTTCGCGGATGCGGTCCGGTATGCCGAGCTGCTGGCCGAGGCAGGGGTCCAGCGAGGGCTCATCGGCCCACGGGAGGTACCCCGCCTGTGGGAGCGGCACCTGCTGAACTGCGCGGTGCTCTCCGAGGTCGTCCCCGAAGGGGTGACCGTGTGCGATGTCGGCTCCGGCGCCGGTCTGCCGGGCATCCCCCTGGCCCTGGTCCGTGACGACATCAAGATCACACTGCTGGAGCCGCTGCTGCGGCGCACCAACTTCCTCACCGAGGTCGTCGAGCTCCTGGGACTCGACCATGTCACCGTCGTCCGGGGACGCGCCGAGGAGCTCATGGGCAAGATTCCGCCGGTCCATGTGGTGACCGCCAGGGCAGTCGCCCCGCTGGACCGACTGGCCACTTGGGGCATCCCGCTGCTGCGCCCCTATGGCGAGATGCTGGCGCTCAAGGGGGACACGGCGGAGGAGGAGCTGAAGAGCGCCGGAACCGCGCTGAGCAAACTCGGTGCGGTGGAGACCTCCATCCTGCATGTGGGTGAGGGGATCGTGGATCCGCTGTCCACCGTGGTCCGTGTGGAGGTCGGCGAGAGTCCGGGCGGAGTGCGCTTCGCCGCGAAGCGCGCGAAGGCGGCCCGGACGGGCCGGGTGCGCCGGAGGCGATGAGTCTCTGCTCCGCCGGGCGGACTCCGCTGGGAGGCGCCTGGCGGAGTGTCGCTCACAAAAAGGGCGAATTGTTGTCATCGTGTTTCACGTGAAACGTCGCTCACTGCTGCACGGCATCATCAACCGCGGCCGCGCTGCGGCCCATCCCCGCGACCGCAAGCCTCTCGGTTCACCCAGAGAGGGAACGGAGTTGTCCACAGAGGTGGATTTCTCCACAGAACGACAGGCCTCACTGGTTCGCGACCCCGAAGGCATGGGAGGCTCTGTTCATCGCGAGCCTGAAGTCGAGGAGAGTGAATCCTTGCGGTCCGACGCCAACATCGCGGGGCCGATGACCGATCCGGTCCCCGGTCCCCGTACCGAGTCGATCGGGGAGCATGTTTCACGTGAAACACCGCCCCCGATGGACGACACCCCCATCGGTCGTGCTGCCCAACTGGCGGTCGAGGCTCTAGGCCGGGCCGGCGAGGGCCTGCCCCGCCCCGAACAGACCCGTGTCATGGTGGTCGCCAACCAGAAGGGCGGCGTCGGCAAGACGACGACGACCGTCAACCTCGCTGCCTCGCTGGCTCTGCACGGCAGCCGGGTCCTGGTGGTCGACCTCGACCCGCAGGGCAACGCCTCCACCGCGCTGGGGATCGACCACCACGCCGAAGTCCCGTCGATCTACGACGTGCTGGTGGAGAGCAAGCCTCTGGCGGAGGTCGTCCAGCCCGTTCCCGATGTCGAGGGTCTCTTCTGCGCCCCCGCCACGATCGATCTCGCCGGTGCGGAGATCGAGCTGGTGTCCCTGGTGGCCCGGGAGAGCCGACTGGAGCGGGCCATCCAGGCGTATGAGCAGCCGCTGGACTACATCCTCATCGACTGCCCGCCCTCGCTCGGTCTGCTGACGGTCAACGCCCTGGTAGCCGGCCAGGAGGTCCTCATCCCGATCCAGTGCGAGTACTACGCGTTGGAGGGACTGGGGCAGCTTCTGCGCAACGTCGATCTGGTGCGGGGGCATCTGAACCCCACCCTGCATGTGTCGACCATCCTGCTCACCATGTACGACGGCCGGACCCGCCTGGCGTCCCAGGTCGCCGACGAGGTGCGCAGCCACTTCGGCGACGAGGTGCTGCGGACGAGCATTCCCCGCTCGGTGCGTATCTCCGAGGCACCCAGCTACGGGCAGACGGTGCTGACCTACGATCCAGGATCGAGCGGTGCCCTCTCCTACCTTGAGGCGGCACGAGAAATCGCGTTGAAGGGCGTCGGGGTCAGCTATGACGCCACGCATGCCCACATCGGCGCACAGAGCGACCCGAGCATGGTGGAGGGGATCCAGTGAGTGAGCGACGGAGGCCTGGGCTGGGCCGGGGCCTGGGGGCCTTGATCCCTGCCGCTCCGACGGAGAGGACCCCGCTGCCGGGTCCGGCGGGCCACCCCGGCCCGGTGCTGATGTCCGACCGGGGAGTGGCCGCGGCCAAGGTGGCCATGGTGCCGCCCCCGCCGGTGGGCGCCCACTTCGCGGAGATCCCCCTGGACTTCATCACACCGAACCCTCGTCAGCCCCGTGAGGTCTTCGACGAGGAGGCGCTGACCGAGCTGGTCACCTCCATCAAGGAAGTCGGCCTGCTCCAGCCGGTCGTCGTACGGCAGATCGCTCCCGAGCGCTACGAGCTCATCATGGGCGAGCGGCGCTGGCGGGCCTGCCGTGAGGCCGCGCTCGAAGCCATTCCGGCGATCGTACGAGCCACGGACGACGAGAAGCTGCTGCTCGACGCCCTGCTGGAGAACCTGCACCGGGCCCAGTTGAACCCGCTGGAGGAGGCTGCCGCCTACGACCAGCTGCTGAAGGACTTCAACTGCACCCATGACCAGCTGGCCGACCGCATCGGCCGCTCCCGTCCGCAGGTCTCCAACACCCTGCGCCTGCTGCGGCTCTCGCCGGCGGTGCAGCGCCGAGTGGCCGCCGGAGTGCTGTCGGCCGGACATGCGCGGGCGCTGCTCTCGGTCGAGGACTCGGAGGAGCAGGACCGGCTCGCTCACCGGATCGTGGCCGAGGGCCTCTCGGTGCGGGCCGTGGAGGAGATCGTGACGCTCATGGGGTCACGGCCGCAGGCATCACCGCGGTCGAAGGGACCGCGTGCCGGGGCTCGTCTGTCTCCCGCCCTGTCCGATCTCGCGACCCGGTTGTCCGACCGCTTCGAGACCCGGGTGAAGGTCGACCTGGGGCAGAAGAAGGGCAAGATCACCGTCGAGTTCGCCTCAATGGAAGACCTTGAGCGCATTCTCGGCTCACTGGCTCCCGGTGAGGGGCCCGTGCTTCAGAAGGGCCTGCTGGACGGCGGTCCGGAGGAGACCGAGACGGACTCCTGACCCCTCGGCGGGCAGGGCGGACAGACGCTCCGCACAGGCGGGCCGTGAACCGGCGGAACACCACCGGTTCACGGCCCGCCTTTGCTTCTCCTCGGTGTCCACCGAAACCCATCGTGGATACGATGCGATCAGGTATGACGCATCCATTTGACGCCTCGTCCCGGAGGGACGGCCGCTCGTGACGCAGCGGGCGAAGGAAGCGAGGATCAGCCTTCATGGGCCGTAGGCTCCTGCCGCTCACTCTGGACAACCTTGAGGATCTTCCCCAGCGCTGTCGCGCATGCGTCTTCTGGGAGCTGGACCCGGTCAGTGGCGAGGCCGCGGTCAGAGCGGGCAGGCCCGCCGTGGAGAAGGAAGCCTGGATCTCCGCCGTCCTGTTGGACTGGGGATCGTGCGGTCGCGTCGCCTACGTCGACGATGTGCCGGTGGGATTCGTGCTCTACGCCCCGCCCGCCTATGTGCCCCGCTCCACGGCGTTCCCGACGAGCCCGGTCTCACCGGACGCGGTCCAGCTGATGACCGGCTTCGTACTGCCCGGCTACCAGGGACAAGGGCTGGGGCGGGTGCTGGTGCAGAGCGTCGCCAAGGATCTGCTGCGCCGCGGCTTCAAGGCCATCGAGGCCTTCGGGGACGCCCGCTGGAAGGAACCCGCCTGTGTGCTGCCGGCGGATCATCTGCTGGCGGTGGGCTTCAAGACGGTCCGGCACCACCCCGCGCACCCCCGGCTCCGCCTGGAGCTGCGCTCGACCCTCTCCTGGAAGGAAGACGTGGAGATGGCACTTGACCGGCTGCTGGGAGCGGTACAGAAGGAACCGGCACTGCGACCGCTGTGAACCCGTTGCATGCGAAGGGGTCGACCCTGACGGGCCGGCCCCTTCGTGTTTCACGTGAAACATGCACCGCCGGTCGCGGCGCGGGTCACTAGGTCAGGTCCTAGCTAGGCGATGAAGTCCTCAAGGTCGCGGACGATCGCGGCCTTCGGCTTCGCGCCGACGATGGTCTTGGCGACCTCGCCGTTCTGGTAGACGTTCAGCGTCGGGATCGACATGACGCCGTACTTGGCAGCCGTGTCCGGGTTCTCGTCGATGTTGAGCTTGACGATCTCGATCTTCTCGCCGTACTCGGCGGCAATGGCTTCGAGGGACGGGGCGATCTGGCGGCAGGGACCGCACCAGGCGGCCCAGAAGTCCACCAGTACGGGCTTGTCGCTCTTCAGGACGTCCTGCTCGAAGGAGGCGTCGGTCACGTGCTTCAGGGTGCCGGCCACGGCGGGCTCCTTAGTTTCTTCGCGTTCGTGCGGGGTGGGGCGGTCAGGGGGTCAGACAGTGGTCTTCTCGGGCTCTGCCTGCTGCTCGTTGTCCGCGAGAGCAGCAAGGAACCGCTCGGCGTCCAGGGCGGCGGAGCAGCCGGTGCCCGCGGCGGTGATGGCCTGGCGGTAGGTGTGGTCGACGACGTCACCGGCACCGAACACACCGGTGAGGTTGGTGCGCGTGGAGGGCGCGTCGACCTTCAGGTAGCCCTCTTCGTCCAGGTCGAGCTGGCCCTTGAACAGCTCGGTCCGCGGGTCGTGGCCGATCGCGATGAACAGACCCGTCACCGGGAGGTCCGAGAGTTCGCCGGTCTTGATGTTGCGCAGCTTCAGGCCGGACAGCTTCTGCTCGCCCTGGACCTCGGCGACCTCGCTGTCCCAGACGAACTTGATCTTCGGGTCGGCGAAGGCGCGCTCCTGCATCGCCTTGGAGGCGCGCAGCGTGTCCCGGCGGTGGACGATCGTCACGGACTTGGCGAACCGGGAGAGGAAGGTGGCTTCCTCCATCGCCGTGTCGCCGCCGCCGATCACGGCGATGTCCTGGTCCTTGAAGAAGAACCCGTCACAGGTCGCGCACCAGGACACACCCCGGCCGGAGAGGGCGTCCTCGTTGGGCAGACCGAGCTTGCGGTGCTGCGAGCCGGTGGTGACGATGACGGCCTTGGCCCGGTGCACGGTGCCCGAGGTGTCCGTGACGGTCTTGATCTCACCCGTGAGGTCGACGGAGACGACATCGTCCGGGATCAGCTCGGCGCCGAAGCGCTCGGCCTGGCCCCGCATGTTGTCCATGAGGTCCGGGCCCATGATGCCGTCGCGGAAGCCGGGGAAGTTCTCCACCTCGGTGGTGTTCATCAGCGCACCACCCGCGGTGACGGCGCCTTCGAACACCAGCGGCTTCAGCGACGCGCGCGCGGTGTAGAGGGCCGCCGTGTAGCCGGCGGGCCCGGAGCCGATGATGATCACGTTGCGGACGTCGCTCACGGCTTGTTTCCTCGTCTCTGGACTGTGTCCTACGGCCGGTGGAGCTGCTCTCGGTGCTCTCACCCCACCCAACGGATCCTAAGGGGCGTGCATTCCCGGTGTCCTCGGGCACACGGAGGCGCCCGGACACGGCGGAAGTACGGAGGGCGGCGATGGGATGCGGCGTCTTCGGGAATCCCTGCTCAGGAGCGCGTGTAGGTGTGTGACAGCAGGACCCGGGCTGTGATGGCGGGATCGTGCACACAGGACGCGTCCACGACATAGGCGGTGACCCGGGAGCTCGCGCCGGCGGGGTCGGACAGCACCACCAGATAGGCGTCCCGGCCGGCGTAGAGACCCGGCTGCGCGGCGAGAGGGGCGCCGGTGCTGTCGATGCCCTGGCGGATGCAGGAGGGGACCGCGACGGTCGGGTCGTCCTTGAGGATGTGGGGCTGCTCGGCACCTGGGCTGGTGCGCGTGGTGGCGCCTGGTTCCGCACCGGTGTCCGGACCGGCGTCGGTTCCGAAGCTGTGCGGGGCGTGGGTCGTGCCGTGTGTCTTCGGTGTCCCGTCGAGGAGGCTGGTGACCTGACGCGCGAGGCTTCCCTCGGAGAAGGTCTGTGCGGAGGTGCTCGACCGGGCAGAAGCCGCTGTGTCGGCGTGCTGGTCGTCGCTCTGAGAGGTCAGGACGACCGTGGCGACTCCGAGCGCGGTGACGGTGAGAGCAGCGCTCAGGACAGCGATCCCGCGGCGCACACGGCGCGGGCGCGGTTTACGGCCGGGGCCGGTCCGGGACGTGCGGACGTTGCCGACCGGGCGGTCCGCCGTGGGAGGTGCCGATGTTTCACGTGAAACATCGCCGCTTGTTTCACGTGAAACATGGCGGGCGCCACCGGTGATCTTCACCTCGGGGGCGGCGGGGTGGGGCTCTGCGGCGAGAGCGGCGTCGATCCGGTCCGCGATGTCGCTCGGCATGTGGTGCGGTGCCGGGAGGGTGCCGAGCAGGCTCCGGATCTCGTCGAGCGAGGCCCGGACGTCGGCGCAGTCGGCGCAGGTGCTCAGATGCCGTCGCAGATCCTCGGCCCGGGAAGGCGCGAGCAATCCTTCGGTGAAGTCGGAGATCTCCGAGACGTCCGGGTGCCCGTCCGTGTCCGTCGTGGCAGTCACGCTCGCCCACCTCCGCCCTTCACCGCAGCTGAATCGCCTGGCTCGCCGTTGCGTGTCTCCCGGTCCGGAGGACCCGCCGCCGGTGGGACGGATGCCCCCTGCGTCCGGTTCCGTCCCGGGCCCGGCGCCTCGCCGGCCTCGGCGCCGGAGCCGTTCGGCCGGAGATGGGTGAGCAGAGGGAGGAGCCTTGCTCTGCCCCGGGCGCAACGGCTCTTCACCGTGCCCACCGGAACATCGAGGACGCGGGCGGCCTCGGCGACGGGATATCCCTGCATGTCCACGAGCACCAGAGCGGCCCGCTGGTCGGCCGGGAGTGTGCCCAGCGCCTCGATGAGCTGCCGCTGCACGTCGTTCCGTTCGGCAGGCGCGGAGGCCGACTCGTGCGGCTCCAGCAGCTGCTCCAGGCGCTCGGTGTCGTCCACCGGGGAGGTCTTCCGTGAGGCCGCCTTGCGGACCCGGTCGAGGCAGGCATTGACCGTGATCCGGTGCAGCCATGTGGTGACGGCCGACTGCCCGCGGAAGGTGTGGGCGGCCCGGTAGGCGGAGACGAACGCGTCCTGCACGGCGTCAGCGGCCTCCTCGCGGTCCCCGAGCGTGCGCAGGGCGACCGCCCAGAGCCGGTCGCGGTGACGCCGCACGAGTTCACCGAAGGCGTCGTGGTCGCCCTCCACATGGCGGGACAGGAGGTCCTGGTCGCTCGCATCGTGGTAGGCGCTGTCGTCCGCCATCGGGCCTCTCCCCCTCGGTGCGGCGTCAGCCGGCGAACTTCACTTCGGTGATCGCCTGCTTGTAGCCGGCGGTGCTGTACGTGTTCGCGTCGGCACCCGAGTAGGGCATGGCGGTGATCCAGACGAGGACGTACCGGGTCTTCTCCGGCTTGGCGGTCTTCACCGTGACGGTGGCGCCGCTGGTCGTGGCGTCGCCGATCTTCCGCATCGACTCCAGCGACCCGGGGGACAGGGAGTCCGCCGCGTACAGCTCGACCGTGGTGTGGTCGCCGCTGTAGAGGAGACCGGCGGACGCCTGACTGAGGTTCTGTTCCGAGCCGAGGTCGTAGACGATCCCCACACCGGGCTTGAACGGTGCGAGAGGCGGGCCCTCCATGAAGGTGCTCGTCTTCCAGTACGTCGACGGGTTGCCGTCGTACGTCTTGCCGACGTCGCCTGGGTGCTGTGCGTCCCCCTTGGCGATGAACTCCTGCGCCCCCTGGACGGGGAGGGGCCGGAGCGGCTTCGGCTGCTGCTTGTCCTTCTTGTCGCTGCCGTCCTGCGTCTGGGTCTGGCTGTCCTTGGTTGACTTGCCGCCCTGGTCCATCAGGGCGTCGGCGAGCTGCCAACTGCCCAGCCCCAGCGCGGCGATGAGCAGGGCGGAGACAGCCCACTTCAGGGCCTTGCCGGTCCGGCTCTGCAGCGGGGGCGGCGGGGCAGGCACCGGCTGGGTGACGCCGGGGCGCGGTGCCGGACGTCCGTACGTGCCCTGCTGGTACGACGTGCCCTGGTACTCCGGCGGTGCGGTGAAGACGGGCTCCGGGGGACGGATCCGCGGCATCTCACCGATCGCCTTCACCAGCTCCTCCGGCGTCGTGCACGGAGACTCGTGACGCGAGGCGGTGGCGCCCTCGTTGACCAGGGCGCGCATGGCCAGCTCGGACAGACCGCGGTGGACCCCGGCGCGGACCTGGTCCGGCGGGATGAGGCCGACGGCCTTGGGCAGGCCGGACAGCCCGTAGGCGTCGTTCTCGTACGGCCAGCGCTGGGTGAGCGCGGCGTACAGCAGCGCGCCGATCGCCTCGGTGTCGGCCCGCTGGGGTGTCTCGGAGCTGATCCCGCGGAGCGCGGCGTTCACGGCCAGGCCGCGGATGCGCCACTGACCGGTGGAGGCGCGGAGCACCGCGTTCGGGTTCAGACGCAGATGGGCCAGGCCCTCGCGGTGCGCGACGGCCATGGCGGAGGCGACCTGGCTGACCAACTGGTAGGCGTCGTGCGGCTCCAGCGGGCCCGTGGACAGCAGGGTGGTCAGCTCGGTGGCGTCGGGAAGCCACTCGTGGACGACGTAGACGAGGTCGTTCTCCTCGACGGCGTCGAGGACCTGGACGAAGCGCGGGTCCCCGAGCAGGGCCGAGGAACGGGCCGCCGCCAGGACCGAGCGGGCACGGGAGTGGTCGGCGGGCAGGATGTGCACGCCGACGGCCCTGCGGAGCTTCTCGTCCACCGCGCGCCAGCTGCTGAATCCGTCCAGACGGGTGACGCACTCCTCCAGGCGGTAGCGTCTGGCCAGTTTGTGACCGCTGTGCAGTTCGGGCGGTGAGGCCTTCTGACCGGGACGCTCGGTCCCGCCGCTCCCCTGCGCCTCGTCGTTGTCCGTGTCCCGCTCCCGGTTCTGGGCCACCCCGTCGGCCGTGGACTGGTCCGCCTCGGCGGTCAGCGGTTCGTCACCGCTGTTGTCTGCCACGTCGACGGCAGCCGTGCTCCGTTCCGCCACCGTCGCTCCTGCCTCCCCATCCATCGCGCTGTCCGACGCCGAAACCAATTGTGCCCACAGTCCGGCGCTATGCACGACACACGGCGGCGGACGATGGTTGTGCGCCTACCCCCGCCTCAACGTCCCAGCCGTCCGCGGACCATGCCCACGAGCGAGTTCATCTCCTCGATCCGCATGCGCCGGGCCGCGACGAAGAAGATGCCGAGCAGCAGCAGACCGCCGGCCAGCAGCGCGGCGAACGAACCGACGACGCCCTGGCCCAGCAGGTGGCTGATCTCGTAGCAGGCCGCGCCGCTGACCAGCGCCGCCGGCACCGCGGCGATGCACAGCCGGGCGTAGGTCCGCAGGACGCGGGAGCCGTCGAGGTCGCCGCCGAGCCGCTTGCGCAGCCTGCTCCAGGCGACCCCCACACCGATCGCGTAGGCGAGGCCGTACGCGGCGGCCATGCCGATCACGGCCCAGCGGGCCGGCAGCACGAAGTAGCACACGGCCGAGGCGCTCGCGTTGACCGCGGCCACGATGACCGTGTTGTAGAAGGGCGTCCGGGTGTCCTCGTAGGCGTAGAAGGCACGCAGGACGACGTACTGCACGGAGTAGGGGATGAGGCCGAGGGCGAAGGCCATCAGCATGAATCCCATGTTGGTGGCCTCACCGGTGCCCGAGGAGCCGAAGATCAGGGTGCACATCGGAATGCCGAGCGCGAGGAACCCGAAGGCGATCGGCACGATGGCGACGGCCGTGGTGCGCAGCCCCTGCGAGATGTCGTCGCGGACGGCGCCGGTGTCGTCCTCGTGGGCCGAGCGGGAGATCCGCGGCAGCAGGGCGGCCATCAGGGAGACGGTGATGATGGCCTGCGGCAGACCCCAGATCAGCTGGGCGTTGGCGTAGGCGGCGAAGCCGACGCCGTCGACGGAGGACTGCTTGCCCGCCGCGGTCGACAGCCGGGTGACGATGATCGCGCCGGCCTGGTTGGCGAGGACGAAGAGGATGGTCCACTTGGCGAGGCTCGCGGCCTTCCCGAGCCCCTGCCCCCGCCAGTCGAAGCGCAGCCGCAGCCGGAACCCGGTCTCCCGCAGGTACGGGATCATCGCCAGCGCCTGGACGATGAGACCGAGCAGGATGCCCACACCGAGCAGCCGCTGGCCCTCCGGCGGGATGCTCGCCACGCCCATGCCGGAGTGGGCGGCGGTGCCGTACACCCAGATGAACGTGCCGAGCGTCACGATGATGACGATGTTGTTCAAGACCGGGGTCCACATCATCGCGCCGAACTTCCCGCGCGCGTTGAGGACCTGCCCCATCACCACATGGACGCCCATGAAGAAGATCGAGGGCACGAAGTAGCGGGTGAAGGTGATGCCGACCTGGTTGGCCGCCGGGTCGCCCGCCACCGACGGGGACAGCACCCGGATCAGGAGCGGCGCCGCGACCACCGCGAGCACGGTGAGCGCTCCCAGCGCCACCATGACCAGCGTCAGCAGCCGGTTGGCGTAGGCCTCGCCGCCGTCGTCGTCGTCCTTCATGGCCCGGACGAGCTGCGGTACGAAGACCGAGTTGAGGCCGCCGCCGACGGTCAGGACGTAGATCATCGTCGGCAGCTGGTAGGCGATCTGGAAGGTGTCGCCGAGCAGGCCGACGCCCAGCGCCGAGACGATCATCGCGGAGCGGATGAAGCCCGTGAGCCGGGAGACCATCGTGCCGGCCGCCATCACGGCACTGGACTTGAGCAGCCCCGACGCCTTGCCGCCCTTCTTCGCCGCCGGGGCGGCCGAGGGGGCGGGGGCAGGTGCCTCGGCCACGGTCCGGGTGGCGCCGGGAGCAGGGGCGTAGGGACCCATCGGGCCCTGACCGGCGCCCGGGACCGGCGCGGGGCCGGGTACGGACGTCGGCTCGGGCTGCGGCGGGTACCCGCCCATGTCCTGCGGGACCTGGTAGTCCTGTCGGCCGGCCTGGTAGCCCTGCTGGTCCGCGGGCGGGTACCCGTAGCCCTGCTGGTCCTGGTAGGCGGGCTGCCCGGGGGCCTGGTAACCGCTCTGGCGGGGGTCGTAGCCGTACGGCCCGGCCTCCTGCTGGTTCTGGTAGGCCGCCTGCCGGGGGTCCTGGGGGTAGCCGCCCTGCTGCTGGTCGCGGAAGAGGTGCGCGAAGGCGTCCGGCTCGTGCTGCTCCTCGGCGGAGTGGCTGACCAGGTCGTCGACGCCCACGAACTGCGTGGTGCGGGGATCCTCGCCGTACGGCAGGTACTGGGTGGTGCCCGACGGCTCGGGCGGCGGGGTCTGGGCCCAGATCCGTGGGTCCGGCGGATACGGGGATGGTGGTGGGCTGCCGTACAGCGGCTGCTGCGGCTCGTACGCGCCCGGCGGTGGTGGCGGGTGCGCGGCGCGGTCGTACAGCGCCTCGCCGACCGGGTCCTGGGCGGTGAGGTCCTGCTGCCGGTACGGGTCCTCGGCGTAGGCGTCCTGGAGGTACATGTCCGCGGGCGGCTGCTGCGGCACCTGGCCGTGCTCGGGCGGCGGGGTACCGGGGTGGCCCGAGCCGCCCACGGCCCGGCCGTGGTCAGGGTCGTACGGCGCGTTCATGGTTACCCCACCTCATCGTCCCGGGCCCTCCGGGCCACGACATCCTCAACGGTCCACTTTCTCACCCGTGCCGGACGGGTCGGCGCTTTCGGATGCGGTGTCCGGTGTCGGGTCACTCGCCTGCTCCCGGTCTGCTGCGGGGGACCGGCTGCCCGACTCCTGCGTGAGACGTTCCGCGGGGCCCGCGGGGTTCTCCGGTTCGCTGTTCTCCCGGTCACCCGGTTCCCGGCCGGTCTCGGCGGAGCCGTCGGGGGCGGGAGAGCCGCCGGAACCGCCGTCGCCGCGGCCGGGGCCGTCGCCGCCGTCCGCCCCGGTGTCGCCCGGTCCCTCGGCGTCCCCTGTGGCCTGCGCGTTCTCGCCGTCCTGCGGCTCCTCCCCGGCCGCCGCCCGCTTGCGCTGGGTGTACATGCGGAAACCGGCGAGGACGAGCAGCAGCACACCGCCGCCGATGACCAGCATGACGGTGGCGGTGACCTCGGTGACCTTCACGTCGAAGCTGACGGGCGCGCCGTACTCCTGGCTGTCCTGCGTGTACAGCTGGGCGATCACCGTCACGGGCCCGTTGGCGTTGGCCGACGTGGTGAACTTCACGGACTGGCTGTGCCCGCCGGAGACCGTGATCGGCTGCTCCGCGTACGCCTTGCCGCCGATCTTCAACCGGGTGGGGTTGGACGAGGTGAGCCGCAGCACCAGGTGGTCGACGCCCTGCACCAGGTTGTTCTGGACCGTGACGGGGATCGTCGCGCTGCGGCCGGAGAGCTTGGTCTCCGACTTGTCGATCAGTTTGACCTCTTCGGAGAGGTCGTCGAGGTAGGCCTTCACTCCGTCGCGGAAGCCCGCGGCCGCGCTGTCGCGGCCGCGCCAGGACGTGGACATCTCGCGGTTCATCGCGCGTCCGAAGGGCGTGACGACCCGGGACTCGTCGGTGAGCACCACCGCGAAGTTGTCGACCTTGCCCTGGGTGTCGGCGATCTCCGTGAAGGCCGGGCCCCGCAGCTCGCGCTTGCGCAGCGACGAGGGGTAGCGGGACGCGGACGGAACCTTCGTCGTGGCCTTGGGGTCCGGATCGGCCTTGGCCGCGCCGGCCAGATCCTGGGACTGGGACCAGGTGCCCTGCTGGAGGGCGAGCAGGGCCTGGTACATGGCCTGGGCCTGGCTGGTGCTGGGCATGCGCTGCGGGGCGACGACGACGCTGCGCTGCTTGCTCGTCTGACCGTTGAGTTCGAGGCTCTGGGCGAGGAACCGCTGCACCGCGAGCGTGCTGGCACCGGCCTGCGACAGATCGCCCTCGAACGAGGTCGACAGGCGCGCGTCCGCGACGACCGCGGTGGTGCCCTGGCCGATGGGCCGGGCCGCGGACGGCGTGTAGGTCATGCTGTCGGGCTCTTCGAGGCTGTCGCTGCGCGCGATGACCTTGTCGGCTCCGGCGGAGGTGGCGACCCGGATGATCGACGGATCGACGGCGCCGTTCACTGGCCAGGCGAAGTCCGTGGCCGGTTTGACGTGGAGCACCGTCTCCACCGTGCTGGCGGCGACGTCCGTGGCGTCCTTGAGCAGGCTCAGGGTGCCGGAGACGCTGGTGCCGCGGTGGGCGAGCGCCGCGAGATCCGGATCCGCGAACGGCAGCGCCACGACCTCCTTGCCCGCCACCGCCTGCTGGAGCTCGGCGAGCCACTGCTTGGCCACCGCCTGGTGGGTCCCGGCGACGGGGTCCGCCCCGGGGTCCGTCCGGATGCGGTAGTTGCGGGTCATGGCGTCGACGGACGCCAGCAGGTCCGGGTCGATCACCCAGGTGACGTCGAGATCCTTGCCCAGGGTGAGCATCCGTTCCAGCCGGCCGCCCGGGGCGAGGTCCTTGGCGAGGTCGTCGTTGAGGAAGACCGGTGTCTGCACGGTGCCGGGGCCGGTCTCCGCCGTCATGTGGACGGTGGAGACGAGGGGCCACAGGGCGGTCGTCTTCGTCTTCACCGACGCGGCGGAGGGCTGCCACGGCAGGAAGGTGTGCTGGATGCCCAGGACCTGGTCCCACCGCTGGACGGGCGTCTGCCCCGACAGCGAGACGGAGAACTCGTAGACGCCGTCGGCGCCGAGGTCCAGCTTGGCGGCCGGGACCGAGATGCTGAAGTGCTGCGCGACGCCGGGCTGGAGCGCGGTGAACTTCTGCGTGTACGTGCCGTCGATCTCCGGGCCGTCGGTGCCGGGCTCGAAGTCGGTGCGCTGCGCCACGGTGTCGATCTCGGAGCGGGTGTCCAGGAGCGGGCCCACCCGCAGCCCGACGTGCGCGTCGGTGACCGGCTGCTTCCCCTTGTTCGTCACCGTGCCCGACACGGTCACCGTGTCTCCCGCGGAGGGGATGCTGGGGCTGAGGGAGTCGAGGGACACCGCGACGGTGCGCGACCCGGAGACGGCGGCCCGGGGCGCTTCCTGGCCGGAGGCGTGCGCGGCCGGGGCGGAGAGCTGGAGCAGACCGGTCAGCAGTGGCGCCCCGGCGAGCAGGGCCCCGGTTCGCCGCAGCCAGCGGCGGGCAGGTGAGGGACTGGTCCCCAGGAAGTCTGCCGCCTCGGCCACGCGCTCGCCCGTCCCTCGTCGTCAGTGGTCGTCGGAATGTGCGTCCCCGCATGGTAACGAGACCTGCGGAGCGGAAGTGCCGCGGAGGCGGCCACAAGATCGACGGGAATCCGGCGCGCGCCCTGGATATCCGCGTATCCGGGGATGCCGTTCGTTACATCACGATGGGACGGTCTTGAACGGGTAAGCAAGGGGGCGTCCCCGCGCGCGCACCGGAACGACACGGCCGGGCCGCCTGGGCACGTACCCTCTTCTGTTGTGCCGAACGCCAACGATGACACTCCCCCTGCCCTGAGCCAGGTGCAGCAGCGCGCGGTCAGCGAGCTGCTGCGGGTGGCCCCTGTCGCCGACGACCTCGCGCGCCGTTTCCAGGAGGCCGGGTTCTCGCTCGCCCTGGTCGGCGGGTCCGTCCGCGACGCGCTGCTCGGCCGGCTCGGCAACGACCTGGACTTCACGACGGACGCGCGTCCCGAGGACGTACTGAAGATCGTGCGGCCCTGGGCGGACGCCGTGTGGGAGGTCGGGATCGCCTTCGGCACGGTCGGTGCGCAGAAGGACGGCTATCAGATCGAGGTGACGACCTACCGGTCCGAGGCGTACGACCGCACCTCGCGCAAGCCCGAGGTGGCGTACGGCGACTCCATCGAGGAGGACCTGGTCCGTCGGGACTTCACCGTGAACGCCATGGCCGTCGCCCTGCCGGAGAAGAGGTTCATCGACCCGCACGGCGGTCTGGAGGACCTGGCGGAGCGAGTGCTGCGGACACCGGGCACCCCGGAGGAGTCCTTCTCGGACGACCCGCTGCGGATGATGCGGGCCGCGCGCTTCGCCGCGCAGCTCGACTTCGAGGTCGCCCCCGAGGTCGTCACGGCGATGAAGGAGATGGCCGGGCGCATCGAGATCGTCTCCGCCGAGCGGGTACGGGACGAGCTGAACAAGCTGATCCTCTCCACCCACCCGCGCAAGGGCCTGACCCTGCTCGTCGACACCGGGCTGGCCGACCGGGTGCTGCCCGAGCTGCCCGCCCTCCGGCTGGAGCGGGACGAGCACCACCGGCACAAGGACGTCTACGACCACACACTGATCGTTCTGGAGCAGGCGATCGACCTGGAGGAGGCGGGTCCCGACCTCACCCTCCGGCTGGCCGCCCTGCTGCACGACATCGGCAAGCCCCGTACGCGCCGTTTCGAGAAGGACGGCCGGGTCTCCTTCCACCACCATGAGGTGGTCGGCGCGAAGATGACCAAGAAGCGCATGACCGCCCTGAAGTACTCCAACGAGCTGGTGAAGGACGTCTCGCACCTGGTCGAGCTGCATCTGCGCTTCCACGGCTATGGCACCGGCGAGTGGACGGATTCGGCGGTCCGCCGCTATGTCCGCGACGCCGGTCCGCTGCTCGACCGCCTGCACAAGCTGACCCGGTCCGACTGCACCACCCGGAACAAGCGCAAGGCGCTCGCGCTGTCCCGTGCGTACGACGGTCTGGAGGAGCGCATCGCCCAGCTCCAGGAGAAGGAGGAGCTGGACTCCATCCGCCCGGACCTCGACGGCAACCAGATCATGGAGATCCTCGGCGTCCCGCCCGGCCCCGCGGTCGGCCGCGCCTACAAGCACATGCTGGAGCTGCGCCTGGAGCACGGCCCGATGGAGCACGATGCCGCTGTGGCGGCCCTTCGGGAGTGGTGGGCCCAGCAGGAGAGCTGACAGCGCGGAGGCCGTGTTTCACGTGAAACATGACCTCCGCGGCACCCGGCCATGACGAAGGGGCGGTGTTTCACGTGAAACACCGCCCCTTCGTCGTACCGCCGAGCCGGGCGTTACTTGGCTTCCTTCAGGCAGAGCACCACGTCGTGGCCGCCGCCGTACTGGACGTAGGAGATCGTCGCGTCGGTGACGGTCTTGCACTTCTCCGTGTCGGTGGAGCCGTCGAACTTCTCGACCACCTTGTACTGGGCGTTGGCGGACGAGCAGTCGACCTCCTTGAGGTCGGCCTTGGTCATCGACCCGTCGTTGTGCATGCACGAGCCCACCGAGGTGGTCTCCGCGTCGTCGCGGGTCAGGAACCAGCCCGCGCCGAACTTCAGGAGCGCGACGATGACGGCGACCACGATCACACCGATGATGCGGATGGCCTTCTTGCCCAGACGCTTGCCGGCCGGCGCGGGCGGCGGCACCGGCGCGCCCTGCTGCTGCGGGAAGGGGGCGTACGGCTGCTGCGGCGGGTAGGGCTGCTGCGGGACTCCCGGCTGACCGGGCTGCTGCCCCATGGGAGCGGTGGGGGCCTGGGCGTACGGGTTCTGGCCCTGGGGCGGCGGCGGAGTAGTCACTTGGGGGTCCCCCTGGAACGTAGACACGATGACGCGAACACGGCGTCGAAATAAGACGCACGTAAGCTACAGGCCCCCGCTGACATCCCTGTACTTCCCAGGAGACTCTGTGTCTTTGATGTGACAGTCAGCGGTGTTCAAACCGGGCCATAGTCGCCGCAACCGCTCCGTAGATCACGGCAATCGTGATGACCAGGACCGACGAGCGGCCGTCCGGAGGCAGCATCAGCGCCGCGACGGCCGCCGCGCCGACGAAGGCGACGTTGAACAGCACGTCGTAAACGGAAAAGATCCGGCCGCGGAAGCCGTCCTCGACGCAGGACTGCACGACCGTGTCCGTGGCGATTTTCGCTCCCTGGGTGACGAGCCCGAGCACGAAGGCCGCGACCAGCAGGGGACCGGTGGCGAACAGCAGCCCGAGAGCGGGTTCCAGCACCGCGGCGGAACCGGCGCACACGGCGATCCAGCGCAGGGGGCCGAGCCGCCCGGCGGCCCAGGGAGTGACCAGCGCCGCGGCGAAGAACCCGGCCCCGGACGCGCCCAGCGCGAGACCGAGCAGCCGCAGCCCGTCGTCCGTGTGCGCGGACAGGCCGTAGCGGCACAGCATCAGCACCATGACCGTCAGCGCGCCGTAGCAGAACCGCATCAGCGCCATCGCGCCCAGAGCCCGCGCCGCCGCCCGGCGCGGCGGCGCGGCGAGGTGCCGCACACCGGCCAGCAGGCCCCGCGCGGTGCCGGTCAGCGCGGTACCCAGCCGGGGCGGCGCCGGGTCGCGGTCGGGACCGAGGAGGTCCCGGGCCATCAGCAGCGACGTGAGGGCGGCGCACAGATAGAGGACGGCGCCCAGCAGCACCACGGCGGCATCCGAGTCGGCCCCGGCCAGGCGCAGGGCGAAGGCGAGGCCGCCGCCCCCGAAGGCCGCGAGGGAGCCCGCGGTCGGCGACAGGGAGTTGGCGACGACCAGCCGCTCGGCGTCCACCACCCGCGGCAGCGCGGCGGACAGGCCCGACAGGACGAAGCGGTTGACGGCGGTGACGCACAGGGCGGAGGCGTAGAAGAGCCAGTCGGCTGCGCCCGCCGCCATCAGCACGGCGGTGGCGGCGGCCAGCACCGCGCGGGCCAGATTGCCGTAGAGGAAGACCTGACGGCGCCGCCAGCGGTCCAGCAGCACACCGGCGAACGGACCGACCAGGGAGTAGGGCAGCAGCAGCACCGCCATCGCCGAGGCGACGGCGCCGGCCGAGGCCTGGTGCTCGGGGGAGAAGACGACGTAGGCGGCGAGCGCGACCTGATAGACGCCGTCGGCGCCCTGGGAGAGCAACCGTATGGTGAGCAGCCGTCGGAAGCCCCGCTGGCGCAGCAGGACGCGCAGGTCACGGACGACGGCCATGGGGCACAGCCTCACATACGCGAGGGCCCCCGGGGCACAGACGGGAGGGTCCCCGGGGCGATCGCCTCGGGGACCCTCCCAGCCCTGGCAGGAGCGTTCAGCGTGACGTCAGCGCTCGACGTCGCCGCGGATGAACTTCTCGACGTTCTCGCGGGCCTCGTCGTCGAAGTACTGGACCGGCGGGGACTTCATGAAGTACGAGGACGCCGACAGGATCGGGCCGCCGACGCCGCGGTCCTTGGCGATCTTCGCGGCGCGCAGGGCGTCGATGATGACACCCGCGGAGTTCGGGGAGTCCCAGACCTCGAGCTTGTACTCCAGGTTCAGCGGGACGTCACCGAAGGCACGGCCCTCGAGGCGGACGTAGGCCCACTTGCGGTCGTCCAGCCAGGCCACGTAGTCGGACGGGCCGATGTGGACGTTCTTCTCGCCGAGGTCCCGGTCGGGGATCTGCGAGGTGACGGCCTGCGTCTTGGAGATCTTCTTGGACTCCAGGCGCTCGCGCTCGAGCATGTTCTTGAAGTCCATGTTGCCGCCGACGTTCAGCTGCATCGTGCGGTCCAGGACGACGCCCCGGTCCTCGAACAGCTTCGCCATGACACGGTGCGTGATGGTGGCGCCGACCTGCGACTTGATGTCGTCACCGACGATCGGGACGCCCGCCTCGGTGAACTTGTCCGCCCACTCCTTGGTGCCGGCGATGAAGACCGGGAGGGCGTTGACGAAGGCGACCTTGGCGTCGATGGCGCACTGGGCGTAGAACTTCGCCGCGTCCTCGGAGCCGACCGGCAGGTAGCAGACGAGGACGTCGACCTGCTTGTCCTTGAGGACCTGGACGACGTCGACCGGAGCCTCGGCGGACTCCTCGATGGTCTGGCGGTAGTACTTGCCGAGGCCGTCGAGGGTGTGGCCGCGCTGCACCGTCACACCGGCGGAGGGCACGTCGCAGATCTTGATGGTGTTGTTCTCGGAGGCGCCGATGGCGTCCGAGAGGTCCAGACCGACCTTCTTCGCGTCTACGTCGAAGGCGGCCACGAACTCGACGTCACGCACGTGGTAGTCGCCGAACTGCACGTGCATGAGGCCCGGGACCTTGGCCGCCGGGTCGGCGTCCTTGTAGTACTCGACGCCCTGCACCAGCGATGCGGCGCAGTTGCCCACACCGACGATGGCTACGCGAACCGAACCCATTCCGGTTGCTCCCTGTGTGTACTCGGTGAAGCCCCGACGGGACCTCACGTGGCGGTGTCGCCGGGCGTATCCGGCCGGGAAGGATCCCCGGTCCGGGGCAGGCCGCCCGTCGCTCCATTGGTGGTGTCCTGCTGAGCGGTCCCCCCGTCGGCGGAACCCTTGAGGTCCCGCCCGGCCCGCTCACTCTCGATGAGCTCGTTCAGCCAGCGCACTTCGCGCTCCACGGACTCCATTCCGTGGCGCTGGAGCTCGAGGGTGTAGTCGTCGAGGCGCTCCCTGGTGCGCGCGAGGGAGGCGCGCATCTTCTCCAGACGCTCCTCCAGCCGACTGCGGCGGCCCTCGAGCACGCGCATGCGCACATCGCGCGAGGTCTGCCCGAAGAAGGCGAAGCGCGCGGCGAAGTGCTCGTCGTCGTACGCGTCGGGGCCGGTCTGGGAGAGCAGCTCCTCGAAGTGCTCCTTACCTTCTGCCGTCAACCGGTAGACGATCTTCGCGCGGCGCCCGGCGAGCGGGGCGGCGAGGGCGTCCTCGGTGGTGTTCCCCGGTTCCTCGGTCAACCAGCCGTTGGCGACCAGCGTCTTGAGGCAGGGATACAGCGTCCCGTAACTGAACGCACGGAACACACCCAGCGACGTATTGAGCCGTTTGCGCAGCTCATAGCCGTGCATCGGGGACTCGCGGAGCAGGCCGAGTACGGCGAACTCAAGGATTCCGGAACGCCGGCCCATCGTCGCCTCCTCTCTGCCGCGACCCGGTGCCGGCTCACGCCGTACCGGGTGCCGTGACGGTCTTTATGTCGCGCTGATGTATCGACTCGATACATCCAGACGATAGAACGACCCCGCGCGTGCGACAAGGGGGGACAGGGTGAACGGGATCACATCACCGTTTCGTTGCAGCCAAGTTGCCTGATTTGGGGTGAACTTCGGGACCCGGTGGGTTTTGACGGTGCGTAGTCTGTCCGCCATGCATGACACCGGGAACCTAGCGACGCATGGGGACGTCCTTGTCCCTGGTGCAGTACGGGTGAAGGCGCGACCGGCCACATCCGTACGTTCGGGGGGACCGGAAACCAGCCGCTGTTTCCAGGCGCGCACGGGTGCGCCTGCCCGAGGAGTAATCGTTCGATGAGCGAGCACCGTCGCAAACCGCCGCAGCCGCAGGGAGGCGGACGTGCCGCGGCCCGACGCGGCCAGTCCGGCTCGTCCTCCGGCCGCCGCGCGGCACCGCGAGGCGCCAACGGATCTTCAGCCGACTCCGCTGGGTCCGCCTCCGGGTCCACGTCCCACGGGTCTGGCTCGTACGGCGCGGCACAGGAGGAGCGCCCCTACGGCGGCCGGGCCGAGGCCCGCCGGGCGGCGCAGCGCGGCGGCCGGCGGCGCGGAGGCGGGCCCGGTGGCCCCACCGGGCCCGGACGCGGCCAGGGCCGGACGGCTCCACCCGCCAAGAAGCGGTTCATCGACTATCCGCGCGCGGGCAAGTACGGCTGGCGGCGCTGGATGCCGTCCTGGAAGCTGGTCACGGGGCTGTTCATCGGCTTCGTCGGCAGCCTGGTGGCGGTGGCCGGCATCGGGTACGCGATGGTGAGCGTCCCGAACATCCAGGAGACCGCGACCGCCCAGAACAACGTGTACTACTGGGCCGACGGCAGCGAGATGGTCCGGACGGGCGGTGAGATCAACCGCCAGATCCTGAGCTACTCGGACATCCCCAAGAACATGCGCAACGCGGTCATCTCGCAGGAGAACAAGACCTTCGAGACCGACAGCGGCATCGACCCCAAGGGCATCACGCGCGCCCTGCTCAACATGGCCCGGGGTCAGCAGACCCAGGGCGGGTCCACCATCACCCAGCAGTACGTCAAGAACGCGATGCTGAACGACCAGTCGCAGACGATCTCCCGCAAGTTCAAGGAGATCTTCGTGTCGATCAAGGTCGGGACCAAGGTGCCCAAGGACCAGATCATGGCGGGGTACCTCAACTCCTCCTACTACGGTCGCGGGGCCTACGGGCTCCAGGCGGCGTCCCGGGCCTACTTCAACAAGGACGCCAAGAACCTGGACGCCGGCGAGTGCGCCTTCCTGGCAGCGGTGCTCAAGGGCGCCACGTACTACGACCCGGCCGGATCGACGTCCATCGACCCGTCGGCGACACCCCAGGCCAACACCAAGCGCGTCATGAACCAGATGCAGGACACGCTCAACAAGATGGTCGAGTACGGGCATCTGAGCGCCGCGGAGCGGGACAAGTACCGGTCGCTGCCCAAGTGGCAGAGCCCCCGGTCGAACACCCGGCTGAGCGGCCAGGTCGGCTATCTCGTCGACCTCGCCAAGGCCTACGTGATCAACAACACCGGCATCACCGCGGACAAGCTCCAGCAGGGCGGCTACCAGATCCACACGACCTTCGAGAAGGACAAGGTCGACAAGCTGAAGGCCGCGGTGGAGAAGGTCCAGAAGAACAACATCGACCCCAAGAAGCGTCCGAAGTACGACACGCACGTGCAGTTCGGCGGCGCCTCGGTGGACTCCAAGACGGGTGCCATCAAGGCGATCTACGGCGGTGAGGACTGGACCAAGCACTTCACCGACAAC
Source organism: Streptomyces sp. PL-25 (assembly GCF_058344915.1). NCBI lineage: Bacteria > Bacillati > Actinomycetota > Actinomycetes > Kitasatosporales > Streptomycetaceae > Streptomyces > Streptomyces sp. PL-25. Next base: position 3,745,390 of record NZ_CP136997.1, read on the forward strand.
GCGGACGCCACCGGTGCGCAGGTCGGTTCGACGTTCAAGCCGTTCGTGCTGGCGGCGGCCATGCGTGACGGTGTCCGTGATCCGGACGGGGGCGAGAACCAGGGGGCGGACGAACGCACCCTCGTCTCCCCCAAGAGCCGCTTCAGCGGCAAGAACAAGCTCAAGATCAAGAGGTACGACGGGACCGTCTGGAAGAACGAGAAGGGCGAGGAGTGGCTCCAGACGAACGACGACAACGAGTCGGTCGGTACCGCGCCCAACTACATGATCGACCTGCGTGAGGCGATGCGGCAGTCGGTCAACACCGCCTTCGTGCAGCTCGGCATGGACGTCGGCCTGGACAAGGTCGAGAAGGCCGCGCTGGACGCGGGCCTGAAGAAGGACAGCCTGACCGGCACCACCTTCCCGTCGTTCTCCATCGGTATCTCCGACCCGAGCGCGATCCGCATGGCGGGCGCCTACGCGACGTTCGCCACCAGCGGGAAGCAGAACGAACCGTTCTCCGTCATGAAGATCGACAACCAGGACGGTACGGTCTACGAGCACAAGAGCGCGGCCAAGCAGGCCTTCGACGCCAACGTCGCCGACAACGTCACCGACGTCCTGAAGACCGTGGTCGAGAAGGGCACCGGTACCAACGCCAAGCTGCCCGGACGGGAAGTGGCGGGCAAGACCGGTACCACCGACGGCAACAAGTCGGCCTGGTTCGTCGGCTACACCCCGCAGCTGTCCACCGCGATCAGCATGTTCCGGCTGGACGACAACGAGAAGAACAAGTCGCGCACGTTCCTGGAGATGTACCACACCGGTGGCCAGGACAAGATCCACGGCTCCTCGTTCCCGTCCGAGATCTGGCACGACTACATGATGGAAGCGCTCAAGGGCCAGCCCGCGGAGAAGTTCCCGACGCCCGAGCCCATCGGTGAGATCGTCAACGCCGCGCCCAGCCCGACGCCCACTCCGACGGCCACCCGGACCGAGGAGAACATTCCGTCCCCGTCGACCACTCCCAGCAAGCCGGAGAACAGCCCGGTCGCGCCGCCGCCTCCGCCGTCGCCCACGCAGACGCACTGCAACTTCTGGGGCTGCGACGACATCGGTGGACAGAACGGAAACAACGGGGCCAACGGCAGCAATGGTGCCAACGGTGGCAATGGGGGTGATGGCGGCGACGGCGGTGGACCCGGTGGCGGGGGCGATGCGAACGGAGGCACCGGCACCTCGCCGTCGCCCACGAAGTCGTCATGGTGGCCGTAGAGACGGTGCCACAGCGGCTGGGGCCGCCTCCTCGCCGCCGTCGGCCATGAGCCGGGGCATCGCTCCGCCGGACCGTTTCACGTGAAACACGGGCCGCCGCACCCACTGGGTGCGGCGGCCCACGGCGTTTTCACTGACGCGTACGGCAGGATGTGCGGCATGCCCAGTGCTGAATCGACGCAAGCGAGCGTGCACGAGCCAGGCCCGGTCCGGCCGACCGCGGAGGACGAGGTCGCCGCGGCCGGCAGTGAGCTGATCGGCGGCCCTGTCGGACGGTACGCGCTGCTCGGGACGTCCTGGTGGACCCCGGTGCGGGTGATCGCCCTGCTCGCGATCGGCATGTTCGCCCTCGGCCTGGTCCAGAAGGCGCCGTGCTACCACAGCGCCTGGTTCTTCGGCGCGAGTTCGCAGTACACGAAGGCCTGCTACTCGGACATCCCGCACCTCTACCAGGGGCGTGGATTCGCCGACGGGCTCGTGCCGTACTTCGACAAGCTCACCGGGGACATGCCCTACCTCGAGTACCCGGTCCTGACCGGTGTGTTCATGGAGGTGGCCTCCTGGCTGACCCCGCACAGCGGCAGCATCCAGCACCAGGAGCGCTGGTACTGGATGGTCAACGCCGGGATGCTCATGGCGTGCGCGGCCGTCATCGCGGTCTGTGTGACCCGGACACACGCCCGGCGCCCGTGGGACGGCCTGCTGGTCGCCCTGGCGCCGGCCCTGGCCCTGACCGCCACGATCAACTGGGACCTGCTGGCGGTCGCCCTGACGGCCGCGGCGATGCTGATGTGGGCGCGCGAGCGTCCCGTCGCCTTCGGTGTCCTGCTCGGGCTCGCCACGGCCGCCAAGCTCTATCCCGCTCTGCTGCTGGGCCCGCTGCTCGTTCTGTGCTGGCGGGCCGGCCGGTGGCGCGAGTTCGGCAAGGCGCTCGCGGGCGCGGTCGTCGCCTGGCTGGTCGTCAATCTGCCGGTGATGGCCTTCGCCGGTGACGGCTGGTGGCAGTTCTACCGGTTCAGCCACGACCGGGGCGTCGACTTCGGATCCTTCTGGCTGATCTGGGCCCAGAACTCGACCGACCCGCCCAGCACCGACTTCGTGAACACCGTGGCCACGCTGCTGGTGGTGGTGTGCTCCCTCGGTATCGCGGCGCTCACGCTCATGGCCCCGCGCCGACCGCGGTTCGCCCAGCTCGCCTTCCTGATCGTGGCGGTCTTCATCCTCACCAACAAGGTCTACTCACCGCAGTACGTCCTGTGGCTGATCCCGCTGGCCGTGCTCGCCCGCCCGAAGTGGCGCGACTTCCTGATCTGGCAGGCGTGCGAGGTGGCGTACTTCCTCGGGATCTGGCTGTACCTCGCGTACACGACCAGCGAAGACGCCCACAAGGGACTGCCGACCGACGGCTACCACTGGGCGATCGCCGTCCACCTGGCGGGGACGCTGTACCTGTGCGCGGTCGTCGTGCGCGACATCCTCGTGCCGGACCGCGACGTGGTGCGCCGGTCCGGGGACGACGATCCCTCGGGCGGTGTGCTCGACGGGGCCGAGGACGTCTTCGTGCTGGGAGCCGCGGCCCGCCCGGCACGGCACATGGCCTTCTACGAGGACGCCGACGTCGACGCCGAGGCCGAATGGGCCGGTGTCCCCGCGGAGCACCGCGAAGAGCCGGAGCACCCCGAGGGGCGTTCGCTCTGAGCGAACGGCACTGATGGCGCCCTGTATGCCCTGCATGAGGCCCTGCCCGGCGACCACCGGGCAGGGCCTCATCCACGCGTGACGGCGACCGGGCTCAGCGGTCCACGATCCGGTCGAACTGCGTGGTGGTGTGCCGCAGATGGGCGACGAGTTCGTCGCCGACCGTCGGTTCCGGCGCGTCCGAGGGCACGAACAGGATCGAGACCTGCATGTGCGGCGGCTCGGCGAACCAGCGCTGCTTGCCGCCCCAGACGAACGGCGAGAGGTTCCGGTTCACGGTGGCGAGGCCGGCCCGTGCGACTCCCTTGGCGCGCGGCATGACGCCGTGCAGCGCCTTGGGCGCCTCCAGACCCACGCCGTGCGACGTACCGCCCGCCACGACCACCAGGAAGCCGTCGGAGGCCACCTTCTGCTGCCGGTAGCCGAAGCGGTCGCCCTTGGCCACCCGCGTCACGTCCAGGACCGCGCCGCGGTACTGGGTGGCCTCGTGGTCGCCCAGCCACAGCCGGGTGCCGATCCGGGCACGGAAGCGGGTCTGCGGGAACTGCTGCTGGAGCCGGGCGAGTTCGTCGGCCTTCAGATGGCTGACGAACATGGTGTGCAGCGGAAGCCGGGCCGCGCGCAGCCGGTCCATCCAGCCGATGACCTCCTCGACGGCGTCCGAGCCGTCCGTCCGGTCCAGCGGCAGATGGATCGCGAAGCCCTCCAGGCGGACGTTCTCGATGGCGGCGTGCAGCTGCGGCAGCTCCTGCTCGCTGACACCGTGCCGCTTCATCGAGGACATCACCTCGATGACGACGCGGGCTCCGACCAGGCCGTAGACGCCGTCGATGGAGGACACCGAGCGGATCACCCGGTCGGGCAGGGGCACCGGCTCCTCGCCGCGCCGGTAGGGCGTCAGCACCAGCAGGTCGCCTCCGAACCAGTCCTTGATCCGGGCGGCCTCGTACGTCGTGCCGACGGCGAGGATGTCCGAGCCGAGCCGGGTGGCCTCCTCGGCCAGGCGCTCGTGCCCGAAGCCGTAGCCGTTGCCCTTGCAGACCGGGACCAGTCCGGGGAACTGCTCCTGCACGTGCTTGTGATGCGCCCGCCAGCGCGCGGTGTCGACGTAGAGCGTGAGCGCCATGGCCGGACCTGGGACCTTTCTCGTGGCTGCGGTGTGGTGAGGTGTGGCAGAGAGGTGGAGGGGACCACCGGCGCCGTCGGAGCGGAGCGCGGGGTCAGCGCCGCGACATGTAGATGTCGAGCGCCTTGTGGAGCAGCTTGTTCAGCGGGAAGTCCCACTCGCCGAGGTACTCGGCCGCCTGGCCGCCGGTGCCGACCTTGAACTGGATCAGGCCGAAGAGGTGGTCGGTCTCGTCCAGCGAGTCGGAGATGCCGCGCAGGTCGTAGACCGTCGCGCCGAGCGCGTAGGCGTCGCGCAGCATCCGCCACTGCATCGCGTTCGAGGGCCGGACCTCGCGGCCGATGTTGTCCGAGGCGCCGTAGGAGTACCAGACGTGCCCGCCGACGATGAGCATCGTCGCCGCGGCCAGGTTCACCCCGTTGTGCCGGGCGAAGTACAGCCGCATGCGGTTGGGGTCCTCGGTGTTGAGGGCGGACCACATGCGCTGGAAGTACGACAGCGGCCGGGGCCGGAAGTGGTCGCGCACGGCCGTGATCTCGTACAGCCGCTGCCACTCCTCCAGGTCGTGGTAGCCGCCCTGGACGACCTCGACACCGGCCTTCTCGGCCTTCTTGATGTTGCGGCGCCACAGCTGGTTGAAGTTCTTGTGGACCTCTTCCAGGGAGCGGTTGGCCAGCGGCACCTGGAAGACGTAGCGGGGCTGGACGTCCCCGAAGCCGGCACCGCCGTCCTCGCCCTGCTGCCAGCCCATGCGGCGCAGCTTGTCGGCGACCTCGAAGGCGCGCGGCTCGATGAAGTCGGCCTCCAGGTCGCGCAGCCGCTTGACGTCCGCGTCCTGGATGCCCTTCTTGATGCTCTCGGAGTTCCAGCGCCGGATGATCACCGGCGGACCCATCTTGACCGAGAAGGCGCCCTGCCGCTTCAGATGGGCCAGCATCGGCTGGAGCCAGTCGTCGAGGTTGGGCGCGAACCAGTTGATGACCGGGCCCTCGGGCAGATACGCGAGGTAGCGCTTGATCTTGGGCAGCTGGCGGTACAGCACGAGCCCGGCGCCGACCATGTACCCCGTACGCTCGTCGAACCAGCCGAGGCTCTCGGAGCGCCACTCCGCCTTGACGTCGGCCCAGGCCGGGACCTGCATGTGACTCGCCGCCGGCAGGCTCTGGATGTAGGCCAGATGCTGCTCTCGACTGATGGTCCTCAGGGTCAGGCTCATTCGGGGCGCTCCTCGGGCTGGCGTGTCCCCATGGGTTCAGGGGCTCCGGCTCTCGCGCCGAAGCCTACTGCGCCAGGGGAGCGCGCAGACTGGCCGCACACCACCTTCGCCCCGGCCTGTCGCCCGGGGCGGCAGCGGCGCACGGCGCGCGGACGGCGCCCGCGGGGTGCGGCGGACGCCGTCCGCGATCCGGCCGGCCCGGTGCGGCGTCAGCTGATGACGCCGCCGAAGAGGCCGCCGTGGGCCATGCCGAGGAAGAACCCGATCGCCGAGGCGCCGAGACCGAGGATGAGGCCGAAGCGCTCGCGCGTGGTCACCGAGATCCACTGGCCGTACGCGCCGGTGAGGATGCCCACCAGCCCGGCCCAGGAGCTCACCAGATGCAGGCTGTGGAAGAGGAGGCCGGTGATGAAGGCGAGGACGCCCAGCACCAGGGTCGTCGCGAGCAGCGCGTCCTGGAGAGGGTGGGACTTGCCGTCCGTGGCGAGGAGGCCGTTGTTCGCGGCGGTGTTCGGTCGCATCGTCTGTGCCATGGGGCACCTCCTGCGAGAGGCAGCGCTTCGTAGCGCCGAGTCACCCGAGGTGTCCAGATTGCCGGGTTCTGTGCCCGGATTTCAACCGGAAGCCGGGTGCGGGTAGTCTGTACCGTCTGCACTTGTGTCTGCCCGGCCCGTGCACGGGACAACCCGAGGACGGCCCGGAGAATCCGCCGGTCCGGCCCCGTTGTCAGTGCCGGCTGTTTTACTGGCACACACGATTGCGTACGCATCACAACCCTCCTGCCACGGAACGACCGTGGCCGCTGAGTCCGAAGGAGGTGGGTTCCACATGCGTCACTACGAGGTGATGGTCATCCTCGACCCCGATGTCGAGGAGCGCGCTGTCTCCCCGCTGATCGAGAACTTCCTTTCTGTCGTCCGTGACGGTGGCGGAAAGGTCGAGAAGATCGACACCTGGGGCCGTCGCCGTCTCGCGTACGAGATCAAGAAGAAGCCCGAGGGCATCTACTCGGTCATCGACCTGCAGGCCGAGCCTGCGGTCGTCAAGGAGCTCGACCGCCAGATGAACCTGAACGAGTCGGTCCTCCGGACCAAGGTCCTCCGCCCCGAGACCCACTGAGCCCCGGCTCAGCGATCTCGGGATCCGAGTAGCAGCACCAGCAGCCAGCAGCAAACCCGCCGAGAGGTACCCCCATGGCAGGCGAGACCGTCATCACGGTCGTCGGCAATCTCGTCGACGACCCCGAGCTGCGCTTCACCCCCTCCGGTGCGGCGGTCGCGAAGTTCCGCGTCGCGTCCACGCCCCGCACCTTCGACCGCCAGACGAACGAGTGGAAGGACGGCGAGAGCCTCTTCCTGACCTGCTCGGTCTGGCGTCAGGCGGCGGAGAACGTCGCGGAGTCGCTCCAGCGAGGCATGCGCGTCATCGTGCAGGGTCGGCTGAAGCAGCGGTCCTACGAGGACCGTGAGGGCGTCAAGCGCACGGTCTACGAGCTGGACGTCGAGGAAGTCGGCGCCAGCCTGCGCAACGCCACGGCCAAGGTCACCAAGACCAGCGGCCGCGGCGGCGGCCAGGGTGGTTACGGCGGCGGTGGCGGTGGCGGCCAGGGTGGCGGCGGCTGGGGCGGCGGCCCCGGCGGCGGCCAGCAGGGCGGTGGCGGCGCTCCCGCCGACGACCCGTGGGCGACCGGCGCTCCTGCCGGTGGCAACCAGGGTGGCGGCGGCTGGGGCGGCGGTTCCGGCTCCGGCTCCGGCGGCGGTGGCGGCTACTCGGACGAGCCCCCCTTCTAGGTCTGTGCACCGGGTCCCCGGACCCGGTGCGACCGAGGGTGGGTCGTACCCACACTTCTTGATCACACAGGAGAAACACCATGGCGAAGCCGCCTGTGCGCAAGCCTAAGAAGAAGGTCTGCGCTTTCTGCAAGGACAAGGTCACGTACGTGGACTACAAGGACACGAACATGCTGCGGAAGTTCATTTCCGACCGCGGCAAGATCCGTGCCCGCCGCGTGACCGGCAACTGCACGCAGCACCAGCGTGACGTCGCCACGGCCGTCAAGAACAGCCGTGAGATGGCGCTGCTGCCCTACACCTCCACCGCGCGATAAGGGAAGGGTGAGCCATTCATGAAGATCATCCTGACCCACGAGGTCACCGGCCTCGGTGCCGCGGGCGACGTCGTCGACGTCAAGGACGGTTACGCTCGCAACTACCTGATCCCGCGGAAGTTCGCGATCCGCTGGACCAAGGGTGGCGAGAAGGACGTCGAGCAGATCCGTCGTGCTCGCAAGATCCACGAGATCCAGACCATCGAGCAGGCCAACCAGATCAAGGCCCAGCTCGAGGGTGTGAAGGTCCGTCTGGCCGTCCGCTCCGGCGACGCCGGTCGTCTCTTCGGTTCCGTCACCCCGGCCGACGTCGCCTCGGCGATCAAGGCCGCCGGTGGTCCCGAGGTCGACAAGCGCCGCATCGAGCTGGGCGCGCCGATCAAGACCCTGGGCGCCCACGCGACGTCCGTGCGTCTGCACCCCGAGGTGGCCGCCAAGGTCAGCATCGAGGTCGTCGCGGCCTGATCGCCGTGCTCGGCTGAACGCAGCTGAGAGAGGGGCCGCACCCGGCTGGGTGCGGCCCCTCTTCGTGGTCGCGGGTGGGCCCGTGCCGTGCAGGCTCTACGGCGTGCGAGCGCGGCTCACGAGGTGGGAAGGGCGTCCGTGTTTCGCGGTCTCGCCGGTTTTCACGGTTTCACGTGAAACAGCTCGATCACCGCGGCGGTGACGGGCGGGCGCCGGCCTCAGCGCGTCGCGCCCGTCACCAGCCAGCGGCCCGACCGGGTTCGTATCCACAGGGTCAGCAGGCGCACGGTCATCATGAGCGCCATCGCGGCCCACAACGCGGTGAGTCCGCCGCCGAACACGGGCACCAGAAGCGCGGCGGGGGTGAACACCGCCAGGGTGAGGATCATCGCCCCGGCCAGGTACGGGCCGTCGCCCGCGCCCATCAGTACGCCGTCGAGGACGTAGACGATGCCGCAGACCGGCTGGGAGAGCGCCACCAGCAGCAGAGCGGGAAGGGCGGTGTGCTTCACCGTGGCATCGCCGGTGAACAGGGGCAGGAACACCGGGCGGCTCACGACCACGAGAAGTCCGAGAACGACACCGACCACCGCGCCCCACTGCACCATGCGCCGGCAGACGTCCCGGGCGCCCGCAGTGTCACCGGCGCCCAGGAAGCGGCCGATGATGGCCTGTCCGGCGATCGCGATGGCGTCGAGCGCGAAGGCGAGCAGGCTCCACAGGGACAGGATGATCTGATGGGCGGCGATGTCCGCGTCACCGAGGCGGGCCGCGACCGCCGTGGCGATCATCAGGATCGCCCGCAGGGAGAGCGTGCGCACCAGCAGGGGAACACCGGCCTGTGCACAAGCCCTGATGCCCGCGGCGTCGGGGCGCAGGGACGCGCCGTGCCTGCGGGCTCCGCGGACGACCACGACGAGGTAGACCGCGGCCATGGCGCACTGGGCGATCACGGTGCCCCAGGCGGAGCCCGCGATGCCGAGGCCGGCGCCGTAGACCAGTCCGACGTTGAGGACGGCATTGGCGACGAAGCCGCCCACGGCGACGTAGAGGGGGGTCCGGGTGTCCTGGAGACCGCGGAGCACCCCGGTGGCGGCGAGCACGACGAGCATGGCGGGGATGCCCAGTGCGGAGATCCGCAGATACGTGGTCGCGTACGGGGCGGCCGTGTGCGAGGCGCCGAAGAGGTCCACCAGCGCCGGTGCGCTGGGCAGGACCGCCACGATGACGGCGGCGCCGAGCAGCAGCGCCAGCCATACGCCGTCCATCCCCTGGCGGATCGCGGCCTGGAGATCGCCCGCGCCGACGCGGCGTGCGACCGCGGCCGTGGTGGCGTAGGCGAGGAAGACGAACACGCTGACGGCGGTGGTCAACAGGGCGGAGGCGACCCCGAGGCCGGCCAGTTGCGCCGTGCCGAGGTGGCCGACGATCGCGCTGTCGGCCAGCACGAAGAGCGGCTCGGCGACGAGTGCGCCGAAGGCCGGAACCGCCAGTGCGACGATCTCTCGGTCATGCCGACGGCGGTCGGCCGCAGGTCGTGCGGGGGCCTGTGTCATGGGCACCAATCTAACCGTCCACAGGTAAGCGATGCAAAGCGCTTTGGACCCTTACTTTTGCCGGTGAACTGTGCAGGTGTGCGCACTGTTCGAAGCGATCTTGGTCCGATGGGGAAAGTTTTTCTTCTGCACAGCCGGTGGACGGGAAACCAGCAGGTCAGCAGTGGTCCCTGGAATCCTGCGAGGGCTTGTTCACAGCACTGTCCACCGGGTCGTGCACAGGTTTCGCCGAGTTCTCCACAGCATCGGGCCCGTCGTCCACATGGCCTGTGGATAACCAGATTGGCTGACGGTGCCCGGGGGCCTACCGTGGTCCGGCGCCTGCTCCTTTCGCCTGCTCCCGAACACGTCGTGAGACGACGCGCCGGAAGCGGAGGCGGGCTGCTCGATATGTCAGTGCCGTGCCGTAGAAATGAGAGGCACGGCGAGGTCCGCTCGGCGGACGGGAGGAGGCCGCTCGGTGAGCATTTCCGAGCCCTTGGACGACCCGTGGGCCGACAGCGGACCAGGTGATCGTCTGCCTGCCTCCCGTCGGCGGCCCGAAGGAGGGCGCGGCCGCGACGAACAGCACGACCGGGGCCGGGAGGGCGACGCCTGGGAGGGCGGCGGCTCGGCCTTCGAGCGGGTCCCCCCGCAGGACCTCGACGCGGAGCAGTCCGTCCTCGGCGGCATGCTCCTGTCCAAGGACGCCATCGCGGACGTCGTCGAGATCCTCAAGGGCCACGACTTCTACAAGCCCGCCCACGAGACGATCTACCAGGCCGTCCTCGACGTCTACGCCAAGGGCGAGCCCGCCGACCCCATCACCATCGCGGCCGAGCTGACCAAGCGCGGCGAGATCAACAAGGTGGGCGGTGCCTCGTATCTGCACACGCTGGTGCAGACGGTGCCCACCGCGGCGAACGCCGCCTACTACGCGGAGATCGTCCACGAGCGCGCGGTGCTGCGCCGCCTGGTCGAGGCCGGCACCCGGATCACCCAGATGGGTTACGCGGGCGACGACGACGTCGACGAGATCGTCAACCGCGCCCAGGCCGAGATCTACGCGGTCACCGAGCAGCGCACCAGCGAGGACTACCTGCCGCTGGGCGACATCATGGAAGGCGCCCTCGACGAGATCGAGGCCATCGGGTCGCGCAGCGGCGAGATGACGGGCGTGCCCACCGGGTTCACCGACTTCGACTCGCTGACGAACGGCCTGCACCCCGGCCAGATGGTCGTCATCGCCGCCCGTCCCGCGATGGGCAAGTCGACGCTCGCCCTGGACTTCGCGCGCGCCGCCTCCATCAAGCACAACCTGCCCAGCGTCATCTTCTCGCTGGAGATGGGCCGCAACGAGATCGCGATGCGACTGCTGTCCGCGGAGGCCCGCGTCGCCCTGCACCACATGCGCTCGGGCACGATGACCGACGAGGACTGGACCCGGCTGGCCCGCAGGATGCCGGACGTCTCCGCCGCCCCGCTCTACATCGACGACTCCCCCAACCTGTCGATGATGGAGATCCGGGCCAAGTGCCGCCGTCTGAAGCAGCGCAACGACCTCAAGCTGGTCGTCATCGACTACCTCCAGCTGATGCAGTCCGGCGGTTCCAAGCGCGCCGAGAGCCGTCAGCAGGAGGTCTCGGACATGTCCCGTAACCTCAAGCTGCTCGCCAAGGAACTGGAGCTGCCCGTCATCGCCCTCTCCCAGCTCAACCGTGGTCCCGAGCAGCGCACCGACAAGAAGCCGATGGTCTCCGACCTGCGTGAGTCCGGCTCCATCGAGCAGGACGCGGACATGGTCATCCTGCTGCACCGCGAGGACGCCTATGAGAAGGAGTCCCCGCGCGCGGGCGAGGCGGACCTGATCGTCGCCAAGCACCGTAACGGCCCGACCGCGACGATCACGGTCGCCTTCCAGGGCCACTACTCCCGCTTCGTGGACATGGCCCAGACCTGACCTCGGCTCCCTGGAGGGCGAAGAAGACAGCCCCACCCGTCACCTTGCGCCGTGCCTTCGAACGGACGGGAACGCCAGTACCACCCCGACTGCGGTCAGCTGCCACAACACACCAAGCCCGAGGAGCCGGTCTGCCCCTACGGCACCCGACACCGGCCCGGCCAGCGCCAGCCCGAGCGGCCCCAGGGCGAAGGCACCCAGGCTGTCGAACGCACTGACACGTCCGCGGACCTCGACGGGGATCTCGCGCTGCATGACGGTCGTCACGAGGGTGTTGCACACCGCTGCTCCGACCCCTGCGAAGAGTGCGGCTGCGGCCACCCAGCCCAACGACAACCGCGCCGCCAACGCTGCCGCCGGGACTGCCCAGCCCGCGGATGCGGCCACGGACCAGACGAGTGCCCGGCTGGGGTTCCTGCCGAGCAGCGCCAGGCCGCCCCCGATTGAGCCGATGCCGTAGAGGGCCAGCACCAGCCCCCAGGCACCGGCACCGCCGAGCCGCTGCTGGGCAAGAGTCGGGCCCAGTACCAGGAACGGTGCCCAGAGGACGAAGTTGAAGAGGCTGATGTGGAGGGTCGTGACCCACAGCCACGTGCGGGAGGTGAACTCCTTCCAGCCGCGTCCCAGGTCGGTGAACAATCCATGGCGGGGCGTGGCCAACTGCGACAGGGGCAGCCCAGCCAAGGCTATGACGCTCACGCCGTAGCTGGCCGCGTCGACAGCGACCACGGTGCCCGCATCAGAAACAGCGATGAGCAGGCCGGCTAGACCTGGACCTGCGACCGAGGTCACAGCCTGGGTGATCTGCAGCAGCGAGTTGGCGTCCGCAAGGTCATCCGCAGGAACGAGGTGGGGCACCAGAGCTGTCAGGCCCGGACTGAACCCTCCCTCACCGATTCCGAGGAGCACCGCCAGCACGACCACTTCCCAGACCTTCGCGCTATGGGTGAACAGCAGTACGGCCAGCGTGCCCTGGGCGGTGAACCGGAGCAGATCCGCTGTCAGCATGACTGCACGGGCTCCGAGCCGATCGGTGAACACGCCGCCGAGCAGCAGTACGACCAGCACCGCGAGGATCCGCGCCGCCATCACCACGCCGACGGCGTCCACCCCGCCGCCAGGCATCTGCAGCACGGCGAAGGTCGTACCGATCGTGTTCATCCCGGTGCCGAGTAACGACGTGCTCTGGCCGGCGAGGAAGCGGCGGAACCGGGAGTATCGCAGCGTGCGCAGGCGGTGAGTGGCTGTTCGGGGCTTGGATGCAGCGGGCGGGCGAGTGCGAAGCGTCATGGCTCCGCACTGTTCCTCCATCAACCTATTTCGGGCAAGCGTTTCCGGGAAAGAAATCTGAGTCTTTCGCGAGTAGTTATTGTTCCGGTTTAACTGGCGCAGTAAATGGCCTCTATTTACTGCAACTTGCCTGGTGGTAGGCTCACCGGAAGAAGAATGGGGCAGGCTCCATGGGGTTTATTTACTGCGGATGGCCAGTGTGATCCAGCGTGAAACCGACAGTGTGGGCACACCTCGTCCGGCGCCGGTGGAGTACAGCGCCGCCGTCGACCGCTATCTCGCTGCGGCCGATCTCGGCAGCGCCTCCCGCCGCGTGTACCGCATCTCGCTGGTCGGGTGGTCCTGGCCATTGGTCGACCGCCAGGCTCCGGCCGGTCGCGAGCGCCGGGGAGCTCACCCACCCGTTGTTCCGTTTGCCCTGCTCGACGACCCGAAGGCCCCGGAGCGGCTGCAACGGGGACTGACCGACCGCGCCGCTGCTGCCGAGCCACGCACACTGGCCCGCGAACTGGCCTGCCTTCGAGCCGCTACGGCGTGGTGGCTGGCAGAAGGCTGGATCACCGCAGACCCGGCCGCCGGGCTGGCACCGCCGCCTCCGTGTCCTGGACCGATACCGAACGCCTCTGGTGCTTCCACGGCTACGAGGGTGACCGCCGCCGACCCGGATCGGGCCCACGCTGCCCTCGCTTTGCGGGCTCCGCTCCGGGAGTTGACTCTGTGGCACCTCCTCCATGAGTCGAGAGCCCCCGTAGAACAGGTGCTTGCCCTCAATATCGACGACCTCGACCTACCTGGTCGCCGCACCCGGGCGCGCGCGGCAGCATCCCTGAGCTGGGAACGGGGCACGGCGCGCTTGCTGCCCATGCTGCTGGCCGGGCGCACTGCGGGGCCGGTGTTCGTCACCGACCGACGGGCCCCGGCCCCCACACCGGCAGCTGACCGCTGCCCGGTGACCGGCCGGGGACGGCTTTCCTACCGCCGGGCCGCCGAGCTCTTCACAGCCGCGACCAGACCACTCGATCCAGCCGGCCGTGGCTGGACCCTGCTTGTCCTCCGCGACCGGGCACCCCGGAACAGGTCGGTCCCCAGATGACGCATCGGCGAGGTGCCGCTATCCGCGGACTCTCGAAGAGCCTGGCTCCTCGGACGTGCAGCGACGAGCTGACCTCAACCGGCGATCACGTACTCGTCGATCAGCCCGGCGCGCAGGGCCGCTCCGGCGAGCGTGGCGCCGCCGATGGTCATCGGGCCGCCGTCCTCGGCCTTGAGCCGGGTGATCTCCGCGAGCGCGTCGCCGGTGACCAGGCGGGTGTTCCGGTCGACCGTGTCGAGCGTCGAGGAGAACACCACCTTCGGTGTGTCCCGCCAGTTCCGCGCGAACCCGATCTCCGCCGGGGTGGCGCCCGGCTGTCGGTCGCCGGTCGGCCAGGAGGAGCTCATCGTCTCCCACAGCTTGCGCCCGTACAGCGCCAGGCCGCTCGCCTGCTCATGGTCGAGCCACCACTGGAACAACTCGTCGCTCGGCGGTCCGCTCCAGCCGATGTCGTCGCCGGCCGCGGTGACGAAGCCGTCCAGGGTCAGGTTCATGCCGTAGATCAGTTTCCGCATGGCCCAGCCTTCCGTCCGTGGGTGTCCGGCGTACGGACCGGAGCGGCGCGGGAAACTCATCGGCGCGCGATCCGGGCTCGCCGGCAGCCCTTGTGCTCGGGGCTCGGTGCGGTGCACCCGGCCGTCCGGGCCTCAGCTGTTCAGCGCCGCGGCCCGGGACGCCCGCTGGGCGAAGACGGCCTCGCGGCGGTCCGCCATCTGGCGCAGCGCGTCCTTGCGGTCGCGTGCGGAGAGCCGGTCCAGGTAGGTGTGACCGGCCAGGTGGTCGGTCTCGTGCTGGAGGCAGCGGGCGAAGTAGCCCGTGCCCTCGATGACGAGCGGGGCGCCCTGCTGGTCGAATCCGCGCACCACGGCGCGGTCGGTGCGGGGCACGGTCATGTTCGCGCCGGGTACGGACAGGCAGCCCTCGACGTCGTCGATGAGCCGCCGGCCGCCCGGCTCGGGCAGTTCCAGGACCGGATTGACCAGGTGGCCGACATGCCGGATCCCGTCGTCGTCCGGGCAGTCGTACACGAAGAGCCGCAGGCCGACGCCGACCTGGTTGGCGGCGAGACCGGCCCCGTCGGCCAGGTACATGGTCAGGAACATGTCGTCGATCAGCGCCGACAGCTCCCCGGTCCCGAACGCGGTCACCTCCTGGCACGGACGGCTCAGCACCTCCTCGCCCACCACCGTGATCCGGCGGAACGAGCCGTGCTCCGCCCGCGCGGTCCGGTCCGGGAAGGTGTCGACGGGACGGCCCTGCACGCGGACCCGCCGGTCGGCGGGGCGGGAACGCCCGGTTCGCTCGGTCACGGCGTCTCTCCTCGGCTCTTCGGCTCTTCGACTTGCGGCTCTTCGACTTGCGGCTCTTCGGTTTGCGGCTCTTCGGCTTGCGCCGGACTTTGCAAAGTAGCAGAATTTGCAAAGTGACTGAAGACCGCGACATCCCGCGCGGCCGCACGGGTGACGCCGACGGCGGACTGCGTGAGCACGAGGTCCGCACCGCGCTGCTGGAGCTGCTCGCCGAGGTCGGCACCGTCACCGCCACCGAGGCCGCGTCCCGGCTGGGCTACAGCTCCGGCCTGTGCTCGTTCCATCTGCGGCAGCTCGCCCGGCACGGCCGCATCGAGGAGGCGCCGCACCGCGGAGGACGCGCCCGGCCCTGGCGCCTGGTGCGGCACGATCGCGCCGCCGACGGGCCGGCCCAGGACGCGTTCGGCGATCTGGCCAGAGGGCTGGAGGACGAGAGCTGGCAGCGCTGGCTGACCCAGCGGGACGGCGCCCCTCCCGAGTGGCGCCACGACGCGGCCTTCAGCGCCGTCGCCTATCTGACGCCCGGGGAGATGAACCGCGTCGCGGAAGCGGTCCGGCAGGCCCTCGCGCCCTACCAGGACCGTGAACAGCGGCCGCTGGCCCGCCCGGAGGATGCCCGGCCGGTGGCACTCATCACGCGGCTGTTCCCCCTGCTGCCCCACGTACCGGAGGCCACGGACCGAGACTGAGCGGGCGTCCGGCCGCACGGCGAGGCGCGGCCCGGTGAAATGGGCTCGACGCGCACAGCCGTCCCGGATGGACTGGGGGCATGACGACACCTCAGGATGAACTGCTGCCCGGCACCCGTCGCGCCCTGACGCACCGGATCGCCGTCGCCCAGGCCGAAGGGCGGGCGCCCTCGCTCGTCGCGTCCGTCGTGCGGGACGGCCGGACGGTCTGGCACGGCGCGCGGACGTCGGTGGACGGACATGCACCGGACGAGCACACCCAGTACCGCATCGGCTCCCTCACCAAGACCTTCACCGCCGTGCTCGTCCTGCGGCTGCGCGACGAGGGCCTGCTCGACCTCGGCGACCCGCTGGAGAAGCATCTGCCGGGCACCGGCGCGGGCGACGCGACCCTCGTCGACCTGCTGGCCCACACCGGCGGGCTGGCCGCCGAGGCGCCCGGCCCCTGGTGGGAGCGGACACCGGGGACGCTGCGCCCCGAACTGTCCGACGTCCTGGGGGAGGAGCCGCTGCGGCACCCGGTCGGCAGGCGGTTCCACTACTCGAACCCGGGCTACACCCTGCTGGGCGCGCTGGTCGAGAAGGTGCGCGGGGCCGCGTGGGAGGACGTCCTCCGGCGCGAGGTGCTCGATCCGCTGGGGCTGAGCGCGACGGGAGTACGGCCCAGGGCGCCGCACGCGGGCGGCTGGGCCGTGCACCCGTGGGCCGATGTGATGCTCCCCGAGCCCGTGGAGGACCTCGGGCGGATGGCTCCGGCCGGGCAACTCTGGTCCACGACAGGGGACCTCGGCCGGTTCGCCTCCTTCCTCGCCCGGGGCGACGACCGGGTGCTCGGCCTCCGGTCGCTCCAGGAGATGCGCACTCCTGCGGCCCCGGGCGCGGCGGCGGACGTGGTGACGGGGTACGCGTACGGGCTGGGAATGGAGCTGCGGCGCTCCGGCGAACGGCTCCTGGTGGGGCACTCGGGGTCGCTGCCCGGCTTCCTCGCCTCGCTCACCCTCGCCGTGGACGACGATGTGGCCGCCGTGGTGCTGGCCAACTGCACCTCGGGTGTCCCGACGACCACGGTGGGAGCCGACCTGGTCCGCATCGTGGCCGATGCCGAACCACGTATCCCGGAGCCCTGGCGGCCCTTGCGGGACATCGATCCGGCGGTGCTGGAGCTGGCGGGGCAGTGGTACTGGGGAACCCATGGCTTCGGTCTGAGGCTGACCGGCGACGGGCTCCTCTCGCTGGAGCCGCTGGCCGGCCCCGGGCGCCGGTCGCGGTTCCGGGCGAACGGTGACGGCACCTGGACGGGGCTGGAGGGGTACTACGCCGGTGAGCCGCTGCGGGTCGTACGGCGGCCGGACGGGTCCGTGGACCACCTCGATCTCGGCTCGTTCGTGTTCACCCGTCAGCCGTACGACAGCCGCTCTGCCGTGCCCGGGGGCGTGGACCCGCAGGGGTGGCGGGGCATCGGCTAGCCGTCGACGAGTTGAGCGGTGGCCGTTTCACGTGAAACGGCCACCATCGCGGGCCGAGGTCGCGGTCGGGGGTGTGGCCCGGGGCGCGCGGAGCGCACCTCCATCGGCCCGCGAAGCGGTCACAGGGGCAGCTTGTAGCCCACGTGCGAGGCCTCGAAGCCCAGCCGTTCGTAGAAGCGATGCGCGTCGGTGCGGCTCCGGTCGGTCGTCAGCTGCACCAGGGCGCAGCCCTCGCGCCTTGATGTGTCGACCGCCCACTCGATGAGCTGGGTACCCAGGCCGCTGCCACGTTCCCCGGCGTGGACGCGGACCCCCTCGATGATCGACCGGGTGGCTCCGCGCCGGGACAACCCGGGGACGATCGTGAGCTGGAGGGTGCCGATGACACGGCCCTGACGCACGGCGACCACCAGATGCTGGTTCGGATCGGCACGGAGCCGCTCCAGGGCGGCCAGGTACGGCGCGAGGTCGTCGGGGGATTCGCGCAGCGCGCCCAGCGGATCGTCCGCGAGCAGGGCGACGATCGCGGGGACGTCCTCGGCGGTGGCGGCGCGTATCTCAAGATCTCCCATGGCCCGAAGCCTAGGCGGAGACGATGAACGCGGGGCGCCAGGGTCTACGCGGGCGCCGGAGCCGGGGCGGGGGCGTGCAGCGACTCCACGACGCGCACCAGCGGGGCCAGTTCCGGTTTCTGCGCGGCCTCGTCGAGCGCCTCCCGCAGAGCGGTGTCGTTCGTCGGCCTGGCCTCCTCCAGGAGCTGGAGGCCCGCCGGGGTGACGTCGGTGTAGATGCCGCGGCGGTCGGTCGGGCACAGGTACCGCTCCAGCAGGCCACGGTCCTCCAGCCGTGTGACGAGCCGGGTGGTGGCGCTCTGGCTCAGGACGACCGCGTCGGCGACCTGCTTCATCTGCAGATGGCCGCCCTCGCCGTCGTGCTGCCGGCTGAGCACGTCGAGCAGGGAGTATTCGCGCACGCTCAGCTCGTGTCCCGTCTGGAGGGCGCGCTCGATGTGCGTCTCGATCCTGCCGTGCAGCAGGGAGAGGGCGCACCAGCCCTGGGCGAGCGCGGTGAGCGCCGGATCCGTCGCTGTCATGGGCGTTGTCCCTCCATCCCTGGGTGGCTGTTTCCAGGATAGAGCAGTGGCGCAATTGCCATCGCTTGCCATTAACCCGCGTATGCAACTATTGTCAGCGAACGTAAAGCGCTCCTGCAATCTTCTGGGAAGGTTCCTCCCCATGCCTCTCGCGCTTCTGGCCCTCGCGATCGGGGCCTTCGGGATCGGCACGACCGAGTTCGTGATCATGGGCTTGCTGCCCGAGGTCGCGGGCGACTTCGGGGTCTCCATCCCCACAGCGGGTCTCCTCGTGACCGGCTACGCCCTCGGCGTCATGCTCGGCGCCCCCCTGATGACCGTTCTGGGCACCAAGATCTCCCGCAAGCGGATGCTGATGCTGCTGATGGGCCTGTTCGTCGCCGGGAACCTGCTCTCGGCGCTGGCCCCCTCCTTCTCCGTCATGCTGATCGGCCGGGTGGTCGCCTCGCTGGCCCACGGCGCCTTCTTCGGCATCGGCTCGGTGGTCGCGGCGGGGCTGGTCGCCCCCGGCAAGCGCGCCGGGGCCATCGCGATGATGTTCACCGGTCTCACGGTCGCCAACGTCGTCGGCGTACCCCTGGGGACCCTGATCGGGCAGTCCGCGGGCTGGCGCGTCACCTTCGCCGCGGTCGCCGCCCTCGGCGTCGTCGGCCTGGTCGGCATCGCGCGGCTCGTCCCCGACCTGCCCCGGCCCGAAGGCGCCCGCCTGCGCCACGAACTCGCCGCCTTCAAGAACGCCCAGGTGCTGCTGGCCATGGCGATGACCGTGCTCGGCTTCGGCGGTGTCTTCGCCGCCATCACCTACATCGCACCGATGATGACCCATGTCGCCGGCTTCTCGGACAGCTCCGTCACCTGGCTGCTCGTCCTCTTCGGTCTCGGCATGGTCGGGGGCAACCTCGTCGGCGGCCGGTTCGCCGACCGCGCCCTGATGCCCCTGCTGTACGTCTCCCTGGGCGCCCTCGCCCTGGTCCTGGCGCTCTTCACCGTCACCGCGCACAACAAGATCGCGGCGGCCGTGACCATCGTCCTCATCGGCGCCCTCGGCTTCGCGACCGTACCGCCGCTGCAGAAGCGCGTCCTCGACCAGGCGCACGGCGCCCCGACCCTGGCCTCGGCCGTGAACATCGGCGCCTTCAACCTCGGCAACGCCCTGTCCGCGTGGATCGGCGGACTGGTCATCGCCGCCGGCTTCGGCTACACCGCGCCCAACTGGGTCGGCGCCGCACTCGCGGCGGGCGCCCTGGTGCTCGCCGTCGTCTCCGCCGCGCTGGAACGCCGGGACAGCGCCTCCGGCACGGTCGTCACCGGGTCGGCCCCGGCGGAGCGCCCGGCCCCCGTCCACCACTGACCCGGGACGACCGGGCGCCGTGGAGCCGGCGCCGACGCCGCACCGCCCAGATCACCGCCCTCCCACCCGGCCCGTGGCAGCTCACGGCACCGTCCGCCCCTGGCGTCCCCGGGGCTGCACCGTCCCCGCCCACGGCACTCCCGCCCATGGCACCACCCACCAGGAGAACCCTCAGATGAGCACCATCCACGCCGTCGCCCCGCTGACCATCCAGGACGCCGAGACCCTGGTCACCGCGGCCCATCGCGCCGCCGAGGCGGCCGGTGTCGCCGTCAGCGTCACCGTGCTGGACGCGGGCGGTCATCTGCTCGCCTTCCGCCGTGACGACCGGGCCGTCCTGATCTCCGGGGAGACCAGCACCCGCAAGGCGTACACAGCCCTTCAGCTGGACTCCGCCACGGCCGAACTCGTCGACGCCGTGCAGCCGGGCGCCCCCTTCCACACGCTGCCCACGGCACTGGACCGGCCGCTGCTGTTCATCGCGGGCGGCGTGCCCGTGCACCGTGACGGCCGCCTGGTCGGAGCGATCGGGGTCGGCGGCGGAGCGCCGGAACAGGATCATGGCTTCGCCGTCGCCGCGCTGGAGCGGCTCGTCTGACACCGGCCGCACGGGAATGAGCGCCGGACTCCATCCCGCTCGGGGACGGAGCCCGGCGCTGAGGCGTCGCGGAGGATCAGGCCGCTCAGCCCGCCGCGACGGTCAGCGGGGCGAACCGGCGCGCGCCGTCCCCGGGCAGCTCGGGGATCCCGTACGTCATGACGGAGTTGAAGGAGACGGAGGCCAGTCCGCGCTGTGCGGCCCACTCCCGCAGCTCCTCGTGGCGCACGTCGATGTCGGTGCGCAGGGGGCGGTCGGTGTGGGCGGCGAGAGAGGCGATGAGGGCCTTCGCGGTCTCGGTGTCCCGGGCGATCAGCGGGCCCACCACGTGCGTGTCCATGTTCGGCCAGGCAGCGGCGTAGCCGATGAGCCGGCCGTTCTCCTCGGCCACCCGGAACTGGTCGGCGAACGCGGGCAGCCGGGTGATGATCGGGGTCCGGTCGGCGCCGAACACCTCCTCGTCCAGCCGCAGGATCGCGGCGAGGTCCTCGGCGGAGGCCGGACGGGTGGCGGGGCCTTCAGGCCGGGGCTCCGGTGAGAATCGTCCGCGCACCATCTCGGAGCGGCCGATGACCTTGAAGCCGAGCTCCTCGTACAGTGGACGGCCGTTCGGAGTGGCGTAGAGGGTCAGCGGTGTGGTGCCCGCCGCGGTGACGATGTGCCGCATCAGCCGGCGGCCGATGCCGCGGCGTGCATGGCGCTCGGCGACCAGGACCATGCCGACGGCAGCGAGGTCCGGTCCGTCCTGCGGCCCGTACCCGGTGACGACGCAGGCCGCCACCAGTCCCCCGTCGGGGTCGTCGATGCCGTACCCCTTCCCGGCGGAGAGGAGGAGGCCCCATTTGTGTTCCTCCCGTGGCCAGCCCCGGTTCTCGGAAAGGTCGGCGCAGGCGGTGAGGTCACGGCGCGTCAGAGGGCGAATGGGCCACGCGGCGGGGGAAGGAGTCGACACGCAGGTCAGGCTGTCCGATGGATGTCGTCGGCGTCCACTTGTTTCGTGAGAGACGTACGTGCTTTTGGCCACGTCACGGGCCGGGTGCGGGTGTGGAGGACGAATCGCTGGCCGATGGGGTCCCGCCCGGATCGGGGCTGTTGGGGTGTTTCACGTGAAACGTGACCGCGCGGCACGGCCGGGGTTCTCGTGCTCAGCTCAGATCCGGGGTGTGCAGGGCCCGAACGCCCTCGATGTTCCCGTCGAGGTAGTGCCTCAGCGACAAGGGGACGAGGTGGACCGAGGCGATGCCGACCCGGGTGAACGGCACCCGTACGATCTCGTACTCGCCGGAGGGCTCGTCCACCTCTGGTCCGTGCCGCAGGGACGGGTCCATCGACTCCAGACGGCACACGAAGAAGTACTGCACCTTCACTCCGGTCGCGCCGCCGTCCGCACCGATGTGCTCCACGGTGTCCACGAAGCAGGGGACCACGTCGACGATCTTGGCGCCCAGCTCCTCATGGACCTCGCGGTGCAGGGCTTCGACGACGGTGGTGTCGTCCGGTTCGACCCCGCCGCCGGGCGTGACCCAGTAGGGATCGACACCTGGTTTGGTGCGCTTGATCAGGATCAGGTCGTCACCGTCGAGGAGAACGGCTCGGGCGGTGCGCTTGACCACGGGTCGGACGGTCATGGGAGAAATGTGGCCCCGCTGGTTCCACGTGAAACATCGCGGGACGTCATCGCCGCTGTTGTGCCGCGATGCCCCCTGACGTCCTCAGCACCAGTCGGCGGCCGCGCGCAGCAGCCAGTCGTGAGCTCGCGCGATGTGCGGCATGGCCATGGTGCCGGTCCGAATCACCAGGAAGTACGTCCGCAGCGGCGGCACCGCCGGCTCGTGCAGTGCCACCACGTCCCCGCGCTCCAGGGCCGCGGCGCACAGATAGCGGGGCAGCACCGCGAGCCCCGCGCCCGCCACCGCGCAGGCGAGCACCGCTCGCAGGTCGGCGACGATCACCGTGCCGGAGCCGGTCGGCGGGGTGTCGAACACCGAGGCCCAGTAGCGGGAGACGAACGGCAGCGACTCATGGACCTCGATCACCGGGACGTCCTCCGGGGCGGGCGCCTTCCTGCCCGCGCGCCGGACGGAGCCGTTGCCGTCGGCCCAGCGCGGAGCGGCGACCAGGACGTGCTCCTCGTCGCACAGCGCCGTCGCCGTGAGCAGCGCGCCACGCGGCTGGGCCGTGCTGATGACCAGGTCGTGATGACCGGCGGACAGCCCCTCCAGAGCTTCCTCGGCGGTTCCGAACGAGGCGCGCAGTGCGAAGCCCTGGCCCTCGTACCCGGTCAGCTCGCTCAGTGCGGGCAGTGCCCGCTCGGCGGTGAACTCCGGGGGCCCGGCCAGATGCAGCGTCCGCAAGGAGGACTCCTCGTCGAGGCCCGCCTCGGCGATCTCCACCAGCGCGTCCAGATGCGGAGCGGCCTTGTGGGCGAGTTCCTCCCCGATGGACGTCGGTGTCACGCCGCGGGCCTGGCGCAGGAACAGGGGCCGTCCCAATTGCCGCTCCAGTGTGCGGATCTGGGAGGTGACGGCCGGCTGGGAGAGGCCGAGCAGCGCTGCCGCCCGGGTGAACGAGCCGGCCCGGTGCACGGTCACAAAGGTGCGCAGCAACGCCAGGTCCACGGAACGCCCTCCCCTCTCGGTGCCCCCGTCCAGCCCCCGGCCGCCCCACTATAAATATGTCGATAGGCCCCTGTCGCTACGGTGATTGGACACTGACTCAGAGTCAACTAGCCTTGTTCGGGCGGTTCTTCGCGCGCGGAACCGAGGGCGGTCCGAGCCACGAGGGGGGGGAGGTTCGGACCGCCCGCCGCACCTGCCGTCAGTGCGCCGACGCGTCCAGCGCCCGCAGGACGTCCGCCACCAGGTCAGCAGGGTCCTCCGCGCCGACGGACAGCCGGATGAAGCCCTCCGGGACCGCGTCACCGCCCCAGCGCCCGCGCCGCTCGGCGGTGGAGCGCACTCCGCCGAAGCTCGTCGCGTCGTCCACGAGCCGCAGCGCGTCGAGGAACCGCTCGGCCCGCGCGCGCGTGGGCAGCACGAAGGAGACCACGCACCCGAAGCGCCGCATCTGCCGCGAGGCGATCGCGTGGGCGGGGTCGTCGGGCAGCCCCGGGTAACGCAGTCCCGTCACCTCGGGGCGCCCGCGCAGCGCTTCGGCGACGGCCAGCGCGGAGGTGTTCTGCCGGGCGACGCGCAGTTGCAGGGTCGCGATCGAGCGGTGTGCGAGCCACGCCTCCATCGGGCCGGGGATGGCTCCGACGATCTTCCGCCAGCGGCGGACGGCGGCCATGGCCGGCCGGTCCCGGCCGGTGACATAGCCCAGCAGGATGTCGCCGTGCCCGGTGAGCTGCTTGGTGCCACTGGCCACGGAGAAGTCGGCGCCCAGGTCCAGGGGCCGCTGCCCCAGCGGGGTGGCGAGGGTGTTGTCCACGGCGACCAGGGCGCCCCGCGCGTGCGCCGCCTCGGCCAGGCGCCGGACGTCGCACACGTCGAGCCCGGGGTTCGAGGGGGACTCGATCCACAGCAGCCGCGCGCCGTCCAGCACCTCCAACTGGGCGTCCCCGCCGGTCGGCGCGGTGCGCACCTCGATGCCGTACGCCTCCAGTTGGTCGCGCACCAGGGGCAGTGCCTGGTAGCCGTCGTCGGGCAGGACCACCGCGTCGCCCGCGCTCAGCTGGGAGAAGAGCACCGAGGAGACGGCCGCCATGCCGGAGGCGAACACCAGGGTCTCGACACCGTCCGCGCCCTGCGCGCCGGGCGCCTCCAGCTCGCCGATGGCGCGTTCGAGCAGGGTCCAGGTCGGGTTCTCGTCGCGGCCGTAGGTGTACGGCCCGGTCGGGTCGCCGGGCAGATGGAAGTGGGCGGCGAACACCGGGCCGGGGAGCGTGGGTTCGTGCTTGACCGGCTCGGGGAGTCCGGCCCGGACGGCGCGTGTGCCGTCACCGACGGGCGTACGGGCGACCCCGTGCCCACCGTTTTCGCCGCCCGCAGCGGAATCGTCCATGCCGCCCGTCCCTTCACATGCTCTCTCGCCGTGGCAAGCAGACTGTGGCTCGCCGTAACCACCCTCTCAGGACACCGCAGCCGGGCCGGTACCGCATCCTCCGCGGCGAGGGACGCGGCGGTCCGGCACCCGCTCAGTCCTCGTCCGGCAGGACCATGTGCAGCGCCCAGGAGACGACCGAGATGATCAGCCCGCCGAGGACGGCGGTCCAGAAGCCCTCGACATGGAAGCTCAGGTCGACCTTGTCGCAGACCCAGGACGTCAGCAGCAGCATCAGCGCGTTGACGACGAGGGTGATCAGGCCCAGCGTCAGGATGAACAGCGGGAAGGTCAGCACCTTCACCACCGGTTTGACCAGGAAGTTGACCAGCCCGAACACCAGCGCGACACCGATGAGGGTGCCGACCTCCTTGGCCGTGTTGTCCCCGGTCAGTGTGATCTTGTCGAGCAGCCAGACGGCGACGGCCAGGGCGCCTGCGTTGGCGATCGTCTTGACTACGAAATTCTTCATGTGTCTGATCGTGGCAGACGAGATCGGCCACGAACACGGGCGAGGGTGATGAAGGCATTCCGGCTGGACGAACTGGAGGCGGAGCGGGCCGCCAACGACGGCGCGTACCTGCAGTTCCTGCGGGAGCGGAACATGTCCGTCGGCCTGTACGCGCTGGACGCGGGCGGCCACGACCCGCAGAACCCGCACCGCCAGGACGAGGTGTACTTCGTCGTGAGCGGCCGCGCCTCCCTGACGGTGGGCCTGGAGACGACCGAGGTGGCGCGCGGCAGCGTGGTGTACGTACCGGCCGGAGTCGCCCACAAGTTCCACCACATCAGCGAGGATCTGCGGGTCCTCGTGGTGTTCTCTCCGCCGGAAGCGTGAGGCGCCGTCTCAGGGTTCCCTAGGGGAACGGTCAGGGGAGGACAAGGGATGCGGAAGCCCCGTCCGGGCCCGCATCGGCCCTAGCATCGAAGCAGGACGTACGACAGGTCCCGGCACCGGACGGTGCGGGCCATCGAGCACCCGGCGCTGGGCCGGCGGAGAGGTAAGGACGAGGGCAATGCGAGAAGTCTTCACGGGACTGCCGTGGTGGGTGAAGTGGATCGCGGTGCCGGTCATCGCCCTGGTCGTCTTCGGCAGCCTGATAGCGACGGTCGTCGGCTTCGTGATCGGTCTGCTGTTCAAGCTGCTGATCTTCGTGGCGCTGATCGGCGGTCTGATCTACATCGTGCGGAAGTTCATGTCGAGTTCGTCGTCGCGCGGCGACTGGTGAGCCTCAGGGGACACCGGTGACCCGTGAGGGGCGTCGCCGGGTCCCCCGCGGGAGGGAAGTTTTCCGGACAGGCCGTCCTGGAGCGGTGACAGGCGGATAGGGTCCGGGAATCGACGCGGGGGCCGGCCCCCGCGGGCAGCGTTCCCCCACCCGTGTCCTCCGCACGGGCTGCCCCTCGCGCTACGGGAGTGACCCTTGGCCACGGTTGACACCGCACCCGCAGAACCGCACGCGCCCCCGGGCCCCCGGGCGCCGTCCGGTTCCACCGGGCTTCCCGCGCAGCCGCGCTCCGCGCCCGCGGTGGAGCGTCCGCGCGTCGGTGTGCCGGAGCAGCAGCGGCCGCCCGCCCCGGCGGGGCAGACCCTCATCGGATCCGTGCAGCGTGCGATGCGCCTGCTGGAGACCGTCGCGGGGCACGAGCACGGTGCCCCGGCCAAACAGCTGGCCCGGGAGACCGGCCTCGCCCTCCCCACCGCCTACCACCTGCTGCGCACCCTGGTCCACGAGGGCTATCTGTACCGCGACCGCGGGCTGTTCTTTCTCGGGGCCGCGGCCGAGCGGCTCAGCAGCAGCGGAGCGGCGCAGAAACGTCGCAGCACGGTCGTCGACTCGCTCGCACAATGGCGTGATCTGATCGGCGTCCCGGTGTATTACGCGATGTACCAGGACGGTGAGATCGAGGTGGTGTGCGTCTCCGACACCCCGGCGAACCCGGCCGTCCAGGAGTGGGCGGACTTCCGGGAGACCGGGCACGCGCACGCGATCGGCCAGTGCCTGCTGTCCCAGCTGGACGGGAACGCCCGCCGGGACCATCTGTCCCGTTATCCGGCGCGGTCCATCACGCCGTACACCGTCCGTGACGACCACACCCTGCTGCGGCGGCTCGAACGGATGCCCAGGATGCAGCCGGTGACGGAACGCCAGGAGTACGCGCTGGGGACGGTCTGCGCGGCCGTGCCGATCACTGTGGGGGCCACGGCGGCCACGATGGCGCTCTCGCTCCCCGCGCACCAGGCCGACCGCCTGCTGCCCGCGGCGCGGCAGCTCCAGGCCGAGGTGGGACGGCGTGTCGGCTCCCTCGCGCTCGCTATCAGTATCTGAAAACTCACTCCTTGTGATCTGCCATATACGTTCAGCAAGATGCCACCAGTATCAAGGGGACCATTCCCGGCCAGTCGACGGCAGATGACGGGGTAGCGATGCGCGAGTCCGTACAGGCAGAGGTCATGATGAGCTTTCTCGTGTCCGAGGAGCTCTCCTTCCGCATTCCGGTGGAACTGCGGTACGAGACCCGTGATCCCTATGCCGTACGGCTGACCTTCCATTTGCCCGGCGATGCCCCCGTCACCTGGGCCTTCGGCCGGGAACTGCTGGTCGACGGGGTGGGCAGGCCGTGCGGCGACGGCGATGTGCGCATCGGTCCCGCCGACAACGAGGAGCTGGCCGAGGTGCTGATCCGCCTTCAGGTCGGCGCCGACCGGGCGCTGTTCCGGTCCTCCACCGCACCGCTGGTGGCGTTCCTCGACCGCACGGACAAACTGGTCCCGCTGGGCCAGGAAGGCGCTCTGGAGGACTTCGACGCGCATCTCGACGAAGCCCTGGACCGCATCCTGGCGGAAGAGCAGAACGCGGGATGAAGCGTTTCCGCAACCGAGCGTGTGCGGAGGAGTAACGCTTCACCACATGGTCCGTGACCCTTTCGCCGTCCCTGCGGGCCATGCTCCCGCCCCGGGGCGGATCACCGTTTGCGGCGCCTGCCCCGGCCCCCGCGAGCCGGTGCGGGCAGCCCCGCCGCGGCGGGGGCGGACACCGGCTGCGGCCGGTCGACCGAGACGACGAGAGCCGCCAGCGCCGTGGTGACCGGCACCGAGGCGACCAGGCCGATCGAGCCCACGAGCGTGCGCACGATCTCCTCGGCGACGAGTTCGCTGGTGGCCACCGTCCCCACGCTGCTCTGCGCGATCGAGAAGAGCAGCAGCAGCGGCAGCGCCGCGCCCGCGTAGGCCAGGACCAGGGTGTTGACGACGGACGCGATGTGGTCGCGCCCGATCCGGATGCCCGCGCGGTACAGCCCCCGCCAGCCCAGCGCTGGATTGGCCTCGTGCAGTTCCCAGACCGCCGACGTCTGCGTGACCGTCACGTCGTCGAGGACACCGAGCGACCCGATGATCACCCCGGCGAGCAGCAGGCCGCTCATGTCGATCGACGGATACAGGCCATGGATCAGTCCGGTGTTGTCATCGGTGTTGCCGGTGAGCGACGCCCAGCCGATGAACAGCGAACCCAGGACGCCGATCAACACCAGCGAGACCAGCGTGCCGAGCACGGCCACCGAGGTACGGGCGGACAGGCCGTGGCACATGTACAGCGCGATCAGCATGATCGCGCTGGCTCCCACCACGGCCACGACCAGCGGATTCGACCCTTGCAGGATCGCGGGCAGGATGAAGAGGTCCAGCACCACGAAGCTGATGGCCAGCGCGACCAGCGCCATGACCCCGCGCATCCGCCCGACGACCACGACGGCGAGTGCGAAGATCCCGGCCAGCAGCGCCATGGGGAAGCCGCGGCTCACATCCGTGACCGAGTACTGCAACTCCCTCGGCGCGGCGGGCTCGTAGGCGGCCACGACCTTCTCGCCCCGGTGCAACTGCCGTGACTGGTCCGGCTGCACGATCTCGGTGAAGGTACGGCCCTTGTCCTTGCCGGTGTCGACGCGGATCGTGGCCTTCTTGCAGGTGCCGGACGCCTGCGCCTGGGCGGAGGCGCCCTCGGCGGTGGAGGTGTCGCCGGTCGGTGTGTCGCCGGAGGTGTTCACCGCCTTGCAGCTCACCGCCACCACCTGGGTGACCGTTGCCTGCTGCGTCTGCCGGTCGAAGCCCACGCCGGTGCGCTGGTGCGCGGGGGCGCCGCCGGGCCAGAGCACGACGAGCCCGACCACCACGGCGGCGGCGAACGGGACCAGGACCGCAGCGATGATCTTGCGGAGGTGCTGCGAGACCGGCGCGGCCGGGCCGTGACCGTGGCTGTGCGCATGCCCGTGACCGTGTCCGGATCCATGGCCGTGCCCGGACTCGGGACCGGGGCGTGGTTCCGGCGGCGGATGGGGGAACTGCTGCGTCGTGGTCACCGCCCGATCATCGCAAGAACGCCGGGGGCCCACTGTTCACCGCGCCACACATGGCGCTAGCGTGGAGGCACCTTTGCACACGCGGGAGCTCGGAGCACCGGGCTGAGAGGGCGCTGACCTCCGTCTTCGCGATGTTTCACGTGGAACGTACGACGTTCCCCGGGAAATGCCGCCGGACGGAAGCCGCTGCGTCGACCGCCGAACCTGTTACCGGGTAATGCCGGCGTAGGGAGTAGGTCTCATGACCAACAAGGACGCACGCACGCCTGCCTCCGTCCAGGACGAACAGTCCCAGGAGGCCGGGAAATCCATCGGCTGGCACAAGGCGTATGTCGAGGGAACCCGCCCCGACCTGCGGGTGCCGGTCCGTCAGGTGCACCTCACCAACGGGGAGTCGGTCACCCTCTACGACACCTCGGGCGCGTACACCGACCCGCTCGTGGACACCGACGTCCGGCGCGGTCTGCCGCCGCTGCGGGAGAACTGGATCATCGCCCGCGGCGACACCGAGGAGTACGCGGGCCGTCCCGTCCGTCCCGAGGACGACGGGGTCAAGCACACCTCGCCGCGCGGAGGACTGCGCAACCTCGACGCGGTGTTCCCCGGCCGGCCGCGCCAGCCGCGGCGGGGGCGCGGCGGAGAGGCGGTGACGCAGCTGGCCTATGCGCGCCGCGGGGAGATCACCCCCGAGATGGAGTTCGTGGCCCTCCGGGAGAACGTCTCCCCAGAGGTCGTCCGCGAGGAGATCGCCGCGGGCCGTGCGGTGCTCCCGGCCAACGTGAACCACCCGGAGATCGAGCCGATGATCATCGGCAAGCGGTTCCTGGTGAAGGTCAACGCCAACATCGGCAACTCCGCGGTCACCTCGTCGATCGAGGAGGAGGTCGAGAAGATGACGTGGGCGACCCGCTGGGGCGCCGACACCGTCATGGACCTCTCCACCGGCCGCAACATCCACACCACGCGCGAGTGGGTGCTGCGCAACTCCCCCGTGCCCATCGGCACGGTGCCGCTCTACCAGGCCCTGGAGAAGGTCGACGGCAGGGCCGAGGAGCTGACCTGGGAGGTCTACAAGGACACGGTCATCGAGCAGGCCGAACAGGGCGTGGACTACATGACGGTCCACGCCGGCGTACGCCTCGCGTATGTGCCGCTGACCGCGAACCGCAAGACCGGCATCGTCTCGCGTGGTGGCTCGATCATGGCGGCCTGGTGCCTCGCCCACCACAGGGAGTCGTTCCTCTACGAGAACTTCGAGGAACTCTGCGAGATCCTCGCCGCCTACGACGTCACGTACTCGCTCGGCGACGGCCTCAGGCCCGGATCCATCGCGGACGCCAACGACGAGGCACAGTTCGCGGAGCTGCGCACGCTCGGGGAACTCAACACGATCGCCAAGCGTTTCCACGTACAGACGATGATCGAGGGCCCGGGACATGTCCCGATGCACAAGATCAAGGAGAACATCGACCTTCAGCAGGAGATCTGCGATGAAGCTCCGTTCTATACGCTCGGACCGCTGACGACGGACGTCGCCCCGGCGTACGACCACATCACCTCCGGTATCGGCGCCGCCATGATCGCCTGGTGGGGCACGGCCATGCTCTGCTACGTCACGCCCAAGGAACACCTGGGCCTGCCCAACCGCGACGACGTCAAGACCGGCGTCATCACCTACAAGATCGCCGCCCACGCGGCCGACCTCGCCAAGGGGCACCCGGGAGCCCAGGAGTGGGACGACGCGCTCTCCGACGCCCGGTTCGAGTTCCGGTGGGAGGACCAGTTCAATCTGGCCCTCGACCCGGACACGGCCCGGGAGTTCCACGACGAGACCCTTCCGGCGGAACCCGCCAAGACCGCCCACTTCTGCTCCATGTGCGGTCCGAAGTTCTGCTCGATGAAGATCTCGCAGGACATCCGCCGCGAGCACGGCACCGGCCGGGCCGAGGCCGACATCGCGGAGGGCATGGCCCAGAAGTCGAAGGAGTTCGCCGCCGCGGGCAACCGGGTGTACCTGCCGATCGCGGAGTGAGACCGGTGTGACAGCCGGCACCGGTCCGGTCGCTCACTCCGGGCGGTGCTCCGGACCCCCGAAGTCCGGGCTGGAGAAGTCCGGGCTGGAGTAGCTCGGACGGGAGCCCGGGGCGGCACCGTCGTCCGGGCTGCTGAAGCCGGGGCGGCCGTAGCCCAGGTGCGGCATCCGGCCGCTGGGCGCCGTGGGGTCCATGCGGTGCGGCGCCGCACCCGCGGAGGCCGCGAGGGCCTCGCGCAGGAACGGCAGGAGGCCCCGTTCGAGCAGGGCGTCGTGCCAGGCGTCCCGGGCCCGTGCGAGATCCTCGTCGAGGACGCCGTACGGCCCGGCGTCCGGTGCGGGCCGGTTGCGCAGCGCGGTGGCCAGCAGTGCCACACCGGCCGCCAGGAGGGCCGCCGCGGTCACGGCGCCGAACACCCAGCCGACGGTGACCAGACTCTGCGCGAAGGCCGGCGCCGGGTCGAGCACCTTCAGGGCGTAGCCGACGAGGAGGAAGAGGGCGGCGGCGATCCCGGCGAGGACGGGGGCGAGGACCGCGACCACCGCGGCGGCCCCCGCGCCGCCGGTCTCCGCGGCCTCGCCGACGGTGGCCGCGAGCTCCGTCACGGCCGGGTCCGGTTCCGCGGTGCCGCGGCCCCGGACGGCCGGTGCTCCGGCCGGTGCCGGCCGGCGCAGCTTCTCGCGGACCGTCACGTAGTGGTGGTACTCGGTCGCCGCGGCCGCGGTGATCAGAGCGGTGGCGTTGAGCGCCATGGTGCGCAGCTGTTCGGTGGTGAGCCGCTGTCCGACGGCGGTCGGTTCCAGGTGGTGTGGGGCGGAGCGCAGCGCCTCATCGAGGATCCGCTCGTACTCCCGGCGGTCCTCGCTCAGCAGGTGCTGCGGAACGCTGTTCATGTGCATCCCCCGATGCTCCGTAGGGCTTGGGGCTCGCATGACAGCGAGCCGTCGGGCAGAAACGGAGGGGAGCCTGCTACGGATAACCCGATGGTAGAGCCGCGACGGTGCGCGGTGACAGGGGGTTTCCACAAATTGCGTGCCGGGCTGCGGACCGGCCCGGCACCGACGGGGGCGTCGTGGAACGGTCAGACGTCCAGCGGAAGTTGCTGGACCAGCAGTTTTCCGGCCATCGTCACGCCGCCGTCCATGGCGATGGCGAGGCCCTCGGCGTAGACGTGCGGTCCCTCCACGACGGGGCCCGCGGTCTCGTCGCCGTCCTCGGAGCCGACTTCGCCCAGCAGATACGGGATGGGGCTGTGGCCGTGCACGATGCGGGCGCCGCCGTAGGTGCCGAGCAGCGAGCGCACGGCGTCGGCGCCGCCCTCGTCACGGAAGGAGAAGCGCTTGGTGAACTTGCGGAACAGGTCCCAGCACTCGTCCGCGTCATTGCGCGTGAGGGTGTCGTGGACCGTGTCGTTGACCGCTTCGATCGAGTCGCCGTAGTCGAGGTAGGAGGTGGTGTCGGAGTGCACGAGGAGGTAGCCGTCGACCTCCTCCATCGCGTCGAGGCGGGCCATCCACTGCAGGTGGTGGTCCTGGAGGCGGTCCATGTCGGACTTCTGGCCGCCGTTGAGCAGCCAGGCCGCCTGGAAGGTGGCGGTGCCCGCACCGGAGTTGACGGGGGTGTCGCCGAACCGCTTGGCACCCAGCAGCAGAAGCTCGTGGTTGCCCATGAGGGCCTTGCAGTAGCCGCCGGCCGCCGCCGCCTCGGCGGACAGCCGCATCACCAGATCGATGACGCCGATGCCGTCCGGGCCGCGGTCGGTGAAGTCGCCGAGGAACCACAGCCGCGCGGTGCCGGCGCACCACTGGCCCGCGGCGTCGACAAGTCCCTGTTCCTGGAGCGCGGCGACCAGTTGGTCGAGATAGCCGTGCACGTCGCCGACGACGAACAGCGGTCCGGGCCCGGCCGGGGCCTGCGCGGCGACGGGGTCCACCGTCACCTGGACCGTGTCGCCGCGGTGGATGACGGGCAGGTCGCGCTGGGTCGGCGTGTACACGTCCGGGTAGCCCTCCTCGGGCGCCGGGCGGTCCTCCTCGAGCGGCGGCGCGCTCTCGGCGGGAGGCGCGCCGGGGGGGTACGGAGCGGCCTCGTTCATGTACGCGGGCACGCGGAAGTCGCGCAGTGTCGCCGTCCGCTCCACCTCGGGTCCCTGACCGGCCCCCTGAGTCATCGACCCCTCCACCATCGCGCCGCGTCTGCACCGCTTCGGACTGCCTGGTCGCAGCGGCCCGCGGTGTCGTGCGCCCATCATAGGAATGCGGATCGCGCCGTGTGATGACCCAGGGGTGGTGAATCGG
Organism: Streptomyces sp. PL-25; assembly: GCF_058344915.1. Lineage (NCBI taxonomy): Bacteria > Bacillati > Actinomycetota > Actinomycetes > Kitasatosporales > Streptomycetaceae > Streptomyces > Streptomyces sp. PL-25. The sequence goes on from NZ_CP136997.1 coordinate 3,778,374, forward strand.
AACGGGACTCAGGTTCACCGTGGCTTTCGCCCCGTTTGGACACTCTTCGGCGGGCCCGCGGCGCGACGCTCCTACTGCTCCTCCGGTGACCGGGGCGGGCTGACGGTCGTGCGCGGCGGGCGCCGCTGCGAGGAGGTGCGCACGATCAGCTCGGTCGGTATGACCTGCTCGACCGGCTGGTCCGACTCGACTCCCTCGATGGCGTCGATGAGGAGCTGGACCACCGCGGTGCCGATGCGGCGCGGTTTGAGGGAGAGCGTGGTGATCGGCGGCTCGGTGTTGGCGTAGACCGTGGACTCGCTGCAGCACACCAGCAGCAGGTCGTCGGGGACACGCAGGCCGTAGCGGCGGGCGGCGGCGAGCAGGTCCGTGCCGTTGGGGTCGAACAGCCCGTAGACGGCGTCGGGCCGGTCCGGGCGTGCCAGCAGCCGGTCGGCGGCGACGGCGCCCGCGCACGGATCGTGGGCGGGGTAGGACTCGTAGACCGGGTCCTGGCCGACGCGCTCGCACCAGCGCAGGTAGGCGGTCGTCGACAGATGGGTGTACGTGTCGGTGGTGGTGCCGGTGAGCAGGCCGATGCGGCGGGCGCCGGCCTCGGCGAGGTGGTCGAGGATGTCGAGGACGGCGGCCTCGTGGTCGTTGTCGACCCAGGCGGTGACCGGGAGGGCGCCGGCCGGGCGGCCGTCGCTGACCACCGGTAAGCCCTGCCGGACCAGCTCGCTGACGACCGGGTCCTGGTCGGAGGGGTCGATGACGACCGTGCCGTCCAGGGCGACGTTCGACCACACGTCGTGGCGCGAGGTCGCCGGGAGGATGACGAGCGCGTAGCCGCGGGCGAGCGCGGCCGAGGTGGCGGCCCGCGCCATCTCGGCGAAGTACGCGAACTCGGTGAAGGTGAAAGGTTCATCCCCGTACGTCGTCACGGTCAGGCCGATGAGGCCCGACTTCCCGGTACGGAGCGTGCGTGCTGCGGCCGAGGGGCGGTACCCCAGCCGGTCGGCGACCTCACGGACATGGCGGCGGGTGGCGTCCGGGAGCCGGCCCTTGCCGTTGAGGGCATCGGAGACGGTTGTGATGGAGACTCCGGCGGCGGCGGCCACGTCTCTGATGCCCGCCCGACCCGGCCGGCTGCCTCGACGAGAGGTATCCGCGCGGCTCACCTGGTGCTTCCCTGCTGCTGTCATGGCGAGCCGATAGTAGGGCTCATGCGGTGGGGTAGTGCGGACGCATATGCACGCATTGACAGGCACGTTTCTGCATGGTCATAAAGGACCAACTGCCTTAGAAAGTGAGCCAGTTAAGCGATTTCGTGCCAGGACGTGATGTGACGACACCCATGGGCCTGTCGAGCCCTGGAGGTCTCGAAGAGGTCTCAACTCACCTGCACGAGCGACGCGCGCCACGGCGCAAGCCACCGGCGCATAGATATATGTGAGATGCGCCCCTCATTCGTACATATTCGTACGAAGACGCCCGTGATGTCGCACGAGCCGCCGTGCGGGGTCGACGGCGAGTGCGGGACCGGTCCGAGGTGATGGCTTCCGACCCATTCGCAGCAGCGCCCAATCCTCATAAGGTATGGAGTATTGGATGTCGGTGGTGGCCATGAGGAGGACTGCGGTGAGCGAGACGAACCCGAAGCTGCGCGCCGAGCTGGAGGGCATCCCCACCTACAAGCCCGGCAAGGCCGCCGCGGGCGACGGCCCGGTGGCGTACAAGCTGTCCTCCAACGAGAACCCCTATCCGCCGCTGCCCGGTGTCATGGAGACCGTGACGGCGGCGGCCTCCTCCTTCAACCGGTACCCGGACATGGCCTGCACCGATCTGGTCAACGAACTGGCCGAGCGCTTCGGCGTGCCGGCCGCGCACGTGGCCACCGGCACCGGTTCCGTCGGGGTGGCCCAGCAGCTGATCCAGGCCACCAGCGGCCCCGGCGACGAGGTCATGTACGCCTGGCGGTCCTTCGAGGCGTATCCGATCATCACGCAGATCAGCGGCGCGACCTCGGTGAAGGTGCCGCTCACGCCGGGCGATGTGCACGACCTGGACGCGATGGCGGACGCGATCACCGAGCGCACCCGCCTGATCTTCGTGTGCAATCCCAACAACCCGACCGGCACGGTGGTGCGCCGGGCCGAGCTGGAACGGTTCCTCGACCGGGTGCCCGGCGATGTGCTGGTGGTGCTGGACGAGGCCTACCGCGAGTTCATCCGGGACCCCGAGGTGCCGGACGGCGCCGTGCTCTACCGGGACCGGCCCAACGTCTGCGTGCTGCGCACCTTCTCCAAGGCGTACGGCCTCGCCGGACTGCGGGTGGGGTTCGCCATCGCCCACGAGCCGGTCGCGGCGGCGCTGCGCAAGACGGCCGTGCCGTTCGGGGTGAGCCAGCTCGCGCAGGAAGCGGCGATCGCCTCCCTGCGGGCGGAGGACGAGCTGCTGGGCCGGGTGGGCTCGCTGGTGTGCGAGCGCACGCGCGTGGTCGACGCGCTGCGCGCGCAGGGCTGGACCGTTCCCGAGACGCAGGCCAACTTCGTGTGGCTGCGGCTGGGGGAGCGCACGGCGGCCTTCGCCGAGACCTGTGAGCGTGCGGGCGTGGTCGTGCGGCCGTTCCCCGGCGAGGGGGTGCGGGTGACCGTCGCGGAGACCGAGGCGAACGACATCTTCCTGAAGACGGCCGAGGCGTTCTTCAAGGAAGTCTGAGAGCGGGGCGACAGGTCCTTGAGGGCCGCCGCTCCCCGCCGAGTGGCCTTTTCCGGCCGTTCCCGGGATCCGTGCGGCCCTCAGGGCGACGTGAGGAGTTCCACACGTACCGGGTCGCCGTCGCGCACCGTCGCCAGGCGGCGCGGGTCGCCGTCGATGCGGCCGGGGATGTTGCACGGGCTCGCGAGACGGCATTCGGTGCCCTGTGAGAGGGGCGTGGGCCCGTAGGGGAGGGCCGGCGCGTCGCCGTCGGTCCAGAAGGCGACCGTGCCGGGCTCGACGACCTGCCGGGCGTCCGTTTCACGTGGAACACGGGTGCCCGTGTCGAAGTAGACCTCCTCGCCCCAGGTGCGCGCGGTGGAGACGAGGGGGAGTTCACCGGCGAGTGCCCGCGTGGTCGGGGTGTCGTCGAGGGCCGCGGTGAGGTGTCCCGCCGGCCAGGAGATCCGTATCTGCGTCGGTGGCGTGGGCTGTCCGGGCTGTGCCGGTCGTCCGGGCTGTGTCCGCATGCCGCGGATTCAACAATGTGTTGAAGGCTCTGCCAAGGGGCTGGCCGGAAAGGGACCCCCCTTCGGGTGCCGGGCGGGTGTGCGTCATAATTGCTTGTGAATGTGAACGCGTTCACAAGCTAGTCCGATTGCTGCCCTGTTGTGCAGGTCACACCAGGGCAAACCGCCGCCGTAGGGCACGGCGACGTAAGGAGAGTGACGACGTGAACCTGGCTTTGGCGCCGGAGACACTGGCGCGCTGGCAGTTCGGCATCACGACCGTCTACCACTTCCTGTTCGTTCCCCTGACGATCTCCCTGGCCGCCCTCACGGCCGGGCTGCAGACCGCCTGGGTGCGCACGGAGAAGGAGAAGTACCTCAGGGCGACCAAGTTCTGGGGCAAGCTCTTCCTGATCAACATCGCCATGGGCGTGGTCACCGGCATCGTGCAGGAGTTCCAGTTCGGTATGAACTGGTCGGACTACTCCCGCTTCGTCGGTGACATCTTCGGGGCTCCCCTCGCCTTCGAGGCGCTGATCGCGTTCTTCTTCGAGTCCACCTTCATCGGCCTGTGGATCTTCGGCTGGGACAAGCTCCCCAAGAAGATCCATCTGGCCTGTATATGGATGGTCTCGATCGGCACGGTCCTGTCGGCGTACTTCATCCTCGCGGCCAACTCGTGGATGCAGCACCCGGTCGGCTACCGGATCAACCAGGCCAAGGGGCGCGCCGAACTCACCGACTTCTGGGCCGTACTGACCCAGAACACCGCGGTCGCCCAGGCGTTCCACACACTCGCCGCGTCCTTCCTGACCGGTGGCGCCTTCATGGTCGGCATCGCCGCCTTCCATCTGTTCCGCAAGAAGAACGTCTCCGTGATGAAGACCTCGCTGCGGCTGGGCCTGATCACGGTCGTCGTCGCCGGTCTGCTCACCGCGATCAGCGGCGACACGCTCGGCAAGGTCATGTTCAAGCAGCAGCCCATGAAGATGGCCGCTGCCGAGGCGCTCTGGGACGGCCAGAACTCCGCGCCGTTCTCGGTCTTCGCGTACGGCGACGTCAGCAAGGGGCACAACTCCGTCGAGCTGTCGGTCCCCGGAATACTGTCCTTCCTCGCGGACGACGACTTCCACTCCTACGTGCCCGGCATCAACGACACCAACAAGGCCGAGCAGCAGAAGTACGGTCCGGGCGACTACCGGCCCATCATCCCGGTCACCTTCTGGGCCTTCCGCTGGATGATCGGCTTCGGCATGGCCTCGTTCGCCATCGGACTGGCCGGGCTCTGGCTGACCCGGAAGAAGTTCATGCTGCCGCAGCATCTGCGGGTGGGTGAGGACGAGGTCCCCCATCTGGTCCTCTTCAAGAACAAGGCGCTCAGCCCCAAGCTCGGCCGGCTGTACTGGCTCGTCGCCATCTGGACCCTGGGCTTCCCGCTGATCGCCAACTCCTGGGGCTGGATCTTCACCGAGATGGGCCGTCAGCCGTGGGTCGTCTACGGCGTGCTGCAGACCCGGCACGCGGTCTCCCCCGGCGTCTCCCAGGGCGAGGTCCTCACCTCCATGACCGTCTTCACGGCGCTGTACGCCATCCTCGCCGTCATCGAGGTGAAGCTGCTCGTGAAGTACGTGAAGGCCGGACCGCCCGAGCTGACGGACGCCGACCTCAACCCGCCCACGAAGATCGGCGGCGACCACCGTGACGCCGACAAGCCGATGGCCTTCTCCTACTAGGCCGAGGAAGGCACCGTCATGGAACTGCACGACGTCTGGTTCGTCCTCATCGCCGTCCTGTGGACCGGCTACTTCTTCCTGGAGGGCTTCGACTTCGGAGTCGGTGTCCTCACCAAGCTGCTGGCCCGCGACCGGACCGAGAAGCGGGTACTGATCAACACCATCGGCCCGGTCTGGGACGGCAACGAGGTCTGGCTGCTCTCCGCGGGCGGCGCGACCTTCGCCGCCTTCCCCGAGTGGTACGCCACGCTGTTCTCCGGCTTCTACCTGCCGCTGCTGATCATCCTGGTCTGTCTGATCGTGCGCGGTGTCGCCTTCGAGTACCGCGCCAAGCGGCCCGAGGAGAATTGGCAGCGCAACTGGGAGCACGCGATCTTCTGGTGCTCGCTGATCCCCGCGTTCCTGTGGGGCGTGGCCTTCGGCAACATCGTCCGGGGCGTCAAGATCGACCGGAATCTTGAGTACGTCGGCAGCTTCGGCGACCTGCTCAACCCGTATGCGCTCCTCGGCGGCGCCGTCACCCTGACGCTCTTCACCTTCCACGGCGCGGTGTTCACGGCACTGAAGACCGTGGGTGAGATCCGGGAGCGGGCCCGCGCACTGGCGCTGCGCGTGGGTCTGGTGACGGCCGTGGTGGCGCTGGCCTTCCTGCTGTGGACACAGGCCGACACGGGCAACGGCCGGAGCCTGGTGGCGCTCGTCGTCGCGGTCGCCGCTCTGGTCGCCGCGCTGGTGGCCAACCAGGCAGGGCGCGAGGGCTGGTCCTTCGCCCTGTCGGGCGTCACCATCGTGGCCGCCGTGGCGATGCTCTTCCTGTCGCTGTTCCCGAACGTCATGCCGTCCACGCTCGACGCGGACTGGAGCCTGACGGTCACCAACGCCTCGTCCAGCCCCTACACCCTGAAGATCATGACCTGGTGTGCGGGGATCGCCACGCCGATCGTCCTGCTCTACCAGGGGTGGACGTACTGGGTGTTCCGCAAGCGGATCGGCACACAGCACATCGCCGAAGCCGCGCACTGAGTCCGGTGAGGGGTGCGTTTCACGTGAAACGCACCCCGATGGGCCGAAGGGCATGTTTCACGTGAAACCGATCGATCCGCGTCTCCTCCGCTACGCCCGTGCCACCCGGTTTTTCCTGATGGCTGTCATCGCTCTGGGCGCGCTCGGCGCCGGGCTCGTCATCGCACAGGCCATGCTCATCGCCGAGGTGGTGGTCGGCGCCTTCCAGCACCGGATGCCGGTCGCCGAACTCCGCACCCCCCTGCTGCTTCTGGTGGCCGTCGCCTGCGGCCGGGCGCTGGTCTCCTGGCTCACCGAGCTGGCGGCGCACCGGGCGAGCGCGGCGGTGAAGTCCGAGCTGCGCGGGCGGCTGCTCGCCCGCGCCACGGCACTGGGCCCCGGCTGGCTGAGCGCGCAGCGGACCGGTTCGCTGGTCACGCTGGCCACGCGCGGGATCGACGCCCTGGACGACTACTTCTCCCGCTATCTGCCGCAGCTCGGGCTCGCGGTCGTCGTCCCGGTGGCGGTGCTGGTCAGGGTCGTCACCGAGGACTGGGTGTCTGCGGCCATCATCGTCGGCACCCTGCCCCTCATCCCCGTCTTCATGATGCTGATCGGCTGGGCCACACAGTCCCGTATGGACCGGCAGTGGCGTCTGCTGTCCAGGCTGTCCGGGCACTTCCTGGACGTGGTGGCCGGCCTGCCGACCCTGAAGGTGTTCGGCCGGGCCAAGGCGCAGGCCGAGTCGATCAGGCGCATCACCGACGAATACCGGCGGGCGACCCTGCGCACGCTGCGCATCGCCTTCCTGTCCTCCTTCGCGCTGGAACTGCTGTCCACGCTGTCGGTCGCCCTGGTCGCCGTCACGATCGGGATGCGGCTCGTCAGCGGCGGCATGGACCTGTACACCGGCCTGGTCATCCTCGTGCTGGCCCCCGAGGCGTATCTGCCGCTGCGTCAGGTGGGCGCGCAGTACCACGCGGCGGCCGAAGGGCTGGCGGCGGCCGAGGAGATCTTCGACGTCCTCGGGACACCGGTGCCGGAGACCGGTACGGCGGCCGTTCCCGCCGGCGCCTTCGCCTTCGAGGGCGTCGGTGTCCGCTACCCCGGGCGTTCGGCGGACGCCGTGTCCGAGGTGTCCTTCACGGTGGAGGCGGGCGAGACCGTGGCGCTCGTCGGTCCGAGCGGCGCGGGCAAGTCGACGCTGCTGAACGTCCTGCTGGGATTCCTCCGGCCGACCGCGGGCCGTGTACGCGTCGCGGGCACCGACCTGCTCGACATCGACCCGGAGCAGTGGCGGTCGCACATCGCCTGGGTGCCACAGCGGCCCCAGCTGTTCGCCGGGACCATCGCCGAGAACGTCCGCCTCGCCCGGCCCGGCGCGGACGAGGCCGCGGTCCGTACGGCGCTGGCCGACGCGGGCGCGCTGACGTTCGTCGACGCCCTGCCGGACGGTACCGGGACCGTGCTGGGCGAGGACGGCACGGGACTGTCCGCGGGACAGCGACAGCGGCTCGCGCTCGCCCGCGCCTTCCTCGCCGACCGTCCCGTCCTGCTGCTCGACGAGCCGACGGCGGCGCTGGACGGGGAGACCGAGGCCGGCATCGTGGAAGCGGTACGGCGCCTGTCCGCGGGACGCACGGTGCTGCTCGTGGTGCACCGGCCCGCGCTGCTGGAGGTCGCGGACCGGGTGGTGCACCTGGAGGGCACCGAGTCGCGAGGCCGGACGCACCCGGCAGCGGCGTCCGGGCGAAGCGGGGCGGGGGCGACGGCGGCGACGGACACGACGGCCGGACCGGCCGCGCCCCCAGCGGAGGAACAGGCGGCCGAGCACGGACCCGCACCGGCGGCGGGCGACGTCCTAGCCCGTGTCCGTGCGGCCTGCGGCCGCCGCCGCGGTCGCCTCGCCCTGGCCCTGCTGCTCGGCAGCCTCGCCCTCGGCAGCGCCGTGGGACTGATGGCCACCTCCGGCTGGCTGATCTCCCGGGCGTCCCAGCACCCTCCGGTGCTCTATCTGATGGTGGCCGTCACGGCGACCCGGGCCTTCGGCATCGGCCGGGCCGTCTTCCGCTACGCGGAGCGGCTGGTGTCGCACGACGCGGTCCTGCGGATGCTGGCCGAGACCCGCGTGGCCGTCTACCGGCGGCTGGAGCGGCTGGCTCCCGCCGGGCTGCGCCGGGCACGCCGGGGCGATCTGCTGTCACGGCTCGTCGCCGATGTGGACGCGCTCCAGGACTACTGGCTGCGCTGGCTGCTGCCCGCCGGTGCGGCGGTGACCGTGTCGGCCACCTCCGTCGCCTTCACGGCCTGGCTGCTGCCCGAGGCCGGTGCGGTCCTCGCCGCGGGACTGCTGGCGGCCGGAGCGGGCGTCCCGCTGATCACCGGTGCCGTGGCACGCCGGGCCGAGCGGCGGCTCGCTCCCGCCCGCGGTGTCCTCGCGACCCGTGTGACCGACCTGCTCACCGGAACCGCCGAGCTGACGGTCGCCGGTGCGCTGCCCGCGCGGACCGCCGAGGCCCGCCGCGCCGACGGCGTACTGACCCGGATCGCCTCGCGCGCCGCCACCGCGACCGCGCTCGGCGACGGGCTCACCGCTCTTCTGTCGGGCCTGACCGTGGCGGGGGCGGCACTCGTCGGCGCCCAGGCGGTCACCGAGGGCCGGCTGAGCGGGGTGGCCCTGGCCGTCGTCGTGCTCACCCCGCTGGCCGCCTTCGAGGCCGTCCTCGGCATGCCGCTCGCCGTCCGCCACCGCCAGCGGGTGCGGCGCAGCGCCGAGCGCGTGTACGAGATCCTGGACGCCCCCGAGCCCGTCCGCGAGCCGGAGGCGGCGCACCCGGCGCCCGCGACGCCCTTCCCGCTCACCGTGAGGTCCCTCACGGCCCGGCACACCGGCCAGGAGACGGACGCGCTGGCCGGCCTGGACCTCACCCTGGAGGAGGGCCGCAGGGTCGCGGTGGTCGGATCCTCCGGGGCCGGCAAGACGACCCTCGCGCAGGTCCTGCTGCGGTTCCTCGACCCGGCGTCGGGCACGTACCGCCTGGGCGGGGTCGACGCCCGCTCCCTCGACGGCGACACCGTACGGCGGTTCGTGGGCCTGTGCGCCCAGGACGCCCACCTCTTCGACAGCTCGGTGCGGGAGAACCTGCTGCTGGCCAGGAAGGACGCCGACGAGCCCGCGCTGCGGGCCGCCCTCGCCCGTGCCCGGCTGCTGGACTGGGCCGACAGCCTGCCCGACGGTCTCGACACGCTCGTCGGGGAGCACGGCGCCCGGCTCTCGGGTGGCCAGCGGCAGCGGCTGGCGCTGGCCCGTGCCCTGCTCGCCGACTTCCCGGTCCTGGTCCTCGACGAGCCGGCCGAGCATCTGGACCTGCCGACCGCCGACGCGCTCACCGCCGATCTCCTGGGTGCCACCGAGGGCCGTACGACGCTGCTCATCACGCACCGGCTGGCCGGGCTCGACGCCGTGGACGAGGTGATCGTCCTGGAGGAGGGACGAGTGGTCCAGCGCGGACCGTACGCGGAACTGCTCGCCCTGCCCGGTCCGCTGCGGAGCATGGCCGAGCGGGAGTCGGCCGCCGAACCGCTGGTGGCGGCGCGCTAGAAGAGCCGAGGACCGGCCGGGCCGGGCGCACCGCGGGCGGTGGCCGTCAGCGCCGCTCGGCCAGGATCCGCTCGATCACGAGGGCGACGCCGTCGTCGTTGTTGGCCGCGGTGTGCCCGGTCGCGGCGGCGACGGCGTCCGGGTGGGCGTTGCCCATGGCGTAGGACCGGCCGGCCCAGGTGAGCATCTCGATGTCGTTGGGCATGTCGCCGAAGGCGACGACCTCCTCGTGGGAGATGCCGCGGTCGGCGCAGCACAGGGCGAGGGTGCTGGCCTTGGAGACGCCGGGTCCGCTGATCTCCAGCAGGGCGCTGGGGCTGGAGCGGGTGACGGTGGCGCGGTCACCGACCGCGAGCCGGGCCGCGGTGAGGAAGGCGTCGGGGTCGATCGTCGGGTGCGAGGCGAGGATCTTCAGGATCGGGTACCGGGCGGCGGCGCCGTCGGGCGCCAGCAGTTCCTCGGCGGGCGCCAGGGTGTCCGGCGCCTCCATGTGCAGCTTCGGATAGTCCGGCTCCTGATGGAAACCGTATGTCTGCTCGATCGCGTACGCGGTGCCGGGCGCCGCGTCGCGCAGCAGCCGCACGGTCTCCAGCGCGTTCTCCCGGGCGAGGTCCCGCACCTTGACGAAACGGTGGGCGCCCGGCCCGCCGTGCAGGTCGACCACGGCCGCGCCGTTGCCGCAGATCGCCAGGCCGTGGCCGTGCACATGCTCGCTGACGACATCCATCCAGCGGGCCGGGCGGCCGGTGACGAAGAAGACCTCGATACCGGCCTCCTCGGCGGCGGCGAGGGCGGCGACCGTGCGCGGGGAGACCGACTTGTCGTCGTGCAGCAACGTTCCGTCAAGATCGGTTGCGATCAGCCGCGGGGGGACGGCGGGGGCCTCTTCCCGCGCGAGCGAGGTCGAGAGCTGGGAGGAGGCCGGGGGCTCGGGCTGTCGCGTCGCTGAGGTCACCGCCTCATTGTCCCGTATCGCCCCGCACGATCGTGCGGGTCTGCGCACAGGTGAGACGTCGCTTCGGTCACGCCGGGCTGAACGGGCTCCGGTCACGCCAGCTGAGCGGGGGCGTCCGTGGCGATCTGCTCGAAGACCTTCTCGTCCGCGGCGAAATCGGAGTCCGGGATCGGCCAGTGGAGGACGATCTCGGTGAACCCCAGCTCCTGATGCCGCCGCGCGAAGTCGACGAAGGCGTCCAGGGACTCCAGAGGACGCCCCCGGTCCGGGGTGAATCCGGTGAGCAGGATCTTGTCCAGACCGCTCACGTCCCGTCCGACCGCCTCGCACGCGGCACCGAGCTTCTCCACCTGGCCACGCAGTGCCTGGACGGACTGCTCCGGCGTGCCCTCCTCGTACAGCGTGGGATCACCGGTGGTCACCCACGCCTGCCCGTACCGCGCCGCGAGCCGCAGCCCGCGCGGACCCGTGGCGGCCACGGCGAACGGCAGCCGGGGCCGCTGCGCACAGCCGGGGATGTTGCGCGCCTCGTGCGCCGAGTAGAAGTCACCCTCGTACGACACCGTGTCCTCCGTCAGCAGCCGGTCCAGCAGCGGCACGAACTCGGTCAGCCGGTCGGCTCGCTCTCGCGGTGTCCAGGGCTCCTGTCCGAGCGCGGTGGCGTCGAAGCCGGTGCCGCCCGCCCCGATGCCCAGCGTGACCCGGCCGCCGGAGATGTCGTCGAGCGAGATCAGTTCCTTGGCAAGAGTGACCGGGTGCCGGAAGTTCGGCGAGGTCACGAGGGTGCCCAATCGCATACTCCGCGTCACCGCCGCCGCTGCCGTCAGCGTCGGGATCGCCCCGAACCACGGCCCGTCCCGGAACGACCGCCAGGACAGGTGGTCGTAGGTGTAGGCCGCGTGGAAGCCGAGTTCCTCGGCGCCCTCCCACACCCTCCGGCCTTCGGCCCAGCGGTAGATCGGCAGAATGACAGTGCTCAGACGCATGGGGACGATTCTACGAGCGCCGGAAAGCGCGCCGGCTGCGAAGCACGATCGTCCCGGCGGTCTCGTAGAGGCGGGCGATCGAGCGCGCACAGGCTCGCTAACCTGGCAACGTGAAGAAGAGGAGTGGCCGCGAACTGGACGTGCTGATCGAAGAAGCGATCGTCGACACGTACGACGAGGTCGAGGCGATCAGCGCCTTCCTGTCAGTCATCGATGAGCACTTGGCCGTCCCGTTCACCACGACCGTTCTGGGGGTCGACGTGAACGTGGTGAAAATCGGCCTCACGAACGACTCCCGCTTGGTCGCCCACTGCGTGCGGAATGGACTCCAGCAGGCCATCGGCCTTGCGGAACTGCCCCTGCCGCAGCCACCCCCGGAGGGAACGCATTGGATCGATGCGTACCGGCGCTGGTCCGGTTCCTGATGCAGAGAAAGCGGACGAGACCCGAAGCCCGCCGGAGCACGCCATGAACACCGCTACAGGCCTCGCACAGGCCCTGCGCCGTAGTGCCGAACTGAAGGAAGAGCTCGTGGCGTTCGGAGAGAGCCGCGCCTTCGAACGGTTCCTCGACCCACTCCTGTTGGAAGCCTCCGGTCCCGAAGGCGTATGGGACGAGGCGAGCGCGACCAACGTCATCGACCACTTCCTGCTGCAGTACCGCCTTCCGGACGGCAAGACGGTCGCCGACCGCTTCGTCGCCCGGCGGACGACCCTGACCGATGCCGACCGGCAGATGGTCCTGGCCTGGCGTGACCCCGTGGAAGGGCTCTTCGAGGTGAGGAGCAAGCACGGCGATTCCCTGCTCCTGCTCAATCTGCTGGACGACCTCGAGTACCGCGCCTACACCAACGCCGGGCACACGGCCCTCCACACGGTCAAGAAGGGAGGCTTCCTCAGCGCCCGACTGGTAGCACTGGCACCAGTGCCCGACGCGTGGCTCTTCTCCGGTGTGATGTCCTCCTACCCTCGCACCGCCGCGCCGGAGATCGCCGCTGCGACCCTTGACCTGGCCATCAGCCGACCCGACCTCGTCTTCCGCAACCCGGAGAAAATCGAGCAGGGATGGCACTCGATGCGTGAGGACCGAGCCGCCTTCGTCGAGTTCTTCGGCAGCGATGAGCTGATCCTCACGCCCGAGGAAACCGAGGACCGGCTCAATGCCTACTACCGCCATCGGCAGCACACCGCCTCGAACTCGTCTCTCTTCACGCTGTCACCCGAACTGGCGCATGCGGGAACTGTCGGCGTCATTTACGACCAGGTCGATGGACTCAACTTCTACGCGGACTACGGATCGTTGCGGGACCTCTTCGCGAACCCCGACCTTCCGGGCCGCAAACACCATCAGGACCTGCTCCGCACGTACCTGCGCGAGGACTCGATCACGCCGCTGCCGATCCGCCGACTGGCCGCCGCACACCCGAAAACCGTCGACACGGTGTTCCGCAGACTCCTGCGGCAGCCCGACTTCACCTGGAACAGGCATGGCAACGCGCTCCTGCGCCGACGCAAGCCCTGGTACGTCGAGACCGAGCAGCGCCCCGGAGTCTCCGTCATCGGCGACCGGCTCGGCGAACTGCTTCGCAGCCGGCCACTACGAGATGTGTGAGCAAGGCTTGACCGAGGTCACCAGGGTCCCCAGGCGCATGCGCTCGGTCGCGGTCGCCGCGGCGGTCAGAGTCGGCACTGCACCGAACCACGGGCCGTCCCGGAAGGTGCGCCAGGACAGATGGTCGTAGGTGTAGCCGGTGTGGAATCCGAGCTGCTCGGCGCGGGTCCACGCCGCGCGGCCGCCCTCGTGCCAGCGGCGGTACGGGAGGATGACGGTGCTCAGGCGCAGACTCATGACACCGAGCCTAGGGCCCCGGGTGTTTCACGTGAAACGAGTCACCGCACGTGGCGGCTCAGCCATGAGGTGAGACCGATCATCGGGACCAGCTCCTTGTACGTGCGGTCGCCGGGCAGGGGGACGACCAGGCGGTAGCCGGGCGGGAAACGCCGCGCTTTGACGAACGCGGTGCCCTCCAGGACGGAGCGCAGGAACGCGGGGACGTCGTCGCGGGGCACGTCGTGGAACCGGACGCCCTCGACGGTGATCAGGGCGTCGTCCTCCGGATAGAGCTGCACGGTCAGCCGGGGCAGCCCGCCGAACTCGACGAACGCCTCGTGCGGCAGCGAACCGTCCGGATCGGTGGCGACGCCGACCCCCGCGGAGCTGCGCCGGGAGGTCTGGTCGGCGCCGATGTCGTGGGTCACCTCGATCTCGCGTGCGTAGGCGGCGGCGAGGTCACGACAGGCGGTGACGGCGGCTTCGGTCGTGGCGAGATGACGGTCCATACCCACGATCATGCCGGACCGGGTCAGTGACCCGAGCCGAACCGCAGGTACCGCGGCGGTACGGCCTGCGTCAGCCACACGCCGTTGGCACTGACCCGGAAGACATGGCCGTCGCGGTGCATCGCGGCGGCGTCCACGGAGAGCACGACCGGCCGTCCGCGGCGGGCACCCACGCGGGTCGCGGTCTCCCGGTCGGGCGAGAGATGCACGTCGTGCCGGTTCATGGGCCGCAGCCCCTCGGCGCGGATGGCGTCGAGGGCGCGGGCCACCGTCCCATGGAAGAGGTACTGCGGCGGGGTCGCCGGCGGCAGCCCGAGGTCCACGTCGACGCTGTGCCCCTGGCTGGCCCGGATGCGGTCGCCCCGGATCTCGAAGCGCCGCTTGTCGTTGGTGGCGACCACATGGTCCAGCTCCTCACGGGTGAACCGGAAGCGATGGCCGGCCGCCGCCGCGATCAGGGCCTCGATGCCGACCCAGCCGGCCTCGTCGAGCGTGAGCCCGATCCTCTCGGGCTGGTGGCGCAGATGCCGGGAGAGGTACTTCGACACCTTCACGGTGCGTTGTTCGTCCATGCCACCAGCCTGCCGCGAGAGACGAGCCTCCCGCTGAACTTTTTCGCCGAGCAGGTTTGATCCACAGCCAAGTGGAGTTATCCACAGGCAGATTGAGGTTTCTGTGGACAACTGACGTCCAGAGGAAGGGATTTCACCCGTCCCGGACCTGCCCGGCAACGCGCCGGGCAGGTCTCACAGACGTGGCCGCACCCGTGCCAGCCTGCGCAGGGTGCGGGGACTGAAGCGGGACAGGGCGTGAAAGAGGCGCGCCTCCGGGGTCACCGGCACCACCGCCGCGTCCCGCACGACCGCGCGCAGGAGCGCGTCGGCGACCTTCTCCGGCGGGTAGTTCCGCAGTCCGTACAGCCGGGACGTGCGCTTCTGGCGGCGCTTCTCCTCCTCCGCGTCGACGCCGGCGAAGTGTGTCGTGGACGTGATGTCGGTGTTGACGAAGCCGGGGCAGATCGCCGTGACCCCGATCCCCTGCCCGGCCAGTTCCGCGCGCAGGCACTCGCTGAGCATCAGCACCGCGGCCTTGGACGTGCTGTAGGCGGGCAGCGCCCGCGACGGCTGGTAGCCGGCCGCCGACGAGATGTTGACGATGTGGCCGCCCTGGCCGCGCTCGGCCATCTGCTTCCCGAAGAGCCGGCAGCCGTGGATCACACCCCACAGATTGACGTCGAGGACCCTTCTCCAGTCCTCCGCGGTGTGGTCGAAGAACGAGCCGGACAGGCCGATGCCCGCGTTGTTCACCAGGACGTCCACCACGCCGTACTCGGCGGCGACCTTCTCGGCGAGCTTCTCCATGGCGCTCTCGTCGGAGACGTCCGCCGTCTCCGCCCAGGCGGCCCGCGCGCCCAGCGGCAGGGCCAGCCCGGCCGTGCGGGCCGCGGCCTCGCCGTCCCGGTCCACGGCCACGATCCGCGCCCCGGCGGCGGCGAAGGCGAGTGCCGTGGCCCGTCCGATGCCGCTGCCCGCGCCCGTGATCAGCACGAGCTGTCCGGCGAAGCGGTCGGCGTGGCGGCCGGTGGCCGCCGGAGCGGGCCGGCCGTCCTCGACGGTGTCCACGAACTCCGTGATCCAGTCGGCCAGCCGGTCGGGCCGGGTGCGCGGGACCCAGTGCCGGGCGGGAAGGGTGCGGCGCACCAGGTGCGGGGCCCACTGCTCCAGGCCGTCGTACAGCCGTTCCGACAGGAACACGTCGCCCGCCGGGACGATGAGCTGCACCGGCGCGTGGGCGCGCGCGTCGGGCCGCGGCCGGCGCAGCCGCGTCCGGACGTTGTCCCGGTACAGCCAGGCGCCGTGCGCCGCGTCCTGGGGCAGTGACGCGGTCGGATAGTCGCCCGCGGGCACCTGTTCGAGGCGCTGGAGCAGCTTCGGCCACCTCTTGCCGAGCGGGCCGCGCCAGGCCAGTTCGGGCAGTACGGGGGTGTGCAGCACGCCGACGTACCAGGACTTGGCGCCCTGGCCGAGGAGCTGGCCGACCCGGCGCGGGGTGGGGCGGGTGAGACGCGAGTTGATCCAGTGGCCGAAGTGGTCGAGCGACGGTCCGGACATGGAGGTGAAGGACGCGATGCGGCCCTCGGTGCGCGCGACGGTGACGAACTCCCAGGACTGGACCGAGCCCCAGTCGTGGCCGACCAGGTGCACCGGCTCGTCCGGGCTGACGGCGTCCGCGACCGCCAGGAAGTCGTCGGTGAGCTTGTCCAGGGTGAATCCGCCGCGCAGCGGCCGCGGGGCGGTGGAGCGGCCGTGACCCCGGACGTCGTACAGCACGACGTGGAAGCGGTCGCGCAGCCGCCCGGCCACCTCGGACCAGACCTCCTTGCTGTCCGGGTAGCCGTGCACCAGGACGACCGTCGGCCGCCCGGGATCCCCGAGTTCGGCCACGCACAGCTCGACCTCGCCGGACCGTACCCGGCGTTCCCGCGCGCCCTCCAGCGGCGACACGCGCATCACCTCTCCTCCGCCCGGCGGCACGCTCCCCCCGCTCGCCCCTCGGCCGGGGACGCGCGCCTGTCATGCGACGTGGGCGACTGTGGCAGTTGTTAGACTGAACGTCAATAGGGTGTCCGCGAGGCTCGGCCCTGTCGCACAAGGCCGGGTTGTCCGGAACCTGTAGGACTTCAGAGCCGCACCCCCTAGGGCCCCGTAATACTCCAGAGGGACGCGAAGACGGCTCTGGGGTCTGACGACTCGCGTGGCGGGCGTCACTATCGTCGAAGACGTGACTGTGATCGCGACCGAAAGCCTGAGCAAGCGGTTCCCCCGGGTGACCGCTCTTGACCGGCTCTCCGTGGACGTCGGACCCGGTGTGACCGGACTCGTCGGCGCCAACGGGGCCGGCAAGTCCACACTGATCAAGATCCTGC
The DNA here is from genome assembly GCF_058344915.1 of Streptomyces sp. PL-25. NCBI lineage: Bacteria > Bacillati > Actinomycetota > Actinomycetes > Kitasatosporales > Streptomycetaceae > Streptomyces > Streptomyces sp. PL-25. Next base: position 3,795,104 of record NZ_CP136997.1, read on the forward strand.
TGGGTCTGTCCCCCGCCACGGAGGGCCGCGCCGAGGTGCTCGGTCTCGACGTCGCCACCAAGGGCGCCGAGATCCGCGAGCGGGTCGGCTACATGCCGGAGCACGACTGCCTGCCGCCGGACGTCTCGGCCACCGAGTTCGTCGTCCACATGGCGCGCATGTCCGGCCTGCCGCCCACCGCCGCCCGCGAGCGCACCGCGGACACCCTGCGCCACGTCGGGCTCTACGAGGAGCGGTACCGGCCCATCGGCGGCTACTCCACCGGCATGAAGCAGCGCGTCAAGCTCGCCCAGGCCCTGGTGCACGACCCGCAGCTGGTCTTCCTCGACGAACCGACCAACGGCCTCGACCCGGTCGGCCGCGACGACATGCTCGGCCTCATCCGCCGCATCCACACCGACTTCGGCATCTCGGTCCTGGTCACCTCGCACCTCCTGGGCGAACTGGAGCGCACCTGCGACCACGTCGTCGTGGTCGACGGCGGCAAGCTCCTGCGCTCCAGCTCCACCACCGACTTCACCCAGACCACGACCACCCTCGCCGTCGAGGTCACCGACAACGACGAACACCCGGACGGCACCCGCGCGGTGCGCGAGGCCCTCACCGCCCGCGGCGTGCAGACCGAGGACGGCACCGGACTGCCCGGCGCGGGCCATGTGCTGCTCCTCACCGCCCAGAGCGAGGAGACGTACGACCTGGTCCGGGACGTGATCGCGGACCTCGGACTCGGCCTGGTGCGCATGGAGCAGCGCCGGCACCACATCTCGGAGGTCTTCCGGGACGACGAACAGCGCGACGGACAGCGGAAGGAGGCGGTCGGCCATGGCAATTGAGCAGCCCCTGCGCAACCCGGTGCCGCCCTCGGGCGACCAGACCCGGATCCACAACATCGGCTACCGCAACTACGACGGTCCGCGCCTGGGCCGCGCCTACGCCCGACGCTCCCTGTACTCGCAGTCCCTGCGCGGCGCCTACGGCCTCGGCCGCTCGGTGAAGTCCAAGGTGCTGCCGATGCTGCTGTTCGTGGTGATGTGCGTGCCCGCGGCCATCATGGTCGCCGTCGCGGTCGCCACCAAGGCCAAGGACCTGCCCGTCGACTACACGCGCTACGCCATCATCATGCAGGGCGTCATCAGCCTGTACGTCGCCGCGCAGGCGCCCCAGTCCGTCTCGCGCGACCTGCGCTTCAAGACCGTGCCGCTGTACTTCTCGCGGCCCATCGAGACCGCCGACTACGTCCGCGCCAAGTACGCGGCGCTGGCCTCGGCGCTGTTCATCCTGACCGCCGCCCCCCTGCTGGTCCTCTACGTGGGCGCCCTGCTGGCCAAGCTCGACTTCGCCGACCAGACCAAGGGATTCGCCGAAGGACTCGTCTCCGTGGCCCTGCTCTCCCTGCTCTTCGCCGGCATCGGCCTGGTGATCGCGGCGATCACCCCGCGCCGCGGTTTCGGCATCGCCGCCGTGATCGCCGTGCTCGTCATCTCCTACGGTGCGGTCTCCACGCTCGAAGCCATCGCGGACGCCCAGAACAGCACCTCCGCCATCCCGTGGATCGGCCTGTTCTCACCGGTCACCCTCATCGACGGCGTGCAGACCGCCTTCCTGGGCGCGACCTCCTCGGCCCCCGGAGCCGCGGGCCCCAACAGCGGACAGGGCGTCGTCTACGTCCTGGTCGTCCTCGGCCTCATCGCCGCCGCCTACGGTCTCCTGCTGCGCCGCTACAAGAAGGTGGGACTGTGACCACGCTGAGCATCGACCACGTCTCCCGCTGGTTCGGCAACGTGGTCGCCGTCAACGACATCACCATGAACATCGGCCCCGGCGTCACCGGCCTGCTCGGCCCGAACGGCGCCGGGAAGTCCACGCTGATCAACATGATGGGCGGTTTCCTCGCCCCTTCCACCGGCACCGTCACCCTCGACGGCCAGCCGGTCTGGCGCAACGAACAGATCTACCGGCACATCGGCGTGGTCCCCGAGCGGGAGGCGATGTACGACTTCCTCACCGGCCGCGAATTCGTCGTCGCCAACGCGGAACTGCACGGCCTGGGCGCCAAGGCCGCGCAGAAGGCACTGGCCACGGTCGAGATGGAGTACGCGCAGGACCGGAAGATCTCCACGTACTCCAAGGGCATGCGCCAGCGCGTGAAGATGGCCAGCGCCCTCGTGCACGACCCCTCGCTGCTCCTGCTGGACGAGCCGTTCAACGGCATGGACCCGCGCCAGCGCATGCAGCTGATGGATCTGCTGCGGCGCATGGGCGACGAGGGCCGCACGGTGCTCTTCTCCTCCCACATCCTGGAGGAGGTCGAGCAGCTCGCCTGGCACATCGAGGTCATCGTCGCCGGCCGGCACGCGGCCAGCGGTGACTTCCGCAAGATCCGCCGTCTGATGACCGACCGTCCGCACCGCTACCTGGTGCGCTCCAGTGACGACCGGGCCCTCGCGGCGGCGCTGATCGCCGACCCGTCGACCTCCGGCATCGAGGTGGACCTCGCCGAGGGCGCGCTGCGCATCCAGGCCGTCGACTTCGGCCGGTTCACCACGCTGCTGCCGCGGGTGGCCCGCGACCACGGCATCCGGCTGCACACGGTCTCGCCGTCCGACGAGTCCCTCGAGTCCGTCTTCTCGTATCTTGTCGCGGCGTAGGAGGCCCCACGATGTACGACCCCACAGTCGCCCGGCTCACCTATCGGGCTCTGCTCGGCCGCCGCCGGGCCCTCATCCTCGGCGCGCTGCCCCTGCTGCTGATCGTCATCGCCGTGGCCGTCCGCGCCCTCACCGGCGCCGACGACCAGACCGCGGTGAACGTCCTCGGCGGTTTCGCCCTCGCCACGATGGTGCCGATCATCGGCGTCATCGCCGGCACCGGCGCCATCGGACCGGAGATCGACGACGGCTCGGTGGTGTACCTGCTGTCCAAGCCGCTGAAGCGGCCGGTCATCATCTTCACCAAGCTGATCGTGGCCATCGCCGTGACGATGGTGTTCTCCGCGGTGCCGACGCTGATCGCCGGACTGATCCTCAACGGCAACGGCCAGCAGGTCGCGGTGGCCTACACGGTGGCGGCGCTGGTCGCCTCCATCGCCTACGCCGCCCTCTTCCTCCTGCTGGGCACGGTCTCCCGGCACGCGGTGGTCTTCGGACTGGTCTACGCGCTGGTCTGGGAGGCGCTGTTCGGCTCCCTGGTGCCCGGGGCGCGCACCCTGAGCATCCAGCAGTGGGCCCTGGCCGTGGCGCACAAGGTCGCGGGCGGGGACCTGGTGACCTCCGAGGTCGGGCTGACGACGGCGACGGTCCTGCTGGTGCTGGTGACCGTGCTGGCCACCTGGTACGCGGGGCAGAAGCTGCGGGCCCTGACCCTCGCCGGCGAGGAGTGAGAACCGGACATGTCCCGGGGTGGGCGAGCGGGCACGGCCCCTCGCTCACCCGGTCGGCAGTTCGCCCGGCCGCCAGCTCGCCCGGCAGGGCCGTTGCCGACGAGGGCGGTGCCGAACGGCCGGGCGGCCGGGGCTAATTCAGTGGCGCCGTGGCTGCCGGGTGGGCACAGTGGTGATGTCCGCAGCGCCGGATCGGACCGGCGCCCATGTTCCGGGAGAGGAGCGAGGCGATGCCCATGCACGGCAGTACGCCCGGCTCCCGACAGGGCAGCCCGCGGCGGAGTCCGGAGCGCTGAGCCGCTCCGTGGAGCCCGCCCCGCACGGGGCACTGCCCGGGGCGGCTGCTTCGAGCACGCGACCCGCTGTCGCGTGAGCCGCCCACCCGGAGGATTGGCCGAGTGGTAAGGCACCGGCTTGCTAAGCCGTGGTCGGGGTCACCCCCGCGCACGTTCGATCCGTGCATCCTCCGCAGAGACCAGAGGCCCCAGAGACCAGAAAGCGCACGACGCACGGGCGCAAATCACAGGGCGTGGTCGGGCTGGGTGGCGTGATGCTCCGGGCTCAGCCCAGCCACCGTTCCAGCACCACCGCGATGCCGTCCTCCTCGTGGGAGGCCGTCACCTCGTCCGCGACCGCCTTCAGCTCCTCGTGGGCGTTGGCCATGGCCACCCCGTGGGCGGCCCAGGCGAACATGGGGATGTCGTTGGGCATGTCGCCGAAGGCGATCGTGTCGGCCGGCTTCAGACCCATCCGCCGGGCGGCCAGTGACAGCCCCGTCGCCTTCGACAGGCCGAGCGGAAGAAGCTCCACTATGCCCTCGCCGGCCATGGTGACCGAGACGAAGCCGCCCGCCGCCCGGTGCGCGGCCTCGGCGAGCGCGTCGTCGGAGAGCGTCGGGTGCTGGATGTAGATCTTGTTGAGCGGGGCGCTCCACAGATCGGAGGCGTCCGTCAGCGGGGTGGCGGGCAGGGCGCCGGTCACGGCGTATCCGGGGCCCACCAGCACCTCGCCGTCCAGCCCGTCCCGGCTGGCCGCCAGGTAGAGCGGGCCGACCTCGGCCTCGATCTTGGCCAGCGCCACCCCGGCCAGCTGCCGGTCCAGGGTCACCGAGGTCAGCAGCCGGTGCTCGCCGGCGTGGTACACCTGGGCGCCCTGGCCGCAGACCGCGAGGCCGCGGTAGCCGAGGTCGTCCAGGATGTGCCGGGTCCAGGGGGTGGCGCGGCCGGTGACGACGATGTGCGCGGCACCCGCCGCGGTGACCGCGGCGAGCGCCTCACGGGTGCGGGGCGAGACCGACTCGTCGGACCGCAGCAGGGTGCCGTCGAGGTCGGTCGCGACCAGCCGGTAGGGGAGGCCGCCGGAGTTCTCGCCGACGGCCGTGGTGGCGGTGGCGGTCACTTGGCCAGCGGCTCCAGGACCTCCCGGCCGCCGAGGTAGGGACGCAGCACCTCGGGCACGCGCACGGAGCCGTCGGCCTGCTGGTGGTTCTCCAGCAGGGCGACGATGGTGCGCGGTACGGCGCACAGCGTGCCGTTCAGCGTGGCCAGCGGCTTGACCTGCTTGCCGTCGCGGACGCGGATGGACAGCCGCCGCGACTGGAACTCGGTGCAGTCCGAGGTCGAGGTCAGCTCGCGGTACTTGCCCTGGGTCGGGATCCACGCCTCGCAGTCGAACTTGCGCGCGGCCGACGAACCGAGGTCGCCCGAGGCGACGTCGATCACGCGGAACGGCAGCTCCAGCGAGGTCAGCCACTGCTTCTCCCACTCCAGCAGCCGCTGGTGCTCCGCCCGCGAGTCCTCGGGGGCGACGTAGGAGAACATCTCGACCTTGTCGAACTGGTGCACACGGAAGATGCCCCGGGTGTCCTTGCCGTGCGAGCCGGCCTCGCGGCGGAAGCAGGGCGAGAAGCCCGCGTAGCGCAGCGGCAGCCGGTCGGCGTCGATGATCTCGTCCATGTGGTAGGCCGCCAGCGGCACCTCGGACGTGCCGACCAGGTACAGGTCGTCCTTGTCGAGGTGGTAGACGTCCTGGGCGGCCTGCCCGAGGAAACCGGTGCCGGCCATGGACTGCGGGCGCACCAGCGCCGGGGTGAGCATGGGCGTGAAGCCGGCGGCGGTGGCCTGGGCGATCGCCGCGTTCACCAGGGCCAGCTCCAGCAGGGCGCCGACACCGGTGAGGAAGTAGAAGCGGGAGCCGGAGACCTTCGCGCCGCGCTCCACGTCGATCGCGCCGAGGAGCTGGCCCAGCTCCAGGTGGTCCCGGGGCTCGAAGCCCTCGGCGGCGAAGTCGCGGTGGGTGCCGTGCGTCTCCAGCGTGACGAAGTCCTCCTCGCCGCCGACCGGGACCTCGGGGTGGACGAGGTTGCCGAGCCGGAGCAGCAGCTCCTGGGTCTCGGCGTCGGCCGCGTCGCGCTCGGCGTCGGCCGTCTTGACGTCGGCGGCGAGCTGGCCGGCCTTCTTCAGCAGCTCGGCCTTCTCGTCACCGGCGGCCTTGGGGATGAGCTTGCCCAGCGCCTTCTGCTCGGCGCGCAGCTCGTCGAAGCGGACGCCGGACGACCTGCGCCGCTCGTCGGCAGACAGGAGGGAGTCGACGAGCGCGACGTCCTCTCCACGGGCGCGCTGCGAGGCGCGCGCACGGTCAGGGTCCTCACGGAGCAGACGAAGGTCAATCACATGCTCAAGGCTACCGGTGCGGCGTTCCGGCTCACGACCCAGTATTCGGGTCCGCTCCCCTGCGATTCGGGCCCGCCGCTCCGCGGGGCCGTACGCACGGTCAGGGCAGAATTGCGCACCGTGTCAATAGGGGCCCCGGCGGGCCCCTGGAAGAGGGCGGCCGGTGGCCGTCCTGTTGACTGGATTCCCTTGTGGGCAACCGGACTTGGAGGATGGGTTGTCCACAGGAATCCAGGACTGCGGAAAAGTTATCCACAGGCTGTGCGAAAGATCTGTGGACTTCGGAATTGATCACTCCGGAAGTACGGGGCACCGCAAGAATTCCCGGCCCAAACGGGTTCGACACCCACTTTCGGGTGGAAAAGGGTCGCCCCAAAAGATGAACCATGGGAAACGAGTGGACGAAGGGTGACCTGCCGTCCGATGGCCCGCCCTGGGGCCTGAAGGGCGATTTGTCGACCGACTCACCTGCCGGTGTCGACTTGTCCCCAGGTCGAGAAGCGGACCTGTGGATAACTTCTGTGGATAACGAAGATCTGCAGGTAGGACTGGTCGTACCCGGTCGGAAGTGACTAGAAACGGCCGTCCTGGCAGCGTGCCACCCACTCGGCGGCGGCCATGAACTCCTCGTCCGACGTTCCGGCGAACGGGGGCCGCACGTCCGCGGCGCCGATGTCCGCGCGCGGGTACGAGCCGAGGAAGCGCACCTCCGGGCAGACTCGCTTCAGGCCCGTCAGCGCCTCGGCCATCCGGCGGTCGGCGATATGTCCCTCGGCGTCGATGCAGAAGCAGTAGTTGCCGATGCCCGCGCCGGTGGGACGGGACTGGAGCAGCATCAGGTTGATCCCCCGGCCGGAGAACTCGCCCAGCAGGTCGCGCAGTCCGCCGGGATGGTCGGCCCGCTGCCAGAGGACCACGGACGTCTTGTCCGCACCGCTCGGCGCGGCCGGCCGCGCGGGACGGCCGACGAGAACGAACCGGGTCTGCGCGTTCTCCGCGTCATGGATGCCCGTCTCCAGTGCTTCGAGCCCGTACCGGGCCGCGGCGAACGCACCGGCGAAGGCGGCGTCGTAGCGGCCTTCCTGGACCAGCCGGGCGCCGTCGGCGTTGGAGGCGGCCGACTCCCAGCGGGCGTCGGGCAGACGCGCCTTCAGCCAGTTGCGCACCTGTGGCTGGGCGGCCGGATGGGCGGTGACCGTCCGGATGGCGTCGAGGCCGGTACCGGGCCTGACCAGCAGCGCGAAGGCGATCGAGAGCAGCACCTCGCGGTAGATCATCAGTGGGCGGCCCGCGACCAGTTCGTCGAGCGTCGTGGTGATGCCGCCCTCGACGGAGTTCTCGATGGGCACGAACGCGGCCTCGGCCGCTCCGTCGCGGACCGCGTCCAGTGCCGACTGCACGGACACATGCGGAACCAGCTCCCGGGTGGCCGCCTCCGGAAGTCTGCGGAGCGCCACTTCGGTGAAGGTGCCTTCCGGACCGAGATAGGCGTAGCTCGCTGACATGCCCTCACCCTACGGTCCGCCCCGGTTCCCCTCACCCTCGAAGAGGTGTGCCCTCCGGGGCTGTGCCCTCCGAGGCGTCATCCCTCCAGGAGCCGCTGCCCGACGTACTCGCCCCGTGCGGCCCCGCCCGGCACGGCGAACAGCCCGCTCGCCTCGTGCCGGATGAACGGCGACAGCGCGTCGCCGCGGTCCAGCTTGCGCTGCACCGGTACGAAGCCCCGCAGCGGATCGGCCTGCCAGCAGATGAACAGCAGCCCCGCGTCCGGTGTGCCGTCCGGTGCGATGCCGTCGTGGTACGAGAACGGGCGCCGCAGCATGGCCGCGCCGCCGTTCTGGTCGGGGCGCGTGATGCGGGCGTGCGCGTTGACCGGGACGACGTAGGTGCCGTCCTGGCCGGCCTTCTCCAGGTCCATGGCGGTCGTCTCGGTGCCCCCGCTGAGCGGTGCGCCGTCGGACTTGCGGCGCCCGATGACGTTCTCCTGCTCGGGCAGGGACAGCTTCTCCCAGTCGTCCAGGAGCATGCGGATCCGGCGTACGACGACGTAGGAGCCGTTCGCCATCCAGGCGGGCCGGCCCCCGTCAGGGACGAAGATGCGCTGGTCGAAGTCGGGGTCCTTGGGCTTAGGGTTGTTGGTGCCGTCGACCTGGCCCATCAGGTTGCGGGCCGTCATGGGGTGCGCGGTGGCGCCCGGGGAACGGTTGAAACCGTTCATCTGCCAGCGCACCCGGGCGGCGCTGCCCGCGTCCTTCTGGAGGGCACGCAGAGCGTGGAAGGCGACCAGGGCATCGTTGGCGCCGATCTGCACCCAGAGATCGCCGTCGCTGCGGGCCTTGTCGAGCCGGTCGGAGGAGAAGGCGGGCAGCGGCTCCAAGGCGGCGGGCCGCTGCTGTGCCAGGCCGGTCCGGTCGAAGAACGACCGGCCGAAGCCGAAGGTGATCGTCAGGGACGAGGGGCCCGCGTCCCGTGCGACGCCGGTGTCACCGTGCGCGGCGGGCTCGCCCGCCATCAGCCGTTCGGCGGTCCCCGACCACCGGCGCAGCAGGGCCGCCGCCTCCTTGCGGCCCGACCCGGCCGTCAGGTCGAAGGCGACGAGATGGCCGCTGGACTGGAGCCCCTCCGTGATCCCGGGCTGGTGTTTCACGTGAAACACGGCCCGATCGGAGCCGAGCGCGGTCAGCGGGGTGGCACCGGCGGGCGCGGCGGTGTATCCGATGGCCGCGCCTGCCGCACCCAGGACCAGCCCACTGGCACCGGCCGTGCCGAGCAGCCGCCGCCGCGAGATGCCCGCCCCGGCGGCGGCGTCGGCCGCCCTGGGCTCGGGCACGGCCGAAGCGGAGCCGGAGCCGGCGGCGGGGACGGAAGCCCGGGAAGCCCGGGTGTTCCGGGAGGCGTTCTTCGGGGTGGACTGGTCGGGCATGGTGGTTCAGCCGATCTTGACGTTCTTGGTGACGGTCACCTGGTCGATGTCGGAGGTCCGCACGGTCACGGCGACCTCCCAGTCGCCCGCCATGGGGATCTGCACCCCGTCCGCCGCCCAGTGTCCGGTGGTGATGTGGTCGGGGGCGACGGGGAGCGGCCCGATCTTCTGGTCGGGGAGGGTGAAGGCGATCTTGAGCTCGGCGACGTCGAACGGCTTGCCGTCCGGCCGCTGTGCGTAGACGTGCAGCTCGTTGGCGCCCACGCGTGCGGGGTCGAGGTCGATCCGGACGACGCCCCGGCCGTTCTGGCCGCCGGTGTCGAACGGCAGGTCGAGGGCGGCCGCACCGGTCGAGGACGAGGCGGCGGAGGTGGACGAGGACGAGGTGGCCGCCTTGGCCTCCTCCTCCGTGCGGCCCGGCTCCGTCTGGGTCAGCACGGTGGTGACGGCGAGCAGGACGACGGCGACACCGGCCTCCATCAGCACCGAGCGGCGCAACCCGAACCGGTTCGGGTCACCGTCTCGCAGCCGCTTCTGCCGTGCCGCGTCCACGGCGGCCCGCTGCCGGGCGAGCTGGGCGGCCCGACCGGAGTCGCTCGCCTTCGCAGCCGCCTTACCGGCTGCCCCGCCCTTACCGGCTGCCCCGCTGTCCGTCTCTTCCGCCGCGTCCCCGTCCGCGCCGTCTCCCCCCGTCTCCCCGTCCGCCGCACCCTTCCGCGCGCCGACCGGCTTCTTCGCGCCGGCCGGCGCCTTGCGCGGACCCGTGACAGAGCCGCTTGCGGAACCAACCGAGGAGCCAGCCGAGGAACCGGCCGCGGATCCGGTGGCCGTCCGGTCGGCGGCACCACCGCCCACCGTGTCCGCCAGCCGCCCCGTCCAGCGCCGGGAGAACCAGGCGACCGCGACCATCAGCAGCACCAGACCGGCCTTGATCAGGAGCAGCTGCCCGTAGCGGGTGCCGGTCAGCGCCGTCCAGGAGCCGACCTGGCGCCAGGACTGGTAGATGCCGGTGGCGACCAGGGCCACCACGGAGCCGAAGGCGAGACGGGAGAAGCGGCGTACGGCCGCGGCCTCGACCGGGGTGTCGGCGGGCGCCCGGTAGAGCGCGACCAGCAGCGCGACGAGTCCGCCCAGCCAGGCGGCGACGGCCAGCAGATGGACGACGTCGACCGGCATCGCGATGCCCGGCTGGAGGCCGACCGAGGCGTGCTCGGCCAGGGCCCAGCTCGCCGCAAGCCCGGCGGCGACCACGACGCCCCCGATCGCCAGCCCGAACGTCAGGTCCCGCTTCTCCTCGTCCTGCCGCTTCTCGTACGCCCCGAAGAGCACCGCGACGAAGAGCGCCGCAGCGGCGAGCAGCAGCAGCCGGGAGACGAGGGCGGCGCCCGTCTTGGTCTGGAGCACCTCTCCGAGCAGGTTCAGGTCGAAGATGTCCCCGGCCTTCCCGGAGGTGGTGTAGGAGCCGCGCAGGAGCAGCAGCGCCAGGGTGGCCGCGGTGAGCGCGACCCAGCCGGAGACGACGAGCCGCTGCACGGCCCGCACCCCGGCGCCGCGCTGCCAGCAGGCCAGGACGAAGGCGGCGCCGCCGGTCAGGACGATGAAACCGGCGTACGACACATAGCGCCCGATGCCGTACAGCCAGCCGACGAACCCGCCGCCCACGTCCTGGCCGCCGGCCACGACCGCGGTCTTGGAGGGCGCCCCGATGGAGAAGGTGTAGGCGCCGCCCACGGGGTGGCTGTCGGCGGAGACCACCTGGTAGGTGACGGTGTACGTGCCCTTGGCCAGCCCGCCGCGCAGCCGCACGCTGTACGTGGTGCCGCTGACGTGGGCCGGTTTTCCGGTGTCGACGCGGGCACCCTTGGGATCGAGCACCCGCAGCGAGTCACCGTTCATCGCGACCTCCTCGGAGAAGGTCAGCGAGACCTGGGCGGGTGCCTGGGCGACCACCGCCCCCTGCCGGGGGTCGCTGCCGGTCAGCGCGGCGTGCGCGGAGGCCGGTGCGGCACCGGCCAGGACCGCGCAGGCGACGGCCAGGAACAGCAGCACCAGGTTCCGTACGCGGGGGGTGATGGTCGGCGTCAAGGTGGTCCCTCCCTCAGTGTCCGGTCTCGGGGACGTACGTGGCGGGCTTCACCGGCATCTCGACCCGCAGATCGCCGGACTTGGCGAAGTGCAGCTGGACGGAGACCGTCTGGCCCTGCTGGGGCCGGTGCTTGAGCATGTCGAACATCAGGTGGTTCGCACCGCTCTTGAACACCAGCCGGCCGTGGGCGGGCACGGTGAGCCGGTCCGCCTCCTGCATCGTCTGGCCGACCGTGCGGTGCGCGGTCACGGAACCCGCGGCGTCACTGGTCACCGACGTCAGCTCGTCGTCGGCGTCGCCCTTGTTGACTATCGTCAGGAAACCGGCCGCCATCGAGTCGGACACCGGCTGGGGCATGTAGGCGCCGCTGACGGACAGTTCGGCCTTCCCGGCGGACTCGGCGCCGGAGGCCGAGCCGCCGCAGCCGCTCAGCAGGGCCGTGCCGGCCAGGGCCACCACCGTCAGTCCGGCCGCCGCCCGGCGCCTCACGGGTTCTCTCCCTTGATCAGCTTGGGCAGGCCCTTGGTGTAGTCGCCTACGGTGGCGTCCTCGTCGTAGACCACATAACCCGTGTCGTTCTTCGGGGAGAAAGCGACGACCTGGGCGCCGTGCACCGACACGAGCTTGCCGTTCTTGTCCTTCTTGGTCGGCTCGACGGTGATGCCGATGCTGCGCGCACCGGCCTCGATGGTGGCGTAGTCGCCGGTCAGACCGACGAACTGCGGGTCGATGCCGTTGAGCCACTTGCCGAGTTCGGCGGGTGTGTCTCGGCCGGGGTCGGTGGTGACGAACACCACCCGCAGCTTGTCCTGGTCCGCCTTGGGCAGGGCCTTCTTGGCGACCGCCAGGTTGTTCATCGTCAGCGGGCAGACATCGGGGCAGTGGGTGTAGCCGAAGTAGATCAGGGTGGGCCGGCCCGCGGTCTCCTTGCGGAGGTCGTACTTCTTGCCGTGGACGTCGGTCAGCACCAGGTCGGGCTTCTCGAAGGGCTGGTCGAGCACGGTCGCGGGCTGCTGCGAGGGCTGCTCGGCGACGACGGTGGCGGCCTTCTCGTCGCCGTCGCCGCTGCCGCAGGCGGACAGGGTCATCGTCGCGGCGGCGAGCAGTGCGGCCGCGGCGAACGTCTTCTTGCGCATAGAAAAATGTCCCAGATGTGAGAACTCCGGCGCGCACCGGGCCCGTACGCCCCACACGGGGGGACGGCCGTACCCGGACCTCGTGCGGTCCCGGTGCGCGGCACGGACGAGCAGGATCAGGCGGCGGTCCGGCGGCGCCCGGCGAACACGCCGTACGCCACGCCGGCCGCGCCGACGACGATGCCCACGACGCCGAGGACGCGGGCGGTGGTGTCACTGCCGCTCTCGGCGGCGGCGGCGGTGGGGGTGCTCTCGGCGGACTTGGAACCGGCGGAGGTGTTCTGGGCCGCCGCTCCGTGGGCGTCGTCCGCCGCGGCGGTCAGCTGGAGCGTCGGTGCCGGGTTGTCGGGCTCGGCCTGGCCCTTCTGCGGGACCTCGATCCAGCGGACGACCTCCTTGTTGGAGTACGTCTGGAGGGCCTTGAAGACGAGTTGGTCGGCGTCCTGGGGCAGCGCGCCCACGGACACCGGGAACTTCTGGAAGTAGCCCGGCAGGATGCCCTTGCCGTCGGTGGCGGTCCAGGTGACCTTGCTGACCGCCTCGGAGATCTGCTTGCCGTGCATCTCCAGGGGCTTGTCCAGCTTGGACTTGGTGACCTCGACCTTCCAGCCGTTGACCGGCTCCGGCATCACCGAGGCCAGCGGGTGATCGGTCGGGAAGGCGACCTCCAGCTTGGTGGTGGAGGCGTTGTCGCGCTCGTTGGGCACCTTGAAGTCGACGACGGCGTAGCCGCCCTTGGCCGCGGCGCCCTCCGCCGCCACGGTGACGTGCGCGAACGCGGGGACGGAGACGGCGAGGACGGCCGCGCCCGCGAGGGCGCCGACGGTGGCGAGACGAGAGGTCTTGCGGCTGATGGCCTGCATCACAGAGAACACTCCACTTCGAGTGGGTCCGGTGGTCCGGTGGTCCGGTGGATCCGGTGGTCGGGAGAGGGCGCGTACTCCGGGGCGGTGCGAGGGAGCGTGCGCACCGGGACGTACGCCGGTGCGCACCGCCCGCGGGGCGGGCACGCGCGGGGACGCCGCACGACGGCGGCCTCCCCCTCCGTTCCGGCCGGGTGGGCCGGGACCGTGGAGTGCTGGTCGCGTCGTGTCAGGCGGCGAGGACGAGGACGGCGGCAGGCGGACCGCGCCGGATCACCGTGTGCTGGAGGGCGGTGGCGGTCGGCGGCGGCAGGACGCGGTCGGCGGCGCGCGGGACGCGCGGGCCTGTGCCCGGCAGCGCCGGCAGCCCGGCGCACAGGGCGCACACCAGGGCGAGCGCCCCGCGCAGGGACCGTACGAGCGCGCCCTCGGCGACTCCGTGCGCCGACAGTGCGATCAGCCGCACCAGGGCGAGGTCGCCACGGCGCAGCAGCCAGCCCGCGGCCAGCGCGGCGAGCACATGGCCGAGCAGCATGGGCAGGGACGGCAGCAGCGCGGCGAGGGACCCGGCGCCGTGCGGGACGGCCGCCGGACCGGTCGCGCCGGTCGGTGCCGCGGCTCCGGACGGGTAGACATGGGCGTCGACGAGGATCCGGTAGGCCCGTGCCGGGGTGATCCCCGCGGTGGTGGTGCCGCACAGGTATCGCGCGGCCCGCTCCACCAGCGCGGCGTCGGACAGCACATGGCCCGCGTGGCCCAGGGAACCGCCCGGCACCGCCGAACCCGCCGCGCCCGCCGAAACCGTCGAGCCCAGGGGCCCCATGGCTCCCATGGAACCCGTCGAGCCCATCGGTATCGCGCCGGACACCATGCCTGCCCCGTGCTGTCCGAGTCCGAACAGCACGTGCAGCACCAGCTGGCCCGCCGCGAGCAGCGCCGCGATCCCGGGCAGCGAGCGGGCGCGCCCGGCCAGCGGTACGACGACCACGAGCGCCCCCAGGAAACCCGCGCCCAGCGTCCACAGCGGGACGGTGGCGCAGGAGCCCAGGGTGTGCCCCGCCGCGGCCAGCACGACGCAGACCGCGGCGAACACCGCGGCCCGCAGCAGCCTGAGATCGCGTCCGGCGGATGCCGCGCGCGAGTGGGGGGCAGTCATGGCGGCCTCATCATCCCACTGGGCACCGGTGCTCCGTACGGCAGGTCCACAAGGTGCGGTACCTCCGGACAGGTCACCTTCCACGGCGTATGCGCCCGTGCATACACCGATCCCCTCCGTCCTCGCATCCGCCGAACGGGCGTCGCCGTGTCAACGCGGTGCTTACGGCCGGGCACGCCGGGCAATACGTATCGGTATGTCGAGCCGCGGCCAGGAGGCTGGAGCATGAGCATCTGGTGGTCACTCCATCTGCGGCGTGACGCTGCGAGCGTGCCCCTCGCCCGGCGGCTCCTGCTCGGCACGATGGAGACCGCGGGCGTCGACCCCGACATCTCCTTCGACCTGTCGGTCGCCCTGAGCGAGGCCTGCGCGAACGCCGTGGAGCACGGCGGGGACGGCGCCAGTTCGCAGGACTACCGGGTGACCGCCTACCTCGACGGGGAGAAGTGCCGTATCGAGGTGGCCGACACCGGCCCCGGCTTCCCGGGCGAGGGACACCGCGTGCCGGTCCGCGCCCCGCACACGGACGCCGAGCACGGCCGTGGCCTGTGCCTCATCCGGGAGCTGGCCGACCACGTCCACATCGGCAACGAGCCGGGGCGGGGCGGTGCGGTGGTGAGCTTCGACAAGATCCTCAAGTGGCGCGACGACGCTCCGCTGGCGGCGGTCTGACTGCGGTCGCCCCCGTAGCCCCCGCCACCCCCGGTGGCACCACCCCGCCGCCCCGGCGGCAGCGCGGCCTCACGCGCCGTCCAGGACCTTCGCCAGCGCCTCCAGCGCCTCCGGGTAGGTCCGCTCCCTGGGCGTCCCGTAGCCGACGACGAGCCCTTGCGGGTGGCCCGCGCCGGGCGTGTGCCAGTGCTCGCCGAGACGGCCGAGCGCCAGCCCCGCCTCCTCGGCGCGGGCCAGCACCCGCTCCTCGTCCGCCACATCGACCAGGGCGTGCAGCCCGGCGGCGATCCCGCGCACCGGACGGCGCCCGCCCAGCCGCCCCAGGAGCTGGTCCCGGCGGCGCCGGTAGCGCAGCCGGCACGCGCGCACATGCCGGTCGTAGGCGTGGCTGTCGATCAGCTCGGCGAGGGCCAGCTGCCCGATGGACTCGGTGTGGTGGTCGCTGTGCAGCTTGGCCTCGGCCACCGCGTCGACCAGGTGCGGCGGGAGCACCATCCAGCCCAGTCTCAGTGCGGGCCCCAGAGTCTTGGAGGCGGTGCCGAGGTAGGCGACATGACCGGGCGCCATGCCCTGGAGCGCGCCCACCGGCTGGCGGTCGTAACGGAACTCCCCGTCGTAGTCGTCCTCGACGATCAGGGCGCCACGCGCGCGTGCCCAGTCGGTGAGCGCCCGCCGCCGCTCGGGATGCAGGGTGACGCCGGTCGGGTACTGGTGCGCGGGGGTGACGACGACGGCCGACTGCTCGCCCAGGTCCTGCGCGCGCACCCCGCGTTCGTCGACCCGGACCGGCACCACGGTCCCGCCGTTGTGCCGCACCACGTCCCGGTGGAAGGGCAGCCCGGGGTCCTCCATGGCGACCGAGGCGCCGTCCAGCACCCGGGTGAGCAGGGCCAGCCCCTGCACGTATCCGGAGGTGACGACGATCCGCTCCGGCGGCGCCACCACCCCGCGGGCCCGCCCCAGGTACCCCGACAGCGCGGTGCGCAGCTCGATGCGGCCCCGCGGGTCGCCGTAGTCGTACGCCAGCGAGGGCGCCGTCGCGATGGCGCGGCGCAGCGCCCGCAGCCAGGCGGCCGCCGGGAAGGCGCCCACGTCCGGGCTGCCGGGCCTGAGGTCGAAGCGGGGCGCACGCGCGCGTGCCGCCGCTCCGGGCTGTTCCGCGTCCACGGCGGGCAGCGCGGCGACCCGGGTGCCCGAGCCCTGCCGCGCCGTCAGGTACCCCTCGGCGACCAACTGGTCGTAGGCGGCCTTCACGGTGCCCCGCGAGACGCCCAGTTCGAGGGCGAGACGCCGGGTCGCGGGCAGTCTGGCCCCGGGAGCCAGCCGTCCCTCCCGCACCGCGGCCCTGAGCGCCTTCTCCAGTCCGGCCCGGCGGCCCGCCGCCGCGTCCGGTTCCAGATGCAGATCCACCCCGGCACCGGGCAAGAAGCCGTCCACCTGCACGAAACCCTCCCCCTGGGCATGTGTACGGCCGGGCACCGCTCGGGTGCCCGGCCGCTCTTCGCCGATCAGCCCTTCAGGGCCGCCATCCACGCCTCGACCTCGTCGGACCGGCGCGGCAGCGCGGCCGACAGGTTCCGGTTGCCGTCCTCGGTGACCAGGATGTCGTCCTCGATGCGGACGCCGATGCCGCGGTACTCCTCGGGGACCGTCAGGTCGTCGGCCTGGAAGTACAGGCCGGGCTCGACGGTGAGGACCATGCCCGGCTCCAGCGTGCCGTCCACGTACGTCTCGGTGCGCGCGACGGCGCAGTCGTGGACGTCGAGGCCGAGCATGTGACCGGTGCCGTGCAGCGTCCAGCGGCGCTGGAGGCCCAGCTCCAGGACCCGCTCGACCGGGCCCTCGACGAGGCCCCACGCGACGAGCCGCTCGGCCAGCACGCGCTGCGCGGCGTCGTGGAAGTCGCGGTACTTGGCTCCGGGCTTCACGGCCGCGATGCCCGCCTCCTGGGCGTCGTACACGGCGTCGTAGATCTTCTTCTGGATCTCGCTGTACGTGCCGTCGATCGGCAGCGTGCGCGTCACGTCCGCGGTGTACAGGGTGTGCGTCTCCACGCCCGCGTCCAGCAGGAGCAGGTCGCCGGAGCGGACCGGGCCGTCGTTGCGCACCCAGTGCAGCGTGCAGGCGTGCGGGCCGGCGGCGGCGATGGTGCCGTAGCCGACGTCGTTGCCCTCCACACGCGCGCGGAGGAAGAAGGTGCCCTCGACGTAGCGCTCGCTGGTCGCCTCGGCCTTGTCGAGGACCTTCACCACGTCCTCGAAGCCGCGCACCGTGGAGTCGACGGCCTTCTGCAGCTCGCCGACCTCGAAGTCGTCCTTGACCAGGCGGGCCTCGGACAGGAAGACGCGCAGTTCCTCGTCGCGCTCGGCGGTGACCTTGTCGGTCAGGGCCGCCTCGATGCCGGCGTCGTGGCCGCGCACCACGCGGACCGGGCCGGTGGCCTCGCGCAGCGCGTCGGCCAGCTCGCGGACGTCGGCCGCCGGGATGCCGTACAGCGCCTCGGACTCGGTCAGGGAGTGGCGGCGGCCGACCCACAGCTCGCCCTGCCCGTCCAGCCAGAACTCGCCGTTCTCGCGGTCGGAGCGGGGCAGCAGGTAGATGGTCTCCTGGTGGCCGTCGGCGGTGGGCTCCAGGACCAGGACGCCGTCCTCCGTCTGGTTGCCGGTGAGGTAGGCGTACTCGACCGAGGAGCGGAAGGAGTACTCCGTGTCGTTGGAGCGGGTCTTCAGGTTGCCCGCGGGGACGACCAGGCGCTCACCGGGGAAGCGCGCGGAGAGCGCGGCGCGGCGCCGGGCGGTGTGCGCGGCCTGCTCGACGGGCTCCAGCTCGTGCAGCTCGGTGTCGGCCCAGCCGGACTTCATGCTCTCGGCCAGCTCGTCGGACACGCCCGGGTACAGGCCGTTCTTGCGCTGCTTGATCGGCTCTTCCTCGGCAGTCTCCGGGGTCTCCGGGAGCTCCTTCGCCACGGTCTTCCTCCTTGATACGGCACTGGACCACTCCCATCGTACGGTCGTACGGAAGGGGTCCGAGGAGAGCGTCCGCCACGGGCGCGGCAGTGACCCGGAGTGCCGGGGGAGCTACTCGAAACGGGCCACCAGCAGGGCCACGTCCTCCATGCCGTCGGTCACGTCCAGGCCGTCGGGCAGGACGGTGCGCAGCACATGGTCGGCGACCGCGTCCGGGTCGTGGCGCACCGCGCGCGGGACCCCGGCCGCGGCGGCGCGCAGCCGCGCGAAGGCACGGTCGGCGGGGTCGCCGGTACGGTGCAGCAGCCCGTCGGTGTACAGCAGCACCGTTTCGCCTGCGCCGACCTGGAACTCCACGCTGGGCGCCTCCCAGCAGGCGAGCATGCCGAGCGGCGCGGACACGGTCGTCTCCACGTACTCGGTGCGCCGTTCGCCGAGCACCAGCGGCGGGCAGTGCCCCGCCCCGGCCACGGTGATCCGGCGCAGCGCCGGCTCGCAGTAGGCGAACAGGGCGGTGGCGGAGCGGGCGGGCTCGGTCAGCCGCAGCAGCAGCTCCAGATCGGACAGGACGGCGACGGGGTCCTCGCCCTCCATCACCGCGTACGCCCGCAGGGAGGCGCGCAGCCGGCCCATCGCGGCGACCGCGCCGGGCCCGGAACCGGTCACCGAGCCGACCGCGAGGCCGAGCGCGGCGTCGGGCAGCGGCAGCGCGTCGTACCAGTCGCCGCCGCCGCGCGGGCCGGTGCGGTGCCGGGCGGCCAGCCGGACACCGGGCACCCGCGGCAGCCGGGACGGCAGCAGTTCCTCGCGCATCGTCGCCATGCACGCGCGCGTGCGTTCGCCTTCGAGCAGCCGGGCCAGGTGCTCGGTGGCGAAGCGGACGTAGAGACCGGCCAGGTGGCGCTGCCGTTCGTCGGGTTCGGCGGGCTCGTCGTAGAGCCAGGTCGCGGCGCCGAGCCGGCCGGCGGCCTCGGTGGACAGGGGCAGCGCGTAGCCTGCCGCGTAGCCGAGCCGGGCGGCCACCTCGCGGTGGCGGGGGTCGAGGCCCTCCTCGGCGAACAGGTCGGCGCGCACGATCTCACCGTCGCCGCCGGGCAGTCCCGCCGCGGTGTCCAGCAGGGCGCCGTAGGGCATCGAGGCGCGCGGGACGGTCTCGATGTGGCCCAGGTCGGCGCGGGCCAGACCCAGGCCGACGGTCGTGTCGGGGCCGAGTCCGTCGTCCGGTTCGAGGACGACCAGGCCGCGCCGGGCGCCCACGAGGGCGGCGCCGGCGTGCAGCAGCTCCTCCAGCGCGGCGTCGAGCCGGTTCGTACGGGCCAGCCGCTCCGTCAGTTCGTGCAGCGTGGTGAGGTCGGAGACCCAGCCGGCGAGCCGGTCCTGGAGGAGGGCGCCCGGCGGATGGGCGGTGTGCGCGGAGTGCGCGCTGCTCGCGCCGGCGGCGGAGGAGGCGTCCGCGGCAGGGGGGACGGGCGCGACAGTGTGTGCGGGTGCGGGAACCGTTGAATCGATTCCGGCCACTTTCGGAGGGTGCGGGGCGTTCATGGCGTCCGGCTTTCCGACCGGTGCGTACTGCTCAAAAGCATCGCAAACCCCCATGTCATTCTGCGCCGCCGGCAGTGTCTCCACATGTACACGCACTCGTGAGGGGATGTCCAGCATTGTCCTGCCGGGATTCCTGGTGTCAGCGCGCCTGCCGTGGTGATGTGCCTGGACTCTTGCGTATCAACGAAGTTGGCTTGAAACTGCCTCGGGTAACGGCTTATTGCGGTCGACTGGTTTCGCTCCACAGAGCGTCACAGCGGTCGTGATGGGTACGTACTCGGAGAAGACCAGGGGTGGTTGGGAGCTGCCCGGAACCTGGCGACGGACCCGGGCGTCCTATCCACCGACGGCCGTGCCCCATCCTCGCGTGACGGCGGCGGAGAGCAGAACGCGCGACAGCAAAACGCCACACTCCGCCACCCCGCGCCACGCCCATGCTCTTGAGAGACGCGTATGGGCAGGGCTGCAGCGGAAGCAGCCGGTGCCCGGCCCAGAGGGTTCCCCGTGCTGACGGCAGGGGTGTGATGCGCCAACAGGTACGCCCAGTGAAGTGATCGACACATGGTGTGATGTGGTCCACGGTGTTGCCAGCGGTGCAACGGAAAGGACGAGCGCTCATGCGCGAGATCCCCGGAAGGCGACGCAGGCTCCTGTCCAGGCGCGGTGACGGGAGGCCCGAGCCGATCGACGCGGCCCTGACCTTCGCCGCCCAGTGGCAGTGGCCGGTGCTCCCGGGCGTGGCGAGGGACGCGCGGCGGCCCGAGCGCTGCGCCTGCCCCGACCCCGAGTGCACGGTGCCCGGCGCACACCCCTTCGACCCCGGCCTGCTCGCGGCGACCACCGACGCCCGGATGGTCCGCTGGTGGTGGACCAACCGGCCCGCCGCGCCGATCGTCCTGGCCACCGGCGGCAAGGCGCCCTGCGCGGTGAGCCTGCCGGCGCTGGCGGCGGCGAGCGCCCTGCGCACCCTGGACCGGGCGGGCATGCGGCTCGGCCCGGTCGTCGCCTCGTCGGCGCGCTGGTCCATCCTCGTCGAGCCCTACTCCCTGGAGCGGCTCGGCGAACTGCTCTACGCCAAGGACTTCGTGCCCGGCTCGCTGCGCTTCCACGGCGAGGGCGGCTACATCGCCCTGCCGCCCTCGGAGACGGGGGCAGGCCCGGTCCGCTGGGAGCGCGCCCCGCTGCCCGGCTCCGCCGCCCCCTGGGTGCCCGGCGTGGAGGCCGTGGTGGACGCGGTGGTGGACGCCCTCACTCGGAAGGGTGTGAGCGCGCCCGAGTTGTAGGGGTGTCGGGCGCGCCGGGGGCAACCGCCCGTTCTGGTCGTTATCTTCCCTTTATGTTGCGCCATCCCGAGGGACACGGAAGCGGCCGCCCGCACGGACACGGAGACGGCGGTCCGCGCGGACGCGGCGACCGCCGGGACCCGGAGGCGGAGCGTACGGGCGGCGCCGATCCCCGGCGGGTCCGGCTGTACGCCCTCATCGGCGTCGTGGTGTGCGCCGTCGCGCTGCCGCTGGCCGTGGCGTCCGCGGGCCAGGTCGGCGACCGGGGCGTTCCGGGAGCCCCGGGTGGCCCGGACGACCGGGGACGTGCCGCCGCCGCGCCGGACCGCCCGGCCGCCGACGGCAAGATGCCGACCGCCGCGCCCACCCGTACGCCGTTCCTGCTCGGTCTGGGACTGGCGACCGCCACCCGCTGCGGCCCCGAGGTCGCCTCGCCCGGTGGTGTCGAGGCGCAGACCTGTGTGCTGACCCAGGGCGCGGACACCTGGGCGCGCACCTACTACCGCAACGCGACCGGCCGGGCCCTGGACGCCGCGCTGACCCTCATGGGCCCGGACGAGCGCACCCTGAGGATCCACTGCGCGCTGGACGGCGGCGACGAACCCGGGACGTGCGACACGCCCCGGGAGCACACCCGTGGCGCGCCGGGTGCCTACACGGCCGTCGCCGAGTTCGCCGGGCGCCCGGGAAGCGGACCGCTGCTGCTGCGCTCCGGCTCCAACTCACCTGCGAAAACGCGGCGTTGACGGGCGGCTGCGCTCGGTGAGCGGCAGTGCACATGGAAAGACCCGGTTGCTGGCGACGGGGGATGCACCAGCAACCGGGCTACTGGAACGGTAACAAGAGATCGGCGGTTCGCAAATTCGATCCCGGCTTTCCAGTCACCCGGTGTGCCGTCTTTCCGGTCACACCGACTCGCCCGCGCGGACCGGGAGTTGAAACCGGAGCTACCTGTTCCGCGCGGGGCGTCCGGCTGACCGGTCGGTCAGCACGGCCGGTGGGCCCCCGGCTCAGCTGAGCGTGACCTGCCGGTTGGTCAGCCCGCCGCGGGCCCGGCGCTCCTCGGGGGTCAGCGGCGCGTCCGTGGCCAGCGCCCCGGCCAGCCGCTCGGCGAACTCGGCGGCCGGCTTCTCCACGTCCTGGGCGCCGACCTCGCCGGGCAGGTCCCAGACGGGCACGGTGAGGCCGTGAGCTCGGAAGGAGCCGACCAGCCGGGTGCCTTCGCCGAGGCTGGAGACGCCCGCCGCGTGCAGCCGCGCCAGAGCGTCCAGAAGCTGCTCCTCCGGGTGCGGCATGACCCAGCGCAGGTGGTTCTTCTCCGGCGTCCGGCACCAGTAGGCGCAGTCCACGCCCTCCAGGCGCACGGTCGGGATCGCCGCGGCGTTGGCCCGCTCCAGGGAGGCGGCCACCTCCGGCGCCGCGTTCCCCGCGTCCGGGACCCAGAACTCGAAGCCCTCGTGCACCTCGGGTGCGAAGGGGGCCTCGGGGTCCAGCAGGTCCTGGAGCCGGGGGCCGTCGGCCGGGGCGCGGCGGCCCTGCACCGGGTTGCCGGGCTCGGCCTCCAGCGCGCGCAGGAGCGTGTCGGCGAGGTCGCGGCTGATGTCGCCGGACGCCGTGTCGTTCTGCAGGCCGATGAGGACCGAGCCGTCGTCGCGGCGCAGCGCGGGCCAGGCCATCGGCAGGACGGTGGCCAGCCGGACCGACGGCACGCCCTCGGGCAGGCCGTCCTTGAGCGTCAGCTCGGCCGTGGCCGCGGGGACCAGCTCGCGCAGCGCCACCCAGTCGCACTCGCCGGGCAGGCCCTCGAACGGGCGCTGCACCAGCTCGGTCGCCGCGTGCGCCGCGGCCCGGCCGTGGCAGGCCTTGTAGCGCCGGCCGCTGCCGCACGGGCAGGGCTCGCGGGCGCCGACGACCGGGATCTCTCCGTCCGTGAGCTGCGGGCGCTTGGCCTTCGTCTGGGGTCGCTTCTTGGCCATCTGGGTGTCTCCCGGTTACGGCTCGTCTTGTACGGGCGCGAGCCTAGTCGTTCACACCCTTCGCGACGGGAAGCTGTGGACGGGGCGGGCGTTGTGGACAACCCGACCGCGCGCGGCGGGGCGTGCGGAGACGGGTGGGGCGCCCGGGGCCGCCCGGGGAAGGGGTGGGCTGGGTCGGGGGGGACGGTTGCGCCGTGCGGAGGCCCTGCGGGCTCATGGGGGCGGTGACGCGTGCGCGCGTACGGGGAACGTCTGTGCGGGAACGTCTGTGCGGGGACGCGTGTACGGGGACGCGTGTACAGAGGCGACCGCGCCGGGGGAACGTCCGCGCGAGGACGTGCAAGCGGAGGCGCCCGCGGGAATGTCGTCGGCCCCCGCGGGCGCGTCCCGTGCACGGGGGAGGGCCCTCTGGTCCGGGACGCGCGCGCACGCACCCCGCGCGGAGCCGCATGAGCCTCCGCATCGGATCGCTGTCCGGGACGCGCGCACGTACCCCGCGCACGGGCGGGCACGTGCGCCGGAGTCCCCCGCGGCTTTCCCGCCCGCGTGCCGCGCCGCGCCCCGTGCCGGTCGGGTCGAGTCAGGCCAGGTCGCCGAAGGGGGCGGCGAAGCCCAGCTCGGGCAGGGCGGCCACCGCCGCGGGCGCCGCGACGCGCCCGGCGAAGCCGTCCCGGCGATGACCGGCGTCCGGGTCATGGACGTCGTCGTGGACGATCACCCACACGGTGACCTCGCCGCGGACGTCGTCCCGCACTCCCCAGTCGTCGCAGAGGGCCGTGATGATGTTCAGTCCGCGACCGCCGTGCGCGGTGACCGACGGGGTGGCGGGGGCCGGGCGGGTCGGGCCGCCGCCGTCCGTCACCTCGACGACCAGCCGGCCGGCCGCGTCGACGCGCCAAGCGGCCCGGACGTCCCCGTCGCCGGCCAGGGCGCCGCCCAGCGGCCGGCCGTGCCTGCACGCATTGCTCAGCAGTTCGGAAAGGACCAGAACGGCGTCGTCGACGACCGATTCCGCCACACCGCCCCTGCGCAGTTGCTCACGCATCCGGTGCCTTGCTTCCCCCACGCCCGCAGGGCCATGGGGTACGGCCATGCACGACGACGTGGGCACCTCCTGTGCCACCACCAACGCCACCCCCGAGACCTCCTTCGCCCCACGCCACGGTGTGGATGCCCCATCGGCCTGAACCGGAAACCGGCCATCCAGCGCCCGACGACGCATTAACGAGGATCGAACACGCAGCGAACGCGCCGGAGCACTCCTTGTCACCGCATGGCCGAATATCGTCAAAGTGGCTTGAACCGGAGCCTGCTGGAGCGGCGGGCGCGAGGTCAAGGCCCGTGACCGATCAGTGGCCGATCGGTGGCCTGTCGGCGGCCTACGGGCGGCTGGCAGGCGGCCTGTCAGCGGCCGAGCTGGCGCAGGACGGGTCCCGGACGGTTGGTGATGATGGCGTCGACGCCGAGATCGACACAGAGAGCGACGTCCTCCGGGTCGTTCACCGTCCACACGTGGACCTGGTGCCCGGCTGCCTTCAGCCGCTCGACGTACCCCGGATGCCCCCGCACGATGCGGATCGAGGGACCCGCGATCCGGACCCCGGCCGGCAGCCGTCCGTCGCGCAGCCGGGGCGAGACGAACTGCATCAGGTAGACCGTCGGCAGCGTCGGGGAGGCCGCCCGCACCCGGTGCAGGGAGCGCGCCGAGAAGCTCATCACCCGCACCGGCGAGTCGGCGGGAACGGTCGGAGCGTCCAGGCCGAACCGCTTCAGCAGGGCGAGCAGCCGCTCCTCGACCTGGCCGGCCCACCGCGTGGGGTGCTTGGTCTCGATGGCCAGCTCCACCCGCCGTCCCGCGTCGGAGACGAGCTCCAGCAGCCGCTCCAGGGTGAGGACGGAGGTGTCCTCCGGGTCCTCGGGGCGTACGACCCAGTCGGGCTCCTCGTCGCGGCCGCGCCAGGTGGCGCGGGAGTGCCGGGAGCCGAAGTCCAGCGCGGCCAGGTCGGCGAGTTCCAGGGCGGAGACCGCGCCGCGGCCGTTGGACGTACGGTTGACGCGGCGGTCGTGCACGCACACGAGGTGGCCGTCCGCGGTCAGCCGCACGTCGCACTCGAGGGCGTCCGCGCCGTCCTCGATCGCCGTCCGGTAGGCGGCCAGGGTGTGCTCCGGCGCGGCCTCGGAGGCTCCGCGGTGTGCGACGACCTGGATGTGATGCTGCCGTGCGTGGGTCACCGCGTCATGGTGCCACCGCGGCGGAGCGGGTGTGGCCACGGGAAGGTGTCGATAGTGTGTCCGTTTACTGCGAGATGACCCGTATAAGGAGTGGTGGTGGCCGACCCACAGCCTCGGCTTATGGTGCTCTGACGGCCTGTGGGAAAAGCTGACCACGTACAGATGCACCTGCACAGCTGGAGCACGCCGGGTCGTCGGCAGCCAGGACGAGCGTGACGAGTGCGACCGACAACAACAGCCGTGGATCGAGGAGAAGAGCTGTGAGCACCGAGAACGAGGGCACCGAGGTACCCCCGGCCCCGTCCGCACCTCCCGTGCCGGTGGAGACCTCCGCAGCTTCCCAGCCGCCCGCTCCCCAGGGCGGTGCCCCCACGCCCCCGCCGCCCAGCACGCCTCCGTACGTGCCGGGCGCCCCGCAGCAGGACACCCCACCGGCGGCTCCGTCGGCGGCACCCGCCGACGCGGCCGCCCACCCGGCGGCCCAGGGCGCGCCGGGAACCGCCGGTGAGGGGCCCGCGCAGACCTTCCCGGCGGGCGGACACCCGCAGCAGCCGCAGGGTGCCGGTGTCCCCGGCGCGCCCGTCGACGGCTCCTGGCCGCCGCCCCAGCCTCCCGCCGTGCCGTCGTACGCGGACGGCGGCGCGGGCGCGGCCGGTGGTGCCGGGGGCGCGGGCTGGGGTGCGGCGTACCAGCAGCCCGCGCCGAAGCCGCGCAGCCGGCGCGGCGGTCTGATCGCCGCGGTCCTGGTGGCCGCGCTGGTCGCGGGCGGCCTGGGCGGCGGCCTCGGCTACACACTGGCGAGGAACGACGACGGCGGTTCCACCACGGTCGCCGCCTCCGACGCGGGCGCCTCCCAGGTCAAGCGCGATCCGAACTCGATCGCGGGCGTGGCCGCCAAGGCGCTGCCGAGCACCGTCACCATCGAGGCGGAGAGCACCAACGGCCAGGGCGGCACCGGCACCGGATTCGTGTTCGACACCCAGGGCCACATCGTCACCAACAACCACGTCGTGGCCGACGCCGTCGACGGTGGCAAGCTCACCGCCACCTTCCCCGACGGCCGGAAGTACGACGCCGAGATCATCGGCCACGCCCAGGGCTACGACGTCGCGGTGATCAAGCTCAAGAACGCGCCCTCCGACCTCAAGCCGCTCGCCCTCGGCGACTCCGACAAGGTGGCCGTGGGCGACGAGACGATCGCCATCGGCGCGCCCTTCGGCCTGTCGAACACGGTGACGACAGGCATCATCAGCGCCAAGAACCGCCCGGTCGCCTCCAGCGACGGCAGCGGCGACAGCAAGGCGTCCTACATGAGCGCCCTGCAGACCGACGCCTCGATCAACCCCGGGAACTCCGGCGGCCCGCTGCTCGACGCGCGCGGCGCGGTGATCGGCATCAACTCTGCGATCCAGTCCTCCGGCAGCGGCGGCGGTCTGGGCGGCTCGGGGCAGTCCGGTTCGATCGGCCTGGGCTTCGCCATCCCGATCAACCAGGCCAAGTACGTCGCCCAGCAGCTGATCAAGACGGGCAAGCCGGTCTACGCGAAGATCGGTGCCTCCGTCGCCACCTCGCAGGACGGCTCCGGCGGAGCGACCATCTCCGACCAGGGCGCGGGCGGCGGCGCCGCCGTGGAGCCGGGCAGCCCGGCGGCCAAGGCGGGTCTCAAGCCCGGTGACGTCATCACCAAGCTGGACGACACGGTGGTCGACTCCGGTCCGACCCTCATCGGCGAGATCTGGACCCACAAGCCCGGCGACACGGTGAAGATCACCTTTAAGCGCGACGGCAAGGAGCACACCGTCGACGTGACGCTGGCGTCCCGGATCGGCGACAGCGCGAGCTGACGCACACGCACACGCCCACACACCGCCCACGCGCGCGCGTGCCCGCTGCCCGCGCCACCGCCCCGGACGGGCGGCGGCGCGGGCAGCGGCCGTTTCCCGGCTCAGGGTGAGCCGACACCTGAACCGGAGGCCGGGCTGCTGCTCGCACCGTCCCCCGGGTCCATGCGGGTGCCCGGGTCCGCCCCGGAGCTGTCCGCGGCCCCGGCCCCGGACCCGGCCACGGTCCGTGGCGCCGGCTCCCCGGTCCCGCGAGCCCGCCCGGCGAGTACGGCGATCACCAGCGTGGGCACCGCCAGCAGCCCGAAGGCGGCCCCGTACCCGGCCAGGCCGGAGGCGCCGGCGCCCAGGCAGGCGTTGAGCACCACGGAGTACAGCGCCATCACGGAGATCTGGCCGAGGTTCTGGCTGGTCTGCATCGCGCTGCTGGCAGAGCCCTGTCGGCCCCGCGGACTGTGGGCGAGCGACAGCACGGTCAGCGAGGGATCCAGCAGCCCCATGCCGACCGCCGCGACGATCATGGACGAGGCCGCGGTGAGCGCGGGCACCCCGGGAAGCGTTCCCGCCACGGCGAGCGCGACCGCGGCCGTCATGACCACGGCACCCGCGGCGACCAGGCGATGCCGGGGCCGGCCCTCCAGCAGCCTGCCCTGGACCCAGGACGCCCCGGCCCACACCACGGCGGCGCCCGTGAAGGCGAGGCCGGTCACCACCGGGGCCACCTTGCGCTCCGCGATCAGCATCAGCGGCACGAACGCCTCGATCGTGAAGTACGTGCCGGACGCCAGGCCGCGCAGCAGCACCGTGGCCGGCAGCCCCCCTGCTGCCCGCCAGGTGCCGGCGGGCAGCAGCCGGGGCGCGCAGACCACGAGCAGGCACAGCGCCGCGGCGGCGAACAGCAGATGGCGGACGTCCCAGCCCGACACGCCGTACTGCCCCAGCGCCGCGCCCAGGCTCACCAGGGCCGCGAGCAGCAGTGGCGGGCGGGCGGCCCGGTCCTCGCGCGCCCCGGCCGCGCCCTGCCAGGAGGGGCCGCGCAGAACGGTCACCAGGACCAGCGTCGGCAGCACGGTGAGGGCGGCGAGGCCGTAGAACACCACGCGCCAGGACCACCACGCGGAGACGAGCCCGGCCAGCGGCGGACCCGTCAGCGACGGGATGACCCAGCACGCGCTCATCAGCGCCAGCGCACGCGGGCGCAGGCGCTTCGGATAGACCTGCCCGATGGCGGCGTTGACGGACACCGCGACCGCTCCGGCGGCGAGACCGTCCAGGAAGCGCCCGGCCGCCAGCTGCCAGATCGAGGTACTGGTGGCCGAGACGATCAGGGTGACCACGGTCAGCGCCATGCCGGCGGCCAGCGGCCCGCGCGCTCCCGACCGGTCCGCCCAGTGCCCGCCGAGGACCCCGCCCAGCAGACCCGCCGCCACGAAGCAGCCCGCGACCAGCGGGAACAGCGACACCCCGCCCAGATCCCGGGCCGCCGTCGGCAGAGTGGGCACCACCGCGAGCGCCGCGAACCCGGTCAGGAACATCACCAGG
Source organism: Streptomyces sp. PL-25 (assembly GCF_058344915.1). Lineage (NCBI taxonomy): Bacteria > Bacillati > Actinomycetota > Actinomycetes > Kitasatosporales > Streptomycetaceae > Streptomyces > Streptomyces sp. PL-25. Next base: position 3,823,373 of record NZ_CP136997.1, read on the forward strand.
GAGAAACTGGCGGTGGCCGCCAGATGCGTCCGCGAGAACAACGTCTCCCCGGCGCCCCCGGACGCTCCCCCGCCCCGGTCAGCCACGGCCGCCCGCCCGCCCCTGACCATCCTCACCGGCACACCGTCCCCCGGACAACCACGTCTCTCCGCAAGCCTTCAGACGATCAGTCACGGCCGCGCAGGCTATCCACCACCCGCCCGCCGGAGCCACCGCTTTTGCCCACGCCCCGCCCCACACCCTCCGCCCCCCGCCCGAGGCCCGGTACGCTGTACCCGCCCCGCCCCGGTGGGCGAGGCCCAGGTGGGTTGCCCGAGCGGCCTAAGGGAACGGTCTTGAAAACCGTCGTGGCGCGAGTCACCGTGGGTTCAAATCCCACACCCACCGCTTGAACGGACGGCCCCTGACCAGGTGAGACGGTCGGGGGCCGTGGCGCTGGGCGGTGACCGTCCGGCACCGTGTGTGCCCGTGGTTTCCCGGTCGATGGGGCACGGATGGGGCACGAGCGAGCGCATGCTGAGAGTGGATTGTGGCTTGCCCTTCAGCCTCAGCGCAGACGTCACTGATCACAGCATCCGGCGCTGGGCGCAGGGGGCTCAGGGCTTGCCGGGTGGAGTGCGCGCCAGCACCCCTGTGCCAGACATCGGAGTCTGTGCCGTCAGGGCACGCGGACTGGTGCCTAGGTGTATTGATCACGAGCGTTGTTGACGCGCGTGGGTGCTTGATCATGGCGAAGACCTCCGGTGTGGTGGAGCTGTCTAGGACCGCACCACACGGAGGTCTTCGTGTCCCACCGTAATGCCCGGCTGACCGTTCACGGCAGGCGGCTGCTCGTCGAGCGTGTCCGCTGCGGCCGTGCCGTCGCGCATGTCGCCGCCGAGATGGGCGTCTCACGCGCCACAGCCCACAAGTGGATCCGCCGCTGGCGTACCGAGGGCGAGGCCGGCCTCGCCGACCGCTCCAGCAGGCCCCGAACCACCCCGCACCGCACGCCGGCCGCCGTCGAGGCCCGGGTGTGTCACGAGCGGCAGGTCCGCAAGCTCGGTCCCGCACGGCTGGGGCCGGTCCTGGGCCTGCCCGCCTCGACCGTGCACCGGATCCTGGTCCGCCACGGCCTGAACCGGCTGGCCCACCTGGACCGGCCCACCGGACAGCTCATCCGCCGCTACGAACGCGACCGGCCCGGCGAGCTGCTCCACGTGGATGTCAAAAAGCTCGGCCGCATCCCCGACGGCGGCGGCCACAGGGTACTGGGCCGCCAGGCCGGCCGCGCCCGCCGCAGCAACATGGGATTCGACTACATCCACTCCGCCGTCGACGACCACTCCCGCCTGGCCTACAGCGAGGTCCACCCGGACGAGAAGGCCGTCACCTGCGCCGGCTTCCTGCGGCGGGCCGCAGTCTTCTTCGCCACCTGCGGCATCACCCGCATCGAACGCGTCCTGACCGACAACGCGTGGCCCTACCGCAAGAGCTTCGCCTGGCGGCAGGCGCTGGACGATCTCGGCGCGGCCGGCAAGCTCACCCGCGCCTACCGGCCGCAGACCAACGGCAAGGTCGAACGCTTCAACCGCACCCTGCTCGACGAATGGGCCTACCAGCGGCCCTACACCAGCAACACCGAACGCACCGACGCCCTGACAGACTTCCTGCACACCTACAATCACCACCGCTGCCACACCGCACTCGGAGGCAAGCCCCCAATCAGCCGTGTGAACAACGCTGCGAGTCAATACACCTAGGGCGGCGGCGATCTCGGGTGCCATGTCCATGGTCTCCAGGGCCCACGTCTCTTCGTCCTCTTCCGTCTCGGTTGCCGCATCCCAGCTCGTGGCCAGGCCCAGGGCCTCTCGACGGGAACGTTCACAGGGCAGCGGCTCTCCCAGCGTCAGGTAGTGGTCATCGCCCGCGCCGGTCTCGCAATAGCGGCGCACAACCGCTCCCTGCTCTGCGACCAGCCAAGCCGACCCGTCACCCTGCGCGCCGTAGTAGTAGGCCTGCGCTGTTCCGTAGTGGACACTCAGTTCCTCGCACATACGCAGCACAGCGTCCGAGCGCTCGCGGCCGCAGGGATCGCACCAACGTCCGATGACCAGGGTCCACCCGTCGAGTGCTGGACTCACGTATACGCGGCGGAGCCCTTCGGCTCCGCAATGGCTGTCTTCATCGACGGCCTCTTCAGCGTGACTGAAGGACACGGGTGCCCCGTCCGTCAGCCCCAGTAGGGACATGACTCCGTGCTGATCTGCGGTGGGTACCGCGATCCAATGAAGCCAGCACGACAGAAAAGGCCGGGGCAGCAGGTGCGATGAGGGTGTAGTCACGACGGCACGCTCGCACACGCTTCCTGGAAGCTGAAGCCTGAGCGCAAGAGGCTCTGCCCTGTCAGCGGTTGATCGGAATCTCGTAGACGATCTCGCAGTGAGCGGCGGGCACGACGATGCCCGCCGTCTCGACGGGCCGTCCGCGGCCCAGCGCCGTGTCCGTGGCTTGGTGGACCGTGGCCATGCCGCCACGGCCGACAGCCCGGATCAGCTTGTAGCGTCCCGCACCGACTGACGTCAGTCCTTCGTTCTGAGCCACCCGTCCACCCCCGGCTGCACGGCTGAGTGGCAACGATGGCAGCAGCGCCCCGCGACCAACAAGCCGGGAAACAGCGGAATTCTCCGGGGAGCCGTGCCGCGCGGGGCCGGTTCTCGTGGGGGAGGTGACGCGCCGGTCCTCATGGATGGCGCCCCGTCGCGCGGGACGCCGAGGTGAGGGTGGAGTGGGCTTCGGGGCGGGAGAGGCCGGTGGTGAGGGCGGCGTCGAGGAGGAGGGGGTGGAGGGCGGGGCCGAGGCCGGATTCGTAGGCGCGGCAGGCGGCCCAGAAGAGGCGGGTGTTGCGCTGGCCCTCGGGGGCGTCCAGGACGAAGCGGACGAGGCCGTGGGCGGTGTGGCGGCCGGGGGAGGGCGGTGGCGTGCGGCGGGGCGGGGGCACGAGGAGGCGCAGGAGGGGCGGCGGGCAGGGCGCGGGGGCGAGGTGGGCGGTGCCGGGGGCGAGGGCGTACGTGCCGTGGTGGGTGCGGGAGCCGGGGCCGATCAGGTAGCCGCCGGTGCCGCGGATGTCGATGCCGGGGGCGAGCCGGCCGGCCGAGTTGGGGACGGTGACGTCCGGGGGGCCGCTGAACCACAGGTGGCGGCCGCCGCTCGGGGTCAGGACGACGACGGTCGCGGGGAGCGGGAAGCGGTGGCGCCGGGCCAGTTCGCGCAGGGCGGCCAGGGCGTCCGTGCCGGGCTTGGTGTCCAGGTCGACGCCGATCAGGTGGTGCGGCGGCACTCCGCAGGCGATCCCGTAGCCGGTGGCCCGGGGCGCCGCGGCGAACAGGTCCCGGATGCGGGCCGGGTCGGACGAGGCGTCGTACACACCGTGACCGAGGGCGCCGCACTCACCGCGGCACGGCTGCCGCCGGGTCGTGTCCGGGGCGCCGCCGGGTGGTGCGGCGCCGTCAGCGCGGCGCGTGGCGGGGTGGTTCGCACCGTCGTGCGAGGCGGGGTGGTGCGGGGAGCGCAGCGCCGGGTGCTTGGTCGGGGACAGCGGGATGACGGCCAGGCCGCGGGCGGCGGCCGTCAGGGCGTGGGTGAGGGCGGGGGCCGGTGCCGGTGCCGAGGGCTTTCGGGCGGTGGTGGCCATGACTTCATATTCGTACGAGCGTTCGAGGATGGGAAGAGGGCGTTTGCGGGGTGCGGCAGGGGCGCTCGGTACGGCCGGTTTGCGCCGGGCGCTTGCCGGAACGCTTCACCTCTTGTCGCGCTTGGGGTGAAGGGGGGCGCTCTGTGTCCGGTCGGGGCTTTGGCGGCGGGAAAGGTGGTGAAGGGGGTTTATCGACTTGTCCTCACGCTTGCGTGCTAATCGGGGCTTCCGGGGTGGTTCCCCGGTGATCCGTGGGCAACTCTGATCTTGCGACGTCGTGGGAACCCGCTGGGGCGGTCGGCCAACCGCCCTGGTGAAAGCCGTAGTTCAGGTAGCTTCACGCAGCTTCACGTACTTCCGGCAGGCAGCCGGTGCGTACCTCTTACTGGAGGAGCAATATGGCAAGCATCCGTACCGCCCGCGTTCTCGCCGCCGTCACCGCCGTCCCGCTCGCGGCAGCCCTCTTCACCGGCATCGCGGCGGCGGACACCGGCGCCGTGGCGGGTGTCGGATCGAGCGCGGGTGTCGCCGGGATCGTCGGCAGCGGAGTCGGCCACAACAACAGCGGCAACTCGTCCACCACCGGGCAGCAGGCGGTGGGTTCCGGCGCCACGAACCAGAGCAACACCGCTCAGGTCAACGGCTCCGCGTTCACGGCCATCCAGCAGGGCAACCACAACGTGGCCGTCCACTTCACCCGCCTCTGGTGAGTCGCGGCGGGCCGGCGTGCGCGTTGGGGACCTGCCGGCCCCGAGACCCTGTGGGTGTGCTTGTGGGGATGTGACACACAGCTGCGCGGCGGTGCTTCGGCACCGCCGCGCAGGCGTGTGCGGCGCGCGTACCGGGAACCCGTCCCTGCCCTGGCGCCAGGTGCGTCGCTCAGCCGCGTCACCCAAGGGTGAACCCGCACCCCGGTCCCCCTCCCCGTCCACCTACAGGAGGTGCGGTCAACCCCACCCCTACAACCTGAGGCGGACCCCGCTTCGGGACCTGCGGGCGATCCGCCGACCGGGGGGCCGCTCCTAGCGTGGAGGACATGACCACACCCGTATGCACCAGCGCGTCGACCGCCGCCGTACCGGCCGTGCCGAGCCTGGCGTATCCGTCGTTCGCCTCGTACGTGCGGGCCCGCCAGTCGGTGCTGCTGCGCACCGCCCGGTCGCTGACCGCCAACCCGTGCGACGCGGAGGACCTGCTCCAGACCGCGCTGACCAAGACGTATGTCGCCTGGGAGCGGATCGAGGACCACCGGGCGCTCGACGGCTATGTCCGCCGCGCGCTGCTGAACACCCGTACGTCGCAGTGGCGCAAGCGCCGGGTCGACGAGTTCGCCTGCGACGAACTGCCCGAGCCGGATCCGCTGCCCGGCGCGGCCGACCCCGCCGAGCAGCAGGCGCTGCGCGACGCCATGTGGCGGGCGATCACCAAGCTGCCCACCCGGCAGCGGGCGATGGTCGTCCTCAGGTATTACGAGGACCTCTCCGAGGTGCAGACGGCCGAGGTGCTCGGCGTCTCCGTGGGCACCGTGAAGTCGGCGGTCTCGCGCGCGCTCGGCAAGCTCCGCGAGGACCCCGAGCTGGGGCGCGTGCGCTGACCGACCGTTTCGGCGTCCGGCGGAGCGTCCGGCGGGCCGTCCGGCCCCTCGGTTGATCGATCACCCGGAGCTAGTGACATACCGCGTGGTATGTGCGCAGAATCAGCGCACACCCTACTGCCGCGTAGGCAATGCCGCCCCGGGAGGACGCCGTGCTGAGCACCATGCAGGACGTACCGCTGACCGTCACCCGCATCCTGCTCCACGGGACGCGCGTGCACGGCCGGTCCCAGATCACCACCTGGACCGGGGAGGCCGAACCGCAGCGGCGCAGCTTCGCCGAGGCGGGCACCCGCGCGGTGTGCCTGGCGAACGCCCTGCGCGACGACCTCGGCGTCCGCGAGGACGATCGTGTCGCGACCCTCATGTGGAACAACGCCGAGCACGTCGAGGCGTATCTCGCCGTCCCCTCCATGGGCGCCGTGCTGCACACGCTCAACCTGCGCCTGCCCGCCGAGCAGCTGACCTGGATCGTCAACCACGCGGCCGACCGGGTGATCATCGTCAACGGCTCCCTGATCCCGCTGCTCGCCCCGCTGCTGCCGCGGCTGAAGACGGTCGAACACGTCGTCGTCTCGGGCCCCGGCGACCGCGCCCCGCTCGACGGCTGCCCCGCCCGGGTGCACGAGTACGAGGAGCTGATCGCGGACAAGCCGGCCACCTACGACTGGCCGGAGCTGGACGAACGCCGCGCCGCCGCCCTGTGCTACACCTCCGGCACCACGGGCGACCCCAAGGGCGTCGTCTACAGCCACCGTTCGATCTACCTGCACTCCATGCAGGTCAACATGGCGCAGTCGATGGGCCTGACCGACCGCGACACCTCGCTGGTCGTGGTCCCGCAGTTCCATGTCAACGCCTGGGGGCTGCCGCACGCCACCTTCATGACCGGCGTCAACATGCTGATGCCGGACCGTTTCCTCCAGCCCGCCCCGCTCGCCGAGATGATCGAGCGTGAGCGTCCCACGCACGCCGCCGCCGTCCCCACCATCTGGCAGGGCCTGCTCGGTGAACTCACCGCCCGCCCCCGCGACGTCTCCTCCCTCACCCAGGTCACCATCGGCGGCTCCGCCTGCCCGCCCGCCCTCATGCGGGCGTTCGACCGGCTCGGCATGCGGGTCTGCCACGCCTGGGGCATGACGGAGACCTCCCCGCTGGGCACGGTGGCCCACCCGCCGGCGTACGCCTCCGGCCCGGACGAGGAGTTCGCCTACCGTCTCACCCAGGGCCGCTTCCCGGCCGGTGTCGAGGGCCGCCTGACCGGTCCCGGCGGCGAACGCCTCCCCTGGGACGGCGAGTCGGCGGGCGAGCTGGAGGTGCGCGGCCCGTGGATCGCGGGCGCCTACTACAACGGCCCGGACGCCGAACCGCTGCGCCCCGCCGACAAGTTCAGCGAGGACGGCTGGCTGAAGACCGGTGACGTCGGCACCATCTCCCCGGACGGCTTCCTCACCCTCACCGACCGCGCCAAGGACGTCATCAAGTCCGGCGGCGAGTGGATCTCCTCCGTCGACCTGGAGAACGCCCTGATGTCCCACCCGGACGTCGCCGAGGCGGCCGTCGTCGCCGTCCCCGACGACAAGTGGGGCGAGCGCCCGCTGGCCACGGTCGTCCTCAAGGAGGGTTCCACGGCCGACTTCGAGTCGCTGCGCGCCTTCCTCGCCGAGGAGGGGAAGATCGCCAAGTGGCAGCTCCCGGAGCGCTGGACGATCGTCACCGCGGTGCCGAAGACCAGCGTGGGGAAGTTCGACAAGAAGGTGCTGCGCAGGCGGTACGCGGCGGGCGAGCTGGACGTCACCAGCCTCTGAAACGTCCTTCGGGAGGCTTCGGCTCCGGGGGGCGACAGACCGAGGACAGGCAGCGGTGCCGGGCGGGCCGCCTTCCGGCTTCCCGCCCGGCACCGGGCGTGGACGCGACCCCGCGGGTCCCGAACGCGGGCCTGGACGCGGGCCCGAACGCGGCCCTGGACGCGCCGCGTCCCTCCCGCGTGTCCCGCGTGTCCCGCGTCCCCCGTGTCTCCCGCCCTCACCGCCGTACCGACGTGCTCACCCAGCCCACCACCAGCCACAGCGCGGCCACCGCGCAGACCCCGGTCCAGCCCCAGTGGGCGAAGGCGGGCGCCGCCACGGAGGAGGCCAGCGCGGCGCCGGCGAAGCCCGAGACGACGTAGGCGGTGTTGGCGGTCGCCGGGGCGGAGGTGGTGGTCAGCGCCAGGGTCTGGTTGGCGACGTGGGAGGCGACCAGGGCCGCGTGGATCGCGATCGCGGCCACGAACAGCGCCACCACCGTGTGCCCGCCCAGCCAGAACAGCGGCACGGAGACGGCGGCCAGGATGTAGGCCGACCGTACGACCTTGGCGGCGCCGAAGCGGTCGACCAGCCCGCCGGCGAGCGGCGCCACCGCGCTCGCCGCCAGCCCGAAGAGCCCGAAGAGTCCGGCGGTCGCGATCGACAGGCCGTACGCCGGGCCGGTGAGCAGCAGCGCGAGCGAGGTCCACAGCGCGCTCCAGGCGCCGAACATGCCCGCCTGCCGCAGGCACGCCCGCCACAGGTCGGGCGAGCGGCGGGCCAGACCGGGCAGCGAGGTGATGCCGGACAGCAGCGGGCCGGTGCCGCGGCGGCCCTCCGACGGCAGGGCGAGAGCAGTCGCCAGGCCGAGGACCACGGTCAGCAGGGACGCGCCGACGAACACCCAGCGCCAGCCGAACGCCTGTCCGGCCAGCGAGCCGACGACCCGTGCGGCGACGATGCCGGTGAACAGGCCCGCGATCACGACGGCCACGTGCCGGGCGCGGCGGTCGGCGGGGGCGCGTTCGACGACCAGCGGGACGAGCAGCTGCGGGACGACGGTCGCGGCGGAGGCGACGAAGACGGCCGCGGCGAGCGCGCCGGTGCCGGGCGCGACGGCGGCGATGAGCAGGGCGGCCGTCGTCGCCACGGACAGCGCGGCCACCAGCGGGCGCCGGTTGACCCGGTCGCCGAGCGGGGCGAAGAAGAGCAGACCCGCCGCGTAGCCGAACTGGGCCACCGAGGCGATCCAGGCCACCGCCGAGGGCGCCGAGCCGAAGTCGTGGGCGATGAGGGGGAGCAGCGGCGCCGCGAGGTAGATGTTGCCCGCGGTGACCGCGGTGCACACGGCGATCAGCGCCAGGAAGGCGTTGGGGCCGAGGCTCCGCCGGGCGGCCGGAGCCGGAGCCGAGGCTGTGGTGACTGCGGTGCTGACTGCGGTGGTGGTGGCCGTGAGGACCGCGGTCCTGGACGCGGCAGGGGCTGGGGACGACGGTGACGACGGCATGGTGCGTGGGCCTCCGGTACGGGCGGGTGGGCGCGGGGTGGAACTGGAGCGTGGAGCTGAAGCGTGGAGCCGGTCCATGCATGACCAACCGGCTGTCCATAACCAACTGGTTGGTTGGCGCGTGGAACAGTCTGCGCCCGTTCCGGATCTTCTGTCAACCAAACAGTTGGTTGCTAACGGGGTACGCTGCCCTCATGGCAGCAAGAGACCCCGAGGCCACCAAGGCGCGGATCTTCGACGCGGCGGTGGCCGAGTTCGCCCAGCACGGCATCGCGGGCGCCCGTATCGACCGGATCGCCGCTCAGGCCAAGGCCAACAAGCAGCTCATCTACGCCTACTTCGGCAACAAGGCGGAGCTGTTCACCCATGTCCTCGGCAGGTCCATGGTCGACCTCGCCGCCGCCGTCCCCATCGATCCGGACGACATCGACGGCTGGATGGACCGCCTCCTGGACTACCACGCCACCCACCCCGAGCTGCTGCGCCTGCTCTTCTGGGAGGGCGTCGAGTACGGCACCGGCGAGCTCCCCGACGAACCGGCCCGCCACGCGCACTACGCCGCCAAGGTCACCGCGCTCCGGGACGGCCAGGAGCGGGGCGTGATCACCGACGCCTTCCCGCCCGAGGACCTCATGTTCCTGCTGGTCTCCCTGGCGGGCTGGGCCTCGGTGGTGCCGCAGATACGACGGATCCTGGTGGGTGACGACGACGCGGCCCGCGACCGCCTGCGGTCATCGATCCGCGAGGCGGCCCTGCGGGTGGTACGGCCCTGACACACCCGGGGCCGTGACAAGGGCGTGCCCCGGCCCGGAGGAGTACGGGGCACGGGGGCGTACGGGGATGTACGGGGGCGTACGTCAGTTGGTCCCGATGCGGGCCAGCAGGTCCACGATCCTGGTCTGCACCTCGGTGCTGGTCGACCGCTCCGCGAGGAACAGCACCGTCTCGCCGGACGCCAGCCGCGGCAGCTCCGCCTGGTCGACGGCGGCCGTGTAGACCACCAGCGGGGTGCGGTTGAGCTGCCCGTTGGCGCGCAGCCAGTCGAGGATCCCGGCCCGGCGGCGGTGCACCTGCATCAGGTCCATCACCACCAGGTTCGGCCGGAACTGCCCCGCGAGCGCCACCGCGTCGGCGTCGCTCTCTGCCCGCGCCACGCGCATCCCGCGCCGTTCCAGCGTCGCGGTCAGCGCCAGCGCGATCTCCGTGTGCTCCTCGATCAGCAGGACACGCGGCGGGTGCTGCTCGCTGTCGCGCGGCGCGAGCGCCTTCAGCAGGACGGCCGGGTCGGCACCGTACGCCGCCTCCCGGGTCGCCTGCCCGAGTCCGGCCGTGACCAGCACCGGCACCTGCGCGGCGACCGCGGCCTGGCGCAGCGACTGCAACGCGGTCCGGGTGATCGGCCCGGTCAGCGGGTCGACGAACAGCGCGGCGGGGAACGCCGCGATCTGCGCGTCGACCTCCTCGCGCGAGTGCACGATGACGGGCCGGTAGCCGCGGTCGCTGAGCGCCTGCTGCGTGGTGACGTCCGGCGCCGGCCAGACCAGCAGCCTGCGCGGGTTGTCCAGCGGCTCCGGCGGCAGCTCGTCGTCCATCGGCTGCGGGCGCGGCGGGTCCGCGACCTCCACGGCGCCGCCGGGCCCGTCCAGCGGTTCGGGTCCTTCGGCGGCGTTCTCGTCCGGGGCGCCTATGGCGTACGAGCGTCCGGCGCCCTCGGTGCCCGGCGCGCGCCGCGGCTGACCGGGGCCGGGCAGCGGCGACGGGGCCGGTGCGCCCGATGTGCCGGGGGCTCCCGGGGAGACGGGCCCCGGAGGGGCTGCCGGGGCGGGGGGCGCCGCGGGCGGGCGGCCGGGAGCGGGCTGCGCGGCGGGCCGTTCGGGCGCCGACGGGTGCGGGCGGCCCCCCTGCTCCGGGCGCTGCTGCTCGGTGCGCGCGGCGGCCGGGTCGGGCGGGGTGCCCAGCTTGCGGCGGCGCCCGGAACCGCCCGGTGCGTGCGGGGGCGGGGTGGCGGACGGCTGCTGCACCTGAGCGGCCTGACGGCTGAAGGGCACGCCCTGCCCGAGCGTGCGCACGCTGATCGAACGCCCCTGCGTCGAGTCGGGGTCCACCGGGGCGGCGGCCTCGGCGGGCAGCGGCTGGGCGGCCCTCGGCGGCCTGGCGCCCGGCCGGCCCTGGCCCTGAGGACGGCCGACGGGCTGCTCGGGCGGCAGAGGGGTGCCGGTGGCCGGTGTGGTGGCGTGGCCGGGCGTGCCGTGGGGCGGCGTACCGGCGCCCGGGACGGGGGCGGACGGCACGGAGGGCGGCGCGCCCGGGACCGGGGGACGGCCGGGCGGTGCCGGTACGGGGCCGGTGGCGCCGTTCGGCGGCGGTACGGGGATGCCGGCGCCCGAGGTGTCGTCGGCGCCGCCGGGCCACGGCTGCGGCGGAACCGGGGTGCCCGCGGGGGTACTACCCCCGGCAGGGGTGGGCTGTCCGGCCGGGGCGGGACCCGTGCCCTGGGCGGGCAGCGGGTGAGGTGCGGGCAGCGGCTGCCTGGGGACCTGCGGGCCCGGGGCCTGAGCACCTGGCGCCTGGGCGCTCGGTGCCTGAACGCCTGGGGCCTGCGGTCCGGCGCTCTGCGGGCCGGTGTTCGGGTGGCCGGGGACCGGCCGTCCAGGGCCCGGCCGACCGGGGATCGGCTGTCCGGGGATCGGCTGTCCGACGGGCTGGGTTCCCGGCGCGGCGTACGGCTGTCCGGGCACCGGCGGGGGCACCGGACCGGCCTGCACCGGCGCGCCCGGCGCGGGAGCGGACGCGGGTGGGGCAGGGGTGGCAGGCGTGGCAGGTGCGATCGTGCCCTCGGGGGGCTGGGCCATCGCCCGCCGACGGCGACCGGTGGGCGCGCTCGTGGGATGGGGCTGCGGCGGGGTGTGATCTTCGGCCTGGTCGTGGCCCACGGCGTCGTGCCGGCCCTCGTCGGCGCCGGAAGCCGCCGCCGTGCCCCGCACTGCGGAGGGCTGCTGGGCTTGTACCTGGGCCTGCTGCGGCACGTGCGGCACGGCGGGCCGGTGCGACGGCGGTGGCGGAACCGGCGGACCACCGGCCTCGGCACCGGGCATTCCGGGAGCTCCGATACGGACGCCGTTCTCGCCCTCGCCCTCGGCCCCGGCCTCGTCCTCGTCGGCGGGCCGGTCCGCGTCGGCGGGCGGCAGCGCGAAGACCGTACGGGGAGCCGATTCCTGCGCGGCGGCACGCTCGTTCGCCGCCGCCAGGGCACGCCGACGGCGCCCGGTCGGCTGCGCGGCGGGGTCACCGGCACCGGGCTGGAGGGCAGCGGGGACGGCGCCCGCGTCAGCCGCCGCGCCGGGCGCCTCGTCGGCGGTGCCGTCCGGGGCGGCGGGCAGGGCCGGGGGGAGCGCGTGCTGTTCGCCGGTCCGGGGCCGGGCCCGGCGTCCGGTGGGCCCGGCGGGGGCGGGTGCGGGCACGCCCCGCGGCGGCACCGTACCGCCGAGGCCGGTGCCCGTCGCCGCCGTACCCGCGGCGTGCTCGGCCGCCGTCAGCACGGCGCCCTCGCTCACATCGGGGTCCTCGGCGGGCCGGCCGCGCCGCCGCCCCGTGCCGCCGGAACCGTCCGTGCCGGACGGCCCGGCCGGGCCGGAAAAGCCGGAGGAGGCGTCCGGAGCGGATGCGGATGCGGATGCTGCGGGGGCGGGGATGGGGGCGGGGGCGGTGGCGGGCGCCTCGGCCGCACGCCGCCTGCGCCGCCCGGTCGGAACCGACGCGGCACCGGGTACGTCGCCGGGCGCCGGGCTGCCGTCCGGCTCACCGTCACCGTCCAGGAACGCGTCCGTCGAGGACCGCCTGGCCCGGCGCCGTCCGCCGCCGGGCGCCGTGGCGGAGCCCGAAGCCTGCGCGGGCAGGGCGACCACGGCGGCACCCGCCGCGCCCCCCGGAACCGCCTCCGCGCCCGCGCCCGCGCCCGCGCCCGCGTCTGCGTCCACGGCCGGTTGGTCCGGTCCGGGTGCGGCCGGGCCCAGGGCGGCCGTGTGCGGAGCCGCCGGGCCGAGGGCACCGGGCAGACCCGCCGCGACGGCACCCGCCCCGCCGCCGATGGGCACTTCGAGGACGTACGCGCTGCCGCTCATCCCCGGCACCTGGTGGGTCTGGAGCACACCGCCGTGCGCCCGGACGATCCCGCGCACGATCGGCTCGTGCACCGGGTCGCCGCCGGCGTACGGCCCGCGCACCTCGATGCGCACCACCGAGCCGCGCTGCGCCGCCGCGACCACCACGGTGTTGTCCATGTAACCGGCCGCCGACACGGGCGCGTTGCCGGTGGCGTCCACGCCCGCGACGTCCGCGACGAGGTGCGCGAGGGCGGTGGCCAGGCGGCCCGGGTCGACCTCGGCCTCGATGGGCGGCGCGTGCACGGCGAACTGCACCCGGCCGGGCCCGACGAGTTCCACGGCCCCGTCGACTCCCGCCGCGACGACGGCGTCGAGCATCACCTTGGTGCGGGTGATCTCCTCGCTGCCGATGTCGAGGCGCTGGTAGCCGAGGACGTTGTCGATGAGGGTGGTGATCCGCGAGTAGCCGGCGGAGAGGTGGTGCAGGACCTGGTTGGCCTCGGGCCACAGCTGGCCGGCGTCGTCGGCGGCGAGGGCCGCCAGTTCGCGGCGCAGCTCGTCCAGGGGGCCGCGCAGGGAGTCGCCCAGCAGGGTCAGCAACTGCTCGTGGCGGGCGGCGAGTGCCTCGTAGCGGTCCTTCTCGCGCTCGCCCAGGGCGGCGTACCGGTCCTCGCCCGCGGCCAGTTCCTCCGCCTGCCGTTCGATCAGCTCCTCGATCTCGGCGGCATGGCGGCGGCGCAGCGCGTCCAGTGCGGCGGCGTGCTCCTCGGTGAGCTGCTCCCGCTCCTGCGCGTACCGCTCCTCGGCGGCGGCCTGCGCCTCGACGAGAGCGTCGTAGGGGCGCCGGTCGGTGAACGTCATCACGGCGCCGACGAGCTGGTCGCCGTCGCGCACGGGCGAAGTGGTCAGATCGACGGGCACCTTGTCGCCCGCCTTGGACCACAGCACCTGGCCGCGTACCCGGTGCTTGCGCCCGGAGCGCAGGGTGTCGGCGAGCGGGGACTCCTCGTACGGGAACGGCGAGCCGTCGGCGCGGGAGTGCAGGACGAGGGTGTGCAGTTCGCGGCCGCCGAGTTCACCGGCGCGGTAGCCGAGGATCTGGGCGGCGGCCGGGTTGACGAGCACGATGCGCCCGTCGGTGTCGGTGCCGACGACGCCCTCGGCAGCGGCCCGCAGGATCATCTCGGTCTGCCGCTGCGAACGGGCCAGTTCGGCCTCGGTGTCGACGGTGCCGGCCAGGTCGCGGACGACCAGCATCAGCAGTTCGTCGCCGGTGTAGCCGGAGCCGTCGTAGGCGTGCTGGCCGTTCGGCAGATTCGCGCTCGTGACCTCGACCGGGAACTCGGTCCCGTCGGTGCGCCGCGCGGTCATCCGGGTCGGCTTGGTCCGCGCGCGCGGGTCGATGTGGTCGGGGCGGCGCATCGAGCCGGGGATGAGCTTGGAGTCGAACTGCGGCAGCAGATCGAGCAGCCCGCGCCCCACCAGGGCGGTGCCCGGCGTCTCGAAGGTCTCCAGGGCGATGGTGTTGGCGTTGACGACGGTGCCGTTGGCGTTGACCAGCAACAGCGCGTCGGGCAGCGCGTCGAGTATGGCAGCGAGGCGAGCAGCGCCTCGGGATGGCCTGCTGCTCACGAACGCTTCCTCCCTGTCACCGCTCCTTGCCCACCGCGGGGGCCATCTTGCCAACCGGCCCGCGGAGTGTCACGCGAGCGAGTCTAAGCGCTGAGGTTGCGCGCGCGACGCCGGATGAGAGGGAGGTCGCACGGGGAAGTGACGTCGAACCTGTGACCGTACGGTTCCGTGAACCGGTCACCGCGGGGTTCCGCCGCGCGCCGTGCTCCGCCCGCCCGCCCCGGTCTTCCGCGCCCTACCTCCCGAGGCCGGGCAGCACCGGCACGAGCCCGTCCCAGCGGCTGATGGCGCACCCGTCGCGGCGGTCGTAGCGCGCGTCCACCGGGCGTCCCGCCCAGGTCCCCGTGATGTGCGCGGTGGCCGGACCGCCGTACTGGAGCGTGCAGACGCTGCCCTCCTGGACCGGCGCGAAGGTGTCCCGGCCCCAGCGCGTCCGCCCGTCCAGCACCCGGCAGGCGCGCCGCACGTCCGGGTGGCTGCCGCCGCCCGGGTGGCAGTACAGCTCGTACGTCCCGTCCTTGCCCGCGCCGGCGTGCCGCACCGTCACGGTGAGGTGGTCACCGCCCCGGTCCTCGGGCCGGACCGGCGGAGGCGCGCCGACCGAGCCGGGGGAGACGGAGGAGACACCGGGGGCATCCGGGACACCGGGGGCCGCCGAGGCGGGCCCGGCGGACATGGCGGACAGCACCGCCATGGACGCGGCGGCCCCGAGGAGGAACCGGCGCGCGGAAGCGGCGGGAGCCGGAGCCGTGCGGGAGGCGGACGACGACGTTGAGGAAGAACCGACCTGGACCATGCCCGGACTAACGCGCCGCGCCCCGAGACGTTGCGCCCGACCCGCTCGACCTACCCCACCGGAAGGGCTTTGCCCTGGGGCCCGCCTGCCTAGTACCGTGGGAGGCGATTGGTGACACCCCGCTCGTCTGTGTCATCATCTGCACGCACCGATCACGCGCTCGCGTGGGCGGTTGTGCTGGAGGCGTCGCCTAGTCCGGTCTATGGCGCCGCACTGCTAATGCGGTTTGGGCCTTAAAGCCCATCGAGGGTTCAAATCCCTCCGCCTCCGCGCAAGATCACGAAGCCCCGGTCCATCGGACCGGGGCTTCGTCGTTCCCGTCCCCTCGCCCTCCCCCGCCGCACCACGTTTCCGCAGGTCACAAGGGGTGGGGGGAATGGATTTCACATGGCGGCGGCAGTCATGTAATGTTCTTCCTGTCGCCGCGAACGGGCCGCAAGGACCGGAAGCCAAGACACAAAACAGAACAAGCACTCGTAGCTTAACGGATAGAGCATCTGACTACGGATCAGAAGGTTGCAGGTTCGAATCCTGCCGAGTGCACATAGGACCAGAGGCCCCGGAGATATCCGGGGCCTCTGGTGTTGGTGGCGGATGCTCGCGTTCATGCGGCGGTACCTCCGGGACGGCAGCTCAGGAAGCGATGAGGCGGCTGGTGAAGCCGTCGCGGATGAGGGATTCGTACGCTCCACACACGTCGGCCGGGACCTCCTGTTCGACGGCGAATCCGCGCCTCGGGTACTCGATCACCCGCTGGAGATCACCATCGAGCATGTCCAGGACGAGCTTCTCGTCACCGATGGACTTCACGTAGTCGTCGAGTTCCAACGGCTCCGACGCGCAGAGGATCTCGACGCCGGGCCACAGCTTGCGGGCGGTCGCGTACGAGCGCCGTTCCATGTACGGCTTGGAGTCCAGCAGCACGGTGGCCGGGGTGATGCCGGCGGCGGCGAGGACCGCACGGGAGACGGCCGTCACGACTACGCGACCCACGTCATGCAGGCCGCGACCCGCGACTTCGGAGACTTGACATGGGGTCAAACCCCGCTGAGTGCAGATAGGCGAGACGCCCCGGAGGGATCCGGGGCCTTCGGCCGATTCCGGCGAGTGCGGCAGCGGAGAGAGACTGGCGTCCGGGGGACGTGACGCGGGCGGCTTGGGAGGGTGCAGTGCAGCAGGAGTGGCCGGAGGGGGAATACGCCGATCCGGACGCGGCGCGGGAGCGCTATGACGCGGACATGCGGGCGTCGCGTGCTGCGGTGCGCACCCTGTTCCGTGTGGAGATGCCCGTCGCGCACATGGGCTTGGTGATCGTGATCATCGCGACCGTGTTCGTGGGGGCGGTCTGGTCGCCCGGGGCGGGGGCGACCGTCGCGGGGGTTTTTGCCGGGCTGTTCGCCGTCGCTCTGGGCGTGGCGCTTCTGGTGGGTGGCCGGGGGCGGGATGCGGTGCGCGCCGCGTACAAGTTCACGTTCGGCTGGGCGGACTGGATCTAGTCCCCGGAGCGGGACGTCAGGCGGGTACGTGCGCGGTCGGCCGGGGAGAAGGGGCCAGGCGTCGGGAGCGGACCGCCAGGGCGATCATGACGGCCGGGATCAGGAGGTCGTTGACGAGGACTCCGCCGGTGTTGCCGGGGGCGTGGTCGCCGTTGGCGAACCACTGGTAGAGGTGGCCGGCCAGGGCGCCCCAGAGGAACATCCCGCCGCCGAGCCCGATGGTGATGCGCTCGCGGGCGGAGGCCGAGGCGGCCCGGAAGCCCATGACGGCCAGGCCGAGGTTGGCGAAGGCGATCTCGACCATGAAGGGCGTCCGGCCGAAGCCGATCGCCTCGGCCATGGTGTCCGGGGCGGCGAGGAACGCGACCGTCATCCACAGGCTCCCGATGCCGAAGGCGCCGATGGCCCACCAGCGCTGCCAGATCTCCAGCGCCTCCTCGCGGGAGCGGGCGCGGCGGGCGCGCAGGAAGGCGCCGGCGGCCGGTACCAGGATCCAGACCAGGGGGAAGGCGGAGCGGGCCAGGTAGGAGAAGTTGTCGTCCATGGCTTCAGTCTTACCTAGTTAACATTAACGCGTCAACACTCAGGTAGGGTGATGCCGTGGATGACGGACTCGGAGATCTGCTGCACCGCGTGGTCCTGCTGCTGGGCGAGGCGGCCCGGCGGCGCACGGACGGCGGCCCCGGCGGGCTCACCTACAGCCAGATCAGGCTCCTGGGCACGCTGGAGGACATCGAGCCGACGACGCAGCACGGGCTGGCCCAGGCGCTGTCGGTGTCCGACCCGGCGATCAGCCGCGCGCTGCGGCCGCTCGAAGCGGACGGCCTGGTGCGCATCACCGTCGACCCCGAACACGCGCGCCGCCGCCTGGTCCGCCTCACCGAGGCCGGACGAAAGGCGTTCCACGGCGCCGGAAAGCCGCTGCACGACGAACTCCGCGCCGCACTCGTCGCGGCCGGCTTCCCCTACGAGCGCTACCTCGAAGACACCGCCCGGCTGGCCGAGTTCCTGGAGCCCGACTGAGGAAGAGGAAGCGGATGCACGCCCCCGGCTCCCCCCGTAACTCGGGTGTCTCTTGGTATCTCTTGTGTCCCAGACGGCACAGCACCAGGAGTGAGCGCGGGCATGGAGTACTTCTGCTACCACCGGGACCGGCCGGGATCCCTCGCGCTGCGCGAGGAACTGGTCGAGGCGCACTGGTCCTACATGGACGGGTACGCGGACCGGATGATCGCCCGCGGGCCGGTCTTCGACGAGGAGGACACCCTCCTCGGCAGTGTGCACATCCTCGACCTGCCCGGCCCCGCCGCCGCCCGCGCGTTCGCCTTCGACGAGCCCAACTACCAGGCCGGGGCGTACCGGGACGTGCTGCTGCGGCGGTGGCGCAATCTGCTGGGGCGCACCATGTGGGACTTCCCGGGCGGGGCCGTCGACGGCCGGCGGTACCTGGTGATCGGCCTCGGACCCGGCCCTCGCCCCGGCGTCGGCTCCGGCTCCGGCGCGGCTCGGGGCAGGGCGGCGTCCGGGCCCGCCGTGCCGGACGTACGCGACGACCTGATCGCGTACGGGCCGCTGCTGTCGGACGACGGCACCGCGTGGCTGGGCACGGCGGCGCTGGTCCGGGCGCGGGACGCGGCCGCGGCGCGCGCCGTACTGGGCGACGAGCCGTACGACGGGGTCGAGGTGCACCGGTGGGAGTTCGGCGGCAGGCGGTGAGGCGCCAGGGCCGGCGGCTGGGACGGTCGCGCGGCACCGCCGTTGTCAGTGGTGGCTCGTACGCTCGTGGGTGATGGACCAGGTGTGGAGGTGTGCGGGGCTGCGGTGGGCGGCCGACGGTCCCGTGCTGGCGTGGCAGGGCGGCCGCACGAGCGCGCTGCCGTGGGGGAAGCGGGTGGCCTTCGAGGTCGCCGAGGGGGGAGTGCGGACCTGCGTGGGGGCGCGGGGGCACGCGTGCCCGCTGCGAGCCGCCGTGCCGGGGCGGAGCACGGGGGCGCGGTGCGAGGAGTGCGCGCGGCTGGACCGGGCCCACTCCGTGGCCGCCGACACGGTCGCGGACGACCCCCGGCCGTACCACGTGTATCTGGCGTGGTTCGGGCCCGGCCTGACCAAGGTCGGGATCACCGCGGTCGAGCGGGGACCGGTGCGGCTGCTCGAACAGGGTGCGATCTGCTTCAGCTGGCTCGGCGCCGGACCGCTGATGGCGGCGCGCCGGACCGAGGAACTGCTGCGCGCCGCGCTGGGGGTCCCCGACCGGATCCCCTACGCCGCGAAGCGCGCCGTGCGCTCCGCGCTGGACCCGGACCCGGCGGCGCGGGCCGCCGAGATCAGCGCGCTGCACGAACGGGCGGGTGCGCTGGCCGACTGGCCCGAGTCGCTGGAGCGGAAGCCGTTCCGGCCGGTGGACCACGTCGGCGTGTACGGGCTCGACGGGAGGGTTGAAGGAAGGGTTGACGGGAGGGTTGGAGGAAGGGCCGACGGGAGGGTTCCTGAGGCCGTCGCGGAGGTGAGCGAACTGGTCGCGGGCGGTGCGGTGAGCGGTGCGCTGGTCGCCGCCGCCGGACCGGATCTGCATCTGGCCCACGGCAGCGGGGCCGTCGTCCTCGACACACGGCTGATGACCGGCTGGCCGCTGGGCCCGGCGGAGGGTGGCACGGGCGGGGGCGACCGGCTCACGGTGCCGGTGCGGGACGCTGAGCAGGGGAGGGCGAGGGGCGTTCAGGACGGTCTGTTCTGAGGGTGCGGATGGGAGGGTGCGCGGGAGGGAGCCCGCGCGCGGGGGTGGACGCGCGGCGCGCGCGGGGGTGATCGTGGGCGGCATGAGCGATCAGCCTCAGCCTCGGTCCGTCCCCCAGCCCACCCCCCGTACCGCACCCGAGGTGGCGCAGGAGGCGGCCGAGGTGCGGCGGTTCCAGGACCGGTTCGGCCTGCCCGGACTCGTCGACGTGCACACGCACTTCATGCCCGAGCGGGTGCTGCGCAAGGTCTGGGACTACTTCGACGGGCTCGGTCCGCTCACCGGCGGCCTGGAATGGCCCATCACGTACCGCGAGGAGGAGGACCGGCGCGTCGCCCGGCTGCGGGAGTTCGGGGTGCGGGCCTTCACCGCCATGCTCTACCCGCACAAGCCCGGCATGGCCGAGTGGCTGAACGGCTGGGCGGTCGGCTTCGCCCGCCGCACCCCCGACTGCCTGCACACCGCCACGCTCTTCCCGGAGGAGGGTGCGCACACCTACGTGAAGGAGGCCGTCGAGGCGGGCGCGCGGGTCTTCAAGGCGCACGTCCAGGTCGGCGCGTACGACCCCGCCGACGAACTCCTCGACCCGGCCTGGGGGCTGCTCGCCGAGGCGGGCGTGCCCGTCGTGATCCACTGCGGCTCGGGACCGGCGCCCGGCAAGCACACCGGGCCCGAGCCGATCGGCCGCGTGCTCGCCCGGCACCCCCGGCTGCCGCTGATCGTCGCCCACATGGGCATGCCGGAGTACGAGGACTTCCTCGGCCTCGCCGAGCGGTACCCGCGGGTGCGGCTGGACACGACCATGGCGTTCACCGACTTCAGCGAGGGCTTCGCGCCGTTCCCGCGCCGCGCCCTGCCCCGGCTGGCCGCCCTCGGCGACCGGATCCTGCTCGGGACGGACTTCCCCAACCTCCCCTATCCGTACGTCGAGCAGCTGTACGCCCTGGAGCGCCTCGGCCTGGGCGCCGATTGGCTGCGCGCGGTCTGCCACGACAACGGGGCACGGCTCTTCGGCCTGGAGTGACACCGAGGGGGCCGGTACGAGCGATCCCGGGAGCCGGGGCCGGAGCGGTGAGGCTCCCAGGTGTTCCCTGAGCGGTCCCTGTGCGTTTCTCAGGGAAAACACAGATTCGTGCAAGCGTGTTCTCAGAGGGCGCCGCCAAGGTGGCCGACATGACCACGACTTCGCCCCAGGGGCGCACCGAACTGCTGAGGGCGGACGGGAGCCCCGTCCGCGTGCTCGTGGTGGACGACGAGCAGTCGATCACCGAACTGCTGTCCATGGCCCTGCGCTACGAGGGCTGGCGGATCCGCAGCGCCGACGACGGGGTGGGCGCGCTGAAGAGCGCCCGCGAGTTCCGGCCCGACGCCGTCGTCCTCGACATGATGCTGCCCGACATGGACGGCCTCACCGTGCTGGGCCGGCTGCGCCGCGACCTGCCCGACGTGCCCGTCCTCTTCCTGACCGCCAAGGACGCCGTCGAGGACCGGATCGCCGGTCTCACCGCGGGCGGGGACGACTACGTGACCAAGCCGTTCAGCCTGGAGGAGGTCGTCGCGCGGCTGCGCGGACTGATCCGGCGTGCGGGCGCCGCCGACCGGCGCTCCGAGTCCGTGCTGGTCGTCGGCGACCTCACCCTCGACGAGGACAGCCACGAGGTCTCGCGCGGCGGCGACAACATCCATCTGACCGCCACCGAGTTCGAGCTGCTGCGCTTCCTCATGCGCAACCCGCGGCGCGTGCTGAGCAAGGCGCAGATCCTGGACCGCGTCTGGTCGTACGACTTCGGCGGCCAGGCCAACGTCGTCGAGCTGTACATCTCCTATCTGCGCCGCAAGATCGACGCGGGCCGCGAGCCGATGATCCACACCCGGCGCGGCGCCGGATACCTGATCAAGCCCGCGGTGTCGTGACCGACGGCGGACCACGGCGGACCCAGCAGGCCCAGCAGGCCGAGCAGACCCAGCGGTTCCGGCGGCCTCGGCGGACACCGGAACCGGGCCCCCGGCTCCCGCGTCCGCCCCGGATCAGGCGGCGGCGCGGACGGCAGCCGCGCACCCTGCGGACCCGGCTCGTCGTCGCGTCCGTCGTGCTGATCGCCGTGGTCTGCGGGGTCATCGGCTCCGTGACGGCCCTGGCGCTCCGCTCCCATCTGTACGAACAGCTCGACGGGCAGCTCGGCGAGGTCGCCGCGCGCGCCTCCGGCGTGTTCCGGCCGCCGGGCCGGCCCGGCAAGCAGTGGGCCCCCGACCAGCGGCTCGGCGCCCCCGAGCCCAAGGACATCCGGCTCAGCGACTTCGTCAAGGGGCCGCAGCCCGGCGGCACCGTCGTGGCCAGGACCGAGAACGGCACCATCACCGAGGCCGAGGTCGGCGACAAGACCCGGGACGGTGCCGGGGTCCCGCAGGTGGACGCCAAGTCCCTGACCACCGACCAGCGTTCCGCGCTCGGCTCCGTCGCCCAGGACCAGGGCAAGCACACCGTCGACCTGCCCGGTCTGGGCGGCTACCGCGTCGTCCACGCCACCGGCCCCAACGGCAGCTTCTACGTGGCCATACCGACCACGGAGGTCGACAACACCGTACGGACCCTCGTCCTGGTGGAGATCAGCGTCACCGTCGCCGGGCTCGTCGCCGCCTCGCTCGCCGGTGCCGCCATCGTCGGCGTGGCGCTGCGCCCGCTGCGCCGGGTCGCCGCCACCGCCACCCGGGTCTCCGAACTCCCCCTCCACTCGGGCGAGGTGAACCTCAGCGAACGCGTCCCGGCCCCGGAGACCGACCCGCGCACCGAGGTCGGACAGGTGGGCCTCGCGCTCAACCGCATGCTCGACCACATCCACGGCGCCCTGCACGCACGGCAGCGCAGCGAGACACGGGTCCGCCAGTTCGTCGCGGACGCCAGCCACGAGCTGCGCACCCCGCTCGCCTCGATCCGCGGCTACGCCGAACTCACCCGGCGCGGCGGCGAGCGGATCGGCCCGGACACCCGGCACGCGCTGGGCCGTATCGAGTCCGAGGCCGACCGGATGACGCTGCTGGTGGAGGATCTGCTGCTGCTCGCCCGGCTGGACGCGGGCCGCCCGCTGCGGTTCGAGCCGACCGACCTCCTGCCGCTGGTCGTGGACACCGTCAGTGACGCGCGGGCGGCCGGTCCCGGCCACACCTGGCGGCTCGACCTGCCCGACGAACCGGCCGCGGTGTCGGCGGACCCGGCACGCCTCCAGCAGGTGCTGGTCAACCTGCTGGCCAACGCCCGTACGCACACCGCGCCCGGCACGACCGTGACCGCGCGCGTGCGACGGGACGGGCCGTGGCTGTGCCTGGACATCAAGGACGACGGACAGGGCATCCCGGCCGGGCTGCTGCCGCACGTCTTCGAACGGTTCGCGCGCGGCGACTCGGGCCGCTCCCGCGCCACCGGTTCGACCGGGCTCGGGCTGGCCATCGTGCGGGCCGTGGCCGCCGCGCACGGCGGCACCGTCGGCGTGGACAGCGAGCCGGGGCGGACCGTCTTCACGGTACGGCTGCCCGCCCTCGGCACGACCGCCGCACCGGCCACCGGCCTCCTCGCCCGCCCGGTCACCGGCTCCCCTGCCCTCCCGGTCACAGGCTCCCCTGCCTTCCCGGTCACCGGCCCCTCTGCCCTCCCACCGGCGGCCCCGGGCCGTCCCGCGCCCTGCGGGAAGGCGGCCCCGGGCCCGCACTCACAGGCGCAGCACAGTGTCACCACATCGGTGCGACAGGGGGGTTGAGAAGAGTCGGTCCCATGCGAACCGACCCTTCCCCCGGTCCACTCCCGGCACGGGAGCACCTCCCTGCCGCGGACGCCGGTACGCCGGTCCTGGACGTGGTGATCCCCGTCTACAACGAGGAGAAGGACCTCCGGCCGTGCGTGCTCCGCCTGCACGAGCACCTGACCCGGACCTTCCCGTACGCGTTCCGCATCACCGTCGCCGACAACGCCTCCACCGACAGCACCCCGCGGGTGGCGGCGGCGCTGGCGGCGGAGCTGGCCGGGGTGCGCAGCGCGCGCCTCGAACAGAAGGGGCGGGGCCGCGCCCTGCGGGCCGTCTGGTCGGCCTCGGAGGCGCCGGTCCTCGCCTATATGGACGTGGACCTGTCCACCGACCTGAACGCGCTGCTGCCCCTGGTGGCGCCGCTGATCTCCGGCCACTCCGACCTGGCCATCGGCTCCCGGCTCGCCCGCAGTTCACGGGTGGTGCGCGGCACCAAGCGGGAGCTGATCTCCCGCTCCTACAACCTGATCCTGCGCGGCTCGCTCCAGGCCCGCTTCTCCGACGCGCAGTGCGGGTTCAAGGCGATACGGCGCGATGTCGCCCAGGTGCTGCTGCCGCTGGTGGAGGACACCGGGTGGTTCTTCGACACCGAGATGCTGGTGCTCGCCGAACGGGCCGGGCTGCGCATCCACGAGGTGCCGGTCGACTGGGTCGACGACCCGGACTCCACGGTGCACATCCTGCGGACCGCGACCGACGACCTGAAGGGCGTGTGGCGGGTCGGCAAGGCCCTGGCCACCGGTTCGCTGCCGCTGGACCGGCTCGCCCGGCCCTTCGGTGACGACCCGCGCGACCGGGACATCCAGGACGTGCCCAGGGGACTGGCCCGGCAACTGGTCGGGTTCTGCGTCGTCGGTGTCCTGTCCACCCTCTTCTATCTGCTGCTCTACAGCCTCTTCCGGCAGTTCGCCGGCTCCCAGACCGCCAACGCGCTCGCCCTGCTGGTCTCGGCGGTCGCCAACACCGCGGCCAACCGGCGGCTGACCTTCGGTGTGCGCGGGCGCGGCGGCGCGGTGCGCCACCAGGCGCAGGGCCTGGTGGTCTTCGCCATCGGCCTCGCGCTGACCAGCGGCTCCCTGGCCGCGCTGGCCATGGCGACCAGGGAGCCGGCGCACTCCACCGAACTGGCCGTCCTGGTCGCGGCCAACCTGGCCGCGACCGTGCTGCGCTTCCTGCTCTTCCGCGCCTGGGTCTTCCCGGAACCGCGCGAGGAGCCGCCACGGACGGCGCCCGCGCACCCGCAGCGGTCCCGGCCCGTCGCGATCCGGCCCCAGCACCCGTACGGCACCCGCCACGACCACAGCGACACCGACGGCATCGGCCGCAGCGCCGCCGAAGACAACGGCCTCGACCTCGACCTCGAAATCGACCTCGGAATCGACCAGAAGGACCCCCGATGAGCACCGAACACGACCGGGACGGTCGCCAGCCCGGCACGGGTACGTCCTCCTGGGACCCGCCCCCGGCAGCACCCCCGGCCGCGTCACCCTCCGTATCCCCGTCCGTATCCCCGTCCGTGTCCCCGTCCGCGCCCGCATCCGCCGTGGCGACGGCCGAACCCCCGGTCCCCGCCGCCGCCCCGCCCTCCGCGTCCCCCGCCCCGCACGGCGCCGATCCGCGGCTGCCCTTCGCGCGCCGCCTGTGGCGCGGCCGGCCCGAGGATCCGCGCTGGGCCCGGCCCGCCCTCCTCGCCCTGCTGCTCGCGACCGCCCTGCTCTATCTGTGGAACCTGAGCGCCTCCGGCTACGCCAACTCCTTCTACTCGGCGGCCGTGCAGGCGGGCAGCACCTCGTGGAAGGCGTTCTTCTTCGGTTCGCTGGACGCGGGCAACGCCATCACCGTGGACAAGCCGCCGGCCGCGCTGTGGCCGATGGCGCTCTCGGTGCGGCTGTTCGGCCTCAGCGCCTGGGCGATCCTCGTGCCCGAGGTGATCATGGGCGTCCTCACGGTCGCCGTGGTGTACGCCTCGGTGCGCCGCCGCTTCAGCCCCGCGGCCGGACTGATCGCGGGCGCGGTGCTCGCGCTCACCCCGGTGGCCGCGCTGATGTTCCGCTTCAACAACCCGGACGCGCTGCTCGCCCTGCTCATGGCGCTCACCGTGCACCTCGTGGTCCGCGCCCTGGAGGACGGACGCACCAAGTGGCTGGTGTGGGCGGGCGTGGCGGTCGGCTTCGCCTTCCTGGCCAAGACCCTCCAGGCGTTCCTGATCCTGCCGCCGCTGGCCCTGCTCTACGGGATCTGCGCGCCGGTCGCCCTGCGCAAGCGGCTCGGGCAACTCGCACTCGCCACCGTGGCGCTGGTCGTCTCCGGCGGCTGGTGGGTGGCGATCGTCGAGCTGTGGCCGGCCTCCTCCCGGCCGTACATCGGCGGCTCGCAGCACAACAGCTTCCTGGAGCTGACCTTCGGCTACAACGGCCTCGGCCGGATCAACGGCGACGAGACCGGCAGCGTCGGCGGCGGAGGCGGTCCGGGCGGGCGCGGCGGCGGGGGCGGCATGTGGGGTGAGACGGGCTGGGACCGGATGTTCAACTCCGAGGTCGGCGGCCAGGTCTCCTGGCTGCTGCCGGCCGCGCTGATCCTGCTGGTGGCCGGGGTGCTCGTGACCCGCAGGGCCCGGCGCACCGACCTCGCCCGCGCGTCCTTCCTCGCCTGGGGCGGCGCGCTGCTGATGACGCTGGCCGTCTTCAGCTACATGGCGGGCATCTTCCACCAGTACTACACGGTCGCCCTCGCGCCCTACCTCGCGGCCGTGGTGGGCATGGGCGTGACCGTGCTGTGGGAGGAGCGGTCCAGGACCTGGGCGTCGCTCACGCTGGCCGCCGCCGTCACGGCGACCGCCGCGTGGGGGTACGTCCTGCTGCACCGCACCCCCGACCACCTGCCGTGGCTCCGCTGGCTGGTCCTGATCGGCGGTCTGGCCACCGCCCTCGGACTGGTCTTCGTGACCCGGATCGGCCGGCGGCTGGCCGTCGCCGTGGTCGCCGCGGGCTTCGTGACCTGCCTGGCCGGTCCGACGGCGTACACGCTGAGCACGGTGGACTCCGCGCACACCGGTTCCATCCCGACGGCGGGTCCGGCGGGCGCGGGCATGCGGGGCTTCGGCGGCGGGGCGGCTTCCCCGGCGGTGGCGAGGGCATGCGCGGCGGCCTCCCCGGCGGGAACCAGCAGAACGGCAACGGCTTCCCGGGCGGCGGCACCGGAGGCTTCCCCGGCGGCGGCCAGAACGGCGGGACCGCCCCCAACGGCCAGAACGGCACCGGCGGCCAGAACGGCAACGGCCTCCCCGGAGGCGGCTTCCCCGGCGGCGGCCGGACCGGCGAAGGCGGCCGTGCGGGCGGCCCCGGCGGCATGGGCGGCCTGCTCGACGGCGCGAACGTCTCCGCAGCCGCGAAGAAGCTGCTGGAGCAGGACGCGTCCGCCTACACCTGGGCCGCCGCGTCCATCGGCTCGCAGAACGCGGCCAGTTACCAGCTCGCCACCGGCAAGCCGGTCATGGCGATCGGCGGCTTCAACGGCACCGACCCGTCCCCGACCCTGGCCCAGTTCCAGCAGTACGTGGCGCAGGGCCGGATCCACTACTTCATCTCCGGCGGCGGCATGGGCGGCGGGATGGGCGGCAACGGCACCTCCGCCCAGATCACCTCCTGGGTGGAGAAGACCTTCAAGAAGGTCACGGCGGGATCGGCCACGTTCTACGACCTGACGCAGAAGACAGGCACCACAGACAGCACAGGCACCACAGACAGCACAGGCACCACAGACAGCACCGGCTGACGGACGACCGAGCACCCCTCACCGCACGCACCCGGGGAGGCGGCGACCGCACACCGGCCGCCGCCTCCCCTCGCTGTGCCCGCCGCGCCCACCAGCCCTGCCGGCCCGCCGCGCCCGGGGTAAATGCGTTGTACACCGTATGGGAGCAGTTCTACGCTGTATGGCATGTCAACCGCCTCCCCGGACCGGACCGGGGCCCCGAGCCTGCCGCAGCCCCAGGGCCACCCCCAGCGCTGGCTGATCCTGGGCGTCATCTGTCTCGCGCAGCTCACCGTGCTGCTCGACAACACCGTCCTGAACGTCGCGATCCGCTCGCTCACCCGCGAGCTGCACGCGGCCACCTCCGACATCCAGTGGATGATCAACGCGTACTCGCTCGTGCAGTCCGGGCTGCTGCTGACCGCGGGCAGCGCGGCCGACCGCTACGGCCGCAAGAAGATGCTGATCGCGGGCCTGGCCCTGTTCGGTGCCGGTTCGCTGGTCGCCGGGCTCGCCCAGTCCACCGGGCAGCTGATCGCCGCCCGCGCGGGCATGGGCGTCGGCGGCGCGCTGCTGCTGACCACCACGCTCGCCGTCGTGATGCAGATCTTCACACCGGACGAGCACCCGAAGGCCATCGGCATCTGGAGCGCGGTCAGCGCGCTGGGCTTCGCGACCGGACCGCTGATCGGCGGCTTTGTGCTCAACCACTTCTGGTGGGGCGCGATCTTCCTGATCAACCTGCCGGTGGCGGCCCTCGGCCTGGTCGCGGCGGTCGTCCTGGTCCCCGAGTCGAAGGCGGCCCGAGCCCCCCGGCCGGACCCCGGTCCGGCGGCGGCCCCCGGCTCCCCGGACCCGGGCAGCAGCCCGGGGCGTCCCGACCGCCCCGACCTGCTCGGCGCGCTGCTGTCCACGGTCGGCATGGCGGCCCTCGTCTACGCCATCATCTCGGGCCCCACGCACGGCTGGGCGTCGGCGCGGGTGCTGGGCACGGCGGCCGCCGCCGTGGTGGTGCTGGCGGTCTTCGCGCGCCACGAGAGCCGGATCCCGTACCCCATGCTCGACATGCACTTCTTCCGCGACCGGCGCTTCACGGGCGCGGTCTCCGGGGCGGTGCTGATCGCGTTCGGGATGGGCGGCTCGCTGTTCCTGCTCACCCAGCACCTCCAGTTCGTGCTGGGCTACGGCCCGCTGGAGGCCGGTCTGCGCACCGCGCCGCTCGCCCTGACCGTGGTGGTGCTGAACTTCTCCGGGCTCGGGGCCAGGGCGACGGTGAAGCTCGGCACCCCGGTGTCGATCCTGCTCGGCATGGTGCTGCTCTCGGGCGGCCTGGTGTCGATCGCGCTCCTGTCGGAGCACGGGTACACCGGTACGCTCCTCGGCCTGCTGCTGATCGGCGCCGGCACCGCGCTCGCCGGTCCGGCCATGGCGCACGCCATCATGAGCGCGATCCCGCCGGCCAAGGCGGGGGTCGGCGCCGGGGTGAACGGCACGCTGGCCGAGTTCGGCAACGGGCTCGGGGTGGCCGTACTGGGCGCGGTCCTCACCTCGCGGTTCGCCGCGCTGGTCCCGGTGGCCGCGACCTCCCTGCCCGCCGCGCTCGCCGCGGCGCACGACGGCGCGGAGAAGGACCGGATCCTGGACGCGTACGCCTCCGGGCTGTCCACCAGCCAGCTCGCCGGTGCGGCGGCCGTGCTGCTCGGCGGCGTACTGGCCGCCGCGTTGCTGCGCCGGGCGGAGCGGGCAGACTCGGAGGTGGCGGCGGAGGCAGGGGCCTGAAGGGTGCCCCGGGGCTCCGCCGGGAGGCGCCCGCGGAGGGAGATCTAGCATGACGGGCGTCGGGACGGCTGAGGAAGGTGCGCCATGGTGAAGGCAGCGGGAGCCAGGGGCGCGGCCCGGACCAGTGTCTGGCTGGCGGGCAGGGAGCGCCGGGGCGGGCGCGGCGGCGGGCAGCCGTCCGGGCTCGACCGGGAGCGGATCACCGCGGCCACCGTGCGGCTGCTGGACGCCGACGGGCTGGCCGCGTTCTCCATGCGCCGGCTCGCCGCCGAGCTGAACGTCACCGCGATGTCCGTCTACTGGTACGTCGACACCAAGGACGACCTCCTAGAACTCGCCCTCGACGCCGCCTTCGCCGAGCTGCGCCTGCCCGAGGCGGAGGCCGGCGCGGACTGGCGCGAGGAGGTGCGCTCGCTCGCCGCCGAGTACCGCGCGCAGCTGGTGCGCCACCCCTGGGTGTCCCCGCTGTACGGCCGCTACCTGAACATCGGCCCGAACCACCTGGCCTTCTCGCGCGCGGTGATGGGTGTCATCGGCCGCACCGGACTGCCCGAGCACCGGGTGGCCGGCGCCATCGCGGCCGTCTTCCAGTTCGTCTACGGCTACGGCACGATCGAGGGCCAGTTCCTGAACCGGTTCGCGGACAGCGACATGAGCGCGGACGACTACCACCGGCAGGCGATGCGCGAGGCGCTGGAGCACCGGACGGCGGCGGACGTCATGCGGCGGTCCAAGGAGATCAGCGACGCCCGCGGCGGCGACACCGTCGCGGAGATGCTCGACCGCGACTTCGCCTTCGCCCTCGACCTGCTGGTCGCGGGCATCGAGGCGATGGTCGCCCGCGGCGGCTGAGCGCCCCCGCCCGGCCCGCTACGGCTCCCGGGGCGCCAGGCGCGCCGGGAAGCCGCCGGTGGCGACCGGGCCCCAGCGCTCGGGAGTGATCCGGATGAGCGACTTGCCCTGGTCGGTCATCGCCTGCCGGTACTCGTCCCAGTCGGGGTGCTCACCGGCGATGGTGCGGTAGTACTCCACGAGCGGCTCGACCGAGTCCGGCGCGTCCACGACCTCGGCGGTGCCGTCGATCTGCACCCAGGGCCCGTTCCACTCGTCGCTGAGCACGACGAGGGCCACCCGGGCGTCCCGCTTGGCGTTGCGGGTCTTGGCCCGCTCCGGATAGGTGGAGACGACGATCCGTCCGGCGCCGTCCACCCCGCAGGTCAGCGGAGAGGCCTGCGGGCCGCCGTCGGCGCGCCGGGTCAGCAGCAGGGCGCGGTGGCGGGGGCGTACGAAGTCGAGGAGTTCCTCGCGCGAGACGCGGGTGTTGGTCGCGATGCTGGGTGCCATGCCCGCAGCCTAGGCGCCGGCACCGCCGACGGCCCGCTCAGGCCCGCAGCGCCTGCTCCGGGTCGTCGTACACCGGTACGTCCCGGCGCACGCCGGTGACCTCCAGGACGCGGCGGGGGATGCCGTACGGGGCCGCCGCGACCCGCAGCCGGATGTGCGGGGGCAGCCGGTGCAGGACGTCGAGGACCAGCCGGGCGCCCTGGGAGTCCATGAACTCGGTCTGGGTGAGGTCCAGCACCAGCAGGCGCAGCCGGGCGGGGCGGGCGGCCGCGTGCGCGAGGACACCGGCGCACAGGGCGGGGGCGTTGGACAGGTCGATCTCGGGCGGCAGGACGAACAGCGTGCCGCGGCCGGGCACGTCACGCACCCGGCACGGGCTCGGGATGTGGGTCATGGCACTCACCTGGGGGATAGGTGGACATCCGTCCGGTCAAGGCCCGTCCGGCGGGCCGGGGGCCCCTCGTCGGCAGGCCGACGGAACCCAGGCCGCTTCCTGACCCGTCGTACCCCATTCCACCACTCCCACGCGCCGGTTCCCAGGGCCCGGGGCCGACCGTCAACCAGGCGTAAGACTCCTGGAAGGACGAGATAAGGTTCTGCTCGTCCTGTGCTCGCAGTCGGGAATGTGCTGCGGAGCTCTCCTGCGCATGGCCTTGGTGCCGTGCATGCCGAAGAGGTTCGTGGTGCCTGCGTCCGACTTTTCTGAATTGCCCCGTTTTTCGGGGGGCATCGAGCTGTCCGAGGCCCTGACCGTGGCCGCTCAGCAGCTTCATGACACCGACAGCCCGCACAACACCATGCGCGCCGCCGTCCGGCTCGCCGTGCACCTGCTGCCGGGCGCCGAGTACGCGGGCATCGCGGTGCTCGACCGCGCGGCTCCGCCCCGCACGGTGGCCTGGAGCGACGACGTCGTACGCGCCGCCGGGGCCCCGGACGGCGACGGCGCCCAGCCGCCCTACTGGGACGGGCTGTGGCAGGCGCCCGTGGTGCGGGTGACCGACAGCGAGACCGAGGACGGCTGCGCGGCCCTGGCCGCCGCGGGGCTGCGCTCGGCGCTCGCGCTGCGGCTGCGCGCCGAGAAGCGGCGGCTGACGGTGCTCACCGCCTACTCCGGCAAGCCACGCGCCTTCGACGCCACGGCGGTCCGGGTGGGGCGGCTGTTCACCGCTCATGTGAGCCTCGCCCTGGACTCGGCGACCGTGCGCGAGCAGCTCACCGAGGCGATGCGCACCCGCGACCTGATCGGCCAGGCCACCGGCATCCTGATGGAGCGTCTGGACATCGACGCGGCCGAGGCGTTCGACAGCCTGGTGCGCGCCTCGCAGCGGGAGAACGTCAAGCTGCGCGACCTGGCCCGCCGCCTCGTCGACACGAAGAACGCCACGTGAGGGCGGCGGCGGGGCCGGGGTGAGGTACGGGGCGGACGTCAGGCCGCGGGCAGGGAGTCGCCCTGCACGGCCTGGATGTCCAGCTCCACCTTCAGGGTGGTGCCGATGGCGGCGATGCCCGCCTGGAGGACCTGGTTGTAGTTCATGGCGAAGTCCTCGCGCCGCAGTTCGGTGACGGCCCGGAAGGCGGCGCGGGTGCCGCCCCAGGGGTCGGCGCCGGTGCCGAGGTAGGCGAGGTCGAGGTCGACCGGGCGCACCACGCCGTGCATGGTCAGCTCGCCGCTGACCGTCCAGCGGTCCGAACCGGCGGCGGTCAGCGCGGTGCTCCGGAAGGTGATCTCCGGGTACCGCTCGACGTCCAGGAAGTCCGCGGACTTCAGATGGCCGTCGCGCATGCCGTTCCCGGTGTCGATGGAAGAGGCCCGGATGACCGCCTCCACCCGGGACTTGGTGACGTCGTCGGGGGCGATCTCGATGGTGCCGCCGAACTCGGTGAACCGGCCGTGCACGCTGGAGATGCCCAGGTGCTGGGCAACCGCGGCCACCGAGGAGTGCGCCGGGTCGATGGTCCACGGCCCCGGCGGCGGCAGCTCGGTGCCGCCCTGGCGGGCCAGCGTCACCGTGCCCGCCTCGGCCCGCCCGCTGGCGGTGACGATCGCGCTGGCGGCGGCCGGCGCGTACCCGACGGCGGTGACGATGACGGTGTACGCCCCCGGCGCCAGCTCGGTGGTGTCCCGCACCGCGCCCTCGTGGTCGGCCTCGGCGCGCAGCACCTGCGTCCCGGTCATGTCGGTCACCGTGACGACCGCGTGCGACACGGCCCATCCGTCCCGGGTGCGGATCCTCGCGGTCAGTCCCATCCCGTTGTCTCCCTGAGAAGCCTTGCGAAAAAAGTCCGGAAAATGACCGGCCCGCGGCGGGGCGCCTCCACTGGGAGCGCGCCCCGCCCCGGGCCGGGGGCTGAACTACTCGCCGGGGTGGGCGAGTTCGATGTCGTGGTCGTCGACACCGCGGCCCGAGACCGCGAGCGCCGTCGCCACCGGCGGGTAACCCGTCGCGATGACGGTGTACTCGCCGCTGTTCAGGTCGGTGAAGGCGTACGCCCCGTCCGCGCCGGTGGTGGCCGTGCCGACCACGTTGCCCGCCGCGTCGACCAGCGTCACGCGGGCGTCAGCGAGCGGACCGTGCGGGGCCCGCACGACGCCCTGGAGCTGCGCGCCGGAGTCCAGGTCGACCTCGATCCGGGTGACCCCGGCGCCGCCGACCTCGACGGGCAGCGCGCGCGGCCGGAACCCGGCGGCGTTCACCGCGACGGTCACCACGCCCGGCACCAGCTCGGCGAAGGAGAACTCGCCCTGCTCACCGGTGGACCCGGTGGCCAGCAGATCGCCGCGCACATCGGTGACGATCACCATGGCGTCCTTGACCGGGAAGGTCGTCTCCGCGGCCCGCACGACACCGCTCAGTCCGCTGGTGCCGCTGAGCAGGATGTCGAACGCCACCGGCTCGTCGTGGACGACGATCGTGGACGCCTGCGGCTGGAAGCCGTCGGCGGAGGCGATCAGGACGTACGAGCCCGCGCCGGGCGTGTCCACCGTGTAGCCGCCGTCGGCCTGTGCGACCGCGCGGCCGAGCTGGCGGCCCGTCAGCGAGATCAGCGTGACGGCGGCCCGGGGCACCGGGGCGCTCTCGGCGCCGCGGACGAAGCCGTGCACCGGGACCCCGCCGCCCGCGGGGGCGGCGGCCGGCTCCCGCGGGGCCGCCGTGGCGACGGCGGCCAGCCGCTGGGTGCCCTCGGGGCCGGTCTCCGTGGTGGCGGCGGCCGTGGCCCAGCTGGGCACCTTGTCCTCGGCCGGGGCCGCGAACTGGTCGGCGGCCGCGAGGGGGGCCTGCTCCTGGGCCTCGGCGACGGCCGGGGCCGCCACCGGGTCGACCGGGGCCGGCTCGCCCTCGGCGGACTGCGCGAGACCGCCCCGGGTGCGCAGCGGGACCTCCTTGATGAACAGCGTGATCAGGAAGGCGATGGCGGCCATGCAGCCGGCGATCAGGAAGATGTCGGCGATGCCGTGCCCGTAGGCGCTCTCGATGACCGTGCGCAGCGGCGCCGGGAGCTTGGCGACGTCCGGGATGGTGCCGGTGGACGAGCCGCCCATGGCGGCCTGGTACTTCGGGTCGAGTCCGGCCAGGCCGTCCTTGACGTAGTCGGTGATCCGGTGGGCCAGGACCGCGCCGAGCGCGGAGACGCCCACCGCGCCGCCCAGCGAGCGGAAGAAGGTGACGGTGGAGCTGGCCGAGCCGAGGTCGCTCGGGTCGACCTGGTTCTGCGTGCACAGCACCAGGTTCTGCATCATCATGCCGATGCCGAGACCCAGCAGGGCCATGAAAATGGCCATCTTCCAGTAGTCCGTGTCGTACCGGATGGTGCCCAGCAGGCCGAGGCCCGCCGTCACCAGCACGCCACCGCTGACCAGCCACGCCTTCCAGCGCCCGGTGCGGGTGATGAACTGCCCGGAGACGGTGGAGGAGACGAACAGGCCGCCGATCATCGGGATGGTCAGCACCCCGGACATGGTCGGGGTCTTGCCCCGGGCCAGCTGGAAGTACTGGCTGAAGAAGACCGTGCCGGTGAACATCGCGACACCGACGAAGAGCGAGGCGAGCGACGCCAGCGTGATCGTGCGGTTGCGGAACAGCCGCAGCGGGATGATCGGCTCGGCGGCCCGGGACTCGATCAGCACGAACAGCAGGCCGAGGACGATCGATCCGCCGACCATGACGGCGCTCTGCCAGGACAGCCAGTCGTACTTGTCACCGGCGAAGGTGACCCAGATCAGCAGCAGCGAGACGGCCGCGGCGATCATGGTCGCGCCGGCCCAGTCGACCTTCACGTCCCGCTTGACGACGGGCAGGTGCAGGGTCTTCTGGAGGACGACCAGGGCGAGGATCGCGAAGGGCACGCCGACGTAGAAGCACCAGCGCCAGCCCAGCCACGAGGTGTCGGTGATGACACCGCCGAGCAGCGGACCGCCGACGGTGGCGACGGCGAAGGTGGCGCCGAGGTAACCGGAGTAGCGGCCACGCTCGCGCGGGGAGATCATCGCGGCCATGACGATCTGCGCCAGGGCGGACAGACCGCCGACGCCGACGCCCTGGACCACGCGGCAGACGATCAGCATGCCGGGGTTCTGCGACAGACCGGCTGCCATCGACGCCACGACGTAGATGATCAGGGCTATCTGGACGAGCGCCTTCTTGCTGTACAGGTCCGCCAGCTTGCCCCACAGGGGGGTCGAGGCGGTCATCGACAGCAGGGCGGCGGTGACCACCCAGGTGTAGGCGGACTGGCCGCCACCGAGGTCACCGATGATCTTCGGCAGGGCGTTGGAGACGATCGTGGACGACAGGATCGCCACGAACATGCCGAGCAGCAGCCCGGAGAGCGCCTCCATGATCTGCCGGTGCGTCATCGGAGCGCCGTCCGGGGAGCCGCCCCCGTGCTTGGCGTGAGCCCGCACACCGGCTGGTGTGGTCGTTGCCATGGGCTTCCTTTACTACGTGCTTGCGGGTGTACGGGTGGTCTCTTCGATCACGGGCCCGGGGATCCGGACCGGCGTGGACCGGCAGTCGCCGAAGCTGTCGCGGAGCCTGGTCATCAGCCGGATGAGCTGGCCGACCTCGTCGTCGGTCCAGTCGCTCAGCCGCTCCGCCAGCAGGTGCGTGGTGCGCCGGGACAGGTCGTCGAGCCGGTCGTTCCCGGCGGGCGTCAGGCGCAGGATGCGCGAGCGCTTGTCCGCGGGGTCCGGCAGCCGGTCGATCCAGCCGCGCGCGGCGACGTGCGCGACATGCCGGCTGGTCACCGACAGGTCCACGGCGAGCAGCTCGGCGAGCTTGCTCATGCGCATGTCGCCGTGCCGGCCGAGCAGCGTCAGCACGGCGGCGGATCCGGCCGGGCAGTCGGGCGGCAGGATCCGCCCCATGTCCCGTTTCACGGCGCCGATGGCGCTGAGCTGACGCGCCAGCTCTTCGTACTGCGCGCGCTCGGCCATCACACCTCCCGTAATCGTTGCTTGGGGCAACCATAAGTTCGGTTGGTTGCTGAAGGCAAACAAATCCGGGGCCGGTGGCGCAAAAACTTGGCAAAGGCAAGTATTGCGAACGTAAACACGCAGGTGACGGGCGGGAACGCGTGTTCCCTGGCCCGAAGGCGGCGGAAGCGGTCGCCGGGGCGCTGTCCGGGGCGCGCGGCACCACCGGGCCAACAGC
Source organism: Streptomyces sp. PL-25 (assembly GCF_058344915.1). Classification (NCBI taxonomy): domain Bacteria; kingdom Bacillati; phylum Actinomycetota; class Actinomycetes; order Kitasatosporales; family Streptomycetaceae; genus Streptomyces; species Streptomyces sp. PL-25. Next base: position 3,859,019 of record NZ_CP136997.1, read on the forward strand.
ACAAACAGGCCCCCCACTTGGGCAGGGGCCCGCGTCTTCGCTAGGGTCTCGGCCCATGGCTAACACCCAGGGCCCCCAGGGCAACCACGACCCCGCCGGCAGCACCCAGATGTTCCGCGCGTTCGTCGACGAGGCCGCCCCTCAGGCGAGGCAGCAGCCGCAGGCGGCCGCCGGTCCGCGGGTCGGCCTGATCATCGGTGTCGTCGTCGCCGTGATCGTCGTGGCGGCCGTCGCCTGGCTGGCGCTCAAGTAGCACTCGTACGGGACGGCGGGCCGGGCCCGGCGGCCGGTACGCCACGGCCCGGCCGCGGCGGACAGCACGACGGCCGCCGACGCGCCGCGTGGGCGCCTCGGCGGCCGGTACGGGCCGGAGGACCGGGGTCCGGGCCGGGCTCAGTCCGAGATGAGCCCCTCACGGAGCTGGGACAGCGTCCGCGTCAGCAGCCGGGAGACGTGCATCTGCGAGATGCCGACCTCCTCGCCGATCTGCGACTGCGTCATGTTGGCGAAGAAGCGCAGCATGATGATCCGCCGCTCACGGGGCGGCAGCTTGGCGAGCAGCGGCTTGAGGGACTCGCGGTACTCCACGCCCTCCAGCGCCGTGTCCTCGTAGCCGAGGCGGTCCGCGAGCGAGCCCTCGCCGCCGTCGTCCTCGGGGGCCGGGGAGTCGAGCGAGGAGGCCGTGTACGCGTTGCCCACGGCGAGGCCGTCGACGACGTCCTCCTCCGACACCCCGAGCACCGTGGCGAGTTCGCCGACGGTCGGGGAGCGGTCGAGCTTCTGGGACAGCTCGTCGCTGGCCTTCGTCAGCGCCAGCCGCAGCTCCTGGAGGCGCCGGGGCACGCGCACCGACCACGAGGTGTCGCGGAAGAAGCGCTTGATCTCACCGACCACCGTCGGCATCGCGAAGGTCGGGAACTCCACGCCGCGTTCGCAGTCGAAGCGGTCGATCGCCTTGATCAGGCCGATGGTGCCGACCTGGACGATGTCCTCCATCGGCTCGTTGCGCGAGCGGAAGCGGGCGGCGGCGTAGCGGACGAGCGGGAGGTTCAGCTCGATCAGGGTGTCCCGGACGTAGGCACGCTCGGGGCTGTTCTCGTCGAGCACGGCGAGCCGCAGGAACAGGGAGCGGGACAGGGTGCGGGTGTCGATGGCCTCCGGGGCCTCGAACGCCGGTGCCGGGGCCGGGACGGCCGGAAGGGCCGCCACGTCGTCGAGGGCGTCGATCGGTTCGAGCGCCGGGGAAGGCGCCTCGCCCTTGGTGAGCGTGAGCACCTCGGAGCTGCCCTGGTCTGCGGACATGCCACCCCCTCTGGGTCGCGGGACGGTCGTGGCGGCGTTCTCTGACGAGGAGAACATCAGCCTTCACCTGAATACCGGAGCCGGAGCCACGGCAAACGCGCTTCCCGCAGAATGTCACATGTCGGCAACGCGCTGTAGTGACATGTCGACATCGCCGACATGAATCAGCCCTGGCGGCAAGGGGTCTGACGGTCTTTCGGACCGAAGGTGACAGGATCCGCCCTGGTGAGCGATTCGCTCGTGACGGTTACGCCTCGATCCTGTTTGCGGATCGCAGCCGCTGGAAGCTGCGCGCGAGCAGTCGTGAGACATGCATCTGGGAGACGCCGAGCTCCGCACTGATCTGCGACTGGGTGAGATTGCTGTAGTAACGCAGCAGCAGGATGCGCTGCTCGCGCTCGGGGAGCTGGACGAGCAGATGGCGGACCAGGTCGCGGTGCTCGACGCCGTCCAGGGCCGGATCCTCGTAGCCGAGCCGGTCGAGCAGTCCGGGCAGCCCGTCGCCCTCCTGGGCCGCCTCCAGCGAGGTCGCGTGGTACGACCGGCCCGCCTCGATGCAGGAGAGCACCTCGTCCTCGCCGATGCGCAGCCGCTCGGCGATCTCGGCGGTGGAGGGGGAGCGGCCGAAGGCGGTGGTCAGGTCCTCCGTCGCGCTGTTGACCTGCACCCACAGCTCGTGCAGGCGGCGCGGGACGTGGACGGTGCGGACGTTGTCGCGGAAGTACCGCTTGATCTCGCCCACGACGGTCGGCATCGCGAAGGTGGGGAACTGCACGCCCCGGTCCGGATCGAAGCGGTCGATGGCGTTGATGAGCCCGATCGTGCCGACCTGGACGACGTCCTCCATCGGCTCGTTGCGGGAGCGGAAGCGGGCGGCCGCGTAGCGCACGAGCGGGAGATTGGCCTCGATGAGCGCCCCGCGCACGCGGGCGTACTCCGGGCCGCCCGGCTCCAGCTGCTTCAACTGGGCGAAGAGCACCTGGGTGAGGGCCCGGGTGTCGGCACCGCGCCGCTTCTCGGGGGGTGTGGCGGCCGGTGCGGAGGGCGCGTCCGCCGACTGGGCGGAAGCTTCCTCCTGGGGCGGCGCAGTACTGGCCGACACGGTCAACGCCACCTCTTCGTCGATCAACTCATCCGTCAAAAGCGGTCATAGCATCACAAGACAGGCGCTAAGTGTTCAAGCACCGCATATGCACGTGTTGAGGGATGAATTAGTGCATCAGGTGTGTGTGGCGGCGCGTGCGCCAGGTGTGCGCGGACACGACGAAGCCCCGCACCGCTCGGGTGCGGGGCGCGGCGGGGGCCACGGGGCCGGGGAGGGTCTCAGGGGGTCCGTACGGGGCCGTACGGCTAGAACTCGTAGTCCGCGATCACCCAGGTGGCGAACTCCCGCCACAGGGCCACGCCCGCCTGATGGGCCGGGTGCTCCAGATAGCGCTTGAGGGCGTCCGCGTCCTCGACCGCCGAGTTGATGGCGAAGTCGTGGGCGATGGGCCGGTCGCTGATGTTCCAGCCGCACTCCCAGAAGCGCAGGTCCTCGATCTGGCCGCCCAGCGCCCGGAACGCCGCGACACCCTCCACGACGCGCGGATCGTCGCGCCGGACACCCTCGTTGAGCTTGAAGAGGACCAGGTGGCGGATCATCACTTTCCTCCGTTCGCGGCCCAGGTCATGAAGTCACCGATGGCCTTGGCGGCGTTCGATATGCCCTCGAAGCCTATCTGGACGTAGTCGGCGGCCTTGGCCGGGTCGGTGATGACCACGTACAGCACGAAGACCACGAGCACATAGACGACGATCTTCTTGGCGTTCACCGCCACCGTCTCCCCCTGTCGCTGGTTGCCCCTGCCGTCGGCCGCCCCGTCGTCGACCGCCGCGCGCCGAGCGCTGTCGATGATCGCACGATAGTTGCACGAAGGGCCCCGTCCGACGGACGGGGCCCTTCTCAAGCGGTAGCGGAGGGATTTGAACCCTCGGTGACTTGCGCCACACTCGCTTTCGAGGCGAGCTCCTTCGGCCGCTCGGACACGCTACCGAGAGAGACCCTACAACACCCGGGGTCGTGGATCGAAATCCGTTTCCCGGGGCCGGGCGGGACGGGCTCAGCGGGCCCGGAAGAAATCCGTGAGGAGCCCGGCGCAGTCCCCGGCGAGCACGCCCTCGACGACCTCGGGCCGGTGGTTGAGCCGCCGGTCGCGCACGACGTCCCAGAGCGATCCGGCGGCGCCCGCCTTCTCGTCCCGGGCGCCGTAGACGACCCGGTCCACCCGGGCCAGGACGGCGGCTCCCGCGCACATCGTGCACGGCTCCAGCGTGACGACCAGCGTGCAGCCGGACAGCCGCCACTCGCCCGTCCGCGCGGCGGCCCGCCGCAGGGCGAGGACCTCCGCGTGGGCGGTCGGGTCGCCGGTCGCCTCACGCTCGTTGTGCCCGGCTCCGAGCACCGTCGTGCCGTCTCCGGACAGCACGACGGCACCGATCGGGACGTCGCCGCCCCGGACGGCGAGCCGGGCCTGCTCCAGAGCGAGCCGCATCGCCCCCCGCCAGGGATCGCGGACGGGGTCGGGGGCCGGGGCGGGGTCAGGGCCGGGGGCGGCTACGGGGCCGGGGGCGGCCCCGAAGTGCTCCGGGTGGTCCGGGGGGTCGGATCGGTCAGTGGGTCCGGGGTGGCCGGGACGTGGCGCGCCGGCCGGGTCGTGCGGTCCGGACGGGCGCGGTGTGCCGTCCGGCCGGGGCGGGTGCGGGGTCAGCGGACGGTCTCCAGCACCTCCGAGGCGCCCAGGACCTCGGCGATCGCACTCAGCGCGTCCTCCGCGTCCAGGGCGCGCAGCTCCTTCTCGCCGATGCCGAGGTCGTCGAGGATCTCGGCGTCGCCCAGCGGGCTGTGCGTGATGGTCTCGGCGGCACCGGGCTCCTCTTCCTCGTCGTCGGCGGAGGAGGGCTCGCCGTCCTCCGTGCCGTCGAGGTCCAGGGCGTCGAGATCGGGGCCGTCGTCACCGGGATCCCGGCCGAGCAGTTCGTCGGTGAGCAGGATCTCGCCGTACGAACTGCGGGCCGCGGCCGCGGCGTCCGACACGTAGATGCGAGGGTCCTCCTCGCCGTCCACCCGGACGACGCCGAACCAGGCGTCCTCCTGTTCGATGAGGACGAGCACGGTGTCGTCCTCGGCCGAGGCATCCCTGGCCAGGTCGGCCAGGTCGGCGAGCGTCTCCACATCGTCGAGCTCCGTGTCGCTCGCTTCCCACCCGTCTTCGGTGCGCGCGAGCAGTGCGGCGAAGTACACCGTGACTCTCCCACTGGTCATAGGTGTGCCGGTCGGGGGTCCCCCCGGCGGAGGTCGTGGGCGGGAAGAAGCTGGGCTCCGAGCCCCACCCACTCGGAATCGTGGCAGAAACAAGGCGATCAGGGGACGTCTTCGGCTCCCTGTGTCCGGCTCTTTTACGGCTCGTCGGTAAAGGACTCACCAGCGCACTCGTTGCCGCCACCTGCGGATCGTACGCGGCATTGCCCGGCAGTCACGAAGGTCCGCCCCGGAACGTCGGCCCGGGATTCCTTCTCGCCCCGGGCTTCCCCCGGGCTTCGCCCGTACTTCCCCGGAGTTTCCCCGGAGCTTCCGCGGACCGGCGGGCGGGCGCCCGCCGGTCGCGCGCTACCAGCGGAACGTACGCATCCGCATCGCGTGCCGCAGCCGGGCGGCCTTGGCCCGCCGGGGCTGGACGCGGTCGCGCAGCTCGCGGGCCTCGGCGAGGTCGCGCAGGAACTGGGCCCGGCGGCGCCGGCGCTCGGCCTCCGTGTCGGCGCCCGGGTCGGTGTCCGCGCCGGTACCGGCGCCCGTGCCGGTCCTGGTGCCGGTGGTCATGGTGGCGCGGCTGACGGTGAGAGGGCTGGTGATCGGGCCCGTGCCCGGTCCGCCGGTGGGTCCGCCGACCGGTCCGCCGGTGGGTGTGGTGCCGTCCGGGTCCGCGGGGTCCGGCTCCCGGCGCGCGCTCCTGCGGCGTACCGCCGCCGTGGCCGCGTCCCTCGGCCGCTCCGCCGCCGCTTCGGGCCGCTCGCCCGGCGACGGTCGCTTGCGGGTCTGCCGGTCAGCCATCGGTCACCACCCCAGTCCGTCCCTCCCACTTTCCCCCGGACGGCGGGTTTGATGCCACGACGGTGCCGGAGGGAGCGGGTGCGCCCGCCTCCGGTGCCAGGACGGTGGCGGGCGGGCGGGCGCGCGGAGCGCCCGGTTACTGTTGGCACATGCGTCTCCACGTCGTCGACCACCCCCTGGTCGCCCACAAGCTCACCACGCTGCGCGATAGGCGCACCGACTCCGCGACCTTCCGCCGGCTGGCCGACGAGCTCGTCACCCTGCTCGCCTACGAGGCGACCCGGGACGTGCGGACCGAGCAGGTCGACATCGCCACACCGGTCGCGCGGACCACCGGCGTCAAGCTCTCCCACCCGCGCCCGCTGGTGGTGCCGATCCTGCGCGCCGGGCTCGGCATGCTGGACGGCATGGTGCGGCTGCTGCCCACCGCCGAGGTGGGCTTCCTCGGCATGATCCGCAACGAGGAGACGCTCCAGGCGTCCACGTACGCCACCCGGATGCCGGAGGACCTCTCCGGCCGTCAGGTGTACGTCCTCGACCCGATGCTCGCCACCGGCGGCACGCTGGTCGCCGCGATCCAGGAGCTGATCAAGCGGGGCGCCGACGATGTGACCGCGGTGGTGCTGCTGGCCGCCCCCGAGGGCGTCGCGGTCATGGAACGCGACCTCGCGGGCACCCCGGTGACCGTCGTGACCGCGTCGGTCGACGAACACCTGAACGAGCAGGGCTACATCATCCCGGGCCTGGGCGACGCGGGCGACCGGATGTACGGGGCGGCCGAGTAGGACCCCGCTGCCGGCCCCGCCCTCCGGCCGAAGGCACCCCCTCCGGCCGGACGACGCCGTCGTCTTGGTCGGAGGGTTCGCCGGTTCGCGGGTTCGCCGGTACGTCGGGAGGGCTCGGCCAGGACGACGGGGCGCCCGCCGGGGCGGCCGGGCTCAGATGTCCGGCGAGGCGGCCGGGCCGAGCGAGGCGGCGGTGGCGGCTCCCGGCCTCAGCAGCTCTTCTGCGAGGCGCCCGGCGTCGGCCGGGGCGCGGCCAGGGCGGTCAGCGCCTTCTCGGCGGCCTGCTGCGGCGCCAGTTGCTTGAACGCGTCGCCGATGATCAGGTCGACGTCGGTGCCCTTGCGCGTGTCGGTACGGCTCTCGGCCCCCGGGAGCTGGGTGCCGAGCACCGGAAGCGAGCCGTCGAGGGCCGGTGCGGCGCCGAGCAGCATCCCGGCGCCCTTGACCTTCTTGTCGTACTCCTTGGGCGCGTTGCCCACCTTGCCGATGCGGAAGCCGCGCTTCTTCAGCTCGTCGGCGGTCTGCTTGGCCAGTCCGCCGCGCGGGGTGGCGTTGAGGACGTTGACCGTGATCCCGCCCGGTTCGGGCAGCGCGCGGGCCGTGGTCGTGGGGGAGGGGCCCGTCCGGGCCGCCGTGCCGGTCGCGCAGTGCGTCCCGCCGCCGGCCGCCGCCGCCTTGTCGCCGCCGCCCGTGAAGACGTCGATGAGCTGCAACGTGCCCCAGCCGGCCACTCCGAGCACGACGACGGAGGCGGCGACCGCGGACACGAGCCTGCCGTGTCGCCGGGGCCGGCGCATCCGCGGGTACTTGTTCCCGGTGATCCGGTACTTCCCGCCCATGCCGGGGGGAGTCAGCATGCTCATGGGCGCAGCGTAGTGCGCCGGGGCGGCGATTCCTACCAGATGATCATCCGATATCGCCCAGGAGAACCCGAAAGGTCCAAACCGATGCCGGAGGCCCGTCCGGGCCCGGGTGCCGGTGCGGGGCCGGGCCGGGGTCAGCCCAGTTCGAGCACGCGCGCGTGCAGGACCTGGCGCTGCTGGAGCGCCGCCCGCACCGCGCGGTGCAGTCCGTCCTCCAGATACAGGTCGCCCTGCCACTTCACGACGTGCGCGAAGAGGTCGCCGTAGAAGGTCGAGTCCTCCGCCAGGAGGGTCTCCAGGTCGAGCTGCTGCTTGGTCGTCACGAGCTGATCGAGGCGGACCGGGCGCGGCGCGACGTCCGCCCACTGCCGGGTGCTTTCCCGGCCGTGGTCGGGGTACGGCCGGCCGTTTCCGATGCGCTTGAAGATCACACGGAAAGCCTACCGGCCCGGAGCTTCCGGGCGCAGCCTCGGCAGCGCAGTGCGACGCTGGAAATGCCATGGCAAACCCGGGCGAATCGGTAACCGGGGCTGAACAGGGGCTTGAGATGAGCGACAGCGAGACGGCGCCCGGCGCGCCGAAGCCGCCGGGGGACGACACCCGGATGCCGCCCGAGGCCGGGCGGATCGCCTCCGGATACGCCTTCGCCGGTCCCGCCCTCGACCTGGGCGCCCTCCTCTGGGACGGCCGCTGCCTGCCCGGTGCCCGGATCCGGGTCCCGCTGCCGATGCTCAACCGCCACGGCCTGGTCGCGGGCGCCACCGGCACCGGCAAGACCAAGACGCTCCAACTCGTCGCCGAACAGCTCTCGGCGCAGGGCGTGCCGGTCTTCCTGGCCGACGTCAAGGGCGACCTATCCGGCATCTCGGCGCCCGGCGTGCCCGGCGACCGGATCGGCGCGCGGGCCGCCGAGGTGGGCCAGGACTGGGCACCGGCCGGTTTCCCCGCCGAGTTGTACGCGCTCGGCGGCATGGGCCACGGCGTACCGGTGCGCGCGACCGTCACCAGTTTCGGCCCGGTACTGCTGTCCAAGGTGTTCGAACTCAATCAGCCCCAGGAGCAGTCGCTCGGCCTGATCTTCCACTACGCCGACACCAAGGGCCTGGAGCTGATCGACCTCAAGGACCTCAGGGCGGTCGTCGCCTTCCTGACCTCGGAGGAGGGCAAGCAGGAACTGCGCGGCATCGGGGGCCTGTCGACCGCCACGGCGGGAGTGATCCTGCGCTCCCTCACCGCCTTCGAGGCGCAGGGCATGGCGGACTTCTTCGGCGAACCGGAGTTCGACACCAGCGAGTTCCTGCGCAGGGCCGACGACGGGCGGGGCATCGTCTCCGTCCTCGAACTCCCCGCCGTGCAGGACCGGCCGCGGCTCTTCTCGACGTTCCTGATGTGGCTGCTCGCCGACCTCTTCCACGATCTGCCGGAGGTCGGCGATGTGGACAAGCCCGAGCTGGTGTTCTTCTTCGACGAGGCGCACCTGCTGTTCAACGGCGCCTCCAAGGCGTTCCTGGAGTCGGTCACGCAGACCGTGCGGCTCATCCGCTCCAAGGGCGTCGGCGTCTTCTTCGTGACCCAGACCCCCAAGGACGTGCCCGCCGACGTCCTCGGCCAGCTCGGCAACCGCGTCCAGCACGCGCTGCGCGCCTTCACCCCCGACGACCAGAAGGCCCTGCGGGCGACGGTGCGGACCTTCCCGGACTCGGCGTACGACCTGGAGGAGGTCCTGACCGGGCTCGGCATCGGGGAGGCGGTGGTGACGGTGCTCGGCGAGAGCGGCGCGCCGACCCCGGTGGCGGCCATCCGGCTGCGGGCGCCCGAGTCCCTGATGGGCCCGGTCGCCGGCCCGGACCTGGACCGTGCGGTACGGGAATCCCCGCTCCACGCACGTTATGCACAGGCTGTGGACCGGGAATCGGCGTACGAGAAGCTGACGGCGGCTCAGGCCGCTCGGGCCGCTCAGGCGGCGGAGACGGGGGCAGCGCAGCCGGCTCCGTCCCCGGGGCGGGAACCGGAGCGCCCGCGCGGCGGCGGCCGGGGCCGGGGCGCCGGGGAGGAGCCCTCGGTCATCGAGCAGGTCGTGGGCAGTGGCGTCTTCCGGTCCCTGGCCCGGTCGGTGGGCACCCAGCTCGGCCGGGAGATCACCCGCTCCCTCTTCGGCACGGCCCGCAGAAGGCGCTGAACCGCTGAATCGCTGAACCGCAGCATCGGGGCCCGTACGCCGGCGCCGGAACCGCGACCCGCACAGTCGACGGCGGACCGGGCGCCGATGTCCTCGACGCTCGGTCCGTCCGCCCGACACCGCTCAGACGGTGCGGGGCACCTGCTGCGCGTGCCCGCGGATGCGGAAGGCGGTGACGATCTCCATCACGCCGACCACGATCAGCCACCAGCCGCCGATCAGGGTGAGCACCGCGACCGACTCCAGCGGGGAGTCGATCAGGACGATCCCGGCGATGAAGGTGAGGACGCCGAGGAAGATCTGCCAGCCGCGGGCCGGTGCCGTGCGGTCGTGGATCGCGGCGATCGTCTGCGTGATCCCGCGGATCAGCCAGCCGATGCCGATCCACAGGGCCAGCAGCAGGATCGACTGCATGGCGCCGCGGAAGCAGAACAGGCCCAGCAGGATCGACAGCGCGCCGCTGGCGAAGGCCAGCACGCGCAGGGCCGTCGACTTGTGGGTGCCGAAGGCGGAGACCAGCTGGAGCACCCCGCTGACCACGAGGTAGACGCCGAAGAGGACCCCGGCGGCCAGGAGCGAGGCGCCCGGCCAGAGCAGGACGAGGATGCCCAGGACGAGGGCGGCCACGCCGGTCACCAGGACCGCCTGCCAGGCGGCCCGGGACAGGAAGTGGAGCGGCCCTTCCAGCGGGGGCTCGTAGGGCCCTTCCGGGTGCCCTGACGCATGGGGCGCCCCCGTGGTCGTACGGGGGTCGCGCATCGCGTGGACGCGGCGGTCGTCGTCTCCCGGCCCGCCGGGGCCGACGGTCGGTGGCTCGGTCATGGTCCATGCTGGGACCGGCCACGGGCGGGCCGCCACCGCTGTGAGCCGTTCGGGTGACGGCGGCCCGCACTGCCGCGGTCCGCGCCGCCGCGGTCCGCGCCGCCGCGGTCCGCGCCGCCGCGGTCCGCACGACCGTGGCCCGCACCGCCGTCCGTGGTCCGCGCCGGTCGGTCGAGCCGGTCACTTCCCGGTCGGCTTCGTCTCCTTCTCCTTCTCGTCCTCGCCCTCGTCCTCCTGGCGCTCCTTCTCCTTCCCGGTGGTCTTCGCGGCCTTGGCGGCTGCCTTGATCTCCTGCTTGTGCGCCCGCACCTTGGCCAGTGACTCGGGTCCGGTGATGTCGGCGACGGACCGGAAGGACTCCGCCTCGCCGTACGGACCCGCGGCCTCCCGCCACCCCTCGGGGCGGACGCCGAGCTGCTTGCCGAGCAGCGCCAGGAAGATCTGCGCCTTCTGCTTGCCGAAGCCGGGCAGCGCCTCCAGGCGGCGCAGCAGCTCGGGCCCGCTGTCCACGTCCCGCCAGAGGGTCTCGGGATCACCGTCGTAGTGCTCGACGAGGTACTGGCACAGCTGCTGGATCCGCTTGGCCATCGAGCCGGGGTAGCGGTGCACGGCCGGCTTGTCCGACAGCAGCCGGCCGAAGGTCTCCGGATCGAACGCCACGATCTCGTGCGCGTCCAGATCGTCGGTGCCCATCCGCCGGGCGATGGTCTCCGGTCCCTTGAACGCCCACTCCATCGGAATCTGCTGGTCCAGCAGCATCCCGATCAGCGCGGCGAGCGGACTGCGCCCGAGGAGGGCGTCGGCGTCCGGGTCCTGGGCGAGGTGCAGGGTGACGTTCATGTCCCGATGATCGCCCGCCGCACGGCCGCCCGCACCGGCGGTGATCAATTCGAGTGGCCGGTCCTTTTTATTCGTGTTCCGTAACTTCGCATATTCCAGGTGCGTTATGCCGGTGTCGCGCCACCTGGCCCACGGAGAAAAATCATGTGGAACGCCACTCTCTGGACGCTGATCGCGTGTGCTTCCCTCTGCACCGCCGGGTCCATTCTCGTACCGCCCTACCAGTGCAGAATGTGGCGGGTCGACAGCGACGAATTGCGCCGCCGCAGGCTCATGGTCGCCGTACTGAAGAAGAATACCCGGACGCCCGAGGGCGACCCGGCCGTCGAGGGGCCGTCACCCGACGCCCATCTCGTCGGGTGAGCGGATGAACCATCCGATCGCACATATAGGTCTAATCAGGGAATTCCTTCACCCGTTTGCCGCGCATCCGGGGAAGTCGGGTGGCGTTAGGTGGGATATGACGAAGGCATCCAGGGAAGGGTACTTGGGTCTGCTCGTGGGCCGCGAGCGTCAGGACGCGAGTGCCACACACGCGGTGACGTCGGGTCCCGACCCCCGTCTGCCCGCCCCTCCCGTGCAGTTGACGGCCGACGCTCACACCACTCTGGCCAGGAGGAACAGGAGCGGTCCGCCGGTCGCCCCGGTCGCGCCCAAGGCGACCGAGTCGCTGCTGAGGGAGTTCCTGGACGCGATGAGCGCGCTCGAAGCCGATCTCGCCCGCCGCTGGGTCGGCTCGGAGAGCCGGACCGTCTTCTCGCGATCCGAATAGCCGGGCCGCCGCATGTATGACGAACGTATGGGCGGGCGCTCGGGCTATTCCGCTGATTATCCCTACGCGGAGTCGGACGGTTTTGCGGAACCCCGCCCTCGTACCGGCACCGGTCGCCATCGGGCCCCCTCCGCGTTCTTCTCCGGCCCCCTCGGCCCTCTGGTGCCCCCGGACTCGGCATGGGACCCGGCCGAGGAACTGGCTTTCATGCTCCAGGACGCGATGGAGCACCAGACGCCGCCGCACACTCCCGTGGAGGGCGAGTGGGGCGAGTGGATGCGGGGCGGCACCCGGTCGAACGGAGCTCCGGCGGCGACGGAGGACGCCGGAGACGCCGTACGAACGGAAAGCCCGGGATTCCCGGGAGCCCCGGAAAGCGCGGGAGTACCGGAAACGGCGGGAGTACCGGAAACGGCCAGGGCCCCGGCGGGCAACGGAATTCCGGCCGGTACGGGGATCCCGGACCATCCGGAAAACATGGCGAGTGCGGCGGGCGCGGCGAGTGCGTCCGGTACGGAAAGCACGGAAAAAGCCTCCGGGACCGTCCGGAACACCCCGCTGGAGAATCTCCAGGAGATCACGGCGGAACTGCCGCCCCTGCGGGACGCCGCGCGCGGCCACCGGAAGGTGCGCCAGCGCAGGCGGCCGAGCGGCGTCCGCGCCGCCAGCCATGTCATCGCGGCCCTCGCTGCGGTGACCGCCTCGGCGGTGAGCTTCTTCGGCGGCATGGTCGCCTACGACCCGCTGCGGATCGTCGCCGTGACCCGGATGCACGGCGGCATCGCCTCCTGGTGGCCGCTGCTGGTCTACGGGCCCTGGTTCGTGGCGTCCCTGTCCGTCCTGCGCGCCGCGCTGCACCGCCGCCGGGCCGTGCACTCCTGGTGCGTGGTGCTGCTCTTCTCGTCCATCGCGATGCTCCTGTGCGTGATCCAGGCGCCCAGGACGGTCATCGACATGTCGGCGGCGGCCCTGCCGGGCCTGGCGTCCCTGGCCTGCTTCCAGCAGCTCGTACGCCAGATCACGCTGACCCGCCCGCCCCGCCGCACGGCGCCGCGCCACCGCGTGCACCGCGTCCCCCGGCCGGACACCGCCGAGACCGAGCCGGCACCCGCCGCCCGCACCACCCCGGCGGCGGCGGTTTCCCCCTCCTGAGGACCCGGGCGTCCCGGCAGTCACCCCTTCCCGGGGCCTGCCGTGCTCAGGCGCTCACCACGTCCCGCACCGCCGCCAGGAACTCCTCCGTGCGCGGGTGGGTCGGATGGGCGGGGCGGGCCAGATAGACCGTGGCGGCGGGCGCGTCGGAGACCGGGACGAAGCGCACCCCCGGATGGCCGTGGCTCTCGGCCGTGCCCGCCGCGCCGAGCCCGAACGCGGCGCCGGTGGCGATCAGGTTCAGCCACTCGTCCACGTTGCCCACCTCGACCGTGGCCGCCGGACGCCGCTCCGGCGGCCACAGTTCCGGCGAGGCGGTGCCGGCGTCGGGCCACAGGGCCAGCGGGAGGCCCGGGTCCGCGGTCAGCTCGGCCAGCCGCACCCGCTCCCGGCCCGCGAGGGGATGGTCGTCGGGGAGCGCGGCGACCCGGTCCTCCCGGTAGAGGGCCTCGGTGCGGATGCGCGGATCGGCGGGAACGGTGCGCAGCACCGCCACATCGGTGTCGCCGGTGGCCAGGCCCGCGGTGCTGTTGTCCTGCCGGACCACGTCGAGCGGCACATGCGGATGGGCCCGCCGCCAGGAGCGCAGCAGCGGCACGGTCTGCTGCCCGAGCACCGCGCAGGTGTACCCGAGGCGCAGCGGCCGCGAGACGGCCCGGGTGTCGGCGAGCGCGGAGTCCAGGTGCGCGAGGATCGCCCGCCCGTGCCCGAGCAGCGTCGTCCCGGCCGAGGTCAGCGCCAGACGCCGCGAGGAACGGTCCACCAGCCGGACGCCGACCCGCGCCTCCAGCTGGGCGATCGTCCGGGACAGCGCGGGCTGCGTCATGTGCAGCCGGGCCGCAGCGGCCGTGACGGTGCCGGCCGCGGCCACCGCGTCCAGGGCCCGCAGATGGCGCAGCTCCACGTCATCGTTCATGCCTGCGGAGCATAGTCCCTGCCCAGACGGCATTTCCGCGACCGGACCCGGAGTCTCTAGCGTCGAAGAGGCCCGGACATCCCGGGCTGCTCCTCTCGCTCACTCTCTCTACCTCCCCCTATCTCTATCTCCCCTATCTCCCCATCTCCATCTCCCTATCCCCCTACCTCTCTTCTCTTCTATCTCTCTGGCACGAAGGACGGTGGCTTGTCGTGAGGATTCTGCTGGTCGGCGCGGGTGGCACGCTGGGCGGCGCGGTGCGCCGGGCACTCGCGGAGCGCGGGCACGAGGTGATCGGTGTGGGCCGCTCGGGCGGCGACGTGAAGGCGGACGTCACCGACCCCGCGGCGGTGGCCCGGCTCTACGCGAGTACCGGCCGGCTGGACGCGGTGGCGGTCGCGGCGGGCGACGCGGTCTTCGGGCCGCTGGCCGACCTGACCGCCGAGGACTTCGCGGCGACCTTCCGCGGCAAGGCGCTCAGCCAGATCGAACTGGTCCGCCAGGGCACGCGCCACATCGCGCCGACCGGTTCCTTCACGCTGGTCAGCGGCATCCTCTCCGAGGAGCCGATCGCCTCCGGGGCGGCGGCCTCGGCGGTGAACGGCGCCGTCGACGCCTTCGTCCGCGCCGCCGCGATCGAACTCGCCCCCCAGCGCGTCAACGCCGTGAGCCCCACCGTCGTCGAGGAGTCCCTCCCCGCCTACGGTCCCTTCTTCCCCGGCATGGAAGCCGTCCCCGTGTCCCGCGTGGCCACGGCCTACGTACGCTCCGTCGAAGGTGCCCAGACGGGCCGCGTCTACCGCGTCCACTGACCCCGGCGGACGCTCGGCCCGGCCGCACACCGGCGGGGGCCATGTGACGCTTTGCGGCGCCGGAGCCAAGTAGGGGTGTAAGGCAGTGACCCGCCCGTCGCAAGGAGCGTCCGTGCCCACGGAGCACCCGATGTCCCCACCTGTATCCCCGCCTGTTCGAGACCCCTCCGGGTTCGCCGAGTTCTACCGGCAGAACTTCGACGCGGTCCTCGGCTTCGTCACCCGGCGTACCGACAGCGTGCATCTGGCCGCCGACCTGACCGCCGACATCTTCCTGACCGCGCTGGAACGGGCGGACGGCTACGACGCCCGGCGGGGCACACCCCTCGCCTGGCTGTACGGCATCGCCCGCAACGTCCTGGCCGCGCACTTCCGCGGCAGCGCCCGGGAGCGGCGCGCCGTCTCCAGGATCGCCGGCCACCGGCTGCTGGACGAGCAGGACGCCGCCGCGATCGAGTCGCGCATCGACGCGGACCGCGCCGCCCGGCAGCTGGCCGGGCACCACGCCGCGCTGTCCGAACCGCTGCGCGCCGTGCTGGACCTGGTGGCCGTCGACGGCCTGACCACCCGGGAGGCCGCCCAGGCCCTGGGCATCGGCACCGCCACCGCCCGGATGCGCCTGCACCGGGCCCGCAAGGCCCTGCGCAACGCCACCCCGCCGTCCAACCCGTCCCTGAACGCCCTCCTGGAGGCCGCCTCGTGAACGTCCCCGTCAACTTCCAGCAGCGGCTCGGCGACGAACTGGCGGCCCGCGCCACAGCCCTGCCCGTCCCCTCCCCGGCCCCGGTCCGGCCGCGCCACACCCGCCGTATCGCGGTCACCTCGGTCGGGCTGGCCGCCGCCGTCACCGCCGTCGTCCTGGGCACCCAGGCGGGCAGCGGTCCGGCCGCGCCGCAGGCGACGTCGGTCGCTCCGCCGACCACGGGCGGCGGCTCCGCGCCCGCCTTCGCCAACGTCGACTACTCGGTGACGGTCCGCCCCGACAAGGTCGTCGCGCTCAAGATCGTCGGTACGAAGCTCTCCGGGCTCCAGGCGGCGCTGCGGCGGGCGGGCCTGCCCGCCGTCGTCCTGACCCCCTCGGCCACCTGTGACTCCAAGGTCACCCCGGTCGACACCGGCCACCTCGGCGCGGCGATGTCCCTTGACCCGGAGAACGGCCGCGTCGCGCTCCTCGACCCCGGTGCGATCCCGCACGGCGACACCCTGCTGATCGTCGACGAAGCCCCGGGGAGCGCCCTGCACAAGTCCGTGGGCAGCATGGCCTACATGCTGACCCGGCCCGCCCCGAGCTGCTTCCCCACCTCGCAGGTCGACATCGGCACGAACTGACCCCGCCCGTGACCCGGCTGCGCCGGAGAGCCTCATCGCCCGTCAGGGACGGCCGGAACCGATCAGGTGAGTGACGGATCCCGGCCCTGGAGTGCCTGCCCCGCGATGGCGGCGATCCGCCCGACCTGCTCGCGCAGCCGGACGAGTTCCGCGGTCCGCCGCCGTCCCGCCACGATCTCGGACAGGGCGGCGGTGACGGTCTCCTCGTGGCCGTCGGTGCCGAGCACCTCGGCGGCCCGGCGGAGCAGAGCGGCGTCCACGCTGACCGTGCGGCTCGGCTCGGGCGAGGGCGGGACGGTGGGTTCGGGGGCCGTGGACTCGGGGGCCGGCCTGGCCCTGCGGCGGAGCGGAGAGGGCGCGGGGGCAGGCGCGGGCTCGGCAGCCGGGGGCGGGGACTGGGGTGCAACGGCACCGGGGCTGCCGAGCACGGTGACCACCGGCTTTCGGTAGCAGACACTCCTCCCCGCCTTGGTCGTGCAGACGACGAGCTCCAGGGTGAGGTCGCAGACGGCCGGGCCGTCGACCCGCTCCAGCGCGTCCGCCAGGTCGGCGAGCTGCACGGCCAACTGCCACAAGCCGCTCATGAAGCGGAACTCGCCGAGCGCGGGTTCCGCGGCGATCCGGAAGGTGAGGCTGATGGACGGCGACGGGCCGCGCCCTTCCCTGGCCGCCAGCCTCCTGTCCGCAAGCAGCGGAGGGCAGCCGCACGGCTGGCCTTTCTTCTCCTTCGGCGACAGGAACTCCAGGCCGGTCGCATCGGTGGACAATCCCCTTGCTGCCCCAGAGCACCATGTGGGACGCCACCGCGTCGGGTCCCTCCAGGAGTACGCGTACCGTCTCCGTCTTCGTCAGCACTTCGTGGGTGAGTCCTTCTCCCCCTTCGTTCGGCTGAGGCCGACCGCCCAGCAGACCGGCGACGCGGGCGGCCACCTCCGCGTCGCCGGTCGTGACACGCCAGGCGTCCAGAGCCTGCGGGCGCCCCTCGACCACACGCCCCGAGTGAAAGCGACCGACCGGGCCGGGTGTGCTCTGCGTCATTCGTGATCCTTGTCGAAGAGTGGAGAGCGGAGAGCGGAGAGCGGAGAGCGGATAAAGCGGCAGAGGGATGGCCGCAACCGAGACCACCAACGCCGAAGGGCCCCCTGTTTCCAGGGGGCCCTTCGACATCGTGCCCGGTGAGGCACTGGCGGAGGATACGAGATTCGAACTCGTGAGGGGTTGCCCCCAACACGCTTTCCAAGCGTGCGCCCTAGGCCTCTAGGCGAATCCTCCGCTGGGAACATTACATGACGCGGAGGAGTGCTCGCGAACTCGTTCTCGGCCCCCGGGATCGGGTAGTCTTTCGGCAGCCCCTCACGCGGCGCTATCTGACTGAACTCCCCCAGGGCCGGAAGGCAGCAAGGGTAGGTCGGCTCTGGCGGGTGCGTGGGGGGCCCTTGCGTGGGCGGGTGGATCCGCGGGCCACGCCGGTTGTCGGTGGGCGCCTATAACCTCGTATGCGTGTCGTCTCTCGCGCTGTACCGCCGCTACCGACCGGAGTCCTTCGCCGAGGTCATCGGACAGGAGCATGTCACCGACCCGCTGCAGCAGGCGCTGCGGAACAACCGGGTCAATCACGCGTATCTGTTCAGTGGTCCGCGCGGCTGCGGCAAGACGACCAGCGCACGCATCCTCGCCCGCTGCCTGAACTGCGAGAACGGCCCGACGCCCACGCCCTGCGGCGAGTGCGACTCCTGCCGTGACCTGGCGCGCAACGGGCCCGGCTCCATCGACGTCATCGAGATCGACGCCGCGTCGCACGGCGGTGTGGACGACGCCCGTGACCTGCGCGAGAAGGCGTTCTTCGGGCCCGCGCGCAGCCGGTACAAGATCTACATCATCGACGAGGCCCACATGGTCACGTCGGCCGGTTTCAACGCCCTGCTCAAGGTGGTGGAGGAGCCGCCGGAGCATCTGAAGTTCATCTTCGCCACCACGGAGCCCGAGAAGGTCATCGGGACGATCCGTTCGCGGACCCACCACTACCCCTTCCGGCTGGTGCCGCCCGGCACCCTGCGGGACTACCTGGGCGAGGTGTGCGGGAAGGAGGCCATCCCGGTCGAGGACGGGGTGCTTCCGCTGGTCGTGCGGGCCGGTGCCGGATCCGTGCGTGACTCGATGTCCGTCATGGACCAGTTGCTCGCCGGTGCGGGCGAGGCCGGTGTGACGTACGCCATGGCCACCTCGCTCCTCGGGTACACGGACGGTTCACTGCTCGACTCGGTGGTCGAGGCGTTCTCGTCCGGGGACGGCTCCGGTGCCTTCGAGGTCGTCGACCGCATCATCGAGGGCGGCAACGACCCGCGGCGCTTTGTCGCCGACCTGCTGGAGCGGCTGCGGGACCTGGTGATCCTGGCCGCCGTGCCCGACGCGGCCGAGAAGGGCCTCATCGACGCGCCCGCCGACGTGATCGAGCGCATGCAGGCCCAGGCCCGCTCCTTCGGCGCCGCCGAGCTGAGCCGCGCCGCCGACCTGGTCAACGAGGGACTGACGGAGATGCGCGGCGCCACCTCGCCCCGCCTCCAGCTCGAACTGATCTGCGCGCGCGTGCTGCTGCCCGCCGCGTACGGCGACGAGCGGTCCGTGATGGCCCGCCTCGACCGCATCGAGCGCGGCGTGCACTTCAGCACCGGCGCCGGAGCCCCCGCGATGGGGTACGTGCCCGGACCCGAGGCCCACGGCGGAGCCGCCGCGGCCGGTGTCCCGGTGCCGCCCGGCGGCGGTGCGGCGGCGGCCCGCGCGGCGGTGCGGACACCGGGGCCCCAGGGGACGTCGCCCGGTGTGCCGGGGTCCCAGGGAGCGCCCGGTGGCGCCGGAGGGGCGGACGGTTCTCCCCTCGCCGCTCCTGCCGCGCCGGGCGGAGCGGCCGTGCCCGCGGGCGCCGGGGAGTACGGCCAGGGGTCCGCCGCGCCCGCCGCCGACCGCCCTCAGCCCCAGGGAGCGCCCGCGCACGAGGCGCCGCAGGCTCCCGCCGCCTCACCGCAGCAGTCCCCGGCCCCGGCCGTCGCGCCGTCCCCGGAGGCCGCGCCCGCGTCGGCTCCCGCGGCCGCGCCCGGCGCCTGGCCCACGGCGGCGCCCGCCGGAGCGGGTGCGGGATCCGGCGCCGGTGCCGGTGCCGGATCCGGTGCCCGGCGGCCCGGCGGCTGGCCCACGGCCGCGGCACCCGGTGGCGGCCAGCCCGCGGCCCGGCCCGGCGCGGCCCCGGCCCCCGCGCACACCCCGCAGGCGGCCTCCGCCGCCCCCGCGCCCCAGGCTCCGGCCGCCGCCGCGTCCGCCCCGGCGGGCGGCGGGCTCGACCCGCGCCAGTTGTGGCCCAACATCCTGGAGGCGGTGAAGAACCGCCGCCGCTTCACCTGGATCCTGCTCAGCCAGAACGCGCAGGTCACCGGCTTCGACGGCACCACCCTCCAGCTCGGCTTCGTCAACGCGGGCGCCCGCGACAACTTCGCCGGCAGCGGCAGCGAGGACGTGCTGCGGCAGGCACTGGCCGAGCAGTTCAACGTCCAGTGGAAGGTCGAGGCGGTCGTCGACCCGTCGGGCGGCGGCGCCCCCGTCCCGCAGCCCGTCGGCGGCTACGGCGGCGGCGGGTTCGGCGGAGGCGGCGGTGCCTTCCCCGGCGGCGGCGCGGCCCCGCAGCGTACGGCGGGCTCCCCGGCCGGATCCGCGGCTCCCGGGTCCGCCCCGGCCGCGGACCGCCCGGCCCCGGCGCGTACGGCGGCCCCGGGCCCCGGCGGCTCCCCGGCTGCGCCCCAGTCGGCCCGCCCGGCCCGGCCCGCCGCCCCCGAGCCCGCGCCCGTGGCCCCCGAGGACGACATTCCCGAGGACGACGACCCGGACCTCGACGAGTCGGCCCTGTCCGGCCACGACCTGATCGTGCGGGAGCTGGGCGCGACCGTCGTCGACGAGTACCCGACGGAGTAACGGAGCAGGAGTAGCGGGCGGCGGGGCCCCACCGGGTCCTACCGGCTTCGCCGGCTTCGGAGGAACGTACGAGCACCTGGCCTCCGCCCCCTCGGCAACCCGCACAAGGGGGTGCCGCGCTCTGCCGTTAGGCTGACCCCGTGAAGGTCCTCGTCATCGGCGGCGGTGCTCGTGAGCACGCCCTGTGCCGTTCCCTGTCCCTCGACCCCGACGTCACCGCGCTGCACTGCGCGCCCGGCAACGCCGGTATCGCCGAGGTCGCCGAGCTGCACCAGGTCGACGCCCTCGACGGCGCGGCCGTCGCAGCGCTGGCCACCCGGCTCGGTGCCGATCTGGTGGTCGTCGGGCCCGAGGCGCCGCTGGTCGCCGGGGTCGCCGACGCCGTGCGCGAGGCGGGCGTCCCGGTCTTCGGGCCGTCCGGTCAGGCCGCGCGGCTGGAGGGCTCCAAGGCGTTCGCCAAGGACGTGATGGCCGGGGCCGGCGTCCCCACGGCCCGGTCCTACGTCTGTGCCACGGCCGAGGAGACCGACGCGGCGCTGGGCGCCTTCGGCGCTCCCTATGTCGTCAAGGACGACGGGCTCGCCGCCGGAAAGGGTGTCGTCGTCACCGACGACATCGAGGCGGCCAGGTCCCACGCCGCCGCCTGTGACCGCGTGGTCGTCGAGGAGTTCCTCGACGGCCCCGAGGTCTCCCTCTTCGCCGTCACCGACGGTGTGACGGTGCTCCCGCTCCAGCCCGCCCAGGACTTCAAGCGCGCCCTGGACGGCGACGCGGGCCCGAACACGGGCGGCATGGGCGCGTACTCGCCGCTGCCCTGGGCCGAACCCACCCTGGTGGACGAGGTGCTGCGGACCGTCCTCCAGCCCACCGTCGACGAGCTGCGCCGCCGGGGCACCCCGTTCTCCGGGCTGCTCTACGCGGGCCTCGCGATCACCGGTCGCGGGATCCGGGTGATCGAGTTCAACGCCCGGTTCGGCGACCCGGAGACCCAGGTCGTCCTGGCCCGCCTGCGGACCCCGCTGGCGGGCGTCCTGCTGGCCGCGGCCACCGGGACCCTCGGCGACCTGGAGCCGCTGCGCTGGAGCGACGAGGCGGCCGTGAC
Source organism: Streptomyces sp. PL-25 (assembly GCF_058344915.1). Taxonomy (NCBI): domain Bacteria; kingdom Bacillati; phylum Actinomycetota; class Actinomycetes; order Kitasatosporales; family Streptomycetaceae; genus Streptomyces; species Streptomyces sp. PL-25. Next base: position 3,879,943 of record NZ_CP136997.1, read on the forward strand.
CGTGGTCGTCGCCTCGCACAACTACCCCGGCACCCCGCGCACCGGCGACCCGATCACGGGTCTCGACGAGGTGGCCGCCGAGGATGCCCCGCACGCCTACGTCCTGCACGCAGGCACCCGGCAGGAGGACGGCGCCGTCCTGAGCGCGGGCGGCCGCGTCCTGTCCGTCACGGCTGTCGGCAAGGACCTCGCCGAGGCGCGCGAACGCGCGTACACGGCGGTCGGCCGCATCCGCCTCGACGGCTCCCAGCACCGCACCGACATCGCCGCCAAGGCGGCGGGCGCCTAGCCAAGGGCCTCAGGCACCCTTTTCCGATGATCAGGCCCCGGACAGAATCCGGGGCCTGATCTTTGCTCTGTGTCATCCACCTCTGACCAAAGCCATTCCATCGAGTGAGCAATGGCCCATCCGGCTGACGTGGGCCGGACCCCCAACTAGGGTGCGGCGCAAGCGTTCCGGCACTTGGCCCACCGGCATTGCGATGTCAGTGGCGGGTGCCACAGTGGGGGAGTGAGCACCACAGGGCAGTTCAGGACAGTCGGGAGGGGGTGACGTCCGGTCGTGACCGGAACCGGTGTGGAAGGCAGTGCGCAGTCGGCGCGCTCCCGGGCCCTGGCCGTGCTGCGTGTCCGCGGACGCGCGCTGGCCGTCGCCCTGCTGCCCGCCGCCGTCGCCGTGGTCCTGCTCGTCGGCGGTTCCACCGGCCATCTCGTGGGCCACGGCTGGGACCTCGCCCGGTGGGTGGTCGGCGCCGTGGCGGTCGTCGTCCTGCTGGCCGCCGTCGGCATCGGGGCGGTCGTCGCCCGCGCCCGCCCCGCGATGAGCCCCACGGTCCCGGTCCCGGAGGAGTCCGCCCCGGACCTGTACCGTCTGGTGCGCGACCTCGCCGACCGGCTCGACGTCCCGGCCCCGTCCGCCATAGCGCTGACCCCGGACTGCGACAGTTGGCTGGAGGACCGTACGCATCCGGCCCACGGACCCCCCGCGGGCGCCGACCGGGACGAGCCGGACGGACCCGGCGCCCTGCCGGCGGGCCGCTCCCGCCGGGCGGCGGCCGCGCCGGTGCTGGTCATCGGCTCCCCGTTCCTGTGGTGGATGCGCGTCGGCGAGCTGCGGGCCGTCCTCGCCCCGGTCGTGGCCGGTACGGGCCCCTCGGCGCACCCCGACATAGCCGCCGCCCGCCGGTTCGTCCGCGGGCTGGACGCGGCGGTGGCCGCCGCCTCGACTTCCGGGCGGTGTCCGCTGTCCCACGCGGTGTGCGCGGCCGTCGGCTGGGTGGCCCGGCTGATGCTCCGCGGCTGCCGGGAGGACGCGGCCCTGATGGAACGGGGCGTGGCCGCGGCGGCGGCCGACCGTGCACAGGCTGTGGACTACGGGCTGCGGATCGTCGCCCAGGAGCAGGTGGGCCTTGCGTACGCGGGCTGGGACCGGCTGCTGACCCGGGTGGCGCTGCCCGCCTGGCGGATGGGCCGCTGGCCGTCCCGGCTGGACGCGGGCGTCGTCGCGGCCCTCACGGAGCTGTCCCGGCGCGACCGCCTGGCCGAGGGGTTCGCCTCGCGGCTGGGCGAGCGGCCCGCCTGCGACCTGCTGGAGGAGCCCGGCACGGTGGACGAGGCGACCTCGCTGCTGGCGGCGCGGCTCTTCCACGGCGGTCCGGCCGGGACCGGTCCGGACTGGGCCCCGGTGGACTGGGCGGACTACCCGGAGGAGGTCGTCGACCGCAAGTGGCGCACCGACGCCGCCCGCCTGCACCGCGTACTGGACGCGCTGGGCGTCCGCCGCGCCCCCGGCTCCCCGGCCGGCGACCCGCACGGCGCGACGCTGGAACGGGTCCTGCGGCATCTCTCCGCCGACCACCTCCTCGCGTCCCCGCCGCACGGACCGGCCGAGCCCCCCGGCACGGCTGAACCCACCCGAACGGCCGAAGCGCCCCGACCGGCTGAGCCCACCGGACCTGCCGGACCCGCTGGACTTGCCGGGCCCGCCGGAGCCCCCGGGCCCGCCGGATCCGTCGAGAAGGCCCAGGCCGCCCCGGCGGCCGGACGACCGGCCGGGGCGGACGAGCCGCATGAGCCGTACGGCCCGGACGAGGCATACGGTCTGGACGAGTCGTACGGGCCGGACGAGTCGTACGGGCCGGACGACGACGAGTCCGACCCGGGCACCGAGCGCGGCGCCGCGCTCGCCGCCGGACTCAGCGCGGAGCTGGCCCGGGAGGAGGCCGCCGCGCCCGCCGCCCCGACGTCGGCGGAGAGCGGTGGACAGACCCCCGCCGCACCTCCCTGGGACGAGGGCGCGCTCCCCCTCCTCCCGCTCCAGCCGCCGCGCACCGGCCGGGAGCTCCTCGCCGACCACGTCACCGCGATGGTGTGCTGCGCCGCGATGGACACCGCCGGGGCCGCCCCCGGCCTCGACTGGCTCGACGGCCCCTCCCTGCTGATCGACGGCGAGAGAGCCGCCGACCTCGGCCCCAAGGTCCTCGCCCTGGTCGAGGACGGCGATCCGGGCCCGTTGCGGACCTGGCTGATCGACGCGGGCATACGGCCGGAAAAGCCGGTGCGGCTGGCCTGAACCCGGCGGACGCGGATCCGGAGGGCGGCCTACCGGACCCCCGACTTCCACTTTCGGTCAATTCGCAACGAGTAGTGACAGCATGCGTGCGTCATGTGATGTGCTGGGACCGACCGCGCACGTGGCAATCGCACACGACATACGACAGACGGGCGCCGTCCCGCGCTGCCCGCCCGTACCAGGACGCACGGCGCGCCGGACCGGTCGGCACACCACCCGGCCACCGGCCACCCCAGCCGTCCGGACACGGACCCGGACCACGGCACCCGGCAGCAGGACGCACCCGCACCGCACACACCCACCGCACACCCACATCAGGACGCACCGCACACCCACCAGGGCGCACGGACACACCGGCCGGACGGAAGCGCAGAAACGCATCCGCACCGCACCGCCCCGCCGGTCACGACAGAGCACGAGGGACGAGGGAGGGGAACAGCCATGGGACCGGACCGTGTCCGCCGCTGGGAGTCGGGAGCACTCGCGCACGCCGTCACCGATCCGTTCGGCCAGGGTCCCGTGCCCTGGCTGCGGGGCAGCGAGACGTACTTCGACGACAGCGGCCATGTCGTGCCCTGGTACGTCGACCCGGCCGCGCCGTCCGCCCCCGGCGACGGGCCGGGCGGCACCGCGTCCCGCGTCCCGGCGCCCCGGCCCGCCGAGGTCGGCCCCCGTTCGGCCGACGACGTGCACCGTCAGATCAAGGGCTTCGCCTCCACGGGCGCCGTCACGCCCGGCGAGGCGATCGACTTCCACGTCACCGTGGACCCGCCCCAGGAATTCGGCGTCGACGTCTACCGCATCGGCCACTACGGCGGCGACGGGGCGGCCAAGATCACCACCAGCCCGCGGCTGTCCGGCATCGTCCAGCCGCCGCCGCTCACCGCCGACCGCACCGTGTCCTGCCACCACTGGTGGCTGTCGTGGCGGTTGCAGATCCCCTCGTACTGGAGCATCGGCGCGTACGTCGCGGTACTGACCACCGCCGACGGCTACCGCTCCCACATCCCCTTCACCGTCCGCGACAGCCACCCCGCCGATCTGCTCCTGCTGCTGCCCGACGTCACCTGGCAGGCCTACAACCTCTACCCGGAGGACGGCCGCACCGGCGCCAGCCTCTACCACGCCTGGGACGAGGACGGCCGGCTGCTCGGCGAGGCCGACGCCGCCACCACGGTCTCCTTCGACCGGCCGTACGCGGGCGCGGGCCTGCCGATGCACGTGGGCCACGCCTACGACTTCATCCGCTGGGCCGAGCGCTACGGCTACGACCTCGCCTACGCCGACGCCCGCGACCTGCACGCGGGCCGGGTCGACCCCACCCGCTACCGCGGCCTGGTCTTCCCCGGCCACGACGAGTACTGGTCCGTCCCGATGCGCCGCACCGCCGAACGCGCCCGCGAGCACGGCACGTCCCTGGTCTTCCTGTCCGCCAACACCATGTACTGGCAGGTCGAACTGGGCCCCTCCCCGGCCGGGGTCCCCGACCGCCTGCTGACCTGCCGCAAGCGCAAGGGCCCCGGCCGCCCGGTGCTGTGGCGGGAGATCGACCGGCCCGAGCAGCAGCTGATCGGCATCCAGTACGCGGGCGGTGTCCCCGATCCGCACCCGCTGATCGTGCGCAACGCCGGCCACTGGCTGTGGGAGGCGACCGGCGCCCGGGAGGGCGACGCGATCGAGGGCCTGGTCGCGGGCGAGGCCGACCGCTACTTCCCGCGCACCCCGCTCCCCGACCACCAGCGCCGCATCCTCCTCGCGCACTCCCCGTACACCGACGGCGAGGGCGTCCCGCGCCACCAGGAGACGTCCCTGTACCGGGCGCCGTCCGGTGCCCTGGTCTTCGCGTCCGGGACGTTCGCCTGGTCACCCGCGCTGGACCGCCCCGGCCATGTCGACGCGCGCGTGCAGCGGGCCACGGCCAACCTTCTGGACCGCATCTGCAAACGCGACTGACCCGCGCTCCACCCGCTGTCCGCGGCCCGTGTCCGATACGGGAGAATCGAGCCATTGGACAGAACCACGGGGAGGAACCGTGTCCGGATTCGTCGAAAAGCCCGAGCCGATCCAGGTTCCGGGTCTGGTGCATCTGCACACCGGCAAGGTGCGCGACCTGTACCAGAACGAGGCGGGCGACCTCGTGATGGTCGCCAGCGACCGCATGTCCGCCTACGACTGGGTGCTGCCCACCGAGATCCCCGACAAGGGGCGCATTCTCACGCGGCTCTCCCTGTGGTGGTTCGACCGGCTCGCCGACCTCGTCCCCCACCACGTCATCAGCACCGACGTCCCCGAGGGCGCCCCCGCCGACTGGGCCGGGCGCACGCTCGTCTGCAAGTCGCTGCGGATGGTCCCGGTGGAGTGCGTGGCCCGCGGCTACCTCACCGGCTCGGGCCTGGCCGAGTACAACGCCTCCCGCACGGTGTGCGGCCTCGCCCTCCCCGAGGGCCTCGTCGACGGCTCCGAGCTGCCCGCCCCGATCTTCACCCCGGCCACCAAGGCCGAGGTCGGCGAGCACGACGAGAACGTCTCCTACGAGGAGGTGGCCCGCCAGGTCGGCGCCGAGACGGCCGCCCAGCTGCGCCAGACGACCCTCGCCGTCTACGGCCGGGCCCGGGACATCGCCCGGAGGCGGGGGATCCTCCTCGCCGACACCAAGTTCGAGTTCGGCTTCGAGGGGGAGACGCTGGTCCTCGCGGACGAGGTGCTGACACCGGACTCCTCCCGCTTCTGGCCCGCCGACCAGTGGCAGCCGGGGCGCGCGCAGCCGTCGTACGACAAGCAGTTCGTGCGGGACTGGCTGACCTCCGCGGAGTCCGGCTGGGACCGCACCGGTGAGCAGCCCCCGCCGCCGCTGCCCGCTGCGGTGGTGGAGGCGACCCGGGGCAAGTACGTGGAGGCGTACGAGCGGCTGACCGGTACGAGCTGGTCCTAGCGCACGAAGAAGCCCCCCGGCCGAGACCGGGGGGCTTCTTGCTGGAGCGGACGACGAGGCTCGAACTCGCGACCTCAACCTTGGCAAGGTTGCGCTCTACCAACTGAGCTACGTCCGCAGTGCGCCGTGGCGCGAGAGCAACTATACCCAACCTCGCTCGCGGGCGAGCCGCACCGCGGCATGCCGGTTCTCCGCGCCCAGCTTGGTCACGGCCGACGACAGGTAGTTGCGGACGGTGCCGGGGGAGAGCGCGGCCCGCTCGGCGATCTCCGTGACGGGGGCGCCGTCCGCCGCCAGTTCCAGCACCTCCGCCTCCCGCGCGGTCAGCGGGGAGTCACCGGCGGAGATCGCGTCGGCGGCCAACTCCGGGTCGATGTAGCGGTTTCCGCCGTGGACGGTACGGATGATCTCGGCGAGCCGCTGGGCGCTGACCGTCTTGGGCACGAAGCCGCGCACACCTGCGGCCAGCGCCCGCTTCAGATGCCCCGGGCGGCCGTGGCCGGTCACGATCAGCACCCGGCAGCCGGGCAGTTCCGTGCGCAGCGATGTGGCGACCTTCACACCGTCGGCGCCCGGCATCTGGAGATCCAGCACGGCGACATCGGGTGCGTGCGCCCGTGCCATGGCCAGTGCCTCGGGGCCGCTCGCCGCCTCCGCGACCACCAGCAGGTCGTCCTCCAGCGAGAGCAGCGCGGCGAGCGCGCCCCGGATGAGGTGTTCGTCGTCGGCCAGCAGCAGCCGTACGGGCCCGGCCTCGCGGTGCGTCGTCATCTGCCGATCCCACCGGCCTCACGCACCGACCGTGTCTCCTCCGCCATGGCACCCTCCACCGACTCCGACTCCGGTTCCGGTCCGGACCGTGTCCGGCCCGCCTCGGCCGGGAGCGGCACCTCGGCGGTCAGCCGGAAGTGGCCGGGGCCCGCGGGCCCCGCGTGCAGCAGGCCGTCGAGCTCCGAGAGACGTTCGCGCAGCCCCGCGAGGCCGGAGCCCGGCCGGCCGCCGGGCGGCGTCTCGGGCACGCCGTCGTTCTCGACCGTCAGCTCGGCCCGCCCGTCGCGCACCCGCAGGGAGATGGCGCACTGCCGCGCGTCGCCGTGCCGCAGCACATTGGTGGCGGCCTCGCGGACCACCCAGCCGAGCGCGGACTGCACCGCGGCGGGCAGCCGGGTGGCCGAGCCGGTGACGGCGCAGTCGATGCCCGCGGCGGCCAGCACCCCCTGGGCACCGGCGAGTTCCGCCCCGAGGTCGGCCTCCCGGTAGCCGCGGACCACGGCACGCACCTCCCGCTGGGACTCCTGCGCCAGCCGCTGCACCTCGATCATCTGCTCCACCGCGTCGGGCCGTCCGCGCCGCCCCCACTGCACGGCCAGCTCGGCCTTCAGCGCGATCACCGCGAGATTGCGGCCCAGCACGTCGTGCAGGTCCCGTCCGAAGCGCAGCCGCTCCTCGGCGACGGCCAGCCGCGCCTCGACCTCGCGGGCGCGTTCGGCCTCCCACAGCACGGACAGCGTCCAGGCGCTGCAACGCGCGGCCAGCAGCGCGAAGCCGATGGTGAAGGCGACCAGCACCGCGATCATCAGGACGTCGGCGGGTTCCTGGACGGTGAGGGCGTCCGCCGCCATGACGAGCAGCCCCACCACGGCGGACCGGCGCAGGAACACGGGGACGGACACGATCAGCGCGTAGACGAGGCCGAACATCAGCAGGGCGGCGCCGACCGCGAGCCGGGCCGCCCAGGGGTCGAGCCCGTCGGCGGCGATCAGCGCGAACGGCAGGACGAGCGCCGCGACCAACAGTCCGAAGGAGGTGCTCAGCGCGCGTCCGGACAGCCGGCTGCGGCCCAGGAAGTGGTCGAAGGCGGGCTGGGCGAGCCGGTTGGCGGCCGCGCACTGGAGCACACCGACGACGATCAGCAGCCCCGCGAGGACGAGGGGCAGCGGCCGGTGACGCACCCCGGCGACGACCGGGGGCGCCATCCAGGTGAGCGAGAACACCCACTCCGCCGCGCACAGCATGATCACGCTGTGCAGCTCGACCCGTTCCGCCTTGCTGCGCTCCCGCCACTGCCGCCGCTGCCACCGCCGGATGCCGTCGAACACCGCGCTTCTCCGTCCATCCGTTCCGCCCGTTCCGCCCGTTGGCTTCGTGCCGTTCGTTCCGGCCCGTGTCTCAGCGCCGGGGCTCCCAGCGGAACCACCGTCGCACAGCGAACACCGCGAGCGTCAGCCAGACCAGGGCGAGTACCAGGGCCCGCAGCACCTCGAACCCGCTGAGCCCGCCGGTCCAGCCGCCGCGCAGCAGGGTGATCGCCGGGGTCAGGGGGAGCAGTTCGCACAGGTGGGCCAGCCGGTCGGGAAGGACCTCCAGCGGGACACCGATCCCCGAGCCCACCGCCGACACCATGATCAGCGGGATCGAGGTGACCTGGGCGCTCTCCGTGGTGCGGGTCAGGCCCGCGGTGACCGCAGCCAGGGTCAGGCACAGCGCCAGCCCCAGCAGCAGCCCGAGCACGGCGAGGTGGGGCGCGTGCGGGGCGGGCACATGCAGCAGGGCCGTACAGGCGGCAATGAGGATCAGCGACTGCCCGAGCCCCGTGACGAGCGCCGGGAGCGCGGTCCCGGCCAGGATCTCGGTGTCCCGCGCCTCACCCGTGCGCAGCCGCTTGAGGACGAGCTGCTCGCGCCGGGCGACGAACACGCCGACGAGCGTGGAGTACACGGCGAACAGCAGGGAGAAGCCGAGGGCGGCGGGCAGCATGACGAGCCCGACGGTGAGCCCGGCGTCCTTGAGGTTCATCCCCTCGGCCGCCGAGTGGAGGCTGAGCGGTAGCACCAGCGGGACGAGTCCGGCGGCGACGAGGGTGCTCCGGCTCCGTACGAACAGGGTCAGTTCGGCGCGGGCGAGGGCGGCCATACGGCTCCGCGGTGTGCTGGACGCCCGGTCGGCGCGGGCCGTGCCGGTGGGGGTGGCGATGCTGGTCATACGGCGTGCTCCGGCTTCCTCGGCTCCGCGGGCTCGCCGGGTGCCGATACCTCTCGGGCGATGGTCAGGAACGCCTCCTCCAGTGAGGCCGACCGGGCGTCCAGGCCGTGCAGGGCGAGCCCGGACCGCCGGGCCCACAGGAGCAGTTCGGTGGCGGTGCGCTGCAACTCCCTGGTGTGCAGCCGTAGGACGCGGCCCTGCACGTCGTGCCCGCACACACCCAGGGCGGCGAGCGGCGGGAGGTCGCCGGGGAAGTAGCCGGCGGGCAGCTCGAAGGAGATCCGGGACGGCTGTGCGGCCGTGACCTCGGCCGGGGTGCCGGATACGGCGATGCGCCCCTCGTGCAGGATCGCGAGCCGATCGGCGAGGCCCTCGGCCTCCTCCAGGTAGTGCGTGGTGAGCAGCACGGTGGTGCCCGCGTCACGCAGGGCCCGGACCAGGTCCCAGGTGTCCCGGCGGCCCTCGGCGTCCAGCCCGGTGGTCGGCTCGTCCAGGAACAGCACCTCGGGGTCGCCGAGCAGGGCGAGCGCCAGGTCCAGTCGGCGCCGCTCACCGCCGGACAACTGCTTCACCCGGACGTCCGCGCGCCGCTCCAGACCGACCAGGGCGAGGGCTTCCCGGGGGTCGCGGGCTCCGCTCACACAGCCCGCCCACATCCGTGTGGTCTCGCTGACGGTCAGTTCGGAGGGGAAGCCGCCCTCCTGGAGCATCACGCCGGTACGCGGCCGTACGGCGGCCCGCTCGGTAAAGGGGTCGTGGCCCAGCACCCGGACGCGTCCCGCGGACGGCGCGGCCAGCCCCTCCAGTACCTCGACCGTCGAGGTCTTTCCGGCGCCGTTGGTGCCGAGCAGGGCGAAGATCTCTCCTTGTTTCACGTGAAACGTGATGCCGCGTACGGCCTCGAACCCGCCCCCGTACACACGTCGTAGGTCGGTGACCTCAATCACGTGCTCGTGTTCGTTCCTGTCCATGGCTCCAGCGTCGGGGCGGACGCGGGCTCCGCGCAGTGCGCGATGTCATCGGACGGAATGACAAATGTCAGTCGCGAGCAGGGAAGCGGGCAGGGCGTGAGCGGGAAACGGGCAGGGAAGAGTGCGCGGACCCGGGGACGGGACACGAAAAGACCCCGGTCCGATGGACCGGGGTCTCATTCCCGAGCGGACGACGAGGCTCGAACTCGCGACCTCAACCTTGGCAAGGTTGCGCTCTACCAACTGAGCTACGTCCGCATTGCCTCCGACCGGCTCTCACCGATCGGCGCGGGCACCAGCCTACCTGATCCACTCGCGTGGTCGGACCGGCGGTGCAGAGCGGGTGACAGGGATCGCACACTGCGCCTTCCCCCTGGAAGGGGGATGTTCTACTACTGAACTACACCCGCATGTACTCCGTGGGTCTCGGCCTTTCGGCCTCGCCCCTCGGCGTGCTCCAGACATTAGCTGATCAGCAGGGGGGTAGCGCAAGTCGGCTGCTCCCAGGGGCCGCTGACGGTCCCTGGGGCCGCTCCCGCGGCGTCCGTCCGGGCGGCCGGCCCGGACCGCCGCCCGTCACTGGGCGGACCGCCGCCCGTCACTGGGCCGCGCTGAACGCCTCGTAGACCTTCTTGGGGATGCGTCCGCGGGCCGGTACGTCCATCTTGTTGGCCTGTGCCCAGGCCCGGACGGCGGCCGGGTCGGGGGCCACCTCCGTCTGCCGGTAGGCCTTGCCCGACCTGGACCGCTTGCGGCCCGCCTCGACGTAGGGCTGCAGCGCCTTACGCAGTTTCTTGGCATTGGTTTGGTTCAGGTCGATCTCGTAGAACCTGCCGTCGAGTCCGAAGGCGATCGTCTCCGCCGCTTCCGAGCCGTCGATGTCGTCAAAGAGAGTGACCACGACACGCTGCGCCACGAATATCGGTCCCTTCGTTCGGCACCTCCGCGCCCATCTGCTCCGCCATGACATGCGGGGACGTTCGGAGATGCCGGCTGTCCGCCGGTTATCGGGAAAAGTATCGGCTGTTGCCAATTCATTTGTACAGTGCCGAGCATTGTGAAGTGAAGCCCCGACTAAATCTGTCCGCGTGTCCCCGCGTGGCACAGCGCAATACCCGATGCGGGGCGGAACGCCGAACTTTCCCAGAACTTTTCACGAAGCCCCCCGATCGAGGCCCGATCGTGACCGGCATCACGTACTTTCCTACAGGTCTACCCGCGTAGAAATTTCGTACGGGTAGTCTGAAGGAACCTGCTCAGCACCACACACCGGGAGTGCCAGTGGCACGCGTCGTAGTCGACGTCATGCTCAAGCCGGAGATCCTCGACCCCCAGGGCCAGGCGGTGCAGCGCGCACTGCCGCGCCTGGGTTTCGACGGCATCTCCGACGTACGTCAGGGAAAGCGATTCGAACTGGAAGTGGACGGGCCCGTCGACGAGGCCGCGCTCGCCCGCATTCACGATCTTGCCGAATCCTTCCTCGCCAACACCGTCATCGAGGACTTCACCGTCAAGGTCGAGTCCGACGACGTGGTTGCGGGGGCCGCGAAGTGACCGCTCGTATTGGCGTCGTCACTTTCCCGGGCAGCCTCGACGACCGCGACACCCAGCGGGCGATCCGCCTGGCGGGCGCCGAACCGGTCGCCCTCTGGCACAAGGACAAGGACCTCAGGCAGGTCGACGCGGTCGTCCTGCCCGGTGGCTTCTCCTACGGCGACTATCTGCGGGCCGGCGCCATCTCCCGCTTCTCGCCGGTGATGGAGACCGTCATCGAGCAGGCGAAGGCCGGTCTGCCGGTCCTCGGCATCTGCAACGGCTTCCAGGTCCTCACCGAGGCCCACCTGCTCCCCGGCGGCATGCTCGGCAACGACCACCTGCACTTCATCTGCCGCGACCAGAAGCTGCGGGTGGAGAACGCGGAGACCGCCTGGACCGCCGACTACACGGCCGGCCAGGAGATCCACATCCCGCTGAAGAACATGGACGGCCGCTACGTGGCCGACCGGTACACGCTGGACAAGCTGGAGGCCGAGGGACGGGTCGCCTTCCGCTACCTCGACGTCAACCCCAACGGCTCGCTCAACGACATCGCCGGCGTCACCAACGAGGCCGGCAACGTGGTCGGCCTGATGCCGCACCCCGAGCACGCCACCGAGCCGCTGATCGGCACCGGCCGCACCGACGGCCTCCCGTTCTTCACCTCGATCCTCAAGAAGCTGGTCACCGCATGAGCAGGACGCCTCTGGACACGGTCGAGCACGCGGCCGCGACCCCCGACGTCGAGCTGCCCTGGGCCGAACTGGGCCTGAAGAAGGACGAGTACGAGCGGGTCGTGGAGATCCTCGGCCGCCGCCCGACCGGCGCCGAGCTGGCCATGTACTCCGTGATGTGGTCCGAGCACTGCTCGTACAAGTCCTCCAAGGTCCATCTGCGCCAGTTCGGCGAGAAGGCCCCCGAGTCCGACGCGATGCTCGTCGGCATCGGCGAGAACGCCGGTGTCGTGGACGTCGGCCAGGGCTACGCCGTCACCTTCAAGGTGGAGTCGCACAACCACCCCTCGTACGTGGAGCCCTACCAGGGCGCGGCCACCGGCGTCGGCGGCATCGTGCGCGACATCATCGCGATGGGCGCCCGCCCGGTCGCCGTCGTGGACCCGCTGCGCTTCGGCGCCGCCGACCACCCCGACACCAAGCGGGTGCTGCCCGGCGTGGTCGCGGGCATCGGCGGCTACGGCAACTGCCTGGGCCTGCCCAACATCGGCGGCGAGGTCGTCTTCGACGCCTGCTACCAGGGCAACCCGCTGGTCAACGCCGGTGCCATCGGCGTCATGAAGCACGAGGACATCCACCTCGCCAAGGCGTCCGGCGCGGGCAACAAGGTCATCCTGTACGGGGCCAGGACCGGCGGCGACGGCATCGGCGGCGCCTCCATCCTCGCCTCCGAGACCTTCGACGATGCCAAGCCGTCCAAGCGCCCCGCCGTCCAGGTCGGCGACCCCTTCCAGGAGAAGCTGCTCATCGAGTGCACCCTGGAGGCGTTCGCCGAGAAGCTGGTCGTCGGCATCCAGGACCTCGGCGCGGCCGGCCTGTCCTGCGCCACCTCCGAGCTGGCCTCCAACGGCTCCGGCGGCATGCGCGTCACCCTGGACGACGTCCCGCTGCGCGACTCGACGCTCTCGCCCGAGGAGATCCTCATGAGCGAGTCGCAGGAGCGCATGTGCGCGGTCGTGGAGCCGGAGAAGGTCGACCGGTTCCTGGAGATCTGCGCCAAGTGGGACGTCATCGCCACCGTCATCGGTGAGGTCACCGACGGCGACCGCCTGGAGATCTACTGGCACGGCGGCAAGATCGTCGACGTCGACCCGCGCACGGTCGCGCACGAGGGCCCCGTCTACGAGCGCCCCTACGCCCGCCCGTCCTGGCAGGACGCCCTCCAGGCCGACGACGCGAACAAGCTGCCCCGGCCGGAGTCGGCCGAGGAGCTGAAGGCGCAGGTCCTGAAGCTGGTGGCCTCGCCCAACCAGGCGTCCAAGAAGTGGATCACCCAGCAGTACGACCACTTCGTGCAGGGCAACACCGTGCTGGCCATGCCCGAGGACTCCGGCATGATCCGCATCGACGAGGAGACCGGCCTCGGCGTCGCCCTCGCCACGGACGGCAACGGCCGCTACGCCAAGCTCGACCCGTACACCGGTGCGCAGCTCGCGCTGGCGGAGGCGTACCGCAACGTCGCCACCACGGGCGCCAGGCCGCTGGCGGTCTCCGACTGCCTGAACTTCGGCTCGCCCGAGGACCCGGCGGTCATGTGGCAGTTCACCGAGGCCGTGCGCGGTCTCGCGGACGGCTGCCTCCAGCTCGGCACGCCGGTGACCGGCGGCAACGTCTCGCTCTACAACCAGACCGGCGAGGTGGCCATCCACCCGACGCCGGTCGTCGCCGTCCTCGGTGTGATCGACGACGTGGCCCGCCGCACCCCGGCCGCCTTCCAGGAGGAGGGCCAGCTGATCTACCTTCTCGGCGACACCCGCGAGGAGTTCGGCGGTTCGGCCTGGTCGCAGGTGGTCCACGACCACCTCGGCGGTCTGCCGCCCGTGGTCGACCTGGAGCGCGAGCGGCTGCTGGCCGAGATCCTGATCTCCGCCTCCCGCGACGGCATGGTCGACTCCGCGCACGACCTGTCCGACGGCGGCCTGGTCCAGGCCGTCGTGGAGTCCGCGCTGCTCGGCGGCAAGGGCGCGCGGCTGGTCGTCCCGGACGGCCTGGACGCGTTCACCTTCCTGCTCTCCGAGTCGGCCGGGCGCGCGATCGTCTCCGTGCCGCGCTCGGAGGAGGTCCGCTTCACCGACATGTGCGGCGCGCGCGGCCTGCCCGCCACCCGGATCGGTGTCGTCGACGGCGACACGGTCGAGGTGCAGGGCGAGTTCGCGCTGACGCTGGACGAGCTGCGCGAGGCCCACGAGGGCACCATCCCGGCGCTGCTCGCCTGAGCCGGTCCGCCGCGTGCGGAGGCCGCGAGGCCCGGTCGCTCCGGCGGCCGGGCCCTGCGGCGTGCCCGGACCCGGCCCGGGGACACGTGCGCGGTACGCCCGCCCGCCCGGCCGTGGTGGCACCAGCGGGGTGCCGCCGACGGCCTTCCCCCAGCGGGCGGCGCGGCACCCGGTGCACCTGCCCGGCCGACGGGAAGCACCCGAGCGCCGGCATCGGGAACGGGCGGGCCCTGCTGCCCGCCGAACCCGCTGCGGCGTACGGGCGACCGGTGCGGTGCCCGCCGGCCCCAGCGACGTCCGGCCCGGTGGCGTCCGGCCCGGCGAACGTCCCGTCCAGCGAGGTCCGGCCCGGTGGCGTCCGGCGCGGCGCCGAGCGGCGCGACGCACCGGCCCCCGCCGACCGCGAACGCGCCCCCGCCCCCGCCGAAAAGGCCCTGAGCGCCCGTGCCGTCACGGCATAGGCTCACCGCCATGCCCCCGGCCAAGAAGCGCACCAGGACCTACGACCCGATCCGGACCCGCACGGCGGTCCTCGCCCAGCTCGACGCCGTACGGGACGCCGTGCGCGGTCTCACCCCGGAACACCTCGCGTCGCCCACCCGGCTCGGGGACTGGACGGTCCGGGAACTGATCGCGCACATCGGGATGGCGGCCACCGCGATCGGCCGCGCCCTGGACCTGCCCGAGCCCGCCCGGCAGGACGCCGCCCTGCTCGACTGGCCGTTCGCGACCTCGGACAGCGCCCCGGCCATCGACGCGTTCACCCGGCGGCTCGCCGCCGAGCACCCCGACCCCGGCGCCTATCTCGACGGTGTGGGGCAGGAGTTGCGCGCCCGGCTGGACGCCCACCCGGGCAACCGCCTGCTGGCCACCAACGCGGGCGCCCTGCCGCTCGCCGACTACCTCGTCACCCGCGCCGTCGAACTCGTCGTCCACACCGACGACCTGAACGCCGCGGTGCCGGGCCTGGACGTCCCGTACGACCGCCAGGCGCTCGCCGCGGCCACCCGCCTGCTCGCCGACGCCCTCGCCCACAAGGCGCCCGGCGGTTCCACCGAGGTGCGGATCCCGCCGTACGCCGTCGTACAGTGCGTCGAGGGTCCCCGGCACACCCGCGGCACCCCGCCCAACGTCGTGGAGACCGACCCGCTGACCTGGCTCCGCCTCGCCACCGGCCGTCTCGCCTGGCGGGACGCGCTAGCCCGGCCCGGGACCACCGCGAGCGGCGAGCGGGCCGACCTCGGCGCGCTGCTGCCGCTGATGTGCTGAGCCGACGTCCTGAGCCGATGTCCCGAGCCGACGTCCTGAGGGGCGTCCGCGCGCCGCGGGATGTGCGACACCTCACTCGTCCTGGCCCCTAGGGGGCCCGCCGCCCGGGACGCGTCAACCGGACGTTCCGCCCATGCCCCCCAGAGTGACCCCTCTGACCTGGGGCAATACCGAGAGTTGGGCAGTGGTCGCAGCCATGGGACGCGGCGGGGCGATGTTTTTTTGACATTCCCCAATTCGGACCAGTGGTCGACCTCGCCTACACTCGGAGCCGTGCCACGTGGTGACGGTCGACTCAATCACGATCTGCTCCCCGGCGAGAAAGGCCCCCAGGACGCATGCGGCGTCTTCGGTGTCTGGGCTCCGGGCGAAGAGGTCGCAAAGCTCACGTACTTCGGGCTCTACGCCCTCCAGCATCGGGGCCAGGAATCCGCGGGAATCGCGGTCAGCAACGGCTCCCAGATCCTCGTCTTCAAGGACATGGGCCTTGTCTCCCAGGTCTTCGACGAGACCTCGCTCGGTTCGCTCCAGGGTCATATCGCGGTCGGACACGCCCGCTACTCGACCACCGGCGCCTCCGTGTGGGAGAACGCCCAGCCGACGTTCCGCGCCACCGCGCACGGCTCGATCGCGCTTGGCCACAACGGCAACCTGGTCAACACGGCTCAGCTCGCCGAGATGGTCGCCGAACTGCCCAAGGACACCAACGGCCGCTCGACCCGTGTCGCGGCCACCAACGACACCGACCTGCTGACGGCCCTGCTGGCCGCCCAGGTCGACGCCGACGGCAAGCCGCTGACCATCGAGGAGGCGGCCCACACCGTCCTCCCGCAGGTCAAGGGCGCCTTCAGCCTCGTCTTCATGGACGAGCACACGCTGTACGCCGCCCGCGACCCGCAGGGCATCCGCCCGCTGGTCCTCGGCCGGCTGGAGCGCGGCTGGGTGGTCGCCTCCGAGTCCGCCGCCCTCGACATCTGCGGCGCCAGCTATGTGCGCGAGATCGAGCCGGGCGAGTTCGTCGCCATCGACGAGAACGGCCTCCGTACGTCGCGATTCGCAGAAGCGAAGCCCAAGGGCTGTGTCTTCGAGTACGTCTACCTGGCCCGCCCCGACACCGACATCGCCGGTCGCAACGTCTATCTGTCCCGGGTCGAGATGGGCCGCCGGCTGGCGAAGGAGGCCCCCGCCGAGGCCGACCTCGTCATAGCGACGCCGGAGTCCGGCACCCCCGCCGCCATCGGCTACGCGGAGGCGTCCGGCATCCCCTTCGGCGCCGGCCTGGTCAAGAACGCCTATGTCGGACGGACGTTCATCCAGCCCTCGCAGACCATCCGCCAGCTCGGGATCCGGCTGAAGCTGAACCCGCTGAAGGAGGTCATCCGGGGCAAGCGCCTGGTCGTCGTCGACGACTCGATCGTCCGCGGCAACACCCAGCGCGCCCTGGTGCGCATGCTCCGCGAGGCCGGCGCCGCCGAGGTCCACATCCGGATCTCCTCGCCGCCGGTGAAGTGGCCGTGCTTCTTCGGCATCGACTTCGCCACCCGCGCCGAGCTGATCGCCAACGGCATGAGCATCGACGAGATCGGCACCTCGCTGGGCGCCGACTCCCTGGCGTACATCTCCATCGACGGCATGATCGAGGCGACCACCATCGCCAAGCCGAACCTGTGCCGTGCCTGCTTCGACGGCGAGTACCCGATGGAACTCCCCGACCCGGAGCTGCTCGGCAAGCAGCTGCTGGAGACCGAGCTGGCCGCAGGGCCCGCCGCCACGGCCGCGGCCGACGCCATCCGTCGCCCGTAGTCAGCCCGTCACACCCGCAGTACGACACGAAAGTTCTCATCGTCATGTCTGAGACCACCGGGGCCAGCTACGCAGCGGCGGGCGTCGACATCGAAGCGGGCGACCGCGCCGTCGAGCTGATGAAGGAGTGGGTGAGGAAGACGCGGCGCCCCGAGGTCCTCGGCGGCCTCGGCGGCTTCGCCGGCCTCTTCGACGCCTCCGCCCTCAAGCGCTACGAGCGCCCCCTGCTCGCCTCCGCCACCGACGGCGTCGGCACCAAGGTCGACCTCGCCCGGCGCCTGGGCGTGTACGACACCATCGGCCACGACCTGGTCGCCATGGTCATGGACGACATCGTGGTCTGCGGCGCCGAACCGCTGTTCATGACCGACTACATCTGCGTCGGCAAGGTCCATCCCGAGCGGGTCGCCGCCATCGTCAAGGGCATCGCGGAGGGCTGTGTGCTGGCCGGCTGCGCCCTGGTGGGCGGCGAGACGGCCGAGCACCCCGGCCTGCTCGGCGAGGACGACTTCGACGTCGCCGGCGCCGGTACGGGCGTGGTGGAGGCCGACCGGCTGCTCGGCCCCGACCGCATCCGCGAGGGCGACGCGGTGATCGCCCTGGCGGCCTCCGGACTTCACTCCAACGGGTACTCGCTGGTGCGGCACGTGCTGCTCGATCGGGCGGGTCTGTCCCTGGACGCGCACATCGAGGACTTCGGCCGCACCCTCGGCGAGGAGCTGCTGGAGCCGACCAAGATCTACTCGCTGGACTGCCTGGCGCTGACCCGGACCACCGAGGTGCACGCCTTCAGCCACATCACCGGCGGCGGGCTGGCCGCCAACCTGGCCCGGGTGATCCCGGACACACTGCACGCCGTGGTCGACCGCTCCACCTGGACCCCGGCCCCGGTCTTCGACCTGGTCGGCCGGAGCGGTGACGTGGAGCGGCTGGAGCTGGAGAAGACCCTGAACATGGGCGTGGGCATGATCGCGGTCGTGCCGCAGGAGTCGGCCGACGCCGCTCTGACCACGCTGGCCGACCGCGGGGTCGACGCCTGGGTCGCCGGTGAGATCACCGCCCGGGGCGAGCACACCACGGGTGCGGCCCTGGTGGGCGACCACGCCTGAGCGGCCGGTGCGGGCAGCACAAAACCCGGTCCGGCGCTGGAAGCACCGGACCGGGTGAGTGAAGGACCCTGGCGACGCGCGTGGGACGGCAGAACCGACCGCGGATGTCAGGCGCCGCGACGGTGTTGTGAGGAGTCGCCGCGCTCGTCCTCGTCGTCGTCCTCATAGAGGTCGGCGTACCGTGCGTACAGGTCGTCGTCTTGCTCATCGTCCTCGAAACGGTCGCCGTTAGTCGGCGGCGCCGGATTCGACGTCGATGCGCCCAGCTCCTCGGCCAGGCGTGAGAGGTCAGTCCCACCGCTGTTGTACTTCAGCTGGCGGGCGACCTTCGTCTGCTTGGCCTTGGCCCGGCCGCGCCCCATGGCTCGACCCCCTCAACGACGGGGCTCAACGGCCCCAGAGTCTGACACGCGTTCATGATCTGGAACGGGCTCTCCGCAGAGAGACCGGTCCGTAGGGCTTCCACGGTACCTGAGCCCGCGGCCATACGGTACGTCGCCCGCAGGACGCGCGTGTGCGCAGAACCTTCGAGGAGCCCCGTCCTCGCTGGTCAGTGGCGATTTTAACCACTTATCGGGGAGCGACCCGCCGGTGGAAGTGACAGTTCTCTCCACCCGGCCACCGGCAGGTACCGCCCGGACACGGCCCGTCGAAGGGCCCGCGGTCACCGCGCGGCGCGCGCGTCCGCCATCCGCTGCTCGGCGATCCGGTCGGCCGCCGCGGCCGGCGGAATGCCGTCCTCCTTTGCACGTGCGAAGATCGCGAGCGTGGTGTCGAAGATCTTCGCGGCCTGCGCCCGGCACCGGTCGAAGTCGAAGCCATGCAGCTCGTCGGCCACCTGGATGACCCCGCCCGCGTTCACCACGTAGTCCGGCGCGTAGAGGATGCCGCGGTCGGCGAGGTCCTTCTCGACGCCGGGGTGCGCGAGCTGGTTGTTGGCCGCCCCGCACACCACCGCGGCGGTCAGCGCCGGCACCGAGTCGTCGTTCAGGGCGCCGCCGAGCGCGCAGGGGGCGTAGATGTCGAGCCCCTCGGTGCGGATCAGGGCGTCGGTGTCGGCGGCGCGTGCCACCTCGGGGTGCGCGGCGACGATCCGGTCCACGGCCTCGGCCCGTACGTCCGTGATCACGACCTCGGCGCCCTCGTCCAGCAGGTGCCGCACCAGGTGGTGCCCGACCTTGCCCACGCCCGCCACGCCCACCTTGCGGCCGCGCAGCGTCGGGTCGCCCCACAGGTGCTGGGCGCTGGCCCGCATGCCCTGGTAGACACCGAAGGCGGTGAGCACGGAGGAGTCGCCCGCGCCGCCGTTCTCCGGGGAGCGGCCGGTGGTCCAGCGGCACTCGCGCGCCACCACGTCCATGTCGGCGACGTACGTGCCGACGTCGCACGCGGTGACGTAGCGCCCGCCGAGCGAGGCCACGCAGCGCCCGTAGGCGAGCAGCAGCTCCTCGGTCTTGACCAGCTCCGGGTCGCCGATGATCACGGCCTTGCCGCCACCGTGGCCGAGACCGGCCATGGCGTTCTTGTACGACATGCCGCGGGCGAGGTTCAGCGCGTCGGCGACGGCCTCGCCCTCGCTCGCGTACGGGTAGAAGCGGGTACCGCCGAGCGCGGGTCCGAGGGCGGTGGAGTGGATGGCGATGACGGCCTTGAGGCCGCTGGCACGGTCCTGACAGAGCACGACCTGTTCGTGGCCCCCCTGCTCCGAGTGGAACAGGGTGTGCAGTACGTCAGCGTGCGCGCCGGTTACGTCGGTCACGGTGGTGACTCCCAGGTAAGTAGCGGCGGGTGGTGTCGCGGTCCCGTGCGGGTGGCGGGGCCGTGGCAGGAGATTAGACCCTGGCCGCCCCCGCCACCGGCGCAGTGGTCGGGATCACCCTCCCTAGGGGTACCGTCCCACCCGGGCGTGGGACGATTTGCCGTGGTTTTCCGTCCGTCCGGGCGCGGTCCGGGCGGGTTTCGCGCCCGGCGGGCTGGGGAGGGAGCAGGCGTGCCCAAGGTGTCGTCCGTGGTCGTCCCGTACGCGACCTATCTGCGCGTCTACGAGCCGCTGGCCGCCTTCCCGGAGCCGGAGCGCAGCCACTGGGCGCGCTACGCCCGCCGCCCCGGCCGGCCCTCCTACCAGGACGAACTGCGCCGCTCGCTGGCCGATCTGCTGCCCACCCCGCCGGTGGCGGTGCCGGTGCACGAGAGCGGGGACGCGTTCGTGCTCGACGTCGACGGGGTGGTGTGCGTCTGCCCCTGGCGGACCCGGCTGCGCGGCTGGCAGGCCCTGGACGGTCTGGCCGAGGACCTTCCCGCTGTGGTCCTGGACGCGGTGCTGCCCCCGCTCGTGCGCCGCCAGGCCGCCCAGGACTACGAGCGCTGGCTGGCCCGGAACCCGGACGCCCGCCCCTGGATCCGCACCTCCACCTGGCAGGTGCCGATCAACTGGTTCGTGCTGGTCTCCGACGAGGAGCGGGAGTACGTCAAGGGGGTGGGCGGCGCGGCGGCCGGGGCGCGGGACGCGGCGGCCGCCTTCGGGGACGAGCAGCCCTCGCTGCGCTACCGGACACCGATGGTGCAGGCCCGGCGGCGGGTGGCGCGGGCGCTGCGGGCGCTGCGCGAGGCCGTCGACGAGGGGCCGCTGATCGACGGGCTGGTGGACGTGGGCCGCTGGCTGGAGGAGTTCCACCCGCGCTCGCTGGTGGAGCTGGACTACGGCGGTCTGGTGCATGTGCTGCCGGCCGGCGAGCTGGAGGGCGACCACTCGGCCGCGGACGTGGCCGAGGGCGTCGAGGCGCTGCGCCGGGGGGACGGGGCGGCGGCCGCGGAGGCGTACGGACGGCTCGTGGAGCGGTGGCGCGCGGTGCGCGACCGGCGGTCGGCCAACTGACGCCGTGTCAGCAAGTGACCTGCATCACGGCTCGAAAGGCGTCGAACAGCGTACGGTCAAGGGTCTTTAGCGGAGCTGACGGGACGTACGGCACGATCCGGGCGTATGTGTCAAGGGTGATGGACCGCACTTACCTGACCCTTGCCTAGGTTGCCCCTCCTCATGCCAAAATAGGACAAGGAGTCCGGGGAGGGCTCCTTCCGCCCGCTTATGCTCCGTCTTGGGTGGGATCTCAGCATTGCACGCTTTGGGGGGTCTGGTGACTTCCTGATCGCCCTGTGACTGATCGTCACAGTGGTGTGACTGTCCGCTATGGCATGGTCCATCGGCATCCGTCGCTGATGAACACCTGGGAGGGCAATTCCATCGGTTTGGCCGACGCGGCTGGACAGATGGTGTAGTTGTAGTGCCGAGGACAAGCCGTTCGTCCTATAACCGACTCGACTCGCGTCCGCCATTTCGGGCACCGCGGGTCAAGGTGCAGAATTTAGAGGAAAGAACCGAGAAGGTTCGGTTCTCCCGAGGAGGCCGCTCATGACCGCTCGCACCCCTGATGCCGAGCCGCTGCTGACCCCGGCTGAGGTCGCCACCATGTTCCGCGTCGACCCCAAGACGGTCACGCGCTGGGCGAAGGCCGGCAAGCTCACGTCGATCCGCACGCTCGGCGGGCACCGCCGCTACCGCGAGGCCGAGGTCCGCGCTCTGCTCGCGGGCATCCCGCAGCAGCGCAGCGAGGCCTGAACAACTTCATAACCGGGCAAACCGGCTGGTCCCCCAACCAGTCGTCGCGTCCGGGACCAACAGCTCCAAGCGACGCGGGTCCTGCCCCAACAGGTCCCACGCCCAAGCCTTCAGAGCTTTGTCGGGCAAGTGAACAGGGTGCGTCGTCGATCGCGCTGGACTCCGCCGGGTCCAGCGCGATCTTTTTTGTGCGGTCGGCGGGGGCGCGGGCCGGGCCGGTGAGCGGCCTTGTCCGAGGCTGGGGAGGCGTGTCGGATCCCTGGTGGGGAGCCCTGGAGTGCGGTGCAATTGCACATATTAAATTGACTGCTTGTAGGCGGGGTGTAAGGACAGGACTTTCAAAAACTCGTGCGGTGACACCCGTCACATCGCAAGGCGCTTGTTGCCGGCCGCCGCCGTGCGTTAAAGAAGCCTCCGGTCTCATCGCGCCCTGCGCGGGCGGGAGTTCGGGAGCCGGGGCGTTCGCTCACGCGGTCGAGGGGTGGCCGGGTTCCACGGCCTCAGGCGCGCCGGGCGTCTCCGGCGGTTCCAGCACCCCGACCGCCTCCCGGGGCGTCAGGGTGCCGCTCAGGGGCTTCTGTCGGGTGTCGGGGAACCGCGGGGCCCTCGCCGCGGCGGCCGGGGGCCGTGGCGCGCTCTCCATCGCCAGCCGCAGCAGCCGGTGGCAGGCGGGGCAGCGACTGGTGAGATGGCCGTACGAGGACGCGGCCGCGAGGTGCGCGCGGAGGAGCGCCCGGGTCTCGTGCCTGGCCGACGCCGCCATACGCCACCTCCAGCGGGCCGTGCCGCAACGGACCCTGCCTCTGGGGTACCGAGGGAATGTGACCCCGTCAAGAGACCGCGGAGCGGGCCGCGTAGGGCACGTAAGGCGCGGAGCGCGGCGCGGGCGCGGCCTGCGGGGGGCGTGTGCCCGGATACGAAGAAGGCCCGCATCCACCGGGGATACGGGCCCTACTTGCGGTCCTGACGGGATTTGAACCCGCGGCCTCCACCTTGACAGGGTGGCGAGCACTCCAAGCTGCTCCACAGGACCTTGTTCGCGGCGCCGAACTCGCGTTGCGCTGCGAGAAGAGACTCTACAGGAGGCCGGCCGCCTGGTCGAACTCACTCAGGGTGCCGGTGGCGTCACGGTGCCGCCGCGTCGATCGCCTTCACGATCCGTTTGTCGGAGACGGGGTACGCCGTGCCCAGCGCGTGCGCGAAGTAGCTGACCCGCAGCTCCTCCAGCATCCAGCGGATGTCGCGCACCTGCTGCGGCACCGGGCGGCCCTGCGGCAGCTGTTCCAGCAGCCACGCGTACTCGTCGCGCATCTCCCGGACCTTCTCCATGCGCGTGGTGTCCCGCTGGACGTTGGCCGGCATCTGCTGGAGCCGCCGGTCCGCCGCGACCAGATAGCGCATCAGGTCGGGCAGCCGCCGTATCCCCGCCTCGGTGACGAAGCCGGGCTTCACGAGGGCGTCCAACTGCTGCCGTACGTCCGTCAGATTGGCCAGCAGCGCGGGGCTGCGGACCGCCTTGAGGCGGCGTTCGCACGCCTGCCAGGCGGCCAGCACCTGCTGCACCTGGCCCACGGTCCGTACGGTCAGGTCCACGATCTCGGACCGTACTTTGTCGTAGAGCTTGCGGTACGACTCCTCGTCCCAGGCCGGTCCGCCGAAGTCGGCGATCAGCCGGTCCGCCGCCGCCGTGGCGCAGTCGTCGAACAGGGCCTGGATCGACCCGTGCGGATTGGCCGACAGCCCGATCTTCTGCTGGTTGGTCAGCTTCTCGGACGCGAACTTCGCCGGGTTCACCGGGATGTTGCGCAGGATCAGCCGGCGCGTGCCCCGCCACATGGCCTCGGCCTGCTCCGCCTCGGTGTCGAAGAGCCGCACCGAGACGGTGCCCGCCGCAGGGCCGTCGTCCACCAGCGCCGGGTACGCCTTCACCGGCTGGCCGGCCCGGCGGGTCTCGAAGACCCGGGTGAGCGAGCCGATCGTCCAGTCGGTCAGCCCCGAGCGCTCCAGCGACTCGCCGCCGCTGCGCTCCGCGGTCGCCGCGGCGGCCTGGGACAGGGCCTGGCGCGCCTTCGGCCGGAGCTTCAGCTTGAGCGCTTCGAGGTCCTTGTCCTCGGCCAGCTTGCGGCGCCGCTCGTCGACGATCCGGAAGGTGATCTTCAGATGGTCGGGGACCTTGGCCCAGTCGAAGTCCTCGGCCTCGAACGGCACCCCGACCCGGCGCTTCAGCTCGCGCGCCATGGTCTCGGTCAGCGGCTCCTGGAGGGGCACCGCCTGCTCCAGGAACGCCTTCGCGTGGTTGGGCGCGGGGACGTAGTGGCGGCGGATCGGCTTGGGCAGCGAGCGGATCAGCTCGGTGACGACCTCTTCGCGCAGGCCCGGGATCTGCCAGTCGAAGCCCTCGTCCGTGACCTGGTTGAGCACCTGGAGCGGGATGTGGACGGTCACCCCGTCCGCGTCCGCGCCCGGCTCGAACTGGTAGGTCACCCGGAACTTCAGCGCGCCCTGGCGCCAGGAGTCCGGATAGTCGGCCTTGGTGACCGCCTGGGCCGACTCCCGGACGAGCATCTCCCGCTCGAAGTCCAGGAAGTCGGGCTGCTCGTGCCGCTTGTGCTTCCACCAGGAGTCGAAGTGGGCGCCGGAGACGACGTGCTCGGGCACCCGCTGGTCGTAGAAGTCGTACAGCGTCTCGTCGTCGACGACGATGTCCCGGCGCCGGGCGCGGTGCTCCAGCTCCTCGACCTCGCTGAGCAGTCTGCGGTTGTCGGCGAAGAACTTGTGGTGGGTGCGCCAGTCACCCTCCACCAGGGCGTTGCGGATGAACAGCTCACGGCTGGCCTCCGCGTCGATCCGGCCGTAGTTGACCTTCCGCTGGGCCACGATCGGCACGCCGTACAGCGTCACCTTCTCGTACGCCATCACCGCGGCCTGGTCCTTCTCCCAGTGCGGTTCGCTGTACGTCCGCTTCAGCAGGTGGCCGGCCAGCGGCTCGACCCACTCGGGCTCGATCTTCGCGTTGACCCGCGCCCACAGGCGGGAGGTCTCGACCAGCTCGGCGGACATCACGAACCGCGGCGGCTTCCTGAACAGCGCGGAGCCGGGGAAGATCGCGAACTTGGCGTTGCGAGCGCCCAGGTACTCGCCCCGGCCGCCGTCCCTGCGGCCCTGCTGCGGTGCGGAGTCCTTGGACTCCTTCACGTCCTTCATGCCGATGTGCGAGAGCAGACCGGCCAGCAGGGAGACATGGACGCGGTCGCCGGGGGCGTCCTCCTCGTTGAGGTGGATGCCCATCTGCTTGGCGACCGTGCGCAGCTGGGAGTAGATGTCCTGCCATTCGCGGATGCGCAGGAAGTTGAGGTACTCCTGCTTGCACATCCGGCGGAAGGACGACGAGCCGCGCTCCTTCTGCTGCTCGCGCAGATAGCGCCAGAGGTTGAGGAAGGCGAGGAAGTCGCTGGACTCGTCCCGGAAGCGGGCGTGCTGCTGGTCGGCTTGGGCCTGCTTGTCGGCGGGGCGCTCGCGCGGGTCCTGGATGGACAGCGCGGCGGCGATCACCATGACCTCGCGCGCGCAGCCGTTCTTGTCGGCCTCCAGGACCATCCGGGCAAGACGCGGGTCGACGGGGAGCTGGGCCAGCTTGCGGCCGGTCTGGGTGAGCCGCTTGCGCGGGTCCTTCTGCGCCGGGTCGAGCGCGCCCAGCTCCTGGAGGAGCTGCACGCCGTCGCGGATGTTGCGGTGGTCCGGCGGGTCGATGAACGGGAACTTCTCGATGTCGCCGAGGCCGGCCGCGGTCATCTGGAGGATGACGGAGGCGAGGTTGGTGCGCAGGATCTCCGCGTCGGTGAACTCCGGGCGGGCCAGGAAGTCGTCCTCGCCGTAGAGCCGGATGCAGATGCCGTCGGACGTACGCCCGCAGCGGCCCTTGCGCTGGTTGGCGCTGGCCTGCGAGACCGGCTCGATGGGCAGCCGCTGCACCTTGGTGCGATGGCTGTAGCGGGAGATCCGGGCGAAGCCGGGGTCGATGACGTACTTGATGCCGGGGACGGTCAGGGAGGTCTCGGCGACGTTGGTGGCGAGCACGATCCGGCGGCCGGTGTGCTGCTGGAAGACGCGGTGCTGCTCGGCGTGCGAGAGGCGCGCGTACAGCGGCAGCACCTCCGTGGAGCGGTACTGCTTCTTGGTGAGCGCGTCGGCGGTGTCGCGGATCTCCCGCTCGCCGGAGAGGAAGACCAGGATGTCGCCGGAGCCCTCGGCCATCAGCTCCTCGACGGCGTCGGTGATCGCGGTGATCTGGTCCCGGTCGGCGTCCTCGGAGTCCTCCTCCAGGAGCGGCCGGTAGCGCACCTCCACCGGGTACGTCCGCCCGCTGACCTCGACGATCGGGGCGTCGCCGAAGTGCCGGGAGAACCGCTCCGGGTCGATGGTCGCCGAGGTGATGACGACCTTCAGATCGGGTCGCTTCGGCAGCAGCTGGGCGAGATAGCCCAGCAGGAAGTCGATGTTGAGGGACCGCTCGTGGGCCTCGTCGATGATGATCGTGTCGTAGGCGCGCAGCTCGCGGTCGGTCTGGATCTCGGCGAGCAGGATGCCGTCCGTCATCAGCTTGACGAAGGTGGCGTCCGGGTCGACCTGGTCGGTGAACCGCACCTTCCAGCCGACGGCCTCGCCGAGCGGTGTGTCCAGCTCCTCGGCGACCCGCTCGGCGACCGTGCGGGCGGCGATCCGGCGGGGCTGGGTGTGCCCGATCATGCCGCGCACGCCCCGGCCCAGCTCCATGCAGATCTTCGGGATCTGCGTGGTCTTCCCGGACCCGGTCTCACCGGCGACGATGACGACCTGGTGGTCGCGGATCGCCGTGGCGATCTCGTCCTTCTTCTGGCTGACCGGCAGTTGCGCGGGATAGGTGACGGCGGGCACGCGCGAGCGCCGCTCGGCCATGCGCCGCGCGGCCTTGTCGGCCTCGGCGTCGATCTCGGCCAGGACGGCGGCGCGCGCCTCGGGCTTGCGGATCTTGCGCGCGCCTTCGAGCCTGCGCCCGAGCCGGTGCGCGTCACGCAGCGTCAGCTCGGTCAGACGGGTGGCGAGGGCGCCGAGGGCGGGGGCGGGATGCGTAGACATACGCATCCCAGGATCTCACCTCGGGGAAATCTCGCGCGAATGATTTGTCGCGAATGATTTGTCCGGCCGCGGCGGACGGGGAGGAGACCGGCCGGGGCCGGACGCGGGCGGCCGGGGTCAGCAGGTGCGGTGGCCCTGCTTGAACCCGGACTTGAAGCCGTCCTTGTAACCGCGGTTGTAGTCCTTCCCGGAGTCCTTCTTGAGGTCCTTCCTGGCGTCCTGCTTCAGGTCCTTGTGCAGGTCCTGCTGGAGGGCGGCGGGCTTCATGTGGTCGCCGGGGAACGAGCGCCCGTCGTGGTCGCCGCGTCCGTTGTGGTCGCAGCCGCGGTGGCCCTGTTTGAAGCCGTCCTTGAAGCCGTCCTTGAAGCCGCGCTGGTAGTCCCGGTCGGACCGGGGGACCTTGGCGCTGGTACTGGCGTGGGTCTCGACCGGTGCCGCGGCGGCTGCCTGCTGGAAGCTCACCGGACCGAGAACGACCGATGTGGCGATGAGGGCCGAGCCCAGGACGACGGCCCTTCGCCGGTGCGTGGCGAACATGAGTGCCCCCTAGGGTCGGTGGGGCGGGGGATCGATGAGTGGCCTGTGTGGCCTTTCTCACGTTTCACGCTAGTCCGTTGTGGGGACGGCGCAACCGCGGCAGCGGCCCCCGCTACGGCGCGGGGCGCAGCAGTCGGCGGACGGCTCGCTCGGACCACTGCCCCGCCGCGCCCGGACAGGCGGCGAGGTACGAGGCGACCGCGTCGGTGTCCCAGGCGCCGGCCGACAGCAGTCCGGTGGCCAGGAGCCGGAGATAGGCGGCGGACGGCGTGTTCCAGGGCACCTCGTCCATCGCCCAGGGCGCGGTGAACGTGAGGACGGGCAGCCCTTCCAGCCGCCCCGCGCAGACCAGGGTCTCGTAGCGGCCCCGGCCCAGCACGGACCGGCCGTGGGCGAGCACATCGGCCAGGTCGAGGCGTCCGCCGGGCTCCCGGTACATCTCCTGGGCGGCGATGTCGGAGAACTGCTCGGCCGACAGCAGGTGCGCCCTGGCCAGGACGCGCCCCTGGGCCCGTGGGTCGTAGAAGGCCCGGCCCCCGCCCCACACCGGCGACTCGGTGGCGAAGTAGAGGGCGCCGGTGAGTTCGACGGCGAGGGACCGCGCGGGCAGTCGCGGATCACGGCACCCCGGGCAGTCCCGCCCGGCCCCCGGCGGACGGCCGCCGCGCAGATAGAAGGCGAGCCGGTCCAACTGCATGTTCGAGCCGTAGGAGGTGTACCAGACCTGCTGCGGGCTCGGGTCGGTCGGCCGCACCGGGTCGATGGGGTGCAGAGCTTTCACGCCGGTCCCCTTCTCACACACGAACGAGCCCCTCTCCGAGGACTTCGGAGAGGGGCTCGATGCCCTGAAGGGCTGCGGTGGCTGGGGCCGGGGTCGAACCGGCGACCTTCCGCTTTTCAGGCGGACGCTCGTACCAACTGAGCTACCCAGCCACGAGGTTTCACGTGAAACCTCAGCGGTCCTGACGGGATTTGAACCCGCGGCCTCCACCTTGACAGGGTGGCGAGCACTCCAAGCTGCTCCACAGGACCATATGGCAGTGTGTGAACTGACCGGGATCAGTCTCGCACACCGTACTGCGTGCCCCCAACGGGATTCGAACCCGTGCTACCGCCTTGAAAGGGCGGCGTCCTAGGCCGCTAGACGATGAGGGCTATCGGCCCGCCTGGGCGCTTCTCAGCGCGTCGGGGACGTGAGAAGCATATGGGATGCCGGGGGGTATCGCCAAAACCGTTGACGAGCCCGGCGGGGAGGCGGCCCGGGAGGGTGCCGAAGCCGGTGGCGAGGGCGGTGAAGAGGGTGGCGGCGAGGTCGGTGACGAGGAGGGCGCCGAGGGCGTGGGGGCGGCGCCCGGCCGGTTCTCCTCGGGCAGATGGCGGCTCACCTCCGCGGTCGTCAGACCCAGTCCGCCCAGCTTGATCGCGTCCCACGCCTGGAGGCGGCGGCTGTCCCGGTCGACGTAGAGGACCGAGGCCTCCACGGGGGCGGGATGCTCCTGCTCGACCGCGCGCAGTCCGCTGCCGCCCGTCGAGCCCTCCCTGCGCAGCCGGGTGCCGTAGGGGAGGATCTCCGTGCCCTCGTGGTGCAGATGCCCGCACAGCACCAGCGGCACCGCGCCGTCCGTCTCCCGGGCCGCCAGTGGTTCATGGGCGACGGCGATGTCGACCGGGGTGCCGGCGGCCCGCTGGTCCCGCAGCGCCGACGCCAGCCGGGCGCCCGCCAGCCGCTCCGCCGCGTCACCGCCCGTCGCCGCCGAGCGGTCCGGGGTGAACTGCGGGTCGCCGATCCCGGCGAAGCGCAGTCCCGCCACCGTCTCGGCGCGGCCGTCGTCCAGCACGTGCACGTTCTTCATCCGCTCCAGGCGGTGCTGTGTGGTCAGCGAGTCGTGGTTGCCGCGCACCCAGACGTAGGGCACGCCCAGATCGGCCACCGGGTCGAGGAAGCCGTTCTCCGCCGCCGTGCCGTGGTCCATCGTGTCGCCGGAGTCGACGATCACGTCCACCTTGTACTGCTCCACCAGCGAGGCGATGATCTTCCAGCTCGCCGGGTTGAGATGGATGTCGGAGACGTGCAGCACCCGGATGGTCGTCGGGTCCGGCTGGTAGGCGGGGAGCGTCGAGGTGACGTCGTACAGCTTGGTCACGTTCGTCACCAGACGGGCCAGCTCCCGCTGGTAGACGTCGAACTCGGTGACGATGCTGCGCGCGTCGCCCACCAGCGAGGGCGCCGAGGAGAGCAGCCCGGAGAACCGCGGCTCCAGCACCGACTTCGGGTTCCAGGTGGCGTACGCGCCCGCCCCGGACGCGGCGAGCAGGGCCAGGGCCAGTCCCCCGGCCGCCAGTGCCCGGCGCGGCCGGCGGTAGACGGCCAGGCCCAGGGCGGTGGCCCCGGCGACCACCGCCACCGTGGAGCGCAGGGCCAGGTCGAAGGTGCCGTGCTCCACGTCGTGCGCGACCTCGTCCTGGAGCCCGGAGAGCCGCTCGGGATGGTCGACGAGGGCCTGGGCGCGCTCCGGGTCGAGCTGGTCGACGTTCACGTCCAGCCGGACCGGGGCGGTGTGGCTGTCCAGGCGCAGAGCGCCCAGCGGCGAGACATTGATCTTCGTGCCGCCGCTCAGGGAGGGGCGCAGCGTCATCGTCGTGTTGACGGGGCCGACCGGGACGCGTACGTCGCCGACGGTCAGCAGCCCCAGCCAGGCACCGGCGATCACGACGGTCACCAGGCCCAGGGCCCGGAGCCAGGGATGCGGCGCGTTGGCGGTCAGGGGACGGGCGGCGCCGCGCCGGGCGCCGCGGCGGTACGGGAGGTCCAGGTCTGCGAGGCGGACGCGAGCCATTGGGCGCGTATGCCCGGCCGCGTCGGCGGATATGCGCGCCGGGCGGACACCGGCCGGGCCCCGCTCCGGACGCGGGTTCCCGGCGCAGCGGACCCCGCGCCGGCCCCGCCGTACCGGACAATGGGAGTGTGCTGGAGATGACGCGCGAGGAGTTCGAGGAACTGGTCGCCGAGGCGCTCGACCGGATCCCGCCGGAGCTGACGCGGCTGATGGACAACGTCGCGGTGTTCGTCGAGGACGAGCCGCCCGCCGACGACCCCGACCTGCTCGGGCTCTACGAGGGCACCCCGCTGACCGAGCGCGGCGAGTGGTACGCGGGCGTGCTGCCCGACCGGATCACCGTCTACCGGGGGCCGACGCTGCGCATGTGCGACACCCGCGAGGACGTCGTCGCGGAGACCGAGGTGACCGTGGTGCACGATACCCCGGAAGCCATCTTTAAGGAGCGGGTTCGGGACGAAGTGGCCGTGACTGTGGTGCACGAGGTGGCCCACCACTTCGGCATCCCGGACGACCGGCTACACGAACTGGGGTGGGCATGAGCCCGCCCCCCCATCACGGGGGCAGCAGAGGGGGCGGGGCAGGAGCAGGCGGGGCCGGTATGCCGACCGTGGTCCCCACCTGCCCCACCGCGTACCGGGCGCACGGACGCCCAGGACGCGGGTCTAGGGGGCCGCGGGTGCCGTCTCGTCGGCCGGCACACCGAAGGTCGTTCGGGCGAAGACACGGAAGCGCCAGCACCAGGGCCGCTGACGCTGATGCTCCTTCGCCCACTCGACCGGGTCCAGATGGTCCGGGCCGTCAAGGCGGTGCATGTCGATGCACCCGGAGCACTCGACGAACCGGACGGTATGGAGCTGCTCCAGCTCCTCCGTCGACGAGACGACCGGGAACGGGTTGACCGGGTCGCTTTTCACTTCGGCACCCGCCGTCCGTCGCGCGACAGCTTCCAGTCGTGCGGGTGCCGGCTGATCTCGACGGCAAGGTCCGTTGCGTGCGACGGGTTGTAGGCCGGTCCGCCCACTTCCGTTGCCTGGCGCCATTGCTTGAACAGCGCTGTGCACGTGTCGCACCCGGACACAGGCTTCGGCTGCGCCCTGCCCATGTCGAAGTCCCGTCGCGTCACCTGTAACGCCATTTCGCCACCTCCACCAAGCTCCGATGTCTCGAAACTAGGTGCGGGGTGCGGCGGGATTCCACGGAGTTCTATGAGGTTCTACGCAACTTCAGTCCAGCGCATCAATGGTGGCAGAGATGATGGACCGTGCCCGCGAACCGTAGACAGCCAACGAGGACATCTCGTCGAAGGCATCGGCGTACTGAGAAATCTCTCCGGGCGTGGTCACGGTGACAGCCGCCGTCAGCAGCTCGACGTGCACCCTGTCTTCGTCGAACACCGTGAAAGTCTCCAGCGGCCACATGCCCCGTGCCTTTCCCGCGGGCACGACCCCGACGGAAACGGATGGCAGCGCCATCACTGACAGGACGTAGCCCAGTTGGCCCGCCATGGTCGTGGCGTCCCCGACCACGTGGCGGAGGACGGACTCCTCCAGGACGACCGCGAACCGGTGACCGCCCTCACGGATGATGTGCGAGCGCTCGACGCGGGCCTCCGCAGCGTCCGCGACGTCGTCCGGCGTCCCGTGGAAGCGCGCGATGTCCTTCAGCAGCGCCGCCGCGTACTCGTAGGTCTGGAGGAACCCCGGGACGACGGTGGAGCTGTAGACACGGAACGACCGGGTGCGCTCGTACAGCGGGACCCGGGACTCTTGCAGTCGGCGCAGCCCTGTGCGCTGCACTCGGCGCCACTCCAGATACATGGAGTCGGCCGTCCGGTTGGCCGCAAGGAGATCAGGGATCGCGTCCTCTGCGTCGCACGCTCGACACCATGTGCGGATGTCGTCGTCCGACGGTGGCGTTGTCGCGCTCTGAAGACGCGACACCTTCGACGGCTGCCACCCCGTCCGCGCTGCAACCTCCCTACCCGTCAACCCGGCGTCTCGGCGCATCTCGCGGAGCTTGTCCGCGATGGCTCGCCGGGCGGCGTCCAGCGCCGAGGACGGGTAGGGAGACTGCATCTGCGCCTGTCGCTTAGATCCGGTAGTCCGCGTGCGGGACGGCGCGCTCCCAGAGGACATCGAAGGCTTCGACGTGGCGCTTCACGATGTCGGCCGCGTCCTCCAGGACGTCAGCAACGAACCGCCCGTCGCCTGCGAACAGGCTGAACCGGATCAACCGTGCGTCGAAGATCCACAGATCGTTGCCCGGGAGGAGCAGGTCCGACGCCAGGCGGCGCGGAAGCCACCGGACCTCTTCGCCTGCCGCAAGGTTCTGCGGGGTACACGAGTGCTCGTAGCGGATGTAGTCGCTCACCGGTTCCGAGACGACCCGGGCCCGCCGCACCGAGACCCCGCGGGAGACAGCGTCGGCTACCGACTGGTGGAAGCCGTTCCACCACGACGAGCGGTCGTCGAGGTTGTACCTCCAGCCGTCACGCCAGGACGCGAAGTCGGCATCTTCCTCCGCCACTCCGTAGACGTCGCGCGTCTCCAGATGGACCGCGGATCGCGTGCAGCCGGCGAGTAGCTCAGCGAACGGCGGAACCGTCTGCCGCATCGAGCGCCTCCCTGATCTGCTGTGCCATGCGAACGGGCAGCCGGACTACTGCCTCGTGGTCGGGAATGGGTCCCGTCGCAAGGCATTCTGCCTGGAGAACGTCGTCCGCCTTCCACCCCTGGAGCACGATCTCCTGCTTCTCCTCGTCGAGCCACACCGTCGGGCAGTGATCACCGTTCGTGGTGGGGTCCTTCCCGAAGAACCGTAGCGTCATGGTGACCTCCAACGTCACGTAGATTGCGCAATGTTCTACGCACCATCACGCCGAGGGGGCGGCATCGTCAAGAGTGCCTATAGCCATCCGGCATGGCGCATGCGACGGCGCCAGGCACGGCCGTGATCCGCGTTGCAGTAGAGCCGTACCCGCCCGGCGCCCGGTACCTGTGGGACGAGGGCGTTGCAGTGCGGGCAGGTGACGTCATGGCTCTTCGCCGGCTGGCCCATCATGTGTTGCTCCTCAGGAGTCATGGTCTGCGGGAAGGGGCGCCCGCCATGTCGACGAGCGCCCCGTGTGCGTGCGGTGTACGTCAGACCCACCTTCCGTTGTTGATGTCGGCTGCTGTTGCTGCGTCGCGCAGCTCGATACGTGTGTCGACGATGTCCGTGATCTCGCGGTCACCGACGTAGACATGCACGTCGGCGTGCAGCTCCGTCGGCCCCTGGCCGCCTGCGTGCAGGCTCGTCAGGCTCGCGGCCTGGCGCGCCATCGCGCGGGTGTCGCCGTTGCTGTAGACCTGCGCCGGCGAGAGGAAGCGGACCAGCTCGGGCCCGTGCTCGCCGACCATCGCCAGTTCGCCGGCCGCCGGGAAGCCGCCCGCGAAATAGCCGCCAGGGCGGTTGTAGGCGCGCGGCAGGGAGCCGTACGCCGACATCGCGTACCGCATCGACGAGTAGATGTTCGCGAGCGGGTTCGTCGAGACGCCGTAGGAGAACGGACCGACGTTGCGCATCTTGCCCGCGTAGGCCTGGAAGGTGGGTCCGATTACCTGCATCAGACCCACTGACGGGTGCCCTGCCTGCCAGTTGCTGTCCCACCTGTTGACGATCGTCGGGTTGCCCCCGGACTCCTGATTCATCCGTCGCAACGTCAGGTCGGCGTACGACGCAGGGTTGTCCGTCAGCTTCAGCGCCTGGAGGACGGTCGGCCTCCATCGAGCCACGCCGGACCCGCCGTTGCCTCCGCGGTCGATGTAGGACAGCGTCCCCGTCCCGGCCCCCGTAAGCATGTCGCGCAGGGAGGACGCCATCTTGACGGGGTACTTGGCCAGTACCTTCCCCATGTCGGAAACGCCGAGGTGTTCGGCGGCAGCCCTGAGAACGGGTTTGACCAGCTTGTCCCACGTCTGCCCCGGGTGGAGGACGAGGTCGACGTTGAACTTCGCCAGGTCGTTGATGCCGCCGAGGGCTCCGCCCACGGTGTCCGTAATTCCGCCCCAGACTGATCCCAGCGCACCGACGATTCCGCCACCGGCAAACTTCTGAACGCCCGGGATCTCGCCTGTCTCGTTCATGCGGTGGAGGACGTCGAAGCCAATCTTCCGCGCGGAATCGCGCTTCATGACGAATTCGTCCGCCATAAGCAGCGCAGGGATGGAGTCCTTGCCCGGGATGCCGCCACTCGTCCGCCCGCCCCGGGCGAATTTCTCCGGGGCGCTGAGGAGCTTAGGCGCCTTCGGCAGCGGGTCCAGCCCGACGAATCCGCCGACCGTGTCCCATACTGCCTTGATGCCTTTGGTGTAGACGAAGTCGATAATCCAGTTGATAGGACGCGCCAGAATCCCGGCCACCGCATCCCATGCGATCTTGGTTTCCTTCTTCGCCAGCCTGAAGCCGTCGACGACAAGGTCCACAGCCTCCCGGATCTTCTGGAACGCGGGACGGATTCCCTTGTCGTACAGCCAGGAAGCCTTGTCGCCGATCCAGTTAAAGACCGGCTTCACTGCCTGGGCATACAGCCAGACGAATCCTGAACCAAGCCACTTGAGCTTGTCGTAGATCCAGCCGAGAATGGGGCGAAGGATCTTCGCCCAGACCCAATCCGCTTTGCTGGCAATCCAGTTGAACGACGGCTGCACCGCTCCGCGATAGAGCCAGAGGAACAGGTCTGCGCCCCACTTGATCCGCGCTCCGATCCATCCGAACACCGGGTTGAGGATCTTCGCCCACAGCCACGTAGCCAGCCCGGCTATCAGGTTGAACGTCGGCTTGATGCTGTCGGTGTACAGCCACGTAGCCAGACCGGCCACGATCTTGAACGCCAGGTAGAGCGGCACAAACAGCACCGTCGAGAGAATGGCGAAGGTGTACTTCCCGACGAGGACGATGCCGTCGAAGGCAGGCCTGACCGCACTCCGCCACAGCCACAGGGCGCCGTTTCCGATGGCCTGGAGGCCGCCCCATATGAAGTCGAACGTCGGCTTGAGGCCACTGCTCCACGCGACGGTTGCGGCCGTTTGGATACCGTGCCACGTCGCCTGAACCCCGGTGCGGAACCAGTCGTACTTGTTGTAGAGGTAGACGACTGCTGCGCCCACAAGGAATAGCAGCGTCACGATGCGCACGGCTGGGTTTGCGTTCATAAGCGCGTTCGTTGCAAGCAGGGTCAGATTGAAGACCTTCGTTGCAACGATGACGCCCCATAGAGCCTGGACCAACCACGGTGCGTGATCCGCTACTAGTGCTATTCCCTCCGCCAGTCCCGACAGGAAGTCGAGGACCGGGCCGGATATCGGGGAGAGCGCTTCGCCTATCTGGAGGAGAGCGTCAGCGACCCCGGTGAACAGGCGCGAGAGTTTCGGCCCGTGCTCGTCCGCGAAGGCCATGAACTTCTCGAAGGCAGGAGAGCCCTGGAGATTCGCTCCCCACTTTGCGAACCGGCCGGACGAGCGGACCCACCGATCCGTTATCCGGTCGATCGACGGAAGGAACGCGTCGATGACACCTGCGGCGCCCTTCAGCGTGTTACCGATCGTCGTACCGAGCCCGATGATCGAGGGTTCCGCGGTGCCTTCAATATCCCGCTTGAAGCGCCGCCAGAAGGGCTCTTTGAGTTCCTTCGACGCTGCGTCCTGGAGCGCTGAGACACCGTCGGCCGCCTCACGAACGAGAGGCGAGAGCCCCGGGAGGGCAGCCTTCGCACCGTTGACGGACCGCGTGAACAAGGGCAAGACGTACGGGGACAGGGACGCCGACCAGTCCTTGAACGCTGACGTCAGCCCCTTGGGGCCGGCGAGTGCGTTGTACAGGTCCCGTTGTTCGGGCGTCAGCTTGGCCAGGGCCGCCCTGTACCGATCGGTGGCCGTGACTGCCTGCGCCGTCGTGTCGACCGACGAGAGTCGGGCCGACTGAACACCCCTCTCTGCGGAGGCGATGGAGTCGGCCGCTTGCTGCTGTACGTCAGCGACGTTCGCCACGGCGTCAGCCACTCGACGCTGAGCGTCCTGGACCGACTGCGCGGCGTCCACCTGTGCCTGAGCCGCCTTGCGCTGCTCGTCGGCAACAGACTTGGTTTCGTCCTTGACCTTCTGTTGGGCGTCAGAGAGCCGTTCCGCCGCTGCCTTGACTGCGTCGTTGCCGTTGACGCCGACTTTGCGGGCCGCCTCCGCCTGCTTCTGGAGGTCGGCGTACGCCTGCGCCTGTTCCTTCTGAGCTTGGACAGCTTGGTCGTAGCCAAGCTGAGCGCGCTCGACGTCGAGCGCGGATGCCTTGCCGGCCGCGAAGTCAAGCCGCGTCTTGTTGAGCTGTGCCTCCGCTTCCTCGACGCGGAGAGCGGCGTCACGCTGGGACAGCTTGCCGTCAGTGAGCTTGTCGTCCAGCGCCGCGAGTTGCGCCGCAGCGTCCTTGCGGGCCCGTGTGAGGTCTTGCTCTGCCTGGAGTGCGGCGCGCTTGGCGTCGGTGAGGGACCGTTCGGCTCGCTCGACGTTCTCCGCGGCCTGGCGCCGCTGGTCCATGGCGCGGGCGGCAGCCGTACCGAGGGCGCGTTCGGCGTCTTCTACCGCGCGGTTCGCGGCTTCGATGGATTTCGATGCCTGCCGGTGCGCGGAGGCAAGTGCCTGCTGAGCTGACGCCATCTGTAGGGCACGCTGAGCGCCCTTCACGGCGCTAGCGGCCCCGTTGTCCGTCGCGGCGCTCGACTCGTTCTCCGCAGCAGTCTTGGCCTGGAGCGCTTCCGTGATTCCCTTGATTGCCGGGATGGCGACGAGGGCAAGGGCGCCCACTCCTGCGCCGGCCGCGAGTGCGGCTGCTGTGATGCTTCCGAGCCCCGACGCAGCCACGGGCACAACCGGGATAGCTGCGACTGCCGCCAGGGCGATACCGAGCGCCATCAGTTCGGCGCGGGCGTTCCCTGTGTCGACGCGCACCTTGACGTCGATATCGTCGTGGTCGGCGCGGTTGATCTCCTGACGGAATTCGTCGAGTGCCGCCCGTGCAGCAGCCGTGTCAACCCGCACCGCGATATTCGGGTGGTTGGCGCCGAGCCTTTCAAGCTCCCGGTCGATGTTATTGACCTCTGCCAACGCTGCCCCGGCGTCCACGTCAACGCCGATGCGCTTGTTGGAGAGCTGTTCCAGGCGAGAACGGAGGCGTGCGAGTTCGGCATCCACCCCGGTATCGCCAAGTCGGATGTTGAGCCGTGGCATCGACCGGAATGCAACTTCCAACTTGGCCTTCAACGACCGGCTAAACGCGCCGCCAACGTCGTTCCCCTGCCGCGTCGCGGCCGTGCGGGCGACCCGCCCGCCAGTTGTCACAGCGTCGGGGATGGCTACGACGATATTGCGGGAGATCGCATCTCCGAGCCTCTGACCTGCTTCTTCGCCTATCCGGTCGGCGGCCGGGAGGACGATGGCCTTGAGCTTGTTGTGCAGGTTCGGGGCAATCGGTATGACGTCGACCGCGACGGTTCCGACAATGTCAAGATCCGGCATAGAACGCTCCCAGCAGAGTGCCCACTTCAAACGGCTCACAACGCGCGTTTAGTAGCCGTTCGAGGGCGTTTAGATGCATAAAACAGTCCGCAACGTCGGGCGTTAGTTCCGCCGCCTCCAGCTTTCTTCGGAGCCATTCGAAGTCGGCGCATGCATCACCGCAGTAAACAAGGGACAACGGCGCATCACCGGCCATCCCTATTTCTGCGTGGAAGGAACAGCCTTCCCTCGCGCAGATATCTTCTGTACCGCTCATGAGATCTCATTCCGGGAATGACAAAGCCCCGGAGGGCGATTCCTCCGGGGCTCTTATTGACGGCGTCACACTTAGATGCGCTCTGACCTGTGGTTTTTAGTTGACGAGATTGCTCATCACGCCTGCGGCTTGATCATTCGGCGGACACGATCCACCTCGTCCGCCCTCTGGCGGGGCACACAGCGGAACGCCAGAGGCCGCCGAGAGGGGGTTTTGAGGGCTGCCGCTTAGACCTCTAACCGGTTGCCAGACAGCGCCGCCCAGCACCTAGACGGTGCGAAAAGGGACCCCAGACGGGGGGTATGGGTGGGTATGTCTGAATTTGCTAGCGGTCACCGAGCGTCGGACGACCTGCCGGTCCGCACGCTGCTGCCTCGCTCAACCCCAGACCCTCCGCGTACGTGCGTCGAGCGGCCTGCCAACGTCGCCAAGCGCGAATGACCAAGATGGAGTTCATGCCGTGACGCTGGACGTCAGGCGCCTCGTCGGGCTCCAGCCAGTCCCACACGACGCACGGTGTGCGTAGCTCCCGCGGGCAGGACGGTCCGTCCGTGCTGTGCGTCCGCGCTGCTGTCCGTCGCGCGAGCATGGCGCGCATGCGCTCACTCACGACGTCAGCCTTGTCCGCCGCTCGTCGATGTCCAACGTGGGTGCGGGTAGCGCGTGCAGCTCAGCCCCGTGTGCGTCGACCTGCTCCATCTGCCACCCCAGCGTGCGCATGCCCGCGGGCGACAGGCCCAAGTGGTCGGCCAGGTGCCGCGCCTCCTGCGCCAGTCCGGCCGTCGCCCTGCCGCTGAGCGACTGGCACACGATCTGCACGTACGTCGCGACGATAGGGACGTACGCGTCGTACCACTGCGTCGCCTGCGGGCTCTCCCACAGGTCGACCCACATGACCTCCTCCGCCTCTGTCCACGCTCGCCCTGGCGGCATCGGTGGGACGGGGAGGTCGCAGCCTGACAGCGGGAGGACGACGACGCCGGCGCGAGGCTGCTTCCTGTCGTCCCTGTGCGCGCGGCTGAACTGCCGCGTGGGGTCTCTTCGGGGACCCGGGGCAACCATGTTGCCTCCTTTCCTGTGCTACCGTGTAAGCGCCGTATGCATGTTGACGGCTCATCGGAACGGGAGTTCTCTGCCCGTTCATCCGGACCACGCCGGGACCCACGTGGACGCGCACACGCAGTGCGCCGCACCCGTATTCGTTCTTGCGGTGGGTCCACGTCGAACGACCTCCCGCAGCGTTCCGCGAGGGTCCTCGATGACTTCCTTCGTTCTAACCATCGTCAGTGCGCTCATAACCGCGTTGCTGGCGCCCCTTGGTCAGCTTGCCGCTGACACCTTCTGGCGTCGCCTGCGCCAGTGGCTGACTTCCCGACGTCGGCACTAGTCCCGGTCCGTCACGCGCTCTCCACGGTGTACGAGGCGTGCGCGAACTTCTGTCCGTCGCCGTGCCTCGCTCGGTACCGCTCCGCCCCGGCGTTCATGCTGCCGTGCGCACTGCCGACGTCAGGACCGGAGCCGGACGGCTGACGGGTCGTCGAGATGCCGAACTCCGCCAGGAGTGCCTTCGCGTCGGCCGCGAGTTCCTCGGGCGTGCTGCCGCGCAGGTACTTGCTCTGCTCCGCCGTCAGTCCGGCCGCGTGGCCGACGCTGATCCGGGCAAGGTTGAGGAGATCCTCGGCGCTCTGCTGCTCAGGGTTCTGTTCCATGACTGTTCCTCTCAGTAGGTGGGGACGCGCGGCACGGGGTCGCCGACCGTCGCGTTTGGCTTCGGCTTCGCCAGCTCTGGCTGCGACGCGTCGAGGTGCGGCGCCCTGCTGTGCTCGAAGATCTTCGACGGCCGGCCCTCAGGTGTCGGAAGCTCTACGGGGCTGACGTCCCGCACGAGGGGACGATCACTGTCGTCATGGAAGACGGGAGTTGTCAGCACCTGATAGTCGGCCTCCAGCTCCTCCGCCGACGCCGGGACGTAGGCGTCGTCGCGCCCACAGAGCCAGCGGACGTAAGCGAGCGTCACGCGTCCGGACACATCCCGCATGACCTGACGGACATCGTCGGGCGCCTCGTCGGGGTGCGTGCTCTTCACGTGGCCGAACCCCTGGAGACGCCACTCCCGGCCCTGCCAGTCTCCGCCCGCGGGCGCCCCGGGCATC
The DNA here is from genome assembly GCF_058344915.1 of Streptomyces sp. PL-25. Taxonomy (NCBI): domain Bacteria; kingdom Bacillati; phylum Actinomycetota; class Actinomycetes; order Kitasatosporales; family Streptomycetaceae; genus Streptomyces; species Streptomyces sp. PL-25. The sequence goes on from NZ_CP136997.1 coordinate 3,920,125, forward strand.
CGCGGACCCTTCAGGAGATCCCATTGCGCTCCGCGCAACTCGGCTATCTGCCGCGTCAGCTCCCGCAGCTTGCTCCAGGCCGCTACAGCGTCCGGCCCAGCGTCGATCGCGTCCTGAGCGCTCTGGGCGCCGCCGACGGTCTCCAGGGCCGTCCTGGCGTCGTCGAGGAGCGTCCCCAGCCTCGTCCCGAGGAACGCAAGCGCCTCTTCGGTGTGGTCCGTCACGGCCTCGTACACGGCGTGCTCAGCGCTCCTGACGGTCTGCTGCCGTGCCTGGCGCTCCAGGCCCGCCGCCTCCGCCTCGTCGTACGCCTTCGCGGCACGCTTCCCGACGTTCGTCGGCCAGGCGCCGCCGGACGTGAACGCCTCCGCCGCCTCGTCCATGACGGCTTCACGAGCCTGTTCGGGCGTCGGGGAGAACGGGCAGTCGTCAAGGAGCTTGCGAGCGTCCTGGAGCCGCTTCTCTGCGGCTGCGATGGCGAGGACCGACGCACGGGCTGCGTCGAGGGTGGGATTGGTCATCAGTGCCTCTCTGGGGGCATGAAAGAGGCGACCGACCCGAGCCGGGCAGTCGCCGTGTGGCGCTCTGTGGGCTGCCACTGGGGAGAGTTCTTCATCAGCTCCGTACGCGCGGCTCGTCGCTGCCTCTCGCGCGTTCTGACGGGCTCTGGGTTGCGTCGGTACCGCCTGCGCCGCTGTGCGTTTATGCAGTCGCGGCAGACCCGGCGCAGGAAGTCAGCACAGCTCGGGTCGGCGTGGAAGTACACACGGGTACGGGGAAGCGTCAGCCCGCACTCCGGGCAGGGCCGTGAACCGGCGGGCTGAATGTCAAGGTGGGCCATGGGGTCTCCGCGTTGGTGTCGGTGGCGTCCTTCTCCCTGAAGGGGGCAAAAAGAGAGGCGCCGCCCGGAGGCAGCGCCTGTGATCGTTTGAAGGTCCGGCACCGGAGCGCGGGGCCGTGGAGCGGCGAAGGAGGAGAGAACTCCGCGTCGACACAGCCGGCTCGAACGGTGCCGGACCTAGCGCCACCCGGAGAGGCATCTACGGGGGCGCAGCAGACGGAGGGTGCCTGTGGCCGATGCTCACAGAGCGCCCCTCCTACATAGGTAGTGGGGCGCATGTGATGGTCCAAAGCGTGCGTGACCTGGGCAAATGCGATAGAGCACGCCTTATCGTTACCTAAGCGATGCAGACGTCTCAGAATGCGGGATGCGCGGATGCCCTGCCGTCGCCCGGCGGGTCTAAGACCGCGAAGCGTTCACGCTGCGTAATATCAGCGGCGTTGGCTGTCGCCTCGCCCCGGAGATGGGGCTACGGGGCGGGAAAGCCCCTGTAGCCCTCTGACGCCCACTCGCGAGGCTTCCGGCAGTTCGGGGACCAGAGAGGCACCCTGCGACCCCAGAGGGCCGTTTACGGGCCTTCTCGGGCGTCCCTCGTCCCGCACCGCCTCCGTCGGCTCCCTCGTCGGCCTCCGTCAGGGGGCGGCTCGACGTCCACCGGACAGACTGGAGGCCAAAGTGTCGAACTAACCCCCATTCTCAATTTCTTCTAACGCGCGTTAAGGAGAAGTTGGAGAAGGGGGTTAGTTCGACACTTTGGCACTGAGTTTGGCGGGACAATGGACGCAGGGTGACGATCACGGCGGAAGTGGGCACGCTGCGTAGCGGCTAACTAGGTGCACTGTGCACGCACCTTGGGTCCGGCGGTCCGCGACGGTGTCAAACCATCCCGTCCGTCGACGTCGAGGAAGACACGAAGGCCCGCCTCCAGCCGAAGCCAGCGCGGGCCTTGGTCACTGTGTGTGACCTAGATGAGGTGCGCTTCCCCTGTCGCCGCGAGGCGAGCCGCCTCCAGTACGCACGGCTGGCAGCGCGGGGCGGACCATGTCCGGTCGTCGACGAGGGCGGGGCGGACGGAGTCGTCTGGGGTCCAGCAATGGGTGCACTCAAGGACGAGCGGGTAGGCGTAGACGTCGGCCGACGTCAGCACCGCCATGTCGACGGTGAGCGTGCGGGCGGCGAGAGTCCGGGCGTCCGCGCTCTCCTCCCAGCCTTGGCAGAGGACAACGGCCTCCCACTCCGCGACGTCGTAGTCCGTGCCGACTGCGACGGTGGCGGGGAGGCGGAGGCGGTCCGCGGCGTCGAACGCGAAGGCTCGGGTGTCGTCGAAGTCGACAGGGGTCTCCGTCGCTCCGACGACGAGAAGGATGCCGTTGGGCTGAGCAGGGGTGAGGTTGTGTGCGACCATGGGGTCCTCCAGTGATGGAGACATCGGGCCCGTCGATCCGCCAAGATTCCGCGGGCCCTTTGTCGTTGGTGCGTCGGGGTGTGGCTACACCTTAGGCATGGGTGTGGCTACACCGCAACCCTTCTGGTGTAGCTACACCTCTGTTACGGTTTCCCCATGCCCAACCAACCAAAGACCCCCATCAGTCGCTTCCGCATCGAGGCAGAGCTATGGGCAGCGTTCGGTGAGGCGGTCCCCGACGAAACGGACCGCTCAGACGTCCTCCGACGCTTTGTGGCGTGGTACTGCTCACGCCTCGGAGCGAAGCCCGTCAGCAGACCGCCAAAAGGCCCGTGGAGCACGCCAAAGGAAGAGTGACCACCGAGGAAACGCAGCAGACCCCCGCCACGTAGACGGGGGTCTGCTGTACCGGAGGGCGGCTACTCGTCTGTGATCCGCAGCGACGCGCCGATGCCCTGAGGCTCTGGCTCGCCCACCCACCAGAACCGGAAGCGATCAATCGTGGGCTTGACCCCTGACGCCGGCGCCTTGAAGAGCCACGCGCGGTTGAGGACGAGCCCCAGAGTTTCCCGCTTCTCCGTCAGGTCGTACCGCTCCCAGGCATCTTGGAAGAGTTCGATCTCGTGAAAGGGCGTGACGTCCAGCGTCGCGGCGTGAGGGATGCTGTCTAGCTCCGCCTCGTACTGGTCCAGGCGGGTCTGACTGGCGTCGTACCGGCTTCGGAACCGGGCTTCGCCGCGCGTGCCCTTGAAGAGCCCCGACAGCTTCTCGTCTTCGAGGCGGGAGAGGAACTGTTCCTCTTCGGAGATGCGTGCCTCAAGATCCCTGCGACGGAGCACCCGGTCTGGGTGGTGGAGTTCCGCCCAACGCGCTGCAACAGCCAACGCCCCGGGATCGCTGTCGTCCATGCTGGCCAACTTCTCAAACAGGGCATGGGTGACCAGATCGTCCGCGAACGGGCCCTTCATGAGGGTGCCGGGGCACCGTCCGGAGAAGTGGCGGCGGCTGCACCGGTAGCGTGGCCACGGCTTCCCGTTCCGAACCCAATAGGCGTCGTATGCCTCCCGCGCCCCGCACTCCCCGCAGTACAGGAAGTCGACGAGCAGCCCTGTTGCCGGCCTCTTGGTTTCCCGGGAGCGCGCGGCCGGTACAGCGCCTCGCGTCCAATGAACCGGCGTCCGGGCCCCGTACAACGCGCGGAGACGGGTGGAGTCTGTCATGGTGATGATCTCAGGTCCGATCCGAACCATCTCGCCTGTCTCGCTGTGCCGGTAGATCTCCCCCTTGTGGGGCAGATACCCCGTCATGACAACGGACGTGACGAGTTGCCGAACCGTCGGCCACGACCACGAGTTCGGCGTCTTCAGCGGCTTCTCACGCAGCCGTTGCGCCTTCAGGGGCTCGCCCTTGGCCTCCAGGTGGGCGATGCGGTGCTTGCGTCCCGCCCACCTGGGGCAGTCGAAGTTCTGTTCGTTCAACCATTTGGCTACGCCGCGCAGCGTAGCCGGGGGGTCTGCGTGGAGGAGGCGCTCGACGACGGCACGGATAACGTCGGCCTCGTCGTCGAGTACAGCGAGCTTCCGCTCTGGTGTGACCTCGAACCCGTACGGACGGGACCCCATCCACCGGCCCGCGTCCCGCTCGTCTGCGCGGAGATCGGTGACACGCGTGGACGTGTTCTTGGATTCCGTGTGCGCCTGGTGCGCGGCCAACGTGAGCTGGAGTTCCCAGCCCTCGTTGTTGCTGTCGATCCCGTCGGCGATGGAGATGAACCGACAGCCAGTCTGATAGACGACTTGGATGATCTCTGCTGCCTGGGGGATGCCCTGGCGTGTCGCACGGTCGACCTTGAAGACGATCAGGATGTCCGCCAGGCGCTGCCGGAGCCTGTCCAGCGCAGCATCCCACCCGGGGCGCTGCACGTAGGTCAGGTACCCGGACTTGTCCTCATCCTTGAACACCTTCACGACGGTGGCCGACAGGTCGTCGGCCTTTCGGCGGCCAGCCTTCTCCTGCCGCTCGATGGACGTTGAAGTGTCCGTCAGGTCAGAGATCCGCAGATAGAGGATCGCGCGGAGCAACCGCTCCGCAAACTCAGATAGTGGCACCACGTGCTCTCCCTTGGGCCCCCTCAGGCTAAGCCGGAAGCGGACCTGTGTCGATCGGGCAGTTGTGCGTGCACGAGATCGCGCACCACTTCGGCATCGACGACGCCCGGCTGCACGCCCTGGGCTACGGCTGAGGTCCGTCCGGTGCTCCGGCGTGTCCTCGCCGGGGCGCCGGGAGTTGGGCACGGCGACTTCTCCCTCCCGGAGGTGGCTTCCGTGCGCCCCTTGCCCGTATCCGTCCGTCTCGCCGCCGCGCTCGCCGCACTCGCCGCCGCCACCGGCTGTGTGAGCGTGGGAGAGGAGGCCGGTGGCGGGGCCCGGCCCTCGCACTCCGCCGCGCATGGCGGCGGTGAGGTGTCCGGCGGCGCGGCGGCGGTGTCCGGCGCCGCCGCGGACCGGGCCGGGGCCGGCGACGGCAAGCACGGGCACGGGAAGAAGGAGAAGGGCTCGCCGAGCGGGGAGCCGTCCGGTCCGGCCCCGGCCACCGGCGCCCCGAGCGCGTCGGCCCCGGCGCCCGGCCGGCCCGGCGGTCCGCCGCCCGCGGGCGACCCGGCGCCCACCGAGGTGGTGCCGGAGCCGCCGCAGACCTCCGCGCCGCCGCCGGAGCAGCCGCCCGCGTCGCCGTCGCCGCCCGCCTCGCCCGACCCGACGGTCGCCGAGCCGTCGTCCTCGGCGCACGAGGGCACCGGGACCCAGCTGGCGCAGCGGGAACCGGCGCCCGCGCCGGGCAGCCTGCGCCGCCCCGGCCGGGCACACGTCTGACCTGCGGCTTCGTCCGCCCTCGGGCTCGGTTTGCCTCAAGGGGAGGAAGGTGCGTATGCTAGTAGATCGTTTGATCCCATTTGCCCGGCGCCCATGAAGAGCGCGCCGTGTGGCGCGTACTCTCCCTTGCCGTGGCGGACCGCATCGAGGCGGTCGTGGTGCGAAACACGGAGTTGACGGGCGCGTGCCGACGAGACTCCGGAAGGTTTCGCATTCGCATGTCCATTGCCAGTACTGATCACGTCGTCGTGCCCGAGAGCACCGAGGACGCCCCCGAGAACCCGCAGCTCCTGGACGACCAGGCCGGCGCCGAGGCTCCCGAGGGCACCGAGGAGCGGGCCCCCGAGATCACCTTCGCCGACCTCGGCCTGCCCGAGGGTGTCGTGCGCAAGCTCGCGCAGAACGGCGTGACCACCCCCTTCCCGATCCAGGCCGCGTCCATCCCGGACGCCCTGGCCGGCAAGGACATCCTCGGCCGCGGCCGCACCGGCTCCGGCAAGACCCTCTCCTTCGGTCTGCCCACCCTGGCCACCCTGGCCGGCGGGCGCACCCAGAAGCACAAGCCGCGCGCCGTCATCCTCACCCCGACCCGCGAGCTGGCGATGCAGGTCGCCGACGCGCTCCAGCCCTACGGCGACGTCCTCGGCCTCAAGATGAAGGTCGTCTGCGGCGGCACCTCCATGGGCAACCAGATCTACGCCCTGGAGAAGGGCGTCGACGTCCTGGTCGCCACCCCGGGCCGGCTGCGCGACATCATCAACCGCGGCGCCTGCTCCCTGGAGGACGTGCGGATCGCCGTCCTCGACGAGGCCGACCAGATGTCCGACCTGGGCTTCCTGCCCGAGGTCACCGAGCTGCTCGACCAGATCCCGGCGGGCGGCCAGCGGATGCTGTTCTCCGCCACCATGGAGAACGAGATCAAGACCCTCGTCGACCGCTACCTCACCGACCCGGTGAGCCACGAGGTCGACGCCGCCCAGGGCGCGGTGACGACCATGTCGCACCACATCCTGGTCGTGAAGCCCAAGGACAAGGCGCCGGTCACCGCGGCCATCGCCTCCCGCAAGGGCCGCACCATCATCTTCGTGCGCACCCAGCTCGGCGCGGACCGCGTGGCCGAGCAGCTGCGCGACGCCGGGGTGAAGTCCGACGCGCTGCACGGCGGCATGACCCAGGGCGCGCGCACCCGCACCCTGGCCGACTTCAAGGACGGTTACGTCAACGTCCTGGTCGCCACCGACGTCGCCGCCCGCGGCATCCACGTCGACGGCATCGACCTCGTGCTGAACGTCGACCCGGCCGGCGACCACAAGGACTACCTGCACCGGGCCGGCCGCACCGCCCGCGCGGGCCGCACCGGCACGGTCGTCTCGCTCTCCCTGCCGCACCAGCGCCGTCAGATCTTCCGTCTCATGGAGGACGCGGGCGTCGACGCCACGCGCCACATCATCCAGGGCGGCGCGGCCTTCGAGCCGGAGGTCGCCGAGATCACCGGCGCCCGTTCGATGACCGAGGTGCAGGCCGAGTCCGCGGGCAACGCCGCGCAGCAGGCCGAGCGCGAGGTCGCCCACCTCACCAAGCAGCTGGAGCGCGCGCAGCGGCGCGCCTCCGAGCTGCGCGAGGAGGCCGACCGGCTGGTCGCCCGGGTCGCCCGCGAGCGCGGCGAGGACCCCGAGGCGGCGGTGGCCGAGGCGCAGGCCGAGGCCGAGCGGATCGCCGAGGTGTCGGTGCCGGAGCAGCCCGCGGCGCAGGACGTCGACCGCGCGGAGCGCGAGGAGCGCACGGCGCCCGCGTCGTCCTACTCCTCCCCGTCCTCTTCCTCGGCCTCCTCGGCGCCGTCGTACGACCGCCGGGAGCGGCGTGACGACCGCGGTGGTGACCGTGGCGGGTTCCGCCGGGACGACCGGGACCGTTCCTTCGACCGTGACCGTGACCGTGGCGGCCGTTCGTTCGAGCGCCGGGACGACCGGGGCGACCGTGGCGGCTTCCGCCGCGACGACCGTGACCGCGGTGACCGTGGCGGCTTCCGCCGGGACGACCGCGGCGGCCGTTCCTTCGACCGCAACGACCGCAACGACCGCAACGACCGCGGTGGTGACCGTGGCGGGTTCCGCCGGGACGACCGGGACCGTTCCTTCGACCGTGACCGTGACCGTGGCGGCCGTTCGTTCGAGCGCCGGGACGACCGGGGCGACCGTGGCGGCTTCCGCCGCGACGACCGTGACCGCGGTGAGCGCGGCGGCGACCGCGCCCCCCGTTCCTTCGACCGGCGTGACGACCGCGGCGGCTTCCGCCGTGACGACCGTCCGGCCCGCCGTGACGAGCGCGGCGGGCACCGCGGCAGCGACCGTCCGTTCAACCGCGACCGCCAGGGCGGCGACCGCCCCGGCTTCCGCACCGGCGGTCACGAGCGCCCCTACGGCCGCCGTGACGACCACCGCGGCGGCGGCTCCTTCGGCCGCCGCGAGGACAAGCCGCGCTGGAAGCGCAACGGCTGACACCGTGTGAGCCGACTGTCCGGAAGGGCCCGTACGACATCGAGTCGTACGGGCCCTTCCGTATCCCCGTGCGACCCCCGCGTGAGGCATGTCACACCCTCGGGGAGGGAATTGCTGGGGTCATGACAGATGATGACGCCAGTGTGCACGGCACCACCGGGCCGTCGGACGAGGAACGGCTGGCCCAGCTCGGCTACACGCAGGTCCTCGCCCGCCGCATGTCGGCCTTTGCCAACTACGCGGTCTCCTTCACGATCATCTCCGTCCTCTCCGGCTGCCTCACGCTGTACCTCTTCGGGATGAACACCGGCGGCCCCGCCGTGATCACCTGGGGCTGGGTGGGCGTGGGTCTGATGACGCTGTTCGTCGGCCTGTCGATGGCCGAGATCTGCTCGGCGTACCCGACCTCGGCCGGCCTGTACTTCTGGGCCCACCGGCTGGCGCCGCCGCGCTCGGCCGCCGCCTGGGCGTGGTTCACGGGCTGGTTCAACGTGCTGGGCCAGGTGGCGGTGACGGCGGGCATCGACTTCGGCGCCGCGTCCTTCCTCGGCGCGTATCTGAACCTCCAGTTCGGCTTCGGGGTCACCCCCGGCCGCACCGTCCTCCTCTTCTCGGCGATCCTGCTGCTGCACGGCCTGCTGAACACCTTCGGCGTGCGCATCGTCGCCTTCCTCAACAGCGTCAGCGTGTGGTGGCACGTGCTCGGCGTCGCGGGGATCGTGGCCGCGCTCGCCCTGGTCCCCGACCACCACCGCTCGACGTCGTTCGTCCTCACCCACTTCGTGAACAACACCGGCTGGGGCAGCGGCGTCTACGTCGTCCTGCTCGGCCTGCTGATGGCCCAGTACACCTTCACCGGCTACGACGCCTCCGCCCACATGACCGAGGAGACCCACGACGCGGCCACGGCCGGCCCCAAGGGCATCGTCCGCTCCATCTGGACCTCCTGGATCGCCGGGCTTGTCCTGCTGCTCGGCTTCACCTACGCCATTCAGGACTACGGCCGCGCCCTGGACTCCCCGACCGGCGCCCCGCCCGCCCAGATCCTGCTGGACGCCCTCGGCGCGAGCGCGGGCAAGCTGCTGCTGCTCGTGGTGATCGGCGCCCAGCTGTTCTGCGGCATGGCGTCCGTGACGGCCAACAGCCGCATGATCTACGCCTTCTCCCGCGACGGCGCGCTGCCCTTCTCCCGCCTGTGGCACACCGTGGGCCCGCGCACCCGCACCCCCGTCGCCGCGGTGTGGCTGGCCGCGCTCGGCGCCCTCGTCCTCGGCCTGCCCTACCTGATCAACGAGACCGCGTACGCCGCCGTGACGTCGATCGCGGTGATCGGCCTCTACATCGCCTACGTCATCCCCACCCTGCTGCGGGTCCGCAAGGGCGACGCCTTCGAGCGCGGCCCCTGGCACCTGGGCCGCTGGTCCCGGCCGATCGGCGTCGTCGCGGTGGCCTGGGTCGGCGTCATCACGGTCCTCTTCATGCTGCCCCAGGTCTCCCCGGTCACCTGGCAGACCTTCAACTACGCCCCCGTCGCCGTCCTGGTCGTCCTCGGCTTCGCCGCCGTCTGGTGGCTCGCCTCGGCCCGCCACTGGTTCCTCGACCCCACCCGCACCCGCCGCCCCGCCCCCGCTCCGGCCCGGGACCCCCACTGACCCCGCCGACGCCCCCGGCACACCCCCGTACGGTGCACTTCCGGCCCCGCTGTCCGATACCCGATCGGCGCCACGGCCTCCTACGGCTATGCTCGGGGAGGCACCATCGCCAGGGCCCTTAGCTCAATTGGCAGAGCAGTGGACTTTTAATCCATTGGTTGTGGGTTCGAGTCCCACAGGGCCTACCGGCCGGACCCCAGCTCAGAGCGTCAATGAGCTGGAGTCCTGTCCGTTTTGACCCGGCGTCGTGATCGCTTGCTGGCCCGTAGCTGGCCCGAGAGTCGGGGAATTGCGTGAGCATGCGTGAGCGGCGCCGAGACGAAGAAGGGGCGGCCACCCGAGGGGTGACCGCCCTTCCCTGCCTCCAGCGTCCTCTCCTGGGGTGCCCTCCCGGGCAGCCGCAACGCCGTCGGCAGGTATGCGGAGGGGGGTGGTCCAGTTGAGGTGCCCTCCCTCTTGCAAGATCAAACAATTTAGGGTCGACCCTAATCACATTTGATCATGGGGCCGGTGGGGTGGACGGGTGCCACGTCCCACCCCGCCTGACGAGCGGGTCATCGCCCGCCGTCGCCAGGTCGGGGAGCAGATCCGGCGCGTCCGTGAGCATCTGAACCTGAGCCAGCAGGACGTGTGTGGTCGCTCGGGCGTCGACGTCGCCTCGTACAGCCGGATCGAGAACGGCCACGCCTCCCCCGTCCTCGACACCCTGATTCGGATCGCCGACGCGATGGGCGTACAGCTGGAGGAACTTGTCAGGCGGCCCGCCCCCGACGGGGGATGACAGGGGCGGGCCGCTCTCGCCCGGACCCGGCCGGCCGTCCTGCCGGGGCCGGGGGCTCAGAGGCGCGTGCCGACGGCGAGCCGATCGTTTCCCGCCAATCGGGGAATCGCCCGCATGAGGATTGCCAGGTGGCGCTCGTCCAGGTCCCCAGCAGTCGCGAGAGTGCACGTCCCGATGCCGACCATGCTCAGGACCAGGCCGAGGAAGTCTCGCTGCTGAGAGGTGAGTCCGAGGGTGTACAGCTTGCCCGCGAGCCCCTCCCACCGGCAGGTTGGGACACCGTCCTCCTCGATCACGAGGGCGGCCGAGACCTGAGGAAGGCCCAGCAGGGTCTCCTCGTCGACGAGGGCCTGTGTCGCCGCGATGCGGTGCGGGGTCGTTGCCGACCGCAAGAGGAGGGTGCCGAGTGAGGTGTCGGGGGTGACTTCGGTGGTCGTCATGCTGTGGCCTCCTGGCAGAGTCGGTACCCGCCCGGCCCGAACGCGGCAGCTATCACCACGGGATCGCCGATTCGGCCGGTGCCGTCCGGCGCGCACACCCAGAACCGGGCCCCCTGCTGCCCGCCCGCGGGTGGGCAGCGCAGGACCCAGCCCGGCGGGTGCACGGTCAACTGCCGTACGTCCTCCAGCTCGACCTCGGCGTCGACCGGGACCAGCCACCACAGCCGGTCCCCGTCCGGGTCGGCGAGCACGGGACCGCGCTGCTCCTCCCGGATGCGGCTGGCGGCCGGCCAGCCAGTGGAGAGCCGGGACTCGGCGACGAGCCAGCGGCGCCCCGTAGCGACCGGGGCCAGGGCGCCGGTCGCCCAGCAGCGGTGGACGAGGTCTGGACGCTCGGTGCAGTCGGCGAGCCACGCGTTCCCGGCCGCGTGCCGGGCGGCGAGCGTTGCGGGTAGGGGCATGACCTGCACGGTAGGCCGTGCAATTGCATGGGCGCGCTGCGATTGCGCCGGATTGCCCGGCGGGCGGCCCCGGTTGCCGGGGTTGCTCAGGTGAGGTCGAGGGATGCCCGCGCGCGGCCGATGAGGCGGCGGGCCGGCGCCCCGTACTCGGCGGACTCGGCGAGCCAGTCGAAGGCCCGCTCGTACAGCTGGACATCCTCGTCGCCGGTCAGCCACAGCTCCTCGCTGATCGTCTCGACAATGACGAGGCGGCGGTCGTAGATCCAGAAACCGTGCGCCGGGCTGCGGCGCAGCTGAGCGCTGAACGGGATGACGCCCAGCTCGATCCGGCGCTGCCCGGCGAGCCCGTAGAGGCGGTCGAGCTGCTCGGCCATCACGTCGACCGGGCACGGCCGGTGGTACAGGGCGGCCTCACAGAGGACGAACCTGAAGCTCTTGGCCGGGTTGTACAGGGACTCCTGTCGGCGCATCCGCTTCTCGACCGCGGCGTCCGTCGTGGGCGGGATCTGCCGGAACTCGGCGAGCGCGTCGAACACCGCGCGGGCGTACTCCGGTGTCTGGAACAGGCCCGGGATCCGGGCGACTTCCAGGCCGCGGATCAGCTTGGTCGCCTCGGTCTGCCGGACCGCGATCTCCTGCCGCCCGCGGTGCCCGCCGGCCAGGGAGCGGCGCCAGGTGCGGTGCCGCTGCTTCATGTCCAGCGCGGCGAGCAGCCCGTGCAGCTCGGCCTCGACGTCCGGGCGGCCGACAGCACGCGCCCAGGCGGTGAGGTCGTCGCGGCTCGGGGTCTGCTTCCCGGTCTGGAGGCGGCTCACCTTCGACGTCTGCCAGCCCAGGGCCCCGGCGAGCGTTTTGCCTTCCAGCGCGGCCTCGGCACGCAACTCGCGCAGGCGCGCGCCGAGGGCCTCGCGGGCGGTCTGGAAGTCGGTCACACGGTGGAAGCTACCCGTTCCGCGGCGTCGGCCGCAGGCACAGCGTGGTGCCAGGCGGCATCGCGGGCCTGGCAGGCGGCGAGGACTTCGGCGGGGTCCTCGGTGAGGTAGACGCCGAGGGTGGTGTCGTCCTCGTCGAACGCGAACCGGGCCAGCAGCCGGGAGTCGAACAGCCAGAAGTCGTAGTCGGGCAGCCGTAGCCGCTCCGCCTCGCTGCGGGTGAGGATGCGGATGTCCTCCCCGGCGGCGACGTTGGTGGGGGCGCTGGCCATCAGGAAGTGCTGCCCTTCGGTGGCAGGCTCGTCCACGATCCGCACCCGCTCGAACCGCTTCCCGGCCGCGGTCTGCGCGGTGACGTTCTTCCGCCAGGCGTTTACGGGCTCGTCCGCCATGTCGTGGCCGGTCCGCCAGCGCTGCCACTTCTCGCTGCGCCGGTCGGAGGCGTACCCGCCGCGGGTCTCCAGCCGCCAGGCGGTGTGCCGGAACTCCGTGAACAGGTCGGCGATCGAGGAGAACGGGCGCAGCTCGGGCGCGGCCGTGCGGGGTGCGTACCGGGTGAGGAGGGCACGCGGTACGCGGACGAACGTCTCGGACGGCTTCACGTCGCGGAGCTGCACGAGGTGGGCGGGGTCGGTCTCGCGGTCGCCCTGGACGAGGATCTCGTCGGTCTCGGGGATCTCGTACAGGGTGGGACAGTCGCCGTCATCGCTGGTCGTGCCGAGGTACCTGAGCGTCATATCGCCCTCCGTCGCTGCTGGGTGGAGATCCAGGATGCCCGTGGCCGCGCGGGGCCGGGGCAGGATTGCAGCGGATTGCGCGGTGCGGGCGACAGCCCTGGATTGCGCGCAAGCGGGCATGAAGAAGCGGCCCCCGCCCTCCCGAAGGAGGACGAGGGCCGCTGATACGGGTCACGACTGCCAGGGAGTCAGGTCCAGTTCGACCGGGGGCTCGGGCGCCGGCCCGGCCGGGGTGTCCGGGCCCACGCGGCGCGCCCACCGGTGCAGATCCAGATAGGCGCGCGTCAACAACTTCCGCTGGGTGCGTTCCTCCTTCACCTCCCGGTCGAGGCGCTCGGTGATCGCCATGAAGTCCGAGCGTCGGTTCGTTGCCCGGCTCTGGGTCCACGACAGCAGGCCCACCAACAGGGCGACCGCGCCGCCGACCAGTGCCCCCACATCCATCAGCGTCGGTCCTTTCGCAGGTACGGCGGGGGCGGGTCGTCCATCCCGGACACCAGCACGACGCCGATCGTGAACGCCCCCCACCCGCACGCGCTGCCCACGGCCGTCGGATACGTCGTCGCCGCGGCCACCGAGAACGCGCCCGCCCACAACCCGGCCGGGACGGCGAGCGCCGCGAACCCGGCCGCCTGCACGCGCGGACAGTGCACGAGCAGCCCGGCCAGCAGCGCGAGGGTGCCGCAGGCGACCCACATCCAGCCGAGCGCGGTGAGCGGGATCCGTTCGGTGATGCTGGCGAGTCCGCGGGCGGTGCCGTAGCGGGGGTCGCGGAGGATGCCGAGGCCGCCGTATCCGGCCCATCCGGTGCCGACGACGGCGAGGAAGGCGCGGCGGCGCGATACCGGGCGCCGCGCCGTCGCGCTCCACATCAGACGCCCGGCGCGGAGCTGGCGGAGTTCTTCTGGCCGACGGCCCGCGCGGCGATGCCCTTCAGGAGGGAGAACACGGCGGCGAGTCCGGCCGCGCCCATGGTCTCCCAGAAGGTGGCGTGGAACATGTCGGCCGGGCCAGCGGCGACGCCGACCGCGCAGGCCGCGCCGACGAACGTGGCCACGGTGCGCTCGGCGAGGTCGCGGCCGTAGGTGGCGCCGGTCTGCACGACGGTCTCGGCGGCGGGGAGTTGGATCTCGTTCATGCTCAGGCTCCCTTCGTGGTCTGCGCGTCGAGCCTCTTGGAGAGGGCGTCGACCTTCTTGACCAGGTCCTCGACGAGGCCCTTCGTGCTGTTGGCCACGAACAAGGCGGCCGCGGCGCAGCCGAGGGCGTACTCGACGCTGATGTCCGTGCGGCCCTGGATGAGCTGGCCCGCCCACAGCAGGTGCTGTTTGCCGTTGACCTTCTCGGTGAGGTTGACGCGGTCGCTGAGCTGCATGTCGATCTCCTCGGCGGGGGTGCTGGTGGTCGGGGTGCTCGGCGTGGAGGATGCCGGGCGGGCGAGTCGGGCGGCGACGGCCGCCCGGAAGTCGGGCATGGAGAAGGCCGGGTCCGGCTTCCAGTCGGACCACTCCTTGTGGCCGATCACGGACTTCGCGGTCCAGCCGTGCGCCCGGCAGATCGCCGCGGCCCAGCGGACAGCGGCGTCGTACTGGGCGGTCGGCCAGGTGCTGTTGCCCGGGTTGGAGCACTCCAGGCCGTAGAAGTGGGCGTTGCCGTCGACGGCGCCCGCGCTGCCCTCGTGCTTGTGCGGGGCGGGCGGGGCAGCGGTGAAGGTCTCGTTCGTGACCGCGTCGAGAACGGCTCCGTCGCCGCCTCCGGCGTGGTTGGCGCGGCCGTTGCCGGTGAGGGTGAGGGTGCCGTCCTTGGCGAGGTAGGCGTGCGCGCAGGGGCCGGGGAGGTCGGCGCGGCCGGACCAGACGATCTCGCCGTCGGAGGGCGGGGTGCCGCCGGTGTGGTGGATCATCACGCCGTTGGCCGGGCCCCAGGCGCCGTGTCCGGCCCGGTTGTGGGTGCGCCAGCCGGGGTGTTCGACCACGTGCAGGCCCTCAGCGCGGAGTGCGGCCAGCATCTGGTCGGCTGTCAGGGGTGTGGCCATGTCAGTCCTTCGGGGTCAGGTCGAGGGCGGCGCGCACGGCGGCGTCCTTGGACTCCAGCAACTTGCGGAGCGCCACGGTCCTCTCGGGCCCCGGCGGCAGGGCGTGGTCGAGCTGGTGCGCGAGGTCAGCGAAGGGCGCGGACACGGCCTTCAGGTGGTCGGGCAGATGATCGAACTCGAAGTACCGCAGGATCGGAGTTGGGGTGGGCTCGGGCATGCTGCCTCCAGGGCATGGAGAAGCCCCGGCCAGCAGGCGCGGGGCGGCCAGGGCGGGGGCGGTCAGACGGGGTCGTCGGCCGGCGGGGTGGTGCTCCAGTCCGTGTCGATGCGGCGGGACTCGTACATTCGCTCGGTGCCGACAGGGACACCCGGGTAGCGGGTCTCCAGCGAGGCGATCAGGGCCCGCATCGCGGCCTCGGCCGCCACGTCGACGGCGTCCGCGTTCTCCGGTGTGACCTGGAACTCGACGCTCATCTCGATCTCCGGGCTGATGCCCGCCGCGTACTGGGAGATCCGGTACTCGATCCGGTGAGCTCCCTCGGGTACTGCCATGGGGGTTGTCCCTTCTAGGTCTGGTAGCCGTGGACGAGGGTGATCTGGCAGGCGATGCTGCCGGTGCCGGTCAGGCGCCGGGCCTGCACTTCGAGCTGGAACAGACCGCCGGTCGCGGCGTCCACGGTGCTGGTGAAGTCGATGACGCCGCCTGCGGTGACGGTCGGGCCCCAGGGGGTGCCGTCGACCGTCAGCCGCACCTCGCCGGTGGCGGTGCCCACGGCGGCCGTCACCCCGTACACACGGAGCTTCGGCTGCCACTTGGTGTTCCAGCACGACGCGATCGTGGCGAAAGCACCCGAGGTGCCCCGTGGCCAGGTCGAGGCGTCGGAGGAGACCGGAGGGTTCAGCGGCAGCCACGGGCGGGCCAGCCCGGCTCCCGAGGCGGTGTCCTCGGCCAGGACCGCGTTCCCGCTTCGGTCGTAGTACGCCCACGCCTGCGTCTCGCCGTTGCCCGCGGGCGGGTAGGCGTAGCAGGCGAAGAACAGGCTGCCGTCGTCGCGGCGCAGCCAGATGGCCTGCTGCTGGCTGCCGTCCCCGTGGTCGAACACGGGGTTGTCGATGGGGCCGATGTCGACCATCCGAGCCCCGGCGGGGGTGTCCATGGCGAACCGGCCGCCGTCGATGCGCAGTCCGCCAGCCCCGATCGACGCGTTCTCCAGCCGCCTGGCTGCGCGGAGTTCGCGTACCTCCCGCTCCAGCGCGGCCAGGCGGCGCCCGATGTCGGAGGGCCCGCCGGGTACCTGGTCGCCTGCTGTGGGCATCAGTCCTCCTCGACGAGGATCGGGCGCAGCACGTCGGTGCCGGGCTCCAGCTCCCACGACCAGGCGCGGGCCACGACCTCGGCGCCGGCCGGGTGGCGGGGGGACCGGGTGACGGAGACTTGCACGGTGTCGCCGAGCGACCAGTCCCGGCCGAGGCGGGGCGCGGCCGGGACGGCGGCCTGGACCGTCCACACGGCAGCGCCGGTCTGCATCAGCGCGAGGGCCTTGGCGGCGTGCGCGGTCAACTGGTCGGGGTCGGTGAGGCCAGCGCCCGGGGTGAACCGGTACTCGTAGCGGGGCTGGCCGGCGGCCTCCAGCGCGGTAGCGACCGCGGGGGCGCTGGACAGGCGCGCGGCCCCCTCCCCGTCGCCGCGGGCCAGAACCACGGTGGCGCCCTTCCCGGCCTCATACGACTCGGCGAGGCTGTAGGAGGTGATGCAGCCGGGGAAGTCGAACACCGCCTCGGGGGCCGCGGACTGCACGCCGATGGTGGGCCGGACCCGGACCGGGAGGATGAAGCCGGTGCGGGCGGCGTCCGCCCATTCCACGTCGATCGTCCACTCCGGGCCGCCCTCGGCGCCGCTGATCTCCTCCAGCACCGACAGGACCGTGCGGTCGTCGGAGTCCTGCACCTGGTAGTCCATCAGGACCCCGGTCGGTGGAGCGTCCATGACGAACGGCGGCCCCTGGGTCAGGGGCTCCGTCATCAGCGCGGTGACGACTGTCGCCTGGTCCTGCTGGACCATGATGCGGGTGCCGGTGTAGCGGCGGTCCAGGTACGCCTCGGGGGTGGCCGCGCTGAACGTCGTCTCCGCGCTGCTGCCGCCCTCGCGGGGGAGCGGGATGCCCGCCCAGATCGGCCGGTCGATCTCGGTGTCCACCGCGACGAGCAGGGACCGGCCGGGAGCGGTCGCGGCCTCCCAGTCGGTGGGGGCGCCGGCCATGGCCAGCGCAACGGAGGTGCTGGTGGAGGTCCCGAGCCTGCGGGTGAGGGCGCCCTGCGGGGTGAGGGAGGGCAGCTCCTCGATGATGCCGCCCGTGCGCAGATCGCACCCGTACCAGGTCAGGATCACGGGGCGACAGCCTGGAAGAGGACCTGGATGCTGGACCAGGTGGAGGCGGTGCCGTCGGCGGAGAACAGGAACAGGTCGAACCCGGTGGTGGTGATGTTGATGGCCCGCGCGACCCACCGGGCGGTCGTCCCGGACCCGCTGTTGATGTTCGTGAAGACGCGCGGGGTCGCAGCGAAGGGGGTGGCGAAGGTCATCGCGACCGTCGCGCTGCTCTGGTTGGTGAAGGTGATGTTCCTGGACCCGGTCTCCCCGTACAGGGCCCGGTGCGTCTTGATGATCAGGTCGTCGTCGGTCTTCAGCGTGTCCGCCGCCGACCGGTACAGGACACTGTCACCGCCGATGACGACCTTGCGGCTGGCGGCGAGCTTGATGTCCTGGTCCCAGTCGGCGGTGCCGGTGCCCGGCCCGGCCGGTACCCACGCCGTGCCGGTGTAGCGCTCCAGGCTGCTGCCGTTGTCGCGGTACTGGCCGGCGTAGTAGCCGGGGGCGGCGCTGCTGGGGAGGATGCCGCCGGGGGCGACGGTCACCGGCCGGACGGCGGTGGACACCGACGGGGAGCCGCCGCCGGAGGCGGGCACGCTGATCGTGGCCAGCGGCAGGTAGACCATCGTCCCGGTGGGGGCCGGCGCGGACGGGGTCGCCGAGGCGGTGCCCGGCAGGTAGACGACGTCGGCCTTGGCCAGGCCGGAGCCGTCGACGGCGGTGTCCCACACCCGCAGATAGACCAGGTCGATCCGGGGCAGCGTGGCGTGCGCGGCCTGGAGGGTGCCCGGCGACACCGACGAAGGCAGCGCCGCCCGGTACACGCCCTGACCGGCGTAGCCGAGCAGGGCGAGGCCGGCGGACACGTTGATGGTGGATCCGGCCAGCGTCACCGTGAGCCCCGGGTCGCCGGGCCGTACTCCGGAGCGGGCGCCGCCAGCGGTGCCGTCGGCCATGACGATGGCGGTGTCGGCGCGGCGGGTCTCCGCCCCGTCCAGGGTGAGCCCGTCCAGGGCCCAGACGTCTACGGGCATCGGGGTCTCCTCAGATCCATGCCGAGCGCCAGCGGGCGGTCAGCAGTGCGGTCGGGCTGTAGGTGTCGGAGCGGAACTGGAACCGGACCACGGAACGGGCGGGGATGACCGGCCATCCGGACGGCACGGACAGGAACCGGCGCCGGCCCGCGTTGCCGTTGAGGATCACGCTGTGCGCGTCGGTGTCGATGACCAGCCGGTCCCCGGCGGCCAGCGCCTGGGAGAAGGCGAGACGCTGGACGGTGCCGTCGTCGTACTGCGCGAACACGGTCGGGGCCACGACAGGCCCGTCGATCACGAGCACGGGCCGCGTCTCGAAGCTGCCCGTGTTCTCGGCGCGGATCTCGCCCGCGACCGTGACCGCGGAGAACGACACCGGGAACACCAGCGGGAACACCAGCCCGCCGGTGGTCGACGGCAGCGGCGTCGTCCCCGACTGCTCGTCCAGGGCATAGCGGCGCGGGTCGGCCGCGGTGACGAGGAGGGAGTACTCCAGCACGGTCCCGGTCAGCCGCTGCACAAGCGGCTTGCCCGAGCGGCGCACGACGAGCCGCTTGGGGACCGTCTCGTACACCGCCAGCACAGTGTCCGTGAGCGCGGCCGCGGCCAGCAGCCGCTCGAACGCCTCGTCGCAGGCCGCCCGGCTGGGCGCGAACACCTTGCCCGACAGGGTGATGACCCGCTCGGACAGGTAGGCCGGAGAGGGCCAGGCCCCGTGATCGGCCTCGCGCTGCGCGAGGTCCATGCGGGTCTCCGGCCCCTCCCAGCCCTCCGCCTTCTCGCAATGCCAGTGCACTCCGGCCTCGTCGACCTGGCCGAAAATAATGTCGCCGAGCTGGATGAGGTGCTCGGTGAAGCGGTAGCCCGGCGCAAGACCGGCCACGGCGCCCTCCTCTCTGTCAGGTGATGAAGGCCATCTGCCGCACGACGTCGGCGGCCTGCTCGGCACTGGACTGCTTGGCGCCGTGCAAGGTCACCGACCGGCTGTTCGTGACGTGCTGGACGACCGTGCCCGCGCCGCCGCCGCGCACCGGGGTCAGGTGGTAGCCGAAGGTCCCGGCCACACTCGACAGCAGTGCGGTGGAGCGGGCCCGGTTACCGGCACCGAGCGGGATCCACGCCTCCCCGCCCGTGCCGCGCTCCCCGGCCACGACCGTGTACGAGGAGTCCGGCAGGATCCCGCCCCGGGCCATCGCGACGTGCTGGTCCCGCATCTGATCCACGAAGTGCCCGGAGCCGGACACGCCCTTGATCTCGCTCGCGATCTTCGGGGCGAGCGCACGGATCGTCGCCCAGTCCAGACCGGCCGCGATCACGTCCGCGATACCCGCACCCGGCTTCGAACGCAGCACCCCCAGCAGCGTCATCGCGTCCGCCAGCTCCTCGGAGGACAGCAGCGCGGAGTTCGCCTTCGCCGCCGTGTCCGCCGCCGCAGCCGACGCCTGGCTGCGCACCGCCGCCGCGGCGACCGTCTGCGCGGCATCGTCGCCCTGCGCGGCGAGCTGCGTCGCGAGGTCGCCGAAGCCCATGCTCGCCAACTTCAGGAGGTTCTTCTGGAAGTCACCTCCCGCCTTGGCCGCGGTGCCGAGCTGCTGCGTGTAGTCCGCGAGCGTCGCCTTGGCCGTAGGCGCCAGCCGCTTCAGGTTGGACACGATGTCGGTGAACGTCTTGCCGCTGGCCTTGGCGAGAGCGGCGACCAGCGCCGCCCCGTCCTCACCCATCCCGCGCAGCGTGTCCGCGACGTCCGCCCCGGCCCGCTTGCTGATCGCCTGGAGGTTCTTCTCCCACGCGGCGTTCGCCCTGGCCGCCACCCCGAGCTGCTTGCCGTAGGCGCCGAGGTCAAAGCCCGTCGGGGCCTTGGCGCCAGCCTTCAGGCCGAGCGCCGCATCAGCGGAGTTGACGCTCTTCCGCGCCGCCGACGCGGCGGTGTTGGCCTTCGCGGACGCGGCGCGGGCGTCCCGCAGCTTCTTCTCCGCGTCTGCGAGCTGCTTGGCCGTGTGCTTGCCCGACCGGACCCGGGACAGATTCGCCTCGGCGTCCCGGACCGCCTGCGTCTTCTTCTTCTGGTCCTCCAGTGCCGATGTGAGCTTCTCCCAGGCGTCCTTCAGCCTCTGGACCGCCGCGTCGTACCGGTCCATGCCGGTCCCGACACCGAACGTCGTGGCCACCTCGGCGGGCGCGTAGGTGAACCCGCCGGACGCGAACGCGGTGATCCCGCCCTCGGCGTACTTCTCCAGCCGGTACCCGAACCGGCGCGCCACCTCCTCCAGGATCTTGGTGGAGCGGCCCCGCTTCGCCGGTGCGAGCGGCACATACGCCTCGCCGCCGGTCTCCCGCTCCGCCCACACCCGCATGGCCCCCGCGGGCGCGATCTGCGCGACGTGCTGCTCGCGCAGGCCGCCGCCGGCGTAGAAGTCGAGGACGTTGCCCTGGGCGTTCTTCGTGATGCCGGGGATGGACGGCCCGTCCTGCACCTTCTTGTAGTGCTCGGTGGTGTAGACGCCGATACCGAGCGTCTTCCCGCTCATGTTGTTGATGGCGCCCTGGATGTAGCCGATGGCGCTCAGCGGCGGCCCGGTCGGGATCGTGACCCGGACCGTGCCGTCCTTCATGTGCGTGACCTTGAAACCCAGCCCCGCCAGGGCCTGCTCGGCGCCGCCGGTGAGCGCCGTCATGGTGAGCGACTTGCCCTTGGTGCGGGCCACCTTGGTCTGCAGCACCTCCAGGTCGGCGATGGCGGCCTGGGTCTTGGCCGACACCGCGACCTGCTTGGCCGGGAGCTTCTTCGCGATCAGGGCGTCCAGGTCGGCCGCTGCCTTGGCGGTGGGCGCGGTGATCTCCACCTGCCGGCCGCCCGGAAGCTTCTCGATCTGGAATCCCAGGTCGGTGAGCTGTTTGGTCGCCTCGTCGGTCAGCGCCGAAACCCGGATCTCCGAGCCCGTCGGCATGTGCCCTGCCAGGCCCTGCACGTACAGCAGATCCTTCTGGGTCTCGTCCAGGCCCGGAGTGTCCAGCGTGATCGCCAGGCTGCTGGGGATGAACCCCATGGTGTTGGCCAGCTGCTGCGCCTGCTCGCTGGTCAGCCCGAACTTCTCGCCCGCGGTGACCGCTGCCTTCCACGCCGACTGCATGTGCTGCTCGGCCTTGGCCAGTGCGGGCCCGGCTGCCTCGCCGGTGGCGCGGGCCAGGTCGTAGGTGGCCTGGGCGGCGGACGCCGCGCCCGAGTTGAGGTCCTGGAGCTGGTTGAACAGCAGCCTGCCGTTGTCGGTGGTGGTGTTGAGGGTGCCGTCCACGCTGATCAGTGACCGGCTCAGGTCGCTGATGTCCTTGCCGAACCCCTTCGACTTGTCAACGCCGCCCGACCAGGTGTCCTTGAGCGCGGCCATCTTCTCGTTCAGGCCCGCGACCGCCGCCTGAACGTCCAGCTCGCCGCCGGACAACAAATTCAAGGCGTTGTGCAGTGCCCTGGCCTTCGTGTCCGCGTCCGACGTTGAGTCGGCCAACGCCGCGATGGCCTCCTTCAGTCGGCTGGTGGGGTTGACGGCGTCCATGGCCGCATCGCCGCTGCCCTTCTGGGCCGCCGCCAGTTCTCTACTGTTGCGGAGTGCATCCGGGACTTCACCCGACAGGTTGGCGATCGCGTCAGCTGCTCGGGCTGCGGCCAGACCCTCCTCGTCCCAGCCCTGCACATACGACGTGCCAGCGCGCCCGGCCTTGACGTGCGCGTCGGCGGTCGCCAGCAGCTTCTGCCGCAGCTTCTCCACGCCGCCAGACTGGCTGGTGTAGGCGTCGGTGAGCTGGGTGAGGCTGACTCCGGCCTCCCGCATGACGTCAACCAGCTTGGTCTTGCCGTCCCGCAGCTTGGCGTCCTGCAACGCCTGCGCCGCGAGCGCGCGCACGTTGCCGTTGACCGCGCCGTTGGAGTCCTTCAGCGCCTTGGTGAGGTCCGAGACACGCTGCTGGTGTGCCGCCGCCGCGGCGGCGGCCTGCTGCTGCCGCTTGGCCAGCCACGCCAGTCCGATCATCGCCCCGGCCATCGCGACGCCCCACGGGCCGCCGAGGAACCCGACCAGGCTCCGCATCCCGGACAGGGCGCCGGACCCGGCCGCCGCGCCGAGCCCGCCGAGCACCGACCGGAACGCCACCGCCCGGCCGCCCGCCGCCTGGATCCCGCCCGCCGTGCTGCGGAAGGCGGTGCCCATGCGGGCGATGGCCGGGGACCGGCGCTCCATCTCGGCCATCAGACCACCGAATCGGCCCAGGTCCCGGCCGGCGCCCGCGGCGAGGACCCGCTGGTACATGACCGCGTCGCCGACGCCACGGAACGCGTTGATCCCGGCGCGGCCGTAGGCGGTCACGCTGGTGCGCAGGCCGTCGAGCGGACCGCGGGCGGCGCGCATGGCCAGCATGGACAGCAGCGCGAGCTGCACCGGGCCGGGCAGGCTCCCGAACGCCTTGCCGATGCCGCCGACGAGCGAAGCCAGCGGGCCCAGGACATCGGTGACGTGCGAGACAGCACCGATGGTGGTGCCGAGGACGCCGCCGAGCAGACCAAGCGCACCCGTGCCGGAGTCGACGGAGGAGACGAACGCGGCCAGGCCGTCGACGAGCGGGCCGACAGCGTGGCCGATGTTCTGGAGGACGGTCCACACCCCGTACAGGGCGCCGGCCAGCGCGGGCCCGGCCGCAGCCAGCCCCGTCTTCAGCACGGTGAGCAGCGGGTCGACCATCTTCCCGGCCTGGCGGCGGACCCGGCTGCCCGCGTCGGCGAGCTTGGCCTCGACGGTGGGACCGTAGACGGCCCACAGCGCCCCGGCGACCTGCACGCCGCGCTGCACGTAGGGGATCCCAGCCGCGACGGAGTTGGCCATGCCCCGGGTGATCCGCTCCAGGACTGGGGAGACGCCCATGTACGCCTGGAGGAAGAAGCCCTTGAGCTGGGCGCCCATGGTGCGCATGGCGCCGCCCAGGCCCTTGGACTCGGCGGCCGCGATGTCGGCGGCGCCGCCCGCGCGGCTGATCTGGTTGTAGAGCAGTTCGTAGGCCTTCGCGCCCTGGTGCGCGAGCGCGGTCGCTCCGGAGAGCGCGGGCTTGCCGAACGCGAGTGCCGCGGCCGACGTGAATTCCTTCTGGGAGAGGTGGTGGTGGGCGTCGGCCAGGCGGTCGACGACGTAGGCCATCCCCTTGAACTTGCCGCTGGTGTCGAACGCCTCGATGCCGAGCGTCTTCAGCCCGGCCTTGGCCTGCTTCGTCGGCGCGGCCATCCGGGCGAGCATTCCGCGCAGGGTGGTGCCCGCGGTCTCGCCGATGATGCCGCTTTTGCCGAGCAGGCCGACGGCGGTGGCGGTCTCCTGGATGGAGACGCCCATGCTGTGAGCCGTCGGCCCGACGTACTTCATGGCGTAGTACAGGTCGATCAACTCACCGCTGGAGTTGTTGACCGTGTTCGCCAGGGTGTCCGCCACGATCGTGGCCTGGGACCCCTTCATGGCGAACTGGTCCATGATGTCGCCCTCGATGCGGGCGGCCATGGACACCTCGGTCCGCGCTGCGGCGGCGAGCTGCAGGGTGCCGCGCGCCGCCTTCATCGAGTCCGACGCGGACAGGCCGGCCTTGGCCAGCTCGGTCATCGCCTCGGCGGCCTCGGCCGATGTCACGGCCGGGAGCCGGATGTCCGTGCCGAGGGCCTGTGCCTCCCGGCCGGCCGCCCGCATCTCGGCGCCGCTGGCCCTTGTGACCTCGCCGAACTTGAACAGGGCGGAGCTGTACTCGTTGCCCTCGTGGACGATGTCCGCCAGGCCGTAGATGATGGCGCCGCCTGCGAGCATTACGCCCAGGCTCCGCACCGGCGCCAGCAGCGCCGAGGTCGCCGAGGCGGCCGAGGAGAGGCCGGAGCGGGCTGCGGACCCGATCCGGCCGAACACGCCCGGCAGCCCCGACGCCGTGGTGGTGACGCCGGTCAGCCCCCGCCGTGCCGCCCCAGCCGCCGTGGTGGTGTCCCGCAGCCCGGACGCGCCGCCCCGCGCACCGGTCCCGACCGTGGCCAGCCCCCGCCGGGCTCCGGCGGATGCGGTCGTCAGCCCGCGGACCCCGGCGCCGGCCAGGGCAGCCTGCCGCCCGAAGCCGGACACCTGCCCGGCCGCCGTCCGCAGCGCGCCGAACCCGGCCAGATCCGCGACCACCCTGACGCGCACGGTGCGCTCCGCCACGATGGACCACCCCCTGTTGAGTTGTTGTGCTGGTCAGTCCCCCAGGAGCGGGCGTTTCCCGACGTGGACGACGGTCATCTTGTGGCCGGACAGGTCCGCGCCCTCACGTTCCCCGGCCGCCTTCTCCGCGCGCTCCTTGGCCTGGCAGGCGAAGCACGTGATCCGCTTGGTCTCGTACTCGTTGGCCTCGTCCAGCGACTCCGACAGCAGATGCCCGCAGCTGCACGTCTCGTCCTTGAGCCGCTGCCACTCGATCGCCAGGAGGGTGTCCTCCTGCGTCCATTCCGGCTCGCCCGGCGCCCGCACCCGGCCCATGAACACCGAGTACGGGATCCCTCGGGGCGCGCAGTAGCTCAGCTGAGCCCGAAGCTCTGAAGAGTCTCGGATGCGAGCTCGGATTTTGGGCCGGGGTCGGTCACCCCGAGCTGCACCGTGAGCGCCGTCGACCAGAGCTGGTTGAGCTGGCCGTCGTTCAGCTGCTCCCAGAACACCATGAACTCCTCGTCGCTGCTGACGACGGGTTCGAGCATCTGGTGGCGGACGAGGAGCGGCGCGAACGCGTCCGGATCGAACGCCGGCTCGCCGGGTGACTCGCCGCGCGCCTCGGCCAGCTTCGCGGCCCGCTCGATCTGCGCCTCGGTCGGCGGACACTTCGCGCGCAGCCGCTGGTAGGCGCGGTGCGTGACCGCCTGGAGCACGAACACCACCTTCGAGGACTCGGCGCGCTCCTCCAGCTCGCGCAGGTGCCGGGCGATGGCCGGGGCGGTGTCGGGCTCGTTGTGGAGCTCGTCGTACTCCCGGGCCCGCTTGAGTGCCTCCTCGGTGTCCGCGATCTGCGAGGCGGTCTCGGCGTCCAGGTAGAGCGGGACGCGCTCGCGCGGGCGCTGGATGCGGGCGGTCACGTCCGCCAGGCTCAGGGCCCCCGCCGCCGGGGCGGGGGCCTGGCCGGGCTGGAACGTCTCAGGCACGGTCGTCAACGTCAGCTCCCTGCCGCCACGACGGCGTCCTGCTCCGGCTCGCCCGTGATCGCCAGGCTCGCCGTGAACTTGTCGGTCTCGTTGTCGCCGGTGTCGTTGGACGCCCGGGAGATCACCGTGACCGGGTAGACCTGGCACCGGTCCCCCGTCTTGGCGACGCCGTCCTTCGTGCCCAGGCCCGTCGCCGACTGCTGGTCGAAACCCGCGCGGGCGACGACCAGGAAGCCGGTCGCGTCCTTCTCTAGCGTCGTCCACGCCAGGTCGGTGGCGGCCTTGGAGTCGCGGTGCGCGGTGATCTCCGCCGCGTCGCCGCCGTAGGTCCCCGGCGCGGTCTTGTTGAACCGGCTGCCGATGTCCGAGGCGTCGATCGTGTTGCCGCTCGACGGGGTCTTCAGACCGTCGCGGGTGACGTGGTCGGAC
Source organism: Streptomyces sp. PL-25 (assembly GCF_058344915.1). Classification (NCBI taxonomy): domain Bacteria; kingdom Bacillati; phylum Actinomycetota; class Actinomycetes; order Kitasatosporales; family Streptomycetaceae; genus Streptomyces; species Streptomyces sp. PL-25. The sequence goes on from NZ_CP136997.1 coordinate 3,945,787, forward strand.
AGGTTCACGCCGGCCGCGATCTCCGCGATGGTCGGCGCGGCCGGGTCGGCGACAGTCGGCGCGAACACGATCGCGACGCGTCCCGTGGTGCCGTAACGGGCCATGGGTCAGTCCTCCGATGCGGCGGGGGCCGCGGTCTTGCGGCGGGGTGCCGCGTCGGGGGTGGACGTGGCGGCCTCCGGGGCTGCCACGGTGTCGGGGGCGGGCGCCGCGTCGGCGCCCTCGTCGGCCACCTGCCAGCCGCGCGGCTCCCACACCAGCTCGAACGCGGTACGGGAGACCGCCGCGGGCGGCACGTCGGGAAACTTCGGGTGGCTCATCTCCAGCCACAGGGTGGGCTCGTCGGCCACGGGATCCTCCTACGCGGGGGTCAGGTAGTAGCGGTAGACATCGACCCGGAACCAGGTGGTGGCCTCGGGGGCGGTCGGGTCGGTGGTGGGCTCGGTCGTCGTCGCCGTCCCGGTGACGTACACGGCCGTCTGCTGCCAGGCGCACCCGTCCGGAGCAGGCATCGGCCCGAGCGCCACCCGGTCGGCGATCTCGGCGACCTGGTCGGCAGCGCGACGGGACGGGCCGACCGAGGTGATCTGCAACTCTGGCTGCCGGTCGCTGTTCGGGGCGCCGATGCTGCCCTCGCCGCGCATCACCTGCCGCGGCCTCACGACGACGTACCGGCCGGTAAGCGGCCCGGCAGCGTTGCGGGGCTGCCCGTCGCCGACCGCGAGCCCCGCATCCTCCAGCGCGGCGATCAGCCGGTCCGTGACGTTCACCGGAACGCCTGCACGACGGCGACCTCGATGCCGCGGACCAGGTCGTCGGCGTTCTCGTCGAGCGCCGGCCCCAGATGCGGGATCGGCGCGTTGTGGACGGACCCGTACTCGATCAAGTTGCCTAGCGGGCCCTGCGAGCGCCCCTTGTCCGGGCCGATCTCCGCCTCCGGGCCCGCCGCCCCCCGGGAGACCGTGTACGTGATCGCCGACGGGTAGGCGGGCAGGTGCGGGCGGCCCGAGATCCGCTGCGCGGCGCTTCGCTTGACCTTCCCGGCCGTCACCGCCACGGCGGTGGTCGCGTTCCGCTCCGTCTGCACGATGGCGCGCAGCAGCGCGGCGGCTGACTCCTGCGCGCCGGTCACGATGACGGTCATCGGCTCACCTCCGTGCACCACATGCGGCGGGCCGTCACATCCGTGCCCCGGTCGAAGTTCCGCACCGCCAGTCGCACGCCGACCAGACTCGGATCCTCCGACGCGGTGACGGTGACGCGCAGCCCGGCGCGCAGCGGCTCCGCCCCGACGGGGATGCTGACCTTGTACTGCCAGGTCTGCGCCGATGCGTTCACCGACGGCGTCACCACCGCGGTGGACGCCGGCTTGACCCGGCACTTCCCGTCGTAGATGACGACGAGGCTGGTGGTGTCCTGTCCGTCCTCGCTGGTCGTGACCACGCCCGGATCCTCGATCACGCAGTGGTCGCGCATGAGGGCCGTGGCGGTCGCACGGCCTGCGGTACGGGCGCCGTCGGCGCTCATGGCCACCGCCTCGCGCACGGGGCGCCGGGGACGATGCTGAAGGCTCTCGTTCTGGGGGGCCTCAGCTCTTCTTCCTCGTCGTCGGAGAGGTAGACCTCGCCGCGGGAACGGGAGGAGTCGATCGTGTACGAGTAGTCGTCGATGCTCTCCTGGCGCTTGCCGTCGGGGTTGTTCAGCACCCGCAGCACTATCGCGCAGGCCACCTTCTTGGACACGGCCGTCGGCGCCGCCTCGTACTGCGGGAAGCGGCTGAGGATCAGCGCGGTCGCGTCCTCCAGCCACGCGGTGGCCCTGCGCTGTTCCTCCTCGGTAAGGTCCCGGCCGAGCCGGTCGGCGAGGTCGTCCAGGGTTGCCAGTGCCACCGCCGCCTCCCCTCGTTACAGGCTGGCGACCAGGCCGGTCAGCAGGCCGTGCTTGCGCTCGTTGCCGTACTTCAGGCCGACCTCGCCGTAGAGCTGGGTGCGCTCCTTGGCTCCGGTCTTGGCCAGCGGCTCAGCGAAGAAGTGGCCCTTGCCGGGGGTTTCCAGGTAGACCGGCATGCACTCCTCCAGGGAGGTCACCATGACCTTGTGCTTCGGCATGTGCCGGTCGAGCATGATGTTGAGGACGCCGAAGTCGGTCTGGATCGTCTGGAGGTTGACGCCGCCGACGGTGCGGGACGTCTCGGTGTACTTGCCGTAGGCGTTGGCGTAGGCGTCGGTGATGCCGCGCTTGGAGGTGGACCCGACGACCAGGGTCGCGGTCTCCGACTCCATGATCCCGCCGTTGTCGAAGACGGTCTGGAGCAGGCCGTCGATGGCCGCCTTGGAGACGGCGGCGAGCTTGGTGACGTTCGCGGTGCCGTCGGCGCCGGTCAGGTCGATCGCCGGTCCGCCCTTGGTGGCGGCCAGCTTGAAGGTGTTGGTCGTCGGGCCGCTGACGTAATAGACGGTGTCCGCGCTGACGCCGGTTAGGTCGCTGATGCTGTCCAGGGTGACCTGGTCGTTCGCGGCGAGGCCGTGGGCGCTGAGGGTGAAGGCGTCCGTGCTGACGGCGCCCGCCGCCTGCCCCAGCGCGGTTCCGGCGCTGGCGACGTTGGTGGTGACGGCCTGGACCATGCCGCGAGTGCGGCGGGCCGTCGTGTTGTCGATCGGCTTCTGGTAGACGCCGTTGATGAAGGACCACTCGACGTCGCGGACCATCTGCTTGAGCATCTGCTCGACCTGCCAGTCCAGCTCGTTGCGGACCGGGTTGGTGGCCTCGATGTTCAGGCCGGAGTGCGCGCCGACTGCGGCGAGCTTGGTGTACGAGACGCCGACGGTCTCGTGGTGGATCTGCGTGATGTTGTCGACCGAGCCGCGCACCCGCTCCTGCTCGGTGGGCGCGTCCTGGCCCTCAAGGGCCGTGTTCTGCCCGGCCGAGCGCAGGTCGAAGGTCTGCCATTCGAACTCCTTCGCGGTGGTCTGGCCGCCGCCGGTCAGGCCGCCGATCGCGGAGAAGAACGGGGTGTCGTCCGGGGTGAGCTGGTGAAGGACGCCGGTGTAGTTGGGCAGGTTGTACGTCGTGCCCAGGGCGGTGATGCTCCCAGCCATGGGGGCTCTCCTTACGGTGCGGGGCGCGGCGGGTGCCTGCCCGGGTGATCAGTTCTTGGCGTTGGCGAGCTTGCTGTTCTCCAGCGACAGGACGGTGCGCCAGTCGCCCTTGGCCTTGGCCGCTGCGATCTGCTCGTCGACGCCGCCGGGCGTGCCGCCCGGCCGGGGACCCTGCGAGGGGTCCGGCTTCGGGGAGCGCGGACCGGTCGCCCAGTGCGGCTTGCGGGTCAGCAGGTCGTCCAGGGCGGCCTTGATGGCGTCCTGGTCGACCGTCCCGGCCTCGGTGAGATACGTGCCGCCCTGGAGTGCCTCGACCGCGTCCAGTGGGTCCTGAAACCGGCCGACGGCGAGCGCCTCGACCTTCGCGGACACGGCCAGTTGGGTGGCGCTGGCCGCGCGCTCCTGGGCGGCCTTGAGGGCGTCGGCCTGCTTCTCCGCCGCGGTCTTGTCGCGGTCCTCGAACTCCTTCAGCCGCGCGGCCTGGTCCTTGGCCTGGTCCTCGGCGGCCTTGGCCCGCTTCTTCCACTCCGCCAGGGCCTTTTCCCCAGCCGGGCCGAGCGGGGGATCGTCGGGCGTGCCGCCCGTCGGGGGCTGCGGAGGGTCGGTGGGCGCCGGGGGCGCCGGGGACACTGGCGGGACCGGCGGATTGGCGGGCCCCGTCCCGGGCGGCGGGTTGCCCGTCGTCGGGGTGGTCGGCTCAGGGGATGTGCTCATCTTCTGCTCCCGTTGCGAGAGTCGGGGCCGCCGGCGTTGCGCCGGGGTCAGGTCAGGTAGCCGAAGCGGCGCAGGAGACGGATCACGTCGTCCCGGCTCTCGGCCATGCGGTAGATGTCGCCCGGCATCAGCCGGGGCGTGCGCAGGTGAAAGCGAGGCAGGCCGCTCTCCACATCGGCGGAGCCGCGTGCGAACCTCTGCCCGGTGCGCTGCTCCGTCTCGCGCCGTATCTGCTGGTAGAACGAGCCGCGGCGCGAGGTGCCCTCCAGCGTGGCGGCCACTTGCCGACCGTAGGCATCCAGCGTCGTCACCGACCGTGAAGCGTTCACCACCTGGTAGATGTCGGCGCCGTCCCGGATCGCCCGCGCGCCGCCGGCCGTGAAGCGCCGGTTCTGCTCGGCGTGGGACAGGCTGCGGAAGAACGACATCGGGTCCGTGGTCCGGCCGCGCCGCGCCGTGGTGGCCGGGACTCCGTAGCACTGGCACCGCTTGTGCCGCAGGAAGCTCGCGTTCCATCGGTACCAGCGGCCGGCGAGGATCGCGCACCGCGAGCACGCCCCGGCCCGCACCACCCTGACGTAACCGGTCACCGTCCGGTTCGCGGCGACCGCCACGCCGAACGCGCCGCTGCCAGCGTCGGCGACCTCCGATGCGACGATGCGCCGCAGACTCATCTGCCCGGCGAGCATCGCCTCCGGCAGCGTCACCCCTGCACCCAGCAGCGTCTTCGTGCGGATCACCGGCGTGTACAGCAGGCTGTCGAGCGGGCGCCCATCGGCGGCCACCCCCGCCAACGCGCGGGACGTGACTCGGGACGCGTCTGAGACGTAGTCCGGCTCCAGGCCGTCGGAGCGGACCATGGCGTCCACATAGGACTGCGCCGGGGCTGCGGCGAGCAACTGCGCGGCAACCAGCAGCCGTACCAGCGCTGGCCCGACCTGGCGCAGCCACGACCCAGACAGGTCACCGGTGTCCAGAGCCGCCCACCAGCGGGCCGCCTGCCGCTCTGCCGCCAGAACGGCGCGCCGCTGGGCCGCGCCGTAGGCGGCGACCAGGCGGGCGTGCTCCTGCTCGGGAATCGGCGGGGCGCTCACCGGACCGGCTCGGGCGCAGGCTTCACGGGCACTTCGGGCGGGGCGGTGGTGAGTGCGTGCAAGTCGACCGCGGCGGCCCGGGTGAGTGCGGCCTCGTCCATCTGCCGCATCCGCTCCAGCTGGCCGGCGGTGTATCCGAGGTCCTCGCGGCCTTGCTCGACTGGGATCACGTTCCCCGTCACCAGCTTCACCGTGGCGTCCGCCTTCTGCGCGAACGTCGGTGTGGCCGGGTCCCGCCACAGCGTCTCCAGCTGCATCAGCCGGGGATCCCACGAGCCCTCCAGCAGCCGCATCACGAGCCGGTTCATCCGCTCGTAGCCGCCGCTGAACGGCTTCTGCCGCCGCTCGCACCGCTTGACCAGCCGCGTCTCGCGGGAGCGGATCGCATCGGCCGAGGCAGCGTCGTCGGCCACTAGGCCCATGTAGTTGGGCGGCAGTGCGGCCAGCGCGGACGCGACGCGCGCCAGCAGTTCGATCGTCTCGTGGAAGTTCTTCAGGTCAGCGGCCGGGAACTGTAGGACGTCCGCGCCGTCTTCCTTGCGGGTCTTCGATGTCGACCAGATCCGCCCGGTGAGCCGCGACCACACCGACGTCGGCCGACCGTTGACGTCGACGAAGTCGTCCTCGTCGAAGCCGAACGCGGCCCTGCGCGGCAGAGCGTGGAACTCGGCGCCCACCATCATGTCCGTCGCGATCTTGCACGCCGCGTCCGAGAGCGGCAGCACGGCTTTCAGTTCCGTCTGCCCGCCCGGCATCAGCAGCCGACCGCGGTTCGGCAGCACCGCCACCATCGGCTCGCCCACCCCGTGATCGTCACGGTCGATGACCGTCCACGTGCCGGGGCCAGCGGACTTGAAGTGCACGGTCGCGTCGGGCCGGTACAGGGTGGCGTACCGGTCCCGGACGGCCGCGGTGAGCGGGTCGATCTCGTTGTACCGCTTCAGCGCCGCCCGAATCTCGCGGGTCGCCGGGTCGAAGTCGGCGTACATCTGCAACGGGCTCTCGGCCGTCACCAGCGGGGTGTCCGGCGACTTCGCGTTCGTGCCGACCACGAGGAACGACCGCTTCATCGCGAGCGCGTCAGTGTGGGCCTGCTGGGACTTCGTGTCCATCCCGTTGGCCTGCCAGATCCGCCACAGCTCGTCATCGGCCGAGTCGGAGCGCGCGTACCGGAACCCTTCAACGTCCAGGCGCTCCTCGATGGCGTCCACGATGAGCTGAGGCCAGTTGATGACGACCTGGCGGATCTGGTCGCCGATCTCCTTCAGCAGCTCGGGGTGCATGTACGAGAGTTCCTGCTCACCCTCGTAGTGGGCATTCAGCCGCTGAAGCTCGCCCAGCTCCAAGTCGTGGGTGCGGGAAAGGTAGGTCGCCCAGTCCTCTTCGGACAGCTCGTCCATGTTCACCGGCCGCCTCCTCTCACATCACGACCATGGCGGCCTTCTTCTTGGGCTTGTTCAGCCCTGCGGCGATGGCGTCTTGGGCCGCCTCGTGCGCGAGGACTGAGACGACGGCCAGGTCGATCTTCTGGTGGTGGGTCGCCTTCCGCAGTACGTAGCGTTTGGCCGGCCGCGCGGCCTTGCGGGCGTTGCGGACGTGGATCGACGTGGTCTCGCAGCCGTCGTGCCGGAAGGTGCTGTCCTTCTTCACGACGTCGGTGAGCAGCTGCTCGCACGCGGCGTGCATCTGCGCCGCACGGTACGTCTGCCACTCCGTGACACGCTTCTCGCCGTAGCGGGCCTGCCAGGCCGCCATCTCGCTGGTCCAGTACGGCGGGTCTCCGTACATGCGGACCACGTCGAAGCGGCCCATCAGTTCGTCCACGGCCGCGTCGACCTCCAGCCGCGGCACCTGTCCGTCCCACTCCTCCGGGTCCCAGATGCACGGCCGCGCGTCGGGCCCGTAGGTCGGCGTGAACTGGTAGCCGTCCAGCGTCTCAGCTCGGATCCCGGTCCAGTCGTCAACCTCCGAGCCGTCGAACCCGAGGACCAGGCGTGTACCGTCCCGGACCTCTTCCCTGGCCGCGCGGGCGTCCCAGCGGTCCCGCTGGAGCCAGGCGCCCATACCGGCGACGATGCGGTTGCCGTAGAAGCGTTCCGCCTCGGCTGGCTCCTTCTCCATCAGCTCGAAGGCCTCGCCCTCGATGGAGTCGAGGTCGATGTGCGAGCTGCCGGCGTAGACGGCAGCGTGGATCTTCTGTCGCTCCGTCTTCGTGGCGTAGTCCAGGCCCTTGGGCGGTAGCCGGTGGAACCGGTACACGTCCTTGACCTTGGTCTCCGCGGTCTTCTGCGCCACCGAGTTCTCGGTGGGGTCCCACGCGTTCGTCGTCTCCAGCGACCGCCCGGACATGCCCGCCAGGCCACGACGCTGGGTCGTGGCCACCTTGGTCATGCCGTTCGCGTCGGTCCAGATGCCCGTCTCGTCCTGCACCGCGAACGTGATCGGGTTGCCGAGGCGGCTCTGGGCGGACGAGGTGACAACATCGATACGGCCGTCGTTCGGCAGCCGGATGAACTGCTCGCCGACCCGCATCACTTCGCCGAGCGACCCGGTGCGGATCATCGCCTGAAGCGGCCGGTAGGTGTTGTCGGTCTGGTCCTCGGACGTCGCCGTGATCTGGATCAGCGGCTGGTTCCACGGCCGGCCCATCGGCTCGCCCGGCTCGTACTCGTACACCCAGCCGCATCCGCAGCGCTGGTCCGAGCAGCGGTACCGCTCGCCGCCCCGTGCCCAGCCGTTGAACAGCACCGGGCCGACCGCCTCGGCCGCCACGATGGACGCCGCCCACGGGCCTTTGCCGGACTTCTGCGGCGCAACGCCCTGCGCGCGGCGGTAGTGGAACGCGGTCGACAGCTGCCCCAATGTGGCGGACGGCTTCACCCGGTAGAAGTTCGCCGTGATCCGCAGCTGCCAGTCGTACATCTCGAACGGCTGCGGGGTGTTGTCCAGGCCGCCCACCGACTGCAGGCGGCAGTGCTGGGCGATCCAGTCGGGGACGACGAACAGCGTAGGGAAGTCGAGGGGCCAGGTCCCATCGTCAGCCGCCGACACCGGGCACCGCCCTCAGCCTGGCGCGCGCCGAGGACGGCGCGATCGTCGGGCCGGAAGGGCCAGTCGGCGCCTCGTCCTCTTCGGACGGACGGTCGATACGCCACCGGTTGGCGCGCATACCCGGGGTGGACAGCCCGAGCGAGTCGGCGAGTTGCCGAACCAGGGTGGACAGGGCCACGGAGGACTCGGGTGCCTCGGCCTCCACCAGGCGGCGCACGTACAGGGCGACTTCCACCTCCTGGCCGTAGCGCTCCCACATGAGGGCCTGCGGCATCCCCCAGAGTCGCTCCCATATCTGGGTTTCTCGGTCGTTCTGCTCGGTCAGTGGCCAGTCGGGCGTTGCGCCCTGGCGGCCCTCGGCGGGCAGGATCGTCCACTCGCCGGCGTCTCGTTCCCGCCGGAGCGCGGTCGGGTCAGGGGCCGGGCCGGACCTGCTGCGTGCTCCACCCTTCGGCATGTCGGTCTCCTCCACCGCGTTGCGCGGGACGAGAACGGCCGAGCGTTGCGCCCGACCTGTGATTACTGTCTGTGACAGACGTTCCGGTGCCCGGAGTTCTGAACCTGGCAGACTTTCGATGGACCTCCCCGGCGGTCCGGAGACCGGGCCGGATTGGGGTCACCCCCCTGGGGTGGTGTCACTCTCCGTGTCGGTCGGGGGTGTCCAGCCGAGCGCGACGAGGGCGGTCGACACCTGCTCGGAGACGACCACGTCCGCCGCTTCCAGCTGGCAGTCGCCAGAGACGAGCACAGGGTCCAGGGTGGCCTTGGGCAGTTGACCGGCCTGCAGCTCCAGGGTGAGCCCGCGCAGGAGCGGGGCGAGGTCGACTCCGTCCACGACCACGCGGTGTCGGCCGCTCGTGCTGCTGATCTGCACCGTGCGTGTGCTCACCTGTTCCATCCTCCTGGCTGGTGTCGAGCTGTGTGCGCGCTGTGGCACGGGCCGCACAGCCCGCGCCCGTGCGCCGGGTCGTCGGGGTCCAGGCCTGCGGCGACGAGCTCGCGTCGGTCCTTGGGCCAGTGGTCCGCGTGCTTGCTCTCGCGGACACAGCGCTCGTCTGCCTGGCTGCAACTGCCGCATCCTCCGCAGGTGCACTGCGGGTCGCGGGCGAGGACACTGCGGCGGAACCGTGTCTCGTGGCTGCGCCCGTATCCACGCTGTCGCGCGGTACCGCGGCGCTGCTCGGCCTCACGGCGGTGGTCGGGGCACCGGCCGCCATGGGTGTACTCGGGGCAGCCCGGGACGGTGCAGATGGTGTACGAGCGGCTGCGAGCCACGGCCCCTCCTGCCGGTCACGATCTGGGCACGTGGGGAGTGCGGGGTTGGCTGAGCTGGGATGCTGCGGCCCATGTCTGACGAGATTGCGCGTGCGTCGATGCCCGAGACCGTGTCCACTGTGGGGGCGCGCAGGTGGCGGCTGCTGGTGGTGGCCAGCATGGCGGGGGTGGTGCTGGGTGCGGCTGGGTGCGGGTCGCACGGGGATGAGGCCGGTGGCGGTGCGGCCAGCAGCGGGCCGCCGGGGGTGTTCACGATGACGGGGTCGGTGGTGCTGCCGGTGCGGGGAAGTATCGAGGCGGGGGCCTCCAGCTGCACTGGCTACCAGGGCAGCATCTATAGGAACGTCGCCGAGGGCGCGCCGGTCGTGGTGTTCGGCCCTGACGGGGCTCGCCTCGGCGAGGGAAAGCTCGGGCTGGGGCAGCCGCGCGACGCTGGCAACGAGTCGATCACGTGCCGGTTCGCGGTGAGTATCCCGGGCGTGAAGCCGGTCGAGGATTCGTATCAGGTGCGCGTGGCTGATCTGGAGCCAGCGAGGGTGGCAGTGAAGGCCGCGGGGGCATTCACCGTGGCGTTCAAGTAGCGAAGAGCCTGGGGCGCTGTCCGGTCTGCGGGCACAGTTGTACACCGAGATCGTGACAGGTCTCTGACCTGCGGTCAAGCTGCCTTGGTGATGCGCCGGTCGGCGGCGAGCGTGGTGACGTCGGCGACGCGGTACCAGGGCTGCCGGTCCGTGCCGCCGGCGCGTGCCAGTCGGCCGCGCCGGACGAGCTGTCGGACACCGCCGAGGGTGATGCCGAGGATCCGGGCGGTCTGATGGGCGGTGAGGTAGCCGGGACGGATGATCTCGCTCTCCATGCCCTCCATGATGCGGCTACGGACGGATTTCCTCGCGGTGGTCCGGCGCGGCGCCGGCCTGCAGGGGCGCGAAGTTGCGCTGGAGGTTGACGACGGCGGCGGCAGCGGTGCCGGGGGCCGGTTCGATGCCGAGCAGCTCGTGTTCGAGCAGCGCGATCCTGAAGTAGTCCGGGCGTTGTGCTGCGCGGGCGGGGCGGCGCCAGTCGTGGGCGATGTGGTTCCAGGCCGATAGGGGCCAGCGCAGGAGGGGGTGTGCGCTCATTGGCTCATCCTCTCGCGCCAGCGTCTTGCCTGGGGAGTGCCGGGCGGGGCGCGGGTCAGCGGGCGTCACTTCATCGCTGGAGCGTCTGGCAGGCGGGGCAGAACCGGGTCCTGAAATCGCTGTCGGGGGCGTGGCGCCATCCGGCGGCGACGGCCGCCCGCGTCGCGTCCCGCTCGCTGGGCCAGGCGCCGGCGATCCCGGCGGGCTGGTCGGATGTCGGGGGGAGCCACTCCTGTCCGGGGCCGTCGCACTGGACTCGGTATGCGGGCTCGATCACGGGTGTGTCCTCTCGTGGCGGCGCCCCGTGCCGCGGGTGTGGCGGTACGGGGCGCTGGTGTGGCGGGGGTGGCGCGACAGGGCCCCGCCGCGTCGGGGGATTGCGCGGCGGGGCCCTGGGGTCAGTGTGCTACGAGGGTGTGACAGCGGGGTCAGAACGGGGCAACGCTGCGGCGCTCACGCCGCTGGCGGCGGCGCTGGCGTGCGGCGTCAGCAAGTCGGTCATGAGCTGTGCCGCATCCGCACAGCGTCACCCCGTCGTACCCCTTGGGAGCCGGGTACTTGTCCGGGCTGCCCTTGGTGTGGAACAGCCCCCGGCCCTGGCAGGCCCCGCAGGGAGGGCCGCTGTGGCGACGGCGGACGATGATCTCGAACGGCCCGATCCGCATGGTGGTCATCCCTTCTTCGAGGTGTCGGGGTGGGGAGGTTCCCCCGTCGGCGAGATGGGCAGGTCCGGCCGGAGGCGGCGGAGTGCGTCCGAGGTGACGACCGACCACTTCGCGGCGATGGCCACGAACCGGGCCCCGCACCCGGCCGGTCGCGGACCCGCGCCGTAGGCGTATCCGACGATCTCCGTGTGGTGGGTGTCCGTCGCGGACGCGCCCTTCCCGCACCCGCTGCACTCGGAGGTGTAGGGGCTGACGAGGAGCACGGCGTGGGCTTCTTCAGGCATGGAGGCGTCATCCTCCCTTCGGGGCGCTGGGGAATCCGTCGGGAAGCCACGTGGCCCGGTATCGGGGGTCGCGGCCGGTCCCGTCCAAGTTGCCCGCCCAGCGCCGCCCGAGGTCCCGGAGGTTGGTGACCGCCCGCCACCGCAGCAGAGGCGGGTGGTCCTGGTTGGTCAGGTCGACACGGGCCTGGGTCACCATCACGCGGTACCCGACCGCAGCGCGCCTGCCGGGTGACCCGTCGGGAAGCCCGGCGATGTCCTCGCCGTAGCGGGTGTCGAGGAAGGCGGCCAGAGCGACGGCGTCCTCGACCTGCTCTTCCGTGAGCGGTGTGACGCTCGGCTCGGCGGCCGGCTCGACTTCCACGGCTACGGCGGCAGCGGCTTCAGCGCCGGGGCCGGCGGACTCGTAGGCGACGCGCACCCGGGTCACCTTGACCAAGTGGCTGTGCAGCTCGATGATCTGGCCTTCGGTGGGGATGGGCAGAGGCGTGGCGGGCTCGAAGAGGGCGACGCTGGTGCCCTGGTGCATGAACTCGTAGACGTACGTGACCGGGTCGCTGTTCAGGTTGGCCTCGTCGTGGGCGTCGGCGATGCGCTGGAGCTCGGGCGGCAGGTGCTTGGTCATGGCCGCCATCATCCCTTCGACGGGGTGCCGGGGGTGGGCTTCTTCGGCGTCTTGACCCAGCCGCCCCGGCTGCCCTGGTAGGTGGTCTCGTTGCCTTGCAGGCGGGGGTCGTCCTTCTTGATCGGCTTCGGGAATCCGAGTGCCATGATGGCGGTCTCCTGTCTCGTGATCGGGATGGGGGCCGGGGCGGCCGGATCGCCTGGCAGCAGACGGCCGCCCCGGGGTCTCGTGATGTCAGCTCTTGTCGGCCTGCACGGCGTCGGTCAGGCCGGCGAGGTTGTCGCCGGCCGAGCCGGGGCCTTCGAGCATCGAGTGGACGATGAGGCTGGCGGCGTGTTCAGGCGCCCCCTGGTCGACGGCGTCCTTGATGTCGGCAGCGCGGTCCTGGAAGAAGCCCATGGCGTGTCCCTTCGGTCCTACTTACTGGCCACGGTGTGGTGGCGGACGGTGTCAGCCGGGTCGCGGATGATGGAGCCGGACAGGCCGATCGCCTCGACCCGCAACCCCTCCTCGGCCGGGGCGTTGTTGTTGCTGTTGTTGCCGGGCTGACCTGCGGCAACATCAGCTACGTCCTCTGGGCGGGGGGCGAGAGCGGGGTGGGCCGCGGGGCCGCCCTTCACGCCGGTCGACGTGCCCCGGCCCTGCATCCGCACCGCCTCGACGGGGATCTCCCACTTCTCCAGGGCCTCCCGGACCCGGTCGGGGGTGGTGCCGATGTCGGCGGCGAGGACGGCGAGGTGGGCGTGCGGTGTGCCGACCCGCAGCAGGGCCGTGCGCAGGTCCGGCAGGCCGGGAAGCAGCGGTTCGGGGACCGGATGTTCGCCCGTGTCGTCATCCGGGCGGCTCTCGGCCGCAGCCGGCGTCTCGCCGCTCTCACGGACCGGTGCCGTGCTCTCCCCGGCAGGATGCCGGTCGGCGCGGCCGGCCCGGTAGGCGGCCACGGCCCACAGCCCGGCGGCTGTGAACAGTCCGGGCGCCCACGCTCCCGACGCCGCGCGTGCGTGTGCCCAGTCCCCCAGCCGGGCGAGGACCTGGGGCCCGCGGGCGAGGACGACGAGCCCGGCCCCGGCCTTCAGCCAGCCCGGCCAGCGCCCCACCCAGGCTGTGCTGGTGGCCAGCGCGCGGCCCACGTAGCGGGTGGCGAGGCGGCCGCTGCCGACGGCCAGCCGGTCCGCGGCCGTGCGCAGCCACTCCTTCGTCGTCGGGGCGCTCACGCCGGCGTCCAGGTGGCCGCGCCCTGCAGCACCATCGCGCCGAGCCCGTTCGCGCCGCCGACGATCTGCGTGGCGACCAGCGCGGCGGTGCCGGTGCTGATGCACAGCAGCGCGCCGGTGAGCACGCCCTTCTTCCACTTGCCCTTGACCGCCTTGGCGATGCCCTTGCGCAGCAGCCACAGGGCGATGACGAGGGCGGTGACGACGACGGCGCCGTACTGGTCGAGGCCGGGGGCGGAGGAGGAGGCCATGGCGGTGGCGTGCTGCCCGGTCATCGTGGACATGATCCAGCCGCCGAGGCCGTTGCCGCCCCAGCGCAGGACGCCGGCGCCGGTGCCGAGGAGTCCGGCGGGGCAGGCGACCATGAGGATGCCGCAGACCAGCCCGAACCAGTACGGGACCATGGCCTTGGGGTCGCGGCCCCCGCTGCCGGACGCCGCCGGGGGGCCGCCTTTCTTCCCGCCGCCCGCACCGCCGGCCTTCAGCCAGCGCCAGTGCTCGGCGCCGAGCAGGGCCAGGCCGAGCGCGAATCCGGCGGTCGTGACGGTGCCGGTGGTGTACTGCGACACCCCTGCTGCGAGGGCGGTCATGAGTTCACTCCGGTGATCAGGTAGACGAGCGTGGTGACGGGCAGGGCGAGGGCGGTGCCGATGACCGCGGCCCACAGCAGGAGCCGGGCCAGTCCGGCGCGGAGTTTCGGCGGCCACAGGTCGGGGTGCGCGCCCGCGGCCTCGGCGCGGCGGACGTTGTCCCACAGGCCGAGCACGGCGAGCGGGATGAGGGCCATGACCCACGCCCCGGTGAGGGAGCCGTCGTCGCGGACGTGGATGAGGACCCAGGCCCACGGTCCGGACAGCGGTGCCGCCAGGAACGCGAGTCCGGCGTTGTAGGCGATGCGGATCCGCTGCCACCAGCGCGGGACGGGCTCCGGATCCGGGTGTCCGGGCAGGTAGATGGGCGGTAGGTCGACGTAGACGTGATGGTGGTGGACGTGGACGGGTGGCGGTCCGGACGGCCCGGATCCGTTGTGCCACCAGTCCGGACCGGGGTCCGCGACGGACGGCGGCGCGGGTGGCCGGGGCGGAGGAGGCGGCGGGCTGGCGGGCGCGGGCAGCGGGGCGCCGGCCGGGATCACCCGCGTCGGGGTGATCGGAGCTTCGTCAGACATGGGTTGCCTCAGCGGAGGACGGCGACGCCGAGCGCCGCGAGAGTGAGGATGAAGGCGACGGTCCCGGTGATGCGGGGCACGTCGTGCAGCGCCACAGCGCACAGCCCATAGAGGGCGACCAGCGCGGAGCCAGCGAAGAACGCGGCGAAGAACGCGGCGGCGGGCATCAGTTGTAACCCTGGCCGCCCTTGCCGATCTGGTCGTCGCTGGGCAGCGGTGGCTGCTGCGTCTGGGGCTTCTTCGCGGCCCGGGACAGGGCGGTGCGCACGTAGGCCTCGTCGACGACCAGGCGCCGGTGGCGGGCGATGTGCTCCACGATCTCTTTCGGCTTCGGGTCCGGGCCAAGGATGGATGCGGCCTCTTCGACCGCGCCCTGGAGGTTCACGGGCGGCAGGGCGCTGACCTGCTGATGCGCGGGCGCATCATCGCGCTGCACGTCGTACTTGGGGGGCCGCTGGTCGAGGACGAGGGCGACGGCGATCGGGTCGACGGGCAGCCCGTAGTGGGTGAGGAGGTGGGCGAGTTCGGCGGGGGGCGCGTCAGGTCGCGCATCGTGTGCGAGGCGGATCGCGTCGACCGGCTCCATGTCGGCGAACTGGCGGCGCAGCGCCTCGGTCGCGGTGGCCGGGCGGGGCCGCGGGGCGGCCGGTTCCTCGAGGGCCGCGGCGCCGTACATGGCGGCGAGGGTGGCGTCGGCTCCGTCGCGGATGCGGGTCCGCTGGACGTTGACCAGGCCGTCGCCGAGTTCGGTGTCGCCGACGCCGACGTGCCGGGCGAGCCGCCAGTAGCGGCGGACGGCCAGCTTGCGCCGCCACTCGCCGGGGTGGCCGTCGGCGACGGCGCGCTGGTAGGCGAGCTGTCGGGCCGTGTCGGCGTTGCGGCGCAGCGTCTCGGCGTCCCGGCCGGTGCGGTAGACGACGACGCGGCGGGCGATCAGGCCGAGGCCCTCGGCGGCGCCGCTCATGGCGAGCGGGGTGGCGCCGTAGACGACGGTCTCGGTGATCGTGTGGGCGATGGACACGCCGGTGCCGCACGCGGCGGCCGGCGCGAGCCACAGCCCGACCCGGACGGCGGCGGGCGCGGGCTGCCCGAGCATGGTGAGCCCGAGCATCGTCAGCGCGAGGATCAGCGCGAGGCCTTCGCCGGCGGCGACGGCTCCGGCGGCGGTCGCGCCGCGGTGGAACTGGGCGAGGACGTTGGTGTACGTGCCCCAGGCGCCGAAGCCGCCGACGGCGGCCATGGCGACAGCGGCTGCACCGAGGACGGCCTGCTGCCCCGCGGTGAGGTGGCGGCTGCTCATCGGCCCTCCTCGACGGGGAGGGAGACGGCCTCGGTCCAGGTCTTGCCCGCGTCGAGCGCGGCGTGGGCCTGCTCCGCGGTGACGTACCCGGTGACCGGGTACCGGGCGAGGCGCTCGCGGAGGTACTGGGCGTCCCACGCCGGGTCCATGGCGGGGCCGTCGAGGCCGAGGGCGCTGCGCAGGGCGATACGGGCGTGCACGACGCGGTCAGCGAGCAGCCGGTCGTGTACCTCGGTGCCGCCGGTCGTGGCCGGGTGCGGGAGGTCGATTGCCTCCAGCACGGCGGCGAGCAGGTCCCGGACGGGCTTGGGCAGGTTGGAGGTCCTCACGACTGCACCTCGCTCTCGGCGCCGAGAGCGCGGAGCAGGAGGCGCAGAGCCTCGCGGAGGGAGAGGACCTGGTCGCTGTCGAGCAGCTGCTGGGCGACGCTGATGGCGACGTCCAGGTCGCTCGGCACGGCGGCCGGGGTGGCGGGGGGCACCGCGAGGAAGGCGGTCGGGTACTGCGCGCTCAGGCGCTGCCGCGCCCCCTTCGCGTAGTCCTGGCGGCACAGCTCGTGCAGCTCGGCGACACGGGCCGCCGAGGCCCGGGATGTTGCGCGCGCACTGGGGCGCGGGAAATGATCGGTCATGCCGACTCCTGCTCAGATCAGGTGTTCGGTGGAAGGGCCGGGCGGTGCGCGCGCCGGGGGGCTGCAACCCCCCGAGCTGCTGCCCGGCCCTTCGTTCGCTCTCTACCGTTCCATAGCCTGAACAAAATGTCCAGTGCGTTGAATGTATCGGACGTGCGTCACGCCGCATCGGCAGGCTGGAAGTGCTTCAACATCAAGTAGTCGGCGGATCCGTACTCCGTCCCGCACCACTGGCACTTCAGCCGCGTCTCACCCGGCAGCCGGGAGATCACGGCCCCACAGACCACGCCCTCGCCGACCAGCGCGACGCAGTACCCGATCCTCTGCCGACGCGGCTCCGGGTCGCCGACGATCGAACGGACCTGCCCGTTCAGCTCGGCCACCTCGCGGGCGAGGTCGCCGGCCGCCGGGTACTGCGCGACGATCCAGTCCAGCTCCTGGGCCAGCCACCGGCAGTCGGCGTCCAAGCGGGCGGGCGGGGGCGCCCCGCGGTGCGGCCAGCGCAGCCGACGGACGTCCGTCCGCCACGAGTGGATCACCTCGGTCGCGCGGGCCCAGTTCACCGTGTCGAGGACGTCCTCGTTAACGGGAGAGCGGGGGCCGGCCGCGCTCTTGGTAGCGACGATGTCGCCCCAGCCGGATCGGCGGGGCACCAGGCACTCACCGACCTCTCGGTACAGGGCAGGGAGTTCATGCAGCCTCGTGGCCAGCTGGTCCCGGTGCCGGGAGCACAGGTAGCCGCTGGCCGCGTTGCCGCACAGTTCGCAGGTCACGGGGTGCTGTTCTCCTCGGGCTGTGCCAGTCGGTGGCGGATGTTCTCGGCTACGGGGTGCTTGGCCGTCTCGTCCTTCATGACGACCTGGCTGAGTTCGTCCAGCTCGTTGCACCAGGCGGTGAGCCGCTCGACGGCGGCCTCGGCGGCCAGAGCCCGCTCCTTCCATCGGTCGCCGCGGCGCCAGCCCTCGTTCGCGTTCTCGTACAGCGCGTCCAGCTGGTCGTCGGTGATGTCGCTCGTGGTGTAGCGGCGCTGGCTCATGCGGCCCGGTCCTTCCTGGCGCAGCGGGTGGTGTCGTGCTCGACGCCGGCGGACGTCCACCAGCGCTCACAGCAGCCGTCGATCTCGGCACGCTGTCGGTCCTGCCAGGCCCGCATCCGGGCGGCCCGGTCCATGCGGGCGGCCTCGTCCAGGGCGGCCTTGCACACCCGGTCGGCGGCGACGACGTCCCGGGCCAGGGCGACGAGGAACAGCAGCGAGGCGATGAACAGGCCGGTGCCGTACCACCAGGCGCCCGCGGTGAGGCTGGTGGCGGCGCAGTGGCCGACGAGGGCGGCGGCGGCGATGTAGTGCCACCGCAGGATGCGGCTGGGTTTCACAGGGTGCCTCCGGAGGGCTCGGGGGTGGGCAGGGAGTTGAGGGCATCGCCGATGCCGTGGGCGAGGTAGCGGCGGCGTTCGGCGATCTGGGCGTTGGCGGTCTGGTCGGCACCGAGCAGTAGGCAGTCGACGAGTTCGGCGACGTCCTCGGCGCTGAGGTCTGTGAGGTGCAGTGCCATGGGGCTCTCCGCGGTGTGATGGGTGGGAGGCCGCCCCCGAATGTCGCGGGGGCGGCCGAAGTCGTCAGGCGAGCACTGCCTTCACGCGCTCGCCGAGCCAGCGCGCGGCGTTCACCGACACGGCGTTGCCGACGCCGAGGATCTGCGCCTCCTGGGTGGAGTCCGGGAGGATGTAGTCCGCCGGGAACCGCTGCGCGCGGGCCAGCTCGCGCGGGCTCAGCATCCGCAGCGTGCAGTCGTCGACAGCCGGGGCCGGGCGCACGAGGCTGTGGTGCGGCTTGCACGCCACCGTGGTGAGCGGTTCGGCCGTCGTACGAACAGCGCCTCGACGGCCGTTCGGGACGATCAGCGCGTGGTGCTTGCCCTGCGCCGACACGGCGGGCACGGGTCCGTCGACGCTGACTGCGGTGGTGTTGCGGCGCAGCATCGTGACGTGCGGCTCGTGCCCGAACTTCGCCAGGCCGGCCGCGACCCGTGTCCGGGTCGATTCGGCGTAGGGGGTGAACTTCTTCCGGTCCGGGCGGCCGTCGCCGATCCGACGGCCGGGCGCCGACCAGTCGATGACGTCGCCGATGGGCCGGACGGCCGGGTCGAGGATCAGCCCGCACACCTTGGTGGGGCAGCGGTAGTCGTACTGGACGCCCCAGCTGCCCATCTTCCGGCGCCGCGGGTTGCGCCACACCTGAACGGCTTGGACGGGCCCGCACGTCGGGCACACTGCGGCGGGCCGCACCTCCAGGTCGGGCAGCGGGATGCCTTCGCGGGTGAAGACGACGTAGCCGCGGTTGCGGTGCTGGGGTGCCGTCTCGTTGTCGTCGTCGCCGAGGTGTGCACTGCTGGCGCACACGATCTGGTGGTTGTAGCCGAGGATCTTGAAGCCGCCGATCCACCAGTCGAACAGCTCCCAGTCGAGGAAGAACTCGGGGACGTTCTCGCACAGCACGGCGTCGTAGCGGTGCACCTCGGTGGCCGCGATGATGTCCAGCGCGGTCGCGCGGGTCCGCTGGAACTCGGGTTGCCCGTCGCCCTCGATGGGCTGGCCGTCTTGGCCAAGGAGGGCGATCTGTCCGCGGGTCCGCTTGCGGCCGCCGGCGGGACTGATCTCGGTGCAGATAGGGGAGCCCCACAGGATGCGAGTGCGAGGCAGGCTGCGCTTGTCGAAGGCGTTGATGTCCTCGACGAGGTGTTCGCACTCGGGGTGGTTGAGGCGGTGAGCTGCGACCTGGACGGCGTCGTGGTTCATGACGAGTCGGGCGCGCATGCCCGCCTCGGTGAGGCCGAGGGTGGAGCCGCCGAGGCCGCAGAACAGGTCGGTGAAGTCGAGGTCTCCGTCGTAGCAGAAGGGGGACACGGTTCCTCCGTGGTGTGATGGGCGGAGGTCCGGGCCTGTTAGCGGCAGGCCCGGACCGCTACGCGGCGGGAAGGATCAGCTGACCGAGGACGCGGCCGACGCGGTCCTGGTCGATGAGGTCGGCGACGTCCCCGGCCGACGCGCCACGCGGCACGGCGATGCCGAGGCGACGGCATAGCCCCAGCTGCTTCGGGCTCGGCGCCCCGGACCGCCAACGGGCCTGACGGGCGACGAACGCGTGCGGGGCGAGGATCTTGGCCTGCTGCTCCAGCCACACCAGGGCCTCCGGCAGCGGCCGGGCCACGTCCTCCTTCGGCGCGTGCGCGCCGTGCGCCTCCGTCCAGCGTCGCATCCGGTACAGGCGGGTCCCGGGGTCGCGCTGCAGGAACAGGAACATGGGTCCGGTCAGGCGGATGAACCATGTGCCGTCAGCCGTGCGCAGCCAGCGGATCGCCGACTCCCCGAAGAGGTTGGCCTCCTCGACCTCGACCCGGGCGGCCAGCGCGCGGCGCTGGACGGAGGCGACGTGCTCCTCGGCGGCCTCCCGCAGGGTCTTGCCCTCCTCGGCCTCCCCGACCTCCCGCGCGGTCAGGTCGACCATGGACGCGAGCTTGTGCCGGGTGGAGGCGCCCATGACGTCCAGCAGCAGCGCGTCGGTCTTCCCTGGCGCCGGGCGCAGCGCGCGGCCGGCCATCTGCACGTACAGGCTCGCGCTCTTCGTCGGGCGGGCGATCACCGCGCAGCTGGTGTGCGGAGCGTCGAACCCCTCGGTGAGCACCATGCAGTTGGTGAGTACCTGCACGTCCCCAGCCGAGTAGCGGGCCAGCGTGGCCTTCCGCTCGTCGCGGCCCATATCACCCCACACCGGGGCCGCCGTGATGCCGACGGCCTCCAGCGCGGCGGCGGCGGCCTGGGCGGTCGCCACGGTCGGCGTGAAGACGACGCCCGCCCGGTCGGCCGCGTGGTCGACGTAGGCCTTGGCGATGGCGTCCAGGGCGCCCGAGTCTTCCAGGGCCTTGCCCAACTGCCCATCGACCAGGTCGCCGCCCCGGGTGCGCACCTTGTTGAGGTCGAGGGTGTCGACCGTGATCCGCTTCCCGCGGACGTCGCACAGGAACCCGTCGCTGATCATGTCGAGGATGTCGAGGCGGAAGACGACGTCCTCCCAGACCTCGGCGAGGCCGCCGTCCTCGCGGTGCATGGTCGCGGTGAAGCCGGCCACCGGGACGCCGCCCCAGGCACCGAAGTGCTGGAGCACTTCCATGTACGTCCGGGCGGCGGCGTGGTGGCATTCGTCGACGATGACCAGGCCGATGTCGCGGATGGCCTCGCGGCGGCGGGCTACGGCCAGGGTCTGGACGCTGGCCACGATCACGTCGGCGTCCGCGTGGTCGTCGCGCTGGGCCTTGACGATGCCGACCCGCAGCATCGGGTCCACGGCGAGCAGCTTGGAAGCGGCCTGCTCGATCAGCTCCTCCCGGTGGGCGATCACCAGGACGCGCTTGCCTCCGAGGTCATCGAGCATCCGGTGTGCCAGGTGGGAGAACACCACGGTCTTGCCGCCGCCGGTCGGCAGGACGACCGCCAGGCGGTTCTTCCCGGTGGACCAGCCCTGGCGCAACGCCTCGATGGCGTCGACCTGGTACGGGCGGGGTGTGAAGGACATGGGTCACCTCGATTCGGTGGAGAGGGGAGAGGGCCGGTACGCACTGCGTACCGGCTGCGTACCGGCTGCGTACCGGGCAAAAAGCGGGGTCGACCTGCTGCTATGTGTCTCTCTAGGGGCAGTGGTACGCAGGTACGCAGAAACAGACAGGGGTCGATGCGTGGGCACAGGCGCACGCAGGCGCGCACACGCGCCCACGCCTGAGGGGTGCCATTTCCGGGCGAGTGCGTACCGCCCCCGAGAGACCGTCTTCGACGCCGCTGACCTGCGAGGATGAGGGCTGGCGGGTGGTACGCACTCGGTGCGTACCACCCGCGCGGTGGCAGTCATGCCGCCTCGTCCTGGTCGCCGAAGGGCATGCCCTCCGGGGTGAAGGCGAGGCACTTGGCGCGGGCGCCGTCGAAGCGGCGGGGCACGAGATGGGCCGGACGCTGGCTCTTGAGGGTCTTTAGGTAGCCCGCGTCGATCCAGCTGCCCACGACGGCGTCCAGCGAGTAGTCGGCCTCGGCGAGGATCTTGCGGACGCGCTCGGGCAGTAGGGCCACCTCGGCGGCCCCCGTCTCCTTGTCCGTGCCCAGGACGCCCAGCCACCCGGCGTACGGCGGCTTCTCGTTCATCACCTTTCGCGTGGCCGTGAACAGCTCGTGCGCGTGGCCCGCCACGTACTCCCGCAGGACGTCCAGCGCCATGTCCGGCCGGTTGTCGGTGGGGTTGTGGGCGGTGAACAGCCCGCGCCAGACGTCATGCGGCAGCGGCTCGTACGGCAGGAGACCGATGCGGCACGCCAGCGCCTCTGCGAAGGCCAGGACGGCCACCATCGGCGCGCGCCGGTTCGTCATATCGCCGCCGCCGCGGAACTCGTCCACCAGGGCGCGGTGCTTCTCCTTGAGCCCCTCGCGTCCGTTCGGCTTCGCGAGGCCGCTGAGGATGTACTGGATGAACTCCGGCCCTGCGTGCCCGTGGTGGGCAAGCACGCCTTCCCGGGCCGCCGCCGCGACCGTGCCGCCGCCGTCGCCGAACGGGGCGATCGTGGTGCCGAGGATGCGCGCGGCCGCGCCCTGGCTGGTGGTGAAGCTGAGCGCTGGCCGCTCGCCCGAGGACAGGAGGATGGTCTCCCAGGGCAGCATGTTGCCGAAGGCGCCGCCGCTGCGGGCCTTCCCGTGGTTCATCGGGAGCTGGTACAGCACCTCGTCGATGAGGGTGTCGTCCGTGAC
The DNA here is from genome assembly GCF_058344915.1 of Streptomyces sp. PL-25. Classification (NCBI taxonomy): domain Bacteria; kingdom Bacillati; phylum Actinomycetota; class Actinomycetes; order Kitasatosporales; family Streptomycetaceae; genus Streptomyces; species Streptomyces sp. PL-25. The sequence goes on from NZ_CP136997.1 coordinate 3,967,805, forward strand.
GGCCATCGTCTCGTCGAAGACGGTGACGAGGCCGCGGACCAGGTTCAGCCGCTTCTCGATCGCGTACAGCGTGGTGCGCCAGTTGGACATCGCCGACGCGTGCTCGGACGGGTCGGCCCACACGCTGAGCGCGACCTGGAGCGCAGTGGTCTTGCCCTTCGTGGAGCGGCTGGAGATGTCCAGGGTGAAGCTGTTCAGCCCGAGGGGCTTGAGCAGCGGAGCGGCGAGCGCGGCCGCCACCGCGACGCGCGGCACCGGGAAGCCCTCCAGCTGGACGATGGTGTCCCGCCAGCCGTCCAGTGTCCCCTTCCTGGCGTGGGCTCGCGCCGGGCCCCGCTGCTCCTCGAACGGCGTGTCGACCTTGATGCCGTCCTCGGGTGAGGAGACGAACGTGCCGTCGTCCTGCCAGCCCAGCCAGCGGGCCAGCTGCTCGGACGGGATGCGCCCGACGTTGGCGGCCTCGAACTCGGCAAGCCACTTCTCTACGGCGCGTGCGTCGCCCTCGACGGCGGGCAGGCCGGCCGACCCCAACGTCTCGATGAGCTTTCGTCCGCGCTTCGCGGTCTCGCGGCTGACGATGCGGGAGATCCGGCGGGGCCGCCCCGCCAGGCTGCGGTCGATCCACGACAGTTCCACGTACTGGTCGCCCTCGGGGTCCTCGAAGGTGGCGGCAATGACCAGCGGCGCGAACGTGACGCGAATCCAGTTGTCCCCGCTGGTGCTGAGCACCTCGACCCCGCGGCCCGTCATCCGGTAGTCGTACGGCGTGCGGACGGTGGCGGGCAGGTCGAACGTGGCGGCATAGTCGAACCCCTCGCGTCCGCCCTCGTCTTTCTGCTCCTCCTGGTCCTTGTCGACGGGCGTCTCGTCGGCGTCCGGCTGCTCAGTGGCAGGCGCTGGCGCGGGGCCCGGGGCGCCGACCGCAGCGAGGCGGCGGCTGCCGTAGCCCTGGCGGGTCAGCTCCCGCGCGGCGGCCTTGTGGTCGCCGCCGTGGTTCAGCAGGGCGTAGGCGCCGAACTTGCTGTAGGGCACCTCGCTCTGGAACTCGCTGCCGGTGGCGAAGACGAACAGCCGGTCGTGCTCGTCGCGCCCAGTCGTGGCCTTCACGCCGCCGACGCCGTCGGCCCACCCCCAGTAGGTCTCGCTCCCGCGGGTGGTGAGCGGGCGGAAGACGCCGCCGAGGATGTCGGCCCAGTCGGCGCGCGCTTCGAAGTCGTCGCCAGGGCGCAGGCTCCCGTCGGCCCGGGGCGGAGCCGGGCGCGGCGCGGTCCGCGGGGCCTCCGGCTGCGGCAGCTGGTCCAGCATCCGGCAGTGGTCACGGATCGCGGCCATGGTGTCCGCGTCGAGGACGGGGATCGTGCCTGGCCCGCCCGCCAGCCGGACGTACGGGCGCCCGGTGGCGTGGACGGTGCCGCCAGACGGCTCGACCAGGCCGTAACCGCCCTCGCCTCGGGTCTCGACGAGCACCCGGACGATGCGCGCGGTGGGCCGCTCGCGCAGCCGCTGGCGGTCCGCCTCGGTGTACTCGTCCTCTCGGGCGAGCCTGCTGGCCAGCTTGGTGTTCCCGGGGACGTCGCCGCCCTCGACGCGGACGCGGTAGTGCCGGCCGCCGGACGGTGACTCGGTCACCCAGCCGTTCAGGAGCGTGTGCCAGGCCTCGGCGATATGGGGTCCGGCAGCGTCCATGATCTCGGTGGCCTCGTCCAGCAGGCCCTCGCGGATGGCGAGGCCCTCGAACTCGATCAGCTCGACGCCGCCGCTCACCTGGCCGTAGACCACGGCGATGCCGCGGGGCCGGTCACCGCCGAACCAACCGTCGTGCTGCTCGGGCGTGGTGCGCTCGATCTTGTAGTCCATCCAGGACACGGCGGGCTTCTTCGTACCGTCGGCCTTGATGGGCAGGACGCACAGGCCAGCGTCGTGCAACTCGCGGGCGGCGGCCCGGAGATCGGTGGTCTGTGGTTCGGTCAAGGGGTGCTCCCGTGGTACTGGCTCAAGTGCCGGGCCTTGATCCCGTCGATGAACGGCGTGACGGCGGACGGCCGGACTGGCTCTTCGCGGGGCTTCAGGCACCCGGGGCGGTAGCACTCGTAGCGAGCGCGGGCGTTGTCCATGTCCACGAACAAGGAGCCGTCGATGTGCTGAGAGGGGGCCGCGACGCCCGGGGTGGTCCGGGCGCGCGCGGCGGGCGTGGTCAACGGGCCGCCCTGTGAGTCCGGGTGAACCACACCTCGACGTCCTCGACGTGGCCGGCGGCGACGGAGGCCTGGAAGGCGGCGCTGCTCCGCTTCTGTTCCTCGCGCTGGGTGAGGGCGTCGCGCAGCTGGCGGACCGTGTCGGCCGGGTGCTGGCACTGCGGCACGATCGCCAACCCGCGGCCTTCGGCCGCCCAGATGACGTGCGTGGCGGTGGGCTGCTCATCGGCACGGGTCTCGTGCAACGTGATGTTGTGCTGAGCGGCCAGCAGGTGGAGGTCCTCGTGCGCGAAGAGCCTGCGGATCCACGCGAAGACGTTGACCGGGTCACCGGTTCGCTTCACCAGCTCGGCGATGAGGTCGAGGCACTCGGCCACGTCCTGGTCGGCGCCGAGTCGGGCGGAGGCCAGGGAGGCGAGGGCGCGGGGGACTGCGCAGTCGGAGGCGGGCTCCGGCGTGGGAAGCTGCTGCATGGAGCTGCTCCGTTCTACTTGCTGGCGTGGGTGGGGCTGGGCTGCTCGGACGGCGCCTGCGGCTGGACCCCGGGGGCGCCGTCGTCAGTGGTGGCCGCTGCCGACTGGACCTCGGCGGCGACGAACTCGGCGAGGCCGAGGAAGGTGAGCAGGTCGGCCTTGCGGACGCGGAAGGCGCGGCCGAGCTTGATGACCTCAATGGGGAACTGGCCCGAGCTGATCAGGTCGTAGCCGAGCGTTTCGCCGATGTTGAGAGCGGCGAACGCCTGGAGCACCGGCAGCATCGCGGGCAGCTCGGCGACCTGAGCCGGGGTAAGCGGGGCGGCAGTCGTCATACGCTCACCTGCTGCGCGGGGATGAGGGTCCGGCCGGCGCGCTCCATCGGTATGAAGAGCACGAGAAGGTCCACGCCGAGCCGGGCCGCGATGGCCTTGGCCTTTTCCTCCGGGACGGTGCGCTGTGCGCCGGACATGAGCGCCCCGATCGTGCCGTGGGCGACGCCGGTTGCCTCGGCAAGTTCGCGGCTGGTGACGCTGTCACCAGTGCCGGTGCGCTCCATCAGGAGCTTGAGTCGGTCGCCGCTGGCGACCGCGTACATGGTGAGTGCTGGGGTTCCGGACATGCGTCGTTCACCTCGTGGGACGGAACGTTCATCGCGCTGAACGGCGATGAAGGAGAGCATCACACGAGCTGAACGGAATGTCTAGTGAGCTGAATGACTGTGGGGGTTGCGTCAAGAATCGGACATTGGGTCCAGGCGGACTGGCGAGATCGGTTCGCGTGCTGAACAATCCGTCCAGTGAGTGGAATGATCGCCCCAACTGACCTGCGCGTACGTCACCAGCGCTCCAAGAGCACGCCTGAACGACAAGAGCGCACAACAGTTCACAGGAGTGACAGGATGAGCCCCATGGCGGCACACGAAGACCAGGCGAGAGAAGGCATCGGCGGCCCTGAACGGCGTACCCAGTTCGCGGACTTGGTACGAAGGCGTCGTTCAGAGTTGAACGAGTCTCTGGCGACCTTTGCGGCGAAAGCCGTCGACCCTTTGTCGGGCAAACGAGTCACGCGTGGCTGGATCTATCGCCTGGAGTCTGGGGAGCCTGTGACGCCGCCAGAGGTGCAAGAGCTACGGGCCCTCGCGGCCGCGTGCGAACTCCCGCTGGAGCAACTCCAGGACGCGGCCGGCCAGCAGTTCCATGGGGTAGACCCGCTAGTCAGCGGCTCATCTGAGGCCAAGGCCTACGTGCGGAAGCTCGACCAGCTCCCGGTCGATCAGCGAGACCGCCTCCTGCGGTTGATCGACACGCTGGTCCCGCCAGATGATGACGCCGAACGGTGAGGGGTCCATTCCCCTTTGCCTCACCCTGCGTGATCAATACGAGCAGGCCGTAGAGATTTGCGGCCTGCGGTGCGATCATGTCCGGACGCAGTTGGCCGATACATGCACTGGTCCAACCGCATATTCGAACGTGTGCACGAATAGCGTGCTGGCGATGGGGGAGGTTGCATGGAGTCACGAGAGCGGGCCCCGAAGGCGTGGTTCGTAGAGAGCGAGGACGTGCCGGATGACCAGGTGATAGTGCCGATTCGGACGAAGTCTGGAGACCTGGCGCTCGCGGTGCGGCCGGGCGAGATGACAACTGCGATGCTGGCCGGTTTGAACTCGGTCGCACAGCACTTGATCGGTGTCGGCATCGTCCAGATCAGCGACAATGAGAAGCCGCCCGAGCGGAAGGAGTAGGACTGATGCCGTCAGCACGCCGGGCCGGAAGCATCTACCGCCGATGCGAGTGCCGCGGGGGTGACGGCAAGTTGTTGGGCAACTCATGTCCACAGCTGAAGAAGAAGAACCACGGGTCCATCGGCCTCCGCCAGGAGCTGCCGCCGGACGCCGAGGGAAACCGCCGAACTTTCCGGCGCACCGGGTACGACGGCGTGACACCGGCCCAGGGCGACCTCTCCCGCCTGCAGGCCATCCTCGCCCTCCCCGGTGACGATCCAACCGAACAGCAGCGCGTGGGCGACCTCCTAGCGGACATCTCCGCACGCCGCGCAGACATCCCCCAGGCCGCCGAGGTCCAGCGCCGCCTGGGCGTAGGCGTGCCGCTCGACGGCAAGATGACGGTGGCCGAGTGGCTCGACCGGTGGATGGCCACCAAGAAGACGCGCCCGACAACGAACGCTGGCTACCACTCGCACATCCGCGTGCACCTGAAGCCCCGCATCGGGCACTACCGGCTGGACCGTCTCAGCGTCGGACACATCCAAGAGATGTTCGATGCCATCGCCGACGAGTCCGACCTGATCCGTGCGGAGAACGCCGCGCGCCGCGAGCAGGAAGCGCGGGCGAAGTGGACGAAGCCGGGACGACCGCCGGCCAAGGAACGTGAGCGCCTGGCCGCCGAGCGGGCCAAGCTGGCCGAGATGAAGCCGTACCGAAAGGCCAACGGCGTCTCCACCCGCCACGCGATCCGTCGCACCCTGCGCTCGGCCCTCAACAAGGCGATCGGCACGCAGCTCATCACCTTCAACGCGGCGAAGCACGTGGAGCTGGGCTCAGGCGCACGTCCCAAGGGCCTGCTGTGGACCGCCGAGCGGGTAGCCCGCTGGAAGGAGACCGGCGCCAAGCCGTCCCCAGTGATGGTCTGGACGCCCGAGCAGCTGGGCGCGTTCCTCGACGCGGCCGAGGACAGCCGCCTGTACGCCTTCTTCCACCTGGTCGCCCACCACGGCCTGCGCCGCGGCGAAGGTGTGGGCGCCGACTGGGCGAACGTCCACCTGGACATCAGCCCCCCGCGGATCGACGTCCTGACCGAGATCGTGGTGGACGGCTGGACGCCCATCGAGACCGTCCCGAAGACGGACTCGTCCATGTCTGCCGTGATCCTCGACGGAGAAACGGTTTCCGTACTGCGCGAGCACCGCGCCCGTCAGGACGCTGAGCACGCGGCCCGGCTGAAGGCGGGAAAGAAGTGGTCCGAGACCGGCAAGGTCTTCACGGACGAGGACGGCAGTTGGCTGCACCCCGACGTCGTCAGCAAGGAGTTCAAGCGGATCGTGGAGGCGGCCGCCCTCCCGCCCATCAATCTGCGAGACCTCCGGCACGGAGCGGCCGCCCTGGTGAAGGCCGGCGGCGGCGACATCGACGACGCGAGCAAGAAGCTGCGGCACTCCACCATCGTCCTGACCTCTGACACGTACATGAGCCTGTTCCAGGAGTACGAGCAGGACCTGACGGAGCGTGCTGCGGCAGCCGTGCCGCGGGCTCGGCGAGGAAGTGGAGCGGCCCCTGCTTCGGGCGCTGTACCGAAGCAGGGGCCGAGCGCGTCGCAGCCAGCAGACGCGGAATCTGACGAGGCACACGGTACGGGCCGGCACTGACATCGGGTAGGCCTCGGAGTAGAATCGGGTGTACGAGAAAGGGCCTTTGACCTGCGGGTCGGGGGCCCTTCCTGCTGGCCCGGTGCTGGCCCGAAGGCCGCGTAAGAGCACGGTACGCGGCGGTACTAGGCAAGGTGAAGAGGGCGCGATATACGTTCGCTGAACGCCTCTGACCTGGAGAGTAAGGCCCGACGAGGCGCGTGCCGGTACGAGGCGGTACAGGGCGCCTTGGGGGCTCAGCAGACTTTTAATCCATTGGTTGTGGGTTCGAGTCCCACAGGGCCTACAGGTGCGGGGGAGGGGAGTACCCCTCCGGCCCGCGGGAAGCGTCCCGATCGGTTTCGACCGGTCGGGGCGCTTCGGCGTGCCGGGGGCTCCGTGCTCGCCCGCGGGGGCGGTCCGAGGATTAGCCGTGCGGTCCGGCGTGCCGCTGTGACACGGTGTGCGGCGGCAACTACACCTCTAGAGTGGGGCGTTAGGCGACCGAGGACGCGAAGGGCTGGGACGGATCCGTGAGAGTGCAGCTTCCCCCTGAACCGGCGTGCTTCGTCGACCGTGAGGAGCCGCGGGAGCGGGTGCTCCGTGCGGTGCGGGAGCGGGCGGACGGCGGGGGGCGGCCCCTGCTCGTGACGCTCAGCGGGCCGCAGGGCGTGGGCAAGACCGAGCTGGCCCGGCTGCTCGCGCGGGTGCTGCGCGACGAGTTCCCCGACGGGGTGCTCTCCGTCGACCTGGACGACTTCCGGATGGGCGGCGCCGCCGACCCCGCGGACGTGCTCGCCCAGTTACTGGAATCCCTGGACGTGGAGCCGGCCTTCCTCGCGCCGCAGTTCAAGGCGCGCTGCAACCAGTACTGGAGCAAGACCGCCGGCGCGCGCCTGATCCTCATCGTGGACAACGCGCGCTACGCCTCGGAGATCGTCCCGCTGCTGCCGACGTCGGGCGGCAGCCTGGTGATCGTCACCAGCCACAGCCCGCTGCGCGACCTGGAGGACGGGGCCGCCCTCGGGATCGCGCTGCCCCCGCTGGAGGAGCGGGCCGCCACCGAACTGCTGGAACTGGTCGTACAGGACCCCCGGCTGGCGGCCGATCCCGACTCCGTACGGGCGCTGGTGCGGCTGTGCGAAGGGCTGCCGGCAGCCCTCCATGTCGCGGGCGGCTGGGTGCGCGGGCACCGGCTGCGGCCCCTGTCCCGGCTGGTCCCGCAGCTGCACAGCGCGTGGGAGGAGAGCGGCGTCCCCGGCGTGGAGCGGTTCTGGGACACCGTGTACGACGGACTGTCCCCCACCGCGGCCCTGCTCTACCGGCTGCTGCCGCACCACCCCGCGCTGACCTTCACCGCGGATTCGGCGACCGCGCTGCTGGGCCGCGGGCCCGAGGCGTGCGAGGACGCGCTCGAAGAGCTCGACCGGGCCGGACTGCTGGACCTGAGCGAGGTGCTGTCCGCGGCGGACGGCCGGATGCGGCTGCCCGGCCCGCTGCGCGCCCACGCCCGGCGCCGCTCGCGCCGGGACGCCCGGGGCGGCGAGGCGGCGGAGGCGCTGACCAGGCTGCTGCGCTGGCTGGTACGGCAGTTCCAGCGGGCCGACCGGTTCGCCGCCGGGTCCCGGCTCCTCGTCGGGGACGCGTTCCCCGCCCTGGCCGGGGCGCCGGACGCCCCGCTGGCCGACCCGGCGGAGGCGGACGGCCCCGAGGAGCGCGCGGCGCGCTCCGACCGCGCCTCGGCCTGGCTCTACGAGGAGCGCCATACGCTGTTCGCCGCCGTACGCCTCGCCCATGAGCGCGGTCTGGACGCCGAGGCGGTGGCGCTGTCCGAGGCGGTGTGGACGTACGCGCTGGACCACCCGCACCAGTCGGACGTCATCGGGGCGCTGCGGCTCGCCGTCGCCTGCGCGGTCCGCGACGGCGGCCGGCCGGTCTGGCTGGTGCGCACGCGGTGCCAGCTCGCCCGGCACCTGTGGGAGGCGGGGCTGCTGAGCGAGGCGGCCGAGCAGCTCGACCACGCCGAGGCGGCCCTCGCCGGGCTCGGCGGCGGCGAGCGCGACCGCAAGCTCGGGGCGTCGCTGGTCGAGTTCCGCGGCATGCTCCACGGAGCCGGCGGCGACTGGGCGCGCGCCGCGGCCGAGTTCGCCCGGTCCCGCGCGATGCACCTGGCGATCCCCAACCCCTACGGGGCCATGCTCCAGACGTACCGGCTGGGCGAGGCCCGCGCGAAGCTCGGTGAGCTGGAGGAGGCACGGGAACTGCTCGCCGAGGCGCACGGCATGGCGGTCGAGGGCAAGCGCGAGCGGATGACCCGCCGCACCGGCTTCGCGCTCGCCGGTGTGCTCCACCGGCTCGGCCGCACGGCCGAGGCCCGTCCGCTGTACGAGGACTCGCTGCGGGCCGCCGTCCGGCGGCGCTCCGGATTCGACGAGGCCCGGGTCCACGACGCGCTGGCCGAGCTGGCCCAGAACGAGGGCCGCAGCGCCGAGGCCGCCGAGCACCGCACGGCCGCCCGTGACATCCGGCGGCACAACGGCCTGGACGCGTAGGACATCCGGCACGCGCGGGGCGCGGCGGCACGGCGGCGCGGTCAGAAGGGCGCCGCCGCCTCGGCGTCCGTGGCCGGGCGCAGCACGAGGGCGAAGGCGCGGTCGCCGATGACACAGCTCAGCCGGAGCGGCGCGAGGGCGAGGGAAACCGGGTCCGGGGCAGGAGACGGGGAGTCGCGCAGCAGCCAGGCGTGCACGGCCGACACCGCGGCGGCCGGGTCGGCGCGCGTCACCCGCCCGTCCTCGGCCAGCGGGGCGACCTGGACGGCGTACGCCCCGGACGCCTCCGCCGTGCCGGTGGAGGCGCGGGTGCGGGTGCGCAGCAGGAACAGGTCCGGCGTCAGGACCGCCGCGGCCGTACGGCAGCCCGGGTACGCGGACAGCGCGTGGCGCATCCAGCCGTCCGCCGTCCAGGCCGATCCTGACGAGGCGTCGGCGGCGGGCAGCGGGCGCCGGTAGAGCACTCCCGCCGAGCGGACCAGGGCCTCGCTCGCGGATCCGTCCTCGGCGGCGAGGTGGTCGCCGGGGGCACCGAGTCCGACCGGGCGCCGGGCGACGCGGACGCGGGCGGCGACGCCATCCGCGCGGGTGCCGGTGCGGGTCTCCACCGCGGTGTCCACGTCGAACGCCGCGGGGACGCGCTCCGCGGGCCGGGGCTCGGGCAGCAGCCGGGGCGGAGCGGTCCGGGCGGGCGGGGTCAGGCCGAGGAGGGCGTACAGCTCGGTCCGCAGCAGCCGCAGGGCCCGTCCCTGCTGGGCGAAGGCGGTCCGGGCGGCCTCCCGGCCGGTCCCGGGGCGGTAGGCGCGCAGGGCCTCTTCCACGGCCGCGGGGGCGGCGTCCGGCGCGCCGAGGCGCGGTATGCGGTCCAGGAGCGTGTGCATGGGGCTGCCCGGTATCAGTTCGGCGCCGTCCTGGTGGACGCCGACGACGGGCCGGTCCTCGGTGGCGCAGTAGTACAGCGCGGTGGAGCCGTGGTCCGTGACCAGCGCGTCGGCGGCGATCAGCACGGACGCCCACTCCTCGTGCGGGCCCGCCAGGACCAGGCCCGCGTCGAGGGCGGGCGCGAGGCGCTCGGTCAGGTCGTAGGTGCCCAGCAGGCTGTGCTCGTTGGGGTGCACCACCAGGGCCAGTTGGTACTCGTCCTGCGGGAGGTGGGCGGCCAGCCGGGCCGGCAGCTCCGGGAAGCGGCGCAGCAGCGACTCCGGGCCCCAGGTGGAGACCAGTACGAGCAGTCTGCGGGCGCCGGTGCCGAGCGCGGCGCGGTAGCGCTCGCGCAGCGGGCGGGAGGCGAGCAGGCGGTCGAGGGTGGGGTCGCCGACGACCTTGGCCCGGTCGGCGGCCCGCCGGTCGGCCGCGGCGATCCGCGCCACCTGGTCGGGGTGGGCGACCGCGTGCAGGGCCACGGGGGCGGGCGCGGCGCCGGTGCCGTCGTCCGCGCGCAGCAGGAAGGCGGGGTCGAGTCCGGACGCGGAGTCCGGGTCCGAACCCTCGCCGGGGATCGACTTGTTGTAGCCGGCGCCGTGCGGCAGCAGTACGTGGCGGCCGTGCAGCAGCCGCAGGTCGCCCTTGGGGCTCGCGGTGAGGATCAGATCGTAGGAGCGGGCGCACGCCTCGCTCCACGGCACCAGCCGCCCGCCCACCGCCTCGACGGCGGCGAGCACGTCGACGCCGAAGTCCGAGCCGGGGACCAGGGTGAACAGCCGGGTGATCCGGTCATCGCCCGACAGCGCGGGGACCGTGTCCAGCAGCCGGTGGAGCGCCACCGTCGAACGCGCGGCGAGCAGTACCGTCGCCCGTCGCCCGTCGCCCGTCGCCCGTCGCCCGTCGCCCGTCGCCCGTCGCCCGTCGCCCGTCGCCCGTCGCCCGTCGCCCGTCGCCCCAATGGTCAATCTTATCCGAGGACGGGCGGCCGGATGAGCTGTTTGCGCAGGTCGGCGCCGGTTTTTCGGTGTCCTCGACAGACATGGTCCGATCGTACCGGGCACGACGCCCCGGGGCGTCGAGTGATCCGTGCCGCACCTGTGGCCGGAGCGGGGCCCGCGGCCGGGCGCGACCGAGAGGATGGCGGCATGGGTGAATGGGGTATCGCGCTGATCGCCGCGGGCTCGGCGATCGTGGGCAGTGTGGTCACGGGCTGGTACAGCAGGAGCGCCGGGGTGCGGCAGGCCGAGGCGGCCCGGCACGCGGGCGACCGGCAGGCGGAGGCGCTGCTGGAGTCGGTGAGGATGACGCTGCGGGGCGCGGACGGCCAGCGCGCCGTCGCGCTCCGCAGACAGGTCTACGCGGAGTTCCTGGGCGCCGCGGAGGCCAGGCTCCTGACCGAGCGGTCCGGCCGCGGTGGCGGTGGTGGCGGCGATCACGATCTGTCGCTCCAGCGGGCGTACGCCGGTGTCGTGCTCGAAGGGCCCCCGGAGGCGGCGGCCGCCGCGAACGGGCTGCTGGAGGGGTTGCGGCGGCACGACTCGCTGGACGAACTGCACCGCGCGAAGTCGGCCTTCGTCGAGGAGGCGCGGCGGGCGGTGGCCGCGCTCGGCAGGCCCTGACCGGTCCGGGAGGACACGCTCCGCACTCCCGGTGACCCGGATCACAGCGGGCGGGTGCATAGAACCGGACCTGCCACTGTCTTGTTCCCAGGTGTAGGCGACTGGCGGGAACGGGGACGGTGGGGATGCGGCAGGCTCTGGCCGGTGAGTTCGACGAGTTCGTGGCGGCCCGCTGGTCGGCGTTGCTCCACCTCGCCCGGCTGCTCACCGGCGGTGACCGGCACCGTGCGGAGGACCTGGTGCAGGACGCCTTCGTCAAACTCTGGTTCGTGTGGCCGAAAGTGGCCCACGAGGCGCCGGAGGCGTACGTACGCAAGGTGATGGTCCGGGCGGCGGCCCGCTCCGCGCGGCGGCGCTGGTGGGGCGAGCGCCCCGTCGACCAGGTGCCCGAGACGGCGGTGGCGGGCGATGTGTCCGCGACCGTGGCCGAGCGCTCGCGGCTGGAGGCGGCGCTCGCCCGCCTGCCGGCGCGGCAGCGGGCCGTGGTGGTGCTGCGCTACTGCCAGGACCTCTCCGAGAGTCAGGTGGCGGACGCGCTGGGCTGCCCGCTGGGCACGGCCCGCTCGCACGCCGCGCGCGGAGTGGCGCGCCTGAGGGAGCTCCTGGACGACGTCAGCGAGTCGGTGGGGTGAAGGAGAGGACCATGGACGACGACTTCGAACGGCGGCTGACGCGACTGATGCGCGCGCCGCAGGAGCACACACCCTTCGAGCCCCGGCACCGCGCACGCCTGTGGGAAGGCGTACGGGCGCGCCGCCGGGCGCGGGCGGCGCAACGGGCCGTCGGCTCGCTGCTGGCGGTCGCCGGAGCGGGCCTCGGACTGTTCCTCCTGCCCGGCACCCGCGTCGGCGTGGAACCCGGCACGGCCCCGCCGCGCCCCGCGGTGAGCCCCCTGTCCTCGCCGTTCTCCCCGAAGGCGCACCCGGACCGGGCACCGGCGCCCGGCCTCTCCCCGAGCGATCCGCCTTCGGGGGCCTCCTCGGGCCCTCCTTCCCGGGCCGCCACGACCCACCCCCCGGCCACGGCCGGGGGCTCCTCCTCGCCCTCGTACGCCCCGGCGTCCCGGACCACGCCCCCGTCCGGCGGCGCCGGTGGCACCGCCGGGCACGGGTAGCCTACGCGCGTGTCCCAGGCCCAGCCGCAGCGCCGGCCGCAGCCGCCGCCCGTACCGCCCGCCCGCCCGGCCCCTCTCAGGAACGGACGCCCGATGACCACCACCCTGCCCACGACCGAGACCCCGGGCGCCCCCGGGCCGGGCGGCGGCCCCCGCGGACCGGGCTCCGCCCCCGCCGCCGAAGCCGAAGCCGGCCCCGGCGGCCGGCCGCACGGGCGGCGGCGGTCGCCCGGCCGGGTGGGGAAGCGCATACGCGGCCGAATACCGGAGCGGATACGCGGCCGGATACCCGACCGCACACCGGACTGGATGTCCGGCCGCCTCACCCCGGCCGACCTCCGCGTCCTGCGCCTCTACCTCTTCACCCGCCTCGGCCTCGGCCTCGTCGCCTACGCCAGCGCCTGGCTGGCCCCCGACGGCACCGCCGACCGGACCCCCGCCACCTGGCTCTCCCGCTGGGAGCAGTGGGACTGGGTCCACTACCGGCGGATCGCCGAGTACGGCTACTTCGACGCGTTCCCGGGCATCGACGTCCCGCACGACAACCGGGTGGCGTTCTTCCCCGGCTTCCCGCTCGTGCTGCGCGCCGTCCACACCGTCGTCCCCGACTGGACCGCGGCCGGGCTGCTGATCTCCCTGGTGAGCGGGGCGGTGGCCGTGGTGGCGCTGGGCCGGATCGCCGCTCTCGGCCGCCCGGACGGCGGCGAGGCGGGCCCGCGGGCCGCGACCTTCCTGCTGTTCTCGCCCGCCGCGGTGTTCCTGGCCGCCGGCTACACCGAGTCGCTGTTCCTCGCCTTGGCGCTCCCGGCCTGGCTCGCGGCCAAGCGCGGCAACTGGCCGCTCGCCGGGCTGCTCGGCGCGGCGGCCACCACCGTCCGGGTCAGCGGTCTGTTCCTGGCCGCCGCGCTCGCCGTCGAACTCCTGATCGCCGTACGCGCGCAAACTCGGGCGGACGGCTCGGACGGCTCGGACGGCTCGGACGGCTCGGACGGCTCGGACGGCTCGGACGGCTCGGACGGCTCGGACGGCCCGCCGCTCGCCCGTCGGCTGCTCCCGCTCGGCTGGTGCCTGCTGCCCGCCGTGCCCGCCGCCGTCTACGCCGGCTACCTGCGGGCGCACACCGGTGACTGGATGGCCTGGAAGCACGCCGAGGAACGCGGCTGGTACCGGGACTTCCACACCCCCGCCGAGTCCCTCCGCAACACCTGGCACAACGCCTTCGGGCACCTCCAGAGCACCGGGTACGCCGTCGAGTTCCAGCTGGAGCTGGCGGCCATGGCGGTCGGGGTGCTGCTGCTCGCCGTGCTGCTGGTCCGCCGCCGCTGGCCGGAGGCCGTGTTCATCGCCCTCAACCTGTGGGCCCTGGGCACGTCCTACTGGTACCTCTCCGTGCCCCGCGCCACCCTGATCTGGTGGCCGCTGTGGACCGGCCTGGCCCACTGGAGCCTGCGGCGGCGCTGGGTGAAGGACGCCTACGTCGGGGTGGTCGCGCCGCTGACGGCGGTGCTCGCGGTGACGTTCACCTCGGGACACTGGACCGGGTGACGCCACCGGGCCGGCGCGCCGCCGGGGGACGCACACGCCCGGACCCAGGGGCGGACGGCGAGGTTCCGGACGGGGCCGCGAGGATGGACGGGTAGAAACCGAGCGCCCCCACGCCTCCGAGTCCGTCCGCCTCCGAGAGAGAGTGCGCCCCGATGCCCCTGCCCCATGTCCTGCTGTCCGCCGCCGTTTCCCTGGACGGCTGCCTGGACGACACCGGCCCCGACCGCCTGCTGCTGTCCGGCGCCGCCGACTTCGACCGGGTCGACGCGGTGCGGGCCGCCTCCGACGCCATCCTCGTCGGCGCCGGCACCCTGCGCGCCGACAACCCCCGCCTGCTGGTCAACGCGCCCGAGCGCCGCGCGGCCCGGGTCGCCGCCGGCCGGCCGGAGCATCCGCTGAAGGTCACGGTCACCGCCACCGGCGAGCTGGACCCGCGGGCGCGCTTCTGGCACACGGGCGGCGAGAAGGCCGTCTACACGACCGACGAGGGCGCCGAACGGCTGCGCCGCGCGGGCGTCGGGACGGCCCCCGGATCCGAGGATCCCGATGCCGCGTCCCCCGTCCCCGCCACTGCAACCGCCCCCGCCACCGGTGCCGCCTCCGTCTCCGTCGTCCCGCTGGGCGCGGCGCTCGACTGGCGGCGCCTGCTGGAGCATCTGCACGACGTGCGCGGGGTGCGCCGGCTCATGGTCGAGGGCGGCGGCACGGTGCACACCCAGCTGCTGAGGCGGCAGCTCGCCGACGAGCTCCAGCTCGTGGTCGCGCCGCTGATCGTGGGGGACCCGGCGGCGCCGCGCCTGTTCGGGCCGGGCGCGTACCAGGCGGGACGGCTGCGGCTGCTGGAGACCCGGGCCCTCGGGGACGTCGTCCTCATGCGCTACGAGCCCACGGCCCCCGGCACCGGGACCGGCGCCGTGCCCGCCGACCGGCACTGGCTGCGGATCGCCTGCGAGCTGGCCGCGCAGTGCCCGCCCTCGCGCACGGCGTTCAGCGTGGGCGCGGTGGTGGTCGCGGCGGACGGCACCGAGCTGGCCCGGGGCCACTCGCGGGAGGCCGGTGACCCGGTGGTGCACGCGGAAGAGGCCGCGCTCGCCGAGATCGACCCGGCGGACCCGCGGCTGCCCGGGGCCACGGTGTACAGCAGCCTGGAACCGTGCGCCCGACGCGCCTCCCGGCCGCGGCCGTGCGCCCGGCTGATTCTGGACGCGGGGGTGCGGCGGGTGGTCACGGCGTGGCGGGAGCCGGACACCTTCGTGGAGTCCGCCGACGGCTCCGGGGTACTCGCGGCCGAGGGCGCGGACGTCGTGGTGCTGCCGGAGTTCGAGGCCCTGGCCAAGGAGCCGAACCGGCACCTGCCGTAACGCGTGTGCAATCCACCCCGCGGGTGATGTACAGTTATCTCAACGACGCGGGGTGGAGCAGCTCGGTAGCTCGCTGGGCTCATAACCCAGAGGTCGCAGGTTCAAATCCTGTCCCCGCTACTGAAGACTCAGGGCCGGAATCCGGAAACGGATTCCGGCCCTGAGTGTTTTCCGGGCCTCCCGCGGTCTTCCGTTGGTTCTCTGCTGCGGTCTTCTGGCGCTCTTCCGGCTCCCGGTCGCTCCTTGATCGATGTCACCTCGCGTGACCGGCCTGTGTCCGTCCGCATAACAACTGACACACCATCACTTCTTTCGCGGGCGCCTGCGGCTCCGCCCCGCCCCGGAAATGGCCTGAAGTTCAGTCAACTCGCCCCGGTTTCGTCGCCCCTGAGGTGTACGTCTTGGCCAAAAAGGTTTAATGATCAAGCCGGGCGGCTTGGAATCGGAGGCCCGGGTCTATTAACGTTCGATAACGCAGCGCGGTCGTCCCAGCCGTCATCAGAGGCGGCTCCGTGCGCGCGCGCCGAATCCCGCAAGGGAACCGGGGAACCACCAACTTGGGGTGAATCGGGCATCATCCGCCGTACGCGTACGGCCGGTTGACGCGCGTAGGAGACCTTCCCGCTCCGAACCCGTCAGCTAACCCGGTAGGCGAGACGGAAGGAAAGGAGCACGCCCGCGTGGCGTCCAACCGGCCTGCCCCAGAAGCCCCGTTCGTGCCGAGCCAGCGCACCGATTCCTTCGGCTACGGCGGCCGGACCCCCGACGAGGGCCCCATGGAGGAGTGGAACCCCACCGAGGACTCCCTCCGCCCCGTGCGCGGCCGGCACCGCGTCGCCAAGCAGCGCGGCGGCGGACTCGCCCGCAGCTCCACCGTGCTCGGCGTGGGCGTCATAGCGGCCGTCGGCGCGGGCGGCATGGCCAGCGCCAACACCGGCAAGCCGCCGGTCGCGATCTCGCTGCCCGACGTGCCGGACCTGCACGCGCTGCCCGCCTCCGTGGGCTCCCTCTTCGACGGCGGCTCCGCCAAGGAGCACCACGAGGGCTCCGCCACCGCGCTCAGCGACGTCACCGCCGCACCGGCCGGGACGCCGGCCGCTCCCAGCGCCGCGTCCGGCGCGGGCGAGGCGCTGCGCAACCGGATCATGGCCCAGGCCGAGCAGCAGCAGGCCCAGGTCGCGGCCAGGGCCGAGGCCGCCACCGAGCAGGCCGCCGTCCAGCGCGCCGCCCGGCAGGCGGACGAGGCCGCCGCCAAGGCGAAGCAGGAGGCCGAGGCCAAGGCCGCCGCCGAGAAGCAGAAGGCGGAGGAGGAGGCCCGCAAGAAGGCCGAGGCGGCGCGGCTGGCGGAGCTGGCCAAGCAGTACACGCTGCCGACCTCCTCGTACACGATCACCTCCACCTTCGGCCAGGCCGGCTCCATGTGGTCCTCCGGGCACCACACCGGCCTCGACTTCGCCGCGCCCACCGGCACCCTGATCAAGGCGGTCCACAGCGGCACCGTCACCGAGGCCGGCTGGGCGGGCGCCTACGGCTACCGCACGATCCTCACCCTGGACGACGGCACCGAGCTGTGGTTCTGCCACCAGTCGTCGATCAGTGTCAGCGCCGGCCAGAAGGTCGCCACCGGCGAGGTCATCGGCCGCGTCGGCGCCACCGGCAACGTCACCGGGCCGCATCTGCACCTGGAGGTCCACCCGGGCGGCGAGGCGTCCGGCATCGACCCGATGGCCTGGCTGCGGGCCAAGGGCCTCAACCCCTGATGCCCTGCTCATCCGCCTGATTCCCTGATCCCTGATTCCCTGATCCCGGGGTCACCGCCGCGGGCGCGCCGCCAGCCGTACGGGTGGTTTGCGCAAGCTTTGCGCCCGGGACCGGCGGGGCGCGGAAGGGGCCGCTGTGCCGGGGGCGTTGATGGGTCACATGACTTCTCTGCACAAACTGGGCTCGTCCGGCCTCGAGGTCTTCCCGCTCGCCCTCGGCGGCAACGTCTTCGGCTGGACCGCCGACCAGGAGCGGTCCTTCGCCGTCCTGGACGCCTACACGGCGGCCGGCGGCAACTTCCTGGACACCGCCGACTCCTACTCGGCCTGGGTGGAGGGCCACCGGGGCGGCGAGTCCGAGACGATCATCGGCTGGGGGTACCCCCTGCTCGAAGAGCTTGGGGGAGGCTCAAGGAGCGCGGCAACCGCTCCGACGTCGTCATCGCGACCAAGGTCAGCCAGCACCCCGACTTCCAGGGCCTGTCCGCCGCCAATGTCAAGGCCGCGGCCGACGCCTCCCTCAAGCGGCTGGGCACCGACCACATCGACCTGTACTACACGCACTTCGACCGGCCCGAGGTGCCCGTCGAGGAGATCATCGGCGCTCTGGACGAACTGGTGCGGGCGGGCAAGGTCCGGTACATCGCCGCCTCCAACATCTCCGCCGAGCGCCTGAAGGAGTCCCTGGACTTCTCCGAACGCGAGGGCCTGGCCCGCTACGTCGCGCTCCAGCCGCACTACAACCTGGTCTCCCGGGACACCTACGAGGGCGCTCTGCGGGACCTCGCCGAGCGGGCGGGTCTGGCGGCCGTGCCGTACTACGCGCTGGCGGCCGGCTTCCTGACCGGCAAGTACCGGCCCGGCACGACGGTCGACAGCCCGCGCGCGCAGGGCGCGGCCAAGCACCTGGAGACCGAGCGCGGGCAGAAGGTCCTGGCCGCGCTCGACGAGGTCGCCCGCGCCCGCGGTGCCGAGACGGCCACGGTCGCCCTCGCCTGGCTCGCTGCGCAGCCCACGGTCGTCGCCCCGATCGCCTCGGCGCGCACCGTGGAGCAGCTCCCGGCCCTGCTGGGCGTGGCGGAGCTGCGACTGACCGACGAGGAGACCGCGAAGCTGACCCGCGCCTCGGCCTGACCCGGCCTCACGGCTGGGCGCGGTACGGGGGCTGTCCGTGAGGGGGCTGCCCGTACGCGGGCTGTCCGTGCGCGGGCTGTCCGGCGGCGACGCCGTACCCGCCGTAGCCGTAGCCGTAGCCGTAGCCGTGGCCGTACGCCGGCATCTGCGCCGGTACCTGGCCCTGTCCCTGCCCGTACCCCTGCCCTTGCCCGTACCCCGGCCCGGGTCCGTAGCCGTACAGGCCGTACGCGGGCCAGGGGGCCGGGAGGGCGCGGACCGGCGGTGCGGTCATGCGGGCCGCGTGGTCCAGGGCGGGCTGGGCGGTCTCGCGCCGCCGCCACAGCTCGTGCAGCAGCTCCCGCTCGCGCAGGGTGAAGTCGGCGCCCGCCCGGCCCAGGCGTCCCCGGCGGCGCAGGAACGCCAGCGAGGTCGCGTACGCCTCGTACTGGGCGACGGTGCGGGCGGCGGGCTTGCCCAGGTGCCGGGCCGCGTACTCGCGGGCCAGCCGCCGGGCGCGCAGGGAGCCGAGGGCGAACGGTTCCGCGGGCGTCAGCCACCCGGCGGCCGCGTAGGCGGGCAGCTCCTCGCGGACGGTGCGCAGCTCGCGCTGCCGGGTCCACACGACCAGCCAGGTGAGCAGCCCGAACGCGGGCACCATGAAGCCGCCGTAGACCGCGAAGAAGCCGTACTCGCCGAAGGTGGACGAGCCGTTCCAGAAGGCGTGCATGCCCATGGCGAGCAGCAGTCCGGCGGGCGGCACCAGGAGCCGCCGCGCGCGCTGGCGCTCCCCGGCCAGCGCGGCGACGCCGAACCCGATGCCGGTGCAGACGGTGAACAGCGGGTGCGCGAACGGGGACATGATCACGCGCACGAAGAAGGTCGCCGCGGTGACGGAGGCGATGCCCTGGTAGCCGGTGGTCTGGTCGGTGCCGAAGGCGGTCCCCAGATACAGGATGTTCTCGGTGAAGGCGAAGCCGGTGGCGGTGGTTCCGGCGATGACCACGCCGTCGACGACGCCGGTGAAGTCCCGTCTGCGGAAGAGGAAGATCAGCAGGATGGCGGCGGCCTTCGCGGACTCCTCCACGATCGGGGCTATCACCGTCGCGCCCAGGGTGTCCGCGCCGGCCGGATCGGCGGTCGCGGTCGCGATCCACTTGGTGGCGAAGCTGTTGGCGACGATCGCGATGAGCGCCGCCGCGCAGGCGCCCCAGGCGAAGGCGAAGACCATGTTCCGCCAGGGGCCGGGGTCGACCCGGTCCAGCCAGCGGAAGGCGGCCGTCAGCAGCGGCACCGGCAGCACGGCCAGGCCGAGGCCCACCAGGAAGCCCTCGGTGCCGGTCTGCCGGCGGACCAGGGCGAGGATGACCAGCCCCGACAGCGCGAGCAGCGCCGCGAGCGCGCCGTAGCGCACCCACCGCCTGTGCCACCAGTGCGCGTGCCGCGGCCGGCCGTCGGCTATCGGCGGGGGACCGCTGGGATACGTCGGGTACGGGGGACAGGTGGCCACGTCATTGACCCTAACGAGGGAAGGTGCCGGTCGCGACGGTGTCTCGTCAGCCGCGGCCGGGATGCGGGGCGGGGTCCTGGACGGACTGCCCGGACCCGTGCGGTACGCGCCGGAAGAGCAGGTCGTTCACGACGTGCCCCTTGTCCAGGCCCTGACCCTCGAACCGGGTCAGCGGGCGGAAGGCGGGGCGGGGCGCGTAACCGCCGCCGGGCCGGGTGTTCTCGAAAGCGGGGTGCGCGCTCAGCACGTCGAGCATCTGCTCGGCGTACGGCTCCCAGTCGGTGGCGCAGTGCACGAGCGCGCCGGGCCTGAGCCGGGCGGCGGCCAGGGTCAGGAACTCCGGCTGGATCAGCCGCCGCTTGTGGTGCCGCTTCTTGGGCCAGGGGTCGGGGAAGTAGACGCGCAGCCCGTCGAGGGAGTCGGGGGTGAGCATCTCGCGCAGCAGGATGATCGCGTCGCCGTTGGCGACCCGGACGTTGGTGAGACCGCCCCGGTCGGCGAGGGCCAGCAGGTTGCCCTGGCCGGGGGTGTGCACGTCGACCGCGAGGATGTTGGTGTCCGGGTCGGCGGCGGCCATCCGCGCGGTGGCCTCGCCCATGCCGAACCCGATCTCCAGGACGACCGGCCGGCCGTTGCCGAACAGCTCGGCCAGGTCGAGCACCCGCTGTCCGTCGATGTCCAGCCCCCACTGGGGCCACAGCCGCTGCAACGCGTCCGCCTGTCCGGCGGTCACCCGGCTGCGCCGCGGCTGGAAGCTGCGGATCCGCCGCTCGAAGTGCGATCCGGCCGGGTCCGCCTGGGGACCGTCCGGGAACCGCGGCTCGCCCTTGGCCCGGCTGTGCCGGACGGGCTCACCGGCAGTGTGCGGGGGAGTGGGGGCGGCGGAGGCGGGGGTGTTCACGGAGTCAGACACAGTGCGCCCCATTTTACGGTCCGGACGGCGCCGGCCGGGCCGCCCGGCGAACGCGGACGGCACACAGGACGACGAGACCGCTCGGCTCTCTCGCGGGCGTCCCCGACCGCCGTCGTGGCCCTGGACGGCCTGTGGGGCGAGGCGGCGCGGTGCGCTCACACGGCGTCCCCCGCCGCCGTGGCATCGGCCGCGTCGGGGGCTGAGGCCGCTCGGTGTCCCCGCGCGGTGACTGCCGTCGTCGCGGCGCCGGTCGGCTCGTGGGCCGGTTCGGCTCGCTGCTTTCGCGGGGTGCCTGCCGTCGTCGTGGTCCTGGTCGGTCCGTGGGCCGGGACCGCTCGGTGCGCTCGTGCGGCGTCCCCGGCCGTCGTTGTCCTGGCCGGCCGGCCGGCGGGTCGGTTCGGCTCGGTGCCCTCGCGTGGTGGCTGCCGTCGTCGTGGCCCCGGTGGGCCTCGCTGTCGGCCTCGCCGCGGTGCGGGTTGCGTCGCTCACTCCGTGGCCGCCAGTGCGGCCAGGGCCCGGCGGGCCACCTCGCGGCCGATGGGCAGGGAGGCCGTGGCCGCCGGGGACGGCGCGTTCAGCACGTGCACGGTCCGCGGGCCCTCGCGGATCAGGAAGTCGTCCACCAGCGTCCCGTCCCGCAGGACGGCCTGGGCCCGGACCCCGGCGGGCGCGGGCACCAGGTCCCGCTCCTCCACGGCGGGCAGCAGCCGGCGCACCGCCTCGGCGAACGCCGCCTTCGACACCGACCGGCGCAGCTCCCCCGCCCCGTACCGCCAGTGCCGGCGGGCGATCCGCCAGGAGCCGGGCCAGCTCAGCGTGCCCGCCAGCTCACGGGGCCGTACGACTCCCCAGCCGTACCCCTCGCGGGCCAGCGCCGGCACCGCGTTCGGGCCGACGTGCACCCCGCCGTCGATGCCCCGGGTGAGGTGCACGCCGAGGAAGGGGAACGCCGGGTCCGGCACCGGATACACCAGTCCCCGCACCAGCTCCGGGCGCGCCAGCTCGTAGTACTCCCCGCGGAACGGCACGATCCGCACCTGCGGGTCGTCCCCGGTCTGCCGCGCCACCTCGTCGCAGTGCAGCCCGGCGCAGTTGACCAGCACGCGGGCGCGGACGATGTCGCCGCCGGACGTCAGGACGGCGACGCCCCGCTCGGGCCGCCGGTCCACGCGGACCACCTCGGCGCCGTAGCGGATGTCGGCGCCCGAGGCGTCCGCGAGGTGGCGGGCCACGGCGGTATAGTCGCAGATGCCCGTGGTGCCCACGTGGATCGCGGCCAGGCCGCGCACCTCCGGTTCGTACTCCTCGATCTGGGCGGCGCCCAGCTCGCGCACCGGTATGCCGTTCTCCCGGCCGCGCTGGACCAGGGCGTGCAGGCGGGGCAGCTCGTCGCGGCCGGTGGCGACGATCAGCTTGCCGGTGACGGCGTGCGCGATGCCGTACTCCGCGCAGAACTTGATCATCTCGGCGGCGCCCCGCACCGCGTACCGCGCCTTGAGCGAGCCGGGGCGGTAGTAGATCCCGCTGTGGATCACCCCGCTGTTGCGCCCGGTCTGGTGCCGGGCCGGGCCCGGCTCCTTCTCCAGCACCGTCACCCGGGTGCCCGGCGCGGCCCGGGTGATCGCGTACGCCGTCGACAGGCCGACGATGCCGCCCCCGATCACCAGCGCATCGCAGTCGTGAGCGCTCTTCCGCACCTGCTCCACCTCCCGCTCCCGATAGTGCACTGCGCCACTGACAATGCCTTCAAACCGGGAGACGGCAAGATCACCGGCATCACCTCGGTCACGGAGTCCGCGGGGAGCACCGAGCCGGGCCCCTCGGGCCCGCGGCGGAACCCCGCGGCGGAACCCCGCGGCGGGGACGGACCGGGAACGGACCGGGGACGGAGCGGGGCGCCGCCTGCCGTCCCGTCCCGTCCCGCTCAGGCCGTCGTCATCAGCAGCGGTCTGGCCCGCTCGCGCAGCTCCGCCACGCGCGGCTCGTCGCCGTAGGGCTCCAGCCGGTGCAGGAGGTCCCTGACGTACTCGGTGGTGCGCGCGGAGGAGATGCGTCCGGCGACCTCCACCGCCCGCACGCCCTGCTCGCAGGCCGCGTCCAGGTTGCCCGACTCCAGTTCGGCGACCGCCGAGACGACGAGTCTGAGGCCGTGCGAGCGCACGAACTCCTCCGTCGGTTTGGACAGCGCCTGTTCGGTGAAGCGGCGGACCTGGCGGGGTGCCTTCAGGTCGCGGTAGCACTCGGCGGCGTCGGCGGCGAACCGGTCGTAGCCGTAGAAGCCGAGCCAGGTCGGGTCGTTGTCGCCCTCCCGGGACCGCTCCAGCCAGCCCTCGGCCGCCTTGAGCGCGGCGCCGGCCGCCTGGGCGTCACCCGCGCGCGCGTGGGCGCGTGCCTCCACCAGCCGGAAGAAGCTCATGGTGCGCGCGGTGGCCAGGCCGCGGTTGCGCTCCAGCGCGGCCTGGGCGAGGTCGACGCCCTCGTCGCCGAAGCCGCGGTAGGTCGCCTGGAGGGACATCGACGCCAGGACGTATCCCCCCAGGGGCACGTCGGCCGCGGCGCGGGCCAGGCGCAGCGCCTGGATGTAGTACCGCTGGGCGGCCTCCTGCTGGCCGGTGTCGAAGGCCATCCAGCCCGCCAGCCGGGTCAGTTCGGCGGAGGCGCCGAACAGCGCGCGGCCGACCTCGTCGGAGTAGCAGCCCAGCAGCAGCGGCGCGGCCTCCACCCGTAAGCACTCGGGCACCATGGACGAACGCCAGTCGCCGCCCCCGTACTTGGAGTCCCAGCGCCTGGCGTCCTCGGCGGCCTCCCGCAGCTTGCGCACATCGCTGTGGCCGACTTTGAGCGGTGCGGCCGAGCCCTCGGTCCCGCCGGCCTCGCGCGCCACCGAGCTGTCGGCCGGGGTTATCAGCCAGCGGGAGGCGGGGGTGGCGTACGCGGTGACGGCGAACGAACCGGCGAGCGACTGCCAGATGCCGCCGGATCCGGCCCGGCGTCCCGCCAGGTCGAGCCGGTACAGCTCCGTGGCCGACTTCACCGCCTGGTTGACGTCGCGGGGGAAGGCGAGGCCGACCTCGGGCGCGGGGTCCGCGTCCGCGAGGCCGATCTCGTGGAGCGGCACCGGGCGGCCGAGTTTCTGGCCGATGGCGGCCGCGATGAGGTGCGGCGCCGCTCCCTGCGGCACCATCCCTTTCGAGACCCAGCGGGCCACCGACGTCTTGTCGTAGCGAAGCGTCAACCCGCGCTGGGCGCCGAGGTCGTTGACGCGTCGTGCGAGTCCGGCGTTGCTGATTCCCGCGAGGGCGAGAACGGCGCCGAGTTTTTCGTTCGGCCCGCGTTGCTCCCTGGACATGCGCCACCCCTCGACACAGACGGCTGCCGCGCTGGCATAACCACGCGGCATTCGTAAACCCAGCGTAGTTCGCCGCATCCCAAGCGTTAAGGGGCATTCTTCCGGTTGGCGGGATTGTGGTCCGCACGGGAGTACGGGCCCTGCACGCACGGTTGCCACGTGCTCCCGATGTGTGGCCGTGCGCCCGCCCGTGCGCTCTTCTCCGGCCATCGGCGCGACGGTTCCATGGTCCTGCGTGGGTCGGCCCGCTGTACTGGATCCAGTGGGCTGGGGGACACCGCCGCCTTCATCCCCGCGGGCGGCGGAACGGTCCGGGAGGCCAACCGCGCCTCCCGGACTGCGCGTTGGCCGCGCACGGCGCGGAGCGTGTACGGAGCGTGCGCACATCCGCTCCCGCCGCGCCAATTTGGCTGAAAATCATCTCTGCTTCCTGCCGGGTATTTCCCGTTCCCACCACGGGAGTTGACGGCGCACGGGGTGCTACGGGGAGCGCATCAGGGGGCGCATTCAGGTCGAAACGGCCTTGCCCGGCACGGCCGTTGGCCACCTCGCCGCCCGGCGCGCGGGGGCGCGCGGCACGGACCGAAGGCGGCTCCGCCTCCGCTCCGCCACGCCTGCTTCGTGGCAGCATGGACCCGGTTCGTGCGGTGCACTGGTGAATCCCGGTCCGTGGAGGCGTCGATGCGGTGGTTGGTGGGATGGAGCAGCGCCGCCGCGGGCACCGCCGGGACCGGCTCCGCGGGCGCCACCGGGTACGACGGCGAGACCGTGCAGCCGGTCGGCTCCCAACTGCTGTGGGGCGACCCCGACCCGCTGTGGGCGGTCGGTGACTGGCGGCCGGACGAGATCCGGCTGGTGCGGGCCGACGCGCAGACCAGGATCGCGGTGCTCGGTGTCTGCGGCGCCTCCGACGAGCAGCTGCGCGTCGGCCTGCTGGCCGCGCGCGGCGGCGCGCTGCGCCACCTGACCGCCTGGCCCGGCAGCTACACCGCCGTCGTGCAGGTCGGCCGCCGCATCACCGTCTGCGGCGATCTCGCGGGCGCCCGGCCGGTGTTCCACACCCCCTGGGCGCGCGGCACGGCGTACGCGACGGCCGCGCTCCCGCTGGCCGACCTCGTCGAGGCCAACCTCGACTTCGGACACCTCGCCGCGCTGCTCGCCGCCCCCGCCGTACCGGCCGCGCTGGACGACTCCACCCCGTACGAGGGCGTACGGCGCATCCCGCCGGGGCACGCGCTGATCCTGCGCGCCGGAGCGCGCGAGGTCGCCGGGTACGAGCAGGTCGCCTCCCTCGCCGTGGCCGCGCCCCCCGCCGACCCCGACAGCGCGGTCGGCGCCGTCCGGGACGCCCTGGTCGAAGCCGTCCGGGCCCGGCTCTCCGCGCCCCGGCACGTCCCCGACATCGACCCCGGCCCGGTGCCCGGCATGGGACCGGCCGAGCGCCGCGCCGCCCGCGGCATGCCGGTGCCCGGCATCGGCGCCGACCTGTCCGGCGGGCCGGCCTCCGGCACCCTCGCCCTGCTGGCCGCAGGCCTGCCGGGCAACCCCGGCACCCTGCTGGGCCACGGCACCGGCGCCGGCGAACGCCTGCTCGCCGTCACCTTCAACGACCTCGCCGTCGGCGGCCGCGAGGCCGAACTGGAGCGGGCCGGTGCGCTCGCCGCCAACCCGCGCCTGCACCACGTCGTGGTGGCGGGCGGCGAGGACGTCCTGCCCTACGCCGACCTGGAGGGCCCGCTCACCGACGAACCCGGCCCCTCCCTGGTGACCGCGGCCCGCCACCGGGCCCGCCTCGCGTCGGGCAGCGCCGACCACTTCACCGGCCACGGCGCCCGCCAGGTCCTCGACGCCCACCCCGCGCGCCTGGCCGACCTGCTCATGGACCGCAGACGGCGCCACCTGGTCCGGCCGGTGGCCGCGCTCGCCAGGGCCGACGGCTCGGTGATGGTCCCCGCGCGCGTGTACGGCGCGGCGCGCAAGCTCGCCCGCACCCCCTACCGCGCCGGTCTCGAAGACCTCGCGGGACGGCTGCTCCAGCGCCGCTTCGACGAGCCCAGGGGCGCGGTCGGCGCCTCCCTGGCCGCGCTCACCTGGGCCGGGGCCGGGCCCGCCGCCCGCTGGCTGACCGGTGAGGCGCTGGCTGAAGTATCGGTTCGCCTCCAGGCCGCGACCAACCGCTCGACGACCGGCCCGGGACAGCGGCCGGGCGACCACCGCGCGCGTGCCGCCCTGGCCCGGCACGCCGCCGACCTCCGCGTCCTGGAGCAGGCCGCGGAGATCCGCTCCCAGCGGCTGCACGCCCCCTTTCTCGACAACCAGGTCGTACGGGCCTGCCGCGCGCTCCCCGAGGCCCTGCGGGTCCGGCCGGGAGCCCGCGCGGCGATCCTGCGCACCGTCCTGGAGGGCGCAGGCGTGGGCGGCCTGCCGCCCGGCTGGGGCGCGCCCTCGCAGGCCCCGGGCGTGTCCGCCGAGCGCGCGGGCCTGCGCCTGGCCGCGGACGGCCTGATGGCCCTGTTCGCCACCCCGCTGCTCGCCGAGGCGGGCCTGGTCGAGGCCCGGGTGGTCCGCAAGGCGCTGCGCGCGGCGGCCCAGGGCGAACCCCTGCCCCTGGACGGCCTGGCCGACCTGGTCTCCCTGGAGGTCTGGCTGCGCCGCCTGCTGGCCCGCCGCGGCACCTGCTGGACCGGCACCCCGGCCCGCGCCCGCGCGGTCCCGGGCGGCATCGCTCCCCAGCGGGGGGCACTGGCCTCCGGGGCGTGAGGGGGCGGCCGGCTTCCTGCGGGAGGGGCGCCCGGGGCGGCTGCGCTGCGGGGGCGGCTGCGCTGTGGGGACGTCAGGGCTGTACGGACGTACGTCCGCGACCGGGCGGCTCCCGGTGAGCGCCGCGATGCGTCGGGGACGCGGGAGCCACGGCGGAGCCCTGGGGCAAACGTCGGCATCGGCGTCCCGGCTGTGCGCGGGCCCCGCGCCTGCGCTCCGGTCGGCAGCGCCAAGGGCGGGCTCTCCGGTGCCGGGGCACGGGCCTCCGTCCCAGTCGCCCGGTGGCGCGTCCGGGTGTACGGACTTCCGCTGCGGCGGTCCGGCAGCGTGGCCTGTCGCCGGTTCGCCGGTTCGCCGGTCCGGTGGACCGGCGGGCCCGCGGTCCGACAGCGCGGCCCGTCCCCGGTCCGGCGCTTCGGCGGTCCGGTGCGGCCCGCCTCGGCCGCCCTCGCGCTCCCGCCGCCGCAGCGGCTTCCCCGCCTCGCCCCGCCCCGGGCCCGCGCTCCGCCCGCACGCCCTCGCCATGGCCGCTCGGCGGTGTTCCCCCGGCGTTCCGACGGCCGGTGCCCCCTGGTGCGTACCGTCCCGGCATCTCGGGGTGGCGCTCCTCATCCCGCCCTCCCGCCGCCCGGCTCACGGATGCTTCGCCCCGGTCCTGCGCGCCGCCCGCGCGCCGCGCCGCTCACGCTCGCCACGGCCGTCCGGGGTGTCCCCGGCGTCACCGCGTCAGCGGCTCGGCCGCCCCGGCGCCGCGTCCCGCACCGGCGGCTCGGGGTGGCGCTCCTCATCCCGCCCTCCCGCCGCCCGGCTCACGGACGCTTCGCCCCGGTCCTGCGCGCCGCGCCGTGGTCGCGTGCCTACGTTCCCCACGATTGCGTCCCGGCGTCCCGGCGTCCCGGCGTTCCGGCGTTCCGGCGCAGCTGCTTCCCTGCCCCCGCCCCTCCCGCGCCGGCCCGCGGACGTCCCGTTCAACCCCACGCTGCCGCCGTCCGCGCGCCCTCACCCCAGCCCCCGCCCCCGGCTCGGCGACAAACCCCGTGCCCCGCTTCCGCCGCCCGGCGACAATGTCCCGGTGCAGTACAGAATCCTGGGCGTCACCCAGGCGGAGGACGACCGGGGCGCTGCCGTACCCGTGGGCGGTCCGCGCCTGCGGGCCCTGCTCACCGCGCTCGCCCTGCGGCCCGGACGGGTCACCGCACCGGGCGCCCTGATCGACGAGGTGTGGGGCGAGGACCCGCCCCAGGACGCCCCGGCGGCGCTCCAGGCGCTGGTGGGCCGGCTGCGCCGCACCCTCGGCAGGGACGCGATC
Source organism: Streptomyces sp. PL-25 (assembly GCF_058344915.1). Lineage (NCBI taxonomy): Bacteria > Bacillati > Actinomycetota > Actinomycetes > Kitasatosporales > Streptomycetaceae > Streptomyces > Streptomyces sp. PL-25. Next base: position 3,995,665 of record NZ_CP136997.1, read on the forward strand.
CGTTCCGAGACGGGCGGGTACCGGCTCGCGGTGGCCGAGGACGGCGTCGACCTCTTCGCCTTCGAGGGCCTCGTACGCCGGGGCACCGCCGCCCTCGGGCGGGGCGACGCGTCCGCCGCGGCCCGCTGCCTCGACGAGGCGCTCGCCCTGTGGCGCGGTCCCGCCCTGGCCGACCTGCCCGACCGCACCGCCGCCGCGCGCGTCGACACGCTGCGTCTGGAGGCGGTCCGTTCCCGTGCCGACGCACGACTGCGGCTGGGCCGCGCCGCCGAGGTCGTACCGGAGCTGACGGAACTGACCGTCGTACACCCGTACGACGAGTCGCTGCACGCGCTGCTCATCCGCGCCCTGCGCGACACCGGCCGCGGCGCCGACGCCCTCGCCGCCTACGAACGGGCCCGCCGAGCCCTGGCCGACGGCCTCGGCACCGACCCGGGACCGGGACTCCGCGCCCTGCACGCCGGTCTCCTCGCCCCCGCCCCGCTCTCGTCCGCCCCGCCCGCCCCGTCCGGCCCGGTGCCCGCCCCGCACGCCGCGCCCACCACGCACCCCTCGTCCGCCACGGAACCGCCGCACCCCGCGCACCCCGTTCCCCTCACCCCGGCCGTTCCCCTCACCCCAGTCGTCCCAGTCGTCCCGGCCGCCCCAGCCGTCCCGGCCGCCCCGGCTATCCCGGATCCGGCCCGCGCCGGCAACATCCGCCCCCGCCTCACCTCCTTCGTCGGCCGGGAGCCCGAACTCGCCGCCCTCCGCTCCGACCTGCGCGGGGCCCGGCTCGTCACCCTCACCGGACCGGGCGGTTCCGGCAAGACGCGGCTCGCGGAGGAGGCCGTCGCCGGGCTCCCGCAGGCGTGGCTCGTCGAGCTGGCGCCGCTGGACCGGCCGGAGGCGGTGCCCGGCGCCGTGGTCAGCGCGCTGGGGCTGCGCGAGACCGTACTGAAGACCAACGACCTGGTGACCCCGCAGGACGACCCGCTGACGCTGCTCGTCGAGTACTGCGCCCCGCGCGCCACCCTGCTGGTCCTCGACAACTGCGAACACGTCATCGGCGCCGCAGCGGCCCTCGCCGAGACGCTGCTCACCCGCTGCCCCGGCCTCACCGTCCTCGCCACCAGCCGCGAACCCCTCGGCGTCCCCGGCGAACTGGTGCGCCCGGTCGAACCGCTCGCGCCCGACCAGGCCCACCGCCTCTTCGCCGAGCGCGCCGCCGCCGTCCGCCCCGACGGCGCAGGCGTCCTCGACGACAAGGAGGCCGTGGCGGAGATCTGCCGCCGCCTGGACGGCCTGCCGCTCGCCATCGAGCTGGCCGCCGCCCGGCTGCGCATGCTCACCCCGCGGCAGATCGCCGACCGGCTCGACGACCGCTTCCGCCTGCTCACCGCGGGCAGCCGCACGGTCCTGCCCCGCCAGCAGACCCTGCGCGCCGTCGTCGACTGGTCCTGGGACCTGCTCGACGAGCAGGAGCGGACCATGCTGCGCGAGGCGTCCGTCTTCGCGGGCGGCTGGGACCTCGCCGCCGCCGAGGCCGTGTGCACCGGCCCCGCCGCCGGCCTCGTCGGGGCGCTCGTCGACAAGTCCCTGGTCATCGCCACTCCGGCCGCTGCGGAGGGCGGCGGGGGCGGCGGCATGCGCTACCGCATGCTGGAGACCATCCACGAGTACGCCACCGAGCGCGCCGCCGAGGTCCCGGGGCTGCGCGCCGCCGCCGAGGAGCGGCACCGGGCCTGGGTGCACGCGCTCGTCACGGAGGCCGATCCGCAGCTGCGGTCCGCCGGGCAACTGACGTGGATCGCCCGGCTGGAGGCCGAGCTGGACAACATCCGGGCGGCCCTCGACCGGGCCCTGGCCGCCGGGAACGAGCGGGCGTCCGCCGAACTCGCCCTCGGCATGGGCTGGTTCTGGTGGCTGCGGGCCTACCGCTGGGAGGCCATGGAGTGGGTCCACCGGGTGCTGTGCCTGGGTGTCGCCCTGGACACCGGCACCCCGCCCGCGCCCGTGCGCCCGTTCTCGTCCGGGCTCACGCCCGCGACCGCCCCCGGCACCGTCGACCTGGTGGACGCCCTCCTGAACGCACCGGACGGCGAGCGCGGCCACCCGCTGCACGCCCTGCGCATGGACCTGCGCATGCTGCACGGGTTCCTGTCGACGGAGACCGAGGCGGCCGAAGTGGTCCGCGACGAACGGGTCCTGCGCTACATGGCCCGCGTGCGGGCCGCCTTCGCGGACGGCGGCCCGCACGCCGCCCGGATGCCAGGACTGCTGTGGCCGCTCAGCTCCTATCTGACGAACACCCCGGACGACATGCGCCGCATCCTGGACGGCGCCATCGCCAACTGCCGTGCGTACGGCGGCGACTGGGAGGTCGGCGTCCTCCTCATGTTCCGTACGCACATGGTCGTCGACTCCCCCGGCAACCTGAACGGCGTCGACGAGGACCTCGCCGAACTGCGGCGGCTCAGCCACCGGGTGGGCGACCGCTGGATGCGCGCGCAGGTGTGCAGCGCGGCCGGGGAGGCGGCCATGGCACGCAGCCGGCCGGCCGAGGCGCGCGCCGAGTACGAGGAGGCGCTGCGGCTGGCCCACGAGGTGGGCGCCCACGCCGAGACGCCGTTCCTGCTGGCCCGCCTCGCCGAGATCTCCTATCGCTCCGGCGACCGGACCGGCGCCCTCGCGACCCTGGACGAGGCGAGCGAGGCGGCCGAGCGGCACCGGGTGGTGGACTCCCGTGCGTTCGTGCTGCTGCTGCGCGCCCAGCTGGCCCTGGACGACGGCGATGTGGCCGGAGCGCGCACCCACTGCGACGCGGCCCGTGCGGAGAGCGGACGCGGGACCCCGCCCCCGCAGTTCGAGGCGGTGCTGCGCGGGGTCGACGCCCTCGTCACCGCCGCCGAGCGCGGCCCGCGGTACGGACTGCCGCTGCTCGGCGAGGCGTTGGACATCGCCACCGAGCAGCACTGCTCCGAGGTGGTGACGGCCGCGCTCGTGGACATGGCGGCCGAGGTGCTGTCCCGGCTCGGCGAGCACGCCCGCGCGCTCCGGCTGCTCGCCGCCGCCGACAGCCGGCGCGACGGCCGTCCCCGCCCGCAGCCCGAGCGGACGTGCGCGGAGCGCGCCGAGGCCGCCGCGCGCGCCGTCCTCGGCGCCGAGCGCTGCGCCGCCGAACTCGCCCGGGGCGCGGCCCTCACCGTGGACGGCGTCCTCGCCGAGGTCGCCGAGGCCGTGCGCCGCCATCCGCCCGCTGCCCGCGCGTGAGCCCGGTCCCGCGGCCGTCCTTCGGCGCTACGCGCAGGTGAACCGCGACTCCGCCCAGTCCGCGAGGGTCACCGCGTCGAAGGCGCTGCGCGGGGTGACGACCAGTTGCACGGTCCGGCGGCCGACGAGGCTCACATGGACCGGGACGGCGGCCTGGCCGCCGGTGACGGTGGCGGACTCCCACAGCCGCACACCGTCGGCGTACACCGAGAAGGCGACCTCGCCCAGCCCGGCCGCCAGGTCGTCGACACCGGCCACCGCGTCGTAGGCGGAGCAGGCGCGGTTGAGGTCGATGGTGACCGAGGACTCGCCGTGCACGCTCACCCCGTGCGGATACCGCTTCCCGGCGATCTCCACACCGTCGCGCTGCCACACCCAGTTGCTGCCGCCGAGCCGCATCTCCGGTCCGGTGCCGTCGCCGGTGACGTCGTAGCTCAGCTCGCTCCACCGGTAGACGGCCGGGGGAGTGGGTGTCGGGCTCGGGGTCGGCGTCGGTGTCGGGGACGGGGTGGGCGTGGGCGACGGAGGGGGCGGTGCGGGCTTCGGGGTGGGCTTGGGCGTCGGGGTGGGTGTGGGGGTCGGCTCGGGCGCGGGCCGGGGCGCGACGACGGGCTCCGGCGGTTTCCGGCTGGGCCGGGGGCGGGGTGCGGGGCGGGGCGGGGCGCTCGACGGCGGCCGCGGTTCGACGACCGGGGCGGGGGGCGGCGCCGCCCGGGGCTTGTCGGCGGGGGTGTCGTGGCCGACCAGGGCGAAGGCGAGCCCCGCCGCGGCCACGGCGACGACTCCGGCCGCGATCCCGGCCTTGACCGGCGCGCCGAGCCCCTCGGAGGCCGCCGCGCCCCCGGCACCCGTACCACCGGAGGACCCGCCCGCGGCCGCGCCCGCAGCGCCCGCCGCACCGGCCGCACCGGCCGCCCCCGCGCCACCCGCGAGCAGCCCGAACGCCTTGGCGTACCCGGCGGCGCCGAACCAGCCGAGGACGGCGACCGGCACGACGGCCGGGATGCCGCCCGCGACCTCCTCGATCTGGAGCGCCGCCACCCGGCACCTGGCGCACTCCTCCAGGTGCTTGCGCAGGCCCCGTTCGGCGCGGGTGCGCAGCTTGCGCCGGGCGTAGCCACCGAGTTGGTCGGCGTACCGGGCGCACTCCGCGTCGCCGGTCAGGGACGTGCTCACATGGGCCTGGAGATAGGCCTGCTTGAGGCCCTCGCGGGCCCGGCTGGCCAGCACCCGGGTGCCGTTGGCGTCCAGCCCGAACAGGGTGGCGACCTCGCTGGGCGACTCGTCCTCGACCTCGGTGTGCCACAGCACGGCCTGCCACCGCTCGGGCAGCGAGCGGAACGCCCGCATCGCCATCGACTGCTCGGCCTCGTGCATCGCCCGCACGTCCGCGCCCAGGTCGAGCGTGTCGTCGTCGGACACCTCGGAGCTCCGGACCGCCTGCGCGGCGAACACGGCGAAGTCGTCGACCAGTTGCTCACGCCGCGCGGTCTTCGTCCAGTGCGCGGCCACCCGCCGGACGCTGGTCAGCAGATAGGCGCGGACGGCGTGCCGGGGGCCCGCGCCGCCCCGCACGGCCTGGAGCATCGCGGCGAAGACCTCGGCCGTGAGGTCGTCGGCGGTGTGGGCGTCCCGGCAGCAGCTACGGGCGTACCGGCGCACCGCGTCGGCGTGGCGGCGGTACAGGTCCTCGTACGCCGTGTCGTCCCCGGACCGCATCCGGTCGACCAGCTCGGCATCGGACGGCGGCACCTCGCGCGGCGGCGGCAGCACGCTGTCCTCGCGCCACTCGCGCTGCGCCGGCACCCCGCCCTCGGCCACCGGCCCCCAGCCGTCCTGGCCCGGGGTGTCCCGGTCCGAGGCGTCCCGGTCCGAGAAGTCCTGCGGGTCCGCCCGGTGCGGGACGTCCGGCCGGTCCGCCGCTTCCGCCCGGTGCGCGGGCTGCCTGGGCGGCGCGTCGTCGCGCGGGACACCGGCCGGACCGCCCTGGCTCGGCACCTGGGGCGGGCGCGGCCCGCCGGTGCCCGCCCCGCCGTCACCGACCGACTCACCACGTCCGTCAACGCCCATCGCCGATAGCCCCCGCCGCCAGCCCAGCCGACCCGATCACCGGGCCAGACTGCCACAGCGGCTCTTGTCAGGACTCGGCAGGAAGGATCCTCCACCCGTCTGTGGGGGACTCACCGCCCCCCGGAATCGACATCACCCGTACGGGGCATGCTCCCCGGAATGCGGCGGAACCCGCGCCGGCGCGCACGCCCCCGGGCGCGACGCCCCGTCCGCGCCCCACCCGAGTCCCGTACGGCCCTCCCGTACGGCCCTCCCGTACGGCCTCCCGTACGGGCATCCCATACAGGCATCCCATACAGGCATCCCATACAGGCATCCCATACGGGCGTCCCGTCGCCGTCACCGGGAGAACCCGCCCCGCGCGCTCACACCGGCCGGGACCGCAGCCCCTCCAGCAGAATGTCCAGCAGCCGTGCCGAGGCCGCCGCCTGCTGGGCGGCGTCCGGCAGCGAGGGCGCCGCCGTGGCGATCACGAGCAGCACGTCCGACACCGAGACATCGGTCCGCAGCTCACCCGCCGCGCGGGCCCGCTCCACCAGCCGGCCCACGACCTCCAGCAGCTCCGCGGCTCCCGTGTCGTCCACCGCCTCCGGTGCGAGCGCGGCGTCCCGGTCGGACACCAGCCGCAGCTCGCCCGCGCCCGGCTCGGACCGCTGCTGCGGCACCCGCGCGCCGTCCGCGCCGTCCGCGCCGTCCGTCTCGCCGGCCCGCTCCTCCGCGACCCCGACGCGCAGCACCTGCGGCGGCAGCAGCCGCCCGGCGCCGGACGCCACCGAGGTGCGCAGGAACCGGGAGAGCGCCGACCACGGCTCGTCCTCCTGGCCGAGCGCGGCCCGTGCCTGGTCGGTCAGCCGGGAGGTCTCCTCCTCGGCTATCCGCCGCACCAGGACGTCCTTGCTGGGAAAGCGCCGGTACACCGTGCCCACGCCGACCCGGGCGCGCCGGGCCACGTCCTCCATCGGCGCGCCGTACCCCAGCTCGCCGAAGACCTCGCGCGCCGCCCGCAGCACGTGTTCGAGGTTGCGCTGTGCGTCCACGCGCAGCGGAGTGGTCCGCACCGACCGGGGATCCTCCCCGCGTCCGCCCACCGCCGCGCCCATCGCCCCGCCACCGGCCGCGACAGCGGACGCGGTGGACCAATGAGTGTCCTGAATGTGCATAGCCGATCCCCCGGTAATGACGTCTCCCCCCGGAGACTCTCCCCGCCACTGAATTCCGGGATGCGCTGAACGGGGACCGCGCACGACCGAGCCGTTCCGCGAGACCAGGCGGGACCCGCCGACTCGTCCGGTCACTTCCCCCACACCCCGACGACACACGAACATAGTTGAGTGGGAGTCAATTCAGAAGGGGCAGTTCCGCACGGACCGCCCCCCGATCGGAGTACGAGCCGCCCCGGCGCGCCCCACGACCCGCTCCGCACCCCCACCCACCCGCGCTGACCTGCGCACCTGGCCCGGCCCCCGGTGATCAGGCCAATCCTGCGCCCGGCCGCCCGGCGGTCACACAAATCGCCGGGGCTGTGGACAAACGAGAGTCACGGGTGCGTCATGGGATGGTGAAGGAACGTGCGCGCATTCTCGTTGTCGGCGGCGGCTACGTCGGGATGTACACGGCTCTGCGCCTCCAGCGGCGGCTGAAACGGGAGCTGCTGCGGGGCGATGCCGAGATCACCGTCGTCACGCCCGACCCCTATATGACGTATCAGCCGTTCCTGCCCGAGGCGGCGGCCGGCGCGATCTCGCCGCGGCACGTCGTCGTACCGCTGCGCCGCGTCCTCGGCGGCTGCCGGGTCGTCGCGGGCGAGGTGAAGTCCGTCGACCACGCGCACCGCACCGCCGTCCTCGCCACCCTCGCCACCGAGGAGAAGGGCGGCACCGAGCACCTGGCGTACGACGAACTCGTGCTCGCCCCCGGCTCCGTCGCGCGCACCCTGCCCGTCCCCGGTCTCGCCGACCACGGCATCGGCTTCAAGACCGTCGAGGAGGCCATCGGCCTGCGCAACCACGTCATCGAGCAGATGGACATCGCCTCCTCCACCCGCGACCCCGCCATCCGCGACGCCGCCCTCACCTTCGTCTTCGTCGGCGGCGGCTACGCGGGCGTGGAAGCGCTCGGCGAACTGGAGGACATGGCCCGCTACGCCGCCCGCTACTACCACAACATCCGGCCCGAGGACATGAAATGGATCCTCGTCGAGGCCTCGGACCGCATCCTGCCCGAGGTCGGTGAGGAGATGGGCCGCTACACGGTCACCGAACTGCGCCGCCGCAACATCCAGGTGCTCCTGCGGACCCGCCTGGAGTCGTGCGCCGACCGTGTCGCCGTGCTCAGCGACGGGCAGCGCTTCCCCACCCGCACCGTCGTATGGACCGCCGGGGTCAAGCCGCACCCCCTGCTGGCCGCCACCGACCTGCCGCTCGACGCCCGGGGCCGCGTCCGGTGCACCGCCGAGCTGACCGTCCAGGGCACCGAGCACGCCTGGGCCGCGGGCGACGCCGCCGCCGTCCCCGACGTCACCGCCGCCGAACCCGGCAAGGAGACCGCGCCCAACGCCCAGCACGCGGTCCGCCAGGCGAAGGTCCTCGGCGACAACATCGCCCACGCGCTGCGCGGCGAACCCCTGGAGACGTACGCGCACCGCTACGTCGGCTCGGTCGCCTCCCTCGGACTGCACCAGGGCGTCGCCCAGGTCTACGGCCGCAGGCTGAAGGGCTACCCGGCCTGGTTCATGCACCGCGCCTACCACCTCAGCCGGGTCCCCACCGTCAACCGCAAGGCCCGCGTCCTCGCCGAATGGCTGCTCGCCGGCCTCTTCAAACGGGAGATCGTCTCCCTCGGGTCCCTGGAACACCCCCGCGCCGAATTCGAACTCGCGGCCGGGGGAAAACACCCCCTCGACCCGGACACCGACCCGAAAGGGTCGTCCTGACCGGACCGCGGAACTCCGCCGGGCGCCACGGCGTCCCACGGATGCCGTCGCGCGGCGCCCGCACTGCCAGACTGGTCCACGACCGGAGGCGGAAGCCGCCCGTCCCGGCCGCCGTATCCGCACGGACACCGTGCCGCACCCGGGGCCGGAGAAGGCCGGCCGCCCCGCGCGGCCCCGCACCCCGGCCGGGCCCGGAGCCGGACCGACACCACCGACACGAGGCAAGGATTCGTGAACTTCACGCGCTGGAGCGCCCGGCTCCCCCCGATCCCCGGAACACAGCGCCGTGCCGCGGCGCGGACCGGTCTCGCACCGGACCGGCGCTCCGACGGCTCCGCGCCCGACCCGGACCGGCGCTCCGACGGCTCCGTGCCCGCCGCCCGCGGCGAGCGGCAGTCCGACGGGAGCCCGCCCCCGCCCGGCGTCGACGGGCTCCCCGCCCGTGAGGTCCTCGACCGCGTCCCCGCCCTCGTCGCCCTCGTCCACGGCGCCGACCACCGCCTCGCCTACCTCAACGACGCGTACACCACGGCCTTCGGCGCGCGCCCGCTCGGCGAACCCGCCCGCGACGCCCTGCCCGAACTGCGCGAACTGGGCCTGCTCCCGCTCCTCGACCAGGTCCTGCGCAGCGGCAGACCCCGCACCCTCAAGTCCCGCAGAGCACCCGACGGCCGCTCCTACACCTTCACCTGCACCCCGGTCCGCGGCCCCGGACCCGGCGAGCGCGCCACCGCCCAGGGCGGCGCGGGCGTGCTCGTCTTCGCCACCGACGTCACCGACCACGCCGAGGCCGCCGACCGCCTGCGCGCCAGCGAACGCCGCCAGCGCGAGACCGCCGTCACCCTCCAGCGCTCCCTGCTGCCCCAGGTGCTGGAACAGCCCGACGACCTGCGCGTCGCCGCCACCTACCACCCCGGCGGCACCGAAGCCGCCGTCGGCGGCGACTGGTACGACGTCATCACCCTCGGCGGCGGACGCACCGCCCTCGTCATCGGCGACGTCATGGGCCGCGGGGTGCGCGCCGCCGCGGTCATGGGCCAGCTGCGCACCGCCGTGCGCGCCTACGCCCGCATGGACCTCCCGCCGCACGAGATCCTCCAGCTCCTGGACGGCCTCGCCGCCGAGATCGACGCCAACCAGATCGCCACCTGCGTCTACGCCGTCCACGACCCCAACGAGGGCCGGCTGGTCTACTCCTCCGCGGGGCACCTGCCGATCCTCGTCCGCGACGAGACCGGCACCGTCGTACGCGCCGACGAACCCACCGGCCCGCCCCTGGGCACCGGCGGCTGGATGCACGCCTCCGGCTCGGTCCCGCTCGCCCCCGGCTCCACGGCCGTGCTCTACACCGACGGCCTGGTGGAACGCCGCGACGCGGACCTCGACGAGGGCATCGCCGCCCTGGAACGCGCCCTGGCCGGCGCCACCGGCACCCCCCAGGTCGTCTGCGACCGCCTGGTCCGCTCCGCCGGGGTCCAGGCCGACCACGACGACGACGTCGCCGTCCTCGTCCTCCAGCATCCCGCCCGCACCGGCCCGGACCGCGAGCTCTTCCGCAACGCCGCGCTGGAACTCCTCGGCGGAGTGGAAGCCGCGCCCCGCGCGCGTGCCTTCGCCTCCGGCGTCCTGGCCAGCTGGCGCTTCCCGCCGGAACTCCGCGACGCGGGCGTCCTCGCGGCCAGCGAACTCGTCGCCAACTCCCTCCAGCACGGCACACCGCCCATGCGGCTGCGGCTGCGCCGCACCGACCGCCGACTGATCGTCGAGGTCACCGACGGCGACGACCACCTGCCCCGGCGCCGCCGCGCCGAACCCGCGGACGAGTCCGGCCGGGGCATCGCCATCGTCGCCACCATCGCCGACCACTGGGGCGCCCGCCGCACCCCGGGCGGCGGAAAGGCCGTCTGGTGCGAGTTCACCCTGCCGGGCCGACGGCCCTGATCCCCGCGGCGAGGTCAGCCGCCCGCACCCGGCCGGGGACACGGCAAGGCGGCCGTCGCCCGAGGACGACGGCCGCCTTGCCCGCGCTCACGCTCAGACCTCCGCGGCCACCGGCTCCGCCGCGGCCCCACCGCGCGCCACCACCCGGGTCCGCGCGGCCCACGGATGATCCTGCACGGAGCTCAGCCCCCGGCCCAGCCGTAGCGCCAGCGCACTGATCCCCAGCGAGAACAGCAGGAAGGTCACCACGTACGGCCCCGGCAGCGACGCCGCCAGCGGACCGCCCACCGCCGGACCGACGGCCAGCGCGAGCTGCTTCACCAGGGCGAACGCCGAGTTGTACTGACCGGCCAGACCCTCCGGGGCAAGGTCCGCCACCAGCGGGGCGAGCGTCGGCGACAGCATCGCCTCACCCAGCCCGAACAGCGCGTACGTCGACACGAAGGCGGCCGTCGCCATCGTCTGGCTGCCGTGCCCCAGACCCGCGTACGCCGCCGTGGCCCAGGCCACCGCCCAGATCACGCCGACCGCGGCGATCACCCGCGAGCGCCGCCGCCGCTCCACGAACCTCAGCACGGCGAACTGCGCCACCACGATCATCAGCGTGTTCGCCGCCAGCGCGGTGCCCAGCGCCGACGTCGAGATCCCCGCGGCCTCCACGCCGTACGCGCTCAGACCCGACTCGAACTGCCCGTAGCAGGCGAAGAACAGCACGAAGCCCAGCACGCACAGCTGCACCATGGCCCGGTTCCCCAGCAGCGCGCGCCAGCCGGTGCGGCCCGCACCCGGTCCGGCGTCCGCGGCCGCCTCGACGCGCGGCGCGCGCGGCACGCGCACCGTCGCCATCACCGCGACCAGCAGCAGGAACACCGCCGCCTCGATCGCGAACAGCAGGGTGAAGGAGGAGACCCGGGAGGTGTCCACGAGGTGCCCGCCGATGAGGCCGCCGACACCGAGACCCAGGTTCTGCAGGAAGAACTGCATCGCGAACGCCCGCGAGCGGGTCTCCGACTCCGAGCAGTCCACGATCATCGTGGCCAGCGCGGGCTGCATCACGGCCTGCCCGGCGCCCAGGGCCGCCGCCGACAGCAGGACGGCCGTCGCCCCGCCCGCGAGCCCCAGGCTCAGCGCTCCCAGCGCGGCGGTGACCAGGGCGGCGAGCAGGACCGGCAGCGGGCCGCGGCGCACGATCGCCCGGCCGGCGAACGGCAGCACTATCAGCGCGGCCACGGCGAAGACGGCGAGCACGAGCCCCGCCGTCATGGCCCCCAGTCCCCGCACCTGCGCCACATAGACGTACAGGTAGGGGACGGTGAAGCCGAGCCCGAACGCGCTGAGTGCGTTGCCCACGTGGATCCGGCGCATCGCTGCGCCCATCGCCCTGGTCACGTTCACCTCTCTCATCTCTCAAGCCGAAGCTCTGGTCGTACGGTCGTCGGTCATTGAAGTGATCAGGAGTTAACCCTGAAGACTTCAAGACTAAAGTTCGAAGCTAAAGAGTACACCTGGAAGGACTTCAACGCCAAGCCGGTCCGTGCCATACTGCGGACATGGGTGACACCCCCGGTCTCGGCAGCGAGCCGACACTCGAAGAGCAGATCGCCGCCTACCAGCGCGAGTTCCAGGACCTCGACCCCCAGGTCGAGAAGATCGTCTCGGCGCTGTCCCGCCTGAACCGCCGGATGAACGTCGCCTACGGCCGCCAGACCTCCGAGCTGGGCATCAGCAACGCCGAGTGGGAAGTGCTCAAGGCGCTCGTCCTCTCCGGGGCGCCCTACCGCCTCGGCCCGAGCGACCTCGCCAAGCGCCTCGGCCTCACCCCGGCCGCGATGACCCACCGCATCGACCGCCTGGTCGGCGAGGGCCTGGTCACCCGCGAGCGCGACGAGAACAACCGCGTCCGCGTCATCGTCGAGCTGACCCCGGAGGGCCGGGAGAAGTGGATGGAGGCCATGCGCCTCGCCACGGTCTTCGAGGGCGACCTCCTCCAGGACCTCTCCCCGGCGGAGCGCGCCGTGCTCGGCGAGGTGCTGACCCGGCTCCTGCGCCGGGTGGAGCACGCCCAGCCGGACGCCGGCGGACGCCTCAGCGACCTCGACTAAAAGATCTTGACAGGGGCTCCTTGACACGCCTCTGCCCGATCCGTAGAGTTCTTCGGGTTGCCGCGGAGCCGTAACGGTTCCTCGACAACACCTCCCGCCGCACTGCGGCACCCACACCATCAGCACGATCTCCCAGCCGGGTTGATTTCGGCGTGCCCGAATTCAATTCGAATGGAACTCGTCGATGCCGAACGGATCCGCCAAGGGCCCGATTGGGAATCAGCGAGCGGATCGGCTAAGGTTTGGGACGTCGGAACGGCCCAACGGCCGGGAAGACGGACCCCGCTGACTGGGGGTCAGGTCGAGAAAAGATCTGATAGAGTCGGAACCGCCGGAAAGGGAAACGCGGAAGCGGGAACCTGGAAAGCACCGAGGAAATCGGATCGGAAAAGGATCTGATAGAGTCGGAAACGCAAGACCGAAGGGAAGCGCCCGGAGGAAAGCCCGAGAGGGTGAGTACAAAGGAAGCGTCCGTTCCTTGAGAACTCAACAGCGTGCCAAAAGTCAACGCCAGATATGTTGATACCCCGTCTCCGGCCGTCATGGCCGGGACGAGGTTCCTTTGAAGAAAACACAGCGAGGACGCTGTGAACCGGGGGAACATTCCTTCCCCTTGGTTCCGCTCTCGTGGTGTCGCCCCGATTACGGGGAAGCATTCACGGAGAGTTTGATCCTGGCTCAGGACGAACGCTGGCGGCGTGCTTAACACATGCAAGTCGAACGATGAACCACTTCGGTGGGGATTAGTGGCGAACGGGTGAGTAACACGTGGGCAATCTGCCCTGCACTCTGGGACAAGCCCTGGAAACGGGGTCTAATACCGGATACGAGTCTCCAAGGCATCTTGGAGACTGTAAAGCTCCGGCGGTGCAGGATGAGCCCGCGGCCTATCAGCTTGTTGGTGAGGTAGTGGCTCACCAAGGCGACGACGGGTAGCCGGCCTGAGAGGGCGACCGGCCACACTGGGACTGAGACACGGCCCAGACTCCTACGGGAGGCAGCAGTGGGGAATATTGCACAATGGGCGAAAGCCTGATGCAGCGACGCCGCGTGAGGGATGACGGCCTTCGGGTTGTAAACCTCTTTCAGCAGGGAAGAAGCGAGAGTGACGGTACCTGCAGAAGAAGCGCCGGCTAACTACGTGCCAGCAGCCGCGGTAATACGTAGGGCGCAAGCGTTGTCCGGAATTATTGGGCGTAAAGAGCTCGTAGGCGGCTTGTCACGTCGGTTGTGAAAGCCCGGGGCTTAACCCCGGGTCTGCAGTCGATACGGGCAGGCTAGAGTTCGGTAGGGGAGATCGGAATTCCTGGTGTAGCGGTGAAATGCGCAGATATCAGGAGGAACACCGGTGGCGAAGGCGGATCTCTGGGCCGATACTGACGCTGAGGAGCGAAAGCGTGGGGAGCGAACAGGATTAGATACCCTGGTAGTCCACGCCGTAAACGGTGGGCACTAGGTGTGGGCGACATTCCACGTCGTCCGTGCCGCAGCTAACGCATTAAGTGCCCCGCCTGGGGAGTACGGCCGCAAGGCTAAAACTCAAAGGAATTGACGGGGGCCCGCACAAGCGGCGGAGCATGTGGCTTAATTCGACGCAACGCGAAGAACCTTACCAAGGCTTGACATACACCGGAAAACTCTGGAGACAGGGTCCCCCTTGTGGTCGGTGTACAGGTGGTGCATGGCTGTCGTCAGCTCGTGTCGTGAGATGTTGGGTTAAGTCCCGCAACGAGCGCAACCCTTGTCCCGTGTTGCCAGCAGGCCCTTGTGGTGCTGGGGACTCACGGGAGACCGCCGGGGTCAACTCGGAGGAAGGTGGGGACGACGTCAAGTCATCATGCCCCTTATGTCTTGGGCTGCACACGTGCTACAATGGCCGGTACAATGAGCTGCGATACCGTGAGGTGGAGCGAATCTCAAAAAGCCGGTCTCAGTTCGGATTGGGGTCTGCAACTCGACCCCATGAAGTCGGAGTCGCTAGTAATCGCAGATCAGCATTGCTGCGGTGAATACGTTCCCGGGCCTTGTACACACCGCCCGTCACGTCACGAAAGTCGGTAACACCCGAAGCCGGTGGCCCAACCCCTTGTGGGAGGGAGCTGTCGAAGGTGGGACTGGCGATTGGGACGAAGTCGTAACAAGGTAGCCGTACCGGAAGGTGCGGCTGGATCACCTCCTTTCTAAGGAGCACTTCTCACCGGTTTCGGCTGGTCAGAGGCCAGTACATCGGCGAATGTCCGATGCTGGTTGCTCATGGGTGGAACGTTGACTACTCGGCACGGATGGTTCTGAGGATCACTAGTACTGCTTCGGCGTGGAACGTGGGTTCGAGGGTGAGTCTGTGTCGGGCACGCTGTTGGGTGTCTGAGGGTGCGAGCGTGCTCGTCCTTCGGGTTGCCGGCCCCAGTGCACTCGGGATGTTGTCCCGGGGTGATGGGTGGTTGGTCGTTGTTTGAGAACTGCACAGTGGACGCGAGCATCTGTGGCCAAGTTTTTAAGGGCGCACGGTGGATGCCTTGGCACCAGGAACCGATGAAGGACGTGGGAGGCCACGATAGTCCCCGGGGAGTCGTCAACCAGGCTTTGATCCGGGGGTTTCCGAATGGGGAAACCCGGCAGTCGTCATGGGCTGTCACCCGCTGCTGAACACATAGGCAGTGTGGAGGGAACGCGGGGAAGTGAAACATCTCAGTACCCGCAGGAAGAGAAAACAACCGTGATTCCGGGAGTAGTGGCGAGCGAAACCGGATGAGGCCAAACCGTATGCGTGTGAGACCCGGCAGGGGTTGCGTATGCGGGGTTGTGGGATCTCTCTTCTACGGTCTGCCGGCCGTGGGACGAGTGAGAAACCGTTGATGTAGGCGAAGGACATGCGAAAGGTCCGGCGTAGAGGGTAAGACCCCCGTAGTCGAAACATTAGCGGCTCGTTTGAGAGACACCCAAGTAGCACGGGGCCCGAGAAATCCCGTGTGAATCTGGCGGGACCACCCGCTAAGCCTAAATATTCCCTGGTGACCGATAGCGGATAGTACCGTGAGGGAATGGTGAAAAGTACCCCGGGAGGGGAGTGAAATAGTACCTGAAACCGTGTGCCTACAAGCCGTGGGAGCGTCGGATGCAGCTTGCTGTATCTCGTGACTGCGTGCCTTTTGAAGAATGAGCCTGCGAGTTTGCGGTGTGTTGCGAGGTTAACCCGTTGTGGGGTAGCCGTAGCGAAAGCGAGTCCGAACAGGGCGGTGGAGTAGCACGCTCAAGACCCGAAGCGGAGTGATCTAGCCATGGGCAGGTTGAAGCGGAGGTAAGACTTCGTGGAGGACCGAACCCACCAGGGTTGAAAACCTGGGGGATGACCTGTGGTTAGGGGTGAAAGGCCAATCAAACTCCGTGATAGCTGGTTCTCCCCGAAATGCATTTAGGTGCAGCGTCGTGTGTTTCTTGCCGGAGGTAGAGCACTGGATAGGCGATGGGCCCTACCGGGTTACTGACCTTAGCCAAACTCCGAATGCCGGTAAGTGAGAGCGCGGCAGTGAGACTGTGGGGGATAAGCTCCATGGTCGAGAGGGAAACAGCCCAGAGCATCGACTAAGGCCCCTAAGCGTACGCTAAGTGGGAAAGGATGTGGAGTCGCAGAGACAACCAGGAGGTTGGCTTAGAAGCAGCCACCCTTGAAAGAGTGCGTAATAGCTCACTGGTCTAGTGATTCCGCGCCGACAATGTAGCGGGGCTCAAGCGTACCGCCGAAGTCGTGTCATTGCAGCATGTACGCCCAACGGCGGCTGTGATGGGTAGGGGAGCGTCGTCTGCCGGGTGAAGCGGCACTGGAAGGTAGTCGTGGACGGTTGACGAGTGAGAATGCAGGCATGAGTAGCGATTCACACGTGAGAAACGTGTGCGCCGATTGACTAAGGGTTCCTGGGTCAAGCTGATCTGCCCAGGGTAAGTCGGGACCTAAGGCGAGGCCGACAGGCGTAGTCGATGGATAACCGGTTGATATTCCGGTACCCGCTGTGAAGCGTCAAACATCGAGCATCGTGATGCTAAGGCCGTGAAGCCGCCCTGATCTCTTCGGAGTTGAGGGGAGTGGTGGAGCCGCTGAACCGAGCGGTTAGTAGGTGAGTGATGGGGTGACGCAGGAAGGTAGTCCATCCCGGGCGGTGGTTGTCCCGGGGTAAGGGTGTAGGACGGTGTGTAGGTAAATCCGCATGCCATGTGTCTGAGACCTGATGCCGAGCCGATTGTGGTGAAGTGGATGATCCTATGCTGTCGAGAAAAGCCTCTAGCGAGTTTCATGGCGGCCCGTACCCTAAACCGACTCAGGTGGTCAGGTAGAGAATACCGAGGCGTTCGGGTGAACTATGGTTAAGGAACTCGGCAAAATGCCCCCGTAACTTCGGGAGAAGGGGGGCCATGTCTGGTGATCGGATTTTCTCCGTGAGCTGGGTGTGGCCGCAGAGACCAGCGAGAAGCGACTGTTTACTAAAAACACAGGTCCGTGCGAAGCCGTAAGGCGATGTATACGGACTGACGCCTGCCCGGTGCTGGAACGTTAAGGGGACCGGTTAGCTCCATTTCGGTGGGGCGAAGCTGAGAACTTAAGCGCCAGTAAACGGCGGTGGTAACTATAACCATCCTAAGGTAGCGAAATTCCTTGTCGGGTAAGTTCCGACCTGCACGAATGGCGTAACGACTTCTCGACTGTCTCAACCATAGGCCCGGTGAAATTGCACTACGAGTAAAGATGCTCGTTTCGCGCAGCAGGACGGAAAGACCCCGGGACCTTTACTACAGTTTGATATTGGTGTTCGGTTCGGCTTGTGTAGGATAGCTGGGAGACTTTGAAGCGTGCACGCCAGTGTGTGTGGAGTCGTCGTTGAAATACCAGTCTGGTCGTGCTGGATGTCTAACCTGGGTCCGTGATCCGGATCAGGGACAGTGTCTGATGGGTAGTTTAACTGGGGCGGTTGCCTCCTAAAGGGTAACGGAGGCGCCCAAAGGTTCCCTCAGCCTGGTTGGTAATCAGGTGTTGAGTGTAAGTGCACAAGGGAGCTTGACTGTGAGACCGACGGGTCGAGCAGGGACGAAAGTCGGGACTAGTGATCCGGCGGTGGCTTGTGGAAGCGCCGTCGCTCAACGGATAAAAGGTACCCCGGGGATAACAGGCTGATCTTCCCCAAGAGTCCATATCGACGGGATGGTTTGGCACCTCGATGTCGGCTCGTCGCATCCTGGGGCTGGAGTCGGTCCCAAGGGTTGGGCTGTTCGCCCATTAAAGCGGTACGCGAGCTGGGTTTAGAACGTCGTGAGACAGTTCGGTCCCTATCCGCTGTGCGCGTAGGAGTCTTGAGAAGGGCTGTCCCTAGTACGAGAGGACCGGGACGGACGAACCTCTGGTGTGCCAGTTGTTCTGCCAAGGGCATGGCTGGTTGGCTACGTTCGGGAGGGATAACCGCTGAAAGCATCTAAGCGGGAAGCCTGCTTCGAGATGAGGGCTCCCACCCACTTGATGGGGTAAGGCTCCCAGTAGACGACTGGGTTGATAGGCCGGATCTGGAAGCACGGTAACGTGTGGAGGTGACCGGTACTAATAGGCCGAGGGCTTGTCCTCAGTTGCTCGCGTCCACTGTGTTGGTTCTGAAACCACGAACAACCCCATGCCAGGTCACGGCGTGGTGCGGTTGATTGTTTCATAGTGTTTCGGTGGTCATAGCGTGAGGGAAACGCCCGGTTACATTCCGAACCCGGAAGCTAAGCCTTACAGCGCCGATGGTACTGCAGGGGGGACCCTGTGGGAGAGTAGGACACCGCCGAACAATCATTCAGAAAAGGCCCACACCTCACGGTGTGGGCCTTTTCTTTTGTCTGCATTACCGTAGGCCCCATGAGCACCTCCGACAGGGTCGACAAGCACGACGAGAAGTACCTGGTCCGCGCCATACGCGCCGACGAGTGGCCGGCCGTGAAGGCACTGCGGCTGGAGGCGCTCCAGGACCCGGTGGCGCACCTCGCCTTCCTGGAGACGTACGAGGAGGCCGTGGAGCGGCCCGACTCGTTCTGGCGGGAGCGGGCGGCCGGGGCCGCCGAAGGGTCCACCGAGGTACGGCAGTTCATCGCCGAGGCACCGGACGGGACCTGGGTCGGATCGGTCACCCTGCTCATGGAGGAGGCCGGTACGACCGACTGGGCCGGGTTCCCGATCGAGCGGCGCCAGGGACATCTCGTGGGCGTGTACGTACGGCCCGAGCACCGGGGGTGCGGGCTCACGGAGGTGCTGTTCGACGAGGCGCTGCGCTGGGCCTGGGAGATCGGTGCGGAGCGGGTGCGGCTGATCGTCCACGAGGAGAACGGCCGGGCCCAGCGCTTCTACCGCAGGGTCGGCTTCCTGCCGACCGGCCGGACGGTCCCGCTGGCCTCCGCCCCCGACGCGAACGAGCTGGAGTACGTCCTCGAACGCCCCTGAACGGCCGTGAGGTCAGGCCGAGAGTTCGTCGTGCGGCCAGCGGGCGCGGGCCTGTTCGCGGGAGCGGATGAGGGCCAGCGTCGGCAGGCCGCGGTCGGCGCCGTGGGCCAGCAGCTCGGGGAGCTGGGGCAGCGGGGCGACGGCCGCCACGTCGTCGAGGACGAGCGTGAGTGGTGGGTCGAGCCGACCGGAGGATGACCGTTCGGCCATGCGCCGGCCGCGCTCGACCACGCTTGCGGCGAGTGCCGTGAGGAGGGGCATGGCACCCGGGTTGGTACGGGGATCCTCGATGGATTCCCCCACCACGTAAAGCGTTCCCCCTTCATTGACGAAGGAATCCAAGGCGACCGCATCATTTCGGTGCGGTGTGCACGCCTCGCGGATGTTCACCGTGGAGAGGGCGGCGAGGGCGCGGCCGGTCAGCTCCTGGGCCTGGTCGCGGCGGTCGGGGTGCGCGGTGAGCGCGGCCTCCAGTTCGCCCGCCGAGCCGGTCGCGGCCTTCGGGTTGGTCCGCAGGATCCGTACGGCTTCCTGGAGTTGGGTGCCCTGCGACCAGCGGTGCACATGACGGACCGTACGGCCGTCGACGGCGGCGGCGTGCAGATAGCAGCGCAGGAGTGTGCGGGCGGTGTCGTTCAGCGTCTGGTCGATCTTCGCGGTGGAGTGGACCGGGGCGAGCAGGGCGCCGGAGCGTGCCACCGCCGTGTCCTTGTCCGCGCAGCCCGACAGGGGCGACCAGTGCAGCCTGGCCGGGGTGTCGCACAGGTGGGCGGGATCGTAGAGGAGGACCGGGCCCAGTTTGGCCCTGGCGTCCTTGGTGTCCTGCCACAGCGCGGGGTCGGACGTGACGACCAGGGCGGGTCCGGCGGCGTCGAGGACCGCCTGCGCGGCCGTCGCCCGGCGGCTCTCCTTCGGCGCCACGACGAGCGTGGGCCGTGCGACGGTCTCCACGGCGGCTTCTACGGCGGTCTCTACGGTCGGCTGCGGCGCTGGCTCGGAGGCTGCCGGTACCGGTACCGGTGCCGGGCGGGATGCCGCCGTGGCCGGCGCAGACGCGGTCTGGGCCGGTGCGGGCGGTCGCACGGCGTCCGGCGGCGCGGGGTGGTGCTGCGGCGGGACCGGTGCGCCGGGGACCTCGTGGGATGCCGGCGCGGGTGCGGCTTCCTGCCAGGGAGCGGCCGTCCCGGACGGGGCGGGAGCCGTCGCCGGGCGGGTGCGGGCGGCCCCGGCCTCGGCGCGCCGCCGGGCCCGGCCCGCGCGCCAGCGCGCGGTCGTGCCGATGGCGAAGACGGTCAGCACGAACAGCACCATCAGCTGGCCGATGAGCAGGCCCCAGAACAGCCCGTATCCCGAGAGGCTGCCGGGCGGGGTGTCGGGCCAGGCGCCGGGGATGTCGTGCGGGTCGGTGGCGAGGTGGCGCATGGCCAGGGGCGTACGGGGGAAGCTGACGCCGGACGGCCAGGAGCCGTGCGTGAACAGCCCGGCCAGACCCGTCGCCGTCCACACCAGCACGGTCATGCCGAGCAGGAAGGCGAGCAGGCCGACCAGCAGGCCGTCCGGGATGCCGCCCTGGCTCCGGCCCCTGCCCGGGGCGCGGTCGTCGGGTCTCACCTGCCTGCCTCTCCTGTGCCACCGTCCCCTATGCCACCGTCGACTCGGAGGAGCCGCCCAGGTCGGGGACGTGCTGTTCCACGAAGGCCGCCGCCCGCTGCTCGGCCTCCAGCTCGGCGGCGCGCAGGGCGTCGTCGGAGGCGAGGCGGTCGTGCGAGGACTCGGTCATGGCGCGGTCGGTGAAGACCAGCGGCCGTTCGGTCTCGGTGATCAGGTGTTTGACGACCTGGACGTTGCCGTTGACGTCCCACACGGCGATGCCCGGGGTGAGGGTGGGGATGATCTCCACCGCCCACCGGGGCAGGCCGAGGACCCGGCCGGTGGCTCTCGCCTCGTCGGCCTTCTGGGCGTAGATCGTCCTGGTGGAGGCCATCTTCAGGATGGCGGCGGCCTCCTTCGCCGCGGCGCCGTCGACCACGTCGGACAGATGGTGGACGACGGCGACGAAGGACAGGCCGAGCCGGCGTCCGAACTTCAGCAGCCGCTGGAACAGCTGCGCCACGAACGGGCTGTTGATGATGTGCCAGGCCTCTTCGACCAGGAAGATGCGCTTCTTGCGGTCGGGGCGGATCCAGGTGTGCTCCAGCCACACGCCGACGATCGCCATGAGAATGGGCATGGCGATGGAGTTGCGGTCGATGTGGGACAGGTCGAACACGATCAGCGGCGCGTCCAGGTCGATGCCGACCGTGGTCGGGCCGTCGAACATGCCGCGCAGGTCGCCGTCGACCAGGCGGTCCAGGACCAGGGCGACGTCCAGGCCCCAGGCCCGGACGTCGTCTGTGGCGACGTTCATCGCCTCCGCCGACTCCGGTTCGGGGTGGCGCAGTTGCTCGACGATGTCGGACAGGACCGGCTGGCGCTGCACGATCGTCTCGTTGACGTAGGCGTGCGCGACCTTGAGGGCGAAGCCGGAGCGCTCGTCCAGGCCATGGCCCATCGCGACCTCGACGATCGTCCGCAGCAGGGCGAGCTGCCCGGTGGTGGTGATCGACGGGTCGAGCGGGTTGAGGCGGATGCCGTGGTTGAGGGCGGCGGTCGGGTCGAGGCGGATGGGAGTTATGCCCAGCTCCTCGGCGATGAGGTTCCACTCGCCGACGCCGTCCTCGCCCTGGGCGTCCAGGACGACGACCTGGCGGTCGCGGAAGCGCAGCTGGCGCAGGACGTACGTCTTCTCCAGGGCCGACTTGCCGTTGCCGGACTCGCCGAGGACCAGCCAGTGCGGGGCGGGGAGCTGCTGGCCGTACAGCTGGAAGGGGTCGTAGATGTAGCCCTTCCCGGAGTACACCTCGCGGCCGATGATGACGCCCGAGTCGCCGAGGCCGGGCGCGGCCGTGGGCAGGTAGACCGCCTGGGCCTGGCCCGTGGAGGTGCGCACCGGCAGCCGGGTCGTCTCGACCTTCCCGAACAGGAAGGACGTGAAGGCGTCCGTGAGTGCGGTCAGCGGGTCCCGCATCAGAGCATCAGCCCCTACCGTCGGATTCCGGTGGCGAACGGGAGCGTGTTCACGAAGGCGCGGTGGTGCTCGCGGTCGCACCACTCCAGCTTCAGGTACGACTTTCCGGCGGAGGCGCGGATGGTCCGCTTGTCGCGGGCCAGGGCCTCGGGGGTGCGGGAGGAGACGGTGATGTAGCCGACGAGGTTGACGCCGGCCGCGCCGCTGGCGAGGTCGTCGCCGCGCTGGTCGAGGCGGTGGTGGGCCTGGACGTCGCGGGGGTCCACGGTGCGGTTCATCTTGGCGGCGCGGCTGGCCTCGGCGACGTCGTTGGTCTTCTCGGTCAGCATGCGCTCGATGGCGACCTCGGTGGGTTCCAGGTCCATGGTGACGGCGACCGTGCGGATCACGTCCGGGGTGTGGACCAGCAGCGGCGCCAGGAAGTTGACGCCGACCGGGGTCATCGGCCACTCCTTGACCCATGCGGTGGCGTGGCACCAGGGCTCGCGGGTCGCGGACTCGCGGGTCTTGGCCTGGAGGAACGTCGGCTCCATGGCGTCCAGCTCGGCCGGCCAGGCGTTGCGCTGGGTCATCGCCTGGATGTGGTCGATCGGGTGGTCCGGGTCGTACATGGAGTGGATCAGCGAGGCGAGGCGGCCCTGGCCGAGCGGCTGGCGCACCCGGATGTCGGCCTCCTGGAGGCGGGAGCAGATGTCGGTCAGCTCGCGGGCCATGACGACGGCGAGCCCGGCGTCGCGGTCGAGCCTGCGGCCCGAGCCGGGGCGGGCGGCGCGGGCCATCGCGTGCGCCTCGGCGGCCAGTTCGCGGCTGAAGTGCATGCAGGCGACGAGGTAGGCGCGGTGCTGCTCGCTGCTGGTGGACACCATGGACTGGAGCTGCTCGTACGATCCCTGGAGCCACTGCGGGGCGCGTTCGTCGCCGCGCTGGGAGACGTCCTTGGCGTGCGCGTCGGGGTCGGCGGGCAGGGTGCGGGCGAGCATCTGGAGGCGGGTGACGAAGCCGTCGCCGTTGGCCACGTGCTTGAGCAGGGTGCCGAACCGGTCGACGAGGGCCTCCTGGTCCTCGGAGTCGCGCAGTCCGACGCCGGGGCCCTCGATCTCGATGGCGGCGGTGACCGTCTTGCGGTCGGCGTGCAGCAGGACGGCGATCTCGTCCGGGCCGAACGGCGCGGCGAGCCAGGTGATCCGGCCGATGCCGGGCGGCGGGCCGATCTCGATCTCCCGGCCGTCGCTGCGGGTGCCGGCCTCCATCACACCGGAGCGGTAGACGGCGCCGCGCTTGACGGTGCGCTTGAAGCTGCGGTTGATCTCGAACCACTTGTAGAAGGTCCGGTGTTTGTAGGGCACGTAGACGGCGGCCAGGGCCAGCAGCGGGAAGCCGGCCAGCAGGACGATGCGCAGGGACAGCACGGGGACGAGGAGTCCGCAGAGCATGCCGAGGGCGGCGCCGGCGATGATCAGTGAGATCTCGCCGGTCTCGCGGTTGCGTCCGACGATGGCGTTCGGCCGGGCGCGGCCGATCAGATATGTACGGCGGGGCGTGACCGCTGGGGACACGTGGGACTCGGTCGTCAACGCCCTTCACCTCCCGTGCGATGGGTGTTGCTGTTGCGGGTGCTGCTGGCGTGGGGGGTGTTCACCGGGCTGGGGGCGCGGGGAGCGGGGGCGGCGGAGGGGACGGAGCCGCCGCTGTCGCCGGCGCGCGAGCCGTGCGCGGCGAAGCCGCCGGCGGTCTGGTTGGCGGGGCGGGGCGCCGAGGCGCCGCCACCGGCCGCGCCGCCGCTGTCGGCCCGGGTGCTGTGGGTCTTGATGCCCTGGGCGACGAGGCTCGCCGGGGAGCTGATGACGGCCGCGGCCTTGCCTTCGGCGCCCTGCATGATGCGGTTGTTGCGGCCGGCGGCGATCTCGTCACCGAAGCCGGGCACGAAGCGGTAGATCATGGCGCTGGCGAAGATGGCGAGCAGGATGATGGCGAGGCCGGAGACGACGGCGGCGAGCGCGTCGGGGCCGTCGTCGGTGGAGAGCGCGCTGGCGAGGCCGAGCACGATGACGATCACCGGCTTGACCAGGATGACGGAGATCATGATGCCCGCCCAGCGGCGGACGTGGCCCCACAGGTTCTTGTCGACGAGCCCGGAGTAGACGACGACGCCGAGCAGGGCGCCGACGTAGAGCAGGATCGCCCGCAGGAACAGCTCCAGGTAGAGCACGCCCGCGGCCAGGATCGAGATGATCGAGACCAGGATCAGCATGATCGGGCCGCCGCCGATGTCGGTGCCCTTGTCCAGGGCGCCGGCGAACGTGCCGAAGAACGTGCCGGTCTGGTCGCCCGTGGCCTTGGCGAGGACGTCGCTGACGCTGTCGGTCGCGGAGACGACCGTGTAGAGGATCAGCGGGGTGAAGGCGGAGGCGAGCACCGTCAGCCAGAGGAAGCCGACGGCTTCCGAGAGCGCGGTGGACAGCGGTACGCCGCGCACGGCCCGCTTGGCGACGGCCAGCAGCCACAGCAGGAGCGTGAGGATGGCCGAGGCGGCGAAGACGATGGCGTACTGCTGGAGGAACTTCTGGTTGGTGAAGTCGACCGCGGCGGTCTCCTGCACCGCCTTGCTGAGCTGCTTGACGGTCCAGGAGGCGGCGTCGGCGCAGCCTTTGGCGAGGGAGGAGAGGGGGTCGAGGGTGGAGGTGGGGTCGGTGGAGATCCCGTTGGACTTGGCAGAGCCGTTGCCCTGGAGGCAGTGCTCCTTGGCGGCGCCCTCGCCGATGAGGTCGCAGATGCCCTTGCCCGAGGGCGACGGAGACGACGACGGCGACGCGGGTGCGCTCGGTGACGGTGGCTCGGCGAACGCCCTCGTGGCCAGCAGGACCAGGCCGGTCTGGACGGCGGCGGCGGCCGCCGTCACCTTCAGGAAGCGGTGGTCAGCGCGCATAGGTGAAGCCTCCGAACTCCTCGACGGCCTTCGTCATGTCGTCGGCGGTGGAGGCCCTCTGGTCGCGCCCGACGGGCACGGGGCCGTCCTTCTGCTGGAAGTCGGTGACCTTCCAGTCGTTGTCGACCCAGGTCAGCTGGTAGGTGGTGGTGTACCAGCTCTCGGTCACGGGGTTGGTCGACGCCTGTCCGGACAGGCCGAAGAGCGAGGTGTACCAGACCTCGACGGTGGCGCCGGTGCCGTTCAGCGAGGTGACCTTGGTGCCGACCGGGACCACGCGGGAGACGAAGGTCTGCCCGGCGGGTGCGGAGCCGTTCTTGCCGAGGCCGATGCTGCTGAGGAACTTCTCGTTCGCGTACGCGCTGTCCAGGTCGGCCTGGCGGCGGGCGGCGGCGTCGGGGGCGTAGACCGAGTTCACGATCCGGTGCCGTGCCGTGGTGTCGAACATCTCCGCCGAGCCCAGGGCCACCGCGTAGTTGGCCGCCGCGCTCTGTGCCCCCTGCTGGTCGTGGGCGAAGCCGGAGGGGAGGCCGGCGGTTCTGGTGGTGACGGGGCGGGTGCCGGTGGGGGCGGTGGCCGCGGCCTCGGCGTGGGCGCCGGAGCCGCCGCGGGAGGCGCTGCCGGAGGATCCGCTGCCGCGGTTCGCGAAGGCGATCGCGGCGATGAGGAGGACGACCACGGCGACCACCGTGACCACTCCGCGCGAGGAGGAGCGGGCGCCGCGGCGGGCGCCGCCGTAGGGGTCGCCCGCCCGGTCGGGGAGTCTGGTGCGGGTCTGGCCGCCGCCGTACGGGTCGCTGTCGGCGCGTGCGGAGTCGCCGTGTCCGTGCTCGTCTCCGAGACTCATGCCCGGTACGCCCCCTCGTCCTTGACCTCGGCCTCGTGGCGGAACGCGTGGAAGTACGACGGTAGTCGCGCTGGTTCCCGCGCAGGCGCGGTGTGGTGACTCGACATCAGGGAAACGCAACCTCGGCCGGTCGGCACGGTGGGTGGGTGGGGGCAACGGGGGCACCGGACGCGCCCGGACGGGACGGCCGGCGGCTGGAACGGCGCACCGTGCGCGGTGTGCGCGGGTGTGCGCCGTCAGATGGGTCGCACGGTCTACACCGCCATGCCGTACACGATGGTGAACAGGGTGCCGAGGGAACCGATGATGAAGACCCCGGTGAGACCGGCGATGATCAGGCCCTTGCCCTGCTCCGCGCTGAAGGTGTCGCGCAGGGCGGTCGCGCCGATCCGCTGCTTGGCGGCGCCCCAGACGGCGATGCCGAGGCAGAGCAGGATGGCCACCGCCATCACGACCTCGATCATCACCTTCGCCTCGTTGCCCAGGCTGCCGAAGGGCCCCCAGTCCGGAGCGATCCCGCCGATGATGGTGTTGATGTCTCCCTTGTCGGCCGCAAAGAGCATGTAAGTCACCGCCCCTGGTGGGTAGTTCCACGGCCTCTGCGGGCACGCAGAGGTCAGGCCTCATTGTCCCTGACAATGCCGCCCGCGGATGTCGACTTGGCGCCATCGGCTGGCGAGTTTCGTACGTATGGTCACTCTGTGTATCACGGCAGGTAACGCCGGGCAATGAGGTCGTACCGGAACCTGTGGTGTGGTTCCGTCGTTGTCACTTTTCGTCACTTTTGCGTCCCGGCACGGTTTCTGACGGCCGGTCGGGTGAAGCGGACGTTCCGATGGTCTCACGGTCCGGGCCGGCCGGGGTGCGGTACTCCCGCGTGCGCGCTGCGCGGGCGTACGTGTGCGCGGTAAGAGCGGGCGGTGGGACAAGCCGGGCGATGCGGGGCAGAGTGTGCGGTGAACGGGGGTTTCACAGGAAAATCTCAGCGAAGTCGGGATCCCTTTCTCACCTTCTTGAGACACAGTGGTGACCGATGAAGCGCACCTCAGGTATCCCGAGCCCCGTACATCACGGACGCCCGCGTGCCCGCGCCCGCAACCAGGCGCTGTTCGTGGGCCTGATGCTGATCGCCGTGACGTCCGCCTCCGTGGCGGCGGCGGACGACGGCCAGGGGCCGTTGGGGGTGACCGCCGTCGCCTCGGTGACCCCGTTGAGCGCGCGCGTCGGCGCGCTGTTCGACGCCGGTGACGCGGGCGCGCTGCGCGGCCGGCACTTCTGCACCGCCTCGGTGGTGCACAGCCCGGACCGCGACCTCATCCTCACCGCCGCCCACTGCCTGGCCGACGACACCGACCTCGTCTTCGTGCCCGGCTACCGGGACGGGGAGGCGCCCTACGGGAAGTGGAAGGTCGAGAAGCGCTTCCTGCCCGGCGGCTGGACCAAGGGCGAGGACGAGGACAGCGACCTGGCCTTCGCCGTACTGGCCCCGCTGGACGGGCAGGAGATCGAGGACCGGGTCGGGGGCAATCGTTTCGCCGCCGGTACGGCGACCGGTGCCACCGCCGTGACCGTCACCGGCTACCCCGACTCCGCCGAGGAGCCCATCAGCTGCCTCAACCGGCCCAGCGAGCACAGCAGTACCCAGCAGCGCATCGACTGCCCCGAGTTCACCAGCGGCACCAGCGGCAGCCCGTGGGTCAACCGGCGCCGTGAGGTCGTCGGGGTGCTCGGCGGTCATGAGATGGGCGGGTCCACGGCGGACACGTCCTACAGCGTCGCCTTCGGCACCGAGGCCGCCGAACTCTACCGGGACGCCGCGGGCGATCCCTGAAGGACGCGCCGCGGCCCCTGGCCGCTGGGCCGGCCCAGGTAGACGCCCGGCGGGAGCGGACCGGAGCAGATGCCCGGCGGGAGCGGGCCGGAGTCGTCCGGGGCAGCTGAGGGGGGCAGCCGGGGAAGCCGGGGCGGGAGTGGGGTACAGGCGGTTTTCGGCCTGTTTTCGGCGTGTGTGATCACCCCGGAAACGGGCGCCGCGCCTCTAATATGTCCCCAGCGGACTCCTGGGCGGCGAGGGGTGGTTGACGGTGCGTAGGGCATGGGTCGTGGGGATCGCCGCCGTCAGTTCCGTGCTCGCCTTCGTGCTGGCACTCGTCGTCGGGGTGTACCTCACCGCCGGGAACCTGGCGGGCGGCATCGGCCGCGGGGCCGTCGGGCTCGCCAAGGGCGCCGTCCCGGCCGCCTACAGCAGCCTCGTGCAGAAGTGGGGCAACCTCTGTCCCGCCATCAACCCGGCGCTGCTGGCGGCCCAGTTGTACCAGGAGAGCGGCTTCAACCCGAACGCCCGGAGCGCGGCGGCGGCCGAGGGCATAGCGCAGTTCATCCCCGGCACCTGGGCCACCCACGGCGTGGACGGCGACGGCGACGGCAAGCGGGACGTCTGGGACCCGGACGACGCGATCCCCTCGGCCGCGTCCTACGACTGCGAACTCGCCGGTTACGTGAAGAGCGTGCCCGGTGACGCCACGCACAACATGCTCGCCGCCTACAACGCGGGCGCGGACGCGGTCATCAGGTACGGGGGCGTACCGCCGTACTCCGAGACGCGGAACTATGTGAAGACGATCACGACGCTGGCGCAGAGCTTCGCGGCGCCGGTGGCGCGAATCGATCCCTCCGAGCAGGCGGCGGGAGCCATCTCCTACGCGCAGAGCAAGCTGGGCACGCCGTATCTGTGGGGCGGCGAGGGGACCGCGGCGCAGGGCGGGCGGTTCGACTGCTCGGGGCTGACGCAGGCCGCGTACCACAGCGTGGGGATCACGCTGCCGCGCGTCGCCAACGACCAGTACAACGCCGGGCCGCACCCGACGCGGGAGGAACTGCTCCCGGGCGATCTGGTCTTCTTCTCCGACGATCTGACCAACTCGCGGGCCATCCGGCACGTGGGCATCTACGTCGGCGGCGGCTACATGATCGACGCGCCGCGGACCGGCGCCGTGATCCGCTTCGACCCGATCGACACCCCCGACTACTTCGGCGCCACCCGGGTCACCGAAGATGGCGCGAAAGCACTCCCCGTCACGGCGTGAACCCAGCGTGAACCTGCCCCCTGAGCTGCGGTGATGAGTCTCTCTTCGGTAACGTCTGCGTGATCTTTCGGTGGAGTGTGGAACGTATGAATCGAGGTCGTGCGTTCCTGTTGACGTAGCCCGGCGGATGTCTGACGGAGCACGCGTCACGCACGCGTGCCGGCGGCGGAGGCGGACCTACGACCACGGGGGTGGCAGGAGCGGCGCACGCAGGGTGCGGCCGGAGGGACACGACGAAGGGGCCGCAGCACGATGGCTGGACTCGCCGAATCCGGGTCGAACCCCGACGTCGACCTGCTCTACGACATCAACGGCCTCGCCAAGGACGCGCCGCACTGGTTCGACCGGACCATGGAGTTCGTCGGGGAGTACGGGCTGCTGCTGGCCATGGTGCTGCTGGTGGTCTGGTGCTGGTGGTCGGTGCGGCGGCGGGGCGGGCCGGACGCCGCACCGACCGTGGCCGCGCTGGTGTGGGCGCCGCTCGCGGCCGGCCTCGCGGTCCTGGTGAACGTGCCGATCCGGGGCTTCGTGGAGCGGCGCCGGCCCTTCCTGGACCACCAGGGCCTCGATGTGCTCGTGCCGGGCAAGACCGACTTCTCCTTCGTGAGCGACCACGCGACGCTCACCATGGCGATGGGCGCCGCGCTGTTCGTGGCCGACCGGCGGTTCGGTCTGGCCGGGATCGGGCTCGCGCTGCTGGAGGGGTTCTGCCGGGTGTACATGGGCGTGCACTACCCGACCGACGTGGTCGGCGGGTTCGCGCTCGGTACGGCGGTCGCGCTGCTGCTGTCCCCGGTCGCGACGGCGCTGCTCACTCCGGTGCTGCGGGCGGTCGAGGGGACGCGCTGGGGCGGCTGGCTGGTGCGCGGGCGCCGGGACACCGGGGTGAACCCGGTGCTGCCCGGGGCGCGCGGCGAGGAGCACGCCTCGGCGCAGGAACGGGACCTCGCGGCGTAGGACCTGTCCGGCCGCGGCCGCGGCTGCGGCCGGGCCGGTGGCCGTCGCCACCGCTACAGGCTCTGCGGGGACGAGAAGAAGCGGTCCGGGTCGTACTGCTGCTTCACCTTCACCAGGCGGTCCGCCGCGTCGCCGTAGTAGGCCGTGCGCCAGTCCGTCAGGGACGGGTCGGTGTAGTTCTGGTACGCGGCTCCGGAGGCGTGGGGGCGCATCGCGCCGTGCGCGGCGGTGAGCCATGACCGGGCCGCCGTGCCCGGGGTCCCGGGGGTCCAGGACGCGATGTACTGGGCGAGCATGCGGGAACGCCGGTGCACGAAGGCGGTCGCGGTGGGGGAGACCCGGTTGACGGCGCCGCCGAGCGCGGTGAACGCGACGCTGCCGGGGCCGCCGGTGACCGCCTCCACCTGGGCCAGCAGGGTCTGGACGGCGGCCGGGGAGAGCGAGCGGTCGAAGAAGTCCGAGCGGGCCGCGTAGGTCTCCCGGCCGAGTGCGCCCTGCGGGGAGCGGCCCGGGGCGGCGCCGGGCAGATGGCACTGGGGTTCGGCGGCGAAGGACGAGCAGCCCGCGTAGGACTCCATGGCGCCCTCGTAGGAGTGGCGGTTGAGCGAGACGCCCGACGCCGCGCCGCAGCGGTCGGCCAGGCGGTCCACCGCGTTCTGCAGCTCGCCGTAGGTGCCCAGCGAGAAGGCGGCCACGGACACCTTCGGGGCGCCGCCCGGGGTGTTCTCCAGATGCAGCGAGGACCAGATCTCGTCCGGCTGGTCCGGACCCCACTCCTGCCAGGCCCGCACCACGCCGGCCGCCCGCGCCCACGGCCAGCTCAGATACGCGGAGACCGCCTGGGGCGCGGGGTGGGTGCGGAAGCGCAGCTCGGTGACGACGCCGAAGTTGCCGTTGCCCGCGCCGCGCAGCGCCCAGAACAGGTCCGGGTTCTCGGCGGCGTCCGCGGTGAGCTGCCGGCCGTCGGCCGTGACCAGGGTGGCCTGGGTCAGGCTGTCGCAGGTCAGGCCGTAGGCGCGGGAGACGACGCCGTGGCCGCCGCCCAGGACGAGGCCGGAGACGCCCACGGTCGGGCAGGAGCCGGCCGGTATGGTCACGCCCTTCGCGGCGAGTGCCCGGTAGACGTCGATGAGCTTGGCGCCGGCGCCGACCACCGCCGAGGTGCCGCTCGCCCGGACCGCGGCGAGCTGCGACACGTCGACGATCAGGCGGCCGTCGCCGGAGGACCAGCCCGCGTAGGAGTGGCCGCCGTTGCGGATCGCCACGCGCAGCCGGTGGGCGCGGGCGTAGGAGAGGGCCGTACGGATGTCGTCGGGGTGTGCCACGTAGGCGACGGCGGCGGGCCGCAGGCTGTCGAAGCGGGTGTTGTAGAGCCGGTGGGCCGTGGTCCAGCCGGTGTCGCCGGGGCGGACCAGGGTGCCGTCGAGGGACCGGGCGAGCGCGGACCAGTCGGCGGGGGCGGGGGTGCCGGTCGTCCGGGTGCCGGTCGCGGGGGCCGGGGCCGCCGTGCCCCGCCCGGTGCCGGTGCCGGTGCCGGTGCCGCCGGGCGCCCGGGGCGCCGCTCCGTCGCCACCGCCGCCGCTGCACGAGGCCGTGGCGAAGGCCGCGACCACCGCCGCGCCGCCCGCCATGAACCCACGTCGTTCCATGCTCCGCGCCTCTCGTCAGCCCCCCGGAACCGAGACGAGCGCGAGGGGCCGGAGGGTTCCCTCGCGGGGGCGTGCACAGGAGCCTGTGGGGGCGCGGGGGCGCGGGGGCGTGTTCAGCCGGTGGCCGGTGGGGGACGGTCCGTCACCGGCCGGACCGTCGCCGCCACCACCACCGCGGCCGGTGGTGGTGGGTCCCGGCTCGCGGCCCGCGGCCCGCGACCTGCCGACCGCCGGGCCGTCGGCCACGCTCCGGCGGTCTCACGGGCGGCTGCCCGGCCGTCCTGCTGCCCTGCTGTCCGGCCGCCCGGCTGCCCCGCTGGCCCGTGGGCTCGGTGCGGGCCGGCGTGCGGACCGGCGGCCCTGCCCCGCCGCGCGTCGGCCACCGCGCGCAGGCCATCGCCCGCCGGTGAACGCCTGTCGGCGAGCGTGGCGGGGACGCGGACGCTCGGGCGCCTCTCGGGCGGATGCCCTTGTGGCCCATCGCCTGCCGCCGCCGCGCCGCCGCGCCGCTCCGTCGTCCGCCGTCTGCCGCCCTCCACTCGCACATCTCCCCGCCTCCCCGCCTCCCCGCCCCCTTGCCTCCCCGCCCTTCGCCTCCCCGCCCCCGCGTCCCTCCGCACTCCCGGAGGGGCCTCATCGGAGGCAGCCCGCGCCCCCGGAGGGACCCCATCGGGATCTACGCGTGTTCTCCCCGTGAGCGTTCCGTGACCTCACCGCACCGACGGCAGGGGTTCACCCCGCGTTCACTTCCGGCCATCGGCCGCTTCATCTGTTCTGCCTAATTTCGGCCTTACCCGGTGCTGATGCGCATCTCGTCGCATCGGTGTCAGTCACTCTTCGCACGCCGCCGATCAGGACGGCGGCTCCTGGAAGGAACTCCCTCAAGTGAAGCTTCAGCGCAAGAACCGGCGGGCACTCGCTCTCGGCGTCCTCGCCGTCTCCGGCGCCCTGGCCCTCACGGCGTGCGGTTCGGACGACACCGGCGGTAAGAGCGACGCCTCCGGCAGCGGCAGCACCGCCGCCTCGAACAGCTCCGTCAAGTGCGACGGCGCGAAGGGGCAGCTGCGGGCTGACGGCTCTTCCGCGCAGAAGAACGCGATCGACGCCTGGGTCAAGCAGTTCAGCCAGGCCTGTGGCACGCAGATCAACTACAAGGGCGGCGGCTCCGGCGCCGGTGTCACCGCGTTCAGCCAGGGCCAGGTCGCCTTCGCGGGCTCCGACTCCGCGCTGAAGCCCGAGGAGATCGAGGCCTCGAAGAAGGTCTGCACCGGCGGTCAGGGCATCGACCTGCCGATGGTGGGCGGCCCGATCGCCGTCGGTTACAACGTCTCCGGCGTCGACGACCTGGTCCTGGACGCGCCGACCCTGGCCAAGATCTTCGACGGCAAGATCAAGACCTGGGACGCCCCGGAGATCAAGCAGCTGAACCCGAAGGCGAAGCTGCCCAGCCTCAAGATCCAGGCGTTCCACCGCTCGGACGAGTCCGGCACCACGGACAACTTCACCAAGTACCTCAAGGCCGCCGCGCCGAACGACTGGAAGTACTCGGGGGGCAAGGCCTGGCAGGCGAAGGACGGCCAGGCCGCCCCGCAGTCCTCCGGCGTGGCGCAGCAGGTCAAGCAGACCGACGGCGCGATCGGCTACTTCGAGCTCTCCTACGCCAAGGGCCTGAGCACGGTCGCCATCAGCACCGGTGCCGCCGCCCCGGTCAAGGCCACCGTCGAGAACGCCAGCAAGGCCATCGCGGACGCCCAGGTCGTCGGCACCGGCAGCGACCTGGCGCTCAAGCTGAACTACAACACCAAGGCCGAGGGCGCGTACCCGATGGTCCTGGTCACCTACGAGATCGTCTGCGACAAGGGCAACAAGTCCGACACCCTGCCCGCCACCAAGGCGTTCCTGCGCTACATCGCCAGTGAGGACGGCCAGAAGATCCTCACCGCCAACGACTACGCGCCGATCCCCGACGCCATCATCGGCAAGGTCCGCACCACCATCGAGGGCCTGAGCTGATCCGCGTGCGGTCCGGCCCCGGTACCGGGGCCGGACCGCACCGTCCGGTGCACCGCCGCCAGGAGCCGCGCCCCGCGCACGGCTCCGCAGACCGGAGAACCCGATGGACATATCGACACAGAAGACAGACGCCGACGCACCCCCGCTCCCGCCCAGCCCCGGCCCGGCCGACCAGCGCACCGGCCGCGGCGTCACCCGCCCCGGAGACCGGATCTTCCTCGGTCTCTCCCGCGGCTCGGGCATCCTGCTGCTCGTGATCATGGCCGCCATCGCGGCCTTCCTGACCTACCGCGCGTGCCTGGCCATCAGCAAGGACGACGGCAACTTCCTGACCACCTTCGAATGGAACACCGGTGTGCAGCCGCCGGTCTTCGGCATCGCCGTGCTGGCCTTCGGCACCGTGGTGTCCTCGGTGGTCGCCATGGTCGTCGCGGTCCCGATCGCGGTCGCCATCGCGCTCTTCCTCACCCACTACGCCCCGCGCCGGCTGAGCGGTCCGATCTCGTACGTGATCGACCTGCTCGCCGCCGTGCCGTCCATCGTGTACGGCCTGTGGGGCGCCCTGGTCCTGGTGCCGCACCTGGACGGCCTCTTCAGCTGGCTGAACGACTACCTCGGCTGGACCGGCATCTTCTCCTGGGAGGGCGGCGCCCCCCGGTCGATGCTCACCGTGGGCATCCTGCTCTCCATCATGATCCTGCCGATCGTGACCAACGTCAGCCGTGAGGTGTTCCGGCAGGCGCCGCGGATGCACGAGGAGGCCGCGCTGGCCCTCGGTGCCACCCGCTGGGAGGTCATCCGCATGGCGGTGCTGCCCTTCGGCCGCTCGGGCGTGATCTCCGCCTCGATGCTCGGCCTCGGCCGCGCGCTCGGCGAGACGATCGCCGTCGCCACCGTGCTCTCCCCGACCTTCGACATCAAGGCCAGCCTGCTCGACCCGGGCGGCGGCACCTTCGCCCAGAACATCGCCAGCAAGTTCAGCGAGGCGACCGAGTTCGGCCGGGACGCGCTGATCGCCTCCGGTCTGGTCCTGTTCGTCATCACCCTGCTGGTCAACGGCGCGGCCCGGCTGATCATCGCCCGCCGCAAGGAGTACTCGGGGGCCAACGCATGAGCACCGCGACCATCGCCGACCGGCGTCCGAGCAGCCTGCGCGGCGCCCGCCTGCCCAAGTGGACCCCGTGGGCGACCGCCGCCGGATCCGTCGTCGTGGCCGTCGTCATCGGCGTCGTCGGCGACCTGCACAGCCGCGTCCAGTGGGGGCTGATCGCCGCCCTGCTGTTCATCCTGGGCACCTACGGTGTCACCGCCCGGGTCGAGGGCCGCCGCCAGGCCAAGGACCGGGTCGTCACCAGCCTGGTCTGGGTCTCCTTCCTGATCGCCCTGGTGCCGCTGATCTCCCTGGTGTGGACGACGGTGCGGCGCGGGGTGAAGGTCCTGGACTTCTACTTCCTGTCGCACTCCATGGGCGTCGTCGCCGACACCGAGCCGGGCGGCGGCATCTACCACGCGATCATCGGCAGCCTCGAACAGGTCGGCCTCGCCACCGCGATCGGTGCCCCGATCGGTGTGCTCACCGCGATCTACCTGGTCGAGTACGGGCGGGGCAACCTCGCCCGCGCGGTGACCTTCTTCGTCGACGTCATGACGGGCATCCCGTCCATCGTCGCGGGCCTGTTCATCCTCAGCCTGATGCTGATCTTCGACATGGAGCCGTTCGGCTTCGCCGGTTCGCTGGCCCTGGCCATCCTGATGATGCCGGTCGTGGTCCGCTCCACCGAGGAGATGCTCAAGCTCGTACCGAACGAGCTGCGCGAGGCCTCGCTCGCCCTGGGCGTGCCCAAGTGGCGGACGATTCTCAAGGTGGTCCTGCCGACCTCGATCGGCGGCATCACCACCGGCATCGTGCTGGCCATCGCCCGTATCGCCGGCGAGACCGCACCCGTGCTGCTGCTGGTGTTCGGCAACCCCTTCATCAACACCGATCCCTTCGAAGGGGCGCAGGCCTCGCTGCCGCTGTACATCTACCAGCAGTACGCGAACAGCGCGGGCTCCGGCGCGGCGTACGACCGGGCGTGGGCGGCCTCGCTCACCCTGATCGCCGCGGTGATGATCCTCAACCTGGTGGCCCGCGGCATCGCCCGCTGGAAGGCCCCTCGTTAACCCTGTGCGGCTACCGCCGCGTGGCCGGTCGCCAAGCGACCCCCTCGGCGACTGAGACGGAAGTGAAGAAGTAGTCATGGCCAAGCGAATCGACGTGAGCGGGCTCACCGCGTACTACGGCTCCCACAAGGCGATCGAGGACATCTCGATGACGGTCGAGCCGCGTTCGGTGACGGCGTTCATCGGGCCGTCCGGCTGCGGCAAGTCGACGTTCCTGCGGACCCTCAACCGGATGCACGAGGTCACCCCCGGCGGCCGGGTCGAGGGCAAGGTGATGCTGGACTCCGAGGACCTGTACGGCACCGGGATAGACCCGGTCTCGGTCCGCCGCGAGGTCGGCATGGTCTTCCAGCGGCCGAACCCGTTCCCCACCATGTCGATCTTCGACAACGTGGCGGCCGGGCTGCGGCTGAACGGCGGCCACAAGAAGAGCGAGCTGGGCGACATCGTCGAGAAGTCGCTCAAGGGCGCCAACCTCTGGAACGAGGTCAAGGACCGTCTGAACAAGCCGGGCTCGGGGCTGTCCGGCGGTCAGCAGCAGCGGCTGTGCATCGCCCGCGCCATCGCGGTCGAGCCGAAGGTGCTGCTGATGGACGAGCCCTGCTCGGCGCTCGACCCGATCTCCACCCTCGCCATCGAGGATCTGATCGGCGAGCTGAAGGAGCGCTTCACGATCGTCATCGTGACGCACAACATGCAGCAGGCGGCCCGTGTCTCGGACCGTACGGCGTTCTTCAACCTGGCGGGCGTGGGCCAGCCGGGCCGGCTGATCGAGATCGACGACACCGAGCGGATCTTCTCCAACCCGTCGGTGCAGGCCACGGAGGACTACATCTCCGGCCGCTTCGGCTGATCCCCCAGGCCCCTCGCGGTGCTGCATGGCGGTGCCACCGCGAGGACGCGGAAGGGCCCGCCCCCGGTCTCCGGGGGCGGGCCCTGTGCGTGTGTACGGCGCGGTGGCGCGGTTCCTACAGGAACGCGAGGTCGATCAGCCAGAACGCGACGGCCGAGACGACGGCCGCGGCCGGCATGGTGATGAACCAGCCGAGGACGATGTTCTTGGCCACGCCCCAGCGGACCGCGTTGACCCGCTTGGTGGCGCCCACGCCCATGATCGCCGAGGTGATCACATGGGTGGTGGAGATCGGGGCCTTGAAGAGGAAGGCCGTGCCGAACATGATCGAGGCGCCGGTCGCCTCGGCGGCGAAGCCCTGCGGCGGGTCCAGCTCGATGATCTTGCGGCCCAGGGTGCGCATGATGCGCCAGCCGCCCGCGTAGGTGCCCAGCGACAGCATCAGCGCGGAGACCAGCTTCACCCACACCGGGATCGGGTCGCCGTAGGTCTCGACTCCGCCGATGACCAGCGCCATCACGACGACGCCCATGGTCTTCTGCGCGTCCTGGAGGCCGTGGCCGAGCGCCATGCCGGCCGCCGACACCGTCTGCGCTATGCGGAAGCCCCGCTTGGCCTTGTGCGGGTTGGTCCGGCGGAAGATCCACATGATGGCCGTCATGACCAGATAGCCGACGATCAGACCGACCACCGGGGACAGGAACATCGGGGTGACGACCTTGTCCACCACCCCGGACCAGTACACGGTCGTACCGCCCGCGAGCGCGGCGCCGACCAGGCCGCCGAACAGCGCGTGCGAGGAGGACGAGGGCAGGCCGAAGTACCAGGTGGTCAGGTTCCAGACGATGGCGCCCAGCAGGGCCGAGAAGAGGATCCCCATCCCCTTGCCGCCGGTGGGCGTGTCGATCAGCCCCTCGCTGACCGTCTTGGCGATGCCGCTGCCGAGGAAGGCACCGGCGAGGTTCATCACCGCGGCCATCGCCAGCGCGGCGCGCGGGGTGAGCGCGCGGGTGGAGACGGAGGTGGCGATGGCGTTGGCGGAGTCGTGGAAGCCGTTGGTGTACGCGAAACCGAGCGCGACCAGGATGGTCAGAACCAGAGCGAAGGTGTCCATGGACGCCTCAGGACTCCTTGACCGCGATGGTCTCCACCGTGTTCGCCACGTGCTCGAAGGCGTCGGCCGCCTCTTCCAGCACGTCCACGATCTGCTTGAGCTTCAGCACCTCGATCGCGTCGTACTTGCCGTTGAACAGGTGGGCGAGCAGCTTGCGGTGGATCTGGTCCGCCTGGTTCTCCAGGCGGTTCACCTCGATCCAGTACTCGGTGAGGTTGTCCATGGTCCGCAGGTGCGGCATGGCCTCGGCGGTCAGCTCCGCGGCCCGCGCCAGGACCTCGATCTGCTGCTCGACGCCCTTGGGCAGTTCCTCGACGTTGTAGAGGACGACCAGGTCGACGGCCTCCTCCATGAAGTCCATGATGTCGTCCAGGGACGACGCGAGGGAGTAGATGTCCTCGCGGTCGAAGGGCGTGATGAACGAGGAGTTCAGCTGGTGGAAGATCGCGTGCGTGGCGTCGTCACCGGCGTGTTCGGCGGCCCGCATACGCTCTGCGATCTCGGCTCGGGCGGACGCGTCCGCCCCGAGCAGTTCCATCAGGAGCTTGGAGCCCGTGACGATGTTGTCCGCGGACGCGGCGAACATGTCGTAGAAGCTCGTCTCCCTGGGGGTCAGACGAAAGCGCACGTGGGGTCCTCGGGGTGCTTCGGTTTCGGTCAGGGTGATGCTAAGCGCATCATCCGGCCACGGCTAAGGGGCCGTCCCCCAGTGTCGCCCATCAGGCACAGTGGTCGGCACGGGGGCGGGCGAAGGGCCCTTTACCCGGAAAAATTCGTTAGAATATACCCGGTAGGGGTATGCCCGGAGTGGGCCCGCGGTGTGCCCGGGGTGTGCTCCTTGAGTTTCCGTTTGTTTTCCGTTCCGAGCGGGAGGACGCGATGACGACCACCGAGGCGGGTGCCACGGCGCCCCTGGGGGCCACCGGAGCGGAGCACACCGCGCCGTGCGAGGCCGAGGGCCACGAACACGCCACGTACGGCTACCACAAACAGAAGGACGAACATCTCAAACGGCTGCGCCGGATCGAGGGCCAGATCCGCGGGCTCCAGCGGATGGTCGACGAGGACACGTACTGCATCGACATACTCACCCAGGTGTCCGCCTCCACCAAGGCCCTCCAGTCCTTCGCCCTGCAACTGCTGGAGGAGCACCTGCGGCACTGCGTCGCCGACGCGGCCGTCAAGGGCGGCGCGGAGATCGACGCCAAGGTCGAGGAGGCCACCAAGGCCATCGGCCGGCTGCTGCGCACCTGAGCCCCGGCCGCCGCGCGCACCGGCCGGCGGGCGCCCGGCCGCACGCGGGGGCGCACGCCCCGGCGCGGATCACCGGCCGGGACCGCGGCGCTCCTCCGTCACCCGTAGCACCTCGTCGATGTACTCCAGGCTCAGCCGCTCCCGGGCGGCCGAGGCGGCGATGATCAGCTCGCCGCACAGCTCGATCTCGGCGAGGGCCACGTGGTCCTGCACCGCCGTACCGCCGACCGGGGCCACGCGCATCACCTCTTCCCTGCGTCACCGGGCGCGGCGACCGCAGACCCAGAGTAGGGAGCGGCGCACACCCCGCGCATGGCACGGAAGGGCTAGTCCACCGGTCGATTCCGGCCCCGCGCCGGGTGCGCCCCCGGCGCACCGGGTCACTCCTCGGCCACCCGACCGGTGAAGATGTCCTTCTCGCGCGGCAGGGTCACGGTCACCTTGGTCCCGAAGGCGTACAGCAGTGTGGTGGAGAACACCTCCACCGTGCCCTTCCGCCGGGCGTTCACAAATGCGTAGCTCTGCCGGAGCTTGCGCACGCGGCCCTGGTCGTCGAGATAGGCGTCGAACGGCACCTCGGCCGTGGCGAACCCTTTCGCCGCCGCCCGCAGCGCGCCCCGGCCGGCCGCCGAGGCGCCGTCCGCCGCCAGGGCGAGATCGGCGGTGCCCCGGAAGTGCCGTACCGCCACCCCCGCGACCTGGGTCCGGCCCACGTACCGCGCCGTCCGCGTCCCGCGCAGCACCTCGGCGGCGGCGAACGGGTCGGTGGCGCCGCCGGTGACCAGATTGCCGTCGGAGAGCGTGGCCGTCGCCACCCGCACCCACTTGTCGGCGGGCACGCCCGCGCCCCGGTTCTTCATGTACAGCGCGCCCGGCGCGAGCAGTTCGACGATCGGCGGGTGCCCGGTGGCCCCGGCCGGGTCCTGCGGCAGGATCACCGTCAGCTGCCCGTGCTGGGTGCGGAAGTCGTAGGCGCCCTCGCCGCGGATCGTCACCCGGGTGCCGCCGGCGGCCATCTCCATCGACGTACGCGCCTGGGAGCTGCCCGCCCGCAGCAGCGCGTCGGGGGCCTGGCGCAGGGTGTGCACCGGATCGTCGGCGGCCCGCGCGTCCTCGGCCGCCATGCCCCTGCCGGAGCATCCCGAGGCGCCCGCGCAGAGCAGCAGCCCCGCCGCGAGCACCACCGCCCCGCTCGCCTGCCGCCGCTTGGTCATCGCCTGCCTACCCCCAGCTGCCGCGTCCGTACCGGGCCCCTGTCGTCCGGTTAACGACGGGTAGGGAGCCCCGTCACGCGCGGGGGCGGACGGCGGCAAGGCGGCACCGGGCGTTCACCCGGGATGGGTAGCGTGGACGCCGTGGCGCAGGAGGAAGCACGGCAGCGGGAACACCGCACGACCACCGTCGAACAGGGCCGTTTCTGTCTGGCCCGGTGCGACTGCGGCTGGCGCGGGCCCGCCCGCAGGGCGCGCAGCCTGGCCCGCGCGGACGCGGAGGCGCACGCGGCGGGCGGCTGAGGCTCGGGCGGCGGGCGGCGGGCGGCGGGCGGCGGGCGGTGGATGGCGAGTGGCGAGTGGCGGGTGGCTGAGGGTCACGTGGTGGGCGGCCGCGGGACGCTCCCCTCCAGCGCGCGCAGCAGTTCGCCGACCAACTCGCGGTCGCGGGCCCGGGTGAGCCGGTCGCGGGCGGCGGCCGGAGCGAGCCAGCGCAGCCGGTCCACCTCCCGGCCCGGCACGAAGCGGCCGGGCCCGGCCTCGGCGGCCCAGTAGCGCACCCGCTTGGGGCGCCCGTCGGCCAGATAGGCCACGGTGCTCAGCTCCGGGCCGGGCACGGCGGGGTGCCCGGTCTCCTCCAGGACCTCGCGCAGCGCCCCCGCGAGCGGGTCCTCGCCGCGCTTCAGCTTGCCCTTGGGCCAGGACCAGTCGTCGTACTTCGGCCGGTGGATCACGCAGAGTTCGAGCGTGCCGTCCACCGGCGAGCGGCGCCACAGCACACAGCCGGCCGCCGCCACCACGGTGTCCTTCGCGGATGCCACCCGGTCCTCCGCCCCTCAGCCCGCGCCCACGGCCCGGACCGGCCAGGACTGCTGGAAGACGAACCGGGCCGCCTCCACCTCGTGCCGCTGGTCGGCGTGGAGCACCCCGAGCGCGTACGCCGTCGCCGGGGCGATGCGCGGGGTGCGGGCCGCCGAGGCCGCCGCCGCGGCGGCCTCCGAGGCGTCGCGGTGCCGGTCCAGGGCGCGGCCGGCGGCGGGCAGCCGCGCACCGGCCCCGTCCGCGCCCGTGTGCGGGCCGTCCGGGCTGCCTGGGCTGTCCGGGCCGGCCGTCCCGCCGGCCGGGGGCCCGCCGCGCAGGGCCTCCTGGGCGTAGCGGTGCAGCCGCAGCAGCAGCCGGACCTGGTGCCAGGGGGCGTCCTGCGGGTGCGGGGCCGGGTCCGGGGACAGGCCGTGGATCAGCGCCTCCGCGTTGTAGGGGCTGCCCGCGGTGACCAGCGGCAGGGCGGCGACCGCGTCGGCCAGGCGCTCCTCGGCGGCCGCGGCCAGGGCGCGCAGGTCCGTGGTGTGCGCGGCGGGGGTGAGGGGCACGTCGCTGGCGAGGACGGCGACCTTGTCGGCGACGGCGTGGAAGCGGCTGGAGCCCAGCGCCTGGAGCGCGGTGGAGTGGGCGCGGGTGCGGGCCAGGGTGAGCTGGCGGTCCAGCAGCGCGCCCGCCTTGGCGGCGCCCACGGTGAGGCTGCCGCGGTCCGCCGCGGGCGCCGGCGCCCGGAGCCCCACGGCGCCGCCGGCCGCCGGGGCGGTGCGGCCGCCCGGCACGGCGGCGCTCCGGCTGGCTGCGGCCAGGTCGGCGCGGCCGCCGCCCGCGGCCGCGGCGCCGGGGAAGCCAGCCGGTCCGGCTGGTCCGGCCGGACCGGAGAGCCGGTGCAGCGCGGCCAGCAGCCGGTCCAGCCGGGCCTGGCAGGCGTGCTCGCGGGCCAGGGTGCCCGACAGCCAGGCCAGTTCGGGACGCAGCTCCTCCGCCCAGGTCTCGTCCAGGGCGCCGCGGAAGGTGTGCAGGCTGCCGCTGATGCGGCGGGCCGAGCGGCGCAGGGCGCGCGCCGCTTCGGCGGCCTCCTCGCCGGCGCCCGCCGCGGGCCCCGCCTCGCGGTGCAGGCGCAGCGCCCTCAGGAACTCCGTGGCCTGGGCCCGCAGATAGGCCGCCAGGGCGTCCGCGCCCGTGCCGCCGCCCGGCTCGGCGGGCCCGCCCGGCGGCCCGGCGGCGGTGGGGTTCTCCGTCGGGTCAAGGTGTTGCTGTGCCACGCCGGCGCCTCCGGGCGTCTATGAGCGTCTCCTGGATGTTGCGCAGGGGCTGGCCGTCCGCGTCACTCGCGTGCCGGGTCCAGTCGCCGTCCGGGCCGAGGTGCCAGGAGGACGTGGTGTCGGCCATGCCGGTCTCCAGCAGCCGGTTCAGGGCCGCCCGGTGACCCGGGTCGGTGACCCGGACCAGCGCCTCGATACGGCGGTCGAGGTTGCGGTGCATCATGTCGGCGCTGCCGATCCACACCTCCGGCTCGCCGCCCCCGCCGAACGCGAAGACCCGGGAGTGCTCCAGGAAGCGGCCGAGGATCGAGCGGACGCGGATGTTCTCCGACAGGCCCGGCACGCCGGGGCGCAGGGCGCAGATGCCGCGCACCCACACGTCGACGGGCACGCCCGCCTGGGAGGCGCCGTACAGCGCGTCCACGACGGCCTCGTCGACCATCGAGTTGACCTTGATACGGATGAAGGCGGGGCGGCCCGCCCGGTGGTGCTGTATCTCCTTGTTGATGCGGGAGATCAGGCCGTCGCGCAGGGACTTGGGGGCGACCAGCAGCCGGCGGTAGGTCTCGCGGCGGGAGTAGCCGGAGAGCCGGTTGAACAGGTCGGAGAGGTCCGCGCCGACCTGCGGGTCGGCGGTGAGCAGCCCGAGGTCCTCGTACAGGCGGGCGGTCTTGGGGTGGTAGTTGCCGGTGCCGACGTGGCTGTAGCGGCGCAGCGTGTCGTCGCCCTCCTGGCGGACCACCAGGGACAGCTTGCAGTGCGTCTTCAGGCCGACGAGCCCGTAGACGACATGGCAGCCGGCCTCCTCCAGCTTGCGCGCCCACTTGATGTTGGCGTGCTCGTCGAAGCGGGCCTTGATCTCGACCAGCACGAGGACCTGCTTGCCGGACTCGGCGGCGTCGATGAGCGCGTCGACTATGGGGGAGTCGCCCGAGGTCCGGTACAGGGTCTGCTTGATGGCCAGCACGTCCGGGTCGGCGGCGGCCTGCTCCAGGAACGCCTGCACGGACGTGGAGAACGAGTCGTAGGGGTGGTGCAGCAGCACGTCGCGGCTGCGCAGCGCGGCGAAGATGTCCGGCGGGGTCGACGACTCGACCTCGGCGAGGTCACGGTGGGTCCCGGCGACGAACTTGGGGTACTTCAGCTCGGGCCGGTCCAGGCTGTGGATGCGGAACAGGCCGGTGAGGTCGAGCGGGCCGGGCAGCGGGTAGACCTCGGCCTCGCTGATCTTCAGCTCGCGCACCAGCAGGTCGAGCACCTCCCGGTCGATGGACTCCTCCACCTCCAGGCGCACCGGCGGCCCGAAGCGGCGCCGCATCAGCTCCTTCTCCAGGGCCTGGAGCAGGTTCTCGGTGTCGTCCTCCTCCACCTCCAGGTCCTCGTTGCGGGTGAGGCGGAAGGTGTGGTGCTCCAGGACCTCCATGCCCGGGAACAGCTCCTCCAGATGGGCGGCGATCACGTCCTCCAGGGGGACGTAGCGGCCCGGTGAGCTCTCCAGGAAGCGGTTGAGCAGCGGCGGCACCTTGACGCGGGCGAAGTGGCGGTGCCCGGTGACC
The DNA here is from genome assembly GCF_058344915.1 of Streptomyces sp. PL-25. Lineage (NCBI taxonomy): Bacteria > Bacillati > Actinomycetota > Actinomycetes > Kitasatosporales > Streptomycetaceae > Streptomyces > Streptomyces sp. PL-25. The sequence continues at coordinate 4,039,196 of NZ_CP136997.1, forward strand.
GGGTTGCGCACCACGACGGCCAGGTTCAGGGAGAGGCCGGAGATGTACGGGAAGGGGTGCGCGGGGTCCACGGCCAGCGGGGTCAGCACCGGGAAGATGCGCTGCCGGAACAGCGTGAACAGGCGGGCCTGCTCCTTCTCGGCCAGCTCGCCCCAGCGGACCAGGTGGATGCCCTCCTCGGCGAGCGCCGGGGCGACGTCCTCGTGGTAGCAGGCGGCGTGCCGGGCCATGAGTTCGCGCGAGCGGGCCCAGATCATCTCCAGCACCTCGCGCGGCTGGAGCCCGGAGGCGGAGCGGGTGGCCACCCCGGTGGCGATACGGCGCTTGAGGCCGGCCACCCGGACCATGAAGAACTCGTCCAGGTTGCTGGCGAAGATCGCGAGGAAGTTGGCCCGCTCCAGCAGCGGGGTGTCCGGGTCCTCGGCCAGCTCCAGCACGCGTTCGTTGAAGGCGAGCCAGCTGCGCTCCCGGTCGAGGAAGCGGCCCTGCGGCAGCCGCTCCTCGCCGTCCCCGCCCTCCCCGGGCTCCTCGTAGACGTCCAGATCGGCGTCGATGTCGGGTTCCAGATCGGAGACGGCCGCGGCCACGGTGTGCGGGCGGTGGGCCGCGAGGGCGCCCACGGAGGGCTGGGGGTGCGGGACCTGCTGCGCTGCTGCCTGGGCGTCTGGCTGGCTCATAAATCCATTCTTCCGCGCGGGGAGGGGGACAGGCGCGTCGGAAGGCGCGGGCGGGAGCACGGCTGCGGTCCCCTCCGGGGGCGGCGCAGGCTCAGGCACGGCGGGTCTCATTGGCCGAGCGTCGCAAGCCCGTCTGAATCAACGGTTACGGAGACATGACGTGCGGGATATCGGGGGGCGGCCTGCGGGGGCGGGGCCCTCCGGGGGTGGGACGGTGCTTTTGCCGGGGCGGGGGGCGGTCGTGGTCGGTGTGCCGGGTCGGGGTGGCGGCGGTGGCGGTCGGTGTGCCGGGTCGGGGTGGCGGCGGTGGCGGTCGGTGTGCCGGACGGCCAGGGGCCTGGGGCCGTCCCGGGCTGCCCGAAGCCTCGTGGGATCTGCCGGTGGGTCCCCGGCCGGGGGCCCACCGGGGGCCGGTCCCGGCCGTGGGGGAACCTGGCAGGGACCGTCCCCGGCCGGCCAGAAGCCCACCGGGTGACCGGCGGGCCTCCCGGCCGGCCCGGATTCGGGTCGCGTGTGCCGTGAACCGGTACGCGGGGTCCGTCCGAAGAGGAGATGTGAGCGGAACGAGAAGCGACGGGGAACTGCTGCGGGCCATCGCGGCGGACCGCGACCGGCGCGCCTTCGAGGAGCTGTACCGGCGGTACGCGCCGTGGCTGGCCGCCCGGCTGCGCGGACGCTGCGCCGACCCGGCGATGGTCGACGACGTCGTCCAGGAGACCTTCCTCGCGGTGTGGCGCGGCACGGCGCGCTACCGGGAGGAGGCCGCCGCCCAGGACGCGGCCGGCTGGCTGTGGCGGATCGGCTCGCGCCGGCTGATCGACGCCCTGCGCGGCGACGGCGCGCGCGGCAGGCTGCGCCAGGCCCTGACCCGGCTGCGCCACCGCGACGAGGCGTCCGCCGAGGAACGCGTCCTCGCGGGCGTCGAGCACGGGGACCTCGCGGGCGCCCTCACCCGGCTCTCGCCGGAACTGCGGGCCGTACTCCAGGCCACGGTCGTCGACGGACTCACCACCCGGGAGGCGGCCGTCCTGCTCGGCATCCCGCCCGGCACGGTCAAGACGCGGGCCCTGCGCGCCCGCAAGCAACTGCGGGAGGCGCTGGCATGAGCGGCGGAACGACACCCCGGAAGACCTGGCACCTCGCCGACGAGGACCTGCGCGCCTACGACCGCGGCGAACTCACCGCACCCCTGCTGTGGTCCGCCGACACCCACCTCGCCGGCTGCGCCGGGTGCCGGGCCCGGCTCGCCGCGCTCGCCGACCAGGCCGCGCTGGACGAGGGCTGGGCCCGGCTGGACGCCGAACTGGACGCGCCCCGCCCCGGCCCGCTGGAGGCGCTGCTGGTGCGCTGCGGCGTCGCCGGCCACACCGCGCGGCTGCTGGCCGCCACGCCGGTGCTGCGCCGGTCGTGGCTGATCGCGGTCACCGCGGTCCTGGTGATGACGGCGGCGGTCTCCGACACCCTGCGCGGCCCGGACTCGCCCACCCTGTTCCTCGCGCTCGCCCCGCTCCTCCCGCTGGCGGGCGTCGCCCTCGCCTACGGGCCCGCGTTCGACCCGGCGTACGAGATGGCCGTGGTCGCCCCGATGCACGGGTTCCGGCTGGTGCTGACGCGCGCGGTCGCGGTGCTGGTCGCCGCGCTCGGCGTCAACGGCCTCGCCACCCTCGCCCTGCCCGGCTACGGGCCGCGCGCCCTGGCCTGGCTGCTGCCCGCGCTCGCCCTCACCTCGACCGGCCTCGCCCTCACCCCCCGCCTCGGCCCGGTCCTCGCCCCCGCCCTGACCGGCGGCGCCTGGACCGCCCTCCTGCTGGCGGCGGAGGCGACCCGGCACGGGGACGCGCCCCTGCCGCCGTTCACGGCCGCCGGCCAGGGCACGGCCGCCGCGGTCGCCGCCCTCGCCGCCGCCCTCCTCTACCGGCTGCGCGACCGCTTCGACATGGCCACGGCCCGCCCCCCGCACGGGGACCTGCCGTACGGGAACCACCGGCCGTGACGCCCGCGCCGCAAGCTCTGACCCCCGCCACCCCGGGCGCCGTCGCCACCCCGGATCCCGCCCCCGGCCCCGGCCCCGCCCCCATGACCGCGACCCGCTTCGATCCTCTGCACGGGAGTGCCTCGTGACCGTCACCGTCTCCGCCTCCGGGCTCACCCTCCGCTACGGCGGCGTCGCCGCGCTCGACGACGTGTCGCTGCGGCTGGAGGAGGGCATCACCGGGCTGCTCGGGCCCAACGGCGCCGGGAAGACGACCCTGTTGCGGGTGCTGGCCACGGCCGTGCCCGCCGACCGGGGCGCGTTCACCGTGCTCGGCCACGACCCGGGCACCACGGCCGGCCGTCTGGCTCTGCGCCGCCTGCTCGGCTACCTGCCGCAGAACCCGGGACTGCACCCGGACTTCACCGCGTTCGCCTTCGTCGACTACGTGGCGATCCTGAAGGAGCTGACCGACCGCGGCGCCCGCCACCGCGCGGTGCGGCGCGCCCTGGAGGAGGCCGGGCTCGGCGACGTACGCGGACGGCGCATCAAGAAGCTCTCCGGCGGCATGCGCCAGCGCGTGGCCCTCGCCGCCGCGCTCGTCGGCGCCCCCCGCTTCGTGGTGCTGGACGAACCCACCGTCGGCCTCGACCCCGAGCAGCGGATGCGCTTCCGGGACCTGGTCACCCGTACCGCCGAGGGCCGCACCGTGCTGCTGTCCACCCACCAGACCGAGGACGTCGCGATGCTCTGCAACCACGTGATCGTCATGGCCGGCGGCCGGATCCGCTTCGAGGGCACCCCCGCCGAACTGACCGCGCAGGCCGCGGGCCGGGTGTGGAGCGGCACCGAGCGCGACCCGGCCGCCCGCGCCGGCTGGCGCACCGGCACCGGCGACTTCCGCAACGTCGGCGATCCGCCTGAGGGCGCCCGCCTGCTCGAACCCACCCTGGAGGACGGCTACCTGCTGGCCCTCGACGACTCCGGCAGCGAGGCGGCGGCGTGATGACGACGACCACCGCACGCCCGGCGCACCCGGCCGCGACCGCCGCCGACGGCGGCCCGCGCGGCCCGCGCGCCCGCGCCGTCCTCGCCCTGGCCCGCGCCGAGACCCGCGAACTGGCCCGGCACCCCGTGGTGCTGGTCTTCTTCGCGGTGTACGTCGCCGCGACCGCCTGGCAGATCTACTCCGGCCACACCGGCTGGCACGAACTGACCGGCCGGGAGGGCATGGCCGACCACCCCGCCCTCCAGGACGCCGACCGGGCCACCCAGAGCGGCGGACTGCTGCTCGGCCTCGCCCTGTTCGTCTGCGCCGACCGGGCCGTGCTGCGCTCCCTGCGCCGGGGCACCGACGAGCAGTTCGGCGTGCTGGTCATGGAGCCGTGGCGGCGCACCCTCGCCCACGCCCTGTCCGTCGTGCCGTTCGCGCTGCTCACCGCCCTCGTCGTCGCCGCCCGCTTCACCTCGGACGCGCTGGAGCCGGGCGCGGTCGGCCACGGCTCGCTCGCCGAGCTGTCGGTGGCGCCGCTGGTGACCCTGCTCGGCGGGGTCGCGGGCGTGCTGCTGGCCCGGCTGGTCCCCTCGGTGCACGCCGCGCCGCTCGTCGTCGTCGGCGTGCTGCTGGCCGGTCTGTTCCTCACCACGGCGACGGGCGGCGCCCACTGGAAGCGCTGGCTGTCCCCGGTCGTCACCGAGAGCGGCGCCGACCCGTTCCCCTCCGACCTGGTGGGCCGCCCGGCCGCCTGGCACGCCCTCTATCTGGCGGGCCTCGTCGTCCTGCTGCTGGGTGCCGCCCTGCTGCGTTCGGGCGGGCGCTCCACCGGCGTCGCGGCGCTCACCGCGCTCGCGCTCGCCGCGACCGCCACCGGCATCGCCGGCCAGTCCCAGGGGCCCTCCGCCGCGCTTCTGGCGGCCCGCGCCCAGGTGTCCGCGCACCCGGAGGCCGTCGAGCGCTGCACGGCGCACGGCGCCACCACGTACTGCGCGCTGCCCGAGTGGACCGGCCGCACCGGGGCCTGGGCGAGGACCACCGACCGTGTCCGCGGCCTGGCCGGGGGCACCGCCGCCACCCGCCCGCTGACCGTGCGCCAGCGCGTCGAGGCGCGCTACGGCCTGGACAACGACCCCTTCTACGACCCGTCCACCGTGCCCGGCACGGTCACGGTCGGCACCCGCTGGGGCGGCAACCGCGTCCCCGAGTACGCCGTCGGCCTCGCCTCCGTCCTGGTCGCGGGCGACGAGCACGCCGGGTCCGAACTGTGCGACGGCCGCGTCGTCACCGTCCTGTGGCTCGCCCTGGGCGGGGACGCCGACCCGCTCGCCTCCCTGCGCGATGTCCGCATCGACGACAGCGTCGAGGGCGGCGCCGTCGCGCTGACGCCCACCGGCAACCTGCTGATGAGCGCCGGCCAGACCGACGTCGTCCGCACGCTGCTCGGCCGCCCGCACGCGGAGGTCGCCTCCGCCGTACGCGGCCACTGGAAGGAACTGACCGCACCCGGCACCTCCACGGCCCGGGTCGCCGAACTGCTGCACGTGCCGGGCATCGGCCACGGGAAGGACACGGACTCGTGCGAGAGGTGACGGGAGGTCAGGAGCGGGGCGCCGACGGGACGCCGCGCCGGGTGATCGGCGCGCTGGTCCGGCCGGTGTGGCGGGCGCTGCCGTGGCGGGTCTTCGGCGCGGCGGGCGGGCTGGCACTGCTCTGCGCGGGCGGCACCCGGCTGGTGTCCGGTGGCGGTCCGGGCCCGGCGGCCGGAGTGGTCGTGCTGCGGCTGGTCGCGCTGCTCGGCGGGTTCGCGCTGGCGTTCCTGCTCGACGACCCGGCCCGGCACACCACCTCGGCGGTGCCGGTACGGCGGCCCGTGCGCGCGGCGCTGCGGCTGGCGCTCGTCGCCCCGCTCGCCGCGGCGTGGTGGGCCGCCGCGCTGCTCCTCGTGCCGGAGCGGGCCCGCCCGCCGGCCGGCCCGCTCACCCTGGAGGCGGCGGCGGTCGCGCTGACCGCGCTGGCCCTCGCGGCGGCCACGGTGCGCTTCGGCCCCGAGCCCACGCCGGGCACGACGGTCGCGCTCACCCTGCTCGTGCTCGCCGTCGCCCTGCTGCTGGCACCGCAGCGGTGGAGCCTGCTGCCGGTCCCGGACGACCCGAACTGGGCGGTGGCGCACCGGTGGTGGGCGGCGATCGGCGTCACCGCCGCGCTGGCCTGGGCGGCGTGCCTGCCCGACCCCCTGGGCCGCCGGCGCGCGGCCGGTCACCGGGGCAGCGCGGGCCTCAGATCTCCGTCCGGTACATGAGGTCCGTCTCGTACGTCGTGAAGCCCAGCCGCTCGTAGACCGAGACCGCCGCCTTGTTGTCGGCGTCGACGTACAGCATCGCGGTGGGCAGACCGCGCGCGGCCAGGTGCCGCAGGCCGGTCACGGTGAGCGCCTTGCCGAGGCCGCCGCCCTGCGCGCCGGGCCGCACCCCGAGGACGTACACCTCGCCGAGGCCGTCCTCGGCGTGCACCTTGGTCCAGTGGAAGCCGATCAGCCGGCCCTCGCGCTCGGCCAGGAAGAAGCCGCCCGGGTCGAACCAGGACTCGGCCTTGCGGGCGTCCAGGTCCCGCTGGGTGAGGGAGCCCTGCTCAGGGTGGTGGGCGAACGCCTCCGCGTTCACCGCGAGCCAGGCGGCGTCGTCCTGGCCGGGCACGAACTCCCGTACGGTGACGCCCTGCGGCCACACCGGCTCGGGCAGGTCGAAGCCGGCGAGCGGGCGCCGCATCTGCCGCAGTTCGCGGAACAGGGTCAGCCCGAGGACCTGGGCGAGGTGCCGGGCGGCGGAGTGCCCCCCGTGCGCCCACACCCGCAGCCGCCGTCCGGAGGCGGCCAGCAGCGCCGAGCCGAGCGCCCTGCCGTGTCCGTGCCCGCGGTGCGCCGGGTGCACGACCAGTTCGGCGGCGGGTGCCTCCACCGGGTCGGTGTCCTCCAGCTGCGCGTACCCGGCCAGTTCGCCGTCGACGTGCAGCAGCAGATGCGACACCCCCTCGCGGGCGCCGCCGCGCAACTGGAGCCTGCCCTGTTCGGACACGGCCTGCTGCCCGTCGGCGCGGGCCGCCGCGGCGATCAGGCCGAGGACGGCGTCGGCCTGGTCCGGGGAGAGCGCGGTGACGGTCTCCAGTGAGCGGGCGGTCGGTGCGGTCTCGTCGCTGGTCATGCGTCCGAGAGTACCGAGCGGGGACCGGGCGGCGGAGGTCTCGCGCGGATCGGGCCCCTCGCCCTACGGGCTCTGGAGCGGGCGCGCCGGCCGGAGCAGCCGGGGCGGCAGATAGGGCGACTCGACCCCGATCTCCCAGCCCCGGCGGCGGGCGTGGCAGGCCAGCGCCAGGACGTCCAGGCTGAGGGCGGCGTCGGGGCCCTCGGCCCGGTCGCCCACCGAGAAGTGGTCGCGATGGGTCTCCAGGGCGTCCAGCAGGGCCAGGTTGAAGCTCTCCTCGTCACCACCGGTGAACTGCGAGAGCAGCACCAGCGGCGGCGGCAGGAACGCGGAGCTGCGTATCGCCGCGCACCGCCGCAGGGCCGCGTCGAGGGCGGGCCGCGGGTCCGTGCCGCTCAGCTGGGCGTGCAGGGCGCGGCGGTAGCCGGTGAGCGGGGTGTCGCCGTAGCGCTCCTCGGGCGGTCCGCCCGCGAGCAGCGGGGCGAGGTCGTCGGGGCGGCCGGAGATCAGGGCGAGGTTCACGGCGAGCTGCCAGGTGCGCGCGTCGGGCCCGTCGTCCGCCTTCCAGGCGGCGTACCGGACCGTCCTGCCGCCGAGTTCGGCCTCGACCTCGGTGCCGGGCTCGGCGAGGGCCGCGCGGAAGACGACGGCGCCGCACCGCGAGCCCAGCAGCACGTCGTCGGCCATCGCCTCGCCGGGATCGGCCGCCCCGCGGGCCCGGCCCGTGACCAGCAGTTCCAGATGGTGGAGGGCGCGCGACAGCTCCCAGGTGGCGTACGGGTCGGCGGGGTCGGGGTCCAGCGCGTCGCGCACCTGCTCCCGGAGCCACGTCTCTCTGTCCGGCCGCGTCCCGCCGGGCAGTTCGGGCCGCGCGAACCGCACCGGCCCGGCGGCAGGTCCGGTGGCAGGTTCGATGGGCGGTCCGGTGGGCGGTTCGGCACGGGTGCCGGACCGCGCGTCCTGTCCATAGGGCCCGACCCGCGGCCCCTCGCGCTCGAACCCGGTGACCGGCCCGTACGGCAGATAGTCGCTCTCGATCTCCGGCGGCCGGCCCTCGCGCCGGTGGGCGAGGGCCGCGAGGGCGAGGGGCAGCAGCGGCAGCAGTGTGCGCGGGGCGGCATCCGGCCCCGCGGCCTCGGCGACCGGCCGCAGCAGCCGCACCAGAGCGTCCCGGAACGCCTCGCGGTCTCCCGCAGCGAGCGCCCGCAGCGCGAGCAGCCCGACGGTCTCCGCCCGGTCGTCCGGCCCGGCGGCACCTCCCCCGCCGTCTCCCGCCCGCACCCGCCCGATCGCCGCGTCGAGCGCGGCCACCTGCTGCTCGTCGGAGGGCGGGTGGCCGTCCTCCTCGCCGCCCGTGTCCCCGAGGACGTACGCCAGGAAGCCGTTGACCAGCTCGTCGTCGGGCAGTCCGGTCCGTCTCTCGGCGGGAGTGCGCCGGGCCCACCACGCGAAGCGGAAGGTCTCCGCGTGGTCCTCGGCCCGCCCGGCCGGCACGGCCAGGCAGAACGCGTCCAGCCACCAGTCCGTCCGCAGGGGGACCGGCAGCGGTTCGCCCTCTTCGCGGTCGTGGCAGACCCCCCAGTTCACATAGGGGAGGAACACGTCGAACGGGTACACCGGGTGGTACGCCGCGTACGCCACCGCCCCCACGGCCGCCTCCGCCGCGTCCTCCAGCACCGCCTTCGCCTCCGGCGACCCGAGCCCCGGGTCCGCCACGGACAGCGCCCCCAGACAGTCGAGGAACTCCTCCGTGATCAGCCGGTACTCGTACGCCGTCACCGGCCCGGCCTTCGAGAACGAATGCACCAGCCGCCCGACCCGCCCGGCGAACCCCTCCACCGCGGCCGCCACCCGGGCGTCCCCCACCTGATGCCGCTCCACCCGCACCGCTCTGCCCCGTTATCTTCTTCGCGGTCCTGCAAGAGGGCCGCTGGCCTCCGGGCCCGGCATGACTGTTGCCCCCTGTCGATCGGATGACCTGGGGGGTGGTGTCACCGGGCCCGGGGGGTGCCGTCGGAGACGCTGATCAGAGGTCCGACCATCGCCTGGCCGGGCGAAATGCCCGGCTGCTCGCGGGCGGCAGGTCTGCATAACGTGGCTGCGCGAGAACGGCTCCCGACCTCGGGGCCGGCACACGTCGACACATGTGGGGGCACGGTGATCAGCATCGACGGGGTGGGCGTCTTCCTGGGCCTGGACGTCGGCAAGCAGACCCATCACGGACACGGACTGACCCCGGCCGGGAAGACGGTCTTCGACAAGCCGCTGCCGAACAGCGAACCGAAGCTGCGGGCGGTCTTCGACAAGCTGAAGGCCAAGTTCGGCACCGTCCTGGTGGTCGTGGACCAGCCCGCCTCCATCGGCGCCCTGCCGCTGACCGTCGCCCGGGACGCCGACTGTCAGGTCGCCTACCTGCCCGGCCTGGCGATGCGCAGGATTGCCGACCTCTACCCCGGCGAAGCCAAGACCGACGCGAAGGACGCCGCCGTCATCGCGGACGCCGCCCGCACCATGCCCCACACCCTGCGCACCCTCGACCTGACCGACGAGGTCACCGCCGAGCTGACCATGCTCGCCGGCTTCGACCAGGACCTCGCCGGCGAGGCCAACCGCACCTCCAACCGCATCCGCGGCCTGCTCACCCAGTTCCACCCCAGCCTCGAACGCGTCCTGGGCCCGCGCCTGGACCATCCGGCAGTGACCTGGCTCCTCGAGCGCTACGGATCCCCACAAGCACTCCGCAAAGCGGGCCGCCGCAAACTGGTCGAGGTCGTCCGGCCCCGGGCGCCGCGCATGGCCGAGCGGCTGGTCGACGACATCTTCACCGCGCTCGACGAGCAGACCGTCGTCGTCCCGGGCACCGGCACCCTCGACGTGATCGTGCCGTCGCTGGCGAAGTCGCTGGCCGCCGTCCACGAACAACGCCGGGCCCTGGAAACGCGGATCGAGGCACTGCTGGAGGCCCACCCTCTTTCCCAGGTCCTGACCTCGATGCCCGGCATCGGCGTCAGGACCGCCGCAGTCCTCCTGGCCACCATCGGCGACGGCAGCAGCTTTCCCACCGCCGCCCACCTGGCCTCCTACGCCGGCCTTGCCCCGGCAACCCGCCAGTCCGGCACGTCGCTCCACGGCGAGCACGCCCCCAGAGGCGGCAACCGGCAGCTGAAACGAGCGATGTTCCTCTCCGCGTTCGCAGCCCTCCACGATCCCGCCTCCCGCACCTACTACGACCGCTGCCGAGCCCGCGGCAAAACCCACACCCAGGCCCTCCTCCGACTCGCCCGCCACCGCATCAGCGTCCTGTTCGCCATGCTCCGCGACGGAACCTTCTACGAACCCCGCAGCCCTCGCCTCGCTTGACGAAGGACATAGAGGCACCCCCCCACAGCCTGCCGTCCACGCTCAGGGTCCCACCCTAGAAGAGACCACTGACAGCGGGTCATCCCCGCAGGTCACGGCAGTTCGGGCGGTGGAGTGGGCGCCCCCGGGAGGCGGATCGTGGCGATCATGCCGCCGTCGGGTGCCGGGGTGAGGGCGACCTCGCCGCCGGACTGCTGGACGGTGCGGGCGACGATGGAGAGGCCGAGGCCCGAGCCGGGCAGGGCGCGGGCGCCGGGGGAGCGCCAGAAGCGGTCGAAGACATGCGGGAGTTCGTCGGCCGGGATGCCGGGCCCGTGGTCGCGGACGGTGAGGACGCCGTGGGAGAGCCGGACCTCGACCACGCCGCCCTCGGGGCTGAACTTCACCGCGTTGTCGAGGATGTTGACGATCGCGCGTTCCATGGCCGCCGGTTCGGCGCGGACGAACCAGGGCTCGACGTCGGCGGTGATGGTCAGCTCCGGGCCGCGCAGCCGGGCGCGGCGCAGCGCGGACTCGACGGTGTCCTGGAGCGCGATCACCTGGACGCGTTCGCCGCGCTGGCCCTCGGGGCGGGACAGTTCCTGGAGGTCGCCGATCAGCGCGGCCAGCTCGGTCATCTGGGCCTTCACCGAGGCGAGCAGCGCCTTGCGGTCGGCCTCGGGCAGCGGGCGGCCGGTCTCCTCGCTGCGGGTGAGCAGTTCGATGTTGGTGCGCAGCGAGGTCAGCGGCGTGCGGAGTTCGTGTCCGGCGTCGGCGATCAGCTGCTGCTGGAGGTCGCGGGAGGACGCCAGGGACGCGGTCATGGAGTTGAAGGAGCGGGACAGGCGGGCGATCTCGTCCTCGCTGTCGTCCTCGACCGGGATGCGGACCGCCAGGTCCTCGGTGCGGGCCACGTGCTCGACGGCCTCGGTGAGCTTGTCGACCGGGCGCAGACCGGCGCGGGCCACCGCGAGCCCCGCGGCACCGGCCCCGACGACACCTATCCCCGACACGAGCAGCAGCAGGAGCGCCAGGTCGTTGAGGGTCTTGTCGGTGTCCTTGAGGGGCGAGGCGATCAGCAGCGCGTGGCCGGGGTAGATCTGCGGGCCCGCCGGGGAGGCGATGAGCAGCGGGGAGGCCAGCACGCGCACCGGGTCGCCCTTGGTGTCGGTGCTGTCGTGCAGCGTCGACAGGCCCCGGTCGGCGTTCTGGGCGATGGCGGTGTCGGTGCCCGTCACCTTGACCGTGCCTACGGAATTGTCGAAGACGCAGGTCCGGCCGGCGGAGTCGATGATCTGGACGTAGTAGTCGGTGGAGCCGGGGCCCCGTTCGTCCGTGCTGCCGGGCGTGTTGCTGCAACTGGCGAGGAGGTTCTGCACGCTGCGCGAGCCCACCGGGCTCGTGGCCGCCCGCAGGTCGTCGTCGATCTGCTGGATCAGTTTCCCCTGCACGATGAACCAGCACGTCACCGACACCGCGGCCACCCCGAACGCCACCGCCGCCGCCACCAGCAGCGCCAGTCGCGAGCGGATCGGCAGGGAACGGAAGCGGCGCAGGGCCCTGCTCACTCCGCGCCGCCCTGCCGCAGGACGTAGCCGACCCCGCGCACCGTGTGCACCAGGCGCGGCTCACCGCCCGCCTCGGTCTTGCGGCGCAGGTACATGACGTAGACGTCGAGCGAGTTGGAGGAGGGTTCGAAGTCGAAGCCCCAGACCGCCTTCAGGATCTGCTCACGGGTGAGCACCTGGCGCGGATGGGCCATGAACATCTCCAGGAGGGTGAACTCGGTGCGGGTCAGCTCCACCTGGCGCCCGCCGCGCGTCACCTCACGGGTCGCCAGGTCCATGCGCAGATCGGCGAAGGCGAGCACGTCGCCCTCGTCGACGGAGGCGTCCACGGCCGCCGCGTACGAACTGCGGCGCAGCAGCGCGCGGATCCGGGCGAACAGCTCGTCCAGCTCGAAGGGCTTGACCAGGTAGTCGTCGGCCCCGGCGTCCAGGCCGGTGACCCGGTCGCCGACCGTGTCGCGGGCCGTCAGCATGAGGATCGGGGTGGTGTCGCCGGCGGCGCGGATCCGGCGGGCGGCGGTCAGGCCGTCCATACGGGGCATCTGGATGTCGAGGACGACCAGGTCGGGCCGGTAGGCGCCCGCCTTCTCCAGGGCGTCGGCGCCGTCCACGGCCACTTCGGTGCCGTACCCCTCGAAGGCGAGACTGCGCTGGAGCGCCTCGCGCACCGCGGGTTCGTCGTCGACGATCAGGATGCGCTGGGAGACTCGGTCGCGGTCGTCGCGGTCGCCGTCGGCGGGACTCATCGGTGGTGGTTCCTCGGATTCCTCGGGGCAGTCCGGACCCGGCGGGACGACCGGCCGGTCGCTCCCCGGGCCCGGGGTGGGCTGCTCCCAGATTCCCATGTCCGGCACCTGTCCCGTGCGCCGCGCGTCCGCTCAGGCCGCCACGGCCGTCAGCCGGCCCAGGGGCACCTTGTGCCGGTGCGGGCGGTCGGCGGGCATCCGCAGCCCCATCAGGTGCGGTACGGCCACGGAGCCGGCGGCGGCCTCGGGGGCGCGGCGTGCGGGGATGCCGGGGCCGGGGGCCGGGGCCGTACCGCGCGCGGGGGCGCCGGTGGCGGGAGCGTGGGCGGTGGCGTTCTTCGGGGTCCTCGCGTGGATCAGCTGCTGGATCATGGCGTGCTCCTTGTCGTGCGGGATGCCGTGGTGCCTGCGCGTGTCCCTTCTCGCGGTGCGGTGGGCGGGGCGGCGGGCGGGTCCCGAGGGGGCGCCGCCGTGGCCCGCCGGTGTCAGTTCTGGGCGCCGGAGCGCAGCTTGGCCAGGTCGGCCTTGACGGTGTCGATCGGGATGGCGAAGCCGAGTCCGACGCTGCCGGCGCTGGAGGAGTCACCCGAACCGGACGTTGCCGCCGAGTACATCGCCGAGTTGATGCCGATGATGTTGCCCGCCGCGTCGATCAGCGCGCCGCCGGAGTTGCCCGGGTTCAGGGACGCGTCGGTCTGGATGGCCTTGTAGGTGGTGGTGGAGGAGCTGGTGTCGCCGTTGAAGTGCCGGCCGCCGAACTCGAACGGCCACTGGCCGTCGCCCTGCCCCTGACCCTGGCCCTGACCCTGGCTCTCGTCGGTGGACACGGTCACGTCGCGGTTGAGCGAGGAGACGATGCCGCTGGTGACGGTGCCGGTCAGGCCCTCGGGGGAGCCGATCGCGACGACCTGGTCGCCGACCGCCACGGCGCTGGAGTCGCCCAGCGCGGCGGGCTTCAGCCCGGAGGCGCCCGCCAGCTTGATCAGGGCGAGGTCCTTGGAGCTGTCGGTGCCGACGACCTGCGCGGTGTACGTGTCGCCGTTGCTGGTCCGCGCCTTGATCGTGGAGGCGCCCGCTATCACGTGGTTGTTGGTGACGATCTCGCCGCCGCTGCTGATGATCACACCGGAACCGGTGGAGGTCCCGTTGCTGAGTGTCGCGGTGATCTCCACGACGCTGGGGCTGACCGCCTTGGCGATCGCGGCGATGCTGCCGCGCTGGCTGGAGGGCACCACGTTGGTGCTGGTGGTTCCGGCGGCGACCGTGTCCTTGCCGGTCAGCTGCTGGAAGGCGTAGGCGGTGCCGCCGCCGACCGCCGCCGCCGCGATCGCCACGGCGGCGAGCAGCGCGAGCGGTCCCTTGGCGCGCTTGCGGGGGGCGGGCGGGGGACCGGCCGGGGCGGTGGGCAGGAGAGCGGTGCCGCCGTCATGGCCGCCGAAGCCGTGACCGCCGTAGCCCTGCCCGCCGTGGCCGCCGTAGCCGTCATGACCGCCGTGGCCGCCGGTGGCGTACGCCGGGGGAGTGGCCGGGGCGTACGCCGGCGGGGGCGGCCACTCCGGGTTCACCGGGCTCGCGGAGGAGGCGGCGGACCGGTGCGGGTCCGCCGGCTGCGCGAAGGAGGCGGTCGGGGTCTGTGCGTCACCCTGGGAGTACTCGTACTCGCCGCTGCGGCGGATGCTCTCGGTCATGTCATTGAGAGTGTCCCGGGATCATGAGAGCTTCGTGAGTCCCCCCTGAAAAGCCCGACAGAACCTCGTATGCCCGATATAAAGGCGCCTCGGGCGGGGGCGGAAAGGAGAGAGGACCGGCGGGCGGGCCGTCAGCCGCAGCCGCAGGAGGCGCGCACCACCAGCCGGGAGGGGAACACCCGCAGCCGCTCGCGCCGCGAACCGGTGACCCGCACCCCGTCGTCCAGGACCAGGTCCACGGCCGCGCGGGCCATCGCGGAGCGGTCGGAGGCGACCGTCGTCAGCGGCGGGTCGGCGAGCGCCGCCTCCTTGATGTCGTCGAACCCCGCCACGGCCAGCTCGCCGGGGACCTCGATCCGCAGCTCGCGGGCGGCCCGCAGCAGGCCGATCGCCTGGTCGTCGGTGGAGCAGAAGACCGCCGGCGGCCGGTCCGGTCCGGCCAGGACCTCCAGGCCGACCCGGTAGGCGTCGTAGCGGTTGTACGGCGCCTCGAACAGCCGTCCCTCGGTGGACAGCCCGGCCTCGGCCATCGCGCGCCGCCAGCCCTCGACGTGGTCGGAGACCGGGTCACCCACGGCGGGCGTGTCCGCGGTGCCGCCCATGCAGGCGACGTACTCGTACCCGTGTTCCAGCAGGTGGCGTACGGCGAGCTGGGCGCCGCCCAGGTCGTCGGTGACCACGGCCACGTCGTCGATGGCCTCGGGCCGCTCGTGCAGCAGCACCACGCGGGCGTCCCAGGCGTCGATCTCGGCGGCGGCCAGGTCGTTCAGCGCGTGCGAGACGAGGATGAGGCCCGAGACGCGCATCCCGAGGAAGGCCCGCAGATAGTGGACCTCGCGCTCGGCCACGTAGTCGGAGTTGCCGACGAGGACCATTTTCCCGCGCTCGGCCGCCGCCCACTCGACCGCGTGCGCCATCTCCCCGAAGAAGGGCTGGCGGGCGTCCGGGACGATCAGACCTATCAGGTCCGTGCGCCGCGAGGCCATCGCCTGGGCGACCCGGTCGGGCCGGTACCCCAGCTCCTTGATCGCGGCGAGGACGCGCTCGCGCGTGGCCGGGGCGACCGGCCGGGGTCCGTTGTTGATCACATAGCTGACCACGGCGGTGGAAGTCCCCGCCAGTCTCGCCACGTCGTCCCGAGTCACCTTGGCCACGCGCGGAGTCTACGCGGATGGATCAGCCCCGGGCAGGGCTTGTCACGGCATGGATGTGCAACCGCAACGTCCCGCCCGCGGGGACGGGTGGCGGCACGCCGCCCCCGCGCCCCCGGCTCACGCCTCGGCGCGGACCGGTTTCCCCTGATTCCCCGCGCCCTCGACGTCCTCCGGCTGCGCCTTCGCCGTGCTCGCCGCGTTCTCCGGCCGCTTCTCCGCCCTCTTCTCCGGCTTCTCCGGGGTGACGAAGCGGTAGCCGACGTTCCGTACGGTGCCGATCAGCGACTCGTGCTCGGGTCCGAGCTTGGCGCGCAGCCGCCGTACGTGGACGTCGACCGTGCGGGTGCCGCCGAAGTAGTCGTAGCCCCAGACTTCCTGGAGGAGCTGGGCGCGGGTGAAGACGCGGCCCGGGTGCTGCGCCAGGTACTTCAGCAGCTCGAACTCCTTGAAGGTGAGGTCCAGCACCCGGCCCTTGAGCTTGGCGCTGTAGGTGGCCTCGTCCACGGACAGGTCGCCGTTGCGGATCTCCGTCGGCGAGTCGTCGTCGACGAGCTGCCTGCGGCCCAGCGCGAGCCGCAGCCGGGCCTCCACCTCGGCGGGACCCGCGGTGTCGAGCAGGACGTCGTCGATGCCCCAGTCGGCGGTGACCGCCGCGAGGCCGCCCTCCGTCACGACGAGGACCAGCGGGCAGCCCGGTCCGGTGGAGCGCAGCAGCTGGCACAGGCTGCGCACCTGGGGCAGCTCGCGCCGCCCGTCGACCAGGATGACGTCGGCGCCCGGCGTGTCGACGAGCGCGGGGCCCTCGGCCGGGGCCACCCGCACCTGGTGCAGCAGCAGACCGAGGGCGGGGAGCACCTCGGTGGACGGCTGGAGGGCGTTGGTCAGGAGCAGCAGTGAACTCATCGTGACCACCCCGTCCGGGCCGTCCGCCTCGTATGGTCGTACACGGTTCGCTCGTCCATGGCCTCTGGTTCCTCCTCGGGGTCCCGGCGCTGGGGTACCGCCCGCGTGTCAAGAGCCACCGCGCCCCGGCGACCGGCGTACACCTGCGGTTTCCCGCGTCGTATACAACGCCCGCCGAAAGCACAAAAGGACCCGGGGGCTTCGCTGCCCGAGTCCTCTTCCCAGCAGAATAGCCGACATGAGCGGGGATACGGCAGGTCATGTGGCGCGTCCGACGATCGTCCCGGACTCCGAGACGCCGCCCCGTACGCAGGTCAGAAGGTTTGTGCGGGCGGCGGACGGGGTGGCGGTCGACGCGCTGTACGAGCCGGGCGCCGCCGGACGGACCCGCCGGGACCCCGCCGGAGAGCCTGTGGCGGTCGGGACCGCCGGGACGGCCGGGGCGGCCGAGACCGCTGAGGCGGCTGAGGCGGACGTGCCGTCCGGTGCCGCGGCCCCGCGCCCCGTCTTCGTGATCGCACATGGTTTCACCGGTGATCTGGATCGCCCGCACGTGCGTCGTATCGCGCAGGTGTTCGGTGAGTACGGAGCCGTGGTCACCTTCTCCTTCCGCGGCCACGGCGCCTCCGGCGGCCGTTCGACGGTCGGTGACCGGGAGGTGCTGGACCTCGCCGCGGCGGTGGCGTGGGCACGGGGCCTCGGGCACGCGCGCGTGGTCACCGTCGGCTTCTCCATGGGCGGCTCGGTGGTGCTGCGGCACGCGGCGCTGTACGGCCCGGAGGGCGGCGGCGCCCGGGGGCGTGCGGCGGAGCACACCGACGCCGTGGTCTCCGTGAGCGCCCCGGCGCGCTGGTACTACCGGGGCACGGCCCCCATGCGCCGGCTGCACTGGCTGGTCATGCGCCCCGAGGGCCGCCTGGTGGGCCGCTACGGCTTCCGTACCCGGATCCACCACCGCGCCTGGGACCCCGTCCCGCTCTCCCCGGTGGAGGCGGCGGCGCGCATCGCGCCCGTACCGCTGCTGATCGTGCACGGCGACCAGGACGCCTACTTCCCCCTCGACCACCCACGGATGCTGGCCGCGGCGGCCGGTGACCACGGCGAACTCTGGGTCGAGCCGGGCATGGGCCACGCCGAGAACGCCGCCCCCGGGCCCCTGCTGCACCGCATCGCGCGCTGGGCCGTCGCACGGGCGGGCTAGCCTGACCGTGTTCATTGCCGGTCCGACACCGAGTATCGAGGAACGAATGGCAAAGGTCACGGTGCGCTACTGGGCCGCGGCGAAGTCCGCGGCCGGGGTCGCCGAGGAGCCGTACGAGGCGCAGACGCTCGCCGGTGCGCTCGACGCGGTGCGCGAGCGGCACCCCGGCGAGCTCTCCCGCGTCCTGCGGCGCTGCTCGTTCCTCATCGACGGTGACCCCGTGGGGACGCGCGACCATGAGACGGTACGGCTGACCGAGGGCGGCACGGTCGAGGTGCTCCCGCCGTTCGCAGGAGGGTGAGCGATGACCGACCAGCCGTATGAGGGCGCCGGGTACGGCGATCCCCGCCAGGGTGCCCCGGAGGGCTACGACCCCTACGCGCACCAGCAGAACGGGCAGCGGTACCAGCAGCAGCCCGACGGCCGGTACGACCGGTACGGGCAGCAGTACGGCCAGCAGTACGGTCAGCCGCACGGGCAGTACGACCAGTACGACCAGTACGGACAGCAGGCCGCCCAGCCGCAGCAGGTCTGGCCCGGCCAGGGGCAGCAGCCGTACGCCGATCCGTACACCGCTCCCCAGAGTCAGGACCACAGCCAGAACCAGGACCAGAGCCAGGGCTACGGCCATGGCCAGGACCTGGACCACACGCAGCAGTGGCAGGGCCAGACCTGGGACACCCAGACGCACGGGCAGCCCGTCGTCACCGCGCGGGAACCGGCCCCCGCGCCGGAGTCCGCCGCCGCGCGGACGGCCTACCTGCCCCCGCTGGCCCACCCGGAACCCCAGCACCAGCCCCAGCCCGCCGCCCCGGCCCCCGAAGCGGCTCCCGCCCAAGCCCCCGCCCCGGCCGGTGAGGGGCCGGGCGCCGGCTCCGGCTACGGCCCCGCCACAGTCGGTGGCAACACGCGCGTCACCGACGCCCAGCGGGCCCGCGCCGAGGGCCGCTCGCCGATCATCGACCCCGGCATGCAGCCCGCCGGGCTGACCGCGCTGCTGGGCCTGCTGCTGGCCGGCGCGGCCGAGGCCGGCACATACGCGCTGCTCGTACCGCTGGTGGTGCTCCAGGCCGTGACGGCGGCCGGCTGGTTCCGGCTGAACGGCATGTGGCCGGCCCGCCAGGGCATCGCCCTCGCCTTCGCGGGCGCCCTCGTCTCGGACGCGGCCGTGCTCGGCGCGGGCCGGGCGCACGCCCCCGCGGCGATCCTCGGCACGCTCGGCGTCTGGGTGCTGCTCTCCCTGGTCCTGCAACTGCGCTCGCACGCCGAGCCGGACGAGCGGATGTACGGGCTGATGGCGACCGTCGCCTCGGCGGCGCTGGCGATCCTGGCGACCGGCTATCTGGGAGCCGGTGCGGACGCGGTCGCGGTGGGCGCGGTGGCGGTCGCGGCGGCCGTGGTGGCGCGGGCGCTGCCGTTGCCCGGTGCCGCCTCGGTGGTGGTCGCGCTGCTCGCGGCGGCCGGTGCGGGCATCGCGGTGGGCGGTCTGACCGGGCTCGGCGCCCGGGGCGCGCTGCTCGGCGCGGGCGCGGGCGTGTGCGCGCTGGTCGGGCACCGGGTGGCCGCCTACGACTACCCCTCGCGTTTCGTGCACTTCACCGCCGGGGTGGCGCTGCCTCTGTCGGCGGCGGCGCCGGTGGTGTGGCTGCTGGGGCGCGCGCTGGGCTGAGCGCACGGGCCGGGCGCTCAAACTGGGTGCTCGGGCCGGGCGCAGCGCTGGGTGCTCGGGCCGGGCGCGCCTCGTAACAGCTGGTAACAGCTGGTCGACAAAGTCCGGGTCGGGCCCGCCCGGCGGGTTACGCTCGCGCCTGACGGCCGTCCGGGGCCGTCGGGAACCGCCGAGTGGGGGAAGCACGGGATGCGCGCGCTGCGAATACTGCTGATCGTCGTCGTGGTCCTCGGCGTGCTCTTCACGGTGGCCGACCGGGTGGCCGTGCACTTCGCCGAGCAGCAGGTCGCGGACAAGCTGCGGGAGACGGAGCACCTGCCGAGCAGCCCGGACGTGTCCATCAAGGGCTTCCCGTTCCTGACCCAGGTGGCGGGCGGGAAGCTGGACGACGTCGAGGTCGGCATCGAGCACTACGAGGCGGACGGCGGCGAGCGGGGGCAGAAGATCCGGATCGACGACCTGAAGGCCGACATGAGGGGCGTCGAGTTCTCCGGGGACTACAGCTCCGCCACGGCCGCCGACGCGACCGGCACCGCGACCATCGCCTACGCCGAGCTGCTGAAGACCGCCGGGGCCGAGTCCACCCAGGTGCTGCCGGGGGTGACCACCCGGGTGGTGGGCCTCGCGGACGGCGGCAACGGCAAGATCAAGGTGACGGTGAAGGTGTCCGCGCTGCCCGCCCCGATCCAGGTGCTCAGCTCCGTCAGCGTCGAGAACAACAAGGTGCGCGTCAAGGCCGACGGCCTGCCGGACCTGGCCGGTCTCGCGCTGGCCGAGGGCCGGATGCGGTCGGTCACCGACTTCCAGCAGGCCATCGACCAGCTCCCCGGCGGCATCCGGCTCGCCTCGGTGCGGGCCGCGAAGAACGGCGTCGAGATCACGGTGAAGGGCTCGAAGGTCAAGCTGGCCGGATAGCGTCCGACTGGCGAGACACGCCCGTCCGCACCGCAGATGGACACCCGGCGCCGACCGGGGAACCGCCCGCCCCGACCCCGTACCCGCCGTTACGTCACCACCCCTCCATCCCGCATTGCGGACGATCCCGTCTCATCATGCGACATGCCGGTGACATGGCCGCCTGTCCCTCCCTACGATCGAGGCCATGAAGCGACAGGCGGATCTCACCAAGCGGCGGGCAGTGGACCTGTGCCGCGTTGCCGCCATGCTCTGTCGCCCCTTCTGAGCGGACGCCCCGCGAGGCTCCGCGTCTCCCGCCCGCCTGCCGGGCCCCCTCATGCGCCGCTCGCCCCGCGAGCGCGCAGCCACGCACTCTCACGCCCCCGCGACTGCCCCGGAGGAGATGGAACATGAGCCGCAGCGACGTACTGGTCGATGCCGACTGGGTCCAGGAACACCTGGACGACCCGAACATCGCCCTCGTCGAGGTGGACGAAGACACGTCCGCCTACGAGAAGAACCACATCAAGAACGCGATCCGCATCGACTGGACCAAGGACCTCCAGGACCCGGTCCGCCGTGACTTCGTCGACCAGGAGGGCTTCGAGAAGCTCCTGTCGGAGAAGGGCATCGCCAACGACACCCTGGTGATCCTCTACGGCGGCAACAACAACTGGTTCGCCTCCTACGCGTACTGGTACTTCAAGCTCTACGGCCACGAGAACGTCAAGCTGCTCGACGGCGGCCGCAAGAAGTGGGAGCTGGACGCCCGCGAGCTGGTCGACGGCACCGACGTGCCCGAGCGCGCGAGGACCGCGTACAAGGCGAAGCCGCAGAACACCGCGATCCGCGCCTTCCGCGACGACGTGGTCAAGGCCATCGGCGCGCAGAACCTGGTCGACGTCCGCTCGCCCGACGAGTTCTCCGGCAAGCTGCTCGCCCCGGCCCACCTGCCGCAGGAGCAGTCCCAGCGTCCGGGCCACGTCCCCTCCGCCAAGAACATCCCGTGGTCCAAGAACGCCAACGACGACGGCACCTTCCGCTCGGACGAGGAGCTGAAGGCCCTCTACGCCGACGAGGACGTCGACCTGGGCAAGGACACCATCGCCTACTGCCGCATCGGTGAGCGCTCCGCGCTGACCTGGTTCGTGCTGCACGAGCTGCTGGGCGTGGAGAACGTCAAGAACTACGACGGCTCCTGGACCGAGTACGGCTCCCTGGTGGGTGTGCCGATCGAGCTGGGCTCCGGCAAGTAACCGCCCGACCGACCTCTCAAGACCTCTCTTCAGGAGTACGCCATGTGTGGAGCGAAGGCCGGCGGCCCCGACGCCTCGACGATCAAGCCCGGTGAGACGACGATCCAGGGGCAGGTGACCCGCGACGGCGAGCCGGTGACGGGCTACGTGCGCCTGCTCGACTCGACCGGTGAGTTCACCGCGGAGGTGCCGACCTCCGCCACCGGCCAGTTCCGGTTCTACGCGGCCGAGGGCACCTGGACCGTGCGCGCCCTCGTTCCCGGCGGCACCGCCGACCGTACGGTCGTGGCGCAGCAGGGCGGCCTCGCGGAGGTCGCGATCGCGGTCTGAGACCGCCGAGCACGCGGAGGGCCGCACCCGGGGTTGGACGCCAGGGGTGCGGCCCTCCGGCCTGCCCGCGCGGGCCCGGCGGACCTACCCTGGACACATGTACGCACGCCGTCGTCACGCGTATTTCGCCATGATGGGCACCTGCATCGGGCTGTTCGTCCTGGCCTGGGGAGTCGTGCGCATCTGGTCCGTGCCGGCCGCCGTCGGCATGTGCCTGTTCGCCATGGTCATCCCGCCGGTCGCCGCCATGGTCGCCAACCGACGCGGCCCCGAGGACCGCTGGTGGGACGACCCGTCCGGCGACCCGAAGTCCGACGAGTGGTGGGACGAGCTGGACGGCAAGAAACGCCACTGACCGGCGGTGCCTTCAACGCGCGGGGTGCGCGGGGCCGCTCAGTAGACGAGCGCCTGCGTCCCGTCCCCCAGCGCCTCCTGCACGAAGACCTGCGCCCCGGCGATCCGCACGCCGTCGATCACGTCCCGCTCGGTGATGTCCCGGCGGGCCGCGCACTGCGTGCACAGCGTGATCCGCCCCGCCGCGAGGATCGCGTCGATCAGATCGGGCAGCGGCGCCGCGTGCGGCAGCTCGAACTCGGCCGCCCGCCCCGGCAGCGCGAACCACGACGACTCCCCGGTCAGCCACAGCGACACGTCCACCCCGCTGGCCACGGCCACCGACGCGACCGTGAACGCCTGCGAGCACCGCTCGGGGGCGTCCGCCCCGGCCGTCACCTTGATCACGAGCTTCTTCGCCATGCCGGAAGCGTAGTCGCCGCGATCGCCGCGAGCAGACCCGCGAGGCTGAGCACGATCAGTACGGCGGACCAGAAGGCGTCGTCCCGCCGCCGGCTCATGCCGGGTGCTCCTGCCGCTTGTGCCGCCGCATCAGGACGTGCGCGTCGGTCTCGGCGCTGCCGTCGCTCTCCGCGCGGGCGGCCAGCCGCTGGGTGTTCAGCTCCTCGCAGACCGCGCAGCCGCGCACGGGCAGCGGCGGGCGGCTCAGGTCGTCCGGGACTTCGGTGCTCCTCCGGTTGGCCGCCCGCACACCGGCGGTCAGCCGCTCGTCGGGCGTCGCGGGCCGCAGTGCGGCGGGATCGGCCTGCCACTCCCGGCCACCCCCGACGGGCCGGAGCATCGCGTACGGGCCCGAGCGGTCGCGGTACTCGCCCACCTGGGCGCGTGCCGGGTCGTAGAGAAGCGCTCCGGGCTTGAAGGAAGCCGATGGCTCCGTCCTCATGATGCGCGCCTTTCATCCAACTTCTATACAGATTGCGACAGTTGAGTTACTGTGCGCAATATGGGCTGTACCGAGCATGGCGCAGCGACGGGGGCGGCACACCGCTGACGAGCGGTTCTTCGTCGCCCCGGAGCGTTAGTTCCACAAATTCCACAGCGCTTGTCGCGGAGGGGACGGAGGATGCGATGCCGCCGAGGCGGGTGATCACGGGCCGGAGCCAGGAGCCGAGGCAGCGGTTCGCGGAGGAGCTGCGGTTACTGCGGGCGGCGAAGGGGGATTCGCTGCGCGAGCTGGGCGAGAAGGTCGGCTGGGACTGGTCCCTGTTCGGCAAGATGGAGAACAGCCACACGCTGGGCAGCCCCGAGGTGGTCCAAGCGCTCGACCAGTACTACGGGACACCGGGCCTGCTGCTGGCCCTGTGGGAGCTGGCGATGGCCGACCCGACGCAGTTCAAGGAGCGGTACCGGCGGTACATGGTGCTGGAGGCGGAGGCGGTGAGTATGTGGCATTACGCGACTTCGAACCTCCCTGGAGTGCTCCAAACTCCTGAATATGCCCGAGAGCTGCTCAGAGCTGGCGGTCTCAGGGGTGAAGAACTGGATGCCCAGGTTGAGGCGCGCATGGGGCGTCGTGAGTTGCTGCTCACGGATAGCGCGCCACAGTTCCGCACGCTCCTCTCCGAGACTGTGCTGCGTACTCCGCTTCAAGACGCCGGAGAGTGGCACGCGCAGTTGGAACATCTTGATGCCATGGGGCATCGCTTGAACGTCATCGTCCAAGTGCTGCCGTGGTCAGCTGGCCTACACGGGCTGTCGAACACCGACACCATGTTTCTGCGGGGCTCGAATGGCCAGACCGTGGCATGGGTGGAGACCGGCTACTCGGGCGAGTTGGTCCAGGAAACAGCAGCCGTCGAACGTCTCCAGCTCCGCTACGATCGGGTACGCGATTTGGCCCTGTCTCCGGGCGAGTCGCGGCAGTTCTTCGAACGGATGCTGGAGGAAGCGCCATGCGAGCCATTGACCTGAGCACAGTGATGTGGCGCAAGAGCAGCTACAGCAATCAGGACGGCGGACAGTGCCTGGAGGTCTCCGACGACCTCCTGAACACCGCCGAGTGGCGCAAGAGCAGCTACAGCAATCAGGACGGCGGACAGTGCCTGGAGGTCTCCGACGACCTCCTGAACACCGCCGAGTGGCGCAAGAGCAGCTACAGCAATCAGGACGGCGGGAACTGCGTGGAGGTCGCCCGCAACCTCCCCTCCCTCGTCCCGGTCCGGGACAGCAAGGACCCCGCCAGGGGTGCCCTCCTCTTCGAGGCGGCGGCCTGGCACGGGTTCGTGGACGGGGTCAGGGGCGGCGGTCTGCGGGGCTGACCCCGTAGGGCCCGCCTCGAAGGGAGAGCCCGGACAGTCACGGCAGTTCTTCGAACGGATGCTGGAGGAAGCGCCATGCGAGCCATTGACCTGAGCACAGTGATGTGGCGCAAGAGCAGCTACAGCAATCAGGACGGCGGAGCCTGCGTCGAGGTCTCCGACGACCTCCTGAACACCGCCGAGTGGCGCAAGAGCAGCTACAGCAACCCGGACGGCGGGAACTGCGTGGAGGTCGCTCACAACCTCCCCTCTCTCGTCCCGGTCCGGGACAGCAAGGACCCCGCCAGGGGCGCCCTCCTCTTCGAGGCGGCGGCGTGGCACGGGTTCGTGGACGGCGTCAAGCGCGGGGGCCCGCGGGGCTGACCCCGCACAGCCCACCTCGAAGAGAGGGCCGGGCCCCGGCCGACTAAGCTGGGGTCCGGCCCTGAGTACGTACGTACCGCACCGCGCTCGACAAGGAGCACCCCGTGGAGATCTTCTTCGAAACCCTGCTGGTCCTGGTCTGCGTCGGCGTCCTCGCCTTCGCCTACCTGACCGTGAAGAAGCTGTACCAGGGCCAGCGCTGACCACGTCCAGGAGTCCCCGCTCATGATCGAGATCCCGTCCGACCTCCACAAGGACCTGGTCCCCCTCGCGTTCCTGCTCGGCGACTGGGCCGGCGCCGGTGTGCACGACTTCCCCGGGTCCCAGAAGTGCAACTTCGGCCAGGAAGTCTCCTTCACCCATGACGGGCGGGACTTCCTGGAGTACCGCTCGCACACCTGGGTGCTGGACGACGAGGGCAACAAGGTGCGCCCGCTGGAGTCCGAGTCCGGCTTCTGGCGGATCGACGCCGAGCGCAAGGTCGAGGTCACGATGACCCGCGACGACGGCGTCATCGAGATCTGGTACGGCGAGATGGCCGACAAGAAGCCGCAGATCGACCTGGTCACGGACGCCGTGGCCCGCACCCCCGCCTCCGCCCCCTACACCGGCGGCAAGCGGCTGTACGGCTACGTCAAGAGCGACCTGATGTGGGTCGGCGAGAAGCAGACCCCCGAGGTCGAGCTGCGCCCCTACATGTCGGCCCACCTCAAGAAGGTCGTCACCCCGGAGGAGGTCGAGCGCTGGGCCAAGGCCCTCCCCGACGACCTCCCGGACGACGGCATCGCCTTCTTCAAGTAGGGCCCCCGGCCCCAGGGCCTAGACTCGTGGTGTGGTGAGCACCGACTGGAAGAGCGACCTCAGGCAGCGCGGCTACCGGCTGACGCCGCAGCGGCAACTCGTGCTCGAAGCCGTGGACACCCTCGAACACGCGACCCCCGACGACATCCTGTGCGAAGTGCGCAAGACGGCGTCGGGGGTCAACATCTCCACCGTCTACCGCACCCTGGAGCTGCTGGAGGAGCTGGGCCTGGTCAGCCACGCCCACCTCGGGCACGGTGCGCCGACCTACCATCTGGCCGACCGCCACCACCACCTCCACCTGGTCTGCCGCGACTGCGACAACGTGATCGAGGCCGATGTGGAGGTGGCCGCCGAGTTCACCGCGAAACTGCGGCGGCAGTTCGGGTTCGACACCGACATGAAGCACTTCGCGATCTTCGGCCGCTGCGCGGACTGCTCACGGAAGGGCGCGGACCCGGCGTCGTAGGCTTGCCCGTATGAAGAGCCCCCTGCTGTCGCTGCCCGGCGCCGTCCCCGCCGAAGGCGTGGACGAAGGCGTCGCCGCGCACTACGGCGACCTGTTCCGCGAACAGCGCTCTCTCGCGGACGGCGCCGGTTTCGTGGACCTGTCGCACCGCGGTGTCGTCGCCGTCTCCGGCGAGGACCGGCTGAGCTGGCTGCACCTGCTGCTCACCCAGCACGTCAGCGATCTGCCCGCCGGCCGGGCCACCGAGGCGCTGATCCTCACCGCCCACGGCCATATCGAACACGCGCTCTATCTGGTCGACGACGGCGAGACCGTCTGGGCGCATGTGGAGCCCGGCACCCAGGAGGCGCTGATCGCCTACCTGGAGTCGATGAAGTTCTTCTACCGAGTCGAAGTCGCCGACCGCACCGCCGACTTCGCCGTGGTGCACCTGCCGGCCGGTTCGATCGCCGGGGTCCCCGAGGGCGCCGTCGTCCGGGAGACCCCGTACGGCCGTGACCTGTTCCTGCCCCGCGAGGACCTGGAGTCCTACGCCGCCGAGGCCGGGCCGCCCGCCGGGATCCTCGCCCACGAGGCGCTGCGCGTCGAGCAGCACCGCCCGCGCGTCGGCTTCGAGACCGACCACCGCACCATCCCGCACGAGCTGGGCTGGATCGGCACCGCCGTGCACCTCCAGAAGGGCTGCTACCGGGGACAGGAGACGGTCGCCCGGGTGCAGAACCTGGGCAAGCCGCCGCGCCGCCTGGTCTTCCTCCACCTCGACGGCAGCGAGGTGCACCTGCCCGCGCACGGCACCGAGATCCGGCTCGCCGACGAGGGCCCGGACGGGCGCCGCGTCGGCCAGATCACCACCTCGGCGCGCCACCACGAGCTGGGCCCGGTCGCCCTCGCCCTGGTCAAGCGGAACGTCCCGGTGGACGCCCGGCTGATGGCGGGGGACACGGCGGCGGCCCAGGAGACCGTCGTCGAGCCGTAGGCTTCCGCGCCACCTGGCTCAGATCTCCAGCAGGACGGTGAACGGGCCGTCGTTCGTCAGCGACACCCGCATCCGCGCGCCGAACCGGCCCGTCGCCACCGTCGCGCCCAGCGCGCGGAGCTGCGCGACCACCTCGTCGACGAGCGGCTCGGCCGCCGCGCCGGGCGCCGCCGCGTTCCAGGTGGGGCGGCGGCCCTTGCGGGCGTCGCCGTAGAGCGTGAACTGGCTGATCACCAGCAGCGGCGCGCCGATGTCGCTGCACGACTTCTCGTCGTGCAGCATCCGGACCGACCACAGCTTGCGGGCGAGCTGCGCCGCCTTCTCCTCGGTGTCCTCGTGGGTGACGCCGACGAGGACGCACAGCCCCTCGCCCTCGATCGCCCCCACCGTCTCGCCGTCCACGACGACACTCGCGCCGTCCACCCTCTGCACCACTGCACGCATGCCGACCATGATGCCCGACGTCCATATCGTGCTTCTTTATGCTTCGTAACCCCCCATCTGGGGCGGATCGGGGGCACTCGGTCACATACTGGCCACTCGGGGTGGCACGATGCTTCCGTACGCGCCGGTCGAGGGGACGGTTGAGGCGCATGAGCACATCGAGTACCGAGCAACAACCGCAGTCCGGGGCGGTGCCGCCGCTGTGCGCGGCGGTCGCGGAGCCCACCGCCCACCGGCCGCCGGTGCAGCGTACCGACAGCCCGCCCGTGGTGGACCCGCGTCCGGCGCGGGAGGAGGATCCGGCGGACTGCGACCTGACCGTGCTGAGCCTGCCGGAGCTGCGCGCGCTGCGCCGGGCGGCGCAGCGGGACGAGGCCGACCTGAGCTATGTGCGGCGGCTGCTCCAGGGGCGGATCGACATCCTGCGCGCGGAGCTGGCGCGGCGGGGCTGCCGGGACCGGCTCTCCGAGGGCGAGGCCGGGTTCGTGTCGGCCGTGGAGGGCGCCGGGGCGTCCGTCGTCGAGCGGCTGGCGGAGATCCTGCGGGACGCGCCCGCCCGGCAGCGCTCCTCGGCCCGGCACGTCACCGTCGGCACCCCGTACGGCGAGGAGTACCGGCGGCTGTCCGCCGAGATGCTCGCCGAGGTCGAGCTGTCCGACCTGGACGCGCGCACCGACCTGGAACTGGGCGCGGGGATGGCCCGGCTCGTGCGCTACGAGCAGCGGGTGTCCGTCCGCCGCCACCGGCTCCAGCGCACCGCCGACGGATGCAGCGCGGAGATCGCCCGCAGATACCGCGACGGCGAGGCCCAGGTGGACGACCTGCTGCTGTGATCCCGGGGGGCGCGCGCGGGCCGGGGCGCGCGTCCGCCCCGGCCGCCGGAAAAGCCCGCGACACCTCCTGTCCGTACGGCCTACGGTCGGACCATGGCCACCGGCGAGCAGTTCCCCCTCGATGTCCGCCCCGTCACCGAGGCGGAGATCCCCGACTGGATCCGCGCGCTGAACACCGGGTTCCTGCGCAGTCCGGAGGTCTCCGACGCGGAGATCGCCGACCGCCGTTCCTACCTCGAACCGGCCCGGACGCTGGGCGCCTTCGACCGGGGCCGGTGTGTGGCGACCTTCCGGTCCTTCGCGCAGGAACTGACCGTGGTCGGCGGCGCCACCGTCCCCGCCGACGCCGTCACGAGCGTCACGGTCACCGCCACCCACCGCCGCCGCGGCCTGCTGACCCGCATGATGGCGCGGGACCTGTCGGCGGCCCGGGAGCGCGGTGACGTCGTCGCCACGCTGATCGCCGCCGAGTACCCGATCTACGGCCGCTACGGCTTCGGTCCCGCCACCTGGGCCACCGAGTGGACGATCGACGTGCCCCGGGCCGGCCTCGACGCGCGCCGCCCGGCCCCGGACGGCGGCGGCCGGGTCGACCTCGTGGACGCCGACGACGTCCGCAAGCTCGGCCCCGAGCTGCACGAGCGGCTGCGCCGCGTCCAGCCGGGCGCGATCGACCGTACGGAGCGCTGGTGGCAGGTGAACACCGGAGCGGTGCGCCTGGACCGCAGTCCGTGGACCGAGCCCTTCCACGCCGTGTACCGCGCGGCGGACGGCACGGTCGAGGGGCTGGCCGCCTATGTCTGCGACGACACCTGGACGGACGCCAAGCAGCCGCTGAACACCGCGACGGTGAAGAGCCTGATCGCCGTCTCCCCGGCCGCCGAGCGCGCGCTCTGGCTGCATGTGTGCGCGACGGACTGGGTGGTGAAGGTCAAGAGCGGCCGGCGCGCCCCGGACGACCTGCTCCCCTTCTTCCTGCCCGACCCGCGCGCCGCCGTGATCACCACCCAGGCCGACTGGCTGTGGGTGCGGATCCTGGACGTCGTACGGGCGCTGGAGGCGCGCACCTACGCGGGGCGGGGCTCGCTGGTGCTGGAGATCGCGGACGAGGCGGGCGGCTGGGCGCGGGGCCGCTGGCTGCTGGAGGCGTCGCCCGAGGGGGCGTCCTGCGCGCCGACCGCGCGCTCCGCCGATCTGGCGCTGGACGTCCGGGAGCTGGCGCCGCTGTGGCTCGGTGACGAATCGGCGGTGCGGCTGGTGGCGCTGGGCCGGGTCCGGGAAGAACGAGCGGGCGCCGCCCGGCTGGCCGACGCCCTGCTCCGCACGTCCCGGCGACCGTGGTGCCCGGACATGTTCTGAACGCTCCTTCCCGCCGGTGACCGAGGCAGGGGTGACGCATCCGTAGCGTGCTGTTCTGTTGTGGCTGTGCGGGTGGACCTTCTTCAGTTGTGGCTGTGCTGTCCGCGCCCTCGGCGCGGCTGTTCAGTTGTGGCTGTGCGGCGCCGCGACCGTGCTCCCGGCTCCCCTCCGGAGGGAAACGCGGTCCGGCGTCGTTCTCATGTCACCGTGGAGCCAACCAGCCGAAGCTCCGACCAGGTCGGCCGAGTTGGCTGCCAACTCTACTTTTCTTATCTCCACTTGGGCGCGACTTATAACCACCTTCCAGGGAACTGCCCCAAGATGGCGGGAAGTTGTACGGTGCGGACGTGGACCCCGAACACGCCTTCGGCCCGGGGCGGCAGAGCACCCCGCGACAGCGGAGACCGCCGCGCGAGGTGGCCGACGAACTGCGGCAGCGGATCAGGAGCGGCGCGCTGCCCCCGGGCGCGCGGCTGCCCGCGCAGGCGGTGCTGGCCGCGGAGTTCGGCGTCGAGCGCGCGACCGTGCGGCAGGCCCTGCGCACCCTGGCGGCGGAGCACCTGCTCTCCCAGGTCACCCGGGGCAGACCGGCGTTCGTCACCGGCCACCCGGAGCGCGGCGGGGCCGGTGTCCCCGCGCCCCCGCTGCCCACCACCGCCGCGCTCGCGCCCCGGATCACCGCCGCCTTCGCCGCCCCCCATGTGCGGGTCGACGCGCTCTGCCTGACCGCCGTCTCGCTGACCCTCGCCCTCGGCGAGCCGCTGCGCCAGATCCACGCCGGACGGCTGAAACCGGCCACGATCGACGTGCGGGTGCTGGTGCCGTCGCGGAACATCCCGCTGGCCTTCCCGGTGTCCGCGGAGGGCCGGGGAAGGGGCGGGCGGGACGACGCGGTGCACCGGCGCTGGCTGGAGATGCGCAACGCCCAGGGCCGGGTGCTGCGGCACAATCTGCTGTCCCTGCGCGCCACCCACGGCATCGACGTGCGCGTGACCTTCCGCGCGCTGCCCTTCACCCCGCCCGTCAAGCTCTACCTGCTGGGCCGCGCCGAGGCGCTGTTCGCGTACTACACCGTGGGGCGCCGCGAGGAGGAGATCGACCACGCGCCCCGGCCGCTGTACGACGCGCAGGGCACCCGGTCGGTGCTGTTCTCCTTCACGGCGGGCGCGGGCCCGCGCGACACGGCGTTCGTCGGGCAGTCGCGGCTGTGGTTCGACGCGCTGTGGGGCACGATCAGCTCGGAGCTGACGCTCACGGGCTGACCGCGCCCGGCGCCCGGCTCACAGGGCGGGCCCGGCGAGCAGCAGCGCCAGGAGCACCGCGCCGGCCGAACTGACCGTGTGGTTCTTCGCCTTGGTGCCGACGGTGAGCAGCACGAGGCCGACCATGCCCGCGGCGCCGTACCGCCACTGGACGAACTGCTCGAAGCCGACGGCGAGGACGGCGGAGACAAGAGCGAGGACGGGCACGGTGGTTCCCCCTTACCTACCTGGCTGGCCGGAAAACTCCCACCAACTCCCCCGAGTTGGCAGCCAACTCACTTCTAGTTGTCCCCACTTGGTC
The DNA here is from genome assembly GCF_058344915.1 of Streptomyces sp. PL-25. NCBI lineage: Bacteria > Bacillati > Actinomycetota > Actinomycetes > Kitasatosporales > Streptomycetaceae > Streptomyces > Streptomyces sp. PL-25. The sequence continues at coordinate 4,070,210 of NZ_CP136997.1, forward strand.
GATACCGATAAACAAGTTTCGAACAACTCCCGCCAGGTGGATCAAAGTTGTACCGTTTGGTCGTGACCCATGAGGACCTGGCCGTGGACGGCAGTCGGAGACGCTCTCCGCAGGAGATCGCCGACACCCTGCGCGAGCGGATCCGCGCGGGCGAGCTGAGGCCGGGCGACCGCCTGCCCACCCAGGCCGAACTCGCCGAGGAGTTCGGCGTGGAGCGCGGCGCCGTGCGCCAGGCCCTGCGGTCACTGCAGAGCGACGGCCTGCTCAGCAACGTCAGCAAGGGCAGCCCGCCGAGGATCGCCGACGCCGCCCCCGTACGCGAGGAGCCGCAGCCGACCATGGTCGGCCTCGCCCCCCGGCTGACCGAGGTGTTCGCCGGCCGCCGGGTGCGCATCGACGTCGTCTGCCACACGGCGGAGACCCTGATGGTGGCCATGGGCGAGCCGCTGCGCCTCATCCACGAGGGCCGTATGCGCCCCGACTCGATCGACGTACGGGTGCTGGTGCCCTCCCGGAACATCGCGCTGGCCTTCCCGGTGTCCGTGACCGGACCGGGCGAGGACGACGCGGTGCACCGGCGCTGGCTGGAGATGCGCAACGCCCAGGGCCAGGTGCTGCGGCACAATCTGCTGTCCCTGCGCGCCACCCACGACATCGACGTGCGCGTCACCTTCCGCGCGCTGCCCTTCACCCCGCCCGTCAAGCTCTACCTGCTGGGCGGCGAGGAGGCCCTGATGGGCTACTACACCCTCACCCGGCGCGCGGAGGACTGGGGCGAGCAGACCCTCGACATGTACGACGCCCTCGGCTCCAAGTCCCTGCTGTTCTCCTTCGCCAGACGGGCCGGGCACCGCGACGCCGCGTTCGTCGAGGAGTCCCAGAAGTGGTTCGACGCCCTCTGGGAAACCATCACCACGGACCTGACACTCTCCTAGTGACTTCTGACACGACGCAGACGGAGAGCAGGGCGCTGCGGGAACTGGTCTCCCGGGCGCAGGTGGTCCTCTGGGACTTCGACGGCCCGGTCTGCCGGCTCTTCGCGGGGCACTCGGCGGAGCGGGTGGCGCACGGCCTGCTGGACTGGCTCGGCGAGCAGGGCCTGCACGGACTGCTGAGCGAGGCCGAACGCGAACCGCTGGACCCGCACGCCCTGCTGCGCGCGGTGGACCGCCGCCGCCCGCGCAGCGACCTGGTGACGGAGCTGGAGGAGCGCCTCACCCAGGAGGAGCTGAAGGCCGCCGCCAGCGCCATGCCGACCCCGTACGCCGATCCGCTGATCCGCACCTGGACCGCCGTCGGCGCCCGGCTCGCCGTCACCAGCAACAACTCCCCGGCCGTGGTGCGCGCCTACCTCCAGGGCCGCGGACTGCTGCCCTGCTTTGCCCCGCACCTGTACGGCCGCACCGCCGAGCTGCACCACCTCAAGCCCCACCCGCACTGCCTCCAGCGCGCGCTGAACGCCATGGGCGCGGCCCCCGCCTCCGCCCTGATGATCGGCGACACCCCCACCGACCTCCGGGCCGCCGAGCGGGCGGGCGTCCCCTTCCTCGGCTACGCCCGCAACCCGGGCAAGAGCAAGATCCTCGCGGCGGCGGGCGCGCGGATGATCGTCCACTCCTTGGACACCCTGCTGGCGGCGCTGCGCCCCGCGTGACCTCGGGCGGGGAGCGCGACGGGGGCGTACGGGGGGCGCGTCGGGGCCCGGAGGACGGGACACGAGTGAGACGCGAGAGGTTCGCTGCGCGCCGCGTGCCGGGTGGGGGTAGCGTGTTCCCACTTCTGCACCCTTCGGAGGGGTTCGCCCCTTCGGCAGGGCTCGTTCCTCAGAGGGTCCACGCAGAGGGTTCACGGCGAGAGAGAACGGGCGATGCCGCTCGAACTGGCTTCCAGCGCCCGGCTGCACGCGGTCGGGGCGAGTGGTGACGAGAGCAGGGTCGAGGGACCGCTGCGGGGCTACCACCACGAGACCTATGTGTTCCCGCTGGCGGGCGAGGCGGGCGCGCTGCGCCCCGGCCGGTGGAAGTGCCGGGAGCCGCGCGGCGACCTGCTCTGGTTCGACCGCCGCTGCTTCGCCTCCGAGGAGCAGCTGCTGTCCGCCCTGCGGGGGCGGATCGGCCGGATTCCGGAGCTGGTCGAGGTCGGCGGCACCCGGCTCCAGCGGTTCGTCGAGGGCCGCACGCTCGGCGCGCTGTGCCCCTCCGGCAACGCCGTACCGGGCGATCTGTTCCGGCAGACCGCCGCCCTGTTCGGCGAACTGATCGCGGTGACCCCGGGCATGCTCGCCGTGGAGCGCCGCTGCGCGGCCGAGGACCGCCCGGCCGACGGGGACACCGCCGCCTTCCTGGAGCGGCTGGTCCTGTTCGCCGAGGAGCGGGTCTACGCCCGCAACCTCGCGGAGTTCGGCGGCCTCTTCACCGATCTGCGGATCGACGCGGAGGTGTTCAAGCGGCTGCGCAAGCACCTCAAGGGGCTGCGCGAGCGCCCGTTCTGCCTGCTCCACGCCGATCTGCACCGGGAGAACTTCATCGTCGACGCGGAGCGCCGGCTGTGGACCATCGACTGGGAACTGGCCATGCTCGGCGACCCGCTGTACGACCTCGCCACCCATCTGTACCTGATGCGCTACCCGCGCTGGCAGGCGCGCCGGATGACGCAGGCGTGGTGCCGCACCGCCGAGGCCGTACGCCCCGGCAGCTCCCGCGGCTGGGAGCACGACCTCGGTCTGCTCGTGGACTTCAAGCGGGCCCAGTCGGTCTTCACCGACGTGATCCGTACGGCGCTGTCGCTCGGCTCCGGAGCGGAGCCCGACCGGCGCGGCCTCGCCGCGCTGGGCGGCAGGCTGCACCGGATCCTGGCGGCCGCCGCCCTCCCGCTGGCGCTGGAGTCGGTGCCCTCGCCCGCCCGCGTCGCGGCCGCCCTCGCGCGCTGGCACCGTACGCACGGACGGCACGGACCGCACGGACCGCACGCGCGCCCGCTGCCGTTCCGAGGTCAGGCCGGAGGGCCGGACGCACCAGGACCGGCATCGAGCAGGGGCAGCAACTGCTCCTCTTCGTAGGTGAGATGCGCCTCCAGCTCCTCGGTCAGCCGGACCACCTCGGCGCGGGCGTCCGCCGCGCCGCCGTCACCGGACCCGGCGCCCGAGACCGCCCGCCGCAGCCGCTCCACCAGCTCGGCGATCCGCACGTGCTCCGCGCGCAACCGGTCGAGCACCGGGCCGTGTTCCGGATGCCGCTCGGCGAGGAACGGGAACAGCATCGTGTCCTCGCCGGTGTGATGGTGGTGCAGGCCCCGGCAGAAGGTGAGGCAGTTGACGCGCAACTGGGCGCCGAGCGTGCTGCCGCCGCCGGTGGTCATCTCCCGGCGTATCAGCGCGAGTTCGCGGCGGAACGCGTCGTGCACCACCTTGATCGCCGCACCGGGCGAGGAGGCGTTGACCGGCGGCGGTCCGCCGCGCCCGGCCTCGTACAGGGCGACCACGGGAATGATCCGCTCGGTCTTCTCCTGGTAGGCGGCCCAGCCGGGATCGGCCTCCACCGCCCGCGAGAAGGCGCGGTCGCGCTCCTCGCCGGCCAGTACCACCGCCCGCGCCTCGTAGGTGAACGCGCCGCTCTCCACGGTCGCGCGCGGATGGGCGAGGAGGTTGCGGTACCAGTCCGGGTGCCGGGGCGAACCGCCCGCCGAGGCGATGACCAGGACACGGTCGCCGCCGTCCGGGAGGTAGCCGACGGGGGTGGTGTGCGGGGCGCCGCTCCGGGCGCCGGTGGTGGTCAGCAGGAGCAGCCGGGCGTGTTCGAAGGGGCCGGTGAGCCGGCCGCGGTGGGCGCGGAACTCGTCGATGACGTGCTGGTTGAAGTCGTTGGGCATGCGGTGGGGTGTCTGCTTTCTCCGTCGTGGGCTTCCGGCGCGCTGCGCGCGCCTCGCGGTGCTGTGTGGAAGACACGGAGAAAACGGCGGGCTCCGGGCCCGCCCGGACCTCACTCGGAGGCCGGGTACCCGACTCGCTCACGGCACAAGGCCGACCCGGCAGTCATACCGTCGACCGTAGCGGGCCGGCCGGGCGCGGGCAACGTACTTCTGCCGGACGCCTCTTGGGAGTACGGCGGACTAGGGTCACCCGCATGACCGACGCAGAGACGACCACCGCAGCCGACTTCCGGGACGTCCCCACCACCACCCTCGCCGACCTGCTGGGCCGCGAGCACGTCATCGACCCCGGGATCCACCCGCTGTGGCAGCCGGTGCCGCGGGTGGCGGGACCGGCGTTCACCGTGCGGTGCCCGCCCGGGGACAACCTCATGCTGCACGCCGCCATCCACCGCGCCGCGCCCGGCTCGGTGATCGTCGTGGAGTCCGGCGACCGCGAGTACGCCCTCGCCGGCGGCAACGTGTGCGCCGTGGCGCGGCGGCGGGGCATCGCCGCCTTCGTCGCCGACGGCCTCGTCCGCGACCTCGCCGAGGTGCGCGAGCTGGGCTTCCCGGTCTTCGCCCGCGGCACCGTCCCGGTCCCCGGCGCCAAGTCGGCGGTACGCCCCCTCAACGAGCCCGTGCGCTGCGGCGGTGTCCTCGTCGCTGCGGGTGACGTCGTCGTCGCCGACGAGGAGGGCACCGTGACGGTCCCCGCCGCCCGCACCGCCGAGATCCTCACCGCGGCCCGCGCCCGCCTCGCCGAGGAGGCCGCCCAGTCCCTGGACGCCTGGGAGAAGGACCACCGCACCCGCATCGACACGATCCTCGCCGCACAGGGCTTCCAGGAGAGCTTCGAGTAGACCGCTGTCCGTTCCCAAATGATCTGAATGGGCGAGGTGTCTCTGAGCTGGGCCTTGTCAGTTCTGCTGGGACGGCTCCGAAGCTGACCGGCCCAGCGGATCTGAACGGTGATGAGCCTGAGCTGGGACCGTCCCACTCATTCTGTCTGACCGCGTAGCTGTGGCCTGGTGTCTTTCAGTTCTGCTGGGACTCATCCCGCAGGGCGTCGTGGTCCTCCGGTGTCATTACGAGCATCAGAGACCTTCCCAAGGACTCGGTCCAGCGGAAGAGGGCGTCGTTGGAGAAGGTGTGGGAGTGGATCCTTTCGCGAAGGGTGGGGACGCTCAGCCGGTGCTCGGCCTCTGTGTAGACGGCGTCGATGGTGCGCCGGTGCTGGCTGAGGTTCGCCCATCGACGAGGCGCCCGTAGTGCCCGCCAAGCAGGATCGGCCACCATGCCCAGCAGCGTGACGAATTCTGGATAGGTGGCGATGTACTCCCGCTCGTCGACGCGTCGCCTGATGATGTTCCCGTAGATGGCTTCCTTGGGAGGGAGCTGGGCGAGGCGGTCATTCCAGCGTGAGAGCAGATGAGGTTGGTTTTTGTTCAGGAGCCAGGAGCGGACCAAGTGCTGCGCTTCCTTCGTCGCTGCTTCCAGGGTGTCGGGGAAACGGCGGGCGATCCGTCGGTGTCGGAGCTCAGCGGTGATGAGCTCTGGGAGGTGGCCGACGCGGTAGTGGCGATTGCCGTCGACCCAGGTGCCGTGTCGGCGGCAGAGCTGGAGATCGGCGGGGCGGTGGGCGAGGACGGGCCCGGTGATCCCGCGCCGATGCATGCAGTGTGAGCAGGCGACGTAGAGACGCCGACGGTAGCGGACGACGTCACCAGCGGTGCGCGCCTCAATCCTGGCGATTGCTGGTAGCAGCATCCGGAGGGTCTCGGGCGCAAGACCCGTCAGGATGGCCAGCCGTGGCAGAACCATCGGAGTCCAGCGCCATAGCGTGTCTGTCCGCTTGCCGACCTGCGCGTTTTTGAACGGTGTGAGGGTTTTCGCCAGTTGGCCTGCCGTCACTTGGTTGGCGGCGGCGAGGCGGTGCAGATACCAGCCGAAGACCTCCCCGTGGACCGGTGGCAGAGGAAGCGGCAGCAGTCGGGCCGGGGTTTCCCAAGGCTCCATTGCTCAGGCTGCCTTCGGCGTGCGGGTGCGCTTGGCGCGGCGGTGCTCAGGCTGGGACTGCTGGACGGCGTGGTCGAGCTCGATCTCGTCGAGCATGCGCTTGGTGATCTTTTCTGTTCCGGTATCGATGGCGTCGACGGCGGCTTCTCGGATGAGCTGGGAGAGGCTGCCGATCAGCCCGCCGGTGCGTTCGTGGAGGTAACCGGTCATGGCGACCAAGGTGCCGGGACGATGAGCGTGTAGTTGCAGGGCGTCTTCCATGGTCGCCACCAGGGCCTGCCAGTGCTCCTTGTCCGCGCGGTTCTTGTGGCCGAAGGGCCGGGAGGGGATGACCGTGTAGCGGCCAGCGATCTGCTGCCCGCGGGTGCCCTGGAACAGGCTGCTGGTCTCGACGTCGAGACCAGCAAGCACGAAGGTGGCCGCGATCCGTTCCGAGAGGTACTTCAGCTGGTCGGATGCCTCGGCTCCGTGGCTGGTCGTCAGATCGAGGTTGTGGATCTCGTCGACCAGGACGAGCGTGGTGCCGAGCTTGCCGAGCAGGTCACAGACGGCGTTTGTGATCTGGACCTGGCTCATGCGGTGCTCCAGTGGGACGCCGAGGAATCGGGCGAACTCGCCTGCGAGCATCTTGGGGGTGGCGGCTGGGGGAACGGTGACGAAGACGACTGGCAGTCCGCTGACGGCGGCGGGGTTGCGACGCCGGGTGATCTGTTCGACGTTCTTGCCCAGCTGAGTGATCGCGGTGGTTTTGCCAGTGCCGGCCGAACCGGACACGATCAGGCCGCGCCGGGCGGAGACCTGGTGCCGGTTGAGCACGATGCGTTTGCGGCCGGTAGCAACGACGCCGCGGATCGTGGGGGTGTTCACGATGACGGATCGTGTGTGGTAGTCGATCCGCGCCTCTTTGTAGGACTCCAGTTCGCCCTCGTCCAGAACTGCTCCGGGTGGGAGGGACGGTGGGGGCTCGGGGTTCTCGTCGACGAACGCCCGCCAGCCTTCCTTCGTGGTCAGCGAAGCCTGCGGGTTGGCGATGTCCTGTGGTGGCGCCTGATTCACAGGCGGCTCCCGTCGGTGAAGGCGTCGAAGACGCCGAAGGGGATGACGTTCGACGGCTGCTCCAGGACGGTGGTCTCGTCCTCGACGTCGTCCGGAGCAGATGCCTGCGGCAGCATGGCGACGGGCCGAGCGGGCTCCAGGGCGGCGCGGGTGCGGGCCGCGATCCGGCGGTCCGGCCCGCTTTCCGCCCGGGTCAGCAACTGGTCCACTGCGGCGGCCACGGCGGCCTGGTCGGTGTCGTCCCGGCCCCGCGTCGCGAGCAGGTCCCGGGCTCGGCGCCAGGTGAAGTCCGCGAACGGTGCGGAGACCAGGTGCCGGTGTGTCCACGGAACAGTGATCCACTCTCCGGGGCGCGCGTCGCGTACCCAGACCTGGGACAGGTCGTAGGGGTCGTAGTGGACCTCCCAGAGCCCGCCTTTGGCGGTCACTCCCGAGGAGCGGCGCCGTAGCGGGTTCAGTCCGGGACAGTTATAGGTGCGGTGGTCGATGCGGATGCCGTAGTCATTGACCGAACGCCAGAGTGCCGGTAGCAGCTCCAGGTAGTCGAGGCCGCTCAGCGGCATTGGCAGGTAGCCGGTGCGGGAGACCAGCAGGGCGTACGCGTCGTTGGGAGACATCGGGCGGCCCGGTAGGAACGGGCTGCGCAGTCCTTCATGTGGCCTCTGCTGCCAGCAGGCCACGATCCACTCCTGCAACAGGTCGTCGAGTTCCGCGAGTGTCCAGACGGCCTCGACTCCGGCGCCACGGCGGGTCGTGTTCGAACCGGTGTAACCAGGGATGTGCTGGCAGAACAGCGTGTTGATCGAGGAGAACGTCCGCTCGACGATTCCCTTGTCGGTCGGGGTCGCCGGGCGGGACGGCTGGACGGAGATGCCCAGCGACCGGCAGGCGGTCAGGAAGGTGTCGGAGACGAACACCTTGCCGTGATCGATGCCGATCGTTTCCGGCACGATCACCGGTTTGGCTGCCGCCTGCTCCAGGCGTGCGTCGATGTTCAGCAGCCTTTGGTGGGGGATCAGCGTCGCCGACATCGCCAGCGCGTCCGACCAGCCGGGCCGTAGCGGCTCAGGGACCAGCATCTTGGCCAGCAGCAGCGCGGCGTCCACGGCTTTGGTGCCTGCCGGTCGCAGCACCGCGGCGCAGATCGACCTCGTTGCCACGTCGACGGCGATCGTGAGTTCCGGGCGTCCGCTCACCCCGTCCTCCAGGACCACCAGCACGTCCAGCGGTGTCGTGTCGATCTGCACCATCTCGCCGGGGCGGCAGGCCGAGGAAGGGGTGAATGCTCCTGGCGGGCGGCGAGCCGCCGACCTGCGGGATGTGGCCTCGCCGAAGGCGTGCGTGCCCTCGCTCATCGCCTCGACGAGCCGGTAGAACGCCGACTTCGACGGCATCGCCACTGTTCCCGGCCCGTGCCGTTCCGCCAGCAGCGCCTCCACCCGCCGACGCAGCCGGCCGCGGGTGCCGGTGGACTCGTTCGTCGTCGTGGCCAGGATTTCCGTGATGGCGGACACCACCCGGTCATCGGCCCTTCCCGTCGGTGAGGACAGACGAGTTGCACGGTGATCGACCAACCCCCACAGACCCTGCTCGCGGTAGCGCCTGCGCATCCGCTGAACGGTCCCCACACTCGCCTGCCAGCCGATAGCCCGCAGTTCCGCCGCCTTGGCCGCCACCCGCTCCTCAACTGGGTGACGGGCCGGGTCGTATTCCGGACGAGGCAGGGCCGTGGGATCAGCATCCAGCGGCTTGCCGAACTCCACCTCGGTCACATGCCGCTCCCATGCCGCCGCCTTCTCGGCTTCCCGCTCCGGCACGATGTCCAACAGCGCGAACGGCGGCATACGGCCCTGATCGGCACCCTGGCCAACCAGTTCAAAGCCTTCCGAGGCCAGTAGATGCGACAACAACACCAGGCTCGCCGACCCGGCTTCGTCGAGGAGCCGCACCGTCGTCCCGGACAAGCCGACGACCGTGTGCAGTCGGTCATCCAGGCGCACCCGATCCCCGACCCGCAACGCCGCCCGTGGCCCTGGGCGCCCGCTCACCGGATCTCCGCTGGCGACACCAGCGTGGCATCCGACAGTGGTCGCGAAAGATCCGCTGCCAGCCGCCCCAGCCACAGCAGATGGAACATCGCTGGCAACACCGCGATCGGATCACCCAGCAACGCAACCTGTGCCACCAGCGGCGAAGGCACCGAGAACAGTGCCAACAACCGGGCCACGAGCCCCTCATCGGCCCCGTACCGAGGATGCCGGTATCCCGCCAGCCAGCGAACGTTCGCCATCCGCACCGGATCCACCTCGCCGACAACCCGGTAACCCCACCCCGCCGCCTCACAAGCTGCTTGCGTAGCCGCGAACTTGGCCGCCGACCGTGCGTCGATCCGGTCCAGCGGCCGACAGTCCACCATCAGCCCCCGCCCGTCCTCGAACCGAGCGAAGTAGTCCGGAGCGTGCGAGACCCGCTTGCCCCGATCGTCCTTCCAGGACAGCCACAACGGCTGCGACAGCAGCCCCGTCACTTCTGGTGTGAAGTCGAGCAGCATCGCGTGATCCCGCTCCAGCCAGGACTCGAACCCCACGTGCCCACCGGTCGTCGACGACCAGTACAACCCAGGGAAATGCCGTTGCCCGCGATATGACGGGAAGTCGCGGACCGGCCGCCCGTCCTCGAACGGCACCGAGACCGCATCCGCCAACGGCAGCCGATGTTCACCCTGGTCGTCCCGCCAGCCGACCTCGAAGCCGTCTACTTGTGACGGCTTCATCCCCTCCAACACACCCAGCCCCATGTACGCCACTTTGCAGACCTGGAGGGACTGGGCAGCTTGAATGGGACCAAACCCCTCGTCCGGGTGATTACCCAGTCCGGCGCGAACCCGCGTCGCTGTGCCGTGTCTCTTAACTGCTCAGGCGAGGCAAGGGGCTTTCGGCGAGCCTCGTAAGGTGTAGGCATGTGGACCCAGCACACCCAGGCTCTGTGATCACGAGGTATTGAGGGCGATGCCGTAGGGCGTCGCCCTCCTTGGCGTGCCTGCTACGTGATCCATCTTCCTTGCGCCGCCCGCACCGAGGCGACGGGATACCGGGCCTCGTCTTCTTACGACGGCGGCCTCTGAGAGCGCGTACAGGCACGGTCCCTTTCCTTCACCGTTGCCAGGAGTGCCTCGTGCCTGCGTTGCTTCCCCCTGCCCTCAAACCGTTCCTCGACTTGCTGCGCTGCCCGGTGTGCCGCACCAGTCTCCGACCTGACCGTGGCTCACTGCGCTGCCCGTCGGGCCACACCTTCGACATCGCCCGTCAGGGCTACGTCAGCCTCCTGACGGGCGCCCGCGCCACCAGTGGTGACGACACATCAATGGTTCAGGCCCGAAACCAGTTCTTGTCCACCGGCAGGTACGCCCCTATTCGCCAGACCCTGACCCGTATGACAGCCGACGTCCTGCCTGGTCAAGGCACGGTCGTGGACATCGGATGCGGCACCGGCTACTACCTGGCCGGCGTACTCGATCAACTTCCCGGCGCCCGCGGCCTAGGGCTGGACGCGTCCGTACGCGCCCTGCGCTCGGCAGCCCGAGCCCATCCGCGAGCCGCTGCGGCAAGCTGGGACGTCTTTCGCCCCTTCCCCTTGGTCGGCCAGACGGTCGACGTGATGCTGGACGTGTTCGCCCCGCGCAACCCGGCTGAGTTCCACCGAGTACTCCGTTCGACCGGCCGGTTGATCGTGGTGCGCCCCGTCGAGCGGCACCTGGCTGAGCTACGGGGCCGAGTCCCCGCGATGGTCACGATCGACCCGGACAAGGAACAGCGCCTGCACCAGGCGTTGGACCCCTACTTCGAGGCCGCCTGCACCCAGCACGTCGAATACACCGCACCTCTGACCAGGCAAGAAGCCATCGACCTGGTGGGGATGACACCGAGCGCACGCCACCTGACCCACGCGGACCTGAGTGGTCACGGTCCCCTACCTGACCAGGTCACCGTCTCCGTGCTGGCCACCTCCTACCAGCCTCGGTGACCACGAACGCGCGGGCCTGCTGACCGACGAACCAACGGACGCGCGCCTGGCGCCCCACCCTTCCTGGTAACTCGGGGAAGGGTGGGGCGCCCGTCCGCCGCCGCCGCGTTCTCTCCAGGCCGGGTGTACGACGGCCAGATCTCTCCCGGGCAGGTGGCCTGGGTGGGGCAATTCGCTGCGCAGGTTGTCCGGGACTCGCTCACTTCACACTGCAGAAACGGCGGGAAACCGCAGAAATACCGGGAACGGACACTGGCCGCCCGCCCCTCCCGGTGCTGCCCTGCGCGCCTCGGAACACTCTTGCAAGCGCTGTGCTTGCAATTGTTAGCAAGGGTGGTGCATGGTGGAGGCATGGCATCGCTCAACGTCGGCAATCTCGGTGAGTACCTGCGCGAGCAGCGGCGCAACGCGCAGTTGTCGCTCAGGCAGCTCGCCGATGCCGCCGGGGTGTCCAATCCGTATCTGAGCCAGATCGAGCGCGGGCTGCGCAAGCCGAGTGCGGAGGTGTTGCAGCAGGTCGCCAAGGCGCTGCGGATCTCCGCCGAGACGCTGTACGTACGGGCCGGCATCCTCGATGCCGAGCGCGACCGCGACGAGGTGGAGACGCGCGCCGTCATCCTGGCGGACCCCACGCTCGACGAACGGCAGAAGCAGGTACTGCTCCAGATCTACGAGTCCTTCCGCAAGGAGAACGGGTTCGGGGGCGCCCGCCCCGACGGCGCCGGCGCCGACGACGGTGCCATACCGTCCGGCCGCCCCGCGTCCGCCGAGCGCCGCGACCGTACGTCCGGCGGCAGTGACAACGAACCGCGGGAGACGGCCGGTTGACCCCGGGGCCCGTACGGGCCCGGCGGCCGACCGCGGGACAGACCACCCTCAGCCGAAAGCGATCCGGGAGGATCATCACCATGGCCATCGCCGACGACCTGCGCAAGACCCTCAGCGACCCCACCCCCCTCTACTTCGCCGCCGGCACCGCCGACCTGGCCCTGCGCCAGGCCCGCAAGGTGCCCGCTCTGGTGGAGCAGCTGGCCGCCGAGGCCCCGGCCAGGATCGACGCCGTGCGCAACACCGACCCGAAGGCCGTGCAGGAGCGGGCGACCGCCCGCGCGAAGGAGGCCGGCGCCCGCGTCAAGGAGACGCAGACGACCGTCCAGAGCCGGGTCACCGAGTTCCTGAACTCGCTGGACACCGACCTGAAAAAGCTCAGCACCAACTTCGACGCCGACCTCAAGCGGCTCGGCGAGAACGCCCAGGACCTCGCCCTGCGCGGCGTCGGCGTCGCCGCCGAGTACGCCGTACGGGCCCGGGAGACCTACGAGAAGGTCGCCGAGCACGGCGAGAAGACCGTCCGCACCTGGCGCGGCCAGGCCGCCGAGGGCATCGAGGACATCGCCGAGGAGGTCGAGGAACTGGCCGTCGCGGTCGAGCCCGAGCCCCGGCGGACCCGGCCCGAGCCGGTCGTGGTCAAGGACGAGAAGCCCGCCGCCGCGGCCGGACCGGCCGCCAAGCCCGCCGCCGCGAAGAAGGCGCCCGCGAAGAAGGCCCCGGCCGTGCGCCGGACCACCGGCGCCAACGCCCGCAAGACCACCCCGCCGCCCGCGAAGTAGAAGCAGCAGCAGAAGCAGCGGACCGCCCGGACCGGCGGGCCGGGCACCCTTGGGGTGTCCGGCCCGTTCTCCGGGTACGGTGGCCGCACAGGAATCGGAGAGACGGGCGGTGGACGGCATGCTGATGTTGGGCTTCGCGGGGTTCCTGGGGATCCTGAAGATCCTGCTCATGGTCCTGGCCGCGTTCGGGCTGTGCGACGCCGCGATCCGGCGCGAGGACGCGTTCCGCGCGGCCGACAAGCAGAACAAGGCGTTCTGGCTGATCATCCTCGCCCTGGCGCTCGTCGTCAGCTACCTGTTCTCGATCCTGTCGTTCCTGCCGATCATCGGCGTGATCGCGAGCATCGTCTACATCGTCGACGTGCGGCCCGCGGTCAAGCAGGTCTCCGGCGGCGGTGGCGGCGGCTGGGGCCGCCGTCGCGGCGGCAGCAGCAGCGACGGTCCGTACGGGCCGTACAACGGCGGCCGGTAGGACCGCCGCCCGCGGCCTCGGGGGAGTCGCGCCGCGGTCTCCCGCGCCGCGGCTTCCTACGGCTCCCGGTCCAGCAGGACCACCGCCACGTCGTCCGTGAGCTCCCCGCCGTTGAGGGTGCGGACCTCGTGGACCGCCTCCCGCAGCAGATCCTCGCCGCGCAGGCCCTCGGCCAGCTGGCGGCGGACCACGTCCAGCATGCCGTCCTGGCCGAGCCGCTCGCCGTCCTGGCCGGTCCGGCCCTCGATCAGACCGTCCGTGTAGAGCATCAGGCTCCAGCGGGGGCCCAGCTCCACCTGAAGCCGGGGCCAGCGCGCGCCGGACAGCACGCCGAGCGCGGGGCCGTTGTTGTCGTAGGGCAGCAGTCTGGCGGGCCGGTCCGGTGTCATGACCAGCGGTGACGGATGCCCGGCCAGGCACAGGCCCGCGCGGCGCCCGTCCGGCGCGATGTCCACCGTGCACAGCGTCGCGAAGATCTCGTCGTCCGAGCGCTCGTGCTCCAGCACCTGCTGCAACGTGTTCAGCAGGTCGTCGCCGCACAGCCCGGCCAGCGTCAGCGCCCGCCAGGCGATACGCAGCTCCACGCCGAGCGCCGCCTCGTCGGGGCCGTGCCCGCAGACATCGCCGATCATGGCGTGCACGGTGCCGTCGGGGGTGCGGACGGCGTCGTAGAAGTCGCCGCCGAGCAGCGCGCGCGAGCGGCCGGGACGGTAGCGGGCCGCGAACCGCAGCATCGAACCGTCCAGCAGGGGCGTCGGCAGCAGACCGCGCTCCAGGCGCCGGTTCTCCTGCGCGCGCAGCCGGCCCTCGGCGAGCCGCCGCTCGGCCGTGTCGGAGCGCTTGCGCTCCACCGCGTACCGGATCGCCCGGCTCAGCAGCGGTCCGTCCAGCTCGTCGCGGAGCAGATAGTCCTGGGCGCCGACGCGCACCGCCTCGGCGCCGCGTTCGGCGTCCCCGGACGCGGTGAGCGCGAGCACGGCGTGCCGGGGCGCCAGCTCCAGCACGTGCCGCAGTACGGCCAGCTCGTCGTCGTCCGCGCCCGAGCGGCCCGGGGCGGGCAGCGCCAGGTCCAGCAGGATGCAGTGCACGTCGTCGGTGAGCAGCCGCTCGGCCTCGGTGAGGTTGCGGGCCGTGCGGACGCGGATCGGCTTGCCGGACGCGTCGAGCAGTTCGGGCACGATCGGCGAGCCGCCGGGATCGTCCTCGATCAGCAGCAGCGTCAGCTGCGCGCCGGAGGGGCCGCCGCCGTGGGACACGGTCTGCGCCTGGCCGCTCTCCGCGGCCGGGATCTCTCTCTGCCGCGGTACGGGCACGGGCATCGTTTCGGTTCCTTCCCTCCCCCCGAGGGCATGGCGGGCACGAGGGACCTCGTTCCACCGACGGGGACCATAGCGGTAGTCGGCGCCGCGGGGGAATGGTGTGAGGCGCGTCGCTCGCGCTTCGGCCGCTGGCATATGCCGCGATCCGTACCGGAGTTGGTCAGGGCGCCGGCCGCCCCGGAATGACGAAGGTCACGTCCAGGGGGGTTTGGCGGCGGCCGGGGGTGCGGTGGATCACATGGCCCAGGTCACCGGGGCGGCACCGCGCGCGGCGCGGCGGGCCGGGGGGGCGGGCGGCGTACTGGGGAAACGCGTGGCGGAGGACGCGGGGCGCGGTGCGGTGTCCGCCGGGGCGGGACAGGGGCGGGGACGGGACAGGGGGCGGACGGGGGCGGGGAGGCGTACGCCGGTCCGCCCGGCCGGGTGTCGCTCGGGTGCCGTTCGGGTGCTGTTTGGCCGGTTCCGGCTTCCCGGTCCCGGCCGGGGCGTGCGCCGGGCTGCCGTACCCCCCCTCGTACGAACCCGTCCTCTCAGGACGCGTCCGGGCGTACGACCCCCAGGATCGGCATCGTGCCCGCGCCCGCGAGGGTCACCGTGCGGCCGGGGCGCGGGGCGTGGACGATCCGGCCCTTGCCGACGTACATCGCGACATGGCTGGCGTCGCCGAAGTAGATGATCAGGTCACCGGGCCGCATGTCCTTCACGGACACGTGCTTCAGCTGCTTCCACTGCTCCTGCGAGGTGCGCGGCACCGGATGCCCGGCCGCCGCCCAGGCCTGCGAGGTCAGCCCGGAGCAGTCGTACGTCTTGGGGCCCTCGGCGCCCCACTCGTACGGCTTGCCTATCTGGGCCGTGGCGTACTGCACCGCCTTCTTGCCGGCCTCGGTCGCGCTGCCGCCGATCTCCTTGAGGATGCCGGTGTCCAGCCAGGCCGCCTGCGCCTGCTGGGCCGCCTCCCGCTCCAGCTGCGCCAGCCGCTCCTGCTGCCGCTTCTCCAGGCGGGCCTCCAGTTGCTCCGCCTCCTTGATCCGCGCCTGGATCCGCTTCTGCGCGGTGGCCTTGGCCTTGCGGTTGTCCTCCAGCTTGTGCAGCTGGTCGGCGGCGTCGGCGGCGTACTGCTGGAGGTCCTGCTGGGTGCGGGTCATCTCCTGGAGCAGGCCGCTGGTGGCCCGCTCGCCCTCCAGGACGCGGCCGGCCCCGTCGAGGAAGTGCTGCGGGTCGTCGCTCAGCAGCAGCTGTGCCTGGGGCGGCAGCCCGCCCGTGCGGTACTGGGCGCGGGCGGCGGCACCGGCCCGGTCCTTCAGCTCGTCCAGCTTCCGCTGCTGCTCGACGATCTTCTGGGACAGGCCGACCACCTCGGCGGACTGCCGCTTCGACTTCTCCTCGGCGGCGTTGTACGCGTCCGTGGCGACGGCGGCGTCGTGGTACAGCTCGTCCAGCTTGGCGCGGACGGCCTCCAGGTCCTTGTCCGGCGGGGCCGTGACGGGCGGGGCGGAGGGCGTGGAAGGCGTGGAAGGCGTGGTGGCAGCGGGCGCCGTGGCGGTCGAGGTCGGCGCGGGGTCGGGCCCCGCGCTCGCGAACGCCGTGCCCGACGCCCCCAGTACGGTGACCGCGCAGACCACGGTCACGGCCACCGCGAGCACACTGCGCCTGCCCCGTCCCATACCCCGCCCCCAACTGATTTACCGTCAGTAACATGTGCCGTCCGGGGGATAGTGCCACGACGGCGCCCAAAACGACAGAGGCCGGTCGCCGATGCCCACTCGCGCCGACCACCCGCCTGTGTGACGCGCGGCCCCCGAAGATCGTTCCCCGCAGGTCGCCACAAGTGCGACGGGCGGAGGTGAAGGGAGCACGGGAGGGGGCGCGCGGGGCGCGCGAGGCGTGCGGGATCCGGCGGTGGACCTCGGGTCGGGCCTCGGGACGGGCTCCGGGGCGGCCCTTCGGAAAGGTGCTGCGCGGGCGTCGGAACGGATGCGGTCCCGGCTCAGCCGCGCGGCGCCAACGCCCCCCACTCCACCGTCACTTCACCCTGCCGCCAGCGAGTCGGCCCGTCCGTCACCGGCCAGTCGGCCGTGAGGTCGCGCACCGCGCGGATCCAGCGCTGCCGCGCGCCGTAGGAGGCGTAGGGCGCGGCGGCGGCCCAGGCGCGGTCGAAGTCGCGCAGGAACGCGTGCACCGGCTCGCCCAGCACATTGCGGTGGATCAGTGCTTTGGGGAGGCGCTCGGCGAGGTCGGACGGGCGGTGCAGGGAGCCGAGCCGAGTGGCGAAGGTCACGGTGCGCGGCCCCTCAGGACCGAGCGCCACCCAGACGTGCCGCCGCCCGATCTCGTCGCAGGTGCCCTCCACGAGCAGTCCCCCGCGCGCGTGCCCGTCCGCCGGGGCGAGCCGGGCGCACAGCCGCTCCCACACGGCGGTGACCTGGTCCTCGTCGTACTGCCGCAGTACGTTCGCCGCGCGGATGAGCTGAGGGCGCCGCGCGAGGGGCACCTCGAAGCCGCCGTGCCGGAAGACGAGCCCGTCGCGCTCGTAGGGGAGCGCGGCGGTCACCCGCGCCGGTTCGATCTCGACGCCCACCACGCGCGTGCGTGGAGCCACGGTGCGCAGCCGCTGGAGGAGTTCGACCGCCGTCCAGGGCGCGGCGCCGTAGCCGAGGTCGACGGCCACCGGCTCGTCGGCGCGCCGCAGTTCGGCGCCGTGCACCGCCGCGATCCAGCGGTCCATGCGGCGCAGCCGGTTCGGGTTGGTCGTCCCGCGCGTCACCGTCCCGACGACGGGAACCCGCCCGCCCGAACCGCCGCCCGGCCCGCCGCCCGAGCCGCTCCGGCCGCCCGGAACGCCCGCGCGGCTCGCACGGAGCCGGGCGCGGGGGGCGGACGCTGCACGGGGTGTCATGGATACGAGGGTATGGGGGCACTCGGCCCAGGACACGCGTCGTACACCACCGCACACCACCGCACACCACCGACCGTCGAACAGCCGTACGCATCCCACCGTCGAACGGTTGATCGAGATTGGTAATGATTGTGCAAAGACCCGGGCATCGGGAAGGGAGCCGCCCCCGACGGCGTTGCCCCCTGAAGGGCGCACCGCGCCCAGGGTCCGGCATGCCCGCAGCAAGGAGGAACGCCACGTGAGCCAGTACGTCGGCAGGCTCGGGCGTCGCTCGTCGTCGGCTCCCGCGCGGCTGCGGCTCTACCGCAGGCCCCGGCGCGTCGCCATGCTCTCCGTGCACACCTCACCGCTCCACCAGCCCGGCACCGGCGACGCCGGCGGCATGAACGTCTACATCGTCGAGCTGGCCCAGCGCCTGGCCGCCCAGGGCATCGAGGTGGAGATATTCACCCGGGCCACCACCGGCGGCCTGCCGCCCCGCGTCGACCTCGCGCCCGGCGTCCTGGTCCGCCATGTGGACGCCGGTCCGTACGAGGGCCTCGCCAAGGAGGAGCTGCCCGCCCAGCTGTGCGCCTTCACGCACGGCGTGATGCAGGCCTGGGCCGGCCACCGCCCCGGCCACTACGACCTCGTCCACTCGCACTACTGGCTCTCCGGCCACGTCGGCTGGCTCGCCGCCCAGCGCTGGGGCGTCCCCCTGGTGCACGCCATGCACACCATGGCCAAGGTCAAGAACGCCAGCCTCGCCGACGGCGACACCCCCGAGCCCGCCGCCCGCGTCATCGGCGAGACCCAGATCGTCGCCGCTTCCGACCGGCTGATCGCCAACACCGAGGACGAGGCCGGCGAACTGGTGCGCCACTACACCGCCGACCCGGCCAAGGTCGCCGTGGTCCACCCGGGCGTCAACCTCGACCGCTTCCGCCCCGGCGACGGCCGCGCCGCCGCCCGCGCCCGCCTCGGCCTGCCCCAGGACGCCCTGATCCCGCTCTTCGCCGGCCGCATCCAGCCGCTCAAGGCCCCCGACGTGCTGCTCAGGGCCGTGGGCGTGCTCCTCGACGAGCGGCCCGACCTGCGCTCGCGCATCGTCGTACCGGTGGTCGGCGGCCCCAGCGGCAGCGGCCTCGCCAAGCCCGAGGGGCTGCAGAAGCTGGCCGCCCGGCTGGGCATCGCCGATGTCGTACGGTTCCGGCCGCCGGTCGGGCAGGACCAGCTCGCCGACTGGTTCCGGGCCGCGTCCGTGCTGGTCATGCCCTCCTACAGCGAGTCCTTCGGGCTGGTCGCGATCGAGGCCCAGGCCACCGGCACCCCGGTGCTCGCGGCGGCGGTCGGCGGCCTGCCGGTGGCCGTCCGGCACGGCGAGACCGGCTTCCTGGTCCAGGGCCACGACCCGGCCGCCTACGCGCGCGTGCTGCGCGAGTTCGCCGACCACCCGGAGCTCGTCGACCGCACGGGCGCCGCCGCCGCCCGGCACGCCCGCTCCTTCGGCTGGGACGCCTCGGCGGCGGCCACGGCCGAGGTGTACACGGCCGCGCTCCAGTCGTACCGGCGTCGCGTACGCTCCCACCATGGCTGAGACGGACGAGGCGGGCGGGACGGACGGGACGGACGGTCACTCCGGCGCAGGTGCCGGCACCGGCTCCGGCACCGGCACCGGAGGCGAGGCGGAGCGCGCCGCGCGCACCCTCGAAGCCGCCTTCGAGGACACCGGCCTGGAATGGGAGAGCCCGCGGCCCGGCACCTATGTCGTCAAGCTCCCCGGCACCCGCAAGCTCTCCACCACGGTCTCCTTCCTGGCGGGCCGCCACACCCTCTCGCTGAACGCCTTCGTGATCCGCCACCCCGACGAGAACGAGGCGGGCGTCCACCGCTGGCTCCTCGAACGCAACCTGCGGATGTACGGCGTGAGTTACGCCGTCGACCGGCTCGGCGACATCTACGTCACCGCCCGGCTGTCCCTCGCCTCCGTCACCGCCGACGAGATCGACCGGCTGCTCGGCCAGGTCCTGGAGGCGGCCGACGGCGCCTTCAACACCCTTCTCGAACTGGGCTTCGCCTCCGCGATCCGCAAGGAGTACGCCTGGCGGACCTCCCGCGGGGAGTCCACGCGGAACCTGGACGCCTTCACCCACCTGATCGAACGCCAGGCCCCCGGAAGCGTCCCGGAGTGACCCCGACCAGCCGCTTGAAGTGCCGGGTCAGATGGGCCTGGTCGTAGAAGCCGGTCACCGACGCGACCTCCCCGGGCGGCAGCCCGTCCAGCAGCAGCCGGCGCGCCCGCCCGACCCGGCGGGACATCAGGTACTGGTGCGGGGCGATGCCGTACGCGCCGCTGAACGCCCGTACCAGATGCGCCGGATGGGCGTGCAGCAGCCGGGCGGCCTCCTCCAGCGGGACCCCGGCCACCACCCGCGCGTCGAGCAGCTCCCGCAGCCGCCGCGCGAGCACCGGGTCCCGCCGCTCCAGGTGCGCGGCGGCGTCCGTCCGGTGGCGGCGCAGATGGTCCCGCAGCCGCCCGCCGACGAGCGCCAGCCGGCTCTCCGCCTCCAGCTCGTCGCCGCGCCGGCCGAGGGCGGAGTGCAACTGCCCGACGCGCCGTCGCAGCACCGGGTCCCGCAGCTCGGGCCCGTCCACGGCCGCTCCGATCAGCTCCTCGCCCAGCCGGCTGCTGTCCAGGTACACGACCCGCTTGCGGAAGCCGCTCGGCGCGGCCGGTGAGCCGTTGTGCGGCACGTGCGGCGGCAGCAGCGTCACCGTGTCGTGCGGGGTGCCGTGCTCGTGCCGGTCGAGGTCGTACCGTACGGCGCCGTCGTCCACGACCAGCAGCGTCCACGCCTCGTGCACGTGCATCGGGTAGGCGTAGCCGGTGAAGTGCGCGTGCAGGACCTCCACGACGCCCGGGACACCGGGGCGCCAGGCGGAGACGTCCCGGCGGGCGGCCGGGTCCGCCCGGACCGCCGGGGCTTCCTGGGGTGCCTGTCGCTGGTCGGCCACGTGTCGAACGTACCGCGCAAAGAACGTACAAGACGACGGCGTACGCGGCCCGGGAGCCTCGTCCCATGAACGAACAGCCCTCCCGCCCCGAGCCCGCCGCTTCCGAGGCCGCCGCTCCCGAGGCCCCCGCCTCCGCTCCCGTGCCCGTCCGCTTCGACACGAAGATCGCCGTACTGCTGCGCGAGGACCTGGAGACCTGGCAGCGCCTGAACGTGACCGCGTTCCTGGTCAGCGGCCTGGGCACCACGGTCCCGGAGGTGGTCGGCGAGCCGTACGCGGACGCCGACGACGTGTCCTACCTGCCCATGTTCCGCCAGCCGGTGCTGGTCTTCGAGGGCACCAAGGAGACCCTGGCGGCGGCCCACGGCCGGGCCCTGTCCCGCGCCCTCCCGCGCGCCCTGTTCACCACCGACCTCTTCGCCACCGGCAACGACCGCGACAACCGCGCGGCGGTACGGGCCGTACGGACCGCCGGCCTGGACCTGGCGGGTCTGGCGGTGTACGGCCCGCGGAACGCGGTGGACAAGGTGATGAAGGGGGCGCGGATGCACCCGTGAGAGGGCCCGCCCCGCGGGTCACGGGGCACGGGTACGAGTCACGGGCCGCGGGTCACGGGCCGCGGGTCACGGGCCGCGGGTCACATGGGTACGGGTCACGCGGTACCGGCCTCGGCGGAGGGACGGGTGTCGGCGACCGCCCGATCCACCGCACCGGCACCCGCGAGCCCCTTGTCGCCGTCCTGGCCGTCCTGGCCGCCCTGTCCGTCGAGATACGGACGGTCGTCCTCCTGCGGCAGGCTCCGCATGAGGGCGCCGTACCCGACGGCGGCGGCCGTCCCCACGACCGCGCACATCCCCCACAGCCACTGGGCGCCGAGCCGGTCGATGACCGCGCCGGACATCAGCGGGGCGACGAGGGCGGCCAGCGACCAGGACAGGGTGTAGACGCCCTGGTAGCGGCCGCGCCCGTGCACGGGGGAGAGGCGGACGACCAGCCCGGTCTGGGTCGGTGCGTTGATCATCTCGCCCAGCGTCCAGACGCACACGGTCAGGGCGAAGACACCGACCGACCCGGCGAAGGCGGTGAGCCCGAACCCGTACCCGGCCAGCAGGGACGAGACGACGAGCAGCCGCTTGGGGTCCCGGTGCTCGATGAGCCGGGTGACCGGGATCTGGAGGGCGACGATGAGGATGCCGTTGACGGCGACGGCCAGACCGTAGTCGGCGGGCGTGAACCCGGCCCGGCCCATCGCCACGGGCAGCCCGACCGACCCCTGCTGGAAGACCACCGCGACCAGGAAGGACAGCCCCACGACACTCATGAAACGGCGGTCGCGCAGCACGGTCACCAGCCCGACGGACGCCTCCGCGCCCGCCTCCCGGCCGGACTCGCCGCCGTCGCCGCCGTCGCTGCCGGGCCGCGACTCGGGCAGCTTGAGGAAGACGACGATCGCGCAGGCCATCGTCATCGCGGCCTCGATCAGGAACCCGGCCAGATAGCTGAACTCGGCGATGAAGCCGGCGGCCATGGAGGAGACGGCGAAACCGAGGTTGATCGCCCAGTAGTTGAGCGAGAAGGCGCGCACCCGGTCCTCGGGCCGCACGATGTCCGCCATCATCGCCTGCACGGCCGGACGGGAGGCGTTGGAGGCCATGCCGACCAGGAAGGCGACACCGGCGATGGAGACCGGGTCGCGCACGAAGCCGAGCAGCGCGACGGAGAGGGCCGTCGACGCCTGCGCGATCAGCAGGGTGGGCCGCCGCCCCAGCCGGTCGGCCATCACGCCCCCGCCGAGCGACGAGACGACCCCGCCCAGCCCGTGCAGCGAGGCGACCAGACCGGCGTAGGAGGCGGAGTACCCCCGGTCGAGGGTGAGGTAGAGCGCCATGAACGTGGCGACGAAGGCGCCGAGCCGGTTGACCAGGGTGCTCGTCCACAGCCACCAGAACTCGCGGGGGAGCCCGGAGACCGTCTCGCGGGCGGCACGCCGCAGACCGGCGGCGCGTCTGGGACTGGTGACGGACATGGACGACCCCCGGATGTAAGTGGCTGCTGCTCGTAGCGCGGCTTACGCGCCCGCCGTACGCACAACCTACGAGCCCGGCCCGCCGCCCAACCAGTCAATTAACAGAAGCCGTCAACTGTCGGCGGCACGCCCCGGCGAACCGCCTCCCCGGGACCGGCCCCCTGTCCGCCTGCCGGGCGCACGGGCGGCGCGCCGAATGCGTGGATTAGGCTCGGAGACATGGCCGACGCACCGTACAAGCTGATCCTCCTCCGCCACGGCGAGAGCGAGTGGAACGCGAAGAACCTGTTCACCGGCTGGGTGGACGTCAACCTCAACGAGAAGGGCGAGAAGGAGGCGGTCCGCGGCGGTGAGCTGCTGAAGGACGCCGGCCTGCTGCCCGACGTGGTCCACACGTCCCTCCAGAAGCGCGCGATCCGCACGGCCCAGCTCGCCCTGGAGGCCGCCGACCGCCACTGGATCCCCGTCCACCGCTCCTGGCGCCTGAACGAGCGCCACTACGGCGCCCTCCAGGGCAAGGACAAGGCCCAGACGCTGGCGGAGTTCGGCGAGGAGCAGTTCATGCTCTGGCGCCGCTCCTACGACACCCCGCCGCCGCCGCTGCCCCGCGACGCGGAGTTCTCGCAGTTCGACGACGCGCGCTACGCGACCCTCCCGCCGGAGCTGCGCCCCCAGACGGAGTGCCTCAAGGACGTCGTCGCCCGCATGCTGCCGTACTGGTTCGACAGCATCGTCCCCGACCTCCTCACCGGCCGCACGGTCCTCGTCGCCGCCCACGGCAACAGCCTGCGCGCCCTGGTCAAGCACCTCGACCAGATCTCCGACGCCGACATCGCCGGCCTCAACATCCCCACCGGCATCCCCCTCACCTACGACCTCGACACCGACTTCCGCCCCCTCAACCCGGGCGGCACCTACCTCGACCCGGACGCGGCCGCGGCGGCGATCGAGGCCGTGAAGAACCAGGGCAAGAAGAAGTAACGCCCCTGCTCTTGAGCCGCCTGCCCGCGGAACCGCCGTCCGCGGGCAGGCGGCTTTCGTCTGCGTATCGTGCTGGTCAGGTGGCGGGAAGCTGGTACGCGAGGACGTAGGCGTCGGCGGCCATGACGGTGTCGCACACCTCGACCGCCCGGCCCTCGGTGTCGAAGGCGGTGCGGACGAGGTGGATGACGGGCACACCGGGCGCGAGGCGCAGGGTGCGCACCTCGTCGGGCGAGGGCATGCGGGCGCGGATCTCCTCGTCGAAGTGGTCAAGGCGGTGGCCGAGTTCTTCGAGGCGGGCGTAGATGCCGCCGGGGCCGGGGTTGGCCTCGGCGATGGGCGTACCGCGCGCGATGTCGAGGGGCAGGTAGGAGGCGGCGAACTCGACGGGCCGCCCGTCGAGCAGGTACCGGCGCCGCCGCACGAGCACGCGGCGTACGGCACCGAGCCGCGCGGAGACCTCCGGACTCGCCTTCTCCTCCTTCACGACCAGGCTGTCGACGGCCGGTCGGCCACCGGCCGCGTCGGCCTCCACGAGGAACGCGGACCTGCCCTGCTCCCGGTGGTGACGGGCGAACCGGTCGGACGCGAGCCGCCGCACCGGCGGCCGAGGCCGTACGAACACCCCCTTGCCGTGCTCGGCGTGCACGAGTCCTTCACCCTGAAGGATGGAGAAGGAGTTGCGCACGGTCATGCGGGAGACGCCGTAGTGCTCCACGAGTTCGGCCTCGGAGGGCAGCTTCTCCCCTTCCCGGAAACGTCCGCGGCCGATGGCCTCGCGCAGTTGGTCGGCGATCTGCCGGAAGACCGCACGATCGCTCGTGGGATCGAGATCGCCCAGAGCCCCGGAGGGAAGAACACTCACGACGCGTGTACTCCTTTAGATATCTAGACAAGTTGCCGAGTGGTGTTGCTACGGTGACGAGCCTAGCCAGCCGAGAGGGCCGAGGAACGTGAACAGCGCAGACCGCCCGCACTCCGTGAGCGTCGCCGGAGTCGTCGTCGACGATCAGGGCCGTGCCCTTCTGATCCAGCGCCGCGACAACGGCAAGTGGGAGCCGCCGGGCGGCGTCCTCGAACGCGAGGAGACCATCCCGGAAGCCCTCCAGCGCGAGGTCCTGGAGGAGACCGGCATCAAGATCGCCCTCCCCGCCACCCTGACCGGCGTCTACAAGAACATGACGGGCCTGATCGTCTCCCTCGTCTTCCGCTGCGAGGCCGCCGACGGCACGCCCACGACCGGCGACGAGACCCGCGCCCTGCGCTGGGCCACCCGCGAAGAGGTCACCGACCTCGCCGACGAGGCGTACGCGATCCGCGTCCTGGACGCCCTCGACGCGACGTCCCCGCCAGCCGTCCGCGCCCACAACGGCGTGAAACTCGTCTAGCCCGAACCCGCTGCACATGGCTGCCTACCAGCACGAAGGAACTTGTATGCACGAGCATATGAGTACAGTCCGGGTCTGGGGACTGAGTTGCCCAGGATTCCCGGAAGAAGTGAGCCGGGCCCGCCGCTGGACCCGTGACATCCTGCGGGGATCCCCTCTGGCGGACGACGCCGAACTGATCGTGAGCGAGCTGAGCGCGAACGCGATCCTCCACACGGCCAGCGGCCGGGAGTACGGCACCTTCCACCTGGCGGTCGCCGTCTCGGCTCAGGTGGTAGCGGTGTCCGTCACGGACGACGGCGTCACGGCCACCGCCCCGAAGATCGAGCACCAGGACCAGGACGCCGAGCACGGCCGAGGGCTGGGCATGGTCAGCGCGATCGCTCACCGGGTCGTCGTGCACGACAGCGACCAGGGCCACACGGTCACCGCGGAGCTGTACGCGGACGCCCGTCAGGGAGGCCATCCATGCTGAAGCTGCCGCAGCGGGGCTACTGGTGCGAGTGCTGGACCGAGGACCTGACCGAGCAGTGGGGGCCAGCACTGCTGGCGTCGTTCGACGCGTACTCGGCGCCTCAGGCCGACCGTTGGGTAGCTGTTGCCCTCCGCACCATCTCACCGGCCCTGGACGCGGACGCCTCCGACGAGGCATGGGAGTGGCTGTACGAGGGTCGCATCGAGACCCGTCGAGCCCTGCTGCGCGCCGAGCCGTGCTCGGTGTCAGTGACCCATGCCAAGACCCGCATCACCTGGACGATCCGACCGGTGCTCTTCCTGCCACTCGCGCACCGCCAAGGCGCCGAACTTCCCGCATGCGCACACGAGTTCCAGCCCCGCGCGACAGAGTGAGTTACAACTTTCTCTACGGGTTCAAGGCGGCTCGCTCCGCTCACCACACGCGGCCCGACCCCCGGCCGGGCCTGCGCTCCTGTCTCCGCCCCGCTCCAGCCCGGCCGGCGCCCGTGCCGCGCGCACAGCATGCAGCCGCCTGATGCCAGAGAAAGGGTCACTCGCGCCAAAGCAGCGCCACCCCAAAGCCGCTCCGCCGACCTAAGAAGTGGCGTGACCGCTACATGACGTCCGTTACCACCCACGAGGCCGGCAAACCTTGAGAATCTCGCAACACGACCGGTTCGTAATTTTTCGATGCATTCTGTATTGCAGCCTTTAGTGCATCATCTAGACTCCTAGTCACCTTGGCGGCACGAGTTGCGCTTTCCCCCATTTCGCGATATCCCCTAGGGCCCGGATCCAAGAATCGTAGACTCAACCCCGTCGAGACTTTGATTTTTCCGGCAAGGATTTTAGCGTCACCTTGTTTCAGCAGCCGAGCAGCCCTGCTTAGGATGACGTCAAACCCCAGAGCAATTGACACGGCTTGCGTGCAAAAAGTCTCCAGATCTCGCGGCTGAGTGTCGGCATCAGCATTGTGGGCTGCCTCGTGACGCCACCGCATCGCCTGGTCGTAAGCCGATTTTAGCGGCAAGCTGCCCGCACCACATCTACGTGCGATAAGAGATATTTCGTTCCAGGCGTCAGCAGCGTGAAAGGAGGTGACAATCTGCGCTATCTCACCACTACTTACATTCGAACCGGAATAGCCAAGACTGAACCGACTCAGCTGAAGAGCGCCGGCGGCTGTGCTGGCAACATGCCTGGCAGCCTCCTGGAGCAGCACTATCGGATCCTGGCCAGCGTTCTTGACTATATCCGCTCGGGATCTCGCCGCCTTCATGGCTCCCAGCGTGGCAGCATTTTGCAGAATTTCCGGCAAATCTGTGAAATGAACGACCGTTCTACTTACCGCATCTAGCAAGTCTTCTGTCCTGGCGCGAATGAAATCCTCAAGAGACGTGAAAGCCACAACCATGAGTCCATTCCGCAACAGGCGGGCGCGGCTATTGTGAGCTACATCGGTCAGCACGCGATCGATAAGGAACGGCTCGCTAGCAGCTTGCTCGATTGTGTGGATCCGTTGAATGAACGCTTCACGCGATGACAGAGACATATATACCCCCCCCCCCGCAAGCTGCTAGAACTCCGTCACCAATTCCAAAACCCTACCGATGCGATAAACTACACGTGAAGGCGTGTTAGTAGACAAGCGGACGGCTTCATTGAAAGCCCGGTCTTCAAACAGGGAGCGCGTCTTTTCCACAACGTCACCGCTCCTTGACATCAACGAAGCTAGCCGCTTGTCGTCTACTGAACTTACGGCCACCATCTGGGCGTCGTACATTCCAGCCAACATCTGGTCGCGCCAGCCGTTTCCCTCGGGACGCTTGAAGGCGTGTGCCCCCCAAATTTGCTCACATGCGTTGAGCGCCCGTAGAAACGTTTGGCGGAGTCGATCGATTTCCCGGGCAGCCATGTTCATGTTTGCCTCCATGTAGCTATCCATGGAGACTCGATAGTCGCCGGAGAAATTTCCCCACTGCTCCAGAAGGACCAGGTAGCGCAGCACCGATTCTGCATCTTGCATTAGGTTGTAAGCAGAAGACCTATTGTCTCTAATTTTAAGTTGCTGCCGCAAGAATGGCGCCTCGGAAAGCTCCATAAGTAGATCATTCAGCGGGCCCCGGTAGATTACGTTGCGGATCTCCTGTGCGTTGAGTGGCTCACCGCCGGAGTTCAGGCGATGGAACACCTCATATTTTGTTGACCGATCCGACTGTCGCAGGATGGTGATTGCCCTAATGTAGGGCCTAACTTTGAGAGCATTTTGAAGATCGCCTGGCAGGTCCGAGAATCGCAAGCCGTTGATCTCTTCGAAGCGAGTTAGCTGTGTTAGCTGAAACTTGCCTGCCATAAAGTCGCGAATTGCGGTGATGCGCTGCTTGCCGTCGATCACGGAATACCTTCCGTAATCATCCTCAGACAGGTAGACCGGCGGAACGGGGACGTTCATCAGGAAGGACTCGATGAGAGCAGACTGGCGACGCTGATCCCACCTCTCTCGGCGTTGAAAAAGTGGCGCAACGTCGATCGCGCCAGTTTGCGCCATCTGGAAGATGGTCTCCAGGGAAAGGTCAGACGCTTGGATTACTAGAGCATCTTGAGACTGCTTGAACTTCTTGACAATGCCAGATTCCGACATTCCCGCCCCGATCCTTAACTCCAAAAGAGTCCATTAACTCCACGATGAGTATGCCTCAGGCGACACGGCACGGGAACAGGTTCACTGCTTCCAACGACATGGGTACATCCGGGGGCAGCGTAATGGGGGCGGGCCTAGCCCACCCTCGTGCGCTTCATCGCGCGAGTGATCGATGGCGCGCTCGCCGCCGCAGTTGACTGTCGTCAACTTACGCTCACAGGGCGCGTCGAGGGCATCGGCCGTCAGTCGAGGGCGGCATGCTGGGCCGTTCCCGGGCCGTCCGAGGCCGCTCGGCAGTGGCCAATGACGACCAACGACGACCACCAGGCGCACGATTCCCCCCGCCTCTGAGCAGCGAAAACGCAGGTTCCCAAGATCCCCGGCAAGACCCAGGGCAAGAAGAAGTAGTCCCCCTGCTCTGCAGCCGCCTGCCCACGGAACCGCCGTCCGCGAGCAGGCGGCTTTCGTCTGTCTGCGTGCCGTCCCCTTCGGTCAGGTGGCGGGGAGCTGGTACGCGAGGACGTAGGCGTCGGCGGCCACGATGCCGCGCAGCTCGGGCGGGAGGGCGCGGAGCTCGGGGTGCTGGTGCTCGGTGCGGTAGTGCAGGGCTGTGCGCTGCCTGTGTCGAACGGGCCCGCGCCGGTGGCGGTATAGGCCAGGACCGCGCCGAGGGCGAAGACGTCGCTGGCCGGGCCGACGGGGGCGCCGGTGAGTTGTACGGGGGACATGAAGCTGGCCGTTCCAAAGCAGCGAACTTCCCCTGTGCGCGCCCGGCGTCAAGATCTTAGGCTCTGAGTGACCGACTGCGTTGCCACCTTCTTTACGGGCTCAAGGCGGCTCGCTCCGCTTCTCGCGCGCCCGGCCCCGGGCCGGGGGCCTGCGCTCCTGTCTCCGTCCCTGACCCAGTCCGGCTGGTACCGGTGCCGGGCCCGCAGCGATCAGTCGGCTGATGCCAGAGAAGGGGGACGTCGTGTCTGGGGCAGTCGGCTCCACGGTTTGAAGAGTTGCCCCGCAACATCGGGTTTCTTTCCAGCGCCTGCTGTGGCGACGGTGTGCACCCCTTCGCTCCAGGGCTTACCGAAGGCTGGGCCGCCGGGCGCCGGGAGAAGCGCTCAGTCCAGAGCAATGACCACCGACTCGGACACCGCCAGTCCCGCTTCCTGGATCCGCTGACGCGTGCCCCCTTCGTGCAGCCAGGCGCAAGCCTCGATGGCCGGAGAGAGTTCGGCGAGGATCAACGCCGCACGCTTCGGTATGTGAGTTTCATTCCTCCAAGCTCTCCCGCAGCGATCAATCTCCTCCTGTAGCTGTAGGAGCGCCTGCTCATCGAACCCCTCGTTCATGCGCAGGGCGATCACGAAACGATTTGCCGTCTCTTCTAGACGACTGGCTAAGTCCTTATCCATGGATGCCTCCGAGTCGGGCGGTTCGCAACGTGGTGGCACGATCCTCTCGTGGCTGGTGTGATCACGGCGTCAGCCGTCCTGGAGAGGCCCGTTCACGGGGCTGAACCCGCGCTGCTTCGGCAAGCTGGTGACCGCGCTGCGTCGCGAGGGAGCGGACACGGTTCGTCGAGGCCGGCCGGGGGCCTGCCTCTGGAGGATCGTGTTCTGCTGGTTGCGGCTTGCTGGCGGCTGAACGTGCTGCTCCGTCAGCTCGCTCCACTGTTCGGAGTCTCGAAGTCTGTGAGCCGGCCGCATCATCAACCACCTCGCACCGCTGCTCGCTCTGCGTCCACGCTCGGGCTCCGTGGCGGAGAGATACTGGTCCCGCTCGGCGAGGAAGTGGCGGATGTGGTCCTTCGACTCATGTTTCCGGAAGGCGTTCTCGTCCCGGTACAGCTCGTAGATCATGCGTTCCGAGGGGCGACCGTCGACACGCGCACGGCATAGATCACCCTTCCGGGGCTCGTACACACGGAACATACGAGGTTCTTCCTCTGTCGGCGTCCACGTCGGCAAGCAGTTCCAGGGCGCCGCTATGTGTCTGAGCACCGTACGAAAGCGCACCGTGCGAAAAGTGCGGATTCGCCTTCCTGGTATCCGCAAGCGGACGCATGACGTTCCGCTTGTCGCTCACCGTCTCTCCGCTGGCCGACGCCATGGGGCGACCGACCTCCGAGCGCACGACACCAGCGAGCCTCAGGGTGATCTGCCCCAAACGATCCGGGCGGCGGCGGCAGCGGTCGCGGGCTCTGACAACGGGCTCGTTCAGTGGCTGCGGAGGCTGGTGCAGTCCGGGCAGTCGGGATGGTCGGGGGATCGGGGGAAGGTGCGGTTGCCCGACAGCCAGTCGGTCAGCCATTCGGCGACGGTGAAGCGTTCCTTGAACAGGCGGTGCCGCTCGCAGAGAGGGTGCGGGTCCCAGCCCCACATCTGGCCTTCGGGGCTGCGGAGATCGACGTACCACCAGATCGCGCAGCCCAGGGTCGCAAGGGGGACGATGTGGAGGGGCAGGGGGAAATGGTCCGTGGATGTCGGCGTCGGCGTCGAACGGAGGCGGTAGATGTCGAGGAGTGACGCCTCGTCGCTGAAGTACCAGCCGGCGTCGGTGAGGGAGACCACGCTGCCGTCGACGCCGAAGCCGCCGTTGGCGACCTCGCAGTAGAGCCTGCGCAGGAGCGGCGGCATGGGGTGCCCGAGGGCCGCTTCGAGTTCCTCGGCCGCCTCGGTCGGTGCGGGCGGCGGCAGTTCGTTCGCCTGGGTGAAGTCGCGGATGGCGGCGATGAGTTCGCCGTCACCTCTCCTCTCGGCGTCGTTCATGCCGCCTCCTCCACCGCCAGGACCACTCAGGCCCCCACATACTCCGCCAGATGCTCCCCCGTCACCGTCGACCGCGCGGCCACCAGCTCCGCCGGGGTTCCCTCGAAGACCACTCGGCCGCCGTCGTGGCCCGCGCCGGGGCCGAGGTCGATGAGCCAGTCGGCGTGGGCCATGACGGCCTGGTGGTGTTCGACGACGATGACGGACTTGCCGGAGTCGACGAGGCGGTCGAGGAGGACGAGGAGTTGGGTGACGTCGGCGAGGTGGAGGCCGGCGGTCGGTTCGTCGAGGACGTAGACGCCGCCCTTGTCGGCCATGTGGGTGGCGAGCTTGAGGCGCTGGCGTTCGCCGCCGGAGAGGGTGGTGAGGGGCTGGCCGAGGGTGAGGTAGCCGAGGCCGACCTCGGACATGCGCCGGAGGATGCGGTGCGCGGCCGGGGTGCGGGCCTCGCCCGTGGCGAAGAACTGCTCGGCCTCCTCGACCGGCATGGCCAGCACCTCGCTGATGTCGCGGCCGCCGAGGTGGTGGTCGAGGACGGACGCCTCGAACCGCTTGCCCTCGCACTCCTCGCAGACGGTGGCGACCTGGGCCATCACGGCGAGGTCGGTGTAGATGACACCGGCCCCCTTGCAGGTGGGGCAGGCGCCCTCCGAATTCGCGCTGAACAGGGCGGCCTTGACGCCGTTGGCCTTGGCGAACGCCTTGCGGATCGGGTCGAGGAGCCCGGTGTACGTCGCCGGGTTGCTGCGCCGCGAGCCGCGGATCGGGCTCTGGTCGACGGAGACCACGCCCGCCCCGGCCGGGATCGAACCGTGTACGAGTGAGCTCTTGCCGGATCCCGCGACCCCGGTGACCACGCAGAGCACGCCGAGCGGCACGTCCACGTCGACCTCGCGCAGGTTGTGCGCGCTCGCGCCGCGGATCGGGAGGGTGCCGGTGGGCTCGCGCACGCTCTTCTTCAGGGCGGCCCGGTCGTCCAGGTGGCGGCCGGTGACGGTGCCGGCGGAGCGCAGCCCCTCCACCGTGCCCTCGAAGCAGACCGCCCCGCCCGCCGTGCCCGCGCCGGGACCGAGGTCCACCACATGGTCGGCGATCGCGATGACCTCCGGCTTGTGCTCGACGACCAGCACCGTGTTGCCCTTGTCGCGCAGCCGCAGCAGCAGGTTGTTCATGCGCTGGATGTCGTGCGGGTGCAGACCGGTGGTGGGCTCGTCGAAGACGTACGTGACATCGGTGAGCGAGGAGCCCAGGTGGCGGATCATCTTGACGCGCTGCGCCTCGCCGCCGGAGAGCGTGCCCGCCGGGCGGTCCAGGGAGAGGTAGCCGAGGCCGATCTCCACGAACGAGTCCAGGGTGCCCTGGAGCGCGGTCAGCAGCGGCGCCACCGTCGGCTCGTCCAGGCCCCGCACCCAGTCCGCGAGGTCGCTGATCTGCATCGCGCACGCGTCCGCGATGCTCACCTCGCCGATCCGCGAGGAGCGGGCCGCCTCGCTGAGCCGGGTGCCCGCGCACTCGGGGCAGGCGGTGAAGGCGACCGCGCGGTCCACGAACTCCCGGATGTGCGGCTGCATCCCCTCCCGGTCCTTGGCCAGCATCGACTTGCGGATCCGCGGGATCAGGCCCTCGTACGTCATGTTGATGCCCGCGATCTTCATCCTGGTCGGCTCGCGGTGCAGGAAGTCGTGCAGTTCGGCCGCGGTGAACTCGCGGATCGGCTTGGCGGGGTCGTAGAGGCCGGACTCGCTGTAGAGCCGGTGGTTCCAGCCGCCCGCCTTGTAGCCGGGGACGGTGAGCGCACCCTCGGAGAGCGACTTCGTCTCGTCGTAGAGCTGGGCGGGGTCCAGGTCGGAGACCGTGCCCCGGCCCTCGCAGCGTGGGCACATCCCGCCGGTGACGCTGAAGCTGCGGCGCTCCTTCACGGTCTGTCCGCCGCGCTGGACGGTGACCGCGCCCGCGCCGCTGATCGAGGCGACGTTGAAGGAGTACGCCTTCGGGGAGCCGAGGTGCGGGCGCGCGAGCCTGCTGAAGAGGATGCGCAGCATCGCGTTGGCGTCGGTGGCGGTGCCGACCGTGGAGCGCGGGTCGGCGCCCATCCGCTGCTGGTCGACGACGATCGCGGTGGTCAGCCCGTCGAGTACGTCGACCTCGGGCCGGGCCAGGGACGGCATGAAGCCCTGCACGAAGGTGCTGTACGTCTCGTTGATCAGCCGCTGCGACTCGGCGGCGATCGTGCCGAACACCAGGCTGCTCTTGCCCGAGCCGGACACCCCGGTGAACACCGTCAGCCGTCGCTTGGGGATCTCTACGCTCACGTCCTTGAGGTTGTTCTCGCGCGCGCCGTGCACCCGGATCAGATCGTGCCGGTCCGCGGTGTGCGGTACGGGCATCGCGGATATCGCGGGCCCACGGTCACCGGTGGCGCCGTCGTCCGTCCTCGTGACCGTGCTGTTCATCGCGTCTCCCTCTGTTCCTTCTGTGCGCCGTGCCTGCCGCGCCCGCGTCCGTCGTCGGCTCCGTCGTCACCGTAGCCGCGGCCCCGGCGGGCGCGCTTCTCGATTCCGGATCGGTTCGGGAGGCCGCCCCGCCGCGGGCCGCGGGCCCCGGGCCCCGGGCCCCGGGCCCCGGACACCGGACACCGGACACCGGACATGCGCGAGCCCCCTGCCCGCGGTACGCCGCGAGCGGGGGGCCGGGGCCGCCGGTCAGCGGTGGTGGTGGCCGGGGCGGGGGCCGCGGTGGGTGTCGTCCCAGCTGAGGGAGTCGACGGAGCGGCGGTGGTCGTTGCGGAGGGTCGCGGTGTCGCGGCGGTCCCAGACCGAGGTGCGGCGGTCCTGGTAGAGGTCGCGGCGGGTGTCGTGGCCGTGACCGGTGTGGACGCGGACCGTGGCGCGGCCGTCGAGGCGGTAGTGGCGGAACGTGTAGGTGTGCCCGTGCTGGTCGGACAGGGTCCACCCGTCGAGGTTGACGTCGCGGCGGGTGTTGTTGGTGATCTCCACCCACTCCGTGTTCAGCACCCGCTCGGAGCGGTGGCCCCGGGTCTGGTGCGGGTCGGCGAGGTGGACGTCGCTGATCACCACGCCCTGGCGGTGCGCGTGCGCGGGGTGGTCGGCCGCGGCGGCGGGCAGCGCGGCCACCGCGAGCAGGGCACCGGCCGCCGCGGCGGTCGCGGTCAGCCGGCGGGAGGTCGAGGAGAGGGGAGCGGAGACGGACACGGACACAGGTTCTCCCTGCTGGTGCGAGGTGGGACGGTACGGCGGCCGGGTGGCCGCGCGACCCACACCCTTGTCCGGTTTGCGGGGAGATCGACGCGATACGCGCGCCCTGTTACCGATTGGCCACGTTTCTGTGACTCTCGGCTGTAGCGCCCAAGCAGGTGGCGGAGGTCCCGTGCCGGTGGGCTGCCTGCGGCGCGGGGTCCCTCCGGCCGGTCCGCGCCGCAGGACGTCACTCCAAAGTGAGTAACAGATCCAAAGTCACCAGATCCATGGCGCGGGGCCCCGGCGTCGTCCGCCGGGGCCCGCGCCGGTGTCCTGTCAGCCGCACTGGCAGGGGCCGCCCGACTGGCAGCCGCAGCCGCAGCCCGAGCCGCACCCGCAGGCGGCGAGGAGCGGAAGGCTCCGTGGCTCGGCGACGGGCTGCTCGGTCTCGCGGCTCCGGGTCGGGTCGGGCGCGGTGCTGGGGGATTCGGACATGGGTCCCTCCTTCAGGCTGGTGCCTTCGCCCATTCCATGCCCGCTGCGCTGGGCGCATCAACGGCGCACGGTGGCTCGTTCCCGACGCGGTACCTCACCCCGCTGTCCCGCGTGCCGCCGCTGTCCCGGCCGTACCCGCCGCCCCTCAGGCCCCGCCGCTCCTCAGGCCCCGTCGACCTTCGGCACCGACGTGACGTCCT
This sequence comes from Streptomyces sp. PL-25, assembly GCF_058344915.1. Classification (NCBI taxonomy): domain Bacteria; kingdom Bacillati; phylum Actinomycetota; class Actinomycetes; order Kitasatosporales; family Streptomycetaceae; genus Streptomyces; species Streptomyces sp. PL-25. The sequence goes on from NZ_CP136997.1 coordinate 4,104,651, forward strand.
GCTGGAGCTCGTCGGCGTGCTCGCCCGTGACCAGGTAGACCACCCGCTTGGCCACCGCCACGGCGTGGTCGGCGTAGCGCTCGTAGTAGCGGCCGAGCAGGGTGACGTCCACGGCCGTCTCGATGCCGTGCTTCCAGCGGTCGTCGATCAGGTGCTGGAAGAGCGTGCGGTGCAGCAGGTCCATCTCGTCGTCGTCCTGCTCCAGCTGGAGGGCCAGGTCGACGTCCTTGGTGACGATCACCTCGGCGGCCTTCGCCATCAGGCGCTGGGCGAGCTGGCCCATCTCCAGGATGGTGGCGTGCAGGTCCTGGGGGACCCCGCGCTCCGGGAAGCGCAGCCGGGCCAGCTTGGCCACGTGCTGGGCCAGGTCGCCCGAGCGCTCCAGGTCCGCCGACATCCGCAGCGAGGTGACGACGATCCGCAGATCCGTCGCCACCGGCTGCTGCCGGGCCAGCAGGGCGATGGCCCGTGCCTCCAGGTCGTGCTGGAGCTCGTCGACCTTCTGGTCGGCCTCGATCACGCTCTCGGCCAGCTTCAGATCGGCGTCGAGGATGGCGGTCGTGGCGCGTCCGATGGCCGACCCGACCAGCCGGGCCATCTCCACCAGTCCGTCGCCGATCGAGTCCAGTTCCTCGTGGTACGCGTCCCGCATCTTCGTTCCCTCTCGTGCGTGTTCGTCGGGGTTGGCAAGGGGGTGCAGGGGCGGCGGTCCGCCGTCGGCGTCCGGCCGGCGGCGCCCGGCCCGTCCCGTGTGACGACCGGCGGTGCGAACCCCACGCTCCCACGGTCCGGCCCGTACGCGTCCGTTTCCGTCACCTCAAGTGAACCGTCGCTGGCTCCAAGGTGAACTCTGGGCGACGAGTGTTCGAGGTCGCACCCGGACGGGTGGGGGCACGTCGTCCGTCATGCCTAACCTGGTCGCATGGACGTGAACGCGGCGGTCGCCGCAGCATCAGCGATCGCCGGAGTGCTCACCGGCGTCATCGCCGTGCTGGCGTTCCGCTTCAGTGAACGGGAGCAGAAGCGTCCGACGCGTACTTCGCTGCACACCGACGCGGTGCTGCCGCCCGGTGTGGACACGGTCCTCTCCGTGCTGCGCTCCTCCGCCGTCGTCCTCGACGAGGCCGACGCCGTCGTCAAGGCCAGCTCCGCCGCGTACGCCCTCGGGCTGGTCCGCGGCGGCAAGCTCGCCGTGGAGCCCATGCTCCAGATGGCCCGGGACACCCGCCGGGACGGGGAGATACGGCAGGTCGAACTGGACCTGCCGCGGCGCGGCACCGGACGCGGCGAGGCCCTGGCGGTCTCCGCGCGCGTCGCGCCGCTGGGCTCGCGGCTGGTGCTGCTGCTCGTCGAGGACCTGACCGAGGCGCGCCGGATCGAAGCCGTACGGCGTGACTTCGTGGCGAACGTCAGCCATGAGCTGAAGACACCCGTCGGCGCTCTCTCCCTGCTCTCCGAGGCCGTCATGGACGCCTCGGACGACCCGGAGGCGGTGGAGCGCTTCGCCGGACGCATGCAGATCGAGGCGACCCGGCTGACCAACCTGGTGCAGGAGCTGATCGACCTCTCCCGGGTGCAGAACGACGACCCGCTGGAGGACGCCGAGCCGGTGCGCGTCGACGAACTCGTCGCCGAGGCCATCGACCGGTGCCGCCACCAGGCCGGCACCAAGCAGATCACCATGGCCACCGGGGGCACCGCGGACCTCAGAGTCTGGGGCAACCGCGGCCAGCTCGCCGCGGCGCTCGGCAACCTCGTCGAGAACGCCGTCAACTACTCCCCGGCCCGCACCCGCGTGGGCATCGCCGCCCGCCGGATCACCGTGCCGGGCGGGGATCTCATCGAGATCGCCGTCACCGACCAGGGCATCGGCATCTCCGACAAGGACAAGGAGCGCATCTTCGAGCGTTTCTACCGTGTGGACCCGGCCCGCTCGCGTGCCACCGGCGGGACCGGCCTCGGCCTCGCCATCGTGAAGCACGTGGTCGCCTCGCACGGCGGGGAGGTCACGGTGTGGAGCGCCGAGGGACAGGGTTCCACCTTCACCCTGCGGCTGCCCGAGGCGGCAGCGGCCCGCGAGGCCCGCGACCGGGACCGCGCGCACCAGCACCCCGACCTCGACGAGGAGACCGGGCCCGAAGCCGGCCCCGGCACCGACCTCGCGTCCGCGTCCCCGTCCGAGCCCCGTCCCGGGTTCCGGCCCGGCACCGGCACCACCTCGTCCCCGGCCTCATCCCCGGCGCCTCCGTCATCGCGGACGCAGGCGTCGTCGTCCCAGACATCACCGTACGAACCGCTTCCCGCCCCGGAGGTCCTTCCGTGACCCGAGTGCTCGTCGTCGAGGACGAGGAGTCCTTCTCCGACGCCCTGTCGTACATGCTCCGCAAAGAGGGCTTCGAGGTCGCCGTGGCGGCCACCGGGCCCGACGGGCTCGACGAGTTCGAGCGCAACGGCGCCGACCTCGTCCTCCTCGACCTGATGCTGCCGGGGCTGCCCGGTACGGAGGTGTGCCGCCAGCTGCGCGGCCGCTCCAACGTCCCGGTGATCATGGTGACCGCCAAGGACAGCGAGATCGACAAGGTCGTCGGCCTGGAGATAGGGGCCGACGACTACGTGACCAAGCCCTTCTCCTCCCGGGAGCTGGTCGCCCGGATCCGCGCGGTGCTGCGCCGGCGCGGCGAGCCGGAGGAGGTCACCCCGGCGGCCCTGGAGGCGGGTCCGGTCCGCATGGACGTGGACCGGCACGTCGTCACCGTCTCCGGCTCCAAGGTCGACCTGCCGCTCAAGGAGTTCGACCTGCTGGAGATGCTGCTGCGCAACGCCGGCCGGGTGCTCACCCGGATGCAGCTCATCGACCGGGTCTGGGGCGCCGACTACGTGGGCGACACCAAGACGCTCGACGTGCACGTCAAGCGGCTGCGCGCCAAGATCGAGCCGGACCCGGGCGCCCCGCGCTACCTGGTGACGGTCCGCGGCCTCGGCTACAAGTTCGAGCCGTAGGCCGACGCAGCGGTCCGCGGTCCGCGGTCCGTAGTCGGCAGTCGGCGGTCCGCGGGCCCGTGGACGGCGGCCAGGCGCCAGGCCGGTATGCCGAAGGGCGGCACCCTCACGGAGAGGGCGCCGCCCTTCGGCGTACGTCGTCGCGCCGCTCTTACGAGTCCGAGCCGCCCGGCGTGCCCGCCTCGCCCGACCCGTCGGCCGAGCCCGAGTCCGAGCCCGTGGTCTTGTCGCCCTTGCCCGAGGAGTCCGAGGAGTCCGAGGACTTCGGCGACTCGGAGGACTTCGGGTCCTTCGAGGAGTTCGGCTTGCCCGTGGTGCCCGTGGTGCCCGTGGTGCCCGTGGCCGGGGCGCCCGGCGCGGCCGGGATGTTGCTCGGGCCCCACTTGTCGAAGTAGCTCGTGGCCGGGACCACGAAGGCGCGCAGGCTCACGTCACCGGACTTGCTGAAGGTGAAGGTGATCTTCTGCGCGTTGCCGTCCTTGACCCCCGGGCCGGGGTTGGTCAGCGCGGCGGAGGCGTTGCCCTTGCCGCCGACGACGACCGAGCCCTGGGCCGGGACGGTCAGCTTGCCCGAGCCCTGGGCCGGGGTGATCTGCGCGGTGCCGCCGCCGTCGACGCGGATCGCGTCCAGCGTCTGCGGGGTGGTGCCGCTGTTGAAGAGGGTCATCGAGACGACGGCCGGGCCCTTGGTCTGGGAACCGGGCTGCGTGATGATCACCGCGTTCTGGACCTCGATGTCCCCGACCTTGGTGGCCGCGTTGTCCGGCTTGACCTCGAGTGTCTGGGCGTTGTTGCCGGCGCCGCAGGCGGCGAGCGAGGCGATCGAGAACGCGATGGCGGCGGCGGCGAGGGCGCCGCGTCGAAGGCTGCTGCTCACGGCGGCGGCAACTCCTTGAACGTGGGCGGTACAGGGCGACTTCCTTATAAAGCCGTCCTAAGCGTCTGTCAGCGGCCTTAGGTTACCGAGCCGTTCCCACGGCCCCGCACCCGACCCGCCCCCTGTGCCTCCCGAGGCACCCGGACACCGCTCCCGCACGGCCGCCGGGGGCACCCGGAGGGAGCCTCGTCACACCCCGTCCGGGCCCCTGCCGCGCCCACCGCCCCCGGCCCCGCCCTCCGTGTCGGCCGCGCCGCCGCCCGCCATTCACATAAGTGACGCCCGCCATACGCGCACCGTCATACGCGGCGCCAAAGAGCCATAGGCGCGGTCATACGAGCCGTCATACGCATCGCCATACGCCCGCCCGCTTACCCGCCCGGGATACCTCACGCATACCCCCTGCTTAGACCCGGCTTAGACCGTGGTTAGCGCCCTCTAAGCCCCTCTCTTACGCGTCCTCTTACGCGCGGTCTTAGCGGCGGCGGCCCGCCGTACCCGATCTTCCTGGATTTTCCGGTGCCGTAATCCGCGGCCGCGGCCGAAATTGATCACCGGCGGCGCCGGGCGTTGCCCACCGGCCGTGATCAATTCCGGATTCGTGCCTCCCGCGACCCGCCCGCACCGAACGGAGTAGCGGAAGTCGCGCATCTGAAACCCGACAAAACGGGACGTTCGACCGTTTGGACGGACGGGCGGAAGTGTGTAACGTACGCGTTTCGCCCCGCGCGGAGAGCCCCTCCGACCTGCGCATACCTGCCCGTGACCGGCCCGCGCACCCCTTCCGAAGCACGTTCCGGTTGCTGTTGTCAAGCCCCGAGATATGCCCTGACCTGCGAAAACGCCATTCAGAAGACGCCGTATCCGTGTTACCCTGGATAGCCACGGAAGGGGTACCTGTCACATGACGTTCAAGGTTGGCGACACCGTGGTCTATCCCCATCACGGGGCCGCGCTGATCGAGGCTATCGAAACTCGCCAGATCAAAGGCGTGGACAAGACCTACTTGGTGCTGAAGGTCGCCCAGGGTGACCTGACGGTACGTGTGCCAGCGGACAATGCGGAGTTCGTCGGCGTGCGTGATGTGGTCGGTCAGGACGGGCTGGACCGGGTCTTCGAGGTGCTGCGCGCTCCGTACGCCGAGGAGCCCACGAACTGGTCGCGTCGTTACAAGGCAAACCTGGAGAAGCTCGCCTCCGGTGATGTCATCAAGGTCGCGGAGGTTGTGCGCGACCTGTGGCGCCGGGAGCGCGAGCGCGGTCTCTCCGCCGGTGAGAAGCGCATGCTCGCCAAGGCCCGCCAGATCCTGGTGAGCGAGCTGGCGCTCGCGGAGAACACGAACGAGGACAAGGCAGAGGCTCTGCTCGACGAGGTTCTCGCGTCCTGACGCGGGGCTTCCCGACCGACGACCGGAACCGGATCACCGGAGCGGGGCACCCCGACACAGGCGGACGCCCACGACTGCGCGACTGTTCGGTTCAGCACGGTGTGCGGCATCAGTGAAGTGCAGTGGCATCAATGACATGCCGCAGTGCCCGATCGGGCGACCGAGGTCGCCGGGCGCTGCGGCTTCGTCATGTCCGCATGTCCGCCTTCGGCCGCACCCGCCCCGCACCCGCGCCTCGCGGCACCCGTGCCTCGCGCCCGCCCACGGGCGACGGCCTGCGGCGACGCGCTCCGCCGGAACCCGGACGGCCCTGCGAGAGGAAGATCCCCCCGATACTGTGTGCCGGGCCCATGCAGTCGGCTCGGCCGGGGTCACGGAAGGGTCCGGCCGCCGTGCCGCGCCCGGCACGGTGAGGCCATACCCACGCCGAGCCGGAACACAAACCTGACAGGAACCGATGTCTGACGATTCGCGTCCTTCGCCCGCGGGCGCCCGGCCAGGGGCCCCCGTCGCCGTCGTGATCCCGGCCGCCGGCCGGGGCGTGCGTCTCGGTCCGGGTGCCCCCAAGGCGCTGCGCACGCTGAACGGCACCCCGATGCTCGTCCACGCGGTGCGCGCCATGGCCGCCTCCCGCGCCGTCTCCCTCGTCGTCGTGGTCGCTCCGCCCGACGGCGCGGGCGAGGTCACCTCGCTGCTCGACGCCCACGCGCTCCCCGAGCGGACCCGCTTCCTCGTGGTGCCCGGCGGCGAGTCCCGCCAGGAGTCCGTCCGGCTCGGGCTCGACGCGCTGCCGCCCGGCCACGACGTCGTCCTCGTGCACGACGCGGCCCGCCCGCTGGTCCCCGTGGAGACGGTGGACGCGGTGATCGAGGCCGTACGCGAGGGCGCCGCCGCCGTCGTACCGGCCCTGCCGCTCGCGGACACCGTCAAGGAGGTCGAGCCGGCCGCCGTGGCGGGCGCGCCCGAGCCGGTCCTCGCGACCCCGGACCGCTCGCGGCTGCGGGCCGTGCAGACCCCGCAGGGCTTCGACCGGGCGACGCTGGTCCGGGCCCACGAGACCGTCACCGACAACGTCACCGACGACGCGAGCATGGTCGAGCAGCTCGGCGAGCCGGTCGTGGCCGTCCCGGGACACGAGGAGGCCTTCAAGGTCACCCGCCCGCTCGACCTCGTGCTCGCCGAGGCGGTCCTGGCCCGCAGGAGGCTCACCGATGGCTTCTGAGACCACCCCCGAGATCGCCCCGGGCTTCCCGGACACCGCACCGGCCGCCACCCCGGACACCGGCGCGGCCTCCCCGGCGACCGCCCCGGCCGCTCCCGCTGCCCCCGCGGACGGCGCGCTCCCCCCGCTGCCCCAGGTCGGCATCGGCACCGACATCCACGCCTTCGAGGACGGCCGCGAGCTGTGGTGCGCGGGCCTGAAGTGGGAGGGCGAGGGGCCGGGCCTGGCCGGGCACTCCGACGCGGACGTCGTCGCGCACGCCGCGTGCAACGCGCTGTTCTCGGCCGCCGGGCTCGGCGACCTCGGCCAGCACTTCGGCACCGGCCGGCCCGAGTGGTCGGGCGCGTCCGGCGTCACCCTGCTGACGGAGGCGGCACGCATCGTCCGCGCGGCCGGTTTCCGGATCGGGAACGTGGCCGTGCAGGTCGTCGGCGACCGCCCGAAGATCGGCAAGCGGCGCGCGGAGGCCCAGCGGGTCCTCTCCGAGGCGGCCGGCGCCCCGGTCTCCGTCTCCGGGGCCACCACCGACGGGCTCGGCTTCCCGGGCCGCGGCGAGGGGCTGACCGCGGTGGCCACGGCGCTCGTGGTGCGGGTGAGCTGAGCGCGTGCGAGGGTACCCGGAGAGTCACCGCCCGGCCGCGCAGTGCCGGCGGTGACCGAAGGTCCGCCTCCCGGAGGGTGCCCCATGTCCGCCGAACTGTCCCCCCGTCTCAAGAACCTCCTCGACGGCACCGTCTTCGTCGTCGTCGGCACCGTCCAGCCCGACGGCAGCCCGCAGCTGTCGCCGGTCTGGGCGAAGCGGGACGGCGACGACGTCGTCATCTCCACCACCGCCGACCGCCGCAAGGCGCGGAACATGCGGCGCGACGCCCGCGTCAGCGTCGTCGTCCAGGATCCCGCCTCGCCGTACGAGTACGCCGAGATCCGCGGCACCGCCGAGATCAGCACCGAGGGCGGCCAGGACCTCATCGACGAGCTGTCGGTGAAGTACACCGGCAAGAAGTACGCGGAGTTCAATCCGTCCGCGGCCCAGGACGCCGAGCGCCTGGTCGTCCGGATCCGGCCCCGCAAGGTCGTCGGCGGCATCTGACGGGCCGCCCCCGCGGACCGGGTCACCGCTCCCCTCGGTCACAAAAGCACGGACCTTGCGGGAAACGGGCGCGAGGCACTGCCCTTCGCCCACTACCCTGGAGTGGTGACCATTCGCCTGTACGACACCAGCGCCCGGCAGATCCGTGACTTCACCCCGCTCAAGCCGGGTTGTGTCTCGATCTACCTGTGTGGTGCCACCGTGCAGGCCGCCCCGCACATCGGGCACATCCGGTCGGGTCTGAACTTCGACATCATGCGCCGCTGGTTCGCCTACCGCGGCTACGAGGTGACGTTCATCCGCAACGTCACGGACATCGACGACAAGATCATCGTCAAGGCGCGGGAGCAGGACCGCCCCTGGTGGTCCATCGGGTACGCCAACGAGCGCGCGTTCAACGACGGTTACACCGCGCTGGGCTGCCTGCCGCCCACCTACGAGCCCCGCGCCACCGGCCATGTGCCGGAGATGACCGAGATGATGCGCGCGCTCATCGACCGCGGCCACGCCTACGCGGCCGACGGCAACGTCTACTTCGACGTGCGTTCCTTCCCCGGCTACCTCCAGCTGTCCCGGCAGGAGCTGGACAATCTGCGCCAGCCGGCCGCCGACAGCGAGACCGGCAAGCGCGACCCGCGGGACTTCGCGATGTGGAAGGCGGCCAAGCCGGGCGAGCCGACCTGGCCCACGCCGTGGGGCGAGGGCCGTCCGGGCTGGCACCTGGAGTGCTCGGCCATGGCGCACAAGTACCTGGGCAGCGCCTTCGACATCCACGGCGGCGGCCTGGACCTGATCTTCCCGCACCACGAGAACGAGATCGCCCAGTCCAAGGCGTACGGCGACGAATTCGCGCGGTACTGGGTGCACAACGCCTGGGTGACCATGGCCGGCGAGAAGATGTCCAAGTCGCTGGGCAACTCCGTGCTGGTCTCCGAGATGGTCCGCCAGTGGCGCCCGATCGTCCTGCGCTACTACCTGGGCACCCCGCACTACCGCTCGACCATCGAGTACAGCGAGGAGGCCCTGCGCGAGGCCGAGTCGGCGTTCGCGCGGATCGAGGGCTTCATCCAGCGCGTGGTGGAGAAGACGGGCCCGGTGGAGCCGTCCGCCGAGGTGCCGCCCGCCTTCGCCGAGGCGATGGACGACGACCTCGGCGTCCCGCAGGCGCTGGCCGTGGTGCACACCACGGTCCGGCAGGGCAACAGCGCGCTCGCCGCGGACGACAAGGAGGCCGCGGTGGCCCGGCTCGCCGAGGTGCGGGCCATGCTCGGCGTCCTCGGCCTCGATCCGCTGGACGAGCACTGGGCGGCCGGCGACGGCGAGAGCGGCGAGGACCTGCACGGCGTCGTCGACACCCTGGTCCGGATGGTCCTCGACCAGCGCGAGGCGGCCCGCGCCCGCAAGGACTGGGCCACCGCTGACGCCCTGCGCGACCAGCTCGGCCAGTCCGGACTGGTCATCGAGGACAGCCCGCAGGGCCCGCGCTGGAGCCTCGGCCCGCGCTGATCCGCCCCCGGTCCGCCCGGCCGCGCGCCGGCCGCCGGGGACCCCGTTGTGCCGTCCGGCCGTCCGGGCGGCACACTTCATAGACGTAGGAGACGTACGCGGCAGGCGTACGCACGACGCTTTCGACAGACAGGTAGGTCATGGCCGCTCACAACCGCCGCATGTCCGGCAAGAAGGGCGCGCAGGTCGGCAGCGGCGGCCAGCGGCGCCGCGGCCTGGAGGGCAAGGGCCCCACGCCCCCCGCCGAGATGCGCAAGGGACACGCCAAGCAGCGCGCCGCCCAGGCGAAGGTGCGCCGCAGCCAGGGCCGCCCGCCGCAGCGCCGCGGCGGCCGCTCCGCCTCGGAGCTGGTCGTCGGCCGCAACCCGGTCGTCGAGGCGCTGCGCGAGGGCGTGCCCGCGACCACGCTGTACGTCCAGCAGTTCATCGACAACGACGAGCGGGTCCGCGAGGCGCTCCAGCTCGTGGCCGAGCGCGGCGGCCTCAACCTCATGGAGGCGCCTCGCCCCGAGCTGGACCGCATGACCAACGGGCTCAACCACCAGGGCCTGGTCCTCCAGGTCCCGCCGTACGAGTACGCCCACCCCGAGGACCTGGCCGAGGCCGCGGCGGACGCGGGCGAGGACCCGCTGATCGTCGCCCTCGACGGCGTCACCGACCCGCGCAACCTCGGCGCGGTCGTCCGCTCCGTCTCGGCCTTCGCCGGGCACGGCGTGGTCGTCCCCGAGCGGCGCGCGGCCGGGATGACCGCCGGTGCCTGGAAGACGTCCGCGGGCACCGCCGCCCGGACGCCGGTGGCCCGCGCCACCAACCTCACCCGCGCCCTGGAGACCTACCAGAAGGCGGGCATCACGGTCGTCGGCCTGGCCGCGGATGGCGAGGCCGAACTCGGTGACCTGGAGGCCCTGGCGGGTCCCGTCGTCATCGTCGTCGGCAGCGAGGGCAAGGGCCTGTCCCGGCTCGTCGGCGAGACCTGCGACATCCGGGTGCGGATCCCGATGCCGGGCGGCGCCGAGTCGCTGAACGCGGGCGTCGCGGCCGGGATCGTCCTCTACGAGGCGGCCCGCAGGCGCGTCTGAGCGCGGGGCCCGGCCGGGACGCGGCAGGCACGCGGACCCGGCCCGGCCTGTGCTCGTACGCGCGTGCGGATGTTCACCCGGCCGGGCATATCCGTCCGTTCGGGGCAAGCTTGACGCGGTCCGGACAGATCCGACGGGTCAAGGCAGTGTCCTAACACCCCATCACTCGGTTAGATGAGTGTGGACACCAGAACACCCCGCACACCCACGGGGGACCGCTCGTCGGGCTACGACGACGCTCCCGCGCTGAGCATGGTGAAGGTGCCGAGCGATCCGGCGCAGGTCATCGTCACTCACGCGAGCTTCCGCGTGCAGCTGGGCGCCGCGTCGCGGCGCACCCTGTCCCCCCGCCTCGCCCGGCACCCGAGCGTCACCGACCCTGCCGTGCGCGTGCCCGCCGCCGCCGGGGCGGCGGGCCGGGCCGCCCCGCGCCGGCCGCTCGTGTGGAGCGGCCGCTCCGCCCCCGACGACACCGGCGCCCACCGGCTGCTCCAGGCCGTGCGCAGCGGCAGCGTCCGCTACACCGAGGACCCGTCCGCCGACGCCGGAGCCACCCAGGTCATCCCGCGCGTCGACGCCGCCCCCGGCTACGGCGGCTACGACGACCTCGACCGCACCGTCGAGACCCCCGTCGTCGGCGCCCAGCGCTCCCCGGAGCCCGGCGAGACCCGGCTGCTCCCGCAGATGCGCAGCTCGGGCAGCGCCTACGAGGAGCAGTACAGCGAGTCCGCGTACGGCACCCGCCCCGCCGCGGGCGCCGCCGGACCGCCCCACGGCCACCCCGGCGGCGGCCTCGCCGCCGACACCGGCGCCTACGGCTACGACGAAGGCGCCACCCGCGACGCCACCGCGCCCGGCACCCGCCGCCGCGGCAGGCGGCACGGCGACGACCCGGCCCGCCACGCCTACTACCCGGGCCGCCGGATGAACCTCGGCGTGGTCCTCCTCCCGCTGCGGATCTTCCTCGGGTTCGTCTCCCTCTACGCCGGCATGGGCAAGCTGTGCGACCCGCTCTACTTCGACGGCGGCAAGCGCGGCTCCATGGTCAAGTGGCTCACCTCCCTGCACCCCTGGGAAGTCGCCGAGCCGCTGCGCCAGTTCGCCCTCCAGCACCCGGTCGGCTCCGGCCTCTCCATCGCCTTCCTCCAGGTCATCGTCGGCGTCCTGACGGTCCTGGGCTGCTGGCAGCGGGTCGCCGCGGTGGTCGGCGCGCTGCTCTCCGCCGCGATCGTCGTCACCGTCAGCTGGCGCACCGTCGCCGTCTACGACACCCCGGACATCATCTACCTGGCCGCCTGGTCCCCGCTGATCATCGCCGGTGCCCCCGTCTACTCCGTGGACGGCCGGCTCGCCGCGTCCGCCTGGCGCCGCCTCGGCCCCCGCGCCGACCTGTGGGACCTGCGCCGGTACGTGCTGCGCCGCGGCGCCCTGATCACCGTGGTCGTCGCCGGGCTCACCCTGCTCGTGGGCGCGCTGCTCGGCGGCGCGGTCCGCGACGCCGACCGGGTCGTCGTGCCCGGCCCCGGCGAGTCCCCGCGCAACGAACTGCCCGGCTCGCCACTGCCCAGCCGCCCCGGCACCGGCACGGGCACCGGACACAGCGGCTCCCCGTCGGCCTCCACCTCGCCCAGCCACCGCGGCACGTCCGCCGGGCCGACCGGTGGCCCCGCGGCCACCCCGGGCGCCACCCGCGGCAGCGGAGCCGCCACCGGCGGCGCGCCCAGCCAGACCCAGGGCACCACCGGCCACGTCCCGCCGCGCCACTCCGCCCCCGTCCAGCAGGCGCCCAGCACCAGCGCGGGCCCGACCTCCGGCGGCTCGGCCTCCGGCGGCTCCGGCTCCGGCGGCTCCGGCGGCGGCGACACCCAGCCCTCCGGCTCCGGCGGCGGCAGCTCGTCCTCCACGGGCCAGCCCGGACTGGTGGGCGGCCTGCTCGGGTAGCTCGGGTAGCTCGGGCCGTGACGGCCCGAAGGGCCCCGCACCATGGTGGTGCGGGGCCCTTCGGCTGCGTACGGGGAAGGGGAGCAGGTGTCCTGCCGGGGCGTCATCGGCCCAGCGCGGCCAGCTCCTTGGCGGCCTCCGTGAGGTCCTTGGCGGTGTCGATGGCACGCCAGTAGGCGCCCTGCGGGATCGGGAAGCCGGCCAGCCGCAGTTCCCGGGCCAGCCGCGGGAAGGTGCTGCGCTCGTGGTCACCGCGCTCGGGGAGCAGGGAGGCGAAGCCGGGGGAGAAGACGTAGACGCCCGCGTTGATCTCGAAGGTCGACGGCGGCGCCTCGATGAAGTCCGTGATGTGCCCGAAGCCGTCCGTCTGCACGGCGCCCCACGGGATGCGCGGCCGGGCCAGCGCGAGGGTCGCGACCGCGTCGCGCTCGGTGTGGAAGTCCGCCATGTCCCGCAGCGAGAAACGGGTCCAGATGTCGCCGTTGGTGGCGTACCAGGCGCGCTCGGGGTGCGGGAGGCGGGCGGCGGCGAACTTGAGGCCGCCGCCGCGGCCGAGGGGTTCCGGCTCGACGACCGTGGTCACCCGGACGGGCAGCTCCGCCGACTCCAGCCACTCCTGGAGCACCTCGGCGAGGTGACCGCAGGAGATCACCACGTCCGTGACGCCCTCCTCGGCCAGCCAGGCGAGCTGGTGACCGATGATCGGAGTGCCCGTACCGGGGATCTCGACCATCGGCTTGGGCCGGTCGTCGGTGTAGGGGCGCAGCCGGGAGCCCTGGCCACCGGCCAGGACCACGGCTTGGGTGGGGCGGGACGCCGCATTCGGATGGGTCATGCCGGAACTCTACGTGCCGCCGTGCGGCGGCCCGCGCCGGTGACCGGTACGCCGCTGTACGGCGCCCGTCCGGCGCGGGCCCTGACTCTGCCGGGCTCTGCTGGTGACCCGGTCCCGGCTCAGCCCTGGGCCGCGAGGACCCCGGAGGCGAAGGAGGTGTCGCAGACGGGGCGGGAGAAGGCCTGGGCGCGCGTGGGGCCGTAGATGCGCACGGCGGCCCGGCCGAGGGTGCGGGCGATGGAGGCGCAGTGCCCGGCCAGCGAGGGCCGGTCGTTGACCGCCTGCTGGAGGTGGGTGAGCGCGACGCCCGGATCCTTCTCCTGCAGCTCCGTCAGCAGGTGGTCGCGGAGCACGTCCTGCGGGGCCCGGGGAGGGGCGGCGACCCCGGGCGCGGACATGTCGGACGCGGTGAGCACCGAGTTCGAGGGGTTCCCCGACCAGTTGACTCGGGTGACCGCGAGGGTCCCGGAGAGCACCAGGACGACGGGCAGGACGAGGGCGAGGGAGCGGCCGATCCGGCGGGCGGGGCCCCGGCCGCGTCGCTTGGGTGGCGTGGTGGAGTGCTTCACGCGAGTGAGGGTAGCGCCCGGTGATGATTTGGCGACATTTAGTCACCCCTTCGGGCGACGGCGTACCGCCCTTTCTCTGGTGGTGTGTTGACGCACACGGCTCGAAATGTCCTGTGTGTCAGGGTGGTCCGGAGACAGCGAGAAGGGCCCCGCAGCAGTTCGCGGGGCCCTTCTCGTCAACTCGGGTGAATCACCCGGATCATTCCCGGGGTTTCAGCCGTAAGCGTCATGCGCCTGGCTGCCGGGTGTCAGTCCGACAGGCGCTCGCCGGTGGAGGTGGAGAACACGTGGGTCTCGCCCGCCCGCGGCACGACGTGCACGGTGGCGCCCTTCTCCGGGACCGAGCGGCTGCTGACGCGGACGACCAGGTCCTTCGTCCCGCCGCCGACCTCGACGGTGCCGTAGATGTAGCCGTCGGCGCCGGTCTCCTCGACGACGTTCACCGAGACGGCGAGGCCGGCCGGGGCGTCGGCGCTGTCCTTGGTCAGGGAGGCGGCCGCGCCGCCGTTGTGCTCGACCACGTCGAAGTGCTCGGGGCGCACACCCACGGTGACGGTCTTGTCGCCCTTGTCGGAGGCGGCCTTGAGCGCGTCGCGGTTGACCGGGACGACGCTGTTGCCGAACTTCACACCGCCGTCGGTGATCGGCACCTCGACCAGGTTCATGGCCGGGGAGCCGATGAAGCCGGCGACGAACAGGTTCGCGGGCTTGTCGTACATGTTGCGCGGCGAGTCCACCTGCTGGAGCAGGCCGTCCTTGAGCACCGCGACCCGGTCGCCCATCGTCATGGCCTCGACCTGGTCGTGGGTGACGTAGACGGTGGTGATGCCCAGGCGGCGCTGGAGCGAGGCGATCTGCGTACGCGTGGACACACGGAGCTTGGCGTCCAGGTTGGACAGCGGCTCGTCCATGAGGAACACCTGCGGCTCACGCACGATCGCGCGGCCCATCGCCACACGCTGGCGCTGACCACCGGAGAGCGCCTTCGGCTTGCGGTCCAGGTACTCGCTCAGGTCGAGGATCTTCGCGGCCTCCTCGACCTTCTGCCGGATCTCCGCCTTGTTGACACCGGCGATCTTGAGCGCGAAGCCCATGTTGTCGGCGACCGACATGTGCGGGTAGAGCGCGTAGTTCTGGAACACCATGGCGATGTCCCGGTCCTTGGGCGGCAGGTGCGTGACGTCACGGTCGCCGATGCGGATCGCACCGCCGTTGACGTCCTCCAGGCCCGCGAGCATCCGCAGCGAGGTGGACTTGCCGCAACCGGACGGGCCGACCAGGACGAGGAACTCGCCGTCCGCGATGTCGATCTCCAGAGCGTCGACGGCGGGCTTCTCGGAACCCGGGTAGATCCGGGTCGCCTTGTCGAACTGCACAGTGGCCATGATGAATGGGCCCCCTTCTACCGGCAGGAACGTGCCGGACGATCCGAGTAGGAAGGCGGTTGCCACGACGGATGCCCGAAGGATCGTCCGCTGTGGTGATCGCGTGGTCCACAAGAGTGAACTGGCACAGGACGGTACCTGGCGTTCACCTGGTCTGTCAGTACTTGAAGGGGTGTGAACTTCGCGGAAATTCTCGACGGGCACCCGCCGCGACCTGGGTACACTGCACGGGCACCACCCGGTACGCCTCCTTAGCTCAGCTGGCCAGAGCAACGCACTTGTAATGCGTAGGTCGTCGGTTCGAATCCGACAGGGGGCTCGGTGAAAGGCCAGGTCAGACAGTGTCTGACCTGGCCTTTTCTGTGTGCCGGGGCGAGTGGGTCAGGGGGTGCGCAGGAGGGTCGTCAGGGTTTCGCGCAGGGTTGCCTCCGGGGCCGAGTCCGGGGCTGCGGTCCGGGTGCGCCAGGCGACGAAGCCGTCGGGGCGGACGAGGACCGCGCCGTCGGGGGTGGTGCCGTGGGCGGCGGCCCAGTCGGGGGCCGGGGTGTCCGGGGCGGGCGGGGCTTCGGTGGTGAGGTCGGTGCCGAAGCGGTAGGAGACCAGGGGGATGCCGGTGGTCTCCGCGACGCGGCGGGCCGCGGTGTGCCAGTCGGTGGTGGAGCGGGCGTCGCTGAGCAGGACCAGGGAGCGTTCGTACAGGTCGAGGGTGGAGACGCGCTCGCCGTCGCGCCGCACCCACAGGTGGGGGGCGCGGGTGCCGGGCTCGCCGGTGAGGCGGAGCGCGTCGGGCACGACGTCCTGGCCGGGGTCGGCGCCGATGACGGCGCCCCGGAGGTAGCGGTAGCCGAGGACGACGTTGAGGATGCCGCCGCGCTTGCCGCCGCCGATGCCGGGCGCGGGCGCGAAGCCGGGGTGGCTGTGCTCGACGGAGCGGGCGGAGGCGCGGGCGCTGGTGGCGGTGGCGACCGGGCGGCGCTCGGTGTCGTAGGTGTCCAGGAGGCCGGGGCCCGCCCAGCCGCCGAGGACGGCGGCGAGTTTCCAGGCGAGGTTGTGGGCGTCCTGGATGCCGGTGTTGGAGCCGAAGGCGCCGGTGGGCGACATCTCGTGGACGGAGTCGCCGGCGAGCAGGACGCGTCCGTCGGTGTAGCGGTCGGCGACGCGTTCGGCGGCGCGCCAGGACGCCTTGCCGGTGATCTCGACGTCCAGGTCGGGGGCGCCGATGGCGCGGCGGATGTGCCGCTGGAGGCGTTCCTCGGTGAACTCGTCGAGGCTCTCGCCGCGCTCGGGGTGCCAGGGGGCGTGGAAGACCCAGTGCTCCTTGTTGTCGACGGGGAGCAGTGCCCCGTCGGCCTCCGGATCGGTGAGGTAGCAGCAGATGAAGCGGCGGTCGCCCACGACGTCGGCGAGGAGTTTGGAGCGGAAGGTGACGCTGACGTTGGCGAACAGGTCGCCGGGTCCGGACTGGCCGATGCCGAGGCGGCGGCGGACGGGGCTGCGGGGGCCGTCGGCGGCGACGAGGTAGTCGGCGCGGACGGTGTACCGCTCGTCGGTGGCGCGGTCGCGGACGGTGGCGGTGACTCCGTCGGCGTCCTGCTCGAAGGTCTCCATCTCGTGGGAGTAGCGCAGGTCGCCGCCGAGGGCGCGGGCGCTGTCGAGGAGGACGGGTTCGAGGTCGTTCTGGCTGCACAGGCACCAGCCGGTGGGGCTGAAGCGGGCCATGCCGCCGCCCGGGTCGATGTGCTTGAACAGCCATTCGCCGGCGTCGCCGACGAGGGTGGGGGTCTGGAGGATGCCGTGGTTGCCGGCGAGCAGGGAGGCGGCGTCCTTGACGGCGTCCTCGACGCCGGCCGCGCGGAGCAGCTCCATGGTGCGCACGTTGTTGCCGCGGCCGCGGGGGTGGTGGGAGGTGCCGGAGTGCCGTTCGACGAGCAGGTGGGGCACGCCGAGGCGGCCCAGGAAGAGCGAGGTGGACAGGCCCACCAGGGAGCCGCCGACGATGAGGACGGGTACCCGGTGGTCGGCTTCTCGGTGCATCGGTGCCTCCAGGGGCGGGGTGGGGCGCGGGTGCGTCGCGGGGGTCGCGCGGGGGCGCGGGGGTGCGGGCGGGTGGGGGCCCGTCGGTGTCTCCATGCCCGGTGCGGGGGCGGTCCGCGTGCGTTCGCGGGGGCAATCACCCCTGTGATCACCCACGTGGTGCACACGAGTCGCGCACTGATCACAACCGGCACAGGATCGAGATCACGCTGACGTCGCGTCACCCGCGGCGGGATGTCGGCGGAGCGAAGCCCTCTTCAGCCCCGTCAAGGAGACGTACGCAGATGACCGCCATCTCTGAGCGTGTTTCAGAACCCACCGAGCAGCAGGACTCGAAACGTGTCTCCCAGTCCGTCTTCGACGGTTCCCGGCTCCGGGTCGTCCTGCTGGTGGACGTCTACGACGGCGCCCAGCAGCAGTTCCTGGAGGCGTACGAGGAGATGGGCAAGCAGGTCTCGTCCGTCCCCGGGCATGTCAGCGACCAGCTGTGCCAGTCGATCGAGAACCCTTCGCAGTGGCTGATCACCAGCGAGTGGGAGAGCGCGCCGCCGTTCCTCGCCTGGGTGAACAGCGAGGAGCACGTGCGGATGGTGCAGCCGATGCACAGCTGCATCCGTGACACGCGGTCGCTGCGTTTCCACATCGTCCGGGAGACCGGCGGTGAGGCGGGCCGGGCGGCGGGCGAGCGCCGGCTGCAGACGTCGCCGCGCATCGGTGACGGGGTGCTCCGGCACGCGCTGACGTTCACGGTGAAGCCGGGCAGCGAGAAGAAGGTCGCCGAGCTGCTGGCGAACTACGAGTCGCCCCAGGCGCGGGTGGACGACACCACGAAGCTGTGCCGTACGTCGCTGTTCATGCACGGCAACCGGGTGGTGCGGGCCATCGAGGTGCGCGGTGACCTGCTGGCGGCGCTGCGGCACGTGGCGCGGCAGCCGGAGATCCGGGCGGTGGAGGAGGCCATCAACCCGTATCTGGAGCAGGAGCGGGACTTCGCCGACCAGGAGTCGGTGCGGGTGTTCTTCACCCGGGCGGCCCTCCCGGCGGTGCACCACGTGACGCGCGGTCAGGACGACGAGGGGGCGCAGCGGCAGGCGCTGTCGTACCCGGCGCGGCCGGGGATGGGGATGCGGCTGGCGGAGCTGCTGGCCCAGCACGACGAGCGGGTGGCGGACGACCCGGCCAGCCCGATCCTGCGCAGCACGGTCTTCGAGCGGGACGACGTGGTGGTCCGGCTGATCGACGTACGGGCCGGTCTCGACGTGGATCCGGCGGCGGCGCTGGGTCTGGCGGACGCCGCGCAGGTGTCGGAGCTGACGACGCTGCTCGACGAGGGCGCCGCGAAGAAGGACGGCGATCTGACGCGGCTGCTCGCCCTGGCCCGGATGGACCTCGTCACCGACCGGCGGTCGGCGCCGGACGCCTGACGCTCCCCTTCAGCCGACGTACACACCACCGGAGGAACGACGTGATCAAAGCCAGGCCCAAGATCGTGGAACTCGGCGAGACCGAGCCCAACACCCGGCGCGGAGGCGATCTGCGCGCCATGCTGACCCCGGCCACGGTGGGTTCCACCAGCGGCTTCATGGGGGTGGCGCTGGTGCAGCCCGGTGACCGCATCGGTGAGCACTACCACCCGTACTCCGAGGAGTTCGTGTACGTGGTGTGCGGTGAGCTGGAGGTGGACCTGGACGGTGAGGCCCACCCGCTCAGGCCCGAGCAGGGGCTGATGATCCCGGCGTACATGCGGCACCGGTTCCGCAATGTGGGCGATGTCGAGGCGCGGCTCGTCTTCCACCTCGGTCCGCTGGCGCCGCGCCCGCAGCTGGGACATGTCGACACGGAGGGCACCGCGGAGGAGGCGGTGCGGGTCGTGGCCGGGGCCGGGGAGCCGGTGCCGGCGGACGCGGCCGAGGCCCGCTCATGACCAGGCGGGTGGCGGTCACCGGCATAGGCGTGGTGGCGCCGGGCGGTATCGGCGCCCCGGCCTTCTTCGACCTGCTGGCGAACGGGCGGACCGCGACGCGGGGCATCACCTTCTTCGACCCGTCCGGGCTGCGGTCGCAGATCGCCGCGGAGTGCGACTTCGACCCGGTGGCCGCGGGCCTTTCCGAGGAGCAGGTGGCGCGCTGCGACCGCTACATCCAGTTCGCGCTGGCCGCGGGCCTGGAGGCGGTGCGGGACTCCGGGCTCGACCTCGCCGGGGAGAACCCCTGGCGGGTCGGGGTCTCGCTGGGCACCGCGGTCGGCGGCACCACGCGGCTGGAGAACGACTACGTGCTGGTCAGCCATGGCGGTGAGCGCTGGGACGTGGACCACGAGCGGGCGCGGCCGTATCTGGAGCGGGCGTTCACGCCGAGCACGCTGGCCTCGACGGTGGCCGAGCGGTTCGGGGCGCGCGGCCCCGTGCAGTCGGTGTCCACCGGGTGCACGTCGGGGCTCGACGCGGTCGGGTACGCGCTGCACACCGTGGAGGAGGGCCGGGCCGACATCTGCATAGCCGGGGCGTCGGACTCGCCGATATCGCCGATCACGATGGCGTGCTTCGACGCGATCAAGGCCACGTCGCCGAACAACGACGACCCGGCGCACGCCTCGCGGCCCTTCGACAACGACCGTGACGGGTTCGTCATGGGCGAGGGCGGCGCGGTGCTGGTGCTGGAGGAGCTGGAGCACGCTCGGGCGCGCGGTGCGCGGATCTACTGCGAGCTGAGCGGCTACGCCACCTTCGGCAACGCCTACCACATGACCGGTCTGACCAGTGACGGGCTGGAGATGGCGCGGGCCATCGAGACGGCGCTGGACCATGCCCGGCTGGACGCCACGGCGATCGGCTACGTCAACGCGCACGGCTCCGGCACCCGGCAGAACGACCGGCACGAGACGGCCGCGGTGAAGCGGGCGCTGGGCCGGCACGCCTACGACACCCCGATGAGCTCCATCAAGTCGATGGTGGGCCACTCGCTGGGCGCGATCGGGGCGATCGAGGTGGTGGCGTGCGTGCTGGCGCTGGACCGCCAGATGGTCCCGCCGACGGCGAACTACACGACCCCCGATCCCGAGTGCGACCTGGACTACGTCCCGCGGGTCGCCCGGGAGCGGAAGCTGGACAGCGTGCTCTCCGTGGGCAGCGGGTTCGGCGGTTTCCAGTCCGCGGTGATCCTGACCCGGCAGAGGGAGAGGGCATGAGCGCACCCGTGAAACGGCGGGCGGCCGTCACCGGCATCGGTGTCGTGGCGCCCAACGGAACCAGCACCGAGACCTTCTGGAAGTCCACCCAGCAGGGTGTGAGCGTCCTGGACCGGGTCACCCGCGAGGGCTGCGAGCGGCTGCCGCTGAAGGTGGCGGGCGAGGTACGGGCCTTCGATCCGTCGGTCTCGGTCGAGGAGCGCTACCTCGTGCAGACCGACCGGTACACGCACTTCGCGATGGCGGCGGCCGACGCGGCGCTGGAGGACGCCCGTCTGGGCCGGGCCGACACCGACGAGGCGCCGTTCGCCGCGGGTGTGGTGACGGCGGCCGGCTCGGGCGGCGGCGAGTTCGGCCAGCGGGAGCTGCAGAAGCTGTGGGGCAAGGGCCGCCGCTATGTGGGCCCCTGGCAGTCGATCGCCTGGTTCTACGCGGCGAGCACCGGCCAGGTCTCCATCCGGCGCGGCTTCAAGGGGCCGTGCTCGGTGGTGGCCGCCGACGAGGCGGGCGGTCTGGACGCGCTGGCGCACGCCGCGCGGGCGGTGCGGCGCGGTACGGACGTGATGGTGGCCGGTTCCACGGAGGCGCCGCTCGCCCCGTACTCGATGGTCTGCCAGCTCGGTTACGGCGAGCTGAGTCCGGTGGCCGATCCGGAGCGGGCGTACCGGCCGTTCACGGAGTCGGCGTGCGGGTTCGTGCCCGCCGAGGGCGGCGCGATGCTCGTCGTGGAGGCGGCGGAGCGGGCCCGGGAGCGGGGTGCGCCGGTGCGGGCGACCGTGGCCGGGCACGCGGCCACCTTCACGGGTGCCTCCCGCTGGGAGCTGTCGCGCGAGGGTCTGGCGGAGGCGGTCCGCGCGGCGCTGGCGGAGGCGGACTGCGCCCCGGAGGAGGTCGACGTGGTCTTCGCGGACGCGCTCGGCGTCCCGGAGGCGGACCGGGCCGAGGCGCTGGCGATCGCCGACGCGCTCGGCGCGCACGGACGGCGGGTGCCGGTGACGGCGCCCAAGACCGGTACGGGCCGGGCGTACTGCGCGGCGCCCGTGCTGGACGCGGCGGCGGCGGTGCTCACGATGGAGCACGGTCTGATCCCGCCCACCCCCAATGTCTTCGACATCTGCCATGACCTCGATCTGGTGACCGGCAGCGCCCGTGCCGCGCAGGTGCGCACGGCGCTGGTCCTCAGCCGGGGGCTCATGGGCTCGAACTCGGCGCTGGTGCTGCGGCACGGCACCGCCGGCGTCCCTCAGGTCTGACGTCAGGCCGGGCGGCGCCGGGAGGAACACGCCGGGAGCAACAAGGAGAGGAACCCGCATGAGTGACCGAATCACCGTGGAAGAACTGTCCGAACTCATGAAGAAGGCCGCCGGTATCACCGTCAGCCCGCAGGAGCTGGCGGACCGGGCCGACACCGGCTTCGACGAGCTCGGCATCGACTCGCTCGGCCTGCTCGGCATCGTGGGCGAACTGGAGAACCGGCACGGCATGCCCATGCCGGCCGACGCGGAGCGCTGCAAGACGCCCCGGAAGTTCCTCGACCTCGTCAACAGCACCCTTCTGGCAGGAGCCTGAGATGGCCGGACACACCCGGAACGAGATCACCATCGCCGCACCGGTGGACCTGGTGTGGGAGATGACCAACGACGTGGAGAGGTGGCCGCAGCTGTTCAGCGAGTACGCCTCCGCCGAGATCCTGGAGCAGGACGGTGCCCGGTGCACCTTCCGGCTGACCATGCACCCCGACGAGAACGGCACGGTGTGGAGCTGGGTCTCCGAGCGCGTGCCGGACCGGGCCACGCTGACCGTGAAGGCGCGGCGCGTGGAGACCGGGCCGTTCGCGCACATGGACATCCACTGGAGCTACGAGGAGGTCCCGGGCGGCACCCGCATGGTGTGGACCCAGGACTTCGCGATGAAGCCGGAGGCGCCGGTCGACGACGACTGGATGACCGACAACATCAACCGGAACTCCAAGGTCCAGATGGCGCTGATCCGGGACAAGGTCGAGCAGGCGGCGGCGTCCGGGCGGCGGCCCGAGCCGGCCCTGACCACCGACTGAGCCGGACCGGACGACAGGAGCGGATCCATGCACCAGGCCCTGATCGTGGCCCGGATGGCGCCGGGCTCGGCCCCGGACATCGCGCAGGTCTTCGAGGACTCCGACCGCGGGGAGCTGCCGCACCTGGTCGGCGTCACCCGGCGCAGCCTCTTCCAGTTCGGCGATGTGTACATGCACCTCGTCGAGGCCGACCGGGACCCGGGCCCGGCCATCGCGAAGGTGGCCGGACACCCCGAGTTCCGCGGCATCAGCGAGCGGCTGTCGGCGTACGTCAGCGCGTACGACCCCGAGACGTGGCGTTCGCCGAAGGACGCGATGGCCCGGCGCTTCTACCTCTGGGAGCGCGACGGCCGCGGCTGACGCCCGCGCGGCACGGGAGGCGCCGCACGCGCCGCGTGCGGCGGACGGACAACGGCCGCCGGGCCCGCACTGTCGCGGGCCCGGCGGCCGTCGTCGTGAGCGCTGCGCCCGGGTGTCAGGCGGGCACGGTGCAGTCGAAGGCGTGCAGATACGGGTTGACCGGGCTGATGTCGTCGATGACCAGACCGGCCGCTTCCAGGCGGCTCACCATGGACTTCGTGGTGTGCTTGGCGCCCCCGACGTTGAGCAGCAGCAGCAGGTCCATGGCGGTGCTGAAGCGCATCGACGGGGTGTCGTCGACGAGGTTCTCGATGACCACGACGCGGGCCTTGGGGCCGCCCGCCTCCATCACGTTGCGCAGGCAGCGGGCGGTGGAGTCGTCGTCCCACTCCAGGATGTTCTTGATGATGTAGACGTCGGCCCGGACCGGGACGGCCTCGCGGCAGTCGCCGGGCACGATGTCGACCCGGCCGGCGAGCGCGCCGCCCTCGCGCAGCCGCGGGTCGGCGTTGTCCACGACGCGCGGCAGGTCCATCAGGGTGCCGCGCATCCGGGGGTACTTCTCCAGCAGGCTGGCCACCACATGGCCCTGCCCGCCGCCGATGTCGGCGACCGAGTCGGCCCCGGACAGGTCGAGCAGTTCGGCCACGTCGCGGGCGGACTGCCGGGAGGAGGTGGTCATCGCCCGGTTGAAGACGTCCGCCGACTCGGGGGCGTCCTCGTTGAGGTAGACGAAGAACTCCTTGCCGTACAGGTCCTCGACGACGTTGCGGCCGGTGCGCACCGCCTCGTCCAGCTTGGGCCAGGCGTCCCAGGTCCACGGCTCGGTGCACCACAGGGAGATGTTGCGCAGGCTGTTCGGGTCGTCCTCGCGCAGCAGCCGCGACATGTCGGTGTGCGCGAAGGTGCCGTCGGGGCGCTCCTCGAAGACGCCGTAGCAGGCCAGGGCGCGCAGCAGGCGGCGCAGCGGCTTGGGTTCGGTCTTCACCGCGGCGGCGAGGTCCTCCGCGGCCAGCGGGGTGTCGCCGAGGGCGTCGGCCACGCCGAGGCGGGCAGCGGCGCGCAGGGCGGCGGCACACGCCGCCCCGAACACGAGCTCCCTGAGCCGCATGGACGGCGGTGGGGCGGTCTGAGCGGTCGTCATGTGCCGCCTTCCTTCCTTGGGTGTTCGGTGGGTGCCGGGTGGCTCAGCACAGTCCCGCGGGCTTGGAGGCCGCGCAGGAGTTGTCCTGGAAGGTGTTGCCGCGCTGGGCGCTCTCCTGGTCGACCAGGTCGGCGGGGGCGTTGCTCCGGAGCGTGTTGCCGTGCACCCGGTTGTCGTCGCTGGTGGCGCCCACGAAGCTCTTGAAGAGGACGATGCCGCCGGACAGCGGGGAGGTGCCCGAGTTGCCGGTGACCGTGTTGCCCGTGACGTCGGTCTTCTCGGCGCCGGTCAGGACGATGCCGGAGCCCTGGAGGAAGGGCAGCCGGTCGGTCTTGGCGCAGTACTTGTTGTTCTGTACGACGCGGTTGTCGCGCACGGTCAGCGCGCCGGCCTTGGGCTTGTTCTCGTCGCCGACGACGAAGACGCCCGCGCAGTTGCCGGTGACCTCGTTGGCGGCGACGGTGAGGTTGCGCAGCCGGCGGACGGTGACGCCGATCCGGTTGCCGCTGAGCAGGTTGTGCGCGACCAGCGATTCCTTGCTGTCGGCCGCGCCCTGTTCGGCGGTGATGGTGTTGGCGAGGAAGATGCCGGCGTCGCCGTTGTCGCGGGCGGCGTCGTGCTCGTACGTGCTGTGCTCGGAGCGCTCCTCGGCGAAGCCCCACACGCCGTTCTTGTCGGAGAGCACGTGCCGCACGGTCAGTCCGTCGGCGCCGACGGAGACCATCCCGGCGCGGGAGTAGCCGGTCAGGGCCAGGTGGGAGACGGTGACGCCCATCAGGCGCTTCGTCTTGGCGCCCGCCACGCAGATGCCGTTGCCGCGCTTGCCGCAGTCGTCCGTGGCCTTGGCGGCCGGGGTGAGGACGGTGGAGGGGCCGCTGCCGCGCAGGGTCAGACCGGGCGTCGTGATCTTGACGCTCTGGCGGTAGGTGCCGGGCAGGACCAGCACGGTGTCGCCGGGCTGTGCGGCGTCCACCGCCTTCTGGATCGATTCCCCGGCGTGGACCAGGTGCGTCGTCGGCACCGAGACCGGCGCGGCGGCGGCGACACCGGAGCCGACGAGCGCCGCGGCGCAGACCAACAGGGAGATGTGGCGTTTCGTCATATTCTGTACGCTATGACCTGATGACCCGCTGGACTGCCCGATGGGCCGTCCGGCGGCGTGTCGGCGCGGGGGCCGGGCCCTGGGCTGCCGGGTGCGCCCAGCGCGTTGGGGCCGCCGGGGGTCGGCGGGCCGTGCGAGGCCGGGCCGCCGACGGGCCACGTGAGGCTGAGCCTGCCGACGGCCGTCCGTCACCCGAGCGGGCCCGCCGGTCGGTGGCGGCCCACGCCGAGCCGTCCCCGCGTGGGACCGCCCTCACGCGCGCAGCGTGCGCCCGATCTCCAGTTGCACGGTCTCCAGCGGCCGGCCGTCCTCGATCTCCCACAGGCAGTTCTGGAGCACCCGCCCCAGCGTCCAGGCGCGCGCCCGCGCCCGGTCGAGGCCGAGCAGCGCGGTCAGCGCGTCGAAGCGCCACCGGGTCTCGGCGGGGTCGTAGCGGTCGCCGAGCGCGGGCATCAGGTCGAAGCCGGGGTCGCCGGCGAGCGGCTTGGGGTCGATGGCGAGCCAGGGAGCGCGGCCGGCGGCCAGGACGTTGTCGTAGTGCAGGTCCCAGTGCAGCAGCCGGTCGCCGGGCGAGCCGGCGACCTCGCGCACGGCCGCCGCGCAGTCGGCGAGCAGCCGCCGGTCGGCGGTGTCCGGCACCTGCTCCAGGGCCCGCGGCACCTGTTCCAGCATCGCCCGCGCCACGTCGCCCAGTCGCCGTACGCCCGCCGGAGCGGGCACGGAGGTGAGCCGGGCGAGGAGCGTGCCGATCACCTCGACGGCCGCACGGCTGTCCGGCAGGTCCGACAGCGTCCGGGACTCGTCCAGCCGTTCGAGGAGGAGGGTGCAGGTGGGCGCGTCGTGCGCCAGCAGCCGTACGGCCCCGTCGCCGTCCCAGGCGCGCAGCGCGTCCGGCTCGCCCGCGCTCTCCTCGTCCAGCGGCTGGAGCTTGAGCGCGGCGGGTGTGCCCCCGGCGCGTACCACCGGAAGGACCAGCGCGCACACCCCGTACATCGGCGGGCCGTCCAGGCGCAGGTCCCAGTGCGCGAGGAAGCGGGCCGCCCGCTCGGGCAGCCCGGCGACGAACGCCCGGCCCGCCGCCCCGTTGAACTTCTCCTGCGTAGCGGCCAGCTCGGCGGGCACCTCGATCACGGTGCCGACCATACTGGCCGGTGTGGACGGGGTCATCCGGTTTCGGCGCGGACTGCGGGCGGTGGTCGCGTATGTGCGCGCCGCCCCGGGGACGTACGTCTGGCTGGCGGTCCTGTTCGTCACCACCGTCGCGCTGCACCACATGTCGCCGTCGTTCGAGGCGGACTTCCTGCGGCAGCGGTCCACGAACATCCACGAGCTGTCGGACAACCCGGTACGGGTCCTGGTGGCCAGCGCCATGTGGATCCCGAGCGGGCGCTGGCTGCCGTACGCCGTGCTCTACACGGTCTTCCACGCGCAGGCCGAGCGGTGGACGGGCACCGTGCGCTGGCTGGCGGTGTGCGCGGCCGCGCACGTGCTGGCCACGCTGATCAGCGAGGGCGCGCTGCTGTGGGCGATCCGGCGCGGTGTGGCGCCCGCCTCCGCGGTCGACACCCTGGACGTGGGCGTCAGCTACGCGCTGGCCGGGGTGGTCGCCGTGCTGACCTACCGGATCCGCAGGCCGTGGCGGTATCCGTACGCCGCCGCCGTGCTCCTCTTCTTCGGCGTGCCGCTGCTGACCGGGCGCACCTTCACCGATCTCGGGCATTTCACCGCCGTACTGATCGGACTGGCCTGCCGGCCGCTGGCCACGGGCCCCGGAAAAACACGGAATCCGAAGGAGACACCGGCCGCCACCAGGCATTAGCGTCCCGGACATGAGCAGCTCGGCAAGCACGGCCGCGGGCGGCGGCAGGCACGGCGGCACCGTGAACGGCGGCATCTCCCACTGGTTCGCCGACGACGGCCTCCCGGCCGTGCGGGAGCCGCTGACCGGGGACGCGAGCGCCGACGTGGTGATCGTCGGCGGCGGCTACACGGGCCTGTGGACCGCGTACTACCTGAAGAAGGCCGCGCCCGCGCTGCGGATCACCGTCCTGGAGCAGAAGTTCTGCGGCTACGGCGCCTCTGGCCGCAACGGCGGCTGGCTCTACAACGGCGTCGCGGGCCGCGACCGGTACGCGCGCCTGCACGGCCGCGAGGCCGCCGTACGGCTCCAGCGGGCGATGAACGACACCGTGGACGAGGTGATCCGCGTCGCCGCCGAGGAGGGCATCGACGCGGACATCCACAAGGGCGGAG
Source organism: Streptomyces sp. PL-25 (assembly GCF_058344915.1). Classification (NCBI taxonomy): domain Bacteria; kingdom Bacillati; phylum Actinomycetota; class Actinomycetes; order Kitasatosporales; family Streptomycetaceae; genus Streptomyces; species Streptomyces sp. PL-25. Next base: position 4,131,677 of record NZ_CP136997.1, read on the forward strand.
TCCTGGAGGTGGCCCGCACCCCCGCTCAGCTGGCCCGCCTGAAGGACTTCCACGCGCACGAGCTGTCCTACGGGGAGCAGGACCGCGAGCTGTACGGTGCCCGCGAGACCGCCGCGCGCATCCGGGTCGCGGACGCGGTCGGCTCCACCTGGACCCCGCACGGCGCCCGCCTGAACCCGGTCAAGCTGGTCAAGGGCCTGGCCGGGGCGGTGGCCGCGCTCGGTGTGACGATCCACGAGGCGACCCCGGTCACCGAGATCCGCCCCCGCCGCGCGCTCACCCCGTACGGCACCGTCAGCGCCCCCTACGTGCTGCGCTGCACCGAGGGCTTCACCGCCTCCCTCAAGGGGCAGCGGCGCACCTGGCTGCCGATGAACTCCTCGATGATCGCCACCGAGCCGCTGACCGGAGCGCAGTGGGAGGAGCTCGGCTGGGACGGCCGCGAGGCCCTCGGCGACATGGCGCACGCCTACATGTACGCGCAGCGCACCGCCGACGACCGGATCGCGCTCGGCGGACGCGGCGTCCCCTACCGTTTCGGCTCGCGCACCGACAACGACGGCAGCACCCGCCCGGAGACCGTCCGCGACCTGCGCGACATCCTCACCGGCTTCTTCCCCTCGCTGGCCGGGCTGCGCATCGCGCACGCCTGGTCCGGGGTGCTCGGCGTGCCGCGCGACTGGTGCGCCACCGTCACCCTGGACCCGTCCCGGGGCCTCGGCTGGGCCGGCGGCTATGTCGGCTCGGGCGTCGCCACCGCCAACCTCGCCGCCCGCACCCTGGCCGACCTGGTCCGCCTCGACTCCGGGCAGGCGGGCCCCACCGAGCTGACCGGGCTGCCCTGGACCGGCCACAAGGTCCGCAAGTGGGAACCGGAACCGCTGCGCTGGCTGGGCGTGCAGGGCATGTACGCCACCTACCGCACGGCCGACCGCCGGGAGGTGCTCACCCACAGCGCCCGCTCCTCCCGGCTGGCCCGGGTCGCGGACCGGGTGGCCGGACGGCACTGAGGCCCCCCCGTACGTCCCGTACGTACGTCCTGGACGCAGAAGGAGGGTCCCGGGTGCGAACTCGGGACCCTCTCTGCCCCTCGCGGGTCTCTTTCAGACCACCGACTCCGGCACCGCCTCCGGGGCCGGGGTGTGCTTGGGCGCGCGGGCCGTCACCATCAGGCCCGCGACCAGCCCGGCCAGCAGCATGACCGCCGCGGCCCACCAGATGGCGACGGTGTAGCCGTGCACGACACCCTCCGCTACCACTCTGCCCCGGTCGGCGGGGGAGCGCAGGTGGGCGGTGAGGTACGCGGTGCTGCTGGAGATGGCGACCGTGTTGAGCAGCGCGGTCCCGATGGAACCGCCCACCTGCTGCGCGGTGTTCACGGTCGCGGAGGTCACGCCCGAGTCCTTCGGGGCGACGCCCGCGGTGGCGGTGGCGAACACCGGCATGAAGGTCAGGCCCATGCCGAGCCCCAGGAGCAGCAGCGCGGGCAGCACCTCGGTGGGGTAGCGCGAGGTGACCGTCAGCCGGGTCAGCAGCAGCAGTCCGGCCGCTGCCAGCAGCATCCCGGGGACCATGAGGGCGCGCGGCGCCACGTGCTGGAGCAGCCGGGCCGAGATCTGCGTGGAACCGACGACGATCGCGGCGGTCAGCGGCAGGAAGGCGAGCCCGGTCCGCAGCGGCGAGTAGCCCAGGATCTCCTGGAGGTAGTACGTCATGAACAGGAACAGCCCGAACATGCCGATCACGGCCAGCAGCATGGTCAGCAGACAGCCGGCCCGGTTGCGCTCGCGCAGCACGTGCAGGGGCAGCAGCGGCACCGGCGCCCGGTTCTGCCACCACACGAACGCGGCGAGCATCACCACGCCGGCCGCGAACAGGCCGAGCACCAGCGGGTCCGTCCAGCCGCGCGGCTGGGCCTCGCTGAAGCCGTAGACGACGGCGACCAGACCGCGCAGCCCAGCACGGCGCCCGGCACATCGAGGCGTACGCCGGTGTGCGCGGGCCGGTCGCGCAGCAGGGCGAACGCGCCGAGCACCGCGACGGCGGCGATGGGCACGTTCACGTACAGGCACCAGCGCCAGTCCAGGTACTCGGTCAGCAGACCGCCGAGGATGAAGCCGATCGCCGAGCCGCTGCCCGCCAGCGCGCCGTAGATCCCGAACGCCTTCCCGCGCTCGCGCGGGTCGGTGAAGGTGGTGGTGAGCAGGGAGAGCGCGGCCGGGGCGAGCACGGCCGCGAAGGCGCCCTGGAGGGCCCGCGCGCCGAAGAGCATGCCCGAGGAGGTGGCCGCGCCGCCGAACGCGGAGGCGGCGGCGAAGCCGACGAGCCCGATGACGAAGGTGCGCTTGCGGCCCACCAGGTCCGAGATCCGCCCGCCCAGCAGGAGCAGCCCGCCGAAGGCGAGGGTGTAGGCGGTGATCACCCACTGGCGGTTGGCGTCCGACATGTGCAGGGCGCGCTGCGCGGAGGGGAGGGCGATGTTCACGATGGTCGCGTCCAGTACCACCATCAGCTGCGCCGTCGCGATCACCACCAGCGCCCACCAGCGGTGCGCGTCGGAGGGGCGGGCGTGCCGGGGCTGATGCCGCGGAGCGTGCCGGTGCAGAACGGAGGATTCACCTTTTCGGGTGATACTCATCCCGCCAGAAGAGCACGGATCGGGACATGTCGCATCTCCGGTCGCCGTACCGGGCGGGGCTGTCCGCCGGGGGAGCGGGGAGGGGCCGGGGGTTCGCCGGGGGGTTGTCAGTGGCGGGGTGCAGCATGGGGGCATGGCGAGGAGAGCGGGCGGCGGGGCGGGGAGTGGTGCGGGCGGCATGGGCGGTACGAGCGGTACGGGCGGTACGGGCGCCGGGCGGGCCGGGGTGAAGCCGCCGCGGCCGCCCGAGGTGCGGCTGCCCGCCCTGGAGGCGTACGCCGGTGCGGGGCTGGCGCCGGACGGGGACTACGACGGGCTGGAGTTCCGCGAGACGGACCTCGCCGGGCAGGACGGCGCGGGCGCCCGCTTCCTGGACTGCGCGCTGCGCGGCTGCGTCCTGGACGACACCTCGCTGCGCCACGCGCGGTTCCTCGACACGGTCCTCACCGGCGTACGGGGCGTCGGCACGAACCTCGCGGACGCGACCCTGCGCGATGTGGAGCTGACGGACGCCCGGCTCGGCGGGGCGCAGCTGCACGGCGCGGTCCTGGAGCGGGTGCGGATCCGCGGCGGCAAGATCGACTATCTCAACCTGCGCTCGGCCCGGCTGCGGGACGTGGTCTTCGAGGGCTGCGTCCTGGTCGAGCCGGACTTCGGGGGCGCCCGGCTGGAGCGGGTCGCGTTCGCGGACTGCGTCCTCAAGGGCGCCGATCTCGGCGGGGCGGTGCTCACCGACGTCGATCTGCGCGGAGCCGCCTCGCTGGAGATCGCCCGCGGGGTGGACCGGCTGGCGGGCGCGGTGATCAGTACGGGCCAGCTGCTGGACCTGGCGCCGGTGCTGGCGGCGGAGCTGGGGGTGCGGGTGGAGGACTGAGCGCGCCCCGGTGCGCGGGCGCGGGTGCGGTTCAGGGCAGGCGGGGGAAACGGGCCTGGAGGGTCCACAGGGCCGGGTTCTCCGCGAGGTCCTCGTGCAGGTCGCACAGGTCCGCGATCAGGTCGTGCAGGAAGTCCCGGGCCTCCCGGCGCAGCGCGCTGTGGGAGAAGGACAGCGGCGGCTCCTCGGCCGGCATCCAGTCGGCCTCGACGTCCACCCAGCCGAAGCGGCGCTCGAAGAGCATCCGGTCGGTGGACTCGGTGAAGTCCAGCTCCGCCCGCTGCGGGCGGGACGCGCGCGACCCGGCCGGGTCCCGGTCCACCTGCTCCACGATGTCGCACAGCGCCCAGGCGAAGTCCAGCACCGGCACCCAGCCCCACGCGGTGGCCAGCTCCCGGTCGGTCTCGGTGTCCGCCAGATAGACGTCCCCGCAGAACAGGTCGTGGCGCAGGGCGTGGACGTCCGCGCGCCGGTAGTCCGTCTGCGGCGGGTCGGGGAAACGGGTGGAGAGCGCGTAGCCGATGTCGAGCACGTTAGGGATGGTGTCACGGCAGCCGCATAAGATCGCACTCGTGTCCCGTACCGCACCGTTTGCCCGAGCCGTCGGCGCGTTACTGCTCTGCGCCCTCCCCCTGACCGCCTGCGACGGCGGTGTCCATGGCAAGCCGGGCGGCTCCGGCCTGCGCGACCCGTACTTCCCCAAGGCGGGCAACGGCGGGTACGACGTGTCCCACTACGGGCTCACGCTCGCCTACGACCCCGGCCCGCGCCGCCTCACCGGCACCGCGGTGATCACCGCCCGCGCCACCGAGGACCTGTCCGCCTTCGACCTCGACCTCAAGGGGATGGAGGTGCGGAGCGTGACGGTGGAGGGCCGGGACGCCCGGTTCAACCGGGCCGGGCAGGAACTGACGGTCCGGCCGCACGACGGGCTGGACAAGGGCGAGACGTTCAGCACCACGGTCCGCTACGCGGGCACCCCGCAGACCCTCACCGACCCCGACGGGTCCAAGGAGGGCTGGCTGCCCACGTCCGACGGCGCGCTGGCCCTCGGCCAGCCGGTCGGTTCCATGGCCTGGTTCCCCTCCAACAACCATCCCTCCGACAAGGCCACTTATGACATCGCCGTCAGCGTGCCGGCGAACGGGAAGCTGACGGCCGTCTCCAACGGCGAGCTGACGGGCACGACGACCGCCGGGGGCCGCACCACCTACCGCTGGCGCACCGGGGAGCCGATGGCCAGCTATCTCGCCACGGTCGCGATCGGCGACTTCGACGTGCGCCGCTCCACGCTGAAGAACGGCCTGCCGGTCTACACGGCCGTCGATCCGTCCCTGGCCAAGGCGAGCGACGCCGTGCTCGGGCAGCTCCCCGAGATCATGGACTGGGCGGAGTACAACTTCGGCCCGTACCCCTTCTCCTCCACCGGAGCGATCGTCGACCGGCTCCCGGACGGCACCTACGCCCTGGAGACCCAGAACCGGCCCACCTTCCCCGGCGCCCCCGACACCGCCACCCTCGTCCACGAACTGGCCCACCAGTGGTACGGCGACTCCGTCACCCCCAGGAGCTGGCGGGACATGTGGCTCAACGAGGGCTTCGCCACCTACGCGGAGTGGCTCTGGGACGAGGACCACGACGGCCCCAGCGCCCAGGAGACCTTCCAGGAGCTGTACGACGGCGCCAAGGACAGCGGTGTCGACAGCGACGAACTCTGGTCCTTCCCGCCGGCCCGCCCCTCCGGCGCCGCGCACATCTCCGACGAACCCGTCTACTCGCGCGGCGCCATGGTCCTGCACAAGATCCGCCAGACCGTCGGCGACGACACCTTCTACGACATCATCCAGGGCTGGGCCGCCACCCACCGCCACGGCACCGCCTCCACCGCCGACTTCACGGCCTACGTCGAGAAACAGTCCCCCGGCAAGGACTTCACCCCCATCTGGCACGACTGGCTGTACGGCGAGGGCAAACCGGCCCGTCCCTGATGTCCGGGGGCCCACACCGCCCCGGACATCACGGCACGGCAGGGACATCCGTTTCCGTGCCGACCAGGGCCCACACGGCCTTCCCGACCCCGCCCCGCTCTCGCACCCCCCACCGACCGCCGGTCAGCACGTCCACCAGAGCGAGTCCCCGGCCCTGCTCGTCCTCTACGGACGCCGCACATGGCACCGGCCGGGTGTCGCACGCGTCGTGCACCGCGTTCATCACCAGCTCCGACAGCACCAGTTCCGCGGCCTCACCCAGACTCTCCAGCCTCCAGCCCCAGCACTCCAGTTCGCGCCGCAGCGGCCGCCGGGCCGGCCCGGCCGAACGTGCCGTCCTCGACCACCACACTGCTTTGGCCGATACCGGAACGACTCCGTGCCGACCGGCCGTGCGCGTCGGCGTGACGGGCAAGACTGGGGAGAGCGGAGAGGTGGGTCTCTGACGGAGAGCTGATCCCGCACGCGAGAAATCGAGAAGACGCTTCACAGGCTCTGGGGGTTGACGCGGCGATGCTGTGGCCGAAGGCGGTTCGGAATGTGATCAGGCTGGGTGGCGAGCAGGAGATCATCGCGTCCTACCCGTACCGGTCGGCCTGCCCCAGGTCGGTCTGGGGGGACCTGATCAGGGACGCCGGCTCCGACATCCTCCTCAGCGGCTACACCAACTACTTCCTCTGGCTGGAGCAGCCCGACCTGGTCGAGACCCTCCGCCGCAAGGCCGGGGCAGGAGTCCGCGTCCGTGTTCTGCTCGGTGACCCCGACGGCGAGGTCACCCGGCAGCGCGAGGCCGTCGAGAACGTCGCCCTGACCGTCTCCACCCGTATCCGGATCACCCTCGAACACCTCGCCAAGCTCGGCCCGATCGATGGCCTCGAAGCCCGCTTCAGCGCCCCCCAGGACGCCATGAACCACGTCTCGCTCTCCGTCTTCCGCTTCGACGGCGACGCCCTGGTCACCCCCCACCTCGCCCAGCTCGTCGGCCACGACTCGCCCCTGCTCCACCTGCGCGGCATCCGGCCCGGCGACATGTTCTCCCGCTTCTCCGACCACGCCGAGGAACTCTGGGAGCGCGGCACCGACGCCTCCGCCGTCAGCGGGTCTCCGTGAGCGCCTGTTCGTAGGCCGTCCGGAGGAGTTCGGAGGCGCGTGGCTGGTGGGGGTCGGGGCGGGGGGTGCCCAGGTGGGTCTCGCGGAGTTCGTCCATGAGGTTCTGCCAGAGCTGCGGGCCGCCTTCCTCCAGGAGGCGGGCACGGACGGTGAGTTCGGGGGTGGTCGGGCGGTGCCGCATGCCCCAGGAGCCGAGCGCGGCCATGACGGGGACCGTCTGGATGCCCGCTTCCGTGAGGCTGTAGGTCGCCCGGTGTCCTCGTTCGGCCTGCTCGCGGGTGAGGAGTCCGCCGGCGACGAGGGCCTTGAGGCGGCTGCTGAGGATGTTCGACGCGATCCCCTCCTCGGAGTGGCTGAGCAGCTCGCGGAAGTGCCTGCGTCCGCCGAAGACCACGTCGCGCAGGACGATGAGGCTCCACCGGTCCCCGAGTGCCTCCACCGCCGCGTTGATCGCGCATCCGGACCGCGGTTCGTCCCGCATTCCCACCTCCAGTGATTGCACTCCGCCACCACCGAGTCTAGGCTCACTCGCGGCTGGTGATTGCATTTCGCAATCACATCGCTTCGAGGGCAGGAGTCCGTGCAATGTCCCGCGTGAGGGTCCACAACTTCTCCGTCTCCGTCGACGGATTCGCCACCGGTGAGGGACAGAGTCTCGACGCCCCGTTCGGCCACGCCGGCGCGCGGCTCCACGAGTGGTTCTTCCCGACCAGTACCTTCCGGCGGATGCAGGACAAGCCGGACGGGAGCCATGGAGTCGATGACGCCGTCGCCGGCACCTGGGACGCCGGCATCGGGGCGGAGATCATGGGCCGTAACAAGTTCGGCCCCCAGCGCGGGCCGTGGGAGGACGACGACTGGGTCGGCTGGTGGGGGCCCAACCCGCCCTTCCACACCCCGGTGTTCGTCCTGACCCACCACCCGCGCCCCTCGGTGGAGATGGAGGGCGGCACCACATTCCACTTCATCGACGCCACACCGCAGGAGGCGCTCCGTCAGGCGCGCGACGCCGCGGGCGGCCTGGACGTGCGGATCGGCGGCGGCCCGACCACGGTCCGCGAGTTCCTCGCCGAAGACCTCGTCGACCATCTGCACATCGCCGTCGTCCCGATCGTCCTGGGCCGGGGCGAGCGCCTGTGGGACGGACTCGAAGGGCTTGAGCAGCGCTTCCGGATCGAGTCCGTGACGACCCCCAGCGGCATCACCCACATGACCTTCACCCGGCCCTGACGCCCGGCCCCACGGGCGGCGATCGGTGTGGCCCCACAAGGCGTTGCCCCATAATGGGCGGGTGGGTCGGGAACAGGTGTACGACTGCTACGGGGACGTCGATCGTGTCCCCGCACTTCTGGAGCGGGTGGAACGCGACGACAGCGCCGAGGCGTGGGAGGAACTCGGGTACCGGCTGGTCCTCGAACACGACCTGGTCTTCCCCGCCGGGTTCGCCGTCTTCCCGCACCTGGTGCGGCTCGCCCCGGAAAGTGCGCGGGCACGCGGACTGGCCGGGAGGATCCTGCGGCGCGCGGCAGGCCACCACGGCTGCGACGATCTGCTGGCGGACTGCGCCGACGCGATCACGGAGTTCCGTACGCTGCTGGACCGGCAGCTGCGAGCGCGGCCGGACGACTACCTCGCGGTCTTCCTCGATCTGCTGGCGGCCAGGGAGCAGTACCACTGGAGTGCCGTCCTGGGGGATTTCACGGACGACTTCTTCCACCTGGCCTGCCCGCACTGCGCCACGGAGGTGACGATCGCCATCGGGGACCACGGGCGCTATTCGGCGGTCCGGGACTGGCACCTGGGTGACGTGGACCAGCGCGACCTGCGGCCGGCATCGCCGGGCGACCTCTGCGGTACCGGCCGGTGGATGTACGAGACGGCCGTCCGCGACGGTCAGGAGGCACTCGCGGACGGGCTCGCCCATCTCTGGGGCAGAGGCGAATGCCCACGCTGTGCAAGCGTGTTCGGCATCGCGGACGAGTACACGTCCGCGAACCGCCCCGTCCTCCTCCAGGCCGTCCGCCCCTAGCCCGCGGCCGCGGCCCGGTCCGAGCCGATGCCCAGTTCCTTGCGCAGGACCGTGCACGGGCGGTTGCCCTCGCGGTCGCGGCGGTGGGCGAGGGGGCGGTAGCCGAGGGCGGTCCAGAAGGCGAGGGCCGGGCGGTTGCCGTCCAGGACGGCGAGGCGTACGGCGGGGCGGCCTGCCGCGCGGAAGCGGTCCTCGACGAGGGAGGCCAGGCGGCGGCCGTGGCCCCGGCGGCGGGCCGCCGCGTCCACCATCAGCAGACCGATCCACGGGTCGGGGTCGGCCGGGTCGGGGTGGTGGTCCAGGGTGATCGCGACGCCGACCAGGGCGCCCTCGCTGCGGGCCAGCAGCACCTGTGCGCCGGGATGGGCCAGCTCGTCGGCGAGCGCGGCGGCGACCTGCTCCGGGCGGACGTCGTCCGGGTCGGGGAAGTCGCCGCTCAGGGCGTGGAAGTCGCGCTGGGAGGCGTAGAGCGCGGTGAGTTCGGTCAGCAGCTCGCCCGGCAGGGCGCGGTCGGGGGAGAGCACGAGAGGTTCGATGATCACAGGGGGAACCTACGCGCGGGCGGCGCCGTGAGCGCGCCGGAGCCCGGACCCGCCGTCGCGGATCCGGGCTCCGGGCCTGGCGTGGCGGCGCGTCAGACGCTCACGCCGAAGTCCTGCGCGATGCCCACGAGGCCCGAGGCGTAGCCCTGGCCGACGGCGCGGAACTTCCACTCCGCGCCGTTGCGGTACAGCTCGCCGAAGACCATGGCGGTCTCGGTGGCGGCGTCCTCCGACAGGTCGTAGCGGGCGATCTCGGCGCCGCCGGCCTGGTTGATGATGCGGATGTACGCGTTGCGCACCTGGCCGAAGTTCTGCCCGCGGTTCTCGGCGTCGTAGATGGAGACCGGGAAGACGATCTTGTCGATGTCGGCCGGGAGGCCGGCCAGGTTGACGTTGATCGCCTCGTCGTCGCCCTCGCCCTCGCCGGTGCGGTTGTCACCGGTGTGGACGATGGTGTTGTCCGGGGTCTGCTTGTTGTTGAAGAAGACGAAGTGGCCGTCGGAGTAGACCTTGCCCTGGGTGTTGACCGCGATCGCGGAGGCGTCGAGGTCGAAGTCCGTGCCGGTGGTGGTGCGGACGTCCCAGCCGAGGCCCACGGTGACGGCGGTCAGGCCCGGAGCTTCCTTGGTGAGCGAGACATTGCCGCCCTTGGAGAGGCTTACAGCCATTGTTGGGAGTCCCTTCCCTCGTTGCGTGTGCGGACGAAGCTACCGCCACCCCTAGGAACGCCGAGAGGGTCCCCATGGTTCCTGACGCCTTTACCTTTTTTACCAAGGTGGGTTCGAACGCCCGGTCAGCCCGGACAGCCCCGACCGGTACCTCCGGTACCGAAATTCCGGTGACGTGACCCGGACACGCGAGGGACCATGGAGGACATGTCCGGTCCCCATGTCATCCGCGGCTCCGTCGTGCTCCCCGAGGCCGAGCTGGTCTGGCGCTTCTCGCGGTCCTCGGGGCCCGGCGGCCAGCACGTCAACACCTCCGACAGCCAGGTGGAGCTGCGCTTCGACCTGGCGAACACCGAGGCGCTGCCCGAGGTGTGGAAGGAGCGCGCCCTGCACCGGCTGGCCGGCCGGCTCGTCGACGGCGTCGTCACCGTCCGCGCCTCCGAGCACCGCTCCCAGTGGCGCAACCGCGAGACCGCCGCCGTACGCCTCGCCGCGCTCCTCGCCGAGGCGACCGCGCCCCCGCCCAAGCCCCGCAGGCCCACCCGCATCCCCCGCGGGATCAACGAGCGGCGGCTGCGCGAGAAGAAGCAGCGCTCGGAGACGAAGCGGGGCCGCACGGGTCGTGACTGGAGGTAGGCGGCAGGCACAGCGGTCGCTGTCGCGGTCATGTGCCCGCGGGCGCGCTCACGTCCCGGCCGGGACCGCCTCCAGGCCGAGCACGCCCACCGTCTGGCCCCCGCTCGTCTCCCCGTTCGTACGGAAGCCGAGCCCGAGGTAGAAGCGCTCCGGGCCGTCCGGACCGGGGTGCCAGGACACGTACATCTCCCTCTCGCCCCGGCGGCGGATCTCCGCCGCTACGGCGCCGACGGCGAACCGGCCGTAGCCGCGGCCCTGCTCGCCGGCCGCGATGTTCAGCCGCCACAGCCCCGAGCGCAGTTCGCTGCCGTCCTGGTGCCAGTCGATGCCGAGGAAGGCCATCAGGAAGCCCACGGGACGCCCGTCGTCGACGATCAGGCGCGGCCAGGCGACGCCCGGCCACGCGTACGCCTCGGCCAGGGACTTCACGACCGGCGCGACCGCGTGCTCCTGGTCGGGGCGGACCCGGATGCCGAGGGCGGCGTCCAGGTTCGCCGGGGTGATCTCTTCGAGGCGGGGCGCTGAGCCGGTGCCGGGACCGGGGCCGGGGCCGGGGGTCGTCATGCGCGCACCGTAGGCGGCGCGTCCGCCGCCCGGCCACCGGATTACGGCCGGCCCGAGGCCCGAGGCCCGAGGCCCGAGGCCCGAGGCCCGAGGGACAGGGGTGAGACCCAGGGGCCGGGGGAGGAGGGCGGTTGCTGCCGCCCCCGGAGGCCCCGCTCAGCCCAGCTGCCGGTACCGCCCCCGGAAGTACAGCAGCGGGCCGTCGTCGGCGCCCGGGAGGCGGGCCGTCAGGACGCGGCCGACGACCAGGGTGTGGTCGCCCGCCGGGACCCGCTGCTCGGTGCGCAGCTCCAGGGTGGCCAGCGCGTCGTCCACCAGCGGGGCGCCGGACACCTCGCCGCGCGTGTGGGGGACGTCCGCGAAGAGCAGACGGTCGCTGATGCGGCCCTTCATCGCGAAGCGGCCGGCGATGTGCCGCTGGTTCCCGGTCAGGACGGACACCGCCCACAGCGGCTGTTCCGCGAGCAGGTCGTCCATGCGGGAGCCGGTGCGCAGGCTGACCAGGGCCAGCGGCGGGTCCAGGGACACCGAGAGGAACGCCGTCGCGGTCATGCCCACGTCCTCGCCGACCGGCGCCAGCGGGTCCTCCGCGTCGAGCGGCGGCTCCTGCGCGGTCACCAGGACCACGCCCGCGGCCAGCCGGGACATCGCGGCACGGAACTCGTCGTCGGTCACCCCCTCAGCATGCCCGGGAAAGGCCGGGGCGAGGGCGGAGGACGGGGCGGAGGAAGTGTTCAGCACACAACAACGCTAATGACCGGCCCGCGCCGCCCGCATCGGGCCATGGCCCGAGCCCGGACCTAGGTCCACGGACCCAGCGGGCAGCCGTCGAACCCCACAGCCGTCGAACCCCCGCAACCGTCGCCACCCCCGCAACCGTCGAACCCCCGCGAAAACATCGGAACCAGCGATTCCGACCCGTTCGGCGGCCGTCTCGTGCATCATGTCCGCACACGAGAGAGTTTGCGTTCCGTCAACGCTTGGGAAAAAGCAGAAACTCTACCCAATTGTTCACGTTCGCCTGTGACTTGAGTCACAAGCAGCGTGAATTGTTGACCCTGTGTACCGAGTGGGCTTCACGCTGTGATTCAGTGGCGTAGACCGCACGCACGATACGCCGAAGAAGACCCTTTGATTCACTGCGAGGTCTCGGGGGGAGGGCGAGCATGGAGACCGAGTCGGAGCCGTACGTCCGCCTTGCGACCCTGCGGCAGCTGCACCAGGTCATGGCGGACATGAACACCGCGCGCAGCCTGGCCGACACGCTCCAGACCGTGGCCGACGGCGTCGTGACCGGCCTCGGATACGAACTGGCGTGCGTCAACCTCGTACGCCCCGACGGCGACCTCGTCGTCGCCGCCTTCTCCGGGAACCCCGCCGCCGAGGCCCTGATCACCGGCCGGGTCGGCTCCCGCGCCTCCTGGGAGCGCCGGCTGACCATGGGCGAGTCCTGGGGCGACCTGGTCTTCATCCCGCACACCGAGGGCTGGGTCCTCGACGACGACGACGTCCCGCAGTGGTACACCGACGGGCCCGCTCCCCGCTTCGAGGACGAGTGGCACCCCTCCGACCGGCTCTTCGCCCCGATGTACTCGCCCGGCGCGCCCGGCGGCTCCCCGGGCGAGCTGCTCGGCGTGCTCTCCGTGGACCGCCCGCGCAACGGCCGCCGCCCCGGCGCCTGGGGCCGCGAGGCGCTCCAGGTGTACGCGTTCCAGGCGGCCATCGCGATCAGCAACGCCCGGCTGCGCGCGAACATGCAGCGCGCCCTGGTGCGCCTGGAGCGTGAGCAGCAGGCCCTGCGCGCCAGCGAGGAGAGCTTCCGGCAGGCCTTCGAGTACGCGCCCTCCGGCATGGCCATCGCCGAGATGGGCGGCGACCAGCACGGCCGGATCCTGCGCACCAACGACGCCCTGTGCCGGCTGCTGGGCCGCCCCGCCTCCGCGATGCGCCGCTACTCCTTCTCCGACCTCGTCCACCCCGAGGACATAGGCACCCTGCTGCGCACCTCCGCCGAGGGCGGCCGGGCCGAGCTGCGCCTGGGCCGCCGCGACGGCAGCTACGTCTGGGTCTCTTTGCGCAACTCGGTGGTCGCCGACGCCGCCGACGGGCCCCGCTTCCTGCTCACCCACGTCGAGGACATCGAGGAGCGCAAGCGCCGCGAGCTGCACCTCGCCCACCGCGCCTCCCACGACTCCCTGACCGGCCTGCCCAACAGCGCCGAGCTGCGCTCCCGGCTCGCCGCCCGCCTGTGCCGGCGCCCGCAGTCGGCGCACGCCGAGGAACTCGCCTCGCTCGACGCGGCCTACGGCCACCCGGTCCACCCGGCGGGCGACGGCGGCCATGACCACGGCTTCGACTTCGACTCCGGTCCACAGCCCTACGACGGCTACGACCACCATGTGCACACCATCGCCCCCGAGGGCGACCGGGACGACGGCACCAAGGGGCTCGCGGTCCTCTTCTGCGACCTGGACGGCTTCAAGTCGATCAACGACCGCTTCGGGCACAACGCGGGCGACGCCGTCCTCATCGAGGTGGCCCGGCGGCTGTCGGGCGGCGTCCGCGACGGTGACACGGTGGCCCGGCTCGGCGGCGACGAGTTCGTGATCCTCGCCGACGGCCTCGGCCGCGCCGACGCCCAGGACCTCGCCGTACGGCTGCGCAACGAGATCATCCAGCCCATCCGCGCCGAGGGCCGGGCCGTCCGGGTCGGCGCCAGCTTCGGCATCGGCTGGGCCCATTGCGGGATGACGGCGGACGAAGTGCTGAAGTCCGCCGACGAGCGGATGTACGTCGAGAAACGATCTCGTCCCAAACAACATCGCCGCGCCGGTTGATCCGCAGGTCAGCGCGTTGATGCGGGGTGAGTCACCCGTTCGGTCCCACGGGAGCGGGTAGGCTCGCCATCCTCACGACGTACCGCATCCGACCCGCACCTGTTGAGGAGACCTAGGGATGACGCCCGGCGACAACGGCCCGAGCACGCCCGAGGACGACGACCCGTTCGGCTACCTGTACGCCGACGGTCAGGCCAACGGAGCCCAGCCGCCCTCCGGCGGTTACGGCTACCCGGGCTCGGTCAACCGGGTCCGCGCCGTCGGCCAGCGTCAGTACGGCCAGCAGCCCCAGCAGACGCAGCAGGCCCCCACGGCGGCCTACGGCCAGGCTCCTCAGCAGCAGGGCGCGTACGGCCGGCCGAGTGCGCACTACGCGGCCCCGGAGACCCTGCCCGGCGGCCAGCAGCCGCCCCGGCAGCCGGTCCAGGGCGGCCCCGGCGGCGGTGGCCGGCGCGGGCCCAACACCAAGGGACTGCTGATCGGTGCCGTCGTGGTGGTCGCCGCCGTGGTCATAGGCATCACCTTCGCCATGCTCAACGACAAGGACGACACCAAGGACGGCGCCACGGGCGGCACCACGGCCCCGCCGTCCACCCAGAGCGCCCCGCCCAGCCCCTCGTCGAACAGCACCGTGGCCCCCGACGGCGAACTCCCCAAGATCGACGCGAAGGCCCTGCTCCTGGGCGGCGGCGCGTCCACCGCCTCGGACATCAAGGGTGCCCAGGCGGACGGCGGTGTCTACGTCACCAACTTCAACAAGGTCGGCGCCTCGGTCACCTGGACCGTCAACGGCATCCCGGACAGCGGCAGGTACAGCGTCTACGTGGGCTACAGCGTCCCCGGCAAGGACGGCAAGGCCACCCTCACGGTCAACGGCACCCCCTCCACCACCGCCGTCAAGCTGAAGAACTGGGCGAACGCCCCCGAGGGCGACTACGAGAAGGGCTGGACCAAGACCTACAACTGGATCCAGCTCAACAAGGGCACCAACACCCTCAAGATCTCCTGCGAGCAGGGCGACCAGTGCGATGCCGCCCTCGACCAGCTCTGGCTGGTCAAGGGCTGGGTCGACTACAAGGGCTGACCCTCAGGCCGCGCCGCCCTCGCCGCTGACCTCCACCTGCTCCAGCAGCTCCCGGTAGGCGGCCCGGTCGAAGTCGCCCGCCGTGGGGGACAGGACCGTCGCGGCGGAGAGGGCGACCGCGCGGGCGAGGCGGTCCGGCCAGGGGAGGTTCTCCACCAGGCCGGAGAGCAGGCCGGCGACGGCCGAGTCGCCCGCGCCGGTCGGGTTGCCGTGCACACGGGCGGGCGGGGCGGCCCGCCACATGCCGTCCGGGGTGCGGGCGAGCAGGCCCTCGGCGCCCAGGGAGGCGATGACCGTGCGGGCGCCGCGCCTGCGGGCGTCCTGGGTGGCCCGCTGCGGCTCGTGGGAACCGGTCAGCTCGGCCAGTTCGTCGGCGTTGGGCTTGATGATGTCGGGGCGGGCGGCCAGTCCGCGCCGCAGCGCCTCGCCGCTGGTGTCCAGCAGCACCGGCACGTCCGCCGCGCGGGCCGCGCGCACCAGGACGGCGTAGGCGCCCACCGGCAGTCCGGGCGGCAGGCTGCCGCACAGCGCCACCGCCGCCACGCCGGACAGCATGTCCTCGTAGGCGTCCTGGAAGGCCGCCCACTCGGCGGCGGTGACCAGCGGGCCCGGCTCGTTGAGCTGGGTGGTGTCGCCGGTCTGCTCGTCCACCACCGCGACGGTGCGCCGGGTCGCGCCGGCCACCGGGACCAGCGCGTCCGTCACACCGGGCTCGTCCGCGAGCCGGGTGCGCACCTCGTCGCCGGTGGCGCCGCCCGAGAAGCCGGTGACGGTCACCCGGTGGCCGAGGGCCGCCAGGACGCGGGCCACGTTGATGCCCTTGCCGCCGGGCCGCTCGGTCACCTCCGACACCCGGTGCGAGCCATGGGGCCGCAGGGACGGCACCCGGTAGGTGATGTCGAGAGCGGTGTTCAGCGTGACCGTGAGGATCACGTGGTCCGGCCTCCCCCGGGTAGTACGCGTGCACGGAGCTCCGGCGGTGCGCCGGAGCTCCGATCATGCCAAACGGACGGCGCGCCGCCCACCCCCGGGCCCGCTCACCGGGTCGGAACGTCCGGCGGACGGGCGGACGGATCAGCCCAGTTGGGGATCGACCACCCACTCGCCGCGCCGCATCACGCCCTTGAGGACGAAGTCCTCGTCGAGCAGGACGAGGTCGGCGTCCTTGCCGGGCTCCAGGGAGCCGACGCGGTCGTCCACGCCGAGCAGCCGGGCCGGGTTGGCGGACAGCGCCGCCACCACGTCCTCGACGGGCAGCCCGTCGACGGTGACCGCGCGCCGGAACGCCCGGTCCAGGGTGAGCGTCGAACCGGCGATGGAGCCGCCCTCCACCAGACGGGCGACGCCGTCGGTGACGTCGACCTCCAGCGGGCCGAGCAGATAGCGGCCGTCGCCGGACCCGGCGGCGTCCATGGCGTCGGTGATGAAGGCGACCCGGGCCGCACCGGCGTGGTGGAAGGCGAGTTCCAGGGCCGCGGGGTGCAGATGGACGCCGTCGTTGATCAGCTCGACGGTGACCCGCTCGTCCTCCAGCAGGGCGGCGATCGGGCCGGGGGCGCGGTGGCCGAGCGTCGGCATCGCGTTGAACAGGTGGGTGGCGACGGTGGCCCCGGCGTCGATCGCCTCCACGGTCTGCTCGTAGGTGGCGTCGGTGTGCCCGATGGCCGCGATCACCCCGCGCTCGGCGAGCAGCCGTACGGAGTCCAGGCCGCCGGGCAGTTCGGCGGCGAGGGTGACCATCTTGGCGTGGCCGCGGGCCGCGTCGACCAGCCTGCGCACGTCGGCCGGGTCCGGGTGGCGCAGCAGGGCCTCGGAGTGGGCGCCCTTGCGGCACGGGGAGATGAAGGGCCCCTCGAAGTGGATGCCGGCGATCTCGCCCTGCTCGGCCAGTTCGGACAGCAGTCCGGCCTGCTTGGTGAGGATGCCCATGTCGTCGGTGACGGTGGAGGCGACGACGGTGGTGGTGCCGTGCGCCCGGTGGGTGCGTACGGCGGTCATGACGTCGTCGGCGGAGCCGGAGAAGGCCGCGCCGCCGCCGCCGTGGTTGTGGAGGTCGACGAAGCCGGGGACCAGCCAGTGCCCGCTGACATCGACGGTCGGGGTGTTCTCCGGTGCGGTCCCGGCGATCCGCGTGCCGTCGACGATCACCCGGCCGCCGTCCGCGATCCCGGTGGGCAGCACCACCCGGGCGCCGTCGAGAACCTTGCTGGGGGCCATCTGGTGGCTACCTCCGGGGAGTCGTGGAAGAGGGAGAGTGCGGTGCGGCCGCGGCGGACGTGCCGCCGAGGAGGTCCCAGGCGAGCAGGCCCGCGCCGAGGCAGCCGGCGGTGTCGCCGAGGGCCGCGGGGACGATGGCGGGCAGCTTCTGGAAGGTGACCCGGCGGCGTACGGCCTCGCGCAGCGGGGCGAAGAGCGTCTCGCCGGCCTCGGCGAGCCCGCCGCCGATGATCAGGGTGCGCGGGTCCAGCAGGGTGAGTGCGGTGACCAGGCCGTCGGCGAGGGCGTCCACGGCCTCCTGCCACACCGCGCGGGCCCGGGTGTCGCCGGACCGCACGGCCTTGGCGCAGTCGGCCGCGTCGGCGTCCGCGTCGCCGCACGCCTCGGCCCAGGCCAGGCTGACCGCGGAGGCGGACGCGTACCGCTCCAGGCAGCCGTGCTGGCCGCAGGGGCATGCGGTGCCGCCGGGCCGGACGACGATGTGCCCGATCTCGCCGGCGAAGCCGTGCGCACCGGCCTCGACCCGGCCGTCGATGCCGATGGCGCCCGCGATGCCGGTGCCCAGCGGGACGAACAGATAGCGGTCGGCGCCCTTGCCCGCGCCGATCCGGCCCTCGGCGAGCCCGCCGGTGCGTACGTCGTGGCCGAGGGCGACGGGCAGGCCGAGACGCCGGCCGAGCAGGTCGCGCAGGGGGACGTCGCGCCAGCCGAGGTTGGCGGCGTAGGCGGCGACGCCCTCGTCCTCGTCGACGATGCCGGGGACGGCGACACCGGCCGCCGCGGCCGGCTCGCCGAAGCGCTCGGCGCCGTGGGCGCGCAGTTCGGCGGCGAAGCCGAGGATGCCCTCGACGACGGCGTCCGGGCCGCGCTCGCGGCCGGTGGGCCGGCGCGCCTGGTGGAGCAGCCCGCCGTTCTCGTCGACCAGTGCGGCCTTCATCCCGGTGCCGCCCACATCGAGCGCGATGACGTGTCTCACAGATGACAGTGTGGCCCTTTGACCCGCGAGAGGTCTAGTCCACTCACGTGGTGTAGACCTATCGTGTCCGCATGGTGAACACGAGACGGTTGGGGCGGGAACACAGTGCAGCGGCGTAGAGCAGGAATGATCGCGGCGGTGTCCGCACTGGGCATGACCTCGGTCCTCGGCGGCTGCGGGAGCACGGGCTCCTCCGACGTCACGCTCAAACTGGTCGCCGCCGACTACGGCGACTCCCCGGCCGACAACTCCCAGAAGTACTGGGACAAGCTCGCCCGAGCATACGAGTCCCAGCACTCCGGCGTGAAGATCGACGTCAAGGTCTATTCGTGGACCGACGTCGACCGCAAGGTCAAGGAGATGGTCGACGCCGGCGACCCGCCGAACCTGGCCCAGATCGGCGCGTACGCCGACTACGCCGCCCAGGACCGGCTCTACAAGGCCGACGACCTGCTCTCCATAGCCGTGCAGGCCGACTTCCTCGACCAGCTCTCCGACGCGGGCCAGGTGCGCCACCTGCAGTACGGCATCCCGTTCGCCGCCTCCACCCGGGTGCTCTTCTACAACAAGACCCTCTTCGACCAGGCGCACCTCACCCCGCCCAAGACATGGGACGACCTCGCCGAGGACGCCGAGGCGCTGAAGGACAAGGGCGTGAAGTACCCCTACGCGCTGCCGCTCGGCCCCGAGGAGGCGCAGGCCGAGACCATGCAGTGGCTGCTCAGCGGCGGCGCCGGGTACACCGACGACATCGGTACGTACACCATCAACTCCCCGCAGAACGCCGAGACCTTCACCTGGCTGCGCGACGAGCTGGTCGGCAAGGGCCTGACCGGCCCCGTCGCGCCCGGCAAGCTCAACCGCGCGGACGCCTTCGACGCCTTCGCCAAGGGCCAGGTCGGCATGCTCAACGGCCACCCCACGCTGATGAAGAAGGCCGCCAAGGCGGGCGTGAAGTTCGGGATGGTGCCGGTGCCGGGCAAGAACGGCACGCCCAAGGCCACCATGGGTGTCACCGACTGGATGATGGCCTTCAAGAAGGGCGGCCACAAGAAGCAGATCGGCGAGTTCCTCGACTACGTCTACAGCGAGAAGAACGTCCTCGACTTCTCCCGCCAGTACGACCTGCTGCCCGTCACCACCTCCGCGTCCGAGGCGATGGCCGAGGCACCGCAGGACAAGAACCTGTGGCCCTTCCTCCAGGAGCTGTCGCTGGCCCAGCTCTACCCGGCGGGCAAGACCTCCTGGGCCCAGGTCAGCGCCGAGGTCAAGAAGCGCATCGGCGGCACGGTGGCCCCCGGCGGCGACCCCACCGGGGTGCTCAACCAGCTCCAGACCGCGGCCTCGGAGGCGGAGGCCAAGGAGAACGCGCGCTGAGCCCGGCCGCCCGGCACCGCGTCGCCCGGCGCCGTGCCGCGGCGGGTGTCGGCGGCGGCGGTTACGGTGCCCGTATGGACGCGGACGACGAACCAGGCGGCGGACCGGAGCAGGCACCCGGGCGGCACCTCGCGCGCCGGGAGCGGGACATCCTCGCCCTGGAGCGCCGGGGCTTCACCGGACCGGGCGTGAAGGAACGCGCGATCCGCGAGGAGCTCGGCCTCTCCCCGGTCCGCTACTACCAGCTGCTCAACGCGCTGCTCGACGACGTGCGCGCGCTGGAGCACGACCCGGTGACGGTCAACCGGCTGCGCCGGGTGCGCGACGCCCGCCGGTCCGAGCGCTGAGACCCGGCGCCGCCGAGGAGTGGGCCGCGCCGTGTGTGGATAGGTTCGGCACATGGGCCACGACACGGACTCGACCGACCCCGCTCCCGACGCACCCGCGCTGCCCGAGCCCGCCACGCAGGCCGGGCGGGACGGGCTGGCCGCGCTGCTGGCACGGCCCGAGCGCGCGGTGATCGCGCTCGACTTCGACGGCACCCTGGCGCCGATCGTGCCCGACCCCGACCGGGCCAGGGCGCATCCAGGGGCGCTCCCGGCGCTCGCCGCGCTCGCCCCCGAGGTGGCCGCCGTGGTCGTGGTCACCGGCCGCCCCGCCGGGGTCGCCGTGCGCAACGGCGGCTTCGCCGGTGTCCCCGGCCTCGACCACCTCGTCGTCCTCGGCCACTACGGCGCCGAACGCTGGGACGCGGCCACCGGGGAGGTCACCGCCCCGGACCCGCATCCCGGGGTCGCCGCCGTCCGGGCCGAACTGCCCGGCTTCCTCGACCGGATCGGCGCCTGGCAGGGCACCTGGATCGAGGAGAAGGGCCGCTCCCTGGCCGTGCACACCCGGCGCGCCGAGGACCCGCAGGCCGCCTTCGAGGCGCTGCGCGCGCCGCTCGCCGGCCTCGCGGCCCGCCACGGACTGATCGTCGAACCGGGCCGCATGGTCCTCGAACTGCGCCCGCCGGGCATGGACAAGGGCGTCGCCCTGCTGGAGCACGTCCGCGCCCTGGGCGCCGGCTCCGTGCTCTACGCCGGTGACGACCTCGGGGACCTGCCCGCCTTCACCGCCGTCGACAAGCTCCGTTCCGAGGGCCTGCCGGGCGTCCTGGTGTGCAGCGGCAGCAGCGAGGTCGCCGAACTCTCCTCGCGGGCCGACCTGGTGGTGCCGGGCCCGGAGGGAGTGGTGCGCCTGCTGGCCGCCCTGGCGGCCCGTATGTGAGCGGCCGGGGACCGGCCGCGGCTCAGCCCGCGTCCAGTTCCCTCAGCTGGTCCAGGAACCACCGGGCCGGGGGCAGGGCGGTCGCCGCGGCGGCCAGCCGCCCGGAGCGCTCGGCCCGCTCCGCCACCGGCATGGTGAGCGCCGTGTGCAGGGCCTCGGCGGTGCCGACGACGTCGTACGGGTTCACCGTCACCGCGTCCGGGCCCAGCTCGGCCCAGGCGCCCGCCTCCCGCGACAGGACCAGCGCGCACCCGGCGTCGGAGACGACCGGCACCTCCTTGGCGACCAGGTTCATGCCGTCGCGGATGGGGTTGACCAGCGCCACGTCCGCGATCCGGTACGCCGCGAGGGAGCGGGCGAAGTCGTCCTCGACGTGCAGCAGCACCGGCCGCCACCCGGGCGTGCCGTACCGCTCGTTGATCTCCTCGGCCAGCCGCCGCACCTCGGCCGTGTACTCCCGGTAGACGGCGAGGTCCTGGCGCGAGGGGTAGGCGAAGGCGACGTGCACCACCCGCTCGCGCCACTCGGGGCGCTCTTCCAGCAGGTGCCGGTAGGCCAGCAGCCCGCGGACGATGTTCTTGGACAGCTCGGTGCGGTCCACCCGGACGACCGTCCGGCGGGCGCCGCCGTCCGGGGCCGTGCCGATCTCCTCGCGCAGCAGCGCCATCCGCTCCTTGACGTCGGCGCGGTGGGCGCGCTCGCGCAGGAACTCCGCGTCCGCGCCGAGCCCGTGCACCCCGAGCCGGGTGCCGCCGAGCCCGTCGGTCAGGGCCTCGCAGCACTGGGCGAAGGCGTCCGCCCACCGCTGGGTGAGGAAGCCCAGCCGGTCCGCGCCCAGCATGCCGCGCAGCACCTGGCGGGCGATGTCGTCGGGGAGCATCCGGAAGTAGTCCACCGGCGCCCACGGGGTGTGCGAGAAGTGCCCGATGCGCAGATCCGGCCGGAAGTCGCGCAGCATGCCCGGCACCAGCGTCAGGTGGTAGTCCTGCACCACCACGGCAGCGCCCTCGGCGGCCTCCTCCGCCAGCGCCTCGGCGAAGGCGCGGTTGTACGCCTCGTACGACGCCCACTGCCGCCGGAACTCCGCGTCGAAGACGGGCTCCAGCGGGGTCTGGTAGAGCATGTGGTGGACGAACCACAGCACCGAGTTGGCGATGCCGTTGTAGGCGTCGGAGAAGACGTCCGGGGCGATGTCGAGCATCCGGACCCGCTGTCCGCCGGTGTCCTCGGCGGGCAGCCTGCGCCCGTCCTCGTAGCGCCGTACGGCCTCGCGGTCGGCGTCGCCGAGCGCGGCGCACACCCATACCGCGCCCGCGTCCGGGCCGATCGCGGACAGACCGGAGACGAGTCCGCCGCCGCCGCGTCTCGCGCGCAGCGAACCGTCCTCGCCGAGCTCGTACGAAACGGGTCCGCGATTGGACGCGACCAGCACCTCGGCACCGTGCGTTGCAGCCATGGTCCTCAACCTAGCCCGGCCCCCGATCGCTCAAACGTGCGCAGCGGCGGGCCGGTGCGGATTTCGCCGCCCGCCGACTTGTAAGAGAAGTGTGAAGACCCCGAAGATGTGCGGTGCATGTCAGTGATCTCCGTCCCGTGCCGTGCGCGGGACGGTCTGTGAGGGGTGGGGTTCCATGCAACTTCTGCGCGTGCGCCGGATCGCCGGCACCGCGGCGCTGCTCGCCGCCGGTGTGCTGGCGCTGGCCGGCTGCGACGACGACTCCGGGACGCCGGCGGCGCACCCGGCACCGGCCACGGCCACCGCGGCGGCCACCAGCGCCGCCCCGGAGCCGTCCGGGGAACCGGCGACGGAGCCGGCGAGTACGCGGCCCGCCGCGTCCGCCACCGCGACCCCGGCCGCCACCCTGCGCGACTACACCGGTTCCGGCGTCGGCACGGCCGTCGCCGCGGCGCGGGCCGGCGGCCTGCGCTACGCCGTCCACCTCCAGGGCACCGGCCGGAGCGCCTCCTCCTGGGGCGCGACCGAGAAGGTCTGCGAGCAGCGCGCCGACGGCGGCGCGGTGACGTTCACCGTGGCGCGCGACGGCCGCGACTGCGCCGGCCGGCCGCTGCACACCCCGGCCCCCGCGAAGACCGCCTCCGGCGACGGCAGCGGAGGCACGAGCGGAGGCAGCGGTGGCACGACCGGCGGCAGCGGCGGCGGGAACAGCGGCAGCAAGGCGTGCGCCCTCACCAGCCCGGCCGGCAACTGCTACGCCGACGGCCAGTTCTGCGCCAACCGGCACCACGGCATGAGCACCTACGGCAAGGGCGGCGAGTACCTGACCTGCGCGCAGGACGGCGCGGGCCGCTGGCGCTGGTCGGACGGCGTGGCCGGCTGACGGGGCCGGGGCGGCCCCGGCGGCGGGCCGCCGCTCAGGCGACCCGCCGTGCCGCGTACTCCGCGATCTCACTCATCGGCGGCCGTTCCTCGGTGTCGACGGAGTACGTGCGCGGCTCGAAGCCGTCCTCGCCGCGCTCGAACTGCGTGAGCGAGGGGCGCACCAGATGGCCGCGGGCCAGCCGGAGCTGGGCGGTGCGGTAGATCGCGGCGGACATCCGGCCGAGCGCCTGCCCGTCCTGGTGGCGGTGGATGCGCTCACCGACGTCGACCTGGGCCAGCGCGTCCAGACCGACCAGGTGCAGCGCGTCCACGAGCATGCCCAGCTCGACGCCGTAGCCGACCGGGAACGGCAGCTGTTCGAGCAGCGAGCGGCGGGCCGCGTACTCGCCGCCCAGCGGCTGCACAAAACCGGCCAGCTGCGGCCAGTGCATGTTCAGCAGCGGCCGGGCCATCAGCTCGGTGACCCGGCCGCCCTGCCCGGCGGCGGTGCCCAGCGGCCGGTCGTACATGGCCTTGACCAGCTGGACGTCCGGGTCGGTCAGCAGCGGGCCGACGATCCCGGTGACGAAGTCGGCGGAGAACTCGCGCAGATCGGCGTCGACGAAGCAGACGACGTCCCCGCGGGTCACCAGCAGCGAGCGCCACAGCACCTCGCCCTTGCCGGGCACGGCGGGGATGCGCGGCAGGATGGTGTCGCGGTGCACCACCCGCGCGCCCGCCGCGGCGGCCACCCGCGAGGTGCGGTCGGTGGAGCCCGAGTCGACCACGACGAGTTCGTCGACCAGCGGCACCCGCGCCATCAGCTCGCGCCGGATCACGGCGACGATGTCCCCGACCGTCTCCTCCTCGTTCAGCGCGGGCAGCACCACGCTGACCGTGGCGCCGCTCGCGCGTTTGGCGGCCAGGACGCCGGGGAGCGGCCGGTCGGCGACGGACCAGGAACGTGTCCTCAGCCAGCGCTCGACTTCTTCCAGCACGGTCGGTGGCTCCTCACTCCTGCGCGGCACTCCTGCGCGGCTCGCTGCGGCCTGCGGTACGGACCGGATCACATCATCGTGTGATCTGTCTCGCGGTTCGGACGACGGTCTCTCGCTGTCCTGGCCGTCGGTTACAGTCTTGAACAACGCGGACGACCGTCGCATGCCGGGGTCGCCGCGCCCCACAATCGAATACCGCTCATCCAGAGGGGCAGAGGGACACGGCCCGATGAAGCCCCGGCAACCCTCCAGCCGGTCTCGTACCGATCGCCGTCGCGCGGTCGCCACCGCGAGGCTCCCGGCTCGGGAAGGTGCCAATTCCGTCTCACGGCGAGATGCGTCGTGGGGAAGATGAGGAGAAAGGGCCTCGCCTCCATGGCTGTGCAGACAGTTGCCACCAGCACCGACTCCACCGTCGACCTCGGTCCCGCCGCGGCGCTCAGCTGCCGCGAGTGCGGTCACCGCGTGCCGCTCGGCCCGGTCTTCGCCTGCGAGGAGTGTTTCGGCCCGCTGGAGATCGCCTACGACTTCTCGGGCTACGACACCGAGGAGCTGCGCCGGCGGATCGAAGCGGGCCCCGCGAACATCTGGCGCTACGCCCCGCTGCTGCCCGTCCCCGCCGACGTGGCCGGCAAGCCGAACATCAACCCCGGCTGGACCAAGCTCGTCCAGGCCGACCGCCTCGCCGCCGAACTCGGCGTCGACACCGGCAAGCTGTTCGTCAAGGACGACTCCGGCAACCCGACGCACTCCTTCAAGGACCGCGTCGTCGCCCAGGCGCTGGAGGCCGCCCGCGCCTTCGGCTTCACCACCCTGTCCTGCTCCTCCACCGGCAACCTGGCCGGTGCCGTCGGCGCCGCCGCCGCCCGCGCCGGACTGCGCTCCTGCGTGTTCATCCCGCACGACCTGGAGCAGGGCAAGGTCGTCATGGCCGCGATCTACGGCGGCGAACTCGTCGGCATCGAGGGCAACTACGACGATGTGAACCGCTTCTGCTCCGAGCTGATCGGCGACCCGGCCGGCGAGGGCTGGGGCTTCGTGAACGTCAATCTGCGGCCGTACTACGCCGAGGGCTCCAAGACGCTGGCGTACGAGGTCTGCGAGCAGCTCGGCTGGCGGCTGCCCGACCAGATCGTCGTCCCGATCGCCTCCGGCTCCCAGCTCACCAAGGTCGACAAGGGCCTGCGCGAGCTGATCGCGCTCGGCCTGGTCGAGGACAAGCCGTACAAGATCTTCGGCGCCCAGGCCGAGGGCTGCTCGCCGGTCTCCACCGCCTTCAAGGCCGGACACGACGTGGTGCGCCCGCAGAAGCCGGACACCATCGCCAAGTCCCTCGCCATCGGCAACCCGGCCGACGGCCCCTACGTCCTGGACATCGCGCGCCGCACCGGCGGCGCCGTGGAGGACGTGACGGACGAGCAGGTCGTCGACGCGATCAAGCTGCTGGCCCGCACCGAGGGCATCTTCGCGGAGACCGCGGGCGGGGTGACGGTCGGCGTCACCAGGAAGCTTGTCGAGAGCGGTCTGCTCGACCCGTCGAAGACCACCGTCGTGCTCAACACCGGCGACGGCCTCAAGACCCTGGACGCGGTGGCCGGCACCGGTCTGACCGCCACCATCCGCCCCACCCTGGACTCCTTCCGAGAGGCTGGCCTCGCATGAGCGTGACCGTTCGCATCCCCACCATCCTGCGCACCTACACCGGCGGGCGGGCCGAGGTGAGCGCCGACGGCGCCACCCTCGCCGAGGTCATCTCCGACCTGGAGAAGAACCACACGGGCATCGCCGCGCGCGTCCTGGACGACCAGGGCAAGCTGCGCCGCTTCGTCAACGTCTACGTCAACGACGACGACGTCCGTTTCGAGCAGGGCCTGGAGACGGCCACCCCGGACGGCGCCGGTGTCTCGATCATCCCGGCGGTCGCCGGCGGCTGATCATTACCGTCGGTAATGACGGTGATCGGAGTATCCGGTGAATTGCCCCCTCCGCGGGAGAAGCGGAGGGGGCAATTCCATGTGATTGAGCGCGGTAGAGTTGGGGAAGGCGCCCCGGATCTCCCGGTCGAGCGCCCCTTGATTTCTGCCGCCCGCCGATGAGAAACAGCCAAAATCCGCGGGTATTTTGCGGCATTTGCCGTGTTTATGGGGCCCGACTTGCCCAGGGTTCAGCCGAATTCTCGTCACATTCCGGACCGCTCCCGCCCGGATTTCTCGTCCGATTGACCTGTTGCAGACGGCAGTTGGACAGATACATTCAGCCGCGGTCGACGCGTTCCGGCGCACGCCCCCGATTCACGGGGGGTGAGGTCTGACCCGGATCCGCGAAGTGCGGATCTGTGCAAGGGCCAGTAATAGGGGAGTTAGGCATGGCTCAGGGCACCGTCAAGTGGTTCAACGCGGAGAAGGGGTACGGCTTCATCGCGGTCGACGGTGGTGCGGACGTCTTCGTCCACTACAGCGCGATCCAGATGGACGGCTACCGCACGCTGGAAGAGGGCCAGCGGGTCGAGTTCGAGATCTCGCAGGGTCAGAAGGGCCCGCAGGCCGACATGGTTCGCGTCACCGCCTGAACGTACATCACACGAAGGGCCCACACCTTGCGGGGTGTGGGCCCTTCGTCCTGCCCGCCGCGCCCCGCCCCCTCCCCTCTGTTCGCCTCCGGCTGATCCCGGCCGGAGGCGGCCTCCCCACCAGAGGCGCTTGCGCCCGCCCGTCACCCGACCACCGCCCCTCATCGAGCCCGCTACGCGGGCGCACCTTGCACTCGGGCATGCCGAGTGCTAATCATTGGCGTTAGCACTCTGAAGGTGAGAGTGACAACGAGGACCGGGTCGGTGAGGCCCGCAGGCCGGGTGGGGCAAGGAACCACGAGGTCGGCGAGCCGTCCGTCGCGGGCGCGGGCGCGGTCCGAAGGAATCACCCCCAGTCCTGGAGGGACCACTTCACATGGCCAAGATCATCGCGTTCGACGAGGAGGCGCGGCGCGGCCTCGAGCGCGGCATGAACCAGCTCGCGGACGCCGTCAAGGTGACGCTCGGCCCCAAGGGTCGCAACGTCGTCCTCGAGAAGAAGTGGGGCGCCCCCACGATCACCAACGATGGTGTCTCCATCGCCAAGGAGATCGAGCTCGAGGACCCGTACGAGAAGATCGGCGCCGAGCTGGTCAAGGAAGTCGCCAAGAAGACGGACGACGTCGCCGGCGACGGTACGACCACCGCGACCGTGCTGGCCCAGGCGCTGGTCCGCGAGGGCCTGCGCAACGTGGCCGCCGGTGCCAACCCGATGGCCCTGAAGCGCGGTATCGAGAAGGCCGTCGAGGCCGTCTCCGCCGCCCTGCTCGACCAGGCCAAGGAGGTCGAGACCAAGGAGCAGATCGCCTCCACCGCCTCCATCTCCGCCGCCGACACCCAGATCGGCGAGCTGATCGCCGAGGCCATGGACAAGGTCGGCAAGGAAGGCGTCATCACCGTCGAGGAGTCGCAGACCTTCGGGCTCGAGCTCGAGCTCACCGAGGGCATGCGCTTCGACAAGGGCTACATCTCCGCCTACTTCGCGACCGACATGGAGCGCATGGAGGCGGTGCTGGAGGACCCGTACATCCTCATCGCCAACTCCAAGATCTCCTCGGTCAAGGACCTGCTCCCGCTCCTGGAGAAGGTCATGCAGTCGGGCAAGCCGCTGCTGATCATCGCCGAGGACGTCGAGGGCGAGGCCCTGTCGACCCTGGTCGTCAACAAGATCCGCGGCACCTTCAAGTCCGTCGCCGTCAAGGCCCCGGGCTTCGGCGACCGCCGCAAGGCCATGCTCGGCGACATCGCCATCCTGACCGGCGGCGAGGTCATCTCCGAGGAGGTCGGCCTCAAGCTGGAGAACGCCACCCTCGACCTGCTGGGCAAGGCCCGCAAGGTGGTCATCACCAAGGACGAGACCACCATCGTCGACGGCGCCGGCTCCTCCGAGCAGGTCGGCGGCCGGGTCAACCAGATCCGCGCCGAGATCGAGAACAGCGACTCCGACTACGACCGCGAGAAGCTCCAGGAGCGCCTGGCCAAGCTCGCGGGCGGCGTGGCCGTCATCAAGGCCGGTGCCGCCACCGAGGTGGAGCTGAAGGAGCGCAAGCACCGCATCGAGGACGCCGTGCGCAACGCCAAGGCGGCCGTCGAGGAGGGCATCGTCGCCGGTGGTGGCGTGGCCCTGCTCCAGGCCTCCCAGGTGTTCGAGAAGCTGGAGCTGGAGGGCGACGAGGCCACCGGTGCCGCCGCCGTCAAGCTGGCTCTTGAGGCCCCGCTGAAGCAGATCGCCGTCAACGCCGGCCTCGAGGGCGGTGTCGTGGTGGAGAAGGTGCGCAACCTGACCCCGGGCCACGGCCTGAACGCCGCGACCGGCGAGTACGTCGACCTGGTCGGCGAGGGCATCATCGACCCGGCGAAGGTGACGCGCTCCGCGCTCCAGAACGCCGCGTCGATCGCCGCGCTGTTCCTCACCACCGAGGCCGTCATCGCCGACAAGCCGGAGAAGGCCGCCGCGGCCGCTCCGGGCGGCATGCCGGGCGGTGACATGGACTTCTGATCCGCCCGCGGATCAGCCCGTCCCTGCCGAGGGCGGCACCCCCTGTCTCCAGGGGGTGCCGCCCTCGGGCGTTTCCGGGGCGGCCGGCTGCGGCCGGGACCCGCCGGCCGTAGGCGGTCGCAGCCGGTCCCTGTGTCCTTCGACGGCGTCCCCGCTCAGCTCCTGCGCTCGCTCAGGACGCAGAACTCGTTGCCCTCCGGGTCGAGGAGGGTGACCCAGTGCTGCCCGTCCTGCGCGGTGTCGGCGCGCCGGGCGCCGAGGGAGAGCAGTCGCGCGACCTCGGCCTCCTGGTCGTCGGGGCGGAAGTCGGGGTGCAGCCTGTTCTTCGCCGTCTTGCCCTCGGGGACAGGCACGAAGAGCAGGCCCGGCATCCGGTCCGGCTCGGGCCGGATCTCGATGATCTCCTCGGATTCGTCGACCACGACCCAGCCGAGAGCCTCGGCCCACCAGCGCCCCAGAGCGACCGGGTCGGCGGAGTCGACGATGATCTGTTCCCATTCCAGTGCCATGCGCCTGAGCATAGGCAGACCGGCGAACCACCCCATGGTGGCCGTCGGCGGCCACCGATTTAGCTTGCTTAAGTCAATCAAGTCGAATTATGGTTGCTTGAGTCAAGTACCCCTGCCCTCCCGGAGACCTCTTCCATGTCCGACGCACCCGCCCGGCCCACCGCTGCCGAGGCCCTGCCCAGACCCAACGCCATCGTGGCCGTCCTGGCCTTCGGCGGCATCGTGGTCTCGCTGATGCAGACCCTGGTGATCCCGATCGTCTCGGAGCTGCCGAAGCTGCTGCACGCCTCCGCGTCGGACGCCGCGTGGGTCGTCACCGCCACGCTGCTCGCCGCGGCCATCGCGACCCCCGTCATGGGCCGCCTCGGCGACATGTACGGCAAGCGCCGCATGCTGCTGCTCAGCCTCGTCATGCTGGTGGCCGGCTCGGTCGTCGCCGCGCTCAGCGACTCCCTTGCCCCGATGGTCGTCGGCCGTGCCCTCCAGGGCCTCGCCTCCGGGGTGATCCCGCTCGGCATCAGCATCATGCGCGACGAACTGCCCGCCGAGCGGCTCGGCTCGGCGACCGCGATGATGAGCGCCTCGCTCGGTGTGGGCGGCGCCCTCGGCCTGCCCGCCGCCGCGGTCATCGCCGAGAACTTCGACTGGCACATGCTCTTCTGGGCCTCGGCGGTCCTGGGCGCCGTCGCGGCGGTCCTCGTGCTGCTGCTCGTACCGGAGTCGAAGGTGCGCTCCGGCGGCCGGTTCGACGCCGTGGGCGCCCTCGGCATGGCGGCGGGCCTGATGTGCCTGCTGCTCGCGGTCTCCAAGGGCGCCGACTGGGGCTGGGGCAGCGGCTCCACCCTGGGCCTGCTCGCCGCCGCCGTGGTGATCCTGCTCGCCTGGGGCGCCTTCGAACTGCGCGTCCAGGCACCGCTGGTGGACCTGCGCACCACGGCCCGCCGCCAGGTGCTGATGACCAACCTCGCCTCCATCGCGATCGGCTTCGCGATGTTCTCGATGTCCCTGGTCATCCCGCAGCTGCTCCAGCTGCCCTCGCAGACCGGCTACGGCCTCGGCAAGTCGCTGCTCGCCACCGGCCTGGTCATGGCGCCCTCCGGACTGGTGATGATGGCGGTGGCCCCGTTCTCGGCGGCCCTGTCGCGGGCCCGCGGCGCCAAGGTGACCCTGATGACCGGCGCCCTCATCGTGGCCGCCGGATATCTGCTGAACATCGTCCTGATGGACCAGGTCTGGCACTTCGTCCTGGCGCCCTGCGTCATCAGCGCGGGCATCGGCTTCACCTACGGGGCGATGCCCACCCTCATCATGGGCGCCGTGCCCGCCTCCGAGACGGGCGCCGCCAACAGCCTCAACACGCTGATGCGGTCCATCGGCACCTCCACCGCCAGCGCCGTCGCCGGTGTGGTCCTCGCCCATCTGACCACGCGGTTCGGCCCCTACGCGCTGCCCTCGGAGAACGGCTTCCGTACCGTCCTCGCGCTGGGCGCGGGCGCCGCCCTGCTCGGCTTCGTCATCGCCGCCTTCATCCCGGGCCGGCGCACCGCCCCCGCCCCGGGCGCCCCGGCCGCGGCGGACCCGGCGGCGCGGGCCGCCGGTACCGAGGCGGTCGGACCGAAGGGCTAACTAGGTGTATTGACTCGCAGCGTTGTTCACACGGCTGATTGGGGGCTTGCCTCCGAGTGCGGTGTGGCAGCGGTGGTGATTGTAGGTGTGCAGGAAGTCTGTCAGGGCGTCGGTGCGTTCGGTGTTGCTGGTGTAGGGCCGCTGGTAGGCCCATTCGTCGAGCAGGGTGCGGTTGAAGCGTTCGACCTTGCCGTTGGTCTGCGGCCGGTAGGCGCGGGTGAGCTTGCCGGCCGCGCCGAGATCGTCCAGCGCCTGCCGCCAGGCGAAGCTCTTGCGGTAGGGCCACGCGTTGTCGGTCAGGACGCGTTCGATGCGGGTGATGCCGCAGGTGGCGAAGAAGACTGCGGCCCGCCGCAGGAAGCCGGCGCAGGTGACGGCCTTCTCGTCCGGGTGGACCTCGCTGTAGGCCAGGCGGGAGTGGTCGTCGACGGCGGAGTGGATGTAGTCGAATCCCATGTTGCTGCGGCGGGCGCGGCCGGCCTGGCGGCCCAGTACCCTGTGGCCGCCGCCGTCGGGGATGCGGCCGAGCTTTTTGACATCCACGTGGAGCAGCTCGCCGGGCCGGTCGCGTTCGTAGCGGCGGATGAGCTGTCCGGTGGGCCGGTCCAGGTGGGCCAGCCGGTTCAGGCCGTGGCGGACCAGGATCCGGTGCACGGTCGAGGCGGGCAGGCCCAGGACCGGCCCCAGCCGTGCGGGACCGAGCTTGCGGACCTGCCGCTCGTGACACACCCGGGCCTCGACGGCGGCCGGCGTGCGGTGCGGGGTGGTTCGGGGCCTGCTGGAGCGGTCGGCGAGGCCGGCCTCGCCCTCGGTACGCCAGCGGCGGATCCACTTGTGGGCTGTGGCGCGTGAGACGCCCATCTCGGCGGCGACGTGCGCGACGGGGCGGCCGCAGCGGACACGCTCGACGAGCAGCCGCCTGCCGTGAACGGTCAGCCGGGCATTACGGTGGGACACGAAGACCTCCGTGTGGTGCGGTCCTAGACAGCTCCACCACACCGGAGGTCTTCGCCATGATCAAGCACCCACGCGCGTCAACAACGCTCGTGATCAATACAACTAGGGCCTGTCCGGCCGACCGCCCCCGGGGCGCCTCACAGGTTGCCCAGCGGTTCGATGTCCACCCGCACCGGCGTCCCCCAGGTGCGCACCACCTCGTAGTCGGTGAACTCGTGCACCAGGCGGTAGGCCGCCGCCGCGTGCGGGCCGCGCCGCTGGGCCGCGACGAACAGCTCCGCCTCGCGCCGGTCCCGGCGCGGGGTGCCGCACAGCTGCCACTCCCGGCCGTTCCACAGCTCCGGCAGCCAGCGCTGCTGGGGCTGCGGGCGGTCCTCGCGGACGCCGTAGCGGGAGGAGGCCGTGCCGGAGCCCGGCCCGGAGGTGGGGCGTGAGCCGCCGTCGTACCGGTCGCGGCGGGCCGCGCGGCGGCGGGTCTCGCACAGCAGGCACAGGTCGGGGGCGTCCTCGTCGACCGGCCCGGTCGGATGCTCGGCGCACCGCGTCGAGGGCCGGTCCTGCGAGACGCTCTCCTCCAGCAGGTCCAGCGCCCGCCGCAGATCCGCCTTCACCTCGTGCAGCCGCGCGGCCGGGGTGTCGGAGGTCAGCTCCTCACCGTGTTCCCCGATCACCCGCAGGGCCCGTCCGAGAGCGGTGAGCTGTGCGTGGTTCATACCGGCCAGCGTCGCACACCTCACCGGCCCCGGGCGCCGGCCCCTCGGCCTCAGCCCATGCTCTTCGCGCCGTCCAGGGCCTCGCGGACGATGTCGGCGTGCCCGGCGTGCTGCGCGGTCTCCGCGATGATGTGCAGCAGCACCCTGCGGGCCGACCAGCGCGCGCCGGGCTCGTACCAGGGCGCCTTGGGCAGCGGGTGGTCGGCGTCCAGGTCGGGCAGGGACGCGACCAGCTCGTCCGTCCTGCGCGCCACCTCCGCGTACGCGGCCAGCACCCCGTCCAGCGTGTCCCCGGGCAGCATGCGGAACTCGTCGGCCCGCCGGGCGAAGTCCGCCTCCGTCAGCGCGGAGAAGTCGGGCATCGCGGAGGGGCCCTGCTCGATGAAGGCCGTCCAGGCGCGCTCGGCCGCGGTGACGTGCTTGATCAGGCCGCCCAGACACAGTTCGCTGACCGTGGTGCGCCGCCCGGCCTCCTCGTCGGTGAGGCCGCGGGCGGGGAAGGTCAGGAAGTGGCGTTGCTTGGCCAGCGCCGCCAGCAGGTCCGCGCGTTCGCCGGTGACGGCCGTCCGGTCGGTGCGCGCGGTCTCGTTCTGCGTGTTCTCGGTCATGGCCGGCCCTCCGTGGTGTCCGTGGTGTCCTGTCCCGTGTTCCTCGTGCGTGCACCACGGTAGGGCCGGTATAGGTCAGATCGCGTCCTAGATCGGCACCGGGCCCCGGGGCGGGGCCGGGGCATCGAGTCTTCGGACAGACCCTAGACCGCGGGGACGCCGCGGCCGGTCTCCGGGCCGCGTGCGTCCGGTGCCGCAAGCGCGGCGCGCAGATGGCCGCCCGACTCCGTGAGCAGACGGGCCGCCGTCGGTCCGTCGACCCCGGCGAGCAGCACCAGGATGGCGTCCTTCACCTCGCCGTCGGTGGCCGTCAGCGCCCGCTCGATCTCCTCGTCCGGCGCCCCGGTGGCCAGCGCCACGATGCGGCGCGAACGGGCGCGCAGCTTCTCGTTGGAGGCGCGCACGTCGACCATCAGGTTCCCGTACGTCTTGCCCAGCCGGATCATGGTGATCGTCGACAGCATGTTCAGGACGAGCTTCTGCGCCGTGCCCGCCTTCAGCCGGGTCGAGCCGGTGAGGAGTTCGGGACCGGCCACGATCTCGATGCCGTGCTCGGCCGCGGCGGCCAGCGCGCTGTGCGCGTTGCAGGCCAGGCCGATCGTCAACGCGCCCCGCGCGCGGGCGTGTTCGACCGCGCCGATCGCGTACGGGGTCCGCCCGGAGGCGGAGATGCCGACCACCGTGTCGTCGGCGGTCAGGCCGAGGGCGTCCAGCGCCTCCACGGCCAGTTCCCGGGAGTCCTCCGCGCCCTCGACCGAGGTCACCATCGCCTCACGGCCGCCCGCGATCAGCCCGACGACCTGGGCGGGGTCGGTGTTGAAGGTGGGCGGGCACTCGGAGGCGTCCAGCACCCCGAGCCGCCCGGCCGTGCCCGCGCCCGCGTAGATCAGCCGGCCGCCGCGCGCCATCCGCTCGGCCACCGCGTCGATCGCGGCGGCGATCTGCGGCAGCCGCTCGGCGACGGCGGCGGGCACGGCGGTGTCCTCGGCGTTCATCAGCCGGGCGATCTCCAGCGTGGGCAGCCGGTCGATCTCGGACAGCTCGGGACGGAACGCCTCGGTCGTCAGCGACTCCAGCTCGGCGCGCAGCCGGCCGTAGGGGGAGGGGGAGGTGGAGGTCATGAGGGGTGGCTCTCTCCGTGCGTGCGGTGCGGGTGCGGGTGCGGTGAGGGTGCGCCGGACCGGCGGTGCGGGCGACGCGTGCGGTGCCGGCAGTGCGGGCGCGGGGCCGGTCCGGGCCGGGATCCGGGGCCGAGGCCGGGGACCGGCTCAGTGGTGCGCGGCCCGGAGCGGCCGGTCAGGAGCGCTGGGATCCGCCGCGTGGGCTGTGCCGGTGCGCCAGGGCCTCGTAGGACGCCGCGAGCGCGGGCGCCGCCGTCTCGTACGTCCGCTGTGCCACGCCGACGAACAGGCAGTCCACGACCAGCAGTTGACTGGTCCGGGAGGACATGGCGGCCGGGCGCAGCTCGCTCTCCCGGGAGGTGGCGGTGGTCAGCACGTGGTCGGCGTACTGGCTGACGGGCGCGTCGGGGCGGCCGGTGATGGCGACGGTGGTCGCACCGCGCTCGAAGGCCACCCGCAGCGGCTCGATCACGTCACCCGTCGAACCCGAATGGGTGATCGCGATGGCCACGTCGCCCGAACGCAGCTGCACCGCGTTGGTGACGGCCAGGTGCGGGTCGCTGTGCGCGTGCGCTATCAGCCCTATGCGCAGCAGCTTCTGGGTGAGGTCCTGGGCGACCAGGCCGGAGGCGCCGATGCCGTACACATCGGTGCGGCGGGCCCCGGCCAGGGCGGCGACGGCCGCGCCGAGCTGGACCGTGTCCAGTCCGGCGGCGGTGTCGGCGAGGGTCTGCTGCTCCTCGTAGGCCAGTTTGGCGACGACGTCGGCGATGGGGTCGTCCACCGCGATGTCGGTCGTGATGGCGGGGGCGCGGCCGGACTGCTGCTGGGCGGCGAGGCCCGCGAGCGCGAGGCGCAGATCGCGGTAGCCGGGGTAGCCGAGCAGCCGGGCGGTCCGTACGACGGTCGCCTCGCTGGTGCCGGTCAGCTCGGCGAGGCCGGTGACGGTCAGGGCGGCGCAGCCGGCCGGGTCGTTCGCCACGGCCTCGGCGACGCGCTGCATGGAGCGGGTCATGGACGGCGCGAGCGTGCGCACCTTGGCGGCGAGGGCGGCGGGCGCGGGCGGGGCCAGGCCCGCGGGGGTGCCCGAGCCTGCGAAAATTTCCTTCACGTCCTGGGTCACATATGAAAGATATTTTCTGTCCGGTGCGCGGTCAAGAGTGCGCGACGGCGCACCCGCGCACTCCGGCGGCCCGGATGCGCACAATGGAGCCATGGAATCCCTCAGCCCCCTGGAGCAGGCCCTGCACGCCGCGCGCGCCCTGGTCCTCGCCGATCTGGTCGCCGGTGAGGTCGCCGACGCGGACGTCGTCTCGCTGGTGGAGGAGTCCGTCGTCCAGCGCCGCTGGTGGGTGGAGCAGTGGCCGGACGGCGCCCGGTACGTGGCCGGGCTGGTCGCGCAGGACGTCCAGGACGCCCTGCTGGAGCGGTACGGCCGCTGGCCGCTGTGCCCGGTGTGCGGCTACGGCGACCCGCACGCGCTGGACGTCGAACCCGAACTCGGCCCCGACCCGCACTGGGTGTGCGCGCAGGCGGGCGTGAAGGTCGCGCCGGTGGGCGCGCTGGCCCGCGCGTTCGGCGGGAAGCCGTCGTCGTGACCGTCTACATCGACCCGCCGTCCTGGCCCGGCCACGGCCGTCTGTGGTCGCACCTGGTCAGCGACGACTCCTACGCCGAACTGCACCGCTTCGCCGCCGCCCTGGGCGTGCCCGAGCGCGCCTTCGAGCGCGACCACTACGACCTGCCCGCCCACCGCTACCCGGACGCGGTGGCCGCCGGAGCGGTCGAGGTCGGCAGCCGCGAGGTGGTGCGGCTGCTGCACGCCTCGGGGCTGCGGCGGCGCAAGCGGCACGGCCCCGTCTGATCCGCGGCTCCTCTGATCCGGGGGCCGTGCCGCTCGGCCGCCGCCCGGCGGCGTCAGTGCGCGGCGGGCACCGGGCTGTGCACGGTGCAGGTACGGCTCTTGCCGTCCGGCTGGGTGCCGCACGCCCAGGCCGTCTGGGTGCCGCTCAGTTCGGTCATCGGGGAGTACACGTCGTTGCCCCAGTGCACCGGGCTGGCCTCGCTGGTGCCCTCGGAGTTGTTCACGTCGACGACCGCCTTGGGCTTCGCGTAGGTGATCCGCCCCCAGGCCGCGCCGCACGCCCTGCTGTAGCGGAGTTCGATCACCATCTCCTCGTTGCGGATCAGGGCGAGCGTCTGCCCGTCCCGTGAACACCCCATGGCCGCCGGGTCCTTGGCCGTGCAGCCGGCCCGGGTGCAGCCGACCGGGTCGGCGTACGCGGACATGGCGGTGTCGGCCGTGCTCCCGCTGCCGGTGTCCGCCCCGCCGCCCGAGCGGTCCGTGGCGTAGTGGACGGCCGCGAAGGCCCCGGCCGCCAGCACCGCGCACGCCGCGGCCACGGCACCGATCAGCCGCGCCGACCGCCACCGCCGGGGCCCGCGGACGGAATCCGCGACGGGGTGGGAGGCCGGTGCACCGCCTGCCTCCGGCTCGGCAGCCCCTGACTCGGCGTCCGTCTCTGCTTCCGGCTCGGCCGCCCCGGACTCGGCGTCCGTCTCTGCTTCCGGCCCGGCCGTCCCGGGCTCGGCCTCTGTCTTCGCCTCTGTTTCCGGCCCGGCCGCCTCAGCTCCGGGCTCTGCCTCAGTTCCCGGCTCCGATGCCGCCGATTCCCCTCCTCCCTCGGCGAGATCCGGTTCCGGTTCCGGTTCCGGTTCCGGTTCCGGACCGGGTTCGGCGACGGCGCGCGGCAGTTCGGCCCGCTCCCACAGTTCCAGCAGCGGACCCGCGTCCGTGCGCACGGCCCCGGCGAAGCTCTCCACCGCGCCGCGGGGCGGGAACTGCTTCCCGTTGATCCAGCGTTCCCAGGACGACTTGGAGTAGTGGGTGAGGGTGCCGATCCGGGCGTAGCTGAGCCCCGACCGCTGTTTCAGCGACAGCAGTTCCGCGTGCAGCGCGGCTGCGGGATCCGGCGAAGACGGGGATACGGGGAGATCTCTGTCGCTCTCGCTCACTGCGGGCCCATTCGCTGATGGACCACCTGGACGGACCGAAGGCACAGCGGCGGACCGGCGCCCCCGCCGGTCCGTTGATGGAACTGCCCCCCGAATCAGCCCCGGTGCTCCGGTCCTGAAATTCGAGAGGAAGCATACTGCCGCCGCGACACGCTGCCATGGCGGCGCGCGTCGCGGCGGCGAGGTCCGTCGTAGCCGCCCGGGAGCCGGACGGTACGGTCACTCGTAGTAGACGTGGGCGATCAGGCTGTGCCAGGTGTTGCGCCCCACGACGCCGTCGGCGCCGCCCGGGACCGCGTACCGGCTCTGGTACGCGACCACCGCGGCGTACGTCTTCGGCCCGAAGTCGCCGTCGACGAATCCTGGTTGGTCGGTGCCGGTGACCGCGCCCGCCTCCACCAGCTCCTCCTGTAGCTCCCGCACGCACACTCCGGTCGAGCCCCGGGCCAGGACCACCGTGGGGATGTCCCAGCCCAGGTACCGCTCGGAGCCGTACTGCGCCTTGCAGGTGCGGAGTTCGCCGTCCCAGCCGGCACTGGCGGGCGCCGCGGAGCCGCCCGCCAGCGCCGCCGCCGCGGCGAGCACGCACGCGACGGCGGCCGAACGCCCGCGCAGGGACGCTCTGTCCGTCCTGGCCACCGCGGATCAGTCCGTGGTGAGCAGGACGAGCAGCTGCCAGGTCTGCGGGCCGACGATGCCGTCGGCCTGGAGGCCGTGGGCGCGCTGGAACCGGCGGACGTAGCCGTCGGTCTTCGGGCCGAACAGCCCGTCGACGAAGCCGGGTCCGTCGGCGGGGTCGAGCCCGATGGTCGACCCGAGGTCGAACTGGAGCTCCTTCACGCACACGCCCGACGAGCCCTGGGCGAAGTTGCGGGCGGGGATGGTCCAGACGCCGTTGGGCGAGGTGCGCCCGCCGACCGAGTTGAGGCACGGATCGAGGTATTCACCGGCCTGGGCCGAGGGCGCCGCCAGCAGCAGCGAACCGGCCGCGGCCAGGGCGAGCGAGAGGGCGGTGGCGGTCTTGCGGTTGCGGAATCTGCTCATGGTGGGACGAGTTCCTTCCGAGAGGAGCGGGGCCGCGCCCGGGGGCCGGCCGGGTGAGGAGGGGCCGGTCAGCAGATCCAGATCGCCTGGGTGTCCCAGTCGCTCCAGATGTCCAGCTGTCGCCAGGTCTTCGGGCCGACGATGCCGTCCTGGGAAAGACCCGCGCAGCCCTGGAACCTGACGACCGCGTCGTGGGTCTGGTTGCCGAAGATGCCGTCCACGGCGAGGTTCGTGCCCCGCACGCTGCGGTTCAGCGCGCACTGCACGGCCTTGACGGCGTCGCCCGTGTCGCCGTAGGCCACCTGGGGCTCGGCGAGGGTGTAAGTGCCGCAGTAGTTGCCTCTGGTGACGGCGGAGGCGCTGGTCGCGCCGCCGAGTCCGGCGCCGAGGCCGGTGATCAGCAGGAGTCCGGCGGTGGCGGCCAGGAGCTTCGGACGCATGGGTGGGTCCCTTCGGTGGTGCGACGGAGGACGGAACCGCGCGGGGCGCGGGAGGCGCGGTCAGGCGCCGGCGGGCGAGACGATCGCGTAGGCGCCGCGCGTGGCCGGGACGAAGTGGCGGCGCATCACCTGGTCGTCGGAGTTGCCCTCGATGGTGTCGACGGTGCCGTCCGCGTTGGCCTTCTCGATGATGCCGACGTGCACGCTGGTGCTGGTGTTCTGCGGGCCGGAGCCGAAGACGATGGCGTCACCGGGCTGCGGGTCGCTCAGGCCGCTGTGCAGCGTGCCGTGGTTGCGTCCGTAGTAGTAGAAGTCGCCGCTGAAGGCGGTGCTGAAGCTGATCCCGGCCTGCCGCCAGGTCCAGCTGGCGAACAGCGCGCACCACGCCTCGCACGGGCCGTACGGGTTGCAGTTGGCGCCCCACTCGTGCACGCCGAGCTGGGAGCGCGCGGCCTGGACGATCTTGTCCCGGGCGCTGCCGGACAGCGGGGGGACGGTGGGCGTGCCGCCGCTCTCGCCCCCGGGGCTGCCGCCGCCCAGCTCGCGGGCGATGCCCATGGAGGCCATGGTCAGGGGACCGGCGATGCCGTCGGCGTCCAGGCCGTGTGCGCTCTGGTAGGTCTTGACCGCGTCGAGGGTGGCGGTGCCGTAGTCGCCGTCGGCGGGGGTGCCCGCCTTGCTCTGCACCTGCTTCACCTTCGCGGAGAGCGCGGCGTCGGTCTGCGGTCCGGCGATGCCGTCGACGGACAGGGCGTTGTCGCTCTGGAAGGCCAGCACGGCGTCCTTGGTGGCCGGGCCGTAGATCCCGTCGACGCCGTTCGCGGCCAGGTAGCCGAGGCCCGCCAGATCGCGCTGGAGCAGCTTGGTGTCCGCGTTGGTTCCGGTGCCGCTGGAGGTGATGCGGTCGATGTTCATCGCGCCCATGGTCAGGGGACCGGCGATGCCGTCGGCGTCCAGGCCGTGCGCGCTCTGGTAGGTCTTGACCGCGCTGAGGGTGGCGGTGCCGTAGTCGCCGTCGGCGGAGGTGCCTGCCTTGCTCTGCACCTGCTTCACCTTCGCGGTGAGCGCGGAGAGGGTGGCGGGTCCGGCGTCGCCGTCCGCGTCCAGGCCGTTGTCGCGCTGGAAGTGGCGCACCGATTCCGTGGTCTGGCTTCCGTAGACGCCGTCGACCCCGCTGAGCGGAGCGTAGCTGAGGCCGGCCAGGTCGCGTTGGAGCAGGCGTACGTCGGTCGCCGCGTGGGCCTGCCCCGCCGTCGGGCCGAGCAGCAGGCCGGCCAGGACCGCGGCGAGGGCGAGCACCAGCGCGGCGGCGCGGGTGCCGCCCGCATGTCCGGGTGCGCGGAGGATCGTTGTGGGCACGGGAACTCTCTCCCTGAAGTCCCGGGACGGGCCCGGGAGGGACGGACGAAGGAGTGGGGGGTGCCGGCCGGCGACGACCATCCTTGGCCACGGCACCACCGTCCCACCAGTGCGAACGGCGTCCTGGGACGCCATCTGGGACGCATCCCGCCGCTGACCTGCGGGGCCGCCCGCGGCCGGCGCGAGCGGACCGCGGAGGCGGCGGCCGTGCACCGCCGCCCTCGCCACTCGTCCCGAGATCGCCGGCAGCCGCCGGATGACAGCAGGTCAGAGCCGTGAGACGCCGGGCGCCCCGTCGTGGGACGGGCGGCCCATGGCCCGCCGGTCCCCGCTGCGGAACAGTCCTGCCGACGGCGGACGGTGACGCGGTGTCATGCGCCCCCCGTCACCACCCGCGCGAGCGTGCGAGGCGCTCACGGCTCACGGCTCACGGCTCACGTCTCAGGGCCTCAGGGCCCCAGGGCGCCTTCCGGTCATGTGCCCGCCCTCGCGTCCTCACGCCCGCCCTCACGTCTGACCGCGGATCCTCGGATCCCCCGGTCCGCGCAGCCCCAGCCACGCACAAGGGAGCCCTCATGCCCAGAAGACTCGTCACGCTCGCCGCCACGGCCGCCCTGGTCCTCGGCGCGACCGCGGCCGGCGCCGGTAGCGCCTCCGCCGCCCACAGCTACGAGTACTGCGGCCGGACGTACACCAGCGCCGAGCCCGAGCTGAGCTACGGCGCGAGCGGCAGCGCGGTGAAGGCCCTCCAGTGCGAGCTGAATCTGACGCTGTCCGGTCCCGGCCTCGCGGTGGACGGTGTCTTCGGCGGGCTGACCCGCAACGCCGTCGTCAGGTTCCAGGGCTGCTTCAACCTCGCCCAGGACGGCATCGTCGGCCCGAACACCTGGTCCTCGCTGGACGCGCTCAGCACCTACTCGCCCGAGGCGACGCGCATCTGCTGACACCGTCCCGCCGGTGCCGTGCCGTGCCGTACCGGGCGGCCGCCGTGCCGGGCGGCCGTCCGGTCAGGGAAGCCGCCCGGTCAGGGCAGCAGTTCGAAGCCGAGCAGGCCGTCCGCGTCCTGGGCGGGCAGGTAACCGGCGCGGGTCACCACGCGCTGCGAGGGGCCGTTGTCCGGCTCGATCAGCGCGATCAGCCGTCGTACGCCGTCACGTGCCAGCGCCCACGCGGACAGCGCGCGCAGCGCCTCGGTGGCGTAGCCCCGGCCGCGGGCGGAGGGCGCGAGGTCGTAGCCGACCTCCGCGCAGCCGTCCTCGTCGGGCGCGCCGTGGAAGCCCATGCCGCCGACCGCGCGCCCGTCCTCGC
Source organism: Streptomyces sp. PL-25 (assembly GCF_058344915.1). Classification (NCBI taxonomy): domain Bacteria; kingdom Bacillati; phylum Actinomycetota; class Actinomycetes; order Kitasatosporales; family Streptomycetaceae; genus Streptomyces; species Streptomyces sp. PL-25. Next base: position 4,173,072 of record NZ_CP136997.1, read on the forward strand.
GCCGCACCAGCACGAACAGGCCCCACTCGGCCCGGTGCACCCCGCTCTCGTACGCCTTCACGGTCATCCCGGCGGCCTCGCGCGTGCCGCGCCAGGGGCCGTCCTCGACCCAGCGGAACCCGCCGTCGCCCCCGGCGGCCAGATCGCGCGCGGCGGCGGGGACGACACCGCGCAGGACCAGGCGGTCGGCGGCGACCTCGGGCGGATTGATCCAGCGCCACCCGGACACCGGCGCGCGGCCGGGCAGGTCGCCGCGGCCGGTGGCCCACAGCAGTGTCGGCCAGGGGGCCTCGGCGGGCCGCACATGCGGGAAGAGGCGTTCGAGCACGCCCTCGGCCAGCTCGGCGGGCGGCTCGTGGACGAGGCCCAGACCGGCGGCGATGTCATGGGTGTGCAGCAGCACCTCGGCCACCGCCATCGCGGTGAAGCCCTCGCGGTCCGCGCCGCGGAAGGGGTACGGATGGAAGGCGCGCACGTCGGCCGGGGTGGTGCGGACGGTCGAGGCGAGCAGCGCGCCGGTCGCCACGATCACGTCCAGCACGTCCGCGTTGCCGGTCCCCTCGTCGAGGGTGATCTCGAACGGGACGTACGCGTCGGCCGCCCGCCCGGCCAACTGCCCGGCGTAGGCGAGGAGGTCGCCCGCCACATGCTCCGCCGTCTGCCGGCAGTCCCACTCCAGCCGTCCGGCGCGTACGCCGTCCCACTCGCGGTCCACCACCGTGCGCAGCATCGCGACGGCATCGGCGACGGCCCGCTCCACCTGTTCCCCACCCCATGGCTCCATGGGCGCAGGGTAGGGGCGGCGGTGCCCTCAGAGCGACAGCATTTCCAGCTCCGAGGCGAGGTTGTAGCGGGCCGTCGCCTCCCAGTGCCGCTGGCCGTAAGGGGTGCGGAACAGCAGCGGCCGGCCGAGGAGGCGGCGCAGGATCGCGGCGCGGCCCTCGCGGAAGGCGTCGGCGGGCACGAAGTGGTACTCCTCGCGGACGGCGGCCGTGTAGGCGGCGTACGCGGACGGGGGCGCGGCCAGGACCGCCAGGTCGGCGTCGCACAGGACCTGGCCGTCGCGGTCGTCGGCGGCCGGGTCGTGGCTGGTGGTCAGCCGCACCAGCCGGCCCACCTCCGCCGTCGTCCCGGCCGGCACCCCGGCCTCCGGCAGCGCCCGCTCGGCCAGCCGGGCGGAGCGCTCCTCGTTCTCGGAGCGCTCGGGCAGGTAGACCGCGTCATGGAACCACGCGGCCAGCCGCACCGTGTCCGGCGCGGCGGCGTACTCCTCCAGCACGTCGACGTGGTCCAGGACCGCGTCGAGGTGGGTCAGTGTGTGGTAGCGCCGCTGCGGCTCGCGCCAGCGGGCGATCAGACGGTCGGCGTACGGGACGGGGTCCGGCCCGCCGGCGGGGCCGCGGGCCCCTTCCAGGGCGCGGGCCCACCGGATGCGCAGGGCTTCGGTGTCGACGTGATCGGCCATGCGCTCATTCTCCCGTCGCGGGACCGGCCGTAACCCCTGGTGCCGTGCCGGGCGTCGCGAGCCGGTGAACCTTTGCGGTCGCGGCACTAGCGTGGGGGCCATGACTTCTGCTGACCTGCACGAGGTACGGGACCCGCAACTGCCCGGACGGCTGCTCGCCATGGAACGGGACGCGCTGATCCCGCTGCTGCGGGCGCGCCCGGCGGCGGACTTCGCGCTGCCGACCGCCGCCTGTCCGGGCTGGACGGTGCGCGATGTGCTCGCGCACTGCTCCGCCGCGCTGACCAGGGTGGTGGAGAATCGTTTCGAGGAGGGCGTGTTCTCGCCAGAGTGCAATGAGCGGGACATCGCGGAGCGGGCGGAGTGGACGGACGGCCGGGTGGTGGACGAGCTGGAACGCGGCATGACGGAGGCGGGTGCGGTGATCGCCCGGTCCGACGGGGCGCTGGACGGGCTCGCGCTGGGCGAGTGGGTGCACGCCGGTGATGTGCGCGAGACCTTCGGTGCGCCGGGCGCGTACGCCGGAGCCGCCCTGTCCTGCGCGCTTCCGCTGCTCGCCCGGGTCACCCGGACCAAGCGCCGGCTGCCGCTCCACGCCGACCTGGACGACGTCGACGAGCCGCTGCGCCTCGGTGACGTGCGCGCCGCGCGTCCCCCGGCCCGCTACATCGGGGACGCGGCCACCCTGGTCCGGCTCTGCACCGGCCGCCCGCTGCCCGCCTCGGGCTATGAGCTGGCGGGCGCGGAACAGGCCGAGCTGAACATCTTCGGGTGACCGGTTCTGCGCCGGGGCCGCCATCCGGCGTACCCTGATATTGGACTAGACCTGTCAAGCCCCAGGGGAAACCGAGGAAAGGGGTCCTATGAGCATGCGTGCAGTCCTGGAGGTGATCGCCCTCGACGCCGAGGACGCGGTCGCCGCCCAGGCCGGAGGCGCGGACCGCCTCGAGCTGGTCACCGACATGGCGGCCGACGGGCTGACCCCGCCGGTGGGCACCGTCGTCGCGATCCGCGCCGCCGTCGACATCCCGCTGCGCGTGATGGTGCGGCTCGCGGACGGCTTCTCCTCGGGCGGGGCCGGGGGCGTGGACAGGCTGGCCGAGGTGGTCGGCGACCTGCGGGCCGCGGGCGCCGGGGAGTTCGTGTTCGGGTTCCTCGACGGGGACGGCCTGGTGGACATGGCGGCCGTGGAACGCGTGGTCACCGCGCTGGACGGCTGCCCGTGGACCTTCCACCGGGCCATCGACAGCTCCGCCGACCGCGACGCCGTGCGCAAGCAGCTGGACGGGCTGCCGGGCCTGGACACCTACCTGACCGCGGGCGCGGCGGGCGGCGTGGACGACGGTCTGCCCACTCTGGTCGCCGAGGCGGCACGCGCCGGGGAGCCCGGCTATGAGCAGCGGATCATGGTCGGCGGCGGCCTGCGTCTGGAGCACGTGCCGCCGCTGCGCACCGCCGGGATCGACGCCTTCCACATCGGCGGCGCCGCCCGGTCCGGCGGCTGGTCCGGCGCGGTCTGCGCCGACGCGGTCGCCCAGTGGCGCTCGGTCCTCGACGGCCTGAGCGCGCAGCAGCTCGCGGTCTGAACGGCGGACCGGCGCGGGGCGCTCCGCGCGGGACGGGACGTCACGTGCGCACGGCGGCGCGGGCCGCACCCTTGTCCGGTGCGGCCCGCGCCGCCGTGGGGCGGGGGACCGGCGCGGCCGCCGGCCGGCTCAGGCCAGCTGCCGCGGGAGCGGTGCCGTGTGGGTGACGATCAGACCGGAGACGGCACGGGTGAGCGCCACGTACAGGCGGCGCAGGCCGGTCCGCTCGTCCGGTTCGCCGTCCACCACGGCCTGCGGGTCGTCCAGGACCACGTAGTCGTACTCCAGGCCCTTGGCCAGGGAGGCCGGGACCAGGGTGAGCCGGGTCTCGGCCGTCGTCTCCTCGCCGGGGGAGAGGTGGCTCAGGCCCGCCGCCGCGAGGGCGTCGGCCAGGGCGGGGATCCGGGCGTCGGCCGCGATCAGACCGGTCGAACCCTCGTGGCGCAGCAGCTCCTCGCAGGCGGCGACCACGTCGGTGTCCCCCTCGGCCGCCCGGATCCGGAAGAAGCCCGGGTTCTCGCGGACCGAGGCGACCGGGGTGAGCCCCGGCGCGATGTGCGGCAGCAGCCGGGAGGCGTACGTGATGACGTCCGTCGGCACGCGGAAACCGGCCGTCAGCTCCTCGATCACGCCCTCGCTCTTGCCGAGGTGGGCCAGCGCCTCCTCCCAGGTGCGGGTCGCCCACGGGGTGGTGCCCTGCGCCAGGTCGCCCAGGACGGTCGCGGAGCCGGTGGTGCAGCGGCGGCCGACCGCGCGGTACTGCATGGGGGACAGGTCCTGCGCCTCGTCCAGGACCACGTGCCCCAGGGAGTGGGTGCGCTCCACCAGGTCGGTGGCCTCGTCGATCAGCACGGTGTCGGCCGCCGACCACCTGGCCGACTTCACCGACCGCACCGGCTTCGCCCACAGGATCGTCTTCTGCTCCTCCTCGGTGAGGATTCCCTCGGCGTGCGCGGCCAGGAAGTCCGCGTCCGTGAGCAGCCGCAGCACCAGTTTGGCCGGGTCGACGGGCGGCCAGACGGCCTTGACGGCGGCCTTCACCGCCGCGTTGCGGGCCACGGTGTCCTGCACCCGGTCGTCGGGCGCCTCGCCCGCCCGCTCCATCTGCACCAGCACGGCGTGCGCGACGCGCTGCGGCAGGGCCTCGCGGGCGGCGCCGTAGCGGATGCCCCGGTCCAGCAGCTCCTTGACGATCTCCTCCAGTTCGTACGCCGCGACGCGCCACCGGCGGGAGCCGCGGACCACCACGACCGGCTCGGTGGGCAGCGTGACGTGCGAGTACAGCGCCCGGCGCAGCACCTCGGCCATCCGCGCGTCGCCCTTGACCAGGGCCGCCGCCGCGTCGTCCGTGCCGCGCACCTCGGCGTGGGCCACCAGGTCGTCCACGGTCGCCTGCTGCACGGCCAGCTCGCCCAGGGCCGGGAGCACCTGCTCGATGTAGTGCAGGAAGGAGCGGTTCGGGCCGATGACGAGGGTGCCGGTGCGGGCCAGGCGGTCGCGGTGAGCGTAGAGGAGGAAGGCGACCCGGTGCAGGCCGACGGCGGTCTTCCCGGTGCCGGGGCCGCCCTGGACGCAGACGGTGCCGGACAGGCCGGAGCGCACGATCTCGTCCTGCTCGGGCTGGATGGTGGCCACGATGTCGCGCATGGGACCGACGCGCGGGCGTTCGATCTCCTGCTGGAGCAGTTTGCTGGTGACCGTGGCTCCCGCCGGGTCGGCCGGGTCGGACAGGTGCTCGTCCTCGTACGCCGTGAGGTCGCCGCCGGTGTAGCCGAAGCGGCGGCGCAGGGCGACGTCCATCGGGTCCTTCTTCGACGCCCGGTAGAACGGCTGCGAGACGGGCGCGCGCCAGTCGATGACCATCGGGTCGCCCTCGGCGTCGTGCACATGCCGCCGCCCGATGTAGAAGCGCTCGCCCTCCGCCCCTTCTGCCTGGTCGGCGCCCGGGGCGTGCAGGTAGTCGAGGCGGCCGAAGAAGAGGGGGGTGTCGCTCAGGTCGGCCAGTGCCTTGATGCGCTCGTCGATCTGGCGGGCGAGCACTTCGGCGTTGACCCAGTTCGCGCTGACGTCGCGGATGTCGAGCGACTCGACGTCCGCGCGCATGGTCCGCAGGGCGGCGCGGGAGGCGGCCAGATGGGACCGCTCGCGGCCGAGCGGATCGTCCGCCGCGGGCGCGGTGGCAGCGGCGGAGGCCGCGGGGGTGCTCGCGGGACGTACGGCGGGGTCGGTGGGCGTGGACGACGACAAGGCGGTGCCTCCGGAGGACCTGCGGGGACGGGCGGCGCGGTGCGCGCTGCGCGGCGCCGTGCGGCGGGGCGCGGACACGCGGGATCTGCCGTCCGGTTTCCGTCCGGCCGGCGGCACTCCGTGGGGAGGCGGGCAAGGGCGGAGAGTCTAGTGCGCCGGGCGCCAGGGAGGCCAACCGTTTTCCCGCCGGACGTCCGTGCCCCGGCCCGCCGCCCCGCTCCCGGTCCCTCTATGTCCGGTTCTATGTCCGGTTCTGCCGGTGACCCCTAGGGGGAGTCGCCCGTCCGGTGTAGGGGGTGTGCTCCCTCCAGAGGGGTACGCGGAGGGCAAGAAGGTTGGCTCCGCAGACCGATGCCGACCACGCCCTCCGAGATCCACCATTGAGTCATGAGTGCAGCGACCATCCATCCGGCACCCGCCGCTCGCCCGGCCGGTGCCACGGCTGTCCGAGGCAGCCACCACCACCGCCTGGGCGACGCCCTGCACGCCGTGAAGGTGTACGCGGGCGCCGCGTTCGACGTGATCATCCTCGGGGAGTACGGCGAGGAGGCGGGCATACGCCACAAGTGACCTACTAGGGTCGGTCCGTGACAGAACGGACGGTGGCCCTCCGGTCACACACGGCGGCTGCTCCGGCCCTCCTCGCCGCCTCCTTCCTCGCCCTGGCGGCCGTGTTCGCCCATCTGCGGCTGCCGATGCCCGACGCGCTGGTGTACCGGGCCGAGGGCGCGGCCGTCCTGCACGGCCGCGATCTGTACGGCTTCGCGGTCACCGCCGGGCGCCTGCCCGCCACCTACCCGCCCTTCGCGGCCGTGCTGTTCGTCCCCACGGCCCTGCTGCCCGCCCCGGTGCTGAAGCTGGTCTTCCTCGCGGGCAACGCGCTGCTGCTGGGCCGGCTGGTCCAGCTGTCCGCGCGGCTCGCGGGCCGGGCGGCCGGGTGGCCGCTGCTGTGCACCGCGACCGCGCTCGCCCTGTGGTGCGAACCGGTCTTCCAGACCTTCCGCTACGGCCAGATCAACCTCGCCCTGGCCTGCCTCGTGCTGTGGGACCTCACCCGGCCGCCCGGAGCGCGCGGCCGGGGAGCCGCGATCGGCCTCGCGGCCGGCATCAAGCTCACCCCCGGCCTCTTCGTCGTCCATCTGCTGCTGCGCGGACGCGGACGCGAGGCGGCCACCGCGACGGCGGCCTTCGCCGCGACCGTCGTCGTGGGCCTGCTCGCCCAGCCCGGCGCGAGCGTCGCCTACTGGACCCGCCATGTCTTCGAGACCGACCGAGTGGGGAAGCTGTGGATCGTCGACAACCAGTCCCTCCAGGGACTGATCGCCCGCCTGCTGCGGGACCCGGAGCCCGGCCTCGCCTGGCTGCTGCCGGACCTCGCGGTGGCCGCCGCCGGACTCTGGCTCGTCCGCCGGGCGCCCCGGGAGCGGTGGGCCGTGCTGCTCACCGCCTTCACCGCGCTGCTGGTCTCCCCGATCAGCTGGTCCCACCACTGGGTGTGGTGCGTCCCCCTGGTCGCCGTGCTGCTGGCCGAGGGGCACCGCGGCGCGGCGGCGCTCACCTCGCTCTGCTTCACGGCCCGCACCCTGTGGCTGGTGCCGCACGCGGGCGAGCTGGATCTGCGCCTGCCGTGGTGGCAGCAGCCCCTGGCCTCGCCGTATGTGCTGCTGGGCCTCGCCCTGCTCGCGGCGGCCGCCCTCCCGCGCCGTCCGGGACGTACGCGCGATGACCCCGTACCGGTCAGCCTTCCTCCGCCAGCAGCTCGTCCGCGTCCATGATCCGGTAGGCGTAGCCCTGCTCGGCCAGGAAGCGCTGGCGGTGCGCGGCGAAGTCCTGGTCGATGGTGTCGCGGGCGACCACCGAGTAGAAGTGCGCCTGGTGGCCGTCGGCCTTGGGCCGCAGCACCCGGCCCAGGCGCTGCGCCTCCTCCTGGCGGGAGCCGAAGGTGCCCGAGACCTGGATCGCGACCGTCGCCTCCGGCAGGTCGATGGAGAAGTTCGCCACCTTCGACACCACGAGCACCGTGATCTCGCCCGCGCGGAAGGCGTCGAAGAGCTTCTCCCGCTGCGCGTTGGACGTCTCACCCTTGATGACCGGGGCGTCCAGGTGCTCGCCCAGCTCGTCGAGCTGGTCGATGTACTGGCCGATCACCAGCACCTGCTGCCCGGCGAAGCGGCGCACGATCGCCTCCGTGACCTTCCGCTTGGTCGCGGTGGTCGCACAGAAGCGGTACTTCTCCTCGGTCTCGGCGGTGGCGTAGGCCAGCCGCTCGGAGTCGGTCAGGTTCACCCGGACCTCGACGCAGTCGGCGGGCGCGATGTAGCCCTGCGCCTCGATCTCCTTCCACGGCGCGTCGAACCGCTTGGGCCCGATCAGCGAGAAGACGTCGGACTCCCGGCCGTCCTCGCGCACCAGCGTCGCGGTCAGCCCGAGCCGCCGCCGCGCCTGGAGATCGGCGGTGAACTTGAAGACCGGCGCGGGCAGCAGGTGCACCTCGTCGTAGACGATCAGCCCCCAGTCCCGGGAGTCGAACAGCTCCAGATGCGGGTAGACGCCCTTCCGCCGGGTGGTGAGCACCTGGTACGTGGCGATGGTGACCGGCCGGATCTCCTTCTTCGTCCCGCTGTACTCGCCGATCTCGTCCTCGGTCAGCGAGGTCCGCTTCACCAGCTCGTGCTTCCACTGCCGGGCGGAGACGGTGTTGGTGACGAGGATCAGCGTGGTCGACCGGGCCTGCGCCATCGCACCGGCGCCGACCAGGGTCTTGCCGGCCCCGCAGGGCAGCACGACCACTCCGCTGCCGCCGTGCCAGAAGTTCTCCACGGCCTGCTTCTGGTAGGGCCGCAGCGCCCAGCCGTCCTCGGCCAGCTCGATCGGGTGCGCCTCGCCGTCGACGTACCCGGCCAGGTCCTCGGCGGGCCAGCCCAGCTTCAGCAGCGTCTGCTTGATCTGCCCGCGCTCGGAGGGGTGCACGGCCACGGTGTCCGGGTCGATGCGCGCCCCGACCAGCGGGGCGATCCGCTTGGACTTCAGCACCTCCTCCAGCACCGGCCGGTCCGTCGTGGTCAGCACCAGCCCGTGCGCCGGGTGCTTGCTGAGGGTCAGCCGCCCGTACCGGTCCATCGTCTCGGCGATGTCCACCAGCAGCGCGTGCGGCACCGGGTAGCGGCTGTACTGCACCAGCGCGTCCACGACCTGCTCGGCGTCGTGCCCCGCGGCGCGCGCGTTCCACAGCCCCAGCGGGGTCACCCGGTAGGTGTGGATGTGCTCGGGCGCCCGCTCCAGTTCGGCGAACGGAGCGATGACGCGACGGCAGTCGTCGGCCTGCTCGTGGTCGACCTCCAGGAGCAGGGTCTTGTCGGACTGGACGATCAACGGACCATTCACGCGCGGCACCCTTTCGCTGACGCGGCCGGACGGCTCGGCCAACACTCCAGTGTGCACCACCGCCCGCGCGGCCCGGCCCTGCCGCGGAGGGCGGGCCCGGGGTGGCCCGCGCCCGCCCTCCGCGGGAGCGGGTCACACCTGCCGGGCGCCCGGACGGCGGGGGGCGACGGAGAAGGCGGCGGCGGTGGAGACCGGGGAGCCGGGCGCGGTCACGAAGTCCGTGACGTGGTACTCCGCCCGCAGCTCGTCGTGGCTCAGGCGCAGCGTGGTGTAGCCGCGCTGCGCGTTGTGCCACTTCAGATGCGGGTTGACGCCCTCGGCCAGCCAGTTGGCGCCGACCTGGTCGGAGGCCGAGCCGTTCTTGCCCGAGGTGATCGACGTACCGGCGAACTCGGTGGCCACCACCGGCGAGGACGGGTCGTCGAAGTCGAGCTTGAGATCGGCGACGACGCTGCGGTGGATGTCACCGGTGAGGACGACCGTGTTGCGCACACCGCGCTCGTACAGGCCGCCCAGCAGCCGGGTCCGGGCGTCCACGTACCCGTCCCACATGTCCAGGCCGGAGGAGAGCACCGCCGGGTCCGGGTCCTGGTCGACCTGGGCGATCAGCGTCTGGTTGGCGAGCACGTTCCAGGTGGCGTGCGAGCGGGCCGCGCCGCGCAGCAGCCACGCCTCCTGCTCGGCGCCCAGCATCTGCCGGCCGGGGGCGCGCCGCTCGGCGTCGAAACCCGGCCTGGTGCCGTCGCCGCCGACCTGGTCGTCGCGGTAGGAGCGGCTGTCCAGGACGTGCAGGTCCATGACCCGCCCGAAGGTCAGCCTGCGGTACATACGGGCCCGCGCCCCGCGCGGCTTCTGCGGCAGCCGGAGCGGCTGGTGCTCGTAGTAGGCCTGGAAGGCGCCGGCCTTGCGGACCCGGAAGGCGGCCGGGTCGCCGTCGGGGAAGCCGTCGCCGTCCACCTGGGCCCAGTCACCGGCCCAGTTGTTCTCGACCTCGTGGTCGTCCCAGGTCAGTGCCCAGGCGGCGGAGGCGTGCGCGGCCTGGAGGTCGGTGTCCAGCTTGGTGAGCGCGTACCGGTTGCGGTACTCGGCCAGGGTGTACGTCTCGCGCCGGTACTGCGCGTCGAGTTCCGGCATGCCCCGCACGCCCGCGGTGGCGCCGACGCCGTTCTCGTAGAGGTAGTCGCCCAGGTGCACGATCAGGTCGTGGCCGGCGTCGGCCAGGTGCCGGTAGGCCGTGTAGTAGCCCTCGTACCAGCACTGGCAGGAGACGAAGGCCATGCTGAGCCGGTCGCCGCCGCGGCCGTGCGGCGAGGCGGCGGTCCGGGCGCGGCCCACCTGGCTGATCGCGTGCCCGGCCCGGAAGCGGTAGAAGTACTCGGTCCCCGGCCGCAGGCCGCGCACCTCCGGGTGGACGGAGTGGGCGAGTTCGGGCACGGCCCTTGCGGTCCCGGACCGCACCACGTGCCGGAACCGCTCGTCGGTGGCGACCTGCCACTGCACCGGCACCGTCCGCTCGGGCATGCCGCCGCGGCTGTCCACGGCCAGCGGGTCCGGCGCGAGCCGCGTCCACAGCACGAACCCGTCGTCGTGCGGGTCGCCGGAGGCGATGCCCAGCCGGAAGGGGTCGTCGGGAAAGCGCGGCGCCGCCCAGGCGCCCGCCGTGCTGAAGCCCGCGGTGAACAGGCCGAGCGTGGCGGCGCCCGCTCCTGCCCGGCCGAGCAGACGGCGTCTGCTGAGGTCCATGTGTGGCACCCGTCGTCAGGGGTCTGGTTGACGGGTGAACACTGGGTGCGAGGTGTTACGGGGGCCGGGCGGTCAGGGAATCGATTCCCGGCGGGCGGACGAACTCGCGGCCCCCGTTGCGCCTGGCGCGACGTCAGGAAGGCAGGCGGGAAAGCCGGGTCGGGAGTGCTTGACGGGTCCTCAGCCGACGTCCGCCTCCAGCTCCGCCACCCCCGTGATCCGGTGCAGCGGGTAGGTGCGCACCTCGTCCGCCGTGTGGTCGTACGCGGTCACGAAGCCGCCCTCGACGCGGATCGGGGCGATGACGTGCTGACCGGCGGTGCCCTCGGCGTTGACGTAGCCGATCCACAGGGCCTCCCCGGTGAGCACGGCGGCCTGCATCGTGGCCAGGGTCTCGGCCGCGGTGGTGCGGGGCAGCTCGCCGTCGGCCGTGGCCGTGGCGGACGGCTTGCGCGGCGCGGTGGACGCCAGGTCGCCCGCCCGGATCGCGCGCACCGCCGCCGACAGCAGTGTGGCGTCGGGCAGCGGCGGACCGTCGGGCACCGGTGCGGGAGCGGTGCGCGGCGGCGTCCGGTGGGAGTCGGCGCGCGCGATCAGCACATCGCCCTCGGCGGACTCGGCCGCCGGTGCGTAGCCCATCGCCCGCAGCCCCTCCAGCAGGGCGGCCGGATCGGCGGGGGTGGCCAGCACGGTCGGCGCGAGCCGGCGCAGCCGCAGCCCGGCGGACCGCTTGTCGGCCAGGATCTCGTTCAGCAGCGCGTCGTCGTCGCAGCGGACGTAGGCCGAGGCCGCGCCGACCCGCAGATGCCCGTGCCGCCGGGCCACGTCGTCGATCAGGTACGCGAGCGGCTGCGGCACCGGCGTGCGGGAGTGCCGGCCGAGGAAGTCGTGCAGATCGGCGGCGGTGCGCCCGGCGTCCAGGGCGCGCCGCACCGAGGCCGGGGTGAACCGGTAGACCGTCGCGCCGCCTTTGGACTCCACGTCGGCGAGCACACCGAGCGTGTCCGCCAGCGGCCGTCTCAGCGGGCCGGGCGCCACCGCCGTCAGATCCGCCTGGAGCAGGACGTGGTCCAGCGGTTCGGGCAGCAGCGGCGCGAGCAGCCGGGCGGCGGCCTCCGCCGCGGCGGCCCGCCCGGCCCCCGACAGCGGCACCGCGGCGGCGGCCCGCGCGGTCGGTGCGGCCTGTGCGGCCTGCGGGACGTCGGCGCCCCGGTGGTGGTGGACGGGCAGCTTGTCGCCGGGCCCGGTGGGCTCGGGCGCGCGGGCCGGTTCCGGCGCGGGCGGCGCCCCGAGCAGCGCCCGGCCGTGCGCGGACAGCGCGCCCCGGCCGGTGACACCGAGCAGCTCCGCCTCGGACAGCGTCCACCGAGCGAGGCGTTCGCGCAGGTCGTGCTCATGATCGCGCTGCGCCCCGCGCAGCGGACGCTCCCAGCGCAGCCGGGCGAGCACCGATTCGGCGACCGGCGCGGTGCCCTCCGGCAGGCCCGCCAGCAGCGCCAGCACCCGGTGCCGTACCTCCGGCGCGGCCGAGCGGTCGAGCCCGGGACCGAGCGCGGACAGCACGCGGTCCTTGGCGTCGCGCCCGCCGGCCACCCCCGGGGTCCGGGTCGCCGCCAGCCACGCCTGCGCCAGCAGCGCCCAGCGTTCGGCGGCGGGCCGCTCCCGCCACTCGTCGTACGCCGGGGTCGCCGCGTACCGCTCGTCCACGTCGCCGTCGGAGGCCAGCAGCCCGGCCGCGTAGGCGAGTTCGATCCAGAAGGCGGCCACCGGCTCGGCCACGTCCAGGGCGACGGCGGCGCGCTTGAGGTCGCGCACGCTCAGACCGCCCGCGCGCAGCACGTTCGGGCCGCCCTCGTCCCAGTCCTTCAGCAGTTCCTCGACGGTGGCCAGCGCGGTGTACGCCTGCCCGGCCGCGGTCGCGTCGACGACCTGCGCGCTGTGCGCGGCGGCGGACTCCACGGCGGGCGGCAGCGGCTCGGGCGCCCGGTGCGCGCGCCCGGCGCGCAGATGCAGTGCCACCTCGCGCGGCAGGACGACCGTGCCGGGCGCGGTGGGCAGCAGCAGCCCCCGGTCGAGCAGCCGCCGCAGCCGGGGCGCCGGATCGGCGGTCACCTGCCCGTACGGCGGCCCCCACACCAGCCGGTCCAGCACCTCCAGGGAGTCCTCCGGCAGGTCCGCGAGCAGCGCGGCCATCCGCTTCCGGTCCGTGAACAGGGCGGTGAGCGCGGCCGCCGCCGAGACCGAGTCATGGGTGGAAGGCAGCCCGGCGGCGGTCACGATCTCCTGGATGCGCCCCGGCGACATGCCCGCCGTGGCCTCCTGCACCGTCGGGCCGAGCCCGGTGGGGGAGGGGTGCTGCGCGGAGGGCGCGAGCAGTTCGCGGGCGGTGCGCACCAGGCGCAGCCGGTCGTCGTCGCCCCAGACCAGCGCCTGTTCGCGCAGGGTGGCCAGCGCCCGGGGCAGCGCGGCGGCGACGGCACCGTCCCCCTCGTCCCCGGCCATCAGCCCCAGCAACTCGCCGTACGCCGCCGGATCCGGCGCCACGGCCAGCGCCTCCGCCGTCTGGAGGGCGAACCGGTCCAGCCGCTCCAGCGCGCGCACCACCGAGGCCCGGGTGCCGGCCCGGGTGGCGAGCTGGGTCAGGTCGGCCGGGACCGGCGTGATGAGGTCCGGTCGGCTGCGCAGGAGCGCGGTCAGGGAGGCGTCGTCCCGCGCGCGCAGGTCCTCCGCGAGCGAGCGGGGGACTGCCACCGGTTTCTCGTCGCTGCTCATCCGACCCACGGTAGCGGGTGCCCCCGGCGGCCGGGCAGGCGTCGGGCCGGTGCGGAGCACGGGCGGGCCGGGGGCGGACCTCGTGCGGGGCGCGGGCGGGCGGGTCGTGCCGGGCGGCCCCGGGAGCCGCCCGGCACGCGGTACCGTCGTGCCACGGGGTCATCGGCCAGCCGCCCCGGAGGGGTTCGTGGGGATCGAGAGCGACCAGGTCGTCTACGAGTATCTGAGCCGCGTCGGGGACGTGGCCCAGCAGCGCCAGCTGTCCTCGGCCACCCGGATGCGGCTGGTGTCGCAGCTGCGCGACGAGATCGACCGCTGCCGGGCCAGGACCGCCGTCGACAGTCCCGCCGCCGTCCGCCGCATCCTGGACCGCCTCGGCAGCCCCGACGACGTCGTCGCGGCGGCGGGCGGCACGACGGGCTCCACCGGTGCCCCGGGCGCGGCCGCGGCCTTCGGCACCGCTCCGGGTGCCGCGCCCGCCCCGCCGCCGCCCGCCGTGCCCGTGCAGCGGGACCCCGGCCCGGCCCGGCCCGCCGGGACCGCGTCCGGTCCTTCCGGTCCTCCCGGTCCTCCCGGTCCTTTCGGTCCTTCCGGCCGTTCCGGCGGGACCGGCGACGATGCGGAACCGTCGCTGCTGAAGAGCCTGCGCCGGGTCGTGCCCCGGCCGCGCCCCGCCCGGCCGGAGCCGGACCCGAAACCGGACCCGCACCCGGGCCCCGTGCCCCCGCCCGGCGGCGCGCTCCCGCCGCACCTGGCGACCGCCGACGACCTGGGCGACGCCCGGATCCACCCCGACTGGTGGCGCACGGAGGACAGCCCGTTCGGCCTCGGCGACGACGTGCCGGCCGGTTTCGTCGGCGGGGTGGAGATCCCCGACCTGCTCAAGGCCCCGCCGCCGCGACGGCCCGACGGCCCGGCGGGGCCCGGCACCGCACCGGCCGAGGCGGCGGACGCGGCACCGCGGGTACCGGACGCGACGGAAGCCGTGCCGGAGAGCCCGTCCTCGCGGCGGCGTTTCGGCCTGCTGCCCCGGCGGGCGGCGAAGGAGACCGCCCGCGCCCGGTGGAGCAACCCGCTGCTCCTGCTCGCCGCCGCGCTGCTGGTGGGCGGCGCGGTGACCGGCAACCTGTTCGCCCTGCTGCTCGGCTGGGTCATCGCGTACGGCTCCCGGCGGCTGACGCCCATGGAGACCAAGTGGGCCGTCCTGGGGATGCCGGGACTGGCCCTCGCCGCCGGGCTCCTGTGGCTGTGGGGCCGGGGCGAGGGCCGCTGGGGCGCCCCCATCGCCCAGGGCCAGATGAACGACGCGGTCGGCCAGACCTGGCCCTGGGTGGTGCGGACGGCGGCCGTGCTGTCGGCGCTGTTCCTGGTGTGGCGCTCCCAGCGGCGGCGCGGCTGAGGTCCTGGATCCCGGACCGGCCGCCCCGCTGTTGTCGCCCCTGGGCACAATGGCCCCATGACCTCGCGCCCGCTGACCGTCGGCTTCGACCTCGACATGACCCTCATCGACTCTCGCCCCGGCATCCACGCCTGCTACGTGGAACTGTCCGCGCGGACCGGGACCCCCGTCGACGCCGACCTGGTGGTCACCCGGCTCGGGCCGCCGCTGGAGGACGAGCTGGTCAACTGGTTCCCGGCCGACCGGGTCGAGGCCGTCGCGGACCTGTACCGCGAGCTGTACCCGGCCGTCGCCGTCGCGCCCACGCTCGCGCTCCCGGGCGCCCGCGAGGCGGTCGCGGCCGTGCGGAAGGCGGGCGGACGGGCGATCGTCGTCACCGCCAAGCACGAGCCGAACGCCCGGCTGCACCTGGAGCACCTGGGCATCGAGCCGGACGCGGTGATCGGCGGCCTGTGGGCGGAGCGCAAGGCGGAGGCGCTGCGCGCGTACGGCGCCGGGGTGTACGTCGGCGACCATGTGGGCGATGTGCGCGGCGCCCGCGCGGCCGGTGCCCTGTCGGTGGCGGTGGCCACCGGGCCGTGCGACGAGCGGGAGCTGACGGAGGCGGGCGCGGACGTGGTCCTCGGGGCGCTCACCGCGTTCCCCGAGTGGTTCGCGGGCTGGTCCGCGGGCCGGATCCCGGACGCGCAGGCGCGCGTTTCGGCCGAGAACGAGTCCGTGGCCTGACGAGTCCGTGGCCCGAGGAGTCCGTGGTCTGACGAGCCCGTGGCCTGACGGCTACCCGGCCTCGCCGCGCGCCTGGCGGCGGCCCGCGGCGATCGACTGGAGCACCCCGGCGGCGGCGACCAGGAAGCCGACGCCCATGAGCATGCTCAGGCCGAACATATAGGTGGGGAACGGCTTCGCCCCGAAGAACAGGGGCGCCACCGTGACCATGGTGGCCAGCGTGCCGATGAAGAACACGATGGCCCCGGCCCGGATCAGCCGGTCGCCGGGGGCGGGATTCTCTTGGGTCTTGTCACGCACCCGACCAGGGTAGGCCCCCGCGCGGACAGCCCGGCGGCGGCCCGTCGACAGCCCATCGGCGATCTGGCGGAGTCCCGGCGGCGGTCCGGCGGCGGTCGGCCGGTGACCGGTCGCGCCACCGCGCGCGGAAGCGAGCTTCGGGGCGTCGGGATCCGGACGGACGGCGGCCGGGAGCCGTTACGGGGCGTGGTTAAGCACATGTCCGGCGGGGGAGAGCCCCGGTAAGGTGGTTCAACGGCAGTTCAAGGGCGTCCGGGACCGATCGAGGGAGTGTGTGCTTTGCCGACTGGCAAGGTCAAGTGGTTCAACAGCGAGAAGGGCTTCGGCTTCCTCTCCCGCGACGACGGCGGTGACGTCTTCGTCCATTCCTCGGTCCTTCCCGCCGGAGTAGACGCGCTCAAGCCGGGACAGCGCGTGGAGTTCGGCGTGGTCGCCGGGCAGCGCGGCGACCAGGCACTGACGGTGACGCTCCTGGAGCCGGCGCCCTCGGTCGCGGCGGCCCAGCGCAAGAAGCCGGACGAACTGCTCTCCATCGTGCAGGACCTGACGACGCTCCTGGAGAGCGTCGGCCAGACCCTGGAGCGCGGCCGCTACCCCGAGAAGACCTCCGGCAAGAAGGTCGCCGGGCTGCTGCGCGCGGTCGCCGACCAGCTGGACGTCTGACCCGGGCGGGCGTACGACCCGGACGGACGCCGGGCCGGACGGACGCCTGAACCGGCCCGGACGGATGACGGGGCCGGCCCGTCACGCGTGAACCGCCGGGCCGCCTCGCGGGTCCCCTCTCAGGGGAAGGCCAGCGCGTCGGGCCCGAGGGCCGGTACCAGCCCCTCGGCCGCCGCCCGGGTGAGCAGGCCGCGGACCGCCGCGTAGCCGTCCTCGCCCAGACCCGCGGTGAACTCGTTGACGTACAGCCCGATGTGCTGGTCGGCGACGGCCGGGTCCATCTCCTGGGCGTGCTCCATGACGTACGGCCGGGACGCCTCGGGGTCGTCCCAGGCGGCGCGCACGGAGGCGCGGATCGCGTCGGCCAGCCCGGTCAGCGCCGCCGTGCCCAGGGACCGCCTGGCGATGATCGCGCCGAGCGGGATGGGCAGCCCGGTGGTGTCCTCCCAGTGCTCGCCCATGTCGGCGAGCTTGTGCAGACCGTAGTTCTGGTACGTGAAACGGGCCTCGTGGATCACGAGACCGGCGTCGACCTTCCCGTCCCGTACCGCGGGCATGATCTCGTGGAACGGCATCACGACGATCTCGCCCACCCCGCCGGGCACCGTGTCCGCCGCCCAGAGCCGGAACAGCAGGTACGCCGTCGACCGCTCGCTCGGCACCGCGACCGTGCGCCCCTTCAGATCGGCGTCCGGCTCCCGGGTCAGCACCAGCGGCCCGCAGCCCCGGCCCAGCGCGCCGCCGCACGGCAGCAGCGCGTATTCGTCCAGGACGTAGGGCAGCACCGCGTACGACACCTTCAGCACGTCGTGCTCGCCGCGCTCGGCCATGCCGTTGGTGACGTCGATGTCGGCGAAGGTGACGTCGAGGGCGGGCGCGCCGGGGATCCGGCCGTGCGCGAGGGCGTCGAAGACGAAGGTGTCGTTGGGGCAGGGCGAGTAGGCGATCCGCACCTGCTCAGGATGCTGCGGGTTCTGCGGGTTCTGCGGGTTCATGGGCGTTCCAACTCTCCAGTACGGGGGCGAGCTTCCCGAAGCCCTCGGTCAGGGCCGCGAGCGCGTCGCCGATGCGCCAGGCGGCGCGGTCGCGCGGCCCGACGGGGTTGGAGACCGCGCGCAGTTCCAGCACGGGGACCGAGTGCGCCGCGGCGGCCTCGGCGACGCCGAACCCCTCCATGGCCTCGGCGAGGGCACGGGGGTGGCGGGCGCGCAGGGCGGCGGCGCGGGCGGCGGTGCCGGTCACGGTCGAGACGGTCAGCACCGTGCCCGTGGCCGCGCCGGTCGCGGACGCGGCGGCCCGTACGAGTGATTCGGGGGGACGGTGGGTGACGGTGCCGAAGCCGAGGTCGGTCACCGGCAGGAAGCCGTCGGCGGTCTCGGCGCCCAGGTCGGCGGCGGTGATCTCGTCGGCGAGGACGAGCGAGCCGACGGGCGCGCCGGGAAGGCGGGGAAGGCCGGGAGGGCCGGGAGGGCCGGGAAGGTCCGTCGCGGCGGGGGCGAAGCCGCCCGCGATGCCGGCGGAGACGACCAGGCCGTACGGGGCGCCGTCGAGCGCGGCGGCGGTGAGGGCGGTGGCGGTGGACGCGGCGGCCAGGGCGGGGCCGACGCCGGCCGCGATCAGGTCGAGGCCGGTGCCGGGACCGCCGACGCGGTGCACGGCCACTCCGGGCAGCGGCACCTCGCGCGGCGGCCCGGCGGACGCGAACGCCCGCGCCACCGCGTCCCGTTCGGCCGGGACCGCGGTGGCGACGAGTACGCGTACGGAGGACGTGTCAGGAGTCCTTCTCGAGCTTGAAGGACCACACGCCGGTCACGTCCTTGTCGCCCTCCTTGACGGCGATCCAGGTCGAGTTGCCGCTGGCGCCGTACTGGGCGTTGAAGAACACGCTGCCCGGGATGGTGCGGTACGACTTCTTGCTGGAGTCGGTCAGCGGCTGACCGTTCATCAGGATGGTCCAGCCCTTGTCCGCGATGTCCGGGTCGACGCCGAAGCGGACGGTCTCGTCGGGATCGACCTTGATCGACTTGTCCGACTTCAGGCACTTCGGCAGGTCGGCGGTCTTGATCGCCTTGCCGTCGTTGTAGCAGGTCGCCTCCGAGTGCACCGAGTCGTCGCCCACGGTGATCGTGGCCATCGGCGTCGGCTTGTCGCAGGCCGTCAGGAGGAGCAGTCCGGCGGAAACGGCGCCGGCGGCGGCGACGGCGCGGCGGCGTCGCACGGCGGATTGCAGCGAGGTCATGGCGGAAGGCTATCGGGCACGTCCAGCCCTCCGGCCACGCGGGGGTGCGGCGTGCGCCCGAACGGCCCCCCGGGGCACGCCCCGACCACCCGCGGGCCACTCCCGCGGCGCGGCGCGGCGCACCGCGCGCCGGCCTGCCCTTCTGTGGCTGCGGCGGCCGTGGCGCGGGCCCTCAGGCCGGTGCCCCGGGGCGGTCCGGCGCGCCGCCGTGGCGGGCGGAGGTCAGCAGGCCCCGGGCCGTGGGCAGCCAGCCGCACGCGACGATCGCGGCGCCCACGGACAGGCCCAGCACGCCGTTGAGGGGCAGCACGATGCCGATCGCGCCGCCCAGCACCCAGGCCATCTGGAGCAGCGTCTCGGAGCGCGCGAACGCCGAGGTGCGCACCGCCTCGGGCACGTCCCGCTGGATCAGCGCGTCCAGCGACAGCTTGCCCAGCGCCTGCCCGAACCCGGCGAACGCGGCCAGGCACGCCACCAGGACCGCGCTGAAGAGCACCGCCGCCAGCACCGCCACCCCGAGCACGATCGCGACGACCGTCACCACGATGACCTCCGGGGCGCGCGAGCGCAGCCACGCGCCGACCGCCGTGCCCAGCGCGTTGCCCGCGCCCGCCGCCACGCCCACGATGCCGAGCGAGACGGCCGCGTTCTGCCCGGCCAGCGGGTGCTCGCGCAGCAGGAAGGCGAGGAAGAAGATCAGGAAGCCGGACAGGCAGCGCAGGGCCGCGTTGGCGGCGAGGGCGTGCGTGACGGCCGTACCGACGCCGCGCAGCCCGGGGCGCCGGGGCGGCTTGCGGCGCGGCCCGTGGGAGCGGGACGGCGCGTCGGCGGCGAGCAGCGCCCGGTGCTCGCCCTTGGCGGAGTCGACCTTGCGGGGCAGCGAGAAGGACAGGAACGTTCCCGCGACGAAGATCACGAAGGCGCCGTACAGCGGCCAGCCCGGCCCGACGAGGTGCAGTCCGGCCCCGATGGGCGCGGCCACCCCGGTGGCGAGCAGTCCGCCGAGCGTGACCCGCGAGTTCGCCTTGACCAGCGAGAACGACGGTGGCAGCAGCCGTGGCACCACCGCGCTGCGGACCACGCCGTACGCCTTGGAGGCGACCAGCACGCCGAGCGCCGCCGGATACAGTTCGAGCCCGCCGCCCGCCGCCGCGCCCGCGATGATCAGCGCGAGCAGGGCGCGGGCCAGCATCGCGGCGGCCATCGCGGCCCGGCGCCCGTGCGGCAGCCGGTCCAGGAGCGGGCCGATCACCGGGGCGAGCACCGTGAAGGGGGCCATGGTGATGGCCAGGTACAGCGCGACCCGGCCGCGGGCCTCGTCGGTGGGGACCGAGAAGAAGACGGTGGAGGCGAGCGCCACGGTGATCATCACGTCACCGGCGCCGTTCACCGCGTGCAGCTCGATCAGCTTGCCGAGGCCGGACTCGCCCGCGCCGTGCGCGTGCGTGACCCGGCGGATCCCGCGCGCGGTGCCGGTGAACGGCAGCCGCAGGGCACGGCCCACCGCGCGGACGGAACCGCCGAACCGGCCCGAACCGCTGCCCCGGCTGCTGCCCGCCGTCACCTCTTCGGGCTCTTCGAGCCCGGCGGTCTCCGGGGGCGTCCTCGCGGCTGCCACTCCGTCATAGTGCCCCGATACGGCCGCCCCTAGCGCCACCACCCCCCGAACACCCGTCCCGGACCGCCCCGACGGCCCCGCACGCGCCGCCCGACGGCCGGACCACGCCCCCGCATCTGGCGCCCCGGCGGCCGTACCCCCCGCATCCGCTGCCTCGACCGCCGCGTGCGGCCGCACCCGGTGGCCGCACGCGGCGGTCACACCCGGTGGCCCGGCGCACGGCCCGCGACCCGAGGGGGCGACCCGAGGGGAGGAGGGGCCAGAGGGACGGCGCGCCGCGTGGCGGGCGGGGTGAGTCGCCCGACTCCGGCTCACCGCCGGATGCGGGACCGGCCCGGCTCCGAGTACGTCCGTCCGCCGGGACGGATCCGCCCAGCCCCGTGGCGCCCACCGGGAGTCGACTCGCCCGGCTCGCCCGGCTAGCCCGGCTTCCCGGTCCCCCAGCGCCCCGGACACCGGACCTCGGCCCGGACCGGCCCCCCCCTCCTCCGCCGCATGCCGGACCGCCCCGCGCCCCGGCCGCCCGCCGAAAGAAGTTCCGCTCGCCCCGGAAGCCGTCCCGGAGAATCCCCCAGAAGCCGCCACCCCGGAAGCCGTCCCCCCGCAGAAGCCCCCAGCAGAAGCCGCCCCACAAGCCCCGCGCGCCCCGAAAGCGCCCCCGCCCGCCCCGGGAATTCGCGCCCCCCGCCCCCGCGACACAGCCGCCCGCGGCGCCCCGCGCGCCCCCGCGGAGGTCGCCGCGCGGGCGTGAAGCCACCGTCGGTGTAGGCCCAGCGGCGACGAGAAGGTAGCGTGCGTAGCGCGCCGTGGCGAACGTTCTCGGCCGCGCGCCTTACGTGCATACCGCAGAATGGATGACGTAGGTGCGCCCGAGCGCGATCGGGCGCGGACGTCGACGCGGTCCAGGGTCCGCTCCGTCCGCCCCGCCGCCTTCAGGCCGGCGCACCCGAGAGACGGCGTAGGAGAGAAGCGATACCTGTGAGCGCAGCGACCACGCGAAGCCGCACCCCCGACCGCCTGTGCGCCGAGGCGGTCGACCTCGCCCGTGCCGCAGCCGAGGAGGCGGCGGCCCCCGGCGTCGTCGGCGAGCACGCGGGCCTGGTGTCCGAGGGCGACCGCGTCGTCACCCACTTCTTCGAGTGCAAGGAACCGGGCTACCGGGGCTGGCGCTGGGCGGTGACCGTGGCCCGCGCCTCCCGCGCGAAGATCGTCACCCTGGACGAGGCCGTCCTGCTGCCCGGCCCCGACGCCCTGCTCGCCCCCGAGTGGGTGCCCTGGAGCGAGCGGCTGCGCCCCGGCGACATGGGCCCCGGCGACCTGCTGCCCACCGATGCCGAGGATCTGCGCCTGGAGCCCGGCTTCTCCGGCGAGGACGAGCCCGCGCCGAACTCGGCCGTCTCCGAGGAGATGGCCGAGCTGGCGGAGGCCGAGGACGCCGACGTCACCGCCGGCCCGCCCCGGAACCTGCCCACCGCGCCCTCGCGCGGTTCCGTCGCCGCGGTCGCCGAGGAACTGGGCATGGGCCGCGCCCGCGTCCTGTCCCGCTACGGCCTGCACACCGCCGCCGACCGCTGGGAGGAGGCGTACGGCCCGCAGACGCCCATGGCGCAGGCGGCCCCGGCGTCCTGTGTGAGCTGCGCCTTCCTGGTGCCCGTCGGCGGCTCGCTGGGCCAGGCCTTCGGGATCTGCGCCAACGAGTTCTCCCCGGCGGACGGCCGCGTCGTCTCCCTGGCGTACGGCTGCGGCGGCCACTCCGAGGCGGCCGTCATGCCGAAGCCGCCCCAGCCCGCCCCGCCGGTCGTCGACGAGACCCGCGTGGACCCCTTCCCGCTGCGTCCCGCCCCCGACTCGGGCTCGGTGCCCGTCACCGACGACGAGACCGCCGAACTGGGGCACTCGTAGGGCCTGCCTGACCCGGGCCCCGGCCCCGGACCCGGGCTTCAGCCCCCGGCCCGGGACCCCGCGCACCCGTTCCCGGCGGCGCGGTACCTTCTCCTCACCCTCATGAGGAGAATGAACGTGAGCATGTTGGTGCAGCCCTCCGCCGGGGGAGACCCGTTCGGGACCGCGCGCCTGCGCCGCGGTGTGCTGGACGCCTGGGCGACCAGCCCGGCCAGGTTCCGTGAGGACGCCAACGCCGAGGAGGACCTGGTCCTCGGCGGCTACCGCGACCGGCTCGTGGTCGAGCTGGCGCAGAACGCCGCCGACGCCGCCGCCCGCGCCGGAGTACCGGGCCGGCTGCGGCTCACCCTGCGCGACGGCGTCCTCGTCGCCGCCAACACCGGTGCCCCGCTGGACGCGACCGGGGTGGAGTCGCTGTCCACGCTGCGCGCCTCGGCGAAGCGGGACACCGGGGACGGCCGCGTGGCCTCCGTGGGCCGCTTCGGCGTCGGCTTCGCCGCCGTGCTCGCCGTCACCGACGAGCCCGCCGTCGTCGGGCGGCACGGCGGGGTGCGCTGGTCGCTGGCCGAGGCCCGGAACCTGGCGGAGGAGACCGCCCGGCACAGCCCCGGCCTCGGTGACGAGATCCGCCGCCGCGACGGCCATGTCCCGCTGCTGCGGCTCCCGTTCGCCGCCGAGGGCACCGCGCCCGGCCCGTACGACACGGCCGTCATCCTGCCGTTGCGCGACACGGCCGCCGCCGACCTCGCCGAGCGGCTGCTGCGCGCGGTCGACGACGCCCTGCTGCTCGCCCTGCCGGGCCTGGCCGAGGTCGTGATCGAGACCGGCGACGACGCCCCGCGCACGCTGCGCCGCCGCGCCGAGGGCGCGCTCACGGTCGTGGAGGACACCCGCGAGGGCACCACCCGCTGGCGCACCGCCGACGCGCACGGGCCGCTCACCGCCGACCTCCTGGCCGACCGGCCGGTGGAGGAGCGGCTGCGCCCCCGCTGGTCCCTGACCTGGGCGGTCCCCGTGGACGAGGACGGGTCCCCGCGCGCCCCGCGCACCAGCCCGGTCGTGCACGCGCCCACCCCCAGCGACGAGCCCCTGGGCGTCCCCGCCCTGCTCATCGCCTCGTTCCCGCTGGACACCACCCGTCGGCACACCGCGCCCGGCCCGCTCACCGACTTCCTCGCGCAGCGCGCCGCCGATGCCTACGCCGGGCTCCTCGCCGACTGGCGGCCGGTGTCCGAGGCGCTCATCGGACTCGTCCCCGGCCCGCTCGGCAAGGGCGAACTGGACGGCACCCTGCGCCAGGCGATCCTGGAGCGGCTGCCGCGCACCGCCTTCCTGCCGCCCGCCGCCGCCCACCGCGACGGACCGGACACCGCCGACACCGCAGACAACCTGGATGGCGCCGACACCGCCGACGAGCTGCCCGCCGCGCTGCGGCCGCGCGACGCCGAGGTGGTGGAGGGCGCGGGCGCCGAGACCGTACGGGTCCTCGCCGAGGTGCTGCCCACCCTGCTGCCCGCCGGGCTGGAGCGGCGGGTGGAGCTGCGCACGCTGGGCGTGGCCCGGGTTCCGCTGACCGACGCCGTGGACCGGCTGGCCGGGCTGGAGAAGGAGCCCGGCTGGTGGCGGCGGCTGTACGACAGCCTGGCCGGTGTCGACCCGGACCGGCTCACCGGGCTGCCCGTGCCGCTGGCCGACGGGCGCACCACGCTCGGCCCCCGGCAGGTGCTGCTGCCCACCGGGGACGCCGTCGCCGTCGCGGACCCGGAGGTGCTGGCCCGGCTGGGTCTGAAGGTCGCCCACCCGGACGCCGCCCACCCGATCCTGGAGAAGCTGGGCGCGCTGCCCGCCACCGCGCGCGCGGTGCTCACCACCCCGCAGGTGCGGGCCGCGGTCGCCGCCTCCCTGGACGAGGACGGCGGCGCCTGGGACGCGGACACCCCGGACGCCGAGGAACTCGCCGACACCGTCCTCGCGCTGGTCCGCGACGCGGGCCTGGAGCCGGGCGACGAGCCCTGGCTCGGCGCGCTCGCCCTGCCCGACGAGGACGGCGAACTCGCCCCGGCCGGTGAACTGGTCTTCCCCGGCGGCCCGTTCGCCCAGGTCATGCGCGAGGGCGAACTGCCCTCCGCGGACGGCGAGCTGGCCGCCCGCTGGGGCGAACAGCCGCTGGCCGCCTGCGGGGTGCTCGTGGACTTCGCGCTCGTCCGCGCCACCGACGTCGTCCTCGACCCGGACGAACTGGAGCCGCGCGAGGCCGACTTCCCCGAGCCCGACGACCCGGGGCTGCTCGACGCGGTCGACGTGTGGTGCGAGGACGTCCTCGACCGCTTCCCGGACACCCCGGTCCCGCCGGTCGCCACCGAACTCGTCGCCGTGCGCGACCTGGACCTCGTGGACGACGACCAGTGGCCGCGCGCGCTGGCCCTGCTCGCCCGGCCGCCGCTGCGCGACGCGCTCACCCAGCCGGTGCGGATCCTGCTGCCGGACGGCACCCACGAGGTCGTACGCCCCTACACCGCGTGGTGGCTGCGCGGGCACCCGGTGCTCGGCGGGCGCCGCCCGGCCGGTCTGCGCGCCGCCGGGTCCGACCCGCTGCTGCGCGGCCTGTACGACGAGGCCGACGCCACCGGCTTCGAGGACGAGCAGGTGCTGCGCGCCCTGGGCGTGCGCACCTCCGTGGCCGCCCTGCTGGACGAGCCGGGCGGCGCCGCCGAACTCCTCGACCGGCTCGCCGACCCCGAACGCCCGGTGGCCCCCGCCCAGTTGCACGCCCTGTACGGCGCGCTCGCCGACCTGGACCCGGAGCAGGTCACCCTGCCCGACGAGCTGCGGGCCGTCGTGGACGGCCGGGTCGAGGTGGTGGACGCGGCCGAGGCCGTGGTGTGCGACTCGCCGGACCTGCTGCCCTTCACCGCGGGCGTCCCGCTGCTGCCGGTACGGCCCGCGCGCGCCGCCGAACTGGCCGAGCTGCTCCAGGTGCGGCGGCTGAGCGAGTCGGTCACCGGCGCGGTGGACTCCGAGGGCACCGAGCACGGCGTACCGGAGCCGGTACGCGTGCTGCTCGGCCCGCGCACGCCCGCCGCCTACGTCGAGCACGAGGAGCTGGTCGTGGACGGCACCGAGCTGAACTGGCGCCTCACCGACGACGGGGTCCTGCACGCCGCCACCCTGGAGGGCGTGGCCGCCGGGCTGGCCTGGGCGGCGGGCCAGTGGCCCCGCCGCTTCGAGGTCGCCGCCCTGCTGGAGGACCCGACCCGCACGGAGGAGCTGGCCCGGGACCGCTGGTTCGACTGAGGCTCCACGGCCCCCGGCCCGCCCCTGACGGCACGTGGCTAGACCGGAAAGCGCCGCCCCACCCACTTCCACAGGAACTCCAGCACGGCCGACGCCGCCACGGCGATGCCCACCGCCGTCCAGGGCATCGCCGTCCCCACCAGCTTCAGCGCGAAGAACTGCTGGAGCGCGGGCACGGCCAGGACGACGAGGAAGGCCGCCCCCATCGCGGCCACCAGCAGCACCCGCCACCAGGTGTAGGGGCGGGCGATGATCGCCAGCACCCACATGGAGATCAGGAAGAGGGTGAGGGTGGCCGCGCTGGTCTCCGCGTCCAGGGCCTGCGGGCCGGTGTAGTGGTGGCGGGCGAGCAGATACGTCACGAAGGTCGCGACGGCGGCGACCACCCCGCCCGGCACCGCGTACCGCATGACCCGGCGGACGAAGTGCGGCCGGGCCCGCTCGGTGTTCGGGGCGAGGGCGAGGAAGAAGGCGGGGACGCCGATGGTGAGCGTGGACAGCAGGGTCAGGTGCCGGGGCAGGAACGGGTACTCCACCTGCGAGCACACCACCAGCACGGCGAGCAGCACCGAGTAGACCGTCTTGACCAGGAACAGCGTCGCGACCCGGGTGATGTTCCCGATGACCCGCCGCCCCTCGGCGACCACGGACGGCAGCACCGAGAAGCTGTTGTTCAGCAGGACGATCTGGGCGACCGCGCGGGTGGCCTCCGAACCGGAGCCCATGGAGACGCCGATGTCGGCGTCCTTGAGCGCGAGGACGTCGTTGACGCCGTCGCCGGTCATCGCGACGGTGTGCCCGCGCGACTGGAGGGCGCCCACCATGTCCCGCTTCTGCTGCGGGGTGACCCGGCCGAACACGGTCGCCTCGTCCAGCTCCCGGGCCAGGTCGTCGCGTTCGGCGGGCAGCCGGCGCGCGTCGACGGCGGCGCCGGTGAGCCCGACCTTGGCGGCCACCGCGCCCACCGACACCGCGTTGTCACCGGAGATGACCTTGGCGTGGACGTCCTGGTCGGCGAAGTAGCGCAGGGTGTCGGCGGCGTCCGGGCGCAGCCGCTGCTCCAGCACGACGAGCGCGGCCGGGGTGACGTCCGAGGCCACCGCCGGATCGTCCAGCTCGCGCCCGGCGCGGGCCAGCAGCAGCACCCGCAGGCCCTGCTCGTTGAGGCGGACGGTCTCGGCGAGCGCGGGCGAGTCCTCGGGCAGCAGCACGTCCGGGGCGCCCAGCAGCCACGTACTGGACTCGCCGTCGCTCTCGCTGAAGCTGGCGCCGCTGTACTTGCGGGCGGAGGAGAAGGGCAGCGACTCCACGCAGCGCCACTCCTCGGTGTCCGGGCAGGCGTCGATGATCGCCTGGAGGGAGGCGTTGGGACGCGGGTCGGACTCGCCGAGCGCGCCGAGCACCTGGCGGACGTACGGCTCGGGCCGGCCGTCGAGCGTGCGCAGCTCGGTGACGTCCATGCCGCCCTCGGTGAGGGTGCCGGTCTTGTCCAGGCAGACGGTGTCGACGCGGGCCAGGCCCTCGATGGCGGGCAGCTCCTGCACCAGGCACTGCTTGCGGCCCAGCCGGATGACGCCGATGGCGAAGGCCACCGAGGTGAGCAGGACCAGCCCCTCCGGGACCATCGGGACGATCCCGCCGATGGTGCGGGCGACCGAGTCCTTGAGGTCGTCGTCCTTCGCCACGAGCTGGCTGACGACCAGGCCGAGCGCGGTGGGCACCATCATCCAGGTGACGTACTTGAGGATGGTGGAGATGCCCGTGCGCAGCTCGGAGTGGACGAGGGTGAAGCGGGACGCCTCCTCGGCGAGCTGGGCGGCGTAGGCCTTGTGCCCGACCTTGACCGCCCGGAACGCGCCGCCACCGGCGACCACGAAGCTGCCGGACATGACCTGGTCGCCGGGGTGTTTGACGACCGGGTCGGCCTCGCCGGTGAGCAGCGACTCGTCGATCTCCAGACCGTCGGCCTCCACACAGGTGCCGTCCACGACGATCTTGTCCCCGGGGCCGATCTCCAGCACGTCGTCGAGGACGATCTCCGAGGTGGCGATCTCGGTGGCGGCGCCGTCGCGCCGGACGGTGGGCCGGGACTCGCCGATCACGGCGAGCGAGTCCAGCGTCTTCTTGGCCCGCCACTCCTGGATGATCCCGATGCCGGTGTTGGCGATGATCACGAAGCCGAAGAGGCTGTCCTGGATCGGCGCGACGAACAGCGTGACCAGCCAGAGCACGCCGATGATCGCGTTGAAGCGAGTGAAGACGTTCGCCCGGACGATCTCGGCGAGGGAACGGCTGCTGCGCACCGGCACGTCGTTGACCTCGCCGCGGGCCAGGCGCTCGGCCACCTCGGCATGGGTCAGTCCGGGCGCTCGCGCCGGCGGGACGGGCAGGGGATGTACGGGGTCGAGCTCCGCGCCCGCGTCGGTATGGCTCATGCTTTCGACGGTACGTGGCGATGTGCGGCTTCACTCGTCGAGCGGGGGCAAGATCCGACCAGGGGATGACGCGTGTCCTGCGAGGGTCGTAGCCGGTGGGGGCCCTGCCCGGGGGAACTGGTGCCCCGCACCCATGCCCGGCCGGACCGCCGCCGCTCCGGGGCCGTGCCCCCGCCGACGCCACTCCGCCCTGACCGCTTCGCCCTGGCCGCTCCGGGGCCGTTACTCCGCCGCGGCCGGGCGGCCCGCCGGGGCCGCGTCCTGCCGCCGGGCCGCGCGCTTGATCGCCGCGTCGCGCTTGCGCACGTACCAGATGCCGATCAGGCCGAGGCCGCCGCCGGCCAGGCAGGTCCACAGCCACCAGGTGCGGCCGTGGTCGTCGAACCAGCCGTAGAAGGGGAGCTGGACCAGGAAGAGGACGAACCACACGATCGTGCCGCCGGTGATGGTGGCGACCACGGGGCCCTCCAGGGGCTCCGGCGCCTCGTGCTTGGGGGTCCACTTCGCCATGGGCCCAGCTTACGGCCCGGTGCGCGGCGGGCAGAAGGAGAGTCGGGCGCGGCCCGGCGCAGGGTCAGGGGTGGGGCCGGCACCGGGTCTACGCGCGGAGATGGCCTTTTCGGGCTTCATATGTTCATACTGAAACAGTCTGAGTCTGGCCACTTCTTGTCGTAGAAAAGCACCAACGGGGCAGTCCGGGGGGAACCTGCCGGTGACGGAAGTGGCGGACTCGTTCACGTTTGGTCCCCGTCCCGGCCCGGTACTCACGTACTTCCCGCACCCCTGAGGTCATCCGCATGTCCACCTCGGCCACCGCCAAGGTCCCCGCCCCCCAGAAGCCGGGAACACCCGCCTTCGGCGCCCTCGACCGCTACTTCAAGGTCTCCGAGCGGGGCAGCTCCCTGCCCCGCGAGATCCGCGGCGGCTTCGCCACCTTCTTCGCGATGGCCTACATCATCGTGCTGAACCCGATCATCCTGGGCAGCGCGAAGGACATGTACGGGCACCAGCTCGACAACGGCCAGCTGGTCACCGCCACCGCCCTGACCGCGGCCTTCACCACGCTCCTCATGGGCGTCATCGGCAACGTCCCGATCGCGCTGGCCGCCGGCCTCGGCGTCAACACGGTCGTCGCGCTCCAGCTCGCCCCGCGCATGTCCTGGCCGGACGCGATGGGCATGGTCGTCCTCGCCGGCTTCGTGGTGATGCTGCTGGTCGCCACCGGGCTGCGCGAGCGCGTGATGAACGCGGTGCCGCTCGGGCTGCGCAAGGGCATCTCCATCGGCATCGGCCTGTTCATCATGCTGATCGGCCTGGTGGACTCCGGGTTCGTCTCCCGTATGCCGGACGCCGCCCACACCACCGTCCCGCTCCAGCTCGGCGCCGACGGCCACCTCAACGGCTGGCCGGTCCTGGTCTTCGTGCTGGGCGCGCTGCTCACCCTCGCGCTGATCGTGCGCAAGGTGCCCGGCGCGATCCTCATCTCGATCGTCGCCATGACCGTCCTCGCGGTCGTGATCAACGCCGTCGCGCACGTGCCGTCCTGGGGCCTGACCACGCCCAAGTGGCCGGGCAACCCCGTCTCCACCCCGGACTTCGGGCTGCTCGGCAAGGTCAGCCTGTTCGGCGGCTTC
Organism: Streptomyces sp. PL-25; assembly: GCF_058344915.1. Classification (NCBI taxonomy): domain Bacteria; kingdom Bacillati; phylum Actinomycetota; class Actinomycetes; order Kitasatosporales; family Streptomycetaceae; genus Streptomyces; species Streptomyces sp. PL-25. Next base: position 4,202,479 of record NZ_CP136997.1, read on the forward strand.
GACAAGGTCGGCCTGCTGACCGGCATCCTGTTCGTCTTCACCGTGCTGCTGTCCTGCTTCTTCGACGCCATGGGCACGATCATGGGCATCAGCGACGAGGCCAAGCTGACGGACGCGCAGGGCCAGATGCCCGGCATGAACAAGGTGCTCTTCGTCGACGGCATCGCCGTCGCCGCCGGCGGTGCCAGCTCCGCCTCGGCCACCACCTGCTTCGTGGAGTCCACGGCCGGTGTCGGCGAGGGCGCGCGGACCGGCTTCGCCAACGTCGTCACCGGCCTGCTCTTCGCCGTCGCGCTCTTCCTCACCCCGATCGCCACCATGGTCCCGTCCCAGGCGGCCACCCCGGCGCTGCTCGCGGTCGGCTTCCTGATCCTGTCCGGCTCGATCCGAGAGATCGACTGGGCCGACCACACGATCGCGATCCCGGCCTTCGTGACGATGCTGATGATGCCGTTCACCTACTCGATCACCAACGGCATCGGGATGGGCTTCATCACCTTCGTCGCGCTGCGCCTGGCCGCGGGCCGCTCCCGCGAGGTGCCGGTGGCGATGTACGTGGTCGCGGCGGTCTTCGCCTTCTACTACCTGATGCCGGCCCTGGGACTCACCTGAGCCCGGTAGCCCCGATGGGCGGGGCGGGGGCGGGACGGCGGCCGGGGCGCTCAGGTGACCCCGTAGAACCGGTCCGTCTCCTCGACGGCGGACCGGAACCGTTCGTCGAAATCGTTGCGGATGAGCGTCTGGACGACATAGTCCTGGACGCTCATTCCTCTTTTCGCGGCATGGGACCGGAGCCGGTCGAGCAGCTCGCGGTCCACGCGCAGGCTGAGCACGCTGGTCCCCATGGAGACGAGGGTCGCGGCACCGTTCCGCAGGAGGTGTCGTGTTCCCCGTCCGTATCACCCATATGAGTGATGTGAGCGGACGGGAGTGGCCGGAGTCACGGTTTGTGTGCGCGTCCGCGGTGGTCTTTAGCGAGAGTAATGAGTTACGCTAAAGAACATGCCGGACCTTACCCATGGCGACGACGCAGCCGCCGTGAACTCCCTGCGCTCCGCCGTGATGCGGTTGTCCCGTCGGCTCAAGCACCAGCGGGTCGACGAGTCGCTCAGCCCCACCGAGATGTCGGTGCTGGGCACCCTGTCCAACTGCGGCAGCGCCACCCCGGGCGAACTGGCCCGCAAGGAGCATGTGCAGCCGCCGTCGATGACCCGCATCGTCGCGCTGCTGGAGGCCAAGGGCCTGGTCCGCCTGGAGCCGCACCCCGAGGACCGGCGCCAGAAAGTCGTCACCCGCACCGAGCAGGCCGAGACCATGCTTGAGGAGAGCCGCCGCAAGCGGAACGCCTTCCTGGCCCGCCTGGTCGACGGGCTCGACGAGGACGAGTGGGCGAAGCTGCGCGAGGCCGCCCCCGTGCTGGAGAAACTCGCACATCTGTAACGCACGTCAGCAGCCGCAAGGAGGCGAACCCACTTTGAGTACGGGATCCGGAGCAGCTTCCGCCCCCGCACCGACGGCCCACGACTCGCCCCGCAGGTCCTCGATGTTCAGTTCGCTGAAGGTCAGGAACTACCGGCTGTTCTTCCTGGGCCAGGTCGTCTCCAACACCGGCACCTGGATGCAGCGCATCGCCCAGGACTGGCTGGTCCTCAGCCTCACCGGCTCCTCCGCCGCCGTGGGCATCACCACGGCCCTCCAGTTCCTGCCGATGCTCCTGTTCGGCCTCTACGGCGGCGTCCTCGTCGACCGGCTGCCCAAGCGGCCGGCCCTGCTCGTCACCCAGTCCGCGATGGCCCTCACCGGCCTGGCGCTCGCCGCGCTCACGCTCAGCGGCCACGTCCAGGTCTGGCACGTCTACCTCGCCGCGTTCGCGGTCGGCATGGCCACGGTCGTGGACAACCCGGCCCGCCAGTCCTTCGTGTCCGAGATGGTCGGCCCCGAGCAGCTCCAGAACGCGGTCAGCCTGAACTCGGCGAACTTCCAGTCCGCCCGGCTGGTCGGACCCGCCGTCGCGGGCCTCATGATCACCGGGGTCGGCACCGGCTGGGCCTTCCTCGCCAACGGCCTCTCCTTCGTCGCGCCCATCGGCGGCCTGCTGCTGATGCGCGCCCGTGAGCTGCACGCCGTCCAGCGCACCCCGCGCGGCAAGGGCCAGCTCCGCGAGGGCCTGCGCTATGTCGCGGGCCGCCCCGACCTGGTCTGGCCGATCGTGCTGGTCGGTTTCATCGGCACCTTCGGCTTCAACTTCCCGGTGTGGCTGTCGGCCTACGCCGACGACGTCTTCCACGCCGGAGCCGGCGCCTACAGCCTCTTCAACACCGTCATGGCGGTCGGCTCCCTGGTCGGCGCCCTGCTCGCCGCCCGGCGCGGCACCGCCCGGCTGCGGGTGCTGGTCGGCGCCGCCGCGCTCTTCGGCGTGCTGGAGATCGTCGCCGCGCTGGCCCCGTCGTACTGGCTGTTCGCGCTGCTGATGGCGCCCATCGGCGTCTTCGGCCTGACGGTCAACGTCACCGCCAACACGGCCGTCCAGATGTCCACCGACCCGGCCATGCGCGGCCGGGTGATGGCCCTGTTCATGATGGTCTTCGTGGGCGGCACCCCGCTGGGCGCGCCCCTGGTCGGCTGGGTCACCGACGCCTACGGCGCCCGGGTCGGCTTCGCCCTCGGCGGTCTCATCTCGCTCACCGCGGCCGTCACCATCGGCCTGGTCCTCACCCGCCTCGGCGGCCTGCGCCTCACGGTCGGCTGGCACCGCGGCCACCCCAGGGTCGGCCTCGTCCCGCGCGAACGCCGGGAGGAACTGGCGGCTGCGGCGTGAACGAGTTCCCCCGGGTCAGTCCCGGGGGAACTCGTCGGTCCTGAGGACGAGACCGACGGGGGTGCCGGTCAGGTCGATGTCGTCGCCGAAGCCGAGGCTGAGTCCGCCCCGGTACCCGCCGTCCTCCGGCAGGGTGTGCAGGTGCCACACGCCGGTGTACGGGTCCACGATCAGATACACCGGCACTCCGGCGGCGGCGTAGGCGTCCTTCTTCGGCCCGTAGTCGTTCCTGGCGGTGTCCTTGGAGATCACCTCGGTGACGATGTCGACGCCCTCGGGCCGCCAGTGGCCCTTCTCGTCCTGCTGGGCGCGCTCCCCCAGGGCCACGACGTCGGACGCGAAGCCGTTGAGACACCCGGGGTAGTCCATGCGGACATCGGACACCACGCGCTCGCGGGGGTACCTGGCGCGCAACTGCTCGTAGACGGCGGCGGTGATCTCCCAGTGTGTTGTCCGCTGCGCCGTCACGTGGATGCGCCCACCGACGATCTCGGTCTTGAAGCCCTCGGGGACACGCATGCGTTCCAGTCGCTCGAACAGGGTGTCGAGGGTGAGTCCGCGGCTCTGGTCGGCCATCTCGATCGATCCTGTCTGCGTGGTACGGCCCCGGCGCCGCTTCTCCGGCTCCCGCCGGGCCGCTTGCCGCCGAGCGGTACAACGACACGCACCGTAGCGGGGACACTGAACCCATGAGACTCTTCGCCGCCGTCCTGCCCCCGCCGGACGTCCTGGACGTCCTGGCGGACGAGGTGGCGGCGCTGCGCGCGCTGCCCGGCGCGGACCGGCTGCGCTGGACCGGGCGGGCCGGGTGGCACCTCACGCTCGCCTTCTACGGCGAGGTCGCCGAGGAGACCGTGCCCGAGCTGGAGACCCGCCTCGCGAAGGCCGCGCACCGCACCCGCCCCTTCCCCCTCGCCCTGCGCGGCGGCGGCCGGTTCGGGCACGGGAAGGCGCTGTGGACCGGCGCGGAGGGCGATCTGCCGGCGCTGCGGCTGCTGGCAGGACGCGCCCAGGCGGCCGGCCGCAGGGCGGGCGCGCCGGGTACGGCGGCGGACGGGCACCGCCCCTACCGGCCCCATCTGACCCTGGCCCGCGGCCGCCCGCCCCTGGCGGACGTCCGTCCGCACGCCGCCGCCCTGGCCGGCTTCACCGGCCGCACCTGGACGGTCGACGAGATCGTCCTCGTACGCAGCCTGCTGCCCGCCTCCGGGGTGCCCGGCGCACAGCCCCGCTACGACGCGGTCGCCCGCTGGCCGCTGGGCGGCGCCGGTTAGGCTCGCATGCGTGGACCCGAAAACCCGGAACCGGATCATGGCCGGTGCGCTTGTGCTGATGTTGATCGTCGTCGCCATAGCGGCAGCGGTCGGCCGGTGACCGCGGGCGCGGCGGCGACGGCCACCGCGCCCGCGCCCGTTCAGATGCCCCCGGCCCGCCAGACCCGCCAGACCCGACCGGCCCGCCTCACCAGGCGAAGGCCTCCGGCGACGGCCCCGGCCCCGGGAAGATCGCGTCCAGCTCGGTCAGCAGCTCCTCGCTCAGCTCCAGCTCGACGGCGCGCAGTGCGGACGCGAGCTGCCCGGCGGTGCGCGGACCGACGATCGGACCGGTCACCCCCGGCCGGGTGAGCAGCCAGGCGAGCGCGGTCTCGCCCGGTTCGAGGCCGTGCTTGTCGAGCAGGTCCTCGTACGCCTGGACCTTGCCGCGCAGCTCCGGATCGGCGAGGGAGTCGACGGTGCGCCCGCCGGAGCGGCGGCCGCCCTCCGCCTGCTTCTTGAGCACCCCGCCCAGCAGCCCGCCGTGCAGCGGCGACCAGGGGATGACCCCGAGCCCGTAGTCCCGGGCGGCCGGGATGACCTCCATCTCGGCGCGCCGCTCGACCAGGTTGTACAGGCACTGCTCGCTGACCAGGCCGTACGAGCCGAGCCGGGCCGCGGTCTCGTTCGCCTGGGCGATCTTGTACCCGGGGAAGTTGGAGGACCCGACGTAGAGGATCTTGCCCTGGCGCACCAGGACGTCGACGGCCTGCCAGATCTCCTCGAAGGGGGTGGCGCGGTCGATGTGGTGGAACTGGTACAGATCGATGTGGTCGGTGCCCAGCCTCTTGAGGGAGGCGTCGACGGCCCGCCGGATGTTCAGCGCGGAGAGCTTGTCGTGGTTGGGCCAGGGCTCGCCGTCGGTGCCCATGTTGCCGTAGACCTTGGTGGCGAGGACGACCTTGTCCCGGCGGTCGCCGCCCCGGGCGAACCAGCTGCCGATGATCGACTCGGTACGGCCCTTGTTCTCGCCCCAGCCGTACACATTGGCGGTGTCGAAGAAGTTGATCCCGGCGCCCACCGCCGCGTCCATGATCGCGTGGCTGTCCGCCTCGTCGGTCTGCGGACCGAAGTTCATCGTGCCGAGGACCAGCCTGCTGACCTTGAGTCCGGTGCGTCCGAGCTGTGTGTACTTCATGACTCTCCAGCCAACGACTTGGAGTGCGCTCCAGGCAAGAGCGAGTCGCCTCAGTCGCGCGGGGTGTCGCGGGGGAACTCGTCGGTCGGCACGAGGAGGCCCACCGACGTGCCGGTCAGGTCGACATCGGTGCCGAAGTCGACCACGGTCCTGCTGCCGTAGTCGCCGTCCTCGGGGTCGGTGTGCACGAAGCAGCGCCCCTGGTAGGGGTCGGCGATGACGTAGACGGGGACCTCGGCCTCCGCGTAGGCGAACTTCTTGGGGCCGTAGTCGTTCGGTGCCGTGCCCTCGGAGATGACCTCGGCGACGAAGACGACGTCCTGGTGGCGCCAGTGGCCCTTGGCGTCCTTCTTCGCGCCCTCACGGAGCAGGGCGACGTCCGGACAGAAGCCGTTCTGGTGGCCGGGGAAGTCGATGCGGACGTCGGAGAACATGATGGCCCCCCTGCCGAACCTGTTCTCGACAGCCCTGAGGAACCGCAGGGTGATCTGCCAGTGGGTGTCCCGCTGCGGGGTGACGAAGACGTTGCCCCGGACGATCTCGACCCTGAATCCTTCGGGGACGGGCATACGCTCAAGACGCTCGAACCACGCGTCCAACTGCTCGGTGTCGGCCATCGCGCGGTACAACCCCACGCACAGCGCCGGAGAGACGCCGGTATTCGGCCATTCCGGTCAGTCTGTTCCTGTCGCGTACGGCTGTCCGATGCCCCAGCCCTGGTGCATCGCGTCCGCGAACGCCCGCGCGATGACGTGTTCGCCGCCGGGGTTGGGATGCGTGCCGTCGTAGGTGTCGCGGTCGATGTCGTGGCCCTCCGGCCAGGTGGCGAGCAGCAGCGGGGAGCGCGGTTCGTCGAGGTCGGCGGCGGCCTTGGCGAGGAGTTCGTTGAACAGGGCGACCTGGGCGGCGAAGGGCGCGTCGTCGCGGGCGCGGATGTTCGGGGCGACCGGGAGCAGCACCGCCCGGACGCGCGGGTTGGCGGCGCGCGCCCCGGCGACGAAGGCGCGCACGTTCTCCGCCGTCTGCCCGGCGTCGGTGTAGAAGCCCAGGTCGATCAGGCCGAGGGAGACGAGCAGCACGTCCGCCCGGCAGGCGCGCACCGCCTCGCCGATCACCGGCGCCATGTGCGTCCAGCCCTCGCCCCACCCGGCCAGGTGGGCGCGCGGGAAAGCGGGGTCGGGGTCGGCGTACGCGTACGACACGGCCGCGTCGGCCGCCTTGTCGTACAGCGCCTCGCGCGGGCCGACCAGGGTGAACGGGCCGTCGTACGTGGCGCGCAGATGCCGCCACAGCCGGTAGCGCCAGGTGTGCTCCCCCGCGCTCCCGATCGTCATGGAGTCACCGACGGGCATGAACCTGAGCATCCGCTCATGATGGACGATCGGCGCGGCGCGCGGCGGCCCGGGGTGTTCCTGGGGTGCTCCGAGGGGGCTCCGGGGCTGCTCCACGGGTGTCCCGGGGGCGTCCGGACGGCCGGTCCGCCTGAACACCCGCGGGTGATGGCAGGCTTGGGGCATGCGCCGACCGTCCGCCCTGCTTGCCGGGGCCCTGCTCTTGGGCGCGTTCGCCGTGCCCGCCGCCGCCTCGCCCGTCCTCGCCGCCGACGGGGACGGCGGGTTCACCATCACGGACCCGAGGATCAAGGAGTCCAGCGGCCTCGCCGCCTCGCATCTGCACCCCGGGATCTACTGGACCCACAACGACAGCGACGACGGTCCGTACCTCTACGCCGTGGACAGCCGCACCGGGAAGACCGTCGCCAAGGTCACCCTCGCGGGCATCGGCCGCCCCCGCGACGTCGAGGCGATCTCCATAGGCCCCGGCAACGAGATCTACGTCGGCGACATCGGCGACAACCTCGACGGCACCTGGCCCCATGTGTGGATCTACCGGCTGCCCGAGCCGAAGGAGCTGAAGGACCAGACGGTCCGGGCCACGCAGTACGTCGTGAAGTACTCCGACGGCGCCCGCAACGCCGAGTCGCTGATCGTGCACCCGAAGACGGGACGCGTCTACATCATCGACAAGAAGGAGGACGGCGGCCACCTCTTCGAGGGCCCGGCCCACCTGTCCGCCTCCGGGACCAACGTCTTCAAGCCGATCGCCCCCGTCGACCTGTGGGCCACCGACGCCGCGTTCTCCCCCGACGGCACCCGGCTCGCCGTGCGCGGCTACTTCGGCGGCATCTACTACGACTGGAACGGCGGGAAGATCAAACGCCTCGGCTCCCTCGACATGCCCCTGCAACGGCAGGGCGAGTCGGTCACCTACAGCGCCGACGGCACCAAGCTCCTCTACGGCAGCGAGGGCGCCGAGAGCCCCGTGAAGGCGGAGGACGCGCCCGGGGGAGGGGCGGACGGCTCCGGGTCGGCCAAGGACGGGAAGTCCGGCGCCTCGGACGCGGCGGGCAGCGGCACCACGGGCAAGCTCACCAAGGGTGCCGTCGCGGTGCTCGCCGTCGCCCTCGCGGTGTTCGGGCTGGGGCGGCTGTTCCGGCGGCGCTCCTGAAATTCCGCTGTACCGGCGTGGATCGGCGTGATCAGATCTCCCTGCCATATGGGGGCGGCCCTTGGGGAGGGGCCGCGAGGAGGGGAGAGCAGCACCGTCATGTCCACCGCTGTGGGGGGAACGACCCGGCCGTGCCCGGAATGCGGGGCACGGGTCCCGGTCGACGACCGCTTCACCGTCTGGTGCGCCGCCTGCGACTGGAACGTCGATCCGGGGGAGCACCAGGAGAAGCAGGAGAAGCAGGAGAAGGCGAAAGAGGCGGAGCGGCGGGGGAGACGGACGCGGCCTACAGGTCTGGGCCGGCTGGAGGAGGCCCGGCGCGCGCTCGCCCTGCGCCACGGCGAGCGGCTGCACGCCGAGGTGACCCGGGACGGCGCCGACCTGCGTGCCCGGCGGGACGGCGCCTCGGTCCTCGCGTACGTGATCGCCCTCGCCGTGCACGGCGTCACCGCGGCGCTGCTGGCCGGCGGGGTCGCGTGCCTGGTGTGGGGCTGGGGGAGCGGCCTGATGCTGCTGGGGGCCGTGCTGCTGGCGATGGCCGTGGCGCTGCGCCCGCGCCTGTCCCCGCCCCTCGGCGACGGCACCGTACTGCGCCGCGCCGACGCGCCGGAGCTGTACGCGCTCGTCGACGAGGTCGCCGAAGCCGTCGGCACCCGCGGTGTGGACACGATCAGCGTCGGCAAGGAGATCAACGCCGGTGTCATGTCCCGCGGCCTGCGCGGACGCCGTGCCCTGGACCTGGGCCTGCCGCTGTGGGAGGTGCTCACCCCGCAGCAGCGGGTCGCGCTCCTGGGCCATGAGCTGGGCCACTACGGCAACGGCGACACCCGGCACGGCAGGGTGGTGGGCAGCGCGCTGCGCTCACTGGCCACCTGGCGCTACTACTTCCTCCCGACCGCGCGGCCGTCCCTCGTCGAGATGATCGTCAACGCCGTCTACGCGGTACCCCTGCTGCTCGTGCAGGGCACGCTGACCCTGCTCGACCACCTCACCCTGCGGGCGACGCAGCGCGCCGAGTACCTGGCCGACCGGGAGGCCGCCCGCGCCGCCTCCACCGAGGCCGCCGTGGGTCTGATGGACCGGATGCTGGTGCTGGACTCCATCGACGTGTTCCTGCGCCGCGAGTCCAACAGCGCGGCGCTGGCCGGGACGCGTTCGGCCCGCGGGAACGCGGCGGGCGCGCGGGACGGGGACGGCCTCTGGACGCGGCTGGCCGCGCACATGGCGTCCGTACCCGAGCACGAGTACGAGCGTCAGCGGCGCGTGGGCGCCCGGCGCGGTCACAGCGTCGACTCCACCCACCCGCCGACCCACCTCAGGCGGGCCTGCCTCCTGGCCGGCCCGCCCGCCGCGGCCGCCGTGGTCCTCGGCGAGGCCCGGCAGCAGCGTATCGACGCCGAACTCGCCACGGCACGCGCCCGGGTGGCCCGCGGTATCGTCCGGGACGGCGTCGCCTGAGCACCGGCCGGGCGGCGCGACGCCGCGCCGCACGCGAGCGGAGGAGACCGCGGACATGAGGACACGCACCCTGAGGTTCGGCCTCTACGCCGACGAGCAGGGCCTGGCCTGGGTCACCGGCCTCGTCCAGGAGGCCGCGCGGGCCCGCGGGGCCCGGCTCCTGGGCCAGGAGGTGCGCCGCGAACTGCCGGGCAGCGGGACCGGCCTGACGACCGCCGAGATGTACGACTTCCTCGCGGAACAGTGGTTCTACGAGCACCCGGGCCGCCCGGCCGGCACCCGCGAACCCGTCGAACTCCACGTCCGCCTGGCCTGCTCCCTGCGCACCTGGCGGTCGATCCGCAAACAGGTCCTCACCTCCCTGTGCCCGGAGGGCGATGCTCCGCATGCCTGCCGGGTTCCGTGGTTCGCGGCGTGAGCGGACACGGCAGGCGGGGGCGCAGCCGGTTCGGCGAGCAGGTCACCACGGCGAGGGAGAGGTACGAGGGCCGCTCCAGATAGAACCCGAGGGCCACGTCACCGCCCGCCCTCAGCCGCTCGGCCGCGGCGCTGACGAGGGCGGCCAGGCGGCCCGGTTCGCGAGCCGCCCCGCTCGCGAACCGAGCCGCGTACGCGCCCAGTTGCCCACCGAGCCAGTCCACCGCCCCTTCCGGCTCCTGCCACGTCCCCCGCACCGCCGTGCGCGGCTTGACCAGCCAGTACGCCGTCTCCAGCGGCGGCAGCTCCGAGGCCGGGAACGCGGCAGCAATCTCCCGGTACCGCTGGACCAGCTCCGGCCGGCTGCCGGGCGGCGGCGGCTCCGGGTGCGGCGGGCGCCGCAGCGCGTCCTGGTCGAAACGCTCCTTCGGACCGGACCACAGATAGCCGTGGTGGTGCACCGGGCTCAGAGAGGCAGCCCGAACCGGGTCGGATCGATCCCGGCCGCGCTCAGCTCCTCCGAGGTGAACCGCAGCGGCTCGGCATCCGGCCGCTTGCTGTCCCCGAGGGCCCAGGCGTCCGCCCCGATCCGGGCGAGCGTCACACACCCCTCGGTGCAGGGGCCTCCGCAGGCCCTGACGAAGGAGGCGTCGGTGAGGTCGAGGGCGTAGAGGTCGTCGTCTGCGTTGAGCATGGGTTCTGTCCTTCCCGTGTCGCCATGTGGCGGCCTGACTTCTCTGCGTGACGAAGCTAGGCGGGAAGGGCTCGACTCGGGCGCGAATATTCTCCGTTATTCTCGCGCGGTGACTCTGGATGCATGGACATTCACGCAGAGGCACGGCCATGCTGAGCGCGCCAACATCGTCGAGGCTTGAGGAGTGGGGCCGGATGGCGCGCAGGTTACGGTTCAACGGGACGGGGAGCGGCTACAACGGATGTCCCTCGGTGCATGAGGACCTGGACAGTGGAGAGGTCATCGTGCACGGCCCTCCGCTCGCCGACCCGGGGGACATCGCACAGCTCCAGCACCTTTCCGAGGGGGAGGTCGCCGTAGTGGTGCCGCGCGACCTGCTGGTGGACTGGACGCCGAAGGAGCGGACGCGGCAGGTGCGGACCATCGATCTGGAGGAGTTCGGCAGTCTGTTCCACAAGTTCGAGTACACCGCCTGGCGACTCGAGACGCGCCGGCGGTACGCGAGCGACGAGGACGGTGAGCGCTGGAAGCGCTTCATCGAGACCGGAAGCCTCGATGAGAAGGACGTGGATGTCCCGGAGGCCAAGCGGTGGCGCGACACGGTCCGTGCACAGGTCGCGCTGGGGAAGAGGATCGAGCGGGTGCGTATCGTGGACCGGCCCGCGACCACCGGTCAGCGCTACCTCTTCGAGGGCGCCAAGTGGAACATGAGCCTGGGGGAGGACATCCGGAACATGTGGCGGGCCGACGCCGATCGGCTCCGGCTCCCGGCCGAGGACTTCTGGCTGTTCGACAGCCGCCTCATCGCCCTCCTCCGGTTCGATGACGACGATCAGCTCACGCACGTGGACCTGATCACCGAACCCGCAGAGGTGGTGCGTTGCTCCAGGGTGCGGGATGCTGCTTGGCATCACGCCGTGACGCGGGAGCAGTTCGCCGTGGAGATGCAGAACGACGCGTAGGCAAGAGTGGGTAGCCGGTGAGCACGGATTTTCAGAGGGCCCGACAGGAGCTGGGCAGCAGACTCAGAGAGCTGCGCGTCGAATGCCCTGCCGGCCGGCTCACCGGCACCGAACTCGCCCAGCGGCTCGGCTGGACGCAGTCGAAGGTCAGCAAGCTGGAGAACGGACGCCAGACGCCCACGGACGACGATCTCCAGGCTTGGGCCGAGGCGACGGGTCGACCTGAGGCCTTTGGTGAACTCCGTGCTCGTCTCAAGGGGTTCGAGAGTCAGATCCGCTCCTGGCGACGCCAGCTCGCGGCAGGCCATCGCCCGGTCCAGGAATCCTGGAACACGGTCGTCTCCAACTCCACGACGGTGCACGAGTGGGAGAACAGCCTCGTGCCTGGACTGCTCCAGACCCCTGACTACGCCCGGGGCGTCTTCGCGCGACATTCGCGACTCCAGCACTCCCCTCCGGACGTGGAGGACGCTGTACGTGCTCGCATGAAACGGCAGGAGTGGCTGTACAGGCCGGGCAAGCGGTTGAACCTGCTGCTGTGGGAGGGTGCGTTGTGGGCCCGGCTGAGCCCACCGGATGTCATGACAGCGCAACTCGACCGGCTCACCGGTGCGGTGGGATTGGACACGGTCCGTCTGGGGATCGTTCCCCTGGCCGCCGAGCTGCGCCTCAACCCGGCGAACGCGTTCTGCATCCTGGACAACCGCATGGTCGCGGTGGAGGACTGGCACGCCGAACTCTGGCTAGACGATGCCGAAACGATCGCTCTCTACCGCCGGGTCTGGGACACACTCGCCGAGTCGGCCGTCTACGGCCCCGAAGCCCAGCAGGTGATCGCCCGCGTCCGCCGGAGCATCAAGCCCTGACGCCGGCCTGCCGAGCCTCGGCGAGCGTGAACTGGGCCCACACGCATTTCGTGTACGGCTCCTGTCGGCACCCCCACGCGTCGGCCAGCGCCGTCACGAGGGCCAGACCGCGCCCGCCCTCCTCGTCCGGGGCGGCGTCGTGGAGCCTGGGCAGTCTGTCCCGGTCGGGATCGGAGACCTCCAGCAGCAGGTCCGGCCCGTCCAGGGTGAGGGTGACCCTGACCTGGGCGTAGGTGACCCGGCAGTGGAGCACGGCGTTGGTGACGAGCTCGCTCGTCAATAAGGCGACGGAGTCGGCGAGTTCGCCGGTGATGCCCCAGTCCGCGAGCGCCTTGGCGGTGCGTTGGCGTGCGGCGGGGACGTGCCTTCGGTGCTTGGGGATGCGGAAGGTTTCCGTGGAGGGCATGCCCCGGAAGCTAGGGGCGAATCTGGGTTGCCTGCAATAGGCTTCAGTGAATGCATTCACTTGTCCACTCGATCGAGTGATGGACTCTCGGGGTGGGTGACCTCTGTGGCATCGTGACCGCCAGGAGAGGGGAGACACCATGCCCGCAGGTGGACGACCGACCGTGCGCAGCAGGCGCCTGGGAACGGCGCTGAGGCAATATCGGCTGGCCGCGAAGCTGGACCAGCCGCAGGCGGCGGAGGTCATCGCGGCGAGTCAGGCCAGGATCAGCCGCGTGGAGAGCGGACATGTCACCGCGCGCGTCATCGAAGTAAGGCTGCTGCTGGACGCTTATGGCGTCGTGGACCCGGAAGTGCGGCGCAAGCTCGAAGAGTTGGCCAAGCACTCGAAGAACCGGGGCTGGTGGCTCGAACACGCGGCGCACTTGCGGCCGGACTACGTCGACCACATCGCGTTGGAGGACGACGCGACCTATATCCGCGAGTGGCAGCCAGTGGTGGTGCCCGGCCTGTTGCAGACTCCGGCCTACGCGGAGGCGGTCACGGCAGCGGGACCTGATTATGTGGCGCCTGATGTCGTTGCCCAGTTGGTGACGGTCCGCGAAAGCCGACAGGCCAAGATCGGGGAAGGCGGGGCGTCCTACACCGCGATCCTCTGGGAGTCGGTCATCACGCACCCCCTGGTGAGCGTCGAGACTCACCGGGAGCAGCTCGCCGCTATTCTTGAGATCGGCAAGCGGAAGAACGTCACGGTGCAAGTACTGCCGTTCAGCGCAGGCTTGCTCGGAGCTGTGACCTCTGCCTTCTCCACTTTCAGCTTCGATCTGGAGCCCGCTGTCGAAGCGGTGACTCTGGAGAACCTGAGAGGCGCGTCGGTCCTTGAGAACCCGGAAGACCTGACTGCTTACGCCAATATGTACGACCTACTACGATCGGCGGCACTGGCGCCGGACGCGAGTGCGAAGCTCATCCGGGGTGTACTGCGGACCTTGAAGGAAGACTCATCGTGACCGAGGCTATAGGCCCCTTCCGGAAGTCGTCGTACTCCGGGCAGCAGAGCAACTGTGTGGAGGTCGCCCGCAGAGCGGACCACGGCCGTGCCGTCCGTGACAGCAAGCAGCAGGACGGCCCCCTCCTCACCGTCTCCCGTGACGGCTGGCAGGCGTTCCTCCAGCAGTTCGCGTAGGCGGCACGCACGCACGCGCGCGTATGCACGGCGAAGGGCGCCCCCGGAGACGTACTCCGGGGGCGCCCTCCGTCACACGGGCCACCGTCGTGAACGGACGGTCACAGCTTCTCGATCACGTAGTCGACGCACTTCGTCAGCGCCTCGACGTCCGCCGGGTCGATCGCCGGGAACATCGCGATGCGGAGCTGGTTGCGGCCGAGCTTGCGGTAGGGCTCGGTGTCGACGACGCCGTTGGCGCGCAGAACCTTGGCGACGGCGGCGGCGTCGATCTCGTCGGCGAAGTCGATCGTGCCGATGACCTGGGACCGCTTGGCCGGGTCGGCGACGAACGGGGTGGCGTACTTGGACTCCTCCGCCCAGGTGTACAGACGGTTCGAGGAGTCCTTGGTGCGGGCGGTGGTGAAGTCCAGGCCGCCCTGGCCGTTCATCCACTCCAGCTGCTCGTTGAGCAGGAAGAGGGTGGCCAGCGCCGGGGTGTTGTACGTCTGGTTCTTGCGGGAGTTGTCGATCGCCGTGGGCAGCGAGAAGAACTCCGGGATGTGGCGGCCGGAGGCGTGGACGCGCTCGGCGCGCTCGATCGCGGCGGGGGAGAACACGCCGATCCACAGGCCGCCGTCGGAGGCGAAGGACTTCTGCGGGGCGAAGTAGTAGACGTCGGTCTCGGAGACGTCGACCGGCAGACCGCCCGCGCCGGAGGTGGCGTCGACCAGCACGAGCGCGCCGTCGTCGGCACCGTCCACGCGCCGGATGGGCATGGCGACACCGGTCGAGGTCTCGTTGTGGGTGAGGGCGTAGACGTCGGTGCCGGCCTCGGCCCGCGCCTCGGGGTGGGTGCCCGGGTCGGCGGAGACGACGGTGGGCTCGGCCAGCCACGGCGCGAGCTTGGCTGCCTTGGCGAACTTCGAGCTGAACTCGCCGAAGGTGAGGTGCTGCGACTTGTTCTCGATCAGACCGTGGGTCGCGATGTCCCAGAAGGCGGTGGAGCCGCCGTTGCCGAGGACCACCTCGTAGCCCTCGGGGAGCTGGAACAGTGCGCTGATGCCCTCGCGCACCTTGCCGACCAGGTTCTTGACGGGAGCCTGACGGTGGGAGGTGCCCATGAGGGACGTACCGGTGGCGGCGAGGGCGTCCAGCGCCTCGGTGCGCACCTTGGAGGGGCCCGCGCCGAAGCGTCCGTCGGCGGGCTTGATGTCAGCGGGGATCTCGATGTCGGCCACGGATCGGAGGGTAGTCGCTGGGCGAAACGGGACGTAACCGTGTCCGTCCGATGAGACGAGACGGGCTAATGGTGTGCTCGTCATTTCGTACGACGAGAATGGGGGCGCTGTGGACAACTTCGGGTGACCATCCGTGGCCGGATGCATTCTGGACCCATGACGGATCAGACGGATCGCTCGGCCCGATCGGCGCCTCAGGCCGGCTCGGCTCTTGAGGCGGACCTGCGGCGCGCCGTCCGGGGCGAGGTCGGTTTCGACGTCACCTCCCGGGCGCTGGTCACCATGGACGCCTCCAACTACCGCCGGGTCCCGCTGGGCGTGGTGGCACCGCGGGACGCCGACGACGTGGCGGCGGCGCTCGCCGTGTGCCGGGAGCACGGCGTGCCGGTGGTCCCGCGCGGCGGCGGCACGTCGATCGCGGGCCAGGCGACCGGCACCGGCGTGGTGCTGGACTTCACCCGGCACATGAACCGGGTGCTGGAGCTCGACCCCGTGGCCCGGACCGCCGTCGTCCAGCCGGGACTGGTGCTCGACCGGCTCCAGGAGGCCGCCGCCCCGCACGGACTCCGCTTCGGACCCGACCCGTCCACGCACAGCCGCTGCACGCTCGGCGGCATGATCGCCAACAACTCGTGCGGCTCCCACTCGGTGGCCTGGGGCACGACCGCCGACAGCGTGCGCGAGCTGTCCGTGCTCACCGCGCGCGGCGAGCGGCTGCGCCCCGGCAAGGAGTGGGCCGGGGCGCCGGACGGGCTGCGCGCGCTGGCCGAGGGCGAGTTGGCCCGGCTGCGCACCGGCTTCCCCGACCTCCCCCGCCGCATCTCCGGGTATGCGCTGGACGCCCTGCTGCCCGAGCGCGGCGCCGACGTGGCGCGGTCCTTCTGCGGCTCGGAAGGCACCCTGGGCGTGCTGACCGAGGCGGTGGTGTCCCTGGTCCGCGCTCCGGCCGCACGGGCGCTGGCCGTGCTCGGGTACGCGGACGAGGGCGCCGCCGCCGAGGCGGCCCCCGCCCTGCTGCCCCACCGGCCGCTCACGGTGGAGGGCATGTCCCGCGACCTGGTGCCCGCCTCGGCGTCCGGGCTGCCCCGGTGCGGCGCCTGGCTGTTCGTGGAGACGGGCGGCGACACGGAGGCGGAGGCCC
Source organism: Streptomyces sp. PL-25 (assembly GCF_058344915.1). Lineage (NCBI taxonomy): Bacteria > Bacillati > Actinomycetota > Actinomycetes > Kitasatosporales > Streptomycetaceae > Streptomyces > Streptomyces sp. PL-25. The sequence goes on from NZ_CP136997.1 coordinate 4,218,605, forward strand.
GCGCGCGTGCCGAGGCGGTCACCGGCGCGGCCGACGCAGTGGACACCCTGGTCGTCACCGACCCGCGCGCGCAGCGCGCCCTGTGGCGCATCCGCGAGGACGCGGCCGGTACGGCGACCCGGATGCCGGACGGCACCGAGGCATGGCCCGGCTGGGAGGACTGCGCGGTGCCGCCCGCCCGGCTGGGCCCCTATCTGCGGGACTTCCGCTCCCTGCTCAGGGCCCACGACCTGCGCGGCACTCCGTACGGGCACTTCGGCGACGGCTGCATCCACGTCCGCATCGACTTCGACCTGCTGACCGAGGCGGGCGTCGGGCGGTTCCGGCTGTTCTCGGAGGAGCTGGCCGACCTGGTGGCCGCGCACGGCGGCTCGCTGTCCGGGGAGCACGGCGACGGCCAGGCCCGCGCCGAGCTGCTGCCGAAGATGTACGGCGCGCGGACGGTCGCCCTGTTCGAGCGCGCCAAGGCCGTCTGGGACCCCGACGACCTGCTCAACCCGGGCATGCTGGTCCGCCCCGCCCCGCTGGACGCCAACCTCCGCTTCGCCGTGCTGCCGCGCGAACCGGTGGACGTCGCCTTCGGGTATCCGGCCGACGGCGGCGACTTCGGCGCGGCGGTCCGCCGGTGCGTCGGCGTCGCCAAGTGCCGTACGACGGAGGCGTCCGGGACCGCCGTGATGTGCCCGTCGTTCCGGGCGACCGGCGCCGAGGAGCACTCCACGCGCGGCCGGGCCCGGCTGCTGCACGAGATGCTCGCGGGCGAGCTGATCACCGACGGATGGCGCTCCACGGAGGTGCGGGACGCCCTCGACCTGTGCCTGGCCTGCAAGGGCTGCCGCTCGGACTGCCCGGTCGGCGTCGACATGGCCACGTACAAGGCGGAGTTCCTGCACCACCACTACGCCGGGCGCCGACGCCCCGCCGCGCACTACTTCATGGGCCTGCTCCCGCGCTGGCTGCGCTGGGCGGCGGCCACCCGCATGGCACCGGTCCTCAACGCGCTCGCCGCCGTCCCCCCGCTGGCCGCCGTCGCCAAGCGCCTGGCCGGGATCGCGCCCGAGCGTGCCATCCCACGCCTGGCGACGCGGCCGTTCACCCGCTGGTGGCGCACCAGGCGGCGGCCGGCCCCGGCGGGCGGCGGCGACCTGGTCGTCCTGTGGCCCGACACCTTCACCGAGCATCTGTCGCCGTCCGTGGGCAGCGCCGCCGTACGGGTGCTGGAGGCGGCCGGGCTCCGGGTGGCGCTGCCGCCGACGCTGCGGCTGCCCGGGGCGCGCATCGGCGACGGGAGATCGGCCGCCGTGAACCCGCTCTCCGTCCTGCGGGGCCGGGGCCGCGTCTGCTGCGGCCTCACCTACGTCTCGACGGGCCAGCTCGACCGCGCCCGTACGGTGCTGCGCCGCACCCTCGACCTGATGGAACCGGTCCTGGAGACCACCGCCCCGGTCGTCGTCCTGGAACCGAGCTGCGCCGCCGCGCTCCGCACCGACCTGCCCGCCCTGCTGCCCGAGGACCCGCGCGCCCAGCGCCTCGCCGACCGCGTGCTGACCTTCGCCCAGGCCCTTGAGCGCCACGCCCCCGGCTGGCGGCCGCCCCGCCTGGACCGTCCCGTCGCCGGTCAGACCCACTGCCACCAGCACGCCGTCCTCGGCGACGAGGCGGAGCGCCGACTGCGCACGGCGGCGGGCCTGACCGGCGACCTCTCCGGCGGCTGCTGCGGCCTGGCCGGTGACTTCGGCTTCGAGAAGGGGCACTGGGAGGTGTCCACGGCCTGCGCGGAGGAACAGCTCCTGCCCTCCGTGCGCAGCGCCCCGGACGGCACGGTGGTCCTGGCGGACGGCTTCTCCTGCCGTACACAGCTGGAGCAGCTCGCCGGGGTGCGCGGCAGACACCTGGCGGAGGTGCTGGCCGCGGCACTGGACGACGATGCGGCCCCGGACTCAGACCCGAACCCGGACCCGGACCCGGACCTGAATCCGGACCCGGGCGCGGGTGCCGCCACGGAATGACAGCCTCCGGGGTGGGGGCGTAAGTTCCATAAGAGGTTCACACGCCTGACTTGGTCCACTACCGTGGACGTACCAGTACACCGCGACGTACCAGTACAGCACGTTGAACGTCTGCCGGATCACCCTTCCGGCGGCGAGCCCCCGCGCGCACCACCCCCGCCCGACCGTTCCCGCACCAGCCCCTGGACCGCCCGTGAGCACCCCCGACGCCGCACCCATGACCTCCGTCCCGTCGCCGTCCCCGTCGCCCCTGCCGTCGGCGTCGGCGCCGGGTGGCCCGCAGGACGCGCAGGGCGCACAGGGTGCCCCCGGCGGCTCGGGCCGCTTCGGGTCCTTCGGGCCCGTGGGGCTGGTGCTCGCCGGATGCGTGTCCGTGCAGTTCGGCGGCGCGCTCGCGGTGACGCTGATGCCGAGGGCGGGCGCGCTGGGTGTGGTGAGCCTGAGGCTGCTGGTCGCCGCGCTCGCGCTGCTGGTGGTCTGCCGGCCCCGGCTGCGCGGGCACTCGCGGGCCGACTGGGGCACGGTGGTCGCGTTCGGTGTGGCCATGGCCGCGATGAACGGCCTCTTCTACCAGGCCGTCGCCCGCATCCCTCTCGGCCCCGCCGTCACCCTTGAGGTCCTCGGCCCGCTCGCCCTGTCGGTCGTGGCCTCGCGCCGGGCGGTCAACGCGGTCTGGGCGGGCCTCGCCCTGGTCGGCGTCTTCCTCCTCGGCGGCGGTGGCTTCGGCGGACTCGACGGGGCCGGGGCCGCCTTCGCGGTGGGCGCGGGCGCGATGTGGGCGGCGTACATCGTCTTCAGCGCCCGCACCGGGCGGCGCTTCCCGCAGGCCGACGGGCTCGCCCTGGCGATGGCGGTGGGCGCGGTGCTGTTCCTGCCGCTGGGCATCGCGGAGTCCGGCACGAAGCTGGCCGACCCGACGACCTTCGGCCTGGGCGCCGCGGTGGCGGTGCTGTCCTCCGTGCTCCCGTACACCTTGGAACTGCTCGCCCTGCGCCGCCTGCCCGCCCCCACCTTCGCCATCCTCATGAGCCTGGAACCGGCCATCGCCGCCCTGGCCGGTTTCCTCGTCCTCGGCCAGTCCCTGGCCCCCCTCGAACTCGTCGCGATAGCCCTCGTCATCGCGGCGAGCATGGGCGCGGTACGCACCCAGATAGGCCGGGGCAAGCCCCCGGCCCCCCGACTGGACTCCTGACCCCGGTCCGTCTCGCCCTGCTGCCCGCTCGATCCGGCCCGTCCTCTGTCCGCACCGATCCGCCTGCCTCGGCATTCCGCCCGACGCGCACTGCGCCGCGGACAGAACGACTACAGTCGGGGCTGTGCCCTGGAACCGGATCCGACGCCTGGCCGGCGCTTCGGCAAAGAGCGTGAAGGGATGCGCCGAATGAGTCGGCAGCACACGGAAGCAGCGTCCGACGGGCCGCTGATCCCGCGCCCGGAGCGGACACCAGCCGCTTTGCGCGCTGCGTGCGCCGTGGTCGCACCCCAGCTTCTGGCGCTCTACGACCAGGCCAAGGAGCAGGCGCTCGCGGAGGCGGTGGAGCATGGCTCGCTCACGCCGGTCCACGCCTATCTCAGCCACTGGGCGGCACTGCTCGAGATCGAGCGTCATCCCGAGACGGCCAAGCGCTACCACCGAGCCGAGTACCTCGCCCAGATCGCCACCGAGCCCGAGCAGGCACGCGCCCACCTGGCGGCGGCGGGTGCCATCTATCGGGACGCCGCCAAGGCGGTGCGCGCCGAGTGACCTGGTGCTGGGAGTACGTGCCCGACCAGGAGACCGTCGCCGCCGGCGCGCCGCAGGGATTCCTGACCGAGGTCGAGAAGAAGGCCGACGAACTGGTCCGGGCCGCCGAGGCGCTCTATCTGCACGGGCCCGCGTACCAAGGCGCGGACGAGGGGGCCAGGCACGCGTTCGTCGCGGGTGGCTTCTTCGTCTACATGATCACGGCCCGTACGGAGCTTGTGTCCGTCTGGCAGATCACGCCCGATCCCCTTCCCTGACCTCAGGGCCCCGTAGTCCTCCTGCCTCCGGAGCCCCAAGCTCCACGTCTACGCCCGGTAAAAAATCATGCAAGCGCGCTTGATTGTTTCCAGTGGCGCTGCCATGCTCCCTGCCATGGCCGATCCGACACCCGTGTTCGACGATCTGCGGCAGGAAAGCGAAGAACTCGACCGGCTGGTCGCGCGGTTGGTGCCGCGGGAGTGGGGGCTGGCGACGCCCGCGCCCGGGTGGAGCGTGGCGCATCAGATCGCGCACCTCGCCTGGACGGACCGTTCCGCGCTGCTCGCCGTCACCGACGCGGACGGGTTCCGGGAGCTGGTGGAGAAGGCGCTCGCCGAGCCCGACGCGTTCGTGGACCGGGGCGCGGAGGAAGGTGCCGGGCTGCCGTCCGATGTGCTGCTGGCCCGGTGGCGGGAGGGCCGCGCCGGACTCGACACGGCGCTGCGGGCCGCGCCGCCCGGCGCGCGCTTCCCCTGGTACGGGCCGCCCATGTCGGCCGCGTCCGTGGCCACCGGGCGGCTGATGGAGACCTGGGCGCACGGACAGGACGTGGCGGACGCGCTAGGTGTGGTGCGCGCACCCAGTGACCGGCTGCGGCATGTGGTGCGCATCGGGGTGCGGGCGCGGGACTTCGCGTTCGGGGTGCGGGGGCTGCCCGTGCCGGGGGAGGAGTTCCGGGTGGAGGTGCGCGGGCCGTCCGGCGACCTGTGGACGTACGGACCCGAGGGGGCCGCGCAGCGCGTCACCGGCCCCGCGCTCGACTTCTGCCTGCTGGTCACCCAGCGCGCCCACCGCGCCGACCTCGCGGTACGCGCCGAGGGGCCGGACGCCGACCGCTGGCTGGACATCGCACAGGCGTTCGCCGGGCCGCCGGGTGCCGGGCGCGCGCCGAGGACGGACGGGGGGACGGCCGCGTGACGCTGCGCATCGGCAACGCCTCCGGCTTCTACGGCGACCGTTTCGACGCCATGCGCGAGATGCTCACCGGCGGTGAACTGGACGTCCTCACCGGCGACTACCTCGCCGAACTGACCATGCTGATCCTGGGCCGCGACCGTCTGAAGGACCCGGCCGCCGGATACGCCCGCACCTTCCTGCGGCAACTGGAGGAGTGCCTCGGCCTCGCGCACGAGCGGGGCGTGCGGATCGTGGCCAACGCGGGCGGGCTGAATCCGGCCGGGCTCGCCGCACGGGTGCGGGAACTGGCCGACCGGCTCGGCCTGCCCGTCCGTGTCGCCCATGTCGAGGGCGACGACCTCACCGCCTCCCACCCGGGCGGCCTCGCCGCCCACGCCTACCTCGGCGGCTTCGGGATCGCCGCGTGCCTGAGCGCGGGCGCCGACGTCGTCGTCACCGGCCGGGTCACCGACGCCTCCCTGGTCACCGGTCCGGCCGCCGCCCACTTCGGCTGGCGGCCCGACGACTGGGACCGGCTCGCGGGCGCCACCGTCGCCGGGCATCTGCTGGAGTGCGGCGCGCAGGTCACCGGCGGCAACTACGCCTTCTTCACCGACCACGCCCTCGACCGCCTGCGCCACCCCGGCTTCCCGCTCGCCGAGCTCCACGACGACGGCAGCGCGGTCCTCACCAAGCACCCCGGCACCGGCGGGGTCGTGGACACCGGCACGGTGACCGCCCAGCTCCTCTACGAGACCGGCGGCGCCCGCTACGCCGGGCCCGACGTCACCGCGCGGCTGGACACCGTACGGCTGCGCCAGGACGGGCCGGACCGGGTGCGGGTGGACGGGGTGCGCGGGGAGGCACCGCCGCCCACCCTCAAGGTCGGCGTCAACCGGCTCGGCGGCTTCCGCAACGAGGTCACCTTCGTCCTCACCGGGCTCGACATCGAGCGCAAGGCCGAGCTGGTGCGGCGGCAGCTCGACGACGCGCTGCGCGCCGCCGAGCGCGCCCCCGCCGAGGTCCGCTGGGACCTCGTGCGCACCGACCGGCCCGACGCCGACACCGAGGAGACGGCCAGCGCGCTGCTCCGGCTCGTCGTGCGCGACCGGGACCCGGAGGCGGTGGGCCGGGCCTTCAGCGGCGCCGCCGTGGAACTGGCACTGGCCGGCTACCCCGGCTTCCACGTCCTCGCCCCGCCCGGCAAGGGCGCCCCCTACGGCGTCTTCGAGGCCGCCCATGTGCCCCAGGACTCCGTCCCGCACACGGCCGTCCTGCACGACGGCCGGCGTGTCACCGTGCCGCCCGCGCCCCGGGCGCGCGCCCTGGAGGACGTGCCCGCGCCGGATCTGCCGCCGCCGCTGCCGGACGGCCCGGTGCGGCGGGCGCCGCTCGGTCTGGTCGCCGGGGCCCGCAGCGGCGACAAGGGCGGCAGCGCCAACGTCGGGGTGTGGGCGCGGACCGACGACGCCTGGCGGTGGCTGGCGCACGAGCTGACCGCCGACCGGTTCCGGGAGCTGATCCCGGAGGCCCGCACGCTGCCCGTGACCCGGCACGCGCTGCCCGCGCTGCGCGCCCTGAACTTCGTCGTCGAGGGGATCCTCGGCGAGGGCGTCGCCGCCCAGCACCGCTTCGATCCGCAGGCCAAGGCCCTCGGGGAGTGGCTGCGCGCCCGCCACCTGGACATTCCGGAGGCTCTGCTGTGACGGTCCTGCCCACCACCCTGGACACCGGCTGCGCCGAACACCGGGCGAACCGCGAGGCCATGCTCGCCCGGCTCGCCGCACTGGAGGCCGAGCACGCCAAGGCGCTCGCGGGCGGCGGCCCCAAGTACGTCGAACGCCACCGCGGCCGCGGCAAGCTGCTCGCCCGCGAGCGCGTCGAGCTGCTGCTCGACCCCGACACGCCGTTCCTGGAGCTGTCGCCGCTGGCCGGCTGGGGCAGCGAGTACGCCGTCGGCGCCTCGCTGGTCACCGGGATCGGTGTCGTCGAGGGCGTCGAGTGCCTGATCACCGCCAACGACCCGACCGTGCGCGGCGGCGCCAGCAATCCGTGGAGCCTGAAGAAGGCCCTGCGCGCCAACGACATCGCGCTCGCCAACCGGCTGCCCTGTATCAGCCTGGTCGAGTCCGGCGGCGCCGACCTGCCCTCCCAGAAGGAGATCTTCATCCCCGGGGGCGCCATCTTCCGTGACCTCACGAGGCTTTCGGCGGCCGGCATCCCGACCGTCGCCGTCGTCTTCGGCAACTCGACGGCCGGCGGCGCCTACATCCCCGGCATGTCCGACCACACGATCATGGTCAAGGAGCGCGCCAAGGTGTTCCTCGGCGGGCCGCCGCTGGTGAAGATGGCCACCGGCGAGGAGAGCGACGACGAGTCGCTGGGCGGCGCCGAGATGCACGCGCGCGTGTCCGGCCTGGCCGACCACTTCGCCGTCGACGAACGCGACGCGCTGCGCCAGGCGCGCCGGGTCGTCGCCCGTCTCCACCACCGCAAGGCCCATCCCGATCCCCCCTTCGCACCGCCACCCAAATACGACAACGAGGACCTTCTCGGGATCGTTCCGGGCGATCTGAAGGTCCCCTTCGACCCGCGCGAGGTCATCGCCCGGATCGTCGACGCCTCCGACTTCGACGAGTTCAAACCGCTGTACGGGACCAGCCTGGCCACCGGCTGGGCGAGCCTGCACGGCTACCCGGTGGGCATCCTGGCCAACGCGCGGGGGGTGCTGTTCAGCGAGGAGTCGCAGAAGGCCGCGCAGTTCATCCAGCTCGCCAACCAGCGCGACATCCCGCTGCTGTTCCTGCACAACACCACCGGCTACATGGTGGGCCGCGAGTATGAGCAGGGCGGCATCATCAAGCACGGCGCCATGATGATCAACGCGGTCTCCAACTCCCGCGTCCCGCACCTGTCGGTGCTCCTGGGCGCCTCCTACGGCGCCGGGCACTACGGCATGTGCGGACGGGCCTACGACCCGCGCTTCCTGTTCGCCTGGCCCAGCGCCAAGTCGGCCGTGATGGGCCCGCAGCAGCTCGCGGGCGTCCTGTCGATCGTCGCCCGGCAGTCGGCGGCGGCCAAGGGGCAGCCCTACGACGACGACGCGGACGCGGCGCTGCGCGCCATGGTCGAACAGCAGATCGAGTCCGAGTCGCTCCCGATGTTCCTGTCCGGGCGGCTCTACGACGACGGCGTCATCGACCCGCGCGACACCCGCACCGTGCTCGGCCTGTGCCTGTCCGCCGTCCACACCGCCCCCTACGAGGGCGCCCGCGGCGGCTTCGGCGTCTTCCGGATGTGAGGGACCGTCCTGTGATTTCCCACCTGCTCGTCGCCAACCGGGGCGAGATCGCCTGCCGGATCTTCCGCACCTGCCGCGCACTGGGCATCCGCACCCTGGCCGTGCACTCCGACGCGGACGCGGACGCCCTGCACGCGCGCGTGGCCGACGCCGCCGTACGCCTGCCGGGGGACACCCCCGCCGAGACGTATCTGCGCGGCGACCTGATCGTGAAGGCGGCCCTCGCGGCCGGCGCGGACGCCGTGCACCCCGGCTACGGCTTCCTCTCCGAGAACGCCGGATTCGCCCGCGCCGTCCTGGACGCGGGCCTGGTCTGGATCGGCCCGCCGCCCGAGGCGATCGAGGCGATGGCGTCCAAGACCCGCGCCAAGCAGCTCATGGGCATCGCGCCCCTGGACGAGGTCACCGAGGCCGACCTGCCCGTCCTGGTGAAGGCCGCGGCGGGCGGCGGCGGACGCGGCATGCGGATCGTACGGCGCCTGGCGGACCTGGACACCGAACTGGCCGCAGCGCGCGCGGAGGCCGCGCACGCCTTCGGCGACGGCGAGGTGTTCACCGAGCCGTACCTGGAGGACGGCCGCCACGTCGAGGTGCAGGTGCTCGCCGACACCCACGGCACCGTGTGGGCGCTGGGCACCCGCGACTGCTCCCTCCAGCGCCGCCACCAGAAGGTCGTCGAGGAGGCACCCGCCCCCGGCCTGTCCGCCGCCCTCGAACAGGAACTGCGCGAACTGGCGGTACGGGCCGCGCGCGCCGTCGACTACACCGGCGCCGGCACCGTCGAGTTCCTGGTGGCCGGCGGCCGGGCGCACTTCCTGGAGATGAACACCCGCCTCCAGGTGGAACACCCCGTCACCGAGGCCGTGTTCGGCGTCGACCTGGTCGCCGAGCAGCTCCGCGTCGCCGAGGGCCACGCCCTGCCCGCCGAACCGCCACGCGCGCGTGGACACGCGATCGAGGCCCGCCTGTACGCCGAGGACCCCGCCCGCGACTGGGCCCCGCAGACCGGCACCCTGCACCGCCTCGCCGTACCGGACGGCGTCCGCCTGGACACCGGCTACACCGACGGCGACACCATTGGCGTGCACTACGACCCGATGCTCGCCAAGGTCGTCGCCCACGCCCCCACGCGCGCGGAGGCCGTCCGCCGCCTCGCCGGCGCCCTGGAACGCGCCGAGGTGCACGGCCCGGTCACCAACCGCGACCTGCTCGTCCGCTCCCTGCGGCACGAGGAGTTCACCGCCGGCCGCATGGACACCGGCTTCTACGGCCGCCACCTGGCCGGGCTGACCGCGCCCGAGCGCGACCCGTACGCCCCGCTGGCCGCCGCCCTCGCCGACGCCCACGGCCGCTCCCGCTTCGGCGGCTGGCGCAACGTGCCCTCGCAGCCGCAGGTCAAGCGCTACCTGATGGCGGGCGAGGAACACGAGGTCCGCTACCGGCACACCCGCGCGGGGCTGGCCGCCGACTGCGGAGAGGTGCGCGTGGTCCAGGTGGACGCGCGCCGGGTCGTCCTGGAGGCGGACGGCGTACGGCGCCCGTACACCGTCACCCGCTACGGCGACCGGATCCATGTGAACGGCACCGCTCTCACCGCCCTGCCCCGTTTCCCCGACCCGGCCGCCCAGCGCGTCCCCGGGTCCCTGCTCGCCCCCATGCCCGGCACCGTCGTCCGCCTCGCCGACGGCCTCGCCGAGGGCGCCGCCGTACGGGCCGGAGAACCCCTGCTGTGGCTGGAGGCGATGAAGATGGAACACAAGATCTCCGCGCCCGTCACCGGCACCCTCACGGCCCTGCACGCCGCCCCCGGGCAGCAGGTCGAGCCCGGCGCGCTGCTGGCGGTGGTGCGCGAGGACCAGGGGCACGAAGAACCGCGTGAGCAACCACAGCCCACTCGCACCCGGGAGACCGCATGAGCCCCGTCATCGAAACCGAAGAGCACAAGGCCCTGCGAGCCGCCGTGTCGGCGCTCGGCAAGCGCTACGGCCGCGACTACATCGCCCGCACCGTCGCCGAGGGCCGCCACCCCGCCGAACTGTGGGCCGAGGCCGGAAAGCTCGGCTACCTCGGCGTCAACCTGCCCGAGGAGTACGGCGGCGGAGGCGGCGGCGTCGCCGAACTCTCCCTCGTCCTGGAGGAACTGGGCGCCGCCGGAGCCCCGTTGCTGATGCTGGTCGTCTCACCGGCCATCTGCGGCACCGTCATCGCCCGCTTCGGCACCGAGGAGCAGAAGCGCGCCTGGCTGCCCGGGATCGCCGACGGCACCCGCACCATGGCCTTCGGCATCACCGAACCCGACGCCGGTTCCAACTCCCACCGCATCACCACCACCGCCCGCCGCGACGGCGACGACTGGCTGCTCACCGGCCGCAAGGTGTTCATCTCCGGCGTGGACATCGCCGACGCCGTGCTCATCGTCGGCCGCACCGAGGACGCCCGCACCGGCCGCCTCAAGCCCTGCCTGTTCATCGTCCCGCCGGACGCCGAGGGCTTCCTGCGCCGCCCCATCGACATGGAACTGAACGCGGCCGAGAAGCAGTTCGAACTGACCCTGGACGAGGTGCGGCTGCCCGCCGACGCACTCGTCGGCGACGAGGACGCGGGCCTGCTCCAGCTGTTCGCCGGGCTCAACCCCGAACGCATCATGACCGCCGCCTTCGCGATCGGCATGGGCCGCTACGCGCTGGAACGGGCCCTGGAGTACGCCCGCGAGCGCTCCGTGTGGAAGACCCCGATCGGCGCCCACCAGGCCATCGCCCACCCGCTCGCCCAGGCCCACATCGACCTCGAACTGGCCCGCCTGATGATGCAGAAGGCCGCCCACCTGTACGACGCGGGCGACGACATCGGCGCCGGGGAGGCCGCGAACATGGCCAAGTACGCGGCCGGGGAAGCCTGTGTGAAGGCGGTCGACCAGGCCGTGCACACCCTCGGCGGCAACGGCCTCACCCGCGAGTTCGGCCTCGCCTCCCTGATCACCGCCTCCCGCGTCGCCCGTATCGCCCCGGTCAGCCGGGAAATGATCCTCAACTACGTGTCCCACCAGACCCTGGGCCTGCCCAAGTCGTACTGACCCGCCGCCGGCGGGGCGAGGAGGAACCGTGTTCCGCAGCGAGTACGCAGACGTTCCGGCCGTGGAACTGCCCATCCACGACGCCGTCCTGGGGAACGCCGCCGACTTCGGCGACACGCCCGCGCTGATCGACGGCACGGACGGCACCACCCTCACCTACGCACAGGTCGACCGGTTCCACCGCCGCCTCGCCGCGGCGCTCGCGGAGACCGGCGTACACAAGGGCGACGTCCTCGCCCTGCACAGCCCCAACACGATAGCCTTCCCGCTCGCCTTCTACGCCGCCACGCGCGCGGGTGCCTCGGTCACCACCGTGCACCCGCTCGCCACGCCCGAGGAGTTCGCCAAGCAGCTGCGGGACTCCGCGGCCCGCTGGATCGTCACCGTCTCACCGCTGCTCGGCACCGCCCGCGAGGCCGCCCGCCTCGCGGGCGGCGTACGGGAGATCCTGGTCTGCGACAGCGCGGAGGGGCACCGCTCGCTGACCGCCATGCTGGCCTCCACCGCGCCCGAACCGGACGTCGTGATCGACCCGGTGGAGGACGTCGCCGTCCTGCCGTACTCCTCGGGCACCACCGGCACCCCCAAGGGCGTGATGCTCACCCACCGGCAGATCGGCACCAACCTCGCCCAGCTCGAACCGGCGGTCACCATCGGCCCCGGCGACCGCATCCTCGCCGTCCTGCCCTTTTTTCATATCTACGGGCTCACCGCCCTGATGAACGCCCCGCTGCGCAGGGGCGCCACCGTTGTCGTCCTGCCCCGCTTCGAGCTGGACACCTTCCTCGCCGCCGTCCAGAACCACCGCATCGGCATCCTGTACGCCGCCCCGCCGATCATCCTCGCCCTCGCCAAGCACCCGGCCGTCGACGGATACGACCTGTCGTCGCTGAAGTACGTCCTCAGCGCTGCCGCACCTCTGGACGCCCAGCTCGCCGCCGCCTGCTCACGGCGCCTGGGCCTGCCCCCGGTCGGCCAGGCGTACGGCATGACCGAACTGTCCCCGGGCACCCATGTCGTCCCGCCCACCGCCCTGCACGAGGCGCCCCCCGGCACCGTCGGCAAGCTCATCGCCGGCACCGAGATGCGCATCGTCGCCCTCGACGACCCGGCACGCGACCTCGGCCCCGGCGAGGCGGGCGAGATCCTGGTGCGCGGCCCTCAGGTCATGAAGGGCTACCTGGGGCGGCCCGAGGAGACCGCCGCCCTGATCGACGCCGACGGCTGGCTGCACACCGGCGACGTCGGCCGGGTCGACGCCGACGGCTGGCTCTTCGTCGTCGACCGCGTCAAGGAACTCATCAAGTACAAGGGCTACCAGGTGGCGCCCGCCGAACTGGAGGCCCTGCTCCTCACCCACCCGGACATCGCCGACGCCGCCGTGGTCGGCACCCGTGACGACGACGGCAACGAGATCCCGCACGCCCACGTGGTGCGCGGCCCCGCCGCCGGACTCTCCGAGGAAGCGGTCATGCGGTACGTCGCCGAGCGCGTCGCCCCCTACAAGCGCGTGCGCCGCGTCACCTTCACCGACACCGTGCCGCGCGCCGCCTCCGGCAAGATCCTGCGACGACAGCTCAGGGACCGCACATGACCACCGACACCACCGCGCTCGTCACCCGCACCCGCACCCGCGGCGTGCAGACCCTCACCCTCGACGCACCCGCCACCCGCAACGCCCTGTCCGCCGCGCTCGTCGCCGAACTCGACGCGGCGCTCGCCGACTGCGCCGCCGACCCCGGCGTCCGCGCCGTCGTCCTCACCCACACCGGCAACACCTTCAGCGCGGGCGCCGACCTGCGCGACCCGCCCGCCCCCGACGCCCTGACCGGACTGCTGCGCCGGATCGTGGAACTGCCCCGCCCGGTCCTCGCCCGGGTCACCGGACACGTCCGCGCCGGCGGCCTCGGCCTGCTCACGGCCTGCGACATCGCCGCCGGCGCGCACACCTCGACCTTCGCGTTCACCGAGGTGCGCATCGGCGTCGCGCCCGCCGTGATCTCGCTGCCGCTGCTGCCGCGCGCCGACCCGCGTGCCCTGGCCCGCTACTACCTCACCGGGGAGCGCTTCGACGCGGCCGAGGCGGCGCGCGTCGGCCTGCTCACCGCCGCGGGCGACGACGTGGACGCCGTACTCGCCCCCATGCTCGACGGGCTGCGCCGCTCGGCCCCCGAGGCCCTGGCCGCGACGAAACGGCTGCTCACGGCTAAGGTGCTGGAGACCTTCGACCGGGAGGCGGACGGCCTGACCGCGCTCTCGGCCCGGCTGTTCGCCTCCGCCCAGGCCAGGGAGGGGATGACGGCCTTCCTCGAACGACGGGATGCCGCATGGGTGCTGTGACCCCCGCCGACCGCCGCCCCAAGCAGGACCGCAGCCGGGCCACCCGGCAGCGGCTCCTCCAGGCGGCGGTCGCCTGCCTCGCCGAACACGGCTGGGCCGGATCCACGGTGTCCGTCGTCGCCGAGCGCGCCGGGGTCTCCCGGGGCGCCGCACAGCACCACTTCCCCACCCGCGAGGACCTGTTCACCGCCGCCGTCGAGTACGTCGCCGAGGAGCGCTCCACCGCCCTGCGCGCCCTGTTCCCGCAGGGCGCCCAGGGCCCGCGCGGCGACCGGCGGACCGTCGCGGGCGCCCTGGTCGACCTGTTCACCGGACCGCTCTTCCGCGCCGCCCTGCACCTGTGGGTGGCCGCCTCCAACGAGGACCAGCTCGGCGCCCGCGTCACCGAACTGGAGGCCCGCGTCGGCCGCGAGACCCACCGCATCGCCGTGGAACTCCTCGGCGCCGACGAGAGCCGCCCCGGCGCCCGCGAGAGCGTGCAGGGCTTCCTCGACATGGCGCGCGGCCTGGGCCTGGCCAACCTCCTCACCGACGACGCGGCCCGCCGCGACCGCGTCGTCGCCCAGTGGGCGGCCATGCTCGACGAGGCGCTGGGCTGACCGGAGGCCCGGAGGCCCGGAGGCCCGGAGGCCCGGAGGCCCGGAGGCCCGGAGGCCCGGACGCCCGGCCGGGCGGCGCGGGTGCGCTCAGTGCGCGATGGCCTCGTACCCCTCGATCTCCTGCGGACCGCGGGGACCGGGACCGATGTACCGCGCGGAGGGACGCACCAGGCGGCCGGTCCGCTTCTGCTCCAGGATGTGCGCCGACCAGCCCGCCGTACGGGCACAGGTGAACATCGACGTGAACATGTGCGCCGGGACCTCGGCGAAGTCCAGCATGATCGCCGCCCAGAACTCCACGTTCGTGGCCAGCACCCGGTCCGGACGGCGGCTGTGCAGCTCCTCCAGGGCCGCCTTCTCCAGCGCCTCGGCCACCTCGTAGCGCGGCGCGCCCAGCTCGCGGGCGGTGCGGCGCAGCACCCGCGCGCGCGGGTCCTCGGCCCGGTACACCCGGTGGCCGAAGCCCATCAGCCGCTCGCCGCGGTCCAGGGTGCGCCGCACGTACCCGGCCGCGTCCCCGGTCCGTTCGATCTCCTCGATCATGCCGAGCACCCGGGAGGGCGCCCCGCCGTGCAGCGGACCGGACATCGCGCCCACCGCGCCCGACAGGGCGGCGGCCACGTCGGCGCCGGTGGAGGCGATGACCCGGGCGGTGAACGTGGAGGCGTTCATGCCGTGCTCGGCGGCGGAGGACCAGTAGGCGTCCACGGCCGCCACATGCCGCGGGTCGGGCTCGCCGCGCCAGCGGATCATGAACCGCTCGGTGATGGAGCCCGCCTTGTCGATCTCGCTCTGCGGCACCATCGGAAGACCCTGCCCGCGCGCCGACTGGGCGACGTAGGACAGCGCCATCACGGCCGCCCGCGCCAGGTCGTCGCGGGCCTGCCCGGCGTCGATGTCCAGCAGCGGCTTCAGGCCCCACACCGGCGCCAGCATCGCCAGCGCCGACTGCACGTCCACCCGGATGTCACCCGAGTGCACCGGGATCGGGAACGGCTCGGCGGGCGGCAGCCCGGGGTTGAAGGCGCCGTCGACGAGCAGCCCCCACACATTGCCGAAGGAGACCTTGCCGACGAGGTCCTCGATGTCGACGCCCCGGTACCGCAGGGCGCCGCCCTCCTTGTCGGGTTCGGCGATCTCCGTCTCGAACGCGACGACTCCCTCGAGTCCGGGCACGAAATCGGACATCAGGCGGCTCCTCGTGGTCTGTGCGACAGACGGGGCGACGGAGACGACGCCCAGCTGTCGGAGGTCGGAAGTGGCGCGCGCCGTACGGATCCGCGGTCGCGTGGCGCAGACTCGCGGTCCGGGGCGGTCATCCCTGTCATGCCCCGCGCGGTCGGCGGTCACCCCACCGGGGCGGCAACAGCACGATATCCCTGAGTGCCACCTTTGGGGAGAGAGCGCGGCACTCAGTGCCACGCAGTGACGAAGGACACGCTGCGGACCACGGGCCGCGCCATACGGCAGGATGACCGCGTGACCGACCGAGAAGCCGGAGAATCAGCGCCGCTCGACCTCGCCTCCATGCGCAAGCACTACCGCGCCGAGGGCCTGTCCGAGGCCGAGCTGGCCGACACACCCGTGGCGCAGTTCGCCCGCTGGTTCCGGCAGGCGGCCGCCGAGGGACACCTGTTCGAACCCAACGCCATGATCGTCTCCACGGCCGACGCCGCGGGCCGCCCCAGCTCCCGCACGGTCCTGCTCAAGGGCTTCGACGAACAGGGCTTCGTCTTCTACACCAACTACGACTCCCGCAAGGGACGCGACCTCGCCGAGAACCCGCACATCTCCCTGCTGTTCCCCTGGCACCCCATGGCCCGCCAGGTCATCGTCCAGGGCGTCGCCCGCCGCACCGGACGCGAGGAGACCGCCGCCTACTTCCGCAGCCGCCCGCACGGCTCCCGGCTCGGCGCCTGGGCCAGCGCCCAGTCCACGGTCATCACCACCCGCGGCGTCCTGGACGCCTCCTACGCCGAACTCGCCGCCCGCTACCCCGAGGGCGAAGAGGTCCCCGTCCCGCCCCACTGGGGCGGCTTCCGCGTCGCGCCCCGCTCCGTCGAGTTCTGGCAGGGCCGCGAGAACCGCCTCCACGACCGCCTGTGCTACGTCGCCGAGGCGGACGGCGGCTGGCGGGTGGAGCGGCTGAGCCCCTGAGGCCCTGAGGCCCTGAGCCTGCCCTGGTCCACCGGGGGCTCCCCGCGGCGGTTCACCGCGCGGACACGCCGTATTGACACGGCTGTGGTTCAGACCTCACCGTGATCCGCGACACGCAGACCTGCCGAAGGGACGGACCCCGCATGAGCGACCGCACGTTGGCCGGCCAGTTCTTCGACGCCGCCATCGGCCTGCTCCAGCGGGTCCGGGACGAGGAGGCCGACTCCGTCACGGCCGCCGGCACCCTGCTCGCCGACACCGTCGCCGCGGGCGGCCGGCTGTTCGCCTTCGGCGCCGGACACTCCTCCCTCGCCGCCCAGGACGTCGTCTACCGCGCCGGCGGCCTCGCCCTGATGAACCTGCTCACCGTCCCCGGCACCGTCGGCGTCGACGTCATGCCCGCCACCCTCGGCTCCGCCCTCGAACGCGTCGACGGCCTCGCCGCCGCCGTCCTGGACAGCTCCCCGCTGCGCGCGGGCGACACCCTGGTCATCGTCTCGCTGTCCGGCCGCAACGCCCTGCCCGTCGACATGGCCCTGCACGCGCGCTCCCTCGGCATCCACGTGATCGGCGTGACCTCCGTCGCCTACGCGAGCGAGACCAGCTCCCGCCACTCCTCGGGGACCTACCTCAAGGACCACTGCGACCTGGTCCTCGACTCCAAGATCGCCATCGGCGACGCCGAACTCACCCTCGACACCGTCCCGGCGCCCTTCGCCCCCGCCTCCACCGTCGTCACCGCCGCCCTCCTCCAGGCCGTCCTCGCGACCGCCGCCGGAGTCCTGGCCGAGCGCGGCATCGAGCCCCCGCTGCTGCGCTCCGGCAACGTCGACGGCGGCCTCGAATGGAACAGCCGCGTCTTCGACCAGTACGCCGACCGCATCTTCTACCGGCGCTGACGGCCGCCACCGCGACACCGGGGCACCGGTCGCCCGCGTCTCGGCGCAATCCGGTTGACCGCCCCGCGGAGGTACGGTTCGCTGCCTCCGTGACTGATCTTCGTATCGAACCCGTGTCCGGCGAGGCCATGCTCCGCGAGTGGCGGCACGTCCACAACGCGATCGTGCCCCCCGCCGCCCTCACCCTCGACGAGGTCCGCGAGCGCGCCGGACGCAACCGGCTGGAGAACGCCTACCTCGGCGACACCCTCGTGGGCTGCTCCACCGTCCGCCCGCCCGCCGGCGAGGACGCCGTCGCCACCGTCATCGCGCGCGTGCTCCCCGGCCACCGCCGCACGGGCATCGGCACCGCCCTGTACACCCGGGGCCTCGCCCACGCGCGCGTGCTCGGCGCGCGCGCCGTGGAGACCGTCGTCCTGGCCGCCAACGAGGACGGCGTACGCTTCGCCGCCGCCCGCGGCTTCACCGAGACCGAGCGGTACGTACTCCCCGACGAGCACGGCGAGCACGGCGAGCACGACGAGCACGGCGAACACGACGTATGGCTGACGCTGCGCCTGACGGCGGCTGACACCTTCTGACACAAGAGCCCCGCGCTCCCCGCCGCGCACCGGCTCGGGAGACCAATCTCGGGGAACCCGGTGTGTGCTGCATCACGTTCAAGTTGAATGATGGTGAGAGAGCGAACCGACGCGCCGTACCAGCGGACGCAGCCTGATGGGGGTCCAGGTGAGTGCTTCCCGGCGTAGAGGAGCCACCGACGAACTGGGACCGGACGAGCCCGATCCCCGACGGGCCGGCTCCGGGACCGACGACGGCCTCGACGGCCCCGACAGGCCCGGTGTCCCCGGCGGACCCGACGGCTCCGACCTGCTTGCCGCCCTCCTCGACGGCATGGACGCCGCCCTGTGCGCCTTCGACGCGGACGGCGTGGTCACCCACTGGAACCGCGAGGCCGAACGCATCCTCGGCTGGAGCAGTGCCGAGGCCGTCGGCCGGCACGGCTTCGCCGGCTGGGCCGTACGCAGCGCCGACGCCGAGGAGGTCGAACGGCGGCTGATGTCCGCCATGCACGCCACCGGACGGCAGGTCCACGAGTTCGCCCTGCTCACCAAGGACGGCGGACGCGTCCTCGTACGCACCCAGTCCGCCGCCGTGCGCGGCCCCGACGGCAGGCCCGCCGGCCTGTACTGCGCCTTCAGCGAGGTGCACGCCCAGATCGACCTGGAACGCTCCATCGCCCTGAGCGAGGCCCTCTTCGAGGACGCCTCCTGGGGCGTCGTCCTCATCGACGCCGACCTGCGCCCCGCCGTCGTCAACGCGCACGCCGCCCAGGCCCTCGGCACCGGCCGCACCACCCCCCTCGGCCGCCCCCTGGGCGAACTCCTCTCCCAGGGCGTCGAGGAACTGGAGAGCGCCCTCACCCACGTCCTGGCGGAGGGGGCACCCCCCGCACCCGCCGAGATCTGGGTGGGCGTACGCGGCCCCGAGGGCGAACGGCGCCGCTGCTGGCGCAGCGGCTTCGTCCGGCTCGCCTCACCCCTCGCCGAGGAACCCGTCCCGCTCGGCGTCGCCTGGCTCTTCGTCGACGTCACCGAATCCCGGCGCACCGAACAGGAAGCCTCCCTGCTGCGCTTCCGCACCAACCAGCTGCACCGCGCCGCCCGCGCCGCCGCCGAGTGCGACAACCCGCTGGAGGCCGCCACCGTCCACCTCGACTTCGCCCTCGCGGGCTTCGCCGACCACGCCCTCGTCGACCGCGTACGCCACCCCGCGTCCGGCACCGGCACCCCGGCACCGGACGACACCGACGCGCCGCCGGCCGAACTGGTCCGCGCCGCCGCCACCCCTACCGCAGGACCCGGCCCCAGCCTGCTCACCGGCCAGGCCGGACTCCCCGTCCGCTACACCGAGGGCCACCCCGCCCTCCAGTGCATCCAGCGCACCGGCTCGGTACGCGCCACCGTCGGCACCGCACCGGCCGACCAGGCCCGCCTCTGGGCCCAGGCCCGGCAGTGGCCCACCGACACCGTCCACGCCCTGTGCGCGGTCCTCCGCAGCCGCGGCCGCACCCTCGGCGTCGTCACCTTCCTGCGCACCACGGGCCGAGCCCCCTTCGAACGCGCCGACTCGGCCCACGCCGAGGACATCGCCGCCCGCATCGCGACCGCCCTGGACCTGGCGGGTCTGCTGGAGCGTCCCGAGCGTCCCGAACGCCCCGGGAGCGGTCCTGGAAAAAGCGGTTGATCGGGCGCCGGACGGTTCCTAGGGTGTGGAGTACACGAGAAGGGAGGTGGTTCGGCAGATGTATGGAAACCGGACGCGTGAGGTGGCTGCGGGCTAGCGGCCCGTCACCACGTTCAGCGCGGTGCCGGACCGGCGTGTGAGTTGTGCGCGCAGCCGGCCCGATCCCAAGCAGTCACCCGACCCGCGAGCTGCCGGTACGTCCGGCCGGCTCTCCGCCGTCAGGCGGAGGACCCAGCTCGCGGGTCGTCTGCGTGTGCGCGGATTGTCGCACTCCGTTTCCGCCGGAGACCGCTGTTCGCGCGGAGCGCTCCGATTGTCAGTGGTATGCGTCAGAATTGAGTTCAGGGTCAGCGCACGCGCCGTGAAGTCGCAGGGCTTCCGGCAGAGGTAATCGAGGGGCACGTATGTCCGGACTGATCGACACCACGGAGATGTATCTCCGCACCATCCTCGAGCTGGAGGAGGAAGGCGTCGTCCCCATGCGCGCCCGGATCGCGGAGCGCCTGGACCAGAGTGGGCCGACCGTGAGCCAGACGGTCGCGCGGATGGAGCGGGACGGCCTCGTCTCGGTGGCCGCGGACCGGCATCTGGAGCTGACGGACGAGGGCCGCAGGCTGGCCACGCGCGTGATGCGCAAGCACCGGCTGGCGGAGTGTCTGCTGGTCGACGTGATCGGCCTGGAGTGGGAGCAGGTGCACGCCGAGGCGTGCCGCTGGGAGCATGTGATGAGCGAGGCGGTGGAGCGCCGGGTGCTGGAGCTGCTGCGGCATCCGACCGAGTCGCCGTACGGCAATCCGATCCCGGGTCTTGAGGAGCTGGGCGAGAAGGACGGCGCGGACCCGTTCTTGGACGCGGGTCTGGTCGCGCTGAGCGAGCTGGATCCGGGCGCCGAGGGGAAGACGGTCGTGGTGCGCCGGATCGGGGAGCCGATCCAGACGGACGCGCAGCTGATGTACACGTTGCGGCGCGCGGGTGTGCAGCCCGGCTCGGTGGTGAGCGTGACCGAGTCGGCGGGCGG
This sequence comes from Streptomyces sp. PL-25, assembly GCF_058344915.1. Lineage (NCBI taxonomy): Bacteria > Bacillati > Actinomycetota > Actinomycetes > Kitasatosporales > Streptomycetaceae > Streptomyces > Streptomyces sp. PL-25. Next base: position 4,239,147 of record NZ_CP136997.1, read on the forward strand.
TGTGCTGGTGGGCAGCGGGGGTGAGGCGGCGGAGCTGGAGTCGGAGGTCGCCTCGCACGTCTTCGTCGCCAAGCGCTGATCCGGCCGGTCCGCCGGTCCGGATGGCCGCCCGGATGACCGGGTGGCGGTCCGGTCCGTCCGTCCGGTCCGCCGGGGTCGTCGTGCCGGCCGTCGTGTCCGGTCGTCCGATGCGTTTCCGGTCTTCCGGGGGGCCTCTCCGGTGGCCGTCTCCGTCCGGTTTTCGTGCGTCGAAGCGGAGCGCTCGGGAGCCCGGCGTGCGACGCTGTTGCGTGAGGCATATGACGCTGGGGGGTGGGGGAGGATGTGGCGCACCGTGCACACCACGCGGACATGGAGAGGGCCCCGGCGCTGAGCGGCGCCGGGGCCTGTCCTCCCCTGTGCGACCCGGAGCCCCGAGCTCCCAGGGTCGTCCCCTCGGACCGCTTTTCCCCGAGTGGTCCGCCTCCCGTTGAAGATCTCCCCTCGGCGGCGGCGATCATTCCTTGCGGCGGGTCACTCGAACGAGGGGTGTTCGTGACGCAAGCGGCTTTTTCGAATGAGTATTCGATAATCTGTTAAGTGGAATCACGGCTCCCGCACCCGCACGGACAGCGCACGGACAGACCGGGCAGAACTGCCGGACGACCTGCCGGACGGCGGCGAGCGGGCGGTCGTGGCGGAGCCAGGGCAGAGCTAGGGGGTGCCAGGACCACATGGCGCGGCGTATCGACGTGACCGGGGCGGGCGGCGTACGGCTGGCCGCCTGGGAGTTCGCCGAACCCCCGAAGGAGCGGCCGTACGTACCGGCGCGGGCCGGTGCCCACCGCGGCGGGCTGCCGCGGCAGCTCAGCGAGCCGCCCGAGCCCCCTGATCCGCAGGCCCCGGCGGCCGGTCACGCGCGGGCGGCCGGTGCCGGGGGCGCCGGAGTGCTGTTACTGCACGGGCTCATGGGCCGGGCCTCCCACTGGGCGCCGACCGCCCGCTGGCTCGCCGAGCGGCACCGCACCGTGGCCCTGGACCAGCGGGGCCACGGCCAGAGCGAGAAGCCCCCGCGGCCCGCGTACACCCGCGAGGCCTACGTCGAGGACGCCGAGGCGGCCGTGGAGCAGCTCGGTCTCGGCCCGGCCGTCCTCGTCGGACACGCCATGGGGGCGCTGACCGCCTGGCAGCTCGCCGCCAAGCGCCCCGACCTGGTGCGCGCACTGGTCATCTGCGACATGCGCGCCTCCGCGCTCGGCGCGGCCTCCCAGCGCGAGTGGGAGGACTGGTTCAAGACCTGGCCGACGCCGTTCGCCACCCTCGCCGATGTCCGCAAGTGGTTCGGCGCGGACGATCCCTGGGTGGAGCGGCCGGATCCGGCCCGCGGCGCGTTCTACGCCGAGATCATGCACGAGGACGCGGACGGCTGGCGCCCCGTGTTCGAACCCGAGCAGATGCTCGTCTCCCGCGAGACCTGGGTGTACGACGCGCACTGGGAGGAACTGGCCCAGGTGCGGTGCCCGGCCCTCGTCGTCCGCGGCCTCGACGGCGAACTGGGCCGCGCGGAGGCGCAGGAGATGGTCCGCGTCCTGCCGCTCGGCGAGTACGCGGAGGTCGCCGACGCCGGCCACCTCGTCCACTTCGACCAGCCCGAGGCATGGCGGGCGGCCGTCTCGCCGTTCCTGGAAAGGGTCCTCACCCCGTGAACACGCCCACCGTCCCGGCCCCCTCCACCGCCGCCCAGGACCTGTCCGGCCGGTCATGGTGGAGGGAGGCAACAGTGCCTTGTGGGCGCGGGTGAGCGGGGTGTGGTGCGTGCAGGCGCAAGGCGGAGGAGGGCGTCGACGCGGAGCGTCGGCAACCGACGACAACGCGGCGGATGTGCGTGCCACACCCCGCGTCTTCGCCGTGATCGGCCGGACAGGTCCTTAGGAGGCGTTCCTGCGGTCCTTCCACGCCGAGCACCCCGCCGTCACCGGCGACGCCCTCGGCGGTGGCCGGGCACCGGACGGGCGGTCCAGTTACGCGATCCTCGCCGATCAGGTGGCCGGCCGCCGCCGGGTCCTCGACCTCGGCTGCGGCGACGGAGTGCTGCTGGAGCTGCTGGCCGCCGCGCCGGACCGACGGCTGGCGGGCGTCGACCTCTCGCCCCACTCGCTGGCCCTGGCCCGCCGCCGCCCGGCCCTCGCGGGGACCGCGCTCGCCCAGGCGCGGGCACAGCGGCTGCCCTTCTCCGACGGTGCTTTCGACGCCTGCGTCAGCCATCTCGCGCTGATGCTCATGGGCGACGCCGACAAGGTTGTCGCGGAGACCGCCCGGGTGCTCGTGCCGGGCGGTGTGCTGGCCTGCGCGGTGGGCGGCGGGGCCGTGGGCGGTGAGGCGTACGAGCTGTTCGGCTCGCTGCTGGGCGCCGCCGTGCGGCAGGCGCCCGAGACGCAGCGCATACCGGCGCTGGGCGACCGCCGGACCCGCAGCCGCGCCGGGCTCACCGCGCTCCTGACCCCGGCCGGGTTCGAGCCGCCGCGCTGGGAGACCGTGGAGATCGACCTGAGCGGCCCGGCGGAGCGGGTCTGGGCGGCCGTCTCCGGCATCTACGACCTCGGCCCGCTCGCACCGGCCGCCGTCGCCGCCCTCCGGGCGGACTTCCTCACCGGGGCGAAGTCCCTGGCGTCGGCGGACGGCCGCGTCCCGTGCGGCTTCCGCGTCCACATCGCGACGGCCCGCCGCGCCGCCTGAGTCGCGCACTCCGGTGGCCCGGCCCGGCCCGGCTCCGGGGCCGTGACGGCGCCTCGGCCCGCCGGGCGCCGGTACCCGGAGGGAGCGCGGGTCGTGTGGTGCTGTGTCCGGTGTCCGGCCTCCGGTGCGGTCTCCGCCCGGGTGTCGCGCGGGTGCCGTTCCCGGTCGCGGTGTCCGCCCGGTGGTTGCCGTACCGGCGCGGCTGCGGTCCTGGAGCGTGTTTGCGCGGGCCGGTGGTGTCATGCGCCTCGGGGCGGCGGTCCCGGACACTGGTGGGGTCGGGCGCCGGCCGCCCCTCCCCTGGGAATTGCCAAGAGAAGGGGCGGCGTGCGGATCCGCTGCCGGAATCTGCGGCGCCCGGTGTCAGCCCTTGCTCACCGCTGTGAGGATCTCCGGGAGGCGGGATGCCGTGCGAGGGGCGGACAGGCGCAGGCCGAGGAGGGTGACGGCGGTGCCGTAGAGGGCGCCGGTGGGCAGGAGGAGCCAGCCGAGGCCGTCGCCGGTCGCGCTGACGTGGGTCCAGACGGCGAAGGCGATGACCGGGGAGCACAGCAGGGCCGCGGCGAGCATGCCGCCGAAGATGGCGATCCAGGCGAGCCCGGCCTGTCCCGGGGCCACGTTCTTGTAGCCCTCCTGCGGGATGGAGTACGGGAAGCGGGCCGACGCCCAGGCCCCGGTCGCCAGCATCGCGCCGAGCAGGGCGAAGGACACCCCGAGCACCTCGGGCAGCCGGGCCCAGTCGCCGACCAGCGCCGCCGTCAGGACCGTGACGAGGGTGGCGTAGGGCAGGGTGACGGCCAGCAGGGCGAGGGCCCGGCCGCGCAGCTCCAGGTAGGCGTCGCGCGGCGAGGAGATGGTGAGCGCGACCATCCAGAAGGCGGAGGTGTCCTGGCCGAACTGGTTGTACATCTGCACACCGAGCATCCCGGCCGCGAAGCAGGCGAGGTAGACCGAGCCGGTGCCCTGGAGCGCGTTGAACACCGGCACGATCAGCCCGATGGCCAGCGAGGTCACCCAGGCCGCCTTGGTCTTCGGGTCGCGCAGTACATAGCGCAGCGAGCGTTCCATCACGGTGCCGGTGCGGCCGGCCGGGAGCAGCCGGCGCCGGCCCGGGGCCGCGGTGCGCTTGCGGGCGGCGGCGTCGGGGGCCTGGACGGTGGAGGCGTCGGGGGAGGTCATCAGCCGGGTCAGGGTGCGCGACCAGGCGCGCAGCAGGACGGCGAGCGCGGCGGCGGCCAGGGCGAGCTGGGCCGCCGCGACACCGTACGAGCCGTCACTCGCCGAGTCGATCGCGTCCACGGCGGAGGCGGGCGGCACCCAGCGCAGCACGTCGGTGACCGGGTCGAGCCGTCCGAGCCCCGAGGAGCCGAGGCGCTGCGCGCCGAAGTTGACCAGTTGGGCGCCGACCGCGACGACCAGCCCGCTGAGCACGGCCAGGTCGCGGCCCTTGCGGCTGGTCAGCAGGCGGGTGTTGGCGGCGGCCACCGTGCGGGCCAGCGCCACGCACACCAGCAGCGCGAGGGCGACGCCGACGACCGCGACGGCGTACGCCCCCGCGCCGTGCGCCACCGAGATCGCACAGCCGATCAGCAGCAGCGCCGTGAACAGGGGCCCGATGCCGACCAGGGAGGCGGTCAGCAGGCCCCGGACGAGCGGCCGCGGGCGCAGCGGCAGCATCACCAGGCGGGTCGGGTCCAGCGTCTCGTCGCCGCTGGGGAAGAACAGCGGCATCACCGCCCAGCCGAGGGCGAGCACGGCGGCGCACGGCACGGCCACGGAGGCGGCGTGCTCATGGCCGCGCAGCAGCACGAAGCCGAGCAGTTGCAGGACGCCGAAGAGCAGGGCGACCACGGCGGAGGCGACGTACGCGGCGCGCCGTCCGCCGGACTGGCGCAGTCCATTGCGCAGCAGGGACAGCTTCAGCCGTACGAGTACGGCGGTGACGGGGGCGGCGGCGGTGGCGGGGGCGACAGGAGCGGCGGGTGGGACGGCGTCCGTCCGGGAGCCGGTGCTCATCGGGTGCCGCCGCCCAGCCAGTCGAGGTCGGACCCGGCGTCCCGCCCCCGCGCGCCGACGAGTTCGAGGAAGGCCTGCTGGAGGGTGGGCGCGTCGCCGCGCACCTCGGCGAGCGGGCCGTGCGCGCGGATGCGGCCCGCGGCGAGGACGGCCACCCAGTCGCACAGGGACTCGACGAGTTCCATGACGTGGGAGGAGAAGACGACGGTGGCGCCGGAGGCGGTGTACCGCTCCAGGACGCCTCGGATGGTCTGCGCGGAGACCGGGTCGACGCCCTCGAACGGCTCGTCCAGGAAGAGCACTTCGGGGTTGTGCAGCAGTGCGGCGGCCAGTCCGATCTTCTTGCGCATGCCGGTCGAGTAGTCGACGACCAGTTTGTGCTGGGCGCCGGCCAGGTCGAGCACGTCGAGCAGTTGGGTGGCCCGCCGCTCCACCTCGGCGCCGGGCAGTCCGCGCAGCAGGCCGGAGTAGGAGAGGAGTTCGCGGCCCGAGAGGCGTTCGAAGAGCCGCAGTCCCTCGGGCAGGACGCCGATCCGGGCCTTCACGGCGACCGGGTCGCGCCACACGTCGTGGCCGACGACCTCCACGGTGCCCTGGTCGGGGCGGAGCAGGCCGGTCACCATGGACAGGGTGGTGGTCTTCCCGGCTCCGTTCGGCCCGACCAGGCCGATGAACCGGCCGGCCGGCAGGTCCAGATCGATCCCGGCCACCGCGACCTGCTGTCCGAACCGCTTCCACAGCCCCTGGATCCGTACGGCGCTCGTAGTCGTCACTGCTGCTCCCTCCGTCAGGAAGAACCCTACGGGGGAGCCGCCGGGGCGGTCCCGGACGTCCGTCCCGCCCCCTCGATCCGCCTTCTCGATCCGCCTCCTCGATCCGTCTCCTCGTCCCGCCACCCTGTCCGGGCTACTTGTCCCGGCCGCAGGCGTACGCCAGCGCGGGCACCAGTTCCTCCGCGTCCGGCAGCCACCGGTTCGCGGGGGTGGGGCGGCAGGCCCACTGCACGGCGCCGCGCGATCCGTACCGGGTGGGCGGCGCGGCGACCCAGCCGCCCTCGCCCAGCGCCGCCAGGTCCAGGGACCCCGGCGACCAGCCCAGCCTGCGCACCAGGCCGGGCAGCTTGGCGCAGGCGCCGGGCAGGACGAGGAACTGCATCCGGCGGCCGGGCGTGAGGAGCACCGGCCCGGGTGTCAGCTCCCACCGCTCCAGCCGGGCCAGGGCGAGGAACCCGGCGCTCTCCGGGACGCAGAGCGCGTCGAAGGAGCGCCCGGTGGGCAGCAGGATCGACGCGTCCGGCTGCTGCTGCCACATCCGGCGCGCGACGGTGGCGCTGCCGGTGGCGCGGGCCGCCCAGTCGTCGTGCGCCGGGTGTGCGCCGGGCGCGGTGCAGCCGGGGTCGCCGCAGGAGCAGCGCGGGGTCCCGTCGGCGGTCACCAGCCAGGTGCCGGGGACCACGTCCCAGTGGCGCTCCTCGGTGTAGCGAACGGCGGTCTCCGGCAGCGAGTCTCCGCGCTGCTTGGGGATCTGACCGGCGGTCTGTGCGGCTTCCGCGCCCGGGATCGTCTTTTCCACGCTCCACTCAACTCCCCGCGCCCACCTGGAGTTACGGGCACACCGGGGGCTCGGGAGGCGGCCCGCGCGCGGGGGAGGAGCATCCGGTCCGTACCCGGGGCGCACGGGTGCATGTGCGGGGGCGCGCGGGAGGGGCACCGGCGGGCGTGGGGTAGTGGTTGTGGGGGAGTTCGCGGCGGGGGTGCCCACGGGCGCTCACGGGCGTCCGTACGGGGGAATCGGGAGCGACGGGGGTGCGGCGGTACCAGGGGACACAGGGGTGTCCGCCTCGCTTTTCCGCTCCAGTACTCCGGCAATCTTCGCATGTCCCGCATTTTCGTTATGTCCGTGGGGCATTGATCTTCACGACCGGACAACTCGGCCGTGACGGGCGGGATCCGGTCGTGCAAGACACGTCAGAGTCGGTGCGTGGGCAGGGCACCGCAGCCACGCGAGCCGCCAGGAAGCAGGGGGTTTACGCCATGGCCGCCAGGCCTCTCGTCGCGCGGCAGCCGAACGAACGGCTGCAGGCGCTCATCCAGGAAGCGGGCTGTTCCAACGCCGGCTTGGCCCGCAGGGTCAACATGTGCGGCGCCGAACACGGCCTCGACCTGCGCTACGACAAGACGTCCGTGGCGCGCTGGCTGCGCGGACAGCAGCCGCGCGGCCGGGCCCCGGCGGTCATCGCCGAGGCCCTGGGCCGCAAGCTCGGCCGTACGGTCACGATCGACGAGATCGGCATGGCCAACGGCAAGAACCTCGCCTCGGGCGTGGGTCTCCAGTTCTCGCCGACCGTACTGGGGGCCATCGAGCAGGTCTGCGAGCTGTGGCGCAGCGACGTGGGCCGGCGGGACTTCCTGTCCGGCTCCTCCGTCGCCGCCTCGGCGCTGGTGGAGCCCAGCCGCGACTGGCTGATCACCGCGCCGGACGGACAGGTGGCGCGCTCGGCCGGCCCGAGGGTGGGGCAGTCGGACGTGGCGGCGGTACGGGCCATGACGCAGGCGCTGGTCGACCTGGACCACACCCACGGCAGCGGGCATGTGCGCCCGGTGGTCGTGCACTACCTCAACAGCGTCGTGTCCGGACTGCTCGCCGGGTCCTACCGGGAGGCGGTGGGCCGCGATCTCTTCGGCGCCGTGGCCCGTTTGACCGAGCTGGCCGGGTACATGGCCGTGGACACCGGTCAACCGGGGCTCGCCCAGCGGTACTACATCCAGGCGCTGCGGCTCGCCCAGGCGGCCGGGGACCGCGGGTACGGCGGCTATGTGCTGGCCGCCTCCATGAGCCATCTGGCCGCCCAGCTCGGAAACCCGCGGGAGATCGCCCAGTTGGCGCGGGCGGCGCAGGAGGGGGCGCGCGGCCGGGTGACCCCGCGCGCGGAGGCGATGTTCCACGCCGCCGAGGCGCGCGGACACGCCCTGCTGGGGGACGCGCGCGCGGCCCAGCTCTCGTCGGGGCGCGCGGTGGGCGCGCTGGAGCGCGCCGCGCCGGACACCGGGGACGACCCGGCCTGGATCGCGCACTTCGACGAGGCGTATCTCGCCGATGAGTTGGCGCACTGCCACCGTGACCTGGGGCAGGCGGAGGCGGCGGCGCGCCAGGCCGAGCAGGCGCTGGCGGGGCATCCGCTCTCGCGGACCAGGCGCCGGGCCATCGGCTATGTGCTGCTCGCCACGGCACAGGTGCAGCAGCGCGAGGTCGAACAGGCCTGTGCCACCGGCCTGAAGGCGGTGGAGCTGCTGGAGCGGCTGCGGTCCAACCGGGGCGCCGAGTATCTGGAGGACTTCCAGCAGCGCCTGGACCCGTACCGGGACGAGCCGGTGGTGCGGGAGTTCGGGGCGCGACTGGAGGTGCAGATGGCGGCGTGAGCGGGGGAGTGCCGGGCGCGCGGGGGAGGTACGGCGCCGCAGGATGCCGTACAACAGCGCGCCCGGCCCCGGATCCGTTACCGCGGTGGGGAGGAGGGCGGCCGAGCCCTGTGCTGCGTGGCACCGGGCTCGGGGGACCCGGTAGCGTGAGCCGACGATTCCGCAAGTCCCCCATTCGTAGGAGTCCCGGTGACGCAGAGTGGACAGGGCGAGGAGCCCTCGGCGCGGCCCGCGCGCGAAGGCATCGTGCTGCCTTCCGACGGTGGGCAGCCCCTGCTGCCGGGCACGACCGGCGGACCGGGCGGCCGTCCGCCCGCGCAGCCGGCCGGACCGGGCCCGGCCCAGCCGCCCGCCGGCGGACAGTCCTGGGGGCAGCCCTGGGGCCCGGAGGGGGAGCAGCGGCCGCAGTCCGGGCAGGACTGGCAGGCGCCGCCCACCCAGACGTGGGGGACCGCGCCGTCGTATCCGCAGGCGCCGTCGGGCCAGTGGGACGCCCACGGCGGGCCCGGCGGGCACCCGGGCGCGGGCCCGCTGCCGCCGGAGGGCGCACCGGCCCCCGGGCACGGCACCCACGGCGGCGCCCCGCAGCCGCCGTACCAGCAGCACCAGGGGTATCCGCAGGACCACGGCCCCCAGGGGCAGGTCCCCCAGCAGCACCAGGGATTCCAGCAGCACCAGCAGCACCAGGCGCCCCCGCAGCATCCGCACCAGCACCAGCACCAGGCGGCGCCCCTGCCTCCGGCCGCCGGGCCGGGCCCGTACGGCACGTCGGCGGGTGTCCCGCTGCCGCCGCCGCCCGCCGACGAGGGGGCCACCCAGTTCCTGCCCCCGGTCGCCGCCGGGTCGGCGGACGAGGGCGCCACGCAGTTCCTGCCGCCCGTGCCCGCCGCGCCGGTGGACGAGGGCGCGACGCAGTACATACCCCCGGTGCCGTCGGGCGGCCTGCCGCCCGCCGTACCCGGTGCCGGGCCGGACGCCGAGGCCACGCAGTACATCGCGCCGGTGCCCGGCGGGCCGGGCGGGGCCCCGGCTCCGCCGTTCGGCGCGGGCCCCGGTGCGGGCGGCGGGCGGCAGACGCCCGCCGAGTTCGACAACCTGTTCCGCGACGGTTCGGGCGGCACCGCCCCGGGCACGCAGCAGCTTCCGCACCTCCAGCCGCGCGACGGCCGGTCCGGACCGGGCCTGCGTCCCGGCGGGGCGCCCGTCAACCTGGGCCAGCCTCCCGCGCAGACCTTCCAGCCGGGGCCGGGCGGCCCGGCCGGCCCGCCGTACGCGGGCGGCCCGGACGGCCAGGACGGCGGCGGGCGGCGGCCCCGCTCGCGGATGCCGCTGATCGCGGCGGTCGGCGTCGGCATCGTCGCCCTCGGCGTGGGCGCCGGCGCGCTGCTCAGCGGGGGCGGCGGCAGCGACGACAAGACCGACAAGGCCGCGAACGTCTCCTCGGCGGCCCCGGCCACCGGCGGTGCCTCTTCGGCCCCGGCCGCGCCCGACCCCGCCCGCGAGCAGGCGGTCGCGCTGGACAAGCTGCTGGCCGACAGCGGCGGCAGCCGGGCCTCCGTGATCAAGGCGGTGGACGACGTCAAGAAGTGCGACGACCTCAGCGCGGCGGCCGCCGATCTGCGCAGCGCCGCCAAGCAGCGCGCCGCGCTGGTGACCAGGCTCGGCGCGCTGCCGGTGGACAAGCTGCCCCAGCACGCGGAGCTGACCGCCGCGCTCACCAGCGCCTGGAAGGCGTCCCAGTCGGCCGACCAGCACTACGCGGCCTGGGCCGACCAGGCGCGCGGCAAGAAGGGCTGCGACAAGGGCCACGCCCGCAACACCAGCCACACGCAGGCCGCCAACCACCAGAGCGGTGTCGCCAGCGTCCAGAAGGCCAAGGCGGCCAAGCTGTGGAACGCCATCGCCAGGAAGTACGGCCTCACCGAGCGCCAGCCGACCCAGCTCTGACCCGTTCCCCGGCCCCCGTTCCCCGGCTCCCGTTCCCCGGCCCCCGTTCTCCGTTCCTCGCGGCGGGGCGCGGGCGGGTCAGTCCGTGTCCGTCTCCTGGAGCGGCCCGGTGACGTCGACGAAGCCCTTCGTGGCCGACACCAGCCGCCCCGCGCGCACGGCCTGGAGGGTCACGTCGGCGTTGGCCAGGCGGGCGAAGCCGGCCGGGGCGAAGGGGCCGGACAAGGGCCAGCGCAGCCGCGGGGTCAGCCCGCCCGTGTCGACGGCCAGACCGGAGTCGAGGGCGCGCCGGACGGTCCCGGCGTTCACCCGCCCGGAGCCGATCTTCTCCAGGACGGCCCGGAGCACCGTGTAGGCGATCCACGTCGTCTGCACCCCGGCGTCCGCCGGGTCGACGCGGTTGTCGCCGAACGCCTGCTCGTCGATCACCTTCTTCATGGCGTTCCAGCGCGGATCGTCCGCCACCGGGTACCAGCCCGTGACGGACGCCCCCTCGTACGGGCCCGCCGGGCCCCCGCTGGCGTCGATGACGGTCTGGTCCACGTTGCCGAGCACGGCGGCGGTGCGCACCGCCGGGTAGTGGGCGCGGGCGCGGCGGAAGGAGTCCATGAAGATGTTGGTGCGCTCGCCCAGGGCCGGGATCACACAGCCCTTCTTCCCCGGCCCGGAGGTCGCCTGCGCCAGCGCCCTGTCGGCCTCGCCCGCGTACTCGGTGGCGTCCTCGGCGGCCGGCTGGTCGTGGGCGGCGCGGTGGCCGCCGGCCTTCAGACCGGCGTCGAGCAGTCCGGGCAGCTCGTCGCCCGCGATGCTGTCGGGCCGCACCAGGGCGACCGGTCCGCAGTTCTTGGCCAGTTCCCGGCCGAGGCCGACCAGCAGCGCGGGCTGGCCGCCGTTGACCGGGTAGGACAGGGCGCGGGTGAACTCGGCGGTGGTGAGGCCGTAACCGCCGATGTAGGGGATGCCGGCGCTCTCCAGCGGCGGGAAGAAGGAGTCGCTGTACTGGCTGTACGAGCCGACGACGGCGGCCACGTCCTCCTTGACGGCGAGCCGGGCGCACTTGGCCGCGGCCACGCTGTCGTTGCTGTCGTTGCAGGTGAGGACCTTGAGCTTGTGCCCGGCGATGCCGCCGGCGTCGTTGACCCAGCGGGCGTAGGCGCGCGCCATGGCGGGCATGCCGGGCTTGTTGGTCGCCGCGGTGCTGTCCGGGGCCCAGGTCATCACGGTGACGGTGTCGTTCCCCGATCCCCCCGTGGTGCCGGGGACGACACCGCAGCCGGCGGACAGCGAGACGGCCGCCGCCAGCGCGCCCGCGGTCCGGAGGGTTCTCCTCCGTCCGGCGGGCCGCGCGGCGGTGCGGAGTGCGGTGTGCCTGTCTCGCCTGCCGGTCATGCTTCCGCACGATTCCGGCACATCCCTAACCCCGGAGTGATCCATGGCCGACAATGGGTGACGCACAGGTGAATTACGGGGGGCCGGTGGGGACACCGGGAAGGAGAACGTACGATCGATGACCGTGCAAGGTTCGGAGAACTCTTCCCGTCGTGGCCGTCGCTCCTCCACCATGGGCGGCATGCCACTCAACGACATGCCGTGGTGGCGCTGGCGCTGCAATGTGCGTTCCGCGCTGCACATGCTCTCCGACCCGGTGTTCCAGCGGGACGTCTGGCTCGCGGGCGTCGAAGGGTACGGCGACGTCACCGACGCCGTCTACCGCCTGGTCGAGGACACCTGGCTGGACAGCTGGTCCGCCGAGAAGTACGTCGGCACGATCTTCCGCGACTCGCAGGAGGCGGCCCTCGTCGACACGGCCGTGCTGCGGGTGCTGCGGATCATGCACCAGGTGGGGCCGGACGCTCCGGTCTCCGCCTATCTCGACCACCACGGCTGGCCGGAGGCGGTGCGGGCGGCGCACGACGCGCATCTGCGCCTCGCGGCCAGCGACGGCGACGACCCGGCCGCGCCGCCGCGCAGCCTGGAGACCCTGCGCCTCATGACGCGCGCCGCGTAGCCGTCCCGGCCCGCGGGACGGCGGCCCGCGCAGGGCGGACCGTGTGGGACCCTGTTCCGCATGACTGAGCAGTCCCCCCGTTCCGCGACGGCCCCGGCCGAGGCCGACCAGTACGTCCTGACCCTCTCCTGTCCGGACAAGCAGGGCATCGTGCACGCCGTGTCGAGCTATCTCTTCATGACCGGCTGCAACATCGTGGACAGCCAGCAGTTCGGCGACCAGGACACGGGACTGTTCTTCATGCGGGTCCACTTCTCCGCCGAGCCGCCGGTGACCGTGGACAAGCTGCGGGCCAGCTTCGCGGCGGTCGGCGACTCCTTCAGCATGGACTGGCAGCTCCACCGGGCCGAGGACAGGATGCGGATCGTCCTGATGGTCAGCAGGTTCGGGCACTGCCTGAACGACCTGCTGTTCCGCGCCCGGATCGGCGCGCTGCCGGTGGAGATCGCGGCAGTGGTCTCCAACCATACGGACTTCGCCGAGCTGGTGGGCTCGTACAACATCCCGTTCCATCACATCCCGGTGACCCGGGACACCAAGGCCGAGGCCGAGGCGCGGCTGCTGGAACTGGTCCGCGAGCAGGACGTGGAGCTGGTCGTCCTCGCCCGCTACATGCAGGTCCTCTCCGACGACCTGTGCAAGCAGCTCAGCGGCCGGATCATCAACATCCACCACTCCTTCCTGCCGAGCTTCAAGGGCGCCAAGCCGTACCACCAGGCGCACGCCCGGGGCGTGAAGCTGATCGGCGCGACCGCGCACTACGTCACCGCCGACCTCGACGAGGGCCCGATCATCGAGCAGGAGGTCGAGCGGGTCGGCCACGGCGTCACCCCCGACCAGCTCGTCGCCATCGGCCGCGACGTGGAGTGCCAGGCGCTGGCGCGCGCGGTGAAGTGGCACGCCGAGCACCGCATCCTGCTCAACGGCCGGCGCACGGTGGTCTTCGCGTAGGACGGATGCGCCGCGCGGGCGCCGTGCGGGAGCCCCCGCACGGCTCGGCCCGGTGTCTCACATCCGGCTCAGCGCGGCCGCCGCGCACAGGACGTCGCTGACCGCGTCCGGGTCGCCGTCCTGTCCGGCCGCAGCCTCGCGCGGGGTGACGTGGCCTGCCGCCAGTCGGCAGAACTCCACTCCGTCCAGCGCCACATGGGCCACCTGGTGCTCCGCCGAGCCCACCGCGCCCGGCGCGTCCAGCGGGACCAGCCACTCGCCGCCGCCCAGGCCCTCGATCTCCAGCCGGACGCTGCGCGCGGGGGTGCCCACCGCCACCAGGTGCCGCCCGGTCCGCGCGGGCGCGGCGAGCCCGGCCCGGCGCCGGGTGGCCAGCGCGCCCGGCAGCATCCGGGCGGCCAGGTCGATCATCTCGTGCAGATGGCGCGGGGCGGGCGGGTCGTAGGGGTAGTCCACGGCCTGTGCGATGTCCTCCGCGTGCACCCAGCACTCGAACGCCCGGTCGACCATCGCGTCCCGCAGCGGCAGGGTGAAGTCACCGTACGGAACCGCGTACGGAACCGCGTACGGATCACCGGGCGGACCACCGGACCGGCCGCCCGGCCCACCGCCCGCAGCACCAGCCGCCCCGGCCGCACCGCTCGCACCGCCCGCACCGCTCACGGGGCTCCCCGCCGGGCCGTCGTCCGTACCCGTGAGGGACGCGGTCCGGACGAGCGCGTGGGTCTGCTCCCGCCAGGGCCCGCGGACCGCGCGGGTCGGCGGGTAGGGCCGCGACCGCCAGTACGCCTCGGTGCGCGCGGCCGGAGCCGGTCCGCGCGCGGGCAGGCCGCCGAGCGGGTCGTCGAGGCCGAGCGCCACCGCCACCAGCCCGTCGACGCTCATCAGATGCGCGATGACCCCGGCGACCGTGCTCCGCCGGCCCACCGCCTGCCCGTCCTCGAACCACCGCAGCCGCACCGGCGCGTGCCACTCGGCGTTCCCGAAGTCCTGGAGCAGCGCGTCCAGGCGGGCCGTCTCCGCGTCGTAGGGCGCCACCCAGCCGGGCACCGGGACGCTCGGGGGCCGCCGCTCGAGACAGGCGTCCAGGACCCGGGCCCGCAGACCCGGATCCAGGTCCAGGCTGTCGGGCCGGTGCAGCAGGCCGACCGCCCCGCGCAGCCGCAGCGCCTCGTCCGCGCAGTCGCCGCAGCCGCCCAGGTGCTCCTCGACGGCCGCCGTCTCCTGCGGCGTGCAGGCGGCCAGGGCCCAGGCGCCGAGCAGGGACTTCAGGACGTGGTGCTCCGGCACGGTCGGATCCTTCGTTCGTACCGCCTCCGGTGCCGGGGCGGGCGGCGGTCCGCCGCTCCCGGGCGCGCGGCCGCCGCCGGCGGCACGGCCGGCGTTCATGCCGCGCCCCCGCGGCCGGGCGGGGCGCCGGGGCCGCCGGCATCGTGGGCGGTGGCGAGCAGATGCAGTCCGAGGCGCAGGCGCCGCCGGGTCTCGTCCGCGGAGACACCGAGGTCGGCGGCGGCCCGGTGGTAGTCGCGGCGCTGGAAGTAGGCCAGGTCGAGGGCGGCGCGCAGCGGGGCGGGCAGGGAGTGGACGATGTGGTCGGCGCGGGCGGCGACGGAGGCGCGGCGCACCCGGTGCTCAAGGTTCTCGGGCGAGCCGGTGGCGTCGGCGGCGGCGGGGGCGGCGCCGGTGGTGCGCAGCCGTTCCACGGCGAGCCGGTGCGCCAGCGCGGCCAGCCAGGAGCGCAGCGGGCCCTCGGCCGGTTCGTAGGCGCCGGGGTGCTGCCAGACGTGCAGGAAGACCTCGCGGGTGATGGTGTCGGCCGCCTGTTCGTCGCCGAGTACGCCGAGTACGCGGCGCGCGAGCCCGTGCACGAGCGGGGCGAACCGGTCGTACAGCTCGCCGAGCGCCGCCGCCTCGCCGCGGGCCAGCCGCCGCCGCATCTCGCGGTCCCAGCGGGGCGGTGCGTCCTTCTTCGCCATGCGGCCCCCTTCGCGCCCGGCCGTCCCGGGGCGCTGCCCCGGGGAGGTGACCGGTCCAGCGTGTCTGCCTGGTCTCCTCGAATGTAGTCGGCACATTCGCCCGCGCACGCCCCTTTATGCCGTTGTGCGCCCCCTGGAGAGCCCCAGGTGGTAGGGGGGCGTGTTAAGCGTCGGCTACCCCCTCTCTTCCAGATCATCTGCGATCGGGTCTGATGGAAAAGATCCCGAATGTGACTGAAACAAGTCCTCTGGGGCACCATGGTCGTTTGCTGTGCGGCGTTTGGGGGAACGGCCGCTGGGCAGCCGCGCGGAATGAAGCGTAGGAACTGCTTCCGTTTCCGGGCGGTTCCGGGCGGTTCCGGGGAAGATCCGGCGAGCGGAGGGCAGGCCGTGGCGTTGAACGTGACCGGCGACGGACAGGGCGGATGGAGCGTCCTGCGGGTCGCGGGCGAACTGGACCTGGTGACCTCGCCGTTGCTGCGCCAGCGCGTCCACGACGTGGTGGCCGAGGGGCGGCACGACCTGGTGCTGGACCTCTCGGAGGTCTTCTTCTGCGACTCCAGCGGGGTCGGCGTGCTCATCGCCGCCCGCCGTCTGATCCGCTCCTGCCAGGGCCGGCTGCGGCTGATCCTGCCCGCCGGGGGCGCCGTCGACGGGTCCCACGTCAACCGCGTGCTCGGCGCCCTCGGCGTGCGCCGCCTCTTCGACGTCTATCCCGACCTGGCGGCGGCCGTCGACGAGGAATCCCTGTCCGCCTGAGCGAGCCCCCTCCGGCTTCCCGCGCTTCCCACGACCCGTCCCGCACGCTCCACGCGCTCCCCGCGCTCCCCCCGCGCTGTTCGTGCCCTCCGTGCTCCGGTCGTGTCCGGGATTCACCCGGTCCTGGCACAGCCACGGCGTTCCGGCCCCTGGGGGCCACCCGCGTCGTACGCTCCGAGCCGACGCAGACCCCCACATGTGAGGCGGCCAGAGAAGACATGGTCAGCAGCGAGTACGAGCGCAGGATCGCGGCCCGGTTCGCCACCTTCGACCAGGACGGCAACGGCTACATCGCCCGCGAGGACTTCGGCGTGGCGGCCAGGGCGCTGCTCGCCGAGTTCCGCACCCCCGCGCGCTCCGACAAGGGCCAGGCCCTGTACGCCGGGGCGGAGGCCTTCTGGCAGGGCATGGCCGGGATCGCCGACCGCGACGGCGACCAGCGCATCACCCGGGAGGAGTTCGTGACCGGCGCCGTCAAACGGCTGCGCGACACTCCCGACCGGTTCGCCGAGATCGCCCGGCCCTTCCTGCACGCGGCCCTGGCCGTCGCGGACGGTGACGGCGACGGCGCCGCGACCGTCGCGGACACGGTACGGGTGCTCAGGGTGCTGGGAGTGCCCGAGGAGATCGCGCGGGCGACCGCCGACGCGCTCGACGCGGACGCGGACGGCCGGGTGGGCGAGGACGAGATCGTGCCTGCCTTCGCCCGCTACTTCACCGTTCCCGAGTAGGCGCCGCCGTGCTGTGCCGTCCGGCTGTGCCGCTGCCCGCGCCGTCCGGCGCCCCGCCCTCCCCGCCCCCCGGCCCACCCACCCTTCCGCTGCCCCCCTCACCACTGCCCGGCCCGCCGTCCGTCTCGCTGTCCCGTCCGCCGTCCCGTCCGCCGTCCCGCCCGTTGGTCCGAACAGCCGGGCGGTGGTGTGCGCGTGTGCGAGAGCCGGGCGCAACACGCCCGGACGAGCGAGCAGTTCGGATGACCTGCCGGGACCCGGCCGGGGCCCGTACGGCGGCGCGGCACGCCCCGGCGGCGCGGTGCGCCGGGAACGTACGCCCGGCGGGACACGGCCCGCCCGGCGGTGCGCCGCCGTCGGTCCGGCGGGTCCCCGCGCGGGTCGCGCGCGCGGCCGTGAGCCCGCGTCCGCGCACCGTCCCCGACCGCCTCCCCGCGCCCGAGCGCACTCCCCTCACCAGGCAGTCCACGCGTCCGCCCGCCCCGGCGGCCGGGTGGCGCGAGGGATCCGCCGCCGTTTCGTTGTCACGGAGAGTGATCGATGACCGGCCGGAGCGGACCGGTCGTCACGGCGCGGCGTACGGACCGCCGGACCGCGGTGAGGGGCCGTCCGGCGCCCGCCTCTTCCGGAACGCGGCACATGATGATCACGGAGAGTCGCGGCCGGATGGGGCCGCCGACCTGACTCGTCACGTCCCGGAGTCGCCGCCCGGCTCGGGTACCTTGTGTGAGATGCGAGTGGTTCCGAGGGCCGGGTGTACCGGTGTTGCCCGAGCGGCGGCCCCGGATCCGGCGGTGCGCGCCGCTGTTCGCGAGGTCGGGCGGCCTGTGTCGCCCATGGGTTCGATTCCCGGTGACGGGCGTCGCACAGTATGCCGCACGGGTACTCCTTCGCGCGGGAATATGCCCGAAGCGCTTGTTGCGGTGACGGTACGTCAACCATGCTGTCTGGCAAGGGAGTCACAGTCCGTGACCCTTGCTCTGGCCGTTGTTCTGGCCATGCAGAGAATGGCTGTGCTCGCGGCCCCCGCACAGTGCGGGGTCGCGAGTCCGCCGGTTCGGATGGTGTGAGCGGTGCAGGTGCTTCAAGTGCAGCTGGAGATCCGGCCCGACCCCGCGGAAGTGGGGCGAGCCCGCAGGTGGGCCCGGTCGCGTCTCGCCGGGTCGGGGATAGCGGCCGACGAGCCGCTCGCCGAGACGCTGGTCCTGCTCGTCTCCGAGCTGGTCACCAACGCGGTGGTGCACACCGGCTGTCCGGCCGTGCTGCGCCTCTCCCTGCCCGGTACGGCGGCCGAGACGGCGACCGTGCGTCTTGAGGTGACCGACGCCAGTACGTGCGCGCCCGTGCCGCGCTGCGCGGGCGACGAGGCCACGGGCGGCCGCGGCCTCGCCCTGGTCGACGGCCTGGCCGACCGCTGGGGCTGGAGCGCGGAGGGCGCCGGCAAGCGCATCTGGTGCGAACTGGACCGCTGTCCGCCGCCGGTGGCGTCCGTCACGGCACGCTCCGCGGGCTGCGGCGGCCAGGCTCCCCTGTGCGACGGCACCGGACTCGACGCGGCGGCCTGGCAGGCTCCGGCCTACCGGGCGGCCACCGGGTCGAACGGCGCGGACCACGAGGGCGCGGCGCACGGGGCGTTGAGGTACCAGGCGGTGTAGGCGGTCCGGAGGGGCCCGCGAGCGGTGCGGACGGGGTGGTGTGCGCCGGGGGTGCTTCTGTGCGCGCCCGTTGTGATACCGGCATAACGGGCGAATCTCCGAGCAGCCATTGACGGTCCGTGTCCGTTTGATCACGCTTGTGGCAGCGATTCGCCGTGAGGGGACGTCGAGGGAGCCCGGGGGTCGGAGCCCTCGACGCATGTGAGTCGTGAGGTCGGCGTCGACCGGTCCCTTCAGGGGTGAGGGGGGTGGGACCGGTGCGCCGGAGCCGGACGGCGGTGCGCGGTGCCGTGCTCGGGGCGGGCATGGGCGTACCGCCGTCCGGACGTCGAGGTCCCCGGGGCCGGGGCCGTCCACAGCCTGTGGACGGACGGGCCCGTTCCGGGCGCGCCCTCAGCGCGCGGCGGTCGACGACACGGCGGCCCGCGCGGTGCGCTCCACCAGCGAAACGCCCTCGCTCATCGAGGCGTTGCCGTCGGACAGCACCGCCACCAGATAGGGGCGCCCGTCCACGGTGACCCGCCCGACGCTGTTCACGTCCCAGAGGCCGGAGGTGCTGCGCTGGAGCCATCCGTTCTTCAGCGCCGCCCCCGCGGGCGACCCGGCCGCCGAGACACCCCAGTCCTGGTCGTCGGCGATCCCGTTCATCAGGGTGCGGACATAGGAGCGGGAGGCCGCGTTCAGCGCACCGCCGCCCGCTGTGCCGCCGCTTACCGTGCCGCCGCCCGCCGTGCCGCCGCTCTCCGGGGCGAACACCGCGCGCAGCAGCCGTATCTGGTCGCTCGCCGTCGTCCGGGTCAGACCCCAGCGGGGGCCGGAACCGCCCCGGGTCTCGGTCAGGCCCAGCCGCCGGTTCGCCGCTTCGAGCCCCGGCGCCTCGCCGATCTGCCGCCACAGGGCGTTCGCCGAGGCGTTGTCGCTGCGCCGGATCATGGGCTCCGCGTAGGCGCGTTCCCGCGCGGTGAGGGTCCGTCCGGCGTCCTGCGCCCGCAGCAGCGCCGCCGCGAGGATGTCGACCTTGATGATGCTGGCCGTGTCGTACGCGGTGTCGTCGCCGTACACCGCGGGCCGCTGCCGCGAACCGTCCAGCGGCAGCACCGCCGCCGTCACCCGGGCCGTGCCCGCCCGCGGTTCCTGCGGCTGCGACTGTGCCCGGGTCTCGGGCCGGGCCTGGGCCGGTGCGGCGACGGCCAGCGCGCCCGCGGGCAGCAGCACCGCGGCCAGGGCGAGCAGGGCTCCGGTCTTCGGGCGGCGCTGCCGGGAGCGCGAAGGGTTCGGCATGGGGCGAAACATAAACAGAACGCCCGGCGGCGGGCGGTGACGCCCGTCACCCTCGTCCCTGTTTCGACCGGATTGTGAGAAGGGCCATAGGTCCGGCGGGGGCAGGGCGGCGGGAGGGGCCGGTGTGGCTGATGGGGCCGGAGTGGCTAGTGAGGTCGGTGCGGCTGGTGGGGCGTGCGGTCAGGCGGAGGCTACGGGCGCGCTGCCCGTGATCCGGAAGGTGCGCCGGTAGGCGGTCGGCGTCACGCCGAGGGCCGCCTGGAGGTGCTGCCGCATCGACTGGGCCGTGCCGAACCCCGACTCCTGGGCCACCTGGTCCACCGACAGGTCCGTGGACTCCAGCAGGTGCCGGGCCCGTTCGATCCGCTGCCGGGTGAGCCACTGCCCGGGGCTGACCCCGGTCTCCTCGCGGAAGCGGCGGGTGAAGGTCCGTACCGACATGGCCTCCTGCTCGGCCATGTCGCGCAACTGGATCGGCTCGTGCAGCCGCCCCAGCGCCCACGCGCGGGCGGTGGTCGTGCCGGACGCCGGCGCGTCCGGCACCGGCCGGTGGATGTACTGCGCCTGCCCGCCGTCGCGGTGCGGTGGTACGACGGTGCGCCGGGCCACGTCGTTGGCGACCGCGGTGCCGTGGTCGCGGCGCACCATGTGCAGGCACAGGTCGATCCCGGCCGCGACCCCCGCCGAGGTCAGCACGTCACCGTCGTCGATGAACAGCACGTCCGCGTCGACGTCGACGCGCGGGAAGAGCCGCTGGAAGCGCTCGGCGTCGGCCCAGTGGGTGGTCGCGGGGCGGCCGTCCAGATAACCGGCGGCGGCCAGCACGTACACACCGGTGCAGATGGAGGCGAGCCGGGTGCCGGGCCGGATCCGGGCCAGCGCGGCGGCCAGCTCCCCGGTCAGCCTGCCCTCCTCGTACAGCGGCCCCCTCTCGTACGAGGCCGGGACGACCACGGTGTCGGCGCCGGCCAGGGCCTCCGGGCCGTGTTCGACGACGATCGAGAAGTCGGCGTCCGTCCGCACCGGCCCCGGGGCCCGGACCGAGCAGGTGACCACCTCGTACAACGGGCGCCCCGCGGCGTCCGCGGGGCGGCCGAAGATCCGGTGCGGGATGCCCAGCTCGAAGGGGAGCAGCCCGTCCAGCGCGAGCACGACGACGCGGTGCGGGCGGTACGCGCCCGGGTGCCCTCCCCGGCCCCCCGAGCCCCCCGGCTTCCCCGGGTCCGTCGGCTCCCTCGGGCCGTTCCTGTCCATGACGGAGTCCATGGCCCGATTCTAACGAATGCTGTCCTTCGGGCCACTCGTTGCGCGGACGCGTACGCCCGAAGCTGGGTGACGTGACCCAGACAACGCACCCCGCGTCCGGCACCTCCGGGGCCGGTACCGAGGAACCGCAGCCGCCCCGCCGCCGGGCCCGCGTGCACCGCGCGTGGTTCGTCGCCGCCGTCACCTTCGGCACCATCATCGGAGCGGCGGCGTTCCGGTCCCTGCCCGGACTGCTCTTCGACCCGCTGCACGACGAGTTCGGCTGGTCGCGCGGCACGATCGGCGTCGCCGTCTCGCTCAACCTGGCGCTGTACGGGCTCACCGCGCCGTTCGCCGCCGCGCTGATGGACCGTTTCGGCATCCGCCGGGTGGTCGCCTTCGCGCTGGTCGTGATCGCCGTCGGCTCGGTCCTGACCGTGTGGATGACCGCGCCCTGGCAGCTGTGGCTGTGCTGGGGCCTGCTGGTGGGCCTCGGTTCCGGTTCGATGGCGCTGGCCTTCGCCGCGACCGTCACCAACCGCTGGTTCACCGAGCGGCGCGGCCTGGTCAGCGGCATCCTCACCGCGGCCTCCGCGTCCGGCCAGCTGATCTTCCTGCCCATCCTGTCCTGGACGGTCCAGTCGCACGGCTGGCGCCCGGCGGCCGTCACGGTCGGCCTCGCGGCCCTCGCCGTCGTCCCCTTCGTCTGGCTGCTGCTCCGCGACCACCCGGCCGACGTGGGCGTACGGCCCTACGGCGCGACCGAGTTCGTCCCCAAGCCACCGCCCGTGCCGGGGGCCGCCCGGCGCACGCTCACCGTGCTGTTCTCGGCGGTGCGCACCGGCCCGTTCTGGCTGCTGGCCGGCACCTTCGCGATCTGCGGCGCCTCCACCAACGGCCTGATCCAGACCCACTTCGTGCCCGCCGCCCACGACCACGGCATGCCCGTCACCACGGCGGCCTCGCTGCTCGCGGTCATCGGGGTGTTCGACGTGGCCGGGACCATCGCCTCCGGCTGGTTCACCGACCGCTTCGAGCCGCGCCGGCTGCTCGCGGTCTACTACGCCCTGCGCGGCGTCTCCCTGCTCTTCCTGCCGATGCTGCTCGCGCCGGGCGTGCACCCGCCCATGGTCTTCTTCATCGTCTTCTACGGCCTGGACTGGGTCGCCACCGTGCCGCCCACGCTCGCCCTGTGCCGGGAGCACTACGGCGAGGACAGCGCGATCGTCTTCGGCTGGGTGCTCGCCTCGCACCAGGTCGGCGCGGCACTCGTCGCCTACCTCGGCGGAGTGGCCCGTGACGTCTTCGGCTCCTACGACGTCGTCTGGTACGCCTCCGGGGCGCTGTGCGCGGCGGCGGCGCTGATGGCCCTGGTGATCCGGCGCCGGCCGGCCGCGCTCGCGGGGGCGCTCGCCTAGGACGTACCGCCCCGGCGCCCGCCCCGGCGCCCGCCCCCGCCCCCGCTCAGGAGCGGGCGCGGGAACGAGCCTGGGAACGAGCCTGGTAACGGGCCACCGCGCGGGCGATCTTCCGGGCGTCCAGGGCCAGTTCGCGGAGCATGCCGCTGATGGGGTTGGTGAAGCCGGTGAAGTACAGGCCGGGCGCCCCGGCCGGGGCGCGCGCCCCGCTCACCACCGGCCGGCCGCGCTCGTCCAGCACGCCGAGGTGCCCGACCAGGGGCTCAAGGCCGCGGGAGTAGCCGGTGGCGGCGATGACCGCGTCCGGCCGGATCCGCTCACCGTCGGCGAGGACGACCTCGCCGTCCTCGAAGCCGTCGACGGCGGCCGTGATCTCGACCCGGCCGGTGCGCACGGCCTCGATCAGACCGACGTCCTGGACCGGGATCGCCCCCTGCCCGACCCGCGTGTACAGGCCGGTGTCCGGGCGGGGCAGGCCGTGCGCGGACAGGTCGGGCACGCTCAGCCGGCCGAGCGGTCCGGCGAGCCGGTCGACGAGCGCGACGGGCAGCCGCCGGCACAGCACGCCGGTGTACTGCGCGGGCCACCCGGCGGTCGAGCGGCGCAGCAGGTGCGGGACGGTGCGCACGGCCAGCCGCACCCGCGCGGCGCCGCCCTCCACCAGGTCGACGGCGATCTCGGCGCCGGTGTTGCCGATGCCGACGACGAGCACGTCCCGGCCGGCGTACGGGCCGGGCGAGCGATAGGCCGAGGCGTGCAGCAGCTCGCCGGTGTACGCGGCGCGGCCGGGCCAGTCGGGCAGGCGGGGCGTGTGGTTGTAGCCGGTGGCGACGACCACGGCGGTGCCCGTCAGCTCCCGGCCGCCGGTGGCGCGCAGCAGCCAGCCGGTGCCGTCGGCGGTGCGCTCCACGCGGGAGACCTCGACCCCGGTCACGATCTCCAGCTCGTGGTGCTCGGCGTACTTCTCCAGGTACCGCACCACGTCGTCGCGCGCCACCCAGCGGCCGAACCGGCGCGGGATCGGCAGTCCGGGCAGCGCGGAGAGCCGGCGGGTGGTGTGCAGGCGCAGCCGGTCGTAGTGCCCCCGCCAGGAGGCTCCGACCCGGTCGGACCGCTCCAGCACGACGGCGCGCACGCCCCGCGCGCGCAGCGCGTACGCGGCGGCCAGGCCGCCCGGACCGCCCCCGATGACATAGACGGGCCGGTCGGTCTGCCCGGGTGCGGGCACGGGCGGGGGAGCGGGGGCGGCAGCGGTGGACGGGGAGTCGGCCATGAGCGCGAGCGTAATCACGCACCCGGTTGATGGGTCTCGGTCAAGACCGGAATTGGTTGCGGATTGATCACGTGCGCCTTGATCATGTGCGACCGCGTGCGGGGCCGGAGCGCCCTACCCCGCGACAACTCAGGTGTCGGACCCGGTGGATTCGGCCACAATGGCCGGATGGCCGAGATATCTGAGAAGTCCCTCGTCGACCCCGCTCCCGTGCTGCGCGGCCACGGCCTGCGGCTGCGGCTGTGGGACCTGGAGTCCGAGGCCGATCTGGCGGCGTGGCTGCGCGGGCGGACGGACCCGGAGTTCCTGCGCTGGAACACCCCGCTGGTCAGGGAGCAAGGCCCGGCCGACGCGCGGGAGTCGCTCGCCTCCCACCTGGACAACGCCACGGGCGGCATGGGCATGCCCTTCTGCGTCACGGACGAGGCGACCGGCGCCACCCTGGGGCACGTCGGGATCAGCGTCCTCAGCCGCCCGATGCGGTCCGGCCGGGTCGGCTACTGGGTGCTGCCCGAGGCCCGGGGCCGCGGCGTCGCGACCCTCGCGCTGCGCCTCGCGGGACGCTGGGCCTTCGACGAGTTCGGCCTGCACCGCCTGGAACTGGACCACGCCGTCGGGCACGAGGCGTCCTGCCGCGTCGCCGAGCGCTGCGGCTACCCGTACGAGGGCACCGCGCGCGGCGCCATGTGGGAGGCGGGCCGCCACGACGCCTTCCGTGACTGCCACCTGCACGCCCGCCTCGCCACCGACCCCGAGCCCGAACTGCTCTGATCCGCCGTCTCGTTGCCGCGCCGGAAAAATCACAGGCGGCTCCGGGCGCGACGGCGGAGCATGAGGCATGACCCACGACGACTGGCACTTCACCCGTGACCCGGACGAATTCCTGCACCGCGCCGGGGACTTCCTGCGCTCGCGCCCCGCACAGCACACCGTGCACCTGACCGTGACGGAGACCCTGCGCACCCGCGGGTCCGGGGTGTACGGCGCGAGCGACCCCGAGTTCGGGGTGCTGGCGGGAGCGGACGGGCACGGCGCTCGGGCGGCGTTCCTGCGTACGCCGCCGCATCCGCTGGTGCTCACCGCGCTGACCGGGCAGGAGGCCGACGTACTGGCGGCGCGACTGGCCGGGCGGGAGCAGGCCGGGCGGGAGCAGGCCGGGAGCGGCGGCCTCACCGGCGTGAACGCCGACGACGCCACGGCCGCCGCCTTCGCCGCGGCCTGGCAGCGGCACACCGGCGCCCGCACCGCCGTCCAGCGGCGGCTGCGGCTGTACCGGCTGGGCGAGCTGACCGCGCCGCGCCCCGCGCCGCCGGGCCGGGCGCGCTCCGCGGGCGCGGCGGACCGGGAGCTGCTGGCCCGCTGGTACGTGGAGTTCGGCATCGCCGTCGGCGAGGCGGCCGTCCGCGATCCGGCGGACTGGGCCGCCGACCGTGCCGAGCGCGGTGACGTGCTGTTCTGGGAGACCCCGGACGGGACGCCCGTCGCCATGGCCGGAAGTTCGCCGCCGGTCGCCGGCCAGGTCCGGGTCAACGCGGTCTACACACCCGCGCACCTGCGGGGCCGCGGCTACGCGGGCGCCGTCACCGCGGAGGTCAGCCGGGCCGCGGCGCGGACGGACGGCGTCCGCGAGGTGCTGCTCTTCACCGACCTCGCCAACCCGACCAGCAACGGCCTGTACCAGCGCATCGGCTACCGCCCGGTCTCCGACTTCGCGGTGCACGCCTTCACTGGCTGACGACCGGACGACGACCGGACGACGACCGGACGACGACCGAAAGGCGCCGGGCGGTGGCGGGACCGGTGCGAGCGCCGGGGTCCGGGCAGCGGCCTCACGGCCACAGCAGCTCCCGCACCCAGCCGCTCTCCTCCCGTTCCTCCCGTTCCTCCCGTTCCTCCCGTTCCTCCTGTTCCGCCCGCGCCCGGTAGCGCAGGCGGACATGGCGGCGCCGGGCGTCGCCCTGGAAGAACTCGACCTCGTCGGGGCGCAGCCGGTAGAGCGTCCAGGAGGGCGCGTCCGTGTCCGGTGCGGCCTCGGCGCGCTGCCAGGCCGCGGCCGAGGCCCGGTCCAGCTCGCCGAGGGAGCCGAGGAGTTCGCTCTGCGCCCCGGTGAGGGCGGCGGCCAGCGCCCCCGTCGAGCGGGCGTGCAGATCCGTCCGGGCCTCGTCACGGGGCGCGGCGGTGACCGGGCCGCGCACCCGGACCTGGCGGCCCAGCACGGGCCAGTAGAAGAGGAGCGCCGCTTGCGGGCGGTCGGCCAGCTGGCGGCCCTTGCGGCTGCCCGCGTGGGTGGCGAAGGCCCAGCCCCGCGCGTCGGCGCCGTGCAGCATCACCACGCGTACGTCCGGGTCGCCCCCGGCGTCGGCCGTCGCCAGGGACATGGTGTGCGGCTCCCGCTCACCGGCCGCCACCGCCTGCGCGAACCACTCGGTGAACAGGTCCAGGGGGTCGGCGGGCGCCTCGCGCGGATCGAACCCGGGCAGCCGGGTGACCTCCGGGTCCCACACGC
Organism: Streptomyces sp. PL-25; assembly: GCF_058344915.1. Classification (NCBI taxonomy): domain Bacteria; kingdom Bacillati; phylum Actinomycetota; class Actinomycetes; order Kitasatosporales; family Streptomycetaceae; genus Streptomyces; species Streptomyces sp. PL-25. Next base: position 4,265,047 of record NZ_CP136997.1, read on the forward strand.
GCAGCGACCTCAGCAGGGCGTCGAGATCGGTGTCCATGCCCCGAGTATCGCCCGACCCCGACCCCGACCCCGACCCCGGCACCGCCGGCCGGACCGGCCCCGGTTCCCCGGCGGCGCGGCGGAGCAGTAGGTTGGCCCACCGGCCGGGGGGCCGGGACCCACCCGGGGGAGGGGCGCACCCATGGACGGCACCGGCACGGACACCGGCACCGGCACGGCAGGAGCGGCGCGGCGGCGCGGGACGCGGGCGCGGGCGGCGGCCGTCGTCCTCGCGCTGCTGGCCGTGCTGCCGGGGGCGGCCGGCTGCGACGCCGCGGCCGATCCGGCCGCGCTGTCCACGCCGGACGTCTACTATCTGCGCCCCTACGGCGACAAGAAGGGCGTCGAGGACAAGGCGCCGCTGCCCGTCGAGGTCCAGCACCTGTACGCGGCCACCGGCGCCCACCGGCTGACCGTCGAGGTGGAGCGGGGCGACGAGAAGACGGTGCGGCTGAGCGAGCACAACCCGGACTGCGCGGGCGACGCCACCCGCGTCACCTGCGAGGTCACCGGCGGCTCCCTCAACCGCACGGGGAACGTGCGGTTCACACCGGTCGCCGCGCGCGGCAGCAGGGTGGGCGACTCGGGCTTCGTACGGTTCACGTACACGACCTCGGACGGCACACCGCTCACGGCGCGCACCGAGGTGGTCGTCGGTGAGCCCGTGCCCGAGGTGCGGACGCCCGGAGCGCTGCGGGACGTGCGGCCCGGCAGCGAGGTGGCCGGCGCGTTCGTCGTGCGCAACACCGGGGAACTGCCGGTCCGGGGCCTGGGCCTCGCGCTGTCCCTGGACGACTCGTGGTCCTTCGCGCAGCGGTACGCCAACTGCCGTTATCCGACGGCCGGCGGGCGCACCGCCGTGTGCCGGTTCCCCGGGCTGCGGATCGCGCCGGGGCAGACGGCCGTCGTACGGCCCGCGCTGCGCATGCGTGCCTCGCGGACGAAGATCTACGCGCGGTACGAGCAGCGGGTGTGGCCGCTGGACGTGGGTCCTGGCGAGTACAGCGCGTGGCTGTCCGGCGGCGACCGCGGCGAAGGGCCCGCCCTGACCGCCGACGTCCGGGCCACGGGGCGCGGCGGCACCGAAGGCGCGGGCGGCGACTTCGCGCAGGGCCGGGTCCAGGTCCCGGTGACCCTCGCGCTGGGCGCCGACTACGCGGTCTCGGACGTCACCCTGCACGGGGCGCCGGGCACCGAGCGCGAGCTGCGTCTGGTCGTCCGCAACGGCGGTCCCGGCGATCCGGGCGCCGCGGCGCGGATGGTGTTCACCCCGCCGCCGGGCGCGCGGGTGACCGCGCAGCCGATGGCGGAGATCGACGAGGACGCCTACGAGCCGCTGTGCGCCTACGTCGGCGCGTCCTACAGGTGCCCGGTGCGGTCGCTGGAGCCGGGCGCGTCCGACACCCTGGTGTTCACCCTGCGCCTGGGCGGCCCGGGAACGGGCACCGTGCGCGTCGAGGACAACGCGCCGGGCCGGCTGGACCCGCCCGGCGACCGGGAGCGCACCGGCCGCCGCGACCCCGACCCGGCCGACGACGAGGCCGTCGTCACGGTCGCCCCCTGAAGAGCGGGGACCGGACCGGCCGGCGCCCCGCAGAACGACAGGCGGCGGTCCACCCGGGTGAACCGCCGCCTGCCTGACAGGACTTGTGGCCTGGAGGTGCCGTGACAGCGCCGGGCCGGAGGGCCCGCTATCTCGTCGGCTTCCTGCCGGTGACGCCCAGGTACACCAACAGCGCGAGGTTCGGCTTCAGTTCGGCCTGCTTCACGCCCCAGGAGGTGAAGCCCTTCTGGTGCGAGGCGACACCGGCGAGCATCGTCACCAGCGAACCGGCGACGGCGGCCGGGTTCACGTCCTTGTCGACCTTGCCCTTGGACTGGAGTTCGGCGACCGAATCCGCGAGGGAGCCGTTCACCGCGTTCAGGATCTTCATACGGAGCTTGTAGAAGCGCTTGTCGCCCTCGGCCGCCCCGAGGTCGACCACGCGCAGGATCGCGTCGTTGCGGCGCCAGAAGTCCAGGAAGCCGTCGACGATCTCCTGGGCCGTCTGCCAGCCCGCCTTGCCGGTCCAGGACCTGCCTTCGAGCAGCCCGGCCAAATCGGCGCCCTCGGCGGCCATTTGCTCGGCGATCTCCAGGACGGCACCCTCGACGTCCGGGAAGTACTGGTAGAAGGTGGCGGGCGAAGTGCCCGCCTTCCGGGCGACATCGATGACCTTGACGTCCCGGTAGGGGGAGGAGCTGAGCATCTCGCTGAGGCAGTCGAGCAGCTTCTGCCGGGTCGCCTGCCCACGCCGGCCGGCCACGCGGCCGTCGACGGTACGCACTTGTCCTGTCATGTCGTCAGCTTACCGAGGGGTGATGGGAGCGCGATTCGGCCGACTGCAAATGGGTCGCGCGGGCGCTGCGAGGCTGGTGTGCCTGGTCTGCGCGGTGCGGCAGTCCCGGCTACTTTGACGGCATGGCCGAAAACAGGGCATCCGCGTACACGGAGGGCGTCCCCTGCTGGGTGGACGCACAGCTCCCCGACACCGCCGCGGGGCGGCGCTTCTACGGTGAGCTTTTCGGGTGGACCTTCGAGGAGAAGGAGGCGTACGGCGGCTCCGTCGTGGCCCTGCTGGAGGGGGAGCCCGTCGCGGCGCTCACCCCGAAGTCGGACGGCCGGATGCCCACCGTCTGGACGGTGTACTTCGCCGCCCCGGACCTCGGGGCGCTGGCCGGGCGGATCCGGGCGGGCGGCGGGCAGCTCCTCGGCGAGCCCCGGCAGCTCGGCCCGTACGGCACCGCGGTGCTGGCCGCCGGTCCGGAGGGCGCCGTGTTCGGGCTGTGGCAGGCGGGGCGGCACGCGGGCTTCGGCCGCCGCCACCGGCCGGGCAGCTTCGGCTGGGTCCAGCTCTACACCCGCGACACCGAGGGCGCGAACACCTTCTACGGCGGCCTCTTCCACGCGGCCCTGTTCGGCCCCGGGGCCCGGCCCGACTTCGGCCGGGCCCCGGTCGCGGACGTCTTCCCGGCCGAGATGCCCCCGCACTTCCTCGTCCACTTCCTGGTCGAGGAGGCCGGTGCCGCCCTCGACACGGTCGTCCGGCTCGGCGGCCGGGTCCAGGTGCCGCTCTTCGAGACGTCGTACGGGAAGGTCGCGGTCGCCGCCGACGACCAGGGGGCGTCCTTCGCCGTCATGGAGCGGTGAAGATAATGGCGGGGCGGTGAAGGTCGGACACCTGACGCCGTCCGCACGGCGGGAAACCGTCATTCCGCGCCGAAAATACACCAGGACATCCCGGTTCGTCGGCGGGTTCGCAACCAGTGCCGCGGCCAGGAAGAATCGGAGTGCGTGCCGCCACGGCGGTGCGGTGGTGAGACGCTGCACGGGGGCCGCGTACACACGGAGGTGGCGCGGCTCGTACGGGGAGGTGGCAGGCAAGTGGTGGATCAGCTGACGCAGCACGATCCGCGGCGGATCGGTCCGTTCGAGGTGCTGGGACGGCTGGGCGCCGGCGGCATGGGACTGGTCTATCTCGCGCGCTCGGCGTCCGGCCGGCGGGTGGCGATCAAGACGGTCCGCACCGAGCTGGCCGAGGACCAGCTCTTCCGGGTCCGCTTCACCCGCGAGGTGGAGGCGGCGCGGGCGGTCTCCGGCTTCTACACGGCCGCGGTGGTGGACGCCGACCCGCGCGCCGCCGTGCCCTGGCTGGCCACCGCCTATGTGCCCGCGCCGTCGCTGGAGGAGATAGTGACCGAGTGCGGGCCGCTGCCCGCGCAGGCGGTGCGCTGGCTGGCGGCGGGCGTCGCCGAGGCGCTCCAGTCCATCCACGGCGCCGGGCTCGTGCACCGCGATCTCAAGCCGTCCAACGTGCTCGTCGTCGAGGACGGGCCGCGGGTGATCGACTTCGGTATCGCCTCCGGCGTCTCCAACACCCGCCTGACCATGACGAACGTCGCCGTGGGCACGCCCGCCTACATGTCGCCCGAGCAGGCCAAGGACTCGCGCAGCGTCACCGGCGCCAGCGATGTGTTCTCGCTCGGCTCCATGCTCGTCTTCGCCGCCACCGGACATCCGCCCTTCCACGGCGCCAACCCGGTCGAGACCGTCTTCATGCTGCTGCGCGAGGGCCCGGACCTCGAAGGGCTCCCGGACGAGCTGCGCCCGCTGATCGAGTCCTGCATGCAGATGGAGCTGGCGGCCCGGCCCACCCCCGCCGACCTCCAGTCGCAGCTCGCGCCGCACCTCTTCGGCTCCGGCTCCGACGACAGCGGCACCGCCTCCGCCTGGCTGCCCGCCCCGGCGGTCGGCCTGATCGAGTCCCGCCGCGGCGGACGCCTCCTCCCGCCGCCGCCCACCTCGGGCGGCCCGGCGAACGGCGCCCGGCCCCCGATGGCCCCGCCGCCCCCGCCCTCCTACGACCCCGCCGTCCCGGCCCCGCAGGCGCCGCCGCTGCCCGCGATGCCCGCGCCGGTCGGCGCCCCCGACAGCGGCCCGGTGCGGCTGGCCGGTGCCGCCGCGCCCATCGGCCCCGGCCCGCGCGTCGCCGACGCCCGCGCCGCCGCGGTCAAGGCGCCGCCGCCGGAGGCGAGCCTCGCCGCCACCTGGTCCAAGCCTCGCCCCGGCGCCGCGCCCGTCGTCCCGGCCGCGTCCGCCGCGCCGCCGGAGACCGCGCCCGGCTGGCGCCCCTGGCGCTTCCGGATGTCCAACGACGTGTGGGGCACCCCGGCCGTCGCCTCCGACCTCGTCTACGTCACCTCCTTCGAGGTGCACGCCCTGGACGTGGCCACCGGCCGCCGCCGCTTCAAGACCCGGGACGTCGCCTGGTCCATGGCGGTCGCCGACGGCCGCGTGCACGCCTCCGACGGCCCCACCCTGTTCGCGCTGAACGCCCGCGACGGCGCCGACCTGTGGCGGCTGCCGACCGACGCCTGGGTGTACACGATCCAGACCGAGCGGGGCACGGTCGTCACCGGCACCCGCGGCGGCGGCGTCCAGGCGTGGGAGGCCGCCGGCGGCCAGAAGCTGTGGGAGATCACCGGCTGCCAGACCGACTTCGAGTCGCCCGAGGCGGGCCCCGCCCTGCACGACGGCACCGTCTACGTCTGGCAGGACGCCCGGCTGCGCGCCCTGGAGGCCCGCACCGGCGAGGAGCGCTGGTCCTACCCGATCGGGGACGCGGCCTCCTGCGGCGGCGTCCCGGTGCGCATCACGGCGGCACCCGACGGCTACGCCTACATCTCGGCCGGCACCCGGGTCCTCGCCGTCGACGTGGCGAACGGCCATGTCCGCTGGCACTTCGAGGCGCCCGCCGTCTTCCTCTCGCCGCCCGCCTTCGTCCCGGGCCCGGCGGTCGCCGGCGGCGGCGTCTACCTCGCCGACTACCTCGGCACCGTCTACGCCCTGGACGCCATCGACGGCCGCGACCGCTGGCGGATCGCCACCGAGGCGCGGGCCTCCGTCGACCCGGTCCTGGTCGCCGCCGGGCATGTGCACGTCGGCAGCGGCAAGGGGCTCTACACCCTGGACGCGGTGACCGGCACGCCCAAGTGGCGCTTCCAGTCCGGCGGCGAGATCGTCGGCTCCCCGGCGGTCGCCGAGGGCCGTATCCACTTCGGCTCCACCGACCACCTGCTCTACACGCTCAAGGCCGACGACGGCCGGCTGCGCTGGAAGCTGGCGACCGGCGGCGAGATCACCGGCTCACCGGTGGTCCGCGACGGCGTCGTCTACGCGTGCAGCAAGGACCGCTGCGTCTACGCCCTGGACGCCGAGAAGGGCACGGGCACGGCCCGCACCACCGCCTGAACACACACGTCGGCCGCGACGGCTCCCCCTCCGCGCCGCCGCGGCCGATCCCCCGTGTGTGCGAACGGACCCGGCTCAGGCCTTCTCGTCCGTCGCGTGGATGTTGTCCGTGCCCGCCTCGCCGGCTTCCTCGTCCGCCTTGAGCGGGTTCGGGGTGGTCAGCGGCTCGCTGGTGGCGTGGATGTTCTTCGCGCTGACCGCGCCGCCGGGCTTGGTGCCGGTGGCGTGGATGTTTCCGTTGCTCTTCTCGTCGTCGCTCATGTCCGCTTCCCCGTCTCAAGGATTCCGTTCGGTGGCCGGGCAGTCCGCCCGGAGGCTCCCCCGAGGGCCTCCGGGCGGACTGCTCGGGGCCGTTCACCCTATGGCACGGCCCTGATCCGTTCCGCCTGCCCCCCGACGCGACGGAACGACAGGTCGAGAGTGCCGTGCGGCGATAAACAAACGATGAACGCCCGGCCCGGGGGCGGCCCGTGGCCTCAGGCCACGGCGAGCGGGTTGATCAGCGCCCGGACCGCCTCGGCCTCCGGCGCGCCCGACGCCTCGTAGAGCGCCAGGGCGTCCTGCCAGCAGACCTGGGCGCGGCCGGTCTGCCCGATGCCGCTGAGGGCGCGGCCGAGGACCACGAGCACGTTCCCGCGCCGCCAGTCGCCGCCGATGTCCCGGAGCACCCCGAGGGCCAGTTCGGCGCCCGCCGCGGCCTGCGCGGGCCGCCGGGCGGCGAGGTCGACCTCGGCCAGCCGGAACAGCGTCATGCCCGCCCACAGTTGCTGGCGGCTGTCCTCGAAGACGGTGAGCGCTTCCTGGAGCCGGGCCGCCGCCTCGCTCGTCCGGCCGCTCTGGGTGAGCGCAAGGCCCAGCGCGTAGCGGCCGTTGGCGCCCTTGAGCGCGTGCCCCATGTCGTCGTACATGTCGGTGCCCTGCTGGGCCAGCGACACCGCGCTGTGGGTGCGCCCGCTGTCCAGGTGGATCCGCGACAGGTTGCACAGCGCGCTGGCCTCGCCCGCGCGGTCCTGGCAGGCGCGGAACCCCTCGATGGCCCGGGTGAGCAGGCTCTCGCCGTCCTCGAACCGCTTCTGGTAGATCGCGATCACGCCGAGGGTGTTGTACGCCCAGCAGGCGGCCAGCGGATCGGTGCCGGAGCTGAGCCGCGCGGAGTGCTCGGCGGCCCGCACCGCGAGGTCGAAGCGGCCGGTGATGCTGTGGACGTAGGCGAGGCAGATCAGGGCACGGGCCTGTGCCCGCGGGGCCGCGTCGCGTTCGGCCGCGTCCCGCAGTGCGGCGGCGACGCTCTCGTACGCCTTGGAGTTGGTGCCCGACTCGGCGAGGTCGACGGCCGCCCACAGGGTGTCCACGGCCCGCTCCAGGAACGCGGGCTGGGTGGACTGGCGGACGCAGGCCAGCAGCGAGACCGCCTCGGTGTACAGCCAGTCCTGGGCCTTGTGCCGGTCCTCGAAGACCAGCCCCGGGTGGCGCGCGGTGTGCAGATGGTCCACCAGCCGGTCGCCCGGCCGCTCCAGCGCGTACGCGCCCGCCGCCGTGGCCAGGTAGAAGTCCAGCAGCCGCGACAGCGCCGCGTCCCGCTCGCCGGGCGGCTGCTCGTCGCGTTCGGCGCAGGCGCGGGCGTAGAGCCGGACCAGGTCGTGGAAGCGGTAGCGGCCGGGCGCGGCGGACTCCAGCAGGGAGGTGTCGACGAGCGCTTCGAGCAGGTCCTCGGTGTCCTCGGCGGGCAGGTCGAGGACGGCCGCCGCCGCGGCGAGGGAGATGTCCGGGCCGTCGGCCAGGCCCAGCAGCCGGAAGGCGCGGGCCTGGGCGGGCTCCAGCTGGCCGTAGCCCAGCTCGAAGGTGGCCTTCACCGCCAGGTCGCCCGCCTGGAGTTCGTCCAGGCGGCGGCGCTCGTCGGCCAGCTTGGCGGCCAGCACGGAGACCGTCCAGGTGCGCCGGGCGGCCAGCCGGGAGGCGGCGATACGGATGGCCAGCGGCAGGAAGCCGCAGGCGGCGACCACGTCGAGAGCCGCCTCGCGCTCGCTCGCCACCCGCTCCTCGCCGACGATCCGCACGAAGAGCTGGAGGGCCTCCTCCGGGCTCATCACATCCAGGTCGACCAGATGGGCGCCCGCGAGGCCGACCATCCGCACCCGGGAGGTGACCAGCGCGGCGCAGCCCTCCGTGCCCGGCAGCAGGGGTCTGATCTGGGCGGCGTCGCGCGCGTTGTCCAGCAGCACCAGGACCCGGCGGCCGTCCAGGACGGAGCGGTACAGGGCGGCCCGCTCCTCCAGCGAGTCGGGGATCGCCGAGTCGGCGGTGCCCAGGGCACGCAGGAAGGAGCCGAGGACGGTCTCCGGTTCGGCCGCCCGCTGGCCCGCGCCCTGGAGGTCGACGTAGAGCTGGCCGTCGGGGAAGGACGCGCGGGCCCGGTGCGCCACATGGACGGCCAGGGTCGTCTTGCCCACCCCGCCGATCCCGGCCAGCGCCGAGACGGCCATCACCCGGCCCTCGGCCGAGGCCAGCATGTCGCTCAGCTCGTTGACGAAGGACGCGCGGCCGGTGAAGTCGGGCACGGTCGCGGGCAGTTGGGCAGGCCGCACCTGCGCCGCCACCGGCTCGGGCGCGGGGGCGGAGGGCTCGGCCAGGGCCGGGTCGGCGCGCAGGATCCGCTGCTGGAGCTCGCGCAGCTCCGGGCGCGGGTCCACGCCCAGTTCGTCGGCGAGCAGCCGCCGGGTGTCCGCGTACACGGCCAGCGCCTCGGCCTGCCGGCCGCTGCGGTAGAGGGCGAGCATCAGCAGCTCGCGCAGGCGTTCGCGCAGCGGGTGGGCGGCGGTGAGCGCGGTCAGCTCCGAGACGGCCTCGCCGTGGCGGGCCTGCTCCAGGTCCATGTCCAGGCGCGCCTCCAGCAGTTGCAGCCGCCACTCCTCAAGGCGCACCCGCTGGGCCTCGGCGTACGGGCCGGGCACCCCGGCCAGCGGCTCGCCGTCCCACAGGTGCAGCGCGCGGCCCAGCAGTGCCCGCGCCCGGTGCAGGTCCCCGGCGGCGCGGGCCTTGTCCGCCTCCGTGCCGAGGTCCTGGGCCGTGGCCAGGTCCAGCGCGCCCGCGTCGAGGCCGCGTACGGCGTAGCCGCCGGACTCGCTGACCAGCACCCCGGGGTCCAGCACCTTGCGCAGCCGGGAGGCGTAGGTGCGCAGCGCGGCGAGTGCCTGCGAGGGCGGCTCCTCGCCCCACAGGGCGTCGATCAGCTCGGCCGCCGTCGCCGTGCGGCCCTCGCGCAGCAGCAGCGCCGCGAGCAGGGCGCGCTGCTGCGGCGACCCGGTGGGCAGCGGCTCCTCGCCGCGCCAGGCGCGCACCGGTCCGAGTACGCAGAAGCGCAGCGCCGCCGGCCGCCCGGCACGCCGCTGCTCAGGTACTCGGGGTACACCGTCCATCGCTGCTCCCTGGCCGCCAGCCGAACTGTCCTTCTTCGATAGGTCAGTTTGCCTTCTAAATGGCAGATGCGTCAGCTCCGGGAGACAGCGATCACAGGTCGTGGTGCCCGGTGACACAAGGCCCACACATGCTCTCCGCATCCGGAGAGCGGGCCGCGCCCGGGTGGCAAGCGCTCTCAGTCCGCCAGGTCCACCCGGACGGTCAGCAGGTCGGTCCCGAAGGCGCGGACCGCCGCGCTGTTGAACCGGGGCAGGCGGCGCAGCCGGGCCGCCGCGTCGTCCTCGGGCAGCAGGTGCGCGGTGCCGCGGTGCCAGCGGCCCCCGATCCGGACCCGGACCGCGGGGTCGGCCTGGATGTTGCGCACGTACTGGGAGCGGGTGCCGAACTCGGAGACGATCCAGAAGGACGCACCGGTGCGGCGCCCGCCGACGGGGGTGCGGCGGGGCAGGCCGGAGACGCGTCCGGTGGTCTCCAGCAGGGTCTGGAGCGGGAGGCGCCGGGTGACCGGGTTGGCGACGTACCGCTGGAAGCGGGTGACCATCCGGTGCTTCAGGTCGCTGTGACGGGTCAGACGGGTCATGGTGCGTCAGCGTAGACCGGTGGCGCGTCCCGGGGCCGGGGACCGGCGAGCCGGTTGCCGTGGAGGCCGAAGGGGACGCGGGCGGGCGGGCAGTTCGCCGGTGTCCGGCCACGTCCTGGGGCGGGCGGTCGTGGCGGCGGTCGGCCGCCCGCCGAGGGCGTACGGACCCAGGGCGGCGAGGTCGCGGCCGGGGTCGACGGCGTACTGACCGGCAGGCCGTACGCGGCCGGTTCCTCGGTGACGGGCGGTCACCGGGTCGCCCGGCCGGCGGCGCGGGCCTCGGCCTGGACGTGGGCGACGTAGCGGACGGTGAAGGCCATCGGGATCGCGAAGCCGGCGATCTGGACGGTGGTGGCGAGGGCGGAGTGGGCGTGCCCGGCGTGGCCCAGCAGGGCGAGGACGACGGCGGTCACGGTGAAGGCGGCGGTCCACACGGCGGTGATGACGGTGTTGGTCCGGATGAACGGCTTCAGTCCCCACACCTCGCGCGGCGTGCCGCGCTTGGCGATGCCCAGGGTGAACGGCCAACGTCTGGCCGGCCACCCAGAGCCAGATCTACACGGAACTGACCAAGCTCGCCGGCGCCGGACTGATCGAGGTGGCGGCCGAGGGCCCCGGGGCCGCAAGGAGTACGCCCTCACCGGCGGCGGACTGGCCGAACTGCGCCACTGGCTCACCGCGACCGAGCCCCAGCGCACCGTCCGCAGCGACATCCTGCTGCGCGTCTTCTTCCTCGGCGTGCTCACCCCCGCGCAGGGCCGCGCCTACCTCGCCGGCCTCGCCGAGATGTCCGAGCGCGAGCACGACGAGCTGCGCCGGCTCACCGAGTCCATCGACTGGGGCGACGACAGCCTCTCCGTGCACGGCCGCATCGCCCTGGAGTACGGACTGCGCTTCAACGCCATGCGCCGCGAGTGGGCCGAGTGGGCGGCGGACCAGATCAAGTGAGCCGGGGGCCGGGCGGCGCGGTCGCGCCCGCCCGCCGTGATCGGCGCATGTGATCAGCGCACTCGTATGCTCGGAGGATGACGACTTCCGCGACCTCCGGAACCGGCCCCACCGAGAACTCCCTGCGCCGCGCCCTCAAACGCGCGCGGGACGGGGTCGCGCTCGACGTCGCCGAGGCGGCGGTGCTGCTCCAGGCCCGCGGCGAACACCTGCGCGACCTCGTCGCCTCCGCCGCCCGGGTGCGCGACGCCGGGCTCGACGCCGCCGGGCGGCCCGGCGTCATCACCTACTCCAAGAGCGTCTTCGTCCCGCTGACCCGGCTGTGCCGGGACAAGTGCCACTACTGCACCTTCGTCACCGTCCCCGGCAAGCTGCGCCGGGCCGGGCACGGGATGTTCATGTCCCCGGACGAGGTGCTGGACATCGCCCGCCGGGGCGCCGCCCTCGGCTGCAAGGAAGCCCTCATCACCCTCGGCGACAAGCCGGAGGACCGCTGGCCCGAGGCGCGCGAATGGCTCGACGCGCACGGCTACGACGACACCATCGCCTACGTCCGCGCGATCTCCGTCCGCATCCTGGAGGAGACCGGCCTGCTGCCGCACCTCAACCCGGGCGTCATGAGCTGGACGGACTTCCAGCGCCTCAAGCCCGTCGCCCCGTCCATGGGCATGATGCTGGAGACCACCGCGACCCGCCTGTGGTCCGAGCCCGGCGGCCCCCACCACGGCTCCCCGGACAAGGAACCCGCCGTGCGGCTGCGGGTCCTGGAGGACGCCGGACGCTCCTCCGTCCCCTTCACCTCCGGGATCCTCATCGGCATCGGCGAGAGTCACGAGGAGCGCGCCGAGTCCCTGTTCGCGCTGCGCAAGGTCGCCCGTGCCCACCACGGCATCCAGGAACTGATCATCCAGAACTTCCGCGCCAAGCCGGACACGGCGATGCGCGGCATGCCCGACGCCGAACTGGACGACCTGGTCGCCACCGTCGCCGTCGCCCGGCACATCATGGGCCCCGCCGCCTGCCTCCAGGCCCCGCCCAACCTGGTCGACGGCGAGTACGAACGCCTCATCGAGGCCGGCATCGACGACTGGGGCGGCGTCTCCCCGCTCACCATCGACCACGTCAACCCCGAGCGCCCCTGGCCGCAGATCGACCAGTTGCGCGAGCGCTCCGCCGCCGCCGGCTTCGAACTGCGCGAACGGCTCTGCGTCTACCCGGAGTTCGTCACCCGCGGCGAACCCTGGCTCGACCCGCGGCTGCTCCCGCACGTCCGCGCCCTCGCCGACCCGGAGACCGGACTGGCCCGCGAGGACGCCGTCGTCGAGGGCCGCCCCTGGCAGGAGCCCGACGAGGCGTTCACCGCGTCCGGCCGCACCGACCTGCACACCGCCGTCGACACCGAGGGCCGCACCGGCGACCGGCGCGGCGACTTCGACGAGGTCTACGGCGACTGGGAGGCCCTGCGCGAGGCGGCGGCGCCCGGCATGGTGCCCGAGCGCATCGACACCGACGTACGCGAGGCGCTGCGCACCGCGGCCGACGACCCGACGCGGCTGACCGACGCCGAGGCGCTGGCCCTGCTGCACGCGGACGGGCCCGCGCTGGACGCCCTCACCCGGATCGCGGACGACGTCCGCAGGTCGGCGGTGGGCGACGACGTGACGTACATCGTCACCCGCAACATCAACTTCACCAACGTCTGCTACACCGGCTGCCGCTTCTGCGCGTTCGCCCAGCGCCGCACCGATGCCGACGCCTACACCCTCTCCCTGGACCAGGTCGCCGACCGCGCCCAGCAGGCATGGGAGGTGGGCGCGGTGGAGGTCTGCATGCAGGGCGGCATCCACCCGGACCTGCCCGGCACCGCGTACTTCGACATCGCGCGCGCGGTCAAGGAACGTGTCCCGGGCATGCATGTGCACGCCTTCTCGCCGATGGAGGTGGTCAACGGCGCCTCCCGCACCGGTCTTTCGATCCGCGAGTGGCTGACGGCGGCCAAGGAGGCGGGCCTGGACAGCATCCCCGGCACCGCCGCGGAGATCCTGGACGACGAGGTCCGCTGGGTGCTGACCAAGGGCAAACTGCCCACCGCCACCTGGATCGAGGTGGTGACCACCGCGCACGAGCTGGGCATCCGCTCCTCGTCGACGATGATGTACGGCCATGTCGACCAGCCCCGCCACTGGCTCGGCCACCTGCGCACGCTGGCCGGGATCCAGCAGCGCACGGGCGGGTTCACCGAGTTCGTGACGCTGCCCTTCATCCACACCAACGCGCCCGTCTACCTGGCCGGCATCGCCCGCCCCGGCCCCACGGTCCGCGACAACCGCGCGGTCACCGCGATGGCCCGGCTGCTGCTGCACCCCTGGATCCCCAACATCCAGACGAGCTGGGTCAAACTGGGCACGGAGGGCGCCGCCGAGATGCTGCGCTCCGGCGCCAACGACCTCGGCGGAACCCTCATGGAGGAGACCATCTCCCGGATGGCGGGCTCCTCCTACGGCTCCTACAAGTCGGTCAAGGACCTGATCGAGGTCGCCGCGGCGGCCGGCCGGCCCGCGAAACCGCGCACCACCCTCTACGGCGAGGTCCCCGAGGAGCGGCAGCGCGCGGCGGCCGCCTCCGACGGCCATCTGCCGCGGCTGCTGCCCGTGCTGGACTGAACCGCGCGGGAGGCGGCCCACAGTACGATGAGCCGACGGTTCCCGGGGCCGAACAGCTGAGTAGCCGAGGAGATGCGTGCCCATGCCTGCCCGAATACCTTCGTGGGCCTGGGTCAGCGGCCTCACCGTCGGGGCGGTCGTCGCGGTCGGCGCCCTCGCGGCCCAGGCGGACCAGGGCCCGCACCCTGTCGCCGCCGGGCCCCGCCCGAGCGCCTCGGCCTCCGCGGGCAAGCACCCGCCGGCCGCCGCCCCCAAGCACACCGCGCCGCCCGCGGCCCCGACCGGCTCGGGCACCGGCCGCCGCGTCGTCTACTCGCTCGGCCAGAAGCGCGTCTGGCTGATGGACGAACGCGGCATGCCCTCCCGGACGTTCCCCGTCTGGCCCGGCACGGTCAGCCCCGACCCGGGCGCCTACGCGATCTCCCAGCGGGTCGCCGACCCCACGAAGGGCTCGGACGGCGTGGAGATCGAGCACATCATGTACTTCGCGGGCAAGTCGGGCGTCTTCGTCGCCTTCAGCAACGCCGTCGACGGCTCCTCGCCGCCACCGGTCGCCGAGGGCATCAAGACGGGCGGCGTCCGCACCGGCAAGGAGGACGGCACGGCCCTGTGGGACTTCGCGGGCAAGGGCACGCGGGTGGTGGTGGTCGACTGACGCGCGGGCCCCGGCCCCGGTCCCCGGCCGGAATCCCCGCGGGACCGGCGTACGCCTACGCGGCCCCGGCCCCCCTCGGGTAGCGGGCGAGCCAGGCCGGGGACGAGCCGGTGGGGCCGTGCAGGGCGGGGCCCTGGGTCATCTCCATCGCGAAGTCGTCCGCGAGGGCCAGCAGGGTGGGGCGGCCCTCCAGTTCGGCCAGCCAGGCGGGCGGCAGGGCCGTCTCGCCGTGCAGGGCGCCGAGCAGCCCGCCGGTGAGCGCGCCGGCCGCGCCCGAGGGGCCGCTCTGGTTCACCGCCAGGCACAGTCCGTGCCGTACGTCCTCGCCGACCAGCGCGCAGTACACGGCGACCGCGAGCACACCCTCCGCCGCGCCCCGGCCGGCCAGTTCCGCCACCCGCGCCGGGCCCGGCATGCCCTGGCGGACCGCGCCCAGCGCGTGCTGGAGGGCGTCCGACACCGGCTCGTGCCCCGGCCGCACCGCGAGCAGCGCCAGCGCCTTCTGCACCGCGGCGTCCAGCGCGTCCCCGCGGGTCAGCGCGTGCACGATCACGGCGTACGCGCCGGCCGCCAGCCACGCCGAGGGATGACCGTGGCTCTGCGCGGCGCACTCCACGGCCAGTTGCACGACCAACTGGGGCTCCCAGCCGACCAGCAGCCCGAACGGCGCGGACCGGGCGGCGGCCTCCGGACCGGTCTCCCCGGGGTTCTTCGGCGTCTCCGGGGTCCCCATGACGGTGTCGCCGAACCCGCCGAGCAGCGCCCGCGTCGGCTCCCGCCGGGCGTACAGCCACTCCTCGCGGGCCAGCCAGCCGTCGTCCTCGCGGCGCTCGTCGGGCCCCCAGTCCCGCTGGGTGGCCGCCCAGCGCAGATACGCGCGGTGCAGGTCGGTCGGCGGATGCCAGGCCCCGGTGTCGCGGCGCACCTGCGCCCGGATCAGTCCGTCCACGGTGAACAGCGTGAGCTGGGTGAAGTGTGTGATCCCGCCGGGCCGCCCGTGCGCGGGGGCCAGGTCCGCGATCCCCTCGGGGCCGTGCGCCGCGCGGATCGCGTCGAGACCGAGCCCGTCCACCGGGGCCCCGAGCGCGTCCCCCAGCCCCACGCCGAGCAGGGTGCCCCGCACTCTGCTGCGGAAGTCCTGCTGCTCGGCACGCCCCCAGACCACCCCGGACGTCGTACCCACCCAGACCTCCTCACGGCACCGTCCGCACGTACGACGTTCGGCACTGTAGCCGAACAGGAACGGAGTGTTCAGGGGCTCTGTGGGGGCGGTCCGGACGGCGGGGCCCGGGACGGGGCGGCCGCGGGCCGCCGCAGCCGTCCGCCGCCCCGGCGCGGCCCTCACGACGGCGGGGTGCCCACCACGTCGTCGCCCGCGCCCGCCGGGGCCGGCACAGCCGCCGAGGAGGCGCCGTCGCCGTCCCCGTCGGTGTTGACCCGCTCGATGACGGCGAGCCGTTCGGGGGTGTCCTCCGGGCGGACGTAGCCGATGACGACGTACAGGACCAGGGAGACCGCGAGCGGGATCGACACCTGGTACTGGAGCGGTACGCCGCCGTCGACATGCGCGTCGACCGGGTAGTTCACCAGCCAGAACGCCAGCAGGCCCAGCGCCCAGCTGGTGAGCGCGGCGGTCGGTCCGGAGCGGCGGAAGGGGCGGAGCAGGCCCAGCATCATCGGGATGGCGATCGGGCCCATGAGACCGGCGACCCACTTGATGACGACCGTGATGATGTCCTTGAAGGCGGGGGACTCGACCTGGGTCGCCACCGCCATGGACAGGCCGAGGAAGACGACGGTCGTCACCCGGGCGGCCACCAGCGCGCCGCGCGTGCCCCACGCCCGCGCCCGCCGCGACAGCACCGGTGCCACGTCCCGGGTGAAGACGGCGGCGATCGCGTTGGCGTCCGAGGAGCACATGGCCATCGTGTGGGAGAAGAAGCCGACGACGACCAGGCCCAGCAGCCCGTGCGGCAGGAGCTGTTCGGTCATCAGGGCGTAGGAGTCGGAGCCGTCGGGCTTGGCGGCGTGCACCAGCAGCGGCGACATCCACATGGGGAAGAAGAGGACCGCCGGCCAGACGAGCCACAGCGCGGCGGACAGGCGCGCCGAGCGCTCGGCCTGGCGGGCGCTGCTCGTGGCCATGTAGCGCTGGGCCTGGTTGAGCATGCCGCCGTTGTACTCGAAGAGCTTGATGAACAGGAAGGCCAGCAGGAACACCGTGCCGTACGGGCCGACCAGCGGCTTGCCGTGGCCGTGCAGGGCGGGCTCGTCCCAGGCGCCGAGGAAGCCGATGCCCTTGTCGTCCAGCTTGAGGACGACGGCCACGAACATGGAGACACCGGCGAGCAACTGGATGACGAACTGCCCCAGTTCGGTGAGCGCGTCCGCCCACAGGCCGCCGATCGTGCAGTAGACGGCGGTGATCGCCCCGGTGATGAGGATGCCCTGGTCGAGGCTGATCCCGGTGAAGACGGACAGCAGGGTCGCGATCGCCGCCCACTTGGCGCCCACGTCCACGATCTTCAGCAGCATGCCGGACCAGGCGAGCGCCTGCTGCGTGGGGAGGTTGTAGCGGTTCTTCAGATACTCCAGCGGCGAGGCCACGTGCAGACGGGAGCGCATCCGGTTGACGCGCGGCGCGAACAGCTTCGAGCCGATGGCGATGCCCAGGGCGATGGGGAACGACCAGGTGACGAAGGAGGTGACGCCGTAGGTGTAGGAGATCCCCGCGTACCCGGTGAACAGCACCGCGCTGTAACCCGACATGTGGTGCGAGATGCCGGACAGCCACCAGGGCATGCGCCCGCCCGCGGTGAAGAAGTCGCTCACGTCGCCCACCCGCCGGTGCGACCAGAGGCCGATCGCCACCATCACACCGAAGTAGCCGATGAGCACGGCCCAGTCGAGACTGTTCATGTGCCCCCTTCCAGGGTCCGCCTTGTGAACTCCGCTCAGCAGGTGGGCACTTCGCCTGAACGGGGGAGGGGCGAGGAAGGCCGCGAAGTGCCCGCTCATCGTGGGATCGCCCGCATGGGCACGACAAGAAAGCGGAAGGTCAAGACGGAGCAAAAAGGTTCGGCTTGCTGACCTTGGTTCATCTATATGAACACTCATGGGTGGTGGCGCGATGTCCCGGAGGAGGCCGGTCCGGGCATGGCGAAGCCCCCTCGGCAAGGACGGCGGACCGGCCGAGGGGGCTTCTGTGGGCGGCGCTCACGGGGCTGCCGTGCGCGCCTGCTGTGCGCTCTTCAGTTGTGGTGCGGTGTGCCGGGTGAGGAACGGGAGAGCCCCGGCGGAGGTCCCTGCCTCAGGACTTGAGGTCCCTGCCTCAGGACTTGACCGACGCCACGAAGGAGTTCCACGCGTCGGCGCGGAAGCCGAGCGCCGGGCCCCCGGGGACCTTGGAGTCCCGGACCGCCATGGCCGCGACGACCGGTGACTTGACCTCGACGCACGCGCCGTTGCCCGTGGAGTACGAGGACTTGGTCCACTTCGCCGTGGCACCCTGACGAATTGCCATTTCTGCTCCGGATTGCGAGTGAGGGGTTGAATGGCTGACACCGCACGACGCGTTCGGGGAACCCACAGCGCGGTCTGCGCCAACGGTGTTGCTCGATGGCGTGATCGACGCTACTCGCCGGGCTCGCCGGGTGAAGGAGCCGTTCACTCGACCGGATGGCATATTCCAACAGCTCTTCCGTCTACGGCTGTTGACGGTGTACCGTGCCCGCCTCTCAGCGTGCGTAGTCCTTCGCGACCTTCTCGATGAACTCCCGCGACTGCTCCACGTTGAGGGCCTGCGCGCGCAGGTGCTCGTACATCACGCTGTACTTCTGCACGTCGTTGGCCTTCTCCAGATACAGGTCGCTGGTCACACCCTCGATGTAGACCACGCTGGAGTCCGCCGTGTCCGGGAACTCCAGGATGGCGTACTGGCCGTTCAGACCCGGATGCGCGCCCATCCCGAAGGGGATCACCTGCACGGTCACGTGCGGCAGCCGCGACTGCTCGACCAGGTGCTCCAACTGCTCCCGCATCAGCGCCGGACCGCCGACGACCCGGCGCAGCGCGGCCTCGTCCAGGACCGTCCACAGCCGCAGCGGGTTCTCGGCTGCCGCGATGCGCTCCTGTCTGCGCATCCGCACCTGGACGCGCTTCTCGATGTCCGCGGGCGTCGTCTCCGGCAGCGCGCCGGCGATCAGCGCCTCCGCGTACTGGCGGGTCTGGAGCAGCCCCGGGACCACCTGCGGGTCGTACACCCGCAGACTCGCCGCGTCGGTCTCCAGACCGATGTACACGCTGTACGGGATGTCGCCGAAGGAGTGCCACCAGCCCTGCTGGCGCGAGTCCTTGGCCATCTGCATCAGCGAGTCGACGATCCGGTGGTCCTCGACCTCGTAGACCCCGCACAGATCGCGGACGTCGCGCTGGCTGATGCTGCGCCGTCCGTTCTCCAGACGGCTGATCTTCGACTGCGACACGAGCAGTCGTTCCGCCACCTCTTCCGCCGTCATGCCCTTGAGCTCACGGAGCCTGCGCAGCTCCTGGCCCAGCCGGCGCCGCCTGACGGTGGGATTGACATTGGACGCCACGGGACGCGCACCTCCGGCTGCATGCCTCTACTTTGCGTATCTGCTGCTGAGCAGATTGCCACCAAGAGGCGCGCCGCCGCTGGGAAACGCCGGATATGCGGCGTCCGCAAGCCGGTTCGGGGGCCCTGGTGAGCGGCCGGGCGGGGCGCCGGAACCCCGGGGCGGACCCCCGGGTTCCGTCACCCCGCCCGGACCAGCGGCTCCCGAACCGGGTCTGGGGACTGCGCTGAGGCGTGTGCGGCGTGTGCGGTGCGCACGGCCCGCACGGTCGTACGACCTGTACGGCGTGCGCGTGGTGCGGTGGTTCTGCGGCGCGGTGGTGCGTCGGTTCTGCGGTGGTGCGTCGGTTCTGCGGTTCCGCGGTGGTGCGGTGCTTCTAGGGTGCGCCGCGGTGCCTTCGCGGTGGGGCGGCTGCCGCGCCGCCGCGGCGGATCAGTGCGCCACCGCGCGCATCATGGCCCCGGCGCCGTGCTGCGGCTGCATCGGAACGCCGCGGGCCGGTTCCGGAGCGGACCTGCCGCCCGCGGTGGCCTGCCTGGCGACCGGTGCCTGGCCGCGGCGGGGCTGGGCCGCCGCGCCGTTCTGCACGTCCATCACGGCGTGTGCGACGAGACCCCCCATGGGGTCGTGCCGGATCAGATCGCGCAGCCGGGACCGGGACGAACGCCCCTCGTTGCCCGGATACAGGTGCTTGCCGAGGCCGACCGCGTGGGCCAGCGCCGCGAGCGCCGCGGTCCGCGGGTCCGGCGGTACGCCGGTGCGGATCGCGGAGTCGAGCCGGGCCTTGATCTCCCGGCTGATCGCGTTGTCCGTCGCCTGGTAGCGAGTTGTCGGCAGCACCCCGCACATCTGGCCGGCCACGGCATGCACCATGCCGCACCGCTCCAGGTGCGAGAGATAGGTCTGGCGGAGCCCGAGACGCGGCCCGCCGATCCAGTGGACGGCCCGTACCGGAGCGCCGCGCCTCCGCAGCAACTCCAACGCGCAGTCCAGTGTCGGATCTCCTGTCGGCCGTGGCACCACCACGGCGATACGATCCCCGTCTGGGGCTATCCGTCCGGCCAGCGCCAGCTCCACTAGCTGTGCCCCGGCCAGACCCAGGTCGAGCGACTGCGGCTGCGCAGTGGTACCCGTGGTCGGGTCCAGTGCCAGCAGCAGAAGCTCCTCCGGAAGTGTTCTGCGGCTCCTGCCCATCCATGCCTCCCCGCGTGGATGTACGACAGGGTGACCCCTCTCACATTGGTCTGTCGAGAGTGCGTGACCGCTTCGTAGTGGAACCAGTAGGTATGTCGTTCTCGTCTTCCCCGTGGGTTTGGTCCGCGCACAGGACACTGGTACATGGTTCGGACAGCGGTACGACCGGGTGGTACAGGCGGTGGTACCTCCGCTGGTACGGCCGGCCGGTACAGCTGTGTGCGGGTGGCGGTTCACGGTTCGGTAGCGGCACGCGGGGCGTGCGGCACATGAGGAGGCATCGGTGGCGGGCGAGTCCCCCGACAGGTCGAAGCAGCGCGAGTCGTCGGCAGAACCGACGTCGGGGAGCGCGGGCCCGGTTCCCGGGGCCAGGAGTGAGACGCGGGATCCCCGCGACCCGCGCCTCGCGCTGAGCGGGGAGTCCGGTGCGTCCGGTGCGGCGGCCGGTGAAGCGTCCGGTACATCCGGTGCGTCCGGCAGGTCCGGTACGTCTACGTCGGAGAGCCGCGGTGGCGTGGACACGGCCACGCGGGTGTTCTCGGTGCGGGATCTGGTGACGGAGTCGGACTCGGAGACGGATCCGAAGCCGGATCCGAAGCCGGAGCCGGAGACGGAGGACGGTCCGGCGGAAGCGCCGGAGGCGGGCGAGGGCGGCGGCAGGAGCGGCGCCGCCGAGGACGCCGAGCAGTCGGAGGGGCCGGCGGCGGAGGAAGCCCGGGAGGCCCGGGACGCCGACGACGCCGAGGACGGCGAGAAGCCCGCGACGGACGCGAAGGCGGACGCCGGGACGGCCGACGCCCCAGAGCCCGGGGCGAAGGCGAAGGCGAAGACCGCCGAGCCCAAGGGCCCTGAGACCGAGACTCCGGGGTCCGAGGCCCCGAAGGCCGACGCCGACGCCGAGACCGAAGCCTCCGAAGTCGAAGCCGAGCCCGCCGTCGACCGGCCCACCGCCGTCTTCAAGAAGCCCAGGCCCGCCGTCGACCAGCCCACCACCATGCTGAAGCTGGGCGGCGCGGCGAAGGATGCGGCGAAGGACGGCGCGAAGGCCGCCCCGGAGCCCGGCGAGGGCGGCGAGGGCAAGGGCGGCGCCAAGCCCGCCCCGAAGCCCGCGGAGTCCGAGGCCGAGCGCACCAGCAAGTTCGTCGCGCTCAAGCCCTTGGACGCCCCCAAGCCGGAGTCCGCCGCCCCGGCCGTGCCGAAGGCGGAGCCCACCGCGCCGACCGCGCGCACCACGCCCGCCGCCCGGCCCGGCTTCGAGCGGACCACCCAGCAGCCGCTGCCGCCCAAGCCCCCGCTGGACCTGCTGGCGGAGCTGACGAACACCCCGCCGCCGCCGGAGACCCCGCTGCGCACGACGA
Source organism: Streptomyces sp. PL-25 (assembly GCF_058344915.1). Lineage (NCBI taxonomy): Bacteria > Bacillati > Actinomycetota > Actinomycetes > Kitasatosporales > Streptomycetaceae > Streptomyces > Streptomyces sp. PL-25. Next base: position 4,286,287 of record NZ_CP136997.1, read on the forward strand.
TGCGCCGGGTGAAGATCTGGACCCCGCTGGTCCTGCTGCTTCTGGTCGTCTTTGCGGTCGTACAGGCTCTGCGCCCGCTTCCGGCGCCCGCCCTCGCCCTCACCGCGAAGGACACCTACGCCTTCGACGGCGGCACGCTGTCCCTGCCGTGGCCGGACGAGGGCCAGGGCTGGATGGACGTGCAGGGCGTCGGCGCGATGGGGCGGTTCGGCGCCCAGAAGCCGGTGGCCATCGGGTCGGTCGCCAAGACCATGACGTCGTACATCATCCTGCGCGACCACCCGCTGAAGGTGGGCCAGGAGGGCCCGAAGATCCAGATCGACCCGACGGCCGAGAAGGAGGGCGGCTATGACAAGGGCGGTGAGTCCACGCTCAACACGGTCAAGGCCGGTGACTTCCTCACCGAGAAGCAGGCGCTGTCCGCCGTCATGATCCCGTCCGCGAACAACATCGCGCGGCTGCTGGCGCGCTGGGACGCGGGTTCCGAGGCGGCGTTCGTCAAGAAGATGAACGACACCGCCAAGGAACTGGGCATGACCAACACGACGTACACCGACCCCTCCGGTCTGAAGGAGACCACCGTCTCCACTGCCGAGGACCAGGTGAAGCTCGGCAACCAGGTCGTGCAGAACCCGGCGCTGGTGGCCATCACCAGCGCGGCCAGCTGGACGGACCCGTCCGGCAAGAACTGGCCCAACTGGAACGAGCTGCCGTACCGCATGGGCGCGATCGGCATCAAGACGGGCAGCACCACCGCGGCCGGCGGCAACCTGCTCTTCGCCGCCCGCAAGAAGGTCGGCGGGGAGACGGTCACGGTCGTCGGCGCGATCCTCGGCCAGCACAAGAATCCGATCCTCGGCACCGCCAACGCCGTCAGCAAGACCGCCCTCGAAGCCGCCAAGAAGGCCCTGACCTCCGCGAAGATCCTCAAGAAGGGCGACGTCGTCGGGTACGTGGACGACAAGCTCGGCGGCCACACCCCCGTGGTGGTCACCGAGGACGTCACCGCGGTCGGCTGGGCCGGTTCGCGGGTGAAGCTGTCCTTCGCCGCCGACCAGGTGCCCCACTCGGCGAAGGCCGGGACCCAGGTCGGCACGCTCACCGTGGGCGAGGGCGGTGCGGGCGGCGCGATCAAGGTGCCGGTCGCCCTCCGCCAGGACCTCGGCGAGCCGGACTTCCTGGCCAAGCTGACCCGGATCAGCTGACCGGTGCGGGCCCGGCCCCGGGCCCGCACCAGCGGTCCGCGCACCCCGTCGGGGAGCCCCACCCGGGGCGCTCCCCGGCGGGGTGCGTGCTAGCGTCACGAATCGGGCACGTCACCGGTCGTGGGACGAGGCCGCGAACAGAGGACGGGACACGGGGAGTGCCTTCAGGTGGCCACAGCGGAGCCGACACGCGCCGACGACGCCGATCCGGGCCCGGGAGCAGGCCCGCGAATAGGTTCGCGCGCCACTGACACGGAGCGCGACCGGACGCGGGCGGACGGTGACACGGTGCGGGCCAGCGGTGACGAACTCGCCTGGGCGGCCCGGTGGCCGCGCGCCCGAGGTGCCGTCCTGGCGCTGCGCGAGCGGATGCTCCGGCATCCCGTCCTCTCGATCACCGCGCTGGCCGGTGTGCTGCACATCGTCTGGTTCTTCGCCTTCGCCAACAGCGGCGGCGACCTCGCCGCGCAGGACGCGTGGGCCGAGTTCGTCGGCCGCCACCCGGACTCGGCGTACAACCTCGCCTGGTACGGCGGGATGCACGCGGTCTCCTACAGCATGGTGTCGCCGTATCTGATGTCCCTGCTCGGCGTCCGTACGACGATGATGATCGCGGGCACGGTCTCCGCGGGCCTGCTCACCCTGATACTCCTGCGCAGCCGCGTGGTCAGGAACCCGCTGTGGGCGGCGCTGGCCGGGGTGTTCGGACTGCTGTGCAACGCGCTGTCGGGCCGGGTGACCTTCGGCCTGGGCACGATGTTCGCGCTGGGCGCGGTCGCCGCCGTCTTCTGCTGGCCGTACCGCTGGCGCCGCAAGCGCTGGGCGAAGGCCCTGGTCGCGGCGCCGCTGGCCGCGCTCGCCACCATGGGCTCCCCGGTGGCGGGCCTGTTCGTGGGCCTGGTGGCGGTCGCCCTCTTCCTCCAGAAGCGCCGCCCCGGCGCCTGGGCGCTCGGGCTGGCTCCGGCCGTGGTGGTGGCCGTCTCCGCGCTGCTCTTCCCCTTCTCCGGCACCCAGCCGATGGGCTTCGGCTCGGCGTCCCTGCCGCTGCTGTACGCCGTCCTCGCGGCCGTCCTCGTCCCGCGGGAGTGGACGACGGTCCGGATCACCTCCTGGGTGTACGCCCTGTCGGTGGTCGGGGTCTGGGTGATCAGCTCCCAGATCGGCTCCAACATCACCCGCCTGGCGATGCTGTTCGCCGGGGTGGCGCTGGTGGCGGCGCTGCCGTTCACGGTGCCGCGCTCGCGCAAGTGGTACGCGACCGTGCTGGCGCTGACCGGCTTCGTCGTCTGGATCGGCTTCAAGTCGGTGGACGACATCGTGCACACCGCGCCCGCCGCCTCCTGGTCGCGCGAGCTGGCCCCGCTGGTCAACCAGTTGCAGAAGGCCGGCGCGCAGAAGGGCCGGGTCGAGGTCGTCCCGGCCAGTTCGCACCGCGAGGCGTCCGCGCTGGCGCCGTACGTCAACCTCGCCCGCGGCTGGAACCGCCAGGCCGACATGGAGCGCAACCCGCTCTTCTACGACGACACGCTCAACTCGGCCAACTACCACGACTGGCTCCAGCGCTGGGCGGTGCACTACGTGGTGCTGCCCAAGGGCGAGCCGGACGGCGACGGCGGGCAGCGCGAGCGGGCGCTCGTGCAGCGCGGCATGCCCTACCTCAGCCAGGTCTGGGGCGACGCCAACTGGCAGCTGTTCAAGGTCACCGACCCCAAGCCGCTCGCCGAGCCCAACGCCGTCGTCGACCGGGCCGAGCAGGGGGAGCTGACCATCGAGGTGCGCGAGCCCGGCCGGGTCCTCATCCGCATCCCGTACTCGCCCTGGCTGAGCCTGGTCGACGAGCACGGCAAGAGCCTCAAGGCGCCCCAGGAGACGGAGGCGTCCAAGCACCGGACGGAGGGCACGCCGAAGACGTTCGACAACGTCAACGGCTGTCTGGCGGAGACCCCGCAGGACGCCAGGGGCGACAAGTGGACGACCCTGCTCGCCCCGAAGACGGGCACCTACCACCTCGCGGCGCCCTACCGCCTGCCCCGCGGCACCCCGTGCCCGGACGAGCTGAAGCCCGGCAAGTGAGCCGGTCCCCGGCACCGGCCCGGACCCGCTGACCGCCGCGCCCGCCGGGACCGCCGCGCCGCTCACCGCGCCCGGCGGTCCCGGCGGCCCGGCGCGCTCACCTCACCGGATCACCTCACCTCACCTCACCTCACCGGAAAGGCCACGTCGCACACCGGGTCCTCGGGCCCGGCCGCCTCCCAGTCGGCGAAGTACACCTCGCGGCAGGGCCCGGCGGGCGCCAGCCCCTGCCCGGTGATCCACCGTCCCACGGCGTCGAAGGCGGTCTGGATCTGCGGGTGGGCGACCTGCGCCTTGGTGATCCGGGTGTACGCCAGCCGCCGTACGGGCTCGACGCGCACCGCCGTGTCCCATGACCGCCCCCGCGCCTCGGCCCAGGCGCGCGCGGCCCGCTCGTCGGCGACCGGGACGCAGCACTCGGCGGGTCCGTCGCTCTCCATGGACACCTCGGCGTGGTAGACCACGAACGGCGGTCCCGCCACCCCGCCACACTCCCGCGCCGCTTCCTCCAGCCGGCCCAGCGACGCCCCGATCCACGCGGGCAGCTCGCCCACCAGCGTGTGCCGGGTCTCGGTGATCACCACCTGCGCGGGCACCTCGACCGTCTCGACCGCGAACTTCCCGTACATGTCCTCGCTCCTCCCGGACAGCCGTCCACGGAGGTAGTCGGCGAGGGTCCGCTGTCCGGCCACCCGGCGCTCGACGTCCGCCCAGTACGCGGTGAGCAGCCCGGCCGCGCCGGGCCCGTCCAGCTCGGCCGCCGCGAGCACCTCGGCCACCCGCGCCAGCGGCATGTCCAGCCGCCGCAGCAGCGCCACCAGCCGGGCCCGCTCCGTCTGCGACGCGCGGTAGTAGCGGTAGCCGCTGGCCTCGTCGACCTGCGCCGGCACCAGCAGCCCCAGGCGGTCGTACAGCCGCAGCGCCTTGGCCGACAGCCGGGCCCGCGCGGCGAACGCGCCGATGGTGAGCAGTTCCTCTTCTTCCCCGGCTTCCCCGGCTTCCCCGTCCACCGTGCCATCCTCCGTCACCGGGCGGCCTGTCCGCCCGGTGCCGAGGACGCTGCCCCCTGCCCCAGGGGCAAGGTCAAAGGGCGCTCAGCCGAGCCGCGCCTCGACGGCCGCGACCAGCTCGGGCGCGTCCGGCTCGGTCTGCGGGGAGAACCGGGCGACGACCTCGCCGTCCCGGCCGACGAGGAACTTCTCGAAGTTCCAGCGGATGTCCCCGCTGTGCCCCTCGGCGTCGGCGAAACCGGTCAGCCGCTCGTACAGCGGATGCCGTCCGTCCCCGTTGACCTCGGCCTTCTCGGTCATCGGGAAGGTGACGCCGTACGTCGCCGAGCAGAACGCGGCGATCTCCTCGGCGCTGCCCGGCTCCTGCCCCATGAACTGGTTGCAGGGCACCCCGAGCACGGTGAAGCCCTGTTCCGCGTACCGCTCGTGGAGCTTCTCGAGTCCGGCGTACTGCGGGGTGAGCCCGCACTTGGACGCCACGTTCACGACGAGGACCACGCGTCCCGCGTACTGCGCGAGGTCCGCGTCCCCGCCCTGGAGCGCGCCGATCTCCACACCGAGCGGAGAGGTGGGGGAGAGGGCGCCGTTGCTGTCTGAAGTGGTCATGCGTCGGATGCTAGGCCCTGCCCCCGGAACCCGGCCCGCCCGGCCCCGCCCCACCACACCTTTCCGGCCCCGGCCCCGGCCCACCACGTCCCGGGGTCCGGTCCGGGTCCCGGCCCGCCAGGTCCGGAGTCCGGCTCCCGGCCCGGTGGCGCGCTGGCCCGGCCCGTTCCCGGCCCGTCCCGCCCGGCGGCCCAGTACGTTCAGGCGGACGGCCCCGCCCCTCCCGGCGGCGGCCCGACCGGGACCGCCCCGATCCCGCGGCGGTCCCACCCCTCGCCTCCCGCCTCTTCCACCGGCTACGGGCCCCGCCCGCCCCTGCGGGCTACGGGCCCCGCCGTTCCCGCCGGGCCACCCGCCCGCCCGTCGTCACGTCCCCGCGCCCGCCCCGGTCCTCCCCGAAGCCGCCTCCACGAGCACCTGGCCCGCCGCCGTGCGCGTGTACAGCACCGACCGGCCCGCCCGGTGGCGCTGGGCCAGCCCGGCGTCCAGCAGCACCCGCAGATGGCGGCCGACGGAGCCCAGCGCCTGCCCGGTCACGGCGGTCAGCTGGGTCGTGCTCAGCGGCGAGCCGAGTAGGACGAGCACCTGCGCCCGGGAGGCGCCCAGCAGCGCGCCGAGGGCGGCGGGCACGGCCGTCCGCCGCTCGTCCGAACCGGCCAGCACACCCGTGCAGGGGTAGACGACGGCGTACCGCAGTCCGGACTCCTCCCAGGACACCCAGCCGCAGTACGGGGTGACGGGCACGAAGAGGAGCTGGGCGCCGGAGATCTCCCGCGGCGGATACTCGTGCAGATTGACCTGGAAGCGGCTCCCGCCCAGCCACCGCGTCCCCGGCCGCAGCCCGTCCAGCACCGCCGCCCAGCCGCCCCGGCCGGCCTGCGCGGTCCGGGCCGCCACGTCGGCCTGGAGGATCCGCCGCCGCCGTTCCCAGGCGGGCCGTACGGTCTCCGTCCAGACGTACTCCAGCAGCCGCGCCGCCCGCTCGGGCAGGTCGTCCCGCTCCAGCAGCTCCGGTACGGGCCCGGCGAGCGCGGTCCGCAGGTGCGCGCGGGCGGCGGCCGGGCAGGTGGCCCGCACCCGCGCCACCTCCTCGGCGAAGGACTCCCCGTCGCGGGGCGTGGGCGTGAGGAAGTCGGCGATCCACTCCCGGCCGAGACCGGCCCGTACCAGCGCGGCGGTGACCGGGTCCCCGGCCAGCAGCGCGCGGTAGCCGGGCAGGTGGACGCGCAGCCAGTCCCGCTCGCCCGGATGCCCACCCGTGTGCCCGGCCGCGCCCTTGTGCAGCAGGATCAGGCTCGCGAACGTCTCGGCCAGCGGTGAGATGAGGAACCGGCTCCCGGCGAGCGTGTCGGCGTTGACCTGCCACCAGCCCACGGAGCCGCCCACCCTCCCCGAGACGTTTCGCACCCGCGCGAAACAATACCGGCCGCCGCCGCACCGCCCCAGACTCCGGCGCATGCGCAACTACCAGGACCTGTTCCGCACCCCGGAGTTCACCCCGCTCTTCCTGTCCACCGCGGCCCAGACCGCCGCCCAGACGATGAGCGGACTGGCCCTGGGCACCCTCGTGTACCGGGCCACCGGGTCCCCGCTGCTGTCGGCGGTCAGCATGTTCGGCCCCTCGCTCGCCCAGGTGCTGGGTGCGACGCTGCTGCTCTCCGGCTCCGACCGGCTGGCCCCGCGCTCGGCCCTGACCGGTGTGACGCTCGTCTTCGCCGCCACCACGGCCGTGCTCGCGCTGCCCGGACTGCCGCTCGGCGCGCTCTTCGCCGTCGTCCTCGTCCAGGGGCTGGTCGCCTCGCTGGGCGGCGGGGTCCGCTGGGGCCTGCTGAACGAGATCCTGCGGAGCGGCGGCGACACCGGCTATCTGCTCGGGCGTTCGCTGTTCAACATGATGGGCGGCCTCCTCCAGATCGTCGGGTACGCGGTGGGCGGCGCCCTGGTCGCCGTGCTGTCCCCGCGCTTCTCGCTGCTGCTGGCCGCCGTCCTCTACGCCGTCGCGTGCCTCGTCGTCCGCCTCGGCCTGAGCCGGCGCCCGCCCCGCGCCACCGGCCGCCCGTCCGTCGCGGCGACCTGGCGCACCAACGCCCTGCTGTGGTCCGACCGCCCGCGCCGCCTGACCTACCTGGGCCTGTGGCTGCCCAACGGCCTCGTCGTCGGCTGCGAGTCGCTGTACGTCTCCTACGCCCCCGACGCGGCCGGGCCGCTCTTCGCCTGCGCGGCGCTGGGCATGCTGGCCGGGGACGCCACGGTCGGCCGGCTGCTGCCGCCCGCCGTGCGCCGCCGCGCGGCCACACCGCTGCTGCTGCTCCTGTCCGCGCCCTATCTGCTCTTCGCGCTGCGCCCGCCGCTGCCGCTGGCCGCCGCCCTGGCCGCGCTCGCCTCCGTCGGTTTCGCCGCCAACCTGGTCCAGCAGGAACGGCTGATGGCCCTGACCCCGGCCGCGCTCAGCGGCCACGCCCTCGGACTGCACTCGGCGGGCATGCTGACCCTCCAGGGCGTCAGCGCTGCGCTGGCGGGCTCGGTGGCCCAGTTCACCTCACCGGCGGTCGCGATGACGGCCATGGCGGCGGCGTCCGCCGCGGTGACCCTGGCCCTGGCGGCGGCCGCCCGGCGCGCCCCGGCGCAGGCGGGCGGCCGCCCCCGCCCGGCCCCGGCACCGTGACCGCCGACTCCCTTCCAGGTGTGCCCTCTTGCGGCCCGCTCGCACGAACCCGGATATACAGGGGTGGGTCGCCGCCCGGCCCCGCGGGATAGAGTCGCCTGATGAGCCGGTCGCGGGGGTGACCGGTGGTGCCTGGCCGCGCGCGGTGTCCTGGGGAGGGGGCCTTCGAGCATGAGTCGTCGCTCTACGGGTTTGGTCGGGGTCTGGGCCGAGGCGCAGCGGCAGCAGCAGCGCCAGCGCGAGGCCGACGACCGGCGCCGCAGGGACCAGGCCCGGCAGGCGCAGGCGTACCAGCGGCGGGCGGCCCAGGACCACCGCCAGTACCGGCAGGCGGAGGCCCGGCGGCGCACCGACGAACTGGACGCGCAGGTCGCCGCGTTGCAGGGCCTGCTCGCCGAGGGCTGCCTCGCCCCCGCCTTCACGGCCGCCTCGCTGCTGCGCGCCGAGGACGTGCGGCCCTTCGCCCCGGGACAGCTCGCCCAGCCCGTCACCATGCCCCAGCCCCACCAGTACCAGGCGCAGGGCGGCTGGACGGCGGGCCGCCGCGCCCAGGCCGAGGCCGACGCCCGCGCCCGCTTCGAGCAGGACTGGTACGCGGCCCAGGCCGCCGAGGCCCGCCGGGTGGAGCAACTGGAGGCGTACCGGCGCGAGTACGATCAGTGGGCCGCCGCCCAGCTGTCCGAGGTGCGCCGTCACAACGCCGGGATCACCGAGGTGACCCAGGGGGTGCGGCGGCGCGACCCGCGCTCCGTGGTCGAGTACTTCTCCGCCGCGCTCTACGCCTCCACGGCCTGGCCCGAGGGCTTCCCCCGGCAGCTCTCGGCGGCGTACGACGCACCGGCGGGCCAGCTCGTACTGGACTGGGAGCTGCCCGGCTACGACATCGTCCCCGCGGTCAGGTCCGTCCGCTACGTCGCCGCGAGCGACGAGGACAAGGAGACCGCCCGGCCCGCGACCCAGTGCCGGACGCTGTACCGGGAGATCGTCGCCCAGTGCATGCTGCTGGTGCTGCACGAACTCTTCGCGGCGGACAGCGAGTTCGGCGCACTGGAGTCGGTGGCGCTGAACGGCTTCGTGGACGCCCACGACCCGGCCACCGGACGCCAGGGCCACATCCCGCTCGCCACCGTCATGGCCCCGCGGCCGGTGTTCGGCGGGCTGCACCTGGCCCAGGTGGACCCGGTCAGCTGTCTGACCGACGCGCTCCGGGGCCAGCTGACCTCCCGGCCCGACCAGCTCACCGCCGTACGGCCGGGCAGACGGCCGGAGGACATCGGCGACCGGGTCGTCACCCACGGCGGCGACGGCGACGACGAACCCGACCTCTACACGATGGACCCGCTCGCATTCGAGTCCCTGGTCGCCGAGTTGTTCCGCGCCATGGGCATGCAGGCCGTGACGACCCAGCGCTCGGGCGACGGCGGCGTGGACGTCGACGCGCTGGACCCCGCGCCGATACGCGGCGGCAAGATCGTCGTCCAGGTGAAGCGGTACCGCAACACCGTGCCGCCCACGGCCGTGCGCGACCTGTACGGCACCGTCCAGGACACCGGCGCCAACAAGGGCGTCCTGGTGACCACGTCGAAGTTCGGCCCCGGCTCGCACACCTTCGCGGGCGGCAAGCCGCTGGAACTGGTCTCCGGCACCGAACTCGTCGACCTGCTGCACCGGCACGGCCTGCGCGGCAGGCTCGGCGACCCCCGCGGGAACCCGGCCCCGGCGTCCCGGCCACCCGCCGCGCCCGCGCCCGGAGCCCCCGCCACGCCCACCGGCGACCACGACGACTACAACGTCCTGGGCATGTCCTGGTCCGGCGACGTCGCCCTGGACGTGTGCGCCCTGGTCTGCACCGGCAACCGCGTCCTCGACGACGACCACTTCGTCTTCTACAACAACCCGTTCACCCCCGACGGCTCCGTCGGCGCGCTCGCCGCCACACCCCCGGACAAGGCGGCCATCAGGGTCTCCTTCGACGCCCTCCCGGCCCGCTCCGACCGGCTCGTCCTGGTCGCCGCCGTCGACCCGGAGGCCGACCCGCACGCCGACCTCACCGGTTTCACCGACGCCCGCATCCGGCTCCTGGACCCGGCCCTGACCGAGCTGGGCGTCCTGGACGTCTCCGACGGCCGCCCCGGCGAGACCGCCCTCGTCCTGGGCTCCTTCCGCCGCCGCGCCAGCGGCGACTGGGACTTCGTCCTCGGCGGCAAGGGCTACCCGGGCGGCCTGGTCCAGCTGGTCGAGGACCACGGCATCGAGGTCGAGTAGGCGGCCGGGTCCGGCCGCGCACCGCACGGGCGCGGCTCCTGCCGTTCACCCGCCTGGCGGTCCCCCGCTGGTGGAGCGTCCCGCCGCCGCCCACGGTGGACGCATCCGACCGCAGGAGGGCGACACCATGACGGAGCAGCCGGCGACTCCTGGCCGTGAGCCGGGACACCACCGCCCCCAGGACCGCACCGCCGCCCCCGGATCCCCCGCGGGCCCGGCAGGGACGGCGGGCACCGCAGGGGGAGGCACCGGTGGCAGCCCCGGCGGAGGCGCCGGGGAGGGCCGGCCGAGCGCGTGGGTGGCCGGCGGGACGGTCTTCGCCGGGGTGGTGCTGCTGGTGGGCGGCCTGCTGGACATCCTCAAAGGCATCTCGTCCATCGCGTCCGACACCATCTACACGCGCATCGGCGACTACGTCTACCGCTTCAACCTGACGGCCTGGGGCTGGGTCCTGGTCGTCGTCGGCCTGATCGCCGTGATCACCGGCCTCGGCCTCCTCACCGACGCCCTCTGGGCCCGCGTCCTCGGCGTCTTCATGGCCTGCCTCAGCCTCATCGCCAACTTCCTCTGGCTGCCCTACCAGCCCCTGTGGGCCCTGATCTCCATCGGCCTGGACGCCTGGGTGATCTGGGCCCTGACCGCCCACCGCACACCGCGCGCCCTGTGAGGCGCGGCGCGCGGCGCGGCGAAAGAGGATGCCGGGGCCGGGCGCCCGCCCGCAGGGAACCGCTTGTCCGGCGCCCGCCGATTGCTGAACACTTGCACGACCATGAGCGGCAGCCCGTACGAGACCCCTGAACTCCGCGTCGTCCCCGCCTCACGGCGCGGGGCGGTGACGAGGCGGGGCCTGCGGTTCGGGCTGGCCGTCGGCGGGGTGTGCGCGCTCTGCTGGGTCACCGTGGCGACAGCGGGCGTGGCGGTGGTGGCCGTACGGGGATCCTGGCGACAGGCGTCCGCGGCCCTCTTCTTCGAAGCGGCCCTCGTAGGCGGCAGCCTGGCGGTGGGCGCGGTGCTGGGGCTGGTGCTCGGCACGGTGCTGGCGTTCACGCCCGCCCGGCTGACCTCCCGCACGTGGCCCCGCGGGCTCCTGGCGGGCGTCGTCGCCGGGGCGCTGTTCCTCGGTGAGGTCGTGGTCGGTGCGGAGGGCGGCATACTGCCGGCGCTCCTGACGGCACTCGGCGTGCCGCTGACCGGCCTGGCGGCCGCCGCGTGCAGCGGGGACATCGCGGGCACGAGCCGCCGGTACGCATGGCTGCACCCGAACCCGGATCCGCTCCCTTCCCGTATGGCGGCGCTACGGAGCCTCACCTGGCGTGCGAGGCTCCGCGCCGTGGTGGACCTGCTGTGGACGTGACGCCGGGGTGCGGGACGGGCCCGCGCCCCGGCGCTCGTGCTACTCGCTGTAGTTCCGGCCGGGCGGCATGCCGGGGATCGGCTTGGCGATGAGCGCGGCCGGGGTGAAGAAGCCGATCTGGGCGATGGCCATGACGAGCATCCACAGCGCCCGGTGGTCGTAGAGGGCCGCCGCCCTGGCGTACAGCTCGTCGGGGACGCGCTCCCCGGACGGGTTCGGCGTGTGCACGGCCTCCACCAGCTCCAGCGCGATCCGCTCGGCGTCGGTGAAGCAGGTGGCGTCCCGCCAGGTCGCCACGGAGGTGATGCGCTCCTCGGACTCCCCGGCCGCACGGAGGGCGCCGGTCTGCCCGACGGTGAAGTACGTACTGCCGACGAGCTGTCCGGCGCGCAGGTGCAGCAGATGGACGGTGGTCTGCGGAACCGGCCCGTCCCGCAGCGTCTTGTTCAGCTCGGCGGCGATCCCGGCCAGCTCCGGCACGAGCGGCAGCGGGTCGGGCATGCGCGACCGGCGCTCACGTGAGGCCGTGGACGGCGAAGAGGCCGTAGGAGATGCGGACATGGGTGGTCCGTCCCTTCGTGGGGTGAGGCTGGGGCGCCGCCCCGGGGGATCGGCGCGGCGTCCTGACGGGCAAGAGATCCCGCCCGCACCCCTGCTGTGACAGCGGGGCGGCTGTGACGTGCATCACCGCCAGTCCGCGTCACGCGGAGCGCCGGCCCGGGATCGTATGCGGGCAGGAGCACACCCGCGACCAGCCGCCGGAACACCGGCCGGAGGGGGAACGAGCCATGACGAGCCCGGCACGACAGCCGAGACCGGACCCGAGGCGCCACCCGGAGCGGCCGGCCGCCGCCCCGGACCCCGCCACCGACGCCTACGTCACCCACCGCAACCTGCTCTTCACGGTCGCCTACGAGATGCTCGGCTCGGCGGCCGACGCCGAGGACGTCCTCCAGGAGACCTGGCTGCGCTGGTCGGCGGTGGACCTCGGCGCCGTCCGCGAGCACCGCTCCTACCTGGTGCGCATCGTCACCCGCCAGGCCCTGAAACGGCTGCGCACCCTCCAGCGGCGCAAGGAGTCCTACGTCGGCCCCTGGCTCCCCGAGCCGCTGCTGACCGCACCCGACGTGGCCGACGACATCGAGCTGGCCGACAGCGTCTCGATGGCGATGCTGCTGGTCCTGGAGACGCTGGGCCCGGCCGAACGTGCGGTCTTCGTGCTGCGCGAGGTGTTCGCCCTCGACTACGACGAGATCGCGAAAGCCGTCGGCAAGACCCCCGCCGCGGTCCGCCAGATCGCCCACCGCGCCCGCTCCCACGTCACCGCCCGCCGCCCCCGCGCCACCCCGTCCCCGGACGAGGCGCAGCGAGCCCTGCGCGCCTTCCAACGCGCCATCACGACGGGCGACTTGCAGAGCCTGGTCGACGTCCTCGCCCCGGACGTCGTCCTCCTGAGCGACGGCGGCGGAATCCGGCAGGCCCTGCCGTACCCCGTGGTGGGCATCGACAACCTGCTCCGCCTCCTGACCACCGGCTGGTCCACCCACCTCGCCGGCCGGTCGGCCGAGCCCCTGCACATCAACGCGGCCCCGGCCCTGCTCGTCCGCCGCGACGACGAGATCGAAGCGGTCCTCTCCCTCCACCTCACCGACGGCCGCATCACCGCCGTCTACAACATCCGCAACCCGGAGAAACTCCGGCGGGTGGAGCGGGAGGCGGGGGTGGGCCGCTGAGACGGGAGCCGGCCGCTCCGGACACCCCGGACGTCCCGCCGCGTCACCGGGGCCCGGTGAGCCCCATCGCGCCACTCACCAGGCACACCGTGCCGAAAAGGAAGAATCCTCCCGCGACGACCAGTCCGGTACCGAGCCTGACGACCCCCGCGCTCCTGCCTTCCCTGGGCGTCAGCGAGCCCGAGACCTTCTGCCCGAGATCCAGGGGCCACGGCAGCCGGCCGTTCTTCCGCAGCATCCGCCCGGCACTGATGAGCAACAGACCGAAGAGCAAGGTGAGCGCGCTGGTCTGGAGTTGCTGGACGGGGTCGTAAGGATGCGAGGCCATGTTGATCATTCAACCCTCCGGGGGCTCCGCGAGGCTACTGCCGTACCGGAAGCCGCACCGCGTCGGCGCCTCCGGGGCACCGGCGCGGCCGACGTGCCCGGACCGGTGGTCGCGGTGCGGTCGACACCACGCCGGCCGGTCGCGCCGTCCCCCTGCACGGCGTACGACGCCGACGCTCACGCCCCGGCGCGTGTCCTTGCGTCGCCCGCGGGGAGCCTGTCGGACGAGTCGTGCCTGAACACCCTCATCGACTACCGGCGCCCGGCCGACTCCCCGTCAGTCTCGGATCCCGTATTCACTCAAATGGATTACGAGTGGTCTGACGAGGCATCGTGAGCCGTGAGCGGAGGCGGCAGGGCGCCGCGGATCCGGCAGGACATGTGCGGGCCCCTATCGTGCCGTCATGGCTACGGACGATCTCGTCATCCTTGTTCACGGGACCTTCGCCGGGGACAAGAACGGAAGCGACGAGGGCCATCGGTGGTGGCAGCGCGGCAGCGTGACCTGGACATGGCTGCGGGCCCATCTGCCCGACGGGGTCAGCCTCCCCGAGGGCGACGTCAGGCTGTTCCACTGGAGCGGGACGAACAGCCAGGTGGAGAGGCTCAAAGCGAGTACCCGTCTGCTGGCCCTCATGATGAGCCTCGAACGTCAGGGGCGTGGATACCACCTCGTCGGACACAGCCACGGCGGGTCGATCATCTGGGAGGCGCTGATCTCCAGCGCGATCTCCATGGACGACAGATCAGTTTCCCTCGAATTGCAGTGGGAGCTGCGGAAATTGGGATTCCGGCGGCGCCGCCGTTCCGGGTCGAAGAGCTATCACCGCAGCTTCGACTGGTGGTGCGCCGTCGGCGGGGCCTTCCCGCTGCGCCGCCTGAAGAGCTGGACAACCGTGGGTACCCCCTTCCTGCACTACCTGCCCCGGACCGGGATGCTGACCGACGGATGGCCCAGCCCCACGCTCTCCCTGAGCAAGCGGAAGGAAGAGGGATTTCCGCTTTTCAGCGTTCTCTACCTGCTGAGATTCGTCTCCTTCATCGCCGCGTTCATCACCGTCCTCGGAATTCTCTATCTCGTCCCGTCGGCGGTCCTCTCGGGCGATCACCTGGTGTACCGGACCGCCGGCACGCTCACCGCGCTGATCGTGTACTTCTCCGTCGGCCGGTTCAACGCCCAGTGGAGTCTGCGCTCCGCGCTGCTCAGCCGCCAGTACGGAGCCCGGCTGGCGATCGAGCGGTTCGGCGGCCGGTGGCTGGGGCTGTGGGCGCCCACGGACGAGGCCATCACCGGCCTGCGGTGCCTCGCGGAACCGGCCGTGCACGACTACACCTGGCTCTCGGCCCCCCGTCATCTGCGCGGGACGCCGCGCGCGGCGACGGCAGGCGGGGTGTCCGGTCTCTCCGCCCTGCATGTGCCGCTGCGGATCGGACTCCCGGTCAGCGCCGTGCATCTGATCCCGGAAGCGTCGGCCTTCTCCCCGCAGCGGATCCTCACACCCGGCTACCTGATGTTCAACCGGTGGATCGCGCCTCGCGTGTCCGCCGCCGTCTCCCGGCTGCTGATCAGAAGTGCGCAGGGCTGCGACATCCCCGGCACCGTGCTGGCCTACGCCTCCGCGTGGCCCCTGCCGCTGGACGGCCTGCCGCCCGGCCTCCCGGAGAAGACCGCACAACGACTCGAAGAACGTTCCGCGCTCTACGCCGGAGCCATCGGCCCCGTCCTGCGCCACGCCCTGGCCCGTACGGCACTGGACGGCCGGGGCGTGTACAGCGCGGCGAAGACGGGAGTGGACGGCATCGAGGGAAAGCCGCTGGTCCATACCTCGTACTTCGACGACCTCGACGTTCTGCGGCTCATCCTGCTGCACATCGACAGGTCCCGGGAACACAGGTCCCCTGTGCGGGACGATGTCCTCGACGCCTGGCTCGACGCGACCAGCGCGTCCGTCGCCCACCGTATCGACGCCTTCCTCACGGAGGTGACGCATGGCCAGGCCCCGCCGCTGCCCCGGAGCCGTGTCCCGAGCGCCTCGGAACACGAACGCCGGGAGGCGCACGGGGCCTGAGGCCCCGGCCGTCGGGGCGATGCCTTCCCGGCGGCTGACGGCACCGCCCTGATCACCGGGGCGGCGACGTCAGAGGACGTCGCCGGGCTGGCCGGCGGGCTTCGGCCGGCGACGGTGAGGTCAGCCGCGCCACTCCACGAAGAACAGCGTCGCGTCGTCCGTGGTGTGTCCGCCGCGTGCCCGCTTGAGCGTGTGGGACAGGGAACGTGCCACCGCCCGGACCCCGCGGCCGCTTCTTTCCAACTGGTTCACCCAGCCGATCAGCCGCTCCTCCCCGAACTGCTCCGCACCCGTCGAGTGCTCCTCGACCAGGCCGTCGGTGAAGCACAGCAGGCGGTCGCCCCGTTCCAGCGTCATCTCGCTCACCTGCGGCTCCGGGCCGCCGAGACCGGCGGGGAGGGTCGTGGGACCGGTCAGCCGGAGTGCGACGCGGTGGTCGCGGACGAGCATCGGTGACGGATGCCCGGCGTTGACCCACTGGAGATGACCTGTCGCGGTGTCCAGTTGCAGCATCTGCGCGGTCACGAAGTGCTCCGAGCCGAACTGCTCGGCCAGCGCCCGGTCCATGAAGGCGTAGATCTCCGGCAGCCCGGTGCCGGCGCGGCGGGCGTGGCGGTAGGCGCCGATCGCCACAGTGGCCATCGTGGCCGCGTCCAGGCCGTGCCCCATCGCGTCGATCATGGCCACGTGCAGGACGTCCCCGTTGAGGGCGTAGTCGAAGCTGTCACCCGCCACGTCATAGGCGGGTTCGAGGATGCCCGCCACGGCGACCCGCGGCATGATCATCGCCAGGGGCGGCAGCAGGGCCCACTGGATCTCCGCGGCGACGCTCATCGGTTCACCGCGTCGTACCCCGAAGAAGAGGTCCGAGTAGCCGTGCTTGGTCACCAGCAGGTCGGCGACCAGGCCGGCCGTCCTGCGCAGGATGCGGCGGTCCTGGTCGTCGACGCCGTCCAGCGTCACCGTCATGACCCCGACCTGGTCGCCGCCGTCCAGCAACGGCAGATGGATCCGTACGCCGTCGCTCCCGGCCACCTCGACCGGGCGCGCGTCGAGGAAACAGCGGCCCGCCTCGGAGCCGTCGATCAGCTGCGGCTCCCCGCCGGTGAGACCGTCACCGGGCAGCGGCACCAGCAGCAGTTGGCCGTAGTCCTGCAACAGCACCTGCGGACGGCGGCCGCCGAGCCGCTCCACCACGTCGGCGACCAGAGGACCGATGAGATGCGGCGGCAACTCGTGCGCGCCGTCGAGGATCACTCCGAGAAGGGCTTCCCCGAAGCTCTCGGAGCGGTCCGCCCGTCGTCCTGCCGTCATCCCCTCACCCGCCGGGAACCGCTCCGCGCGGGAGGCGGCCCGGGACGACGAAGAACGGCTGTCGCTGTCATCGCTCCATCATCAGGGGATCATGCGAGCCAGGGCCGGCCGGCCACGCCGGGCCCGGCCGGACCGGGCGGCTCACCTGGGTCCGGCTCCTCCCTCCGACTCCCACGCGGACTGTCCGTCGGCGCCGCTCTCGGCGAGTTCCAGCAGGCGCGCGGCCGGCCAGGGGTTGCCGGGGTCGGCGGCGGCGGTCAGCAGCAGGGAGGCCGCCGCGGACGGCTCGTCCGGGGGCACCACGAGCAGTTCCCAGCGCCCGACGGTGCCGCAGTCCACGGTGATGGCGTGGGTACCGGCGGCGTCGTCCGTCAGGTCCACCTCGATCACATGGCCCGAAGCCGTCACCCTCCGCGGGGCGTCCGGCCAGACGGCGGTCCCCACGGTGGCCCGGGTGACGGTGCCGACGCCCGGGTCCAGGCAGCCGACCAGCGCGGGAAGTTCCAGTTCCAGCGCGTCGCAGCGCGGCCACCACGCACCGTCCAGCGGGCCGTGGCTGGCATCCGGTGTGAGCCGCAGCCGGGGCAGCGGCATCCGGTACGTGTGCGTGTCATCCAGTGCCGTGCTTCCCTCGCCTCCGGCGGGGGGCTTGGTGAGGGCGTCCATCGTGCGATCCCGTCCCGGGCGGCCTGCGGCTGCCCGCGTCTGTCACTCGCCGGGAACGACGCCGTCGTGCTGGTGCGTCCGCAAAGCTCTCGGTACCCGCCAGGCTACTCCCGGCTGCGCCGAGAAGCGCGCGGCTGTCGCCCTCACCCACCGCCCGGCCCGGCCCCGGGTCCGTCGCCCTCCGCCGGGTCACCGGCGTCCAGGCCGCCGGTGTGCCGGGACCGGCCCTTCGCCGCGCAGGACCAGCACACAGGGAGCCACGGCGCCCGGCAGCCCGATGATCTCGCCCATGTTCTGCCAGCCCCAGGACGCGAAGGCGGCTTGTCCCGCCTCGTCGCCAGGGTGCAGGAGGGCGACTCCGACAGGAGAGCGCAGGTCGGCGAGGAGACGCCGTTGCAGACGTCGGGCGATCTCGCGGTTCTGGGGGTGCGGACGGGCCACGACCTGGGTGAGGAGGACGCACCGGGGATGGGCGGTGAGCCGTTGCACGCTCTCCTGGAGTGTTCTCTCGAACCCCCGGCCGCCGAAGCCGCCCGGACCCAGCGGAAAGCCGAAGGCGCAGCCGACCAGCGCGGTCGTCTCCGCGGCCAGCACCGCGAAGCCGGGGTGGCGGGCACTGACCGCCAGGCGCCGCAGGAAGTGCCCACGGGCCCGGTACGTCTCGCCGGAGGTGCCGGCGACGGACGCCGCGGCCAGGCCCACGATGTCCGCACGCATCCCCTCGGCCTGCCGGCGGGTCAGCCGGCGAAGACGGATCCCGTCCTTGACGACCGGCTGATCCGGCCGGTGAGCAGGAGCCGCGAGGAGTGGAGAGGACGCGTCGGCGGCCAGGAGGCGGGTGATCTGCGCGCACGGATGGTGCAGCCGCAGACAGGCGTGCACCCGGCCGGCCCGCCGCGAAGCCGAAAGGAGGACGTCCAGACCCCCCGGCGTCGCAGGAGCCGACCGTGGTCAGGTCGATGTCGATCACGGTGACGCCGTCCAGCAGGCACTGCTCCAGCGCGGCCCGCAGCAGCGGTGTCGTGGCCGGTCCGATGTTCCCGGCGAGCGTGACGAGGGTCTGCTCCCCCCTGTTCCGCCGGTGGATGTCCAGCCCGGAGAGAGCCATCACCCCTCCCCTCGGCAGGGGCGCGCGACCGGGCCCGTCCGCACCGCGGTCGCGGCCGGAAGGAGTTCGTGTGCAGCCGCTGCGAGTGCGGCGGACATGGTGCCGACCCGTCTCCGTGCCGGCCACTGGCGCGGCCCGGAAGTCCGTCCTTCGCCGGGGACGACCCCGGCATGGCGGCCGGAACGCGTGATGCCCTCGGTGGTTCCACGGTACGTCGCCCGCGGTGGGAAACGGCCGCCCCGAGGACGCCGGGAGTACGGTGGGCAGAGTCGAGGGTCCTTCGTACTCCGGTGACCGGGCTGGTCTCGTCCTCGGCGCGCGGCACAGCAGTCGGGGGCCGCGCGACAACACGGGCCGCGTCTGCCGCCGCCCGGGACAGGTTCCGCCCGATGACCACCGAATCCGCGCCACCACCGCATGCGCCCGCGACCCAGGATGCTTCGGACGGTCCGCCGGCCGAAGGCAGGGTCGAGGTCCGCATCGTCTCCCGGGACGCGGAAGCGGCCCGGCAGGTCGCCGACGCGCTCCGGCTGCTGTTCGCCGGGGGCGAGCAGCGCAGCTACCCGGCATTCCCGTCGGGTACCGGGACGCGTCTGCACCTCACGCTCGACCCCGCGCGGGCCGTCGGCCCGTTCCACTCCTGGCTGGAGGCCAGCAGGCCACAGGCCGACCGGACCCATCCGGGTGAGACCGCGCCCCGCGCGACGCCGACGGTCCGGCCGGCGTCCGCCGGATCCCCGGCCGTGGCGGACCCCCGGCCTCCCTCACCTCAGGAGTCCCCATGACCACCACCCCCTCGTCCCACCAGCCCGCCGCCCGGCTGAGGCTGGGCGCGCGGCCCGGCCGGGGCGACGCCGTCCGGCGCATCGACGGAGCCTGGTGGCCGCGGTCGTACGACCTGACCGCCGAACTCCCCGGGCTGCTCGCCGCGTTGCCGCTGCGCTGGGGACACGTCACCAGCGTTCGCGTGAACGGGGCGAGGTGGTCGCTGTCCGGTGACGGCGTGCCCGTCGAGGACCAGCGGGCGCGCCTGCGCCGGAGGGGGACATCACGGGCCGAGGACACCGTCTGCCTGCTCACCCCCGGACAGGGCCGCTGGGACCTGCTGGTCGTGCCGCCCGCCGCCACGGCGGAGGAGGCCGAACGGCTGCTGGAGACGGCCACGGCGGAGGCTCCGCCCGCGGGGTGGCCTGCCTGACCCGGGGTTCGCGGGGCGTCCTGTCCGACGCGGACGGGGTGCCCCGCCCGGCCTCGGCCGGCCCGCCCTGCGGCGGTGGCTCACGGCTGTCGGCGGATCGTGTCGCTCCGTTCCGCAAGCACAGGAGCCCTCCCGTCCGCTGGACGGGGGGTCCCATCGGCGTACGGCCGGCGGTCAGTCGGGGGAGCGGGTGAGTCGTCGGAGTGAGGCGCCAGCGGCGTTTCGTCAGACCTTCTCGACCCGCACGGGGCGTCCCGCGAGGAGTTGAGTCATGTCGTCGGTGTCCGACGTGAAGACGGTTGCCTCAGCTCCCTGCGCGGCTTCCCGACCTGCCACAGCCGCCAGAATGGCGTCGACGGCGTACTTGAGGCCATGCAGACCAGCCGCCTTCAGCATGTCGCGCGCCATGGTGATCACCTGGTCATCCGTGTGCAGGACGCGGATACGGGACAGCGTCCAGTTCCACAATGCCTGCCTCGACGTTTCGCGAGGGTCCCCTGCTTCGTTCAGCCAGCTCGCGCAGTCGGTCCATGGCGTCCTGATGAGCTGCGGCGGCCGCGATGTAACTGGACACCCCGCGCGCGTCGACGCGCTCCTTGATCGATTCCACCAGCTCTTCCGGCACGGTGATGGTGATCTTCCGAGTTGCCATACTTCAAGCATGCATGTCTTGTGTGTTGCCGATGGGTGCCTCGGCTGTCGCCATCCTCGGCAGCCACTTCACGCTCCGCCCGCTCACGCAAACGGCCTCGGACGAGGAGTCCGAGGCCGAGCAAGAGCCCTCCCTGGGGTCGCGCAGAGAGCGCCACTGACAGCCCGTCCGTTCTGGTAGAGATCGCGCTCACGACCTCCCGGAGATCACAGGTCCCGGGGTTTCCCGTCGCTTACCCCCACACGGTCCTGTTTCCGACCGTGATTATCGGCTCGATCAACGCCCATTGCTTGTCCGACAAGTCGCTCGAATACGGTCTTCGCCCTATGCCTCGCACTCGACAACGTGACAACGCCGTGCGCAGGGCGACAGGCATGCCAGCCGGTGAACGATGCCGGAAAGCCGTATGCGGGAGAACCGCACGTACGGTGTGAGGCGGCGGGGACTGGACGGAAAGCGGCGGCCACGCGCCGGTCCCCGACGCTACTGGGCTCGGTTCTGGGTGAGCGCCGGGTTCTGGGCGGGGATGTCGGTGGGGGCCGGGACGTCCTTCCCGGGGTTCTCCGGCGCGCCGAACCAGGCCACCGCGACCGCGCCCGAGACCGCCAGGACGAAGCCGGTCACCGCCAGCCAGGCGAAGCCGGGGCGTGAGGCGTCCCCCAGCCACCAGACGCCGATCATGCCGGGCAGTACGGTCTCGCCGACCACCAGCGCCGCCGTCGCCCCGTTCACCGAGCCGATCTGCAGCGCGACGGTGTGCAGATACATGCCGCCGATTCCGGCGACGAGAATGGCGTACAGGGCCGGGTCGGCGAGCAGCGTGCCCAGGTCGAACGGATCGACCCCGTTCAGCACCCGCACGCCCACGCCGAGCGCGCCGAAGCCGAGACCGGAGAGCAGGCCGGCCAGGATCGCGGCCTGGGCGCCGAGCAGCCGGACCAGGACCGTGCCGCCTGCCATCAGCAGCAGTGAGATCGTGAGGAGCCACCAGTGGGTGGTGATCGGCGTGTGCCCGCTGCCCTCAGAGCCCGCCGCGCTCGCGAGCAGCACCAGCGCCGAGCAGACGACCGCGATCGAGGCCCACTCCGCCCGGGTCAGCCGGATGCCGAGCAGCTTGACGCTCAGGACGGCCGTGATGACGAGGTTGGCGCTGATGACCGTCTGGGAGAGGAACAGCGGCAGCAGGCGGGCGGCGAGCGCGCCCAGCCCGAAGCCGACGAAGTCCAGGACCGTGCCGACGATGAATTCCCAGGTCATCGCGGCCTGGGCAGTGGAGGAGAGACTGGGGCCGCCATGCGCGGTGACCTGTCCGGTGGTGTGCCCGGCGGCGGCCGCCTCGCGGCGGGCCGACTTGCGGGAGCCGACGGCCTGGAGGACGGAGCCCGTGCCGTAACAGATCGATGCCGCGACGGCGGTCAGGAGTCCTATGAGCACCGAGCGCTCCGTTCAGGGGGGTGGTTCCTGGCTGTTCTCCCTGCCAGACGCGGGATCGACCGCCCGCGTTGCGTGAACCGGGTCTGCGTCGAGATGGACGTGAAGAAGGCCCTCCGGTATCCCGCAGCGGACGCGCGATCAAGCGGAGACGCCCGCTGCGTGTTCGGTCGCAGCAGGCCACGGGCTGCGACCGCCAGCAGCGGAGACACCACCACCGCGGCCGAACAGGGCCATCGGCCGGTGCCGCCCTTGAACCCCGGACCCGTTGGACGCGGACTCGCCGAACGGGCTTGAGGTTGGTGTTCGCCATGCTGATGGCCAATGCCACGGCCATGACGAACAGCGCGTCCACCCGAGAGAGGTGAACGCGCTGTTCAGACACTGTGCCCCCGGCAGGATTCGAACCTGCGACACCCGCTTTAGGAGAGCGGTGCTCTATCCCCTGAGCTACGAAGGCGTGGGCCGACTGACCGGTGACAGCCTAGCGGATGGGGATCGGGGCGGTCGCCCCTGATGCCGCTGACGGGCATGGTGTGCCTGTCGCAGGGGTTCTGACCTGGGGTTTCCGGTGCGAAGTCCGGTGTGGTCAGTGATGCCCGTGTTGTGCTGCGGGTGACCGTGGTGTCGGACCGGCCCCCGGGGCTTTCCGTTCCGCCGGGGCGGGGCCGTCCGAGTGGACATCCCATGCGCGGCCGTGGTGGTCCCGAATTTCGGGCCGGAAATTCAATTGAGTGAAAGCCTTCATTCTGACCGGTGTTGCTAACGTCTCGCTAACGTTTTATTGGCGTGGCGTGGAATTCGGTCATGATGGAGCGGGGGCTGGGCGGAATAAGCCATTCCGGGGGGAGTGGGCTGTCTGGTGGGTGAGTCGACCGGATAGCTTTCGCCGTCAGTCGAGCTCGGTTACGCGAGGGTGGTTCTGCATGATGGACAAGAAGGTTCTGGGCGTTCTCGCCGCTGTCACGTTGTCGGTCGGTGTCGCCGCGCCGGCCAGTGCGGCGACGGCACCCGGGTACGATCTGCTCACCATGGGGCACGGCACGAAGACCCTCGGAATCGCCTATGTGGACAACAATTACTCCGGGTCGCGCATCGAGTTCCGCGGGGAATCCTGCAACAGCGACAAGGAAGACATCCCCGACTACCAGTTCCCGCTGCCCGAGAAGTACCGCTGGACCGTCTCTTCCGTGCAGAACATGGAGGGCGGCTGTCAGATGGGGCTGCGGGACCGGAACGGGAACAGGCTGCTCGTGGGCTGGGAGCCCCAGCTCGGCAGCTGGAACGACCAGACGGTGACCGTCCAGTTCAGCTGATGCGTCCGCAGGTCAGCTCCGCTTCCAGCCCCGTAGGGGAAGCGCGGTGATCGCCTCGTCGATCTCCGCCGTGACCTCCTCGGCCGAGGCGTCCGCGCGCAGGCCGAGGACCGCGTATCCGGTTCCGCATTCCAGGATCCGGACGGACCAGCGGGGCGGGAGCTGGGCGATGACGCGCAGGCACGCCAGTTCGGGGGCGGCTTCGGGCGGCCCGGTGAGTCGGACCTGGTTCTCCACGGTCTTGTCTCCTGCGGATCGTGGGCCCTGCGGCCCTGGGTGGACGCGGCATGGGCCGGTTTCCGTGAGGAGACCGGCCCATCTGCGTGAGTGGCGAAGCCCGAGTGGGATACAGGAGGTCGGACGGTGCGGTCGGACTCAGCTGGTGAAGACCACCGTGCCGCCGTTGCGGGTGAACCAGCCGCCGAAGCCCCAGTTGCTCCAGCCGCCGTCGCCGCGGTTGACGATCGTGCCCGACTGGAAGGCGAGCACCCGGTAGGTGGCGCTGCCCTGGGTGACGCGGGCGTTGGCGACCACGCCGTGCAGGTCCATGGAGTAGTCGAGCTTGTCGTTGATGACCATCACGTTGTAGCCCGAGTACGCCGCCATGGTGTCGTCCAGCTGCCGGTGGACGAAGCCGGGGCGGTCCTTCTCCATGCGGATGTCGTTCAGGACGTTCCCGATGATCGGGCCGATGTAGCCCATGGCGTCGATGGCGATGTCGAGCTTCCAGCCGGAGTCCATGGTGCCCACCTGCTGGGTGGCGACCCGGGCCTCGGCGGCCGGCGTGGCGGCCTGGGCCGTGGCGGGCAGCAGCAGGGCCGAGGCGGCGACGGCGCCGACGACGGTGAGGGCGGCGCGCTTGAGGTTCTTCGACATGGTGTGCTCCTTCGAGGTGGTTTCGGGCATGGGGATGCCCGGCGTACGAGGGGTGGAGGGGTGGAGAGTGGAACGGGAAGTGCGGGAAGACCTGCCGGGGGACGCGGTCCGCAGGCGCCGGCCGGTCCGGAGGGCGGGGGCCGCCCCGGTCGGAGCGGCCGCCGTCACCTCGGTCCGGTCATCCCCAGTCGTTGGTCAGCGGGGAGACGGGGGCGGCCTCGTGCTCGGGCACCGCGGTCTGCGTGGCGCTCGCCGGCGGCCTGACCTCGTCCGCGCCGGTGCCGTCGGCCTGGGCGACTCCGGCACCGCCCACGACCAGGAGTGCGGTGATGGTGCCGGACGCGATGCGGGCCGCGATGCGGTTCACGGGTTTCCTCCTGGGTGGGCGATGTCGCTGGGCGGGTTCGTTTCGCTCGGTCCGGCCCGCCGTTCTCGTTCCGGCGGGCCGCCCTCACACCGAGAATGTTGCCCGCCGGGAGGGGCCTCCGGCGGGCCTCGGGCGTGCAGCAAACGACCCTGTTCCCGTGCACTTTCCTGCACACCCCCGCCGCGGGGCCCTGCCGCCGCGCGGCCCTCGCGGGTGGTCCGGCGCACCGCCGCGCGGCCCTCGCAGGTGGTCCTGCACACCGCCGCGCGGCCCTCGCAGGTGGTCCTCCACACCGCCGCGCGCCCCTCGTACGCGGGCCGGTGCGCCACTGCGCGGGGGTGGCGATGAAGCCGGACGGCACCCCCAACACCCTCGGTTTCCTGGGGGTTTCCGAGCCGGAGGAGCAGCTCTACCGGGCGCTCCTGAGGGACCGCGAGGACACCGGCGGCCACGATCCGGCCGTGGTCACGCGGGTGCTGGAGCTGGGCATCGCGGTGCGCACCCCGGCCGGCGGTCTGCGGCCGCTCTCGCCGAAGCGGACGGTCGAGAGGCTGATCGAGCATCAGGTGGGCCAGTTCCAGGACGAGCTCCAGGAGTCCGTCCGCAGCGCCGGGGTGGTCGAGCACCTGAGCACGATGGACGCCTCAGCGGACGTGTCCGGGCCGGGCGGTCCGGCGGTCCGGCAGATCGAGGGTCTGGAGGCCGTACGGAGCGCCATCGACGAGGTGACCTTCTTCGCGCGCACGGAGAACCTGACGACCAACCCGGTCGGGGTGCTCACCCCGGAGTCGATCGAGATCTCCCGCCCGATCGACCTGCGGATCCTGCGCCGGGGAGTGCGGATGCGGACGCTGATGGCGTCGGCCTGCCTCCAGGACGAGACGACCCTCGTGTACCTGCGGGAACTCGTGGCCCGCGGCGCGGAGATCCGTATCTCCCCGCACCCCATCGAGCGCATGATCATCTGCGATCGGGCGGTCGCGCTCACTCCGATCGACCCCCAGAACACGGCCCGCGGGGCGCTCCTGACACGTGAGCCCGGTCTGGTGAGCACCGTGGTCTCGCTCTTCGAACGGATGTGGGCGGCGTCGCAGGAACTCCCCGAGGAGGCCCTGCCCTCCCTCACCGAGGTCGAGCGGCAGATACTCCGGACCCTCTACCTCGTCGACAAGGACGAGACCGGGGCCCGCCAGCTCAACATGGCGCTGCGGACCTACCGCAAGTACGTGGCCCGGCTCATGGCGAGGCTCGACGCCGACAACCGCTTCCAGGCCGCGCTGCGCGCCCGGGAGCGCGGCTGGATCTGAGGAGGGTCAGCGATCCGGCCCGAGCGGACGGGTAATTCCGAGCCAGCGCCCTGAATTCGGACACAGGGAGCCGCAGGGCCTGTTTTCTTTGCCCCGGAAGCGCCTTTTGTGCATCCCGTGGAGCATTAGTGAGACGTTAGTGCGCGGGGTCAACCTATTCAGCGTATTCAACGTTTCCATTCACCCGAGAAAGAGGTCGTATGCGTACTCACGCGAAGCTCGCGGGCGCTTTGGTCACCGCGGGGGCCAGTCTTCTGCTCACCATGGGTACCGCCCCGGCCGCCCATGCCGCCGGTGATGTCTGGCAGTACCGGAACGCCCGCACCGGGCTCTGTCTCGACTCCGATGCCAAGGGAAACGTGTACACCAAGTCTTGCGGCGCGGACAACCCGTACCAGAAGTGGCAGCGGGCGGTTCTGGACGGCAAGGTACTGCTCCGCAATGTCGCCACCCGCCGATGCCTCTGGGTGAATCCCCTCAATCCGGAGGACAAGCAGCTCGAAACCGCTCCGGCCTGCGCCAACGGCTCGCTCTGGTGGGAATTGGTGGTCGACGGCACTTTCCGCTTCGTCGACCCCTACAGCAACAAGGCGCTGGACTCGAACGCCAAGGGCAACGCCTACGCCAAGGGGTACGGCTCGGACAATCCCTACCAGCAGTGGCTCCCCAGCGCCACGAGCGCGTGACGGCACACCGGCCCGGCACCGTCGAACACCGCGCGGGCCGGAGAAGACCCCCGCACCGATTCCCACGCTCAGCGTCAACTGCTCACCGAGGAGAGTAAGGCCATGAACATCCGGAAGGCTCTCGGCGGCGTCGCCGCCACCGCAGGAGCGGCCGCGCTGCTGCTGACCGGCACGACGGCGACCGCCCACGCGGCCGGCGGCCCCGGCGGCGGTGTCTGGCGGCTCCAGAACGCCCAGACCGGGCGCTGCCTCGACGCCAACGGCACCGGCGGCGTCTACACCTCGTCCTGTTCGACCACCGCGGCGAGCCAGCGCTGGGAGTACCACGTCGTCAACGGGAAGATCCAGCTCAAGAACACGAGCTCGGCCCGGTGCCTGAAGCCGTCGACGCCCTTCTCCCTCATCCTGGAGACGCGGCCGTGCGGCATCGACGCCAACGACCTCTGGGACGAGGTGTTCGTCTCCGGCAAGCTCCGCCTCATCAGCCCGGGAGGCAACGCGCTGGACTCGGACGCCAAGGGCAAGGCGTACCTGAACCAGTACGGCCCCGACAATCCGTACCAGCAGTGGTACCTGACGACGTCGATCCCCGGCTGACGAGGCGGCGGGAGTCCGCCCGCCGTGCCCTGCCGTCCCGGCTGGTCGTCTCGGCTGCTCGTCCCGGCTGGTCGCCCCGGCTGGTCGCCCCCGACCGGCCGGGGCTCCTCCATGCCCGGCGGCCTGCCGGGACCGTGCCCGGTGCCGCGCCGGACGGCCTGGTCAGGTGACGGACCGGTCAGGTGAGGGGCACGCGGGTGAAGCGGGTGGCCGTGCGGAGGTCGGCCTCGATGCGGGCGGCGGTGCGGCGCAGGGCGGGCAGGAGGGCGGAGACGCATTCCTCGCGGGTGCGGCGGGCGGCGTGCAGGGCGATGTCCACGGCGGCCACGGGGCGGCCGGCCCGGTCGTGGACGGGGACGGCGACCGCGCGCAGGCCCGCTTCGAGTTCCTGGTCGGCGAGCGCGTAACCGGCCGGTCCCGGGCCGGTCAGGGCGCGGCCCAGCGCGGTGGCGCGGGCCGGGAGGCGGGTGCCCACGGGGAGGTCGACGCTCATGATGTGGTGCGTGCTCGCGCGGGCCGCGTACTGGATCTCCTCGCCGCCGGGGGCGAGCACCGCCAGCGCCGTCGACTCGCGCACCTCGGCCGCCAGGTCCTCCAGATGAGGCTGGGCGATCCGGGGGAGCGAGGTGCGGGACAGGTGCGGGAAGCCGAGGGAGAGCACGCGGGGCGTGAGGGTGAAGGTGCGGCCGGGGCCGGGGGCGACCAGGCCCAGGTGCTCGTGGGTGATCAGGGCCCTGCGTGCCGTGGCCCTGGCCAGGCCCGTCGCCTGCGCCACCTGTGTGAGGGTCAGCGCCGGACGGTCCTCGCCGAACGCGGTCAGGACCGTCAGCCCGCGCGCCAGGGACTCGACGAACCCCCGGCCCAGCTCCTGCTTCGACGCCGCCGTCCAGGCCGCCAGTTCCGGGGACGCCGCGTCCGGGCGAGCCGGTTCCGGTGCCGGTACTGATGCCGGTTCCGGTGCCGCGGCCGGATCCGGTGTCTGCGCCCGCGCCCGCGCCGATGCCGCGCGCAGGTCCTCCTCCATCGCCGCGACCGTCTCGCGCAGCCGGGGCAGGAGCGTGGCGCGCAGGTGCTCCGCCGAGTGGCGGCTGGTGTGGCTCACCACGCTCGCCGCACAGGCGATCGTGCCGGTGACCGGGTCCCGCACCGGTACGGACACGGCCACCAGGCCCGGTTCGATCAGCTGGTCGTCCGCCGCCCAGCCCTCCCGGGCCGCCCGCGCGGCGCGCTCCTCGAAGCCGGAGCGGGGCGCGTCCGGTCCCGGCGGGTGCGGCGGGATGGCCGGGAAGGAGCGGTTCTCCGGGTCGGCCGCCCGGCGTCCGTGCCAGCGGTGCCAGTCGCCGGCCGTCCACTCGGTGGCGAACAGCGCTCCGGGCGCGGTGCGTTCGGCCGGGAGCAGGTCGCCGATGCGGAAGCTCAGGGACATGGCGCGGCGCCGCGTCGCCTGGTGGACGAAGCGGATGCCGTCCTGGTCGCGGACCGCCAGCGACACCGACTCGTCCAGCGCGTCGGCGAGGGCGTCCGCCCGCGCGCCGAGGAGGTCGGGCAGGCGCAGGGCGGCCAGATAGGCGTTGCCCAGCTCCATCAGGCGGGGGGCGAGGACGGTGTCCCGGCCGGCGAGGCGTACGTACCCCATCCGGGCCAGGGTCGCGGTGATGCGGTCCACGGTGGCACGGGCGAGGCCCGTGGCGCGTTCCAGGGCGCTCGGGCTCAGGGTTCCGTCGGCCTCCGTCAGCGCCCGCAGTACGGCCACCCCCCGCATCAGCGGGGCGACGGCCTCCGGCGGGGGCCCGTGCGGCCGGTCCGGGGCGCCCGCGCCGGTGACGGCCCCCGGCTCGTCGGCGGACGGCGCCGGGCGTGCGGACGGCGCCGGGCGCGCGGACGCCATCGGGTGCGGGGGCGTCGCGGAGGTCGCGGGCGTCGCGCACATCGGTCGGTTCTCCTGTACGGGACGTCGGTGGTCGTGGCAGGTCTGCGCCCTACGGTAGTCCGGGCCGGGCGGGGGTGGCGGCCCCGGCTACTGCCGGGTCACCCGGACCCGGTAGTCGCCCTCCAGGTCCGCCGCCGCGACATCGATGCGGATCTTGGACCGCGGGTCCTTGAAGGTCTCGCCGGGGGCGAAGGGGGCGTCGGAGAGTTCCGCCTGCACGTTCGGACTGCGGCTGCAGCCGCCGGAGTCGCGGTGGGCGTCGTAGACGGTGATGGGGCCGCTTCCGGTGTCCACGTCGGCGTTCACCTTGTAGATGAGGACGCCCGGCCGGCACACCGCCTCGTCGTTGCCCTCGCGGGTGCGCAGTTCGAGGGCGTAGCCGGTGCTGCCGTCGAGCGGGACGAAGATCAGCTTGGGGCCGCCGGCGCGCTCCAGCGGGGTCAGGGTGTACTCGGCCGAGCCGCGCCGGCTCGCGCAGTTCACCTGGTCGGCGTCGAGCCAGCCCAGCTTCCACTTGTGCCAGCCGAGCAGGTCGTTGTCGGCGCCCCAGTCCTCGCTCATGATGTCCCAGTGGCCGACCGCGCCGCCGCCCTCCTGGGTGTAGAGGTCGGGCAGGCCGAAGACATGGCCGTTCTCGTGCGGCAGGACGCGGTAGCCGGTGCGGTCGTAGGAGCCGGAGCCGTCGTCCTGGCGGGAGTAGACGAACGAGGCGTTCGCGAGGGGGACGCCGTCGGCCGTCGGGGCGTCGGGGTTGCCCGCGAAGGTGACGGACAGGACCGTGTCCAGCGCGGACGGGCCCGCGTTCGGGGTCATCAGCACGTTCAGCAGGTCGTACTGGCGGAAGTCGACCTGGGAGTCGGCCGCCGCCGCGATGTCCTGGACGAGGTCGCGGTAGCCCGGGTCGAAGGGGGCGCCGCGTTCTATCCCGTACTCCTTGAACGGCTTGGGCATGCGCAGCCAGTGGGTGATCGGGGTCTCGGGGCGGTAGTCGAGGCGGCCGTAGGAAGCCGTGCGGAACCACTCCTGGGTCTGCGGGAAGAACTCGTGGAAGCGGTCGAGCGCGGTGCCCTCGCCGGGGGCGTCCGAGAAGTCGATCATCAGGGTGAGGGCGTGCACGGTGCCGGTGGAGCGGGCGTAGCCCGTCGAGGTGGGGACGCCCTCGGTCATCTGCACGGAGCGGGCGCCGCTGATCATGCAGGGGGCGAGCGCGGGCGAACGGGACAGGGAGTTCGCCCCGGCGCCCGAGGCCGCGGCGCCCGAGGTGAGGTGCGCGGCCCCCGCCGTGCTGACCGCGAGGGTCAGCGCGGTCACGGAGACGAAGGCGGCCGTGCGACGGGTACGCGTACGTATCCGGGCGCGTATGCGGGTCCGTATGGAGGTGCGTATGGGGGTGTGTATGGAGCCTGGGTCGGCGGCCGGCGCGGGGCGGGGGTCGTCTCCTCCGGCGCCTGCCGCGGCGGCGGGGGATCCGGCAGAGGCAGAGGCAGAGGCAGGTGCAGGGGCTCCGGCGGAGGCGGCGGTGGGCGCGGTGGCAGGAGTGGCAGGAGTGGCGGCGGTCGTGGCAGGGGGCGCGGGGGGCATGCTGCGTGCGGGGAGCGCGGTGTCGGCGCGGTCCGTCCCGTGGGGCCGGTGGGTCCGGTGCGGCGTCCGGTCTGTCCGGCGGCGGGGCGGCTGCGGCTGCATGCGTGGACCCTTCGCTCCAGGCAGCCGACGGTCTCGCGCCGCGCGGCACCGGTCCGCACCGGTTCGCGCCAGGCGGTCACCGGTCTCGTCTCCGGCTGCACCCTTTCGCTCACCCTGTGTCGCCGGGGCGGCGGGCGCGCGTTGGAGCGGTCCGGTCGTGGGACGCGCGGCCCGGTCGTGGGAATGGGCAGGGCCAGGTGGATGTGACCCAGGTCACGGCAGTTCTCTTCCGGGACGGGAAATAACCGGGGGCCTCTTCCCCGTTTAGCCCTGTGTCCGAGCGAAACGGGGACTTCATCCCCGGATCGTCCGCCAGACCGACCGATCAGAGGAGACCCCGTGCCGGCCGCGACCGCGAACCCCGAAGCGCGCAAGGTGACCAGGCCGCGCGCCGACGCCCTGCGCAACCGGGAGCGGATCGTGACCGCCGCCCGCGAGATGTTCGTCGAGTACGGCCCCGAGGTGCCGCTCGACGAGATCGCGCGCCGGGCCGGCGTCGGCAACGCCACCCTGTACCGCAACTTTACGGACCGCGACGCTCTCGTCCGCGAGGTCGTCTGCTCCGTGATGGACCGTACGGCGGAGGCGGCCGAGCAGGCGCTCACCGAGACCGGCGACGCCTTCGAGGCGCTGTCGCGCTTCGTGCACGCCGCCGCCGACGAGCGGATCAGCGCGCTGTGTCCGATGGTCTCCAGCACCTTCGACCAGCACCACCCCGACCTGGAGGCCGCCCGTCACCGGGTCGAACACCTCGTCGAGGAGATCATGGGCCGCGCCAAGGCGGCCGGGCAGCTGCGCGCCGATGTGGGCGTGGGCGATCTGATGATCGCCGCCGCGCAGCTCAGCCGCCCCCCGGCCGGTACCGGCTGTGTCCTCCACGACCGCTTCGTCCACCGCCATCTTCAGCTGTTCCTGGACGGACTGCGGGCCCCGGCCCGTTCCGACCTGCCGGGCGCGGCCATGACCATGGAGGATCTCCGCCAGGCCTGACCGACCTGACAGACAGCTCCCCGCCGCGCGCGGACCCGTGAGGCGGGCCCGGGTCCGACAGGCGCCGGCCCGCCCGCACCGATGAGTTCAGCGCCGAACTCCGGTCTCCTTCACGACTCCTCGCTCACGCACGACTCCTCACGCACGACTTTTCGTTCTCCCCGTTCACGACCTCCTCGTTCGCCTACGACGTTCCGGCACGGCAGCGCGCAGGCCGCGGCCGCCCCTTTCGACACCCTTTTTCCGTCACGAAGTCCCGAAGTGGGTATCCCCATGTCCGAAACAGCCCTCAAGGCTCCCGGCGTCCCGCACCAGTCCGGTGACGCCAACCGCTGGAAAGCGCTCGTCTTCATAGCGCTCGCCCAGCTGATGGTCGTGCTCGACGCGACCATCGTGAACATCGCCCTCCCCTCCGCCCAGCAGGACCTGGGGATCTCCGACGGCAACCGGCAGTGGGTCGTCACGGCCTACGCCCTGGCCTTCGGCGGGCTCCTCCTCTTCGGCGGCCGTATCGCGGACCTGTGGGGCCGCAAGCGCGCCTTCGTGATCGGCCTGACCGGCTTCGCCGCGGCCTCCGCGCTGGGCGGCGCGGCCACCAGCGGCGCGCTGCTGTTCGGCTCCCGCGCGCTCCAGGGCGCCTTCGGCGCGCTGCTCGCGCCCGCCGCGCTCTCCCTGCTCGCGGTGATGTTCACCGACGCCAAGGAGCGCGCCAAGGCGTTCGGCATCTACGGCGCCATCGCCGGCGGTGGCGGTGCCGTGGGTCTGATCCTGGGCGGATTCCTCACCGAGTACCTGGACTGGCGCTGGACGTTCTTCGTGAACATCCCGTTCGCCGTGGTCGCCGCGGCCGGTGCGTACTTCGTCATCCGTGAGCCGGCCACCGGCCGCAACCGCTCGCCGCTCGACATCCCCGGCGTGGTCCTGTCCACCCTCGGCCTGGTCGCGCTGGTGTACGGCTTCACCCGGGCCGAGTCCGCGGGCTGGGGCGACGCGCTGACCATCGGCATGTTCGTGGGCTCCGCAGTGCTGCTGGTCGCCTTCGTGCTGGTCGAGTCCAAGGTGCGGGCCCCGCTGCTGCCGCTGCGCGTGGTCACCGAGCGCAACCGCGGCGGTGTCTACCTCTCGCTGGGCCTGGCGATCATCGGCATGTTCGGCCTGTTCCTCTTCCTGACCTACTACCTCCAGATCGTGAAGGGCTACTCGCCGGTCAAGACCGGCTTCGCCTTCCTCCCGATGATCGCGGGCATGATCACCGGCTCCACCCAGATCGGCGCCCGGCTGATGACCCGGGTCCCGGCCCGGCTGCTGATGGGCCCCGGCTTCCTGGTCGCCTCCGTCGGCATGCTGCTGCTGACCCAGCTGAAGACCGACACCTCCTACCCGGCCCTGCTGCTCCCCGCGATGCTGCTGCTCGGTCTCGGCATGGGTACGGCGTTCATGCCGGCCATGTCCCTGTCCGCCCAGGGCGTCGAGCCGCGGGACGCCGGTGTCGCCTCCGCGATGGTCAACACCTCGCAGCAGGTGGGCGGCGCCATCGGTACGGCCCTGCTGAACACGATCGCCTCCTCGGCGACCGCGTCGTACATCAAGGACCACATCGGCGCGGCCGACGGTGCCCGGCCGCAGCAGCAGCTGGTGCAGGTGCAGGGTCTGGTGCACGGGTACACCAGCGCCATCTGGTTCGCCGTCGGCATCCTGGTGCTGGCCGCCGTGATCGCGCTGACCTTCGTCAACGCCGGGCGGCCGGGCAGCACCCTGGTCACCGGTTCGGGCTCCGCCTCCGGTGAGGGCGCCGAGCACGAGGTGGCGGTGCCGGTCATCGCCCACTGACGACCGCTCGGCGCGGCCCCCGCCCCGGCTCCTCAGCGGAGCCAGGGCAGGTCCGCGCCCGCCTCGTCCGGCTGCAGTCCCTCGGCGACGATCTGCATGATCTCGCCGAGGGACTGCTGCTGTTCGGGGCTGAGCCGTTCGAACAGGGCCTGCCGTACGGCGGTCACATGGCCCGGGGCGGTGCGCCGCAGCACCTCCTGGCCGTCCTCGGTGAGCACCGCGAACTGGCCGCGCTTGTCGGAGGGACAGTCCTCGCGGCGGACCCAGCCGTTCTTCTCCAGGCGGGCCACGGCGTGCGAGAGACGGGAACGGGTGATCTTGGCGTTCATGGCCAGCTCGGTCATGCGCAGCCGGCGGCGCGGGGCCTCGGCGAGCTGGACGAGGAGGGCGTAGTAGACGTGCGGCATGCCCGCGTCGCGCTGGAGCTGCCGGTCGAGGTGGTCCTCCAGGAGGGTGGTGGCGTGCAGATAGGCGCGCCAGACGCGCTGCTCGTCGGGGGTGAGCCAGCGGTGGGCACCGGCGGCGGGGGCCTGGGCTGCGGGGGCCTGACCTGGGGAGACCGGGGCGGCGGGGGCTTGGGCCGCGGGGGCCTGAGCGGGGCCGGGCGCGGAAACGGGAGCCGTGTTCATGTATCCACTCTACGAGGGCGCTCATTGAAGATTAAACAAATGCCTCGTACAGTGGTCTCTAAGCTTTAAAGTTCAAGTTTCGGCCCCCGTGCTTGCCCTGCCCGCCGCAGTCCGAGCGCGGTCCCAGCAGGAGTAGCCGCCATGACCACAGCACCTGAGCGCATGCCCGCCCTCTACCTCAGCCACGGCGCCCCGCCGCTCGCCGACGACCCCGTCTGGCCCGGCCAGCTCGCCGCCTGGGCCGCCGAACTGCCCCGCCCCCGCGCGATCCTCGTCGTCTCCGCGCACTGGGAGGAGGCCCCGCTCGCCCTCGGCGCCGTGGAGACCGTCCCCCTGGTGTACGACTTCTGGGGCTTCCCCGGGCACTACTACGACGTGACGTACCCGGCCCCCGGCGCCCCCGGCCTCGCCGACCGGGTCAGGAAGCTGCTCCGCGGACCCGGCACGCCCGTGCAGGACGTCCCCGACCGGGGCCTGGACCACGGCGCCTACGTCCCGCTCGTCGAGATGTTCCCCGCCGCCGACATCCCCGTCCTCCAGGTCTCCATGCCGACGCTCGACCCGGTCCGCCTCATGGGCATCGGCCGCAGGCTGGCACCGCTGCGCGACGAGGGTGTGCTGATCGTCGGCTCCGGCTTCTTCACCCACAACCTCGCGGCCCTGCGCCACGTCGGCGGCGGGGTGCCGAGCTGGTCCTCCGAGTTCGACGACTGGGGGCGCCGCGCCCTGGAGGCCCGCGACTGGGACGGACTGCTGGACTTCCTCGACAAGGCACCGGCCGGCCGGTACGCCCACCCGCGCACCGAGCACTTCGCCCCGCTGTTCGTGACCATGGGTGCGGCGGAGGCGGCCGGCGAGCTGGACGCGCAGCGGTCGGTGATCGACGGCTTCTGGATGGGAATGGCGAAGCGGTCGGTTCAGTTCGGCTAGAGACGGGCGTGCCGGTGGCGGGCGCCGTACGGAACGCCGGTACGGGCCGTGCGTAAGTCCGGAACCGGCCGGAGAGGGCCCGGGGCCGGGCCCGCGGAGGCCGGGAATCACCTGAGAGTCCGGTTTTGCGGCAACCTTCCGGCCCCGGTACCCGTCCATGAGAGTGGGGCAGCGAGTGAGGGCGGCGCTCTCCCGCTGTGAGAACTGCGGCATCCGTGTGACGGGCGTCTCATGCGCAGGGTGGTGAGTCCGGGTCCGCGAGGGCCCGGAAGGGGCCTCCGCTCCCACTCTGACCTGCGACTCCGTGTCGTGGGCCAGGGTGTATGGGGCGCCGTGGCGGCACAGGGTACTGCATGATCAGAAAAATCGGGGGGCGGGTTGGGAATTCTGTCCGGTTTCAAGTCGTTGTTCCCATCGGATGCGGGGCACCCGAGGAGAGTCCCGAAGAGAGTGCCGAGCGTCCTGTGGACCACCCGCTGACAACCATCGCAAGGGAGCACGCATGGCAACCCGTGCCGTCGCCCGTCGACAGTCCGCCCATGGGGGTACCTCCCAGGCTTTCGGCTCTGGGGGAGAGACGGCCGACGCGGCACGCGGTGTCCGCGCCCGTGGCGGCGAGATCGCCGACCGTGACCTGGTCGGCATGTATCTCGACGAGATCGCGCGCACACCGCTGCTCGACGCCGCCAAGGAGGTCGAGCTGTCCCAGGTCATCGAGGCCGGTGTGTTCGCGCGGCAGATCCTCGACGGGTACGAGGAGACGCCGGCGGACGCGAGCCGCGAGGAGCTCCAGGCCCTCGTCGAGGAGGGCGAGCGGGCCAAGGACGTCTTCATCCGCTCCAACCTGCGCCTGGTCGTCGCCGTGGCCCGCCGCTACCCGCGCAGCGGTCTGCCCCTGCTGGACCTGATCCAGGAGGGCAACGCGGGCCTGGTGCGCGCGGTGGAGAAGTTCGACTACCGCAAGGGCTTCAAGTTCTCGACGTACGCCACCTGGTGGATCCGTCAGGCGATCACGCGCTCGATAGCGGACCAGTCCCGTACGATCCGGCTCCCCGTCCACCTGGTGGAGGAGCTGGGCCGGATCCGCCGGGTGCAGCGCGAGTTCAACCGCGAGCACGGCCGCGACCCGGAGCCCGCGGAGATCGCCGCCGAGCTGGGTTCGAACCCGGAGCGCGTCGTGGACGTCCTGGACTGGGCCCGCGACCCGGTCTCGCTGAACATGTCGGTGGACGACGAGGGCGAGACCCAGTTCGGCGACCTGCTGGAGGACACCTCCGCGGTCTCGCCCGAGCAGTCGGTCCTGACCCTGCTGCGCAGCGAGGAGCTGGACGACCTGATCGGCCGCCTCGACCAGCGCACGGCGTCCATCATCAAGATGCGGTACGGCATCGAGGACGGCCGCGAGCGCACGCTGACCGAGGTCGGCAAGGAGCACGGCCTGACGCGCGAGCGCATCCGCCAGATCGAGAAGCACGCCCTGCTGGAGCTGAAGAAGCTGGCCCGGGACACCGGATTCGACGCGGCGGCGTGACGTCTCGGAGAAGTGCCACGAGGCCCCCGCGGGGCGGTTGTTCCCGCGGGGAGCGCACACTCCCGGGCAGCGCCGACCGCGTACGCCCGGCGGTGACGCGTACGCCGGGTGGTGAAAGGCCGCGCGAACATGGCCGTGGAGCATCGCTTCAACCGGCGGCGCGACGGGAACAACCCTTCCGGGCCCGGCCGGCCCGGCGCACGACCACATCAGAGCCACGTCCCGACGCACTCCCCCCGGCGCCGGGACCTTCCCAGAGCCGGGCTTCGGCGCCTTCCCCCGGGCGTCGGAGTCCGGCTCCATCTCTGTCCGGTTCCGCCTGATGCTGTCCGGATCGCACCGGTCACCGCGACGCGCGGGGCCGGTCGCTCCCCCGGGCCGCCGGTACGCCCCGGCGGCGGGCGGCCGCCCGAGCGCGCCGAAGCGGCGGGGCACCCCGGACCTGAACCCCGGGGTGGCCCGCCAGATGGCAGATTCTGCCACACCGGCATAACCTGCCGAGGTGATGAGCCCCGCCCCCGCCGACGCCAAGAGCCCTTCCCTGACCGAGCGGCGCAAGGCCGCCACCCGGATGGAGATCGCGCTGTCGGCGGCGCGCCTCTTCGTGACACGGGGGCTGCGCGCCACCCGCGCCGAGGACATCGCCCAGGCGGCGGGCGTCGCCCCGCGCACCTTCTACCGGTACTTCGCCACCAAGGAGGAGGCCGTCGCGCCCTGCTACGCGGCGGGCGCCGAGCGGTGGCGGGAAGCGGTCCGCACGGCCCCGGCCGCCCTCTCCGTCCCGGAGGCCCTCGCCCACGCCGTGCGGCACACCTTCGTCCCCGGCGGCTCGGGCGTCTCGGCGATCTCCTGGCAGTGGGCGCGCACCCTCATCCGCCTGGCCGGGACCAGCCCGGCGGTGCGCAAGGTCTGGGCGGAGGTCTGCCAGGAGTCGGAACGGGAACTGGCCGGGGGTGCTCGCCGAGCGGGCGGCGGGGGCGGCGGGGGCCGGCGGGGCCCGTGGGGCCGGTGGGATCGGCGGAACCGGCGGGGCCGGCCTCGGCGGAGGGCCGGGTCGGCTCCTTCGGGTCCGAAACCGGGACCGAGGCCGAGTCCGCAGCCGACACCGGGTCCGGGGCCGACGCCGGGTCCGGGGCCGGGTCCGGGACCGACGCCGGGTCCGGGACCGAGTCCGGGCCCTCCGTCATCGCGCCGGACCTCCGCTTCTCCGCGGCCGTGGCGAGCGCCGCCGTCCGGGTGGCCGTGGAAGCCTGGGCGACGGGAGACGCGCCGGCCACCGGTCCCCAGGGCCCCGCCGCGCTGGCCCTGCGCAACCTCGCCGCCCTCCGGGACTTCGCCTGGGACACCCCGTAGCCGCCTAGGGGCGCGGTACCGGCGCCTCACGGCTCCCGTCCTCACCGGAGCCGGAGCCGGGGCCGAAGCCGGGGCCGGTCCCGGAGCCAGACCCGGACCCTGCCTCGGCCCCGGCCGCCGCACGCGTCATGCGCTCCCCCAACTCCCGTACGCACGCCACGAGTCCCCCGGGCTCCCGCACCGTGAACTCGCAGCCCAGCATCGCCAGCCGCACCGCGACCCACTCCATCCGGTCGCCGGTCTCGGCGCGCAGCAGGCAGCCGCCGTCCGGCAGGGGTTCGAGCGGGCCGAGCCAGGAGGGCAGCCGCGCGGCGACCGTCTCGACGGGCTCGTGGAAGGCGACCGTGAACACGTACGTCTCCTGCCGCCGCTGCATCGAGAGGCGCAGGTACTCCGCGGCGCTCCCCGTGGGCAGCTCGCGCGCCTCGAAGCGGGCGCCGGTGGGGAAGGGCTCGCTCACCCGGTCGACGCGGAACGTCCGCCAGTCCGCCCGGTCCAGGTCGTAGGCGACGAGGTACCAGCGCCGTCCGGTGGACACCAGCCGGTAGGGCTCGGTCAGCCGCCGGGTGGCGGTGCCGTCCCCGGCCCGGTAGGCGAAGCGCAGCCGCTCGCGGCCCGCCACCGCCGACGCCATCACGGTCAGCGTCTCGGGGGCGACCAGGGCGCCGTCCCCGCTGGTCAGCGGGGTCGTGGCGGCCTGGAGGGTGGAGACGCGCCGGCGCAGCCGGGCGGGCAGCACCTGCTCCAGCTTCGCCAGCGCCCGTACGGACGCCTCGTCCACGCCCTCGATCGCGTGCCCGGCTCCCGCCCGCAGCCCGACCGCGATGGCCACGGCCTCCTCGTCGTCGAGCACGAGCGGGGGCATGGCCTTGCCCGCGACCAGCCGGTAGCCGCCGTCGGAGCCCATCGTCGCCTGGACCGGGTAGCCCAGCTCGCGCAGCCGGTCGATGTCCCGCCGGACGGTGCGCCGGGACACCCCGAGCCGGTCGGCCAGCTCGCCACCGGGCCACTCGCGGGGCGTCTGGAGCAGGGACAGGAGCTGGAGGAGCCGGGCCGGAGTGTCCGTCGTCATACTCCGAGGATGCCGCACCACTAGGACGTGATCTGTCCTACAGCCCCTCTAGCCTGACGGCATGACCTCCAGCGAAACCCCCGTCAGCAGCTCAGCACCGGTGGCCGACCGCCGCCGCTGGTTCGCGCTGGCGATCGTGATGACCGCGGCCTTCATGGACCTGGTGGACGTCACGATCGTCAACATCGCCATACCCTCCATCCAGGAGGACGCCGGCGCCTCCTTCAGCCAGATCCAGTGGATCACCGCCGGTTACGCCCTCGCCTTCGCGGCCGGGCTGATCACCGGCGGCCGGCTCGGTGACATCCACGGCCGCAAGCGGCTGTTCCTCGTCGGCATCGGCGGCTTCACCCTGGCCTCCGCCCTGTGCGGCTTCGCGGTGAACCCGGAGATGCTGGTCGCCTCGCGCATCCTCCAGGGCGCCATGGCGGCGCTGATGGTCCCGCAGGTCCTGTCGATCGTGCACGCCACCTTCCCGGCCCGCGAACGCGGCAAGGTCTTCGGTCTGTTCGGCGCGATCGTCGGCCTGGGCGCGGTCTCCGGTCCGCTGCTGGGCGCGCTGCTGACGGAGTGGAACCTGTTCGGTCTCGAATGGCGGCCGATCTTCCTGATCAACCTCCCGGTCGGTGTGGTGGCCCTGCTGCTGGGCAGCCGCTTCATCTCCGAGTCCAAGGCCCCGCGCGCGCTCAAGCTGGACCTGGTCGGCGTCGCCCTGGTCACCCTCGGTCTGCTGATGCTGCTCTACCCGCTGACCCGGGGTCGCGAGCTGGGCTGGCCGCTGTGGGGGTACCTGTCGATGGCGGGCGCGCTGGTGGTCTTCGGGGTGCTGGTGGCGTACGAGCGGCGCAAGGCGGCGCGGGACGGCTCCCCGCTGGTGGAACTGTCGCTGTTCCGGGTGAAGAGCTTCGCGGCGGGCATCGCGGTGCAGACCGTCTTCGGTGTCGCGCTGGGCGTGTTCTTCCTGGTCTGGACGCTGTACATGCAGATCGGCCTGGGCTGGAGCCCGCTGCGCGCCGGACTGACCGGGGTGCCGTTCTCCGTGGCGGTGTCGGTGGCGGCCGGGATGTCCGTGCAGAAGCTGGTGCCGCGCTTCGGCCGCAAGGTGCTCCAGGCGGGTGCCCTGCTCATGGTGGCCGGTGTGCTGCTCTACGTCGCCGAGTCCGACCGGTACGGCCTGCGCATCACCTCCTGGCAGATGGCGCTCCCGCTCGTCGTCATGGGCGTGGGCATGGGGCTGATCGTCGCGCCGCTGACGGACGCGGTGCTCTCGGAGGTGCCGCGCGAGCACGCCGGATCGGCGTCCGGGCTGATCAACACCGTGCAGCAGATGGGCAACGCGCTGGGGCTCGGTCTGGTCTCGGTCGTCTTCTTCGGGGTGATCGGCGACCGGCTGACGCCCGCCCAGGTGGGTCCGGCCTTCGTCGACGCCTTCCAGCACGCGCTGCTGTGGGTGGCCGGGGTGCTGGCCGTCATCTTCGTCCTGATGGCGGCCCTGCCCAAGCGGCCGGCCCAGCACACGGAGGACGCGGCCGAGGGGATGCCCGCCGCCGAGGCGCGGGAGCCGGAGCTCGTCGGCTGAGCGACCGCCGGACGAGCGGGAGGACGCGGGTCCGGGGCCCGGTACCGAAGGCGGTGCCGGGCCCTAGCCGTGCCCGGCCGGTGTACCACGGCGCATGCCCGATTGTGCCCGTATGCTTCCGTACCTGTTTACTTCCCTGCCTTCTCGGCGTAGCCTCCCGACTGAAACCACAGGTTCGGGCATCGGCCGGAGGCAAGCGGACATGTACGCAGCGGAGCGGCAGCAGGAGATCCTCCGGCTCGCCCGGGACGGCGGCCGGGTGGACGTCGTGTCGCTCGCCGAGGAGTTCCAGGTGACCGCGGAGACCATCCGCCGCGACCTGAAGACCCTCGACCGGGCCGGACTGCTGCGCCGGGTGCACGGCGGCGCCCTCCCGGCCGGCCGCCTCGACTTCGAGCCCGACCTGACCGAGCGCGAGTCCACCGCCGCCGACGAGAAGGACCGCATCGCCAGGGCGGCCCTCGCCGAACTCCCCGCCGAGGGCACGGTGATCCTCGACGCCGGCACGACGGTGGCCCGCCTGGCCGCCGTCCTGCCCGCGGAGGCGGACCTCACCGTCGTCACCCACTCGCTGCCCATCGCCGCCCGCCTCGCCGACCACCCCGGCCTCCAGCTCCACCTCGTCGGCGGGCGCGTACGGCACCGCACACGCGCCGCCGTGGACGCCTGGGCGCTGCGGGCCTACGGCGAGATCCGCGCCGACGTGCTGTTCGTCGCCGCCAACGGCTTCTCCGCCGAGCACGGCCTGACCACCCCCGACCTCGCCGAGGCGGCGGTCAAGCGCGCGGCGATCGCCGCCGCCCGCCGGGTGCTGCTGCTCGCCGACTCCGCCAAACACGGCCAGGAGCACTTCGCCCGCTTCGGCGGCCTGGGCGAGGTGGACCTGCTGATCACGGACAGCGGGCTCAGCCCCGAGGACGCCGCCGCCATCGAGCGCGGCGGCACGGAAGTGGTACGCGCATGATCGTCACCGTCACCCCCAACCCGTCCCTCGACCGCACCTACGAGGTCCCCTCCCTCGACCGCGGCGAGGTCGTCCGGGCCACCGGCGAGCGGGTGGACCCGGGCGGCAAGGGCGTGAACGTCTCGCGTGCCGTCGCCGCCGCCGGACGGCGCACGGTCGCCGTACTGCCCCTGGGCGGCGCGCCGGGCGCACTCGTCGCCGATCTGCTCGACGCGCAGGGCATCGAGGTCGCCCCGGTCCCCGTCGCCGGGGCCACCCGCTCCAACATCGCCCTCGCCGAGGCGGACGGTGTCCTGACGAAGATCAACGCCCCGGGCCCGGAACTGACCGCCGCCGAGCAGGAAGCGCTGCTGGAGACCGTGCGGCGCCGCTCGCGCGGAGCCGACTGGATCGCCTGCTGCGGCAGCCTGCCGCGCGGCCTCGCCCCGTCCTGGTACGCCGATCTGGTCGCGCGGGCCCACGCCGCCGGTGTCCGCATCGCCCTGGACACCTCGGGGCCCGCGCTGCTCGCCGCGCTCCGGGAGGGGCCGGACGTCGTCAAGCCCAACGCCGAGGAGCTGGCGCAGGCCGCCGGGCGCCCGCTGGCCACCGTGGGCGACGCGGTGCGGGCGGCCGAGGAGCTGCGCGGCCTCGGCGCGCGCGCCGTCCTGGCGAGTCTGGGCGCCGACGGGCAGCTCCTCGTGGACGGCGCGGGCGTCTGGTTCGGCGCCGCGCGTGTCGACTCCGTACGCAGCAACGTCGGCGCCGGAGACTCCTCGCTGGCCGGTTTTCTCATCGCGGGCGGCACCGGAGGGCGGGCCCTGGCCTCGGCCGTCGCACACGGCGCGGCAGCCGTCCGGCTGCCCGGCAGCGTGATGCCCGGCCCGCACGACCTGGATCCGGCGGCGGTCGCGGTCACCACCGAGATCCCGGTGGACCGCCCCCTCACGGAGCCGGTCCCATGACCCTTGCCCTGTTCTCCCGCCCTGTCCCCGGCTGCGCCCCCGCCCCCGCCCCCGTCCCCGTCCCTGTCCCCGTGCCCACCCCCGCCCCCGCCCCCGTCCATTCCGTCGCTCGGACGGTACGCGTGCGAAGGAGCCCGCGATGAGTGATCTGATCACCGCGGACCTGGTCGACCTCGACCTGTCCGCCGACACCAAGGAGGCGGCGGCGCGCGCCCTCGCCGAACGGATGGCGGCCCGGGGCCGGGTGACCGACCTGGAGGGCTTCCTCGCCGACGTCGCCGCCCGCGAGGCGCAGATGCCGACCGGCCTCGACGGCGGCATCGGCATCCCGCACTGCCGCAGCGCGCACGTCACCGAGCCGACGCTCGCCTTCGGGCGCAGCGCGGCCGGGATCGACTTCGGCGCCCCGGACGGCCCCGCCGACCTGATCTTCCTGATCGCCGCTCCGGCGGGTGCCGACGACGCTCATCTGACCATCCTGTCCTCGCTGGCCCGGCAGTTGACGAACGCCGAGTTCACGGCCGCGCTGCGCTCGGCGGACGACGCGGCGACGGCGGCGGCGCTGGTCCGCGGCGACCGGACGCCTGCGGAGGCGGCTGCCCAGACCGCTCAGGAACCGGAGGACACTGCCACTTCAGAGGCCCCGGCGTCCCCGGCGTCCGCCCCGGCCACCGTCCCGTTCCGGATCGTCGCCGTCACCTCCTGCCCCACCGGTATCGCGCACACCTACATGGCCGCCGAGTCGCTGGAGAACGCGGGCCGCGAGGCGGGCGTCGAGCTGGTCGTGGAGACGCAGGGCTCGGCCGGATTCACCCGGCTCGACCCGGCCGTCGTCGCGGCGGCGGACGCGGTGATCTTCGCCCACGACGTCCCCGTACGCGACAAGGACCGCTTCGCGGGCAAGCCGACCGTCGACGTCGGCGTCAAGGCGGGCATCAACCGGCCCGCCGAACTGATCGCCGAGGCACGCGACAGGGCCGCGCGCGGCGAGGCGAGCGCCGCGGCGGCACCCGGCGGCACTCCGGTCGAGCGGACCGGCGCGGCGGGCGAGGGCTACGGCACCAGGCTGCGCAAGTGGCTCATGTCCGGCGTCAGTTACATGGTCCCGTTCGTCGCGGCCGGCGGTCTGCTGATCGCGCTCGGCTTCGCGATCGGCGGCTACAAGATCAACAAGGCGCCCTCGGTCATGGACCACTTCGTGTGGACCCAGTCCGGCAGCTGGGCGGCGCTGCTGTTCCAGATCGGCGGCGTGGCCTTCGGCTTCCTCGTGCCGGTGCTGGCCGGATACATCGCCTACGGCATGGCCGACCGGCCCGGACTCGTCCCCGGCTTCGTCGGCGGCTCGATCGCCCTCACCATCAACGCCGGATTCCTGGGTGGTCTCGCGGCCGGTCTGATCTCCGGTGGCGTGGTGCTGGCGATCCAGCGGGTGCGCATCCCGGCGGCGCTGCGCGGCATCATGCCGGTGGTGGTGATCCCGCTGATCTCCTCGGCCGTCGTCGGGTTCCTGATGTTCGTGGTCATCGGCAAGCCCATCGCCTCCGCGCAGAAGGGGATGACCGACTGGCTCAACGAGCTGACCGGCACCAACGCCGTCCTGCTCGGCGCGCTGCTGGGCCTGATGATGTGCTTCGACCTCGGCGGCCCGGTCAACAAGGTCGCCTACACCTTCGCCACCGCCGGTATCGCGGTCTCCGATCCGAGCGACTCCGCGATGAAGATCATGGCCGCGGTGATGGCGGCGGGCATGGTGCCGCCGCTGTCGATGGCGCTGGCCACCACCGTGCGCGGCCGGCTCTTCACCCGCACCGAGCGCGAGAACGGCAAGGCCGCCTGGGTGCTGGGCGCCTCGTTCATCTCCGAGGGCGCCATCCCGTTCGCGGCGGCCGACCCGCTGCGCGTCATCCCCGCCTCGATGGTCGGCGGCGCGCTCACCGGCACCCTGTCCATGGCCTTCGGCGCCACGCTGCGCGCCCCGCACGGCGGCATCTTCGTGGTCCCGCTGATCGGCAACCCGTTCCTCTACCTGATCGCCGTCGCGGCCGGTGTCTGTGCGACGACGGCGCTGGTGATCGCGCTGAAGACGCTGCGCGGAGCCGCGCCGGGCGGCGGCCCGGGGCACGAGGCGGGCACCGGTGGCGAGGGCGGCGCGGACGGCGAGGGCGGCGAGGTCAGCACGGACGGCACGGGCGGTGCGGGCGGCGCGGGCGGTGCGCAGGGGGCGCCGGCGCGGCCCGGACAGCCGGTGACGGCGGCCTGAGGGCCGTCGCACCGCCTCCCGCCCCACCACCCGCCTGCCCCTTTTGAACCTTTGGGGCGTGGTGAGTAGTTCACGTCACCTGCGAGATACGTCACGGTCCGGGGCTCATGCCCCGGACCGTGGTGTTCACTTGAAGGCATGCCTGAGCATGTCCCGTTCCTGGTCTGGTTCGGCGTGGTCCT
This sequence comes from Streptomyces sp. PL-25, assembly GCF_058344915.1. Classification (NCBI taxonomy): domain Bacteria; kingdom Bacillati; phylum Actinomycetota; class Actinomycetes; order Kitasatosporales; family Streptomycetaceae; genus Streptomyces; species Streptomyces sp. PL-25. Next base: position 4,330,989 of record NZ_CP136997.1, read on the forward strand.
GCCCGCCGTGCTGATCCTCGCCTGCGCCGTCGGCCTGGCCGGCTACCGCTTCGGCCTCCGGTTCGAGATCCGCCGCCGGCCGCAGCCGCCCGTGCTGCGCGCGCTGCCGTCCCAGCCGGGCTCCGGCTCCGGCCCGCACCGGGAGTACGTGGAGCTGACCCCGGCGGAGCGAGACGCCTTCGCCGGTCTGGTGCGCCGCCTCGGCGACGGCCGCTGACCGGAGCCTCGCGCGGCATGCGAAGCCGGGTGTCCGAAGTCCGGCGCCCGGCGCCCGGGGTAAGACGTCAGGTGCCCCGCTCAGGAGAGCTGCGCCGCCCGCCGCTCCATCGCGTCCCGGGCCGCGTCCTCCGTGGCGTACACCTCGCACATGTGCCGGCCGTCCGGCGTCGCCGTGTGCTCCACCTCCCAGAGGGAGACCTCCGCGCCGTCGCGCAGCAGGAACGCGTGCTCGTAGAGGGAGAAACCCAGCCCGGCGCGGCCCGCGCGGCAGGGGCGGCCGAAGGCCTGGGTGATCTGGTGCCCGGCCGCCGTCTCCAGCCGGGAGGCGGTCTCGGCGCCGGGCCGGTCCGCGTTCTCCGCGCGGCGCAGCAGGCGGCGCGCGTGGTCGGCGGCGTCGCCGGGGGCGTACGCGTGCCGGGTCTCGGGGATCGCGGAGAGCGGGACGAGCACCGGCAGTTCGAACTCCGGTGCGTCGGGCGGTAAGGGGAGCCGTCCGGTGGCCGTGCCCAGCTCCTCCTCGTCGAGATACACCTCGTGGTGCGCCTCGCCGCCCGGGGCGGTGTTGTGCACCAACTCCCAGAGCGTGAGGGCCGAGCCGTCGGCGAGCAGCCAGGTGTGCCGGTACGTCTCGCGGTGCAGGCCCGCGCTGTGGTGCGCGGAGTGCAGCGAGCCGTCGTACGCCAGCGCGCAGTCCAGCCGGCGTATCGTCTCGTCCGGCAACTCGAAGGAGTTCAGCGCACGGCCGAGGAGTCGCGCGAGGTGCTCCTCCGGAGACTCGGGCGACGGGTGTGGTTCGTACGCGGTCGTCTCGTACGGAACGCTCAAGGCTTCTCCCGGCGTTGCTGCATGTCACCTGGTGGGTGCATACCGTAGCCCCTCGGCGGGACATCATGTCCGGGAACCGAGAAAACGTACGCCGGAAAAACGGCCGGGCCGCACGAGAAGTTCCCGCGCGGCCCGGCCGTACCGTCAGAATCCGCTGTTCAGCGGCCCCTTGTGGCGCAGGAGTGGTCAGCCGGCGCTGCCCGCGGTCCACTCGCTCCACGACATGTTCCAGCCGTTGAGGCCGTTGTCCGGGGCGACCGTCTTGTCGGGGGAGTGCTTCACGATCACGACGTCACCGACGAGCGAGCTGTCGTAGAACCACTTGGCCGGGGTGTCGCCCTGCGCGCCCCGCACGTCCTTCATGCCCACGCAGCCGTGGCTGGTCCCGCTCTGGCCGAAGGGCGGATTGCCCGGGTTGTACCAGTAGTTGCCGTGGAGGAAGGTGCCGGACGTCGTCAGCCGCATCGCGTGCGGGACGTCCGGGATGTCGTACTCCCCGCCCAGGCCGACGGTCTGGCTGTTCATCCGGGTCTGGGTGAACTTCTCCGAGATCACCATCTGCCCGTTGTACGTCGTGTGCTCCGGGCTGCCTGTGGAGACCGGGATCGTCTTGACGGTCTGTCCGTCCCGGACCACCGTCATGGTCTGCGTGTTGACGTCCACCGTGGAGACCTGCGAACGCCCGACCGTGAAGCTCACGCTCTTCTTCTGCACGCCGAAGACGCCGTTCGCGCCCTGCACGCCGTCCAGGTCGATGTTCATCGTGACCTTGGAACCGGCCTTCCAGTACTCCTCGGGGCGGAAGTCGAGCCGCTGGGCGCCGAACCAGTGGCCGACGACCTGCTGACCGCTGCTGGAGGTCACCGTGATGTGCGACTGCACGGTCTTCTTGTCGGTGATCGCCTTGTCGAAGGTGAACGACACCGGCATGCCGACGCCCACCGTCGTGCCGTTGTCCGGCGTGTACGTGCCGATGAAGCTGTTCGACGTGGTGACGGTCGTGAAGATGGAGTTGGCGGCGGCCACCCGGCCGGCGGAGTCCTTGGCCGTGGCCGACAGCTGGTACTTGGTGCCGCGGTCCAGCTGCTCCTTCGGCTTCCAGGTGGCGCCGTCCGCCGAGATCGAACCCGGCACCTCCTTGCCCGAACCCGCGACGGTCATCTTCACGTCGGTCAGCTTTCCGTCGCTGACCTTCACCCCGGTCGCGTTGATCGACGCGCCGGTGGCCCCGTCCTTCGCCGAGATCGTGATCTTGGCCGTGGAGGTCTTGACGGTGTCCTTGCCGCCGCCGCCCTTGCCGTCGTCGTTGGCCTTGGCGTCGCCGCCGCATCCGGTGAGGGTGAGGGTGCCGACCATCAGGGCGGCACAGGCCCCCAGTATGCGCCGCGCTGCTATGTCCGGCGTTGTCACGGGCTGCTCCAGGTCGTGTGAAGTGAGTGATTGGCTTGCGTGCGTGGAGAGAGAGTCGGCGGAGCCCCCGCGAGGTTCCCGCAGGTCGGCCGAAACGCCTTCACGTGACAGAACCGCGACAATCGAAAGCCCGTCGGCACACAAGGCCCGTCGGTCCCTCAGGTCCCCCCGGCTCCCTCCCTGTTCACCGCTGTCCGTACAACTCCCGGTAGGCCGGCCATGTTCCCCCCGGTCCGTCCACCGGTACGGCGGCGCGGACGGCGTTGACGATCGCGCGGGTCACGGTGTCCGCGCCCGCCGCCAGCACCTCGTTCAGGGCGAGCGGCCCGCCGGTGCCCAGACCGGCCTCCAGCGGCCGGACTCCGGTGGCCAGGGCGAACACCGTGTCGCCGTCGTTGAGCAGATGCACCGGCCGGACGGCCCGCGCGATACCGTCGTGTGCCGTGCCCGCGAGCTTCTGCGCCTGGGCCTTGGACAGCTCCGCGTCGGTCGCGACCACCGCGAGCGTGGTGTTCAGCGGCGGCGGCGCGCTGCGCGCGGCGGCCCGAGCGATCCGGCGGCGCGCGTCCTCGTGCACCCGCGCCTCGGGATACACGGCCCGCCCCTGGAACAACTCCCCGTACAGCACCCCCGTCTCCGGATCCACCGCCGATCCGGCCGCGTTGGCCACCACGAGCGCCGCCACCGTGACGCCCGAGGCGAGCACCGTGCTCGCCGTGCCGACCCCGCCCTTGAGCGGGCCCACGGCCGCTCCCGTCCCCGCCCCCACGCAACCCTGGGGCACGGCCGCCCCCGGTCCGCTCGCGGCGGCGGCCTCCACCGCGGCCCGCCCGGTGGCCGCGTCCGGCCGGGCCCGGAAGTCGCCGCCCCGGCCCAGATCGAAGACACAGGCCGCGGGCACCACCGGCACGACGTGCGCCGGATCGGGGCCGACCCGCACCCCGCGCCCGCGCTCCTCCAGCCAGGCCATCACCCCGGAGGCGGCGTCGAGCCCGTACGCGCTGCCGCCGGTCAGGACCACCGCCTCCACCGTCCGCACCAGGTTGCGCGGATCGAGCGCGTCGGTCTCCTTGGTGCCGGGCCCGCCGCCCCGCACGTCCACGGCGGCCACGGCACCGCCCTCCGGCGCCAGCACGACCGTCGTACCGGTGAGCCACCCGCCGCCGGTCCGGGTCGCATGCCCCACCCGCACCCCGGCGACATCCGTCAACGCGTCAACTGTCATGGCAGCCAGTCTCTCCCCGCCGCCCCGGCCCGCCTCGGCGGCCGACCGCCCTCACGCCTCCCGCCGCGTCGCCCCGCTCCCTCCGCTCGCCCCGCTCCCTCCGCTCGCCCCGCTCCCTCCGCCCGTGCCGCTCCCTCCGCTCGCCCCGCTTCCGGCATACATCCGCGCGGTCAGGGTGACTCCCGTCGCCACCGCGAGCGCCGAGACGACGCCCGCGGCGAACACCGCCCACTCGCCCAGGAAAGTGCAGCAGATCACCAGCAGGGCGGCCGTCGGCAGGACGAGCTGCTGGGCGATGCCCACCTTGAAGTGCCGGGCGTGCAGCGCCCAGACCGTGATCAGGTACAGCGCGGTCGGCAGGGTCACGGCGGCCGACGCCGCCAGGGTGGACAGCCGGCTCTTGCCGACGGCCTGCTCCACCGCCACCTCGAGACCCGCGCCGATCGCCGCCGCCGAGGCGAGGATCACGTAGTGGCCGTATCCCCACAGGAACGACTCGCGGTTGGAACGCAGATGGCCGTGGATCGGCACCACGAAGTAGATCCACCAGGCGGAGAAGACGATCAGGAGACCGCCCGCCGCGATCGGCAGCAGCTCGCCCAGCGCGAAGTCCTCGTCGGCGGCCGACTTCACCGCGACCGTGGCCGCCGCGACCGTCTCGCCCAGCACGATGATGGTGAACAGCCCGTACCGTTCGGCGATGTGGTGCGGATGCCAGGAGGTCGCGTACGCCCGCTCCGCGTACACCGGCACCGCCAGCTCCGCGACGACCATCACCAGGAACACCCACGGCCGGTCCGGCTCCGGCAGCAGGACCAGGCCCAGCCAGCCGACCTGGCACAGCAGCACGCCGGCCGCGTACCTCAGTGCCATGCGCCGCTCCGCGCCCCCGGCGTTGCGCGCCGCGCGCAGCCACTGGGTGGCCATCGCCACCCGCATGATCACGTAACCGAGCCAGACCAGGAAGAAGTCGTGCTCGGCGAAGGCCCGCGAGATGCCCGCCGCCAGCACCAGCACACCGGCGACCTGCACCAGGGTGACGAGCCGGTAGAGCACGTCGTCGTTGTCGTACGCCGAGGCGAACCAGGAGAAGTTCATCCAGGCCCACCAGATGGCGAAGAACGCCATCGCGTAGTTCAGGATGCCCTGCCCCGCGTGGCCCTCCGCCACCGCGTGGACCAGCTCCGCGCCCGCCTGCGCGATCGCCACGACGAAGCACAGGTCGATGAAGAGTTCGAGCGGTGAGGACACCCGGTGTGCCTCGTGGCGGCCGCGCGCGGTCAGCGGGCGCAGCGGCCGGGGGACGCGGGAGGGCTCCGCGGAGCCGGATCCCGGAGCGGAAGCGGAACTGGACGTCATGGTTCCCAGCACAGCAGAAAGCGGCCGGAAAATCCCGTGACGGGCGCCCCTGCCGGGGACCGTACCCTGGAGGCATGAGTAGCGCCCCCGAGCCGCGTGACCCGAAGACCGCGCTGATCTTCGACGACCCGCTGAGCCAGCAGTCCACGGACGACACCGACCGGGGCTGGGGCGAGCGCCCGGACGGCGACTCCGCCGCCGACCTCAAGCGCTTCCTCGACGAGAAGCCGCCGCACCACATCTGACCGCCCCGCCGCGCCCTGCTCCGGCGGCCCCGTCCGGCCGGGCCCGGCACGCTCCACAGGAGCGGTCCCGGTCCCGGTCCCGGTCCCGTACTCGGACGAGGCGGGCGGGACGGACGAGACGTGGGAGACGTGGGAGACGGGCGGGACCGGTCAGGCGTCAGACCCGGCTGATCCGGTCGTGGTCGCCGCCGCGCTGCGAGACCAGCTCGTCGCGGATCTGCTTGAGCACCTGGAGCTCCGTGCTCTCGATGACCTCGGGAGCCTCCTCCTCGCTCTCCTTGCCCTTCTTCTGGCGGGCCAGGAACTTGGCCATGGGCAGGACCATGAGGAAGTAGACCACCGCTGCGGTGATCAGGAACTGGAGCGTGGCGCCCAGGACCGAGCCCCACATGATCTGGATGCCGTCGTCGCTCTTGCAGCTGGAGCTGAGGCACGAGCTGTAGTGGTCGAGGTTCTTGGTGCCGATCGCCCCGACGACCGGGTTGATCACGCCCTTCACCACCGAGTTGACGATATTGCTGAAGGCGGCGCCGACGACCACCGCGACTGCCAGATCGACGACGTTCCCGCGCATCAGGAAGGCTTTGAAGCCCTGCCAGACGCTCGGGTCCTTCTTCGTACTCACCTCGGGACACTCCTCGGGCATACAGGTTGTAGAACAAACAGCTCAGCAACCTAAGCCTCACCACGGGGTCACCGCCAATCGGGCCGACGCGCTCGCCCCGGCGAGCCGGGCCGCCGTGGAGGGCGGCACGGCCAGCGTGACCAGGGCGTCCTCCCCGCCGCTCGGCCCGCCTGCCAGCGCGGAACGGCCCTCGTCGGTGTTCGCCGTCGAACCGATGTGCGCGCTCGCGCCGGGGTCGGCGCCGGCCGGCCGCGGGACTTTTCTCACGCGCGCCCCGCGCGCGATCATCCGGGTCCGGCCGCCCGCCGCCGGGTCCGCCACGGCGAACACGTCCACCCGGTCGCCGGGGCGCAGCAGCCTGACCGTCGCGGCGTCGGCGATGCGCACGGGGACGGCCATCGTCCGGGCGGCGGGGCGGAGGGCCGGGCCGCGGGAGAGACCGGCGGTCGCCCCCTGCGGCTGTCCGCGGGCGGGAGCGCCGCGCGGGGTGTCCGCTGCCAGCCGCGGGCCCGCCGTGACCAGCGCGGCGGCCGTCACCGCGAGCCCGGCCGCCACGGCGCGCCTGCGGTGCCGCAGCAGCCGGTGCAGCCCGTACTGCCCGCCCCGGACCCGGACGGGCGCGAAGTGCGGCACCTCGCAGGGCGCCGGGGTGTCCACGCCCGGGACCGGGCCCGGCGTGGGCGGTTCGGGCGGATACGGGGAGAACGGACCGCCGCCGGACTCATGGGGGAAGGAAGAGGGGCCTGCGGCCGGACGCGGGGACGACAGGGACATGGGAGCTACCACCTGTGCTCGGGGACCGGTGCGGGACCGGCTTGCGATGCCACGATGCGGCTTCGCGCCGAACGCCGCCGGGGCCCGTGGGCTACCGACTGGTTGTGGACAACCCCGTCACCCGAAGGAGAGCCTCCGCCGACCGAGCGTCCCCACTCGTCCGACCCGGCCCGACCCGACCCGGCCCGCCCCGCCCAGCCGTCCCGGCCCACTCAGCCGTCCCGGCCCGCCCGGACGCCCGTCCTGCCCGGACGCCCGTCCTGACCGGACGCCCGTCCGGCCCCGCCCGGAGCCCGTCCTGACCCCTCCGATTCGCCCCTCCGATTCGCTCCCTCCCGAGCAGAGCAGCCCGCACCCACCCCCCGCGGCGCCGCCTACGGCAGCGCGAAGCCCGGATCCATCCCGCCCAGCGCGCCCGCGCACAGGCAGTTCCGCTCCGCGTCGGCGGGCAGCGCGGCCACCGCGTCGAACAGCACCCCGCGCAGCCGCTCCACATTGGCGGCGAACACCCGCAGCACCTCCTCGTGGGAGACGCCCTCGCCGCTCTCCGCGCCCGCGTCGAGATCGGTGACCAGGGTCAGCGAGGTGTAGCAGAGCTCCAGCTCACGGGCGAGCGCCGCCTCGGGATGACCGGTCATGCCCACCACCGACCAGCCCTGCGCCTGGTGCCACAGGGATTCGGCGCGGGTGGAGAAACGCGGCCCCTGCACCACGACGAGGGTGCCGCCGTCCACGGCGGCCCAGTCGCGCCCGTGCGCGGCCTTCAGCGCGGCGGCCCGCCCGGTGGGGCAGTAGGGGTCGGCCAGGGAGACGTGCACCACGCCCGGCACCGTGCCGTCGGGCAGCGGCAGCCCGTCGAAGTAGGTCTGCTCCCGGGACTTCGTCCGGTCCACGAACTGGTCCGGCACCAGCAGGGTGCCCGGCCCGTACTCCGGGCGCAGACCGCCGACCGCGCACGGGCCGAGCACCTGGCGCACTCCCACGGAGCGCAGCGCCCACAGGTTGGCCCGGTAGTTGATGCGGTGCGGCGGGAGGTGGTGGCCGCGGCCGTGCCGGGGTAGGAAGGCGACCCGGCGGCCGGCGACCTCCCCGAGGAACAGGGAGTCGCTGGGTGACCCGTACGGCGTGTCGACCTGGACCTCGGTCACGTCGTCCAGGAACGAGTAGAAGCCGGACCCGCCGATGACACCGATCTCTGCGTTCGCCATGCACCGCACCCTAGGCCGTTTCCCCCGAATCATCCTTCCGATGGGGTGAAGACGGCCGTGACCCCGTACGCGAGGACACCCCCACTTCGCCCCACGGACGCCCCCCCAACGGACTCCCCTCAGCGGCGCCCCGCCTCACCGGCGCCCCGCCCCGCCTCACCGACGCCCCCGCCTCACAGACGCCCCCCAACCGTCACACTGGCCCGCCACAGCTGTCATCCCAGCGACGGATGGATCAGCCGCCCCTGATGGATGAGCGAGGCGGACTGCTTGAGCCGGTTCACCCGCACACTGATCTCGTAGCCGCGGATCCCCTCCACGCGGGCCAGGCGGTCGGTGAGATAGCGGTAGAAGCCGGGGGCGTCCCGGCAGATGACCACGGCCATCACGTTGTACCGGCCGCTGATCGCGGCGGCGAACGCGCACTCGTTGTGGCCGCCGATCTCCTCGCCGACCTGGTGCAGCCGCTCCAGGTCGACCTGGAGCCACAGGGTGGCGTTGAGCCGGTAGCCGAGGCGCTCGGGCAGGGTGTCGACGTCGTAGGTGAGGGAGCCGGCCGCCTCCAGGACCTCCAGGCGCCGGGCGACCCGGGGCTTGGACCAGCCGGTGACCTCGGCCAGGTGGGTGTGGGTGGCCCGGCCGTCCTCGGCCAGCGCGCGCAGCAGCGGCAGGTCCTGTTCGCCCGGCGGCGGCGACGAGAGTGCCGGGACGGGCCGTCCGGCGGTCAGCCGCCGAACCTGCTCGGGGGTGAGCGAGGCGTCGGGGTCGGTCCAGGGCGCGGTGCCGGGGCCGCCGTAGACGCGTACGACCAGGTCGACGTCGACGTCCAGGACCGCGCCCGCCCGCGGCAGCTGGCGCAGCAGCAGGTCGTCGCGGTCGGTGCCGGCGGGGGAGCGGATGATGCAGATGATCTCCGAGCCGCCGGAGGCGATGCCGACGTACGCCACCTCGGACCGGCGGGCCAGTGAGTGGGCCAGCGGGCCCACCGCGTCCGGGCGGCAGCGCAGCCGGGCGATCCACTCCGCCTGGCCGCGGGCGTTCAGGTTGCCCAGCCCGACGACGCGCAGCATGCCGTCCCGCCGCAGAGCGGTGTAGCGGCGCGCCACGGTCTGCTCGGAGACGCCGATGACTTCCCCGAGCCGCCGGAACGACACCCGTGGCGCGCACTGCAGACCGTGGATGATTTTGTGGTCCAGATCGTCGGGCATGGAGGAATTCTGCCATCTGGAGGCGATAGGCCGGAGTTTCAGTGATGCCGGGAGGGATCGGCTGCGGGTTCCGGACGCTTCCGGGTGAAGCTGATCGGCGGCTCCACGGGCGGCTGCCGCCGGCCGTCGCTCCCGGGAGCGGGCGCTCGCCGGACGGCGGCGCTCCGAGAACGCGGGCCACGCCCCGCAGCAGCCGAAGGAACGACTCCGTGAACTCCGCAACGACGCCGGATCCCAGGGCCGGACGGGCCGCCACGCTCGTCGTGGCCTGCCTGGGTGTGTTCGTCGCCTATCTGCCCGTCACCACCGTGTCGGTGAGCCTGCCGGCGATCCAGCGCGCGCTGGGCGCGTCGACCTCCGAACTGTCCTGGGTGTCGGACGCGTTCGTGCTGCCGATGGCCGCGCTGATCCTGACCACCGGTGTCCTGGGCGACGTGTACGGCCGCAAGAAGGTCTTCCAGGCCGGCATGGCGTTCTGCGCGCTGGGTGCCGCGATCTCGCTGCTGTCCGGCTCGGTGCAGGCGCTGTGGGTCGGGCAGGCCGTCTCCGGCATCGGTGCCGCCGCCCTGCTGCCCACCACGCTCGCGCTGATCAGCCACGCCGTGCCCGACCACCGCGAGCGGGGCAGGTTCATCGGTTTCTGGGCGATGAGCCTGACGGCCCCGCTCGCCGTCGGCCCGCTGATCGCCGGGGCCCTGCTGGAGCACGCCGCCTGGCGCTGGATCTTCCTGCTGCCGATACCGGTCTCCGCGGTCCTGCTGGCCGTCGCCGCGTTCCGGCTGCCCGACTCGCGCGCCCCGCACGGCCGCCGGCTCGACTGGCCCGGCCAGATCACCGCCGCCGTCGCCGTCACCGCGCTGGTCTACGGCGTCATCGAGGGCGGCGCGGGCGGCTTCGGCGAACCCGCCGTGATCACCGCCCTGGCACTCGGCGCGGTCGCCGCCGTGGCCTTCGTCCTGGTGGAACTGCGCAGCCCCAGCCCGATGCTGGACCCGGCGCTGTTCCGCAGCCCCGCGTTCACCGCCACCGCGCTGGTCGCCATGGTCAGCTTCCTCGGCCTGATCGGCTTCTTCTTCGTGCTCAGCCTGTACTTCGGCCTGGTCCAGCACCTGAGCACCATGCAGGCGGCACTGCGGCTGGTGCTGGTGTCCGGCACCTCGCTGGTGGCCGGTCTCCCCGTCGGACGGCTGATGCACCGGATCTCGCCGCGGGTGCTGATCACCTCCGGGCTGGTGCTGATCGCCGCCGCGCTGCTCGCCATGACCGGCGTCGACGCCGGCACCTCCTACGCGTCGCTGGCCTGGCGGCTGGTGCTGCTCGGTCTCGGCATGGGCGCAGTGCTCACCCCGATGACCGCCTCCGCGGTCTCCGCCGTCCCCTTCCACCTGGCCGGGATGGCCGCGGCCGGCAACAACGCGATCCGCCAGGTCGGCGGCGCGCTCGGTCCCGCCGTCCTCGGCGCGCTGCTCACCACCCGCGCGCTGAACGCCCTGCCCGAGCGGCTCGCGGACGCCGGTGTCCCGGCCGGGACCGGCGCACGTGTCGTGGACGCCGCGCGCGAACACGGCCTGGGCGCCGTCGCCGGACTCGACCTCGGCCCCGCCACCGGTCAGGCGCTGACCGCGCTGGGCAGCTCCTTCCTGGACGGCATGCGGCTGTGCCTGCTGGTCTCCGCCGGCCTCGCCCTGCTGGCCGCGCTGGCCTGCGCTCTGCTGCTGAAGAGCCCGTCGGGCGCGGGGCCGGGCACGGCGGGCCAGGGCCAGGGGAAGCCGGTGCGGGAAGCGGAGCGGGCCGCGGCCTAGGCCGTTGGCCGTTGCCCTCAGGGGGAGAGGGCCCGCGGCATCCAGGACGCCCGGGACGGGCGCGAGCGGCCGTTGTCCTCAGAGGGAGAGGGCCCGCGGGAGCTCAGCGGGGAGGTGGCCCGTAGGACAGGGCCCCCGGGAGGGGCCTCACCAGCCCAGCCCGCACCCGCCGCGGGCACGCCGAAGTCCCCGCTGTCGTACGACAGCGGGGACTTCGGCGAAAGCGATGTCAGGCGGCGGAGCTGCCGGCCGAACTCGTGGCCGAAGACGACGAGGACGACGAAGACGACGAGGACGACGACGATCCGGAACCGGACGACGACGATCCGGACGACGACGCCGACGAGGACGAACCCGCATCGGACGACGACGCCGAGGAGCCGCCCGCCGACTTCGACGACGCCGGGCTGCTGCTCGACGAGGAGCCGCGGCTGTCGTTGCGGTAGAAGCCGGATCCCTTGAAGACAATGCCGACCGCGGAGAACACCTTCTTCAGGCGGCCACTGCAGGTGGGGCACTCGGTGAGCGCGTCGTCGGTGAACTTCTGCACCGCCTCGAGGCCCTCGCCGCACTCGGTGCACTGGTACTGATAGGTGGGCACTGTCTTCCTCCTGGCACTCTCACTCGATGAGTGCTAACGACAGTCCATAGTGACGTATTCCCCGGGATCAGTCCACTGCGACAGGTGCGCGGTGACCGACGCCACGTGCCACCGTGCGGCTGTCGGACCGGGTGGCGAGCCGTGACCGCAGGGTGAGCAGGGTCAGCAGCGCCAGCACGGTACCGGCCATCGGGACCAGGAAGCCGGCGCCGCCCCACAGGTGGTCCTCCAGCTGTCCGGCCACGGTGACGGCGGCGGCCTGGCCGAGCGCGACCGCGCCGGTGAGCCAGGTGAACGCCTCGGTCCGGGCGCCCGCCGGGACCAGGCCCTCCACCAGCGTGTAGCCGGTGATCAGCGCGGGCGCGATGCACATGCCGACCAGCAGGCCGAGCGCGGCGAGCAGCAGCACCGAGTGCGCGGTCCACAGCGCGGACGCGGCCACCGCCAGCGCGGCGTAGCCGATGACCAGGCGGCGCTGCGGGGCGACCTTCCAGGCGATGGCGCCGCAGACGATGCCGGAGAGCATGTTGCCGGCGGCGAACGTCCCGTACAGGACGCCGTTCAGGCCCGGCTCGCCGATCGACTCGGTGAACGCGGCCAGCGAGACCTGCATACCGCCGAAGACGGAGCCGATGCCCAGGAAGGTCACGACCAGTACGCGCACACCGGGGACGCGCAGGGCCGGGACGTGCTCCACGCGCGCGTGCCCGCGGCCGGAGACGGACGGCTGGGTGCGCTTCTGCGCGGCGAACAGCAGGCCGCCGACCAGGGTCAGCGCGGACTCCGTGAGCAGACCGGCCGCCGGGGTGACGGCCGTGCACAGGGCGGTGGCGAGCAGCGGGCCGAAGACGAAGGTCAGTTCGTCGGTGACCGACTCGAAGGCCGCCGCGGTGGTCATCAGCGGTGAGCCCTTGAGGGTGACGCCCCAGCGGGCGCGCACCATGGGGCCGACCTGGGGCACCGAGGCGCCGGTCGGCACGGCCGCGACGAAGAGCGCCCACAGCGGGGCGTGCGCGAGCGCGAGCGCCGTCAGGGTGAGCCCGGCGGCGGCGTGCACCAGGACGCCGGGCAGCAGGACGGCGCGCTGTCCGTAGCGGTCGGCGAGCCGTCCGCTGTAGGGCGCGAACACGGCCATGGAGACACCGGTGACGGCCGCGGTGGCGCCCGCGGCGCCATAGGAGCCGGTGGTGTGCTGCACCAGCAGCACGATGGAGATGGTGAGCATCGCGAACGGCTGGCGTGCCGCGAAGCCGGGGAGCAGGAACGTCCAGGCGCCGCGGGTACGCAGCAGTTGCCCGTATCCGGGGCGGGAGGATGCCGGCGAGGTCTTCGCGGGGTCGGTGGTGGTGACCGCGGATCCCACGGCCCGTGCCTTTCTGCCGCCTGGTAGCGCGGGCCCTCGGGTACGGGCGCGCCGAGAGCTGTCCTCTTGCGCGGACTGCGGTAGATGCCGGCGCCCGCGGAGAGGGGGCGTCCCGACCGCCATACGGTCGCGCCAGCTCTGCGTCAGGCAGAGTTGGTTCGATCAGGGTGCGCCTTCATCGTACAGGGCGCGGGGCCGCCGCCCCTGTGAAAACGAGCACCACGGGCGGTTCGCCCCCACCTTCGAAACCCCGGGCCCGCGCGGCGCGGACCCCGTACGGCACAGGCCCGCGAACGCGCCGGGCGGGAGTCACCCGGGCCCGCTCGCTCCCGCCCCGTTGGTGCCCAGCCAGCTCGCCAGCTTGCCGCCCCGGCCGACCGCGCGCAGGCGGCGCTCCGCGGCCTCGCGGACCGGGTCGGTGGCGACGACGAGGAGTTCGTCGCCGCGCCTGAGGACGGTCGTCGGCAGCGGGACAAACGATTTTCCGTCGCGGACGACCAGGGTGACCGCGGATCCGGCGGGCAGCCGCAGCTCGGCCACCTCCACGCCGTGCATCCGCGACCCCTCGGGGATGGCGACGGACAGCAGGTGGCCGCGCAGCCGCTCCAGGGGTGCCGACTCGATGCCGAGGTCGGCGGCCTCCTCCCCGCCGCCCAGCCGGAGCTTGCGGGCCAGCCAGGGCAGCGTCGGGCCCTGCACCAGGGTGTAGACGACGACGAGCACGAAGACGATGTTGAAGATGCGTCCGCTGGCGTCGACGCCGTTCACCATGGGGATGGTGGCCAGGATGATGGGGACGGCGCCGCGCAGCCCGGCCCACGACATCAGGGCCTGCTCGGACCAGGGCACCCGGAAGGGCAGCAGGCTGACCAGCACGCTCAGCGGCCGCGCGACCATGGTCAGGACCAGGCCGATCAGCAGGGCGGGCACGAAGTCGTCGACCAGTTCGTGCGGGGTGACCAGCAGGCCGAGCAGGACGAACATGCCGATCTGGGCGATCCAGCCGAGCCCCTCGGCGAAGCCGCGGGTGGCGGGCCAGTGCGGCAGCTTGGCGTTGCCGAGGACCATCGACGCCAGATAGACGGCCAGGAAGCCGCTGCCGTGGGCCAGCGCTCCGGCGGCGTAGGCGGTGACCGCGATCGCCATCACGGCGATGGGGTAGAGGCCGGAGGCCGGCAGGGCGACGTGCTTGAGGCCCCAGGAGCCGAGCCAGCCCACCGCGAGGCCGATGGCCGCGCCGATGGCCAGCTCCAGCGCTATCTCGCCCAGCAGCACGTACCAGTGCTCCACCGGGCCCGCCGCGGAGAAGGCGACGACCAGGATGACCACCGGGGCGTCGTTGAAGCCGGACTCGGCCTCCAGCGTGCCCGTCACGCGCGCGGGCAGGGGGATGCGGCGCAGCACGGAGAAGACGGCCGCCGCGTCGGTCGAGGAGACCACCGCGCCGATGATGAGGGCCTGGCGCCATTCCAGGCCGGTCAGGTAATGGGCGCCGGCCGCCGTGACGCCGACACTGACCGCGACCCCGAGCAGCGCCAGCACGGAGGCGGACGGCAGAACCGGCCGGATCTCCTTCCACTTCGTACCGAGCCCGCCCTCGGCGAGGATCACCACGAGGGCCGCGTAGCCGATGACCTGGGTCATCTCGGCGTTGCTGAAGTGGATGTGGCCGAGGCCGTCCGCACCCATGACGATGCCGATCCCCAGGTACACGAGCAGGCTGGGGAGCCCGCTGCGGGAGGAGATCCGCACTGCCGCGACCGCGACGAGCAGGACGAGGGAGCAGGCGAGCAGGAGCTGGTTGAGGTGGTGGACAGTCAGTGGCGGTTCCTTCCCCGAGTTCTCGGCATTCTCCGGCGTCGCCGTTCTCGGGCTCCACCAGTTACTTCGTTACCTTACCTAACTCTTGACGCTTTCTTGACGCCTTCGCGGCGGTGATCGAACGCTCGTGCGCGCCGGGATGCGACTCCGCGTCAAGGGCCACCGGGCCCTGCGCCTATGGTTGCTCCAGCACTCCAGTACCGCCTGCCGCTCGCGTTAGGACAGCAAGGACAGCGATGCCCCCCAACACCACCGCCACATCGGGTGACAAGCCCGGCAAGTCCGGCAGGAAGAAGGGGCGAAAAGCCCGACTGATCGTGCTTGTCCTGGTGCTGGCCATCATCGGAGGCATCGCCTACGGGGCCTACTGGTCCGTCAGCACCGTCCGCGCCTCCTTCCCGCAGACCAAGGGCTCGACCACGCTCCAGGGCCTGTCCGGGCCCGTGGACGTGAAGCGGGACGGCTACGGCATCCCGCAGATCTACGCCTCCTCCCCGGAGGACCTGTTCATGGCGCAGGGCTTCGTCCAGGCGCAGGACCGGTTCTACGAGATGGACGTGCGCCGGCACATGACCTCCGGCCGGCTGTCGGAGATGTTCGGCAAGGGGCAGGTCGACAACGACGAGTTCCTGCGCACCCTGGGCTGGGACCGGGTCGCGCAGCAGGAGTACGACAAGAAGCTGTCGCCCGCCACCAAGAAGTACCTCCAGGCGTACTCCCAGGGCGTCAACGCCTACCTCAAGGGCCGCGACGCCGCGGACATCTCCCTGGAGTACGCGGCGCTGGGCTTCACCAACGACTACCGGCCCGCCCAGTGGACGCCGGTCGACTCGGTCGCCTGGCTGAAGGCGATGGCCTGGGACCTGCGCGGCAACATGCAGGACGAGATCGACCGCGCCCTGATGACCAGCCGCCTCGGCCCCAAGCAGATCAAGGACCTGTACCCGGACTACCCGTACAGCCGGAACAAGCCGATCATCACCCAGGGCCGGTACGACGAGTCCGAGGGCGCGTTCGACGGCGGGGCGAGCGGTTCCGGCTCGTCCGGCGGTTCCGGCGCCGACCCCGGCTCCGACGGCACGGGCCTGCCGGACGGCGGCTCCGGAGTGCCCGCCTCGGGCACCACCGACACCGGCACAGGCACAGGCACCGGCACCTCGGACCCGGACGGCTCGGGCGGGCAGAGCCAGCTGTCGGGCCTGCGCAGCGTGATGCAGAACCTGCCCGCCGCGGTCGGGGTGAACGGCGACGGCATCGGCTCCAACTCCTGGGTGGTCGCCGGGAAGCACACCATCACCGGCAAGCCGCTGCTCGCCAACGACCCGCACCTGGGCGCCTCGCTGCCGTCCGTCTGGTACCAGATGGGCCTGCACTGCCGCGCCGTGTCCGGCAAGTGCCCCTACGACGTCACCGGCTACACCTTCGCGGGCATGCCCGGTGTGGTCATCGGCCACAACCAGGACATCGCCTGGGGCATGACCAACTCCGGCGTCGACGTCACCGACCTGTACCTGGAGAAGCTCAGCGGCGACGGCTATCTGCGCGACGACAAGACGGTGCCCTTCAGGACCCGGCAGGAGACCATCAAGGTCGCGGGCGGTGCGTCCAAGAAGATCGTCGTCCGCGAGACGGAGAACGGGCCGCTGCTGTCCGACCGCGACGACGAACTGGTGCAGGTCGGCAAGAAGGCCCAGGTCGACACCGCGGCCCCGGACCGCGGCGACGGCTACGCGATCGCCCTGAAGTGGACCGCGCTCCAGGCGGGCACCACCATGGACGCCGTCTTCGCCATCGACCAGGCCAAGGACTGGAGCGGCTTCCGCTCGGCCGCGGCGAAGTTCGACGTGCCCTCGCAGAACCTGGTCTACGCCGACACCCGCGGCAACATCGGCTACACCCTGCCCGGCCGCATCCCCAAGCGCGCCAAGAACGACGACGGCTCGGTCCCGGCGCCGGGCTGGGACTCGAAGTACGACTGGAAGGGCTACCTCAAGCAGGGCCAGCTGCCCTACGAGTACAACCCGAAGCGCGGCTACATCGTCACCGCCAACCAGGCCGTGGTGGACCCGGCCGATTATCCGTACCGGCTCACCACGGACTGGGGCTACGGCACCCGCAGCCAGCGGATCGCCGACCTGATCCAGTCGAAGATCGACGGCGGCGGCAAGATCTCCACCGACGACATGCGCCAGATGCAGATGGACAACAGCAGCGAGATCGCCAAGCTGCTGGTGCCGATGCTGCTGAAGATCGACATCGGCGACAAGGACGTCCGGCAGGCGCAGAAGCTGCTGGAGGGCTGGGACTACACCCAGGACGCCGACTCGGCGGCGGCGGCGTACTTCAACGCGGTGTGGCGCAACATCCTCAAGCTCGCCTTCGGCAACAAGCTGCCCAAGGAGCTGCGGGTCAAGGGCCAGTGCCTGTGGGTGGAGCCGACCGGCAACACCGGTCCGGTGGACGAGACCACCAAGGTGCGCGAGTGCGGCGAGCGCTCGGCCGACCAGGCGCAGCCGGACGGCGGCGACCGCTGGTTCGAGGTGGTCCGCAACCTGGTGAAGCAGCCGGACAGCGACTGGTGGAAGGTGCCGGCCTCCGGTACCCGCCCCAAGGCCGAGAACCGCGACCAGCTCTTCGCGCGCGCCCTGATCGACGCCCGCTGGGAGCTGACCTCCAAGCTCGGCAAGGACATCGATACCTGGAACTGGGGCCGGCTGCACCGCCTGTTCCTGAAGAACCAGACCCTGGGCACCGAGGGGCCCGGCTTCCTGAAGTACGTCCTCAACCGGGGCCCCTGGAAGCTCAGTGGCGGCGAGGCCGCGGTCAACGCCTCCGGGTGGAACGCCGCGGGCGGCTACGGCGTCGTGTGGGTGCCGTCCATGCGGATGGTGGTCAACCTCGCCGACCTCGACAAGTCCAAGTGGATCAACCTCACCGGTGCCTCCGGGCACGCCTTCAGCGCCCACTACACCGACCAGACGGACAAGTGGGCCAAGGGCGAGCTGCTGCCCTGGTCATACTCGGCCGGCGCGGTCGACAAGAGCACGAGCGACACCCTGGTGCTCAAGCCGTGAGCCGCTGACCGGGGCACCCCGGCCACGGCGGAGGCCCTCCACGCGCGCGTGGAGGGCCTCCGCCGTACCAGGGACCCGCGCCTCGGCGCTCAGGCCAGGCGCCGGACCCCCGAGGGGGTCACCACCGCCTGCACCGGCCGGTCGTGCGGCTCGGCCGGGACGTGTCCGACGACCTCGCGGTCGTAGAGCAGCACCACGAGCGCGGGCCGCGCCTGTGCCCGCTCCAGCCGGGCCAGGACCCGGTCGTAGGAGCCGCCGCCGCGGCCCAGCCGCATCCCGCGCCCGTCGGCCGCCAGACCGGGCAGCAGGACCACGTCGGCGGCGGTCACGGCGTCCGGGCCGAGCCGCTGTCCGGCCGGCTCGAACAGCGCCATCCGCCCGCCGTGCCGCACGCGCGCGAGGGACCCCTCCCCGGCGTACGCGCCCCAGTCCAGGTCGTTGTCCGGAAGCAGCGCGGGCAGCAGCACGCGCACCCCCCGCGCGCGCAGCGCGTCGAGCAGCGCCAGGGTGCCCGGCTCGGTGCCCACGGAGACGTACGCGGCCACCGTGCGCGCCTGTGCCAGCTCCGGCAGCTCCAGCGCGCGCCGGGCCAGTGCCTCGCCCGCCTCGCGCACGTCGTCCGCGGTCAGGCGGTCGCGCGCCGCGAGGAGTTCCTGCCGCAGGGCCCGCTTGCCGGGTGCCGCGGTCCGTCCGATGTGGCTCAAGGTCGCTTCCGTGCCCTTCGTCGATGAGTGACCGATGAGTGTTCGCCGAGTGCTCGAAGAGTAAATGTGCTCATATGTGAGCCAATGAACCGGAGGCGCGGAACCCCCGCAAACGCAGCGGCTAAGGTTTCCGCCATGAGTCACGCGCACCCCAGGATCAGCAAGGCTGTCATTCCCGCGGCAGGCCTCGGCACCCGGTTCCTGCCGGCCACCAAGGCCACTCCCAAGGAGATGCTGCCGGTCGTGGACAAGCCCGCGATCCAGTACGTGGTCGAGGAGGCCGTCTCCGCCGGCCTCGACGACGTCCTCATGGTGACGGGCCGCAACAAGCGCCCGCTGGAGGACCACTTCGACCGCAACTACGAGCTGGAATCGGCCCTGGAGAAGAAGGCCGACGCCGAACGGCTCGCCAAGGTGCGGGAGTCCAGCGACCTGGCGATGATCCACTACGTCCGCCAGGGCGACCCGAAGGGACTGGGGCACGCGGTGCTCTGCGCGGCCCCGCACGTGGGGGAGGAGCCGTTCGCCGTCCTGCTCGGTGACGACCTGATCGACCCGCGCGACCCGCTGCTCCAGCGGATGATCGAGGTGCAGGGGCAGCACGGCGGCAGCGTCGTCGCCCTCATGGAGGTCGAGCCCGAGCAGATCCACCTCTACGGCTGCGCGGCCGTGGAGGCCACCGCGGACAGCGACGTCGTCCGGGTGACCGGCCTGGTGGAGAAGCCGGAACCGGCCGACGCCCCCTCGAACTACGCCATCATCGGGCGCTACGTCCTCGACCCGCACATCTTCGAGATACTGCGCAGGACCGAGCCCGGCCGCGGCGGCGAGATCCAGCTCACCGACGCCCTCCAGCACCTGGCGGAGGCCGAGACCGCCGGCGGCCCGGTGCACGGCGTCGTCTTCAAGGGCCGCCGCTATGACACCGGCGACCGCGGCGACTACCTCCGTGCCATTGTCAGACTCGCGTGCGAACGTGAGGACCTGGGTCCCGGCTTCCGGACCTGGCTTCAGCGGTACGTAGCCGAGGAGATGTGACGACGTTGAGCAGTGCAGCGCACCACACCGCAGACCCGGACCGCCTGTGGTCGGTGGACGAGCACCTGGAGGACGTCCTCACCACCGTCCGCCCGCTCGAACCCATCGAGCTGCAACTGCTCGACGCCCAAGGGTGCGTCCTCGTCGAGGACGTCATGGTGCCCCTGTCCCTCCCGCCGTTCGACAACAGCTCCATGGACGGGTACGCGGTGCGGGTCGCCGACGTCGCCGGCGCCAGCGAGGAGTTCCCGGCCTCTCTGGAGGTCGTCGGGGACGTCGCCGCGGGCGCGGGCGACCCGGTCCGGGTCGGCCCGGGGCAGGCCGCCCGGATCATGACCGGCGCCCCGCTGCCGCCCGGCGCCGAGACCGTCGTCCCGGTGGAGTGGACCGACGGCGGGCTCGGCGCGGGCCCGGTGCGCGGTATGCGGGCCCGCAGCCTGGCCCCGGAGGGCGCCACCGGGCAGGTGCGCGTCCACCGTCCCGCCGAGGCACGCGCGCACGTGCGCGCCAGCGGCAGCGACGTCCAGGCCGGTGACCTCGCCCTGAAGGCCGGCACGGTCCTCGGGCCGCCGCAGCTCGGGCTGCTCGCCGCGATCGGCCGCGGCACCGTACGCGTGCGCCCGCGCCCGCGCGTGGTGGTGCTGTCCACCGGCAGCGAACTGGTGCAACCCGGCGAGCAGCTGGCGGGCGGCCAGATCCACGACTCCAACAGCTTCGCCCTGACCGCGGCGGCCCGCGACGCCGGCGCCATCGGCTACCGGGTGGGCGCCGTCGCCGACGACGCCGACACCCTGCGCTCCACCATCGAGGACCAGCTCGTCCGCGCCGATCTGCTGGTCACCACCGGCGGGGTCAGCGTCGGCGCGTACGACGTCGTCAAGGAGGCGCTGTCGCACGTCGGGGACGAGGACGAGCCGGGCGGCGGAGTGGAGTTCCGCAAGCTCGCCATGCAGCCCGGCAAGCCCCAGGGGTTCGGCACCGTGGGCCCCGACCACATCCCGCTGCTCGCGCTGCCCGGCAATCCGGTCTCCTCCTACGTCTCCTTCGAACTGTTCGTGCGCCCGGCCATCCGCACCCTGATGGGCCTGCCGGACGTCCACCGGCCCACCACGCGCGCGAAGCTGGTCTGCGACAAGGCGCTCACCTCGCCGCGGGGCCGCAGGCAGTTCCTGCGCGGGACGTACCGGGACGGCGAGGTGCGGCCGGTCGGCGGCTCCGGATCGCATCTGGTCGCGGCCCTCGCGCAGGCCGACTCCCTCATCGTCGTCCCCGAGGACGCCGAGTCCGTCGAGTCCGGCACCGAGGTCGAGGTGGTCCTGCTCGGCTGACCGGCCCGGATTGGCGGTAGCGTGTCGCGCACAGCAGGCCCGCGCGCCGCACCGCGCCGGGCCCGGACCGGGAGCGCCACACGAGCATGAGCACGCAGGACCGACCCCCGCACGACCCCCGCGCCGCGGCGCCGCATCCTGAGGGATCCGAAGGCCGCCTCACGCACATCGACGAGGCGGGCGCCGCCCGGATGGTCGACGTGTCCGGCAAGGACGTGACCGCGCGCACCGCACGCGCCAGCGGACGCGTCCGTGTCGCGCCCCGCGTGATCGAGCTGCTGCGCGGCGAGGGCGTCCCCAAGGGCGACGCCCTGGCCACCGCGCGGATCGCCGGGATCATGGGCGCCAAGCGCACCCCCGACCTCATCCCGCTGTGCCACCCGCTGTCGGTGTCGGGTGTGAAACTGGACCTGTCGGTCGCGGACGACGCCGTGGAGATCACGGCGACCGTGAGGACGACGGACCGCACGGGCGTGGAGATGGAGGCGCTCACCGCGGTCTGCGTCGCCGCGCTCACCGTGGTCGACATGGTCAAGGCGGTGGACAAGGGGGCGGTCATCACGGACGTCGGGGTCGAGGAGAAGACGGGCGGCAAGTCGGGCGACTGGAGCCGGGCATGACACTCGACACGCCCCCCGGCGGCACGCCCTCCGGCGGCGCGCCCGCCGCGCCGTACCGCGCGCTGGTGGTCACCGCCTCCAACCGGGCCGCCGCCGGGGTCTACGAGGACCGGGGCGGGCCGCTGATCGCCGCGGCCCTCGGCCGTCTCGGCTTCGCCGTCGACGGCCCGCGGGTCGTCCCGGACGGCGACCCGGTGCAGGCCGCGCTGAGCGCCGCCGTCGAGGCCGGCTACGACGTCGTGGTCACCACCGGCGGCACCGGCATCTCGCCCACCGACCGCACCCCGGAGGCGACCCGCCGGGTGATCGACCGCGAGGTGCCGGGCATCGCCGAGGCGATCCGGGCCTTCGGCCGCCAGAAGGTGCCGACCGCCGCGCTGTCCCGCGGGCTGGCCGGAGTCGCCGGACGGACCCTGATCGTCAACCTGCCGGGCTCCACCGGCGGGGTGAAGGACGGACTGGCGGTGCTGGAGCCGCTGTTGACGCACGCGGTCGACCAGGTGCGCGGCGGCGACCATCCCCGGCCCGGCGCCGGAGCCGGGGGTGCGAGCTGAACGGCCCCGCCTGGCCCGTGGTGCTCGCCGAGGGCGATGTCGTCCTGCGGCCGATAAGACTGCGCGACCAGCGGGCCTGGCGCGAGGTCAACCGGCGCAACCGGAACTGGCTCAGACCCTGGGAGGCGACGATCCCGCCGCCCGCCCCCGGCGGCCCCCTCACCCACCGGCCGACCTACCGGCAGATGGTGCGGCATCTGCGCGCGGAGGCCAGGGCGGGCCGGATGCTGCCGTTCGTCATCGAGCACGAGGGGCGGCTGGTCGGGCAGTTGACGGTGGCCGGGATCACCTGGGGCTCGATGTGCTCGGGGCACGTCGGCTACTGGGTGGACGAGGCGGTGGCGGGCCGCGGGGTCATGCCCACGGCCGTGGCGCTGGTCGTGGACCACTGTTTCCGCGCGGTCGGGCTGCACCGCCTGGAGGTCTGCATTCGCCCGGAGAACGGCCCGAGCCGCCGGGTCGTGGAGAAACTCGGATTCCGCGAGGAGGGGCTGCGGCCCCGATATCTCCACATCGACGGGGCCTGGCGGGACCACCTGGTCTTCGCGCTGACCGCCGAGGAGGTGCCGGACGGACTGCTGAGCCGCTGGCGCCGCACCCGCGCCGCGCGCGCCTCGGGCAACACGCCCGGTGGCGGAACTAGCCCCGGAAATTGAATAAGTGTTCGAATTTAGCCGGTGTGCGATCACACTCGTGCGGGGAATTTCCCCATTTTGACGGTCTGCTGATCGCATCGGTCGCAAAAAAAGCTCGAAATATCAGCCGGATCGTGCGACACACCGGCTCAATTGGCCGATGGCCAGATGCAAACCCCTCTACGGTGTGAGACGTGAGCAGCAGCGGCCTCATCTACGCAGTCATTGTCGGGGCCTGGGCCGCCTACTTGGTGCCGATGTGGCTCCGTAGGCAGGACGAGCTGAACGAGGCCCGTCCGACGGAACGCTTCAGCACCGCCATCCGGCTGCTGTCCGGACGGGCGGGCATGGAGCGCCGTTACGCCAGGGACCTCAGGGCGCGCTCCACCGAGGAGGGGGAGCCCAGCGCCGCCGATCCGGACGCCGTCACCGACCCGGTGGACGTCCGGGCCTTCGCCGCGCCCCCGGGCCGTGCGCCGGAACGAGACCAGCAGCGCGCAGCGGAGCGGGACCAGCCGCGCGAGCCGGTACGGGAGCGGCACGCGGCCCGGAACCGGCCGCAGCCGCCGCGCGAGCGCGCGGAGGTGCCCGCGCCCGCGAGTGCGCCGGACTCCGCTCCGGTGCCGCAGCCGGCCGGCGCCGACGACGCGCCCATCCGCACCCGGATCCCCGCGGCCCGGCGCGCCCCCGGCGCGGAAGCCGCCGCGGCCCGCGCCCGGCGCACGAGGGTGCTCGCGCGCCGCCGCCGCACCACCGTCGTCCTCTTCCTCGCCTTCACCCTGGGCGCCGTCGTCGCCGCGGTCGGCGGACTCGCCTTCCTGTGGGCGCCTGCCGCGCCCGCCGTGCTGCTCAGCGCGTACATCGCCTATCTGCGCACCCAGGAGCGCAACCGCTTCGCCTACCAGATGGACCGCCGCCGCGCCGAGGCCGCCGCGCAGCGCCTGCGGGAGAACCGGCGCCAGCCGCGCCGCCGCGCCGCCCTGGGCCCGGACACGGAGGCGGACACGGAAGAACCCGACGCGGGCCCCGAACCGGAGACCGATCCCGGCCTCTCCGCGCTCGCCGCCGACCGGCGCGCCCTGGTCGAGCAGACCGACCACGCCGAGTGGCTCGACCAGCAGCAGCGCGAGCGCAGGCGGCGCCCCGGCCGGGGCGAGAGCTGGGAGCCGGTGCCCGTGCCGCTGCCGACGTACGTGACCGCGCCGGTCGCCCCGCGCGCCACCTCGGACGTGGACCTCGGCGCCCCGGACACCTGGAGCTCGGCGCGCTCCTCCGCGGCCCTGCCCGAGCAGGAGGCCGCCCCCGCCGCCGCGGAGCCGCAGGCGCCCGCCCCGGACGCCGCGGCGGGCACGGAGGACCGCCCGGCCGCCGACGGCCGCAGCGACGCCCGCCGCGCCGCCTCGGCCCGCCGCTCCCGCGAGCGCGGGCGCACCCCGCTCTTCGACCAGTACGAGGACGGCGACCGGCCGCGCGCGGCCAACGAGTAGCCGCCCGGCCGCGGTGACACCGCCTCAGGCGCCCCCCCGGGGCCCCACCCGCTGACCAGGCCGGGAACGGATTTCCAACCAGCCGGATGAGGATGCTAGAGTTTCACTCGTTGCAAGGGCCTGTGGCGCAGTCCGGTAGCGCACCTCGTTCGCATCGAGGGGGCCAGGGGTTCAAATCCCCTCAGGTCCACGCACGACTGTTCTTGAGTTAGTTCAGGAATGGTGACGAGATCCCGCCCGATCGCAAGATCGGGCGGGATCTTCGTCGTTTCGGGAGTCGGCCGATGCCTGTTCGGGGGGCGTATCGGGTCTGGCGGGTTACTGGGCCGACGCCTGGCCGTTGCCAGGGCATGTGAACCGGCCCCGGTCGGCGCCCGGGGCTGGTGGTCATGATGTGTGTGACGCTGCCCGATCAGAGGCTGGCTGGCGGATGCCGCGCCATGTCGAGTGGTGTGGGGACGTACGGCCGGTTGCGACCTGGGGCAGGCGGAATGGACTCGGAGTCGGCGTCGGAGGGGCGGCTGCTGGTGCGCTCGTAGAGCCAGGTCTCCAGGATGTCCAGGTTTCGGATGGCCACCATGATCGCGATCAGGATCGTCTGGGCCACCTGCCCGGGTGCTTGGCGGTGCATGGGGTTGTCGATGTCCATGTAGGCGCCCTTGAAGCGTCCGTTGAGGCCCTCGTTGTGGGAGCGGATCGGCTTGTAGATCCGATCCCAGGCGAGGCTGAGGTAGTGGCTGTCCTGTCGGAACTTGGCGATCTGCAGGTCCCCGGCGGTGTCTGCGGGGACGCTGATCGCGGAGGCCCCGCAGACAGCGGGCAGCGCCTCCTTGCCGGGGGCCGTCCACTCTCTGTCATGGAGCTGGATGGTCGGGCGAGCCGAGACGTGGCTGGTGCGGGAGCGGCAATCCGCCAGTTTGATCACGGTCTGAGGCGACCAGAGGCTTCAGTTCATCGAGCCGTCGGCGGAAGGTTTTGTCGTCCATGCCGTGAGTGGCCTGCGCCGAGGCGCTGGGGATGTGCGGGCAGGCGAGAGAGCCGTCGATCAGTACGGCTCCTTGCCAGCTGCCCTGTATGCCACGGTCGGCCGCCTTGTAGTCCAGGGCCAGGCGGTAGCCGAGTCGGCGTACCGGAATCTGAAAGTTCTTCGGCGAGCAGCCGGTGGAGGCGCGATCTGCGGCACAGGTGCCTGTCGGCAGTCGAAGCTCGGCGAGGTGCTTCAGCATGGTGACCGCGTTCTCGCCCGTACGGACGGTCGAAGTGTCCAGGCTGAGACCGAGGCAGAGCTGTGGATACGAGGGTGCGCGGCGCCCCCGGCCCCTTCGCCTGTGCGAGCGTGGGCGGCGACGAGCAGGCTCGCGCTGTAGCCGAAGATGCCCTTGTCGGAGCCGCCGCTGAAGTGCGAGCCGGCGGTGATCTCGAGGGAGGCTGTGCCCGAGCGGTCGCTGTCCGGGTCGGTCAGAACCGGGATCGAGGTGGCGTCCACTCCTACGTCACCGGTCCAGTGCCGCAGATATCCGCGTGCCTGCGCCAGCCAGACCGGGACCAGTACGAGATCGTTCGCCAGCCGTTGCAGCCGGTCCGCGGCCGCGCGGCCGACAGCCTCGTCCCAGAGACAGCGGAGTGGATATCCGCCTCCGCTTGGTCCAGGCGGCGGCGCCGGTCACAGCGTGCCGGGTCGAGCACGGTGGTGATCCCGGTCCAGCGCTCGGTAGAGGCGACGACTGACAGCTACGCACGCACGTGCCGTGGACGGCGGCACCTCGGGGACGCCGAGCCAGGCGCGGGCTGCGGGCTGGAGACGGAAGTGGAGGATCCGCCAGGCGTCGGAGACCGTGGCTCGGCCCGTGTAGTACACGGCGAGCATCAGGTCGGCCAGCACGGTCCTCGGCCGTACGCCTGGGGGCCCGGGATGGCCGCGCAGCATGTCTTCCTACTGCTGGGGCAGGCCGGGGCGGTCGAGGACGGTCAGCAACTGGCCGACCTTGGAGTCGGGGATCTCGGTGAGCTGGCCAGGCCGCAGCCGCGGCCGCGCGTGACGGGCGGCCAGTTGGCTGGCCTCGGGCCGCGCCCTCACGAGCGGCGGCCACGCAGCAGTCGGATCACCTCTGCCCTGGGTAGTGGGGCACCCAGTGGTGGTAGCCCGCCAAACCCGCAGGGGAAGCCGTGCCAGCGGTGGAATCGCCCCTCTCCGGACTGATGCCCTAAAGCGTGTTGCAGAAGGCTTCAGTTCGCTTATTTCCCCTGTATGGGCGGGGTGTTGAGAGTTGAGCCGTTGTGGGCGGTGACGTTACAGGTCTGCGGATGCGGCAGTTCGAGCGACTGCTGAAAGTCGTGCGTGAACGGGGCGGAAACGGGCCCGGTGGCGGGCGCCCGTGGCGCCTGCCGCTGGCAGACGGGGTGCTGCTGGTGGCGGTCTACTACCGCACGAACCTCACGATGCGGCAGCTCGCGCCGCTGTTCGGCATCTCGCCTGCGACGGTCTGCCGGGTGATCCAGCGGCTGTGGCCGTTGCTCGCGATCGAGCCGGCAGCACGTCCGGCCGACGCAGCCGACCGGCTGTGGGTCGTGGACGGCACCCTCGTTCCGGTCCGCGACCGGAAGACCGGCGCGTCCTCACGTAACTACCGGTTCTCGGCGAACGTGCAGGTCATCATCGATGCCGACACGAAGCTGGTGATCGCGGCGGCCCGGCCGGTACCCGGCAACACCGCGGACGCGAAGGCATGGCGGGACTCCGGCCTGGCCACCACCTGCGAGGGCGTGACGGTGCTGGCCGACGGCGCCTACATCAACACCGGGCTCGTCGTACCGCATCGCAAACGCCCCGGGCGAACCCTGCTTCCCGGCGAGGAGGAGGACGACGCCGAACACCGCAAGGCCCGGGCCCGTGTCGAGCACGCCTTCGCCCGCATGAAGCACTACAAGATCCTTCGCGACTGCCGGCAGTGCGGCAACGGCCTCCACCACGCGGTCCAGGCCGTCGCCCACATACACAACCTCGCCCTCGCCGCATGACCAGACCGGCCCCCAAACCGGCCCCGACCTGCCCGGCCACAACCTTCTGCAACACGCTTTAGGATCGCCACTTTGTGGCTCTACGCCCCTGAACCGGCTGTTCGGCCCTCCCCGGGTGTGTGGCACTTCGGCGAGCGCGGCCTGGAACCGGGAGCCGACGAACAGAGCGCGGTCGATGCCAACCGTGAGTACCATCACCAAGGGTGTCGTAGGCGTACAGCGTGAGAATAGTCTGTGAGCGCGGTGGCCGAGCTGCGAAGATATTCACGGGTGGGGAGGAAGTCGGCGACACGCCGCATGCTCGTCATCACACGAAGCTGATCACAAGTACCTGACAGGGGATTTCAGAAATGACAACCTCGGGCCTGGAAACCCAGCCCAGCGCGACGACGTACGAGCTGGGCGATCTAGTGGCCCAGGCATGGAAGGGAAGAATCCACGTCCCACACTTTCAGCGCGACTTTCGCTGGGGCACTAGCGATGTCCTCAGGCTCTTCGACAGCATCGTTAAGGGCTATCCCATTGGAAACCTGCTTCTCTGGGTTCGTGAGACGCCAGCGCGCTCCTTCACTCTGGGTCAGTTGAGGATCGATGCGCCAGCCGCCGCAGACGCCCTATGGGTCGTGGACGGGCAACAGCGAATTACCAGTCTCGCGAATGCACTGAGCCCTGAGGGGCACCTTCATGAACCTTTCTCCATTTATTACGACCTCAGGGAGAAGAGGTTCATTTCTCAGCCCAAGTCGCGGGAGCCTCAGCATATTGCGTTGCCTGTCCTCTTTGACTTGAAAAAGCTCATCGGTTGGTTCCGTACAGAAGGTGAACTGGTCACCGAGCTGTTCGACGAAGCCGACCGTGTAGCTACCGCTCTGCGCCAGTACAAGGTGCCCGCCTATCTCGTACGTCAGGACGATCTGGACATCCTGACCGATATCTTCGACCGAATGAACAACTACGGGAAGCGCCTCAATCGCGCGGAGATTTTCTCCGCGCTCTACGCTGGCCCGGAAGAAGGCGCCGAGGAGCGGCTCAACCTGTCCAGGATCGCAGACCGCATCGCTGCGAGAACCGGGTTCGGTACTATCGATACGGACACTGTCCTCGCGTCCATTCTCGCGCGCCGCGGACCGGACCCTTCCCGGGACATCCGGAACGAGTTCAGCTCCGTCGGTCGTCGTACGGCCCCGGAATTTGAAGATGAAGATCAGTACGCAGCGTACGGTGAAGGTGAAGAGGCGCTGGTTCGTGCAATCGGTTTCCTCCAGGCTGAGGCGGAAGTGCCGCACATTGCGCTGCTCGTCTATCGCGCGCTCCTCGTCGTCCTTACGCGCTTCTTTGCGCACTTCCCCGAGCCGGATCCCAACACGCGCCGCCTGTTGCGGCGGTTGTATTGGCGTGTGGCCGTTTCCGGTCCCGCTGTCTTCAAGGGAAGCTTCACCCAGGTTTCGCGTGTCCTGTGTGCCCGTATTCGCAAGGGCGACGAACATGGTTCGATCATGGGCCTGATGGATGCCATGGCCGAGGCACGGCCGGCGCTCCCGACCATCGAGCGCTTTCGGACTAATGAGGCCGCTGCGAAGATCATCCTGAGTTCTTGGTGGTCTCTGCGGCCTCGTTCCTTTGTTACCGGGGCGCCCGTCGATCTCCCGAGCCTCTCCACCTTGCTCGCAGACCAGAAGACCGCGAGCACGGTAGCCCACGTGATTTTCCCTCGAGGGCTCACCTCCCAACAGGTTCTGTACGCGGCGAACCGCCTGTTCCTGCCGAGCGAGGAAGATTCCGTGTCGGAGAGCGCCACGCTGCTGGCCCATCGACCTGCTCACTTGGACGAGCAGACTTGGGAGTTGGTCTTGGCCTCGCACGTGATGGATGAACGGGCGAGCCGGGCTCTCGCTGAGGGAGATCGTGAGGGCTTCCTGCGCCTGCGCCAGCAGACTATCCAGCAGCATCTGGAGGACTTTCTCACGCGCATGGCCGAATGGGATTACGAGGACACCCCCTCGTTGGACTCTCTGGACTTTGACACTCTCGACGAACTTGCTGAGCCCGAAGAGCGGTTCTGACCGGCCCCTCGCTTGAACAGGACATCGCCGCACATGACCACGGTTCCGGAGAATTACTACGCAGTACTACTGCATTCGCATCGAGTCGGCACACTCTGTCAAAAGGGCGACTACACCCGATTCATTGTCAATGAGTCCTATGTGACCGACCCCGAATCGCTCAGTTCTCGGGCTCCGTTTCGAGGAGAACCTGCGCGCTCCCTATGCGTCAGCCCTAAGGCTGCCGCGTTGGTTCTCCAACCTCCTGCCTGAGGGGCCTTTGCGGGAGTGGATTGCCGACGACCGGGGTGTCTCGCTCGACCGGGAGATGGAACTGCTCGCTCAGGTCGGTCGCGATCTACCGGGCGCCGTCCAAGTGCTGCGAGCCGAAGGCCCCGACGACGGCTGGGAGTGGCCGGACGGTGAACTGTCGGTGACGGCAGCCAAGAACCCTAGCGGGGCGCACGACTTTTCCTTGTCCGACTCGCCATGGCGTTTTTCTTTGGCGGGAGTTGCCCTCAAATTCTCCATGTTGGCCAGAGGGGATCGGCTGACCGTTCCAGCTGCTGGCGAGTACGGTGACTGGCTGGTCAAGTTCCCGGACTATCGCCACCCGGATGTCCCACGCAACGAGTTCACGATCATGTCTCTGGCGCGGGCTGCAGGGTTGGAGGTTCCAGATATTCGTCTTATGCATCGCGACGAGTTCGAGGGTCTGCCAGACCGCATGTGGCCGAACGACGAACAGTGGGCCTACGCCGTCCGCCGTTTCGACCGGGGCCAGGACGAGCGTCGCACCCCCACCCACATCGAGGACTTCGCACAGGTCAGGGATAAGTATCCGCAGGATAAGTACCAGTCAGCGTTCGAGACTGTCGCTGCCATTGCCTATCGCGGTCACGACGTGGATTCGCTGCGCGAGGCCGCCCGGCGTATCGCATTCTCCGTGGTAGTAGGCAATGGGGATGCCCACCTGAAGAATTGGTCCCTGATCTATCGCGACCGCCGCGTCCCATCGCTGTCGCCGGTGTACGACCTGGTGTCTACCAGCCCCTACGCACCCAGAGGCGATACGGAGGATCTTGGGCTCAAGTTTGGAGGAAGCAAGTCCTTCGAACGGGTACAGCTCGCCACTTTCGATCGGCTTGAACGTGCCCTGGACCATCGACTCGGTACGAGCCATGGACGGCTGCGCGAGGAAGCCGTGCAGACCATCGAGCAGACCCGAGCGCACTGGCCACAGTTCGAGGAACATCTCGCGGACAACCAGAGCCTTCGTGTGGCGATCGGGACATGGATCACCGAATCCGCGCGGCGTCTGCTCAGTAGCCCCTGACCGCGACTGCACGACTCGGCCGTGTTGAGGGCCCGTTTGCGTACTGCTCAGCAGCCGTTCGAGACCATCGTCTCGTTGGTTGGTTGCCACGGGGCATGGCGGAACCGATCATGTGTCGGTCCGAGCCGGTTTTCTGGACTCGTCTGCCGTGGTTCCCTGACTCGCCTCGTCGGCGGGCCGACTCTCCCGCAGCTTGCCTGTCAGCGGATTCGTGGGTGAACGTCGTGTCCTGGAGCAGCCCGGGAGTGACGGCGATGCCGGTCAGGTGCTCGGCGAGAGCGATCGCCGCGGGTGAGGACAGATGCGTCTCCGGATCGTCGTCGAAGTGAAAGCCGATCCGCTGCATAACGTCGAGGAGTTTGTCGGGCGCTGTGTCCCGCGGTTGGCCGGGAACATGGCGTCGAAGCACAGGCTCAGGACGTGGTCCTCCGCCCAGAGGAACGTGCCGACGCCATTGATGTTGACAAGAAGTCCGAGACCCAGCTCGCCCTGGCGGAGGCCGACAGCGCTCGTTCTTCGGTGGCGCCGAGGTAGCCGTTGGGCTCGATCGGCAGCGTCCAGGTATCTACAGTCGTCATGGCGACCAGCTGCCGGTCCCCCTCTTTCGTGAGCGGAGTGGGAAACGATCTCCGTCGGCTTGGGGAGCGATCTTTGTGCGCCTCTGGAAGGGCCTGGTCAGACGCGCTCGTGGACACCCCACGCAGTCCCGATCAGACGGTCACCGTCGGATCGGGACTTCGTCGTTTCGGTGCCGCCATCGTCGTCCAGAACTGCCACCCCCGTGCTTGTCCCGGGGCCGCGAGGAGCGCTTATGGCAGATCACGTTCCGCTGTGGTTCCCGGTGCCAGGTCTGCGAGGACGAGGTCCGGGAGGACGGCCAGTCCCAGGTTCCGGAGATCCACGTTCGGGCCGGCTCCCTGCTCCACGACGGCAGGGAGCCAGGAGCTCAGGCGGTCCAGTGCGGGTGCCAGTCCTTCTCGGTCGTCGCCGAGCAGGGCCGCCATGAGCGACACGACATCGGCGCGGGAGCTGCCCGGCGGCGCCGGGAGAACGGCGAGACCTGAGAGTACGCGCTGGTCAGGAGCGTCGCAGAGCGCGGCGAGGGCGGTGAGGGCGAAGCGGACGGCATCGGGTTCGGTGTCCCAGCGGGACAGCAGCCCCGGCAGGTCGCTGCCGATGGCCCGCCGGGTCAGGTGCTCGGCCGCAGACTCCTGAGGGGCACCCCCGAGCGCGGTGACGCGGTCGGCCAGGGAGACCGCGGTTGCCGGTCCCGAAGCGGCGAGCCGCAGCAGGTCGCCGAGCAGAATCAACCGGCAGCCGGGCGCGACGCCGTCGTCCCGGACCAGTTCCATGAGGAACGGGACGGCCTCGGCCGTGGCGACGCTGCAGGTGCCCTGGTGCGCCACGGCGTCCGCGAGCTCGCCGAGGAACTCGTCCGCCGTCTCGTAGGGCTCGCCGAACGCGAACTCCTCGTCGAGCAGCCACCCCACGGCGTCCGGCGCGCCCTCCGCGCTGCCGTACATGCGCTCGGCGACGGCCACCGCGGCCCGGACCAGCGTCGCGGGCTCACCGGTTTCCCTGTTCTTCCACGGCGGTCCGGCCGGGGGAGGCGCGGGGTCCTCGGGCAGCGGACTCGGAAGGGCGACGTCGGCACCGGCCCGCTCATGGACCAGGCCGTCCCGTACGAAGACCCTTTCGAGAGTCGTGGCATGCCCCTCGCTGTACCCCTGCTGGAACCCGCCGTGGGCACGGGCGACCCGGGCCACCCGGATCCGCTCACTGCGGAGGAACGGTTCGAGAGCCAGGCGCTCGTGGCCGCCGTAGACGGCCAGCGAGAAGACCTGCCACCACCCCTCCAGACCGGGGTCCATCGACGGGCGCCCGTACCAGAAGCTCGACGGATCGAACCTGAAGTGATCATGGACGCGCACCGCCGTCAGACGGTGCCCCGCCCCGGACAGCTCAGCCGCGGCGGCGCGGGCGGCACCCTCGTCCGGCAGGCTCAGCGTGTACTGGACTCCCCAGGCGGGAGCGCCGCGGCCGTCAGCCGCACCGGCGAGAGGGCGCAGGGCATCTCCGGAACCGTGTGTCATGCGACAGATCATCCACGGCGCCACTGACAGGCCGGGGTTCCGTCCCCGAGGTTCGCCCGCCCGCGGCTCGCCACGCTCCCCGGCGGCCGTTGGCGGGTCCGGAGCCGCCCTTCCTTCCCGCCTGCCCGCCCGCCGTCACCGCAGCGGCTTGGCGTAGCAGAGGCTCGACTCGTACTCCCGGTAGTAGCCGAACTTGGCGCAGGGCTCGTAGCCGCTGGAGGTGTACAGGGCGATGGCCTCGGGCTGCTGGTCGCCGGTCTCCAGGACCATGCGGACGCGGCCCGCCGCGCGGGCGTCCTCCTCCAGTGCGGCGAGGATGCGGCGGGCGAGGCCCCGGCCGCGCATGGACTCGATCACGAACATGCGCTTCAGCTCGGCGTCGCCGTCCTCGTTGCCCTCGGCGTTCTTGTCCTGGCTGCGCCAGCCGCCGGTGGCGACGGGGGTGCCGTCCTCGTCGTAGGCGATCAGGTAGACGCCGTGCGGCGGGCGGAAGTCGGCCGGGTCCAGGTGGGTGGCGTCGCCGCCGTCGCCGTAGCGCACGTGGTACTCGGCCTGGACCTCGTCGTTCAGCTTGACGGCGTCGGGGTGGTCGAAGGCGACAGGACGAATGAACATGTTGGATACCGTATATCGATGCAGTGGGTAACGGGAGAGGGTGCCTCGGGTCTCTTACGGGACCCCGTCCAGTGTGCCGGTAAAGTGCCCGAGTGCTCACTGTGACCTCCGCCAACGTCAACGGACTGCGTGCCGCCGCGAAGAAGGGCTTCGTGGAGTGGCTCGCGCTGACCGGCGCCGATGTGCTCTGCCTCCAGGAGGTGCGCGCCGAGCCGCAGCAACTGCCCGAGCAGGTGCGCACGCCCGACGGCTGGCACGCCGTGCACGCCCCCGCCGCCGCCAAGGGCCGCGCGGGCGTCTCCCTCTACACCCGCCGCGAGCCGGACGCCGTCCGTGTCGGCTTCGGCTCGGCGGAGTTCGACGGCAGCGGGCGCTATGTCGAGGCCGACCTGCCGGGTGTGACGGTCGCCTCCCTCTACCTGCCCTCCGGCGAGGTCGGCACCGAGCGGCAGGACGAGAAGATCCGGTTCATGGGTGAGTTCCTCGCCCACCTCAAGGAGCTGCGCGAGCGGGCCGCCGCCGACGGACGCGAGGTCCTGGTCTGCGGCGACTGGAACATCGCCCACCAGCAGGCCGACCTGAAGAACTGGCGCGCCAACCAGAAGAACTCCGGCTTCCTGCCCGAGGAGCGAGAGTGGCTGAGCCGGGTCCTGGACCCGGCGGACGGCGGCTATGTCGACGTGGTGCGCGCCCTGCACCCGGACGTGGCGGGACCGTACAGCTGGTGGTCGTACCGGGGGCGGGCCTTCGACAATGACGCGGGATGGCGGATCGACCTCGCCGTCGCCACTCCGGGGCTCGCCCGGCGAGCGGTCAAGGCGTATGTGGAACGAGCCGCCAGCCACGAGGCGCGCTGGTCGGACCATGCCCCTGTGACGGTGGTCTTCGAGCCGTGACAACGCGGCGCGGGGGTGCCGACGAGGCATCCCCCGCCCGCTCCGGCTCAGCGCTGTGGCCGGTCCGGCAGGGAACTTCCGAGGACGAACGTCAGACGTGAGGTGTCCGGCCCGGCCAGTCGTTCGCGGCCACCGCCGGATCGTCCTTTCGCCACGGTGACGCGAACGTCGTCGCGGAGCAGGTCCTCACGGGAGACGGGCGCCGTCGCCGCTGTCGCCTGGTGATAGCGGTCGGCTGTGTAGCTCTCGAGCCAGTCGGAGCGCATTCCGCCCGGAGCGGGGCATACGTCGCCGCGTGCGGTCGCTCGGCACACATAGTCGCCGTACGGCCGCCCTTTACGTGCGGCGAAGTACATGCGCCCACCGCAGCCCGCGCAGTACACGACACCCGTGAGCAGCGACGTCGTCCGGCTCCGCGGGCGGCGGGTGCCGTTCGAGCGTGCTGCGAGCACGTCCTGCAGCGCATCGAAGTCCTCCGCAGACAGCAGCGGCTGTCCGATGAGTACCGGTGCACCGGAGTGATCACGCACGGTCCGGCCCCGGTGGGTGCGGTGCCCGGCCAATGACGGGCTGCGCAGTACCTTCGAGAGCGTGCCCGACGTCCAGCGGAACCGTTCGAAGTCGCGCCCGTGGCGCCGGCCGCCCGTGGGCCGGCCCTGCAACTGGGCGTGGCGGTCACGGGGGACCGGCACACCCTGGTCGTTCAGGCGCTGTGCGACGGCCACCAGGGAGCGCCCCGCGTGCACGTCCTCCACGATCGAGAGGACGAGGGCGGCGGTTTCGGGATCGGGGGGCAGGGACCAACCGGCGCCGGAGGCGTGCGGAACCTTGCGGTAGCCGAAGGGGACGAGGCCGCCGCCGTACCGGCCTGCGGCGCGCAGCGCCTCGTGGGCACCGGTGAGCCGAGCGGAGATGGCACGGGCTTCCTGCTCGGCCGCATGGGCCAGGTCCAGGCAACGGCGGACGACGAGCCTGTCCGCCTGCGGCGTGACCACCAGCGGCCGGCCTTCCTCGGGCATCCCGAAGACGAGCGTCCTCGTGCGGGAGCGGCCCCACTCGATCAGCTGGGACATATGGGCGAGGGATCGTGCGGCGCGGTCCACGTGCGACCACACGACAGCGTCGTATTTCTCGGGATGCCGCAGCCAGGGCGACAGGGACGGGCGCTCGAAGGGAGATGTCGTGTGCGCGGAGACCCCCAGGTCCGTGGCCTCCGCGATCAGGGTCAGGTTCAACTGCTCCGCACACAGTCGGATCGCGGCGCGCTGCCTGCCGGGTGACGTGGTTGCCTTCGTGAGGCAGCTGAGGCGTACGGCACCGAGAGCTCGTGGCGATCCGGTGCGAGCCGAAGTGGCCCCGTGCGGTGGACGGTTATGCTCGGGTATGTCGGCGCTCCTGGAGAGTGTCGGCCGTACCCCGGGGCTGGTCGCACAGTCGCCGGGGCCTTTCGTTCTCACTCTCGGAGAGCGAACGCGCTTCCGTCCGCTGTTGTGCGGAATGTGCCTCGATGGAGTGAACGCCCGGCACATACGCAACGGTGGCAGGTTGTTGCTGCGTCCACGCCTCCAGTACCCCCGCCGCCCTCACGCCCCCTTGTTCAGCCGCCGGTCCAGAGCCATCGACAGTTCCGCGTCCACCACGCTCTT
Organism: Streptomyces sp. PL-25; assembly: GCF_058344915.1. Lineage (NCBI taxonomy): Bacteria > Bacillati > Actinomycetota > Actinomycetes > Kitasatosporales > Streptomycetaceae > Streptomyces > Streptomyces sp. PL-25. Next base: position 4,366,760 of record NZ_CP136997.1, read on the forward strand.
CGCCAGGGGGCGCAGGCGGTGGAGGTCCTTCTCGGTGCCGTGGTGGGTGATGAGGTCGGTGAAGAGCTCGGCAAGGGCCTCGGCGTGGGCGCGGACGCGGTGGCCGGCGGCCAGGACCGCGGCCAGCGGGATGCCCTCGCGGACCAGGGTGGCGGAGACGTCGAGCAGCCGGCGGCTGACGTGGACGATCTCGTCGCCGTCGGTGCCGAGGTAACCGAGGTCCATGGCGGCGGCCAGGTTCTCCGCGGTGACCTCGCCCGCGAAGTGGTCGGCGAGTTCCTCGGGGGTGAGGCGGACCGGGGTCTCCTCGGTGGGCTCGCCCACGCCGAGCAGGTCGCCGACGTCGCGGCCGTGGTCGAACGCCTCGGCCAGCTCGGCGATGCCGCTGAGCGTGTGGCCGCGTTCCAGCAGGGCCGTGATGGTGCGCAGCCGGGCCAGGTGATGGTCGTCGTACCAGGCGATACGGCCCTCACGGCGGGGCGGGGGTATCAGCTTGCGTTCGCGGTAGAAGCGCAGGGTGCGCACGGTGATGCCGGCCAGCCGCGCCAGCTCCTCCATGCGGTACTCGCGCGGGCCGCGGCCCCGCCCGTCCGGTCGTCCAGCGTCCTCAGCCACACCGGCAGCCTATGTTGTACCGCCGGTAACTTTCCCGGTCCCGACCCCTACCGATCGGTACGCCGCTCCTCTACGCTCCCCATTGCGCCAGTGTTCACTGGCAGAATCGCTGGAGGCTGGGCCCGCGGCACGCACGTGGGTCACGCGAGGCATGGAGGGGCGCTCAATGGCCGAGCACGAGTACGCACACGTACGGGTGGCGGTGATCGGGTCCGGGTTCGGCGGACTGGGCGCCGCGGTGCGCCTGCGCCGGGAGGGGATCACCGACTTCGTCGTGCTGGAGCGCGCGGACAGCGTCGGCGGCACCTGGCGGGACAACAGCTATCCCGGGTGCGCCTGCGACGTGCCCTCCCACCTCTACTCCTTCTCCTTCGCGCCCAACCCGGAGTGGCCGCGCACCTTCTCCGGCCAGCAGCACATCCGCTCCTATCTGGAGCATGTCGCCGACACCTTCGGGCTCCGCCCGCACCTGCGCTTCGGCTCCGAGGTGAAGAAGGCGGCCTGGAACGCCGAGCGGCTGTGCTGGGACATCGAGACCAGCAGCGGCAGCCTCAGCGCGGACGTCGTGGTCTCCGCGACCGGACCGCTGTCCGACCCGAAGATCCCGGACATCAAGGGCCTGGACACCTTCCCCGGCAAGGTCTTCCACTCCGCCCGCTGGGACCACGGCTACGACCTCGCGGGCAAGCGGGTCGCCATGGTCGGCACCGGTGCCTCCGCCATCCAGATCGTGCCGTCCATCCAGCCCGAGGTCGCCCGCCTCACGCTCTTCCAGCGCACCCCGCCGTGGGTGATGCCCCGCGTCGACCGCGCCATCAGCGGCCTGGAGCGCTCCCTGCACCGCGCGGTGCCCGCCACCACCCGGCTGCGCCGCGGACTGCTGTGGGGCATCCGCGAACTCCAGGTGCAGGCGTTCACCAAGCGGCCCGACGAACTCGGCTTCGTCGAGAAGATCGCCCAGCGCAACATGGCCCGCGCCGTCAAGGACCCGGCGCTGCGCGCCAAGCTCACCCCCGACTACCGCATCGGCTGCAAGCGGATCCTGCTCTCCAGCACCTACTACCCGGCGCTCGCCCGGGACAACGTGGACGTGGTGGCCAGCGGGCTCAGCGAGATCCGCGGCTCGACCGTGGTCGCCGCCGACGGCACCGAGACCGAGGTCGACGCGATCATCTTCGGCACCGGCTTCCACGTCACGGACATGCCGATCGCCGAGCGGGTCGTCGGCGCGGACGGCCGCACGCTGGCGGAGACCTGGAAGAACGGCATGGCCGCGCTGCGCGGCGCCACCGCGGCCGGGTTCCCGAACTGCATGACGGTCATCGGCCCCAACACCGGCCTCGGCAACTCCTCGATGATCCTCATGATCGAGTCCCAGCTGAACTACATGGCCGACTATCTGCGCCAGTTGGACGTCCTCGGCCCGGGGACCGCCCTCGACGTCCGGCAGAGCGCGGTGAACGCCTGGAACCGCACGGTGCAGGAGCGCATGAAGCGCACCGTGTGGAACACCGGCGGCTGCACCAGCTGGTACCTGGACGCGGCCGGCCGCAACACCACCGTCTGGCCCGGCACCACCACCGAGTTCCGCCGCGCCACCCGGCGCGTGGACCTCGCCGAGTACGAGGTCGTACGGGCGCCCAAGGCATCCAGGACGCCCGGGACCGGCGCGAGCGGGGCCCCCTCGCCCGCGCCCGCCGCGTCCCGGCCCGCGGAGGTGCAGGCGTGAGCCGGCTGACCCGCGTCACGGCCGGCCCGTACGCCCCGCCCGTCCCCGCCCGCGAACTCACCGTCTCCTCCACCGGCGGCGCCCGGCTGCACGTGGAGGTGCACGGGCCCGAAGGGGCGCCCGCGGTCGTCCTCGCGCACGGCTGGACCTGCTCCACCGCCTTCTGGGCCGCGCAGATCCGCGAACTCGCCGCCGACCACCGGGTGATCGCCTACGACCAGCGCGGCCACGGCCGCAGCCCCGCGCACGAGGTGTGCAGCACCGAGGCGCTCGCCGACGACCTGGAGGCCGTGTTCGCCGCGACCCTCGCCCCGGGCGAGCGGGCGGTGGTCGCGGGCCACTCCATGGGCGGGATGACGGTGCTGGCCGCGGCCGGGCGGCCCGGCTTCCGGGAACACGCGGCGGCCGTCCTGCTGTGCAGCACGGGCAGTTCGCGGCTGGTCGAGGAGGCCACCGTCGTGCCGCTGCTGCGGGCCGGCCGCCTGCGCACCGGGCTGACCCGGCGGATCCTCGGCTCCCGGGCCCCGCTCGGACCGGTCACGCCGCTCGCCCTGCGGGTCCTCAAGTACGCGACGATGGGCCCGCGTTCGGCACCGCACGCGGTCGAGGCGTGCGCCCGGATCGTGCACGCCTGCCCGCGCCGGGTGCGCCACGCCTGGTCGCGGGTGCTGGACTCGCTCCAGCTCGACGCGGGCGCACGGCAGGTGCGGGTGCCCGCCGCGGTGCTCGTGGGCACCGCCGACCGGCTCACGCCGCCGGTGCACGCCCGGTCGCTGGCGGCGGCGCTGCCGCAGTGCGTGGGCCTGACCGAACTGCCCGCGCGCGGCCACATGACCCCCATGGAGGCCCCGGACCAGGTCACCGGGAAGATACGGGACCTCGTCGCCGGGCACATACGCGCACGCGGCACCGGAAACGACAACGACACCGCACGGATCGGAGAGGGCGCATGAGCAGGTTCCCGCTGGAGGGACAGGTGGCGGTCGTCACGGGCGCCGCGCGGGGCGTCGGCGAGCTGCTCGCCCGCAAACTCTCCGCGCGCGGCGCGCGGGTGGCGCTGGTGGGCCTGGAGCCGGACGCGCTCAAGCAGGTCGCCGAGCGGCTGCACGGCGAGAGCGGCCACTGGTACGCCGACGTCACCGACCACGAGGCGATGGCCCGGGTGGCGGCCGAGGTGAAGGAGCGGTTCGGCCGGGTGGACATCGTCGTCGCCAACGCCGGTGTGGCGACCGGCGGTCCGTTCGCCGACTCCGACCCGCGGTCCTGGCGGCGGGTGATCGAGGTCAACCTCATCGGCTCGGCGGTCACCGGCCGGGCGTTCCTGCCCGCGCTGACCGAGAGCCGGGGCTACCTCCTCCAGGTCGCCTCGCTCGCCGCGATGACCCCGGCGCCGATGATGACGGCGTACTGCGCCTCCAAGTCCGGTGTGGAGGCGTACGCGCACAGCCTGCGCGCCGAAGTCGGCCACCGGGGCGTGCGGGTGGGCGTGGCGTACCTGTCGTGGACCGACACGGACATGGTGCGCGGGGCCGATCAGGACGACGTCATGCGGGAGTTGAGGCAGCGGCTGCCGTGGCCGGCCAACAAGACGTATCCGCTGGGTCCGGCGGTGGACCGGATCGTGGACGGCATCGAGCGGCGCGCCGGCCATGTCTACGGGCAGTGGTGGCTGCGCGGGATGCAGGGGACGCGCGGGTATCTGCCGGGTGTCATCGGGACGGTGGGGCAGCGGGAGATGCGGCGGTTCGCGGACCGGCTGACGGGCATGCGCACCGGGCTCGTCGGAGCGGGCGGCGCCGCCGACGAACAGCACCGGACGGTGTCAACTACCGACCGTCACTGATCGACATGCACAGGGTCACCGCCCGTGTGAATCTGGTCGAGGCCGGTCCCCTCACCCACTTGGGGGCCGCATTCACCCACACGGGAGTGACACAGCATGGGTATGAAGGACAAGTCCCAGGAGCAGGCCAAGCAGTGGCAGCAGCAGGGCAAGGAGCGCGTCCAGGAGGGCCGCGAGAAGGCCGGCCAGCGTGCCGGGCAGCGCGGTGACCAGCAGCGTGACCGCGCCCGCCAGGGCATCGAGGACACGCACGACGAGGCCCACGACCGCCTCGACGAGGACTACGACCGGTAACTCGCCGCGCTCCGTGGACCGTTGCTGAGCCGTGGGGTGTCCCGTGCACCGGGGCACCCCATGCGGCTGCCGGGACCTCAGGTCTGCCGCGGCGGCAGCTTCGGACGGGCGAGGTCGGGCACGCCGCCGTAGCCGGGCGGGGTCGCGGCCGGGTGCGACGCCAGGAGTTCCAGGGCCAGTTCGATGGCCCGGTCCATCTCGACGTGCCGGCCCTCGGCCCAGTCCAGCGGGGTGCGCAGCGCCTCGATGTCGGGCTCGACGCCGTGGTTCTCCACGGACCAGCCGTACGCGTCGAACCAGGCCGCGTTCATCGGCACCGTGATCACCGTGCCGTCGCCGAGCCGGTGCCGCCCGGTCATGCCGACCACGCCGCCCCAGGTGCGCTGGCCGACCACCGGACCCAGCTCCAGCAGCTTGATCGCGGCCGTGATCATGTCGCCGTCGGAGCTGGTCGCCTCGTCGGCGAGGGCCACGATCGGGCCGCGCGGCGCGTTGGAGGTGTACGAGACCGGCTGGGCGTCGCGGGTCAGGTCCCAGCCGAGGATGGTCCGGGTCAGCTTCTCGATGACCAGTTCGCTGATGTTGCCGCCCGCGTTGCCGCGTACGTCCACGATGAGCGCGGGCCGGGACATCTCCATGCGCACGTCCCGGATGAACTGCGCCCAGCCGGAGCCGCCCAGGTCGGGGATGTGCAGATAGCCGCACCTGCCGTCGCTCAACTCACGGGTGACCGCCCGGCGTTTGGCGACCCAGTCCTGGTAGCGCAGCGGCCGGTCGTCGACCAGCGGGACGATCGCGACCCGGCGGGCCGGTCCCTGTCCGCCCGCGGGCGAGAACGTCAGCTCCACCGTCGTACCGCCGGACCCGGCCAGTAGCGGCCAGGGGCCCGTCACCGGGTCGACCGGCCGTCCGTCGACATGGGTCAGCGCGGCGCCCGCGCGGATCCCGGTGCCGGCCAGCGGCGAGCGGGCGCGCGAGTCGGAGGAGTCGCCGGGCAGGATCCGGCGGACGGTCCAGCCCTCCTCGCGCGGCACCAGGTCGGCGCCGAGCAGGCCCTGCCAGCGCTGGTAGTGCGCGGGGCCCTCGTTGCGGCGGGCGGCGGCGACATAGGCGTGGGAGGTGCCCAGTTCGCCCAGCACCTCGCGCAGCAGATCGGCGAACTCGTCGGGGGAGGCGACCCGTTCGACCAGCGGCCGGTACTGGGCGAGCACCCCGTCCCAGTCGATGCCGCACATCCGCGGCTCCCAGAAGTACGCCCGGATCAGCCGCCCGGCCTCCTCGTACGCCTGGCTCCACTCGGCGCCCGGGTCGACGACGTGCAGGATCCGGCGCAGGTCGATCCAGGTCGTGGTGTCGCTGTCGCCCGGCTCGGTGGAGGGCACCGCGCGCAGCTCGCCCTCGTCGACCACGACCAGCCGGGTGCCGTCGCCGCTGACCGCGAACCAGTCGAGGTGGCCGACGAGTTCGGACTTCTTCGCCTTGCTGATGTGGAAGTACTCCAGGGTGGGCCTGCCGGTTGTGTCGTCCGGGTTGGCGAACGTCTCCCCGAGCGCGCCGGAGATCGGCCAGCGCTGCCAGACCAGGCCGCCGCCCGCGACCGGGGCGAGCGCCGAGTACTTGGAGGCGATGACCGGGAACGGCGTCACCCGGCTCTCCAGGCCCTCCACCTCGACGGTGACCGCGCCGGGCTCGCCGTTCTCCTCGTCCTCCACCGGGTCGAGCCCGCCCGCCGCCGGGCGCCCCTCCGGGTTCAGCGCGAAGGGGGAGGGCGTCGCGGAGGACAGCGGGACCAGATAGGGCTTGCAGCCGAGCGGGAAGGACAGGTCGCCGGTGTGCACGTCGTACACCGGGTCGAAGCCGCGCCAGGACAGGAAGGCCAGATAGCGGCCGTCCCGGGTGAAGACGGGGTTCTCGTCCTCGAAGCGGCCGTCGGTGACGTCGATGACCAGGCCGTCCTTGATGCGGGCCAGCCTGATCTGGCGCAGTGTCCGGCCGATCCCCGGCTGCGACCAGGTCAGCCAGGCGCCGTCCGGGGAGAACGCGAGGTCGCGCACGGGGCCGTTGACGGAGCGGACGAGTTCGGTGACGGTGCCGCGGGGGGCCGGGGCCGCCTCGTCCCGCGTGCCGTTCTCCCCGCCGGCCTGCGCTTCGGTCCCGCCACCGTCCTCCGTACCGGCCTCCCCGGGCCCGCCGCCGTCGGCGGTCTCCGTGCCGTCCTCCTCCGTCACGTCGAGCAGCAGCAGCCGTCCGTCGTGCGCGGCCAGGGCGAGCCGTTCGCCGTCGGGGTCGGCGGCCATCTCCAGCACCCGGCCCAGCTCGCCCTGGGCGATCCGGCGCGGCGGCCGGGGCCCGGTGGCGCGCGGCAGCTGGGCGATCTCCACCGCGTCCTCGCCGCCCGCGTCGGTGACGTAGGCGATCCGGCCGCCGGCGCCGAGCATCTCCGGGAGCCGGACGCGGACGCCGGGCGTGTCGGTGAGGGTGCGCGCGGGGCCGTCACGGTGGGTGAGCCAGTACAGGGAGCCGCGGACGACGACCGCGCTGGCCCGGCCGGTCTCGTCCACGGAGAGGCCGTCCAGGTTCTGGGCGGCCGGGACGGGGTGGCGGCGGCGGCCCGCGCGCGGCCCGCTGAGCCGTACGTCCAGGCGGCGCGGCACCGAGTCGGGGGAGAGGTCGTCCACGATCCACAGGTCGCCCGCGCACTGGTACACCACGCGCCGGCCGTCCCCGGCGGCGTGCCGGGCGTAGAAGGCGTCGTGGTCGGTGTGGCGGCGCAGGTCGGAGCCGTCGGGGGCGCAGGAGTAGAGGTTGCCGACGCCCTCGTGGTCGGAGAGGAAGGCGATCCGGTCGCCGACGAACATCGGGCAGGCCAGATGGCCGTTCAGCTCGGGCAGCAGCCGCTGTCCGTGCAGCCAGAGGCGGCCGGTGGCGCCGCCGCGGTAGCGCTTCCAGGAGGCGGGTTCGTGGGGCGGGGTGCCGGTCAGCAGCAGGGTCCTGCGCTCGCCGCCGGTCTCGGCGGCCTGGATGTCGGCGACCGGCCCCCAGGGCAGTTTGCGGCCGGGTGAGCCGTCGGTGGCGACCTTGTAGGCCGAGGTGAAGTAGGAGAACGGCTCGCCGTGCGAGGTGACGGCGAGGATCTCGCGGTGCCCGTCCTCCTCGGGCGGCGTCCAGCCGCACACCTGGGTGTCGGAGCTGCCCCAGTACGTCAGCTGCCGGGCGGGCCCGCCGTCCACCGGGACCAGATGGATCTCGGGTGCCAGGCTGCGCCAGCTGGTGCAGGCGATGTGGCGGCCGTCGGGGGAGAAGCGGGGGTGGCCGGTCTTGGTGCGGTCCACGGTGAGCCGCCAGGCCCGGCCCGCACCGTCGAGCGGCGCCAGCCACAGGTCGTCCTCGGCCACGAAGCACAGCAGATCGCCGCTGAGGTGCGGCATACGCAGATAGCTCACCTCCTCCATGCTTCGCCGGGGTGCCGGGCCGGGCAACCGGAGCACCGCGCCGGGAGCACTCCGGAGCACTGCGGAGCAGTCATGGGGCTCCCTCAGGGGACTCCTTTACGGGAATCCGACAGAAGTGACCCAACCCACGTACGAAACTGTTTCGTTTCGATAGCTGAGTGCGCTACATTCGTGTCGTACGAAACCGTGTCGTGCACAGCGGGAAGGCGGACGGGATGACCGAGATGACGGCGGTGCGCCGGAGCCGGATCACGCCCGAGCGCGAGGCCGAGCTGTACGCGGCCGTCCTCGACCTGCTCCGCGAGGTCGGTTACGACGCCCTCACCATGGACGCCGTGGCCGCCCGTACACGCTCCAGCAAGGCCACGCTCTACCGCCAGTGGGGCGGCAAGGCCGAACTGGTCGTGCGGGCCGTGCGGCACGGCAAGCCCGGGAAGCTGGAGGGCACCGACACCGGCACGCTCCGCGGCGACCTGCACGCGCTGACGAGCCGCGAGGACGACTGCACCATGGAGCAGAACTCCGCGCTGATGCGGGGCCTGGCCATGGCGATGCACTCCAACCCGGACCTCAGACAGGCCTTCCGGGAGCAGTTGATCGAACCGGAGATGGCCGAGTTCAAGCGGCTGCTCCAGCGGGCCGTCGACCGGGGCGAGATCCGTCCGGACTGCCCGGCGCTGGACTTCGTGGTGCACATGCTGGCCGGCGGCTTCGTCGTCCGGGCGCTGATCGAGGACCAGCCGCCGACCCAGGGCTTCCTGCGGTCGTACATAGACGCCGTGGTGCTCCCCGCCCTCGGCGTGCCCACCACCTCCTGAACCGCCCTCCCCAGGCACCTCAGTAGCTCTCCTCCTCAGCAAGCCCACCTTCTGACGTCACCGCTCACGTCGTCGGGCTGATGACCCCTGCCCTGATCCACCCAACGACCTGACCGGGAGTACGCCCACGTGGCCACGTTCCTGTACAAACTTGGACGCCTCGCCTTCAGGCGACGGCACTTCGTCGCGCTGATATGGGTGGCGCTGCTGACCCTCGCCGGTGTCGGCGCCGCCTCCGCGCCCCCCGCGGGCAACACGTCCTTCTCGATCCCCGGCACCGAGGCGCAGAAGGCCTTCGACCTGCTGGAGCAGCGCTTCCCCGGGGCGAGCGCCGACGGGGCCACCGCCCGCGTGGTGTTCAAGGCACCCGGCAGCGGGAAGATGACCGACGCCGGGAACAAGGCGACCGTCGAGAAGACCGTCAAGGAGCTGTCGGACGGCTCCGAGGTCGCCTCCGTCGCCGACCCCTACACCGGCAACGCCGTCAGCAAGGACGGCACCGTCGCCTACACCTCGGTGAAGTACAAGGTCTCCGGCATGGAGCTGGAGGACTCCTCGCGCACCGCGCTCAAGGACGCCGCGCAGCACGCGCGGGACGCCGGGCTGACCGTGGAGATCGGCGGTGACGCGCTCAGCGCCGCGCCGGAGACCGGGGCCACCGAGGTCATCGGCATCGCCATCGCCGCCGTCGTGCTCGTCATCACCTTCGGCTCGCTGCTGGCGGCCGGGCTGCCGCTGCTGACCGCGATCATCGGTGTCGGCATCGGCGTCTCCACGGTCACCGCGCTCGCCAGCGCCCTCGACCTGGGCAGCACCACCTCGATCCTCGCCTCGATGATCGGCCTCGCGGTCGGCATCGACTACGCCCTGTTCATCGTCTCCCGCTACCGCGCGGAACTCGCCGAGGGCCACAGCCGCGAGGAGGCGGCGGGCCGGGCCACCGGCACCGCGGGCTCCGCCGTGGTCTTCGCCGGACTCACCGTCGTCATCGCCCTGGTCGGCCTCTCCGTCGTCAACATCCCGATGCTCACGAAGATGGGCATCGCCGCGGCCGGCACGGTCGTCATCGCCGTCCTGATCGCGCTCACCATGATCCCGGCGCTGCTCGGCTACGCCGGCCGCAGGATCAAGCCGACCGGCGAGAAGAGCAGGCTGCTGGGCGGCGGCCGGGCCGCGGAGAAGGCACAGCAGCCGGCCCGGGACAACATGGGCACCCGCTGGGCCCGGTTCGTGGTGCGCCGTCCCGTCGCCGTGCTGCTGCTCGGCGTGGTCGGCCTGGGCGCCGCCGCGGTGCCCGCCACCTCCCTCGAACTGGGCCTCCCGGACGACGGCTCCCAGCCGGTGTCCACCACCCAGCGCCGCGCCTACGACCTCCTCTCCGAGGGCTTCGGGCCCGGCTTCAACGGCCCGCTGATGGTCGTCGTCGACGCCAAGGGGAGCGGTGACGCCAAGGCCGCCTTCACCGAGGTGACCGACAGCATCAAGGGCCTCAAGGACGTCGTGACGGTGACCCCGGCCCAGCCCAACAAGGCCGGCGACACCGCGACGATCACCGTCGTCCCGAACTCCAAGCCGTCCTCCTCCACCACCGAGGACCTGGTGCACGCCATCCGCGACGCGGGCAGCGGCATCAAGGCCACAACGGACGCCGAGGTGCTGGTCACCGGGTCCACGGCGATGAACATCGACGTCTCGCAGAAGCTGAACGACGCCCTGTTCCCGTATCTGGCGCTGGTCGTCGGACTCGCCTTCCTGCTGCTGATCGTGGTGTTCCGCTCCGTCCTGGTCCCGCTGAAGGCGGCGCTCGGCTTCCTGCTGTCGGTGATGGCGGCGCTCGGCGCGGTCGTCGCGGTCTTCCAGTGGGGCTGGCTGTCCGGCCTGATGGGCGTGGAGGAGACCGGCCCGGTCATGTCGATGATGCCGATCTTCATGGTGGGTGTCGTCTTCGGCCTCGCCATGGACTACGAGGTCTTCCTCGTGACCCGGATGCGGGAGGCGTATGTCCACGGCGAGCAGCCCCGGCAGGCCGTGGTGACCGGCTTCCGGCACGGTGCGCGCGTCGTCACGGCCGCCGCGGTCATCATGATCGCCGTCTTCTCCGGGTTCATCGGTTCCAGCGAGTCGATGATCAAGATGATCGGCTTCGGCCTGGCCGTCGCGGTCTTCTTCGACGCGTTCGTCGTCCGCATGGCCATCGTCCCCGCGGTCCTCGCCCTCCTCGGCCGCCGCGCCTGGTGGCTGCCGAAGTGGCTGGACCGCGCGCTGCCCAACGTGGACGTCGAGGGCGAGGGCCTGCGCGCGCTGTCCTCGGCGGACGGCCGCGAGGAGGACCGGGAACCGGCCCTGGCCTGACCGGATACGTGGACGAGGGCGCGGCTTCCTGCGGGGGCCGCGCCCTTTTCGTTCTGTCCGGGGGCTGTCCCGTGCTGTCCTGGCTCTTCGCCGCGTTGTACGGGTATGCGTGCGCGTCGAAGGAGGAGCCATGGTTGATGATGTGGACGAGTCCGGCTGGTCCGTGGAGCCCGGCGACGAGATCGAACCGTTGGTGCAGGCGGTGGGTCGGCTGCTGAAGGTGTGCCGGGAGGCGGCGGGGATGCGCACCGGCGAACTGGCGGAAGTGCTCGGGTACGGCGAGGACTTGATCCGGAAGGTCGAGCGGGGACAACGCATTCCCCGGCCGGAGTTCCTCGACAAGGCCGACCAGGTGCTGCACGCGCACGGTCATCTGCGCGCGTTCATGGAGGACATGAGGCGGGCGCGGTACCCGAAGAAGGTCCGGGAACTGGTCGAGATGGAAGGCCGCTCGGTGGAGATGCTGCTGTACAGCACCCACAACATCAACGGCCTGCTCCAGACACCGGAGTACATGAGGGCGCTGTACCGGGTACGCCATCCTCCGCTTTCCGAGGACGTCATCGAGCGGGAGGTCGCCGGGCGCATGGACCGGCAAGCGGTGCTCAAGCGGGACCCGGCTCCGGTGATCAGTTTCGTGCAGGAGCAGGTGACGCTGGAGCGGCCGATCGGTGGGAAGGCGGTGTTGCGTCGTCAACTGGAACACATCCTGGAAGTGGCCCAGTTGAGGAATGTCTCTCTCCAAGTCATGCCGACCGATCTGGAGGATCACGCCGGTATGTCAGGAGATGGCCAGCTCCATGTGCTGAAGTTCGCCGATGGTTCGGGGGCCGGGCGGGCCACCGGCACGTTCCACGGTCGCCCGGTCGGGAGCCCCAGAGACCTCCGTGTCCTCGAATCGCGCTATGGCATGATCCGAGCGCAGGCCCTCACACCGAGAAGGTCACTGGCCTTCATCGAGCAGATGCTGGGGAGACTATGAGCACTCCGGACCTCCACTGGTTCAAGAGCACCTACAGCGACGGCAACGACCCCGGCGACTGTGTCGAGGTCGCCACCACACCAACCTTGGTCCACATCCGCGACTCCAAAACCCCGAACACCGCCTGGCTGGCCGTCGCCCCCGTCGCCTGGACGAGCTTCCTCGCGCACGCGGTGGAGGGCGGTCACCCGGCATGAGCACGCCGGAACTGCACTGGTTCAAGAGCAGCTACAGCAGCAGCGGCGAGCCCGGCGATTGCGTCGAGGTCGCCACCACTCCCACCACGATCCACGTCCGTGACTCCAAGCGTCCGGAGGTGTCACGCCTCGCCCTCGCCCCCGCTTCCTGGGCGGACTTCCTCGCGTACGTCGGGGAATGACTTCGCGGGGAGCGGGCGGGCACCGCTACCGTGCCGGGCATGACGATGACGAACGGCACCCCCGGCGTCCACCCGCGCTTCGTCGCGGCCCTGACTGAGCTGGGGCTCGACGAGCTGGCCGGGCGGGTGCGGCACTTCCCCGAGGCCACCCGCACCGCCGCCGAGGCCGCGGCGGCGGTCGGGTGCGAACTGAGCCAGATCTGCAAGTCGTTGATCTTCGCCGCGGACGGCGTGCCGGTGCTCGTCCTCATGGACGGCGCCTCCCGCGTGGACGTGGAACGCGTCCGCGAGGAACTGGGCGCCCAGAAGGTCACCCGCGCCAAGGCCGACGTCGTACGGGACACCACCGGGTACGCCATCGGCGGGGTGCCGCCCTTCGGGCACCGGACGCGGACCCGGGTGCTGGCCGACCGCTCGCTGCTGGAGCACGACCTGGTCTGGGCCGCGGCGGGCACCCCGCACACGGTCTTCCCGATGGCCCCGAAGGAGCTGGCCGAGCGAGCCGGGGCCGTCCTCGTGGACGTGCGCGAGCGCGCTTCGTGACGCCGCTGGTCACCGCGGCCGTCCTGCTGGCCGCGGTCACCCACGCCTGCTGGAACGCCCTCGCGCACCGCATCCCCGACAAGCTCGTCGGGTTCACCCTGATCTCCGGCGGCGGAGTGCTGATCGGCGTGGCGCTGGCGCCGTTCGCGGCCTTCCCGGCGGCCGGCGCGTGGCCGTACCTCGGCATATCGGCGGTGCTGCACGTCGTCTACTACGTCCTGCTGATGACGTCCTTCCGGCTCGGTGACTTCGGGCAGACCTACCCGATCGCCCGGGGCACGGCACCGCTCGTCGTCACGGTCCTGGCCGCCGTCTTCGCCCACGAGGTGCCGGACCTGTGGGTGACCGGCGGCATCGCGCTGTCCTGCGCCGGGCTGACCGGAGTCGCGCTGTGGGGGCTGCGCGGGCGCCGCCCGAACTGGACGGCGGTCGGCGCCGCGCTCGCGACCGGTCTGTCCATCGCCGCGTACACGGTCGTGGACGGCCTGGGCGTACGCGCCTCCGGCTCGTCCCTCGGCTACATCGCCTGGCTCATGGTCATCGAGGGCGTGGCCGTCCCGGTGTACGCCCTCACCCGCTGGCGCGGCCGCTCCGCCGCCCTGCTGCGCCCCCACGCCGCCCTCGGCCTGCTCGGCGCCGCCCTGTCCGTGACGGCGTACGGCATGGTCCTGTGGGCGCAGACCCGCGCCGACCTCGCCCCCGTCTCCGCGCTGCGCGAGTCCTCCATCCTGGTCGGCGCGGCCATCGGCGCCGTCTTCTTCAAGGAGCGCTTCGGCGCACCCCGGCTCGCGGCGGCGGGCCTGCTGGTCGTGGGCATCGGCCTGATGCTGCACGCGGGTTAGGCGCCCGCCGGGCACCTGGTGCTGCGTACCGCCCCGGGAGGGAGCACCCTGGAAGGAGGTGTTCCCGGAGGTGATGGTCATGATGAAGACAGCCGTGGGATGGCATGTGGAGCTGGAGTTCCAGGAGGACGGCCAGCACACGCGGGCGGCGGCCATGGTGCGGCTGCCCGACGGCAGCGAGATCCGTGGGCACGGGCGGGCCAGCAGGCACCGTACCGACTCCGACCAGCCGCGCGTCGGCGAGGAGATCGCCGGGGCGCGCGCCCTCAACGAACTCGCCATGGAGCTGCTCACGAAGGCGCACGAGGAGATCGACAGCGCCTCGGGCCGCACCTCCCAGCCGATCCACGTCTGAAGGTCGCGTCAGGCGGGGCGTGTCAGGCGGGTCGCCGTCAGGCCGGTTGCGCCAGTGCCGTCCGGACCGCCCGGACGAGTGCTTGCGCGCGCGGGTCCGCCGTCACGCTGCCGCGGAAGCCGTTGGTGACGCAGCCGAAGGCGGTGCCGGTCTCCGGGTCGGCGAAGCCGAGGGCGCCGCCGCGGCCCGGGTGGCCGAAGGAACCGGGGCCGAGCAGCGGGGACGCGCCGCCGTGCAGCATGTACCCGAGGCCGAACCGGGTGCCCACCACCAGCACCCGGTCCGCGCCCGCGGACCGCTCGGCGCGGGCCAGCTCCAGCGTCCCGGGCTCGAACAGCCGTCGGCCGCCGTCCACCTCGCCGATCAGCGCGGCGTAGAAGCGGGCCAGGCCGTCGGCGGTGGCGATGCCGTTGGACGCGGGCAGGGCCGCCGCGCGGTAGGCGGCGTCGTTCTCGTCGGGCAGCGGGGTGATCGCGCCGAAGGCGCGCCGGGTGAGCGAGGCGGGGTCCGCGTAGGCGTCGGCGACCGCGCGCTTGGGGCGCAGCCGCAGCCCGCCCGCGGACTCGGGTGCCGTGACCGGTCCGACCCGGCCCGCGCGCCCGGTCTCGGCGGCGGGCAGCCCGACCCACAGGTCGGCGCCCACCGGAGCGGCGATCTCCCGGGCGATCCAGGCGCCGACCGGCTCGCCCGTCACCCGCCGCACCAGCTCGCCGGTCAGCCAGCTGTACGTCTGCGCGTGGTAGCCGTGGCCGGTGCCCGGCTCCCACACCGGGGCCTGCGCGGCGACCGCGCGGGCGCCCAGGTCCGGGTCGGCGGCCTCGGCGGGGGTGAGCGGCCGGTCCAGGACCGGCACGCCCGCGCGGTGGGCGAGCAGCTGCCACACGGTGGTCCGGTCCTTGCCGGCCGCCTTGTACTCGGGCCAGTAGGCGCCCACCGGAGCGTCCAGGTCGAGTTCGCCGCGCTGGTGCAGGAGCAGGAGGGCGGCGGCGGCGACGCCCTTGGTCGCGGAGCGCACTATCTGCGCGGTGCCGTGCTCCCACGGCGCGTCCCGCGGGTCCCCGTCGACGTCCCGGCTCCCGGCCCACAGGTCGACGACCTTGTGCCCGTCCCGGTACACCGCGAGGGCCGCGCCCCGCTCGCCGCGTACGGCGAAGTTCTCGGCGAACGCGTCCCTGACCGGTCCGAAGCCCTCGGCCACCGCACCGCTCACGTCCACATCCACACCCGTACTCCTGCCACTCGTCACTCGTATCCGTCCGCAGCCTGCGACAGTGAGTGCAACACAGAGGCGTCGCCTGCGATTCCTCGGGGGGCCTCAGCCCTTAGGGGCCGAGGCCACGCGCGGGTCGAAGCCGAAGGGCAGTTCCAGCCGGTGGGCGTGCATCAGATCCTCGTCGGACAGGAGATCCCCGGTCGGTCCGTCGGCCGCGATCACGCCGTCGCTGAGGATCAGCGCGCGCGGGCACAGCTCCAGGGCGTACGGGAGGTCGTGCGTGACCATGAGGACGGTCACGTCCAACGAGCGCAGGATGTCGGCCAGTTCACGGCGGGAGGCCGGGTCCAGGTTGGAGGACGGTTCGTCCAGGACCAGGATCTCCGGCTCCATGGCGAGCACGGTGGCCACCGCGACCCGGCGGCGCTGGCCGAAGGAGAGGTGGTGCGGGGGCCGGTCGGTGAACTCCGCCATGCCGACCCGCTCCAGGGCGGTGCGCACGCGCTGCTCCAGCTCGGGCCCCTTCAGCCCGGCCGCCGCCGGACCGAACGCGACGTCCTCGCGCACGGTCGGCATGAACAACTGGTCGTCCGGGTCCTGGAAGACGATCCCGACCTTCTGCCGGATCTCGGCCATGTGCCGCTTGCCGACCGGCAGCCCGGCCACCGTCACCGTGCCCGCGCCGCCGCTCAGGATGCCGTTGAGATGCAGCACGAGCGTGGTCTTCCCGGCGCCGTTCGGGCCGAGCAGCGCCACCCGCTCCCCGCGGGCGACGGCGAAGTCCACGCCGAACAGGGCCTGGTGGCCGTCCGGATAGGCGAAGGCGAGGCCGGAGACCTCCAGGGAGGGCGGCGTCGAAGGCGTAGTCACAGGGTCCATCAGTTCTCCTGGCAAGGGGACCACCGGCTTCGGCCGGCGGGGGAATTGCTTCTTTGATCCGATCTGCCCTCGGCTGTGTGCACGGATCTGTACTGTCTGCCTCGTGTGGTGCCCGAAGTACCGCCGCCCGGTCCCCGGTGGACGGGTCGCGGTACGACTGGACGAACTGATCCGGCAGAAGGCCGGCGAGCGGGGGTGGGAGATCGTGACACCCGAAGTCATGCCCGACCACGTCCACCTGTTCGTCAAACACGACCCGAAGTCCTCTGCGTCGTACGTCGCGAACCAGTTCAAGGGATTCTCCTCACGCATTCTGCGTGAGGAGTTCCCGCACCTCCGTTCACAGCTGCCGACTCTGTGGTCGTCGTCGTACTTCGCCGCGTCGGTCGGCGCCGTGTCGGCGGACACCGTGCGCCGACACATTGACACGCAGTGGGAGCGGCCGTGGAAGAAGCAGAAGGGGGAAGGTCCGTGATCCGGGCGTACAAGTTCCTCCTGCGGCCCACAGCCCGCCAGGTGGTCGCGCTCGGTGAGATGCTGCGGGACCACTGCTCGCTGTACAACGCGGCGTTGCAGGAGCGCCGGGACGCCTGGCGGCACGCCTCGAAGACCACCGTCCGCTACGGGGACCAGTCCGCCCAGCTCAAGGACATCCGCGCGTTCGACCCGGAACGCCAGGGCCGCTGGTCGTTCTCCTCCCAGCAGGCCACCCTGCGTCGCCTGGACAAATCGTTTCGGGCGTTCTTCGAGCGAGTGAAGGCCGGCCGGACGCCCGGATACCCCAGGTTCAAGGGTGTTGGACACTTTGACAACGTCACCTTCCCCAAGGACGGCGACGGCTGCCGCTGGGACTCCACCCCCCACGAGCGGCAGACCCGTGTCCGTCTCCAAGGCGTCGGGCACATCCGCGTGCACCAGCACCGACCCGTCAAGGGCCGCGTCAAGACGGTCTCGGTGAAGCGTGAGGGGAGCCGCTGGTACGTCATTCTGGCCTGCGACAACGTGCCCGCCGGGGCACTGCCGCCCACCGGCGCGGTCATCGGCATCGACATGGGCGCCACGCACTTCCTCACCACCTCCGAGGGCGAGCACGAAACGAATCCGCGCTTCCTCGCCGCCATGGCCGGGGAGCTGGCCGCCGCGCAGCGGCACCTGGCGACGTTCCCCGAGCGCACCCGGCAGCGCACCAAGAAACACCGCGCCGCCGCCCGCAAGGTCGCCGGGCTGCACGCGAAGGTGCGGCGGCAGCGTCTGGACTTCCACCACAAGACGGCCCGCGCGCTGATCGCCGAGAACGACGTGATCGCGCACGAGCGGCTGAACATCGCCGGGATGGCCAAGAGCCCGGCACCCAAGCCAGACCCCGGGAACGACGGTGCGTTCCTCCCGAACGGTGCCGCCGCCAAGGCCGGGCTGAACCGGAGCATCCTCGACGCGGGTTGGGGGCAGTTCCTCGCGATCCTGGCGAACAAGGCTGAGAGTGCCGGTCGCCTCGTGATCCCAGTGGATCCCCGCAACACCTCCCGTACCTGCCCACCCAGCCTCGGTGGCTGCGGGCACGTCGCGAAGGAGAACCGCGTCACTCAAGCGAAGTTCCGGTGCACGGCGTGCGGCTTCACCGCGAACGCGGACCACGTCGGCGCTTCGAACATCCTCGACAGGGCCGGGCTGGTCCTCTGTGCGGCGGCCTGGCCACCGGCACAGGAAGCCCGCGCGTTCATGCGTGGGTGGAGTCACCCCAGCAGACAGACCACGACGACGATGACGAGCGCCGCACCGGGGAGGGCCAGCGCGGACGACCACTGGGCCCGGGAGGCGGTCGCCTCGTCGATGACCGGCATCGAACCGGCGTAGCCGCGGCTCACCATGGCCAGGTGGACGCGCTCGCCGCGCTCGTAGGAGCGGATGAACAGCGCGCCGGCCGACTTGGCGAGCACGCCCCAGTGCCGGACGCCGCTCGCCTCGAAGCCGCGCGACTCGCGGGCGATGCGCATGCGCCGCATCTCGTCGGTGATCACATCGCCGTAGCGGATCATGAAGGAGGCGATCTGCACCAGCAGGGGCGGGAGCTTGAGGCGTTGCAGGCCCAGCAGCAGTTCGCGCAGTTCGGTGGTGCTCGCCAGCAGGACCGAGGCGGCGACGCCGAGGGTGCCCTTGGCCAGCACGTTCCACGCGCCCCACAGGCCGTTCACGCTCAGCGAGAGCCCGAGGACGTGCACGCGCTCGCCCTCGGCGACGAACGGCATCAGCACCGCGAAGGCCACGAACGGGATCTCGATCAGCAGCCGCTTGAGCAGGAAGCCGGCGGGCACGCGGGCCACGGCGGCGGTGGCGGCCAGCAGCACCGCGTACAGCGCGAACGCCCACACCGCCTCGCGCGGGGTGGACACCACGACCACCACGAACGCGAAGGCCGCGGCGAGCTTGGTGTGCGGCGGCAGCCCGTGCACGGGGGAGTGCCCGTGCCGGTAGAGCCGGTGCGCGTGGCCCGCTCCCACGTCAGGCCGCGGCCTGGGAGGACGGCGTCTCGGATCCGGCCGTACGGCGCCTGCGCACGACCCAGAAGACCCCGCTGCCCACGGCGACGGTCACGCCGACGCCGATCACCCCGGCGAGCCCGCCGGACAGCCGGGCGTCGGAGATGTCCTTGACGCCGTAGTCGGCGAGCGGGGAGTCCGCGGAGGCGTGCGCCTCCTCCTTCTGGTCGATGCCCTTGTCGTGGGCGACCTTCTCCAGGCCGTCGGGGCTGGCGGAGGCGTAGAAGCTGACGAAACCGGCCAGCACCAGCGAGGTCACCAGGCCGGTGATCCACAGCTTGCGGTGCGGCCGCGCGGTGGCGGCGGCGGCCGGGACGGGGGCCGGTCCGGCGGCGGGGGCGTCGACCAGTTCGCCGCCGACCCGCAGCTTCAGCCGCTGCTCAAGACCGCGCGCGCCGTACACCAGGTCGGGGCGTACGGCGATGACGGCGGCCACCGTGAGCGCGGTGATCGCGGCCTCGCCGATGCCGATGAGGACGTGCACGCCGATCATGGCGGTGGCGACCTTGCCGATGGCCACATCGGTGGTGCCGCCGACCGCGTAGATCAGCGTGAAGGCGACGGAGGCGGCCGGGACGGAGAGCAGCGCGGCCACGAAGGAGGCGACCGTGACCGAGCGGCGGCGGCGCGGCAGCACCTTCACCAGGCCGCGGAAGACCGCGTAGGCGACGACCGTGGTGACGATCGCCATGTCGGTGATGTTGACGCCGAGCGCGGTCAGGCCGCCGTCGGCGAAGAGGATGCCCTGCATGAGCAGGACCACGCAGACGCACAGGACCCCGGTGTAGGGGCCCACGAGTATCGCGGCCAGCGCCCCGCCCAGGAGGTGGCCGCTGGTTCCGGCCGCGACCGGGAAGTTGAGCATCTGCACCGCGAAGATGAACGCGGCGACCAGGCCGGCGAGCGGTGCGGTCCGCTCGTCGAGTTCCCGGCGCGCGCCGCGCAGGCTCACCGCTACGGCACCGGCGGCGATGACTCCGGTGACAGCGGACGTGGGAGCGTTGATGAATCCGTCAGGCACATGCACCGTTCGATGATAGTGGCGTGTTGCGAACCTCTTGCAAGAGCGAGGTGGTATGCATCTGCGGCGAGTGCGGGCCGGATCGGGACCGGCGCGGGAAGCGGATCGGGACGCGGGGGCATGAAACCGCAGATGTGGGACATTGGTAAAGAGGAGTGCAGAAGCGAGTGAACGTCTCGCTGGTGTCCGCCTCGCGTCGAGGTCGCCTAGTGTGAGGGGCCGTCCGATGACCGCAGTCGAACAGTACGCGCGAGCCCGTGTCGTCACCGAGGACGACCATCAGGACGAGCACTGCGGTGTCCCGGTCGTCCTGCGCTACGACCCCCAGGACGACCCGGGCGCGGTCCGGATGGCTCTGCCCGGCCTGCCCGAGCGGACGTTCTCCCGGTCGCTGCTCGAACAGGGCCTGCGGGCCCCGACCGGCACCGGCGAGGTGCGGGTGTGGCCGTGCGGCCGGGTGCAGGCCGTGGTGGAGTTCCACTCGCCGCGGGGCGTCTCGGTGGTGCAGTTCGAGACGAAGACGCTGCTCAGATTTCTGCGGCGTACGTATGCGGCCGCCGCGGCGACGGCGATGGCGCACCACTGAGCCTGCCTGGGTCCCGGCAGGGCTCAGCCGCCGTTCCCCACGGCTCAGCCGCCCTTCTTCAGCAGGGCGGCGACGATCGGGCCCGCCGTGTCGCCGCCGTGGCCGCCCGCCTGGACCACACCGGCCGCGGCGAGGTCGCCGCGGTAGGCGGTGAACCAGCCGTTCGGCTTCTCCTGCCCGTCGACCTCCGCCGACCCCGTCTTCGCGCCGTAGTCGGGGCCGAGTCCGGCCATCGCCTGGGCGGCGGTGCCGGAGGCGGCCGTGTACCGCATCAGCTCCCGCAGCTGGGACAGGGTGGACGCGGACAGCGTGCGCGAGGCCGTGGCCCGCTTGCGCTTGCCGGTGTCCGGGGAGACCAGATAGGGCTGGTGGAAGGTGCCCGCCCGGACGGTCGCGGCCACCGACGCCATGTTGAGCGGGTTCATCCGGACCCCGCCCTGGCCGATGAGCGAGGCGGCCTTCTGCGCGGCCGACTGCACCGGCACCGCGCCGTCGAAGGACGGCACCCCGATCGACCAGTCGTCCCGCGCCAGCCCGAACACCTCACGGGCCTGCCGGGTCAGGTCGTCGTCCTTCAGCTTGCCCGCCTGGCTGATGAAGGCCGTGTTGCAGGAGCGGGCGAAGCTCGCCTTGAAGGTGCCGCCCTTGATCTCGAAGTCGTCGTCGTTGTGGAAGGTCCAGCCGCCGTAGCTGAACGTCTTGGGGCACGGGTGCTCCTTGTCCACGGCCGCCAGCTTCTTGTCGAGCAGCAGCGAGGCGGTGATCACCTTCATCGTGGAGCCGGGCGCCAGGGAGCCCTGGAGGGCGGTGTCGAAGCCGTGCCCGCTGTTGGCCGCCGCGAGTATCTCGCCGGTGGACGGGCGCAGCACCACCACCGAGGCGCGGGCCCGCCCGGCGACCTGCTGCTCGGCGGCCGACTGGAGCGCCGGGCTCAGGGTGGTGCGCACCGTGCCCGGGGTGCCCTTGCTCAGCTCGACGAGGGTCTTGTCCGCCAGCTCGGCCTTCTTCGACGCGGCGCCGCGCACCACGCGCAGTTCGACGCCCGCCCGGCCGCCCGCCGTCTTCCCGAACTTCTCGCGCAGCCCGTCCAGGACCGAGCCCAGCGACGGGTACGCGGCCGTGGTGAGCGCGCCGCCGTCCCGGTCCAGGGCCTTGACCGGCGGGGTGCCGGACGCCCCGGTGACGAGGGTGTCGCCGTCCTTCAGGTCCGGGTGCACGACGGCCGCGTGCCAGTCGACGACGGGTATGCCGTCCGCCGCGCGGCGCACCACGGTCAGCGCGCTGTTGTACGCCAGCGGCTTGTTCACGCCCTGGTAGGAGACCGTCGCCTTCACGGAGAACGGCACCGTGCCGCCGCGCGGGGTGCCCTGGGTGAGGGTGACGTCCTTGAGGTGGGCGTCCTTGGCGTATCGGGCGAGCAGCGCGGAGGCCGCGGCGGAGTCGGTGGTGGAGGCGGCCGCCTCGGCCGCCCGGCCCTGCTGCCAGGAGGTGAGGAACCGCCCGGCCGTGGTCTGGACCTCCAGCGCCGTCACGGGCCCGGTCCGCACCTTCTTGTGGGTGCCGGCCGCCGAGGTGGTGCGGCCCTCGGCCTCGGCGCCGCCGCCGGAGAGCGTGTAGGCGCCGACCGCCGCGCCGCCCACCACCACGGCGACCACGCCTCCGACCACCGCGGGCCGCGTTCTGCGCCGCTCGGCGACGCGCCTTCTCCTGCCCACTGGCTTCCGTCCTCCGCGCTGCCGGGCCCCGCCGCGCCACCCGCGCTGCCGTGGCCGCCGTCGTCCTGTCGTCCCCGTGCTGCCGTGCTGCCGTGCTGTCGTGCTACGGCAGTGCTGCCGTACTGCCGTACTGCCGTACTGCCGTACTGCCGTACTGCCGTACTGCCGTACTGCCGTACATGAGACGCGCCCGGACCACCCTAGGGTCCGGGTCCGTCGCGGTGGCCGACTCGGACCGTCCGTAGCCAACCTGCGACATACGGCGCCGGGGCGCACGCCGGGCGGGGCAGTGGAGGTGCGCGGCGGCCCTTCCGGGAAGACGGACCGGGCGGCGGAGTGCCTCAGCCCGCCGCGCGCAGCACCGCCGCGACGATCGGGCCGGCCGCGTCGCCGCCGTGGCCGCCCTCCTGGGTCATGGCCGCCGCCGCGACGTCGTTGCGGTACCCGGTGAACCAGCTGTTGGACTTGGCCTGCCCGTCGACCTCGGCGGAGCCGGTCTTCGCGCCGATGCTGCCGCTCAGTCCGGACATCGCGGCGGCGCCGGTGCCGCTGGTGGCGGTGCGGTTCATCATCTGCCGCAGCTGGGTGACGGTGCTTGCCGGGAGGCCCTTGGCCGTGGCCAGTTCGCGGTCGTCGAGGCCGGCGGAGACCAGGACGGGCTGGTGGAAGCCCCCGGTGATCGCGGTGGCCGTCACCGACGCCATGTTGAGCGGGCTCATCTGCACCCGGCCCTGGCCGATCAAGTTGGCCGCCCGGTCCGGGCCGTCGACGGCCGGCACCGAGCCGTCGAAGGACGGGATG
The DNA here is from genome assembly GCF_058344915.1 of Streptomyces sp. PL-25. Taxonomy (NCBI): domain Bacteria; kingdom Bacillati; phylum Actinomycetota; class Actinomycetes; order Kitasatosporales; family Streptomycetaceae; genus Streptomyces; species Streptomyces sp. PL-25. Next base: position 4,389,716 of record NZ_CP136997.1, read on the forward strand.
CCGGTCTTCCAGTTGTTCTGGCCGAGCCCGAAGCGTTCCTGGGCCTCCCGGGTGAGGGAGTCGGACTTCAGCTTGGGGGTGAACTTGATGAAGGCGGTGTTGCAGGAGCGGGCGAAGCTGTCCGAGAGGGTGGCGTGCTCGTCGGGTTGCATGCCCTTGAGGTTGTGGAAGGTCTGGCCCTCCCACAGCACGTCCGGCAGACAGGGCGCGGGCCCGCTCGCCTTGGTGAGGCCGTTGTCGATGAGGGCGGCGGCGGTGACAATCTTCATGGTGGACCCCGGCGCCAACTGGCCCAGGAACGCCGCGTTGAAGCCGTCCGCGCGGTGGTTGGCGACCGCGAGCACCTCGCCGGTGGACGCCTGGACGGCCACGACGGAGGACTCCGCGAACTTGTCCACCGCCTTCTCGGCCGCCGCCTGGGCGCTCGCGCTGAGCGTCGTGCGCAGCTTGCCCGGCTTGCCCTCGGCGAGGGTGATGAGCGGGGTCTCGGCCGCGTCGGTGTCGGCGTGGTGGATGCTCAGCTCGACGGACGGGGAACCGCCCGCCTTGTCGCCGTACTTCGACCGCAGCGCGTCCAGGATCGGGCCCAGGGAAGGGTACTTGTCCTTCGTGAGAACGTTGCCGTCGCGGTCGACGGCCTCGATCGGCGGGGCGGCCGAGTCGCCGGTGACCAGCGTGTCGCCCTTCTTCAACTGCGGGTGCACGAGCACCGGTTGCCAGTCGACGAGCGCCCGGTGACTGGTCTCGCCGCGCACCACGGACAGCTTGCTGCTGTAGGCGAGCGGCGCGGTCTTTCCGCCGTAGGAGACGGTGGCCTTCACCGAGAAGGGCACGGTGGTGCCGGCGGCGGCCCCCGGCGCGATCTTCACATCCGTGATGTGCGCCTCGTGTCCGTAGGAGGACAGCAACTGCTGGGCATCCTGCGGGAAGTTGGTGTATGAGGCGGCCTTCGTCGCGTCGCCCTTCTCCCAGGCCGCGAAGAACTTCGACGTGGTGTCCTTCACCTCGTCCCGCGTCGGCGGCCCCGTCCGCGCGGGCGCCGGCCCGCTCGCGGTCGCGTCCCCCTCCAGCGCCGAGACGATGTTGTATCCGCCGTACACCGCCCCACCGACCAGCACGACACACACACCGCCCACCACAGCGGCCTTGGTCCCCTTGCGCATCACCGCGCTCCTCCCCGTCCCTCCCATGGCGCCTTCGCCCGCGCGGGCTTTCTTGAACGCGTTCAAAGGCGATGCGTGCCTCGAACTGTATGCGGAACCGAAGCCTACGACGGCGCCTGTTGCCGGATGGTGTCCGAAGAGAGATCAGCTGTTCCGGGCAGATCCAGGTATGGGGGTACATGGGGACGGCGGCTCATGCTCAGCTTCCGGGGGAAGCGTCCGCCTCGGCCTCCGCCGCGTGGGCGGTCCCGGTGCTCGGATACCGCTCCCCGTACCGGTCCGCGCGGGCGACAGTGTCGGCGGCCGCCACGAGCATGACGGCCAGGGCGACGGTCCGCAGCGGCGAAGCCTCGGGACGATGCCGAGGAGCGGCCAGCCACTGGTAGCGGTCGCCGGAGAGCGGGAGGGGGCCGGGCACCACGACGTACGACCCGTGCTCCAGATACCGGTACGCGGGCGTCGCACCAGTCTCCCTGGTCAGGGTGCGAGCGAACCGGTCACGGGAACGCGGCGGCAGGAAGAACCCCGTCCGCTTCGAGGCATGGTCGATCACCGCGGGTCCCACCGGCATCCGCCACCGTTCGAGGTGGTCGAACGTCTCCAGCCCGATCCGCTAATCGATCACCACGACATCGAAGAGGCGGCCGGACGGGAGCGCGTACGGCTGCCGTGGGTCGTCCGCCCAGTGCGCCCGGCACAGTTCCGGATCCGCTGCCGCGGCGGACAGCCACTCGATGCCCCGCCTTGTCATTCTCTGCACGTCGTCTCACCCCTGTCGGCGTGACGGCCCCTCGGCCGCCGCGCGCCCAGGATCGGCCCCGGACGCCGGGGCCGGGCAGATGACAGGGGGTGACGGGGGATGACGAGAGGCGCACGAACGCGTCATCCCCCGTCACCCCTGTGGTGGTGGTTCCGAAGTCCTTCTGGGAGAAACGAGGTTCTTCCCGGCCCCCTTCAGAAAGAATGAAGGGCTACGGCGTCGGCACGCGAAGCGCGAGGAGGCGAGGACCACGGGCACGGTCCGGTCGATCGGCGTCCTTCTCCGCGAGGCCCGCGGGAAGCGCGGCTGGAGCCAGCCTCGGCTGGTCGCTGAACTGCGGCGCACGGCGGCCCGGCATGGCCACGGACTTCCCGCCGACACCAGCGTGAAGCGCCGCATCGCGAGTTGGGAGAACGGCCACAGCGTGCCGGACGGGTTCTACGGTCCGCTGCTCTGCGAGGCGTTGGGATCGACCGCGGCGGAACTGGGACTCGACCACATCACCGGCCGGGACGCGACGCTTCTGGACGCCGGCTGCCCGGCGAGCCCGGAGGAGACGATCACCCATGCCGACCGCCTCTGGCACGCCGATCTCAACGGCTACGAACCGCTGCTGCGGGCCGAGCCGTCCCGGCACGCGTGGAACGAGGCGTCGCTCCGCTGGCTCGTGGCGGCAGAGCCGTCCCTTCCCGCCCCGCGGCGCTCCGACGACCTGCGCGTCGGGCTCGCGGACGTGCAGACGATCAGGTCCACGACCGATGTCTTCGCCCAGCTCGACGACCGGTTCGGCGGCGAACACGCGCGCCACTCCGTGATCCAGTACCTCAGTCGCGATGTCGTGCCCCTGCTCCGCGGCCGGTACGCGGAACCGGTCGGCCGGGCCCTGTTCGCCGCCGTCGCGGAGGCGACCCTGCTGGCCGGCTGGATGGCCTACGACGCCTGCCACCACGGCCTTGCCCAGCGCTACTTCCTTCAGGCCCTCCGCCTCGCCCAGGACGCCGACGAACGCAGGCTGGCCGCAGGCATCCTGTCCGCGATGAGTCATCAGGCCACCTTCCTCGGCCACTTCACGCAGGCGGTCACACTCGCACGCGGCGCCCTCATGGGCGTCTCCGGTGTGGCCACAGCCACTCTCCGAGCCCAGTTCCATGCGATGGAGGCACGGGCTCTCGCCCGTACCGGCGACACGCGAGCCTGCGAACTCGCCCTCGCGGCGGCGGCGAGGGCGCTGGACAGCGCGGACAGCGGCGAGGAACCCGAGTGGATCACGTACTTCGACCAGGTCGAGCTGGCCGCAGAGTTCGCCCACTGCTTCCGCGACGTGAGGAGCGCCCGGCGGGCCGTGACCCACGCCGAGAACGCGGTGAGCGGCAGCCACGTGCGCAGCGACTTCTTCGTGACCATGGTCCTGGCCGACGCTCACCTGCACGCGGGGGCTCCTGAAGAGGCCTGCCGTGTCGCGCTCGACGCCTTGGACCTCGGGGAACAGCTCAGGTCCACGCGCTGCGTCGCCTACCTGGGCGAGTTCCGCGAGCACCTGAGGCGCTTCGGCGAGGTCGCCGCTGTCCGGGAGTTCCAGGAGCAGGCACGGGAATACCGGCTGTGGAACGCCACGGACGCGTCTCCTCCGCGACGGTGAGCGCGCGTCAGAAGGGGCTCCAGCCGTGCCGCTCGTCGCCGCTCCTGATGTCCGCCACACGGTGCGCGAACTCCGCTGCGGCCTGCTCGTTCGCGGCGGCCCGGCGCCCCATCCAGAGCGTCATCCTCAGCTCACGGAGGTCGCCGAGCACCTTGTAGCCCGCCCAGTTCCGGATGTCGAACCCGTAGCGGCGGGCGAACTCCTCGTACTGCGATCGCGTGTGCCAGCCGTACCGGTCGAAGTAGATCGCGGTCAGCACGAGGTCCCACTCGCGAGGTGCCAGAGCGAAGCCGTCGAGGTCGCTCAGGATCGCCTGACCGTTCCGGTGGCGCAGGACGTTCCCGATGTTCGCGTCCCCGTGGATCACCCCGAAGGGGAGGGCGAAGCCCAGCCGGCCGTACTCCTCGCCGAGCCGCGCGGCTCGCTCTTCGAGGTACGACCGGTCGTCGTCACTGACACCGACGAGTCCCCGGAGGCTCTCCCGGACCTTGGGCATCGGGTCGTAGTGGGGAAGCCCCAGGAACGGCGGTTCCGCCAGCCCGTGCAGACGCCGCAGAAGATCAGCCAGCTCGGCCACGGTCGCGTACTCCTCGCGGTCCTGGGCGCTCTCCCAGAACGTGACCACATGGCCACCGACCAGCAGCGGCTGACGAACACCCGGCAGCGCACGGGTGGCGGGAAGGTCCTCCTCCGCCAGCCAGCGCGCCACCCGAACGGACCGCTCCGCGTCGGGCATCCCGCTCGCCCCTTGGGCGATCCGCACGATGACAGGTGCCTTCCCGAGCCGGTACACGGCATTCGACCCGAACCGCACCAACTCGGCCCCGCCCGAATCAAGCCCAGCCTCCCGGCACGCCCGCTTAAGGGCAGCATCCACCGCGACCGGCACCGCGCTGCTCTGGCTGTCTCCCGCGCCCGAGATCATGCGCCGACGCTATCGCTCGGCGGTGCGGTGCAGCCGAAGTACGGCCAGGTCGCTGACGCTCTGCGCAGAGAGATCGACAACGGCCCCTACCCGACGTGGCGCTGCTGGTCGGTGAGGGGCTAGTCGCGTCCAGTCAAGGGCTTGGCTACGAGGTCAGGGCGCACGAGGTATTCGAGCTGAACGCATCCCGGGTTCGAGAACCTGCAGTTCTTCCAGAACGGCGATGCCCACAACCTCGACATCACGAACGCGGGTCGACGTCCTCACCAGACGTTCCGTGTCGAGATCCTGCCCGCATCCGCAGAGATCGCAGAGCGTCTGAGGATCGAAGAGGGAAGCAAGACAGCCCTGCGCTTTTGCCACCGGTACGTAGATGACGTCCAGTGGCCCACCCAGGCAGGCGACCAACTACCCAGCATGGTTGATCGAGGCGAGTCCCCGCCTGGCTGAGCCCGGGTACATCGAAGAGAGCACACCAGGTACCTGGCTGCCGACGGCATCGAGTAGATCGAACCGGCGGCAAGTCCCCGTACCAGGGCCCACTCGGCATCGCTCATGTCCGAGCCGTACCGAGGCTGGCGCGCCGGCCGGTCGACCGCGTTCCCGAACATGTGGACGAGACAGTCACACCCAGGAGTAGACGAACTGGGCCCGGCAACCATCGCCACGCAACACTTCGACAACAGGGCCTTTTGCTCCTCGCTGGACTCGACATCCGCGAGCTACCAAGAGCCCCTTCCTCCATGCCGAGGCACGTGACAACACACCCGATTCAGCTCCCGGTTCGAGGCCTGGCTGACCATACACGGATAGAGAACAGCCAGTTAGGCAGCCACTTTGGGGCGAGCCTCTAAGATCATGGCCTCAACGTCGTGCTCTACCGGGCAGGTCCACAGACTGCCCGACGTGCCGGAAGCTTACGGGGCCATGATCAGTCACCCCAAATCAGCTTCAGCCCAAAATCGCTCCACCGACCTTGATAAATAGCAGAAACTTTCGCTTCCTAGTCATCCTCCTCGACAAGGGGACCAAACGGCGTGAGCGTAGTCCAGTTCACTCGTGCGGGAGCACCATTCCAGTGCGTGATAGTGCGTCCCTCGGTCGCGAACACCTGACAGCCCCGTCGAGTCAAGGCGTTAACAATTTTAGGGGACGGATGTTTTTCTGAGATCTTCGCCGAGCTGACAAACGCCGTCACATTAGAATGACGAGGAACGCCCGGTTCGCCAAGAATCCTGTTCAGGATGGTCGGCCCAAGATTCCTACGGCTTCCGTGGTGCGGCACCTGAAAAAAGCTTAGCGGTGCGACGGCAAAATTTCCGACGGTGCGCTCATACTCTTCGCATGCGTCACCAAGGGCCGGAATCCCTGCATCTCCGGTGAACAGCAGCCGATGCGACCCCACGCGTAGAAGCGTAATTACCGAAGAATTGTTTCGCGGGCCGGTTTCACCGTCGTCATCCAATGTCTCTATCGGTAGATATGAGAGTGCCTTAGACAGCAATCCATGAACTGCCGAGCCAAAAATACCTTTAGAAGCACGAGTCGACCCGCTTCGCTCATCAGATAGATGTCGTTCGAGAAGCGACTCGTAGTAGGACATAGTGGGGCCAAGTACTGAAACCTGCCCACCGAATCGACTCAGCCCTGTGAAGGGTTCGGTGATGCTAACACCTCGGGACTGAGCAAGTGAGATCAGGGAATCCAGAGCCTCCAAGTTGCTGAAGTCTCCCGCGTCCCGGGTGTGCATTCTTGGCAGATGAATGAGCAGCTCCTTTGCCTGCACCTTTTCGATTAGCGTCGACAACCCATTGAGGTGATCCGCATCTGGATGGGTAGATACCACTAGGTCGACGATATCGGTCCCATAGTACTGGGCGATGTGATCTGCAAGGTTTTCACCGATGTGCGAGAAGCCGCCATCGATCACCATGACTGCATTTCTCTGCTCCGCCTCCACGGTGAAGCGCAGTGCGATGGCGTCACCACTCTTCGAACCCTGCCCCGACTCACTCTCCACGGGAAGGAAGTCAATCTCATACATGCCGTCCCCCTCTGTCTACCTTTGCATTTTTCGACTACGTCTCGGAATTACCGTCAGAGGAATTCGCAAGCGGAAGTGTATCCAGTGCATCAAGGAGGCGTTCCGCATAGTCGTTTGCCGCAGACTTAACCCAGTCCGAGTTCACAATTTTCCACCAGAACAGTGAAAGTGCAATACTTGCAATCGCCACCAGTGTGAACCCGATTTTCCAGACGAGAAGCCCGTAATAAGAAGCGGCGATAGATCCCGCGCACACAGTGCAAACAAAGATAGAGATAGCCAGGCCTAGGCTACGTATGCCAAGCATGTTGCGCCGGAAGCCATAATGGCAATTTTCAAGAAAAACTAGCCGGAACTTTGCTGTATCCCGCGTCTGGGAGATGAGATACTTCACAGCCATTTCGTAGGTCTCGTCGGCCTTGGCGGGATTGCGCAATTCCTGTCTCTTGGTTGGCATCGGCTGGTCTAGCAGAGTGGAGAGTTTCTGATGCCTGCGGGCTAACAAAGTCAGGTTCTTGGCGCCACTATGCCTCAGAGCTTGAGTGGCTGGCGGTCCACCCCAGGAACCCCATAGTTCGGGCTGGATAGCGCGACCGCGGTCTCTCACTAATTGGTCCACAAGTATTACTGTTCCGCTAGCTACTGCCAGCAGCCACAATTTCTTCCAATTGAGCAGAGTAGGAATCAGTGCAATGCAAAGAAGAGTGACCGGAAAAGCGGCAATGAATGCTGGAGTGAGACGCGCCTTGCGGCTATAGCCATCAAAGAAATGGTCTATACTGGAACCCAGTCCGGACAAGATACCCCACTTTTTGAAACGGCGCTTTATGTGGGGAACCTTCGACGAAGTCGTTGCGCCCCTCCAATGGAAGGCTGCCGGTGGGGCGGCAACGTTCCGTCCTCCACATGCTGAAGCATCAGTCCGACATTGGGTAGTTGTTTGCAGAACTTCTTTGTGGAAGTTACAGGGCTGGGCCGACTGGGCGGGGCCGGCCGCTGGAGGCATGCGCGGCGCCGGAGCTGTTCCGCTGACCAACGTTGACGTCAACGACGACGGACAGCAGTGACAATTGGCGGCCGAATGCTGCTCCCAAGGCTGTGCTCATGAGGAGTACCTGCACACACGAGCGCCCTCCACGGGCGGTCCTGGAGCCGCGGAAGGCGCTCAGTGATGACCAACGTCGGACAGGTCGACAGCAGTCAGGGCGTTGATCGGTTCGGCGACCGCAGTCCACGGCCTCCGGTGGTCAGTTGTGGCTGCAACTGCGCTTGCGGGGCGTCGCACTGACAGGCAGGGCAGGCTCGGCTCCGGCGATGCGCGTTCGCCTGATTGCAGTGCGGGCGGCTGCGATGATGCGGGCATGTCGTCGCTCGGAACGCCTCTCCCGGCTGCACTCATCCCCGACTGCACCGAACCGGAAGCTCGCCACGCGGCCTACAGAAACGCCAAGACCAACGACGCGATCTTTGTGTGCATCGCCCGTCAGGGCCGGCGTTGGATGGTGCAGCTTGACGCTTTCTCCGGCAGCGGACCGACCATCCCGGACCAGGCAGTGGCGGTCTTGCAGTCCGCGGCTGAAGCACTGGTGGTTGCTGGCACAGTGACACAGGCCAGCATCGCGCCTGACTACATCTCCATGCGGGAGATCGAGAACGAGGGGAAAGCACGCGAGATCGCGGCAGCGTTCCATGCCGCTCTGCAAGGCCTCCGGCAGCTGTACACCGCCGTCCCGACCCAGCGCTGACGGGCCCGGTCGGCTGAGGTTGAGTCTCCTCTCGGCTCACTCATCTGCGCAGGACAGGACGGCCCAGCGGGAGTGTTCTTGGGCGGACTGTAAATCTGCTGGGTCGCCAAGCCAGTGGGGCAGTCCCCGGGCCGTCCGAGGGTGGTCGACAGCGGCCGTCAACGAGCGACAACGACTGTGAGGTCGGTCGCCGCGCTCTGGTCATGTGTTAGCCCAGCTACACCCACGTATCCAGCCACATCCGCGCCCGCCACTCCTCCATCGGGATCGCCGTGCCCGTGTACAGGGGCCAGAAGTAGATGAAGTTCCAGGCGATGAGGAGGACGAGGACTCCCGCGCCGGTGGCGCCGGCCACGCGGCGGGTGTCGGTGGCGGTGGGGGGGCCGAGGAGGGCGCCGACGAGGTGGGTGACGGCGAGGCAGAGGAAGGGGACGAAGACGACGGCGTAGAAGAAGAAGATGGTGCGTTCCTGGTAGAGGAACCAGGGGAGGTAGCCCGCGGCGACGCCGCAGGCGATCGCGCCCGCGCGCCAGTCGCGGCGGAAGAACCAGCGCCACAGGACGTACACGAGCGCGGCGCAGGCCGCCCACCACAGCATCGGGGTGCCGAGGGCGAGGACCTCGCGGGCGCACTTGTCGCCGGCGTCGGCCGGGCAGCCGGCGGTGCCGGGGGAGGGGGACTCGTAGAAGTAGGAGACCGGGCGGCCGTCGACGAGCCAGCTCCACGGGTTGGACTGGTAGGTGTGCGGCGAGGACAGGCCGACGTGGAACTTGTAGACCTCGTGCTCGTAGTGCCACAGGCTGCGCCACCAGTCCGGGAAGAGCCAGGACCAGGAGCTGCCGCGGCCGTCCGTGGCCGCCCAGTCGCGGAAGTAGCCGCCGGTGCCGTCGGTGGGGGAGAAGATCCAGCCCGCCCACGACCAGATGTAGGTGACGATGGCGACCGGGACCGTGGCGAGGAAGGCCCAGCCCAGGTCGAGGCGGAGGACGGCGCGGTAGGGGCTGCGGGCGCCGGCCGTGCGGCGGGCGGCGACGTCCCACAGCACGGTCAGCACGCAGAACGCGGCCATGACGTACAGGCCGTTCCACTTGGTGCCGATGGCCAGGCCCAGCATCAGGCCCGCCAGCCAGCGCCAGGGGCGCGCCCCGAGGCGGAGGGTGTCCGCGACGTCCGCGTCGGGCCGGGCGCGGCCGTCCGCGCCGACGGGCAGTGCGGCGGCCAGTCTCGCGCGGGCCCGGTCCCGGTCGACCAGCAGGCAGCCGAAGGCGGCGAGCACGAAGAACATCAGCACCCCGTCGAGCAGCGAGGTGCGGCTCATCACGAAGTGCAGTCCGTCCACCGCCATCAGCGTGCCCGCCAGGCAGCCGAGGAAGGTGGAGCGGAACAGCCTGCGGCCGATCCGGCACAGCAGCAGCACCGAGAGCGTGCCCAGCAGCGCGGTCATGAAGCGCCAGCCGAACGGGTTGAACCCGAACATCAGCTCGCCCAGCCCGATCACGTACTTGCCGACCGGCGGATGCACGACGTACGCCGCGTCGGCGGGCACGGGGACATGGCCGCCGGTGCCGAGGATCAGGTCGTTGGCGTTCTTGTCCCAGTTGACCTCGAAGCCGCGGTGGACGAGCGCCCACGCGTCCTTGGCGTAGTACGTCTCGTCGAATATCACCGCCTTCGGGCTGCCCAGGTTCCAGAACCGCAGCACCCCGGCGAACAGCGTGACCAGCAGCGGGCCGCCCCACTCCGACCAGCGGGCCAGACGCGCGCCGGCGGCGAGCGGGACGCCGAGGGCCGTCCACAGCCGTGCGCCGGGCCGGGCGAACGGCGGCACCAGGCGCTCGCGCACGTCGGCTGCGGGCCCCGCCGGCTCCCCCGTGCGGCCGAAGCGGCGCAGCCGCCGCTGCCACTCGGGGCTCCGGTCGTCCGGGGCCAGGTCCTGCCGTGGGTCCGTGGAGGACGCGGTACTGGTCACCGCGCCATCGTAGGGAACCGCGCTGTGCGAGTCCCGTGCATGGGCTCCGCCGGGCGTACGCGGTGCGCCGGGGAGGGGTGTCCGGCGGGTGGGCGAGTGCCGGGGGCAGGGGTGTCCGGCGGGCGGGCGAGGGGCGGTCGCCGTGCTTGAGAGGATGGGGGCGTGACAGGAACCCTTGTGTTGGCCGGCACCCCCATCGGCGACGTCCAGGACGCGCCGCCCCGGCTCGCCGCCGAGCTGGCCGAGGCGGACGTGATCGCCGCCGAGGACACCCGGCGGATGCGCCGGCTCGCCCAGGCGCTCGGTGTGACCCCGCGCGGGCGTGTCGTGTCGTACTTCGAGGGCAACGAGTCCGCCCGCACCCCGGAGCTGGTCGAGGAGCTGACCGGCGGGGCGCGGGTGCTGCTGGTCACCGACGCGGGCATGCCCTCCGTGTCCGACCCGGGCTACCGGCTGGTCGCGGCGGCCGTCGAGCGGGACGTACGGGTCACCGCGGTGCCCGGACCGTCCGCCGTGCTCACCGCGCTGGCGCTGTCCGGGCTGCCGGTGGACCGGTTCTGCTTCGAGGGGTTCCTGCCCCGCAAGGCGGGCGAGCGGCGCTCGCGGCTGCGGGAGGTCGCCGCCGAGCGGCGCACCCTCGTCTTCTTCGAGTCCACGCACCGCATCGAGGACACCCTGGCGGCGATGGCCGAGGAGTTCGGCGCCGACCGGCGGGCCGCCGTGTGCCGGGAGCTGACCAAGACCTATGAGGAGGTCAGGCGCGGCGGGCTCGGCGAGCTGGCCGCCTGGGCGGTGGAGAACGGCGGGGTGCGCGGCGAGATCACCGTCGTGGTCGAGGGCGCGCCCGAGACCGGGCCGGCGGAGATCGGCGCCGAGGAGCTGGTGCGGCGGGTACGGGTCCGCGAGGAGGCGGGCGAGCGGCGCAAGGAGGCCATCGCGGCGGTCGCCGCCGAGGCCGGGCTGCCCAAGCGCGAGGTGTTCGACGCGGTGGTGGCGGCCAAGCACTCCGGCTGAGGTCCCCGAAGGGACAGTCGAGGTACTCGCAGGGACAGGTGAGACCGAAGGGACCTGTGGGGCGTCGGCGCGGTGCTCGCGGTTCGGTTGCGCCGGGTGAAGCGCGCGGCCGCGCCTTGACGGCGGCGGGTGCTGCGAGATCTTGCTCACACCCCCTCTGAGCAGGGCGTATCTCCCATGAGCGCGCGCCCCATGCGGGAGTAAAGCGGCGTTTCGGGAACGCAAAGCGAGACCGGCCGTTCAGGGGAGCCTTGGGCAAGCAACCCCCAAATCGGATCCAACACTCGACAGGCCCGGTGCGTTCACGCTGGTGGAGGCGTCAACTGGAGGAAGGGACGCACCGTCCCCACGTCCAGCGGACACGAGGAGCTGGCATGAGCGAGATCGCAGGACAGACCGGCCACCGCGGTACGGCCACCGCCGTCGTCAACGAGTCGTACTCCTTCGCCTGCATGCGCTGCGGGCACGGCTGGGAGCAGTCGTACGAGATAGAGCACCACACGGACGCCGACGGCGGCGAGTTCGTGCTGTACGTGGCGGAGGGCCGGGTGGTGCCGTCGCCGCTGACGAAGCCCACCTGCAAGAACTGCGACGGGCACGTCGTCCGCATCATGAGGGCCGGGCGGGTCTCGTCCGCGCAGAGCCATCTGCACGAGCGCGAGCACCACCCCCGTCAGCAGCAGTCGCCCGCGGGGCCCGCGACGGGTCCAGGATCCGGGTCCGGGTCCGAGTCCGCGCCCGGGGAGGAGGCGGCGGACCGGAAGCCGGACGGGGAAGGCCAGGGGCACGCGGTCGGCCACGAGCACCACTGGCACCTGTCCGACCTGCTGCACCCGTTCCACCGCAAGGCCGGCTGACGGCACCGGCGCCCGGGAGGGGCGCGCGCAGACGGATCCGCGACGGCACGCCTCTTTCGATGACACGCCCCTTTCGGCGACACGCCCCTTTCGTAGGATCGGGGCATGTCCTCGAAAGCCCACAGCGGCGACGCCGGCAAGGCCGACAAGAACACCGCGCCCCCGCTCCCCGAGCCGCTGCGGATACCGGTCGCCGACTCCCACACCCACCTCGACATGCAGTCCGGCACGGTCGAGGAGGGGCTGGCCAAGGCCGCCTCGGTGGGCGTGACCACGGTCGTCCAGGTCGGCTGCGACGTGAACGGCTCCCGCTGGGCCGCCGATACGGCCGCGGCGCACGCGAACGTCCACGCGGCGGTCGCCCTCCACCCCAACGAGGCGCCCCGGATCGTCCACGGCGACCCGGACGGCTGGTCCCGGCAGGGCGCACGGCGGCCGGGCGGGGACGCCGCCCTCGACGAGGCACTCGCCGAGATCGACCGGCTGGCGGCGCTGCCCCAGGTCAAGGGTGTGGGCGAGACCGGCCTCGACTTCTTCCGCACCGGCCCGGAGGGCGTCGCCGCGCAGGAGCGGTCCTTCCGCGCCCACATCGAGATCGCCAAGCGGCACGGCAAGGCGCTCGTCATCCACGACCGGGACGCCCACGCCGACGTGTTGCGCGTCCTCAAGGAGGAGGGCGCCCCCGAGCGGACGGTGTTCCACTGCTACTCGGGCGACGCGGAGATGGCCGAGGTGTGCGCTCGCGCGGGCTACTTCATGTCCTTCGCGGGCAACGTCACCTTCAAGAACGCCCAGAACCTCCGGGACGCCCTCGCCGTCGCCCCGCTGGAGCTGGTCCTGGTGGAGACCGACGCGCCCTTCCTCACCCCGGCGCCCTACCGTGGCCGGCCCAACGCGCCCTATCTGGTGCCGGTGACGGTGCGTGCGATGGCGGCCGTGCGCGGCACCGACGAGGACACGCTGGCCACGGCGCTCGCCGCCAACACCGCCCGCGCCTTCGGCTACTGACGCCGCGGGCGCGCACCGGCGCGCACCGACACCCGTCGGGCACTGAGCGTAGTCGCGTCGCTTTGGAGAGTGACGGGCGCTCCGCTAGGTTCTGGGGGCCCGATCAGGTACCGGGGCCCGGTCGCCCCGGGCCCGGACCTCGGCCTCCAGGAGTGTGTCGGTGTGAGCAGATCGCCGTACGAGACGTACGAGGCGTACGCGCGGTACGAGGAGACGTGCGGGACGACGTACGCGCCCTACGCGCCTCACGCGCCCTACGAGACATACGGACACGGAGGGTCAGGGGCGTACGGAGCGGCCGTCCTGCCCGAGGAGGTTTCGTCCCCGTACGTGCCCTCGCCCCCGTATCAGGACACCTACCGGCCCGCGTACGAAGCCGCCGCCGAGCGGTCCGGGGCCCGGCGGCCGGCCGTGCAGCCGGTGCTACCCCGGCAGGCGGCCGGTCCGGCCGCACCCGTCGTGCAGGGCGGCACCGGCGGGCGCCGGCGGGCGCGGCGGCGCGGTCCGCGGCCCGCGCGGCTGCCGGAGACCGGAGGGCTGCGCAGGCTGCTGCCGCAGGCGCTGGTGGTCGCGTTCCTGGCCGGGGGCACCACCGCGTTCGTCGCCCACGACAAGGCGGTCGAGCTCGATGTCGACGGCAGCCCGCGCAATCTGCACACCTTCGCCGACGACGTGACGGAACTCCTCGCCGAGGAGGGCCTGCGGGTCGGCGCGCACGACACCGTGGCCCCGGCCCCCGGTACGGCGCTCAGCAGCGGTGACGCGGTCGAGGTGCGGTACGGGCGCCCGGTGCGGCTCACGCTGGACGGGCAGCGGCACGCGGCGTGGACGACCGCGCGCACGGTCGGCGGAGCGCTCAGGGAGTGGGGGGTGCGCGCGGAGGGCGCGTATCTGTCGGCGGCACGCTCCCAGCGCATCGGACGCACCGGGCTCACGCTCGACGTCCGCACCGAACGCGCCGTCACCATCATGGCGGACGGCCGCCCGCGCACCGTCCGCACCAACGCGGCGACCGTGCGGGAGGCGGTCGAGGAGGCCGGGGTCACGCTGCGCGGCCAGGACACCACCTCCGTTCCGCAGGACAGCTTCCCGCGCGACGGGCAGACGGTCACCGTGCTGCGGATCACCGGCGGACGGGAGGTGCGCGAGGAGCAGATCCCGTTCGTCGTGCGCCGGGTCGCCGACCCCGCGCTCTTCCGCGGCACCGAGGTCGTGGAGCGCGCCGGGCGGCCCGGGGTGCGCCGGGTCACGTACTCCCTGCGCAGCGTCAACGGCGTACGCCAGCGGCCGCGGCAGCTGGCGTCGGAGGTGGTGCGCGCGCCGCGCACGCAGATCGTGAAGGTCGGCACGCGGCCGCATCCGCCGTCGGTGCGCGGCGCCGACGGGCTGGACTGGCAGGGGCTGGCGCAGTGCGAGTCGGGCGGCCGCCCGGACGCGGAGGACCCGTCCGGCACGTACGGCGGCCTGTACCAGTTCGACCAGGACACCTGGCACAGCCTCGGCGGCGCCGGCCGTCCCCAGGACGCCCCGCCCGAGGAGCAGACGTACCGCGCCAAGAAGCTCTACGTGCAGCGCGGCGCCGCCCCCTGGCCGCAGTGCGGGGACCGGCTGCGGCCCTAGCGGCCGGGGCGCCGCCGGGGTGCGGGCGGCCGACGGAGCAGGTGCCCGCGCCCCGTACCCTGGTGCGGTGAGCAGCCCCCTCCCCGACGCCCTGCTGGGCCCCGCCGACATCCGCGAGCTGGCGGCGGCCCTCGGTGTCCGCCCCACCAAGCAGCGCGGCCAGAACTTCGTGATCGACGCGAACACGGTCCGCCGTATCGTCCGCACCGCCGACGTCACCTCCGAGGACGTGGTCGTCGAGGTCGGGCCGGGACTCGGCTCGCTCACGCTGGGCCTGCTGGAGGCCGCCGACCGGGTCACCGCCGTCGAGATCGACGACGTGCTGGCCGCCGCGCTGCCCGCGACCGTCGCCGCCCGGCTGCCCGAGCGCGCCGACCGGTTCGCGCTGGTGCACTCCGACGCGATGCACGTCACCGAGCTGCCGGGGCCCGCCCCGACCGCGCTGGTGGCGAACCTGCCGTACAACGTCGCCGTGCCCGTGCTGCTGCACATGCTCCAGACCTTCCCGAGCATCGAGCGCACCCTCGTCATGGTGCAGGCCGAGGTCGCCGACCGGCTCGCCGCCGACCCCGGCTCGAAGGTGTACGGGGTGCCGTCCGTCAAGGCGAACTGGTACGCCGAGGTCAAGCGGGCCGGTGCCATCGGCCGCAATGTCTTCTGGCCCGCGCCGAACGTCGACAGCGGCCTGGTGTCCCTGGTCCGCCGCGCCGAGCCGCCGAAGACCACCGCGACCAGGCGCGAGGTGTTCGCGGTCGTCGACGCGGCCTTCGCGCAGCGCCGCAAGACGCTGCGGGCCGCGCTCGCCGGCTGGGCCGGGTCCGCCGCGGCGGCGGAGGCGGCGCTGGTGGCCGCCGGGGTGTCGCCGCAGGCGCGCGGCGAGTCGCTGACCGTGGCGGAGTTCGCGCGCATCGCGGAGCACGGGCCGCGGGCGCCGCACCCGGAGCGGCAGGGCCCCGAGCGGCCGTCCGCCGAGCAGCAGCCCGAGTAACGACCGTCCGGCAGTACGGGCGGCGCCCCGAGCGACGGCCCGCGGAACACAAGGAGCCCGGAAACCAGTGAGCGTCACCGTCCGCGTCCCCGCCAAGGTCAACGTCCAGCTCGCGGTGGGCGCGGCCCGCCCCGACGGCTTCCACGACCTGGCGAACGTCTTCCTGGCCGTCGGCCTGTACGACGAGGTCACCGCCACCGAGGCCGACGAGCTGCGCGTGACCTGCGCGGGCCCGGACGCCGCCCAGGTCCCGCTGGACCGTACGAACCTGGCCGCCCGCGCCGCCGAGAAGCTCGCCGAGCGGTACGGCCGCAGCCCCGCCGTCCATCTGCACATCGCCAAGGACATCCCGGTCGCCGGCGGCATGGCGGGCGGCAGCGCGGACGGCGCGGGCGCCCTGCTGGCCTGCGACGCGCTGTGGGAGACCGGCGCCTCCCGCGACGAACTGCTCGGCATCTGCGCCGAACTCGGCAGCGACGTGCCCTTCAGCCTGGTCGGCGGGGCCGCGCTGGGCACCGGGCGCGGGGAGCGGCTGACGGCGCTGGAGGTGGGCGGCACCTTCCACTGGGTCTTCGCCGTCGCCGACGGCGGGCTGTCCACCCCGGCGGTCTACGGCGAGTTCGACCGCCTCAACGAAGGCGTACGGATCCCGGAACCGGTCGCCTCCGACGCCCTCCTGGCCGCCCTCGCCAAGGGCGACCCGCACGCCCTCGCCGCCACCCTGGCCAACGACCTCCAGCCCGCCGCCCTCTCCCTGCGCCCCTCCCTCGCCGCCACCCTGGCCGCAGGGCGCGCCGCCGGAGCCCTGGCCGGCCTGGTCTCCGGCTCGGGCCCCACGACGGCCTTCCTGGCCCCCGACGAGCAGACCGCAGCGCGCGTCGCCGACGCCCTCCTCGCCTCGGACACCTGCCGCGCCGCCCGGGTCACGCGGTCCCCGGCGGCGGGAGCCGTGCTGGTGTGAGGGGGCTCAGATCCGGTCGAAGGCTGTCAGGTCGATCTCGATGTCATAGGGCACGGTGACTTTGATCTGGTCCCGGTGCATCCCCATGTGCACGTACGACCTGGTGAGGGGATCGAGCTCGTAGACGTGGACAACCGGGCCTCCTCCGCTACCGCCTCGTTCGACGCGCCAGTAGTTGGGGATTCCCGCTGACGCGTACTTGTACGGCTTGGTCGTGCGGTCGCGGGACTCGGACTCCGGGGAGACGACTTCGACAGCGAGGACCACGTCCTCGGCCTTGTACCGCGTCCTGTCGGTTCCCGCTCCTGCGGCGCGGAGCACGCTGACGTCGGGTTCGGGCGCGTTGCGATCGTCCAGTACCACGGTCATCTCACGCCGGACCCGCAGATCCTCCGGGGCGGTGCATCGCAGCCCGGTCACCAGCAGGTCCATGACGACGGTGTGGAACTCCCGCTGCGGACTCACGAAGATCAGGCTCCCGTCGAGCAACTCGGTGTGCGGCGGGAGTCCGTGCAGAGTGAACAGGTCGTCCACGGTGTAGCCGTCCAGCGGTGGCAGCGGCCAGTGGCCGTACTGCTGCACAGGCTCGGCAGTCATAGTTCCTCCCATGGGCGGGATCCTGCTGTCTGCGTCACCACCGTAGCCGCTCGTTCCCGATCAGGTCATCACAACGAGTGATGACACTCCCACGCCCGGCCCCCGTTCCGCAGGCCCTACGCTTGACAGTCGATGCATCCCCCCGGGCAGGAGTGAAATGGCCGTCAATCTGGTCAATGTCGAGAACGTCAGCAAGGTGTACGGGACGCGTGCGCTGCTCGACGGGGTGTCGCTCGGCGTGTCCGAAGGGGACCGGATCGGGGTCGTCGGGCGCAACGGGGACGGCAAGACGACGCTGATCAGGATGCTGGCCAAGGCGGAGGAGGCCGACTCCGGGCGGGTCACGCACGCGGGCGGGCTGCGGCTCGGCGTGCTCACGCAGCACGACTCGCTGGACCCGGAGGCGACCGTGCGGCACGAGGTCATCGGGGACCTCGCCGACCACGAGTGGGCGGGCAACGCGAAGATCCGCGACGTGCTGACCGGGCTGTTCGGCGGGCTCGACCTGCCGGGCTTCCCCAAGGGCCTGGACACCGTGATCGCCCCGCTCTCCGGCGGTGAGCGCCGCCGGATCGCGCTGGCCAAGCTGCTCATCGAGGAGCAGGACCTGCTCGTCCTGGACGAGCCCACCAACCACCTCGACGTCGAGGGCATCGCCTGGCTCGCCGCCCATCTGCGCGAGCGCCGCTCCGCGCTGGTCTGCGTCACCCACGACCGCTGGTTCCTCGACCAGGTCTGCACCCGCATGTGGGACGTGCAGCGCGGCGCCGTATACGAGTACGAGGGCGGCTACTCCGACTACGTCTTCGCGCGCGCCGAGCGCGAGCGCATCGCCGCCACCGAGGAGACCAAGCGGCAGAACCTGGTCCGCAAGGAGCTGGCCTGGCTGCGCCGCGGCGCCCCCGCCCGTACGTCCAAGCCGCGCTTCCGGGTGGAGGCCGCCAACGAGCTGATCAAGGACGTGCCGCCGCCGCGCGACAGCAGCGAGCTGATGAAGTTCGCGTCGTCCCGGCTGGGCAAGTCCGTCTTCGACCTGGAGGACGTGACGATCCAGGCCGGGCCCAAGGTGCTCCTCGAACACGTCACCTGGCAGCTCGGCCCCGGCGACCGCATCGGCCTGGTCGGTGTCAACGGCGCGGGCAAGACGTCCCTGCTGCGGGCCATGGAGCGGGCGGCGCGCACCGAGGGCGAGGTGCAGCCCGCGGGCGGCCGGATCGCCGTCGGCCGGACCGTCAAGCTGGCCTACCTCTCCCAGGAGGTCGCCGAACTCGACCCCTCCTGGCGGGTGCTGGAGGCCGTGCAGCAGGTGCGCGAGCGCGTCGACCTCGGCAAGGGCCGGGAGATGACCGCCGGACAGCTGTGCGAGACGTTCGGCTTCGGCAAGGAGAAGCAGTGGACGCCGGTCGGCGACCTGTCCGGCGGTGAGCGGCGCCGGCTGCAACTGCTGCGCCTGCTCATGGACGAGCCCAACGTCCTCTTCCTCGACGAGCCCACCAACGACCTCGACATCGAGACCCTGACCCAGCTGGAGGACCTGCTCGACGGCTGGCCCGGCTCGATGATCGTGATCTCCCACGACCGGTTCTTCGTCGAGCGCACCACCGACACGGTGCAGGCGCTGCTGGGCGACGGCACGCTGCGGATGCTGCCGCGCGGCATCGACGAGTACTTGGAGCGGCGCCACCGCATGGAGCAGCAGGCCGCCGCGGCCTCCGCCCCGGCCCCGGTCGCCTCCGCCGCCGCCCCCGAGAAGAGCGCCGCCGAACTGCGCGCCGCGAAGAAGGAACTCCAGAAGATCGAGCGGCAGTTGGACCGCGTCTCCGAGAAGGAGAGCACCCTGCACGCCCGGATCGCGGAGCACGCCACCGACTTCGCGAAGGTGGCCGAACTCGACGCCGAGCTGCGCGATCTGGTGGGGGAGCGCGAGGAACTGGAACTGCGCTGGCTCGAACTCGCCGAGGACGCATAGCGGGTGTGACGGCGCACGCGCGCCGTGTGAACGGCGCGTGAAGGCGTGCGCGGGCGCGTAACGAGGCCATCACAGGCCGGTTCTCCCTTGGGAACAGGGACGGGTACGACACGGTGGGGTGTCGGCGGCCAGTGATAGAAAGGGCCGTCCGGACCCTGTCCGGACACGTCCGCGTACGACTCTGCGTCCACCACGGATCTCAGGGCGTGGCTAAAAATCAGTGAACGAGGGGGGAACGCGCTGATGGCTCAGCCGCCCAGTCAGCCGCCGCAGGGCGGCTTCGGAGCACCGCCGCCACAGGACGGCGCTTCGCAGCCGCAACCACCGCAGAGCGGCGGGTCCGGCCCCGCGGGCGATCCGCGGCAGGCCACACCCCCGCCTCCGGACCAGCCGTCCCAGCAGCCCCAGCAGCCCGCCGGCGCGCCGCAGCTGTCGAAGACCCCGCCGCCCGCCGCCCCGCCGCAGCCGCCGTCCGGCCCGCCGCAGCCCGCTCCCGGCTACGGCTACCCGCAGCCGCCCCAGCCGGGGTACGGCTACCCGCAGCAGCCCGGCCCGTACGGCCAGCCGGGTCCGTACGGCGCCCAGCCCGGCCCCTACAACGCCCCCACCGTGCCCGCTGCCCCTGCGGCCGGACCGTACGGGCCGCCGCAGCAGCCGGGCCCCTACGGGCAGCAGCCGGGATACGGCTATCCGCCGCCGCAGTTCCCCGGAGGGCCCGGCACCCCGCCGCCCGGCGGTGGCTCCCGCAACCCCTTCAAGGGCAGGCCCGCGGTGATCATCGGTGCCGCGGTGGCCGCGCTGCTCGTGGTCGGCGGCACCGTGTGGGCCGTCACCGGCGGCGGAGACGGTGACGGCGGCAAGAAGCCGGTCGCGGACAAGAGCGGCGACGCCAAGGCGTCGGGCTCGGCCGGCCCCGCGTCCGACGCCCCGGTCAACCCGGGCGACGGCGAGGGCGACGGCGACGGCAAGGACTCCAGCGACCTCAACGCCGGCCGCAAGGCGGGCGAGGCCCGGGTGCTCTGGTACAAGGAGGCCCCGGACGCCCCCAACGGCGGCGCCGAGGCCCCCGGCATGTGGATCACCGGCAAGGCGGCGGTGAAGGCGGCGTACAAGCAGGTCTTCGCGTACAACGTCGGCGACGGCAACCCCACCTGGGCCCCGGTCACCTTCCCGCAGAAGATCTGCGCGGTGACCGAGCAGAAGACGGCCGACGACAAGGCCGTCATCGCGTACATGAGCGGCAGCAGCGACCGCGCCAAGTGCAACCAGCTCCAGCAGCTCGACCTCAACACCGGCAAGCTGGGCTGGAAGGCGCAGATCGGCGACGGCGCCCTGTTCGACAGCGCGCTCACCATCGAGCTGTCCGTCACCGGCAAGACGCTGATGGTCGGCCGCTCGCAGTCGGGCGTCGCGTACAACGTGGACACCGGCGCCAAGATGTACGAGAAGACGAAGTACGGCGAGGCGTGCTTCCCGACCGCTTTCGCGGGCGGCCCGAAGCTGGTCTCGGTCGCCTCCTGCGGGGCGGGCGGCGCCAACGCCCACGACGAGGTGCAGGAGCTCGACCCGGCCACCGGCAAGGCCAGGTGGACGCGGAAGATCCCCAAGGGCTGGACGGTCCAGCGGACCTACTCCGTCGATCCGCTCGTCCTGTACTCGACCGACGAGGACAAGAAGCACTGGAACCTCTCGACCCTGAACAACGACGGGTCGGTGCGCTCGCAGGCCGATGTGAAGGGGACCTTCGCGCCCGAGTGCGGCTGGGCCATCCTCAACCGCGAACTCCAGGGCTGCCAGGGCGTGGCGGCCGACGCCGACACCCTCTACCTGCCCACCAAGGCGACCACCGGGCCCAACGAGGTCGTCGCGGTCAACCTCTCCACCGGCAAGGAGAAGTGGCGGGTCAAGTCCCCCTCGGACACCACGATGCTGCCGGTCAGGGCGGAGAACGGACAGCTCGTCGCGTACGTCGAGCCGTCCTACGACCAGGGCGGCCGGGTCGTGTCCCTGCCGACCGCCGGCACCACCCACACTCCGGTCACGCTGCTCCAGAACCCGCAGGGCACCGCGGAGATCGAGAACGGCTTCTTCTCCCGTGACATCGACTGGGTCGACGGCCGGTTCTACCTCTCCACCACCCGCCTGAACGGCAGCGACAAGGCCAAGGAGAAGCTGATGCTCGCCTTCGCCAAGTAGGCCGGCGCCGCACCGCCCGGCACGCCGTCCGTGTGCCGGGCGCCGTTCCGGTGCCGTCCTCCTTGCCCCCGTCGTCCCCTGTCGTCCAGAGGTGCATCCGCTCATGACCCAGCCGCCGCCCCCGCCGCCCCAGCAGCCGCCGCACCAGGGCGGGTTCGGCCCGCCCCCCGGCGGGCAGCCCCAGGACCAGCAGCCCGAGCAGCCGGGCGTCCCGCCGCAGTCGCCCCCGCAGTCGCCCGCGCAGCCGGCGCCCGGTTTCGGCGCTCCGCAGACGCCCCCGCCCACCGCGCCCGGTTTCGGCGCCCCGCAGACGCCCCCGCCCACCGGCCCGCCGCAGTCCCCGCCCGGGTACGGCTACCCGCAGGCGCCCCAGCCGCCGCAGCAGCCCCAGCCCCCGGCGGGCTACGGCTACCCCGGCCAGCCGTCGGCCCCGACGCCCGCCCCGAACACGTACGGCGCACCGCAGCCCGGCTACGGGTACGGCCGGCCGGGGCAGCCCACCCAGCCCGGCTACGGATACCCCGGCCGGCCGCCCGCCGTGACGCAGCCGCAGACCGCGGTGCCCGGCGGCGGCGCGGGCGGCGGGAGGAACAAGCAGCTGCTGATCGTCGTGGCGGCCGTCGCCGCCATCGCGCTGATCGTCGGCGGCGGCGTCTGGTACGCCAAGTCCGGTGACGGCGACGGCAAGCAGGACACCGCGTCCAGCGGCGGCACCACCGGCGGCGGCGACGCGGGCGGCAAGTCCGGCACCGGCACCGGCGGTACCTCGGCCGGCGGCAAGGAGAAGGCCCCCGCCGACACCGCGGCCAAGGTCCTCTACCAGGTGCCGATGCCGGTCGTCACCGACACGGCCGCCACCACCGGCTCCTGGCTCACCGACAAGGTGTACGCCAAGTCCGGGTTCGGCGACATCACCGGCTACGACCCGGCCAAGGGCACCAAGCTGTGGTCGCTGAAGCTGCCGGGCCCGGTCTGCCAGACGACCCGCCACATCACGGCGGACGGCAGGACGGCGATCCTGTACGAGCCGGCCATGCCGACCAAGGCCAAGCCCTCGCACGGCTGCAGCCAGCTCGCGGTGATCGACCTCACGGCCGGCAAGAAGCTGTGGACCCGCGAGGTCAAGTCCGGCGACCAGTCGGTCAACCTCAGCAACGTGACCATCGGCGGCGGCACCGTCGCCGTCGGCAGCACCAACGGCGGCGCCGCCTTCACCGTCGCCGACGGCAAGCCCCTGTGGTCCCCCAAGCCGGACGACACCTGCTACGACGCCGGTTACGGCGGCGGCGACAAGCTGGTCGCGGTGCGCAAGTGCGGCACCTACGGCCAGCGCCAGCTGCACATCCAGAGCATCGACCCGGCCTCGGGCAAGGTCCTCTCCGACTACAAGCTGGCGCAGGGCATCGAGTACGCGGGCATCGTCTCCACCGACCCGCTCGTCGTCGCGGCCGACCTCGGCGGCGACCACGGCATCTCGGACTTCTTCGCCCTCGACGGCGCCACCGGCAAGCTGCGCTCGCACATCACCGCGCCCGGCGACCAGTACGGCGGCCGCTGCGACGCCATCAGCCGGATCGAGTACTGCTCGGGCATGGTGGTCGGCAACGACCGGCTCTACCTGGGGACCGAGCAGCACGCGGGCAGCGGCGACCACGGCCAGACCAACGAGATCGTCGCGTTCGACCTGGCCACCGGGCGCCAGACCGGCCAGCGCGCGGACGCGGGCGACGGCTACCAGATCTACCCGCTGCGCATGGACGGCGGCGCCCTGCTCGCCTACAAGCGCCCGCCCTACGACAAGGGCGGCCAGGTGGTGAGCATCGACGGCAACAGCTTCAAGGAGACCGTCCTGCTGGAGAACCCGGCCGACCGGGACGTGCGGTCCGCGGAGACCGCCATGTCCCCGGACTACGCGGAGATCCTCTACGGCCAGGGCCGTCTGTACATGTCGGCGGTCTACGCCCACAAGCCGCGTTCGTCGGCCTACGGCAAGGAGTACCTGGCGCTCGTCTTCGGCACGTCCGGCTGACCGGCGCCGCCCGCACGGTGCGCGGCCCCGCCCCCCGGTGGTTCGGGGGGCGGGGCCGCGCGCGTACCGGGCCGCGCTCCGGGGGCGCTTCCGCGCGCCGGGTGTTTTCGGCGATCCGGGGCACTTCTCGCCGGTAGGGGCAGCGCGGTACGGGGCGAGCGTGTAGCTTCCGGGGGGAACTGGGGGGTTGCCGATGGGAGCGCGGCTCATGGTGGTCGACGACCACCGACTGCTCGCCGAGGCGCTGGCCTCGGCGCTGAAGCTGCGGGGGCACCGGGTGCTGGCCGCGGCGGCGCCCGCGGCGGGCGCGGCGGAGCTGGTCATCAGCCGTGCTCCGGAGGTGTGCCTGCTGGGTACGGCGGCACCGGCCGAGCCGGGCGCGTTCGACCCCGTCGTGCGGATCAAGCAGGAGCGCCCGCAGGTGGCGGTGGTGGTGCTGGGCCCCGTCCCCTCGCCCCGGGGCATCGCTGCGGCCTTCGCCGCCGGCGCCTCGGGCTATGTCCGGCACGACGAGCGGATAGAGGGCGTCGAGCGGGCGATCACCAAGGCGCGCGCCGGTGAGGCGGCGGTGGCGCCGCAACTGCTCCAGGGCGCCTTCGCCGATCTGCTGAACCCGGCCGCCCAGCCGGACGACGAGGGGCAGCGGCTGCTGGCGGTCCTCACGCCCCGCGAGGTGGAGGTGCTGGTGCGGGTCGCCGAGGGCGAGGACACCCGGCTGATCGCGGCCGGCATGGGCATCGCCCCGAGCACCGCCCGCACCCATGTGCAGCGCGTGCTGATGAAGCTGGGCGTGGGCTCCCGCCTGGAGGCGGCCGCCCTGGCGGCCCGCACGGGTCTGCTGGACCGCGCGGGCCGCACCTGATCTCGGGGGCCCACCTGACCTCGGAGTGTCGCCCGGTCGGCCTCAGGGCGTCACTCGGTGCCGGTGTCGTCCGGGTCCTCGGGCGCCGCCACCGGCCGCAGCTTCAGCCAGACCAGGAAGAACACCCCGAGGACCAGCATCCCGATCCCGGTCCACAGGTTGATGTTGACGCCCTGCGCCTTGTCGATGGCGGCCTGCGAGTCGGTGATGCCGGTGATCGTGACGATGACGCCGTAGAGGACGAACAGGCCGCCGATGATCCGCCGCAGGTCGAAGATGCGCGCGGCGGTCGCTGACCTGCCCTCCAGCTCGGTCACCTCGCGCTGCACGTCGTGCTCGGAGTAGCCGGTGTGCGGGCCGGAGTGCTCGTCCCGGCCGGGGTTCTGGGGCTGTGACATGGTTTCTCCATCCTCCCGCGGTCAGAACGAGAACGGGATGTAGCAGGCGGCGGCGAGGACGACGGCGCCCCAGCCGAGCAGGGCGGGCTTGCGGTACCAGGCCTCGTCGCCGGGGGCGGCCGCCTCGGTCATGCCGGGCGACCTGGTGCCGTAGACGAGTCCTTGCAGCGCCGCCTCCGGCTTGGGCTTCGTGAACAGCGTGACGGCGACCATGACCACCGCGCCGGCCACGAACCCGGCGATGGCCGAGACGAAGTTGGCGCCCTGGTCGGTGGGGATGTCGATGATCCCCTTCTTGTAGATGACGAAGTAGTTGACCATCGCGGCCGTGGTGCCGGCGAGCAGGCCCCAGAAGCCGGACTTCATCGACGCGCGCTTCCAGAACATGCCGACGATGAAGACGACGAACATCGGCACGTTGAAGAAGGAGAAGAGCGTCTGGAGGTAGCTCATGATGTTCGAGAACGACGAGGCGAGGAACGCGGTGCCGACCGAGGCGAGCACACCGATGGCGGTGATGAGCCGCCCGAAGCGCACGTAGTAGGAGTCCTCGCGGTCCTTGACGACGTACTTGGCCCAGATGTCGGTGGTGAACACGGTGTTGAAGGACGACACGTTGGCCGCCATGCCGGCCATGAAGGCGGCGAGCAGGCCGGTGACCGCGATGCCGAGGACGCCGTTGGGCAGCAGTTCCTGCATCAGGTAGGGGATCGCGTCGTTGTACTGGAGCCCGGAGGCGGAGCTGCCGATGTTCGGGACCAGCGCGGCGGCGACCAGGCCCGGGATCATCACCAGGAAGACGATGAAGATCTTCGGGAACGCGGCGATCAGCGGGGTGCGCTGGGCGGCGGAGAGGTTCTTCGCGGACAGGGCGCGCTGCACCTCGGCGAAGTTGGTCGTCCAGTAGCCGAAGGAGAGGACGAAGCCGAGGCCGAGCACGATGGTCAGCCAGTTGGCGCCGAGCGGGTTGGCGTGGCCGATGCCGGTGCCGCCCCAGGCGGTGGTGAAGTTCTCCCCGTGGGTGGCGTGCAGCTTGTGGGTCAGGCCGTCCCAGCCGCCGACCTTCTTCAGGCTGAGCACCACCAGCGGGATGAGGGCCGCCAGGATCACGAAGAACTGGAGCACCTCGTTGTAGATCGCGGAGGACAGTCCGCCGAGGGTGATGTACGCCAGCACGAAGAAGCCGGCGACCACGATCGCCACCCACTGCGGCCAGCCGAGCAGCGCCTCGACGACGATCGCGAGGGCGTAGAGGTTCACCCCGGCGATCAGGATGGCCGCGAAGGCGAACAGGACCGAACTCAGCAGGTGGGCGCCGCGGTCGAAGCGCAGCAGCAGGAACTCGGGGACCGAGCGCACCTTGGAGCCGTAGTAGAAGGGCATCATCACCAGGCCCAGGAAGACCATGGCCGGGATGGCGCCGATCCAGTACCAGTGCACGGTGTAGGCGCCGTACTGGGCGCTGTTGGCGGCCATGCCGAGGATCTCGGTGGCGGCCAGGTTGGCGGAGATGAACGCGAGGCCGGTGATCCAGGCGGGCAGTGAGCGTCCGGAGAGGAAGAAGTCGAGGCTGGTCCTGACCGAGCGGCGGGCGGCGAGGCCGATGCCGAGGACGACGACGAAGTAGATGCCGAGGATCGTGTAGTCGAGGGCGTTGGTCGGCAGCCGCAGCTCGGCCGCCAGGTACGCGGACGCGCCGGTGGGGGATGTGGGGGTCTGCATGTGAACTCGCTTCGTTGCGCGAACGGATCCAGCGGGGAACCTACGCCTTCGCGTTCAGGAATTGAACACTTTTGTTGGTTGTCTTTGTTTGATCGTGATGTGCGTTCCATGGCGCGTCCCCGGGTGCCGCCGGTAGCCTCCAATGGTTGGTTGTGATGTGTTATGTTTGATTCTGTTGGGTGGGTGATCGAGTGCCGGGCGCGGCCCGGGGCTCGGACGAACAGGGAGTCCGCCAGTGAAGAAGACCTCGACCCGGCTGGCCGACGGTCGTGAGCTGATCTACTACGACCTGCGGGACGACACCGTGCGCGACGCCGTCGACCGGCGCCCGCTGGAGCCGACCGTCACCACCTCCGAGGTCCGCCGGGACCCGCTGCTCGGTGACGCGGTCGCCGTGGCCTCCCACCGCCAGGGCCGCACCTACCACCCGCCGGCCGACGAGTGCCCGCTGTGCCCGACGCGGGGCGAGCGGCTCACCGAGATCCCCGACTCCTCCTACGACGTGGCCGTCTTCGAGAACCGCTTCCCGTCGCTGGCCGGCGACTCGGGCCGCTGCGAGGTCGTCTGCTTCACCTCCGACCACGACTCCTCCTTCGCCGCGCTCACCGAGGAGCAGGCCCGGCTGGTCCTGGACGCCTGGACCGACCGCACCTTGGAGCTGTCCCATCTGCCCTCCGTCGAGCAGGTCTTCTGCTTCGAGAACCGCGGCGCCGAGATCGGTGTGACGCTCGGTCACCCGCACGGCCAGATCTACGCCTACCCCTTCACCACCCCGCGCACCGCGCTGATGCTGCGCTCGCTGGCCGCCCACAAGGACGCCACCGGCGGGGAGAACCTCTTCGACGCGGTCCTCGCCCGCGAACTGGCCGGTGAGCGCGTCGTCCTGGAGACCGCGCACTGGGCGGCCTTCGTGCCCTACGCCGCGCACTGGCCCTACGAGGTGCACCTCTACCCCAAGCGCCGCGTCCCCGACCTGCTCGGCCTGGACGAGGCCGCGCGCACAGAGTTCCCCCAGGTCTATCTGGAACTGTTGCGGCGCTTCGACCGGATCTTCGACGCAGGGGAGGGTGGGGAAGGCACCGCGGGCGGGCCGCCGACGCCGTACATCGCGGCCTGGCACCAGGCGCCGTTCGGCGCGCTGGAGGAGTTCGACGGGGTGGTCCGCGAGGACTTCGCCCTGCACCTGGAGCTTTTCACCATCCGCCGCACGTCCGGCAAGCTGAAGTTCCTCGCGGGCTCCGAGTCCGGCATGGACGTCTTCATCAACGACGTGCCTCCGGAGCGCGCGGCCCAGCGACTGCGAGAGGTAGCGAGTTGATGAGCGGGAAGTACCTGGTCACAGGTGGGGCGGGTTACGTCGGGAGCGTGGTCGCCCAGCACCTGCTGGAGGCCGGCCACGAGGTCGTCGTCCTCGACAACCTCTCCACGGGCTTTCGCGCGGGCGTGCCCGCCGGAGCCGCCTTCGTCGAGGGCGACATCCGCGACGCCGCCAAGTGGCTCGACCCCTCCTTCGACGCGGTGCTGCACTTCGCCGCGTTCTCACAGGTCGGCGAGTCGGTGGTGAAGCCGGAGAAGTACTGGGACAACAACGTCGGCGGCACCATGGCGCTGCTCGCCGCGATGCGCGAGGCCGGGGTGCGGAAGCTGGTCTTCTCCTCGACCGCCGCGACCTACGGCGAGCCGGAGCGCACGCCGATCGTCGAGACCGCCCCGACGAAGCCCACCAACCCCTACGGCGCCTCCAAGCTCGCCGTCGACCACATGATCACCGGCGAGGCGGCGGCGCACGGCCTGGGCGCGGTCTCCCTGCGCTACTTCAACGTGGCCGGCGCCTACGGCGCGTACGGCGAGCGCCACGCGCCCGAGTCGCACCTCATCCCGCTGGTCCTCCAGGTCGCCCAGGGCCGCCGCGAGGCGATCAGCGTCTTCGGCGACGACTACCCGACCCCGGACGGCACCTGCGTACGCGACTACATCCACGTCGCCGACCTGGCCGAGGCCCATCTGCTCGCGCTGGACGCCGCCACCGCGGGCGAGCACCTGATCTGCAACCTGGGCAACGGCAACGGCTTCTCCGTCCGCGAGGTCGTCGAGACCGTCCGCCGGGTCACCGGCCACCCGATCCCCGAGGCCGTGGCCCCGCGCCGGGCCGGCGACCCGGCGGTGCTCGTCGCCTCGGCCGCCGCCGCCCGCGACCGGCTCGGCTGGAACCCGTCCCGCGCGGACCTCGCGGGGATCGTCGCGGACGCCTGGCGCTTCGCGCAGCACATCGCAAGGGAGCAGTAGTGGGGGCACAGCAGGTTCGGGACGGGTTCGCCGAGCTGTACGGCACCGCGCCCGAGGGAGTGTGGGCGGCCCCCGGCCGCGTCAACCTCATCGGTGAGCACACCGACTACAACGACGGCTTCGTGATGCCGTTCGCCCTGCCGCACGTCACGCTCGCCGCCGTCGCCCGCCGCGACGACGGCGTGCTGCGGCTGCACTCGGCCGACATGCCCGGCGGCCCCGTCGAACTGCGCGTCGCCGACCTGGCGCCCGGCACCGACGACGGCTGGACGGCGTACCCGGCGGGCGTCGTCTGGGCGCTGCGCGAGGCCGGCCACCCGGTGCCCGGCGCCGATGTGCACCTGACGTCGACGGTGCCCTCCGGCGCGGGCCTGTCCTCCTCGGCCGCCCTGGAGGTGGTCGTCGCCCTCGCCCTGAACGACCTGTACGCGCTGGGCCTGAAGGGCTGGCAGCTGGCCCGCCTGTGCCAGCGCGCGGAGAACGTCTACGTCGGCGCGCCCACCGGCATCATGGACCAGACGGCGTCGGCCTGCTGCGAGGAGGGCCACGCGCTCTTCCTCGACACCCGCGACCTGTCGCAGCGCCAGGTCCCCTTCGACCTGGCCCGCGAGGGGCTGCGCCTGCTGGTCGTCGACACCCGCGTCAAGCACGCCCACAGCGACGGCGAGTACGGCAAGCGCCGGGCCGGCTGCGAGAAGGGCGCGGCCCTGCTCGGCGTCGACGCCCTGCGGGACGTGCCCCACGACGGCCTGGACGCGGCGCTCGCACAGCTCGGCGACGAGGAGGAGATCCGCCGCCTGGTCCGCCATGTGGTGACCGAGGACGCCCGGGTGGAGCGCGTCATCTCGCTCCTGTCGTCGTCCGCCGGGGCGCGCGCGATCGGCCCGGTCCTGACCGAGGGCCACGCCTCCCTGCGCGACGACTTCCGCATCTCCTGCCCGGAGCTGGACCTGGTCGTCGACACGGCCCTCGCCGCGGGCGCGCTGGGCGCCCGGATGACCGGCGGCGGCTTCGGCGGCTCCGCGATCGTCCTCGCCGAGGAGGGCGCCGTGGCCGCGCTCACCGAGGCCGTCGAGGCGGCCTTCGCCGAGGGCGGATTCACCGCGCCGCGCGTCTTCGAGGCGGTGCCGTCGGCGGGGGCGCGACGGCTGCTCTGACCGGGAGGGCACCAGGGTCTTTCGTCCGGGTCGGGGCACCGCGCGCCCGGCATGATCCGAACGAGGGCCTAAGATCGGCCGGTCCCCGTCCCGAGGAGTCCCGCCGGTGTCCACCGCCCCGCCCGTGCCCGCCCCGCCCACCGCGCTGCGCTCGGCGCGCCTGCTGGCCCGCACCGAGGACGGCGAGCGGCTGCACGCGCTGGTGTGGCGGGCGGGCCCGGGGTGGCGGATGATCAGCAGCGCGGTGCTCGGCGGCGGCATCGGCGAGCGCGACTGGGTCCTCAACGCCCAGGTGGCCCACGGCTACCGGCGCACCGACCCGGAACGCCACCTGGCCGAGCTGGCGGCCGGGGCCGGTCTGACCGGGGCGGGTGTCGGCCTGATGACGGCGGCCGACGTCACCCGGCACGCCCGCGCCGAGGACGGCGGGGCGCAGGCGGTCGTCACCGCGGGCATCAGCGTCCGCGGCTGGGCCGCTGCCCCGGCACAGGCCGCTGCCGTCCCCGCCCAGCCGGGCACGATCAACATCGTCGTCGCCGTCCCCGCCGCCCTGACCGACGCCGCCCTGGTCAACGCGGCCACCACCGCCACCGAGGCCAAGGTCCAGGCCCTCCTGGAGGCCGGCCACGCCTGCACCGGCACCCCCACCGACGCCGTCTGCGTGGCCGCCCGCCTGCCCGCCCCCGCCGAACCCCCGCACGCCTTCGCCGGACCCCGCTCCCTCTGGGGCGCCCGGCTGGCCCGAGCGGTCCACCGGGCGGTGGGGGAGGCGCTGGCGCACGCGTGATACCCGCGCCACGGGGCGGCCCGCTCAGCGCAGCGGTTTCACCAGCGTGTACTCCGTGATGCCCGGCGGATAGTCGGGCAGGGCGCAGATCACCTTGTAGCCGTGGCGGCGGTAGAAGCCGGGGGCCTGGAAGTCCCAGGTCTCCAGGCGGGCGGCGCAGCAGTCGCGCTGGTCGCGGGCGATGCGTTCGGCGCGCCGCAGCAGGTGGGAACCGAGGCCCGCGCCGCGGTGGCGGTCGTCGACCCACAGGTAGGTGATGTGCAGCCAGGTCGCCCAGGTGTGCCCGACCAGACCGCCGGCCAGGGCGCCGGACTCGTCCATGGCCCACAGGTGCAGCGGGAGTTCGTGGGCGGTGGGGGAGGTGCGCAGGGCGGCCAGCATGGACGAGGCGGCCGTGTTCGCGTCGCGGAGGCGGGAGCGGAGCAGATCGCGGCGCTCTTTGTCTACTTCTGCCTCAATACGAAACATGCGGCACACCCTAGACGCGCCCGCCGGTCAGTTCTGCGAATTGGCTTCCCCTCCCGGTCTCCGTCCGTACGCTGAGAAGCGGTACCGGTGGGGGCCGGCGCCGATCAGGGGGCGAGACAGCCGGGTACGACGCCCGACGTGGGGGTAGCACTTCCGCATGGCGGCGGCCGTGCGGATCCCGCGGCCCCGGGCGTCGTGCCCGCGCGGCCGCCCCCGGACACGGCCGGCCGTCGTCCTCGATGACGGAGATCCCCTGCTCTCCAGGAGCGTGGGGAAGGGGGTTCCAGTGGTTCGTGTACGCGTCCTGGTCGTCGACGACCACCGCATCTTCGCCGAGTCCCTGGCCGCGGCCCTGGCCGCCGAGCCGGACGTCGACGTCTCGGCGGCCGGGTCCGGACCGGCGGCCCTGCGCTGTCTGGAGCGGGCCGCCGCCGAGGGCCGCCGCTACGACGTGCTGCTCGTCGACGCGGACCTGGGCGGCAAGGTGCCCGGCGGCCGGGCCGCCGTCCCCGTCCAGGAGGCCAACGCGGACGGTCTGGTGGACGGCATCTCCCTGGTGGCCGGGGTGCGCGCCGCCCAGTCCGGCGTACGGACCGTGGTCCTCGCCGAGAAGGACGACCCGCGCCGGGCCGCGCTGGCCCTCCAGGCGGGCGCCTGCGGCTGGGTCGCCAAGGACTGCTCGCTGTCCCGGCTGCTCACCGTCATCCGCGGGGTGCTGCGCGACGAGACGCATCTGCCGCCCGCGCTGCTGACCGGTGTCCTGCGCGAGCTGACCGCCGCCCGCAAGCACCGCACCGAGAGCGAACGGCTGGTGGAGTCGCTGACCCCGCGCGAGCGGGAGGTGCTGCGCTGCATGGTCGCCGGGCTCGGGCGCAAGGCGGTCGCCGAGCGGCTGTTCCTCTCCCCGCACACCGTGCGCACCCATATGCAGAACGTCCTGGGCAAGCTCGGTGTGCACTCCACGCTGGCCGCGGTCGCCCTCGCCCGCAGGGCCGGCGTGGGTCCGGCGGAGCCAGCTCCCGCCCGCCGGGAGCTAGCCGGGGATGTTGTCGAACGGGGCGGTCAACTGGCGTAGCAGGGCGGCCAGTTCGCCGCGCTGCGCGGCGGACAGCTCGCCGAGGATGGCCCGCTCCTGGTCCAGCAGGCCGGACAGCGACCGGTCGGCGCGGTCCCGGCCGTCCTCCGTGAGCCGGACCAGCACGCCCCGCCGGTCACTGGGGTCGGGCAGCCGCTCGACCAGGCCCTTCTTGGCCAGCCGGTCGATGCGGTTCGTCATCGTGCCCGAGGTGACCAGGGTCTGCGTCAGCAGCTGTCCGGGCGAGAGCTGGTACGGCGCGCCCGCGCGGCGCAGCGCGGTCAGCACGTCGAACTCCCAGGGCTCCAGGCTGTGCTCGGAGAAGGCCAGCCGCCGGGCCCGGTCCAGATGCCGGGCCAGCCGGCTCACCCGGCTGAGCACCTCCAGCGGTTCCACGTCGAGGTCCGGGCGCTCCCGGCGCCACGCTGCGACCAGCCGATCGACCTCGTCCTCCATGCGATCAGTGTAGTGGTTGTGTCGACGTGAAGTCTCTTGATATCAACTATCTTGGCATCGAGAGAAATTTCGGCGGTGCCGAGGAACACCGAGGAACGCCAGGACCGAGGACCAGGACGATCGCCTCAAGGAGGCCCCATGCCCGCGCCCGACCGCACCCAGGACAGCAGCAGCCCCACCTGGGACCCCGCCCAGTACCTGCGCCACGCCGGGCACCGCGCCCGCCCCTTCACCGACCTGCTCGCCCGGATCCCCGGCCTGCCCTCGGACCCGCCCCGCATCGCCGACCTCGGCTGCGGCCCCGGCAACGTCACCGTGCTGCTCGCCGGCCGCTGGCCCACCGCCCGCATCACAGGGTACGACAACTCGCCCGAGATGCTGGACCGGGCCACCGTGGAGCACGCGGGCCCCACCCCCGGCGGCGGCCGGCTCGACTTCCTCCCCGCCGACGCCCGCACCTGGACGCCCGGCGAGCCCTGCGACCTGATCGTCAGCAACGCCACCCTCCAGTGGGTGCCGGGGCACACCGCCCGGTTCGCCGACTGGATCGCGGCGCTCCGGCCCGGCGGCACCTTCGCCTTCCAGGTCCCGGGCAACTTCTCCGCCCCCAGCCACCGGCTGATGCGCGCCCTCGCCCACTCGGCCCGCTGGCGCGGCCGGCTCGGCGACATCCTGCGCCACG
This sequence comes from Streptomyces sp. PL-25, assembly GCF_058344915.1. Classification (NCBI taxonomy): domain Bacteria; kingdom Bacillati; phylum Actinomycetota; class Actinomycetes; order Kitasatosporales; family Streptomycetaceae; genus Streptomyces; species Streptomyces sp. PL-25. Next base: position 4,423,093 of record NZ_CP136997.1, read on the forward strand.
ACGACGCCGTGGACACGCCCGGCGCGTACCTGGAGCGGCTGAGCGGCCTCGGCTGCGCGGCGGACGTCTGGGAGACGACGTACCTGCATCTGCTGCCCGGCGAGGATCCGGTGCTGGACTGGGTGAAGGGCACCGGGCTGCGGCCCGTGCTCACCGCGCTCGCCGACGACCCGGAGGCCCGCGAGGCGTTCCTCGCCGAGTACCGGGCCGCGCTGCGCGAGGCGTACCCGGCCGGGCCGCACGGCACCCCGTTCCCCTTCCGGCGTGTCTTCGCCGTCGCCGTCAAGGAGGGCTGAGCGGTGCTCGCCGCGATCGACCACGTCCAGCTCGCCGCCCCGCCGGGGTCCGAGCCCGTGCTGCGGGCCTACTACGCCGGTGTCCTCGGCATGACCGAGACCCCCAAGCCGCCGGTCCTGGCCGCCCGCGGCGGCTGCTGGTTTGGGGCCGGGGCCGTCCGGCTCCATCTGGGCGTCGAGGCGGACTTCCGGCCCGCGCGCAAGGCCCACCCCGGCCTGCGGGTCACGGACCTCGACGCCTGCGCCGCCCGCCTGACCGCCCACGGCGCCCCGGTCACCTGGGACGACACCCTCCCGGGCCACCGCCGCTTCTACTCCGAGGACCCGGTGGGCAACCGGCTGGAGTTCCTGGAGCCGGCCGGTTGATCCCGGGAAGGGGTGCGCTCACTTCTGTCCGGGCCCCGGCCGCCTGCCTGCTTCCGCCGTGGGGGTGCCCGGTCCGGGCGCTCCCTCCGCCGTGCGCAGCCGGTGACCGGCGACGGCCAGGGCGTCCTCGAGTCCCTCGATCACGCGCGGGGACACCAGCAGCGCGGCCGCCTGCCCGTGGTCGGTCAGGGCGATGGTCTCGCGGCCGTCGGCCACGCGGCGCACCAGGTCGCCGAGTCGGGAAGCGGCCTCGCTGATCGGGATCGCAGTCATGCGCGCATCGTGACGCACGACGACTCCCGCGGTCCATTCCCTCACTCGGCGGAGTGATCTCAGCTCTTGCGGTGCCCTATCAGCCGCGGCTTGGGCTCCAGGCCGTCCAGGCCGTGCCAGGCCAGGTTCACCAGGTGGGCGGCGACCTCCGCCTTCTTGGGGCGGCGCACGTCCAGCCACCACTGGCCGGTCAGGGCGACCATGCCGACCAGCGCCTGGGCGTACAGCGGGGCCAGCTTCGGGTCGAAGCCGCGGGACTTGAACTCGCGGCCCAGGATGTCCTCCACCTGGGTGGCGATGTCGGAGATCAGGGAGGCGAAGGTGCCCGTGGACTGGGGGATGGGCGAGTCGCGGACGAGGATGCGGAAGCCGTCCGTGTACTCCTCGATGTAGTCCAGGAGGGCGAAGGCCGCCTGCTCGCACAGCTCCCGCGGATGGCCGGCCGTCAGCGACCCGGTCACCATGTCCAGCAGCCGCCGCATCTCGCGGTCCACGACCACCGCGTACAGCCCCTCCTTGCCGCCGAAGTGCTCGTACACCACCGGCTTGGACACCCCGGCCTTCGCCGCGATCTCCTCCACCGACGTGCCCTCGAAGCCCTTCGCCGCGAACAGCGTGCGACCGATCTCCAGCAGCTGCTGGCGGCGCTCGGCACCGGTCATCCGGGTGCGACGCGCACGTCGCGGCTTGTCGTTGCTGGGGGTGCTGGAGTCGGTCGCCACGGCGTCAATCATGCCGCCTCGGCGGTTTCCTTCCGGCGCCGGGAGCCGCCTTCCTCCGGGTTGCGCCGCGAATCGATACGCGAGCGTGACGGCCAGCGCACGTCGTAGGCCCAGCCCAGCTTCTCGAACCAGCGGATGATCCGCGCCGAGGAGTCGAGCTGCCCGCGCTCCACGCCGTGCCGGGCGGAGGTCGGGTCGGCGTGGTGCAGGTTGTGCCAGGACTCGCCGCAGGACAGGATCGCCAGCCACCACACGTTGCCCGAGCGGTCGCGCGACTTGAACGGGCGCTTGCCGACCGCGTGGCAGATGGAGTTGATCGACCAGGTCACGTGGTGCAGCAGCGCCACCCGCACGAGTGAACCCCAGAAGAACGCGGTGAACGCGCCCCACCAGGACATCGTCACCAGACCGCCGATCAGCGGCGGCAGCAGCAGCGAAGTGAGCGTCCACAGCACGAACTGGCGCGAGACCGCCCGCAGCGCCGGGTCCTTGACCAGATCCGGCGCGTACTTCTCCTGCGGGGTCTGCTCCTCGTCGAACATCCAGCCGACATGGGCCCACCACAGGCCCTTCATCAGCGCCGGGACCGTCTCCCCGTACCGCCACGGCGAGTGCGGGTCGCCCTCGTGGTCGGAGAACTTGTGGTGCCTGCGGTGGTCGGCCACCCAGCGCACCAGCGGCCCCTCCACCGCCATCGACCCGGCGACGGCCAGCGCGATCTTCAACGGGCGCTTCGCCTTGAAGGAGCCGTGCGTGAAGTGCCGGTGGAAGCCGATCGTGATGCCGTGGCAGCCGAGGAAGTAGAAGAAGACCAGCAGACCGAGGTCCAGCCAGCTCACCCCCCACCCCCAGGCCAGCGGCACCGCCGCGAGCAGCGCCAGGAACGGGACGGTGATGAAGAGCAGCAGCGTGATCTGCTCGATCGAACGCTTCTGCTCGCCGCCCAGGGTGGCGGAGGGCAGCGCGCCGACGGCCGCTTCCGGGGCGTCGTCGATCACGTCGGAGGAGCTTGAGGTCATGGGCGTCCCCTGTGGGGTCGAGGGTTCAGACAGGTGCGGCGGGCTCCGGAACCTTCCAGCTCCCTACGGTTCCGTAACCTACGGCGACGTAAGTATGGCAGTGCGTCGCCGCGCGGCAAGAGCCCCTGGCCTGCGCGTCCCACCCGGCACCTAGACTGAAGCCCGGTCGGACAGCGCGGTCCGCTGAAGAAGATTCCTTCCCGGATGCCCGGCCCGTATGCGGCACCCGCCGCGCGGCACCCGTCCGGGTCCCCTCTCAGAAGAGCCCACCCGTCGCCCACCACCGCCCCTCCAGCGAGTCGCTGGCGCGACGTACTCCGGATTACTGCAAGGAGCCGCACCTGTGAGCAGTGCCGACGACCAGACGACGACCAGCAGCGAGCTGCGCGCCGACATCCGCCGACTGGGTGACCTCCTGGGGGAGACCCTGGTGAGGCAGGAAGGTCCCGAACTCCTGGACCTGGTGGAGAAGGTGCGCCGCCTCACCCGGGAGGACGGCGAAGCAGCGGCCGAACTGCTGCGCGGCACCGAACTGGAGACCGCGGCCAAGCTGGTCCGCGCCTTCTCCACCTACTTCCACCTCGCCAACGTCACCGAACAGGTCCACCGCGGCCGCGAGCTGCGCGCCCGCCGCGCCGCCGAGGGCGGCCTGCTGGCCCGCACCGCCGACCAGCTCAAGGACGCCGACCCCGAGCACCTGCGCCAGACGGTCCGGCACCTCAACGTCCGCCCGGTGTTCACCGCGCACCCCACCGAGGCGGCCCGCCGCTCCGTCCTGAACAAGCTCCGCCGCATCGGCGCCCTCCTGGAGACCCCGGTCGTCGAGTCCGACCGCCGCCGCCTGGACACCCGCCTCGCCGAGAACATCGACCTCGTCTGGCAGACCGACGAACTGCGCGTCGTACGCCCCGAACCCACCGACGAGGCCCGCAACGCCATCTACTACCTGGACGAGCTGCACGCCGGCGCCGTCGGCGACGTCCTGGAGGACCTGACCGCCGAACTGGAGCGCGTCGGCGTCAGACTCCCCGACGAGACCCGCCCCCTCAGCTTCGGCACCTGGATCGGCGGCGACCGCGACGGCAACCCCAACGTCACCCCGGCCGTCACCTGGGACGTGCTGATCCTCCAGCACGAGCACGGCATCAACGACGCCCTCGACACCATCGACGAGCTGCGCGCCTTCCTGTCCAACTCCATCCGCTACAGCGGCGCCACCGAGGAACTCCTGCGCTCCCTCGACACCGACCTGGAGAACCTGCCCGAGATCAGCCCCCGCTACAAGCGGCTCAACGCCGAGGAGCCCTACCGGCTCAAGGCCACCTGCATCCGGCAGAAGCTCGTCAACACCAAGGAGCGCCTGGCCAAGGGCACCCCGCACCAGGCCGGCCACGACTACCTGGGCACCGCCCAGCTCCTCGCCGACCTGCGGCTGATCCAGGACTCGCTGCGCGAGCACCGCGGCGGCCTGTTCGCCGACGGCCGCCTGGCCCGCACCATCCGCACCCTGGCCGCCTTCGGCCTCCAGCTCGCCACCATGGACGTGCGCGAACACGCCGACGCCCACCACCACGCGCTCGGCCAGCTCTTCGACCGGCTCGGCGAGGAGTCCTGGCGCTACGCCGACATGCCCCGCGAGTACCGCACCAAGCTGCTCGCCAAGGAACTCCGCTCGCGCCGGCCGCTCGCCCCGACGCCCGCCCCCGTCGACGAGGCCGGCGCGAAGACGCTCGGCGTGTTCGAGACGGTCAAGCGGGCCCTGGACGTCTTCGGGCCCGAGGTCGTCGAGTCGTACATCATCTCCATGTGCCAGGGCGCCGACGACGTCTTCGCCGCCGCCGTCCTCGCCCGCGAGGCCGGACTGCTCGACCTGCACGCCGGCTGGGCCAAGATCGGCATCGTGCCGCTGCTGGAGACCACCGACGAGCTGAAGGCCGCCGACACCATCCTGGAGGACATGCTCTCCGACCCGTCCTACCGGCGCCTGGTCGCGCTGCGCGGGGACGTCCAGGAGGTCATGCTCGGCTACTCCGACTCCTCCAAGTTCGGCGGCATCACCACCTCCCAGTGGGAGATCCACCGCGCCCAGCGCCGACTGCGCGACGTCGCCCACCGCTACGGCGTGCGGCTGCGCCTCTTCCACGGCCGCGGCGGCACCGTCGGCCGCGGCGGCGGCCCCACCCACGACGCCATCCTCGCCCAGCCCTGGGGCACCCTGGAGGGCGAGATCAAGGTGACCGAGCAGGGCGAGGTCATCTCCGACAAGTACCTCATCCCCTCCCTGGCCCGGGAGAACCTGGAACTGACGGTCGCCGCCAGCCTCCAGGCGTCCGCCCTGCACACCGCGCCCCGCCAGTCCGGCGAGGCGCTGGCCCGCTGGGACGCGGCCATGGACATCGTCTCCGACGCCGCCCACGCCGCCTACCGCAGGCTGGTGGAGGACCCCGACCTGCCCGCGTACTTCTTCGCCTCCACCCCGGTCGACCAGCTCGCCGACCTGCACATCGGCTCCCGGCCCTCGCGCCGCCCCGACTCCGGCGCCGGACTCGACGGGCTGCGCGCCATCCCCTGGGTGTTCGGCTGGACCCAGTCGCGGCAGATCGTCCCCGGCTGGTTCGGGGTCGGCTCCGGCCTCAGGGCGCTGCGCGAGGCGGGCGTACGGCAGGAGGGCGAGACCGTGCTGGAGGAGATGCACGAGCGCTGGCACTTCTTCCGCAACTTCATCTCCAACGTCGAGATGACGCTCGCCAAGACCGACCTGCGCATCGCCGGGCACTACGTCGACACGCTCGTCCCCGACCACCTCAAGCACGTCTTCGAGGCCATCCAGGCGGAGCACGAGCTGACCGTCGCCGAGGTGCTGCGCATCACCGGCGAGAGCGAACTCCTGGACGCCGCACCCGTCCTGAAGCAGACCTTCGCCATCCGCGACGCCTATCTGGACCCGATCTCCTACCTCCAGGTCGCCCTGCTCAAGCGGCAGCGCGACGCGGTGGCGGCGGAGCAGGAGGCCGACCCGCTGCTCTCGCGGGCGCTGCTGCTGACCGTCAACGGAGTCGCGGCCGGCCTGCGCAACACCGGCTGAGCGGCACACACGCGACGGCGCCCCCGGTTCCCACGGACCGGGGGCGCCGCCGTACGCCTCACAACGCGACGAACGCCGCCGTCAGCAGCGCGATCCCCGCTCCCGCCAGCACCCAGGCCGCCCGCACCCGGCGCAGCCCGCCGGCCACCACCACCGAGGCCAGCAGCAGCGCGCCGCCCAGCGGCGCCCACGCGTACAGGATCCCGGCCGGTCCCGCCCGCAGCACCTCGTCCGTGCCCGGCTTCACCACGACGCTGTACGTCCGCCCCTTGCGCACCGCCACCGTGTGCGCGATCTCCACCCGGCCGCGCGCCGCCGACCCTGCCGAGACCGGCGTGTACGGGCCGCTGCACGTGTCGCCGCCGCACCGCGTCACCTCGACCGACCCGTGCTCGCGGCCCTTGGTGAGCATCACGTACGGCGCGGTGCTCCACGACGCCCACACCCCGGCGACCAGGATCAGCACCGCGACCGTCCCCATCGCGGCCACCCGCCCGAACCGCAGCGCGGCCCGGGAGGCCCGGCGGGCCTGGCGGGAGGCACGGGCCTGACGGGAATTCGGGGCGCTGGCGGCGGCAGGCATGGCCGGGATCATTGGCCATGCCCCTACGACCGGTCAACTCCTGGGCGTGCGGCGGCCGGACAAGTCAGGAGTTGTACGCGCTCTGCGCCCGCTCCAGGCCCTCCGCCAGCAGGCACTCCACCGCGTCCGCCGTACGGTCCACGAAGTAGTCCAGCTCCTTGCGCTCCGCGGACGAGAAGTCCTTCAGCACATAGTCGGCCACCTGCATCCGGCCCGGCGGACGCCCGATCCCGAACCGCACCCGGTGGTAGTCGGCGCCCATCGCCTTCGTCATCGACTTCAGGCCGTTGTGCCCGTTGTCGCCGCCGCCCAGCTTCAGCCGCAGCGTGCCGTAGTCGATGTCCAGCTCGTCGTGGACCGCCACGACATGGCCGAGCGGCACCTTGTAGAAGTCCCGCAGAGCGTTCACCGGACCGCCCGACAGGTTCATGTACGACATCGGCTTCACCAGCACGACACGGCGGCTGTCCGGGCCGGGCGCGCCGATCCGGCCCTCGACCACCTGCGCCTGCGCCTTGCTCGCCCGCTTGAACCGGCCCCCGATACGGCTGGCCAGCAGATCCACCGTCATGAAGCCGACGTTGTGCCGGTTCATGGCGTACTCCGGTCCGGGATTGCCGAGGCCCACGATCAGCCAGGGCGCGCTCGTGGAAGTCGCCGGGGTGGTCACGTCCATCTCTCCTTGGTATGCGTCGGCCGCCGCCCCCCAGGGGAAGCGGCGGCCGGCGAACTGCGCGGGGGGTGAGGATCAGGCCTCGGCGGCCTCTTCGCCCTCGCCCTCGCCGCCCTCGGCGGCCTCCTCGGCCTGCGCGGCCAGGACCTGGAGGACGACCGTGTCGTCCTCGACGGCCAGGGTCACACCGCTGGGCAGGGTGATGTCCTTGGCGAGCACGGAGGCACCGGCCTCCAGGCCCTCGACGGACACGGTGACCTGCTCGGGGATGTGCGTGGCCTCGGCCTCGACCGGCAGCGCGGACAGGACGTGCTCCAGCAGGTTGCCGCCGGCGGCCAGCTCACCCTCGGTGTGCACGGGGATCTCGACGTTGACCTTCTCGCCGCGCTTGACCAGCAGCAGGTCGACGTGCTCCAAGAAGCCCTTCAGCGGGTCGCGCTGCACCGCCTTCGGGATCGCCAGCTCGTTGGACTTGCCGTCGATGTCCAGCGAGATCAGGACGTTCGGCGTACGCAGGGCGAGCAGCAGCTCGTGGCCCGGGAGCGTCAGGTGCAGCGGGTCGGTGCCGTGGCCGTACAGGACGCCGGGGACCTTGTTCTCGCGGCGGACGCGGCGGGCGGCACCCTTGCCGAACTCGCTGCGGGTCTCGGCGGAGATCTTCACCTCGGACATGCTCTTCACTCCTCGTAGAACTAGGGGATGGTGGTCACCCGGCCACACGAACGGCCTGCTACGAAGAGCGCGTCGATAACGGACCGCCGTATCCGTCCGAGAACGGCTACGGCCTCCCTCGCCGAGCAACTGGTGCAGTCTACTCGGCGAGGGAGGCCGAACCCAAAACGATCTCCGGTGATCTCCGGTGATCCCTGATGATCTCCGGCGGTCCGCGCTGATCCGCTCGGGCGCCGGAATGATCGTTACTGCTCGTCGAAGAGGCTCGTCACCGAACCGTCCTGGAACACCTCGCGCACCGCGCTCGCGATGGTCGGCGCGATCGACAGCACCGTGATCTTGTCCAGCTCCAGCTCGCTCGCCGTCGGCAGCGTGTTCGTGAACACGAACTCGCTCACCTTCGAGTTCTTCAGCCGGTCGGCCGCCGGACCCGACAGCACACCGTGCGTCGCCGTCACGATGACGTCCTCGGCGCCGTGCGCGAACAGCGCGTCCGCCGCCGCGCAGATGGTGCCGCCGGTGTCGATCATGTCGTCGACCAGCACGCAGATGCGGCCCTCCACATCACCGACGACCTCGTGCACCGTGACCTGGTTCGCCACGTCCTTGTCCCGGCGCTTGTGCACGATCGCCAGCGGCGCGCCGAGGCGGTCGCACCAGCGGTCCGCCACCCGCACCCGGCCGGCGTCCGGCGAGACCACGGTCAGCTTGGCGCGGTCCACCTTGGCGCCCACGTAGTCCGCCAGCAGCGGCAGCGCGAACAGGTGGTCCACCGGGCCGTCGAAGAAGCCCTGGATCTGGTCCGTGTGCAGGTCGACCGTGAGGATCCGGTCCGCACCGGCCGTCTTCATCAGGTCCGCCACCAGACGCGCCGAGATCGGTTCACGCCCGCGGTGCTTCTTGTCCTGCCGCGCGTAACCGTAGAACGGCACGATGACCGTGATCGAACGGGCCGACGCACGCTTCAGCGCGTCGATCATGATCAGCTGCTCCATGATCCACTTGTTGATCGGAGCGGTGTGGCTCTGGATCAGGAAGCAGTCCGCGCCACGGGCCGACTCCTGGTAGCGGACGTAGATCTCACCGTTGGCGAAATCGAACGCCTTCGTCGGGACGACCCCGACACCCAGCTCGTGGGCGATTTCCTCGGCAAGCTCGGGGTGGGCGCGGCCGGAGAAGAACATCATCTTCTTCTCGCCGGTCGTCTTGATCCCGGTCACAGCACTGTCTCCTCAGAGGGTGTACGCAGCTGGATGTCGAGAAGACCTCGTCAACCGTGTCAACCGTGCGCGAGAGGCCGTCTCAGCTGGTGGGGTGCGGGTGTGCACTTATCACGGTACGCCGTGTTCGACGCGCCTGTTTCCGGTCAGTCTTTGCTCTCCGTCGTCGGTGACGCCGCCTCGGCCGCCTTCGCGGCCGTGCTCCCGGGGCGCTTGCGCGCCACCCAGCCCTCGATATTCCGCTGCTGGCCGCGGGCCACGGCCAGCGAACCGGGCGGCACATCACGCGTGATCACCGACCCGGCGGCGGTGTAGGCGCCGTCCCCGACCGTGACAGGCGCCACAAACATGTTGTCCGAACCGGTGCGGCAGTGCGACCCGATCGTGGTGTGGTGCTTGTCCTGGCCGTCGTAGTTCACGAACACGCTCGCGGCGCCGATGTTCGAGTACTCGCCGATCGTCGCGTCGCCCACGTACGACAGGTGCGGCACCTTCGTGCCCTCGCCGATGCGCGCGTTCTTCGTCTCGACGTACGTGCCCACCTTGGACTTCACCCCGAGGCGCGTGCCCGGACGCAGATACGCGTACGGACCCACCGACGCCTGCGGACCCACCACCGCGCCCACGGACACCGTGTTGTCCACCCGCGCCCCCGCGCCCACCCGGGTGTCGGTCAGCCGGGTGTTGGGCCCGACCTCCGCGCCCTCGGCCAGATGCGTCGCGCCGTGCAGCTGCGTACCCGGGTGCACGATCACGTCCTGCTCGAAGGTCACCGTCACATCGACCCACGTCGTCGCCGGGTCCACCACGGTCACCCCGGCGAGCATGGCCGCCGTCAGCAGCCGGTCGTTCAGGGTCCGCCGCGCCTCGGCGAGCTGCACCCGGTTGTTGATCCCCGCGATCTCCCGGTGGTCACCGGCCACCGAGGCACCGACCCGGTGCCCGGCCCCGCGCAGGATCCCGAGCACGTCCGTCAGGTACTCCTCGCCCTGGCTGTTGTCCGTGCGCACCTGGCCCAGCGCCTCGGCGAGCAGCCGCCCGTCGAACGCGAACACCCCGGAGTTGATCTCCCGGATCGCGAGCTGCTCCGCGTCGGCGTCCTTGTGCTCCACGATCGCGGTCACCGCGCCGTCGGCGTCGCGCACGATCCGGCCGTACCCGGTGGCGTCCGGGACCTCGGCGGTCAGCACGGTCACCGCGTTGCCGTCGGCGGTGTGCGCGGCGGCCAGGGCGGCGAGGGTCCCCCCGGTCAGCAGCGGCGTGTCCCCGCAGACCACGATGACGGTGCCCTCGACGGCACCGCCCAGCTCGTCGAGCCCCATCCGGACCGCGTGCCCGGTGCCCTTCTGCTTCTCCTGCACGGCGGTCCGCGCCGCGGCGTCCACCTCGGCGAGGTGCGCGCTCACCTGCTCCCGCGCGTGCCCGACCACGACGACCAGGTTCTCGGGCTTCAACTCCCGTGCGGCGGCCAGCACATGACCGACCAGGGAACGGCCGCAGATCTCATGCAGGACCTTCGGTGTGGCCGACTTCATACGGGTGCCCTCACCCGCTGCGAGAACGACGACGGCTGCCGGGCGAATGGCGCTCACGGGATGCCCTTCGGCTTTTGGGTGGGGTGGACATCCGCAGGATACCGGGGCGGTTGAGGGGGGAGACGAGAGCGGGTCCTGGCGTGTGCGGCCAGGACCCGAATCGAGTTTGCTCCCCTGCCAGGACTCGAACCTGGAACAAATCATCCAAAGTGACCCGTGTTGCCGATTACACCACAGGGGAGTGTGAAGCTCACCAAAACGGACATTTCATTGTTCCGTTGAGGTTGCCGCCTCTACTATGCCGTACCACGCGCCCTCGATGCGACGGTACAGCTCGGCCCCCTTGAGGACTTTGATCACCAGGCATCCCCGGTACGCGTCACCGGTGTTCTTGCGGGGTGTCCTGGGGTTGTGCTTCTTGAGTGTGGTCTTGGTGAACGACGAGCGGCCCGCGCCGACGAGGTCGGCCCAGAACTGTTCGGCGCCGGTCACGTCCGCGGATTCGTGGATCATCACCGCGAAGCGGCGCCGTCCGTGGTCCACGCCGAGAAGGTCGAGCCATGCGAGGAAGATCTTGACCATGCTCGGATCGCTGTTGACGAACGCGACGCTCTCGCGGCGGGCGTACGGCTTGTCCTTGGCGCCCTCCGCCCAGTAGAGCCCTACGCCCACGAGGAACAACTCCCGGTCGGTGAGGTTGCCGACAGCCCGCCTGGCGGTCTCCTTCGCGCGTTGCCGCTCCTCGTCGCGCACCCGCAGTTTCGCTTCCCAGCCCCTCCGGGCGATGGCCGCCGCCTCCTCGCCGCTGCGCTTGCGCTCCGGCCTCGGCAGATCCCGCACCCACAGCGAGATCGAGCTCTTGGAGCACGCCAGCTCCACCTGGATCTGGTCGTACGTCCAGCCCTGGAGGCGCAGTTCTCGGGCCCTGTCCCGCAGGTCGTCCTTGGCGTTCGGGCGTTTTGTCCAGTCGGGGGCCGGTTCGCCTTCCAGGAGACGGTTGAGGATGTCGTTGTTGTCGATGTGCAGACGGTCGCGGATCTGCCGTCGGCTGAGCCCTGCCCGCCGCAGCGCCACCGCGCGCTCCCGCAGGCCCTCGAAGTCGGCGTACTTGTGCTGTGCGTGTGCCATGCGCATACCGTCCGGCCGGAATGGGAGCCTCCGGGCCCGAACAAGAGATGTTCACCAGTTCGAGGGAAATCGACCGGTTCGGCGATGCGTCGATCACGGTGTGTGGTCGGATCCAGGTACGCGAAACTCGCCGGAAAAGCGCCGTCGCGCGCCCGTAGGCTGGAGACATGACCACGACGGGGGAAGAGCGCGCCGCGGCGGTGAGTGGGCCGTGGTGGTGGGCGCGGTGGCGCAGTGCGCTGTTCGACGGCAGCCTGGCGCTGGCGTCGGCGGCGGAGTGCGCGGCGGAAGGGGTGCCGTTCGCCCGGGACGCCGGGGTGCCGCTGGTCGCGGGGGTGCTCTTCGGGCTGCTGTGCGGGTCGGTGCTGCTGGTCAGGCGGCGGTGGCCGATCGCCGTCGTGCTGGTCGCGATCGCCGTCACGCCCGCCCAGATGGGCTTCCTCATGGGGATCGTCGGCCTCTACACGCTCGCCACGTGCGAGCTGCCCCGGCGGATCATCGGGGCGCTCGCCGGGATGTCGCTGCTCGGCACGATGATCGTGACGTTCGTGCGGGTGCGGCAGGACATGGCACGCGGCGACTTCACCATCGGTGACTGGTTCGTCCCGTTCGCCGCGGTCACCACCTCGCTCGGTCTCACCGCGCCCCCGCTGCTGCTGGGCCTGTACGTCGGCGCCCGGCGGCGGCTGATGGAGTCGCTGCGGGAGCGTGCGGACAGCCTGGAGCGGGAGTTGCAGCTGCTCGCGGAGCGGGCGGAGGAGCGCGCCGAGTGGGCGCGCGGCGAGGAGCGCACCCGGATCGCCCGGGAGATGCACGATGTCGTCGCGCACCGGGTGAGTCTGATGGTGGTGCACGCCGCCGCGTTGCAGGCGGTGGCCCGCAAGGATCCCGAGAAGGCCGTCAAGAACGCGGCGCTGGTCGGGGACATGGGCCGGCAGGCGCTGACCGAGCTGCGCGAGATGCTGGGTGTGCTGCGCAGCGGTGAGGTGCCCGAGCGCCCTGCCCCGCTGCGTGATCCGGCGGCCCTGCCGCTGGTCGCGGTGGGGGTCGCGGCGGCCGCTGCGGCGTCCCGCGCCGCCGGTGAGCCGGGCGGTGACGGGCCGTGCCTGGCGGAGCTGGAGGAGCTGGTCGGCCAGTCGGCCGCCGCGGGCATGGTGGTGGACCTGTCGGTCGAGGGCGAGGCGCGCCCGTACGGGGCGGAGATCGAGCAGACCGCGTACCGGGTGGTGCAGGAGGCTCTGACGAACGTCCACAAGCACGCGGCGGGCGCCAAGACGCGGGTGCGGCTCGCGCACCGGGGTGCGGAGATCGCGATGCAGGTGGAGAACGGCCCGCCGCCCGAGCCCGCGACCGCGTCGGCGGCGGGGCTGCCGTCCGGCGGGAACGGCCTGCTCGGCATGAAGGAGCGGGTCGTGGCCCTGGGCGGCGTGTTCGTGTCGGGGCCGACGGACGCGGGGGGTTTCCGGGTGTCGGCGGTCATTCCGGCGTAGCGGCGGGACGGGCCGGGGGCTGTTGTGCGTGGCTCGGGGCGGTCACCGGTCGTTGGCCACGGGCCACGGGCCACGGGCCACGGGCTGGGGCGCTGGGCTTGGGGCTGTCGGCCGTTGGCCGCTGGTCGGTCTTGAGGCTGTGGGGGTGTCGCGGGAGCCCGGGGTTGCCGTCGGTGGCTCGGGGTGTGGTCGCTCCAGGGGCAGAGGGCGTTGGTCCTGGGGCCGTTGGCCGTGGGCTTGAGGGCGTAGGAGCGCGAGGGCGTGGCGATGGCCCCGGCGTGGCGGGTCGTTGCCGCCGCTCGTGACGCGTAGGCGGCCACCGGCCCCAGGCGCACGGACCCGGGGACTTGAGGCCCGGGAGGTCAGCGGTGGTCCCGGCGTGGCGGGCCGGGCCGTCACGGAACTCGTGCTGTGGCCGCCGGCCTCGGGGCACGGGCCGGGGCGCGGACCTCGGGGTGCGGCGGCGCCCGGCGGTGTCGGATCGCGTCGGGAGGTCAGCGGCGGTCCGGGCCGGGCACGGCGGGCCGGGAGCCGCCGTCCCGTCACCCCTGCGGAACTCCCGGTCCGGGGCGGGCGGTACGTGGTCGTGTCAGACCGCGGCCGTGGTGAGGCGTACCGGTGTCAGGCCGGAGACCAGTGCCGTCAGGGCCTGGTCGATGCCGGGGCCGAGGTACCAGTCGCCGGTGTGGTCCAGGGCGTAGACGCGGCCCTCGGCGTCGATGGCGAGCAGCGCCTGTGTGTCGCTCTCCGCGCCGAGCGGGCAGACGTCGGTGCCGAGGGCGCGGCCGAGGTCGCCGAGGGTGCGGGCCAGGTGGAGGCCGTGCAGCGGGTCGAGGTCGAGTGCGGCCGGGGCGATCTGGCGGCCGGGCCCGCCGGGGGCGACGCGCAGCCCGCCGAACTCCGCCCAGGCCTCGACGGCGGCCGGGAAGACGCTGTGCCGGTGGCCCGCCGGGGAGGAGTGCTCGCGCAGGGCGTCGGCCCAGAACTCCGCCTGCTTTATGTCCCAGCGTCCGGGCTGCCAGCCTGCGGCGCGCAGGGCGGCGTCGACGGGGGCGGCGAAGCGGGCGTCCCCGGGGGTTTCCTCGGGCTCGGCGGGTGCGGCCGGGGAGGAGAGCTTCGCCGAGAGTCTGGTGGGGCGCTTGGCGGCGGCGCGGCGGTCGGCTTGCATGGGCCCTTCGTTCGTCCTGTTCGTCTCGTGCGCGGATGGCGTGCGCGGATGGTGTGCGCGGGCGGAAGGTGTGCGGGCGGATGGCGTGCGGGTCGGGTGCGCGGCCGTCAGGCCCTGCCGCCGGCGGGGTCGACGATGTAGACGCCGAAGTGGGCGCTGAGCGCGGTGCAGGCGCGGCACGGCGCGGCGAAGCTGCCGTGCAGCGGGTCGCCGTCCTCGCGGATGCGGCGGGCGGTGAGCTTGGCCTGTTTGAGCGCTTTGCGGGCTTCGCCGTTGGTCATCGGTTTGCGCGAGGCGCGTTTGCTGCGGGTGGCGTCGACGGCGCTGATGTGCCGCGAGATGAGGATGGTCTCGGCGCAGCGGCCGGTGAAGCGGTCCCGCTGGGCGCTGGTGAGCGTGTCCAGGAAGTCCTGGACGAGCGGGTGCAGGGCCGGGGGCTCTTCGCTGCGCGCGGCCGTGCCGGTGAGGGTGGCGCCGCGTACGGAGAGGGCGGCGGCGATGGTCGGGAGTATGCCGTCGCGGCGGTGCCGGAGGGTGGGCGCGAGCGGTCCCTCGCTGCTGCTCCAGCCGATCCGCGGGTCGCCGGAGCCGCTGGTGTGCGGTCCCGTCTGCGTCGCGTTCATGATCATCATTCCCCTCCCGAGCATCCCCCCGAAGGACACAGAGTGCCAAATCGCATGCCCCGTGTGGAAGCTGGGGCGGCGCGACACGCCCGGTGGAGGGCGGTGCGTCACGGCAGGGTGACGCCAGGTCACGGCCGGGCGGGGACGGCCGGGCGGCGGCATCGGGGGCGGGTGCGGGCGGTGCGCGGTGGCCCGGTGACCGGTGTCGCGCTACCGCATAGGCTGTCGGCACGCCGCGCTCGCGCGGCCGACGCGTTGGAGAGAAGCCGACGCGTTGGAGAGAAGTAGTCGATACGGATCCCGGCGGACGGCACAGGAAGCCGCCGCGCCGCGGGCCGTACAGAGTGCCGCAGGGGGCAACCGCCATGACGACAGGTCGGCTCGGGCTGGGGGTACCACCCGGCCGCCGGGGTGGTGGGCAGGGTGCCGCGCCGCCCAACGCGGCCTACGCCGGACAGGTCGTGCACTTCCCGGACCCGGTCCGGGCCGCCCGCCACCCGCGAGGGGTGCGGGTGGACGAGCACGGCTACCCCGACTTCTCGCCGTACGCGCGGGCCGCGGCGCAGATCGCCGACCCGCCGGAGGGCTTCGGCGTGGACGAACTGCGGCTGACCGACTACGTCTCGGCGAACGCGGCGCTGGCGGCGACCGGCCACGAACTGTGGGACACGGTGCCCAGCGTGGCGACCCCGCACGGCTGGACCTGGCACCACGTGGCGGGCGGCCGCCGCCTCGAACTGGTCCCGGTGGAGGTGAAGGCGCTGCTGCGCCACCACGGCGGGATCGCGACCGCGAACGTCGACCAGGCCAAGCGCGGCACCCGGCCGCTCCAGGAGACCCGCCCGGCGCACTTCGGGCTGCCCAAGTCCGGCGCCGCGGTCTCCGAGCAGCAGGTGCAGGGCGTCGAGGAGGACCTCGGGTACCGGCTGCCGGGCGCCTACCGCTCCTTCCTGAAGGCGGCGGGCGGCTGCGCCCCGGTGGGCACCGCGCTCGACGCGGAACTGGGACTCCTGGTCGACCAGCCGTTCTTCACGGTGCGCGAGGAGGCCGCGGTCAACGACCTCGTGTACGTCAACAAGTGCCTGCGCGACCACCTCACCAAGGACTACCTGGGCGTCGGCTTCGTCCAGGGCGGCCTGCTCGCGGTGAAGGTGAAGGGCGAGCGGATCGGTTCGGTGTGGTTCTGCGCGTACGACGACGTACGGGACGTGGATCCGGCGTGGCCGCAGCCGGAGCGCGTCGAGCGGCTGCTGCTGCCGTGCGGTGAGGACTTCGACGCCTTCCTGTCCCGGCTGGCGGGCTCCCCGCCGGAGCTGGAGACGGTGGCGAACCTGATGGTGGACGGCGGATTCGCGCATGCCGTTCCGGCCTCTTCCGTGGGGGAGTGACTCGGCGATGGTGACGTACGCGCAGGCGCAGGAGCGCGCGGAGGAGTGGATCAACGGCGATGTGCCGTCGTACCAGCACCGGGAGGTGCGGGTACGGGAGTTCGAGCTGGGCTTCGTGGTGTGGGCCGAGGACCGCGCGGAGGGGCCGCGTTCGGACGGCGGTCGGCAGCGGCTGGTCATCGCCCGGGACAGCGGGGAGGCCACGCTGTGGCCCGCGCTGCCGGTGGGCGAGGTGATCCGCCGGTACGAGGAGGAGTACGGCCGTCCGGAGGCGGCGGCGGAGCCCGCCGCGGCGGCCCCGCCCGCCCGGGTGGATCTGAACCAGACGTCGTTCCTGCTCAGTCCGCCGGAATGGCTCCAGGAAGCGGCGGACAAGCTGGGCATTCCGGACCGCCGGGGCGAGAGCGGCGGCACGCCGGGCGGCCCGGCCGCCGGTGCCGGTGCGGACGCGGGTCCCGGTCCCGGCGTGGGCCCGGCGCGGGACGAGTCGCTGCCGCAGACGCAGGCCGGGGTGCCGGTGGGCGCGGCCGGCGGGACGGGGCCCGGGGCTCCCGGGGCGCCGAACGTCCCGCCCGGTGCCACCCCGTGGGCCGGGACCGACACCAACGCGGACGCGGAGGAGGACCGTTCGGTCCCGCTGCCCGTGACGGTGTTCGCACCGCCGCTGAGCGGCGCCGACGACACCCCGCCGCCGCCGTCCGCCGCGTCCGACGCCAAGACGGCGCTGATGGAGGGCGGCAGCCGGCTCCCCCGCACGGCGGTGACCCCGGCACTCGACGCGACCGGCGCCCCCGCGCCGGTACCCCCGGGCAGCACACCGCCCCCGGGCAGCACACCGCCCCCGGGCAGCACACCGCCTCCGGGCAGCACGCCCCCGCCGTCCCCGGCCGCCGGTCCGGCGGCCCCGCCTCCGCCTCCGCCGCCCGGTGCGTCGTACGGCTATCCGGCGGCGCCCGGTGCGCCCGGTGCGCCCGGTGCTCCGGCGGGTCCCGGAGTCGCGCCTCCGCCGCCGCCTCCGCCTCCGGGGAGCACGCCCCCGCCCGCGGGCGGTACGCCTCCTCCGCCGCCGCAGGCGGGAGCGCCGTACGGCCATCCGCAGAACCCCGGGGTCCCGGCCCCGCCGCCGCCTCCGCCGCCGGGCGGTGCGCCGTACACCCCCGCGGCCCCCGCCCCCGGGCGCCCGCTCGCGCCCAACGCCGGTGACATCGCCGACGCGGCGACCAGCAAGGCCGGGCCCCCGCCGCGCCGCGGGCACTCCGCCGCGCCGACGCCTCCGCCGCCGGGCGCGCCCGGCACCCCGGGAGCGCGTCCGGGCGGCCCGGACCCCGCCGTACCGCCGCCGGGCGCACCGGCCGCACCGGGCGGTTACGCGCCGACGCAGCTCGTCTCGTCCCTGGGTCCGGACGGCCCCGAGGCCGCCCCGCAGCCCCCCGGCGCCCCGCAGCCCCCGGCCGCCCCCGGCACCCCCGCCGGTACGACGCCCCCGGGCGGTGTCCACCACGCCGCCACGATGCTGGCCGACCCCGGCCGCACCGGCGGCGGCGCCCCGCAGCCTCCGGGTCCTCCCGGCGCCCCCGGTGCCCCGGGCGCGCCCAAGCCGCCGCCCGCGCCGGGCGCCCCCGCCGCGCCGGGCGTGCCCGGTCCGCCGCAGGCGCCCGCCGCTCCCGGTGCGCCCGGCGTGCCCGGCGGCGGGCAGGGCGGTGTGCACCACGCGGCGACCATGCTGGCCCCGCCTCCGCCAGGCGGTCCGGCCGTGCCCCCGCCGCCGCCCCCGCCCCCGGGCGCGACCCCGCCGCCGGGTCAGCCCCCCGTGCCCGGACCGCCCGTGCCCGGCGCGCAGCCCCCGGCCTACGGCTATCCCCCGCAGGGGCAGCCGACCGTGGGTCCCGGCTACCAGGCCGTGCTGCGCTACCGCGCGCAGGACGGCTCCGAGCAGCAGCTGATCCGGCGTTCGGCGCCGGGCACCCCGCACCCGGAGTGGCAGATCTTCCACGAGCTGCGCGGCATGAACGTGCCGCCGGACCAGGTGCTGGAGCTGCACACGGAGCTGGAGTCGTGCCAGTTGCCGGGCGCCTACTGCGCGCGGATGATCCGCGAGCAGTGGCCGCAGGCGCGGATCACTTCGATCGCGCCGTACGGCACCGATCACGCCAGCCGCCAGCAGGGCATGCGGCAACTCCTGGCGCACCAGGGGGAGCTGCACCAGGTGGCGGACGGTCCCGCGCGCCCGGCGCCGGTGCGCGCGCCGCTGCCGCCGGTGCAGCCCGCGCCGCCGCTCCCGCCGGAGGGCATCGCCCAGGAACTGGGCGCGGCCTTCGGCCCGGGGGTGTTCCGGTTCGAGCAGGCGGCCGTGTCCCGCCAGGGCGTGCCGCCGGTCGTGGCGCACACGCTGGTGGTGGCGGGCCTGCCGATGGACATGGGGCCCTTCTTCTGGGCGCAGGCCCAGCCGGGCCGCCCGGTGCCGACGCTGGCGGAGCTGGCGGCCGAGCGGGGGGTGCAGCCGGCCCCGGACGCGGGCTCGTACCTCGTCATGGGCAGTGACTTCGGCAAGGCGCTCTGCGTCCAGTACGGCACGGCGAACATCGTGGCCGTGCCGGTGGAGGCGGGTCCCGGCGGTACGTCCGTGCCGCCGCAGTTCGTGAACACCGGGCTGCCGGAGTTCGCGCGCTGCCTGGCGCTGCTGGGCCGGATGTGGCGGCTGCGGCACGGTCTGAACCAGGAGCAGGCGGGCCGCTGGACCGTGGACTTCCAGGCCCAGCTCGTCGCCCTGGACCCGGCGGCGCTCGGTTCGCCGGAGAGCTGGTGGTCGGTGCTGCTGGAGCAGATGTGGGACGGACTGCTGTGAGTGCGTGAGCGCCTGACGGCGGATGAGGGCGGATGAGGGCCGGGCCCGGTCGCGTGACCGGGCCCGGCCCTCTTTCGTTCACTCCTGACCGGACCCGCACCCGGAGTGTCGCGTTATGAACATCTCGTCCCTATAGCTGAGGATGTGCCCGCAATCATCGTGTCGCATCCATTCGGCGGTGTCCGGCGGTGCACGACGGAGAGGGGTTCAGGATGGGCAGCACGGCGTCATCGGTCTCGCTCCACGGCTTCGCGGTCGTACGGGGGCGCTGCTACCGCCCCGATCAGGTGAACACCCAGGTGGACGCCCTCTTCGCCGACCGGGACGCGGCCTGGGAGCGCGCGGCGCGGCTGACGGTCCTGGCCCGGAACATGGAGGCGGAGCTGACGGCCCTGCGCGAGCGGGCCGCCGGACTCGGCGAGCAGACCTACGCCTCGCTCGGCGAGGGCGCCCGGAGCCTGCACGAGCACGGGCAGCAGGAGGCGCGGGCGGTGCGCGAACGCGCTCTCCGGGAGGCGCGCGAGCAGTACGAGGCGGCGCGGGCGTACGCCGACGGCCTGCTCCAGGACGCGCGGGCGTACGCCGACGCGGTGTGCGGGGCGGCGGAGGAGGAGGCCCGGCGGCGGACCGAGGCGGCGCGGGCCGAGGCGGACGCGCTGCGCATCGCGGTCCGCCGCGAGGTGAAGCAGACCCGCGGCGGGGCGCTGGCCGCGCTGCGCGAGGCGCGCCGCGGCGCCGAGGGGGCGCTCGCCGGACAGGCCCGCGAGCACACGGTCCGGCTGGCCGCGGCCGAGCGGGAGGAGAACGCGCGGCGGGCGGCGCTGGAGGCGGACCACACCCGGCGGCTGTCGGCCGCCGAAGCGGCGCTGGCCGCGGCGGAGCGGGCGCTGACGGAGGCTCAGGACGCGGCCCGCCGGGCGCCGGGGGAGGCGCGGGCGCGGGCCGCCGAGGTGCTGGACGCCGCCCGGCTGAGCGCGGAGCGGATCGCCCGGGAGACGGAGCGGGTGCTGCGCGAGCACGGTGAACTCTGGGACGACGTCAGGGCCCAGATGGACACCGTCCAGAGCGACATCACCACGCTGACCGGCCGGGCTCGGGTGGAGTAGGGGCCCGTCCCGCACGGGTGGCGCGGGGTCGGCGGCTTGCCCCTCACGCGGCGGGAGGGTGGAGGCTCGGTGGGCCGGTGGGTGGAGACAACCCTGAGACGGTCTCCGCCTGCCGGGGGACGGCCCCTAGGGGTAGCTCCGTACTCGGGGTCGGGGAGGGCTCGTACCGGCGGAGGACGAGACGGCCGCGAGCCGTCCTTAGT
Organism: Streptomyces sp. PL-25; assembly: GCF_058344915.1. NCBI lineage: Bacteria > Bacillati > Actinomycetota > Actinomycetes > Kitasatosporales > Streptomycetaceae > Streptomyces > Streptomyces sp. PL-25. The sequence goes on from NZ_CP136997.1 coordinate 4,443,488, forward strand.
CTGGCTTTACGCCGCTGGGGGGCGGTGGACCGCACCGACGGGGGTGGGGTTTTCCCCAGCGGAAGACTGCGCTGAGCACCAGCGCGCCCGGGGGCCCGCGCACAGCAGACTCGTCCCCGTACCCGAGAGCACCGTTCCCGCCACCGCGGCTCACCCCGCGGGGCACCGCTCCGCCCGCAGCAGGACCGACATAGGAGATTTACCGTGACAACGGCTGTGACCATTCCCAGGCACGGGGGCACTGGAAGGCCGACGGCCGTCGCCGCACGGGCGCGGCAGGTCGTCAAGGCGTACGGCTCCGGGGAGAGACCCGGGTCGTCGCCCTCGACCACGTCGACGTGGACATCGCCCGTGGCCAGTTCACCGCGATCATGGGCCCCTCGGGGTCCGGCAAGTCCACGCTGATGCACTGCCTCGCCGGTCTCGACACCGTGTCGGGCGGTCAGATCTATCTGGACGAGACCGAGATCACCGGTCTGAAGGACAAGAAGCTCACCCAGCTGCGCCGGGACCGGATCGGCTTCATCTTCCAGGCGTTCAACCTGCTGCCGACGCTGAGCGCGCTGGAGAACATCACCCTGCCCATGGACATAGCCGGCCGCAAGCCGGACCGGGCCTGGCTGGACCGGGTGGTGGAGACGGTGGGCCTGGCCGGGCGGCTCAAGCACCGGCCCAACCAGCTCTCCGGCGGCCAGCAGCAGCGCGTCGCCGTGGCCCGCGCGCTGGCGGCCCGCCCGGAGATCATCTTCGGTGACGAGCCGACCGGCAACCTGGACTCGCGGGCGGGCGCCGAGGTGCTGGGCTTCCTGCGCCGCTCCGTCGACGAGCTGGGCCAGACCATCGTGATGGTCACGCACGACCCGGTGGCCGCCTCCTACGCCGACCGGGTGCTGTACCTCGCCGACGGCCGGATCGTCGACGAGATGTACCAGCCGACGGCCGAGCAGGTCCTGGACCGCATGAAGGACTTCGACGCCCGGGGGCGCACGTCATGACCGTCCTGAGAACCTCCCTGCGCAACTTCTTCGCGCACAAGGGCCGGATGGCCCTCTCCGCGGTCGCGGTGCTCCTCTCGGTGGCCTTCGTCTGCGGGACGCTGGTGTTCACCGACACCATGAACACCACCTTCGACAAGCTGTTCGCGGTGACCGCGTCCGACGTGACCGTCGCGCCGAAGACCGCCAAGAACAGCGAGACCCCGCAGAACGGCGTCCCCGAGACGCTGCCGGCCGCCACCCTGGACCGGGTCCGGCAGGCCGAGGGCGTCAAGTCGGTCGAGGGCGGCGTCAGTTCGCCGAACGTGACGGTCGTCGACCGGCACAACAAGAACATGGGCTCCTCCAACGGCGCCCCGACCATCGCGGGCAACTGGACCTCCGGCAGCCTGCGGTCGATGGAGATCACCTCCGGCCACGCCCCGCACGGGCCGGGCGAGATGCTGGTGGACGCCGACACCGCCGACAAGCACGACCTGAAGCTCGGCGACGAGCTGCGCACCATCGCGCAGACCGGCGACCTCACGGCGCGCGTCGTCGGCATCGCCGCCTTCAAGGTGACCAACCCGGGCGCCTCCGTCGTCTACTTCGACACCGCCACCGCCCAGCGCGGACTGCTCGGCACGACCGGCCGGTTCACCCAGATCTCGGTCACCGCAGCCCCCGGCGTCTCGGACGAGCAGCTCAAGCAGAACGTGACGCGGACCCTGGCCGCAGCCACCGGGGCGAAGGCCGGCGCGTACAAGATCCAGACCGCCAAGGAGAACGCCGACGAGAACCGCAAGGACGTCGGGTCGTTCATGGACGTCATCAAGTACGCCATGCTCGGCTTCGCCGGGATCGCCTTCCTGGTCGGCATCTTCCTGATCATCAACACCTTCAGCATGCTGGTCGCCCAGCGCACCCGGGAGATCGGCCTGATGCGGGCCATCGGCTCCTCCCGCAAGCAGGTCAACCGGTCGGTGCTGGTCGAGGCACTGCTGCTGGGCTTCGTCGGCTCGGTGCTCGGCGTCGGCGCGGGCGTCGGCATCGCGATCGGCCTGATGAAGCTGATGGGCGCGGCGGGCATGGACCTGTCCACCAAGGACCTGACGATCAAGGCGACCACCCCGGTGGCCGGTCTCGTCCTCGGTGTCGTCGTCACCGTCCTGGCCGCCTACCTGCCGGCCCGCCGCGCCGGCAAGATCTCCCCGATGGCCGCGCTGCGCGACGCCGGCACCCCGGCCGACGGCCGGGCCGGCTGGGTGCGCGCGGCGATCGGCCTGGTCCTCACCGGCGCCGGTACGGCCTCCCTGTACGCGGCGGCCACCGCGGACAAGGCGAGCGACGGCTCGGCCGTCCTCGGTCTCGGCGTGGTCCTCACCCTGATCGGCTTCGTCGTGATCGGCCCGCTGCTGGCGGGCGGGGTGGTCCGGGTGATCAGCGCGGTGCTGCTGCGGGCCTTCGGCCCGGTGGGCCGCATGGCCGAGCGCAACGCGCTGCGCAACCCGCGCCGCACCGGCGCCACCGGCGCCGCCCTGATGATCGGCCTCGCCCTGGTCGCCTGCCTGTCGGTGGTCGGTTCCTCGATGGTGGCCTCGGCCACCGACCAGCTGGACAAGTCGGTCGGCGCGGACTTCATCGTCCAGGGCAACCAGCGCATCGTCCCGCAGGCGGAGCAGGCCATGCGGCAGTCGCCCGGCCTGGCGCACGTCACCCGCTACAAGGACCTCGACGCCACCCTGACCTCGCCCGACGGCCAGGCCGACAAGGACGGTGTCACGGCCGCCGACCCGTCCTACGCCGACGACCTGCGCCGCCCGGTCACCGCGGGCAACCTGAAGGACGCCTACGCCCCCGGTGCCATGTCGGTCGGCTCCGACTACGCCGACAAGCACCACGTCCACGTCGGCGACACCCTCAGCGTCGCCTTCAAGGGCGGGAAGACGGCCCGGCTGAAGGTCGCCGCCATCACCAGCGACGACACCGCCATCGACCAGGGCGCCCGCTACCTGTCCATCGCCACCATGGAGAAGTACGTCCCCGCGGACCGCGTCCCGCCGAACATGATCATGTTCGCCAAGGCCGAGGACGGCCAGGAGACGCAGGCGTACGCCGCCCTGAAGAAGTCCCTGGAGCAGTACCCGCAGTACCAGGTGCGCGACCAGACCGACTACAAGCAGGAGCTGAAGGACCAGATCGGCCAGCTGCTGAACATGGTCTACGGCCTGCTCGCCCTCGCGATCATCGTCGCGGTGCTGGGCGTGGTGAACACCCTCGCCCTCTCCGTGGTCGAGCGGACCCGGGAGATCGGCCTGATGCGGGCGATCGGCCTGTCCCGCCGGCAGCTGCGGCGCATGATCCGCATGGAGTCCGTGGTGATCGCCCTGTTCGGCGCGCTGCTCGGCCTGGGCCTGGGCATGGGCTGGGGTGCCACCGCCCAGAAGCTGCTGGCCCTGGAGGGCCTGGGCGTCCTGGACATCCCCTGGCCGACGATCATCGCGGTCTTCGTCGGCTCGGCCTTCGTGGGCCTGTTCGCCGCGCTGGTCCCCGCCTTCCGGGCGGGCCGGATGAACGTGCTCAACGCGATCGCGACCGACTAGGACAGCTACAGATGATCGCGACCGACCAGGACGGACACGGATCCTGACGGCCGCGCACCGGACCCCTCGTGCACGGGGGTCACGGGGAGAGCCGCCCGGGGGCGGGAAGCCATGGGGGCTTCCCGCCCCCGGGTGCGTGCGCCCGCCGCCCGCGGACCCCGTCCGTGTCGTACGCCCGTTGCTCGTGTCATACACCCGTTCGATATCCGCCACGTTGTCCACAGGCCCGACCGCCCCCGCCCCGGCGACGTACGCTGAAGGAATCCCCGGCCCGTCCCCCGAGCCGGGCCCTTCGTGTTGCCCACCCCAGGACGGAAAGCCCCTCCATGAGCCTGCACGGTCTGCTCGACGCCGTCGTCAAGGACCCCGCCCTCGCGGAAGCGATCACCGCGGCCACGGACGGCAATCGCATGCACGTCGACCTCGTCGGCCCGCCCGCGGCCCGCCCCCTGGCGATCGCCGCGCTGGCCCGCGAGTCCGGCCGCCCGGTGCTCGCGGTGACGGCGACCGGCCGCGAGGCCGAGGACCTGGCGGCCGCCCTGCGCTCGCTGCTCCCGGAGGAGGGCGTCGCGGAGTACCCCTCCTGGGAGACACTGCCGCACGAGCGGCTCAGCCCGCGCAGCGACACCGTGGGCCGCCGCCTGGCCGTGCTGCGCCGCCTGGCGCATCCGCGGCCCGACGACCCCGAGACCGGCCCGGTCTCCGTCGTCGTCGCCCCCGTGCGCTCGGTGCTCCAGCCGCAGGTCAAGGGCCTGGGCGACCTGGAGCCTGTCTCCCTGCGCACCGGCGAGAGCGCCGATCTGAACGCGGTGGTGGAAGCCCTGGCCGCCGCCGCGTACGCGCGCGTGGAGCTGGTCGAGAAGCGCGGCGAGTTCGCCGTGCGCGGCGGCATCCTCGACGTCTTCCCGCCCACCGAGGAACACCCCCTGCGCATCGAGTTCTGGGGCGACGACATCGAGGAGATCCGCTACTTCAAGGTCGCCGACCAGCGCTCCCTGGAGGTCGCCGAGCACGGCCTGTGGGCCCCGCCCTGCCGCGAGCTGCTGCTCACCGAGGACGTCCGCGCCCGCGCGCGTGCCCTGGCCGAGCGCCACCCGGAGCTGGGCGAGCTGCTCGGCAAGCTCGCCGAGGGCATCGCGGTGGAGGGCATGGAGTCCCTGGCCCCGGTCCTCGTCGACGACATGGAACTGCTGCTGGACGTGCTGCCCAAGGGCGCCCTGGCCGTGGTGTGCGACCCGGAGCGGGTGCGCACCCGCGCCTCCGACCTGGTGGCCACCTCGCAGGAGTTCCTCCAGGCGTCCTGGGCGGCCACCGCGGGCGGCGGCGAGGCCCCCATCGACGTCGGCGCGGCCTCCCTGTGGTCCATCGCCGACGTCCGGGACCGGGCGCGCGAGCTGGACATGATGTGGTGGTCCGTCTCGCCCTTCGCGGCCGACGAGAGCGCCTACGGCACCGAGGGCGACGGCGACACCCTCAAGCTGGGCATGCACGCGCCCGACACCTACCGCGGCGACACCGCCAAGGCGCTCGCCGACACCAAGGGCTGGCTGGCCGAGGGCTGGCGCACCGTCTTCGTCACCGAGGGCCACGGCCCGGCCGCCCGCACGGTGGAGGTGCTGGGCGGCGAGGGCATCGCCGCCCGCCTGGACACGGACCTCGGGGCGGTGTCCCCGTCCGTGGTGCACGTGGCGTGCGGCTGCATCGACCACGGCTTCGTCGACCCCGGCCTGAAGCTGGCCGTGCTCACCGAGACCGACCTGACCGGACAGCGCACCGCCGGCCGGGACGGCGCCCGCATGCCGGCCCGCCGCCGCAAGACCATCGACCCGCTCACCCTGGAGGCGGGCGACTACATCGTGCACGAGCAGCACGGCGTGGGCCGCTACATCGAGATGGTGCAGCGCACCGTGCAGGGCGCCACCCGCGAGTATCTGGTGGTGGAGTACGCCCCGGCCAAGCGCGGCCAGCCCGGCGACCGCCTCTACATCCCCACCGACCAGCTGGAGCAGATCACCAAGTACGTCGGCGGCGAGGCCCCCACGCTGCACCGGCTCGGCGGCGCCGACTGGACCAAGACCAAGGCGCGCGCGAAGAAGGCGGTCAAGGAGATCGCCGCCGACCTGATCAAGCTGTACTCCGCCCGGATGGCCGCCCCCGGGCACTCCTTCGGCACCGACACACCCTGGCAGCGCGAGCTGGAGGACGCCTTCCCGTACGCGGAGACGCCCGACCAGCTGACCACCATCGCCGAGGTCAAGGAGGACATGGAGAAGTCGGTCCCGATGGACCGCCTGATCTGCGGCGACGTGGGGTACGGCAAGACGGAGATCGCGGTCCGCGCCGCCTTCAAGGCCGTCCAGGACGGCAAGCAGGTCGCGGTCCTGGTCCCCACCACCCTGCTGGTCCAGCAGCACTTCGGCACCTTCTCCGAGCGCTACGCGCAGTTCCCGGTGAAGGTGAAGGCGCTCTCCCGCTTCCAGACCGACACCGAGGCGAAGGCGGTCCTCGAAGGGCTGCGCGAGGGCTCGGTCGACGTCGTCATCGGCACCCACCGGCTGTTCGCCTCCGAGACCAGGTTCAAGGACCTGGGCCTGGTCATCGTCGACGAGGAGCAGCGTTTCGGCGTCGAGCACAAGGAGCAGCTGAAGAAGCTGCGCGCCAACGTCGACGTGCTGACGATGTCCGCGACCCCGATCCCGCGCACCCTGGAGATGGCGGTCACCGGCATCCGCGAGATGTCCACGATCACCACCCCGCCCGAGGAGCGCCACCCGGTGCTGACCTTCGTCGGGCCGTACGAGGAGAAGCAGATCGGCGCGGCCGTCCGCCGCGAACTGCTGCGCGAGGGCCAGGTCTTCTACATCCACAACCGGGTGGAGTCCATCGACCGGGCCGCCGCCCGGCTGCGCGAGATCGTGCCCGAGGCGCGGATCGCCACCGCCCACGGCCAGATGTCCGAACAGGCCCTGGAACAGGTCGTCGTGGACTTCTGGGAGAAGCGGTTCGACGTGCTGGTCTCCACGACGATCGTCGAGTCCGGCATCGACATCTCCAACGCCAACACCCTGATCGTGGAGCGCGGCGACAACTTCGGCCTCTCCCAGCTGCACCAGTTGCGCGGCCGGGTGGGCCGCGGCCGCGAGCGCGGCTACGCCTACTTCCTCTATCCGCCGGAGAAGCCGCTCACCGAGACCGCGCACGAGCGGCTGGCGACCATCGCCCAGCACACCGAGATGGGCGCGGGCATGTACGTGGCGATGAAGGACCTGGAGATCCGCGGCGCCGGAAACCTGCTGGGCGGCGAGCAGTCCGGCCATATCGCGGGCGTCGGCTTCGACCTGTACGTGCGGATGGTCGGCGAGGCGGTGGCGGACTACCGGCGGCAGCTGGAGACCGGTGAGATCGAGGAGGAGGCGCCGCTGGAGGTCAAGATCGAGCTCCCGGTCGACGCGCACGTCCCGCACGACTACGCGCCCGGCGAGCGGCTGCGCCTCCAGGCGTACCGGGCCATCGCCTCGGCCAATTCGGAGGAGGACATCAAGGCCGTCCGCGAGGAGCTGACCGACCGTTACGGCAAGCTGCCCGAGCCGGTGGAGAACCTGCTGCTGGTGGCCGGGCTGCGGATGTTCGCCCGCGCCTGCGGGGTCGGTGAGATCGTGCTCCAGGGCGCCAACATCCGCTTCGCGCCGGTGGAGCTGCGCGAGTCCCAGGAGCTGCGCCTGAAGCGGCTCTACCCGGGCGCGCTGCTCAAGCCGGCCGCCCACCAGGTGCTCGTCCCGCGCCCCAAGACCGCGAAGGTCGGCGGCAAGCCGCTGGTCGGCCGGGAACTGCTGGCCTGGGTGGGCGAGTTCCTGACCTCCGTGCTCGGGTCGTAACACTCGATACGCCCCATCTGCTCCTTTTGCCTCTGTGCGCCCCAAGTGGGGCGCACATCTTCCTGGTTACGTTGGGCACAGACAAGTCAGGCCCGCACGCACCAGGGGCGGGCCGCGCAGGACAAGGCAAGGGGAGGGCCCATGGGCGTAGAGGTGTGTCGGGAAGCCGGTCGGAGGGGAGCGGGCCGGGCGATATCCCGTCCGCTCGCGCGCGGCGGCGCGGCGGTGTGCGCCGTCGCGGCTCTCACCCTCGTCGCCGGATGCAAGAGCGACGACGCGCACAGCGCCGGGTCCGCCACGCGCAGCGGCGCACCGGCGGCCCCGGCCCCGGCCCCGTCGTCGGACGGACACTCCGTCAGTCCGCTGGCCAACCCGGACGGGACCAAGCCGGGCCTGGCGCCGCTGACCAGCGACAGCGACCGGGCCGCGGCCCGCAAGCTCATCCAGACCGTGACGACGAAGGGCCGCGGCCCGAAGACCGGCTACTCCCGGGACAAGTTCGGGTACGCCTGGATGGACACCGCCGACGGCGTCCCCTGGTCGCGCAACGGCTGCGACACGCGCAACGACCTGCTCAAGCGCGACGGCCAGAACCTCAGCTACCGCAAGGGCTCCAACTGCGTGGTCGTCTCCATGACCCTGCACGACCCGTACACGGGCAAGACCATCCAGTGGACCAAGGCGCACGCCACCACCGTCCAGATCGACCATGTGATGCCGCTGTCCTACGACTGGCAGATGGGCGCCGCGCACTGGACGAAGGACAAGCGCGAGCAGATCGCCAACGACCCGCTGAACCTCATTCCGGCCGACGGCCCGGCCAACTCCGCCAAGAGCGACTCCGGTCCGGCGACCTGGCTGCCGCCGAGCAAGGACGTCCGGTGCTCGTACAGCGTGCGGTTCGCGCAGGTCTCCCTGAAGTACAAGCTGCCGGTGACGACCGCCGACAAGCAGATGATGCTGAAGCAGTGCGGCGGCTGAGTCCGGCCGCATGAGCGCCCGCGCCCCGGCCCCGGGAGCCGGGGCCGGCGCGTGACGCGGACTCAGGGCCCGTACGGACTGCGGTAGGGATTCCCGTACGGGCCCGGGGACGCGGCGCTCCCCGGCACCGCCCCGTACGCCCCGGACCCGGCCCCGTGCGCCTGCGGTGCCGCAGCCGCGCCCGCGGCCCGCCGGTCGAACATCGCGAGGAGCAGCATCAGCGTCGCCGCCAGCAGGCACAGGATGATGACGATGCCGAGCACCGCGTCGCCGTCGTCCTGGTCGGGCAGGACGCTCATCCAGGTCACCGTCACCCCCTCGTACAGGACGAACGCGGCGAACGCGCCCCAGTCCGACCCGCGCCGCCGCCGGATCGCCACATACAGGAACGGCACCCACACCAGCAGACCCAGCGAACCCCAGACCAGGACCGACCAGGCGATCCGCTGGAGCCAGCCCGCCTCCAGACGCTTTTCCATCCCAACCCCCCACACATCCGCCGCGATCGGGCGGCCACGAAGCAGGGGGCAAGATTAAGCCACGGAACGGCACCCGTACTCTGCTCCGCAAGACACACACACGCGCGGTCCGGGCACGCACGCGCCCGCGCGCAGAACAGCAGAACAGGGGTGGGGGATGGCCGGACACCGGCAGTCCAGGAAGCGCAGATACCTCACATGGACGGTGGCGGGGGCCGCCGTCGTCGCGGGCGGCGGGATCGCGGCGCAGACCTCGATGGCCGCGACGAGCTGGCCCGCGCAGAAGACGTACACCGGCCGCGCCTTCGACACCTGCACCGCGCCCTCGCTGAACGCCATGACGGGCTGGCGCAGCAACGGGTACTACGGCGCCGCCGCCGTCTACATCGGCGGCAAGAACCGCGGCTGCGCCCAGCCCAACCTCACCGCCTCCTGGGTGAAGTCGGTCAGCTCCATGGGCTGGAAGCTCATCCCGCTCTACGTCGGCGCCCAGCCGCCCTGCCAGAAGAGCGCCAACCCGGAGAAGCTCACCGCCGCCAACGCCAGGACGCTGGGCACCGCCGACGCCAAGGACGCCGTGGCCAAGGCGAAGGCCCTCGGCATGAAGGCCGGCAGCGCGGTCTACCTCGACATGGAGCCGTACGCCATCACGGACAAGGCGTGCAACGACGCGGTGCTGGCCTACGTGCGCGCCTTCGGCAAGCAGCTGCGCGCCCAGACGTACCGCTCGGGCTTCTACGGTTTCAGCAGCTCCAGCGCCAAGGCGATCGCCGACGCGAGCGACAAGACCGACCTGCCCGGCAACCTCTGGTACGCGCTGTGGGACAACAAGGAGACCACCACAGCGGACTGGCCCTTCGGCAAGAACCAGTTCACGGACCACAGCCGGGGCCACCAGTACAAGGTGAACAGCAAGGAGACACGCCGCGGGTTCACCCTCACCGTCGACAGCAACGCGTGGGACGCGCCGGTGGCGATCACCGGCTGACCCGCCCGGCCGGGGGAGTGCGGCGCGACGGTGCCCGAAGTGGCGGTGAATCGTTGGTCCAATGGCTTGGCCGGAGCACGGCCGCTGCCTACTATCGATCACCGCAAGACTTTGTGCACCGTCGCACAATCCCCACCCAGGGAGGCCCCCTTGCACCGCCGCCGTCGCACCGCGCTCGCCCTGTCCGCCGCGATCGTCGCGGCGGCCCCCGTCCTCACCGCCTGCGGCAGCGAGGCGCATCCCGGCGCCGCGGCCGTGGTGGGCGGGCAGCGGATCACCGTCGCACAGCTCCAGAGCCGGGTGGACGAGGTGCGCCGGGCGCAGCGGGCGGCGGTGGCCGACGAGACGCAGTACCAGCAGGCCGTCGCCCGCACCGGCACGCTGAACCGGGACACCCTGCACCAGATGGTGCTCGACCGGGTCCTGGACCGCACGGCCCGGGACGAGGGCGTCACCGTCACCCCGCGGGAGGTGCAGCAGCTGCGTTCCGGGCTCGAACAGCAGGCGGGCGGCGCCAAGGCGCTGGAGACGGCCTGGCTCCAGCAGTACGGGGTGCCGCCGCGGCGCCTGGACGACAACCTGCGCCTCCAGGTGGAGGCGCAGAAGGTGGCGGCGAAGCTGCACACGGACCCCAGCCGCCCCGAGTTCTGGAACGCGCTGTCCGCCACCTCCGGGAAACTGGGCGTCGACCTGAATCCGCGCTACGGGGCCTGGGACGTGAAGAAGGGCGGCGTCGCCGCGAAGACCCCGTGGCTGCGGGTCGTCTCGGCGCCCGCCGCCCAGCAGCCGGCCTGATCCCGGGACCGGCCCGGCGCCCGCCGACGGGACGGGCGCCGACGGAACCCGCGGGCCTGTGGACAACCGCCTGTGGACAACTTCCGGGGGCGTCGGCGGGGTGCGTTACGTTCGAAGCGTGAACACGACCTCTGCCTCCGCCGCCGAGCCGGCCGCCGCCGCACCCGGCCGCATTGTCCTGCTGACCACCAGCCACCGGGTCGCCCCCGGACTGCTGTCCTGGCCCGCCTGGCAGGCGCTGCGCACGGCCGACCGGGTGCTGTGCGCGGACGCGGCGCACCCGCAGCTGCCGTATCTGCGCGAGGCGGGCATCACCGTGTCCGAGGCGTCCCCGACCGCCGAGGAGCTGGTGGCCGCCTGCGCCGGCGGCCGTACGGCGGTGGTCGTCGCCACCGGTGAGGGCGAGCCCGCGCTCACCGACGGGCTCGCCCGGCTCGCCGGATCCGGCCGTGTCTCCATGCCGGAGCTGGAGCTGCTGCCCGCCTCCTACGACCTGCCCGGCGCCCGGCTGCTCGACCTCGTCCAGGTCATGGACCGCATCCGCGTGGAGTGCCCCTGGTCGGCGCAGCGGACCCACCGGGGTCTGGCCAAGTACGCCATCGAGGAGGCGTACGAGCTGGTCGAGGCGATCGAGGACGGCGACCGCGACGAGCTGCGCGAGGAGCTGGGCGACGTCCTGCTCCAGGTCGTCTTCCACGCCCGGATCGCCGAGGAGGACCCGGAGGAGCCCTTCTCCGTCGACGACGTGGCCGGCGGGATCGTCGCCAAGCTGATCCACCGCCATCCGCATGTCTTCGGCGAGGAGACGGCCGCGACCCCGGAGGAGGTCAAGGAGCACTGGCTGCGCACCAAGGCCGAGGAGAAGCAGCGCACCTCCGTCACGGAGGGCGTCCCCCTCCACCAGCCGGGCCTGGCCCTCGCGGCGAAGCTGGCGTCCCGGGTGCGCACCGCGGGTCTGGACGTGCCGCTGCCCCGGGGCGAGGGCATCGGCTATGAGCTGCTGGCCCTGGCCGCCCGCGCCGAGGCGGAGGGCGTCGATCCGGAGGCGGCCCTGAGAGCGGCGGCCCGAGCGTACCGGGACGCCATCAAGCAGAAGGAGACCGCCTGAGGCCCCGGCCCCGACAGCCCCACGACGCGTGCCCCTCCTTACTCCCCACTCCCCACTCCCTACTCCTTTCGCTCCTCGCTCCGCTTGCTCCACGCTCCGCTCACCGGGCCCGGCCCCGCCCCCGCCCGCCGCCGACCGCGCCTCGGCCACCGGCTTCCGGGCCCCGGGTCTCCCCGCCTCCACCCCGCCCGCCTCCACTCGCCCCCGGCGGCTACTGTCGCCCCATGCACGACCAGCCGCCCGCCTCCTCCACCCCTCCCGACCCCTCCTCCGCCCCGCCCGACCCCTCCTCCGCCCCGCCCGACTCCTCCTCCGCCCCGCCCGACTCCTCCTCCGCCCCGTCCGATCCCCCCGGCGCCCCCGGCGCCCCCGGCGCCCCCGGCGCCCCCGGCACTCCCGGCGCCGCCCCCTCGCCCGATCTCCCGCCACCGCTGTTCACCTGGGAGTTCGCGAGCGATCCGTACCCGGCGTACGCCTGGCTGCGTGAGCACGCCCCCGTGCACCGCACCCGGCTTCCCAGCGGAGTGGAGGCATGGCTGGTCACCCGGTACGCCGACGCCCGGCAGGCCCTGGCCGACCCGCGGCTCTCCAAGAACCCGGCCCACCACGACGAGCCCGCGCACGCCAAGGGCAAGACCGGCATCCCCGGCGAGCGCAAGGCCGAGCTGATGACGCATCTGCTCAACATCGACCCGCCGGACCACACCCGGCTGCGGCGGCTGGTCAGCAAGGCGTTCACCCCTCGCAGGGTCGCCGAGTTCGCGCCGCGCGTGCAGGAGCTGGCGGACGGCCTCATCGCGTCCTTCGCCGGGCGCGGCACCGCCGACCTCATCCACGAGTTCGCCTTCCCGCTGCCCATCTACGCCATCTGCGACCTGCTCGGCGTCCCGCGCGAGGACCAGGACGACTTCCGGGACTGGGCGGGCATGATGATCCGCCACGGCAAGGGGCCCCGGGGCGGAGTGGCCCGGTCGGTGAAGAAGATGCGCGGCTATCTGGCCGAGCTGATCCACCGCAAGCGCGCCGCCCTGCCCGCCGAACCGGTCCCGGGCGAGGACCTCGTCTCCGGACTCATCCGCGCCTCCGACCACGGCGAGCACCTCACGGAGAACGAGGTCGCCGCGATGGCGTTCATCCTTCTCTTCGCCGGTTTCGAGACGACCGTCAACCTCATCGGCAACGGCATGTACGCCCTGCTCACCCACCCCGGCCAGCGAGCGCGGCTCCAGGAGTCGCTGGCCGCGGGGGAGAGCGGGCTGCTGGAGACCGGCGTCGAGGAGCTGCTGCGCTACGACGGGCCGGTGGAGCTGGCCACCTGGCGGTTCGCCACCCGGACGCTCACGCTCGGCGGGCAGGACATCGCCGCGGGCGATCCGGTGCTGGTGGTGCTGGCCGCCGCCGACCGCGACCCGGAGCGGTTTGCCCACCCCGACACGCTCGACCTCGCCCGCCGCGACAACCAGCACCTGGGGTACGGGCACGGCATCCACTACTGCCTGGGCGCCCCGCTCGCCCGCCTGGAGGGGCAGACCGCGCTGGCCACCCTGCTGACGCGGCTGCCCGACCTGCGTCTCGACGCGGAACCGGCCGAACTGCGCTGGCGCGGCGGGCTCATCATGCGCGGGCTACGGACTCTCCCGGTCGGCTTCACCCCCGCCCCGGCTCCCGCCCCGGCTCCCCCCTCTGCCTCAGCCTCTCCCTCCGCCCCGGCCCCCGGGACGACCACCGAAAACGGCCCCGCCCCCGGGCGCTGACGGCGGCAAACATGACGCGTGTTCAACTATGTGATGTTCATGTGATCTGCGCGGCATGAACTTGTGACAAGTGATCGTCACCCGATACTTTCACCCATCAGCGTGACGCCGGGGCCCTCCCGTCCCGCCGCCGCGCCGTCACTGCCGTCGTGCGAAAGGTCTCCAGATGCTCTCCGGGAACGGTCGTCACCGTCGCCCCCGCCAGGCTCCGGCCCTCCTCGTCGCCGCCGGAGTGACCGGCTCGGCCATCGCCATCCCGCTGGTCGCCGCATCCGGCGCGAGCGCCGCCGACGGCACCACCTGGGACAAGGTGGCGCAGTGCGAGACCGGCGGCTCCTGGAGCGCCGACAACGGCCACGGCTACTACGGCGGCCTGATGCTCACCCAGGACGACTGGGAGGCGTACGGCGGCCTCTCCTACGCGGCCAGCGCCGACCAGGCCAGCCGCTCCCAGCAGATAGCCGTGGCCGAGAAGATCCTCGCCGACAAGGGGCCCGGCGCCTGGCACACCTGCGGGCTGCTGGCCGGGCTCACCAAGGGTTCCGGTACGGCCGACGTCGACACGGGCGTGGGCGGCGACTCCTCGGCGTCCGGCGCGGACGGATCCACCTCGACGGACAAGGGTGACAAGAGCGGCAAGGACGACAAGGGCTCCGCCTCGTCCGGAACATCCGGTTCCACGGGCAAGGGTGGCGACTCCGACGGTTCCGGCGGCTCCGACGCGTCCGGGAAGCCCCGTACCGGTGAGGGCGGTCTGTCCGACTCGCCCCAGGACGCCGACAACTCTTCCGGTTCGTCCGGCTCTTCGCCGGACGCCACCGAAACGCCCGGAGCCTCGCACGGGACCGGCGCCTCGCACGGCGCCACCACCGGACCGTCCGACGGTCCCTCTGTGCCCGGGAAGACGGACGGCCCGGCCGAGTCCGGTGCGGGCACGCCCGACGCCACCTCGTCCACGGGCACGGGCACGGGCACGGGCGCCCCGGACCAGGACCGTGACAACTCCGGCGATGCGGACAACTACGTCCAGGATGTCGGCTCTTCGGCGCTCGTCGACACCGGCGCGCTCGGCTCCGGCGGCCGCCACCGCGGCGGCAGTGCCGACGAGGGCACGGCGGACGGCGCCGCGGGCGGCCGGCACGCCTCCCGGGGCGGCGGCGCACACGCCTCGTCCGCCGGCTCCTACACCGTGCGCACCGGCGACTCGCTCACGTCCATCGCCGACTCCTTCGACCTGCACGGCGGGTGGCACGCGCTCTATGACGCCAACAAGGGCGCCATCGGGGCCGACCCGGACCACATCGTCGCCGGTCAGAGCCTGGATGTCCCCGCCGAAAACGCCCAAAAGTAGCGGGAGTTCACGTCACACTTCGCCTTGTATGTCCTATTCGGTGAAAGTGTGGGATGAGTCTCAGAAGCCCTGATCGTCTTTGAAATCCGGCGGATCACCTGTCTACGGTCATGACCGCTCGCCACCGCGAGCCCCGGCTGCCGCAACGCCGAATCCTGCCAGCGGCCGTACGGGAACAGTCGTCGCGTCAAGCGCCGCAGGCAGGAGCGGGGGACCCAAGGTAAGTGCCGCACCGGGCAGTTGACCGGAGCGGCTGGGGGTGAAGCCGTGCCTCTCGGAAGGCACGGCCGGGCAACTCAACCGGCCCGAACCCGACAGCTCACCTCGCAGGCGTCGGTGAGGGGATCCTTCCATGCTGTTTTCCGGCAAGGGCAAGCACCGCCGTCCGTCCAAGGCCACTCGCGCCATCGCACTCGCCGGTGTCACCGGCGTCGCCGTCGCCGGCCCGCTGATGGCGGCCGGCAACGCTTCCGCCGCCACCGCCTCCGAGTGGGACGCGGTCGCCCAGTGCGAGTCCGGCGGCAACTGGTCGATCAACACCGGCAACGGCTTCTACGGCGGCGTCCAGTTCACCAACTCCACCTGGGCCGCCTTCGGTGGCACCGCCTACGCACCGCGTGCCGACCTGGCCAGCAAGTCCCAGCAGATCGCCATCGCCGAGAAGGTCCTCGCGGGCCAGGGCAAGGGCGCCTGGCCGGTGTGCGGCAAGGGCCTGTCCGGCGCCGCGTACTCGGGCGGCAGCTCCTCGTCGTCCTCCTCTTCTTCGTCCTCGTCGTCCTCGTCGTCGTCCTCCTCCTCTTCGTCGTCCTCGGCGAAGAAGAGCAGTGGCGCCGGCAGCTCCAAGAGCAGCACCACGACCCGCTCCACCGAGCAGCAGGCCGCGGGCCGCTCCGCCGACCGCCCGGCCCCGAAGAAGACCGTCACCACCCCCACCGGCAAGAAGGTGAAGAAGGGCGACGGCGAGTACAAGGTGACCGCCGGCGACTCGCTCAGCTCCATCGCCGCCGCCCACCACGTCCAGGGCGGCTGGGAGAAGCTCTTCCAGCTGAACAAGGACATCGTCGACGACGCCGACCTCATCTACCCGGGCCAGCAGCTGCACCTGAAGTAAGGCGCGGCGGCCACCGCCCCACCCCCCCGTCCCCACGGGCTCCCCGCCCCGGCGCGTTCTCCCCCGTACGCGCCGGGGCGGGGGCATTTCACCTTCCGTTCGGACCCCCGTTCCCGTCTTCTTTGTTCCGTGCTGAAACAATGTGTACCGTCACTCTGTCCACGGGACGGTCGGTCGGCCGGTCGGCGGCCCGGGACGGTTAGGCTCTAGTCGCACGGCTCACAAGCCCCGCACTTTCAGCGTCACATCCACGAAGGAGATGCTCGTGCCGTCCATCGACGTCGTCGTAGCCCGGGAAATCCTGGACTCCCGAGGCAACCCCACGGTCGAGGTCGAGGTCGGCCTCGACGACGGCAGCACGGGTCGTGCCGCCGTCCCCTCCGGCGCCTCCACGGGCGCCTTCGAGGCCATCGAGCTGCGTGACGGTGACCCCAACCGTTACCAGGGCAAGGGCGTCGAGAAGGCCGTCCTCGCCGTCATCGAGCAGATCGGCCCGGAGCTCGTCGGCTACGACGCCACCGAGCAGCGCCTGATCGACCAGGCCATGTTCGACCTGGACGCCACCGACAACAAGGGCTCGCTCGGCGCCAACGCCATCCTCGGCGTCTCCCTCGCCGTCGCGCACGCCGCCTCCGAGGCGTCCGACCTCCCGCTCTTCCGCTACCTGGGCGGCCCCAACGCGCACCTGCTGCCGGTGCCGATGATGAACATCCTGAACGGCGGCTCGCACGCCGACTCCAACGTGGACATCCAGGAGTTCATGATCGCCCCGATCGGCGCGGAGTCCTTCTCCGAGGCCCTGCGCTGGGGTGCCGAGGTCTACCACACCCTCAAGAAGGTCCTGAAGAACAAGGGTCTGGCCACCGGTCTCGGCGACGAGGGCGGCTTCGCCCCGAACCTCGGCTCCAACCGCGAGGCCCTGGACCTGATCCTGGAAGCGATCAAGGAAGCCGGCTACACCCCCGGCGAGCAGATCGCCCTCGCGCTCGACGTCGCCGCCTCCGAGTTCTACAAGGACGGCAAGTACCTCTTCGAGGGCAAGGAGCGCTCCGCCGCCGAGATGACGGAGTACTACGAGGAGCTGGTCGCGGCCTACCCGCTGGTCTCCCTCGAGGACCCGCTGTTCGAGGACGACTGGGCCGGCTGGAAGGTCCTCACCGACCGCCTCGGCGAGAAGGTCCAGATCGTCGGTGACGACCTGTTCGTCACCAACCCCGAGCGCCTGGCCCGCGGTATCGAGGAGGGCAGCGCCAACGCCCTGCTGGTGAAGGTGAACCAGATCGGTTCGCTCACCGAGACCCTGGACGCCGTCGAGCTGGCCCAGCGCAACGGCTTCAAGTGCATGATGTCGCACCGCTCCGGCGAGACCGAGGACGTCACCATCGCCGACCTCGCCGTCGCCACCAACTGCGGCCAGATCAAGACCGGCGCCCCGGCCCGCTCCGAGCGCGTCGCCAAGTACAACCAGCTGCTGCGCATCGAGGAGATCCTCGACGACGCCGCGGTGTACGCCGGCCGCAGCGCGTTCCCGCGCTTCAAGGGCTGAGCCGCGCGCCGGCCGAGCCCGTAAAAAGGTGAGGCCGAAGCCAGTCGTCCGTACGTCCCCGCACCCGGTCCCGTACCGTGTCCGGGGACGTACGCACGTGTGAGCGGGCATGGACGGCATGCGCGGGGCAGGAACGGGAGGCGCGACGATGGCCGTGAAGGACCGGGACCGGTTCTCCACCGCGACCAGGCTCAGGCTGCTCGGTGAGCAGACCGCGGCCCGGGTCTACCGCTCCCAGACCCGGCGGCAGGCCCGCCGCTCCCGGCTCACCGGGCGCGCCGCGCTGCTCGCGCTCGTCGTCTGCTCGCTGGTGGTCGCCCTGGCGTACCCGATGCGCCAGTACGTCGCCCAGCGCGCTGACATCGCCGATCTGAGGCGGCAGAAGCAGCAGGCCCGCGAGCGGGTCGAGCAGTTGCGCGACCAGAAGGCGCGCTGGCAGGACGACGCCTACGCCCAGCAGCAGATCCGGCAGCGGCTGCACTACGTACTGCCCGGCGAGACCGGTTTCACCGTGGTCGACCCGGGCCCGGCCAAGCAGTCCCGCGCCGAGCAGGGGCCGGCCCGCCGCCCCTGGTACACCAACGTCTGGTACGGGGTCGACAAGTCCGACGCCGCCCGCCAGTGAACCGACAGAGAGACTTCCCCACAGGCATGGAAACGCCCCCGCCGCCCACCGAGCGCACCGAACCCACCGACGCGGACGTCGCGGCCTTCCGGCAGCAGCTCGGCCGGCCGCCGCGCGGACTGCGCGCCATCGCGCACCGCTGCCCGTGCGGTCAGCCGGACGTCGTGGAGACGGCCCCCCGGCTGCCCGACGGCACGCCCTTCCCGACGCTGTACTACCTGACGTGCCCGCGCGCCGCCTCGGCGATCGGCACGCTGGAGGCCGACGGCGTCATGAAGGAGATGACCGAGCGGCTGGCGAGCGACCCGGAGCTGGCGGCGGCCTACCGGGCGGCGCACGAGGACTACATCCGGCGCCGGGACGAGATCGAGGAGCTGACGGGCTTTCCGAGCGCGGGCGGCATGCCCGACCGGGTCAAGTGCCTGCACGTCCTGGTCGCCCACTCGCTGGCCGCCGGGCCCGGCGTGAACCCGCTGGGCGACGAGGCCATCGCGATGCTGCCCGAGTGGTGGCGCAAGGGCCCGTGCGTGACCGTGCCCAAGGATCACACGGATCACACGGACCTCACGGACCGCACGGAGGGGGACGCATGACCAGGGTGGCCGCCGTCGACTGCGGCACGAACTCCATCCGTCTGCTCGTCGCGGACGCGAATCCGGAAACCGGCGAACTGATCGACCTGGACCGGCGCATGACGATCGTGCGGCTCGGCCAGGGTGTCGACCGCACCGGCCGGCTCGCCCCCGAGGCGCTGGCGCGCACCTTCGCGGCCTGCCGGGAGTACGCGCAGGTCATCAAGGAGTACGGAGCCGAGCGGCTGCGGTTCGTGGCCACCTCCGCCTCCCGGGACGCGGAGAACCGGGACGAGTTCGTCCGCGGCGTGGTGGACATCCTGGGCGTGGAGCCCGAGGTGATCTCCGGCGACCAGGAGGCGGAGTTCTCGTTCACGGGTGCGACGAAGGAGCTGACGGGGCGTACCGATCTGGCCACCCCGTTCCTGGTCGTGGACATCGGCGGCGGCTCGACGGAGTTCGTCGTGGGCGACGACCGGGTGCGCGCCGCCCGCTCGGTGGACGTGGGCTGTGTGCGGATGACCGAGCGTCACCTGGTCCGCGACGGGGCGGTGACCGACCCGCCCACCGAGGAGCAGATCGCCGCCATACGGGCCGACATCGAGGCGGCCCTGGACCTGGCCGAGCGGTCGGTGCCGCTGCGCGAGGCGCGCACCCTGGTGGGCCTGGCCGGCTCGGTGACCACGGTGTCGGCCGTCGCGCAGGAACTGCCCGCCTACGACTCGGCCCGCATCCACCACTCCCGCGTCTCCCTGGAGCGGGTCCGCGAGATCACAAGTGCGCTGCTCTGCGCCACCCACGCCGAGCGCGCCGCCATCCCCTCGCTGCACCCGGGCCGCGTCGACGTGATCGGCGCGGGCGCCCTGGTCCTGCTGGCCGTGATGGAGCGCGTCGGCGCCACGGAGGTCGTGGTGAGCGAGCACGACATCCTCGACGGGATCGCCTGGTCCGTGGCGTAGCCCGGCCGGACCGCGATCCCGGCGGCGGAGGCCGCCGGGGCACCGCGCGCACCGTCCGGGGCGGCCCGGCGCACCCCCGTTCCTACCCATGGGTAACCTCTGCTGAGCAGGCGCGACAACGCATGAGCGGGCCGGGACGGGGGTTCCGGGCGGACGGATGACGCGCCGTCGGAAAACTTCGTGAAGTTCTTCACAAGGAATTCGGTCCGGCAGGGCGATCCGGGCCCTCCGGCGGCCCCGCGGAAGGGGTTTGCGGGGCGCGGAAGGTGTTCGGGGGAGTGTCCGGACGGGGTCCCGTGAGAGGGTCCTGCGGCGGTCCTCCGGAGCCTTCCGGGGATCGGAGCGGCAGCTCACGCGCCCTTGACAACGTCCCAAGTCGCCCATCGATTCGCTTCCGCGATCATGATCTGCATCACGAGGGGCGCGGAGTTTAACACAGGCCCTCCCGAAGCTTGTGAAGGGGCGCACGAGGCACCCCCCGGGAACGGGTGGATACTCGATGCCATGAGCACCACGGAGCGTCCCAGGATCCTCGTAGTAGGCGGTGGGTACGTAGGCCTGTACGCAGCTCGGCGCATTCTCAAGAAGATGCGCTACGGAGAGGCGACCGTCACGGTCGTCGACCCCCGGTCGTACATGACCTACCAGCCCTTCCTCCCCGAAGCCGCCGCCGGCAGCATCTCCCCGCGGCACGTCGTCGTCCCCTTGCGGCGCGTGCTTCCCAAGGCGGAGGTCCTCACCGGCCGGGTCACGACCATCGACCAGGACCGCAAGGTCGCCACGATCGCCCCGCTGGTGGGCGAGGCGTACGAGCTGCCGTTCGACTACCTGGTCATCGCCATGGGCGCGGTCTCCCGCACCTTCCCGATCCCCGGCCTCGCCGAGCAGGGCATCGGCATGAAGGGCATCGAGGAGTCCATCGGCCTGCGCAACCACGTCCTCGAGCAGCTCGACAAGGCCGACTCGACCACCGACGAGGAGATCCGCCGCAAGGCGCTCACCTTCGTCTTCGTCGGCGGCGGCTTCGCCGGCGCGGAGACCATCGGCGAGGTCGAGGACATGGCCCGGGACGCGGCCAAGTACTACACCAACGTGTCCCGCGAGGACATGCGCTTCATCCTGGTCGACGCCGCCGACAAGATCCTCCCCGAGGTCGGCCCCAAGCTCGGCCAGTACGGCAAGGAGCACCTGGAGAGCCGCGGTGTGGAGATCTACCTCTCCACCTCCATGGACTCCTGCGTCGACGGCCACGTGGTGCTGAAGAACGGGCTGGAGGTCGACTCCAACACCATCGTCTGGACGGCCGGCGTCAAGCCCAACCCGGTGCTGTCCCGCTTCGGTCTGCCGCTCGGCCCGCGCGGTCACGTCGACTGCGCGCCGACCCTCCAGGTGCAGGGCACCGACTACATCTGGGCCGCGGGCGACAACGCCCAGGTGCCGGACCTGGTCGGCCGCAAGGCGGGCAACGAGAACGCCTGGTGCCCGCCGAACGCCCAGCACGCGCTGCGCCAGGCCAAGGTCCTCGGCGACAACGTGGTCTCCGGTATGCGGGGCTTCCCGCAGAAGGACTACAGCCACGCCAACAAGGGCGCGGTCGCGGGCCTCGGCCTGCACAAGGGCGTCGCGATGATCGTCATGGGCAAGATGAAGATCAAGCTCAAGGGCCGTCTCGCCTGGTACATGCACCGCGGCTACCACGGTCTGGCCATGCCGACCTGGAACCGGAAGATCCGCATCTTCGCGGACTGGACCCTCGGCATGTTCCTCAAGCGCGAGGTCGTCTCGCTGGGCGCCATGGAGAACCCCCGCGAGGAGTTCTACGAGGCCGCCAAGCCCGCCCCGGTCCCCGCGCAGAAGACCGAGGAGAAGGCCAAGGCGTCCTGACGCCCGGCCCGAGCACCCTCTTCTGAAGGGGCCGCCCGCCATCCGTGGTGCGGGCGGCCCCTTCGGCGTGTCCGGCCTCCGGGCCGCCCGGCGCCGCCCCAAATACGTGGTTGCTGCAACTACTTTGCCCGTTCATGACCCGCGTGCGGGACTGCGCCAGGGCCCGCGCGGTGTTTACGTGGTGGATGACATCCGGCGTTCGCCGTCACGGAGGTGTGCACCATGCCCGACGCCGCGCTGCGGCTCACCAGACTCCTCGAACAGTTGCTGGGAGCACCGCTCCCGGTGCGCGTCCGCGCCTGGGACGGAACGGAGGCGGGCCCGCCCGGCGCCCCCGTGCTCGTCGTCCGCAACCGCCGCGCCCTGCGCCGCCTGCTGTTCAAACCCGGCGAACTGGGCCTGGCCCGCGCCTGGGTCGCCGGTGACCTCACCGTGGACGGTGACCTCTACACCGCCCTCGGCCTGCTCTCCGGCCTGATCTGGGACCGCGGCGAGGACAGCCGCGGCCTCGCCGCCGCCCTGCGCGACCCGTCGGTGCGCTCCGCGGTCGCGGGCCTGGTGAGGATGGCGGGCCCGCCGCTGCCGCCCGCCCCGCCCGCCGAGGAGGTCCGCCGCCCCGGCCACCTGCACACCAAACGCACCGACAAGCGCGCCATCAGCCACCACTACGACGTCGGCAACGACTTCTACGAGCTCGTCCTCGGCCCGTCCATGGTGTACTCCTGCGCCTACTGGCCGGCCCCCGAGCCCGGGGCCACCCTCGAACAGGCGCAGCACGACAAGCTCGAACTCATCTCCCGCAAGCTGGACCTGAAGCCCGGTCAGCGCCTGCTCGACGTCGGCTGCGGCTGGGGCTCCATGGCCGTCCACGCGGCCCGCGAGCACGGCGTGAGCGTCGTCGGCGTCACCCTCTCCCAGGAGCAGGCTGCCTACGCCAGGAAGCGCGTCGCCGACGAGGGGCTGACCGACCGGGTGGAGATCCGCGTCCAGGACTACCGGGACGTGAGCGACGGACCGTACGACGCCATCTCCTCCATCGGCATGGCCGAACACGTCGGCGCCGAACGCTATCTGGAGTACGCCGGCGTCCTTCACGCCCTGCTCAAGCCCGGCGGGCGGCTGCTCAACCACCAGATCGGCCGCCGCCCGCAGCGCGACGAGTCGGCGTACCGGGTGGACGAGTTCATCGACGCCTACGTCTTCCCGGACGGCGAACTCGCGCCCATCGGCACCACCGTCACGCAGCTGGAGCGCGCCGGGTTCGAGGTGCGCGACGTGGAGTCGATCCGCGAGCACTACGCGCTCACCCTGCGCCGCTGGGTCGCCAACCTGGAGCAGCACTGGGACCGTGCCGTACGGCTCACCAGCCCCGGCCGCGCCCGCGTCTGGCAGCTGTACATGGCGGCCTCCGCGCTCGCCTTCGAACGCAACCGCATCGGCGTCAACCAGGTGCTCGCGGTGAGGACCCCCGACTCCGGTGCGTCGGGGATGCCGCTGCGCGCCCGCACCTGGGGCGCCGCCTAGGGCTCCGCTGGACGCGGGAGGGGCCCGTTCCGTGCCGGAACGGGCCCCTCCCGCGGTTGTCGGCGGGGCGGATCACTGCGCCTTGATGGCCTCGAGCATGTTGAGCCGGGCCGCGCGGCGGGCGGGCCACAGGGCGGCCAGCACCCCGACCAGCGCCGCCAGCAGCAGGAAGAGCGCCATCCGGCCCCACGGCAGGATCAGCTCGTACGTCGCCATCTTGGAGCCGACCAGCTGACCGGTCGCCCAGCCGAAGAACACGCCGAGACCGATGCCGAGGACACCGCCGAACAGGGCGATCACCAGGGACTCCAGGCGGACCATCCGCTTGACGCCCTTGCGGTCCAGGCCGATCGCGCGGAGCATCCCGATCTCCTGCGAGCGCTCGAAGACCGACATCGCCAGGGTGTTGATCACTCCGAGGACCGCCACGATCACCGCCATGGCGAGCAGGCCGTAGAGCATGTTCAGCATCAGCGTGAACATCTGGGCGATCTCGCTGGAGATGTCCTTCTTGTCCTGGATCTTGATGGCCGGGTTGGAGCCGAGCGCCTTGACCAGCTTGTCCTTGGCGGCGGCGGAGGTGCCGTCGGCGGTCTTGACCATGACCTGCATGTCGGTGGCGTCGGCCCGCAGATGCGGGGCGAGGGTGGCGTTGTCGAGCATGATCCCGCGGATCATGGCATTGCCCTCGTAGACCCCGGCGACGGTGAGCTGCTGCTTCCTGCCGTCCTCGTAGGAGACGGTGAAGGCGGAGCCCGCGCCCCAGTGGTGGTCCTTGGCGGTGCTGTCGTCCACCACGACCCGGTCGCCGCCGACGGTGAACGCGCCCTCCTTGACGTCCAGGTCGGTCAGCTTGCCGATGACGGAGCCGTTGACGCCGGTCAGGTACTCGGTCTGCCCGCCGATCCGGGAGGGCGCGTTGCGCAGCGGGCTGGTCGCGGTGACGCCCTCGGCGCGGCTCAGCTTCTTGTCGACGTCCGGGGAGAGGCCGTTGCCGTTGGCCATGGACACCACGTAGTCGGCGCGGATCGCGGACGCGGCCAGCTTGTCGATCGCGTGCTGGAGGCTGCCGGCCATCACCGTCATCCCGGTGATCAGGGTCAGCCCGATCATCAGCGCGGACGCGGTCGCCGCCGTGCGGCGCGGGTTGCGCACCGAGTTCTGCCGCGCCAGCTTGCCCGAGACACCGAACAGACGCAGCACCGGGGCCGCAGCGGCGATCAGCGGCCGGGACAGCAGCGGGGTCAGGACGAACACGCCGATGATCAGCAGCACCGCGCCGAGTCCCATGGGGGCCTGGGCGGCGTCGGCGTCCATCGTGGTGGCCGCGATCACCACCGTGATGCCGGCCGCGGCGAACAGCGCGCCGATCGTGTTGCGCAGCACCAGCGACTTGGTGGTGGCCTGCGCGTGCAGGCTGCTCATCGCCGCCACCGGCGGGATCCTCGCGGCCCGGCGGCCGGGCAGCCACGCGGCCAGCATGGTCACGAGGACGCCGACGGCGAGCGCGGCGACGACCGTGCCGGGCGTGATGACCAGCGGCCCGTCGGGCACGGTGGCGCCGAACGTGCCCATCAGGCCCTTCAGGCCCGCACCGATGCCGATACCGGCCAGCAGACCGGTCACGGCGGCCACCGCGCCCACCACGAACGCCTCGATCAGCACCGAGCGGGTGACCTGGCGGCGCGAGGCGCCGACCGCGCGCAGCAGTGCCAGCTCCTTGGTGCGCTGGGCGACCAGCATGGTGAAGGTGTTGGCGATGATGAAGGTGCCGACGAAGAGCGCGATCCCGGCGAAGACCAGCAGGCCCTGCTTCATGCTGCTCATCGCCGAGGAGATCGCCTTCGCCTGGTCGTCGGCGAGCTTCTCGGCCGTGGTGGTCTCGGTCCTGCCCTTCGGCAGCACCGCGTCCAGCTGCGCCTTCAGTGTGCTCTGGCTGACACCGGCCTTCGCCTTCACGTCGATCTCGTCGTACGTGCCCGGCTTGCCGAACAGCTGCTGCGCGGTGGCCGTGTCGAACAGGGCGAGGCTGCCGCCGGCGGCGACGTTGCCGTCGTCGGTGGTGAAGATGCCGCTGACGGTGGGCGTGAGGACGGGGCCGTCGACGGAGACGCGCACGGTGTCGCCGACCTTGTAGCCGGCCCGGCGGGCGGTCTCGGAGTCGATCAGCACCTGGTCCTTGCCGTGCGGGACGGTGCCGGAGACCAGCGGGTAGCGCGGGTCCTTCGCGCCCCAGTAGTTGCCGCCCTGGGACTGGTAGCCGCCGCCGATCAGCTTGCCGTCCTTGTCGGCGATCGCGGTGAAGCCGTGCACGACGCCGAGCGCCGAGTCCGCGCCCGGCACCCGGGCGCTCCGGTCGAGCAGCGCCTGCGTCAGGTCCGGCGTCGTGCCGACCCGGTCGCCCTCGCTGTCCTGGTGCTTCGGCTCGACGGCCACGTCGACATGGCCGAAGCCCTTGGCGGAGCTGTTCTGGTAGGCGTCGGAGATGGTGTTGGTGAAGACCAGGGTCCCCGACACGAACGCGACGCCGAGCATCACGGCGAGCACGGTCATGAGGAGCCGGGCCTTGTGCGCGAGTACGTTGCGCAAGGCGGTGCGGAACATGGTTGTCCAGTCCAGGTGTACGAGGTGGGGGTGCGGCGGGGCCGCGGGCGGGACCGTGCCGCCCGCCGCCCCGGGCGGGTCGGCGGGGTGCGGCCTTGGGCTTCTCAGCCGGTCCGGCCGGGGGCGGGGCGCGTCAGCTGGTGCGGCCCTTGGCGTCGAACTGCTTCATGCGGTCCAGCACGGAGTCCGCCGTCGGCCCGTACACCTCGTCGACGATCCGGCCGTCGGCCAGGAACACCACGCGGTCCGCGTACGCCGCCGCCACCGGGTCGTGGGTGACCATCACCACGGTCTGGCCCAGCTCGCGCACGGAGTTGCGCAGGAAGCCGAGGACCTCGGCGCCCGAGCGCGAGTCGAGGTTCCCGGTCGGCTCGTCACCGAAGATGATGTCCGGCTTGGAGGCCAGGGCGCGCGCCACGGCGACCCGCTGCTGCTGGCCGCCGGAGAGCTGCGAGGGACGGTGGCTCAGGCGCCCGGACAGCCCGATCATGTTGATGACGGTGTCCAGCCACTGCTTGTCCGGCTTGCGGCCCGCGATGTCCATGGGCAGCGTGATGTTCTCCAGCGCCGTCAGCGTCGGCAGCAGGTTGAACGCCTGGAAGATGAACCCGATCTTGTCCCGGCGCAACTTGGTGAGCTGCTTGTCCTTCAGGGACCCCAGTTCGGTGTCGCCGATGCGCACCGAACCGGAGGAGAAGGTGTCCAGGCCCGCGACGCAGTGCATCAGCGTGGACTTGCCGGACCCGGAGGGGCCCATGATCGCGGTGAACTCGGCCTGCGCGAAGTCGACGGAGACCCGGTCGAGGGCGACCACCTGGGTCTCGCCCTGTCCGTAGATCTTCGACAGATCCGTGGCGCGCGCGGCCACTGCGGTGGCGCGTCCGGCGATGGAAGAGGTGGTCACGGGGGCTGCTCCTGTCAGGACGGATGTACTCGGCTGTGGGTTCTCGGCTGTGGGTTCTCGGCTTCCCCGTTCCCGGGGATGTCTTCCATGGTTCCCGCCGATCCGGTCCGTGAAGTCAGCCGCTGTTCCGGTTCCGGGGGGCGACTCGGGTCGCACCGCGGTCGCCCGCGTCATACCTGGGGATGACGCCGGCCCCTGAGAGTGACCCGGACGCTTCCCCCGGAAGGGGGAGGTCAGGAACAGGTGGAGCGTCCTTGTTCGGACGGTGAAATCCCGTCATTCCGCATGCACCGGCGCTTGTCGGCCGTAACGCTGTTGGCAAGTGCCGATGGCTTCTTCCGTGTGCTGATGCACCCTCAGACGCCAATAAAATAAGACAACATCGGTCCGCCTGCCCGATGCCCGAAGGGTGCTCCCCGATAGGCTCGGAACCTCAGCGCGGTGCCCATGGCCTGCCCGGATGGTGGAATGCAGACACGGCGAGCTTAAACCTCGCTGCCCCTCGCGGGCGTACCGGTTCAAGTCCGGTTCCGGGCACCACACCCATGCCGCTCCTGACCTGCCGGGACGGGCTCTCGGCGGCACCATTCCCCTCTGGCTTGGGCGCACCGTGGGCGCACGGTGCCCGTAATGTGCCGAGCATGGCGTATGCCGAACCCGCCGGACGGCCCAGCCAGCCCGAGCCGGGACCGCTCCCGGCGCCCGTGCGCCCGAAGGTCTCCCTGCCGCTCCTCGCTGCTGCCGCACGCTCGAACCCGTCGATGGCTGGTCAGCCCGCCACGGGCACCGGCGTTCTGACGCACGAGACCGCGCTCGTCGACGAGGGCCTGTCGGCGAAGCGGCACCGCGGCGGCCACTTCGGCACCACGACGATCACGGCCACCAGCGAGTGGTAGGAGCAGCCTGGGTACCGAGGCCGTATGCCCGGCCAGGGCGCCGACGGCATCCCCGGCCGCGACTCCCTGATCCGTCTCGGCGCGAAGCACGGCTTCGAGTCGTCGCCTGAGAGGACCGATCACGATGACGGAACCGATCGAGCAGAACGTCGGGGCCGCCGCCGCTGCGGCATACGTCGGCTCCGCCGCCCTCCTCGGCGTGCTCGTCCCCACCGCGATCACCGCAGTGTCAGACTGGAAGGCCAGGCATACGCCCCGCAACAGTTCCCCGGGTACCGGCGGGTGAGCGTGGATGCGACCGGAAGCCCCGCGCTGGACGCGGTCCTGATGCGGGGCGGTGTGATCACTGTCGTGGCAGAGGTGCTGACCGTGCGTGATCCGGCAGGGGCTTCACATGCCTGTCGGCTCGGGGGCTCTGGAGCGCGTGGCGGGGGATGAAAGCCAGAACACCGCCGAGGAGACCGCCGAGCGTGTTGAACATGACGTCGTCAATGTCGGCCGTGCGGCCGGCGTTCATGGCGTACTGCGCTGCTTCGATCATCACGCTCAGCGCCAGACAAAGGGCAGCACTCCGACCCAAACGGGGCTGCCGTGTAACGAATAGGAGCAAAATCCCGAACGGGACGAACATCAAGGCATTGGCCAATTGCAGTCGCGGGGCCATTTCTTGTTCCATCGCGCCCACGGAATGAAATCCGTCGTCCCACAGTCCCTGGCCGGGTTCCCAGGAAATAAAGCGAGGTCCCCCGCTGTTCAATGATTGGGTTGGCATCAGCGTTGCGACAAGAATTAAGAAGAGGTAGGCGGCGAGAAGCGCTCGTGCCAGCTTCGGAATTACCTCCCTCGTTCGGGTCTCCAGTGCGGCGGCTCCCCAAGGGGCGATCACGCAGGCCACCATGAACACCGCCACGGTGACGGTGTTCATGTAGAGGATTACTTTCCACATCTGATGTTCCCTCGGACGCTGGGCAGGGCTCCGGGTGCCGCACGCGCGGCGCGGCACCCGGAGATTACTGTCAGGGGCAGCGCCACTTCGTGATGTAGGTCGTGCCCTTGTACTCCATGATGCCGCGGATGCAGTCGTCGGCGTTGATGCCGTGCTTGTTGCGCAGGGTGGCGACGCCGCTGACCGAACTGGTCGTGGCCTCACCGTAGTAGGTCGGCAGACCGTCCAGGTCTAAGGTGCCTGCCTTGCCGACGGTGCCCCTGGTGTTACAGAGGTGCCCGTTTGTGAATTCACCGCAGCCGTCAGGTGTGGCAGAAGCGGACGTCGCCAGAGTCACGGTCGCCCCCAGAAGGGAAGTCAGAGAAGCGGCTATTCCCACGGATCGCTTTACGTTCTTCGCTCTGCGGGCCTTCCAGTGGTACGCGCACCTGGTCAGAGCGTGCGATTTAAAGGGGAGTCGAAGGCGTGCATGAAACCTCCGGGAACTCGGCCCCCGTGCCATTTGATCTTACCGACGAATGTCGTGAACGCACACGGCTTCGGGAGCAATGGATTGGAGGAATCGCAGGCAGGGAAAAAGAGACGACCTGCCGGGCGCCACGGGCACCGTTTCCTGTTCGGCCGGCGACTCGCACGAGTGACGCACGCGGACGCGTGCCTGTGGTGCGCACATCCGCTCCCGGCCGACGATGTGCAGGACAGAGAGCGCGTGTGCCCAAGGGTGCGAGGAGCGGTCCTGCCGGGACTGCGGCACGCTGCCAGGGCAGCCTCACCGGGTGAGCGTCATCGCCTTCGGTCTCACACGCATGGCTGGGTCGCTCACGCACACGGCGGCAGCGCCGCTGCGGATCGGGTGCCCGGTGCCCACCGTTCGGCAGCCGTAGGGTCGCAGCCCGACGGTGCTGTGGGGTCTCCGTCGCAGGGTGAGGCGGGCCACCCGGGCGCAGGTGAAGCGCTCTGCCCGGCGTCCAATGCCGGGCAGAGCGCACTCACATCCATGGTCAGGCGCTGGTTGTTCCAGAGGGTGGCACCCCGGCGGCAGGTGGCGGCAGATATCTCCAGCGGTACCCGGGACTGCTCTGCCCAGGGCTGACCGGCGGGCAGAGCCTGAAGCGCCGGATCGCCGCATTGATGGCGCCGGCCGACGCGCAGACGTCCTTATGGTTCTCTCAGCACGGTTCTCTCAGCGCCCCAGCGACGGAGCCGGACCCCTCGGCTGGACGGGCGCCGGGGCTCGTCGGACCGTGCGCCGGGTGCCAGCGGCCCACGCACCGGTACCGCCCTGCGGGCTCCCCGCTGTGCCAGTGGCGCATGGCAGCCGTGCAGAAGCGCTGGGGCGACAGCGTGAAGTTCGTGAGTACCCGGCCGTAGGCTCAACTGTGGTCGGCTCGCTACCCTCCGACCATGACTGAGCATGTGCAGGTGTCCACCGCCACGCCGGAGCGCCATCACGCCGTTGATCTCGCCAAGGGTGCCGTCCGGGCACGTCTGGCGGCCGGTTCCCAGATCATCGGGCCTGTCACCTCGGTGTTCTGGCACCTGGGCGAGTTCGGCGAGGGGGAGGAATGGCGGCTGTTGCTCACCACGACCAGAGGACGGTACGCGGAGCTGGAGCGGTACATCCTGGACAACCACCCATGGGACAACCCTGAAGTCATTGCCGTCTCAGTCGACGGAGCCACCCAGTGTCTCAAGTGGATCTCGGAGAACGTCTCTCCGGACTAGACGGTGACCTTCTCCAAGACATCCCGCACCCTGTCCAGGTCTCGGTGCTGACGAAGCTGGTGCAGCACGGGGACAAGACGCTGGCGGGGGCGTACGGATGCGACTCCGGCGGCCAGGTCGAGGGCGCGGCCGGTCACCGTGGCCGCTGCTTCGATTTCGCCAGCGACCAGGTAGGAATCGGCAAGCCACGTCATGTAGAGGGCTTTGTCCCGAGCATGAGGGTCAGGGTACTGGTCGAGCGCACGAGCAAGGACAGGGACAGCGCGCAGGGGGCGACGTAGCACTGTCCAGCAGCGGCCGGTCATGATGTCCAGTTCGGTCTGGTCGACCCACGCTGCCCAGTCCGGTTGTGGCTCGCCGTCCTGCTGTGCCTCCAGGGCCGCGCGTGCCGTGGCAAGGGCTTGCTCCGTCTGAGCCGGCTGGTCCGCGACCGCGCAGGCCCAGGCCAGGCGCTCATGGAGGAGAGCGCGGACACCGGCCGGAGTCTCAGGAGTGATGGTGGCGCAGGCGTTGGCAGCAATTTCCACGGCGGCGTTTCGGTCTGCGGCCTGATAGGCGAGGAAGGCGAGCGCATTGCCGAGGAGATCGCTGTCGCCAGCTTCGTTGGCCGCAGTCCGGCTCTCCTCGTACAGTGCTTCCGCATCCGTCATCTGGCCAGCGTCGAAGGCGGCCCACCCTGCTTGCTGGGCTTGTTCGGCGAGGAGCGCGACCATGCGGCGGCGGGACTCTGGGGTGAAGGTGGCTTCCCGCAAGGCCCTCTTGGTCTGCTGGTACTCACCCACGTAGACGCGGTAGGTGTCCCCACCGCCCAGAATGTCGTCAAGGCGCCGGAGTCGCGCTGTGCGCGCCTTGAGTTGATCGACGTCGCTGGTGGCGACCCGCTGGGGGGCAGGAGCCCGGTGGAGAGCCGGTATGGCGGCAGCCAACCCAGCTGTAGAAGCGACTTGGAGGACGGTACGGCGACGCAAACCAGTTCCGATCTCTGTTGAGTGCTGGAGCGTGGGAGAACCGCCCTCCTCCCACGGGCGGATGGCGAGTCCTACCAGGTCCCCGGGGATACGGAGCGCGTCAGCGATTTCCACGATCTTGTCGAAGCTGGTGATCCGGCCTTTGCCCCGAGCGAGCTGCCCGACCCGCTCCGGCTTGATGTCGCAAGCTGAAGCGATCTTGGAATAGCTGATGCCTGCTGCGCTGCGCGCGAGGCGGAACACCTTCCCGAAGTCGTGGGCGGCGAGGGCGCGCAGCATCTCCTCAGAGTTGAGGATTTCCTGTGGTAAGGCGGTCGGTGGCTGGTAGGTCATGCGGTACTTCCTGCTCACCCGAGTGTGGGGGACGGCTTCCTCGAAGGTGTACCCATGATGGGTATACCTGCTGCTGGGATGTGGCCAGTTACGGGAAAAAGCACCCTGTACGTGACAGAGCCCCGGCGGCCGTTGACTGGTTCGGCCTGCCC
The DNA here is from genome assembly GCF_058344915.1 of Streptomyces sp. PL-25. Lineage (NCBI taxonomy): Bacteria > Bacillati > Actinomycetota > Actinomycetes > Kitasatosporales > Streptomycetaceae > Streptomyces > Streptomyces sp. PL-25. The sequence continues at coordinate 4,475,145 of NZ_CP136997.1, forward strand.
GGGGCATGGACGACTGTGAGGAGTCGCCATGCTGGAGCGTACCCAAGTTCCGTGGAATGGAACGCGGTTGAGTCGCGAATTGGCCAGCGGTGATCGGGCAGGAGAGGTACGAGGGCCGATCCTCCCTTTTCCAACCGCCCCCTCAAAGCCGCTGACCATGCGGTCGGCCCCCGTGCCGGTGGACTCGCTGGGACCGGAGGCCGCCTGATGAGCAGCACGGAAATCTGTCCGAGGCCGACGGCGGCCGTCACGGCTTCGATGCTCCCCGCAGTCGATGTCTACCAGTGGCTCTTGGCCGCCGCCGTCGACCGGGAGCAGGCCATTCACTCGTGGCTGGACGAGGGCGTTGCGCTGCTGGAGTGCGGCACGGTGTTCAGCGCGATCCGGGTGTCCGGAGCGATGGTCCGTGCCGCCGCCGGATCGGACAGTGAGGCGGCCGTGATCGCGTACCTCTACCAGGTGCTCGCCGGCGGCCCGGTCTTCCGGGACACGGGCTCCGACCAGTACTACGCCCTGGTGCCCGGAGGCACTACGTGGGCCCCGTACATCGACCGTCACGGCCTGGAGGTCCTGGACGAGAACTGGTGCCTCGGGGTCCCGGCCATCTCCCGGATGGAAGGCCGACGCCGGGCCTGGTGCGTTCCCGTCACCCGGGCCGGGACTCTGTGCGACCCGGACATGGTCTGGGCGCTGGCCCGGTGCGGCCGGAGTCGGCTCGCCGCCGGGCCCGCGGAGGCCGAGTGCGGGTCGCTGGCGGATCCGGGGGCTATCCGGGCGGCGGTGCACCGGGCGCTGTGGGAGCCGCCGCCGGCCGACTCGTCGGAACTGGCCGGGTTGGTGGCGACCATTGAGGGCTACGCACGGCAGCTCCGGCCCCGGCTCGCCGAGCTCACGCCCCTGATGCACGGGGAGTGGAAGGCTGCCGCCGCGGTGGTCCTGCGGCACATCGACGAGGCGCTGAGCGAGCCCGCCACCACCTGGGACCTGGCGAGCCGACTGCACGATCTGAGCATTGTCGTGCGGCCCGCTCTCTCGCTGGTCGAGGATCCCCGGGCTGTGAACGCGTCCGCGTAGCGGGCCGCCCGCCCCGGCGTACGGGGCCCCAGACGGCCGTACGGGTCAGGGCCGTACCACCCGTAAAGCTCCCGCTCCGCTGGTTCCCCCCGTGACTGGCGGAGCGGGTCCCTCCCGCCGCGCGCGGCCGGGAGGCGATCTCCCAGGAGAAGACCGATGACAGACCAGACGGCGTTGGTGGACCAGAAGTCGATCGACCGACTCCTCGACCATGAAAGGACCACCGACGCGGAGATGACGCCCGCGATGCGGTTGGGCAAGAGCTGCCTGTGGTGCTCCGTGTCGACGCGGGACAGTCCGCTCGTCGAACTCCTCCGCATCAGGCAATACGGGCTCTCCGCGTGCGTGGCGTGCTGTCTCGCCCGGCTCGAATCCCTGAACACCTACGAGGAGTGGCTGTCGCACGTCAAGGGCTGCGACGCCTGTCGCTCCGGGGTGCGCTGTGCCGTCGGCGGCCCGTTCGCGCGGGCCCACGAGGAGGCGCGGCAGCGGGCGGGTAAGGATCACCTCCTCGTCTGCCTGTGCTGCCGTGTGAAGGAGCCGGTGGCGCAGCCCCGGGTCGTCCCGCACGCGTGGATGGGGGCCGAGAACGACAGGACGTTCTACAGCTACATGCACAGCGGAGTCACCCGGCTCAACATCACGGCCGAGTCCGACGAGGTCACGTTCGAGAACGACTTCCCGCTTCCTCCGCTCCGGGAGGCGGAGCACGGCTGGCCGGCGCCGCCCTCCTTCGTGGCGCAGTGCCGGAGGTGCAGCTATGAGCTGTCGGATCTCCAGCTCGCGGTGAGCGAGGGGGCGCACTGGACTGCGACCGGATCGCTCTGGTCAAGCGCGTGGTGGCCCACCACCACGACACGGTGCCTGAGCCCCATGGTGAGACCTGTGCGGAGTGCGCGCTCTACGCCGGGAGCGGGAGCGAGGTGGTGATGGCGGACCTGTGGGCTCAGCACCTTGTCCGAGCCCTGATCATGCCGCCTTCGCCGAGCCCGGTCCTGTGACGACGGCACGCTGTGCTGCTGCGCTGGACTGACGGTGTCTGCTGGCGCTGCGACACGGAGGACGTGCCGGTGACGTGGCTGGGGCCCGTCACCTGGGACGGCCAGCACGCCCCGTTCTGCGTCTGCGAACCGTGTCTCGCCGCCATCGAAGGCCGGGCCCAGCGGCACTTCCTGCTGCACCGGCCGGACCCCGATGCTCCGGCCACCTTCCGGCAGCACTTTCCGGCTGCCGCCCCGATCACCCTCACGAGGAATGCGATGGAACACGTCTTACCTCAACTGCCCCCGCCCGGGACGTCCGTGAGAATCAAGATCAGCGCGCTGGGCGTCCGGGCCTCGGCCGAAGGCGCGACGGGCCGGGCGGCGTGGCGGGTCATCCGGCAGCAGCACCCGCGGGTGGCGCGCGCCGCCGCGGCGTACGCCGCCGTCCTGGCCGCCGTCGGCGTGCTGCTGCTCGTGCGGGGGCTGAGGTGACCCAGCCCGCTGTGTCCTCGGTGCTGCCGCCGGCCCCGGCCGGGATCATGCCGTTCATCGTGCGGTACAGCGGCGAGGTGCCGCTCCCGGTCCGGCTCGCCCGGGACAGGGTCCGGGGCCGTCTGCGCTACGCGGACGAGACGCGCCTCGACCGGGACCACTGGGGAACCCTGTGGGAACGCGTGGCGCTGCCCCCGAAGGGACAGCGCGGGGACCCGCGGCCCGAGGAAGTGCATCCGTACCGGCAGCGGCGGGCGATGCTCGACCTCTGGTGCCAGATCTGCAAGAGACCGGTCGACCCCGACTACGGCGGCCCGTACCTCTTCCTCCACCGGGCCGAGGGCGAACCGCTTGCGGAGGGCGAGAGGACGGACAAGCCACCGGTCCATGTGGTGTGCGCCGGGATCTCCGTCCAGCTCTGCCCGCGGCTGCGGGGCAGCTTCGCCGGTGCCTGGGTCGAGCACGTGCCGACCTGGGGAGTGAAGGGAGCCATCTACCACCCGCAGACGCTGGACCTCCACCAGGCCGACGCGGCCGTCCCGCTCGAATCCCCCTACCGCCGCTGGATCATCGCCAGCAGCACCGTGGTCGAACTCCAGGGCGTGACTCCGCTGACGGCGGCGGACCTGGAGGCCGAGTGGGCCCGCCTCGGCCGGGACCGCCTGGAGCGCGAGTTCGAGCGGATATCGCGGCTTGCCGTCGCCGCCTGACCCCTGCTCCGGGCCGGTCCCGGCGGCGCGGCACTCCTGGCTCTGGGGCCGCCACTGCACCGCGACGGGTGCGGTGCCCGGCCTGGAGCAGGTCCAAGAACGTCCCAGTGGCCGCGCGTTGGGGAGCGCCGGTCACCGGGACACCCGAGCCCGTCAGCGCGCAGGAGGAACCTTGGTTGCCATCCGGCTCAGGCCGGTCCGCCCGGCCGTGGAGGTCCGGCGGCCGTGCCGCCGTGACGAGTGGGAGCTGTCCTGGTACCGGGAGCGGCTGGCCGACCTCACGATCCTGGACGCCGCCGTGGCCCTCGTCGTGGACCGGACGCGCTTCCTCGCGGTGCCCGTGTCCGAGACCGGCGGACGGCGCGGCGGCTACCTGATCATGACCAGGCGGAGGACTGCCCAGTGCCTGCGCGATGTCCTCGACGGGATGGCCGGCTTCCCCGACGTCCGCGTGGTCCTGCCGTCGACGAGAGCGGAGTTCCACGCCGTGAGGTGGGGCGATGAGCCGCCCGGCTGCTGGGGCGACTACGTGCAAGGCCATTTCTACGGGTACCGCGACCAGGCGATCGACCAATTCGCCGCGGATCTCCTGTAGTTGCTTCACCCCGCCCGGGTTCGGTCCGGGCGGGCCACTGACTGGTCCCTGGCTGCCCGGTTCTACGGGTGGCCGCAGCCGGGGACCGCCCACCGGCGCCGGAACTGTTCCCCGGTGTCGGCGGGGCCCCTGGCTGCGGATCGCCCGGTCACGCAGCCAGGAGGGGCCCCGGCCGATGCACCGGCCGGGGCGGTCCCGGCCGTCTGTCTGCGCCGTCAGACGGCCGGGACCCACCCGCCCCTTCTACCTGGGAGGTCCCGTTGACCGCTCGCACGCTCATAACGTCCGCACAGGCCACGTCGTGCTACTTCCGCACGTCGGTGGACCTCCCGCACCGCAAAGCGCTCATCCAGATCTGCGAGCCCTGCAACGAGAGCTGTCGGCACTGCTTCGTATCCGCGACGAAGCGCGGGCAGTACATGCCTCTCCAGCAGGTCCGGGAGCGTCTGGTCCCGCAGCTCGCGCAGGCCCGCGTCAACCGCGTCACCCTGACCGGCGGTGAGCCGTTCATGCACGGAGACCTGGTCGAGGTCGCCGCCACGTTCCGTGACGCCGGTATGGGCGTCGGGATCTGCACGAACGCGACGATGGTCACCGATGAGCAGATCACCGCGTTAGCGGCGCTGGAGGTCCACATGAACGTGTCCCTCGACGGGTTCTCCGCCGAGTCGCACGGCGTCTTCCGCGGCCGGCCGGAAGGCTTCGCGGAGACGGTGGAGACGGTCCGCCGGTTCGGCCGGGCCGGGATCCTCCAGGGCCTGCTGTGCACCCCGAACAACCTTGCCGAGGACGAGGAGTACGCCCGGCTGTGCGCCTTCGCGAAGGAGGAGGGCGCCCGGTACGTACTGATGAACCCGCTCGGGGAGATGGGCCGCGGCGCCGCCGCCGGGGCGCAGAAGCTCAGGCGGCCGGACGACCACATGCGGCACATCCAGCAGCTCACCGTACCGTTCGCGGACGAGGACCTGGAGCTGGTGCACATCCGGTTCCCCAACGAGGACAAGCCCTTGGCCGGGTGCGAGGCCGGGACCATCATCTACGTCTTCACCAAGGGCGAGGTCACCGTCTGCCCCTACCTCGTCTTCGCCGCCCGGACCAGGGTGGGCCAGCACCCGGACACGGATTTCATCGTCGGGAACGTCTGGGAGGACGACGACATCGCCGCCCGGCTGGACGCCTACAACTTCCACGAGCGGTGGAAGGTCGGGGACAACCCCACCTGCGGCACCTGCCCCCTCGGCGACGGGTGCGGCAAGGGCTGCCCGGCCGCCGTCGTCGCCTCCGGGCAGCGGATCGGGGCCGTGGACACCGAGCTGTGCCCCGTCATCCCCGAGCAGTCCCGCATGCTCCCCGTGGTCGGTGTCTCGTGAACGCCCCCCGGTTCATCACCATCGACGGGCCCGGCGGCGTCGGGAAGTCGACCGTGACCGCCGCCGTCGCGAAGCTGCTGCGCGCCGAGGGCCGCAAGGTGCACCCCACCAGAGAGCCGAGCGACAGCCCGATCGGGCAGCTCGCCCGCCACGGGACCGACGAGTACCGGGGGATGAGCATGGCCTGCCTGATCGCCGCCGACCGGTACCGGCACGTCGAGGAGGAGATCCGGCCCGCGCTCGCCCACGGTCACGTGGTCGTCTGCGACCGCTACGTCCCCTCCTCCCTCGTCCTCCAGGTCATGGACGGCACACCGCGCGATGTGGTCTGGGAGCTGTCCCGGCACGCCGACATGCCGGACCTGGCGGTCATCATCAACGCGACCGCCGGCGTCGTCGCCCGGCGGCTGGAGGCCCGCGGTGCGCACAGCCGCTTCGAACGGGAGCCGGGCGGCACCGAGCGGGAATGCGCCCTGTACTACGAGGCCGCTAGGTTCCTGATGGCCGCCGGCGTCCGCGTCCTCCTGCTCGACGCGTCCACAGACGGCCCTGAGGAGATCGCCCGAGCGATCGTCGGGGCGATCACGGAACCGACGAAGGGCCGATCATCATGAGCACGCTGGACGTACTGACGTTCAACCTCAACAATCCCGGCCGGGAACGGGCGGCACGGCAGCTCGCCTACCTGGCAGCCCGGCCGGAACAGGTGCTCGTCCTCACGGAGACCGCCGACAGCGCCGGATGCGACCTGCTGGCCTCCCGGTTCGAGGCGGCCGGCTTCAGCGTGGCCTACCCCCGGCCCGGCCAGGGGGAGCGTGGCGTGATGGTCGTCTCCCGGCTCGATGTGAAGCGCGGCAGGACCCGGGCCACCTACCTGCCGCACCGGTACGTGTCCGTGTGGGTCGACACCGACCGGGGCCGCGTGGAAGTCATCGGCCTGTACGTGCCCTCACGCGACGCCACGGAGGCGAAGAAGGCCCGGAAGGAGAAGTTCCTCGACGAGTGCCTGGCGCACCTTCCCCCGGGCGGAGACGGCATGCTGCGCCTGGTCGTGGGCGACTTCAACATCCTGGAGCCCGACCACGTCCCCCGCTATCGCTTCTTCCAGCACTTCGAGTACGAGTTCTACCAGGGGCTGGGAAAGGCCGAGTACCAGGACGCCTTCCGGGCCCTGCACCCGGACGCGGCTGAGTATTCATGGGTCGGCCGGACCGGCGACGGCTACCGCTACGACCACGCGCACGCCTCCCGCGACCTGGCGCGCGAACTACGCGCCTGCGAGTACGTCCACGAGGTCCGCACCACGGCCGACCACCTGTTCCCCCGCCTGACCGACCACTCCGCGCTGACAGTGTCGATGGCCGTACAGCCGTATGACCCGCTGGACGTGACCACCCCGGAGCTGGTCACCGAGTCCACCCCTCTGTTCTAACCGACCGAACAAGGAGATCCCCGAATGCAGGACCGCACCTGGGAGCAGGTAGGCCGACTGCGGAAGTGGCTGGACGACGAGGCCGCGGGAGCAGCACCGGCGGACGTGCGGCTGTTGCGCGTGCTGAAGATCGGCGAGGAGCTGGGAGAGGTCTCGGAGGCGCTGCACGGCGCGCTGGGGTCCAACCCGCGGAAGGGCCACTCGCACGACTGGGACGACGTCCAGAAGGAGCTGGTCGACGTCATCGTCACCTCCATGGTGGCCCTGGCCACGATCACGCCGGACGCCAACCAGGTGTTCAGGGACCGCCTGAACGCGCTGGTGGACCGTGTCCTCCCGGCTGGGCAGATCGACTCCGGGACCGCCGTCAAGGGGCTGACCGCGCGCGAACTCGTGACCCAGCTCGAAGCGCGTTTCACGGACTCCCCCGAGACGGGTGAGCTGCCCGTGGTGGCGATGGAGGAGGGGCACCTGGGAGTGGTGAAAGAGGTCTGCGTGTCGACCCTGCACGGCGGGATGATGCTCCTCGGGGCACGCGACTACGACCAGCCGGAAGGCCCCTGATCCCGCAGGGACAAGTCGATGAGCCAGGTCTCCGTAGAGAGAGGAGACCGGGCCCATCGGGCGGCGGACCGCCGCCAGTACGCAGCGGTGTTCGACGCGATGCACGCCGCCCGCGCGCGCAGCACGATCACCGGCAGGCTGACAGCTCGGTATCCCCATAGTGATGTACAACCTCCGACATTTGTTGTATGCAATAGTCGTATTTAGCAGTCGATGGCGTGCAATTCGTTGCCTACGCGCACCATCGGTCTGGGCGTCAGAGATGATCGACGGGTGGGAGTTCCCCATCTCGCCGTCAGCCCGTGCGGGCGGCGAGGCGGCGCCCGTCCTTACTCCGCAAGTGCGGCAGGCGTAGGTGGGTCCGGCAGAGTGGCTGTCGGGCCCACCTTCTTGTCTCAGGGGGCTGAGGCGCCAAAGCGGCGCGCGCCCGAGGGTGCGCTCATGGGTGCACCGAGGGGTCGCTCAGGTGGTCTCAGGTGCACCGAGGCGCGCTCAGGCGGGATCGAATCCGCAGGTCGCGGCGTCGTCGCAGGTCGGCGAGGTCACTCATACGGGTTCAAGTCCGGTTCCGGACACCACCGCAGCAGCGGCGTCGACACGGTGGAACGACCGGTCGGTGCTGTCCCTCACACGTGTCACCGGCCCCTCCGGGCCGCCTTTGGCGTGCACACGGCGCGTGCATATGCCAATCACATATATCAGAAAGAACCGGGACCCGGCCCGCACCCGCCCCGGGACCGTCCGCCGGGCGGGAACGCGTCCGGGTCGTCAGCCAGGCGTTCCTGCCGCTGGTCGCCGTCATCGGGTAGGGCGAGACCTTCCTCGTCTTCGCCGTCATCTGCTTCCTCGGCCTGCTGTTCGTGGCCCGGTTCGTCCCGGAGACCAAGGACCGCACGCCGGAAGAGATCGGGGCCGCTCTCGGGGCCCGCTTCGGCCGCACCCGCCCCGGGCCGGAACGCCCCCGTACCGGCGCCGACCGTACCGGCGGCGGACACTGACGGGCTGCTGACGGGCTCCCGCCCCGGCTTCTGAGTCGCCGTACTCAGACCGGCCCCGGCGCACCCCCGCGCACCTGCTCAGCTCCGCCTGGGCACCGGGCCGGTGCGAATGAGCGGGTGTACGGCTGCCGCCCGGCAGGCCGGGGACGGCACCGTGGGCACAGGGGCGAGCGGTCGCCCCGGTCCGCCCGGGACGCGCCGTGCGGGCCAGGATCCAGACAGGAGCGTCCCATGGCTGCCATGTCCTGGCTGCGTGTGCTCGTCGCCGGTGCCGCCGTCCTCGCGCTGGCCGGGTGCAGCAAGGCCGACCGCGCGGTGCTCGGCGCGCCGGGCTGCCCGGGGGGACCGGCCGCGCGCCCGGCACCGGCACCGGCGCGGGCCGGGACCGTGTGGACCTGGGCGCCGCACTTCCAGGCACCCGGGGGCACCCCCGCCCGCCGGGCGGTGCCCGGCTGGAGCGACGTCGTCTCGGTAGCGGACAGCGGATACACCACCGTGGCCGTCCGGGCGGACGGGACCGTCTGGTCCTACGGCGTCAACGTCGAAGGCTCCCTGGGGCACGGCGCGCGCGAACGCGTGTACGAGGCGACGCCCCGGCAGGTGACCGGGATCGGCCCGGCGCGCGCCGTGTACAACAGCGGCTCGACGTTCTACGCCGTCCTGCGCGACGGCCGCGTGGCCGGCTGGGGTGCCGACCGGTTCCTGGTGGAGGCCGGGCGGCGGCGCGGCCACGACGGGGTGAGCGTCCCGCGGCTGGTCCCCGGCGTGAAGGGCGTGGTCGCGATGGGCCCGGGGCTGCTCAACTCCTTCGCCCTGCGCGGCGACGGGCGCGTCCTGGGCTGGGGCGTCAACCTGACCGACGTGCTCGGTGACACGGACGGCACCCGCCTCACGGCCGTGCGCGGTGTCTCCGGCGCCGTCGGCGTCGCCTCGGCGGGCGAGGCTGTGGTCGCGGTGAAGGCGGACGGCCGGGTCTGCGCCTGGGGGAACAACGCGCACGGGCTGCTGGGCGTCGAGCCGCGCGGCGGCCAGAGCGGGCGGCCGGTGCGGGTGCCGGTCGTGCGCGGGGCGGTGCAGGTGGCGGGCGGGGAGAACGTGGCGTACGCCCTGGACCGCGACGGCGCGGTGTGGGCGTGGGGCCGGGGCGCGAGCGGCTCACTGGGCGACGGCGACACCTCCGGCCATGTCTCCGCGCGGCCGCTGCGGGTGGCCGGCCTGCCCCGGATCAGCCGGATCGCCGCGTACCAGTTCACCGCGTACGCCATCGACACCGAGGGCGGGCTGTGGGGCTGGGGCTCCGGCCTGGCCCTCGCCCCGAACGCCCCGGGCGGCACCGCCGTGCCGGTGCGCGTCCCGCTGCCCGGACCCGCCGTGGACGTGTCCGGCCGGCACGTGATCGTCGCCGGGTGAGCGCCGTCCGGTGACGGCCGACGCCCACCGGGGGAGCCGTCCGCGCCCGCCCCGGGGCCATTGACATCGCCTCGGGGCGGGCGGAAACTCGGTCCCGCATCGGTGAAGGAAGCTTCACCAGGCGAACAGAAGCGCCCGTCGAGGGCACGAGGACACGCCCCGCGGCAACGACGCCCACCCGAGAGGACGACCGATGCGCACCACCGTCGGCATCATCGGAGCCGGTCCTGCCGGTCTCCTCCTGGCCCGGCTGCTCGACAACGCCGGGATCGGCTCGGTCGTCCTGGAGAGCCGCGACCGCGCCTACGTCGAGCAGCGCCAGCGCGCCGGGATCCTGGAGCAGGGCACCGCGGACGTGCTGCGCGCCGCCGGGGCCGGGGAGCGGATGGACCGGGAGGGGCTGCGGCACGACGGCATCGAGCTGCGGTTCGCCGGGCGCCGCCACCGTGTCGACTTCCCGGCGCTGACCGGCGGGAAGTCCGTGCTGGTGTACGCGCAGACGGAGGTGTGCAAGGACCTCGTCGCGCTCCGGCTGGAGGACGGCGGCCCGCTGCTGTTCGAGGCGGAGGCGCTGGCCGTGGAGGGGGCGGAGGGCGACCGTCCCTTTGTACGGTTCCGGCACGAGGGCCGCGAGTCCGTGCTGGAGTGCGACCACGTCGTCGGCTGCGACGGCTTCTGGGGGGTGGCGCGCAGGGCCGTGCCCGCCGCGCTCTCCCAGGTGCTCGAACGGACGTACCCCTTCGCCTGGCTCGGCGTCCTCGCCGACGTCGCCCCCTCGCACGACGAGCTGGTCTACGCCCGCCACGAGCGCGGCTTCGCCCTGCTGTCCATGCGCTCGCCCGCCGTCTCCCGCCTCTACCTCCAGGTGCCCGCGGACACCGACCCGGCCGCCTGGCCGGACGAGCGGATCTGGGACGAGCTGGACCGCCGCCTGGAGACCCCCGGCGGCCGGCGCCTGGAGCGCGGGCCGATCACGCAGAAGTCGGTGACCCCGATGCGGTCCTACGTCCACGAGCCGATGCGCCACGGCCGCCTCTTCCTGGCCGGTGACGCCGCCCACATCGTCCCGCCCACCGGCGCCAAGGGGCTCAACCTCGCCGTCGGCGACGTCGTCACCCTCGCACGGGCGCTGGTCCACCGGCGCGACACCGGCTCCGACGAACTGCTGGACGCCTACTCGGCCACCTGTCTGCGGCGCGTCTGGCAGGCCGAGCGCTTCAGCTACGACATGACGGCGATGCTGCACCGCTCGCCGGAGGCCGACGGCTTCGAGGAGCGGCTGCACCTGGCCCGGCTCGACCGGATCGCCACCTGCCGGTCCGCCGGGGCGGATCTCGCCGAGGCGTACACGGGCTTCCCGGTCGGCTGACACGCGCGGGCCTTCCGGCCGCCGGCGCGCCCGATGATCTCCGGCCGGTTCCGGGCAGGTCGCGGCTCGGTCAGGAAAGGCCCCGGCCATGGCCGGGAATCACCTGTCCGCGTAGCGTGTTCGGCAGCAGAAGGAGGGAAAGATCCTTCCCAGGTAGTAGGGTCGATCCTTTGCCTTTCCATTACTCTTGAGCCAAGGCCGCGACGTGCGGCCATGGAGGAGTGAGATGAGGAGCAGAAACCCGGTCTTCTCGCGACGGGGGTTCAGCCGCGACAACGGCTACGCGGGCTTCAACACCGCGCCGCAGGCCGGGGGCCCCGCAGTCGGCACGCAGGGCAACCCGTACGCGCAGGGCAATCCGTACGCCCAGCCGAGCGGCAACCCCTACGCGCAGAACCCTTACGCTCAGAACCCCTACGGCCAGCAGGACGTGCAGACCGGCACGCCGCCGCAGGCCCCGGCCGCTCCCGGCCGGATGACGATGGACGACGTCGTCGCGCGCACCGCGTCCACGCTCGGTGTGCTGGTCGTCACGGCCGCCCTCGCCTGGGCGCTGCTGCCGGTCGACGACGCGCACCTCAGCCGTTCCTACGGCATCGGGATCGGTGCCGCGCTGATCGCGATGGTGCTCGGCTTCGTCCAGTCCTTCAAGCGCACGGCCTCGCCCGCGCTGATCCTGAGCTACGCCGCCTTCGAGGGTGTCTTCCTCGGGATGTTCTCCAGCGTCGTCGACAACCGCATCGCCAGCGGCGCGGCCATGCAGGCCGTGCTCGGCACGATGGCGGTCTTCGCCGCCGTCCTGGTCGCCTACAAGGCGGGCTGGATCCGCGTCAACCGGCGCTTCTACGGCTTCGTGATGGCCGCCGCGCTCGGTTTCGTGCTGCTGATGGTGGTCAACACGCTGTTCGCCGTGTTCGGCGGCGGTGACGGCCTCGGCTTCCGCAGCGGCGGCCTGGGCATCGTCTTCGGCATCGTCGGCGTGCTGCTCGGCGCCTGCTTCCTCGCCCTGGACTTCAAGCAGGTCGAGGACGGTGTCGCCTACGGCGCCCCGCGCGAGGAGGCATGGCTCGCCGCCTTCGGCCTCACGCTGACGCTGGTGTGGATCTACCTGGAGTTCCTGCGGCTCATCGCGATCCTCAACAGCAACGACTAGCGGGAGCGGCGGCGACCGGCGGTCACCGCATCGCACCGCGCGCGATACGCCCGCGTACGCAAGGGCCCCGGCTCCGGCCGGGGCCCTTGCGTGTGCGGCGGCATCTCGGGGCCGGTGCGGCGGTGCGGCCGGTGCGGCGGCTAGAGCAGCCTGCGCGCGGCCCGGCGCAGGTCGTACTCGTGGATGATCGCCTTCGCGTGCCCGTACGCGAGGTTGTGCTCCTGCCGGAGCCAGCTGAGCCGCTCCTCGAAGCAGAGCGCGGGCCCTTCGTCGACGGTGCGCAGCCAGTCGGCGAGCTCACGGCCGGTGCACTGGGGAATGCGGGCGAGCAGGTTGCGGTGGGTCTCTTCGGAGAAGACTTGGGACATCGGCGCCTCCGGACGCTGTGAAGCCGGTCCTTCACGTCACCGTGCCTGAGCGTCGGCGCGTTGGCAACAGTCCGGGGACGACGCGTAGTCTCGCGGCGTGGTTGACACGACATCTCTGACCCGGGCAGTGGATCACTTCGCCGACCGTCTGAGGGCGGCGCCGCAGAGCCGGCTGCAACGGGCGGGCGCCACCGAGGCGCTGGGGCTGGCCCGGGAGCTGTCCCGGCGGGCGCAGTTGCTGGAGGACCCCGCGGCCGAACCGCGCGAGATGCCCGACGCCGGGATGTTCGCCGCCGCGGACCAGATCACCGTCGCCGGACACGACCTCGCGCTCGTCCTCACCACCGACGCCGAGGTCGAGGAGGCGGTACGGCTGGTGGAGGAGGCGCAGAAACGCGCGGGCGTGTGAGCGCCCGCGCGCGGGAAGCGGCCTGTACGCCGGGTCGGCCGACGGGCCTGAGCGGGCCCGGACCGAAGAGCCGGGGCGCGGGCCCGGACCGGAGGGTCAGAGCGAGGCGATGACGCGGTCCGCCAGGATGTACACGTTCTCCTCGCCGCAGGCGAAGGTCAGGGTGTAGGCGCCGGACACGCCCGAACCGCCCAGCAGCACCGGGGTCTCGCCCGCGTGCAGGGCCGCGGCCAGCCGTTCGGCGGTCTCGCGGTGGCCCGGGGTCATGCACAGGGTCGTGCCGTCGGAGAAGACGTACACGTCGAGGGTGCCCAGTGGGCCGGGCCGTACGTCGGCCAGCGCCACCCGGGCGTCGGCCAGTTCCTCCAGCGCGGCGACGGTGCGCTCGTGGTCGCCCACGACCGGGGACGGGTGCGGGGTGAAGTCCGGGTGCGAGGGGTGGCGGCGGCGGGCCGCGGCCAGTTCGGGGGAGTCGCCGGCGGCGCCGCCCGCGGTGTCCTTGCCGGGCAGACCGGAGAACTCGTCGGCCTCCGCGCCGGACTCGGTCACCGGCTCCAGGTGTTCGAGACCGGCCAGATCGGCCTGGCGCGGCAGGAACAGTTCGCTGTCGGGCAGTCCGAGCAGGGAGGGCGTGTCGGCTGCGTCCCGGGCCTCCTGGGCGGCCCAGAAGGCGCGCGCCTCGGCCAGTTCGCGCTCCCGCTCCTCGGCCAGTGCCTGCACGACGGCGGTGCGTATCTGCTCGGCGTCCGCGTGGCCGCGGGCGGCGGGCAGCAGGGCGCGCGCGGTGGCGGCGTGGTTCTCGGCGAGCTGCCGCTCCAGAGCCGTGACCTGGCGGCGCAGGGCGAAGAGGGTGCGCAGGACGGCGACGCCCACGGCGCCGGTGGCGGCCGTGGTGAGCAGCAGGGCGATGGGCATGGCGCTCACTGACGTACTCCCGGGTTCAAGGTCGACCCCCGACTTCCTACATCAGCTTGAAGGGTGGACTATCAAGCTGTCAGTGCGTAACGTCACGAAACGGACAGGAATGTGGCGTGAGAGGCGCTTGCGCCCCCTGTGGGGCTATCGCTGACCTGCGGAGATCTCCTCCCCGAGGGAGATAGGTCACACTCTGGGGGAGATTGGATCACAGAACGGCCCGGAATCCAGGGGTTTTCCGGATTCCGGGCCGCTCGTTCACGCTGGGTGCCGTGCCGGGCACTGACGGTGCCTCAACTGGTGGGGCGCGCGGGGCGCGAGGGTCAGCTGAGGCGTTCGACGACCATCGCCATGCCCTGGCCGCCGCCCACGCACATCGTCTCCAGGCCGAACTGCTTGTCGTGGAACTGGAGCGAGTTGATCAGCGTGCCGGTGATGCGCGCGCCGGTCATGCCGAAGGGGTGGCCGACCGCGATGGCGCCGCCGTTGACGTTCAGCCGGTCCAGGTCGATGCCGAGGTCGCGGTAGGAGGGGATCACCTGGGCGGCGAACGCCTCGTTGATCTCCACCAGGTCGATGTCGCCGACGGTGAGGCCGGCCCGGCTCAGCGCCTGCTTGCTCGCCTCCACCGGACCGAGGCCCATGATCTCCGGGGACAGGGCGGACACCCCGGTGGAGACGATCCGGGCGAGCGGGGTCAGGCCCAGCTCGCGGGCCTTGGTGTCGGACATGATGACCAGCGCGGCGGCGCCGTCGTTGAGCGGGCAGCAGTTGCCCGCGGTGACCAGGCCGTCGGGGCGGAAGACCGGCTTGAGGCCGGACACGCCCTCCATGGTGACCCCGGCGCGCGGGCCGTCGTCCTTGCTGACCACGGTGCCGTCGGGCAGCGTCACCGGCGTGATCTCCCGCGCCCAGAAGCCGTTCTTGATGGCCTCCTCGGCGAGGTTCTGCGAGCGCACGCCGAACTCGTCCATGTCCTGGCGGGTGACGCCCTTGGCGCGGGCCAGGTTCTCGGCGGTCTGGCCCATCGCGATGTAGGCGTCCGGGAGCAGGCCGTCCTCGCGCGGGTCGTGCCAGGTGGAGCCCTCGGACTCCGCCACGGCGGCGGTACGGGCCTCGGCCTCGGCGAAGAGCGGGTTGTGCGTGTCCGGCAGGCCGTCGGAGCTGCCCTTGCCGAAGCGGGAGACCATCTCGACACCGGCCGAGACGAAGACGTCGCCCTCGCCCGCCTTGATGGCGTGCAGCGCCATCCGGGAGGTCTGCAGCGAGGAGGAGCAGTAGCGGGTGATCGTGCAGCCCGGCAGGTGGTCCATGCCCATCTGCACGGCGACGATCCGGCCGAGGTTGTGGCCCTGCTCGCCGCCCGGGAGTCCGCAGCCGAGCATCAGGTCGTCGATGTCCCGCGGGTCCAGCTCGGGGATCTTGGCCAGTGCCGCCTGGACGATCGTCGCGGTCAGGTCGTCGGGGCGCAGGTCCTTGAGGGACCCCTTGCCGGCGCGGCCGATGGGGGAGCGGGCGGTCGAGACGATGACGGCTTCGGGCATCACGGCTCCACGAGGGGGAGGGCGGGCAGGGCTGGATGGGAAGTTACCGGTCCGTATGGCCCGGGTCACGGGGATCGCGGTGTGACCCTGGCCGCAGTTTTCTAAGCGCTTGCTTGGCCCGCCGGGACGGGCCGCCGCCGGGCCGCCGCGGGCGGTGTCAGGGCGAGGGGGTGATCTGGTCCGGCTGCGGCTCGGGCACCCGCCGCCTGCGGCGCCGCTTGAGCAGCGCCCACGGGCCGCGCGGCCCGGTCGGCATCGCCGCCGTCACCTCCGTACCCGCCTCGGACGCCGCCTCCGCCGCCGCCCGCGCCACCGGCAGGAACCCCTCGCGCCGCGACACGTCCGGCCGTTCCTCCTCCGCCGGCCACAGGCCCAGCGCCGCGCACACCGTCGGCAGCACCGCCATCGCCGCCGTGGCGTACCCCTCGGCGGACGGGTGGTAGTTGTCGGGACCGAACAGCTCGCGCGGGTTGGCCGCGAACTCCGGCCCCAGCAGATCGCCCAGGGACACCGTGCGGCCCCCCTGCTCCACCACCCCGATCGTCTGCGCCGCCGCGAGCTGCCGGGAGGCGCGGCGGGCCAGCCACCGCAGCGGCTGCTGCACCGGCTCGATCGTGCCCAGGTCGGGGCAGGTGCCCACCACCACCTCGGCACCGGCCGTCCGCAGCAGCCGCACCGCCGCCGACAGATGGCGCACCGAGCGCGTCGGCGGCATCCGGTGGGTCACGTCGTTGGCGCCGATCATGATCACGCAGATGTCGGGGGCCTGGTCGGGCTCGGCCAGCACCAGCGCCACCTGCCGGTCCAGATCGTCCGAACGGGCGCCGGGCACCGCCACGTTGCGCAGCCGCACCGGACGCTCGGCGACCGCGGCGAGTCCGGACGCCAGCAGCGCGCCCGGCGTCTGGCCCGCCCGGTGCACGCCCTGCCCCGCCGCCGTGGAGTCCCCGGCCATGGCCAGCAGCAGCGGCTCCTGGCCGGGCGCCTCGTACTCCCTGCCGTACAGCCCGGCCGCGGCCGGTACATGGTGGTCCGTTCCGCCCGCCACCTGGCGTCTGGCCAGCTGCGCCTCGGCCACCAGCAGCCCGAGCGCGGCGGCGCCGGCCAGCCCGAGCCCCCCGCCGCCGTACGCCGCGCCGGCCGCGATCCGCCGGGCCACCCGCGCCCTCGACATGCTCGTCATGCCGCCGCCACCTCCCGCATAGCCGTCCACCCAGTCCTTGCCCCGTACCGACCGTCGTCCAATCGCGACGGGGAGTGAACACCCGTCGCGGGCGGTCCCCGGGCCTTAGGCTGGCGGCACATCCCGACCCATCTGTGCAGCGACCGGAGACAACGGTGCAATTCCACGACTCGATGATCAGCCTCGTCGGCAACACCCCGCTGGTACGGCTCAACAGCGTCACCAAGGGCATCAAGGCGACCGTCCTGGCCAAGGTCGAGTACTTCAACCCGGGCGGCTCGGTGAAGGACCGCATCGCGCTGCGCATGATCGAGGCCGCCGAGCGGAGCGGCGAACTGCGGCCCGGCGGCACCATCGTCGAGCCGACCAGCGGGAACACCGGGGTCGGCCTGGCGATCGTGGCCCAGCAGAAGGGCTACAAGTGCATCTTCGTCTGCCCGGACAAGGTCTCCACCGACAAGATCAACGTGCTGCGCGCGTACGGCGCGGAGGTCGTGGTGTGCCCGACCGCCGTGGCACCGGAGCACCCGGACTCCTACTACAACGTCTCCGACCGCCTCGTGCGTGAGACCCCCGGCGCCTGGAAGCCCGACCAGTACTCCAACCCCAACAACCCGCTCTCGCACTATCACTCCACCGGCCCCGAGCTGTGGGAGCAGACCGAGGGCCGGATCACCCACTTCGTGGCGGGCGTCGGCACCGGCGGCACCATCTCCGGTACCGGCCGCTATCTGAAGGACGCCAGCGACGGCCGGGTCAAGGTCGTCGGCGCCGACCCCGAGGGCTCGGTCTACTCCGGCGGCTCCGGGCGGCCGTACCTGGTCGAGGGCGTCGGCGAGGACTTCTGGCCCACCGCCTACGACCGGGACGTCGCCGACGAGATCGTCGCCGTCTCCGACAAGGACTCCTTCCAGATGACCCGCCGCCTCGCCAAGGAGGAGGGCCTGCTGGTCGGCGGCTCCTGCGGCATGGCGGTCGTCGCGGCCCTGGAGGTGGCCGAGCGGCTCGGCCCGGACGACGTCGTCGTGGTGCTGCTGCCGGACAGCGGGCGCGGGTACCTCTCGAAGATCTTCAACGACGAGTGGATGGCCGACTACGGCTTCCTGGAGGACGAGGGCCCCAGCGCCCGCGTCGGCGACGTGCTGGAGGACAAGGCGGGCGGCACCATCCCCTCGCTGGTCCACATGCACCCGGACGAGACCGTCGGCCAGGCCATCGAGGTGCTGCGCGAGTACGGCGTCTCGCAGATGCCCGTCGTGAAGCCGGGCGCGGGCCACCCCGACGTCATGGCCGCCGAGGTGGTCGGCTCCGTGGTCGAACGGGAGCTGCTGGACGCGCTGTTCACCCAGCGGGCCTCGCTGGAGGACCCGCTGGAGAAGCACCTGTGCGCCCCGCTGCCGCAGGTCGGCTCCGGTGAGCCGGTGGCCGACCTCATGACCGTGCTCGGCACCGCCGACGCGGCCATCGTGCTGGTGGAGGGCAAGCCGACCGGTGTGGTCAGCCGGCAGGACCTGCTCGCCTTCCTGGCCAAGGGCGGCAAGCAGTAGCGCCCGGCCGCCGCCCGGTGTCCGCCGCGCGCTGCGGGAACACGCGGTGACCTGCGGCCGAGCACCTGTCGTACAAGTGGTACGCGCGTGTCACGTGCCCGCAGCACCCGCTTAACACGCGTCCGCCACAGTGATGGTCGTCGGCAGGGAGGCGGAGCCCCCCGGGATTCACGCCCCGGACCTCTCCTCCTGGCCGGCGACCGAGCGGCGTCAAGGACAACCGGAGCGGCTCCCGGACCTCCATGGACGCCCAGGACGCGGGGCCCGGCCTGACCCGGCCCGCGTCCCTCGCGGGGACCGCCGTCGTCCCGCCCCCCAGTGCTGGGGGTGCGGCGGTCCCCGCGCACACCTCTCGCGCCGTACGGCGTGCCCCGTACGGCGCCTGCCGAGGGCTCCCCTCGCTCAGGGGTCCCGGCCGGTCGGCCGGTCAGTCGTTCCAGTCGTCCGAGGAGGGCCGGCGCCGCCGGAACAGGTCCGGATTGGTCCGGGCCGCCTGCACGGCGTTGACGCCGACGATCCCGGCCCAGGCGGCGATCAGGCCGGGCAGATGGGCGAGCCCGCCGCCGATCGCGGAGAGCGGCACGGCCAGCACCAGCGAGACGATCCCGAAGCCGAACCGCTCGCCGAAGGAGTCCGTGGGCCGGGGCGAGCGGGCGCCGCGGGTCGCCGCCATCTGCTGCTCGGCCACATGGCGCCGCATCCGCCGCTCGACGGCGCCGTCGATGCGCTGGTCGACCTTCTCCAGGAACGAGTCGACCAGCTCCGACTCGTACTCCGAACCCAGCTCCCTGCGAGCCTGCAAGGTGGCGTCGAGTTCCTTCTTGAGGTCGGTGTCCCGCGCGTCCATTCCGCTCATGCGCACCAGGCTAGAGAGCCGCCCGCCCGCCCGCACTGGTGCTAACCCCCCGCCCCGTCCGGGGGCCGTCCGCCGCCGGTGCCACCCGGACTGCGGCTGCGGCGGGCGCACCGACGGCGGCGGCCGTCACCTCGGCCCCGGGTGGGGGCCGGAGCGCGGGCACAGGGGTCGCGTGCACCGCGTACGGTCACGATTAGCACGCCGACGGTCGCGTTCCGTGCCGATAGGGCGACACTTGGCGGTTCCCTTGCCTCGTCTGTATGGGGTCATGCAGAGTTCTTGGTGTCTGAATAGGAACTGGTCGGGGAGTACTCTCCCGGGGCGTCGACGACTTCTGGAGGGGGAGCACGTCATGAGCGTGACCGAGAGTCCTGCCGCGCGGTTGCAGGCGCTCTTCGAAGGGCACCGGCTGACACCGACCCAGCGGCGCATCGCGCACAGCATGGTGCGGCGCGCCGCCGACGTGCCGTTCCTGTCCAGCGTCGAGCTGGCCGAACTGGCCGGGGTCAGCCAGCCGTCGGTCACCCGCTTCGCGGTCGCCCTCGGCTTCGACGGCTACCCGGCGCTGCGCCGCCATCTGCGCGAGGTCGCGCCCGCCGAGCCGGTGGCGCGCGCGGAGTCGGCCAACGAGTACCAGCAGGCCGTCGAGGCGGAGATCGAGAACCTGCGGCACCTGGCCGAGGCGCTGGCCGATCCGGGCCCGGTGCGGGAGGCCGGGCGCCTGCTCGCCGCCTCGCGCCCGCTGCCCGTCCTCGGCCTGCGCGCCGCGGCCTCCCAGGCGTACGGCTTCGCGTACTTCGCGGCCAAGGTGCACCCGGACGTACGGCTGCTCCACGAGGGCGGATCGATGATCGAGGACCGTATCGACGGCGCCGTACGGGCCGGGGCGTCGGCGCTGCTGTGCTTCGCGCTGCCGCGCCATCCGCGGGAGGTGGTGGACACCCTCGCCCACGCCAAGGAGGCCGGGCTGGCCGTCGTCACCGTCGCCGACTCGGCGTTCGCCCCGGTCGCCCGCCACAGCGACCTGCTGCTGCCCGCCGCCGTCGGCACCGGGCTCGCCTTCGACACCGCCTGTGCGCCGATGCTGCTGGGCCGGGTGCTCCTGGAGGCCATGTGCGACGACCTGCCCGACGCGCAGGCACGCCTGGAGGAGTTCGACGCGAAGGCGGCGGCGCGCGGCCTCTTCGAGGACTGATCCGAGGGCCGGACGGCACTCGGACGCGCTCTCAGACTCGTCTCACGAACGCTCGCTAGCCTCCCGCCCGGACGGACAGCAGTGTGCCGGGAAGCGGAGGAGGCAGCACGTGGCACGCGGAACGCGCGAGGACCGTGGAGGCAACCGTGGGGGCAACCGCGGAGGCAGGGGACTGGCCCGGGTGGCCGTCGTCGTACGGGCCGGGGCGGCGCCGATGTGGTGGCTCGGGGTGGTCGCGGCGGGAGCGGGAGTGCTGGTGCCGGGGCTGACCGGGCGGCGGATCGGCGTCCTCGCGGGCGCCGCGCTGTTCCTGGTGGCCGCGGCCGTCGTCGCCTGCGTCCGGCGCCGCCGCTACACCGGCCTCGCCCGCTCGGCCGCCCGCGCCGGACGGCACGACGTGCTCCAGGACCGGGCGGTCAGCGCCCGCGCCTGGCGCCGCGGGCACCGCTGGTGGCTGCTGGCGGCGTTCGCGGCCGCGCTCGGCTGCTCCTTCGCCCTGCCGGCGGCGGGCGGCATGCTCCTGGCGGGCGCCGGGGCGGGGCTGCGGCTCAAGGCCGCCTGGCTCGGGCGGCTGGAGCGGTCCGGGGACGTGCTGCTGTGGGTGCGGGTGGACTGGCTCGGCCCGCGCGGCGGGAGTCCGGCGGGCAAGGCGGTCAAGGCGTACCGCGGTACGGGCATCGCGGCGGGCGACGCGGCCCCCGGAGGGGCCCGCCGCCGCACCGCCGCGCTCGTCTGATCCGCCGTCACCGCCCGCCGGGGCGGCCGCGGTTCAGACCTCCAGGTCCTGTTCGATCCGCTTCAGCTGATGGCGGGCCATCGCCAGGTTGGCCCGCTTCGCGTCCAGGACCAGATAGAGGAAGAGGCCGTTCCCGCTGCGGCCGCCGAGCAGGCGGATCACGTGGTACTGGTCGCTCAGGGTGATCAGGATGTCCTCGATCTCCCCCTTGAGGCCCAGGTGTTCCATGGTGCGCATCTTCGCCCGTACGACGTCGGTGTTGCCCGCCGCGGCGACGTTCAGGTCGAAGGTCTTGCTGCCGCCCATCGTGCCCAGCGCCATACCGCTGGTGTAGTCGACGAGCGCGACTCCGGTGGCGCCCTCGATCGAGGCGAGCGCTTCCTTCAGACAGGTCTCGGTGTTGGCCATGGCCGGTCGGTCTCCTTCAGCTTCTCTGGTTCTCTGCTTCTCTGCTTCTCTGGTTCTTCAGCTGCTCTGGCTTCTTCTCGGGTGCCGGTGGTCGGGCCCGGCGGACGGGGGCCCGCCGCCGGTGGCGCGCGGGGCGTCGGTGAGTTCGCCGATGCGGGCGCCCGCCCGGCGGCCCTCCAGGTGGAGGCGGCCGACGTTGACGCGGTCCTCGGCGAGCAGGGTCAGCACGGCACCGCGGCCCGCCGCGTAGGTGGCGACGTATCCGTGGACGCCGCGCAGCAGCACCTCGCGCAGCTCGCCCCGGCCGGTCACGTCCGCCATGCGCACGGCCACGCCGAGCGCGGTCGCGGTGAGCGCCGCCAGGCCCTCCGGTTCCACGCCCGGGGTGTCGTGGGCCAGGACGAGGCCGTCGACGCTCGCGGCCAGGGCGCCGGTGAGCTGCGGCACCCGGACCCGCACCCGCCGCAGCTCCTCCAGGATCTCGGGCTCGGCCGCCATCCGGTGTCTCCTCTCAAAGGGCCTCCAGCGCATCCCTGAGCCTCTTCAGCAGCGTGATGTGGGGGTCTTCGGCGCCGTGGTCCGGCGCGGGGGGCCAGGGGTCCGCGCGTGCGGGGCCGGTCCCCCGGTCTCTCCGGCCGTACGCGGCGGGAGGGGGCGGCGAGAGGTCCCGCGCGGGCGGCGGCTCCGGCCCCGGGCGCGGGGCGAGGAGGCCCGCGGCGGCCAGGCGCCGCACGTCCACCAGGGTGTGGAACGCCTGCCGCCCCAGGTCCCGGGCCAGGTCGGCGGCGGTGCGGTCGCCGTCGGCCCGGTCCAGCAGGGCCTGCCGGCGGGCGGTGGGCCGTGGCGCGGCGGCGGTGGGCGTGCGCAGCAGCGGGGCGCTGTCCGGCCGGGCGTCGGGCCAGACGCGGTCCAGCAGCGCCCGGCGGCGCAGGGTCTCCCGCTCCAGGGCGTCGACCGGGACCGGCGGGAAGGGGCCGGACCGGTGGCCGGTGCCGTAGCGGAACCGGCCGGGGGTGCTGCTCGGGGCGAGGACGAAGTAGGCGGCGTCGTAGAGCGCGCTCAGATGGCACAGGTGCAGGGCGCCCTCGGCGAGGCGGCCGTCGGCCAGCAGGGCCCGCGCGGCGCCGCCCTGGCCGCCGGCCCGGGAGACCGCGTCCTGCCAGATCTCGTGCCGCAGTGTGCCGTGGGTGGTGAGCAGGACGCCGAGGCCGGGGGCAAGCGGGCTCTCGGCGTACGCCACACGGCCCTCGTCGAGGTGGAGCGTGCCGCGTTCGCGGACGAGGACACCGGTGGCCCGTTCGGCGGCCAGGCGGGTCAGCATCGGGGAGAGGCCGGCCGGGGCGCGCTCGCCGCGGGTCCGGTCCCGCACCGGCAGCGGGGGCGGGGGCGGGGGTGCAGCGGGGGTGTCGACCGCGGTCATCCCAGCACCAGCCGCTCGGCCATCTCGCCCAGGCGTATGCGGGCCAGCGCGAGGTTGCCCTCGGCGCGGGTCAGCCACAGGTGCAGGAACACGGTGCTGTCGAAGCCGGTGTCCACGAACCGCAGCAGGTGGTAGCTGTCCCGGTTGCTGACGATCAGGTCCTCGACGGGCGGGCGTCCGTCGTCCTCGGTGCCGGTGCCGGTGCCGGTGGCGGCGAACGCGCCGTGTTCGGCGGCCAGCCGCGCCAGTTCCGCCGCCTCGGCCGCCGTGGTCTCGTGGTCGCCGCCCGGCGGCTCGCCGACCGCGCCCAGGGCGAGTCCGCTCGTCCAGTCGACCAGCGCGGCACCCCGCGCACCGGGCAGCCGCATGGCTTCCAACAGGCACTCGTCGATTCCGGGCACGCTCGTTCCCCTCCCGCCTGGGGTTTCGGCTGAGTGATGGGGACGCTACGCAGGGTGTGCGGGAGCGATGGAGGGTTCTGGCATTTTCCGGTGGAACATGCGTCCCGGGAACTAATGTGGGTCGGCTGAGCCCCGCCCGCCCCTTCGCCGGGTCCCGGGGTGCGCCCCGTCACCCCCTTCGCCGCCACCGCGTCACCGCGGCGTATTGACTAGCTCTATTCAGCGGTCCAGGATGTGAATAGAAGCCGTAACACATCCGTCGGGAGCAACCGCCAGGAGGCAGCCCATGTCAGGACCCCGCCCTGTTCGAGCACCGCGCGGTACGGAACTGAGCGCCCTGGGATGGCAGCAGGAGGCCGCCCTGCGGATGCTCCAGAACAACCTGGACCCCGAGGTCGCCGAACACCCCGACAAGCTCGTCGTCTACGGCGGCACCGGCAAGGCCGCCCGCGACTGGCGCTCCTTCGACGCCATGGTCCGCACGCTGCGCACCCTCAAGGCCGACGAGACCATGCTCGTCCAGTCCGGCCGCCCGGTCGGCGTCATGCAGACCCACGAATGGGCGCCGCGCGTCCTGCTCGCCAACTCCAACCTCGTCGGCGACTGGGCCAACTGGGAGGAGTTCCGCCGCCTGGAGGCCCTCGGCCTGACCATGTACGGGCAGATGACCGCGGGCTCCTGGATCTACATCGGCACCCAGGGCATCCTCCAGGGCACCTACGAGACCTTCGCCGCCGTCGCCGCGAAGAAGTTCGACGGCACCCTCGCCGGGACCATCACCCTCACCGCCGGCCTCGGCGGCATGGGCGGCGCCCAGCCGCTGGCCGTCACCATGAACGACGGCGTCGCGATCTGCGTCGACTGCGACCCGCGCGCCATCGACCGCCGTATCGAGCACCGCTACCTCGACGTACGCGCCGACTCCCTCGACCACGCCCTCCAGCTCGCCACCGAGGCCCGCGACCAGCGCAGGCCGCTGTCCATCGGCGTCCTCGGCAACGCCGCCGAACTGGTCCCGCAGCTCCTCGCCATGGGCGCGCCCATCGACATCGTCACCGACCAGACCAGCGCGCACGACCCGCTGGCCTATCTGCCGCTCGGCGTCGACCTCGAGGACATGGCGGACGCCGCCGCCAAGGACCCGGCCGGCTTCACCACCCGCGCCCGCGAGTCCATGGCCAAGCACGTCGAGGCCATGGTCGGCTTCCAGGACGCCGGGGCCGAGGTCTTCGACTACGGCAACTCCATCCGCGGCGAGGCGCAACTGGCCGGATACGCGCGCGCCTTCGCCTTCCCCGGCTTCGTCCCCGCCTACATCCGGCCGCTGTTCTGCGAGGGCAAGGGCCCCTTCCGCTGGGCCGCGCTGTCCGGCGAGGCGTCCGACATCGCCAGGACCGACAAGGCGATCCTCGACCTGTTCCCGGAGAACGAGTCGCTGGCCCGCTGGATCAAGATGGCCGGTGAGCGCGTCCACTTCCAGGGGCTGCCCGCCCGCATCTGCTGGCTCGGCTACGGCGAGCGCGACAAGGCCGGTGAGCGGTTCAACGACATGGTCGCCAGCGGCGAGCTCCAGGCGCCGGTCGTCATCGGCCGCGACCACCTCGACTGCGGCTCCGTCGCCTCCCCGTACCGCGAGACCGAGGCCATGCTCGACGGCTCCGACGCCATCGCCGACTGGCCGCTGCTGAACGCCATGGTGAACGTCGCCTCCGGCGCCTCCTGGGTCTCCCTGCACCACGGCGGCGGCGTCGGCATGGGCCGCTCCCTCCACGCCGGGCAGGTGACCGTCGCCGACGGCACCGCGCTGGCGGGCGAGAAGATCCGCCGGGTGCTCACCAACGACCCCGGGATGGGCGTCATCCGGCACGTGGACGCCGGGTACGACATCGCCGAGTCGGTGGCCGGCGAGCGGGGCGTGCGGATCCCGATGCGCGAGGGTGACCAGGCGTGAGCTTCCACAGCATGTGGGCGGAGCTGCTGCCGGTCGGCCGCAGCTCCGCCTCCGGCGGCTACCGCCGCTACGCCTGGACCGGCGCGGACGCCGACTGCCGGGCCTGGTTCCGGCAGCAGGCCGAGGACCGCGGCCTGGCCTACGAGACCGACCGCAACGGGAACCAGTGGGCCTGGCTCGGCGACCCGGCCGCCGGGGACGCCGTCGTCACCGGTTCGCACCTGGACTCCGTACCGGACGGCGGGGCCTTCGACGGACCCCTCGGCGTGGTCTCGTCGTTCGCCGCACTGGACGAACTGCGCCACCGGGGAGCGCGGTTCACCAGACCGCTCGCCGTCGTCAACTTCGGCGACGAGGAGGGCGCCCGGTTCGGACTCGCCTGCGTCGGATCACGGCTGAGTGCCGGGCAGCTCACCGTCGAACAGGCGCACCGGCTCACCGACGGCGACGGGACCACCCTGCCGAAGGCCATGGAGGCCGCCGGGTATGACCCGGACGCCATCGGCCCCGACCCGGAGCGGCTCGCCCGCATCGGGGCGTTCGTCGAACTCCATGTGGAGCAGGGCCGCGCCCTCGACCTCACCGGCGACGCCGTCGGCGTGGCCAGCGCGATCTGGCCGCACGGGCGGTGGCGGTTCGACTTCCGCGGCGAGGCCAACCACGCGGGCACCACCCGCCTGGCCGACCGCCGCGACCCGATGCTGTCCTACGCCGAGACGGTGCTCGCCGCCCGCCGCGAGGCCGAACTCGCCGGTGCCGTCGCCACCTTCGGCAAGATCGCCGTGGAGCCGAACGGGGTCAACGCGATCCCGTCCCTGGTGCGCGGCTGGCTCGACTCACGCGCCGCCGACCAGGAGACCCTGGACACGGTGGTCGGCGGCATCGAGAAGGCGGCCCGCGCCTACGCGGACGCCCAGGGCATCGACCTCGACGTCGTCCGGGAGTCCTTCACGCCCGTCGTGGAGTTCGACCACGCCCTGCGCGACGAACTCGGACGCATCCTGGGCCGGGACACCGGACTGCGGGTGCCCGTGCTCGGCACCGGCGCCGGACACGATGCCGGGATCCTCTCGGGGAGTGTCCCGACCGCCATGCTGTTCGTGCGCAACCCCACCGGTGTCTCGCACTCCCCGGCCGAGTCCGCCGCCGAGGACGACTGCGCGGCCGGGGTGCGCGCACTGGCCGACGTACTGGAAGGACTGGCGTGCGCGTGACCGAGGCGACCTACTGGCTGGAGCACGCCTGGCTCGGCACGCGCGTCGAGCCGGGCGTGCTGGTCGAGACGGCGGACGGACGGATCACCGCCGTGCGCACGGGCGCCGCCGCCCCGCCGCCCGGCGCCGAGGTGCTGCGCGGGCTCACCCTGCCGGGCCTGGCCAACGCGCACAGCCACGCCTTCCACCGGGCGCTGCGCGGCACCGTCCAGGTCGGCTCCGGCACCTTCTGGACCTGGCGCGAGGTCATGTACTCCGTGGCCGACCGGCTGACCCCGGACACCTACCACGCGCTCGCCCGCGCGGTGTACGCCGAGATGGCCCTCGCCGGGATCACCTGCGTCGGTGAGTTCCACTACGTGCACCACGCCCCCGGCGGCGCCCGCTACACCGACCCCAACGCCATGGGCGAGGCCCTGATCGCGGCCGCCGCCGAGGCGGGCATCCGGATCACCCTCCTCGACACCTGCTATCTCGCCGCGGGCTTCGGGGAGCCGCCCAACGCCCACCAGCTCCGCTTCTCCGACACCAGCGCCGAAGCCTGGGCCGAACGCTGTGCAGTTCTCAAGGAACGGGATCACGCGCGGATCGGTGCCGCCGTCCACTCCGTACGGGCGGTGCCCGCCGGGCAGTTGGCGACCGTGGCGCGGTGGGCCGAGGAGCGGCGGGCCCCGCTGCATGTGCACCTCTCGGAGCAGACCGCCGAGAACGAGGCCTGCCTCGCCGCCCACGGGTGCACCCCCACCCGGCTGCTGGCCGACCACGGCGTCCTCGGCCCGCGCACCACCGGTGTGCACAACACGCACCTGACCGACGACGACATCGCGCTGCTCGGCTCCGCGGGCACCGGCACCTGCATGTGCCCGACCACCGAACGGGACCTCGCGGACGGCATCGGACCGGCCGCGGCCCTCCAGCGGGCCGGCTCCCCGCTCTCCCTGGGCTCCGACAGCCACGCCGTCATCGACCTGCTCGAAGAGGCCCGCGCGATGGAGCTGGACGAACGGCTGCGCACCCGCACCCGCGGCCACTGGACGGCCGCCGCCCTGCTGCGCGCCGCCACCGCCGACGGCCACGCGGCCCTCGGCTGGGCGGAGGCCGGCCGGATCGAACCCGGCGCGCTCGCCGATCTGACCACCGTCGCGCTGGACTCCGTCAGGACAGCGGGACCGGAGCCCCGGCTGGGCGCCGAGACGGCCGTATTCGCGGCGGGCGCGGCCGATGTACGGCATACGGTCGTGGGCGGCCGGCAGGTCGTGCGCGACGGCGCGCACACGCTCGTGCCGGACGTGCCGCGGGCGCTGGCCGCCGCCGTCGAAGCCCTGCGCCGACCCCCATCGCCCCCCACGAGGACACCATGAGCACCAGCACCGTCATCACCAACATCGCCACGCTGGTCACCAACGACCCCTCCCTCGGCGACAACTCCCCTCTCGGACTGATCCGGGACGCGGCGCTCGTCATCGACGGCGACCGCGTCGCGTGGACCGGTGAATCAAGCAAAGCACCCGCCACTGACAACCGCCTCGACGCCGGTGGCCGCGCGGTGCTCCCGGGCTTCGTCGACTCCCACTCCCACCTGGTCTTCGCGGGCGACCGCACCGAGGAGTTCAACGCCCGGATGTCCGGCCGGGCCTACAGCGCGGGCGGTATCCGCACCACCGTCGCCGCCACCCGCGCCGCCACCGACGCGGAACTGGAGGCCAACCTCACCCGCCATCTCGCCGAGGCCCTGCGGCAGGGCACCACCACGTTCGAGACGAAGTCCGGCTACGGCCTGACCGTCGAGGACGAGGCCCGCGCCCTGCGCGTCGCCGCCGCGCACACCGATGAGGTCACCTACCTCGGCGCCCACATCGTCTCCCCGGACTACGCCGACGACCCGGCGGCCTATGTGGCCCTGGTTACCGGCGAGATGCTGGACGCCTGCGCCCCGCACGCCCGCTGGATCGACGTCTTCTGCGAACAGGGCGCCTTCGACGGCGACCAGGCGCGCGCGATCCTCACCGCGGGCCGGGCCAGGGGCCTGCACCCGCGCATCCACGCCAACCAGCTCTCCTACGGCCCCGGGGTGCAGCTCGCCGTGGAGCTGGACGCGGCCAGCGCGGACCACTGCACGCATCTGACGGACGCGGACGTCGACGCGCTGGCGCACAGCGACACGGTCGCCACGCTGCTGCCCGGCGCCGAGTTCTCCACCCGGGCCGCGTGGCCGGACGCCCGCCGCCTGCTGGACGCGGGCGCCACGGTGGCCCTGTCCACCGACTGCAATCCGGGGTCCTCGTACACGTCCTCGGTGCCGTTCTGCGTCGCCCTGGCCGTGCGGGACATGGGCATGACGCCCGATGAGGCCGTCTGGTCGGCGACGGCGGGCGGGGCGGCGGCGCTGCGCCGCACCGACGTGGGCCGGCTCACCCCCGGCGCCCGCGCCGACCTGGTCGTCCTGGACGCCCCGAGCCATGTCCACCTGGCCTACCGGCCGGGCGTGCCGCTGGTGGACCAGGTGTGGCGCCGGGGCGTGCGCGAGGTCTGAGACACCGAGGCGTCAGGCGGGAGACAGGCGGGAAGGCCCCGGGCCGCAGGTTACTGGCCGGGCCCTCCCGCCCGGGGCTCACTCCTCGACCGTCAGCGCCTTGCGCAGCCGCACCAGCGTGCGCGACAGCAGCCGTGAGACGTGCATCTGGGAGATGCCCAGCTCCTCGCCGATCTCCGACTGGGTCATGTTGGCCACGAACCGCAGCGAGAGGATCTTCCGGTCCCGGGCGGACAGTTCCGCGATCAGCGGCTTCAACGACTCGACGTACTCGATGCCTTCGAGCCCGTGGTCCTCGTAGCCGATGCGGTCCGCGAGGGCGCCCTCGGAGTCGTCGTCCTCGGGCTGGGCGTCCAGCGACGAGGCGGTGTACGCGTTGGAGGCCGCCATGCCCTCCACCACCTCGTCCTCGGTCAGACCGAGGTGGCGGGCCAGCTCGCCCACCGTGGGCGCGCGGTCGAGGCGCTGGGCCAGCTCGTCACCGGCCTTGGCCAGGTCGAGCCGCAGCTCCTGGAGCCGGCGCGGCACGCGCACGGACCACGAGGTGTCCCGGAAGAAGCGCTTGATCTCGCCGATGATGGTAGGCATCGCGAAAGTCGGGAACTCGACGCCGCGAGACAGTTCGAAGCGGTCGATCGCCTTGATCAGGCCGATGGTGCCGACCTGGATGATGTCCTCCATCGGCTCGCTGCGGGAGCGGAAGCGGGAGGCGGCGAACTTGACCAGCGCCAGGTTGAGTTCGACGAGCGTGTTGCGTACGTACGCGTACTCGTGGGTGC
Organism: Streptomyces sp. PL-25; assembly: GCF_058344915.1. Classification (NCBI taxonomy): domain Bacteria; kingdom Bacillati; phylum Actinomycetota; class Actinomycetes; order Kitasatosporales; family Streptomycetaceae; genus Streptomyces; species Streptomyces sp. PL-25. The sequence continues at coordinate 4,504,754 of NZ_CP136997.1, forward strand.
CTTCCTCAAGGCACTCCAGTCGCTCGAAGAGGGTCTTGGACAGGGCCCTGGCGTCGTCCGGGGCCACTTCGTCGTACGGCGGGATGTCCGGGAGGCCGGCCAGCGCGGCGAGGGGGTCCAGGTACTCCGGAGCGGGTGTCGACGTCGCCGTCTGGGTATGCGAGGCGTCGAGCCGGGGTGACATGATGTCCTCCATCGTTCTCGGCATATGGCTGCCGAAGCCAATTCGTGCACTGCGGTGTGCGGCGCCTCCAAAGCCGGCCGTGTCGGTTACGTGTCCCTACTAGCCCTACCCGCTTTCCCGAGGCGATCGCAAGTGCGTTCTGTCGGTATATGTCCGTTTGTGTGCGGTTGTTCGGGTGTTGGGGCGGTCGGGGAAGGCGTAGTGTTCGAGGGCGTCAGTCAGCAGCCACGACTCCTGGGAGAGAGACGGCATGGACCGCGGGACGGTCGGCAGCGCACAGTCGGGCCGGCTTCTGGTGGAGGTGCGGCAAGAGGGCTCCAGTGCCGTCGTGACACCGGCGGGTGAACTGGACCACCACACGGCCGACCTTCTGCGCGAGCCGCTGGAAGAGTGCCTCGACAAGGGGCGCTCACGTCTGGTGGTGGACTGCTCGCGCCTGGACTTCTGCGATTCCACCGGGCTGAACGTGCTGCTGGGGGCGCGGCTGAAGGCGGAGGCGGCCGGGGGAGGTGTGCATCTCGCGGGGATGCTGCCGGTGGTGGCGCGCGTGTTCGAGATCACGGGGGCGGACGCGGTGTTCACCGTGCACGCCACGCTCGACGACGCGCTGGCCGGTGAGCGGGGCGGACCCGGCGCTGCCGGGAGGGCCGGGGAGACCGGCTGAACCGACGGCGGTGGCGTCAGCCTGCCCCCTTCCGCGGACTCCTTCCCTTCCTTTCTTTCCCGCGTGGCACGAAACAGGGGGTGTTCCGCGGGATCGGTCGGGCAGGAGACATGCGGAAGCGGATCGACCGGTGGCGTACCGGCCATGTACGAGCGTGGTGACTTTTGAATCGTGAACTGGTGAATCGGTGAGGTGAAGCGCTGATGAGCACCACCCGGCCTTGTTCGCCGGGCGACCGTGGCCCGGAGACCAGCGGCGCTTCCGGGGCGTCCGAGGGGGATGCGCCGGCCGACGACGCCTCCCCAGGGGGTGTGACGGCCGTGCCGGCGACCCCGTCGGCAGGCCGCCAGGTCCGCAGACTGAGCTTCGACGGCACGAGCGGCGTCGTGCCGCTCGCCCGCGACTTCGCCCGTCAGGCGCTGTACGCGTGGGGCTGGCTGCCCGCCGCGTCGGCCGACCAGCGGGCCGCCGCCGAGGACGTCCTCCTCGTCGTCTCCGAACTGGTCACCAACGCCTGCCTGCACGCCGAGGGCCCGGACCGGCTGGAGATCACCTGTGACAACAAGGTGATCCACATCGAGGTCTCCGACCTCGGCGCCGGCCAGCCCGCACCCCGCACCCCGCACCGCGCGGGCCGCCCCGGTGGTCACGGCATGTTCATCGTCCAGCGCCTGTGCCTGGACTGGGGCGTGGTCCGGGTCCCGGGCGTCGCCGGCAAGAAGGTGTGGGCGGAACTGGGCGCACCGGCGTAGGACGCGCACGGCGGGCGCCTGGGCGCCCGCCGCCTCCCGCGGCATCCGCGTACGCCCGCAGCGTCCGCGTACGTCGGTTGCGCCCGCGTACGCATGCCGTACGCGCTTACGCAGGCGGTACCCGCGCACGCCTGGCGGCCTCCCGACGGCCGGGACCCGCGCGCGCCTGCTGGCGGCGTACGCCGATCGCGCCCGCCCGCTCGCCGTGCCCGCCCGTCGGCCTCGCGCCCGCCGCGCCCCGATTCCGGCGCCGGGCCGCGTCCACGCGCGCCTGCCCGTCCCCGCGCCGGTCGCGCTCCCCCGCCTCGGCGCTCTGGCCCGGCCAGGCTCCTGGCCCTGCCGCCCCCGTGCGCCTGCCGGGATCCACGCCTCGCGCGCCGTCGCGTCCGGCCCGCGCGCCCCCGGCTCCCCCGTTATCTTCTTCGCGGTTCCGCAATGGGGCCGCTGGCCTCCGGGCCCGGCATGGCTGTTGCCCCCTGTCGAAGGCATGACCTGGGGGGTGGTGTCACCGGGCCTGGGAGGTGCCGTCGGAGACGCTGATGAGAGGTCCGGCCACCGCCCGGTCCGGCGCAACGCCGGACAGCTCGTGGGCGGCAGGTCTGCATAACGTGGATGCGCGCGTACGACACCACTGCCGAGGCCGGCACGATCAACTCTCTGGAAAGGCACGATGTTCGACACCGGCGACGTGGGCGTGTTCCTCGGCCTGGACGTCGGCAAAACCGCTCATCACGGCCACGGGCTCACCCTGGCTGGGAAGAAGGTCTTCGACAAGCAGCTGCCCGACAGCGAGCCGAAGCTGCGGGCGGTCTTCGACAAGCTGACCACGAAGTTCGGCACCGTCCTGGTGATCGTGGACCAGCCCGCCTCCATCGGCGCCCTCCCGCTGACCGTGGCCAGGGATGCGGGCTGCAAGGTCGCCTGCCTGCCCGGCCTGGCGATGCGGCGGATCGCCGACCTGTATCCGGGTGAGGCGAAGACCGACGCGAAGGACGCCGCGGTGATCGCTGACGCGGCCCGCACCATGCCGCATACGCTGCGCTCGCTGGAGCTGACCGACGAGATCACCGCCGAGCTGACCGTGCTGGCGGGCTTCGACCAGGACCTCGCGGCCGAGGCCACCCGCACCTCCAACCGGATACGCGGCCTGCTCACCCAGTTCCACCCCTCGCTGGAGCGCGTCGTCGGACCACGCCTGGACCACCCCGCCTTGACCTGGCTGCTGGAACGCTACGGCTCCCCGGCCGCGCTGCGGAAAGCCGGCCGCCGCAGACTCGTCGAGGTGGTCAGACCCAAGGCTCCACGCATGGCCGTCCGGCTGATCGACGACATCTTCGACGCGCTCGACGAGCAGACCGTCGTCGTCCCGGGCACCGGCACCCTCGACGTGATCGTGCCGTCGCTGGCGAAGTCGCTGGCCGCCGTCCACGAACAACGCCGGGCCCTGGAAACGCGGATCGAGGCACTGCTGGAGGCCCACCCTCTTTCCCAGGTCCTGACCTCGATGCCCGGCATCGGCGTCAGGACCGCCGCAGTCCTCCTGGCCACCATCGGCGACGGCAGCAGCTTTCCCACCGCCGCCCACCTGGCCTCCTACGCCGGCCTTGCCCCGGCAACCCGCCAGTCCGGCACGTCGCTCCACGGCGAGCACGCCCCCAGAGGCGGCAACCGGCAGCTGAAACGAGCGATGTTCCTCTCCGCGTTCGCAGCCCTCCACGATCCCGCCTCCCGCACCTACTACGACCGCTGCCGAGCCCGCGGCAAAACCCACACCCAGGCCCTCCTCCGACTCGCCCGCCACCGCATCAGCGTCCTGTTCGCCATGCTCCGCGACGGAACCTTCTACGAACCCCGCAGCCCTCGCCTCGCTTGACGAAGGACATAGAGGCACCCCCGTATCCCACGGCCCCGTGACATGCATCCCCTGTGCGTGACGCACGTCCCCGTCCGGCCGCGGTGAAGTTTCCGGGGCGGCCCCGGGTTGTCGGTGGGGAGCCCTAGACTCGGAGAGCGATGAGCAGCCTCTTTGACGACAGCTTCCTGGCGGACCTCCAGGCCCCCCGCGGCCACGAGGAGGAACCCCCGCCCCCCGAGGACGAGCACGCTCCGGAGCCGGTTCCGGACGATCTGTTCGGCGGGAAGTTCGACGTGTCCCCGGACCAGGGCTCCCGCGGCGCGGACTCCTACTACCGCGACGGCGCCCCGCGTCCGGCCGTCGACCCGGCCGCCCTCCTGGACGGGCTCAACGAGAACCAGCGCGCGGCCGTCGTCCACTCCGGCTCCCCGCTGCTCATCGTGGCCGGCGCCGGTTCCGGCAAGACCCGGGTGCTCACCCACCGCATCGCCCACCTGCTGGGCGCGCGGGGTGTCCACCCCGGGCAGATCCTGGCGATCACCTTCACCAACAAGGCCGCCGGTGAGATGAAGGAGCGCGTCGAGCAGCTCGTCGGCCCGCGGGCCAACGCGATGTGGGTGATGACCTTCCACAGCGCGTGCGTGCGCATCCTGCGCCGGGAGTCCAAGCGGCTCGGCTTCACCTCCTCCTTCTCGATCTACGACGCCGCCGACTCCAAGCGCCTGATGGCCCTGGTCTGCCGCGACCTGGACCTCGACCCCAAGCGCTTCCCGCCCAAGTCCTTCAGCGCGAAGATCAGCAATCTGAAGAACGAGCTGATCGACGAGGAGGACTTCGCCGCCCAGGCCACCGACGGCTTCGAGAAGACCCTCGCCCAGGCGTACGCCCTCTACCAGTCGCGGCTGCGCGAGGCCAACGCCCTCGACTTCGACGACCTGATCATGACGACGGTCAACCTGCTGCGCGCCTTCCCGGACGTCGCCGAGCACTACCGCCGCCGCTTCCGGCACGTCCTGGTCGACGAGTACCAGGACACCAACCACGCCCAGTACGCCCTCGTACGGGAGCTCGTCGGCACCGCCGCCCACCCCGAGGACGTCCCGCCGGGCCCGGACGACCTCGGCCCCGCCGAACTGTGCGTGGTCGGTGACGCCGACCAGTCGATCTACGCCTTCCGCGGCGCGACCATCCGCAACATCCTCCAGTTCGAGGAGGACTACGCGGACGCGACGACGATCCTGCTGGAGCAGAACTACCGCTCCACGCAGACCATCCTGACCGCCGCCAACGCGGTCATCGAGCGCAACGAGTCGCGCCGCCCGAAGAACCTGTGGACCAACGCCGGCGCCGGTGCCCGCATCACCGGCTATGTCGCGGACACCGAGCACGACGAGGCCCAGTTCGTCGCCGAGGAGATAGACCGCCTCACGGACGCGGGCGAGGCCAAGGCGGGCGACGTCGCCGTCTTCTACCGCACCAACGCGCAGTCCCGTGTCTTCGAGGAGATCTTCATCCGCGTCGGCCTGCCCTACAAGGTCGTCGGCGGGGTCCGCTTCTACGAGCGCAAGGAGGTCCGGGACGTCCTCGCCTACCTGCGGGTCCTGGCCAACCCGGAGGACTCCGTCCCGCTGCGCCGCATCCTCAACGTGCCCAAGCGGGGCATCGGCGAGCGCGCCGAGGCGATGATCGACGCGCTCGCCCAGCGGGAGAAGATCAGCTTCCCGCAGGCGCTGCGCCGGGTCGAGGAGGCGTACGGCATGGCCGCGCGCTCGACCAACGCCGTCAAGCGGTTCAACACGCTGATGGAGGAGCTGCGCACCATCGTCGAGTCGGGCGCCGGCCCGGCCACGGTCCTGGAGGCCGTCCTCGAACGCACGGGCTATCTGGCCGAGTTGCAGTCCTCCACCGACCCGCAGGACGAGACCCGGATCGAGAACCTCCAGGAACTCGCCGCCGTCGCGCTGGAGTTCGAGCAGGGGCGTGAGGAGGGCGAGTCGGTCGCGCTCTCCGAGTTCCTGGAGCAGGTCGCCCTGGTCGCCGACTCCGACCAGATCCCCGACGAGGAGGACGGCGACGGCGTCATCACCCTGATGACCCTGCACACCGCCAAGGGCCTGGAGTTCCCGGTGGTCTTCCTCACCGGCATGGAGGACGGCGTCTTCCCGCACATGCGGGCCCTCGGCCAGGTCAAGGAGCTGGAGGAGGAGCGCCGGCTCGCCTACGTCGGCATCACCCGCGCGCGGGAACGGCTGTATCTGACCCGCTCGGCGATGCGCAGCGCGTGGGGGCAGCCGTCGTACAACCCGCCCTCCCGCTTCCTGGAGGAGATCCCGGAGGCGCACGTGGACTGGAAGCGCACGGGTGGTTCCGCGCCCATGTCCTCCGGGTCCGCCTCCGGTGTCGCGGCGTCGCTGTCGTCGTCCCGTTCGCGTTCGTCGGCGTCCGGCGCCTCCGGGTTCGCCACCCGCCGGAGCGCGGAGAAGCCGGTGGTGGCCCTCGCCGTCGGCGACCGGGTCACGCACGACCAGTTCGGCCTGGGCACGGTGGTCGCCGTCAAGGGCACCGGTGGCAACACGGAGGCGACGATCGACTTCGGCGACACCAAGCCCAAGCGGCTGCTGCTGCGGTACGCGCCGGTCGAGAAGCTGTAGGGCTCTTCCGCCCGGAGAAGCCGTGAGCCCCCGCCGGTCAGGTGGGGGCTCGACGGTACGCGGTACGCGCCGCGCGGCGCCGTGCCGCTACGTCGGGTCCAGGCCGTGGCTGCGCAGCCACGGCAGCGGGTTGATCGGCGCGCCGCCGCCGGGCCGTACCTCGAAGTGCAGGTGCGGACCGGTGGAGTTGCCGGACTTGCCCGAGAAGGCGATCGGCTGCCCGGCCTTGACGGTGGCGCCGGTGACGACCTGGTAGCGGGAGAGGTGGCAGTACCACGTCTCCGTGCCGTCCTTCGCGGTGAGGATCAGCATGTTGCCGTAGGCGCTGTTGAACTGGGTGCGCACGGTGCCGTCGGTGGCCGCCATGACCGTCGTCCCGTACCAGACGGGGAAGTCGATGCCGGTGTGCACGGACATCCAGTTCACGCCGGCCTGCCCGAAGTAGGCGCTGAGCCCCTTCTGCGCCACCGGCAGCGCGAACTTGGGGCGCAGCCGCTCCTTGCGCTCCGCCTCCTCGGCCGCCTTCTTCCGGTCGGCCTCCTGCTGCGCCTTGAGGTCGATGCGCTCCTGGGTTCGGCTGGCCCGGTCGGCGAAGTCGTCGGCACCGGCGGACAGGCTCTGGAGCTGGGTGTCCAGCTTGTTGTTGGCGGTGGCCGGCTGCACGGGGTGCGCCTCGGAGGCGGAGGCGGCCGCGGTGTCCTTGCCGTCGTCGGTGAAGCTGCCGACGGAGGCCGCGGCGATACCGGCGACACCCACGACGCACACCGAGGGCACCGCCACGGTCAGCAGCGCCGAACGCCGGGCCGGGGGGCGGCGCCGCGAACGGCCCTGGCCGCGCGAGGCCGCACGCGACGACGGAACCGGAGTGATCTCTTCCTGCTCCTCCAGCAGGGCGGCGACGGGCAGTTCACCGGTGTCGGCCGGGCCACTGCCCTCCGTACCGGAGTCCGGGCCGCCGGGGGCGGCGGCGTACGGGTCGAGCCGGTCGAACGTCCGGGTCTCGTCGTGGGGCCGGTGCTCCTCGTACGCACCGGTCTCCTCGTACGTACCCGTCTCGTCGTACGTACCGGCCGCTTCGTACGTGGCGCTCTCGTCGTAGGTCCGCTGCGCGGGGAAGTCCCCGGGGGCGGGGGCGGTGTCGTCGGCCGCCGGGGCGCCGGTGTTCCACAGGGTGGCGTCATAGGCGCCGGTGTCGAAGGTCTGGGTGCCCCAGTCCCACTGCTGGGTCCGGTCGGCGGCCTGCTGGGTCCGGTCGTCCGGGGCCGCGGCGGGCGCGCCCTGGAGCCAGGCGCCCGTGTCCCACTGGCCGGTGGCCTCGGGGGAGCCCGACTGCTGCGGTACGGCCGACAGGTGCTGGTAGCCGGTGGCCCAGGCGGTCGTGTCGTAGGCGCCGGTGTCGTACGCGGCGTGGTGCTGGGCCGCGTACAGGTCGTGGTGCACGGTCTGGTGGCTGCCGGTGGACCACTGGGTGGTGTCGTACGCGCCGGTCGTGCCGCCGCCGTCCGTCCGGCCGCCGTCGGGGAGTTCGCCGAAGAGCGGGTCGGCCGGGAAGCCGGCCGTGCTGTGAGCGCCGGTGTGGAAACCGGTGGTGCCGTGGTCGCCGTACGTGGTGAAGTCGCCGTAGGCGGCTTCCTGTCCGCCGTACGGCGCGTAGGGCGCCGGGGCGTCGTCGGAGGCCGGAGCCGGGGGCGTCGCGGTCCCCGACGGGTGGCGGTCGTTCACCAACTTCTCTTTCGCCTCGACAACAGGGGCTGCCAGAGCAGTGCGGCGACTGTACCCGGCGGTACGCGGGCGCGACAATCTTCGGCAGGTTTCCCGCCGTCGGGAAACGGGCAATCGGCCGTGATTCGGCGGACTGCGGACAGAGGCTTGGCCCTGTGTTCGAGGTGATGTTCGACCCTGATGGGCCAATGCCGCTCCCGGAGCGGGCGGTCGGTGCCCTGCGGAGGCCGCCGGTGCCCGGCGGGGGAGGGTCAGGCCACGGTGACCCCGCCGTTCCCGCCCGCGCCTCCGTCCCCGCCCCGCTCCCCGCTCCGGGCGGCGGACGGATCGCCCGGCCGCACGGTGTCCAGGGCCTCGCGTATCCCCCCGGCCACGGCGGGGTGCACACAGAGCGCGAGATGGCCGATGCCGCTCACCCGGACGTTCTCCGCGCTGAGGTCCGGATGTTCGACGCAGGCCGACTCCAGCGGGTCCATCAGGTGGTCGAGGTCGCTCCAGAAGCTCACGAAGTACGTACGGCAGCCGGGTGCCGGACGGGACAGCTCCTCGATCAGCTCCGAACCCGGGCGCATCTGGCGGACGATGGGATGCGCGTTGGCCAGCGGGGCGACCCGGGTGCCCGCGTGCGGCGTGCCCAGGGTGACGAGGGTGCGCACGCGCCGGTCGCCGCCGAGCCGCTGCACGTAGTAACGGGCTATCAGGCCGCCGAGGCTGTGGCCGACGACGTCCACCCGGCTGCTGCCGGTGCGCTCGCAGATCTCCTCGATGTGCCGGCCGAGCAGTTCGGCCGCGGTGCGGATGTCGCAGGTCAGCGGCGAGTAGTTGAGGGACTCCACCTGATGTCGTCCGTGCTGGGCGAGGCTGCGGCGCAGCAGGACGAAGACCGAGCGGTTGTCGATGAAGCCGTGCAGCAGGACCACCGGCGGCTTGGCCTCGGTGGGCAGTCGGGCGGCGGCGTCCGGGGCGGGCACCTGGCCCGCGGCGGCGCGGCGCTCCTGGACGATCCCCGAGGGATAGAGGAGGACGTGCCCGGCGAGGATCGCCAGCTCCAGGGCCGTGGCCTTCAGCAGGTCCAGTGAGAGGCCCGCGACTCTGGCCGGGAGCAGACGCTGGCAGAACGGCAGGATCGGGTCTGCGACGCTGGTGACCTTCATGGCCGACCTCCTGTCGGCACGCGGGAGGACGGCTCTGTCCCCCCGGTGCTCTCGTGGGCGGTCGCGGTGAGGCGCCGCGCGCGCCCGCCGGTCCGTCCCTGGTGCTCTCGCCGGGGCGCCGCCGGGCGACCGCGCCCCGCCACGGCCCGCGTCCCGAAGGCGCGGGGGACCGGCCGCGACTCCCGCGCCGCTGCCGCCCCGCTCCGCCGCTTGTCCCGGTGCCCGCTCCGGCACGGGTCCTGCCGGTGGTCCCGCCCGTGGTCCCGCCGCGGTTTCCGGACCGGGGCGGCGGGGAACGGTGCGCGGTATGCGGGGAGGCGGTCCGCGGGTGCCCCGTCCGCGGCGTGTTCCGCTCCGTGCCGTCGCTCGTGTATCCGCTCCTGCCCGACGTGGCCGAGCGGCTGTCCCTGCGTGTGATTTCCCCCTCGCTCCGTGCCGTGAAACTGCCGGGTGCGGGATGCTGGAGATAACGTTCGTTCACTTCCCCGGACGACGTGGTGCGGGGCGTCCGTCCCGTGGTGGGCGTAGGAAGTCGCTTCATGGAGGCAGTGATGGGTGTGGCAGCCGGTCCGATCCGCGTGGTGGTGGCCAAGCCGGGGCTCGACGGCCACGATCGCGGTGCGAAGGTGATCGCGCGGGCGCTGCGCGACGCCGGCATGGAGGTCATCTACACGGGTCTCCACCAGACCCCGGAGCAGATCGTCGGCACGGCGATCCAGGAGGACGCCGACGCGATCGGCCTGTCCATCCTCTCCGGCGCGCACAACACGCTGTTCGCCGCCGTGATCGACCTGCTGCGCGAGCGTGAGGCCGAGGACATCGTCGTCTTCGGCGGCGGCATCATCCCCGAGGCGGACATCGCGCCGCTGAAGGAGAAGGGTGTCGCGGAGATCTTCACCCCGGGCGCCACCACCCAGTCGATCGTCGACTGGGTCCGCGCCAACGTCCGCCAGCCCGCCCAGGCGTAGGGCGTCCCGTCCGGACGGCGTTTCCCGTCCGGACGAGGACTCCCGCCCGGACCCGGCTTCCCATTCGGACAGGGCCTCCCGCCGGGAGCGGGCCGGGCCTTCGGGCCCTGGCGCCGCGCCCCGGACCGGTCCGACCTCGACGCACGGCCCCGGCCCGCCGCCGGGCCACCGGCTCCCGCGCCGTCCCTGCGCGCCCGGCGTCCCGAGCGGGGTGCCGTACGGGGGCGGGGCGGTGCTCAGCCGGGGGCGGGCGCCAGTTCCTCGGCCATCGTCCGGCGCAGGCGCAAGGTGGTGACCAGCCGCTGGAACGCCTCCGCCCAGTACCCCCCGGCGCCGGGCGAGGTGTCCTCCGTCTCGTCCGGCACCGCCAGCAGCCCGTCGAGCCGGGCCGCCTCCACCGGGTCCAGACAGCGCTCGGCCAGTCCCATCACACCACTGAAACTCCATGGGTAGCTCCCTGCGTCCCGCGCGATGTCGAGCGCGTCGACCACCGCCCGTCCGAGCGGTCCGGCCCACGGCACCGCACACATCCCGAGCAGCTGAAACGCCTCGGACAGACCGTGCGCCGCGATGAACCCGGCGACCCAGTCGGCCCGTTCGGCGGCGCCCAGCGTGCCGAGCAGCTTGGCGCGCTCGGCCAGGGACACCGCGCCGGGCCCGCCGGCCTCGGGTGCCGCGGGCTCCCCGAGGAGCGCCCGCGCCCACACGGCGTCCCGCTGCCGTACGGCGGCCCGGCACCAGGCCGCGTGCAGTTCGCCCTGCCAGTCGTCCGCCACCGGCAGCGCCACGATCTCCTGCGGCGTGCGGCCGCCCAGGCGCGGGGACCACGTGCCGAGCGGGGCCGCCTCCAGCAGCTGGCCCAGCCACCACGACCGCTCACCCCTCCCCGACGGAGCCCTGGGGACGACACCGTCGCGCTCCATGCTCGCGTCGCACTCGTGAGGGGCCTCAACGGCGATCGCCGGGGTGCCGCCCGTGCGGTCGACGGCGACGCAGGCGGCGGCCCGGTCCGCCATCCGCGCGGCCAGCGCCGACCCGGGCAGCGCCGACAGCAGCTCCGCGGCGGTCGACCGGACGTTGCGGCTCCGGTCGCCGAGGGCCTGTTCCAGGAACGGCTCGTCGGCGGGGCCGAGTCCGGTGCGCAGCGAGTCCAGGAACATCAGCCGGTCCTCGGCCCGCTCGGTGGCCCACGTGGTGGCGAGCAGGTCGCGGGCCGCGTCCGGTTGCTGCCGCCGTACCGCTGTGAGGAGCGCGACCCGTTCGGCGAACAGGCCTTCCTCCCACAGGCGGCGGACCTCGTCGGCGTCCTCGGGGCCGGGCAGCGCGGCACCGCCGCCGGAGGCCGCCCGCAGCGCGAACCGCCACTCCGGGTTCAGCCGGGCCAGCCACAGTCCGCGCGGACCGGCGAAGGCCAGCGCGGCGGGACGCAGATCCGTACGCCCCCGGGCCGCGTCCAGCAGCGCCGGGAGCGTCGGCGCGGGCGCCGCGTACCCGTGCGCGTTGGCCGCCGCGAGCCACTGGGGCAGCAGCTCCATGAGGTCCGGTGCGGTGCCCCTGCGTCCGCCGCCGCCCGCGCCGGGGCGGTCGGCCAGCAGCATGGCGAGCCGGTCGGCGGCGGCGGGCGGCAGGGCAGGGCGCGGGTCGGCGGGGGCCTGCGGGATCCGCTCGGCGGCGGGCGCCGGGAGCAGTCCCGCGCGCCGGGCCACGGTCTGTTCGGCCGCCGCGTCCAGCAGGGCCGTCGGAGCGTCCCGGCCGGGTGTGCCGGCCGGGGGCCTGCGCCGGTCGGTGCCGAGCAGGGCGGTGGTGACCGACTCCTCCCAGGCGCCCGCTGCGGGCGCTTCCACCGGGGCGGAGGTCCTGATCATGAGCGTCCTTTCCGTTGCCGGGTGCCTGAGGGTGCTCGGAGGGTCACCCGGTCCGGGTTTCCCCTGGTACGGAAGAAATGCGTGTGCCGGGAGAAATGCGTGCGTCTGAGGAGGAAGGGCGGGCTCGTGAGGTGCTGCCGGGGCTGCTGGGGCCGGGGCGCGCCTTTCGGGTGCCGGGGTGCGCCTTTCGGGTGAGACTTCCCGCTGTGCTCCGCACGCCCCGCGGCCGGCCCCGACGTCACTCCGATGCCGGACACCGGGACCCCTCCGACCGGGGCGGATGTCGCAGACGGTGTACAGGTCGTCAGCACAGCGTCACCGCTTCGCCGTCGCCCTGCGGCCAGACCGTCAACGGGGTGAAGCCGCAGTGCCCGCACTCGCCGAACACCGTGACCGGCGCACCGCCCGACAGGGCCACCAGCCGCCACAGTCCCGGGCGCCCGCCGGCCGCCGCGGTCACGGGCAGCGCCCGGTCCGTCCCGGCGTCGGCCAGCTGCCAGGAGTCCCCGGCCGGTACCGGCACCACGTCCCGCAGCGTCACCGGGACCGACTCCAACCAGGGGTCGTGCCGCAGCGCCTCGCCATAGCGCGCCGCGGCCTCGGCCGTCGTCACCCCGGGCGGGCGTATTCGGGTGGGCGCCGGGGCGGCGAACCGCTCGCCCAGGGCCACGCGCTGCCGCCCGTCGCCCGGGTACGCGGCGACCTCCGCGTCCAGCGCCAGGCCGACCGGCAGCGACATCTCCGGCGCCCGGCCGGCCGCGCCGTAGGACAGCAGCAGCGCCGTACGCCCGGACGCGGCGCCGTGCAGCCAGATGCGGCGGGTGGTCAGCTTCGCGTCCGCCGTGTCGTACTGGGCGAGGACGAGCCAGCTGTCGCGCGCCGGCGGGCCGTCCGCCGAAGCGGGCAGGCCCACCCGGGACCGGACCGTCGCCGCCAGCTCGGTGGGCAGCCGCTCGTGGCGCAGCCAGCCCTGGTCCAGCAGATGCAGCAGCGCGCACTCCTCCAGCAGCCGCGCCGGCCAGCCCGGTCCGGACGACGGGATCGCGCCCAGCTCCCGCACCCGGGCCGCGAGCCCCGGCGCCTGCGCGTCGACCATGCGGGCCGCGGTCTCCTCCCACAGCCCGTACCCCGCCTGCTCGGCCGCGGCCAGGCCGCCGCGCAGCAGATCGGACAGCCGCCGCTCCAGCTCCGCCGCCCCGGCGCTGATCCGCTCGGCCCGGCGCTCCGCCCGCCGCCGCGCCGCCTCCGGATCGGCGGCGCTCCGGGCCTCCTGCCCCGCCCGCTGCTCCGCCTTGTCCGCGGTCCGCTTGCGTCTGCCCGCCAGCCACTGCGCGGCCCACTCGGGCGCCCGCTCCTCGGGCACGGTCGCGAGCGCGCTCTCGCCGCCCGCCCACACCAGCAGCAGCCCGAGCGCGTGCTTGCACGGGAACTTACGGCTCGGACAACTGCACTTGTACGCGGGACCCGCCGCGTCGGCGAGGTCCACGACCGTCTGATACGGCTTGCTGCCGCTGCCCTTGCACAGCCCCCACACCGTCCCTTCGTCCGCACTCCCCGTCTCGGACCACGGTCCCGCCGTGCCGAGTTTGCTTCCCGCTTTGCGTGACGCGGGGTCAGGTGCCAGTGCCAGCACCTGGTCCGCGGTCCAGCGCGCCCCCTGCTGAGTCATGCCATCGAAGGTAGATCCCCCCACTGACAATCGGCCTCGCGAGGGCGTTTCCGCAGGTCGGAACGCATTGTCAGTGGGGTGGTGCACGGTTGGTGGCAGATCCGAACCGGCCGAGCTGGAGGGGGCCTCAGCCATGTCTGTGACCGTTGAACCGACGTCCGTCGAACCGAGCCACGAGAACTCCGCGCCCGCGAACACGGGCGAGGAACAGAGCACGCAGTCGCTGCGCCCGCACGCCGAGGACGCCTTCGCCGCCGAACTGGCCGCGCTGGCTGCGCAGGACGACCGTCCGCGCCCGGCCCGCTGGAAGCTGTCCCCGTGGGCCGTGGCGACCTATCTCCTCGGCGGGACCCTGCCGGACGGCACGGTGATCACGCCGAAGTACGTCGGCCCGCGGCGGATCGTCGAGGTCGCCGTCACCACGCTCGCGACCGACCGCGCCCTGCTCCTGCTCGGTGTGCCCGGCACCGCCAAGACCTGGGTCTCCGAGCACCTCGCCGCCGCGGTCAGCGGCGACTCCACGCTGCTGGTGCAGGGCACGGCGGGCACCCCGGAGGAGGCCATCCGCTACGGCTGGAACTACGCGCGGCTGCTCGCGCACGGCCCCAGCCGCGACGCCCTGGTGCCCAGCCCGGTCATGCGGGCCATGGCGCAGGGCATGACCGCCCGCGTCGAGGAGCTGACCCGCATCCCCGCCGACGTGCAGGACACGCTGATCACGATCCTGTCGGAGAAGACCCTGCCGATACCGGAGCTGGGCCAGGAGGTGCAAGCGGTCCGCGGCTTCAACCTGATCGCCACGGCCAACGACCGCGACCGCGGGGTCAACGACCTGTCCAGCGCGCTGCGCCGGCGGTTCAACACCGTGGTGCTGCCGCTGCCGGAGACCCCCGACGCCGAGGTCGACATCGTCTCGCGCCGCGTCGACCAGATCGGCCGCTCCCTCGACCTGCCGTCCGTCCCGGACGGCGTGGACGAGATCCGCCGGGTCGTCACCGTCTTCCGCGAACTGCGCGACGGCGTCACCACGGACGGGCGTACGAAGCTGAAGTCGCCCAGCGGCACGCTGTCCACTGCCGAGGCGATCTCCGTCGTCACCAACGGGCTCGCGCTGGCGGCGCACTTCGGCGACGGTGTGCTGCGGGCCGGGGACGTCGCCGCGGGCATCCTCGGCGCCGTCGTCCGCGACCCGGCGGCCGACCGCGTCATCTGGCAGGAGTACCTGGAGACCGTCGTCCGCGAGCGCGACGGCTGGAAGGACTTCTACCGGGCCTGCCGGGAGGTGAGCGCGTGACCGGGACGGGAGTCATGGGGCACGGCACGGGGGACGGCGCCGTGCGGGCCGGCGCCGACGAGGAGCCGAGCTGGACGGGCGGACGGGGACGACGCGCACAGGGGGGACGGCGTGACAGGCGCTGAGCGGAGCGACGGGCAGAACGTCGAGAAGGAGAACGGCCGCAGGGACGAGACGGAGAACGGCCGCAGGGGAGAGAAGGAGAGCCGCGGGGCGGGGGCGGGGCCGCTGCTGCTCGGGGTGCGGCACCACGGGCCCGGTTCCGCGCGGGCGGTGCGGGCGGCGCTGGATGCCGCCCGGCCCCCGGTGGTGCTGATCGAGGGCCCGCCGGAGGCGGACGCGCTGATCGCGCTCGCCGCCGACGAGGACATGCGGCCGCCGGTCGCCCTCCTCGCCCACGCGGTGGACGAGCCCGGCCGCTCCGCCTTCTGGCCGCTGGCCGAGTTCTCCCCGGAGTGGGTCGCCCTGCGCTGGGCGCTGGAGCACGGGGTGCCCGCCCGCTTCATCGACCTCCCGGCCACCCACACCCTGGCGTGGCAGGCGGAAGAGGAAGAGGCGGAGACCGGCCCCACGGACGACGCCGACACGGGCGCCGCCGAACCCGCCGATTCCGCCGATCTCAACAACCGAGCCGACCCCGCCGAACCGGGCAGGGAGACCACCACCGGTCCCGGCTCCGTCCCGGCCCCCGGCGCCGACGTGCGGGTCGATCCGCTCGCCGTGCTCGCCGCGACGGCCGGATACGACGACCCCGAGCGCTGGTGGGAGGACGTCGTCGAGCACCGGGGCCCGGGGAGCGAGGACGCGTTCGCCCCGTTCCTGGTGCTGGAGGAGGCCATGGGCGCGCTGCGCGAGACGTACGGGAGCCGGGACCGTGACCTCGTGCGCGAGGCGCACATGCGGCTCCAGGTGCGGGCGGCGCAGCGGGAGTTCGGGGACGGCGTGGCCGTGGTGTGCGGGGCCTGGCACGTGCCCGCGCTGCGGCAGCGGGCCACCGTCACCGCCGACCGGGCGCTGCTCAAGGGGCTGCCCAAGATCAAGACGGACATGACCTGGGTGCCGTGGACGCACCGCAGGCTGTCCCGGTTCAGCGGGTACGGCGCGGGCATCGACGCGCCGGGCTGGTACGCGCACCTGTTCGGGGTGCCGGACCGGCCGGTCGAGCGGTGGCTGACGAAGGTGGCCGGGCTGCTGCGCGAGGAGGACCGGATCGTCTCCTCCGCGCATGTCATCGAGGCGGTACGGCTGGCCGGGACGCTCGCGGCGATGCGGGGCCGTCCGCTGCCGGGGCTGAGCGAGACCACCGACGCGGTGCGGGCGGTGATGTGCGAGGGATCGGACGTCCCGCTGGCCCTGGTGCGCGACCGGCTCGTCGTCGGGGACGTCCTGGGCGAGGTGCCGGAAGCGGCGCCAGCGGTGCCGTTGCAGCGGGACCTGACCCGCCTTCAGCGCCGGCTGCGGCTCAAGCCGGAGGCGCTGGAGCGCGAGCTCGAACTCGACCTGCGCAAGGAGACCGACGCCGGCCGCAGCCGACTGCTGCACCGGCTGCGGCTGCTGGGCGTCGACTGGGGCGAACCCGCCGTCTCCCGGGGCAGCACCGGAACCTTCCGCGAGACCTGGCGGCTGCGCTGGGAGCCGGAGCTGTCGGTGCGGGTGGCGGAAGCCGGGGTGTGGGGGACCACGGTGCTCTCCGCCGCCACCGCCAAGGCGGAGGCGGACGCCGTGGGCACGGACGTCCTCGCCGAGGTGACCGCCCTCGCCGAGCGCTGCCTGCTCGCCGAACTGCCGGACGCGCTGCCCGTGGTGATGCGGGTGCTCGCGGACCGCGCGGCGCTCGACGCGGACGTCGGGCACCTCGCGCAGGCGCTGCCCGCCCTGGTCCGCTCGCTGCGCTACGGCGATGTGCGCGGCACGGACACCGAGGCCCTGGCCGGGGTCGCCGCGGGACTGGCCGAGCGCGTCTTCGTCGGGCTGCCCCCGGCCTGCGTCGGCCTGGACACGGACGCGGCGCAGGAGATGCGCCGTCATGTGGACGCCGCGCACACGGCGGTGGGCCTGCTCGGGGACACCCTCGACGCCCGCCACGGCGATCTGCGCGCCCGCTGGCACGGCGTGCTCAGGACCCTGGCCGGCCGGGACACCGTGCCCGGCGTCGTGCGGGGCCGGGCGGTGCGGCTGCTGCTCGACGAGGGGGAGATCGCCCCGGACCGGGCCGCCCTGTTCATGGGGCTCGCCCTCTCGCCGGGCACACCGCCGCCGGACGCCGCCGCGTGGATCGAGGGCTTCGTCGGCGGCGGGGGCGGGATGCTGCTCGTGCACGACGAGCGGCTGCTCGGGCTGGTGGACGCCTGGCTGACCGGAGTCCCGGCGGACGCCTTCACGGACGTGCTGCCGCTGCTGCGGCGCACCTTCTCGGCGTACGAGTCCGGGGTGCGCAGAACCCTCGGGGAACTGGTGCGGCGCGGCCCGGCCCACGGCGGGGGCGGCCCGGCCGGGAGCACCGCGGCGGGGACGCCCGGCTTCGCCGCGGACCTCGACCCCGACCGGGCCGGAGCGGTGCTGCCGGTGGTGCGGCTGCTGCTCGGCCTGGACGAGAGCGGAGCCGTGGCGGGGGCGGCGGCGGGTTCCGGCCCGGGAGCCGCGGAGAAGACCGGTGACGCGTACGCGGGGGCGGCGCGATGACACCGGCGGAGGGGAGCGAGGCGACCGGGACGACAGAGACGACCGGCCGGGACGCGGCAGGCGTGAGGGTCACGGGGGACGGCGGAGACGGCGAGGGCGGCGGGGTCATGGGGGACGGCGGAGACGGCGAGGGCGGCGGGGGCATGGGGGACGGTAGGGCCAAGGGGGACGTGAGGGATATGGGGACCATGACGGACAAGACCGGAGTGGCGGGCGCGGGGGACCTGACCGGGTCGGCCGGAGTGGCGGACGCGGCTGACGTGACCGGAGCGGCTGGAGTGACGGGCGCGGCGGATGTGACGGGGACGGCCCGAGGTGCGGGGGACCCCGGGCAGGAGCGGCTGCGGCGGTGGCGGCTGGTGCTCGGCGGGGACGCGGCGGACGGCACCGGCCGCGCGCTGACCGGGCGGGACGCGGCGATGGACGCGGCCCTGGCCGCGCTCTACGGCAAGGGGGACAGGCCGCAGGGCCGGGGCGCGCGGGACCGTTCGGCGGGTCTGGGCGCCTCGGCGCCCTCGGTGGCGCGCTGGCTGGGGGACGTCCGGACGTACTTCCCCTCCTCCGTCGTCCAGGTCATGCAGCGGGACGCCATCGACCGGCTCGGCCTGTCCGCGCTGCTGCTGGAGCCGGAGATGCTGGAGGCGGTGGAGGCGGACGTGCACCTCGTCGGCACGCTGCTGTCTCTCAACAAGGCGATGCCCGAGACGACGAAGGAGACGGCGCGGGCCGTGGTGCGCAAGGTGGTGGAGGACCTGGAGAAGCGGCTCGCCACGCGCACCCGGGCCACGCTCAGCGGCGCCCTGGACCGCAGCGCCCGCATCAGCAGGCCCCGCCACCACGACATCGACTGGAACCGCACCATCGCGGCCAACCTCAAGCACTATCTGCCCGAGTACCGCACGATCGTGCCGGAGCGGCTGATCGGCTACGGGCGGGCGTCCCAGTCGGTGAAGAAGGAGGTCGTCCTCTGCATCGACCAGTCCGGGTCGATGGCGGCCTCGGTGGTCTACGCCTCGGTGTTCGGGGCGGTGCTGGCGTCGATGCGGTCGATCAGCACCCGGCTCGTCGTGTTCGACACGGCGGTCGTGGACCTCACCGACCAGCTCGACGACCCGGTCGACGTGCTCTTCGGCACCCAGCTCGGCGGCGGCACGGACATCAACCGGGCGCTGGCGTACTGCCAGTCGCAGATCACCCGGCCCGCCGAGACGGTCGTGGTGCTGATCAGCGACCTGTACGAGGGAGGCATACGCGACGAGATGCTGAAGCGGGTCGCGGCGATGCAGGCGTCGGGGGTGCAGTTCGTGACGCTGCTCGCGCTCTCCGACGAGGGGGCGCCCGCGTATGACAGGGAGCACGCGGCGGCGCTGGCGGCGCTCGGCTCACCGGCCTTCGCCTGCACGCCCGACCTGTTCCCGGAGGTGATGGCCGCGGCGATCGAGAAGCGCCCGCTGCCCGTCCCCGCGACGGCGTGAAGCGCCCTGAGCGGAAGGCGGGGCCGGATGAAAACGGACAAGGCCGGACAAGGGAGAGACCCGTCCTACTCATCAGTAACAGGGGCTTGCGCGGCGACGGGAGGCGCGTGCGAGTATCGGTGCCCCTCGCACGGACACCTCCGCGGGCCCAGCGGACCCGGATGGCCGAAAGCCGTCGGTTTCTCCGGTCGTCTCCTCGGAACCTGCGGGAGGACCGGCTGGTCCCCATTGGGGTGGGGACCAGCCGGCCCGAGCCCCCTCGGGGCTCTTCCAGGGGTCTCACCGGGTCAACCCCAGCCCGGTGAGACCTCGCGGGACCGGCCGTCGCGCGGCACGCGGTGCCAGGTGGGACGGCATCATGTGACAGGTATCACCGCTCACGTGTGACCCTGGATTTATGGCGCCCCGGCAAGCGGCGATAACCTGCGAGATGGACATGCCGCGCGCTCGGACACCGTGTGCGCCCCCCTTGTGACAAGCGGACGTCACGTTGCCCTTCGCGGCACGCCCACGCATCCAACGAACCGCGAGATCACTGATAGGGACGGAAGCGCGTGGACCTGTTCGAGTACCAGGCGAGGGACCTCTTCGCCAAGCACGATGTACCGGTGCTGGCCGGTGAAGTCATCGACACGCCTGAGGCGGCGCGCGAGATCACCGAGCGTCTGGGCGGCAAGTCCGTCGTCAAGGCGCAGGTGAAGGTCGGTGGTCGCGGCAAGGCCGGTGGTGTGAAGCTCGCCGCCACCCCGGACGAGGCCGTCGCGCGCGCGACGGACATCCTCGGCATGGACATCAAGGGCCACACGGTCCACAAGGTGATGATCGCCGAGACGGCCCCCGAGATCGTCGAGGAGTACTACGTCTCCTTCCTCCTCGACCGCGCGAACCGCACCTTCCTCTCCATCGCCTCCGTCGAGGGCGGCATGGAGATCGAGGAGGTCGCGGCCACCCGCCCCGAGGCCGTCGCCAAGACCCCGATCGACGCCATCGACGGCGTGACCCCGGAGAAGGCCCGCGAGATCGTCGAGGCCGCGAAGTTCCCGGCCGAGGTCGCGGACAAGGTCGCGAACGTCCTGGTCACGCTGTGGGACACCTTCATCAAGGAGGACGCCCTCCTGGTCGAGGTCAACCCGCTGGCCAAGGTCGCCTCCGGTGAGGTCATCGCCCTCGACGGCAAGGTGTCGCTGGACGACAACGCCGAGTTCCGTCACCCCGACTTCGAGGAGCTCCACGACAAGGCCGCGGCCAACCCGCTCGAGGCCGCCGCCAAGGAGAAGAACCTCAACTACGTCAAGCTCGACGGCGAGGTCGGCATCATCGGCAACGGCGCGGGTCTCGTCATGAGCACCCTGGACGTCGTCGCGTACGCCGGTGAGCAGCACGGCAACGTCAAGCCCGCCAACTTCCTGGACATCGGCGGTGGCGCCTCCGCCCAGGTCATGGCGAACGGCCTGGAGATCATCCTGGGCGACCCGGACGTCAAGTCCGTCTTCGTCAACGTCTTCGGCGGCATCACCGCCTGTGACGAGGTCGCCAACGGCATCGTCCAGGCGCTGAAGCTCCTGGAGGACCGCGGCGAGCAGGTCACCAAGCCGCTGGTCGTCCGCCTCGACGGCAACAACGCCGAGCTGGGCCGGAAGATCCTCACCGACGCGAACCACCCGCTGGTGCAGCGCGTCGACACCATGGACGGCGCGGCCGACAAGGCAGCCGAGCTGGCCCACGCCGCCAAGTAAGCACTCAGGACGAGGACACCAACACACCATGGCTATCTGGCTCAACAAGGACAGCAAGGTCATCGTCCAGGGCATGACCGGCTCCACGGGCATGAAGCACACCAAGCTCATGCTGGGCGACGGCACCAACGTCGTGGGCGGCGTGAACCCGCGCAAGGCGGGTCAGACCGTGGACTTCGACGGCACCGAGGTACCGGTGTTCGGCACCGTCGCCGAGGCCATCGAGAAGACCGGCGCCGACGTCTCCGTCATCTTCGTGCCGGAGAAGTTCACCAAGGACGCGGTCGTCGAGGCCATCGACGCCGAGATCCCGCTGGCCGTCGTGATCACCGAGGGCATCGCCGTGCACGACTCGGCGGCCTTCTGGGCGTACGCCGGCAAGAAGGGCAACAAGACCCGCATCATCGGCCCGAACTGCCCCGGCATCATCACCCCGGGCCAGTCGAACGTCGGCATCATCCCGGGCGACATCACCAAGCCGGGCCGCATCGGCCTGGTCTCGAAGTCCGGCACGCTGACGTACCAGATGATGTACGAGCTGCGGGACATCGGCTTCTCGACGGCCGTCGGCATCGGCGGTGACCCGATCATCGGCACCACGCACATCGACGCGCTCGCCGCGTTCGAGGCCGACCCCGACACCGACCTGATCGTCATGATCGGTGAGATCGGCGGCGACGCCGAGGAGCGCGCGGCCGACTTCATCAAGGCCAACGTGACCAAGCCGGTCGTCGGCTACGTCGCGGGCTTCACCGCGCCCGAGGGCAAGACCATGGGCCACGCCGGCGCCATCGTCTCCGGTTCGTCCGGCACCGCCCAGGCGAAGAAGGAGGCCCTGGAGGCCGCGGGCGTCAAGGTCGGCAAGACCCCGACCGAGACGGCCAAGCTGGCCCGCGCCATCCTCAGCGCCTGACAAAGCGCCGGAGAAAGCGCCTCCGCGTAAGCGGAGCAGCGGTGGGCCCGCGCCCGGCGACATGCCGGGTGCGGGCCCACCGCCGTATCCGGGGCCGAAGCCGCGTGGGCGGCCGGGTCACCGGGCCTCGGGCGCCAGCCGCTCCGGTCCGGCGTCGGCCTGCTTCTTCAGCGCGGCCCGCAGTCGCTGCTCCTGCTGCGACAGCGGGCCGAGCGCGCCCGGCGCCGGGAGGCCCTGGACCGCGTGGCCGGGGGAGACCGGTGCGAAGTAGCGGGTGGGCGCGGTATGCAGGGTGAGCGCCGTGGCGCCGATGATGGTGACGGTGAACGCGATGGCGGACCGCGTCCAGAAGCGGGTGCTGCGCTCCCCGGCGGTGCGCACCGCCACCGGAGCCGCCGGCCCGGCAGACACCTCGGTCCCGGTCCCCGCCCCGGTCCCCGCCCAGATTCCGGACCCACCGCCCGGAGCCGCCCCAGGCCCCGCCGGGACCCCGCCGCCCGGGACCCCGGCGCGCACCGCGGCGCCCGCGCCCACCACGCTCCCCACCGCGACCCCCGCGCCCGCGGCCACCGCCACACCGGGCCCCATGACGGGGCCGGTCGCGGCGAGGTGCCAGGCGGAGCCGAGCCGTACCAGACGGCGGTGGAGTTCCGCCGGGTCGGCCAGTTCGGGCAGGCAGGCGGCGACGGCCTCGCGGGCGTGCATCAGCCGGTTGGCCGTCGCCGGGGTGCTCGCCTCGGTCTCCGCCGCGGTCTCCGGCAGATCGAGGCCGACACCGTCGTAGAGGACGAGCGTGCGCCGGTAGGACGGCGGGAGGCGCAGCAGCGCGTGCTGGAGGGCGCGGTCGGCGGGCTCGGGGGGCGGGTCGGGGATCCTGTTGCGGGGCAGGAAGCGGTACCAGGGGGAGAGGGCGCAGTCGTACGCCAGCGCGCGCATCCAGCCCGCCGGGTCGCGGTCGTGGGCCACTTCGGGCCAGCGCTGCCAGGCCAGTTGGAAGGCGCGCTCCACGGCCTCGCGGGCGCGGTCCCGGCGGCCGGTGAGCAGGTAGGACTGGCGGACGAGGGCGGGAGCGCAGAAGGCGTACAGCGCGTCGAAGGCCTGAGCGGGCGTCAGGGGCTTCCCCGCGCCTACGCCCGTGCCCGCGCCCGCTTTCGCAGTTCCCTGAGTGCGCGTCAGAGCGGCGTCGGGACCGGCGTGTCGGGCGTCCGGGGGCGGGGGCGGGGGCAGCGGCTTCGTATGACTGTTCGTCACAGTGCGTCCCTCCGTGTGAATAGGCACATAAACGTATATTGAGCGACACAGCGGAGGTTCGCCTGTTGCGCCGGGAATGCGTGTGACGTTGGGAGCATGGCGGGCGTGATCCAGACGACCCATGGACGTCCGCCGCTGCCACGCCTGCGCGCCCGGGTGCGGGACCGCTCGCCCGGACTCGGCGCCGGTTTCCTGGGCGGGGTGGTCGCAGCGGGGCTCGGTCTCGGCTCGTTCGCCGTCCTCGGCATCGTGCTGTGGATCAGCTCGCCGTACCCCGACAGCGGGCCGGGCGGCGCGCTGCACACGGCCACCGCGCTGTGGCTGCTGGCGCACGGCGCCGGACTGGTCCGCGCCGACACCCTCACCGGTGCGCCCGCGCCCATCGGGCTGATCCCGCTGCTGCTGGCCGTGGCGCCGCTGGTGCTGGTGCACCGGGCGGCGCGGGACGCGACCGACAGCGGCGACGGCGGGCCGCTCGTGCCCCCGCGCACCGCCTGGGCCGGTGTGGTCGGCGGCTATCTGGCGGTCGCGGTCGGCGCGGTGGTCTACGCGGCGGGCGGGTCGCTGCACCCGGCGTGGTTCTCGACGCTGCTGTGGGTGCCGTGCACCGTCGCGGCGGCGGCGGGCAGCGGCGTCTGGGCGGCGTACGGCTGCCCGCGCGCGCCCCTGGAGCAGGCGCTGCGCCGGTTCTCACCCGGCGTGCGGCGCCTGCTGCTCGCTCCCGGGCCCCGCGCGCGCCTGGGCGCCGCCTCCCGGGCGGCCGGTGCCGGTGCCGTGGTGTTCGTCGGCGGCGGCGCGCTGGTGCTCGGGGTGTCGCTGGTGGGGCACGGCGGGGCCGCGCAGGGCGCCTTTCTGCGGCTGACGGAGGGCTGGTCGGGCCGGTTCGCGATCCTGCTGCTCTGTCTGGCGCTGCTGCCGAACGCGGTGCTGTGGGCGGCGGCGTACACGCTCGGGCCCGGTTTCGCGCTCGGTGTCGGGCACACCGTCGGCCCGTTCGCCTCCGACCCGGCGCCGCTGCTGCCGCCCTTCCCGCTGCTGGCGGCGGTGCCGGACGCGGGCCCGGGTACGCCGCTGCATCTGCTGACGGCCGCGGTGCCGGTGGCGGCCGGGCTGGTCATCGGCTGGTTCGTGGCGGGCGCGGCGGTGCGGGAGGTGCCGGACGCCACGGGCGCCCTGACCGGGGTGCGGGCCTGGCCGTGGCGGCGGGCGGCGGGCGGGGCGGCCCTGGCGTGCCTGCTGTGCGCGACCGGACTCGGAGTGCTCGCCGAACTGGCGGGCGGCCCGCTGGGCAACGGCACCCTGGACGCGTTCGGCCCCGTGGGCTGGCAGGTCGCGGGGGCCGCGCTGCTGTGGACCTCGGTGGCGGCGGTGCCCACGGCGGTGCTCGTCCGGGCCTGGCGCTGCCACGGTGTACGGGTCCAGGTGGTGGCGGAGACGGCCGGGCAGCGCATCGGCAGGCCCCGCGAGGGCGGGAGGCCGCGCGACGGCGGCAAGGACGGGAACACCGGGGGCGGCAGGGCCGTCGCGAGCGGGGCGCGGGGCGCGGACACCGGCGGGCGGCTGCTGCCCGCGCGCTACGACGCCGCCCTCGAACCGTACGACGTGCTGCCGCTGGATCCGCCGGCCGCCGGGGAGGTCACCTGGGAGCCCACGGCACCCGCGGCCACCGAGACCGGCAGCCCGGAGAACACCGGCAGCGGTACCACCGGAACCACGGGTACCACCGGAACTACGGGTACCACCGGCATCACCAGTACCGACGACAGCGGCCGACCGGAGCCGCCGGACCCGGACGACGCCGGACCCGCGCCCAGCGCACCGCCGACGTCGGCCGCCCCGCCGCCCCCGTCTACCTGAAGGGCCGGGCGGCCCGCGGTCTCAGTCGTCCGTGCCGAGCATGCCCCGCAGCTCCTGCGGCAGATGCCGGTCGCAGGACTGCTGGGCCTGGTGCGTGAGCGAGTCGTTCACGCACGAGTAGTAGTCGCGGTAGACGAACTGCGCGGCGAAACCGGCCAGGACCAGGGCGAGGGCGAGGGACGCCGTGACCAGGCCGCTGATCGCCGCCGTGAGCTGCGGGCGGTTGCCCCCCGTATCGGCCCCCGTACCGGCCCCCGCGCCTGCCCCGGGACCCGCCTGGGGCACAGCCGGAGGCAGCTGCCCCTGCGGCGGGACCTGCCCCGGTACCTGCCCAGGCAGCTGTCCCGGCGCCTGCCCCGGGAACTGCCCCGGAACCTGCGGCCGCCCCGCGCCGCCCCCCGCCTGACCGGTCCCCGCCCCGGCACCGGCTCGGCGCGGCTCGGACCGCAGTGCGCTGATGCCCCAGTACAGGGCGAGCGCACCGAGCAGCAGGGCGACGGGCGACCAGCCGAACAGGACGAAGAAGACGGCCCACATACCGGCGAGCAGGGAGAAACGGGCGCGGCGCTGGGCGGGGTCCGTGGGGTCCCAGCGCATGCCGGAGCCCCGGCCGGAACCGCCCGGTCCGCCCGGTCCGCCGCCCGGCTGCTCGGGTCCGCCGGGACGCTGGGGCCGCTCGCCGAAGCCGCCGGGGGAGCGGCCGGGCTGCCGGTCGCTCCACTGGCTGCCCCAGGGCGAAGGCCCGCCACCGGGCCCCTGCCCCTGACCACCGTCCCCTTGCCCTTGCCCCTGACCGTGGCCCTCGCCGGAGCCCTGGCCGCCCGGGTGCCGGGGACGCCACGGCTGGTCGGGCGTGCCCTCGACGGGCGGAGCGAAGGGATTGTCCTCGGGGGTGCCGGGGGTGCCGGGGGCGGCGCCGCCCCGGCCGCCGCCGTCGCCCGAGGGCGCGTCCGGCGGTGTGGAGGGGCGCTCCCGCAGCAGCACGGTGCCGCGCTCCCCTCCCCGCGCCGACAGCGTTGGGAGGATGCGGAGGCGCAGGCTGCGGTCGGGCATCAAGTGAGCGTCTTCCCCTTGGTGAGTCACAACTGGTCGGACCGGTGTCCGGCACGTCCCTCACCCCTTGAACGCCCGGAGCGCACACTGCGTTCCCCGGGTGTCCCCGGCGCGTTCCCGTACCAGGCCGGTGCAGACGCTACCGCCCGGCCGCGCCCCCGTCCCACGGGGGCCGTCAGGAGTGCCGGTATCGTTGCTGGCGGTCGGCTGCTTCGTAGGGTTCCCCGTATCCGGGGACCCGAAGCATTCGTACGACCGTACAAGAACAGCTCCCCGAGAAAGGGCCCCACCGTGGCCGCCAAGCCCGTGGCCAAGCGCCTCGTCGTGCTGGTCTCCGGATCCGGCACCAACCTCCAGGCGCTCCTCGACGCGATCGCGGAGGCCGGAGCCGAGTCGTACGGCGCCGAGATCGTCGCCGTGGGCGCCGACCGCGACGGCATCGAGGGGCTGGCGCGCGCCGAGCGCGCCGGGCTGCCGGTCTTCGTGTGCCGGGTCAAGGACCACGCCACCCGCGACGAGTGGGACGCGGCGCTCGCCGGGGCGGTCGCCGCCCACGAGCCCGATCTCGTCGTCTCCGCCGGGTTCATGAAGATCGTGGGCAAGGAGTTCCTCGCGCGCTTCGGCGGGCGGTTCGTGAACACGCACCCGGCCCTGCTGCCCAGTTTCCCGGGAGCCCACGGCGTCCGTGACGCGCTCGCGTACGGCGCCAAGGTCACCGGTTGCACCGTCCACTTCGTCGACGACGGCGTCGACACCGGTCCGGTCATCGCCCAGGGCGTGGTCGAGATCCGGGACGAGGACGACGAGAGTGCGCTGCACGAGCGCATCAAGGAAGTCGAGCGAAGGCTGCTCGTCGAGGTCGTGAGCCGGCTCGCCCGCCACGGCTATCGCATCGAGGGACGAAAGGTAGTAATCCTGTGACCGCCGAGAGCAACAAGCGGCCCATCCGGCGCGCGCTCGTCAGCGTCTACGACAAGACCGGTCTGGAGGAGCTGGCCCGCGGGCTGCACGAGGCCGGGGTCGAGCTGGTCTCCACCGGCTCCACCGCCGCGAGGATCGCCGCCGCCGGGGTCCCTGTCACCAAGGTCGAGGAGCTGACCGGCTTCCCCGAGTGCCTGGACGGCCGGGTCAAGACCCTGCACCCCAAGGTGCACGCGGGCATCCTCGCCGACCTGCGCCTCGACGACCACCGGCGCCAGCTCGACGAGCTGGGCGTGGAGCCCTTCGGTCTCGTCGTCGTCAACCTCTACCCGTTCCGCGAGACGGTCGCCTCCGGCGCGTCGCCCGACGAGTGCGTCGAGCAGATCGACATCGGCGGCCCCTCCATGGTGCGCGCCGCCGCCAAGAACCATCCCTCGGTCGCGGTCGTCACCAGCCCCGAGCGGTACGCCGACGTGCTGGCCGCGGTCCGCGACGGCGGCTTCGACCTGGCCGCCCGCAAGCGGCTGGCCGCCGAGGCGTTCCAGCACACCGCGTCCTACGACATCGCGGTGGCCGGCTGGTTCGCCGCGTCCTACGCGCCCGCCGACGACTCGGCCTTCCCCGAGTTCCTCGGCGCCACGCTGGAGCGCAAGAACACCCTGCGCTACGGCGAGAACCCGCACCAGCCCGCCGCGCTCTACACCGACGGCACCGGCGCCGGTCTCGCCGAGGCCGAGCAGCTGCACGGCAAGGAGATGTCGTACAACAACTACACGGACACGGACGCCGCCCGCCGTGCCGCGTACGACCACGACGAGCCGTGCGTGGCGATCATCAAGCACGCCAACCCGTGCGGCATCGCGACCGGCGCGGATGTCGCCGAGGCGCACCGCAAGGCGCACGCCTGCGACCCGGTCTCCGCCTACGGCGGTGTGATCGCCGTGAACCGCCCGGTCAGCAAGGAGCTGGCCGAGCAGGTCGCGGACATCTTCACCGAGGTCATCGTCGCCCCGGACTACGAGGACGGCGCGCTGGAGGCCCTCGCCAGGAAGAAGAACATCCGGGTGCTGAAGGCGCAGGGCGCGCCCTCCCACCCGGCCGAGGTCAAGCCCATCGACGGCGGTGCGCTGCTCCAGGTCACCGACCGGCTCCAGGCCGACGGCGACGACCCGGCCAACTGGACGCTCGCCAGCGGCGAGGCGCTGTCCGCCGACGAGCTGGCCCAGCTCGCCTTCGCCTGGCGGGCCTGCCGGGCCGTCAAGTCCAACGCGATCCTGCTCGCCAAGGACAACGCCTCGGTCGGCGTCGGCATGGGCCAGGTCAACCGCGTCGACTCCTGCAAGCTCGCCGTCGAGCGGGCCGGCGAGGAGCGGGCACGCGGTTCCTACGCCGCCTCGGACGCGTTCTTCCCCTTCCCGGACGGCCCCGAGATCCTGATCGCGGCCGGGGTGAAGGCGATCGTGCAGCCGGGCGGCTCGATCCGCGACGAGCAGGTCGTGGAGGCCGCGAAGAAGGCGGGCGTGACGATGTACTTCACCGGCACGCGCCACTTCTTCCACTGACCCTCACCCGCTCCCCGGGCCCAGGGGCACATCGCACCAGACGGTCTTGCCGTGGCCGTTCTGGGTGACGCCCCAGCGCAGCGCCACCGCGTCGAGGAGGAGGAGTCCGCGCCCGGACTCCTCCTCCTCCTCGTCCGCGTGGCGCACCACCAGCCACGCGTGCGGCTCCCGGTCGCCCACCTCGACGCGGACCGGGCCGTCCTCCCCGTCCGGGCACCGCACCCGTACGGACACGAGGGCGCCCTCCCCGACGTGCAGGATCACGTTCGTCAGCAACTCGCTGACGCAGAGCTGCACATCGCCGCACGGCACGCCCAGGTGCTCGCGCACCGCCCGGCGCACCTCCGCCACGGCCGTTGGGTACGCCGCCAGTTCCAGTGCCAGCGGTGGCGGTGACGTCCTCACCCCGCCGCTCCCTTCCGCAGCGCGGCCGTCAGTGCCTGGGCGGTGGCCTGATTGCAGTTCCCGAGCGCGACGAGCGGGGCGCTGTACGACGCGGCCAGCGAGGGGAGTTCGAGTCCCAGCGAGGGCAGCGTGATGCCGTGCGCCAGGAGCGCGGCGCGCAGTTCCGCCAAGTGGGCCTCGGCTTCCCTGATGTGGGGGTGCGGCACGGGCGTACACCTTTCTGTGTGCGATGCGTGACGAATGGCTCACACAGTGGCGTAACGCGGCGTACCGTGCCAGGGGTTCGGGTTGCGCACGGTGACTGGTAAACGGTGGTGATGAGCGATGCCCGCTCGCAAGGATCCCGACGCCTCGACGAGCGTCCCCTCCTTCTACGGCGCGGAGTTGCGCTTCAAGCGCGAGGCGGCGGGCCTCACGCTGGAGCAGTTGGCCGAGGGCAGCTTCCGGGGGATCTCGTTCCTGAGCCAGATCGAGCGGGGTGAGCGGCGGATGCCGCTGGATCTCGCACGGCACGCGGACCAGCGGTTGGGGACGGACGGGTTTTTCGAGCGGCGCTGTGAAGACGTCGCCAAGGCGAGGAACACCGGGCATCCGATGTACTTCCTCGAAGTACCGGAGCTGGAGAAGCAGGCGACGTCACTGGAGGAATGGCATCCCGACATCTTCCCTGGTCTGCTTCAGACGGAGGAGTACTTCCGGGGGCTCGCGCGGTACATGGGGCCGTTGGTGCTACCGGAGAAGATCGACGAAAGAGCCCGTGGCCGAATGGTGCGCGCGGAGCTGTGGCGTCGGGCGGATCGGCCGACATACTGGGGGATCGTGACGGAGGGGGCGGTCCGGGACACGCCGCTTCCCCCAGCGGTGATGGCTAAGCAACTGGAGCACGTTCTGGATCTGGTGCGGGCCACGCAGAGCGTTCTGCAAGTCGTTCCGCAAACGATCCCGTGGCACCCCTTGAAGCATGGCATGGCCAAGCTCATGACCTTTGCGGATGCCCCGCCACTGGTGTGGACAGAGAGCGATTTTGACGGTCACATCATCGATTACCCGTCGACGGTGAAGGAGTATCGCAGTCGCTACGATCTGCTCAGGGCCATCGCCCTTCCGCCGGATGCGTCCCTTTCTCTGATCGAAGAAGCTGCGAGGACCTACAAACATGAGGCACAGCAAGGTGATTGATCCGCGCCGGCTGACGTGGCGCAAGAGCAGTTACAGCAATGACGACGGCGCAGACTGCGTCGAAGTAGCCGACGCCTTCCCCGCTCTCCTCCCCGTCCGCGACTCCAAGAACCCCGCCGGCCCCGTCCTCCTCTTTCAGCGGAGCGCCTGGGATCCCTTCCTCTCCGCGCTCAAGGACTGACCGCATGGCAACGGCCTCCGGCCCTCCCCCAGGAGGGGCCGGAGGCCATCGCCGTCAGGCGGCCCGGATCAGCAGGGGCGCAGGGACCAGATCGGGTCCCACGTGGCCGTACCGGCCTGGTAGGCGGTGGACGTCCAGCGGACGCTGCCGTCCTTGTTGAAGAACTTCGCCACCGTGCCCGGTGTCTGGTTGTTGGTGAAGGGACCGTTGCCGGTCCAGTTGTTCAGGTTCCAGGTCTGGCACTTGTAGAAGTCGAACTTCTGGCCGTTGACGAGCATGCAGAGATGGCCGTAGGCGCAGTCCAGGTCCTTCTTCAGGGCGGCCCTGTTCCTGGGTGCGTCGGTGACGGTGAGGCCGTCGTACCTCACCGCGTCGGCGGTGACGTGGAGGGGCTCGGGATGCCCCGCCAGGACCTGCTCGGCCCGCTGCTGGAGGCTGGTCACCCGGGTGCCGGCCGGGTCGGACGCGGAGGCCGCGGCCGAGGTTCCGGCGAGCAGGGCGGTGGCCGCGACGAGCAGCGCGGCGGGCTTCTTCACGTTCACAGGTTCCCCCATGTGACGAAGGTGGTCGTACCGCCGAAGCGGAGTGGTACCACCGTGTCAGCGGGCCGCCGCCGCGGGTACCTCGGAAGTCTCAGGGTCGCGGGGGCTGTCCCCATCGTGGCCGGGGTGGCCGCTGCGTAGAGTCGGCGGCGGACCACGGAACAGACCTGCTCCACGGGGGAATCACATACGGCGAACACACCTGCGCGTCCTGGTGCCCGAACACCGGAGCCGGCCGACCGCATTTTCGCCGAGCCGGGCTGGCCTGCCCTCGCGGCCACCCTCGACGAAGCCCGAACCGCCGGACACAACCCCACCACCCTGCTCACCCAGGCAACCGCCCAAAGGGAACTGGACACGGCGGAACGCATGTGCGACGTACTCGCGTGGCGAACTGATGCCGGTGGTCGGGAGGCCTCCTGCTCACCGGCCGCCCTCCGTCGTCCGGTCAGACAGCCCGCTCAAGTCAGAACGTCGGCGGCGGTGAGCCCTGCCGTCCCAGCCCCGACAACGCACTCCTCTACATGCACGACTGCGGCTTGAGGCTGCTCAGGAAGGGAGGGCCGTGTCGAGGTAGTCCTGTACCGGCTCGAACAGGCCGTACGGCACGTACTGTGGGATCTCGCCATGGGCGACCCAGGCCAGTTCGGCCAGCTCCTCGGTGTCCGCGACGTGGGCCGTTCCGCCCAGCATCTCGCACGCGGTGTACGACATCAGCCGGCCCGTCTTCGGATGGACGCGCTCGCCGAGCAGCTTCACAGCCGCCACGGTCAGCCCGGTCTCCTCCTGGGTCTCCCGCACAGCGGCGTCCTCGCGGGCCTCGCCCGGCTCGACCTCGCCGGCCGGGAACTGCCAGGAGAGCTGTCCCTCGCTGACCCGGCGGCGCACCATCAGCACACGCCCCTGGTTCACGACGACGGCGGCGGCGATGCCCAGGCACTCGTCCGTGTTCTGCTGCGTCACGTCTGCTCCTCCAGGACGGCCAGGACGGGTGGGAAGATCGTATCGACGGGGATGAAGCGGGGCACCGAGTTTCTGGGGACCCACACGACGTCGATGTTCTCGGCCGCGTCACTGTTCGTGGCCTCGCCGGCCAGGTACTCGCAGAGGAAGTACTCACACAGCACCCCGGTCGCGGGGTGAAGGCGATTCCCGAGGCGCTGCCGGACCGCGCAGTGGACACCCGTCTCGTCCAAGGTCTCCCGCACGGTGGTGGTCTCCGCCTTGCCACCCGGCTTGATGACGCCGGCCGGGAACTGCCACGTGATTCCAGCAGCGTCGTCGTCCCGTCGGCACACCAGGAGGACATCGCTGTCGCGGACGACCACCGCGATGGCCACCCGCAGCGCCTGTGCGCCGGGTGGCGTCGAATCCATCGGGGCTCGCTCCTTCACCAGCAGGAGTGCGAAGCGCTGTCGCGCTGCCGGAGGAGCCTGCTCATGGGCCGTGTCGAGAAGCTGCTGCATCTCCCTGCGAGGCACGAGGGCCGCGTCGGAGTGCCAGGTGGCCACCGTCCTCACGGCGATGCCGAGGTGGGCGGCGAACTGTTCGTTGCCGAGCCGTAGAGCGGACTGCAGCAGGCAGGCGTACAGGCCGCTCCAGCGTTCGATCACGTCCACAAGACTGCCCCCTTCGTCGCCGCCCGGTGCAGGAATCCGCGCGCCGAAAGTGCACTCCCACTGCACTGGCACTTCATGGTCACGCGGGAAGAGCCCCGGAAGAATCGGAGTCACCAAGGGCCCAAGGAATCAGCCGCCAAAGGCTCGGTTCCTGGGAGGCGTATGCGGGGTGTGAGAGCGCCAGACGACCACAGGGAGATTCTAGGTGCGTACCCCCAGCGGATAGTGGAGACAGAGAAGTTGGCCGAATCGGGAATCCTGATGGGCTGATCGGCCGCACCTTGGCCGACGTTCGCCCGTCCGGGGCACTGCCCGCACGCCCGAATCGCCCCGCCAGCGCCGGTAACCTCACCAGGTGACGGCTGATTGGCCGTCACATCTGGTTGCCAGCAAGGCGAAAGGGAGTCCATGGCCGAGGTTCAGGCACACACCGTCGAGCGCACGCTCGTCCTGCTCAAGCCCGATGCGCTGGCGCGTGGCCTGGCAGGAAGGATCATCACGCGATTCGAGGATGCCGCGCTGAAGATCGTCGGCACCAAGATGAAATGGATGGACGAGGAGTTCACCCGCAAGCACTACTTCGACCTGGAAGAACGACTGGGGTCTGAGGTCTACAACCTCACGGCGACGTTCATGCAGCAGGGGCCCGTCATCGCCCTGGTGCTGGAGGGCTTCGACGCCATCGCCACCGTCCGCAAGATCGTCGGCAGCACGTACCCGAACCAGGCTCCGGCCGGCACGGTGCGTGGCGACTTCTCGCACTACAGCGCGGCGGCCAGTATCGCCTCGGGCAAGGCGGTCGCGAACCTCGTGCACGCCTCCGGCAACGCGGAGGAGGCCAAGCAGGAGGTGGAGCTGTGGTTCGACAAGGACGAGCTGCAGGACTACAAGACGCTGGCCGAGATCTACACGTACTGACAGCGGGTCACGGCGTCACCCCGGGGACGCAGGGGCGTTGATCACCACTGGGGCACGACCGTTTGAACCGAGAGGGCACCATGACCGACCAGACCCGCCTGGCCTCCACCGACGAGCTGGAATCGATCTTCCAGCGTGAGCTGGCGACCGACCGGTGGGCCGCCACCGAGACCGCGTATGCCCTGGCCGTGCGCCACCGCGGCCTGGGCGACTGGCCCGCGTCGCAGGAATGGGCCCAGCAGTGCCTGCGTCTGCTGAAGGGCTTCCCCAGCGAGACGGAGGAGCAGGTCGCCACCGGCCGTACGTCGGTGGGAGGCGTCCAGCTGCCGACGTACCTGCACTCGGGTGTGGTCGAGGAGCGCTTCGGCACCCTCGGCTGACACCCGCCGATCCACCGGGGTGATGCGGCAGACACCCCGCATCGGCCGCATCACCCCGCGCCCGACCACCAACTCCATGGCGATCGCCCGACCGGACAGCCCCCTCGCAGCAGGTCCGGCTGGTTTCGCCATGCCTGAAACGAGGAGGCAGCAGCACCGTGGCCGTCGAGATCGAGATGCGCGCCCGCTTCACCAAGGGGGTCCACGACCAGCTCGTCACCCGCCTGAAGGCGGACGGGGAGGACCTGGGCCCCGACGACAAGCACATCTACTTCTACGTGCTCCCCGACCAGCTCCTGAAGGTCAGCGACAACACCGCCGCCGGCACCGCCAAGATCACGCTCAAGCGGAACAAGATCGGGCAGGGCGCGGCCTTCGCGGAGACCGAGTTCGCCATCGCCCCCGCCGATGTTCCCGCCGCGGTGAAGGTGTTCAACGCGCTCGGGTTCGAGGCGGCGATGCACGAGGCGTTCAACTTCCGTCACAACTTCCGCCTCGATGACGTGGAGATCGCGGTCAAGTGGAGTGAGGCGTGGGGCTACCACGCCGAGTTCGAGGTCCTGCTGGAAGACGGCGCCTCGGACGCCGCCTGCGCCAAGGCCGAGGCCAAGATCACGGGCGTCGCCACGATGCTCGGCGTGCCCCTGATGACGGAGCAGGAGCTGGCCGACTTCACGGCAGCCTTTGAGGCCGCCGAGAAGGAGCGCAAAGAGCGCGAGCAGCAGGCCGCGCCGACCCGGTAGGGGACATCACCGCGGAAACCACCAAGGGGGTGGGCACGAGTGAGCACGACTCCGTTGACCGTAAGTCTGATCGACATGGCTGCCCGAGGGCACCTCCCGCTCCACCAGCACATGGACCACGCCACCATCGCGTGGATCAGCGACCACAGGCCCGGCCTCCCGCCGACGCCGCAGCCGGCCGTGCGCCCGCAGTCGAAGGAGCTGCTCGCGGGCGCCGTTCTGCACACCCGGTGGTGGGCGGACCCCCGCCTGTACACCTCGCTCCACGGTGTCCGGCACGCCATGAGGACGGCGGCGCTCGCCGCCGTCCTCGCCGAGACGAACGGCCTCGACGACGCCGACACCGCCACGGCGATTCTCGCCGCGGCCGTACACGACTGCCAGCGGTGCCACGACCAGGACGACCGCGGGCACGGCGCCCGCGCGGCCATCTGGCTGGCCGCGAACGCCGACGCCATCTGGGGCCACTTCGGCCTCGCCGCCACACCCCGGCGGATCGTGCAGGCGGCCACTGCCGTCCGACTGCACGACATTCCGTACGAGGCGTTCACCGCGGACGACAAGTCCGACCACGCCCAGGCCGAGCGCATCACCGACGTGGTCAAGGCTGCCGATGCCCTGGACCGCTACCGCCTGCCGAAGCTGAAGTGGTGGCCGGAGTCCCTGTACGTCCGGGAGCCCGCCTTCGACCAGCTGCGTGGCCTCGCCTTCGACCTGGTCCTGGTCTCGGAGCGGGCCTACCTCGCCGGGGCCAGCGGCACCGCGGCCGTCCGCTACGCGCTCGCCGAGAAGGGCCTGGTCTGACCATGGACTTCCTCGATGCCTACCACCTGTGGGCCGATGCCCACGCCTTCTTCGACTCCGCCCTCATCCCCAGCCCCTCCGACCACACCGACCCGCTCGCTGCCCAGACCGCGGGCTGGGAGCGACGGCTTGCCGAGGAGACCCCGAACGGCCACCTGCTGCGGCGGAACGCCCTCTTCAAGGCCCTGAACGGAAACGGCAAGCTGCACCTCCTGCACGTCACCCACGCTCTGGAGGAGATCAGCCGGCAGGGAGTTCTCTACCCGACGGGCGGCTGCCTCGTCGGAAGCATCTACTGCGCGCCGCTCACCGCGACCGACCAGGGCTTCCGCATGCACAACCTCGGCGCTTACGTCCTGACCAAGGAGGCGCCGACCTTCCTGGCCAAGCTCGGCGTCACCGATCGCGTCCCCACTCCGCTGATCTTCGAGATCGACACCCCGCCGCAGGCGTACCGCGGTCTCGCCGGCGTGGACTACCTGCGGCTGGGCCTCATCCACCTGCAGATCTACAGCCACCTCGAATACCTGCTGAGCAAGAACGAACGGCACCAGCTGCGCGAGACCGTCGTCAGCCGGGTCAAGAACTCGGCCGCGTTCCTCACCACCGCTGCCGCTGTCGCCTACCAGGGCACCCAGGTCGGCGCCGAGCCGTTCCTCAAGCTGCTCGACGAGACGATCCCCCGACTGCCGATCCTCGGCTACCTGTACTTCGAGGCGGTCGCCGAGTACCTGATGCTGCAATCGACCTCCCACCACACCCGGCGCCTCGCCGAGCTCGGCGAGCTGAACAACTGGCTGTACAAGGAGATGCTGTTCGCCTCCTTCCCCGCGATGGAAGGCAAGTTCGACCTCGCGAGGTTCCGTCCCCGTCCGAAGCAGCTGGCCGCGCTCATCCACCGAGTCGACCCGACCATCGACACCAGCCACGCGAGCGCGTACCTGGTCGAGCGGATCAGCTACCTCGTCGCCGCCCGCCTCTTCGCGCCCGGCGACGCCCCTGAGGCATGGCACCGGACGCGCTGGGAGTTCGACTCCCTGGCCACACAGCTCGGACCGCTCCTCGGTCACCTCATCCACCGGGAACTGCGCACCTTCGGCCGCTACCCCGACTTCTACTTCTACTTCGACCAGCACAAGGCGCTGCAAGCCTGGAACTACTGGAACCACATGGACATCGTCGCACCGTTCAACGGCACGATGCCCAAGGGCGAGATCGGCATCAACCCGGCCTACCCCGACCTCGACTACCGCGTCTGGCGCGCCGAGCATGACGATGCCGGCCACCTCCACCCGGTCGAAGAGCTTTCGCTGACCATCGCGCCGCGGCTCGTGGACATCAAGTACACCCTGATGCGCAACAACCAGTGGACCGCCCCCGCGCCCAGCGCCGCCTGATCATCGCCGCCGCCATCCGCGGCCCACCCCACCCCGAACAACCTCACACGCAGGAGATCCGTGATGAGTCCCTCCGGCATGCCCTCCGTCGACCTCCTCGGCGAGCAGATCGCCTCCGTCCTCGCCGACCCCGCCACCACCCACGGCCTTGCCCACACCCTCCGGGCCGCCGCCAAGGAGGTCGAGCTCCACCGCTACCACCACGCCAGCCGGTGCGCGTGGCCCAACGGCCGGATCGACGACAAGCCCGCCAAGGTCCAGATCGGCGGCGGAGCCCACCGCATCGGCGGCTTCTTCAACATCGACCTCGTTCCGCCGGCCGACCTCCTCTGGGACATCCGCGAGGGCATCCCGCTTCAGGACGACAGCACCGACGAGATCTTCTCCGAGCACTTCCTGGAGCACATCGACTATCCGCGCTCGGCCAAGCACTACGTCCGCGAGGCCTACCGCGTCCTTGTGTCGGGCGGCCGGATCATTACCGGCGTTCCCGACGCCGCCTTCGCCCTGAGCCAGTACCCCGGCCCCTTGAACTCCTGCGATGAGACGATCGAGCGCTGGTACGCCAAGCGCGACTGCCGCGACGACATCAACACCCGGCTCGACCTCGTGAACCTCGTCTTCCGCGACCAGGACGACGATCCCACGTACACCCCGCACCTGTGGGCGTACGACCACGAGAAGCTCGTCCAGCTCTTCACCGAGGCCGGCTTCACCACCGTCGAACCCTGGACCTTCGACCCCACCATGGCCAACCCGAAGCGCCGATGGGGCAGCGTCTACGTCGTCGCCACGAAGTAGTCCCTCAAGCAGCCCGCGAGTCCGGGACGCCCCGTCCCCAAGGTTGCCGCCACTGCTGGAAGGCACACCGAAGCCGAAGAGGACCCGATGAGACGCCGTTCTCTGTTCCGAGCCGCGGGCCTCGCCGTCCCGCTCGCGCAGGCCGCGACGTTCGCGCAGATGCTCTGCACCGTGGCGTACGCGGCCGCGCAGGCCGGTGACCGTGACCGTGCCCTGGAGATGATCGGTGACGCCGAACGCGCCGTGAAACTCCTTCCCGACCGGCAAGGGCAGTCGCAGGCGTTCAGCGTGACGCCGGCGTCCGTCGCTCTGTACAAGGTCGGGGTCCTGTGGGGACTCGGCGATGCCGGCGCCGCTGTCCACGCGGGCAGGAACGTCCACCCTGGCCAGTTCCGCGCCGCCGAACGCCGGGGTCGGCTGCACACGGACATGGCGCGGGCCTGGTGGCAGTGGGGCAAGCCGGAGGAGACCGCGGTCGCCCTGGCCGCCGCTCACCGGGAAGCGCCGGCGGAGGTCCGGGACCGCCCCAGCATGCGCGCCATCGTCACCAAGCTGGCCGAACGCCACCCTCGCACCGCGAGCGTCCGCCACCTGGCTGCGGCCGTGCACGCGGGGAGCGCATGAGGCACCCGCTGCCACCCTGTCGCAGTCGAGACGATGTCTCCGGCATTCCATGATCAAGAGACGTGTGAAGGAAGCTGGCAGCTCCTGTCGGAACGGCCGGCTGCTACGTTGCCCGGATGAGGAAAGGACCTGCCACGCGCAGTGCCGGGGCGGACGAGCCGCTCGGCTTCGTGATCGCCTCGGTGGGCAACGCGGCGGCTCTCGCGTTCGAGTCCGCCCTGGCCGTGGAGGGCCTGCATCCGCGGCACTTCGCCGTGCTGCGCGGGTTGCGTGACGGTGAGGAGCACAGCCAGCAGCAGCTCGCCTCCTCGCTGGGCATCCCGGCCAGCCGTCTGGTGGGGCTGCTCGCGCTGCTGATCGACAGGGAGTTGGTGGAGCGGCGCGAGTCGCCGGCCGACGCGCGGGTGAAACTGGTCCGCCTGCGGGCGGAGGGCCGCGCCGAACTGGAGCGGCTGATCCGGCTCGCGGGCGCCTCGGAGCGGCGGCTGACCGCGGGGCTGACGGCCGGGGACAAGGCCGAACTGCGCCGGCTGCTCGGCATCGTCCACGCCAATGTCGCCGCCGAGCCCGGGGGACGGCCCGCCCGGGTGTGGTGAGCGGACTTCCGGTCCTCCGGTGGCTGTCCTGTTCCTGTCGGTGGCGGGGCTTGCCAAATTCGTTTCAGTGGGAATAGTTTCAGTGAGAACGAAGTGAGGCGCGGCGCTGCCGCGCGGCACCCGACCACAGGGAGACGGCGATGACGGTCACGAGCGACGACACGGTCGAGGAGTTCCTCGGCCGGATCCGGGACGCCTGGGACGCGGGGGACGCGACCGGCTACGCGGCGCAGTTCGCGGAGGACGCCTCGTATGTGATCTTCATGGGGGACGCCCTGTTCGGGCGTGCCGCCATCGAGCGGACACACCGCGAGGTGTTCGCCCGGTGGCAGAAGGGCACGCGCATGGCGGTCAGGCCGGTCGACGTGCGGATGCCGGACGAGTCCACGGCGGTGGTGACCACCGTCGGCGGCATCGGCAAGCGCGGCCGGATCGGCTTCGACAAGTTCCAGACCTTCACGCTGCACCGCCGCGAGGGACTCTGGGAGTGCGTGGCGTTCCAGAACACGAGGATGAGCCGCCGGTCCCGGCGCGCCCACCGCTGAGGACGCCTCCGGCCGCGGGCGGTACCTCGGAGTTCTCAGGGTCACCTGCGGCCCGGAGGCGTGTACTCCTTGAGGTAGTGGGCGACGCGGGCGCAGTAGTCGCGGTACTTCGGGGGAACTCCGCCCGCGTCGTTCACCTTGCGGAACGAGGTCCGGTAGGCGGCGGCGATCAGAACGCGCCGGTCGCCGGGCAGGCCAGGGGCCAGGTTCGGGGCGATGAAGCACAGGTAGCGGCCCATCGCCGGGATGGAGACCCGGGCCGGGAACGGCGGCCGGGGGACCGTCGCCTCCGGCTGCCCGTCCGGGCGGATCCACCAGCGCAGCACGCGCGGCGTCCAGCGGGCGATGCCGTACTCGTCCTTGGCGGGATCGGACAGGTTGGGGTCGAAGTCGCTCTCCGCCTTCAGCATGGCGGCGACCAGCGCGGGGGTGACGTCCGCGCTGGGGCAGGCGTGCGCCGCGTCGACGATGAGGGGCCGGTAGGAGGGCGGTACGCCCTGGTCGGTACGGAGTTCGGGGGCGCCGTAGGTGGCGGGGGCGGCCGAGGTGCCGGGCAGCGCGGCGGAGGTCTCGGCGGGCGGCGGCTCGTGTGCCAGGGTGCCGATGCCGTAGCCGAGGGCGGCGACGGCGGCCGTGGCGAGCAGACCGCCGGTGAGCAGGCGGGTGCGGTGCCGGTGCCCGGCGGCGCGCGCGGGCAGCCGCAGCACGCGCGGCGGGCGTGCGGTGCCGGCCGCGGCGGTGACGCGGCGCAGCAGCGCCTCGGTGCCGATCCGGTCGGCGTGCGTCCGGGTCAGGCAGAGCGGCAGCAGCGCCCGCCAGGCGTCCGGGAGTCCGGGGGACAGACACAGGCCCGCCGTGCCGCGCGCGTAGGCGACGGCCGCGTCCCGGCGGGCGGTGGGGATACCGCCGGGCAGCGGGAACGCGCCGGTGAGGGTCAGATGGGCGAGGACGCCGAACGCCCAGACGTCGGCGGACGGGCGGATCCGCCGCCCGCGCTCCCCGATCTCGGACCACAGCAGCTCGGGCGGGGTGTAGTCGGAGGTGGAGAAGCCGGGGGAGTAGGCGTGGGTGCCCTCCAGCTCGGCGGCCATGTTGAAATCGGCCAGCCGCGCCGAACCGTCCCGCATCAGCAGTACGTTGGCCGGTTTCAGGTCACCGTGCACCCAGCCGGCCCGGTGCAACTGCGCCAGGCCCTCGCAGATCTGCGCGAGCAGCGCGGGGCCGTCGGCGGGCCGGGGACACGAGGCGAGCAGCGCGGCGAGCGAGCCCTCCGCCTTCTCCAGGACGAGGACGGTGGCGCCGTCCAGGGCGGGACATGCGGGATCGTCCACGGTCAGCGTCTCGTACATCCGGATCAGCCGGGGCCGGCGCAGTCGGCGGTGCAACGCCACCTCGCGGTCCACGAGTTCACGCAGATGAGTGAGGCGGCGCGGGGTGCCGGTGCCGGTCGGCAGGAACTTCAGGGCGGCGCTCTGCGGCAGCGGGCCGTGGCCGCCGCCGGTCCGCCGGGCCTCGTAGACGCTGCCGAAGGCGCCCGTCGCCAGGGGCCGCCGCACCTCCCAGACGCCCACCCGGTAGCCGCGCGGCACCGGCACGGCGTACGGCTCGGTCACCGCTCCACCGGGCCCGGGGCGGCCGGGAGCACCGTGCGGCCCGGCCCGGCGAGCACCACCAGGTCGTCCTCGCGCACCAGGTCGAAGCGGAGGGCGAGCGAGACCAGCGACTCCTTCTTGCCGTTGAGCCGCGGGCCGGACTCGGCGGTGTCCGGGCCGGGTTTGAGGCGCAGCTTCACGGCCAGGTAGTCGATGTTCCACTGCACCGAGGTGCGCGAGGCGGCCGGCCAGAGCGGGCGCAGCCGCTCCACGACCTGGTCGACGGTGGGCAGCGGCGCGTGCGGGTCGCCGCGCAGGCGCGGCTCGCACAGGGCGGCGAGCACCGCGAAGTAGCGCTTGGCGCGGTCCACGGAGAAGGCGGGCACGGTGGGTTCGCCGTCCGGGCCGCCCGCACCGTGCAGATAGTCGTGGCGCGGCGCCCACACCTCGATGGGCAGCAGATCACCGGCGGCGGGCAGCACGATCCGGGAGAACTCGAAGGGCACCGGCGCGTCCAGGCGGCCCGGCCCCACCTTGATGTGCTCGCCCGCGCCCTCGGGATTCTCCACGACGTAGGTCTGGCGGGCCGAGAGGTTGCTCAGTATCCAGAAGGCGCCGTGCGCGGTGATCCGTCCGGCCCGGCGGGAGACCCCGTCGTGCCCGATCACCAGGTCGTTGTCCGGGGCGGAGCGCCCGAAGGCCAGATGGTCGCCGGGCGCCAGCTGCAACTGGCCGCCGGTCCGCTCGTCCTCCGTGGTCGGCGGAGGTACCACGATGATGCTGTACAAGGTGCGTCTCCCCGTGCCTGACGGCTACGGATCCCAGACTAGGGCGACGCACCAGGGCCGTGCCCGCCCTCGTGAGGGTGAGACACGGCCCTGGGGGTGAATCGCGGGAACCGCTCGGTACGGCGGCCGGATCTCAGTAACGCGGGCGGTTGAACCACGCCTTGCCCTTGGAGCCGCCGACGAAGCAGGCGATCAGGATGGCGAGGACCAGGTGCACGATGCCCACCAGCGTGAACGGGTACAGGCCGAGCACCGCCGTGATGATGCCGAAGACCAGGATGGTGATCCGCACGCCGTTGCCGCCGGAGGTGAACTTGGTGGCCAGCACGGCCGCGAGCACACCCCAGACCACCGCGAAGACCACCAGCGCCCACAGCTTGCCGGTCGAGTAGTCGGCCAGCTGCTGGAAGGCGGAGTTGTCCTTGAGGCTGTCGTCCTTCTGGGCGGCGTTGATGGTCGCGGCCGAGACGGCGAACAGGCCCGCGCCGATCACCTGGAGACCGACGATCACCCACAGCATCACGCGGGCGGCGCTCACGTTGCCCGGCATGGTCAGGGGGGCGCCGCCGCCGTAGGGCTGCTGGCCCAGCGGCGGGGCCTGCGGGTAGCCGTAGCCGGGGGCCTGGCCCGGCTGCTGGGGCTGGCCGTATCCGGGCTGCTGCGGGGCGCCGTAGGGGTTGTTCGGGTCGCCGTAACTCATGGCGGTGGTTCCTCCGTGGATCAAGTGCGGGGACGACGCGCGGCACCGTACGGAGGAGAGTTCTACAGAAAGCGGTCCGTCCCCCCGATGAGCTGCCCGCGGCACTGTGCCGTCCATCGTTCTTGACCGAATGCTTACTTGTCCAGTCGTATCCGGCGGGTGTTGTGCAAGTGCAACATCACTGATCATGGACGCGACGG
Organism: Streptomyces sp. PL-25; assembly: GCF_058344915.1. Taxonomy (NCBI): domain Bacteria; kingdom Bacillati; phylum Actinomycetota; class Actinomycetes; order Kitasatosporales; family Streptomycetaceae; genus Streptomyces; species Streptomyces sp. PL-25. The sequence continues at coordinate 4,546,996 of NZ_CP136997.1, forward strand.
GCGGGCGGACGGCGGGGCGTGCGGATGCGAACGGCGCCGCCACCCGGTTCGGCACACCGGATTGGAACAGCGGGCGGGTCATCCGCGAGGATGGGGCCATGACCGCCCAGATTCTCGATGGCAAGGCCACCGCAGCCGCGATCAAGTCCGATCTGACCGCCCGGGTGGCGGCGCTGAAGGAGAAGGGCGTCACGCCCGGCCTCGGCACCATCCTGGTCGGGGACGACCCCGGCAGCCGCAAGTACGTCGCGGGCAAGCACCGCGACTGCGCCGAGGTCGGCATCTCCTCCCTCCAGCGCGAGCTGCCCGCCACCGCCTCCCAGGAGGAGATCGAGGCGGCCGTCCGCGAGCTGAACGAGGACCCGGCCTGCACCGGCTACATCGTCCAACTGCCGCTGCCCAAGGGCATCGACGAGAACCGCATCCTCGAACTGATGGATCCGGACAAGGACGCCGACGGGCTGCACCCGATGAACCTCGGCCGCCTCGTCCTCAACGAGCCCGCCCCGCTGCCCTGCACGCCCAACGGCGTGCTGACCCTGCTGCGCCGCCACGGCGTGGAGATCAAGGGCGCCGAGGTCGTGGTCGTCGGACGCGGGGTGACCATCGGCCGCCCGATGCCGCTGCTGCTCACCCGGCGCAGCGAGAACGCCACGGTCACCCAGTGCCACACCGGCACCCGCGACCTGTCCGCCCACCTCAAGCGGGCCGACATCATCGTGGCCGCGGCCGGTTCCCCGCACCTGATCCGTGCCGAGGACGTCAAGCCGGGCGCCGCCGTCCTCGACGTGGGCGTCTCCCGCAACGCCGAGGGCAAGATCGTCGGCGATGTCCACCCGGACGTCGCCGAGGTGGCCGGCTGGCTCTCCCCGAACCCCGGTGGTGTCGGCCCGATGACCCGGGCCCAGCTGCTGGTCAACGTGGTCGAGGCGGCGGAGCGCAGTGTCGGCTGAGGCGAGCGGCACCGTACGCGGCAGGCTGCGCCGGGCGGGCCGGGGGCGGACCGGCCAGAACGCGGACGGCACGGACGGCGGGCCCGGCGGGGCGGCCGGGAAGGGGCGCCGCCCGCGCGGCACGCGCCGCTTCCCGCTGTTCACCCGGGACACCGCGCGCCCCGAGGGCGGCGGCCGGGCCGCTCCCGGCGACGCCCCGGCGCCCGCCCGGCAGTGGCCGCTGCTGTCCGTCCTGATCACGGTCGGCGCCGGCCTGCTGGTGATCGCCCTGGACGCGTTCCGGGTGGGGCTGCTGCTGGTCGGCATCGGTCTGCTGGGCGGCGCCGTGCTGCGCTGGCTGCTGCCCCGGGTCGGCATGCTCGCCGTCCGCTCCCGCTTCACGGACATCGTCACTTACGGCGTGCTGGGCCTGGCCATCGTGCTGCTGGGGCTGATGGCCCAGCCCCAGCCGTGGCTGGAGATCCCGTTCCTCGACGACGTTCTGCACTACACCGTACGCAACCGCTGACGCGGTTCCTGCATCATCCTGAGTAGCGTGACGGCGGCCCATCCTCTCCCCCGAGTAAGGACGGGCCGCCGCCGGGATCAACCCTGCTCCACGGGGAACAGGCGTTCAACGCCTGTCTGTGCGCTGTGGCACGGAAGTGACCGTTCCGCTACGGTGTCCGCGCTTCGCCACAGCCATGTCCATGACCGGCGTGGGAACCGGCCGGTGCGCCGTCGTCGTCACTCGCCGCGAGGCGGGCCCCGTGGCCGCCGGGAGGTGAGGTGAGCGATGGGCGCCTGGCAGCCGTTGCCGGACGATCTGCCGCCGGAGGTACGGCATTTCGTGGAGCAACTGCGGCTGCTCAAGGACGGGACCGGGCTCAGCCTGGTCGCGCTCGGCGCGCGCACCGCGTACAGCAAGTCGTCCTGGCAGCGCTATCTCAACGCCACCCAGCCCCCGCCCCGGCAGGCGGTCGCCGCCCTGTGCCGGGTCGCGGGCCTGACCGGAGCGGACGCCGAACGGCACACCGTGCGCTGGGAGATGGCCGTCAAGGTGTGGCCCCGGACGGCACCGCTGGCCGCACCGCTGCCCGCGTCCGCGCCCGCGTCCGTGCCGGTCGCGGTCGCGGTGCCGCAGGGGCCGGACGCGCCGGACGCGCCGGACGGCGAGGTGCGCGAGGGCTACGAGGAGGTGCCCACCGTGCCGTGGTGGGACCGGCCCGAGGGGCTGGACGAGCGGCGGCGCGGCCGGCCCGGCGGGCGCCTGCTGCTGTACGCCGTCGCGCTGCTCGCCGCGCTGCTGGTGACCGCGGTCGTGGGCGCCGTCGCGCTGGGCTGAGCGGCGGTCGGAGCCGTCCGGGAACCGGGCTAGCGTGGACCATCAGCGCGTACGGCGGGGTGTCCGCGTCCTCCGCACGGGCACCGCACAGGCACCGTGCGGGGAAGAGCCGGTACGTACCGGGGAAAGAAGAGGGGGAGAGCAGCGATGCCTCGCTGGAAGGCCCTGCCCGAGGAACTGGACCCGCAGGTCAAGGAGTTCGCGGGTCAGCTGCGTCGGCTCGTGGACCGGAGCGGGCTGAGCGTCGCCGCGCTCGCCGACCGGACGGGCTACAGCAAGACGTCCTGGGAACGCTATCTGGGCGGGCGGCTGCTGGCGCCCAAGGGCGCGGTGATCGCCCTCGCCGAGGTGACCGGCACCGACCCGGTCCATCTCACCACCATGTGGGAGCTGGCCGAGCGCGCCTGGAGCCGCGCGGAACTGCGCCACGACCGCACCATGGAGGCCATCCGCGTCGCCCAGGCCCGCGTCGCCCTGGAGGAGGAGCCGCCCGGCACACCGGCGCCGGACGCGGGGGCCGGGCCCGGTCGCGGTTCCGGGAAGGGCACTTCGGGCGGCGGCGGCCCGCGAGGCGGCGCGCCCGGGGCCCGTGCGGGCAAGGGCACCACGGCCGAGTCGCCCGCCGTCAGGACCGCCACCGCCGCGACCAGGCTGCCCACGCCGGGCATCGCGGGCCCGGCGGGCGTGTCCCCCACCGTGCCGCCGCAGCCGACCGCGTCGGACGCGGACGCCCGCGAGGACGCGCGGAGCGGGGCACGGAAGGGGACCGGGGCGGGCGCGAAGAAGCCGAAGGACCAGAAGGAAGACAAGGGACAGAAGGAAGACAAGAGCCAGAAGGAAGACAAGAGCCAGAAGGAAGACAAGGGCCGGAAGGAAGAGAAGGACCGGAAGGAAGACAAGGGCCGGAAGGAAGAGAAGGACCGGAAGGAAGAGAAGGACCCGAAGGTCAACTCGTGGGGCCTGGCCGGGTACCGGGGTCCGGCGCCGATGGGCGTCCGTCCGGCCGGGGGCGCGGCGGCGGTGCCCGCCGCCGCGGGCGGCGCGAGCGGCCCCGTACGCCGCCCGGACAGCGCCACCCCCGGCAGCGGCACACCGGCCGTGGCCCCGCCGGGACTGCCAGGGCCGCCGGGACCGCCGGGCGCGGCCACGGGCCCGGCGGGTGCCGCGAACGCCGTACCGCCCGTGCCCGCCCCGCCCGCCCCGGCCTCCGGCGGCGGCTTCCGGCGCCAGCTGGCGATGTTCCTCGCGGGCATGCTCACGACGCTCGCGGTGATCGGCGGCGTCCTGTACTTCACGGGCGGCGACGGCGGGAAGAAGGCGGCGGGCGCGGCCCGTTCGCCCTCGCCGTCGGCCACCACCCGGCCGAGCCCGCCGCCCGGCGTGAAGTGCGTGGCCGACGGCTGCACCGGCAAGGACGCCCAGGCGATGGGGTGCAGCAGCGCCGGTCTGGGCACCACGGACCGCAGCGTCACCATCGGCGGCGCCCTCGTCGAGGTCCGCTACAGCAAGATCTGCGGCGCCGCCTGGGGCCGGGTCGTCCGGGCCGGGCAGGGCGACGAGATCCGGATCACGGTCGGCGCGCACACGGAGCGGGACACGGTCCCGGCCACGGGCGGCGGCATCGCGTACACGCCGATGGTGGCCGTCGCGGACGCCACCGGCGCGCGGGCGTGCGTGACGCTGTCGTCGGGGCAGAAGGGGTGCACGGAGTAGCGGGCACGCGGGGGCGGCGGCTCGGCGTGGCGCGGCTCGGCGCGGCTCGGCTCGGCTCGGTTCGTGAAGGAGCCGCACCGGTCCGGAGAAGAAACCGGGTGGGGTGCGCATGAGGCCCGCCGCCCGGGGCACGTGGACCGTACCCCCACGGGAGTCCGGTGCTCCGGTACCCCCATTCGGCGGCCGTTCTGTCTCTCCCTCTCCCGGACGGACGGCCGCCTCCCGTGTGTTCCCCGCGTGTTCCCCGCCGGTGACCGGCTCACTCTGTGGGACGGGCCACAGGGGGCCGGACATCCGGCATGCCGGATGCGCGATAGCCTGACCGCTGGATCTCTCTTGACGCCAAGAGATCGATCATCCGTACGCGTGATCGATCACCGTGGCGGACGTCCGGTCTCCGCGGCCGGTCGCGGGGATCCCGCACCCCGGGGCAGGGACGCCCCGACCGCCAGCTGTCTACGGAGAACGCCATGACCCGCACTCCCGTGAACGTCACCGTCACCGGCGCGGCCGGCCAGATCGGTTACGCCCTGCTCTTCCGTATCGCCTCCGGCCAGCTGCTCGGCGCGGACGTGCCGGTCAAGCTCCGCCTGCTGGAGATCACCCCGGCCCTCAAGGCCGCCGAGGGCACGGCCATGGAGCTGGACGACTGCGCGTTCCCGCTGCTCCAGGGCATCGACATCTCGGACGACCCGAACGTCGCCTTCGACGGCACCAACGTCGCCCTGCTCGTCGGCGCCCGCCCGCGCACCAAGGGCATGGAGCGCGGCGACCTGCTGGAGGCCAACGGCGGCATCTTCAAGCCGCAGGGCAAGGCCATCAACGACCACGCGGCGGACGACGTCAAGGTCCTGGTCGTCGGCAACCCGGCGAACACCAACGCGCTGATCGCCCAGGCCGCCGCCCCGGACGTACCGGCCGAGCGCTTCACCGCGATGACCCGCCTCGACCACAACCGCGCGCTGACCCAGCTCGCGAAGAAGACGGGCACCACGGTCGCCGACATCAAGCGCCTGACCATCTGGGGCAACCACTCCGCCACCCAGTACCCGGACATCTTCCACGCCACGGTCGCCGGCAAGAACGCCGCCGAGACCGTCAACGACGAGAAGTGGCTGGCCGAGGACTTCATCCCGACCGTCGCCAAGCGCGGCGCCGCCATCATCGAGGCCCGCGGCGCCTCGTCGGCCGCCTCCGCCGCCAACGCCGCCATCGACCACGTGCACACCTGGGTCAACGGCACCGCCGAGGGCGACTGGGTCTCCATGGGCATCCCCTCGGACGGCTCCTACGGCGTCCCGGAGGGCCTGATCTCGTCCTTCCCCGTCACCACCAAGGACGGCGCGTACGAGATCGTCCAGGGCCTGGAGATCAACGAGTTCTCCCGCGCCCGCATCGACGCCTCCGTGCAGGAGCTGGCGGAGGAGCGCGACGCGGTCCGCGCCCTCGGCCTCATCTGAGCCACCGCACCCGCGCACGGGCCCCGTTCCGGTTCGACCGGAGCGGGGCCCGCGTGCGTCCCCGGCGGACACGGTGTGGTTCGCGCCACTGCGGCGTCCTCTTGACTGTTCGCTTCCCCTGTGGCTCGCCCGCCCCCTATGCTGATGGTCCATCAGTGTCACGCGCAGTGATGACCGTTCACTCCTCGGGGGAGCCACGTGAACACCGTGTCCGTGCCGCCACAGCCGCATCCGGCGCCTCCTGACGCGCCCCCGCCCGTGCCGCCGCACGCCAGCGAGGCCACGCGGCTGCTGTGCGCGGGGACCTATCTGGACCCCGTCTACCGGGACCGCGTGATCGAGGAACTGCACCTCAACGAACAGCGCCTGGTGGCCCCTTCCCTCGGGTTCGACGCGGCCCGCGTCCTCGCGCACGCGCTGCGCGCCCGCCGTACGGAGGTCGGGTGGGCCGCCGGGATCGTGGGGCTGTGGATCGTCGGCTGGCCGCTGACCGGCGGGGTGATGGTGGTGTATCTGCTGCCCAGTCTGCTGCTCGCGATGGGCGTGGCCGCCCGCGGCGAGGACCCGAGCGCACCGGCGCAGCGCCGGGCCATGGCCGCCGCCCTGCGCTGGCTGGGCCGGCTGGTGTTCGCCCTCTTCCTGCTCGCCACCGTGGTCGCCGCCTTCTCCAGCGAGCGGGACACCTACGAGGCCACCGGCTTCAAGAGCTTCCTGCTGAGCCTGCTGCCCGCCCTGTCCCGGCTGGCCGGCGGCCACGACCGGGTGACGGCGCTCCAGGCGTGGCTCGCGCTGGTGCTGTTCCTGGCGGTCGCCGTGGCCGCGGGCGTCCAGCGCAGCCAGTTCGCCCGCGCGCTCGGCGGCGAACTGGCCCCGGACCGCTTCCCGGACGCCGCCTCCGACCCGGCGGAGCGCGCCGACGCCCCGCGCTTCCAGCGGCTGAAGGAACGCATCCGGCTCGAACAGCACGCCCCGCTCGTGATGTACCGCGAGTCCCGCCCGTTCTGCGGCGCGGGCCGGGCGTACGACACCTGGGTGCTCGCCGTCGAGATGCGCCCCGTCGAGGGCCGTACACCGCGCCCGCTGCGCAACCGCACGGTCCTGGACACCGTACGGCCGCTCCTGGAGGGACTGCGGCTGCCCCCGGAGTACGCGGGGCACACCGTGCGCGACCGGCTGCGCTGGCTGGAGCTGGACGAGTGCGTGTTCCTGCCCGCCGAGGGCCTGTCCCTGCGGCAGGACGCCCCCTACAGCCGGGAGGCGTTCGAGGAGCACCGGGACCGCGCCGTCGAGGAGGGCGCCGAGAAGCGGCGGCACTTCCTGCGGGTGCGGGTCGGCGGCTGGGAGGAGGAGCTGGTCGTCACCGTGTACATCCGGGTGCACACCCAGGGGCGCATGCTCATGCTGGAGATCGCCCCGCATGTGCTGATGCCGGTCCGCGAGGACTTCAAGGACGCCGACCGCACGGCCCACCGGTTCCGCGCCAACGGCTGGCTCGGCATGGCGACCTGGGCCGCCGGGCAGGTGCCCCTTTCGGTGACGAGTTCCTTCCTCACCCTGTGCCGGGCGGTGGGCCACGCCTGGCAGCTGCTCACCGGCGGCTACGCGGACGCCCTGCCCGACGGCCCGGCGCTGTCCGTACGGGAACTGGGCGCCGCCGACTCCGGATCGACCTTCCAGCAGATGGACGTCGACCGCTATCTGCGCAGCGTCCAGGACCGCATCGCCCACGGCGTCCGCACGGCCCTGTCCGAACACGGCTACCAGACCGGGGAGTTCGTGCAGAAGGTCGTCAACATCAGCAACGGCGGGGTGCACATCGACTCCGTCGCCCAGAGCACGTTCGCCATCGGCACGCACGCGCGGGCCGGATCCTCGGCGACCACCGGCGGTTTCGCGCCGCAGAAGGGAAACAGCCACGATGACCACGGCTGATGAGCCCGGCGTCCGCATCGGCGACGTCTCGCACAGCACGTTCGCCATCGGCAGCCACGCGCACGCCGAGAGCCACCGCACGGCGGCCCCGCGCGATGCGGCGGCGGAGGAACTGCTCGCCGCGGTCCGGGAGCTGCGGGCCGATCTGCAACGGGTCCGGGCGAGCGACCGGAGCCGGGACCTGGACGCGGCGCTGGCCGACACCGAGGACGAGATCACCCGTACCGGGAGCGCGGGCGAGAGCAGGCGGCAGCGGCTGCGCGAACTGCTCGCCGACGCCCAGTCGGTGCTGGCCGTCTTCGCCTCGGCCGGATCGGTGGCCGGACTGCTCGGCATGTGACCTGCCGGGCGGCCCGCCCGGACGGCAGACGCGGACGGGGGAAGGAGAACACGGTGGTGGTGCACGGGGGCGGCCGGTACTGGAACGAGGAGACCCAGCGCTGGGAGAACGGCAGGCGGGGCGCGCCCGTGGCGACATCGCTGCCGCCCGCCCGGCCCGGCCACGCACCGGACGTGCCGGCGCCGGGACCGGTCCGGGACCCGGACGCGCCCACCGGCCGGTGGACCGTGTCGGGACCGCCGTCCGCACCGGCCGTGCCCGGCGCCCACGGCCGCCGCAGGCTGTGGACGGCGGCGGCCGCGGCCGCCGGGACCGGCGTCGTCGCCCTGGTGGTGACGCTGAGCCTCGGCGGCGGGAGCGACGACGACAAGGCCGCGCCGGCCGTGGACATGTCCACCCCGGCCTCCTGGCCCGAGCCGTCGTGGTCCACGGACGCCTCCGGCGAGACGGGCACCGGCGGCCAGGAGCCGGATCCGGCCACGCAAGCGGCCACGGCCGAGCCCCCCGCCGGGTACGCCGTCCGGGACGACCCGGAGGGCTTCAGGATCGCCGTGCCCGCCGGCTGGGAACGCCACACGGTCGCTTCCCAGTTCGGCATCGACATCGTCAACTACAGCAGCGGCTCCGGCCACCGGCGGATCCAGGTCTACCAGGTGGCGGAGGACTCGCCCGACGCCTCCTTCACGCTCTACCTCTCCGACGCGGTACCCAAGCCCTCCGGCTTCCGGGCGCTGGCCCTGGACCACGTGCGGACGGACGGGGTGAGCGGCACGCGTCTGGAGTACGTCGCCGACTCGCTCAAGGGCCAGCCGGACATCGGCACCTGGCACGTCTACGACGAGCGGTTCGCGGCCGCCGACGGCAAGGTCTACGCCATCGCCTCCTACGGGCCCGACTCGGACAGCGGGGGCGGCGCGCTGGCCGCTCTCACCACGGCGCTGGGCTGGTTCTGCCCGCCGGGCGCGGTGTGCCCGGCGCCCACCGGCTGAGCCCCGCCGCCGCGCCCGCCCCGGTGGAGCCCGCCGCGCGTTTTGTGCCCGTAAGCGGCCAAGATCCGTGACACGCGGCACGTTCGCCCGCCGATCACGCATGGGAGCCGGGAGAAGAGGGCAGATGCCCCCGGCCCCGGGGGTGGCATCCGCGTCACCCCGGCGACGGTGAGGGAGCGGAAGGCAGTGCCGGACAAGCCGGTCGGACCGGACGAGACGGACGAGGAAGGACGAGGCGGTCAGCGCCCGGCGCATCCCGCCCGGCGCCCGGCACACCCCACCCTGCACATGGGCGGGGAGTGGCGCCAGGCGTACTCCGGCGCGACGCGCGACATCCTCGACCCCGCGGACGCGACCGTGTGCGCCGTGGTCGCCGAGGGCGGCGCCCAGGACGTGGACCTCGCCGTGGAGGCCGCCCGGCACGCCTTCGACGGCGGGGAGGGCGCCTGGCCGCGCACTCCGGTCGCCGCCCGCGCCGAACTGCTGCGCCGCGTCGCCGCTCTGCTGCTGCGCGACCGCGAGCGGTTCGCCCTGCTGGAGAGCCGGGACGCGGGCAAGACGCTGGAGGAGGGCCGGGTCGACGTGGACTGCGTCGCCGACGCCTTCCGCCACTTCGCCGACCTGGTCGCCGCCGAGGCGCCCGGCCGGGTCGTGGACGCGGGCTCGCCCGACATCCACAGCGTCGTCGGGCACGAGCCGGCCGGCGTCTGCGCGCTGATCACGTCCTGCGACTACCCGTTGCTCCAGGCCAGCTGGAAGATCGCCCCGGCGCTCGCCGCGGGCAACACCTTCGTGGTCAAGCCGAGCGAGCTGACCCCGCTGACGACCGTCGCGCTCGTCGAGCTGCTCGCCGAGGCGGGGCTGCCCGCCGGTGCGGCCAACCTCGTCACCGGGCCCGGCCGCACGGCCGGCGCCCGGCTCGCCGGGCATCCCGGGGTCGACCTGGTCTCGTTCACCGGCTGCCGGGCCGCGGGCACCGAGGTGGCCCGTGCCGCGGCGGCCACCGTGAAACGGGTCGTCCTCGGGCTGGGCGGCAAGAACCCCAATGTCGTCTTCGCCGACGCCTGCGCCACCGACGACGGTTTCGACACCGCCGTCGACCAGGCCCTCAACGCGGCCTTCGTGCACAGCGGCCAGGTCTGCTCGGCGGGCTCCCGGCTGATCGTCGAGGAGTCCTTGAAAGAACGTTTCGTCACCGAACTCGCCCAGCGGGCCCGGCACATCCGGCTGGGCCGCGGCACCGAGCCCGGCGTCGAGTGCGGCCCGCTCGTCTCCGAGGAGCGGCGCGCCCGTACGGAGGCGTACGTGGCCGCCGCGCTCGCCGAGGGCGCCGTGGCCCGCTGCGGCGGCAGACGCCCCGAGCCCGCCGCCTACCGGCCCGCCACCGGCTTCTACTACGAGCCGACCGTCCTCGACCGCTGCCACCGCCAGATGAAGGCCGTCCGCGAGGAGGTCTTCGGACCCGTCCTCACCGTGGAGACCTTCCGCACCGAACAGGAGGCGGTCGCGCTCGCCAACGACACCGAGTACGGCCTGGCCGGGGCGGTGTGGACCGCCGACGCGGGCCGCGCCCGCCGGGTGGCGGGCCGGCTGCGCCACGGCACGGTCTGGATCAACGACTTCCACCCCTGCCTGCCGCAGGCCGAGTGGGGCGGCTTCGGCAAGAGCGGCCTCGGCCGCGAACTCGGTCCCACCGGCCTGGCCGAGTACCGCGAGACCAAGCACACCTACCAGAACCTCGCCCCGGGGCCGGTCCGCTGGTTCGCGGGCTGACCCGGATCACCCCGTGGGCGGAAGCGTCCCGGGTCCCTGCCGCAGCAGCCCGTCCGCGATCTCCCGCAGCGCCTGGGCCGTGCGGCGCTGGAGCCCCGGGCCGAAGGTGACGCGGGTGGCGCCGAGGGTGCCGAGGGCGGCGGGGGAAGGGGCGCCGGGGACCGGGCGGCGCAGGGCGTTCAGCGGGCCCTGGATACCGGCGCGCAGCAGGGGCAGGGCGTCCTCGGGGGCGAGGATCGGGTACACGCAGTCCGCGCCCGCGGCCACGTACCGCCCGGCCCGGCCGATGGCCCGGCCGGGATCGCCGTCGCCGTGCACGAAGGTGTCGACGCGGGCGTTGAGGAACAGCCGGTCGCCGGCGGCCGCGCGGACCTCGGCGAGGTAGTCGGCGTGCTCCCGCGGGTCCTTGAGGACACCCCCGTCGGAGTCCTCGAGGTTGCAGCCCACGGCGCCCGCCTCCAGCAGCCGTTCCACCAGCTCCTTCGCCGGCAGCCCGTAGCCGCCCTCGACGTCCGCCGACACCGGTACGTCCACGGCCCGCGCGATGCGTGCCACCGCGGCGAACATCTCGTCCGCCGGGACGTCCCCGTCGGCGTACCCGAGGGACGCGGCGACGCCCGCGCTGGGGGTGGCGAGCGCCGGGAACCCGGCCTCCGCGAAGACCCGGGCGCTGGCCGCGTCCCAGGGGCCGGGCAGGATCAGGGGGTCGTCGGGCAGCCGCCCGTGGTGCAGGGCGCGGAAGGTCTCGGTGCCGTTCACGGCCGGTGACCTCCCGGCGGGACACGGCGGGCGACCATCAGGCGGTTCCAGCCGTTGATGACGGTGATCAGCGCGATCAGATGGGCGAGCGCGGCCTCGTCGAAGTGGCGGGCGGCCTCCTCGTACACCGCGTCCGGCACGAAGCCGTCCGTCAGCACGGTGACCGCCTCGGTCAGCGCGAGCGCCGCCCGCTCGCGCCCGGTGAACAGGTCCTCGGTCTCCTCCCAGGCGTTCAGGAGCTGGATCCGGTCCTCCGACTCGCCGTTCTTCCGGGCGATGTCGAGATGCATGTCCAGGCAGAACGCGCAGTGGTTGAGCTGCGAGGCCCGGATCATGACCAGTTCGGCCAGGACCGGATCGCCCAGCCCCTTCTTGGCCGCCGCGCTCAGCGCCGACATCGCCCCCGAGACCTCAGGGTCCAGCAGCCGGGTCCGGCTCACTTGTGCGCCCCCGGCCGGTAGTGGCCCGGGGTCATCCGGGTGGTCACGCCGAACCGGTTCCAGGCGTTGATCACCGCGATGGCCGCGATCAGCTGGGACAGCTCGGCCTCCTCGAAGTGCCGGGCGGCCCTCTCGTACACCGCGTCCGGCACGAAGCCGTCGGTCAGGACGGTGACGGCCTCGGTCAGCTCGATCGCGGCCAGCTCCTTCTCCGTGTAGAAGTGCCGCGACTCCTCCCACGCGCTGAGCTGCACGATCCGCTCCACGCTCTCGCCGGCCGCGAGGGCGTCCCTGGTGTGCATGTCCAGGCAGAACGCGCAGTGGTTGAGCTGGGAGGCCCGGATCTTCACCAGCTCGTACAGCCGGGGTTCGAGCCCCCGCTTGGCGGCCGTATCCAGGCGGATCATGGCCTTGTAGACCTCGGGGGCGTACTGGTGCCAGGACAGGCGGGGCGCCTGCTCGGCCGCGTAGGGGGTGTCGGCGGATTCCGCTTCAGTCTCCGTGCTCATGTGCTCGACCCTAGGCGCGAAGCGTCCCAGGAGTATGGTCCATTTCCATGGCGAGAACATGGGCCACTCTGGGCGTCGACCTCCATCTGGAACCGGCCGGTCCAGGGGTGCGGCGCGGACTGACCGACGCCCTGCGGGAGGCGGTCCGCACCGGCCGGCTCGCCCCCGGCACCCGGCTGCCGTCCTCCCGCAGCCTCGCCGCCGACCTCGGCGTCGCCCGCAACACCGTCGCCGACGCCTACGCCGACCTCGTCGCCGAGGGCTGGCTCACCGCCCGCCAGGGCTCCGGCACCCAGGTCGCCGACCGGGCGGTCGCCGCCTCCGCCACCGCCCCGCCGGGCCCGCACCGCATCCCGCACCGCCCCCGGTACGACCTGCGCCCCGGCAGCCCCGACCTGGCCTCCTTCCCCCGCGCCGCATGGCTCAGGGCGGCCCGCCGCGCGCTCACCACGGCCCCGCACCACGTCCTCGGCTACGGCGACCCGCGCGGCACGGCCGAGCTGCGCACCGCGCTGGCCGGGTATCTCGCCCGGGTGCGCGGCGTGCGCACCGGCCCCGAGCACATCGTGGTGTGCGCCGGGTTCGCGCACGGTCTGCGGATCCTCGGGGAGGTGCTGCGCGGGCGCGGCACGGACACCGTCGCCGTCGAGTCGTACGGCCTCGACCTGCACCGGGACCTGCTGACCCGGGCCGGTCTGCGCACCCGCCCGCTGCCCTTCGACGAACGCGGCACGGTCGTCGCACCGCCGCCCGGCACCGGGGCGGTCCTGCTCACCCCCTCGCACCAGTTCCCGATGGGCGTGGCCCTGCCCCCGGACCGGCGCGCGGCCGTCACCGACTGGGCGCGGCGCACCGGCGGGCTGGTCCTGGAGGACGACTACGACGGCGAGTTCCGCTACGACCGCCAGTCGGTCGGCGCGCTCCAGGGCCTCGACCCCGGCCACGTCGTCTATCTGGGCACCGCCAGCAAGTCCCTGGCCCCCGGCCTGCGGCTGGCCTGGATGGTGCTGCCCCCGGACCTCGCCGAGGCGGCGGTCCTGGCCAAGGGGCACGCCGAGGTCTGCGGAGTGCTGGACCAGCTGACGCTGGCGGAGTTCATCACCTCCGGTGCCTACGACCGCCAGGTGCGCGCCGCCCGGCTGCGCTACCGGCGCCGCCGCGACGCCCTGGTGGCGGCACTGGCCACCGCCGCCCCCGCGGTCCGCCCCACCGGCATCGCCGCCGGACTGCACGCCGTGCTGCGGCTGCCGCCGGGCACCGAGCAGGCGGTGGTGCAGGCCGCCGCCTGGCAGGACCTCACCCTCTACGGCCTGTCCCGCTTCCGCCACGCGGACGCCACCGTGCCCCCACTGGACGCCCTGGTCGTCGGCTACGGCACCCCGCCCGACCACGCCTGGTCGGGGGCCCTGGACGCACTGTGCCGGGTGCTGCCCTGAGCGGGGGCGGGTGCCTGCGGGGCGGCTGCCTGCGGGGCGGGTGCCGATCCGGCTGGGGTTGCCGTGGTGCCAGGAGTTTTCGTGGCGCTCGGGGCTGCCATGATGCCTGGGGCTGCTGGTCTGGCCGTGGTGTCCGTGACGGGTGAGGCAGCGCCAGGCGGTGCGAGGCAGCCGTGGGGCCTGAGCTGCCGTGGCGACCGGAACGGCCGTGGCGGCCGCAGCGGCTGGCTCGGTCGGCGCGGCTGGGGCGTCGGGGACGGCTGAGATGGCCTGCGCCGGGGCGGAGGTGGAGGCGGCCGGCCGGCCGGGACCGGGCAGGGTGTCGTGCCGGGCGGGTTCAGGCCGAGCCGGCCGGTTCCTGGTCCTGTGCGGGCTCGGGTGTCGGTGCCTCGCCGAAGCGGGCCAGGGCCAGTGCCCCGGCCACCGCGACCGCGAAGCCGAGCACCGCGAGCCAGGCCAGCCCGTCCCGGGTGCGGTCGCCGAGCCACACCACGCCGATCGCCGCCGGGCCGAGCGTCTCGCCCAGCACCATACCGGCGGTGGCCGTGGTCACCGAGCCGCGCTGGAGGGCGGTGGTGAGCAGCAGGAAGGCGGCACCGCCGCCCAGGACCAGGGCGTACGCCGCCGGGTTGGTGAACAGCGTCGCCGGGGCGAGCGAGTCGATCAGCCGGACCGTCACCTCGACCACGCCGAAGCCGAGGCCCGCGCCCAGGCCGAGCAGCAGCGGTCGGCCGCGCTCGGGCAGCCGCCCCGCCACCGCGCCCAGCGCCAGCACGGCGAGGCCCGCGGCGAGCATCGCCCACTTCAGCGCGGCGGAACCGGGCTTGTCGCCCTCGGCGCCCGAGGCCAGCCCCAGCAGGGCGAGCCCGGCGCAGACCACCGCCACCGCGGCCCACTCCGTGCCCCTGAGCCGCACCCGCAGCAGCCGGGCCGCGGCCACCGCCGTCACCGCCAGGCTGGAGGCCAGGGCCGCGCCCACCGCGTAGATCGGCAGTGAGCGCAGCGCCGCGATCTGGAGCACGAAACCGACCCCGTCAAGACCGAGGCCCAGCAGGTACCGCCACTGCCGCAGCGCCCGCAGCAGCAGCGCCGCGTCACCGCCCGGACCCGCCTGGACGCCGTCCGCACCGGCCGCCGCCCGCGCGGCGACCGCCTGGAACACCGTCGCCGTACCGAAACACACCGCCGCGCCGAGCGCGCACACCATTCCCAGGAGCACGAAGCGACTCTAGGCGAGCGCGGCGGCACGGGGCCGCCCGCACCGGTGTTCCCGTCCCTCTCTAGGCTGTCCGACGCGCGACGGCCGGGAACCGGCCACCGGGTTCCGGCCGTGAACAACGACAGCACGTACCGGCACGGCACCACACGACGACTGAGACGGGGAGACAGGGACATGGCGGACACACGACGGCGGCTTCGGTCGGGCACGGTCGTCCTGGGGGGCATGGGGCTGCTGGCCGCCGCGCTCACCTCCTGCTCCTCCGCCCCGGACAAGCGGTGCGTGGACCGCGGCAGCTACTCGCTGTCCAAGGGCTACAAGGTCGTCGCGGACAAGAACTGCAAGACCACCAAGTCCTCGTACAACAGCGCCTGGTACTACGGCGGCAAGAAGAAGAGCGGCTGGGTCACCGGCGGTTCGTTCACCAAGCCGCGCAAGAGCTCCGGCGGGTCCGGCTCCAGCTCCGGATCCGTGTCCGGCGGCAGCCACGGCGGCGTCGACCGGGGCGGCTTCGGCGGCGGCCACGGCAAGTCCGGCGGCTGAGGCCGGAGATGGAACGCCGCACCCTCGAACCCCGGACCGGCTGGCAGCAGACCGTCGAGGCGCAGGGCCTGATCTACCCGCTCACCCGCCACCCCGACGACTCGCTGCGGCCCTACTGGGACGAGAGCGGCTGCTACGTCTTCTCGCTGCCCGAGGTGGAGGCGCTGGAGGACGTCGTCGAGGAACTGCACCGCATGTGCCTGGCCGCGGCCGGGCACATCGTCGCCACCGGGCGGTTCGCCGACCTCGGCATCACCGACCCGCGGGTCGCCGCCGCGGTCGCCGAGTCCTGGCACCGGCGGGCCGAACTCCCCTCCGTCTACGGCCGCTTCGACCTGCGCTACGACGGCACGGGACCGGCCAAGCTGCTGGAGTACAACGCGGACACCCCGACCTCGCTGGTCGAGGCGGCCTCCCCGCAGTGGTTCTGGATGGAGGACCGCTTCCCCGGCGCCGACCAGTGGAACTCCCTGCACGACCGGCTCGTCGCCGGCTGGCAGCGGCAGGCGAAGCTGCTCCCGCCGGGCGCCCCGCTGCACTTCGCGCACTCCGCCGAGGACGAGCTGGGCGAGGACCTGATGACGGTCGCCTATCTCAAGGAGACGGCCGAGCAGGCGGGCCTGGAGACCGAGTGGATCTCCGTGGAGGAGATCGGCTGGGACCCGCTGTCCGAGCGGTTCGTGGACAACGGGCTGCGGTTCATCCGCAGCGTCTTCAAGCTCTACCCCTGGGAGTGGCTGACCACCGACCGCTTCGGCGGACACGTCCTGGACACCCTCGACAACGGCGGCGGCACCGGCTCCACCCTGTGGATCGAGCCCGCCTGGAAGATGCTGCTGAGCAACAAGGCGCTGCTGGCCGTCCTCTGGGAGCTGTACCCCGGCCACCCCAATCTGCTCCCCGCCTACCTCGACGGCCCGCGCGAACTGGCCGACACCAGCGGTTACGTGGCCAAGCCGCTGCTCGGCCGCGAGGGCGAGGGCGTCACGGTGCACGAGCCGGGCACCGAGCCCGCGCCCGCGTCCGTCCCGGAGGACGAGGCGTGCTGCTACCAGGCGCTCGCCCCGCTGCCCGCCTTCGACGGCAACCACGTCGTCCTGGGCGCCTGGGTCGTCGGGGACGAGTCCGCCGGTCTCGGCATCCGGGAGTCGTCCGGTCTGATCACGGACGAGTACGCCCGCTTCGTCCCGCACGTGATCCTCTGAGCGCACCGGCCGGGACCGGCGCCGGGCGTCGGCTCAGGTGAGGCGGCTCAGGTGAGGTGGCCGAGGGTGCGCAGATAGCCGTGCAGGGCCGCGGACGCGGCCAGGCGGCGGCTGCTGCGTTCGTGCAACCGCTCCCGGCGGGCGGCGAGTTCGTCGCGGATCCGGTCCGGGCCGCCGCCCGCGCGCAGCGCCTCCAGGACCGGTCCGGCCGCCGCGAGCGGGTGGCCGCCCCGGCGCAGCAGCGCCACGACGTGCGCCGCCTGAAGCTCCGCGGGCGGGTAGCGGCGGTAGCCCGTGCCCGGCTCCCGGTCCGGCCGCAGCAGTCCGCGCTCCTCCCACAGCCGCAGCACCGGCGGCTTCACCCCCACGGCGCGCGCCGCCTCCCCGATGCGCGGCGCGCGGCGCCCGGCGGCCGGGGCGAGCGCGCCGCCGGCCAGGACCGACACCAGCGCCTCGCCCATGGCGGCCAGCCCGGCGCGTTCCCGGTCGAGGGCGCCGTGGCTCGCGTCGACGGCGGCCAGCGCCGCCCGCAGGTCCCCGGCGTGCACGGCCCGCATGACCGTGCGGGCGGCCGGCCAGCCGTGCCCGGCGGCCAGTTCCCGCAGCGCCGCCAGCGCCTCGGCGTGCACGGCCGTGAAGACCCGGTAGCCGGACGCGGTGCGCCCGGCCGGGGGCAGCAGCCCGCCATCGGCGTAGACGCGGATCTGCTGCACCGACACCCCCGCCGACCGCGCCAGCGCGGCGATCCGCACCCGGTCCTCCACGTGAGTCCTCCCCACCGATTGAGACTTTCCGGGCAGCCGGCCCGGCCCACCTGCGGACAGTCTGCGCCAAGTGCCAAGAAGCACTTGAATGAAACAATGGAAACCACCGGATCCGGCCCCCGAACCCGCCACCCGATGGGAGACGACGGACGTGCAGTTCCTTCTGGAGGTCACGATGGACCCGGCCCAGCCGCCCGAGGAGCGGGCCCGCGAACTGGGCCGCATCCTGCGCTACTGGGGCGGCAACCTCCACCACTACGCCCTCGAACCCGGTGACGGCTCCGCCGTCCACGACTCGTCCTACCGCGAGGTCGGCCGCTGGAGCATCACCGAAGCGACCGGGACCGGCACGACCGGGACCGGTACGACCGGGACCGACGGCGCCTGACACGCGCCCGCCCGGACGGACGCCGCGCCCCGCCCGCATGGTGGACGCCGCGGCGTCCGTCCCGGCACCGGCCGGTAGGCTGGCAGAGGGCCGTGACTGGCGCGCTGGGCCCCGGCGGGACGCCGGGACCCGAAGATGGGACCGACCATCGGGAAGCGGCCCGAGCAGCATCTGTGCCGTGCGCCTGGGCCGTCCCGTGAACGCCGACGCCACGTCCGGAGGTCCCCAGATGTCCGCGCCCCTGTCCACCGAGTCCACCGCCTTCCGCGCCGCGCTCGACGTGATCCGCGCCGTCGAACCGCGCGTCGCCGACGCCATCGGCCAGGAGGTGGCCGACCAGCGCGAGATGCTCAAGCTGATCGCCTCCGAGAACTACGCCTCCCCGGCCACGCTGCTCGCGATGGGCAACTGGTTCAGCGACAAGTACGCCGAGGGCACCGTGGGCCGCCGCTTCTACGCGGGCTGCCGCAACGTCGACACCGTCGAGTCGCTGGCCGCCGAGCACGCCCGGGAGCTGTTCGGCGCCCGCCACGCCTACGTCCAGCCGCACTCCGGCATCGACGCCAACCTGGTCGCCTTCTGGGCGGTCCTCGCCGACCGGGTCGAGGCGCCCTTCCTGGAGAAGACCGGCGTCCGCCAGGTCAACGACCTCGGCGACGCCGACTGGGCCGAGCTGCGTGCCGCCTTCGGCAACCAGCGCATGCTGGGCATGTCCCTGGACGCCGGCGGCCACCTCACCCACGGCTTCCGCCCGAACATCTCCGGGAAGATGTTCGACCAGCGCTCCTACGGCACCGACCCGGCCACCGGCCTCCTCGACTACGAGGCCCTGCGCGCCACCGCCCGCGAGTTCAAGCCGCTGATCATCGTCGCGGGCTACTCGGCCTACCCCCGCCTGGTGAACTTCCGGATCATGCGCGAGATCGCCGACGAGGTCGGCGCCACGCTCATGGTCGACATGGCCCACTTCGCCGGGCTGGTCGCGGGCAAGGTCCTCACCGGCGACTTCGACCCGGTCCCGCACGCCCAGATCGTCACCACCACCACCCACAAGTCGCTGCGCGGCCCGCGCGGCGGCATGGTCCTGTGCGACGACTCCCTCAAGGACCAGGTCGACCGCGGCTGCCCGATGGTGCTCGGCGGCCCGCTCCCGCACGTGATGGCCGCCAAGGCGGTCGCCCTGGCCGAGGCCCGGCAGCCCTCCTTCCAGGACTACGCCCGGCGGGTCGTCGACAACTCCCGCGCCCTGGCCGAGGGCCTGACGCGGCGCGGCGCCACCCTGGTGACCGGCGGCACCGACAACCACCTCAACCTGATCGACGTCGCCTCCTCCTACGGGCTGACCGGCCGCCAGGCCGAGGCCGCGCTGCTGGACTCCGGCATCGTCACCAACCGCAACGCCATCCCCGCCGACCCCAACGGCGCCTGGTACACCTCCGGCGTCCGGATCGGCACGCCCGCGCTGGCCACCCGGGGGCTCGGCACCGCCGAGATGGACGAGGTCGCCGCTCTCATCGACCGGGTGCTGACCGCGACCGAGCCCGGCACCACCGCCAAGGGCGCCCCGTCCAAGGCGCAGCACGTCCTGGACGGCAAGACCGCCGAGGAGATCGCCCACCGGGCCTCCGACCTCGTGGCGGGCTTCCCGCTCTACCCGGAGATCGACCTCGGCTGACCACCGGCCCGCGGCCGCCCCCCTCACGCCGGGGGGCGGCCGTCCGGTGAGGCTGTTGCACAACAGCAGGCGATTCGGGCCGCGGCTGTTGCGGACCAGTTCCGGATCGGGGGCCGTTACCTGAGAGAATGGTGAGCATGGCCAACGACCGACCTCGCGTGCTCTCCGGAATCCAGCCCACCGCAGGCTCGTTCCACCTCGGCAACTACCTCGGCGCCGTCCGCCAGTGGGTGTCCCTCCAGGAGTCCCACGACGCCTTCTACATGGTCGTCGACCTGCACGCGATCACGGTCCCGCAGGACCCGGCCGAGCTGCGCGCCAACACCCGGCTCGCCGCCGCCCAGCTGCTGGCCGCCGGTCTCGACCCGGAGCGCTGCACGCTGTTCGTCCAGAGCCATGTGCCCGAGCACGCCCAGCTCGCCTGGGTCATGAACTGCCTCACCGGCTTCGGCGAGGCGTCCCGGATGACCCAGTTCAAGGACAAGTCCGCCAAGCAGGGTGCCGACCGGGCCTCCGTCGGCCTCTTCACGTACCCCGTCCTCCAGGTCGCCGACATCCTCCTCTACCAGGCGCACCAGGTGCCGGTCGGCGAGGACCAGCGTCAGCACATCGAGCTGACCCGCGACCTGGCCGAGCGCTTCAACGGCCGCTTCGGCGAGACCTTCACCGTCCCCTCCGCGTACATCCTCAAGGAGACGGCGAAGATCTACGACCTCCAGGAGCCGTCGATCAAGATGAGCAAGTCGGCGTCCACGCCGAAGGGCCTCATCAACCTGCTCGACGACCCGAGGACCACCGCGAAGAAGGTCAGGAGCGCGGTCACCGACACCGACACGGTCATCCGCTTCGACCCCGAGGCCAAGCCCGGCGTCAGCAATCTGCTGTCGATCTACGCCACGCTCACCGGCACGGGCATCCCCGCGCTGGAGGAGAAGTACGAGGGCAAGGGGTACGGCGCGCTCAAGACAGACCTGGCCGAGGTCATGGTCGAGTTCGTGACGCCGTTCCGCGAGCAGACCCAGCAGTACCTGGACGACCCGGAGACGCTGGACTCGATCCTGGCCAAGGGCGCCGAGAAGGCCCGCGCCGTCGCCGCGGAGACCCTCGCCCACGCGTACGACCGGGTGGGCTTCCTGCCGGCCAAGCACTGAGGCGCACTCCCGCTCGCGACCGTCCCGTACGAAGCGCCGTACATCACTGCGGCTGCGCCTGCCCATCGCCGGGCCGTGGCCGTACAGTCGATAGCCGGACGGCCGGGACGAAACGGCCGGGAACACGCGAGAGCGCACGAGACGGCACGGGCCCGCCCGGCCCTCGCCCGCGGGGACGGCACGGACAGCAGAGCAGAGACCACATCGGCACGACGACAGGAGACGACGTGGGGACCGTAACGATCGGTGTGTCGATCGCGGTCCCGGAGCCCCACGGCAGCCTGCTCCAGGAGCGGCGCGCGGGCTTCGGCGACGCCGCGGCTCACGGCATCCCCACGCATGTCACCCTGCTCCCGCCGACCGAGGTCGACCGGGCCGCGCTGCCGGCCGTCGAGGCCCATCTGACCGAGGTGGCGGCGGCCGGGCGGTCCTTCCCGATGCGGCTGTCCGGCACCGACACCTTCCGGCCGCTGTCGCCGGTGGTGTACGTCCGGGTCGTCGAGGGCGCCGAGGCGTGCGCCCGGCTCCAGGAGCGGGTCCGGGACGCCTCCGGGCCGGTGGCCCGCGAACTCCAGTTCCCGTACCACCCGCACGTCACGGTCGCGCACGGCATCGACGAGGCCGCGATGGACCGCGCCTTCGCGGAGCTGGCCGGGTACGAGGCCGCCTGGACGTGCACCGGTTTCGCGCTGCACGAGCAGGGCTCCGACGGGGTGTGGCGCAAGTTGCGGGAGTTCTCCTTCGGCGGCCGCGCGGTGGTGCCCCCGCAGGCGGCCCCCGTCGACCGCGGCACCCTGCCCGCCCGCTAGGACAGGTCCTCAGGACCTGTCGTCACCTTCCCGCCTGCCCCGGGCGCCCGCCCCGCTACAGCGGCAGCCGCCGGTACAGCCCGCGCGGCAGATGCCGCAGCGCCGTCGTGACCGCCCGCAGCGCGCCCGGCACCCACACGGTCTCCGAGTGCCGCCGCAGGCCCAGCTCGACGGCGGTGGCGACCTCGCCCGGCGTGCTCGCCAGCGGCGGCACCGCGCGGCCCGCCGTGGCCCGGGACGTCACGAACGCGGGGCGTACGAGCATCACGTGCACGCCCGTCCCGTACAGCGCGTCGCCCAGGCCCTGGGTGAAGGCGTCCAGGCCCGCCTTGCTGGAGCCGTAGATGAAGTCGGTGCGGCGGGCCCGTTCGGCGGCGGCCGCGGAGAGGACGGCCAGGGAGCCGTGCCCCTGGTTCTGCAGGGCGCGCGCGGCCACCAGGGACGCCGAGACCGCGCCGGAGTAGTTGGTCTGGGCGACGTGCACCGCGTTCAGCGGCTCCCGCTCGTCGTACGCCTGGTCGCCCAGGACGCCGAAGGCCAGCAGCACCAGGTCGACGGGGCCCTCGGCGAACACCTTGCCGAGCACGCTCTCGTGCGCGCCGCAGTCGAGCGCGTCGAAGGCGACCGTGCGCACCTCGGCGCCCAGTGCCCGCAGCCGGGCCGCCTCCTCGGCCAGGGCGGGCGCGGACCGGCCCGCCAGCCACACCGTGCGGGTACGGCGCGCGATCAGCCGCCGCACGGTGGCCAGCGCGATCTCGGAGGTGCCGCCGAGCACCAGCACGGAGCGCGGCAGCCGGCCGGGTCCCGGATCGGTGAGCCGGGGGACCAGCCGGGCCAGGGAACGGGCGGGACGGGAGGCGGGACGGGGGGCCGCGCCGGGGGCGATCTTCACGGCAGACGACTGTATCGTCCGCTTATGGGCGTTCTGTCGTAGAAACGCGGTGTTGACGCGGCGCCTGAGCGGGCACAAGTCCGATCATGGACTGGCTGAAGAACCTCCCCGTGATCGGCCCGTGGCTGACACGTCTGATGCAGACGCACGCGTGGCGGTCGTACGAACGTCTGGACCGGGTCAAATGGACCCGGCTCGCCGCCGCCATGACGTTCGTCAGCTTCATCGCGCTGTTCCCGCTGCTGACCCTGGCCGCCGCGATCGGCGCCGCCACCCTCAGCACCCGGCAGCAGCACACCATGGAGAGCAAGATCGCCCAGCAGTTCCCGGGCCTGGGCGACCAGCTGCACATCACTTCGCTGGCGCAGAACGCGGGCACCGTCGGGATCATCGCCGGTGCCGCCCTGCTCTTCACCGGCATGGGCTGGGTCGGCCAGATGCGCGACTGCCTGCGCGCCGTGTGGGAGCTGCCGGACCCGGAGAAGAACCCGGTGGTGAGCAAGGTCCAGGACGCGGGGATCCTGGTGGGCTTCGGCGGCGCGGTGCTGATCACGCTCGCCGTCTCCACCGTCGCCTCGGCCGCCGTCGGCTGGACCTCGCGCGCGGTGGGCCTCGGCGAGGACGGCGCGGGCAGCGTGGTGCTGCGGGTCATCGCGTTCGCCGTCGCGGTGCTCGCCGACTTCCTGGTGCTCCTGTACGTGCTGACGCTGCTGCCCGGCGTGGAGCCGCCGCGCCACCGCCTGGTGGTCGCCGCGCTGCTCGGCGCGGTCGGCTTCGAACTGCTGAAGCTGCTGCTCAGCGGCTATATCCAAGGGGTGGCGGCGAAGAGCATGTACGGCGCGTTCGGGGTCCCGGTCGCGCTGCTGCTGTGGATCAACTTCACGGCCAAGCTGGTGCTGTACTGCTCCGCCTGGACCGCGACCGGCAGCGCGGCGGAGGCGGACGGGGACGCCGCCGGTCCGGGGACCGGCGGCGCGGACGACGGCGGCGGCGACGCGGCCGAAGGGCCCGGCGGGCGGCTCAGGGGCGCGGACGGCGCCGCATGAGCTCCGGCAGCGGCCAGCGGCGGTTGACCAGGAAGGCACCGGCCGCCAGCAGCACCAGCACCCCGCCGGCGATGCCGAGCGCGATCCCCATGCCACCGGAGCCGCTCCCGGCGGCGCTCGCGGTCTTCGCCGTGCCCTGCGTGCCGTCGGCCGGGGCGCTCGGGTCCGGCTGCGCACCGGCCGCCTGGGCGCTCCTGGGCCGTACCAGGGTGCCCACCGGCTGCACCTTGCCGGCCGCCTTGAAGCCCCAGTCGAAGAGCCGGCCGGTCTCCCGGTAGACCTCGTCGTGCACGCTGCTCTGCGGGTTCATCACCGTCACGAGCAGCACCCTGCCGTCGCGCTCGGCGACGCCGGTGAAGGTGTTGCCCGCGTTGGTGGTGTAACCGTTCTTCACGCCCGCGATGCCCGGGTAGACGGGCAGCCCGGCGTCACCGGCGAGCAGCCGGTTGGTGTTCTGGATCTCGAAGGAGCCCCGGGAGGACCGCCCCCTCTTGTTCTTGGTGGTCTCGCCGGGGAAGGCGGCGCGCACGGTCGAGCAGTACTCCCGGAAGTCCTTCTTCTGGAGCCCGGAGCGGGCGAACAGGGTGAGGTCGTACGCCGAGGAGACCTGGCCGGGGGCGTCGTAGCCGTCCGGGCTCACCACATGGGTGTCCAGCGCCTGGAGGTCCTGGGCGTGCGCGTTCATGTCCTGCACGGTCCGGGCCACGCCGTTGTTCATGGCGGACAGCACGTGCACGGCGTCGTTGCCGGACCGCAGGAAGACGCCCAGCCACAGGTCGTGGACGGAGTAGGTCTCGTTCTCCTTGATCCCGACCAGGCTGGAGCCCTCGCCCATCCCGGCCAGGTCGCCCGGGGTGACCTTGTGCGTCTGGGTCTTGGGGAACTTCGGCAGCACGGTGTCGGCGAAGAGCATCTTCAGGGTGCTGGCCGGGGGCAGCCGCCAGTGCGCGTTGTGCGCGGCGAGCACCTGCCCGGACTCGGCGTCGGCGACGATCCAGGAGCGCGCGGTCAGCTCCTTGGGCAGGGCGGGCACCCCGGGGGCCAGGGCGACCTGGGTGCCGGGCTGGGCCAGCCGGGCACCGCCCACGCCGGACATGTGCGCCGGGGGAGTGGCCGTGGGTGCGGGCGCGGCGAGCGCGGCGGGCGCGGTCACGGAGAGGGACAGCAGGGCGGCGGAGGCGACCAGCAGTGAGCGGCGGACGGTCCTGGGGGGTGCGGGCACGGTCGGAAACGTACCTGTCGTGTCCACCGCCGCCCCACCCCGGGGCCGGTTCCCGGCCGTACCCCGCCCCCGGCCCCGGACACCCGGCAGCGATACTGAGGGTATGAAGCTCAGCCGCCCCGTCTCCTGGTTCCTGCTCGCCTTCGGGGTGTGGAGCTGGGTCATCTGGATCACTTTCGTCAAGAATCTCGTCAAGGACAGCAGCGGGCTCGCGTTCGACGACGGTCATCCGACGGCGTACTTCTGGGTCCACCTGGCGTTGGCGGTCGTCTCCTTCGTATGGGGGACGGTCATCGGGGGTCTCGGGTTGCGCGGGCTGCGCGCACTGCGCCGGATGTCATAACGGGCCGGGCGGACCGGGCGGCTGACGTTCCGTCCGGAACCGGGACGGGCGTCCAGGTGTGCGGCGTATCACCTTTCATCCCGGAAGGACGGATGAAAAGGAGTAAAACGTACATTCATCGCCCTCTGAGGGGCGCCTGAGGACATCCTGTGAAACAAAGCGACAACACTTCTTCATAACGTCTTTTCATCCCTTCCTGGAACCTCTTCCCCGAGGTGAACATCGTGTGATTATGTGTGCGCGGCCCTTAGGGGTGTGGCATATGCACGGCGGCTCGCGAAGGGCCTGGGGAGGGCATCACCGATGCGGTCGGTTCGCATGCGGATTCTGCTGACACTGCTGGTTCTGGCGGTGGTCGGCGTGGGCGGCTGGCAACTCCTGCCGTCGCAGGGTGACAAGGACAAGGCGATCGTCCTGGGCACCACGGACGCCGTCACCTCGCTGGACCCGGCCGGTGCCTACGACGCCGGTTCCTGGGCCCTGTACAGCAACGTCTTCCAGTCGCTGCTGACCTTCGAGCCCGGCGGCACCCAGCCGGTGCCGGACGCCGCCAAGGACTGCGGCTTCACCGGCGGCGGTTCGCGCACCTACCGCTGCACGGTCCGCGAGGGGCTCAAGTTCCCCAGCGGCCGGACGATGACCGCCGAGGACGTCAAGTACTCCTTCGACCGGGTCAAGAAGATCAACTCCCAGGTCGGCCCGTCCTCCCTGTTCTCCACCCTGGGCTCGGTGGAGGCCGACGGCATGACCGTCACCTTCCACCTCTCCACGCCCGACACCACCTTCCCGCTGAAGGCCGCCACCGGCGCCGGCTCCATCGTCGACCACACCCGCTACGCGCTGGACTCGCTGCGCACCGGGAACGACGCCGACGGCACCGGCCCCTACCGCCTGACCGGCTACAGCAAGGACAAGAGCGCCGAGCTGAAGCCCAACGGCTCCTACAAGGGCGCCATCAGCGGCTCCGCCAAGCCGGTCCAGGTGCGCTACTTCACCGAGGGCACCGCGCTCGACAAGGCGTGGGAGGACAAGCAGGTCGACGTCGCCACCCGCACGCTGACCCCGAAGGTGCTCGCCGGGCTGAACCCGAGCGACCCCAAGCAGCGCGTGTCGGTGTCCGACAGCGCCGAGACCCGCAACCTGTACCTCAACACGCACGACTCCTCGCCGCTGCACGACGCCCGGGTCCGCCGCGCCATCGCCTGGCTGGTCAACCGCGAGGAGCTCGTCACCTCCGTCTACGACGGCACGGTCGACGCGCTGTACTCCCTGGTCCCGGCCGGCATCACCGGACACACCACGTCCTTCTTCGACTCCTACCCGGCCCAGAGCGCCAAGAAGGCCCGCGACCTGCTGAAGGACGCGGGCGTCTCCACGCCGGTGCGCTTCACCTACGGCTACGGCGAGGGCCGCGGCCAGGGCGCCCAGGAAGCCGCGGAGATCAAGAAGCAGCTGGAGGCGAGCGGCCTGTTCAAGGTCGACGTCAAGGGCTACGAGTGGACCGACTTCCAGAAGCGGTACACCTCCGGCAAGCTCGACGCCTGGGCCGTCGGCTGGGTCGCCGACTACCCCGACCCGGACACCTTCGGCGGCCCGCTCGTCGGCACCGGCAGCAGCATGAACACCGGCTACAGCAGCAAGGCCGTCGACGCACTCGTCTCCGACAGCCAGCAGTACACCGACCGCAGCCGCGCGGCCACCGACTTCCGCAGCCTCCAGGCGAAGGTGGCCGAGGACGTCCCGCTGGTCCCGCTGTGGCAGCAGAAGGAGTACGTCGTCACCACCGAGGACGTCGGCGGCGGCCAGTACCTCTCGGACGGCACGGGCGTCTTCCGCCTGTGGAAGCTCACCTGGATCTGACCCGCACCCGCCGGGCGGCCCGCCGCCCGGCGGCCGTCACGCCTGCTCGCGGGCCCTGGCCGCCGGATCCGGCAGCGCCTTCGTCATCCCCGGCAGGAAGTCCGTGAACAGCTCGTGCACGTCGAGCACGAGCGGACGCAGGGCCCGGAACCGGGCCAGCGACACCCCCCGCGCGGTGAGCCGGGCACCGCGCTCGGCCAGCCGGTAGCTGCGCTCACGGCCCTCGGTGCGGTCGAACACCCAGTACAGGACCAGGCCCATCTGGGCCAGCCACATCAGCTCGGGCAGCACCTCGCGCAGCTCCGCCGGCACCCTGGTCCGCGCCCCGTACAGCACCTCCTTGTGGACGCTGACCGCTTCCACGCGCGCGTGCTCGGACTCCGGGGAGAACGGGCTGAGCGGACTGTCGGGATCGGCGGCGTTCTTGAAGAACTGCACCGCGAACTCGTGGTACGGCGTGGCGACGTCGAGCCATGCCTTCAGCACCCCCGCCAGCCGCGCCTGGAGACCCGTCTCGCGGGCCAGGACCTCGCGCACCGCCTCCCGGTGCTCGGCGGCGATCCGGTCGTAGAAGCCCTGGATCAGATGTTCCTTGCCCGCGAAGTAGTAGTACGCGTTGCCGACCGAGACCCCGGCCTCCTGCGCGATGGCCCGCATCGTCGTCCGGTCGTAGCCGCGCTCCTGGAACAGGCGCATGGCCGTCTCCAGGATGAGGGCGCGGGTCTGCTCGGACTTGCTCGGGGCCGGGCCCGCGCCGCTGGTCACGCTCTTGCCGCCGGGGCTCTTCTTCTCGGACACGGACAGAGCCTAGCCAGTGCCCGCGCGCCGTCGGCGGCCAGCCGCTCAGGGCCTGCGGCCCAGCTCCGGGCGCTTGGTGTAGTCGGTGAGACCGAGGACGTTGCCCCAGGGGTCGGCGATCTCCACGGTCCAGCCGGTCGCCTGCGCCACCGGCGCGTCCAGCGGCTCGATCCCGGCCGCCGCCAGCGCGCGGGCCGCCGCGCGGGCGTCCGGGACCTCCAGCCACAGCCGCGGGGTGTGCCAGGGCGGCGGCCGGTGCCCGAGCGCCTCCTGACGGCGCAGCAGGATCCCCGGGGTCTCCCCGCCGACCTTCAGCAGCGCGATCCCCGCCTCGTCCAGCCGGAAGGCCACCGTGAACCCGGCCCGCCCGTAGAAGGCGGCGGCCTCGTCGAGATCACCCACGGCCAGCAGCACGTTGTCGAACCCGAGCAGCTCGTACGACTCGTCATCTGACATGTGATCAGGTTAGGTACGGCCCGGCCGCCCGCCCGCGCGCCCACCCCGCACGGCGGCCCGCGAGGTCACCCGCCCGGCGCACCGGTCCCGCGGGCTCTGTTCCGTACCGTTCCGTACCGGACGCTGTCGGTGAGTCCGGGGGCCGTGTGGGCGGCTCTGGCCGCGGCCACCGGCTCACCGCACCACCGCAGCTCACCGAAAGGAGCACCGCGCCGCCGCAATCGCGCGGCGCCTGACGTCATCCGGCGCACCGGCGGCACCGTGGATGTGAGTCCGGAAAACCATGGCCATGGCCGGGCTGTCCAGCCGGACCGGCTGCGGAGAGCAGTCCGTGCGGCACGATCCAACTCCACGTACCGCGCCCCATACACGGCTCGACGACCGCCTAGCCACACTGGACACGGTCTTCTGGCCGCGCTCACTTCGACGCCTTCGGCCGCAGCATCACCGCCGCCAGGGCCGCCGTCGCGATCAGCACGGTCGTCGCGATGACCGCCACGACCGTGAACCCCCGGTCGTATGCCTGACGGGCCGCCCTCATGACGGCGTCGGCGGTGGGTGACGGCAGGTGGGCGACGGTGTCCTCGGCGGCGGAGAAGGACTCCTCGGCGTGGGCGTGATCGTCGGCGGCAAGACCCGGCACCTTGGGCAGACCGGTGCGGTAGACGAGGGTCAGGGCGGTACCGAGGAACGCGACGCCGAGGCCCGCACCGAGTTCGAAGGAAGTCTCCTGGATGGCGGCGGCCTCTCCGGAGCGCTCGGGTTGGGCGGCGCTCATGATGGAGTCCGCGCCCAGCGTCATCACGATCCCGGCGCCGTACCCGGCACACAGCAGCGGCAGCAGGAGCACCCCGTAGTGCGCGGTGTCCCCGACGGCGGCGATCGCGGCGTAGGCGGCGGCGAAGAGAAGCAGCGCCCCGGTGAGCGAGCGGCGGTTGCCCCAGCGCGCGGAAGCCCAGGGCGCCGTGACCGCGCCGACCGCGTTGGCGGCGGCCAACGGCATCAGGGCGAGCCCGGCGCGCAACGGCGAGTAGCCGCCGACCTGCTGGAGCCACTGGGTGAGGAAGAAGAGCAGAGCGACATAGCTGCCGAAGCAGCCGATGACACACAGGGTGGCGGTGGTGAACCGGCGCTCGTTGAAGAGGGAGAAGTCCAGCAGCGGCTCCGTGAGGCAGCGTTGGCGGCGCACGAAGACGTACAGCAGCGCGGCCCCGCCGACTGCCGTGATCACGATCACGGTGTCCACGCCGGCGTGCTCGCCGGCCTGCTTCAGCGCGTACACCACGCCCGCGAGCCCGGTGACGGAGAGTGCGACACTGGCCACGTCCCAGTGGCGCGGCACGGGGTTCCTCGATTCGGGGACGACGCGGGCGCCCACGGCCAGGATGACGACAATGACGGGGACGTTGACGAGGAACACCGCGCCCCAGCCCCAGCGTTCGGCGACGATCCCGCCGACCAGGGGCCCGATGGTCGCGCCGACGCTGTGCGCGGAGGTCCAGATGCCGATCGCCAGGGCCCGCTCCCGGTCGTCGGTGAAGACGACCCGGATGATCGCAACCGTCGAGGCCATGATCATCGCGGCGGCGACGCCCAACGCGGCACGCGCGGCGATGAGTTGGCCGGTGGAGGTGGAGAACGCGCAGGCGGTCGAGGCGAGACCGAAGGCGAAGAATCCGCTCAGCACCATCTTGCGCCGGCCGATACGGTCCCCGAGTGTCCCGCACGTCACGAGCAGGGCGGCGAGTGCCAGCGAGTACACGTCGACGACCCACAGCAACTGCGCGGCGCTGGGATGGAGGTCGCGGCTCATGCTCGGCACGGCCACATGCAGCACGGTGAGGTCGATCCCGCACAGCAACAGGCTGCCCGAGACCACGGCCAGGACCAGCCAGCGCCGGTCGGGCGAGGCGGTCTCCTCCGGTGTCCGTGCCGGTGCGGGCGCGTCCTTGTTCAACATATCCTCAGTTTCCGCGCGTATCAACGCGAGCCGCAAGTACGATCATTTGTGTCCCCTGGTTCAAATCGGTATACCAA
This sequence comes from Streptomyces sp. PL-25, assembly GCF_058344915.1. Lineage (NCBI taxonomy): Bacteria > Bacillati > Actinomycetota > Actinomycetes > Kitasatosporales > Streptomycetaceae > Streptomyces > Streptomyces sp. PL-25. The sequence continues at coordinate 4,577,032 of NZ_CP136997.1, forward strand.
TGGAGGTCAGCGGTGCGTTCCGATGTCGAAGAAGCACCCGATTGCTGCTCGGTGGAGTTCGCCATGGAAATTCTTGGCGGCAGATGGAAACTGGCCATTCTGAAGCAGCTGGCGGCGGGTACGCTGCGTTTCGGCGAGCTCCGACGGGCGCTGCCACCGATCACCCAGCGCATGCTGACCCGACAGCTGCGGGAGCTGGAGGCGGACGGTCTGGTGGCCCGGACCGTCCACCGGGAGGTACCGCCGCGCGTGGAGTACACACTGACGGGCGTCGGTCACAGCCTGGACTCCATCACCGAGGAACTGGACAAGTGGGGACGTTGGTACCGGGAGACGGTCCGGCGTCCGTCATAGCGGCATGGCGTCACAGAGTCGTACGGATCTCGTCGTACGCCAGGCGCGGGCCGCGCGGGCGTGCATCCCGTACGGGCCGGCCGATGTTCACGGCGAACAGCACGGATCGCCGGCCGTCGGGGAAGAATTCGCGGTTGACACCGTCCTCGTCGAATCCGCTCATCGGTCCGGCGGCGAGACCCGCCGCCCTGATCCCGATGACGAAATAGGCGGCTTGCAGAGTTCCGTTCAGCAGTGCCGAGCGTTCTCTGAAAGCGGGGTCCCGGGTGAACAGGTCCATCGCACCGGGGAACTGTGGGAACTGCTCCGGAAGCCTGCGGTGGAATTCGTTGTCGACGGCGAGGAGTGCGGTCAACGGTGCCTTGAGGGTCTTTTCCCTGTTGCTCCTCGACAGGTGGGCGACCAGCCGCGCCCGGCCGGCGGCCGAGCGCAACAGGAGGATTCTGAGGGGTTGCTGGTTGAAGGCGGTCGGGCCGTCGCGGACCAGGTCGTGGACGGCGCGGACCGTGTCGTCGTCCACGGGGTCGCCGGTGAACCGGTCCGCGGTGAACGCCTTCCGGAACAGCAGGTCCTGGGCGGTGTCGTCCAGGACCAGCCGTCGTGTCGTCTGTGTCATCCGGTCAGAACTCGGTGAGGTTCTGGCGGAGGGTGTTGCCGTGCCTGTAGGCGGTGCGGGTGAGGCCGCGCCGTTGCAGTGCGGGCACCAGCCCGTCGGTGATCTCGGTGACCCAGCGCCGGTTCATGCGCAGTACGGGTGTCGTCAGCATGAAGCCGTCACCGCCGACCTCCTCCATGGCCGCCCCCATCTGCTCGGCGATCTGGTCAGGAGTGCCGACCAGCTCCATCGAGGAGACGAGCCCGCCGGCCGCGTCCATGGCCAGCTCTCGGAGGGTCTTCCCACTGCCCCACTGCTGGAGCTGGTCCAGCGAGCCCTGTTCGCCGTTGGTCTCCAGGCGATACGGCAGCGGCTCGTCGAGGTCGAACTGCGCGAAGTCGATCTCGGTGAGCGCGGAGGTCTCGGCGAGGACATCGTGGATGAACTGCGGGGAAGAGATCTCCCGTCGGTACTTCTCGCGGGCGTCCTCTTCGGTCTCGCCCAGGGTGGGCGTGACACAGAACAGCACCTTGACATCGTCCGGGTTCCGGCCGGCCGCCTCGGCGTGCGCCCGCACCTGGTCGCGGAACTCCTTCATGGCCTTCACGCCGTTGGCGATGGCGATCACCGAGTCCGCGTTGCGCGCGGCGAAGGCCCGGCCCCGGGGCGAGGCACCGGCCTGGGTGAACGCGGGTCGGTGCTGTGGGGACGGCACGGTGTTGAGGGGGCCGCGCACACTGAAGTACTTGCCCCGGAAGTGGATCGGCCGGACCTTCGTGTGGTCGGCGTAGATGCCGTTCTCGCGGTCCAGGACGACGGCGTCGGCGTCCCAGGAGTCGAACAACTGCCGCACCACGTCGACGTATTCGTCGGCCATGGCGTAACGGTCATCCCGGGACGGGAGCTTGTCGAGGCCGAAGTTCTGGGCCGCCAGGTCCTCGGCGCTGGTGACGATGTTCCAGCCGAACCGCCCGCCGAGCATGCTGTCCATGGTGGAGGCCAGCCGGGCGGTCATGAAGGGCGGGTACGCCATCGTGGAGAGGGTGGCGACGATGCCGAGGCAGGAGGTGGCCAGGCCCATTGCCGCGGCCAGCGGTACGGGGTCGTGCTTGGGGACGACCATGCCCTGCCGCAGGGCGCGTTCGGAGGTGCCGCCGTAGCTCTCGGGGACCATCAACTTGTCCTCGATGATCACGTAGTCGAAGCAGGCTCGCTCCAGCGCCTGCGCGACCTCGGTGTGGAAGCGCCCGTCCCAGGGCGAGCCCCCGGTGCCGAAGGGGCCCTGCCAGTCGTCCGGCGTGAAGTTGAAGATACAGGCGAGGTGGAACTTGCTGGTCACTGCTCTCTTCCTCCGGGTCGACGGCTCACGGTCACTTTCCTCCGGATCGGCGGTCGGGCCGGGTCTGGGCGAAGAGCAGCCCCTTGCCGTCGCGGATCATCGCCGTTGCCTCCTCGACGATGTGCCGCAGCAGCTTCTTGCCAAGACCGGCGCTCGATCCGGAAGTCGACGACAGGACACCCTGGTTGGTGCTCTGTCCGACGTCGATCGGGTGCAGGTAGACGCCCGCGCGGGGCGGTGCGTCGTGGTGGGGACGCTCGTCGGTGACGAGGTCGGGGCGCAGATGGAGCATGAGGCTGGTTTCGGTGACCCCGGCGTGCTCGGCATGCCAGCCGGGGAACCGAGGGAGTTCCCCGAGGATCCAGGTATCGCGGACCAGTGACCACCAGCTGAATGCGAACACCTCGGTGTCGTCGAGGAGTCCTCGCTCACGCACCTGGTCGATCGCCTCGAAGAGGAACGGTTCGTTCTCGTAGTGCCCGTTGACGACCACGAGACGGGCCATGGGGAGCGCGACGAGCGCCCGTAGCGTCTCGGCCAGGTAGCGGACGAGGGTGTCGCCGCCGACGTAGAGCGTGCCCGGGAAGTGCAGTCCGCCGCCGCTCTGCGGCAGGGAGCGGGCGCCGACCGCCTGCGCGGGGAGGACGAACGCATCGAGGGCGTGGGCGAGTTCGGCGGCGACGGCTTCGGCGAGGAGCAGGTCGACGGAGAGCGGGAGGTGCGGACCGTGCTGCTCGATCGCCCCGATCGGCCAGACGACCGTCCGTCCCCGCACCGCGTTCGTGACCTGGCTGCTCGTCAAGTCTGTGAGCAGTGGAGTCATAAGGGCGCTCCTTGGGGTTCGCCCAGGAGTTCACGGGTCTCGCCGAGGATGCGCTCCAGGGTGTCGTACATGTCGGTGTGCAGGGCGGTGTAGACCTGCGCGACGTTTGCGCCGACGCTCAGGTAGTCGGCGACGTCCCGGCCGCTGTTCACTCCGCCGACGCCCATGATCGGCAGGGTGATGCCCCGCTTGCGCAGCTGCCACGTCGCCGCCAGGACAAGGGGTTTGAGGCCAGGACCGGAGTAGCCGTAGACGCCGTTCAGTTCGAGGTCGCCGGTCTCGGGTGAGACGGCCGCGCCGGGGATGGTGTCGCTGAGGGTGATGGCGTCGGCGCCGCCGGCGATGGCGGCCCGGACCCGGTCCTGGAGACCCTCGCCGACGGCGAGTTTGACGGACAGGGGCAGCCCGGTGCGGCTGCGGGTGGCGGAGGTGTAGGCGTAGACCCGGTCGGGGTTGTCGTCCTCCAGACCGTCCTCCTCGTTGAGGCAGGAGATGCCGAGTTCCAGGGCCCGGCAGCCGGTCGTCTCGACGTCCCGGGCCAGGGCGGCGAGTTCATCGGGGCTGTCGGCGTGCAGGGAGGCGATGACCGGCAGCCGGTCCTCGGCGAACGAGCGCAGCACTCGCAGCCAGTGGCTGACCGGTCGCTTGGAGTACGTGGTGCTGTTCAGCATGCCGACGGGCAGCCGCAGGATCCGCTCGTCGAGGCCCTGAGGCGGATTGGGATGGATGGTCTTGGTGACCACGGCTCCGGCGCCCTTTTCCAGCAACCGGCGGATATTGCGTTCCTGGTCCGTGAGCAGCCCGGATCCGACGACCACGGGGGCGGTCAACGGCATTCCGAGGATCGATGTATCGCGCACTCGGTGACTCCGTCCGGAGAATGTGAGCGGGGTGGGGGGTTGGACGGATGCCTAGGCGACGAGACCCGCGCCGATCGCCTCGCGCTGGCGCTCGGTGGCGCCCAGCACGGCGTCGACGAGGAGGCTTGGCTTCTCCGTGAACTCGTCGAAGTCGATGTGCTGGACGAACCCGACGCGGTGCAGCCCCTTCAGGAGATGGCTGGCGGACTCGACGACGGGTTGCTTGGTGATGAGGACGATGGGCCGCCCGAGGGCCGTGGCCCAGCCGAGCTCGACGTGGGTGCCGTCGGTGCGGCGCAGGATGCCGTCCTCCCGCTGGACGGGCAGCACCGGCACGAACACGTCGCACTTCCTCATCCAGCGGAAGTCGCGTACCGAGACCTGCTCGGGTGTGAACGACGCGGTCTCCTCGCCGAACTTCTCGACGACGTGCGCGGAGAACACGTTGGCGCCGTTCTCGGTGACCGTGCCGATGGCCGTGGTGATCGCATCCTGTAACTGGCCGACGAACCCGTCGGCGAGGATGGCATGTTGGATCGGCCCGCCCACGAAGACGTCGAGTCCGGCGAGGAGGCCGGATTGAAGGGCAGCGGACTCGTCGGACGCAGGGGTCACTGACATGGAGGTCTCTCCTTGGGCACGGAGCGGGAGGATGTTCAGGACGCGTCGGCGAGACGCGCGTACCGGCCCCGGTAGAACAGCAGGGGCGCACGCGGCTCGGTCGGCGTGTCCACCCGTCGTACGCCGGCCATGACGACCAGGTGGTCGCCGCCGTCGTACTCGGTGTGCAGGCGGCAGTCGATCCAGGCGGTCGCGTCGGCGAGGCGGGGCGCGCCGCCCGGTGACGGGGTCCACGCGATCTCGTGGAACTTGTCGCCGCCGGAGCGCGCGAACCGTTCGCTGACCGGCTGCTGGGCCTGGGCGAGCACATTGACACAGAAGGATGCGCTGTTCCTGACGATGGGCCAGCTCTTCGACGTACGGCTGACGCACAGAAGGATGCGGGGCGGTTCGAGGGAGAGCGAGGAGAAGGACTGACAGGTGAAGCCGACGGGGCCGGTCGGCCCCATGGCGGTGACCACCGTGACGCCGGAGCAGAACCGCCCCAGGACGGAGCGGAACTCATCGGAGGTGACGTGGTCCTGGACTGCTGCGGTGGTGCTCTCGCGTGCCAAAAGCTCTGTCCTCTCGGGCCGTACAGCCAGGTCGGATCCGAAAAGCGCAAGCCGCATCACCGTGGGCGACGGCTGCACAGTCTGCCCTAGATGAATGAATCAGACAACAGACCTTTCTTCGGTGATAAAGATCCTGCCATATTGACTCCATGCTGATGGATACCGACAGAATCGATGAGGCCGACTGTCTCGATGCACTTGACCGGCGGATCGTGGCCGCACTTCAGATCAGCCCCCGGGCCGGGGTCGCGGAAGTGGCGCGCATCCTCGGCGAGCACGAGCGCGCCGTTGCGCGGCGCGTGCAACGGCTCCTGGACACGGGTGTCACGCACTGCACCGCCGAGTTCGGCCCGCTGCTGCGGGGCCGCGGCCACCCCCTCCACCTGCGATTGAAGAGGGCCGCGGGCTGGCCGGAAAGCGCCAGCACGGCATTGGCCGCGTGGGCCGAGGTCCTTAACGTCGACGCTGTGGCCGGTGGAACCGGTCGTCTCTGGTGCGAACTTCTGGTGGAGACCCGGTCCGCGCTGTACACCGCCACGGCCGACGGCCTCCCTGGCCTGCCCGACGTCGATGTGCTCGGCGCCGACTTCACCCTGCGCACGTTCCGCGACGAGTCCGAGTGGTACGTCCCTGTCCTGACCGAGGAGGAGGAGAAGCGCTTGCGGGCGAGTCTGGTCCAGCCCTTGCCCGGTCCCGCCCAGCCCTACAACCTCACGCCGGGCGACGTCCAGGTCGTCGAAGCACTGAAGCGCAACGCGCGCGTCAGCCTCACCGAACTCGCCGGAGAGCTCGGCTTCTCCACGGCCACGGCCGGCCGCCGGATCACGGCGCTGCTGGAGCGCCGGGCGCTGCGCCTGCGCACGGTCGTCGACCCCACCCTGCTGGGGCGGCCGGTGCGGGCGCGGGTGCGGCTGAAGGTGCACCCGGCCGGTCTCGAAGCCGTCGGCGGCGCCCTGTCCGCCTGCCCGGACGTATTGTTCTGCGCCGCCGTGACGGGCCAGTACAACCTGCTCGTGGACGTCTGCGTAGAGGACGAGGGGAATCTGTACCGCTTCGTTGTCGACACGCTCGGCGTGCTGCCGCACATCTCCGACGTCGGCACCGAGATCGTCCGGCGCCTCCCGCTCAAGAACGGTACGCCCACATAAGCCCGCCCATGCCCCCGGGAGCCTCCTTGGCCGCGCTGCCGAAAGCCACTACGACCAGACACATCTTCGTCACCGGAGGTGTCGCCTCCTCACTCGGCAAGGGCCTGACCGCCTCCAGCCTCGGCATGCTGCTGAAGGCCCGGGGCCTGCGCGTGGTCATGCAGAAGCTCGACCCGTACCTGAACGTCGACCCGGGCACGATGAACCCGTTCCAGCACGGTGAGGTCTTCGTCACCAACGACGGCGCCGAGACCGACCTGGACATCGGACACTACGAGCGCTTCCTCGACCGAGACCTCGACGGCTCGGCGAACGTCACCACCGGACAGGTGTACAACGCGGTGATCGCCAGCGAGCGCCGGGGCGAGTACCTCGGGGACACGGTCCAGGTGATCCCGCACATCACCGACGAGATCAAGCGTCGTGTCCGTCGCCCGGCGACGGACACGGTGGACGTGGTGATCACGGAAGTGGGTGGCACGGTCGGCGACATCGAGTCGCTGCCGTTCCTGGAGACCGTCCGTCAGCTCCGCCACGAAGTGGGCCGGGAAAAGGTTTTCGTCGTGCACATCTCACTGCTGCCCTACATCGGGCCGTCCGGCGAGCTGAAGACGAAACCGACCCAGCACTCGGTGGCCGCATTACGGAACACCGGCGTCCAGCCGGACGCGATCGTGCTGCGCTGCGACCGCGAGGTGCCTCCTGCGATCAAACGCAAGGTCTCGCTGATGTGCGACGTGGACGAGGACGCCGTGGTGGCCTGCCCGGACGCCCGTTCGATCTACGACATCCCGAAGGTCGTGCACGCCGAGGGCCTGGACGCCTACGTGGTCCGCAAGCTCGACCTGCCCTTCCGCGACGTGGACTGGACGACCTGGGACGACCTGCTCGACCGCGTCCACAACCCCGACCACGAGATCACCGTCGCCCTGGTCGGCAAGTACATCGACCTGCCCGACGCCTACCTCTCGGTCACCGAGGCGCTGCGCGCCGGCGGCTTCGCGCATCGGGCACGGGTCCGGATCAAGTGGGTGGCCTCGGACGACTGCACCACCCCGGAGAGCGCGAAGGAACAGCTGGCGGGCGTGGACGGCGTCTGCGTCCCCGGCGGCTTCGGCGACCGGGGAGTCCTCGGGAAGGTGGCGGCGATCCGGTACGCCCGCGAGAACAAGGTGCCGCTGTTGGCCCTGTGCCTCGGCCTCCAGTGCGTCGTGATCGAGGCGGCCCGCAACCTGGCCGGGATCCCGGAGGCGGACTCCACCGAGTTCGACGCCGCGACCCGGCACCCGGTGATCTCGACCCTGGCCGAGCAGCTTCCCGTCATCGCGGGTGGGGGCGACCTCGGCGGCTCGATGCGGTTGGGCCTGTACCCGGCCGTACTGGCGGACGGCTCACTCGTGCGTGCGACGTACGACGGGCGAGAGCGGGTCGAGGAGCGGCACCGGCACCGCTACGAGGTCAACAACGCCTACCGCGCCGAGCTGGAGAGCAAGGCCGGCCTGCTGTTCTCGGGCACATCCCCTGACGGCAGGCTGGTGGAGTACGTGGAGTACCCGCGCGACATCCACCCCTACCTCGTCGCCACCCAGGCCCACCCCGAGCTGCGCTCGCGGCCGACGCGCCCGCACCCGCTGTTCGCCGGGCTGGTGAAGGCGATGGTGGAGCGGGCCACATGCGCGGAGTTCCGTTCGGGGGGACGTCTGGCGCCACACCCCGAGGCAGACTCGCAGTAATGCGTGAGTCGTGCCGTCGGCGGCGCGGTCCGTCACCGTTGCCTCGACGGCGCGGACGTCCGGTACGGAACAGGGCCCGCGGGACCGGTGCGCCCTCGCGCGGGGCGCACCGGTCCGCGTACGCCTCAGAAGCGCCGGGTGATCAGCGCCCGCTTGACCTCCGCGATCGCCTTCGTCACCTCGATGCCGCGGGGGCAGGCGTCGGTGCAGTTGAAGGTGGTGCGGCAGCGCCAGACGCCGTCCTTGTCGTTCAGGATCTCCAGGCGCTGCTCGCCCGCCTCGTCACGCGAGTCGAAGATGAAGCGGTGGGCGTTGACGATGGCGGCCGGACCGAAGTACTGGCCGTCGTTCCAGAACACCGGGCAGGAGGAGGTGCAGGCCGCGCACAGGATGCACTTCGTCGTGTCGTCGAAGCGCGCCCGGTCCTCGGCCGACTGCAGCCGCTCGCGCGTGGGTTCGTTGGTGTCCTTCGTGATCAGGAAGGGCATCACGTCCCGGTACGCCTGGAAGAACGGCTCCATGTCGACGACCAGGTCCTTGAGGACCGTCAGGCCCTTGATGGCCTCGACCGTGATCGGCTTCTCGGGGTTGATGTCCTTGATCAGCGTCTTGCAGGCCAGCCGGTTCTTGCCGTTGATCCGCATGGCGTCCGAGCCGCAGATGCCGTGCGCGCAGGAGCGGCGGAACGTCAGCGTGCCGTCGTGGTCCCACTTGATCTTGTGCAGCGCGTCGAGGACACGCTCCTTGGGGTCCATCTCCAGCTGGAAGTCTTCCCAGGCGGACTCCGCCGAGACCTCCGGGTTGAAGCGGCGCACCCGGAGGGTGACGGTGATGTAGGGGGAGTCGGCGAAACCCGGCTCGGGCTGCCCGGCCGCGTCCGCCTTGTCCAGAACAGGGGTTGCCATCAGTACTTACGCTCCATCGGCTGGTAGCGGGTCTGGACGACCGGCTTGTAGTCGAGACGGATGGATTCGGACCCGTCGGCGCCGACCTCGCGGTACGCCATGGTGTGGCGCATGAAGTTGACGTCGTCGCGGTTCGGGTAGTCCTCGCGGTAGTGACCGCCGCGGGACTCCTTGCGGGCCAGGGCGGAGACCGCCATGACCTCGGCCAGGTCCAGCAGGTTGCCCAGCTCGATGGCCTCCAGGAGGTCGGTGTTGAACCGCTTGCCCTTGTCCTGGATCGACACGTTCCTGTAGCGCGCGCGCAGCTCGGCGATCTTCTCGACCGCCGTCTTGATCGTCTGCTCGGTGCGGAACACCATGACGTTGGCGTCCATGGTCTCCTGGAGCTCGCGGCGGATGGTGGCCACCCGCTCGGTGCCCGTGGAGGAGCGCAGCCGCTCGATCTGCTCGACGACCTGGCTCTCCGGGTCCTCGGGCAGCGCCACGAAGTCCGCGCCCTCGGCGTACTCGGCGGCGGCGATGCCGGCCCGGCGGCCGAAGACGTTGATGTCCAGCAGCGAGTTGGTGCCCAGGCGGTTGGCGCCGTGCACGGAGACGCAGGCGACCTCGCCGGCCGCGTACAGGCCCGGCACGACGGTGGTGTTGTCCGCCAGGACCTCACCCTCGACGTTGGTCGGGATGCCGCCCATCGCGTAGTGCGCGGTGGGCTGGATCGGGATCGGGTCCGTGTAGGGCTCGATGCCGAGGTAGGTCCGCGCGAACTCGGTGATGTCGGGCAGCTTGGCGTCCAGCTGCTCCGGCGGCAGGTGCGTGAGGTCGAGGTAGACGTGGTCGCCCTCGGGACCGCAGCCGCGGCCCTCGCGGATCTCCGTGTAGATGGAGCGGGACACGACGTCGCGGGACGCCAGGTCCTTCATGACGGGAGCGTACTTCTCCATGAAGCGCTCGCCGTCCTTGTTGCGCAGGATGCCGCCCTCACCGCGGGCGCCCTCCGTCAGCAGGATGCCCATGCGCCAGATGCCGGTCGGGTGGAACTGGAAGAACTCCATGTCCTCCAGCGGCAGCCCGCGGCGGTAGACGGCGGCCTGGCCGTCACCGGTGAGCGTGTGCGCGTTGGAGGTCACCTTGAAGAACTTGCCGGTGCCGCCGGAGGCGTAGATCACGGACTTCGCCTGGAAGACGTGGATCTCGCCGGTCGCCAGCTCGTACGCCACCACGCCGGCCGAGCGCTTGACGCCGTCGACCTCGGTCAGCAGCTGGTCCAGGACGTAGAACTCGTTGAAGAACTCCACGCCCTCCTTGACACAGTTCTGATAGAGCGTCTGGAGGATCATGTGGCCGGTGCGGTCGGCCGCGTAGCAGGAGCGGCGGACCGGGGCCTCGCCGTGGTTGCGGGAGTGACCGCCGAAGCGGCGCTGGTCGATCGTCCCGTCGGGCGTCCGGTTGAACGGCAGGCCCATCTTCTCCAGGTCGAGGACCGAGTCGATGGCCTCCTTCGCCAGGATCTCGGCGGCGTCCTGGTCGACCAGGTAGTCACCGCCCTTGATCGTGTCGAAGGTGTGCCACTCCCAGTTGTCCTCCTCCACGTTGGCCAGCGCGGCGGCCATGCCGCCCTGCGCGGCGCCCGTGTGGGAGCGGGTGGGGTAGAGCTTGGTCAGCACGGCGGTGCGGCTGCGCTTGGTCGACTCGATGGCGGCGCGCATACCGGCGCCGCCGGCGCCGACGATGACGGTGTCGTACTTGTGGATCTTCATGAGTGGATTACCTCAGCCCCGTGCCTAGCGGATGTTCGGGTCGAAGGTGAAGATCACCAGCGTGCCCAGCAGGATGGTCCACACCGTGGCGGTGTAGAGCAGGCCCTTCAGCCACAGCCGCGTGTTCGCGCGCTCCGCGTAGTCGTTGATGACGGTACGCAGGCCGTTGCAGCCGTGCAGCATGGCCAGCCACAGCATCAGCAGGTCCCAGACCTGCCACCAGGGCGAGGCCCAGCGGCCCGCGACGAACGCGAAGCCGACCTTGGAGACACCGCCGTCCAGCACGAGCTGGATGAGCAGGTGGCCGATGACCAGGACGACCAGGACGACGCCGGACAGCCGCATGAAGAGCCAGCCGTACAGCTCGAAGTTGCCCCGGGTCGACTTCGGGGTCTTCTTGGTGCGCTTGCGCGGCGCCTCGATGAGCGGCGCCGGGTTGTCGACGTTGTAGGAGGCGCCCTCGACCGGGCCGACGCCGGAAGCGGTGGTTTCAGTGGTGGACATGCGCGTCAGCTCCCGAAGACGACTCGAGCGGCGTGGCCCAGGACGGGGTAGACGGCCCCGAGCATGAGCACGACCCAGACGCCGACGACGGTCCAGAGCATCTGCTTCTGGTAGCGGGCGCCCTTGGCCCAGAAGTCGACGGCGATGACACGGAGACCGTTGAGCGCGTGGAAGAGGATGGCGGCGACGAGGCCGTACTCCAGGCACGCGACGATCGGGGTCTTGTACGTGGACACGACCTTGTCGTAGTCCTCGGGAGACACGCGGACGAGCGCGGTGTCCAGCACATGAACGAACAGGAAGAAGAAGATGAGGACGCCGGTGACTCGGTGAGCCACCCAGGACCACATTCCTTCCCGTCCGCGGTACAGCGTTCCAGCCGGCACGGAAGAACCCTCCGGGAGCGGGGACTAGGGCCGCGCCGGCTTCACTGTCGGTCGGGCCCGGCCGGGTACGGTCCACCGGCCCCCAGCATCGTAGCGACGTGTGGGAGCGGTGCTGACAGCGGGCCTGCCGGTGTGATCAAACTGGCACGCAAAGGGGCACGGACGGCTCAGTGCGGAGCGGCCACGGGCGACGGGTGGTGCGCGGACTGCCGGGCGCGGCCGTGCTGGGGCTGGCCGGGCACCGGCGCGGCCCCGGCGGGCGCCGCCGCGGGGCCCCGGGCGGCGCGCAGCAGCCGCCCCCGCGCCAGGCGCCGCAGTTCGTCCGAGGCGGTGACCCGTTCCTCCTCGGGATCGTTGGCCAATCGTGACCGGATCGCCGCCAGCACCCGGTTCAGGGCCTCCTCGGGAGCGGCGTCGTCCAGGCAGATGACGAACTTGTGTCCGAATCTGGCGTCGTAGGCCGCGTACGCGGCGCTCAGCGCCGTGGAGGCGGCGAGGTATATGCCCTCGGGCAGGACGGGCAGCGGCTCCGCCGCCAGGGCCTCCGCCAGATCGGCCGGGCCCAGGTCGTAGGCCGCCTCGTCCGCCGCCGCCAGCAGGGCGGGCAGATCGGGGTAGGGGCGGTGGGCGGTGACGCGGTGGGCCCAGCGCGGGCTGCGCAGGCAGGCCAGGAGGGTGCGGCGGGCCTCGTCGGGCGGGGCGGTGTTGAACTGCTCCAGGTTCTGCGCGCGCAGCGTGGGTCCTCGGCGTGGGAACGGGCGCCCGGCTGACGGGCGTTCCGGATGAGTCGGCAGGGGCTGCCGTGAGTCGTGCGGCCACGTTATCGGCAGCGGCCCGGATGTGTCCGGCCGCTGCCCGGATTTCACCCGGACGGGAGAGTTTGGGCGCCGTGTGTGGACCGTCGGAGCGGCCCGGACCCGTAGGTTGGCCGGGTGAGTCAGCACAGGCGGCGACGTGCCGCGGCCCCCGCGCCGCGGCGCCGGTGGGTCTTGGTGGGCGGGGCGTTCGCCGTCACGGTCGGACTCGGCGCCGGCCTCGGCGTGTGGGCCTCGGGCGGCGGCGACGGCCCGGCGGGCGCGGCGCGCGCCACGCCCGGCGCCTCCTCCCCGGACCCGGCCGCGCCCAGCCCGGCCCGGACCTATCCCCTCTCGCAGGCGCCGCGCACCATCCCGGCGGTCCGCTCGCACACCGCGGCCCGCGGGCCCGGCTGGCGCCCGGAGCGCGGCGAGCGGGTGGTGATCGGCGCCCCGTCCCTGGCCGACGAGGGCCGGCTGATCGCCGGTGAGCTGGGCCTGGCGTACGCGGGCGAGCGCGACGACGTCCGGACGGGCGATGTGCGTCTGGAGCTGGGCGGCGGCACGGACGGCAACCCGGAGTCGTACACGATGACCGTGCGGGAGGGGCGCGTCACCGTCAGCGGGCCGGGCGACGCGGGCGTCTTCTACGGCACCCGGACCCTGAAGCAGGAGGTGCACGCGGGCGGCACCGCCCCGGAGGGCGTCGTGGCGGACGCGCCCGCCAAGCCGCGGCGCGGCTTCATGCTGGACATCGCGCGCAAGCCGTTCCCGGCCGACTGGATCGCGGACCGCATACGCGAGCTGGGCGACCTGAAGTACAACGAGCTGGGCCTGCACTTCTCCGACGACCAGTCCTTCCGCATCCAGTCCGACACGCACCCGGAGGTCGTCTCCCCGGACCACCTCACCAAGGCGCAGGTCGAGCGGCTCGTCGCCCTCGCCGCGAGCCGGCACATCACGGTGGTGCCCGAGATCGACTCGCCCGGCCATCTGGGCGCGGTGCTCGCCGCCCACCCGGAGCTGCGGCTGCGCACCGCGCAGGGCGCGGTGACCAAGGGGGCGATCGACATCTCGCAGGACGGCGCGGCCCGGATCGTGGACGACCTGCTCGGCGAGTTCGCCGGCCTCTTCCCCGGCGGCCTGTGGAACCTGGGCGGCGACGAGTACCAGGCGCTGACCGTGCGCAGCCCCGAGGCGTCCTACCCGCAGCTGGCCGCCGCCGCGCGCCGGGCCCACGGCGCGGACGGCAATGTCGCCGACCTGACGACCGGCTGGCTGAACGACCGCGCCGCCGCCGTCCGCGCCCGCGGCCGGACCGTGCGCGCCTGGAACGACGGCTTCTACCGCAGCAGTTCGGTGCGGCCGTCCGACACCGTCGAGGTCGCCTACTGGACCGGCAAGGAGCTGGGGGCGCGGCAGCCGGCCGAGTACCTGGCCGCCGGGCGCCGGGTGATCAACTACAACGACGAGTTCCTGTACTACGTCCTCGGCCAGCCCCAGACCTTCGTCTACCCGACCGGGCAGCGGATCTACGAGCAGTGGACGCCGCGCGTGCTGCGCGGCACCGAGGCCGTGCCCGCCCGCTACGACTCCCAGATCCTCGGCGGTGTCTTCGCCGTCTGGTGCGACCTGGCCTCCTCCCAGACCCCGCAGCAGGTGGCCGCCGGGATCCGTATGCCGCTGCGGGCCACCGCCCAGAAGCTCTGGGACCCGGCGCGGCCGGCCCTGTCCTGGACGGAGTTCAGGGCCCTGGCCGACCGGCTGGGCTGAGCCCGCCGCGCACCCGCCGCGCACCCGCCGCGTATCCGGCGGACCGCCGGGCCCCGCGTCCCGGAGGATGGCCGAAATCTTTTGTTCCGCACCGGCTCTCGACGGCGGGTGAGGGGCGTGTGACACTGCGGACGGCCGCCCGCGAAACCGGACGGTGCGGCCTGGCGCAGGGGGCGGGGCCCTGCCGGGGGGAGGCGTGGATGAGCCTGGTGGAACTGATCGTGCGGGCGGACGAACGCGGCCTCGCCGCCAGCGGACTGGCCTGTTTGGATCGGTGCGTCCCGCTGCTGGGCGGCGCCGACGCCGAGGCCGACGACGTGCTGCGCCCGCTGTGGGGAGCGCTCACGGACGAGGGCGGCGACTGGGGCGACTGGGGCGGCCCGCTGGAGCGGGCCCGTACCGCCCTGGCCGCCGCGGCGCCCGCCGCCCCCGGCGACGAGGCGGCGCTGCTGGCCCGCCGCATGCTGGACGAGGCCCCGCCCGGTCGCACCTCCGCTGCCGCCGTACGGGAGTGGGCCGACGCCTGCTCGGTCGCCTCGCTGCGGATCCACCGGCTCCTCGACCGGCCCGAGGACGGCGCGCCCGACCCGGCCGGTCCGCGGGACCTGGACGCCGTGCGGCGGGCGCCCGGCCCGGCCGGCGCCCGCCTCCAGGGACTGTCCCCGCTGGTCGCGGCCGAGCTGCGCCGCCAGATCACCGTCCTGGAACTCCTCGCCGGGCCCGGCCCCGGCGGGCTGCGCGGGGCCCGGGACGTGGCCACGGAGGGACGCCGGGTGCTGCGGGCGGCCCTCTCGCGCCGGGCCCGCGTCCGCGGCTGACCCGGCCGGGCCGCCCGGCGGCCGGGCTGTGACACTTCCGCGGGGCCCGGCGCTGATGACCATGGGCCGTACGGCACGGCCCGTCCTGTGACACGGCGGGCCCGGCCGGTGCCCGCTTCGCACTCGCCACTTACGGGGACAGCGTTGGGCCAGGCAGGGGAGCCCCGTCGCGCGCGGGCGACCGACGGGGAACTGGGCGCGGCGGTCGCGCGGGCCCAGCAGGGCGACGAGAACGCGTTCGCGGTCGCGTACCGGATCGTGCAGCCCGGCCTGCTCGGCTATCTGCGCGGGATCGTCGGCGCGGAGGCCGAGGACGTGGCCTCCGACGCCTGGCTGGAGATCGCCCGGGACCTGGGCCGGTTCCAGGGCGACGGGGCCGGTTTCCGGGGCTGGACGGCGACCATCGCCCGCCACCGCGCCCTGGACCATCTGCGCCGCCGCCGGGCGCGCCCCCGGTCCACGACCCTGGAGGACGCCGACGCGGAGGCCCTGGTCGCCCCGCAGGACACCCATGAACAGGCACTGGAGTCGCTCTCCACCCAGCGGGCCCTCGAACTGGTGCGCTCCCTGCCCCGCGACCAGGCGGAGGCCGTACTGCTGCGGGTCGTCGTCGGCCTCGACGGTCCCGCCGCCGCCCGTGTCCTCGGCAAGCGGCCCGGGGCCGTGCGCACCGCCGCGCACCGCGGGCTGAAACGTCTCGCCGCACGGCTCGGGGCGCCGGGTGTGACGCAGGACGGCCCGCGGCCGCTGGGGGAGTCGGAGTGAACGGCACCGGCGGGCCGCGCGACGGACCGTGCGGTGGGTCCGCCCGGCGGACCCGGACAGGACGGACGGACCCGGACATGGGCGAACAGCGGAGCGAGAGCGGTTTCGGCCATCGTGTGCGCGGCGGACCCGGCGCGGCAGGTCCGCCCGGCCCCGCCGGTACGCCTCCCGAGGCGCTGCTCGCCGCCGCCCTGCGCGCGCGGCCCGCGCCCGGCACCGAGGCCGAGCGGCGCGCGCTCGCCGCCTTCCGGGCGACCTGGGAACAAGGGGTCCGGCGTCCGGCCAGGACCCGGCGCCGCGACGACTGGCGCCCGCGTCGCCGCTGACGAAGAGAAAGTCCGGACCGGCCCCCGGCCCGCTGTGCCGAGGCAACGGCCGGGGCCGCCACCCCCCACAGGAGAGACCCCGGCCGTCGCGCGGCACGGGCCGCGCGGCGGCCCGTACTCCCTACAGCGCCATGAGTGCGTTTTCTGTCACACCTCACTCTCGGAGGAATTGGTTGCACGTTGTACGGTCGTGGACGACAGGCGGTTTCAGGCCGTAACGTGCCTTTCGCGCCCGGCGCGGAAGATGCATGATCACCGCAATGTTCGACGGCCGCGTTGCCGCGACGATCCTGCTCGATCTAGCGAGGAACCACGGGGTGCTGGGGGACGACGCGGAGCTGACCGCCGCGGTGCTTGCGGCGCAGACCGGGGACGAGACCGCGTTCCGGACTGTGTACCGCGCCGTGCACCCGCGCCTGCTCGGATATCTGCGCACACTGGTCGGCGAACCCGACGCCGAGGACGTGGCGTCCGAGTCCTGGCTCCAGATCGCCCGCGACCTGGAGCGGTTCAGCGGGGACGCCGACCGGTTCCGCGGCTGGGCCGCCCGGATCGCCCGCAACCGCGCGCTCGACCACATCCGGATGCGGGGCCGCCGCCCCGCCATAGGCGGCGACGAAACGGAACTCGCCGGACGGGCCGCCGAGTCCGATACCGCGGACGAGGCCATCGAGTCCCTCACCACCGGCAGCGCGCTGTCCCTGATCGCCCAGCTCCCCCAGGACCAGGCCGAGGCGGTGGTGCTGCGCGTGGTGGTGGGCCTGGACGCCAAGACCGCCGCCGAGACGCTCGGCAAGCGGCCGGGCGCCGTCCGCACCGCCGCGCACCGCGGTCTGAGACGGCTCGCCGAACTGCTCGGCGGCGATCCGGAATCCGTCGACGTGCTCGGTGCGATGCCGCATCCGAGAGAACCGCGGGGACGCGCGGTGACGTCCGCCGGTGTGACGCATACGCGCGCCCGGACGCAGAAGGACATGTGATGGCCGACGAGCAGTACCGATGGCTGGACAGCGACAGCGCGGAACGCCTGCTCCGCGGAGAGCCGCTGGACGCCGTCGACGTTACCGTCCGTGACCAGGCCGAACGGCTCGCGCGTGCCCTGGACGCGCTCGCCGCTGAATCCGTCGTCCACCCCGCGCAGGCACCCGCCGAGCTGCCCGGGGAGGCCGCCGCCCTGGCCGCCTTCCGCAAGGTCCGCGCCGAACGGGTGGCGTCCGCCGCGGAATCCGTGGCGTCCGCCGGGGCGCCGGCCGCCGACGCCGGACTCGTCCGGATCGCCGCGCACGGAGCGGCCCCGGGGCACGGCACCCGCACCCGCGCCGGGCGTCCCCGGCGCCCCGGCCCGCGCCTGGGCCGCCCCGTCCGGCTGGCGCTGACCGCCACGCTGGCCGCGGGAGCGCTCGGCGGGGTCGCGGCGGCGGCCACGACCGGGGTGCTGCCGTCTCCGTTCGGCGGCGACGAACCCGCGCCCGCCGCGTCCGCGCACGCACCGGCCGCCCCCGCCCGCCCCACGTCCTCGCCGTCCGCGACCGGCACCGGCGCCGTGGCCGGCGGGCCGGGGCAGACCCGCGGCCCGGCCGCGCCCGGCACCACGGCCGGTTCCGCCGCGGGCGGCGCCGAGGACACCGGCGACGACAGCACCGCGCAGGGCTCCGCCGCCGGGCACGACGACGACCGGGGCCGCTCGGGCGGCCGCTGGGGCCGGCTGCTCGCCGCCTGCCGCGACCTGCGGGACGGCAAGTCCCTGGACACGGGCCGCCGGCACGTGCTGGACGGGGCGGCCGGCGGTTCGGCGCGGGCCTGGACGTACTGCAGGGGTGTGCTGAAGGCGGCCGAGGGCCGCGGCACCGGGCAGAGCGGCCGGGACGACCGGGACGGCAACGGCAACGGCGGCAGCGGAGCCAAGGGCGGCGGCAAGGACAACAAGGGCAACGAGGGCGGCAAAAGCGGCAAGGGCGGCAAGGGCGGCAAAGGGGGAAGCGGCGGGAAAGGCGGCGGGGGCGGTCACCAGGGGCACGGCGGTGACGACGACGCCGGTCACGCCGAGGGCACCGGCGGCCGTCCCGGCGGCGAGGTCCCGCACGGCGGTCACCCCGGCGGCGGCCATCCCGGCGGTCACCCGGGCGGCGATCATCCGCGCCGGGACGTCGTGATCCGCTCGACCACCGCGGCGCCGTCCCCGGGCGAGGCGGCGCCGTCCGCCCCGGCTTCCCCTCTCGCAACGCGCTGACCTGGGGTTTCACCGATGCCGGAAAAATTCTCCCAGCAGGGTGTGACGTTTTCGACCGCCCCGACGCAGTAGTGAGTGAGCCGACTGGTCATCGGCCCTCGCACAGAGCCGGGGTTCCCCCCGTACCCGCGGCTCGTGCATCGGCGCGGGCGGGGCACGTTCCCCCGGTCCCGCCCGCGCCACGAATCCTTCCGGGCCCGCGCCCGCCTCACCAGTGCACGACGACCTTGTCGCCCTCCTTCACCTGCGCGAACAACTGCGCGATGGCGGCCTCGTCCCGTACGTTGACGCAGCCGTGCGAACCGCCGGCGTAGCCCCGGGCCGCGAAGTCCGACGAGTAGTGCACCGCCTGCCCGCCGCTGAAGAACATCGCGTACGGCATGGGGGAGTGGTAGATCGTCGACACATGGTGGCGTGACTTCCAGTAGACCTTGAACACACCGTCCCGGGTGGGCGTGGCCTCGGTGCCGAACCGCACCGCCATCGTCGACACCGTGCGCCCGTCGATCATCCAGCGCAGCGTCCTGGTCGTCTTGTCGATGCACAGCACCCGGCCGGTCAGGCAGCGCGCGTCCGGCGCCCCGGCCGGCTGGCCGCCCATCAGATACAGCTCCCACTGCCCCGGCTCGTGCGTCATCGCCCGCAGCCGCTGCCAGGTGACGGTGTCGGCGCGGCCGGTGACCGGCAGTCCACGCTTGCCCTGGAAGCCGCGCACGGCCTGCTCCGTGGCGTCGCCGTACGTCCCGGTGGGTCCTTCGGCGAGCCAGCCGACCTGGCGCAGCCGCGCCTGGAGCCTGCGTACGGCGAGGCCGCTGTCGCCGCGCGACCACAGGACGGGAGCGTCGGTCCGCGGGGCGGGGGCCGGAACCGGCCGCGTCTTCCCGCCGGAACCCGCCGACCCGCCCGACCCGGTGGCGCCCGTGGACCCGGTGGAGCCGGTCGTGGCCTTGGGCTTGCCGTCGGACGCGCGGGCCTTCCCGCCGCTGTCGCCGCCGCTCCGGTGGCCGCCCTGGCCGCCCGCGCCGCCGCCGGCGGGCCGGGTGGACGGGACCTCGATGTGCACGGGCGGGCGGTGCTGTCCGCCCGCGCCCGCGGTGGAGCCCTCCTCGGCCGGTGTGCAGCCGAACACCCCGGCCAGCGCCCCGGCCGCGGCCACGCCCGCCGCCACCTTCCTGATGCCCCCGCTGCGCATACGGCCCCCCGCTGTCTCCACGGTGTGTGCGGTGCCCGCCGCCGTGGACCGCGGCACCCCACCGGACAGTCTTTCCACCCGCGCCCGGTGGCGAACCACGGCGCGAGGTGGGAAACAGGGGAATGCAGGTGGAACGGAAGGAAACGGAGCGCACGGAGGCACGCCATGGCACGCGAGTCGGAGTCGGGTCTGCCCGTCGAGCCGGTGTACGGCCCGGACGCGCTGGAGGGATGGGACCCGGCGGTGGAACTGGGGGAGCCGGGCGGATACCCGTTCACGCGGGGCGTGTACCCGTCGATGTACACGGGCCGCCCCTGGACGATGCGGCAGTACGCCGGGTTGGGCACGGCCGCCGAGTCCAACGCCCGCTACCGGCAGTTGATCGCGAACGGTACGACGGGCCTGTCGGTGGCGTTCGACCTGCCCACGCAGATGGGCCACGACTCGGACGCCCCCCTCGCGCGGGGCGAGGTGGGCCGGGTGGGGGTGGCGGTCGACTCGGTGGAGGACATGCGGGTGCTGTTCGACGGGATCCCGCTGGACCGGGTGTCGACGTCGATGACGATCAACGCCCCGGCGGCGCCGCTGCTCCTGATGTACCGACTGGTCGCGGAGGAGCAGGGGGTGGCGGCGGAGAAGCTGACGGGGACGGTCCAGAACGACGTGCTCAAGGAGTACATCGCGCGGGGCACGTACATCTTCCCGCCCGAGCCGTCGCTGCGGCTGACCGCGGACGTCTTCCGGTACTGCCGGGCGGAGATGCCGCGGTGGAACACCATCTCGATCTCGGGCTACCACATGGCGGAGGCGGGAGCCTCGCCCGCGCAGGAGATCGCGTTCACGCTGGCGGACGGCATCGCGTACGTGCGCACGGCGATCGCGGCGGGCATGGACGTGGACGACTTCGCGCCCCGGCTGTCCTTCTTCTTCGTGGCCCGGACGACGCTCCTGGAGGAGGTCGCCAAGTTCCGTGCCGCGCGCCGGATCTGGGCGCGCGTGATGCGGGAGGAGTTCGGCGCGCGGGACCCGAGGTCGTGGATGCTGCGGTTCCACACGCAGACGGCGGGGGTGGCGCTCACCGCGCAGCAGCCCGAGGTCAACCTCGTCCGGGTGGCGGTGCAGGGCCTGGCGGCCGTCCTCGGCGGCACGCAGTCGCTGCACACCAACGCCTTCGACGAGGCCCTCGCGCTGCCCACGGACACCTCCGCGCGGCTGGCGCTGCGGACGCAGCAGGTCCTGGCCCACGAGACCGATGTGACCGCGACCGTCGACCCCTTCGCCGGGTCCTACGCCATCGAGCGGATGACCGGCGACATCGAGGCGGCCGTCCGGCTCCTGATGGACCGGGTCGAGGAGCTGGGCGGGGCGGTCGCCGCGATCGAACGCGGCTTCCAGAAGGGCGAGATCGAGCGGAACGCGTACCGCATCGCGCGGGAGACCGACTCCGGGGAGCGGGTCGTCGTCGGCGTCAACCGCTTCCGGCTCGACGAGGAGGAACCGTACGAGCCGCTGCGCGTCGACCCCGCCGTCGAGGCCCGGCAGGCGCAGCGCCTCGCCGCGCTCCGCGCCGCCCGCGACCAGCCGGCCGTGGACACCGCCCTGTCCGCCCTGAAGCGGGTGGCGGAGGGCGACGGCAACGTCCTCCCGCCCATGAAGGAGGCGCTGCGGGAGCGCGCCACGGTGGGCGAGGTGTGCGGCGCGCTGCGCGAGGTGTGGGGGAGCCACAGGCCGCCGGACGCGTACTGAGCGGGGGCCGGGGCCGCCCGTCTCGTCCCCCGGGACATCTCCCGGAGTGTCGTACTGCCGTGCGACACTCCAGCCATGTTCGGCGTCATCGATCTCCCCACCTATCTGGCGGGCCTCGTCCTCATCGTGCTGCTCCCCGGGCCCAACTCGCTCTATGTGCTGTCGGTGGCCGCCCGGCGCGGCGTCCGCTCCGGGTACACCGCGGCGGCGGGCGTCTGGTGCGGGGACACCGTGCTGATGACCCTGTCGGCGGCCGGGGTCGCCTCCCTGCTCAAGGGGAACGCCCTGCTGTTCGGGATCGTGAAGTACGCGGGCGCCGGATACCTCACCTGGCTGGCGATCGGGATGCTGCGCGCCGCCTGGGCCATGTGGCGCACCCGGCGCGAGCGCACCGCCGAGGCCGGCCCGGACGCGGGCGGCCCCGCCGACGAGCGGCCCTTCCGCCGGGCCCTGGTCGTCAGTCTGTTCAACCCGAAGGCGATCCTGTTCTTCGTCGCCTTCTTCGTGCAGTTCGTCGACCCGGGCTACGCCTACCCCGCTCTCTCCTTCGTCGTGCTCGGCGCCTTCGCCCAGGTGGCCAGCTTCCTGTATCTGAGCGCCCTGATCTTCAGCGGCACCAGGCTGGCCGCCGCCTTCCGCCGCCGCAAGCGGCTGTCGGCGGGGGCGACCTCGGCGGCGGGCGCGCTGTTCCTGGGCTTCGCGGTCAAGCTGTCGCTGGCCGGCGCGTAGCCGCCCGCCGGACCCGCTCGCGCGGCCCGGCGGCCGGCCGGCTCAGGCTCCGCGGCCCGCCCCGCGCCGCAGGGCCCGCGCCCGCCGGGCCACCCGTCGCAGGGTCTTGTTGCGCGGGATGAACGCCAGTTGCCTTGGCACCACGCCGGGCAGCCCCAGGGCGGTCAGCCGGCGGCGCTTGAAGTAGCGCAGGGTGCGCGGACCCGGGTGGGCGGCGAGATACCGCTCCGCGTCCCCGCGCAGCTCCGGGCAGATCCTCGGCCGCATCGCGAAGGAGACCGCCCGGACCAGGTCGGCCAGCGCCGCCACGGCCGCCGGGGCGGCCGGCCCCGCGCCGGGCTCCTGCCCGGCCACCGCCGCCGCGTCGGCCAGGTCGGGCAGCAGCGCGTCGACGATCGTCACGGGCACCCGGTTGCTGTTCTCGTACGGCGTCAGCCGCTCCAGCAGCATGCCGGTGCCGGTACGGGCCACCGGCAGCCCGTACAGCGTGGAGGCGGTGAGCAGCGCGGTGGAGAAGCAGCCGACCACCAGCGCGGGCCGCGCCCGCTGGTACAGCACCTCGGCGAGGACCGGCACGTCGAGCACCGTCAGCTCGGCGCCCAGCTCCGCCGCCTCCCGCTCCAGCGCCCGCGACCAGTGGGCCGGTGCGGAGGGGTGCGGCTTGAAGACGACCCGGCTGTGGCCGAGCGCCACGGCGCCCCGCAGCATCCGCACGTGCAGGGCCTCCTCCTCCTCGGCGGTGAGGATGCCCAGCGCGGCCAGGTACTGCCCCAGCAGCAGGGCCGGTCCGTCCGGCAGGTCCGGCAGCTCCGGGGCGGCGTCGGCGAGCTGGGCCAGCACCTCGACGAAGGCGTCCGCGGGGATCACCTCCGGCGCCACGCCGAACTCGGTGAGCAGCACCGGCCGCAGGCCCGGTACCAGGTCCAGGTGGAGCAGCCGGTCGATGCGGGTGCCCACCAGCGGGTCGAGCTTGTTGCGGGTGGGGCCGTAGCTCATCAGGCCGTCGGCGTAGACGGTGACCGGCGCGCCGGTGAAGATCCGGCAGACCGCGAGCGCCGGGTCGACCTGGATCGACTCGACGGCCAGCTCGACGTCGTCGTCCCCCAGGTTCCACAGCAGCCGCAGATGCCGCTCCCACAGCGGTACGTCGTCCGGGCGCGGGGACCAGCCGCCCGGGTGGGCGGGGGAGACGGTCTCGTTCCAGGACAGCACGTCGTCGAACCGGTGGCGCAGCCGGGCGAACCCGGCCAGTTCGTCCAGGGACGGTGTGGTCTCCGGGTTCGCCGTGGTGTTGCAGACGAGCAGGATGCGCCGGCCGGCCGGGCCGAAGCAGCCGGCGTCGAGGGCGGCGGCGAGCGTGGCGGCGCCGTACAGCGTCGAGGCGAGGAAGATCCGGGTGGTCACGCGGCGGCCCCCGTGATGGCGGCCGGGCGGCGGCGCAGCCGGCGCAGCCGGGTGGCGCGCCGGACGTCCATGGAGTCCAGTGCCTCGTCCAGGACGCCCTGCGGCATCCGGCGCAGGGCGCGCGCGCCGAGCGACCTCAGTCTCCGTGCCACCGGCGGTTCGAACCTCTCGGCGGAGCCCAGATGGTGGGCGAGGATCGCGCAGTAGGTGCGCACGGCCTTGGGCAGCAGCAGCTCCGCATCCCGGTCCCAGGCGGTCTCCTCTAGGACCTGGTCGAAGGCGCGCAGGAAGTCGAGCTGGCGCACATCGCCGATCTGGGTGAGCGAGGTGGCCACGCCCCGCCGGTAGTGGACGCCCAGCAGACCGCAGACGGCGAAGGACTCCGCCTCCCGGTGCAGCCTCCAGATCCACGGCCGGTCCTCGGCCGTGCGCAGCCCGTCCGTGAAGTGCAGCAGGCCCCGCTCCAGCAGCCGCCGGTGGTAGACGCCCGCCCACGCGTAGGCGTAGTCGACCGGCGTGGTGCGGTCGGCGGGCAGGATCGCCGCCCGCGGGTCGAGGACCACCCCGCGCCGGCCGTGCGGCACCCGGTGCACGCTGCGCGCCCGCCCGGCGCACTGCACATGGTCGGCGCGGACGAAGTCGCAGCCCAGTTCCTCGATCACGGCGAGCAGCCGCGGGTAGTAGCCGGGGGCCAGCCAGTCGTCGCCGTCCAGGAACGTCACGTACTCGCCGCGTGCCCGGTCCAGCCCCGTGTTGCGCGCGGTCGCCAGACCGCCGTTCCGCTCGCGCCGGACGAGGACCGCACCGGGCAGTTCGCGTTCCGCACGGGCGAGGACATCCGGGGTTCCATCGCTCGAACAGTCGTCGACGAGTATGAATTCGAAATCTCCACGTGCGTTCGAATGCAGACTCTTCAAGGTGTCGGGTGCGTATTGCCGCACGTTGTAGAACGGCACGATGACGGAGAGCTTGACCACGTGTGTGACGTTAGGGCGCGGCTCCCGCCCGTGTCCTGACCGCCGGTTCGCCCCGGGGTGAACGGCTTGTGGCGATGGTGTGAACCGGACTCCCCGGCGCACGCGCACGGCGCCGATTCGGCATTCGTAGACGTGCTCTTCACTGTTTGTTGCATTCAGGTTGGGCCGGATCTAGAAATGCCTTCCTAGCGTTTTCGTCGTGGCAGCAAGTGCAACGAACTCCCTCCGGGCCGCCGTTCTCGCCGATTCTGACACCAGATGGAAATGGGGTGCGCTCACCGCACAGCGCGTCGCCCCCGCCGGCGCCGCCGTCCGGCTCGACGGCTACCTCCTGCGGGGCCGTGCCACCCCTACCCCCCGCCAGCTGACGGAGGTCGGCGTCCGCGCCGACTCGCTCCGCGAGGTGAGCGCGGCCGAGTTCCTGCACGGGCTGCGGCAGGACACCGCAGCCGAGCCCTACGACCTGCTCGTCCTCGCTCTCGTCGGCGGCGGCGTCCAGGCCGTGCTGCACGGGCTGCGGCACACCTGGCAGGGCGCCGCCCGGCGGCCCGTGGTCGTCACCGGCTATGTCGGCGTCGTCTACGAGAAGCTCACCGACGGCCTGCTGCTGCGGCACGGCGCCGACCTCGTGCTCGCCAACTCCCGTCAGGACGCGGAGCGTTTCCGCGCCGTCTACGAGGGTGTGGGCGCCGACGCGGCCGCGGTCACCGAGGCGGCCCTGCCCTTCCTCGGCGGCGCCCCCTACACCGGCGCGCACGACCCGTACACCGTGGTGTTCGCCGCGCAGCCCTCCGTGCCGGAGAGCCGCCGGGACCGCGCCTACCTGCTGGAGCGGCTGATCCGGCACGCCCGGCTGCACCCCGGGCGCGAGGTGCTGCTCAAGCTGCGCTCCAAGCCGGGCGAGCACACCACCCACATCGAGGAACTGCCGTACCAGAAGCTGGCGCGCCGGCTCACGCTGCCGCCCAACCTGCGCCTGGTCCACGGGCACATGGGGGAGGTGCTGGACCGCACCGACCTGCTGGTGACGGTCAGTTCCACCGCCGCTCTGGAGGCGCTGCACCGCCGGGTACCCACCGCCGTCCTCACCGACCTCGGGGTGCGCGAGGCGCTCGGCAACCACCACTTCACCGGTTCCGGCTGCCTCGCCTCCTGGGACCGGCTGGATGCCGGGTACCGGCCCGTGCCCGAGGAGGACTGGCTGGCCCGGCAGGGCGTCGCCCCGAGGGGCGCGCCCCGCCGGGCCCGGCACCCCCGGCGAGGACGCGTACGCCACCGCCTTCGACGAGGCCCGGGAGAAGATCGCCGGCCTGCTCGGCGAGCGCGGCGCGCTGCCCCCGCTCGCCCCCTACTACACCCCCGCGACCGCGCCCGGCTATCTGCCGGGCCTCCTCGCCCGCCACCACCTCGGGCCCGACGGCGCGCCGCTGCCGGGGCGCACCGGCCGCCGGCCGGGAGCCCGGAGCGGTCCGGCGGACCCTCCGCCGCGCCGCCCGCGGCGCCTACCGCCACGGTGTGCAGCGCGTGGCACCGGTGATCCGGCGGATGGGCGAGCTGTGAGCGGCCCGGCCCCCCGCCCCGGCCGTCCGGTCCCGTACGCGAACGGCCCGGCCCCCCGCCCCGGCCGTCCGGTCCCGCACGCGAACGGCCCGGCCCCACGTCAAGGAGCAGAAGCCATGTCCCACCCGGAAGCGGGCCAGGGCGCCCCGGCGCACCGCGTCCTCGCGGTGATCCCCGCGCGCGGCGGCTCCAAGGGCGTGCCCGCCAAGAACCTCGCCCCCGTCGGCGGCGTCCCGCTGGTGGCACGGGCGGTGCGCGCGTGCCGCGCCGCCCGGCTCGTGACGGACGTCGTGGTCTCCACCGACGACCGGGCGATCGCCGCGGTGGCCCGCGAGGCGGGCGCCGAGGTGGTGCTGCGGCCGGCCGCGATAGCGGGCGACACCGCCACCTCCGAGGCGGCCGTCCTGCACGCGCTGGACGCCCACGAGGCGCTGCGCGGCGCGGCGGTCGACGTGGTGCTCCTGGTGCAGTGCACCAGCCCGTTCCTGACCCGCGAGGACATCGACGGAGTCGCCCGCGCGGTCGTCGAGGACGGCGCGGACACGGCGGTGACCGTGGCGGCCTTCCACGGGTTCCTGTGGCGGTCGGCCGAGGACGCGGCGGGCGGGGCGGGCGGGGCGGATCCCGCGTACACCGGCGCGGCCGCGGTGGGGGGCGCGCACGGCGCGGACGCTCCGCGCGCCGGTACCGTCACCATCGAGCCCGCCACCGGCGGCTACGGCGTCAACCACGACAAGTCCTTCCGCCCCCGCCGCCAGGACCGCCCGCAGGACCTGCTGGAGACCGGTGCCGCCTACGCGATGGACGCGGCGGGCTTCCGTGTCCACCGGCACCGCTTCTTCGGCCGCACCGAGCCGGTCCGCACCGACCCGGCGCGCGTCCTGGAGATCGACGACCCGCACGACCTGGCCCGCGCCCGCGCCCTCGCGCCCCTGTTCGACGCCGACGCGGTGCCCGCGGGCCCGCTCCCGACGGCCGCCGACATCGACGCGGTCGTCCTCGACTTCGACGGCACCCAGACCGACGACCGGGTGCTGATCGACTCCGACGGGCGGGAGTTCGTCTCCGTGCACCGCGGCGACGGACTCGGCATCGCGGCGCTGCGCAGGAGCGGCCTGAAGATGCTGATCCTCTCCACGGAGCGCAACCCGGTCGTCGCCGCCCGCGCCCGCAAGCTCGGACTGCCGGTGCTGCACGGCGTCGACCGCAAGGACCTCGCCCTCCAGCAGTGGTGCGAGGAGCAGGGCATCGCCCCCGGGCGCGTCCTCTACGTCGGCAACGACGTCAACGACCTGCCGTGCCTCGCCCTCGTCGGCTGGCCGGTGGCGGTCGCCGACGCCCATGACGCCGTACGCGCCGCCGCCCGCGCCGTCACCACCGTCCCCGGCGGCCACGGCGCCGTCCGGGAGATCGCCGACTGGATCCTCGGTCCCTCCCTCGCCCCCTCCCCGAGTAAGGAATCCCGATGAGCACCAACTCCCGCCTGCGCACGTTCGGTTCCCGCGAGGTCGGCCCCGGCCGCCCCGTCTACATCTGCGGCGAGATCGGCATCAACCACAACGGCGAGCTGGAGAACGCCTTCAAGCTGATCGACGTGGCCGCCGACGCCGGCTGCGACGCCGTCAAGTTCCAGAAGCGCACCCCCGAGATCTGCACCCCGCGCGACCAGTGGGACATCGAGCGCGACACCCCCTGGGGCCGGATGACCTACATCGACTACCGCCACCGCGTCGAGTTCGGCCGGGACGAGTACCGCCGGATCGACGCGTACTGCAGGGAGAAGGGCATCGACTGGTTCGCCTCCCCGTGGGACACCGAGTCCGTCGCCTTCCTGGAGGAGTTCGACGTGCCCGCCCACAAGGTGGCCTCCGCCTCGCTGACCGACGACGAACTGCTGCGCGCGCTGCGGGACACCGGCCGCGCGGTCGTCCTCTCCACCGGCATGTCCACCCCGAGGCAGATCCGGCACGCGGTCGAGGTCCTCGGCTCCGACAACATCCTCATGTGCCACGCCACCTCCACCTACCCGGCCAGGGCCGAGGAGCTGAACCTCCGCGTGATCAACACGCTGGAGAAGGAGTACCCGAACGTCCCGATCGGCTACTCCGGCCACGAGACCGGCCTGCAGACCACCCTCGCCGCGGTCGCGCTCGGCGCCGCCTTCGTCGAGCGGCACATCACCCTCGACCGCGCCATGTGGGGCTCCGACCAGGCCGCCTCCGTCGAGCCGCAGGGCCTGACCCGCCTCGTCCGCGACATCCGCACCATCGAGGTCTCGCTCGGTGACGGCGTGAAGAAGGTCTACGACTCCGAGCGGGCCCCGATGAAGAAGCTGCGCCGCGTCGCTGGTGTGGTGGCCGAGGCGGAGATCGCCGCGGCGGCGGGCGAGCCGGTCTCGGTGTGAGGCCGAGACCGTCCCCCCTCCCACCCGCACGCGACGGAACGGTCGTACGCCGATGACCCCCCACCCCGGCGCCCCCCGCCCCGGAACCCCCCGCCCCGGAACCCCCCACCCCGGCACCGCGGGCCCCGCCCCCGCCGCCGTTCGCGCCCCCGCGCCCACGCCCACGCTCGCCTTCGTCGAGAGTCCCGTCCAGCTCCTGAACGTCCTGGAGTGGGCCCACGCCCGCGGCCTCGCGGCCCGCGTCCGGCGCCCGGCCACGGACGGCGGGCACCCCCCGCCGCGCCCGCCCGGCGGACCTGTCCGCGACCCGCTCACGCTGGTCGTGCTGGCCCCGACCGACCCGATGACACGGGGCCAGCTGCGCCGCATGGCCGAACTGGCCCGGGACGAGGGGTACGAGGTGCGGTGGGAGGAGGCGCGGGGCGGGGCCTCGGCGCCGTTCCGGACCATCGGCGCGCTGGCGGGGCGGCTGCGCCGGGCGGGCCGGGTGGTGCTGGGCGACCCGTACTCGCGGTACGTGCAGCTGCTGCTGACGATCACCGGGGCGCCCGATCTGGTGGTCGTGGACGACGGCACCGCGACCATGGAGTTCACCGCCCAGCTCTGCCGCGGCGAGCGGCTGGTGCGCTGGCACCGCAAGGGCGGCCGGCCCGGCCCCCGCGACCTGCTGTTCGCCCCGGTGTCCGCCGCCGCCCGCCGCCGCCTCGCACCCGCCACCGGGCGGGACGGGCGGCGGGTGGAGGTCTTCTCCTCCATGCCGCTCGGCACGGTCCCGGACGGGGTGAGCGTCACCGCGAACCGCTTCGTGTGGACCCGTGCCCGCTTCGGACCGCCCCGCGTCACCACCGGCACGGATCTGGTGGGCACCTCCCTGGTGGAGACCGGCGTGGTGGACTGCGACCGCTACCTGGCCGCCGTCCGCGCGCTGGCCCAGGCGCACGGCGCCGGCCGCTACTTCGCGCACCGCCGCGAGAGCACCGAGAAACTGCACCGGCTCGCGGTGGAGACCGGCCTCGAGGTGGTCCGCCCCGAACTGCCCCTGGAGCTGACGGCCCGCCGCGGCCCCATCGGCCGTACGGTCCTCAGCTTCCCCTCCACGGTCGTGCACACGCTGCCGCTGGCCCTGGCGGGCACCGGAGTGCGGGTCGCCGTGTGCGACATCGATCCGAGCTGGCTGACGCCGACGGCCTCCCCGCGCGCCGAGGGCTTCCTCTCCGGGGTGACCGGCACCGCGCGCGGCGTGCACCGGGTGGTGACGGGACCGAATCACTACGCTCTGTGACCATATGCAGCCGCCCTGCGAGTGATCGGCCAGGGGTGATCACCGCTGGCCCGCCGGGCGGCGACTCCCCGGCGGGCCGGCAAGGGAACACGGTGGCAAGTCCCGCCGGTGATCACAGTGTGCGGAACATGGCGTCCAGCAGGTGAACATTTCGGGCGTGATCCGGACGGCACGTGGTATGCCTGGAGAAAAGAACAAAAGCGGTCCACTCGGCCGAGCAGGACGGGCGAGTGTACCCATCCCATTCGACGCCTATGCGCCGACGGCCGGCTCTTCTTCCCCTGACGGGCTGAACTTTTGTTGAACGAGGGGCAGTTGACCGTCCCGGCGTCATACCCTTCAGAGGGTGAACCAACTGATGTCCCCAGAGTCCGAGGCCGATCATCCCGCGGAGAACGCCCTGCCCGGCACGCTGCCGGAGGCGCTGTTCGCCGAACTCGTCGCGTTCCGCCGCGACCTGCACATGCACCCGGAGCTAGGCAACCAGGAGTTCCGCACCACCGCCGCGATCAAGGCGCGGCTGGAGAAGGCGGGCCTCAGGCCCCGGGTGCTCCCCTCCGGGACCGGCCTCGTCTGCGACATCGGCAAGGACGCCGAGGACGACACGGGCATCGACGAGAACGCCACCGAGCCGGACGCCGCCCACGGCATGCTGGCGCTGCGCGCCGACATCGACGCGCTGCCGATCCCGGACACCAAGAGCGAGAGCCCCTACCGCTCGACCGTGCCCGACCGCGCCCACGCCTGCGGCCACGACGTGCACACCACCGTGGTGCTCGGCACCGGACTCGTCCTCGCCGAGCTGCACCGCGAGGGGCTGCTCGCCCGCCCCGTACGGCTGGTCTTCCAGCCCGCCGAGGAGGTGCTGCCCGGCGGCGCCACCGAGGCGATCAAGGCCGGGGTGCTCGGCGGCGTCAGCCGGATCCTCGCCGTGCACTGCGACCCGCGGGTGGACGCCGGGATGATCGGCCTGCGCCAGGGCGCCATCACCTCCGCCTGCGACCGCCTGGAGGTCTCCCTCGACGGTCCCGGCGGGCACAGCGCCCGGCCGCACCTGACGACCGACCTGGTCACCGCCGCCGCCCGTGTCGTCACCGACGTGCCCGCCCTCGTCGGCCGCCGCATCGACACCCGCGCCGGCCTCGCCGTGACCTGGGGACGTATCGAGTCCGGGCACGCGCCCAACGTCATCCCGCAGCACGCCGAGCTGGCCGGCACCGTGCGCTGCCTGGACATCAAGGCCTGGCGGCACGCCCCGGACATCGTGGTCGCCGCCATCGACGAGGTCGCCAACCTGCACAAGGCCAAGTCGGAGATCAACTACGTGCGCGGTGTGCCCCCGGTGGTCAACGAGCCGGAAGCGACCGAACTGCTGCGCGAGGCCATGACCGCCCGGCGCGGCCCGTCCTCCGTGGAGGACACCGAGCAGAGCCTGGGCGGCGAGGACTTCTCCTGGTACCTCGAACACGTGCCCGGCGCCATGGCCCGCCTCGGCGTCCGCACCCCCGGCGAGCGCACCCTGCGCGACCTGCACCAGGGCGACTTCGACGCCGACGAGTCCGCGATCCGCGTGGGCGTGGAGCTCTTCACGGCGGCGGCGCTGCTGCACCCGACGCACTGAGCCGGGTCCGGCGCACCGCCGCGGGAGGGGCGCCCCCGGGCACCCCTCCCACGGCCCCCTCCCGCGGCGGCACGGTTCGGTAACGGCGCGGAAAAACACCGTTCCCCCCTCCTTCTACGCGCGTTACTGTGCGCCGGACTCGCCACCAGGGGCGGCACATGGGGCGCGCGCCGGTGACGGCGCCGTGGCAAGAAGGGGTGCTTGCTGTGCGTACGAACTCCCGGAGGACCGGTTTCTCCCAGGCCGCGGTGGCTGTCGCGGCCGTCGCGGTCTTGGCCGCGGGCTGCGGCAAGTCCAGCACCGACCCGGGGGGCGGCTCCGCCGCGTCCGGCGCGTACTCGGGCAAGGGCATCGGCCTGGCGTACGACATCGGCGGCAAGGGCGACCAGTCCTTCAACGACGCCGCCTTCGCGGGCTTCGAGAAGGCGGAGAAGGAGTTCAGGATCGGCGGCCGGGACATCGAGCCGCAGGACGGCGAGTCCACCGCCGACAAGGTGCAGCGCCTGGAGCAGCTCGCCAAGGCCGGCTACAACCCGATCGTCGGTGTCGGCTTCGTCTACGCGCCGGCCGTCAAGGAGGTCGCCGCCAAGTACCCGAAGATCACCTTCGGCATCGTCGACGACGACACCGTCAAGGCGTCCAACGTCGCCGACCTGCTCTTCCACGAGGAGCAGGGCTCCTATCTCGCCGGGGTGGCCGCGGCGAAGGCGACCAAGAAGAACCACATCGGCTTCATCGGCGGCGTCGACATCCCCCTGATCCACAAGTTCGAGGCAGGCTTCGAGCAGGGCGCCCGGTCCGTGAACCCGAAGATCAAGATCGAGTCGCAGTATCTGACGCAGACCGCGCAGGAGGGCGGCTTCGCCAGCCCGGACAAGGGCAAGGACGCGGCCAACGGCCAGATCGAGGCCGGCGCCGACGTCGTGTACGCCGCCGCGGGCCTGTCCGGACAGGGCGTCATCCAGTCCGCCGCCGCGCACAGGGTGTGGGCGATCGGGGTCGACTCCGACCAGTACAAGCAGTCGGCGCTCGCGCAGTACAAGGACTGGATCCTCGGCTCGGCGCTGAAGAACGTCGGCGGCGCGGTGTACGACCTGACCAAGTCCGTCGTCGAGGGCAAACCGCACACCGGCGAGGTGCGCGGCGACCTGAAGTCGGGCGCCGTGGGCTTCGCCGACTCCAACCCGAAGTACCAGGCCATGAAGGACGTCGTCGCCGCCGTCGACAAGGCGAAGCAGGACATCGTCGACGGCAAGGTCACCGTCCGCGTGGAGTAGCAGGCGGAGGTGGAGGTGGAGGTGGAGCAGGACGTGGAGTGGTCCGGACGGGCGGGGGGACGCGGGACCTGCCGGGCCGCTCCGCGGTCCCTGTCCGGCCGCTTCCGCGCCCGCGTCCCTCGCCTTGCGCGAGGGGCGCGGCGCTGTCCGTGAGGGCGGCCGCGGCGGCGGCCTCCGTGCGGCCACAGGTCGGTAACGGAGGGGACAGAAGGGGTTTTCCGTCTGGTCTACGCGCGTTACGCTGCGGCGGAACCAGCGCCTGGTTTGGGCGCTTGCACAAAGGAGTCTCCTTCCATGCGCCGGGTGTCCCGTATCGCGGTTGCGGGCGTTGCAACCGCAGCTCTCGCTGTCACCGTCTCCGCCTGTGGCAGTTCGTCCAGCAAGTCCTCGGGCGGCGAGGGCAAGAACCTCGGCCTCGCCCTGGCCTACGACGTCGGCGGCAAGGGCGACCAGTCCTTCAACGACGCCGCGACGGCGGGCCTTGAGCGCGCCGACAAGGAGTTCGGCTACAAGAGCACGGCCGTCGAGCCGCAGGACGGCGAGTCCGACGCGGACAAGGTCCAGCGCCTGGAGACCCTGGCCAAGCAGGGCTACAACCCGGTGATCGGGGTCGGCTTCGCCTACGCGCCGGCCGTCAAGGAGGTCGCCGCGAAGTACCCGAAGGTCACCTTCGGCATCGTCGACGACGAGCAGATCAAGGCGTCCAACGTGGTGGACATGGTCTTCCACGAGGAGCAGGCGTCCTACCTCGCCGGTGTCGCCGCCGCCAAGACCACCAAGTCGAACACCGTCGGCTTCGTCGGCGGCGTGGACGTCCCGCTCATCCACAAGTTCGAGGCGGGCTTCAAGCAGGGCGTCGAGGACACCAAGAAGGGCGTCAAGGTCAAGTCGCAGTACCTGACCGAGACGGCCGCCGAGGGCGGCTTCGCCAGCCCCGACAAGGGCGAGAACGCCGCCAACGGCCAGATCGACGCCGGTGCCGACGTCGTCTACGCCGCCGCGGGCCTGTCCGGTCAGGGCGTGATCAAGGCCGCCGCCGCGCACAAGATCTGGGCGATCGGCGTCGACTCCGACCAGTACAAGCAGGACGCGCTGGCCAAGTACAAGGACTCGATCCTCACCTCGGCCATGAAGGACGTCCAGGGCGCGGTGTACAACCTTGCCAAGTCCGTCAAGGACGGCAAGCCGCAGAGCGGTGAGGTGCGCGCCAGCCTGGCCACCGGCGGTGTGAGCCTGGCCGACTCCAACCCCGTCTTCAAGAACAACGCCGACCTCCAGGCCGCGCTGAAGAAGGCCGAGGACGGCATCAAGAGCGGCGCCATCAAGGTCAAGACCTCCTGACCCGGTCGTGACCGGCCTGGAACCTTCCCGGGCATGGTCAGGGCGACGCTGCAATGGCAGCGTGGCAGCGTCACAGCCAGGGAACGGGGTGCGGGAGGCATGACAGGTCTCCGCACCCCGTTCGCGCGGCAGAATGCTCGGAAAAGATCGGGACGGAAAAAATCCGATCGATTCAGGGCACTACGTAAAGCAGGGGCGCTACGCGCGTAGAGCGGCCCCTTTCCTGAGGAGAGTGCGCCATCGACGCGTCCAGCAGCCCTCCGCTCACCGCTCAGCCGACAGCCGCGGTCGAGCTTGCGGGCATCACCAAGCGGTTCCCCGGAGTCGTCGCCAACCACGACATCCGCCTCACGGTCCGCCGCGGCACCGTCCACGCCCTCGTCGGCGAGAACGGCGCCGGCAAGTCGACGCTGATGAAGATCCTCTACGGCATGCAGAAGCCGGACGAGGGCACCATCACCGTCGACGGCGAACAGGTGGCCTTCGGCAGCCCCGCCGACGCCATCGCCCGCGGCATCGGCATGGTCCACCAGCACTTCATGCTGGCCGACAACCTGACCGTCCTGGAGAACGTGGTCCTCGGCAGCGAGAAGCTGCACGGCATCGGCGGCGCCGCCCGCAGGAAGATCAAGGAGATCTCCGACCGGTACGGCCTCGGCGTGCGTCCCGACGCCCTCGTCGAGGACCTCGGCGTCGCCGACCGCCAGCGGGTGGAGATCCTCAAGGTCCTCTACCGCGGCGCCAAGACCCTCATCCTCGACGAGCCGACCGCCGTGCTGGTCCCGCAGGAGGTCGACGCGCTCTTCGACAACCTGCGCGAGCTGAAGTCCGAGGGCCTCTCCGTCATCTTCATCTCCCACAAGCTGGGCGAGGTCCTCTCGGTCGCCGACGACATCACCGTC
Organism: Streptomyces sp. PL-25; assembly: GCF_058344915.1. Taxonomy (NCBI): domain Bacteria; kingdom Bacillati; phylum Actinomycetota; class Actinomycetes; order Kitasatosporales; family Streptomycetaceae; genus Streptomyces; species Streptomyces sp. PL-25. Next base: position 4,611,749 of record NZ_CP136997.1, read on the forward strand.
ATCCGGCGCGGCACCACGGTCGGCACCGCCGTCCCCGCCGAGACCACCCCGCGCCAGCTCGCCGAGATGATGGTCGGCAGCGAACTGCCGACGCCGGAGACCGCCGAGTCCACGGTCACCGACCGTCCCGTGCTCACCGTCGACCGGCTCCGCCTGGAGGCCGACGGCGGCCGTCCCGTCCTGGACGACATCACCTTCACCATCCACGCCGGCGAGGTCCTCGGCCTCGCGGGCGTCGAGGGCAACGGCCAGACCGAGCTGATCGAGGCCCTCATCGGTCTCAAGCACGCCGACTCCGGCTCGATCAGCCTGCTCGGCGAGGACATCACCCCCTGGCCCACCCGCAGGCGCCGCGAGTCCGGTGTCGGCTACATCCCCGAGGACCGCCACCGCCACGGCCTCCTCCTGGAAGCCCCGCTGTGGGAGAACCGCATCCTCGGGCACGTCACCGAGCGCCCCAACGCCAAGGGCTTCTGGCTCGACCCCAAGGGCGCCCAGGCCGACACCCGCCGGATCGTCGAGGAGTACGACGTCCGCACCCCCGGCATCGACGTCACCGCCGCCTCCCTGTCCGGCGGCAACCAGCAGAAGCTGATCGTCGGCCGCGAGATGAGCCACGCCCCGAAGTTCCTCATCGCCGCCCACCCCACCCGGGGCGTGGACGTCGGTGCCCAGGCGCAGATCTGGGACCAGATCCGCGAGGCCCGCCGCGAGGGCCTGGCCGTGCTGCTGATCTCCGCCGACCTGGACGAGCTGATCGGCCTGTCCGACACCCTGCGGGTGATCTACAACGGCAGGTTCGTCGCCGACGCCGACCCGGCCACCATCACCCCGGAGGAACTGGGCTCGGCCATGACGGGTGCCGCCGCAGGCCACCTGGAATCCGCAGAGACCACCGACGACGCCGGTCCGGAGGACGAGGCCCGATGAAGAAGTTCGACAAGGAGCGGGTGCTCCTCGCGGTGGCCGGCCCGGTCATCGCGCTCGTCGCGGCGATCGTACTGACCTCGGTCGTGCTGATCGCCTCGGGCAAGAACCCGATCGAGCCGTACACGCTGATGCTCCAGCAGGCCGGGTACTCCGACGTCCAGGTGCTGATCCTGAACCAGGCGTCCATGTACTACCTGGCCGCGCTCGCGGTCGCCGTCGGCTTCCGCATGAACCTGTTCAACATCGGCGTCGACGGCCAGTACCGGCTCGCCGCGATGGTGACCGCCGTGGTCGGCGCCCACCTCGCCCTGCCGTCCTTCCTCCAGATCCCCGTGCTGCTCCTCGTGGGCATGCTCACCGGCGCCTTCTGGGCCGGCATCGCGGGCGTCCTGAAGGTCACCCGGGGCGTGAGCGAGGTCGTCGCGACGATCATGCTCAACTCCATCGCCACCAGCCTCATCGGCTACCTCACCCTGAACAGCGTGTGGGGCGTGCAGGTCGGCAACAACTCGACCACCGGCATCATGAAGGACTCCGGCTGGGTCCCCGGCATCGACCTCGGCTCGGACGTCGGCGAGATCTACGGCCTGGTCTTCCTCGCCATCGCCATGGGCGTCGTCTACTGGGTCGTCCTCAACCGCACCCGCTTCGGCTTCGACCTGCGGGCCACCGGCGAGTCCGAGTCCGCCGCCGCGGCCTCCGGCGTCGACGCCAAGAAGATGGTTCTCACCGCCATGCTGATCTCCGGCGCGGTCGCGGGCCTCTCCGGCCTGCCGCTGCTGCTCGGCGACGCCCACACCTACAGCCTGAGCTTCCCCACCGGTCTCGGCTTCACCGGCATCACCATCGCCCTGCTCGGCCGCAACAACCCGGTCGGCATCGCCGTCGCCGCGCTGCTGATCGCCTTCCTCGACAAAGCGTCCCCCGCCCTCGACTACGCCACCCCGGTGGCGTACGAGAAGGAGATCGCCACGATCATGCAGGGCCTGATCGTCTTCGCGGTCGTCATCTCCTACGAGGCCGTGCGCCAGTGGGGTCTGCGCCGCCAGCAGAAGCAGGTCGGCCTGGAACTCGCCGTGGCCGCCGCCCAGAACAACTCCGAGAAGAAGGAGGTGGCGGCCCGATGACCACCGCGACCATCGCCAAGCCGCAGGCGAAGCAGCCCGGCCGGGGCAGCCGCCGGTTCTCCCTGCCGGTGCTCCTGCTGATCATCGCGGGCGTCCTGGTCCTGACCTCCGTCGTCCGCCTGATCACCGGCGCCGACGGCATCACCTCCACCGGGCAGATGTCCACCGCGCTGCGCCTGGCCGTGCCGATCGGCCTCGCCGGACTCGGCGGTCTGTGGGCCGAGCGCGCGGGCGTCGTCAACATCGGCCTCGAAGGCATGATGATCCTCGGCACCTGGTTCGGCGCCTGGGCCGGCTACCAGTGGGGCCCGTGGACCGGTGTCCTGTTCGGCATCATCGGCGGCTGCCTCGGCGCGATCCTGCACGCCGTCGCCACGGTGACGTTCAACGTCAACCACATCGTCTCCGGTGTGGCCATCAACATCCTGGCCCTCGGCACCACCCGCTACCTGTCGAAGTTCACCTTCGAGGGCGTCCCGCAGGGCTCCTCCAAGCAGTCCCCGCCGATCGACTCGCTGGGCACCTTCGACATCCCCGGTCTGTCGGGCTGGCTGGACACCCTCAACGAGAAGCACTGGTTCCTGGTCTCCGACGTGGCCGGCCTGGTCGGCGGTCTGATCACCGACCTGTCGCCGCTCACCGTCGTCGCCGTGGCCCTCGTCCCCCTGTCCTGGTGGGTGCTGTGGCGCACCGCCTTCGGGCTGCGGCTGCGTTCCTGCGGCGAGAACCCGGTGGCCGCCGAGTCCCTCGGCGTCAACGTCTACAAGTACAAGTACCTGGCCGTGATCATCTCCGGCGGCTTCGCCGGCCTCGGCGGTGCCTTCCTGTCCATCGTCGCCTCGAACGTCTACCTCGACGGCCAGACCGCGGGCCGCGGCTACATCGGTCTCGCGGCCATGATCTTCGGCAACTGGATGCCGGGCGGGCTCGCCCTCGGTGCCGGGCTCTTCGGCTACACCGACAGCCTGAACCTGCGCGGCGGCACCACCAACGTCCACGCGCTGATCCTGCTGCTGGCGATCCTGCTGGTGTGCGGGGTGGCGTACCTGGTGTGGCGCAGGAAGCTCGTCCCGGCCGTCGTCACCGCCGTGATCTCGGCGCTGATGTTCGTCTGGTACGCCGGCACCAGCGACGTGCCCAAGCAGGTCGTGACCGCCACCCCGTACATCGTCACCCTGCTGGTGCTGTCGCTGTCCGCGCAGCACCTGAGGATGCCGAAGGCGGACGGACTGCCGTACCGGAAGGGGCAGGGCAAGTGACACAGAGCGCGCCGACCGTCGACTGGGTGGCCCTGCGCGAGGCGGCGCGGGCGGCGATGAGCCGGGCCTACGCCCCCTACTCGGGCTACCCGGTCGGCGTGGCCGCCCTGGTCGACGACGGCCGCACCGTCACCGGCTGCAACGTCGAGAACGCCTCCTACGGCATCGGACTGTGCGCCGAGTGCGGTCTGGTCTCGCAGCTCCAGAACAGCGGCGGCGGCCGGCTGACCCACTTCACCTGCGTGGACGGCAAGGGCGACATCCTCGTGCCGTGCGGGCGCTGCCGCCAGCTGCTGTACGAGTTCGGCGGGCCGGACCTGCTGCTGGAGACCCCGGCCGGAATCCTGCCGCTGGAGCGGATGCTGCCGCAGGCCTTCGGGCCGGAGCACCTCGCCAAGTGACCCGGGTGCGGCCCCTCGGCGCCCGGCGCGGCGCGGAGGGGCCGCACCCGTTCGAACAAGACCTTCGCACCCCGGAAGGAAGCGAAACAACCATGGCCATGGACGCCATCTCCGTCATCCGCACCAAGCGGGACCGCGGCGGACTCAGCGACGAGCAGATCGACTGGGTCATCGACGCGTACACCCGCGGGGAGGTCGCCGACGAGCAGATGTCCGCGCTCGCCATGGCCATCCTGCTCAACGGCATGGACCGGCGGGAGATCGCCCGCTGGACCGCCGCGATGATCGCCTCCGGCGAGCGCATGGACTTCTCCTCGCTGTCGCGGCCCACCGCCGACAAGCACTCCACCGGCGGCGTCGGCGACAAGATCACCCTGCCGCTGGCCCCGCTCGTGGCCGCCTGCGGCGCGGCCGTCCCGCAGCTGTCCGGGCGCGGCCTCGGCCACACCGGCGGCACCCTGGACAAGCTGGAGTCCATCCCCGGCTGGCGCGCCCTGCTGTCCAACGAGGAGATGCTGTCCGTGCTGGACGGCGTCGGCGCGGTGATCTGCGCGGCGGGCGACGGCCTCGCCCCCGCCGACAAGAAGCTCTACGCCCTGCGGGACGTCACCGGCACGGTCGAGGCGATCCCTCTGATCGCCTCCTCGATCATGTCCAAGAAGATCGCCGAGGGCACCGGCTCGCTGGTCCTGGACGTCAAGGTCGGCTCCGGCGCCTTCATGAAGACCGTCGAGGACGCCCGCGAACTGGCCTCCACCATGGTCGGCCTGGGCACCGACCACGGGGTGAAGACGGTCGCGCTGCTCACCGACATGTCCACCCCGCTCGGCCTGACCGCGGGCAACGCCCTGGAGGTCCGCGAGTCCGTCGAGGTGCTGGCCGGCGGCGGCCCCGCCGACGTCGTCGAACTGACCCTGGCCCTGGCCCGGGAGATGCTGGACGCGGCCGGCCTGAAGGACGCCGACCCGGCCAAGGCGCTGGCCGACGGCTCCGCCATGGACGTGTGGCGCCGCATGATCGCCGCGCAGGGCGGCGACCCGGACGCCGCGCTGCCCACCTCCCGGGAGCAGCACGTCGTCACGGCCCCCTCCTCCGGTGTCCTCACCCGCCTGGACGCCTACGCCGTCGGTGTCGCCGCCTGGCGCCTCGGCGCCGGCCGCGCCCGCAAGGAGGACCCGGTGCAGGCGGCGGCGGGCGTCGAACTGCACGCCAAGCCCGGTGACCCGGTCACCGCGGGCCAGCCCCTGCTGACCCTGCACACCGACACCCCGGACCGCTTCGCGTACGCCTTGGAGGCCGTGGCCGGCTCCTACGACGTCGCCCCGGCGGGCACGGACTTCAGCGCCTCGCCGGTGGTCCTGGAGCGCATCGCCTGACCCGCGGCCCGCGGACTGCGGTGTGCAGCCCGCGTACGCGGACGGACGGGACCGGTGCAGCGTCACCGGTCCCGTCCGGCGTACGGGGCCTGGATCCCGGTGTCCGGTACGGGACTGAGGTGCCGTCAGCCCAGCAGTGCCGCCACCGCCACCAGGACCGGTACCGACAGCACCGTCGAGAGCAGGATCGACTCGCGGGCCAGGTCCTCGCCGACGCCGTACCGGCTCGCGTAGGTGAAGAGGTTCTGCGCGGCGGGCAGCGCCGAGGTCACCACCACGTCCAGCAGCGCGGCGCCGTGCAGTCCGAAGACGCCCGCCGCCAGCGCCCAGGCGGCCACCGGCTGGCCCACGGCCTTCAACGCCACCGACAGCAGCACCGGCCGGCGGTCGAGCCCCCGGCCGGGCGCGGCGCTGCCGCGCAGCGCGATGCCGTACGCGAGCAGGACGGCCGGGACGGACATGTTGGCGATCAGGGTCAGCGGCTCCAGCACCGGGCCGGGAAGCGACAGCCCCGTCCCCGAGACCAGGACGCCGCCGAGCGCGCCCACCGCGATCGGATTGCGCAGCGGAGTGAGCAGCCGCCGCCACAGCGGCCCCTTGTCGCCCGCGCCGGTCAGGTCGAGCACCGTCAGCGCGACCGGGGTGACGACGATCTGCTGGAACAGCAGCACCGGCGCCACCAGGGAGGCGTCACCGAGGACGTACGCGGCGATCGGGATGCCGAGGTTCCCGGAGTTGACGTAACTGGAGCAGAGCGCGCCGATGGTGGTGCGGCCCACGCCCCAGCGGCGCACGGCACCGGCCGCGACGAACACCCCCGCTGCCGCCGCCGTGCTCAGCGCCGTCACCAGCAGCCGGCTGGAGAACACCACGGACAGATCGGCGCGGGCCAGCGTGGTGAACAGCAGGGCCGGGGTCGCCACCTGGAAGGCAAGCCGGGTCAGCACCTCGCGGCCCTGCTCACCGAGCGAGCCGCGCCGGCCCAGGACGTACCCCACACCGATGACCACGGCGATGACCGCGAAACCGGTCAGCACCCCTTGCACACGGCCCCCTCGGCGGTCGGCGGTCCTGCGGGTGTCGGGGGCGGCGGGGGTCCGTGGCGCATGCCGCCCACCCTCCGGCGGGGGAGGGCGGGCGGTCAATGTGATCTCCGCCCGGTCGCCGGCGGGTCAGCGGCGCAGGCCGTCCGGCAGCCGCTGCGGCGGGAGTTCGGGGTTCCCGTCCGCGCCGATCGGGGTGTTCTCCGGGTAGCGGGCGCACTTTGCGGCGGCGGACACGGCGAGCCGGTCGCCGGGGAGGGCCCTGGCGTACAGGGTCGCGCCGCCGCCGGGCGGTACCGCCCGCAGGGTGGTCCTCTGGTCGGCGGTCGCGTTCTCGGTGATGTCCCAGCCCTGCCGCCGCAGTTCGGCGGCTGCCCGCCGCAGCGCCGACTGCCCCGCGGAGTCGGGGACGTTCTTCAGCGTCCACCGGCTGCTCACGGTGACCACGCCGGGCATGTTCGGCGGCGCGTCGTTGAACTGGTCCGCCAGGTGGCTCAGACCGGTGTAGGGGCAGTCGGTCTCGGCCTGGTGGCGCGGGCTGCTCGTGGGCTGGTCGTCCAGCTCGGCGTCCGGCAGGGCGAGGGCCGCGTAGACCTCCTGGGCGCGGGCGTCCAGCCGGTCGGCGGTGACGGCCGGGTCGGCGACCGGATAGGCGTCGCCGTCCCACCACTGCCGCGCCGTCAGCCCCGCGCCGAGGCTGAGCACGGTGGCGAGCGCCGTCAGCCCCACGGCCACCGTCACCCGGGCACGGCGCGGGCCGGCCGGACGCGGACCGGCCGCACGCGGACCGGAGGTGGCCGCGCCGGGCGGTACGGGCGGTACGGGCGGCACGGGCTGGGCGGGCGGGGCAAGCGGACCTCGTGTCATGGGCAGCATGCTGCCGGGCGACGGCGGGCCGGACATGGGCGCGCGTACTCACACCGCGTACTCAAAGGGCGTACTCAAAGGGCGTACTCAAGGAGGCGCGGGGTGCTCCCCGGGCGGGCGCGGGACCGGAACACGCCGGGCCGCGCCGAGAGGTTCGGGCCGAGCCGTTCCGATGAGTTCAGGCCGTCGCGGCTGTCTACCGCACGTGGATGCCAGGACACCCGCCGTGCTCGTGCTGACCGGCCCCGTCACGCGTGACGAGGTGGCCGGGCTCTGCGCCGCCGTACGTTCGCTGCTGGAAGCGGGAGGGCCGCCCGGGGTCGTCGTCTGTGACGTCGGCGGGCTGGGACCGCCGGGCCTGTGGGCCGTGGACCTGCTGGCGCGGCTCCAGCTGGCCGCCCGCCGGTCCGGCGGGCGGATCCGGCTGCGCGATCCCGACCCCGCGCTACCCCTGCTGCTCGACCTGGTCGGCCTCGCCTTCGAGACGGAGGGGCAGCCCGAACAGCGGGAACCACCGCTGGGTGTCCAGGAAGCAGTGGAACCCGGTGATCCGGCCCGCTGAGACCTCCAGCACCTGCACCGCCCACGGCGCGTAGCCGCCCTTCTCCGGGTCCGGCTTGTACTGGGCGAAGGCGGGCAGGCCGTTGGCCCGCACCGGCACCAGCCGGGAGTTCGCGCAGGCCGCGCCCATCGTCGACATGAAGCCGGTGATGTCGGACGGGCCGGTCAGCCACAGGTCGAACGGCGGCATCGTCATGACCGCGTCCTCGTGCAGCAGCGCGGTCAGCGCCGTCATGTCGTACCCCTCGAACGCCTTCACATAGCGCTCCAGGAGCTTCTGCTGTTCCTCGTCCAGCGGGTCGGACACCTCGGCGCCCGCGCCGCTCTCCTCCCGCTCGGCGAGGGTGGCGCGGGCCCGCTGGAGGGCGCTGTTGACCGAGGCGACCGTGGTGCCGAGCAGCTCGGCGACCTCGCTCGCCCGCCAGGCCAGCACCTCGCGCAGGATCAGCACGGCCCGCTGCTTGGGCGGCAGCCGCTGGAGCGCGGCCATGAAGGCGAGCCGCACGGACTCCTTGGCGACGGCCGCCTCCGCCGGGTCCCCGGCCGCGGGCAGCACCCGGCCGTCCGGCACCGGCTCCAGCCACACATGGTCCGGGCGGGGGGCCAGGGCCGCCTGCGCCAGCGGTGTCGACTCGGTCAGGTCCATCGGTCTGGCCCGCTTGCCGCCCGCCGTCAGCATGTCCAGGCACACGTTCGTCGCGATCCGGTACAGCCAGGAGCGCAGGCTGGAGCGGCCCTCGAACCGGTCGTGGCTGCGCCAGGCGCGTACCAGGGTGTCCTGGACCGCGTCCTCCGCCTCGAAGGACGAGCCGAGCATGCGGTAGCAGTAACCGGTCAGCTCGACGCGGTGCTTCTCCAGCTGTGTCGCGAGGTCCGCCGTCGCAGCCGTGCCGTCGCCCATCGTCGTCCACCCACCCCTGTGGCCGTACCGTCCGAGTGCGTCGTCGCACCCGACACCCCGGAAGCTACCGCAGCCCACTGACAACGGCCCCCGGAGCCGGTAAACCGGCAGGTAAGGAGGGTCAGGAGGGTCAGGAGGGCAGGGTGAGGGAGCCGGTGCCGGTCCGGCTCAGGCCACCGCCGCCTCGCGCCGTGCCGTGCGCCGGGCCGCGCGCGAGCCGAGTGCCGTGATCGCCACGACCCCCGCCACGGCCAGCAGGCCGACGCCGACCGTGCCGTCCCAGCCCTGGCCGTGGAAGGCCGTCGCACCGACCGTGCTGCCCACGCTGGAGCCGATGTAGTACGCGGACTGGTACAGGGCGGACGCCTGGGCGCGGCCGTGCGACGCGGTCCTGCTGACCGCCGAGGAGGCCACCGCGTGCCCGGCGAAGAAGCCCGCGGTGATCAGGACCAGGCCCAGCAGCACGGACACCAGCGAGTCCGGCACGGACAGCAGCAGGCCCGCCGCCGTCGTGGCGCCCGCCAGGTACAGGGCGCCCCGGCGGCCCAGCCGCCCCACCAGACGGCCGGCCGTCGACGCCGACACCGTGCCCACCAGGTACACCAGGAAGATCGAGCCGACGATGCCCTGCGGGAGCGAGAAGGGCGCCTCGGTCAGGCGGTAGCCGATCACCGTGTAGACGCCGCCGAACACCGTCATGAACAGCGCGCCGATCGCGTACAGGCGGCGCAGCAGTGGGTCGGAGAGGTGGTCGCGGACCGTGCCGGCCAGCACCCGCGGGCGCAGCGAGCCCGGTGTGAAGTGGCGCGGCGCCGGCAGCAGCAGGCGGAAGGCCACCGCGCACGCCACCGCGATCAGGCCGACCAGCCCGACCGCGACCCGCCAGCCCCACTCCTGGGCGACCCAGCCGGTGATGACCCGGCCGCTCATCCCGCCGACGCTGTTGCCCGCCACGAACAGACCGATCGCCGTGACCAGCGCCTTGGGCCGGACCTCCTCGGCGAGATACGCCTGCGCGGAGGCGGGCACCCCGGCCAGCGCGGCGCCCTGGAGGGCCCGCAGCACCACCAGCGCGCCCAGCGACGGGGCGAAGGGCACCAGCAGGCCGACGGCCACCGCGACCACCAGCGACGCCGTCATCACCGTACGCCGTCCGAAACGCTCCGAGAGCGCGCTCATCGGCAGGACGAACAGGGCCAGGCCGCCGGTCGCCGCCGCCACCGTCCAGCTCGCCTCGCTCGCCGCGACCCCGAACTCGCCGGAGATCAGCGGCAGCAGCGCCTGCGTGGAGTACAGCAGGGCGAAGGTGGCGACCCCGGCGAGGAAGAGGGCGAGGCTCATCCGGCGGTAGCCGGGACCGCCGGGCGCCATCCGGGAATCGGCGGAGGAGACGGCTGGGGCTGAGGAGACGGACGAGGCCGGGGAGTCGGAGGAGACGGCGGGGGAGGCGTCCACGGCGGTGGACGCCCCGGTATCGGCGGGAGACATGCTTCGACGGTAGGAAGGGCGCCTTCATCCGTCCAATGCACGGACTCGCCATAATCGTTCCCATGGTGCATCAGCAGAGGTCACAGGGGCGTCTGTCACCGTCCGGTGCCACAGAAGTCATGACAGAGCGGACCAGCGAGGAGATCACGCGGCTGCTCGCGCCCCGGCTCGCCCACTTCGCCGGGGTCGCCCGCACCGAACACGTCACCCGCGCCGCGCAGGAGATGCGGGTCCCGCAGTCCACGCTGTCGCGGGCCATGGTCCGGCTGGAACAGGACCTCGGCGTCGACCTGTTCGCCCGGCGCGGCCGCACCGTCTCCCTCACCCCCGCCGGACGCACCTTCCTCGGCTCCGTGGAACGCGCCCTCGCCGAGATCACCCGTGCCGCCGACGAAGTGCGCGCCGACGCCGACCCGGCCACCGGCAAGGTCGCCTTCGGCTTTCTGCACACCATGGGCGCCGAGACCGTGCCCGGCCTCCTCCAGGCCTTCCGCGCCGACCACCCCCGGGTCCGCTTCAGCCTGGTCCAGAACTACGGCGAGGCCATGCTGGAGCGGCTGCGCGCCGGTGAGCTGGACCTCTGCCTCACCTCTCCGGTGCCCGAGGCCCCCGACCTGGTCGCCCGCCGCCTCGACGAGCAGAAGCTGCGCCTGGTCGTCCCGGCCGGGCACCGGCTCGCCGCCCGGCGCCGGATCCGGCTGGCCGAGGCCGCCGAGGAGACCTTCGTGACCCTGGAGCCGGGCTACGGCATGCGCCGGATCGCCGACGCGCTGTGCCGGGAGGCCGGGTTCACCCCGCGCATCGCCTTCGAGGGGGAGGAGACGGAGACCCTGCGGGGCCTGGTCGCCGCCGGGCTCGGCGTCGCCCTGCTGCCCCCGCCCGCCGTCCCCAGGCCCGGCGTGGCCGAGCTGACGGTCACCGCTCCGCGCGCGGTCCGCGAGATCGGCGTGGCCTGGCTGGAGGGCCATCCGGACACCCCGCCGGTGGCCGCGTTCAAGAAGTTCCTGCTCTCCCGGCGCGGCAGACTGCTGCCGTGACGGGGGACGGCCCGGTGCGGCCCGACACAAGGGCCGGACCAAGCCCGGCCACACGGGCCGGACGAGCACGACCGGCCGCCCCCGCCCGCCCCCGAACCCCGACGGCGCACCGCAACCGGGACCCCGGGGGCCGGCTCCCCGGGGTGGACCGCCCTCCGGACCGCCGGAACCGGCCGTCCGTGCGGGGCCTCCGCGACCGGCGACCTGGGCGGGGGCGCCGCGCCCGGTCGCCGGACCGGCCCCCGCGCCCGGCCGGGCGGCGGCGCGACGGTCTACCGCCGCCGCAGCGTCGTGCCGAACCCCGCTGCCAGCGGCATCCGCAGCCCCAGCGGCGGCGGCGCGGCCAGCGCGTCCTGGACCGGCCGGGAGAAACCCCGGTCGAACAGCGCGCCCAGCACGAAGTCGGCGGTGAGCGCGGCGACTTCGCTGCGGTACTGGCGTAACCCGTGCCGGTCGGAGTGGACCTCGAAACGGCACACGTCCCGGTTCGCCTTCTTCGCGCGCTCCGCGAAGCGGAAGGACAGCTCGGGATCGGTGCGTTCGTCGTTGGTGCCGTGCACGATCAGCACCTGGCGCCCGGCCAGCTGCCGGACCGGTTCGGGCGAGGCGGCGACGTCGTCCTCGGGCAGCCAAGGGGCCAGGGCCACCACGGAGTTGACCGCCTCGTGACCGGCCGAGCGCAGCGCCGCCCGGCCGCCCATGTCGAGCCCGGCCAGGCACACCGGCACGTCGCCGTAGCGCCGTACGGTCTCCTCGACGGCCCAGGTGGCGTCCTGCGCGAGATGCGCCTCGCTGCCGTTCCAGCCGCTGTAGCGGTAGTGGACCACATGCGCGGCCAGCCCCTCGGCGCGGCCCGCGCGGGCCAGCCCGCGCCCCAGGGGCCGTACCGAGGCGGCGGCCAGCACCGCGGAGGGTCTGCGCGCGGACGTCTCCCGGCCGGCCGGGAGCAGCAGCACCACCGCGCTCACCGTGGCCGGCTCCGGGCCGAGCGTCCTTCCCAGCCGGGCCGTGCGAACCGGCGTCGCTTGCTGTGCCATGGCAGAACAGTGTCAGAAGGCTCCGTGTACGCGACCCGTCCGTGCGGTCACCGTTACGTATCGGCGGGTTGTGCGGAGGCGCGCGGCGGCCGGGGACGCGGCGCGCGCACGGCGCTTTCTACGCGCGTAGGGCATAGAGTGCGAAAATGACGAGCCAGCCTGCCCGCCCGGGGAACGCGCCGGGCCGTGACCAGATCCGCCGGGCGCCCAAGGTGCTGCTGCACGACCACCTCGACGGCGGGCTGCGGCCCGCGACCGTCGTCGAGCTGGCCCGCGCCACCGGCTACGACCGCCTCCCCACCACCGATCCGGAGAAACTCGGCCTGTGGTTCCGCGAGGCCGCCGACTCCGGGTCGCTGGAACGGTATCTGGAGACCTTCTCCCACACGGTCGGCGTGATGCAGACCCGCGACGCGCTGGTGCGCGTGGCCCGCGAGTGCGCCGAGGACCTCGCCGCCGACGGTGTCGTCTACGCCGAGGTGCGTTACGCCCCCGAGCAGCACCTGGAGGGCGGCCTGGGCCTCGAGGAGGTCGTCGAGGCGGTCAACGAGGGCTTCCGGGAAGGGGAGCGGGCCGCGCTCGCCGCCGGGCGGCGGGTCAGGATCGGCGCGCTGCTCACGGCGATGCGGCACGCGGCGCGCTCGCTGGAGATCGCCGAACTCGCCGACCGGTACCGGGACGCGGGGGTCGTCGGCTTCGACATCGCGGGCGCCGAGGCCGGTCATCCGCCCACCCGGCACCTGGACGCCTTCGAGTTCCTCAAGCGGGCCAACAACCACTTCACCATCCACGCCGGCGAAGCCTTCGGGCTGCCGTCCATCTGGCAGGCGCTCCAGTGGTGCGGCGCCGACCGGCTCGGGCACGGGGTGCGGATCATCGACGACATCGAGGTCCGCGCGGACGGCACGGTCGTGCTCGGCCGGCTGGCCGCGTACGTCCGCGACAAGCGCATCCCGCTGGAGCTGTGCCCCAGCTCCAACCTCCAGACCGGCGCCGCCGCCTCCTACGCGGAGCATCCGATCGGCCTGCTGCGGCGGCTGCACTTCCGCGCCACCGTCAACACCGACAACCGCCTGATGTCCCACACCACCCTGAGCCGCGAATTCGAGCACCTTGCCGACGCGTTCGGCTACACGCTCGACGACATGCAGTGGTTCTCCGTCAATGCGATGAAATCAGCGTTCATTCCTTTCGATGAACGTCTGGCCATGATCAACGATGTGATCAAGCCCGGATATGCGGCGCTGAAATCCGAATGGCTGTTCCGGCAGACCGCCTCCACCAGCGGTTATTCCGCCACGGAAGGATGATGACGCGATATCCGGGGTGACGGCGGGGAGAGGTGTTTTCACCATCCGTCCGCAATTCGATGTTTGCGGTACGGCACTCGCCGTGTTTACGGTCGAGAACCGCTCAGTCCCCCGTCTTCCAGTCAAGGACGCGTTTACATGAAGCAGTCTGCCGTCAAGACCCTCGGTGTCGCCGCCCTCGGTGCCGCGTTCGCCGCGGCGGGCGCCGGCGCCGCGAACGCCGCCCCGGCCGCCCCGGACGCCGGCCAGGCGCTGGGCACCGTCAGCAAGGCGCTCCCCACCGAGAACGTCACCAAGGTGCTGCCGGGGGCCGGTCAGGCGCTCGACCAGGCCAAGCCGACCGTCGCGACGGGCCTCGCCGCCGCCCAGCCGGTGGCCCAGAGCATGCTCGAACACGGCCCGACCGCCCCGGTCGCCGGTCTGCTCGGCGGCCTCCCGGTCAAGGGCCTGCCCACGCACGGCCTCCCGGTCAACGGCCTCCCGCTGGGCTGACCCGGCTCACCCGGCCGACTCGGTCGCCCCGGTTGCTCCCCCGCCGGTCCGGCCGCACGTCGGTCCGGCCGCACGTCGGTCCGGCCGTACGCCGGATCGGCCAGTACGCCGCCGGGGCGCACCCCCTGCTTCAGGGTGCGCCCCGGCGGCGTACGGCCGCGTCGGCTACCACGCGGTACGGCCCGCCCTGCCCTCGGCGGGCAGCAGGATCCACAGCGCGAGGTAGAGCACGCACTGCGGTCCGGGCAGCAGGCAGGACAGCAGGAAGATCACTCGCATCGTCGTCGCGGAGGTGCCGAAGCGCCGGGCCAGCGCGGCACACACTCCGCCGATCACACGGCCGTGGGTGGGACGGGCAAGGGCGCTCATCTCGATGCCTCCGTGGGCTGTCGGTGCGGGCCCCGGCGGGACCCCTTCATGACCTCCACGCTACGGAGACGAAGGGGATGAAGCGTCGCTCTACGGGGCGATCCCGACCCTGGGAATCGTCGGGGTCCGACCCTGAGCCGTCTCCTCCGCGGGTACGGTCCGCCGCAGCGGCCGAACGGTCCTGCGACGCAGCTGGGCACGGACCGCCGGGACGACCGCCCCGTACACGAGGGCCACCCCCGCGGTGTTCAGCAGCATCGTGTCCACGTCCACCACCCGGCCGGGCACCCCCGACTGCAACAGTGCGATCCCCACGGACACCAGCGCGCCCGCCGCGGTCGTCCGCAGCCCGGACGGCAGCGGACGGGAGTCGATCCGGCCGTGCGCCATCGGCAGCAGCACCCCCAGCGGTGCCAGCAGCACCAGCCCCTCGCCGATCCGCCGGACCGCCTGGGCGCCCCCGAGGGCGAGATCGGCGCGGATGGTGGTGAGCGGGCGCAGATTCGCCGGCATCACCCAGGGGACGTCCAGCGGGCGCAGCATCAGCCAGGCGACGAGCGCGAGATGGGCGGCAAGGAGGACACTCCCTGCCACACGGACGCGGAACGCGGCACTGCCGCAGGCGGACCCTTCAAGCTGCACGCCCCCCAAGACGCGGCGCTCCCCACGATCGGTTCCGCCCCCGGCCCCTACCCCGGTGAGTCCCGCGCCACACCCGGACCCGTCCGGCGCGTACGGCGCGTACGGCGGCGGGCGAGGCCGCAACGCGTACGGCCCGGCGCGTACGGAACCGTCCCGCCCCTGCCCCCCGGCCGTACGGCTCTCAGGAGCCCGTGACCTCCGAGGACGGGGGCTTCGTCGTGCCGGGGCGGGAGCGCAGCTCGTCGGTGCACGCGTAGCGGCTCAGGCGGTCGTCGCCGGGACCGCCGAGGACCACCGAGCCGTCGCCCTCGGCCGCCGCCGAGTCGGAGAGCGTGCAGACGATCTGGGCGAGCGCGTACGGATCGAGGCCGCCCGGCGCGGTGCTCAGCCGCAGACTGTCCTCGGGGTCCTTGGGACGCGGCCCGGAGACGGTCAGACCTGCCGGGACGTGCGTGGTGTACCCGGCGGCCTGCTCGGCGGCCGAGGGCGGCGCCGCGAGCTGGCCCAGCAGCCCGCGGGCCACGCTCAGCCGCCGCTGCGCGTCCGCCGCGCCCTCCGGCACCGGCACCGAGCGGTCCACCGTCACCAGCGAGGCGCCGCAGAGCAGGAACGCCTGCACCGGCACCCCGCGCGAGGTCTGCGTCACCACGTCCGGCTGGGACAGCGAGCACGGCACCCGCGACGGCGCGCCGCCGAAGTCCGTGGGCACCCCGGTCGGCCGGATCCCGCAGCCGGCCAGCAGCAGGGCCAGCGCGGACAGCGCCAGCAGCGCCCCGCGCGGCCGGCGGCTCCGCCGGCCACGATCGTTCCAGTCGTTCCAGTCGTTCCGGTCGTTCCGGTCGTTCCGGTCGCTTCGGTGTGCGGACGCCCAGCGCCCTCGGGTCCCGCGCGCCCTCACCGGGCACCCCCCTTCGCGTTGCCCGCCGCGCCCGCGCCGTGCCGTCCGTCGCCCTCCGCGCCGTCCCCGGTGAGCGCGGAGGCGTCGCGCGGCAGCCGCAGCGTGAACACCGCACCGCCGTCGGGCGAGTTGGCCGCGGTGATGTCGCCGCCGTGGATGTGCGCGTTGTTCAGCGCGATGGACAGACCGAGACCGCTGCCCTCCGAACGCGGCCGGGACGCGCTGGCCTTGTAGAACCGGTCGAAGACATGCGGCAGTACGTCCTCCGGGATGCCCGGCCCGTGGTCGCGCACCTGGATGACGATCTGCGCGCCCTGTTCCGCCGTGGCGCCCGGCGCGGCGCCCGGCTCCCGCTCCCCGGCGGACTCCGGCGCCCCGGACGGCTCCCCGCCGTCCGACACCCGCACCGACACCCGTACCGGCGAGCCGCCGTGCTTGAGCGCGTTGCCGATCAGATTGGCGAGGATGACGTCCAGCCGCCGCGGGTCGAGCTGCGCGTGGATGCCGCGCTCGGCGTCCAGCTCCACCGCGTCCAGCCAGGCCCGCGCGTCGATGCACGCGGTGATCTGGTCGGCGATGTCGACGTCGTCCAGGACCAGCCGGGCCGTGCCCGCGTCGAAGCGGGTCACCTCCATCAGGTTCTCGACCAGGTCGTTCAGCCGCCGGGTCTCGCTCACCACCAGCCGGACCGCCGGTTCGATCATCGGGTCGATACCGCCGCCCTCGAACTCCAGCTCCTCCTCCAGCACCTCCGTCACGGCGGTGATGGCGGTCAGCGGCGTCCGCAGCTCATGGCTCATGTCCGCGACGAAACGCCGCGACGCCTCGTCCCGGGCGGCCATGTCCGCGACGCGCTTCTCCAGCGCGGCCGCCGCGTTGTTGAACGTACGGGACAGATCGGCGAGTTCGTCCGTGCCGGACACCCGCAGCCGGGTGTCGAGCCGGCCCTCGCCCAGCCGCCGCGCGGCCACCCCGAGCCGGTGCACCGGCTTCAGCACGGTCGTCGCCGCGGCCTGCGCCAGCAGCGCCGCGCCGACCAGCGCCAGCGCGGTGGCGATCCCCAGCGACCAGGCCAGCGAGTTGAGGTCCTTCGCCTCCGGCTCCAGCGACTTGAGCATGTAGCCGGTCGGACCGCCCCCGATCACCTTCGTACCGGCCACCAGATACGGCGTGCCGTGCACCGTGATGCGCTGCCAGTACAGGTGGTAGGGGGACTTGTTGGAGGAGGAGAGCGACTGCGCCTTGTCCACCGCCGTGCGCAGCGAGACGGGCACGTCCTCCAGCGAGAAGCCGCTCAGCCCGCCCGAACTGGCGTACACCGTGCGCCCGTCCGTGTCCTGGCCCACCAGCAGCACACTGAACCGCTGGCTGCTGCCCGCCATCTGACCGGCGGTGTGCTGCAACCGGTCCTGGGTGGTGTGCACCGGCAGCGTGCCCGCGCGGTTCTGCATCTCCTGCCGGAAGTCCCGCAGCACCGCGTCCTGCGCGCGCGTCAGCACCGCCTCGCGGTTGAGCCAGTACGCGATCCCCGACGCCGACACCGCCGCCGTCAGCGCCACCAGCGCGAACACCACGACCAGCCGCAGCCGCAGGCTCGTGAAGCGCCACCGCGACAGCACACCCTTGCGTCCCGCGGCCCAGCCGCCGGACCCCCCTTGCTCCTTCGTCACTGAGGCGCGTCCAGGCGGTAGCCGACGCCACGCACGGTCCGGATCAGCGTCGGCGAGGACGGCACGTCCTCCACCTTGGCCCGCAGCCGCTGCACACAGGCGTCCACCAGCCGCGAGTCGCCCAGATAGTCGTGCTCCCACACCAGCCGCAGCAACTGCTGCCGCGACAGCGCCTGACCGGGCCGCCGGCTCAGCTCCAGCAGCAGCCGCAGCTCGGTCGGGGTCAGCTGGAGGTCCTCGCCGTTCTTCGTCACCGTCATCGCGGCCCGGTCGATGACCAGGCTGCCGAAGGCCGCCGCGTCGTTCGCCTCCCGCTCGCCGCGCCGCAGCACCGCCCGGATCCGGGCGTCGAGCACCCGCCCCTGCACGGGTTTGACGACGTAGTCGTCGGCACCGGACTCCAGGCCGACCACCACATCGATGTCATCGCTGCGCGCCGTGAGCAGGATGATCGGCAACTGGTCGGTGCGCCGGATGCGCCGGCACACCTCGAACCCGTCGATGCCGGGCAGCATCACGTCCAGCACGATCAGGTCCGGCCGCTGCTCGCGCAACAGCTTCAGACCGTCCTCACCACTGGCAGCGGTGGCCACCCGGTGACCCTGGCGCGTCAGTGAGAGCTCCAGGGCCGTCCGGATGGCGTCGTCGTCCTCGATCAGCAACAGGGAAGGCACGGGCCTCATTCTGGCCCATGCGGGCCCGGGGTTTCGACACCCGTACGGCTTCGCTCCCCTCCGCGACCGGCCCGGACCCCTGTGACAGGTCTGTGACAGTCGGCGGACACGGCCATGAAGTGCCCCCGGCAGGCTTTTCGACACAGCACGAGAGCGATCCGAACACCAGAGGTCCACCGACGGGAGGCGCGAGATGAACACGCTGCACAGCACCAGCACCAGCGCAGTGGTCACGCGTCTGCACGACGTGACCCGCGGATCGGAGAAGTCCGGTGCCCAGAGCCTGCGGGGGTGTGCTCGCGGCACCGGGCGTCAGCACGCCGCCTATATGACGGTCGTGGACGCACCCACGGGGGAAACACACGGGGGAAGCGCGTACGGGGAGGGCTCGGGGGAGCGCCGCACCCTGTCGGAGGTGGAGTTCACCGCCTACGTCCAGGAGCGCCGCGCCTCCCTGTACGCCACCGCCTACCACCTCACCGGCGACCGCTACGAAGCCGAGGACCTGCTCCAGAGCGCGCTGTTCTCGACCTACCGGGCGTGGGACCGGATCAGTGACAAGGCGGCGGTCGGCGGATACCTGCGCCGCACCATGACCAACCTGCACATCAGCGCCTGGCGGCGCCGCAAGCTCAACGAGTACCCGACCGAGGAACTGCCGGAGACGCCCGGCGACACGGACGCGATGCGCGGCACCGAACTGCGCGCCGTCCTGTGGCAGGCGCTCGCCCGGCTGCCCGAACTCCAGCGCACGATGCTGGTCCTGCGCTACTACGAGGGCCGCACCGATCCGGAGATCGCGGACATCCTCGGCATCAGCGTCGGCACGGTGAAGTCCAGCATCTGGCGCTCGCTGCGCCGGCTGCGCGAGGACGAGGTCCTCAGCTTCGGCCGTGACCACGAGGAGTCCTTCGGCGAACTGGTCGCCTGAGCCGGTCAACCGGAGGTCTGGGGGAGGAACGGGGGAAGCACGGGGGACGGGGAAGCAGGGGAAAGAAAGAAAAGGGATAGGGGATACGGGGGAACAGGGGAAGCAGGGAACACGGGGGAAACGAGCGGGGCTGGAGGGCCGGGGGGTCCTTCCGGCCCCGCTTTCCGTTTCCGTGTGCGCGCCCGGGGTGCGGCCGTGCGGGGCGCGGCGCCGCGGGGTGCGGCTACGCCGCCGTACGCGTCCGCACCCGCCGGCCCGCCGCGGCGGCCGCGAGCCGGCTCAGGGCCTCGTCCCGGCCGCAGGCGTGGGCACCCAGGGAGACCTGGCGGGCGACGATCGCCCGCTCGGTCCGCAGCAGCCGCCAGCCCCGGCGCAGCAGGAACGGCACCGACTTGCGCCCCTCCTTCAGATCCCGCAGGAAACGCCGCCGGAAGGTGGTCACCGGCCCCCGGGCCAGACAGAGCGCGTCGGCCAGCACGCCCCGCTCGCGGCAGCGCTCCACGATCTCCGCGGCGAAGATCCCCTCCGCGACGAACAGCGGCGTCCGCCCGATGTGCAGCGTCTCCTCGCCGGTCCGCGAACTGGACGCGAGGTCGTACACCGGCACCCCGGTGCTGCCCGTCGCG
This sequence comes from Streptomyces sp. PL-25, assembly GCF_058344915.1. Classification (NCBI taxonomy): domain Bacteria; kingdom Bacillati; phylum Actinomycetota; class Actinomycetes; order Kitasatosporales; family Streptomycetaceae; genus Streptomyces; species Streptomyces sp. PL-25. The sequence goes on from NZ_CP136997.1 coordinate 4,631,388, forward strand.
CACAGCCGCACGATCGCCTCCACGGCGACCTCCGCGTCCCACGAGCCGGGATGGTCCCAGTCGATGTCCGAACTCCCCGCCACCAGCGGCAGCGTGGGGTCGTCCCCCTCCTTGTAGAAGTCGTCGAGACGCAGCACAGGCAGCCCGGAACGGGCGGCGACCAGGGACTTGCCCGAACCGGAGGGGCCGCAGAGCAGCACGACGCGGGCGGGTGACGGGGGATGAAGACTCACGTGTTTCCTTCGGGGTCCGTAGTGGTGGGTCGCGTCCGATGTCCTGCGTAGCGCCTGGCCCTGGTGCCGCACGCCGGTTCGCTGATCGAATGCGTGACCTTTTCGCGAGCGGGTCGTTGACCGGATGAGCGTGTCATCGGGTGGGGCGGGGGTGGTCATGGGGCGGGCATCGCGGCCCGGCGAGGGGCGGGTGGCCCGCACGGCCTGTGCCCGGGGCCGGTTGCGCACGGGTTCCGTGGAGAAGACGGGCGAGACGCTGTCGGCCGCAGTGCTGGCCCAAAGGGTGGGCTGGGCCGCGGATCTCGTCTCCGCCATGGCCTCCTCGCTGCTGGTCACGCACTGGAACGCCACTGATGTGGGCCGACTGGCCGCAGGGGTGGACGTCGACGGCCGGGCCCTGCCGTCGCACGCGTGGACGGCTCTGAGACGTCTGGGCTGGACCGTGGCGCCGCCCGCAGGCGTGACCGTCAACGACCGGATCGTGCGCATGGCCCAGGAGCAGGCCGGGCGCACCCTGCGGGCAGCGGCATGGCGGGCCGGGGTCACCGCCGGTGTGCTTGCCACATGGCCCCGGAATCCGGACGGGCGTACACGGGACGAGTGGGAGGCCGTTCGGGCGGCCGTTCCCGGTGGCAGTCATCTGCCCTCCACCGTCATCACCGCGCGCACTCGGCAGGCTGCCGCCTTCACGCGTCTGCACGGCCGCCCGCCCGCTGACGTGTTCGAGCTGGAGTCCGCGCCGTGCGCCACCGCGATGCTGGTGCTGTCCGCGTGCGACAGACAGCAGGCCGCACTCGTGCGCGAGGAGGATCCCCGCCGCGTCCAGCTCCGCCTGCAGTTGCCCGTACGGCCCGATCCGTGTTCCTACGCCGACTGGGCCTGGGTGTCCTGCCCGCTCCTGCTGCCCGAGACGGTCCCGACGTCCGCCGTACTGCATCTGCCCACGCTGCGCGTCCGGCAGGGCCGGGTGCAGGTCGAGTTGGCCTTCACTCATGCCGTGCCCGCGGCGGCACGGACCGGACACACAGTCGCACTGGGAGTGGACTGGGGTCTCCATACGCTCCTCAGCGCGGGTGCTGTCCGCCTCGGTGACGACGGACGCATCACCGCTCTCGGAGCGGGAGCGATGTTCCGTGCGGCGGGCGTTCTGGCGAAACAGCACCGCTTGCGCCGCCAGAACGAACAACTGCGGACCAAGACCGACCACTACCGGCGGCTGACCGGTGACGACCCGGATCATCCCCTGGCCGCCCGGTACCGGCTCCTCACGGCTGAACTCGGACGTGTCCGCGCTCGCCGTTCGCACCTGAACGGCGCCCTCGCGCGCGCCGCCGCACGCTGGACCGTCGACCAGGCCGTCGCCATCGGCGCCACGGTCATCTATGTCGAAGACCTGCGATCGCTGGAGGCCAGAGGCATGGGACGCACGGTCAACACCCGGCTCTCCCACCTGGTGCGCGGGCGAATCGTCGCCCGGATGCGACATCTCGCCGCCGAAGCGGGAATCGCGGTCGTGACCGTGCCCGCCCGTGACACCTCCAGGCGCTGCCCCTGCTGCCTGACCCCGCTGCGGCACAGCAAGGCGCCGGACCGGCCGACCGCGCCGGGCTGGAAATGGGCGATCTGCCCCGGTCCCGGCTGCGGTTGGCAGGGCGACCGTGACGCCGGAGCGTGCAGACGCATCGCAGCACGTGGCGTGACGCATCAGGCGAAGACGGTGACGAACCGGAGCGACGGCGCCCTGGCCGTCCGCGCCGTGGCGGACAGGCTCGAACGCCGGGCCGTGGTCGTCACCACCCCAGACAGCCGGGACCGTACCAAGACAGGACCGACCCGGCCCGGTTCCACACGCTCCGCGCCCAGGCGACGCGGGGCACCCTCCTCCACCGGCTCCCCGGGGCAGGTGGACCAGCGTCCGGAGGGACACGCTCACACGGACCGGAGACGGCTGCCTCGCGCGGCGGACCGGCACCAGGGCGCGATCACGATCAGCACGGCCCCCGCACGGCGGCACCGGCCACGAGGGGCGGTTCTGGGCGCTGGATTTCACCTCCACGCCCACGCCACTCCTCCGCTATGGGCGGACCCCTCGCCGGACATGACGTCCAGGGGGAGAACACATGGCTGATCAGAGACGCTCACGGAACACCAGTTTGACGCATGGTTGCCCGGGTGCCGAGAGCGCGGGTCGGCTTTGGTGCGTGGGATGGGTCTCAACTACCCTGTGCGTTGTTCTCGTTACTCTGTGCAGCAGAAGGTGGCATCAGAAATGGCCCGACACGCGTCCGCTTCCCGTTCCGCCGTCCGGCGTGTACTGACCGCCGTGACGACCATCGGTGTCGCTCTGGGGGCGGGTGTGGTGTCCGCCGAGGCGGCGAGCCTGCCGGTCGTGGGCGGTGACTACGAGACGGGGTCGCTCGGCAAGGTCGACCCGCAGGCGGGGGTCCAGGCGCTGGCCGGGACGGTCGGGTACATCACCGGGCCGGTGGCCGGGCTCAAGCCCAACCCGCTGGCGGGGACCGGCGTCGACCCGCTGGACAACGGCGTCGGTACCCAGCTCGCCGACTTCAAGCCGCTGACCTCGCAGATGCTCACCGGTCCGGTGGCGCAGGCGCCGTCGGTCGGGAGCGTGCCGGTGGTCGGGCAGGTGCTCGGCGCGGTGCGCTGACCCGGTCGCGCCGACCCGGTCGCGCGCGGAGAGCCGCGGCTCCCCCGGACGGAGGGGAGGCGCGGCTCTCGGCTTCGGCCGGGGCGGTCGTGCCGCCTCCGGGCGGGTGTGTCAGTACGACGAGCCCGAGGCGCCCAGGGAGCCCGTGGGGTGCCAGACCGTCTTCGTCTCCAGGAAGGCCGTCAGGCGTTCGGTGCCCGGGGTGGCCGTCCAGTCGGTGTCGTCCACAGGCTGTGGACGCAGTACGCGCTTGAGGTTGTCCGCCGCGGCGATCTCCAGTTCCTTCGCCAGCGCCTCGTCGGCGCCCGCGAGGTCGATCGCGTTGACGTCCTGGTGGGCGGCGAGGGGCGCCGCGATCTCCGCCGTGCGGCCGGACAGGACGTTGACCACGCCGCCGGGCACGTCCGAGGTGGCCAGCACCTCGGCCAGGGAGAGCGCGGGCAGCGGGGACCGCTCGCTCGCGATCACCACCGCCGTGTTGCCGGTCGCGATCACCGGGGCCAGCACCGAGACCAGGCCCAGGAAGGACGACTCCTGCGGGGCGAGGACGGCCACCACGCCGGTCGGCTCCGGGGAGGACAGGTTGAAGAACGGGCCCGCCACCGGGTTGGCGCCGCCGGTCACCTGGGCGATCTTGTCGGTCCAGCCGGCGTACCAGACCCAGCGGTCGACGGTGGCGTCCACGATCGCCGCCGCCTTCGACTTCGACAGGCCCTCCGCGTCGGCCACCTCGCGCACGAACTGCTCGCGGCGGCCCTCCAGCATCTCGGCGACCCGGTACAGGACCTGGCCGCGGTTGTACGCCGTCGCGCCCGACCAGCCGCCGAACGCCTTGCGCGCGGCCACCACCGCGTCGCGGGCGTCCTTGCGGGATGCCTGCGGCGCGTTCGCCAGCCAGTTGCCCTTGCCCGCCGCGCCGGCGGCTGATGTGCGCGTCGTCACCTCGTACACCCGGCCGCTCTCCGAACGCGGGAACTTCCCGCCGACGTACAGCTTGTAGGTCTTGAAGACAGACAGTCGGTCAGATCGGTCAGACATCGAGGTACGCCTCCAGGCCGTGGCGACCGCCCTCGCGGCCGAAGCCCGACTCCTTGTACCCGCCGAAGGGCGAGGTCGGGTCGAACTTGTTGAACGTGTTGGACCAGATCACGCCCGCGCGGAGCTTGCTCGCCACCGCCAGGATGCGGGAGCCCTTCTCCGTCCAGATGCCCGCCGACAGGCCGTACTGCGTGTTGTTCGCCTTGGCGACCGCCTCGTCCGGGGTGCGGAAGGTCAGCACGGACAGCACCGGGCCGAAGATCTCGTCGCGGGCGATGGTGTGCGCCTGGGTCACGCCGGTGAACAGCGTCGGGGCGAACCAGTAGCCGGAGCCGGGCAGTTCGCAGGCCGGGGACCAGCGCTCGGCGCCCTCCGCCTCGCCCCGGTCGGCCAGCGCGGTGATCCGGGCCAGCTGCTCGGCGGAGTTGATCGCGCCGATGTCGGTGTTCTTGTCCAGCGGGTCGCCCAGGCGCAGGGTGCTCAGGCGGCGCTTGAGGGCGTCCAGCACCTCGTCGTGCACCGACTCCTGCACGAGCAGGCGCGAGCCCGCGCAGCAGACCTGGCCCTGGTTGAAGAAGATGCCGGTGACGATGCCCTCGACGGCCTGGTCGAGCGGGGCGTCGTCGAAGACGATGTTGGCGCCCTTGCCGCCCAGTTCCAGGGTGAGCTTCTTGCCCGTGCCCGTGACCGTGCGCGCGATCTCCTTGCCGACGGCCGTGGAGCCGGTGAACGCCACCTTGTTCACGTCCGGGTGCGCGACGAGCGCGGCGCCCGCGTCGCCGTAGCCCGGCAGGATGTTGACGACGCCCCTGGGCAGGCCCGCCTGGCGGCAGATGTCCGCGAAGAACAGGGCGGACAGGGGGGTGGTCTCGGCGGGCTTCAGGACGACGGTGTTGCCCGTCGCCAGCGCCGGGGCGATCTTCCACGCCAGCATCAGCAGCGGGAAGTTCCACGGGATGACCTGGCCGGCCACGCCCAGCGGGCGCGGGGCGGCGCCGAAGCCGGCGTGGTCGAGCTTGTCGGCCCAGCCCGCGTAGTAGAAGAAGTGCGCCGCGACCAGCGGGAGGTCCGCGTCACGGGTCTCCCGGATCGGCTTGCCGTTGTCCAGGGTCTCCAGGACGGCCAGCTCGCGGCTGCGCTCCTGGATGATCCGGGCGATGCGGAACAGGTACTTGGCGCGCTCGGCGCCCGGCAGCGCCGACCACTTCTCGAACGCCTTGCGGGCGGCCTTCACCGCGCGGTCGACGTCCGCCGCACCGGCCTGGGCGACCTCGGAGAGGACCTCCTCGGTCGACGGGCTGACCGTCTTGAAGACCTTGCCGTCGGCCGCGTCGGTGAACTCGCCGTCCACGAACAGGCCGTAGGAGGGGGCGATGTCGACGACCGAGCGGGACTCGGGCGCGGGTGCGTACTCGAATGCGGAAGCCATGGGGATCAGTCCACCGTCACGTAGTCGGGGCCGGAGTAGCGGCCGGTGGCCAGCTTCTGGCGCTGCATCAGCAGGTCGTTCAGCAGCGAGGAGGCGCCGAAGCGGAACCAGTGGTTGTCCAGCCAGTCCGCGCCCGCGGTCTCGTTGACCAGGACGAGGAACTTGATCGCGTCCTTGCTGGTGCGGATGCCGCCGGCCGGCTTCACACCGACCTGCACGCCGGTCTGCGCCCGGAAGTCGCGGACGGCCTCCAGCATGAGCAGGGTGTTGGCCGGGGTCGCGTTGACGGCGACCTTGCCGGTGGAGGTCTTGATGAAGTCCGCGCCGGCGAGCATGCCGAGCCAGCTCGCGCGCCGGATGTTGTCGTACGTCGACAGCTCGCCGGTCTCGAAGATGACCTTCAGCCGGGCGGCGGTCCCGCACGCCTCCTTCACCGCGGTGATCTCGTCGAACACCTTCAGGTACCGGCCGGCGAGGAACGCCCCGCGGTCGATGACCATGTCGATCTCGTCGGCACCCGCGGCGACGGCCTCGCGCACGTCGGCCAGCTTCACGTCCAGGGCGGCGCGGCCGGCCGGGAAGGCGGTGGCGACCGAGGCGACCTTGACGGGCGAGCCGGCGACGGCCTCCTTGGCGGCGGCCACCATGTCGGGGTAGACGCAGACCGCGGCGGTGGCGGGCGTGGTGCGGTCCGTGGGGTCGGGACGGACCGCCTTGGCGCCGAGCGCCCGGACCTTGCCCGGGGTGTCCGCGCCTTCCAGCGTCGTCAGGTCGACCATCGAGATGGCGAGGTCGATGGCGTACGCCTTCGCGGTGGTCTTGATGGAACGGGTGCCGAGCGAGGCGGCGCGCGCCTCCAGGCCGACCGCGTCGACGCCGGGCAGCCCGTGCAGGAAGCGGCGCAGGGAGCTGTCGGACGCCGTGACGTCGGAGAGCGGCTGCGCGGAGGGTGCAGTGGTGGGCATGGTCACCAGAGGAGCATATCTACGCGCGTAGCGGCTGTACAGCCCTGGGGGCGGGCCGCGGGAGGGGGGGAGGAAGGGGGCTTGCGGGGTGGGCCGGTGGGCGGGTGGTGCTTGCGCGGTCGGGGCGGGGCCGGTGGGTGAGTGGTGCTTGCGCGGTCGGGGTGGGACGGGGCCGGCTGGTGGGTGGGTGGTGCTTGTGGGGTGGTCGCGGTGGGTGGTGGTGCGGGGGGAAAACGTGGGTCGGGCAGAATCGGGGGCATGACGACGCCCGAGCACGAGCCCTCCGCGCCGCAGCCGCCGGCCCCCGAGTTCCCGGACCGGGTCCGCCGGTCGTCCGGCGCCATCGCGGGCGGTGTCCTGCTGCTCGCCATCATCCTGTGGCTGGGCTTCGACGCGATGTTCACCGGCAGCGGGCGCGTTCCGTGGCTGGCGCTGGCCGGGATGATCCTCGCCGTGCCGCTCGTGACCGCCTTCACCTTCCGGCCCGCCGTGTACGTCAACGACGACCGGCTGCGCATCCGCAATCCCTTCCGGGTGATCGTGCTCCCCTGGAGCCAGGTCGCCGGTCTGCGCTCCGGCTACTCCAACGAGGTCGTCACCGTGGCCGGGAAGCGGTACCAGCTGTGGGCCGTGCCCGTGTCGCTGCGGGCGCGCAAGCGTGCCGCCCGGCAGGAGGCGCGGGCCGCCGCCGCGGGGGAGCCCGGGGCCGAGAGGCGCAGCGGTCTCTTCGGCCGGAGCGGCGCCGGTGTCGGCGGGCTCGGCGGCATCGCCGGTGGTGGTGCGGGGCGCGGCGGCGCGTCCGGTGCGCCCGGCGCGCCCATCCGTGCGGAGGGCGACCAGTTCATGAACGACCTGCGCGAACTCCAGGAGAACCGGGCGCACGCCGAGGGCGCCCAGGGCGAGGTGACCGTCCGGTGGGCCTACGAGATCGCGGGGCCCGCGGTCGCCGGTGCGGTGGTGCTGGCGATCCTGTTCGCGGTGGGGTGAGGGCGGGGGTCCTGCGGGTGCGTACGGGGTCTGTGCTGTGTACGCGGTCTGTGCTGTGTGCAGGGTCTGTGCTGCGTACGTACCGGGCCTGTGTACGAGGCGCCCCCCGGATCCGTTCCGGGGGGCGCCTCGTGTGTCAGATGCCCGCCGCCTCCGACAGGTCGCGCTTGACCGCCGCCAGCAGGTCCGCCGCCTTCGCGCGGGCCGCCGTGAGGTGCGTGCGGTCCGGTACCGGGACCACCACTTCCAGGTAGCACTTCAGCTTCGGCTCCGTACCGGACGGGCGGACGATCACCCGGGCGCCGTCGAGCGTGTAGCGCAGGCCGTCCGTCGGGGGCAGCGTCTCCGTGCCCTGCGTCAGGTCCTCGGCGCGGGTCACGGGCAGGCCGGCCAGGGCGGTCGGGGGCTGCTCGCGCAGGCGGCGCATCGCGTCGGCGATGAGGGAGAGGTCCTCGACGCGGACCGAGAGCTGGTCGGTGGCGTGCAGGCCGTGCTCGACGGCCAGGTCGTCCAGCAGGTCGAGCAGCGTACGGCCCTGCTCCTTGAGCTGTGAGGCCAGTTCGGTGATCAGCAGGGCCGCGGTGATGCCGTCCTTGTCGCGGACGCCGTCCGGGTCGACGCAGTAGCCGAGGGCCTCCTCGTAGCCGTAGCGCAGGCTCTCGACGCGGGCGATCCACTTGAAGCCGGTGAGGGTCTCCTCGTACGGCTGGCCCGCCTTCCGCGCGATCCGGCCGAGGAGGGAGGAGGAGACGATCGACTCGGCGAACGTGCCGTGCGCGCCGCGTGCCACCAGGTGGGCGGCGAGCAGCGCGCCGACCTCGTCGCCGCGGAGCATGCGCCAGTCGTTGCCGTCCTTGACGGCGGCGGCGCAGCGGTCCGCGTCCGGGTCGTTGGCGATGATCAGGTCGGGGCCGGGTTCGGTGGTGCGGGCCGTGGCGAAGGCCAGGTCCATCGCGCCGGGCTCTTCCGGGTTGGGGAAGGCGACGGTCGGGAAGTCCGGGTCCGGGTCGGCCTGCTCGGTGACCAGGACGGGCTCCGGGAAGCCGGCGCGGGCGAACGCGGCGAGCAGGGTCTCCTTGCCGACGCCGTGCATCGCGGTGTAGACCGTGCGGGCCGTGCGGGGGGACCCTGGGGCGAGGACCGCGTCCGTACGGGCCAGGTAGGCGTCCAGGACGTCGTCGCCGAGCGTGTCCCAGCCGGAGTCCGGGCGGGGGACCGCGCTGAGGGTGGTGGTCGCGTCGATCTCCGCCGCGATCTCCGCGTCGGCGGGCGGGACGATCTGGGAGCCGTCGCCCAGGTACACCTTGTAGCCGTTGTCGCGGGGCGGGTTGTGGCTGGCGGTGACCTCCACGCCGGCGACCGCGCCCAGGTGCCGGATGGCGAAGGCGAGGACCGGGGTGGGCAGGGGGCGGGGGAGCACGGCCGCGCGCAGGCCGGCGCCGGTCATGACGGCGGCGGTGTCGCGGGCGAAGTCCGCCGACTTGTGGCGGGCGTCGTAGCCGATCACCACGAGGCCGTCGGTGTGGCCCTGCTTCTTCAGGTACGCGGCGAGGCCGGCGGCGGCGCGGATGACGACCGAGCGGTTCATGCGCTGGGGGCCGGCGCCGAGTTCGCCGCGCAGGCCGGCGGTGCCGAACTGGAGGGTGCCGCTGAACCGGGCGGTCAGTTCCGCGTGGTCCCCGGCGTCGAGCAGCGCGGCGAGTTCGTCACGGGTGTCCGGGTCGGGGTCCTCGGCCAGCCATGCCTTGGCCCGTGCGATGAGGTCGTCGTGCACGTCGGGTCAGCCTCTCGTGGTCGGTGCGGTCGGTGCGGTCGGTGCGGTCGGTGCGGTCGGTGCGGTCCGTGCTGTGCTGTGCTTGCGGGCCGCGCGTGCGGTCGGTGGCCTGTGCCTGCGGCGGCCCGGTGCGGTTCGTGGTGCGGGGTTCCGGTCCGTGGTGCGCTTCCGGGCCGTGTGCGGTGGGTGCCTGCGGCGGCCCGTCGCGGTGTGTGGGGGTGCGCCTCGCGCCTTCCGGGGCGGGGTGGGGCGGGGCCGCGCCGGGGGGTGTCCGTCCTCGGAACGGCGCGGAATCGGTCGGTTGCCGGGTGGGCCTCGTGGACGCGCCAACCGCTGCGGGCGGACACCCCCCGTCACGTCCCCTTCCCGCCGTACGCGGGTGCGGGCCCCTTCCCGGTGGTACTACGGGTGCTGCCGTGCGCGGGTGCGGGTCGTACGGGGGCGCGGCGTGCGGGACCGCCTGTGCGGCGGTCCCGCCAGAGGCTAGAGGCGCTCCAGGACCTGGGCCAGGAGGGAGCCCATGCGGGTGGCGCTGTCGCGGCCGGCCTGGAGGACCTCCTCGTGGTTGAGGGGTTCGCCGGTCATGCCCGCGGCGAGGTTGGTCACCAGGGAGATGCCGAGCACCTCGGCGCCGGCCTCGCGGGCGGCGATGGCCTCCAGGACGGTGGACATGCCGACCAGGTCCGCGCCGATCACGCGGGCCATGCGGATCTCGGCCGGCGTCTCGTAGTGCGGGCCGGGGAACTGGGCGTAGACGCCCTCCTCCAGGCTGGGGTCGACCTCCTTGCACAGGGTGCGCAGGCGCGGGGAGTAGAGGTCGGTCAGGTCGACGAAGTTCGCGCCGGCGATCGGGGAGGTGGCGGTCAGGTTGATGTGGTCGCTGATCAGGACCGGCTGACCGGGGCGCATCCCCTCGCGCAGGCCGCCGCAGCCGTTGGTCAGGATGATCGTCTTGACCCCGGCCGCCACGGCGGTGCGCACGCCGTGGGCCACGGAGGCCACGCCGTGGCCCTCGTAGTAGTGGGTGCGGCCCAGGAAGACCAGGGCGCGCCTGCTCCCCGTGCTGTACGAGCGGATCCTGCCGCCGTGGCCCTCCACCGCCGGGGGCGGGAATCCGGGCAGCTCGGTGACCTGGAACTCGGCGTCGGGGGCGCCCAGGGCGTCGACGGCCGGAGCCCAGCCGGAGCCCATCACGAGGGCGACGTCGTGGGTCTCGGCGCCGGTGAGTTCCCGCAGGCGCGCGGCGGCGGCGTCGGCGGCGGCGTAGGGGTCGCCCTGGATGTCGTCCGGAAGAAGAGATGCGTTCACGCGGACGAGGGTAGCCGTAATTCGCCTACGCGCGTAGATGACGGAGTCGACGGGAACGGGATCGTTGTCTTGTCGTTTCCGACGAGCGGCGGGGCCGTCTTTCGGCAGGGGTTTCAGCAGGGGCGCTTGCGCAGTTCCATCACGTAGTCGTGCGGGGCGCCCGCGGACTCGGCCGCGTCCGCCAGTTCGCCCAGGTAGCGGGCGGAGGGCAGGCCGCCCTCGTAGGCGTTCAGGACGTAGACCCAGGACGGCTCCTCGCCGTCCAGGGTGTGCACCCGCACCCGCATCCTGCGGTAGATGTCCAGGCCGACGCCCTCCCAGCGGTCCAGCGACTCCTCGTCCATCGGCGCGAGGTCGTAGAGCGCGACGAAGACCTGGGCGAGCGGGTCCTCGACCAGGGTCGCCAGGGCGCCCTCCCAGCCCATGTGCTCGCCGCCGAAGGTCAGCCGCCAGCCGTTCAGCCAGCCCGTCGCGCGCAGCGGCGAGTGCGGGGCGCGGCGGGACATCAGCCGCGCGTCGAGATTGCCGGCGTACGCGGCGTAGAGCGACATGGGTCGAAGGGTACGGCAGGGACGCGGGCGGCTCATCCGGCACAGAAGGCGTCTCCTGCCCCGGGCGGTGCCCCCGGGGGTGAGCATCTTGAGGAGTGCGGGACAATGGAGTACGTGACTCGGATCGTGATCATCGGTGGCGGACCCGGCGGATACGAAGCGGCCCTGGTGGGCGCTCAGCTCGGCGCGGAGGTGACCGTCGTCGACTGCGACGGACTGGGCGGGGCGTCGGTGCTGACCGACTGCGTGCCGTCCAAGACCCTCATCGCCACGGCCGAGGTGATGACGACCTTCGACTCCTCGTACGAGGAGCTGGGGATCATCGTCGCCGACGACACCCCGCCGATGGAGCAGGCCGCCCGGGTGGTCGGCGTCGACCTGGGCAAGGTGAACCGCCGGGTGAAGCGGCTGGCGCTCGCCCAGTCGCACGACATCACCGCCTCCGTGACGCGGGCCGGTGCCCGGGTGCTGCGCGGGCGCGGGCGCCTGGAGGGCATGCAGGCCCTGGACGGCTCGCGCAAGGTCGTCGTCACCGCCGCCGACGGGACCGAGGAGACGCTCACCGCGGACGCCGTGCTGATCGCCACCGGCGGTCATCCGCGCGAGCTGGCGGACGCCCAGCCCGACGGCGAGCGCATCCTGAACTGGACCCAGGTCTACGACCTCACCGAGCTGCCCGAGGAACTCATCGTGGTCGGCTCCGGTGTGACCGGCGCCGAGTTCGCCGGTGCCTACCAGGCGCTGGGTTCCCGGGTCACCCTGGTGTCCTCCCGCGACCGGGTGCTGCCGGGCGAGGACCCGGACGCCGCGGCCGTCCTGGAGGACGTCTTCCGGCGCCGCGGCATGAACGTCATGGCGCGCTCGCGCGCCGCCGCGGCCAAGCGGGTCGGGGACCGGGTGGAGGTGACGCTGGCCGACGGGCGCGTCATCACCGGCTCGCACTGCCTGATGGCCGTCGGCGCCGTCCCCAACAGCGCCGGGCTCGGTCTGGAGGAGGCCGGTGTCCGGCTGCGCGACTCCGGGCACATCTGGACCGACAAGGTCTCGCGCACGACGGCTCCGGGCGTCTACGCGGCCGGTGACGTGACCGGCGTCTTCGCGCTGGCCTCCGTGGCCGCGATGCAGGGACGTATCGCCATGTACCACTTCCTCGGCGACGCGGTGGCCCCGCTGAACCTGAAGACGGTCTCCTCCAACGTCTTCACCGACCCCGAGATCGCCACCGTCGGCTACACCCAGGCCGACGTGGACGCCGGGAAGATCGACGCCCGCTGCGTGAAGCTGCCGCTGCTGCGCAACCCGCGCGCCAAGATGCAGGGCATCCGGGACGGCTTCGTCAAGATCTTCTGCCGGCCGGGCACCGGGATCGTGGTCGGCGGTGTGGTCGTGGCGCCGCGCGCCTCCGAGCTGATCCACCCCATCTCGATCGCCGTCGACAACAACCTGACGGTCGAGCAGATCGCGAAGGCCTTCACCGTGTACCCCTCGCTGTCGGGCTCGATCGCCGAGGTGGCCCGGCAGTTGCACGGCCGCAAGGAGACCGGAGGGGCGTAGCCCGGAGGGCGGGGCGGGGCGCGGCTCTTGCGCGTGGCATAGGCCGGAGTAGTGCTTATACCACTCCGTGACCTGCCATGCGAACAATTTCTGTTATCCGGCGCAAACTGCTGAAAGCAGACGGTCGCTGGGGTTACTGTCAGTTTCGTGTTCGCTGCTGAACGTCGCCAATTGATCCTCGAAATGGTGCGAGCGAACGGTGCCGTGTCGCTCCGTGAACTCGCCCGCGTCGTCCAGACCTCCGAAGTGACCGTACGGCGGGACGTGCGGGCGCTGGAGGCGGAAGGACTCCTCGACCGCCGGCACGGCGGTGCCGTACTGCCGGGCGGCTTCACCCGGGAGTCGGGCTTCCCGCAGAAGTCGCACCTCGCGACCGCGGAGAAGACGGCCATCGCCGACCTCGCCGCGGGCCTCGTCGAAGAGGGCGAGGCCATCGTCGTCGGGGCCGGTACGACCACCCAGGAGCTGGCCCGCCGGCTCGCCCGGATCCCGGGGCTGACCGTGGTCACCAACTCGCTGCTCGTCGCCCAGGCGCTGGCCCATGCCAACCGGGTCGAGGTCGTGATGACCGGCGGTACCCTGCGCGGCTCCAACTACGCCCTGGTGGGGTCGGGGGCCGAGCAGTCGCTCCAAGGGCTGCGGGTCTCCCGCGCGTTCCTCTCGGGCAGCGGTCTGACCGCCGAGCGGGGGCTGTCCACCTCCAACATGCTGTCGGCCTCCGTCGACCGCGCCCTCGTCCAGGCCGCCGCCGAGGTCGTCGTCCTCGCCGACCACACCAAGCTGGGCGCGGACACCATGTTCCAGACCGTGCCGACCGAGTTCATCACCCGGCTGGTGACGGACGAGCCCCCGGCCCACGACGACCGCGCGGGCACCGAGCTCCAGGCGCTCGCCGACCAGGGCGTGCAGATCGCGGTGGCCGGTCCGAGCGGTCACCCGGTGGGCGGTGAGCAGGTGCCGGGCCGCGGCGAGCGCCGCAGGGACGTTCCGCTGCCCGCTCCGCGCCGCGGTCAGGTCACGGGCCAGGCCGCCGCCGCGCTGCGCTCGGCGGGGCTGGGGCAGGACCCCTCGGCGGGCGCCGAGCGGGCGGCCCGGGTGGCCGATCTGCGGCGGCGCTGAGCCGGTCCGCGGCGGCGCTGAGCCGGTCCGCGGGGAGTGCGGCGGTCCTGTCCGGTCCGTACGGGGCGGCCGCCGGTCCTCCGTCGCGCTGCTCGGGCGTGGTGCGGGCCGGCGGGGTGTTCGTTCGTGACGACGGGAGGCGTCCGGCGGCCGTTGTCGCGGTCCGCCGGGCGCCTCCCGTGCTACGGGTGCTGCGGGGTCAGTCCTTGATCTCGCAGATCGCGGCGCCCGAGGTGATGGACGCGCCGACCTCGGCGGACAGGCCCTTGACGGTGCCGTCCTTGTGGGCGTTGAGGGGCTGTTCCATCTTCATGGCCTCCAGGACGACGATGAGGTCGCCCTCCTTGACCTCCTGGCCCTCCTCGACCGCGATCTTGACGATCGTGCCCTGCATGGGCGAGGCGAGGGTGTCGCCGGAGGCGACCGGGCCGGACTTGCGGGCGGCGCGGCGCTTGGGCTTGGCGCCGGCGGCCAGGCCGGTGCGGGCCAGGGACATGCCCAGCGAGGAGGGCAGGGAGACCTCCAGGCGCTTGCCGCCGACCTCGACGACCACGGTCTCGCGGCCGGTCTCCTCGTCCGCCTCGCCGTCGGCGGGGGCGGTGAAGGGCTTGATGTCGTTGGTGAACTCGGTCTCGATCCAGCGGGTGTGGACCGTGAACGGGTCGGTGGAGCCGGTCAGTTCCGGGGCGAAGGCCGGGTCGGTGACCACCTTGCGGTGGAAGGGGATGGCGGTGGCCATGCCCTCGACCTGGAACTCCTCCAGGGCGCGGGAGGCGCGCTGGAGGGCCTCGGCGCGGGTGCGGCCGGTGACGATCAGCTTGGCCAGCAGGGAGTCCCAGGCCGGGCCGATCACGCTGCCGGCCTCCACGCCCGCGTCCAGGCGGACGCCGGGGCCGGTGGGGGCGTCGAAGCGGGTGACGGTGCCGGGGGCGGGGAGGAAGCCCCGGCCCGGGTCCTCGCCGTTGATGCGGAACTCGAAGGAGTGGCCGCGCAGCTCCGGGTCGCCGTAGCCGAGTTCCTCGCCGTCGGCGATGCGGAACATCTCGCGGACCAGGTCGACGCCCGCGACCTCCTCGGTGACCGGGTGCTCGACCTGGAGGCGGGTGTTGACCTCCAGGAACGAGGTCGTGCCGTCCTGCCCGACGAGGAACTCGCAGGTGCCCGCGCCCTCGTAGCGGGCCTCCTTGAGGATGGCCTTGGAGGCGCGGTACAGCTCGGCGACCTGGGCGTCGGAGAGGAACGGCGCGGGGGCCTCCTCGACGAGCTTCTGGTGGCGGCGCTGGAGCGAGCAGTCGCGGGTGGAGACCACCACGACGTTGCCGTGCTTGTCGGCCAGGCACTGGGTCTCGACGTGGCGGGGCCGGTCGAGGTAGCGCTCGACGAAGCACTCGCCGCGGCCGAAGGCGGCCACGGCCTCGCGGACCGCCGAGTCGTACAGCTCGGGGACCTCGTCGAGGGTGCGGGCGACCTTGAGGCCGCGTCCGCCGCCGCCGAAGGCGGCCTTGATCGCGATGGGCAGGCCGTGCTCCTTCGCGAAGGCCACGACCTCCTCGGCGCCGGAGACGGGGTCGGGCGTGCCGGCCACCAGGGGCGCTCCGGCGCGCTGGGCGATGTGCCGGGCGGCGACCTTGTCGCCGAGGTCGCGGATGGCCTGCGGCGGCGGGCCGATCCAGATCAGGTCGGCGTCCAGGACGGCCTGGGCGAACTCGGCGTTCTCCGAGAGGAAGCCGTAGCCGGGGTGGACGGCGTCCGCACCCGACTCCTCGGCCGCCTTCAGGACTTTGCCGATGTCCAGATAGCTGGTGGCCGGGGTGTCACCGCCCAGGGCGAACGCCTCGTCAGCGGCGCGGACATGCAGAGCGTCCCGGTCGGGGTCCGCGTAGACGGCCACGCTCGCGATTCCGGCGTCCCGGCAAGCGCGGGCCACACGGACAGCGATTTCGCCACGGTTGGCGATGAGCACCTTGCGCACGATTGAGGCTCCCTCCTTGAAACAAGCCGAGTTTAGGGACTGCCGACACGGCACTTCGACCCGTCCCCAATGGTGAGCTTGCCCACACGGAGCGTGATTCGAGGCTCGCTCGACCCGCGAAAGCCCTTGTCGTACCTCGGTACGCAGGACTCCTCCGGAAAACCCTAGCCCCACGGTGTGGTCAAGGTCTCTGTGAGAGCGTGCTGCGGCCCACTTCGTTTCTTTGTGGAGTCCCTACGAATGGCCCAATGAATCTTTGCCCTCGGCGGAACTCTTGTCCCTTGGTTTACCCGTTAGTAGCGTTCGCGATGTCTGGACGGTACTGGCGGCAACAGGGCTCCGGGTGGAGCGGCGGTCGGAAGTGGGTGGATCCGGTGGTGCGCAGACCGGTGGCATGGGTCGTGGCGGTCGTGCTCCTCGTCGAGGCGCTCGGACTCGTCGCGCTGAACTGGATCCTGGGCGAGGTCGTGCACCGGCAGCGGATGTCCCTGGCCGGCCTGGACCCGGAC
The DNA here is from genome assembly GCF_058344915.1 of Streptomyces sp. PL-25. Taxonomy (NCBI): domain Bacteria; kingdom Bacillati; phylum Actinomycetota; class Actinomycetes; order Kitasatosporales; family Streptomycetaceae; genus Streptomyces; species Streptomyces sp. PL-25. The sequence continues at coordinate 4,647,495 of NZ_CP136997.1, forward strand.
GTGATGTCGACGTCCTCGAAGGCGGCCGGGCTGGTCTTCGGCCTGTACTTCGTCCTGTGCGCGCTGGCCGCCCTGCTCGTCGCCGTGCGCGACCGCGGTCCGGCCGGGCTCGGGCGCGGCCTGCTGATCAGCGCGGCCGTGGTGCACGGGCTGCTGGCCGCCTTCGTGTGGGGTCCGGTGGGTCCCGCGGCCTTCGTGTTCATGATCGTCGTACTGGCGCTGATCGTGCTGCTCCTGATGACGTACGACCAGGAGGGGCGGGCGGCGGACCCCGCTCCGGCGGACGCCCCGGTGTCCCCCGAGGCGCCCTGAGCCGGATCCGCGGATCTCAGTCCCGCTCCGACCACAACTCGGTGATGCCCACGCCCAGTTCGGCCAGCAGCCGGCGCACCAGGGGCAGGCTGATGCCGATCACGTTGCCGTGGTCGCCGTCGATGCCGTCGATGAACGGGGCCGAGCGGCCGTCCAGCGTGAAGGCGCCCGCGACGTGCAGCGGCTCGCCCGAGGCGACGTAGGCGGCGACCTCCTCGTCGGTCGGCTCGCCGAAGCGGACCACGGTGGAGGCGGTGGCCGCGGCGTGCCGGCCGGTGGCCGTGTCCCAGACGCAGTGGCCGGTCTGGAGGGTGCCGGCCCGGCCGCGCATCGCCTTCCAGCGGGCGACGGCCTCCTCGGCGTCGGCGGGCTTGCCGAGCGCCCGGCCGTCCAGGTCGAGCACCGAGTCGCAGCCGATCACCAGGGCACCGGCGGCCTCCGGCCGGGCCGCCACGACGGACGCCTTCGCCTGGGCCAGGGCGAGCGCCAGTTCGGCGGGCGTGGGCGCGGTGACCGCGTGCTCGTCGACCCCGCTCACGATCACCTCGGGGTCCAGTCCGGCCTGCCGCAGCAGACCGAGCCGGGCGGGGGACTGGGAGGCGAGTACGAGTCGGCGGCGCGGCTGGTCAGTCATGCGGTCAGCGTATCGGCGCGGGCCGCCCGCCCGCTCAGCCCCGCCCGCTCAGCTCGGTCCGCTCAGCTCGGTCCGCTCAGTCCGCTCATCTCAGCCCGATCGCGAACATCGCGAGCACCATGGCCAGCGCCATGAGGACACCGAGCCGCCGCAACATCGCCTGCATGTCGCGCAGTTCCTCGGGCGGCTCGTTGTCGGGGTCGGACCACAGCATCCCTCGATGGTCCGGCGGCGGGCGGGTCCGGCGCCTGAGTACGCGTACTCAAGTTGGCGGCCGGGCCCGCCGGGCGCCCCCCAGGGGTGCTCAGCCGGGCCAGTACGTGCGGGCCCAGGCGGCCGGGCCCGGCCGCGGGGTGCGGTGCGCGGCGATCCGGGACGGGTCGGACCAGGAGTCGCGGGGGCCGGGCGCGCCGGACGGCTCGGCGGTGGCCGCCGCGGCGCGCGCCCTGACCACCGCCAGTGCGGCGGCCAGCTCCTCGGGGGTCGGGTTGCCTCGTAGGACCTTGATCGTCATGTGGTCTCCCGGCGGGCTCAGAGGGGGATGTTGCCGTGCTTCTTGGGCGGCAGGGACTCCCGCTTGGTGCGCAGCTGGCGCAGGCCGCGCACCAGGTGGGCGCGGGTGTCGGAGGGCCTGATCACCGCGTCGACGTAGCCGCGTTCGGCGGCGGTGTAGGGGTTGAGCAGGGTGTCCTCGTACTCCTGGATCAGCCGGGCCCGGGTGGCGTCGGCGTCGTCGGCCGCCGCGATGGTGCGCCGGTGCAGGATGTTGACGGCGCCCTGGGCGCCCATGACGGCGATCTGCGCGGTGGGCCAGGCCAGGTTGAGGTCGGCGCCCAGGTGCTTGGAGCCCATCACGTCGTAGGCACCGCCGAACGCCTTGCGGGTGATGACGGTGATCAGCGGGACGGTGGCCTCGGCGTAGGCGAAGATCAGCTTGGCGCCGCGGCGGATGATGCCGTCGTGCTCCTGGCCGACGCCGGGCAGGAAGCCGGGGACGTCGACGAAGGTCAGCACCGGGATGTTGAACGCGTCGCAGGTGCGGACGAAGCGGGCGGCCTTCTCGCTGGCGTCGATGTCCAGGCAGCCGGCGAACTGCATCGGCTGGTTGGCGACGATGCCCACCGGGTGGCCCTCCACCCGGCCGTAGCCGGTGAGGATGTTGGGCGCGAACAGCGGCTGCGTCTCGAAGAACTCCCCGTCGTCCAGCACGTGCTCGATCACGGTGTGCATGTCGTACGGCTGGTTGGCGCTGTCCGGGACCAGGGTGTCCAGCTCCCGGTCCTCGTCGGTCAGCGCGAGATCGGCCTGCTCGGGGAAGACCGGCGGCTCGGAGAGGTTGTTGGACGGCAGGTACGACAGGAGCTGCTTGACGTACTCGACCGCGTCCTTCTCGTCGCCCGCCATGTGGTGGGCGACACCGGAGGCGGTGTTGTGGGTGCGGGCACCGCCCAGCTCCTCGAAGCCGACGTCCTCGCCGGTGACGGTCTTGATGACGTCCGGGCCGGTGATGAACATGTGCGAGGTCTGGTCGACCATGACCGTGAAGTCGGTGATCGCGGGCGAGTAGACCGCCCCGCCCGCGCACGGGCCGACGACCAGGCTGATCTGCGGGATGACACCGGAGGCGTGCGTGTTGCGGCGGAAGATCTCGCCGTACGCGCCCAGCGAGGCCACGCCCTCCTGGATGCGGGCGCCCCCGGAGTCGTTGATGCCGATGACCGGGCAGCCGGTCTTGAGCGCGAAGTCCATGACCTTGACGATCTTCTGGCCGTACACCTCGCCCAGCGCGCCGCCGAAGACCGTGAAGTCCTGCGAGAACACGGCGACGGGACGGCCGTCGACCGTGCCGTAGCCGGTGACCACGCCGTCCCCGTAGGGGCGGTTGGCGTCCAGGCCGAAGTTGCTGGAGCGGTGCCGGGCGAACTCGTCCAGCTCGACGAACGAGTCCTCGTCCAGGAGGAGTTCGATGCGCTCGCGGGCGGTCAGCTTGCCCTTGGCGTGCTGCTTCTCGACCGCGCGTTCCGAACCGGCGTGCGTCGCTTCCTCGATACGCCGCTGGAGATCCGCGAGTTTGCCCGCGGTCGTGTGGATGTCGATCTCTTGGCGCTCTTCCGGCTCGGACATCGGGATCGCGGCTCCCTGCCTGCTCAAAAACGGGGGGACGGTTACTCATCCGTAGAGTAATGGGGGCCCCTCCGTCCGGCAGTGCGGCGTTTCCCACACCTAGGGTGGGTTGCATGACGCCGCGAGATGCAGCAGACGACAGCCACGGCACGCCGGGCGACTCCGGGCGGTCCGGCCGCTGGTCCGACCTGGACCGCCCGCCCCTCAACGCGGCCGCGCTGCGGCGCGGTCTGGTGCGCGACGGCGGCCTGTGGACCCGCGTGGAGGTCGTGCAGCGCACCGGCTCCACCAACGCCGATCTGGTGGCCCGCGCCGCGGCGGGCGAGGCGGCCGAGGGCACCGTCCTGGTCGCCGAGGAGCAGACCGCGGCGCGGGGCCGGCTGGACCGCCGCTGGACGGCGCCCGCCCGCTCCGGACTCTTCTTCTCGGTGCTGCTGCGGCCCGGCGACGGCGTGCCGGTGGCCCGCTGGGGCTGGCTGCCGCTGCTCACCGGCGTGGCCGTCGCCACCGGCCTCTCCAGGGCCGCCGGGGTCGACACCGCCCTGAAGTGGCCCAACGACCTGCTGGTCACCGTGGACGGCGAGGAGCGCAAGGCCGGCGGCATCCTGGCGGAGGGCGCCGGCGACGGCGGTGTCGTCATCGGCGTCGGCATCAACGTCACCCTGCGCCAGGACGAACTGCCCGTGCCGCAGGCCGGCTCCCTGGCCCTGGCCGGGGCCGTGAGCACCGACCGCGATCCGCTGCTGCGTGCCGTGCTGCGCTCCCTGGAGGAGTGGTACGGCCGGTGGCGCGCCGCCGACGGCGACCCGGCGGCCGCGGGCCTCCAGGAGACCTACGCCGCCGGCTGCGCCACTCTGGGCCGCACCGTGCGCGCCGAACTCCCCGGGGACCGCTCCCTCGTCGGCGAGGCGGTCGCGGTCGACGGCGACGGCCGTCTCGTCCTCGCCACCCGGGACGGGGTGCAGCAGCCGGTGGGGGCGGGGGACATCGTGCATCTGCGGCCCGCGTGACCGTGCGTCCGCGCCCGGCGTAGGGCAGGGGCGGCGGAAGAGCCCCAGGGGGCCGTGCGCGGAGCGTGCGCCTCGCGCAGTGGGCATGCGTCCCGTGCGCCGGGGTGCTCCCGGAGACGCCCTCAGGGGTGCTTCCCGGGCCGGGCGCGGCGGGTGCGCGCGCCGGGGTCCGCGCGGGTGCGCGGACGGTGACGGCCCAGTTCAGGTCACCCTTCGGGGCGGGCTGGCGGAGTGAGCTGGGGCACATCTGCCGTAGAGTTGAGGCCGGTCGGTACCTGACCGTGGCAGATCGGAAGGGCAGCAGGCGTGACCGTCGACGACACGGGCTCGGGCGCGCAGGACGCGGACGGCCGGGGGGACCCCCACGCCGCCGACCCCGCCGATTCCGGCGAGGACCCGCTCGCGCTCCGTCTCGAACAGCTCATCCTGGGCGCGGAGCGCCGCTACACCCCCTTCCAGGCGGCCCGCAGCGCGGGCGTCTCCATGGAGCTGGCCTCCCGCTTCTGGCGGGCCATGGGCTTCGCCGACATCGGCCAGGCCAAGGCGCTCACCGAGGCCGACGTCCTGGCGCTGCGGCGGCTGGCCGGTCTGGTGGAGGCCGGGCTGCTCAGCGAGGCCATGGCCGTGCAGGTCGCCCGCTCCACCGGGCAGACCACCGCCCGGCTGGCCGAGTGGCAGATCGACTCCTTCCTGGAGGGCCTGACCGAGCCGCCCGAGCCGGGCATGACCCGCACCGAGGTCACCTATCCGATCGTCGAGCTGCTCCTGCCCGAGCTGGAGGAGTTCCTGGTCTACGTCTGGCGGCGGCAGCTCGCCGCCTCCGCCGGGCGGGTCGTGCAGGTCGCCGACGACGAGGAGATGGTGGACCGCCGTCTGGCCGTCGGCTTCGCCGACCTCGTCGGCTTCACCCGGCTGACCCGCCGGATGGAGGAGGAGGAGCTGGGCGAGCTGGTCGAGGCCTTCGAGACGACCGCCGCCGACCTGGTGGCCGCGCGCGGCGGGCGGCTGATCAAGACCCTCGGGGACGAGGTGCTGTACGCCGCCGACGACGCGGGCACCGCCGCCGACATCGCGCTGCGCCTGGTCGAGACCATGGAGAACGACGAGACCATGCCGGAGCTGCGGGTCGGGATGGCCTTCGGCACGGTGACCACCCGGATGGGCGATGTCTTCGGCACGACCGTCAACCTCGCCTCCCGGCTGACCTCCATAGCCCCGCGCGACGCCGTGCTCGTCGACAGCGCCTTCGCCGAGGAGCTGATCCGCACGGGCGACTCCCCGGCGTCCGAGGCGGCGGCGGCCGAGGCCGCGGCAGCGGCGGAGAAGGAGGGCGCGGAGCCCCCGGTGTACCGCTTCGCCCTCCAGCCGACCTGGCAGCGTCCGGTGCGCGGCCTCGGCGTGGTGGAACCGTGGCTGCTCACCCGGCGGGCCGACGCGCCGCAGTGACGGTGGCGGTGACGGGGCTGCGGCTGGGCGTGCCGGACGGGCGCGTGCGGGTGCGTTCGGTTGGTCGTGCGTTTCGGCTGGGTGTGCGTCTCAGCTGGGTGCGCGTCTCAGCAGGTGTGTGTTTCAGCGGAGCCCGACGCAGAGCTTGATGAGCGGCAGGCACAGGCGCCCGCCACCACCGCCGCCGGAGGGCGGGGCCGGGGGCGCGGATGTCGGTGTGGTCCTGGGGGACGGTGGGCGGGTCTGCTGCGCGGGGGCGGTCGGGTGGGCGGTCGGCCGCGCGGGCGCCTGAGGCGTACCGGCGGAGGCGGCCGGGCGGCCCGGAGCGCCCCCGGACGCGTGCGTGGTTCCGGGTGGGGGAGCCGGGGCGGCGGCCCCGGCCCCGGTCGTACCGGCAGGGGAAGCGGACGGCGCCGCTCCCGCTCCCGGGGCGGCCACGGTACCGATCCCGCCCATGGGGAGCGGCGCGGTGGGCAACACCGACGGCCCCGTCCGGCCCGGGGCGGCGGCCCCCGGGGACGCCGCGGTGGCGGCGCCGGTCGACCCGCCCCCCGGTCCGCCGCCCGGTCCGGTCTCCGCGCGCGGCGCCGCCTCCGCCGCCCCGGGACCGCCCGCCTGCGGCGAGGTCTGCGCGCTCTGCGGTGTCAGGCGTACGAGGCTCAGCACACCGGCGGCGAGGGCGAGGCCCCCGGCGGTGAGCAGCACCCGGCGGGGCCGGGGCCTGCGGTGCCGGCCCCGGACGCGCGGGAGGCGGAACGGCGCCCCGGGGCCGCCGACCGTGGCGCCTATGGCGCCCACGTCGTCCCGGGCACCCTGCCGACCCGTACCGGCCGTGTCCGTCGTCATCGCCGCACCCTCCCCGAACGCCCCGCGCCCCCGTCGCGCCTGGCGCGACGCACGTTATGCGCTGGCGCAGGCGGTTTCGCGGGGGTTGGGTGGGCTGTCACCCGAACGGGTGGCCGGGCCGCCCCGAGTCCGTACGAGTCCGCCCGAGTCCGTACGGGCCACCGGGCCGCCCCTTCCGTCGCGCGCGGGGCGGCTGAGATGATCGGGACCGGATGCTGTTAACCCGCGTTAACCGGAGGGTGTCATGAGCGAGGAGCGGTTCGGGGAGTTCGTGCTGGTGCGGCGGCACGACCAGGTGGCGGAGCTCGTCCTGGACCGGCCCCAGGCCATGAACGCCGTGTCCACGGACATGGCCCGGTCGATCGCCGGGGCGTGCGCGGCGCTCGCCGCCGACCCTCAGGCGCACGTGGTCGTCGTGACCTCCACGCACGAACGGGCGTTCTGCGTCGGCGCCGATCTGAAGGAGCGCAACTCCTTCAGCGACGCCGACCTCCGGCGGCAGCGGCCGGTCGCGCGCGGGGCGTACACCGGCGTACTGGAGCTGCCGATGCCGACCGTCGCCGCGGTGCACGGCTTCGCGCTCGGCGGCGGGTTCGAGCTGGCGCTCTCCTGCGATGTGATCGTCGCCGACCGCACGGCCGTGGTCGGGCTGCCCGAGGTGTCCGTGGGGGTGATCCCCGGCGGCGGCGGTACGCAGCTGCTGCCCCGGCGGGTCGGCGCGGCGCGGGCCGCGGAGCTGATCTTCACCGCCCGGCGGCTGGAGGCGGCCGAGGCGCACGGTCTGGGGCTGGTGGACGTGCTGGCGGACGAGGGCCGGGACCGTGCCGAGGCGCTGGAGCTGGCCGCCCGGATGGCGGCCAACTCCCCGGTCGGCCTGCGCGCCGCCAAGCGCGCGCTGCGGCTCGGCCAGGGGCTCGACCTGCGCGCGGGCCTGGAGGTCGAGGACGCGGCCTGGCGCACGGCGGCCTTCTCGGCGGACCGTGCCGAGGGCGTCGCGGCCTTCAACGAGAAGCGCGCCCCGCGCTGGCCGGGCGAGTGAGGGCGTCCGGCGGCCCGGCCTGACGCGCGGCCGGTCCCCGGCGGGTCCCCCGGGCGCCCCCACCGATGTCCCGGTCGGCGCGAAACATCCCTAGCCTGGGGTGATGGGCGAGAACAGGCGGCTGGCCGCCGTCGTGGCGTTGGCGCAGGGGATGGCCGCGGCGCACAGTCCGCGCGAGTCGTGGCGGGCGGCGGCGCTCGGGGCGTGCGGGGCGCTGGAGGGGAGCTTCGCCGCGCTCTCGGTGTGGGAGCGCGAGCGCGGGCGGCTGCGGGTGCTGGTGAACGTGGGGGAGCGCTCTCCCGGGGAGGAGGAGTTCCCGGAGGGCGAGGCGTACCCGGTGCACCAGTTCCCGGAGATCGCCGAGTTCCTGCACGAGCGGTGGGCGTCCGGCGGGGAGCCGGACGCCTGGGTGGAGACCGCCGAGGGGCCGGCCGAGGGGCAGCCCGGCTACTGCCACCAGCGGGTCGCCGCGCTGCGGAGGCGCGGGCGCGGCAGCTGCGTGGTCGCGCCGATCGTGCTGCACGGGCGGGCCTGGGGCGAGCTGTACGTCGCCCGCTCGGCCGGTGCCCCCTTCTTCGGGCGGCCCGACGCCGACTTCGCCACGGTCCTGGCCGCGGTGGTCGCGGCGGGCCTCGCGCAGACGGAGCGGCTGGAGGAGGCCCGCAGGCTGGCCTTCACGGACGCGCTCACCGGGCTCGCCAACCGCCGCGCGGTGGACGTACGGCTGGAGGAGGCGATCGAGCGGCACCGGGAGGACGGGGTCGTGGTGAGCCTGGCCGTCTGCGACCTCAACGGCCTCAAGCGGGTCAACGACACCCTCGGCCACGCCGTCGGCGACCGGCTGCTGGAACGGTTCGGCTCGGTGCTGTCGCTGTGCGGGGCGATGGTGCCGGGGGCGCTCGCGGCCCGGCTGGGCGGGGACGAGTTCTGCCTGCTGGCGGTCGGCCCCTCCGTCGACGAGGTGGTCAAGGCGGCCGACGAGCTGTGCCGCCGCGCGGCCGGGCTGGAGCTGGGGGAGGGCGTCGCCTGCGGGGTGGCGTCGACCGAGGACGCGGTCGGGCCGGTGCGCTCGGCCCGTCGGCTGTTCCGGCTCGCGGACGCCGCGCAGTACCGGGCGAAGGCGCTGCGCACGGACCATCCGGTGGTCGCCGGGCGGGAGGGCCCCGGGGACCCGGTGGTCCGGCTGGCCGACGAGCCCTCGCCCGCGCCCGAGGCACCGGTCGAACGGCGCAGCTTCCGGGGCCGCCGTCCGTGAGGCCCTGTCCCCGGGTGAGCCGGGTGAGCCGGGCGAGCCGCCGGGCCATCCGCTGGGTAAGGGGCACTCCCGGCACCCACTAGTGACACCGTCGCATTCACTGCGTACGCTCCTGAATATGGATATGCACACTGTGGTGGTGGGGACGTCCGGTGTCACCGCGTCCGACGTCCTCGCCGTGGCGCGCGCCGGCGCGCGGGTCGAACTCTCCGAGCAGGCGGTGGCGGCCCTCGCGGCGGCCCGCGAGGTCGTGGACGCGCTGGCCGCCAAGCCCGAGCCCGTCTACGGCGTCAGCACCGGTTTCGGCGCCCTGGCGACCCGGCACATCAGCCCCGAGCTGCGTGCCCGGCTCCAGCGCAACATCGTCCGCTCGCACGCCGCGGGCATGGGCCCGCGGGTCGAGCGCGAGGTCGTACGCGCCCTGGTGTTCCTGCGGCTGAAGACCGTCTGCTCGGGCCGCACCGGGGTGCGCCCCGAGGTCGCGCAGACCATGGCCGACGTCCTCAACGCGGGCATCACCCCGGTCGTGCACGAGTACGGCTCCCTCGGCTGCTCCGGCGACCTGGCCCCGCTCTCGCACTGCGCGCTCACGCTGATGGGCGAGGGCGACGCGGAGGGCCCGGACGGTACTGTGCGGCCCGCCGCCGAGCTGCTCGCCGAGCACGGCATCGCGCCCGTCGTACTGCGCGAGAAGGAGGGCCTCGCCCTCCTCAACGGCACCGACGGCATGCTCGGCATGCTGGTCATGGCCCTCGCCGACCTCGACACCCTCTACAAGTCCGCCGACATCACCGCCGCCCTCTCGCTGGAGGCGCTGCTCGGCACCGACAAGGTGCTCGCCCCCGAGCTGCACGCCATCCGCCCGCACCCGGGCCAGGGCGCCTCCGCCGCCAACATGCTCGCCGTGCTCAAGGGCTCCCAGCTCACCGGGCACCACCAGGACGACGCGCCGCGCGTCCAGGACGCCTACTCCGTGCGCTGCGCCCCGCAGGTCGCCGGCGCCGGCCGGGACACCCTGGCGCACGCCCGGCTCGTCGCCGAACGCGAACTCGCCGCGGCCGTCGACAACCCCGTCGTCCTGGCGGACGGCCGGGTGGAGTCCAACGGCAACTTCCACGGCGCCCCGGTCGCCTATGTACTGGACTTCCTCGCCATCGCCGCCGCCGACCTCGGCTCCATCGCCGAGCGCCGCACGGACCGGCTGCTGGACAAGAACCGCAGCCACGGCCTGCCGCCGTTCCTCGCCGACGACCCCGGCGTCGACTCCGGGCTCATGATCGCCCAGTACACCCAGGCCGCGCTGGTCAGCGAGATGAAGCGGCTGGCCGTGCCCGCCTCCGCCGACTCCATCCCGTCCTCCGCCATGCAGGAGGACCACGTCTCCATGGGCTGGTCGGCGGCGCGCAAGCTGCGCACGGCGGTGGGCAACCTGACCCGCATCATCGCGATCGAGCTGTACGCCGCCGCGCGCGCCGTCGAGCTGCGGGCGGGCCTGGAGCCGGCCCCGGCCAGCCGGGCGGTCATCGAGGCCGCGCGCGCCGCCGGGGTGGGCGGTCCCGGCCCGGACCGCTTCCTGGCGCCCGACCTGGCCGCCGCCGACGCCTTCGTGGCCCAGGGCGCGCTGGTCGCGGCGGCGGAGACGGTCACCGGCCCGCTGAACTGAGCCCTGCCTGCGCCGGACGGGACGGCGGGACGGGCGGCCGGGCCGCCGGGCCACCGGCAGGGGGCATGCCCGCCCGGCGTGGGGCAGGTGTCCGTGCGCGCCTGCCTGGCCGGGGAGGCGTCTGCGGCAGCCCGGCTGGGGGCGTCCGAGCCCGCCCGGTCGCCCCCGGGGGGCGTCCACGGGTCGCCCGGCCCGCCGGTCGGGGCCTCGGCGTGTGATCGGTGGGAAGAAGTCCGCGCTCGCCCGGCCCCGTCGTGGCGGGAGGGTCTCTGCCGTCCTGCCTGCCGGGAAAGGGGCTGCCGGTCCGCCTGGCCCGGACTGCGGGAAAGTGGTCCGCGCGGCGCGGTCTGCCGGGAAGGGGACTTGCGTCGCCCGCCGGCCGGGAGAGGCCCGTAGGCCGCCCGGTCCGCCGGGAAGAGGCGGCGTCACGCCCGCCCCGCCGGGGAAGTCATCCGCGCCGTCCGTCCCACCCGTGGGGCAGGACCGGCGCGGCCGACCCGCTCAGGACGGGTGGGGGCGCCGGAGCCGCCCCGCCAGGGGCCGTCAGAAGCCGAGGCGTTCCCGGCGTACCGAATACACCACGAAGCCGGCGCCCGCGGCGAGGAAGAGGGATCCGCCGATGACGTAGGGGGGTGGTGTCGATGCTTCCGGTGTCGGCGAGCTCCGTGCCGTCGGCCGGGAGGGATCCGGCGGAGGCCGCGGCGTCCCCGGCCCGTGCTGACGGCCCTCGGGTCCGCCGCCGTGTCCGCCGCCGAGGTGCGCACCGCCGTGGTCCGCATCCCGGTGCCGTCCGTCGGCGTACCCGCGGCCCGGCCCTGCCGGGTGGCCTGCGCGGTCGGTACCGCGTCGGCCACCGTTCTCGTCGGCGCGTCCCCGCTCGCGCTCGCGGAGGGGACGAACCACAGGGCGCCCAGCAGGGTGCCCGCGGCGGTGGCGGTCAGCAGCGTACGGCGAGCGGTTGACACGGAATATCGATCCCCTTGTGGCACTGGCGAATTGGCCGTGTGGGGCGATCGTAGTGAACGTCACGGGTCACGGGAAAGTCACGGGAGGTTTGAGATCCGGCCGGTCGTGACGGGCGTCGCGGACTGTCACTCTTTGTGCCGTTTCATCCGCTCCGGGTGTGCCGGAGCGGCCGGTGTGACGCGAGACACCGGAACGGCCCGTACCGGCGGGGGCGGCCGTCCGGCATGACGCCGTCCCGCCGGGGCAGGGACTTGGCGGGGCGGGCGGCGCCCGGTGCCGTGTAGACGTGGCGAGGCCCACACTCGGGCGCCCTGGGGAACGGGACGAAACGGTCGTAGCGTTGATGATTCGCGACGGGGGGAATCGGGGGTCCTGGGGATTACGGCAACGATGGAGAAGCGTGTGATGACGAACAGTAGGCGGCGTAGGGCCCTGATGGGCTCGTCCGCACTGCTCGGCGGTGTACTGGTGCTCACGGCCTGTTCCGGCAGCAGCAACGCGGCCGGCGGAGGCGACGGCGACCCCTCGCAGGCCAAGGCCGACAAGGCCGCGGCCCAGCAGACGTCGGAGGCCCAGATCAAGATCACTCCGGCGGACGGTTCCGCCGACGCCTCCATCAACAACTCGGCCGCGGTCACCGTGGCCAAGGGCACGCTGACGGACGTCACCATGACGACCGCCGACGGCAAGGCCGTCAAGGGCGAGATATCCGCCGACAAGGCGAGCTGGAAGCCCAGCGCCCCGCTGGCCCGCTCCACCACCTACAAGGTCGCCGCCACCGCCACGGACGCCAAGGGCCGCGCCGCCCACGAGAACGCCTCGTTCACCACGGTCGCCCCGGCGCACAGCTTCATCGGCACCTTCACGCCGGACAACGGCAGCACCGTCGGCGTGGGCATGCCGGTCTCGATCAACTTCGACAAGTCGATCACCGACAAGGCGGCCGTGCAGAAGCACATCACCGTCAGCTCCTCCAGCGGCCAGCAGGTCGTCGGCCACTGGTTCGGCGCCAACCGCCTCGACTTCCGCCCCGAGCAGTACTGGAAGGAAGGCTCCACCGTCACGCTCAAGCTCGACCTCGACGGCGTCCAGGGCGCGCAGGGCGTCTACGGCGTCCAGCAGAAGACGGTCACCTTCCACATCGGCCGCAACCAGGTCTCCTACGTCGACGCGAAGACCAAGCAGATGAAGGTCACGCGGAACGGAAAGACCGTCAAGACCATCCCGATCTCCGCCGGTTCGCCCGAGCACACCACCTACGAGGGCGCGATGGTGATCTCGGAGAAGTTCACCCAGACCCGGATGAACGGCGCGTCGGTCGGCTTCACGGACTCCGACGGCAAGGGCGAGTACGACATCAAGGACGTCCCGCACGCCATGCGCCTGACCACCTCCGGCACCTTCATCCACGGCGCCTACTGGAACGCGCCGTCCGTCTTCGGCAGCGCCAACACCAGCCACGGCTGCGTCGGCCTCCAGGACACGAAGGGCGCCAAGGACACCAAGACGCCCGCCGCGTGGTTCTACAACCACTCCCTGATCGGTGACGTCGTCGTGGTCCAGCACACCGGCGACAGGACCGTCTCCCCGGACAACGGCCTCAACGGCTGGAACATGACCTGGTCCAAGTGGAAGGCCGGCTCCGCCGCCTGACCCGCCCCGTACCGCGCACCGGCGCCGTTCCTTTGAAGGGGCGGCGCCGTTCGCTGTGCCGCGGCCGTCCGCCGGGCTTCTCATCCTTCTTTTATGACGGGCTTATCCCTTCATCACGGGACGTCCCTAGCTTGCGGCGCATGTTCTTCACCTACCTGAGGCGCGAGCTGCGCCGCCGCAGAAAGGCGGCCCTCGTCGTCGCCTCCGGTCTCGCGCTGGGGATCGCCCTGGTCATCGTGGTCACCTCCGTGTCCGACGGCATGAGCAAGGCCCAGGACAAGGTCCTCCAGTCGCTCTACGGGCTGGGCACGGACATGACCGTGACCAAGGCGGCCACGCCCGCCTCCGGCGAGTCCCAGCGCCCGCGCTTCAAGTTCGACGCGAAGGGCGACGGCGACAGCACCAGCCAGAGCAGCGACATGGTCCGGGCGCAGGGCTTCACCACCCTGCCCGCCGCCACGGTGACCCAGGTCGCCGGGCAGAAGGGCGTCTCCGCCGCCGTCGGCGGGCTCAGCCTCACTGTCGTCAAGGTCGACGGCCAGTTCACCCGCGGCCAGTTCCGGATGCGCGACGGTGCGAGCGGCGGGAGCGGCGAGGGCGGCCGGCGCGGCGCCCAGCCCACCCCGCAGGGCGAGGTCGAGGGCGGCGGCGCCGACTTCGACGTCAACCAGTACACGGTCTACGGCACCGACGTCACCCAGCCCGCGCTCGGCCCGCTGACCTCCTCGAAGATCACCGACGGCCGTACCTTCAAGACCACCGAGACCGACGCCGCGGTCGCCGTCGCCGACGCGGCCTACGCCAAGGAGAAGAAGCTCGCGGTCGGCTCCACGGTCACCGTCAAGAACGTGAAGTACCAGGTGATCGGCATCGCCACCGCCACCAGCGGCGACGCGGCGGCCAACCTCTACCTGCCGCTGAAGCAGGCGCAGACGCTCAGCGGCGACAAGGACAAGGTCACCACCGTCTACGTCAAGGCGGCCGGCTCCCAGCAGATCGACTCCGTCAAGAGCGCCATCCAGAAGAACGTCCCGGGGACCACGGTCACCACCTCCGCCGACCTCGCGAAGACCGTCTCCGGGTCCCTGTCCACCGCCTCCGACCTGGCCTCCAACGTCGGCACATGGCTGTCCGTCGCGGTGCTGATCGCCGCGTTCCTGGTCGCCGGGCTGCTGACCTCCTCGGCGGTCTCCCGCCGGGTGCGCGAGTTCGGCACGCTCAAGGCGCTGGGCTGGCGGTCCGGCCGGGTGACCCGGCAGGTGGTCGGCGAGGCCGTCGTCAACGGCCTGGTCGGCGGTGTCCTCGGCATCGCGCTCGGCCTGGCGGGCGCGTACGCCGTGACCGCGATCAGCCCGACGCTCCAGGCGCAGCTCGGCTCCTCCGGCGCGGGCTCCGGCGGCTTCGGGCGCGGTGGCTTCGGCGGGGGCGGGGGCGGCTTCGGCGGTCCCGGCCGGCAGACGGCGAAGTCCCTCGACGTCGCGCTCACCGCGCCGGTCGGCCTCACCACCATCGCCGTCGCGGTCGGCCTCGCGGTGGCCGGCGGGCTCATCGCGGGCGCGTTCGGCGGCTGGCGCGCCTCACGGCTGCGCCCGGCGGACGCCCTGCGCCGCGTCGAGTAACGCCCGCACGCCCGCGTACGAAGGGCCGCGCCCGCGTACGACGGAGACCCGCGCCCGCCTACGCAGGGGTCCCGCGCCCGCGTACGGAGGCGCCCGTGGTCTCCGTACGCCACCGGCGTCCGCCCCCCGCCACCCGTCCTCTCCAGGAGCCCAGGAGCCATCCACATGTACGAACTCAGCGGCGTCACCAAGCACTACACCCGGGGCAAGCAGACCGTCCACGCCCTCGACGGTGTCGACCTGACCATCGGCGACGGTGACCGGCTGGTCATCCAGGGGCCCACCGGCGGCGGCAAGTCGACCCTGCTCCAGATGCTCGGCGGACTGGACCGGCCGACCTCGGGCGAGGTCGTGCTCGACGGCACCGACCTGGCCGGACTCTCCGAGGCCCGGCTCACCCGGGTGCGCAGCGAGAACATCGGCTTCGTCTTCCAGTCCTTCAACCTGATCCCCACGCTGACCGCGCAGGAGAACGTGGAGACCGCCCTCGTCCCGCTCGGCGTCAAGGCCCGCGAACGCCGCGAACGCGCCGCCGAGGCGCTGACGTCGGTCGGCCTCGGCGAACGGCTCGGCCATCTGCCCGGCGAGATGTCCGGCGGCCAGCAGCAGCGCGTCGCCATCGCCCGCGCGCTGGTCAAGCGGCCCAAGGTGCTGCTCGCCGACGAACCCACCGGCAACCTGGACGAGTCGACCCGCGACGAGATCATGGGCGTGCTCGAAGGTCTGTGGAAGGAGCACGGGCTGACGTTCGTCATGGTCACCCACGACTCCACGATCGCGAAGAAGGCCCCGCGCCTGGCGACCCTGCGCAAGGGCCGCATCACCGTCAAGGAGAACACCGCGGGCCCGGTCACGGCCTGACCCGCACACGCCCCCCGACGCCGCTACGGCGTCGGGCTGCCGCTCCCCGTCCGTGTCGCGTCCGCGCCCCAGCTGGCCAGCAGGCGCAGCGACTCGACCGACGGGGAGTCCGGCTCGGGGTGGTAGACGGTCATGGTCAGCTCGCTGCTGTCGGCGACCTTGAACGACTCGTAGCGCAGGGCCAGTTCACCGACGAGCGGATGGCGCAGCAGCTTGACGCCGTGGCTCTTCTCCTTGACGTCGTGCGTGGCCCACAGGCGGCGGAAGTCCTCGCTCTTCACGGACAGCTCGCCGACCAGCGCCGACAGCCGCGGGTCGTCCGGATAGCAGCCGGCCTCCATGTGCAGCGAGAGCACGACGTCGATCGCCTTCTGCTCCCAGTCGACGTACAGGTCGCGGGTCTCCGGGTGCAGGAAGACCAGCCGGGCCCAGTTCCGCTCCGGCGCGGGCAGTTGGGACCAGTCGCCGAAGACGGCCGCCGCCATGCGGTTCCAGGCCAGCAGCTCCGAGCGCCGTCCGACGATGTACGCCGGGACGCCGTCCATCGTGTCCAGGAGCTGCCGCAGCGAGGGCCGCACCTGCTGGGCCGGCGCGCTCTGCCGCTTCTTGTGCTTGGGCTTGGCCAGATGGGTCAGATGGGCCTGCTCGGCGTCGGTCAGGCGCAGCGCGCGGGCGATGGAGTCCAGCACCTCGGCGGAGACATTGCGGCCGTTTCCCTGCTCCAGGCGCGTGTAGTACGCCACCGAGACCCCGGCGAGCTGGGCCAGCTCCTCGCGGCGCAGCCCGGGGACCCGGCGGTGGCGCCCGTAGTGCGGCAGCCCGACGTCCTCCGGCCGCAGCCGGGCGCGGCGGGTCCGCAGGAACTCGCTCAGCTCGGCCCGGCGCTCCAGACCGGCCCCGGCGTCCGCGCCGGCGCTCGGGCCGACTCCGGGGGCGGCGCTGTCCGGCTTGTCGTCCATACGTCCAGTATCACCGCTCCTACGCACCGCATTCTGCCCCCGCCAGTGGTAGGCACGCTGGTCGTAGGCAGAGGCGTGGCCTGGGTGAACGGCGCCCGAGCGGGCACTGTGGAGGGCGTGCCCGGCACGAAGGCAATGGCAGCACGAGGCAGCCGCGAGGCAGCACAGAAGGCAGCCGGGCACGGCAGGCAACCACCGAGGAGAACCCTCCGCATGACCACCGTCGCCGCATACGCCGCGCCCGCAGCGAAGGCACCGCTGGAGCGCACCACCATCGAACGCCGGGCAGTCGGCGAGTTCGATGTGCTGATCGACATCAAGTTCGCGGGCATCTGCCACTCGGACATCCACCAGGCCCGCGAGGGCTGGGGCGAGGCCGTCTTCCCGATGGTCCCCGGCCACGAGATCGCGGGGGTCGTCTCCGAGGTCGGCCCCGGCGTCACCCGCCACGCCGTCGGCGACCGGGTGGGCGTCGGCTGCATGGTCGACTCCTGCCGCACCTGCGAGAACTGCGCCGCGGGCCTGGAGCAGTACTGCACCAGCCGCCCCACCTGGACGTACAACGCCGTCGGCAAGGACGGGAAGCCCACCTACGGCGGCTACTCCCAGAAGATCGTGGTCGACGAGAACTACGTCGTCCGCATCCCCGACGGCCTGGCCCTGGACGTGGCCGCCCCGCTGCTGTGCGCCGGCATCACCACGTACTCCCCGCTGAAGCACTGGAACACCGGCCCCGGCAAGAAGGTCGCCGTGGTGGGCTTCGGCGGCCTGGGCCATGTCGGCGTCAAGCTGGCCCACGCGCTCGGCGCGGAGGTGACCGTCCTCTCGCAGTCCCTGCGCAAGCAGGACGACGGGCTGCGCCTGGGCGCCGACCACTACCACGCCACCAGCGACCCGGAGACGTTCGAGCGGCTCAAGGGCAGCTTCGACCTGATCCTCAACACGGTCTCGGCGCCGCTCGACTTCCCGGCCTTCCTGTCCCTGCTGCGCCTGGACGGCGCCATGGTGAACGTCGGCCTGCCCGAGGAGCCGGTGCAGATCCCCTACGGCGCCCTCTTCGGCAACCGCCGCAACCTCACCAGCTCCAACATCGGCGGTATCGCCGAGACCCAGGAGATGCTCGACTTCTGCGCCGCCCACGGCATCGGCGCCGAGATCGAACTGATCGACGCGTCCCGCGTCAACGAGGCGTACGAACGCGTCCAGTCCAGCGACGTCCGCTACCGCTTCGTGATCGACACCTCGACGATCTGACCCCGACCGGCCCCGGCCCTGGTCCCGGCACCCCGGTCCCGGCCCCACCGCCTCCGCCCGCACCGCGCGGGCGGGGGCGGTGGCGGTGGCGCGTCGCCTTCGGGCGGAGCGGGCCGTCTGCGCGCGGCCCCGACTCCGACCCCGACCGGTCGTCGAGTGCCCCCGGCCCGGTCACTGGGGCAGGGTCGCCGGGCTTCCGCCGTTCGCCTCGTAGCCGGCCACCGCGAGCGCGCGGTAGACGGCGAACTCGGCGGCGGGGTCCTCGGAGAGGATCCAGGGGAGGGCGCCGACATGGCCGTCGATGTGTATGAGCTGGTTCATGGCCTCGGCCCAGCGCTCGGAGCGGACCAGGAAGAAGACGAGCAGATGGCGCACGTGCGCGGCCATCGGGTCGCCGGGGCGGGCGGAGTGGAGGGCGTGCAGGGCGCCGTGGACCGCCTTGGTGACGACCTCGCTCTGGTAGAACCCGCGGACCAGGTTCACCTCCGGCAGGTGCTCGAAGACCGCGAAGAGCGGCATGGCGGCCAGCAGCGAGCCCCGCGGGGCGCGCGCCGCGGCGGCCTCGGCGAACTCCATGGCCAGCTCCCGCGAGCCCTGCCACTTCTCGCACCAGTAGTGCAACGCCGCCAGATGGGCGCCCATGTGGGTGGGGGCGCGGTCCAGGATCTTCAGCCAGAGCTGCTCGAACTCCGACCGGGAGTAGGCCAGGCCGCGCGCCACCGACAGCTCGGTGACGTACGGCACGGGGTCGCCGGGGGCCAGCAGCGCGGCCCGGCCGCAGGACTCCCTGGCCTCCTCCATGATGATCCGGAACTCGTCCGTCCCCGGCGTCGACGTCCGCCACGCCTGCTGCACCAGGAACTCGGCGTGCACCGCGGCGCCGCCCGCGTCCTTGGGCGCCTCGGCCCGCCACACCCGCAGCCACTGGCCGCCGGGCGTCTCGCTGACCCCGCCCGGACGCTGCTGCAGCTCCAGCGAGGCGGCACCGGCGAACGCCTGCACGCGCTGCCAGCGCAGCTCGCCCGCCGCCTCGGTGCCCGCCAGCAGCTGGGCCGCGGCGCGGTAGTCCTGGGTGCGCTGCACCAGGTCCAGCACGTCCAGCAGGTCCTGGTCGGGGCCGGGCATGCGGACGTCCAGCTCCTCCTGGCGCACGAACCCGTAGTCCGCCGGGTCCGCGGCGTCCGGGTGTCCCGGCGGGACCTGCTCGATGCCGCCGCGCCTGCGCCTGAGGAAGGGGAGCAGCACGAAGCTCAGCAGGACCACTGCTGTCAGGACCCAGAGAATCTCCATGCCTCAAGCGAACCAGACCGCGCCGACAATTGGCCAACCTGCGCCCCGGCCTGTGGAAAACCCCGGCCGCACCGCCGCCGCGCCCGGTGTCCCGCGCCGGTGCCCCGGGAGCACTACGCTCGGGCCCATGAGCGACGAGCACATCAGTCAGCACTTCGAGACCCTCGCGATCCACGCGGGCAACACCGCCGATCCCCTCACCGGCGCGGTCGTCCCGCCGATCTACCAGGTCTCGACCTACAAGCAGGACGGCGTGGGCGGTCTGCGCGGCGGCTACGAGTACAGCCGCAGCGCCAACCCCACCAGGACCGCCCTGGAGGAGAACCTCGCCGCCCTGGAGGGCGGCCGCCGGGGCCTCGCGTTCGCGTCCGGGCTGGCGGCCGAGGACTGCCTGCTGCGCACGCTGCTCGCCCCGGGCGATCACGTCGTGATCCCGAACGACGCCTACGGCGGCACGTTCCGCCTGTTCGCCAAGGTCGTCTCCCGCTGGGGCGTGGAGTGGTCGGTCGCCGACACCAGCGACCCGGCCGCCGTACGGGCCGCCCTCACCCCGCGGACCAAGGCCGTGTGGGTGGAGACGCCCTCCAACCCGCTGCTCGGCATCACCGACATCGCTGCCGTCGCCCAGGTCGCCCGGGACGCCGGAGCGAAGCTGGTCGTGGACAACACCTTCGCCACCCCCTACCTCCAGCAGCCGCTGGCGCTCGGCGCCGACGTGGTCGTGCACTCGCTGACCAAGTACATGGGCGGCCACTCGGACGTCGTCGGCGGCGCGCTGATCGTGAGCGACACCGCGCTCGGGGACGAGCTGGCGTACCACCAGAACGCCATGGGCGCGGTCGCCGGGCCCTTCGACTCCTGGCTGGTGCTGCGCGGCACCAAGACGCTCGCGGTGCGCATGGACCGGCACAGCGAGAACGCCGGGAAGGTCGCCGACATGCTGTCCCGGCACCCGCGGGTGACGCGGGTCCTGTACCCGGGGCTGCCCGACCACCCGGGCCACGAGGTCGCCGCCAAGCAGATGAAGGCGTTCGGCGGCATGGTCTCCTTCCGCGTCGAGGGCGGCGAGGAGGCGGCCGTGGCGGTCTGCGACCGGGCGAAGGTGTTCACGCTCGGCGAGTCGCTGGGCGGTGTCGAGTCCCTGATCGAGCACCCGGGGCGCATGACCCACGCCTCCGCGGCGGGCTCCGCCCTGGAGGTCCCGGCCGACCTGGTCCGGCTCTCCGTGGGCATCGAGAACGTCGACGACCTGCTGGAGGACCTCCAGCAGGCCCTCGGCTAGCCGGTACGAGCCGCTGGTGGGGCGCCCGCCCGGTGCCCCACCGGCGGGCCCTCGGCGCCCCACCGGCCGGTGGCCGGCGCCCCCACCGGCCGGTGGCCGGTGCCTCACCAGCCGGTCACGGGCGGGGTCGTCTGCGAGGGCGGCTGAGCCCAGGGGCGTACCGTCAGCGCCCACACGGTGAACGCCACCACCGCGGCGCACAGCAGCAGCCACAGGGCGCGCCGGGCCACCGTCCGGCGGCGCAGCATGCGCCCGCCGCGGCGCACGGCGTCCTCGTACAGCCCGGCGGGCACCTGCGGCGGTGTCTGCTCCAGGAGCCGCCGTACGGCCGCCTCACGTTCCGCTCTGTTCACATCCGCCCCCGTCGTTCCCTCTGCGCCTGCGCTCCCCGTCCCCGCGTCCGGCCGTGCGTGCCCAGCGGCTACGAGGGTGCCGCCCTGCGACCGCTCGCGGCCGGGACGGGACGGGCGGGCGCGCGAGTGAGGGCGGCGATGGCCCGGTCGCCGATGACGCGGACACGTTCGGAGGGCAGACCGAGCAGCGCGGCGGCCTGCTCCTCGGCGACGCCCTCGTACAGCCGGAGGACGACGACCAGACGCTCCTGCGGGGTGAGCACGGCCAGGGTGCCGGGCGGCTCCGGGCGGCCGCGGCCCCGCACCCCGTGCTGGTGCCACGCCTCGCGGGCGAACCGCGCGGCCAGCGCCTGCCGGGCCCGCTCGTAGGGGTCCTCGCCGCGCAGCCGGTCCCAGCACGCGTACGTGTGCGCGAGGGCCAGGGTCAGCAGACGCCGCGCGCGCGGGTTGTCGTCCGGGGCCTCCGCGGTGAGCAGGGTGGCGGTGTGCAGCAGCCGTCCGGCCGCGCCCGCGACGAACGCCTCGAAGTCCCGCGCCCGGCGTACGCCGTTCGACACCTGCCGCTCTCGCACCACGCCTCCTGCCAGGCGATCCGGAAGACGGGGATCCGGCCGGGCACGCGCCACGAGAAGCGGTGCGGCCGGAGCCCCGGGTCTCATACCAGGCCAGCGGCGGGCCGCCGGTCAAGAGCCGCGCAGGAGGCGGCCCGGGGGGAGAGAGAAGGGGGAGGCAGCCCCGGCCGGGCGGCGCGGCGGCGGAACGGCCGGGAAGGCGGGCGAACGGCCAGGGGCCAGGGGGTCAGGAGGCCGGACAGCCCGGGGAGCCCGGGGAGCCCGGGGAGTCCGGGGAGTCCGGAGCGCCCGGCTCGCGCCCCGCCGCACCGCCCTGCGGCGCCTGGCGGGCGGACAGCGCGCCGTTGAAGCGGGTCAGCAGCGAGCAGAAGGCGGCCCGCTCCTGCGGGGTCCAGTCCTCGGTCAGCTCGGCCATCAGCCGGCGCCGCGAGGTGCGGACCTCCTCCAGCCGGGCCAGGCCGCGCGGGGAGAGCTGGAGCACCACGGCCCGCCCGTCCTCGGGGTGGGAGGTGCGCTTGACGAGCCCGGTGTCCACGAGCGGCGCCACCTGCCGGGTGACGGTGGAGGAGTCGATGCCCATGCTCCCGGCGAGCGCCTTGACACCCATCGGGCCCTCCTTGTCGAGCCGGTTGAGCAGCAGGTACGCGGCTCGGTCCATGGAGTTGCGCACCTGGCCGACCCCGCCGAGCCGGGTCTGTTCCGCGCGGCGGGCGAACAGCGCGACCTCGTGCTGGAGGGTTTCGAGGAGACCGGTGTCACCGACGGTCGTCATGTCCATCGACATTTCAGGTGTAGTGGGCATGGCCGGAGGCTCACTTCTGACGGGCTGCTGGGTTGGGGGACAGGGTACGCGGCCGGGAGGCGGCCCGTACCGGCGCTGCGCAAACCGGTCTCGCGGTTCGGTCGCACCAGCGCGCCGCGACCGTGAGCTGCGAGACTCGAAACATGAGTTACGGCACGGCTGCGTCCTTCCCGTCCTTCCCGTCCGTCACGCTGGACGACGTGCGGGGCGCGCAGAAGATGCTCTCGGGCGTGGCGCGGGTGACCGCCCTGGAGAGCAACCGGCACCTGTCGGAGCTGGCGGGCGCGCCGGTGCTCCTCAAGTGCGAGAACCTCCAGCGCACGGGCTCCTTCAAGCTGCGCGGCGCCTACGTCCAGATCGCCGGGCTGCTGCCGGAGGAGCGCGCCGCGGGCGTGGTCGCCGCGAGCGCGGGCAACCACGCGCAGGGTGTCGCGCTGGCGTCGGCGCTGCTCGGGGTGCACGCCACGGTGTTCATGCCGGTCGGGGCCCCGCTGCCGAAGGTCAGCGCGACCCGCGGGTACGGCGCAGAGGTGCGGCTGCACGGCCAGGTGGTCGACGAGACGCTGGCCGCCGCGCAGGAGTACGCCGCCGAGACCGGCGCGGTCTTCATCCACCCCTTCGACCACCCGGACGTGATCGCGGGCCAGGGCACGGTCGGACTGGAGATCCTGGAGCAGTGCCCGCGGGTGCGCACGATCGTCGTGGGCATCGGCGGCGGCGGGCTCGCGGCCGGGATCGCGGTGGCGGTCAAGACGCTCCACCCCGAGGTGCGGATCATCGGGGTGCAGGCGGCGGGCTCGGCGGCGTACCCGCCCTCGCTGGCGGCCGGGCGACCGGTGGCGATCGGGAACCCGACGACGATGGCCGACGGCATCCGGGTCGGCCGCCCCGGCGACGTGCCGTTCGAGATCGTGTCCGAACTGGTGGACGAGGTGCGCACGGTCGGCGAGGACCAGCTGTCCGCCGCGCTGCTGCTCTGCCTGGAGCGGGCCAAGCTGGTGGTGGAACCGGCCGGTGCCAGCCCGGTCGCGGCGCTGCTGGGCGGGGAGCGGGGCGCCGGGGCGGCCCTGGAGGGCCCGGTGGTGGCCGTGCTCTCCGGAGGGAACGTCGATCCGGTGCTGCTCCAGCGGGTCCTGCGGCACGGGATGGCGGCGCAGGGCCGCTACCTGGCCGTACGGCTGCGGCTGACGGACCGGCCGGGGGCGCTGGCCACCCTGCTGGGCGTGCTGTCGGCGACGGACGCCAACGTCCTCGACGTGAGCCACGTACGGACCGATCCGCGGCTGGGGCTCACGGAGGCCGAGGTGGAACTGCACCTGGAGACGAAGGGGCCCGCGCACTGCGCCGAGGTCCGCGAGGCGCTGCGCGAGGCCGGATACACGGTCATCGCCTGACCTGAGCGCCGGGCACACGGTCATCGCCTGATCTGAGCGCCGGGCAGGCACACGGTCATCGCCCGAGCACCGGCGCACGCCGGCGCTCAGGCGGCGCCCCGCCGCGCCACGGCGAAGCCCCCCGTGCTCCAGGAAGGAGCCCGAGGGGCTTCGGCCGGCCGTCCGTGCGGCGGGTCGGCCCGCCGGTCCGCGGACTCAGCCGTTGTACGGCTCCGCCTTGAGGATCGTCACCGAGGCCTTCTTGCCGTTCGGCAGCTCGTACTCCGCTTCCTCGCCGACCTTGTGGCCGAGCACTCCGGAGCCCAGCGGTGACTGGGGGGAGTAGGTCTCGATGTCGGCGCTCGCGTACTCACGGGAGGCCAGCAGGAAGGTGAGCGTGTCGTCCTCGTCGCCGTCGAAGGCGATCGTGACGACCATGCCGGGCGCGACCGCACCGTCCGCGGAGGCCGGAGCCTCGCCGACCTGGGCGTTCTCCAGGAGCTGGGTCAGCTGGCGCACGCGGAGCTCCTGCTTGCCCTGCTCCTCCTTGGCCGCGTGGTACCCACCGTTCTCGCGCAGGTCCCCCTCCTCGCGCGCGGCCGCGATCTTGGCGGCGATCTCGGTGCGCGCAGGACCAGTAAGGTACTCAAGCTCGTCCTTGAGCTTGTTGTACGCCTCCTGGGTCAGCCAGGTGACGTTCTCGCTGGTCTGGGTCACAGGTGCTCCTCGTCGGTACTGGGAATACAAAGCATCGCCCTACCCAGAAGAATGGTCCCTCATGGATGGGCGAAACCACGAGCCTAACAATTCAGCGGCGAAAGGGGGAGGACATAAGGCATCTAAATCACGTCAATGCAGGTCAGGGCCTACGTATTCCGGATGACGCCCCGGTGTCAGCCGGCGTGGCAGCCCAGCAGCTCGCCGGTCGTGCCCCGGGACGTGGTACGCAGCGTCAGCACCTGGTCGATCTGCTTGGCGTCCTGGTCGAAGTGGAAGTCGGCCCGGCCCACCTCGGTGCCGTCGGCCGCCTGCGAGCGCAGCGTGCAGTAGCCGCGCGCCCCGGCGTCCTTGTGGACCTCCAGATGGATGCGCACCGCGTCGTTGGACGCCTGGAAGGAGACGACCTGCGCGCTGATCTTGTTCTCGCCGACGTAGTGGTAGGCGAAGTAGACGACCAGGGCGAGCAGCAGGGCGCCCAGCACGGCACCGGCGATCTTGAGCTTGTGGTCGGCGCGCTCGTCCGCGGAGCGGCCGTAGCGGCCCTCGGGGAGCCGGGTGCTCGCCGTACTCATGATCGTCCTCTCGGCAGGGGCGGGACGGCCGTCCCGCGCGGGGACTCCGGAGCCGCACCCCGGAATTATTCGTCCTCCGATTCGGTCACTATAGAAGCCCCGGCCCGCCGCTCGACCCGCCACCCCGGCACGACGACCCACCCGGGGCGGCACCTGTGGAACGCCCGGTGCACCGGGCACCGACTTGACCTTGAGGATTGAGCCTTGACTGACCAGCTGCGACTGATGGCCGTGCACGCGCACCCCGACGACGAGTCGAGCAAGGGCGCGGCCACCATGGCGAAGTACGTGTCCGAGGGGGTGGACGTGCTGGTGGTGACCTGCACGGGCGGAGAGCGCGGCTCCATCCTCAACCCGAAGCTCCAGGGCGACGCGTACATCGAGGAGAACATCCACGAAGTGCGCAAGAAGGAGATGGACGAGGCCCGGGAGATCCTCGGCGTCGCGCAGGACTGGCTCGGCTTCGTCGACTCGGGCCTGCCCGAGGGCGACCCGCTGCCGCCGCTGCCCGAGGGCTGCTTCGCCCTGGAGGACGTCGACAGGGCGGCCGGTGAGCTGGTGCGCCGCATCCGCTCCTTCCGCCCGCAGGTGATCACCACCTACGACGAGAACGGCGGCTACCCGCACCCCGACCACATCATGACCCACAAGATCACGATGGTGGCGTTCGAGGGCGCGGCGGACACGGGCAAGTACCCGGAGGAGGAGTACGGCCCGGCGTACCGGCCGGTCAAGCTGTACTACAACCAGGGCTTCAACCGCGCCCGCACCGAGGCCCTGCACAAGGCGCTGCTCGACCGGGGCCTGGAGTCGCCCTACGGCGAGTGGCTGGAGCGCTGGGAGAAGTCCGGCCACAAGGACCGCACCCTGACCACGCACGTGCCCTGCGCGGACTTCTTCGAGATCCGCGACAAGGCGCTGATCGCGCACGCCACGCAGATCGATCCGGACGGCGGCTGGTTCCGGGTGCCGATGGACGTCCAGAAGGAGGTCTGGCCGACCGAGGAGTACGAGCTGGCGAAGTCGCTCGTGGACACCTCCCTCCCCGAGGACGACCTCTTTGCGGGTGTCCGGTAGCCCTGAGGGAGAATGCCTGACATGAGCGCAAGCGCGAGCCTGGCAACGACGCATCTGGTCACCCTGGCCGAGTTCGACAAGAACAAGGTCACCCCCGGCGTCCTCGGTTTCATCGTCTTCGCGGTGATGGCCCTGGCGGTGTGGTTCCTGATGAAGTCCATGAACCGCCACATGGGCAAGGTCGACTTCAAGGAGACCCCGGAGACGGACGGGAGCACCGCCGGTGGTCCGGGCGCCCCGGGCACCGGCCGGGCGCACCCCTCCAAGAGCTGACCCGGCCGAGGGGACAGGCCGGGCGGCGCGTCCGGCCCCGAGGGTGGTTCAGCCCGCCGGTCACGCCGGTCACGCCGGTCCGGCCGGTCACGCCGGTCCGGCCGGTCACGCTGGTCCGGCCGGTCACGCCGGTCCGGCTGATCCAGGACGGGCGGAACCGCCCTCAGGCATGCCCGGACCCGCCGGCCGGGACCGCCTCCACGCCCATCACCTCGCGGGCGTGCCGGTCCGGCACCATCCCCAGGGGCCACGCCTGCCAGCCCGCCTCCAGGCTCACCCCGCGCTCCAGCACCAGCAGATACGCGTCGATGTACCCCTCCAGCTTGCGGTCCCGCAGCCGGTGCCCGGCGCGGGCCAGCGCGGACAGGTCCTCCTGGGCGACCGCCGTGCCCACCTCCACCCCGCCCGGCGCCGCGTACGGCAGCAGCGTGCAGCGCAGGAACCGGGCCCAGTCCTCGCCGCGCCGGTCCCCGTACGACGTGAACAGGGCCAGCGCCTCGTCGCACAGGGCCAGCGCCTGCGGCGTACGGGCGTTGCCCGCGTCCACCACGGCCAGCTCCAGGCACGTCCACGCCTCGCCGTGTGCCACCCCGATGCGCCGGAAGTCGGCACGGGCGTCGACCAGGAGCTGACGGGCGAAACCGGAGTTGCGCAGCGAACCGGTCTGCGCCGCCCGCTGGTCGCGCGTCACCCGCGCCGAGTGGTGCCGGGCGCAGGCCAGCCCGTAGACGTCCCGCATCCGGGAGAACATCGTGCGGGCCCGCTCCAGCTCGCGCACCGCCCGGTCCAGGTCGCCGGCCTCCTCCAGCGCCTGCCC
The DNA here is from genome assembly GCF_058344915.1 of Streptomyces sp. PL-25. Lineage (NCBI taxonomy): Bacteria > Bacillati > Actinomycetota > Actinomycetes > Kitasatosporales > Streptomycetaceae > Streptomyces > Streptomyces sp. PL-25. Next base: position 4,674,267 of record NZ_CP136997.1, read on the forward strand.
CAGGTAGTACAGCGACCACGCCTCGCCGCGCGCGTCCTCGTTGTCCCGGTGCCGCCCCGCGGCGCCGCGCAGCGCCTCCACCGCCTCCGCCGTCTCCCCGGCCAGCAGCCGGGCCCGCGCGAGCTGGGTCAGCGCCCACGCCTCGCCGCGCGCGTCCCGGGTGCGGCCGTAGCGCTCCAGGGCCTCGCGCAGATCCGCCTCGGCCCGCTCCACCTCGCCCTGGCGCAGCGCGAGCTGCCCGAGCTGGAAGTGCGCCCACGCCTCGCCGTGCACCGAACCGCCCTCCCGGTGCAGCACCAGGGACCGCGTCAGCAGGTCCAGCGCCTCGGCGAGACGGCCCCGGTCGCGTTCCACGGCCGCCAGCGCGTGCATCGTCCACGCCCGGTCACCGGCCAGCTCCGGTACGTCCTGGAGCGTCATGGCCTCGCGCAGCCGGGCCGCCGCCTCGGTCAGGTTGCCCTGGTGGTGCAGGGTGATGCCGAGCGAGTTCAGCGCACGGGCCGCGCCCGCGTCGTGGTGCGCCTCCCGGTACAGGTCGACCACCGAGGCCAGCGTGGTGCGCGCCTTGTCCAGCTCGCCCAGCTGCCGGGCGGCGATGCCGGTGCGCCACTGCACCGAGCGCACCAGCAGCCCCTGGTCGACGGCCTGCGTCAGCTCGCTGATCTCGCCCAGCCGGTACAGGTCGCCGCGCAGCAGGCAGTAGTCGCACAGCGCGCCCAGCAGATTCAGCACGGCCGCCTGGTTCACGCCCTCCGCGTGCCGCAGGGCCGCCGTGATGAAGCTCGACTCGTCGTCCAGCCAGCGCAGCGCCTCGTCGAGGGAGGTGAAGCCGTGCGGGCTGAAGCGGTCCGAGCGGGTCGAGTTGTTGCCGTCGACCAGGCGCAGCACCGAGTCGGCCAGCTCGGCGTAGTTCCCGATCAGCCGCTCCTGCGCGGCCGTCCGCTCGGCGGGCTCCTCCTCGTCCAGCAGCCGGGCGTGCGCGAAGGCCCGCACCAGGTCGTGCAGCCGATAGCGGCTGCCACGCACATGGTCGAGGAGACCGGCGCCGGCCAGGGCCTCAAGCTGCCGGCCCGCCTCCGCCTCGTCGGTGGCCAGCAGCGCGGCCGCCGCGGCGCCGCCCAGCGAGGCCCGGCCCGCCAGGGCCAGCCGGCGCAGCAGCCGCCGGCCCGCCTCCGACTGGTCGGTGTAGCGCAGCCACAGCGCCCGCTCGACCGGTTCCACCGGGCCGTACGCCCCGAGGTCGGCGGCCAGCCGACGGGGCGAGCGCGGACCGAGCGAGGAGCCCGCCACGCGCAGCGCCAGCGGCAGCCCGCCGCACAGCTCGCGGATCCGCTCGGCGGACTCCGCGTCGTACGGGCCGGACCCGTCCTGCGCCGCGGCGCCCAGCAGCTCCTCGGAACCCGCCTCGTCCAGGGCGTCCACCGGCAGCTGGTGCACCCAGGCCGACAGCTCGGCGGGCAGCTCCAGCGGGGCGGGGGCGGTGACCAGGACCAGGCTGTCGGACCGCTCGGGCACCAGGGCCCGGACCTGCCCGGCGTCCGAGGCGTCGTCCAGCACGATCGTCACCGGCAGCCCGGTCAGATGCTGGTCGTACAGCTCGCCCAGCCGCTTGACCTGCTGCTCGGCCGAGGACCGGTCGCGGAACAGCAGTTGCTCGCGGGGCGCGCCGAGCCGGTTCAGCAGGTGCAGCAGCGCGTCCCGGGTGGGCAGCGGCGGCTCGTCCGCGCTGCCGCCGCGCAGGTCGACGACGACCGCGCCGCGGAACTGGTCGCGCAGTTCGTGCGCGGCCCGCACGGCGAGCGTGGAGCGGCCGGAGCCGGGCGTGCCGTGCAGGACGACGACCGTGGGCCGGGTCTCGGTGTGCGCGCGGGCCGCCTGCACCCACTGCCTGATCCGGGCCAGCTCCGCCCTGCGCCCGGCGAACACACCGACCGGCTCGGGCAGTTGCCCGAACGACTGCTCCAGCACACTGCGCCTGCGCGCCGCCGCGCTCTTGTCAGTGCCGCGCAGCCGGGGCGCGGCCTTCTTCTGCGGCGCGGTGGACGCGGTCAGGACGCGCTGCTGGTCCAGGAAGGGCCGGATACCGCGCACCTCCAGCGCGGTCAGCCACTGCAGCCGCAACTGCTCGGACCCGCCGGGCTGACCGGCCGCACCCGCCCGGTGGTGGGCGGCGGGCAGATGCGCGGCACCCGCCTTGACGACGGTGGCGGCGGCCCCGGCCACCCCCGCGACGGCGCCCGCGCCCAGCGCGGTGCCCGTACCGGTGCCCAGCGCCAGGTCGGCCACCGCGGCGGCGACGGCGGCGACGGCCGCCACCAGCAGGGGAGTTCCGGCACCCTCGCGCGCGTAGCGCTGCCCGAACGTGAGCTGCCCGGCCGCCGCCTCGTCCAGCGCCCGCGTGTACGCCTCGTACTCCTCCTGCGCCGGCCGCGCCAGCGCGTCGAGCCCGGCCCGCGCCCGCGACAGCAGCACGGCACCGTCCGCCCGCCCGCCCGACCGGCGCACCTCCTCCTCCACCGCCCGCACCAGCAGCCGTTCAGCCTCCGCCCGATGAGCATCCCGCATGTCCCGTCCCCCTCCGGCGGCAACTCCTTCGCCTGCAAGTGTCCTTCGAGCGGGGCGCGAGCGCGAGGGGGCGGCGATCAACGGGCACCAAGGGGTGAGTTGGGGGGTGTGGAGAGTGACGGCTGGTGTGCGGATCGCTATCTTGTGGCTGTGGCTGTGGCTGTGGCTGTGGCTGTGGCTGTGGCTGTGGCTGTGGCTGCGGCTGCGGATGAGGCTGAGGATGGCGGGGCGGCGGGAGCGGCGAGGCCGGGGAGGCTGAGCTTCGGGCTCCGGCACCTGGCGAGCGAGGCCCGGCCCGCGCGCCCGCCCGGACAAACTGCGGCTTTGGCGCCCCGAGCTGGGCGAGTTCAAGGGCGAACCACCTCCGCTCGCGCGGAGAGAACCTGCGCACCCCGGTGCCCTGGGCCGACTTCTGCGGACCACCTCCGCTCGCGCGGAGAGCACGCCCTCGTCCTCCTTCGGGAGGGCGGGAGCCCTTTCGTCGTACCTGGGCGTGAGCGGCGGCTACCTGATGCGCTGCTGGTGGAGCATCAACAGCGCCGCCACCGCGGACGCTGACCGGATCTCGCCGCGGGCCACCAGCTCGGGAACCCGCTTCAGCGGCACCCACTCCCGGCGCGCGGACTCGAAGGCGTCGCGGGGCTCGCCGATGCGCTCGGCGCGGTCGGACCAGTAGACCCGGTGATGGCTGGTCGAGATCCCCGGCATCGGATCGACGGCGAGCAGCAGCTGCATCGGGCCCGGCCGCCAGCCGGTCTCCTCCTCGAACTCGCGCGCCGCCGCGGCCGCCGGGTCCTCGCCCTCGCCCGTGCCGCCCGAGGGCAGCTCCCAGCCCCAGGCGTCGGTGATGAAGCGGTGGCGCCACAGCAGCAGGACCTCGTCGGCCTCGTTCACCACCGCGGCGACCGCGACGGGGCGCAGCCTGATGACGGTGTGGTCGAGGTGCCGGCCGTCGGGCAGCTCGACGTCGGCCATCGCCACCTTGAGCCAGCGGTTCTCGTACACGGTGCGCTCACCCACGTTGCGCCACACAGACACGTCAGGACCTCTCGTCGGGTACGGGCCCATCCCAGCACACCGGCTACAGCGGGATGCGCAGCATGTCGTCGATCCGGTCGACGACATCGGCCGTCGCCCGGCTCCCGAGCCGGGCCATGCTGCGGCGCAGCGTGGTCAGCCGGCCTTGTAGCCGCCGGGACTCCATGCCCTGCATCGTGTCGAGCATGGTGGCGGCGGTCTCGGCCGCGCGGTCGACGGCGCCAGCGCGCAGCTGGACGTCGGAGAGTGTGGCGAGCCGGTGCACGCGGCCGCGGGCGTGGGTCTGCGTGGCGACGGCCTCGGCGGCGTATGCCTCGGCGGGCCGGGTGTCGCCGAGCCGCATGAGGGCGTCGGCCAGGTTCGCTTCGAGTAGGCCGGGCCCGACGTAGCCGGTCTCGTCGGGCTCCTCGGCCGGGCGGATCTGTCCGGCCGCGGTCTCGGCCAGCGTCATCGCCCGGTGCGCGCCGCTCTGGTCGCCCATCCGGGAGAACGCCTTGGCCTGCATGGCATGCAGGTCGCAGGCGAGGGCCGGGGAGATGGCGTGGCCCGCAGCGCGCACAGCGGCCTCGGCGAAGGCGACGGCCTGGCGGTACTCGCGCATGAACAGCGACTGGTTGACCAGCAGCGCGATGACGTACCCGCCGAACGCCCGGTCACCGCTGGCCTTGGCCAGACGCAGGGCCTGGTGAAAGTAGCGCTGGGCCAGGCCCTGGGCGTCGGAGTCGTATGAGCAGATCCCGGCGATGGCGACCAGGCCGCCGGTGGCGCGGTGGAGTTCGCGCCCGACCTGGTCGGTGTAGGCGCCGCGCACCAGCGGGGCGGCCTCCGCGGTCAGGAACCGCAGGACGCGGGCGCGCGTCGCTACGCCGCCGGCCTTCCGGTACATCTGCTCGTAGTGCCCGCGGGCACTACGCAGCAGGTCGACGTCGGACAGGCCGACGCGGGGCATGCCGCCCCGGGAGACGTCCGCGTCGTCCGGCGGGTTCTCCCACTCCCAAACGGGGCCGACGGCGGGCAGCCCGGTGATGACTGGGGCGGCCTGGAGGTCGGCGCGCCGCTGCATGTCTCCGCGCCACAGGGCGGTAGAGCGCTCGATGAACTCGCCCAGCGGGGTGGCCGTGGCCGGCTGCCCGGTGGCGGTGCCCATGCCGATGTCGTCGAGCGTGACTGGGCGGGCGAGACGCTCCCCGAGGACCTCGCAGATCAGCTCGGGCACGATGCTGCGGGGCCGCTGGCCCTTGAGCCACCGGATCACCGAGCTGTGGTCGTAGCGCATCGTCCGGCCCCGGGCCCGGCCCGCCGCGTTCACGCGGGCGGCCAGTCCCTTGCGGGACATCCCGGCCTCGTCCAGTGCGGCGTCCAGGAGGGTGTTCGGTTCCATAGCGTGCCCCTTGTTTCACTCAGTGTGCGGAGCCTAACCACCCCTGGTTCACACAGTGTGTGAATCACGCAATGCGGCCCACCCTCTGCACACACTGCCGCGCGTCCGGACCGGGCGGCCACCATCGCCTCATGACCACCACTCCCACATCTGACCAGGCACTGCGGTGAGCGTCCTGGAGCTGCCGGCGGACGCGCGCGGGCTGCTGGATCTGCCCACGCTCGACGGCCTCACCGACGACCAGTCCCGCGGCGCGGACTGCGTCTGGTGCGCGGACGGCCCCCTGAGCGTGGCCGCCGCCGTCAACCTCGGCGAGCAGCACGCCACCCCAGACCGCGCCTGGTTCCCGCGCTCCTGCCGCAGCTGCGTGAGCGACCGCGCCCGCCGCGCCCTCGCCCGTCACACTCCGCTGTGCGAGCAGTGCACCGACGACCCGCACATCTGCCAGATCAACAGGACCCTGCACCTCCTGCTCCTGGAGGGCAGCCAGTGACCGAAGCAGAGATCACCTCAGTTCTCCTTCTCGAAGTCCCGCCCGGCCTGGCCCTCACCGCGGAGCAGGTCACCGGAACCGTATGCGTCTGGTGCGTCGCCCCCCTGACCGATGACGCCCGCGTCGACCTCGGAGGCCGTGGCACGTTCCGCCCGCACAGTTGCGCCCGCTGCCACCAGGCGCTCACCGACATGCACACCATCCGGGCCCAGTGGTACGAGCATTGCGAGTCATGCGAGATCTGCCGGGCGGACGCCCGGTGCGTCTACGCCGACGTGCTGCGCCTCCACTATGCGGAGGTCCGGCGGACGGCCGGCAGGCAGCCGATGACGTGCCTCTCGTGCGGCCAGGAGATGACCTGGGCGGAGCGGTGCAGGCCGGTCAACGCGATCGGATTCTCCCGGCCGCTCCGCGGGTTCGCGCACATCGTGGCGTGCCCGCAGCCCAAGCTCAGAAGGGCCAGCGCCTGATGATCTGCGACCACTGCGCCACGCCAATCCAGCCCGGTGAGCAGTTCGACACCACGGACATCGAGACCGGATCGGGGGTGGCCGCCCCGGTACACCGTCACCGCTGGCCGTGCACCCCTCCCGCGCCGCAGCAGACCGCGCCGGAGTCGATGCCACGGTGGCTGCGGCGGTAGGTCGGCCGAGCCCCCCGCTCCTGGCTCGCTGCCGACAGCGCCGGGCGCGGGAGAGCGGCCGCCCCCGTAATCCCCCGCCAGGGCAGCCGCTCAGCTGACCAGCTCGTGCACAGGGACCCCGATGGCCCGCGCGATACGCAGCAGCGGTCGCAAAGTCGGGTTCGCCCGGCCGGCCTCAATGTCCTGGTAGTGGGCCCTGTTCATCGGCACCGCGAGGATCACCCGCTCCTGGGTCAGGTTGCGGGACTCACGGACGTCGCGGATGCGTCTGCCGATGCGCTGCCCCTCGCTGTTCAGCCAGTCGTCGGACCACCTCCGCTCGCGCGGAGAGCACACCTACGCCAGGACCGGCTTCCAGGCCAGGCACGGACCACCTCCGCTCGCGCGGAGAGCACGGCCGCGTGCACTTCGGCTTCGACACCAACTACGGACCACCTCCGCTCGCGCGGAGAGCACGCCGCAATCTGAGGATCTGGAACAGGCGGAGTCGGACCACCTCCGCTCGCGCGGAGAGCACGCCGCAATCTGAGGATCTGGAACAGGCGGAGTCGGACCACCTCCGCTCGCGCGGAGAGCACACGCCCACAGCCTCCGCCATCAGCAAGAGCGGCGGACCACCTCTGCTCGCGCGGAGAGCACGCGATCCTGGACCGGGCCTACCGGGGGGGAGACCGGACCACCTCCGCTCGCGCGGAGAGCACCTTCCCTGGCGATGAGTGTCACACCGATCGATCGGACCACCTCCGCTCGCGCGGAGAGCACCGAGGGCGGCCACGGCCAGGCCGCCGAGGACGCGGACCACCTCCGCTCGCGCGGAGAGCACACGTCGGACGGCTACTGGGCGGGCGGCGGCGGACCACCTCCGCTCGCGCGGAGAGCACGGCAGCGCCCCGCACCAGGTGCGGCTGTCCGACGGACCACCTCCGCTCGCGCGGAGAGCACGGACCGGATCTGGTTGGTTGGCTGGTTCAGTACGGACCACCTCCGCTCGCGCGGAGAGCACTCGTTCGCTTTTTCCTGTCTGCTGGTCGCGAACGGACCACCTCCGCTCGCGCGGAGAGCACCCCTTCAGGCGGGGGTCGTCGGGCCGGATCGGCGGACCACCTCCGCTCGCGCGGAGAGCACGCCTCACGGCATAACGAAGCCCCCTAGGGGTGCGGACCACCTCCGCTCGCGCGGAGAGCACGGGCGGCCAGGTGGGTGCGGACGGTCCGGTCGGGGACCACCTCCGCTCGCGCGGAGAGCACGCGGACTTCGCCCGGGACAGAATGCTCGTCCACGGACCACCTCCGCTCGCGCGGAGAGCACTCGAGGTCGTCACGGCCGCGGACGCCGTAGAGCGGACCACCTCCGCTCGCGCGGAGAGCACCCGTGCGTGTCCTGCCACGCGTCCGCCCACGCCGGACCACCTCCGCTCGCGCGGAGAGCACGTGCCCGTGGGTTAGGTGAGCAGTCTCCATCGCGGACCACCTCCGCTCGCGCGGAGAGCACTTGTGCCCGTGCTTGGCCAGCGTGCGCCCGGTCGGACCACCTCCGCTCGCGCGGAGAGCACATCTAGCTCCCGGCGGCCCTCTCCGCCTCCGCCGGACCACCTCCGCTCGCGCGGAGAGCACGCGGCGAGGAGGGCGAGGTCAGGCGCCCCGAACTGGACCACCTCCGCTCGCGCGGAGAGCACGCGTTGATCGAGGTCGTGATCTCTCGGTGGTCCTGGACCACCTCCGCTCGCGCGGAGAGCACCCGCGGCGGCGGTGCTGGCCAAACCGACCGGGCGGACCACCTCCGCTCGCGCGGAGAGCACCCGTCCACCTGGAACTCGTACGGGCGCAGGGGCGGACCACCTCCGCTCGCGCGGAGAGCACCGCGTCGAGGGGATCGACGCGTACGGGTTCGCCGGACCACCTCCGCTCGCGCGGAGAGCACTGGCGGCCGGCCTGGAGGTGCCTGTCGGCATGCGGACCACCTCCGCTCGCGCGGAGAGCACGGCGAGCACGTCGGCGATGTAGTCGACGGCTCCGGACCACCTCCGCTCGCGCGGAGAGCACCGGTTCTGGATGAGCTGACCGGCCCACAGGAGCGGACCACCTCCGCTCGCGCGGAGAGCACGATGACAACCTATGACACGGAGATGATCATGCCGGACCACCTCCGCTCGCGCGGAGAGCACTGGCGACGGCACTGCGAGAGCACCCGACCGCTTGGACCACCTCCGCTCGCGCGGAGAGCACCACAACGGACGCAGGTGTGGGGCGCCCCGCCAGGGACCACCTCCGCTCGCGCGGAGAGCACTCGTCGAGGCCGTGGCAGACGACCACCTTGTGCGGACCACCTCCGCTCGCGCGGAGAGCACGCTCCCCACACCTTGAACCCCTCGGCCTCCGCCGGACCACCTCCGCTCGCGCGGAGAGCACCCCGTCTACCGGCCGGAGACCACCCTGCGGTACGGACCACCTCCGCTCGCGCGGAGAGCACAGGGTCTCCGGTCATGACGGAGACCCAGGTGACGGACCACCTCCGCTCGCGCGGAGAGCACGACGAAGGGAGGGGCCGCCAGTGAGTGACGAACGGACCACCTCCGCTCGCGCGGAGAGCACACCAGCACCCGGGCCCGGAGGGCTCCGATCGGAGGACCACCTCCGCTCGCGCGGAGAGCACCGAAGGCGCCCCCCGCACGACGCGGGGGGCGCCGGACCACCTCCGCTCGCGCGGAGAGCACGATCATCGGCTGCTGAGGGGTCACAGGCAGGAGGGACCACCTCCGCTCGCGCGGAGAGCACCGTCTCTGAGCGGTCCTGTGCGGCTCTGGGGGCGGACCACCTCCGCTCGCGCGGAGAGCACCCCGTCGAGACGGTGACGTGGCTGCTGGACGCCGGACCACCTCCGCTCGCGCGGAGAGCACCTTGATCAGGTTGGCCCGGTCGGTCAGGTGCTCGGACCACCTCCGCTCGCGCGGAGAGCACCCTTCCTGACCTGCACTGTCAGAAGGGCTTTGCTGTTTCTTTGCCGGGGGCGGTGCTCGGTGGCAAGTGAGTGGCAGGCATGGCATGCACTGTAGACGGCGCTGGCTTTCAGGGGGACAGGAGTGGCTGGTCAGCTTGTCCTCGTCAAGAGCAGGAGCAAGCTGACCGATCGCACCGTGTGACCCGGTGCCGGACGGTTCATTTCCGCTGCGCTGCCGGGTGGGCCTGTGGTGAGGCGAGGCGCACGAACCGGGCGAGTTGTGCTTCGTGATGTGCGCGGGGGCGGAGGTGCGCCGGATCGCGAGGGTGTTCTCGGTGTCGTGGTGCGGCATGAGGCGGGCAGGGCAAGGGGCATGGGTTCGGTTCGATCCTGCCGCCGCAATGGCTCGGAAGAGCGCGTTACAACACCGCCAGCAACAGGATTCCCCGCGCGGCTCGACGCGGTGGACGGCCGTCGGCGTCGGATTCAGAAGGGATCCGCCACCGCCTCGTCTCCGTCGTCGTCAGGACGGAAGGCGACGAGGGTGAGGCCGTCGAAGTCCTGGGGAATCCGGCGGCGTTCACCTGCGGTGTGAAGAGTGAACCCTTGTTCGGTCGGGGAAGGGTGAAGGAGGACAGCGGCGCCGGTGCCGATGGATGCCGTGACGACGGACCAGAGTTCCTCGCGAACACGGGCGGAGAGGGTTCCGACGTAGAGGCCGGGAGTCGGTTCGATCATCCAGCGTGTGAGTGCTCCGCGGACGTGATCAGGAACGGCGGTGGTGGCGAGGACGGTCATGATCGGCAAGGTCTCTCCCTGGTGGACTGGACGGAGCCGGGGTTCGTTGAGGGGAGGAGTCCGGTCAGAGCGGATTGGGGTCCTGTTCACCGGGAGGGACCGCCGGGTCGGAGAAGTCCGGCAGGGGCTTGTCGTCCTCAGTCGGCGATCCGTCGGCGTCGCGCGCGTAGTTGACGCCGGCCGCGACCGAACCGGCACGTGGGTCCCAGAGGTTGACCATGCGGACGCTGTGCCCGTCGGGGAGTGGCTCGGCCTCGTCCGGGGCGAGGAGGCTCTGGACGTCGGCGACTATGCGGGGCAGGAGCTTGTACAGGCGGAGCTGTTCACGGAAGCCCCGGCGGGCGGCGGCCTCGGGGTCGTGACGGTCGTGCAGGGAGAAGGCGAGAGGGACGGTCAGCTCGGCCTTGTACAGGTCGGCGATGTCGTAGACGAAGGCGAGTTGTGTTCCTTGGTGGACGTAGCCGAGGGCGGGGGAGCAGCCGAGGGCGGTGAGGGCGGCGTGCACGATGCCGTAGAGACAGGTATTGGCGGAGGAGAGCGCCAGGTTCACGGGGTCCTGGGAGTCCCAGGAGTCGGGGTCGTAGCTGCGGCGGAAGCGGCCGATGCGATGTTGCTGCGCGAGGAGTTTGTAGAGGGCCTTCATCCGCTGCCCCTCCAGTCCGCGGAGTTGCTGGAGCGTGGTGCCCGCGGGGACCGGGACCTTGAAGCGCATGGTGTACATGCGACGGGCGACATCGAGACGCAGGACCGGGTCACTCCAGTGCTGAACCTGCTGTTCCAGCCACCGGGTGGTGAGAGCGGGCGGGACCGTGGAGGAATAGCAGCGCACGCCACCGGACCCGACGCACACGACGGTGGTGCCGTGGCGGGCGAACGTGGCCAGGGCCGGCTGGGTGATGGAGGTGCCGGGCCCGAGCAGGACGCAGGAGAGCGCGGAGGTGGGGATGTAGACGCGCGTGGTCTCGTTGTCGGCGGTGGTGGTCTCGGCACAGACGCCGGTGTCGTCCTGGACGATGCGCACGACGTCGGCGTAGAGGAATGAGAGGGAATCACCCACCCTCGGCAGCATGGCGAGCGTGGGCGCGGCGATCCGGCGGCGGGCGGACTTCTTGTCGTGCGGGGAGGGCATGGCGCGGTTACTCCTGAGAGGGACGGCAACCGGTCGCGTACGGTCCGGGGCTGCCGTGGTGTGTCGTAGGTTCCCGCAAGCCGGTTCAGCCGTCGAGGGGTGCGGGGGCGAGGCTGAGCAGCCCGCAGCCGTAGGACTTTCCCCGGCCGATCCCGGCCAGCAGGGCGACGCGGAGCTTGACGGGGTCGCGGACCACGGCCACACCTTCGTAGAGGGTGGCCGCGTAGGGAACCCGGATGTCCTTGTCCTGCCTGGGTGAGGTCCCCGCTCCCCTTCCGCCCCGCCGAGAGGCCGGCGCGTGGTAGGCGGTCATGGGGTCGCTGGTGCTCGGCAGGAGGCTGCGCAAGGCCAGGCCCGAGGCCGACGCGCGATCGGCCCACCATCGGGCGGCGTCCTCGCCGCTCAGCGGGATGGCCTGTTTCCAGGAGCCGGCTGTGCTGGTGCGACCGCATCGACGGACGGCGTTGCCGAGGAAGCGGTAGCGGACGGGCAGTCCAGGACGCAGTGCGGTGAGCATGGGCGTCATGTCGCGGGTCTGCGTCTCGGCGTAGCCGTTCGGCAGACGGACGGTGTCGACGGCGACGCGGGTCTGGACGAGCAGGACGGGCGGCCCCACATGGGCGGTGTCGAGGCGGAAGAGGACGCCGGCGGTGGCACGGGGGCTGTCGCCGAGGCCGTCCGGGAGCAGCGACATCACACGCCGGTGGAGGAGGGCGGTGTTGCCGAGATCCCTGTGGACCTGGCGATGGGCGGGGTTGAGGACCAGGCGGGTGAGCCACGCCTGGGGCACCGCTTCCTCGGCGTACGCGGTTCGGGGCGCGGGAATGGGCGTGGCTGTCATGGAGTCCCCCCGGTGGTCGGGCCGTTGAGATAGGTGTCGAGGGCGGCCAGGTAGTCGGTGCCGTATCCGCCGCAGGGTCCTGTGAAGGGGCGGACCGTCGCGTAGGCGGGGCGCTGCCGGTACCGGCGGTCGTGCGCGGTGAGGCGTACGGGGTCGTCGTTGAGAACGGTGACGACCGCCTGCGGGCCTGTGGCCTCGGCCCTTTGGGGCGGAAAGGGCGTGTCGGAGGTGTAGTGCACGTGCGGGGGCGCGTCCGACGCGGGACGGGCCAGGGGCACGCGGGCGAAGAGTTCCGTCAGCGGGTCGTCGACGTCGGTCCGCAGCACGAACACGGCACCGGGCGGACAGGAGCGCCGGCCCATGTGGGGTGGCCAGTGCGGGCGGCGCAGGGCCGAGCCGCAGTCGGCGAGCAGCTCCGCATGGCCAGGGCCCTCGGCTGTGACGGCGACGGTGAAGACGGCGTCGGCCAGGTAGTGGCGATTGGTCACGACGGTGGCCGACTCCACCTGGCGACGCGCACCCGAGGCCGTGGGGACGGTGCGGTGGCGCGGGAATCCGCCACCGACCGTGTGGAAGTCGCGCAGTCGGGTTCCCGGCCGGTCCACGCGAAGGGTGAAGCGGAGGCGGGCGAGATCGGCGAAGGGGACTCCGGCGGCGCCAGGGTCCGCCCCGTCGTGGGCCTGGTCACGGGTGATGCCCAGGGCGGAGGCGATGAGACCGATGAGACCGGAGCGGGTGGGGTGCGCGGCGGTGTCACGGTCAGTGAATTCGCTGTGCTCACCCCAGGACTGCAGCGGCCCGCCGAGCTGGAGCAGGAGGCCGGTCATGCGGCGACGGCCTCGGTCTTCCATGCCGCGTCGACCGCGCCGGCCACGAGGCCCGGGAAGGATTCCGCACGGTCCCCGAGTCCGTCGAGGGCGCTGGGGTCGATGCCGGCGTAGGCGCGATGGATCAGGGCGTCGCTGCCCAGGAGGACGGTGACCTTCTGCGCGTACGCCGAGAGTGCGGCGCGCGAAGGGGCCGCCCACCCGCCCTCGCCGGGAGAGACGGGCTTCTCGAACGCGGCGGCGTAGGAGACGGGCCGGTCGGCGCGCACGCTCACGTGGACGAGGTCGGGGATGGTGTGGGGGGCCGTCGAGGTCTTCTTCGCACTCGGCATGGAGCTGATGAACGAGGAGACGAACGCCGTGGTCAGCTCGCGGGCGGTGGCCGCGTCGGTCACGGTGGAGGCGAGGTCGCGCAGGTCGATGGTGGCGTAGCGGTAGAAGACGCCGCTGCTGAATTCGGCGGTGTTCATGTGCGCGCTACCGGCGTCCTGGGCCCACTGGTCCACGTCGTCGACCGCGGTGAAGAAGTCGCCTTGGACCGAGGTGCTGTGGGTGGTGAAGGCGTGAGCGACCTGCACGGCGCCGTCGACCCCGGCGCCGGGGATCTCGGCGAGCATCCGGCCGAACAGGGCGATCGACCCGTTGCGCGAGCGCAGCACCTCGTGCACCTCGTCCTTGGGCAGGACCGGCTTGTTGGCGGTGGCCTTCGTGCCGATGGCCTTCTCCAGTGCGGCGCGGTGCTGCTCGGCGATGTCGGCGAGCCGGCCGACGGCGTCCTCAGGGAGAAAGAGGAGTGAAGCGGTGGCCTGGTCGGCCTTGTCCCGTTCCTTGTCGAGCGCGAGCTTGCCGGCGGTGGAGATCACCACCTGCGCCCCGGCGAACTGCGCGAGTTCCGCGGGCCATCCGCGCTCCTCGTTCAAGAGCGTGGACACCTGCATCGGCAGCCGGCGCGTACGCAGGGCCTTCTCGCCGATCAACTCCTCCACTGCCTTGCGGGTCGGACGCTTCCACGCCTGGCTGGAGACGCGCGTTCGAGTCGTCCCTCCGAAGGTGACGGTTTTCGGCGAACCAAGATCGTCACGATTCACGTTGCTGTAGGGCAGGGTCTGGAGGATGTGAACGTCCAGGAAGCGGGCGCGGGTGATCGAGGTGTTCATGAGCGGAGTTCCTTCGTGCGCGATGGAGCGGTCGGTGTGCCGGGGCGGCGGTCGTGTCGGCTGGGCGGTATGACGGTCCGGCGGTTCGGCGGTGCGGGTGACGGTTCAGCGGTCCGTGACGGCCTTCGCCTTCTCGCGTTCGGCACCCAGAGTGCGGTAGTAGCTCTCCAGCCAGCGGGTGGCGACATCGTCGCGGTACGTGGGCCAGGCGCGCAGGTCTCTGAGGAGGCGGGCGTAGTCGACGTGCACGCCCGCGCCGCTCACGAGGCGGACGACGGACGGCAGCATACGATGCAGACCCTCGACGTCCTGACGGACCATCAAGTGCAGTCTGTTCTCCGCGCCCTTCTCCTTGATGGCGTCATCGCGACGCGTGACGGCCAAGGCGAGGCTCTCGCCGAGAGTGGTGCCGCCCGGACGGAAGCTGCTTGCACCGGGCCCCTTGTCGGCGGCCGGAGCGGAGTGGTCCTTCTCCTCGTCGTCGCGCGGTGTGCCGGTGTCCATTCGCTGGGCGCGCGGCCGAGCCGCGATCAGGGCGGCGACCGCGTAGAACGGGCGCTTGTCTCCCGCCTCGTACGGGACGAGCGGGAGGTCGGGTCCGTCGTCCTCGGTCTGCCGCGGCTTGAGCAGGACGGCGTGAGTGCGTGCGGGGACCTCGTTCACGGGTTTGCCCAGGGCGCGGCGGAGAGCCTGCTGTTCGCCGGCATGACGGCACGCGGCGATCACACGCGTCACGAAGAGGTCGTGGGACCGGAGGAATTCGGCGCGCTTTGGCGGGATGGCCGCGGGTTCGCCGGTGACGGGGGTGTCATCAAGGGCGGTCATGGGAGCACTGCGTCCTCAGGGTCGTCGGTCGGGCGGATGGGTCATGCCGAAGGGGTCGCGGGCGGGGGCGGGGGCGGCTTGAGCAGGCTGCGCACGAGCCCCCGGGCCTCCTCGCGGGCCTTGGCACCACGTGGGCTGGCAGCGACTGTCCGCGTCACCTGGTCGTACGCGTCGAGAGCCAGGCGGCCGAACTCCTGCTGAGGGTGGAGGAAGGTGTCGGTGTGCAGCGCCCCCCAGAAGTGCTGCTCGGCTGCGGGCCAGTAGCGGGCGAGTGCCTCGCCGGGCCAGGGGCCCTCCCCCTTCTCCGGGGCCCTGCCGCCGCCTGCCCGGTCGGCCGTGAAGGGGCTGGTGTAGGCCCGCCAGGCCACGTGCAGCGCGTAGCGCAGCCGGGAAGCGGCCTTCTCGGCCGCGACGCGCGCGTCCTTGACCTCGTTCGCCAGGGCAGTGACGTCGTTCACCGGACCGGAGGCCCCGTTCGCCGGATCGACGGCGTCCCGGGGCGGGGGTGGTGGCGAGAGGAGTTTGTGGAGGACGGGAGGGGTGGTGGCGGAGAAGTAGCTGCGGTCGCGGGTCTGCCCGTCCTGGTCGAAGCCGTAGGCGGTGATGTGCAGTGCCCTGCGGACCGCGGCCGGCAGACTGCCGGTGAGCCCGTCGATCACCGGTGGCCTGCGGCCGGGCGGCTCGGTACGGTGCAGGAGGATGAGCGCGTCGAGGTCGCGCCAGAGCGCGCGTTCCGCGCTCGCGTCCCGGGGACGGACGGTGCCGTCCTTGGTCTCGTCCCAGATCAGGTACGGCTCTTTCCCTGTGTCCGGGCGCTTCTCGCGCAGTGCCCAGGTGATGGTGGCATCGGTGACCGCTGTGCCCTGCTCGTTCGGGGTCAACAGGATCGCGTGCTGGTGCCGTTCCGTCAGCATGGACAGCGGTCCGGCCGCGGGTCGCGGAGGGGCGAGTGGGTCGAGGAGTTCATCCCGCTCCCACGGACAGCCGTCTGTACCGGCTCCGCTCTCGGCCTGGGGCCAGTGCGCGGGTTTCGGGATGCCCAGCAACAACGACTCGTAGAGCGTTCGGCCCTGCGGGTGGAACGAGATCGTTCGCCGCAGCGGGCCGCCCATGACATTGCCGTACCGCTTACCGTCGACCGTACGAGGCGTGCACTGGCCGGACGGACCGTAGTACAGCTGTGCGATCAGGTGGTGCAGCGCCTCCTCCGGCGGCAGCGGGACAGGGGCGTCGTCCGTGAAATGGCCGAGGAAGACGGGGTTGTTCCCGGAAGGCCGCGCCATGACCAGCTTGTTCACGCCCGAACGCGACGGCGACTGTCCCGCCAGGCGTGGATCTTGCAGAAACGGGCGTTGCGGATCGAAGAGAAACAGACGTGAGCGGTGGGAGTCGAGGTAGCTGTCGACCGCCTCGGCGGGGAATCCGACCGGACGGGACAACAGGGCGTAGCGCTTCTTGTTCCACGCCTTCGCGTCGTCACAGGTGTCGAGCCCGGCGATCCGGGCCGCGAGGGCGTAGAGCATCCGCATCAGCCCGGCGGCCGCCGGAGGTAGGGGCAGAGCCAGTGCGGTGAAGTCATGTGAACGGAGGAGCAGTTCACGCAGGCCCACCACGCTGATGCGGTCATCGGCGCGAACGGGAATCCAGGGGCGGGTACAGATGTCGAAACGGGGGTCGGGCGGATCGGACAAGGTGACGTGGCCTCCTCGGAGAGAGGTGACGGGAGCCGAAACACTTGGTGTGACGTACGGTGAAGGCGCTCCGCGAAGGCGGAGGTGGACCGACGCTCCGTGGCGTTCCGTCGAGGAGTCGGCCTTCTCCCCGCGCAGGCGGGGGTGGTCCCCGGCAAGCGGGGGCGGCTGGTCAGGAGCCGGGTCTCCTGACCAGCCATCAGCAGAGTACGTGAAGACGCTACGTGGCGTGCAGAAAACTGAGGATCCCGTCACCCTTTCTCTGCCCGGAGACCGAGGGCGTGGTCCACCCTGAGGTTGAGGTCCCCGAAGCTGGATCCGCGGACGCCCTGGGGTGTCACGCGGTGGGGGAGGAGTACGAGGCGGGCCAGCCGTGGTTCCTTCCGCCAGGCTGCCGGGGGACGGTGTTCGGCTGTGCATGCCGCGCGCCATGCACCGTGGCGGTAGGGCACGACGAGGTGGAGGAGGGTGCGGACCTCGGCACGGGTGAAGCGGCCGTCTCGGCTGCTGCCGCGTGGGGGCAGTGGAATCGTGCAGGTTTCGTCCAGCCAGCGGTCACCGTCCGCGTCCTGGTAGACCGGCAGGAGTTGAACGGTTTCCGCACCGAGGCGCGTGGCGATGAGGTCGGCGTCCGCCTCGCTGTTGGTCAGGCCGTGCAGGTCGGCCACAGCGGGCGGAGGGACCATGACCAGGTGCGCGAGCCCCTGGCGCGCCATGTCGTCGCCCAGCCGGTCGATGTCACGCCTGAAGAGTTCGTCCGGGTCTTGTGAACGGAACTCCTCGGCGTAGACGCCGTCCACGAGAGCTTGGACATCTCCGGGAATCGCGACCGTCGCCCCCTGCCGCGCGGTCAGCAGCTCCTCGGTGCGCTGCAAGAGGGATTCCGAGTAGACATCGCCCCAGCTCCTCGGTGCCTTCGCCGTCCCCTGCGCCGGAGGAGCCAGGACGACGAGGCGGGGGCCGGCGGTCCACGCGGGTCGCGGGGTCGCGGCGTGCCGCCAGACGCGGCCTGCGCGCTGGAGCAGTTGGGCCATGGGCGCCAGATCGGAGAGGACGAGGTCGAAGTCGAGATCGAGTGACTGTTCGATCACCTGTGTGGCGACGAGGATCGCGCCGCGCGGGAGCGGTGGCCTCCGGGTCTCCTTCTTGTCGCCGCGGCCGAACCAGGATTCCGCCTCGGCGGTCAGCTCCGCACGGCGGTAGGCCGGGAAGCGGGAGTGCAGCAGGCGCAGCAGTGTGCCCTCGCCCGGCGTTTCGCCCGTACCGCTCGCCCGGTCGTCCCAGCCGGTGTACCCCGGACCGTGAATTCCTGTGAGGTGTGCGCGCAGGGCTGCGTACGTGTCCTGGGCCTCGCCGACCGTCGTACAGATGACGGCGGCACATCCGCCTGCTCGGGCGCCCTGCTCCAACTCCTCGAACATCACGCTCAGTCGGCCGTCGGAAACGGACGGGTCATAGGTGTGTGTGACCCGCCGGACGGTGATGTCGAGCGCGCGGGAGCGCACTGTGCCGACCGGCGTCGACGGCGTGACGACCGCGCCGGTACGCCCGTCCGCGTAGAGCCATCCCGGGTAACCCGGCGTCGGCAGCCCGGCCGGACTGCCGACGCCGGCGCCCGTCAGATACGCGCGGACGAGACCACGCGCCGTCTCACCGGTCAGGGTCGCGGACAGCAGGACGACCGGCACGCCCATCGCACCGAGCCAGTTCAGCAGGCGCAGCAGCAACGCGTGGGTGAACGCGTCGTAGGAGTGCGCCTCGTCGACCACGACCGTCTTGCCGGCCAGCCCCACGTGACGCAGCGCGTTGTACCGCAAGGGAAGTACGCCCATGAGGGCCTGATCGATCGTGCCGACGGAGATCGGCGCAAGCAGGCCACGCCACCGCTGCCGCAGCCAGCGGCTCGCCTCCACCGATACGCCGTCACCTCCGGAGGCGGCCGAGTGGTCGGCGTCGTGCGACAGGACACGCGACTCCGGGGCGTCCGATCCCTTCGTCCCGCTGCTCCCGTCGGCCGGTTGATAGCGCTCGTGGAAGTCCGCGTCCCTGTGAGTGAGCGTGACCTGTGCGCTGTCCGTGAGATTCCGCAGCGCGAAATCTCGTACACGCTCGTACATCTGGTTCGCCGTGGCCTGGGTCGGCAGGGCGAAGAACACGCCGCTGCCCCCGACCGCGTCCCCCATCACCGTCGCGGCGTGCAGCGCGACCTCGGTCTTCCCTTCCCCCGTGGGTGCCGTCACCAGCAGGATCCCCGGCCCTGAGACCTTGTCCCGCAGACCCTGCTCGACACTGCGCTGCAATGGATGCGGATCCGTGATCTCCGGGAACTGCTCAGCGAAGTCATGGGTCCGGAAGACGGCGCGGCCCAGCCCGGCGTCCGCGACGATCCCGGGCGCGAGCGCGCTCATCTCGGTGGCAAGGGCCCGTACGGCTCCGGGCGTGCCCGGCTCCGGACGGTTGAACCAAGCGGCCAGCCGCTCCTCCACCACGTGCTCCTGGCTGGCCAGCCAGTCGGCGACGATCACGAGCCCCGCGATCACCACGGCACTCGCCACCGGAACCGCCTCGACCTGGGGGACAGGCGGCTCCCCCAGCAGATCCCGCAGCAGCGCGACGTGTTCGTGCCTTTCTCGCGCCCAGGCGCCACTGCCCAGCTCCACCATGCCGCCTTCGGCCACCTCTAGCTCGTCCTCCTCGATCCCGAGGGGGTAGCGTCCGTGGTGCCCGCCGAGGATCTGCCCCACCTGGCAACGCAGCTGGTACTCGGCCATGCCGTCCTGGGGATAGCCGAGTGCGCCGAGCAGGCCCGGAATCGCCTTGGCCGTGGCGTGTTCGTGGCCGACCCGACCGACCTGACCGTCCCTGCCCCGGTCGTGCGCGTAGCGCAGCTCGTCCAGAAACCCGCAGTGTCCCGGGTGCTCGTCACGCGCTGCGTCCTGGAAGACAGGCATGATCTTTCCGATGTCATGGAGACCGGCCCAGAGCATCACCACCTGCCGGGTATCTCTCCTCCCCAGACCCAGCGCCGCCGCGATCCGCTCGCGCTGTCCCGCCTCCAGCACCTCGTCCCACAGCACCCCGGCAATCAGGGCCGTATCCACCAGATGCCCCATCAACGGGTAGGGCCGCTCAAGGCCCTTGGCCTTGCCCCACAACCGGCTGTCAACCACCACGGCCCTCCCGCCCTGTCGCAGACGTCCACTCCTCCACTCCACCACGAGCCACTGACAACAGGGTCCGGTGCGCGACGCCGGACTGCCCGACGATACGGCGGAGGAGCTGCGTATCCGCAGGTGAGGAAGTGGTCTCCGTGCGGGCGGGAGCGGTTGGCGATCTTGCGCGCAAGGTGACGCGGGGCGTTCGTGCCCGCTCGGGGCACCACCATGCGGCTCTCCCTCCCGGCTGCGTGGGGAGAGAGGAGGCGAGGAGATGGAAGAGGCCAGGCAGGGAGCAACTGAAGGCTTCGCCGCAGTGGGATACCGATCGCTGTACGCCGGGCTCGGCTCTCATGCGTGTTCAGCGTCGCTGTCGACCTCGTCCGCGGGGGCGGTGCCGGGTTCGTACGCCGGAGCGGGCCCCGTTTGGACCGTCGTCCTCAACGAACCTGCCCGCCTGGGCTTTCCTCCGCTCGCGCCGAGAACACATGAGCACCGGCGCGCTCGGCCAGGGTCTGTCCGGACCACCTCCGCTCGCGGGGAGACCACGGGGGCATGAGTTAGTCACTGACTATCGACGGCGGACCACGTGACGGGGACGACCGCCCTCCCGCGTCGGCGCGGTCGGCGGCGCAGCGGGGCGCGGGGTCTGAGTGCGGCGCTGTTGCCGCTGCCGCCATGGCGTCGGCTCCGGGGCGGTCTGCTCCGGTGCGGCCGGCTGGCACGCTCCGATGTTCCGGTCGGCGGGGCCGGCCGTACCGGACCCGATCTCGGAGTGGAGCGTGCCGTACAGCTGGCCGGGCCGGGGCGGCCGGTCGCAGTAGGTGCAGGTCATTGGCCGCACGAGCCGCACGGCTCGTTGGCGCTCACATACAGCTTGTTGCCGTTCTCGTCAGTCTCCCAGATGGTGGCTCGGGACCCGCCGCATCCGGGGGTCGGGCATGAAATGTTCTCTCGGACCTGTGGCATCGCTACTCGCATTCGTCTTGAGCGTCCCGCAGCGCGGGCACTGCGTCCTGACCAAGGAGCGCAGACGCCCCTGCTGGTCGTACGAGTACTCATCACGTACAGATCCGGCGCACCCGCCGGTGCCGCAGGACGTCGCCCCGGTCAGGGACGCGTACGGACCAGAGGTGATGGTGCTGGCCCTGCACTCCAGGCACGGTGACGGGTGGATGCCCTCGTCGTTGACGATGTACGTGACGACTTCTGGCTTGTGGCAGTTGGGGCAGATAGCGGCCATGACGTGCAAGACCTCCTGGGTAGCACCACTCGGGTGACAACGCGTCCAACGACCGTTACCTGCACCGGTCACTGCCGTTCCCGGGGCGGCTGCGCAGGCCAGGGAGGTGACGCCCGCGCCGATCCACACCCGCCCCCAGTCGTGCAGCGGCGTCACCGTCAGCAGCAGGACGAGACCGTGGTTGTCGCCGGTCGGGGTGATGATCTGCCCGGCGCCGCAGCACGCAGCGACGACGCCGGACCACCTCCGCTCGCGCGGAGACCACGGGTCGGTTTCCGCGGCTCCTACGTCCTCGCGTTCCACGGACCACCTCCGCTCGTGCGGAGAGCACACCCAGAGCCGGGCTACCAACCGGCGTAGCGACTTCATGGCGATCACCGAGCGCCTCGACTTGGACCTGACGCCCTGGCAGTTGTGCCCCGCCGCCCTTCTCTCCTTCGGGAGGGCGGGGGCGCTTCGTCGTTCCTGGGAAGTCAGTGCAGGGCTTCGATGGCCTTCACGATCAGGCCCCGCGCCGCCGCTCCGTACACGGCCAGGCCGCGCAGTTCCTCGAACGCCTTGGCGTACAGGGCGATCTCCGAGGGCTGAGTGATCTGGACTCGGGCGGCGAGCAGCTCGACGGAGACGAGCGTGTCGTCGTACATGTGGAACAGTTCCTGGGGCCACATGGAACGTGTAGGAGTTGAGCTCGGGATGATGCCCAGCGATACCTGCGGCAGGGCGCCCGCGGTGAGCAGATACCCGAGCTGAGCGGCCATCGCGTCCTGGTTGCCGAGTTGGTAGCGCAGCACCGGTTCTTCGATGACCATGGAGAACCGGTGGCCGGGTTCGTGGATGATCCGTGACCGTTCCAGGCGGGCGGCGACTGCGTCGGCGACGTCGTCAGGGATGTGGCAGAAGCGGGTGATCGTGGACATGAGCCCGCGCGCGTAGCCCTCGGTCTGGAACAATCCAGGAACCATGGTGGGCGAATAGATCCGGAACAGCTTGGTCGCCTTGAACAGCGGGACGTAGCTGTTCTGCAGGTGCTTCAGCCCGGTGCGAGACTTCCGCCGCCACTCGGTGTACATCGACTCGGCCGTGCGGGATCGAGCGATGATGTCGTCGGCTTGTTCTCCGGCGCCGCACGCTTCACACCAGCGGCGGATGTCGTCGGCCGAGGGCGGGGTGCGGGCGCCCTCGATCCGGTATGTCTTGGGGTGGGACCAGCCGCAGCGAGAGGCCAGCTCAGCCCCTGTGATCCCGGCGTCAGCGCGAAGCTCCTTCAGGCGCTGCGCGACGGCTTCGCGGGCGGCCTGCGCCGACGAGGATGGGGACGAGGACATGGGCATGAG
This sequence comes from Streptomyces sp. PL-25, assembly GCF_058344915.1. Taxonomy (NCBI): domain Bacteria; kingdom Bacillati; phylum Actinomycetota; class Actinomycetes; order Kitasatosporales; family Streptomycetaceae; genus Streptomyces; species Streptomyces sp. PL-25. The sequence continues at coordinate 4,696,324 of NZ_CP136997.1, forward strand.
CCGGCCTGGCCTTACTGGCTGATCGTGTACTGGTGGTGCGGGATGGCGCGCGTCCACACCCCTTCGAAGGCGTCGGCGCACAACTTCACGGCGGCCGGGTCCTCACTGATCTCCCCTCCTGCCGAGGCGCCCTCGCCAGTGAAGTGGTTCCAGCGGATGAGGCGGCCGTCGATCAGCCAGAAGTCGTTGCCCGGCAACGGGATGCCGGAGGCGTAGCGGCGGGGAAGCCAACGCACCTGTTCGCCCGCAGCGATGTTGGTGAAGGTGCCGTCGTACAGGAAGCGGGTGTACTCACTGACCGGCTCGGACACGATCCGGGCCCGGCGCACGACGACGCCCCGGCCCACGGTCTCCTGGATGAGGTCGAGCCACGGCCGCCACCAAGAGGCGCGGTCCGCCGGGTCGTGGCGGAATCCGGCTCGCCAGTCGGCGAACGGGCCCTTCTCATAGTCGACGGCGTAGGAGTCGCGCATCTCCAGATGGACGGCGGTCCGTGTGGCCGAGCCGAGGAGATCAGCCCACGTCGGCACGTTCGACGGCATTGCACGCCTCCCTGATCATCGGCACCATCCGGGCAGGAATACGGATCACTGCCTCGTGGTCCGGGATCCCCACCGCGTGGCCCGGCACTTCGAACGCCGCGCACTGGGCACGAAGCTCCGGGCTCGGCTTCCACCCTTGGAGAACGAGTTCTTTCGCGTCCTGATCGACCCACACGGTTGGGCTCTCGCCGTCCCCCGTGTTCGGATCGATCCCGATGAACTGTAGGTGCACTGCCGCCTCCACTGCTCTCGGTGTTCAGAGATGTACATCACCGTCCCGAGCCAGTAGCTGGTCAAGCCCCTTGATAAGACGCGTGCACATGCATGCACATCGCTGGCCGTGACGAGGGGCGCACTCCTAGCTTCGAGTGGCACGACAAAGCCCCGGCGAGGCGGCGAGCCTCCCGAGGCGCGGCCGACTGCGAAGGAGTCGACGTGACGTGCAGCAAGGTACCGCTCTCCCGCCCCCCCCAGAACAGCCGTCAGCATCCCGCCGCTCCCGCCGCTCCCGCCGCTCACCGAGCTGTCCAACTACCAGACCCGCGGCATCACCTGCGTGTGGCGCGGCGTCGGGCTGTCCCCGCGGACGGCCGTCGGCCTCGGCCCGCGCAAGCTCCGCGGCGGCGGGGTCACGCGCTGGTTCCCCCGCGGCTGCCGCCCCTGCGCGAGAGAGAAGGCATACCTCGCGCTCTTCGCTCACGCCTCGCTCTGCAATACCGCCTGCCGCGTCGCCGCGGACATCTGCCCGACGGGCCGCGACCTCTATCGCCTGTCCCGAGATGGCCGCTGGCAGCAGCTCTGAAGACTCCCGTCCGGCCGGTGAATCCCGCGAAGAACCCCGGCACGGGCGGGGCGCCATCCCCATCCGCATCAAGCGTGGACGAGATCACTGTGACGATACCTCCCGGGCCGATGGACCCGCCCGAGACCGTACCGGCGCTGCCCCGCATGCTCATCACCGACACCCAGTTCGCCAGCTGCCGCGGCACCGTCATGGACGCCAACCCGGACATGTCCGAGGAGATGGCCGGCCGCATCGTCGACAAGGCCCTGAAGTTCGTGGCGGCCTGCGCGAAGAACCCCGGCACGGGCCTGGCCCCGTCTCGGACCGTGGACGAGGGCTGGCATGCCCTGATCCTGCACACCGCGATGTACGCCGAGCTGTGCGACGCGCTCGGCGGCCAGTTGGTCCACCACTACCCGGGCTACGACCCGACGAACTACGACCCCCCGATCCTCGACCGCACCCGCGAGAAGATCACGGAGTTCGGGTGGGAACCGGACCCGGAGCTGTGGGGACCGCCGTCCAACGAGACCCTCGTCTCGGTGGCAGCGAAGTGCCAGCATGCCCCCGAGTGCACCATCCGGCCGATGCCCAAGCCCGAGTGGCCCTAGCCTGAACTGGACTCAGGAGGTGGCCATGTCGTCCGAGTGGATTGACCCACGGTACGCGGACCTGGTCGCGGCGTGGAAGCGCGCGCAGCAACCGGACTCCCGCGACTCGCAAGAGCCAAAGCCCGTGCGGGGCTTCGTGATTCCCCACCGGCCATGACCGGCAAGTGAGACCGCGGCCCGCCCCTGCCACCCACGTCGGGGGCGGGCCGCTTACCCCACCAGCTCGTGCAGAGGGACCCCGATGGCCCGCGCGATGCGCAACAAGGTCCGCAGGGCCGGGTTCGCCCGGCCGGCCTTGAGGCGAGCTTGCGCCGGCCCCACTTCGGTTCGATGTGCGCGGTCCACAGGGACAGCTTGCGGTTTCGGGTGGTTGGGCGGGCCGGTTCGTGGCCGGGCCACCACTCCGTCCACCAGGCGGCGAGGGTGCTCTCGCCCTGCTTCGGATCGAGGTAGGTACCAGACCGGACGGACTCACGGACCGGACCACCTCCGCTCGCGCGGAGAACACGAGATCCTGGAGTACCTGCACTCCCACCAGGTCGGACCACCTCCGCTCGCGCGGAGAACACGACGTACTCCTGCCACAGGACCGCGGGCGGCACGGACCACCTCCGCTCGCGCGGAGAACACGCCAACCGGCCGGGCCCGTACGGCTACGGCGTCGGACCACCTCCGCTCGCGCGGAGAACACCCAAACTCGGGTTCGATGCGGAATGGCGAGTGCGGACCACCTCCGCTCGCGCGGAGAACACTCGGAGTACCCCAGCGCGGGAGCCTGGGTCAACGGACCACCTCCGCTCGCGCGGAGAACACTCGGAGTACCCCAGCGCGGGAGCCTGGGTCAACGGACCACCTCCGCTCGCGCGGAGAACACAAGGACGTGAACCCCGAGGGCCTGACCAACGACGGACCACCTCCGCTCGCGCGGAGAACACCTGTAGATCAGACGATCTACTGCCGTCTACTCCGGACCACCTCCGCTCGCGCGGAGAACACTCGGGCCGGTCATCGGACTCGCCAAGGCCGGACGGACCACCTCCGCTCGCGCGGAGAACACACAGCACGGAGGTGCGTGAATTCCTCGACTGGCGGACCACCTCCGCTCGCGCGGAGAACACCGCATGCGGGAGCGGCGCGGTCATACTCGCGGCGGACCACCTCCGCTCGCGCGGAGAACACCCCACGAAGGACGAGCAGTCCGAGCGGCCGGACGGACCACCTCCGCTCGCGCGGAGAACACTGCTTGCGCGCCTCGGCGAGTGCCTCCTCGGCCGGACCACCTCCGCTCGCGCGGAGAACACGTGTCGGCGATGTCGTCGGCCCTGGGCCCGAGCGGACCACCTCCGCTCGCGCGGAGAACACACGGCCTGAGCGCCGATCCAGCCGAACACCGGCGGACCACCTCCGCTCGCGCGGAGAACACAAGCCGGTGCAGATGATCACGGCCACCATCGGCGGACCACCTCCGCTCGCGCGGAGAACACTTCTGATGAGTCGGCGGTCGCGCACCTCTGGCACGGACCACCTCCGCTCGCGCGGAGAACACCGCGGCGGCGAGGGTGGCGGTCACGGGCGGGCCGGACCACCTCCGCTCGCGCGGAGAACACAACTTCTGCGCGTACCAGTTGGCGAGTCCTGCCGGACCACCTCCGCTCGCGCGGAGAACACAGGGCCTCCTCGGCGAGGACATGCGCGGGGTCCGGACCACCTCCGCTCGCGCGGAGAACACGGCCGTGCCGCAGGGCCGGGCCGCCGCCGGGCAGGACCACCTCCGCTCGCGCGGAGAACACGCTCCTCGCCGTAGTGGGCCGGCGCCCACGACGGACCACCTCCGCTCGCGCGGAGAACACGCCTCCGGACTCACGACCGGCGACATCGTGTTCGGACCACCTCCGCTCGCGCGGAGAACACGGCGTGCTGGCGAGCGGGGACGGCATGGGCAGCGGACCACCTCCGCTCGCGCGGAGAACACTCCAGGGCGGCGGCCACGGCCGTCTGGATTCGCGGACCACCTCCGCTCGCGCGGAGAACACGCCGAGTAGCGGCCATATGTGACCGGCCCCGGCGGACCACCTCCGCTCGCGCGGAGAACACTTGACGCCGCCGGGTCTTTCACCGGGGCTTTGCGGACCACCTCCGCTCGCGCGGAGAACACCCCGACCGCGTACGCGCCCGCATCGCCGCTGACGGACCACCTCCGCTCGCGCGGAGAACACTGCCCAATTTCAACGCGCAACCATCACAGAATCGGACCACCTCCGCTCGCGCGGAGAACACCAGGAGGTCATCCTCAGTGTGGGGCGCGGCGACGGACCACCTCCGCTCGCGCGGAGAACACAGCCGGTTGAACGCCTGTCCCGCCTGGTCGCGCGGACCACCTCCGCTCGCGCGGAGAACACCGGTACCCCGGTACGTGTCGGTCGTTCACGGACGGACCACCTCCGCTCGCGCGGAGAACACACTTCCTGACCTGCAGTGTCAGAGGGGCTTTGCTGTTACTTTACCGAGGGTGGTGCTCCGTGGCAGGTGGATGGCAGGCATGGCATGCACTGTAGACGGCGCTCGCTTTCAGCGCATAGGAGTGGCTGGTCGGCTCGTCCCGTCAGTGCACGTTGACCGATCGTTCTGCGTGGTCGGGTGCCGAACAGGGTGCTTGACCCGTTGCGGGAGCGCAGCGCCTCGGCGGCAGCGCCGGCATTGGCTTCGTCAAGGGCCGGGAGTCCATCGGTCGGGGCATCGCCAACATCGTCACCGGGCTCGTCGTCGACATGGGCGGTTGTGCCGCTATCGGCCAGACGATGATCAATATGAAGGTGTCCGGCGTGCGTGCTGGCTCCCCATGTTCCTCGCGGGCTCGTTCCTCGTGGTGCTGTGCAGCGTCTTCGGACCGGTCGTCTCCGAGACCGGCGGCACGACCTCGGCCACCAGCAACTCGTGCTCGGGCAAGTGAGCGTGAGATCGATGGTCTCTGCTCGGTACACGATCACGTCGGGGCGCCGGATGGTGAGAGGAGCGTCCCGCAGGCGGACGTCGAAGTCGGTGTCAATGTCGGTGTCGGTGTTCCAGTCCGGGCCTGCGGCGGTGCCCAGGGCGTTGGCCAGGATCCGGGTCGGCCGGTGGTGGCGCTCGGACGCGCTTGGACGGACGACGACCACCCCGTCCACGACCTCGACGCCGGCACCCGGCACCCGGCACGCTGCTCCTCGCTCCTCGCTCCTCGCTCCTCGGACCAGAGTCGTACCGCTTCGCGGCGCTCCGCGCGTGCATCCACGCGGGTGCGACCATCTCGGTGGTCGTGGCGCACCTCCTTCGAGGATGCTCGTCAGATCCCGTGCCGCTCGCCTCAGCGTCCTGCGTCCCCCAGCGGGACGCCGGCGCCGTACCGGAGCGGAAGCCCACCGGTCGCAAGGGCCGCAAGGGCCGCAAGGAAGGGATCGCGGGCTGAGCCGTCACGGCCGGGCGGCGTGAGAGGCTGGAGTGCATGAACCGGCTGGCTGACGTGACCTCGCCTTATCTGCTTCAGCACGCGGACAATCCCGTCGACTGGTGGCCCTGGACGCCGGAGGCGTTCGAGGAGGCGCGGCGGCGGGGTGTGCCTGTGTTGCTCAGTGTCGGGTACTCGGCGTGTCACTGGTGCCACGTCATGGCTCACGAGTCCTTCGAGGACCAGGACACCGCCGACTACCTCAACGAGCACTTCGTCAGTGTCAAGGTGGACCGGGAGGAGCGGCCCGACGTCGATGCCGTGTACATGGAGGCGGTGCAGGCGGCCACCGGGCAGGGTGGGTGGCCGATGACGGTGTTTCTGACGCCGGAGGCCGAGCCGTTCTACTTCGGTACGTACTTCCCGCCCGAGCCCCGGCACGGGATGCCGTCGTTCCGGCAGGTGCTGCAAGGGGTGCGGCAGGCGTGGGAGACGCGGCGGGACGAGGTCACCGAGGTGGCCGGGAAGATCGTGCGGGATCTGGCGCAGCGGGAGTTCGAGCACGGTGGTGCGGGGGCGCCGGGCGGTGAGGAGCTGGGGCGGGCGCTGCTCGCGCTGACCCGGGAGTACGACCCGCAGCGCGGCGGCTTCGGCGGGGCGCCCAAGTTCCCGCCGTCCATGGTGATCGAGTTCCTGCTGCGCCACCACGCCCGCACCGGCTCCGAGGGCGCGCTCCAGATGGCCCGGGACACCTGCGAGCGGATGGCCCGCGGCGGCCTCTACGACCAGCTCGGCGGCGGCTTCGCCCGCTACTCGGTGGACCGCGACTGGGTGGTGCCGCACTTCGAGAAGATGCTGTACGACAACGCCCTGCTGTGCCGCGTCTACGCCCATCTGTGGCGTGCCACCGGCTCCGAGCAGGCCCGCCGGATCGCCCTGGAGACCGCCGACTTCATGGTCCGCGAACTCCGTACCGAGCAGGGCGGGTTCGCCTCCGCGCTGGACGCCGACAGCGACGACGGCACGGGGCGGCACGTCGAGGGCGCCTACTACGTGTGGACGCCCGAGCAGTTGCGCGAGGTGCTCGGCGCCGAGGACGCCGAACTGGCCGCGCAGTACTTCGGCGTCACCGAGGAGGGCACCTTCGAGGAGGGCGCCTCCGTCCTCCAGCTCCCGCTGAGCGAGGGCGTCCACGACGCGGCCCGGGTCGACGGCATCCGCCGCCGGCTGCTCCAGGCGCGCGCCGAGCGGCCCGCGCCCGGCCGGGACGACAAGGTCGTCGCCGCCTGGAACGGCCTGGCCGTCGCCGCCCTCGCCGAGACCGGCGCCTACTTCGACCGTCCCGACCTGGTCGAGGCCGCACTAGGCGCCGCCGACCTGCTCGTACGGCTGCACATGGACGAGCACGCGGGCCTGACGCGCACCAGCAGGAACGGACGGGCCGGGGCGAACGCCGGGGTGCTGGAGGACTACGCCGATGTCGCCGAGGGCTTCCTCGCGCTCGCCTCGGTCACCTGCGAGGGCGTCTGGCTCGACTTCGCCGGGCTGCTCCTCGACCATGTGCTGAGCCGGTTCACCGACCCGGGCACCGGCGCCCTCCACGACACCGCCGCCGACGCCGAACAGCTGATCCGCCGCCCGCAGGACCCCACCGACAACGCCGCCCCCTCCGGCTGGACCGCAGCGGCGGGCGCCCTGCTCGGCTACGCCGCGCACACCGGCTCCGCACCCCACCGCACCGCCGCCGAACGGGCGTTGGGCGTGGTCACGGCGCTCGGCCCGCGGGTGCCGCGCTTCATCGGCTGGGGGCTGGCCGTCGCCGAGGCGCTGCTCGACGGACCGCGCGAGGTCGCCGTCGTCGGACCGTCCCTCACCGACGAGAGGACCCGCACCCTGCACCGCACGGCTCTCCTGGCCACCGCGCCCGGAGCCGTCGTCGCCTGCGGCACACCCGGCGCCGAGGAGTTCCCGCTGCTCGCCGACCGCCCGCTGGTGGGCGGCGAGGCGACCGCCTACGTCTGCCGCGACTTCACCTGCGACGCCCCGACCACCGACCCGGAGCGCCTGCGCGCCGCGCTCGACGGCTGAACGACGGTCCGGTGCGCGCGCCGTCCGGCGGCCGGGAGGCCGGGCGGGACACGTGTCGTGCCCGGTGTCCCGGGAGGGCGGGAGCGGGTGCCGTCGACGGTCGACGGCAGCCGCCGACGGGCGAGAACCCGCGGGGCGGGCCGTTCGGGGCCTTGGGGGAGAGATGCGGCGGTCGGCGTCCGGGCGCCGGCCGCTGAGGGCGCTTGGCGGCGGCGGTGTGCCGCGTCCGGCCGCCGGAGCCCGGTGGCCCGTGCGTGCCCCGGTGCCCGAGCCTGCCGGCCGACCGGCGCGCGCGGGACCTCGGCCCGGCCCGTCGGGATCCGGCCGGTTCAGCTGTCCTGCGGGCGCAGGGCCAGAGCCCTCTCCACGATCGCCTCCAACTGCTCGTGGTGGGCGCCCTTCCAGTAGGCGCGTCCGCAGTCGGGGCACTGGGCGAAGACGTCGTAGGTGCGCTGGGTGCCGTGTTCCAGCCGGTCGGCGACCTCGTCCTTGGTGGCCTCGCGCAGCAGGCCGTTGCAGGCGGTGCAGCGGGTCCAGGGGCGCAGGGCGGGGCGGAAGCGGTCCAGGACGTCGTGGAGCTGGTCGTCGGGGCGGGTGCTGTAGACGAAGGCGCCCGCCCACAGCTCGCGGCGGCGCAGCAGACCGCGGTCGCGGCTGAGCAGCACCCGCTTCTCGGCCGCGGACCGGGCGGCGAGCGCCGGATCGCCGATGTCCGTCGACTCGTACGCCGTGTCGACGCCGAGCAGGCGCAGCCGGCGGGCGAGGGTGCCCAGATGCACGTCGAGGAGGAAGCGCAGCGGGGCGCCGGGCACCCGCTGGGGGCGGTCGACGGCCCCCACCCGTACCGTCTCGGCCGCCCCCGGGACGTGGGAGACCGGCACCTCGCGGCCGTCCACGACCAGCGCGCCGACCTCGGTCAGCGGGACGCCCAGGGACTCCACGACATGTCCGAGCGTGGAGACGCCGTCGGTGACGACCGGGGTGGCGCCGCGGCGCCTGGCCCGGGGGACGAACAGGTGCAGGCCGGGGGCGAACTCGACGTGGATCTCGGGACCGTTCATCGCGTCAGGATGGCACGGGCGGCACGCCGCGCCGCAGCCGTTTTCCGGGGCGGCGCGCCTCAGAGCCTCGCCGTGCCCAGGCCGTGCTCCAGCACGTCCAGGGTGCGGTCGACGAGGTCCGCGAGGTCGTCGCGGTGGCCGTTCTCGGCCCAGTACAGGAGGGTCTCCAGCAGCGCGCCGATGAAGGACATCGACCAGACCCGTACCTCCAGGTCCTCGGGGTCCCAGCCGGTGCGCTCGGCCAGGGCGTCGCACAGCAGGCGGCTCGTGGCCGACATGCTCTCCGTCATCCGCGAGCGCACCGCGGGCACCTCCGCCATCAGGCGGGTGCGCAGCCGCGACACCTCCGGGTCGCCGTCCACCCCCACCGCTATGGCCCGGCGCAGCACGGCCCGCACCGACTCCGGCCACGGCTCGTCGGCGGGCCGGGCGCGCAGCTCCGCCGCCAGGAACGGGTCGTGCTCGTCGGTGAGGACGATGTCCTCCTTGGTGGGGAAGTACCGGAGGACGGTCGACGGCGACACCTCGGCGCGCTCCGCGATCCGCTCGATCGTCGTGGTGTCGTACCCCTGCTCCCCGACCAGCGCGTACGTCGCCGCGCGGATCGCCTCCCGGGTCTTGATCTTCTTCCGCTCCCGCAGGCCGAGCCGGGGCCCCTCGGCGGCGGCGCCCCGGCGCCCCGGCGGCGGGGGAGGCGGGGAGAACTCGGGGGAACGTGCGGCCGTCATGGGGTCATTGTCCGGCATCGGCTCCCTTGGGCGGCCACGGCCGGGGCCGCCGGGAAGCCGAAGCCGGGCGAGGGCGCGCGAAAAGGCCACGGCTCGTGCGAGCCGTGGCCTGGAGAGGGATCCGGAGGGGGCGGGGCCGGGGGATCAGGCGTGCTGGTACGCCACCAGGGAGATCCCCACGTAGTGGACCGCGAACGCGGCCAGGGTGAAGGAGTGGAAGACCTCGTGGAAGCCGAACCAGCGCGGGGACGGGTTCGGCCGCTTGATGCCGTAGACGAGGCCGCCCGCGCTGTAGAGGAGGCCGCCGACGACCACCAGGACGAGGACCGCGATGCCGCCGGTGCGCATGAAGTCGGGCAGGAAGAAGACCGCGGCCCAGCCCATGGCGATGTAGCAGGGGGTGTAGAGCCAGCGCGGGGCGCCGACCCAGAAGACGCGGAAGACGATGCCGGCCGCCGCCGCGGCCCAGATCCCCCACAGCAGCCACTGCCCCTTGCCGCCGGGCAGGAGCAGCAGGGTCAGCGGGGTGTAGGTGCCCGCGATGATCAGGAAGATGTTCGCGTGGTCGAGGCGGCGCAGCAGCCCGCCCATCCGCGGGCCCCAGTTGCCCCGGTGGTAGAGGGCGCTCACCCCGAACAGCAGGCAGGCGGTGAGGACATAGATCCCGCAGGCGACACGGCCCCGGGGTGAGTCGGCGAGCGCGGTGAGCACCAGGCCCGCTATGAGCACGGCGGGGAACATCCCGAGGTGCAGCCAGCCGCGCAGCTTCGGCTTGATCGGGTGCGGCAGAGAGAGCGCCGCCGGGCCGCGGCCACCGGCCGGCGGGTCCAGGGGCGCGTCGGACGCGGACGCAGTCATGGGCGGCATGGTACCCAGGTCACCGTAAGTCGGCTGTCAGTGCACAGGGTGAGTGACGTGATCACCGGAAATCCGGGTGAACGCAAAAATTCTTTCAGCCGACCGCCACGCAAACGCAAAAAACCGCTGTGACCGTGGGATTCCTCACCCTGCTCACTTGTGCGGCCCTCTGGACAGATGGGCACCCGCGGCGGATGATCAAATGAGTGCGGTCGGCACCGGATGAGCGGCTACGAAGCATCCGGGTCGCAGCCCCCACGGGGCGACAAGTCAGAAAACCCCTCATTTAGGAGCGATCGTGGCGCGCGACATCGCGGCTCCCCCCGTCATCCCGACCAACCACAAGGACCTGATCTCGTGGGTCGACGAGATCGCGGAACTCACGCAGCCGGACCGGGTCGTCTGGTGTGACGGATCCGAGTCCGAGTACGAGCGCCTGTGCGGGGAGCTCGTCGAGAAGGGCACGTTCCGCAGGCTCGACCCGATCAAGCGCCCCAACTCCTACTACGCGGCCTCCGATCCGTCCGACGTGGCCCGCGTCGAGGACCGGACGTTCATCTGCTCCGAGAAGGAGGAGGACGCCGGCCCCACCAACCACTGGAAGGCCCCCGCCGAGATGCGGGAGATCTTCCGGGGCGAGGGCGGCGAGGGCGGCATCTTCCGCGGCTCGATGAAGGGCCGGACGATGTACGTCGTCCCGTTCTGCATGGGCCCGCTGGGCTCGCCGCTGTCCGCGATCGGCGTCGAGATCACCGACTCCGCCTACGTCGCCGTGTCCATGCGCACCATGACCCGCATGGGACAGCCGGTCCTCGACGAACTCGGCGACAACGGCTTCTTCGTCAAGGCCGTGCACACCCTCGGCGCCCCGCTGGAGCCCGGCCGGGCGGACGTCCCCTGGCCGTGCAACTCCACCAAGTACATCTCGCACTTCCCCGAGGACCGCGAGATCTGGTCCTACGGCTCCGGCTACGGCGGCAACGCGCTGCTCGGCAAGAAGTGCTACGCCCTGCGCATCGCCTCCGTGATGGCCCGCGACGAGGGCTGGCTCGCCGAGCACATGCTGATCCTCAAGCTCACCCCGCCCACCGGCGAGGCCAAGTACGTCGCCGCCGCCTTCCCCAGCGCCTGCGGCAAGACCAACCTCGCCATGCTGGAGCCCACGGTCTCCGGCTGGAGCGTGGAGACCATCGGCGACGACATCGCGTGGATGCGGTTCGGCGAGGACGGCCGCCTGTACGCGATCAACCCGGAGGCCGGCTTCTTCGGTGTCGCCCCCGGCACCGGCGAGCACACCAACGCCAACGCGATGAAGACGCTGTGGGGCAACTCGGTCTTCACCAACGTCGCCCTCACCGACGACAACGACGTGTGGTGGGAGGGCATGACGGAGGAGACCCCGGCCCACCTGGTCGACTGGAAGGGCAACGACTGGACGCCCGCCTCCAGCACCCCGGCCGCGCACCCCAACGCCCGCTTCACCACGCCCGCCGCCCAGTGCCCGATCATCGCGCCGGAGTGGGAGGACCCGCGCGGTGTGCCGATCTCGGCGATCCTCTTCGGCGGGCGCCGCGCCAGCGCCGTACCGCTGGTGACCGAGTCCTTCGACTGGAACCACGGGGTCTTCCTCGGCGCCAACGTCGCCTCCGAGAAGACCGCGGCGGCCGAGGGCAAGGTCGGTGAGCTGCGCCGCGACCCGTTCGCCATGCTGCCGTTCTGCGGCTACAACATGGGCGACTACATGGGCCACTGGGTGGACGTCGCCAAGGGCAGGGACCAGTCCCTGCTGCCGAAGATCTACTACGTCAACTGGTTCCGCAAGGACGACGAGGGCAGGTTCGTCTGGCCGGGCTTCGGCGAGAACAGCCGGGTGCTGAAGTGGATCGTCGAGCGCCTGGAGGGCAAGGCGGAGGGCGTGGAGACGCCGATCGGGATCCTGCCGACCGAGGCCGCCCTGGACACCGACGGCCTGGACCTGTCCGCCTCCGACCTGAAGTTCCTGCTCACCGTCGACAAGGACGTGTGGCGCGAGGAGGCCGCGCTGGTCCCGGAGCACCTGAAAACCTTCGGTGACCACACGCCCGAGGAGCTGTGGGAGCAGTACCGCGCGCTGGTCGAGCGCCTGGGCTGACCGGGCGGGCCCCTCGTCGGCAAGAGGCCCGCGAGGGGACCGCCCCCGTGAGTTCCGCGGCCGGTCGCGACCTGCCCTGACCTGCACCGTCGCTCCGGCCGGCCGCGGCCGGACCGGCGGGAGGCCGGACCCGTACAACGGCGTACGGGTCCGGCCTCCCGTGCGTGTGCGCTCACCCGTTCGGCTCAGCCCGCCGTATGGCCGGGCGGGCTGCGGGGTACCCGGGAGTCCCCCGTCGAAGGAGCGTGATCAGGCATGGCTGGAGACGGCGACTTCTACAAGCACGACCGTCCGGACAACCCCGACCTGGACGAGGACCGCCCGCGCGGCGGCGGCCCGGAAGAGCCGCAGGGCCGCGGGAACTGGCCGGTCTGGGCGGTGATCCTGGCGATCCTGGTGCTGTTCGTGCTCTTCGTGGTGATCTTCGGCTGAGGCCGGGACCGGGACCGGGACCGGGAGCGGGCGGGGCAGGGCGGCGGGGCCACGTGCCGGCCCCCGTCCGTCCGTCCGGCCGGGGGGTCTCACAGCTCCCGCTGGAACAGCAGCGTGTCCAGCCAGCGGCCGTGCTTGTACCCGACCGCGGTGAGTCTGCCCGCCTCGGTGAAGCCGAAGCGGCGGTGCAGCGCGACCGACGCCTCGCCGCCGGGATCGGTGATCACCGCGACCACGCGCCGCGCCCCGGCGTGCCCGCAGGCGTCGAGCAGCGCGCCCAGCAGCGCGGCGCCCAGGCCGCGGCCGGTGGCGTCCGGGGCGAGGTAGAGGGAGTCCTCCACGGTGTACCGGTACGCGGGCTTGGGCCGGTACGGACCCGCGTGGGCGAAGCCCGTGACGCGGCCCGCCTCCTCGGTGACGAGGAACGGCAGACCGCGCGCGAGGAGGTCGTCGTACTTGCGTTCCCACTCCGCCAGGGGGCGGGGCGCCTCGTCGAAGGTGGCGACGCCGTGCAGGGCGTGGTGACCGTAGACGGCGGCCACCTCGGGGAGGTCGGTGCGGTAGGCGGGCCGGACGGTGGCGCGGGGGACGGTCACGTTTCTCCTCCACCGGGTCCACCGGGTGCGGCCGCGCGGGGTGTGTGGCGCCCGGTCCGCGCGTCGCTGCGGGTGCGCGCGGACCGGGGCCGTGTGCGGGGCCCTCGGGCCTGTCGTCAAATTCCCGCCTGCCTCGCGACGCCATGCACGCACTCTCGCCGCACCGGGACCCGACCCGAGTACGTCCAGTACGCGGGTCAGGACCCGGCACGCCGAGAGCACGCACCTGACGCCGTGAGGCCCGCCCTCCGGGCGGACGACGGGAATTTGACGACAGGCCCGGGAGGGCCGGGTGTGCCGTCAGGAATGACGGCGGGCGCTACTGGGCGGCACCGCTCAGTTCCGGGGACTCTCCCTGCGCGGCGGCGTGCGCGTCCATGCGCTCGGCCGCCAGGATGGCCGCCGCCGTGTCCGCCCGGGAGGCGGCGACGACGAGCGCCCGTCCGGCGAGCGCGTGCGCCCGCCGGTGCAGGAGCGGCAGCTCGGTGACCGCGGCCACCGGGGTGCGGACCGGGGGGCGGCCCGCCCGCAGCCGGGTCACCTGCTCGGCGAGCCGGTCGGCCGCCGTGTCCAGGTCGGCCGCCGGGGCGAGGGTGCGCAGCTCGTCGGTGACGGCGAGCAGCGCTGCGAGATGCCCGGCGAGCTGGATGTCCAGCTCCTCCTCGCGGGAGCGGTGGGGGAAGTCCGAGGCGGTGCCGGCCATCGTGCTGTGGACCGACTTGCTGCGGATCGGTTCGTACATGGGACGGCCTCCTGTGCTCTGACAGAAGACATCCTACATTAGAACCTGTCTAAGGTTGAGTCGGTTCGCGGAAGCGGTCCGCGGGACCACGCACGGTGAGCGTCAGGGCTGGCCGTAGCCGTCCAGGAAGGTGCCGATCCGGCTCACCGCGTCGCGCAGATCGCCGACCGAGGGCAGGGTGACGACGCGGAAGTGGTCGGGCTCGGGCCAGTTGAAGCCGGTGCCGTGGACGACCATGATCTTCTCGCGGCGCAGCAGGTCGAGCACCATCCGCCGGTCGTCCTTGATCTTGAAGACCTTGGGGTCCAGGCGCGGGAACAGGTACAGCGCGCCCTTGGGGCGTACGCAGCTGACGCCCGGGATCTGGGTGAGCAGCTGGTGGGCGGTGTCCATCTGCTCCTTCAGCCGCCCGCCGGGCAGCACCAGGTCCTCGATGGTCTGCCGCCCGCTGAGCGCGGCGACCACGCCGTGCTGGCCCGGCATGTTCGCGCACAGGCGCATGTTGGCCAGGATGGTCAGGCCCTCGATGTAGGAGTCGGCGTGCGCGCGGGGGCCGGAGACCGCCATCCAGCCGACCCGGTAGCCCGCCACCCGGTACGCCTTGGACATCCCGTTGAAGGTGAGGGTCAGCAGGTCGGGCGCGACGGACGCGGTCGGGGTGTGCACGGCGCCGTCGTAGAGGATCTTGTCGTAGATCTCGTCGGAGCAGACCAGCAGGTTGTGCCGGCGGGCGATGTCGGTGAGGCCCTTGAGCACGGCCGGGTCGTAGACCGCGCCGGTCGGGTTGTTCGGGTTGATGATCACGATCGCCTTGGTGCGGTCGGTGACCTTGCGCTCCACGTCGGCGAGATCGGGCATCCAGTCGGACTGCTCGTCGCAGCGGTAGTGCACGGCGGTGCCGCCGGAGAGCGAGACGGCGGCGGTCCACAGCGGGTAGTCCGGCGCCGGGACGAGGACCTCGTCGCCGTCGTCGAGCAGCGCCTGCATCGCCATCACGATCAGCTCGGAGACGCCGTTGCCGATGAAGACGTGCTCGACGTCGGTCTCGATGCCGAGGGTCTGGTTGTGCATGACCACGGCGCGGCGGGCGGCGAGCAGGCCCTTGGCGTCGCCGTAGCCGTGGGCCGTGGAGACGTTGCGGAGGATGTCCTCCAGGATCTCCGGGGGGCACTCGAAGCCGAACGCGGCCGGATTGCCGGTGTTCAGCTTCAGGATGCGGTGACCGGCCGCCTCCAGCCGCATCGCCTCCTCGAGCACCGGTCCCCGGATCTCGTAACAGACGTTGGCGAGCTTGGTCGACTGGATCACCTGCATGTCTGGGAGCTTACGGCCGGGTAACGCCCGGTGGCTCGTGTTTTCCGCCACTTGAGACACCCGGCGGCCCGCTTCCCTCGCGCGGGTGAGGCGACCGGCGCGGCTGACGCGCCCCGGGGCCCGCCGCCCGGGACCCCTCGGTGGCCCCGCGCACCGGGGGAGAACCCGCGATGCCGTGACGGCTTCTTGTCCACGCCCGCGCAGGCCATCACAATGCGCATGACAAGAGGGCGGCCGGAAGATCTCCGGTCGCTCACGTCCGAAGAGGGGACCCCCACATGAACAAGCCTCTCCTGGCCGCGCTCGCGACCCTGGTGATCACCGGGGCCGGCGTGGCACCCGCCGCGGCCTCGGCCCAGGCCGGGAGCACGGCACCCGCCGCCAAGGCCGTCGACTTCGCCGGGACCGTGGCGCTGAGCAACTGCTCCGGCTCCGTCATCCGCTTCCCCGCCTCCGCGGACAGTGACCCGGCGCTCGTGCTCAGCAACGGCCACTGCCTGGAGACCGGGTTCCCGTCGCCCGGCCAGGTCATCGTCAACCAGAGCTCCAGCCGCTCCTTCGGGCTGCTCAACTCGGCCGGCTCCCAGGTCGCCACGCTGCGCGCCAACAAGGTCGTCTACTCCACGATGACCGACACCGACGTCACGATCTACCAGCTCACCCGCACCTACGCGCAGATCAGGAGCTCCTACGGGATCAGCGCGCTGACCGTCAGCGACACCCACCCGGTGGCCGGCACCGCGATCAAGGTGGTCTCCGGCTACTGGAAGCGCACCTACAGCTGCAACATCGACGGGTTCGTGTACCGCCTCAAGGAGGGCGGCTGGACCTGGAAGGACTCGGTCCGCTACACCTCCTCCTGCAACACGATCGGCGGCACCTCCGGCTCGCCCGTCATCGACACCGCCACCGGCAAGGTCGTCGCCGTCAACAACACCGGCAACGAGGACGGCGAGCGCTGCACCGAGAACAACCCCTGCGAGGTCGACGAGAACGGCAACGTCACCGTCCGCGAGGGCATCAACTACGCCGAGGAGACCTACCAGATACCGGCCTGCTTCAAGGCCGGCAACCAGCTGGACCTGAACAGGTCCGGCTGCGTCCTGCCCAAGCCGTAGCGGCCGCGGCGGGGCGGCCGGTCACACCGGAGTGCGGCGGACCGCCCGCCCCGCCAGGACGTCCGTGCGCCGCCCGTCCTCGATCACGAACCGGCCGTCGATCAGGACGTACGGGATCCCCGTGGGCAGCGCGCGCGGCTCGGCGAAGGTCGACCCGGCCGCCACCGTGGCCGGGTCGAACAGCACCAGGTCGGCACGGTGCCCCTCGCGGACCACACCGCGGTCCGGCAGTCTGAGCCGGGCCGCGGGCCGCGAGGTCAGGTGCGCCACGCACTCCTCCAGCGACAGCACCCCCAACTCCCGTACGTAGTGCCCGAGGTAGTGCGGGAAGGTGCCGTAGGCGCGCGGATGCGGCTTGGTGCCCTGGAGGATGCCGTCGGAGCCGCCGGTGTGCACCCGGTGGCGCATGATGGCCCGCACGTTCTCCTCGTGGCCGACGTGCTGGAGGATCGTCGTGCCGAGCCGGTCGGCGAGGAGCAGCCGGCGGGCGACGGCCCAGCGGCTCTCGCCGCGAGCTGCCGCCGTCTCGGCGACGGTGCGGCCGACATGTCCGGCGAGCGCGGGATCGGTGACGCCGGAGATCTCGATGGTCTCCCACTCCACCGGCACACCGTGGCAGCCGTCCGAGCCGGTGACCTCCAGGTGGTGGCGGATCCGCTCGGCGGTGTCGTCGTCGGCGAGCCGCTCCAGGATCCGCTCCGGGCCGCCCTCGCTCGCCCAGCCCGGCAGCAGCGCGACCAGCGTGGTGCAGCCCGGTGTGTAGGGATAGGTGTCGAGGGTGATGTCGGCGCCCGCCGCGAGCGCGTCGTCCAGCAGCGCCAGCAGCTCGGGCGCCCGGCCCTTGTTGGGGCCGAAGTTCATGGTGGCGTGCGCCAGGTGCAGCGGGCAGCCCGCGGCCCGGGTCAGCTCCACCATCTCCGCGTACGCCTCCAGCGCCCCGGCGCCGTAACTGCGGTGGTGCGGGCAGTAGTAGCCGCCGTGGCGGGCCACCACCCGGCACAGCTCGGTCAGTTCGGCGTCCTCGGCGTACATCCCGGGCGTGTAGGTGAGCCCGGAGGACAGGCCCACCGCGCCCTGCTCCAGGCCCTCGGCGACCAGGCGCCGCATCCGCTCCAGTTCGTCCGGGGCGGCCGGGCGGTCCTCCCAGCCGACCGCGAGGGCGCGCACGGTGCCCTGCGGGATCAGATAGGCCGCGTTGACGGCGATGCCCTCGCCGCCGAAGCCGCGGTCCAGCCGGTCCAGGTACTCGCCCACCGAGCGCCAGTCGAAGTCGATGTCGTCGCCGTGGCCGTTCCAGCCGGAGATCGCCCGGCGCACCTCGGCCAGGGTGCGGTCGTCGACCGGCGCGTACGACAGGCCGTCCTGCCCGATCACCTCCAGGGTGACGCCCTGGGCGGCCTTCGCGCTGTGGTCGGGGTCGCGCAGCAGGGCCAGATCGCTGTGCGCGTGCATGTCGACGAAGCCGGGGGAGAGGACCAGGCCCTCCGCGTCCAGCTCGCGCCGGGCCCGCGGGCGCTGACAGCCCGCCGCGGCCGCCTCCTTGACGATCGACACGATCCGGCCGCCCCTGACCGCCACGTCGGCGCGGTAGGAGGGGGCGCCGGTGCCGTCCACGACATCCGCGTCCCGGATGACGAGGTCGGTGAGATCGGCCGGCTCGACCGGATCCATGGGTGGCTCCTTCCACCGGTGCCGCCGCCTTCGGTGGCTCCCGGAAGAACGTACGGGTATACGGGTGCGGACGGGTGTCCGCGAGGGAGTGGTCCGGAAGGACGGGGTCTAGAAGAACGTGCGGACGTAGTCGACGACCGTGCCGTCCGCCTCGGCGACCGGGATCAGCTGCCACTTGTCGAAGGACGTGCACGGGTGGGACAGGCCGAGGCCGATCCAGTCGCCGACCGCGAGGTCGGCCTCCGGGCCGGTGGCCAGCCAGGTGTGCTGGTCGGACAGGCCGGTCACGGCGATGCCGTCCGCCGGGCGCTCGGCGCCGTCGCGGCGCACCACCTGGGCGACGGGCAGATCGAGGTCGTAGGCCGCGTCCCGCTTGCCCGCGTTGGCGAACGCCTGCCCCTCGGCGGGCCGGGAGACCACCTGCGCCCACAGCCGGAAGGCGGGCTCCAGGGCGCCTTCCTGCGGGACCCGGTTGAACGGGGTGATCTCGCGGTAGTGACCGTCGTCGTGCGAGACGTACGCGCCCGAGCGCAGCAGCTTGAGCACCGGCCGGGACAACTCCGGGACGCCGGCGAACGCGTCGGCGACCGCGTCGAACCAGGCGCTGCCGCCCGCGCTCACCACGATCTCCTCCGCGTCCGCGAACCGGCCCGCCCGGTCGAGGGCGGCGGCGAGGGCGACCAGCCGGTCCAGCCAGGCCCGCACCCGCTCCGGGTCCGCCCGCGGGACCTCGCCCTCGTACCCGGCGACCCCGGTCAGCCGCAGGGTGGCCGCGGCGGCGACCGCGTCCGCGACCGCCGCGCACTCCGCCTCGGTGCGCGCCCCGGTGCGCGCGCCCTCGCCCGCGCCCAGCTCCACGACCACGTCGAGCGGACGGGTGGCACCGGCCTCGCGCAGCGCCGCGTCCATCAGTTCCGCACCGCGCACCGAGTCCACGTAGCAGACGAGGCGGAAGGCCGGGTCGGCGGCGAGTTCGGCGGCGGCCCAGCGCAGGGCGGCCGGATCGACCAGTTCGTTGGCGAGGAAGATCCGCTCGACGCCGAACGCCCGCGCCACCCGCACCTGGTGCGGCAGCGCGAGGGTGATGCCCCAGGCGCCGTGCGCGAGCTGGCGGTGGAAGAGCTGGGGGGCCATGGAGGTCTTGCCGTGCGGGGCGAAGGCGAGGCCGTGGCGGGCCGCGTAGGTCTCCATCAGGCGCAGGTTGTGCTCCAGGCGCTCGGCGGACAGCGCCAGCACCGGCGTGGTGAAGCCGCCGGTGAACAGGTCGCGGCGCTGGGCCGCCAGCTCGCCCACGGTCAGCCCGTCCGCGTCCGGCGGAAGGCCCTTGAACCGGTGGTCGACCCGTTCCTCGGCCAGGCGTGCCAGCGCCTCGGTGTTCATGGAGCCTCCCTGATCAGGTGAATTGCAATATGCGCAACAACCGTTGCACGTAACGCTTAATGCTGTCTAACATCTCGGCCACGCGAGGTCAACGAAAAGCCCCGCATCCCGCCCCCCGTACCGAGGAGCTACGAGCATCGTGACCGCCACCGGACCCTGCAACGGCCCCGACGTCGTGGACGTCGCGGCGCTCGGCGAGTCCATGGTCACGTTCCTGCCCTCCCGGCCCGGCCGCCTCGCCGACGTGCCGTCCTTCGACCGCGCCATCGGCGGCGCCGAGTCCAACGTCCTGTGCGCGCTCGCCGCCGCCGGGCACTCCGCCCGCTGGGTCAGCCGGGTCGGCGCCGACGGTTTCGGCGACCACCTGGTGGAGGCCATCGGCGCCCACGGCGTCGACGTCGCCCACGTGGGCCGCGACACCGCACGCCCCACCGGCGTCTACTTCCGCACCGCGGGCGACCGGGCCACCGACGCCCACGAGGTCGCCTACTACCGGGCCGGGTCGGCGGCCTCCGCGATGACCGCGGACACCGTCGCCACCGCCGCCCTGGACGCCTGCCGCGTGCTGCACCTGACCGGCATCACCGCGGCCCTGTCCGCCGGCTGCCTCGGCCTGCTGCGCGCCCTGACGGCGCCCCGCACCGGCCGCCCGCTGGTCTCCTTCGACGTCAACTTCCGGCCCGGACTGTGGCCCGACCCCGCCGGGGCCAGGGTGCTGCTGGACCTGGCCCGCGGCGCCGACCTCGTCTTCGTCGGCGACGACGAGGCCCGCGAGGCATGGGGACTGCACGGCGGAACGGACATCCTCGACGCGCTGGACGGACCGCGCACCGTCGTCGTCAAGCACGGCGCGGACGGCGCCACGGTGTACGAGCGGACCGGCGCCACGGCACGGGCCGCCGCCACCTTCGTCCCGGCCCCCCGGGTCGACGTCGTCGCCCACGTCGGCGCGGGCGACGCCTTCGCCGCCGGGTTCCTCTCCGCCACCCTGCGCGGCCTGCCCGCCACCGCCCGGCTGCGCCACGGCCACCTGACGGCCGCCGCCGCGCTCACCGTCCCCGGCGACCTCGCCGCACCCCCCGCCCGCGGGCGCGCCGACCGGCTGGCCGCCCTGGACGAGGCCGCGTGGGGGAGACTGCGACTCGGCCCCGGCTGGACGAGCACCGCTGAAGGGGCCGAGGAGGAGGTACGTACGCCATGAGCCAGACCGTCGACCGCGCGCTGAGCATCCTGCCGCTGCTCGCCGAGGGACCCGCCGACCTCGGACGGGTCGCCGACCATCTCGGCGTCCACAAGTCCACGGCGCTGCGCCTGCTGCGCACCCTGCACGAACACGGCCTGGTCTACCGCCAGTCCGACCAGCGCTACCGGCTCGGCGCCCGGCTCTTCGCGCTCGCCCAGGAGGCGATGGAGAACCTCGACATCCGCGAGATCGCCCACCCCCACCTCCTCGCCCTCAACGAGACCTGCGGTCACACCGTGCACCTCGCGGTCTACGAGGAGAACGAGGTGCTGTACATCGACAAGGTCGACAGCCGCTACCCGGTGCGCATGTACTCGCGGATCGGCAAGCCGGTCGCGATCACCGTCGCCGCCGTGGCCAAGCTGCTCCTGGCCGACCTGCCCGAGAGCGAACGGCGCGCGATCGCCGAGAGGCTCGACTACCCCCTCTACACGGCCCGTTCGACCCCCCACGCCGCCGCCTTCCTCACCGAGCTGGCGACGGTGCGCGAACAGGGCTGGGCCACCGACCTCGGCGGCCACGAGGAGTCCATCAACTGCGTCGCCGCCCCCATCCGGGGCGCCGACGGCCGCGTGGTCGCCGCGATGTCGGTCTCCGCGCCCAACGTCGTCGTCACCGCCGACGAACTCCTCACCCTGCTCCCGCTGGTGCGCCGCACCGCGGCCGCCATCAGCGGCGAGTACTCCGGGAGAACCCCCGTACCCGCCCCCACCACCACACCGCACAGGGACACCGCATGACCGAGAAGACCGCACTCACCCCGTCGACCCACACCGTGCCGCCCGCCAAGTTCTCCCACGGCGTGAAGAAGGGCAACATCCTCCAGGTCGCCGGGCAGGTCGGCTTCCTGCCCGCCGAGGAGGGCAAGGCCCCCACCCCCGCCGGGCCCACCCTGCGCGAGCAGACCCTCCAGACCCTCGCCAACGTCAAGGCGATCCTCGAAGAGGGCGGCGCGGGCTGGGACGACGTGATGATGCTCCGCGTCTACCTCACCGACGTGGACCACTTCGCCGAGATGAACGCGATCTACAACGCCTACTTCGAGGAGCAGGGCCTCACCCAGCCGCCCGCCGCGCGCACCACCGTCTACGTCGGACTGCCCGCGGGACTCCTCATCGAGATCGACGCGCTCGCCGTCCTCGGCTGACGCCTTCCTCGCGACCCACCCCGCTCGTACCACCGCACGTCCCCCTCACGGCGCGGCGCCCCCCACCCCTCCGGGCGCCGCGCCGCGATCCTCCCTGCCCGAAAGCTGCATGTACTCACGCAGAGGACCCCCATGTCCCATCCGCTCGCCGCGGCAGCGCCGCAGACACCCTCGCACACCGGCGGACTCCTCCTCCTGGTCGACGGCACGACCGGGCTGCTCCTGGTGGCCGGGATCGGCATCGCCCTGCTGCTGTTCCTGATCATCAAGGCGCGGCTCCAGCCGTTCGTCGCGCTGCTCGCCGTCTCCATAGCCGTCGGCCTGCTGGCCGGCCTGTCGGTCACCGAACTGTTCGGCACCGTCCAGCGCTCGGACGCCGTCTCCACCATCGAGTCCGGAATGGGCGGCATCCTCGGCCATGTCGCCGTCATCATCGGCCTGGGCACCATGCTCGGCGCCATCCTGGAGGTCAGCGGCGGAGCGGAGGTGCTCGCCTCCCGCCTGCTGGGGCTGTTCGGCGAGAAGCGCGCCCCGCTCGCCATGGGCCTGACCGGACTGATCTTCGGCATCCCCGTCTTCTTCGACGTGGGCATCTTCGTCCTGGCGCCCCTCGTCTACGCCGCCGCCAAGCGGGGCGGCAAGTCGATCGTCCTGTACTGCATGCCGCTGCTGGCGGGCCTGTCCATGACCCACGCCTTCCTGCCGCCGCACCCCGGCCCGGTGGCCGCCGCCGGACTGCTGCACGTGCAGCTCGGCTGGATCATCCTCATGGGCGTCGTCTGCGGCGTCCCGGCGGTGCTGGCCGCCTGGGCGTACTCCGCGTGGATCGGCAAGCGGGTCTTCGTCGAGGTGCCGCAGGACATGGTCGAGGCGGCCGAGGAGGCCAGGCGGGCGGTCCTCACCGAGCAGCGGGCCTCCGGAGTGCGGCCGAAGGAGTCCCCGGTGCCGCTCGGCGCGGTCCTCGGCATCATCGGCACCCCGCTGGTGCTGATCCTCGCCGCCACCTTCTCCTCCGTGGCCCTGGACCCGTCCACCGGCCGCTCGGTGATCGAGTTCTTCGGCCACCCCTTCGTGGCCCTGACCATCGCCCTGGTGCTCGCCTACTACCTGCTGGGCATCCGCCGCGGCTGGTCGCGCAAGTCCCTGGAGACCGTCTCCACGGCCTCGCTGAAGCCGGTCGGCAACATCCTGCTGGTGGTCGGCGCGGGCGGTGTCTTCGGCGCCGTCCTCAAGGCCAGCGGGGTCGCCCAGGCCCTCTCGGACACCTTCAACGGCGTCGGACTGCCGGTCATCGTGCTGTCGTACCTGATCTCGCTGGTGCTGCGGGTGGCGCAGGGCTCGGCGACGGTGGCGATCGTGACCACGGCGGGCATCGTCGCCCCGCTGCTGGCCGAGGGGCACCACTCGCAGGCGTTCGTGGCGCTGGTCATCATGGCGATCTCGGCCGGCTCGATCTTCGCCTCGCACGTCAACGACGGCGGCTTCTGGATGGTGGCGAAGTACTTCGGCATCAGCGAACGGGACACGCTGAAGACGTGGACGGTCCTGGAGAGCGTGCTGTCGCTCGCGGGCTTCGCGGTGGCGGCGGTGCTGAGCCTGTTCGTCTGACCGGACGGCCGGGTCCCCGGTGCGTCTCCGGGGGCCTGCCGCGGCGCGCGGTTGTAGGGGTCTGATAACGAAGCCAGGGGCTGACTGTTCGTGACACAGGAACGTCGACCATACTGCCCGCGTGGAGCAGCGCATAGGTTCGAGCAGCCAGCCCCTGAAGAGCGAGCCCGTGACGGGCGCCGGTTTCGACCCGGCGTTCGTCCCCGGCCTCACCTCACCCGCCGCGGCCCGGGACACGGCCCCCGAGGAGCCGGAGCGTACGCCTGCGGCGGACACCGGGACCCCGGACGCGGAGGCGCAGCCGCCGGTCCCGGACGCCGCGGACGGGACCGCGGAAGCCGACGAGGGCGCCGAGGAGGAGACCGTGGACGGCCCGGTCTTCGAGGCCGCCGACCGCCGGGCCCGGATCGTCGCCGACCACCGGGGCGTACGCCTCGCCCTGGACGACCAGGAGTGCGAGTTCCGCTGGGACGAGATCGGCGCCGTGGAGACGGAGACGCCCCGCTTCGGCAAGCGGTTCACCGTCACCGTGCACACCCCCGACCGCCGCTGGTACCCCATCGAGATCGAGGCCCCGGCCCGGTCCCGGTTCGCCGCCTGGGAGACGGAGCTGGACGCGGTCCTCGACGCGTACTTCGAGGACGGCGAGGCGGCGGAACCGGAGGAGCCGGAGGAGCCGAAGGAGAGGGGCACGGACGAGGCGGCCGGTCCCACGGCCGGGACCGAGGCGAAGACCGAGAAGAGCGGGGCGAAGTCCGAGGCGCAGAGCGAGGACTGACGACGCCCGAGGACGGCCCCGGGCACCTCGCCGGGGCCGCCCTCGGAGCGGTCGTCAGCCGAGCGACAGCCACTTCGGGTCGGTGGCGATCCGCTCCAGCTGCTTCATCGTGAGCGCCGGTTCCTTCCGGGTCGCCGGTGAGTTCTGCCCGCCGGAGTTGAAGGCGCTGACCACCACGCGGCGCCCGTCCGGCCGGATCGTGTCCACGGTCCACATGACGATCCCGTCGATGCCCTTCTCGCCGGGCCCCCGGTGCGTGACGACCTTGGTGCCGTCCGGCAGCGTCTCGGCGCCCGAGCCGAACAACTGGCCCTCGACGTCGCGCATGTCCGGCTGGTCGTTCACCTGGACCAGGCTGCGGCCCCGGCCGTCGTCCACGACGACGTACCCGAAGCCCGGATCCGGCGTCCCCTTCGAGACCACCTTCAGCCCGCGCGGCACCAGACCGGCGAGGGTCGCGGACACCGAGCCGTCCCGGGCGGGCGGCGCGGCGCTCGCCCGCGGGTCGACGGGGACGGCGGCGGCGAAGTCCCGCCACTCGCGCGCGGTGGCGAGCGCCTTCAACCCGGCGGAGTCCAGCGGCGGTTGCTCCCGGGTGACGGGGGAGCCCTTCTCGGCGGCGGCGTTCCACTCACGCACCGAGACGTGCTCGCCGCGCGGGGTCACCAGCTCGGCGCTCCACAGCTTCGTACCGCTGCGCCGGTTCGGGTACTCGTAGCCGTGGAGGACCATGAGCGCGGAGCCGTCGGCCAGCTTCGCGGCGGAGCAGTCGTCGAAGGCGATGAACGCCCCGTCGGGGCACTGCGCGGTCCGGCGGGCCTCCTCGCTGCCGGGCAGCAGGCGGTTCACGGAGACGGCGACGGCGGCCTCGCCCCGCCCGTCGTCGTAGACGACCCGGGCGTACGGGGACGCCGTCCTCCCGGCGACCGGGGTGTCCGTGCCGCGGCCCTCCTGGCTGCTGAAGCTGCCCCGGGGGAGCAGCTTCTTGAGGGTGGCCACGAGGGCGTCGGCGGTCACCGCCCCGGCGGGCGTGGCCGGGGTGGAGCGGGGTGCGGGGCTCGTGGCGGCCGCCGCCTCCTGCTGCCGGCCGCCGGTCCCGCCCGGCAGGACCACCGCCCCGGCCGCACCGATGAGCGCGACCCCGGCGACACCGCCCGCGACGGCGGCCCACCGGCGCGTGCGCAGCCGCCGCCCGCGCAGCTCGCCCCGGGCGGCGAGCAGGGCCTGATCGGTCCGGAACGTGCTGCCGGTGTCCCGCAGGGCGTCGGTGAGCCGCTCCCCGAAGTGCTCGTCCCCGAGGGGGTCGTGGTCTGCGACAGGCATGGCGAACCGCCGTTTCTGTGAGTGGGTCCGGGATCGGTCGTGAGGTGGGGCGTACGGGCGTCGGGGCGGCGCAGGCGCAGGCGCAGACGCAGGCGCCGGGGCCGGGGCCGCGGGTCAGCGTCCGGCGGGCTCGCCGAGGGAGTCGCCGAGCAGGACGCGCAGCCGGGCGAGCGCGCGGACGCAGCGGGTGCGGACGGCGGCCGGGCTGGTCTCCATCACTGTGGCCGTCTCCTCCACGCTGCGGTCCTCCCAGTAGCGCAGGACCACCACCGCCCGGTCCTTCGCGGACAGCCGCCCCAGCGCGTCCAGCAGCGTCAGCCGCAGCGGCGCGTCACCGCCCGGGTCGGGGTCGGCCACCTCGGGAAGCACCTCGGTGGCGCGTTCCCTGCGGCTGCTGTGCCGGCGTTGGTGGGCGAGGAAGGCGCGGGTCAGCACCGTCTGCACGTACCCGGCCGGATTGCCCACGCGGGACACCCGCCGCCAGTGCAGGAACGCCCGGCCGAGCGCCTCCTGCACCAGGTCCTCGGCGAGATGGGTGTCGCCCCCGGTCAGCAGGCAGGCCGACCGGTACAGGTGCCCGGCACGCGCCGCCGCGAACTCGGGATACCCGTCGTACCCCGCCTCGCCGCCGCCCCACCGCATACGCCCCCCTGTGGTCCGCGCGCCCGTTCGCGCGCCCTCACCCCATTGATGCGGTGGACCCCCGCAAATGTTTCACCGGAAACGAGAAGTGCGGCGCCGTCGGTGACGGCGCCGCACTGCGGGGGGTTCGGGTCAGGCGGGGATCACGGCATCGCGTGGACGTGCGCGCCGACCGAGTTGGACCAGGCGTTGCCCGCGGCGGCGTCCCAGTTGGTGGACCAGGTCATCGCGCCGCGCACGTCGGGGTAGGCCTTCGAGGGCTTGAAGGTGCCGCAGTTGGTCAGCTTCGCCAGGCAGTCCAGGGCGTTGTTGACCACGGTCGGGGAGACGTAGCCGCCGCCCGCGCCGCTCGGGGAGGCCGGCAGGCCCAGGCCGACCTGCGAGGGGGCGAGGCCGCCTTCGAGCTGGATGCAGGCGAGCGCGGTGAGGAAGTCGACCGTGCCCTGCGAGTAGACCTTGCCGTCGCAGCCCAGCATGGCGCCGCTGTTGTAGTACTGGGTGTTGACGACCGTGAGGATGTCCTTGATGTTCAGGGCCGTCTTGAAGTAGCCCGCGCCCGTCGACTGCATGTCGATGGTCTGCGGTGCCATGGTGATGATCAGACCCGAGCCGGCCTTCGCGGACAGGGCGCGCAGGGCCTGCGTCATGTACGTGGGGTTGAGGCCGTTCTCCAGGTCGATGTCGACGCCGTCGAAGCCGTAGGTCTGCATCAGGGAGTAGACCGAGTTGGCGAAGTTCGTCGCGGAGGCCGGGTCGCTGACCGAGACGGTGCCCTTCTCGCCGCCGACCGAGACGATGACCTTCTTGCCGGCCGCCTGCTTGGCCTTGATGTCCGCCTTGAACTGGTCGACCGTGTAGCCCTTCAGGCCCGCCGAGTCGAGGTTGAAGGTGACCGCGCCGGGCGTGGTCGTGGCGTCGGCGAAGGCGACCGCGATGATGTCGTACGCCGAGGGGACGTCGGAGATCTTCTGGACGGTGGCGCCGTTGTTGAAGTTCTGCCAGTAGCCCGTCACCGCGTGCTTGGGCAGGTTGCCGCCGTGGTTGCCGTCGCCGCCGCCGGGCGCCGTGGTGGCGCTCACCGCCGCCGACCTGGCCGACTCGCCCGCCGCGTTGGTCGCCGAGACCTGGAAGGAGTAGGCGGTGGAGGCGGACAGTCCGCTCACCGTCGTGGAGGTGCCGGTGACCGCCGAGACCTTGGTGCCGTCGCGGTAGACGTTGTAGCCGGTGGCGCCCGAGACCGCGCTCCAGGACAGGTCGACCGAGGAGGAGGTGGCGTTGCCCGCCGCCAGTCCCGCCGGGGCCGACGGGACCGTCGGGTCGGGGTCGCCCCCGCCGCCCCCGTCCGGGCCGGAGACGGACACGTCGTCGGCGTAGTAGGCCGCCTGGCCGTACCAGCCGTGCAGGTAGACCGTGACCGAGGTGGTCGAGGAGCCGGTGGTGAAGGTCGTGGAGAGCTGCTTCCACGCGGCCGAGTCCGGGGTCCAGGTGGAGACGTCCGTGGTGCCGGTGCCGGTGGCGCCGAGGTAGGTGTAGCCGCCCTGCACCCAGGCGCTCAGCGTGTACGTCGAGTTGGGCTTGACGGCCACCTTCTGGGTGCACTGCGCGGTGTCCTGCCCGGCCGGGGCGGCCTTCAGCGCGGACGAACCGGCGTGCACCGGCGTGGAGACGGTCGAACCGCTGCCTGCCGAACAGGTCCAGTTGCTCAGACCCGCCTCGAAACCGGCGTTCTTGGCGTTGTTGACGTCGGCGGCCGAGGCCTGGCCGGTGCCCGCCAGGGAGAGGGCCATGGCCGCGGTGACGGCTCCGGACCAGATGCTCAGCGGCCGGAGCCGTCTGCTTGAGGGTGTGCCTGGGGCGCGGTCCACTGGGGCCTCCGGGGGAGAGGAGAAGGAAGGGAGGGAAGAGAGCAAAGGGCGGGAAGAACGGGAAGGAAGTACGGGAAGGAAGAGAAGGAAGAGGGGGAGAGCGGGAGGGGACGTCATGAACTGCGGTGCCGCTGCTGGTCGTACAAGTTGGTCCAGACCAATTGCATTGTCAAGAGGTCCAGACCAAATCCGTGCCCTGCGAGGCGTCCGGAACCGTCCGCTCCGTGCCCTCCGCCCGGCGCGGCGGGAGTCAACCGACCGTCGCGCCGCCACGCTTTCGGGTCGGCTCCGGGCGCACAACCTGCCCGGGTTTGAAATGACTTGTGCGGCAACGCATGCCATCGGGTCGGCGAATCGCTGTTCTCCGGTCACAGGCGCGTGGTTACAGTGCTCACGTAGTCACGCAGTGAAGTCAACTCGGTGCGCCGGACCAACACCGGCGGGCCGACCGGCGGCAGACGGGGAGCTGGCGTGTCAACTGCGATCGCGGTGACCGGCGCGGACATGGCACTGCCCGCCCAGGACGAACGGACCGTGCCCGCAGCGGTCCTGGGGGACCTGGCCCGGGAGCCCCTGGAGCGCACGCTCGACGGCATACGGACCCTGCTCGACCAGCACCCGCACCTGATCGTCGTGTACTCGCGCGCCCTGCCCGCCGGGGCCGAGCGCCGGCTGCACACGGTGCGTTCGCTGCTGGAGAGCGACCGCATCGCCCTCTACCGCTCCGACCTGCCGCCGCTCGGAGTCGCCGTCCTGGCCCGCCAGTTACGCCAGCTGGCCTCCTGCGACCTCGGCCCCGGGGTGCTGGCCTCGGCCGCCCGCCTGCTCACCCACTACGTCCACTGCGGTGCCGTGCTCAACTCCGTCACCCGCCTGGACCGCGTCCCCGTCGACCTCAAGGCGCACGCCAGGTCCTGGGTGCCCGGCAGCCAGTTCGGCGTCCTCGCCCATCCCCAGCCCCAACTGGTGCGCATCGGCCCCGAAGCCACCCTCGCCGGACCGGACTTCGCGACCTGGATGCTGGTCGCCAAGGGCCAGCTCCAGTCCGACTGGATCGGCGCCCACCTCGCCCCGGCCTGGCGGGCGCTCGGCCTGCGCGAGGCCGCCCTGCCGGGTGAGTCCGCCGCCTGGTGGGGCACCGGGAAGCTGATCGAGTTCTGCGGCTATCTGCCCGACCTGTCGGTCCTCTACCAACTCGTCGCCTCCGTACGGCAGAGCGTGTGCCACTGGTGCGGCATCGACGTCATCGGCGACCGCTGCGTCTTCTGCTCCGCCGCACCGCCCGACCCCGGGGAACGGCCGCACGGCCAGGGGGAGTACGGCGCGTACGGCGCTTCCGGTACGTCCGGTGCCCGTGGTGCGCCAGGTGCTCACGAGGCGCACGAGGCCCACGAGCCGTACCGGACCCAGGAGAACCGCGCCCCCGCCGGCTGAGCCCCCGCCCTCCGGCCGGGCCGCACCGTCAGGCACCGCCCGCACCCCGTCGAATCCGCCGAATCCGCCGAATCCGCTCGAACGAACCCCCAACGAGGTCGTACGGCTCATGAACTCCCGTCAGCGCCGCGGCGTGATACTCCTGCTCCTGTCCGTGCTGTGCGCCCTCGGCGCCTTCGCCGGCGTGCTCTCCCTCATCAGCGACGTCAGGTCGAAGGTCGGCCCGGAGGTCACGGCGTACCAGCTGAAGGCCGACGTACAGCCGTACACACCGCTGAGCGCGGGCCAGTTCGAGAAGATCCGGATGCCCGAGCGCTGGCTGTCGCCCAACGCCGTCACCGACCTCGGCCAGATCCGCGGCAAGATCGCGGTCACCACGCTGCGCCAGGGCTCCCTGCTCCAGAGCGACATGATCGTGAACCAGCCCGCGCTGCGCCCCGGGCAGCAGGAGGTCGCCATCATGATCGACGCGGCCACCGGCGTGGCGGGCAAGATCACCCCCGGCGCCACCGTCAACGTCTACGCCACCTTCCCCGGGGCGCGGCAGGGCGACCCTGCCCAGTCCAAGATCATCGTGACCAACGCCCGGGTCCTGGACGTCGGCCGGATCACCGCCCTCGACCCCGGCGCCGACAGCCGCGACCGGCAGCCCACCGAGGCCGTGCCCATCACCTTCGCGCTCTCCACCATCGACGCCCAGCGCATCACCTACGCCGAGTCCTTCGCCCAGCGGGTCCGGCTCGCGCTGGTGGCGCCCGGCGGCGACACCGACGTGCCGGCCAAGGACCGGACCTACGAACTCGCGAACGACAAGTGAGAGGCCCGCAGCCATGCCCACCAGGATCCTCCCGGCAGCCGGCGACGCGGACGCGGTCCGGTCCCTCACGACCCTGCTCAGCCAGCTCCCCGACGCGGAACCGCTGGCCGCCGCCGGTGACTCCACCCAGCTCGTCGACACCCTCGCCCGGCTGGCCGCCGAATCCATCGACGAACTGCCCGAGGTCGTGGTCGTGCACGAACGCGTCGGCCCCGTCCCCGCGCTGGAGCTCATCCGCGAGGTCGCGCTGCGCTTCCCGGCCGTCGGCGTCATCCTCGTCACCTCCGACGCGAGCCCCGGCCTGTTCTCCGCCGCCATGGACGCCGGTGCCCGCGGCCTGGTCCCGCTGCCGCTGGGCTACGAGGAACTGGCCAGCCGGGTCCAGGCGGTGGCCCAGTGGTCGGTGGGCGTACGGCGCCACCTCGGACACGGCGCCGACCTGTCCGGCGGGGCCGGCGGACGCGTGGTCACGGTGAGCGGGGCCAAGGGCGGGGTCGGCACCACCCTGACCGCCGTCCAGCTCGCCCTGGCCGCCCAGGCGTCCGGCCACAGCACCGCCCTGGTCGACATGGATCTCCAGACCGGCGACATCGCCTCCTATTTGGACGTCCAGTTCCGCCGCTCGGTCGTCGACCTGGCCGCCATCACCGACCTCTCCCCGCGCGTCCTCGCCGACGCCGTCTTCCGGCACGACACCGGCCTCGCCCTGCTGCTCGCCCCCGGCGAGGGCGAACGCGGCGAGGAGGTCACCGACCGGGCCGCCCGCCAGCTCGTCGGCGCGCTGCGCTCCCGCTACGAGATCGTCGTGCTGGACTGCGGGTCCCAGCTGGGCGGCGCGGGCGCGGCGGCCGTGGAGACCGCCGATACCGCGCTGCTGCTCACCACCCCGGACGTGATCGCGGTGCGCGCCGCGAAGCGGACCGTGCGGATGTGGGACCGGCTGCAGGTCCGCAAGGCGGAGGAGACCATCGTGGTGGTCAACCGCCACAACCGGGCCACGGAGATCCAGCCCGCGCTCATCGGCCGGATCACCGGCACGCCGGTGGCCGCGACCGCCGTCCCCGCCAACTTCAAGGAGCTCCAGGGCCTGGTCGACGCCGGCCGTATCCACGAACTGGACGCCCGGAGCACGGTCAAGCAGGCCCTGTGGGGCCTGGCCGCCGAACTCGGCCTGGTCAAGCGGCCGGTGACCGCCGCCAAGGGACACGGCCGGATGCGCGGCGACCGGGGCTCGGTCAGCTTCCGGCGGCGCAGGGAGGCGGGGGGATGAGCGGGGGGACGAGTGGGGCGACGAGGGGGCGAGGGCGGTTACGGGGTGACGTGCGGGGCCGGTTGCGCGGTGGCGTGCGGGGCGGTCGCGCGCGGGGCGCGGGCGCGTGGTCTCCGGTCCCGTACGGCGGGGCGCGGGCGCGGCTGCGGTCGGACAGCGGGCAGGTCTCCGTCGAGTTCCTGGGCATGGCGCCGACCATCATCGTCACGCTCGTCCTGATGTGGCAGTGCGTGCTGCTGGGATACACGTTCACGCTCGCCGGGAACGCCGCCGACGAGGGAGCGCGGGCGGGCACCGCGGCCACCGGCGACTACCAGGGCGCGTGCGAGCGGGCCGCCCTGGGCGCGCTGCCGGGCGCGTGGCGCGGCGACGCCGCGATCGACTGCGGAGGGCGGGGGAGCGGCTATGTGACGGCGACCGTGCACCTGCGCGTCCCCGTCCTGCTGCCGGGTCTGGTCGGGTTCCCCGTCCCGGTGAGCGGCCATGCCGCCGCCGTGGAGGAGGTGAAGCGCTGAGATGCCGTGGATGCGGGTGCGCGAAGGTCTGGGGCGGCCGGGACCGTCGAGGGGGCCGGGGCGGCTGGTGAGACCGGTGAGGCCGGGGCGGCTGGTGAGACCGGGGAGGCCGATGAGTTCGGGGCGCTCGGGACCGTACGGCTGGTGGCTCGGATCCGGTCGACCGGACCGGTGGGACCGGTGGGACCGGTGGATCCGGCGGTCCCGGCACGGGGCGCGCGCCGACCGCGGTCAGGTCGCCATCGAGTACCTGGGCTTCGTCCCGGTCCTGCTGCTGGTCGGCCTCGCGGCCATCCAGATCGGACTCGTCGCCTTCTGCGCCCTCCAGGCCGGTACGGCGGCACGGGCGGGGGCGCGCGCGGCCTCGCTCGGTCACGACGCGCAGGGGGCGTGCGCGGCGGCGGTCAGCGGCGGGCTCTCCGGACGTACCACCTGCGTCCCCGCGCCCGGAGGCGACACGGTCACCGTCACGGCCACCGTGCGCATCCCCTCCGTCATCCCGCTGTGGAACCCGGTGGGCACCGTCCGCAAGACCGCCACCATGCCGCTAGACGACCCCCGCTCGACCAGTGACCGAGGACGAGGAGCCCCGCCCCCATGAGTCTGCGCGCACGCATCAACTCCCCGCAGGAGCAAGGCAGCCGGGGCGAGGACGCCCACCTGGTCGCCTCCTACCGGGCGAAACTCCTGGAGGAGATCGACCTCGCGGAGATGAGCGCGCTCGCGCCCGCCGAGCGCCGGGTACGGCTGGAACGGGTGCTCGGGCACATCATCAGCCGCGAGGGCCCGGTCCTGTCGACGGCCGAGCGCTCCCAGCTGATCCGCCGGGTGGTCGATGAGGCCCTCGGCCTCGGCATCCTCGAACCCCTGCTCGAAGACGCGTCCATCACCGAGATCATGGTCAACGGCCCCGACGCGATCTTCGTGGAGCGCGGCGGCCGGGTCGAACAGCTCCCGCTCTGCTTCGCCTCCCACGAGCAGCTGATGCAGACCATCGAACGGATCGTCTCCACCGTCAACCGGCGCGTGGACGAGACGAACCCCATGGTCGACGCCCGGCTTCCGTCCGGCGAACGCGTCAACGTGATCATCCCGCCGCTGTCGCTGACCGGCCCCGTCCTCACCATCCGCCGCTTCCCGCGCTCCTTCACCCTCCAGGAGCTGATCGGGTTCGGCTCGCTCGACGAGCACATGCTCTATCTGCTCGCCGGACTGGTGCAGGCCAGGTTCAACATCATCGTGTCCGGCGCCACCGGCACCGGCAAGACCACGCTGCTCAACGCCCTGTCCGGGCTGATCCCGGACGGCGAGCGCATCATCACCATCGAGGACTCCGCCGAACTCCAGCTCCAGCAGCACCACGTCGTACGCCTGGAGGCCCGCCCGCCCAACGTCGAGGGCCGCGGCCGGATCAGCATCCGCGACCTCGTCCGCAACTCCCTGCGCATGCGCCCCGACCGCATCGTGGTCGGCGAGGTCCGCGGCGGCGAGTCGCTGGACATGCTCCAGGCCATGTCGACCGGCCACGACGGCTCGCTGGCCACCGTGCACGCCAACAGCGCCGAGGACGCCCTGATGCGCCTGCAGACCCTGGCCTCCATGTCCGAGGTGGAGATCCCCTTCCCGGCCCTGCACGACCAGATCAACAGCGCCGTGGACGTCCTCGTCCAGCTCACCCGCTTCGCGGACGGCGCTCGCCGCGTCACCGAGATCGCCCTGCTCGACAGCCACGGCGGCGAGCCGTACCGGCTGGCGACCGTGGCCCGCTTCGCCGCCCGGCCCATGACCGCGGACGGCCGCGTCCACGGCGCCTTCGAGCACCACCCGTTGCCCCGCCGCGCCGCCGACCGCCTCCACATGGCGAGCCAGCCCGTCCCTGCGGCCTTCGGCGTCGCCCGGTCCACGGACCAACTGGCCACCCGGGAGGCCGTATGAGCTGTATGAGCGGTATGAGCCGTACGACGAGCACGACGAGCACGACGAGCACGACCACCACCCGGCCACGACGAGCCTGGACCAGGCGGTCGGGAGCCGTCCCGCGGTCAGGAGCCACCCCATGGAACTGAGCACCCTCGTCACCCTCACCACCGGTGTCGCCCTGCTGGCCTGCGTCCTGGCCGTCGTCGGCCTGCACGCCTACACCTCCGGCCGGGCCCAGCGCGCCGAACTCGTCGACCGGCTCGCCCTGACCGGCGGCACCGAGACGGGCCGCAGACGCCGCTTCCGCTCCCTGGACCGCAGGCTGCGCCGCACCGCCCTCGGCCGTCGGCTGGAACTGCGGCTCGCCGCCACCGGCCTCGACGTCACCCCCGGCGAGTTCTTCGCCTGCATGCTCGCCGTGGTGGCCGCCCTCTGGCTGATCGGCCAGGCCGCCCTGGCTCCGTTCTTCGGACCGCTCGCCGGGCTCCTCGGTGTCTGGGCCGCCGTGCAGTTCCTCAACTGGCAGCGCGCCAAACGCATCGAGAAGTTCATCAACCAGCTCCCCGAACTCGCCCGCATCCTGGCCAACGCCACCCAGGCCGGCCTCGCCCTGCGCACCGCGATCGGCATGGCCGCCGAGGAACTGGAGGCCCCCGCGGGCGAGGAGCTGGGCAAGGTCGCCCACCAGCTCGCGCTGGGCGCCTCGATGGACGACGCCCTCGGCGAACTCGCCGACCGGCTGCCCTCCCGCGAACTCGTCGTCCTGGTCACCACCCTCGTCCTGTCCAACCGCGCCGGCGGCCAGGTCGTCGGCGCCCTGCGCAACCTCACCGAGACCCTGGAGGAGCGCAAGGAGACCCGCCGCGAGGTCCGCACCCAGCTCTCCCAGGTCAACATGACCTCGTACGCGGTACCCGTGCTCGGCGTCGGCGCGCTCTTCCTGATGAACGGCGTCAAGTCCGGCGCCCTGGAGCGCATGACGGGCTCCCCGCTCGGCCAGGGCGCCGTGATCGTCGCCTTCGCGCTCTACGCCGTCGGCTTCTTCCTCATCCGCCGGATGTCCCGCATCGACGTGTAGCACCGCGAGAACCGCGAGAACCGCGAGAACCGCGAGAACCGCGAGAACCGCGAGAACCGCAGGCGTGGGAAGACAGACGGGACGACAGAAAGGAGAGAACCGACGATGGCATGGCTGCTCGCCCTGGTGGCGGCGCTCAGCGTCGCGGGCGTCTTCGCCGGTGTCCGCATGTACCGCGCGGACGCGCGGCTGCCCAGCGACCTCGCCCTCGCCCTGGAGGTCGGCGCCACCCGCACCGGCGCGGTGGGCTCCGTCATCGACCGCCTGGGCGTGCGCTACGCCCCCGCCGTACTGCGGCTGATGGGCCCCAAGCTGGTCGCGCGCTACCGCCGCAAGATCGACCTGGCGGGCAACCCGGGCGGCCTGACCATCGACCGCTACGCGGCCCGGCGCGCGGTCTACGGCTTCCTCGGCGGCTTCGGCGGCCTGATCTCCCTGCTGCGCGGCCAGTACGTCGTCGCGCTCCTGCTCTTCGCCTTCGGCGCGTTCTGGACCGAGGTCGGCATCTGGTCGGCCATCCGCATCCGCCGCGACGTCATCGAGCGCACGCTGCCCGACTTCCTCGACGTCCTCGCCGTCGTCGTGAGCGCCGGACTCGGCTTCCGCCAGGCGCTGGACCGGGTGGCCTCCCGGTACGAGGGCCCGTGGGCGGACGAACTGCGCATCACCCTGCGCCAGATGGACCTCGGGATGAGCCGCCGCGAGGCGTTCGCGGAACTGCGCCGCCGCAACGACTCCGAGCAGGTCGCCATGTTCGTCACCGCCCTCCAGCAGGGCGAGGAGCTGGGCGCGCCGATCGTCGACACGCTCGTGTCCCTGGCCAAGGACATGCGCCGCACCGACGCGCAGAACGCCCGCCGCAAGGCCGCCCGCGCGGTGCCCAAGGCCACCATGATGATCACCACCTTCATGGTCCCGGCCACCCTCATCCTCCTCGCCGCGGGTCTCCTCCTGGGCTCCGGCGTGGACTTCGGCTCCGTCACAGGGGAGTAGGGGCCAGATGCGTACGACCATGCCGACCACGGAGGAACGCCACCTCCGCACGGGCTCACTCCGGCACGCGCCGCGCACGGCGGCGGAAGCGGGGGGAGGGGGAGGGGCGGCCGAGCCTGCGCCTGCGCCCGAGCCTGGGTCCGCGCCCGCGCCTGCGCCCGCGCCAGTCCCTGCCCCGGTACAGGCGCAGGTGCAGGTACAGGCGCCTGAGGGTGTCCCCGCCCTCGGACCCGCTCCCGCCCCGCACCCCCTCGCGACGGAAAAGCTCCAGATCAGCGCCCTACAGGCGATGTGCCGCCATGTCTTCGCGTTCCGCCTGGCGATGATCGCGCTGGCCGCCCCCGTCGCCCTCGTGCACGCCGCCCCCGGCCTCGCCGTCCGCCTGGTGGGCGCCGCGGTGGTCGTCACCTTCATGGGCTCCTACGTCCTCTTCCGGGACTGGGAGCGCTTCGGCCCGCTGCTCCTGCGGCACCCCACCCTCCTCGTCCTGGACACCCTCTTCGGCGCGCTCCCGCTCATCGCGGCCGGACCGGACAGTGTCCTGGCGTACGTCAGCGTCTGCACCCCGCTGCTGGCCGGCCTCGTCTACGGCTGGCGCGGCGCGGCGCTCTTCGCCTCGCTCCAGTCGCTGATCCTCTTGCTGGTGCACATCGCCGCCAGGCAACCGCACGCCGACCTGGCCCAGTCCGCCCTCTTCCCCGGCCTGTGCCTGATCGTGGGCGCGGTCGGCGCCACCCAGCGCACGCTGCTCCTCCGCTTCGGCGAGGCCACCCGCACGCTGACCGCGGTCCAGGCACGGCTCGCCGTCACCGAGGCCGTGAACGCCGAACGCGCGCGTCTGGCACGGGAGATGCACGACTCGGTGGCGAAGACCCTGCACGGTGTGGCCCTGGCCGCCGACGGCCTGGCGTGTTCGGCCGGGGCGGGCCGCCCGGACCCGGCCCTGATCCGGCGGCAGGCCGACCTGGTCGCCCGCTCGGCCCGCCGCGCCGCCGCCGAGTCACGGGAACTCCTCACGGACCTGCGGCGCGCGCACGACCCGGACCGCAGGACGGACCTGCGCGCGGAACTGGCCGCCGAGGCAAGGGCGTTCAGTTCCCGCACGGGCGTGCCGACGACCTGCCGCACGAGCAGGAGCACGAGCACGCCCACGGCCACGACTTCGACCACGACACCGACCACGACGACGGTCCCGGTCACCAGCCGTGAGCCGGAGACCTGCCCCCCTCCGCTCCCCCCGCTGCCGCCCGCCGTCGCCCGCCATCTCCTCGCCATCGCCGCCGAGGCGATGGAGAACGCCCACCGCCACGCCGCGCCGACCTGCGTCGAGGTCGGCGCGGGCGTCGACGGCGGCCTGCTCCGCCTCACCGTCCGCGACGACGGCCGGGGCCTGCCCCCGGGCACCACTCTCGAACATCTGTGCGGCAGCGGCCACTTCGGACTGCTGGGCATGACCGAACGCGCCACCGCGATCGGCGCCCGCCTCCGCGTGGGCCCGGCCGACCGGCCCGGGACCGGTACGGAAGTACGCGTCGAACTCCCCCTGGACGCTCTGCCGCCCCACCCACCCGACCGCCGCTGACCGCCCCCCGCCCACCCGACCGCCTCTGCCCCCCTCCCTCCCCGCACCGCCTCCGGACCCGCCCGCACCCGAGAGGAGGCCCCGATGCCGCCCGCGACGCCGCCCCCGCCCCCCGCCCCGCCGCCGTCCCAGGAACCTGGACCGGGCCGCCGCCGGCCCCTGACGGTCGTGGTCGCGGACGACAACCCGGTGGTCCGCGCCGGGCTGACGGCGCTGCTCAGCGGGCGCGAGGACATCACGGTGGTGGCCCAGGCCGCGGACGGCCGCGAGGCGTGGGAGGCCACCCGCCTGCACCGGCCGGACGTGGTCCTGCTCGATGTCCGGATGCCCGGGGTGGACGGCATCTCCGCCCTGCCGTACCTCGTACCGGTCGCCCCGGTCCTGATGCTCACCTACAGCCGTGAGCCGGAGGTCGTCCAGGAGGCCCTGCGCCGGGGCGCGGGCGGCTATCTGGTCCACGGCGAGTTCACCGCCGACCAACTGGTCGACGCCGTACGGGACATCACGCACGGACGTGCCCACCTCACCGCCACGGCGGCGGGAGCCCTGCTGGGCCGGCTGCGGCAGCTCCCCGCACCGGCGGCGGGTTCCCTGCCGGAAAGCCTCGGAGATGCGAATGCACACGAGTCGATGACCTCAACTCCCGTTCCTCCCAATATTTCTGTCGAATCGCTTTCGCAGATGCAACCGCCTGTGAGACAGTCGTCCTCGGTCGACAGGGCGAGGTTCCGACTCAGCGCGAGGGAGGCGGAGATCATGGACCTCATCGCATCCGGCATGACGAACCAGCAGATCGCCACCGCCTGCTTCATCAGCGAGAAGACCGTCAAGAACCACATCAACCGGATCTTCGCCAAGCTGCACAGCACCAGCCGCGCCGAGGCCGCCGCCAAGTGGCTCGGCACGGCCCCGGACTCCCCGTCGCAGGGACGGGGGTGACCCGGGATGCCGACGCCCCGGATCTGGGCCCGGAATTGGGCCCACGGGCCCTCGGAACGGTCCTTCGCCCCGCCCTACCCTTCCCCTGCCGCGACCGGCACCGAGCCCGAACCCGGAGGGGATCACCATGAGCAACCTGATGCTGAAGACCGCGGTTGCGGCCAAGGTCCGCGTACAGGGCTGGAAGAACACCACCGCGGCGGCGATGCGCCGCCGCACCGGCGACCGGGGGCAGACGGCGGTGGAGTATCTGGGCATCCTCGCCGTCGTGGTGGCGATCGTGCTCGTCATCAACGGCACGAGCATCGGGCAGACGATCCTGGGAAAGATCACAGGACTGATCGGCAAGGTCGGCAATTGACACACCGCCGCCGGTACGGCGACGCGGGACAGGCCTTCCCCATCTACATCACGGTGGTGGCGGGCCTGCTCTTCCTCGCGTTGGTGTACTTCGCGGTCGGCCAGGCGACGGTGAACCGCAGCGGCGCCCAGACGGCGGCGGACGCCGCTGCGCTCGCGGCGGCCCAGGACACCAGGGACCAACTCGCGGGTGAATGGGTGGCGGCGGTCCTCGACCCGAACGAGTGGCAGGACATCCTCACCGGTCACGGCAGGGAGGTCCGCTCCTCGTGCTGGCGGGCCGCCGAACTCGCCGCTCAGAACGACGCGCATCTCTTGGACGGCGCCTGTCGGCAGCGTCTCCTGGGCTACACAGTCAGGGTCGAGACCAACAATCCCATGGGAGAGTCCGTCGTCCCCCTGACGAGTACCAAGCACTCCAAAGCGTCCGCCACGGCCGTGATCGAGCCGCGCTGCGACATCGGTCCAGCGGCAGCGGATGCCGGGTCCGATCCGTTGCCGGTGCTCACGTGCCACGGCAAGCAGTGGGACCTGGACCCGAGGAACCCCACGGATCTCCCCGAGCCCCAGGACCTCTTCGACGTCCACCTGGCCGACCGATGAGTGCACGACGAAGGAAGAAGGAAGCAGAGCGATGAGCATTCGGTTCACTGCGAGGTCGTGCAGAGGGCTGGTCGCACTGGCCGTGGCGGTGGGTGTCGCCAGTGGTGCGGCCGGCTGCGGCGGGGGCGGTGGCGGGGACGACAAGAAGCCGGAGACGTCGGCGTCGGCCACGAGGGGTGGTGGATCCGGCCCCACCGCCCAGGAGGAGACCCCGCAGACTGCTCTGGCCGAACTGCGCGGCCAGGACGGGCTGCTGCTTCAGATCACCTCCGCCGCTCGGGACGCGGGCGGGTTCGTGACGGTGAACGGAACGCTCAAGAACGACGGAGCCAAGTCGGTGGTCGTGCCGCCGCAGACGAGCGGCAACGAGACGGAGATCATCAAGAACGGCCCCTCCCTCGGCGGTGCCACCCTCGTGGACCCCCAGGGGAAGAAGCGCTACTACGTCCTGCGCGACACCGACGGACGGCCGCTGACCACTACGGGGCTCGGCAACTTGGACGCGGGGCAGACACTCCCCGTCTTCATGCAGTTCCCCGCCCCCCCGACCACCACCACCGACGTCACCCTCCAACTCCCCACCTTCTCCAGCGGCACCATCAAGATCTCCGGGTGAGGCGGCCACCATGACCCACACCCACACCCACACCCC
This sequence comes from Streptomyces sp. PL-25, assembly GCF_058344915.1. Classification (NCBI taxonomy): domain Bacteria; kingdom Bacillati; phylum Actinomycetota; class Actinomycetes; order Kitasatosporales; family Streptomycetaceae; genus Streptomyces; species Streptomyces sp. PL-25. The sequence continues at coordinate 4,736,573 of NZ_CP136997.1, forward strand.
CACCCGCACCCCGCCCCGCCGCGGCCCCCTCGTCCTCACCGCCGCGGCCGCCCTCCTGCTCACCGCGCAGCTCTACGGCGCGGCGGCGGTCCGTGCGGACGGTACGGACCCGAGCGTCCCGCCGGGCACCGAGGCGTCCGCGTCGCCGCCCGTCCGGGTCGACCCGAACGACCCGGACCTCAAGCTCCCGGAGGGCGCCACCCTCGCCGCGCCCAAGGTGCTGGACATCAAGTCGGTGGTCGAGGACCAGGGCGGTGAGGAGCGCCGCGAGGACACCAACACCGACGTGACGTTCGCGCTCCAGGCGGAGGTGCTGTTCGCCAAGGACAGCGCGAAACTGAGCGACCAGGCCCGCTCCCGTATCGACGCCATCGCGCAGGAGATCAAGAAGCAGCACGCCCCCCAGGTCCGCGTCTTCGGCTTCACCGACAACCTCGGCACCCACGAACACGGCGTCGTCCTGTCCAAACAGCGCGCCAACGCCGTCCAGGACGTCCTCTCCCAGGAGCTGAACGACCCGAACGTCACCTTCGACGTACGCGGCTACGCGGAGGACTACCCCATCGCGGACAACTCCACGGAGGACGGCCGCAAGAAGAACCGCCGGGTGGAGGTCACCTTCCCCCGCACCCAGAGCTGACGGACCCCGCCCGTGCCGACACCCCTGCACCCGCCCCTACGCCCGCCCGTACGCCCGTCCCTACGCCCGTCCTTGCACCCGCACCTCCACCCGGACCCCCGCCCGCAGCCCCCACCCCGCCATCGCCCCCGCCGCCGCCTCCAGGACGTGCCGGGAGCGGAGGCGGGGCAGGCCCAGGCGGCCCGGACGCATCGTCACGACGGCGAGGACGCGCAGCCGACCGTCGAGGTAGGCGACGTCGATCGGGACGCGCATGCCGAAGGTGTGGACGCTGCCCGCGGGCGAGAGCAGCAGCGCACCGTCCACCCGGTCCCGGCCGAGCAGCCCCTTCGTCCGGGCCCGGTAGGACGTGGCCAGCTCAAGGGGCACCACGACCCCGTCCACGACCTCGCCCGCCTTGCCCACCTCGCCCACCTTGTTCACGTCCCCATGCACCAGCAGGCTGCCCCGCCCGTCCCGCCATCGCGCCCCCATGCCGCCGGCCGCCTCCTCCCCGCCGCTGCGCCGCGTACGTTCCCCACCGACCGTAGCCGCACGGCGAACAGGCCCGCCAGACTCACCAGACCCGTCCTGGGCACCCGCCGCCCGAGCCCCGACGGCCCCGCCCCGCTCAGGGTCCCCGCGTGCGCGTACTCCTGATCGTCGTCGCCGTCCTGTGGGGCGCGGGCGCCGGGCTGCTGGTGCCCCGCGCCGCGCACCGGCTGTCGGTGGAGGCCGGTGCGCCGTGGCGGGCGGAGTGTCCCGGCGGGGCATCCGTTCGGCGGGGCGCTGGGCGGCTGGGTGGGGCGGGCGCGCTGCGCCGCCGCCACCGGGCCCTGCGGGGGGTACGGGCCGAGCACCCCGGCCGTCGCCACCGTCACCGCGCTCGTCTGCGCCGCGCTCGCCGCTGCCACCGGGCCCCGCCCGGAGGCGGCGGTCTGGCTGCTGGCCGCGCCGGTCGGCGTCCTGCTCGCGCTCGTCGACCACGGGGTGCGGCGGCTCCCGGACGTCCTCACCCTGCCGCTCGCCGCCGGAAGCGCGGCGCTGCTGGGCCTGGCCGCGCTGCTGCCCGCCGCCGCCGGATCCTGGCCGGGCGCCCTGCTGGGCGCGCTCGCCCTGGGCGCCGCCTACTTCGTCCTCTTCCTCGTCAACCCCCTCCGGAATGGGCTTCGGCGACGTCAAACTGGCGCTGTCGCTGGGGGCGTCGCTCGGCTGGTACGGCTGGCCGGTGCTGATCACGGGCGGCTTCGCCGGGCTGTTCTACGGCGCCGTGTACGGTCTCGGCCTCGTGCTGCTGCGCCGGGCCGGGCGCGGGGCGACGATGCCGCTGGGTCCGTTCATGCTCGCCGGGGCGTGCACAGGCATCCTCCTGGGAGCCGCCGCGGCCTGACGGGAACACATCGCGCCGCGGACGGCATGAGTGGCGAAGTCCCTGGGGAGGAAGCCCGCATGACCGTTCTCGGCGCTGTCTTCCGTCCCCAACTTCCCCCCGAGCGACTGCGGTCGATGGCCCGTCTCGCCGACGACGCGGGTATCGAGGAGCTGTGGCTGTGGGAGGACTGCTTCCTGGAGGGCGGCATCTCCACGGCCGCCGCCGCGCTCGCCTGGACCGAGCGGGTCCGGGTCGGCGTCGGCCTGCTCCCCGTGCCGCTGCGCAATGTGGCCGTGGCCGCGATGGAGGCGGCCACGCTGCACCGGCTCTTCCCGGGCCGCGCGCTCATCGGGGTGGGGCACGGCGTGCAGGACTGGATGGAGCAGGCCGGGGCGCGGGCCGAGTCCCCGATGACCCTGCTGCGGGAGTACGTGGACGCGCTGCGCGGCCTGCTGGGCGGCGAGCGGCTCACCACACAGGGCCGGTACGTCCGGCTGACCGACGTGGCCCTGGACTGGCCCCCGCCGCCGGGCAGCGAGGTCCCGGTCCTCGCCGGTGCCACCGGGCCGCGCACGCTGCGGCTGTCCGGCGAGGTCGCCGACGGCACGATCCTCACCGTCGCCACCTCACCGGAGGGCGTCCGCCGGGCCCGCCGGCTCATCGACGAGGGGCGCGAGGCGGCGGGCCGCACCGGGCCGCACCGCGTCGTCGTCAACCTCCTCACCACCACCGGCCCGGACGCCCTGCGCCGCCTGCGCACCGAACTGGCCAACGAAGGCGTGGACACCGTGCCCGACCTGGGGGTGGCCGGTGACGCGCAGGCCGTGGCGAAGGCCGTCCGCGCCCTCGCGACGCCGGTGCGGACACGGTGGTCCTCCAGCCCACGGCCGACGAACCGGACCCCGAGGGCTTCCTCCGCTTCACCGCCGAACAGGTGCGCCCGCTGGTGCCCTGACCGCCGCCGCGCCGGACCGCGACGACCGACCGCCGCCCCGCCCGCCCCCCGCTCCCCGCGCCCCGTAAACCGGTCGGCGAACCGCGCCCCCTGCTGAGAAGATCGCGGCCATGGCACCAGACCGCGACCACCGCCACCCGAACCCCCTTCCGCGCACCCGCCCCCGCTCGTTCGAGGACCTCGTGGCCGAAGGCACCGCCGTCCCCACCGAGGGGTGGGACTTCTCGTGGTTCGCGGGGCGGGCCACCGAGGAGCGGCCCTCCTGGGGGTACGCCGTGTCGCTGGCGGACCGGCTGGCCGGGCGCGGACGCGGTGCTCGACGTGCAGACCGGGGGCGGAGAGGTGTTCGACTTCGCGCTCGGGCGGGCCGCGCGGGTCCCGGCGCTGCTCGCGGCCACCGAGGGCTGGCCGCCGAACGTGGCGAAGGCCACCGCGCTGCTGCGCCCGCGCGGCGCCGTGGTGGTCGCCGCCGGCGAGGCCGCGCCGCTGCCGTTCGCCGAGGGCGCCTTCGACCTGGTGGCGAGCAGGCACCCGGTCCGCCCGCACTGGGCGGAGATCGTCCGCGTACTGCGCCCCGGGGGCACGTACTTCGCCCAGCACGTGGGACCGGCCAGCGTCTTCGAACTCGTCGAGTGGTTCCTGGGGCCGCAGCCCGAGGCGACCCGCACCGCCCGGGACCCCGGCCGGGAGCGCGCGGAGGCGGAGGCGGCCGGACTCGACGTGGTCGCGCTGCGGGCCGAGCGGCTGCGCATGGAGTTCCACGACATCGCGGCCGTCGTCCACTTCCTGCGCAAGGTGGTCTGGATGGTCCCCGGCTTCACCGTCGAGGCGTACGAGGACCGGCTGCGCGAGCTGCACGGGCGGATCGCGGCGGACGGCCCGTTCGTGGCGTACAGCGCGCGCCACCTTTTCGAGGCGCGCAAGCCGGTCTGACCGGGTCCGGAGCCGTTCCCACCGGTCACAGTTTCCACATCGTTATCGTCTGTCCCTCCCGTCACTGCTCCGTCTGGCGTAAGTTCAGACCAACGAAATTCGCGTGAGCAAAGCTGCGCGAGGGGCATCGTGCAGTGGAGGGGGCTGCGCGGCGCCGTGCCCCCTGATGGCGGCGGCCGTGTCCGGTCAGGCCGGCCCGGGGTGAGGCGCCCCGGGCGTCAAGCGGGTGTGAACGCCCGGGTCGCCCGTGCGGGGTAAGCAGGACAACTCGCCGCGCGGACCTCAGATGGCGCAAACCCTTCGGTTTCTGGCTCATTCGATCGCTTTTGCCTGTGATGTCGCTGTGAACCGGCCATGATCCGGTAAGGAATGGCAGATTCCATCGCTGCCGAAACGTCGTCGGGCGAATCCGGAGAGTAGTTGTGGCGCGCTGATGCACGCAGCATCACTTACGAAGGGTTATGGTGGAAACCCCCCCCTCGGGCCGGTCCGTCTCCCCCCCACGGACCGGCCCGTTTTATGTCCGGGGCCCTGCCGCCTCCCCGCCCGGGGAGCGCCGTCCCCCGGTCAGCGATCCGTCGTCGGACCCGCCGTCGGACCCGCCGTCCCGCTGTCCAGAACCCGGCCCCGCGGCCGCCGGGCATCCGGGGGCGGCGGGCGGCCCGTTGGGGGACCCTGGGGGTGGCCGGGGGTAGGCTTCGCCCCCGGGGACCGCCATACGGACGAGGCCGCCGCACGGACAGGGAACACCTCCGGCCGCGCCTGTCCGATCCATACGGAGGGGCTGACGAACACGTGAACCTGCGCGACAAGCTGCGCAGCCTGCTGGTCAGGCTGTACGCGCGCCGGGTGGAAGGCCACCTGGACCACGCTCAGGTGCCCAAGCACATCGGCGTCATCATGGACGGCAACCGACGCTGGGCCAAGGCCGCGGGTTCCACCACCGTCCACGGACACCGGGCGGGTGCCGAGAAGATCGAGGAGTTCCTCGGCTGGTGCACCGAGACGGACGTCGAGGTCGTCACCCTCTGGCTGCTGTCCACGGACAACTTCGACCGCCCCCAGGAGGAGCTGGTCCCGCTCCTCGGCATCATCGAGGGCGTCGTGCGCGCCCTGGCCGCCGACGGCCGCTGGCGCGTGCACCACGTCGGCACCATGGACCTGCTCCCGTCCGGCATGCAGGCCGTGCTCAAGGAGGCCGAGGAGGCCACCGCCGACGTCGAGGGCATAGTGGTCAACGTGGCCATCGGCTACGGCGGCCGGCAGGAGATCGCCGACGCCGTGCGCTCCATGCTCTGCGAGGCCCACGACCGGGGCACCTCCCTGGAGGACCTCGCCGAGGCCGTCGACGTCGAGATGATCGGCCGGCACCTCTACACCCGGGCCCAGCCCGACCCCGACCTCGTCATCCGCACCAGCGGCGAGCAGCGGCTGTCCGGATTCATGCTCTGGCAGACCGCGCACTCGGAGTACTACTTCTGCGAGGTCTTCTGGCCGGCCTTCCGCAAGGTCGACTTCCTGCGCGCGCTGCGCGACTACGCGGCCCGCCACCGCCGCTACGGGGGCTGACGCGACACGCCGCTCCCGAGGCCGCGTACCCGTTTTCACGAGGAGTTCATCCGTGCGCCGTCCCGTGCTCCTGCATGGCGGTGCATGTTCGAGGGCATAAGCCAGACAGGTCGACACCCGAACCACGGGTGTCGGATCTCAGCGGGCGGCTCGGGGCCGTCCGCCCGGGAGGCCCCTTGCACCAGCCCGACCGTGCGGTCACAGCGCGGACGAAGACGTGGCGGGCCGGTCACCGGCCCGCGCATCGCGGCCGGCGTCCGGCCCCGATGCCCCCGCTCTCCCGGCCCGGCATCCACCTCGTCGCTCCCCGACCTCATCCGAGGGGGTACGTCCTTCCGTGGTGACCAGCACAAAGCGCCACAAGCCAGACCGGCGCACCTACGTCCTCGACACCAGCGTCCTGCTGGCGGACCCGAACGCCCTGACCCGCTTCGACGAGCACGAGGTCGTGCTCCCCATCGTCGTGGTCACGGAACTGGAGGCCAAGCGGCACCATCCCGAACTCGGCTATTTCGCCCGGCAGGCGCTGCGCCTGCTGGACGACTACCGGGTCCGGCACGGTCGCCTCGACGCCCCCATCCCGATCGGGGACCTCGGCGGCACGATCCGGGTCGAGCTGAACCACTCGGACCCCAGCGTGCTGCCCACCGGCTACCGCCTGGGGGACAACGACTCCCGCATCCTCGCGGTCGCCCGCAACCTCCAGGCCGAGGGGTACGACGTCACCGTCGTCTCGAAGGACCTGCCGCTGCGGATCAAGGCGTCCTCGGTGGGGCTGCTCGCCGAGGAGTACCGGGCGGAACTCGCCATCACGGACGCCTCCGGCTGGACCGGGATGTCCGAACTCACGCTCCCCGCCGAGCAGGTGGACGCCCTCTTCGAGGAGGGCCGCGTCCATGTCCCCGAGGCCGCCGCGCTGCCCGTGCACACCGGGCTGACGATCCATTCGGAGCGCGGCAAGGCCCTCGGGCGGGTCACCCCCGACGGCGACGTCCGGCTGGTGCGCGGGGACCGCGAGGTCTTCGGCATCAAGGGCCGCAGTGCCGAGCAGCGGATCGCGCTCGATCTGCTGCTCGACCCGGACATCGGGATCGTGTCGATGGGCGGCCGGGCGGGCACCGGCAAGTCGGCGCTCGCCCTGTGCGCCGGTCTGGAGGCGGTGCTGGAGCGCCGTCAGCACCAGAAGGTGATGGTCTTCCGCCCGCTGTACGCGGTCGGCGGGCAGGAGCTGGGCTATCTGCCCGGCACCGAGGCGGAGAAGATGAGCCCGTGGGCGCAGGCCGTCTTCGACACGCTGTCGGCGGTCACCTCGCGCGAGGTCATCGAGGAGGTCACCGCGCGCGGCATGCTGGAGGTGCTGCCGCTCACCCACATCCGCGGCCGGTCCCTGCACGACGCGTTCGTCATCGTGGACGAGGCGCAGTCCCTGGAGCGCAACGTCCTGCTGACGGTGCTGTCCCGGATCGGCGCGGACTCCCGGGTGGTGCTCACCCATGACGTGGCGCAGCGGGACAACCTGCGGGTCGGCCGCTACGACGGAGTCGTCGCCGTGGTGGAGAAACTGAAGGGGCATCCGCTCTTCGCGCATGTCACCCTGACCCGTTCCGAGCGGTCGCAGATCGCGGCCCTGGTGACCGAGATGCTGGAGGACGGGCACATCTGACCCGGCTTCGCACCCCTGTCCTGTTCCGGGGGGCTTGTACGGGAGTCGGCGCCGTCCGGCAAAGGCCGAGAGCCTAGCCGGGCGGCGCTGCCGTGCGTGGGTCATTCCCGAAATCCCGTGGGCCGAACGGGGTGTGAGCTTTCCCACGCAACGCAGAATTGCCTCGCGGCGTCGGGTTGCGGCAGAGTCTCCTTCCTGTCAGGCCCCCGCATACGACACAGCTGTGCCCCCAGCGGCACCGCGCCCCCTGAGCACCACCGTCAACTCCATAACGTCGTCGTATGCCGCCCGAAGCAGCACGCGGCGCTTCCCGTAGGGGGAGTTGCGCACCGGGCCCGTGCCTCCGTGACCCCGCAGTTGGGAGGCCAGTGCCAGGGGCACGATCGCGTCCGCCAGGGTCACCGAGGCGGGCGATGCTGGAAGGAAACCGTGTGAGCCGGATCTCGGTCCGGGGATTCGCAGTGGCCTCCGCCACCGCGGTCACCGCTGTCGGAAGCGTCGTCGGTGTTGCCTCGGGCAGCACCGCCCAGAACAACGACGTCGAGGCGACGGCAGCCGACGCCACACTCCTCGCGGACATCCCGGTGGGCCAGCAGGCCCCCGTGCAGACCGCGTCCCTGACGCAGCAGGCGGACGTCCAGGCCATCGCCGCGGACGCCGGCGCCAAGAAGGACGCCGAGGAGGCGGCCCGCAAGGCAGCCGCCGAGACCGCGATCGCCAAGAAGAAGGACGCCGAGAAGGCGGCCCAGGAGGCCAAGGAGCGGGAGGAGCGCGAGAAGGCGACCACCCGCAGCACCCGGGACGCCTCCGACTTCCCCGTCCAGGGCTCCTACACCGTGGCCCAGGTGCAGGCGATCGCCCGGCAGATCGTGCCGAGCGGCCAGTTCCAGTGCTTCAGCAACATCGTGGACCACGAGTCCACCTGGAACTACCGGGCGGTCAATCCCTCCTCGGGCGCGTACGGCCTCGTCCAGGCGCTGCCCGCGGGCAAGATGGCCTCCGCGGGCGCCGACTGGCGGACCAACCCGGCCACTCAGATCAAGTGGGGCCTCAACTACATGAACGTCCGCTACGGCAGCCCGTGCGGTGCCTGGTCGTACTGGATGGCGAACCACAGCTACTGAGCCGCCCGTCGAGCTCAACCTGGCGCAGCCCCTCCCCGTCCTAGGGGGAGGGGCTTTTGCCATGTAGCGTCTGTCGCAACGACTCCAGGGGGCGTGGTGGTCAGAGACGGGGGAAGAGGACGGATCATGTCGCGAGTTCCACAATGGCTCGGCCGGCTCGGCGCCGGACTGACCGAGATGGGTGAGCGGTTGGACGAGCGGCGGGCCGAGGTGGAGCAGGAACACACCGGGCCCGGTCCCGAGCGCCCCGCCGAACCGGTACCGGCCGCCGAACCCGAACACGTGACGGTCGTCCCGGTCCGCCCCGACCCCGCTCAGGCCGTGCCCTGGGGCGTGCGGGTGGCCGCCGAGGCCGGCTGGCGCGTCCTCGTCCTCGCCGGCACCGTCTGGGTGCTGATGAAGGTGATCAGCGCCGTCCAGCTCGTGGTGCTGGCCTTCGTCGCCGCGCTGCTGATCACGGCGCTGCTCCAGCCCACCGTGGCCCGGCTGCGCCGCTACGGGCTGCCGCGCGGACCGGCCACCGCGCTCACCGCGATCCTCGGCTTCGTCATCATGGGCCTGATCGGCTGGTTCGTGACCTGGCAGGTCATGGAGAACATCGACAACCTCTCCAACCAGATCCAGGCCGGCATCGACGATCTGCGCAAGTGGCTGCTGAACAGCCCCTTCCACGTCACCGACAAGCAGATCAACCAGATCGCCAAGAGCCTGAGGGACGCCATCGGCGCCAACACCGACCAGATAACGTCGGCCGGACTTGAGGGCGTCACGGTCATCGTGGAGGCCCTGACCGGGATCCTGCTGACCATGTTCTCGACGCTGTTCCTGCTCTACGACGGACGGCGCATCTGGGAGTGGACGCTGAAGCTGGTGCCGGCGGCGGCCCGTCCGGGCGTGGCCGGGGCCGGTCCGCGCGCCTGGCGCACGCTGACGGCGTATGTGCGCGGCACGGTGATCGTGGCCATGATCGACGCGATCTTCATCGGGCTCGGGATCTACTTCCTGAACGTGCCGATGGCGGTGCCGCTGGCCGTGTTCATCTTCCTGTTCGCCTTCATCCCGCTGGTCGGCGCGGTGGTGTCCGGTGCGCTCGCGGTGGTGGTCGCGCTGGTCACCCAGGGGGTGTTCACCGCGGTGATGACGCTCGTCGTCGTGCTCGCCGTGCAGCAGATCGAGGGACACATCCTCCAGCCGTTCATCCTGGGCCGCGCGGTGCGGGTGCATCCGCTGGCCGTGGTGCTCTCCGTCGCGGCGGGCGGTCTGGTCGCCGGGATCGGCGGCGCGGTGGTGGCCGTGCCGCTGGTGGCGGTGACCAACACGGTGGTCGGCTATCTGCGCCAGTACGCCCGGGAGGCGGCGCTGCGGCAGACGCAGCAGCGGCCGGCGGGCGCGCCGGCCGCGACCGCCGTAGTCGGCGCACCGGCGGCCCTTCCCGTCACGGCGGCCCCGGCGGAGCCGTCCGCACCGGCCGTGCCGCCCGGGACCACCCCGCCCTCCACGGGCACTCTGCCGGACGGCCCGGCGCAGACCCCGCCGCCCGCCATCGAGGAGACGTAGCGCACGGCGGGGGGCGGAGGGCGACGGCGTGCGCGCCGGCGGGCCCCGGGTGACGATGGCTCCGGTGCGGCCCCGCCGCGGACGGCGGACACCACGGACGCAGCCGTACGACCCGAGGCCGCGCGGCCCGCGTCCGTACGGCTGTCGCGACCGTACGGTCCGGGGCCGGACGCGCCGGAGCGCGCGCCCCGCGCGGCCGGAGGGCAGGAACCGACAGGAGGGCAGGGCCCCATGACCGAGGCGCATGTCGGCCACACCCATCTCTTCCCCGGCGCCCGGGTGCGCGTCGACGGCCTCACCGCACCGCGGCCCTGCGGACTGCGGCTGCGCTTCGCCGACGGGGAGGAGACGGCGGCCGAGGTACTGGTCTCCGAGGCGGGCGAGGCGGCCCTCGCCGTCGAGGCGTACACCACCCGCGCGGGCACCCGGCTGCCCGCCCGCACCTGGACGGTCCGGGAACACGGCGCCGACGACGGCGGTCTGACCCTGCGCCTGGGACCGCCGCTCCCGTAGCGCCGGCCGCCCGCCGCACGGCGAAGGGCCCCACCCGCACGGCGGATGGGGCCCTTCGGACGTATGCGCGACCTCACTCGGAGAGGACGGCCTCCGCCTCCAGCGTCACACCGACGGCCTGCACGACCGAGGCGATCTTGAAGGCTTCCTGGACGACCTCACGGTCGACGCCCGCCTTGCGCAGCACCTGCTCGTGCGAGTCCAGGCACATGCCGCAGCCGTTGATCGCCGAGACGGCGAAGGACCACAGCTCGAAGTCGGTCTTGTCGACACCGGGGTTGCCGATGACGTTCATCCGCAGCCCGGCGCGCAGGGTGCCGTACTCGTGGTCCGACAGCAGGTGCCGGGTGCGGTAGAAGACGTTGTTCATCGCCATGACCGCGGCGGCGGACTTGGCCGCCGTGTACGCCTCCGGCGTGAGGTTGGCCTTCGCCTCCGGCTCCAGCTCGCGCAGCACGATCGGCGAACGCGAGGCGATGGCCGTGGCCAGCACCGTGCCCCACAGCTGCTGCGCGGGCAGGTCGCTGTTGCCGATGACCGAGCCGAGGTTGAGCTTCAGGTCCTTGGCGTAGTCCGGGACCGCGGCCTTCAGGGAGTCGAGGGACATGCCTCACTCACCAGCCAGCAGCGCGACCGGGTCGAGGGTCTCGTCGCCCTTGCTCCAGTTGCACGGGCACAGCTCGTCCGTCTGGAGCGCGTCCAGGACCCGCAGGACCTCCTTGGGGTTACGGCCGACCGAGCCCGCCGTCACCATGGAGAACTGGATCTCGTTGTTCTGGTCCACGACGAAGACCGCGCGCTTGGCGAAGCCGTCCTCGTCCTCGATGCCCAGCTCGCGCATCAGCTCGTGCTTGGAGTCGGCCATCATCGGGAAGGGCAGGTCGCGCAGGTCGTCGTGGTCCTTGCGCCAGGCGTGGTGGACGAACTCCGAGTCACCGGAGAAGCCGAGGATCTGGGCGTCGCGGTCGGCGAACTCGTCGTTCAGCTTGCCGAAGGCGGCGATCTCGGTCGGGCACACGAAGGTGAAGTCCTTGGGCCAGGCGAAGATCACCTTCCACTTGCCCTCGTAGGTCTTGTGGTCGATCTTCTCGAACTCGGCGCCCTTCTCCAGCGAGACGCAGGCGGTCAGTTCGAACTCGGGGAACTTGTCACCGACAGTGAGCACACGCTCTCCTTGCAGCGAAGAAACACGGGTATTGCTCGTGTTTCCCATGGGTTGGACCTTGATGATGTTGGCACAGACTCGATTGATTACGGAAATAGCTACACTCGGTCGTGTTGATCGGAGGTAGTTATCAGTGACTGTCGGTAATGCCGCACGGCGCAGGCCCCTGCCCAGCCTCTCCCAGCTCCGCGCCTTCGCGGCCGTCGCCGAGCATCTGCACTTCCGGGACGCCGCCGCCGCGATCGGCATGAGCCAGCCGGCGCTCTCCGGTGCCGTCTCCGCCCTGGAGGAGACCCTCGGCGTCACGCTGGTGGAGCGTACGACCCGGAAGGTGCTGCTCTCGCCCGCCGGTGAACGCCTCGCCGTGCGGGCCAAGGCGGTCCTGGACGAGGTCGGCGCGCTGATCGAGGACGCCGAGGCGGTCCGGGCGCCCTTCACCGGCGTCCTGCGGCTCGGCGTCATCCCCACCGTCGCGCCCTATCTGCTGCCCACGGTCCTGCGCCTGGTCCACGACCGCTATCCCGACCTCGACCTCCAGGTCCACGAGGAGCAGACCGCGAGCCTGCTGGACGGGCTGTCCGGCGGACGCCTCGACCTGCTGCTGCTCGCCGTGCCGCTCGGCGTCCCCGGCGTCACCGAACTCCCGCTGTTCGACGAGGACTTCGTGCTGGTCACCCCGCTCGACCACCGGCTCGGCGGCCGCGAGGGCATACCCCGCGAGTCCCTCAAGGAACTGAACCTGCTGCTCCTGGACGAGGGCCACTGCCTGCGCGACCAGGCGCTGGACATCTGCCGCGAGGCCGGGCGCGAGGACGCCCCGGTGACCACCACCGCCGCCGGTCTGTCCACCCTGGTCCAGCTCGTCGCCGGGGGCCTGGGCTGCACCCTGCTGCCGCGCACCGCGCTCAAGGTGGAGATCTCCCGCAGCAACCAGCTCCTCACCGGTTACTTCGCCGATCCCGCCCCGGCCCGCCGGATCGCCCTGGCCATGCGCGCCGGCGCCGCCCGCGCCGCCGAGTACACCCAGCTCGCCACCGCCCTGCGCACCGACCTGCGCGCCCTGCCGGTCCGGGTCCTGGACACCGGGGCCTGACCGGGGAGAACGGCCCTGGGCCCCTCCCGGGTGCGGGGAGGGGCCCAGGGCCGGTGAGCCGGTGAGCCGGACGGAGGTCACTCCGTACGCAGGCCCTCCGGGCGCATCATGCGCAGCAGCGGCGGCAGGCTGAGGACCGCGACCGCGAGTGCGATCGCCGCGCCCATGCCGGTCATGGTCAGCACGCTCGTCCAGTCGATGCCGACGGTCGTGGCCGTCATCTTCAGCAGGACCACGCCCAGCGTGAGGCCCACCGCCAGGGACAGCAGCAGTCCCAGCGTGATCGGGACGACCGTCTGCCACAGCACGGACAGGCTCAGCGTGCGCCGCCGGGTGCCGAAGGCGACCAGCGCCGACAGCAGCTTCCGGCGCTCACGCAACTGCTCCAGCTGGGACACCAGCAGGCTCGCGCCGATCAGCGCCAGCACACAGACCGCGCCGACCAGCAGCCCGGTGCGGATCGAGGCGAACTTCTTGGACTCCTCGCTGCGCGACCAGGTCATCACGTCGGCCAGCCGGTCCACGCGCGCGGCGGTGTTGCGCACCTGGTCGCGGGCGTCGCGCACGGACTCGTCGAGCGAGACGTAGACCTGCGCGCCGGCCTTCTTCGCGACCGCCGCCGGCACCGCGCCGCGGGTCAGCAGGAAGCCGCCGTGCTCCATCCCCGTGGGGTCCTTGATGGCGTGCACCGCCTTCAGGCCCTTCGGCACGGTCCAGCGCACCTCGCTGCCGGGTTCCACGCCCTGGGAGCTGTCCATGAAGAGCTTCCTGCCGGGCTTGGCGAGCGCCGGGGTGTCGGTGTCGTAGTCGACGCCCTGGACGACGAAGACGTCGCCGTCGCGGCAGGTGGGCAGCTTCGCCACCTCGCCCAGGGAGGCGCAGTCGCCGATGGTGACCTCGGAGCTCTGCTGGGGTCCGTCGGCCGCCGTGTGGGACGTGGCGCTGACGTTGGCGCCCGACAGGGCGACCGCCCGGGTCACGCCCCGGGTCGCCTTGAAGTCGGCGACGGCCGGGTCGGTGGCGACTCCGTGCGAGAGCTGCACCTGGATCTGGGCCCGGTCCAGGTCGTTCTTCGACGCCTTGGTGTAGTCGCCCTCGACGCCCGCGAAGAGCATCTGGAGGGCGATGGCGCCGGCCACCGCGACCGAGATGCCGTTCACGGTGCGGGCCGCGGTGCCGCTGCTGAGCTGGAGCCGCCGCACGGCGAGCTGCCAGGAGACCGAGCCGCTGCCCAGCCGGGCGACGACCGCCTCCACGATCCACGGCAGCAGCGCGGTCACGCCGACCAGCAGCAGGACGACACCGCCGGAGACCAGGTACTGGTTGAAGTCGCCGTCGCCGCGGCCCTTGCCGATCATCGGGGCGAGCATCGCCAGACCGGCCACCGGCAGCACCAGCCGCCACCACAGGCGGCGCCGCGAGGGCTTGGCCGTGCGGACCACGCCGAGCGGTTCGATGACCACACCGCGCAGTGCGAGCAGGGTGACCAGCACCGCCGCTGCCGGGACGGCGACGGCGACCAGCGCGGCCAGCGCGGGCGTCGGGTTGAGGTAGCTGGGGAACACGCTGATCCCGACGACCTCCACCGAACCCGCCGCCTCACGGCCGATCAGGAAGAAGACCGTGCCGAAGACCAGTCCGAGCAGCGAGCCCGCCAGCGCCTCGCCCGCCGCGATCCGGCGGGTCATCCGGCTGTCGGAACCGACCAGCCGCAGCGCGGCCAGCCTGCGGTCGCGCCGCTCGCCGCCGAAGCGCACGGCCGCCGTGATGAACACGGCCACCGGCATCAGCAGCACCACGAAGACGACCAGCACCAGCAGGATCAGCACCGGGTCCTGCTTCTCGGGCAACCGGTTCGGGGAGCCGTACTCGGTGATCCGGGCCGTCTTCCAGCCGTCCATGTACGGCGCGAGGCCCTGGGCCCCCGCGTAGTAGGCGAGTTCCTGCGAGCCGATCAGCCCGTCCTCGGCGATCGTCCCGGCGATCCGGTACGGCAGCCGCTTGCGCAGCAGTTCGCCGTCACCGGACTCCAGCAGCTTCTTCAGCGCGGGGGAGACGACCATGTCACCCACCGCCGGGTACGCGCCGACCCCCGGGGGAAGCACGGCCCGCGGGCCTTCCGGCTCCACCAGGCGGCCGCGGATCTCCTTGTCCTTGTACGTGGTGTCGATGTCGGAGATGACGAAGGTGTTGTCGGCCTTGGCCGGCACCTTCTGGCTGTACGTGTAGTCGGAGCGGGCCTCGTCGCGCTGGTGGCGCACCGACAGCGCGTCGGGGATCGCGGTGGTCAGCAGCAGCAGCGCCACACCGAGTCCGACGCCGACGGCCGTCAGGAGCACCCGGGTCCAGCCCTCGCGCCCGCCGGTGAAGGCGAACTTGGCGCCCATGCTGAGATCGCGGGCCCACTGGCGGGCGTTCATACGATGCGCTCCATGTCACGGGACTTGCCGTCGCGGACGACGATCTCGCGGTCGGAGTACGCGGCCACCCGTGCCTCGTGCGTGACCAGCACGACGGCGGCGTTGGTGGACCGGGCGGCCTCGGTGAGCAGTTCCATCACGCGCTCGCCGTTGAGCGAGTCGAGGGCGCCGGTCGGCTCGTCGGCGAACAGCACCCGCGGGCCGGTGACCAGCGAGCGGGCGACGGCGACGCGCTGCCCCTGACCGCCGGAGACCTCGCCGGGCCGCTTCTTGGCGAGGTCGTCGACCTCCAGGCGGCTCATCCACTTCAGCGCGGCGCGCTCGGCCTCCTTGCGCGGGGTGCCGTTCAGCCGCAGCGGAAGGGCGACGTTCTCCACGCAGGTCAGCTCGGGCACGAGCTGGCCGAACTGGAAGACGAAGCCGAACTCCGAGCGCCTGAGCGCGCTGCGCTGGGTGTCGGTCATGGTGGACAGCTCACGGCCGTCGTAGAGGATCGAGCCCGAGTCCGGGGTGACGATCCCGGCCAGGCAGTGCAGCAGCGTGGACTTGCCGGAGCCGGAGGGGCCCATCACCGCGACGACCTCGCCGGGGTGGATGGAGAAGTCGGCGCCGTCCAGCGCGGGGGTGGCGCCGTAGGCCTTGTACAGGTTCTCGGCAGACAACAGGGAGCCGGGGGGAGGAGTCACCGGGTCACCGCCTCACGGAGTTTTTCGAGGCGCGCGGCGGTGAGTTCGAGCCACCGCAGGTCGGCCTCCAGATGGAACAGGGCATGGTCGCAGATCAGCTGGTCGGCCAGGTCGCCCTTGCGCTTGCGGTCGGTGAGGATCCGCATGCTGCGCAGGTGCTCGCTGCGCTGGGTGTCGAGGACGTCGGCCGCGTCGCGCTCGGTGAGCAGCGCCAGGACGACCTTGGTGTAGAGGGTCGACTGGAGGTACGGCTCGGGCTTCTCGGGGGTGGCCAGCCACTGCTCGACATCGGTGATGCCGGCCTCGGTGATGGCGTAGCGCTTGCGTTCGGGGCCGCCGCCGGCCTCGATCCCGTCGACTTCGACGAGGCCGTTCTTCAGCAGCCGCGACATCGTCGAGTAGACCTGGCCGTAGTGCAGCGGCCGGTCGTGACCGAACGTCTCGTCGAAGGCCCGCTTCAGGTCGTAGCCGTGGCGTGGCCCGGACTCCAGGAGACCCAGGAGGGTGTGACCGATGGACATGCGGAGCACTCTACACACCGCGTATACACGCCATGTATACGCCCAGTGTGCAGAGGATCTTCGAAGGGCGGTCGAGGGGGTGAAAGCCCAGGTCAGGGCCTATTGTCACGGTTCCGCTACGGGCGGCGGGCGCTATCGGGAAGGGGTACGGCCCCGAGCGGAACCGGAGGGCTACTGCGGGCGCGGCGGGGTGCTCCGCGGGGGCCGGCCGCGGCGCGGCAGCGGGCCGGTCTCGCCCGGCAGGCGGCCCGCCTCGGCGAGGGCGCGGCGCAGCAGGAACTCGATCTGGGCGTTGGCCGACCGCAGCTCGTCGGAGGCCCAGCGCGCGAGCGCGTCGTAGACCGACGGGTCCAGCCGCAGCAGCACCTGCTTGCGCTGCTGCGGCCGCCGCCGGGGGGCGGCTCCCTCGGACGGATCCGTCGCGGAGGTCACTGGTAGAGCGTCCCGGTGTTGAGGACGGGCTGGGGCGCCCGGTCCCCGCACAGCACGACCATCAGGTTCGACACCATCGCCGCCTTCCGCTCCTCGTCGAGTTCCACGATGTCCTGCTCGGCGATCCGGCTGAGCGCCGCCTCGACCATGCCGACCGCGCCGTCCACGATCTCCCGCCGGGCCGCGACGACCGCGCCGGCCTGCTGGCGCTGGAGCATCGCGGAGGCGATCTCGGGAGCGTACGCGAGATGGGTGAAGCGGGACTCGATGATCCGCACACCGGCGGCCTCCACGCGCGCGTGCAGTTCGACGGCGAGCTTCTCGGTGATCTCCTCGGCGTTGCCGCGCAGCGACAGCTCGTCCTCGTCGTGGGCGTCGTAGGGGTACTCGATGGCGATGTGGCGGACCGCGGCCTCGGTCTGGGTGGAGACGAACTCCAGGTAGTTGTCCACCTCGAAGGACGCCTGCGCGGTGTCCTGGACGTTCCACACCACGACCGCGGCCAGCTCGATCGGGTTGCCGTAGGCGTCGTTGACCTTCAGCACGGCGGTCTCGTGGTTGCGCACCCGGGTGGAGATCTTCTCCCGGGAGGTGAGCGGGTTCACCCAGCGCAGGCCGTCCTCGCGGATGGTGCCCCGGTAGCGCCCGAAGAGCTGGACGACGCGGGCCTCGCCCGGCGCCACGGTGTTCAGCCCGCACATGGAGAACAGCGCCGCGACGCCGACGAGCACGCCGACGGTGATCAGCGCGGCCTTGGCGCCGGTGCCGGTCACGGCGGCGCCGGCCGGGATCAGCGCACCGGCGATCAGCAGCCCGAGCAGTCCGAGCAGCAGGGCGAGGCCGCCCTTGATGCTGTGCGCGGTGAACTCCCGGACCCGCGGCGCGGGCATCTCGGGCGCGTCTGCCGTGGTCACCGCGGGTGGGGTGGGTGCGGACATGGTGGATCCCCCGTTTCTCGTGGACGTCAGGAGCAGATGGGAACAGCCAGGATGGAACGGAACGCGAAAGCATCTGCTTATCTAAGTGATATCACTTTATCCGCTCACGGCAACCCTCAACCGGCCCCGGACGTCGGTTCACTTGACGGCGGGTGCTGATTGTCACGTCCGTAAAAGCACGGATCGGGGGCCCTTTGTCACAGAGAGCGGTGTTAGTTTTCTGAGCTGATCTGAACGTCGTACGCAAGTGACAGCCGAGACGGAAGCGGAGCGGACGGACGCATGGGACGAGCGGAAGAGAGACGAGCGCGACAGCGCGGTGGCCGCCGCGCGGCGCCCAGGCGCTCGTCCGGGACACCGGCGGCCGGCGTCGGAGGCGGCAGCGCGCAGCCCGGTGCCGGGACCGGTCCCGCGGGCGGTGCCCCGGGCGGCCGGGCCGCGGCCCGGCGCGCGGCGGCCCGGCCCGCCAAGGCGAAGAAGAGCCTCATACGCCGGCTGTTCACCTGGAAGAAGATCCTCGGCACGGTCCTCGGCGTCTGCCTGCTCGGCATCGGCGCCTTCGTCGTGCTCTACATGCTCGTGGACATCCCGCAGGGCAACGCCGCCGCCGAGCGGCAGAGCAACGTCTACAAGTACAGCGACGGCACCGTCCTCGCCCGGGACGGCGAGGTCAACCGCGAGAGCGTGTCGCTGGACAAGGTGCCCAAGGAAGTCCAGCACACCTTCGTCGCCGCCGAGAACAAGTCCTTCTACCACGACTCCGGCATCGACCTGAAGGGCACCGCCCGCGGTCTGCTCAACACGCTGACCGGCAAGGGCACCCAGGGCGGCTCGACGATCACCCAGCAGTACGTCAAGAACTACTACCTCACCCAGGACCAGACCGTCACGCGCAAGCTGAAGGAACTGGTCATCTCGCTGAAGGTGGACCGGCGCGAGTCCAAGGACGAGATCCTCGCCGGATACATCAACACCAGCTACTACGGCCGCGGCGCCTACGGCGTCCAGGCCGCCGCGCAGGCGTACTACCGCGTGGACGCGCAGCATCTGACCGTCGAACAGGGCGCCTACCTCGCCGCGCTGCTCCAGGCGCCGAGCCAGTACGACTGGGCGGTGGCCGGCCCCAACGGCAAGCGGCTGGTGCAGGCCCGCTGGAACTACGTCCTGGACAACATGGTCGGCCAGCACTGGCTCGACGCCGCCAAGCGCAAGGCCATGAAGTTCCCGGTGCCGAAGGAGCCCAGGGGCGCGCCGGGCCTCGGCGGCCAGAAGGGCTATCTGATCGACCTGGCCAACAAGCAGCTCGAACAGCAGCTGATGAAGGAACAGGGCATCACCCAGGCCCAGGCCGAGGCGGCCGTCGTCGACCGCGGCTGGACCATCACGGTCAACATCGACAAGAAGAAGCAGGCCGCGCTGGAGAGCGCCGTCAAGAAGCAGCTCACCGGCAAGCTGGACCCGAAGAAGCGCAAGGCCGACAAGAACGTCCAGGCGGGCGCGGTCTCCGTCGACCCCAAGACGGGCAAGATCGTCGCCCTGTACGGCGGCCAGGACTACTTCAAGCACTACTCCAGCAACGCCACCCGGCGCGACTTCCAGCCGGCCTCCACCTTCAAGCCGGTGATCCTCGCCGCCGCCCTGGACGAGGAGGCCAAGACGCAGGACGGCCTGCCGATCGACGCCAACACCGTCTACGACGGCACCAGCGGCCGGCAGGCCGTGGACCACGGCACGAAGGTCGGCTTCGGGCCGCCCAACGAGGACCACGTCAGCTACGGCCAGATCACCGTCCAGTCCGCGATGAACAAGTCGGTCAACTCCGTCTTCGCGCAGATGGGCATCGACGTCGGCATGAAGAACGTGATGTCCGTCGCGGACAAGCTCGGCATGGACACCAAGGGCATGCAGGCCGTGCCCGCCCAGACGCTCGGCTCCATGGGCGCCAGCCCGCTGGAGATGGCGGCGATCTACGCCACCCTCGACAACCACGGCAAGAAGGTCACCCCGACCATCGTCGCCTCGGCCGAGAACGGCACCCGCAAGGTGGAGATGCCCGACGCGGTCGGCGGCCAGGCCATCACCCGGGAGGCGGCCGACACGGTCACCTCGGTGCTGACCGGCGTGGTCGACGACGGTACGGCGAAGACCTCGGTGGCCGACAACCCGCTGCGCGAGGACCAGCAGGTCGCGGGCAAGACGGGTACCTCCGACGAGAACAAGTCCGCCTGGTTCACCGGCTACACGCCCGGCCTGGTCACCTCGGTCGGCCTCTTCGGCGAGGAGCCGGTGGCGCCGTACCGGCATGTGAGCCTGGCCGGTGCCACCGGCCTGATCCCGGGCAGCGGCCGGATCAACGGCGGTGGCTACCCGGCGCAGATCTGGGCCGAGTACACCTTCGGCGTCATGGGCGACACCAGCAAGTTCGACCTGGACACCACGCAGGGCGCGGCCAAGCAGTCGCCCAGCCGGCCGCCGACGTCGTCCCAGTCGCCCAGCCACTCGCCGTCGCAGTCGCCCTCGCAGTCGCCGAGCCACGCCCCGACGCAGTCGTCGCAGTCGCCCAGCCACTCGCCGTCGCAGTCGCCGAGCCACAGCCCGTCGCAGTCGCCGTCGAAGTCGCCGACCGCGCCCGACCCGTCCGACAGCAGCACCGCCGGGAACCCGCCGGACCCGGACGACCAGCTGCACGACCAGCACCAGCTGCACGACCGGCAGCCCGCCGGCTGACCCGCGGCACGACGGCGGAGAGCCGGGAGCGGGACATCCCCCGGGGGATGTCCCGCTCCCGGCTCTCCGTCCGTGTCCCTACGGCTGGCCGCGGTGCAGCTCGAACCAGACCACCTTGCCGGTGCTCAGCCGGGTCGCGCCCCAGCGCCGGGCCAGCCGGTTCACCAGGTACAGGCCCCGGCCGCCCTCGTCGGTGGCGCGCGCCTGCCGCAGCCGCGGCAGTTGCGGCACGTCGTCGCCGACCTCGCAGCGCAGCACGTCGGTGCGGAGCAGCCGCAGCGTCACCGGCCGCGAGGCGTACCGCACGGCGTTGGTGACGACCTCGCTGACCAGCAGCTCCACCGAGTCGGTCAGCTCCTCCAGACCCCAGCGGGACAGCGCCCGGCGGGCCAGGCGGCGGGCCCGGGACGGCGCGGAGTCCTCCGGCTCCAGGAACCAGTACGCCACGTCGCTCGGCGCGATCCCGTCGAAGCGGGCGGCGAGCAGCGCGATGTCGTCGTCCCGGTCGCCCGGACCGAGCATGTCCAGCACCTCGTCGCACAGGGCTTCCAGCGGCGGCGGATGGTCCGGGCCGGTGAGCTGCGCGGTCGCGGCCAGCTTCTCGCGCAGCTGCTCTATGCCGGTCCACACGTCCCGCAGCCGGGACTCCACCAGACCGTCGGTGTACAGCAGCAGCGTGCCGCCGGCCGGCGCGTCCAGCTCCACCGCCTCGAAGTCCACCCCGCCGACGCCGATCGGCGCGCCCGGCGGCACCCGCAGCACCTCGGCCCGGCCGCCCAGATGCAGCAGGACCGGCGGCGGATGCCCGGCGTTGGCGATGGTGATGCGGTGCGAGACCGGGTCGTAGACCGCGTACAGACAGGTCGCCATGCGGTCGGTGCCCAGCCGCTGCGCCTGCTCGTCCAGGTGGTGCAGCACCTCCTGCGGGGGCAGGTCGAGGCCCGCCAGGGTCTGCGCGGTCGTGCGCAGCTGGCCCATGATGGCCGCCGACGTCATGGAGTGCCCCATCACGTCCCCGACGACCAGGGCGACCCGGCTGCCGGGCAGCGGGATCGCGTCGTACCAGTCGCCGCCGACCCGCGCGGTCTCCGCCGCCGGGAGGTAGCGCGACGCCAGCCGTACGCCGGTGGGGCGGGGCAGCGTCTCCGGGAGCATGGTCCGCTGGAGCTCGTCGGCGATGTACGCCTCGCGCCCGTACAGCACGGCCTTGTCCACGCCGAGCGCGCTGTGCGTGGCGAGCTGGGCGGCGACCAGCAGGTCGTCGCCCTCGAAGGCGGGCCGGTCCGGGCGGCGCAGGAAGAGCGCCGCGCCGATGACCCGGCGCCGCCCGCGCAGCGGGGCGAGGATCGTGCGCTGTCCGCGCGGCACGGCCAGCTCCGAGCCCTCGCCGAGGAGTTCGGCCAGCGCGGCACCCGCGGACGGGGTGTCGGTGAACACCGGCCGCACCCCGCGCAGCACCTCGCCGAGCGCGCTGCCCGGCCGCACCTCGCACAGCTCGTTGGTGACCACGGACAGCTCGGCCGGCTGCTCGGGCGCGGGCACCGGCAGGAAACCCACCTCGGCGTCCCGCTCGGACGGGATCCGGTCGGTGCGCCGCAGCCGCAGCACCAGCGGGCCCACCGGCCGTTCGTCGCCCACCGGCAGCGGCTCGCGCAGATAGACCAGGATCGCGTCGGAGAAGGTCGGCACGGTCGCCCGGCACAGCCCCATGACGATCTCGTCCAGGTCCATGCCGCGCGCGATGCGCCGCGTCGCCGCGCCCACGAACCGCAGCCGGTCCCCGTCGCGCCGCATCGGCAGCGGCCGTCCCGGCGGCAGCCCCTGGCCGGTACGGCGGTCGGAGTCGCCCTGGGTGCGCCGGTCGGGGGCGCCCGGCGCGGGGGCGGCGCCGTCGGCCGTCACGGAGACCGCCTCGGTGTCCTCCGCGGTGCGCGCCGCCGCGTCCGGCTGGGCGGGGATGCCCTCCGGGACGGGGCGCGGCCGGTGCGGGTCCGGTTCGGCGGCCACCGGCTGGGAGTGCTCGGGCCCCGGTCCGGGCGGCCCGCCCGCGGCGGGCGCCGCGCCGGGGCGTACGGGAGCGGCCGGGGGCTCACCGTCGGCGCCGCGCGCCGCCGGGCAGGGTGCCGCGTCCTCCGGCCGCGCCTGCAGCGGTAAGGCCGCCTGCGGCGGTTCGGGGGTACGCAGAACCGCCCCGCGGGGCTCCGTGGGGTCGGCGCCCGGCTGAGGGCGTTCGAAGGAGGTCGGCTGCTCCGTCACGCGTGTCGAATCCATCCGTCCGGGGCTGCGCGCCGGGCGCGCAGTTCGTCCCGCCGAAGACCCGATACCCGGAATACGTGCCCCAGGAACGGATTTCCGGCGTGGTCAGAGGCTGTTCCTGTGCCACCGGCGGGTCCTGTGCGGCCCGCTCGGGTCGTGCCCTCGTACCCCTCGCTCACGTCCTGCCGCCCCTCGGTGACATACGGTCAGACTCCGCACCGGCTGCGCAAGTTGCGCCGGTCATGTGCCTCCCTGCGCCCTTGCGGAGGACGATCCTACGTTTCCCGACCGGGGGCGCATCAAGGGTCTCATGAGGACACATGCGCGGGCGTACGATCCCAGTCCTGCGGCAGTGACGGTACCGGCCAGGACGGATCCGGTCGCCACCGCGGCCAGTTCTCGCAGAACGGCGGGCCCCAGGAACGGATCACCGCCACCGCCGCCCGGCCGGCCTCCTGTACCCTTCCGGCCAGCTCGGCGTCCATCAGGCCGTCCCGCTGGGCCTGGGCGAACTCGTCCTCGTCGCGCCAGTGCCAACTGCGGTCCGGGTGCACGGAGATGTCCAGAAAGTGGTCCTCGGAGTCGACGCCGCCCGCCCAGCGGGCCAGGGGCTCCTCCAGGTTCACGTACCAGTTCTTGAACTGCCAGCCCGGCTCCCAGAACAGCCACACCGACCAGGGCTCACCGGGCCGGGCCAGCTTCAGCACCCCGGTGCCGAACCACCGGTCCCGCTGCACCGCGCGCGGCTTGGTGTAGCGGGACTCCAGCGGCTCCAGATGGACGGGCGTGCCGTCGGCGAGGACGGGCTTGACGCACTCGGTGCCCGGCGCCAGCCACACCGCGAGCAGCCCGGCGTCGTCCCGGACGACGGTCACGGGCCGCGCGATGTGGAAGCCCGTGCCGCCGTTCTCCCGGTAGCGCCACAGGATCTGGCTCCCGGGCGCCCAGCGGGCCGCCCGGCCGCCCGCTCCCGCTTCGCTCACCGCCGCGTCGTCGTCTGCCATGGACAGATATTAGGTGGCACGGGCATCGGGCGCCGCGGTGGGCGGCAGGGTTCACACGCGCGCGGCGGCGCCGTCACGGGCGCGTCATGCGCAGCACGTCCAGCGCCTCGTCGAGCTGCTCCGCGGTGAGGTCGCCGCGCTCCACGTACCCGCTCTCCAGGACGACCTGACGGATCGTCTTCTGCTCGGCGAGCGCCTTCTTGGCGACCTTCGCGGCCTCCTCGTAGCCGATGTACTTGTTGAGTGGGGTGACCACCGACGGGGAGGACTCGGCGTACTCGCGGGCCCGCTCCCGGTGGGCGGTGACGCCGTCCACGGTGCGGTCGGCCAGCAGCCGGGAGACGTTGGCCAGCAGCCGGACGGACTCCAGCACGTTCTTCGCGATGACCGGCAGCATCACGTTCAGCTCGAAGTTGCCGGCGGCGCCCGCGGTGGCCACGGTCGCGTCGTTGCCGACGACCTGCGCGGCGACCATCAGGACGGCCTCGGGGATGACCGGGTTGACCTTGCCGGGCATGATCGAGGAGCCGGGCTGGAGGTCGGGCAGGGAGATCTCGGCGAGCCCGGTGCGCGGCCCGGAGGACATCCAGCGCAGATCGTTGGCGATCTTCGTCAGACCCACGGCGATGGTCCGCAGCTGCCCGCTGGTCTCCACGATCCCGTCGCGCGCGCCCTGCGCCTCGAAGTGGTCGCGGGCCTCGGTGAGCGGCAGCCCGGTGGTGCGGGCCACCTCCTCGATGACGGCCGCCGAGAAGCCGGGCGGGGTGTTGATGCCGGTGCCGACGGCGGTGCCGCCCAGCGGCAGCTCGGCCAGCCGGGGCAGCGAGGCCCGCAGCCGCTCCACGCCGTAGCGCACCTGCGCGGCGTACCCGCCGAACTCCTGGCCCAGGGTGACGGGTGTGGCGTCCATCAGGTGCGTACGCCCCGACTTCACCACGTCCGCGAACTCCTCGGCCTTGCGCGTGAGCGCGTCCGCGAGGTGGTCGAGGGCCGGGATCAGGTCCCGGGTGACGGCGGCGGTGGCCGCGATGTGGATCGAGGAGGGGAAGACGTCGTTGGAGGACTGGGAGGCGTTGACGTGGTCGTTGGGGTGCACGTCGCGGCCGAGCCGCTCGGTCGCCAGGGTGGCCAGCACCTCGTTGGTGTTCATGTTCGACGACGTGCCGGAGCCCGTCTGGAACACGTCCACCGGGAAGTGCTCGTCCCACTTGCCCTCGGCGACCTCGTCGGCCGCCGACCTGATCGCCTGCGCGACGTCCTCGTCGAGCACGCCCAGTTCCGCGTTGACCTTGGCGGCGGCGCCCTTGATCCGCGCGAGCGCCTCGATGTGCGCGCGCTCGATCCGCTGCCCGGAGACGGGGAAGTTCTCCACGGCCCGCTGCGTCTGCGCCCGCCACTTGGCGTCCGCCGGAACCCTGACCTCGCCCATGGAGTCGTGCTCGATACGGTATTCGCTCATACCGGGTACAGCGTGCCGGGCGGTGCGGTTGTTCCGTCACTGGGCCGAACGAGGGCGTGTCGCACCCCGCCCGGCCCACCGGACGGTCAGGCCAGGCCCGGACCCCGTACCGGAATGCTGGTGAACGTCGGCGCGGGCGCCGGGTCCTGGAAGAAGTCGTTGCCCTTGTCGTCCACGACGACGAACGCCGGGAAGTCCTCGACCTCGATCCTCCAGACGGCCTCCATGCCCAGCTCCTCGTACTCCAGGACCTCGACCTTCTTGATGCAGTCCTGGGCGAGCCGGGCCGCCGGGCCGCCGATGGAGCCCAGGTAGAAGCCGCCGTGCGCGTCGCACGCGTCGGTGACCTGCTTGCTGCGGTTGCCCTTGGCGAGCATCACCTTGGAGCCGCCGGCCGCCTGGAACTGCTCGACGTAGGAGTCCATCCGGCCGGCCGTGGTCGGGCCGAAGGAACCGGAGGCGTACCCCTCGGGGGTCTTGGCCGGACCGGCGTAGTACACCGGATGGTCCTTGAGGTACTGCGGCATGCCCTCGCCCGCGTCCAGCCGCTCCTTGATCTTCGCGTGCGCGATGTCGCGGGCCACCACCAGCGGGCCGGTGAGCGACAGCCGGGTCTTGACCGGGTACTTGGTCAGCTCGGCGAGGATCGAGTCCATCGGCCGGTTCAGGTCGATGCGCACGACGTCCCCGGCCTCGTCCAGGTGCTCGTCGGTGGTGTCCGGCAGGAAGCGCGCCGGGTCGGTCTCCAGCTGCTCCAGGAACACGCCCTCGGCGGTGATCTTGGCGACGGCCTGGCGGTCGGCCGAGCAGGAGACGGCGATGGCGACCGGGCAGGACGCGCCGTGCCGGGGCAGGCGCACCACGCGCACGTCGTGGCAGAAGTACTTGCCGCCGAACTGCGCGCCGATGCCGATCCTCTGCGTCAGCTCGAAGACCTTCTCCTCCAGCTCCTTGTCCCGGAAGCCGTGGCCGAGCGGCGAGCCCTCGGCCGGGATCGTGTCCAGGTAGTGCGCGGAGGCGTACTTCGCGGTCTTCAGCGCGAACTCGGCGCTGGTGCCGCCGACCACGATCGCCAGGTGGTACGGCGGGCAGGCGGCCGTGCCCAGCGAACGGATCTTCTCCTCCAGGAACTTCATCATGGAGGACTCGTTCAGGACGGCCTTCGTCTCCTGGTAGAGGAAGGACTTGTTGGCGCTGCCGCCGCCCTTGGCCATGAACAGGAACTTGTAGGCGCCGCCGTCGGTGGCGTACAGCTCGATCTGCGCGGGGAGGTTGGAGCCGGTGTTCCTCTCCTCCCACATGGTCAGCGGGGCCATCTGCGAGTAGCGCAGGTTGAGCCTGGTGTAGGCGTCGTAGATGCCGCGGGAGAGGGCCTCCTCGTCGCCGCCCTCGGTCAGCACGTTCTGGCCGCGCTTGCCCATCACGATCGCGGTTCCGGTGTCCTGGCACATGGGCAGGACACCGGCGGCGGCGATGTTGGCGTTCTTCAGCAGGTCCAGGGCGACGAACTTGTCGTTGGAGCTGGCCTCGGGGTCGTCGACGATGCGCCGCAGCTGGGCGAGGTGGGCGGGGCGCAGATAGTGCTGGATGTCGTGGACCGCCTCCTCGGCCAGCTTGCGCAGCGCCTCCGGCTCGACCTTGAGGAACGTACGCCCGTCGGGCCCCTCGGCGGTGGAGACGCCCTCGGACGTCACCAGCCGGTACGGGGTCGTGTCCTCACCCTGGGGGAGCAGATCGGTGTACGCGAACTCAGGCATCTCAGCCCATTCCTCACTCTGCGGACGGCCGCCCGTCGACGCCGACGGGCACCGAACAGCGTAGGACCTGCCGCGCGGGACCGGTTTGTGAGGTCAGGCTCAGTTCCTCGTCCCCAGAGGTGTCGCGATCTATCGTGTTTGGGTACGCTGCTCCCGTGGACCTTCAGAAGCAGACCGCTCCCCCCGTCACGGAGCTGCGCGCCTCGGACGCCGACCGGGACCGCATCGCCGACATGCTGCGCGACGCCCTCGCCGAGGGCCGACTGACCGCGGACGAGCACGCCGAGCGCGTCGAGGGGGTGCTGAACGCGAAGACGGTGGGTGAGCTGGAGGTCTTCGTCCAGGACCTGCCCGCCGCCCACCAGGGCCGTCCCGCACCGGCGTACGCCCCCCGGCGCCCGGCCGAGGACGACATACCCCAGCAGGCCGACGAGAACGTGGTGGCGGTGTTCAGCTCCGCCACCCGCCGGGGCCGCTGGCGCGCCGGGCGCAGAGTGCACGCCTACTCGGTCTTCGGCAGCGTCGAGATCGACCTCAGCGAGGCGGTCTTCGAGTACCAGCAGGTCGTCATCAAGGCCGTCTCGGTCTTCGGCGATGTCCAGATCCGGGTCCCGGAGAACGTCTCGTTGCGCGGCACCGGCGGCGGCGTCCTCGGCAACTTCGAGGTGGACACGCTGGACGCCACCGACCCCGACGCCCCCGTCGTCTACGTCGACGGCTGGGCCGTTCTCGGCAATGTGGAGGCGCGGCCCAAGCGCGGCAAGCTCGTCGCGGACATCCTCGACCGCGTGCAGCGCAAACTCGACAGACATGTGCGCAAGCACCTGTGAGCAAACGGCCGGTTCACAACTGAGTGCATAGGCCCGCGCACAGCGGGTAGGCCTTGCTGCATCGTCTCTCGCTCGCGAAGCCGTCGTCAGGAGTAGACCGTGCTGCAACCGCCGCCTTCGTCCCCGCAGATCGCCGTCGTTCCGGCCCAGCGGGTGCCGACGCGAGACAGGGACCAAGACGCACCCTGGCACACCGAGGCGGTGTGCAGGCGCGACGAGGCCGGGCTGTTCTTCGCGCCCTCGAAGGAGCCCACCGCCGCCCGGCTCTCGCGCGAGGAGGCCGCCAAGCGGGTCTGCGCACGCTGTCCGGTGATGGTCGAGTGCCGCGAGCACGCGCTGCTCCAGCCCGAGCCGTACGGCGTCTGGGGCGGCCTGACCGCCGCCGAGCGCCGGGTCGTCCTGGCCCGCCGCCGCCGGCGCGACGTGGAGCTGAAGAACGCCGCCCGCGCCACGGGCCGCATAGCGGCGGCCGGCTGACCCACCGGGCGCGCTCCCGGCCTCCGGCCGCTGCCCGGTCTCCGGCGCGGACGGCACGACTGGCGCGTACGGCACGACTGGCGCGCGCGGTACGACTGCGGGGCGCTCCCTCCGCACCGGGAGCGCCCCCATGGCCGGGGCGGGGCCGTACACGCGTCCGTGCGCGGGCCGCCTGCCGGCCTCCGCTACTTCGCGCGGTCGAAGTCGATCGCGCTGTACGCGCGCAGCTTGCTCAGCCGGTGCTCGGAGTCGATCCGGCGGACCGTGCCCGACTTGGAGCGCATCACGATCGAGTCGGTCGTCGCCGTCTCCGAGCGGTAGCGCACCCCGCGCAGCAGCTCGCCGTCGGTGATGCCGGTGGCGACGAAGAAGACGTTCTCGCCGGTGACCAGGTCCTCGGTGGTCAGCACCCGGTCGAGGTCGTGCCCGGCGTCCAGCGCCCGCTGCCGCTCGTCGTCGTCCTTGGGCCACAGCTTGCCCTGGATGGTGCCGCCCAGGCACTTCACGGCGCACGCCGAGATGATGCCCTCGGGCGTGCCGCCGACGCCGAGCAGCAGGTCGATGCCGGTGCCGTCGCGCAGCGCCAGGATCGAACCGGCGACGTCACCGTCGGAGATCAGCTTGATCCGGGCCCCGGTCTCCCGGATCTCCCGGATGATGCCCTCGTGCCGCGGCCGGTCCAGGACGACCACGGTGACGTCCTCGGGCGTCGCCCGCTTGGCCTTGGCGACCCGCTTGATGTTCACCGACACCGGCGCGTCGATGTCGACGAAGTCGGCCGCCTCCGGGCCGGTGACCAGCTTGTCCATGTAGAACACGGCGGACGGGTCGAACATGGCTCCGCGCTCGGTGGCGGCCAGGACCGCGATCGCGTTGTGCATGCCCTTGGCGGTCAGCGTGGTGCCGTCGATCGGGTCGACGGCGATGTCGACCTCCGGGCCGGTCCCGTCGCCCACGCGCTCCCCGTTGAAGAGCATCGGGGCCTCGTCCTTCTCCCCCTCGCCGATGACGACGACGCCGTTCATCGAGACGGTGGAGACGAGGGTGCGCATGGCGCGGACGGCCGCGCCGTCGGCACCGTTCTTGTCACCGCGCCCGACCCAGCGGCCCGCGGCCATCGCGGCGGCCTCGGTCACCCGGACCAGTTCGAGGGCGAGGTTGCGGTCGGGAGCTTCGGAGGGAACGTCGAGCTCGGACGGCAAGTGATGATGTTCGGTCATCGGAGCGCACCTTTCTGATACGACGACGGCCGGATGAGGGTTATGGCCATGACTCTATCCCCGGGTAGGCACTATGAGCAGGGGACCCCACGGATGAGCGCTCCGGGCACCTGCGACGATAGGGGGCGTGGCAGGCTCGAACGGCAAGCAGAAGACAGTCCGGGGCACGATCCTCACCCTGATCGTGATCGTGGCGACCGCGGCGGTCGCCTACCTCTTCGTCCCGCACGACGATCACGCCCCCGACATCAAGCGGGTCGACTACCGCGTGGAACTGATCACGGCACGCCGCGCCGCCGCCTACCCGGTGGCCGCGCCCGAGGGCCTGCCCGACACCTGGAAGGCCACCTCGGTCCGCTACCGCGCCGACGAGGGCGACCGCTGGCACCTCGGTTTTCAGGACCCCGACGGCCAGTACGTCACCGTCGAGCAGTCCACGGCCAAGCGCAAGGACTTCATCGACGACGCCAGCCAGGGCTCCCGGGCCACCAAGGTCACCCAGGAGATCGCCGGCCGCACCTGGACCCGGTACACCGGCGGCCGCTACGACGCCCTGGTCAACGAGGGCGCCAAGGGCGCCACCACGGTGGTCGCGGGCACCGCGTCCTTCGCACAGCTCACGAAGATGGCGGAGGCGCTGAAGACGTCCTGAGGGGGCGGGCCGGGGCGCTCTTCCGCGCGCGCTACTCCTCGCCGCCGTCCGCCGCGTCCGCGTCCTGGGCGGCCTCCTCCGCGAGGGCCGCGTCCAGCCGGGAGCGGGCGCCCTCCAGCCAGCGGCGGCAGACCTTGGCCAGTTCCTCGCCGCGCTCCCACAGGGCGAGGGACTCCTCCAGGCTCGTCCCGCCCGCCTCCAGCCGCCGGACGACGTCGATCAGCTCGTCCCGTGCCTGCTCGTAGCCCAGCGCCTCGTCCGCCGGTGCCGCCGCCTCGCCCGTCATGCGTTCATCCCTGTCGACTCGTCCCTGTTCGTGCGGGTTCGTATGTCGTTCATTCGTCGGTGCCGGTGCCGGTGCCGGTGCCGGTGTCGGCGTCGGCGTCCGCCTCCGGCCGCCGGTCCACTTCCGCCGTGCCCGCCGTGTCGAATGCGTCCGCCGGGCTCACGTCGTCGCCCGCGCCGACCCGTACGGTGAACTCTCCCTCGGAGACCCGCGCGCGCAGCGTCTCGTCCGCCGTCACCTCGGCGGGATCGCGGACCACATGACCGTCGGCGCGCTGGAGCACGGCGTATCCGCGCCGGAGCGTGGCGGCGGGGGAGAGGGCCACCACGCGCGCGCGGGTGTGCGCCAGCTCGGAGTCGGCGCGGTCCAGCAGATGCCGCAGGGTGCGCCGGCTCCGGTCCACCAGCGCGGCCACATGGTCCGCCCGCTCGTCGACCATGCGGTGCGGATCCTCCATGCACGGGCGCGCGAGCGCGTGCGCGAGCCCGCGCTCCTCGCGCTCGACATGCGCCTGTACGCACCTGCGCGCCCGGTCGCGCAACTGCCGTACCCGCTCGGCCTCCTCGCCGACGTCCGGCACGACCTTCTTGGCGGCGTCGGTGGGCGTGGAGGCGCGCAGGTCGGCGACGTAGTCCAGCAGCGGAGTGTCCGGCTCGTGGCCGATCGCGGAGACGACCGGCGTACGGCAGGCGGCGACCGCGCGGACGAGCTGCTCGTCGGAGAAGGGCAGCAGATCCTCCACGCTGCCGCCGCCGCGCGCCACGACGATCACATCGACCTCGTCGAGCGCGTCCAGCTCCTTGACGGCCTGCACGACCTGCGGGACGGCGTGCACCCCCTGCACGGGCACATTGCGTACCTCGAAGCGGACGGCGGGCCAGCGGTGCCGGGCGTTCTCCAGCACGTCCCGCTCGGCGGCGGAGGCCCGGCCGCACACCAGTCCGATCAGCTGCGGCAGGAAGGGCAGCGGCTTCTTGCGGTCCGGCGCGAAAAGACCCTCCGCCGCCAGGCTCTTCTTCAGCTGCTCCAGGCGGGCCAGCAGCTCGCCGACGCCGACCGGCCGTATCTCGGCGGCCCGCAGCGACAGCTGCCCGCGCGGGGCGTACCACTCGGGCTTGGCGTGCACGACGACCCGGGCGCCCTCCCCGACGACGTCGGCGACCGCGTCGAACACCTCGCGGAAGCAGGTCACGCCGACGGAGATGTTGTACGACGGATCGCGCAGCGTCAGGAAGACCACGCCCGCGCCCGGCCGCCGCGACAACTGCGTGATCTGCCCCTCGACCCACACCGCGCCGAGCCGGTCGATCCAGCCGCCGATGAGCCGGGAGACCTCGCCGACGGGCAGCGGAGCGCCGGGGGACGTGGAGACAGCCATGCCCGCGAGCGTAACGGTCACCACCGACACCGCCGGCATCACCGACGCCACGGGGACGGTCCGCGCGCCTCCGGGCCGCCGGCCGCTGCCTCGGCTCCCGGGCCGCGCACCCTCGGGATCTTCGGCGCGGCGCGGACGGCCTTACGATGGGGGCCATGACTGCTACGTCTGGCCGCCGTGTCCTGCTCGCCGCCCCCCGGGGCTACTGCGCGGGTGTGGACCGCGCCGTGATCGCCGTCGAGAAAGCCCTGGAGCAGTACGGGGCTCCGGTGTACGTCCGGCACGAGATCGTCCACAACAAGTACGTCGTGCAGACCCTGGAGAAGAAGGGCGCGATCTTCGTCGAGCGGACGGAGGAGGTGCCGCCGGGCAACATCGTGATGTTCTCGGCGCACGGCGTGGCACCCGTCGTGCACGAGGAGGCCGCGCGCGGCCGGCTCGCCACCATCGACGCCACCTGCCCCCTGGTCACCAAGGTCCACAAGGAGGCCGTCCGCTTCGCCAAGGAGGACTACGACATCCTCCTGATCGGCCACGAGGGCCACGAGGAGGTCATCGGCACCTCCGGCGAGGCCCCCGACCACATCACGCTCGTCGACGGCCCCGAGGACGTGGCGAAGGTCGAGGTGCGCGACCCGTCGCGGGTGGTGTGGCTCTCGCAGACCACGCTCTCCGTCGACGAGACGATGGAGACGGTCGACGCCCTCAAGGAGAAGTTCCCGCAGCTCATCTCGCCGCCCAGCGACGACATCTGCTACGCCACGCAGAACCGCCAGCTCGCCGTCAAGCAGATGGGCGCCGAGGCGGACCTCGTCATCGTGGTCGGCTCGCGCAACTCCTCCAACTCCAAGCGCCTGGTGGAGGTCGCCAAGCTCGCGGGCGCGGACCAGGCGTACCTGGTGGACTTCGCCGACGAGATCGACGAGTCCTGGCTGGAGGGTGTCAGCACGGTCGGTGTGACCTCGGGCGCCTCGGTGCCGGAGATCCTGGTCGAGCAGGTGCTCGAATGGCTCGGCGCACGCGGTTTCGAGGACGTGGAGATCGTCAAGGCGGCCGAGGAGTCCATCATCTTCTCGCTGCCCAAGGAGCTGCGCCGGGACCTGCGCGAGGAGGCGGCGACCCTGGCCACCGAGCGCGGCGGCTCGGGCACGCCGGAGGACTGAGGGCCGCCGGGCGCCCTCACGGCGGCACGTGACTGTCGGTGGCGCGTCGTAACGTGGTGCCATGCAGATCTTCGGTGTGGACATCGGCGGTTCGGGGATCAAGGGCGCCCCGGTGGACCTGGACAAGGGCGACCTGGCCCAGGAGCGTCACAAGGTGCTCACCCCGCGACCGGCGACGCCCGACGGGGTGGCCGACGGCGTCCGGGAGGTCGTCGCCCACTTCGGCTGGACCGGCCCGGTCGGTCTGACGTTCCCGGGCGTGGTCACCGGCGGCACCACCGTCCGTACGGCGGCCAATGTCGACAAGAGCTGGATCGACACCGACGCGCGCGCGTTGTTCGGCGACCGGCTGGG
Source organism: Streptomyces sp. PL-25 (assembly GCF_058344915.1). Lineage (NCBI taxonomy): Bacteria > Bacillati > Actinomycetota > Actinomycetes > Kitasatosporales > Streptomycetaceae > Streptomyces > Streptomyces sp. PL-25. Next base: position 4,769,696 of record NZ_CP136997.1, read on the forward strand.
CGGCCTGCCGGTGACGGTGGTCAACGACGCGGACGCGGCGGGCGTCGCCGAGATGCACTTCGGCGCGGGCCAGGGGCGCAAGGGCACGGTGATCCTGCTGACCTTCGGCACCGGCATCGGCAGCGCGGTCTTCGTCGACGGCGTCCTCGTCCCCAACACCGAGCTGGGCCACCTGGAGCTGGACGGCCACGAGGCGGAGAAGCGGGCCTCCAGCAAGGCCAAGGAGGACCACGACCTGTCCTGGGAGCACTGGGGCCACCGCGTCCGCGCGTACCTCGCCCATGTGGAGATGCTCTTCTCCCCCGAGCTGTTCGTCATCGGCGGCGGCGTCAGCCGCAAGTCCCACAAGTTCCTGCCCTACCTGGACGGCATCCGCGCGGAGATCGTCCCGGCCCGCCTCCAGAACAACGCGGGCATCGTGGGCGCGGCGATGCGGGCGGGGGAGAGCGGGGCGGCGTAGCGGCTCCCCTCCGGCCCGGCGGCCCACCGGCCCACCGGTCTACCGGCGGGTGCGGCCGCGCATGCGGGCGGACCCGGACGGTGCCGTCGGCGAGGCCGAGGACACCGGCCGAGGCCGCTGCCGGGACCGGGCCGGGGCGGCGGAGGCAGCACGCTCGGCACCATGCGCGGCACCCCGTGCGGCACCGCGCCGTACGAGCGCGACGACCCCCGCGAGCAGCGTGCCGCCGTACAGCCACAGCGCCTGGGTGGCGAGGCCGGTCACCAGGCCCACCAGCGTGCCGAGGACACCGCTGTCGCCGTCGGCCACGGGCAGCAGGCCCACGGTGAAGCCGAGGGGCGCCACCACGGGCGCGGTCAGCACGTCGCCCGGACGCATCCAGAGCGCGGTGAGTACGCACACCGGCAGGAACAGCACGCCGTAGACGGCGGGCGAACCGCCCAGCAGCAGTGCGTCCAGGCAGCCGAGCACGAGCATGGCCGCACCGCAGAAGAGGCCGCCCCCGAGGCCGGTCAGCCGGGGGTTCGGCGACTGCCGCAGCCGCCGCACGAGGGCGGCCGGGCCGCGGAGGCCCGGCCCGGCTGTCGGTCGCGGCGCCCGCGCGGCCCGGCCGGGCCCGCGCCCCCCTGTCCGCTCCGGGCGGGGAGCGTGGGGGCGGCCCCGGGCTCCTTGTCCGGGCAGGGGCGGCCTGCCGCGTCGCGGTCCGTGCTGCTGAGGTCGCGTCCTGGGTTGCTCCACTGCTCCAACCTAGGTCTGTTTATGTGTTGAATAGGCCGTTTGACACGCCGCACGGCCCGGCGGGCCGGGGGGCCGGCCGGCGTGCGAACCGCCGCGAGGGGCGGGGCGCCGCACGCCGTAGACTGGTGGATCGGCCGCCTGGCCCCCAGTCTCCTCACGTACGGGAAGTCGCAACGTGTCGCTCACGATCGGAATCGTCGGTCTGCCGAACGTCGGCAAGTCGACCCTGTTCAACGCCCTGACCAAGAACGACGTGCTCGCGGCCAACTACCCGTTCGCCACCATCGAGCCCAACGTCGGTGTCGTGGGCGTCCCGGACGGTCGCCTCGCCCAGCTCGCCTCGATCTTCAAGTCGGAGCGGATCCTCCCGGCCACCGTCGACTTCGTCGACATCGCGGGCATCGTGCGCGGTGCCAGCGAGGGCGAGGGCCTGGGCAACAAGTTCCTCGCGAACATCCGCGAGTCGGATGCGATCTGCCAGGTCATCCGCGCGTTCAAGGACGAGAACGTCGTCCACGTGGACGGCAAGGTCTCGCCCAAGGACGACATCGAGACGATCAACACCGAGCTGATCCTCGCCGACCTCCAGACCATCGAGAAGGTCCTGCCCCGCCTCCAGAAGGAGTCGCGGATCAAGAAGGACGTCGCCCCGAAGGTGAAGGCCGTCGAGGAGGCCCAGGCGATCCTGGAGAAGGGCGACACGCTCTTCTCCCAGGGCATCCTCCAGGGCACCGAGCGCGCGGAGCTGCTGCACGACCTCCACCTGCTCACCACCAAGCCCTTCCTCTACGTCTTCAACGTCGACGAGGACGAGCTGACCGACGAGGACTTCAAGAACGAGCAGCGCGCCCTGGTCGCCCCCGCCGAGGCGATCTTCCTCAACGCCAAGCTGGAGGCGGACCTCGCCGAGCTGGACGAGGAGGAGGCCCTGGAGCTGCTGGAGTCCGTCGGCCAGCACGAGCCGGGCCTCGCCACCCTCGCCCGCGTCGGCTTCACCACCCTCGGCCTCCAGACCTACCTGACGGCCGGCCCCAAGGAATCCCGCGCCTGGACCATCAAGAAGGGCGCCACCGCCCCCGAGGCCGCCGGTGTCATCCACACCGACTTCCAGAAGGGCTTCATCAAGGCCGAGGTCATCTCCTTCACCGACCTCCTCGAAACCGGCTCGGTAGCCGAGGCCCGAGCCAAGGGGAAGGCTCGCATGGAGGGCAAGGAGTATGTGATGCAGGACGGGGATGTGGTGGAGTTCCGGTTCAACGTGTAGCGGCTGACATATCACCACGTCGCTGATCTGGCAAACATGCAGGTCAGGAGGGGTCCGGCTCTTCGGGGTCGGGCCCTTTGTTTTTTCCCGTGCTGGGATGGTGCTGGGATAGCTGACCCCTCGTCACCTGTCATCACCCCTGCTCATCCCTACCGTGCTGGGATGGGATGGGGGTGCCCGTGCTGGGATTTGCGTGAGCGGGGCGCTGACCGAGCTGTGAAGGTAGTGCAGACGTGGCGCTTTTCCTACTCGTTTGACACAATCGGGGATATGGCTGAGGCGACGTACAGCATCGGGGAAGGGCCAGCGACGCGGGTGAGCTTGTCGCTGCCGGAGGGGACCGCGGAGGCGATCCGGGCTCGCGTGGGCAAGCGGGAGTTCTCCGCGTTCATCGCCGAGGCGGTCGAGCGTGAGCTGCGCGGGCAGGTCCTGGACGAGTACCTGGCGGACTACGAGAGCCGCAAGGGGCCGGTCTCCGAGCCGGCTCGTCAGCGGGCGCGGCAGGTCTTCGACGAGGTGTTCGCCGAGGAGGCCGAGTGGCCCGCCGCAGGCTGAGTCACGAGGGGACGCTCGTCCTCGACAGCGAGGGACTCTCGAAGCTGCTCGCTGACGAAGAACAGGTGGTGGCTCTGATCGCCGAAGCGCGCTCGCGTGGCATGGAGGTCGTGATCAGTGCGCTCACCATCATCGAGGCCGTCCACGCCCGTACGAACAAGCCACGCCTGAACTGGGTGCTTTCCGGGCTGCGGGTCGTCCCGGTCGGTGACGAGGAGGCGAGGGCTGCCTCGAAGTTGCTGATGAATGCCGGATTGCACGGACACAAGTACGCGATCGATGCGGCCGTCGCCGAGGCCGCGCTGCGACAGCACCGCCCCGTGGTCATGCTGACTTCCGATATTGACGACATGGCCAAGCTGTGTGGCGAGCGGGTCCGGCTCGTGGCGGTGTGATTTTCCTGGTCCGGCTTCTTCCTTGCGACGGTTGACTGGTGGGTGGCGGTGCAGTCCAGGCCGGGGGCCGAGACGCCGCACGTGCGGTCGGCGTTCACTCGCCAGAACTGAAGCAGAGGATCACCTGGGCGTGGTCGGTCAGGGGCATCATCTGCGGCGATGGCCGGTCCAGCCGTTCAGAAGGGGCCCGACTCCGAGGAGTCGGGCCCCTTGGTGTTTCCTCGCTCGCGGGAGGCGTCCCGGGAAGCGGTCGGTTACCGGATCAGTTCGCCGTTCTCGTCGTCCTCGTCCCGCGGGTGGGGTGCGGTGGGGCGGTGGGGGGTTTGGGTGGTGTCCCAGAAGTACGGGGATGTTGCGGTGGTGTCGCTCGGCTGCTGTCGGTTCTCGGGGCGTACGTCCGTGTCGCTCGGCGGCGGCCCCGGCACGAAGGTGTCGGTGTCCGGGGCCGGGGGTGCGGCGCCCTCGGTGAAGGGTGCGCCGGCCGGACCCGGGTAGGGCCGGAACCAGGGGCCCGGGGTGTCGTCGCCTCCGTTCGTGGGGCCGTTCGAGGGGCCGTTCGTGGGGGTGTCGTCCGGGCCTTCCTCGTCGTCCGGGTCGGGCGCCGGGAGGACGGTCCGCCTGATCTCCTCGGCGGCCTCGTGGAGACCGGCCGCCTCCAAGCTTCGCACCACGCGGTGCACCAGCACCGTGTACTCGTCCATGTCCGGCTTGAGGCCCACCGCCTCCAGCAGCAGGAGCAGCCGCTCCGGGACTCCTACTTCCCGCTCGCGGTCGAATGCTGCTCCTCCCTGGCCGGGATCACCCCAGAGCGGGTCCCCGGCGGTCGCCTCGGTCCGTGCGTCCACGGGCGGGACGAGCAGGTGGCGGAAGAGCTCGGGCACCTCCTCGTCGTTGGCCGCCGCCGTGATCTGGGCGAGCGGGCCGATCATGTCGACGGCCTTCTCGATCTCGTCCTCGTGCCGGGCCAGCCACCACACGACCGCGCTGCCCGTGCTCCGGAGCACGTCGTCCCCGAGGTAGCGCCGCTTGTTGCGCTCGTGCTGACGCTCGTGCTCCCAGATCTCCTCGTCCTTGCGCAGGTCACTCAGCCTCTGTAAGCGGTCGCGGTCGGCGGGGGCGAGGGTCAGGGCCACACCGCCCGCCCGGGTCTCCACCCGGCCGCTCGGGTCCTGGAGCGGGACGCTCAGCTCCCCCTCCAGGACGTACCGGGCGAAGTTGGCCCTGCCGGGCTCCTCGCGGTGGACGACCTCCATGGCCCGGCTGATGACCGCGGAGACCGCGAGGGCCGGGGAAGCGCCGTCGGACCAGCCGCTGGGGTCGGGCACCGGCCGCCACCACACCGTGGCGGAGAAGAGGAAGTCATAGCCGTCCACCGCGCTCGGCAGTGCGGCGTCGATCACCCGCGTCTCCTGGTACGGCTGCTCGACCGGTGCCGCGGGCGGCTCGGGCGGGGCGGGGTCGTACGGAACCGCCGGGGTGCGGCCGCTGCTGAGGACCGTCATCACGAGCAGCAGCGAACCCGACGCCGTGACCATGCACATGAAGCCCCACAGCCAGGCCGACCAGTGCAGGAGACTGCCGAGCGCCGCGGGGGCGAGGCCGCAGAGAGCGACGAACAGCAGGCTGAAAAAGCGGTGTCTCATCGTTCCTCTTCCGTGGTCTGTTGTCCGGTGTCCGGCTCCGTACGGGCGTACTGCGCGCGGTCGATGTGCCGCCAAAAGAGGGCGGCGACGGCCGCCCGGGACGGGTGGCGCGCGGATCCGGCCCAGCCGTAGGCGATGGCGTAGAGGCGGTGCAGGGCGGTTGCGTCCCCGTGCGTCGCCCTGACCATCACGTCCAGCGCCATCTCCCGCGTACTGTCACCCGCCACGGTGTTCAGCCAGCTGGTCACCAGCGGATTCCAGAGGTCCGTCGGCGGCTGGGAGAAGACCGCCTCCCAGCCCAGGAACAGGGACGGCCACGGTGGCGGGTCCGGGGCCCGGTCGCTTCCCGACAGCTCGGTGAGCAGCCGGAGATGGGGCTCGGCCCCGCGCGGCTCCCGGCGCACCCGCTCCCGCAGGCGGTCGATCAGCAGCCGGTAGAGCCGGTGTTCGCGGCCGGCCAGGTCGAGCAGTGCCGTGCGGGCCTCGCCCGCCGCCTCTCCCTGCCGTACGGCGAGGTGGTGGAGCCGCACGATCGCCTGGTCCGGATGCGTGGCGGCGAGACTCTGGACGCAGGCGGCGGTCAGGACCCGGGTGAGCCCCTCCGACAAGCCGGACCGCAGGCACTGATACATCCGGCCGCGGAACCAGCCGCCGAACGTCGCGTGGCTGAGGCCGAGTTCGAGGGCCGCCAGGGCGCGCTGGTCGCAGGAGGTGCCGGTCGCGCCGTCCGCCCAGCGGACCACGAGGTCGAAGAGGTGGTCGGGCCGTCCCACGGCAAGGGACTGCTCACCGAAGCGGACGACGACGTTCATCCGGTCGTCGGTGGTCAGCTCGCGGAGCCCGGCGGCATGGCCGATCCAGTCCCTGAGCGCGTCGCGCATCCCGGGGAAGTTCGCCCAGAAGTACGTCCGCACCGCTTCGGCGTAGGCCAGTTGTCCGAAGCGGAGCCGTCCGTCCGCGCCCCGTTCGATGCCGAGTGTCGTCAGGTGCTGTCCGAAGTCCGTCCGCGCCAGCTCGATGGTCGTCTCTTCCTCGTGCCCCACCGTCCTCATCAGGCCGCGCCACACGGTGTGGACGGTGTCGGCGCGGGCCCCCTCGAACACCGCCGCCGCGAGCAGCAGGCCCCGCTCGGGTGCGGTGGGGACCGCGGCCACCTGCCGGCCCACCTCACCGGCCCGGTCGGTCACCGCGTGCAGCGCCTGGTCGAGCCAGTCCGCGAAGCCGGTGCCGAACCGCCCGCTTTTCTTCGCGGTCCTCACCAGCCCCGCGAGCCGCGCCAGTTCCTGCATGGGGGAGCGGTCGTACAGGGGCTGGAGCTCGGCGCCTCGCAGGTCGGCGGGCCGGAAGGGCATCCGGTCCATGCGGAGGTACCGGGTGAGGACGCTGATGCCCCGGGGGCGCTCCAGTTCCACGGTGAGCGGTTCGAGGTCCGGCAGACGGGCGTGCTCCATGTCCCATGGCAGGACGGCGACCATGTGGGCGCCCGCCTCCTGGACCTGTGACCGGTACACGGCCAGGCGGCGCTGGGCCTTGGCGTACAGCTCCTCGTCGGCGATCGGGGAGAGGTCGAGGAGGAAGCGGTCCCCTTCCCCGAAGGGGGCAGGCGCCCCGCCCTCGTCGTTGCCCAGGACGGAGAGTTCGTCGAACCGGACCGGTTCCTCCTCGGCGTCCCCGTCCTCGTCCTCGCCGAGCCCGTGCAGCAGCATGACCGCCGCGGCGTGGCGGCCGGTGCCGGGCCGGGCCTCCAGCAGCACCACCGACCCGGGCTTCTCCAGGCGCTCGGCGGCGTCGCGGTAGTGCACCGGCGGGACGAAGCGGTCGGCCAGGCGCAACCGGTCCTCGCGAACGATCCGGAGGGGCTCGACCCCTCGGCGGATCATCCAGTCCGCGCCGCCGTAGAAGACGTACTGGTGTCCCGCGCCGTTGTTCACAGGGGCCCGCGGCTCGTTGACGGTGACGTGGTTCTCTTCGGTCATCGTTCGTCGTCCGAGCGCCGGCGGTCGCGCTCGAAGCGCTGGTGGACCGTCCCGCTGTTGTCGCCCGCCGTGAACTGGACCCCGGTGTTGTCGCCCTCGAAGTGAGGGGCGTTGTACTGGTGGCCGCGGCCGGTGTTCACCGGTCCCCGGGGCTCGTTGACGAAGGTGCCGGACAGGTCTCCGTTGAGGTTCCCGATGCCGCCGCGCACCCGCTGCTCGACATCGCGTGTGCGCATTCTGGTGTGTCCGGCGTCGCGGTCCTGCTTCTTGCGGGACTTCGACTCGGTCCGCTCCCGCGCCGCACGGGCGTCGTGGTCCGCCGCGCCCAGGTCGGGCAGCAGCCGGGCGAGGGCGTCGCCGAGCGCGGCCAGGTCCGACTCGGCGTTGCGGTGGTCGAACCGCCTGTACTGGCGGTCCGCCAGTTCCAGGAGATCACCGGGGAGGACGGCGCGGTCGATCCGCGTGGCCTTCCCGACGAGTACCGGGATCACCAGGATCCCGCGGTCGAGCGCGGTCTGGATCTCACGGCGGGTCCAGTCCTGCTCGGCTTCGAGGGCGGGGCGGCCGTCGGCCCCGCGCACCTCGGCCCAGCGCGGACCGATCACGGCGAGGAGTGCCTCGCACTCCTCCACCGCTCTGACCAGCTCCGCCGGGAAGCGGTGGCCGGGCTCGATCGAGTTGCTGGCGAAGAAGACCCGGTCGCGGCCGAAGCGCCGGACGAGTTCTCGGGCGATCATGGTCGCGGCGGATTCCTCGTCGCCTGTGCGGTAGTTGACGAAGACGTCGGGCATGAAGATCCCTTTCGTGAGGCATGTGCGCAGCACGGGTTGAAGGGGCCACTGGGCCCTGGGTCGTCCGTCCGGGCCGAGAAGCAACGACCGCGTGACGGCATGACGCGTCCACGGGAGTGCGTACGAGTGGAGGCGCGCCGCCCCGTGCGTCACCGGTCGCGGGCAGCCCGAGGAATCCGGACGCGCGGCGACGCGGTGGACGGGGAGCAGAGGGTCCCGCAGGCGATCGTGCGATCCCCTGGGGCCCGGGGGTGACCGGCCGGACCGGGCCGCTTCGAGCCGGGGCCGGTGGGGGAGGAGCCCGGGTCAGCTGTGCCCGGGGGCGAGCACCCGTGCCAGTGCCGGTTGCAGATCGCGTACGGTCTGGTTGTTCCTGAACCGGGAGAGCTCCCGCGCGAGACGGCGGACGTCGCTGTTGACCGTCGCAGAGGGCACGGCCGGCATCACCGCCAGGAGTTCCCCGGCGATGGCGCACGCGTGCTCGACCTCTCCGGAGGCGGCGTGCGCCAGGGACCGGCGGAAGCCGTAGCGGGCGCGGGTGCGCAGGGCGTGCGGCGGGAGACGGCGGCACTCCCGGTCGAGGATCTCGGCGGCGGCCCTGGGGCGGCCGAGGTCGTGCAGGCACCAGCCGGTCGTCACCGCCGCGGGGTCGCTCACGTGGGTGGTGCCGATCACGGGTTCGGTGCCGTCGCGGGCGTCGTCGCCCAGCAGTTCCCGTGCCCGGTCGAGACTGCGGAGGCAGTCGCGTTCGTCGCCGACGAGCGCGTGTCCCTAGGCCTCCCGCTGAGCCGCCAGCCCACGGATGCGCGGCGGAAGCCTGCCGCTCTGGGCCCGGCGCGCCAGAGCGACGGTGCCCGCGGCGTCCCCGCCGTAGAGCGTGACCAGGGCGCGCCGCACGAGCGCGTAGGAACCGAGGTGCGGATCGCCCCCGGTGCGCGCCAGTTCGGCGGCCTCACCGGTCCAGCCGAGCGCCGCCTCGTTGTCCCCGGCCTCCTGTGCCATCCAGCCGGTGAACTCCGCGAACCGGGACGCGAGCCGGAGCGCGGGGGCCCGGGTGGCGGAGGGGGTGTCGCCGGCCAGTGCGGCGACCATGCGCGTCTGCGTCTCCAGCAGGGGGAGCAGCGCCTTCGGTGCGGTGGACTGGCCGAGCTTGCGCAACTGGTCGAACTGTATGCGGAAGGACGGAAGGAGGGGCGCGGCGGCGGAGGACGCCTGTCCGCCGAGTTTCAGGCCGAGGTCGATCAGCGACCCCGTACCCGTGGCGAGGACCGCCCGGCGTCCCACGCGCCGGCCGCCCGGGACGGTGGGGGAGCCGGCGGCGCCGTCCGAGGCGGCCTCGGGGCCGGCGCCCAGGCGTTGCAGCGCACCGTTCGCACCGAGGAACGCGTCGCATCGGCGGGCCAGTTCGGGAGAGGCGGCTCGCTCCCCCCGCTCGACCTTGCTGAGGTACCCCTTGTCGTAGTTGAGCGCCACGGCGAACTGGGTCAGCGTGAGGTCCGCTTCCAGTCGTAAACGGCGAAGTTCCGGGCCGAACGGTAAAGCCGTACTCATCAAGAGCCTCCCCTGGAGCAGTGGCCGTGAGAGTCCTGCGCCCTCACGGGGAACTTCCGTTCGACTTTCACTGGTCGTACGAAGACCCGACGGGGAAACCCGTCGTGATGGAGCTGTCTCGCTGTGCAGCCGAGAGTGAGTTTGACACGAGGCGCGCGTCGGGAATCGGGGTTCGGCGGGGTTGCCTGTTGCCTCTTCCGTCTTCTGTCGCCCCCGGCTGCTCCTGGACCGTGCCCGGGTGAAGCGAGTGCCCCGGCTTTCCCGTGCGAGCGGATCCGCGGGCCGATGCGACGGCGTGCGGTGGGAGGATGCGGCACGACGGCAGAAAGGGGCGGGGCGGGTGGGGCGGCGGGAGCGGGAGGTCGTGGGGCGGGGGGTGCGGCTGGGGGAGGCCGCGCAGGGGGTCGTCGCGGAGTACGGGCGGGCCGTGGAGGCCGTGCGGGAGGCGTTGCGGCCGCTGCACGACGCACTGGTGGAGCGGGAGCTCGGGGCCATCCCCGTCGCGCGGCTCCAGGACGTCACCGAGGGGCGGCTGCGGCTGGGCGGGGTCGAGCGGAGCGGCTTCGGCACGGTGGGGCGGGTGCTGGCGGCGGGGCCCTACCGGCTGCGGCAGATCCCGGGTGTCGGGCAGCGTACGGTCGACCAGATCCTGGCCGCCGCGCACCGGCTGGCCGAGGCCGTGCACGAGACCGTGGCCGTCCGCATCGATGTGGACCGGCCGGAACCGGGCACCACGGCGCTGGTCATGGCGCTGCACGTCCTGGTGGAGGCCGGACCGGACGCGCGGCGCGCCGTCGACCGGGCCGCCGCCCTCGCGGAGCGGCTGGGGCCGCTGCTGGCCGACGCGCGGCCCGCCGGCGGGCGGCTGCGCATGGCACTGGCGGGCCGGGAGAAGCGGGTTCGTGCGCTGGCCGCGGTCGCCGAGGTGCGGGCGCTGGTGGAGGAGGCGGAGCAGGCGGGGCTCGCGGAGCTGTTCGCGCAGACCTCGGTGGATCTGCTGCGGCCCTCGGCCGACCTCGCGGCCTGGGCGGACTTCGAGCTCCGCTCCGCCGAGTACTACGGCCTGCTCGCCGAGGTCTCCGGGCGGCTGCCCGACGCGGCCGCCGCCGAGGGCTTCCTGCCGGAGGAGGTCGCCGAACGGGTACGGAACCAGCGCCTGGACGATTCCCGCCGCCGGGTGTCCCTGCGCGGCTACCAGGCGTTCGGCGCCCGGTTCGTGCTCGCGCAGCGCAAGGTGATCCTCGGCGACGAGATGGGGCTGGGGAAGACCGTGCAGGCGATCGCCGTGCTGGCCCATCTGGCCGCCGAGGGGCGGGACCACTTCATGGTGGTCTGCCCGGCGAGCGTCCTGGTCAACTGGACGCGGGAGATCGAAGCCCGCAGCGCCCTCCCCGTCCGGGTGCTGCACGGCCCCGACCGGCACGAGGCGTTCGCCGACTGGCAGGCGCGGGGCGGGGTCGGGGTGACCACGTTCGACGCCCTGCGCGGCTTTCCCGCCCCCGACGGGGGCACGGTCTCCCTGCTCGTCGTGGACGAGGCGCACAGTGTGAAGAACCCGCAGGCCAAGCGCTCGCAGGCGGTCGCCCTGTGGGCCGGGCGGTGCGAGCGCGCGCTGCTGATGACCGGGACGCCGATGGAGAACCGAGTCGCGGAGTTCCGCAACCTGGTCGGCATGCTCGATCCCCGTCTCGCCGACTCCCTGGCCGAGGGCGACGCGCTGGCCGGATCGGTCGCCTTCCGCACGGCCGTCGCACCGGTCTACCTGCGGCGCAACCAGGAGGACGTGCTCACGGAACTGCCCAGTCTCCAGCACACCGACGAGTGGGAGGAGCTGAGCGCGTCGGACGAGGAGGCGTACCGCGAGGCCGTCCGCGCCGGGAACTTCATGGCGATGCGCCGGGCCGCGTATCTGCGCCCCGAGAAGTCGGCCAAGCTGGAACGGCTGCGGGAGATCGTGCAGGAGGCCGCGGCGAACGGGCAGAAGACCGTCGTCTTCTCCCACTTCAAGGACGTGCTGACCGTGGTGGAGCAGGCGCTCGCCGCTACCGGCGGCACACCGCTGTCCGGTCCGCTGACCGGGAGCGTCCCGGCCGGCCGGCGGCAGCGGATCGTCGACGACTTCGCCGCCGCGACCGGTCCGGCGGTGCTCCTCGCGCAGATCCAGGCGGCGGGCGTCGGCCTCAACCTGCAGGCCGCCTCCGTCGTCGTCCTGTGCGAACCCCAGATCAAGCCGACCCTCGAGCACCAGGCGGTGGCTCGGGCCCACCGCATGGGCCAGGTCAGACCGGTCCGCGTGCACCGGCTCCTGGCCACCGGCGGCGTCGACGAACGCCTGGTGCGGATGCTGGAGCGCAAGTCCCGCCTGTTCGACGCCTACGCCCGCCGCAGCGCCGTGGCCGAGGCCACGCCGGACGCCGTCGACGTGTCCGACACGGAACTGGCCCGGCGGATCGTCGAGGAGGAGCAGGAGCGTCTGGGGCTGGAGAAGGAGCCGGTCACAGACAGCGGTGGCAGCGGCCGGGCGTAGGCAGTCGCCGGAGCGCCGCGGTCATGCGCCCGGCGCCGGGCCCCGTACGGACGACGGGAAGGGGCCCGGCGCCGAGCCGAACGCGTCGCCGGTCGCTCCTCAGACCCCCGCGACCGACTGGATCCACGACCGGTACGCCGTGACGTTGGCGTACGCCGTGCTGGACTGGCGGTCGCTGGTGGAGGCGACGCCGACCTGGACGCCGCCGGCCATCATGGGGCCGCCGGAGTCGCCGCCGGCGGTGATGCCGTTGCCGCGGGAGGCGCAGATCGCGGAGCCGCCGTAGGCGTCGCTGCAACCGCCGCTGACGGTGACGTCGGCGACCTTCAGATAGCGGGACTGGCAGTTGATCTCGGAGCCGCACTGGGAGGTCGCGCCCCAGCCGTAGACCTGGACGCTCTGGCCGACGCGTACCGTGCCGGGCTGGCCGAGGGTGGCGTACGTGGTGGACACCGAGCGGTCCAGGCGGACCAGGGCCAGGTCGGCGCTGTGGGTGTAGATCTGGACGCCGTTGGCCGTGGTGCCGCCGCTGTACTGGTCCAGGCTGCCGATGCGGAACGACAGGGAGCCACTGGAGACGCAGTGCTTGGCCGTGAGGATCCAGGTCGGCGCGATGATCGTGGCCGAACAGCTCTCCTGGCCGTTGGCGTACAGCCGGGCCGCCCAGGGGCCGCTGGAGGCGTAGCCGCCGCCGATGATGGGCTGCGGGGCCCTGGTGGTGGGGGGCGCGGACGGGGCGGCGCTCGCCGTGGGGGCGAGCAGGGCCAGGACGGAGACGGCGGCTGCGGCGAGTGCGGGCGCGAGTCGGGATATGCGCAAGATTCCTCGATCCGGAGGACACGTCGGGTGGACGTGTGCGGGCGGGTGGGGAAGGTGACGACGGCCTCGTGGGCCCGGCCCGCGCCGTACGGCCGCCCGGAGGGCAGTTGTCGACGTGGGCATGACACAACCTTCCGGACGGGGAAGCGGCTCGGGTACTCCCATCCGGCCATAACGCGGTGATATGGCCGCGGCCGGGCCGCCCGCCGGGAAAGTCGAGGGGCGGGGCGCCGCCGCCCGTCCGGTCCCGTGCCCGGGATCGGCAGGTGGGGCACGGTACGGGTGGGCTTCCCACGTATCCTCGGCACGGGACGGGGCCGCGGATCAGGAGGTACACAGGGTGGAGTTCCGGCTGCTCGGATCCGTCGCCGTGGTGACGGAGAACGGAGACTTCGCCCCCGGTCCCGTGAAACGGTGCAGTCTGCTGGCCATGCTCCTGCTGCGGCCCAACACCGCGGTCAGCGTCGACCAGCTCACGGCCGCGCTGTGGGAGGACGAACCGCCCACCCACTTCAAGACGGTCCTGCAAGGCCACGTCTCGCGGCTGCGCGCCCTGCTCGCCGACCACGGCGCCCGCGAGTACGGCGTCGAGCTGACCACCCAGGGCACGGCGTACGAGCTCCAGATGCCGGAGTCCCTGGTGGACGCCCACCGCTTCGAGGAACTGGTCGCCCTCTCCCGCGTGCAGCGCCGGCCCGCCGACACCGTCCGCATGCTGCGCGAGGCGCTCGCCTGCTGGCAGGGCCCCGCCCTGACCGGCACGGTGCGCAGCGGTCCGCTGGAGGCGGCGGCCGGCGGCCTCGAAGACCTGCGGCTCGCCTCGGTGGAGGCGCTGGCCGAGGCGTACGGGCAGCTCGGCGAGCACGGCAGGGCCGCCGCCGTACTGCGCACCGAGGCCGTCGCGCATCCGCTGCGGGAGTCGCTGGCCGCAGCCCTGATGCTGGCCCTGGGCCGCTCGGGACGGCAGTCCGACGCGATCAACTGGTACCACCGCACCCGGCGGCTGCTCGCCGACGAACTCGGCGTGGACCCCGGCGACGCGCTCACCGAGGCCTACGCCGTCCTGCTGCGCGCCGCCGACCCCGCGCCGCTGCCCGCCCGTACGGCCGCGGAACCGGCCACCGGACCCGCGGCGGGGCCCGCGGCGGGATCCGCGACCGGCACTGCGACCGGCACTGCGGCCGGTGCCGCCGGTGGGTCCCCCGCCGGTCCCGCCGCAGGTGCCGCCGCGGGCACCGCCGAAGCCGTGGGAACCACCGCCGGACCTGCTGCCGGAGCCGTTGAGGACGCCACCCCGTCGGCTGCCGGACCGGTCGACGGGCACACCCCCGGACCGGGCACGGCAGCCGCCGCGGCCACCCCGACACCGGCCGCCGATGCCGCTCCGCAGCCCGCATTCCCGCCCGGCCCCCCGTCCGGACCCTTGTCCGGCCCCGCGTCCGCACCGCCGTACGTCCCCCAGCCCGGCCCCCAGTCCGTCCCCCAGCCCGTCCCGGCCGCAGGCCACCTCGTCCCGCCGCACGCCGATCCGCCCGTACCGCAGTTGCTGCCCCGGCCGCCGCGCGGCTTCACCGGCCGGGACCCGGAACTGGCCGCGCTCGGCCGGGCCGTCACCGCCACCGACGCGCCCGTCTGCCTGATCACCGGGGCCGCCGGGGTCGGCAAGACCGCGTTCGCCCTGCACTGGGCCCATCAGCACGGTGCCGCCTTCCCCGACGGACGGCTCTTCGCCGACCTGCGCGGCTTCAGCGACACCCCGGCGCCCGACGCCGGAACGGTGCTGCGGGAGTTCCTGCTGGCCCTGGGCGTCGCCCCGCAGCGCGTCCCCGAGACCACGGCCGCGCGCGGCGCGCTGTTCCGCACCCTCACCGACGGCCGCCGGCTGCTCGTCGTCCTCGACAACGCCCGTTCCTCCGAGCAGGTCAGACCGCTGCTCCCCGGCGGCGACCACTGCGTCACGCTGGTCACCAGCAGGGACCGGCTCGGCGGCCTCATCGCCTCCGACGCCGCCCGGCCGCTGCCGCTCGCCCACCTCCCGGCCGCCGACGCCGAGGCGCTGCTCGCCAGCGTGCTCGGCGAGGACCGGATCGCCGCCGAACCCGAGGCCGCCGCCCGGCTGGCCGGACTCTGCGACGGGCTGCCGCTCGCCCTGCGCGTCACCGCCGCCCGGCTCGCCCAACGCCCCCAGTGGACGCTGGGCGCGATGGCCCACGAACTCGCCGACGAACACGGCCGCCTCGCCCTGCTCGACGTCGAGGACACCGGCGTCTCCGCCGCCCTGCACCTGACCGTGCAGCAGCTGCCCGAGCCCGCCGCCCGCATGTTCCGCGCCATCGGCCTGCACACCGGCTCCGACCTGGACCGGTTCGCCGCCAGCGCGCTCGCCGGGACCACCCCCGCCCAGGCCGGAGCCGACCTGGACCGGCTCGCCGCCGCCCATCTGCTCACCGAGTCCGTCCCCGGCCGCTGGACCCCGCACGACCTGGTCCGCCTCTACGCCCGCCACCTCGCCCCGCAGGCCGACCCCGAGGGCCTGCGCCGCCTGCTGGACCACTACCTGTTCACCGGGCTCGCCGCCGACGCGGCCGCCGAACCCGGCTCCCAGCCCTGCTACGCGCTGCCCGCCGACGCCCGCCGCCCGGCCGCCACGCGGGAGTTCGACGACCGGGCCGCCGCCCTCGCCTGGTACGCGGCCGAGCGCCCCGCGCTGGAGGGCGCCGTGGCCGCGGCCGCCGCACTCGGCCTGCACGACCGGGCCTGGCGGCTCGCCCTGGTGCAGTGGCCGCTGATGCTGTGGCGGATCACCGACGGCTGGACCCCGCTGCTGGAGGCCGGACTCGCCTCCGCCGAGCACGAGGGCGACCTGGACGCGCAGTCGCGGACCCGGGCCCTGCTCGGCTGGATCCTGCACGAGGAGGGCCGGGACCCCGAGGCCCTGGTCCATCTGGAGGCGGCACCCGAGCTGGCCGCCCGCGCGGGCGACGCCATCAGCGAGGCCATCGCCTGCGTCAACCTCGCCGCCGTCCTGGACTCCACCGGGGACAGCGTGCGGGCCGGGGAGCTGATGACCCGCGCGGTGGCCCTCGCCGACAGCACCGGCCACCCCGCCACCCAGGTGCTGGCCCTCCAGCACCTGGCCCAGTACTGCCTGCGCACCGGCGCCCACGAGGCCGCACTCGCCCACACCCTGCGCGCCACCGAGCTGGTCTCGCCGCACGCGGTCGTCGGCCGGGCGCAGCTGCGGATCCTGCGCGGCGAGGCACTGGCCGGGCTGGGCCGGACCGCCGAGGCCGCGGACGAGTTCCGGCAGGCGACGGCGGCGTCCGAGGCGGCCGGGTTCACCCAGGGTTCGGAGCGCGCCGCACGGCTGCTCTCCCTGCTGGCAGCGAAGCGTTAGCGGGACGTAAGCAGGACGGCAGCGCGGACGCCGAAGCTGAGTACATGGCACCGAGCGCGGGACACCGGGCACCGGGACGTCCGGGGACACAGGTGCCGTCCATCTCAGCTTCACACCGCCTCGGGGGAGAACCCACCATGCGCAACCACCGCAAGCACACCGTCCTGGCCGTCGCCGCCTTCGCCGCCCTCTCCCTGGGCCTGACCGCCTGCGGCAGCGGCGACGGCACCAGGGACGAGGGACAGGCCACGACCTCGCAGCAGGCCACGGACTCCGCCACCGCCGCCGCGACGACCGGCACCGCCGGGACCGCCGGCTCGTCCGCCTCGGCCGCCGGCTCCGGCAAGTCCGGCTCCGCGAACTCCGGGACCGCCGCCGATGCCGCCGCCAAGAAGAACAAGGGCGGCTCGGGCACCGGTGCCGGCGCCGGTTCGGACTCCGGTTCCGGTTCTGGTTCTGGTTCTGGCAAGTCCGGCGCGAACGCTCCCGCCTGCACCTTCAGCGACATGAAGGTCACGATGGAGAAGGCCGACGAGACGCCCACCGAGCACATCGTGCTGACCGCGACCAACAAGTCCTCCCACTCCTGCCGCCTGCTGAAGTACCCGCTGCTCGCCTTCGGTCCCATCCAGACCGCCAAGGACGTCCCGGCCGTCGCGAAGAGCAAGCCGGGGGCGCCGGTCGTGCTGGCGCCCGGCCAGCCGGCGTACGCCAACGTCCGGGTCGCGAACGGCGGCGCGCACGAGGACAACAAGGTCGTCAAGGAGTTCGACGTGAACTTCTTCGCCGCCGACGGCCCCGCCGAGGGCAGCATCGTCGTGCACGCCCCGTCCGGCGGCCTCGCGGTCGACGAGGCGGTCGCCAAGACCGGCTACTGGACCGAAGAACTGCGCAACGGCGCCGACGAGTTCTGAGCCGCCCGTCGGCACCCCGCGGGCCCGAGGGCCCGGTACGATTCCCGCCGTCCGGCCGGGTCGCACCGGGCCCTCGTGGCGTACGTACGGCCCTCGTGGCGTGAGTGCATACGGACGCATGGACCGGTGCCGCCCGCCGCGCACCGGGCGGGTGGTCACCTGGCCGAGCGTGATGAGAGCGGGGCGTTGCCCGCCGCGACCAGGCAGACGCCGAGACCGGCGACGAGCGCCTCGTACGTCTCCTCGGTGCTCGCCACCTCGGCGCCGATCCGCGGCGGCCGGCCGCCGCGGGCAGGGCCAGGAACGGCAGTCCGGCCAGGTCCGCGAAGTCGATCTCCGCGCGGGCGGCCGGCGGATGCCATTCCGGCAACGCGACCAGCCGCGGTTTCTCGGCGACGACCGTCCACGCGTACCGCTCGGCGGCGGGCAGCGGCAGCCAGACGAAGGCCACGTCCACGGTCCCGTCCGCCAGGCCCGCCGTCGGATTTTCCCAGCTCGCCCGGCGCAGCCGCAGCAGCGCCTCGGGCCGTGCCGCGGTGAACCGCGAGCGGATCGCGGGCAGCAGACCGCCGCGCCCCGGACTGGTGCTCATGCCCAGCACCAGCGTGCTGCGGGCCGCCGCCCGCGCCGCCTCCACGGCGTCCGCGCCCCGCGCCCACTCCTCCAGCACCCGCCGGGCGCGCGGCGCGGCGCCGCACCGGCCGGGGTGAGGGCCACGCCCTGCGCCCGGCGCGTGAACAGCTCGGTGCCCAACTGCCCCTCCAGCGCGGATCTGCTTGCTCAGCGCGGGCTGGGAGACACAGAGCCGTCCGGCGGACGAGTCCGGTGTCCGAGGACGAGAGCCCAGGAGGAACCGTGTACCAGAGGGAACCGTGAACCAGGGGGAACCATGAACAAGGTGCGGCTGGCCACCGGCGCGAGCAGCGGCTTCGGACGGGCGCTCACCGAGCGCCGGCCCTGGACGTCGCCGACACGGCCGCCGCCGAGGCCGCCGTACGGGACGTGCTGGCGCCCTGGAGAAGACCACCGAGCAGGAGCTGCGGGACCTGTTCGACGTGCACGCCTTCGGCCCGGCCGCGCTCACCCGCGCCTACAGCGGGACGAAGTTCGCCCTGGAGGGCATGTCGGAGGCACTCGCGGACGAGGCCGCCGATACGGGATCAAGGCGCTGATCGTCGAGCCGGGCGCCTTCCGTACGTCGCTCTTCGGCACCGGGAATGCCGGACTCAGCCCGGACAGCGGCGTGTACGCCGGTGTGCGCGGGACCCGGGACGCCGTGGCGGCCGGCGACGGCACCCAGCCCGGCGACCCGGCCAAGGCGGCGGCGCCGATCCTCGCCGCGCTGGAGTCGGACGGCGCCCCGCTCAGGCTGCCGCTGGGCGACGATGCCGTCACCGCCCTCCTCGGCCATCTCGGCCGGGTGCGCGACGACATCACGGCCTGGGAGAAGCGCACTCGCACCCGCGCCACCGCCTTCGACGACTGAGCGCCCGGACCGGCGAGTCACGCCGGGTCCCGCCCGGACCCGCGGACTCCACCGGATCCCGCCCGGACGGAGCCCGGAACTCAGGCCCGCGTCAGACCCGACTCCAGGCCCGACTTCAGGCCCGCGCCAGGCCCGACTTCAGGCCCGCCCCGCACAGCGGCACCACCGCCGACCTGCCGCCGAGCGCGCCCTCGCGTACGGCCGCCCAGCACACCGCGCTCGTCGACTCGACATACAGCCCCTGCGAGGCCAGGTCGAGCTGCGCGTGCCGGATCCGGTCCTCCGAGACGGTCAGGAAGGTGCCGCCCGAACCGCGTACCGCGCGCAGGATCTGCCGGGCGCGCGGCGGGCGGGGGATGGCGATGCCCTCGGCGTGGGTGGGGGAGAGGGTGGTGTCGCCGACGAGTTCGTCCGCGCCCTCCTGCCAGGCGTGCGCGAGCGGCGCCACCGCCGCCGCCTGCACCGCCCAGAGCGCCGGACGCCGGTCCAGCAGGCCCGCCCCGTACAGCTCGGCGATCGCCAGCGCCGCGCCCAGCAGCAGGGTGCCGTTGCCCACGGGCAGGACGAGCACATCGGGCAGCCGGCCGCCCAGGTCCTCCCACAGCTCGTGGACGTAGGTCTTGGTGCCGTGCAGGAAGTACGGGTTGTAGACGTGCGAGGCGTAGAAGGTGCCCGGCTCGTCCGCCGCCCGCCGGGCCGCCGCGCCCGCCGCCTCCCGGTCGCCGTCGACCACCTCCGGGCGGGCGCCGTGCGCCTCGATCTGCTCCAGCTTCTTCGCGGACGTGCCCAGCGGGACGTACACCGTGCAGGGCAGACGTGCGCGGGCGCAGTACGCGGCGATCGACGTGCCCGCGTTGCCGCTGCTGTCCGCGACCACCCGGGTCGGTCCGACGCGCTGCGCCAGCTGGGCCAGCAGCACCGCGCCCCGGTCCTTGAAGGACAGCGTGGGCATCAGGTAGTCCAGCTTCGCCGACACCTCGTCCGTCAGCGTCACCAGCGGTGTGCGGCCCTCGCCCAGGGACACCGTCGGCTGGGCCAGCGGCAGCGTCTCCGCGTACCGCCACAGCGAGTTCACCCGGCCGCTCAGCGACTTCAGCGGCGCCGGGGTGGGCGCGAAGTCGAGATCCAGCGGGCCGTGGCAGGACGGGCAGCACCAGGCGAGCGAGTCACTGGGCACCCGGACGCCGTCGGTGGGGCAGTAGCGGTCCGGCAGAGGGCTCATGGGGGCAGGTTAGGGCCTGTGCGGCCGATCGGCCGGGATCCGGGCGGGCCGGGGGATCCGCCGGAAGCCGCGGGAAGCCGCGGGAAGCCGCGGGAAGCCGCCGGGATCTGCCGGGGCCCGTCCGCCGGTCGTCCTCTTCCCGAGGCCCGGCGCGCGCGGCTCCGGTGTGCGCCGGGTGCACGACCCGAGCGCGGATTCCACTCCGCTCAATGCACCCGATGCACCCGATGCCCCCGGCGACCCGGCTGCCGTGTTCTCCTTCTCCGCTCCGCACCCGGTGGCTGTCACGGGGCGCGAAGCTCTGGGCCGCGGCCGCCGGGTACGCCGTCGAAGACCGGCGTACGGCCCGGGAGACGGCTGTGACGTGCGGGGCGGGGCCCACGTGCGGCGGTTCCCTTACCGGGGAGAAAGTGCCTGGGTAAAGCCCCCCGACACCACAACTCATCACTTCGAGTGATTCCTTGGCCTCGACTTGCAAGTCACAACCTACGGTTGCCACCCTGTTGCTGTCTGTGCAACCTGATGGGAGTGGCCAGTGACTTTCGGTGAGCAGCCGGCGTATCTGCGCGTCGCGGGCGACCTCCGCAAGAAGATCGTCGACGGTTCGCTGCCCCCGCACACCCGGCTGCCCTCCCAGGCCAGGATCCGCGAGGAGTACGGCGTCTCGGACACGGTCGCCCTGGAAGCCCGCAAGGTGCTGATGGCCGAGGGCCTGGTCGAGGGCCGCTCCGGCTCGGGGACGTATGTGCGCGAGCGGCCCGCGCCGCGCCGGGTCGCCCGCTCCGGCTACCGCCCGGTCGGCGGCGCCACGCCGTTCCGGCAGGAGCAGGCGGCCGCCGACGCGCGCGGCACCTGGGAGTCGCGCAGCGCGCAGACCGAGGCGGGCGGCGCGATCGCCGACCGGCTCGGCATCAAGCCCGGCGACCGCGTGATGCGCACCAGGTACGTGTTCCGGGACGCGGGCGAGCCGATGATGCTCTCCACCTCCTGGGAACCGCTCGCCCTCACCGGCCGCACTCCGGTCATGCTCCCGGAGGAGGGCCCGCTCGGCGGCATGGGCGTCGTCGAGCGCATGCGCGCCATCGACATCGTCGTCGACAACGTCACCGAGGAGGTCGGCGCCCGCCCCGGCCTCGCCGAGGAACTGCTCACCCTCGGCGGCGTCCCCGGCCATGTCGTCGTGGTCGTCCAGCGCACCTTCTATGCCTCCGGCCGCGCCGTGGAGACGGCCGACGTGGTGATCCCCGCCGACCGCTACCGGGTGGCGTACCACTTGCCCGTGAAGTAGCCACCCGCCGCCTCCGCAGCAGGACCCGCGCGGCCTCGGCGGTACCGCCCGCCGCCTCCGCGGTATCACCGGTGCGCTCATGTCACCGGCGTGCGGCGCGGCGCGGGCCGGGTAGTGCGCGCCCCCTGGTGCGGTTCCTGGTGCGGTTCGGCCGGTGCATGGCTCCGTCCCGGCCTGTCCGCAGGGCGCGCGCCCCGTTCCCACTGCGCTGGATTCCGGCCGTCCTCGCAGGTCGCCGCCGCGCGCACCGGCCGACGGCGCGGGGCTTGCGACCGTGCGCCCCTCATGTCCGCGTGCGGCGCGTTCATCCCTGTGCGCCCCCTGCGGATTGGCCGGTTGCATACCTCTTTGTGAAAACCCGTATCCGCTGAGTGAAGGTTGGGCGTAGGCTCGGGCATATGCGAGCTGCGGTTTCCGCGGCAGGCGGAGACACGGCAGAAGGCCGCAAGCCGGACGCGGCCGGGCGCGCGCGGAGCACGCGCCGGGCGGAAAGGAGCAGTGGGGGCGGGATGAACGACAGTACGGTCACTCTTCCCTGGCTGGTCGTCCGGCAGGACGACAACGGCAACCGCTACCGCGTGGGCAGATACGCCACTCGCGACGAGGCCGAGGAGACCGTCGGCAGCCTGCAGAGCCACGGCCACAAGCAGCTCTACTGGGTCGAGTGCCTCGAAGAGCGCTGAGGCGAAGCGGGGGCGGCCCGGGATGCCGCGGCGGGCGGCTCCGGAGCGGGTGGCGGTGAAGAGCACGCCCCGGCGTGCCCCGGCGCACAGGCCCGCATCGCACTTCTCTCCTCCCTCCCGTCCGTTCCTTCCCTTTCCTCTCTCACCTCTCTCGCCCTCTCCTTCCCCCTTGCCTCTCTCACCCTCTCCTTTCCTCCTTGACTTCCCCCGCGTCTTCCTCGACGCCTCCCGCTTCCTCCGCCGCCGCCTCGTCCTCGGGCCGGCCGGTGGCCGCCGGGAGCGCGGCGCGCCGGTACATCCTGACGACGGCCGCGCACTGCGCGGCCATGGACGCCGCCATGGCCGCGCAGATGCCGGGCAGCCCCGAGCCCGACAGCCCGTACGCGAGCGCCAGTTGAAGCAGCACCCCGCACAGCGTGATCCGCGCGAGGGCGGGACTTCCGCCGCTGCCTTCGAACACCCCGCCCAGCGCGATGAAACAGGCGAGCAGCACCAGGTACGGCCCCACGCACCGCAGATAGAGCGTGCCGGCCTCGGCCACCGCGCCCGCACCGCCGAACGCCCGCGTGATCCACGGCGCGGCGGTGAGCAGTGCCAGCAGGGCCGTCAGCCCCAGTGCCCCGGCGAGGAGCAGCGCCTGCCGCCCGACGGCCCGTCGCGCGTCGTGCCCGGTGCCGAGCAGATGGGCGGTGCGGATGGCGGCGGCCTGGCGGACCGAGTAGAAAGCCATGGTCGCGACGTACATCGCCTTGGTCGCGATGCCGTAGGCGGCGACCTCGGCGACACCGATCCGGGCCACGAGGGCGACGAGGGCGAGCGCGCCCGCCATCCGGGTGACGAAGTCGGCCGACATCGGCAGCCCCGTCGCGGCGACCGTACGGGCATCGGAGCCGAGTGACCCCGTCCCGTCCGACCACGCCCCGGCGGCCCGGCGCAGCACGGCATTGCGGCGCAGTGCGAGGAATCCGCAGACCAGCGCGGCGGTCCGGCCCAGCACCGTGGCGGTCGCCGCCCCGCGGACACCGAGCCCGCACCCGAGGATGAGCAGGGGGTCCAGCACGAGGATCAGCCCGTTGGCGAGCACGGCGAGTCGCATCGGGGTGCGGGTGTCGCCCGCCCCCTTGAGGATGCCGTCCACGACGTTGGTCGCGAAGAACACCGCGATCCCCGGCAGCGCGATCGAGAAGTAGCCGGTGGTGAGGGGCAGCGAGCCGTCCTCGCCGCCCCCGAGCACGAGCCGGGCGAGCGGTTCGCGGCACAGGAACCCGCCCAGGGCGACGCAGGGCGTGATGATCGCCCACAGTGCCCAGCCGCCGCGCACGGCGGAGCGCAGCGCCGCCGGATCCTGTGCGCCGCGGGCCCGTGCGACCAGCACGGTCGTGCCCGACCCGGCGACGAGGATGACGCCGAGCAGCAGGTTCTCCAGATTGGTGGCGACGGCCACCGCGGCGACGGCCTCCCCGCCGAGCCTCGCCACCCAGACCATGTTGATGATCCCGGCGGTGACGCCCGCGAGCAGCTCGAAGTAGACCGGGAACGCCAGCGACACCAGCGTGCGCCGGTGCTCTGCCGCCGTCACGACCGCGTCCGCCCTCATGGGCATGCCTCCCCCTTTTCGCTGTACCTCGAATCGAGGTACAGCGAAAAGAGATAACATGACCGCACGGGGCGGGCAAGGGCGAGCGTTCGCATGGGCGAGAGAACGGGGACGGCGCGTGCTGGAGCTGTCGATTCTGGGATTCCTCCACGAGGAGCCCCTGCACGGTTACGAGCTGAAGAGCCGCATCCAGGGCCTCAGCGGCCACATCCGCCCGGTCAGCGACGGCGCGCTCTACCCGGCCATCACCCGGCTGGTGAAGGCGGGGCTGGTCGAGCAGCGCACCGGGCCCGGAAGCGGTGCGGCGCCCCGGCGGATCCTCTCCCTCACCGAGGCGGGACGCGCCGACCTGCGGGCCCGGCTCCGCCACCCCAAGGACGCCGAAATCACCGACGGACAGCGCTTCTTCACGCTGCTCGCGTTCCTGCGGCACCTCCCCGACCGGGCGGAGCAGGCCGCCGTCCTCCGCCGCCGGCAGGCCTTCCTCGACACTCCGGCGAGCTTCTTCTACCGCGACGGCGAGCCGGTGCGGGCCGAGGAGGCGCCGGACCTCTTCCGGCAGGGCATGCTGCGCATCGCCCGCGCCACCGGTACCGAGGAGAAGCGCTGGCTGGCCGAGGCGATCGAGGCGCTGGAGGGCTGAGTCGATCGAGGCCCTGGAGGGCTGAGGCCGGTCCGCCGGGCAGGCGCCGCTCCCGTCGCCGGCCCGCCGGACGGGCGCCGCTCCCGTCGCCGGCCCGCCGGACGGGCGCCGGTCCCCTCGCCGGTCCGCCGGACGGGCGCCGCTCCCGTCGCCCGCACCGGTCTCGTAAGGTCCTGCCTGACGCGGGTTCCGGACGGCGAAGGCGGAGTGATGACGGTCCTGATCGACACGGTGGCGTGGGTGCGCGTGGAGAACGGCAGGATTCTGTGCGCCAGGCCCCGGGGGAAGGACGTCTTCTACATCCCCGGCGGCAAGCGGGAGGGCGCGGAGAGTGATCTGGAGACCCTGCTCCGTGAGATCGAGGAGGAGCTGACCGTGCTCCTCGACCCGGACAGTGCGCTGCACGTGGGCACGTACGAGGCCGAGGTGCCCGAACTGCCGGGCGGTGCCGTGGTGCGGATGAGCTGCTACACCGCCGAGTATCAGGGGAGGTTGGCGGTGAGCAGCGAGATCGAGGAGATGGCCTGGTTCTCGTACGCGGACCGGCCGCTGGTCCCGCCGGTCGACCAACTGCTCTTCGACGACCTCAGGGCCGGTGGCGAATTGAGGTGAGCCGGTACCACCCGGCGAGGCGGGGAGAAGCGGGGCGGGATGGGCCGGGACGGGGCGCGGGCCTTCCCTCGCCCGGCCGGACTTCGGGCCGGAAGACCGGGCGGGATTCCGGGCGGCCGGGCGGTACCGCTCCCGGAAGTGCGGTACTGGCCGCTGGATACCGGGTATGTGCCCATTAACCCCATGAAACCGGACATGGGAGTTCGCTGGCCCGGGAAGTGATCGGCGTGACCGACTCCGAAGGCGACTGCGCCGAGTGGACCTTCTCCGCGGAGCCCGGCGCGGTGCGCACGGCCCGTGCCGCCGTCCGCGGCCAGCTGCGCACCTGGGCGCTGGACAGTGTCGGCGACACCGCGGCCCTGCTGGTGAGCGAACTGGTCACCAACTCGCTGCGGCACGCGCACGGCCCCATCGGGCTGCGGCTGGTGCGTCCGGCAGGGCTGCCGCACGTGCTGCTGGTCGAGGTCTCCGACCCGCTTCCGGACCCGCCCCGCGAACGCCGCGCCCACCCCGACGACGAGGGCGGGCGCGGTCTGCAACTGGTCGCGGCCTCCTCCCGCCGCTGGGGCACCCGGCCGGACCGGTCGGGCAAGACGGTGTGGTTCGAACTGGCGGTGCAGGCGCACAACCCGGCCGCACCGACCGGCGACGGCGTCTCGCCGGAGCGGAACGGCTCGGACCGCTCCGGCCGCTCCGGCCGCTCGGACCGCTCGGACCGCTCGGGTCACACCAGTCGCTCCAGTCGCTCCGGCGGTCCGAACGGCCCGGTGCCGGTCGCCCGTGACGAAGGGTGACGACGGATGCGGAGCGGGTCATCCGGGGTGCCCCTCGCCGGCACTCGTCCGCGGCGGTTGTCCGCAGAGGGGTTCGACGGGGTGTTGCCTGGTTAGAAGACAGGTTGTGTTGTCACAGGACGGATCGGGCCGGACCAAAACGCATCGGGATGCTCCTGTGATCGTGAACACCGTGTTGTGCGGCGCCGTAGTGCTGGATACTGCGGGCAGCCGCCCCCGGTGACCGGTGCCGGACGCGGTGAGCTGGAGGGGACGGTTCGCGTGAGCGAGATACCAGCGAAGGCCACGGAGTCCGAGGACCCGTCGGACGGCGCGAGGACGGGGACCGCGGGCGGCGGGGCCGTCGCGGGACCCGCGGGGGTCGAGGGCGCGCCGCCCGTGGACGCGATGTGGCAGAGCAGTCCGCCCGGCTCCATCTACGACTACATCAAGGTGGCGTCCTTCTCCATCGGCCCCGACGGGCACGTCGACCAGTGGAGCCTGCGCGCCGAGCAGTTGTTCGGCATCCCGGCCGAACGCGCCGTGGGAATGGACCCCATCGAGGCGTTCATCGACTCCGATCTGCGCGAGCAGGGCCAGCGCAAGATGGCCGAGATCCTCGACGGTCGGGAGTGGACCGGGGTCGTCCCGTTCCGCCTGCCCGAACCGGACGACGACGAGCCCCGCTCCCGTACGGAACACGGCGCGCTCACCGGGACCGAGGACGCGGCCGGGACGGGGACCGGGGGCGCGCGCGGCGCACGCGGGACGGGCGGCGCCGACGGCGCACGCGGCACCGGCGGAGCGCCCGGTGCGAACGGCGTGAACGGCGCGAGCGGCGCGAGCGGCGTGAACACCGCGACCGCTGCGGGCATCGCGCCCGGCGCAAGCACCGCGAACGGCGCAGGCTCCGCGCCCGGCTCAGGCAGCACCCCGGCTGCCGCGCCCGGCGCGAGCGGTGCGAGCGGCGCACGCGGCGCGCACCGGCCGCGTGTCACGCGCGGCCTCGCCGAGGTGTACGTCATGCCGACCCGCACCGCCGAGGGCGACAAGGCCGCCGTCTGTATCGTCGTGGACGTCCGCACCCTGCGCAGCATCGAGACCGACCTCGCCGCCTCGCAGGCGATTTTCGGCCAATCCCCGTTCGGTTTCCTGCTGCTCGACCCCGATCTGCGGATCCGCCGCGCCAACCAGCGGTTCGCCGCCACCTTCGGCGGCAGCCCCGACGACCACCGCGGCAAGGGCGTCCACGACTATCTGCCCCGGGCCGAGGCCGACCGCGTCTCCGCCACCCTGCGCCGGGTCCTGGCGAGCGGCGAGTCCATCACGGACATGCACGTCACCGGCTTCGTCCCCGGCTCGGACCAGCGCCGCCACTGGTCCATCAACCTCTACCGCGTGCACAGCGGCAGCGGACGCCCCATCGGCATCGCCTGGCTCGGCACCGACATCACCGCCCGCCGGGCCGCCGCCCGCGAGGCCGCCGCGGCCCGGCGCAACCTCGCCCTCCTCAACGAGGCCGGCGCCCGCATCGGCAACTCCCTCGACCTGGAGACCACCGCCCGCGAACTCCTCGACGTCGTCGTCCCCGGCTTCTGCGACCTCGCCACCGTCGACCTGTACCAGGGCCTGCTGGCCGGTGACGAGACCCCGTCCGGACTCGCCGACGGCAGCGCCGAACTGCGCCGGGTCGCGTTCGCCAGCGCGGTGTCCGGCGCCCCCCTGTCCGCCACCGGCGCCCCCGTCGAACTGGGCGCCGTCCACCACTACGCCTTCAACTCGCGCTGCGCGCACGCCCTGCGCACGGCCCGCCCCCAGGTGGTGCCCGGCGAGGACGGCGGCCTGGTGCACTCCACGCTGGCCGTCCCGATGGTCGCCCACGACACCGTCGTAGGACTCGCGCAGTTCTCCCGGACCAAGGGCAGCGAGCCGTTCGGGGACCGCGACCGCGACCTCGCCGTGGAACTCGCCGCGCGCGCCGCCGTCTGTATCGACAACGCCCGCCTCTACCGGCGCGAGCACGAACGCGCGCTCATACTCCAGCGCTCCCTGCTGCCGCCCGGCGACCCGGAGGCGTCCGGCCTGGACATCGCCTGCCGCTATCTGCCCGGCAACGCGGCCACCGGCCGGCCCAGCGAGGTCGGCGGCGACTGGTTCGACGTCATCGAACTGCCCGGCCACCGCACCGCGCTCGTCGTCGGCGACGTGATGGGCCGCGGGCTGCGCGCCGCCGTCGCCATGGGCGAACTGCGCACCGCCGTACGCACCCTGGCCCTGCTCGACCTCGAACCGGCCGAGGTGCTCTCCCAGCTCGACGAGATCGCCCGCGGCCTCGGCGCACCCGGCGGGATCCAGCAGGCCACCCGCGCGGCCCGCCGCCCCCGCGAGGCCGACCTCTCCGAGGTCTACCTGGCCACCTGCGTCTACGCGGTCTACGACTCCGTCACGCGCCGCTGCACGTTCGCCAACGCGGGCCATCTGCCGCCGGTTCTGGTCGAACCGGGTGAGCAGGCGCTCATGCTCGACGTACCGCCCGGCCTGCCGCTCGGCGTCGGCGGCGAGCCCTTCGAGGAGGTGGAGGTCGAACTGCCCGAGGGCGCCCTGCTGGCCCTCTACACGGACGGCCTGGTCGAGTCCCGCGACCACCCGCTGGACGAGGGCCTCCAGGCGTTCGTCGGCGCGCTCACCGACCCGAACCTCCCCCTGGAGGACGTCTGCGACCACGTCCTCCACACGCTCGGCAGCCATCACGGCGAGGACGACATCGCCCTGCTCATGGCCCGCGTCCAGGGCCTGCCCGCCGAGTCCGTGGGCGACTGGACGCTGCCCCGCGAGCCGCGCAGTGTCGGCCGCGCCCGCGAGTACGCCCGCACCCAGCTTCTCGCCTGGGACCTGGAGCCGCTGGTCGACACCACCGAGCTGCTGGTCAGCGAACTGGTCACCAACGCGCTCCGGTACGGCGAGGGCGAGATCCGGCTGCGGCTGCTGCTGGACCGCACGCTGGTCTGCGAGGTCTGGGACTCCGGCCTCGTCCAGCCGCGCCGCCGCCGCGCCCGCGACACCGACGAGGGGGGCCGCGGCCTTCAGCTCGTCGGCCTGCTCAGCGCGGCCTGGGGCTCCCGCCGCACCCCCCGCGGCAAGACCGTCTGGTTCGAACTCCCGCTCCCGGACGGCGACACGCCCCTCACCGATCCGGCGGAAGCGCTGCTGAGCCTCTTCTGATGCTCTTCGGACCTCTTCGGACCTCTTCGGACCTCTTCGGACCTCTTCGGACCTCGTCGGACCTCTTCGGACCCTCTTCTGGTTCTCCTCTGGTCCTCCTCTGAGCGGGCCCGGTCCGGTGGCCGGGCGCGGCACCGCGCGCCCGGCCGGAGACGTGCCGGTCAGCGCCGGGTGCCGCAGGTGGGACAGAAGGCCGCCGACGCGGGCAGCTCGCCGCTGCACGAGCCGCAGGTGTCAGGCTGCGCCATGCGCAGGCCGCAGCCTGGGCAGAACGGGCTGCCGTGGGTCTCGGTACGGCACTGCGGACACACCAGTTGCCGGGGCGTGTTCACGTCGAAGCGCTGACCCGCCTGCTGACCGGCGGCGTACGCACGGTCGCTGACCGCGTCGTTGAGCCCGCGCCGCTGCGCGGCGAGCGCCTCGGCGGCCGTGTCGGGGGCGCACTGGAGGCAGATGCCCTGTCCGGCGTTCCAGCAGCGGTCGCAGACGTAGTGCGTACAGCGCGGACACCGGTTGAAGTGGTCCTGGGCGGTGGATATCGCCCGCTGGAACGCGGCGTCGCGCGACTTGCCGTAACCGGCGCCCGCCAGCCCCTCGACCGCGCTGGACACGCTGCTTCCGGTACGTCCCACCAGCCCCCACGCGGCACTGACACCCTTGTCGACCCAACTGGCCGCTCTGCCGCCCGCGTAGGCCTCGAAGGGCGAGCGCCAGGTGTCGTAGCAGCGCTGGCAGCTGAACTCGAACTGGAATCCTGCGCCCGTGCCGCGCTCCTCACACAGGTCGCGGTAGTTGTTGCTGAAGTAGATCTCGTCGCTCATGGCAGCCCTTTCCGGCCGTCCTGCGGCCGGGCCCCCGCCCGGCCGTCTCCCGCCCCGGCCGACACCCCCCTTGGCGTGACCGCGACGGCGCCCATGGCTCTCAGCAGGGCACGGGCGCAGAACACTTTCCCACACGGCGCCGAGGCGGGCGGCGGGAGTGCCCCGGGTGTGAGACGGCCGGGGTAGGGTCCGACGATGCCTTTCGACGACGACGAACCCGTGTTCAGGCGGAGCAAGTTCGGCACGAACCGCTACGAGTACAACCCGGACAACCCTGTCGGCATGGCACTGATCGTCCTCTCGCTGCTCGTCGCCGGTGTGGTGCTGCTGCTCATGCACGAACACGCCGGGCCTTTCGCCCGCCCCGCGGACCGGGACACGTACACCCCCGCCCCGGCGGTCCCGTCGGCCCCGCCCGCGGACTCCTGGCAGCCCTGACCCACGCCATGTGTCCGGCGTCGGGCAGGAACGCGACAGCGACGACGAGGGGGACGGGGTGAGGGGGACGGTGCTGTCGCAGAGCTGCCAGCACCCCTTCCCGAGCACTGCTGGACTGATGGCGTATCACGCTGCCTCCACAGGACGGGACACCCACCATGCCGGCAACCACCACCACCCCGGCCGCCAGCCGCCCCGCGGCCCCCGGATCCCCGCTGCCGGGGTGGCCGGCCGTGATCGCGGTGACGCTCGGCCTCTTCGCCGTCGTCACCACCGAGATCCTGCCGATCGGCCTGCTGACCTCGATCGGATCCGGTTTCACCGTCTCGGACGGCATGGCCGGGCTGACGATGACCATGCCCGGCTTCCTGGCGGCGCTCGCCGCCCCGCTGGTCACCGCGGCCACGGCACGCCTCGACCGGCGGCTGATGCTCTGCGCCCTCATGCTCCTGCTGGCCCTGGCGAACTTCCTCGCCGCCGCGGCGCCCGA